>NZ_CP074140.1:0-4800000 GCF_019968705.1 Serratia sp. JSRIV004 | reverse complement strand
CGGCTGTGGTTGGCTTCGGATTCCATGAGCAAAGCGGATTGGCGCCAACTGCGTCAACGGTTGTTGTTTGAACAATCCGCTACCGATGAGGACGTATAATGAAACCGCTGCTTTGGCTGGTAGAAGACGAGCCCAGCATTGCGGATACGCTGATTTATACCCTGGAGAGCGAAGGCTTTCAGGTGCGTTGGTTTGAACGTGGCGAGCCTGCTTTGCAGGCTCTGCAACAGGGCTTACCGGCGTTGGTGATCCTCGACGTCGGCCTGCCCGATATCAACGGTTTTGAGCTTTGCCGTCGGCTGCTGGCGCAGGCGGCGGATTTACCGGTCCTGTTTCTTACCGCGCGCAGCGGTGAACTCGATCGCCTGATCGGGCTGGAAATCGGTGCCGATGACTATGTAGCCAAACCCTTCTCCCCACGTGAGGTCAGCGCCCGCGTGCGCACGATCCTGCGGCGTTTACACAAGCAGCAGCGCTTGCAACAGCCTGCCCTTTATCATTTTGGTGCCTTTAGCCTGGATGAAGAGGGAGCCACGATCTGCTACCACCAACAGCCGCTGCCGCTGACCCGCTATGAATTCTTGTTGCTGAAAACCCTGTTACAAGCGCCTGGCCGGGTGTTCTCCCGCCAGCAGTTGATGGACATCGTTTGGGCCCAGGCGGAAGAGAGCCTGGATCGTACCGTCGATACCCATATCAAAACGCTGCGTGCCAAACTGCGGGCGATCGATGCCGCAGAACCCCCGATCCATACCCATCGTGGCTTAGGCTATAGCGTGAGCCGCCAGCCATGAGGATTGGCCTGCGCCTGCTGTTGGGCTATTTCCTGATTGTGGCGGTGGCGGGCTATTTCGTGCTGAGCATTTTCGTGCAGGAGGTCAAGCCTGGCGTACGGCGTGCCACCGAAGGCACGCTGGTGGATACCGCCAACCTGCTGGCACAGGTGGCGCGGCTGGATATGAGACATGGGGATGCGGCAAAAGGTCAGTTGGCACAGGCTATCGCCCAGCTAAATCAGCGGCCGATCGGGGCCAATATCGCCGGGATCCGCAAGGATAGGAACGAATATCGTGTCTATCTTACCGATGGGCGCGGCAAGGTGATTTTCGATTCCTCAGGCCAGGCGTTGGGGCAGGATTACTCCCGCTGGAACGATGTTTATCTGACATTACGTGGTCAATACGGTGCGCGCAGCACCCGGACGATTGCCGATGACGAGAGCAGTTCGGTGATGTACGTGGCCGCACCGGTGGTGGAGCAAGGGCAGATTATCGGCGTGTTGAGTGTCGGCAAACCCAACAGCACCATGGCACCGGTGATCCGCCGCAGCGAGCGGCGTATTTTGCTGGCGGGCGCAGTGCTGCTAGGGATTGCGCTAGCGATCGGGCTGGGCTTCGTCTGGTGGATTAACCGTTCGATCAACCGCCTGGTGCGTTATGCCGACGGAGTGGCGCACGGCGAGGCGGTGCCATTACCACGCATGGGCAGCGTTGAGCTGACCCAACTGGCGCAAGCGCTGGAAAGCATGCGCATGAAGTTGGAAGGCAAGGCTTATATTGAACAATATGTGCATACCCTGACACACGAGTTGAAAAGCCCGCTGGCGGCGATCCGTGGCGCGGCGGAACTCTTGCAGGAATCACCGCCTCCCGCGACGGCGAAACGCTTTTTGACCAACATCGAACAGCAGAGTGCCCGCATTCAGCAATTGGTCGATAAGTTGCTGGTGCAGGCGCAGTTAGAAAGCCGGCCCGGTTTGGAACTGGCTGCGGTAGCGATGGTGCCGTTAGTCCGGCAGATTGTCGCGGGTAAAGAAGCACAGGCGGCGCAGCGTGGCGTCACGATTGAATTGGGGGCGTTAGCGGAAGCATCGCTGACTGGAGATGCCTTTTTGCTGGGGCAGGCGCTGAGCAATCTGTTGGATAATGCCCTGGATTTCACCCCTGCCGGTGGCTCGGTCAGTATCAATGGCGAGCGGTTGGAGCATCATTACCAGCTCACCCTTTGCGATACTGGCAGCGGCATACCCGACTATGCGCTGGATAAGGTATTTGAACGCTTCTATTCGCTGGCACGGGAAGATAAACCCAAGAGCAGCGGCCTGGGCCTGAACTTCGTGCAGGAAGTGGCGCGCCTGCATCGTGGTACCATCCGTTTGCAAAACCTGCAACCCACAGGCGCGAAGGCCATCCTCACTTTACCACTCTGAATATAACTTATTGCCCGCACTTCACCTTCCCTTCACATAACCACATTCTGATTTCACTTGCCGACTTTATCGTAGCGACATTACCTACAAGGAGTCTGCCACGATGTTTAAATCGGTACTGTTTTGGAAAATAACCACCCTGCTGGGATTGATGATCCTGATGATGATCCCGGTGGGTATGCTCATGGATGTGGTACAGGAACGTAGCGGCTATCGCCAGAGCGTAGTGGGGCAAGTGAGTGAAAGCACCAGCCGGGCGCAGCGTATTCTTGGGCCAGTGATCGTGATCCCGTACACCTTCCGGGAAGAGAAGAAGAACGAAAAAGGCGAAATCAAGATAGAGACCACTCGCTATCAACGCTTTGTTTTGCCCGAATCTTTGGTGGTCAATGGCAAGCCCAACGTTGAGATCCGTAAGCTGGGTATCTACCAGACTCAGGTGTATCAGGGGCCACTGGATTTCCAGGTGAAATTCGGCCAACCCGATCTGGAGGATTTGCAGCATAGCAACATTACGATCGGCCAACCCTTCCTGATGCTGTCATTGAGCGATTCTCGTGGTATCAAAAGCATCTCTGCCCTCAACGGCATTCAACAGCAGGCCAAGTTTGAGCCGGGTACTTTGGTCAGTGGGCTTTCTCAGGGGATCCATGCACCGCTGGCCCTGGCCTCGTTGCAGAAAGAAGGGCTGACGGCGGATTTCACCCTCAACCTGGCAGGGACCAGCAGCTTGTCCCTGGTGCCGGTAGGGCGCAGTTCCGAGCTGCTATTACAAAGTAACTGGCCGCATCCGAACTTCTTGGGCAACTTCCTGCCGGATGAGCGCAAGGTGACCGATAGAGGCTTCTCTGCCCGCTGGCGCAGCACCTGGTTTGCCAACAATATCAATAGCTCATTCATGTATGATAACGGCATCATGGAAGAGGAAAAGCTGCCGACCTTCACGACGAGCCTGATCGAACCGGTCGATCACTATCAACTGACCGAGCGGGCGGTGAAGTATGCGGTGCTGTTCCTGGGGTTGACGTTTATGGCGTTCTTCCTGTTCGAAACCCTGACCGGGCTGCGGGTGCACCCGATCCAGTATCTGTTGGTGGGGGCGGCGCTGGTGCTGTTCTATCTGATCCTGCTGGCTTTCTCGGAACATCTGGGGTTCGACGTGGCGTACCTGCTGGCAAGCGTGGCCTGTAGTGGACTGATTGCCTTCTACCTCAGCGCCGTGCTGCGCGGGATGCGTCGTGGCATGCTATTCGCCGCCAGTCTGCTCCTGCTGTATGGCATTCTGTATATGCTGTTGCAGTCGGAAGATAACGCACTGGTATTAGGTTCGGTGCTGCTGTTCGGGGTTCTGGCGGGCATTATGCTGCTGACGCGTAAGCTGGACTGGTATCAGGTGGCCGATCCGACTCGCTTGAAGGGTAATATTGCCGAGCCAGAAACCGCTGAGACGCCAGCCAGTAATGGCGAGAGCCGCTTCAGTTTGTGGAAATAAAGACGTTGTTGGGCGCGATATCGCGCCCAATTTCGTTACAGCAGCGGTTCCATCTCCAGCAGGATCTGTTCACACCACTGTTGCAGACGCTCTTCGCTCAGGTCGTATTGGTTCACCTCATCCAGCGCCAGGCCAACAAAGTGTTTGCCGTCGGCGCTGAGCGGTTTGGGGCTGGTAAATTCAAACCCGTCGATCGGCCAGAAACCGATAAACTGCACGCCCTGTGGGGCAAGCTGGTCGTGCAACATCCCCAGCGCATCCAGAAACCATTCGCCATAACCCAACTGATCGCCCATTCCGTACATGGCGACGATCTTGCCTTTCAGGTCTAGTTCAGTCAGTTGCGGCCAGATCGCTTCCCAATCCTCTTGCAGCTCACCAAAATCCCAGGTTGGAATACCCAGGATCAGGATGGAATAGTCTTCCATCAGCTTGGGAGAAACGTCTTTCAGGTTGTGCAGGTCGACCAGGTCTTCACCCAGAATCTCACGGATTTTTTCTGCTGCCATCTCGGTGTAGCAGGTGCTGGAGCCGTAAAACAGACCAATCTTCATGTTTAAACCATTTATAATGCCGTAGGTAGAATTGCAACGAGTATACCTTAAGGCATAATGCCTGTGGCAGAAACGTAACCAAGAGAGGACCGCGTGCAACAGCAAGACAGTGCGCTGATTGAGCAATTCCTGGATGCGTTGTGGATCGAACGCAATCTGGCAGAGAATACGCTGGCCTCTTATCGGCTCGATTTACAGGCGCTGGCCGGTTGGCTGGCTCTCAACAACCGCAGCCTGTTACAGGCCGAAGCGTTGGACTTACAGGCCTTCCTCGCCGAACGGGTGGAGGGAGGATACAAAGCGACCAGTTCAGCCCGGTTGTTAAGCGCGATGCGCCGCCTGTTCCAATATCTCAACCGTGAAAAAATGCGGGCAGATGACCCCACCGCGTTGCTGGCCTCGCCCAAATTACCGCAGCGGTTACCCAAGGATCTGAGCGAAGCGCAGGTTGAGGCCTTGCTACAGGCACCTTGCGTCGATCAACCGTTGGAGCTGCGTGACAAGGCTATGCTCGAAGTATTGTATGCCACCGGGTTGCGTGTGTCGGAACTGGTGGGGTTGACCATCAGCGATGTCAGCCTGCGCCAGGGGGTGGTGCGGGTGATCGGTAAAGGCAACAAAGAGCGCCTGGTGCCGTTGGGTGAAGAAGCGGTGTACTGGATTGAAAATTATCTGGAACACGGCAGGCCCTGGATGCTGAACGGCCAGACGCTGGATGTGCTATTCCCCAGCAACCGCAGCCAACAAATGACTCGCCAGACGTTCTGGCATCGGATTAAACACTATGCGATCCTAGCGGGTATCGACAGCGAACGGCTGTCTCCGCATGTGCTGCGCCACGCTTTCGCCACCCATTTACTGAACCATGGGGCCGATCTTCGTGTCGTACAGATGTTATTGGGGCATAGCGACCTCTCAACCACACAAATTTATACTCATGTAGCCACTGAAAGATTGAAACAGCTACATCAACAGCATCACCCGCGCGCCTGATGCGCAGGGATCGAAAGGATTGGAAGAATGAAAAAAGGTTTAATGCTGCTCTCCCTGCTGGTGGCTTCGGTTACCGGCGCGGCCCATGCTGACGATGCAGCCATTCAGAAAGCACTAGGTAGCCTGGGCATTAAGCAGGCAGACGTGCAACCCTCGCCGGTCGCCGGTTTGAAAACCGTATTGACCGAAGGCGGCACGCTGTATGTGACGGAAGATGGCAAGCACGTGTTGCAAGGGCCGCTGTTTGACGTCAGCGGCGGCGAGCCGGTTAACGTGACTAACCAACTGTTGATGACCCGTCTGGAAGCGCTGAAAGATCAGATGATCGTCTACAAAGCGCCGAAAGAGAAACACGTGATCACCGTGTTCACCGATATCACCTGTGGCTATTGCCACAAGCTGCACGAGCAGATGAAAGAGTACAACGATCTGGGGATCACCGTGCGCTATCTGGCGTTCCCGCGTCAGGGGCTGGAATCTCAGGCAGAGAAAGATATGCGTTCCATCTGGTGTACCGCAGACCGGGCTAAGGCTTTCGATGCTGCCATGAAGGGCGACGCGGTGTCTCCGGCAACCTGCAAAACCGATATCAGCCAGCATTATGCGCTGGGCGTTCAGTTTGGTATCAACGGCACCCCGGCTATCGTGCTGAAAAACGGCATGGTTGTCCCTGGCTACCAAGGGCCGAAAGAGATGGCCGCGATGTTGGATGCGCATGCAGCCTCCGCAGCCACGAAATAAGTCACGGTGAGTATTAAAACCCAATTACGCCGCCGCGAGGCGGCAGATGCCAGCCATTTACCCGCCAGCCTGCCTCCCCTGTTACGTCGCTTATACGCGTTGCGCGGAGTTAAGGGCGAGCAGGAGCTGGAGCGTAGCGTCAAGGGCATGTTGCCTTGGCAACAGTTGAGCGGTATCGATGCTGCGGTAGCGATATTGCAGCAGGCACTGGCCGACGGCCGCCGCATCATGGTGGTGGGCGACTTTGACGCCGACGGCGCCACCAGTACCGCACTGACGGTGCTGGCCTTGCGTAGCATGGGCTGTAGCTCTATCGAATATCTGGTGCCCAACCGTTTTGAAGATGGCTATGGCCTTAGCCCCGAAGTAGTGGAACAGGCGGCGGCTCGGGGTGCCGAGCTGATCGTCACGGTCGATAACGGTATCTCCTCGCATGCGGGCGTTGACGTTGCGCACGGCTTGGGAATACAGGTGCTGGTCACCGATCACCATCTGCCGGGGGATACTTTGCCTGCGGCAGAGGCGATCGTTAACCCGAACCTGCGTGACTGTGATTTTCCCTCCAAATCTTTGGCTGGTGTAGGCGTTGCCTTCTATCTGATGTTGGCTTTGCGGGCCAAGCTGCGTGACAGCGGCTGGTTCGAACAGCGTGCGCTGGCTATGCCTAATCTAGCCGAATTGCTGGATCTGGTGGCGTTGGGCACGGTGGCGGACGTGGTGCCGCTGGATGCCAACAACCGTATTCTGGTGTATCAGGGGCTGAACCGCATCCGGGCTGGCAAGTGTCGGCCAGGTATTCGCGCTCTGCTGGAAGTGGCTAACCGCGATGCGCGGCAATTGGCGGCCAGCGATCTCGGTTTTGCTCTTGGGCCACGGCTGAACGCGGCAGGGCGGCTGGACGATATGTCGATCGGCGTCGCCATGCTGTTGAGCGACGATATTGCCCAGGCGCGTATGCTGGCCAACGATCTCGACGCGCTCAACCAGACCCGGCGTGAGATAGAGCAGGGGATGCAGGTGGAAGCGCTGGAGCTGTGCGATCAGTTGGAACGCACCACCACCGCATTGCCTTACGGGTTGGCGATGTATCACCCAGAGTGGCATCAGGGCGTGGTGGGCATTCTGGCTTCTCGCATCAAAGAGCGTTTCCATCGCCCGGTGATCGCCTTTGCCCCTGCGGGCGACGGCATTTTGAAAGGCTCTGGCCGCTCGGTGGCCGGGTTGCATATGCGTGATGCGCTGGAGCGGCTCGATACCCTGAATCCTGGGCTGATGATGAAGTTCGGTGGCCATGCGATGGCGGCGGGCTTGTCGCTGGAAGAGGCCAAGTTTGACGAGTTCCGCCAGCGTTTTGGCGAGCTGGTCGGCGAATGGCTCGATCCAGCCATGCTGGAAGGCGTGATCTGGTCGGACGGCGAGTTGATGATGCAAGAACTGACCCTGACCACCGCGGAGCTTCTGCGTGAGGGCGGGCCTTGGGGGCAGGCGTTTCCTGAGCCAACCTTTGACGGCAAGTTCCGTATCCTGCAACAGCGGTTGGTGGGCGAAAAACACCTGAAGCTGATGATCGAACCGCTCGGTGGCGGCCCATTGTTGGACGGCATCGCCTTCAATATCGATACTACGCAGTGGCCGGACAGCAGCATCAAAGAAGTGGAACTGGCGTACAAACTGGATGTGAACGAGTTCCGTGGCAACCGTAACGTGCAGTTGCTCATTCAGCACCTCTGGCCGCGTTAACCGGCTAGCCCCTCACCCTAACCCTCTCCCAAAGGGAGAGGGGACTTGACGTGCCACATGTTGATTCTTGCATCTGAACGTTGATCCCCCACAAAAACTGACCAACTCGCTATAAACTGGCCGCTGGATCCGCTAGAATTACCGGTTCCAATGGCATTTCGCCATCGACGACATCAACGTAAGAACACAAAAAATCATGTTTGAAATTAATCCGGTAAAAAACCGCATTCAGGATGTGTCCGAGCGGACAGCCGTTCTCAGGGGGTATCTTTGACTATGATGCCAAGAAAGAACGCCTAGAAGAAGTTAACGCCGAGCTGGAACAGCCGGACGTTTGGAACGAACCTGAACGCGCACAGGCATTAGGCAAAGAGCGCTCGTCGCTGGAAGCCATTGTCGAAACCATCGATCAGCTGGAACAGGGCTGTGAAGACGTCACTGGCCTGCTGGAACTGGCGGTTGAGGCGGAAGACGAAGACACCTTCAACGAGACCGTGGTTGAGCTCGATCAACTGAGCGCCAAGCTGGAACAATTAGAATTCCGTCGTATGTTCTCTGGTGAATACGACAGCGCGGACTGCTATCTGGATATCCAGGCAGGCTCCGGCGGCACCGAAGCGCAGGACTGGGCCAGCATGCTGCTGCGCATGTACCTGCGTTGGGCGGAATCCAAAGGCTTTAAAACGGAAGTGATTGAAGAGTCCGACGGCGACGTCGCGGGCCTGAAGTCGGCAACTATCAAGATTATCGGCGACTACGCGTTTGGCTGGTTACGTACTGAAACCGGCGTGCATCGCCTGGTACGCAAGAGCCCATTCGATTCCGGTGGCCGTCGCCATACTTCCTTCAGTTCCGTATTTATCTATCCGGAAGTGGATGACGATATCGATATCGAAATCAACCCGGCCGATCTGCGCATTGACGTTTACCGCGCCTCCGGTGCTGGTGGTCAGCACGTTAACAAAACCGAGTCGGCGGTGCGTATTACCCACTTGCCAACCAATATTGTGGTGCAGTGCCAGAACGATCGCTCTCAGCATAAGAACAAGGATCAGGCATTCAAACAGCTGCGCGCCAAGCTGTATGAATACGAGATGCAAAAGAAAAATGCTGACAAGCAAATGCTGGAAGACAACAAGTCCGATATCGGCTGGGGCAGCCAAATCCGTTCTTACGTGCTGGATGACTCCCGCATCAAGGATTTGCGCACCAACGTCGAAACACGTAATACGCAGGCCGTACTGGATGGCGACCTGGATAAATTCATTGAGGCAAGTTTGAAAGCCGGGTTATGAGGAACAGAAATGTCTGAGCAACAAGCACAAGGCGCCGAACAGGCGTTGGATCTCAACAACGAGCTGCAGTCACGCCGTGAAAAATTGGCCGCGCTGCGCGAGAACGGCATTGCGTTCCCGAACGACTTCCGTCGTGATACCACCTCCGACAAACTGCATGCCGAATACGGCAGCAAAGAAAACGAAGAGCTGGAATCACTGGGTATCGAAGTGACCGTAGCTGGCCGTATGATGACCCGCCGTATCATGGGTAAAGCCTCCTTCGTGACGCTGCAGGACGTGGGTGGCCGCATTCAGCTCTACGTCGCACGCGACGATCTGCCTGAAGGTGTTTACAACGAGCAGTTCAAGAAATGGGACCTGGGCGATATCCTCGGCGCACGCGGTAAGCTGTTCAAGACCAAAACTGGCGAACTGTCTATCCACTGTACCGAGCTGCGTCTGCTGACCAAAGCACTGCGTCCGCTGCCAGACAAGTTCCACGGCCTGGCCGATCAGGAAACCCGTTATCGCCAGCGTTATCTGGATCTGATCGCCAACGAAGAATCCCGCAACACCTTCAAGATCCGTTCGCAGGTGATGGCGGCGATCCGTAACTTCATGGTGGGTCGAGGCTTTATGGAAGTCGAAACCCCGATGATGCAGGTGATCCCTGGCGGCGCGTCTGCTCGTCCGTTCGTCACGCACCACAACGCGTTGGACATCGACATGTACCTGCGTATCGCGCCAGAGCTGTATCTGAAGCGCCTGGTGGTAGGTGGCTTCGAGCGCGTGTTCGAGATCAACCGTAACTTCCGTAACGAAGGCGTTTCCCCGCGTCATAACCCAGAGTTCACCATGATGGAACTCTATATGGCGTATGCGGATTACAAAGACCTGATTGAGCTGACCGAGTCGCTGTTCCGTACGCTGGCGCAGGACGTGTTGGGTGACGTCAAGGTGCCTTATGGTGATGAGGTGTTCGACTTCGGCAAGCCGTTTGAAAAGCTGACCATGCGTGAAGCGATCAAGAAATACCGCCCGGAAACCAACCTCGACGATCTGAACGAGATGGCTAGCGCGGTAGCGATTGCCGAATCCATCGGCATCAAGGTAGAGAAGAGCTGGGGTCTGGGTCGCGTAGTTACCGAGATCTTCGAAGAGACCGCAGAAAGCCATCTGATCCAGCCAACCTTCATCACCGAGTACCCGGCAGAGGTTTCTCCGCTGGCACGCCGTAACGACGAGAACCCGGAAATCACCGATCGTTTCGAATTCTTTATCGGCGGGCGTGAAATCGGTAACGGCTTCTCAGAGCTGAACGACGCAGAAGATCAGGCGCAGCGTTTTGCCGATCAGGTTAGCGCGAAAGATGCTGGTGACGACGAAGCGATGTTCTACGACGAAGACTACGTCACCGCGCTGGAACATGGCCTGCCGCCAACCGCGGGTCTGGGCATCGGTATCGACCGTATGGTGATGCTGTTGACCAACAGCCACACCATCCGCGACGTGATCCTGTTCCCGGCCATGCGCCCGAGCAAGTAACGTTAGCTGAGTGATTAAGCCGGTGCAGGCGACTGTGCCGGTTTTTTTTCGCCTGAAGAGAGCGGGGTGTTGCTAACCGCTTAAAACATCGGCAGTTATGCGTTATCTTCTCTTGCCCGGCGCGCATAACCGGTTATAATGCCAGTCGCACACCTAAGCGGGTGTAGTTCAATGGTAGAACGGCAGCTTCCCAAGCTGCATACGAGGGTTCGATTCCCTTCACCCGCTCCAATCTCAAGTCTCCCTGAACACCACTAAAATCAACTATTCTCTGATTTAATAACGTTTTATCATTTCCCATATCAACTTGGTTCAACCCGTGTTTCCCCAATCAAACCACTATCTTCTATAGAAATGTGTTTAGTTACACCTATGCAGTTTGAAACTATACTCATGCCATCTTGGAAAACCACTTCTGCGTAGATCTGACAAACCGCCTTACAATGAGAGGGGATAAGGCATGGTTCGGTTGGTAATGATTTTACTTGGGGTAGATTATTTACGTAACCGCTGGCGAGGGTTGATGATTGCCGGTTGGTTAGGCGTGTTAGCGGGCTTAATCGTTTTCATCGATGCGTTGGATAACGCGATTTATTTCCCTTTGCATCCCTTTGCTTTCCTGTTGCTGATCGAGGGACTGGCAACGCTGATGGTCGCGCATACCGGCATCGGCGGACAACGTACCTTGCGTTATGTGAAAGGAGGCGCATTTTCCCTGGCCGCGATATTGATCTTGAGTGGACAACACCATGGCCATTTTATTTTATCGATGATTTTTGGCACGTTGTTTTTGGCCGATGGGTTATTGCAAATTGTCTCCGCTGGGGTCGTGCGCTATAAAAACTGGAAGTTGGTAGTGGCTGGCGGTGTATTGGAAGTGATGTTAGCTATTTTCTTCTTTCAGCCCTACCCGACCCATTATGTCGGCACCGTGCCTTATTGTTTAGGTCTTGGGTTGATGTTTGGTGGGTGGAATATGGTTATGCTGGCGATGCGCGTCAAAAAGCTGGAGGTCAACCCCGCGGTTTTGGGTAATAAGGCCGCTGAGGAAGCCAGTAGTGCAGTAACCACGCCTTTGGTGACTGAATGGGAAGGCCCTCCGGCTGATGATGAACCTGCACTGACCATACATGTCTGGACTCCTGTGGGATCCTCGAAGAGTAAAACGGTGCCTCATCCTGTGATTGATCGTTATATTGCTGCGGTGGATAAAAATGGGGTGATTTCCACCGGCCATGCTGCACTTGAATCTCCGGAAGGTATATATATCAGTTTGTATCCAGCGGTCGATATTGATCGGTCGCCAGATCAATTTACCCGCTTGCTGCGGGCAACCGCAGACAATAATGTTGAAGGGAAATTCCAACCGGATTATGTGACAGAGTCAGGGGCATGGTGTCCTTCAACCCAGCGTGTGCGGATCAGGAACTACGATGCTGAACGTCTGAAACGGTTCTGGGAAGTTTATCGTGAAGACAATACGTATAATCTCACGCATCGTAACTGCTCAAGCAGTGTGGCGCGGGGTCTTGAAGCAGCGCTGGAAGGCGTAGTGAGTAAGATATGGGGACAACGTGGCCACTGGTGGGTGTTGAGTAAAATTCTCACGACGCCGGAATTATGGGTGGCGGTACAAATACGTAAACGCGCAAAAACGATGGCCTGGACACCAGGGCTGATGCTTGACTATGCACGTGCATTGAGCATGTTGGCGGATCCCCGGCCGGCCGGTTGGATAACCACCATACGACGAGCCCTGGAGAAAATGTTATCTTTGCGCAAGCAATGGCGTGATGAAAAAGCGCAGGGCACGATAGCGTCAAATGTTCGCAGTGAGCCCTCAAATGACAAAGGCAAGTAGCGATTATGGTAATGTTTCCCCTTTTATACGCAGGGCTTTATTATTTGCATCAATAGCATTACGAACACTGTGCTGATTGGCATCAAAAATATCGTCAATAAACCACTGCTCATTCTCAGCCACTAAATCAAACGTGGTGGTAGTCGTGAGACTGTTATCACTAAAAGCGCGAAAAGTGACTGCGGCATGCGATTTTTTATTATCGTTCGAGAGAATATTGATATCCGTCACCACCAGGTTCTGATAATCCTGACACTGGCAGATCGGGTCGGCGTCAAGATAGCCTATATCGCCCGGTAAGGTTAGCGCCTGATCCTCTTCCAACACCGCGAGGAATTGCTTTGAAGCAATCCGTTTCGGGCCCGTTTCGCCGATGAATGCGGTTGCAACATCATCATGGCCATAGGTGGCATAGATCCGTGCTATAAAGTTACTGGGATTTTCAATGGCCGATGCGGGCTGCGTAAGTGCAGCAAACGAAAGCAGAGAGAAACAGAGCAAAGCAAAAATGCGCATGGTTACAATTCCTTAATCGTTCTCTATCCCTTAAATCAACGGTCCATACTACGGTGTGCTCACCTTGATGGCAACGCTTGGTCGTTCTTGTTCAGCCCTGTACGAAACCAAGGTATACGCTGGAAAACTATTCCTAAAGAAAGGGATGCGCTCAAAGATCACCACGGTGAACGCGATGATTAATATCATAGCCAAGAACAAAACCACCAGAGACAACACAAACCAGAAGCCACTCACTTCAATCGTTGTAAGCCCTATAGATGCACTATACAAAGCCCCGAAAATGAGGATAAGTGATATAGTGATCCCAACGAAATTTGCCAGCCTTCTTCGTCGGCTTTTCTTCTGAAACTCAAACGTCGAGGGGTTAACATTGAAGTCATAGAAAACCTCCTCAGAAATCACCAGTTCGGGCCGTTGTAGAGAGGCAATCTGCATCAGTATTGCACGTGTAATCTCCCAGTGATGCTTGAATTTCTTTATTTCATGCACCGGGATTAAATTTTCTTTCGTTTCACCGGATTGGGTTTGGGTGTAGATAATCAGGTTTTTAGTATTATTTTTATAGCCCGTATTACGAAAGCCAATCGTGGCCTTGGTGCCGTCTTCTAACGAACCTGTGACTTCTGGCCATAGTAGCTGATAATGACTTACACCGCCTGAAAGATCGTTGTATCGCGTATAGAAAACACCTTGAGAGGTGACGTTAAAGTACACCTCTCCATGCTTTAATTTTAAGTTGTCGCTAATTCTTTTAAAGAATAAATAATTCAGGGGGAGAAGGATCAATAAAAATAAAACACCAAGTAGAAAGGTGTCACCCTCGATAAAAAATAGGGTTGGCGTAGCCAGAGATGCAATGAAAACAAGTGTGAAAACGGGAGAAAGCAATAAGTAGAGCGTCTTTGTCGCTATTCTACGCTCGATGGCAGACACATCATCACATCGCTTGGAGGGGCTGGCGAAAAACGCGGTATGTTCGGTAATCATACTTTTATATCCCTATAATCAATCACATAATCCTGAATTAGTGTCTTACTGTACCCTAGCTAGTTAGCCGGAAGGCTTAAAACCCAAGAACTCAAGCCTGGTAGATTACCAGACTCAGGGACTATTTTCTGCTTACGATAAACCGCTCGCTGCAAGGGAGAACACCGCTTTCGAGGACATGTGCCCGACAAGATTATTTCAGGATGAAAGGCGATAGGAACGGCTCGGCAGATTGTTCGAGCAGGGTGATAAGCTCAGGATCCATATATTGATAGTCATCGGGGATATCGAGAACGTGCAGCGGTTTGTGTTCCAACAGGCGCTGATACTCGGCAACCAACCGGCTCTTGTGCTTTTGCTCCATGACAAAAATCATATCTGCCCAGCGCAATAACGCCGGCGTTACCGTTTTTTTGGCATTACGGCTGGTCCCGGCCGACCTGGTGGTCAGGCCGGGAGTCCGTTGCCATATGCGTTCTGCGGTAGGGCTGCGCCATTGGTTACGGCTACAGACAAACAGCACATTCATGGTTAATCAATCTCATCAAGTGAGTTACGCCGGGCTACGGCGCGGGATACTTGTGGGTATTCAATGCCTAGTTGCCTCGCCCGGGTCACTTTATGTGAGCGGGTATAGAGCATTTTCCACTTTTTCTCTTTGGTGAACTTGGGTTGAAAATCCCCCATCTCACGGTGTTTGTTGCGTTTGTTATTTACCAGGCGCCAGGCCCGGCCACGTATGTCAGTCATGTTAATGCCTCATCGGTGTTATCGGGGTTCAGCAGCCGCGATAATACGAGAGGTGGTGCAGCAGCATCTTATGCCGCCCGGTAATGCTAACATTTCGGCTATAAACAATAAATCGTCTTTATTCTGTGGCCACTGCTCTGACGAGGTCGCAACCTCTCTACGGGAAATAAAAGGAATGCATGATGTCAGTAAAGGATAAGTTGTTGGCACTGTTTGTGGTGGTGGCCTGGGGGCTGAACTTTGTGGTCATCAAAGTTGGTCTGTATGGCATGCCACCGTTTTTACTGGCGGGCCTGCGTTTTGCGCTTGTCATGTTCCCGGCAATCCTGTTTGTCAAACCACCGAAAATCCCGCTCCGCTGGATGCTGGCGTACGGCATCACCATCAGCTTTGGTCAGTTCGCTTTCCTGTTTATGGCGATCAAGCTTGGCATGCCTGCGGGCTTGGCATCACTGGTGTTGCAGGCCCAGGCTTTCTTTACCATTTTGCTCGGCGCACTGTTGCTGGCAGAAAAGCTGAAATGGAACCATATTGCCGGGATTATGATTGCCACCGTTGGCATGTTTATGCTGGCTAGCGCGGGCATGGCTGGGCAAACGACGGCGGGTATCACGTTGACCACCATGATGTTGACGCTGGCCGCAGCGCTATCTTGGGGACTGGGGAATATCACTAACAAGGTGATTATGCGCGATCGTAATGTGCCGATCATGTCACTGGTGGTGTGGAGTACACCCGTACCGGTGGTGCTGTTCTTCATATGCTCATGGTTGTTTGAGGGGCAAGCGCTGTTGATTGACAGCCTGGTGCATATTCAAGGTGAAACCATTCTGGCGCTGCTCTATCTGGCGTTTGTTGCCACCATTATGGGTTATGGCATCTGGGGTAACCTGCTGAGCCGTTACGAAACCTGGCGCGTTGCGCCGTTAACGCTGCTGGTGCCGGTTATCGGTATTGTCTCAGCTGCATGGTTATTAGGCGAAAGGCTATCATTGCAACAAATGATCGGTGCATTGGTGATCATCGTGGGCTTGTTGGTCAATGTGTTTGGCGGGTTGCTCAAGCCTGCCATCAGAAAATATCAACAGCGCTAGTGGTGTGAAGGGGGAGAATGCTGAACTCCCTCATCTACTCTTTTTTTCATGCTGTGCCGTCATCCATTGAAGGCAGCGCGATAAACCATGAGCCACTCTGCTATTGCAGGCCCTAATCTAATAGCTTCACTCCCCCACACATTTTGCGACTATTCCGGATCCATCGCGATAGGCATCGGTGGTACAGTGGCCCGATTTTCATTCATTTTGATGTTTTTTTGGCTGTTGAACGCCGAGGTGTGAGTATGAGTAAGTTTATTGCAGCGGGCCTGCTGGCCGTTTTACTGTCCGGGTGTGCTACCGAGTCGCCTTGCGTACCGGTCTATGACGACCAAGGCCGTCTGGTTCATACTAATACCTGTATGAAAGGCACCACCCAGGATAACTGGGAAACCGCCGGGGCGATTGCAGGCGGGGCGGCAGCGGTCGCTGGCCTGACATTGGGTATTATCGCGTTAACCAAATAGTGATTTTTTAGTCGGGGCGCAGCATAGGCGCCCCGATCCTATTACTGCTGTTGAGCCAGTTTTTTGCTGTCACAGCCGGTACTTTTACATTCCCGCTCTACGCTTTTCAGAAAATCGATACGGCTTTGCATGGTCTTGTTTGAGCAGGCGACATTGATCATGGAATCGTCGCTACATTGACTGTCCCGATTTTTAAGCCATTCGATCTGCGACTGCTTCAGCGTCTGCTTTTGCGGTTGGGTCAGCAACCCCATCACCTTCTTGTATTGCACATTGATCTCTTGATCCAGTTGCACCATCTCCAATGCCGCGCAGTAGGTCACGTCATAAGGGGTGCGCGGGCTGTCACAACCACCGGCCAACGTAGTGGCAGAGACCAACAGCAGCGAACATCCCAAGATTGTTTCTTTAATCACTTTGCACTTCTCCGTGTTTGGTTTTGAACTGGCTACACAGTAAACCAATGCCGCATTTTGCAATAGCCCGATTGAAGACAAAAATTCAACCGGGCGTATGCGGTGCTCTTACTTAAGTCTCAAGCCTCGGTTTGCGGTGTGACCTTTTGCTTATCGGAGTTCATACAGCTGTAGATCACCGGCAGCACCAACAGCGTCAGCACGGTAGCAAAGCCCAGGCCGAACATGATCACCACCGCCATGCTTTGGAAGAAGGCATCGCTAAGCAGTGGGGCCAGGCCGAGTACGGTGGTAAAGGCCGTCAGCAGGATAGGGCGCAAGCGTGAGGTAGAGGCGTCGATGATGGCTTCCAGGATTGGTTTTTCCTGCCGTTGTAACCCGATCTCCTCTACCAGCACAATGCCGTTACGGATCAACATCCCGCTCAAACTCAACAGGCCAATCAGCGCCATGAAGCCAAACGGGATACCGGTTAGCAGGAAGCCCACGGTTACCCCAATCAACGCTAGCGGAATGGTCAGCCAGATGGCGACGGCATTTTTTAGTGAGCTGAACATCAGCACGGTGATGATGAACATGATCACAAAGGCTACCGGCAGGCTGGTGAACAACCCTGCCTGGGCTTCCTTGGTACTTTCATAGTCGCCGCCCCAATTCAGTTCATAGCCGAGCGGTAATGGGATGGCATCAATATCCGGTTTGATGCGTTGTAACAGTTCGGCAGAGGTTTCACCGCTCTGGGAGCTAGGATCGGCCTGAACCGTCAGGGTGCGTTTGCGATCCCGGCGCATGATCAGAGGATCTTCCCACTCGGTAGTAAAGCCGTTGACCACGTTGTCGATGGGAATAAACGCCTGCCGTGCCTGGCTCCAGATCATCACGTCGTTCAACCGTTCGGCATTCAACCGCTCCGAGTCCGGCGTTCTTAACACAATCGGCATTAACCGTGTGCCATCACGATATAGGCCAACGGCGATCCCGCCAAAACTCATGCGCAGTGCACTGTCGATTTCGCGTTTATCCACCCCTAATTCACGGCCAAGATAATCCGAAAACTGCGGGCGAATGACCTTGCTGCGCTGTTGCCAATCGTGCATCACGCCGTCGGCATTGGGGTCGGCGCTGGCGATAGTTTCTGCCTTGGCCGCCAGCGTTCGCAGCACGTTAGGATCCGGGCCGATAAAGCGTGCTTCGATGGAACTGTTATTCGAAGGCCCGAACATGATGCGCTTGGCCTGGGCGTTCACCTGAGGGAAATTGTTGCGTACGTAGCCCTCTATTTGGCCGATCATACCGGGGATCTGGTTGAGCTGTTTGGCTCGTACCATGATCTGTGCATAGTTGGAATATTGCCGCTGTGCGTTGTAGGTGAGCATAAAGCGCATCGCACCCTGGCCGATGGTGACCATGGTATCGCTGACGCCTTCTTGCGCCTGGATATGCTGCTCGATCTCGGCGGCTATCTTTTCGGTGTAGGCGATATCGGTGCCATAGGGCAGCCAGAGATCGACGAAGAAGATCGGCGTATTGGACGGTGGGAAGAAGCTTTGGCGCACGTTACCAAAACCGATCACCGAGACAACCATCAACGCGGCCAGCACCCCCAGCGTAATGGTGCGCTGGCGCAGCAGTTTGCCCAACAGATTGCGATAGACGCGGAACAGCCAACCGTCATAAGGCGACTTGACCGGCTCATCGGGTTTTGGCTCGGCCATTTTCTGTTTTTCAAACGCCCATTTGGTGAATACCGGCGTCAGGGTCAAGGCGGTGAACCAGCTCAGCATCAGAGAGATCAGCAGCACCTGGAACAGTGACTTACAGTATTCCCCGGTGGCATCGTTGGATAAGCCGATCGGTGCAAACGCCAGAATGGCAATCACCGTCGCCCCCAGTAGCGGGAACATGGTGCGTTTGACCACGTTATTAATGGCCTGCAGGGTTTTCTCACCCTGTTGCCGCCCAACCAGCACGCCCTCGACGATCACAATGGCGTTATCCACCAACATACTTAAGGCGATCACCAACGCCCCGAGCGAAACGCGCTGCAGCTCAATGTTGAACAGCTTCATGATCAGCAGGGTGCCAAGCACGTTCAGCGCCAGCGAGGCGGCGATCACCAGCCCGCTGCGCACCCCCATAAAGATCAGCAGGGTGCCGACCACGATCAGCAGCGCCAGCAAAAAGTTCATGATAAAGCCGTTCACCGCGCCTTCTACTTCATGGGACTGATCGTAGAAAACGCTGATATCCATCCCGGCGGGGCGTTCGGCTTGCAGTTGGGCCAACCGGGCCTTGACCGCTTCGCCCACCACAATCACGTTCACATTCGGGGCAAAGGATACGCCGATGGAGAGCGCAGGCCGCCCGTTGGCACGGTAGATATTATTGGGGGAGTGGGTTACGCCCTGGCTGATAGTGGCGATATCGCGCAGGTAAACGCTGCGCGGGCTACCCGGCTCGCTAATCAGCAGGTTACCCAACTCTTGCACGCTGGCAAATTCCCCGGTGGGATGCAGCCTGATCGACTCGCTGCCCACCAACAGATCTCCGGCGTTGGACACCACGTTCTGCCGGCTCAGCAGATCGTAAAGCCGCTGTGGGATAATATTGGCGGCGGTCATCTGGGCGCGGGAGATCTCAATCTGCACCTCTTCCGGGATCACCCCGACAATCCCCACCTTGCCCACGCCTGGCACCACCACTAACTCACGGCGTAGCAGCTCGGCAAAGTTGCGCAGCTCCTGATTGCTAAAGCCGTCGCCATACAGCGAGAAGAAGAAGCCGTACACATCGCCAAAATCATCGTTCACTATCGGTGGGCTGGCACCGGGGGGCAACCGTATCGCGGCATCGCCAATGCGCCGGCGCAGCACATCCCAGATTTGCGGCAATTCGGCGGCTCCGTATTCGGCACGGATATTAATGGTGATCTGCGACAGCCCCACGCTGGAGATGGAGGTCACGTTGTCGATATATGGCAACTGCTGAATGGCATTTTCCAGCGGCAGGGTGACTTCTTCCTCCACCTGCTGGGCCGAAGCGCCGTCATAGCGGGTGACCACCACCGCAGTCTTGATGGTAAAGGCCGGATCCTCCAGCCTGCCGATGTTGAGAAACGCCAGCACGCCGCCAATGCCTAGCAGCAGGATAGCCAACCAGATTCGGGTGCCGTTGTTGATAAAGTTCTCTGTCAGTTTCATTACAGACCTCGCTCACGGACCCAGGCGCGCACTTCCTGATTGGGGCGCAGTTCGCGAGTACCGGCGGCGACGATCCGTTCACCATCGGCCAGACCGGATACGATCTGTATTCCGTTCGCGGTCAGTTGTCCGGTTTCAACCTGACGAGATTCCACAAACAGTTTGCCATCACGTTCCTTGATCACCCACACGTGGGGCTGATTGCGTGGGCTGTTATCTGGGTTAAATATTGCTTCTACGGGCACAATGACATTGGTCTTCTGCGAAGCCCCGGCCAGATTACCGAGATTGATTTTCACGCTGCCGCTCATTCCCGAGAGCATTGGCAGATCTTTTGGGCGCGGCATGGTCAGGGTCATTTGATAGGTCAATGAGCCCGCGGTGGTATTGGTGGTGTGTTCTTTATAGCGGGCGGTAAACTCGCGGCCCGGCAAGTTGTTCAACAGAACAATAGGTTGGTACTGTGCATTGTTTTCATCAATCACAATGAACAGATTTTCGGGGATGCTGAAGACCACATCCAGCGAATCCAGCGAGTTCAGGGTCGCTATCGGTTGGCCTGCCGGGATCACTTGATAGTTACGGGCAGTGAGCGTGGCAATCACACCGGTAAAGGGGGCACGGATTTGCATATCGCTCACTTCTTCCCTGGCCAACTTCAAGGCGGCTTGGGCCGAATCACGCGCTGCGCGATGAACATCCAGTTCGGCACGGGGAATAACATTGCGGGCACTCAGGGTGGCGAAACGATTGAATTGCGCCTGCGCCAAATCGAACGTGGCCTGCCGATCACGTAGCCGCAGGCGCGCGTCATTACTGTTTAGCTCGGCAATCACTTGCCCCTGGTTGACTCGTTCCCCTTCGCGTACCAGCAATTGTTGCAGTTGCCCCGGGCGCTTAAAAGCCAGGTCGGTACGGTCACCCGCGATAATCCTGGCTGGGAAGATGCGTACTCCTTGCTGGGCACTGTTGCTAACTTCAAAGATATTCACCGGACGGACGCTTTCGAGTTCTTTAGGCGTCTCTCTGTCACAGGCAGTAAGAAAAAGTGTGCAAAGCACAACGGCAACCAGTTTTATATTCACGATGCAATCTCTTAGGATCGGATTTTAGGGGGAGCGATGAGTTAACTCGTTGACCATATGCATCACGTCTTACCGCTCGTCTAGGCCAGCTCCGGCCTTGGTTCACGCTGCTGCGGGAACTTAATCTTGCTACTGTGACCGTAGGACACAACCCTCTGGGATTTCACGCACTCCTGACGCGATTCCCGGTACCCGCTAGCGGGCGTGCGCAACCCATGTTGTTTCCTTCAGTTTCAACCACTCGTAGACTCTTCAAGCTTAGTATGCCGTTTGCCAACGTGAGTAAATTATCTTCAGTTCATGCCGTTGGCCCGGTTTCGGTTATGGCTAATCAATCAACGCTAATGATTTCCCGGCTAAGATGATCGGTAACAGATAATCAGCATCCGCGGTAGCAGGATGCCGAGGATGGTACGGATTAAGATGATTCTTGGTTATGATCTAAATCATTTTCCGCAATTATGTTGGTGGCTATGATAAAAGTCCCAGTCCCGCACACCTTGTGCTATCAATGATGCAAGTTGTTCTGCTTTCTCCCTCCGATTATCGCCTCGTAATACCGTTTAGATTTTCTTTAATATCTTGCGTTCTTGATGTGGGGTTATTTTCACGTTCAGGGAATTGTCCTTTATTAATTTCTTTTATTTGGTACGGTATATCTAGTGGTGTATTTTTTATTGTGTTTAATCTTGTTCTTTAACGGGAAATATCCTGTATTAGCGGCATTATGATTTGGTTGCAATAGGTCAATTGCCACAAAAATTATTATTGATCTGCTTTAAACGTCGGGCTATCCTTGGGCTAGAGTTCTTTTGATAGAGCGAAATAATTCAGCTTAACGTAATTTCCTGCGCTTTAATAAAGGTATGGTTAATCGTGCCTTTATATCAAGCGTAGGATTGCTCTATCACTGATGATAGGCGTTACTCGGGCTGTTTTTGTTTCACTTTTATAAAAAGGACGATGTTGTGAAAAAAGTTAATACACTTGAAGCAGATACAATTGTTGGCGGTAAATGTAAAAGAGTCTGTGCTGTTGAGTATGTGGGTGGCGCTGGTGGTGCTTGCTATGTAGTCAGAACTTGTCTGGATAAGAATGGCCGAATTGTGAGTCAGACTAGCTCCTCTGTTGATTCTGCCAACTGCCCGGCAGGCCGGCCGTAAGCTCTTCCTGAGTTTCAGGATATAAATTTGGGCTGATGCGATAGGATTTTCGCATCGGCCTGTTTGAAAAGTGGTGCTTATTGATGGACAGGGATGTGATGGCTGCTGGCTCGCCAACGGCGCTACGTGCTAAATAAAAATGGCTATCCCTCCGTTATAAGATCTCATTGGTGTGCCTTTTTTAGGAGATATGGTTTATGTTCAAAAAACCCCTACTGCTTCTCATTTATACCTTGGCGATCATCGTTATTTCCTCGTTGATCACGACGGCCTATTTCCACTATTTTGTATTGAATCAGGGCATCGAACAGCAAGCTCTGGTTGCTGTCAGCGATGACGAGATCAAGAATAGCCCGATCAAAGAGGGTAATACCCTCGTCGAGATATTCTCTTACGGCTGCCACTACTGTGCCATAAACGAAGAGAATATTGCCAAGCTGGAAGCGCGTATGCCAGCAGGGACAAAACTGATCCGTCTGCATCTCAATAATGCGCAGAGCAATGGCCTGGCAAGTTACGCCCCATTATTTGCCACCCTGACGGTGATGGGTATTGAAGCTCAGCATCGTGAAAGTGCCTATAACGCCGTCATCAAACAGCAAAGCGATCTGAGTCAACCCCAAAATCTTGATAGCTGGTTGATGGAGAATGATATCGATCTCGCGGCTTATCACGCAGCCAGTCAAACTCCGCAGGTCGCAGAGTTGCTGAGCTATATGACCATGGTATCCGATCACTACAAAATCAACGCGACCCCAACCTTTATCGTCAGCAAGAAGTGGCTGGCACTGCAGGATCGCGATTTCCCGGAATTTGCCGATCACCTGCTGTCGTTGCTGCAGCATGATAAACCGCTGGAGCAATAATGCGCTTCTTTGCCGTGTGGGTTTATCTGGCCTGGAGAGATGCCCTCGCAAAAATCGCGCGGGGTTTTTTACCGTTGCGCAGAACACAGCACAAGACCGTTTGCTGGTTGCTGCGGCATGGCGATTATCGTTGGTTTCTTGGGCTGGCGGCGCTTAGCCGCTGGCTGCGGTTGAATAATCGGGGGGAGCGCAGGCGTGCGTTTGTGGCCGCAGCCAATAAGCAATGCCTGATTAAGGATGACCGCAAGGTGGATTTTGCCAAGATCAGCCAGCGTCGTCGTTTGTTGGATCTGGCCGCTGCCTATGCCGGTAACGCTCACCTCCTGGCCCAGTTGGAACACTGTCAGGTACAGCTCAACGCAGTTGTCGAACCCTTGCACCGAGCAGGGCAACCGGTGGTTCTTGCACCGCTGCATATGGTTTCTGACGTGTTGGCTGGCATGGTAGGAGCTGGGGTGTTTCCGGGGCAGGCAACGGTGGTGGTTTCTGCCAGTGCGGAGGTCTATCAGGAAAGAATGCGACAGCAAGCGGGAATTCACCTGTCTTACTGCTCGATCCATGATGATAACCGGGCGATTGCCGGCAATTTGACTAGCGCGATTATGGCGGCGGCCGATCATCAACGCAATATCATGATTTTCCCGGATATCTCGCCGGATTACACCGTCAATACCAATGAGGCGAAAACGGCGAAGCTCAGTTGCCGCCTGTTTGATCGCCCGGCCAACCTGCACAGCGGCGTTATTCGTATCGCCAGAGCCTTGTCTGCACAGGTGGTCTCTTATTACCTGTATTACGATCAGGGAATAAAGATCCACATCTATCCGCCGATACCGGCCTGCAATCTGAAAGCCAAACTGCCGGAACTGATTGAAACGTCGATCGTCAGGCACCCTGAAGATTGGCTGTTATGGCACTCACATTCGTTATTTTTTATCAATGAATAACCTGGAAATTGAAGAAGTCAGATCATGGAAAAGATAATCCCGGCGCTGGTGTTTCAAGGCGAAACGAATGAATGTGGGCTGGCCTGCATCGCCATGATGGCGGAAACGCAGGGCATCAGTGCGCCATTGGAGAGCTTGCGGGAGCGCTATCCCGCCTCGCAGCATGGCACCTCGCTGGCCACACTGTGCGACATTATGGCGGAACTGGCGATGCCCGCCTATCCCGTTGCTTTCGAGCACGGTGAACTGGCGGAAATACCGCTGCCTGCCATTTTACATTATGGGGCGAGCCATTATGTGGTGTTGGCCTACCGTAAAGGTAATCATGTCTGCGTGATGAACCCGGGCATTGGTCAGCAACTGTTGCCGATTGATGCGTTAAAAATGGAAATCAGCGGTTATGCGTTGGTGCTGGACAGTGAAGCCCAGCCTGACTCTCAGGCGCTGGCCAATGTTCAGCCCAGTAAGCGCTTCAGTGCGTCCGACACCATGAGCCTGAAAGAAACCGCGCGTATCCCCGGTATTTACCGGCTGATGATACTGGCGTTTCTGATCTCTTTAACCCTGTTTATTATGCCGACGATGGTCAGCAGCGCCATCAATCAGGTTTTTTCCAGCGCAGGTGAAACCGACTTCCCTTATTTCTACTTCCTGCTGGCATTTGTCGTGTCGACCACACTGGCCTTCGGCGTGCGTTGGATCACCGAGCGCTTTATCAAACGCTTTGTGGTGATCAACAGCGTGGCGGGATTCTCGCGCCTGCTCAGCAATTCACTGAACTTCTTTGATAAACGCGCGCCGGGCGAAGTCTTCAGCCGTTTTTCCAACTGGCAGATGGCGTCAGGGACTAAAATCGAGCTGGATAACGGCCTGCGTACCGACTGGATCATTGGCGCTATCGCACTGGCGGTGATGTGCTACATGAGCCCGCTGCTGGCTATGGTGTCTGGTGTGGGGGTCACTCTGATGGGATTGGTCAGCGTCTGGGCCATCTATCGTGACCGTTTTTACACCCAGCAGTTGCAGGTAAAAACCGCCGAGCAGAGCGACTTTATCCTGGAGAGTATTCAAGGGTTCTCCACCATCAAGTCCGCCGGATTGGACAGCCAGCGCAAAGGGATGTTCGCCAAGTTTACACTGTCGTTGTTTACCTGTCGCCAGCAGCAGAAGATGTATGAGCAGGTCAAAAGCAGCCTGTATCAGTTGATCGGCAGCCTGGAGATGGTGTTCTTTATGTTGCTGGCGCTGCCGTTGCTGAAAAACGGCACTATCACGCTGGGTGAGTTCTTTGCCTACAGTTTTGTGCGTGAAATCTTCACCTCTTATATCACCAAGATTTTCTACTCCGTTCTGCAAAAGAACCAGTTGCACGTGATCGATACCCGCGCCAGAGACTTGTTCCCATCGCGGCCTGAACAGGATAGGGCGGAGGATGCGGTACCCACACCGATCCCTAAATTCACTTCGCAGTTACGTTATAAAAATATCGCCTTTGCCTATGACGCCCAGCAGCCGGTATTGCAAGACCTTTCTCTGTCGCTAAAACCTGGGAAAAGCATTGCCATTGTGGGTGAGTCGGGGGCGGGGAAAAGTACCTTGCTGAAGGTGATGACCGGCCTGATGACACCCCAGCAGGGGCAGGTGATTGTTGATGGCCAACTGCTCGATTATCAGCAGGTGCACGCGTTGTTCTTCCTGCAAAGCCAGGAGGACATCTTGTTCAATGCCTCGGTGCTGCAAAATATCACCCTGTTTGATGAGGGGTTTGATGAGCGCAAACATCGGCAGATCGAGCGCTCCCTTACAGGTCTGAATCTGAGCTCGGTGATAGAAAAACTTCCGGGGGGCTTGAATGCCCTGATCCGTGAAAGCCATGCAGGGCTTTCGCTGGGGCAGCGCCAACGTCTGCTGCTGGCGCGGGCTATGTACAGCGATCGTCCGGTGCTGGTGCTCGATGAGCCTACGGCCAACCTGGATGAGGAAACGGCGCACCAGGTGATGACCACCTTGCTGACGCATTGTCGCGAGCAGCATAAAACGCTGATCACCGTGACGCACAGCGAAAGCGTATTGCCGATGTTTGATCGGGTGTACCGCGTGAGCAACGGCCATGTGGTGAGCGTTGCTACGGAGCTTGAAGCGTCAACAGCGTTAACCACGGCGGTGAGTTAATGAAGTTGAAAATGTTTGGCATGGATAAACGCAGGCTAGTGTCGATTGCCTTGCTGTGTCAGGTGGTGTTGATCGGCACGATCGCCTGGTTCATCGTTGGGCCTACGCACAATAATACCTATGACATCGAAGAGATCGCCCGTGGCGATATCGAGAAAACCGTGTTGGCCACCGGTATCCTCAAACCGGCGTTGCAGGTCAGCGTCGGTGCGCAGGTTAACGGACAATTGCAAAAGCTGTATGTGAAGCAGGGCGATCGCGTCACCCGAGGACAACTGCTGGCGGAAATCGATCCGACCTTGCAACAGAATGAGTTGCGTAAATCGGAGGCTGCCTTGCAAAGCGCTCAGGCGCAGAAACAGGTCACCCAGGCAACGCTCAAGCAGTATCAGCAGGAATTGAAGCGTCAAATGAGGCTGGATCGTGATGGTTCAGGCGTGAAAAGCGATCTGGAGAAGGCGCAGGCGCAGTTCCAAACCCAGCTTGCCCAGTTGAAGGTCAACGACGCGCAGATCGTTCAGGCGCAGATGGAGCAGCAAACCGCGAAAGCCAATCTGGACTTTACCCGCATCGTCGCGCCGATCGATGGCGAAGTGTTGGGGATCGTCACCAAAGAAGGGCAGACCATCGTGTCGTCACAAACCGTGCCGACCATTCTGGTGCTGGCGGATGTCGACACCATGACGGTACACACCCGTATTTCGGAGACTGATATCCTGAAGGTGCGAGTCGGGCAACCACTGTGGTTCTACGTTGTTGCCGATCCCAAACAGCGTTACGAAAGCGTGATGGGCTCGATCCAGGAAGCCCCGAACGAAGCCTTGCAGGAAGGTAACTCGTCAGGCTCTGCCAATCAGCAGGCTTCGGCGGTCTATTACAGCGGCGTGTTTGCCATTGCCAACAGCAAACGTCTGTTGCGCACCTCGATGACCGCTCAGGTCTTTATTATCACCGAACAGGTGAAGAATGCCCTGCGCGTGCCGGTGGCCGCCTTCGGTGAACAGCAGGGTAAAGATCGTTATCAGGTACAGGTGATGAATGGCAAACAGCTTGAAACACGCTGGATCCGCATCGGCCTGAACGATCGCCAGTTTGCCGAAGTGAAAGAGGGGCTGAAAGAGGGAGACCGCGTAGTACTGGCGCAGCGTGCCGTCGGGAGTGCTAGCAATGGTTAAGTTATCCACTCCCTTGATCGTACTGAGCGGCATTTCCCGCCATTTTGTCTCCGGGTTGCAGACCGTGGCGGTGCTGAAAAATATCTCTCTCTCCATTCAGCGTGGCGAAATGGTGGCGATCATTGGCGCGTCCGGCTCGGGGAAATCCACGCTGATGAATATCATCGGCTGCCTGGATAAGCCTACGCAGGGGGAGATGCAGATCAAGGGGATCTCCACCCAGCTTGCCAGCAGTGAGCAGTTGGCTCAGCTACGCAGTCAGTACATCGGGTTTATTTTCCAGCGTTATCACCTGATGCCCTACCTGAGCGCCGCCGAAAACGTCGCCATTCCCGCCCTGTATACCGCGATGCCTGCGGCAGAACGCCAGACGCGGGCCGAATACCTGCTCACCCGGCTTGGATTGCAGCACCGAATGGATTACAAACCGGCGCAACTCTCCGGTGGGCAACAGCAGCGTGTCAGTATTGCCCGGGCGTTGATGAACGGGGCGGAAATCATTCTGGCCGATGAACCGACCGGTGCGCTCGACCGTGCCAGTGGTCAGGAACTGATGGGGATCCTGCATTCCCTGCACCGTTCGGGGCATACCATCATTATCGTCACCCACGATCGGGACGTGGCCAATCAGGCGCAGCGCATTATCGAAATCAGCGACGGCGAGATCGTGGCCGACCAGCGTAATGAGGCGGTAGCCCTGCAGGAAACCAAACCTGCGCTGCCAGTTGCCGCGGCTACCGGGCGCAACCCGTTCTGGCCGAGCGTGCAAGAGGCGGTCAAGATGGCCTGGCGTGCGTTGCTGGGGCATCGAGCAAGGGCCTTTTTGTCGATGTTGGGCATCATTATCGGCGTCTCTTCCGTGGTGTCGTCAATGGCGGTGGGTGAGGGCGCACGTCAAAATATACTCAATGAAATTAGCCAATTAGGTAGCAGTACCTTAGATGTCCGCCCCGGACTGGGGTGGGATAAACCGCGCCCGGACCTCGCCCGCTCGCTGACGGTGGCTGATGTTGAGCTGTTGGAGCACCAGCCTTATGTCGACAGCGTATCGCCGGTGGTCAGCAAAACCGTGGCCGCGGTGCGCGGTGGCAAAGAGGCGATGGCTTCGATTTCCGGTATCAGCAACGCCTATTTTCGTGTGCAGGGCCTGAATTTCCTTTCCGGCAACGGCTTTACCCGGCGCGATCTGGATGAGCGTGAGCCGGTGGTGATCATCGATCCGCAATTACGCGACACGCTGTTTGAGCCGGATGAAGTGGCTGAGGGCGGGATCGTCCAGCTTGCAGGTACCCCTTACCGGGTGATCGGCGTTGCTGAACCTAAAGGCGGCAAATACAGCGGCATGATGTTGGGTGCCTGGATGCCTTATACCGCAGTGCTGGAGCGCATGTCCGGCGATATGCCGATCGAGTCGATTATGCTGCGTGTGCACGAAGGGTCCTCGCTTATCGAAGCACAGGGGCGCGTCGAACGGCTGTTGGAACAGGCGCATGGCCGGCGCGATTTTTTCACCCAAACCAATGACCAGATGACCAAGGCCATCCGTAAAGCCTCGGATTCGATGACGCTGCTGATCACCGCCATTGCCGGGATTTCACTGCTGGTGGGCGGGGTTGGCGTGATGAACATCATGCTGGTTTCGGTTACCGAACGTACCCATGAGATCGGCATACGCCTTTCGGTCGGTGCGCGGCCAGTGGACATCATGCGCCAGTTCCTGATTGAGGCGATGGTGATCTGCTCGCTGGGTGGGTTGATTGGCATTATTGGCTCCGGGCTGGCCGGGGTGATTTTCTCCCTGGTGACACAGGAGTTCACCATGATTTTTACCTGGCCGCCGTTGGTGCTGGCCTGTGGGTTCTCGGCGTTGATCGGCTTGGGTTTTGGTTTTTTCCCGGCGCGCAATGCGGCGCGTCTGCATCCAACGGAGGCGTTGGCGCGCGAATGACGAACAACAAACTTTCTCTGGTGATGCTATTGCCACTGCTGTTGAGCGGTTGTGGCTCCTTGACGAAAAGCGATTATCAGCGGCCAATGCTGTCAGTACCTGCCGAGTGGCGGATGCAACAGAGCGGAAGCGATTTTCTGCAACACACCGAGCATTGGTGGGATAACTTCGACGATCCGCAGCTCTCCGTGCTGATTGGGCGGGTGCTGACCAGCAACAACGATCTGGCCATTGCCGGGCTGCAACTCCAGCAGGCGAGGCTGGCGGCCGGGCTGAAGAATACCAACCTGACGCCAACCGCGACGGCAAACGGCGGGGTCAGTAATAGCAAGAACCTGCGTCAGAATACGAACTCCACAGAGTCTTACAACAGTGGTCTGGAGCTAAGTTATGAATTGGATTTGTGGGGCAAACTGGCACGAACCAGAGAGCAGGCGCAGTGGCAGGCTGAGGCCAAGGAACAGGATCGGCAAAACACCGCGCTGACGCTCATCGGCAACACGGCGCAGTATTATTGGCAGATCGCCAACCTTAATCAGCAAATCAAGCAACAGCAAGCGGGGCTGGAAATCGGCCAACAGACGCTGGCGATGGTGCAATCGCGTTATGACGCCGGTGCCGCCGGGCAGATCGACCTGCAACAGGCACAGCAATCGCTGATCAATCGTGAGAATAACTACCGCACGCTGCAACAGCAGCGGGAAGAGAATCGCAACGCGCTGGCGATCCTGTTCAACCGTTCACCCACCGATCGCCAGGCCGAACGCCGCTCCCTTGATATCAATCAGGAAGTGCCGGTAGCGAGCGCTTTGCCGGTAGAAGCGATTGCCCGTCGGCCTGATGTGCAGGCGGCAGAAAAGACTTTGCGTGCTGCGCTGGCAGGGTCGGATGTGGAGCGTTTGAACTTCTACCCTTCGCTTTCGCTGAGTGCTTCACTCAATGCGGGCAGCACGATTTTCCAGCAGTGGTTCAGCAACCCGAGCAGAAGCTTGGGGAGCAGCGTTGCTTTACCCTTCCTGAACTGGAATACCGTGCAACTGACCATCGAAATAGCCGATTTAGACGTCAAGCAGGCGGCGATCGCTTTCCGCAGCCAGGTCTACAACGCGTTGGCGGACGTGGACAACGCCATGTCGCAACGGCTCAGCTATCAACAGCAAAAAATCAATCAGCAACGCAACCTGCGGCTTGGTCATCAGCGTTTGGCGCTGGCCAACAGCCAGTATCAGGCCGGTGCGGCCTCCCTCCAGACCTTGCTGGATGCCGAGGATGCGTTATTGACCATTGAAAGCAATTTGTCAGATCTGCAGTACAACTACCTCAACGCCACCATGAAGCTGTGGCTGGCGTTGGGCGGCGGTGTGGAAAAAGACGGTGATATAACAGGATGAGATCATGAATAGAGATGCTTTGCCACGTCGCGTGGTGGTTACGGGGTTCGGTGCGGTCACGCCATTGGGGATGAATACCGAGCAAAGCTGGGCGGCGATGATGGATTATCAACAAGGCTACCGCTATTACGATAAATCTGCCGTGGGGATCCAGTCACGTTTCTTGGGGGTGATCGACGACGAACCAGACTTGAAAGGGGTGCCTGCCGCGATCCGCCGCCGTTTGCCACGCTTTGCCCGGTTAGCCTTGGGGGCGGCCCGCGAAGCAATGGAGATGGCTTTCCATGGGGAGAGCCCGGCAGCCTATTACGATTTGCTGGAGTGCGGCACTATCATCGGCAGCGGCTGGGCGGGCCAGGATGAAATTCAAAACAATCATGAGGACTTTTTGCGGGCAGGACTGGGTTCACCCTTTGGCTGCTTCCTGTCCATGCCGAATGTCGCGACGGCCGCCTGTAGCCTGTTCTGGGGGCTGCGTGGTTATCAAAATAGTCCGATTGCGGCTTGTGCGACCGGGACGATTGCCATTGGCGATGCGTTTGAGGTGATCCGCAGTGGCCGTGCCTCGATGATGCTGGCCGGGGCAGGAGAGTCGTTAAGCAGCGACACTGCCGTCTGGAATATCGATGTGCTGCGTGCTTTGACGAGTGAGCAGGATGATATCAGCAAGGCCTGCTGCCCGTTCAGCCTCGATCGCAATGGCTTTGTGCTATCCGAAGGTGCTGCCGTGTTGTGCCTGGAAGAACGCGAAGCCGCACTGGCTCGCGGGGCAACCATCCTGGGGGAAATCAAGGGCTACGGCAATTACTCTGATGCCTTCGACTTTACCGCTCCCGCGGAAGACAAGCTTGCCCGGGTGAAAACCATCCAGCATGCCTTGCACCAGGCCGGGGTGACGGCGGAGGAGATTGACTATATCAATGCACACGGCACCTCTACGCCCCTCAACGATCTGAATGAAACCCAGGCGATCAAGCTGGCCTTTGGCGACGCGGCCTACAGCACGCCGCTTTCCAGCACCAAGTCTTACTCCGGGCATCTGATTGCGGCGGCAGGCAGCTTTGAATCCATCATCTGCCTGCAAGCGTTGCAGCATCAGCTGATGCCCGCCACCTGTCATCTGAAAAATGCTGACCCGGAGTGCGATCTGGACTACATCAGCGAAGGGCACCGCCCGGCCCGGTTAAAGAACATCTTGAATCTGAGCTTCGGCTTCGGCGGCGCTAACGCGGCGTTGGTTATCGGGCAGGCATGAGCATGATCTTCAACTACACCCTGCGCGATGCCGAGGAATGGGCTGCTTTTTCCGGCGACTACAACCCGATCCACTTTGATCTGCAACACGTACGCAAAATGGGGGCCGATCAACTGAGCGTCCACGGGATGCGTGCGATGCTGGATATGAAACGTCATCTGAGTGCGGTGCTGCTTGCGGATCCGCTGGAGCATGCCTTTTATGTGTTCAGCACCCGTATGCGCCGACCGGTGTTGTGCCAGACGCCGTATCACTTGCAGATAGCGGGCAATGGCAAGCAGATCACCGGTGAGTTGCGGGATTGTGCCACGCAGGAAAGTTGCTTCAGCAGCAAGCTGGTTCCGGCTAGGTCACTAGACTTGGTGGCTTCCGATCACGAGCATGCGCTGACCGTTAACGAGGTGATGGCACTCTGCCAGCCGTTCCCAGGGCAGGCATCGGATACCACTCAGGCATGGAGTTTCTTTGACGCCCTGCTGTTCCAACTGCTGGTGAAATCCCCGGAAACCGTGGCGATGTTGGCGACGACGCTTCCGGAACTGCAGGCCACCACGCTGATTGAGGTGTTTGCCCAGAGCCCAGTGGTACAGACGCATCATGAGACCCACTTCAGCGCCCGATTATTCAACCCGGAAACGCTATTTGCACCCGAAGATCGGCTGTACTACCGCATTCAGCCGATGCTGGTGATCGGGAATAAAAGCAGCGGATTGGTGTTACGCACGGTGATTGAGGCCAGAACGGAGTGGCATCCGCTGCTGGCGACTTCCGTCACCTTAAAAACATGGCCAATGGCCGATCATTAACATAAGGATATAACCATGGAAAACTACCAACAGGTTTACGACACCGTCACGGAAATGATTTGTGATGCCAAAGATCTCGGGATGGCCGATCTGGCGCCAGAGATGCCCCTGCGCCAGTTGAAGCTGGACAGCCTGGACTATGTGGAGCTGATGGTGCTGGCGAAGCGCGAGTTCGGAGCCACGCTCACCGCAGAAATGTTCATCAATCAGCCGACTATGACGCTGGGTGAACTCTGTCAACACCTGGCCGATGCACAAAAGTAATCTCATGACTAAACGATGGGTGTTAGTGACCGGTGGGAGCCGGGGAATTGGCCGCGCATTGGTGGAAGAGTTGGCCAAGCAATGGAACGTGGTGTTCACATGCCGTAACGGCAAGGCGGCCAGCGCGGCGGTGATTGAAGCCTGCGCGGGGTTGCCTGGCTGGGTGGAAAGCTGCGTGTGTGACGGCAGTGACGAGCAGGCGGTGAACCTTGTAGCTCCGCAGTTGCTGGCACGCCTCGGTGCACCTTTTGCGGTGATCCATAACGCCGGGATCACGCTGGATGATTTGCATATCCAGCAAACCGGCGAGCGCTGGCGGCAGGTGATCGACACCAACCTCAACGGCATCTTTTATTGGAACCGCCACCTGCTGCCCGCCATGATGGCGCAGGGGGAAGGGGCTATGGTGCTGATGTCCTCGGTGACGGGCATCAAGGGCAACTCCGGGCAAACGGCCTACGGGGCCAGTAAGGCGGCGATGATCGGCCTGGGGAAATCTCTGTCGCTGGAAGTGGCGCGCTTTGGTATCCGAGTGAACTGCCTGTTGCCCGGGATTATCGAAAGCGAGATGACACAGGCCATTCCGCCGGAGGCGCTGAAGGCGCTGCGCAAGCAAATTCCTTTACGCCGCCTGGGCAAAGCCAGCGAGGTAGCGCGTACCACCGCGTTTCTCATCGGTGATGATAGCCGTTATATGACGGGGCAAATTTTGGTGCTAGACGGTGGTTTGACCGTCTGAGCGCGTTAATACATCCTGTATCAAGTCGGGGCACTGTCTATCGGTGCCCCTTTTTATTGCCGTACGTTCCTGCGAATTTATTTTTCTCCGTTTGATTTTCAACCCAATCATTATGCGTATTTTCCGATAAAGCTGCCTTTTTATATAGGTAGTAACTATGTTTATCATTTGTTTTATATGCTTTTATTTTGGGATTATTCTCTGGTGAGGCCACTGTCGAACACCACTGTTTTTTACTGATCATTAGGTTGCCGGGGTTAACTGTTATTGATTTTTTCATCAAGGGTTTTTTATGTTGTATTTATTGCTTTTATCCTGTTGTTATTATGTTGCGCAATTTAATCTTGCTGTTTTATTAACCTATAGCTGAGCTGAACTACTGATTTTAATCTAAATGTTAGCTAATTTGCGTTAGATCATGGGTAATTATCATTGTTCAATGACCTGGCTGTTTCGTAATTATTTATCGGCTATACTCCGCGTAGGATCCAGGATGTTATCCGAAGGCAGGGGCCAATGCTCCTGAGCGTTGTTGTGGAAATAAAAGGGAGGAAAAATCCACATAATTTTGGTGAAAAGTCAAAGAGGTACTATGACCAGTCGTAAACATTTAACGCCTTCCGAAGTGGAAAAACTGCTAGAGGCAACGCTGAAAGGCAAGAACCCAGAGAGAGATTACTGTTTGATTTATATGTGTTTTATTCATGGTTGCCGCGTGAGTGAAATCAATAGTTGGCGGCTGTCAGATATCGATCTTGAAGGTGGCAATATTTATATTCATCGATTGAAAAACGGCTTCTCAACGGTTCATCCTTTGTATGTGCGCGAGCGTAAGTGTTTACAGCGTTGGATGGCCAAGAGAAAACATTATCGTGGTGCGGATAGCGAGTGGTTGTTTCTTTCTAACCGGGGATCTCGGTTATCACGCCAACGTATTTATTGGCTCATTCGTAATTACAGTGAGGCGGCCAATCTAGAGGTCAATGCACATCCCCATATGCTGCGCCATGGCTGCGGTTTTGCCTTGGCGGACCGGGGAATTGATACGCGTTTGATTCAGGATTTTCTTGGCCATAGGAATATTCAGAATACGGTGTTATATACGGCAAGCAATGCCAGGCGGTTCAAGGAAGTATGGTGATTTGAGTAAGGAAAATATGTCTAATGAGTCACTTTGAACTAAATTGCAACATACTCTAAGGATACTCAAAAATAATGTCAACACTAACTATTCAATAATTCATCTTGATTAATAAAGTCATTAAATAACAATGAGTTAAATAATTTTCCCCATAATAAACCCTCATCCAGCCTTAAGTGTTTTCTTACTTGACCACCTAAAAAAATCCAAGATCGAAACTTTCCTGTTTTATAACTAGCTCATAATTCTTTTATTCCTATAATTTTCAGAGCATTAAACTATTCGTTGTTTTTTTTAAGGCCATCCTTGGCACGTTAAACCAAAGGAGTCACTTTAGTTCAAAATGAATCGTTTGGCTGGAAAGGTATTACTGCCCCATTGCTATTTGCGCAGGCGTGTTTCAGTCGATGAACTAAATAAAAAGGAATGACATAGGGTTATGTCAAAAATAAACAAATGCGCGTATTTGAAGTGCATTATTTAAAAGGAAAAGTAGTCTATGAACAAGAATCTGCTCGCCGTGGCTGTACTGGCCGCCTCCGCGTTTTCCACCGCGGCGTTCGCTGCAGACGGCAAAGTAAACTTCGCTGGTGAAATCATCGATCAAGCTTGTACTGTGCATTCTGATTCAGAAAACCAGACCGTTACTCTGGGTAAAGTATTTGTCGGCGCATTCAAGGGTGGCGCTGGCGTCACTGCTGCCTCTAAGGATTTCTCCCTGATCCTGCAAGACTGCCCAGATACGGTTAAAGCGGCGACAGTGCGTTTTGATGGTATCCAGGTTGCGGGTAACGATGCCGTTCTGGCGCTGACCGATGAGCCAGGTGTTGCCACTGGCGTTGGTGTTCAGATTGCTGACAACAACAACAAAGTGATTAACCTGCACACGGATTCAAGCGTTTACCCGCTGAGCAGCACCGAAGATAACGTGCTCGGGTTTGTTGCACGTTACTACGCGACTTCAGCCACCGTCACTGCGGGTAAGGCTAACGCAGTAAGCAACTTTACCATTATCTATCAGTAAGTTTTATCCGCTCGGCTGATACGGGCGGTATAAGGCTGGTCAGGGGGGCGAAAGCCATCCCCTGGCCTTTCTCTCAATGGCCGAAGTGGTGAATAAGCAATGAAAGTCTGGCGGAGCACAATAGTCGCAGCGCTGTTACTAACCTTTGGTGCGCAGGTACAGGCGGGCATTATTGTCGGCGGAACGCGCCTGGTTTATGACGGTGGTAAAAAAGAAGCCTCTCTGGGGATTAATAACCCGGATAAGGTGCCCTATCTCATTCAGTCCTGGGTTGACACGCATGAAGGGGACACGTCCAAGGCGCCATTTATCATTACCCCTCCTTTATTCCGTTTGGATGGTGAGCAGAATAATATTCTACGCGTAGTGCGTGCTGGCGGGAATTTACCGACCGATAAAGAATCTCTCTATTGGCTGAACATCAAATCTATTCCTTCGGCTAAGAAACAGGAAAACAGTTTACAAATTGCGGTCAAGACGCGCATCAAGCTGATTTATCGCCCACAGGGGTTACCCGGTACGTTAGAGGACGCCGCCAAGACATTGACCTGGCAGCGTAGCGGTAACGCGGTTCAGGTGACCAATGCATCACCCTATTTTATCACGCTATTCTCAGTCAAGGTTAATGGTAGTCCGCTGAAAAATGTCAGCATGGTTGCACCGAAGTCCAGTGCGCGCTTTGAACTACCCGACGGTAGTCTTGGTGGGGCATTGAGCTGGGAAGTTATTAACGATTACGGCGGTATTACTAAACCGTTTATCGGGGTTCTATAAGGCATTCACCAGATTAAATACAGCTAATCCCTGCACAGGTAGTACAGGGAAGGGACGCGGCTTGCCGGAATTTACTGGCACGGCTGATAAATGGAGTTAAATGGATGAAAAACCCGAAGCGTATAGGCTCGCGCGGATTTGACCGTACCCCGCTGACCTGGTTGATCTCATGTCAGGTTGCCATGTTAATGGGAATGTCCGGTAGCGCACAGGCCCGCGATTACTTTAACCCGGCACTGCTGGAGCTTGATAATCCGTCTCAGCGAGGGGCTGATCTGACGGTTTTTGAAGATGGCCGTACTCAGGCCCCAGGTACGTACCGGGTTGATATCTATCTGAATGGGGCGATGATCGATACCCAGGATCTTGATTTCTCCCTGCAGCGAAGCCCGGCAGGTGAGGATAGCCTGCAGCCTTGCCTAAGCAGCGATATGCTTGAGGCAATGGGCGTGAAGATCGCTTCCTTCCCCGCTATCCCGGCCTCTGGGCAGTGCGTTAATCTGGCGCAGATCATTCCCCAGGCATCGGCCTCGTTCCGTTTTAATCAACAGCGGTTGGACATCAGTATCCCCCAGGCGGCATTGAACTCGACTGTTCGTGGCTATGTTCCGCCAGACCAGTGGGATCAGGGAATACCGGCGCTGTTGGTCAACTATAACTTTAGCGGTGCCAACAGTTGGGCACGTAGCAGTAAGAGCTCGGACAGCAATAGCTATTATCTCAACCTGCGTTCAGGGATCAACCTCGGCGCCTGGCGTCTGCGTAACTACTCAACCTGGAATCGTGACTCTGAGGGTGAAAGCCACTGGGATTCCATCAATACCTATTTACAGCGCGATATCGTGGCGCTGAAGAGCCAGTTGATACTGGGCGATAGCTCCTCCCAAAGTGAGGTGTTTGACAGCGTGCCTTTCCGTGGCGGTCAGTTAGCTTCGGATGATGACATGCTGCCAGAGAGTTTGAGGGGTTATGCACCGACGGTGCGAGGCATTGCCCGCAGTAACGCTCAGGTCACGGTTCGCCAGAACGGCTATGTCATTTATCAGAGCTATGTGCCACCTGGGGCCTTTGAAATCAGCGATCTCTATCCGACGGCGGGCAGCGGCGATCTGCAAGTGAGCATTAAAGAGAGCGATGGCAGCGAGCAAAGGTTAGTGGTGCCGTTTGCTTCCGTCCCGGTGTTACAGCGGCAAGGGCGTTTCAAATACAGCCTGACCAGCGGCCAATATCGTTCATCCAACAGTAACGTGGATGATACGTTGTTTACTCAAGGCACGGCGATCTACGGCTTGCCGAGTGGGGCCACCCTCTACGGCGGCGTGCAGGCCGCCAGCAAATATCAGGCACTGGCTCTCGGCTGGGGGCAAAACATGGGGGTTATCGGCGCGTTTTCTGCCGATGTTACCCAGGCTTGGTCTAAACCTGAATTTTCTGCCAAAGAGCGCGGCCAGTCGTGGCGTATGCGTTACGGCAAGAACTTTGTCGAAACGGGTACCAGCTTCACCTTGGCCAGCTATCGTTACTCTACGGCGGGGTTCTATACGCTGCAGGAAACGTTAAATACCTATACCGGCGGCAAAACATCACAAAGTCAGAATCACAAGAAGAGCCGTGCTGAACTGTCGATGAGCCAGACGCTATGGGAAGGTGCCGGTTCACTGTCGCTCAGTCTGTACAACGAAGATTATTGGAACGATCGGCGCCGTAACCAGTCGGTGAGCGTCGGGTATAACAATAGCTGGAACAGTATCAGCTATGGCCTGAACTACACCTTCAGCAGAGATGGTTATGACAGCAGCGGCGAACGCGTCAACTACGACGACCATATTCTCGCCTTAAATATCAGCATGCCATTGGGTGGAAGGCTGTCTGACAGCTATGCAAGCTACAACCTGAATACCAGCCGTAAAGGCACCACCAGTAACTCAGTCGGCCTGAACGGTACCGCATTACCCAGTAATAACCTGAGCTATAACGTCAGCCAGGGCTACACCAGCCAGGGAGTCGGAGCTTACGGCAATAGCAGCCTTGGCTATCGTGGCGGCTTGGGCAGAGTCAACGTGGGGTATGGCTATAACCGTTCCGATCAACGCCTCAACTACGGTGTGCAGGGTGGGATCCTCTTGCACGAAGACGGTTTGACACTCTCGCAACAGATGAATGAGACAGCGGTGCTGGTGAAAGCACCGGGAGCCAAGGGTGTCAATATAGCCAACCAATCAGGAGTGACGACCGACTGGCGTGGCTATGCCGTGGTGCCTTATGCCACGGTTTATCGCAAAAACAATATTGCGATAAATACCACTACTCTGCCAGATGATGTCGATATGACGATAACCAGTCAGACGGTGATCCCAACCCGTGGTGCCATCGTGCGCGCCGAGTTCAAACCTAATGTCGGTCAGCGGGTATTGATGACCCTGTTGAGGCAGGGGGCGCCAGTACCGTTCGGTGCCACCGTAACCGATAGCAATGGGGGTGACAACGGCAGCATCGTCGGTGACGGTGGTCAGGTATTCCTCTCTGGGATGGCCGGTAGCGGCAAGTTGCAGGTCAAGTGGGGCAACGCCGCGTCACAGCAATGCCAAGTGTCTTACAGTGTGCCGGAGCAACAAGATAGCGCCGGGATCCGTTTGATGAATGGCCAATGTTTATAAAGGCTTTAATGATGAATAAATGGAAATCGTTAGTGCATTATTCAGCCATCGGGGGAGTTATCGCCTTGGGATTGGGGAGCCTGCCATCGGCGCAGGCAGCCATCGGGCAGTGCGAACCTGCAGGCTCCACTATGGGTTATCACTTTACGTTTAATCAGTTGTTCGACCATCCGGATAAGAACACGGCTGGCAAGACGTTTTATGAGGTGAATAAGGCCGAAAATGTGTGGCAGAACGAGGGGGACGGGTATCGGGTCAACTGCGACTGCGGTAGCGAAACTCGGATGAAAGAGTCGTTTATTATGGCTGTCCCAAGGGGGGCGCCTCTGCCGGATGGGGATGGTAGCAGGCAGTTCTATTCGTTGAGCGGTAGCGAGGATTTTTCTGCTGCTATGGATGTGTATATTGCCGGTGCCGTCAATAAATATTTCCCTGTGCCTTTCCCAGGTAACGGATGGCGGGGGAATGGTTTTTTTAACCGGCCTCAGGATTGTAAGGGCGTACTCTATGATAGTGGTGCACAAGGATTAGTTCATCTCTATTTCAGGCAGGCGGTTATTGGCACGTCGACAATAACGCATTCTCCCCTGTTGGATGTCTATATTAATTCGGATCCCAATGTAGGCCGGGGGAGCAGACCAACGGCTTCAGTGAGCATGAGCGGTAAGATCACCGTGCCGCAAAAATGCGAACTTAAAAATCCAATGATTACCGTGCCCTTTGGCAGCATTATGTCCACCGATTTTAAAGTTAAAGGCCAAAAGCCAAGTACCGTCCAGATACATGAAGAAACCCTGTATCTGGAGTGTACCAACCTGTCGACGCGCGCAAAAATCAGCTTGCTGTTTGAGGGCGAGGTGAATCCTCATGATCCTACTGCCCTGAAGACCACTACCACTAATGGTTCGGTGACGTCGAATAATGATGATATTGCGATCAGAATTGAGGAAAAACGTGGCGGGAACACTCAGGTTATTTCGCCTGGAGATCGGCTATCAATGGAAATGAATGGCTTGGGTAATATCAATAGCGATAGTCAGACGACATTGAATTTCTACCCTATTAGCACGACCGGCAAAGCACCGAAAGTTGGAGACTTTGAGGCAACCGCGACTATTACGGTAAAAATGGAATAATCCCGTTTGCATCGGCAATCTCGAACTTTCTGCGAAAGTAAGTTTAACTAAAATGGAGAAGGATAGTTATTATGGATATGAAAGCAATTTTTAAAACGACTGCATTGTGCCTGGCTCTCGGTGGTATGGGGATCAGTTACTCGGCTCTGGCGGTCGATGCACGTATAAAGATCACCGGTACGGTTAAAGCTTCGCCATGTACGGTCGATGCAGTGGGGGGCGATGTAAACGTGAATTTGGGGGAGATCAAGGCACATACTCTGACTGCGGGTGCGGGGAGCGATTGGCAGAGTTTTAGTCTGGATCTGAGTGACTGCCCAGTTTCAACCACTAACGTTACTGCGGCATTCACCGGTACGGCAGCGGAGGAAAGCACGGATTTGTATAAGAACGAGGCGGCCAATCCTGCCGGTGCCGTGCAGATTGAAATGGTTGATGGCAGTTCATCAGCTAATCGCCGGTTGGGCAGCGGCAGTGATATGACCGTGGCTGTCGATCACTCCACCAATAAAGCGAGTTTCCCGCTGAAGGCGCGCGCTTTTAGCACTAACGGTGGTGCAACCCCAGGCAGTATTGAGGGCGTTGTGCAGGTGGCACTCACCTATCAGTAATCACCAGTAATACCCTCTAGCCATAAGAAAACCTGGCCCCACTTTTTTATGGTAGCTTTACCTGTGTCTGTTGGGTTAATTGCCTGGGGCTTATTAATTGTTGGTAGCTGACTTTATTTTCAATGTGTTGTTTGATCAATAAAAACAAGAAAAGATAGCCCTCATAAATATGAGAGGGAATGACATTTTTGCACACCAATTTATCAAGGAAGTAAAAAAGGGTATTTAGCAGAAATGGGAGGTTTAATATGACAGTGGTTCATACTTATCAGAGAGGGAGTGCGCATTCCCCCAGCCCTTATGGGCTAAAAGGGGACGGTGTGATTGTAATGGAATCTTGCCCCATCACGGCACTCGGAATGCGTAATATTTTGGCCCAGTCCTGTGGACTGACGGACGAGGTACAGCGGGTCAGTAATCTGGAGCAAATCCCAGGATTGATGCGCCACCGTCCGGCCCGGCTGTTGATTATGGAACTGTGTGGTGAAGAAGAGTCGGTTCTGGATGGTTTAAGGCTGATTGCGCAGTGCCTGGAGCATTGGCCAACCACGGCGATGATCGTGTGTACCGCTCTTGACGATCCTCGGGTGCTGCAATTGCTGACCGCATCAGGTATCAAAGGGCTGGTGCTCAAACAGGAGCCTGGCGTTGCGCTGGCGCAATGCGTAAAGCAGGTCTTATCTGGCTGTCGCAGTTATAGCCATAAGGTGCGTCAATTGCTGAGCAGTCAGTCTGCCATTGGCAAAGCCTTGACGTCCCGTGAACTGGATGTGTTGACGCACCTGTTTTCCGGTAAAAGCGTGACCACCGCGGCGTTGATGATGCACCGTGATGTCCGCACCGTCAGCACCCATAAGCGCAATGCGATGCACAAGTTGGGCTTTCAGAATGACGGTGAACTTTATTTGCAAGGCAAGTGGATGGCAAAGACCGGCCCGGTGTTTGCCCGCTAACCCTTGATACCGCTATGCACTTGTTCTCTGGATGGGATCAACGAGATATTTATACAGGAGTCGTCTATGCAACCGTTGTCACAAAAGCCGCTTGGCTTGGCGTTAATGGATCGCAGCCCACTCACACTTACTGGGCTGTCTTGCTTTCTTGGCACGCTTAACGTCGCCAATGAGATTATCGTGCAGGAAACCAGCATGGCTGCGGTTGCCGAAAGGTTGCTGTACCAACCCGTCGATATTCTCATCACCGAACTTAATGGCCTGAATGAAACCATCGCGCAGTGCCGGGAAGTTCTACTTAATTTGTGTGCGCAGCAGCCTGAGTTACGTGTCATTGTTTACACCCGCAGCCAGACAGGGGAGGATCTGTGCAAGCTGCTTGATGTGGCTAATATCAGCGTGGTATCCCGTGGGGATGAATTGCCGCTGGTCGGGGAGTTTTTTCACCGGGTATTTAACGGTGAGCGCGTATTGAGCCCGTTGATTGGCTCTTATCTGGCGCGTAGCGATCCTGAAGATGTTTCAAGCCTGCATCATCTGACCCGCTGCGAAAATGATGTTCTGTCGTTCTTGTTCAACGGGATGAGCCTGCGGGAAATTGCTGAACTGCAACAACGCAGCATCAAGACCATCAGCGCGCACAAATGTAATGCCATGCGCAAACTACAGGTTAAAAACGACAGCGAGCTGTTCTCGCTGAGAAAAAACATTAGCCAGCAGTTTGCCGATTGATGGCTAGAAATCGTTGCCCCGCCTTGCTGTCATCAAGTATGGCGGGGCATACCGCCCACCGTGATCGTCTCTGATATATAACGTAAGAATATTGGCTGTTGCACGGCTAACGACATCTGCGAAGTAAAAAATGTGGTGCCAGTTTGAATCGGTGGCCTGCGTTGGGTTAAATATGTATTACCCGGAAGCGTTCAACATTGCTGGCAGTATAAATAACGGTGTTCTGAATGTTGCGATGGCCCAGGTAATCTTGAATGAGCCTGGTGTCGATCCCTCTGTCTGCCAGGGCATAGCCGCAGGAGTGGCGGAGCATATGGGGATGGACCTGGACGTCGATACCGGCTAATTCACCGTAGGACTTTATTAATCGGTAAAGTTGTTGGCGTGAAATTTGCCCACCGTGGCGAGAAAGAAACAGCCAGGGGCTATCAGGTTCCAGGTAGCTTGGGCGTTTTGCCAGCCAACGGCTCAGTGCGATACGCTCACGGATTTGAATAGGATGTTGGACTGAAAAACCGTTCTTTAGGCGCGATACGTGTAAGCGGTTGGTGGCCAGGTCAATATCCTCCAGCCGCAGCCCCCGTAGTTCACTGACGCGTAACCCATGAATAAAGCACATCAACAGCATACAGCGATCGCGGCAACCGTTGGCACCGTCCGGGACGGCGGAGATCATTCTCTCAATTTCAATATGGCTGAGATATTTGCGTTTTGTCATTCTCTATCCCTAAGTTAAATAAAGCAAATATGACGGGTGTTTATTCATTTAAACATTGAATACCCTGATCAGCAAACAAAATAGCAGTGTTACTGCGGCATTAATCCTGCGGCATTATCTTATTACTAGGTTTGCAGCGGGGTTAATGGTTATTTATTAAGAAAAAATCAACTCACTTGATCATCAGGAAACCCGGGTTGATGGATTTAAAAATCGTGTATTTATAAATGTCCACCAATCTAACAGGTTAGTTGTTTATCTAAATAGACTTGAACATCTTTGGGTTTATACCTATTTTTGAGATTTTTATTATTGTGTTAATAATGTTTTTAGCTAGACAAACAGCTGCTTGCTCTATATTGGCTTTAGTTATCGCCCCGCGTTTGGCCTGCACGGGCAGGCCAGGGCCAGCATCTGCCCGCCCAACAAAATGAGAATTGTTATTGATATCACGCTTTCGCCCACTACAATGCCCGCCAGTGCATGATTTTTGAATAGGGTTTCTGATGGAGTTGTTACGGGTGGTGTTCCAGCAGTATCGCTGGCCGTTTCTGGCGGTAATGGCGTTAACCATGGCCAGTGCGGCGTTGGGGATTGGCATCATTGCATTTATTAACGTGCAACTGATGGGAGCGGCGGGTAACCCGCTAGTGGTGTTGCCGCAGTTTCTCGGCCTGTTGGCCCTGCTGATGGCTGTTACGCTCGGTTCTCAGTTGGCGTTGACCACTTTGGGGCACTATTTTGTTTATCGGCTGCGTGGCCAACTGGTAAAGCGCATATTGGATACCCATATTGAACGGTTAGAGCAGTTGGGCAGTGCCTCACTGTTGGCTAGCCTGTCGAGCGATATTCGCAATATCACCATTGCTTTTGTCCGCCTACCGGAGTTGGTTCAGGGGGTGATCCTGACCCTGGGATCGGCTGCCTATCTGGGCTGGCTGTCGCCTGCCATGCTGGGTGTGACCGCGATATGGGTGACGATCACCATTTTGGGAAGTTGGTATCTGGTCTCGCGGGTTTATAGCCACCTGAGCAGCGTGCGCGAAGCGGAAGAGCGGCTCTATCTGCATTATCAAGCGGCGATCGACGGGCGCAAAGAATTGGCGCTGAACCGCGATCGGGCAAAAATGTTATTCCAGCAGGCTTACCAGCCCGATGCCAGTGACTACCGTTACCATATTATCCGCGCAGATACCTTCCACCTTAGCGCCGTGAACTGGTCGAATATCATGATGCTGGGCGCCATCGGCCTGGTGTTCTATATGGCGAACAGCTTGGGTTGGGCGAACACCACGATAGCGGCGACCTATTCCCTGACCTTACTGTTCCTGCGTACCCCCTTATTACAGGCGGTTGGGGCATTTCCGACGCTGATTGCGGCCGAAGTGGCCTTCAATAAAGTGAAGGCGCTCAAACTGGCAGACTATGATCCGGCATTTCCGGCTCCACAGGCTCGTACGTGGCAAACGCTGGAACTGCGCGACGTGGCATTCCACTATGCGGCGGGCGAACAGCAATCAGGGTTTGCGGTTGGGCCGATCAATTTGACGTTACGGCGGGGCGAACTGGTATTCCTGATTGGCGGCAACGGCAGCGGTAAATCGACGCTGGCCATGCTGCTCACTGGGCTGTATGTGCCCGTTAGTGGGCAGATCCTGCTGGATGGCCAACCGATTACGGTCGCCGATCGTGAAGATTATCGCCGCCTGTTCTCTGCCATCTTTACGGATTTCTACCAGTTTCACCATCTGTTGGGGCCGCAAGGGGAACAGCCGGACGCCGAACTGGTGGAAACCTGGTTGCAGCGCCTGAAAATGAAAAGCAAATTGGAGTTCGACGGTACGCGCGTCACCAATCCGCAACTGTCACAAGGGCAGCGCAAGCGCCTGGCCCTGTTGCTGGCGGTGGCTGAAAAGCGGGATATTTTACTGCTGGATGAGTGGGCGGCGGATCAGGATCCCCAGTTCCGCCGTACTTTCTACCGCGAATTACTGCCTCAGCTGCGCGAAATGGGAAAAACCGTGTTTGCCATCAGCCATGACGACCATTACTTTGAACATGCGGATCGCCTGCTGCAAATGCGAGATGGCCATCTGAGCGAACTGATTGGGGATAAGCGCCATCAGGCGAGCCGGGACTCCGTCAGCCAGCTTGATTGAATTGCTTAATTTGCCGGGGCGCTAATATTCGCCCCGACATAGCGAGTCGGTTGAGGAATATCTGTCGCCTCATAGGTTTAGGCTAGTTGAGTGATTGTTTATATCGATAATCAAAATCGCCGCCAATGATTTACTCTGTGTCTTGGGGAAAACGGTACATGACAGTGCGCTTGTGGTACCGATTTTAATTGGCAACAGGGTAGTCAGGGGAGCAGGAACGCGCCGATGCATAATCACTCACTCATTCCCACCACAGAGGTCCCACTAGCGGAAACGCTAAAATTTCCGCCATCCTGGCAGCTCAATGAGCGGCAACAGCGCTTTATTGAAGATCTTTGGCTGGAGGAAGATCATGCCGTGCCCGGTTCAGCCGATAATCTTGCGACGCCCGGCCAAGATGCCGAACAGCATCTGCAGCAGCGTTAACCCTAGCAAAATCGTCAACGGCACCGTCCAGCCTTGCGTCAAATCATGCACCAGGCCAAACAAGGTCGGCCCCAGTGCGGCCAGCAGATAGCCGATAGACTGTGCCATCCCTGACAGCACCGTTGCCTGATGATGGTGCTGGCTGCGTAGACCAAAGAAGGACAGCGCCAGCACCAATGAACTCCCCGCCCCCAGCCCGGCAAAGATCAACCAGATAAGCGAGTGGGCAGGCAGCAACAGCAATCCGCCTACGCCAATAAAGATCAACAGCGAACTGACCAGTGCGATCCCCCGCTGGTCGCGCGCGCGTGGCAGTGCAAACACCATCACAAAGTTGGCGGCGATCGCCACGATCTGATAAACAAACAGCTCGAAGCCCGCCTGCTGCGGTGAGGTGCCGTGGCTGGCGGCAAAGGCGCTGAACCAACCGATAATGGTATAGAAGGTGATGGATTGCAGCCCCATGAACAAGGCCACCTGCCAACCCAGGGCGCTGCTCCAGGGGGAACGAAAGGTTTCTGCGGCCACCGGCGTGCCGGTTCGGGTAACCGGAGTGGGCTTGCGCTTCAGTTGGGGTAGCCAGATCGCCAGCGCGATAAACGCCGGCAGGCTCCAGCACAGCAATGAAAAACGCCAGCCGTTATCGTTGAATGCCGCTAACGGCACCGCCATGCCGGAGGCGATAGCGGCCACCAGTGACATCACGGCTGCATAGGTACTGATCATCACTGCCGCCCGATGAGGAAAATCGCGTTTTACCAGCGTGGGTAATACCACGTTGGCAAAGGCGATGGCCGCGCCTATCAGCACCGTCCCCAACCACAGCATGCCATCCCAAGGTTGTGAACGCAGCACGATCCCGGCGACCAGCAGCGCCAGCGCCAGCCCAAGGGTGCGCTCAATTCCGATGCGCTTGGCCAGCGACGGCGTTAATGGCGATAACACCGCAAACAGGATCAGCGGCAGGGAGTTGAGTAACCCGGCAGCGGTGGCAGAAAGCATCAGTTGGCGCTGGATCTGTTCCAGTAACGGGCCTACGCTGGTTAAAGGAGCGCGCAGGTTAGCCGCCACCAGCATGATGCCGGCCAGCAATAAGAAACGCGTCAAACGGCTGCGTTTAACAACACAATTTGCGGATGGTTCGGGTTGGGGCATGAGATCCTCGCATCAGGCATGCAGCCAATCATTACTGCATGACGAGATGCGTTGATTGACGTTAACGCTTACGTACAGGCAGGGCTGCCAGTATCTACGCGCCAGTTTAGGAAAGATATCCCCGCCTGACAAGAGGTTAAGGAAGCGCCGCTTGGCACCCACCAGGTGACTTTGATCAACGCGAGGGAAACTATTGCTGGCAGCATTGCCCGCTATAACGGATAGTAACGGCAGTAAACTTATTGTGAGGAATCGCTATGTCTTCTTTCTACAGCCCCCGCCGTATTGTGCTTTACACCATCGCCGTGATCGTGATTTTGGTGATTGTCGGTCTGGTGACCCACCTGGGTGTCGGTTGGCTAAACTGAGCCAATTAACAGTTTTGTGATGTTGATCACCTAAGGAAAGAAAAGCCTTTTCGCTGCTGCCCGCCAAAGCCGCTTTCACTGTGCTATTTTTCACATACTCTTAACCTGCCGCCCTATCGGCCTGCGGCAGATTTCACTTTTCTCGCGCCCGCCGAGGAAATAGTTTCATTTCATTTCGATCCGAAAGCTTTTTACCCCCATTTGCTGCTAAAACTGCCCTGTAACCCCGATCACAATTTCATTGCTTTCGCTTTGTTGTAATACCGCCGCAGTAGAGCGAAAGCCATCATCTCCCGGCCAAAACCGGAAACCTGAGGACCTATTGCTCATGCCAGTGAACACCGCTAAACGACGTGAACACATTATCGATTTGCTCTGCGAGCACGGAAGCGTGCGGGTGGAACAGCTCAGCAAACAGTTTGCCGTTTCCACGGTGACGATCCGCAACGATCTGCGCTTTCTGGAACGTAAAGGCTGTGCGCTGCGTGCCTATGGCGGGGCGATGCTCAACCAGCAGTTTGCCTTCGACCGCCCGCTACATGACAAGGGGCGCTTGAACCGCGATGTGAAATCACAGATTGCCTGCCGAGCAGCAAGCTACGTGCGTGACGGTGATGCGCTGATCCTGGACTCCGGTTCCACCACGGCCCAGATCGTGCCCTGGTTGAAACCGCGCCGCGATCTGGTGGTGATGACCAATGCGCTGAACATTGCCTATGAGCTGTCAGGTTACGACGGGGTGGAAGTGATGGTGTTGGGGGGAAGCGTCCGGCAGAACTCCTATTCGCTCTATGGCCCGGCTGCCGAGCAGCAATTGCGCCAGTACCGCTTCGACAAACTGTTTCTGGGCGTCGACGGTTTCGATCTGGTTGCGGGGATCACTACGCCTCACCCCGGTGAGGCACACCTCAATCGTGTGATGTGCGAGGTGGCGCGCGAAATAATCGCGGTAGCGGATGCCAGCAAGTTTGGTCGCAAGAGCTTTTGCATGATCCGCGAAGTCGGGCAAATTCATCGGCTGATCACAGATAGCCGTCTTCCACAAGATTATCAGCAGGCGCTCAGCGATTTAGGCGTAGATGTGGTGATAGCCGATCGCGAGTAGGGCGCCCTCATGGGGGATTCATGCAGCAGTGGTTACAACTGGTAGCACAGCACAAGGCCGGCCAGCCGGTGGGGATATTTTCCGTTTGCTCCGCGCATCCTTGGGTATTGCAGGCCGCCTTGCGGCAGGCAAAGGCACGTGGCACGCCGGTATTGATCGAAGCGACGTCAAACCAGGTTAACCAGTTTGGCGGCTACACCGGCCAGACCGCCGCACAGTTTCGTGATGCGCTGTGGCAGATGGCGGATGACATCGGGTTACCAAGGAGCGCTATTTGGCTGGGGGGCGATCATCTTGGCCCCAACGCCTGGCAAGACCGCCCGGCACAAGAGGCGATGGCGCTATCCGAAACCCTGATTGACGACTATGTGCGCGCCGGATTTCGCAAGATCCACCTCGACTGCTCCATGTCCTGCGCTGACGATCCCACCCCGTTGGGTGATGAAGTGGTGGCGCAGCGTGCGGCGCGTCTGTGTGCGGTGGCAGAACGAGCCTGGCAGCAAGCGGGTGGTGAAGCTCCGGTATATGTGATCGGAACCGAAGTACCGGTGCCGGGCGGTGCGCAGGAAACGCTGCAAGGCATCCAGGTGACTACGCCACAGGCAGTCTCCGCCACGTTAGAAGCGCACCGTCATGCCTGGCAGCAGGCAGAGCTGAGCAGCGCCTGGTCACGAGTGATCGCCTTGGTAGTGCAACCCGGCGTCGAGTTCGACCATCACAGCGTCGAACATTACCAACCGCAGGCGGCGCAGGAATTGAGCCGCTTTATCGAACGCCAACCGGGTTTGCTGTATGAGGCCCATTCGACCGACTACCAGGCACCGAAGGCTTATTCGCAACTGGTGCGTGACCATTTCGCCATTCTGAAAGTCGGCCCGGCGCTCACCTTTGCGCTGCGTGAGGCGCTGTTTGCCCTCGATCGGATCGAACGTGAATGGTTGGGGGAGCATTGTTCAGCCCAGCTGTGCGCCACGCTTGAGCAGGTGATGCGTGAACAGCCGCAGCAGTGGAGCCGCTATTATCACGGCAGCCCGCATCAACAGTATCTGGACCGGCACTACAGCCTGAGCGATCGCGTGCGCTATTACTGGCCGCAGCCACAGGTTCAGCAGGCAGTGAATGCGCTGATGGACAATCTACGGAGCAACCCAATCCCGCTGGCCTTGCTCAGCCAGTATTTACCCGATCAGGCACGGGCCTTGAATGCCGGTGAGCTGAGCCAGGATCCGCAAGATTGGGTGATCCACAAAATTACCCAGGTGCTCGACGACTACCACTCAGCCTGTTACCCGGAGGTGCGCTGATATGCCCAATATTCTGATGACCCGTATCGATAACCGCCTGGTGCATGGCCAGGTCGGGGTGACCTGGACCAACACGCTGGGAGCCAATCTGGTGGTAGTAGCCAACGATGACGCCGCTGCCGATCCGGTACAGCAAAACCTGATGGACATGGTGGTGGCGGATGGCGTGCAGACTCGGTACTTCACCCTGCAAAAAACCATCGACGTGATCCATAAGGCGGCGGATCGGCAAAAGATTTTTCTGGTGTGTAAAACGCCGCAGGACGTATTGACGCTGGTGCGAGGCGGGGTACCCATCACCTTCGTCAACGTTGGCAATATGCACTTCGCCGCAGGAAAACGGCAAATCCACAAAACGGTCTCGGTGGATGACGATGACATTGCCGCCTTTCGTGAGCTGGCGGCGTTGGGCGTAGCCTGCGAGGTGCGCCGGGTGCCGGATGAAGCCGGTGAAGCGATAGGCAAACTGCTCGCTTGAGCGCAGGGGGAAGCATGTTAACTGACGCGTTATTGATTGCATTGCTGGCGGGGTTGGCCGGGGTCGACCTGTTCGACGGCCTGACCCACTTCCACCGCCCGGTAGTGATGGGGCCGCTGGTTGGCCTGATCCTCGGGGATGTCACCACCGGCTTGCTGGTGGGCGGGACGCTGGAACTAGTATGGATGGGCATGGTGCCACTGGCCGGTGCGCAACCGCCTAACGTGGTGATCGGCGGGGTAGTCGGCACGGCGTTTGCCATCCTCACCAAGGCCGATCCCAAGGTGGCCATTGGCGTGGCGGTGCCGTTCGCCATTGCGGTACAGGGCTGCATCACGCTGCTGTTCACCGCGTTTTCACCCATGATGCACCGCTGCGATCGCATGGTGCAGGAACTGAACTGGCGCGGCGTTGAGCGGGTGAACTACCTCGGCATCAGCATCCTGTTTGTTTTCTACTTTGTGGTGGCGTTTTTGCCGATCTACTTCGGTGCCGATGCGGCCAGCGCCATGGTGCAGAAAGCGCCGACCTGGCTGCTGGATGGGCTGGCGGTGGCGGGTGGCATGATGCCGGCGATCGGCTTCTCACTGCTGATGAAAGTGATGATGAAGAAAACCTACGTGGCGTATTTCATCCTCGGCTTTATTTCGGTGACGTTCCTTAAGCTGCCGATCCTGGCGGTGGCGCTGGGGGCATTGGCGATCGCGCTGATCGATTTCTTTAACAGTCAACGGGCAGATGCGGATGTGACCAGAAAGCCTGTTCAACCGGAGGACGCCGAAGATGGCATTTGATGATTCTGACGATCTGCTGGCGCAAAAGGCAGCAAAACGCCTGGAACAGGCATTGGCCACCAGCCAGGTAGAGCAGGATGACTATGTTGATAGCCAGCCAGCAGAAGCGCTGACGCGTAGCGATATTAACCGCATGGCCTGGCGCTCGCTGCTGCTGCAGGCATCGTTCAACTATGAACGTATGCAGGCCGGTGGTTGGCTGTACACCCTGATCCCTGGCTTGCGCAAGATCCACCGCAATCCTCAGGATCTGGCGAATTCGATGAAGATGCATATGGAGTTTATCAACGTGCATCCCTTCGACGTCACCTTCCTTTCGGGACTGGTGCTGGCGATGGAGCAAAACAAGGAGAAAGTCTCCACCATTCGAGCGGTGAAGGTGGCGCTGATGGGGCCGCTTGGAGGCATTGGCGATGCGCTATTCTGGCTGACGCTGTTGCCGATTTGTGCGGGCATCGGGGCATCTCTGGCGCTGGAAGGCAGCCTGTTCGGGCCGATAGTGTTCCTGCTGTTGTTCAACGTGTTCCACTTCGGGCTGCGCTTTGGGCTGGCGCACTATGGCTATCAGGCGGGCACCAGTGCGCTGACGCTGTTGAAAACCCATACCAAACGAATATCCCATGCGGCGTCAATCGTGGGCATGACGGTCATCGGCGCGCTGGTGGCCTCTTATGTACATCTTTCCACGCCGCTGATCATGCATGCCGGTAAGGCCACCGTGGCGTTGCAAACGGACGTGCTCGATAAGTTGATGCCCAACCTGTTACCGCTGTGTTTCACGTTGCTGGTGTTCTTCCTGATGAAGCGCGGTTTCTCACCGGTGAAACTGATCGGTGTGACGGTGGTGATTGGCGTAGTGGGTAAATTTATCGGTTTACTGTGAGGAAGAGAACATGCCAGGAATTGTCATTACCGGCCACGGCGGTTTCGCCAGTGGCCTGCTACAGGCGGTAGAGCAGGTGGTAGGGGAACAGCCTGCCTGTATCGCGGTGGACTTCCCGGTCCATATGGGGACGGCGGAGCTGAAAGTCGCATTGAGTGCGGCGCTGCAAGCGGTAGAACAAGCGGACGGCGTGGTTTTCCTTACTGATATGCTGGGGGGATCGCCTTTCCGTAGTGCCTGCGAGTTGGCCGATGCGCATGGCAACTGTGAGGTGTTGACCGGGGTGAATATGCAGTTGGCTGCCGAAATGATGCTGGAGCGCGAAGGGCTGAGCCTGATCGAGTTCCGTGACATGGCGCTGGCCTGCGGCAAACGCGGTTTGACCAGCCTGTGGCATGAGCGGCGTAAGGTGAAATGCGCCAACGCCGAGGCTGATGGGATTTGACCCTCACCCCAACCCTTATGTCTTGATCTTCTCCGCCTTAGCGGAGAAGATCCCCGACTGATCATCGGGAGATAGCCGGTGAGCTCCCCCTAACCCTAGTGCCTATGAGCCCGTGGGAGAGATTGTGCCCCGGCTGTCTATTTCCCTGTCGCCTTGTAGACCGAACGGTATCCTGTGCCTATGAGCACCTACATATAAGGATGGTCCGGCGATAAATTTCAGACATGGTTATGGAGTGCCATAATGCGTAGAACCCCTGTCGGCGTTGATATCGCTAAACACAAATTTGATGTCGCCGTACTGCTGGACAATCAGAAGTATAAAACCAAAAAGTTTGCCAATACCCCTTCTGGATGCCGCGAGTTCGCAGCCTGGTTGAGCCGCTTTGGCGACTGTCATGTCTGTATGGAAGCCACCGGGAGCTACAGCACGGAACTGGCCACTTATCTGGCAGACAACAACTACCACGTCAGTCTGATGAACCCGGCGTGTATCCATTCCTTCGGCAATACAGAACTGGCCCGGAACAAAACGGACAAAAGCGATGCAGCGATGATAGCCCGCTACTGCGCACTGCATCAGCCTGCCCCGTGGTTCCCAGCCCCGTTGAGCGAGCGCCAGTTGACCGCGTTGGTCAGGCATCTTAAGAACCTGGAAGAGATGCGTCAGATGGAAGAAAATCGCCTGGAGGTGGCCGAAGCAGTCATCGTCCCTTCACTCAATGAGCACATCGCCACGTTGGATGAACTGATACGAGAAACGAAAAAGAAAATCAGTCAGCACATCGATGATAACCCTGACCTGAAACGGGACAGCGAGTTGCTAAAAAGTATCCCTGGAGTGGGAGAGATGCTGAGCTCCAGCCTGCTGGCCTTCGCAGGAAACCTGCGTCGGTTCACCAGCAGCAAGGCCCTGGTAGCGTACGCAGGACTGAATCCACAGCGATGTGAGTCGGGGATGTTTAAAGGGAAAAGCCGGTTATCGAAAGTGGGGCACGGTGAGCTGCGAAGTGCGTTATACATGCCCGCGGTAGTGGCAGGCCAATACAATGTTGTGGTTAAAGACTTAACAGAAAGGCTGAAGTTGCGTGGGAAGTCGGGCAAAGAAAGAGTGTGTGCGGCGATGCGAAAGTTGCTGCAACTGGCCTATGGTGTGGTGAAATCAGGAAAGACATTTAATGCGGAAATACCGCTTGCCGGATAGCCGACAAGACGGTATCTCTCCCACAGGGAGAGGGAGTTGATAGCCCCTGCTCTTTTGGCAGTATAGAGATCATATCAGCAACCTCGAGCACTCCTTATCCAAGGTGGATCAGTCGATGCTTATGAAGGGTCACGATACTTTCAGTTAAACTCGATCGGTTCCCTCTCCCTGTGGGAGAGGGTTAGGGTGAGGGGTATGTTGAGGCTAACTCGGTATCGGCAACGGGCTAAGCGCCATCTGGGCCGGGCCATGTTCGTCGCGGCTGAAACGCCAGCAGGTCTGATGATATTTCGCCACGCTGTTGCGGTGTGCCACGCTGACCAGCGTGACCTCCGGCAGTTCGTCAACCAGCAGGCAATACATCAATTGCTCGGTTTCATCATCCAACGCGCTGGTGGCCTCATCCAGGAACAGTACATCCGGGCGGGTAAGGATCGCGCGGGCAAACGCCAACCGCTGCTGCTCGCCCGGTGAAAGCCGATGGCTCCAGTTGGCGCTGGTATCCAGCCAGCGTTGCAGGTGCTTCAGCCGGCAGTTTTCCAGGACTTTCAACAACTGCTCATCGCTGTAGTCTTTATCCTGGTGTGGATAGCTTAGCGCCTCACGCAGCGTACCGATCGGGATATAGCTGCGCTGCGGCAGGAACAGCGTAGTGAGATGTTTATCCAGGCCGATCTCACCAGAACCGTAAGGCCAAATCCCGGCAATCGCACGTAGCAGCGTAGATTTACCACAGCCAGAAGGGCCGACGACCAGCACGCGCTCGCCGCGTTGCAGCGTCATGGTTGCCGCACTTAACAGCGGCTGTCCATCGGGCAACGTCAGGCCAACATCGCGCAGCATTAGCGGTGAGTGGTCTTCCTGTTGCAGGCTGATGCCGCGGGTCAGGTTATGGACCTCGTCCACCGCCGCGTTAAAGCCAGCCAGACGGTTAACGCAGGCTTTCCAGGTGGCCAGATTGGAAAACGCGTCGATAAACCACGACAGCGAGCCTTGCACCTGGCCAAACGCGGAGGAGATCTGCATCAGCCCGCCCATCTGGATCGCACCGGAGAAATAGCGTGGTGCCGCCACCAGCAGCGGAAAGACAATGGCAAACTGGCCGTAGAAGTTGCTGGCGATATTTAGCCGCCGGGTGATACGCATGATCGACCACCAGTTGCTGCGGATGGCTTCAAAGCGGTTACTTAGCTGCTGCTTCTCACGTGGTTCACCGTGATACAGCGCGATGGCATCGTTATTTTCACGGATACGGATCAGCCCGAAACGGAAGTTCGCTTCATAGCGTTCCTGATTAAAGCCGAGCATAACCAGCGGCTTGCCTACCCACCAGATCAGCAACGATCCCAGCGCCGCGTACAGCAGGGCAAACCACACCATATAACCGGGCAGGGTAATGGTATGTTGGGCGATCACAAAGGTCATCGGCCCGCTGATATGCCAGAGAATGGTAATAAACGAACAAAGCGTCACCAGGCTGGAAAGCAGACCGAGCGACAAAGATAAGGTGTACTGGGTCAGGACGTTGAGATCGTCGGAGATACGTTGGTCGGGGTTATCGATAATCTGCTGCTGTTCGGTATGGTAATAGGCCTGATGCGCCAGCCACTTGCCCATAAATTTTTCCGTCATCCAGCGCCGCCAGCGCATCTGTAGGCCCTGGGTCAGATAGATCTTGTAGACCGCCAGCACGATGAAAGCCAACGCCAGATAGGTAAAGCGCCACAGTTGGGCTTTGAATACCGGGTAGTTTTTATTCTGCAGGGCATCATAGAACACTTGGTTCCACTGGTTGATCAGCACGCTGATATAGACCAGCCCCAGGGATAGGCCAACGATGGCGATCAGCATCGCCCAGGCGCGCCATTTTTCTTCCGAAACCCAAAAGGGTTTGATCAACTGCCAGACGGCCCGTTTTTGTGTGGTGCTCGTGTTCATGAAAATCCAGAAGGTATCGTTTTCTTCTAGCATGGGCACGAGGCTGGTAACAAACAAACCGCCACATGTAAGCAGTTTTGACGTGGCTCATTATTTGCAATACAGCGGAGATAAAACGAGCGCAAGAAACGTTGAGTAGCGTAAGGCGAGGGCGTCTTTGGCGCGGCGGCAAATCACAACACATAATGAAATTGTTACAACTATGTTCGGGGCGAACATGTGCTCGCCCCGACAGATTTATTTCACGGCATCTTTCAGCAAGGCTTTCCAGCCTTCAACATTCCCCAAATACTCCTGCACGGGGATCTGGGATAGCCGCCCTTGAGTATCCTCCAGGGCAAAGGTCGGGAAGCCATGCCCTCGGACTTTGGCAAGCAGTGCGCGGCTGTCGGCGATATGCTGTGTCGTTGGCGCGCCGCTGTTCAAACGCATCTCGGCAATAAAGGCAGCAGGATCCAGGCCCAGCTCACTCGCCAGCGCTTCCAACACCGGCGTATCGGCAATACGTCGTCCTTCCCGGTAGTGAGCTTCCTGAATGCGGTGCAGCATATCCAGGCCCCGTCCAGCGAGCTGTTCAGCGGCCAGGATCGCAACGATCGGTGGCTCAGAGTCCATCACCGCCGTGGTGTCACGCAGCAGTCCGTTGAAGTAACCGTCGCCGAAGGGCTGGCCGGTTAGCTCGGCAATCCGTTTATCATGGGGCATCACGTAATTGCGCCATTCCTCGTTGATGGTTCGGCGGGCATTGCCGGTCATCATGCCACCGGCGTGCAGGGCAACGGTCAGGCCCGGAATAGCCTGGGCAGCCTTGGCCAGCGGTGCTGCACCGTAACACCAGCCGCACAGCGGATCGAAAATGTAATGCAGGGTCGTCATGTTTTTGCTCCTACCGCTTTACTGCGGCCACTTCATTTCGCCTTTCAGCACTTTGGCGCTCAGTTCCAGGCTAGAACCATCTTGCAGCTTTGGATAGTGCTGCTGCATGGCCGCGATCAGTTCCGCGGAATTCTTGGTTTTTGGCAACTCACTTTCCAGCGTGGTCAGGTAATTGTGGGTAAAGGTCACCGACTCCAGCGTTTGCGCCGCTCCCGGCAGGAAGTGCCCCGGAACCACTACCTGCGGTTTCAGCGCCTTGATGCTTTCCAGCGTTTGCTGCCAATGAGCGCGTGACTCGATGGTCTGATTATCCGCAATCCACGGATGAATATTGTCACCGGCTACCGGCACACCACCCACCACGGCTTTCAACGATGGGATCCACACAAAGGTGCGGTCTGGCGTTGGGCCATTGAGGCCTTTCACTTCGACCTGCTGGCCATCGATGCTAAAGCTGCTGCCCTGCAACGGCTGCGGCACGATCACGGTTTTCGGTGCATTCTCCTTCAGGATGGGGCCCCAATAGGCGAGTTTACCTGCCTGGGTCGCATTGATCGCTTTGATCGTTTCCGGTGAAGCAATGATAGTTGCTTCTGGGAAGGCGGCTTTGATCACGTCCAGGCCGAAATAGAAATCCGGATCCGAATGGCTGATGTAGACCGTGGTCAGCTTCTTACCGGTGGCCTTGATCTTTTTCACCAGTTCCTGCGCGTCGTTACGCTGGAATTGGGCATCGATCAGCGCCACTTCGTGTGGGCCGCTGACAATCTCGGAGGAGACCGGGAATACGCTCTTTTCGCCAGGGTTATACACTTCCAGGGTCAACGTATTAGCTGCATTGGCGAAGGTGCTGAATGAAACGAAGCCGGTTACGGCCAGGGTCAGTAATGATTTCTTAAACATGTGCAGGTGCCTTTTAGGTATTTGTTGTCGTTGGCCAGATGATAGGTTGCATAGAACGAGAGAAAAACCGGATAATAAGCAATTATTAATTGCGTAAATCGAGCGAATCATGGATCGCATTACCGCTGCAGAGGTTTTTGTCACTATCGTCGAACGCGGCAGCATGATTGCGGCTGCGGATACCCTGGCGATGTCGCGGGCTATGGTGACGCGCTATCTGGCGCAGATGGAACAATGGGCTGGCGCACGGCTGTTGCACCGTACTACGCGTAGGCTCAGCCTGACCGATGCCGGGGAGCGCACCTTGGAACGTTGCCGCCAAATGCTGGCGGTAGCGAAAGATATCGATCTGGTCGAAAATGAGCAGAGTGATGATTTACGCGGCCTGTTACGCATCAGTTGCTCGCAATCGCTCGGCCAAACGGCGCTGGTGGGGGCGGTGGCGCAGTACCTGAAACGTCATCCTCAGGTTGCTGTGGACCTGCAAATGGATAACCGGGCGGTCAATCTGGTGGAAGAACGGATCGATCTGGCGCTACGCATCACCAATGAGTTGGATCCTAATCTGATTGCTCGGCCGCTTTCCAACTGCGCTTCGGTGATCTGCGCGTCTCCAGCCTATCTGGCCGCTCATGGCACCCCGCGTCACCCGCAAGATTTAGCTCTGCACAACTGCCTGACCTACTCCTACTTTGGTAAAAGCCTGTGGCACTTTGATGAGCAGGGTGTGAAGTCGGCGGTGGCAGTCAGCGGTAACCTCAGCGCCAACGAGTCGGTGGTGCTGTTGGCAGGAACGCTGCAAGGAGCGGGGATTTCCATGCAGCCTTACTATTCCGCTGCGCCACTGTTGGCAAAGGGGGAGTTGGTGGAACTGTTACCGGGGTATCTGTCACAAACGATGGGGATCTACGGCATTTACACTTCGCGCCGCCAAATGCCCGCCACGTTGCGCACCATGCTGGACTTCCTGGTGGAATGGTTTGCCACCGATCCTGGCTGGCGTGCCACGCTGCGTTAGCGTTGGATCACGGAAGCCAGGCGGGCGGGCAACTGTTGCGCCTGCTGCTGCAAGTGCTGCACAAAGGCCGTGACCAGCGCGGAAGAGGGGCGGTGCAGCGGGCGGATCAGGCTCACGGTAAATGGCACCTCGACGCTGAAGGGCCGCACATGAACGCCATTATTGGCGTAATCCAACGCGGTCAGTGGGTTGACGATCGAGATGCCGACTCCGGCCTTGACCATCGCACAGACCGAGGCGGCGCTGTGGGTCTCCATCACCATCCGGCGCTCGATGCCTTGCTCATGGAACAATGCATCCAGCAGTTGCCGATAGCTGTCGGTGCTCGACAGACTGATAAAGTTTTCTGCGTTGAAGTCCTGCGGCGTCAGCGTGCTTTTCGCAAGCATTGGGTGCCCGGCAGGCAGCACACACACTTCATTCATCGTCAGCAGCGTCATGCGCTCGGTGCCAGCGGGCGTCAGGGTATTCTCCGTCAGGCCCAGATCGTGGCGCTGTGCCGAAAGCCATTCTTCCAGCAATGGTGACTCCTGTGGGATCACACTGAAGCTCACTTCCGGGTAACGATCGACAAAAGGTTTGCACACGGCAGGCAGCAGCGATTGGGAAAACACCGGCAGACAGGCAATGGAAAGCTGCGCCTGCTGGAATTGCCGGATACCTGCCGCTGCATTCTTGATGCGATCCAGGCCGTAATAAGAACGCTGCACTTCTTCAAACAGCCGCAAACCTTGCACTGTGGGGTAAAGACGGCCACGTACGCGGTCAAACAGTTGCAGCTGGATCAGCTTCTCGAAGCGGGCCAGTTCGCGGCTGACGGTCGGTTGTGAAGTTTGCAGCAGCGCCGCCGCCTCGGTCAGATTTCCGGTGGTCATCACCGCGTGAAAAATTTCAATCTGGCGTAGGGTAATGGCGTACATGGCGAAACTCCACGGAGAGGGAAAGCCATATCATAAATGAATAGACTATGGCGAAATAGATATTTTTCACACAGAGGCTGCTGCGGCATGATGGTGGAAAATTTGATTATGGGAACCGAACCATGCCACGCGCCTTGAACGACACCTCTACCGCCCTGAACGCCGCCAATCTGCTGGCGCTGCCCCCACGCTTTGGTTGCCCGGTCTGGGCCTATGATGCAGATATCATCAGCCAGCGTATCAGCCAGTTGCAGCACTTTGACGTGATCCGTTTTGCCCAGAAAGCCTGCTCGAATATTCATATTCTGCGCCTGATGCGCGAGCAGGGCGTCAAGGTGGATTCGGTGTCGCTGGGGGAAATCGAGCGCGCGTTAAAAGCCGGTTTTGAGCCGGGTGGCGAGGATATCGTATTTACCGCAGATGTGCTGGATCACGCCACGCTGGCGCGCGTCAGCGAATTGAAAATCCCGGTCAACGCTGGTTCTATCGATATGCTGGAACAGCTTGGTCAGGTGTCTGCCGGGCATCCGGTGTGGCTACGTATCAATCCTGGTTTTGGCCACGGCCATAGCCAGAAAACCAATACCGGCGGTGAAAACAGCAAGCACGGTATCTGGTATGCCGATCTGCCGCAGGCGGTCGCCAAGGTGCAGCAATACGGACTGAAACTGATCGGGCTGCATATGCACATCGGTTCCGGGGTGGATTACCAGCACCTGGAGCGCGTGTGTGATGCCATGGTGCAGCAGGTGATTGCCCTGGGGCAGGACATTACGGCGATTTCCGCCGGTGGCGGCCTTTCTATCCCTTATCAGCAAGGGGAAGAGGCGATTAATACCGAACACTATTACGGCCTGTGGAACCGTGCACGTGAGCGAGTTGCCGCACATCTGGGCCATCCGGTGAAGTTGGAAATCGAGCCGGGGCGTTTCCTGATGGCGGAAGCGGGCGTGCTGGTGGCCGAAGTGCGTTCGGTAAAACAGATGGGCAGCCGCCACTTTGTCTTGGTAGACGCTGGGTTCAACGATCTGATGCGTCCGGCGATGTATGGCAGCTATCACCATATCTCCCTACTGCCTGCCGACGGCCGCAATACTGATCATCAACCGCTGCAAGACACCGTGATTGCCGGGCCGCTGTGTGAGTCAGGTGATGTGTTTACCCAGCAGGCGGGTGGCGGTATTGAAACCCGTCCGTTGCCGCAGGTGCGGGTCGGGGATTATCTGGTGTTCCATGACACCGGGGCCTATGGCTCGTCGATGTCCTCCAACTACAACAGTCGTCCGCTGCTGCCGGAAGTACTGTTTGAAAACGGTGAGCCTCGGCTGATCCGTCGCCGTCAGACGATTGAAGAATTGATCGGGCTGGAGTTAATTTAAGCGTAGGGGCCAGGTACCACGGACTCACGCAGTTTTAACTCACCGACAAACGGCGTTAGCGGTTGTAGCGCTTCGCCGTTGATCAGACGCAGGGCTTGGGCGATCGCCGCTTCGATCATCGCATCGATCGGCAGGTAGACGGTGGACAACGCCGGTTGCAGATAGGCGGCGCTTGGTTCATCGTCGAAACCAAACAGCGAAACGTCCTCAGGCAGGCGTTTGCCAGCCTGGTGCAGGGCCTTCATCGCACCGATGGCCATATCATCGTTGCTGGCAAACAGCGCGCTGAAGGAGTTGCCGCTAGCCAGCAGTGCCTTACAACTGAGGTATCCGCCGGGTACGCTGCTATCACCGTTGGTGATCAAGGCATCATTGAACGCAACCTGGTGGCGTTCCAACGCCTGACGATAACCCGCCAAGCGGGATTGGGCGGTGGGGGTATCAATAGGCCCGGTGATGCAGGCGATCTCACGGTGCCCTTGACGGATCAGGTAATCCACCACGTTGAAGGCGGCCTGTTGCTGTTCGAAGAACACGCAGCGCTCACGGGCCTTCGGCAGATCGCGGTTAATGATCATCACCGGAACCGGCAGGTCTTCCAGCAGCTCCATCAGGGCGCTTTCGCTCATAAAGCGGGTGTAAAGGATAATCGCGTCGCAGCGGCGATCCGCCAGCAGCCGTACCGCCTGCAATTCATCTTCTGGCGTGTCGTGGCCGTCGGTGACGATCAGGTGCTTGCCGCTGGCCTCGACCAGTTTGGCAGCCTGGCGCAGCAAACGGCCAAAGTAGGGGCCGTCAAAATTGGACACTACCAGCCCAATACTGTTGGAGCTTTTATTGGCCAGCGATTGGGCGAGAAAGTTCGGCCGGTAGCCCAATTCATCCATTGCCTTGAACACCGCATCACGCGTGCTTTTCTTCACCTGGCCGGTGCCATTTAAAACGCGGGAAACCGTGGCTTTGGACACCCCCGCGCGCATGGAAACATCCAACATGGTGATCATCAATGGCTACCCTCTTTCAACGTCCGCTGCGGTAAATAGTGCTGAGTCTAGCATAGGGTGAGATCGGCTCGAACATGTTCGACCCCTACAAATTCAGCAACCTATGTTGTTGGGGCACCCATGCATTGATTGGCGTACACTGACGGTGCAGGCGTTTAAGGCATTTTTCCGAGGGGATTAGCGTGTTTCGTATTGTGCATCTGGCGGACTATCCGCAGCATCAGCAACAGGTTATCGACTGGCAGTGGCAGGCGTTTGGCAGCGAAAACAGCCGGGAATTCTTTGCCAGTGTGGTGGCCAGCAGCCTGCGGCATGAAGGTTTGCCGATCACCTTTATCGCCCTGTTGGATGACCAGCCGGTGGGCACCGTGGGGCTGTGGCGCTGTGATTTGATCAGCCGCCAGGATTTAACGCCGTGGCTGGCCGCGCTTTACGTTGAAGAGAGCCAGCGCGGCAGCGGGCTGGGGTTGCAGCTCCAGCAATATGTGCAGGAGTACAGCCGCCAAGCCGGGTTCAAGGAGCTGTATCTGTATGCCGAATTTAGCGGTTATTACGAACGCCATGGCTGGCAGCACATCGGCGAGGCGCTGGAGTACCCGGATCGCCCCGTGCGCCTCTACCACCGCCGGCTAGATTAGCTCTGATCGAAAGCGTTATTGATGCTGGCGACCGAATGGCGGCGGACCAGCGTCGGGCTGAACATATTGGTGATCTCCGGTAGCGGCTGGTTGTTGGCCAACGCTAATGCCAGCTCTGCTGCTTGCGTTGCCATCGCCACCACCGGGTAGCGGATAGTGGTCAGGCGTGGGCGCAGATAGCGGGAAATCAGCACGTCGTCAAAACCAATCAGCGAAATCTGGCCAGGAACGTCCACGCTGTTATCACTGAGCACCGAAAGCGCCCCGGCGGCCATCGGATCGTTATAGCAGGTGATGGCGGTAAATTGCTTACCACGGCCCAGCAACTCGGTCATGGCCTGCTCGCCGCCAATCTCATCCGGCTTGCCGTAGGCAACCAGCTTCTCATCCACCGCAATACCGTGTTCTTCCAATGCATCCAGGTAGCCCTGCAATCGATCGGCAGCATCTGAAATCTGATGGTTGGAGCAGATGAAGGCGATCCGCTGGTGGCCCTGCTGGATCAGATGGCGGGTAGCCAGCCAGGCACCGTAACGATCGTCTAGCGCTACGCAGCGGGGCTCAAACCCAGGCAGCGTTCGGTTGATCAGCACCATGCCTGGGATTTGGCGCATCCAGACGGTCAGCTCATCGTCGGTCAGCTTCTTGGCATGCACCACCAAGGCCGCACAGCGATGGCGCACCAGTTGCTCAATGGCCTGGCGCTCTTTTTCGGCATTGTGGTAACCGTTACCAATCAGCAGAAAATTATGCGTGGCGTAGGCCACCTGCTCCACGGCTTTTACCATGGCACCAAAGAAGGGATCGGAAACGTCAGAGACAATCAGGCCCAGGGTTTCGGTGGATTGCTGTGCCAGCGCACGGGCATTGGCGTTGGGGTGATACTGCAATCCTTCCATGGCGGCCAGCACGGCGGTTCGTGAACTTTCGCTGGCTTTTGGGGAGTTATTTATTACGCGGGACACCGTGGCGACGGAAACACCCGCCAGCCTGGCAACATCCTTAATCGTGGCCATATCTGCAACACTTCCTGGGTAATCGCTTACATTCCTCAGTTTTGCGGAAAAAATCGCGCGCCGCAAGGGCTGGTATCGCTAACTTGTGGTGAGCGTTGCATTTATGGCTTTTAAATTCACCTTTTCACCCCAAGCGGATCCAGGGTTAACGGGCGCAACGTGCGGTGCCCCAACGATCCGGGTTGGTTGAGGTTTTTCAATAGTTTCAAAACAATGTCTATCAAAGGAAAAACTACATCGCTGGTTACACTTTGCGTCGGACTGTTGCGATTGGCCGCTGGCGAGAGTTTGGCGTGGCGGGGTAAATTGACTGTCCCAGAGGTATTGATTGGTGAGCAATCGGCATACTCTGTATGTTGAAGCCATTTTCAATTGCACCAACCTACGCGGATGCGTAGGTTTTTTTTTGCCTGCCGTATAGTATTCTTCCTCAGACAATTTTTAAGGCCATCAACCCCGAGGGAGAGTGGGATGATATATACCGTGTTACGTGCACTGTTTCGCCTGTTGTTTCGTGTTCGTGTCGAAGGCGACGCCAAGCATTTTGAGCAGCAGAAACTGCTGATCACCCCGAATCACGTTTCTTTCATGGATGGCGCGCTGCTGGCGTTGTTCTTACCGATCAAACCGGTGTTTGCCGTTTACTCCAGCATTTCCGAACGTTGGTTTATGCGCTGGTTGAAGCCTTATATCGATTTTGTGCCACTGGATCCCACCAAACCGATGGCCATCAAGCATCTGGTGCGCATGGTTGAACAGGGCAGGCCGATCGTGGTATTCCCGGAAGGGCGCATTACGGTGACCGGTTCATTGATGAAGGTCTACGACGGGGCGGCCTTTATCGCCGCCAAATCTGGCGCCACCATCGTGCCGGTACGTATCGATGGCCCGGAGTTCAGCGTGTTTGGCCGTATGGCCGGGGTGTATAAACTCCGCGCCTTCCCACAGACCACCATCAGCATTCTGCCACCAACCACTTTACCGATGCCAGACGCGCCAAAAGCCAGTCAACGCCGGCAGTTGGCCGGTGACAGGCTGCATCAGATCATGATGCAGGCGCGCATGGATACCCTCAAACCGCAAACCCTGTTCGGCGCGCTGTTGGCCGCACAGCATCGTTATGGGCGCTTCAAGCCCTGCATCGAAGACATAGGTTTCAAGGAAGACAGCTATCATACGCTGCTTAAAAAATCGCTGGGCGTCAGCCGCATCCTGGAGCGCTTTACCGCGCCGAAAGAGCATGTTGGCCTGCTGTTGCCCAATGCCACTATTACCGCTGCCGCCATCTTTGGCGCTTCATTGCGGGGCCGTATTCCGGCGATGCTCAATTACACCGCCGGTGTGAACGGGCTGAAAAGCGCGATGACCGCGGCCACCATTAAAACCATCGTCACCTCGCGCCAGTTCCTGGAAAAGGGCAAGTTGACTCACCTGCCAGAGCAGGTGCCGGAAGCCAATTGGGTTTATCTGGAAGATTTGAAAGATACCGTCACCCGCGACGATAAGCTGTGGATCCTGCGTCACCTGTTCCAGCCACAAAAGGCCATGGTGCCGCAGCAGCCAGAAGATGCGGCGCTGATCCTGTTTACCTCCGGCTCGGAAGGCCATCCGAAGGGCGTGGTGCATTCCCATGCCAGCCTGTTGGCGAACGTGGAGCAGATCCGAACCATTGCGGATTTCACCCCGCGCGATCGCTTTATGTCCTCGCTGCCGCTGTTCCACTCTTTCGGCCTGACGGTTGGGTTGATCACCCCGTTGATGACTGGTAGCCGGGTATTCCTCTACCCAAGCCCACTGCATTATCGCGTGGTGCCGGAATTGGTCTATGACCGTAACTGCACCGTGCTGTTTGGGACAGCGACCTTCCTCAACAACTACGCCCGTTTCGCCCATCCTTACGATTTTGCCCGCCTGCGCTATGTGGTGGCCGGTGCCGAGAAGCTGGCCGAAAGCACCAAACAGATTTATCAGGACAAATACGGCATCCGCATTTTAGAAGGCTACGGCGTCACTGAGTGTGCTCCGGTAGTGTCGATCAACGTGCCTCTGGCGGCCAAAGTTGGCACCGTAGGCCGCATTATGCCGCAGATGGAAGCACGTTTGATTAAGATGGCCGGGATCGATAACGGTGGCCGTCTGCAATTGAAAGGCCCGAACATCATGAAGGGCTACCTGCGGGTTGAACGCCCAGGCGAACTGGAAACTCCGGCAGCCGAGGACGAAAACGGCGTGTTGCAAGCTGGCTGGTACGATACCGGTGATATTGTCAGCTTCGACGAACAGGGCTATTGCACCATTCGTGGCCGCGTGAAGCGCTTTGCCAAACTGGCGGGGGAAATGATCTCGCTGGAGAGCGTGGAACAGTTGGCCGTGCGCCTGTCGCCGGAAGGGCTGCATGCGGCCACGGTGAAAAGCGACAGCAGCAAAGGCGAAGCGCTGGTGTTGTTCACCAACGACGCCAGCATTACCCGTGATAGCTTGCTGCGGGTGGCTCGTGAGCAGGGCACCCCGGAGCTGGCGGTGCCGCGTGATATTCGCCTGGTGAAGGCGTTGCCGTTACTGGGCAGCGGCAAACCGGATTTCGTTACTTTGCGCCAAATGGCTGAACAGCCGGAGAAGGCATCATGAATGCAACTGATTCCCCACTGCTGTCACGTTCGATGATCGCGGTGATCTGTGCCCAGTTTCTCTCGGCCTTCGGCGATAACGCATTGCTGTTTGCTACCCTGGCGCTGATCAAACAGCAAATGTACCCCGATTGGAGCCAACCGATACTGCAAATGGCCTTCGTGGCCACCTATATCATCCTGGCTCCGTTTGTGGGCCAAATCGCCGACAGCTTCTCCAAAGGCCGGGTGATGATGGTCGCTAACGGTTTGAAGCTGGCCGGTGCGCTGGTGATCTGCTTTGGGCTGAACCCGTTCCTGGGCTATACCCTGGTCGGCATCGGGGCGGCGGCTTATTCACCGGCGAAGTACGGCATCCTGGGTGAGATCACCAGCGGCGATAAGCTGGTGAAGGCCAATGGGCTGATGGAAGCTTCCACCATTGCCGCCATCCTGGTGGGCTCGGTAGCCGGTGGCCTGCTGGCAGACTGGCATATTGTAGCTGCACTGGCGGTGTGTGCCGTGGTTTACGGCGCGGCGGTCGTTGCCAACCTGTACATCCCGCGCTTGCCTGTTGCCCATAAGGTGGCCTCCTGGCACCCACGCGTCATGGGGAGCACTTTCTTCAACGCTTGCGTGGTGCTGTGGCGCGATGGGCAAACCCGTTTCTCACTGATTGGTACCAGCCTGTTCTGGGGCGCTGGGGTTACCCTGCGCTTCCTGCTGGTGCTGTGGGTGCCGGTGGCGCTGGGCATTAGCGATAACGCCACGCCAACCATGCTCAACGCGATGGTGGCAATAGGTATCGTGGTCGGGGCCGGGGCGGCAGCACGCTTTGTGACGCTGGAAACGGTTAAGCGTTGTATGCCTGCCGGGATCCTGATCGGCATCGCCGTAGCCTTCTTTGCCGTGCAAACCAGCATGCTGAATGCTTATGGCGTGCTGCTGGTGATTGGTGTGCTGGGTGGTTTCTTTGTGGTGCCGCTGAATGCGCTGTTGCAAGAGCGGGGCAAACGCTCCGTTGGGGCGGGGAATGCTATTGCGGTACAGAACCTGGGTGAAAATACCGCCATGCTGCTGATGCTTGGCCTCTACTCTTTGGTGGTCAAATTAGGTGTGCCGGTGATCGGCGTCGGGATCGGTTTTGGCGTCGTGTTCGGCCTTGCCATCACCGTCCTGTGGATATCTCAATTCCGCTCCAAAGCCTAACGGTTTGATACATAGGGGCACAGCATGCTGTGCCCCTATAGTCTTTATGGTGCTGGAATGGTGAAGCGGCTGTGGATCTCTTCCAGAGCCTGCAACACTTCCTCGTTCAACACCACGTCAAAACTGTCGATATTTATCTTCAACTGCTCCAGCGTGGTGGCACCCAGCAAGGTGCTGGCAACGAACGGCTGCTGGCGCACGAATGCCAATGCCATCTGTGAAGGGTCCAGACCGTGCTTTTTCGCCAGCGCCACGTATTCGGCGATCGCCGCCTGGCTCTGGGCTGAAGAGTAGCGGGTAAAGCGGCTGAACAGTGTGTTGCGTGCCCCGGCCGGTTTGGCACCGTTGAGGTATTTGCCGGACAGCGTACCGAAGGCCAGGCTGGAATAGGCTAACAGTTCGATACCCTCATGTTGGCTGATCTCCGCCAGACCAATCTCAAAGCTGCGGTTTAACAGGCTGTAGGGGTTCTGGATCGAGACGATACGCGGTAGTTCGTGTTTTTCTGCCAGTTGCAGGTAGCGCATCACGCCCCAAGGGGTTTCGTTAGAGACGCCGATATAGCGAATTTTGCCGGCCCGGACCTGCTCGGTTAACGCTTCCAGAGTTTCCAACAGCGGGATGGTGGCCTTCTCATCGGTGTACTGATAATTGAGCTTGCCGAAACAGTTGGTGGTGCGCTGCGGCCAGTGTAGCTGGTACAGATCCAGATAATCGGTGTTTAACCGTTTCAGGCTGGCATCCAGGGCAGCGCGGATATTTTTGCGATCTAACGCCTGCTGTGGGCGGATCCCAGCGTCATTACCCCGGATCGGCCCGGAGACCTTGCTTGCCAGCACGATTTTATCGCGGTTGCCGCGCGCTTTGATCCAACTGCCAATGTATTGCTCTGTCAGCCCCTGGGTTTCCGGGCGCGGTGGCACTGGATACATCTCTGCGGTATCAATCAGGTTGATGCCAGCGGCTAATGCATAATCCAGCTGTGCGTGGGCATCGGCTTCGCTGTTTTGTTCGCCAAAGGTCATGGTGCCCAGTCCCAGCACGCTCACTTCTAAAGAACTGTGGGGAATACGGTGGTATTGCATTAACGGCCTTCCTTCAATGTTAGCGCTTACGGGCGTGATGCCCGGTAAAACAGCAGCCAGAGATCCAACGGCGTAACACGCCTTACTTGACTATAACCAAGCTAAGAAGATGGTGAAAGTGGAATATAACAGCCGAGGGCAGGGCTAATCCCCTGATTGATAATCCGTCAGGGGTCAGGAAGATGCGGGGGCTGGGATTAACGCTCGATAACCTGCGAGACCTGATCGCCGTTAATCTGACGCTGCTTGCCTTGCTCGTCCTGATAGCTGATCAGGCCGGTATCCTTATCGATTTTAGGCTTACCCTGCGTGAGGATCATATTGCCATCTTTGGTGGCCATCACATAGTCGCTGGAACAGCCTGCTAATCCGGCGACCATCATCAGGGCGGAAATAGCCATTACCCACTTTTTCATGCCGAACACCTTATATACCTAGAATAATTGTCCTAATAGAGTAGCAAACTCTGCCAAAGATGGCTTTCGGACGTATCCCATCTGTGTAAGGAGAAATGACGGTGAAATCAGGATGCGCAGGGCTAATCAAAGCGTAAAGTGCCTGGCCAGCAGCGCCCGGGTGAAGTTTTTCTTCAGATAGAAGCCGCGCGGCAAGGTGAGGATCGGTTGGCCCTGTTCGCCGGTGGCTTCGGTCAGTGCCTTGTTGTTGGCCGCTTTTGGCCGCAGCTGTAGCACTTCGCCATGGCGGGCAGTGATCCGCTCAACCTGGCCGAGCACGATAAGATCCATCAGCTCTTCCCAATCCCGGCGCAGCATCTCGGTTTCTTCCTGATTGGGCTGCCACAGCAGCGGGGAACCTACGCGGCGCTGTGCCAATGGGATTTGTCGTTCACCCTCCACCGGGATCCACAGCACGCGTGCCAGTTTGTGGCGTACGTGGCTGCTTTCCCAAGTGACGCCGCTATTGCCTGTCAGCGGGGCTACGCAGACGAAAGTGGTTTCCAGCGGGTTACCGGCGGCGTCGACCGGGATGGTTTTCAACTCAATGCCCAGCTCTGGGAAATCCTGTTCAGGCTTGCTGCCCGCCATGGCACCCAGATAGAGCTCCAGCAGCATGCCGACCCAACCTTTATCCCGTTTGAGATCCTTGGGAATGCTGACCTGCGCACGAGCTGCCAGTTCACCAAGGTTAAAGCCAGCCAGCGCCTGGGCACGGGCTAATAATTGCTGCTCGTTTTCTGGCGGCAGCGGGGATAAACACGCCATAAATCAGACCTATGCATTATGGTTAAAAAATGTACCGAATTTACTCACAGCCTTAAAAGGGAAAAGCAGGCTGGGGAAAACAACAATAGTAGCATGATTTTGCATGACTTTTTGGCTACCCCATCGCGGTAGAAAAATTTCATCGCGGGGTTGTGCACCTGTAGCCACCGACAATAAACAGGATCTTACACCTATTTATCCACAGATTTCTGGGATAACCCAACTTTTTGCCGATCACTGGTTTGATTTACAGCCTTGACGCGGGGCATTTTTTACGAATTTGGCGGTTTTATAGGTCACTGGGTATAATAATCTGTGGATAAAATCCGCATTGGTGGATCTTTCGCCAGAGAAAGATCCAAAGCGTGCATAGATCACATTTTTACCCTGTTCATAACTGTGTTTAAGTCATTATTGCATTGTATTTAAAGGAATAATAAAAAATTAAAAATATGGCGAATTTTAAGTTCAATTGAGTTTTCCCGGCTTATCCCTAGAGTTCTTCACACACCTATCCACAGAAAAAGTGAATAAAACCGCCCTCCAACCTCGTTACATGTTTATAACTTTGCCATTATCTGTGAGTTATCCCAATGTTATCCGAGCGACGGCGCTGCAAAGCAGTGGTTTACCGCCTGTGGCTTGTGTGAAACAATCAGGTTATCAATACGAATTTATGCTTATCGAGGTAGTCCGGTGATCGATGATGATGGCTACCGCCCGAATGTTGGTATCGTAATCTGTAATCGTCAGGGGCAGGTCCTATGGGCCCGCCGTTACGGTCAGCACTCCTGGCAGTTTCCCCAAGGGGGAATAAACCCTGGCGAAACGCCTGAGCAGGCGATGTACCGTGAGCTGTTCGAAGAAGTGGGGCTGAGTAAAAAGGATGTGCGTATCCTGGCCTCAACCCGCAACTGGTTGCGCTATAAATTGCCAAAACGTTTGGTGCGTTGGGACACAAAGCCGGTTTGTATCGGCCAAAAGCAGAAATGGTTTCTGCTGCAGTTAATGTGCAATGACGCGGATATCAACATGCAGCGCAGCAGTACGCCGGAGTTTGACGGCTGGCGCTGGGTGAGCTTCTGGTATCCGGTGCGCCAGGTGGTGTCGTTTAAACGCGACGTGTACCGCCGGGTTATGAAAGAGTTTGCCGCAACCGTCATGCCTATGCAGGAACTGGCAGCGCAGCGGCAGCCTCCTGCTTATCGCCGAAAGAGAGGTTAAGTCAAACCGACTATGCTCACGCGCTTGCGAGAAATTGTTGAGAAAGTGGCCGCGGCGGCCAGTCTGACAGATGCGCTGGATCTTTTGGTCAATGAAACCTGTCTGGCGATGGACACCGAAGTTTGCTCCATCTATCTGGCAGACAACGACCGCCGCTGTTATTACCTGATGGCGACGCGCGGGTTGAAAAAGCCCCGTGGGCGAACTATCGCCCTGGCCTTTGACGAAGGCATCGTCGGCCTGGTCGGGCGGCGGGCAGAGCCGATCAACCTGGCGGATGCCCAAAGCCATCCCAGCTTCAAATATATTCCGCAGGTCAAAGAGGATCGTTTCCGATCCTTCCTTGGCGTGCCGATCATTCATCGCCGCCAGTTGCTTGGCGTGTTGGTGGTGCAGCAACGTGAACTGCGCCAGTTTGACGAAAGCGAAGAATCCTTCATGGTTACCCTGGCCACCCAAATGGCCGGGATCCTCTCGTTATCACAGCTAAACGCCATTTTTGGCCAGTATCGCCAGACCCGCATTCGGGCGCTGGCTGCGGCTCCTGGCGTGGCAGTGGCGGAGGGGTGGTTAGATAGCAGCCAACCTTCACTTGATCAGGTGTATAAAGCCTCCACGCTGGATACCGTCAGCGAGCGTGAACGCCTGACACAGGCGTTGGAAGAGGCTGGGGCAGAGTTCCGCCGCTTCAGTAAGCGTTTTAGCGCCAGCTCGCAAAAAGAGAGCGCGGCGATCTTCGATCTCTATTCCCACCTGCTCAACGATGCTCGTCTCAAACGTGAACTGTACGCGGAGATCGATGCCGGTTCGGTAGCCGAGTGGGCGGTAAAACAGGTGATTGAAGCCTTCGCTGCCCAGTTTGCGACCTTGCAAGATACCTATATGCGCGAGCGTGCCAGCGACCTGCGTGCGCTTGGCCAACGTCTGCTCTTCCACCTCGACGATACCACCCAAGGGGCCAGCCAATGGCCAGCCCGATTTGTGCTGGTCGCCGATGAGCTGACGGCAACCCTGTTGGCCGAAGTGCCGCAGGATCGCCTGGCTGGCGTGGTAGTGCGGGACGGTGCCGCCAACTCCCATGCCGCGATCCTGGTGCGGGCCATGGGCGTGCCAACGGTGATGGGGGCGGACATCCAGCCTGCGCTGTTGGCCCAGCGAATGCTGATTGTTGATGGCTATCGCGGCGAGCTGCTGGTCGATCCGGAACCGGTGCTGGTGAAGGAATACCAACGTCTGATCAGCGAAGAGCAGGAGCTCAGCAAGCTGGCAGAAGACGACGTTGAACAGCCCGCAGAGCTGAAAAGCGGTGAGCGGATCCAGGTGATGCTGAACGCCGGCCTTAGCCCGGAACATGAACAACTGCTGGGTGCGCGCGTGGACGGCGTTGGCCTGTACCGCACCGAGATCCCGTTCATGCTGCAAAGCGGCTTCCCGTCGGAAGAGGAGCAGGTGGCGCAATATCAGGGCATGCTGCAACTCTTCTATCCGCACAAGCCGGTGACGCTGCGTACGCTGGATATCGGCGCTGATAAACAGTTGCCCTACATGCCGATCAGCGAGGAAAACCCGTGCCTCGGTTGGCGGGGGATCCGTATTACGCTGGATCAGCCAGAAATCTTCCTGATCCAGGTGCGCGCCATGCTGCGTGCCAATGCGGGAACCGGCAATCTGGGGATCCTGTTGCCGATGATCACCAGCCTGGAAGAGATCGACGAGGCCAAGCGCCTGATCGATCGCGCCGGGCGAGAAGTGGAAGAGATGCTGGGGTACGACATTCCCAAGCCGCGGATTGGCGTCATGCTGGAAGTGCCGTCGATGATCTTCCTGATCCCTTATCTGGCGACACGCGTCGATTTTGTCTCGGTAGGAACCAACGATTTAACCCAGTATCTGCTGGCGGTGGATCGTAATAATACCCGCGTTGCTTCGTTGTACGACAGCCTGCATCCAGCCATGTTGCAGGTGCTGAAATTGATCATCGATCAGGGGACTGCGGCCGGGCTGCATGTCAGCCTGTGCGGTGAACTGGCGGGAGACCCGATGGGTGCTCTGCTGCTGGTGGGTATGGGTTACCGCAATTTGAGCATGAACGGGCGCAGCGTCGCACGGATCAAATATCTGTTGCGCCATATCGAACTTGAAGACGCGCAAGGATTGGCCAAGCGGGTATTGAGTGCCCAGATGACCACCGAGGTTCGCCACCAGGTAGCGGCGTTTATGGAACGGCGTGGCATGGGGGGGCTGATCCGCGGTGGCCGTTGATTAGGCGTTGTCCAGCCCGTTAAGCGTTGACCTATTTTTTTACAGAACTTTTCCCTGCCGGCAAGCCCGGACGTGGTTAAGCCTATGTTATGATGCGCCATCTCAATGCGGTGCTCCCGTTGCACGGGCTTTGCACCGCGTTTGGCACCTGCCGCCCCCGCTTGGGGATGAATAACAGACATATTGTGGTGATAGATGAGCACTAGCTATCTGGCGTTTCCAAAATTTGATCCGGTGATTTTCTCTATCGGCCCGGTCTCTTTGCACTGGTACGGTTTGATGTACCTGGTTGGCTTTGTTTTTGCCATGTGGTTGGCGGTACGCCGCGCGAACAAGCCCGGCAGCGGTTGGACCAAAGACGAAGTGGAAAACATGCTGTATGCCGGTTTCCTTGGGGTCTTTATCGGTGGCCGTGTCGGTTACGTGCTGTTCTACAACCTGCCGCTGTTCCTGGATAACCCGCTCTACCTGTTCAAAGTCTGGGATGGCGGAATGTCATTCCACGGCGGCCTGATTGGCGTGATCGCGGTGATGCTGTGGTTTGCCCGCCGCACCAAGCGTAACTTCTTCCAGGTTTCTGATTTTATTGCCCCACTGATCCCGTTTGGTCTGGGCGCTGGCCGCCTGGGTAACTTTATCAACGGTGAGCTGTGGGGGCGTGTCACTACCGATACACCTTGGGCGATGCTGTTCCCAAGCTCGCGTCCGGAAGATATCGCTATCGCTGCCGCCAATCCTCAACTGCTACCGCTGCTCAACGAATATGGCGTGTTGCCACGTCATCCGTCGCAGCTGTATGAAATGGTGCTGGAAGGCATCGTGCTGTTTATCATTCTGAACCTGTTCATCCGCAAACCTCGTCCGATGGGGGCCGTTTCGGGCCTGTTCCTGATTGGCTATGGCACGTTCCGTATTATCGTCGAGGCGTTCCGCCAGCCGGATGCCCAGCTTGGCCTGTTTGACGGGGTGATCAGCATGGGGCAAATCCTGTCCGTGCCGATGGTGCTCGCCGGTATTATTATGATGATCTGGGCGTATCGTCGTCGTCCACAGCAACAACAGTCGTGAGGAAAAATGAAACAGTATCTGGATTTGATGAACAAAGTGCTCGCCGAGGGCACCCCTAAAGCCGACCGTACCGGCACTGGCACGTTGTCGATTTTCGGCCACCAGATGCGTTTCAACCTGCAGGAAGGTTTCCCGTTGGTGACCACCAAGAAATGCCACCTGCGGTCGATCATTCATGAGCTGCTGTGGTTCCTGAACGGCGATACCAACGTGGCGTATCTGCGCGAAAACAACGTCAGCATCTGGGACGAATGGGCTGATGAAAACGGCGATCTTGGCCCGGTCTATGGCAAGCAATGGCGTGCCTGGGGCGCGGCAGATGGTCGCGAGATTGACCAGCTAAGCACCGTGTTGCAACAGCTGAAACAGGATCCGGATTCTCGCCGTATTATTGTTTCTGCGTGGAACGTGGGTGAGCTGGATAAGATGGCTCTGGCACCGTGCCATGCCTTCTTCCAGTTCTATGTGGCGGACGGCAAACTCTCTTGCCAGCTGTATCAGCGCTCGTGCGACGTGTTCCTCGGCCTGCCGTTCAATATTGCCAGCTATGCGTTGCTGGTGCATATGATGGCGCAACAGTGCGATCTGGAAGTGGGCGATTTTGTCTGGACCGGTGGTGATACCCATCTTTACAGCAACCACATGGAGCAGACGCAGCTGCAATTAACCCGCGAGCCGCGTGCGTTGCCGAAGCTGGTGATCAAACGCAAGCCAGCCTCGCTGTTTGATTATCGTTTTGAAGACTTTGAGATTGAAGGCTACGATCCGCACCCGCCGATCAAGGCTCCTGTCGCTATCTGATTTGCTGAGGGCCGTATCCGGCCCTCTTTCTTACGCCTACTGAAAGTAGGCGCGCCGCATGCTGCGCTCGTGCTGCATTGCCAAAAATGCGAAGCCGTACTCAACTTCCCCCAGCTTGTTACCTGCTAACTAAAAATTCTGCGTATCATTTGCCAGCCTGAGAAAAGGTGCCTTTCATCGTGCCTCTGGCTGATTACACTCGCCGTATGAACCGATATAAAAATAGCCCCGAACACCAGCAAGGCCTGACGCTGATCGAACTGATGATCGTGATGGTGCTGGCGGGGATGCTGACCTCTTGGGGGGTTAGCCAGTGGCATCATTATCAACAGGCGCTACGGCTTGAGCAGACCGCCCAGCAACTGCTGGCATTCTTAACGCGCTTACAGGCCGATGCCAACTGGCATAACCGCAACGCGTTATTGTGGTTTCGGCCTGGGAAAATCTGGTGCATAGGCAGCGGCCCGCAGGTGGCACCTTGTAGTGCATTGGCGGACCGGGTCTTTACCCCAGAACACCTGGATGTGGAGTTACAAGGTTATACCCAAAAGGAGATGGGATTTTATGGGGTGCGCAACAATGCGCAGGCCGGGCATATCCTGCTGGGCAATCCGGCTGGCCGCATACGTCTGGTGCTGTCTGCCAAAGGTCGGCTGCGGCTGTGCAGCGAAGAAACTGCTATCCGGAGCCTGCCCTTATGCGAACCTTAGAACAAGGCTTTACCCTGCCGGAGGTGCTGCTGGCGATGACATTCGGCAGCCTGATTGCATTGGCGGCGGCGAAAACCTTACCGATACTGCGTCAGCAGACGGTTGATGTAGGCCGTCATTATCGGTTGGAGCTGGTGTTACGCCAGCTGGCTTTCGGGATTGAAAAGGATCTGCGCCGCAGCGGATTTTGTGCCGGGCAGTGTCAGGGGCGCTCGTTGCTGATTGGCCATGCAGCGGGGGAAGCGCCGGGCAGCTGTGTGATCGTAGCCTACGATCTTAACCGCAATGGCAACTGGGACAGCGGTGGCGATGCCGAGTATTTTGGTTACCGCCTGCGGGCTGGCGGGCTGGAGGGGCAAAGCGGCGTGACCCAGTGCCAGGGCAGCGGCTGGGAACGCTTGCTGGATCAGGAAGAGGTACGGATTGAGTCTTTTTCTGTCAGCCAGATCGCAGGGCGCGATGGCAAGTCCTTGATGTTGTTTACCCTAAGGGGCCGCTCAACGGTGCGGGCAAATATAGAACGCCGCCTGGAGTGGGCGGTTAGCATGGAGGCACCCTAGAGATGGATATGCAGCAGGGGGGCAGCACGTTGGCTGCGGTGATGTTGTTGCTGGTGATGGGGCTGATGCTGCTCACCGCCCAGCAGCGGCAATTGGACAGTGCGCTACTGCTGGCCGTCGATCAGCAGCGCTATCTGCGGGCTTACAACCAGGCGGCTTCGGCCCTAAGCTGGGGGCTGACGCAACCGTGGCCACGGGAGTCTCTGCAGGCGAGCCACTGGTCCTGTCAGCAGATTAGCAGCGAGGCTTTGCAAGCCTGCGCCCGGCTATCGGCCCGTACCGGTCTGGTAATGGTGCGTGGGGCTGGAGATGTTGCGGGAGCGGAGCCCTTGTGGCTATACCAACTGGCTACACAGCAAGGCGGGGCTGGTGGCCACCTGCTGAAAGCGCAAAAAGGCGGCTGGCTGGATTTCTGTCCGGAAAAGCGGGAAAGCGACTGTGCTGAATAAACCAGCTGGCCGGCGAAGTCAGCGGGGCTTCAGCCTGCCCGAAGTGTTGATCGCGGCATTGTTGTTCGCCGTCTCGCTGCTAGGGCTGTTACACTATCAGCAGGTGCTGTTGCAGGCATTTCAACGGCAGTGGCAATATCGACAGGCCTTGTCGCTGGCGCACCAACAGCTGGAAATATTCAGTGCCGGTGCCGAAATAAGCCATGCCATATCGCTACCGCCTAATTGGCACTACCAAGTCGAAACCCGCCAAGCGCAAGGCTCATGCCTGCGGCGTACGGTGAAGATACAAACGCCGCTGCACCAACAGATTGAACTCAGCCGCTGGTATTGTGGGCAGTAGAACGGGGTGTTGTGCCACCTCAGACTCTTTTGGTCGAGATGTTCTCGATCGGTTCCCTCTCTCTTTGGTAGAGGGTTGGGATGAGGGGGAATTCTGTCACTAAAATTACGACCAGTAGCACGAGTGTTGTTAGACTTGCCCCGGACTCTTTTTGCCGAGGTGTTCTCGATCGGTTCCCTCTCCCTGTGGGAGAGGGTTAGGGTGAGGGGCCGTTGACTCAGTAGTCGGTAATGCCCTTTTTCGCTTCCAAGGAGCCTCATGTTTACGGTTTATCATTCCAATCAACTGGACTTGCTGAAAACGCTGACCAGCGCGCTGATAGCCAGAGAGCCTTTGGCCGATCCGTTTCAACAGGAAGTGGTGCTGGTGCAAAGCCCCGGCATGGCGCAATGGTTGCAGATGCAGCTGGCCGAGCAGTTTGGCATTGCCGCGAATATCGTTTTCCCGCTCCCGGCGACCTTTATCTGGGACATGTTCACCAAGGTATTACCCGGCATACCCAAAGAGAGCGCCTTTAGCAAAGATGCCATGACCTGGAAGCTGATGTGGCTGCTGCCAGGCATGCTGACCCGGCCCGAGTTTGCTCCTCTACAGCATTACCTGACCGATGACGCCGACAAGCGCAAGATCCACCAGCTCGCCGGGCGTGTTGCCGATCTGTTTGACCAATATCTGGTTTATCGCCCGCAGTGGCTGGAGAGTTGGCAGCGTGGGGAAACGGTAGAAGGGCTTGCAGATGCACAAAGCTGGCAAGCCCCCCTGTGGCATCGGCTAGTGGAATATACCCACGAGCTGGGTCAGCCTGAATGGCACCGTGCCAACTTATATCGCCGGTTTATTAGTACCCTGGAGAATGCCACTCAATGCCCAGCAGGGTTGCCGCCCCGGGTGTTTATCTGTGGGATTTCTGCCTTGCCGCCAATCTACCTGGAAGCGCTGCAGGCTTTGGGTAAACATATTGATATCCATCTGATGTTTACCAACCCCTGCCGCTATTACTGGGGCGACATTCAGGACTACGCCTTTCTGGCCCGTTTGCAGAGCCGCAAACGCCGCCACTATCATCAGGCACGTGAGCAAGGCCTGTTCCGTCAGCCGGAACAGGCTGCCCAACTATTTGATGCCGAGGGAGAACAACAGTTGAGTAATCCGCTGTTGGCTTCGTGGGGCAAATTGGGGCGCGATCATCTGTATTTACTGTCGCAGATGGAGGCGGTGCAGGAAGTCGATGCCTTTGTCGAGATCCCGGCAGATAGTTTGCTGCATGCCATTCAGCACGACATGCTGGAACTGGAAGATCACGCACTGATCGGCACCACGCCGGAAACTCTGGAGCGCAGTGACAATAAACGCCAGCTCGATCCGCAGGATCGCTCCATCAGTCTGCATGCCTGCCACAGCCCGCAGCGCGAAGTCGAGGTGCTGCACGATCGGTTGCTGACCATGCTGGCAGAAGATCCCCAACTTACCGCGCGCGACATCATCGTGATGGTGGCGGATATCGACAGTTACACCCCGTATATTCAGGCGGTGTTTGGCAATGCCCCCGCCGGGCGCTATCTGCCGTTTGCCATTTCCGACCGCAAGGCCAGGCAGGCGCATCCTGCGCTACAAGCCTTTATTTCCCTGCTGGATCTGCCGCAAAGCCGTTTTACCTCAGAGCAGGTACTGGCGCTGTTGGACGTGCCCGCGCTAGCGGCACGTTTCTCGATTCAGGAAGAAGGCTTAAGCCTGTTACGCCACTGGACTGGCGAATCCGGGGTACGTTGGGGGCTGGATGATGACAATGTGCGTGAGCTGGATCTGCCTGCAACCGGGCAGCATACCTGGCGGTTTGGCCTGACGCGGATGCTGCTGGGCTACGCCATGGACAGCAACGCCGGAGATTGGCAGGGCGTATTACCTTACGATGAGTCGAGTGGATTAGTAGCCGAACTGGCCGGGCAACTGGCCGATCTGCTGGCACAACTCAGCCGTTGGCGGCAAATCCTCAGTGAAGAGCGGCCGTTAGCCGAATGGTTGCCGCTGTGCCGCCAACTGCTCAATAGCTTCTTTGAGACGGACAGTGAAACGGAAGAGGCGTTGGCGCTGATCGAAGAGCAGTGGCAGAAAGTGGCCAGCTTTGGCCTGGCGGCGCGTTATCCCGATGCCGTGCCGTTGACGTTGCTGCGCGATGAACTGGCCGCACGGCTCGATCAGCAGCGTATCAGCCAGCGTTTCCTGGCTGGCCAGATCAACTTCTGTACCTTGATGCCCATGCGTTCCATTCCGTTCAAGGTGGTCTGCCTGCTGGGCATGAACGACGGTGTCTACCCCCGCACCTTGCCGCCGCTGGGGTTTGACCTGATGGCGCAGCAGATTAAGCGCGGCGATCGCAGCCGCCGTGACGATGACCGCTACCTGTTCCTGGAGGCGATCCTCTCTGCCCAGCAGCAGCTGTATATCAGCTTTATTGGCCGTTCCATTCAGGATAACAGCGAGCGCTATCCTTCCGTATTGGTCACTGAACTGTTGGAATATCTGCAGCAAAGCTATTGCCTGCCCGGCGATGAAGGGCTGGATGCAGACGGCAGCGCACGCAGGGTCGGTGAGCACTTGCTTAAACGCCATGCCCGCATGCCGTTTGCTGCGGAAAACTTCCTGCCGGGGAGCGAAGATCAAAGCTATGCGGCGGAATGGTTGGCAGCTGCCGATGGCCGTGGCGCTGCACATCCAGAATTTAATCAACCGCTGGCGGAGGAAGAGAAAACCCAGGTTTCTCTTGATGAACTGCTCCGTTTTTACCGCCATCCGATCCGTGCCTTCTTCCAGCTACGTCTTGGCGTTAACTTTATTCTGGAAGAGACCGATCTGCCGGAAGACGAGCCTTTTACGCTGGATAACCTCAGCCGCTATCAGTTCAACAGCCAATTGCTGAACACGCTGATCGAGGGGGAGGACGCAGGCAAGTTATACCAACGGGTGCGTGCATCGGGGGGATTACCTTACGGGGCTTTCGGTGAGATTTACTGGCAAAAGCAGCAGGAGGAAATGGCGGAGCTGGCCGAGCGGGTGCGTGAACAGCGCCAGGAGAATGGCAGCCTGGAGCTGGATATCGACGTGGCGGGCATGCGTATCACCGGCTGGCTGCATCAGGTACAGCAGGATGGCTTGCTGCGCTGGCGACCGGCAACGCTTTCTGCCGTAGACGGCATCTTGCTTTGGCTGGAGCACCTGGTGTATTGCTGCGTTGGCGGTAGCGGGGAAAGCCGTATGTTTGGCAGCAAGAATTCCGCCTGGCGCTTCGCTGCGCTCGCAAGCGAGGATGCCCACGCGCAGTTGGCGGAGCTGGTGGCGGGCTACCGCCGTGGCCTGTCGCAGCCGCTGATGCTGCTCAATAAAAGCGGCTGGGCCTGGTTGAGCCAATGTTATCAGGCACAAACGCAGCAGATAGACTGGGATGAAGAAGTCCAGATCAAGGCGCGTGCCAAGCTGCTGCAAGCCTGGCAGGGCGATCAGCGGATCCCGGGGGAAGGGGCAGATCCCTATACCCAGCGCGTTTTCCGCCAAATGGATAACGTTCGCCTTGAACAAATTCTCAAAGAAACAAAGCGTTACCTGCTACCCGTGGCCCGTAATAATCTTGGGTAATACCCCTCACGGTGGCACAGGTCGCAGTGGGGTGATAAAAATTTTACGCTTTTATACTCAACCATTGAGGTTAAGTCTGGTCTTACATAACGTATAGGCATATACGTTGTAGAGTGGCGTACGCTGCGCCCCCAACGATGTGGGCTATAGTGAGTTGAGTGTTTAAAACCGTAATGCGTTGAGTTAGAAATTGAATTTCATTGGGCATCGCTTTCGGTTGTGTCATTTTGCACCGTGCTGTCACCGTCAGGGAGTTGGCGAGACAGCCAGAGAACAGGGGTTTATTTTGGATATGCGCAGACTGTTGACCCGCATTACCGGGTTGATGTTATTGGTTATGTTTTGGGCGCCGTTAAGCTGGGCCGCGCAAGGCTGGCAACCGCTGGCGGAAAAGATCAACAAAAGCGATCACGATCCGCGTGAATACCAGGCTATCAAGCTGGATAACGGCATGACCGTACTGCTGGTGTCCGACGCGTTAGCACCAAAGTCACTGGCTGCTCTGGCGCTGCCGGTAGGCTCGCTGGAAGATCCCAACAGCCAACTTGGCCTGGCTCACTACCTGGAACATATGGTACTGATGGGCTCCAAGCGCTATCCAGAACCCGAGAACCTCTCCGAGTTTTTGAAAAAGCACGGTGGTAGCCACAATGCCAGCACCGCGTCTTACCGCACTGCGTACTATCTGGAAGTGGAAAATGACGCTTTAGAACCCGCTGTCGATCGGATGGCCGATGCCATTGCCGAACCTATTTTGGATCCCGGCAATGCGGACCGCGAACGCAACGCGGTGAATGCTGAGTTAACGATGGCGCGCTCTCGTGACGGTATGCGCATGGCGCAGGTTGGGGCAGAAACCCTCAATCCGGCTCACCCTAGCGCACGTTTTTCTGGCGGCAACCTCGAGACGTTGCAGGACAAGCCAGGCAGCAAGCTGCATGAAGAACTGGTTAGTTTTTATAAGCGTTACTATTCTGCCAACCTGATGAAGGGCGTGCTGTACAGCAACCAATCCTTGCCTGAACTGAGAGCGCTGGCGGTCAAAACCTTCGGCCGCATTCCTAATCACGATGCGAAAGTGCCACCGATCACCGTTCCGGCGGTCACCTCGGAGCAGCAGGGCATCATTATTCATTATGTACCGGCGCAGCCGCGCAAGCAGCTGAAGGTCGAATTCCGTATCGATAACAACAGCGCCGAGTTCCGCAGTAAAACCGATACCTATATCAGCTACCTGATTGGCAACCGCAGCACCAATACGCTTTCTGACTGGCTACAGAAGCAGGGGCTGGCAGATGCCATCAATGCGGGTGCCGACCCGATGATCGATCGCAACGGTGGCGTGTTCTCAATCAGCGTTTCCTTGACCGACAAGGGGCTGGCGGAGCGTGACAAAGTGGTGGCAGCGATCTTCAGCTATCTGAAAATGCTGCGTGGTGAAGGGATCAAGCAAAGTTATTTTGACGAGATCGCCCATGTGCTGAATCTGGATTTCCGCTATCCGTCGATTACCCGCGACATGAATTACATCGAATGGCTGGTGGACACCATGCTGCGCGTGCCGGTAGAGCATACGCTGGATGCGCCGTACCTGGCCGATCGCTACGATCCTGAAGCCATTGCTGAACGCCTGGGGCAAATGACGCCACAAAATGCGCGTATCTGGTTTATCAGCCCGAATGAGCCACACAACAAAACGGCTTACTTTGTCGAGGCACCTTATCAGGTCGAGAAAATCAGCGCGGAACGCTTCGCGAAATGGCAGCAGTTGGGTAAAAATATCGCACTTTCTCTGCCGGGGCTGAACCCTTATATTCCGGATGAGTTTACCCTGAACAAGCCCTCACATGAGTTTATCAAACCGGAAATGGTGGTGAACCAGCCAGGGCTGCGGGTGCTGTATATGCCAAGCCGCTATTTTGCCGATGAACCCAAGGCCGATGTCACGGTAGCGTTGCGTAACGCCAAAACCATGGATTCCGCGCGTAATCAGGTGCTGTTCTCGTTGATGGATTATCTGGCGGGGATCTCGCTAGATGAGTTAAGTTATCAGGCTTCTGTGGGGGGGATTAGCTTCTCTACCTCGCCTAATAATGGCCTGATGTTTAGCGCCAATGGCTTTACCCAGCGTCTTCCACAACTGTTGACCTCGCTGATTGAAGGCTACTCCAGCTTTACCCCAACGCAAGAGCAGTTGGAACAGGCGAAATCCTGGTATCTGGAACAGTTGGATTCCGCAGAGAAGGGCAAAGCCTTTGAGCTGGCGATCCAGCCGGTACAGATGCTGTCCCGCGTGCCTTACTCCGAGCGTAGCGAACGCCGCGAAGTGCTGAAAACCATTACGTTGCAAGACGTGCTGGCTTACCGTGACAGCCTGATGGCCGGGGCCACGCCGGAGTTACTGGTAGTGGGCAATATGAGCAAGCAACAGGTGGACACGTTGGCTTCTTCACTGAAGCAGAGCCTGGGTTGTACTGGTCTGGAATGGTGGCACGGCGAAAATGTCGTGATTGCCAAAAACCAGTTTGCCAACCTGCAGCGCCCTGGCAGCAGCACCGATTCGGCGCTGGCGGCGGTGTATGTCCCAACGGGGTATGACGAAGTGACCAGCATGGCGTATAGCTCATTGCTGGGGCAGATCATCCAGCCGTGGTTCTACAGCCAATTGCGTACGCAAGAGCAGCTCGGCTATGCGGTGTTCTCCTTTGCGATGCCGGTTGGCCGCCAGTGGGGCATTGGTTTCCTGCTGCAAAGCAACAGTAAGCAGCCAGCCTATCTCTACCAGCGCTATCAAGATTTCTACCCGAAAACGGAAAAGCGCCTGCGTGAGTTGAGTGATGCCGATTTTGCCCAATACAAACAGGCCATGATCAATGAGCTGCAACAGCGTCCACAGACCTTAGGTGAAGAAGCGGGCCGCTTTAGCAGCGATTTCGATCGCGGTAATTTCGCCTTCGATACCCGTGAAAAGCTGATCGCTCAGGTACAGACTCTGACGCCTGCCAAGCTGGCGGATTATTTCCATCAGGCGGTGATTAAGCCACAGGGTCTGGCACTGTTGTCTCAGGTGAGTGGCAGCAGCCAGCAGAAAGCCGATTTTGCGGCGCCGGGTGAGGGTTGGGTGACCTATCCTAACGCCTCGTCCCTGCAAAAAACGCTGCCTCGTAAAGTGGCGACGCCATGACGAAAGGCGTTCCTCAGCGGCTTGATCCACTGACGTTGCCGCTGTTTGGTGAACGGCTGATCGAAGCCTCGGCAGGGACAGGGAAGACCTTCACTATCGGTGCTTTGTATCTGCGCCTGCTGCTTGGCTTAGGCCAGGCAGCAGCGTTTCCACGGCCGCTCACGGTAGAAGAGATCCTGGTAGTTACCTTTACCGAAGCGGCGACGGAGGAACTCCGGGGCCGCATTCGCAGTAATATCCACGCATTACGCATTGCCTGCGTACGCGGGCATAGCTCAGACCCGCTGTTTGCCGCGCTGATGGCGGAGATTGGCGATCTGTCAGAGGCCGCAGCGCAATTGCTGGCTGCCGAGCGCCAGATGGACGAAGCGGCGATCTACACTATCCACGGTTTTTGTCAGCGAATGCTCACTCACAACGCATTCGAGTCGGGCATTTTGTTTGAACAAACGCTGGTGCAGGACGAACTGCCGTTGCGCCGCCAGGCCTGCGCCGATTTTTGGCGGCGTCACTGTTATCCATTGCCACTGGGCGTTGCCCGGGCGGTCAGTCAGGAGTGGAGCGGCCCAGAGGCTTTGTTGAGCGATCTCTCGGGCTATCTGCATGGCGAAGCTCCCACTCTGCGTCAGCCGCCGAAAGATGACGAAACGGTGCTGATGCGCCATGAACAGATCGTTGCGCGGATCGATGCCCTCAAGGCGCAATGGCAGGCGGCGGCCGATCTGGAAGCACTCATCAGTCAGTCTGGCGTCGACAAACGCAGCTACAGCAGCAAACATTTACCCAACTGGCTGAATAAGGTGGGGGAATGGGCGGGGCAGGAAACCGAAGATTACCAGTTGCCCAAAGAGCTGGAGAAGTTCCGCCAATCGGTGCTGCTGGAGAAAACCAAAAAAGGTGAGGCTCCGCGGCATCCGCTGTTTGTGGCGATTGATGAGCTGTTTGCCGAACCCTTGACCCTGCGTGACCTGATCATGGCACGGGCGCTGAGCGAAATACGCCTTTCCATTCAACAGGAAAAACGCCAGCGTGCCGAACTGGGGTTTGACGATCTGCTCAGCAGGCTGGATGCGGCACTGCAAAGCGCCGGTGGTGAACAACTGGCGCTGGCGATCCGTCAGCGTTATCCGGTGGCGATGATCGATGAGTTTCAGGATACCGACCCACAGCAGTACCGGATCTTCCAGAAACTGTATGTTGGCCGGGAAGAGTGTGGCCTGCTGCTGATCGGAGATCCCAAACAAGCGATTTACGCCTTCCGTGGTGCAGACATTTTTACCTATATGAAGGCTCGTTCAGAGGTAAGTGCCCACTATACCTTAGAGACCAACTGGCGCTCATCACCGGCGATGGTTGGCAGCGTTAACCGCCTGTTTGCTCAGGTGGAAAAGCCGTTCCTGTTTGGCCAAATCCCGTTTATCGAGGTGGCTGCCGCAGCGAAGAATCAGGAACTGGTCTTCGAGTGGCAGAATAAGCCGCAACCGGCTATGCAATTTTGGCTGCAACCTGGGGATGGGGCCGGAGTAAGTGATTACCAACAATTAATGGCGCGCTTGTGTGCAGCCCAGATCCGCGACTGGCTGAGTGCCGGGCAGGCCGGAGAAGCCTGGCTGGTCAAAGGGGAACAACGCCGCCACGTTCAGGCATCGGATATTACCATTCTGGTGCGAAGCCGCGCCGAAGCAGCGTTGGTTCGTGATGCACTGAGCGCGCTGGCCATTCCCTCGGTTTACCTTTCCAACCGTGACAGCGTATTTGATACGCCAGAAGCCAAAGATTTACTGTGGTTGCTACAGGCGGTACTGGCACCCGAACAGGAGCGAACCCTGCGCTGCGCTTTGGCCACCGGGCTATTGGGGCTGGATGCCTTGACGCTGGATGGACTAAACCATAACGAGTCCGCATGGGATGATTTGGTCAACGAGTTTGATGGATATCGTAGCCATTGGTTGCGCCGCGGCGTGTTACCAATGCTGCGTGAGGTGATGGCCAAGCGGCATCTGGCAGAAAACCTGTTGGCCAGCCCTGGGGGTGAGCGCCGTTTGACCGATGTCATGCATTTGGGGGAACTGTTGCAGGAAGCCACGGCGCAACTGGATGGTGAACACGCGCTGGTGCGTTGGTTGGCACAACAGATCGCTCAGCCGAATCGCCAGTCGGACAATCAGCAACTGCGGCTGGAAAGCGACCGTCATTTGGTGCAGGTGATCACCATCCACAAGTCGAAAGGGTTGGAGTTCGATCTGGTATGGCTGCCTTTTGTGGGGAATTTCCGCCAGCAGCAACAGGTGCTGTATCACGATCGCCAGACCTTTAAAGCCCTGCTGGATCTGAATGCCAACGAAGAAAGCGTGGCCTGGGCGGAGGAGGAACGGTTGGCAGAGGATTTGCGCCTGCTATACGTGGCGCTGACCCGTTCGGTGTATCACTGCAGCATCGGTATTGCGCCGTTGTTCCTCGGTACGCGCAAGAAGCAGGGCGATACGGATTTGCACCGCAGCGCGCTGGGATATCTGGTGCAGGCCGGGCAGGCGGGCGATGCGGCCTATCTGCAAAACTGCCTGCAACAGCTGGCAACTCAGGGCATCGCGCTGTCGCTGGTGGATGCACCGGGTGAACAAAGCTGGCAGCCACAGATGGCCGCCGCCGCAGAACTGACGGCCAGGCAGTTTCCACGCAGGATGCAGGATTTCTGGCGGGTTACCAGCTATACCGGCTTGCAACAGCATGGCGCAAGCCGGATGCAGGAGCTGTTGCCGCGCCTGGACGTTGATGCCGTTGGTGAGGGCGATACGGCTACACCACCCGCATTGACTCCCCATACTTTCCCGCGCGGCGCGGCACCTGGAACCTTCCTGCACAGCCTGTTTGAGGAGTTGGACTTTACCCAACCGCTAGATGAACAGTGGCTGTTGGCGCAGTTACAACAGCAAGGGCTGGAGGAGCATTGGTTGCCGGTATTATCCGGCTGGATGCAGGTGTTGCTGAATGCGCCACTTAATAGCAGCGGCGTCGCGCTATCCGCCTTACCGGCGGGAGCCAGGCAGGCAGAATTACAGTTCTATCTGCCGATCGGTGGCTTGCTGCAAGCGCAGCAGTTGGATGAACTGGTAAAACGCTACGATCCCCTTTCTGCTGGCTGCCCGGCGCTGGATTTCCAACAGGTTCAGGGCATGCTGAAAGGCTTTATCGATCTGGTGTTCTGCTGGCAGGGCAAATATTACCTGCTGGATTACAAATCCAACTGGCTGGGCGAAGACAGCAGCGCCTATACCCAAGAGGCGATGGCGCGGGCGATGGCGGAACACCGCTACGATCTGCAATACCAACTCTATACCTTGGCGCTGCACCGCTATCTGGGGCATCGTCTGGCGGATTACGATTACCAGCGCCATTTTGGCGGGGTAATTTATCTGTTTTTACGCGGGGTAGATGCCGAGCATGAGGGCAACGGTATTTTTGCCTGTCGTCCGGAGTTCGCTCTGGTTGAAGGAATGGATCGCCTGTTTAGCGGTGAAACGGTCGACGTTGAGGATGGGCAATGATTGAGATTTTGCATCAGGCGTTGGCTCTGGGCGCCTTGCGACCGCTGGACGTTCAATTTGCCCAGGTGGTCGCCAACGATGATGAGCCGGATATTCTGCTGGCCGCCGCCTGCCTGAGCTCGGAGGCCGGTGCGGGCCACGTTTGTCTGTTGCTCGAACAATTATTGCCGGAAAATCTGTTTGGTGGCCGCCAGCCAGAGTTGGCCTTGGCTGCCTGGCAGGCCTGCGGGCAACCGGACGTGGCGAGTTGGCAACAGCGTCTGGCGGTCTCGCCAGCGATTAGCGATGGCAGTACGGCAACGCCGATGGTACTGCAACAGCAGCGGCTGTATCTGCAACGCATGTGGCAGAGCGAAGGTGACGTCGCCACTTTTATCAGCAGCGACAGCGTGCCACAGGAACTTGAAGAAGCGCAGCTGCGCACCATCCTCGATCGGTTATTTGGCGCAGCCACGGACGAACCTGATTGGCAAAAAATTGCCGCAGCGGTAGCGGCCACGCGCCGCATCGCGATTATTTCCGGCGGCCCCGGTACTGGTAAAACCACAACCGTCGCTAAGCTGTTGGCGGCGCTGGTGCAGTTGGCGGCCGGGGAGCGTTTGCGTATCCAGCTTGCTGCGCCTACCGGTAAAGCAGCGGCTCGACTAACCGAATCCTTGGGAAGCGCTAGCCGTCAGTTGGACTTAACCCCGGAGCAACGTGCCTTGTTTCCTACGGAAGCGGCGACGTTACACCGCTTGCTGGGGGCCCAGCCAAACAGCCAACGCATGCGCTATCACCGGGGGAACCCGCTGCATCTTGATGTGCTGATAGTGGACGAGGCTTCGATGGTGGACTTGCCCATGATGGCAAGGTTGATTGCCGCCTTACCCCCCAAGGCGCGAGTCATCTTCCTTGGCGATCGCGATCAACTGGCCTCGGTGGAGGCTGGAGCCGTGCTGGGGGATATCTGCCGGTTTGCCGAGCAGGGATATAGCGAAACCCGTGCGGCACAGTTGTCGCGCCTGACCGGTTGCCCCTTGCAAGGGCAGCCAGCGCAGGCCGAGGCAGCGGTGCGCGATAGCCTGTGCCTGCTGCGCAAGAGTTACCGGTTTGATGCCAAATCCGGCATTGGCCAGTTGGCTTTGGCGGTGAATGCTGGCGATAGCAAGCGCGCCCTGGCGGCGTTGAATGGCAGCTATGCCGACGTGGCGGGTTATCCGCTGGCAGAAACCGAAGATTATCAACGGCTGTTGGATAACGGCGTTGCTGGTTATCGCGACTATCTGCGGCTGGTAGCAGAAGGGGCGGGGGCCGTAACGATCCTGGATGCCTTTGGCCGTTTCCAGTTGCTCTGCGCACTGCGCGAAGGGCCATTTGGCGTTGCCGGGTTGAATGAGCGTATCGAAAGTGGGTTGCAGCGTGCCGGTTTGATTCGGCGTAATCCTGGCCCCGCCGGTCGCTGGTATTTAGGGCGGCCGGTGATGATTGGCCGTAATGATAGCGCGCTTGGGCTGTTTAACGGCGATATAGGCATTGCCTTGCCCGGTGAGGGCGGCGATCTGCGCGTGCATTTCCAATTACCGGACGGCAGCATTAAATCGGTACAGCCTAGCCGCTTACCGGCGCATGAAACCGCCTATGCGATGACGGTGCATAAATCACAGGGTTCGGAGTTCGACCACACGGCGCTGGTGCTGCCGAATCATTTTCTGCCGGTACTGACCCGCGAATTGGTTTATACCGCCATTACCCGCGCGCGCCAGCGGCTTTCGCTGTATGCGGTAGACAAGGTGTTGGTGAGCGCTATCCGCACCCCCACCCAACGCCGCAGCGGCTTGGCAGACCGTTTGCAGATTGGGAAATAATAACGGTGGGCGTTTGCCATACAGACGTAAAAAAACCTGACTGGTGAGGTCAGGTTTTTTTAGTGTTCCAGCACGGAGCGGTAACTCTGGCCAGAGCGAGGTGCTCCCTTACTAACGTGCTCAGTATATAAACAGCGGCGGATAAAGGCAAATCATAGAGAAGCATTTTTGGACAAGTTCCAAGCCTCGCCCGAGAAAATTTAATGTTGTATAGTCATTAAGTTAGTTATGGAGATGCTTCGTTTCAGCCTTCTGTATGGCGGTATAACGTCTTGAAGTCCTGGCTGAATTGCGGGTGGTGCCGGGTTCAGTGCTCTGGCCGGAGCGAGGTGCTTCCTTACTAACAATGGAAGGAGCCGTTGTGACAGGCAAATGGAAGGGTAAGCAGCGGCGATCTCGCTCCATATGATGGAGAGACGGATGAAAACTTTGATCGATAAAGTTCTCATCGTTCTGAAAGCGCTCGTCGCGCTGCTAGAACTGATCCGCCGGTTGATCGACTGATAGCGGAAACGTAGCTAAGGCCAGGGTTAACCATATCCTGGCCTTTAACATTTACTCAGCTTGTCCCACTACGTTCAAAGATCGGCCAACAGGATCTTCGAGCGGCGTTGGTAGTTATATAAAGCCTGCTTCTGCATCGGCAGCACGTCGACGTCCGCCGGAGTGAAGCCGCGCTCCTGGAACCAGTGGATGCTGCGTGTGGTCAGCACAAACAGCTTCTGTAGCCCCATCTGGCGCGCCTGGCTTTCTACCCGCTGCAGCAGCATCTCGCCCCGCGACGAGCTGCGGTAATCTGGATGCACTGCCACGCAGGCCATCTCACCAATCTTCTCTTCCGGGAACGGATAGAGTGCCGCGCAGGCAATGGTCAGGTTATCGCGTTCGATAATCGTGAACTTGTCGATCTCCATTTCCAACTGTTCGCGCGAACGGCGGACTAAAATCCCCTGTTGCTCCAATGGGCGGATCAGCTCAAGTATCCCACCGATATCATTGATGGTCGCCCGGCGTACCTGCTCGGCGCTCTCCATAACGATTTGGGTACCGATACCGTCGCGTGAAAACAGCTCCTGTACCAGTGCACCATCCTCCTGATAGCTGATCAGGTGGCTGCGGCGTACCCCGCTGCGGCAGGCCTTTACCGCGCCGCGCAGGAAGCGTACGGTGCCGGAATGGTAGTCACCTGCCTCTTCCAACTGCTCGATACGTTTTTGTGCATCGTTGGGGAACAGTTCGGAAAGGATATTGCCTTCTGCATCTGTCACCCCTTGTGATGAACAGAAGCCGATCATTTTCTCGGCCTTCAGCTTGATTGCCAACTGGGTGGCGACTTCTTCCGAGGTCAGGTTAAAGCTTTCGCCAGTCACCGATACCGCCACCGGACCAATCAGCACGATGGCCTTACTATCGAGTTGGCGATGAATGGCTTCTTCATCAATACGGCGGATACGGCCGCTGTGGCAATAATCGACGCCGTCATCCACGCCCAGCGGTTGGGCGATAATAAAGTTGCCGCTCACTACGTTGATGTGCGCCCCTTGCAATGGGGTGTTATTCAGGCTCATGGAAAGCCGTGCGGTAATATCCAGCTGTAACAAGCCGGCGGCCTGCTTGACCAGCTCTAGGGTATGGGCGTCTGTTACCCGGGTATGCTTATGGTAAATCGGCTCGTAGTTATGCTGCGCCAGATTGGCGTCAATCTGCGGCCGCGCACCGTAGACCACCACCAGACGAATGCCCAGGCTGTGTAACAGCCCGATATCATTGACGATACTGGAAAAGTTTTCATGTTCAATAGCTTCGCCACCCAGCATGACGACAAAGGTCTTGCCACGGTGAGTATTGATATAGGGAACTGAGTGACGGAATCCTTGCACCAGCTCTGTACTACGTTCCTTCACGGCAAGACCTCATTTGCATATTTATACGGTATTTTTGTATTTTTATTCTTTTATTGCGCCAAAGGCAAGCAGGAAATGACAGTGATTTTTCTGACAAATGCGCTAACTGATTAATAAATTGAAAGATCATAAAAAGATTTTCTGATGACAGCGGTGAATGGATTGGGTAAAGTTTTTGCCATTGTTTTTTTTTGCTGTTTTTTTAATCGTTATTTTTACCGGAGCCGCATGCCTAACTCTAATCACAATCCGGGTCGCCGTCGTTTGTTGCAGGGGGTTGCTGCAACCTGGTTGCTGAGTGTGAGTCGCGTTGGTTTCGCCGCTGCTTCTCATGTGATTGCCGTTCGTGTCTGGCCTTCCTCGACCTATACCCGAGTCACGCTGGAATCCAATGTCCCGCTAAAATACAAACAGTTTGCCCTGACCAATCCAGAGCGCATCGTGGTGGATGTGGAAGGGGTACAGCTGAATAGCGTGCTTAAAGGCATCGCCGGGCAGGTGCGCAAAGAAGATCCCTATCTGAAACAGGCGCGGGTCGGCCAGTTTGACAAAAATACCGTCAGGCTGGTGCTGGAACTCAAGCAAAGCGTCAGCCCAAATATGTTTACCCTGACACCGGTCTCCGAATATCGTAACCGCCTGGTAATGGATCTTTATCCTACCAAGGGGGGCAGCGGTGAAGAGTATGATCCGCTGTTGGCGTTACTGGAAGATTACAACAAGGGCGATCTGGAGCGGACGTTACCGGCGGAAGCACCGCAGGCCGGTAAGGCAGGGCGCGATAGGCCGATTGTGATCATGCTCGATCCTGGGCATGGCGGTGAAGATCCGGGGGCCATTGGCAAAAATAAAACCCGTGAAAAAGATATCGTGCTGCAGATTGCCCGTCGTCTCAGTGCGTTGATCAAACGCGAACCCAACATGAAAGTGTTTATGACGCGTAATGAAGACGTGTTTATCCCATTAAAGGTACGTGTAGCCAAAGCGCGTAAGCAGCGGGCCGATCTGTTTGTCTCGATCCACGCCGATGCCTTCAGCAACCGTGCGGCACGCGGTTCCTCGGTGTTTGCGCTTTCTACCAAAGGGGCAACCAGCAACGCCGCCAAGTTTCTGGCGCAAACCCAGAACGCCGCCGACGATATCGGCGGAGTCAGCAAGAGTGGCGATCGCTACCTGGATCACACCATGTTCGATCTCTTGCAGACCGCCACCGTCAATGACAGCCTGAAATTCGGTAAGGAAGTGCTGAACCGGATGGGTAAAATTAACCGTTTGCATAAGAATCGTGTCGATCAGGCCGGTTTTGCCGTGTTGAAGGCCCCTGATATTCCGTCGATCCTGGTGGAAACGGCGTTTATCAGCAATCTGGAAGAAGAGCGCAAGCTGCGCACCAGCCATTTTCAGCAGCAGGTGGCGCAATCTATTCTGGCCGGGATCAAAGCCTATTTCGCCAACGGTGGCGCATTGGCACGGCGTTAAACCAGGCGTAGCCCAAGGAGGGGCGGCGTAGTTAATTGGGAAGGTAGGGGGAAATTCAGATACAAAAAAACACCCGTTAAGGTGCTTGTCTGATGTTATCAAGATTGGTTGCGGGGGCCAGATTTGAACTGACGACCTTCGGGTTATGAGCCCGACGAGCTACCGGGCTGCTCCACCCCGCGTCCGTCTTGATACTGATATTATCGAACCAACCCTTCATGTGATACCGCTATTGCCGTATCGGTTGGTTGCGGGGGCCGGATTTGAACCGACGACCTTCGGGTTATGAGCCCGACGAGCTACCAGGCTGCTCCACCCCGCGTCCGTATAATACCTTTTCTTTCATCGAATCCAACACATTTTTGATACCGTTATCACAGTATCGGTTGGTTGCGGGGGCCAGATTTGAACTGACGACCTTCGGGTTATGAGCCCGACGAGCTACCAGGCTGCTCCACCCCGCGTCCGATGGAAGCGCACTATACTCTCCAGGCATTTTGTTGCAAACCCTTTTTGCATATAATTCACCGAAAGCCATTTTTATGCTGCATTAGTCCCCAATTTGCGTTTTTTTTCATCATAATCATCTGGCTGGGAATTTTTAGCGGTAGCGATTCCTTTATCTATGGCCGTTTGTTATCGTTCAGCCAGTTTACCCGTATCCATTGGGTATGGAACATATCAGTCTGAGAGAGTGTGCAATGAAAGGACGTTGGGGCAAATACCTGCTCGGTGGGTTAGTGATTGCGGTACTGGCCGGTTGTTCGTCAAAACCGACCGACCGGGGGCAGCAGTATAAAGATGGTCATCTGGATCAGTCGCTGGAGTTGGTGAATCGCCCCAATGCCAGAGGCGCCCCGATCAACGGCCAGGATTACGCCAACCAGCTGATGGAGATTAAATACGCTTCGCCGTCGCTGTTTAACCGCAATAACGCCACCTATCAGGCGGTGCAAAACTGGATGGCGGCGGGGGCGGATACGCGCCAACTGAACCAGTTCGGCCTCAGCGCCTATCAGATGGAAGGCGTCGATAGCTATGGCAACGTCCAGTTCACCGGCTATTACACCCCGGTGCTGCAGGCGCGTTATACCCAACAGGGCGAATTCCGCTACCCGCTGTACAGCATGCCAGCCAAAGGCAAGCGCCGCCTGCCGGATCGTGCCGGTATCTACTCAGGGGCGCTGGACAGCCGTTACATCATCGCTTACACCAACTCCCTGATGGATAACTTCATGATGGAAGTGCAGGGCAGCGGCTATGTCGATTTCGGCAATGGCCAGCCATTGGTGTTCTTTGGTTATAGCGGCAAGAACGGCCATGCTTACCGCAGTATCGGCAAGGTGCTGATCGATCGCGGCGAAGTGGCCAAGGCCGACATGTCAATGCAGGCCATTCGCCAGTGGGCGGATACCCACAGCGAAGCCGAGGTGCGCGAACTGCTGGAGCAAAACCCGTCGTTCGTGTTCTTCCACCCGGTGCCTTTTGCTCCGGTGAAAGGGGCCAGCGCGGTGCCGCTGATTGCCAAAGCCTCCGTGGCCTCCGATCGCTCTCTGATCCCGGCCGGTACCACGTTGCTGGCAGAAGTCCCGCTACTGGACAACAAGGGCAAGTTCACGGGAAAATATGAAATGCGCCTGATGGTCGCTCTCGACGTGGGTGGCGCCATCAAGGGCCAGCACTTTGACATGTACCAGGGGATTGGCCCAGAAGCCGGTCACTCGGCAGGGTTCTATAATCACTATGGCCGGGTCTGGGTATTGAAAGGCGGTAATCCTGGGGCACAGCTGTTTAGCGCCAATCAACCGTTGACCGCCTCGAGTGGTTCCCAGTTGGTTACCCGCTAAGAACGATGGCATATAGCTTGACCCGCAGGGCCGGATCTTCCGGCCCTGCCTATTTGCAACCAAGGTAAGTAAAGCAAAATGAGTACAGCCTATTCAGAGGCCTATCTACAGCGTTTTGGCGGCACGGCACGCCTGTACGGCCAGCCGGCATTGGCCCTGTTTGCCCAGGCGCACGTTTGTGTGATCGGCATTGGCGGGGTCGGTTCATGGGCGGCTGAAGCGCTGGCACGCACCGGCATTGGAGCGATCACCCTGATCGACATGGATGACGTCTGCGTCACCAACACCAATCGGCAGATCCATGCTTTGCGCCAGCATGTTGGCCAATCGAAAACCGAAGTGATGGCGGAACGGATCCTGGCGATCAACCCGGAATGCCGGGTGACCTGCGTAGATGATTTTATTACCCCGGACAACGTCGCCGAGCTGTTGAACCATAATTTCAGCTATGTGATTGATGCGATCGACAGCGTGCGGCCCAAAGCGGCGTTGTTGGCCTATTGCCGACGCTACAAGATCCCGGTGGTGACTACCGGCGGTGCTGGTGGGCAGATCGATCCTACGCAGATCGCCGTGGCCGATCTGGCCAAAACCATCCAGGATCCGCTGGCCGCCAAGCTGCGTGAAAGGTTGAAGAACGACTTTAACGTGGTGAAAAACAGCAAAGGCAAGCTGGGGATCGACTGCGTCTTCTCCACCGAGCCGCTGGTATATCCGCAGCCGGATGGTTCAGTATGCGCCTCACGCAGTACCGCAGAAGGGCCGAAAAGAATGGATTGCAGCGCGGGTTTTGGCGCGGCGACCATGGTCACCGCGACCTTTGGCTTTATTGCCGTCTCCCACGCGTTGAAGAAGATGGTGGCAAAGGCGGCACGTCAGGCATAGCTGGCAGCGATGGCGTGTACCCTGGCCGCCAAGGCTGCCAGGCCGCTGGCTCGGGTGGCGCTGAGCTGGGCACGCAGCGCCAAGCTGTCAAACAGGGCCAAAGGATCGATAGCTAAGACCTGCTGAGGCGTTTTGCCTTCGACTGCGGTCAGCAGGATCGCCAGCAGGCCGCGCACAATGCGTCCTTCGCTGTCGCCATAAAAATGCAGTGTTCCATCTGCCAACCGCTGGTGCCCCAACCAGACCCGGTTTTCGCAACCGCTCAGTTCCATCTCCGTTTGCCGTAGATCGGCCGCCAGCGATGGCAAGCGTTTCGCCAGCATGATCAGTTGGCGGTAACGGTCTTCCCACTGTTTTAGCGGGCTGAAGGTTGTTATCAGCGTCTCGGCGGTGATTTCACGGCCAAAAGGGTGAGGGGCAAGCATCGGTTCTCCGTTGTGCATCTTATTCCGCCAGTAGTTCGATGGCGTTAGTTAACGCCAGCACCAGAGCATCGACGTCTTGCGGCGTATTATAAGGCGCAAATGACGCACGTAATGTTCCGCTGACCCCTAATGCGGCGATCAAAGGTTGGGCGCAGTGTTGGCCCGCGCGTACCGCGATGTTCTGTTCGGCTAACAGGGTGACGATATCGCTGTGGTGGATCCCGGCGATATCAAAGGCCAGCAGGCTGGAGCCGGAACTGCGGAAGCTGCGAAATCCGGGTAACTGCTGCAAACGCTGTTCGGCATTTTGCGCCAGGGCGCGGCTGTATTGCTCGGCGGCGGCCATATCCTGCGTTTCCAGCCAGCTCAACGCGGCACCCAACCCCAGCACTCCGGCAATATTTGGCGTACCGGCTTCAAAACAGTGCGGTGGTTTTTGTGGCGTAAAGCCGCTGAAAGAAGCCTGCGTCAGCATTTTCCCCCCGCCTTGCCATGGCCCCATTTGAGCCAGCAGCGCGGTTTTGCCATACAACGCACCAATGCCAGTTGGGCCATAGAGTTTATGCGCTGAGAAGGCGTAGAAATCGATATCGAGCCGCTGAACGTCGGCAGGGCAATGCACAATGCCCTGTGCGCCGTCGATCATCACTACCGCGTTCACCGCATGGGCCAACTCAATAGCCAGCGCGATATCCGGGCAGCCTCCCGTGACGTTGGACATTTGCCCCAAGGCCAGAATGCGGGTTTTCTCGCACAACAGCGTAGGGAGCAGCGTCAAATCTGGCAGGCGATCGGGGCCAAGCGGCAGCTTCACCACTTCGGCACCGGTCTGTTCTGCCACCATCAACCACGGGATCAGGTTGGCATGATGCTCCGCCTCGCTAACCAGGATCTGATCTCCCGGCTGCAGGCGTGGGCGAGCATAGCTCTGCGCGACTAAATTGATGGCTTCCGTGGTGCCGCGGGTCCAAACGATGTCGTCCGCACAAGGGGCATTAATCAAGGTGGCAACCTGCTGGCGTGCCTGCTCAAAGCGCTGGGTCAAATCCTGTGCCGCACGATGTTGGCTGCGGTGTACGGTGGCGGCATCTGCGCTGTAAAACTGCTGCGTGGCGTCGATCACCGCCTGCGGTTTTAGCGCGGTAGCGGCACTGTCCAGATAAATTCCTGCCTGTTGAAGGGCCGGGAACTGGCTGCGGAACAAGGTAGGCTCAAAAGGCTTCATCGGCTGATTATCAGTGGCTTTGTCAGCCATTGATCCTGTCCTATTTTGCCGTCAGAGACAAGTTATCCCGAACAATTGTCGCTGTTTCCTGGAAATCTGACGAAAGTTTGTTATGCTGAATATTGGCGTTCGAATGAGTCCCTTAAATAACAGAAATGATTTTTACAGCATTTTTATCTACAAGGAGTCACAAATGAACAAGACAGCCGCAGTTATCTCTGCCCTGATGCTCACGTTTACCCTGGCAGCCTGCTCAAGTAACTACGTCATGCATACCAGCGATGGGCGCACCATTGTCGCCGATGGAAAACCCAAGGTGGATGACGATACCGGGATGATCAGCTACAAAGATGCCAACGGCGTTGAGCAGCAGATTAACCGTGCCGATGTGAAGGAGATGGTTGAAGGTAATCAGTAACTTCCAGGCAAAAAAAAGCACCGCGAAGTTGGCGGTGCTGCATAAAATCACTATGGACAGACAGGGTAAATGTACAGGAAGTGAAAAACAGTAGCCTAGCTACCATGTCCGAATTGGCGGACAAATTGCAAACACAACATCACAACCACAAGCCAAAAGTTCATCGGCGTCTTCGACACCCAATCCCTTTTCGTTCCGGCCCAGGAAGTGTCGCCACTATAGGTATTTACTGGCGCATGCTCAACGGACAATTTATAATGGCTCGGATTAAAAAAACTAATGGCAATAGTCCACGCGGATGGGCTAGTGGCGTTATGTATCATGCAGCCTGATCTCGTTTGCGAAACCCGGCGGTCATTTGTTACATAAATGTAACTAAAGCCGATGAATTGCAAATTGGCCGCTCTGGCGTGTCCCTGCGCTCGCGGCATTTTTCGGCACAGCTAGGTAGCGGTAAGGACGCGTTCAGCCGACAACGCCGCAGTTTGCCATACAAAAGGGTCAATGAATGTCTAAACGTCTCCCTCCTCTTAATGCTCTGCGGGTTTTTGACGCGGCAGCCCGCCATTTGAGCTTTACCAAGGCGGCAGAGGAGCTGTTTGTTACCCAGGCCGCAGTCAGCCATCAGATCAAGTCTCTGGAGGATTTCCTGGGGCTGAAACTGTTTCGACGACGCAACCGTTCTCTGTTGCTGACGGAAGAGGGGCAGAGTTATTACCTGGATATCAAAGAGATTTTCTCTTCGATCAATGAGGCAACACGCAAGCTTCAGGCACGCAGTGCCAAGGGGGCTCTGACCGTCAGCCTGCCGCCCAGTTTCGCCATTCAGTGGCTGGTGCCACGTCTTTCCAGCTTTAACTCAGCTTATCCGGGGATCGATGTGCGCATCCAGGCCATTGACCGCGAAGAAGAAAAGCTGGCGGATGACGTTGACGTGGCGATCTTTTATGGCCGTGGCAACTGGCCGGGAGTACGCGCCGAGCGTCTGTACGCGGAGTATCTGCTGCCGGTTTGTTCTCCCAGCCTGTTAATGGGCGATCATGCACTGAAAGTGCCGGGCGATCTGGCTTATCATACGCTTCTGCATGATACTTCACGCCGCGACTGGCTGGCATATACCCGCCAACTGGGGTTACAGCATATCAACGTGCAGCAAGGGCCAATCTTTAGCCATAGTGCCATGGTGGTACAGGCGGCCGTTCATGGCCAGGGGATTGCGCTGGTGAATAACGTGATGGCGCAAACCGAGATCGAAGCCGGTCGGCTGGTCTGCCCGTTTAACGATGTGTTGGTAAGTAAAAACGCTTTTTATCTGGTATGTCATGACAGCCAGGCAGAACTGGGTAAAATAGCCGCCTTTCGCCAATGGATCTTGGCGCGTGCGGCCAGCGAACAGGAGAAGTTCCGCTTTCGCTATGAACAATAAAGCCGGCTGCGGTGACGTTGTGGCTGGTGGATCTCGATTAAGGTGAATAATGATGAGTAGCCGTTCTATGCTGATTTTTGCTGCTATCAGTGGTTTTGTCTATGTTGCTCTGGGCGCGTTTGGTGCGCACGTATTGAGTAGTGCGCTCGGGGTCAATGAAATGGCCTGGATCCGCACCGGGCTTGATTACCAGGGGTTCCATACTCTGGCGATCCTGGGGCTGGCCGTTGCCATGCAGCGTCGGGTCAGCCTGTGGTTTTACTGGAGCGGAGCGCTGTTGGCGCTCGGCACCGTGTTGTTCAGCGGCAGCCTGTACTGTCTGGCGCTGTCTCACCAAAAGGTTTGGGTTTATGTCACGCCAGTGGGCGGGACCTGCTTCCTGATCGGTTGGGCATTGATGTTGATTGGCGCTTTGCGTCTGAGGAAAAAGGCCGAGCGCCATGAATAAGATCGCGTTGTACTGCCGCCAAGGCTTTGAGAAAGAGTGCGCGGCGGAAATTACCGACAAGGCCGCCCAGTTGGAAGTGTTTGGTTTTGCCAGGGTTAAAGACAACAGCGGCTATGTGCTGTTTGAATGCTATCAGCCGGACGATGCCGATCGCCTGGCGAAAGAAATCCCGTTCCGTGAGCTGATCTTTGCCCGCCAGATGCTGGTGGTGGGAGAACTGCTGCGTGATTTGCCACCGGAAGATCGGGTTTCACCGATTGTCGGCATGCTGATGGGCGTGGTCGATCGCGGCGGTGAATTACGGGTAGAAGTACCGGATACCAACGAAAGCAAAGAGCTGCTGAAGTTCTGCCGCAAGCTGACTGTGCCGCTGCGCGGCGCATTGCGTGAGCAGAAAGTGCTGATGGCGCGTGAGAATCCCTCTCGCCCGGTGGTACACGTGTTCTTTATCGCGCCGGGCTGTTGCTACGTGGGATATTCCTATAGCAACAACAACTCCCCGTTCTATATGGGGATCCCACGCCTGAAGTTCCCGTCCGATGCGCCAAGCCGCTCTACGCTGAAGCTGGAAGAGGCTTTCCACGTTTTCATCCCGGCAGACGAATGGGACGAGCGTTTAGGCAGTGGGATGTTTGCGGTCGATCTGGGGGCTTGCCCTGGCGGCTGGACCTATCAGTTGGTCAAACGCAGCATGATGGTGCATTCGGTGGACAACGGCCCGATGGCCCCGAGTCTGATGGATACCGGGCAGGTGACCCACCATCGTGTCGACGGCTTCCGCTTTGAGCCGACCACCAGCAAAAACTACTGGGTAGTGTGCGATATGGTGGAGAAGCCGGCAAAAGTGACCAGCCTGATGATCCAATGGTTGCTCAAAGGCTGGTGCCGTGAGGCGATCTTTAACCTGAAGCTGCCGATGAAGAAGCGCTACGAAGAGGTGGCGCAGAACCTGCAAAGCATCCACGAAGCCTTGGCCAACGAGGGGATTAGCGCAGAGATCCACGCCAAGCAGCTGTACCACGATCGTGAAGAGATCACCGTACACGTGCGCCGCATGTGGTCGGCCATTCCCGGCCGCCGCGACGAGCGCGAGTAAGGCGTAAGGGCGTTGCTGTTGGCAGCGCCCTTAATTTATTGGCAAACGTAACTGTTGCAGATTGCCGTCCAGCGTCAGATCGGTACGCAAAGTGGCGACCTGCTTGCTGATATAGGCCAGCTCGCGGTGCTCTAACAGCTTGCTGTGCCACTTCTCCGGCACCTGTTCCAGGTGTTGATACAGACCATCCAGACTCCCCATCTGTTGCAGTAGCAATACCGCCGTTTTTGGCCCGATACCGGCAACGCCTGGGATCTTGCTGCTACCAATGCCTGCCAGCCCCCAATAATCCGTGAGCTGTTGCGGTAACACTCCAAACTCTTGCTGCACAAACGGCATATCCAACCAGCGTTTCTGGAAGTAGTCACGGATCTGTACGCTGGGTGCCAGCAGCTGGCAGTAGCCTTTGTCGGTAGAGACAATCGTCACCTGGTGCCCGCCTGCGGCAATTTTGGCCGTCAGCGTCGCAGCCAGATCGTCCGCCTCATTGCCAGCCGAATGCCAACTGGCCACCCCAAGCTCGGCAAACGCTTCGCGCAGCTGCGGCATTTCCTGATGCAGGTTTTCCGGCATCGGCGAACGCCCGGCTTTGTAATCGGGCAGAATTTGATGTCGCCAGCTCTCGCTACGGTCGTCTTCGTCGAACACCGCCACGGCGTGGGTGGGCTGGCTGTGTTGAATCAACTGCTGTAGCGCATGCTTGCAAGCGTTGACACAAGGGGAGCCTTGCACCGCATGAATGCGGCGAATTAGGTTCAGAGCATCGACAATCAGTAAATGTATAGGCATAGGCAAGGCAACAACGTCAGAAAATTAGGGCGGCTATGACGCCGCCCAGAGGTGAGGATCAGGCTACAATCTCGTAGCAAGGCACGTAGGCGGTTCCCGGCAGTTTCATGCGGTGCTGGGCGACAAAGCCCTGCAACAGGTTATCCATCTGCTTCATCATCAACGGATCGCCATGCAGCTTGTAAGGGCCGAACTGTTCGATGGCATGGATGCCGTTCTCCTTCACGTTACCCGCTACGATCCCTGAGAATGCACGGCGCAGGGCTGCAGCCAACTGTTCCGCCGGTTGATTCGGGTACAGGTTGAGGTTGGCCATGTTTTCATGGCTTGGCTCGAAGGGGAGCTGCAGGTCCGGTGCAATGCGCATCGACCAGTTAAAGCTGTAGGCATCACCGGTATTGCGGCGGTTTTCTTTCACCAGCGGCATGGCCTTTTTCATCTGACGGGCCACTTCGGCCGGATCGTCGATGATGATGGTGTAGTGACGGCGGGCCTTCTCGCCCAGCGTATTCATGATGAATTCGTCCAGCACGCGGAAATAATCGGCGCTCTCTTTCGGCCCGGTGAGGATCAGCGGCAGTACCTGCTCGCTATTTTCCGGGTTCATCAGAATGCCCAACAGATACAGCAGTTCTTCCGCTGTACCGACCCCGCCAGGGAAAATGATGATGCCGTGCGCGATCCGCACAAAGGCTTCCAGACGTTTTTCGATATCTGGCATGATCACCAGCTCGTTAACCAGTGGATTCGGCGGCTCGGCGGCAATAATGGAGGGCTCGGTCATGCCGATAAAGCGGCTGTTGTGGTAGCGCTGCTGCGCATGGCCGACGGCGGCCCCTTTCATTGGCGCTTCCATCGCCCCTGGCCCACAGCCGGTACAGATATTCAGCTCGCGCAGGCCCAGCTGGCTACCGACCTTACGGGCATAAAGATATTCGTTTTCATTGATCGAGTGGCCACCCCAGCACACCACCATATTCGGGTCTTCGTCGAGGTGAAGCGTGCGGGCATTACGCAGGATGGAGAACACCAGATTGGTGATATGAATGGAGTCTTCCGAATTCAGGTGTTGGAAACGCCCGGCGCTGTCAATTTGGCCGTGGACAAACAGGATATCGCGCAGCACCGCAAACAGGTTGGCCTGCAATGAACGAATAATGCGGCCATCAACAAAAGCCTCTTCTGGCGGGTTCACCAGCTCCAGTTTTACGCCGCGTTCACGGCGCAGTACGTTGATATCAAAGTTTTCATAACGCGATAGCAACTGTTTGCTGTTGTCGGTCTGGCTGCCGGAGTTTAACACCGCCAGGGAGCAGTTGCGGAACAAACGGTACAGGTCGCTGCTGGCGGTACGCTTCAGCATGTCTACTTCCAGCTGCGACAACAAATCCATAGCGCCAAGTGGGCTGATATGTGTAATCAAGGTAACTCCTTTGCGCCCATAAATAGGGCGATAATAATCCTTACCTGTCTCTGTGCACTGCGGTAAGAATTTTGTATTGCCTACTGGAATGCCTGAGCAAAAAGCGGGCACTCTTGATTTAACCTTACCGCCGTCTCCGGATTTTTACCAATACAAACCGCCTGTTAGCTCAGTTGTTGAGCATTATTGACGGGCCAGACGGCCATGCGCCGGTTCGAACGCCACATTGCTGCGCCAAGGGTTGATATCCAGACCACCGCGCCGGGTGTAGCGGGCATAAACGCTCAATTGTTGCGGCTGGCAGAAACGCAGCAGATCGTTAAAGATCCGCTCAACGCACTGTTCATGGAATTCGTTGTGATGACGGAACGAAACCAGATAGCGTAGCAGGGCTTCACGGTTGATCTGCGGACCGCGATAGCGGATTTGCACCGAGCCCCAATCGGGCTGGTTGGTGATCAGGCAGTTGGATTTCAGCAGATGGCTGACCAGCGTTTCCTCGACGATTTGGCTACCGGCTGCGCCTTCCAGGTAACCCGTGTCGAACTCGTAGTTATCAATGCTGATGTCTTGCTGGTCGAGGCATTCACCCTCCAACCGGGCGATAGGGCTGCCTTCAAGCCGATCGACGCTGAACAGGCTCACGCTGACATCCCCTTGTGCGCAGGCGGCGAGATCGCGTTGTAGCGTAGAGCGTACCGCTTCCCAGTCTGGGAAGTGGGTTTGGTTAAAGCTGTTGAGATAGAGCTTGAAGCTTTTGGACTCGATCAGGTTGACGCTGTTGGCATTCAGGCTGATTTCTCCCACCGCGACCTGCGGCAGCCCCTTGGCATTGAGCCAGGACAGTTCATACAGCGTCCAGATATCGGCACCGTGGAACGGCAGGTTATCGGGATAAAGCCCCAGCGGCTCCCGGTTCATGCTGCGAGGAACCGCTTGTAACAGTGAGGCATCGTAGCAGTCACGGTATGCGGTTGGCTTGCCCAGCGTCAGTGCCGCCAGAGCCTGATGATCTTGATAGGAGGACATGAGCTGTCACCTTGGTCTTAGATAGGTACAATAGGCACCAGTTTACCGTATGCGAGAAAAAATATGGACCATGATGTATCGCACGCCCTGTGTGAATTTACCCAGCGCTATGTCGACAAATGGCAGCAGCAGTATGGCCATGCCCCGGCTAGCCAGGAACTGTACGGCGTGGCTTCCCCCTGTATTGTCGAAAATCGCGATGATACGGTGCTGTGGCTGCCACAGCCTTTTACGCCAGCGGCCAGCCTGGAAAAGGTGGAGCAGGCGCTGGAACTGCAACTACAGCCGGATATCCACACCTTCTATACCCAACAGTATGCCGGGGATATGAATGCGGAGTTTGGCGAGCATCCGTTGACGCTATTGCAGGTCTGGAGTGAAGACGACTTTATTCGTCTGCAGGAGAATCTGATTGGGCATCTGGTGACGCAAAAACGCCTTAAGCTATCGCCTACGTTGTTCCTGGCGACCACAGAATCGGAAATGACGGTGGTGTCGCTGTGTAATGTCAGCGGCAACGTGCTGCTTGAGCAATTTGGCAGCAAAAAACGCACGCTATTAGCCGCCAGTTTGGGGGATTTTCTCAATGCTTTACGCCCCAGAGTTAATTAATCGGCTAATTTGCCTTTAGTGCGTGTGCGAGATCTCTTACAAAAGCTGTGAGAGATCGCTTTTAATTTTTCGATTTAGTTAGCCATTTTTTAATTATTAGTTATATATATCAGTTTGTTATGTATTTTTGCCGATGTAGGTTAAGTCAAGTTTACCGTAATCCGTCCTACATGCCCTTGTTAACGGGAAGGAAATAAGCGATCTTATGTCTACCGGAAGGAAGCCGGATGGAGCAGGAAAGCGTCAGGATGATGCAGCTTCAGGAAGAAGAAAGGGATGCACTCAGGAAGAGTGGAAAGGATTGGTATCAGGATGATACACAGGATGTTTCAGGATTGAAACCAAGGACACCTCCAGGACGGAGATAGAGAGCCAGCACAGGATTGTTGGTGGGTCAGGAAGGCCGAGGAACCGCGTCAGGATGATGTTAGAGGATTTTGCGAAGGATTGTTTTGGTCAGGATGGCCGAAAGGAAAAGTTTTCAGGGATTGAGCAGGGAGCACACTTGTAGCGGGATTAGCTATAAAACGAACCGGGGGCACTGTTAACGCAGTGCCCCCAACTTTTTGTCTGGAGCAAAGGCCAGACAGCAAATCCTGCCTGACTTCCCCCCCTTAAGGTTTACCCGATTGCCCCCAACGTATCGCCTGTGCTTTGTTTCTTCGGTAGCAGGAACAGCGTGGCGAAAATATCCAACAGGTAAATAGCGGCCAGCAGGCTGATCGCGGCGGTAAAGGAAACCTGAGTGACCAGCGCACCGATCACCAATGGCCCCAACCCACCGACGCCGCGGCCCAGGTTGAACAGGATATTCTGCGCCGTGGCGCGAGCCTGTACCGGGTAGGTGTCAGAAATCAGCGCGCCGTAGCCGCCAATCATCCCGTTAACGAATACTCCCATCAGTGCACCCGCAAACAGCATCAGCGTGGGATCGGTGAGTTGCGCATAGCTTATGACCATCACCACAGCGCCAACCTGATAAATGACAAAGATGATCCAACGGGGAAAGCGGTCGGCCAATACGCCGAACAGCCAGATACCGAAGGTCATACCGATCACCGTGACTCCCGTCCAGACGCCGGATTTGGTCAGCGAGAAGCCAAAGTTTTTGGCCAGATAGGTCGGCATCCAGATCATCAGCCCGTAATAGCCAAAGTTCTGCACCGAGCAGAGGATAAAGATCCCCAGGCTGGCCTTGCCGGTGGCGCGATCCTTAAATAGCAGCTTTAATCGTTGAGTAAAGGAGAGCTGCTGTTCGCTGGTTTTTTGCTGTGTAAACGCTTTGGGTTCGCCCATGGTTCGGCGAATAAGGAAGGAAACCAGCGCCGGCAGCAGGCCTACCAGGAACATGCCACGCCAGCCGATATAAGGCAGCAACAGCGGAGTGAGGAAGGCCGCGGCAAGTACACCGAGCTGCCAACCCATGCCCACATAAGCCGAGGCACGGTTACGCTTCTCAGCGGGCCAGGCTTCGGCGATCAACGCCATGCCAATACCGAATTCGCCACCCAGCCCAATCCCGGCAAGGGTGCGATAGGCCAGCAAGTCCCAGTAGCCGACGGCAACGGCGCACAGGCCGGTAAACAGCGAAAACATCAGGATAGTGATGGTCAGCACGCGGATGCGGCCAAAACGGTCGCTGAGATGGCCGAAGATCACGCCGCCAATCACTGCGCCGATCAATGTCCAGGTCACCAGCGAACCGGCTTGTGATGAGGTGAGACCCAGCTCAGTGGTGATCACCGGCAGCATAAAGCCGAGTATCAACAGATCGAAGCCGTCCATAGCATAACCGGTAACCGAAGCCAGCATGGCTTTACCGGGCGTAGCGTGATTTTTATTGAGTGATGTTGCGGGCATGTCTTTTATCATGTGTGATTTTTGGGTGCGCGTATTGTGCCGTGCCAGGCATGGCGCCACCAGATAAAATTGGGTGCTTTGGGCTTAAATGTTATGCTTTGCGGCTTGCAGCCGTAGGCTGATTAACATGCTTAAATTGTTCGGGAATGTCGATGAGTATATCCAACCAGGTTCGCCACAATTTACAGGCGATTGAACAGTCCATGCGCGATCTGACGCTGTGGCAGTTGACGCCGCCAGAAGCCGAGGCTTTTGCCAGCACGGAACCCTTTTGCATCGACAGCATGCAGGCCGAAGAGTGGTTGCAGTGGATACTGTTGCCAAGGATGCATGCGCTGCTCGATGCTAATGCGCCACTGCCAACGCGTTTTGCCATCACCCCCTATTTTGAAGAAGCGTTAAAGGATAAACAGCCGAACTGCCTGCCGCTGCTGTTGCTGTTACAACAGCTGGATTCACTGCTCAATATCGAGCTGTAATCGCGCTGCATTCTACACCTGCAATCTGCAATTCGCCGGTATGGCTAAAATAGAGTTTCCACCGCCGTGTGCAACTAGTAGATAATGTGCACATTACCGCGAGTCACCAAGGAGGGTTTCTCATGTTGAGACAAAATATATTCGGTTGGTCGGGGATTGCGCTAGGCGGCCTGGCGCTGTTATTGGCGATGGTGCATTTCTATGCCGGGCCATTTGCCCCTCAGCAGACGTTGGAAAGCCTTGTTGCGGGTAAAGCGGTGGCTATCAAAGAATCACTGCTGGCCTCATTGGCTGGCCAGCAAATCCCTGAAAAGGTCTCGCGGCCTCATTATGATGTGGATCGGATTTTGAAGATCGTCACTGCCGTATTGGCTGTGGGGGCCGTGATCCTGGGCGCCATTGCTGGTGTGTGTAAGGAAAATCCGCGCGCGGTTTCCGCTGCGGTATTGCTCGGTATTGGCACGCTGGCTTTTCAAATTGCCATGTTTGCTTTTGGCGTGATCATGACCATTCTTCTTATTGTGTTGGTATTGTCACTGATTTCTGGAATGGGTGTAGGCTGTTAGCTGCTTAGGCTCCGTCGTCGGAAACCTTGTCTCTGGGTGTCTTTCAAGGATTATAAAGGTGCTGCAATCATGGATTTGCTGAAGTTTATCCTCCGTTTGCCTTTTACGTTGATAAAAGGCCTGTTCCGCCTGTTGGCCCTGGTTTTTGGCCTGTTGGGGCGGCTGTTCAAGCCGGTGGTGGGCAACCTGAACTGGAATGCACCTGCCTGGTGGGCAGCGGTATCCGGCGGGGTGAGGCGCGGCTTCCTGCGGCTGGAAGGTGGGGTAGACAAATATCCCAAAGCCATTAGCCTGTCGTTGCTGGTGCTGTTGTGCGCCGCGGGTGGCGCCTTCTACGGATGGCACTGGTGGCTGAATCGGCCACAGCCGATTGAACCGGCACCGATGGTGTACCAGGAAACCAGCGTGCGGGTATCCGATCCTGAGCCGGTTAACTTTGCCGTGCAGAAATCTGCGCCGCAGCAGGTCACCCTCACCTTTAGAAACTCCGTGGCACCGTTGACCGATGCTGGCAAGGTCGTGGAAAAAGGCATCTCCATCAGCCCGGCCCTTGAAGGGCAGTGGAAGTGGAATAACGCCTGGACCCTGGTCTTCACGCCGAAAAACCTATTGCCGATGGGCAGCAAATATGAGGTTAAGCTCGAGCCTGCCGTGTTGCTGGCCCCGCAGATTAAACTCGCCAACACCCACTACAGCTTTAGTGCCCCGGCTTTTGACTATCAACTTGGGCAAGCTGAGTATTATCAAGACCCACAAGATCCGCAAAAGCGCAGCGCTATCTTCAACGTCAAATTCAATGCGCCAGTGGACGTGGCCAGCTTTGAAAAGCAGATCGCCATGGGGTTGATCGAAGCCAACGCCAAATCTGAAAAGAAACTTAATTTCTCCCTGGTTTACGATGCCAAGAAGCTGAACGCCTGGGTGCATTCTGAACCGCTGAAAGCGCTGGATCACGGTGGTAAAGTGCATCTGGTACTGGGCAAGGGCATCAAGTCGGTGGTGTCTGCCAATGAGATCGCTCAATCGAAAGACAGCTGGGTGTCGGTGCCAACTCTGTATAGCCTCACTGTGAAGGACGCTAGCGCCCAGGTGGTCGATAGCGATGGCAGCAAAGGCCAGCGTGCGCTGATCGTCGCCTTCAGCGATGCGATCAAAGACAAAGATGCCGGGCGCGCGGTCAAGGCCTGGCTGTTGCCGCAGCATAATCCTAACGATTCCGAAGCCAGTAACGAACCGGACGATTTTTATCAGTGGGGCGGGACCGAGAGCATCGAAAACAGCGTGATGGCCCAGTCTACGCCGCTGACGCTGACCCTGAATGAAGCGGAAGAGACCTATCAACCGCAGTTCAGCTTCAAGTTTGACGCACCGGCTCACCGCTTTATGCTGCTGGAGATCACTAACCTGATGACCTCTTCGGGCGGCTATAAAATGCCGGAGAAGGTCTACCGTATCGTCGAAGTACCAGACTTCCCGAAAACCTTGCAGTTTATGTCACAGGGTTCTCTGCTGTCGGTGAATGGTGACAAGCAAATCAGCGTGGCGGCGCGTAACGTGCCCGGCCTGCGTCTGGATATCAAGCGGGTGATCCCAAGCCAGCTGCAGCATATCGTCTCATTCAAAAGCAGCGAATACACTTCGGCCCAGTTCAACCAGCTTAACGATGAATATTTTACCGAACACTTTAACTATCAAACGGTCATCAACAACGATCAGCCGGGTGAAGTAAGCTATAAGGGCATAGATCTCTCACGTTACCTGTCCACCAGCACGGATTCCCATCGCGGCGTGTTCCTGCTGACGCTGTCGGAATGGCAGCCGGAAAAGAAAAAGACGCAGGCCGCAGAGGATGAAGGCGATCAGGGCGAGCAAGAAGGGGATGATTCACCTAGCGTGGGAGATTCGCGCTTTGTTGTCGTCACCGATCTGGGCATCATTGCCAAACGCTCGCAGGATAAAACGCGTGATGTGTTTGTCCAATCTATCCACAGCGGTGCACCAGTCGGTAACGCCAAGGTTTCGGTGATCGCCAAAAACGGCGTGACGCTGCTCAGCCAGGTGACCGATGCCAATGGGCACGTGCGTTTCCCATCGTTGGACGTGTATACCAACGAACGTCAGCCGGTGATGTTCTTGGTCGAAAAAGAGGGCGATGTGTCCTTCTTGCCGACCACCCGCTACAACGACCGCGGGCTGGATTTCTCCCGCTTTGATATTGAAGGCGAAGAAACTCCGATCGATCCACGCACCCTGAGCAGTTATCTGTTCTCCGATCGTGGCGTGTACCGTCCGGGCGATACCTTCAATATTGGTCTGATTACCCGTGCTGCCGATTGGGGCGTAGCCCTGGCTGGCGTACCGGTACGTGCCGAGATCCGCGATCCGCGCGACAAATTGATGACAACGGTGCCGCTGACTCTCGGTGGCAGTGGTTTCAATGAATTGAGTTACACCACCGACGAGAATGCGCCAACGGGCGAATGGAACGTCTACCTGTATCTGATTGGCAAGAATAACGACACTTCCACCTTGCTCGGCCATACCGCCGTCAACGTAAAAGAGTTTGAGCCAGACCAACTGAAGGTGAAGCTGGAGTTGACGCCGAACCGCCAGCAAGGGTGGGTGAAACCTTCTGAGCTGCAGGCGAACATCGATGTGCAGAACCTGTTTGGCACGCCTGCCCAGGATCGCCGAGTTACCTCGAAGCTGACGCTACGGCCAATGTATCCAAGCTTCGATCGCTTTCCGGATTACGCCTTCTTTGAGAACCGCCAGAATAGCGACGGTTTTGAAACCGAGCTGGAAGACCGTACCACCAACGAGCAGGGCGTGGCGAATATCCCACTGGATCTGAAGTCCTATGCGGATGCCACCTATCAGCTACAACTGCTGTCAGAAGCCTTTGTAGCGGGTGGCGGGCGTTCCGTTGCCGCCACCGCTCGGGTGCTGGTATCGCCGTATGACTATCTGGTAGGCGTGAAGCCAGACGGTGATTTAGGCTATATCAACCGGGGTTCGGCGCGAAATCTGAACGTGATTGCCGTCGATCCTTCCCTGAAACAGATTGCACTCGCCGATCTGAAGCAGGTGTTGATCGAGCAGAAATACATCTCGGTGCTGACCAAGCAGGATTCTGGCGTTTATAAATACCAATCGAAGATGAAAGAGGTGCAGTTGTCCGAGCAGCCGTTGGCGCTGAGCGAGCAGGGCACCGATCTGACCTTGGCAACCGACACCCCGGGTGACTTTGTTCTGGTGATCGAAGATGCACAGGGCAAGGTGCTCAACCGTATCGCCTATAGCGTGGCGGGCAATGCCAACCTCAGCCGTTCGCTGGATCGCAATGCCGAACTGAAGCTGAAACTGAACCAGGCGGAATATCAGCCGGGTGAAGAAATTGAAGTGGCGATCAACGCGCCTTATACCGGCAGCGGTTTGATCACCATCGAAAAAGACCGTGTCTATGCCTGGCAGTGGTTCCACACCGATACCACCAGCTCGGTGCAGAAAATCCGGGTTCCGGCCGGGATGGAAGGCAACGGGTATATCAACGTGCAGTTTGTGCGCGACGTGAACTCCAGCGAGATCTTTATGAGCCCGCTGAGCTATGGCGTCATGCCGTTTAAAATCAGCACCAAAGCCCGGCAAAACGGCCTGGAAATAGTGACGCCTGAGGTGATTAAGCCGGGTGATAACCTGACGATTACGGTGAAAACCGATGGTCCACAGCAGGTGGCACTGTTTGCCGTAGATGAAGGGATCTTGCAGGTAGCGCGTTACCGCCTGAAAGATCCGCTGGAGTACTTCTTCCGTAAGCGTGAGCTGAGTGTGGAAAGCTCGCAGATCCTCGATCTGATCCTGCCGGAATTCAGCAAGCTGATGGCGCTTTCTGCGGCACCGGGCGGTGATGCGGGTGAAGGGCTGGATCTCAACCTGAATCCTTTCAAGCGCAAGCGCGACAAGCCGGTGGCCTACTGGTCTGGCATTACCGAAGTGAACGGCGAGAAGCAGTTTACCTATCCGGTGCCGGATTACTTCAACGGCAAGATCCGCGTGATGGCCATTTCGGTTACGCCAAGCAAAATCGGCAAGGCCCAAACCTCCGCGACGGTACGTGACAACTTCATCATGACGCCGAATGTGCCTTATATGGTGGCACCGGGGGATGAGTTTGATGTCAGCGTAGGGGTTAGCAATAACCTCGAAGGGTTGAACGGAAAGCCTGTGGCGATCGCCGTGCAATTGACGCCGCCACCGCAGTTGGAAGTGGTGAGTAAGGCCGAGCAAAGCCTGTCATTGGCGGAGAAGCGTGAAGGTGTGATCACCTTCCGCCTGCGTGCCAAGGCGGCACTGGGTGATGCTCCGTTGGTGTTTGATGCGCGTTACGGTGATAAAACCAGCCGCCGTACCGTTAGCACCTCGGTACGCCCGGCAATGCCTTTCCGCACCCAGACGGTGATGGGCCGGATGAGCGGTAGCAGCCAGAATATTGATAATCTGCGGCAGATGTTTGATGCCTATGCGCAGCGTAGCGCGGCGGTATCTCACTCCCCGTTGGTGCTGACCAACGGCCTGGCGCAGTATCTGGCGGATTATCCGTACTACTGTTCTGAGCAGATCGTCAGCCGTTCCATTCCGCTGATCATGCAAAGCCAGCATCCGGAAATGAAAAGCAGCCTGAGCCAGGCCGAAGTCAGCAAACAGCTGAAAAACCTGCTCGGCGTACTGCGTTCCCGCCAGAACGACAGCGGGGCCATTGGTGCCTGGCGTTCATCGCCGGAAACCGATCCTTTCGTCACGCCATACGTGGTGCAATACCTGCTGGAAGCCAAAGCGGCGGGTTATGCTTTGCCGGTGGGAATGCTGGAAGATGCCAACGGTGCGCTGCGTGAACTGGCAGCCAACCGTTATGATGATATGTACCATCTGCGTCTGCGTACCTGGGCAGTCTACCTGCTGACCTTGCAGGGCGAAATTACCACCAACTCGCTGGCCTCGGTGCAGGATACGTTGCAGAAACTGTATCCAGACAGCTGGAAAACCGATCTGAGTGCCCTGTATCTGGCATCGTCTTACCGTCTGCTGAAAATGGACGATGAGGCGAATGCCTTGCTGCAACCTAGCTGGAAGCAACTGAGCAAAGCCTATGACAAAGGCTGGTGGACGCAGAATTACTTCGATCCGCTGGTGCAGGACGCAACGCGTCTGTACCTGATCGCTCGCCACTTCCCGGAGAAGGTGTCTTCCATCCCTCCGCAGGTGCTGGAGAACATGGTCAAGGCGTTGAAAGAAGAGCGCTACACCACCTATTCTTCGGCGATGAGTATCCTGGCGCTGGAAAGCTACTCGGCTCAGGTGGCGGCGCAGGCCAATACTAGCGATTCGCTGACGATTGCGCAGAGCGGCAAGCAAGGTAACGTCGATCCGCAGGTGATTTCAGAGATGATAGGGCTGTTTGCCAAAGGCCAGTTTACGGCCGAGGCCAAGGCTATCCGTTTTACCAACAGCGCCGACGCTCCGGCCTGGTATGTGGTCACTCAGGCCGGTTACGATCTGGCTGCTCCACAGAAAGCCATTGCTCGCGGTTTGGAAATTACCCGTGATTACACCGATGAACAGGGCAAACCGGTCACTCAGGTAACGTTAGGACAGAAGATCAACGTTCATCTGAAAATCCGCGCCAATTCGAAAGAAGGGCAGAGCAACCTGGCGATTGTCGATCTGCTGCCTGGCGGATTTGAAGTGGTGCAGCAAACGGCACCAGAGCCAGAATCGACCGGCGAAGACGGTGAAGCCAGCGAGAATACGGATGCAGGGTGGCAGTCACCACTGGCTGCCTCGGGCTCCACTTGGGCACCTGATTACAGTGATATCCGCGAAGACCGGGTGATTATCTATGGTAGCGCCAGCACCGATGTGCAGGAGTTTGTCTACCAGATTAAAGCGACCAACACCGGTAGCTTTGCGATCCCTCCGGCTTATGGCGAAGCCATGTACGATCGTGAAGTGCAGGCCATGTCGGCCAGCAGCGGTAAACTGGTGGTTGTACCGGCGGAAAGTCAATAAGCCATCGCGATGCCCCGCAGCGTTGAGCTGCGGGGTTCGTGGGTATCGAGACTCCATGAAAATCCTTCCTGTATCTGCTGTGGCAAAACGCTGGCTGCAAAATATCCTGATGGCGGTATTTCTGCTGGCGCTGGGCCTGGTAGGTGCCCGGCTGTGGCCGCATCCTCCTCTTTCGCAGGGCGTGCCCTTCTCTACGGTTTACTACGATCGCCACGGGACGCTGATGCGCCTCACGTTGGCCAATGACGACCGTTATCGCCTGTGGACGCCGTTGGAAAAGATCTCGCCGTTGGCGGTGCAGGGTATTTTGCTGCATGAAGATCGCTGGTTCTATTACAACCCCGGATTTAACCCCGTCAGTCTGCTGCGTGGCTTTTGGCGCAGCTACGTAGCCGGCGGCAAAATGCAGGGCGGTTCGACCATCACCATGCAGCTGGCGCGCATGCATTGGCATCTGAATACCCGTACACCCGGCGGTAAACTGATGCAGGTTCTGCGGGCCGTGCAGTTGGAACTCAGCTACTCCAAGCACGATATTCTGGAAGCCTATCTCAATTACGCCCCCTATGGCCGCAATATTGAAAGCATCGGTGCGGCCAGCCTGATCTATTTTGCCAAGGCACCGCAGGATCTGACCTTGCCGGAGGCGCTGACGCTCTCGGTGTTACCGCAGTCACCCAGCTATCGTATCGATCCTAAAACCGGCGTGTTGGGGCAAGCCCTGACGCAGGCCCGTAACCGCCTGTTTCAACGCTGGCAGGGCGTGTATAGCACCGACAGTAGTCAGCGTGCCTTGTTTCAACTCCCTTTGGCACTGCGCCAACCAGAACGGATGCCGTACATTGCTCCACACTTTATCGAACAGTTGCGTCAACAGACCCAGCAGTTAGTGCAGTTGGATACCCGTGTGGATACCACGTTGGATGCCGGGCTCCAGCGGCTGATCGAAAGGCAGGTGAACGCGTTTATCGTCCGTAACCAGAGCCGGGGGATCCATAATGCCTCGGTGCTGTTGGTGGATAGCCGTGATATGGGGATAAGGGCGCTGGTAGGCTCTGCCGATTATTACAACCGCGAGATCCAGGGGCAGGTGAACGGGACCAATGCCAAGCGCTCCCCTGGTTCGACCCTCAAGCCCTTTATTTATGCTTTGGGGATGGAGCAGGGCGTACTGCATCCGATGACCATCCTGAAGGACGTGCCTTCATCCTTTGGCGCCTATGCGCCAGAAAACTTTGACCGACGTTTCCTGGGGCCGGTAACGGCGACGGATGCGTTGAATTTCAGCCGTAATATTCCAGCGGTGTACGTAGCTTCACAACTACGGCAACCGACGTTTTACCAGTTTTTAAGCCTGTCCGGCATCGCCAACCTGGCCAGTGAAAACCATTATGGATTGTCGCTGGTGTTGGGGGGCGGTGAAATCACTGCTCAGGAACTGGCGAAGCTGTATGCGCTGTTGGCTAACCGGGGCGCATTGCGCCCATTACGGATGCAAAAGAGTGATGCCTATCCGCCACCAATCCGTTTGCTCAGCGAAGAAGCCAGCTTTACTACGCTGGATATGCTGCGCCAGCACCGCCGGCCTGGTGATACTTTGGCACAACGCTCGTCATCCCTGCCGGTCTATTGGAAAACAGGGACCTCCTGGGGCTTCCGCGATGCCTGGAGCGTCGGGATCTTCGGGCCTTACGTGCTGGTGGTATGGGAAGGGAATTTCGACAGCAGAGGCAACAACGTGTTTGTGGGGGCCGATGCGGCAGCCCCGTTATTTTTCAATATTATCGACAGCATTAACGCCAGCTATCCGGCCTTGCAGGAGCCGAAACACTCCTTCCCGAAACAGTTGAAGCGGGTGGATATTTGCTTGGCTAGCGGCAACCTGCCGACGCAGTGGTGCCAGCAAAAAGGCAAAACCTGGTTTATCCCCGGCAAGTCGCCGATCAAGGTCGATACCGTCTATCGCCCGGTGGTGTTGGATATTCACAGCGGTGAGGTGGCCTGCCCGCCGTATGATGAAACACAAACCCGCACCGAAGTGTTTGAGTTCTGGCCTTCCGATCTGGCTAACGTGTTTGCGCAGGCTGGATTACCCAAGCGAGCTCCGCCGGTAAACCATTGCAAGGATAATGCGGTGGCGATGGGGGGCAGCCCGCCGCGCATTACCTCGCCGCTGAAAAATACTACCTATACCTTGCGGCAATCGCAGCAGGGGCGTGACAAAATCTCCTTCAATGCGGTGACGGATGCGGACAGTAAAATGGTGTATTGGTTTGTCGATGATATTTATCTTGGCAGCAGCGGCAGTAAAACCGCCATCGATTGGCGGCCGGTCAACAATGGCCAGTATCGCATCCGGGCGGTGGACGATCATGGCCGGGCCGATAGCCGCCTGATCACCATTGAGCTGGTGAACTAAGATGCCTCTCCTCTCACCCTAACCCTCTCCCACAGGGAGAGGGACAGAACGAGCGTGTTTGAAATGGTAGTGACTTACCTTGGATAAAGAAGGTTATTGAGTTTGCTTCTACTTCCAAAACAGCTTTAGAGTTTGCTTGAGATTTTCTCTTTACTGCCAAAAGAGCAGGGCCATCAGCTCGCTATCCTTGCGAAAGAGGGTTGGGATGAGGGGGCGTAAATGCCCGCTTTCTGCGCCATCGTCTGCAAATGACCAAAAACATTACCAACGCGTAAGCCGTTATGCTCATACTCGTTGGTGATCCACGGCGTCAAATTACCCACCTGTTGCGCCGTCGCCAGCGAGAGCTGCAAATCGACATACATATCGCTGAAATAAATGGCGGCGAATACCGGTACCCGATTGTCGAGCAGGCGATCGCTGTTATACAGCGGTGACCACACGCGGCGATCGGCCAGCAACTTAACGGGTTCATTGAAGGGGCGCAGAGCGGCGATCTCGGTGAACATCCAGGGATAGATCATTTCCCCGGTCAGGTAAAGCGGGCGCCGATCTTCGGCGAAAGCATCGAAGTTGCCCCGTTGCCGCTGGGCGGCCCAATTGGTGGCCTTATCCTGTGCGTAGATACTTTCATGCAGCGCGGCAAACAGCGGATTCTCCGCGTAGCTGGTCAACGCCATTACCTGTGACAAAAAGGTGTCGCTGAATTCACCGTCCGGGTTGAAGGCTTCGTCAAACAGCCAAAGTAGCCGCTCGTAACCTTCACTCATGCCAAGATCGATCCCCAGGCTTTGCAGGCGGCGTATGGTCAGCCGGTCGCCATCGGGCAACAACACCTCTTCCTGCTCTAGTTTGTCGGCAATCTGACCGATAAGCGGCTCCAGATGTGGGTAACGCTGATAGAAGATGCGATTTTTGGCGATCACCTGCGGATAGGTATGAGCGTAGACTTCATCGGCATCGGGCTGCAGGCTTGCCAGGCCGCCGGTCATAAAGCAGCAGTGGAGACCTTCCGGCGCCTGAGAAAGATAGGTCAGCGTGATAAAGCCGCCATAGCTTTGCCCCAGCGTGCTCCACGGGCGATCGCCAAAGCAGTTTTTACGCAGATATTCGGCATCGCTCACTATCGAGTCGGCGCGGAAGCAGGCCAGGTAATCTGCCGCCTGGTGGGCGGTTAGCCCGGCCAGACTCTTACCTTCAATGCGGCTGCTGCGCCCGGTGCCACGCTGATCGAGCAGGATCACCCGATAGCTTTTGAGGGCTTCGGCGATCCAACTGCTGCGTGCCGTAGGGCGTGGGCTTTTCCCTCCGGGACCACCTTGTAAAAACAGCAGACAAGGGAGTTGTTCATCACGGCGTAACGGGTCAACCAACTCACGGGCAAAGATCTCAATGGTGCGGGTATCCTTGTTATTGAACCAATTCAGCGGGACCTGGACCAGGTGTTCACGCACCCAGATCGCTGGCAACAAATATTCTCGTTCAACGCTCATGTTTTTCTCTCCCTATTATGGTGTTCTCTTTTTTCTGCCGGTTATTTTAATGCCATATCGGTGTTTACGCGGAGCGTTCAGATCTACTCTATTTTATCGATAAGCAACAATAGTCCGGAGTTTGAAGAGTGAACATCAGCGTAACAGGAGGAATGAACTTAGCAAATGCATGGGTGATTAAATTTTAGTCAAAATGTGCAAGAGTGTGACTGAATAAGTATTCTTGACTGATGAATATAAAGGGAGTGCTGGTGGCAGTGGGAGCCACCAGTCAACATCGAGCGGGCTCAGCCGTTATCTATGACGTCGGCAGCAAGGAACTCAAAGGGAGGGCTGGTTTTAAACTCAGCGGAAACTTCACCGGTAAAATCTGCCATCTCATCTTTACCCAGCGTCAGCTTTTTAACCGGAGCGCCGGCAGCAAAGTTGACCCGTTTCAGGTCTACCCAAAAAGTACTGCTGCCCAGTGCCGATTCAAAGTAGTACAGCTTGTTCTTTTGATCGGCCAGGGTGCGCCAACGAGTGGAAGAAATATTGGGTTCTTCAGGGGTCGTGATGCCAAAGGGCACAGAAACATTGCGCATAACGCTCAGCACGCTAGAGGCTGCCAGCCTGGCCTGATGATATTTCGGGATAGCGTTGATATAAAACTGTGCGCGTACAAAACGGTCGGCAGCACGGTTTGTGCCAGGCAGCATGACGTTACCCCCAATCCCTTGCCAGTATTTGGTGATGGCCAACTGCTGATCGAAGGTAGGGGAATTGGTCAGGACCTGATAGTCGCGGCTATGGTGAATCACTAATTTGCCGTTAATGTATTCGAAAATGGCACTGTCCCCACTGGCATCGGACAACGACAAATGAAGGGAGGCCAAACGTTCCTGGCCAGGCACACCGCCGGTCACAACGATAAAAGGGGCCTTTTCCAGTGAGTTAACCGCTTCTTGCACCGTGGCGAAGTTATCCAACGCATACTGTGCCCATGCTGCCAATGATAAGGTTGGCTGCTCGCCATCGAATGCCGGGTATTGAGATTCCACCAACCACAGCATATTGGCCACCAGACCTTTTTCATTCATACCATCGGTGGTTGCAACACCATAGGCGGAAGTCACGACGCTGCCGTATTTAGATGTCCATTTGATCGAGTTGCTGCCTGCATTACCACTGCGCTCCATTCCTTGCGGGAAAATCCACAGGTCAGAGTGCAGCTGTTCTTTCCAGTCCATAGTGCGGCCGGTGATCACCAGATTACCTTCGCCGTGGTAGACCGCGCGAGTACAGGCCATTGCCAACTGTGGTGAAAACAGAATGCCGCACATGGACAATAAAAGGGGGGTTATCAAAAGCGTTATATTCCAACTCACCGTTATCTCTCCTTGCTACTTTTTGTACAGTGTAGGCACTACTGACCCGTGGGGCAAAAACGAGAGCGCCAAACGGGATTTTCGTTTCGTTATTATTTATGTTTGACGATAGAATCAATCAATTACCTATCTCCTTGCCCCTGCAAACCGGCCAGCAGGCTGCAGCTTGCAGGGGCAAGGAGATAAAATGCATGATTAATCTATGGAAAAAATCACTCTATGAAGGTGTTGTACCAGGACGAACATCTGATCGCCGTTAACAAACCCTCAGGTTGGCTGGTGCATCGTAGCTGGCTGGATCGTCACGAGACGAGGTTTGTCATGCAAACCGTGCGCGATCAGATTGGCCAGCACGTATTTACCGTACACCGTCTGGATCGTCCTACTTCCGGCATATTGCTGATGGCGTTGTCCAGCGATGTGGCTCGGTTATTATCGCAACAGTTTGAACTGCATCAGGTACAGAAAACCTATCACGCGGTGGTGCGGGGCTATGTTTTAGAGGGCGGCACCGTTGATTATGCGCTGACGGAAGAGTTGGATAAGTTGGCGGATAAACATGCCAACCCGGATAAAGCTCCAAAACCGGCGGTAAGTCATTATCAGCCCTTGGCAACGGTGGAGATGCCGGTGGCGATTGGCCGCTATGACACCTCGCGCTATAGCCTGGTTGAGCTGAAACCAGAGACCGGGCGTAAGCATCAGCTGCGTCGTCATATGGTGCACCTGCGCCATCCGATTATTGGTGATACCGCTCACGGCGATCTGCGGCAAAACCGCGGGATGGCCGAACATTTTGGTTGTTCACGCCTGATGCTGCACGCCAGCCATCTTCAACTTACTCATCCGGTGAGCGGCCAACCGCTGCATATTTCCGCGCCCTGGGAAGCGGATTGGCAAGGTGTCATGTCACAATTTGGCTGGCATAACGTGCTGCCAGAACTTGAGTTTCCGCAGGCTAACGGTCAGGATAGCTAATCATTTTTCAACGGTCATAAGGGAGCAGCAACGATGGCTCAGGTCGGCATTTTCGTTGGAACGGTCTACGGTAACTCTTTGTTAGTGGCGGAAGAGGCAGAAAATATCCTGCAACAACAGGGCCATGAGGTCAAAGTGTTTGAGGAAGGGACGCTGGCAGAGTGGCAGTTTTACCGCCAGCATTATGCGCTGGTCGTGACTTCCACCACCGGGCAAGGGGACTTGCCTGACAGTATTGCACCCCTGTTCCAGGCTATTCGCGACCAGGTGGGCTATCAGCCGGAGCTGCGTTATGGCTTGATTGCACTGGGTGATAGTAGCTATGACAATTTCTGCGGTGCCGGGCGTACCTTTGATGCTTTGCTGCAGGAGCAGGGAGCGACGCGCGTAGGTGAAGTGCTGGAGATCGATGCGATCGAGCAACCTGAACCGGAAGTGGTTTCCTGCCCGTGGGTAGAGCAGTGGGGCGCCTTGTTGAAATAGCCTCTCGATGCCTGGTGGCGAGCGGCCAGGCACGACTTTATTCCTGCTATCCCCTGTGGTAAAGCTAAAGCAAAAAAAAACCTAATCCCTTACGCACTCAAGGCCGCAGCCAGCAAGCGTTAAAGAATTAGGTTTTGCCTGCCGGAGCAGTAATAACTCTATCGATTACCGATTTACCCTATTCACCCCTAACCCTCTCCCACAGGGCGAGGGGACTGAACGTGCCACAACTTACCTCCTGTACCTGTCTGCGACTCCGGGCTCGCTCCCTCTCCCAATCTCTGTGTTTATGAGATCCCTGGACTCTACAGCGGGAGAGGGCAGGGGTGAGGGGCGACCAATCGTCCTAAACTGACAAATACTAGACTGAGGGTGGCGGTTATTTACCGCGCGTCAGCTTTTCCAGATCGGATTCGATCTCGGCAATCTTGTTGGTGACCACGTTTTGCAGATGCTGCAGGTCATCAAGGATCTTGCGTTTCAGATCCACTTCCACCTGATCGCGCTGGCAGAGTTGATCCAGTTCATCGATCACGTAGCGCAGGTTGGGGTTGATCTCATGGATCTCTTTGTAACCCTGGCCGGCATTGTCTGCCACCACGGTTTTGCGCTGGCGTGGATACTTGAACTTCACGCTCTTGGCAAAGAACTCGCCCTTATCTTTGCGGAAGTAAATCTTGAGGATGTCGTTATTGGCCTCCTGACGCAGGCTATAGCGATCGATATCTTCCGGTTGATTGATACCTAAACTTTTCAGGTTGTCATACATAATAGCGCCACCTTTTAATCAACTATATTTGCCTGATTAGCCAATATGCAGTGTAGTGAGCTGCAAATCGAAACACATCAGGAATATTCCACTGCCAGAGAGTATGGCGAAAACGCCCGTCACAGACTGTGACGGCCCGCGTATTGAAGGCAAAAAAATGGCGGGTGCTGCACCCGCCGTTCAAGCTTAGTCGATAGTGCGCAATAACTCATTGATCCCGACTTTGCCACGGGTCTTGGCGTCCACTTTCTTGACGATCACAGCGCAATACAGGCTGTAGGAACCATCTTTGGAAGGCAGGTTGCCGGATACGACCACGGAGCCAGCAGGTACGCGGCCATAGTGCACTTCACCGGTTTCACGATCGTAGATACGGGTGCTTTGGCCCAGATAAACGCCCATTGAGATCACGGAACCTTCTTCCACGATCACGCCTTCAACCACTTCTGAACGCGCACCGATAAAGCAGTTGTCTTCGATGATGGTTGGGTTGGCCTGCAACGGCTCCAGCACGCCACCGATGCCGACGCCGCCGGACAGGTGAACGTTTTTGCCGATCTGCGCACAAGAGCCTACGGTGGCCCAGGTATCTACCATGGTGCCTTCGTCGACGTAGGCACCGATGTTGACGTAAGAAGGCATCAGCACGGTGTTACGAGCGATAAATGCCCCCTGACGCACGGTAGCCGGTGGCACTACGCGGAAGCCTTCCTTCTGGAAGCGAGCTTCATCGTAGTCAGCGAATTTCATCGGCACTTTGTCGTAATAGCGGGTTTCTGCACCGTCCATTACCTTGTTGTCGTTGATACGGAAAGACAGCAGGACGGCTTTTTTCAGCCACTGATGGGTAACCCATTGCCCCTCAATCTTCTCGGCAACGCGCAGGGCGCCGCTGTCCAGCAGGGCGATCACCTGGTTTACCGCTTCACGCGTTACGGTGTCTACGTTGGCCGGGGTAATATCCGCACGGCGTTCGAAGGCGCTTTCAATAACGTTCTGTAATTGCTGCATGCTGTTCTCTGTCCTGATTTTATTTACGAAAGGTTACTTTTATCACATTTTATCGGTTGGATTGAGTGCCTCTGTCAACCGTTGTTCTAATTTTCTGCGTGTTTGCGGATCCAGCGCCCGCCGATCGGCATCGGCCAAAATAAACAAATCCTCGACCCGTTCGCCGATGGTGGAGATACGTGCGCCGTGCAGCGACAGGCCCAGATCGGCAAAAACCTCACCCACGCGTGCCAGCAGGCCGGGCTGATCGAGGGCAATTAGCTCCAGATAGCTGCGGCGATCGGTATGAGTTGGCAGGAAGCTGACCTCTGTCGGTACGCTGAAATGGCGTAGTTTGGACGACGGACGCCGAGCGCGCGGCGGTAGATAATCTCGCTGGGTGATAGCTTGCTCCAGCGCATGGCGGATCGCAGCATGACGATCCTGGGCCAGCGGGCTGCCGTCCGGCTCCAGCACGATAAAGGTGTCCATGGCCATGCCGTCGCGGTTGGTGAAGATCTGGGCGTCATGCACGCTGAGATTGCGCCGATCCAGCTCACCGGCAACGGCGGCGAACAGGTAAGGGCGATCCGGGCTCCAGATAAAGATCTCGGTGCCGCCACGCGTGGCCTGGTGGCTGACCAGCACCAGTGGCTTGGTTGAGTCATGGGCCAGCAGGTGGCGGGCGTGCCAGGCGAGCTGATTCGGCGAGTGACGCAGGAAATAGTCGGCGCGGCAGCGGCTCCAGATATGGTGCAGCGCTTCTTCATCGATATTATCCATACGCAACAATGCCAGCGCCTGTAAACGATGGTGGCGCACCCGCTCGCGCAGATCCGGGCTGTTCTGCATACCACGGCGCAGTTGCTTCTCGGTGGCGAAATACAGCTCGCGCAACAGGCTCTGTTTCCAACTGTTCCACAAGGTCTCGTTGGTGGCACAGATATCGGCGACCGTCAGGCAAACCAGGTAACGTAACCGAGTTTCGCTTTGCACTTCGCTACTGAACTGCTGGATCACGGTCGGGTCCTGAATGTCACGTCGTTGCGCGGTAACCGACATCAGCAGGTGGCAGCGTACCAGCCAGGCAACCAGCTGTGCTTCGCGTGAGTTCAAGCCATGCAATGCAGCAAACTCCAGGGCGTCTTGGGCGCCTAAAATGGAGTGATCGCCCCCGCGCCCTTTGGCGATATCGTGGAACAGCGCCGCTAGCAACAGCAATTCTGGGTGAGGCAGGCGAGGATAAAGCTCCACGCACAGCGGATGGCGTGGGCGAGTTTCCTCATCGGAGAAGCTTTCCAGCTTTTGCAGCACACGCACGGTATGTTCATCGACGGTATAGGCATGGAACAGGTCAAACTGCATCTGGCCGACGATGCTGCCCCATTGCGGCATATAGGCCCACAGCACGCTGTGGCGATGCATTGGCACCAACGCCCGTGAGACCGCGCCTGGGTGTCGCAGAATGGCCATAAACAGCTCTCTGGCCTCGGGAATGTTGCACAGTGGCTGTTTCAGGTGGCGGCGCGCATGGCGCAACTGGCGTACGGTGGTGGAGTAGATGCCTTTTATTTCGCGGTTGCGTACCATCAGGTAGAACATGCGCATGATGGCTTCTGGCTGGCGGATAAACAGCGTTTCGTCGCGCAAATCGATCAGATCGCCACGCAGCTGAAAATCATCGTTCAGCGGGCGGGGTTTCTCCGTAGCGTCCAATGCCAGGATCGCTTCATCGAACAGCTGTAGCAGCATGTGGTTCAGCTCGCCGACGCGGCGCGTCATGCGATAGAAATCCTTCATCATGCGCTCTACCGGTTCATTGCCTTCCCCCTCGTAGCGCAACAGCTGGGCCACGCTGAGCTGGCGATCGAACAGCAGGCGGTTGTCATAACGCGGCAGCGCCAGGTGCAGGGCAAAACGAATACGCCACAGGAAGCTTTGGCATTCGTTCAATTCGTTGCGCTCGGCCTGAGTCAGGAAGCCAAAACCGACCATCTCATCGAGCGAGGTGGCGCCGAAATGGCGGCGGGCCACCCACATCAGCGTATGAATATCACGCAGGCCACCGGGGCTGCTCTTGATATCCGGCTCCAGGTTGTAGCTGGTGCCGTGATAGCGTTGGTGGCGTTGCTGCTGTTCGATCAGCTTGGCGTCAAAGAATTTGGGCGAAGGCCAGAAGCCGTCGCTGAAAATGTGCTTTTGCAATTGCAGGAACAGGGCGACGTCGCCGCAGATCATGCGGGATTCGATCAGGTTGGTGGCAACGGTCAGGTCCGCCAAGCCTTCCAGCAGGCACTCTTCGAGCGTGCGCACGCTGTGGCCGACTTCCAGTTTGAGATCCCACAGCAGGGTAATGAATTCACCGACGCGAGCGGCCTGTTCATCGTTCAGGCGAGTCTGGCTGAGTACCAGCACGTCGATATCAGACAGCGGGTGCAGTTCACCACGGCCATAGCCGCCGACGGCCAGCAGCGCCGTTTCGGGGATAGTGTCAAAGCCGTAAAACAGCCACAGCCGCCGCAATAGCCGATCGATAAACTTGCTGCGCGCCGCCACCAGGCTTTCGGCACTGGCACCAGCATTGAAGGCCGCTGCCAGCCACTGCTGAAACTGCTCAAGCCGCTGTTTGAGGGCCAGGCAATTGATCTCTTCATCGGCATAGGTGCTGGGAGCGTCCGGCTTCTTGGGTACGGCCGGGGTTTCTAGCTCACGATAATTTTCAGACATGTTTCGCCGCCCATAAAAAAAGCCGGCATAGGCCGGCTTGTCACAAGAACCCTGCGGTTCTTACATCTCGTGCGTAATGATGTTGGGGATGGTGTCATCCTTGCGCAACGTCATTATCTCGCAGCCGTTATCAGTCACCACAATAGTATGCTCATACTGTGCCGACAAGCTGCGATCTTTGGTTTTCACCGTCCAGCCGTCTTTCATGGTGCGGATGCGGTAATCACCGGCGTTGACCATAGGCTCAATGGTGAAGGCCATACCGACCTGCAGCACCACGCCGCCGTCATCGGCATCGTAATGCAGTACCTGCGGCTCTTCGTGGAAACCTTCGCCGATGCCGTGGCCGCAATATTCGCGCACGACGGAGAACTTCTCTGCTTCAACAAACTGCTGGATGGCTTTACCCAGAGTGCGCAGGCGGATACCCGGTTTGACCATCTTCAAGGCCAGATACAGGCTTTCCTGGGTGATGCGGCACAGGCGCTCGCCCAGAATGGTGGGTTTACCGACGATGAACATCTTGGAGGTGTCGCCGTGGAAGCCGTCTTTGATTACGGTCACGTCGATATTGACGATATCCCCGTCTTTCAGCACCTTGTCGTCACTTGGGATGCCGTGGCACACCACTTCGTTCACCGAGATACAGACCGATTTTGGGAAGCCGTGGTAGCCCAGGCAGGCCGAGATCGCCTGCTGTTCATTGGTGATATGCTCGTGGCAGATCCTGTCCAGCTCGCCGGTGGTGACGCCGGGTTTAACGTGGGGCTCGATGATTTCCAGCACTTCTGCGGCCAGGCGGCCCGCAACGCGCATCTTTTGAATGTCATCAGGTGTTTTAATTGAAATTGCCATGAAAGTTAGTCCGCAGGTGTCGTTATGGTCGACAAGGTAGAAAGATAAGGCATTGAGTTATGGTATCAGCCCGGCTTGAGGCTGCCAAATTTCATTTGTGAAGGGCCAGGTCAACTGCAACAAAAGTTGGTGTCTGGGGCGGGTTTATGGTATAAAGCGCGCCGGCAGATCCGCATTCGGCCTTGAGTGCCAATGAGGAAATGACCGAAGTAGTTTTAACTGCACTCACATTGTGTAAATAACACACACGTATCGACACATCCGCCGGGGTGCCTTGAGATGGCTCACGTCATTGTCCGGGTCGGCGTTATGGGATACGTGGAGGCATAACCCCAATCAACTCTAATAGAGGTTTTAATCATGGCAACTGTTTCCATGCGCGACATGCTCCAGGCTGGTGTACACTTTGGTCACCAGACCCGTTACTGGAACCCGAAAATGAAGCCTTTCATCTTCGGCGCACGTAACAAGGTTCACATCATCAACCTGGAAAAAACCGTACCAATGGCCAACCTGGCTTTGGCTGAACTGACCAAGATCTCTTCCCGTAAAGGTAAGATCCTGTTCGTTGGTACCAAGCGCGCAGCAAGCGAAGCGGTAAAAGAATATGCTAACGGCTGCGATCAGTTCTTCGTGAACCATCGCTGGTTGGGCGGCATGCTGACTAACTGGAAAACCGTTCGTCAGTCAATCAAACGTTTGAAAGATCTGGAAATCCAGTCCCAAGACGGCACCTTCGACAAGCTGACCAAGAAAGAAGCGCTGATGCGCACTCGTGAACTGGCCAAGCTGGAAAACTCCCTGGGTGGTATCAAGGACATGGGGGGTCTGCCAGACGCTCTGTTTGTTATCGATGCCGATCACGAACACATCGCGATCAAAGAAGCCAACAACCTGGGTATCCCGGTATTCTCTATCGTTGATACCAACTCCGATCCAGACGGCGTTGACTTCATCATCCCTGGTAACGACGACGCAATCCGTGCAATCAAATTGTACCTGACCGCCGTTTCTGCCGCCATCCGTGAAGGTCGTTCTCAAGATCTGGCCGTTCAGGCGGAAGAAAGCTTCGTAGAAGCTGAATAATAAGGTCAAGCCCTTATTAACCAGGTATTGAATATGTTGGTTAGGGGGGCCTTTAAGGGCCCCCTTTGCTTATCTGAATGAGAACTATCTCCGAGCGAGATAACCGAGGAAAAAGAAATGGCTGATATTACCGCTGCCCTGGTAAAAGAACTGCGTGAGCGTACCAGCGCAGGTATGATGGATTGCAAAAAAGCGCTGATCGAATCTAACGGCGACATCGAGCTGGCAATCGAAAACATGCGTAAATCTGGCGCGATCAAAGCGGCGAAAAAAGCAGGCAACGTAGCTGCTGACGGCGTGATCAAAACCAAAATCGAAGGCAACTTCGGCATGATCGTGGAAGTTAACTGCCAGACCGACTTCGTTGCTAAAGACGGCGGTTTCCAGGCTTTCGCTGACAAAGTGTTGGATGCGGCTTTTGCTGGCAAAATCACTGACGTTGACGTGCTGAAAGCGCAGTTCGAAGAAGAGCGCGTTGCGCTGGTGGCAAAAATCGGTGAGAACATCAACATTCGCCGCATTGCTGCCCTGGAAGGCGACGTGTTGGGTAGCTACCTGCACGGTGCTCGCATCGGTGTTCTGGTTGCCGCTACCAAAGGCGCGGATGAAGAGCTGGTTAAGCAGCTGGCAATGCACGTTGCCGCTAGCAAGCCTGAATTCGTCAAGCCTGAAGATGTGTCTGCTGAAGTGGTAGAGAAAGAGTACCAAGTTCAGTTGGACATCGCCATGCAGTCTGGCAAGCCGAAAGAAATCGCAGAGAAGATGGTTGAAGGCCGCATGAAGAAATTCACCGGCGAAGTCTCTCTGACCGGTCAGCCTTTCGTGATCGAACCAAGCAAGAGCGTTGCTCAGGTGCTGAAAGAGCACAACACTGACGTAACCAATTTCATCCGCTTTGAAGTGGGTGAAGGCATCGAGAAAGTTGAAGCTGACTTTGCTGCTGAAGTTGCAGCAATGAGCAAACAGTCTTAATGCTGTTAATGGAGCCGCCGCGAGGCGGCTCCATTTTATCCAGCCAGAGAAACGCCGATGATGGGCCCCGCGTGCCCAGGCTAATCGGTTGAAAACCCCAATACTATTACTACTGCTTCTTAGGACAGAACACCATGGCAACCAATGCAAAACCCGTTTATCAGCGTATCCTGCTCAAACTGAGTGGTGAAGCCCTGCAAGGTGCAGAAGGCTTTGGGATCGACGCTAGCGTTTTGGATCGCATGGCTCAGGAAGTAAAAGAGCTGGTCGAGCTGGGCATCCAGGTCGGTGTAGTTATTGGCGGTGGCAATCTTTTCCGTGGTGCAGGTCTGGCACAAGCTGGCATGAACCGCGTAGTGGGCGACCACATGGGAATGCTGGCTACCGTGATGAACGGCCTGGCTATGCGTGATGCACTGCACCGTGCCTATGTGAACGCCCGCCTGATGTCTGCCATTCCGTTGAATGGCGTATGTGACAACTACAGCTGGGCAGAGGCGATCAGCCTGCTGCGTAACAACCGCGTGGTGATTTTCTCCGCCGGTACGGGTAACCCGTTCTTTACCACGGATTCTGCGGCCTGCCTGCGCGGCATCGAAATTGAAGCCGATGTGGTATTGAAAGCGACTAAAGTGGATGGTGTATACTCCGCTGACCCGGTGAAAAACCCGGACGCAACGCTGTACGAACAGATCACCTACCAGGACGTGTTGGAGCGTGAGTTAAAAGTGATGGATCTGGCGGCGTTTACGCTGGCCCGCGATCATGGCTTGCCGATCCGCGTATTCAACATGAACAAGCCGGGCGCACTGCGTCGCGTGGTGATGGGTGAGAACGAAGGTACTCTGATCACCAAATAACGGCTGTTTGGCCAAATTTCGCAGGAGTGGGTAACGCCAGGCGTTGTGTGCTTCTGATAAGTAAAATTCACGGGCTATACTTTTCAGTACAGCCTGCCAAGTAACCAGCTTCCAAGGGTTCGCAACGTGATTAATGAAATCAGAAAAGATGCTGATTCACGCATGGAAAAAAGCGTCGAAGCATTTAAAAACCAAATCAGCAAGATCCGTACTGGCCGTGCTTCTCCAAGCATCCTGGACGGCATCATGGTGGAATACTACGGTACAGCAACGCCGCTGCGCCAACTGGCCAACGTCACGGTAGAAGATTCCCGTACGCTGGCGATCAACCTGTTTGACCGTTCTCTGGGGTCGGCGGTAGAAAAAGCCATTATGTCTTCCGATCTGGGCCTGAACCCAAGCTCGGCTGGCACCGTGATCCGCGTTCCGCTTCCTCCGTTGACGGAAGAGCGCCGTAAGGATCTGATCAAGGTCGTACGTGGTGAAGCCGAGCAGGGCCGTGTGGCCGTGCGTAACGTGCGCCGCGATGCCAACGATAAAGTGAAGGCACTGCTGAAAGACAAAGAAATCAGCGAAGATGAAGATCGCCGTTCACAAGACGATATCCAGAAAATGACCGATGCCTACATCAAACTGCTTGATGCGGCATTGGCCGATAAAGAAAAAGAACTGATGGATTTCTAATCTCCATCGCCTTGAAATAAAGCGTCGCCTTGGCGGCGCTTTATTTTTTGTGGTGCAGATCTCGTTTTATCGTACGCACAGAGCGTAAACCAGCCGTGATGCAAGTTACACTGTGGTGTACCTCCGATCTCATCACGCAGTAGATTCAGAGCGATCTCATGAAGCAACTGACAATTCTGGGTTCCACCGGTTCCGTGGGCACCAGCACCCTGGCCGTGGTCAGGGAAAATCCCGACCTTTTCGCGATCAAGGCACTGGTAGCTGGCCGTAATGTAGCGGTCATGGCGCAGCAGTGCATAGAGTTCCGCCCGAGTTATGCGGCAATGGCCGATGAGCAGGCCGCCAATGAGTTACGCGCCGTGCTGGCAGAAAACGGTGTGAAAACCGACGTGTTGGCGGGTGAAAAGGCAGCCTGCGAGCTGGCCGCATTAGACGACGTCGATCAGGTGACGGCCGCTATCGTCGGGGCCGCTGGGCTGTTGCCCACCCTGGCCGCTATTCGTGCCGGTAAGCAGGTGCTGCTGGCGAACAAAGAGTCTCTGGTCACCTGTGGCCGCCTGTTTATGGACGCGGTGCAAAAGAGCCAGGCACAGTTGCTGCCACTGGACAGCGAGCACAACGCCATCTTCCAGAGCCTGCCAGAAAGCATCCAACGCCAACTGGGGTATAGCTCGCTGGAAGCCCACGGCGTTTCGCGCATCGTGCTGACCGGTTCCGGTGGCCCGTTCCGTACTACGCCGATGGAACAGTTCGCCACTATGACGCCGGATCAGGCCTGTGCGCATCCCAACTGGTCTATGGGGCGCAAAATCTCGGTAGATTCCGCCACCATGATGAACAAGGGGCTGGAGTATATCGAGGCTCGCTGGCTGTTCAACGCCTCGGCAGAGCAGATGGAAGTGATCCTCCATCCGCAGTCGGTGATCCACTCCATGGTGCGCTATGCCGATGGTAGCGTGCTGGCCCAACTGGGTACGCCGGATATGCGCACGCCTATTGCCCATGCCATGGCTTACCCGCAGAGGGTCCACTCCGGGGTGGCTGCACTCGATTTCTGCCGTATCGGGGCGCTGACCTTCTCCGAGCCGGAGCGTGAGCGCTATCCTTGCCTGTATTTGGCGATCGAAGCCTTCGATGCGGGCCAGGCGGCGACCACCGCGCTCAACGCGGCCAATGAAATTGCCGTAGCGGCATTTTTGCAGCAACAAATTCGTTTCACTGATATTTCAGCCGTGAACCAAAAGGTTGTTGAATGTATGGCGCTGGCGGAGCCAACCAGTATTGAGATGGTGTTGGAGATCGATCGTCAGGCGCGTGAGGTGGCTCGAGGTCTGGTTCGTAACCTGCGGGTTTAATCACTTGGGCGGGGTGTACCGAGGGCAAATTCGGCTCTGCTACATTGTCTGAATTTGCTGGTAAACTCGCCAGGCCGCCGTGTGGCCGTTTGTTCAGGCTTCACGGAGGTGTTATAGTCTGCGCCATAATCACCGGTTATACCGTTGAATAATGGCCGGATTGGCAGCTCTTTTTACCTGACAAACGCGGCCAATAGGGCAGTGCCAAGCCAGAAGACGGGGAAAACTTACGCCAATCTTTGCCGGGAGCCCCTTGGGGCACCAGGCAGGCAGACTGAAAAGCTGTGTCAGGCACACGGCTTTTTTTGCGCGTAAGGTCCGATATTCCGGCAAGGCTGTGGTGTTTCTACCGAGGAAATAAGTACGAGTTATGTCGTCCGCAAACCAACAAGAAGCTAATCTTTCTGCTCATGGGCCACGTCATGTCGCGATCATTATGGACGGCAATGGGCGTTGGGCTAAACGCCAGGGCAAGTTACGTGTCTTCGGTCATAAAGCAGGGGTGAAATCGGTACGCCGCGCGGTCAGTTTTGCCGCCAGTCACCATTTAGATGCACTCACGCTTTATGCCTTCAGCAGCGAAAACTGGAACCGTCCGGCGCAGGAAGTCTCCGCGCTGATGGAGCTTTTTGTCCGCGCACTGGACAGCGAAGTAAAAAGCCTGCATAAACATAATGTCAGGTTGCGTGTGATCGGCGATGTCAGCCGGTTCAGCGCACGTTTGCAAGAGCGTATCCGCCGCTCGGAGCAACTGACAGAAAATAACGATGGCCTGACGCTTAACGTTGCCGCCAATTACGGTGGCCGTTGGGATATTATTCAGGGAGTGAAGGATCTGGCTGAGCAAGTGCAGCAGGGTACGCTGTGCGTGGACCAGATCAGCGAGGAGTTACTGGGTGAGCGCGTCTGCATGAGCGATTTGTCTCCGGTGGATCTGGTGATCCGTACCGGTGGCGAACATCGCATCAGTAACTTTTTGTTGTGGCAAATTGCGTACGCCGAGCTTTACTTTACTGATGTACTCTGGCCAGATTTTGATGAACTTGTCTTTGAAGGTGCGCTGAATGCATTTGCACAACGCGAGCGTCGCTTCGGAGGAACAACACCTATCGACGCCAATGCGTCCTAGGGGGAACTTTTGCTGAAGTCTCGCATCATAACGGCTCTGATTTTAATTCCGATTGTTATCGCAGCGCTGTTCTTACTGCCGCCGATGGGCTTTGCCCTGGTAACACTCGCTGTGTGCATGTTAGCCGCCTGGGAATGGGGGCAGTTGGCTGGCTTTGCTGCCCGCCCCCAACGTATCTGGCTGGCGATATTGTGCGGTTTCCTATTGGCGCTGATGATGCTCAGCGTGCCTGCCTACCATCAGTCTGTTCACCAATTGCAGATCGCTGGCCCGTTATGGTTGTCGCTGGGATGGTGGCTGGTGGCTCTGCTGCTGGTGCTGTTCTATCCAGGCTCGGCGGCGCTGTGGCGTAATTCGCGCACCTTGCGGCTGGTCTTTGGCCTGTTGACCATCGTGCCGTTTTTCTGGGGCATGCTGGCACTGCGTCAGTTCGGCTATGAAGAGAATCATTTTACCGGTGCCTGGTGGTTGCTGTACGTTATGCTGCTGGTCTGGGGCGCAGATTCCGGCGCCTACATGTTCGGCAAGCTGTTTGGCAAACACAAGCTGGCACCGAAGGTCTCCCCAGGCAAAACCTGGGAAGGGCTGGTCGGTGGGCTGGTCACGTCTGCCGTGATTTCGTGGCTGTTTGGCCGCTATGCGCCGCTGAACGTGGTGCCTATGACCCTATTGGTCTGTTCGGTAATTGCGGCCCTGGCTTCGGTATTGGGCGATCTGACGGAAAGCATGTTCAAACGTGAAGCCGGTATCAAGGACAGTGGTCATCTGATCCCGGGGCACGGCGGCATTCTGGATCGTATCGATAGCCTGACCGCAGCGGTACCGGTATTTGCCTGCTTGATGCTGTTAGTGTTTTAATCCGTCATCGGCGGGGGGAGTAAAGGGATTCTATGGTCAGCGTACTCTGGAACTTGGTCGCGTTTATTATCGCTCTGGGTATATTGATCACCGTGCATGAGTTCGGGCACTTTTGGGTGGCCCGCCGCTGTGGCGTCCGCGTGGAGCGCTTCTCTATCGGCTTTGGCCGTGCGCTATGGCGCCGCACCGATCGCCAGGGCACCGAATATGTCGTCGCCATGATCCCCCTTGGCGGCTATGTCAAAATGCTCGATGAGCGCGTCGAAACGGTAGCTCCCGAGCTGCGTCATGAGGCGTTCAATAATAAAACCGTCTGGCAGCGCGCGGCGATTGTCAGCGCGGGCCCCATTGCCAATTTCCTGTTTGCCATTCTTGCCTATTGGGTCGTCTTTATCATCGGCGTGCCGAGTTACCGCCCGGTCATCGGTGAAATTACTCCGCAATCCATTGCCGCTCATGCCGAAATTTCTCCGGGAATGGAACTTAAGTCCGTTGACGGTATCGAAACGCCTGATTGGGAATCTGTTCGTCTGGCGTTGGTGACCAAAATCGGTGATGCGCAAACCGAGGTAGAAATTGCTCCGTTTGGTACCTCACAAAAGGTGAGCAAGACCCTGGATTTGCGCCACTGGAGCTTTGAGCCGGACAAAGAAGATCCCGTGCGTTCTCTAGGCATGATCCCGCGTGGCCCGCAGATTGAATCCGTGCTGGCGGAAGTCCAGACCGGGTCGGCTGCGCAAAAGGCAGGTTTACAAGCGGGGGACAGGATCGTTAAAGTCGATGGTCAGCCACTTGGTCGTTGGGTTACGTTGGTTAAACGTATCCACAATGCTCCAGGGCTTCCGCTGGTTTTAGAGATAGAAAGAAACGGCGCCCCCTTGTCTTTAACGCTGATACCAGATACAAAGCCGGTGGGAAAAGACAAAGCGGTGGGGTTTGCCGGGATTATACCTAAAGTTATCCCTCTGCCGGATGAGTACAAGACCATCCGTCAATATGGGCCGTTCTCTGCGCTGTATCAGGCGGGGGACAAAACCTGGCAGCTGATGCACCTTACGGTCAGCATGATAGGTAAATTAATTACCGGTGATGTAAAGCTGAACAACCTGAGTGGCCCGATTTCCATTGCACAGGGAGCAGGGGCATCAGCAGAGGTGGGTTTTGTGTATTATATGATGTTCCTGGCGTTGATTAGCGTCAACTTAGGGATCATCAACCTCTTCCCATTACCGGTATTAGATGGTGGGCATCTCCTCTTCCTGGCGATAGAAAAGCTGAAGGGGGGGCCAGTTTCTGAGCGAGTACAGGACTACAGCTACCGCATTGGTTCGATCTTGTTGGTACTGCTGATGGGTCTTGCACTTTTCAATGATTTTTCTCGTCTTTAGGGGCGGGGACAGGTTAGGAAGAACGCATAACAACGATGGCGATGAAAAAGTTGCTCATAGCGTCGCTGCTGTTTGGCAGCGCCACCGTATACGGTGCAGACGGGTTCGTAGTGAAGGATATTCATTTCGAAGGCCTGCAACGAGTCGCCGTCGGTGCGGCGTTACTCAACATGCCGGTTCGCGTAGGCGATACCGTCTCTGATGATGATATCGGTAATACCATCCGTGCGTTGTTTGCCACTGGCAACTTCGAGGACGTTCGCGTCCTGCGCGATGGTGATACGCTGATTGTTCAGGTTAAGGAACGCCCTACCATTGCCAGCATCACTTTCTCCGGTAACAAATCGGTGAAAGATGACATGCTCAAGCAAAACCTGGAGGCCTCTGGCGTCCGGGTTGGTGAAGCACTCGACCGCACCACCTTATCCAGCATTGAAAAAGGGTTGGAAGACTTCTACTACAGCGTCGGTAAATACAGTGCCTCGGTGAAAGCCGTTGTCACGCCGTTGCCGCGCAACCGTGTTGACCTGAAACTGGTGTTCACGGAAGGGGTTTCCGCCAAGATTCAACAAATCAACATTGTCGGCAACCATGCCTTCACCAACGATGAGCTGATCGCGCACTTCCAGTTGCGTGATGATGTGCCGTGGTGGAACGTAGTGGCCGATCGCAAATACCAGAAGCAAAAGCTGGCGGGGGACCTTGAAAGCCTGCGCAGCTTCTATCTGGATCGCGGCTATGCCCGTTTCAATATCGATTCGACGCAGGTCAGCCTGACGCCAGATAAAAAAGGCATCTATATCACCGTTAACATCACCGAAGGCGATCAGTACAAGCTTTCCGGCGTGGTGGTCAATGGCAACCTGGCCGGTCATTCGGCCGAGGTGGCCCAGTTGACCAAGATTGAGCCAGGTGAGCTGTTTAACGGCACCAAAGTGACCAAAATGGAAGATAACATCAAGAAGATGTTTGGCCGTTATGGTTACGCCTATCCTCGCGTACAGACTCAGCCTGAAATCAACGATGCGGATAAGACCGTGAAGCTGAACGTCAACATCGACGCGGGTAACCGTTTCTATGTGCGTCGCATCAAGTTCGAAGGCAACGACACCAGTAAAGATTCCGTTCTGCGCCGCGAAATGCGCCAGATGGAAGGGGCGTGGCTGGGTAACGATCAGGTCGAGCAGGGTAAAGAGCGTCTGAACCGACTGGGTTACTTCGAGACGGTCGACGTTGAAACCCAGCGTGTACCGGGTTCCCCCGATCAGGTTGATATCACCTATAAGGTGAAAGAACGTAACACCGGGACGCTGAACTTTGGTGTGGGTTACGGTACCGAAAGTGGCGTCAGCTTCCAGGCAGGTGTACAGCAGGATAACTGGCTGGGCACGGGCTACTCTGTTGGCATCAGCGGTACCAAGAACGACTATCAGACCTATACCGAGCTGTCGGTGACCAACCCGTACTTCACCGTTGACGGTGTGAGTCTGGGCGGCCGTATCTTCTATAACGACTTTAAAGCGAATAATGCCGATCTGTCTGACTATACCAACAGCAGTTATGGTGTTGACGGCACGCTGGGCTTCCCAATCAACGAGAACAACTCGCTGCGAGCTGGCCTGGGTTACGTCCATAACTCCCTGTCAGAAATGCAGCCGCAGATTGCCATGTGGCGCTATCTGAACTCGATGGGCGATTATCCTGACTTTAAGGATCGCGCCAGCTTTACAGCCGATGACTTCACGCTGAACCTGGGCTGGACCTATAATAATCTGGACCGTGGCTATTTCCCTACCCAGGGTAACCGCACTACGTTCAACACCAAGGTGACCGTGCCGGGTTCCGACAACTCATACTACAAGATGACGTTGGACACCGCGCAGTATATGCCGCTTAACGATGACAAGACCTGGGTGTTGCTGGGTCGTGGCCGTGTGGGCTATGCCGATGGATTGGGCGGTAAAGAAATGCCGTTCTATGAAAACTTCTATGCGGGTGGTTCAAGTACCGTACGTGGCTTCCAGTCCAACACCATTGGTCCAAAAGCCGTGTACTACAACTCCAACTCGTATCAGTGTCAGTTTAAAGTCGGTAGCACAACGGATCGTCAGGATATCTGTAATTCGAACGATGCGGTGGGCGGGAACGCCATGGCCGTGGCAAGTATGGAGTTGATCACGCCTACGCCGTTCCTTAGCGAGAAATACGCCAACTCGGTACGTACTTCACTGTTTATCGATGCCGGTACCGTGTGGGATACCCACTGGGAAAACACCGATCAGACGCTGATGTACGGGGTGCCAGACTACAGCAAAGCGAGCAACATTCGCGTGTCTGCCGGTCTTGCGCTGCAGTGGATGTCTCCACTGGGGCCGTTGGTCTTCTCCTATGCGGATCCGATCAAGAAATACGACGGCGACAGGTCGGAGCAGTTCCAGTTTAACATCGGTAAAACCTGGTAATAACCGGTTTCACCCGTGGGCATAGCGGTACAAGAATCGCAAATGCCAGGCTTAAACCCGCTCATAGCGAGAGAAATCTCATTGTGTAATGTGATAAGTCTGGCAGATTGTGTACTTTCAAAAGTGTCATGTGACACAAATGGGTGATGGTAAGGAGTTTATAGTGAAAAAGTGGTTATGTGCCGCAGGCCTCGGTTTAGCAATGGCTGCTTCTGCAGGCGTTCAGGCAGCTGACAAAATTGCTGTTGTTAACGTTTCTAGCATTTTCCAACAGCTGCCAGCTCGTGAAACCGTAGCCAAGCAATTGGAAAGCGAATTCAAAGGCCGTGCAAGCGAACTCCAGAACATGGAACGCGATCTGCAAACCAAAATGCAGAAACTGCAGCGTGATGGTTCTACCATGAAAGCCAGCGATCGCACCAAGATGGAAAAAGACGTGATGGCTCAGCGTGAGCAGTTCTCTCAGAAAGCGCAGGCTTTCGAGCAGGACAATCGTCGTCGCCAGATGGAAGAGCGTAACAAGATCCTGAGCCGTATTCAGGATGCTGTGAAAGCTGTTGCCAGCAAAGAAGGCTATGACGTCGTGATCGACGCCAACGCAGTGGCTTACGCAGGAACTTCTAAAGATATTACTGCAGACGTGCTGAAACAGGTTAAATAACGCCATGCCTTCAATTCGACTGGCTGATTTAGCGCAGCAGTTGGATGCACAATTGCACGGTGATGGCGATCTCGTCATCACCGGCATTGCTTCTATGCATTCCGCACAGCCTGGCCAAATCACGTTTTTGTCAAACAGCCGCTACCAAGAGCAGTTGTCTTCCTGCCAGGCGAGTGCCGTGGTACTCACCGAAGCAGACCTACCACACTGCCGTAGCGCAGCGCTGGTGGTGAAAAACCCTTACCTGACCTATGCGCGTATGGCGCAGTTGATGGACACCACGCCAGCACCCGCAGCAGATATCGCGCCAAGCGCGGTGATCTCTCCGCAGGCCAAGCTGGGACAGAACGTTGCTATTGGGGCGAACGCGGTTATCGAATCCGGTGTTGAACTGGGTGATAACGTGGTCATCGGCCCGGGTTGCTTTATCGGCAAGCAGGCACGCATCGGCGCAGGTACGCGTCTGTGGGCCAACGTGACGATTTATCATGAAGTGGAAATCGGCCAGCACTGCCTGATCCAATCGGGAACGGTGATTGGTGCGGACGGTTTCGGCTACGCCAACGAGCGTGGCAACTGGATCAAGATCCCGCAGCTTGGCACGGTGATTATTGGCGATCGCGTTGAGATTGGGGCCTGTACCACCATCGATCGCGGCGCGTTGGATAACACCCAGATTGGGAATGGTGTTATCATAGATAACCAGTGTCAGATTGCACACAACGTGGTGATTGGCGAGAATACCGCCGTCGCGGGCGGTGTGATCATGGCGGGTAGCCTGAAAATCGGGCGCTATTGCCAAATTGGCGGCGCCAGTGTGATCAATGGTCACATGGAGATTGCTGACCAGGTAGTTGTCACCGGGATGGGAATGGTTATGCGACCAATCACCGAACCTGGGGTATACTCCTCTGGCATTCCGTTACAACCCAACAAAGTTTGGCGTAAAACCGCGGCGTTGGTGATGAATATCGATGAGATTAGCAAGCGCTTGAAAGCTGTCGAACGAAAAGTCGGAAAAGACTAATCACCACGGCCCGGGATGCTGGGTATAAAACGAAACGCGTTGGCAATGATGCCAAAAGCGCAAAGAGTTGTTAATTTGCGGCCTGCCTGATGATCTCCTTTTTGGGGTCAACGCAGGCCGTGTTGTTGATGCCATCAGTTTTTAGAGACAGGAAGAGTATTTTGACTACTGACACTCATACTCTAGATATTGCAGAAATTCTGGAACTGCTTCCTCACCGTTATCCATTCTTGCTGGTTGACCGTGTATTGGATTTCGAAGAGCATAAATATCTGCGTGCAGTGAAGAACGTATCCGTTAATGAGCCGTTTTTCCAGGGGCATTTCCCTGGTAAACCGATTTTTCCAGGCGTGCTGATTTTGGAAGCTATGGCTCAGGCCACGGGTATCCTGGCATTTAAGAGCGTGGGTAAACTGGAACCGGGCGAGCTGTACTATTTCGCCGGTATTGACGAGGCTCGCTTCAAGCGCCCTGTGGTGCCTGGCGATCAGATGATTATGGAAGTCACTTTCGAAAAAACCCGTCGTGGTTTAACCCGCTTTAAAGGCGTGGCGACCGTCGACGGAAAAATTGTCTGCGAAGCAACCATGATGTGTGCCCGCAGCCGGGAGGCATAATCCGTGATTGATAAAACCGCCTTTATCCATCCAAGTGCGATCGTTGAAGAAGGCGCCGTCATCGGCGCTGGTGCGCATATAGGTCCCTTCTGCTACGTCGGCTCCCAGGTGGAAATCGGCGCGGGTACGGTCCTCAAATCGCATGTGGTGGTGAACGGTATCACCAAGATTGGCCGCGATAACGAGATCTATCAGTTTGCCTCTATCGGTGAAGTGAATCAGGATCTGAAATACGCTGGTGAACCGACTCGGGTTGAAGTCGGCGATCGTAACCGCATTCGTGAGAGCGTCACCATTCATCGCGGTACTGCGCAGGGAACGGGCCTGACCAAAGTCGGTAATGACAACCTGCTGATGGTCAACGTGCACGTTGCTCATGACTGCGTGGTGGGTAATTCCTGCGTGTTGGCCAACAACGCCACGCTGGCTGGTCACGTGGAGATCGACGATTTCGCCATCATTGGCGGCATGACCGCGATCCACCAATTCTGTGTGATTGGTGCCCATGTGATGGTCGGTGGTTGCTCCGGTGTCGCTCAGGACGTACCGCCTTTTGTCATCGCGCAGGGTAACCACGCAACGCCATTTGGTATTAACGCCGTAGGCCTGAAACGCCGTGGTTTTGATAAGGATGAAATGCAGGCGATCCGCAACGCCTACAAAATCCTCTATCGCAGCGAGAAGACCTTCGACGAGGCTAAAGCAGAGATCGAAACCCTGGCGCAACAGCAGCCCGTGGTGCAGCAGTTCCTCGATTTCTTTGCGCGTTCTACCCGTGGGATTATTCGCTGAGTTATGCCAAATCGTCCATTGACTATCGGATTGGTCGCCGGGGAAACTTCCGGTGATATTCTGGGTGCCGGTTTAATTCGTGCGCTTAAGACGCACTATCCAAGCGCCCGCTTTGTCGGTGTCGCTGGCCCGCTGATGCAGGCCGAAGGGTGTGAAACCTGGTACGAAATGGAAGAGCTGGCGGTGATGGGCGTGGTAGAGGTGCTTGAGCGTCTGCCACGCCTGTTGAAGATCCGCAAGGATCTGACCCGCCGGTTCAGTGAGCTGAAGCCTGACGTGTTTGTCGGTATTGATGCGCCAGACTTCAACCTCACGCTGGAAGGCCGCCTGAAACAGCGCGGTATCCGCACTATTCACTATGTCAGCCCGTCCGTATGGGCCTGGCGTCAGAAACGCGTTTTCAAAATTGGTAAAGCGACCGACCTGGTGTTGGCGTTCCTCCCTTTCGAAAAAGCGTTTTACGATCGTTTCAACGTCCCTTGCCGCTTTATCGGTCATACCATGGCCGATGCGATGCCATTGCAGGCGGATAAGCTGGCCGCACGCGCTACGCTGGGCATTGCCCCGGGCGCTCGCTGTTTGGCATTGCTACCCGGCAGCCGTAATGCCGAAGTGGAAATGCTCAGTGGTGACTTCCTGCGTACCGCACAACTGCTACGCGAGCATTATCCCGATCTGGAAGTGGTGGTGCCTTTGGTCAATGCCAAGCGCCGTGAGCAGTTTGAGCGCATCAAGGCCGAGGTTGCGCCGGAGCTCAAGGTTCACCTGCTGGATGGCAAAGGGCGTGAGGCAATGGTGGCCAGCGATGCGGCACTGTTGGCTTCCGGCACCGCAGCGCTGGAATGCATGTTGGCAAAATGCCCGATGGTGGTGGGCTACCGCATGAAGCCATTTACCTTCTGGCTGGCGGAGCGGCTGGTGAAAACCCCGTATGTCTCATTGCCTAACCTGCTGGCGGGGCGTGAAATCGTCACCGAACTGCTGCAACACGATTGTGTACCGGATAAGCTGGCCGCGGCGTTATTGCCGCTGCTGGAAGACAGCCCGCAGACGGAGCTGTTAAAACAGACCTTCCTTGAACTGCATCAGAGCATTCGCTGTGGTGCCGATGAACAGGCCGCTCAGGCTGTATTGGAGCTGGCGAAAGCATGATGGAACCCTTTGTTTACCCTGCCGCCCGGCTGTTTGCCGGTGTGGATGAAGTGGGGCGCGGGCCTTTGGTGGGCGCCGTTGTGACCGCTGCGGTGATCCTCGATCCTGCACGGCCGATTGTTGGCCTGGCGGATTCCAAAAAGCTCAGTGAGAAGCGCCGCCTGGCGTTATACGACGAGATCCTGGAAAAGGCGCTGTCCTGGAGCCTGGGGCGGGCTGAACCGGTCGAGATCGACCAACTGAATATCCTGCATGCCACCATGCTGGCGATGCAGCGTGCGGTGGCGGGTTTGCATATCGCACCGGACATGGTGTTGATTGACGGCAACCGTTGCCCCAAATTGCCGATGCGTTCGTTAGCGGTGGTGAAAGGGGATAGCCGGGTAGCGGAAATCAGTGCTGCATCGATTCTGGCGAAGGTGACCCGCGATCGCGAGATGACCGAGCTGGATGCGATTTTCCCGGATTACGGTTTTGCCCAACACAAGGGCTATCCGACTGCGTTCCATCTGGAAAAGCTGGCTGCTCTGGGTGCTACCGAGCATCATCGCCGCAGTTTTGCCCCGGTCAGACGAGTGCTGGAGTCTGGCTCGTTCGCATAGTTCACACGATGCTTAAAATTACGCCCCCTCTCCTTTTGGGAGAGGGTCGGGGTGAGGGGAAATGGCTACGGTGATCTTCCCCATACCCTAATGTAACCCTGGTCCAGCTTGCTGGACCCCAACACGTTGGTATCTGGATATGGCCGAACCTCGTTTTATTCATCTGCGCGTCCACAGTGACTACTCCATGATTGATGGATTGGCCAAGATCGGCCCGTTGGTGAAAAGAGCTGCCGCGTTAGCCATGCCAGCCTTGGCCGTCACTGACTTCACCAATATGTGTGGTCTGGTGAAGTTTTATGGCAGTGCGCACGGTGCCGGGATCAAACCGATCATCGGTGCGGATTTCCATGTGCAAAGCGAAGAGCTGGGCGATGAGCTGGCACAGCTTACCGTGCTGGCAGCCGATAACGTTGGCTATCAAAATCTCACCCTATTAATCTCCAGGGCGTATCAGCGCGGCTATGGCCCGGCCGGTCCGGTGATCGATCGCGACTGGCTGATAGAACACCGCAGCGGGTTGATCCTGCTTTCCGGTGCACGCATGGGCGACGTCGGCAAGTTTCTGCTGCGTGGCAACCAGGCCCTGGTCGATCAATGCCTGGAGTTTTACCAGCAGCATTTCCCGGACAGCTATTATCTCGAACTGATCCGCACTGGCCGTGCGGATGAAGAAAACTATCTGCACGCCGCCGTAGCCCTGGCAACCGAACGTGGGTTGCCGGTAGTCGCCACCAACGACGTCCGTTTCCTGGTGGAAGATGACTTTGATGCCCATGAGATCCGCGTAGCGATCCATGATGGCTTCACGCTCGACGATCCCAAACGCCCGAAAAACTACAGCCCGCAGCAGTACATGCGCAGCGAAGAGGAAATGTGCGAGCTGTTTGCCGACATCCCGGAAGCGTTGCTAAACAGTGTGGAAATTGCCAAGCGCTGTAATGTCACCATCCGTTTGGGCGAATATTTCCTGCCACAGTTCCCCACCGGCGATATGACCACCGAAGATTTCCTGGTGCTCAAGTCCAAAGAGGGGTTGGAAGAACGTCTGGAGTTCCTGTTCCCAGATCCGGAGGTCCGTGCCGAGCGCCGTCCTGAATACGATGAGCGTCTGGATCTGGAACTGAAAGTGATCAACCAGATGGGATTCCCGGGTTACTTCCTGATCGTCATGGAATTCATCCAGTGGTCGAAAGATAACGACGTGCCGGTAGGCCCGGGGCGTGGTTCCGGTGCCGGTTCGCTGGTGGCCTATGCGCTGAAAATCACCGATCTCGACCCGCTGGAGTTTGACCTGCTGTTCGAACGCTTCCTGAACCCGGAACGTGTCTCGATGCCCGACTTCGACGTCGACTTCTGCATGGAAAAACGCGACCTGGTCATTGAGCACGTGGCGGACATGTATGGCCGTGAGGCGGTATCGCAGATCATCACCTTCGGTACCATGGCGGCGAAAGCGGTGATCCGCGACGTGGGGCGCGTGCTGGGGCATCCTTATGGCTTCGTTGACCGTATCTCCAAGCTGGTGCCGCCCGATCCGGGCATGACGCTGGAAAAAGCCTTTGCCGCAGAGCCGCAGCTGCCAGAAATCTATGAGGCAGACGAAGAGGTCAAAGCGCTGATCGACATGGCGCGCAAGCTGGAAGGCGTGACGCGTAACGCCGGTAAGCACGCCGGGGGCGTGGTGATTGCGCCAACCAAGATCACCGACTTTGCCCCGCTTTATTGCGATGCCGAAGGTAACCACCCGGTCACCCAGTTTGACAAGAACGACGTGGAATACGCCGGGCTGGTGAAGTTCGACTTCCTCGGTCTGCGTACCCTGACCATCATCGACTGGGCGTTGGAGATGATTAACGCCCGTCGCGCCAAGACCGGGTTGGAACCGATAGATATCGCGGCCATTCCGCTCGATGACAAGAAAAGCTTCGACATGTTGCAACGCTCGGAAACCACTGCGGTATTCCAGCTTGAATCGCGCGGCATGAAGGATTTGATCAAACGTCTGAAGCCTGACTGCTTCGAAGACATGATCGCACTGGTAGCGCTGTTCCGCCCCGGCCCGTTGCAGTCCGGCATGGTAGATAACTTTATCGACCGTAAGCACGGGCGCGAAGAGATCTCCTATCCTGATATCCAGTGGCAGCATGAATCGTTGAAACCGGTGCTGGAGCCGACGTATGGCATCATCCTGTACCAAGAACAGGTAATGCAGATCGCTCAGGTATTAGCTGGCTATACGCTGGGCGGTGCAGACATGCTGCGTCGCGCCATGGGTAAAAAGAACCCGGTCGAGATGGCCAAGCAGCGCGGCGGTTTTGAAGATGGTGCGAAATCGCGCGGCATTGACGGCGAACTGTCGGTTAAAATCTTCGATCTGGTAGAGAAGTTCGCGGGTTACGGCTTTAACAAATCGCACTCCGCTGCCTATGCGTTGGTGTCTTACCAGACGCTGTGGCTGAAGGCCCACTATCCGGCCGAATTTATGGCCGCGGTTATGACCGCCGATATGGATAACACCGATAAGGTGGTGGGGCTGGTGGATGAGTGCTGGCGCATGGGCCTGAAAATCCTGCCGCCGGACATCAACAGCGGGCAGTATCACTTCCACGTTAATGATGAGGGCGAGATCGTCTATGGCATCGGCGCCATCAAGGGCGTGGGGGAAGGGCCGATCGAAGCAATTATCGAAGCGCGTAATTCCGGCGAGCAGGGGTATTTCAAAGATCTGTTCGACCTGTGCGCCCGCTCCGATATTAAAAAGCTCAACCGCCGTATCCTGGAAAAGCTGATCATGTCTGGGGCGTTCGATCGCCTGGGGCCACACCGCGCCGCGTTGATGAACTCCCTGGGGGATGCGCTTAAAGCGGCCGATCAGCACGCCAAAGCCGAAGCCATCGGCCAGGCGGATATGTTTGGCGTGCTGGCGGAAGCGCCGGAACAGGTGGAGCAATCCTACGCCAACGTTCCCCCTTGGCAGGAACAGGTGGTGCTGGATGGTGAACGGGAAACGCTGGGGCTGTATCTTACCGGCCACCCGATCACTCAGTACCTCAAAGAAATCGAGCGCTATGCCGGTGGCCAGCGCCTGAAAGATATGCATCCGACGGATCGCGGCAAGATGACTACTGCCGTCGGGTTGGTGATTGCTTCCAAGATCATGATGACCAAACGCGGCAACCGCATCGGCATTTGTACGCTGGATGACCGTTCAGGGCGTCTGGACATCATGTTATTCACCGATGCCTTGGAAAAATACCAGCATTTGTTGGAAAAAGACCGTATCCTGATCGCGACTGGACAGGTCAGCTTTGATGACTTTAACGGCGGGCTTAAAATGACCGCTCGTGAATTAATGGACATCAGTGAAGCACGTGAAAAATACGCTCGCGGGCTTGCTATCTCGCTGACGGACAGGCAAATTGATGACCAGCTTTTGAACCGTCTCCGTCAGTCTTTGGAACCCCATCGCTCGGGGACGATTCCAGTGCATCTCTACTATCAACGGGAAGATGCACGGGCAAGATTGCGCTTTGGTGCAACTTGGCGCGTGACGCCGACCGACCGCTTGTTGATAGATTTGCGGACCTTGGTAGGTAATGAGCAGGTGGAACTGGAATTTGACTAAAATAGGAATGCTATGAGTCTGAATTTTCTTGATTTTGAACAGCCGATTGCAGAGCTGGAAGCGAAAATTGACTCGCTGACCGCAGTCAGCCGTCAAGACGAAAAATTAGATATTAATCTGGACGAAGAGGTTCAGCGCCTGCGTGAGAAGAGCGTTGAGCTGACGCGCAAGATTTTTTCCGATCTTGGGGCCTGGCAGATTGCCCAATTGGCACGCCACCCGCGCCGTCCTTATACCCTGGATTATATCAAACACATCTTTACCGACTTTGAAGAGCTGGCAGGCGATCGCGCCTATGCCGATGACAAAGCCATTGTCGGTGGTATTGCGCGCCTCGATGGCCGCCCGGTGATGATCATTGGTCATCAGAAAGGGCGTGAAACCAAAGAGAAAATCCGCCGCAACTTCGGTATGCCAGCACCGGAAGGCTATCGCAAAGCGCTGCGCTTGATGGAAATGGCCTCCCGCTTCAAGATGCCGCTGATCACCTTCATCGATACCCCAGGTGCTTATCCTGGCGTGGGTGCGGAAGAGCGTGGCCAGTCTGAGGCGATCGCCCGCAACCTGCGTGAAATGTCTCGCCTGAATATCCCGGTGATCTGCACCGTGATCGGCGAAGGCGGCTCCGGCGGAGCATTGGCGATCGGCGTGGGCGATAAAGTGAATATGCTGCAGTACAGCACCTATTCGGTGATCTCGCCGGAGGGCTGTGCCTCGATCCTGTGGAAAAGTGCCGATAAGGCACCGATTGCCGCAGAAGCGATGGGCATCACTGCACCGCGTCTGAAAGAGCTGAAGCTGATCGATTCTGTGATCCCAGAGCCTTTGGGCTCCGCTCACCGCGACGTACCGGCAATGGCGGCTTCGCTGAAAGCCCAACTGTTGGCGGACTTGGCGGATCTGGATGGCCTGAACAACGAAGAGTTGCTCAACCGTCGCTATCAACGGCTGATGAACTACGGTTACTGCTGAGTTTGTTCGCCTGATGACTAACCGCCTTTCGGGGCGGTTTTTTTATGCGCGTAAGACAGCCCCGGCTTTTTATGTTGTTATAAGCTATTGGTAGTTAACTGAAGGATAGCTGCGATGAATATCATTGCGATCATGAGCCCGATGGGCGTGTATTACAAAGACGAGCCTATCCGCGAACTGCACGTGGCGCTGGCCTCAATGGGTTTCCAACTGGTGTTCCCGAAGAACAGCGGTGACCTGCTCAAGCTGATCGAACACAATGCGCGTATCTGTGGGGTGATCTTCGACTGGGATGAATACAGCCTGGAGCTGTGCAGCGAAATCAATGAGCTGAATGAATACCTGCCGCTGTATGCGTTTATCAACACTCACTCCACCTTTGACGTCCACCTGCACGAAATGCGTATGGTGCTCTATTTCTTCGAGTATGGTCTGAACGCTGCCGACGATATCGCCCAGCGCATTCGCCAGTATACCGATGAATATATGGATACCATCACTCCTCCGCTGACCAAGGCGCTGTTCACCTATGTGAAGGAGGGGAAATATACCTTCTGTACGCCGGGCCATATGGCGGGCACCGCGTTCCAGAAAAGCCCGGTGGGCTGCCTGTTCTACGATTTCTTTGGTGCCAACACCCTGAAGGCGGATATTTCCATCTCGGTGACGGAGCTCGGCTCGCTGCTGGATCACACTGGCCCGCATCTGGAGGCGGAGGAGTACATTGCCCGCACGTTCAACGCGGAGCAAAGCTATCTGGTGACCAACGGCACCTCTACCGCCAACAAGATTGTCGGCATGTATTCGGCACCTGCCGGAAGTACGGTACTGATTGACCGTAACTGCCATAAGTCGCTGTGTCACCTGCTGATGATGTGTGACATCGTGCCGATTTATCTGCGCCCGTTGCGAAATGCGTACGGTATTTTAGGCGGCATTCCCCAGCGCGAATTTACCCGCGACAGCATTGCCAAGCGGGTGGAAGACACAGCCAACGCCAGCTGGCCGGTGCATGCGGTGATCACCAACTCCACCTATGATGGCCTGCTGTATAACACCGATTACATCAAGCAAACGCTGGACGTGGCGTCGATCCACTTCGATTCGGCCTGGGTGCCTTACACCAATTTCCACCCGATTTATGACGGCAAAAGCGGCATGAGTGGCGATCGCATCCCAGGCAAGGTGATCTATGAAACTCAATCGACCCACAAGCTGCTGGCGGCGTTCTCTCAGGCTTCGATGATCCACATTAAAGGGGATTATGATGAGAACACCTTTAACGAAGCTTACATGATGCACACCACCACTTCGCCGCATTATGGCATTGTGGCTTCAATGGAAACCGCTGCGGCGATGCTACGTGGCAATCCAGGGCGGCGCATGATTAACCGTTCGGTGGAGCGAGCCCTGCATTTTCGTCGTGAAGTGCAACGCCTGCGCGCTGAGAGTGATACCTGGTTCTTCGATATCTGGCAGCCGGAAGAGATTGACGAAGCACAGTGCTGGCCGCTGAATCCGGACGATAACTGGCATGGCTTTGGCCAGACCGACAGCGATCATATGTATCTGGATCCGATCAAGGTCACCATTTTGACGCCGGGGATGAACGAACTGGGTGAGCTGGAGGAAAGTGGGATCCCTGCCGCGCTGGTAGCGAAATACCTGGATGAGCGTGGGATCGTGGTGGAGAAAACCGGCCCGTACAACTTGCTGTTCCTGTTTAGCATTGGTATCGACAAGACCAAGGCGATGAGCCTGCTGCGCAGCCTGACGGATTTCAAACGAGCTTACGATCTTAACCTGCGGGTGAAGAACATGCTGCCGGATCTGTATGCTGAAGATCCGGACTTCTACCGCCATATGCGCATTCAGGATCTGGCCGCCGGGATCCACCAACTGATCCGCCAGCACGATTTACCGGGCCTGATGTTGCGTGCGTTTGACGTATTGCCAGAAATGAAGCTGACGCCTTATGAGATGTTCCAGCAGCAGGTACGCGGCAATGTGGAAACCTGCGAGATCGATCAGTTGATCGGCAAGGTGGCGGCGAACATGATCCTGCCTTATCCGCCGGGCGTACCGGTCGTGATGCCGGGGGAGATGATCACCGAAGAGAGCCGCGCGGTGCTCGATTTCCTGCTGATGCTGTGCTCGATCGGTGAACACTATCCAGGTTTTGAAACCGATATCCACGGCGCTAAACTGACCGAGGATGGGCGCTATCTGGTGAAGGTGCTGAAAACCAGTTAGGTAATAATGGCCCCTCACCCTAGCCCTCTCCCACAGGGAGAGGGGACCGATCGTGCCACATCCTGACTTTGGTATCTGGCTGCGACTCAGGGATCGGAGGGGAAATAAAACGGGCTACAGATCAACTCTTCAACCTGATTACGGCTCTGAATCAGCTCCCTCTCCCTGTGGGAGAGGGTTGGGGTGAGGGGTCACTAAATAACTTACGGAGTCCATCCATGTTGGCATTACGACAGGTTCACCATATTGCGGTGATTGGTTCTGATTACGCCGCCAGTAAGCACTTTTACTGCGATATCCTGGGGTTCACCCTGTTAGCGGAATATTACCGTGAAGAACGTGACTCCTGGAAAGCCGATCTGGCGCTGAATGGCCAATACGTCATTGAACTGTTTTCTTTCCCATCTCCTCCTGCCAGGCCGAGCCGCCCGGAAGCCTGTGGCCTGCGTCATCTGGCATTCAGCGTAGAGGACATCGAGGCATCGATAGCACATTTACAGGCGGCAGGGGTCGTTTGCGAGCCGGTTCGGGTCGATCCCTATACCCAATCCCGCTTTACCTTTTTCAGCGATCCTGACGGATTACCGCTCGAATTATATGAACTATGAATGCTTAATCTGCTGAGAACGGCCCAAGTTATGGGTCGTTATGCTATCATCGCGCCCTTGCCCTCAGTGTCCACAGAGTTATTTCCGCCATGCAAGAGCCTGTTTTCCGCGTCGGGGAGTGGCTGATCACCCCGGCCGACAACCGCATAAGCCGTGATGGGCGTCAACGGACGCTGGAACCGCGCCTGATCGATATGTTGCAGTACTTTGCTCAGCACCCGGACGTGGTGCTCAGCCGCGACGAGCTGATTGATAACATCTGGAAGCGTAATATCGTCACCAACCATGTGGTGACCCAGTGTATTTCCGAACTGCGCAAATATCTGAAAGACGGTGATCCAGACAGCCCTGAATACATCATCACCGTTCCCAAACGCGGTTATAAACTGACGGCGCCGGTCATGTGGTGTGAAGAGGGGGAGGACGCGCCGCCGTTGCTACCCCAAGTGGCCGTGGTAATGCATGAGCCGGAAGATGGCAGCGAGGAAGAGGCTCCCGCCTATATACCACCTCGCCCGGCCACCAAGCCAAAGACCCTGTTACCTAGTGCGGCAGGTCGTTTTTATCAACGCTCACCCTTTTGGGTGTGGCTGGCTTTCCTGGCGGCGCTGTCTGCCTGCGTCGCCTTTGTTGGCATTGCGACCCTGTCTCAGCGCATACCGGTGTCCACTATGCCGGTGTTGCTCAACCCGCGTGATATCGATATTCGTATCCAGGGGGGTAACAGCTGCAGCAACTGGACGCCACAGCTCTCTTACGTAGTTGGCGTGAGTGAGCTGGTTACCGACGCGCTGAATACCTATTCCACGTTCCTGGTACACGATCAGACTAACTACAACTTTGCCGGGCCGAGCAGCTCTGGCAAGTCGCTGTATATCGAGTTCGTTAACCAACGCCATTACCGTGCCCAGCAATGCTTCCTGTCGGTGCGGCTGGTGGATAATGCCGACAGCTCGATCATGCTGGATAAGCGCTACTTTATTACCACCGATAATCAGCTAAAAATTCAGCAGGATTTCCTTGCCAGCCTGTCGGCGGCGCTGAAACAGCCTTGGCCGCAGCAACTGGCGCAGCGTTTGGCGCAGCTGCTGCCGCAAAATGGCCCGGCGCTGCAGCGTTTCTATCAGGCACATCAGTTGCTGGTACAGGGAGATGCGGACTCACTGACCCGCGCCAGCAGCCAATTGGAGGCAATAATCAAAGCCTCGCCGGACTTTGAGTATGCCGTTGCCGAAAAAGTGCTGGTGGATTTGTTGCGTAACTCCTACCAACCCCTTGATGCGGCCGAACTCGCACAGCTACGAACGGATATTACCCGGCTGGGGACGTTACCAGCATTGGTAAATTCACCCATCTTGCAGCAGATAGTTACCGTCGATGCCTTGTCGCAGGGAAAAACCGATGAGGCTTATCGCGCCATTAATAAAGCTATCGATCTACAGATGTCATGGTTGAACTATGTGTTACTAGGCAAAGTCTACGAAATGCAGGGCCATAACCATCAGGCTGCGGACTCTTATATTACCGCTTTTAACCTGCGCCCCGGTGAAAATACGCTACATTGGATCCGCAATGGCGTATTCCAGACCTCGGTCGCTGCCGTGGTTCCTTATCTGGACAATTACGACACCCAAAAATAGCCCCATTACCGACCCGTGGCATAAATATAGCGACACCAAAAGCTTGATACCGGTGGGAGTCATACAGGTTAGCCGACCGTTGAGCGCAGGGATGCGCGATTGCGAGCCCCCAGGGACGGGTTTACGGCGTGTCGGCGTTCTGTATGGCTCCCTCCGGTTACATCACTGATTACAGCTATTTTATAAATTTATATTATTGTTTTTAAATAATATTTATCTTTTCTTTAGCTCATCCTGCCATCTTGATGTTTTCACCAAAAACCTCCGGTTATCATTTGTCGCACCCTGAGCGTAATTTCACCTTATCTTTAGGACTTTATTTTGGCCGATCGTTAGCATCCTGATTATCAAGTCTGTTCATTAATCTCGCCTCTTAATGCTCAGCACTTACCAGCATCGATAATCAGGAGAAACTGACCATGGCTTCATCCAAGAAAATAGGGCTTATTGCCTGCACCGGCGTCGTCGCCGGTAATATGATGGGGAGCGGGATTGCCTTATTACCGGCAAACCTGGCAAGTCTGGGATCTATCGCCATCTGGGGATGGGTGATTTCTATCATCGGCGCGATGTCATTGGCTTATGTTTACGCCCGCCTGGCGACCAAAAACCCGCAGCAGGGTGGGCCAATTGCCTATGCGGGGGAAATCTCCCCGGCGTTCGGTTTCCAGACTGGCGTACTTTACTACCATGCCAACTGGATCGGTAACCTGGCAATCGGCATTACCGCCGTTTCTTATCTCTCTACTTTCTTCCCCGCGTTGAATAATCCGGTACCGGCCGGGATTGCCTGTATCGCCATCGTCTGGATATTCACCTTTGTCAATCTGCTGGGGGGCACCTGGGTCAGCCGCTTGACCACGCTGGGCCTAGTACTGGTCTTGATCCCGGTAGTGGTCACCGCCGTGGCCGGTTGGCACTGGTTTGATGTTGCCACCTATCAAGCCAACTGGAATACCTCGGGTACCACCGACAGCCATGCCGTGGTGAAAAGTATCCTGCTCTGCCTGTGGGCGTTTATCGGCGTTGAATCCGCCGCCGTCAGCACCGGGATGGTAAAAAACCCTAAACGTACCGTACCACTGGCTACCATGCTGGGTACCGGCCTGGCTGGGATTATCTACATTGCCGCCACTCAGGTGATGAGCGGGATGTTCCCAGCGGCGCAAATGGCCGCCAGCGGTGCGCCATTCGCCATCAGCGCTTCCGCCATTATGGGTAACTGGGCCGCTCCGATGGTATCCGCCTTCACCGCCTTTGCCTGCCTGACCTCGTTGGGTTCCTGGATGATGCTGGTAGGCCAGGCCGGGGTGCGTGCGGCCAACGACGGCAACTTCCCGAAAGTGTATGGCGAACTGGATAAAAACGGCATTCCGAAGAAGGGCCTGCTGTTGGCAAGCTGCAAAATGACCGCGCTGATGGTGTTGATCACCGTGATGAACTCCAGTGGTGGCAAGGCTTCCGACCTGTTCGGCGAACTGACCGGTATCGCGGTGCTGCTGACCATGCTGCCTTACTTCTACTCCTGCGTTGACCTGATCCGCTTTGAAGGCGTCAACGTGCGTAACCTGCTGAGCCTGGTGGCGTCGGTACTGGGCTGTGGATTCTGCTTTATCGCCCTGATGGGCGCCAACTCCTTCGAGCTGTCCGGCACCTTTATCGTCAGCCTGATCATCCTGATGTTCTATGCCCGCAAAATGAATACCCGCCAGGTTGCCAAAGCAGCCGCAGCGGTCAACGACAGCACCACGGCCAAAGCGCACTGAGATTGCGTGCTCTGACCCACTGAATTTACCCAGCCCCTTTCTTTCCGACCTGTCAGCCGCGACGGGAAGGGGCCCGCTTTGCCTGGAGAAATGATTATGAACGTTATTGCCATCATGAATCACATGGGTGTCTACTTCAAAGAAGAGCCGATCCGCGAACTGCATCAGGCGCTGGAAAGCCTGGACTTCCGCATCGTCTACCCTAATGACCGTGAAGATTTATTAAAGCTGATCGAAAACAATGCCCGCCTGTGCGGCGTGATTTTCGATTGGGACAAATACAACCTTGAGCTGTGCGAAGAGATCAGCCAGCTCAATGAATACATGCCGCTGTATGCCTTTGCCAATACCTATTCGACGCTTGATGTCAGCCTCAACGATCTGCGCATGCAGGTGCGCTTCTTCGAATACGCGCTGGGCGCGGCAAAAGATATCGCCGCCAAGATCAAACAGAACACCGACGAGTATATCGATGCCATCCTGCCACCGCTGACCAAGGCGCTGTTCAAATACGTGCGTGAAGGCAAATATACCTTCTGTACTCCAGGCCATATGGGCGGCACCGCCTTCCAGAAAAGCCCGGTAGGCAGCCTGTTCTATGACTTCTTTGGCCCGAATACCATGAAGTCTGACATCTCCATTTCGGTTTCCGAACTGGGTTCGCTGTTGGATCACTCCGGCCCGCACAAAGAGGCCGAAGAGTATATTTCCCGCGTGTTCAATGCCGAACGCAGCTACATGGTGACCAACGGCACCTCTACCGCCAACAAGATTGTTGGTATGTATGCCGCTCCGGCAGGCAGCACCGTGCTGATCGACCGTAACTGCCACAAATCATTGACCCATCTGATGATGATGAGTGACATCACGCCGATCTACTTCCGGCCAACCCGCAATGCCTACGGAATTCTCGGCGGTATCCCGCAGAGCGAATTCAGCCGCGCCACTATCGCCAAGCGGGTGAAAGAAACGCCGAACGCCAGCTGGCCAGCGCACGCGGTGATCACCAATTCCACCTACGACGGCCTGCTCTACAACACCGATTTCATCAAACAGACTCTGGACGTTAAATCGATCCACTTTGATTCCGCCTGGGTGCCTTACACCAACTTCCATCCGATCTACAAAGGCAAATGCGGCATGAGCGGGGGCCGGGTTGAAGGCAAGGTGATCTATGAAACCCAGTCGACCCACAAACTGCTGGCGGCGTTCTCGCAGGCTTCGATGATCCACGTTAAAGGGGACATCAACGAAGAGACCTTTAACGAAGCCTATATGATGCACACCACTACCTCGCCTCATTACGGCATCGTGGCGTCCACCGAAACCGCCGCTGCGATGATGAAGGGCAACGCCGGTAAGCGCATGATTAACGGTTCCATCGAGCGTGCCATCAAGTTCCGCAAGGAAATCAAACGGCTGAAAGTGGAGTCCGAAGGCTGGTTCTTTGACGTCTGGCAGCCTGAGCATATCGATGAGCCAGAATGCTGGCCGCTGCGTTCCGACAGCGCCTGGCACGGCTTCAAAAACATCGATAACGAACACATGTATCTCGACCCGATCAAGGTGACCATCCTCACTCCAGGGATGAGCAAAGAAGGCGAGATGCAACCGTTCGGTATCCCAGCCAGCCTGGTAGCCAAATACCTGGATGAGCGCGGCATCATCGTGGAGAAAACCGGCCCGTACAACCTGCTGTTCCTGTTCAGCATTGGTATCGATAAAACCAAAGCGTTGAGCCTGCTGCGCGCGATGACCGATTTCAAACGCTCGTTCGATTTGAACCTGCGGGTGAAAAACATGCTGCCATCGCTGTATCAGGAAGCGCCTGAGTTCTATGAAAACATGCGCATCCAGGATCTGGCGCAGAACATCCATCGCCTGGTCGAGCATCACAACCTGCCGGACCTGATGTACCGTGCGTTTGAAGTGCTGCCAACCATGGTGATGAACCCTTACCACGCCTTCCAGAAAGAGCTGCACGGCGAAGTGGAGGAAGTCTATCTGGAGGATATGGTCGGCAAGGTCAATGCCAATATGATCCTGCCTTATCCTCCAGGCGTGCCGTTGGTGATGCCGGGGGAAATGCTGACCGAAGAAAGCCGCCCGGTGCTGGAGTTCCTGCAAATGCTGTGTGAAATCGGCGCGCATTATCCGGGCTTTGAGACCGATATTCACGGGGCGTACCGCCAGCCGGATGGCCGCTACACGGTGAAAGTGTTGAAAGCGGAATAATGGCATCACAGGGGAAAGCACAGACGCTTTCCCCTTGCTTATCCTGATGGGAGTACACCATGAAAACACCCTCACAGCCGCGCGCTATCTACTATGTCGTTGCAATCCAAATCTGGGAGTATTTTAGTTTTTACGGCATGCGCGCGTTACTGATCCTCTATCTGACCCACCAGTTAGGCTACTCCGATAGCCACGCCATCACCCTTTTCAGCGCTTATGCCTCTTTGGTTTATGTCACCCCCATTCTGGGCGGCCTGCTGGCCGATCGCCTGTTGGGTAACCGCGTCTCGGTGATTGCCGGGGCGGCCTTGATGACCGTGGGCCATATCGTATTGGGGCTGGGTTCGGTCTCTGCCAACTCTCTTTACCTGGCGCTGGGCATAATCATCTGCGGCTACGGCCTGTTTAAATCCAATATCAGCTGCCTGCTGGGAGAGCTGTATCAGGCGCAGGATCCACGGCGGGAAGGCGGGTTTTCTCTGCTGTACGCTGCGGGGAACGTTGGCTCTATCCTGGCTCCGATCGCCTGTGGGTTGGCCGCTGAACGTTATGGCTGGCACGTCGGTTTTGCGCTGGCGGGAATAGGAATGTTTGCCGGGCTGATGATCTTCCTGTCGGGAAGTAAACATTTTCGGCATACGCGCGGGGTGAATATCCCGCTGATACAGGCCACCACGCTACGCTTGCCGCATTGGTTCTGGCTGGTGGCTGGGGTGCTGTGTGCTCCGCTGTTTTTCGCGCTGTTGTTTATTCACAACTGGGCCGGCTATCTGCTTGGCGTAGTGTGCGCCGTTGCGGTGGTGATCGTCATGCGTATCCTCTGGCGGGTGAGCGGTGAACAACGGCGGGCGTTATGGCAAATCATCATCTTGATGCTGCTGGGGACGCTGTTTTGGGCCTTTGCCCAACAGGGCGGCAGTTCGATCAGCCTGTTTATCGATCACTTTGTTGACCGGCAATGGTTCTCCTGGTCGGTACCTACTGCGCTGTTCCAGTCGGTAAACGCCTTTGCGGTCATGCTGGGCGGCGTACTGCTGGCCTGGCTGATGCGTAGCAGCCAGGGAAACGCTCAGACGGTGCGCATTTGGTGCAAGTTTGCCTTTGGCCTGCTGTTGATTGCGGTGGGCTTTATGCTGATGGCGCTAAATGCGCGCTGGGGGGAACTGCATGGCCAGGCCTCGATGGGGATGATGGTGGCCGGGCTGGCGGTGATGGGATTTGCCGAACTGTTTATCGATCCGGTGGCGATGGCCCAAATCACCCGGTTGGATATTCCTGGCGTCACCGGCGTGTTGACCGGTATTTATATGCTGGCGACCGGCTCGGTGGCTAATTATCTCGCGGGCCTGATTGCCAATCAGACCACCGAAAGCCAACTGGGTAATGCGATGATCGAAGCTTATGGCAAGGTTTTCACCCAGATAGGCTGGGGAGCCGCAGGCTGCGCCGCCTTGGTGCTGGCGGCTCTGGGGCTGTGGTGGGGAATGACCCGGCGCAATGATAGCGCGGTTAATGCTTGATTGATGGCGGTGGGCTGGTTAACGTGCAGCTATGTAGATGTCACTAAGCTCAATTGATGAAGACCCACCACCTCCTGACACAGATTGCCGACCATCTAGGGGCTGAGCGCCAACTACTGCTGGCGTTCAGCGGCGGCCTGGATTCCAGCGTGCTATTGCATATGCTGATGCTGTTGCGCCAGCAGCAACCGGACATTGCCCTGCGCGCGGTGCATGTCCACCATGGCCTGAGCCGTTTTGCCGATGATTGGGTGGCACATTGCCAGCAGCAATGCGAACGCTGGCAGGTACCGCTGGTGATAAAACATGTTCAGCTAGAGGGGCGGCCTGGAGGTATCGAGGCCGCGGCCCGTTCGGCCCGCTACGCTGCTTTCGCAGAAACGTTGGCCGTAGACGAGGCTTTGCTGACGGCGCAGCATCTCGACGATCAATGTGAAACCTTCTTGCTGGCCTTAAAACGGGGCAGCGGCCCTGCGGGGTTGTCTGCCATGGCGGCACAAACCCGTTTGGGTAACAATCCCTTATTGCGCCCGCTGTTGGGAATATCTCGTCAGCAGTTGGAAGCCTACGCACACCAGCATCAACTGCAGTGGATCGAGGATGACAGCAATCAGGATCCCCGCTTCGATCGCAACTTCTTACGTCTGAACGTTCTGCCGATAGTGAATCAACGTTGGCCGCATTTTGCTGCCGCCACCGCCCGCAGCGCTGAATTATGTGCCGAGCAGGAGCAACTGCTTGATGAGCTGCTGGCCGAGCAATTGACCCAACTGCTGGATGGCGAAAACTCGCTCGCTATCGCCGAATTGGCTACCTGTTCTGCGGCCAGGCGCTATGCTTTGCTACGGCGCTGGATTGGGCTGTTTGGCGTCACCATGCCTGCGCGAGATAGCTTGCATCGGCTATGGCAGGAAGTGGCGTTAAGCCGGGAAGATGCCGAACCACAGTTGCAACTCGGGAACTACCAGATCCGCCGTTTTCGCCAGCGCTTGTATCTGCTACCGCTGATGTCTGATCTGAGCGGCGCACAATTGCCCTGGCCTAATGAGGCCCCACTGGCGTTACCAGACGGACTGGGTACTCTGTACGTGGGCGAAGGTGAATGCCAGGTACGTGCCCCTTTAGAGCATGAGTCGGTCAGCGTGCGTTTTACCGCCAAGGGCAGGGCGCGGATAGTTGGCCGTGCCGGTTCACGCCCGATCAAAAAACTGTGGCAAGAGTTGGCTATTCCACCGTGGCAGCGTGAACGTATCCCGTTGCTCTACTATGATGAGCAGTTAATCGCTGCCGTGGGCGTATTTATTACTGAGGAAGGGCAAGCGTCTGCGGGGCAACCGGTCTGGCGGCTTGGCTGGAAAAAAAATAATAACAATCTGTTGTGAGGAGTGGGCAATGAAATTGGTGAGCGTAATGATAGTGATGGCCAGCGTGTTGAGTTTTTCCGCCATGGCGGCGGGCGATGCGGCGGCAGGGAAGAATAAATCGGCCAGCTGCATGGCTTGCCACGGCGCGGAAGGCAAGGTTTCGGTACCTATGTACCCGAACCTGGCCGGGCAGAATCAAATGTATCTGGAGCACTCTTTGCAGGCTTACAAGAAAGGGGAGCGCTCTGGCGGGCAGGCGGAAGTAATGAAGGCCTATGTCTCGGGGTTGTCGGATGAGGATATTGCCGACCTGGCGGCCTATTACGCCAGCCTGAAGCCTTAAATGACGAGGGCAGCCCTTGGGCTGCCCTGTGGAGATGGCGTTACCGCTATATCAGTCTGACAGGCTGACAACCACGGTACCGATTTCCGGATGACTGAAACTGAGGATGTGATCCAGACGCAAGCTGAGAGCGCTACCGGCCTGATCGACAATCAGGTACTCAACGCCCTTGGTAAATTTCAACTCGGTGGCAATGCCTTCGAACTTCTCTCCGTCGCGTAACTCTAGCTTCAGAATGTAGTTATGCTGACAGGCGAGTTCCAGGCTTTCATAGTCATCGCAATTGATGGATTGGTACTCATCATTCATCAACATGGTCGCTCACCAATAAGTTAGCGGCGGCAAATGCCGCCTGTTCCCTAACGGAGGACGGTAGCTCGCTATTCGCGGCAACCTCGTCCAATGCCTTTAACACACATGCTAGTGCATCCGGCACGTAGCCTAGATCTCCACTGCCGATCTGAGCGTAAAAACGTCGTACTAACTCACAGTATTGTTGCACAATGGCCTCCCTTTAGGATCTCTGCATTATTGCCACGCAGGCTGCAATAAGGCACAGACACTCGGGGTTAAATCCTATCTAAAGGACTATAGCACAGGTGTTAGTGAGTTATTAGTTCCTCTTTTTGGGCATTAGTCCACTCCTGACGTTCCCCGTGCTGGCTGCGGGCTGCCCTGATCAAGTACAATGTGGCCTGTTAATAAAGAGGTTACCCATGGCGCTGAAAGCAACAATTTACAAAGCCACGCTCAATATCGCTGATATGGACCGTCACTTTTACTTTGATACCACACTCACCCTGGCCCAGCATCCTTCAGAAACCGAACAGCGCATGATGCTGCGCCTGCTGGCCTGGATCTGCCATGCCGATGAACGCCTGGTGTTTACCAAAGGCCTGAGTGCGGAAGACGAGCCGGAAATCTGGCGGCGCAACGACCATAACGGGCTGGAGATGTGGATAGAGCTGGGGCTGCCGGACGAGAAACGCATCAAGAAAGCCTGCAATCAGTCACCTCGGGTGGTGCTTTACGCCTATGGCGATCGCGCCGGGCATGTCTGGTGGCAGTCTATGCAGAGCAAAGTTGCCAACCACAAGAACTTGAGCATTCGCTTTCTCGATGATGAACAACTGTCCCGCTTGACCGCGTTAGCCAGCCGCAATATGACGCTACAGGCCACGCTGCAGGAAGGCACTATCTGGCTGTCAGACCTTCAGAATAGTCTGGAAATTCAATTTGCCGAATGGCAGCAGGCGCAGGTATAACCGGTGCTGGAACTGTCAAGGAACGTAGCCATACCGGACAACGAAATAGAATTAACGGCGATCCGCGCGCAGGGGGCGGGTGGCCAGCATGTGAATAAAACCTCAACGGCGATCCATTTGCGCTTTGACATCCGGGCGTCCAGCCTGCCAGAGTACTATAAAGAACGGCTGCTGGCGCTTAATCATCATTTAGTGACCGGTGATGGGGTGGTAATTATCAAAGCGCAGGAATATCGCAGCCAGGAAATGAATCGTGAAGCGGCACTGGCCCGGCTGGTGGCACTGATCCAACAGGCGATGGTGGTCGAAAAGACGCGCAGGGCCACCAAACCAAGTAAAGGCGCCAAATTACGCCGTCTCGAAGGCAAAGTGCGTAAAGGCGCGACCAAGGCGCTGCGCGGCAAGGTTTTACCTTAGGCGGCGTCTTGGCATCAACGGATGACAACAGGAGAATAACTTGAAGCAAATAACCATTGCCCTGTTTTTAGCGGCAGGAGCCCTTTCATTGCTGGGATGTAATAATCAATACCAGCCAAAAGAACAGCCGCTTCAGCCGATGCAGCAGAGCTATCAGGGCTTATTGCCCTGTGCCGATTGCAGCGGACTGGACACCACACTGTTCCTCGATCAAGACGGCACCTTTATCTTGCAGGAAACCTATCGCGGTTCAAGAGATGGCGATAGCACCTTTGCCAGCTACGGTAAATGGGCGCGCACGGCAGATAAATTGGTGCTGACCGAGAGCAATGGTGAAAAACGTTATTTCCATCCGGAAGGCAAGCAATTGAGAATGCTGGACCGCAGTGGAGCACCGATTGTCTCTCAGCTTAATTATGTGCTGTCGCCGGTGACCAAAGCCTTGCCGAAAACGCCGATGCCGTTGACCGGGTTGTATACCTATATGGCCGACGCGGCGGTATTCCAGGATTGTGCCACTGGCAAAACCTTCCCGGTAGCGAATAATATCGCGCTGGAGCAGGGCTATCTGAAGGCTCAGCGGGCACCGGGCGAACCGGTATTCCTGATGTTGAACGGGCATTTCAGCGTGCAGCCTTCCATGGAGGAAGGGCAGATGCAAAAAGCGCTGATCCCGGAGCCGGGTGGCAAAATCACTTTCGACAACAGCAAGAGCTGTGCTAATTAATCAACGAATTATGGCCTCATCATTTGATGATGGGGTCGTTATTGTTGTCCGTTGCAGATATCAGTGTGGGTTGGTTTTTAGCTAACGCCCGCGAACGTAAATAGATCCCCGGTTTGATATGGCCCACGTAAACCAGCGCTTTGCTAGGTGCCAGCGTGGCAATATCCCCTTCGCGCATATGCAGTAAATCGCCTGGGCTGACCCAGCCTGGGGCGGCTAACGTCAACGGATGTCCGGCGTTTTCAAACGCGGCAATCACAAACTCCGAACAGAAATAGGACGACTCTGCGCCGGTCGGCGTCTTGAGCTGGGCGGCGGCCAAGCCTTGTACACATTGCTGGCGGAAATCGGCAGAGAAGGGGTTCAGCGAACACAGCTGCTTGGTCATCATAAAGGGCACCATCTCGGCAATGCCCAGATAGTTATACCGGCTGCCGGCCTTTTGGCTGGCGAATTGACGGATCTGGCTAGCCTGCTCCGGTGTCAGATCGGGGATGCGCAAAGCAAACATCTTGTCGCTATGGGTCAGCGCATCTTTCAGGCTGATAATCTGCACGCCTTCCCCTACCGCTTCGGCAACCTGGCCCTCACCAATATACACAGCAACATGGCTGACTGACGAAGTACTCAAGATACGGATCCCGAGTGATTTCAAACCAATCGTTGAGGAGAACAGCAGGTCACCCTCTTGCAGGTCGGTCTGATTGATTTCGCGCAGCGTTTTTCCTGGGGCGGAGCTTAACGATTGGAACTGAACGTTGACGGGATTGATGGAGTGTTTTTCACGGTCGGATAAGCCTACGTTCATCGTGCAACCGGTCAAAAACACCGAAAGCAAAGCATACAGGCAGGTAGCCGAGGGGCTGCGTAATGGCATAAGTTAATCCTTTAACAACAATATCCATTAATAAAGCCCCCCATCTGGGGGGCTTGGTCTATCAATTAACGTTGGATCTGGCCCAGCAGGAAATCAACGATTTCGCCGGTTTTAATCATCTGCTTCTCGCCAACACGGCGATTTTTATACTCAATCTCTTCGCTGTCGAGGTTACGATCGCCAATCACGATGGAGTGAGGCACGCCGATCAGTTCCATATCGGCAAACATCACGCCTGGGCGCTCTTTACGATCGTCGAGGATCACGTCGATGCCATGTGAACGCAGGGTATCGTACAGTTCCTCAGCCAGAGCCTGCACGCGGAATGATTTGTGCATGTTCATTGGCAGAATAGCTACCTGGAACGGGGCAATCGCGTCTGGCCAGATAATGCCACGGTCATCGTGATTCTGTTCGATGGCAGCAGCTACCACGCGCGTCACACCGATGCCGTAGCAACCCATGGTCAGCACCTGATTACGGCCATCTTCACCCTGTACGGTGGCTTTCATCGCTTCCGAGTACTTGGTACCCAGTTGGAAGATGTGGCCCACTTCGATACCGCGCTTGATCAGCAGCGTACCTTTCCCATCTGGGCTGGCATCGCCTTCCACCACGTTACGGATATCCGCGCTCTGTGGTAGCGGCAGATCACGCTCCCAGTTGATGCCAAAGTAGTGTTTGCCATCGATGTTGGCACCCGCGCCGAAGTCGCTCATAGCGGCTACGCTGCGATCGACAACCACTGGGATCGGCAAATTGACTGGACCAAGGGATCCTGGGCCTGCGCCGACGATTGCACGGATTTCTTCTTCGGTGGCGAAAGTCAGTGGAACCGCGACCTGTGGCAGTTTCTCGGCCTTGATTTCATTCAGCTCGTGATCGCCGCGCACCAGCAGGGCAACCAGCTTGTGGCCACTCTCTTCACTGGCGTGCACCATCAAGGTTTTCACCGTTTTCTCTACTGGCAGTTGGAATTGCTCTACCAGCTCGGCGATGGTTTTGGCATTCGGCGTATCGATGATGCGCAGTTCTTCGGTTGCCGCAGCACGTGGCTGAGCGGGGGCAACCGCTTCGGCCAGCTCGATGTTGGCAGCATAGTCGGAACCGGTTGAGAACACGATATCGTCTTCACCGCTGTCTGCCAGCACCTGGAACTCATGTGAAGCGCTGCCACCGATAGAACCGGTATCGGCCAGCACCGGACGGAAATCCAGTCCCATGCGGTTGAAGATCTTGCTGTAGGCCTCGTACATCGCGTCGTAGGTGACCTGCAAGGATTCCTGGGTGGTGTGGAAGGAATAGGCGTCCTTCATCAGGAATTCACGCGAACGCATTACGCCAAAACGTGGGCGAACCTCGTCACGGAACTTGGTCTGGATCTGGAAGAAGTTCAGCGGCAGCTGCTTGTAGGAGCTGATTTCGTTGCGGATCAGATCGGTGATCACTTCTTCATGGGTTGGACCAAGTACAAACGGACGTTCGCCGCGATCGACAAAACGCAGCAATTCCGGGCCATACTGCTCCCAGCGGCCGCTTTCCAGCCAGAGGTCTGCGGGCTGAACTACCGGCATGGAAACTTCGATCGCGTTAGCATTGTTCATTTCTTCGCGAACGATGTTTTCAACCTTCTTCAGAACGCGCAGGCCGGTCGGCAGCCAGGTGTAAAGACCGGAGGCCAGCTTGCGGATCATCCCGGCGCGTAGCATCAGCTGGTGGCTGATCACTTCGGCGTCGGCAGGTGTCTCCTTCAGTGTGGAGAGCAGATATTGGCTTGTACGCATGGTGTTTTGGTTCCGTTAGAACTGCAAATTGCATCGGGCTGCCAGGGTTGGCCGCCAAAATTTTCAAAAGTGGCTTAGTTTACCAGCGCAAGCCGGTTGTCAAAAGAGAGCGGGCGGAATTTTAACGGGCGTCGAGCGACAACACTTCGCTTTGACTATCAACGATCCGCCAGCGCACGTTGAACTCCAACAACCATACCGCATATTCGCGCCCGCTGGCTTCTTCTTTTCGATAGGCGGGGCGAGGATCTTGCGCCAGAACCTGAGTGATAAAACGGCGCAGGTTGGGGTAGCGCCGCACATGTTGCTGCAGCTGTTGTTCCGCTTCGGGCGAGAAATTCACCGGCATATCACCGGCCGGAGCCGCCTGAGCAAACCCGGCTCGCGCTTGCGGATGGCTTTCGGCAAACGGCAAATAAGGTTTGATATCGACCACCGGCGTACCGTCAACCAAATCCAGGCTGCCCAGCTCCAGTACCACCTCGCCCCCTTGAGTCCGTATGCCTTTCAGTTCGATCAAGGACATACCCAACGGGTTAGGGCGAAAGGTCGAACGGGTGGCGAACACGCCCATACGCGCATTGCCGCCCAGACGAGGAGGCCGCACGGTAGGACGCCAGCCTCCTTCCATGGTTTGATGAAACACAAACATCACCCACAGATGGCTGAACTCGCTGAGGCCACGTACCGCTTCGGGTTGATTGTAAGGCGGCAACAGCACCAGTTCACCGCCGCCGTCTTCAACTAGCCCAGGCTGACGGGGAACCGCGAATTTCTCTTTATACGGAGAACGGATGGTGCCGATCTGCTCAAAAACAAATTCGGTCATTTGGCTGAGACGTTAAGCGCAGAGCCTTGGCAGATGGCCTGCTGGTAACAACCGGCGACGCCGCTGACAATCTGACAGTCATGCAGTAGCACCGCATTGGCCTTCATGTAGGAGGCTCGGGTCTGCATGCGCTTACGTGCGGTATTCAGATTTGGCGGAGAGTCCTGAACCGTGGTCTGACAAGATTCGCCAGAAACCTCACCTAAATCGCGGAAAGGTTTACCGACCAGTTCTTCTGCACTCTTGTACAGTTTTACCGGGGCCGGGCGGGCTGCTGGGGTGGCTTTTACCGGAGCGGGAGCGGCCGTAGTTGTTGTGCTGTTTGTTGTGGATGGAGCCGTGTGCTGCGTTGAGCATCCAGTCAGCGCGAGCGCTAACAAACAGAGAGGTAAAACACGCATTGAGAGTCCCTGCCATTTTATAATCAAAGTGGCGCTATTGAAGCAATCTCTGGCACAAATAACAAGACGGGCCGTAGCCCGTCTTGCAATTATCGGAATAAAATGGCTAAGGAATGATTACCAGCCTTTTACTGCGCCACCGTTAAAGATCTTGTTGGCTGCTTCGTTAACTTCGTCAGACTGGTAAGCCTGAACGAATTTCTTCACGTTTTCCGCGTCTTTGTTATCTTCACGGGCAACCATGATGTTGACGTAAGGTGAGTCTTTATCTTCAACAAACAGACCGTCTTTGGCTGGCGTCAAACCAATCTGGCTGGCGTAAGTGGTGTTGATGATGGCCAGAGCGATTTGCTGATCGTCCAGTGAACGTGGCAGCTGTGGTGCTTCCAGTTCAACCAGCTTCAGGTTTTTCGGGTTCTCGGTCACATCCAGCACGGTTGGCAGCAGGCCAACACCGTCTTTCAGCTTGATCAGACCCTGTTTTTGCAGCAGCAACAGTGAACGGCCCAGGTTGGTGGGATCGTTAGGCAGTGCTACCTGTGAACCATCTTGCAGCTCATCAATGGATTTGATCTTTTTGGAGTAACCGGCGATCGGGTACACGAAGGTGTTACCCACCGTAACCAGCTTATAACCACGATCCTTGATCTGCTGATCCAGGTAAGGCTTGTGCTGGAAGGCGTTGACATCGATATCGCCTTTGCTCAGGGCTTCGTTTGGCAACACGTAGTCGTTGAAGGTGACCAGCTCAACGTCCAGGCCATACTTATCTTTTGCTACTTTTTGTGCCACTTCAGCTACTTGCTGTTCAGCACCAACAATAACACCCACTTTGATATGGTTTGGATCTTTTTCATCCTGGCCACAACCGGCCAGAGCCAGAGTACCGATCAGTGCGCCGATTGTTGCGATGGATTTAAACTTTAACGACATATCCCTTCCTCAATTAGACTCGCATATGAAATACGCCTTACTCTTTATGCTGCCAGATGCAGCAAAGCTATCGAGTAGATGTCAGCGCGTGGGTAAAACTATTTGTGGGTAACGGCCTTCACGATACGGTCGCCACCAAACTGGATCAGATACACCAGCACCACCAGTAATATTAATACCGTATTCATCACGGTAGCGTTATAACCAATATAACCATACTGATAACCAATTTGACCTAAGCCACCGGCACCAACGGCACCGCCCATTGCAGAATAGCCCACCAGGGTGATCAGCGTGATGGTAGCGGCATTCACCAAACCTGGCAGCGCTTCAGGCAGCAGCACTTTGGTGATGATTTGCATTGGGGTCGCACCCATGGCACGAGCAGCTTCAACCAGACCTGACGGAATTTCCAACAGGGCGTTTTCTACCATACGGGCAATAAAGGGAGCCGCGCCCACGGTCAGTGGAACGATAGCCGCCTGCAAACCGATAGAGGTGCCAACGATCATGCGAGTGAACGGGATCATCCAGACCAGCAGGATAATGAACGGGATGGAACGGAAAATGTTCACCAATCCGGACAACACCTTATAGACGGTATTGTTGGCAATGATTTGCCCAGGGCGGGTCACATATAACAGTACGCCAACCGGTAAGCCAAGAACAAAGCCAAAGAAGCCGGAGACAAAGGTCATCGTAACGGTTTCCCACACGCCACGTGCCATTAACCACATCATTGCCTCAGACATAACCCAGAACCTCTACTTTTACCTGATTTTCTTGTAGGAACTTAATCGTTGCCTGTGCATCTTCATCGGAGCCGTGCAGTTCAGCCAGCATCACGCCGAACTTCACGCCGCCAGCGTAATCCATCTGTGCGCTGATAATATTGTTGTTCACGTTAAAGCGACGAGCCGCTTCTGACAGTAACGGGGCATCGACCGAGCGGCCGGTAAACTCCAGGCGTAACAGCGGTTGACGGCCTCCGGTACGCTCAGGTACCAGACGTGCGGCATAATCATCCGGAATATCCAGATGCAGCGTAGCCTGGATAAACTGCTGTGCCAGCGGCGTCTTGGGATGGGAGAACACTTCGCTAACGCTATCTTTCTCAATCAATTGACCTTGGCTGATAACCGCGACCTGATCGCAGATACGTTTCACTACGTCCATTTCATGGGTGATCAGCAGGATGGTCAGCCCCAGACGGCGGTTGATATCTTTCAGCAGTTCAAGAATGGAGCGGGTGGTGGCAGGGTCCAGCGCACTGGTCGCTTCGTCGCACAGCAGCACTTTAGGATTGCTAGCCAGCGCACGGGCGATGGCCACACGCTGCTTTTGGCCGCCTGACAGATTGGCAGGGTAGGCATCGTGCTTATCTGACAGACCAACCAGCTCCAGCAGTTCGACCACGCGTTTTTTGATTTCCGCGCGTGGGGTGTTGTCCAGCTCCAACGGCAGGGCAACGTTACCGAAGACCGTACGTGAAGAAAGCAGGTTAAAGTGTTGGAAGATCATGCCAATCTGGCGGCGTGCGCGCGTCAGCTCACCTTCAGACAGGGAGGTTAGATCCTGGCCATCAACCAGAACGGTACCTGACGTTGGGCGCTCAAGCATGTTGGCGCAGCGGATCAGCGTACTCTTACCGGCGCCTGAGGCACCGATGACGCCATAAATCTGTCCGGCAGGAACGTGAAGAGTCACGTCAGAGAGTGCGCTAATGGAACGCGACCCCTGCTGGAACACTTTGGTGATGTTGGAAAGTTTAATCATATTCTTCTTATTTTTAGCTTGGTTGCCGTGGCCTAATAAAGAGAGACCTTGATCAGCGCCAAGGTCTGGATCAGATGTTAAGGCGTCTAGACGTCCAAGTCAACGTTAACGCTATTCTTCATCATTCTCAGTCTCGGCGAAAACATGCGATACTGTGGCGGTTTTCAGGCTTTCAGGAGCATACCGGTGACACAACGCGTTCCAGCAATTTTCTTAGATCGTGACGGCACGATTAATATCGATCATGGCTACGTCCATGAAATAGATGATTTCCAGTTTATCGATGGCGTGATTGACGCCTGCCGTGAACTGAAAAGCATGGGCTTCGCACTGGTGCTGGTCACCAACCAGTCTGGCATTGCCCGTGGTAAATTCAGCGAAGACCAGTTTATGCGTCTGACAGAATGGATGGACTGGTCGATGGCTGACCGCGACGTCGATCTGGACGGCATCTATTTCTGCCCACATCATCCTGAAGCAGTAATAGAAGAGTATCGCCAGGTTTGTGATTGCCGCAAACCGCAGCCGGGCATGTTGTTGCAGGCGCAGAAAGAACTGAACATCGATTTGGCCGCTTCTTATATGGTTGGCGACAAAATCGAAGACATGCAGGCGGCCGCAGCTGCAGGGGTAGGCACTAAAGTGTTGGTACGCACCGGCAAGCCAGTGACTGAAGAAGGCGAAAAAGCGGCGGATTGGGTGCTAAACAGCCTGCAAGAGCTGCCGGCAGCGATTAAAAAGCGGGTTTAAGCAGCGTTATGCATGAATAGTGAGCGGTCGGAAGAAAAGTGCATATTATCCCTTGTCATTCTGAACCAGCTCCCTATAATGCGCCTCCATCGACACGGAACATGTGAACAACTTCACAGAGTCTCCGGGGGTCGCAGAGAAAAAAACCTGAAATTAAGGTTGACTCTGAAAGAGGGAGGCGTAATATACGCCACCTCGAGTTAGCAAGCGAAAGCGCGTAACTCACTGCTCTTTAACAATTTATCAGACAATCTGTGTGGGCACTCACAAGACGATATCCAGCTACTTCGGTAGCAAAAAAATATCAAGTCTTGAAGAGTGACCAAGCAGTCATTCATGCGAATGAATGATTACGAAAGTTAATTTTCGAGCATCGCTGCACGAGTTGCAGCAAATCAAGCTTTTAATTGAAGAGTTTGATCATGGCTCAGATTGAACGCTGGCGGCAGGCCTAACACATGCAAGTCGAGCGGTAGCACAGGGAGCTTGCTCCTGGGTGACGAGCGGCGGACGGGTGAGTAATGTCTGGGAAACTGCCCGATGGAGGGGGATAACTACTGGAAACGGTAGCTAATACCGCATAACGTCTTCGGACCAAAGTGGGGGACCTTCGGGCCTCACACCATCGGATGTGCCCAGATGGGATTAGCTAGTAGGTGAGGTAATGGCTCACCTAGGCGACGATCCCTAGCTGGTCTGAGAGGATGACCAGCCACACTGGAACTGAGACACGGTCCAGACTCCTACGGGAGGCAGCAGTGGGGAATATTGCACAATGGGCGCAAGCCTGATGCAGCCATGCCGCGTGTGTGAAGAAGGCCTTCGGGTTGTAAAGCACTTTCAGCGAGGAGGAAGGGTTCGGTGTTAATAGCACTGTTCATTGACGTTACTCGCAGAAGAAGCACCGGCTAACTCCGTGCCAGCAGCCGCGGTAATACGGAGGGTGCAAGCGTTAATCGGAATTACTGGGCGTAAAGCGCACGCAGGCGGTTTGTTAAGTCAGATGTGAAATCCCCGAGCTTAACTTGGGAACTGCATTTGAAACTGGCAAGCTAGAGTCTTGTAGAGGGGGGTAGAATTCCAGGTGTAGCGGTGAAATGCGTAGAGATCTGGAGGAATACCGGTGGCGAAGGCGGCCCCCTGGACAAAGACTGACGCTCAGGTGCGAAAGCGTGGGGAGCAAACAGGATTAGATACCCTGGTAGTCCACGCTGTAAACGATGTCGACTTGGAGGTTGTGCCCTTGAGGCGTGGCTTCCGGAGCTAACGCGTTAAGTCGACCGCCTGGGGAGTACGGCCGCAAGGTTAAAACTCAAATGAATTGACGGGGGCCCGCACAAGCGGTGGAGCATGTGGTTTAATTCGATGCAACGCGAAGAACCTTACCTACTCTTGACATCCACAGAACTTTCCAGAGATGGATTGGTGCCTTCGGGAACTGTGAGACAGGTGCTGCATGGCTGTCGTCAGCTCGTGTTGTGAAATGTTGGGTTAAGTCCCGCAACGAGCGCAACCCTTATCCTTTGTTGCCAGCGCGTAATGGCGGGAACTCAAAGGAGACTGCCGGTGATAAACCGGAGGAAGGTGGGGATGACGTCAAGTCATCATGGCCCTTACGAGTAGGGCTACACACGTGCTACAATGGCATATACAAAGAGAAGCGAACTCGCGAGAGCAAGCGGACCTCATAAAGTATGTCGTAGTCCGGATCGGAGTCTGCAACTCGACTCCGTGAAGTCGGAATCGCTAGTAATCGTAGATCAGAATGCTACGGTGAATACGTTCCCGGGCCTTGTACACACCGCCCGTCACACCATGGGAGTGGGTTGCAAAAGAAGTAGGTAGCTTAACCTTCGGGAGGGCGCTTACCACTTTGTGATTCATGACTGGGGTGAAGTCGTAACAAGGTAACCGTAGGGGAACCTGCGGTTGGATCACCTCCTTACCTAAAGATATGCAGTTGAGTGCAGTGTCCACACAGATTGTCTGATGAAAAAGTAACGAGCAGAAATACCTTTATAGGCTTGTAGCTCAGGTGGTTAGAGCGCACCCCTGATAAGGGTGAGGTCGGTGGTTCAAGTCCACTCAGGCCTACCAAATTCGCACTTGTGCTGCGTTGCACGCGATACGTTTACACCGTAAACGTCCAGTGAGCATGCCTTGCCTGAGCGAGTGGTAAATAAAGGTTTCTGCAAGTGACTGTATGGGGCTATAGCTCAGCTGGGAGAGCGCCTGCCTTGCACGCAGGAGGTCAGCGGTTCGATCCCGCTTAGCTCCACCATATCCATATGGTCCTTGGTAATACTTCAGAGTGTACTGGCAACAGTATGCTGCGAAGTATTTTGCTCTTTAACAATCTGGAACAAGCTGAAAATTGAAACATGACAGCTGAAACTTATCCCTCCGTAGAAGTACTGGGGTAAGGATTAACCTGTCATAGAGTCTCTCAAATAAACAGCACGACAGTGTCTTCTGTTTACAGAAACACCTTCGGGTTGTGAGGTTAAGTGACTAAGCGTACACGGTGGATGCCTAGGCAGTCAGAGGCGATGAAGGGCGTGCTAATCTGCGAAAAGTGTCGGTAAGGTGATATGAACCGTTATAACCGGCAATACCCGAATGGGGAAACCCAGTGTGTTTCGACACACTATCGTATGGTGAATACATAGCCATACGAGGCGAACCGGGGGAACTGAAACATCTAAGTACCCCGAGGAAAAGAAATCAACCGAGATTCCCCTAGTAGCGGCGAGCGAACGGGGAACAGCCCAGAACCTGAATCAGTTCTTGTGTTAGTGGAAGCGTCTGGAAAGTCGCGCAGCAAAGGGTGATAGCCCCGTACACTAAAATGCATTAACTGTGAGTTCGATGAGTAGGGCGGGACACGTGACATCCTGTCTGAATATGGGGGGACCATCCTCCAAGGCTAAATACTCCTGACTGACCGATAGTGAACCAGTACCGTGAGGGAAAGGCGAAAAGAACCCCGGCGAGGGGAGTGAAATAGAACCTGAAACCGTGTACGTACAAGCAGTGGGAGCACCTTCGTGGTGTGACTGCGTACCTTTTGTATAATGGGTCAGCGACTTATATTTTGTAGCAAGGTTAACCGTATAGGGGAGCCGTAGGGAAACCGAGTCTTAACTGGGCGAATAGTTGCAAGGTATAGACCCGAAACCCGGTGATCTAGCCATGGGCAGGTTGAAGGTTGGGTAACACTAACTGGAGGACCGAACCGACTAATGTTGAAAAATTAGCGGATGACTTGTGGCTGGGGGTGAAAGGCCAATCAAACCGGGAGATAGCTGGTTCTCCCCGAAAGCTATTTAGGTAGCGCCTCGTGAACTCATCTTCGGGGGTAGAGCACTGTTTCGGCTAGGGGGCCATCCCGGCTTACCAAACCGATGCAAACTCCGAATACCGAAGAATGTTATCACGGGAGACACACGGCGGGTGCTAACGTCCGTCGTGAAGAGGGAAACAACCCAGACCGCCAGCTAAGGTCCCAAAGTCATGGTTAAGTGGGAAACGATGTGGGAAGGCATAGACAGCCAGGATGTTGGCTTAGAAGCAGCCATCATTTAAAGAAAGCGTAATAGCTCACTGGTCGAGTCGGCCTGCGCGGAAGATGTAACGGGGCTAAACCATGCACCGAAGCTGCGGCAGCGACGCTCAGGCGTTGTTGGGTAGGGGAGCGTTCTGTAAGCCGTTGAAGGTGAACTGTGAGGTTTGCTGGAGGTATCAGAAGTGCGAATGCTGACATAAGTAACGATAAAGCGGGTGAAAAACCCGCTCGCCGGAAGACCAAGGGTTCCTGTCCAACGTTAATCGGGGCAGGGTGAGTCGACCCCTAAGGCGAGGCCGAAAGGCGTAGTCGATGGGAAACAGGTTAATATTCCTGTACTCGGTGTTACTGCGAAGGGGGGACGGAGAAGGCTAGGCTAGCCGGGCGACGGTTGTCCCGGTTTAAGCGTGTAGGGGGGTGTTCCTGGTAAATCCGGAACGCTACCAACCCTGAGGCGTGATGACGATGCACTACGGTGCAGAAGTAGTTGATGCCCTGCTTCCAGGAAAAGCCTCTAAGCATCAGGTAACATCAAATCGTACCCCAAACCGACACAGGTGGTCAGGTAGAGAATACCAAGGCGCTTGAGAGAACTCGGGTGAAGGAACTAGGCAAAATGGTGCCGTAACTTCGGGAGAAGGCACGCTGGCGCGTAGGTGAAGAGACTTGCTCTCGGAGCTGAAGCCAGTCGCAGATACCAGCTGGCTGCAACTGTTTAATAAAAACACAGCACTGTGCAAACACGAAAGTGGACGTATACGGTGTGACGCCTGCCCGGTGCTGGAAGGTTAATTGATGGGGTCAGCCGCAAGGCGAAGCTCTTGATCGAAGCCCCAGTAAACGGCGGCCGTAACTATAACGGTCCTAAGGTAGCGAAATTCCTTGTCGGGTAAGTTCCGACCTGCACGAATGGCGTAATGATGGCCAGGCTGTCTCCACCCGAGACTCAGTGAAATTGAACTCGCTGTGAAGATGCAGTGTACCCGCGGCAAGACGGAAAGACCCCGTGAACCTTTACTATAGCTTGACACTGAACATTGAGCCTTGATGTGTAGGATAGGTGGGAGGCTTTGAAGTGTGGACGCCAGTCTGCATGGAGCCAACCTTGAAATACCACCCTTTAATGTTTGATGTTCTAACTCGGCCCCGTGATCCGGGGTGAGGACAGTGTCTGGTGGGTAGTTTGACTGGGGCGGTCTCCTCCCAAAGAGTAACGGAGGAGCACGAAGGTTAGCTAATCACGGTCGGACATCGTGAGGTTAGTGCAAAGGCATAAGCTAGCTTGACTGCGAGAGTGACGGCTCGAGCAGGTACGAAAGTAGGTCTTAGTGATCCGGTGGTTCTGAATGGAAGGGCCATCGCTCAACGGATAAAAGGTACTCCGGGGATAACAGGCTGATACCGCCCAAGAGTTCATATCGACGGCGGTGTTTGGCACCTCGATGTCGGCTCATCACATCCTGGGGCTGAAGTAGGTCCCAAGGGTATGGCTGTTCGCCATTTAAAGTGGTACGCGAGCTGGGTTTAGAACGTCGTGAGACAGTTCGGTCCCTATCTGCCGTGGGCGTTGGAAGATTGAGAGGGGTTGCTCCTAGTACGAGAGGACCGGAGTGAACGCACCACTGGTGTTCGGGTTGTCATGCCAATGGCACTGCCCGGTAGCTAAGTGCGGAAAAGATAAGCGCTGAAAGCATCTAAGCGCGAAACTTGCCTCGAGATGAGTCTTCCCTGGGCCTTTAAGGCCCCTGAAGGAACGTTTAAGACTAAGACGTTGATAGGCTGGGTGTGTAAGTGCAGCGATGCATTGAGCTAACCAGTACTAATGATCCGTGAGGCTTAACCTTACAACACCGAAGGTGTTTTGAAGAGATTGTAGAGATTTTCAGTGAAGTTCCGAGATTGGTTCTGGTGGTTACGAAAGTAACGGCCAAGAATGAAACGAATTTGCCTGGCGGCAATAGCGCGGTGGTCCCACCTGACCCCATGCCGAACTCAGAAGTGAAACGCCGTAGCGCCGATGGTAGTGTGGGGTCTCCCCATGCGAGAGTAGGACACTGCCAGGCATCAATTAAGCCAAGAGGCCATCCGCAAGGATGGCCTTTTTGCTATGGGTCAAAAACAGAAATGCCCCTCACCCCCACCCTCTCCCAGAGTACCAGCCGAGAACAACTGAACCCCCGTGTGAGGGAGAGGGAGCCGTCCGGCGTCGTGGATGAGCCCGTACTGCTTCGGAAAGTGGGGAGAGGTTGGGGTTGCCCGTACCGCTTCAGGACGTTGGAAGTAAGTAGAAAGATGAAGTATTACACAGAGAGATCCGCGGACTCGATCGGTTCCCTCTCCCTGTGGGAGAGGGTTAGGGTGAGGGGTCATTACCAAGCTTCAACGCGCCAGATGATAAATACTGTACCCTGTCGCAGCCCCTGCCACATCCCAGGCAAAATCCTTCCAGCTCCAGCCCGTACCGCCTTCGCGGCTGTCATACAGCTCTTTTGCCGCGCCCAACCCAACCGAAAATAGCAGGCCAAAACTGCGGCTACGTGCCTCATTCCAGTTCTGATGATCGCCATAAGCTGCGCCAGCGGCGGCAAATGCAGCGGAAGCCACAAAGTGCTGAGCCTTGTCTTTACCGGTCCAACTATCATTGGCCATGTGGGTACAGCCACTGGAGAACAACAGTACCGGAAGGAGGATAAACGGGCGGAGTGGGCACATAGTGAAAACATCCTGTCTCAATATGGACAAAAAAGCCCGGCATTGCCGGGCTGTGGTGCAGTTAATTATAGCGAGTTTACAATATACGGCTAATCAAGCGATCGATACGGATCCGACGCAGACGACGGATCAGTTTACGCACCTTGACCGGATATTCCTGAATGCTTTGCAATTCGAGATAGTGGCCAACCACTGTGGTATGGGTACGGATCGTTTCCAACTCTTTATGCCGTTGTTCCTGCATTTCGTGCTTGGGATCGTGGAACAGAATGGCGTTCTCCAGATCCAGCCGCCAGGCGCGCGGGTTGAGGTTGTTACCGGTGATCAACTGCCACTCGTCATCGACCCACATCCCTTTGAGGTGATAGCTGTTATCGCCGTCTTTCCACAGGCGCACAATCAGCTGGCCGGTATCAACATAGCGTTGCAGGCGGCTCAGGAAGCGGCGCAGGTTGATTTCATAGAGATAAGGCAGCGCACCGATAATCTTGAACGGCTGATCTTCAGGAATGTAGAAGTCATTGGCCGTCTTGTCACCCACGATGATCTCCACCTGTTTTCCTTGGCGCAGCAGATAAATGATATTGCGCACCAGCAAGGCTGGCAGGTTGAAGTAAGGCGTGCACAGCGTCAGTTTCTGATCGGTGCTGCACATCAGGTGGTGGATCGTTTTGTTCAGAATGCTCTGTTTACCCAGGCCGACTAACGGGGTGACGGCCAGCTCATCATTACTGGCGTTCCCCTGAAATTGATAGGCGGCACGGCGTAGGGCAAAGCGGAACAGGCGGATTTCGTTTTTGATCTCGAGGCTTTTGGGCCTGTCAGCACGATCAAGACGCTGCACGGCACCGGCGGTTAACAGATGCTGTTTGATGTAATCGCACAGGGTCACCGCCAACAGATTATTGGTTATCAGCTGATAGCGATCGTAACGATACTTATCATGCTGGTGCAGATAGACATCATTAATGCTGGCGCCGCTGTAGAACACCGTATCGTCAACGACAAAGCCCTTCAAATGCAGTACGCCCAGCGCTTCGCGAGTATTGACCGGAACGCCGTAAATCGGCACCGAAACCTGCGGGTGCTGTGCAGCCATAGCGCAGTACCAGTCGGCATTGGTATTGGCCGCTGCCGCACCGATACGCCCACGTTGAGCACGATGCCAGTCTACCAACACGCAGATCTCCAGCTCAGGGCGCTGCTGCTTGGCTTGATAGAGCGCATTGAGGATATCGCGGCCCGCATCGTCATGCTCCAGATAGAGCGCTACCAGATAAATGCGGGTTGTTGCGTTAGCGATCGATTCCAGCAGCGTTGCACGGAAATCAGCCGGCGTAAAAAGGGTACGGACATCAGCAACCGTCTGGGGGAGTTTGGGCAGTTGTGCAAGGTGTTGTTGATGTTTGCTACGTTTAAATTTTGACAACATCACAGTGCGCTTCTTCTCTCATATTTGGATGGCCGGAACGCCACTTCCATGAATAAAATGCTTCGAACAATCGGGCGATAATACCACTAGTTGCCCCGATTGTGCGTATGTTTTGGCGTTAAGTAGTGGATTCGTATTACATTGCGACAGCGGTCACGGCGTCGCCCCATCCTGTAGCGGCAGGGTTAAATTGACAATCCCTTCGTCAATTTGCACATCGACCTTGAACCCCAGCTTTTGAGCCAGTGTGACCATTCCGCGGTTATTCGGCATCGTAATGCCTGTCAGGCGGATCAGGCCTTGCGCTCGCGCATAGCCAATCATTTTCATCAAGAGCTGTCGGCCCAGACCCAGGCCTTTCAGATCGGAACGTACCAGTACGGCGAATTCGGCGTCGGTGTTGTCCGGATCTGACAGGGCGCGCGTCACGCCGATGATCTCTTCGCCATGGCGTACCGCTACGAAAGCCATTTCTCGATCGTAGTCGATTTGGGTCATGTTAGCCAAATCGTCGTGGCTAAACTCGTTGATCTCACTAAAGTAGCGGTAATAGAGATCTTCTTTGGTGACGCGGTCGATAAAGTGCTTCAGCGCCGGTTCATCCTCCGGCAGGATCGGGCGGAACAGGCATTGAGAACCGTCTTTTAATTCAATGGTTTCTTCCAGCTCATGGGGATAAGGGCGGATCGCCAGGCGCGCCTGTGGATCGCCACTGAAAGGCGTTAACTGCATGGAAACGTCCAGCAGGGTAAATTCGCTACCGGAGGCTAATACCGGATGAATATCGAGGCGTGAGATCTCTGGGCAGTCAAGGATCAGGTTGGAAACCTGCACCAACAGGCGGCTTAAGCCGGGGATATCAAGCGGCCGCAGCGCACTGCGCCCACGGATTTTGCCTCCTTTCACCGCCTGCAACACCAGATAACGCGCCAGCGCCATATTCAGCGGCGGCAGGGCAACGGCGACCTGGTTTTCCTTACGCCATTCGATGCCGCCTTCGCCGAGCATTATCAGCGGGCCGAAGGTGGCATCCTGTTCAACGGCAATCCGCAGCTCTTGTGCCCCGGCACGGTTGGCCATGCTTTGCACTAACAGACCGTGGATGCGCGCCTGCGGGTAAGTACGCTTCACCCGATCGAGGATCGCTTCCGCCGCACGCTGCACCTCGGTGGCAGTACGTAAATAAAGCATGACCCCCTGAACTTCGGATTTATGCGAGATATCCGGAGAGCGCAGCTTGAGCGCTACCGGGTAGCCAATCTGTTCGGCAATGTGCACCGCTTCGGCGCTGTCACTGGCAATCCAGGTTGGCAGGGTGCTGAGGCCGTAAGCCTGCAAAATCGGTTGGACTTCATGGGTATCCAACTGGCTAGCCCCTTCGCCCAACGCTTGATGAATTAACTGGTGCGCGGCAGCGGTATTGGCCGTAAGCCCAATCGGTAGCGCCGGGGTTTCCTTCAGTTGCTTCTGGTTACGGCGGTATTCCACCATATGCATAAACGCGGTGACCGCGCCTTCTGGCGTACGATAGGTTGGGATCCCGGCCTCGGTAAACAGGCGGCGGGCCTCCTGAGAGGAGTATTCGCCACACCAGTTGGTTAACAGCGTAATGCGTTTCCCACGTGGGTGCTGGCGGATGGCCTCGATCAGCCGTTCGGCGGTCTCAGTGCCCGGAGAGGCGGCGCTAGGGGCATGGATCAGCAGCAGGGCGTCATAGTCGTGGCTGTCGAGCAGCGGTTGCAGAGCGGCCAGATAGCGCTTGGGGGTTGCATCATCACGCAGATCGATAGGATTTCCTGGCCGGATAAACTCCGGTAGGGCAGTGCTCAGCTTCTCCTGAGTCTCATCCGTCAACGTTGCCAGCTTACCGTTGCGGGAGAGTAATTGGTCCAGCGCCATGGCTGCGGGGGCCGCGCCGTTGCTGATAATCATTAGCCGCTCACCGCGTAGCGGGTGCATATGGCTCAAGGTTTCCACGGCGGAAAACAGCTCGTGAGTATCCTGTACACGTAGCAAACCGGCGCGTTGGATGGCCGCATCGTAGGCGGCGTCCAATCCCTGCTGGCTGTTGAGCAGTAGCTGCGCCTGTTGGCTACGGCCACTTTTGATCACCAGGATCGGCTTATTGCGTGAGGCACTGCGGGAGGCGGAAAGGAAACGCCGCGCGTCGTTGATGTTTTCCAGATACAGCAGAATGGCGCTGGTTTTGCTGTCGCGGGCCAGGAAGTCGAGCAGATCGTCGACGTCGATATCCAGGCTATCCCCTAACGCGATGAAGTAGGAGAAGCCAACCTCCCGTTGTTGCGCCCAGTCCAGAATGGTGTTCGCCACGGCGGCAGACTGGGAGATAAACGCCAGCTTGCCTTTCTGAATGGGGACCGGCGAAAAGCTGGCGTTGATACCTTGCCAAGGCGCCAGCAAGCCCAGGCTGTTTGGCCCCAGCAGGCGCATTGAGTAGCGTTGTGCGGTGGCCTTCAGCTCGGCGAATTGTTCCACGGGGGAGGAAAGTACGATAGCGGTTTTGCAGCCGCGCTCACCCAGGGCTTCGATCAGTGCCAGGTTACGCTGGGCATTGGTACACAGCACGGCCAGATCGGGGGTCAGCGGCAGGCTGGCTACGTCGGGATAGGCCATCACGCCGCAGACAGCCTTGTAGCGAGGCGTGACCGGCAGTATCGGGCCGGTAAAACCGCCAGCCAGCAGATTGCGCATCATCAGGTAGCCAGCCCGGCCGGGCTGTTGCGAAGCGCCGAGCACGGCAATTGATTTGGGACGTAATAGCGCTTCTAACCCTCTCTGGCTCATGTGCGGCTCCTGCTCCTGATCGGTTTGCCTGAAAGAGGCAAATTATCGTCTGATTCTAGGCGCTTTGTGGCAGATTTGCTGTGACCGGTGCCTCTGGGCGGTGAGGTTTCCCGGCCAGATACTGTTCACGGAAGTAATTGAAATGTTGGCTCAGCCCGGTCGCGGCCTGTTCATCGCCTGCCTGTTGGAGCAGGGCGGCAGCGACTTCTGCCGTACAGTGCTGTTCGGGGCGGCTGGCAACACGTAGCAAATAGTCCGATGAGGCCAACACGTTCAGTGAAAAGACCGGGAACTGATTCAGATAGGGGCTTTTACGGAACATCTTGCGCGCTTCCGACCAGGTACCGTCGAGCATGATAAATAAAGGCGGCTTGCCACCGGTGGGCACGCTGCTAACCACCGGGCGGTCCGCATCGGCATAAGAGGCCGGGAATACCACGTAGGGTTGACGAGTAGGATCGTTGATGGCTGCTAACAGGCCCGGATCGACTTCGGTACGCGACCAGGTAAACGCCAGGGTATCAGGCAGGATATCGGCGATCAGGCGTCCGGTGTTGCTGGGTTTCAACGGTTCTGCGCCGAACATGATCAGGCAAAAGCGGCTGTTGGCCTGCTGCGGTTTGATGGTGGCACACAGGCAGTTTTGCTGCGGTAGCAAACAACCCTGACAGCGCACGGCGCGGCTACCTCTGGCCAGAAATGGGCGGGTGGCGCGGTCTAAACGGTCTTGGCGCAGACGAAGTACGGCGTTGTCAGTCATAACGATCCTGAAAAACCGCCATTGTAGCGCAGAAAAAAGCCCGGCGGGAGAGGCGCACGGGCTATCTAGGCGATGTTATGCCGACACAACTGGCGGCATAGTAAGCGCTTTTGCGTTAAACTAGCTCGTTAAGCCAGTTATCGAACGGCGCTTTCGGCAACGCGCCGTTGAGCATATCGACCATCTTGCCTTCACGGAACACCATGATGGTAGGGATGCTGCGAATGCGGAAGCGGGCGCTCAACTCGGGTTCGGCTTCGGTGTTGACCTTCACGAAACGCACCTTGCCAGCACGCTCTTGTGCCACGTCTTCAAAGATCGGCGCGAAGCTGCGGCACGGGCCACACCACGGGGCCCAGAAATCGACCACGATCGGCAAGTCGTCTTGCAGGAGCTGGTCCAACGTGGCGGCGGTGGCGTTAATCACTTCACCGTCGAACAATTCATGGCCGCAGCGGCCACATTTAGCGCCGTCCGCCAGACGTTCTTCCGGCACGCGGTTGGTGGCATTACAAGCTGCACAAACTGTATTCATGGTTACCTCTGGGGCTGACGCAGCATGTTAGCCGCGTATATGTATCCTTAATGTTGCTTATTATCGGTAAAAGCGTGGCATTCGACCAAGTGATTTGTTCGATGAATTTGATAGATGCTAGCTTTTAGCGCAAGTTGGTGGCTTAGCGCACCAACATCAGGTAATCTTCGCGCCCTGCGCGTTGGTGGAGAAGACAATGAACGATTCATTTAGTGGCAAGAACGGTAAGGTTAAAGTGATGTTCGTCCGTAGTGACGACGATAGCGGCGACAACCGTAACAAGAATAAACGACCTGACGGCAAAGGCCGCCCGGCTGACAATGCACGCTCTGGCCGTGCCGGTCAGGATAAGGCGCGCGGTGGTGACCGTCGGGGTACCGATCCCCGTCGCAGCAGCAGTGAAAGCGATCGTCCTCGCCGTCCGGCGCGCACCGAAGACAGCGGTGGTTATGAATCACCGTGGAAAACCGTGTCCCGTGCTCCGCAAGAAGAACCGGCGTTCGATCATGGTGGCATCAGTGGCAAAAGCTTTATCGATCCTGAGCAGCTGCGCCGCCAACGTGCGGAAGAAACCCGTGTTTACGGTGAAAACGCCTGTAAAGCCCTGTTCGCCAGCCGTCCAGATGCCATCGTCCGTGCCTGGTTTGTGCAATCCGTCACCCCACGTTTCCGTGAGGCACTGCGTTGGATGGCGGCTAACCGCAAGGCTTACCATGTGGTGGATGAAGAGGAACTGGCCAAAGCGTCCGGTACCGAACATCACGGCGGCGTGTGCTTCCTGATTAAAAAGCGTCAAGGTCTGGATGCGCAGGCTTACCTGCAGAATGCACCGGCCAAAGATTGCGTGCTGGCACTGGAAGAAGTGGGCAACCCACACAACCTGGGTGCGATCGTTCGTTCTTGTGCACACTTTGGCGTGAACGGCGTATTGCTACAGGATCCAGCGGTGCTGGAATCTGGCGCAGCAGTGCGTACGGCTGAAGGCGGGGCGGAACACATCAAGGCAATCAATGCCGATGACTTCCTGTCCGTGCTGGATACGTTTCGCAAAGCGGGTTACACCATCGTCACCACCTCCAGCCATAAAGGCACGCCGTTGGCGCAGGCTAAACTGCCAACCAAGATGGTGCTGGTGTTGGGCCAGGAACGTGATGGCCTGAGTGACAGCGCTTGGCAACAGGGTGATATGAGCGTGTCTATCGGCGGGACTGGCAAAGTAGAAAGCCTGAACGTCTCGGTAGCGACCGGTATTCTGTTGGCCGATTGGTGGCGTCAGAACCAGGCGTAATGCTTTACGCGATTAAAATCCGATTAATGACAAAGCCCTGGCCGTAAAGCCAGGGCTTTGATCTATTAGAGCAACAAGAGTGGAGAGGACGAAAAAGAGTGTCCTGAATCGCTAATGTGTACTGATTCATACTTGGCCTGACACCTTTGTTAAGCGGGTCAAGTCTGAGGCAGCTTTGTGTCAGAAGTGGGCATTACCCCTGACAAAAGCTATCCAGAAACTTCATGCATCTTGTTATACTGGGTAAGCTTATGTTGTAGCGTACCGTTGATTTTTGTTAAAAAAACTCAGGGCAGATATGATCAGTGCAATAAACGAAATATCAATTTCATACTATAAACTCACGAAAACAGAACGGATCCTGGCAAAAAAAATCCTGCAGAAGCCCGTTGTGATTGTTGATAATTCTATAGCCTCGGCTGCCGAAATCTATGATGTATCTGTCGCGTCAATACAGCGCCTGGCAAAAAAAATAGGCTATTCTGGTTACAGTGAGTTCAGGTTTTCATTAGCCAATGAGCTGAAGAACAAAGAATCTGAGGCCGGCAACGCACGTAACCCAATGAGCCAGATTGTTGATGGCTACAAGGATCACATTGAGTTGCTCAGGGATGAAAAATATTACACATCCTCTCGCGATATAAAGGAACTGATATTGGGTGCAAACAATTTATACATTGTGGGGCTCGGTGGCTCATTTTATGTGGCTGGGTATTTAGAGCATATGCTGTTTTACGGTACACGCTCTGCCCACGTGATCAGCGAGCAGGAGCGGTTTGACTACCTTGATGAGATTGCAACACAAGGGGATGTTGTTATCATTTTTTCGGTGTCCGGTGCTGAAAACATTCTCAAACAGTATGAAAAAGACAGTTTCAAAAGGAAAGGGGCAAAACTTGTGCTGATCACCATGAATGAGGATACCACTGCTAGCTCTGTAGTTGATTATCTGGTCGTTCTCCCACGAGTGCCACTGGTCATCAAAGACTCGAAAGAGTCAGAAATCTTTATCGATAACAATTCCGTCTACATGATGTTTATACACATTATCCTGTTTGCCTTTAGGACTTAATGTGGTTATAAATCAAAGGCTTAATAAAAACCCTCTTGCTCAACTGTTCTGAATAAATACCCTGTAACTATCCATGTAACATCGCATCCATTCGGTAGCGCTAATGTTTATTTCAGCGCAATCAGGCCTTTTTGATAAATTTATCAAAAAAACATTGCAGTCATCTTCTTTTGTGATATTAATATCATTAGTGGTTTGATTATTGATATGTCTATCACGCTGGTTGCGCGTTGTTGCCTAAACGTGTTGCGTTTAGGTCATTAACATATATCTGCGGACAATGCTGAAAAATGATAAGTGGATGAAAATGAGAAAAATATTGATTGTTAATGCTGATGATTTTGGTATGAGCAAAGGTCAGAACTACGGAATTATTGAGTCTTACAATAACGGAATTGTTACTTCGACAACGGCCATGGTTACCTCTCCGTATGTTACCCACGCTGCCAAACTGAGCCAGAAGCATCCGGGTTTAGGCGTAGGGCTGCACTTTACGTTGACTTATGGACGCCCCTTAACGGCAATGAAAAAACTGGTCAATGAAAAAGGAGAGCTCGGCAAATGGCTGTGGGAGTATGCGCAAAAGGGGATGGTAGAACCTGCAGAAATAACAGCAGAATTAAATGCGCAATTTGAGAGGTTTATAGACATATTTGGGCGAACACCTACGCATCTGGACAGTCATCATTTTGTACATATGCTGCCACAAATTTATCCATTGGTTGAGCATTTTGCCAATAAGAAGTCACTCCCTTTACGTATAGACCGTCGCGAAATTAAAAAGCATGATATCCAGTTCAATAATTTCCGTAGTACCGATTATTTTGATTCCAGTTTCTATGGGGACACTATCTCGGAGACTCTCATACTGCAACTGCTGGATGATGCAGATAAGAGAGGAGATAAAAGCCTTGAGATTATGTGTCATCCTGCTTTTCTTGATGATACCATTTTAAAGAGTTCGTATTCCTATCCTCGGGTAAAAGAAATTGAAATATTGACCTCCCAAAATCTTAAGAGGGAAATAATTTATCGTGGATATATTCTTGGGAATTATTCTTCTATCTGAATATTAAATTTCAGGCCTGGTATTTAGTCTGGAGGGTAAAATGAGACTAAACAATAAACCCTACTTAGCCGAGATAACGGTATATCCTGTCAAATCGACGGGCGGAATAAGCCAATCACAAGCATGGGTTGAGAAACAGGGAATCGCGTTCGACCGTCGCTTTATGGTAGCGCGAGAAGATGGTAAAATGCTTACGGCACGTGATTTTCCCCAATTACTTAATGTAACATCTACGTTATTTGCTGAAGGGTTATATTTAAGCTATCCACAACGTGAACGCCTGACCCTCAAATATTCAGATTTTTCGATGCTTGAAACACAGACTAATGTCTTTAAGGATAATTTCGCCGCCTGTGCCACTACAAAAGAGGCAAACCAGTGGGTTTCAGCCATTCTCGGCGTTCCCACGCAACTACTTTATACCGGTGAACAGTCAAGCAGAACACGTGCCGCTATTCCATACAATATCAGCTTCGCTGACGGTTACCCTTTGCTGATCCTCAGTGAGGCTTCTCTGGCGGCACTAAATGAACGCAGTGTTGAACATTTTTCAATGATGCATTTTAGACCTAACCTGGTCGTCAGTGGAACAAATGCATTCGATGAAGATGGTTGGAAACGAATTCGCATCGGTGATGTTGTTTTTGAGGGGGTTAAGCCTTGCACACGATGTATTCTGACAACTATTGACCAGCAAAGCAGCACATTTGATGAAAAAAAAGAACCCCTAAGAACATTGTCTGAATTCAGAAGTGATGAACAAGGTAATATTAAATTTGGGCATAATCTGGTGGCCCTCAATGAAGGCGTGATTAAAGTGGGTGACATTATCGAGGTTTTAGAGGAAAAGCCCCGAGAAAAATTTAAGCTTCATGCTAATGAAAGATTAAGTCTACTTTGTGTTAGACGGGAAAATATTTCACGCAACTTTTGTACTTTCTGGTTTGAATCGGGAAATAATAATTCACTTCCCCATTACCTTCCAGGACAGCATTTGCCAATAACAATTAAGATCGAAGGGAAATATTTCACGCGACGCTATACGCTTTCGTCAACACCTTCTCGTCCCGGGTTATATGCAATATCAATAAAACGAGCACCCGGCGGGCGCGTCTCGAACTGGATGCATGACCACTTTCAGGTTGGGCATAAACTGGCGATGGAAACACCTGCAGGTGAATTCTATATCGACGACTCTGCGGATAAGTTCTTGTTAATTGCAGCAGGTAGTGGAATAACACCAATGATATCAATGCTGCGTTATTTGTATGATAACAAAAAGGCTGTTGATGTTTTCCTTTACTATCAATGTCGTACTCGTGAAGATATTGCATTTAAATTAGAACTTGAGCATCTGCAGACAGCAAATCCCAATCTGAAAGTCATTATCGCATTAAGTCAACCTGATGCATTATGGGGCGAGAAAAGACGATGTTTAGATACCCACACACTCAAGGGCATCCCTGAGATAATTGAGCGGCAAGTATTTGTCTGCGGCCCTGATGAGTTCATGAAAAATGCTCAACGCCAATTATTACTACTAGGCTTACCTGAATCTCAGTATCACCAAGAAGCGTTTGGCCTGGCTGCTATTCCGCCATCCGTATTTACGCCTATTACACTGACAATAAATGGAACTGCTTTCGCGGGTCATAACCAGCAACCTTTATTGATGCAGGCTGAACAAACAGGTGTGTCGCTTCCCTATGGCTGCAGGGCAGGATTCTGTGGTCAATGCAAAGTCAGGCTGGTTTCCGGGCGTGTTGACCAACAAAGCTCTTCAGCACTGTCTTCTGAAGAACAGCAGAGCAATTATGTGTTGGCATGCTGTTCTATTCCATTAACGGATGTGGAAGTCGTATCTGAGGGGCTCGGCAGTTAATTTATTTGATATTGGGCTGTGAATAGCCTTGCCAATTTTGGTTGCCAGGGCTGACTGTTAAAACATTTTGACGTGGCTGCCGCCATGCAGTGTTCACTTCTCGATTTTAGCTGAAATACATACGGTAGTCGGGGTTCCGACAGCGTTGCCATGAGCTATGTAAACCTGGTAACAATCATCCAATTTTATAGGGGCGGTTCATCTTTGAACCGCCCCTATACTATAGAAGATCCGATAGGGCCTTCGCCATTCACATAAGCCTCTGTGGGCGTGACTCGATCAGTGGGCTCCGCCCCCGCCACCCCCGGAACTGAACGGTGGTTTGGCGAACCAGACCAGCGCCAGCAAGATCAGGAACACCCCCGCCGAAAGCCAGAATATCTCGTTGGCCGAGATGATCAGCCCCTGCGCGGTGATCTCGTTGGCGATATACGCCGAAGCCTGCTGCTTGCTCATGCCGAGCTGCTCCAGCTTGCTGTACATCTCCTGCGACTGCGGGTTAAACGGATTCACAAACTCGCTCAGTTGCGAGTGATGCATCGCCTCCCGGCTGGTCCACAGCGTAGTGGTGATCGAGGTGCCGATAGAGCCCGCCAAGGTACGGGTAAAGTTCGACAGGCTCGATGCTGCCGCTATGCGATCCGGCGGCAACCCAGACAGGGTAATGGTCGTCAGCGGCATAAAGAAGCAGGCAATCGCAAAGCCCTGGAAGAACTGCGGCCAGGCGGAAGCGCCAAAATCCATCCCCGGCTCAAACGTGTAGGCGCGCCAGTAGAAGCACACGGCATACATGATGAAGCTGAAGGTGACCAAACGGCGCATATCCAGCCGATGACCGAAGCGGCCGATAATCGGTGACAAGATCACCGGCAGCAGCCCGATCGGCGCAGACGCCAAGCCGGCCCAGGTGGCGGTGTAGCCATATACCTCCTGTAGCAACTGTGGCAACAGCACGATCGCCCCGAAATACAGCATGTAGGCCAGGCTGATACACAGACAGCCGATGGTAAAGTTGCGCGATTTGAACAGCGACAAATCCACCACCGGGTGATCGTCCGTGAGCTCCCATACCACCAGGAACACCAACGCCACCACGGCCACGACGGTCAGGACAATGATCTCGGTCGAGTTGAACCAGTCCAGCTCCTTGCCCTGATCGAGCATGATCTGCAGCGCACCGATGCCAACCACCAGCAGTACCAGCCCGACGGTATCGATCGGTTTGATCTCGGTTTTGGTTTCCCTGCCTTTCAACGTCGACATCGCGACCAGGATCACAAACAGCCCAATCGGAATGTTGATGAAGAAGATCCAGCCCCAGTGATAGTTATCGCTGATATAGCCGCCCAGGATCGGCCCGAAAATCGGCGCGACGATCACGGTCATTGACCATAGCGCCAGGGCCATCGAACGCTTGGCGGGGGGATAGTTATTCAGCAACAAGCTCTGCGACAACGGGATCAGCGGCCCGGCGACGATGCCCTGGATCACGCGGAAGAAGATCAGCATGCCCAGACTGTTAGAGATACCGCACAGCCAGGAGGCCAGGGCGAACAGCGCCGTGGACCACAGGAACAGGCGAACTTCACCCACGCGTTTCGCCAACCAGCCGGTGATCGGAATGGAGATGGCGTTGGCCACCCCAAACGAGGTGATCACCCAGGTGCCCTGCGAGTTGGAAGACCCGAGGTTACCCGAGATGGTCGGTATCGCCACGTTGGCAATGGTGGAGTCCAGCACCTGCATAAAGGTCGCCATGGCGAGCGCGACCGTCATCCAGGCGAGCTGGGCACCTTCAAGCGGTTTCTGTGCCAAGGTAGCCTCCCGCTCGCTTAACCGGCGTTTGCATGGATCACATCGGCGATCATCTGATTCACCGGCGCCAGATCCAGCGTCAGCGCGTTGGTTTCAAACAGCGGTTTTTGGCGTACCGTATCGGAGAGCACCAGGCCGTCCAGATTGGTGGTGTCGACTTTGACCAGCGTAGAAAGACCGATACGCAGAGGATGCTCAGCAACCTGTTGCGCATCCAGTTCGATACGCACGGGTAAACGCTGTACCACTTTGATCCAGTTGCCGGTCGCGTTCTGTGCAGGCAACAGTGAGAACGCGCTGCCGGTACCCATATCGATACCCACGACCTTGCCTTTGAACACCACGTCGCTGCCGTACAGGTCACTTACCACGGTAGCCTCTTGGCCGATACGCATATTGGCGATCTGCGTTTCTTTAAAGTTGGCGTCCACCCAGACATGGTCCGGTGCCACTATGGCCATCAGAGGCGTCCCAGGGGAGATCTGTGCCCCCACCTGAACGCTACGGCGTGAAACGAAGCCGGTGATTGGGCTGACGATGCGGGTACGCTGCAGCGCCATCCAGGCGTCGCGCATCTGTGCGGCGGCTTGCAGCACGGCGGGCTGTTTATCCAACGGGGTATTCAGCACCATCGCCTGATTGGCATTATATTGCTGCACTGCGACTTCCAGTGCCGCTTTGGCATTGTCTACTGCGTCACGCGCATGTTGCAGCTCTTCGCGGCCAATGGCATCGGCGTTGCCCAGCACGATACGACGCTTGAGATCGTTTTCTACCTTGCTCAGCTCGGATTTGCGCAGCGCAATGTTAGCCTGATACTGCTTACCGTTGATCACCAACTGATGCGTTTGGCGCACGCTGTTGGCCAGCGCGGTTTTGGCCCGTTCAAACGCCTGTTCGGCGTCGGTAGGATCCAGCGTTAACAGCACATCGCCTTTGCGGACAAAGTCGGTGTTATCAAAGGTCACGCTGTTCACGCTACCGGAGACCTGTGCCATGATCTGCACCTGATTACCGGCCACGTAGGCATCGTCGGTTTCTTGGTGATGACGCAGCACCAGGAACCAATAAACTAAATAGGCCACCCCAATAATCACAAAAATAAACGTCAACAGCAGCAGCCAGAATTTACGCTGCCGTTTTTTGCCAGCCGGTTGCTGCGGGGTTTGAGTTTCCGCACTTGCACTCATGGTATTCTCCACGCTCTAAAATTATGCTTTAGGTTCCGCTGCCGCCGGGGCCTGGTAGCCACCCCCCAACGCGCGTACCAATGCTATCTTCGCCTGCATCAAGTTGCTGCTGGCATTCAGTTGTGCCTGTTGCTGCTGTAATAGCTGCGTCTGGCTGGTCAACAGTTCATCACGCCCAATAATTCCTGCCTGGTATTTGGCGCTGGCGACCCGGTACACATCCTGCATGGATTGGGAGGCAGAGGTTGCCTGCAGCAGCTGCTTGCTACTGCTCTGTTGAATGGTGATGGCGTCGGCCGTTTCCTGTAACGCATTGACGAGCGTTTGGTTATAGGAACCCACCGCCTGATCGTAGAGTGCAGACTCTTCACCCAGCTTGCTGCGTAGCGCACCGGCATGGAAGATTGGCAGGGAAATGGCTGGAACCACGCCCCACGCCTGGCTGGCGGCCTCAAACAGATTCGGGCTGGTGCCGCCGACGTTGGTGGTGGTCAAGCCAGCAAAGGCCGAGATCGACAGGCTAGGGTAAAACTCTTTGCGTGCCGCACTGACCCGTTGGTTATAGGACTCTACCAGTTGGCGCTGTGCCACGATGTCCGGGCGTTTACCCAGTAACTCTGCGGTGAGTTCGCCTTTGGGGGCTAACTGTTCTTCGCTTGGCATGGCCACCGGATGCAGAGACTGCATCGCATTCGGGCCAAGACCGGCCAGGGCGGCCAACTGGTGTTTGAGTTGTTCAATCTGTGACTGCAGCTGGATGATCTGCTGCTTGGCACTGTCTGCTTGTGCCTGGGTCTGTTGCGGGATTTCCACGCCGTAGATCCCGGCTTTATATTGCTTTTGGCGCAGGTCTGCCAGGCGTTGATTGTTATCCACCTCTTGTTGCAGCAAATTCTCCAGCGCGTAATTCGCCTGTAACTGGTAATAGGCTGAAGCTACCGAACTGGTCAGCGTCAGAGCGGCCTGTGCCTGCTCGGCACGGGCTGCGTCGATCTGCGCTTTTGCCGCATTGACCTGATTGCGATATTTGCCCCACCAGTCAAACTCATAGGCCAGATTCAGGCCCAAGGAGTTAGAGGACTCATACACCGGGTTGGGCGGATAGCCAAAGCCCAGGTTGGTGTTTTGCGCCACACGCTGACGGTTGATGCTGGCATTCAGATCCAGGTTGGGGCCGTTGGCGGCACTGGCTTCACCTGCCACGCTTTGGGCTTCACGCACGCGAGCGCCCGCCTGTTGCAGCGAAGGCGAGTTTTGCAGCGTCTGGGTCATCAGGCTATCAAGCTGGGGATCGTTAAGCGTGCGCCACCATTGCGGGCTGATGGCAAGCGAGCTGACTTTCGGCTGGGCAAGCTGCAGCTGTTGCGGATCCATCATCTTGGATTGCGGGGCAATATTATCGGTAGATGCGCACCCCGCGAGCAACAGAACGGCGAACAGCGGGGTGAATCTCCAGTTTAACGGGGATCGCATAAAATGATTACCTGAACAGGAATTATTGGGATAACTGTTCTGAAACTTCCATCTGATCCAAACGGGTCAACAATTTGCGCGTCAGCGTTTCAAGCTGCTGCTGCTCCTCGTCGTTCAGCGTAGACCACAGAAAGTGCAGACATTTATGCTGCGGTGGCAGCAATTGTTCGAGAAACGCTTCCCCAGCCTGGGTCATATGCAGATGCAGGCAGCGGCGATCGTGATCGCTTTCCCGGCGCTCAATCCAACCGCGTTTCTCTAGTTCATCGGCAATGCGGGTGGCATTGGTGCGTGACGAACCCAGGGCCGAGCTTAGCTCAGAAGGCTGAATACTGTGGTTTTCCTGCGCATCCAGCGTAATGAGAGCCATAAACAAGGTTTCGTTGATTCCCTGTGCTTTCAGCATTTTATTGCGATTTTCCAACAGCTTGCCTTGCATATGCATGCACAGGCGGGTCAGCAGGATTTCCTGGTATGGGAAGTCTTTCTGACGTTTGGCGCGGAAATTCAGCATTTGCTCTATGGGGGTAAACGAGCTTTCCATAATTTAGTGCCTCATTAATTTCGTTCGGTATAGTAACGATAGTGATTAATAATGTAAATCTTCAGCCAGGGGAATAATTTAGCAATTCGTGTCATTTGTAAGTTGTTTGTAAATGCTTAACGCCACAGACTCTAAGGTCTTGTGATTGAAGGCACAAATTCTGCCGTTCCGCAGGCTGAGATAGGTAAGGTTTGTTTAAGTCACTGGGCGGGGCACTACGGCATCCTGCGGAGGGGATAGAAAGAAAACTTACCTGAGTAAGGTCGTTCATGGTGGTCCGGGGCGCAGGGTGCATAGGTCGCCAATAATTTACCGCGACAATATTACCAGAGTGTAAGTAATTTTCACACCCTGCGGCCTAATAAATTTCCTGAGTTATTATTTTCTTGCTAACTAGATAGTGGCCGGACCCTGCGGGTCATAGCGCTTGCCACGCCACCAGGTCAGCAGATTCAGCACGCACAATACGCCACCAATCGCCGCTACGCCGTTCCAACCAGCATGTTGATAAGCGGCGGCGGAAAGTACTGAACCCACGGCACCCCCGATAAAATAGCTGGTCATGTAACCGGCGGTCAGGCGATTACGCGCCTCCGGCATGATGCGATAAATCACGCTTTGGTTGGTGACATGCACCCCCTGTACCGCCAGATCCAGCACCAGAATGCCGATAATCAGCGCCCAGAGAGAGTACGGGGCCAACGCAATCGGGATCCAGGACAGCAGCAACAGCACCAATCCGACGCTGGTGGTTAGCCCTGCTTTGCCCTTATCGGCCAGATGACCGGCACGTGAGGCAGCCAAGGCGCCAGCAGCACCCACTAGACCAAATAGCCCAATTACGCCTTCGGAATAGCTGAACGGTGGGGAAGCCAGCAGGAAAGCCATTGAGGTCCATAGCACGCTGAAGTTGGCGAACGACAAAGCGCCAATGATCGCGCGGGTACGCAGCAACGGGGTGAAGCAGAACAGGGAAAAAATGGATTTCAGCAACTGCGGGTAGTTCAGGCCGGAATGTAGCTTATAGCGTGGCAAGGCGCGCCACAGCAGCAGGGCCATCAGGATCATCAACACGCTGGCCACCCAGTAGATGGTACGCCAGCCGCCGAGGGCCGCTAAAGCACCGGCGACGGTACGTGCCAGCAGAATGCCGAGCAGCAGGCCGCTCATGATCACACCGACGGTTTTACCGCGTTTTGCCGGGTGCGCCAAGGTGGCGGCGAGTGGCACTAAAAGCTGGGCCACGACGGAGAACAAGCCGGTAAGGGCCGTTCCGAGGATCATCATCGATAGGGTGCTGGAGGATGCGGTGATCAGCATGCCCCCGGCGGCCAACAGCGTCATAAAGACGATCAGCCCGCGGCGCTCAAACATATCGCCCAACGGCACCAGAAACAGCAGGCCAACCGCATAGCCTAGCTGGGCAGCGGTGACGATAAATCCGGCCTGGTTAACCGAGAGATTAAAGTTTTGTGCGATGGTTTCCAGCAGCGGCTGGGCGTAGTAGTTGCTGGCAACCGCCAGGCCGGTGGCCATCGCGATTAACAGCGTCAGTGCAGGGCTAAGGCCCGGGTGTTCGGTTGGTTGGTTCATAGGTCTTCAATAATGGAAATCTGTGATCGAAGTATCAGGCAGAATAGAATGTTAAACCAATGTATAATTTTCATCTGATCCATCTCATTTCGCGATAGATAGCATGAATCTAAAACAGATCCGTTATGCCCTGGCGGTGGCCGAGGAGCAGAGCTTTACCCGTGCTGCACAGCGCTGCCATACGGTGCAGTCTGCCCTGAGTCATCAGGTCGCCAAGCTGGAAGAAGAACTCGGTTGTACGCTGTTTGAGCGCACTTCGCGTCGCGTTGAGCTGACCACCGCTGGCCGGGCTTTCATTCAACCGGCGCAGCGGTTGTTGGCCGCCAAGCAGACGTTGGTAGAGGAAGTGGTGGCGGCCGCTGGTACGGTATCCGGTACGCTGACGATTGGCACTATTTCAACCATCAACGCGATTGACCTCACCGAAAAGCTGGGGGAATTCCACCGTCATCATCCGGCGGTGAATATCCGGCTGTACGTTGGCATTAGCGAGGTGTTGCTGGAAGATATTCGCCAGCAGAAGACCGATGTGGCATTTGTTGGCATCTGGCCGGGCGATAAAGACATGCTGCCAGAGTCGCATCGCCAGTTGACCGATGAGCCGCTGGTGGCGTTGGTGGCCGCAGAACATGCTCTGGCGGGGTATCAACGTATCAATCTGCAAACGCTATCAGAAGTGCCGCTGGTGGATTTCTATAGCGGAACCGGGGCACGGCGGCAGACCGACCGGGCCTTCCAGGCGGCAGGGATCAAACGCCATGTGAGCTTTGAGATCGACCATATCGAATGGTTGGAGAATCTGGTACGGCGAGGTTTGGCGGCGGGAATAGTGCCAATTTCCACCGCCCAGCGTTTGAGTTCGCTGGTGGCTATTCCGATCGTCGATGGTCCACGTCGTCAGGTGTATTGCGTGTGGAACTCACCTCTGTCGAAGACGGCCGAACGATTTTTACAGTTTACCGAGATGATGTTGCCGGAATGAGGGCGCAGCGTCTATGCCGCGCCCATGGGGATATTATGACTTGGCGGCTTCAGCGGCGGTTTTCACCCAGCCGTCAAACGTGGCTTGGTGAGCCTTGATCCAGCCATTGACATGGTTTTGGATATCAGCCTCGGAGGACTGGCCTGCATGCATCCGCAGGTTCTGCGCGTTGACGTCGGCAATCGGCAGTTTCATGATGGCAAACAGCTTGGCGGCGGCAGGGTTGGCCTGCGCCCACTGCTTATTGGCGGCAATATGCATGTTGTTGACCGGGAAGCCATAGTTGGCCCCGTTCGGCAGCTTGGTATCGACATCTTTCAGCTCGCCCGGCAGGGAAGAGAACGGCACCTGTAGCCAGACAACGTCACGCCCTGGCACCATCACATCGCTGACCCAGTAAGGCGTCCAGGTGTAATACAGCACCGGTTTGCCTTCTTTGAAGCGGGTGATGGTATCGGAGATCATGGCGGCGTAGTTGCCCTGATTATGCTCCACGGTTTTGCCCAAGCCATAGGCGTCGATATGGTGATTAATCACCGTTTCACAGCCCCAGCCCGGGGTACAGCCGGTCAAGTCGGCCTTGCCGTCACCGTTGGTATCAAACAGCTTGGCAATTTTCGGATCTTTTAGTTGCTCAACGTTGGTAATGTGATACTTCTCGGCGGTTTTTTTGTCGATCAGGTAGCCCTGAGCGGCACCGCTGACGTAAGCCCCTTCACGATAGAATTTTTTATCGCCCCCGGCGGCCTGATACTGATCGGCGTGCAACTGATCCCAGTTCACTGCCAGAAAAGTGGCATCCCCTGCGGCGATGGAAGTGTAGGCCACGTTGTAGTCCACCTCACGTGGCTCTTTGACGTCATAACCGAGTTTTTCCAATGCCTTGCTGACCAGCAGCGTTTGGAAGGTCTCCTCGGAGATAGTGCTCTGTATCGGTTGTACCGAAATACCTTTTCCTGGCAAATCAGCAGCGGAAGCAACCTGTGAACCAAGCAGTGTGGTAAGGGCTATTGCCCAGATCCCTGTAGTGCGCATAGTTTTTCCTCTGTTATTGATGTTGTTTGGAGATAGCCCGCCAGGGCAGTAAGCCGCTGGCGGGTAGAACGATCAGGCTTTTTTGATAAACGGGCGAGCGATCAACCCGATTGGGCCGTGGGTATACCAGCGGCCTAGCCCTTTACTGCGGCGATCGCGCCCCAGCGACTGGGTGAGACGATCGAGAATAATGGCAAGAATAACGATACCGACGCCACCTACGGCGGCCAGCCCCATATCCAGGCGGCCGATGCCACGCAGCACCATCTGGCCCAGACCGCCTACGGCGATCATCGAGGCGATAACCACCATCGACAGCGCCAGCATCAGCGTTTGGTTAACCCCGGCCATGATGGTTGGCATGGCCAGCGGCAGCTGCACTTTAAACAGCAGCTGGCGCGGGCTGGAGCCGAAGGATTCGGCGGCTTCGATCAGATCTTCCGGCACCTGTTTGATGCCCAGGATCGTCAGACGTACGATGGGCGGCAGGGCGAAGATGATTGTTACCACTACCCCTGGCACGTTACCAATACCGAACAACATGACGATCGGCACCAGATAGACAAAGGCTGGTGTGGTCTGCATGGCATCAAGCAGTGGCCGGATCACCTTGGCGGCATGTTTGCTGCGGGCCAACCATATGCCCAACGGCAGGCCGATCAGGATGCAGAAGAACAGGGCGGTGAGCACCAGCGCCAGCGTGACCATCGCCTGTGACCAGGCCCCGATAGCGCCGATGGCGACTAACGACAGCAGCGTGGCGGCTCCCATGCCGAGGCTGGATATCTGCCAGGCGATCAGCGAGAACAGCAAAATGGCGACTGGAGCAGGCATACCCAGCAAAAACTGCTGGAAACCGCTGAGGATGAAATCTACCGGCACGCGAATACCCTGGAACAGCGGACGGAAGTGCAGTACCAGCCAATCAATGGCGTGGGTGACCCAGCTGTCAAACGGCACCCAAGCCTTGTGGAACGGATCCAGCAGGCTAAAGTGCTCGGGCTCCACTGGGGCGCTGTTAAGCCAGTCAGCGCCCGATGCGGCCTGATTAGCGGCATCATGGGGTACGCTGTCTGCCGGTGCGCCGGTTGACCAGGGATCGCTGCTGGTAGCAGCCTGAGTTGCCGGGGCGTCGTTAGGGGATGTGGCAGCTGTTGCCCATGGATCCTGATAATCACTCATTCGTAGGGCCCTCTTTATCTAAAGCCTGCAGCAGCATGCCTTTGGAAATGATACCGATATAGTTGTTGTCTTCCCCGACCACCGGCACGGCGCAAGGAGCCTGTGCGACCAGTGAGATCAGTTCGCTCAGCGGCATATCCGCCGGAACGGGCAGTGGGGCATCCAGCAAGGCGTCGTCCAGTGTTTGATTGGCCGCCAGCGCCTGCTTGAGAGAGTCTATCGATACCACGCCGATAAATTTCTGGCCGCGTTCAAGCACGTAGCCATAGTCACGGTCTTCATCACGCAGGATCTGCAACGCAGAGCGCGGACCAAAACCGGGGGTCTTACGGATCAGGGTCACCGGGCGACGTTTGGCGATATCTTTGGCACTGAAAACGTGGCTGATATCGACGCCGCGGAAGAAGGTGCGCACATAATCGTTGGCCGGATTATTTAATATTTCATCCGGGGTCCCCACCTGGATCACTTCGCCGCCTTGCATAATGGCAATGCGATCGCCAATACGCATCGCTTCATCCAGATCGTGGGAAATAAAGACGATGGTGCGCTGATGTTTCGCCTGTAATTTGACGAGCTCATCCTGCATCTCGGCACGAATTAATGGGTCCAGCGCAGAGAAGGCTTCATCCATTAACAATATATCCGGATCGTTAGCCATGGCGCGGGCTAAGCCGACACGTTGGCGCATACCACCGGACAGTTCATCGGGATAGGCATTGGCATAATTTTCCAGCCCAACCTGACGCAAAGCGTCCAGCGCTTTTTCCTGGCGTTCCTGTAAAGGAATACCCGCTAATTCCATGCCGAAGGCGGTATTATTTAATACGTTCATATGCGGCATTAAAGCGAATGACTGGAACACCATGCTGATCTTATTACGCCGCACGGTGCGTAGCGCAGCATCGGATATTTTGGATATATCCTCGCCGTCAATCAGCACCTCACCGCGGGTGGGTTCTATCAGACGATTGAGAAGGCGTACCAGGGTGGATTTACCGGAACCGGAAAGCCCCATGATGACAAATATCTCGCCTTCTTCAATGGCCAGAGAGGCGTTCTTGACGCCCAGTGATAACCCCGTTTTTTCCAGCAGCTGGTCTTTCGTCAAACCTTTGTCTATCAGCTTAAATGCGCGTTCCGGGTGCTCACCAAATATCTTATATAAATTTTTAACTTCTAGTTTAATTGCCATGCAATTCGCTGTTTCCTTTGGTTTATTATCAAACGCTAAAATTGTCCTAATAGAAAATAAGAGTGCCCTATACCCTAACACACTGACATTCTGAGACAACCCTCAATGTTCATATCGCAGGATTTTTCTGGTGATACCCGGTTTGATGATTGGGTATAATTACCCGGTTTTTACGCGGTTATTTAACCGTAATGAGCAATGGGTAATGGCAGGATATATTGGTGACTATGGCAACTATTGGCAGGGAATATTGGCAGTGTCAAACGGGTAATTAATGCACGCATGGTAAAGTTCTGCGTGCATTGAGGAACGGCAGGAAAATCAGCAGATTTACCACCGTGGATCAGAGCGTGGGTTCTTCGCTGCTGGTGGGAATAACGACCAGTTCCACTTGCTGCTGCTGTAACACCGATCCCATTGCTGAGGGGGGAGGTAGGTCGGTAAATAACGCGGTCGCCTGTCGGGTATTGCCGATTTCTACTGCCGCCGAAGCATGGAACTTGGTGTGGTCCGCAGCCAGCAGAATATGACGTGAGTGTGCCATCATCGCTTTCACCACGCTGGACTCATTCACGTCAAATTCCAACAGATCGCCGTTGGCTTCGATTGCCCCTACGCTGGTGATCAGATAGTCGGCGCGAAAGCCTTCCACAAAGCTTACGGCGCTGGGGCCGATGATACCGCCGTTATTGGGGCGCAGCGTACCGCCCGGCACCATCACTTCGAACTCGGTGTTTTTATACAGGATATGCGCCACCCGCAGGCTGTTGGTAATGATGCGCAGATGGCTGTGGTTCATCAGCGCCCGGGCAACATGCTCAACGGTGGTGCCGATGGTGATAAAAATGGTGGAACGATCGGGAATATAATCGGCAATGGCCTCCGCAATGGCTATCTTCTCTTGCGTGTAAGAGAGTTCCCGTTGCTCAAAGGCCGTGTTGACCACACTAGAGGCACGGCCTGCCCCGCCATGATGGCGGCTAATCAGCCCCTGCTCGCTCAGTTTGCGGATATCGCGCCTGACCGTCTGCGTTGACACTTCCAGCAATTGCGCCAGCTCGTCGATGTTCATATAGCCGCGCTTGGCGATCAACTGGATCAGCTGATCGTGGCGTGGGTTGCCGGTAAGTTCAGTCAGACTCATGCTCCACTCCCTTAATATTGTCATCGGCCAACCATATTATACAAAACTGGCCAGGAAAGAGTCAGTTTGATCACAATTGGGGATGCCCGCGCGCCCGCCAGGACGGGTACACTTCAATGCGGCAACTGCATTGGCGTAACGCACCGCCTGAGCTATATCGGGTTGTGAACCCAGGGCTACCGCCAGCGCACCGTGGAAAACGTCGCCAGCCCCCGTGGTATCCACCACCTCAACCGAAAAGCCTGGCTGATGTTTCAGTTGAGCGTTTTCCAGCCAGAAACAGCCATGTTTACCCTGAGTGACATAAACTTGTCCGTTTTTGTCATTTTTTGCTGCACGCAATCCCTGCTCGATATCCGTTTTTCCTGTCATCCGCAGTAAACCCGGCTCGGAGAAGGCGGCATGGTCGGCCAAAGCAACCAGCGGGTGGATATCCTGCGGTGTGACATCGGCGTCCAACAGGGTAGTGACACCTGCGCGCCGGGCCAAGGTGAAGGCAGTCAGCGCGCCCTGATGCCAACGCACGTCCGCCAACACCACATCGTACTGGCTAAAGTCGATGTCATGCAGCCATTCGGCATCCTCGGGTAAGTCTGGGCTGGGATGGTTGATGATCATGCGTTCTCCCTGGGCATCCACCAGCACAGCCGATTGCGATGAGCGCGCCTGTGGGCAACGGCGGGCATGTCTGACATTGACGCCATAGCTGCCTAACTCGGCCAACAGGGTTTGCCCGGTGGCATCGTCCCCGACCCGGCCAATGAAATCTACCTCTGCGCCCAATCTGGCTGCGGCTACCGCAGCCGTTGCCGCTGGGCCTCCGCCAATTTCGCGGTAGTCGTTGGCAACATATTTCCCCCCGCCTTCAGGCAGTTTCTCTACGTAATACAGGCGGTCTTGCACTGCAATGCCTACGCATGCGATTCGAGTCATGGTCTGGATCCCTGGATGTTGAACTGTGTAAGCGAACGGTTTTCAGCAAAAAGTGGCTACCGATCACGCTGCCACCATTTTAATTCACTCAAATGTTAAAAGAGTGACGGCTGTCAATTTTTTGACCATAAATTACAAATACGATCAAAAACAGACAAAAACGGTCTGGTTTGTGGCTGATGAGATGACACAGACATGACACAGGTAACCAACAGGAGAGAACCATGGCACAGATCGCATTTATCGGGCTAGGGCAAATGGGCGCGCCGATGGCCAGCAACCTGATTAAGCAGGGGCACCGGCTGAACGTTTTTGATATCAGCCCGGCGGCGGTCAGCACCTTGGTTGCTCAGGGGGCCAAGGCGGCAACCAGCCCGGCGCAGGCGGTACAGGACGCGGAGTTCGTCATCACCATGTTGCCTAACGGCGAACTGGTACATGAGGTGCTATTTGGTGCCGAGGGGGTGTGCTGCACCTTATCGCCTGCGGCATTGGTGATGGATATGTCCACCATCCACCCAATGCAAACGGATCGGCTGATTGCCCAGATGCAGGCTCGGGGTTTTAGCCTGATGGATGCCCCGGTCGGGCGGACTTCAGACCATGCTCAGGCTGGCACGTTGCTGATCCTGGCCGGTGGGACTGCCGAGCAGGTGGAGTGTGCGACGCCAGTGCTGATGGCGATGGGCTCGGAGCTGATCAACGCCGGTGGTCCGGGCATGGGGATCCGCGTGAAGCTGATCAACAACTACATGAGCATCGCGCTCAACGCGCTGTCTGCCGAAGCTGCGGTGCTGTGCGAGGCGCTGGGGCTGTCGTTTGACGTTGCGCTGCAAGTGATGAGCGGCACACCGGCAGGCAAGGGGCATTTCACCACCACTTGGCCAAACAAGGTGCTGAAGGGCGATCTCAGCCCGGCGTTCATGATCGATCTGGCGCACAAGGATCTGGGCATTGCGTTGGATGTGGCCAATCAGTTGCACGTTGCCATGCCGATGGGCGCAGCCTCACGCGAGGTTTACAGCCAGGCGCGGGCCAGCGGGCGTGGGCGTCAGGATTGGAGTGCCATTTTGGAACAGGTTCGGGCTGCTTCGGGCAGAGCGGATCACGCGTAACACTTAACGTAATTGCGGTTGCTATGCAGCGCGCAGAGGGGAGAAGAAATGCCTTATTTATCTGGTAACACCATGATCCAACATGCATGGGAAAACGGCTATGCCATCGGCGCGTTCAGCGCACACAACGCCGAAACCATTCGCGCCATTTTGCTGGCAGCCGAACAGGAGCAGGCCCCGATCATGATCCAGGTGGGGCAGAAGGTGATTAGCGTGATGGGTCTGGAGCCCATGAAGGCGATGATCGATGCGTTTATGCACGATATCACGGTGCCGGTGTGCATCCACCTGGATCACAGCCGCAGCTTCGAACAGACCATGCAGGCGGTGCAGGCCGGGTTCCAGTCGGTGATGTTTGACGGCTCTCACCTGTCATTTGACGAAAACGTGCGGATCACCCGTGCCGTGGCGGATGTGGCCCACGCGCTGAACATTGGGGTCGAAGGTGAGATCGGCAAGATCGGCGGCACCGAGGATGATATTTCGGTCGACGAAAAAGACGCCCTGATCACCAGCAGTGACGAAGCGCTGCAGTTTGCTCAATCGACCACGGTGGATTATCTGGCAGTGTCCATCGGCACCGCTCACGGCCTGTACAAACAGGAGCCAAAGCTGGCGTTCGAACGCCTGCAAGAGATCCGCGAGATCGTCAAAAAACCGATTGTGCTGCACGGTGGCTCTGGCGTACCAGACGATCAGATCCGCAAGGCGGTTTCACTGGGCGTCGCCAAGGTGAACGTGGACACCGAACTGCGGCAGGCTTTCACCCAGGGCATGGCTGAAGTGCTCGACAAGGATCCGCACGAGTTTGTCTTGGCGGTGTCGCTCGGACATGGCCGTGATGTGATGCAGGCCAAGGTCGCCGAAAAAATCAGACTGTTTGGCAGCCAGGGTAAAGCCGCTCAGTTTTAAGCATCCGTTGCGCGGCAAACTGCCGCGCTCACCATAGGGCACAGATTATGACAACCATTCAACGCCAGCATTTTGGCGAACATCAAGGGCAGGCCGTTTCCCTTTTCACGCTGACCAATGCCAACGGGATGCGGCTGTGTGTGACCGATTACGGCTGCATCATTACTCAGCTTTGGGTGCCGGATCGCCATGGGCAAGCGGAAGATGTCGTGATGGGGTTCGACAATTTGGCGGCTTATCAGGCTGGGCATCCGTTCTTCGGCGCGATTGCCGGACGCTGCGCCAACCGTATCGCTGGTGGCCGTTTCAGCATCGACGGTCAGGAATCTATTCTGGCCACCAACGAGCTTCCTACCGGACAACACCTGCACGGCGGACGTCGGGGTTTTGACAAATATGTCTGGCAGGCACAGGAAGACGGCGACGGCATTATTTTCAGCCGTACCTCTATCGATGGTGAGGAAGGCTATCCGGGCAATCTGCAGGTTAGCCACCGCATCGGCCTGACGGAAGACAACGTGATGACGCTGAGCTTTGAGGCACAGACCGATAAGCCGACGCTGGTCAACCTGGTTAATCACAGCCACTACAACCTGCGCGGGCATCAGCACCTGATCCACGATCAGCAGCTCAAGATCGACGCCGACTTTATGACGCCGGTAGATGAAACCACCATGCTGCCCACCGGTGAAATCCGCCGTGTTGCCGGGACGGCATTTGATTTCCGCAACGCCCGTCGTCTTGGGGACGCCATGCTGCACCGCCCGGCGCAGGATTTTGATATGAACTACGTGCTTAAACCTGGCGATGACGCGTTGCATCCCGCCGCCAGCCTGATTTGTCCGCAGACCGGGCGAGTGATGGAAGTATACACCTCGCTGCCGGGCGTGCAGTTTTATAACGCCTTCAAGCTTTCCAACAAGATCTGGAATGGCAAGGCTGGCCATCGCTATCAGGCGTTTTCCGGCATCTGCCTTGAAACCCAGGCGTTCCCAGACAGCATTCACCACGCCCATTTTGGCAACGTGGTGCTGCGCCCAGGGGAAAACTATTACAGCCAGACTGAACACCGTTTCAGCACCGTGGCATAGATTTATTCGATTACTGGAAGCAATGTGATGAAAAATAGAGCAAAAGTGGGCGTGTTGGCGCTTGGCCGCGCGACCTTCGATGTGCCCTACGCGCAAGAGATGCTGGCGCAAGCCTGGCAGGCGCTGAGCGGGATGGATATCGAGCTGGTGGGGGAACCGGTATTACAGTTTGATGCCGAATCGGCTCTGCAAATACTGCCCGCACTCAAACAGGCCGATCTCGATCTGCTACTGATCCTGCAAGTGACCTTTACCGATGCCTCCCTCACCACCGAAGTGGTGCGAGATTTCCCGGTGCCCACTGCGATGTGGTCATTCCCGGAGGCCCGTACCGGTGGCCGTTTGCGTCTGAACTCTTTCTGCGGGGTGAATCTGGCTTGCCATGCCCTGAGCCGTGAAGCCATCAACGTGCAAACGCTGCACGGCCTGCCGGACGACAGCCGGGTGATTAACGAATTACAGCAGTTGGCGCAGGCCGCGGCGATCGTTAAGCGCTTCAAACAGGCCAAGGTGATGGTGATTGGTGAACACCCGCTGGGTTTTGACGCCTGTAACTACAACCAGCAGCAACTGACGCAGCACTTTGGCGTTGAGGTGACTCGCCAGCCGGTGCTGGAGTTTATTGAAGAGGTGAAGGCGCTGCCGGACAGCGTGGCCGATGCGCCTTATGCGCGCCGTGCCAAGGATTTCCCTAACCTGGCAGAGATGGATCAAACGGCCACCCGCAAAACGCTCAAGGTTTACTCTGCCCTGCGTGAAAAAGCGCAGCGTGAAGGTTACACCGGCATTGCCGTGCGCTGCTGGCCGGATTTCTTTACCGATTACGGCTGCGCTGCCTGCGGGGCGTTGGCGTTGATGAACGAAGATAAAGTGCCGTGTGGCTGTGAAGCCGACATGTTTGGCGTGCTCTCTTCGCTGATGGCGCAGTGGGCCTCTGGCAATGCGGCGTTCAATACCGACCTGGTGGATATCGATCCGCAGGATAACAGCGTGGTGTTCTGGCACTGCGGGCAGGCACCGATCGAAATGGCCGATCGCGATGGCCCGGTGCAGGCCACCATCCACTCCAACCGCAAGCTTCCTCTGCTGTCTGAGTTTGCTCTCAAACCGGGGCGCATCACGCTATGCCGCATCACTCAGGGTGAGGGCAAGCTGCGCCTGATGCTGGCCGGTGGCGAAATGATCAAGGCTCCGCTGGCGTTTTCCGGCACAGCCGGGACGGCGCGCCTGGATGTGGATGCAGACACTTACCGCCAGCGCCTGATTGCGGCGGGTATGGAGCACCACACCTCGCTGGTTTACGGCGAGCACCGCCCGCTGCTGCGCAAAGTGGCCGGTCTGCTTGGTTTGGACGTGATTGAACTGACCTGAGCGGGCGACCAACGCTTGGAAAAATACGGCATTTAACCTTTTGGAGAATGGATCATGGTTTCTCAGCAAGGCTTGGAACTCACGCAACACGCAGGTGGATTTACGTTGACCTTTCAGCAGCGTGTGCTGATACAACACACGGCTGCGGCTCCGTGCCTGTGGATTGGGCGCGGCAAGGCGGACATCGAGATGTTCCGCGGTAACTTCAGTATCAAAGACCAGCTCAGTGAAAAACTGGCGCTGACCGAAACCCAGATCGTCCCGCAGGGCAAAGGCTGGCTGATCCGCTTTAGCCGGGGCGATGTGGCCCAGTGCACGCTGGCAATCACTACCGATGCGCAAGGGCGGTTGGAAATGCAGCTGCGCAACAGCGACGAGCAGAACAACCGCATGTGGTTGCGCCTGGCTGCCCAGCAGCAAGATCACGTTTATGGCTGCGGCGAACAGTTTTCCTATTTCGACCTGCGCGGCAAACCTTTCCCGTTATGGACCAGCGAGCAGGGGGTTGGGCGTAACAAGCAGACCTACGTTACCTGGCAGGCGGACTGCCAGGAAAACGCCGGTGGTGATTACTACTGGACCTTCTTCCCGCAGCCGACGTTTGTCAGCAGCCAGAAATATTATTGCCACGTAGAAAACAGCTGCTACATGAACTTCGATTTTTCTGCCCCAGAGTTCCATGAACTGGCGATCTGGCAGGATCAGGCGGTGTTGCGCTTTGACTGTGCCGACAGCTACATCAGCCTGCTGGAAAAGCTGACCGCGTTACTTGGCCGCCAGCCGGAACTGCCGGACTGGGTGTATGACGGGGTGATCCTGGGCATTCAGGGTGGCACCGAAGTCTGCCAACAGAAGCTGGACGTGATGCGCGAGCACGGTGTCAAGGTTAGCGGGATCTGGGCGCAGGACTGGGAAGGACGGCGGATCACCTCTTTTGGCAAACGCCTGATGTGGAACTGGCGCTGGGACAGCGAGCTGTACCCGGAGCTGGATAAACGCATCCCGCAGTGGAAGAAGGAGGGGGTACATTTTCTGGGGTACATCAACCCTTACGTGGCCATCGAGAAAGAGCTGTATGCCGAGGCGGCAGAAAAAGGCTATCTGACCAAGGATTACGACGGCAAAGACTACCAGGTCGAATTTGGCGAGTTCTATGCTGGCGTAGTCGATCTCACCAAGCCTGAAGCTTATGACTGGTACAAGAACGTCATTAAAAAGAACCTGATTGAGTTTGGCCTCGACGGCTGGATGGCGGACTTCGGCGAATATCTGCCGACCGATACCGTTTTGCATAACGGCATCGATGCGGAAATCATGCATAACGCCTGGCCAGCACTGTGGGCCAAGTGCAACTACGACGCGCTGGAAGAATGCGGCAAGCTGGGCGAGATCCTGTTCTTTATGCGCGCGGGCTACACCGGCAGCCAGAAGTATTCGGTGATGATGTGGGCGGGCGATCAGAACGTGGACTGGAGCCTGGACGACGGCCTGGCTTCGGTGATCCCGGCGGCACTGTCGCTGGCGATGACCGGCCACGGTCTGCACCACAGCGATATCGGCGGTTACACCACGCTGTTTGAGATGAAACGCAGTAAAGAACTGCTGATGCGCTGGTGCGAGTTCTGCGCTTTCACGCCGATGATGCGTACCCATGAAGGTAACCGCCCAGATGATAACTGGCAGTTCGATCATGATGTGGAAACCATCCGCCAGTTTGCCCGCATGAGCCAGGTCTTCACCTCCCTCAAGCCGTACATCAAGCAGGCGGTGGCGCTCAATGCGCAGTCCGGCTTACCGGTGATGCGCCCGCTGTTCCTGCATTATGAAGACGATGCTCACACCTACAGCCTGAAATACCAATACCTGTTTGGCCGCGATCTGCTGGTGGCCCCGGTGCATGAAGAAGGGCGCACCGACTGGACGCTCTACCTGCCGCAGGATAGCTGGATCAACCTGTGGACCGGTGAGCGGCATAGCGGAGAAGCCGAGGTGACGATAGCAGCACCAATGGGCCAACCGCCGGTGTTCTATCGGGCGGATAGCGAATGGGCGGAGCTGTTTGCCTCGCTACGCACGCTGTAATCACCAACTGTCAGCCGCCCGTTGCCCAACCGGCAAGGGCGGCTATCTCTGGGAATAGGTGTTTTCCAAGGAGAATCACCATGAGTGAAACTAACCAGGATCCGGTGAAGCTGATATTGCCCCTACGCGAGAAATTCGCCTATGGCATGGGCGATGTCGGTTCCAACCTGCTGTTGTGTGTCGGCACGCTGTATCTGCTGAAATTCTATACCGACGTGTTGGGGATCCCCGCCGCGTGGGGCGGGCTGATCTTTCTCATCTCGCGTTTTTTTACCGCCTTTACCGACATGGGGACCGGGCTGATGCTCGATTCCCGGCGCAATATTGGCCCCAAAGGCAAGTTCCGGCCATTTATTCTTTATGCCTCAATGCCGGTGGCGTTGCTGGTGGTGGCCAATTTTATCGGCGTGGGCGCTTCGTTGGATGTCACCATTAAAACGGTGATCGCCACGCTGATCTTTATGGCGTTCGGGCTGTTCTTCAGCATGATGAACTGCTCCTACGGCGCGATGGTGCCTGCGATGACCAAAAACCCGCAGGAACGGGCGCAACTGGCTGCCTGGCGGCAGGGCGGGGCGACGGTGGGTTTGTTGTTGTGTACCGTAGCGTTTGTGCCGATCCTGTCGCTGTTTGACGGGCGCCCACAGGTGGGTTATCTAGTGGGGGCGGCTATCTTCGCCTTCGTCGGCATGCTGTGCATGTGGTGGTGCTATTCCGGCGTCAAAGAGCGTTATGTCGAGATCCCGAAACCGGGTGCACCCAAGCCGGGTCTGTTGCAGTCCTTCAAGGCGATCGCCGGTAACAAACCGCTGTTCGTGCTGTGCGTGGCCAACCTGTGCACGCTGGCGGGCTTTAACATCAAGCTGGCGATCCAGATCTACTACACCCAATACGTCCTCAACGATATCACCCTGCTGTCCTATATGGGTTTCTTCAGCATGGGCTGCATCCTGCTTGGGGTACTGCTGGTTCCGACGGTGGTGAAACGCTTTGGCAAGAAAAACGTCTATCTGGGTGGCCTGTCGCTGTGGATCCTGGGCGATGCCATGAACTATATGTGGGGCAATACCTCCACGCTGTTTGTGTTGTTCTCCTGCCTGGCGTTCTTCGGTACGGCCTTCGTCAACAGCCTCAACTGGGCGCTGGTGTCGGACACCGTGGAATACGGTGAGTGGAAAACCGGCGTGCGTTCGGAAGGCACGGTTTATACCGGCTTTACCTTCTTTCGCAAGGTTTCCCAAGGGCTGGCAGGCTTCTTCCCTGGCGTGATGCTGGCCTATATCGGCTATGTTCCCAACGTGGCGCAGGGGCCTGGCACGCTGGAAGGCTTGCGGCAGCTGATCTTCCTCTATCCCTGTGGCCTGGCCGTGCTGACCGCATTGACCATGGGGCTGTTCTATCACCTGACGGAGAAGAACTACCTCAAGATCGTCGGTGAGCTGGAAGAGCGCAAGCGGGTACCAAGCCCGGCGCTATAAGCAGCCAGGTGTTAATCGGGGCGAATGTATTCGCCCTTGTAACAAGAAAGACGCAGGGTGTAAGACAATAATAAGGATCTGCCAGATGGCCAACTCTCTATCCTACCAAGATCCCGTTACGCTACGGTTGCCGCTGCGCGAAAAGTTCGCCTACGGCATGGGGGACTTCGGTTCCAACCTGATGCTGTGTATCGGTACCCTGTATTTGCTGAAGTTCTATACCGATATTCTGGGATTACCCGCCATCTACGGCGGCGTGATCTTTTTGATCGCCAAATTCTTCACCGCCTTCACCGATATGCTGACCGGCGTGCTGCTGGATTCCCGGCGTAATATCGGTGCCAAGGGCAAGTTCAGGCCGTTTATCTTCTATGCCTCGCTGCCAGTAGCCTTGCTGGCCGTGGCCAACTTCCTCAATAGCGGGTTCAGCCTGAATACCAAAACCGTACTGGCCACCGTACTGTTTATGCTGTTCGGCCTGTTCTACAGCCTGATGAACTGCTCCTATGGGGCGATGGTGCCAGCCATCACCAAAAACCCGCAGGAGCGTGCGCACCTTGCCGCTTGGCGGCAGGGAGGTGCAACGTTGGGGCTGCTGTTATGCACCGTGGGCTTTGTCCCGATCCAGATGTTGTTCACTTCACGCCCGGAGATAGGCTATCTGGTTGCCGCAGTGGTGTTTGCGACCTGTGGTGTGTTTTGCATGTGGTGGTGCCATGCCGGGGTCAAAGAGCGCTATGTTGATGTGGTACCGGCGCATCATAAACCTGGCATCTTCAAATCCTTCCGCGCCATTTTCCAGAATCCGCCGTTGCTGGTGCTGTGCATCGCCAACCTGTGTACGCTGGCAGCGTTTAATATCAAGTTGGCGATCCAGGTCTATTACACCCAATACGTATTGCACGATATCCATTTGCTGTCCTATATGGGCTTTTTCAGCATGGGCTGCATTTTGATTGGCGTGCTGATGGTGCCAGCGGCAGTGAAGCGTTTTGGTAAAAAGCGGGTCTACCTGGGTGGCCTGTTGCTGTGGTGCCTGGGAGATCTGTGTAACTACGCCTGGGGCGACAGCTCGCTCTCTTTCGTAGCGTTCTCCTGCATGGCCTTCTTCGGCACGGCCTTCGTCAACAGCCTGAACTGGGCGCTGGTGCCCGATACCGTTGATTACGGCGAATGGAAAACCGGCATCCGCGCGGAAGGCTCGGTGTATACCGGCTATACCTTTTCACGCAAGATCTCCGCCGCGCTAGCCGGATTGTTACCGGGCATTATGCTGACGCAGATCGGCTACATACCGAATGTTGAGCAGTCTGCCTCGGTGCTGAAAGGCCTGCGCGAGTTAATCTTTATTTATCCCTGCGTATTGGCGATGGTTGCCGCCGTCATGATGGGGTTTTTCTATAAGTTGAATGAGCAGCTATTTATGCAAATCATCACCGAGATTAATCACAAAAAAGGAAACCGCGACCAACAGGCCGAGCCTCATCCGGCAATCAATACGGCAATAATCAAAGAAGTCTAAGCCACAGCATTACCAATAATAACGCACAGCCGTCATGCCTAACGGCATGACGGCGGGATTTCTGCAGGCTTTTATCAGGAACAATGTCACAAGGAAATTTAACCATGTCTACTTTCTGGGGTTCTAGCAGCAATAAAACCAAGACGATACTGCTGGTGGCGGCGTTGTTTGCCTCAACCAGCGCTCAGGCCGGACGCGCCTATCTGGAAACTCGTGAGGCTTATAATACCGCCTCGGAATTAAACGAAATCATCCTGCGCGGCGGCTATAATTTTGATGGTGGAGCCGGTGTGATGGCCACCAACGCCTATAACATTGGCAAGTTTGATCAGCTTAAGCACAGCTATAACGAGCTGGAGGGTTGGTATCCATTGTTCCGGCCAACGGATAAATGGACGGTGTCTCCCGGCGGGCTGGTCAACTCGAGTAGTGCGGGTTCTGGCGGTGCTATCTATCTGGACAACAACTATAAATTCCTGCCGTTTTTCAACCTGACCGTGCGTTATCGCTATAACCATAATAATTATGATTCCATCGACTTTAACGGCAACCCGGCGCGTAATGATACCCATGAAATTGCCAACTACTGGAACTTCAAGCTCAGCGATGAGTTAAATTATACCTTCGAGCCACATTACTTTATCCGGGTTAACGATTTCCACAGTAAGAATGGCAAGAGTCACCATTGGGAGATCACCAATAAGTTCAGCTATAAAATCGATACCCATTGGATGCCCTATCTGGAGCTGCAATGGTTGGACCGCTGGAACGATTATAATAAGGAGCAGTATCGTATCCGCGTAGGGTTGCGGTATACCTTTTAAGCCACACCAATAAAAAACCCGGCCAAGTCTTGGCCGGGTAAAAAGAGCTGAATGTAACATTGATGCCGATATCGAAGGGGATATCTGTGAATCAGCATAACCCCGCAATATGACAGGCAGATGTCAGCCTAAGCCTTGCGGTATAGACGACGAGGATGACCGATATTGCCGTAGAGCATTTCAACGTGCACAAACTGGGTTGCTACGCAGTATTCCAGATAGCGGCGTGCGGTGGTTTTGCTAATGCCGGCGTGTGCCACCACGTCTTCCACCGCGTGGGCTACCTCTGGCTGCTCGATGAACAACGCCTGCACCAACTCCAGGGTGATGGTTTCAATCCCTTTGGCGCTGGGTTCGTTGGAAAACTGCTTGGACTGCAGGTTATACAACGCATCGACGCTGCTCTGGTCGATGACCTTGAAGGTGCGCTGGGTCTGCACAAACTGCATAAAGCGTTCCAGCGAATTGCGCAGCCGCTTATAGGATACCGGTTTGATGATGTAGTCGAAGGCCCCGTTGCGGATCGCCTGGCTACAGGTATTCATATCGCTGGCGGCGGTGATAAAAATCACCGAGCAGCCGGGCTTTTTCACCGCGGCTTCTTCCATTAGCGCAATCCCCTGGCCGTCCGGCAGAAAGTTGTCCAGCAGGATCAACCGGGGCTGGTGAGCATTCACTTTTGCTCTGGCTTCCGCCAGGGTCGCGGCATAGGCCACCACCCGCAGGTTGAAATGTTTCTCAAGAAATTCGGCGTGTAGCGTAGCCAGTTGCGGCTCGTCTTCCACGATCAGAACGTCCAGTGTCTCAGGTTGCATAGGTCGGATCCGGGTGCTTAAGCTTTGGGGATAAACAGCGAGAAAATGGCGCCGTGCGGATCGTTGTCCGACACTTCGATGCTGCCATGTGCCTGAGCGACGTGGCTGGCCACCAGGTGCAGGCCGATACCGTGGTCGCCCTTATCTTTGGTTGTCACGCCTTGTTCAAACAGCGTATCACGAACCTGCGGTGCAATCCCGGTGCCGCGATCGGCCACTTCGATCACCAGCTCGTTGCTGCTGTCATTGATATAGAGTTCTACCGCTTCGTGCGGCGCTGCGCAACGCAGCGTAGCATCGAACGCATTATCCAACAGGTTGCCAATAATCGACATCAGCTCGGTTTCATTCAGCGCGGCGGGGATTTGGCGCAGCTGGCAGGCGGGGTCGAAGCGGAGTTCAATGCCTTTTTCCCGTGCGCTGGAGTATTTGCCCAACAGCAGGCCACACAAGGCGGCGGAGCTGAAGCGCTGGGAAATGAAATCGAGGATCTCCTGCGCACCTTCCGACTGGGCCTCCACATAGCGGACGGCTTCGTCATAACGTTGCATATGCAGCAAGCCAGCGAGCGTGGCCGTCCAGTTCAGCTGTTCGTGGCGCATGATGCGCAGGTTGTCAGCATAGCGTTTTACCTGGCTAAGCTGGCTGCTGAGGGTGTTGATGTCGTTCTTGTCGCGAAAGCTGATCACCCAACCCTGTAGCTCATCTTCCTGCATGATCCGCACCCGGCTGGCAATGACTCGCACATGGTTGAAACGGCACACCTCGTCATGGGTGTCGTGCCCCAGCTGCGTAGCGGCAAAGAAATCGGGCTGCGACTGGATGATCTCACCGATATGCTGGCCCAACAGATTATTGGCCGGTTGGCGCAGGTCCAGCAGCTCACGCGCGGCGTGGTTAATGGTGATGATGCGCAGTTGCGGATCTATGGCGATCACCCCTTCATAGATAGCTTCCAGCAGGGCTTTTTGCTGGCGCACCAGCAGCGCGATCTCTTTCGGCTCTAATGAAAACATCTGGCGTTTCAGGTTTTTCGATAATAGCCAGGAAAAGATAAACAGTGCCATCAATAGCAAAACGATCGAGGCCACGATCTGGGTCAGCGTATGGGCATTTAAACTGTCGATATGGGATTTAAGATACCCGACGGAAACAATACCGATCACCCGGTTATTGTCATCCACAATCGGTGCCTTGCTGCGTAATGAAATACCGATCCCCCCATTGCGGATCGAGATAATGCTTTTGCCTTCCAGCACTTCTTTATTATCGCCCCCCACCATGGGGGTGCCCAAACGGTCGGCGTGTTCGGAATGGTAAAGGTGAATGGTATGGCTATCGCCGATCACAATATAGCTGGCATCGCTGCTGGCGCGGATTTTTTTCATCAGTGTAGCGATATATTGCGTGTCGTTATTTTCAACTGCGGTGACCAGGGAGGGGATCAGCGCAATCTCACGAGCCTGCACTTGGGCGCGGGCACCCAGATCCCGGTGCAACTGCGCATCCAGTTTGTAGTAAGTGTAAACCCCGATCAGCGTCAGCAACACGCAGGAAAAGGCGACCAGGCACAGGAACAGCTTGATATGAAAAGAGAGTTTGATGTGCATGGTTTGCCGCGAGTCCTGGTGTCCGTTTGGGTGACTACCCTATCATGAGTCGCCCTTGAAGTAATATTGCCCAAGATCAAGTTGTGAGCAGCGGCACGGCTTTATTGTAAGGAGGAATGAAAACAAACCTATTATTAAACTCATTAACTCCACAGGTTATTTTACATAAATCGTATTAACACCATAGAAACCATAATCCCCATTAAAAACCCTTGTTTATTTTGAACAAAATCACAGCGGTGACTCCAAGCGTTTCTCTATGATGGCCGAACAAACAATAAGAGGCCAGATTATGAGCACAACCGATGATTCCTACCTCGTTACCAAAGATAAAACTGCCGATATTCCGCTGCGCGAAAAGTGGTGGCATATTCTGGATAATTACAAAATAGGGATTATACCGCTGCCCTTCTTCGTGCTGGCCGGAGTGCTGATCCTGCTCGATTGCCTGGCAGGGAAATTACCCAGCGATATCGTGGTGATGGTGGCGACGCTGGCGTTCTTCGGCTTTGCCTGTGGTGAGTTTGGCAAGCGTCTGCCGCTGGTGGGGAAAATGGGGGCTGCCGCCATCTGCGCCACCTTTATACCTTCCGCACTGGTGCACTATGGTTTGCTGCCGGACGTGGTGGTTGAATCCACCACCAAATTCTACAAGTCGACCAATATTCTTTATCTCTACATCTGCTGCATCATCGTCGGCAGCATTATGAGCATGAACCGCCAGGTGCTGATCCAGGGTTTCCTGCGTATCTTTGTGCCGATGTTGTGCGGTGAGGTTGCCGGTATGCTGGTCGGGATGGCGGTGGGTATGGCGTTGGGCCTGGATCCGTTCCAGATCTTCTTCTTCCTGATCCTGCCGATCATGGCCGGTGGCGTGGGGGAAGGGGCGATCCCATTGTCGATGGGCTATGCCGCCATTTTGCATATGGAGCAGGGCGTAGCTTTGGGGCGTATCCTGCCGATCGTGATGTTGGGCAGCCTGACGGCGATCGTGATTGCTGGCCTGCTGAACCAAGTGGGGAAACGCTATCCGCACCTTACCGGCGAAGGCAGCCTGATGCCGAGCAAGCAGGGTGATAGCGAGGTCGCGGCAACCGAGAAACTGAGCGGTAACGTGGATGTTGCCACTATCGCCTGTGGCGCGCTGCTGGCTATCCTGCTGTATATGGTGGGCATGTTGTTACACCGGCTGATCGGCTTGCCGGCCCCGGTAGGGATGCTGTTTGCCGCGGTGGCGGTGAAGCTGGCACACGGCGTTTCGCCACGTATTCAGCAAGGATCGCAGGTGGTGTATAAATTCTTCCGCACCGCCGTGACCTATCCGATCCTGTTTGCCGTAGGGGTTGCTATTACGCCGTGGCAAGAGCTGGTGGATGCCTTCACCGTACAGAACCTGATTGTGATCGTGGCCACGGTGAGCACGCTGGTGGCCACCGGTTTCCTAGTTGGCAAGAAGATTGGTATGCATCCGATCGACGTGGCCATTGTTTCCTGCTGCCAGAGTGGACAAGGCGGAACCGGTGACGTGGCGATCCTGACTGCGGGCAACCGCATGTCACTGATGCCCTTCGCCCAAATCGCAACGCGCATCGGCGGAGCGATCAACGTTTCGCTGTCGCTGCTGGTGCTGTCGCATTTCTATTGATGACCCCTCACCCCAACCCTCTCCCACAGGGAGAGGGAGCTGAAAGCCCCTGCTCTGTTGGGAGATAGGTGAAAATCTCAGCGAAGGTGAGTCAACTAAAGTCCATGATCGATCACCGTACCTCACCCCAACCCTTTCCCACAGGGAGATAGGCGAATATCTCAGCGAAGGTGGGTCGACTAATGTACATGATAGGTCCTGGTACTTTCATACCGATCTTGAGGAGTTAATCTGTAATTTGTTGATGTATAAGTAGAACATAGTAGTTGAAATGTGGCTCGTTCAGTCCCCTACCCCTGTGGGAGAGGGTTAGGGTGAGGGGGCTAGCGGTGAGGTTAAGTGACTCTTGCTGATGAAAAAACAACCATAGCTATTGAGTATTCAAGAGTGGTGTAGCACAATTGAGCTACATTTTTTGTCATCGCCGAGGTTTGACCATGTCAACCACCACCATCCGCCTGCCTGAAGAACTTAAAGCTCGCGTCGCGGCCGCAGCAGACAAGGTTGGCGTGAGTTCTCACAGTTTTATTCTGCAGGCTATTACGGAAAAAACTCAGCGGGAAGAGTTACGTCGCGATTTCGAGGAACAGGCGGAACAGCGTTATGCCAACATTATCGCCACGGGTGAGACCATTTCCTGGGACGATATGCGCGGTTATCTGGAAAGCTATGTAGCCGGAAATAGCACGGCCACCCAGCCTGTAGCGAAAAAACTGGGGGGGCGATGACCAAAATCGAGTTGGCGCCAGAGGTCAGGGATGATATCGAGCGTATTCTCGACCATTTGGCGCATTATGAGGTAGCCGATACCGGGCAGCGAATTCAGGAGATTATCCAGGCGATTACGGTACTGGAACATAATCCGTTGATTGGCAGGCCACTTGGCTCAGGAACGCGTGAGTTGATTATTGGCCAGCAAACGCGAGGATATTTGGCGCTTTATAAGTACGTGCCCGATATTGATACGGTATTTGTTCTGGCCATCCGTAGCCAGAAGGAACTGGGTTATTAATTGTTGAGGTTTTAGCTAGAGGCGCAGCATCCTGTTCCCTATCAGGCTCAGAATTCCCAGTCCTCATCTTCGGTATTCACCGCTTTGCCCATCACATAGGAAGAGCCGGAGCCGGAGAAGAAATCGTGGTTCTCATCGGCGTTGGGTGACAGCGCCGACAGGATTGCCGGGTCTACTTGTGCCATTGCCGGTGGGAACAACGCCTCGTAGCCCAGATTCATCAGCGCCTTGTTGGCGTTATAGTGCAGGAAGGTTTTCACCTCTTCCGTCCAGCCCACTCCGTCGTAGAGCTCTTCGGTATAACGCACCTCGTTGTCGTAGAGATCCTGCAGCAAATCGAAGGCAAAGTTCTTCACCTGCTGGCGGCGGGCCGGGCTGGCCTGCTCCAGGCCTTTCTGAAACTTGTAGCCAATATAGTAGCCATGCACCGCTTCATCGCGAATGATCAGGCGGATCAGATCGGCGGTGTTGGTCAGCTTGGCCCGGCTCGACCAGTACATGGGCAGGTAAAAGCCGGAATAGAACAGGAACGACTCCAGAAACACGCTGGCGACCTTTTTCAACAGCGGATCGTCGCTGCGGTAGTGCGCCAGAATGATGCTGGCCTTTTTCTGTAGCGTGGCGTTTTCCTCGCTCCAACGGTAAGCCTCGTCAACATCCCGGGTTTGGCACAGGGTGGAGAATATCGAACTGTAGGAACGGGCGTGTACCGCCTCCATAAAGCTGATGTTGGAATACACCGCCTCCTCGTGCGGGGTAATAGAATCGGCGATCAGCGCCGGTGCGCCAACGGTATTCTGGATGGTATCCAGCAGCGTCAGCCCGGTAAATACGCGGATGGTGAGCTGTTGTTCCTTGGCGGTCAGCGTAGCCCAGGATGGAATATCGTTCGACAACGGCACCTTTTCCGGTAGCCAGAAGTTGCTGGTCAGCCGGTTCCACACCTCCAGATCCTTGTCGTCATCAATCTTGTTCCAGTTGATGGCCTGCACTCGTTGCATTGTCATAATCTTCCTCACAGCGCGCAGGACACGCAGCCCTGCACCTCGGTGCCTTCCAACGCCATCTGGCGCAGACGGATGTAATAAATGGTCTTGATGCCTTTACGCCAGGCGTAGATTTGCGCGCGGTTAATGTCGCGGGTAGTGGCGGTATCGCGAAAGAACAGCGTCAGCGACAGCCCCTGATCCACATGCTGCGTGGCGGCGGCGTAGGTATCGATAATCTTTTCCGGGCCAATTTCGTAGGCGTCCTGGTAATACTCCAGGTTGTCGTTGGTCATGTAGGGGGCTGGGTAATAGACCCGGCCAATCTTGCCCTCCTTGCGGATCTCGATGCGTGAGACGATCGGATGGATGCTGGAGGTTGAGTTATTGATGTAGGAGATGGAGCCGGTAGGCGGCACCGCCTGCAGGTTCTGGTTATACAGCCCGTGCATCATCACCGCAGCGCGCAGTGCCAACCATTCCTCACGCCCAGGTATGGCGATATTGGCGTTGGCAAACAGTTCGCGTACCCGCGCGGTTTTTGGCTGCCACTCCTGCTCGATGTATTTGCTGAAATACTCCCCGCTGGCGTAGGTGGAGTTCTCGAAACCGGCAAAACTGCTGCCGCGTGCTATTGCCAGCCGGTTGGAGGCGAGCAGGGCGTGGTAGGTCACGGTGTAGAAGTAGATATTGGTGAAGTCGATGCCTTCGTCCGAACCGTAGAAGATGCGTTCGCGCGCCAGATAGCCGTGCAGGTTCATCTGGCCCAGGCCGATGGCATGAGAAGCCTGATTCCCGGCGGCGATAGACGGCACCGAGCCGATATCGCTCATATCCGCTACCGCCGTCAGCCCGTAGATCGCGGTTTCCACCGCCTTACCGAAGTCTGGCGCATCCATGACTTTGGCAATGTTCAGCGAACCCAGGTTGCAGGAGATATCTTTGCCGATCTCGGCATAGCTCAGGTCCTGATGGTAACGGCTGGCGCTGTTAACCTGCAGGATTTCCGAGCACAGGTTGCTCATATTGATGCGCCCGGCGATCGGATTGCTGCGGTTGACCGTATCTTCAAACATCATGTACGGATAGCCGGATTCGAACTGGATCTCCGCCAGCAGTTGGAAAAACTCACGGGCGTTGATGCGGGATTTGCGGATGCGTTTGTCATCCACCATCTCACGGTATTTTTCGCTGACGCTGATCTCAGACAGCGGTACGCCGTACACCTGTTGCACATCATAGGGAGAGAATAGGTACATCACTTCGTTATTTTTTGCCAGCTCGAAGGTGATATCCGGGATCACCACCCCCAGCGACAGGGTTTTGATGCGGATTTTTTCGTCGGCATTTTCCCGCTTGGTATCCAGGAAACGCAGAATGTCTGGGTGATGGGCGTGCAGATACACAGCCCCAGCGCCTTGACGTGCTCCCAGTTGATTGGCGTAAGAGAAGGCATCCTCCAGCATTTTCATTATCGGGATCACCCCGGAGGACTGGTTCTCAATGCGCTTGATCGGTGCGCCAACCTCGCGGATATTGCTCAGCAGAAAGGCCACACCGCCGCCGCGTTTGGAGAGTTGCAGTGCCGAATTCACCGCGCGGCCAATCGACTCCATATTGTCTTCAATACGCAGCAGGAAGCAGGAAACCAGCTCGCCGCGCTGCTGTTTGCCGCAGTTGAGGAAAGTGGGGGTTGCGGGTTGGAAGCGCCCGGAGATGATCTCTTCCACCAGATCCTGCGCCAGCGCGGTATCACCCGCCGCCAGCCGTAACGCAACCATGCACACCCGGTCTTCATAGCGTTCCAGATAGCGCTGGCCATCGAAGGTTTTCAGCGTATAGCTGGTGTAATACTTGAAGGCGCCGAGGAAGGTCTCGAAGCGGAATTTCCTGGCATAGGCCTGTTGGAACAGCTGCTTGATAAAGGCGAACTCATACTGCTCCAGCACCGCTGCTTCGTAATATCCCTCATCCACCAGATAGCGCAATTTCTCCGCCAGATTGTGGAAGAACACGGTGTTTTGGTTCACGTGCTGCAAAAAGTATTGCCTGGCGGCCAGCCGATCCTTATCGAACTGGATGCGCCCTTCGGCGTCATAAAGGTTGAGCATCGCGTTGAGCGAATGGTAATCCAGCGTGGCGCTGGCGGACCTGGTCAGTTCTGTCGTTGCCAAAATGCGGTGACTCCCTGTTGAACGATTGCGACGTCTTGTGTGGTGCCGAGTAGCTCAAATCGATAAAGCACCGGTACCTGGCATTTTTTGGCGATGATGTCACCGGCGATGCCATACGCGGCGCCGAAATTGGTGTTACCTGCGGCAATCACACCGCGCAGGTAACCGCGATTCTGCGGATCATTGAGAAAACGGATCACCTGGATCGGTACGGCACCGACGCTGCTGCCGCCGCCGTAACTGGGCACGATCAGGATATAAGGGTGCTCCATCAGTACTTTTTTACTGCCCGCGATCGGGATGCGTATCGCGGGCAGTGCCAGCTTCTCAACGAATCTGTGGGTGTTCTCCGAACTGCTGGAGAAGTAGACCAGCGGATCCATGGCACACCTCAGGAGGTTAGGGCGTTGGCTAACGCGCCGATCTTGTCCGGGCGGAAACCAGACCAGTGATCGTCACCGGCGATAATCACCGGAACCTGTTGATAGCCCAGTGATTTAACGTGGTTCATCGCCTGCTGATCCTGAGTCAAATCGACCACGCGATAGTCGATCCCTTGTCTATCCAGGGCACGGTAGGTGGCATTGCACTGGACACAATCTGGTTTGGTGTAAATAATAATACTCATGATTCGCATTTACCTTTTGTATTGAAGGAAAGGCGGATAAGTCAGAAAGTTGAGCATGATAGGGCGTTTCTGACGGCGTCACCAACCCAAGCGTTTCCCCCTGTGTTGATGAATGAATACTATATGTGGATATTTGTATTATCAACACCACTATATGTGGTGTTTTTCGGTTTTTTGGGCGCAGGCCGCGCCGAGGCTGGAAAAGCGGTGGGGAAATATTTTTTGCGATGAGGATCGAGCAGGCCGGGTTGCCCCGGCCAGCAAAATTACTGCCGCATGCTGACTGCCAGGCGGTTAAAGGCGTTCATAATGCTGATGGCAAAGGTCAGATCGCTGATTTCGGCATCGCTGAAATGGGCTTTCAGGGCGTCAAAGGCACTGTCCGGTGCGCCGGTTGCCGCAATCAGGGTCACCGCTTCGGCCCATTCCAACGCGGCACGTTCTGCCTCGCTGAATTCATGGCTGACGCGCCAGCCCGCCAACGTATCCAGCTTGGCGTGGTTCGCTCCCCCTGCACGCAGCGCTTTGCCGTGCATATCCAGGCAAAAAGCACAGCCGTTGATCTGCGAAACGCGCATAAACATCAGCTCAATGATCGCTTTATCCAGCGGGCCTTTCTCTAGCCCGCCCAATGCGCTCACCATGGCTTTATAAGGGGCCGGTGACAGTTCGGCGTACTGCAAACGTTGCTTGATCATGTTCAAACCTCGGATTAATGACGTAACCAATGTATGGCGCTACTTTAGCCGCGATATGGTCTATGCTATAGAGCCATAAAATGATTATTTAACCAGGCCATGACACGCCCTATTTTTGCTGCCCTACGGCTGGATCCCCAACTGGCCGAGCCCCTATACCGACAGATCTATCTGCGGATCAAAGACGCGATCGTGCAGGGAACCCTGGTAGCTAACAGCCGTTTACCTTCGGTACGCGGCTTGGCAAGCGATTTGGGGGTAGCACGTGCGACGGTAGAAAATGCCTACTCTGCGCTGGTGGCTGAAGGTTTTCTGCAAAGCCGGGGCCAGGCGGGAACCTATGTCTCCTCCCAGTTGCTGAAAATGCCTGAGCGCCCCAAGCTGTCAGCGGTACCCACCTTGGCAACTCCGGCACCTTCCGCATTTCAGTCTCATCCCGCCGGGCCGACTCAACCCTTCCAGCTTGGCCTGCCCGCGCTGGATGCCTTCCCACGGGCGGTATGGCAGCGCATCGTTGCCCGGCAGTTGCGTGGCACCACGATGGCCTCACTGGCACACCCACCACCTAATGGCCTGCCGGAACTGCGCGAGGCAATCGTGCATTACCTGCACCTTTCCCGTGGCATTGTCTGTCGGCCGGAACAGGTATTTATCTGTGCGGGTTATCAGGCTTTGCTAGAGCTGGTGATCAACGCGTTGTTGAAACCGGGAGAGGCGGTCTGGCTGGAAGACCCTGGTTATCCGGTTACCCAGCCGCTGTTTAGCGCCGCCGGCATGCAAATTGTCCCAGTGCCGGTTGATGAGGAAGGGATGGATATTGACGCCGGTATTGCCACCCGGCCAGACGCCCGCATGGCGGTGCTGACGCCGACTCACCAAAGCCCGCTGGGCGTTACCCTCAGCCTGGCCAGGCGTATGGCGCTGCTGGATTGGGCAACCCGTCACTCGGCATGGATCATCGAAGACGATTACGACAGCGAATGCCGCTACTACGGCAAACCTTTGCCGCCGTTAAAAAGCCTCGATCGTCAGGGGCGGGTACTGTACGCCGGGACCTTCAGCAAAACCCTGTTTCCGGCGTTACGCATGGCCTATCTGGTGGTGCCCGCAGAGCAGACGGCGGCTTTTGAGCGCTGTAGCCAGCTGCGAGGCTGCGGTTGCCCACCGTTACTGCAAGCCGGAGTGGCCGATTTTATCAACGGCGGGCATTTTTACCGCCATCTGAAGCGCATGCGGTTGCTGTATCGCCAGCGGCGCGCATGGTTGGTGCAGGCCCTGACACAGCGGCTTGCAGACTATTTGACGGTGGCACCGCAGGCCGGGGGCATCCAGATGTTGGCGCATTTGCAAGCTGGGCTCAATGACAGTGAGCTGGCAAAGAGAGCCTGGCAACAGGGGTTGTCGATACAGGCATTGTCGGATTGGCAGATGTCTACGCCTGCCGATAATGGTTTATTGATGGGCTTTGGCAACTTCACCAGCTATTGCGAAGCGGAGCGCGCGGTGGACCGGCTGGCGGCGATTATCGAGGGCGGAAAATAAAGCGGCCCACGGAAAACCGTGGGCCAGACGCACATCTGTTTTTATGGTTAAAACCAGCTACATGGGTTAACGCCGTGCAAGCAAGACGCCGAGCACGATACCAACAGCGGCACCGATGCCTACGCCCTGCCAAGGTTTTTCTCGTACATAGCTATCGGCATTGCCGGCTACGTCGCGAGCATGTTGTGTCAGGCTGCTGGAACCGCTGAAGCGTGCACGGGCATCGCGTAATATCCCTTTTGCCTTACTGTGCAGTTCATGCAGTTCTTCTTTGGTCTTGCTGCTGGAGTCACGTAATACTTCATCCAGCGTATCGGCCAGCAGGTTCACGTCCTGATCGATGTCTCGTTCTACTTTCTCTGTCTTGTTAAACATTCGACTCTCCGTTACGACACATGTCCTTTAAGTGTAGACCATTTTGAGAAGTGTGCTGGCGATCACGAAAATTAATGGCTATCCCCGCGAAAAACGAAGCTTTTTTCGGGGCTTATCCCCGCCTAAGGGCCTGGCGACAAGCTCTGTACATTTGGTTACTCAGCGAAACCAATCACTCACGGAAACGGCGAATTGATTCCTCTATTATCTCCTCAACGGCCCAACCGGGCTTACCGAAAAACACAATCTGAGGATTTAAAGATGAAAAAAGTATTAGCGCTGATCGTTGCTGCCACCATGGGCCTGTCTTCTGTTGCTTTCGCTGCTGATACTGCGGCTGCACCGGCACCTACTGCGGCTCCTACTACTGCGGCTCCTGCGGCTGAGAAAGTTCCAGCTAAAGCGACTCACCACAAGAAAGAACACAAGAAAGCCACCAAAAAAGCACCAGAGCAGAAAGCTCAGGCCGCTAAAAAGCACAGCAAAAAAGCGCCAGTAGCTCAGAAGGCTCAGGCTGCCAAAAAGCATCACAAAGCCGCCACCAAACCCGCTCAAAAAGCTCAGGCCGCTAAAAAACACCACAAAGCTGCCGCGACCAAAGCTCCAGTAGCTCAGAAAGCTCAGGCTGCTAAAAAGCACCAAAAAGCCGCAGCCAAACCCGCTCAGAAAGCCCAGGCTGCTAAAAAACACCACAAATCAAGCAAGAAAGCCGCAGCTCCTGCAGCTAAATAAGTGAAGATAGCGGAGCCGTCAAAGGTTCCGCCTCCTCTGCTGAATACTCTGACACCCGGTTTTCCGGGTGTCTTCTTTTGAGGTGAGGTCATCATGATGAACCGCTACCTGTTTGAAGTGATCTTCAGTGCCGTCACGCTATGTGGTCTGGTGGTTGCCTGGCAATTGTTCCTGGCCAGCAGCTTCCTGTAATTATTGCCCGATAGGCGTTTCGTGCAGGTGCAGCCAGCGTAGCCCGTCTGCGGTCTGAGTAAAGACCACGGTGGAATAACGCAGGGTCGCAGGTTGGCCTGGCAGCGTTTGCTTCTCGCGATAGTTGACTACGGCCCCCGTTGGCCATTCTGCGACCATCTTCATTTCTTCGATCGCAATCTCCAGCCCCGGCTTTGCAGCCCGATGCGCCTGGAAAAATCCCTCCAGTTCGTTGGACCCCAGCTTGCTGCCGTTTAAGGCAATCATGCAAAAATCTGCCTGAAACCGCGCCAAGAGCGGTTGCAGTTCCCCAGCCCCTTTTCCCAGCCAGTCGGCGATAGCCACATGGGCGTCAATCACTTCGGTAAAATAACGATTCATCAGGATCCCTGTTCAGCGTTGAGATGGCGCACGATGGCGCGGTTGGTAATACGCAGGCACAGCAGCATCGGGAACAGCGTACTGGCTGCGGCGAGATAAAAACAGTAACGATAGGCCATGAGCGCCTCCATATGGCCGAGCAACAGATTGAGCAACAGGCTGAGCAGGGTAACGCCAAAGCAAAAGCTCAACTGGCGGTTGATATTCCATAGGGCGCTGGCATCGGCCAACTGGGTGTCGGCAATGGTGAGAAAGGCGCAGCTTTGTGCCGTGCTGCTACATAGGCTGCCACCCAGCCCCATCAAGGCAAACGCGAAGATTTGCCAGCTATGCTGCCCGGCATCTCCGATCTGCGATAAGGCCAGCATCCCCAGGCCTTGCAAAGCGCAACCGGCAATAAACAGCGGGCGCGGGCCGCAACGGTTGAAAACCTTGCCGGTCAGGGTGATAGCAGCGAAAGAGGCCAGTGACCAGGGAACCATCAGCCCGCCCACCTGAGTGGCCGACATACCCAGCTGGTTTTGCAGGTACAGCATCGCCACCAGGCTGACGCCGATGAACAGACCAGGGATGCACTGGTAGACGATCATGGCGATACGCAATTGTGGGTCCCGCACCAACCGCAGGTTCAGCAGCGGGTGTGGATGGCGCAGGCTGTGCCGCAGGTAGTAAGCAAACACCAACAGCCCAGCGAACAGCAAGCTAGCGCCTTGCAACAGCAAATGGGGGTCGCTCAGACGGGTCAGGCCAAGCAGGATCAAGGTAAGTGCCAGGCAGGCGCTAATCAGCCCGGTGACGTCCAGCCGCTTAACCTCGCTGGCCGCAGGCTCGTTACGCAGCCACAGAACGGCCAACAGCAAAGCCAGTGCCGCCAGCGGCAGGTTGCTGTAAAACACCCAACGCCAGTCAAGATGATCGACAATCAGGCCACCCAATGCCGGGGAGAGCACCGGGGCCAGCAGCCCCACCAGCATGATGGCGGCAGAAAGCCCGGCGCGTTCATGGCTGCGAAACAGCTGATAGGTGAGCGTTTGGCCAATCGGGATCAGCAACCCTCCGCCCATACCTTGTATCACCCGCCAGCCGATCAGTGCTTCGATCGAGCCAGCGCGGCCTGCCGCCGTGGTTGCCAGCATAAACAGCACCAACGACAGCAGAAAGACCTGCCGCCCGCCAATGCGTTGCGCTAGCCAGGCGCTGAGCGGGATCACCAGCGTCAGGCCAAGCAGGTAACCGTTGCTGATCCAGGCCAGTTGGCTGATGTTGGCCTGCAAAGCGTGTCCGATCGCCGGGTAGGCGACGTTGGCGATAAACATGTTGATCAGATCGACAAAGAATCCGAGCAGATAGACGATTGCCACTTTAGTGCGATAAGCCATGAAGCCTCCGGTTGAAGGCGTGCAGTGTAGCGGGCGGGAAAGGGCTGATAAATCGGCGCTGGGCGATTACACTGTCAAAAATATTTTGACAGTGGGTGGGTGAACGATGCTCAATTTAGCCAGATTAGCGATGTTTGCGGCGGTGGTCGACACCGGCAGTTTTACCGCTGCGGCGGAGGCACTGGGGCAAACCAAGGCGGTGGTCAGCTTTAACATCAAGCAGTTGGAAAGCGAGCTAGGCGTTTCATTGCTGGTGCGCAGTACGCGGCGGCTGTCACTGACCGATGCTGGCGAGCGTTTTTATCCACGTTGCCAACGGCTATTACAAGATGCGGAGTACCTGCTCGACGATGTGCGTCGCGATCATCACGGCTTGAGTGGCATTCTGCGCATCACAAGCACGCCGGAATATGGTGCGCAGGTTGTGGTTCCGGCCTTGGCCGCCTTCGCGCAGTTGCATCCGCGCTTACGCATTCAGCACGTTTCTTCTTCCTATCACGCGGATCTGATTTCCGAGCGGTTTGACGTGGCTATCCGTCTGGGTCAGTTGGCGGACTCCAACCATCATGCGGCGCTGATCGATAACTTCGCTATCTTGCCGGTAGCGTCTCCGGATTATCTTGCACGGCTGCCGATCGCGTCATTGCCTCAACTGGCTCAGGCTGCCTGGCTGGCCCACAGCCGCCTCCCTTCGCCGCTGAGTTGGCAAGTGCTCACCCCTGAACGTCAGGCGGTGTTGTTCAGGGTGGAAGATGACGCCAGGCTGATGGCCGATAGCGCCACCGCGTTGCTGACTTTCGCGTTACAAGGTGCGGGGGTGGCCCTGCTGCCAGAATGGTTGGTACGGCCCGTTATTGCCAACGGGCAGTTATGCCACCTGCTGCCAGATCATCAGTTCCCGGTACAGAGCATTTATGCGCTCTATCCCAACACGCGCCATGTGCCGGAGAAGGTGCGGGCGTTTATCGATTTCCTGCGGGCGCGGATAGCCACGGCTGAATAAAAGCCAGCACGGCAGCGATGGTTTGCTGGTGGGCGCGTTCACGCCCGGTGGGGGAAGAGCCACAGATAAAGGCTTCCCCTTCTTCTGCTAATATCTCCGGGGCGGCTGGCGTACAAAGCTGTAAGAAATCGAAGTGATTGCTGCCCGGCAAGACGACGGCCTTGATTGGCTGCTGCCCGCTGTGCGTTGCCAACGACTCAGCTCCCAGACTTTCCGGATCGCTGCCCGGCATAAAGCGTTGTGCGGCGATAACCAGCAGCGGCGCGCTGATTTGGCGCAGGCTGGCCGGTTGCAGATAGGGCACCATGCCTGGGTCCAGGGCGATGGCGAAGCGGATGCGGGCATCGGTGTAATTAGCGTCAAACTGGGTGGCAGAGATGCTGTTTTTGTTAACACCGGCATAAAACAGGCAGTTAGGCGAGCGAGGTTGGCGCTGGCAACCGGCGATAAAATCCTTTAACGCGACTTGGCCGCCAATTGCAGATATCGCGCTGTAACCCCCTTTGGAATGCCCTGCCACACCAATGGCCTGTGCGTTGATCCGCGGCTGCCATGTGCCATCCTTGAGCATGGCGTCGATCAGCGCCGAGATATCGCGCGTTTGTTGCCACAGTTCGAGCGATTTTGCCGGGATGGAATCACCGCTGGTACTGCCCGGATGATTGGCTGCAACCACGATCATTCCTTGTTCCACCAACGCCTTCGCCAGCCAGGCTTGGCTGCTATTGTTGCCACCGCTGCCGTGGCTGATGATCACCAAGGGAAAATGCCCGGTTGCCGGTGGGGCGTCTGGCAGAGCAGGGATGCCTGCAAATACCGGCCTGCCGCCAACCTGTTGCGGCTGGCCTTGGGCATGAGTGGGATAATAGATACGGCTAACCAATGGGCGATCGCCGTTATAAAACGTTTGCAGGCGGCTGGCAACCTGCCAGGGCGCGGCGGTGGCGACACTGCTAAACAGCAGGCACAAGATCCATAACTTTTTCATGATGACTCCTTCAAGGGGAAAACCAGACCATCGCATTCGCGTTCTCCTGGCGCGACCTCGATCGCGATCCAGGTCGTTAAGCAATTGTTTTAGCTGATTATGGTCACTACACTGGGGCGTTCCCGAATAACCACAGAGGTAACATGCCGCTTATCCCGCTGTCTTTTCTCTTCAGCCTGTTGTGCCTGGGGTTGATCGTGCGCCTTGGTTGGCCACGGCCACACCGTTGGCTGCTACAGCTGTTGCTGTTGATCTGCGCCTGGCAAAGCCTGCTGGTGGGGATCCGTTTTGGCTATCAGCAACCTTGGGTCGCTATTTTACAACCGCTGGGGGCCGCCCTGATCCCGCCCTTGTGTTATCTGGTGCTGATGCTGCAAGCCCGTGGGCCGATGGGCTGGCGCATTGTTGGGCATCTGACGTTCCCGCTATTGGTGCTATTGGCGCAGTGGCGCGTCTTGGCGGCGCTGGATGGGCTGATCGTTATTGGCTATCTCGGTTATGGCGCGGCTATTTTGCTGTACCTGCGGCGCGGTGAGAATGCCTTGCAGCAGGTGGCGCTGGCGGACAGTTGGCTGAGCTATCGCTTATGGTGCGGATTGGGCGGCCTGCTGATCGTCTGCGGCCTGACCGAGTTGGCGATCACCCTGGATTATTCGCTATTCGCCGGGAGGCATGCTGGCGCACTGGCGGCTTTTGGCAATGTGATGATGGTCTTGGGAGTCGGACTGGTGCTTGGCCGTGAGCGCCAACAGCAGGAACCCGAAGAACAGCCCTTGCCACCAGTGAAAACCGAGGCGCTAACAGAGGATGATGAGCACTGCTTTGAACTGATCAACCAGCGGCTCCGCCAGGACGATCTCTATCTGGAACCGGCACTGAACCTAGCCCGGCTAGCACGCAAGGTGGGCATACCGGCACGTAAGGTCTCCCAGGCGATTAACCAGCAAGCGGGGATGAACGTATCCCAATACGTGAATCAATTACGCATTCAGCAAGCGGCGCAGTGGTTGAGCAGCAGCGATCGCCCGGTGACCGAGATTATGCTGGAGGCCGGTTTCAGCACCAAATCCAACTTTAACCGTGAGTTTCTGCGGGTTCAGGGGATGAGCCCCAGCGAATGGCGTAGACAGCAGGCGGGGGGCCAATAGCTGCAGATTATTCCTAAACCAGAATGAGTACGGATAAATTAATTGTTTCATCTCCTGATTACGGTAAGGTCGCAAAGCTACCCAGAACTGAGAGGAGAAATAGATGTATTTACGGCCGGATGAAGTGGCTAAGGTGTTAGAGAGTACCGGTTTTGAGCGTGATTATGTCACCGATCAGACCTACGGTTTTCGCAAGGGCGAGCACTACGTGTATGTGAATCGGGAAGCGCGAATGGGCAGAATGGCGTTGGTGATCCACCCGGCATTGAAAGAGAAGAGCCTCCATTTTGCCACGCCTACCTCGTTGATGCGTAACAGCGAGCAGTATCTTGAGTTTCCCCTGGATTTAAGCGGTGATACGCCCAACACGCGTTACGGCATTCCTCACGGTTTCAGCTCCCGCGATGCGCTCTCGCGCTATCTCTACAGCATGTTCCTTTAAACTCTCCCCCGTAAGCGGGGGAAAGCTTCACCAGTTGCCCAATGCTTCCCGGTTATAGCGTTCGTTGTAGGCCCGGCGGAACTGCGCCAGTTCAAACGCATCCAGATCCAGTTCGGCAAAGTAAAACAGCGCCGCCTCGGTGTGTTCGGCATGCAGTTCCGGCGACAGCCCGGCACGCAGCAGCGTTTCCCGCCACAGGCCAATCTGCTCATCGTCCGCCTGCTTGATAAACGTCAGGTAGATAAACAGCATATAGGCGGCCTGATGCATCTCTTCGGTATAACCGTTGTTCAACATGCGGATAAAGCTTTGGCTGTGGCGGTTGCCCATTTCCTGCAGCATGGACTCCACCAGCATCGGTTTTACTTTCAGCAAATGCGCCAGTGAATCTATCGCCTTGCGGGTGTCGGAGGTCAGGACACGATAGCCAATAATGAAAACTACGATCAGGGCGGCGATGATGATCCACGTCATGTATGATTTTTACCGTCTTGGTGCGCAGCATCCGCGCCCGAAATTGTCAGTGTTGCTCGCCGCTGAAATTGTCTGCGGCCCGTTGTTTATTATGGACATGGCGATTAAAGGTGGCGGCATCTTGTGCCAGCGCATCCAAATGGGCACCCAGCATCTTGATCTGCTTGACCAGGGCATGCTGTTCCGGCACCGAACTGGCGGTGCTTAGTTTGTTGACCAACTGTTCATTCTGCATGCGCAGCGCGATTTCACGCCGTTGCGCTTCGGCCAGTTGCTGTTGCAGAGCCTGGTAGCTTTGTTGCCATTCACGGTGCTGCTGTTCGAAGCTGGCTTGTAACTCATTCATTGCATTCTGAAACTGGATTTCCAGCTCGCGCATATTCATGGGTTGGATCCTTTGCGGCACTCAATAATGGCCTGCAGTATAACGAAAACCGCTCACAACCTCACCCGTTGCCGTCAATTCCTTGCTTGCAACCCTGGCAAGGCGTCTTACAATCAAGCCATTCTCACTAAAAGCAATAGCCCCCAATGGGTGAAATCTCCCGAGAGTGATGTGAAATGAGCAACGAAGAGAACGATTTTTTTGCCCAGGCGATGGCCGATGTGAGGCCGTTATCCGCGGGGCAATCCACGCTGTACCTCAAGGCGCAGGATCCCGTCGATAAACGTGCTCGCCGGGAAGCTCAGGCGTTACAGTTGGAGAACTTCCTCAGCACCGGCTTTCTGGACATTATTCCCTGCGATACCCCGCTGGAATATAAGGGCGAAGGTATTCAGCAAGGGGTGCTAGACAAGCTGCGTCACGGCCACTATCCACCACAGGTCAGCCTCAACCTGTTGCGTCAGCCGGTCGAGAACTGCCGCCAGGCGCTGTTCCGCTTTATCATCCAGGCGGAGAAAGACAGCCTGCGTTCGTTGCTGATTGTGCATGGCCGTGGGCGGACAGATCAAAGCCATCCGAACATCATCCGCAGCTACCTGGCCAAATGGCTGGGGCAGTTTGAGCAGGTGCAGGCGTTTTGCCGGGCACTGCCACGTGACGGTGGTGAAGGGGCGTGCTATGTCACCTTACGTAAGTCTGCTGCTGCCAAGGCGGATAACTTCGAACGGCATGCCAAACATAGCCGCTAAGGTATGAGCATGGCGGCGCAGGGGAGCGCCGCCACAGGGGAGAGCTAGCGTTTAAACCACTTATAATCCAGAGAGTAACGGCCAGCACCGGTGACGGCAAGCAGCAGCAGACCGGCGATAATACTGATGTTTTTAAAGAAGTTGATTTCGTTGCCGATCATTTCTGCCCCGCTAAAACGCCAGAACGGGTGGCCGATAAAGGCGGTACCCAGCACATAAAGCGCATAAATGATGGCTATCGGCCGGGTGAAGGCCCCCAGCACGATGAAGATACCGAAAATGAACTCCACCACCACGGCGACAACCGCGGCCAGGTAAGGCATTGGCGTACCGTAGCCCTCCATCGCCGTGACCGTGGCACCAAAGTTGGTCAGCTTCATCCAACCGAAAATCAGAAACAGGATCATCAGCAAAATTCTGGCCAACAGAATGGTGCCGTCTTTTACACTTTCGCTCATTGTGAACCCCTTAACCACTACCCAAAATAGGTTGCTGTACCTGGTAAATACTAGATCAACTTCACATTTTATCTAGGGAGATGGCGTGAGAGAGCTCACGGAATATCAGCAGACGCCGAAGTCGCCGTCTTCGTGATAGGGGTTCACTTCGTTGGCCTGCACCTCGGTGCGTTGCTCTACCCCCAGTTCGACCCAACTGCATATCAGCGCCTCTCCATCCTCTTCGATAACGGTCATTTTTGGCCCACCGGTTTTACGCTGCACAAAATCACCCACGCTAAATGACATATCGTTTCTCCAGATCTGTTAGGGGGAAAACTGAGTATAGGAGACCGGAGGGATCCCTCTATAAACATTCCTCAACTGCCACCTTACGCAGGGGGGGGCCTGCTTAGATGCCCGATAAATTGCCGTTTGTGCCTGAATTGGTTAAGTATTATGCTGGAAGCAGGAAAATCACTCTATTTAGGGAACATCATGACAATTGAAATTCGCCCGGCGGTGAAAGCCGATGCCAAGCTAATTCTGGATATGATCATCGAGCTGGCCGTGTACGAAAAGGCTCGTGATGAGGTGCGTACCAACCAGGCAGAGATCGAGGAAAGCCTGTTTGGCCCCAACGCCTGCGCAGAGGCGCTGATTTGCAGTGTCAACGGCGAGCCAGCAGGCTATGCGGTGTTCTTTATGAGCTACTCGACCTGGCTGGGTAAAAACGGCATCTATCTGGAAGATTTGTATATCACTCCCAAGTGCCGTGGGGCGGGAACGGGCAAAGCCTTGCTGCGCCATATCGCTCAGCTTGCCTGCGAACGCCGTTGCGGACGCCTGGAATGGAGTGTGCTGGACTGGAATCAGCCAGCGATTGATTTCTATCTCAGCATTGGTGCGGCTCCGCAAGATGAATGGGTGCGCTATCGTATGGAAGGCAAGGTACTCGAGCAGTTTGCCATGTCTTGATCTGCGCCCGTTTCGCGGGAGGCATCTCCTCCGAAGGTTAAGATTGAATGCTTTTTTCCACCGCTGGCGCTATCCTCCCGTCATAGTGCTGCACCAATACCTTCGTTTTCTGCTCGGTTTTCCCCCTGCTTTGTCCTGTGAGGTTTCCTACAACACCCATCGATGGGCGGCTTTGCCTCGTCTGGGTACACTAGAGCCAATAAAAATAAGGAGGTCTTATGCGGGACATTCAACAGGTTTTGGGGCGCTGGGGCGTGTGGGCACGGGAAAGTTCTTCTCTGGGATATTCGCATATCGCCGCCGGTTTTAAAGGGTTGCTGCCGGGCAGTAGCAAACAGCAGGCCTCTTGCTGTGACGAGGACGGCTTGGTGGTCGATCGCGCCGTTGCTCACCTGCAGGCCCTTCGTCAGCCGGAGGAGTTGGAACTGATCTTGCGTTACTACGTTTACGGGCAATCGAAGTCCGCCATCGCTCGCGGCTGGAAATGTTCGGAAGGCCGGGTAAGGCAACAGATGCAGGTGGCAGAAAGTTTTATCGAGGGTTGTCTGGTCAGCCAGAATATTCGTTTGGAAATGGACAGATAAACGATGACCGATAATAAAAATTAAAAAATTTTTAAATTGAAGTAATTACTACCCCGCAATGCGGGGTGGTTTTGTTATTTTAAATTAATGGCGAAAAATAAATTAATAAAATCTATTCGCTACGAGTTTTATCTAGTAAATTGATAGCGTGGTTATTGCGTTTCGCAGTTGGTAAAAATATTTTTTAAAATAAACTTCTCGCTACGAATTATATCAGCTAGAGTGCTATTACTGGTTTAACCCAAGGTGATGCACTCTTATCAATAGGGTTAAACCAGGAGGCGCCATGAGCACCTTGCGTATTAATGATTTATTTGAGTCCAGGTTAACGGCCTGGGCTGAAGAGAACAGTATTAAATACACCTTGGCAAACGTGACGTTTACGGCGGATGACGATCTTCATCTGGAACCGTTTATTGCTCCGGAGCCTGCGGTGGCGTTAGGTATTTCCCAAGAGGTGCAGACCTACAGCGGGAATTATCAGGTTAACATTGTGATGAAGAAAGGGACGGGCGCGAAAACTGGCTATCAACTGGCGGAAGAGATAATTTCATTATTCCCCAGGGGATTGGTGCTGGCGGACGATGCTTTTAACTGTTATGTCAACGCTGGTGGCAATATCCTGCCAGCGATTGCCAAAGATGAATTATATACCCTGCCGGTGACTATCGGTTATTGGGCCGGGTATTAATGCCACAATAGTGTAGTCAACATCGCTGGGGGGAAACTCTCCAGCAAGTAAACCAAGCATACCGCCATCCGGCGGTTTTTTTATATCTGAAATTGGAGAATTACCATGGGTTTTGCATTACCAAATGGCGCCACCGTATTTGCTGGCGCGCCAACAGCACCAGGCGTAGTCACTACCGCAGTCAGCAATGCTAACGGCGCCGTATTTACCGTGGCCACCGGCCACACTCTGAAAGTGGGTGATATCGTAATGGTACGCTCCGGTTGGGGCCTGATCGACAGCCTGGTGGCCAAGATCACTGCCCAAGTGGATACCAGCATCACCATCGGTGCCATCAATACTACCGACGTGAGCTTCTTCCCGGCCGGTGGCGGCAAAGGCTCCTTGCAGAAGATCGCCAACTGGACGCAAATTCCTCAGATCACCGAGGTAGCGCAGTCTGGCGGCGATCAGCAATACGTGCAGGTGCAGTTCCTGGAAGACGATCGTCAGCGTAACCTGGCCACCTTTAAAGCGGCCAAAACGCAGACCTTTACCTTTGCGCACGATGCTTCTCAGCCGATCTACAGCCTGCTGCAGGATGCCGATCGCAATGGCATCACGCTGGCGTTCTACATGCATGTGCCAAAAGCCAAGGAGCTGCGCTACTGGTCTGCGGTACCGGCGTTTGATCCGCAACCGACCACCGCGGTTAACCAGGTTGAAACCGTACAGGTGGCGCTGGCGGTGCAGTCTTGCGATATGACGTTCTACAAAGTGACTGCTTAAACAGTCCATCAGCGAGCCCGATATTTTTCGGGCTCGATTTTTTTGCCGAATTATTCAACGATAGAGAGATAATCATGACCGAATTTAACCTGACACCGAATCCAACCTTTAAAGTCGACGTTAGCATTCCTCGCGCAGGTGACAGTGATGGGGTATTGACGTTTACTTTCAAACACAAAAAGCGCAGTGAATTGGAAAAACTGGAGAAAGCGCTTCGTGAGGCCAGCGAAGAGCAGTTGAGCTCTGGCAACTATAGCAATCTACCGATGGCCGACTTCTTACGTGAGATCTGCGCCACTTGGACTTTACCCGATGAGTTGAATCAGGAAAGTCTAATCACTTTGCTGGACAACTATCCACGTGCTTTTGATGCTATCGCTACGGCTTATACCAAAGAGCTGATGGCGGTACGAGAAAAAAACTAATCGCGCTTGCTGAAGCCTTCTATTCGCCGGAAACGCCCCGTGAAGAACTGGCCGCATTTGGTCTATCTCCTGATGACTATGAAACAACCGTTCTCGATGTTTGGCCGGATATGCAGCCTGCATTCCAACTTTTTCAGGCGATGGCAACCCAATGGCGTACCGGTATGGGAGGTATTACGGGGTTAGATTACAATTGCCTTCCCTGGTTAATGCGGGTTTATGCCGTGGAGGATGAAGCAAGCGTGTTAAATGACATCCGAATTATGGAAACCGCAGCGCTTAAGGTGATCCACCAAAAATAATCGTCTGCGATGATGCCAGCCTTGAGCTGGCTTTATTGTTATAGCCAGGAGTAAGGCATGGCAGATATTACAACTATGACGCTGCGTGTTAATGCCAGTGATTTGCAGCGAGCTAATAGAGATCTGGTTGATTTGCAAAGCAACATTTCTGTGGCAACGAGTCGATTCGAAATGTTGAATCGTACGTTACGCAGCGGAATGCAGGAGATCAGCCGTTATAGCAATATTGGTAGACAACTGTCTCAGCTAGGAGATAGTACCAATGCATTTATCGTTAACTTGAGAAGAAGCACTGCAGCAATAGAAGAATACCGGCAAGCGCTGGAAGGGATTCAGGGACAAGCTTCGAATACAGCTTCCATTTCTGGCTCTACCTCTGGAGATTTTGGTTGGAAAGAGGCTTTGGACCAAGGTTCACAGCTAGTAGATACCTATGATCAGGTGCAGAAAGTACTTGCTCCATTAGGAAGGATGGGACCTCTGATTGCTGTAGCTGTGGGCACTACAGCATTACTGGGTACCGCATATTACCAAGGTGCCAAAGAGGCCGAAGAGTTTAACAAACAGTTAATTCTCACCGGCGACTACGCAGGTAAATCATCTTCCCAGTTACAAGAAATGGCAAAAGCTATCTCGGGTGATGGAATTACACAGCATACTGCTGCAGGCATACTTGCTCAGGTAGTTGGTTCAGGTTCATTCAACGCAAGCCAACTAGAAACGGTAGCTAAGACTGCAGCTGCAATGCAGGAAGCAACTGGCCAATCTGTTGATGTGACCATCAGTAACTTCCAGAGACTTTATGACAGCCCGACTAAAAGTTCTGTAGAGTTAAATAAACAGATGCATTATTTAACCTCATCCCAGTACGAATATATTTCGTCATTAGAGAAACGAGGATACAAGGAGGAAGCTGGTGAGGCTGCTGCAAAAGTGTACAGCGAGGCGGAGCGGCAACGTAGCAGAAAAATTTTAGATAATCTTGGCTTGATAGAGCGAGCGATTAAAGCTGTAAATGATGCTAAAAAATCTATGTGGGATTCGCTATTAGATGTTGGGCGGCCAATATCAATGGAAAATAATCTTGCGGAATTACAGAGTGAGCTTGATAATCGACAAAAGGCACTTTTACCTGAACGAGAAAAACCGGTCTCATATGGTTATACCAGCAGGATTGGGGAAGGGTTAGGTGGAGATGATTATGAGCAACGGAGATATAATCAACTTGCTAGAATCAATGATTTAAAAGCGCAAATAGCATTAATACAGACAGTTATAGATTTGAATGGTGTTGTTACGAAATCAACTAATAATGCAACGCAAGCTGATGAAGCCAGAACGGCGTCCCTAAAATATCAAAATGATGTATTATCCAAAAATCAGTCATGGCAACAAAAACGCAACGCCGCCTTAACTGAGCTTTGGCGGATGGTCGCAAAAGCCCCGAAAGATTGGAGTGATGAGGATCGTAAAAAAGCGGTTGACCAGATCAATGCTGATAATAAACCGCCAGTAGCTATAAGTTCTCCTAAGTATTATGACGAACAGCCCGCGAACATACTCAAGCAAGAGCAAGAGCGGTTGGCTTTATTGAATGATGAAAATCATGCGCTCATGATCCAGGATAATAAGCTTATCAGCCTTACCGAAGGAGGGAAACGTCTAGCGATGCTGGATAGGGAAATAAATCGTCTTCGTGGGGAAAACCGTCTGTCATTGCAAGAACAATCCATTCTCAAGGGTAAAGAAGCGCTAAAAACGGCAATCCTTGAAACTGAGCAGCAGGAAAAGTTTAATCAGGAAAAACGCCAAGGATTGGAATTAGAACTTAAGATGGAGCAATACACGAGAACGGTGGAAAATCGTTCTGTACAGGAGTTGAAGAAGTATGGGCTAAGTAAACGAGAGCAGTCTCGCATTGATGAGCGTAATCAACTTAAAAATGCTTTCATTGAGGGGGGCGGAAAATTTGGTATTGACGATAAAGCTACAGGACCTGGTGCAGAGAAATACAATATAGCTAGAGATACTCAGGAGCAATTCTATGTTGATGATGATAAAAAACGCGGGAATTGGCTGCTAGGAGCACAAAAAGGTTGGAACGAATATCTGGACTCTGCGACCAATGTATATGATTCAATGGCCAATATCGGCCAAGCGACCTTTAGCGGTTTATCAGACATGCTTACCAGCATGGTGACCACTGGCAAAGCCAACTTCCAAGAGTTTACCGCCTCAATCCTGAAAATGATTATCCAGGTGATTAACCAACTGCTAGTAGCTTTTGTCATCCAAAAAGCAATGGGTTGGATTAACCCATCGGCTGCAGCAACAGGACATTCCAGTGGTGGCTATACCGGTGACGGCGGCAAATACGATCAGGCGGGCGTGGTACACCGTGGCGAGTTCGTGATGACCAAAGAAGCTACCCAGCGGATCGGCGTGGGCAATCTCTACGCCATGATGCGCGGCTATGCGGAGGGGGGGCTGGTGGGCGGCAACAAAGCCCCGATGTACGGCCTGGCGGCAGAGCAGGGAGGCGGCATTACGGTCAACAGCACCGTAGTAATGAACAATGACGGCTCCGCGAATGCGGCCAATAGCTCCTCTGCCGGTGACGGCATGGGCAAGCTGGTGCAGGGCATCGTTAATCAGGCGATCACCGAACGTTTGGGCAAAGAGCTAAAGCCGGGCGGCCTGATCTGGAATGCCTCAGCGGCCCGCTGAATCTTCTTATCAATCATCAATAGTAACAACCGCAGCCTGGCATCAGGCCTGACCAATCGCTCCTTATCGGGGGCAATGTCTGGCCCAGCGACTGACGGTTATTACTGCTCGGAGTTTTTATGCTTATCGATACCTTTCAATGGCAAACCCAGGCCTCGCCTAGCGGTAACTTTGTCCATAACGTCAGAAGTGCGCAGTTCGGCGACGGCTATAAACAGGTCAGCAGCAATGGGTTGAACCAGGCGGTGCAGCAGTGGCAATTGGCCTATACTGGCCATCCGGCCGTGACCCAGTCGATGCTGGCCTTTTTAAATCAACACGTGCTCGTCGCCTTTTTCTGGACGCCGCCCAACGGCAAGAAAGCGCTATTTCGCGTCAAATCGGATTCAATTTCCGTCACACCGCTTGCGCGCAATGTGGAGGCGTTGAGTTTTGCCTTTGAACAAGCCTTCGGCGTATAGGTGCAATCATGTCATTTAACAGTCAAGTGCAAAAGCTGGTGCCTGGGGAACTGATCCAGCTGATTGAAATTGATGGCACCGCCTTTGGCGCGGCCATCATGCGTTTTCATGCGCACAATATTCCCCACACTCAGGCCGAGATCGCGGCGGCGGGCAACGATGCCCAGCGGCTGAAACCAAAATCGATCTGGTGGCAGGGAAACGAGTATGAAGCCTATCCCTACGAGATCACCGGCCTGGCAGCAACCAGCGATGGTTCGCAACCAACGCCCAGGCTCAGCGTCGCCAACCTCAGCAATCTGGTGTCCTCACTGTGCCTGACCTTCAACGACATGGTGCAGGCGAAAGTGCGGGTACACGACACCTTTGCCAAATACCTGGATGCGGTCAACTTCCCCGAGGGGAACGCGCTTGCCGATGCTTCGCAGGAGCGAGTGCAGGTTTTCTACATTGACAGCAAAAGCACCGAAACCAACAGCGTGGTGGAGTTCCAGCTCTGCACACCGTTCGATCTGCAAGGCCAACAATTGCCCTCGCGGCAAATTCACGGGCTTTGCACCTGGTGCATACGGGGTTGGTACCGCAGCGGCAGGGGTTGCGATTACAGCGGCGGAGCCTGTTTTGATAAGGACGATGAACCGATCGACGATCCGGCGTTGGACGTCTGTGGTGGCCGGGTGTCCTCCTGCAAAAAACGCTTTGGTGATGCGCAACCCCTGGCCTTTGGCGGGTTCCCAGGCTCCAACCTGTTGGGGAGGTAATGATGCAGGCTGAAATCATGCAGGCCATCTGTGAGCATGCCGCAGCGGAGTATCCCAATGAGTCCTGCGGTTTTGTGGTGCAGAACGGGCGTAAGGCGCGTTATCTGCCGTGCCGCAATGTGGCGGAAAACGCGTTGGATAACTTTGTCATTTCCCCCCAGGAATACGCGCAGGCGGAGGATCAAGGCGAGATCATTCGCATCATCCACAGCCACCCAGATGTGCCCGTGTTGATCCCTTCGGAGATGGATCGCCTGCAGTGCGATCACTCGGGCATTGTCTGGGGCATCGTCTCGTGGCCGGAAGGGGATTACACCGAAGTTGTGCCACGCGGTGAGCGCCCGTTGGTTGGGCGCAGTTGGCTGTTGGGGCATGCCGACTGCTGGTCATTGATCCGGGATTATTATCGCCACGAACACGGCATCGCGCTGAACGATTACTCGGTAGAACATGAATGGTGGATCGACGGCAAAACCCGCCTGTATGACGATCATTGGTACGCCGAAGGGTTCCGAGAATTTCAGGGGCCGATGCGCGCGGGCGACATGATCATGATGCAGGTTTCAGCCCCGGTCACCAACCACGCGGGCATCTATCTGGGAGACGGCGTGATGCTGCATCACCTGTTCGGCCAGCTCAGCCAGCGTTATCCCTACAGCGGATATTTTCAGGAGCGGACGGTACGCGTAGTCCGCCGAAAGGAGCTTCTATGATGCAAACAACAAGACTGATCCGGTTGGGTGGCCAACTGGGCAAAAAGTTCGGTAAAACTCATCGGCTGGTGGTGGCGGATACGCGCGAAGCGCTGCGGGCTCTGTGTATCACCTTGCCCGGATTTGAGAGCTTTATGATGAATGCCCATAAGGACGGCGTGCAGTTTGCCTTCTTCAATGGCTCGCAGAATATCGGCCTGGCCGAGTTTGCTACCTCCAAAGGCAACGCCGATATCCGCATTATGCCGGTGATTGCCGGGAGTAAGAGTGGCGGGATGTTCCAGATTGTCATCGGCGTGGCGGCGTTGGTCGGGGCATTCTTTACCGCTGGTGGATCGATGGCAGCTTGGGGGACGGCATTAGCGGCTAAAAGTGCTGTGGTAACCGGTTTAACAATGATGGGGACATCGATGGTACTCGGCGGTGTAACGCAACTGATGACGCCACAGCCGAACTTCGGCATGTCCTCTTCCCAATCGGTAGAAAACAAACCGTCCTATGCCTTTGGCTCACCGGTCAACACCACGGCGCAGGGCTACCCAGTGCCGGTGCTGTACGGCGAGCGGGAAATCGGTGGCGCGGTGATTTCCGCCGGTATTTACGCCGAAAATCAGCAATAACGCCCCTTTAGGGCATTTTTCTTTAGGTCGCACTCGCGGCCTTTTTTTATGGGCGTGATATGACAAAGACACTTATTCATGGGCGCAAGGGCGGTGGTGGATCGGCGCATACGCCGGTTGAAGCTCCCGATGATTTGCAGTCCAACGCTAAAATCAAAATCCTGCTGGCGCTGTCTGAAGGGGAAATTGCCGGTGAGTTAGACGGCACCCGCATCCTGCTCGACGGCACCCCGGTGCATAACCCCGATGGCAGTGAAAACTTTACCGGCCTGAAGTGGGAGGTACGTAACGGCACCCAGACTCAGGATTATATCCAGGGCATGCCGGATGTGGAGTCTGAAACGCCGGTCAACGTCAAGCTGACCACCACTAACGTCTGGACCAAAACCTTCACCCGAACCGATATCGACGCGCTGCGCATACGCATGGGCTTCCCTGCGCTGTTCCAGCAGGAAGATAACGGCGATATGAACGGTTCGCAGGTAGAATATCTGATTGAGCTTTCCACCGACGGCGGAGCCTATCAAACCGTGGTCACCGGCACGCTAAAGGGCAAAACCACCAGCCTGTACGAGCGCGATCACCGGATTAATCTACCTAAGGCAACCACCAGCTGGACGCTGCGCATCAAGCGCATCACCCCAGACTCCACCAGCAGCAAGCTGGTAAACACGACCCAGATCCAGACCTACACCGAGATCGTAGACGCCAAGTTCCGCTATCCCAACACCGCCTTGCTGTTTATCGAGTTCGATGCCCAGCAGTTCAGCTCGGTACCGAAAATTACGCTCAAGCCGAAGGGCAAAATCATCCGCGTGCCGGCCAACTATGATCCGCTGGCGCGAACCTACAGCGGCAATTGGGATGGCAGCTTTAAGTGGGCCTGGAGCAACAACCCGGCCTGGGTGTTTTACGATATCGCGCTGGACAAGAATTACGGCTTAGGCAACCGGGTGACCGCCGCCGAGATCGACAAATGGGGGTTGTACAGCATCGCGCAGTATTGCGATGAGCTGATTGATGATGGTCTGGGGGGCGGGGGCAAAGAACCGCGTTTCCTGTGCGACGTGTATATCCAGTCGCAGCAGGATGCCTACACCGTATTGCGTGATATCGCCGCCATCTTCCGCGGCATTACCTACTGGGGCAACGACCAGCTGTTTGCCTATGCGGATATGCCACGTGATGTGGATTTCGTCTATTCGCGGGCCAACGTCATTGGCGGTGAATTTGCCTATGCGTCGGGTTCTTACAAGAATCGCTATACCTCGGCGCTGGTGAAATGGGGCGATCCGGCCAACCATTATGCCGACGCGGTGGAAGCGGCTTACGATAACGAACTGGTGAAGCGCTACGGCGTTAACCAGACTGAAATCACCGCCATTGGCTGCACGCGGCGCACCGAGGCTCACCGCCGTGGGCGCTGGGCGATCCTGAGTAACGCCAAAGATCGTACCGTCAGCTTTACCGTCGGGTTGGACGGCAATATCCCGCTGCCAGCTCGGATCATCGGCATTGCGGATGCCATGCTGGCAGGCAAGACCAACGGCGGGCGCATCCATTCCGCGCAGGATCGCGTGGTGGTGCTGGACCGTGAAGTGGAGTTTGGCAAAGGCGATCGCCTGATCGTCAATCTGCCGGACGGCACGGCACAAACTCGCACTATCGCCAGTATCGCGGCAGACAAGCTTACGGTGACGCTGACCGCCCCGTTCCGCCAGCAACCAGAGCCTGAAGCGGTCTGGAGTTTCGATTCCGACAACCTGGCGATCCAGCAGTTCCGCGTGGTGTCGGTCCAGTCCAACGATGATGGCACCTTCGCCATTAACGCCGTTGAGCACGATCCGGATAAATACGCCTTTATCGATAACGGCATCCGCCTGGATGCGCCGCCAATCACCGTCACGCCACCAGGAGCAATGCCTGCTCCGGCGAATATCGCCATCTCGCGCTACGACTACGTCAGCCAGGGGATTAACGTTGCCTCAATGCGGGTGCACTGGCGGGCTGTCGCAGGCGCGGTGACCTATGAAGCGCAGTGGCGCAAAGATAATGGCAACTGGGTAAATGTGGGGGCGACGCCTTCACTCGGGTTTGATGTTAACGGTATTTATGCCGGTAACTATGACGTACGGGTGCGTGCGGTGAATGCGGTGGGCGTTTCCTCGCAGTGGGGTCATGCCGAGCCGAGCTATCTGGCAGGAAAAGCGGGTGCGCCGCCCAAGATTGTTGCGCTGACGGCAACCCAGGATGTGGTGTTTGGCATCCAGCTTGCCTGGGGCTTTGGCCAGAACTCTGCCGACGGCCTGAAAACCACCCTGATGGTAGCCAGCCGGGCGGATTTCGCCGACGAACGCTTATTGGCCGATGTGCCTTATCCGCAGCATCGCTATGACATGCAAGGTTTGCGTGCCGGGCAGGTGCTGTATTTCCGTGCGGCCTTTACCGACAAAACCGGCAACCAGTCCGACTGGAGCGAGTTTGTGCGCGGGATGGCTTCGGACAGTGCGGACGTGGTGCTGGCGCAAATTGCGCAAAGCATTACCGAGACCGAACTGGGCAAAGATCTGTTGGAGAAGATCAACAGCCTGCCTTCGGATCAGAACGTCCAGGATCTGGCCGAGAAGATCGCCCAGGCGCAGGCCGATATCGAGGCGAACAGGGATGCGCTGCAAGGGGATGTCGATACCCTGCAAGCGGCGCTGAACAAGGTTAACGCCGAGCTGGCGGGCCGGAATGCCGATCTGAGCAATGCTGTCGACGTGCTGCAACAGGATTTGACGCAGTTGGGCAAAGCCGCCATCGAAAACAGCCTGACCATCGAGCATAACCGCCAAAAACTCTCCCAGGCCCAGGAGGTTCTGAATAGCGATATCAAGGACGCACGCGGGGAAATTGACAGCACCCGCGCCAGCTTGGCGCGAGCAGATGCCGAACTGCAAGCCAAGGTCGATGCCCTTACCGGTGGCACCAACGCGGCAATGGCTCAGGTTGCTTCGCAGATCACACAATTGCAGGATGATGATCAGCAACTGGCCAGTAAACTTGACGTGGTGATTGCCAAGGCCGAAGGGAACGCCGCACAAATCGCGCAGGAGCAAGCGGCGCGTGTGGATGCCGATGGGGCGTTAGCCAAGGATATCAGCTCGGTGAAAGCCACGGCGGATAATCAGCAGGGTTTGATTATCAAGCTGGAGCAGGCGCAGGCCGATGCCGATTCTGCTTTGGCTAAGGTGGAATCCAATGTTTCTGCCAACGCCAAGGCAATCGGCAGCAACAAGACGGAACAGGACAAGGTTAACTCGCAGGTTACGCAGAAAACCGAAGCGCTGGCCGATCAGCAGAAAACGCAGGGCCAGCAGCTCAGCGGGCTGACTTCCGAGTTTAGCGAAAACCGTGCTGACGTAACCCAACAGCTAAAAACGCTGGCGGCGACAGACTCGGCTCAGGCCCAGCAGATTTCCGGCCTGGAAGCCAGCACGGGCAGTAACACTGCGGCTATCCAGGCAGAGGCGAAATCCCGTGCCGATGCCGACGGTGCGCTGAGCCAACGGGTTGACGTGATCCAGGCTACCGGCCAGGAAAACACGGCGGCCATCACCCGCCTTGGCATCGCGCAAACCGAAGCCGAAAGCAGCACGGCCAGCCTGCAACAGGCATTGGAGGCCACGGCCAAGGCGAATATCGAACAGGCGCTTAAGCAGGATAACGATGTTCAACGTCTGGACGAGAGCAGCGCCCGGTTAACCACGGCGCAAACCGTTTTCGCCGATCGGCAGCAGGCGCAGGCCCAGCAGATCACGCAGCTGGACGCGAACTTTGGCGACGTGTCTGCGCAGTTACAGCAGGAGATCACCACCAGGGCCAGCGAGACCGGCGCGTTGTCACAACGCTTTGACCATCTGAGCGCAGATGTCGGCAGTAATCAGGCCGAGGTGGATCAGCGTTTGCAGGCGCTGGTGGATAGTGGCAGTGCTCAAGCGTCGTTAATTAGCGGCCTGGGGGCGGCCAGTGGCGAAAATAAAGCGGCGATCGCCGCTGAATCGCAAGCGCGAACCACGGCGGATGAAGCGTTATCTCGACAATTGAGTTCGCTGGATTCCACCGTTGGGCAAAACACGGCGGCCATCAACGATCGGCTGCAGACGTTGGCCAATCAAGACTCGGCCATGGCGGAGCAGATTGGTTCATTAACGGCGACCTCTGGCGAAAACAGCGCGGCGATCGGCGAGCTGAAGCAGGCACAAACTGACTCGGCAGGTTCGCAGGCTTCACTTAGCAGCTCGCTTGAAGCCATTGCCAAGGCGGATATCGAACAGTCGTTAAAGCAGGCGGAAGACGTTATCAGCAATGACGTGGTCACCGCATCGATCAAGACCCAGCAGAACGTAATGGCGGACGATCAGCGCGCCCAGGCGCAGCAGATCACCGAATTACGGGCAAGCTTTGGTGATGTTGATGCGCGCTTGATGACGGAGCAGACGGTACGTGCGGAAGCAGACAAGGCGTTATCCCAGCAGGTGACAGCGCTAGCAGGCACCGTGGGGGACAACAATGCCCAACTCAATCAGCAGCTGCAGGTGCTGGTGGATACGGACAGCGCCCAGGCCAAGCTGATTAACGACCTGACCAGCCGAACAGGGGCGAATGAGGCTTCGGTTACCGCCCTGAGCCAAACGCTGACCGATAGCAATAGCGCGACGGCTCAGCAAATTGGCGCTTTGCAATCCGCTACTGGTGACAATACTTCGGCTATTACTTCGCTGTCGAAAACTGTGACCGATAACCAATCGGCAACGGCTAACGATATCAAGTTATTGAATACGGCGGTGGGGGATAACAAGGCGGCAGTCCAGCAGGTGAGTTCTGCGCAGGCGACCTTGGATGGCAAGGTCTCTGCAACCTGGTCGGTAAAAGTTGAAACCAGTAAGAAGGGGGAAAGCAGCGTTGCCGGTTTGGCATTGGGGGTGGATGACGCCGGTAACCGGCAATTCCTGGTGCGGGCCGATCGATTTGCCTTGGTGACCAAAGATGAAGGCAATGTGTCTGTTCCCTTCGCCGTGCAAAATGGCCAGACGTTTATTAACTCGGCGTTTATTGCTGATGGGACGATTACTAACGCGAAAATAACGGGGTGGATAGGCTCTGATAACTTCATTGATGGGAGGCAGGGCTGGGCTATCAATAAGTCTGACGGTAACGCTCAGTTTAATCAGGTTTCTGTTCGTGGAAATATCTATGCGGATGGTGGATATTTTAGGGGCGATATCACTGGGGCTAATGGAACATTCTCGGGAACTATTTACGCCAATAAAATAATAGGCGATCTAGTAGATAGCAACAGTATGTCTAACGTGATTAACATCTCTAGGCACATTAATAGGGAGTCTTATGTTGATATTCCATTGGTTACTATAATGGCGTCCAGCTTTGAGAAAAGAGGTGTAATACAAGGGCTGCTACCTAATGGATTAAGTCACTATCCAGAACGAGGGGTATCTGTGGCTCCGGGGAATGTAGCAAGTGTATGGGGGTATGGTGGTGCCAATGGCTCAATTGCTTTGTTATTAAATGGCAATGTGATAGCTAAATCATATAGAGACTATAGTGCTAATGGCTATTTACCTGAGATAATAAGCAGCATACCCATAACCATAAAAGCCGGTAGTAGTGATAATCAGTTGATATTGAGAGTGTTCAATAATGGATACGAGGCAAACTGGGTGGGGGTTTTCTTGCAATGCTCCATTATATTGTCTCGCTCAACACAGAATATTATTTTTAATAACATTACTAACTAAAAACCGCCGCGAGTGGTTTTTCATTTTTTGGAGTAAGAATCTATGTGGTACAAAACAGGCACTATCAATTTAATCGCTAATAACGCCACCGTGACGGGTACCGGCACCGCTTGGGCCGATGCCAAGTTTGGTGTAATGCCAGGTATGATTTTACTGGCCCCGGATAATAAGTTGTATGAAGTTAAACAGGTTAATAGCAATACCTCACTGACCCTGAATAGCAACTATGCCGGTTCAACGGCCAGCGGGCAGAGTTACGCTATTATCACTACCTATGAAGGTGACATCAGCCAATTCTCCGCTCGCTTTGCGGCAATGCTGACCTTCTTCCAAGGCAGCCGCAATGATACGGTGAGTTGGTTCACTGGCTCTGGGGATATGATCTTTACCAAGGATGATGGTACAAAGCTAACTGTGCCAACATTAGCGAAGATCCAAACTGATTATGTTTCTAGGTCATCGACTCTTGACCAGAGTATTGCGAGTTCGGTGTTATTTTCTAAACCCGTTCGATTATCTACATCTTCAAATGCAACTGGTTTTATACCAGCTTCACAAGGGGCTTGGGTTTCATGGAATAGAAAAACATCGGCTGATGATGGCCTTACTGGTGCGACAGACTTTATCACTCACAAAGGTGCCTTCCAGGGAGGATGGAACTTTTGGAGCTCAAATGGCACAACTGCGGACCTATCGGCAAGAATTAGCGCAGCAGGATATTTGACAACTGCAGGGGGAGTTAACTCAACTGGTGATCAAATTATGCAGTCCGGAAGTACTACCCCTAACCTATTGCTTCGATTTAGAGATGCTGCAGGGATAGAAAAAGGTGCGGTTTATAGCGACACATCAACAGGACAAATGACGATTCGATGGGGAGGTGCTTCGCATAGCCTAATTGGTAAAGCGGATGGTCAGCTTAACGTCCCACGAACTTTAACATTTAATTCAATTCACTCTCAACCTACAGATGTTCCTGACGTTTCCAATCTTCCGGTTATATTTAGAGGGCATGATACAGCAAGCTTCGATCGACCAAATAATTTTACAATTGGTACTTGGTTTGGTTTTTCGATTATTCCCACTTGTGGAAATGAGATATTAGGTCCGGGGGTTGAACGAGGTAAGCCTGTATTCTTTGTTAACTCTCGTTCAGGTACTGCACATGTTTTAAATAATTTATATGTTGGGGATAAAGCTGTAATTAAAGTTGGCGACTTCGGTTTGGGTGTCACAAATAGTTCAGAGGTTTTTGATTTTACTAGAAACTCATCACCTTCCGGTATACATCGTGCAGTGGAAGGCCAAAATGGTGCACCAGCAGGTGGTTCCGCAATGGTTGGGATGACGGCTTCTATTTCCGGGGCTTACTCAGGGCATATCTATACATCTCATGGAGCTACACCAGGGGCAATAAAGCTACATGCCGGTTGGACACGTTCCAATGGAACATTAGACTTTGTTTCCGCATGGCATAGTGGCAATACTACGGTTGATTCAAATGGTTTCATTAAGAAAGCCTCACCTATCGCCCGTCTCTCCAGCAACCTAGAGAAAATGCCCGACGAATATCTGGATGGCTTTACCCTGTCCGGGCTGGCGGCGGTAAATGGCGAGGCTGCGGGCGTTACCGCTGAGCGACTCTCGGTTGGCGTATACAAAGTGACGGGTTCGCTAGGTTTCGCGCTGGAAGGCTGGAATATCGAAGTCCCACAAGACGTCAACGGTAACCGCCTATGCTTCGTCGCCACCGAAGCGGCCGAAGACGGTACTATCACGGTCAAGGTCAGCAAACGCCGCTTTGATATTGATACCGCAGCAATCGTTGCAGGGGAGCCGATGGATATTCCTGAAGGGCGCTGGATCGATCTGCGTTTGGAAATGCCGCCGGTTGAGGAAGTTCAGAGCGAGCCAGAACCGGAAAGCCACGAAGGCGAAATGGCGAGCGAGTAAGTTGTACCGACAGTGAAACGGTGTTGTCCTGAAGTTGCCCAGAACCGTTCGCTGTGAATAAGCCTGGAAAGTATTGGGGGGAGGCAGCCTCCCCAATATTGGATGTTTTAACGATATTTAATAAAGCGAATAGCCATTACGCAGCGGGTTTTTGTACCGCCAGGATAAAGATCATCGGACGTTCTTTTTCTTCATCCAGTGCCGGGTTGTCGGCGATTTGCTGAGCCGAAGGACCCCACTCGTTAAGATAACGGATGGTGAATCCCTGCTGGACCAACAGATTGATATAGGTGCTCAGCATACGGTGCTGCTTGATCACTCCTTCCGCCAGCCAGTTGGAAATACGCTGTCCTTCTTGCTGATAGCCATTGATTGGCCAGGATTTTTGCCCTGCCTCATCCACTAACCAGCCCTGATGCTTTGGCGCAGTATAAATCGGGTGCTCGGCGGTAAAAATAAACTCCCCACCATTCACCAATGTCTGATAAACGGTTGCGAACAGCTTGCCGAGGTCTTCGATATAGTGCAGCGTTAGCGAGCTATAGACCAAATCAAAGCTGGCTGCTGGGAGCTGTAACGCCTCCAGATCCTGCTGACGGTATTCAATCGCCGGATCTTTGGTCATCTCTTTTGCCTTGCCCAACATCTTCTCTGAAAGATCCATTCCCAGTACCTGGGCTGCGCCTTGCTCACGAGCGCTGCGGCAGAACCAACCGTAACCACAGCCAAGATCGACCACCTTTTTGCCCTGCAAATCGGGCAGAATGCTGCGGATGGTTGACCATTCCGGCGCGCCATCTAAACCCTGTACCGAACGGCTGAGCTGTGCATAGCCGTCGAAGAAGGTTTGATTGTCATAGATATTTTGCGACATAACGTCTCCTGTATTAAATAAACCGCATAACAGCGCGGCGCATTAATGGTATTCGTTCAGCAACTGACTGCCAACAAAAATAGGGCATAATGTAGCGACCACAGAATAAATCAGGAGCTTGGGTGAATATTATTTCGGTGCGTCAGGAGCCAGCCTATCGCGATGTGGCTATCGATTATTTCCAGCGTCAGTGGGCATCGCCAGAGACCATGATGCTGTATCAAGACTCGATAACCCATTGTATCGATGCGGTAAACCCGCTGCCGCAGTGGTATTTGTTGCTGGATGGGGAAACCGTTGTGGGTTGCGCGGGTTTGATTACCAATGACTTTATCAGCCGTATGGAGCTGTATCCGTGGCTATGTGCATTGTACGTCGATGAACAGTATCGCGGGCAGGGATGCGGCGCATTGTTGGTCAATCACGTAGCCAAGGCCGCAGGCGAACTGGGATTTCCCCGTTTGCATCTGTGTACCGACCATGTGGGTTATTACGAGAAATTGGGGTTCAGCTTTGATGGGCTTGGTTATCACCCGTGGGGTGAGTCGTCACGAGTCTACTCATTGGATCTTGCCTCGCCTTGATGTTGGGGGCGCAGCGGCGCCCCTAAGGTTGGGCATCTCGCTATTTTGGCTGGTTCCAAGGCATTTTGGCCAACAGCGTTGCCATGCCGCAAAATCCGCTGATACCGGCAAATAGCAATCCAGCACCGACAAAGCCGGACAACAGGAAGAACAGGGGAGAGATTACATACCCCAAGATTGTCCCAGCCAGAATAAGGAAGCCAGCAGCAATCTGCACCTGTCGCATGAGGGGGAGTGGCTGGTTGTTACCCTTGATGACAGCCAATCCCTGTTGCTTCCAGCCGTTGATACCGCCTTCAAGCAGATAAACCTTGGCAGGCGTTGCGGCCCCTGCCAATAGCGCTGCGTTTTCTGCCGTACGGCGGCCAGACTGACAGTGAAAAATCACCACATCCTGTTCACTAACGGCCTGCGGTTTGCCACCTTTCTCAATATCAGTCAGCGACAGCAAGCTGGCTTGGGCAATATGCTCGTGGGCATACTCATCCTTTCCGCGAATATCCAGCAACCGTGCTCCCTGCATGATTAATTTTTGCGCTTGCTGGGCAGTTATCGTTTTTATGTTCATGGTGTCCTCAGGGGCAATAGATGGCTTTTAGCGTGCTGATGACCTGCTGCACGGCGTTATTTTTAATTGAGTAGTTGATGCGCTGCCGATCGCGGGTGCTTTCAATCAGCCCTTCCTCGCGCATCTTGGCCAGATGCTGTGAGGTCGCTGATGGACTAAGCCCGGTAGCTAGCGCCAGCTCACCGGCACTGGTGCCTGGCGCGTCCACCAACATACAAAGGATCAACAGGCGGCGGGGGTTGCTCATGGCTTTGAGCAACGTCGCGGCGGCATTGGCGCTGGCAAGTAGTGAGGCGTTTTCGTCAGTCATTAATCATTTTAGTATTTGCTAAATTTAGTAAATGCTAAAGTAATTGACGGGAAAATGCACGTGTTTTTTCAAGCGTCAGACAAAGGCCAAACTTGGGTTCATTCACAACGATATATACCGGCTATAGGGAGCGGCGCGTGAAGCCTTCGTAAATCAACTTAATGGCGAAAGTCCCAATCACCACACCGATCGCTCGGCTGGCTACCCGTTGCATGCTGGCATAGGTGCGCCGTACTGCTGGCAAGGAAAATGCCTGGCTGAGAAAAACGCGCCAGATAACCGAACTGAGCACTATTCCCAGCCAGGCACTCAGTTTGGCCCAGGTGGGCGTATTGGCGCTCAGGGTTACGGAGAAGATGCTGATGAAAAACAGCACCGTCTGCGGATTAGAGAGGTCGGTGATCAGGCCACGGTGGAAGAAGACATACCAAGGCGCACTGAGCGGTTGTTGCATCGCAGGAGAGTGTGGCGTTGCCTGCTTATTGATACTCTTATAGGCAAACCATAGAAGATATAACCCGCCGATGACCTTGAGGAACGAGAAGACCCCCTCGCATTGGGTGATCAACGTTGCCATGCCAAACAGGCCCAGCCCGGAATAAAGGGCGTCACCCAGCGCTACGCCAAGCCCGGTGAGCATGCCTGCTCGGCTGCCGGAAGCCAGGCTGGTTTGCACCACGACGAACAGGTTGGCGCCAGGATTGAAAAACGTTAACACAAACAGGCCGATCGTCAGGGTGATTGCATTTAGTGGATCCATCTCGGCTATCATCGGAAACTAGATATATCATTTTTATATCCTGCTGAATGATTTTTGGCGGCACTTGTCCACCAGGGTTGATAGACTGGGTAAGAAGTTTGATTATTTACTTTGCGTCTTAAACTATTGTCTATTCCATTGCGGAATAAAATCGATTACAAAGCCGCTTGCTGCTCAACGTCAAAGGTAATACTGTTAAAGCGCGCCATATTGGTTGCCGTATACAGCACGGTATGCTGGATATTACGGTGCCCCAGGTAATCCTGGATCAGTCGCGTATCTTTCCCCTTATCTGCCAGGGAGTAGCCACAGGCATGGCGCAACATATGTGGGTGGGCCTTAACGTTTAGCTTGGCGGCAATGCCGTACTTCTTAATCAATTCATAGAATTGCTGGCGGGAGAGTGGGTTGCCATGTTGGGACAAAAATAACCAAGGCGTGTCGTTATTGAGCCAGCCTTGACGCTTTTCCAACCATAAGGCCAGGGCTTCCAGTTCACATTTCTGTAAAGGGTGTGTGGTGGATAACCCACTTTTCAGGCGGGAGATATAAATATACTCATCCTGAATATCAGACAGCTTAAGGTGACATAATTCACTGGCCCTTAAACCATGAAAATAACACATCATAATCAAGCAGCGATCGCGATGATAATTCAGCCCCTGAGGCACGGCATTAATCATGGCTTCTACTTCACTTGCCAGCAGGTATTTTCTCTGTGTCATTTGTTTATTCCCAGTAAGGTATTCTGAATGCCTCGTTAAGGCGTGAGACAGAATCTACAGAGAAATCTTAGATGAGGATACGCACGATTCATAAAATCCACTTTTACGAATCAATAAAGTTCATTTAAAACAATGAGCTATAAGTCAGATGATGATTATTCTGGTAGAACCAGGATTTTACTGCTGTTGGTTAGGGGATAACGTTGGCGATTGGGGGAGGGGAGGAACAGCCTGGGTCGAACGTAAGGTCGCCCCAGGTTGATCTATGCGTGTCACAGCGGAGCCAGGCCCTGGAAGATCTTGCCGAAGATCAGCACCGAGCGTGCATTCAGGTGGTTCAGCCCCAGCTTTTTCAACGCACTCAGCTTGTGCGAGAAGATCGTCTTCACCGAGAGGTTCAGCTCCCGTGAAATCCGGTGCGGTGTCTTCCCACCGGCCAGCGACCCCATGATGCTGATTTCCCGTGCCGTCAGGAACGACAGGTCTTTGAGGTGGGCGCAGCCCGCCCCGACACACAACGGCAGGTTGGCCAGCGGCATCTTCTTCGACAGCACCCCCTGCGACCATTGAGTGATGTTGTTCAGCGTCCGGGCGGAGGCGTTATCCATTATCAGCAGCGCCCGGGCTCCCTGACGGCGTGCCCAGACCAGCAGCAGGGTCAGCATTTCCGTCTGTTCCACTGCCAGCAGCAGCGTATCGTCGCTGGTCAACGTAGGGAGAACCCCGGTGTCGTCTGCCTCATCGAGGGGGATAAGGGTGATAGGTCGGTTCAGGCCATGGAAAATGGCTTCGACGCCCAGGGAAAAATAGTAATCATCGGTAGCCAGATAAATCATGGACACATCCTGTGTGAGATTAGTGTGTAGTCACTGTCAACCCCGTGACGGTGGGGATAAATCCAGTCCTGACGGCGGGGGGCTACGGCACGCAGGGCGGGGACTGTCTGACAAACTGCTGTCCGTTATCCAGGCCGCAGGTCTGTTCATCGAGGTTTTTCACCCGGGCAAACAGAGCGATTTCATTGTCGACCTGCAGCTTGTACATCAGGTGCCGTTTATGGGTGCTGATCGTTTTCACACTGCGGTGCAGATGCGCGGCAATCTGCGTCACGCTGTATCCGGCATGCAGCAGCGCGAACACCTGCAGCTCCCCCCCGGTCAGCCGGGCCAGTGCGGGTACTGGCGGCGACTGCGGCAGCAGCCGCGGGCTGATGAGCGGTGTGCCCGCCAGTATCTGGCGCAACTGCGGGCCCAGTTCGGCCTGCGGCGTTTGCAAGGCCAGCGCAGAGAGCGCGGGTTGCCGGGATAGTGCGAGCCACTGCGGGTGTGACAGTTCCTCGGTGATGACCACCAACGGACTGTTGCCGAGAATACTCTGCAGCCACACCAGCCAGTCGGCGCCGTAGGCCACGCTATGTTCATCATCGCTCAGGTCGCTCACCACCAGGTCGGCGGTCGTCAGGCCGGGCTGACGGCCCAGGTCACTGAAGGAGTCAACGCTCTGAAAGCGAAAGTCCGGCAACTGCTCGCTGAGCAGGCACAGCAGTCCCTGACGAACCAGCGGGCAGGCGTGCATCAGGATCCCCTGTTTGCTGGTGGTTGGTGCGCGGGTATCCGGGGTCATAACCGGACCTCGTCGGCCATCAACTGGCCGCCCAGTACCTGCAGTTCGCCACGGCTGACCATGTTGAGCTTGCCGAGCAACGCCTGCTTGTGGGCGCTGATGGTGCGGATGTCCTTGCGCATCAACTGGGCCACCCGGGTGACGCTCTTGCCGGTCAACAGGGCCTGGGCAACCCGGCACTCCTGATGGGTCAGCCGAACGGGGTGAAAGACCGGGCGATGGGGCAGCAGGTAATGGGCCAGATCTGCTGCGTCCAGCGGCCCGCGGAACAGCGTGTTGACGCCGAAGGCCTGCAGCAAATCCTCCAGGTGGGGCAGGTCCTTGCGCAGGTAGGCGGCGATGTGTGCTTGCTTCGAGCTGCGCAGGATGAGGGACAGTTGCTGCAACAGGGGCAGCACCTCGGAACGGTGGCCGACGGCGCTGAGCAGTATTGCGTCCACCTGATGGCGTTGGGCGGTTTCAGCCAGCCGGTCGGTGTCGTGCAGACGTATCAGCGAGACGCGGTGGCCCAGCTGGGTGCGCAGCATTTGCTGGATCCCCAACCAGGGAATGTCGTAGGGCTCCAGCACCAGCAGGGTGCGCACAGGTACGCCGGTATTCTCCATTAGAAAAGACATGCTTCCCTCTCTTTGTGGTGTAGGTTGCCCACCGAGGCAGGCCCCCTGATGATTACTGGTAGGTGAAGTTCACCAGGACGCTGCTGGACACCTGTCCGGCCTGGGCACCGCCGGTGGGCGTATACAGGCGGGCCGCCAGTGGGAAGGTGGCGGTGCCGGTCAGCGTGTCGACGGTGACGTCCATGGTGCTGCCGGTGGAGAGCACGGCCGTGTGGTCGCTATCCTTAGCCATCTGCACCGCCATGTTGGGGGCCGCAGTGGCCACCGGTTCGGTGTTGGCAAACAGTGTGGCATCGGTGCCGTTCGGGGTGCCGGTATAGGTGGCCTTGACCGTGGTGGTACCGGCCGGGCAGTTGGTCAGGTTGAGGGTAAAACTCTTCCAGGTTCCGGCATCATTGGCGAACTGGAAGCGGGTTCTGCCCAGGGTGCCGAGGTCGATCGTCTGTCCTGCCGCCAGCACCGGGCTGACGGTACAGGAAGAGGCGATGACTTTGCCGGTGATGTTGACATCAGTGGCCTGCGCCTTCGTGCCCGGCAGGACAGCGAGGGCGGACAGCAACATGTTGAGCATAAAGACACGTTTAAACATGAGTGGCTCTCCTGCCAGGGGTTAACGCAATCAGTTGTAGGTGAAGTTCATCAGCACCACGGTAGTGATGTTGCCGACGGTGCCGCCGCCTGGGGTGCTGTACGGACGGGCCTGAAGGTCGAAGGTGGCGTTGCGGCTGGCGTCGACGTTGACGGTCATGGTGCTGTTCTTGCCCTTGTCGGCGACGGTGCCGGAGCGGTTCTGCACCTGGACGGCGACGTTGGTGGCATAACCGGTGCCGGTGGTGTTGGCGTACTTGTTGGCATCGGCACCGTCGGCGGTACCGTCAAAGGTGGCCTTGACGGAGGTGGTGCCCGCCGGGCAGTTGCTCAGGGTGACGTCAAAGGTCTTCCAGGTGCCGTAGGAGTTGGCCGGGTTCAGGGTGGCGGCGGTCACATCGGGCATGGTAACTGTGTAAGCACCGCTGTTGTCGACGGTACAGGCAGCAGCAATAACTTTGCCGGTAATGGTTACGGTAACCGGTGCTGCACTTGCCATCATGCTGACGAATAAAGTGGCGCTAGCAATAGCGATTGAAATTCCATTTTTTTTGATAAACATAGTTATCTCCTGATACGTTTTAGGGGGAATTAAATCAGTTGTAATACGCTGTTATTGTTACCGCCGTACTAAATGTTCCCAAGGCTGGGGTACTATTTTGCCAAACCATTTCGGCAAGGTAAGGAACAGAGGCACTATTGACGATGGTTAAATCTGCAAGATCTTCAACGTCCGAATATTGGATATAATTGCCGGTGGTCAGGTTTTTTATTTTTACGCCAACGCCGGCAAGCACATTGAGCGTATTGGCATCCAGTCGGTTGGTTGGCGAACTGTATGATGCGGTTAGCTTAAATGGATCGTTACAACTCTTGGTAATGTTAACGGTAAAGTTACTACTTGCGGCTACCGTATTGGCTGAAGCCGACGTTGCGGCTACCGTGCCAAAATCTATCGAACTCGGCGAAACAGAAATAGCGGCCTCACAGGCGGTAAAACGGATCCCTTGCATATTCGTGGTCGAATAGCGATAGTTTGAGTTGGGGGTGATGTTTAATCCGCCAACGCCGTCCAGTTGAAAGACTGCCAAGGTGTTTGGCCCAGAATAATTACTGCCACTGGGTGTTCCATATTTATTAATATAGATATAGTAGCTAATGGTAAAGGTCGTTGACGTGATTGGTTTACACACCGCCTCGGTGTTGAAGCATTCAGGGACTCTGACGCCTGGTACAGCCAATTTTGAGGCGCTGAAAATATTGGGTACGTCAGTGCCATTAAAATTCATGCCAACGCGAATGCCTGCGCCTAAAGAGGCTGATGCAGGGTTAAAATAAGCATACGGAGATTCCGTTGTACCACCGAAATCCTTCCAGCACGTTATAGTCATCGTTCTGTTTTCTGAACGCCATATCAGTGTGCCATTCGGTGCGGTAATGGGTACAGCTACGCTCCCTATGTTCTCAACGAATGAAAATGACTGGTCGCTCGCATTCACGCACTTGAGTGCATAGGCATTCTCCATCGTTAATACCGATAGACAAAGCAAGAGTAACATCCGCAGCATTATTGACCAGCTTCGCTTTTTGTTAATTGAAAATAAAACATTCATTTTCATACCTTTAAATAATGTACTGTTGTCAAAAGGGCTAACTATTTAGCGGCTACCGGCATTGTCCGTTTATAGCAGCTATACCCTGGACACCGTTTGGTAGACTGTAATCCACGCGGCACTGTTCATCCGCGCCGTTGCCCCATTGCACCTTCAGTTGCCCACTCTGCGCCAGCCCGGTCAGGTATACCTGACCCGCGTCCCCGACGATAAAGCCTTCGGCGTCCTTGCTGTTCCCCGCCGACACGATGGCCCCGAACGGGACCGGCTTGCCGCCCTGATAGATCAGCGTCATCAACACCCGGTTGCCCACGCTGGTCTGGTAACGGGCTCTGACGACGGCACCGCGCGTTGGAATAACCGTCTGGGTGGTAATCGCCACGTCGGTGTTGTCGGCGAAGGTCTCGGTGTTCAGCGTTACGTCATTTTTACGGTATGGGCTGGCATACGGCACCACCGCATAGCCGCGGAAGTCGGTTTTCACCCCGGTCTGCCCCTGAACGCTGACGCTCTTCGCGTCCGGTGCGGCCACCAGTACCAAGGTTTCACCCAACGGTTGACCCAGGGTCACACCGTTCTCGTGGGCCAGAATGCCCCCCTGCACGCCGTAGTTCACGCGCTGGCTGTTCTTGTCATACGAATACCCCCCGTTGAGCTCCCCGTAGGTTGCCCGCCAGTCGGCATTGGCACTGCCACTGTTGCCCTGGCCTTTCGTGCCGTAACCTTGCTGTACGCTCCAGCTCAGGTTGTTGTCGTCCAGTACCGTGCCACCTACGCTCACGCTGTTGGTGGTGTTGCCGTTCTTGCTGCTGTTGGCCATGTAGTTGACGTAGGTCGGGTGCTTACCCCCGAACAGCCGGTTCAACGGTATGCTCAGGCTGAGGGCAAACTGCTGGTCCTTGTCGTAGATACGCCCGCGGTTGCCGCCGCCAATGCTGCTATCGCCCATGCTGTTTCCGTAGGCCGCCTGCGAGTTGCGGTTGTAGGTGTAGCTCAGTCCGTAGCTGATGCCGTTCCACGAGTTGTTGTAACTGGCACTGTACGACTCCATGCGCCGCTCGGTATCCCAGTAATCCTCCCGTGCCGCCGTCAGCCCCAGGTTGCCGCCGCCCTGCCACAGGTCCTGTGACAAGGTCAGCTCCGCCCGGTTGCGTCGGCGCTCCTGCATCGGCGTATTGTTGCCGCTGGTGTAGGTGTCCAGCACCTCCTGCATGCCCCAGTAGCCACTGGTCGCATAGCGGTAACCCGCCACTGAGAAGTTGGTGCCGGTCTGCACGAAGTTCTTGCTGTAGCGCACGCGCCATGACTGGCCGCTCTCTTTCTCCTGGTCTTTCTGCTTCGACCAGGCCTGGGTCACGTCGACGGACATCGCCCCGAAGTCCCCCAGGTTCTTGCCGACCCCGGCCGCCAGCGACTGGTACTTGCTGCTGAACTGGCCGCCGCCGTAAATCGTGAAGCCCGCTGGCAGGCCGTAAATCACCGTACCTTCGCTCAGCGGAGTCTTGTCCACGCTGTTGTCGTAGGAGCGGTAGACCCCGGTAGTGGCCGAGTATTTCAGCCGTCCTTCACGCTGCAACACCGGCAGGGAGGCAAACGGAATGACCAGTTGCTGTTCGCTGCCGTCGGATTCCTTGATGGTGACGTTCAGGTCACCGGAGCCACCGGACGGGTACATGTCGGTGATTTCAAAGCTGCCCGGCGACACGTAGGTCTGGTAAATCACGTAGCCGTTCTGGCGGATAGTCACCTGCGCGTTGCTGCGGGCGATCCCGCGCACCACTGGCGCATAGCCGCGCAGGCTTTCCGGCACCATCTCGTCGTCGGAGGCCAGCTGGGCCCCGCGGAACGGAATGCTGTCAAACACGTCGGCCGCGGTGGTGGTATCCCCGGCGGTAAACTGACTCTTCAGTGCGATGATGTCGCGCTGGGCGTAGGTATAGACCGTGTCCCACTTGTCGATGGTCTGCCCATCCTGGCCGCTGCTGCTGGAGCGGTTCCAGGTGGTGTAGTTGCGCAGCCGCCAGGGCCCGATATTCACGCCGGGACGCAGGTTGACGTACTGGCTGTTGCTGTCATCGCCACGCCCGTTTTTGGCGTAGTTGTTGGCCCCGGTGACGCTGTAGTTGAGCAGCACCGCCGGAATCCCCTCATCCCACAGCTTCGGGTCGACCCAGCCGCGGGCGGCGTTGTTCACGGACGACTGCGGGAAACTCAGTAACAACTGCTGGCGGGCAAAGCGAAAATCGCTGCTGGCCTGGGGAATGGCCGCCAGGTTGGCGCAGGCGCTGCCCGGTGCACCGAGTTCCGGGAACTTTTTGGTCAGCAGGCCCCAACTGGTGAGGTCGTCGACCGGGATGCAGGGCTGCAGGGTCTCGTTGCCCTTGGCGTCCTTGCCCTGGCGGAACTCGACGTTGCGGGTTTCCATTTTTTCATTGTTGAGGAACACGTCCACCCGGTAGGTGCCGGGCATCTGGCCGCCCTTGTCCTCAAAGGAGGTCAGGTCGACGGCCTTTTGACCGGGGTTGCCGAGTTCAAGCAGGGCGGGGTTGAAGTAGTCCCGCGCTTGGGCTGTCATCATTGTCCCGGTCATCAGCGCCATCTGGGCTGCTACAAAGCAGGCCACCTGGCTCAGGCGCACTCGGGGTTTATTATTATTCATTCTTCACTACTCCTTGCGTGCGGGAGAATTGCGCCCTCCCGCTCCTGAATGTCCATGCTCCGCATCAACATGCTGTTAGTGCCCCGGGGTGTGCTCTGCGCCGGTACCGCCGTAGTCACTGATGAGTTTCCAACTGACCGGGCCACTGACGCCGGCCGGGAGAGTAAAGGTGGCCTGGCCCATCGGCAGTACGTAGGTGATGTCCTTGAGTTCACGGCCACCCACCTTGATTTGCTGGAAGTTCATGACGAACGGCGTCGGGTTGGTGACGGTCAGCTGGGCTCCGCTCTGTGACCAGGTCAGCTTGCTGGTCACCTCTTCCGGCGTGCCCTTGATGCCCTGCGGGCGGTAAAGCAGCTTGATGCGGGTCTTGACGGCAATCTGCAGGGTGTTGGCCCCTTCCTTCTTGCTACCTGCCGGGATGGACTTGATATTCAGCCAGTAGAGCGACTCGCGGTCTTCAGGCAGGCTGCCGCCGGTGCGCACGATACGCAGCAGGTTCTGCTGGTTACCGTCGAGGCGAAACAACGGAGGCGTGATAATAAAGGGGGCTTTCTCAGCGCCACCGTTTTGGGTCTCCGCCCAGGACTGGATGAGATAGGGGTTGATGTCAGTGTTGGTGACGCTCAGTGAAGCCTCCTTCTTGCCGCCGTTGTAAATCAGGCGGGTGCCGCCGACGGTAACGCCGCCGATTTCGGCCGCCTGCGCCAGCGCGCCGGTCAGCAAGAGAGGCAGGCAAAGGGTTTTTAACCAGGTGTTCATAACAATTCAAAGCTCCGAAAAAAGATGGGCCGACCGAAGCCGGCCCGTGGGGATGCCTTCCCAACCAGGACGTGGTGGGAGGGACAGCCGATTAGTTGTAAATGATGGTGAAGTTGCTGGTTGAGTTAGCCGGGCCAGCGGTCACGCTTGCTGCTGTGGAGTAGTAACGTGCCACGAAGTCCAGGTTGTTGGCACCCGGGACCAGCGCATAGGATGAAGACGCGGTGTACAATGGCACAACAACGTTGGCTTTATCCGTCAACTGGATCCCCACGTTGGTGGCCACGCCAGCTTCCTGCGTCAGAGCCAGGATGCTGCCTTCGTTGGCGTCTGCGGTGCCATCAAACTTCACTTTTGCCGAGGTCATGGTGGCCGGGCAGTTGGTCAGCGCGATGGTGAACTTGGTCGGTGCTGCAGTAGACCCGATGGTGGTGAACGCTTTGCTGGATACGGTGCCCAGCGTTACGGTCAGCGGGTTACTCATGTCGTTTACCACGGTGCAGGCGTCGTCAGTGATGGCGCCAACAAAGTTGATTTTGCCGTCAGCCGCGAAAGCAGAAGCAGACAGAACACCGGCGGTCATCAGAGCAGCAACAAGCAGATTCTTTTTCATGTAAAACTTCCTTTTGGGTCGAGATGCGCGCATCTCATTAATAATTATGCGTTTCTACGCATGTTTTCCTTGGTTGTTCGGGTTACGAAGTGAGCAGATAACTGTTCATTTTGTTCCAATTTGACCAGTTTGGTGGTTACCACTGGTTTTCCATCGGATGAGGGGTTTTCCTGGAGTTTTTACGGTGTTTTTGCGTTTCTGAGTGGTTTTTTATTCCGATAATTTGTTTAACAAACTCGACATGCGATTTTTTTTATTGTTAAAAGATTTGCTAAGTTCTGTTGGAATAAAAAGAAGGATTTTTAGGAGTTAAAAATAATCTATTGAATTTGTTGAGTTAAATGAATGGAAACAGCGAAGAATGTAGGGTTATTGACAAGAAAATTATTACTCTTTAGTATCGTGGTCAGTTTGGAACAATATGTCCATAGAATCACAAATTATTACATTCCTTCCGAGTGGTTTTCCTACTAGTTATTGATTACCAGGCACGCAGAAAGCGTTGGGCGTTGGTCGCGGTATAAAGCACGGTGTGTTGAATATTACGGTGCCCCAGATAATCCTGGATCAACCGCGTATCCATACCTCTATCTGCCAGAGCGAAACCACAGGCGTGGCGTAACATGTGGGGGTGTGCATCCACTTCTAATCCTGCACGGCGGCTGCAATCACGCAATATGTCATAAATTCGCTGGCGTGAAAGCCGGTTGCCTTTTTGCGATAAAAACAACCACTCACTGGCGGCATATTTATGCCGAGAGCGTACGTTCATCCAGCCGGTAAGCGCCTTAAGTTCAACTTCATACAGAGGATGGATAGTAGAAAGGCCGTTCTTTAAACGGTGGACATATATGCGGTTATTGGGGAGGTCGATATCCGACAGGCGCCAGCTGTTGATCTCGCTGACCCGACACCCGTGGATAAAGCACATCCAGATTAAACAGTAATCTCTCTCCGGGTCAGAGCCTTGTTTGGTGGCCTCCAGCAGGCGTTCCACTTCAGATAGGGTAAGATATTTGCGATTTGTCATTGTGACCTCTCAATTAGTCATAGTATGCATATAGCCATATCCTTATTAATGAAAAACATACATTGTTATCGGCAGGTTCCATTCCGTAGTTTTTGAGTATAAACAATAAACTGAAAGTAATACAGTCAATATCAAATATAGAACGTTGAGACACTCGATATAACCCCTTGGAGCTCGGGGTTATACCACTGGTGTTCTTCGATCTAATGATGTTGATGAAATTATCCTAGCTCAGATAAAAAGTTGATTATCTTTTGTAGCAAAGGATTGTTCTTTTCTGAACGATGAATGTGCGTATAGTAACCAACGGTATGTTTAATGGGGAAATCATGCTCCACCACGCGTAAACCGAACCTTTCACACACCCAAGGTGCCAATGCGGAGGGTATCATTGTAACCAGCTCTCTTTTTGCCGTTTGCAGCAGGATAGTAATAATGGATGATGAGCGGAAGTTGCGGAATAATAGATCTTCATCATTATGCTGAATACCGGGTATTTCCTTACCCAGTTTTTCTTCCGAATAGATAAAGCCTAATAGTGACTCTTGACGAAATTGTTCTAACGTCACCGATTGTTTGATGCGGGGATGATCTTTCGCGCAAACCATCGTCATCCCCCCATAGAAAATGGGATAACAGAGCAACGATCGGTCGTTCGACAATGCCGTGCCGATATCGAGATCGATCTGCTTTCTGCGCAGGCGTTCTATTCGCACTGTGGGATCCTGAGAAACTGCAAGGACATCCCAACCCGCCCCATTGCAAAATTCCGGGGCGTCCAAAAATTTGTCCACCAGAAACAAGTCCAACAGCGGGACAGTGGCAATACGTAGTTTTTGCACACGGCTTGGCAACATGGCATCAGCCTGGAATTTCTCTGCTTCGTCAAACAGATTGAGCGCTGGCTGATAAAATTTGTATAGCTCCAGTGCTAAAGCTGTCGGCATCATGCCATTGCCTTGCCTGAAAAACAGCGTGTTATTATGGTGCTTGCGTAGTTTATTTAGCGCGATACTGACCGCGGAGATGCTGATTTTAAGGTTCATTGCGGCGGCAGAAACTGAACCTGCGTCGATCACCTCGCAAAGAATACGGGCAAGGTTGAGGTCTAGTTTTGTCTGCACGGTAACTTTCCCAAAGGTAAATATTATCATTACAGTATAGCTGATTGTTTTGAAAGTGCTTTTTACTCTTTTAGTTAATTTTTTTTAGAACGGGTGAGATATTAATTGTTAGCATAACACTTACCGATAATTAAGTTTACTTAAGGTGGCTAGATATCCAGATGGTAAATAAAAATATTCCTCCACTGGTTTTCAAACATGTTTCTACCTGATAAAAAAGAAGACCTGTTTCCAGTGAAGGGATTCGACGATGACGTTTCAAGAGAAGAAAGAACGGGCATTAGCGTTGATGGCAGAGAAAAAAATGTGGCGTAGCAATTATGCTCCACCGCTCCAGCGCCTGCTGTGGAAGTTAGGCGTCCAGATCCCACCGCCGCCGTTTATGCCGTTCTGGCAGAATGTGCTGTGCTTCGGTGGCTTTTTTGGTTCTGTATGGGGTCTGTTCATGTGGTTTACGATTTGGAAAAGCCAATGCTACAGCGTATTGGTGGCGCTGCAGACAAGCTTGCTGGCTGGGATATTGTTTGGCTTCTCAATGGCGTTATTTCACTATTGGCGAAAACGGGTAAACAAGCTGCCGGACTGGGGCAGTCTTTAATTGGTGAGTGGGGGCAAAAGTCATTCACCTGAGCCCCCAGCAAGCTGTGCTGTCAGCCTTTCGGCAATAAAGCACCAATCAGTGAGGTAAACACGCCCCCAGTGGTAAAGGCATGCGCTGTTTTGTATTCCTCACCCTTAATGTCTTTAAATCTGGCAAGGGCCGCTTGCGGGGAGGTGGCTTGCAACTCTTCAAATTGCTTGGCATAGCCTTTATCTAACAGGCGCTTTTGATTATCTGCGAAATCAGGTACAGAGTTATCCAGTACCACAATCTGCTCGCCCTTCACGAAAAAACTGTAAATCACCATAGTATCTTCCTTAAGTTAGTGTCACGACGATCCCAGGATCGGATGAGTGCTGTGTGGTCTATTTTCGCATAGGGCGACAAATCACAACCATTGCTATCGCGCTGCAAAATGGGAAAAACGCCAAGTGTAGCCAAGGGAAAATGGCTTCATAGGAAGGAACCAATGCGGCGTCAAGCTGGTTGCCAAGCAAGAAATTTCCCGCCAGTACCGCACACCCTCCGGCTGAGGCAAGCGCACCATAGTGTGCGCCCAACGTCGATTCGTTAGCAAACCATGGGATCAAGTCTTTCACTGAAGGCACCAGCAGCATTTGCCCCAGGGTCAATAACGTCACAAAACAGGCCGCAGGTAAAAGCCGGTATCCGTTTTCTGGCGGAGGGGTAGAAGCAAACAGCGCGACGCTAAGAAATGAGACGGAAATAAGCAGAAAACCCACGGGCAGGATGCGCGCAGCCCCGATGTGACGAGCAAAGCGTGCAAGCGGTAACTGTAGGGCAATAATCAGCAGCGATGCCAGCATAAACAACGGGCCAAGATCTTTTTCGCTGCCGCCGGCACGTTGGATCTCCACCGGCAGCGCAAAATATAACTGGTTATAACTTAACAGCCACGAGCTATAGGCGATAATAAAAGCGACAAACCGTGGTTTACGGAATGTCGTCCACCACGGAAGGATGTTTAGTGTCTGTTTTCTGACATTCGTAGCTGGAAGGCAGAAAAACAACACCACCAGTGCTATCACGAAGATACCCGCCCCCGCCAGTGCAACCTGACGAAAACCCAACCCTGTCAATAATGCTCCTGCCACCGGCCCCAGTACAGCCCCCAGCTCTCCGCAAACCGCAAACAACGCAAACCATTCTGCCCGGCTGCGTTTCCCTTGTAATTCGCTTTGCGTTCCAGCCTTTGCCAGTAACGCTTCGATTGATGGAGAGAACAGGGCACCGCCGATGCCTGTAAGACAGGCACCAATGATAATCGGAGATAGTGACTCGCCAAGAGCCAGTAGCAGGTAGCCTGCCACACGGATCATGCAGCCGCAGAGGATAATGATACGTGCGCCGTAGCGATCGGATAACGCACCACCAACGATAAACATGCCTTGCTGCGAAAACGTTCGCAAACCTAATATCAGCCCGATGAGTCCGCCGGACAGCATCATGTCTTCGCGTAAAAACACGGCCAGAAACGGCACAACGGCGTAAAAGCCAATATTAAAAACAAACTGGCTGCCCAGTAATACAGGCGGCCAGACCTGAGTCACTGACCGCATAATTGGCAAAGGCATGCTAATAACCCGGTATTAAGCGATGTAGTGGATATGTTTTTTTCCGTGGAAGGGCGAAATTTCAATCTTGGTCTCTACTTTGAATACATCCCAAAGCAGAGACTCTGTGAGGATCTCCTGCGGGCTACCAGCGGCGACGATCTGCCCTTGTTGCATTACAATCAACGAGTCGCAGAACATGGAGGCGTGGTTGAGATCGTGAATAGCCACAATGCTGGTCACTGGCAGTTCGCTGACGAGTTTCATCAACTGTATCTGATGACGGATATCCAGATGGTTGGTCGGTTCATCCAGGAGGATCTCCGTCGGCGATTGTGCAAGAGCTCGTGCAATGTGAACACGCTGGCGTTCGCCACCCGATAAACTCTGCCACCCCTGTTCACTCTTGCCGAGCATATCCACGCGCTGGAGCGCGGCGGTGACAGTATCGTCATCCTGCGCGGTCCAATTGGAAAATGGAGAGTGATGGGGAATTCGCCCCAGTTTGACCACGTCGACAACGCGCATATTGGCCTCGGTCATGCCGTGCTGTTCCACAAAGGCCACCCGACGCGCCAACTGCTTTTTGGTTATCTGAGCGATATTTTGCCCGTCCAGCGTGACGGTACCTGAGTGGGGGCGCCGTAATCCAGCGAGGATCCGCAGCAGTGATGACTTTCCGCAGCCATTAGGGCCTAGTAATCCGACGGTTTCACCACTCGAAACGCTCAGCGAGACGTTGTTGACGATGATTTTTTTACCCACACTCCAGGTAATATTTTCAGCGGCGATACTCATCACTTATTCCTTGAGCGGTAGATGATAACGGCAAAGAACGGCACGCCAACCAGCGCGGTGACCACGCCGACCGGAAGACTTTGCGGGGCTATCAGTAAGCGCGAAGCTATATCGGCCAGCACCATCAAGATGGCACCTGCCAATGCGCAGGTGATAAGTAACCTGCGGTGCAATGGCCCAAAAAAGAAGCGCATGACATGCGGAACGACCAAGCCCACAAAGCCGATGGAACCTGCCATGCTGACGATGGTTGCTGTGATCAGCGCAGTGATGGTGAACAGGAGCAGGCGGACCCAGGGCACGGCGATGCCCAGCGAGGCGGCTGCATCATCGCCAAAAGTAAAAGCATCCAACGCTCGAGAATAGTAAAGGCACACTGCAAGCCCTACCAACACGACTACCAGCACCAGTTGAAATTCTGGCCATCTCACGCCGCTGAAACTGCCCAACAACCAGAACATCACGTCACGCGCCTGCTGCGCGCTAGCGGATGTGCTGATGGTGTAAGCGGTAATCGCGTTGAAGAGCTGGGACGCAGCAACGCCCGCCAGAATGGTGCGCTCATTGCCTCCACGTGCGCCATTGGTCAAAAAGGCGACAAAGGCAAAGGCGGCAAATGCCCCCGCAAATGCCCCGGCGGAGAGCGACACGGCGCCGGTACCGATGCCCAATACGACCACTGAAACCGCGCCGGTTGAAGCGCCTGCAGAAACGCCAAGCACGTAAGGCTCTGCCAGCGCATTTTTCAGCAGACTTTGCAGCACCGCACCGCATATGGCCAACCCGGCACCGCAGCAAGCCGCAACAAGCGCACGGCTCAGGCGAAAGTCCCAAATCACACTTTCGTAAATGCGGCTAAGGGGCACTTCTGTCAGCCCGAGTTTATTGCTTATGGCATAGAACACGCTTCGCAGCGGGATAGAAAGCTCACCCACGCTAACGCCAATCGCGATCACCAGCACTAGCAACACCGCTGAAAAAACAGTCGACGCGGCTAGCAGAAACGTCTGTTTCATCGGTTGCGCCACTGCTGTCATTTATCTAGCCCAAGATTTCTGAGCTGTTCGCCAACTTGTTCTGCACCATAGAGGGTACGAATCGTTGGGTTCATTGCCTGGCCGTCCATCACGACGATGTGGCCTTTTTTCACCGCATCTAATTGACTAACAGCAGGATCGGTTTTGAGAAATTTAATCTTTTCTTCTGCGTTATCGAGCGCCCAGCGATTTCGGTCAAGGCTTGAAACCACTATCACATTGGGGTTGGCGGCAATGATGCTTTCCCAACCGACGGTTGGCCACTCAGTCTCTGAGGTGATGGCGTTATGGCCGCCTAACAGATTAGCGATAAAACCGGAGGCGCTGTTCTTGCCGCCGACATAGGCGTCAGAGGAGGGGGAAGAGCTAGAGAACCAGAAGACAAACGAAAGATCCTGGTTGTTTTTTCCGAACTCCCGGCGAAGGTTTGCTTCGCGTTGTTTAAAATCGGCAATTAACGCCTGGCCGCGATCTTCGACGTTGAAGATTTTGGCAAAGTCTGCAATCTCTTGATAAAGGAAGGTCATGTCCCACAGTTTTTGGCGGCTACCGTACATATCGCCAATGTCTTTTTTGGTTGCACACATACCAGGAGACATGTAGCTATTCACGCCAACGGTGGCGAGATCTTCGCGCTTGGCGACTTTACTTTCTGGGCCGAGCAGTAAAGGCAGTTGTGCGGGAACAAAATCAGGGTTTTGCGCAAGAATGGATTCCAACGTTGGTATTTCTACCGTCAGCGTTTTGATTTTCTCATTCTGTTCAGCCAGTTGCGGCAGCACTTTAGTCGGCCAAAACGCACTGGCGACTATCTTGTCCTGCAATCCCAATAGCAGCAGAATCTCGACGGTATTTTGTCCCAGTGCGACGACGCGCTCGGGGGCTTTGGTAAACGTCTCTTTATAGCCACAATTCTCAATGGTTAGAGGATACGTGGTTGCCAAAGCAGAGCTGGCCGAGGCGAGCACCATTCCTAACGCACAGATGACCTTTTTCATTTATCACTACTCTTAGCGGGATGAGTTTTGACTGCGGAAACGCAATGATAATGAAAATTATTTATTATGCGATAAAAATTTACTGCTTAACCCATGGAAAACCACGCATTAAATACCCATCAAGACTAGGGATTATGCGGAGAAAAAAACGTCAAGTAGGTGATGACGCAGTGGGTAACTGTTTAACCTGATTTTGGCTCAGCATCAGCCCAAGGTTGTTAAGAGGTGATGTTGGTATCCTTAGCAAAGGAAAACAATATTAACTCACTGATTTTATTTTAAATAATTGAATTTAAAACACAAAAAAGCCCGCAATGTGAATTGCGGGCTTTTTCGTTACTGTCGCCGGGTCTATCTGGTATCACTGGCGACCTATTTGGTGGCTGGGGGAGTCTGAATTGGATATGTAACTAATTGAATTTAATTAGGTAGATTCTAGTTCAACTTTTCGCTGGTGCCTATTTAGGTGCCTAAAAGTTTTTTCACCCCTTTTTGAGGGGAAATAGAAGAGAGGTAGGATAAGGGCTAACATGATTTAAGTGCTCATCAGCCCGGTAGCTCGTCTGGCTCTGAGAATATGGTTATACCCGTTCTGGCAGTACCCCTGGGTAATGTTTGGCGATGATATCGTTCATCTTGTCCATCAACGCCGGTTTCTTAAATGTCAGATGCGCCGATCCTTTCATGAAGTATTTTATCGTAAAATACTCATCTTCATAAACTTCCGCCCTTTGCCGGTGGGCGCTGATATGCTCATACAGCCGAGCGGTGACATCCCTCCGATTATCCGGGATCGCCTTGCCCTCCAGCAGGAACAACATCCTTTCCAGATCCGCTAATTGATCCCGCCGGTAACTGTGGTTAAGCGTAAATCCCCATTGGTTGTAACTCACCAAACTGTTGACGATCACCTTCTTGCCAAATTTGCAGGGATGGTTGCTTTTGTAATCCCAGGAGAGCGACTTGAAGACGTTGATCACCCCTCTTTCAAACACTTCTCCCTTATCACGATGCAACTGCTCAAACGTGCTGTAAATGCTCTCTTCGCTGATGGCTGGGATAGTATCCCCTTCCAGGTTTCTGTACCACTGGTCACGGGCCTGAGCATCCATGATCGCGAGCATGCCGGAGCGCTTCATCAGATCTCGCCATATATCGCGATCAAGATTGCGGGTGATCACTGGCATGGCTGTTTCTGTTTTTTCCATCAGCCAGCAGCCGCAGCGGAAGTCCTGACGCATAGCCCAGTCTCTTGCCACTCCACCGCCAATACTGTTGGTCATGGTCGAGATATCTTCAAGTTGGTGGATAATAGACTCAATTTGCGCCAGAGCGGCATTACGCCCAACAACTATACGTTCAATATTGGTTGAACAAATCACTTCGGTATGGCCGGTTAAAACTTCGGGTTCAGCATGAATAAGTGTCGACATAATTTTGTTTTCTTTTATTTAAGATAGGGATAAAAACAAGACGCCACCCAGTGGGTAGCGTTGATGCTTGTGAAGGGATCGTGCGTTACGGGAGTTATTGCGTTGGCTGATTTTTCATGGCTTGAAGGGTTAATGAGCAAGGCGATACAACATTATCGTATTCAGGTTCACTGGCTTTTTGCAGGGAATAGCCGTGGTTATTGACCGCCTTGATCAACGCATCCAGCTCGATACCATCAACAGCAACGGCTATCTTCCCCATGTTCAGCCCCAGTACCTGGATACTGTCGACTTCAACATTCAGGTCGATCTTCACGGATGTGCCCCCTGTCGTTGGTTTTTACCGTTGGTGATATGAGTGATGGCCTTGTAACCTCGGCGTTTCATCAGACCGGTAGCCTGTCGGGCCCGGAGAATATCGATAGGCGTAATAAACGGTGATTGTTCACGGATACTAAAACCGGTGCGATCAATACGGACCAGTTCATATTTTTCCACGATAAAATTCAGCGCATCCGCCAGGGAAATCCCTGCATTAAGATGCTCTTGGATCACACCCTCGTGACTAAAGGCGGTATCTTCCAGTGTCAGACCATAGTGTTGTTGCAATAGATGGGTCATCAATACCTGCCAGATCGCGATGGGTGATGGGCAAGACGGTGCCGCCCGTTTCGAGGTAACCAATACAGTTTGCATGATTGTTATCCTGATAGAAGGTTGGAAAAAGCGTGAATACTTGGGTGAGGGAAGGCCGTTTTATGCAGTTGTAGCTGATGTTGGATAGATAGATATATACACGTACCCGCAGGAGCCCAACGTATCGGCTTCGAGTGTCAGTCCGCTCGCATGGAGTGTGACGCAGTGTTGTTGTCGGGGATTGAGTTCAGCAGACATCAGCATCGACTCCAACTGCTGAAGCCATAACGGGAATACCTGGTCGAGATGACGCAACTCGGCATCACTGAACTTCCCCACGATATCGGCACGGTCTGCCAGGTAATGCAGTTGGTGGCCTTGCTGTACCAGGCGAGCACCAACCTGAGGGGTGATGATACGTTTTAGTCCCCAGGCTGGTGGGGTGATATCAGCCCCCTGGGAGGGGGTATCAGGTTTACTATCGGTCATCGTTAAGTTTCCTTGAAATAGACACTGTCCCGCAATAAGGCTGGTGTGTGTCGTGGTTGAGAGAATGAGACAGGCTTTGGTGTGGCGAGTCATTACCAACTGAAGGTGGTAAAACCGGGTAAGACCTCACCCAGCGCATCAATATGTAGGTAGGTCAGTTGATAGCGTTTCATCATGGTAGTGACCAGACGGCGACAAGGTTTGGAGAGTCCCAACCGTTTGAGTTGCAATATCGGGTGGGTCCACGCATCCAACCTCAGCAGATAGCCAGTGCCCGAGAACGAGATCCACTCACCGTCACTAAACTCTTCGTGACAATGAGAAATCCGGTACAGCACTACGTTGTCGTCTTCGGTGATATGGGCCGAACTGTATTGCAGACCAAAACGCAAAAGCGGTGTAGTGGTGATCATTTTGTCCTCCTCACAGCCAGCCACGTTCGGCAAATGACACGATATCGAGCCCACCCACAACCAGGTGATCCACCACTCTCACATCAACCAATTCAAGGGCCGTCTTTATCCTGTCGGTGATTTGTCGATCAGCCTGACTGGGCTCGGCCAACTGGGACGGATGATTGTGCGCCAGTACGGCACTCGCCGCATTGTGCTTCATGGCAGACTTTACCAACTCACGGGGGTGAACGGTGGTACTGTTGATGGTGCCGGTAAACAACGTCTCCTGAGCTAGCAGACGGTTTTGATTGTCGAGCCACAGCACGACGAATATTTCACGCTCCAGCCCGGTCAGATGCAGGCGCAACCAGTCGCGGGTCACGCTGGTGGAGGTGAACGCCACTCCGGGCTCCCGCAACTGTTTTGCCAGCAGGTTCAGGGCGCGTCGGATGGTACGTTGTTCGCCAGGTGACATTTCAGCCGCAGTTGGGGATAACGTTATCTTCATGGTGAGAGTACCTTGTTGCTCAGTCAATCAGGGAGAAAATGGCGCGGCTGTCGGGGTGATGCAGTGCGTATTCCCGCAGGCGGTAGAAATGTTCGGTCATCGCTTCGCTCTCAGTGCGGCAAGCGTGGTGGCTGAAGGCCATCAGGCAGGCGGTGATCCCTACGGCCTCAGCACTCATCTCGGCACCGTTACCATTCATACCGTTAAACAGTGACCACCGCTCATCGCCTTCTGGAGCCATAAAGGCCCCGCCGTTACTGAGCGTGTAAAAATCCCAGGAACCCCCGTGATAGTCGGCACACAGGCGATCCAGCCAGCCAAAGACATGAGGCTCCAGAATGAGCCATTGCGGTACGTTTCCAAAGTGCTGTGGCCAGAAACGGAGGCGCTGGCGGTTTGGCACAGCAGTGGCGGTCAGTGTGTTTGTCTGAGAGGAGGCCGTAGGCGGGGTAGAATGTGTATTCATGAAAAATATCCTTATAAATGAAATAAATAACAAAACAGGCCCCACCGGAAAAACCGAGGGGCCTGTACGTTGGAGGGAGGTAATAAAAGTCAGTGAGCGCTTATGGTGACGGCTCACGCGAGGTCTGGCTGGCGTAACACTACAAAATCCTTATTCGGAGATTAAAAACGAAAGGCCATGCTTCCCGAAGGTGGCATGGCCCGTAAGATGATCGATTGGTTGCTGATAAAGAAAGTTAACCAGCGGTATTCCTGCACCCGCTAAGGTCATCCAGCTCTTTTTTCGTATTCTTAATACCGGGAGTAAAGCTCCCTACTTTTTTATCATTAACATAAACATCGAACGTTGCGGCGTGACCAAGGGCATCAATAAACTGGATCCAGGCGTTGTCCCCATTTCGCCACCCCAGCGAAGAGGGTAACGGAAACTGTTGGTCATCGGTCACAACCGTTATTGCAGTTTTATCATCGCGTGAATCTGCACCAGTACCGTCAGGCAGCTCAATGAGCACGTGATGTTGCAAGATATTTTGCTCATCTGGGTTCATAGTGCAGTTAAGGTTAAAAACGACATTTTCCGAATTGGTGATCAGGTATTCTGTTACACCCTGACCAAAACCACTGGTCCACATATTCGGTATGGCCTGAACGGTTGTTGCTGACACCAGAGTTGACACCATCAGCACTGCGTGAGGTAGACGCATAATTCTGTCCTTAAATCAGTAAATTGAATTTTTTGCAATCTGCATTATTTGTAATAAGCCCATGTATCCTCTGATATATTCTTGTCAGACGTTAATCAACATCAGGTCAGAATGATCAGTACCAACATCACCAACCAGGCCCAGAAATACGTGGGTTTCTGCCCAAACGTTTTAACCCTCCGCCACAGATAAAATGAGACCAGCCAGGCCAGCTTGCCAAAAGCCGCAGTATCCCCCCGGCTTTGCGAAAACATGATTTCCTTATCTGTGAAACCCCGGTGTCGCCCGGAGAAATTACTCAGTGGGATAGCTATCTGAAGCCCGGTCCGAAGACGTTACTGGTCTATTTACTCTTCTTTCGGGTACTGTCTCAGCAGTTGCCCGTCCGACGACACAATTCCGCCAGGCTTTGTTGCGCTACCCATTGCTGCAGTTTCCGATCCTCTTCTGAGCGTTTAGCCGCCAGCGCCGCTTGTTGCTGTTTATTCACACAGTTATCCGGCATGACCATGACGACTTTCGCGGCTATTTGCTGCCTGACGTTTGCAATTTTAGCCTTAAGAACATCATCAGTATCGTGAACTGCTGGCCATGTGGGGTAAATAAGGTCATCAATAGCCTTATCCCGAACAGAGGACTGGCTATCAATAATGGCAAAATAGCACCCTTCACCTTTATCTTCTCCCTGATAAACCGTTTCAATATCGTTGTAGGTTTCACCGACAGGATTCAGTTTTAGTTGGCGAATGGTGTGGGTTTTCTTGTCAGCCAGGAAAATGGCACCGCCGCCACGGACACGTAGCAGAAACTGTCTCGTCCACGGGTAGTTATCAATCACGCTGGCTTGATAGAGCATGTTGTGCAGCTTATTGTCGTCCATGCCATCGGCGGATTTCCAACCGTCAGCCTGCATGTATTGCCAGGCTTTGACTGTGCCGACAGTGTTTCCAGCGTCAGCCGGAAAAACAGCACCAAGGCAAAAACTGGCGGCCAGCACTGTAGTGGTAAGCAATTTCATTGTGATTATTCCTTCTGAGGTATAAGCCCGTCGTCAGTTGTGACAAGCAATGAATGGAAAAAGCGAAAGTGGGGTAAAGCCTGAAGAAAATCCGGGTGAGAAAGGATGTCGCGCATCGCTATATCTGGAGCGAAGCTGCCGTTGTGGAGCGTGACCGCCCGAATATCGGTCAGGGGAAAAACGGCAATCCGGGCCTGATGCTCACCCGTCAGATACCATTCTCCCTCACGCAGAACCAAGCGATAGGGAGCAAGGTCTGTGCAGCGACAACCGCTTCCCAGTAGTGTCACCTTCCGGTGTTCCGATACCGCGCTCACCAGTCGTGTGAACACGCCCAAGTCTGGGGATGACGCTTGGGCCACTCCCTGCCAGATAAGGCAGGGAGACTCACCAGGACCGCTCAACAGTGAAGCGACCAGATGGTTATCCATACCAGGAAACAGTGCTTCAACGCCCGACTGGCGGGCAAATGTCATCACAGCCAGCTCTCTCTGGCGGCCGCCGGACAGCAAGCGACACTGACCCTTGCGATACTCTAGATCCAGATACATCAGCCGTTCCCGAAAGTCCCGGCGCAGGGTACGAACCGACACGCCAAATTCAGTTGCCAACGTTCGCAAATCTAGCGTTTCGCCCGCCACCAGACGGCTGATAATTAACGACAGCCTGACGGCAAGCCGGTCATGACGGCGTTCAGCCTGAGTCATGAGACAGGTTCTCCAGTGAGATAATTAGCTGAAAATAAAAAAGTTATTTTAACGAGGGGGTGGGACAGGGAATGGACACGAGAAGACGTATTTTTTACTGTTGCCGAAGTCAACCGTGACGGGGCTTAGAGAGAAAACATACCAAATTCGATGGCTTATAAAGCATCAGAACGGACAGGGTATGTCCCGGCTATAACCGCAGGTGAGCCAGAGTTAGAAGAAAATCCAGTCCCACACGGCACGGGCAACGGATATCACGGCCTCACGGATAGTACGAATAACCGCTTTTAGTGGTGTGGGAACAAATGATGCCACTTCCGCAGAATCAAACACTTCTCCAACCGCATGACCAAAGCCCTCACGCGCCTGCTTTTTTACCGGTTCACTGCATAACCTCCCGTGCAGTTGCGTCGCCAGAGGGCTGGTGGCACGGTCAGGCAGGCAGCACATCATGGTTTCTACCATTGATGGCAGATTCCAGCCTGTTCTGGCTGAAACGGCGCACACCGGATGGCTCGGTGAAAACAGCTGGCGAATGGAGTCCCGCTTGGACACGATATTAATTAACTGGTGCGGTGATGGTGCATTGCTGGTGGCGTTCCATTCATGACATGGCTCGCTTTTGTCAGCCTGGTTAACGACAAAGAGTACCCGTTGTTGGTAGCCAGTCATCACTCGCCGGTAAAAACGTTCATCGATGGAGAAAGCACGATCATCGGCTTTGATGACCCACAGGATTAAATCCAGCTCAGGCAGGATACGGCGGTACAGAGATTCATATTCGCTGTCCCGTTGCTCACTTTCGCCAACCCCAGGCAAATCAACCAGCATGATGCTGTGATTGCTGCATTGCAGTCGGAAACGCAGCGCATCACGAGTGCAAGCCTCAACATCACTGACCGGCGTAACCTCCCCCTGGAAAAGGGCATTGCAGAGACTACTTTTACCAGCACCAGTTTTACCCATAATGCCGATTACCGGCTCGTATTGTGTAAGACTGCGAAGACGTTCAAGAATATGGTTGCGGATGGTGTGGGGCAGAGAGGCAAGTGGCTTCTCAATGGCCTTGAGGCCTTCAGTTTTTTGCATATGGAGATCTCAGTGTGAAAAACAAAAATCCCCGCTATCCTGTCAGGATGCGGGGGATTCACTGAGATAATATCTATCTGAAATTATTTTGATCAGCATGATTATTTCGTGTAGTACGGACTTCCGCTATGTGCCAGATATAGTCATTCGCACCCTGATAATTATAATTTGAAGTGATTTAGGGTATGCGCTTACTAGTTACGAATATTGTGCCAGAGTCATGTGATGTGATGATTGCCGCAACTCCGCAAGAATACACTTGATGAGGCCGGCTATTCGCCATTATTACGTGCTAGAGTGATGTTGCAGGAGGATGTTTGGTGATAGCCTAGAAACCCTAAGTGTTCGTCGATATCGGGCAGCATCCTTACGGTGCCTCACAGTATGTTTATTGGCCATCAGCAACGGATGCTAGGAATAAGTAGGTAGAAATTCATACGGAAGGAGGCAAGGTATGCCGAGAAAAACGTTCTTTTCATTCCACTATCAAGAAGATGTATGGCGTGCGTGGAATGTCAGAAACAGCTGGGTTGTGGGCAAAGATAAAGAATCAGTGGGATTCTATGATGCTAGCGTTTTCGAAGCATCACAGAAAGAAGGTGACAACATCCTGAAGAATTTTCTGCGCGAGGGGCTAAAAAATACATCGGTTACGTGTATTTTGGCTGGTCAATACACTGCTAGCAGGCGTTGGGTCCGATATGAAATTGTACGCAGCGTTTTAAAGGGAAATGGCCTGCTGACAGTTGACATTCATGGCGTAAAAAACAATGCGCAGGTTTTGGGGAAAAAAGGAATCGATCCACTTTCCGAAGTCGGAGTTTACTGTTCGAACGGACAAATTTATTTTGCTGAAATTAAAAACGGTAAATGGGTAAGGTATGAGGACTACACCTCAGCTATTCCTGCATCCGATCTGTTGTTTGCAGCCCCCACAACCTCGGCTGTAACGAGAATTTCAGATCATTCCCTAAGATATGATTACGCAGCTCAAAACGGCAGAGAAAACATATCTGGGTGGATTGAAACAGCCGCCGCACTTGCTGGCCGCTAGTCAACACGAGCTCTTACGTCTGAACGTTTTCATTTTGCCGGTGAGCTATCTGCGAACGGACTGATATGCGACGCCGTATTCTGACCAAGCTGTTCGGCTTAGAGTAGACAATCATGCCTCTAGATAAATATGGGTGCTTAGAATGGCAGTTAAACAACGCCTGGCGGGCGTGCGAATCCATCTATCCGGATCTAACAAAGAGCATAACGAAGATATTGCCCATTTTGTGGGCAAGTTTGCGGCAAAGATCTTCGCAGAAGGGGGAACGATAGTACATGGCAGTCACCCTTCTTTTAACGCTCCTCTAAAGAAGGCAGCAGAAGGTTTTATTGATGCAGGTGGGGACAAATGTGCGCTCACTCTGGTACGAGCAAAAAGCTTCGCTACAGCTCAGTATGCTGCTGAAATCGATGATCAACGAATATATGCGGCTGTCGAGATAGTTCCGGCAGAGTCCGCAGATGGAAATCCGATAAATGGTTTGACACCCATGCGTGATTGGATGGCCGATCGCTCTGATGCGATTGTTTGTGTCGGTGGCGCCTGGTGGGATGTCAATAAAGCGAATGCGGGTGTGCCCAATGAATTAGACACCATGCTGGAGCTTGGAAAGCCTGGGTTCGTCGCAGCCGGGTTTGGCGGCGCGATTGCTGGCTATCTCAATGAAGATCCGTCGCTAATAAAACGCCTAAAAAACGGACTGAGTCAAGAGGCTAACGAGGTCATTGCGCTTGGCACTAATGTTGATTTGGTTGTCGATCTGATCGTCGAGCAGCTCAAAAATTTGCCCCTCTCGCGAAGGAATATAACACGAGGCCGAAATTTCCGAATTTTGGCTTTAGACGGTGGCGGACTGAGGGGCACATTTACTGCAGCTGTGCTGGCCAAGTGGGACGATATGCTCAAAGCCGGCGGCGGTAATGGCATCATCTCCCATTTCGACCTGGTTGCAGGTACATCGACTGGCGCTATCCTTGCCATCGGTCTAGCCCTTGGCCTGAACCCAAGTGAAATTCTGGCTTTTTACGAAGAAAAGGGCCCCCAAATTTTTCCTAAGGATCGAAAGCTGAGACATTGGCTCAAATCCAAACATGATTCAACCACCTTACGACAGCTACTTGCAGAAGTGTACGGCGAAAAGACACTGGCTGCCAATTCATGCTGTCGCTTGGTCATACCTACTGTAAGAGCGAAACAGGGACAAGCAGAGGCGATAGTAACACCTCACAGTCCAGATCGTACTGCGTATCGCGATATCTCTGCCGTCGATGCGGCTCTGGCTTCGTCAGCAGCACCAACATTCTTCGACGAGTCAACCTGGGAGGGGCCAATCGCCCTCGAAACGTTCCTTGACGGGGGGGTTTGGGCAAACAATCCTATTTTGCCTGCGCTTGCTGAAGCTGTCAGATACCTAAAAATTCCACTGGATCGTATCGATGTGCTGAGCATTGGAACGCTCAGCAGCGAAAGCGATTTTACTGACCAACTGGGGAAAGGCAAAGCCGGATGGGCACCTCATAGCGCTGACCTATTTTTTGCTGCACAGGAGCACGGCGCACTCGCACTTGCTGAAAGTTTCCTAGGACCCACTCGCCATTTGCGCATCAACCAACAAACCCCTGTCGAAATCAAGCTTGATGACAGAGAGGCAATTCAGGAAATGGCTGCGCGTGGGAATGAAGCCGGAAAAGAACACTTTACAGAAGTGCGCTCGAGGTTTTTTGATGGTCGTCATGCCGATAAATGGGAGCGTTTTTAACCGGCGCTTTGCGAGAAATCAGTTCACATAATCCCAAGCTACTTTAAATAAATGAGGGTTGTATGTTCCTAGACTTGAAAATTGAGAATGTCGTTGAGTCCGTTTCAGAATGGAGTGATTTTGACGTCGCGTCCTACAAAGCGAAAAAAGACAACATTGCCATCAGGCTTGAAGAGTACCTCCTTAATGGTAACAACCTGCTGGATGCAGAGAAAATCCAGCAAAGCGTATTTCCAGAGACGGAGATTGACGTATTCATCTCCCACTCACATAACGATGAAGATCAGGCCATCCGTATTGCTTTAAGCCTGGAAGAAATTGGCCTGAAGCCTTTCGTCGATTCATGCGTATGGGGCTATGCTGATGAATTACTTAAGAAAATTGATAACAAATTCTGTATCCCCCCGGGTTGGGAAAATTATAGCTACGCACTGAGGAACAGAACGACAACTAATGTTCACCTAATCCTAAATGCAGCGCTCCAGCAGATGATCCATCGCTCTGAGCTTTTCGTTTTCTTAGGCACGGAAAGTTCGATCAAGATTGATGAATACATGTCGGATACGGAGCGACTTTCCTCTCCCTGGATTTTCTCCGAACTTATGTTTGCACAAAATGTAAAACGGACAGAGCGCAAGCATCTCGACAAATACGGGATGGGTATGGAGGATTATCGGATATTAGAAAAAGCCGCGTTTGATAGTAAACACGTTGAGTTTAGATACTTACTCCCGCAGTCCACTTACTCGTTGGATTATGAACAGTTTATGAAGTGGCTAAGCTCCTACTCCCTGTCGGATGGCTCCGATTCCATTACGCGGATCAGCGGGCTCCAACATGTTGATAAACTTTATGCGGAACTGGGGGTTGATGCGAAGCTACTAGAGGCCCCCAGATTCAGCTGAGAAACCACACCATTTGACGATAACTGTAATTGCATACAAGGGCATCCATGCTTCCTATCTATCAGCTTGCTGTTATAGGCTCCCCTTCAGACGCGCAACTTCGTGATTTGGAGGATGCGGTTAAAACTGCAGTGGCGATGTACGGGTTACGACTCGGTCAGGAGATCAGTTGGGAGGTAGCTCCCGAGATGTTTACACCAAACCAGTTGCGATCGAGTGCGGTTGTATTTTTTGGAGGAGAGGGCGTAGATCACCCAAGCTTACCGAGTTTGCTCCGCAGCGGTACTCCTGTAATTCCAGTTGTATCCGATCTACGACATGTATCTGCGGAAATCCCTGAGCTGCTGCGGCCGCTAAACTGTCTGGCCTACGCAAATGGCGGTGCTAAGCGTGTCTCGATAGCTCTTCTTGAATGCGCTGGATTGCTTCCGAAACAACGAAGGGTCTTCGTAAGCTACCGTCGGGATGAGGCCAGAGTTGCCGCGCTCCAGATGTTCGATGCTCTATCAGCACGCCATTTCGACGTATTCCTTGATACTCATAGTATTGCGCCAGCAGAGGATTTTCAGACCATGTTGTGGCATAGACTCTGCGATTCTGACGTGCTGTTGATGTTAGATACTCCTGACTATTTTAATAGTCGTTGGACATCAGCTGAGTTTGGGCGGGCTCTCGCGAAAGGTATCAGTGTCCTTCGAGTCGCTTGGCCTGAAACGAAGCAGGATCGTGGATTGGGTACTGCAAGCCTCGCTGAGTTAGCTGAAGGTGAGTTGGACGGCGGAACAGGACGTATCGAGAATTCCGCTATCGACCGCATTTGTCTTCAGCTTGAGACGGTGCGCAGCAAAAGTCATGCTGTAAGGACTATCAACCTAGTCAGCAACTTGCGCATTGGGATTGAGGCCATAGGTGGTGAAGTCATTGGTATGGGAGTGGGGAGGGAAATCAAAGTTCATCTGCCCACAGGCCGAATAATAGTGGTCTACCCGACGGTCGGGGTACCGACGTCATCAACCATGCATGAAGCCTCAATGAACTATCCAGATGAATCAGTTGCTATACTGTATGACCATGTGGGGCTAAATCCTCAGTGGCTGAATCATATGGATTGGCTCGGCTCGCACATCCAGGCAACGAAGTGGGTGAAAGCATGCGAGGCCGGCTGGCAGTTTGCGGATTGGGAGGTGTAAAAAGTGGATTCTATTTTTCTTTCAGCAAGCGTCCCGGTCAATGGACGCGGTGATTATTACGAAACTGCTGATCCGTTCCTGATTCAGTGTGCTGTACGTGAGTTTGCCATCGCGGTCGTAAGAAAAATGAAAATCGTATGGGGGGGGCACCCTGCAATAACACCCATGATCTGGAGTATTTGCGAAGATCTGGGCGTCGATTACACTCGCTCCGTTGTATTGTACCAGAGCCGATTTTTCGAAGGCCAGTACCCTGAAGAAAATGAGCGATTCGACAATGTCGTTTACACCGACGCAGTGCCTGATGATCTAGACGGCAGCCTACATCTTATGCGGCAGGAAATGTTGTCTCGATGCGACTTAGTTGGTGCAGTCTTTGTAGGGGGTATGGAGGGAGTTCAGGTTGAGTATGAGCTCTTTAAGCAATTTCATCCTGACGCAATAATTCTGCCGGTCGCCGCCCCTGGAGGCGCTGCACTGAGCCTTGCAAGGGATCATGGCTACTTCGATGGAGGCAGTCTGGAAGACGTGGATTTTGCATCTTTATTTGATCGTTATCTATCCAAACCGCTCTGCTCTCAATCCAATTGACAAGCAATAAGGCGGCATTGGGGTTGATCGGCTACGTTATCGATATTGATCTAGGAAAAATAAAAAAGGCATTTTTCACAAAGTCAGAGGCTCAGTCCGCAGAAAAAAGAGCAGTGGGTGGTCGATGAAATGCTCAGGAAATACTAAGAAACGCCTATCCTGGGCCTCAGCAGACCAATAAATTCGATATATTTCTATCCCACTCAATCAGCGACGCCGAGCTCGTTATGGGAGTAAAAACTCTTTTGGAGGAGCAAAGCCATAACCGATATCTCCATGAACCTAGAAGGAACTATCAATGGTTCGAAATGTGTTCTTCAGTTTCCACTTTGCTAACGACTTTTAGCGCACCCAGCAGGTGCGCAATATGTAGTGGTGAACTAATACTGGCCACCGCCAATGAGTGGGAGGAATTCAAAAGAAAGGGTGATACGGCGATTGAGAGATGGATCGACGATAGTCTTGTAGGCAAATCATGTGTAGTTGTCCTCGTGGGCTCAGAGACCGCTACCTGTCCGTGAGTACTGGAGGAGGTCGTTAGGGGTGGAACGCAGGAAAAGGCGTTGTCGCTCTTCGGATCAACCGTCTTCTTGTGTAATGGTCTAATGATAGCTACCAGAAAACCTCTGTCGCTGGTTCTATCCCCTTCGATGCAGTCACACTGAAAAATAACACAGTGAGGCTATCTAGATATGCGAAGCTGATGACTCCAGCGGGGAATTATAGCAAAGAGGTTTATGCCTCCATCCAGGCCAACATCGAAAGCTAGATCGAGGACGCCATCACTACTTGTAAAAATTACAAACCTTAGAACCTCACTACTCACTGCTTTAGCTACGGCAGAAGGTCGGACATCGCAGGAGAGTCCGGTCTTCCAGATCATTATAGGGTGCACGTTTTGGTTGATATTATCATTTGAGGAAAGAAGTATGGCTCGTAATGTCACAACCGCGGAGCTAAGAAACATCTCCGCTAACAGCTCTCAAGCTACTCGCGATCACGTATTCAAATCTTTGGCAGCCACGGCTTCGATGAGTACGTTTCTATCGCACTCAAGTAAAGACAAGGGAGTTCTACCCGGCGCGATTCAGGTACTTCAGAATCATGGAGCCTCTGTGTACATCGATGAAATTGACCCCGAAATGCCACCTTACACATCCGAGGAAACCGCAGCTTTACTTAAACAACGCATTGCTCAGACAAAAAGATTCGTGCTCCTTACTACTAAAAATAGCAAGGAGAGCCGTTGGGTGCCTTGGGAGTTAGGCATTGCTGATGGCGCGAAGGGGCTTTCAAAAATTGCAATATTTCCAGCCTCGGATACTGCAAACGATGATAGCTGGGTTAGCTGGGAGTACCTAGGGCTTTATCAAAGAGTCGTCTGGGGTTTATTGAAAGGACAACCACAGGAACTTTGGATGGTGCTTGATACAAAAGCAAACACAGCTGTTCCGTTGAGGGACTGGCTATCGGGGTACTGACCGCACCTCGGTGACATGGTGTGCCCATTGGAGGCGTGCTTATTTGCTAATGCCTGTGGTGATAAGATGGCAGTAACTCAAGTATCTGAATTTGGATTGTAATCGACTGGTCATTCAAGTTGGAATGATTTTACGTCTTCTCGTTATTTATTATTCAGAACAGCATTATAGGATGAAGACCTTTATGTATCTTGCAGAGCTCACGATAAAGAATTTTCGCAAACTGCGTGAAGCTACGCTGAAATTTCAACCTGGTTTGAATGTTTTGGTTGGGCCAAACAATGTAGGGAAAAGTGCAGTGGTCGATGCTCTTAGGACGCTTCTTGCAGGTCATGATGAGATTTATCCTCGCTTCGATATTTCTGACAGGCATCGTCCACATGAAGGCGATCCAACTGGCGATATCAGTTTCCATTTTGTCTTCCGAGATCTTAGCCTTGAAGATGAAGCTGACTTTATAGCCGCACTCAAGCCATATGGGGACAAGATCATGGAGGCGCATATCCATGTTCTGTACACCGATGTGGATAAGACGGGACGATTCAAAGTCAGACGCTGGTGCGGCGATCATCCGGAAGTTTCACTAACCTCAGATATGATGGAGAACCTTCGTGGGGTTTATCTCCCGCCTCTCCGCGATGCCGCGCAGGGCCTTCGTCCTAACCGTAACAGCCAGTTGGCACGTTTACTTCATTTGCTCACCGATGAAGCAGGCCGTGATACGATCAACACGGCTTTAAAGGACCTTGACGAAACACTTAAACAGAATAAGTCCATTCAAAACACCCATAAAGCGATATCCACCAGACACGATTCCATGATGGGTGATCAGTTAGCGCAGGAGCTTGCCGTTGGGCTCAGCGTGACTGACTTTCAGCGCCTCTCTTCCCGACTGACCATGACGGCTGAAACCATGGAGATTGAAAAGAATGGATTGGGCTTCAATAATCTGATCTTCATGGCGGTAGTACTCAGTGAACTGGCTAAAAATCCTGATTCTGCTTTCAGGAGTTTGATTATTGAGGAACCAGAAGCGCATTTGCATCCCCAACTGCAACGCGTGCTGCTGCAGTACCTTTCAGGTATTCCAACGGGTGAAGGCGAAAAGCCTGTACAACTGTTTGTCACCAGCCATTCCCCGAATTTCGCTAGTAATTCAAAGCTGGACTCTCTTGTATGCCTGATCGAGAACGAAGCTGGCGTAGAGACCTTCTTTCCACGTGATATCACATTTGAAAAGGGAAAACGTGAAAAGCTGGAGCGGTATCTGGACGTAACTAGGGCTGAACTGTTTTTTGCTCGCCGGGTGATTTTCGTTGAGGGTGCTGCAGAACTCATGTTGATTGACGCGCTTGCTAAAAAGATGGACTTTGATCTCAGGAAATATGGGGTCAGTCTTATTAGCGTTGAGGGACTTAATTTTGACTCCTTCCTCCCGCTTTTTGGAGAGCAGGGGCTGCGAATTCCCGTCGCTGTAGTAACCGATGCAGATCCATTTGAAGAAGAAGAGGTTGAAGCCCTGGCAGAGGGTGAACAAGTTGAAGAGGAAATTGACGACATACTTGCTGAAGCTGCCTACCAGGAAGAAACAGACGCTCCTGATGGGGAAGAGCCTGCTGGCGATGCTGAGAAAAAGAAAAAAGTTAAAAGGAAAGAGGTGTATCCAGCGTTGGGAGATCAGGTGCGATTATCGGCAAATACCATCAAGATGAAGAATCTGGAGGATGATTTCGTGAAGGTTTTTCATGGATTGAAAACCCTGGAATACGATCTGGCACTCATCGAGGCGAACCGCGACTCAATGCTTACTGCATTAGCCGACCCGCATCCAAAAATCTCAAAAGCTCTGCGTAAGATAGTTGATGCTCAGCCAGACAATACAGCAAAAGCCAAAGCGTTGTTCTGCGGTATGTTTGAGCGAAAAGGCAACGGCAATATTCAGAAAGGTCGATTCGCCCAGGCACTAGCTGAACAGATTTTAAAAGTGCCAGAATGTGAAGTGCCTGAATATCTTAAAAATGCTATCCAGCATGTCTGTCAGGGAGTGGCCAAACCATGAAACTATCAAATGAGCAGATAGACATTATCGATGCACCACTAGTGTCTATTGCTGTCACTGCATGCGCAGGAAGCGGAAAGACAGCTACAGCTATTCGTCGCCTGATAGCCATTCGACAGAAGATGCAAAGCAGTCGCGGCCGAGTTGTGTTGTTGTCTTTCTCTAATGTAGCGGTCAATACCTTTAATAAAGGTTATGCAGAGCTCGCAACTGCTCTGCCGGACGATGCTAATCGTCGACGGGTGGAGGTCGATACACTTGACGGTTTTTTTACCAAACATATTTTACGTCCCCATGCCTACCGGACTATGGCCGCAACTCAGGCTGCGTACCTGGTGTCCGGTTCGGAGCCTTTTCTAACCAGGTTTCAATATTGGCGTGAAGGCAGCCCTCCATTGCCATTAAAAGACATAAAAGTAGGTATGTTTAATAAAGATTTCTACTTTGTTATAAGCAAAGGGGATGAGCTGGAGCTGCTTGATAAAAGTGAGGTTTTAAAGATCGTTAATAGACTGGGAAAGACAGGTGCCTACACTCATGATCTTGGCCGGTATTGGGTTTATCAGACTCTAGTCTCACAACCAGCCGTACTGCGTGCGCTGGCAGCCCGCTACCCGCAAATCCTTATCGATGAATCCCAGGATTTGGGTACAGTGCATCAGGAAATATTAGAGTTACTTATATGTTCAGGGGTTCAGGTAACTCTTATCGGGGATGTAAACCAGGGGATTTATGGCTTTGCTGGTGCTGACGGAGAGTTCCTGAAGAGCTACGAGGCCCGTGCTGAGGTGACCGGCTACAAGCTTACTCGCAACTATCGTTCCCTGCCGCAAATCATTAACATCGCCAACTCTCTCTGCGACCGTAATGACGAGCCCGACCGGCAGAACGAACAAGGTGGCGCATTTTTCATCGGATATAAGGAATCTGAACTGCCCAAATTAACGGAAGCATTTAAGGCCCATATCGATGAGTTAGGCATGCAGCTTCAGGATTCAGTAATTCTTTGTCGCGGGGTGAGGAGAGCTGAAGTAATTGCGGGTAGAGCCTCCCCGCCAGGGCAAGGTATGGTCAAAGTCTTAGCAGAAGCATCGTTGTTACGAGATCAACATAGTAACTACCATGGCTGCTTTAAATTGGTCTGCCGGGCAATCATTGGCTTACTGGACAATGCCCCCCATGGGCTCAGTTCAGGACTTCAGGGGCTATCACATGAAGACGGAATGAGCGGGCTGAAGCGACTACTATGGCGTTTCAGTCGCAGCGCAGATGTGGGACTCCCCTCGTCTGCGCTTACAGCGAAAACAGACTGGCACACCAAGTTATTAACGAATGTCAAAGCGCTGCTCGCAGAGATTGAAAAACAATACGGATATAAAATTGCTGGCACGCTTGGCACCAAACTGACAAAAAAATCACTACCGGACCAGCCATTGGCGAGTACAGCAGTCACTCAGACACATGGACTCAGGGTAGAAACGGTGCACCAGGTTAAGGGGGAGTCTATCGGCGCAGTTATGTACCTGGCGAAGAAATCCCATATCGAAGCGTTGCTTTCAGGCACAGGTGATGAAGAAGGCCGGATTGGGTATGTCGCAATCACCAGGGCAAAGAACTTATTTTGGCTGGCTGTGCCACAATCATGCCTAAAAGAATTAAAGGAGAATCTCATTAGCGCTGGTTTTCAGGAGCGGATCAAACCTGCCGTCATTGCCCCTGCCTGAACCGGATTAAACGCAAAACTGGACTTATGTTCAGGTTTTTATCCGCCATCCCTCTTGGATGGCGGCTTTCTTAATTGCTACTGACTTGCTTACCGTTGATTAATACGCGGCAATGTTATTAATTTACCTTCGGCATTGATAAACTTCGAACTTTCGCTTCATGCCCTGAGACATTCAACAAGTTTTTTTATGGCTTCAGTAAGGGCGAATTTCGTTCTTTGAAAGCCAGTAAATATTTTACTTCGTCGTAACAGGTTCGTAAGCGTCCAACGAAGGCCGTATTGTCTGAGGTTGGGTAACCTAAGCCCTTAAGGAGCTACAAAATCCACGTTGAGTGGGGGACTGGTCGAAGGCCAAACGAACCATGTTTCTGAATGAGCTAGAAACTGTGTAGGAAGAAGCGAAAGAAGCATTGAATAAAAAGGAGCTCAGGTCTTCTTTATCGGTGAGCAAAGCGCTGATAACCCGGAGATCTTCAACGTCACTGATTACCGGTTAATTTGTGCGATCATGGGACATATAACTTATCCCTGACGTAATAAGGCCTTCTCACGCAGAGAAGGCCACTGGCGAGTTATAAATCGATTTGACTGCAACCAAAATTACGATCACCTTCCCCAAAAACTTTAGTATCGACTTTGCTCAGGTAATCCAGGCGCTCAAGCAGGTCTTGGTAATGTTCGTTGAAGTCAGGGCTGTTAGTGTCCAGCACGTAGCGGCAGCCATCTGGAAAATGCACTAGACCTTGGTGGTCGTCCAGTTTCAGCCCTAAAGCGCTGTACCATGCCGCTGTAATCATTCCTCTCAAATTGTCTTCCTGATTGTAATCACCGAGGTGGTAGTAGGCGTCCTTGTTGAATAACAGGCAGATGTGGTAATGGCATTTACCTGATTCAGAAAACTCCCTCGCCCATATAATAAACATAGGGCAGCGATAAATACGTTTACCTTCTCGTTGCTTACGAATCTTGTCCGCTTCCAACTTAGCCTTTAGGGAGCCGCGCATCCGCGACATTACTCCCGGTTCCAGATTAGGGAAACAGCAAATGTTATCACCATCATCGACGATACCTGGAAAGTGGAAATCCACCCTTACCGCTGTAACTCGTGGATATTTATTCGTCAGGGCATTCAATAACACATTAATTTTCGTCCGATAAAGCTGTACATATTTCATATCAATATACCTATGTGATTAGGCCTACAGTCTGTCAGAAACCGTATTAGTTATTGCCACGCAGGCAGGGCTGTACCTTACCGATGATTAAGGTATATACTGGCGTCAGATCTTAGTATCCCCATGCTGTTGTGATCTGATAATTACTTGTTAAGTAATTCTACCCTTAGATGGTCATTAGTTAGAACTAAGAGTAGATGGCCATTATAATACCTATCCAACATCTAAAATTGAGATGAGGGCAGCCCCAGCCTGCGATGACTGTTTAAAAGTTACTCTGCAATTAACTTGCTGAATTAACCGAAAATTTCGTTATTCCAATGTCGTTTAACTGTCGATAAACTGACTCTTAATTCTTTTGCTACCTCTGATTGTTTATACCCTCTCAACTTGAGTGTGTAGATACTGAGTTTATGCTGACTACCTTCTTTTCGTCCAAGCGGTTTCTTGATTCTCCGGTGCTTACTTCTGCTTGATTTAAGACTCTGAATATCTACCCCTGTTTGTACCGATATCAGAAAAGACATACAGCTTTCAACAGAGGGCTCTATTCTAGTGTAAGGATGGTAGCAATAGATATTGATGTCTTTTTTGAAACAAAAAAATAAAATATCCAGTATATCCTCAACATTTCTTCCCAGGCTACTTAAGCCGGTCAGTATGATGGTGTCACCTTTGTTCGCTTTCTGATTTATCAATTCTTTCAATAGTCGTTGATGTAATACGGACTGTTTTTCATCAACAATCTCAATCACCACATTATCAGGTGAAATGGGAAATTCTTTGCATATCTCCTTAAAGGTAACATCCTGTCTGATATGGCTTGCTGCCTTCGTATCCGAGCAAGCCAAATAAAAATGAAATACCATTTTTTAACCCCATTTCAGAGAGTAATACACGATAGAATCATTACTATAAAGTCATAATAGAGAATGAGAATCACTCGGCATTGCGATTTGGATAACATCGTTAATCACTTTGCCGTTTTTGCATAATTCAGGTGTCATTTATTATTTATTTCTCCCTATAGCGAATGGATTAATGAGAATGATTTTCATTTCATTTCTGGTGCACTGTGGCAGGTTAGCTTCACAAATAATCGGGAGCATGACTGCCAAATTATTGGTGTGGTAAATGTTTATCCAACAAATATGAGGGTAATGGAAATAGATATTCTTTCTTTTTAATACCTCTTTTACCCCGAATATTATCAGCTCAGAAATAGGTAATACTACGATGTTGTTAATATCAAAGTGGTATCCCTCATATGAGGTTTCTTTAAGGAGAATAGTATTTGAATACCCCTTAACATACTGGCTATTATCATCAGTTATTCGGTCTGTATGAATGTGGATGGCTGCTTTCGCTCTGTTTGCATCTACCAGGACTTCAAGTCTCTCTGTTATACTTTTTTTCTCCAATTTCCCCATCGAACCATCGTTGGTTTTTTTTTTGGAAATTTTCAATCGATGGTATCCAAAGCGCACTTTTAATGTGAGTATTCCAAACAGTCAAAAAAAACTCCTCATATGTGATTTCAGGGGTGCCGCGAACCTGTGAAATATGCTCATTTATCGATTGTCTTAATAATATTTCTTCAATCTGCTTTGCTTCATAATGACATGATGTGATTTTGTTAAAAAAGGGAATTACTATTTTCATTCCTAATTCAATACCAGTAGAGCGTGAAATATCTTTCACGTAACAAAAATTATCTATATCAACAATAAGAGACTCATCCTTAAAGTTGGTGGTGACTTTTTTTGACATGCGTTCTCCAATAAAATTTTTAACGAAGGGATTACGAACTGGCAGCTATTCTGCTATTAGTAGCGAAATAGCAGTGTAAAAAGACATATACCCGTCATACTTCAAGTTGCATGTGCGTCGGCTGCTTTTGCTCACCCCTGTCACTTACTTGTGTAAGCTCTTGGGGATTTGCTTAGTTGCTGCCTTCCTGCAACTCGGGTTATTTAGGGTATACACACTAATCTATCCACCCGCTGTGAAATAAATCTTCATGGAACAGAGTGGATTCGTTGTAGAATCCATTCATCAAGTTCAGCTTCTAGCCATCCCACTGACTGACTCCCCAAAGACCTTGGTCTTGGAAACGTTGAGTCAAAGCGGGGAGATTTTGGGTTCATCCAGTCATAGATTGTGGACCTGGAAAGACCTGTTTTGAGCGCGACAGCGGGTAAGCGTAGAACTTTAACATTAGATGATGTCATTGCTTTTTCTCCTGAATCATGTTGGTTTGGATGCAGGCAGATTAGGGGCGTGGTCGTTTTTAGAAAATATCTGTGCCTTCTCGTTTTTTTTTATTTGAATCACAAATAACTTAACTGATTGATTTTATTGAATATGAACTTCAAAGAAACTTACGATTTTTTGATTAAAAGCTTCGACGATGTACGTGGAACGATACCAGATTGGGTGCAAAATACGCCGTGGGAATCAGCGTGGCCCATGCTGGACTACGAAAATCCTGACATTCAGCTTTTTCTGGAACAGCTCACTGATGAATTCACATCGGCGGACCCTTTTTTCAGAGTGGAACTTTCATTCACTTCTTTAGATCCTGGGCTCAACCGAAAAAATACTGATGGGTGGCCTAGTGCTTTCGGATCTTTTTATGGAAAGCTAGAGAGTGCTCTTAGGGAGCGTCAGAAAGGAATATATTTGCGCAATGTAAATGATTGCGAATCACTCGAAGCTCTTTTTAAGGCGGTATGTCATATTGAGGTTGCGAGAGGAATGTGTATGACACTCAGCCAAACAATAAAAATGGAATTGTCTGATTGGTATAGAGCACAGGGGGCTGCCAAAGGCGGTATTGCTAAGGCCGCGCTGAATATTCCAGTGAAAGAGCAGGCTGTAAAGTTGTTGTACGAAAATGTACCATCTGATGGAGGGTGGCGAAAAAGAGATATTGCAGCACGGGCGATTGCGGATAAGCTTTGGGAGTTTATTGAGAGTGAGAATCATCTTGGGAAAAAAATTGACTTAAAGTATGAGAATTTAGTTATTACTTTAAAACAATGGGCCTACAAAGATGAGCTGCTTCGAGAAGCATTTAATAATACGGTTCGGACTAAGAAAAAAAAATGAAGCGCTGGGGGCACTCCATTTTTGCGTTGTTAATGCGATGTTATCCGACCAATCGCAACGTTCCCTTGTGCGCTTTCCCGTCCTCAGCGTTAGTTACGAAATCAGCCCACCATTGCATCATAGGTCGTCGCTGCTCAAGATAATCACTGCGGTTATACGCACGACGAACCTCATTCTTATCGACATGGGCAAGTGCAGCTTCAATCACGTCAGGCGAAAAGCCTTCTTCATTGAGTGCAGTACTAGCAATAGATCGCAAGCCGTGAGACACGAGTATGCCACCTAACCCGGCGCGTTTTAGTGCCGCATTCACCGTTTGACTGTTCATTGATTGAGTCGGTTTGATTCGACTGGGAAAGACAAACTCTCGATTTACACATAGCGGTTTCATCGTTTCTAAAACGGCCATTGCTTGATCTGACAATGGAACAGTGTGATCACGGTTCATTTTCATGCGTGATGCGGGGATTTTCCATTCTCGTGCTTCCAGATCTATCTCGTCCCAGCGGGCTTCAGCCGCTTCGGCAGGGCGGGTGATAGTAAGAAGTTGCCACATGAACAGGCACCGTGTTGGTAGGATAATGTTGGCGGTACGCATCGTCTGCATGAGTTGCGGTAGCTGGTCCGGACGGATGCTGGGCATGTTCTTTTTCTGAGGCTTCTCGAATGCCTTACCAATATTGACGCTGGGGACTGCATCAATCAGACCTGTGTTTTGAGCATAAACCATGACCTCATTGATGCGTTGGCACAGGCGACGGACAGTTTCCAATGCTCCGCGAGCCTGAACAGGTTGAATTGCTTGGACCAGAGTATGTGCTTTAATATCAGTGATGCTCATATCGCCAATCGCTGGGAAAACATCTCTTTCAAGTGAGCGCCAGATATCTACCGCATAGTCCTCTGTTACGCTGGTTTTCTTCACATTCCACCAACGTTCGGCTACGAGTTTGAAAGTATTGGTTTTGGCTTCAAGAGTGCTGCGGAGTCGTTCTTGCTGGTGCTCCTGAGGATCGATCTGTTTTGTCAGGAGAGCACGAGCTTCTGCCCGGTAGCTTCGAGCATCGGCAAGGGTGACTGACGGATAAGGGCCAATGCTCTTTTTCGCACGCTTCTTAGTGACAGGGCGAATGTAGCGAAACTGCCAGATCTTACTGCCGCTTGATTTGATGAGTAGCTCGAGGCCATCGCCATCATAGAGAACGTAGTCCGCTTCCTTGGGTTTGGCGGATTCGATTTCCTTGACGGATAAAGGTTTGGTTTGTCTTGCCATTGCAGGGTTTCCATAGTTTTAGGCACCTCAAAAACAATAATGCTTTACGAGGTGCCTAACAAGGTGCCTAAAAGGTTCGGATTTAATTAGGTGGCTTCAGACTTCGAGGGACAAATTGAAGGTACAAAAAAGCCCGCAGGGCTTGCGCCATGCGGGCTTCTAGGACTTCGTTGGATGGCTCTGGTAACCATCAACCAAGAATTTGGTGGAGCTGGGGGGATTTGAACCCCCGTCCGAAATTACTACACCGTCGGCACTACATGCTTAGTCCAATCTTTACATTCGCCGGTCAGCTGCGGATGGACACGCCACTAACAAACTAGCCTGATTAGATTTAGCACTTTAGCCCCAGGCAGGACTTCCATGCGATCTCTTTTGGGTTTGACCTCTCTTTATCCCCGTCTTAAGAGCGGAAGCTAGGGAGAGAGGGCTCTAAGCAGGGTATTAAGCTGCTAGTGCGTAGTTTTCGTCGTTTGCGACTATTTTTTTGCGGCTTTTTACGAGGCAAACCGCCCCTCGGCATGCTCCTAGGGCTTCGCAAATCCCGTCGAATCCAGAATCAGCCCCAAGTACTTTGTGCAGTATAACAGAAGATTACCCTGTTAAGCCAGCGGCTTAACGATTGGCATGCTTCATGATACGGGCTTTCGCCGTCTGCCACTCACGATCTTTGATGTCATCGCGCTTATCGTGTTCTTTCTTACCTTTGGCTACGCCAATCTTCACCTTGCTCCAGGCATTTTTCCAATACATGGAGAGGGCGACGACGGTATAACCATCGCGGGTAACGCGGCCGATCAGTGAGTCTAGCTCACGTTTTTTCAGCAGGAGTTTACGGGAACGTGTTGGATCGCATACCACATGAGTTGAAGCGACGTTCAGCGGCGAAATGGTGGCGCCAAACAGATAGGCTTCACCGTCGCGGAACATCACATAACTGTCGCTGATGTTAGCTTTGCCAGCACGCAGTGATTTTACTTCCCAACCTTGCAGGGCCAAACCCGCCTCGATCTCCTCTTCGATGGAGTATTCGAAACGTGCTCGCTTGTTTTGTGCAATGGTCGCGGAACCGGGTTTGTATGCTTTTTTCTTTGTCATAGTGCGCTCATTATACTGGATGACGCAGCGAAAGAAATCCTTTCCCACTCAGCACCTGCGCAATTTCTCGCATTTTGGATCCGTGCCGCGCGTAGCAGATTTTTTGTTTGGCGCCAGATAAATGGTATTATCTGTACGTTTTTTGCCTCTCAGGAAATGATATGCCCCAGATCAGTCGTTCTGCCTTAGTGCCATTCAGCGCTGAGCAGATGTATCAGTTGGTTAACGATGTTCATTCTTACCCCGATTTTCTGCCAGGATGCACCGGCAGCCGGGTGATTGCCGCTTCCCCAAATGAAATGACCGCCGCGGTAGAGGTGGCAAAAGCCGGCATCAGCAAAACCTTTACCACGCGCAATACGCTGCTGGATAACCAAAGCATCAATATGCAGCTGGTCGATGGCCCGTTCCGCAAGCTGATGGGCGGCTGGCAGTTCACCGCGTTAAGCCCCGAGGCGTGCAAGGTAGAGCTGCACCTGGATTTTGAGTTCACCAACAAACTGATCGAGCTGGCCTTCGGTAAAGTGTTTAAAGAACTGGCCGGTAGCATGGTGCAAGCGTTCACTCAGCGCGCCAAAGAGGTCTACAGTGTCTGAGATACGCGTTGAGGTGGTCTATGCGTTGCCAGAACGCCAGTATGTGCGCCAGGTTAAGTTGGCCGCAGGCAGCAGCGTTGAGCAGGCCATCCTGGCTTCTGGGCTGTTAGATCTACGGAGCGATATCGATTTGGCCAGCAACAAGGTGGGTATTTACAGCCGACCGGCCAAGCTGAGCGATGTGCTCAATGATGGCGACAGGGTAGAGATTTACCGGCCATTGATTGCCGATCCGAAAGAACTGCGCCGTCAGCGGGCGGAAAAGGCAAAAAAATAAGGCGCTGAATGCGCCTTATCTTCATCAGAACGTTGTCTTCCGAGTTGCAGCCTGCGACTGTCATGAAGGATTTCACTCTTCCCCCATGGGCCGGATGACAGCTCCGGCTCGGCTTACTCGGTCAGTGCCGGTTTATTCTGCAGATCCGTCAACACGCCAGCGCTGTCGAACGTCAACGTCAGCGTTTGCTGCGTGATCTTCTCATGGCCTGGCTCTTGGCGGAACACGTAGAACCACGTCTGGGTACCAAACGGATCCTGCATCATTGGCGTGCCCAATGTGTAAGCAACCTGTTGTTGCGTCATTCCCTTGTGGATTTTTGCCACGTCGGTTGGTGTCAGGTAGTTACCCTGGTTGATATCAGGCCGGTAAACCACCTTCTCAAAAGTAGAACAGCCTGCGGTCAGCATCACAAGAACCACAGCGGCAGCTGTCAGCATTTTACAGCGCATAATAATCACATTCCTTTAGGGCATAGGATGCCGATGATAATAGACCTTGCAGCAGTTGGGAACCTTTACAGGGCCTAATTATGACCTCAGGAAAGTAAAAAAGTTATGCGGCCAGCAATTCTTTTGCGTTTGCCAGCGTATTTTTAGTGACTTCACTGCCGCCGAGCAGGCGCGCCAGCTCTTGCAGACGGGCACGTTTGTCCAAGGGGGACATCTGGGTTTCGGTTTCCGTGCCGTCGGTTTGCTTACTGACAAATAAATGCTGATGACCGCAACCGGCGACCTGTGGCAGGTGGGTCACGCACATAACCTGGGTTGATTCACCCAACTGACGCAGCAGGCGGCCAACAATGGCGGCCGTTGGGCCACTGATGCCTACGTCTACCTCATCGAAGATCAGCGCCGGGGTTTCCATTTTACGGGCGGTAATGACCTGGATGGCTAACGCGATGCGGGAAAGCTCACCGCCGGAGGCCACTTTTGCCAACGGCTGCAGCGGTTGCCCCGGGTTGGTGGAGACGCAGAACTCAACGCGGCTGGCCCCCTCGCTGCTCAGGTATTCCGGTTCAAAGCGGACGTCGATATTAAATTTGCCGTGCGGCATCGAGAGCGCATTCATGCTTTCGGTGATCAGGGTAGTTAACTCGGCTGCATAGTGCTGCCGCTTCTGGTGCAACTGCTCAGCCAGCGCCAGCGCCTGTTGATGATGCAGGTTGACCGCTTCGCTCAGGTGTTGCTGATCGCTGGCCTGTTGGGAAAGCAGCTGTTGCTCATCCAGCAGTTGTTGATGCAGGCCGGGTAATTCTTCCGGTGAAACATGGTGCTTACGTGCCAGGCTGATTTGGCGCGACAGGCGCTGTTCCAGCTCATGCAGGCGGTTGGGATCGAGATCCATGCGGTCTGCGTAATGGCGCAGTTCATCGCTGGCTTCGCTGATTTGGATCGAGGCTTCTTCCAGCATGTCAAGCAGGCCGCTTAGCTTCTCATCCATACCGATCAGGTCCATCAGCAGGTGCTTGGTGGTGTAGAGCTGGCTGAGCATGTTGTGTTGTTCGTCATCGGCCAGCAGTTGCAGGGCCTGCTGGCTGAGGGTCAGCAACTGGCCGCTGTTGGCCAGGCGCTTGTATTCGCTGTCGATCTGCTCAAACTCACCGGCCTGTGGGGTGAATTCGTTCAGTTCTTTCAACTGGTATTGCAGCAGTTGCTTGCGGGCATCGCGCTCGAGAGATTGTTGCTGATGGTGCGCCAGTTCGCGGCAGCTTTGATGCCATTGGTGGTAGGCCTGGTGCATGGCGGCCTGCAAGGCCGGTTCGCCAGCATAGGCATCCAGCAACTGTTTTTGGTGTTCGGGTTTTAGCAGCAATTGGTGGGCATGCTGGCCATGGATCTGGATCAGGCGCTGGCCAAGTTCCCTTAATTGGGAAAGGGGAACGGCGGTGCCGTTGATAAAGCCACGGGAGCGGCCATCTGTCCCGATCACGCGGCGCAGCAGGCACTCGTTGCTGTCATCCAGCTGGTTTTGCTCCAGCCATTCGCGGGCGGATGGGGTATCTGCCAGTGAGAAGCGGGCACAGATATCGGCACGGGAGGCCCCCAGACGTACCACGTTGCCGTCGGCGCGATTGCCGAGGCACAGGCCTAACGCATCAATAGCAATCGACTTACCGGCACCGGTTTCACCGGTGATTGCCGTCATACCCGCTTGAAAGTCGATCTCCAACTCACGAACGATAGCAAAATTGCTGATGGTTAATTGCGCCAACATAGGGACCTTCCTGTTCATAAACACATAACTGTGATTTCATACAGTATAAACTGGTTTTATATACAGTAAAGCGGTTGGCGCCATTTTTAGAATAATTTTTTTGACCAGCCCAGTTTGGTACTCAACGTATTGAAATAGCTGTAGTCCTTGGGGTGGATCAGGTTTAAGTGGAAGTCGCTGCGGCGGATCAGTACCTCTTCGCCTTCCTGGATGGGCAGGGCGATCTGGCTGTCGCAGCTGATTTCCAGATCGCTGCCGATATGGGAAAACTTCAGGCGAATGGTGCTGTCACCGTTGATCACCAGCGGCCGGGCGGAAAGCGTGTGCGGGAACATTGGCACCAGCGCGATGGCTTCCAGCGACGGAGTCAGAATGGGCCCGCCTGCGGAAAGCGAGTAGGCGGTGGAACCGGTTGGCGTGGCGATGATCAGGCCATCGGAACGCTGCGAGAAGGCGAAGCGATCGTCAATATAGACTTCGAACTCGATCATGTGCGCCACCTTGCCAGGGTGTAACACCACTTCGTTAATCGCGGTGCTGACGCGGCATTGCTGGTGCTCTTTATGGACGATGGTTTCCAGCAGGAAGCGCTTCTCGTCGATATATTCCCCTTCCAGCACGTCCGCCAACTGCTGGAGTGCGTTGTCCGGGTCGAGATCGGTCAGGAAGCCGAGATTGCCACGGTTTACCCCAATCACCTTGATGTCATAACGCGCCAATACGCGCGCTGCGCCCAGCATGTTACCGTCACCACCCACCACGACGGCAAGATCGGCCCGTTGACCAATCTCCGCCAGGCTGCCGGTATCTACGTCTTTCATACCCAAATCGTGGGCAATCTGGCGTTCAAGGATCACCTTGTAGCCACGGGCAACCAACCATTCGAACAGCATTTCATGAGTAGCCAATGCGGAAGGGTGACGCGGGTGCCCAACAATGCCAATAGATGCAAATTTTTTCTTCATCGCTGCCATTTTCCTCACCAGGGACGGTTTATGCCCCACATTGTGACCGGTTGACTTGAAACCCCGGTTTTGATCCCCATAATAAGCCAAGTTGCGAGATTAATGCTAAAACGCGGAGATATTCATGAGTAGTAAAGAACAGAAGACGCCAAACGAGCAAGCCTCGGAAGAAATGGAACAGCAAGCACAGCACGAGGAAGCCATGGCGGCAGGCGCCGATCTGCGCGATGATCGCATTGCCGAGTTGGAAGCCCAACTGGCTGAAGCTCAGCAACGCGAGCGTGATAGTGTGCTGCGTGCCAAGGCCGAAATGGAAAACGTTCGTCGCCGTAGCGAGCAGGATGTCGAGAAGGCCCACAAATTCGCGCTGGAAAAATTCTCCGGTGATTTGCTGCCGGTGATCGACAACCTGGAGCGTGCGCTGGAGCTGGCGGACAAGAACAACCCTGAACTGGTCGCGATGATCGAAGGGATTGAGCTGACGCTGAAGTCACTGCTGGACGCGGTACGCAAGTACGGCATCGAAGTGGTAGGCGAGCTCAACGTGCCATTCAACCCAGACGTTCACCAGGCGATGAGCCTGATGGAATCAGCCGACCATCAGCCGAACCATGTGATGATGGTGATGCAGAAAGGCTATACGCTGAATGGCCGTCTGCTGCGCCCTGCGATGGTTGCGGTATCCAAAGCCAAGTCTTAATAAGACCTGCTGAGGATAAAGGCACCTTCGTGGTGCCTTTTTTGTGGCTGGATCATTCCTGCGGCAGGTGCGGCACCCAGTCAATCGGTGCCAGGCCTTGTTGTTCCAGTAATTGATTGGTTTGCGAAAAGTGGTGGCAACCCAGGAAACCGCGATGGGCAGAAAGCGGGGAGGGATGCGGCGCTTTCAACACATGATGGCGCTGGCGATCGATAAAGCTCCCTTTCTTTTGTGCGTGTGACCCCCACAGCAGGAACACGACACCCTCGCGATTTTCGTTTAGCGCGGCAATGACCTTGTCGGTAAAGGTTTCCCAGCCCAGATTGGCGTGAGAATGCGCGCGGCCACCTTCAACGGTTAATACGGTATTGAGCAGCAGTACGCCTTGCTCGGCCCAGCTTTGCAGGCAGCCGTGTGTCGGGCGTTCAAAGCCGGGGATATCCGTCACCAGCTCTTTGTACATATTGACCAGTGAAGGCGGTGCAGGGATGCCTGGGCGCACGGAAAACGACAGGCCATGGGCCTGGTTCGGGCCGTGATAGGGATCTTGCCCCAGGATCACCACTTTGACGTCCGCCAACTCGGTAAAGCGGAAAGCATTAAACACGTCTTTCTGCGGTGGATAAATGGTCTTACCAGCCTGGCGTTCATTAGCTACAAAGGCGAGTGTATCGAGAAAGTAGGGCTGCTCTTTCTCTTTGCCGATGACGTCGTGCCAGGTGAGGGAGGTAGACATAAGCACTCTCCTTTGTTTTTGTTAGCAATTCATGGTGCATAGCTTACCGTTAACCTCCGCTCGGCGAAACCCGCTTTTTCCATGGGTATGGTGAGCGAGATATACAAATATTTTTGAAAATTTACAAAAATAATTTTAACGAGCAAAAAGGTAAAATTGATATAAAACATAAATTTGCCTCTGCTGCTCATTCGGCTACCCCGTAAAAATTGATTTTAGTCAAAGAATTGACCCGGTTTGACTGGTATACAGAACAACAAGACAACATTGGTTTTACCAAATGGCCGGAAACCACAATCGAGTTTTCGGCGACGTAGAAATTTTTCGCCCTATTACGGAGGCAACAAAATGATTACTGGTATTCAAATCACTAAAGCGAACAATCAAGCACTGGTGAACTCTTTCTGGCTGCTGGATGAAGAGAAATCAGAAGCGCGCTGTGTCTGTGCCAAAGCGGATTACGCGGAAGATCAGATCGTGCCTGTTAGCGAACTGGGCCAGATCGAGTACCGCGAAGTGCCGATGGAAATGCAACCTACCGTGCGCGTAGAAGGTGGTCAGCACCTGAACGTGAACGTGCTGCGCCGTGAAACGCTGGAAGATGCCGTTAAGAACCCAGAAAAATACCCGCAACTGACCATTCGTGTTTCTGGTTATGCGGTGCGTTTCAACTCACTGACGCCAGAACAGCAACGTGACGTTATCGCACGTACCTTTACCGAAAGCCTGTAATTTTCGGCTAGGTAGACAAAAGGGAGCTTCGGCTCCCTTTTTTAATGCCTTCACGGCAGAAAACAGATTTTGATCACATTAGCTGCAAAAAATAATCATTCCCATTACAGAACTCGTAGGACTCGCCGATAGCTAAATCAGTTCCATTTGGGGCTGTCTATGGATAAGGAGTCTTTATGAGTTTGCCTTTGAGTTTCATCTCGACGTTGACGCCCATTACCGCGGTATCTGCTGCGGCACCTCCGGCTCAAGACGCAATAAAACCAGTCCACACCGACGAGCCGCAGGTGACAAACGTTGCTGTGTCGCCCCCCTCTGAAAATAGTCGTAATGCACAAAACCTGTTGGATTCACTGACTCGCGACCTCTCTGCTGCGGTACCTTTGGCCCCAAAGCTGGAGATGTCTCGTGGGCAAGAGTCTCAGCAGGGCGATTACTCTTTGGCGCTATTGGCCAAGGATGTCTACAACCTTACGGGGCAGGGTGCAGAGGGTTTTTCGCGCATGAGTGATAACGATTTGCTGGGTTTTGGCATTGACCCCGCAAGTTTATTGGATACAGCCTCGGGGTTACAGGCGGGTATTTATTCGAATAAGCAGCACTATGTGCTGGCCTTCGCCGGTACTAATGACATGCGCGATTGGCTGAGTAATGTGCGTCAGGCTACGGGGTACGACGATGTGCAGTACAATCATGCTGTGGCGATTGCCAAGAATGCCAAAGCGGTGTTTGGTGACGGATTGGTGATCACCGGTCATTCGTTGGGGGGAGGGTTGGCAGCAACGGCAGCGCTGGCAACGGGTTCTTTGGCAGTAACATTCAACGCTGTGGGGGTTTCCGATCATACTCTCAACCGTTTCGGTATTAATCCCGCGGCGGCAAAGCAAGATGCAGAAGCTGGCGGGATCCGTCGTTACAGCGAACAATACGACATGTTGACGGGGACGCAGGAGTCGACGTCACTGCTTCCCGATGCGATCGGGCATAAAATAACCATTGCCAACAATGAGACTCTGAGCGGCACTGATGCTTGGCGGCCGAGCAAATATTTCGATCGCAGCATGACGGCCCATGGTATCGACAAGGTAATCAGTTCAATGGCGGAACAGAAGCCTTGGGAGATCAAGGCGAATGCCTAAAAGATGGTGCAGAGGCTGCGGGATAGCGGCTCTCATTGTGCCCCTGTTTGGGATCGCTGGGTTATTGATGGTAGCCAAGGAGCACTATATGGAACAGCAAACTTCGCCATTTGCGGGTACCAATATCCTGTCTTTATCACAGGCGGTGGCTGAAGATGACGTTTGGCAAATTAGCCAGCAAGCAACGATTGAACGGCTTTATGTGCGGGGAGATTTGCAGATCACACTGTTGCAGTGGGCGATTCTGCAGCAGAGGCCAGGCAGTGTACAGGCGTTGATACAGGCGGGAGCAGATATTGGGCAGCCTGGTATGGAGGGCAACGGGGCATTGCATACGGCGGCGATGGTTAAGGATGCGCAATATTTACGCTTGTTATTGCAACAGGCTCCCCAGGTTAATATGCGTAATCTGGTCACTGGTGCTACGCCATTAGCCGCTGCCGTGCTTGCGGGGCGGGAGGAGCAGGTGCGTATGCTGTTGAATGCCGGGGCTGATAGTACCTTGAGTGACAGAGTAGGGGATACGCCCTTGCACCTGGCCGCAAAAATCAACGCACCAGAGTTGGCGTTGCTGCTGTTACAAACGGGGGCTGATGCCAAGGCACAAAATCAGCAAGGGAGAACGTTCCAGTATTATTTTGCCCAGACGCCAATGCATTTGCAGAATAGCGAGTTGCGTGAACAGTACCGCCAATTGGAGGTCTGGCTCAAAAGTCAGCAATTGGCTGAGCACTATACTCAGCTTTGAAAATAGAAAAACCGCCCTCTAAGTGATGGCGGTTTTTTGATGGCAGAGAGATTATTCTGCGTCTGGTTTGGCTTTTGGCTTGCGGCGCTTACCGACGTTTTTCGCGTCGCGATGGCGTACCTTCACCTTGGCCTTCTCTTTGTTCTTCAGCTTGTCTTCGATGCGCTTGGCCAGCACCTTCTTCGAGGGCTTACCGTTGCTCTTCTCGCTAGGCACCTTGGTGGATGGACGCAGTTCGTCGATCACGCGGGCTTTCAGTGGCTCATTGAGGTAACGCCCCACTTTGCCCAGCAGCAGATGGTCGTGCGCTTCTACCAGCGAAATGGCGGTGCCTTTACGCCCGGCACGGCCAGTACGGCCAATGCGATGCAGATAGGTATCGGCAGTGCGCGGCATATCGAAGTTGAACACGTGGGTGATATCCAGGATATCCAGCCCGCGTGCTGCAACGTCGGTAGCGACCAGCACGTTGACGCGGCCATCCATCATGCGTTTTACCGCTTCGTTACGCTTGGCCTGCACCATTTCCCCTTCGAGATAGCAGGTGTTGATGCCTGCTTCACGCAGCCAGGCGGCCAGCTCATGCACGCGCTCACGCTTACGTACAAAGATCACTGACTTCTGCACGTCCGGCTGTTGCAACAGATGCACCAGCAGGGCGGTTTTATGCTTCACGTCATCGGCGCGGTAATACCATTGCAGGATCTTTTTACGTTCGCGGCGGGAAGGATCGGCTTCAACCTCAACCGGATCTTTCAGGATACGCTCGGCAAACTCGCGGATCGCTTCGCCTTCCAACGTTGCGGAGAACAGCAACGTCTGGGTACGCCAGCGGGTTTCGGCCGAGATGGTCTCGATGTCTTGCGCAAAGCCCATATCGAGCATGCGATCGGCTTCGTCCAGGATCAGCGTTTCTACCGCGCGGCAGTCAAAGTTTTCTTCTTTGATGTATTGCAGCAGGCGGCCGGTGGTGGCAACCACCACGTCCTGGTTTTCGCTAAAGACTTCGGCGTGGTTCATATACGCCACGCCGCCGGTGATGGTGGCGATATCCAGCGAGGTATGCGCAGCCAATTCACGAGCCTGATCGGCCACCTGCATTGCCAGCTCACGCGTCGGGGTGAGGATCAGTACGCGCGGTGGGCCAGACTTCTTGCGTGGGAAATCCAGCAGATGTTGCAGAACCGGCAGCAAGAATGCGGCGGTTTTGCCTGTGCCGGTCGGTGCCGAACCTAATACGTCGCGCCCGTCCATGGCTGGCGGGATCGCCTCGGCCTGGATAGCGGTGGGGCGATCGTAGCCTTTATCACGCAAAGCGAGGATCAGGCGCTCATCGAGTTCGAGTTCGGAAAAATTGGTTGCTGTCATTATCTACCTCTACTTGGGGCGCCGATTATAGACGGGATGGCCGCAGGGTTCACCCTTTTTAACTTTTACCCTAAATCAGTTTGCCTTATGCTACGCCAGTTTTGTCTGCTGGTGGCCATTGTGAGTAATCAAAATAAAACAAAATCGACCCCGCGCCGCGGCGGTTTTACCTTTAAACAGTTCTTTGTCGGCCACGATCGTTGTGCGATGAAGGTAGGTACCGATGCGGTTATGCTCGGTGCCTGGGCTAGCGTGGATAACGTGCAGCGGGTGCTGGATATTGGCTGCGGCAGTGGGCTGATCGCCCTGATGTTGGCGCAGCGCACGGCTGGCGAGGCCACCATCGATGCGGTTGAGCTGGATAACGCCGCCGCCTTGCAGGCGCGTGATAACGTGTTTGAGTCACCTTGGCCGCAGAAGATCCAGGTGCACAGCCAGGATATCCATCATTTTGCCCAGCAGCATGCCCATTGTTACGATCTGATCGTCAGCAACCCACCGTATTTTGAGCCTTCTGTTGCCTGCCGCGATCAGGCCCGTACCAACGCCCGCTATACGGAAACGCTGACTCACGACGCTTTGCTGGATAGCGCTGAAAGGTTGATAACTGCGGAGGGCCATTTCTGCGTGGTGCTGCCTTACGAGATTGGTGAAGCTTTTGAAGTGAATGCCCACCAACGTGGCTGGCACACCGCACGACGGCTGAACATCAGCGACCGGGCCGATACGCCAAAGCACCGCTTGATGCTGGCATTAGCGCGCAAACCGGTGGCAAAAGAAGAGGCGGAGTTGGCAATAAAACTGGCGGATGGCAGCTACACCACCGATTTCCGCCAGTTGATTACCGATTTCTATCTGAACTACTGAAGCCTCAGGGTTGCAGAATGGTGGGTTTTGGCTCCGGCAACATGTCCGGGTAATCCAGCGTGTAATGCAGCCCACGGCTTTCCTTGCGCTCCATCGCGCTGCGCACAATCAGTTCCGCCACCTGCACCAGATTACGTAGCTCCAGCAGATTGTTGGAGATGCGGAAGTTGGCGTAATACTCGTCGATCTCCTGCTGCAACGTATTGATGCGGCGTAGTGCTCGCTCCAGGCGTTTGGTGGTGCGCACGATCCCGACGTAGTCCCACATAAACAGCCGCAGTTCGTGCCAGTTGTGCTGGATCACCACGCGTTCATCCGAGTCATCCACGCGGCTTTCATCCCACTGCGGTAACTGTTTGGCCAGCTTGATGGCAGGCAGGCGCGTCAGAATATCTTCGGCGGCGGACCAGCCATAAACCAGGCATTCCAGCAGCGAGTTGGACGCCATGCGGTTGGCCCCGTGCAGGCCGGTGTAGCTCACTTCGCCAATGGCATACAAACCGTCCAGATCGGTGCGGCCATGCTGATCGACCATCACGCCGCCGCAGGTGTAATGCGCCGCAGGGACGATCGGGATCGGCTGTTGCGTCAGGTCAAAGCCCAGCGTCATCAGCTTTTCGTGGATCATCGGGAAGTGCTGGGTGATAAATTCCGCCGGTTTGTGGCTGATATCCAGGTACATGCAGTCTGCACCCAGGCGTTTCATCTCATGGTCAATAGCGCGGGCGACGATATCACGCGGAGCCAGCTCACCACGCGGATCAAAGTCTGGCATAAAGCGGCTGCCGTCTGGGCGTTTCAGATGGGCACCTTCACCGCGCAGCGCTTCGGTCAGCAGGAAGTTACGTGCCTGCGGGTGGAACAGGCAGGTTGGGTGAAACTGGTTGAATTCCAGATTGGCGACACGACAGCCAGCGCGCCAGGCCATGGCGATACCATCGCCCGAAGAGATGTCCGGGTTGGTGGTATATTGATAAACCTTGGCCGCTCCGCCGGTGGCTAACACCACCGTTTTGGCACGGTAGGTTTCCACCTGCTCCCGCTCACGGTTCCAGACGTAAGCGCCCACTACGCGCTTGGTGCCCGGCAAGCCGATCTTGTTGGAGGTGATCAGGTCGACGGCGTTGCGGCGCTCCATCACGCAAATATTGGGGTGAGCACTTGCTTTCGCTACCAGGGTAGTCTCTACTTCTTTGCCGGTGGCGTCGGCGGCGTGGAGGATGCGCCGATGGCTGTGCCCGCCTTCCCGCGTCAGGTGATAGCGTTCTTCACCTTGGGAGTTGGTTTCGGTGTCGAACAGCACACCCTGATCGATCAGCCACTGTACGCAGTGGCGCGCATTGCTGGCAATAAACTCGACGGCGTCTTTGTCACACAGGCCGGCTCCGGCGATCAGCGTGTCATCAACGTGCGAGGCGATGCTGTCCGTTTCATCAAACACCGCGGCGATCCCGCCTTGGGCATAAAAGGTGGCGCCTTCATTGAGCGGACCTTTGCTGAGTACAGTAACCTTGCAATGTTGCGCCAGGCGCAACGCCAGGGAGAGGCCAGCAGCACCGCTACCGACGATCAATACATCGCTAACATGTTCAGATGATGGTTGCATAACGTATGATGTGTGCAGAAGAAGAGTGAAATTCATGTTAGCCTACTTGTCCGGGCAAAAGCCACGGACAAGGTGACATCAACAAAAAAACAATGGCGGTATGGAACTTAGCGTTCCGTATGAACTCCAAGCGAGTGCTTGCTCAGGAAAATAATGTATGGCTGGCGGTACAATTTCACGCGTGGAGATAGATTTGGGGAGAATTTACCTCGGATGAGCGAGCAGTTAACGGATCAGGTTCTGGTTGAGCGGGTCCAAAAGGGCGATCAGAAATCGTTTAACTTACTGGTAATTCGTTACCAGCATAAAGTGGCGAGTCTCGTTTCGCGCTACGTACCACAGGGCGACGTGCCGGATGTGGTGCAGGAGTCGTTTATTAAAGCTTATCGCGCACTGGAGTCGTTCCGTGGCGATAGCGCCTTTTACACCTGGTTGTATCGAATTGCTGTCAATACAGCAAAAAATTATCTGGTTGCTCAGGGCCGGCGCCCACCATCAAGCGATGTGGATGCCAATGATGCCGAAAATTACGAAAGTGCGGGTGCACTGAAAGAAATTTCGAACCCTGAGAACTTAATGTTGTCAGAAGAACTGAGACAGATAGTTTTCCGTACCATTGAGTCACTCCCAGAGGATCTTCGCATGGCGATTACCCTGCGGGAGTTGGATGGTCTAAGCTACGAAGAGATAGCCGCCATCATGGATTGCCCGGTCGGAACCGTACGTTCACGTATTTTCCGTGCTCGGGAGGCTATCGATAATAAAGTTCAACCGCTGATCCAACGTTAGCGATAGCGGACACTGGAAGGGTACTTAGGCATGCAGAAAGAAAAGCTTTCCGCTCTGATGGATGGTGAAATGCTCGACAATGAGCTGCTGAGTTCATTGAGTAAAGATCGGGCGCTTCAACAAAGCTGGCAGAGCTATCACCTAATCCGTGACACGTTACGGGGTGATATCGGGCAAGTCATGCATTTCGATATCGCAGACCGTGTTGCTGCCGCATTGGAAAAAGAGCCCGCTCGTCTGGTTCCTTCGGCAATTCCCGAATCTCAACCGCAACCTCACACCTGGGGTAAACTGCCGTTCTGGCACAAGGTTCGTCCTTGGGCTAGTCAGCTCACTCAAGTCGGCGTTGCCGCTTGTGTCTCTCTGGCAGTGATCGTGGGTGTGCAACAGTACAATCAGCCAACGGCCCAATCAGGCGCGGCTGAAGCACCAGCGTTCAATACGTTGCCAATCATGGGGCAAGCTTCCCCGGTCAGCCTGGGCGTCCCGGCAGACAGTTTCTCAACCGGCAGCGGTCAACAGCAGCAGGTGCAGGAACAGCGTAAGCGTATCAATGCCATGCTGCAGGATTATGAGCTGCAACGCCGTTTGCACTCCGATCAGCTGCAACTTGAACAAAGCAGGCCACAGCAGGCCGCCGTTCAGGTTCCTGGAACTCAGTCTTTAGGAATGCAACAGCAGTAATGAAGCAAATCTGGTTCTCCGTTTGTCTTTTAACGGGCAGCCTGCTCAATTCAAATATCGCCTCGGCGCAGGAACCTGCGTCCGGGGCGTTATTGCAACAAATGAGCAGTGCCAGCCGTTCACTCAACTATGAACTCGCCTATATCAGCATCAGCAAGCAGGGGATAGAGTCGCTACGCTATCGCCATGCGGTGATCGATAAGCAGCCGCTTGGGCAGTTGCTGCATATGGACGGCCCTCGTCGGGAAGTGCTGCAACGTGGCGGTGGGATCAGCTATTTTGAGCCTGGTCTGGAACCGTTCACGCTGTCTGGCGATCACATCGTCGACGCCTTGCCCGCCATCGTGTTTGCCGATTTTGACTATCTGGCGAAATACTACGACTTCATCTCCGTTGGTCGCACCCGCATTTCCGATCGGCCTTGTGACGTCTACCGCGTCGTGGCTCGTGACGGCTCCCGTTACAGCTATGTGGTCTGGATGGATATGGAGACCAAGCTGCCGCTGCGGGTCGATTTACTCGATCGTGATGGCGAAACGCTGGAACAGTATCGGGTCATCTCGGTCGTGGTGGGCGATCAGGTGAAAAACGTCATGCAACCTTTGCTCAAGGCCAATCTGCCACCGCTATTGACCTTACCCGCGGCTGAAGACGTTAAGCTTGCCTGGAATGCCGGTTGGTTGCCCGCGGGCGTTAACGAGGTGGCGCGTAATCGCCGCAAGTTACCGAATGTGGCGGTGCCGGTTGAATCGCGGCTTTATAGCGATGGCTTGTTCAGCTTCTCGGTTAACGTCAGCCCTTCGGGCAGCAATACCAGCCAACAGTTTTATCGTCAGGGCCGCCGCACCATCCAAACCGAAATTCGTAATGGCAATGAAATTACCGTGGTTGGGGAATTACCTCCTTCAACGGCGAAACGCATTGCCGACAGCATTACTTTCAAGGTAGCGCCGCAATGATGAAAGAGTGGGCCACGGTGATCTCGTGGCAACAGGGTGTGGCACAGCTGCGTTGTGAGCCTAAAGCCGGCTGTGGCAGCTGTACCGCACGTTCTGGCTGCGGTGCTCGCGCGTTCGACGAACTGGTGCCTGAAAGTGAACATCACCTGCAGGTGGCAATCGCCCAGCCTCTGGAACCCGGCCAGCGCGTCGAAGTCGGTATCGCCGAAGGCAGCCTGTTGCGCTCGGCGATGCTGGTCTATCTGACCCCGTTATTAGGCATGATGCTAGGCGGTGGCCTGCTGCAATGGTGGTTGGGCAGTGACGCTGCGGCGGCACTCGGTGGGATTTTAGGGGGCTGCCTCGCTTTCCTGATCGCACGCGCATTGGCAAAACGCCTCGGCGAACAGGCCAATTATCAACCCGTGGTGCTACAAATCGGTTTGCCGCCCGGTGCCTTGCGGTTGAATACTGAAACCGAATCCCCGATTTAATACGGCGGCCGCGTCATCGCCGGGTTGTTATAGGCGGGGATGCGGTTGTTGATCATATGCTCCATCAGCGCAATAAACAGATCGGCGCTGAACAGCGAGTCATAACCCAGCGAAAACAGCTCATTACCTTGTAGATCCAGCAAACGAAGGGTGCCTCGCTGCAGATTGCTTTCCAGCCGGTGGATCTTTTCGATCTGAACCTGCGCCTGGGCGATACTCAGCGTCGTAGCGCTAAGCCGTAATGTTTGAGTCGGCTTCTCTTGCCACGAACCAAGCCAGCCCCTACCGCTAATGAGATAGCCGAAGGTCAATATTTCCCCCTGATAAAGCGAATTTAATGCCAGCGGGCCGCGTTGCTGGATCTGTTGCTGGATCAGGGTTTCAATCAGCTGCCGGGAGTGAGAGATATTGCTCTTGATGCTGTACCAGAACCCCGCCTCCGAGGTGCGAAACGCCATATTGTCGTTCAGCCCGCCAAGCAGCATGCTACCGCGAGAATGGTAGATATCGGCAATCTTTTCAAACGCAATAAACCGTTCTTTATGACTGTGGTGATCCAGCACGCGCACGCCGTGCTCATACAGGCGATAGGTCAGCATTGGCCGCAGATAATGGCGCAATGCCAACAAAGTCGTGCCTAACAGAATGGTAGCCGCGCCGGCTTGCAGTAAGGCCAGAACGTGAGGATCTTCCATGTTGCTCAATAACGGCATTAATAACAGCGCCGCACCGAGTGTGAACAGCAGAGTTACCGCTGCCAAAATGCCCCAGTTGACCTTGGAAAAATCGTGCCGGCTCAGCATTTGCCCTTTATCGATCATGATAAACCTTCCAATCAATGTTCAGAGGAGATGCTGGTGAACTCTGGTGGGCTTGCCGATGTCGTAGTGCCCTGAAGTCTGTTTTTATCCAAAGTTCTTGCCACTTGTAACCGAGGGGCAAAGGAGCGTATATCAGGTTTATCCTAAAGCTTCTGCGTTGCGATTTAACTGTAAGTTATTGATAAAAATATTATTTATTAAAAAATTAAGATTGGGTTTATTGCGTAATCGCGTAATATGTATTACCACCGGGTAAATAGTGTCTGGCCAAGAGGATTGGCGCAATTAACCCACAATTTTTATCAGGCCTTCGCCGCGTTAATATCTGCTTTCATCAACTGCGGCGCGTTGTAACACTAAACTACGTATAATCGAATAGCTTCCCGACACCGATTGCTAGGTTTTCAGTGTTGTGGCATGTAGAATGCTGCGATTCAGGCGAAAAATAGCCGACCCATTCACTGTCGCTTTATGTCCATGCGGGTTCCATAGGCGAGTAATTCAGAAATACCAAGGCAGAAAAACTAATTAAATGAAACACATAAGAAATTTTTCTATCATTGCCCATATTGACCACGGTAAGTCGACGCTGTCTGACCGTATTATCCAAATCTGCGGCGGCCTGACCGAACGTGAAATGGCTGCACAGGTTCTGGATTCTATGGATCTGGAACGTGAGCGTGGTATTACCATCAAAGCGCAGAGCGTAACGCTCGACTATAAAGCCAATGATGGGCAGGTTTACCACCTCAACTTTATCGACACCCCTGGGCACGTTGACTTCTCCTATGAGGTTTCCCGCTCACTGGCTGCCTGTGAAGGCGCATTGCTGGTGGTGGATGCCGGGCAGGGCGTAGAAGCCCAGACCTTGGCCAACTGCTATACCGCACTGGACATGGATCTGGAAGTGGTACCGGTGTTGAACAAGATTGACCTGCCAGCCGCCGATCCGGATCGCGCCGCACAGGAAATCGAAGATATCGTGGGCATTGATGCGACTGACGCGGTGCGCTGCTCGGCAAAAACCGGCGTTGGCGTACCAGACGTGCTGGAGCGTCTGGTACGTGATATCCCGCCACCAGAAGGTGATGCGGATGCCCCGTTGCAGGCGCTGATCATCGATTCCTGGTTTGATAACTACCTTGGCGTTGTCTCCCTGATCCGCGTGAAAAACGGCACCCTGCGTAAGGGCGATAAAGTTAAGGTCATGAGCACCGGCCAAACTTATAACGCCGACCGCCTGGGGATCTTCACCCCGAAACGTGTCGATCGCGACGTGCTGAACTGTGGCGAAGTGGGCTGGTTGGTCTGCGCTATTAAAGATATCCTCGGCGCGCCAGTGGGCGATACCTTGACGCTGGCTCGCCAGCCGGCAGATAAAATGCTGCCAGGCTTCAAAAAAGTGAAGCCACAGGTGTATGCCGGCCTGTTCCCGATCAGTTCCGACGATTATGAAGCCTTCCGCGATGCGCTGGGCAAGCTGAGCCTGAACGATGCCTCCCTGTTCTATGAACCAGAAAGCTCTACCGCGTTGGGCTTTGGTTTCCGCTGTGGCTTCCTGGGTCTGCTGCACATGGAGATCATTCAGGAGCGTCTGGAGCGTGAATACGATCTGGAGCTGATCACTACGGCACCTACGGTAGTGTATGAAGTCGAAACCACCGGCAATGAAACCATTTACGTCGACAGCCCTTCCAAGCTGCCGCCGTTGAATAACATCGCTGAACTGCGTGAGCCGATTGCAGAGTGTCACATGCTGATGCCGCAGGAATATCTGGGCAACGTGATCACGCTGTGTATCGAGAAGCGTGGCGTACAGACCAACATGGTTTACCACGGTAACCAGGTGGCGCTGACCTACGAAATTCCAATGGCCGAAGTGGTGCTAGACTTCTTTGACCGTTTGAAATCTACCTCGCGCGGTTACGCCTCGCTGGACTATAACTTCAAACGTTTCCAGGCCTCGGACATGGTGCGCGTTGACGTGTTGATCAACAACGAACGCGTAGATGCGCTGGCGCTGATCACTCACCGTGATAACGCACAGTATCGTGGCCGTGAACTGGTCGAGAAAATGAAAGAGCTGATCCCACGCCAGCAATTTGATATTGCTATCCAGGCGGCGATCGGCACGCATATCATCGCTCGTTCTACGGTGAAACAGCTGCGTAAAAACGTGTTGGCCAAGTGCTACGGCGGCGACGTCAGCCGTAAGAAGAAGCTGCTGCAGAAGCAGAAAGACGGTAAAAAACGCATGAAGCAGGTGGGTAACGTTGAGTTGCCGCAGGAAGCGTTCCTGGCCATTCTGCACGTGGGTAAAGACGGTAAGTAAGAGCGAAAGCTCGCGTAACTAGGGAGTTTGCATGGCGAATATGTTTGCCTTGATCCTGGCGATTGCCACTTTGGTGACCGGGATCATCTGGTGCTTTGAGCGCTTTAAATGGGCGCCGGCACGCCGGGCGAAAATCGCGGCGGTCAATGCACAGGCGGCCGGAACGGTCGACGAAGCGGCCTTGGCGAAAGTGGCAAGGCAGCCGGGGTGGGTTGAAACCGGGGCTTCGGTGTTCCCGGTATTGCTGTTGGTGTTTGTGGTGCGTTCGTTTATTTACGAACCGTTCCAGATCCCTTCAGGCTCAATGATGCCGACGCTGTTGATTGGTGATTTCATTCTGGTGGAAAAATTTGCCTACGGCGTAAAGGATCCGATCACCCAGACTACGCTAATTGAAACCGGTCATCCCAAGCGCGGTGATATTGCGGTATTTAAATATCCACGCGACACCAAACTGGATTATATCAAGCGCGTGATTGGCGTACCTGGCGATCGCGTGACCTATGATCCGGTGAATAAGCGCGTGACGGTGCAAGAGTCCTGTAATAGTGGCCAGGCGTGTGATACCGCATTGGCGGTCACCTACAGCGATATGCAACCGAGCGATTTTGTGCAGATGTTTACCCGCAGTGGCATGGGCGAAACCAGCAACGGTTTCTTCCAGATCCCTCTGACGGATAACGTGCCACAGGGCGGTATTCGCCTTGGTGAGCGCAAGGAAACTCTGGGCAACGTAACTCACCGTATTCTGACCGTGCCCGGCGCACAAGATCAGATCGGCGCTTACTATCAGCAGCCAGGCCAGCCGTTAGGCGAGTGGGTAGTACCCGCCGGCCATTACTTCATGATGGGCGATAACCGCGATAATAGTGCAGACAGCCGTTATTGGGGATTCGTGCCTGAGAAGAATCTGGTAGGTAAAGCCACGGCGATCTGGATGAGTTTTGAAAAGCAGGAAGGTGAATGGCCAACGGGCGTCAGATTGAGCCGTATCGGTGGTATTCACTAATAGCGTTTTACAAACTGCAGCCAATTAGGCTGCAGTTTGACAGGCAATGGGTCTATATAAACGCAGCAATATATTTCCACTCGTTGTAGAATAGCCCCTCGAGCGATAAAAGTTGGCCCCTTTTGGGCGCCACTGCAAACGAAACAGCTTTGGATTGGCTTTTGGCAAAGCAGGCCTGTTCCGTATGCTGCAAGTTTTTGACGCATTCTTGATCTATTGGTAACTCATGAACCCCATCGTAATAAACAGGCTGCAGCGGAAGCTGGGCTACACTTTTCAACAGCAGGAGCTCTTACTGCAAGCGTTAACTCACCGTAGCGCCAGCAGTAAACACAATGAACGTCTCGAGTTTCTGGGTGATTCGATCCTTAGTTTTGTCATCGCCAATGCGCTCTACCAGCGTTTTCCTCGCGTAGACGAAGGAGACATGAGCCGCATGCGTGCCACGCTGGTGCGGGGCAATACGTTGGCGGAGATGGCGCGCGAATTCGACCTGGGCGAATGTTTGCGTCTTGGGCCGGGCGAGCTGAAAAGTGGTGGATTCCGCCGCGAGTCGATCCTGGCGGATACGGTGGAGGCACTGATTGGCGGTGTGTTCCTGGATAGCGATATTCAAAACGTCGAGCGCCTGATTTTGGACTGGTATCGTAGCCGGTTGGACGAAATCAGCCCCGGTGATAAGCAGAAAGACCCGAAAACCCGTTTGCAGGAGTTTTTACAAGGTCGTCATCTGCCATTGCCAACATATCTGGTGGTGCAGGTTCGCGGTGAGGCGCACGATCAGGAGTTTACTATCCACTGTCAGGTGAGTGGTTTGAGCGAGCCCGTCGTGGGTACCGGTTCAAGCCGCCGTAAAGCCGAGCAGGCGGCAGCGGAACAAGCGCTGAAAAAGCTGGAGCTTGAATGAGCGAAGAAAAACAATACTGCGGTTTTATTGCGATCGTAGGTCGTCCCAACGTGGGCAAATCCACGTTGCTGAACCAACTGCTGGGGCAAAAAGTCTCCATCACCTCGCGTAAACCACAGACGACCCGTCACCGCATTATGGGTATCGATACCGATGGCGCTTATCAGGCCATTTACGTCGACACCCCGGGTCTGCATATCGAAGAAAAGCGTGCCATCAACCGTTTGATGAACCGCGCGGCCAGCAGCTCAATCGGCGACGTTGAGCTGGTGATCTTCGTCGTGGAAGGCACCAACTGGACTGCCGATGATGAAATGGTGGTCAACAAACTGCGCGGCCTGAAAAGCCCGGTTCTGCTGGCGATCAACAAGGTCGACAACGTTACCGACAAATCCAAGCTGTTGCCGCACATTGCGTTCCTCAGCCAGCAGATGAACTTCCTGGATGTGGTGCCGATCTCTGCCGAAAAAGGCATGAACGTGGACACTATCGCGGCTATCGCACGCAAAGTGTTGCCGGAAGCGGAACACCACTTCCCGGACGATTACATTACTGACCGTTCCCAGCGCTTTATGGCGTCGGAAATTATCCGTGAAAAGCTGATGCGTTTCCTGGGTGAGGAACTGCCTTACTCAGTGACGGTCGAGATCGAACAGTTTGTACCGAATGAGCGCGGTGGTTACGACGTGCACGGTCTGATCCTGGTTGAGCGTGAAGGCCAGAAGAAGATGGTGATCGGCAACAAAGGATCGAAGATCAAGACCATCGGTATTGAAGCCCGTCAGGACATGGAACAGATGTTTGAAGCCAAAGTGCATCTGGAGCTGTGGGTGAAAGTGAAATCGGGCTGGGCGGACGACGAACGTGCGCTGCGTAGCCTGGGCTATACCGACGACCTGAAGTAATACCTCCTATGGATGGCTGGGAGCGCGCTTTCGTCCTGCATGGGCGGCCCTTTAGTGAAACCAGCCTGATGCTGGACCTGTTCACGGAAGGTCATGGGCGGGTGCGCTTGCTGGCGAAAGGCGCACGCAGTCGCCGTTCCAATCTGAAGGGTTGCTTGCAACCCTTTACTCCTCTGTTAGTACGCTGGGGCGGTCGTGGCGAAGTTAAAACGCTGCGCGGTGCCGAAGCGGTCTCCCTCGGTTTACCCCTCAGCGGCATGATGCTTTACAGCGGTCTTTACGTGAATGAACTGTTGTCACGGGTGCTGGAGCAGGAAGGCAACTATTCGGTATTGTTCTTCGATTATCTGCAATGCTTACAGGCCCTGGCAGCGGAAGACAGCTCCCCGGAGCATGCCCTGCGGCAGTTCGAGTTGGCGCTGTTAGGACACTTGGGTTACGGGCTGGATTTCCTCCATTGTGCTGGCAGCGGTGAGCCGGTGGATGATGGCATGACCTATCGCTATCGGGAAGAAAAAGGCTTTATCGCCAGCCTGGTGGTGGATCATTACAGCTTTACCGGCCGTGAACTCCGCGCCCTGGATGAACGCCAATTCCCCGATGCAGAAACCCTGCGTGCAGCCAAGCGCTTTACCCGCATGGCGCTAAAACCCTATCTCGGCGGTAAGCCGCTCAAGAGCCGTGAACTGTTTCGCCAGTTCGTGCGCAAACAACCCGATACCCCCGTCGACGAAGCCTAAGCGGTTTCTGCTTTTGCCGTTTTGCCCGCCCGTGTAAACTGCTGCTACTGAAAATGACTTAGTAGAGGGTTGTCATGGCTGATTTACTGCTGGGCGTCAATATCGATCATATTGCCACGTTACGTAACGCGCGCGGCACCAATTACCCGGATCCGGTGCAGGCGGCATTTATTGCCGAGCAGGCGGGGGCCGATGGCATCACCGTTCACCTGCGTGAAGATCGCCGTCATATCACCGACCGCGACGTGCGTATCCTGCGCCAAACCATCCAGACCCGTATGAACCTGGAAATGGCCGTCACCGATGAAATGCTGGATATCGCCATTGAGCTGAAACCTCAATTTTGTTGTCTGGTGCCGGAAAAGCGTCAGGAAGTGACCACCGAAGGCGGGCTGGACGTGGCCGGGCAGCAGGACAAAATGGCCGTGGCGGTTGAACGCCTGGCGCAGGCTGGCATTTTGGTTTCGTTGTTTATCGATGCCGATCACCGTCAGATCGACGCGGCGGTAGCCGTAGGTGCACCTTATATCGAGATCCATACCGGTGCCTATGCCGAAGCGCAGGGCGATCTGGCCGTGCAAGCCGAGCTCAAGCGTATTGCCAAAGCGGCTACCTACGCGGCCAGCAAAGGCCTGAAGGTGAATGCGGGCCACGGTTTGACCTATCATAACGTGCAGCCGATCGCCGCGCTGCCAGAGATGCATGAGCTGAATATCGGCCATGCCATTATTGGCCAGGCGGTGATGAGCGGTTTACCGGCGGCGGTGGCTGACATGAAGCTGCTGATGCGGGAAGCGCGTCGCTAATGGCGGTACTGGGCTTGGGAACCGACATCGTGGAGATGGCGCGTATCGAAGCGGTGGTGGAACGCAGCGGCGATCGCCTGGCTCGCCGGGTGTTAAGCCCGGCCGAATGGGAGGTGTATCAACAACATCAGCAGCCGGTACGCTTCCTGGCGAAACGCTTTGCGGTCAAAGAGGCCGCCGCCAAGGCGTTCGGCACCGGCATCCGCAACGGCCTGGCGTTCAATCAGTTCGAAGTGTTCAATGATGCCCTGGGTAAACCCAATATCCGGCTGCATGAACGTGCAGCCGAGCTGGCGCAGGAGATGGGGGTCAAGTCGATCCACGTTTCTTTGGCGGATGAACGCCGCTATGCCTGTGCTACGGTGATCATCGAGGGGTAAGGAAGGAGCTGGCCGGAGCGCTTGGTTGGCTTGTGCACCTTCGGGAAATGGGTGCGAGAAGGAAGAATGGTGGGGTATTGCGCAGAAAAATCAGCGAACTCGATCGATCCCCTCTCCCTTTGGGAGAGGGTTAGGGTGAGGGGCGATTGACTCACAAACTATCGGCATGGTGCAGCACGACAAACTTGTCCCACAGCTGTTCCTGGTTCTCTACGTGCTGCGGATCGGTAATGATGGTGTTATCGATCGGGCACACCTGCTGGCAGGTTGGGGTCTCGTAATGCCCCACACATTCGGTGCAGCGGTTGGCATCGATCTGATAAATCTCATCCCCCATCGAAATCGCCTGGTTCGGGCATTCCGGCTCGCACATATCGCAGTTGATACATTTTTTGGTAATCAATAAAGCCATATCAATAAGTTACTCATTTAATCTTTTAAAATAAGCACTGGTTCGGTCAGCCGGTTTAACGGGGGTGCTTATTACTGTCAGGCAAACACCACTTTAAGACTGCCGGGTGTCCGGCGTGGCTTGCCTACCACAATTTGTACATCACGCCCTAAGCGGGTCAGGCATTCTAGCATTTTGGCTTCGCTGATGCCCCGGAACTGGCCGCGCAACAGATTAGACAGCTTGGGCTGTGTCATCCCCAGGAGCTTTGCGGCCTGCTCTTGTGTCAGACGGCGACTTTTGATGATGTCGCCAATTGTGCTGGCAAGTTGGGCTTTAACCTGCATTTCTTCAGCGCCGTCGCTGCCAATATCGGCATAAACGTTGCCGCTGCTGACTTCGATATCTTGGCTCATACTATGTCCCTCTGGCATGATTTTCTGCGGCTTTCAGTCGTTCACGGATTTTGTCCATATCTGGTTTCGGTGTGGCGATCCCGGCTGAAGACTTTTTCTGGAATGCGTGCAGAACATACACGGCATCACCAAACTTAACGGTATAGACTGCACGATAAGTATCAGTAAGAAAGTCTTAGTACTCCTGCCCCACCAAACCCTCTTAAGGGTTTCGTCTGGGAATGCTTACCACCTGCCTGCGCCAAGTGTAGAGCATAGCCGAAAACATCCTGAACCTCTTCGGGTAATGACTGGAGGTCTTTCTTACTGCTACCAACCCAATATAGTGGCTTCATCCGCGTTATCCATGCGTCAAATTATACCTATATGGATATAATTTAACATGACCAATGGTCGATTTATACTCAGAAAGCGAAAGAAGTTGATTTGATTAGTTCATACCACGTGTCCAACCGGCTCGTGCTGGAGCAGAGCCATAAACAGCAGGTCGGTCAGGGCGAACTGCGCGGTGCTGGAAGATATTGCCGCGCTGCGGATATTGGGCTCTTGCGCAATGGTATAAAGGCAGTGATCGGCCCGTTGCTGTAGGCCATTAGGTGAGAAGCTGGTCAGTGCCAACACCTTGGCTCCGGCAACACGCGCTTCTTCGGCAGCCAGGTTGATCTCCCGCCGTTCACCGCTAAACGAGATCGCCAGCAGCAGATCCTCCCTACTCAGCGCCTTTATCGTCGCCAGTTGAACGTACATATCCGCTTCTGCCACCGCCATCACGCCAATCTTTAGCAGCTTGAACGACAGGTCTTTGGCCACTAGCCCGGAAGCCCCGATGCCGACCAAGATCACCCGCCGCGCCGCGCGCAGCATCTCCAGGGCGGTAAGCAGCCGCTGTTCACTGTTGATATCCAGGGTAGCTCGTAATGCGGCCTGCTTTTCCAGTAGCAATTTCTCACCGACGGTTTTGAGCGGATCGCTGCTGAGGATGTGATTATGGACCGTCACCACCGGTGCGACCTGCGGTTGAGCCAGCACCTCACCCAATGCCAGCTTCAGCGCTGGAAATCCCTTGTAGCCCAGTTTCTGGGCGAACTTGACCACGCTCGATTGGCTGACACCGGCCAACTGGGCCAGCTTTTGTGAGCTGAGGTGGCGGGCCTGTTCGGCGTTATCCAACAGAAAGTCCGCCAGTTTGCGATCGTTTTGTGCCAGCGATGGGTAAATCTGACGAATGCGAAGAAGGGTACTCATGGTTTTTTCCTTTGAGCCAGCCAGCATTCTGCCATGCCGGTGGCAAAACGGGCAGCAATCATTTTTGCGAGCAGGCCGCTGAAACGCTTGCAGCAACACTATGACTTGATGAGTTAACGCGCCTGTGGCGTTGACCAATGTCGGTTGTATCTGGTCGGTCTAGTGATTACGATAATAGCCGGTTGTATTTTCACCTGCATAATGGGGTCAACGATCCTGAGGAGTAACGTTTGACTGACAAACCGGTTGCACAGGCCCAGCGCGTGGTATTTTTCGATCTGGATGGCACTTTGCATCAGGAAGACATGTTTGGCAGTTTCCTGCGCTTTTTGCTACGGCATCTGCCGTTGAACCTGGTGCTGGTGGTGCCGCTGTTACCCATTATCGGATTGGGTTTGTTGATCGGTGGGCGGGCGACACGCTGGCCCATGAGCCTGCTATTGTGGGCAATGACCTTTGGTCGTTCAGAGGCCAGGCTGAAAGCGCTCGAGGCGAAATTCGTCGACTATTTTCGCCGTAAGGTCACCGCCTTTCCGGTCGTGCAGATGCGTTTGCGCCAGTACCTGGATGCCCAGGATGCTCAAGTGTGGTTGATCACCGGCTCGCCGGAACGGCTGGTGGAGCAGGTTTATCGGGATTCTGCGTTCCTGCCACGGGTACGGCTGGTGGGGAGCAGCATTGTGCGTCGCTACGGGGGCTGGGTGTTGCCCATGCGCTGCCTGGGCGTTCAAAAGGTGGTGCAACTGGAGCAGCGCCTGGGAGCGCCATTGAAACTGTTCAGTGGCTACAGCGATAGCAAGCAGGATAACCCTTTGCTCTATTTTTGCGAACACCGCTGGCGGGTGGGTAAAGAAGGCGAGTTACAGCAGTTGGATTAAATAAGGCTCCCCCAGTCAAACGAGGGAGCCTGGCAGCGGTTACATGGCTGCTTTAAAGATGGCCACAATCTGTTCGTGGCTTGCCTGGATTGGATTGGTAAATCCGCAGGCATCGTTCAGGGCGTTAGTGGCTAACGTAGCAAAGTCTTCTTCTTTGACCTGCAGATCGCGTAAGCCAGCAGGAATTCCCACGTCTTTCGCCAGTTGGCGAATGGCGGCGATACAAGCGGCAGCGCCTTGCTCATCGCTAAGGCCTGCAACATTTACGCCCATAGCGGCGGCAATGTCTTTCAGACGCCCTGCGGCAACCTGAGTATTGAACTCTTGCACGTGCGGCAACAGCACGGCGTTACACACGCCATGTGGCAGGTTGTAGAAGCCACCCAACTGGTGCGCCATAGCGTGCACATAACCCAATGAGGCGTTATTAAATGCCATACCGGCCAGGAACTGGGCATAGGCCATGTTCTCGCGCGCCTGCATGTTTTGCCCGTCGTTGACTGCATCACGTAAAGACTCGGCAATCATGGTGGCGGCTTTTAGCGCGCAGGCATCGGTGATTGGGTTGGCGGCGCTGGAGACGTAGGCTTCGATAGCGTGGGTCAAAGCATCCATACCGGTGGCAGCGGTCAGGCCTTTTGGCATGCCAGCCATCAGGTGAGGATCGTTGACCGACAGGATCGGAGTCACGTGCTTGTCGACAATCGCCATTTTGATGTGGCGCGCTTCGTCGGTGATGATACAAAAACGCGTCATCTCCGAAGCGGTACCCGCAGTGGTGTTGATCGCAACGACCGGCAACTGCGGCTTAGCTGAGCGATCAACCCCTTCATAGTCTTTGATTTCCCCGCCGTTAGCGGCGACCAGGGCAATCCCTTTCGCACAGTCATGCGGCGAACCGCCACCCAGAGACACGACACAGTCACAGTGATGTGCGCGCAACAGTTCCAGGCCCTGTTTTACGTTTTCCGTGGTCGGGTTGGGATGCGTGCCGTCATAGACGCAGCTTTCAATGTTCTGTGCCGCTAACAGGGCTTGCACCTGAGCGACGACGCCAATGCCGTTCAAAACCTTGTCGGTCACGATCAGTGCGTTATGCAGACCATGCTCTTTCATGGTTTTTGCCGCGTCTTCCAGACAGCCGGAACCAATCATGTTGATGGAAGGGATAAAGAATGTTGAGGCAGCCATAAACTACTCCTTATAAAGGCTTTTTGCGTGAGGTAAACATTATCGTGCTAATGCTTAAGAGAATATGATCTATCACAATTTAGTTAGAAAAAATTTGCTTAATTCTGCAGCTTGATTTTCCACCAGTTTATAACGTTTATCTGAAATTTTAAGAAATGAATAAAATTTAATCATCATTAAATATGATGTTATTGATTTGTTGGTGGCGTTTTGAGCGATCGACAAATGTGGCCGGTTCAAGCTTATTTGCATCAACAAGGCCGAGTGGCTGCGGCAAAAGGGACTAGTGTGTATAATGCCCGCCGCGATGCGCACGAGGATTGATGTGGTGAATGAATATAGTGATGAGTATTGGATGCGTCAGGCGTTAAGCCTGGCTCAACGTGCGCAGGAAGAAGGTGAGGTGCCGGTTGGGGCGCTGCTGGTGCTGGACAATCAGGTGATTGGCGAAGGTTGGAACCGGCCGATCGGCCGCCACGATCCCACCGCTCATGCTGAGATCATGGCGCTGCGGCAGGGGGGAGCGGTATTGCAGAATTATCGCCTGCTGAATGCCACGCTGTATGTCACGCTGGAGCCTTGCGTGATGTGCGCCGGGGCGATGGTGCACAGCCGCATCCGTCGTTTGGTATACGGCGCGGCCGATGAAAAAACCGGAGCGGTGGGTTCGCTGGTGGATATTCTGCGCCATCCGGGCATGAATCATCAGGTAGAAATCGTCTCGGGCGTGCTGGCAGAAGAGTGCGCCGCCACCCTCAGCAACTTTTTCCGCATGCGTCGCGAGCAGAAAAAAGCGCTGAAGCTGGCGCAACGGGCCGGAAAAGACCCACAATAACTACATATTGAATCACTACAGGGCGAGCGCCAGCTTGGCTTCCACGGCAGGATAGCCTTTGGCCAGTTCGGCCTGTTTCATTGCTTCTACCGCCTTCTTCTCTTTTTCCAACAGATAGCCCACCAGGCTGACCTGATAACGGCGGATGTTTTCCACGTAGTTATAGGCTTCGCGGCCACGGGCATAGCCATAGGTGAGTGATGGATAGTAGCGCTTCTGGCTAAGCATCGGCAGGCGCTGTTTCACGTCGACCCAACTGTCGGGGTTGCCTTGCTGGTTTTTGGTGAGTTTACGCGCGTCCAGCATATGGCCCCAGCCCATGTTATAGGCGGCCAGTGCGAACCAGATCCGCTCATCTTCTGGTACCGTGTCGGGAACTTTCGCCATCAGACGCTGCAGATAGAGCGCCCCGCCTTGAATACTCTGCTCCGGATCGAGCCTGTCGGTGACGCCCAGGCCGTCTGCAGTGGCTCTGGTCAGCATCATCAGCCCACGGACACCGGTGGGGGAGGTCGCCTGAGGATTCCAGTGAGATTCCTGATAGGCGATGGCGGCCAGCAGCTTCCAGTCAATTTCGCTGGCATACTTTTCAAACAGCGAGCGGAAAGTGGGCAATACCGAGTCGATGGCCGACAGGAAGGTTTTAGTATCAACGTAGTCAAAACTGCCCACGTGTCCCAGATACTTCTCCTCCAACCGTGCCAGCGTGCCGTCTTCTACCCTTTGGCTATAAAAATCCAGCAGCGCAGCGTACAGGCTATCGTCATTGCTGCGCTTCAGATACCAGGTCACTGGCTCTTCATCGGTAATGTCAAAAGCGACGGCCAGCTGTGGATGGATACGCTGCAGCAGGGCAATGGTCACGGAATCGCCGATGGTGTAATCCAGCTTGCCATCGGCCACCTGTTCCAGCAGCTCTTTTGACGTCATATCGCTCGACGCTTCCCAACTGAGATCGGGGTATTTGCTTTGTTTTAGCTGCTTTAGCGTGCTGACGTGCGCCGAACCGGAGGCCACCGCCAGCTTGCCTTTGATATCGGCAAAGGATTTTGGCCGCGTGGTACCCAACCGATAAACCAACTGCTGGGAAACGGAATAGTACGCCGGGCCGGTACTGGCGCGGCTGAGGCGATCCCGGTTGTAGATTAACCCGGCGGCGAGAATATCGGCATTGTCGTCATCGAGATCGTCAAACAGGTCATTGATGTTTTGGTGTGGGATCACCACCAGCTTGACCCCCAGGTAGTTGGCAAAGCTTTTGGCCAGCTCATAGTCAAGGCCACTCGGCCCCTGTGGGGTAGTGAAATAGGTTAACGGTGAGTTTAACGTGCTGACGCGCAGTTCCCCACGCGCTTTGATCGCCTCGAGTTGGCCTCCCTGTCCACCACGCCAGGCGATATTGGGCCACAGGGCTAGCGCCAGCAACAGGGCCACAACACCGATTAGAATGTAATTTATTTTTAGGCGTTTCAAATAGTTATCTCAAATAGATGCACGCTTTATATTGACCGGAATCAGGATTTTTTCATGGTTAAATCACCAGTGCCGGGGCATTTTGCGCAACATTACGCCAGCGTGCAACTTTATTGATAGGTTATGAGAATTCGGCAGCGGGAATAGCTTTTATCAATAATAGCTACGCAAACGGTTTCGTCGGCGGCGCGGATTATCTATAATGGCGCGCGTTTTCCCCCTGTTGCGCCCAATGAAGTGCTGAACCCAGTTGCTTCGAAGACGAGAGAACTTTGATTATGGAAATACTGCGTGGTTCGCCCGCTTTGTCGGCTTTTCGTATTACCAAACTACTGTCCCGCTGCCAGGATGCTCAACTGCCGATCGTTGATATCTATGCCGAGTACGTTCACTTTGCCGATGTCAGCGCACCGCTAAGCGCCGAAGAGCAGGCCAAGCTGCAGCGGTTGCTCAAGTACGGCCCTTCTCTCGCTGAACATGCTCCGCAAGGCCGCCTGCTGTTGGTGACGCCGCGCCCGGGCACCATTTCGCCGTGGTCTTCCAAAGCCACCGATATTGCCCATAACTGTGGCCTGACGCAGGTGGTTCGTCTTGAGCGCGGCCTGGCATTTTATGTCACAGCGCCGACCTTGACCGATGCCCAGTGGCAACAGCTTGCCTCCCTGCTGCACGATCGCATGATGGAAACGGTATTCAGCGAGCTGCAACAGGCGGAAACACTGTTCTCTCATCATCAGCCCGCACCGTATCAGACGGTGGATATCCTGGCCCGGGGCCGCAGCGCGCTGGAACAGGCCAACACCAAACTGGGGCTTGCCCTGGCGCAGGACGAGATCGACTACCTGCTGGCCGCCTTTACCGAGTTGGGGCGCAACCCAACGGATATTGAGCTGTACATGTTTGCACAGGCCAACTCCGAACATTGCCGCCACAAGATTTTCAACGCCGACTGGGTCATCGACGGCGAACAGCAACCGAAGTCGCTGTTCAAAATGATCAAGAATACCTTTGAGCAGACGCCGGACTACGTGCTTTCTGCCTATAAAGACAACGCAGCGGTGATGGAAGGTTCCCAGGTAGGGCGCTTCTTTGCCGCGCCGCAAAGCGGCCTGTATGACTATCATCAGGAAGAAGCACACATCCTGATGAAGGTGGAAACCCATAACCACCCGACGGCGATCTCGCCTTGGCCAGGAGCTGCGACCGGTTCTGGCGGTGAGATCCGCGACGAAGGCGCTACCGGCCGTGGCGCGAAGCCGAAAGCTGGCCTGGTAGGGTTCTCGGTTTCCAACCTGCGTATTCCGGGTTTCGAACAGCCTTGGGAACAGGATTTCGGCAAGCCGGATCGCATCGTCACCGCGCTGGATATCATGACCGAAGGCCCATTGGGCGGTGCGGCATTCAATAACGAGTTTGGTCGCCCGGCGCTGGTCGGTTACTTCCGTACTTATGAAGAGCGCGTCAATAGCCACAACGGCGTTGAGCTGCGTGGCTACCACAAACCGATCATGCTGGCAGGCGGCCTGGGCAACATCCGCGCCGATCATGTGCAAAAAGGTGAGATTACCGTGGGTGCCAAACTGGTGGTGCTGGGTGGCCCGGCGATGAACATCGGTTTGGGCGGCGGGGCGGCTTCTTCGATGGCCTCTGGTCAGTCTGATGCCGATCTGGATTTTGCTTCCGTACAGCGTGATAACCCGGAAATGGAACGCCGCTGCCAAGAGGTGATCGATCGCTGCTGGCAGATGGGCGATAGCAACCCGATCCTGTTTATCCACGATGTGGGGGCCGGTGGCCTGTCGAACGCGATGCCGGAACTGGTTAGCGACGGTGGCCGCGGGGGCCGTTTCGAACTGCGTGACATTCTCAACGACGAGCCGGGCATGAGCCCGCTGGAAGTGTGGTGTAACGAATCTCAAGAGCGTTATGTGATGGCAGTAGCGCCTGAGCAGATGGCGACCTTTGAGGAAATCTGCCGCCGTGAGCGCGCACCTTTTGCGGTGATTGGTGAAGCGACGGAAGAACGCCATCTGACGCTCAACGATCGCCACTTTGACAATCAGCCGATCGACATGCCGTTGGATGTGCTGTTGGGCAAAACGCCAAAAATGACCCGCGACGTGAAACGTCAACAGGCGAGCGGCGAAGCGTTGCAGCGTGCTGATATCTCCATTGCCGATGCGGTCAAGCGGGTGCTGCACTTGCCAGCCGTGGCGGAGAAAACCTTCCTGATCACCATTGGCGACCGTACCGTCACCGGCATGGTTGCGCGCGACCAGATGGTTGGCCCGTGGCAGATCCCGGTAGCTGACTGTGCGGTAACCACGGCCAGCCTGGACAGCTATTACGGGGAAGCGATGTCGATCGGTGAGCGTGCTCCCGTCGCATTGCTGGATTTTGCCGCCTCAGGCCGCCTGGCGGTAGGGGAAGCGCTGACCAACCTGGCCGCGGTGGAAATCGGTTCGCTCAAGCGGGTGAAACTTTCTGCCAACTGGATGGCCGCAGCAGGCCACCCTGGCGAAGATGCCGGCCTGTATGAAGCGGTGAAGGCGGTGGGTGAAGAACTTTGCCCTGCGCTGGGGATCACCATTCCGGTGGGCAAAGACTCGATGTCGATGAAAACTCGCTGGCAGGAAGGCAATGAACAGCGGGAAATGACGTCACCATTGTCGCTGGTGATCACCGCGTTTGCTCGCGTGGAAGATGTGCGCCACACCGTGACGCCGCAACTGCGTACCGACAAGGGTGATAGCGCACTGTTATTGATTGACCTGGGTAATGGTCACAATGCCCTGGGGGCAACGGCGTTGGCGCAGGTTTATCGCCAACTGGGCGACAAGCCAGCCGATGTTCGCAACGTGGAGCAATTGGCCGGTTTCTTCAACGCGATGCAGCAACTGGTGGCGGATCGTGCGCTGTTGGCCTATCACGACCGTTCTGATGGCGGCCTGTTGGTCACCTTGGCCGAGATGGCATTTGCCGGGCATTGCGGCGTAGAAGTCGATATTCAGGCGCTGGGTTCCGACGCCTTGGCTGCCTTGTTCAACGAGGAACTGGGTGCGGTGATCCAGGTGCCAGCTGCGCAACTGGCAGCCGTACAGCAAGTCTTTGCCCAACACGGTCTGACGGATAACGTGCATCACCTTGGCCAGGCGCTGAGTGGCGATCGTTTCGTTATCACCAGCGCTGGCAAACCGGTGTACAGCGAAAGCCGCAGCACTCTGCGTACCTGGTGGGCTGAAACCACCTGGCAGATGCAGCGCCTGCGTGATAACCCGGAATGTGCCGATCAGGAGCACCAGGCCAAGCAGGAAGAGCGCGATCCGGGCCTGAACGTCAAGCTGACTTTCGCTACGGACGACGACATCGCGGCACCTTATATCGCCAAGGGCGCACGCCCTAAAGTTGCGGTATTGCGTGAGCAAGGGGTTAACTCCCACGTTGAGATGGCCGCAGCGTTCCACCGTGCCGGTTTCGATGCGGTTGATGTTCACATGAGCGATCTGCTGGCAGGCCGCCGCGATTTGCAAGAGTTCCACACGCTGGTGGCCTGTGGCGGCTTCTCTTATGGCGACGTGTTGGGGGCTGGTGAAGGCTGGGCGAAATCGATACTGTTCAACGAGCGCGTACGCGATGAGTTTGCCGATTTCTTCCATCGCCCGCAGACCTTGGCGCTGGGCGTTTGTAACGGTTGCCAGATGATGTCCAACCTGCGTGAACTGATCCCGGGGGCTGAACATTGGCCGCGCTTTGTGCGCAACCTGTCGGATCGTTTCGAAGCGCGCTTCAGCCTGGTGGAAGTGGCCAGTAGCCCGTCGCTGTTTATGCAGGGTATGACAGGTTCGCGCATGCCGATTGCCGTCTCTCATGGTGAAGGCCATGTAGAAGTGCGCGATGCGGCGCATCTGGCGGCGTTGGAACATCACGGCCTGGTTGCGTTACGCTTTGTCGACAACCATGGTCAAGTGACCGAAGCTTACCCTGCCAACCCGAACGGCTCACCGAATGGGATTACCGCAGTGACTAGCAGCAATGGCCGCGCCACCGTAATGATGCCGCATCCAGAACGCGTGTTCCGCACCGTCAGCAACTCCTGGCATCCAGAGGAGTGGGGTGAAGACAGCCCTTGGATGCGCATGTTCCGCAACGCTCGCAAGCAACTGGGGTAATTTAACCTGAGGTTTGCGTGAAGTTTACTGAGGCGCCGCATTGGCGCCTTTTTTATTTCTTTATTTTTTAATCGGTTAGCCCGTATGTCGGTTTTTTGAGACAAAGGCCATATTGCCTGTCTCTAAAAAGAGACATTTAACTCATTGATTTTTATATGAGTTAAATCGATCGGATTTAGTTGTCGTGTTTTGGCGACGGTATGTCGGATTAATACTCAAGCTTGACTACCCAAGTAGAGCGCCGGAAGTGATGTTGAAATAAATTATCGTTAATAAACAATATGATATAAATATTTTCATAAAGTTGGCACGGAAGGTGCATTATAACTATCAGTTGCTCATTCAACTTTTTATGATTGGCCCCGTCTAGTATGGAACAGCGCCTCATAAGCCTCCGAATGATGCCTAAGAAATGGTGCCTATCGTCCAACCAAACCGATAACAGACGCGCAAGCGACTTTATCAAGCATCGGACGACACGTGGAGTGAGGCACCGCCTAGTATCCAACTGTGATGATATGTTCATCAATCCCGGATACTTTTTGGATGCTATTCGTCCCAATCAGATGCCAGCTTAGTGCTACATCACCTGGGGACGAGGAGTAAGGGCATCCACATATTCCTTGCGATGGGGCATCATGCCCCAGCGTCAATATCCAAACCGCGTTGCCTCCGTTATTTCCCTCGATACGTTCTCAAACCACATCAGTTTCCTCTTTTGGGATAACGCGTTTTTGCTTATCTGAACGCCATTAATCCGCTGCCGGGCTTTTCTCTCCCCGGATTGTCGGTTAGCATCTGGGCAGACTAGAGATAATGAGATGATTTCTTTGAAAAGATGGCGTCTATTTCCACGCTCGTTGCGCCAATTGGTCGTAATGGCGTTCCTGCTGGTGCTGTTACCGCTGCTGGTATTGGCTTATCAGGCCTACCAAAGCCTGGATCATCTCAGCGCGCAGGCGGCGGATATCAACCGTACGACGCTGGTGGATGCCCGGCGCAGTGAGGCAATGACCAGCGTGGCGCTGGAAATGGAGCGCAGCTATCGTCAGTATTGCGTACTGGTCGATCCGACCCTGGAGCGGCTGTACCAGAACCAGCGTAAACAGTATTCACAAATGCTGGATGCCCACGCCCCGATCCTGCCGGACGAACGTTACTACCAGACACTTCGTAAACTGCTGACTCAGCTTGCCACTATCAAGTGCCAGAGCAGCGGGCCGGACAAGGAAGCTTCACTACTGTTAGAGTCTTTTTCACATTCCAACGCCGAAATGGTCCAGGCCACCCGTACCGTAATCTTTTCCCGTGGGCAGCAACTGCAGCAGGCGATCGCCGAGCGTGGCCAATACTTTGGTTGGCAAGCGCTGTTGCTGTTCCTGGTCAGCGTACTGTTGGTGGTGCTGTTTACCCGCATGATTATCGGGCCCGTCAAGGCCGTTGAGCGTATGATTAACCGCCTGGGGGAAGGGCGTCCCATCGGCATGACGGCATCCTTTAAAGGCCCGCGTGAACTGCGTTCTTTGGCTCAGCGGATTGTCTGGTTGAGCGAGCGCCTGGCCTGGCTGGAATCGCAGCGTCATGAGTTCCTGCGCCATATCTCCCATGAGCTGAAAACGCCGCTGGCCAGCATGCGTGAAGGCACCGAGCTGTTGGCCGATGGTGTGGCAGGCCCGCTCACCTCCGATCAGAAAGAGGTGGTGGCGATCCTCGATCAGAGCAGCCGCCATCTGCAATTGTTGATTGAGCAACTGCTGGATTACAACCGCAAACTGGCAGATGGCCCGTCGGAACATGAAAACGTCGAGCTGGAAGAACTGGTGGATATGGTGGTCGCCGCCCACAGTTTGCCGGCACGTGCCAAGATGATCCGTACGGAAGTCAAACTTGAGGCGGAAATCTGCTGGGCAGAGCCTACGCTATTAATGCGCGTACTGGATAATCTCTACTCCAATGCGGTGCACTACGGCAAGGAATCCGGTAACATTTGGATCCGCAGCCGCCAGGTCGGCCAGCGGGTACAGATTGACGTTGCCAATACCGGCAGCGCGATCCCGCAAGCGGAACGAACCATGATTTTTGAGCCTTTTTTCCAGGGGAGTCACCAGAGAAAAGGGGCCGTTAAAGGAAGCGGACTGGGGCTGAGCATTGCACAGGACTGTATTCGCCGTATGCGTGGCGAATTGACATTGGTGGATCTCGCCGATGCCGACGTCTGCTTCCGTATTGAATTGCCATTAACCGCCGAGAATGAATAAATAATGTACACAGGGTCTAATCGCGCTTATCAATCGCAGACCGAAGGTTCACCGCGTGTTTCTCTACGCGCACCGCTCGGCAAACATTCGCTTTCTTTTTTGGGCACGATCCTTTTTGCCCCGTTTCTGCTGATTGGCTGTGTCGATCGTGCCGTCAGTAGCGGCCCAGCCCAGCAGCAACAGGAAGCGATCCCGGATACCAAGGTGGTGGATTACCGCATTGCGCCTTGCGATACGCTATGGCAGCTTGACGAAAAAGAAGCCTTGGAAAACTCACTCTTTTGGCTGCGGGCGATGGACTGCGCCGATCGTATCGGCTCCACGCAGGCCAGAGCGTTAGCGAAAACCCTGCCGGGCAACAATTGGCAGGACGTGTTCAAGCAAAGCATTTTGCTGGGCAGCGCTGAGCCGAGCTCGAGTGAGCGCCGTCAGATCATCGATCGTCTGAACAGCTATCGTCTCGAGTTCCCTAACTCGCTGCGTCCATTGCTGCAACTGTGGCGTCAGCAGCAGGCGTTGCAAGTGAGCCTGTTTGACGAGCGGGCGCGTTACCAGCACCTGCAGGAAAGTTCAGACAGCCAGATCGATTTGCTGCGCCAGAACCAGATCCATCTGCAGAGCCAGTTGCAGGAGACCTCCCGCAAACTGGAGAACCTGACCGATATCGAGCGCCAGCTTTCGTCACGCAAGCAAATGCAGGGGGAAATCCCGGAAAGCAGCGTGGCGCAGCCTAAAGCCGAGCCCGCAGGCAAGCCCGCAGCGCCCGCCAAAGTGGCCGAGCCCGCAGAGCCAGCCCCGGTGACTGAAACCGGTACCGCCTTGCCGGTAGAGCCGGAAGAGACCTACACGCCGCCCGCGGCTAACAAGGAGTCCCCAGCGCAATGACAGCTCGCAAACCGGCCAATCTGTTGTTGGTTGACGACGATCCCAGCCTGCTCAAGCTGTTGGGAATGCGCCTGACCAGCGAAGGTTTTCACGTTACTACGGCGGAAAGCGGCCAAGAGGCGTTGCGCCTGCTGGCCCGCGAAAAGATCGACCTGGTGATCAGCGATCTGCGGATGGATGAAATGGACGGCATGGCGCTGTTTGCCGAGATCCAGAAATACCAGCCGGGGATGCCGGTGATCATCCTGACCGCCCACGGTTCTATCCCGGACGCGGTGGCGGCGACCCAGCAGGGGGTGTTCAGCTTCCTGACTAAACCGGTCGATCGCGATGCGTTGTATAAGGCGATCGATGAAGCGCTGTCGCTGTCGTCGATCCCAGCCGGTGATGACAGCTGGCGTGAGGATTTTGTCACCCGCAGCCCGATTATGCTGCGGCTGCTTGAACAGGCCAAGATGGTCGCCCAGTCGGACGTCAGCGTGCTGATCAATGGCCAGAGTGGCACCGGTAAAGAGGTGTTGGCACAGGCCATCCATGCGGCCAGCCCACGGGCCAAGAAAGCCTTTATCGCCATCAACTGCGGTGCGTTGCCGGAGCAACTGCTGGAGTCGGAGCTGTTTGGCCATGCCAAAGGGGCGTTCACCGGTGCCGTCAGCAGCCGTGAAGGTTTGTTCCAGGCGGCAGAAGGGGGCACGCTGTTCCTGGATGAGATTGGCGATATGCCGCTCTCGCTGCAGGTAAAATTGCTACGCGTGTTGCAGGAACGCAAGGTGCGCCCACTGGGCAGCAACCGCGATCTGGATATTGACGTACGCATCATTTCCGCCACCCACCGCGATCTGCCTAAAGCGATGGTAAAAAACGAGTTCCGTGAAGATCTCTATTATCGTCTGAACGTGGTTAACCTGAAAATACCAGCGCTCAACGAGCGGGCCGAAGATATCCCGCTGCTGGCCAACCATCTGCTACGTGCTTCGGCGCTGCGCCACAAACCTTTTGTACGCAGTTTCTCCTCCGATGCCATGAAACGCCTGATGACCGCCAGCTGGCCCGGCAACGTGCGCCAGTTGGTGAACGTGATCGAGCAGTGCGTGGCATTGACTACGGCACCGGTGATCAGTGAAGCGCTGGTTGAGCAGGCGCTGGAAGGGGAAAACACGGCGTTGCCAACCTTTGTCGAGGCGCGCAACCAGTTTGAATTACACTATCTACGTAAACTGTTGCAGATCACCAAGGGTAACGTTACCCAGGCCGCGCGCATGGCGGGCCGTAACCGTACTGAGTTCTATAAATTGTTGTCGCGCCATGAACTGGATGCCAACGATTTCAAAGAATGATGTTTTCTTTTCTGAACCTGCATGCGCAGGTTCTCAACAAAGTAGCCGGAATGATTTACACTCCGGTTTCTTTGTTGTGGCATGGCAGACCATAGAGATATGAGCAGATCACTTTCCATTGCGTTGGCCCAGCTGAATTTGCTGGTGGGCGATATTGAAGGCAACAGCGAGCGCATGTTGCAAACCGTGCAGGAGCAGAAGAAGGCGGGAGCCGATCTGGTCATGTTCAGCGAACTGGCGCTGTCCGGCTATCCGCCGGAAGACCTGCTGTACCGTGATGATTTCTACCAGCGTTGCGATACCCAGCTAAGCCGCTTGCAGCAGGCCTCCGCCGATGTGGCGATCCTGGTCGGCCACCCGTGGCGTGAAGACGGCAAGCTGTATAACGCGCTGTCCCTGTTCTCTGAGGGGGCTTTGCAGGCTCGTTACTTCAAGCAACAGTTGCCTAACTACGGCGTATTCGATGAGAAGCGCTACTTCCATGCGGGTGATAAAAACTGCGTGGTGGAGCTGAAAGGTTACCGCCTGGGGCTGCTGATCTGCGAAGATCTGTGGTTCCCGGAACCGGTCGATGCGGCGAAAGCGGCGGGGGCAGAGATCCTGCTGTCGATCAACGCTTCCCCGTATAACCGCGAAAAGCCGTATATCCGCAAAACCCTGATGTCCGGCCACTGCCAGCGTACAGGGTTGCCGTTGGTCTATCTGAATCAGATCGGCGGGCAGGACGAACTGATTTTTGACGGCTGTTCAAAAGTCTTTGATGCCGCTGGCAATATGACTCATCGCCTGGCGGCTTTCGCCGAACAGGTGACTCTGCTTGAGTTCAAAGGCCTGGAAGTGGTGCCGATGACGGCTCCGGCTGCAGAGTTGCCACAGCTGGCGCAGGTGTATGAAGCGCTGGTGCTGGCCGTACGCGACTATGTGACCAAGAACGGTTTCAAAGGTGCGGTGCTGGGCTTGTCCGGCGGGATCGACTCGGCGCTGACCCTGGCGATCGCCGTGGATGCGTTGGGCAAAGACAAGGTTCAGGCCTTGATGATGCCGTTCCGCTATACGGCAGATATCAGCATCGCCGATGCCAAGGAAGAGGCCGAAATCCTCGGCATCGAATTTGACATCGTCTCGATTGAACCCATGTTCGAAGCCTTTATGGGCCAGCTCGCCCCGATGTTTGCCGATACCGCACGGGATACCACCGAAGAAAACCTGCAGGCCCGCTGCCGTGGCGTGGTGCTGATGGCGCTGTCTAACAAACGCGGCAGCATCGTGTTAACCACGGGTAACAAAAGCGAGGTGGCTGTCGGTTATTGCACGCTGTATGGTGATATGGCCGGTGGTTTCGACGTATTGAAAGATGTGCCGAAAACCCTGGTGTTCAAGCTTTCCGAATACCGTAATACCGTCTCCTACGTGATCCCTCAACGGGTGATCGATCGTCCACCGTCTGCCGAGCTGGCGCCGGATCAGCTCGATCAGGATAGCCTGCCACCGTATGACATTCTGGATGCTATTCTGGAAGGTTATGTCGAGCGCGATAAATCGGTCGCCGATCTGGTTGCTGAGGGCTTTGAAGAAGCCGTGGTGCGCAAGGTGATCCGCCTGGTGGACATCAACGAGTACAAACGCCGTCAGGCCGCCGTCGGGCCGCGCATTACCGCCCGTAACTTTGGCAAAGACCGCCGCTATCCGATCACCTCCGGCTTTGGCCGTAAAAATTGGTAATTAAGGAATAAAAATGAAAAAAATTGACGCGATTATCAAGCCCTTCAAACTGGATGACGTGCGTGAAGCACTGGCCGAAGTAGGCATCACCGGCATGACGGTGACCGAAGTGAAAGGCTTTGGGCGCCAGAAGGGCCATACCGAGCTGTACCGTGGTGCCGAGTATATGGTCGACTTCCTGCCAAAGGTTAAAATCGAGATCGTGGTAGCTGACGATATCGTGGATACCTGTGTGGAAACCATCATGCAGACAGCGCAGACCGGTAAAATTGGCGACGGTAAAATCTTTGTCTTCGACGTGGCCCGTGTAGTGCGTATCCGTACTGGCGAGCAGGACGAAGAAGCGATTTAATCAAAGCCCTAACAGGCTCACAACCAAGGCGCGGCTTAGCTGCGCCTTGGTTGTTTTTGTGCACTCCCTCCCTCTTTGCGTTCTAAAAAAGCGAACGACATCGCGTTTTTCACACATTTCCTGATGGCTTACCGGTGAGCATCTACACTCAAACCAACTGTTTTGTTTGAGGTTGCTACCATGATGACGTTACGCCAAATCCGCCATTTTATTGCCGTGGCCGAAACCGGGTCGATCTCGGCGGCGGCGCAGGCGGTGTTTGTGTCACAGTCTTCGCTCACGCTGGCGATCCAGCAGTTGGAAACCGACATTGGCGTCCGGCTGTTCGAGCGCCACGCCAAGGGAATGAACCTGACCCACCAGGGGCACCAGTTCTTGCGCCAGTCATACCTGATCCTGGCAACGGTGGATAATGCCAAGCGCAGCCTGCAACTGGGCACTGAAAGCCTGAGCGGCAAACTGACCATCGGCGTCACCAGTCTGGTGGCGGGATATTTTCTGGTGGAACTGCTCAAGCGCTTCAAGTCTGCCTATCCCAACGTGACTATCCAGGTGATTGAGGACGAAAGGCCCTATATCGAGCATTTGCTGGTGAGCGGTGAAATCGATATCGGGGTGCTGATCCTGTCGAACATTGAAGATCGCGATGCCTTACAGACCGAAGTGCTGATGCACTCGCCGTATCGCCTGTGGCTACCGCCGCTGCACCCGCTGCTGGAGCACGAAAGCATCGGTTTGGCAGACGTGGCCAAACAGCCGCTGATCCAGCTCAACGTCGATGAAATGGATGTTCATGCCCGGCGCATCTGGGGACGCGCGGGCCTGAAGCCGGAGATCGCCATGAAAACTGCCTCCACCGAAGCGGTGCGTAGCCTGGTGGCGGCGGGCATGGGCATTGCCATCCTGCCGGATATGGCTTACCGCGCCTGGTCGTTGGAGGGCAATATGATTGAGGCGCGCAAGCTGGTGGATTTGCTGGAACCGCTGGATATCGGCCTGGCCTGGCGGCGTGGCAGTGCGCGGCCTGAATTGGTAACCCCATTCCTCACGATTGCGCGGGAGAACAGCAAAACGAACATGACCGGCCTCAAGCATTCGATTTAATCGAACGCTGCCTTCAGTATTTAGAATTTGTTGTCCGCAGTGCGCTCGCTTAGTCTGATTAAAACTAACTTATCACATTTAGTTAACGTTTTTGTCACATGGGGCAGCGCAATGGCAGAGCTACAGTTGGTTTCCGGTTTATCCTGTCGGCAATTCATTAACGGCGAGTCGCTCGAGGGTGAAGGCCATCAGGAGACCATTGTTAATCCTGCCAACGGTGAAACCCTGGTTTCCATTGCCGAGGCAACGCCAACCCAGGTGGGTCGCGCAGTTGCCGCCGCGCAGCAGGCATTTTCCCACTGGTCACGCACCACTCCCGCTTTCCGAGCAACAATCCTGCTGCGTATTGCCGATGCCATCGAACGGCAGGCAGAACATCTGGCGCGCCTTGAAGCGCTGAACTGCGGTAAACCTTTCCATCAGGCACTGAACGACGATCTTCCCGCAGCCATTGACGTATTCCGCTTCTTCGCCGGGGCCGTGCGCACCCAGCAAGGCCAGTTGGCAGGTGAATATGTTGAGGGCCATACCTCCATGATCCGGCGTGACCCGATCGGCGTGGTGGCCTCCATCGCACCATGGAATTATCCGCTGATGATGGCGGCCTGGAAGATTGCTCCGGCGCTTGCAGCCGGCAACACCGTAGTATTCAAGCCCTCCGAACATACGCCATTGACCATTCTGGCCTTGGTGCCTGCGTTGCAGGAAATCCTGCCGCCAGGCGTGTTGAACATTGTCTACGGCGGTGGCGAAGGGGTGGGCAGCCATCTGGTTGGTCATCCGCAGGTTCGTTTAGTGTCGGTTACCGGCGATATCGTTACCGGGCAAAAAATCTTGCAGGCGGCGGTCAAAAGCGTCAAGCGCACCCACCTGGAACTGGGCGGTAAAGCCCCGGTGATCGTCTGTGACGATGCCGATCTGGATGAGGTCGTCAGCAGTATCCGTACCTTCGGTTACTACAATGCCGGGCAGGATTGCACCGCTGCCTGCCGCATTTACGCCCAGGCAGGCATCTATCCGAAGCTGGTGGAAGCCTTGGGGGAAGCGGTCGCCAGCCTACGTTTTGCCCGCAAGCGTGATGAAGATAATGAAATCGGCCCGCTGATCAGCAGCCGCCAGCGTGACCGGGTCGCCAGCTTTGTCGAACGGGCTCTCAGCCAGCCACATATCGAATTGATTACTGGTGCGGCGGCACACTCTGGCCCCGGCTTTTACTATCAGCCCACGTTATTGGCTGGCTGCCTGCAAACCGATGAAATCGTCCAGCGCGAAGTGTTTGGCCCGGTGGTCAGCGTGACGCGTTTCGACACCCTGGAGCAGGCGGTGACCTGGGCCAACGATTCCGAATACGGTCTGGCCTCCTCGGTGTGGACACAGAATATCGACCGCGCGCTGCATATCGCGGCGCATCTGCAATATGGCAGCACCTGGATCAACACCCACTTTACGCTGGCGAGCGAAATGCCTCACGGCGGCTTAAAGCGCTCCGGCTACGGCAAAGATCTCTCCAGCGATTCATTACAGGATTACAGCGTTGTCCGGCACGTGATGGCGAAGTTCAAGGCTTCCTTCTAGCCACACGGCCGATAAAAAATCGGCGGCAACCGTTCCTTGCCGCATACCAACATGCAACACAGGGGTAATTACGATGGGAAAAACACACGCAATCACCACAGTCACCGCACTCTGTATGACGATCCTTTGCGGTATGGCTCAGGCCGCCGATACGCCACAGCCGTTGGGCAAGGGGGAAGGGCGGTTGGACATCATCGCCTGGCCCGGCTACATCGAACGTGGTCAGTCCGACAAGAACTACGACTGGGTGACCCAGTTTGAGAAACAGACCGGCTGCGCGGTGAATGTGAAAACCGCCGCGACCTCGGATGAAATGGTCAGCTTGATGGCAAAAGGCGGTTACGATCTGGTGACCGCTTCTGGCGATGCCTCGCTGCGCCTGATCTACGGCAAACGCGTGCAGCCAATCAATACCGCGCTGATCCCTAACTGGCAGAATATCGACCCACGCCTGATAAACGGCCCTTGGTACAACGTGGCGGGCAAAACCTACGGTACGCCATATCAGTGGGGGCCAAACCTGCTGATGTATAACACCAAAACCTTCCCGACGCCGCCAGACAGCTGGGCTGTGGTGTTCCAGCAGCAAAACCTGCCGGACGGCAAGACCAATCAAGGCCGGGTGCAGGCTTACGACGGCCCAATCTATATCGCCGATGCGGCGCTGTTCCTGAAAGCGACTCAACCCCAGCTTGGCATCACCGACCCTTACCAACTGAACGAAGAGCAGTATCAGGCGGCACTGAAACTGCTGCGCAGCCAGCACGCGCTGATCCACCGTTACTGGCATGACACCTCGGTACAGATGAGCGATTTCAAAAACGAAGGCGTGGTGGCTTCCAGCGCCTGGCCATACCAGGCCAACGCCCTGAAAGGCGAAGGCCAGCCTATCGCTACCGTATTCCCGAAAGAAGGGGTTACCGGCTGGGCGGATACCACCATGTTGCACGCCGAGGCCAAGCATCCAAGCTGCGCCTACCAGTGGATGAACTGGTCGCTGGAACCGAAGGTACAGGGTGACGTTGCGGCCTGGTTTGGCTCGTTACCGGCAGTTCCTGCCGGTTGCAAAGCCAGCACCTTGCTCGGTGACAAAGGGTGTGAAACCAACGGTTTCAACCAGTTTGACAAAATTGCCTTCTGGAAAACGCCACAGGCCGAGGGCGGCAAGTTCGTCCCTTATAGCCGCTGGACCCAGGACTACATCGCCATCATGGGCGGTAGATAACCCTTATAGCTCTCACCTGCGAGCGCTAGACGGCTCCCCTGTGGGGGACCGATCGAGTTTGCTGAGATGACCTTTTTACTTCCCAAAGAGCAGGGACTAACAGCTCCCTCTCCCTTTGGGAGAGGGTTGGGGTGAGGGGCAACATTTTGGAGCGTACATCATGACCATTGCTGTGCAATTTATCGATGTCTCGCGCATTTTCGGCGATGTTCGCGCCGTAGATCGGGTTTCTGTTGAAATACAGGACGGCGAGTTTTTCTCCATGCTTGGGCCTTCAGGCTCGGGTAAAACCACCTGCCTGCGGCTGATCGCTGGCTTTGAACAACTTAGCTCCGGCTCCATCCGTATTCATGGGCAAGAGGCGAGCAATCTGCCGCCTTACCAGCGCGATGTGAACACCGTGTTCCAGGACTATGCGCTGTTCCCACACATGTCGGTGCTGGAGAACGTGGCCTACGGCCTGATGGTGAAAGGTGTTGCCAAGCGTGAACGGCTGGCGCGGGCGAATCAGGCATTGGAAAGCGTGGCATTGGGGTTTGCTGCCGAACGTAAACCGGCGCACCTTTCCGGTGGCCAACGTCAGCGCGTGGCTCTGGCTCGTGCATTGGTCAATCGCCCACGCGTGCTGCTGCTGGACGAACCGCTTGGGGCGTTGGACCTGAAATTGCGTGAGCAGATGCAGGGGGAGTTGAAGAAGCTGCAACGCCAACTGGGCATCACCTTTATCTTCGTTACGCACGATCAAAGCGAAGCCCTGTCGATGTCCGATCGGGTGGCGGTATTTAACAATGGCCGCATTGAGCAGGTAGATGCGCCTCGCGAACTGTATATGCGGCCAAGAACGCCGTTTGTCGCCGAGTTTGTCGGCACGTCCAACGTGGTACGCAGCGAATTGGCGGAGCGGTTGCTGGGGCAATCGGCCACCTTTTCGATCCGCCCGGAGCATATCCGCCTGCTGGATCAAAGCGGCGCAACGCAGGGGGAAGTTCAGGTTCAGGGTACCTTGCAGGATATCCATTACCAAGGGGCGGCGACACGCTATGAAATCGCCCTGAGCAGCGGTGAGAAACTGCTGGTCAGCCAGGCTAACCCGCAGTGGCAGGCCGTGGCACAGCAGCGCCTGATCGGTCAGCCGGTCACCGCCTGTTGGGCCAGAGAGGCAATGGTGCCGCTGCTGGAGGAGAGGTGAGATGGACATGAGCATCGAGCAGCCGGCAGCGCCCGGCGGTAAAATTCGCGCGATTTCCACCTACCTGTACCGCAAGCCAACGCTGTATCTGCTGCTGTTGCTGGTACCGCCGCTGCTGTGGTTTGGGGCGGTGTATCTGGGCTCGCTGCTGACCCTGCTGTGGCAGGGCTTTTACACCTTCGACGACTTCACCATGACGGTGACGCCGGATCTGACCTTCGCCAACCTGAGCGCGCTGTTCAACCCGGCCAACTATGACATCATCGTCCGTACGCTGACCATGGCGGTGGTCGTTTCGCTGGCCAGTGCGGTATTGGCATTCCCCATCGCCTATTACATGGCCCGATACACCAGCGGCAAGGTAAAAGCGTTCTTTTATATCGCCGTGATGATGCCGATGTGGGCCAGCTACATCGTTAAAGCCTATGCCTGGACGCTATTGCTGGCGAAAGACGGCGTGGCGCAGTGGTTCCTGCAACATATGGGGCTGGAGCCGGTATTGGCGAGCATTCTGAGCATTCCCGGCGTAGGGGGTAATACGCTATCCACTTCCGGTCTTGGGCGCTTCCTGGTGTTTGTCTATATTTGGCTGCCGTTCATGATCTTACCGATCCAGGCGGCGTTAGAGCGCTTGCCGCCTTCGTTGCTGCACGCTTCTGCGGATCTGGGCGCGCGCCCGTCCCAAACGTTCCGCTATGTGATCCTGCCGCTGGCGGTACCGGGTATCGCAGCCGGTTCCATCTTTACTTTTTCGCTGACGCTGGGTGATTTTATCGTGCCACAGCTGGTGGGGCCGCCGGGCTACTTTATTGGCAGCATGGTGTATGCCCAACAGGGGGCGATCGGCAATATGCCGATGGCGGCCGCCTTTACGCTGGTGCCGATCGTCCTGATCGCCATTTATCTCTCGATTGTGAAACGCCTGGGGGCCTTCGATGCACTCTGAACGCGCGCCGTTAGGGCTGAAACTGGCCGCCTGGGGTGGCCTGATCTTCCTGCACTTCCCGATAGTGATTATTGCCATGTACGCCTTCAATACCGAAGACGCGGCATTCAGCTTCCCGCCGCGGGGCTTCACCCTGCATTGGTTCAGCGTGGCGGCGGGGCGGCAGGACATTATTGATGCGGTACTGCTTTCGGTACAGATCGCCTGCCTGGCCACGGCGATTGCGCTGGTGCTCGGCACGCTGGCCGCAGCGGCGCTGTATCGCCGGGATTTCTTCGGCAAGGACAGCATTTCTCTGCTGCTGCTGTTACCTATTGCCTTGCCGGGGATCGTCACCGGTCTGGCATTGCTGGCGGCCTTCAAGGCGCTGAACATCGAACCGGGGATCATGACGATCGTCATCGGCCATGCCACCTTCTGCGTGGTGATCGTGTTCAACAACGTGATCGCCCGCTTCCGCCGAACCTCACACAGCCTGATCGAAGCCTCGATGGATTTGGGGGCCGATGGCTGGCAGACCTTCCGTTACGTGATCTTGCCGAATCTGGGCTCGGCACTGCTGGCGGGAGGGATGCTGGCGTTTGCCCTGTCATTCGACGAAATCATTGTGACCACCTTCACCGCCGGGCACGAACGTACGCTGCCGCTGTGGCTGCTGAACCAGTTGGGCCGCCCACGTGATGTGCCGATCACCAACGTGGTCGCGTTGTCGGTGATGGTATTGACGATGTTCCCGATCCTGGGCGCGTACTACCTGACCAAAGGCGGAGAAAGCGTCGCAGGCAGCGGTAAATAGCACCTCAATTCCTAAATAGCTTATGCCAATATTTCAAAGGATAACCCTATGCAAAGCCAACTGCTGATTAATGGTCAACTGGTTACCGGCCAGGGCGAAAAGTTGCCGGTCTACAACCCGGCAACGGGAGAAGTGATTGTTCAAGTGGCCGAGGCCAGCGCACAGCAGGTTGAAGAGGCCGTGCAGGCCGCCGATGCGGCGTTTGAACAGTGGGGGCAAACTACCCCGAAAGAGCGTGCCGAACACTTACTGGCGCTGGCGGACGTGATTGACCAGCATGCGGAAACCTTCGCCAAACTGGAGTCCCTCAACTGCGGCAAGCCTTATCACTGTGCGCTGAATGACGAACTGCCTGCGGTGGCCGATGTCTTCCGCTTCTTTGCCGGTGCCAGCCGTTGCCTGAGTGGCATGGCGGCCGGTGAATATCTGGCGGGGCACACTTCGATGATCCGCCGCGATCCGTTGGGCGTGGTGGCTTCGATTGCTCCCTGGAATTACCCACTGATGATGGCCGCCTGGAAGTTGGCACCCGCGTTGGCGGCAGGGAACTGCGTGGTGATCAAACCTTCTGAACAGACGCCGTTAACCACTTTCAAGCTGGCCGAACTGGCCGCTGGCGTGTTCCCGCCGGGCGTACTCAACGTGCTGTTTGGCCGTGGTGCCAGCGTGGGCGATGTGCTGACCGGACATGACAAGGTGCGCATGGTCTCTCTTACCGGCTCTATTGCTACCGGTGAGCATATCATTGCCCATACCGCTCCAGGGATTAAACGCACCCATATGGAGCTGGGCGGCAAAGCGCCGGTAATCGTCTTCGATGATGCCGACATTCAGCAGGTTGTTGACGGCATCCGCACCTTCGGTTTTTACAATGCCGGGCAGGATTGCACCGCTGCCTGCCGGATCTATGCGCAAAAAGGCATTTACCCAAAGCTGGTGAAAGCGCTGGGCGAAGCGGTGGCCAGCTTGAAGATCGGGCCACCGGAAGACAGCAGTACCGAATTAGGACCGTTGATCACTTCCCAGCATCTGGAGCGGGTGATTGGCTTTGTTGAGCGGGCCAAAGCACTGCCTCATATCCAGGTGGTCACCGGGGGCGAAAAAGTCGCTGGCCCTGGCTTCTATTTCCAACCAACGCTGTTGGCAGGTGCGCGCCAGGAAGATGAGATTGTCCAGCGTGAAGTGTTTGGCCCAGTAGTGACGGTGACGGAATTCGACGACGAGGCGCAGGTACTGGCCTGGGCCAACGCCTCCAATTACGGTCTTGCTTCCTCTTTGTGGACGCGTGACGTAGGGCGTGCCCATCGCCTGAGCGCGCGTTTGCAGTATGGCTGCACCTGGGTGAACACCCACTTTATGCTGGTGAGCGAAATGCCGCACGGCGGGCAGAAGCTGTCGGGCTATGGCAAAGACATGTCGATGTACGGGCTGGAGGATTACACCACCATTCGCCATGTGATGTTCAAACACTAATCTGCTTGATCTGGTAGGATTTATACGCACAATAACGCGGCTCTCAGGCTGGCTTCGGCTGGCCTGATAATAATAAAGAATAAAAGGACGCTTTTATGGCTATCACCCGTCGCGATTTTCTTAATGGGGTGGCGATCACCATCGCCGCCGGGCTTACGCCGATGCAGATCCTGCGCGCATCGCCGCAAGCCGCCCATCAAACTCTGTATTACCCACCAGCGTTAACTGGCCTGCGCGGCAATCATCCAGGCTCATTCGAACATGCCCATCAACTGGGGCGTGATGGCAAAACCTTTGATTTTGGCAACCTGCCGATCGAAGAAGAATTCGATCTGGTGATCGTCGGCGCTGGCATCAGCGGCCTGGCGGCGGCCTGTTTCTGGCAGCAAATGAAGGGCAAACAGCAACGTATTTTGCTGATTGATAACCATGATGACTTTGGCGGCCACGCCAAGCGTAACGAATTCAGCAGCGAGAACGGCACCCTCCTCGGTTACGGGGGCAGCGAATCGTTACAGTCGCCGCGTTCCAACTTCAGCCCGGTCGCCATGGGGTTGCTGAAAAATCTGGGCGTTAGCCTGGACGGTATGGAAAAGGCCTTCGACACCACTTTCTATCCGGACCTCAATCTCAGCCGTGGCGTCTACTTCGATCGCCAGAACTTTGGCGTTGATAAGGTGGTCAGTGGCGATCCGGGCCGAGTGGTGGCGGATGATATTCCGCGTGATCGCCTCAATGGTCGCTCTTATGAAGATTTTATCAACGACTTCCCGTTGCCGCAGGCCGATCGCCAGGCCTTGATTGCGCTGCACACCGTCGAAAAAGACTACCTGCCGGGCCTGAGCCAGGAAGAGAAGGTGGCCTGGTTGGACAAGCACAGCTATAGCCAGTTCCTGCGCGAGAAAGTGGGGCTGAGCGAAATGGCGATCCGCTATTTCCAGCAAACCACCAACGATTTTCAGGCCGTCGGCATTGATGCGACCTCTTGCAGCGATGCCCGCATCTGTGATCTGCCAGGCCTGAACGGCATGAACCTGCCGCCGTTGGATGAGGAATCGCAGGCCGATCTTGACGATCCCTATGTATTCCACTTCCCGGATGGCAACGCTACGCTGGCTCGCCTGATGGTGCGTCATTTGATCCCGGCGGTGGCACCGGGTGGCAAAGATATGAACGACGTCATCCTGGCAAAGTTTGATTACAGCCAGCTGGATCGCCCCGAGTCGCCGGTGAAACTACGCTTGAACAGCACCGGGCTGCACGTGGCCAACGTGGGTGATAAGGCCGAGCTGACCTATATCAACGGCGAGAAGATGGTCAAAGTACGGGCCGGGCAAGTGGTGATGGCCGGTTACAATATGATGATCCCTTATCTGATCCCGGAAATGCCTCACGAGCAGCAAGAGGCGCTGAAGCAGAACGTCAAATCGCCATTGGTGTACAGCAAGGTGGTGATCCGCAACTGGCAGCCGTTTATCAAACTGGGAGTGCACGAAGTGTATGCCCCGACCGCGCCTTATAGCCGGGTGAAATTGGACTACCCGGTAAGCATGGGGGGATATCAGCACCCACGCGATCCAAACCAGCCTATCGGGCTGCATATGGTGTATGTGCCGACATTGCCCGGCAGCGGCCTTAGCCCGCGTGAACAGTCGCGCAAAGGGCGAGCGCTGTTGCTAGGAACCCCGTTTGAGGTACATGAGAAGATGATCCGTGAGCAGCTGCAGGGCATGTTAGGTGATGCCGGATTTGATCATCAGCGGGATATTCAGGCGATCACCGTCAACCGCTGGTCGCACGGTTACTCCTATTTCCTCAACGGTATGTTCGATGATGAAGATGAGTCCCAAAAGATCATCGAAACCGCGCGGCAACCGATCGGCAAGATCGTCATTGCCAATTCCGATTCCGACTGGAGCCCGTATGCCAACTCGGCGATCGATCAGGCTTGGCGAGCCGTGAATGAACTGGCCTACGGCAAGGTTGCTGCCAAGGAGGGGGTATGACATTACGTCCGTGGTATCTGATGCTGTTGCTGGCTGGTGGCTCGGCTCACGCCATGTCCGCCGGGGAATACGTGGCCAAGGCAGGGGACTGTACGGCTTGCCATACCGCTCCGGGTGGTAAGGAACTGGCGGGCGGGATGAAGTTCCCAACGCCGGTAGGGGATATCTATGCCACCAATATTACGCCCGATAAACAGCAAGGTATTGGTAGCTACAGCTTTGCAGAGTTCGATCGTGCCATGCGGCAGGGCGTGGCCAAAGATGGGCATCGTCTGTATCCCGCCATGCCTTATACCTCCTACGCCAAAATGAGCGAGCAGGACATGCGTGCTCTGTATGACTACCTGATGCACGAAGTCCCGGCGCAAGACACTGCCAACCGGGAAAGCGATATCAGCTGGCCAATGTCCATGCGTTGGCCGTTAGGGGTATGGAATACGCTGTTCCATGAAGACCAAACCTATCAGCCAGACAGTAAGCAAAGCGCCCAGTGGAATCGCGGCGCCTATCTGGTACAGGGGCTGGGCCACTGTGGCAGTTGCCATACTCCGCGCGGCTGGGCGATGCAGGAAAAAGGGCTGGATAACCAATCCCCTGAGTTCCTGAGCGGCGCAGAGTTGGATGGTTGGTATGCACCGAGCCTGCGTGGGTTGAAGCCGGATGATGTGGTTGCGCTGCTGAAAAGCGGCCGCAGCCAACATGCGGCTGTGGCCGGGCCGATGAGCGACGTGGTGGCGCACAGCACGCAATACCTCAGCGATGACGATTTAAAGGCTATCGCGCAGTATGTACACAGCCTGGAGATAGAGGCACCGAAACCTGTAGCAACCATGGCGGCATCAAGCGCGAGCATGGCTTCTGGCGGGCAGATCTATGCGATGTACTGTTCAACTTGCCATGGCAATAAGGGGGAGGGGAGCGACAATGTCATACCTGCTCTGGCGGGCAATCTGTCGGTGACGGCGGATAATCCACTGACCGCCTTGCGCGTGGTGCTGGAAGGAGCGCATACGCCCGTCACCCAACATGCACCATCTATCGTTATGCCGGGCTATGGCTGGGTGCTCAACGATCAGAAGGCTGCCGATCTGATGAGCTATCTGCGTGGGAGCTGGGGGAACCAGGCTGCGCCGGTGACGGCGGAACAGGTACGGGATGCGTGGAAGCTGACTAAATAACAGAGTGTTGCGGTGTGTTACTCTGTGCTTGTTTTATAGGGTTCGAACATGTTCGAACCCTATAACTTCAGCCACTCTCATCGAATGCCACCTCCAGATTGTCGAAGCGCCGTATATCGTACCCAGGCAAACCCCACCGTATACACCAAATTAACATCATGTCTGCGATATCTGATGCAGCTAATTAAAAAATAATTAACCATCGTGTTTTCCCTTCCGAATAAGCTCGTCATAATACTCAGGCGTATGGATCAAGGTTTGTATAAACTACTTCACCTAAATAGCTGCGCCTAATAGTAGATCACTTAAAGGGAACTCAGCCCGGGTTGTGCGATCTGATCAATCGCCAAACCAACCAAAATCACCAACCGGACTGAGTTATGCCGATCATAGCACCCATCCCCCGAAATGAACGACGCCAGATGCAGAAAATCATCCATAAAACACCAGATAAAAATCATGCCCGCAGGCTTATGGCTATGTTGATGTTGCACCGTGGAGAACGCGTCAGCGACGTCGCAAGAACTCTCTGTTGTGCCCGTTCATCCGTAGGCCGCTGGATTAACTGGTTTACATTATCGGGTGTCGAAGGTCTGAAATCCTTGCCTGCCGGGCGCTCTCGACGCTGGTCTTTTGAACACATCTGCACATTGTTACGCGAACTGATAAAGCACTCTCCCGGCGATTTTGGGTATCAGCGTTCACGATGGAGTACAGAACTGTTGGCGATAAAAATCAGAGAGATAATAGGATGTTCGTTACATGCCGGAACTGTACGTCGCTGGTTGCCGTTAGCCGGACTGGTCTGGCGCAGGGCAGCACCAACCCTGCATATCCGTGACCCACACAAGGATGAAAAGATGGCTGTAATCCATAACGCGCTGGCTAAATGTAGTGCAGAACATCCGGTCTTTTATGAGGATGAAGTGGATATCCATCTCAACCCAAAAATCGGCGCAGACTGGCAACTTCGCGGACAACAAAAGCGAGTGGTAACGCCGGGCCAGAATGAAAAATACTACCTTGCCGGGGCCTTACACAGCGGTACGGGAAAGGTCAGTTACGTAGGTGGCAACAGCAAAAGCTCGGTGTTGTTCATCAGCCTGCTTAAACACCTTAAAGCCACATACAGACGGGCAAAAACCATCACACTCATCGTGGATAACTACATTATCCATAAAAGCCATGAAACACAGCGTTGGCTAAAGGCGAATCCAAAGTTCAGGGTGATTTATCAGCCGGTTTACTCGCCGTGGGTGAACCACGTTGAGCGTTTATGGCAGGCGCTTCATGACACAATAACCCGCAATCATCAGTGCCGTTCAATGTGGCAGTTGTTGAAAAAGGTTCGTCATTTTATGGAAACCGCCGGCCCATTCCCTGGAGAGAAACAGGGTCTGGCAAAAGTGTAGCGGTATTAAGCGCAGCTATTTAGGAACGCCAGTTATTGATATGGAGAGTTAACTGCTGGAAATCGGCAGCTAACCCTACTGTATCATTACAAAAATCATTTGCATATTAAATTAATAATGCAGATACTTTCTATAATACTCTTCAGTATCCTGTACTGAATTAATATCCGTGTAAGATCCTCTGCATCGAATGCTTATTTGCTCATCTGGAATATCAGCGACATTCCCTATCCTTCCCTTTTCATTGCTACCTACACAAACATATACTTCATCTTCATCTGCTTCTATGCAAGCGATAAACTCATCATGATGAACACTTGCCAATGGCTCCCATTCTCCATATAAATCAAAGTTATCCATTCTACCATTCAGTAGAAACCCAACAACTTCCTTCTTCCAGAAAACTTTATCTTTTCGCATAGTTACTCCAACTCTTTTTTCACATCAACAATTTTGAAACCTGATTTACTAGTTCCTTTTCCCTTAGGCGGAACATATAGATCCTTAATTCCGAACTCATTCATTTCCTCATCTCTAAACCTATTGGGTTTTGTTCTTCCACCTCTAGTTTCAAGTTCCAGATTGAAATCTATGCCAGCACTTTTTGGACCTCTAATCGTAATAAGCTCCACATTTCTACCGTCATTTAATGCCTCACGAAATTCACGTTCTGCCCCAGCTTTATCAAAAGTTGTAGATATCACTGGACTGCTACCTCCACCAGCCTGAGCATGCTGCATAGCTCTAACCGCGTCTGCAGGATCATCAGACTCCAGTTTTCCAAGCAATTTCTTCCGCTGATTATTTGCCTGCATTATAGATTTACCTTTCTCACGCTCACGCAAGAATGCACCACCTAAAACAATATCTGAATTAGGTCTCACGGGCTGAACTCGATAAACTTCAACCAGTTCTTCACCCGCATGCGCTCTTACTCCTGTGCCCGGCGGCTCCGGACAATCTCCAGGAACGCTAGCCAAACCAAGCGGATCCACCCACCCGGTAGGGTTAGGTACATACTGCGTCTGGTTTAGGCCACCGGCCAGCCCAATCGGATCAGGGATGATAAACCTTGCGGTCTCCGGCGAGTAATAGCGATACCGGTTATAGTGCAACCCGCTTTCTACATCGAAGTACTGCCCCTGAAAACGCAGTGGTTGCGGCACAGATTCAACGAACGCTACCGCCAGATTGCCGTAGGCGCGGTACGCCGCGCTCCAGGCAATCTGTCCTTTGCCGTTGACCAGTTCCTCGGGGGACCTAGGTAGTCATTCAGATTGTTCAGGTCGATATTTTCATATCGACCTTTCTGAGCTACCTTTATATCATTTCATTCACTTTATAGTTATAAATTCCTTTTTTATTATCATCTATTTCTTGATTGATTGAGATTTCAATTGCATACTCAAGAAGTAATTTCATAAAATGGTGGGGATCTTCTAAGATGTCACCAAATACTAACTTATGCAAAGCATCTTCAAAAGACTCGTCAGCATTCAAAAGATACTTCTCAAGCACGGTAATAGTTAAAAACATCCAAGCAGGGATGATGCCAGATCACTTTTTATATATTTATCAAATGATTTAAAAATGCTTGACTTATCGGAGAAATTGCATTCAAATATATCCTCACTCCACAGTAGTGATATTTGAGTTGAAGGGGCTTAACACCCCCCCTAAAAACCCCATCGCTTTCAGCCTTTTCTTTTTATTTAATTTCACTTTTACTGTCCCCGTTTAGGATGGCTGGTTAATGGACTGCCATTATCATCAATATCTTTCCCCATATGTTGGGGCCTTTTTGAAAGACTGTTGTCACCTCTTTGTTTCAATATCAATTTGGCGTGATAAATAGAGTTAAGCTGATCTCGTTGGCTTAAATATCGTTTCGGAGCTCTAGGGGACTTTCGCTTGCCCAGCTTTCGCGGCACTTTTATGTATTACTGCTTGATAAACCGGACTGTATCCAGTGACTGGAAAGATAAGTGATGTAAAAAGCCGGAACTATCAGAAGTTCCAGCATTCTCATCTACAACATAACTAATGAATTACGTCAAGTTATCATGAGAGCAGTGGGTTAACATTTATCTAATATTGTTTATTATTTCCCTTGCTTTATAAGTCAAAACAAAACAATCCTCCAGTGGTTCTCCATCTAACGCCCAGTATTCAATTAACTGAAAATGCTTCTGGTGATTATTTGAAAGCAAATCTAATGCTTTAACGATAACTTCATTATTAGTATCCATTCCCATACTTAAACAATCATTAGTAACATCGAGTATCAATTGCATCAGCAAATCTCTCTCTGATTCTGAATAATTATCATTTGAGTAAGTTAAGATATATTTGTTCAGATATTCCTCGGTACGAAATTCCTCAGGTAATTCATATGTCCAATCTTGAGTAAAATCATCCCCGCAAGGTAAGCCAAGATCTCTGCATATCCGTTCTATTGAGTTCATTTTTTGCAACTTTATAATTTTTTTTGAGATGTGTTAAGTTATATAGCAATGACGTTATGGCAGAGCCAGAATATCAATCTGGTGGGACTGTAAGCATGATATCCGACAAGGTGATTCGGTGTGGCAAAGGAATATACTTATATAACAAAAAAGATATAAGGCCGAAAAAATCTTAACCTCCGGCCTTTCTAATCACTTAAGCATATACAACTTCGCACTGACCTATCACATCAAAGACATGATCATAAGTACTTAAAATGTAATTGTTATTTCCTCCTGAAACAATCAAATCAAAACAAGACTTCTTTATCAACTGATAGTCTGATTCATCAATCATTATTATTTTTAAGCTCTTTATGTTTTTGAATTTAAAACAAACTAGAGCTTCAATATTACTTTCTGTGGGCGGCTGACAAAAAGACAGATCAAGTAAAGCATTCACCTCAATGCTCATGGGGTACATATCTAACTTGACATCCTTTAATATTAGCGCATCTCTTCCATGTATTGTCCCGTACTGAGTTTTAATTGCTCTGTTTTCCATTTTTAATTCCTCACCCTTATATTTTTCCCACCTGTTTTAGTGGAGAACCTGTCAACTAAATTAATCCCTTTCAAATCATCCGGTGTTGCCCATCGTGTTGGAATTTGGGATATTCCAGCCTCCTTAGCTGCATATAACCTTCTGTTGTCTAAAGAAAATACTGAATGTTTGTGCGCTCCTTGTGACAATAGTTTTTCTTGGACTTCAACAGGGAGATCCACCATCCTCACTCTTCTTATTGGCTCAACTTGATTGATATATGAAGGATCATTTTTCAATCTAAATATTAAATCATTAATTTTATTACCGTCACTAAAATGTGGATTAATACTATCTTGAGAGTACTGGATAGTTTTAGGATTTATGAACTTAATTGATGGCGGACAATCTCCCAACGCATTCGCCAACCCCAGCGGATCCACCCACCCGGTAGGGTTAGGTACATATTGCGTCTGGTTCAGCCCACCGGCCAGCCCAATAGGGTCAGGGGTGATAAACCTTGCGGTCTCCGGCGAGTAATAGCGATACCGGTTATAGTGCAACCCGCTTTCTGCATCGAAGTACTGCCCCTGAAAACGCAGTGGTTGCGGCACAGATTCAACGAACGCTACCGCCAGATTGCCGTAGGCGCGGTACGCCGCGCTCCAGGCAATCTGTCCTTTGCCATTGAGCAGTTCCTGCGGGGGGCCCAGATGGTCATTCAGGTAGTAGTAAATCTCCGACTGATATCCTTGACTCAGTAACTGCACAAGTGGGTGCTGGCTTCGCACCCACACTAGCTTGGCGCTGCGCACTTCGCGTGTCAGGTTGCCGAAGCGACATAGTCAAACCACGTTCGCAAGCAGGTTGCCACGGACTTTTGCCCCACTGCAGGTGGTGTTCGTTCACTATGCTGAGAGCCGCATTCGGTGGATTGGAATGCTCTTCAACATCATCACTGCACCAAAGTGAGTTGTTCGTAACACTACATAATTAAGGCCTCATGATTTTTTAAACTCAACTGAGTCTGGCAATGCTAGGATTTTCAAAACAGCGTTATTAGACCACGCGGAAAAAAAATTGAAGCAAATCATTTCAGAAAGGTCTTCATCTGTATATTTTTGGCTTTCATGTTTAAAGTCGTCGTTGCTCGATTCTTCGAGATGTGACAATTCACAACCAATTGAATTAAATGATAGCAAGGCAGATACATCGTTAAAATGAAGAGTGTTTTCTCTTTCCTGCCAATCAAGAACATAAACATCCACACTCCCATCCGTATTTGAAGTTATTTTTTTTAATATATTATCACTGATATTTATTTTACTTATAGCCATTATTCTATCCCTGGATGTTGTTCACCGGGCAAATGGCCAGTACCATGCCCACGTTGATAGTCTCTTGGTGTAACCTTTGTAACTCTATTTTGCCTTCCTGCTTGTCCCCAAGATAACTCTTCTGGTTTTAACTCGATGTGATAATGCTCACCATGATGTCGGGCGTTGAATGTTCCTCCATCACCAGGGTGGCTTTCATACCTGATGCGAGTATCACTATTTGGTTGCCATACCATACGGGTGGTTCCATGTTGGGTCTCCGTTATCTTGGGAGGAACACCTAATACTTTAGTTAGTTCGTTTGGATCTTCTGGAAAATGGGTATAGGCGGTTTTTCCATTTGATGTCGGGATATCAGGCTCACCCGTCTTCACCCCAGCCGGTATATCTGAGTCCGGAGGGCACCCCCCCTTCACACTAGCCAACCCCAGCGGATCCACCCACCCAGTAGGGTTAGGCACATACTGCGTCTGGTTCAGCCCACCGGCCAACCCAATAGGATCAGGGGTGATAAACCTTGCGGTCTCCGGCGAGTAATAACGATACCGGTTATAGTGCAACCCGCTTTCTGCATCGAAGTACTGCCCCTGAAAACGCAGTGGTTGCGGCACAGATTCAACGAACGCTACCGCCAGATTGCCGTAGGCGCGGTACGCCGCACTCCAGGCAATCTGTCCTTTGCCGTTGACCAGTTCCTGCGGGGTACCAAGGTGGTCAGTCAGGTAGTAGTAAATCTCTGACTTACGTCCTTTACCCAGTAACTGCGCCAGCGGCACAAAGCTGCCGGGGCTGTACAGGTAGCTTTTATAGGTCGCCAGGTGCGCCGGTTTTGGGTCATCCGCTGTGAAGATATTATCATCGTCGGCGCATTCTGCCACCATCCGCTCACCCTGCCAGAAGAACCGGGTTATGGCATCAGGCCGTTGGGCTAGCAGGTCCTGTTTTTGGATGCGTCGACCAAAGGCATCATAGGTATAGGCAAAGTGGGTTTTCTGCCCCTGGCGTTGTTCAATAAATTCCACCAGCCGATGCTGGCAGTCATAACGGAACTCCCGCACCCACAGTGGCTTGGTGCTGCGCACTTCACGTGTCAGGTTGCCAAACTCGTCATACTCGAACCGCACATCGCCTTTCTGCTTCAGCAGGTTGCCACGCACTTGTGTTCCACGGGAGGCAGCATCGTTCCCCAATACGTTACCCGCTGCATCGTGCGTAAACTGTTCACTGATACCCCTCCAGCGCAGCGCCTGCGGCAAGGCTTCGGGGTAGGCTATCGGGTGGTGCAGCGCTTCGGTCAGGCGATGTTGCTTATCGTAGCGGTATTCCCGGTTGCCTTTGTGCGGGTCGAGGATCTGTGTCAGGTTACCTGCCGGATCGTACTCGTAGCGGCGCTGCATCACCGGCGTCACGTCTGGGGCGTCACCCTCCATTTCTGCCTGGACCACGGCGGTAGCCCGTTGATGGCGCAGGCGTTGCTGCGCGTCATAATCAAACTCGCTGACCACCTCACCGGTGATGCGTCGGGTTTCCCGCTCGCCGCGATACTGGTGTTCACTCAGTATGCGGCCATTCAGGTCAATGCGTGAGACTTGCCCCTGTTGGTAGTGGTAAGCCAGCAGGTTGCCATCGGGCAGGCGTTGGCGTGTCAGGTTGCCCGCGTTGTCATAGCCGTAAAACAGGCTGGCAAAGCCCTGATACTCCTCCGTCAATCGACCAACCTCATCATAGCCGTACGCCAATGGCCAATGTCCGTCGTCCACCAGCCGTAGGCGGTTAAAACTATCGTAGGCGTAACTGACTTCCTTGCCGTCCGGCAACACCTTGCGAACCAGCCTACCGGCAGCATCCCGCTCGTAGCGAGTCACCAGCGCGGTCTGTTCACTCCGGCTGGTGCCGTATTCGGTGCGCTGGCTCAGGTGCCCGTTAAGGTCGTAGTCATAGAAGAAGTGACGTCCGTCAATGGTGTGTTCTTCACTCACCAAGCCATTGGGGTGATAGGCCAGTCGATGATGTTCGCCGTTCTGGTTGATGATGTCGCTGACGAAGTTCTTCGGGTTGTCATAGCGGTATTCCACCTGACTGAGGTCAGGGTATATCACCCGACTCACCAGATGGGAGTTTGGATGGTATTCGTATTGGGTGGTGAGCCCTTTTTCGTCACGCTCGCTGGTCACCTTGCCGTAGGCGTTATAGCGGTACTGCCGCACCGTGCCGTCCGGTGAGTGGATGGCTTCCAGACGGTTGGCTGCGTTCCAGGTATAACGGGTGCCGTTGACCCCGGCCTCGTCCAATGGGCTGTCGCTGTGCCGGATCACTTGCCCCAGCAGGTTGTAGCGATAATAGTGGGTCAGCCCGTTGCGCTGATGGTGTTCCAGAACCTGGCCAAAGGCATCGCGGACAAAGCGCTCGCGGCTGCCATCCGGGTATTGCACCTCGTTGAGTGCCCCTTGCGCAGACCACAGGTAGTGGCAGGTATTGCCCAACGCATCGGTTTCTTCCGTCAGGTTGCCCTGCGTATCGTAGCGATACCGTTCACGGATCTTGTCCTCCTGATCGAGGCTCCAGGTGGTTTTCTCTACTACTCGGCCCCGCGAATAACGGTATTGGGTCTCTTGTCCGTCAGGAGTGCGCACCCAAGTGCACTGTAGTTCACCGTTATAGCCATATTCGGTGCGGTTGCCCAACGGATCGGTTTCACTCAGCAGCTCACCGCGTTCACCGTATTCGTTGTGGTGAATCGCCCCGTCTGGGTCGACCTTCTTTATCAGGCGGCGAAAGCGGGTGTCATGTTGCCAGGTCTCCCGTGAACCGTCCTGATGGACCAGGGTGACGGCCCCGGGTTGCTCATCCCACAGAAAACGTTGGTCAAAGTTAGGCAGGTTGCTCCAGTGGCGCACCGCACGAGCTTGTTTGCCTTCCCCTTGCCATTCCCAATAAAACTCAGCCCCGCCGGCCAACTGCCGCAGGCTGAACACATAATCATCACGATACTGATAGCGCTCGGCCTCCCCGGCCGCATTGATAGCGGCACTCAGTTGCCCCCGTTCATCGTACTCATAGGTCATCAGTGGATGGAGAGCCTCTTCCCGACCCGATTCTGGGGTCAGGCTCAGCTGCGTCAGGCGCCAGCCTTGAGGCAGCTCTTGATAGCTGAACTGCAAGGCCGCACCTGCCGGATGTTCCAGCCGAACAGGTAAGCCATCGTGATAATGCAGGGTCAATCGCAACTGGCGGTGTGAAAGGCCGGTGATAAGCCCGGTCGTCTTGCCCGGCAGCCGCTGCACATGCAGCACCCAGCCTTCCATGCTACCGGCCATCAGGCAGTAGCTATCAGGTTCCTCGTTCAGATAGGCGGCGGCCCCGGCTACATAGTTAAGCCCACTTGGGGAAACTTCGGTAGGTAACGGCAGAATGGTGGTGAGGGTCTGGTGATCGGTCCAGTGCAGTTCATCACCGATAAACTCCACCTGATGTTGCAGGCTATGGCTCCAGCCAAAACCAAACACCGATGTGCGTTCGACCGCGGTGGTGCGGTACTGACGCTGGAAGATAAAGGGCGTCAGGCCAATCAGTTGCCCATCGTCCAGAGTAAGCAACTCTTCGCCGTTGATCAGCGAGACCGGGCAGCCGGTGCCGGGGGTGCACTGCGAGTTCACCGTGGGCTGGTCAGCCGCATTTGTCGCGGGGTTGTTTTTCACCGTGCCTGAGTTATCCACCAGACCAGTATGGTTTGACGAACCCAGCTGGTTTTTCCGATCCTGTTTCAACTTGGCATTGGCCTGGCGCTTGAGGTTCAGTTGGCGGGTCTTCTCAAAGAACCGTTTGACCAGTTCCAGGGTGGCAAACAGAATCGTCTTCAGCCCCTGCCAGACAGACTGCAATGCGTTGCCCAGTTTCTTGAGCAATCTGCCTACCTTATAGATCAGGAACGCCACGCCCAACCCGGCGGTCACCAGGGTCAGCAGCGCCCCGAAGACAATACCGACCAACGCATCGCTGATAATGGACCCCCCTATTTTTACCATCGGTTCCAGTAGTGCGCCCCAAGGGTACATACGCACTTGCAGTTCCACTGAGCGCATAAACAGGTACAGCGCAGCTTCATCATTGAACAGCGCCAACAGCTCGCGGGCCATCTGCTTGCTGCCTTCCAGCAGCGACTTCAGCTTCTGTTCATCTACCTGGGTGATCAGATCCTTATACTTACCCGCTTCCGCATAGATTTTCTGCCCGTACTTTGCGGGGTCGGTGATCACGTCGTAGGCCAGTTTCACGTCGTCCCACAGCCCAAACATGCCGTCGTACAACCCAGTGCCCAGCGCAGTCAACAGGCCTGCATTGATTGGACTCAACTGCCACTGCGGCCTGTAGGTCTGCCATTGCGTTGACAAGGTGTCGTACATCTCCAGCATCAGGCCGTCATAGGCTTGCAGCATCTGGTCATTGTGCTGCTCCAGCTGGGGATCGGTGGCTTTAACGTAATATTTCTTGCCCGCAGTCAGACCAGGGAAACGGGCTATGCCTTGCTCATCGGTCTGCTGGGTAGCCACCTTGGAGTCAAAACCAAAACTGACATCTTCATAGATCTCAATGGTTACATCGGGGATGGGCAGTTCAAGCGTGGACTCGTAGGCGAGAGCCACCTTGATCTCGCCACTCTTCGGGCAGGTCACTACGCTACTCTCAAAGCTGCGATCGTTTTCCGAGACCACGGTCTTGCTGTCGTTGAGCCGCAGAGTTTTTTCCATCTCCAGCGTCGGCCCACCTAATCGCCCGGAAATGCTGCTGGCCGTGGCCCACTCCTTGACGATCTGCCGATACTCTTGGGTGATCAGGGTCTTGTTTTTGAAGCCCAGCAAGGCATTGTCAATACTCGCAATATATTCGGTCGTCATAGTCCATTACTCACGGTCGAAAAGAGGAAACGTTGAAGGTGATCACCTCGAACGGATTGGTACGGCGGCTTAGCGCATCTACCAGGGCCTGGGACAACCGGGCGGTTCGCTTCTTCGGATCTGGCGTCTGTTGCCAGACCTGTGGGTAAAGCCGCAGCGCTATCTGGCGCAGAACCGGTTCTGGCACGGCTTGATAGAGTTCAAACTCATTCTCGCGCAGCCAGGTCAGCTGGTTGGCGATCAGCGGTTCTGGATCTTCATCCAGCAGAGCATCCACCATCCCTTGGGGCACCTGCCACCAGGGGCTGATCTGGGCCTGCGCAGAAGGATCTACCGGGCAGGTAAAACCCTCGCCGTTCACCCAGTAATCGGAGAATACCGGCAGGATAGAGCGCCACTCATTGCCAAAGTAGCGCAGGTAAGCTGGCAGATAGCGCCCATCCCAATAGCGGAAAAACACCGCTTTGCCGCTGGGCATGATCACCTGTGTCAAACCGGCAAGGTGGGCCGCCAGGGCAGCCTGCGGCAACGGCGAACGTGCCAGCCAGCCCCAGTTGCGTAAAGGGGTTTCTGCCACCCAGCGTAAGAATGGGCTGCCTTCGTTTAGCTGCACCAGTACCGGCATCACTTCAAACCAGTTGGCATAGGGCGTATTGGCGTAAAGCCCGTGCGGCGTGCGGCTGCCGTCCTCACGGTAATAGGCCTTGATGCCTTGCGCACCATGGGTATTGGCCAGGATGGCATACAACGGTGTACCCGCCGTGTTTCTTACCCAGTCCTGTACGGTCTGTTGCATCTCTGTACCTCCTTGAAGATGACGCAAATAGTGAGTCCACTGATGCGATCAACGTACACTTTCCATAATTAACAACGTGAATGAACAGCTATGGCTGCCAAAAAAGGTATTAGCCTGACGGGAGTATGGCGAGAGTGGCGGGTCAGATTACTGGCGAAAATACAGCGGGATGCTGAAAGCTGGATCATCCTTGCGCTCCATGCAAAGTCCTTATCAATGGGGCGTAGATTTACCACAATGTCGGTTTAAAAACGATAGTGGAAAGGGGAATAACATTAAGGAAATTGTAGGTTTTAGATTGAGGTCAAATCCGTTGATGATTTTTGCGGGTACCGTTTCTTAGGCACCCGCACTTATCGCGCAAAGTAATCAATAACATTCGTACCTGATAATGTTATCAAGACACTAGGATGTTACAGCACCTTATGCGGGCCGAAGCATTCGTAGTGGATACGTTCGGCCTCCACGCCCATCTCAAGCAACTGCTTACCCACGTGCTGCATAAACGGCACCGGGCCACAGAAGTAGTAATGCATCTGCGGATCGCTTAACTCGCTACGCAATGCGCTCAGATCCATCAGGCCCTGGCTGTGATAATCGCGGCCCTGCACATCATCGGCATTGGGTTCACGGTACCAGACATGACGGCTCAGATTAGGCATACGCCCGGCTATATCCGCCACTTCGTCGGCAAAAGCATGCACCGCACCGTTTTCTGCAGCATGTAACCAGTGGATGTTGGCCGGATGCTGATTGTTGTGCAGGGTGTTAAGCATCCCCAGCATTGGCGTTTGGCCAACGCCTGCCGAGATTAATGCCACTGGCGTAGTCGGTTCTACCTGCAGGAAGAAATCGCCGTGTGGTGCCGCAAGATGAATGATATCGCCTTCTTTGGCCTGCTGATGCAGGAAGTTGGAAACGGCGCCCCGTTCCTCACGTTTGACCGCGATACGATAATATTCCCCGTTCGGTGCGGTGGTGAGTGAATATTGGCGGATCTCCTGATGTTGCAGGCTGTCATCGTTAATATAAATCGCCAGATACTGGCCTGGCTGATAATCGGCCACGCGACCACCGTCTACTGGAGCCAGTACAAAGCTGGATATGACCTCGCTCTGAGGCTGTTTTTTCACGATGCGGAAGGCACGCAAATCACGCCAGCCACCGTCACTCTTTTCCGTTTCCTGGTAGATCTGGCCTTCACGTTGAATAAACACGTTGGCCAGCACCCCGTAGGCTTTTCCCCAGGCATCAAGCACTTCCTGGCCAGGGCTGAGCATTTCGTCCAACGTGGCTAACAGGTGGTGGCCGACAATCTGATACTGATCGGGCTGGATATTGAAGCTGGCGTGCTTCTGGGCAATGCGTTCTACCGCAGGCAGCAGGGCGGCCAGGTTTTCCAGATTGCTGGCGTAAGCGCAGATGGCATCGAACAACGCCTGGCGCTGATCGCCGTTACGCTGGTTGCTCATATTGAAAATATCTTTCAATTCAGGGTTATGGGCAAACATGCGATCGTAGAAGTGGGCGGTCAGTTTGGGGCCGGTTTCGGCTAACAGGGGAATGGTCGATTTAACGGTGGCGATGGTTTGACTATCCAGCATGGTGATACTCCTTGGCGGGCGTTTTATGTTTGTCTAATAGGTGTATTTTAAATGCATCTTATAAAATTACCCCGTGCTTGTAAATATCCCTGTTATTGTTATGGGGTTGTTAACCGTCGATCGCCTTCACAGAACATGAAAAAAGCGCATTTTGTTGATGAGTAAAACTCCGTTGCCAAAATGTGGCCTTTAAGGGTTCAAAGCCTTACGCCACGTGATGCCAATCGTTTGCGTAAAAACCTCTGTCAAGACCTATCTTCGATAGGCCGAAACGGTTTACACTGTTGCCCAGCACCCGTAGGGGTAAATTAAGTTAGCTGATTTCAGTCAGGAGATGCCGGATGTTAAAGCGTGAAATGAACATTGCTGATTATGATGCCGAACTGTGGCATGCAATGGAGCAGGAAGTCGTGCGTCAGGAAGAGCACATTGAGCTGATTGCGTCTGAGAACTACACCAGCCCGCGCGTGATGCAGGCCCAGGGTTCCCAACTGACCAACAAATACGCAGAAGGCTATCCGGGCAAGCGTTACTACGGCGGTTGCGAATACGTTGATATCGTTGAGCAACTGGCGATCGATCGCGCCAAAGAGCTGTTCGGTGCCGACTATGCCAACGTGCAGCCACACTCAGGTTCCCAGGCTAACTTTGCCGTTTATACCGCGCTGCTGCAGCCGGGCGACACCATCCTGGGGATGAACCTGGCACACGGCGGCCACCTGACGCACGGTTCACCGGTGAACCTGTCCGGTAAGCTGTATAACGTGGTGCCTTACGGCATCGACGAAACTGGGCAGATTGACTATAACGATCTGGCCAAACAGGCGCAGACACACAAACCAAAAATGATCATCGGCGGTTTCTCTGCCTTCTCCGGTGTGGTTGATTGGGCAAAAATGCGTGAAATCGCAGACAGCATCGGCGCTTATCTGTTCGTGGATATGGCACACGTGGCGGGCCTGATTGCCGCTGGCGTTTACCCGAACCCGGTTCCTCATGCCCACGTCGTGACCACTACTACCCATAAAACGCTGGCGGGTCCGCGTGGCGGCCTGATCCTGGCCAAAGGTGGTGATGAAGAGCTGTATAAGAAGCTGAACTCTGCCGTCTTCCCTGGCGGCCAGGGCGGCCCGCTGATGCACGTCATCGCCGGTAAAGCGGTAGCGTTGAAAGAAGCGATGGAGCCTGAGTTCAAGGTTTACCAGCAGCAAGTGGCCGATAACGCCAAAGCGATGGTGAAAGTGTTCCTGGAGCGCGGTTACAAAGTGGTTTCCGGCGGCACCTACAACCACCTGTTCCTGCTGGATCTGGTCGATAAGAACCTGACCGGTAAAGAAGCTGATGCCGCGTTGGGCCGCGCTAACATTACCGTTAACAAGAACAGCGTGCCAAACGATCCGAAGAGCCCGTTTGTGACCTCTGGCATTCGTCTGGGTACTCCAGCGGTGACTCGCCGTGGCTTTAAAGAAGCCGAAGTGCGTGAACTGGCTGGCTGGATCTGTGACGTGCTGGACAACCTGAACGACGAAGCCACCATCGAACGTACCAAGAAGAAAGTGCTGGATATCTGCGCTCGCTTCCCGGTTTACGCCTAAGTACTTCAATTGGTTTGCAGATAAACCCGCCTCGGCGGGTTTTTTTTAGCATTGTTGCAGCTAAACTGTGAACTGCTTTGCACTCTAGCCCTTTGAACATGAATGAAGATTGCTGCAAGGTGTGAGCTCTGTCAAAGTATTGCCCTCATCCTGGAGGGAACATGGTTCTGCAATCAACGCGTTGGCTCGCTCTCAGTTATTTCACGTACTTCTTTTCCTATGGCATCTATCTCCCGTTTTGGAGCGTTTGGTTAAAAGGTGAGGGCATACCGCCTGAAACCATCGGTATCTTGCTCGGCGCTGGCCTGGTGGCGCGCTTCCTCGGTAGCCTGCTGATTGCTCCACGTGTAAAAGATCCCTCCTATTTAATCACCGCGTTGCGTTTGTTGGCATTGCTCTCCCTGGCGTTTGCCGTCGGCTTCTGTTTCGGTAATGGCTGGGCCTGGCTGATGCTGGTGATCGCCGGTTTTAACCTGTTCTTCTCCCCGCTGGTTCCGCTGACCGATGCGTTGGCTGCCACCTGGCAACGGCAGATCACTCTGGACTATGGCCGGGTGCGGTTATGGGGATCGCTGGCCTTTGTGATCGGCTCGGCGTTAACCGGCAAGCTGGTGTCCGTTTGGGGCCATAATGCGATTTTGATCAGCCTGCTGGTCAGCATCCTGGCGATGCTGGTGGGCATGTTGCTGAAACCGAGCGTGCTGCCACAAGGTGAATCTCGGGCACAGAATGAATCTAGCCGCTCCTGGCGTGAATTGCTCAGCGAAGGGCCTGTCTGGCGTTTTCTGCTGTGTGTGACGCTGTTGCAAGGGGCACATGCCGGTTATTACAGCTTTGCCTCCATCTATTGGGAAGAGGCGGGTTACTCTGCGGCGACTATCGGCTACCTGTGGTCTTTGGGTGTGGTCGCTGAAGTGGTTATCTTTGCCAGCAGCAATTTCCTGTTCCGCCGTTGGAATGCGCGTAATCTGCTGTTACTTTCCGCCGTGTGTGGTCTGCTGCGCTGGGGCCTGATGGCAACCACGACGGAAATCGGCTGGCTGTTGCTGGTGCAGGTGCTGCACTGTGGTACCTTCACGGTCTGCCATCTGGCGGCAATGCGCTTTATTGCGGCGCGTCAGGGGGCGGAAGTGATCCGTCTGCAGGCGGTTTATTCGGCGCTGGCGATGGGCGGCGGCATTGCAGTGATGACCGTAGTGGCGGGCTTCCTGTTCGAGCACTATCAGGGCGGAGTGTTCTGGGTGATGGTCGCGGTGGTGGTGCCAGCGTTGTTTATTCGCCCACCGGCGGTGGCGGTTAGTAATAGCCGTTAATGGCTTTCCAGCAGCGCACGGATCGCCTTGCGCTGCTGACGCTCCAGCGGCAGTTCGGTAATAATCAGTGTGGGTGGTTGCTCCTGGCTCGGTGTGGCGTAGGGGCTAATCACCAGCGTAATCCCTTGTGGTGCACCAGCAAGCAGGTAGTCGTGTAAGGGCTGATATTTGATATTCAATGGCAACAGCGTCAATTCGCGGATCTGATATTCCACTTCTTCTTCCAACTGCGGGTTATCCAGCGTCAGCAACAGTATCTGCTTTTCATGCAACGCGTTGCCCTGCATCAACCAGGCACCAAAGCTGATCGCCACTAGCCCTGCTTCTTCCCGCGAAAATTGAATCTCATATTCCTGTTCAAACGGCGCTAACGCCTCCTGTGTGGTACGCATCAGACGGGGATATTTACGGACCACCTCTTCCAGTAGCGTATTGTCGATGCCGATAGCAAACCGGCAGCGTTCCACGGCAGGGGCCAAATGGGCAAACAGCTGGCTGATTAACCCCTCCTGGCTGCTGAAATGCATGCCGGAGATCTGTTGGAAGCGTTCCACCACCTGCCCGATGGCCGCCATCAGGCGTTGGTCCTCGGGCGAATCACTGCTCTGGTAGCTGTGACTTTTCAGCAGGGTAAACATCAACGCCAGGAAGTCACATTCTCTACTGTCACCGGGCTGGCCAAATAGCTGATTTAGCGCTTGATGCAGTTCCTCTGCCGCCAGATGCTCTGGCTTGGTTTGCAGCCACTCATGCTGGCGGCGATCAAATTGAGGATGGCGCTGATGCTGGCTAGCCCAGACGCAATAACAAAGATAGTGTTGCAAAAACAGGCGGTCACGCTGCTCAAAGCGGCGGTTAAGGCGCTGTTCACATTGGTTGATGCACAATTCCAGTGCCGGAAGCTGTGGGTGTTGAAGTTGCATCGCCCGCTGAAACTGAGGGCCAAAGTGTTGCTCGACAAACTCTGGGCTGCAACGCAAGGCTCGCCGTAGCCATTGGAGCAGACACAAGCGAAGATCCAGCGCGCTGCCCTGGATCTGGTAGCCCTCGTAGGGATCGCCGCTGATTTCCAGATGATGGAAATGCTGGATCTCGCGGGCAACCTCAGCTATATCTTGCCGGGTAATGAGCAGGTCTACGCCGTTGATTTGGCCGATGGTCTCCAGTTGTACCGAGGGTACTGGCGCATACAGCATCAGCAGTAAATGACAGCGCCGTTGTTGACCTGAAAACTCAGGCGCAGAAGAAGTCTCCAGGCTCATATCACCTTCTGGCAGGTCGTGTTTAAATTATGTTTAAGCATAGCAAAAGGCTCTGTGGGCCGTGGCAGTTGCCCCTGCTTTTACTTCGGCTTACTACTTTCGTCACAGTTATTCGGCTTGTTAACGCCGGTTGAGGTTTTGTTGATGTTATATTATAACAATAAAAAGTATGCTTGGACGATGAAACTCCGTGGCCTGGTGGCCTGCTTGCTAATGATGACCTGCATGGGCGCACTCGCCCACCCACACAGTTTTATCGATATGAACACCACCTTTGTGGCTAAGGATCAGAAGCTGACCGGTTTAAAAATGGTTTGGGTAATGGATGAGATCACCTCGGCGGATCTGCTGTATGACGCAGAAAATGCCAACAGCGATTCAGAAGTCTGGAAAAAACTGGCGGCGGAAGTAATGGCTAACGTCCTCGGGCAGCACTATTTCACCGATATTTACCGCGCAGGCAAACCGGTGAAATACCTCAATCTGCCAACCGAATACCATCTATCCCGGCAGGGCCATAAAGCCGTGCTGGAGTTTGTGCTGCCGCTGGCGGAGCCACAGCCGCTGGTGGGGGAACCCTTTGAGATTGCCACCTACGATCCCACCTATTTTGTGGACATGACCTATCAGGATCAAAAGGCGCTGCACTTGCCGCCAGAAATGGCAAAGCAGTGCAAATTCAGCCTGGTGACGCCAAAGCCCGATTCGTCATTACAAGCTTATGCATTGTCTCTCGATAAGAACGACTCGCCCGGTGAAGATATGGCATTAGGGCAACAGTTTGCCCAGCGGGTGACGTTAACATGTCAATAAACCTCAGCCAGACCAGCAAACCTCAGCGCCATTGGGCCTTCAGCCTGTGGCCGCTGTTGCTGTTCTTCATTCTGCTGGCGGCGGTGGCCCAGTGGGTTTGGCATTACTGGCCGCAGCTGTTGATGCAAAGCGTGGTGTGGCAGAAAGGGTTACATCAGGAAATGGCGGCCTTGCTGCAACAGGTCAAGGCGGCTCCCCAGCAAGCGGGAGTGGCGCTGATGCTGTTCAGTCTAGGCTATGGCGTATTGCATGCCCTGGGGCCGGGCCACGGTAAAGTGGTGATCGCCACCTATCTGGCTACCCACCCGGCACGGTTGAAAAGCAGCCTGAAGCTGACGTTTGCCGCCTCTGTGGTGCAGGGATTGGTCGCGATTGCCCTGGTCACGCTAGTGCTGGTGGTGCTGCAACTTTCTTCCCGGCAGTTGCATCAAAGTAGTTTCTGGCTGGAGAAGGGCAGTTTTATTCTGGTGATCCTGCTCGGTGTCTTGCTCAGTTGGCGGGCGTTAAAGCGCTTGTTTATGGCGGTGAAAGCGATGCGGCCTCGGCCTGCGCTGCGCATCAACAGCTTGCAGCCTCTGCCTGCCGATCATGTCCATAGCGCGAATTGTGGTTGTGGCCACCGGCATTTGCCAAGCGATGAGGAACTGCAAGCTGGCAATGATTGGCGCACCAAAACGGCGATTGTGCTGGCAATGGGTCTGCGGCCTTGCTCCGGGGCGATCCTGGTCTTGCTGTTTTCCAAGGTGATCGGCGTTTTTACCTGGGGCGTGTTGTCGGCACTGGCCATGGCACTGGGTACTTCGATCACGATTTCCGGATTGGCGCTGTTGGTGCATTACAGCCGTAAGCTGGCGATACGCATCAGCCGCCAGCGCGCACCGGCGGCCTGGAGTGCGGTTGCTTGGGGCTCGTTGGCGTTAGCCGGAGGTTTAATTCTGCTGTTTGCCGGTGTGCTGCTGTACGTCAGCGCTCAGCCGGAATTTGGCGGCGGGATACGGCCTTTTGCCCGCTGAGGAAAAAAAAAGCGCTGCAAATGCAGCGCCTTGATTTTCAGCTGAGTTATTAACGCTTCAGCGCTTCACTCAGTTCTTCACGCATATTGGAAAGCAATGCTTTCACCACACGTGGGTTACCGGCAACCACGTTGCCAGAGCTGAAGTGGTTATGGCCGCCAACAAAGTCGGTGACCAGGCCGCCAGACTCACGTACCAGCAATTCGCCAGCAGCAAAGTCCCAAGGCTTCAGGCCAATCTCAAAGAAACCATCAACGCGGCCAGCGGCAACGTAGGCCAGATCCAGCGCGGCTGAACCGGTACGGCGGAAGTCGGCACATTGGGTGAACAGTTTGCCCAGCACGTTGATGTAAGCCGGTGCGTGCTGTTTGACTTTGAACGGGAAGCCGGTCGCCAGGATGGTGCCATCCAGATCTTTGGCATTGGTGCCGCGCAGACGGTAACCGTTGAGCTGTGCGCCCTGGCCACGGGTGGCGGTGAACAGTTCGTTGCGCATTGGATCGTAAACCACGGCCACTTCGGTACGGCCTTTAATGCGTACGGCGATGGAAACGGAGAAGTGTGGAAGACGTTTGATGAAGTTGGCGGTGCCATCCAGTGGATCAATCACCCATTGTACATCCTGATCTTCACCGGTTAACTCACCGCACTCTTCACCAATAACGGTGTGTTTCGGGTAAGATTTACGGATGATTTCGATGATCAGACGCTCAGCCTCGCGATCGACGTTAGTGACAAAGTCGTTAGAACCTTTTTGTGTCGCTTCTACAGCGTCTGGAGTCTCGTAATTTTTGGCAATCAGGTTGCCAGCCTTGCGCGCAGCGCGCACGGCGATAGTCAGCATCGGATGCATGGGTATCTTCCACAGGATGTTAAAGAACAGGAAACGGCGCGAAGTATAGCAGGTGTTCGGCAAAATACCTACGACTGTGTTAGGATGCTACGATTTTCCGCAACGCTCAGAGTTTGTATGCTGCACAATATCCGCATTGTTCTGGTTGAAACCTCTCATACCGGCAACATGGGCTCTACTGCCCGTGCCATGAAAACCATGGGATTAACCAACCTTTATCTGGTCAATCCACTGGTGAAACCCGATTCCCAGGCGATCGCCCTGGCCGCAGGCGCCAGCGATGTGATTGGCAACGCCACGATTGTCGATACCTTTGATGAAGCCATTGCGGGTTGCCGCTTGGTAGTGGGCACCAGCGCTCGCTCGCGCACTCTCCCATGGCCGATGCTGGAACCCCGCGAATGCGGCGTGCGAGCAGTACAGGAAGGCGAGCAGGGGCCGGTTGCGTTGGTCTTTGGCCGTGAACGCGTTGGGCTAACCAATGACGAATTACAGAAATGCCATTATCATGTCGCCATTCCTGCCAACCCGGAGTACAGCTCGCTGAATCTGGCCATGGCGGTGCAAATCCTGGCGTATGAGGTTCGCGTTGCCTTCCTCGATCGTCAGCAGGCTGATGCCGCACCGGTGGAAGAATCGCCGTATCCTCTGGTGGATGATATTGAACGCTTCTATCAGCATCTGGAGCAGACTTTGGTGCGCACCGGCTTTATCCGCGCCGCCCATCCAGGGCAGGTGATGAACCGTTTACGCCGCCTGTTTGCCCGGGCACGCCCGGAAGCGCAGGAGCTGAATATCTTGCGTGGTATGCTGACCTCGATCGAGAAACAGGATAAACAGCAAGGTAATTAATTTTGCTGTCACCCGCAGTTAGGCAAGATAGTATTGCTTATCTGCGGGTTATAAGGTGTATTTTATATGCATCGGATAGCAAAGCGCACAAAAAGCACGAATACTTGAGTAAATTAGTAGGTTAAATAGTTGACTGATTTACTCGGGAATGTCAGAATTTGGCCCATGTTTGACCAACAGGTAACCAATTAGCTATGAGACTGACATCCAAAGGCCGTTATGCAGTAACTGCCATGCTCGACGTGGCATTACACTCCCAGGAAGGGCCGGTACCACTGGCGGATATTTCCGAACGCCAAGGTATCTCGCTCTCTTATCTGGAACAACTGTTTTCCCGTCTGCGTAAGAATGGCCTGGTGGCCAGCGTGCGTGGGCCAGGCGGTGGTTACCTGTTGGGCAAAGAAGCGGACGCTATCGCCGTAGGCGCGGTGATTTCCGCAGTCGACGAATCGGTAGACGCCACCCGTTGCCAGGGTAAAGAAGGCTGCCAGGGGGGCGATCGTTGCCTGACCCATACCCTGTGGCGCGATCTGAGCGAGCGCATCAGCGGGTTCTTGAACAATATTACGCTGGCCGAACTGGTAAACAACCAGGAAGTGCTGGACGTGGCAGACCGTCAAAATAGCGATACGCGCCGCACGGCCAACGGTCGTCTGCAAGAAACGATCAACGTTAATCTGCGCGCATAAGCAGCTGACGACTAATTTATTGGTTTTTGGAAGTGATGTACGGAGTACAAGAGCAATGAAATTACCGATTTATCTGGACTACTCGGCCACGACTCCGGTCGACCCGCGTGTTGCCGAGAAGATGATGCAGTTTTTGACCCTGGACGGCACTTTCGGTAACCCGGCCTCCCGTTCCCACCGTTTCGGCTGGCAGGCGGAAGAGGCGGTTGATATCGCCCGTAACCAGATCGCTGAACTGGTTGGTGCGGACCCGCGTGAGATCGTGTTTACCTCAGGGGCCACCGAATCCGATAACCTGGCGATCAAAGGCGCTGCCAACTTCTATCAGAAGAAAGGCAAGCACATCATCACCTGTAAAACCGAACATAAAGCCGTGCTGGATACCTGCCGCCAACTTGAGCGCGAAGGTTTTGAAGTCACCTATCTGGCACCGCAGAGCAACGGGATCATCGATCTCCAGGTTCTCGAAGCCGCGATGCGTGAAGACACCATCCTGGTTTCCATCATGCACGTGAATAACGAAATTGGCGTAGTGCAGGATATCGCCGCCATCGGCGAAATGTGCCGGGCGCGTGGCATCATCTATCACGTCGATGCAACCCAGAGCGTAGGTAAACTGCCTATCGACCTGAGCAAGCTGAAAGTGGATCTGATGTCCTTCTCCGGCCACAAGATTTATGGCCCGAAAGGCATTGGTGCCCTGTATGTGCAGCGTAAGCCGCGCATCCGCATCGAAGCCCAGATCCACGGCGGTGGCCATGAGCGCGGTATGCGTTCTGGTACCCTGGCAGTGCATCAGATCGTTGCCATGGGTGAAGCCTATCGTATCGCCAAAGAAGAAATGGCCAGCGAAATGGCACGCCTGCGCATCCTGCGCGATCGTCTGTGGAACGGCGTGAAAGATATGGAAGAAGTGTATCTGAACGGCGATCTGCAACACGGTGCACCGAACATTCTCAACGTCAGCTTCAACTATGTTGAAGGTGAGTCGCTGATCATGGCGTTGAAAGACTTGGCGGTTTCTTCAGGCTCAGCCTGTACTTCTGCCAGCCTTGAACCTTCCTATGTGCTGCGTGCACTGGGTATGAGTGATGAGTTAGCGCACAGCTCGATCCGTTTCTCCCTGGGGCGTTTCACCACGGAAGAAGAGATCGATTACACCATTTCGTTGGTGCGTAAATCCATTGGCCGTCTGCGCGATCTCTCCCCACTGTGGGACATGTTCAAGCAGGGAGTGGATATCAACAGCATCGAATGGGCACATCATTAATTCTCAGGATCCAGGAGCAACGTCATGGCTTACAGCGAAAAAGTAATCGATCATTATGAAAACCCGCGTAACGTAGGGTCGTTTGATAACGAAGATCCTACCGTCGGTAGCGGTATGGTAGGGGCACCGGCCTGTGGCGACGTGATGAAGCTGCAGATCAAGGTCAACAACGAAGGCATTATTGAAGATGCCCGTTTCAAAACCTACGGCTGCGGTTCCGCCATCGCTTCCAGCTCGCTGGTCACCGAATGGATGAAAGGCAAGTCTCTTGATCAGGCCGAAGCGATCAAAAATACCCAGATCGCCGAAGAACTGGAGTTACCTCCGGTTAAAATTCACTGCTCAATTCTGGCCGAAGACGCCATTAAAGCAGCGATCGCCGACTACAAGAGCAAGCACAGCGCCAAGTAGTTATTATTGAGTCAGTTAGCCCGCCTTGCGGGCTAAGATTGAAGAGGTTGTTATGTCGATTACCATGAGCGACAGCGCCGCGCAGCGGGTTCAGGCATTTTTGGACCACCGTGGCAAAGGTCTCGGCCTGCGTCTGGGCGTGCGAACTTCCGGCTGTTCCGGAATGGCGTATGTGCTCGAATTTGTTGATGAAACGAACGACGATGATATCGTTTTTGAAGACAAAGGCGTCAAGGTGATCATTGACGGCAAGAGCCTGGTCTATCTGGACGGTACCGAGCTTGATTTCGTCAAGGAAGGTCTGAACGAAGGCTTCAAGTTCAACAACCCGAACGTCTCAAGCGAGTGCGGCTGCGGCGAGAGCTTTAACGTCTGACAGTCCATCGTGCTCCCCCGTGACCCACGGGGGAACCTCAATCATCACGATAACGCCCCGAGCACGCTATGGATTACTTTACTTTATTCGGGTTGCCGGTCTGCTATAGCGTAGACGGCAGCTTGCTTACCTCACGCTATCAAGATTTGCAGCGCCAATTCCACCCCGATCGCCATGCCCTCCAACCGGAGCGTGAACGCCTGATGGCGTTACAGCAGGCGGCGACCATCAACGAAGCCTATCAGTCGCTGAAGCACCCGTTAAAACGTGCCGAGTATATGTTATCTTTGCACGGCTTTGATTTGGGCAACGAGCAGCATACCCTGCGCGACACCGCGTTCCTGATGGAACAGTTGGAGCTGCGTGAAGAGCTTGATGCCATTGAACGTTCGCCGGATGCGCAAAACGCACTGGCTGCCTTCGCCACGCGCCTGAACAAGACCTTCAAACAGCGTAGCGCGCAGATGGTGCAGGAGTTGGATGAGCAGCAGTGGTCACAGGCTGCCGATACCGTGCGCAAGCTACGCTTTTTGGACAAACTCCAGCAACAGATTGAACAACTCGAAGAAAAACTGCTGGGTTTTGAGTAATAGATTCTTGATCTCGATTTTGGAAGCTCTGTAAATGGCCTTATTACAAATTAGTGAGCCTGGCCTCACGGCTGCGCCGCATCAGCGCCGCCTGGCTGCCGGTATTGATCTGGGGACCACCAACTCGCTGGTGGCTACGGTGCGTAGCGGCCAGGCCGAGACGCTGGCCGACATTGAAGGGCGCTATCTGCTGCCTTCTGTGGTGCATTATCAGGCCACCGAACATCAGGTTGGCTGGAGCGCTCGTGCACAGGCGGCACAAGATCCGGTCAATACGGTCAGCTCTGTCAAGCGCATGATGGGCCGTTCTTTGGCTGACGTGCAACAACGCTATCCAAACCTGCCGTATCAGTTCCAGGCCAGCGATAACGGCTTGCCAATGATCGTGACCGCCGCAGGCCTGGTTAACCCAGTTGGTGTTTCCGCCGATATCCTCAAGGCACTGGCTACCCGTGCTAAAGCAGCGTTGGAAGGTGAGCTTGATGGTGTGGTGATCACCGTTCCTGCCTACTTCGACGACGCTCAACGCCAAGGCACCAAAGACGCAGCGCGTCTGGCTGGCCTGCACGTGCTGCGCCTGTTGAACGAACCGACCGCTGCGGCTATCGCTTACGGGTTGGATTCGGGTCAGGAAGGGGTCATCGCCGTTTACGATCTGGGCGGTGGCACCTTTGATATTTCCATTTTGCGCCTCAGCCGTGGCGTGTTCGAAGTGCTGGCTACCGGCGGTGATTCCGCATTGGGTGGCGATGACTTCGATCATCTGCTGGCGGACTGGTTGCGTGAACAGGCAGGTATTAGCGATCGTAGCGATCATGGTGTGCAACGCCAATTGCTGGATGCTGCGATTGCGGTCAAAATCGCCCTGAGCGATGCGCAGAGCACCACGGTAGATATCGCTGGTTGGCAGGGTGAAGTGACCCGCGAACAGTTCGAAACGCTGATTGCCTCGCTGGTGAAACGTACCCTGATGGCTTGCCGCCGCGCGCTGAAAGACGCCGCCGTCAGTGCCGATGAGGTGCTGGAAGTGGTGATGGTGGGCGGTTCAACCCGTGTGCCATTGGTCCGCGAACAGGTGGGCGAGTTCTTTGGCCGTACGCCGCTGACGTCGATCGATCCGGACAAGGTGGTGGCGATCGGTGCTGCTATCCAGGCGGATATCCTGGTGGGTAACAAACCGGATAGCGAAATGCTGCTGCTGGACGTGATCCCGCTGTCGCTTGGCTTGGAAACCATGGGTGGCTTGGTTGAAAAGGTGATCCCGCGTAACACCACCATTCCGGTGGCGCGTGCGCAGGAGTTTACCACCTTCAAAGACGGCCAGAGCGCGATGATGATCCACGTGCTGCAAGGCGAGCGTGAACTGGTGCAAGATTGCCGTTCGCTGGCGCGCTTTACGCTGCGTGGCTTGCCGCCGCTTCCTGCCGGCGGGGCGCATATCCGTGTGACCTTCCAGGTGGATGCCGACGGCCTGCTGAGCGTGACGGCGATGGAGAAATCCACCGGCGTCGAAGCCTCCATTCAGGTCAAGCCTTCGTATGGCCTGTCCGATGCCGAAATTGCCGGCATGTTGAAGGACTCGATGGCCAATGCGCAAAGCGATGTCGGTGCTCGCAAGCTGGCGGAGCAACGGGTAGAAGCTTCCCGCGTGCTGGAAAGCCTGCAAGGTGCACTGGCAAGCGATGCCGCTCTGCTGAGTGACGAAGAAAGCCTGGCTATCAACAACGCGGTAGCCGAGCTCCAGCAAGTGATGCAAGGCTCCGATCCTGCTGCGATCGAGGCCGCAATAAAAATAGTCGATGCAACAACCCAAGATTTTGCCGCGCGCCGCATGGATGCCTCCATTCGCCGTGCGCTGGCTGGCCATTCTGTGGATGAGGTTTAACCATGCCGAAAATTGTTTTCCTGCCCCATCAAGATCTCTGCCCGGAGGGGGCAGTACTGGAAGCGGAAGTTGGGGAAACTATCCTCGATGTCGCACTGCGTAACGGTATTGAAATTGAACATGCCTGTGAGAAATCCTGTGCCTGTACCACCTGCCACTGCATCGTGCGTGAAGGGTTTGATTCCCTGGCCGAAAGCAGCGAGCTGGAAGATGACATGCTGGACAAAGCCTGGGGGCTGGAGCCGGAAAGCCGCTTGAGCTGCCAGGCCCGCGTCACCGAAGACGATTTGGTGGTCGAAATGCCGCGTTATACTGTCAACCATGCGCGCGAGCACTAGGAGATAAGAATGGGACTGAAGTGGACAGACAGCCGCGAAATCGGCGAAGCCCTGTACGACGCCTATCCAGATACCGATCCGAAAACCGTGCGTTTCACCGATATGCACCAGTGGATTTGCGATCTGGAAGAATTTGACGATGAACCGCAGGCTTCCAATGAAAAAATACTGGAAGCGATCCTGCTGGTCTGGTTAGATGAAGCAGAGTAAATAGCATGACGGGCTGCCATAGGCAGCCCGTTTATTTTGTATCCGACAAGATTAGTACAAGAATAATCCGGAGTAAGGCTATGACAACCGAAATCATGCAGATCACGCTATCCCAGCAACCCGCCGATGCGCGCTGGGGTGAAAAGGCGCTGCTGAGCACCAATGACCAAGGCATCACCATCCATCTGAGCAATTCCGGCAAGCTGGGCCTGATCCAGCGCGCGGCACGCAGGATCGATGGCCAGGGCATCAAGAAAGTGAAACTGGCCGGGGAAGGCTGGGACCTGGAAAACAGCTGGGCGTTTTGGCAGGGCTATCGCGGGCCAAAAGGGCAGCGTAGCGTCGAGTGGGCTGAGCTGCCGGAAGCGGAAAGCCAAGAGCTGCAACAGCGCCTGAAGATTATCGATTGGGTGCGTGACACCATCAATATGCCAGCGGAAGAGCTGGGGCCAGAGCAACTGGCAACCCGCGCGGTTGATCTGATGTGTGCTGTTGGTTGTGATGCCGTCAGCTATCGCATCACCAAAGGTGAAGACCTGCGTGAGCAGAACTACGCCGGTATTCATACGGTTGGGCGGGGTTCCGATCGTTCTCCGGTGCTGTTGGCGCTGGACTTTAACCCGACGGGCAACCCGGATGCACCGGTATTCGCCTGCCTGGTAGGTAAAGGGATCACCTTCGACAGCGGCGGTTACAGCCTCAAGCAAAGCGCGTTTATGGACTCGATGAAGTCCGACATGGGCGGCGCGGCCACCATCACTGGCGCATTGGCATTGGCGGTGGCTCGCGGCTTGCAGCAGCGCGTCAAACTGTACCTGTGCTGTGCGGACAATATGGTCAGCGGTAACGCCTTTAAACTGGGCGACATTATCCGCTATCGCAATGGCAAAACGGTTGAAGTGATGAACACCGATGCGGAAGGGCGTCTGGTATTGGCCGATGGCCTGATCGATGCCAGCGCGCAAAACCCGCAGTTGATCATCGACTGCGCGACCTTGACTGGCGCAGCGAAAACGGCGGTAGGTAATGATTACCACGCGCTGTTCAGCTTTGACGATGCGCTGGCGCAAGAGCTGTTGGCCAGTGCGGATGAAGAGCACGAGCCGTTCTGGCGTCTGCCGCTAGCGGAATTTCACCGCAGCCAGTTGCCGTCAAACTTTGCTGAACTGAACAACGTTGCGGGCCCGGCTTACACCGCTGGCGCCAGCACCGCCGCGGCCTTCCTGTCGCACTTTGTGCAGAATTATCAAAAGGGTTGGCTGCATATCGACTGTTCTGCCACCTATCGTAAAGGTGCCGTGGAGCAGTGGTCAGCAGGCGCAACCGGTCTGGGCGTACGTACGCTGGCCAACCTGTTGCTGAGCAAAGCGAAGTAAGTTTAACATTACGTTTTTCCGTAGGGGCTCAGCATGCTGGGCCCTTAATACATTGGAGGAGTCGGCAATGAGTTCCCACCATCATGATGATGACGCCGTTTCAGGCGAAAACGAGCTTGAGCGCCTGCTGAGGCTGGCGGCCTCAGAACCGGCATACCGCCCGGCGTTTTTCCGCGAACTGCTGGATTCAACGGTCTACATTCTGGGTGACAGCGAGCAGGTGCCGCACGACGGTGAAATTACGCTGAATGCCGAGACACCGGTGAATATTCAGCACTGGGAAAAGCAGGATGGCAGCAGCGTGGTGCCTTTCTTCACCTCGCTGGAGGCGCTGCAAAACGCAGTGGAGGATGAGCAACCCTTTATCGCCATGCCCGCTCGCGTGCTGTTTGAAATCACCCAAGGTGCCGAACTGTTCCTGAACCCGAAAGGCACCCACGGCAAGGAATTTCTTCCAGCCGAGATCGCCATGCTGTTGGCTACCGGTGGCGTAGTGAAACCGGCAGAGCGTTATATCGATACCGAAACTCAGCTACTGCTGGGGCAGCCTGAAGAGTATCCGGCGGCGATGGTGGATGCGCTGACGACCTTGTTCAGCCAGCGGAAACCGGTACGCCGCGCTTTCCTGGCGTTGATGCACGATCGTGCCGTAGACGAGAAGCCGAACCTGCTGGTGGGCCTTGAAGTGGATGGCGATCCGGCAGAGATTGAAGCCCTGATCAGCGAAGCCGGTATGGTGGCCAGCGAAACCGCGCCGAACGATGAGCCAGTCGACTTTTGCCTGGTAGAAGAGAATGCGCGGGGCGTGAGCCATTATCTGATCAACCATACCCAGGCTTTCTATCAGCGTCGCTGGGGCAGTTGGCTGCGAAATATGATCCCATCGACCGATAAAACCCAGTAAGCCGATCGGTCAGGATCCCATTTGTCGCTGACTATGGTGGATTAAGATAATTTTTTTTTAATGAAATGTTGATTTTCCCGTAGGCAAGCGTTAACAGCGCACATATAATCTGCGCCACTTGAAAGGCCGGCACCTCACCTTATCGCCCGGCCTGTTTTGGAAGACATAATAGAGGCCATCATGACCGTAGAACGTACCTTTTCCATCATTAAGCCAAACGCTGTAGCTAACAATGACATCGGCGCTATCTATGCTCGTTTCGAGCGCGCGGGTTTCAAAATCATCGCATCTAAAATGTTGCGTCTGACTCGCGAACAAGCCGAAGGCTTCTACGCCGAGCACAAAGGCCGTCCTTTCTTCGACGGTCTGGTTGAGTTCATGACCTCTGGCCCGATCGTGGTACAGGTTCTGGAAGCGGAAAATGCCGTACAGCGTAACCGTGACATCATGGGCGCAACCAACCCTGACAACGCATTGGCCGGCACCCTGCGTGCTGACTATGCAGACAGCTTCACTGCCAACGCCGTGCACGGCTCAGACGCAGTAGAATCTGCCCAGCGTGAAATCGCATACTTCTTTAACGAAAGCGAAATCTGCCCACGTTAATTGTGGTGGGGTCTGCTGAGACCGGCAATTTACCGGCAGATACAATAAAAATGCCGTGAAAGCCGTTCAGACGTAGAAACCCGCTACTAAAATTTGTACAATGCCGCGCCCCAGGGAAGCTATCTTGCCTGGGGCGTGTCTTTTGATGACACACTTACTTTTCACTCCTTCAAGCCATAACGTGTAATAACGAGGCTAAGAGATCATTATGTTAGAACCCATCGCGCCCGAGCATACCTTGTCTGAAAATACTTCCCTGACCGTGCAAACGGAACAACCGGCTACCGCCAAAATCAACCTGCTGGATTTGAACCGTCAGCAATTGCGCGAATTTTTCGCCAACATGGGTGAAAAACCTTTCCGCGCCGATCAGGTGATGAAGTGGATGTATCACTATTGCTGCGACGATTTTGAGCAGATGACCGACATCAACAAGGTGCTGCGCAATAAATTACAACGCGTGGCGGAAATCCGTGCGCCGGAAGTCGCAGAAGAGCAGCGTTCGGCCGATGGCACCATCAAGTGGGCCATCAAGGTGGGCGATCAACAGGTCGAAACCGTCTATATCCCAGATGGCGATCGCGCCACCCTGTGCGTGTCTTCACAGGTAGGCTGCGCACTGGAGTGCAAATTCTGTTCCACGGCTCAGCAGGGCTTTAACCGCAACCTGCGCGTCTCGGAAATCATTGGCCAGGTATGGCGTGCTGCTAAAATCCTGGGCGCCATCAAAGTCACCGGCCAACGTCCTATCACCAACGTGGTGATGATGGGCATGGGGGAGCCGTTGCTTAACCTGACCAACGTGGTGCCAGCGATGGAAATCATGCTGGATGACTTTGGTTTTGGTCTGTCCAAGCGCCGCGTTACCTTGTCTACCTCCGGTGTCGTACCCGCTCTGGACAAATTGGGCGATATGATCGATGTGGCGCTGGCCATTTCGCTGCATGCGCCTAACGACAAGATCCGTGACGAGATTGTACCGATCAACCGCAAGTACAATATTGAAACCTTCCTGGCGGCGGTACGCCGTTATCTGGAAAAGTCCAATGCCAATCAAGGGCGCGTCACCGTTGAATACGTGATGCTGGATCACATCAACGACAGCACCGACGATGCGCACCAACTGGCGGAAGTGCTGAAAGATACGCCGTGCAAGATCAACCTGATCCCATGGAACCCGTTCCCTGGGGCACCTTATGGCCGCAGCTCCAACAGCCGCGTCGACCGTTTCTCCAAGGTGTTGATGGAATACGGCTTTACGACTATTGTTCGTAAAACCCGTGGCGATGACATCGATGCTGCCTGTGGGCAGTTGGCGGGAGAGGTGATCGATCGTACCAAGCGTACCCTGAAAAAGAAAATGGCCGGGGAACCTATCAACGTACGAGCGGTCTGAATCCTATAGCATGATTTTTTTGTTATCTAACAGCCTGTTATGTGAGCAGCAATCCTTCAGGCGATCGGGTAACATCGGATAAGGAAATGAGTGCAAGCATGAAGCTGAAACTGTGGGGTGTATTATTGGCGGCCAGTTTGCTGGCGGGCTGTTCCAGCTCGCAACCCGATAACGACGGGCCAGCGGTGGCGGCAGGCCAGACCCGGTTGCAACTGGGCCTGGAGTATCTGAACCAGGGCGATCTACCGGCAGCCAGGCAGAATCTGCAAAAAGCGGTCGATGCGGCCCCACAGGATTATCGTACCCAATTGGGCATGGCACTCTACAATCAGCGGATCGGCGATAACGCCGCCGCTGAACAGCGTTATCAGCAATCGCTTAAACTTGCACCGGGTAACGGTACCGTATTGAATAATTACGGTGCGTTTCTCTGTAGTTTAGGGCAGTATGTACCGGCCCAACAGCAGTTTAGCGCTGCGGCACTGGCGCCAGAATATGGCCAGGTTGCCGACAGTCTGGAAAACGCAGGTTACTGTTTCCTCAAGGCCGGTCAAAATGATGAAGCTCGTAAGTTATTAACGCGAGCACTGAAGATCGATCCGGACAAGGGGGCTCCGCTGCTAGTGGAAGCAGAAAAGCAATTTGGAGAAGGGAAGCGCGCGCAGTCGCAACTTTTATTGGACAGTTATCAACATGTTCTGCCGGCGAGTGCCGACAGTCTATGGCTACAGATTCGTTTCGCCGCGTTAGCGGGCCGTCAGGATAGCGTTCAACGCTATGGCAAACAGCTAGCGCGAAGTTTTCCACAATCCAAACAGTACCAGCAGTTCTTAGCTAATGAATACTGAAGATTCCCAAGATAAAACCGTATCTATGACAACAGGTCAACGCCTGCGCCAGGCTCGTGAACAACTCGGGCTGAGTCAACAGGCCGTGGCTGAACGCCTGTGCCTAAAAATGTCTACCGTGCGCGACATTGAAGACGACAATATGTCTGCCGATCTGGCTTCAACGTTCGTGCGTGGTTATATCCGTTCCTATGCCAAGCTGGTGCATTTGCCAGAAGATGAACTGTTGCCGATGATGGAAAAACAGGCACCGGTGAGAGCGGCCAAAGTGGCTCAGATGCAGAGCTTCTCTTTGGGTAAGCGCCGTAAAAAGCGTGATGGCTGGCTGATGAGCTTTACCTGGCTGATTGTGTTTGTGGTCGTGGGTTTGACCGGTGCCTGGTGGTGGCAGAATCACAAGGCTCAGCAGGAAGAGATCGCCACCATGGCGGATCAATCTTCCGCACAGCTTTCTCAGCATGGTGAAGGCCAGCCAGTGCCATTGACCGACGGCAACGTGGATAATGGTGCATCGGCAGTTGTCCCAGACAACAGCCCTGCGCCGTCAACCAATAGCGCTGCTACGACTCAACAGGTCCCGGCCGTGCTTGATCCTCAGGCGGCTCAACAGCCTGCTGTAGTAGCACCAAGTCAGGCTACTATCCCGGATGCGACATCGACCGCGCCAGCCGCTCAGGCTCAGTTGCCTACCGGTGCTGCTGGCGTCAGTGCTTCGGAGGCTGATGCCAACGGGCTGGTGATGGATTTTTCCGGCGACTGCTGGGTGCAAGTGGTTGACGCGACGGGTAAATCCTTGGTCAGCGGCATCCAGAAAAGCGGTTCCCGGCTGAATCTGACTGGCAAGGCGCCGTTTAAACTGACCCTTGGCGCACCGGCTTCGGTACAGGTCCAATTCCAGGGTAAACCGGTCGATTTAAGCCGGTTTGTCAAGTCAAACCGTGTTGCTCGTCTGACCGTTGCCGCGCAGTAATAGCGCGGCTATTGTCGTTAAGTCAGAGCAGCAGTGGAGAGTAACTGATGCATAACCAAGCTCCCATTAACCGTCGCAAATCCACCCGTATTTACGTCGGTAACGTGCCTATAGGCGATGGAGCGCCGATTGCCGTGCAATCGATGACCAACACCCGTACCACCGATGTCGAAGCGACGGTTAATCAGATCCGGGCTCTGGAGCGCGTGGGGGTTGATATCGTCCGCGTTTCCGTTCCCACCATGGACGCCGCCGAGGCGTTTAGGCTGATCAAGCAGCAGGTCAACGTACCGCTGGTGGCCGATATCCATTTCGATTACCGCATTGCGTTGCAGGTTGCCGAATACGGCGTTGACTGCCTGCGTATCAACCCAGGCAACATTGGCAACGAATCTCGTATCCGTTCAGTGGTTGACTGCGCGCGTGACAAAAATATCCCGATCCGCATCGGCGTTAACGGCGGCTCGTTGGAAAAAGATATTCAGGAAAAGTACGGCGAACCTACGCCGGAAGCGCTGCTGGAATCCGCCATGCGTCACGTGGATATTCTGGATCGTCTCAACTTTGACCAGTTCAAGGTGAGCGTGAAAGCGTCCGACGTGTTCCTGGCCGTACAGTCTTACCGGCTGCTGGCTGCCCGTATTGACCAACCCTTGCATCTTGGCATCACCGAGGCGGGCGGAGCACGCAGTGGCTCAGTGAAATCAGCCATTGGCCTGGGCATGCTGCTGTCGGAAGGGATCGGCGATACGCTGCGCATTTCGCTGGCGGCGGATCCGGTTGAAGAAGTGAAGGTTGGCTTTGATATCCTGAAGTCCTTGCGCATCCGCGCTCGTGGCATCAACTTCATTGCCTGCCCAACCTGCTCACGTCAGGAGTTTGACGTCATTGGTACCGTCAATGCGTTGGAACAACGCCTGGAAGACCTCATCACCCCGATGGACGTGTCCATTATCGGTTGCGTGGTGAACGGGCCGGGCGAAGCCCTGGTGTCGACCATTGGAGTAACCGGTGGGCACAAGAAGAGCGGCTTCTACGAAGACGGCGTGCGCCAGAAAGAGCGTTTTGATAACGAACAGATGATTGACCAGTTGGAAGCGAAGATCCGGGCCAAAGCGGCCATGATGGACGGATCCAAGCGCATTTCGATCAATCTTCTGGAAGAATAAGTCGGCGGCTATTGGCCCGCTGATTGATAATCCGAGGACTGGATTGCGCATCTGCGTTGAATAGCGGGTGGCAAAGTCCCTATAATCGGATCCATTTTATATAAACGGACAGAGAACTCACGTGGCAAAAAACATTCAAGCCATTCGCGGCATGAACGATTACCTGCCGGAAGAAACGGCACTGTGGCAGCGTATTGAAGGCACACTCAAGCAGGTGCTGAGCGGCTATGGCTATAGCGAAATCCGGTTGCCGATTGTAGAGCAGACCCCGTTATTCAAGCGCGCCATCGGTGAAGTGACCGACGTCGTGGAAAAAGAAATGTATACCTTCGAGGACCGCAACGGCGAAAGCCTGACGCTGCGCCCGGAAGGAACGGCTGGCTGCGTACGCGCCGGTATCGAACATGGTCTGCTGTACAATCAGGAACAGCGTCTGTGGTATATCGGCCCGATGTTCCGTTACGAACGTCCACAAAAAGGCCGTTACCGCCAGTTCCATCAGTTAGGGGCAGAGGTATTTGGCCTGCAAGGCCCCGACATTGACGCCGAGCTGATCCTGCTGACCGCCCGCTGGTGGAAAGCGCTGGGCATTGCCGAACACGTCAATCTGGAACTGAACTCCATTGGTTCACTGGAAGCTCGCGCCAACTACCGTGACGCTCTGGTGGCTTTCCTGGAACAGCATCAGGAAAAACTCGACGAAGACTGCAAGCGCCGCATGTACAGCAACCCACTGCGCGTGCTGGATTCTAAAAATCCAGAAGTGCAAACCCTGCTTAACGATGCGCCGCGTCTTTCCGACTATCTGGATGAAGAGTCCAAAGCCCACTTTGCCGGGCTGTGTGAACTTTTAGCTCAGGCCGGTATCCCATATACCGTTAACGAGCGCCTGGTGCGCGGCCTGGATTATTACAATCGCACGGTGTTTGAGTGGGTCACCACCAGCCTGGGCGCTCAGGGCACCGTGTGTGCCGGTGGCCGTTACGACGGCCTGGTTGAGCAACTGGGGGGGCGCGCTACCCCTGGCGTGGGTTTTGCCATGGGGCTGGAGCGTTTGGTACTGCTGGTTCAGGCGGTTAATCCGGACTTCAAGGCACCGGCCACCATCGACGTATACGTCATATCGAGCGGTGCGGGTACCCAGAGTGCGGCCATGTTGCTGGCAGAGCAGGTTCGTGATGCTGCGCCGCAGATTAAATTGATGACCAACTATGGCGGCGGCAACTTTAAAAAGCAGATCACCCGTGCAGACAAGTGGGGCGCGCGTATCGCCCTGATCCTGGGTGAGAACGAAGTCGCAGCACAGCAGGTGGTGGTTAAAGACCTGCGCAGTGGTGAACAAGAAACGCTGGCGCAAAGCGAAGTCGCTGCGCGTCTGGCTTTGATGTTAGGTTAAGGAGAAGGACACCGTGGAAGTCTATACCACTGAAAACGAACAGCTTGACGCCGTGCGCAACTTTTTTGCCGAAAACGGTAAAGCTTTGGTTGTGGGTGTGGTGCTCGGTATTGGTGCCCTGGTTGGTTGGCGCTACTGGCAGAGCAACCAGACCTCCAGCATGATGGCTGCCTCACAGTCGTATCAACAGGTTGACGTTGCCTTGGCATCGGGTAAAGCCGAAGACGTGGCAGCGGCAGAGAAGTTTATCCAGGCGAACGACAACAGCTACGGCGTGTTCGCGGCTCTGGATTTGGCTAAACACTTTGCACAACAAGGTGATTTTGCCAAGGCAGAACAGCAACTGGTGGTGGCACAGAGCCATGCCAAAGATGAAAACCTGTTGGCGTTGGTAAATCTGCGTCTGGCTCGTGTTCAGATGCAAGAGAAAAAGCTGGATGAAGCGCTGAAAACGCTGGATGGCGTGAAAGGCGAAGGTTGGATGGCCATGATGCAAGACGTACGCGGCGACGTGCTGTTGGCCAAAGGCGACAGTAAAGGTGCGCGTGAAGCTTACAGCAAAGGCATCGAATCCAATGCTTCTCAGGCGCTTGCGGCAGTAATGCGCATGAAATTGAATAACTTGTCCAGCTAAGGGGAATTCCCATGCAATTGCGTAAAACACTCTTGGTCGGACTGGTTTCCGTGACTTTGCTGAGTGGCTGCTCGTTGTTTAGTGGCGAAGAAGACGTGGTTACCATGTCGCCGCTGCCAACGGTTGAAAATCAGTTCACGCCGAACAAAGCGTGGAGCACGTCGGTCGGTGATGGTATTGGTGAGTACTACTCTCACCTGCGCCCGGCTTATCAGGACAGCACGGTTTATGCTGCCGATCGTCGCGGTACGGTGAAAGCGATGGACCTGGCCGACGGTAAAGAAAAATGGAAGGCCGATCTCTCCGAGAAAACCGGCTTCTTCTCCAGCAACCTGCCTGCGCTGCTGTCTGGCGGCCTGACGGTGTCTGGCTCCAACGTGTACGTTGGCAGTGAGAAAGCGGTGGTATATGCGCTGAATACCGAAGACGGTAAAGTCGCCTGGCAAACCAAGGTTGCGGGTGAAGCGATTTCCCGTCCGGTGGTCGCCGAGGGGCTGGTGCTGATCCATACCACCAACGGTCAGCTGCAAGCGCTGAACGAGTCTGATGGTGCCATCAAGTGGACGGTCAACCTGGATATCCCTTCACTGTCACTGCGTGGTGAGTCAGCTCCGGCAACGGCCTTTGGTGCAGCGGTAGTTGGCGGTGACAACGGTCGCGTCAGCGCCGTGTTGATGCAGCAGGGCCAGTTGATCTGGCAGCAGCGTATTTCCCAGCCAAGCGGTGCGACCGAGATCGACCGCCTGAATGACGTAGATACCACGCCGGTGATTATTGACAACGTGGTCTATGCCTTGGGTTACAATGGCAACATGGCGGCGCTGGATCTGCGCTCCGGCCAAATCATGTGGAAACGTGATATGGGTTCGGTGAACGACTTTATCGTCGATGCAGGCCGTATCTATGTGGTCGATCAGAATGACCGTGTAGTGGCAATGAATACCGAAGGTGGCGTTAACCTGTGGCGCCAGAGCGATCTGCTTCACCGTAACCTGACTGCACCAGTGCTGTATAACGGCTACCTGGTCGTCGGCGATGCCGAAGGTTATCTGCACTGGATCAATACCACCGATGGCCGTTTTGTGGCTCAGCAAAAAGTGGATAGCTCCGGCTTCCTGTCCGCGCCAATTGTGGCCGGTGACAAACTGCTGATCCAGGCGCGTGGCGGCAAGGTTTACGCCTTCACTCGCTAACAGTTGTAACCCCAATCAATCGCAGGCTGTGCAGCCTGTAAGATTCATGGGATAACGGCTCCTGACGTCAGGGGCCGTTTCGTATTTTTAAGCTATGCCGCTGCTGTCTATTGCGCTGCATAGTAACGCATTGATTATTAAGTAATGAGGCTTCAACATGATACCTGTCGTTGCGCTGGTCGGGCGCCCGAATGTCGGTAAATCCACCTTGTTTAACCGTTTAACACAGACGCGCGATGCGCTGGTGGCGGATTTCCCCGGGCTAACGCGAGACCGCAAATATGGTCGTGCTGAAGTTGAGGGCAACGAATTTATTATCGTCGATACCGGAGGTATTGACGGGACGGAAGATGGCGTTGAAACGCGTATGGCCGGTCAGTCGCTGCTGGCGATCGAAGAGGCCGATATCGTCCTGTTTATGGTCGATGCCCGTGCCGGGCTGATGCCTGCCGATCAGGGGATTGCCCAGCACCTGCGTAATCGCCAGAAGGCGACGTTCCTGGTTGCCAACAAAACCGATGGCATGGATCCGGACACCGCGACGGCAGATTTCTATTCCTTGGGCCTGGGCGACGTCTATGCGATTGCCGCTTCCCATGGCCGTGGCGTCACACAGCTGATCGAGCACGTGCTGGTGCCGTTCATCCCGGCAAAACCGGAAGAAGTCGAGCTGACCGAAGAAGAAGCCAATGCCGCCTATTGGGCCGAGCAGAGCGGTGAGCTGGAAGAGGGTGAATATGAAGATCCGGAAGAGGACTTCAACCCGCAGGATCTGCCGATCAAGCTGGCGATCGTTGGCCGCCCTAACGTAGGTAAGTCGACGCTCACTAACCGTATTCTCGGCGAAGAGCGTGTGGTCGTGTTTGACATGCCTGGCACGACTCGCGACAGCATTTACATTCCGATGGTGCGTGACGAGCGTGAATATGTGCTTATCGACACCGCCGGGGTGCGCAAGCGTGGCAAGGTTACCGAAACCGTTGAGAAATTCTCGGTGATCAAAACGCTGCAGGCGATCGAAGATGCCAACGTCGTGTTGTTGGTGATCGACGCCCGCGAAGGCATTTCCGATCAGGATCTGTCGCTGCTGGGCTTTATCCTCAATAGTGGGCGCTCACTGGTGATTGCGGTCAACAAGTGGGACGGCATGAGTGAGGAAGATCGCGATCACGTGAAAGAGATGCTCGATCTGCGTTTGGGCTTTGTCGATTTTGCGCGTGTGCACTTTATCTCTGCGCTGCACGGCAGCGGTGTGGGTAACCTATTCGAATCTGTGAACGAAGCCTATGAGTGTGCGACTCGCCGCGTAAACACCTCGATGCTTACCAAGATCATGCAGATGGCTGCCGAAGACCACCAGCCGCCGTTGGTGCGTGGCCGCCGCGTGAAGCTCAAATATGCGCATGCAGGGGGTTATAACCCGCCAATCGTGGTGATCCACGGTAACCAGGTATCCGATCTGGCCGACTCCTACAAACGTTACCTGATGAACTACTTCCGTCGTTCACTCAAGGTGATGGGGACGCCGATCCGCATCCAGTTTAAAGAGGGTGAGAACCCGTTTGCGGGCAAGCGCAACACCTTGACGCCAAACCAGATGCGCAAGCGCAAGCGCTTGATGAGCCACCTGAAGAAGTCAAAATAACAACCGTAGGGCGTGGAATTGATACCGCGCCCTATTTTTATCCTGCTTAAACCGTTCTATTATCTGCCAATCTCACTTCTACACCGGCCTTGCAAAGGAAGCTCATGTCCTGGGAAACCTGGAGTTTTGCCTTTAGCGTCACCGTACCCAACTTATTGATGATGCTGCTGGGGATCCTGCTGCGCCACTGGCGGCTGATGGACGATCGCTTTATCGATGGGGCCACCAAGCTGGTGTTTAATCTGGCGCTGCCCTGCCTGTTGTTCTTCAGTATCGCCACCAACCACCCGCAACTGCGCGATAATTTTGCTCTGGTGATCTACGGTGCGGTAGGGACGATTGTGACCTTCCTGCTGCTGGAGTTCGCAGCCAAGTGGCTGGTGAAAGATCCACGTGAACGTGGCGTGTTCGTGCAGGGGGGATTCCGGGCGAATACCGCGATTGTCGGCCTGGCTTATGCTATGACCGCTTACGGCGATGAGGGCGTCGCTATTGCCTCGCTGTATCTGACCGTGACGGTGATCCTGTTTAACGTGCTATCGGTTATCACCCTGACGCGCAGCCTGCAAGGCGGCAACGGGCAGAAGATCAAACATCTGTCATTGCTGCGCAGTATCGTGACCAATCCGCTGATCCTCGGGCTGTTAAGCGGTCTGGCCTATGCTCAGACCGGGCTGGGGATTGCGCCCGTGCTCAAGCAGACCGGCAGCTATATTTCAGGCCTGTCATTACCGCTGGCTTTGTTGTGTACCGGGGCCAGCCTCGATCTGCGGGCAATGTTCCGTTCTTCCAACGTCGCTGCGTTGTCGTCGTCGGCTAAACTGTTTTTGGTACCGGTGTTGATGACGTTTGGGGGTTGGCTTTGCGGTTTCGAGGGCGCTACGCTCGGCATTATTTTTATGTTCTCGGCGACGCCGACCGCCTCCGGCAGCTATGTGATGACGCGCGCCATGGGGGGCAACGCGACGTTGGCCGCCAATATTATTGCGATCACCACCGTGGGATCCTTCTTTACCACCGCGTTGGGGATCTCTTTCTTGCGCTCGTGGGGCGTGATTTAAATCAGGAGGAAAGATGGACGCCTTATGTCCGGTTTGTGCTCAGCCGATGAGCTGGGTGAATGGCCACTATCATTGTGACGACTGCAACAGCGATTACCGGCAGCTTGCCGAATGCCCCGACTGCGGGCAACTGTTGCAAGAACTGAAAGCCTGCGGCGCCGTGGATTATCTCTGCCAACATGGCCACGGGCTGATCTCCAAAAAAAGGGTGAAGTTCAGCTATCAACCGGTGGAATGACCTCATACATCATAGAGCCGGTGGTCGTGCGTGCTGACCGCTGGCGACACCTTGTTTTGGCTGAGGCGTTTTACCGAGGCCCGCACCGCCAAGCGCCCGTGCAACAGCATATTGCTGGGTGGCGCATCCGGGCGCAGCATACGGCGTTGCAATAGAGCAATGGCCTCTGCACCCAGCTCATCACGAGGAACGTGAACCGAGGTGAGCGGCACGTCGTGAATTTCTGCCAGATTAAAACCATCCGTACTCATCACCGAAACATGCCCCGGCACGTTGATATGCATCTTCTTTAGCGCATTAACCGCACCTACCGCCATATAGTCACCCCCTGCCAAGATCGCCGTCGGCAATTGCGCCCGATCGGTAACGCCGTTGATAAAGGCCGTGATGGCCTGCTCGGCTTCTTCGCTGCCGAACCCGGAAGTGGTGACCAGATGTTGGCGATCATCGAAGGGAATATTGTGCCGCATATAGGCCTGTTTGATCCCCGCCAGCCGCAGCTCCATGGTATTACGCCGTAGACATTGCAGATTGAGGATACGGCTGTGGCCCTGTTGCAACAGATAGTTGGCGGAATACTCCCCAATCAGTTGATGGTCTGGGGAGACGCTGTCTAGCCGCATCTGGCGATCGGTGCAGTTAATCAGAATGCAGGGCTTGTTCAGATCGGCGGCCAGCGTATGGATATGCTCGTCATCAATGCCGATGATCAGCACGGCTTCGGTTAACGGATCGCTCATCTTTTCCAAAAACAGTACGCTGTCGCTGTGTTGTTCCTCCAACCCGCAGTAGCGGATCCTCACATCATGTTGCGCCAGTGCGCTGGTGATCCCCTGGATCACCTTGTAGTAGAAAATATCGGTGCGGACATCAAAGGCGCGTTGCGGGGCAAATACCATTACGTTGTTCAACATCAGCCTGCCGTTAGAAAGCCCCTGCAAGATACCGTTTTGTTGCGCACAGGCCAGCACTCGTTGCCGCGCCTCGGCGCTGGTGTTGGATTTCCCGGCCAACACGCGTGAAACGGTGCTGATCGAAAGCCCGGTTTGGCGCGCAATTTCCTGTACTTTCAGCTTTCCGTTCATTTTGTGATCTCCTTCAAATTCGGTCGTGAAAATTTTTTCACGGCATATTTCTGTCTTTCATACGGCTTTCTATGGCTATAACGGCGAAAATTTAACTGGTGCATGAAAATTTTTGCAAATTTCGCCATTTCACTCGCCCTCTCCGCTGGTTAGTCTGCGTTGGTACACCAATTTTATAGATTTATCAGTCCAATTTATTGGCTGGAATACAAGTAAAACAACATTAAATCATAGGGTTGTCGCAGCATTGACGTTGTATTTGTGGCCGGCGTCACAAATAACGCTGTTAACACCTCCGTTAGTAAGAGTTGCCCTACCAAAAAGGCGTATGGTCGCCACGGAGATCAAGATGAGTGTAGAAATCAATCAAACGGTAGTTGCCAGCAGCCGCCGCAAATTCAAATCGTTGCGCTGGTGGATGTTGGCCCTGTTCCTGCTGGGCGTCACGGTTAACTACATAACCCGTAACTCGCTGGGTATTTTGGCCCCTGAGCTGAAAACCAGCCTCAACATGACCACCGAGCAATATTCTTGGGTGGTGGCGTCCTTCCAACTGGCCTATACCCTGTTCCAACCGATCTGCGGGTGGCTGATAGACGTCATTGGTCTGAAGATGGGGTTCCTGGTTTGTGCCAGCATCTGGGCGGTAGTGTGCATGATGCATGCTGGTGCGGGCAGCTGGTTGCAACTGGCGATCTTACGTTTCTTCATGGGGGCAGCTGAAGCGGCGGCTACCCCGGCTAACGCCAAAGCGATTTCTGACTGGTTCCCGAAAAAAGAACGGCCAATAGCCGCAGGCTGGGCAGGGGTTGGCTTCTCGATCGGTGCGATGTTGGCTCCGCCGATCATTGTGATTGCCCATGTGTCCTTCGGCTGGCAGGGAGCCTTCCTGTTCTCCGGTGCTCTGGCGCTGATCTGGGTGGTGCTGTGGTGGGTATTTTACCACTCGCCGCAGCAGCACCCGAACCTGAGCCAAAAGGAGTTTGATCTGATCAACGAGGATAATGAACCGGTACTGCCGAAGCTGCCGTTCTTTAAATCGTTGGCGATCCTGTGCAAAAACAAAAAATTCTACGGCATCGCCATCCCAGCGTTTCTGGCTGAACCGGCTTGGGCGGTGTTTAGCTTCTGGGTGCCGCTGTACCTGGCCACCGAGCGCGGCATGGATCTCAAACAGATTGCCATGTTTGCCTGGCTGCCTTTCCTGGCGGCGGATATCGGCAGCGTCGCCAGTGGTTATCTCACTACGCTGTATCGCAAATGGTTCGGCTGTTCACGGGTGAACTCGGTAGTGGCCAGCTCGGTGACCGGAGCCTTCATGATGGTATCGCTGGCGTTTGTCGCGATCACCAAAGATCCCTACATCGCAATCGCGCTGATCTCCATTGGTGGCTTTGGCCACCAGGTGATCTCCTGCATGTTGAGCGCGCTGGTAGTGGAATCCTTCGATAAAAACCAGATGGCGACGGTGAACGGTATGCGCGGCTCCAGCGCCTGGATCGCCAGTTTCCTGTTTACGCTGTTGATTGGTGCCGTTTCCGACACCGTCGGCTTCAACCCGCTCTTCGTCGCCATGGGCTTCTTCGATCTGATCGGTGCGATGTTCCTGATCGGTTTGATCGCCGAGCGCGGCAAAAAACCTTCACCTACTGCTTAAGTTGGATCATTATGAAAACGTTAAAAAACTGGACGCTGGCGGGGCAATACGCGGACCGTGTTGAACTGCTGGTGGACGAGCAACACCTGTTCTGCCTCTACGTGCTGGAAAGCAATCTGTTCCGCGTGCTGATCAAACGCCACGGTGAGCTGGCGCTGGATCGTACCTGGAGTATCGCCCCGCAGGAGGATGTGCCTTGGGAAGGACGCGATCGCCTCAGCGTCGCCGGTTTTGGCCTGCCGGGCTATCAACTTAACCAGCAGGCAGACAGTTTGACGGTAGCGACCCCGCAGCTACGCGTGACGATACATCAGCCGCTCTGGCTGGAATGGGAATATTGCAACGCGGCGGGGGAATGGCTACCACTGGCAGCGGATCGCCCAACCAGCGCCTATCTGCTCAATGCGCACGGTGACGGCGTGGCGCATTATCAGCGCCGTCACAAGGGCGAACGTTATTATGGCCTGGGTGAAAAGGCGGGCGATCTGGAACGTACAGGCCGCCGCTTTGAAATGCGTAACCTGGACGCGATGGGCTACAACGCCGCCAGTACCGATCCGCTCTACAAGCATATCCCTTTTACCATCACGCGTCGGGAAGAGGTCAGCTTTGGTCTGTTTTATGACAACCTGAGCAGCTGCTGGCTGGATCTGGGTAATGAGATCGACAACTATCACCTGGCCTATCGTCGCTATCAGGCCGAGGCGGGCGATCTGGATTACTATCTGTTCCTGGGGCCAAAGATGCTCGACGTCACCAAAGCCTTCGTGCGCCTGACCGGTAAAACCCATTTTGGGCCGAAGTGGAGCCTGGGGTACAGCGGCTCGACGATGCACTACACCGACGCGCCGGATGCCCAGCAGCAGTTGCAGCAGTTTATCCAGCTGTGCCGCCAGCACGCCATCCCGTGCGATTCGTTCCAGCTCTCTTCCGGCTATACCTCGATCAATAACAAACGCTACGTCTTCAACTGGAACTACGACAAGGTGCCGCAGCCTAAACAGCTTAGCCAAGCCTTTCACGATGCTGGGTTGAAGCTGGCGGCGAATATCAAACCCTGCCTGTTGCAGGACCATCCCAAATATCAACAGGTGGCAGAACTTGGCTTGTTTATCCGCGATTCGCAAAGCGACGCTCCAGAACGTTCCAGCTTCTGGGATGACGAAGGTTCGCACCTCGACTTCACCAACCCAGCGGCGGTTCGCTGGTGGCAGCAAGGGGTGACAGAGCAACTGCTGGAAATGGGGATTGATTCCACCTGGAATGACAACAACGAGTATGAAGTGTGGGATGGAGAAGCGCGCTGCCATGGCTTCGGCAAGCCAATCGCCATCAAGCATATTCGCCCGGTGATGCCGCTGCTGATGATGCGAGCCTCGCTTGAAGCACAGCAGCGCTTTGCACCGAACCTGCGGCCTTATTTGATTTCGCGTTCCGGCTGTGCCGGTATGCAGCGCTATGTGCAAACCTGGAGTGGGGACAACCGCACCAGTTGGCAAACCTTGCGCTACAACACCCGTATGGGGGTGGGGATGAGCCTGTCCGGGTTGTTTAACGTTGGGCACGATGTGGGCGGTTTCTCCGGCGATAAACCGGACGCGGAACTGTTGGTACGTTGGGTACAAAACGGGGTCATGCACCCGCGCTTTACCATCCATTCGTGGAATGATGATGCTACCGTCAATGAACCCTGGATGTACCCGGCGGCAACGCCGATGATCCGTGATGCCATCAACCTGCGTTATCGGCTGATGCCTTACTTCTACACGCTGCTGTGGCAGGCAAGCCATGATGATGAGCCGATGCTGCGGCCAACCTTCCTCGATCATGAGCACGATGAACGCACCTTCGGTGAGACCGATGATTTCCTGATTGGCCGCGACCTGCTGGTGGCCAGCGTGGTGGATCAGGGGCAGCGCCAGCGTGAAGTCTACCTGCCGGATAACGTCGATGGTTGGTACTGCTTCTATAGCGGCCAATGGTACAGCGGTGGCCAGAGCATAGTGCTGGAGGCACCGCTGGAGCGCTTGCCGTTGCTGGTGCGCGCTGGGGCCGGGCTCCCGATGTCACAACGGTTGGGGCATGTAGACAATGCGGCAGACGATCGCCGTGAACTGCGGCTGTTCCCCACCAAGGGCTGCGGATGGTCCTCAGGCCTGCTGTTTGAAGACGACGGGGAAAGCCATGGCTGGCAGCAGAATAATGCGCTGTGGCTCCGCTGGGAGGCAGTGAGTGACAATCAGCGCATCGAGCTGACCTTCACCTGTGAAGGGCATTTCAAACCGACGTGGCAGGCGCTGAACATTGTGTTGCCAGCAGGTGAGACTCGCGAACTATGGGTGAATGGGGTTTGTTGTGATAGCTATGTGCTATGACTGATGCCACATCCCAACCCTCTACTGAGGGTTGGGATGCTATCAAACGGGATGAAGTTTGGCCTAAAAAAGAAGCAGTCGATCGGCTCTGCCACTAACGGCTATTCCACCACGCGTTTCTTACGCGGCTTTTTCGCCACGGTGACGGTTTTGACTTCGCTCTCCACCCAGCCATCCTGCAGGCGGGTTTTCAGCATTTCCCCAACCTGTGCCTGCTTGGTGGTTTTCAGTAACTCACCCTGTGGTGTCTGCGTTACGCTATAGCCGCGAGCCAAGGTTGCCAGCGGGCTAACCGCCTCCAACTGACTACAGGCGACGCCAAAGCGTTGGCGATAACCATTAAGTTGCCGCTCCATCCCCTGTTGCAAACGGTATTCCTGCTGCTGAACACGCTGCTGCAAGCGGTGGATGCGGCCCATCGGCTGGACCTGCGCCAGGCGCTGCTGTACGCGTTCACTGCGGCGAGAAGATAGCCGTAATTGCTGCTGCATCCCATCTTCCAAACGGCGCTGTAGCTTGAATAACAGCGTTTGCTGCCGCGCCAGCCTCAGGTGCGGATGCTGTTGTTGCAAACGGTGGTTGATGCGGGTGAACTGCTGCTGGCGCTGCGCCAGATAATAGTCCATCGCCATTTCCAGCCGCTGTTGCTGTGACTGCAATTGGCGCAACAGCTCAAGCTGATTACGGCTGACCAACTCCGCCGCAGCGGAAGGGGTAGGTGCCCGCAGGTCGGCAACAAAGTCGGCAATGGTGACGTCAGTTTCATGGCCGACGGCGCTGACGATCGGGATACGGCTGGCAAAAATGGCCTTCGCGACGCGTTCGTCGTTAAAACTCCATAAATCTTCTAACGAGCCACCGCCGCGCCCGACGATCAGCACATCGCACTCATCACGGCGGTTGGCGGTTTCGATCGCGCGAACGATCTGCAACGGAGCTTCTGCCCCTTGCACGGACGTGGGGTAAATCACGATCGGCAGTGAAGGATCGCGCCGTTGTAACACCTGTAAAATATCGTGCAGTGCCGCGCCGCTGGCGGAGGTGATCACCCCAACGCATTTGGCCGGGCTTGGCAATGGTTGCTTGAACTGTTGATCAAACAGACCTTCGGCTGCCAGGCGCTGTTTCAACTGCTCGAATTGCTGTTGCAGCAGGCCGTCACCGGCAGGCTGCATGCTTTCGGCGATCAGTTGGTAATCACCGCGTGGTTCATACAGGGTGATACTGGCCCGCACCAGAACCTGCTGGCCATTTTGCGGGCGAAAGGTAGTGCGCCGGTTGCTGTTGCGGAACATCGCACAACGCACCTGGGCACGGTCATCTTTCAGCGTAAAATACCAGTGGCCGGAGGAGGGCTGGGAGAAGTTGGAGATCTCGGCGGAGAGCCAAATCTGCCCCATTTCCATTTCCAGCAGCTGTCGAACCGTCTGATTGAGGCGGCTTACGGTAAAAATGGACGGTGAAGTAGGTAGTGACATGTGACCCAGATCAAATTTCAAAACAAGCACTTAATTGGTCGATATTACAGCTCGGCGAAAGGTAATCAAGAGTTTTTATAAGAAAGTGCTGGAGGCAACCGATTACGCTCTGTATAATGCCACGGCAATATTTTATCTTTTCCGCATCCACCTTGGTGAGATATTGCCCATGCTACGTATTGTAAAAGAAGCTCTAACGTTTGATGACGTTCTCCTGGTTCCAGCCCACTCCACAGTTCTGCCTAATACCGCAGATCTTGGCACCCAACTGACCAAATCCATCCGCCTGAATATCCCTATGCTGTCCGCAGCCATGGATACCGTAACCGAAGCCAACCTGGCCATTGCGCTAGCGCAGGAAGGCGGTCTGGGCTTCATTCACAAAAACATGTCCATTGAGCGCCAGGCGGAAGAAGTTCGCCGGGTGAAAAAACATGAAAGCGGCGTGGTCACGGACCCACAGACCGTTACTCCTTCCACCACGCTGGCTGAAGTGAAAGAGTTAACCGCGCGTAACGGCTTTGCCGGTTACCCGGTTGTGACCGAAGAAAACGAACTGGTGGGGATCATTACCGGCCGTGACGTGCGCTTCGTCACCGATCTGACTCAGCCTGTCACCGCAGTGATGACGCCAAAAGAGCGTCTGGTCACCGTCAAGGAAGGCGAAGCGCGTGAAGTCGTGCTGCAAAAAATGCACGAAAAACGCGTTGAAAAAGCGCTGGTGGTGGACGACAGCTTCCACCTGCTGGGCATGATCACCGTTAAAGACTTCCAGAAAGCAGAGCGTAAACCTAACGCCTGTAAAGATGAGCATGGCCGTCTGCGCGTAGGCGCTGCGGTGGGTGCCGGTGCCGGTAACGAAGAGCGCGTTGATGCGCTGGTCGCTGCCGGTGTTGACGTACTGCTCATCGACTCTTCACACGGCCATTCCGAAGGCGTGTTACAGCGCATCCGTGAAACCCGTGCCAAATACCCAGACCTGCAAATCCTTGGCGGCAACGTCGCAACTGGGGCTGGTGCCAAAGCCCTGATGGAAGCCGGGGTGAGTGCGGTGAAAGTCGGTATCGGTCCTGGCTCTATCTGTACCACTCGTATCGTAACCGGCGTGGGTGTTCCGCAGATCACCGCTATCGCCGATGCGGTCGAAGCACTGGAAGGGACGGGTATCCCAGTTATCGCTGACGGTGGTATCCGCTTCTCTGGCGATATCGCCAAAGCGATTGCTGCCGGTGCGTCCTGTGTGATGGTTGGCTCAATGCTGGCGGGTACGGAAGAATCTCCGGGCGAAATCGAGCTGTATCAGGGCCGTTCGTTCAAATCTTACCGTGGGATGGGTTCTCTGGGCGCAATGTCCAAAGGTTCCTCCGACCGTTACTTCCAGACCGATAACGCCGCTGATAAACTGGTGCCGGAAGGTATCGAAGGCCGTGTGGCCTACAAAGGCATGCTGAAGGCGATCGTACATCAGCAGATGGGCGGTCTGCGTTCCTGCATGGGCCTGACCGGCTGTGCGACCATCGACGAACTGCGTACCAAAGCCGAGTTTGTGCGCATCAGCGGTGCCGGTATTCAAGAAAGCCATGTGCATGACGTGACCATCACCAAAGAATCACCAAACTACCGCATGGGCTAATGCTTTAACCTCTCTCCTGCGGGAGAGGGGCAGGGATGAGGGGGGCAACCTCTCATCCCAAATACCCTTTTTGCTCTTTTTCTCTGTTGCTGGAATTTGCCTCACATGACAAAAAATATTCATAAGCATCGCATCCTGATCCTGGATTTCGGTTCACAATACACCCAGCTGGTTGCTCGCCGCGTGCGTGAGATTGGCGTTTACTGTGAGCTGTGGGCCTGGGACGTCAGCGAAGAGCAGATCCGCGAGTTCAATCCAAGCGGCATCATTCTCTCCGGTGGCCCGGAAAGCACCACCGAACTGAACAGCCCGCGTGCGCCAGAATATGTCTTCACCGCCGGCGTACCGGTATTGGGCGTGTGCTATGGCATGCAGACCATGGCGATGCAACTGGGCGGCCATGTACAGGGGTCAACCGAGCGCGAGTTCGGTTATGCTCAGGTGGAAATCACCCAATCAAGCGCCCTGATCCGCGATATCGAAGATGCGATCAGCCCGGCAGGCAAACCGGTATTAGACGTATGGATGAGCCACGGCGATAAAGTTACCGCTATCCCGTCAGATTTCGTCACCGTTGCCAGCACCGATACCTGCCCGTTTGCCATTATGGCCAACGAGGAAAAACGCTTCTACGGCGTACAGTTCCACCCGGAAGTCACCCATACCCGTCAGGGCCAGCGCATCCTGGAGCGTTTCGTACTGGATATCTGTGGTTGTGAAGCGCTGTGGACGCCTGCCACCATTATCGAAGATGCCGTTGCGCGTATTCGTGAGCAGGTCGGCGAAGATCATGTGATCCTCGGCCTGTCTGGCGGCGTGGATTCATCCGTTACCGCCATGCTGCTGCACCGTGCCATTGGCAAGCGCCTGACCTGCGTATTCGTAGATAACGGCCTGCTGCGCCTGAACGAAGCTGACCAAGTGTTGGAAATGTTCGGTGACCACTTCGGTCTGAACATCGTGCATGTGGCGGCAGAGAACCGTTTCCTGAGCGCGCTGGCGGGTGTGGATGAGCCAGAAGCCAAGCGTAAGATCATTGGCCGCGTCTTTGTCGAAGTATTCGACGAAGAAGCCTGCAAGCAGAGCGCCGTGAAGTGGCTGGCTCAGGGCACCATCTATCCGGATGTGATCGAGTCTGCCGCTTCCGCTACCGGCAAAGCACACGTGATCAAATCGCACCACAACGTCGGTGGCCTGCCGAAAGAGATGAAGCTGGGCCTGGTGGAACCGCTGAAAGAGCTGTTCAAAGACGAAGTGCGCAAGATTGGTCTGGAGCTGGGCCTGCCGTACGACATGCTGTACCGCCACCCGTTCCCAGGGCCAGGTCTGGGCGTGCGCGTATTGGGCGAAGTGAAGAAAGAATACTGCGATCTGCTGCGCCGTGCCGATGCGATCTTCATCGAAGAGCTGCACAAAGCCGATCTGTACAACAAGGTCAGCCAGGCATTCACCGTATTCCTGCCGGTGCGTTCCGTTGGCGTGATGGGCGATGGCCGTAAATACGATTGGGTTGTCTCTCTGCGTGCGGTAGAAACCATCGACTTTATGACCGCGCATTGGGCACACCTGCCGTACGATTTCCTGGGCCGTGTTTCCAACCGTATCATCAACGAAGTCAACGGGATTTCCCGTGTGGTTTATGATATCAGCGGGAAGCCACCGGCGACGATTGAATGGGAATGATAAGTTAATATCAGCCTCACTCGATAGCGTGAATAGAATGAAAATCCTCTGTTTTACAGGGGATTTTTCTTTTTCAGTGAGCATTCATTGTGTTAGCCTCGAAAGTTTTGCCATCGGCATGATGTGGTGGCAGAATACGGCAAACTAACTTTTAAGAATTTTTTCGCATTGAATATTTTTTTACGTTATGCATCTGTAGGTGTGCTGAACACCTTTGTTCATTGGGCTGTGTTTGCGCTCATGTTTTTTAGTGGTTTTTCCCAATCAATATCCAACGTTGTTGCCTTTTGCATCGCGGTGACCTTCTCGTTCTTTGCAAACGCCAGATGGACCTTTAAAAAAGAAGCGACTACTGTCCGCTACATGGCGTATGTGCTGTTTATGGGGGGCATGGCATTTTGCGTAGGTTGGATCGCAGACGAAGTAAAGGCTAACCCAATAGTCACACTGATTACCTTTTCTGCAGTAAGTCTCATTTGTGGCTTCATTTATTCTAAACTAGTTGTATTCAAGGATGATAAATGAAAATATCGTTGGTAGTTCCTGTATTTAATGAAGAAGAAGCAATCCCTCTCTTCTATAAGTCCGTTCGTGAATATAAAGAGTTCGCAGACAAAGATATAGAAATCGTGTTTGTAAACGATGGGAGTTCTGATAAAACAGAGAACATAATATCAGCCTTGTCGCTAGCTGATGAGAAAATAAAAGTTATAAATTTCACGCGTAATTTTGGCAAAGAGCCTGCCTTATTTGCTGGTTTGGAGGCATCTTCGGGTGATGTCATCATTCCTATCGACGTAGATCTTCAAGATCCAATAGATGTTATCCCGTTATTGTTAAATAAATGGGAAAATGGTGCGGAAGTTGTTTTAGCTAAACGTATAGATAGACAGAGTGATGGAAGAATGAAGCGTAAAACTGCAGAGTGGTTTTATCGCATTCACAACAAAATAAGCAAACCGGCCATAGAAGAAAATGTCGGCGATTTTAGGCTTATGTCTCGAGAAGTCGTGGATAACATCAAATTACTTCCCGAAAGAAACCTGTTTATGAAAGGGATATTAAGCTGGGTGGGCGGAAAGGTTGACATCGTCGAGTATTCAAGAGCCCAACGAGTTGCTGGTTCAAGTAAATTCAATGGCTGGAAACTGTGGAATCTGGCGATAGAAGGTATCACCAGTTTTTCGACCTTTCCGCTACGGGTATGGGCATATATCGGTTTTTTCGTTGCCACTTTATCCTTCATTTATGGTGCATGGATGATTCTGGATAAATTAATTTGGGGCAATCCGGTGCCGGGCTATTCCTCTATTATCGTTTCTATCCTCTTCCTTGGAGGTGTGCAGCTAATAGGAATAGGTGTCCTAGGTGAATATGTAGGACGGATTTACGTAGAAACAAAACGCAGGCCGCGTTACATAGTTAAAAAGTGAGATGGGAAATCAGATGATCTGTAAAGACGATAAAAAAACATTGGCCTTGTATTCAGGCTTGGCTCTGCTGTTTATATATCCTCTTATTCAAGCTGGGGTGTTTTACAGGGATGACTTAGACCGAGCGATTACAGGTCAATATGGATGGCGTGGCTTAGGGCGGCCAATTGCGGATATTCTGATGAAAATCCTATCGGCGAGTGGGCGCTATAATCTTGACCTGTTTCCCTATACAATGATTGCATCTTGTCTGTTTATAGGTGCCGCTTCCTTCTTACTTTTCAAACATTTGGTTAAAATGGATGTTCCGCATGCCAAACTTGTAGCGGCACTTTTGATATTCAATCCTTATCTATTACAAAATATTGCCTATAGATACGACTCTTTGGGTATGGTAATTGCCTTGTTTCTTGCCGTGTTAGCCTATACCTATAGGAACGACAGCATAATTCGTGAAGGCTCAATAAAAATAATAGCGGGCGTATTATCGCTAACCCTCTATCAACCATGCATGAATATTTTCATCGGCCTGCTTGCCATTGATATGATGATTATTGCAGTTAAAAGTGAATCTACAATAGCTCATTCCATAAAATTAATAATAAACAAGGCAGTGACATTTGTTTGTTTTTATCTTGTGTACATGCTGTTTTTTGCTGTAAGAAATAACTCTCGTTCGGACATTATTTTGCCGAATGCTGAGGGTGCTGAAAAACTGTTAAGCACGATAAAGGGATTAAAAGAGCTGGTTTTGTCGTATTTTTACGGCCCTGTTTATATCTATTTCCTGGTGCCTGTAGTGATTGCTTTGGTATTCATGATGGTCAGCAACTATGCACATGCCAAGAAAATAATTTCATTCATGATATACGCTTTGCTGTCATGCTTTATTTTCCTGGTGTCTCTAATGGGGCCAACAATCCTTCTGCAAGATGCTCCTGTATTCCCTAGGACTTTGGTTTCATTTTCGGTTCTACTGGTTATTATTGCCATTCCGATTATGTATTTTTCGCCTAAATTAAAATATCTATCGCTCGTCCCGCTAATCACCGTGTTTGCATTTAGTGCTCAGCTAAGTAGCGCCATAAAGTCACAGCGTGAATATGAAGACTTTGTTTTTGACATGATTGCCAGAGAAATGCTGAGCTACCCAAACATAGAGACTATCGGCACTACTGGGCAAGTGAACATTAACGAAAGAACCAAGTTAATCATGGAAAACAAGCCGCTGATTGGCCATTTTCTTAGCCCGGCCTCTGAGTTTATAGCGTCTTTCCAGTTGATTAATAAGGGATTAACGCAAACGCTGCATGGTTACGTTGATGAGCAAGCCAATATGGATAGACTTGCGGGGATGATAGAAAAAGGCATTAAGCCGGTATCCTCTAATAAGGACTATTCGTTATACGTTTCTGGTAATGAGGCCATAGTCACATTGGGAACCACTAAACATTAACTACTTATATTGGCTCAATAATTTTTAACTGAGCCTATGAATTTGGTTTATCTGCATCAAGCGGTTAATCTGGCCTGAGTTCGGTTTTCAAACGGACTCAGGCCGTTCAGGTTATTGCTTTGCTACTTATCTATGCTTTCTCAGGAAAATTATCCATCAATATATAGCTGGCATCCTTACGTTTATGTTGATCGATCAGCGGCACTAGGCGTTTAAAGTGTTCGCTCGCGCAGTGAGCATCCAACGCCGCGCGATCGGGCCACTCTTCGATAAAGATAAAGTGTCCGGCATCCTTTTGATCGACATACAGATCATAGGCTATGCAGCGAGGCTCCTGCTTGGTGGCTTCAACCAACTCTTGATAAAGCGGTAACACCGTTTCTATCGCTTCAACCTTGATAAAATCTTCGGCAATGACTTTCAGCATTATTATTCTTCATCCACTTTTACGACTCGGGTATTGCCTAAGTTGAGTGCTTGCCCGGTATGACCGATGGGTGTCATGCGAGGTATTGGCTGGCCGCTGTCGTTTTCCACCAGGCGTGAGTAGTCCTCTCCTGCTGCAAAAAGATGGTCTTCTCCCCATTGGCGCAGTGCGACGATAATCGGGAAGATTTCTCGGCCTTTATCGGTCAGCAAATACTCCTGATAGGCGCTGCCATCGGCGGCAGGGCTAACTTGCAAAATCCCCTGGGCGACCAGCGTGCGTAGCCGAGTGGAAAGAATATTCTTTGCCATCCCCAGGTTCTTTTGAAACTCACTAAACCGGCTGATGCCGTCAAAGGCGTCGCGGATGATCAGTAATGACCACCAATCACCCAGCACATCCAAGGTTCGTGCTACCGGGCATTGAGCATCCTCAAGGCTTTTACGTTTCATGCTGTGGCTCCCGAATTATTCTGGTTGCATTATAAAACCTCTTTCACTAAAGTGCATTGAGTTTAATAATGAAACCACATTAACGAGGCGCTTGATGAGTGATAAACCGCTGGAAACCTTCCGCTCACAGTCTGTCGAGCTTTTGCCTACGTCACTGGTGCTGCTGTTGGCTACAGCCTGCGCCTTCAGCGTGGCCAATGTTTATTACGCGCAACCGCTGCTTGATGCCATTGCGGAGGATTTTAATATCAGCCTGGCAAGAGTAGGGATGGTGATTGCGGCGACCCAGATCGGCTGTGCCTGTGCGCTGTTATTGGTGGTTCCTTTGGGGGATTTGCTGGATCGCCATCGTCTGCTGGCGGTGCAGCAAATACTGTTGATTGCCGCGTTGCTGATGGTTGTGGTGTCTAGTAGCAGTTTGGCGTTACTGGCGGCTATGCTGCTGGTGGGGCTGCTGGGAACCGCGATAACGCAGGGATTGATCGCCTTTGCCGCGACGTTGGCCTCCCCGCAGGAACGTGGACGCGTGGTGGGGGCTGCTCAGGGCGGAGTGGTGATGGGTTTACTGCTGGCGCGCACCCTTTCTGGGTTACTGGCGGATATCGGCGGTTGGCGAACCGTCTACATTTTCTCAGCGGCTCTTACCCTGATATTACTTCCTGTTCTGGCTCGTTTATTACCAAAGCAGCCTGCTTACGAGTTGAAGTTAAGCTATTGGCAACTGCTGAGCTCAATGCTGAGCCTGTTGCGCCATGACCGGATTTTGCAGATACGCGGTATGTTGGCGTTGTTGATGTTCGCGGCATTCAGCATCTTCTGGAGCACGCTGGTTCTCCCTTTGAGCCAACCCCCATTTCTTTTTTCTCATTCGACCATTGGTGCATTTGGGCTGGTAGGGGCAGTCGGAGCGCTGGCGGCGATGAGAGCTGGGCATCTAGCTGACCAAGGCTGGGGGCAGACAGCTAGCGGAGTGTGCCTGTTGTTGCTGATGATCGCTTGGCTGCCGCTTGGGTTGATGGAGCGAGGAATGGCGTACCTGATTGGCGGTATTATCCTGCTGGATCTGGCCGGGCAGGCAATCCATGTCCTCAATCAGAGCATGATTTTCACTGCACACCCGCAGTCCCACAGTCGCCTGGTCGGGTGCTACATGCTGTTTTATGCCGTTGGCAGTGGGCTGGGGGCGTTTGCCGGTAGCCAGATTTATGCGTGGGCAGGCTGGCACGGCGTATGCTGGTTGGGTGGTTCGGTAAGCCTGGTGGCATTGCTGTTTTGGTGGCGTACGCTGAAATATTGCCGTTGACCCTTTCATACCTTTATGACGCCCCATGCAGCTATGATCCCCCCGATGAACGCACTGAGCGTACCAAGGATAGTGCCCGGTGCTGAAACCGCAAGCTTAAGAACAACGCTATCTTTGCGGTGAATACATCAGGTAATACTCTTCTCCGCCGTCACCACCGGTGGAGACGATCTGCCAGCCGTGCTTGTGATAGAACGCTATCGCCTTGTCATTTTTCACCAGGCACTTGAGCGAGCCGGTTGAGGTAAACGTCTGCTCTGCGGCATGCAACAGCGCGCTGCCCACGCCTTGTGGCGGCAACAGGGGGTCGACATACAGATTATGAATAAAATTATCGGCGCGATAAATTGAGACAAAGCCGAGCAGCTTGCCGTCCTGCTCGGCAACCCAGATCTCTTCGCCAATCGTTGAGCGATTAAAATCTTCCAGCCGGTAATTACGTGTGTTACGCCAGGTAAAGGCGGCTTGGCGAGCGGCCAGATACAGGCTGCGCAGAAAAGGACGATCGGCCTCTTGGTAAGGTCTTATGTGCATGGCGGCTCCTGATGATTTGCTAGCACTATAGCTGACAATCAACTCATTTCAACGCTGGTACCCAGCCGTTGCGCCAACCCTTTGGCCCCGGCCCGCATCACCGCATCGTGGTTCCAGCGAAATAACGGTGCTGCTAACGGTGCCAGGCAGTTCATCCAGAGCGTAGTGGTTCGCACCTGCCAGGTATAATGCGCAAGGGTATAAACCCCGTCTGAACTTAACCGCCATTGGCCGACCCCTTCTACTTCGCCGCTGGCTTGTCCCTCCAATAGCTTTAGCGGCACAATATTCACGATGCGCATATCGAAGGTGATGCGGTAAGGCAGTACGCCTTGCCAGGTATAACGATGCAACGCCCCGATACCGAGTGCATCGCCTTTTCCTATTTCGACCACCTGTAACAGGTTTTTCCACCAGCTTGGCCAGATATCGGGATGATAAAGTACCTCCCATACCGTTGGTAACGGGGCTTTGATGCGCCAGAGGGTGGTGAACTGGTATTCGGCCATATCGAGTTCTGCCTTAAGGGGTAAAGAAGTCAGCGGGAAAATGCAGGTTGAACACCAGCGCATCCATCATCACGGTTTCCATTTCTCGATCGTTGCTATCGTAGCTGACCACCTTGGTTGGGAAGCCGTGGCTCTCCTCTAGCCAAACTTCATAACGGTGAACGCCATCGACGCTAACCCCCGCCACTCCAAGGATGGTGACATGCAAAGCGCCTTGGCCAGCCAGGGTCTCCTTGCCGACCACGGTCGTTTTTCCCCCTTGCTGAAGGTGACGAATATTACGCAGCAAGGTGCCGACGTCCGATTGGTCTACGCGATGGCCGTTAGGCCCTTGTACCAATGAGTTGCTGGATGACAGGCTCAACACTGGCAGAGTGCCGATACCGAATGGCCATACGCGCACCTTAGCGCTATCGGGATCATAGATCAGCACGGCACCGCGATGAGGTTCGCTGAAATCCATCCGCACATAACCCGGCTTACGGTAGCTGTAACGCATCAGGGTACGATCGCCTTGTGCCGTTCGAGAGTCGATCCTGCATTGGTACGCAGCAATCTGCGCAAATTGCTCCTGCGCCAGAACCATCGGATCCGGTGAAAGTGTGGGGGCAGCATTGGCACTGGTTATCAACGCCATTGCCAGTAGCCATTGGTTGCCGAATAAGTGGTTGATACTTTTCTCCCTGCGGAACCATGGCCGAAAAGGCTGGCCTCATTAATTAAATATAGGATCTGGATCACAGGCGATGGCGGTTTATTCTTCAAACATCATACTATTCGAGTTTTTCGGGCTTAATATGCCACATACCTTGAATGAGCTTTTCGCCAATAAAAAAGGCTTCATTCCTCTCGGTTTGAAGCCCTGAGTCATCGTTCAAGCGTCGGTGCTTATTTCACATCGACCTGATAGAAAATGTGTTTGCCGAACGGGTCGATTTCGTATCCGGTGACTTCTTTGCGCACCGGCTCAAAAATCGTCGAGTGGGCAATCATCACCGCAGGCATCTGATCGTGCATCATCTGCTGGGCTTCTTTGTACAGCGCTACACGTTTTTCGTGGTTACTTTCGGCGCGAGCTTCCAGGATCAGCTTATCAAACGGCTGATAGCACCACTTCGACGAGTTGGAACCGCCGTTGGCTGACGTGCAGCTATACAGTGGACCAAAGAAGTTATCCGGATCGCCGGTTGCCGTGGTCCAGCCCATCAGTGCGGCCTGATGCTCGCCGTTTTTCACCCGCGTCAGGTACTCGCCCCATTCGAAAGTGACTACTTTGGCCGTTACGCCCACTTTTGCCCAGTCGGCCTGGATCATCTCGGCCATGCGCTTGGCGTTCGGGTTATACGGACGCTGAACCGGCATTGCCCACAGATCGATGGTCATGCCGTTGGCGAAGCCGGCTTCTTTCAGTAGGGCTTTGGCCTTCTCCGGATCGTAATCGTAGTCTTTCAAATCCGCATCGGCACTCCACACGCCCGGTGGCAGTATATTTTTCGCCGCTGTGCCGGTACCGTGGAAAACCGCCTCGATGATCGCTGGTTTATTGATGGCCAGCGCCAACGCCTGACGGACCTTCACGTTATCCAGCGGTGCCTTCTGGGTGTTAAACGCCAGGAAGCCGGTGTTCAAGCCCGCTTTTTGCATCAGGTTGATGTCTTTATTTTCCCGCATGCGTGGCAGATCTGCCGGGTTAGGGAATGGCATCACCTGGCATTCATTTTTTTCCAGCTTGGCGTAACGGATCGACGCGTCCGGCGTGATGGAGAACACCAGACGGTCGATTTTCGCTTTGCCCTGCCAGTAATCAGGGAAGGCGCTAAACAGGATGCGGGAGTCTTTCTGATACTGCTTCAGTTCAAACGGCCCGGTGCCAATCGGCTCCATATCCACACGCTCTGGTGTGCCCGCTTTCAACATGCTATTGGCGTATTCTGCCGAGAGAATTGAGGCGAAATACCAGCCTAAATCGGCAACAAACGGCGCTTCCGGATGGGCCAGAGTAAAACGCACGGTATGGTCATCAACCTTGTCGATGGCGGTAATTAACTTGCCAAACTCCAGGCTCTCGAAGTTGGAGTAGTTGCCGTTGGAAACGTTGTGATAGGGATGGTTTGGATCTTTCTGACGCATAAACGAGAAGATCACATCATCGGCGTTAAAATCGCGCGTCGGCTTGAAATATTTGTTGCTCTGGAACTTCACCCCTTGGCGCAGATGGAAGGTGTACACCTTACCGTCTTCACTGACGTCCCAGCTTTCTGCCAGGCTAGGCTGCAGTTCGGTGGTACCGACTTTGAAATCCACCAGTCGGTTATAGATCGGCACCGCACTGGCATCTACGCTGGTCCCGGAGGTGTAGAGCTGCGGGTTAAAGTTTTCTGGTGAACCTTCTGAACAATAGACTAACGTTTTTGCTGCTACCCCAGAGCTTATTGAGAGCGCTGCTACGGTCAGCGCAAGCTTTGTAATTTTAATTATCATCACTATCTTCCTGTTGGTGAGCCTACCACTGAAAAATAAAGCTTGTACTAAAGCGCTTAATAAATAACATTAAATTTACATTGTCAGCAAACAACATCGAACGATAACAATGAGGTCAACGCTAGCCTCGGTAAAGGCGGTAGTTGGCAAAAATAAACTCTAACAAAAGGGTGAATTCTGAAAGATTGCTCTGGTGATCCTAGCCATGGGAGCCTTGCAAACGGGATGCGTTCATATACAACACAATGTCTTCACCGCTCGCCACGCAGTTAACCCAACGTTTCTTCCGCTACCTGGCCGTCACCAGCCAGAGTAACCCAGCGGTAAGTACTTTACCCAGCACTCCTGGCCAGTTCGCCATGGCAGAAATGTTGGCAGAGGAACTACGCCAACTCGGCCTGGATAATGTGGTTATTGACGAACATGCCACCGTCACCGCAGTGAAAAAAGGCAATGTACCCGGCGCGCCACGTATCGGGTTTATCACCCATATTGATACCGTAGACGTTGGTTTATCGCCGGACATCCACCCACAAATCTTGCGTTTTACCGGTGAAGATTTGTGCCTGAACGCGCAGCAAGATATCTGGCTACGTACCGCTGAACACCCGGAAATCAAAGCCTATCCGGGGGAAGAGATTATTTTCAGCGACGGCACCAGCGTGTTGGGGGCGGATAACAAAGCGGCCGTCACGGTAGTGATGACGGTGTTGGAAAACCTTACCGCAGAGGACCAACACGGCGATATCGTGGTGGCATTTGTACCGGATGAAGAGATTGGTCTGTGCGGTGCCAAAGCGCTGGATATGGCGCGTTTCGACGTCGACTTTGCCTGGACTATCGACTGTTGTGAATTGGGCGAAGTGGTGTATGAGAACTTCAACGCCGCCAGCGCCGAACTGCGCTTTGCCGGTGTGACCAGCCACCCGATGTCCTCCAAAGGCGTGCTGGTGAACCCGCTGCTGATGGCGATGGATTATATCAGCCACTTCGATCGCCAGCAGACTCCTGAGCATACCGAAGGGCGTGAAGGTTATATCTGGTTTAACGGCATGCAGGCATCACAAAGCGAAGCGCTGCTGAAGGCCAATATCCGTGATTTCGACTTGGCGAACTTTGAGCGCCGCAAGCAGCAGATTGGTGAAGTAGCGGAGAAGATTGCCGCGCAGTATCCCACCGCCCGGGTGGAGTATCACATCAGCGATACCTACAGCAATATCAGCAATGCCATCACCGATGACCGCCGGGCCATTGATCTGATTTTTGCCGCACTGGCCGAGTTGAACATTGAGCCTAAAGTCATCCCGATGCGCGGGGGCACCGATGGTGCTGCGTTGTCGGCAAAAGGGTTATTAACGCCCAATTTCTTTACCGGCGCGCATAACTTCCATTCACGGTTCGAGTTTTTACCCCTTAAGTCGTTCGAGGCCTCCTACAATGTGGCGTTAACGCTGTGCAAGCTGGCGGCTAAATAAGGGCCGATATCGCTTCAACATTATCGCAGCCAGGCTTGTTCAAGCCTGGTTAGCGAAAGTTTTCTTTGTTTGGCTAGCGCTAATAAACAAGAAAGCCATTACGGATTAGCAGATAAAAACTCAGACACCCGCTATTTTTTCACTATGTTCGGATGATCATCACCGTTCATGCCGGTATAGCTGATCATACCGCTCTTGAAACTATCCTATCGCCATTATCACCCAGAGCTTGTTGGCCGGCTATTACACTATGTTTAAGTGGGCGGGCCTAGAATGGCTGGGGCCGATTATGGCTTTGTATAGCCATTGGCGTGATGAGAGCTATTGAACCTTCTGTACCAACCGCTCCGCTGCCAAAACCTTAATATTTATTTCAAGGGTTGTGAGTATTACCTCCCAACCTCGCAAATTCAGTCTGGGAGTCAACAACATGACTATCGATTTACAACGGCTTCAACAGGTGGCATCGAATGCCTATGCGCAGTATTCCACATTGAGTGGTGGCGAGAATGCCAGCTATATCCCTTTTTTAGCGAGCGTGCCAAGCCATTTAGCCGCCTTGGCGATTGTGACCGTCGACGGGGATATCATTTCTCAGGGCGATGCGGAGTTCCGCTTTGCGCTGGAGTCAATTTCAAAAGTGTGCTCGCTAGCCTTGGCGTTGGAAGATGTTGGCCCACAAGACGTACAGGAGAAGATTGGTGCCGATCCCACCGGCTTGCCCTTTAACTCGGTGATTGCTCTTGAGCTACATAAAGGTAAACCCCTCTCGCCGCTGGTGAATGCCGGGGCAATGTCAACGGTGAGCTTAGTCAAAGCGAGTGACCGTGAAAACCGCTGGTTGCGCATTCTTGATATGCAACAGCAGTTAGCGGGTGCACAAATCGCACTCTCTGACGAGGTGAATGATTCAGAGCAATCGACCAACTTCCATAACCGTGCGATCGCCTGGTTACTCTATAGCGCCGATGCGATGTACTGCGATCCAATGGAAGCCTGCGATGTTTATACCCGCCAATGTTCAACGCTGCTTAATACCATTGAATTGGCCACGATGGGGGCGACAATTGCCGCTGGTGGTATCAACCCCGTCAGCAAAAAGCGAGTGCTGACAGAATCTAACACCCCCTTTATTTTGGCAGAAATGACGATGGAAGGGATGTATGGCAGTTCAGGCGATTGGGCCTATACCGTGGGTTTACCGGGTAAAAGTGGTGTTGGAGGCGGTATCTTGACCGTGGTGCCCGGCGTAATGGGGATTGCTGCGTTCTCACCTCCTCTTGATCCCGTTGGTAACAGCGTGCGTGGGCAAAAAATGGTTGCGGCTGTTGCCCAGCAAATGGGATATAACCTTTATCGGAGTCGTTAATCATGAACAGGCCGCTAGTTCCTAAGGGCCTGCATAAAACAGGTTACCGCTGCAATCCATGGCAGGCTTTATGCAGGTCTGGTGTGAAAGTCACACAGCCGTAGGGAAGGCTATTTTTTTACTATTCCGGAAATATCATTGGTATTGATCAGATGATAGTCGCCGTTCATGCCGGTATAGCTGGTCATACCGCTACTGCGGTCAGTGTCCGGTTCGCCGTGGGCCTGTAGGATATCGCCATATTTAGTCGTGATAATGTAGTCACTGGTGCAACCCGCCAGTGCCAGTGTCAGGACAATGAGAGGCAGAAAAGTCGGTTTTTTCATTGGTCAACAGGCTCTTTTCATTTTAACTGCCTCATATTACAGACGAAGTGGCCCGAGATGCAAAGGCAACCTTGTTACACTTTAGCGCGTTTGGGTTTCAAAGATATCCGTCGGCAAATGGGTGTAGTCCACCTTCTTGAGCTTAAAGTTGGTGATATAGACGGGGCCGGCTTTTTGCTCGGAAAGAAACGAGTATTTCGGCGTCAGCTCTTTGGTTTTGATCCCGGTCCACGAGGCGAAAAAGGTCAGGAAGTCATTGGCTGAACGAGGGGCTTTAATCAGGCGGTGTGCGGTGTCATCGCTGGAAAGCACCATAAAGGGGACCTGAAAATTTTGCTGAAACTGATCATCGTGCGCCAGATATTGCACCTGGGTACCGCGCTCTTTAAACGCCAGACCGTGATCGGAGAAGTAGACCATTGAGAAACTTTCCCCGGTGTCGCGTAACTGCTGATAGAGCTGTTTCAGCAGGTTGTCCGTTTGCGTCATGGTGTAAAGATAGCAGGAGGTCTCTTTGGATTGCACAAAGTCCGCGTATTTCCCCTGAGTCCGGTCGCAGGCTTGCGGATGTGAACCCATCAGATGCAAGACGATCAACTGCGGGTTAGTGCTGCGTGGGGCGGCAAAAACCTGGGCGGTCATCTTGAGCAGCGTTTCATCATGGGTGTTCTTATCCGCTTCAAAATCACCGTTTTTCAGGAACTGCACTTCATCGGCACGTTTGGCAATGCTGGCGATAGCGGTGTCATATTCACCAATTTGGCCTTGGTTGGAGAACCACCAGGTCTGAAAACCTGCACGATTGGCCAACGTGACGAAGTTATCCTGATACTGCGGTTTGCCGTTAATGACACGGGTTAACGTTAAGCCGAGCGATTTCTGTGTTGAGCCGCTGGCCGCAATATAGTTAAGCAACAGCGTACCGTTTACGTGGCTGGCGAAGGGGGTATTGTCCCAGTGCCCACCAAACGCCCCTAAGGCATCTCGCCGCGCGCTTTCGCCGATCACTACCATGTAGATATGATATTTCGGTTTCACCGTCAGCACGTTCCAGGAATCTTTCAGCTGTGAAAACGCCTGCATACGGGCTTTTTCATCAATCACTTCCTGGTTATTGGCGATCACATCTCTGACGAAACGAAACACGGGATAACCAGAATCGGTCAATTTAAACACGCCACCGTATGCCAGATTCTGCACTGGCGTGACAAAAAAGCAGACCACGCTGATGGTGAGACATAAGCTCTGGAGGGTGTTCCAAGCCCCTTTCGGGGTTGGCTTACGGCGCAACGCGATAATGCCCAGTGCCAGAATAAACAGGGACACCAAATAGCTGTACCACGGAAAGATGGTCAATATCTCGCTGGACTCCTCCACCGTGGTCGAGTGTAACGCCAGCAGGGTATTAAAATTGGGCGAGCCATAGGCCTGAGAAAATGGGAAATACAGGGCGGCGATGAGGCTACACAGCCCGATCACGCTCTTTTGCAGGCGCGAGCTGAGGCGCCACAGCAGCAGTAACACACAGCTAAACGCCACGGCATACAGCAGACTAAATGGATAGCCGAGGGCGAAGTTGATCAGCAGCGACTGCAGGAAGTAAAAGCCTGTCCACGGGGTTAGGGTGACGTCACGTGCTGCCAGGGTATCTTTAACCGTTGAGTTCATGTTTACCGAAAGTTATCAAATGCCGTGTGGTAACTCTGACAAGAAAAGAGTCATAAATCCGTTTGGTTGACGGAAAGGGGAGGAGGGATAGACCGCATCCAGCGAGCCGCAACATTTACCCGGATGCGAGAAGATAGAGCCGAATGAAAACAAGATCAACTGATAATTAGCGGCTGTTTTGAGAGGTTGATTGCATATCGCGACAGTCGCCTATATCTGGCTATATTGACGCGGGGCGGAAATATCCTCGGACGAGGAGTGTTCAATCAGCTCGAATAACTCGATCCGCTCATCATCGGTCAAATCCCGCCATTCGCCCAGCGGTAACCCTTGCAGAGTGATATTCATAATACGCTGGCGCTCAAGTTTGGTGACATGATAACCAAAATATTTGCACATACGGCGGATTTGGCGGTTAAGCCCCTGCACCAGCGTGATGCGAAACATCTGCGGGGCTTCTTGCTCCACCAGGCATTGTTGAGTCACCGTATCCAGTATGGGTACGCCTGCGCCCATGCCCTGAATAAACTCATCCGTCACCGGTTTGTTGACGGTGACCAGGTACTCTTTTTGATGATTATTGCCAGCACGGAGGATCTTATTGAACAGTTCGCCATCATTGGTCAGGAAAATCAGCCCCTGAGAGTCCTTATCCAGCCGCCCGATGGGAAAGATGCGCCTATTGTGATTAACGTAATCACCGATGTTATCCCGCACGTGCTTTCCCATGCTGGTGATGATACCAACCGGCTTGTTCAGCGCGATTAGCACCAGATCGGCCGCATCGCGCGGTTCGATCGGCTGGCCGTTAATTTTGACCACATCCCCGACCAATACTTGAGCGCCCAAGGAGGCTAACTTGTCGTTGATGAAAACGTTGCCTTGCTTGATGTGGCGGTCGGCAGAGCGACGAGAACAAATGCCGCTGTCGCTAATGTATTTGTTAAGGCGGATAGATGAGTGAGTGAGCATGGTTTCCCCGTTAAACGCGAACTATACATTATCTGGGGGAGACGGCGTCTCCTTTTTATTTTTTGACGCTATCGCGTGATTGACCTCACTGGCCACAGCCTCAATAATGGCAAACGTCGACTCGGGGTGCCCTTAGGGGCTGAGAAATTACCCGTATTACCTGATCTGGATTATACCAGCGTAGGGATGTCGCGGTATCTCAACCGGTACCCGCCTTCTTGAACGCCGGTTGGGAGCGCTATGTTTACTCGACCTGATGTGTTATCCGGCACCCGTGCCGCGGCCTGTTTTAACCAATTTAAACGCCAACCTCCATTGATCCACTGCCTGACCAACGAAGTGGTGCAAGAGCTGACGGCCAACGTGCTGCTGGCGCTTGGTGCTTCACCGGCGATGGTAGTGGAACCGGAAGAGGCCGCGCAGTTCAGCCGCGTTGCTGATGCGCTGTTGATCAATATCGGCACCCTGCACGCTTCGCGGGCAGAGTCGATGTTAGCCGCCATCGAGGCTGCCAATCGTGCTGAAAAGCCCTGGTTACTGGATCCGGTTGCCGTTGGGGGATTGGAATACCGAGCAATCTTCGCCCGCCGCTTGCTCACCCTGCGGCCTGCGGCGATCCGTGGCAACGCGTCGGAAATCATTGCATTGAGCGGCCTGCAGACCAGCGCCCGTGGCGTAGATAGCCAGGATGACTCGCTGATGGCATTACCCGCAGCACGCGTATTAGCACGTAATTGTGGGGCCATTGTGGCCGTCACCGGTGAGACAGACTACATCACTGATGGTGAAAGAGACTGGGCCGTCACGGGTGGCGATGTATTGATGACGCGCGTGGTGGGGACGGGCTGCGCGCTTTCGGCCGTCGCGGCAGCATTTTGCAGTTTGCCGGGCGATCGGCTGGATAATGTTGCCACCGCTTGCCGCGTGATGGCGCTATGTGGTGAAAGGGCCACCGCGACTTGTTCTGGCCCTGGCAGCTTTACTACCGCCTTCCTGGATGCCCTCTACCAACTGCGAATGGAGGATCTGCTATGAAACGGATTAACGCTCTCACCATCGCTGGTACCGATCCTAGCGGTGGGGCCGGTATTCAGGCCGATCTGAAAGCCTTCTCCGCGTTGGGGGCCTATGGCACCAGCGTAATCACCGCGCTGGTGGCGCAGAACACCCGTGGCGTGCAGTCGGTATATCATATCGAACCGGCATTTGTGGCCGCCCAGTTGGATTCGGTACTCAGCGATGTGCGTATCGACAGCGCTAAAATCGGTATGCTGGCTAACGCCGACATTGTGCAGGCGGTGGCCGAGCGCCTACGCCATTACAAGCTGCCTTATGTGGTGCTGGATACGGTGATGCTGGCTAAAAGTGGTGACCCGCTGCTGGCACCGGAAGCGGTGGAGTCCATCCGCCGTGAGCTAATGCCGTTGGTTTCCATTATCACGCCGAACTTGCCAGAGGCGGCGGCTTTGCTGGCCTGCGCTCCGGCGCAAAACGAATCACAAATGCGCGAGCAGGGCCAGGCGTTATTAGCGATGGGCTGTCAGGCGGTGTTGATGAAGGGGGGCCACCTAAGTGAAGAGGAAAGCCCAGATTGGCTATTTATCCCCGGCTTTGAGCAGCGCTTTAGTGCGCCGCGCATAGCGACCAGGCACACGCACGGCACCGGTTGCACCTTATCTGCGGCACTGGCAGCCCTGCGCCCACGCTACCCAAATTGGGCCGATACCGTGGCAGCGGCAAAAAACTACCTGCAACAGGCCTTACAGCAGGCCGATAGCCTGGAGGTAGGGCAGGGTATTGGGCCGGTGCATCATTTCCATGCCTGGTGGTGAGCCAACTTTTCCACTAGCCGATGCTAGTTGGTCAATTGCTTGATATTTTCCACCGAGCCCTCCATGATCGGGAACCAGGCCCAATGCGGCTCAGGCTGATTGATTTGTGAAAATAAAGGGAAGCAAGATGGCTGGTTATCAACCACCTTATACCATTACGCCAGCTATCCTGAATCGAGTGATTGAGGTGGGGGAGCTATTGGGGCATTGGGCCGCGCAGGCTGGGCAATCTTCACCTTTGTTACGCAAAGAGAACCGTATCCGCACCATTCAGGCCTCATTGGCCATTGAGCATAATAGCCTGTCTACTGAGCAGGTGACTGCGATCATGGAAGGTAAGCGGGTGTTGGCACCGGCAAAAGATATTCAGGAAGTCCGTAACGCCATCCTTACCTATGAAAAATTGCCAAGCTGGCAAAGCCATCGGCTTGAGGATTTGTTGGCGGCACATGGTTTATTAATGGGAGGGCTGGTCGATGCTCCGGGGCAGCTACGCAGCGGCAATGTTGGGGTATATCGAGATAAACAACTTATCCATATGGCGCCACCTGCCAATCAACTATCGCGTTTGGTTGGCGATCTGTTGGCGTGGTTAAAGCACACCGATATTCATCCACTGATCGCCAGCTCTATCTTTCACTATGAGTTCGAATTTATTCATCCGTTTGCCGATGGCAATGGGCGAATGGGGCGTTTATGGCAAACGTTGATCCTCAGTGAGTGGCGTTCAGAGTTGGCATGGCTACCGGTTGAAACCCTGATCCATAATCAACAGCAGGACTATTACCGAGTCCTGGGAGTCTGTGATAGGGCTAGCGATTGCACCGCATTTATTGACTTCATGCTGGAGAAACTGGTGGCGGCATTAGCCGAAGGTATTGGCGAGCAGAAGGGGAAGTCTGCCACAATGTCGGAAGAAATGTCGGAAGAAATGTCGGAAGAAATGTCGGAAGAAATGTCGGAAGAAATGTCGGAAGAAAATTTACTACCGCTGAGTCGAACGACTGAACGCATCTTGGCCATTATTGCTGCCAATCCCTCCGTCACCATTGCCCAATTGGCGGAAACATTGGCGATGAGCAGCCGTACCATTGAGCGAAGCCTCAAGGTGCTCCAGGAAGGAAAGCGGCTAATCAGGGTTGGGGCAACCAAAAAAGGATATTGGCAGGTAGTCTGACGAAAACGCTGAGCCAACTTTCCCGTTTAATTGTGGTCTGAGCTACTTGGAGCTACGCTTTTGATTTACCGAGGGAGGAGACCATGATAGGAAAAAAGAGGTTGTTGGGAGCCCTGGTTGCGACCCTGCTTGGATTTAGCACCGGCAGTTTTGCCGAACAGATTATCACTGCCTCAGATCTGATCCAGCAGCCGGGCTACCAAACCAGTTGGAAAAATATGGTGAAGGGGCAGGCACAGTTACCGGGTTGGGCGCGTAAAGGGATCGGCACTTCCACGCCAGCTGAAACCGTCACCTGGCAAGGGCAAAGCTACCAGATCGGTAACATCTGCAAGCCGCATGACTGCGCCAATAACTTTATGATTGTGGCTTTTAAAGCCGACAAGTCCCAGGCTTGGGGCGTGCGGGTTGAAGTGCCCAATAAGCCGCAGGCCATCGACCATCCGAAGAAATACGCCAAATATCAATGGCTGGGTAAACCGGATGATCAGATGAAAGCGTTGCTGAAGAAACAGTTTGAGGGCAATCCAGACTGGAAGTAACGCTGCTGAGGGGGAAAGCTACGCGCCAAGGTAGTAGTTAAGCGGGCGTAGCATGCTACGCCCCCTACGTGATATCAGCCGATCCCGGCTTGATGCAGGTCGTGCAGGTTGATTGCCCCTACCAGTACGCCATCGATATCCACCACCGGAGCGGCGCTGATGTGTTGTTCGTGTAACGCTTCCAGAGCCTCCCCGGCGCGCCACTGTTCTGGCAAGCGGTAGCCGGGGCGAGTGATCGCCGGGCTGAGGCCGTCATTGAGGCTATTACCCTTCACCAACCAGCGGCGCAGGTCACCGTCGGTAAATACGCCCACCACTTTTTGCTGTGCATCGCATACGGCTACCAGGCCTAGCCCGGTACGGCTCAACTCCAGCATGGCTTCCATTACGTTGGCGCTTTCTTGCACCATCGGCAGGCGATCGCCGGTACGCATCAAGTGATGGACGCGATTGAGCAGGCGAGCACCCAGGCTGCCACCTGGATGGGAACGGGCAAAATCCTCGGCATTAAAACCGCGCTGGCGCATCAGGGCCATCGCTAATGCATCCCCCATCATCAGCGTAGTCACTCCGCTGGAGGTTGGTGCCAGGCCCATCGGGCAGGCTTCACGTTCAACGCTGATGTCCAACGTACAGGCAGCCCCGAGCGCCAGTGGCGACTCTTTGCCACCGGTCATGGCAATGACTGGGATCTTACTCTCTGCCAGCAGCGGCAGGATCAGATCCAGCTCTTTGGCGCGGCCTGAATAGGAGATAAAGATCACCACATCATCGGCGCCGATCATCCCCAAATCGCCATGCAAGGCTTCCGCCGGATGGACGAAAAACGACGGGGTGCCAGTGCTGGCCAATGAAGCGGCAATCTTCTTGCCGATATGGCCGGATTTACCAATACCGGAAATAACCGCCTTGCCACGGCAGTTGAGCAGCAGTTCACAGGCTTGGACAAAGTTGTCATCCAGGCGTGTCAGCAGGCGCTGCGCTTCGGTCAGCTCAATTTCCAGCGTTTCACGGGCAAAGTTGAGCAGGGCAGTGGCGTTACTCATCAAGGGGGTCTCCTACCAGAATGATATTGATACCTTTAGCCTGTAGCGCAGCCAGGTAATCCGGGTTGATGCCGTTATCGGTGATCAGGGTATCCACAACGCTCAGATCGCACACCACGTTGGGGCTTTTGCGGCCAAACTTCGAGGAATCGACCAGCAACACAATACGGCTGGCGGCTTCACACATCGCCTTGCTGACATTATGCACTTCATTAAAGGTGGTGACACCCGCATTGAGGTCGACACCGTCGGCCCCAATAAACAGCTTATCGAAGCTGAACTGCTGAAATGCCGACTCCGCCAGGCTGCCGTGAAAGGAGGCAGATTTTTTACGGTAGGTGCCACCGGGCATCAGGATGGTTTGATCGTTATCCAGTTCCACCAGCGCGTTAACGATAGTCAGGCTGTTGGTCATCACGGTGATGTTATTGAACTGCGCCAGATGTGGCACCATCTGCAATACCGTACTGCCTGCGTCAAAGATCAGCGAATCACCATCATCGATCAGCTTGATGGCGGCATAGGCGATCTGCCGTTTCTTTTCGGTGTTGATATGGGTTTTACGATCGATGGGCTGATCGCCATCGTCACGGCTAAGCACCACGCCGCCATAGGTGCGGATCACCTCGCCTTCTTCTTCCAGCAAGGTGAGATCTTTACGGATGGTAGTGCCGGTCGTGGAAAAATGCTCTGCCAGGGCATCCACTGCCGTTTTGCCATGCCGCTGCAAGTATTCGAGGATAGCGGCTTGCCGCTGCTTTGGTTTCATAGAGATCCCTGTTCACAAGAGTTGACCATTCCTCTCGGTGAGATAGTTCACTATGAAAGGTAATGTCTTTTAATGTGAAAATATCATGATTTCGGTGCGATCGCTAACGATAGTGCAGTTTGGCATGCCCGATCCTCAGGGAAGATCACATCTGGGCAGAGTTGTTGTTGGTGCATGCCATGTAACTGCGTGAGCTGTTTCGGCTGGGCGAAGATGGTCAGGCCGCGCATCAGCATGCTGCCACATACCCGCTGTTGTGCGTCAAACGCTAGCGCCAATACCACGCGGGGTTTGAACCGGCCCCCAGAGCGGCCAACGCCCACGGTGCCCAATTGGCATAGGCTCTCGAACGCGCGGTTAAAGCGCTGTAGCTGCCACCAACCCAGGGCGATTTGCAGCAGCCAGGCGATAACGGCGAAGGTAATGAGTGCGCTGGTCATACGGTTGTTCTCCTGTGTGAAAATAAAGGGAGAGAGTCCGGCGATCGACCCCTCACCCTAACCCTCTCCCACAGGGAGAGGGGACCGAATGTGCTACAACGTTATTCCTGTATTTAACCACGGCACGGTATCAAAATATGGGGTTAGCGTTCTTCAGATAGAGTCCTATACCTGACTATGACACCGTACTGGCCCCCTCTCCCTGTGGGAGAGGGTGGGGGTGAGGGGCTGTTAGGTACATATTTAGTTAGCCCTTATTCCCAGCCCGTAAATCAGAACATCACCTGCCCGCCGGTAATGTTGATCGACTGGCCGGTGCAGTAAGAGGCTTTGTCGCTGGCATAAAACAGCAGCGTGTTCAGCACGTCCTGGTAGTCACAGCCGCGTTTCAGCGGCACCTTATCGGTGTAATATTTCTCAACTTCTTCCGGCTTGATGCCCAGCTTCTGTGCATATTGCGGCAATAGCGACTGGAACATCGGCGACTTCAACAGGTTACCGAGCATCAGGGAGTGCACGGTGATACCGTAATCGGCCAGATCGAGCGCCAGCGACTGCGTCAATCCAACGCCACCGAACTTGGCGGCGCTGTAGCCGGAATTATGCTTGCTGCCGACCTTGCCGGATTTAGAGTTGATTTGAATGATGCGCCCGGCGATACCGTCGCGGATCATCAGGCGAGAGAACTCGCGGGCACACAGGAAATAACCCACCAGGTTCACCTGCAAGGAGCGGTCAAAATCCCCCAGTGGGAAATCGGTGATCGGCGCGGCTTTGGCAATCCCGGCGCTGTACACCAACAGGTTGGTCTGACCGAAAGCCCGGTCAACCGCACTAGCCAGCGCGATAACGCTGGCCTCATCGGTGGCATCGGCCTGGAAACCGATGGCGCGATCGGCCCCGAACTCCTGATTGATTTGCTGTGCCACCAGATTGGCGTTGTCGGCATTCAAATCGGCGACCGCAACGCGATAACCCGCTTCAGCCAGGCCATGACACAGGAAAGCCCCCAACGTTTGGCCACCGCCAATCACTACAGCTACTTCAGACATGATCTACTCCTTATGCGATAAATTTCAGTGTGCTGCCTAACGGGATATCAGCGGGCGTGCTGCCTGTTACGTGGATCGTGCCAGGGAATTCGGCCTGAGTTTCTCCATCAAAACGTACGGTGATATGGCCCAGTTCGCGTAGGTTCTGGGTGGCAACCTCTCCGACAGCGGTGATGGGGTAGCGCCGATCGCCAAGCTCCATCACGCCCCCGGTTTGTAATTCACCGGCGGTCTCGCCGTGCTGGTGGATGAAGCAGTACTCTTCAATATCTGCCGGTGCGCCTTCGCGGAAGGTGATCAGCATATTGTCCAGCAGTGCGTCACGGGCGCAGCCGCCAATCTGGGTGATAGTGGTCTGGAAAATGGTGCTCATGGTTTTCCTCCGGGCAATTTATTGATAGATAAAGGCCGATGCGGCCCAAGCGATCAGGACCGTCGGTGCGCCAGTGAGGAAGCGCCCAACCAGTACCGAAGGGACGCCGACACGCACCGTATCCTGCTTGGCCTCTGCCAGGGACAGACCCACCGGGATAAAGTCACAGGCGGCCTGGGCGTTAATGGCGAACAGCGCCGGGAGTGCCAACTGAGGGGGAATATGGCCAAGACCAATCTGTACGCCCACCAGCACGCCGATGACCTGAGCGATGACGGCGCCAGGGCCGAGGAACGGTGAAAGCAGGGGGAAGGAACAGATCAGCGCCAACGTCACCAAACCGATTGGGCTGTTGGCCAGCGGCGTCAGGCCGTGGGCGATAAAGTCACCCAGACCCGAGGCCATGATGATGCCGATCAGCGCCGAGACGAAGGCCATAAACGGCAGAATGGTTTTCAACACGGTATCGATGGTGTCACGTCCGGCCTGGAAAAACACCGCGACAACTGACCCCATACCCATCCCGACTTTTGCCAACAGGCCATCGCTCTGTTCGGTGATTTTTTTGCTGGTATCGTAATCACGAACCTTTGGTTGTGGCTGTTTTTCGCTGGGCGGAGGAGTTTCAGACCCTTGTGCAACTTCAATCAGGCTGATGTTGTTTTCCCGTACGCCGGAAACGTAAATATCCTCCAGAATAAACTGCGCCAGCGGGCCAGAACGGCCAGTTGAATGAATATTGATGGTCGGGATGCGGCGTTTAGGGTAGATGCCACAACGCAACGTCCCCCCACAGTCAATAATCGCCAGACCAATCTCTTCCGCCGGTGGTTCGCCTTCTTTGAAACCGTCTACCGCAGGCCAGCCGGTTAAATCGCTGAGTTTGTCGACGATCGCCGGGCGGGTACCGGCGGTGATATAGACGATTTTCTTACCTGGCTCGATAGGTAACTGTAGTGGGCCACCCCAGCCGCCAGCACCTTTCTCAATACGGATATAAGCACTCATGCTGCGCTCCACAAATTAAAGTTGAACCTGGCGATCCAGTTGGATGCCCATCTTGCGTTCAAATATGCTGGTGGTGAGATCGGTGATCCAACCGCGGAAGAAGTTGGTGAACAGCCCAACCAGGAAGTAACTCACTGCCAGAGGAGCCAACGGCAGGCCAAGCGTGGTCAAACCGCTGGCAATGCCGAGGTAAACGAACAGTTCGCCAGGGTTGATATGGGGGAACAGGCCGTTCATGGAGTGGCAACTGTAGGAGGCTGCGGCGTAATAACTGGGTTTATATTTCTCTGGCATAAAACGTCCGAGACTCAACGTCATCGGATTACAAAACACAAAGGTGCCGATCAGGGGGAGTAGCAGGTAGCGTGAAACCGGGTTACCGGCACAGCGCTGTGCCAAACGTTCGATACGTTCCTGGCCAACAAAGTTGATCAACGCGTTCATGATAACTAACAGGCTGATCAACAACGGTAAAATGCCGGTCACCATACCGACAAACACTTCCCCGCCTTTTTGGAACAGGCCGATAAACCATTCGGCTCCGTGGGTTATTAGCTCAATCATTTTTTTCTCCTGTGATGGATGCTATGGCCTGGAGCGAAGTGCGGCTCTTTCGCCATGGGTCATACAGTAACCACTTTGGTTCGGCTTTTGTTTTAAATGGATCACACTTTGAAAGATAAATATTTTATTGTGAAAGATAAAAATGAAAGAAAAGAAATTAATAATGAAGGAAGAGAGGGGTTAGGACATGAAAAAGGCCCAGCAGAGCTGAGCCTCGAAGACTAATAATTTGATAAATAACGATTAAGCGATGGTGACGCTGTTGTCGAGATAGGTGTCCTGCACGGCATTGATCAGGGCGATGCCATCCTTCATCGATTTCTTGAACGCTTTACGCCCCAGGATCAGGCCCATCCCGCCAGCCCGTTTATTGATCACGGCGGTACGCACTGACTCTTGCAGGTCGTTTTCCCCTGCGGCGCCGCCAGAGTTAATCAAACCGGCACGGCCCATGTAGCAGTTTGCCAACTGGTAGCGCACCAGATCGATCGGGTGATCGGTGGTCAGCTTGTCATAGACGCGATCGTCGGTATAACCGAATTTCACTGCACGGTAGCCGCCGTTGTTCTCGGCCATTTTCTGTTTAACGATATCGGCACCGATGGTGGCCGCAATGTGGTTGGCTTGGCCGGTCAGATCGGCGCTGGAATGATAATCGACGCCATCCTTGTTGAACGCAGGGTTACGTAGATAGGCCCACAATACGGTCACCATGCCCAGTTCGTGAGCGCGCTCAAAGGCGATCGAGATCTCTTCAATCTGGCGGCGTGACTGCTCGGAACCGAAGTAAATGGTTGCACCAACCGCCACCGCCCCCATATTGAACGCCTGCTCAACGCTGGCATACAGGGTCTGGTCGTATTGCGTTGGATAGCTCAGGGTTTCGTTGTGGTTCAGCTTGACCAGGAACGGGATCTTGTGGGCGTAGCGGCGGGAGACCGAAGCCAGCACGCCGTAAGTGGATGCCACGCAGTTACATCCGGCTTCGATCGCCAGCTCAACGATATTTTTTGGATCAAAATAGAGTGGGTTGGCGGCAAACGAGGCACCGGCAGAGTGCTCCACGCCCTGATCGACCGGCAGGATCGATAGATAACCGGTGCCCGCCAGGCGGCCATGGTTCAGCAAGGTTTGCATTGAACGCAGCACGCTGTTTGGGCGGTTGTTGTCGATCATCACCCGGTCAACAAAGTCGCCACCGGGCAGGTACAGATTTTCCGCAGGGATGGTGGTGCAGCGGTGTTGCAAAAGGTCTTCCGCTTCCTTACCTAACAATTGTGCAATATCCGTCATGATTCACTCCCGTTAAAGCTTCCTATACACCGGTAACTCTGGGTATTTGGCCACCGGCGTAGTCAAAAGCGGTGATTGAAGCTATGCAAAGATACTAATCAAAACCTGATGGTGCGAAGAGACAATAGATGCGATTGAGAAGAAATGCTATTTAGAAGGCAAAATTTGCGAGTGAGCGCTTGTTGATGGCGTCCCCTTTCCTGGTCGGAGAGGGGAACAGTTTTTACTCGGCTTCAAACCAGTCGGTATTTTGCAGAGCAATCGGGGTGATCGAATAGATCATCTCCTGCAAATGCTCATGAATAGCCAGCTCCGCCGCATCCGGATCCTGGGCTTTCAGCGCCGCAAAAATACGGTAATGCTGGTGGATCAGATTCTCCGGCGGTGACACTTCGCTCAGGCTGAGGAAGCGCACCCGATCCATCGTCGCTTTGATGGTCTCGATGGTTTCCCACGCCAGAGCACAGTTGGCCATTTGCGTCAGCAGATGGTGGAATTCATCGTCCAGCGCCAAAAACTCGCGGATCTGATTATTCTGTGCCGCCAGCTCCTGGCGATGCAGGTTATGCTCCAGCGTCATCAACTGCTCGGGGGTGATGGTGGTGGCAACTCGCCGCACGATGGCGCATTCCACCGCCTGACGGATAAAGCGCCCGTCAGCCACTCGTTTGGCGGAAATTTTCATCACGAAGGTCCCGCGCTGCGGCAAGATCTGCACCAGCCCCGCTTCAGCCAGTTTGATAAAGGCTTCGCGCACCGGTTGGCGTGAAACGCTGAAACGGGTGGAGATCTCTTTCTCGGAAAGCAACGTGCCCGGAGGGATGGTGCAATCGACGATATCTTTGCGCAGGAAACGATAGATCTGCTGATTGACCGGGACATTATTCGTGAGGATGTACGATTCTGACATGGCGACAATCAATATATGAGAGTAGTAGTGAATGCCACCATACTAGCAGATTAACCCGTGAAAGAGGGCGGATAAATCCACCCGCATTCTCTGCTTTTCTATTAGCGCGCCAGCACCCTTGCCACCGTCGCTTTAGCTCCCCGCGCCAACAGCGCCAGATAAGCACTGGTCACGGCATTGACGAAGCGTTGGTTATCCGGCAGGTCGCGTCCGAATACCGAGGTCATTTGCAGTAACGCCATCACGCGAGGCTCACCTTCAGCACTGTTGGCGACGCGCCGGGCAATTTCCTCACGCAATGGATCGCTGATGTCGATCGGTTGACCCTGTTCGTCCTTACCGCCGACGTAACGCATCCAGCCCGCTACGCCCAGCGCCAGACAGTCAAAATCACTGCCGTTGGCCAGATGCCAGCGCACCGAATCCAGCATGCGCTGCGGCAGCTTTTGCGTGCCGTCCATGGCGATCTGCCAGGTGCGGTGCTTCAACGCCGTATTGCGATAGCGTGCCAGCAGGGAATCGGCGTATTTCTCCAGATCGGTTCCCGGCGTGTTCAGCGTCGGGGCCTGCTCAGCCAGCATCAGATGGCGGGCGGCCTTGACGTAATGCTCATCCTGCATACAGTCACTGATGTGTGGGTAACCGGCTAAATAACCCAGATAGGCCAGGAACGAGTGGCTGCCGTTCAGCATACGCAGCTTCATCTCTTCGAACGGCAACACATCGCTGACCAGTTCGGCACCGGCTTGTTCCCATGCCGGGCGGCCCGCGACAAAATTGTCCTCAATCACCCATTGGCGGAACGGCTCGCAGGCCACGGCTGCCGGATCCTGCACGCCGGTTTGCTGTGCGACCTGGGCCAGGGTGTCTGGCGTCACGGCTGGCACGATGCGATCGACCATGGTGGAAGGGAAGGTGACGTGGGTTTCGATCCACGTTGCCAACGCCGGATCGAGCGCTTTGGCATAGGTGGTGATCACGTTGCGGGTCACATGGCCGTTTTCCGGCATATTGTCGCAAGACATCACGCTGAATGCAGATTGCTCGGCAGCTTTACGTTGTGCCAAGGCTGCGACGATGACCCCCACTGCGCTTTGTGGGTGATGTGGATTAGCCAGATCCCGCACAATCAATGGATGATCTAGCTGCAACTGGCCGGTGGCGGGAGAATGACAGTAGCCTTTTTCGGTGATGGTCATGGACACAATCGCCACTTCTGGCTGGGCCAGAGCCTGGAACACGGCGTCCAGCCCGTCGATTTGCGCATGCAGCGCCTGTTTTACTACGCCCACCACTCGGCATTTCCAGGCATCGGCTGACATCTCTGCCACGCTGTAGAGCATATCTTGCTGTTTGAGATCGGCGATTTGCTGTTCGCCGCCGATCAGGTTGATTTCGCAGTACCCCCAGTCGCTGCCGTGTTCCTGTGCCAGAATATCGGCGTATACCGCCTGGTGGGCCCGATGAAAGGCACCAAAGCCCAGATGAACCAGGCGCGAAACCAGTTTGCTACGATCGTACTGCGGAACAATGGCGTTGGCTGCTAACAGCTTGGTATCCATGTTAAAACTCACTGTGTGATGGTTTGATTGCCGCAGAACCTTCTCTGCGGCAGAGGATTGAAGAGGGATTAATGACTGCTGACGCGCTGGGCTATCGGTAGCGCTGGGCTTTCTGCGGCATCTTCCGCCAGGCTCAGGTCGCGATCTCTGACTTCTGGCATCAATATCGCTGCCAGCAAGCCGATAACGGAGTACAGGATCATCATGGCGGCGATTGGCCACCAGGAGTCGGTCATATTGCAGAAGATACCGGCCAATACCGGGCCGAAGCCGACCGCCACCAAACCACCGGCCTCTTTGGAGATCGCCATGCGGGTAAAGCGGTTACGTGAACCAAACATTTCCGCCATGGTGATGTTTTCCAGCGCAAACAGGCCCAGCACCGCGACGTTATGGATAATAATGATCGAGGCCATAATCACGTTCACCTCATTGGTCTTGTCCACAATCATCGAAATCATAGGGTAAGCCAGAATGATGGCGGAGATATTGACCAGGATATAAGGTATCCGCCGGCCGATCTTGTCGGAGAGCCAGCCAAGGAACGGGATGGTAATAAAACCGATGGCGGAGCTGATCATCAAGGCGTCGGTTGGGATAGCCTTCTCAAACAGCAGGGTTTGCACCAGATAACCAGCCAGGAAGGTCTGTATCAGACCGGAGTTGCCTGCCTGGCCAAAACGCAGCCCGGTAGCCAGCCAGAAGGATTTGCTACTGAACATTGCCGACAGCGAATGGGTCTTGTCAGCCACGGCGTGAGCCGGTGTTGCGCTGGTGCTGTCGTCGTTAACTTTTTCAAACACCGGGCTTTCTTTCAGGTTCATACGCAGCCAGATGGCAAACAGCATGACGACCACGCTGGCCAGGAAAGGCACGCGCCAGCCCCAGGCCAGCAGCTCCTCTTTTGACAGGAAGAAGAACATGACGGCCCAGATAGCCGTTGCTGACAGCGTGCCGCAGTTGGTGCCCATGGCTACCAGTGAGGAGATAATCCCGCGTTTACCCTTAGGCGCATATTCTGCCAGCATGGTTCCGGCTCCGGAAATTTCCGCACCTGCTCCCAACCCTTGAATAATACGCAGTAACACCAGTAACAAAGGGGCGAAAATACCGATTTGCGCATAGGTTGGCAGCACGCCGATTAAGGTGGTGCAGATCCCCATCATGGTAATGGTAATAAACAGCACCCTTTTACGGCCGAGGGTATCCCCCATGCGTCCAAAGAAGAAGGCACCCGCAATACGGGCGATATAACCCGCGCCGTAGGTTCCCATCGCCAAGATTAACGCCATGGCGGCGGACTGTTCCGGGAAAAATATTTCATGGAAAACTAATGCTGCACCTAGCGAATAAAGCTGAAAATCCATAAATTCCAATGCGGTACCAAGCCAGCCGGAAACGGCCGCCTTGATCAGGTCCGAGGTACTTCTTTCCGGCTGAGTGTTGTCAATTTTTGCGTTCATCATTGTTCTGTTCTCTGCAAATTGTTGTAAGGACGGCAAAGATGAGGTTCAGAAGCCCCTGTTTCCTTCCAGCTACAGCAGGCCGTAGCTGGAAAGTGGTCAGGTCAGAATTTCAGTAAAACTTTACAGCACTGCTTTTGGTCTTTTTCGAAGATCTCCATCGCGTCAAGCACTTGCGTAAACGTAAACTGATGGGTGATCAGTTTCTCTGGTTGGATCTGGCGTTGCGCCATCCAGGCAATCACCTGCGGGAAGCGGTTGCTGTTAAGGCGTGAGCTGTAAATCGAGATCTCTTTACTGGTAATGGCTTGCTGGCTGATCACGCAGGGTTCGGCAGAGAAGCCCATAATGCCAATGCGTGCGGCGGGAGAAGCCAAGCCGATTGCCTCCGGCAGAATGGCCGGGTGGCAGGCAGCATCGATGATCAGCGTTGGCCGGATGCCGAGTTTTTGTAACTCGCTGGCCAAATCCAGCTGGCTGTTGTTGATCACCACATCCGCGCCGTTGGCAGTGGCCATCGCCAGGCGCTCATCGATACGGTCAGCTACCACAATCTGTTTAACGCCGTAAACGCCGCTCAACGCCTGAATGGAGGTTAGGCCCATAGGTCCGGCACCATACACCAAGGCCACATCTAACGGGCCAGGTTGCAGTTGGCTACAGATGTTGGCAGCAATGGTGAAGGGTTCGACCATCGTGGCTTCGTTGTCTGGAATGCTGTCCGGTACTAGATGGGCATTTTTGGCCGGTAGCGTCACAAATTCGCTGAACCCGCCGTCACGGTGCACCCCGATGACCTGCAGTTCGGTGCAGACGTTTGGTCTGCCCACCGAGCAGGGATAGCAATGGCCGCAACTGACAACCGGATCGCCCACTACGCGTTCTCCGATGCGTGACGGGTCGACACCTTCGCCGATAGCATCGATATGGCCAAAGAACTCATGGCCGATCACGCGCGGGTATTTGGCAAACGGATTATGGCCCCGATAGATATGCACGTCGGAACCGCAGATCCCGGCACTAGCCACACGGATCCGGACTTCACCTTGCTGCGGCGATGGCAATGGGCGTTCTTCGATCACCAATTGCCCTGGCTGTTGAACAGTAATGCTTTTCATAGAAATTCCTCGGTTTACCAGTTCCACAGGGTGCCGTCTTCCAGGCGCGCTACCGGCAGGTAGGCTGGATCGTAGGGATATTTGGCAGCCAGTTTTTCGTCAAACTCGATGCCCAACCCTGGTTTTTCGCCCGGATGCATGTAGCCGTTGTCGAACGTCCAGTTATGTGGGAACACCTCCAGCATCTGTTCGGAGTAGCCCATATATTCCTGCACGCCGAAGTTCGGCACCCACAGGTCAAAGTGCAACGCCGCCGCCATGCAGATTGGCGAGAGATCGGAAGGGCCGTGTGAGCCGGTACGTACCTGATACAGTGAAGCGAAATCGGCGATACGGCGCATGCCGGTGATGCCCCCGGCGTGGGTGATGGTGGTACGGATGTAATCGATCAGTTGCTCTTCTATCAGCTGTTTGCAATCCCAGATGCTGTTGAACACCTCACCGACCGCAATCGGGGTCACGGTATGTTGGCGGATCAGGCGGAAGCACTCCTGGTTTTCGGCCGGGGTAGGATCTTCCATCCAGAACAGGCGATATTGCTCAACGCTTTTGCCAAAGCGGGCCGCTTCGATCGGCGTCAGGCGGTGATGCATATCGTGCAGCAGGTGTTCGTCAAAACCGAATTTGTCACGCACGGCTGCAAAAAGTTTCGGGGTGAAGTCGAGGTATTTCTCGGTTGACCACAGCTGCTCTTCCGGCCAGTTACCTTTGGTCGCAGGCTCATACGCCAGGCCTTTGCCCTTGGCCATGCCGTAGGTGGTTTTCATGCCTGGGACGCCGCATTGTGCGCGGATTGCCTTGAAGCCCAGCTCCTTGTGCTTGGCATAATCGTCCAGCACTTCGTCAATCGAGTGGCCGGTGGTATGGCAATACACCATGACGCCGGTACGTGAAGCGCCACCCAGCAACTGGTACAGCGGCATATTGGCCGCTTTGGCTTTGATATCCCACAATGCCGTGTCCACTGCAGAGATGGCCGACATGGTCACCGGGCCACGGCGCCAGTAAGCACCTTTGTAGAAGTACTGCCAGATATCTTCAATTTGATGAGCATCGCGGCCGATCAACTGCGGGCAGACGTGATCTTCCAGATAAGACGCGACTGGCAGTTCGCGGCCGTTCAGGGTTGCATCGCCGATCCCGGTTAGCCCGCAGTCGGTAGTGATCTTCAGGGTGACGAAATTTCTCCCTGGGCAGGTGACAAACACCTCGGCTTTAACAATTTTCATGACTTCCACATCCTGTTGTTGCTGATAACGTATGGGCGGAAATTAACCTTGAACTGACTACCATACAAGTATGATTTGTGAGAATTGCCGCTGGAGATCACAGTTATGGGTGGATCGCAGACGTGGGGTGGTGGTTTTATCTTGAGGTAAAAAGAGGGATGTGGGTTCGCAGGCGTGTTCAGGAGGGGGAGTTAATTTGTAGCACCAGCCCCTCACCCCAACCCTCTCCCACAGGGAGAGGGAGCTGATTCGGTGATGCGGTCAGGTGCGGATGATAATTTGTAACTTGGTAACCCCATCAATTAGTTGGGGTTTTTTACGATGCTGCTGTTGAGCGTAGGAGCTAATTTGTAGCACATACTGTCCCCTCTCCCTGTGGGAGAGGGTTAGGGTGAGGGGCGTTACGCCGGGCTAAAGCTTGCTCGATCTGAGCACGTGGCTTATTTGCTTATCCCAGCAGATCGCAATTTGGCGGTAAGCGGCACTCGATAGCATCAGGCAGTACCTCAATGCGGAAATCACGGCCCGTCAGCGGTTCGCCATCAAGGTTAAAGGTGATTTCATGCGGCGCGGTGATTTCCAGCCATGGCAATGAGGCATCAACTACGTTGCTGTTTTCCTCACCGCTGAACAAGATATTGACCAGCGTAGGCAGCAACTCTTCGGCGGTGAGCAGGCGCACCTGCAATAAACCATCGTTGATCAACGCGCCAGGGCAAAGTTTCTGCCCACCCCCGGCCTGCCTACCGTTGCCGATACCGATCACCAGCGCTTCTCCGGCCCAATGGAAATCTGGCCCACGGATCTCGCAGCTGTCGGCTTTCAGCGCATCCAGGCGCAGCAGGCCGTGAATGAAATAGGAAACGCCCCCCAGCGCAGCCTTCAGTTTTTCTGGGGTTTCGGTGGTAATGCGGGTGCCAAAGCCGCCGGTCGCCATATTGATGAAATAGCGCTCGTCATTGACCTTGGCCAGATCGATCGGCACCGCTCGGCCCTTGATGGCTAACTGCAAGGCCAAATCTGGTTGTAAGGGAATAGAGCAGGCGGTAGCAAAGTCGTTGGCGGTGCCCAGCGGCAGTATGCCGAGTATTGGGCGAAACTCTGCGGGCAGTTGTGCCAATGCGGCAGCGACCTCGTTGATGGTACCGTCGCCACCCCCGGCGATCACGGTTTCAACCCTCAGTTGGCTAGCCTCTTTGACGTAACGAGCGGCATCCCCCAGTTCCCAGGTGACGCGGACATGCAGGGTCTGGCCCTCATGGCGCAGCAGGTTCACCGCTGCGCGAACTTCCTCGTTGCCGGAGCTTTTACCATTGATGATAAGCAGTGCTGGTGCATATTGGTGCATTCCTGATCCTTATGGCGAAAAACGAATCGGCTGTCAAACGGTGGCCAGGTGGGGCTTCCCAGTAGTTTGAACCCTAAACCAAGCCATTAACGATAAACCACAATCCGGTAGCGGGCCATAAGAATATTCAGGTAATGCCGCGTTTGGCTGCTACAGGGTATTTATATAATCAATGCCCAATGGGGGGAAATACCTTTCTTTCACGCAAGTTAAGCGTTGGTATTAACGACCTTATTAATCGCTATAGAATAATTTATATATTGCAGGGAAAATGATAAGCCGCTTGGCGCAATGCAAGAAATATCCTAAAAAAACCAATGAAATTCTCAGCTGATTGAAATTTAAGGGGATAAAAAAGAAAAGGCCAACCCAAGGGAGATTGGGCTGGCTAAGGAGGTGGTTCCTAGTATTGCTATGCAAATATTTTCGTTATTAGTTTTAAGCAGCCTGATAATAACCAAGCTGCGCGCTAATTGATGTGATCTGATTCTAATATTTGCCAAAAATTGCCACCCAGGTGGGTGGCGATAAACATCTTAACCGTTCTGGCTATCGTCCTGCGGCAAATTGCGGATCAACAACGCATAATTGAGGTCGATATCCTCGGGGATCGGCAAATAAACGATATGGCCGTTGCCCGGAGCGACATCGATCGTCTCGCCCTTCTTGTTCTGCAGGCTTTCCAGGGTAAACAACACGTTACCCCCTGGCGTCATCATCTCTACGCTGTCACCGACCAGGAATTTATTTTTTACATCCACTTCTGCCCAGCCGTTACGGCGCACCCCGGTAAATTCTCCGACAAACTGCTGCAGTTCGGAAATGGAGGAACCGTAATCATAGTTCTGGTGGGCATCATGCGTATGACGGCGCAGGAAACCTTCGGTATAGCCACGATGAGCCAGGCCTTCCAGCGTGGTTAGCAGGCTTGGGTCGAAGGGCTTACCGGCAACGGCGTCGTCAATGGCACGGCGATAAACCTGTGCGGTACGGGCGCAGTAATAAAACGACTTGGTACGGCCTTCAATCTTCAGCGAATGTACGCCCAACTGGGTGAGTCGCTCTACGTGCTGGATGGCACGCAGATCTTTTGAGTTCATGATGTAGGTGCCGTGCTCGTCCTCAAACGCGCTCATGTACTCGCCGGGTTTCTGCGCTTCGGAAAGCATAAAGACTTTATCGGTTGGTGCGCCAATGCCCAGCGTCGGCTCAACGTTTTGCACCGCGATAGGCTCATGCAGATGCACGATGCTGCCGGTATCGTCTTCCTTGCCTTCTTCTGCCTTGTACTGCCAGCGGCAGGCATTGGTGCAGGTGCCTTGGTTGGGATCGCGTTTGTTGATGTAACCGGAAAGCAGGCAGCGGCCGGAATAGGCCATGCACAGTGCGCCATGCACGAAGATCTCCAGCTCCATTTCTGGTACCTGGCTACGGATTTCTGCCACTTCATCCAGCGACAGCTCGCGGGAAAGGATCACTCGCGTCAAGCCCATCTGCTGCCAGAACTTCACCGTTGCCCAGTTGACCGCGTTAGCCTGCACCGAGAGGTGAATGTCCATCTGCGGGAAGGCTTCGCGCACCATCATGATCAAACCGGGGTCGGACATGATTAGCGCGTCCGGGCCCATGTCGATCACCGGTTTCAGGTCACGCAGGAAGGTTTTCAGTTTGGCGTTGTGTGGCGCGATGTTAACCACCACGTAGAACCTTTTGCCTAGCGCATGGGCTTCGTTAATCCCGAGCTGCAGGTTCTCGTGGTTAAATTCGTTATTACGTACCCGCAGGCTGTAACGCGGCTGGCCAGCGTAAACCGCATCGGCCCCATAGGCAAAGGCGTAACGCATGTTTTTCAGCGTTCCCGCCGGGGAGAGGAGTTCTGGTGTAAACATAGTGATTCTCGGTCTGATTTCAGGTCAGCACCGCGCCACCCAATGGCGCAGTGAAAGCGGGGGATTGTAGCGGCAGCCCGCCAAGAAATCAGCAATTAACCGGAAATTTTCAAGGGAGATTGATCTTCATCATCAGAAAAACCGCGCGGTAGTGGATACCGCGCGCAGGCCGGATGAGATTTATACGCTTAAATCACGCACGTCTGTGGTTGGGCCATTCTTGATCACTGACTGAATCCCGCCTTTCGCTGCGCTATCCGAGCTGTACATCTGGCTGGTGCCAATCACCTGATGGTTTTTGGCTTTCAGCACGAAATAGGGTTTGTTGTTGCTGCTGATTTTCACTTCAAACTGCGCCTCATGAGGCGAATTGGTTTGCACGGACGCAATCCCGTTTTCCGCCGAGGCTTTGCTGGCATACATCTCGCTGGAGAGAATGATCTCGCCATTGCTGGCCTTCAGGTTGAAGTGATATTGCCCGTTGCTCGATTTTGTCAGCTCATAATGTCCGCTTGCCATGGTCCTGCTCCTGATTAGTGCCAATAAGAGAGATAAGTGTAGCTAATGTCTCAGCAAGCGTTTTTTTAACGGTGAAGTAATGCGTACCAGTGCACAGAAATGGGTGGCTTGTTGTATTCGTTGCCAGGTTGGGCTGGAGGGAGGTTGCCCCTGGTTACATTGGCGATTGCGTAGCGGTTCGCATCGTTGGCATAAAACGTTAGGAGGCAGATGATTTTGCTACGTTGAGAGGATAGGGTGGCTGATATCCGCATTCCTTATGCGAACAAAAAACAGGCAGCTTGGCCTTGGCATCCACTCAAAATAGGCATATGCTTTGGCCTATGCCAGCGTGAGGAGGTGCAATATGGAAAGAGTCGCCAAGCTTTTTAAAAACGGTAGAAATCAGGCGGTGAGATTGCCAGTGGAATTCGAATTCGATGTCGATCAGGTTTATATTCGCCGGGATGAACAGGGTAACGTTATCTTGTCGAAGCATCCAATGAAATTGGACTCCTGGCAACCGCTACTGACCATGCTGCAAAACGTGGCGGTTCCTGCTGACTTCCTGACTGCTGACGATCGCCAGCAAGGGGTAGCAGAACGGGATCCGTTCAAGGAGGAACAGTAAGTCATGTATATGTTCGACACTAACACGGTGAGCCAGCTTTTTCGTCAACATCCCCGGCTGCTTGCGGCTATGGGCCGGGTACCGCCATCGTCGGTGTGTATTTCCAGCATAACCCAGGCGGAACTGCTTTATGGTGTCGCCAAGCGGCAGAACAAGGCGCTAAAACAGACGGTGATGATGTTCCTGGACGCCGTCACCGTTTACTCCTGGGACTCTGCGGCGGCGCATTGCTATGGTGTCATGCGCGCAAGTATGGAAAAACAAGGCAGACCGATGGGGGCGTTGGATCAGCTTATTGCCGCACATGCGGTTAGCCGTGGCGCAACCATAGTGACCAGCGATCGGGCTTTCACTATGGTCGCGGAGCTTGAGGTGGAAGACTGGACGCTGTAAGCGTCACAGCCCATTGACCAGCCTACACTGTTCGGCTTCCCAGCGGTAGCCCACCCCGTAGACTGAACGGATAAACGCCTTGTCGCCGTCGATCAGCTCCAGCTTGCGGCGCAGGTTCTTGATATGGCTATCGATGGTACGGTCTGTCACCACCCGGTAATCGTCGTACAGATTGTTCAGCAGTTGTTCGCGTGAAAACACGTTGCCCGGCTGGCAGGCCAGGGTTTTCAGCAGGCGGAATTCCGCCGGAGTCAGATCCAGGATATGGCCCTGATAGCTGGCCTGAAAGCGTGGCTCATCAATCTGCAACAGTGAATCATCATCGCTATGTTCCTGGGGCCGATAGCAACGGCGCAGGATGGTTTTCACCCTGGCAACCACTTCGCGCGGGCTGTAAGGCTTGCAGATGTAGTCATCCGCCCCGATCTCCAGCCCCAGCAGGCGGTCGATCTCCTCGATTTTGGCGGTCACCATGATGACGGGGATATCGGTAAAACGGCGTAGCTCACGGCAAACGGTTAAGCCATCGCAGCCTGGCAGCATCAAATCCAGCAAAATAAGCGCTGGTGGATGTTCATGCACCGCCGGGATCACCTCGCTGCCGTTGCTCAGCCAGCGGGTGGCGTAGCCAGCAGCCTGCAGATAATCTACCAACAGTTGGCCCAGCTTGGGTTCATCTTCCACAATCAAGATTTGTAGTGGCTGATTTTGGTTTTCCATCAAACAACCTTATTATTCACCAGAGATGGGGAAATCTACTGTAATGCGCACGCCGCCTAAAGGCGAGTGTTGTGCGCGGATCTCGCCGCCATGTGCCTCCACAATGTTCTGACAGATGGAGAGCCCCAGCCCCGAACCGCCGCTGGCGCGGTTACGCGATCCTTCAGTGCGATAAAAGCGTTCGAAGATGAGAGCCAACTGCTCGTCATTCACTCCTGGGGCGCTGTCCTGCCAGTAAATCCGCACCATTCCCGGCAGGCGTTCGATACCAATCTCCAGCCGACCACCGGCATCGGTATAGCGTTGGCTGTTTTCCAACAGGTTGTTGAATAACTGGAGCAGTCGGTCAGGATCGCCAAACAGTGGCATCTGTTCCGGTAGATAGGTGACGATTTCCAACTGTTTGGCATGAAAACGTTCACGGAAGGCCGCCACTGCGATCTGCACCAGATGTACACAATCTACCGGCAATTTACGGTAGGCGAGGGCGCCGAGATCGGAGAGTGACAGCTGGTGCAGATCGTCCACCAATTTGGTGAGGGTTGAGACTTCCGCCTGTAGCGAACTGAGCGAAGCCGGTGTGGGTTGGCGAACGCCGTCTTGCAGCGCCTCTAACTCACCACGCAGTACCGCCAGTGGGGTACGCAGCTCGTGGGAAACATCCGCCATTAGCGCTCGCCGCATCTGTTCGTTCTTTTCTAACGAAGTGGCAAGCTGGTTAAAATCCTGTGCCAGCCGACCCAGCTCATCTTGGCTGCTGACCGCCACCCGAGCGCTGAAATCACCCGCCGCTAGCCGATGGGTACCAGCAACCAGGCGTTTAACCGGTGCCAGCAGGCCGCGCGACATCAGCCAAGTGACTGCCGCCGCCAACAAGGTAGATAGCCCAACGATCATCCAGCTGGTGCGCTTCTGTTGGCGATCGAAGTTGATGTCCGCATTGCGCGTCAGTTTTTCCGGTGGAGTAGCCACTACCCAACCGACGATCTGATTGTTGTAATGAATCGGGTGTCGGGTGCTTTCTTTCGGGATCGGGCCGGAATGGCCTACCAACCGGTTATATTGACTGTCCACCACCCAGAATTGGGTGCGCCAGCCCTTGGGGGGCAGATTGTGGCTACTGTCGCTGTTCTGCTCAAACGAACGCATAATCTGATACACCACCTGATCGTTGTTACGCAGAAATTCCCAGTTGCCGTGGCGGCGATACTGATCTTCCAACGCGTCACCGAGCATGCTGATGCGCTGCTCATTGCTGTGCTTGATGTAATCGATAAAACCCCGTTCAAAGCTGACGCGTACGCCCCAGTGCATGGTGATCAACACCAACATGCAGGTGGCGAAGATCGCCATGAACAGCTTGCCGGTTATGCCAATTCTCATTGTTTCCTCGTGGAGCCGGTGCCCGGCTCTTTGGTCAACGTGCGGTTGGGGGCGATGTCGGTCGGTACGCGGGCGAAAGCCAGCGCCGGTAGGGCAATAATCAGCGCCATGCAGCCATAGCTGTAGATAAAGGCGTTGTGGATAGCCGGGCTATCGGCCACCACCTGATGATGCGCGAAGCTGCCAATCAGGATCCCGGCAATGCTGACGCCCAGGCTCATGGATAGCTGCATCACCATAGACAGTAGGCTGTTGCCGCTGCTGGCGAGCCGATCGGGCAGATCTTTCAGCGTCAGGGTATTCATGGCGGAAAAACGCAGGGAGTTAACCATGCCTTGGAAGAAGAGTATCACCGGCAGCAGATAAACCCAGCCCAGTATCGCCACCAGCGGAAAACTCAGGGTAACCAGCGCCAGCATCAGGGTGGCGGCCACCAGTACATTGCGATAACCGAAGCGGTTAACCACCTGCACCACGATGCGCTTCATGCCCATGCTGCCGATGATCATCGGGATCATCATCAACCCAGCGTGGAACGGGGAAAACCCCATACCCACTTGCAAAAACAACGGGGTCATAAAGGGCAACATCCCGCTGCCGATCCGCCCCAACAGGCTGCCGGTTAGCCCGATGCGGTAGGTTGCCGTCTTGAATAGTCGTAGTGAGAACAGCGCCCGGCTGTTACCTCGGGCATGCAACCAGTAGCCAGCCAGCGCAGCGCAACCCATAACCACCAGCCCGGCGATGGTGGCAGAGGAAAGCCCCATGCCTTTATGCCCGTCGAGCGCCAGCGTCAGCGTCGCCATGCCAATTGCCAACATGATAAAGCCGCTGATATCGAAACGCCGGGTCTGCATGGTGTAATTGGGCATCAGCAGCGCGGTGGCAATCGCTCCGGCGATCCCCACGGGAATGTTGATCAGGAAGATCCAGTGCCAACTGGCGTATTGCACCAGAAAGCCCCCCAAGGCGGGTCCCATCAGCGGGCCGATCTGGCCGGGCAGGGTGACGAAGGTCATCGCCGCCATATACTGTTCACGCGGGACGATTTTCATCACCGTCAGCCTGCCGACCGGCACCATCATCGCGCCGCCGATGCCCTGTATCACGCGGGAGGCCACCAGCTCATTCAGGGTTTCCGAACGGGCGCACAGGATCGACCCAAGCGTGAACAGCACGATGGCGCTGAAGAACACCCGTTTGACACCTACCCGATCCGCCAGCCATCCGCTGGCAGGTAGCATCACTGCGACCGTCAGCACATAGGAAACAATCACCGACTGCATGCGCAGCGGGTTTTCCCCCAGGCTGGCTGCCATGGAGGGCAGCGCGGTATTGACGATGGTGGTATCCAGCGTCTGCATAAAGAAGCCGAAAGCCACGATCCACAGCTGCCATCGCACCGAGGTGGACCCTGGTGGGGCGCTGGGTTTGATGTTCATCTCATAGGCCCTTATCTCCCGCGTTGCTGCCGATCAGTGAGGCAGCGGCGTCAGTTTTTTACCGCGACAGAACTTCATCTGCAAGCGGTCAAAGTACAGATAGATCACCGGCGTGGTATACAGCGTCAACAATTGGCTCATCAGCAGCCCCCCGGCGATGGTGATCCCCAGCGGCTGCCTCAGCTCAGCCCCGTCCCCGCTGGTCAGAACCAGCGGCAAGGCGCCAAACAGGGCCGCCAACGTCGTCATCATGATGGGGCGAAAACGCAGTAAGCAGGCCTGGAAGATGGCCTCACGGGCGCTGATCCCGCCGTTGCGTTGCGCATCCAGGGCAAAGTCGACCATCATGATGGCGTTCTTTTTAACGATACCAATCAACAGCATAATCCCGATTAGCGCAATCAGGCTAAACGGCGCGTCAAACAGTTCCAGTGCCAGCAATGCCCCGACTCCGGCAGAAGGTAGCGTGGACAGTATGGTCAGCGGATGGATATAGCTCTCATACAAAATACCTAGCACGATATATACCGTGGCGATGGCCGCCGCGATCAGGAACAGCTGTGATTTCAGCGTTTCCTGAAACACCTGTGCGGTACCGGCAAACGAGCCTCGCACGGTGGAGGGAACTCCCAGCTGCGTCATGGTCCGTTCGATGGCTGCCGTCGCCTCGGACAGGCTGCCACCGTCTGGCAGGTTGAACGAGATGGTAGAGGCTGCCGACAGCCCCTGATGGTTCACCGCCAGCGGTGCGTTGGCTGGCCGCCATTGGGCAAAGTAAGACAGCGGGATCGGCTGGCCGCTGCTGTTGATCACAAACATTTTGTCCAGCGAGCTCACGTCCTGGGTATAGGGCGGAGCTACCTCCATCACCACTTTGTATTGGTTCAGCGGCTGATAGATGGTGGAAATCTGGCGTTGTCCGAAAGCGTTGTTGAGCAGGTTGTTGGCGTCGTTGACCGAAATGCCCAGCCGCGACATGGTTTCGCGATCGTAGGTCAGATCCATTTCCGAGCCTTTGTCCTGCTGATCGGAGTTGACGTCCGCCAGCTCCGGCAACGCTGCCAGTGCGGTGCGGATCTTCGGTTCCCATTCGCGTAGTGCGCCAAGATCGTCGGCAAGCAGCGTGTATTGGTAACTGGCGTTGGCCTGCCGCCCACCAACGCGAATGTCTTGTACAGCCATCAGGAACAGGCTGGCCCCCGGCTCTTTCGCCAGTTTGGCACGCAGGCGGGCGATCACCTTCTGAGCATCATCGGTGCGTTCCGACAGCGGTTTGAGGGAGATAAACATCGAGCCGCTATTGGTGCGCGAACCGCCGGTGAAACCGGTGACGTTATCCACGTCCTTGTCTTCCCGCACGATCTTCATAAACTCTTGCAGCTTACCGCGCATTGCCTGAAACGAAATGCTCTGGTCGGCCTGGATAAAGCCCATCAGGCGGCCGGTATCCTGCTCGGGGAAGAAGGTTTTTGGAATACTGATGTACAGCCAGACGTTAAGGGCAATCGTAGCCAGGAACACTGCCATTACCCAGCGGGAATGGCCTAATACCCAGTTGAGTGAGCGGCCATAGCCCTGCTGCAAACCCAGCAACATGCGGCCAAAACCCCGAATACGACGCTGTTCGCGCGGTGGCTGGTAGCGCAGCAGATAGGCGCACATCATTGGCGTCAGCGTCAGTGAAATCAGTAACGAAAGCCCGATCGACACCGAAAGCGTCACGGCAAATTCACGGAACAGCCTGCCTGGCAAGCCGGCCATAAACAGCAAGGGAATAAACACCGCCACCAGCGATACGCTCATGGAAAGCACGGTGAAACCGACTTCACGTACCCCTTGCAGGGCAGCTTTGATCGGTTTCATCCCGGCCTCGACGTGGCGCGAAATGTTTTCCAGCACCACGATGGCGTCATCCACCACAAAACCGGTGGCGATGGTGAGGGCCATCAGCGACAAGTTGTTCAGGCTGAAGCCGCACAGGTACATGGCGGCGAAGGAACCGATCAGGGAAACCGGTACGGCCACTGCCGGGATCAGCGTTGCGCGGCCAGAGCGCAGGAAGATGAAGACCACCAGGATCACCAGCCCGATGGCGATCACCAGTGATTGCTCTACTTCGGCCAGTGAGGCACGGATCGTCGGTGAGCGATCCTGGGCAATACTCAGTTCGATCGAGGCGGGGATGTTCTCCCGCAACGCGGGCAACTCGGCGCGGATACGATCCACGGTTTGAATGATATTGGCACCGGGAGCACGGCTAATGGTGAGAATGATGGCCGGTTTGGCGTTGGTCATCCCGGCGTTGCGTACGTCCTGGACCGAATCGATGACGTTGGCCACGTCGCTCAGCCGTACCGCCGCGCCGTTGTTATAGTGAATCACCAACGGCTGGTAGGCCGCCGCAGTTTTCAATTCGTCGTTGGCCTGGATCTGCCAGCGCTGCTGTGGGTCATCCACCGCGCCTTGCGGGCGGCGTACGTTGGCGTTGGCGATGGTTTGCCTTACCGCATCCAGTGAAATCCCCTGGTTGAATAAGGCACCGGGATTAAGCTCCACGCGTACCGCAGGTAAGGAACTGCCGCCGACCGAGACATCGCCTACGCCTTCCGTCTGGGCAATCTTTTGCGCCAGCTGCGTTGACGCGAAGTCATACAGCTGCCCTTGGTTGTAGGTATCCGAAGTCAGCGTCAGGATCATGATTGGCGCGTCGGACGGGTTGATCTTGCGATAGGTGGGTCGGCTTGGCATCCCGGTAGGCAATAAGCTTTGGGCGGCATTAATCGCAGCCTGTACGTCACGTGCAGCCCCGTTGATATCGCGATCGAGATCGAACTGCAGGATCACCCTGGTGCTGCCAAGTGAACTCGTCGAGGTCATTTCATTCACCCCGGCGATCCGGCCCAGGGCCCGTTCCAGCGGTGTAGCTACCGAGGAGGCCATGGTTTCCGGATCGGCGCCAGGTAACGAAGCGCTCACCAGAATGACGGGGAAATCCACCTGCGGCAGCGGCGATACCGGCAGCAGCCGAAAGCCAATCACCCCGGCGATGGTGATCGCCAGCGTCAACAGCGTTGTGGCAACCGGCCGGTAGATAAACAGGGCAAAGAATTTCACGGCAGCTCCTGCGGTTCTGGCTGGCGGTGGGTATTGCGAGCCAATTTATCAAACAGCAGGTAAATCACCGGCGTGGTGAACAGCGTCAGGATCTGGCTCATCACCAGACCACCGACCATACAGACGCCCAGCGGGCGGCGCAGTTCGGCCCCGACGCCGGTACTCAGCATCAGCGGCAATGCCCCCAGCAGCGCGGCCAGCGTGGTCATCAGGATCGGGCGAAAACGCAGCAGGCAGGCCTGATAGATGGCGTCGTACGGCGTCATCCCTTGCTCACGCTCGGCAGCCAATGCAAAGTCGATCATCATGATGGCGTTCTTTTTCACGATGCCGATCAGCAAGATGATGCCGATAATGGCGATCACATCCAGCTCATGGCCGGAGAGCATCAGTGCCAGCAGGGCCCCGACACCGGCGGTGGGCAGGGTCGAAAGAATGGTCACCGGGTGGATAAAGCTCTCATACAGCACGCCCAACACAATATACATCGCGACCACCGCCGCCAGGATCAGCCACAGCGTGCTGCCAAGGGCAGCCTGAAATGCCAACGTGGCCCCCTGGAACTGGGTGGTGATGTCTTTGGGCATGTTGAGATCTTTCTCAGCCTGAGTAATGGCCTCTACCGCTTCCCCGAGCGAGTAATTACCGGCCACGTTAAACGACACGGTGGCCGACGGGAACTGATCGAGATGGTTGATCGACAGCGGGCCAAAGCGCTCCTCTATTTTGGCGATGGTGCTTAATGGCACGATGGTGCCGTTGCTGCTGATCAGGCGGATATCGTTTAACGCTGAAAGCCCTGGTGTGCTGGAGACATCATGCTCCAGTACCACCCGATATTGGTTTGCCTGGGTGTAAATGGTTGAGATCAGGCGCTGGCCGAAGGCGTTATACAGCGCGCTGTCGACATCGCTCATGGTGATGCCAAGGCGCGAGGCCGAGTCTCGGTCGACATTCACATAGGCCACCAGCCCCTGATCCTGCCAGTTGCTGGTCACTTCGGCCAGTTGCGGGGCCTGCTGCAATTCGGCCATCAACTTCGGCACCCACAGGCTGAGGTCATCCAATGACATCGCCTGAAGGGTGAACTGGTACTGCGTGCGGCTCACCTGGGTGTCGATGGTCAGATCCTGCACCGGTTGCAGATACAGCTTCAAGCCGGGGAACTGCGCCGTCTGTTGCTGCAGGCGGGTAATGATCGCCGGGATGCGATCGCTACGTTCGCTCAGCGGTTTAAGGTTGATCTGCAAACGGCCGCTGTTGAGCGTGGCGTTGCTGCCGTCCACGCCAACAAAGGACGTCAGGCTTTCTACCGCCGGATCCTTGAGAATTTCGGCAGCAACCTGCTGCTGGCGCTCGGCCATGTTACTGAATGAAACGCTCTGTGGCGCTTCCAGCGTACCCTGAATAATGCCGTTATCCTGCACCGGGAAGAAGCCTTTTGGCATCAGCAGATACAGCAACACGGTCAGCGCCATGGTGCCGAAGACGACGCCTAACGTCAGCCACTGATGGTTCAGCACCACTTTCAGCCACACGCCGTATTGGGCGATCACCCGGTCAAAGAAACGCTCGCAAGCACGAGAGAAACGGTTTTGCTTACGCAGCGATTCGTGGCTAAGCATCCGGGCGCACATCATCGGCGTCAGCGTCAGCGAAACCAGCGCGGAAATCAGGATCGCCACTGCCAGCGTCACCGCAAACTCTCGGAACAGACGGCCAACGATATCGCCCATAAACAGCAGTGGGATCAGCACCGCTACCAGCGAGAAGGTCAGCGAGATAATGGTAAAGCCGATCTCTCCTGCCCCTTTCAGCGCCGCGTCGAGCGGTTTTTCACCTTTTTCGATATAGCGCGAGATATTCTCGATCACCACGATGGCGTCATCCACCACAAAGCCGGTGGCGATGGTCAGCGCCATCAGCGTCAGGTTGTTGATGGAGAAGTCGAGGAAATACATGACGGCAAAGGTGCCCACCAGGGAAAGCGGCACCGCCACGCTCGGGATAATGGTGGCGGGAACGTTACGCAGGAAGACGTAGATCACCATGATGACCAGGGCGATCGCCAGCAGCAGCTCAAACTGTACGTCACTGACCGAGGCCCGGATGGTGGTGGTGCGGTCGGTCAGCACCTTCACATCTACCGATTTTGGCAGGCTTTTGATCAGCTCTGGCAGCATCTCGCGAATACTGTCGGCGGTGGTGATCACGTTGGCACCCGGCTGGCGCTGAATATTCAGCACGATGGCCTGTTCTTTATTGGCCCATGCCGCCAGGCGGTTGTTCTCTGCGCCTTGCTCAATGGTGGCGATATCTTGCAGGCGGATGGCTGCTCCGTTCTGATAGGCGATAATCAGCTGACGGTAATCCTCAGCGGTTTTCATCTGATCGTTGGCAGAGAGCGTGACCGAACGCGTCGGGCCGTCCAGGCTACCTTTGGCCGAGTTGACGTTGGCGTTACTGATGGCGGTGCGAATGGTTTCGCTATCCAGCCCATAGGCGGCGACCGCCGTAGCATTGAGTTTCACCCGTACGGCCGGGCGCTGGCCGCCGGAAATGGTGACCAGACCGACCCCGGTAACCTGCGAAATCTTTTGCGCCACCCGGGTTTCCACCATGTCTTCTACCTGGGTCATCGGCATGGCGGTCGAGGTGACGGCCAGCGTCAGGATCGGTGGATCGGCAGGGTTAACCTTGCTGTAAATCGGCGGGTAGGGCAGATCGCTGGGCAGCAGGTTGGTGGCGGCATTGATGGCCGCCTGCACTTCCTGCTCGGCAACGTCCAGCGGCAGTTCAAGCTGGAATTGCAGGGTGATCACCGAGGCGCCACCGGAGCTCTGCGAGGCCATCTGCTTAAGGCCGGACATCTGGCCAAACTGGCGCTCCAACGGCGCGGTGATCGCCGAGGTGACCACATCCGGGCTGGCGCCAGGGTAGAGTGTGACGATCTGGATGGTTGGGTAATCCACTTCCGGCAGGGCGGAAACCGGCAGCGAGCGATAGCCAATAATCCCGGCCAGCATGATAGCCAGCATAAACAGCGTGGTGGCTACCGGGCGAAGAATAAACAGGCGGGAAGGCCCACCTCCGCTATGTGGGGACATCGACTGCATCAGGAGTTCCCCTGAGGTTTAGCGCGGTGCTTCGGTTGTTCTGCATTCGGGGTGGCCGTCGATGTATGAGGGGCCACCACTTCAACCTGCATGCCTTCGGTCAGGCGGTCGATCCCGTCGGTGACGACGCGGTCGCCCGCATTGACCCCGGCACTAATGACCACCTGCTGGCTATCCTGAATACCGGCGGTCACCAGATGTTTGCTGACCTTATTGTCTGCGCTCAGCAGCCAGACGAAGTTACCTTCGTTGCCCATTTGCAGCGCGGCGGTGGGGATCACCACCGCATTTTGCAGGGTGGCAACCTTCAGCCGGGCGTTAACGAACTGATTCGGGAACAGCGCATCGTCCTGATTGTCGAAGCGAGCCTTCAGTTTGATGGTACCCGTCGCGGTATCGATCTGGTTATCCAGGCTCAATAACTCACCGGTGGTTAACAACTGCTGGTTGGTGCGGTCCCATGCCTCGACGCTCACGGGGCCAGCTTTCTGTGCTTTGACCAGATCGGCGATATTGCTCTCCGGTAGGGTAAAGACTACATCGATCGGATGCGTTTGGGTGATCACCACGATGCCGGTAGTGCTGCCGCTGGCGATGTAATTGCCCACGTCAACCAGCTTAAGGCCCACGCGGCCATTAATCGGTGCGGTGATCTTACTGTAGGTTATTTGCAGTTTGGCGCTGTCCACCGCCCCTTGATCGGCCTTGATAGCCCCTTCGGTCTGGCGAACCAATGACTCCTGGGTATCCAGCTCCTGGCGCGATACCAGATTGGTTTTTGCCAACTGTTGGTAACGGGCGAGGTCGCGTTTGGCATTGGCCAGCGTCGCCTGATCTTTGGCTAACTGCCCCAGAGCCTGAGTTAATTGCACTTCGTAAGGGCGCGGGTCGATCTCAACCAGCAGGTCTCCCGCCTTGACCTGTTGGCCTTCGGTAAAGTGTATCGCCATCAATTGACCATCGACGCGGCTGGTGACGGTCACGGTGTTGGCCGCGGTGGCGGTGCCCAATCCCGAGAGGAAACGCGGCACGCTCTGCACTGTGGCGGTGGCGGCCTGCACTGGAGACATGGGAGCCCCTCGTCTACCACCGGCTCTGCCTGCGGCTCCTGCTGGGCCTGAACCTGCCTGCTGCGCACCCGGCGCTGCACCGGTAGCCTGTGGCGCGCTAAAGTGACGCCAGATCAGAATGGCGGCAAGCACCACGATACCTATGGCTAGCAGGCGCAAGAGCAGTGAGCGGCGTTTGGGTTTTGTATTCATGGCGTTGGGCATTCTCTCCAGAGACAGTCGTGCGGGCAATCAGTTGCCAAAAGTGATACTCCTTACAGGATACTAGTTTAGCGAGCCGTCACGGTGTAAAAATGAAGGAAATATGGAGGAAGCGTCAGGTTTATCGGCGGAGAATGTCTATTTTACCAAAACCACGCTTAGCTAGACATTTTCTGACATATAACCGATTCGTTTTAGCGTTCCAGCCGTTTTCGCGCTAATAATTTAGGGCGAATATTTCCTTTTCCCTCAGGAGCCACATCATGAGCAAGAAACCGTTGGGCCGTTCCGGCATTCAGGTCCCGCAACTGACCTTTGGCGGCAACGTGTTTGGTTGGACTGCAGACGAGGCCACGTCTTTCAGCCTGTTGGATGCGCTGGTAGCCAATCAGTTGAATTTTATTGATACCGCCGACGTTTATTCGAGCTGGGCGCCGGGCAACCAAGGTGGCGAGTCAGAAACGGTGATTGGTAACTGGCTGAAGAAAAGCGGCAAGCGCGACCAGGTGATCATCGCTACCAAGGTGGGAAAACCGATGGGCGAGGGCAAACAAGGCTTGTCGCCACGCTATATTCGTCAGGCCGTAGAGGCTTCGTTGCGCCGCCTGCAAACCGATTATATCGATCTTTATCAGTCCCATGATGATGACCAGGACACTCCGCTGGCAGAAACTCTGTCTGCATTTGATGAATTGATCAAAGCCGGGAAAGTGCGTGCTATTGGCGCTTCCAACTATCAGGCAGACCGGCTGGTGGAAGCACTGAAAGTCAGCGAGCAAAACGGACTGGCGCGCTATGAAACCCTGCAGCCGGAATATAATCTGTATGCCCGTGAAGGTTATGAGCAGGCGCTGGAAGCGGTGGCGCAGCAACAGGGGCTGGGGGTGATCAACTTCTTCTCACTGGCCAGTGGTTTCCTCACCGGCAAATATCGTAGCGCACAGGACGTGGGTAAGAGCCAGCGCGGAGATACCATTGTGTCGCGTTATCTGAACCCGCGCGGTTTCCGCATTCTGGCAGCCCTCGATCTGCTGGCAGAGAAGCACCAGACTACACCCGCACAGATCTCGTTGGCTTGGCTGATTGCTCGCCCAAGCATCACCGCGCCCATCGTCAGCGCCACCTCGTTAACCCAGTTGGATGAGTTGGTGAGTGCCACTCGGCTCCAATTGGCCGCCGAGGATATCAAGGCGCTGGATGAGGCAAGTGCCTGGTAAGGCCCATAACATCAATTATTATTCAATGAGTTATTATCACCATTACTTGTTTGGCGACAGCTTACGATACAACACATGCTTGCGTAGTGGATGGCCCAGAGGTAAACGGGGATGCTCGAAGGTTTCACCGCTGAAGGTCATCCCGATGCGCTCCATCACCCGGCGGGAAGGGAGATTAATTTCAGCGGTAAAGGACACCACCTCTGGCAGTTGCAGCCTATTGAAAGCGATATCCAGTGCGCAACGTGCCGCTTCGCTGGCATAGCCTTGGCCCCAATGCTCCTTCGCCAACCGCCAGCCAATTTCCACGCAGGGCGAGCAGGGCAGATCGTCGCCAGGAATGGCTAGCCCGACAAAGCCGATAAAGGCAGCCTGATGCTTCACCTCGACGGCCCATAGCCCCCAGCCGTGTTGTTGCATAAATTGGCGGATACGATTGGCCTGGGCGTCGCTTTCAGCTCTGCTTAGCGTTGCCGGGAAGTATTTCATCACCTCAGGAGCGCTATTGAGCGCGGCAAAGGCGGGCAGATCGCTATCTTGCCAACCGCGCAGCAGCAATCTAGGTGTTTCACCAGTGATGATAGCCATAATGCTCCATTGTCAGGGGCGTTAGCCGCCCCTGCGTTAATCAACGAAACAGCGTCTGCGCCCAGCGTGCCAACCCGGCGGTGACCGAGCCAAAATCGTTGCCACCGACGATCGGGATCCCCGGCAACTGCTGTTGCAGTGCAGTTCTCAGCAGTGGTGAGCGCGCGCTACCACCGGTCAGGTAAATGACCTGCGGCTTACTTTGGCTGGTAGCCAGAGCGGCGCTAACCTGTTCCTGGATACGTAGCAGAGGTTGGGCAATGGCATCGGCCAACTGCTCCTGGCTGATCGTTTCTGCCAGCTCCGGCTGCACAAAATCCAGTTGAGCGCTGATGCTTGCCTGACCCGATAGCGCGATTTTACTCTCTTCCGCCGCACGTACCAGCCGATAGCTCAGGCGCTGCTGATGGACTTTCAACAGACGTTTCACCTTCTCGGGTTCGGCAGCGTCGCGGATCAGATCGCGCAGCATACGGCCATTGGCCGTGCTGTAGAAATCGATTTGGGCCGGGACGTCGTTGGTCGCTACCGCGTTCCAGTAAGGCAATGCAGGCATGGCAATGCCTTTCTCGGTTTCACCGCCCATACCGAACAGCGGCATCAGCTGTTTGAACGCCAGCATGATATCCAGATCGTTACCGCCTACGCGGCAACCGCTGTGCCCCAACAGGCTCTGTTGGCGATCGGCACGATCGCGCCATTGTGGCCCCATCAACAGCACCGAGCAGTCGGTGGTGCCGCCGCCGATATCGACCACCAGCACGGTTTTCTCTTCGCTTAGCGTCGCTTCAAAGTCCAGCCCGGCGGCAACCGGTTCGAACTGGAACTCGATCTCTTTGAAACCGGCCCGCTGTGCGGCGCGGTGCAAAATCCCCTGCGCCTGCTGGTTAGCCTCTTCACCGCCGGTGCCCTGGAAGTTGATCGGGCGGCCAATGACGGCCTGAGCGATGCTGGTTTGTAATACGCTTTCCGCCTGGCGCTTGATGTGGAACATCATGGCGCACACCAGATCTTCAAATAGCGCAATCTGCTGTGGCTTAAGGCCGTTAGCCCCGAGGAAGGATTTCGGCGAGCGGACAAAATACACTTCTTCCGGATCTTCGATGTAGTGGGCCAGCGCCTGCAGGCCGAACAGCACGCTGTCGCCGTTGACCGGAATATCTTCTTCGCGGTTGAAAGTGATGGCGCGGCGCAGCAGCTGCTGGTTTTCCTCGCTGCCGGTTGGCACCTGCCAGTGGCGATGCAGGCACTCACTCACCGCCTCACGCGTCGGTGCGCACAGCATCGAAGGGAGATACGGTTCGTTGTTTTCCAACGTCAGTAATTCAGGGCCCTGGTCGCGCATAACGGCGACAGAACAGTTGGCAGTGCCATAATCGAAGCCAATAAACATTTTTCGTTCCCCATGCCGATGAAGGGGGGCGACTTTACCCGAGACTGGTCTGCCGAGCAACGAGTGGGCCGCTAACTGGCGAAAAATTTAGCGGCAATCGCGGCGGCATGGTTAACTTGATGGCAGCGATATCAAACAGGTTAATGTCCGATTCCCGCACGTCAGCCACAGGTCCGAGCGCCATAATGAACAAAAAACTGACTCCGAGCGATGCCATGAAGAATCAACAACAGGCGCTGTATAGCGCGCTGAGTGCGCGTGACCGTAAGTTTGACGGACGATTTTTTGTCGGTGTCTCCTCCACCGGTATCTATTGCAGGCCGGTATGTAGTGCCCGCACGCCGAAAATCGAAAATTGTACCTTTTATCCCAGCGCCGCCGCCGCCGAACTGGCCGGTTTTCGCCCCTGCCTGAAATGCCGCCCCGAATTGGCTCCAGGGCTGGCGCTGATCGATCTGGGCAATCGCTATGCTCAGGTTGCGGTTCAGCTGATTGAGCAGGGCTATCTTTCAGAGCATAGCTGTGAACAGCTGGCTACCCGTCTGGGGATTTCCGATCGCCATCTGCGGCGCATTTTTGCCGAGCAGTTCGGCGCTTCCCCCATTGATTACGCCCAGTCGCACCGTCTGTTGCAGGCCAAACGGCTGCTGGCGGATACCGATTTGCCCCTGAGCGAGGTGGCGTTTGCCGCCGGGTTTGGCAGCCTGCGGCGTTTTAATGAGCTGTTTAAGGCCCGTTATCGCCTGATCCCTTCGGTATTGCGCAGCACTGCTGGCCGAAGTGAGCGGGCCGCCACCAGTGGACTGGTATTTCATCTGGGGTATCGGCCACCTTACGATTGGCCGCGTATGCTGGGATTCTTACAGACTCGTGCGGTCAGCGGCGTGGAAAGCGTTGCCGGTCAACAATACTGTCGTTCGATCGCGGTGGATCAGGGCGGCGTCGAATATTGCGGTTGGGTGAGCGTCCAGCCGGAAGAGGCGCGAAACCGGGTGCGGGTGGAAATTGCCCCATCGCTCAGCAGAGTGACGACCGAAGTCCTGCGGCGCATTCGCCAACTGTTCGATCTGGATGCCGCGCCGGACCGCATTTGCGAGGCGTTAGGTACGTTAGCGGCGAATGCGCCCGGCTTACGTTTGCCAGGCTGCGTCAACAGCTTTGAGCAGGCTACGCGTGCGGTGTTGGGGCAGTTGGTCAGCGTCAAGATGGCGGCTACCTTTGCCGGACGGATGGCCGAACGCTGGGGAACGGCGCTGGAGCAGCCGTATGGCGATATCACTCATGTTTTTCCGCAGGCGGTGCGGATCGCCCAGTTGCAACCGGAAGATCTGCGTCCATTGGGCGTACAGCTGAAGCGCGCGGCGGCGCTGATTGAAATTGCACGCAGGGTAACAGAAGGGCGTTTGCAGCTGGATAACGTGCTGGATATCGAACAGGGTATCAAGGAGTTAACTTCATTACCGGGGATAGGCAGTTGGACCGCCAGCTATATCGCGATGCGGGCCTGGTCATGGCCGGACGTTTTTCTGGCGGGGGACTATCTGATCAAACAGCGTTTCCCCGGCATGACGCCGCGCCAGATTGAGCGCTATGCCGAACGCTGGCGGCCTTGGCGTTCCTACGCCACCTTGCATCTGTGGCATAACGATCGTTGGGCTCCTTCAGTGAATACCGAAGTAGCCGCCGCTGAGTAACTCGCTCAGCGGTAGCTCCAGCGCAACGGTGTCACCGTCTACCAGATCGACCCCGATGGCTGTCAGCGCACTTAGCGTAACCTGTTGATGTGCAGGCCCGGCTAGAGTTTGAGTATTAATACGTTGCGCGGCACCATGGATCATCGACACCATCAGCTCATCCATTTGGTTACAGTGGACGTCGGTGATAAAACGCTCGTCGATGCGGATGTAATCGATAGTCTGGCCGTTTAATTGATTGAAGGCGTTCAGGTTGCGGCCAAAACCATTGACGATCAGCTTGCAGCCCATCTGCTGCAAACGGCGCATAAAGTCACCGCCGTCCTCTGGGTGATCGAGCACGATGGTCTCGTCCACCATCAGATACAGCGCGCTGGCTGGCAGCACTGAAGCCGCCAGTAACTCCAGCAAATAACTTTGAAAATCAATATCCAGCACGCTATCCGTGGCTAATGGCAGCGCAATGGCCAGCCCCTTGCGGTGTAGAGCCTCTGCGTGTCTTTCCAGTACCTGACTTACCAACCAGCGATCGACATCCGGCAGCAGGCCGTAGAGCTGGGCGGCGGCGAGGAAGGATTCAGCGGCTAGCAGGCGTTCGTCGGGTGGGGTAACGTACAGCTTTAGCTGATAGAAACAGACCGCCTGCGGCGTTTTAGGCGGCGAGGCTGCCCTGACGCGTAACAGCAATTGCTGATTATCGATAATATCTAGTACTTCCTGGCGCGTTAGCAGCTCATGCTGGCGCTCCATCTGCTGTTTTTGCCGAGCTTCATAAATATAAACCTGGCCGCGGCCATGGTGCTTGGCGGTATAACAGGCGATATCGGCCTGTGCCAATAGCTCGCTGCTCTTGCCGCTGGTGGCACCGATTTGCGTAATACCGGCACTGGCTCCGACATGATAAATCTTGCCCGCCCAGCAGAATGAGTGTTCGCCGATTTGCTCGATCATCTTTTGCATCAGTTGCTTGGCCTGTTCCAACGAACAGTCGAACAGGATCAGGCCAAATTCGTCGCCACCGAGCCGTGCCAGGCAGTCGCTGTTACGCAGCTGGCGTTGCATCAACTGGCCAATCTCCCTGAGCAAGGCATCGCCTGCTGCGTGTCCGGCGCTATCGTTAACCGCCTTGAACCTGTCGAGATCGAGGAACACCAGCGAGTGCTGTTGCTGGCTTTCGGCCGCGCTGGCAATGGCGCCCTTCAGCCGCTTTTCGAAGCTGGTACGGTTTTTCAGGTCGGTCAGTGCATCGTGTGAGGCGTTGTAGCTGAGCTTTTTCATCAGTTCTCGCGAGGCGCTGACATCCTGCAACACCATCACTGCCCCCATCACCTCGCCCTCGATGGTTTTCAGCGGCGATACCGATTCCTGGACGTCGAAGCGGCGGCCGTCGCGGCTATGCAGTACCAGCGCGTATTCTGCTGGCAGGGGAGGACCCTCTTGCAGGCAGTTTTTCACCGGATTTTCTATCTCTGGGCCATCCTTGCCGTCGGTCATCCGTACTACGCCGTTGATCGGCATACCGAGCGCCAACTCCAGCGGCCAACCGCACATTTGTTCAGCTACCGGGTTCATAAAGGTGATGCGCATTTCGCGGTCGGTGGAGATCACCCCTTCGCCGATGGCGTCCAGCGTAATGTGTAAACGTTCCTTCTCTTCGTGCAGCGCTTCGGCCAGCGATTTGATTTCCGTCATGTCGATATTGGTACCGATCATCCGCTTCGGCTCACCATGCTCATCGAAAATGGTATTACCCTGGGCGCGAATATGGCGTATTCCCCCCAACCGGGTCTTGATGCGGAACTCCATCACAAACGGCCGGTGCTGGTCGGTAAGCGTTGCCATTTGCCGCCCGATGCGTTCACGATCTTCCTCCAGCAGTAAAGAGTTCCATAGGGCCAGAGTGGGAGTTTGATCCGGCGTCAGTTCGTACAACTCGAACATCCTTTTGTCCCAGGTGAGCTTATCTCCGTTCAACATCCATTCCCACACGCCGATCCCGCCAGCCTGATTAGCTAGCGTTATTCGTTCCACCAGGCTGCGGTTCTCCGCTTCGGTGCGTTTTAGTTCGTTGATATCTTCTACTTGAGAAATAAAGTACAGCGGTTGGCCCTGCGGATCGCGCACCAGGGATACCGCCAGCAGTGTCCAGACGCTCTCACCGTCGCTACGAATATAGCGTTTTTCCATGGTGTAGCTGCTGATATGGCCATCAAGCAGGTCCTGTAACTGTGTCAGATCGGCATTTAAATCATCGGGATGGGTGATTTCTTGAAACGTCAGGCGGCGCAGGGTTTCTGCGGGATAGCGCAGCAGCTTGCACAGCGCCTGATTGACCTGTAACCATTTCCCTTCTGGTGAGACCAGCGCCATGCCGATGGCTGAATACTCCAACGCATTACGAAAACGCGTTTCACTTTCCACGATATGCTCTTTTTCCACCCGAAAAGCATGCATCACCATCGCCATGGCGTGGGCTGGGATCAGGATCAACATCAGTGGCAGGTAGATTGTCACATCGCTTAAAAACGCCCCGTTCTCTTGAAAATGTAACAGTCCGAGCGAGATCAACACCGTAATCATCAGGGTCGTGGTAAAACAGATGATAAAGGCTTCGAGCCGCGGCAGGCTGATCGCTGCCCACAGCAACGGCAGGATGATAAAGGTAAACGGGAAGGGTAGGTAGAGTAGCGCCAGATAGCTGAAGGTCAGTGTTCCCAGCAATACCAACAACAGTTCGAACAGGTTCAGCGTTCTTAACATTGAGCGGCGATAAACCAGCCCGATCGGCGCCAGAGCCAGTACGCCGATCGCCTCGGAAATAAACCAGATGCTGAAGGGTTGCCAAAAGGTTTCCCCAGGCGCGGGCGCTAGTGAGGCTGCCAGCAGTGCGCTGAACATGGGCATGAAGATCACGGCGCAGAACACAAATTTCAACCAGCTTGCCAAGCCGTTCAACGGGTCGTCTGGCTGCAGTATTCGCCGTAGCAGCAGGGTACAAACGGTGGCTTCCAGCAGGTTGATCAGCGTGAGTTTGACCGGGAACCAACTGAGGCCGAACAGCAGGAAACTGGCAAGACACATGCCGATCCCGCAGAGGATCAAGTGCAATGGCCAAGTACGCGGTGGCTGGTGGAACATCAGCATAATAACGGCGGCAGTCGGGAACCACAGCGGGGTAAAGTGGCTGGATTCTGCTGACAGCGTCAGGCACAGGTAGGCCAGCAGAAACACAATCAGTGCGCTCAGCAACGAGTGGGTGAACAAGACACCTTTAGCTTTGAGTGGGTGCTGCGTTGCGCTGAGATCCATCGGTAACCTTCACTTTGTGCTATCGACCACTAAACCCCGCCGCCATAGGGAAGTACAGCGGACGAGGAATACCTATCCAAGTATATACCCAACCTCTATCAAGACACACCGTTGCGATTCGGCACTTTCTCCGCAAGGGAAACCAGCGATTTGCTCTGGTCGAGCTAGCGGTGACACTGACTAAAGCAGAAATACGGTTGCCAGCCCCAGGAAGATAAAGAAGCCACCGGTATCGGTCAGGGCAGTGATCAGTACGCTGGAGCCCACGGCAGGATCGCGGCCCAGTTTGAGCATGGTCATCGGTATGATCACCCCCATCAGCGCGGCGACCAGCAGGTTCAGCATCATGGCCAGCGTCATCACGCCCCCCATCGCCAGGTCGCCATACAGCAGATAGGTGACCAGCCCCATGATGCCACCCCAGACGATCCCGTTGATGATGGCTACGCCCAGCTCTCTGAACAACAGGCGTGAAATATTGCCCTCTTCGATCTGATGCAGCGCCAGCGCGCGCACGATCATGGTAATGGTCTGGTTGCCGGTATTGCCGCCGATACCTGCGACGATAGGCATCAAGGCGGCCAGCGCCACCAATTGTGAAATGGTGTGTTCAAACAGGCCAATGACCCTGGAGGCGATAAAGGCGGTACAGAGGTTGATGGCCAGCCAGGCCCAACGGGTTTTCACTGCCTTGCTGACCGGGGCAAACACGTCTTCTTCCGGGCTTAACCCGCCCATGCGACGCAGAGTGGTGTCGCTTTCTTCGTTAACTACGTCAACGATCTCTTCGATGGTTAACCGCCCCATCAGTTTGCCTTTGGCATCGATCACCGGGGCGCTGATCAGGTCATAACGTTCGAACGCGCTGGCCGCCGCTTCGGCTTTGTCTTCCGGCTGGAAGGTGGTGGGATCGCTATCCATCACCTTAAACACCGGGGTTTGCGGATCGTTAAGCAGGATCGCGGTCAGCGGCAGCTCGCCTAACAGGGTATTTTTGCGGTCGGTGACGAACAGCTTATCGGTGGCGTCCGGGATGGTTTTGCGTTGACGCAGGAAGCGGTGTACGGCCCCCAAAGAGACATCAGGGCGTACCGAGACCAGTTCAAAGTCCATCATCCAGCCGACGGTATCCTTACCGTAATGGACCATCTCGCGCACCTGCTCACGCTGCTCTGGCTCCAGTGAGGTCAGCAGGCGGCCCATCAGGTTACGTGGCAGGTATTGCGCCAGATAGGCCTGTTCATCGACATCCAGGGTTTTGATCGCCTTGAGCAGGTCTTTATCGCTCATCTCTTCGATCAGGCTATCCCAGACGGGTTCGGCAACTTCTACCAGGGTTTGGCCGCGCTTGTTGTTATCCACCAGCCGCCACAGCGCCAGGCGTTCATCTTGTGGCAGCGCTTCTAGCAGGTCCGCCAGGTCAGCGGCGTGCATATCTTGCAGCAAGTGGGTGATTTCGGCGGTATGATTAAGCAGTTCGCCTTCGCTGAGTTGCTTTTCATCCCCTGAGCGGCCAAGAATGCCGTCAACCAAAGGGGTATTATTTAACAGTAGGCTTAGGATGCGCTGACGATACTCAGCGACTTTTTTGACGTTATGTGTTGCGGCGGACATGGAATTCCTTAACGCTGACTTGGCACACCGGGTTCCTTTTAGACTATCTTTAAAAGATAGAGCATAGCGGCAGTTGGCGTGATTTTTATCAATCTGATGGTGCAGGGTCAGCAGCTTTGGCGTGCCAGTGACTCAGGGTGATGGTCGCTTGGTAGGGCAAGATAATCACCGATTATCCACGCGGGCTTCCTGGGTCTGCGGTTCAGGCAGCGATCTTTTTTCCTGATGATGGGGAATAGCGGCAATGGCGGCATACAGCAGGCGACCGACTAGAATGATGAAACTGATCAGCAGCACGACTTTGGTCATGCGCCCGGTTGTGGTCTTTCTCATGGTTCATTGAGCCCGTCGGTTTTTCCCATTGGCATTGTTCAAGCACCCTGTTGGGGCTGCCGCTGGAAAATGATGGTGGCGATTACTGTTGTTTGACACATGCCTGCCATGACTAACATTGATTTAAATTGTAAATGGAATTCTAGGCTCTGATGACAAAAGATGTCCATTTATTTCCGTGCGTTTGATCGAGCAATTTAGCTGGGGTTTATGTCCACCACTTTTTAAGTGGTTACTCGAAATGCACGGGATATAGATTTTGTCTGATTTTTTGTTGTGTATTAATAGGTTATTATCGGCCTATGACGTGTCATATGGATTTTTATTAGCCTTTTCTCTATTAATTGATCGTGGTCAAATCTTAAGCTATCGCAGAGAATAGAATTCACAGCCATTCTTGATGCTGGAACCGTATGTCTCAGCTTGCTCCCCGAATGGTTCTGTGGTGGGATCGGATCCTGCTTTCTCTGCGATTTAAAACGCTTAAGCGACGAAGTGAATCACGCCTTAGCGGATACTGTGTCTTGATGGGTATTTTAAAGTTCTGGAATAATTTACGTGACCGTTGGTGGGGGCAGCCTATTGTGCTGAGCCTACTGCTGGTGCCGCTTGCAGGCTGGCTATCGCCGCGCCTGATGCTGCCTGATGGCAAAGTGTATCTGGTTTATCTACCGCTAGTGGTCTGCTTTTCTTTGCTGATGGTTTATGACTGGCGTGCCATGCCTGGCATCGCTTTGGCTATCCTTATCCGCTATTCCAACCGCGCCGGCGGCAGCGAAGTCGACGTGATCATGACGTTGCTGTATGTGGGATGTCTGAGCATTTGCTGGTGGGGCTATCGCTGCCAGTCGCAGCGCCACTGGTGTGTGGGACTCACCGAGTTGAAGCTGGGTAAACACCGGCTTATCTGGCTGGTGCTGATGCCGCCAGTGCTGTTTATTTTTGGTTTACAGCTGGTTATCGGCCTCGATTTGTTGCCGGACGAACTCGGCATGCTTTCCGGAAGCGGTAATCACCTGCATGCACTGATAAACTTTCAGGCCATTCTGATTGGCTGCCTGTCCTCCATGCAACTGTTCTATTTCGTCTTACGGATCATTAAGAACCCCAAGTTTGCTCGCGTACTGCTGGGAAGGATCCGTCGTGAGATGGCGCCATCGGTTAAAAAAAGTGAGCTGCAGCTGTGGGTCGTGGTGCTGCTTGCCTTGGTCGTGGTGCTTGCCTACCACACGGCTGATACCAATGCCATGCAGGTGCCCGACTACAGCCTGACGCTGTTATTGCCAGTAATGCTGTATAGCGCCATGCGCTTTGGCTACCTGTTCAACTGTATTATCTGGGCGGCAACCCTTCTGGTGCTGTTCTTTAACTATCCGGGTTATGTGCAATGGGACAGCCTGCTGCATAACCTGACCATGATCTCGTCAATGATGCTGGCGTTCACCCTCAGTATTTTGCTGACATCTGCGGTGCATACTCGCCAGCGGATGGACCATGCGAAGGCGCAAAGCGCCTCGTTAAAAGATCCGGTCATCGGCTTACCCAACCTGCGTGCATTGAAGCGCGATCTGGCCAAGGTGCCGCGTTCGACGCTGTGTTTCCTGCGGATTTCCGAGCTGGATTTGCTCAGCCGTAACTATGGCATGCAGTTGCGCATCCGGTTCAAACAGAAGCTGGCGAGCAGCCTGCGCACGGTGCTGGAGGAAGGGGAGGACGTCTATCACCTGCCGGGGTACGATCTGGTGCTGCGGCTCAACGGTTCCGACGGTGAGGCCCGGGTGGCCAAAATCCACAGCACGCTGGAGAAGTTTCGTCTGGTGTGGAACGGTCTGCCAATCCATCCACCGCTGGGAATTAGCTACTGTGGAGTCTATTCGGAAGTGGAACACCTGCATCTGTTACTGGGGGAATTGAGCTCGTTGGCGGAAATGTCTCTGACCAGTGGCCGGCCTGAAAACGTGCAGAACGATCATCATGTGGTTCAGGATGAAATCAAGCGCAAGGTCGCCTTGTTACACTGGGTACAACGCTCGCTGGATAATGACGGTTTCATGTTGATGGCTCAACCGATTGTCGGGGTTCGCGGCGATTCTTACCATGAGATCCTGCTGCGTATGCTGGATGATGAAGGGAACGTTATTCCTCCCAACGAATTCCTGCCGGTGGTGCATGAATTCGGGTTGGCTTACCAGTTGGATATGTGGGTACTGCGCCAAACCTTGCAGTTTATGGAGCTCTATCGCGAAGGTATGCCTAGCGCGCGCTTTGCCGTGAATCTGTCACCGTCCTCGCTGTGTCGCCCAAGCCTGTGCCAAGACGTGCGCGATGCCTTGCGGCAATACCAGATTGAGCCTTATCAACTGGTGTTGGAAGTGACGGAGTCTCATCTGGTGCAGGATGTGAAATATGCCAAAAATTCGCTGAAAGAGCTGCGTCAGTTAGGTTGCCGTATTGCCCTGGATGATTTTGGCACCGGCTATGCCACCTACGATCGACTGAAGGAGCTGCATGTCGATATCTTGAAGATCGACGGCAGTTTTGTGCAGGATATGCTGACCAGCAAAGTGGATTACCAGATCATTGCGTCAATCTGCAAGGTGGCGCTGATGAGAAGGTTGTCGATTGTGGCGGAATATGTCGAGTCGCCCGAGCAGCGCGATGCGCTTAAAAGCCTCGGCGTGGATTATATGCAGGGCTACTTTATCGGCAAACCTCAATTGTTGGCGTCTCTAGTGCCGATGGAGGCACAACCGGAAGACGAAGAGTCTGACTGAGAACGTGGCCCCTCACCCTAACCCTCTCCCACAGGGAGAGGGAACCGATCGAGCGTGGTTGAAATTGTAGTGATTCATCTTGGATGAGGGACGATCGAGTACGCTGATTTTTCTGCGCCGTACACCATCCTCGTTCTTCTTACTCCGTATTTACCGAAGCAGCACAGGCCAACCAAGCACTCCGGTCAGCTCCCTCTAGTACAGGGAGAGGGAACCGATCGAGCGTGGTTGAAATTGTAGTGATTCATCTTGGATGAGAGACGATCGAGTACGCTGATTTTTCTGCGCCATGCTCCATCTTTGTTCTTCTTACTCCGTATTTACAGCACTCCGGTCAGCTCCCTCTAGTACAGGGAGAGGGAACCGATCGAGCGTGGTTGAAATTGTAGTGATTCATCTTGGATGAGGGATGATCGAGTACGCTGATTTTTCTGCGCCGTACACCATCCTCGTTCTTCTTACTCCGTATTTACCGAAGCAGCACAGGCCAACCAAGCACTCCGGTCAGCTCCCTCTCCCTGTGGGAGAGGGTTGGGGTGAGGGGTTACGCGGCAGGTTTTGCGTCTGCGTCCTGCTCGCCTTCTTCTTCTATCACCAGTTTCCAGCCAACCACGTCATTCCAGTATTCCTGCTCACGCTCAAAATCGAGCTGTACCAGGTTGTTCTGCGACAGATAGCCCGCCGGGAAGCGCAGCGTCCAGTGATTGTCATCCGTGACCAGGCGCAGGGTTTCCGGCGTGGTAGTGGCCTGACGCTGATTGTTAAGCAGGGTGCTCAGGCGTAACAGCTGGATCAGCGGCAGATAGTACTTCTTCTTGAACAGGTTCAAGCGGGGCAACTCTTCGAGCTTGATCGCTTTACGCTGGAAACGCACCAGCGCCGATAGCAGCAACTGCTGTTCCTGGTTGAAGCCTGGCAGGTTGGTATTTTGCAGAATATAGGCGGAGTGGCGGTGCATGCCGCTGTGGTTGATGCTCAGTCCCACCTCATGCAGCATGGCGGCCCATTTCAGCAGCGCTTCCAACTGTGGCTGCACCAGCTTGGTGTTTTGCGCCATCCACTGAGCGTACAACAGCTCGGTGGTTTCGAGCACGCGCTTGGCCTGCTCGCGGTCAATATTATAGTGATCGGCCAGACTTTTGGCCGTGCGGCTGCGAATATCCTGGTGGCGGAAGCGGCCCTCCATTTCATACAACACGCCTTCGCGCAGGGCACCGTCGGACAGACGCAGATCGCGGATTGCCAGCGCATCAAATACCCCACACAGGATCGCCAGCCCCGGCACAAATACCGATTGGCGATCTTCCGACAGGCCCGGCAGGCTCAGGGCGCTGAAGTTTTTAAACTGCAACACTTGCTCAACCAGTAACTCCAGCCGTTCAAGGGTAATCAAACCGTCTTTTTCACCCATGGCCACCAAAACTTCGTGAGCGGCCTTGATGGTGCCAGATGCCCCCAAGGCATATTGCCAGCCCTGGATGCGGTATTGCCAGGCCAGGGTTTCCAATTTTTGTGCGGCGGCCAGGCGTGCTCGTTTAAAGTTGGTTTTGCTGATCTCCCCTTCAGGGAAGAACATATGGGCAAAGCTCACGCAGCCCATGCGGCGGCTCTCTGCCAGCAGAGGCTCGAAATCCTCCCCGATCACCAGTTCGGTGGACCCCCCGCCGATGTCGATCACCAGCTTACGGCCTTTTTCCGGCTGAGTATGCTCGACCCCCATAAAAATCAGACGGGCCTCTTCCTGCCCGGCGATGATTTCGATCGGATAAGGGATCACTTTTTCCGCCCGCTTGAGGAACACTTCGGCATTCACCGCCTGACGCAGGGTGTGGGTACCCACGATGGTGACGTTATCCGCTGGGAACCCCTGTAATCGCTCGGCGAACAGCGCCAGGCAGGCCAAGCCCCGCTCCATGGCTTCTTCACTGAGCACGTTGTTGCTATCCAATCCATCGGCAAGGTGTACCCGCTGTTTTAAACGGCCTAACACCTGTAATGCGCCGTTAACGACGCGGGCGATCACCATATGGAAACTGTTCGAGCCAAGATCGATGGCAGCGATTTCCTGTGGCTTATTATTGGTTACAGTGCTTTTTAGCGGCATAGTGGCTGGCCTAGTTGTCCGGTTGTTCCAGAGCTTTTAAATACTCATAAATGGCCACCTGTGCACGGACCTTACGGCGATTGCCACGCGGTACATACTGGTTGCTCAGTTCTTTATCGATATAGCGGGCCTTGACCGTATCGCTAAACAGCAGCTCCAGAATGTCCAGAACGCGCTGTTTGAGCGCCGGATCCAGCAGCGATACAGCCACTTCGATACGGTAATCTATGTTACGGGTCATCCAGTCGGCGGAAGAGAGGTAAACCCGTTTGTCACCTTTGTTTTCGAAAACGTATACCCGATCGTGTTCCAGATAACGGTCGACGATGCTGATAACTTGAATATTGTCACTAATTCCCGGCAGGTTGGGGATCAGCGAACACATGCCGCGTACCAACAGACGGATTTTCACGCCGGCGGCGGCAGCGGTATATAACCGATCTACCAGCCCTTTATCCACCAGATTATTTATTTTCAACATAATAGCGGCGTTTTCACCGGCTAATGCGTTGGCAATTTCCCGATCGATCAGATCGTACAGCATGCGGCGGGAGTTCTGCGGCGAAACCATCAGGTTGTCGAAGGAGACCGGCCGGTACGGATTTTCAATAAAATTGAATACCCGGCGTACTTCGTTAGTGATGCGCGAATCGGCGGTCAGCAGCGAGTAGTCGGTGTAGATACGGGCGGTTTTTTCGTTAAAGTTGCCGGTACCAATATGAGCATAGCGCACAATATCGTCGCCTTCACGGCGCGAGATCAGGAATAGTTTGGCGTGAATTTTCAGCCCCGGAGCGGAGAAGATCACGTGCACCCCGGCCTCGGTCAAGCGTTTGGCCCAGTGGATGTTGGCCTCTTCGTCGAAGCGTGCCTGTAGCTCCACCACCACGGTCACTTTCTTGCCGTTATGCGCCGCATGGATCATCGATTCGATAATGCGTGAGTCTTTGGCTACCCGATAGATATTGATTTTTATCGCCAGCACGCTGGGATCGAACGACGCCTGACGCAGCAGCTCCAGTACGTGTTCAAAGGTGTGGTACGGGTAGTACAGCAGCACGTCTTTTTCGCGGATGGCATCGAAGCCGTTGCGGAATTTATCGAACCAGATATGCCGCAGACGCGGTAGCGGGCGGTTGACCAGATTGGCCTTGCCGACGTTCGGGAAACTGATGAAGTCTTTAAAATTGTGGTAACGGCCACCGGCGATCACCGAGTCGTAGTTGGATATCCCCAGCTTGTTACGCAGCAACTCCACCATCTCGTTGGGCATATCGCGCTGATACACAAAGCGTACCGGCTCAGCGGTCAGGCGTTGTTTCAGGCTCGACGACATCAGTTCCAACAGGCTGGATTCCATTTCGGTCACCAGATCGTATTCTGCATCGCGCGTCATTTTCATCGAATAGGCGTTGAGCGCATCATAGTCGAAGAAGCCCTTGAAGATGTCGTCCAGGCAATAGCGCAGGATGTTATCCAGCAGGATCATCGGCTTGCGTCTGCGGGGGGCTTCCGGCGGCAGATTGACGAAGCGGGGCACTTTGTCGGAAGGAATTTCCAGTAACGCATAATCGATGCGCGTACCGCGAATGATCTCCACCGCCAGATAGGTGTAATCGTCCTTCAGGAACTGCACCAGATTGGTGTCGTGATTGATCAGGATCGGCGTGATGTGCTGGCGCAAATGATGCTTGAAGTATTGCCGCAGCCAGATTTGCTGGTTCTCCGACACCTGACGCTCGTTGATCAGGAAGATCTGGTTGCGCGCCATCTCCAGCAGCAGATCGTTGTACAGGCTGTCGAACTCCTGATCGGTCTTCAGCACCTTGGCCTGAATTTTTTTCAGCAAATGACGTGACGCGCCACCTGAACCCTGTTCTTCGCTGATCAAGATGCGCCGTTTCAGATCGGCAAAGCGGACTTTATAGAATTCATCCAGGTTATTGGAGTAAATGCCCAGAAATCGCATGCGCTCAATCAAGGGATTGCTCTTATCTGCGGCTTCCTGCAACACGCGTTCATTAAAGGATAACCAGCTTAATTCTTTATCGATGTAGAGCTTTTCCTGACCCATTGCTACTCCAGTTCAATTTTAGAAAAGGATCGGACTTATCGCCGAATACCGCTCTAGTGTCCTTCTTCATTATTGCGAGAGATTGACAACAATGTCCAACATATCTGAGGAGTTATCCCGCCGTATTGCCCGCCGCAAATTGTTATTCCTCCAGCATGGCTCCCGGCAACTTTGTCATGCAAACGTCACAAAACTGACATAAGATGCCCGGTTATCTTTGGGTGCAAGCCCGACAACGGAACCGACGACAGGCAAATGGCACAGACAACGCTTAACCAACATCCCCGCGATCGCCTGCGTGCGCACGTTGATCGTGGCGTACAAGGAGCCGTGACCGTCAGCGGGCTGCTGGTATTGATGACGCTGATGCTGATCTTTGTCTATCTATTGCTTTCGGTTTTACCGCTGTTCAAACCGGCCTCGCTAGGCACTTCACGCGTATTGCCAATGAGCTACAGCTCCCCGGCGCTGGCTATCGGGATGGACGTACAGCAGCGTATTGGTTATCGCATCGATCGCCAGGGGGAAGGGCATTTTTATCCGTTGCAGGCACCGAACAATACTCCTATACAGCAAACGCTATTGAGCCAGCCAACATTATTGGCTCATGCGGTTGGAGAGCGTGACCTGTTTGCCCTGGCACGGGCGGATGGCCGATTGATAGTTGCCCAGGCCGATTTTGCACCGTCGGGCGGTGGTGAACCGCAGTGGCGTTTTCCGCTGGGGCAGGAGCCTTTGGCGTTTGATCCCCATGGGCAAGCACTGACATTGCTAAGCCTGGCGCAAGTCCGCCGGGGCAACTTCCTGCTGGCGGCGGTAACGGACGATAACCGGCTGCTGTTTGGGCGTTTCAGCCCGACGCTTCAGGGCCAACCCACGGAAATCCCTTTGACCGACGTGCCACAACAACTGTTGCTAACGCCGGATGGCCGCCAGCTCTATCTGTTAACCGGCAACCAACTGGCCCGTTATCAGATTGAAGGGGCACAGCCGCAGCTGCGAGAGACGCGAACCCTGGGTGAACATCCTCCCTACCGTCTGACGGCGTTGCCGGGGGGGAGCGCATTATTGATCCAGGCTGGCGACGGTAGCCTGCGTGAATGGTTTGACGTGGAGAAAAACCAGCGCTATCAGTTAGCACCGATACAGCAATTTGCCCATCAGACTACCACGCAGGAGTTGTTGGTCGCCGAGCCATATCGGCGGGTATTCGCAACTTTGCAGCCGCAGGGCGAGTTCGCCTTGTTTTCCAGTATCCAGTCCAAGCCGTTGCTGAAGGACAAGCTCCCCGTCAACGTACAACAGATGGCGTTTGCCCCACGTGGCGACGGTCTGTTGCTGGAAACTGCCCAGGGTTGGCAGCATTACGCCGTGGATAATCTCTATCCAGACGTCACCTGGCGTTCCCTGTGGCAGCGGCTGTGGTATGAGAACTACCCTGAACCGGCGTATGTGTGGCAATCCACTTCGGGTGAAGATAGCTACCAGGCTAAATTCAGCCTGATGCCGGTGATCTTTGGCACCTTCAAGGCGGCAGCGTACTCCATGTTATTCGCCATCCCGCTGGCGCTGGCCGGGGCGATCTATACCGCCTGCTTTATGTCGGCAGGGTTAAGGCGGGTCGTCAAACCGGCGGTCGAGGTGATGGGCGCGTTACCAACGGTGGTGATTGGGCTGGTGGCCGGTATCTGGCTGGCGCCGATGATTGAGCGTTATCTGCTGGCCGTGTTGGCCTTGCCGTTCCTGTTGGCCGGGGTCGTGCTGTTATGCAGTTGGCTGGTTAACCGATTTACGACGCGGCCTTGGTCACCGGGTTGGGATTTACTGTTGCTGTTACCTGTAGTGGTGCTAACGGTTTGGCTGGCGCTTGCCGTAGGGCCTTGGCTGGAGCTTAAGCTGTTTGGTGAGCCGCTGCATTTCTGGTTGGGCGAGGACTTCGACCAGCGCAATACGTTGGTGGTGGGCGTGGCGATGGGCTTCGCACTGGTGCCGATTATCTTTTCGCTGGCAGAGGATGCGTTGTTCAGCGTGCCTGCCTCGCTTAGCCGGGGGTCATTGGCCCTGGGGGCTACCCAGTGGCAAACCGTGTTGCGCGTAGTGTTGCCTTCCGCCAGCGCCGGTATTTTCTCTGCGCTGATGATCGGTTTTGGCCGCGCGGTGGGGGAAACCATGATCGTGCTGATGGCCACCGGCAACACGCCGCTGATCGACGGCAGCCTGTTCCAGGGCTTACGGGCGATGGCGGCCAATATCGCGATCGAAATGCCAGAGGCCGTCACGGGCAGTAGCCATTATCGGGTGCTGTTCCTGACTGCGCTGGTGCTGTTTATCTTTACCTTTGTGTTTAACACGCTGGCGGAGGCGGTACGCTTACGCTTGCGTAAGCGCTATACGCTGAACCAGGAGACCCCATGAGAAGCTGGGTGAAAAGCGGCTCCCCGTGGATTTGGCTGACGGCGGCATCGGTGGCCATCAGCCTGCTGGCGCTGATCGGCATTTTACTGCTGCTGGCCGGGCAGGGGACGCGTTATTTCTGGCCTAGCCCGGTCTATCAGTTCGAGCTGAATCAGACGGCCGCAGGCCCGGTAACGATCGTGGGGGAACTGTATCAACGGCAGACGATCTCGCGCCAGCAATTGCAAGACGCCGGTGTTGCGTTGCCACCAGGGGAAGCGCAAAGCTTTATCCGCTACCTGATCAAAGTGGGAAACCGGGAAAGCGAAGGGCAGGATTTCCGTACTTTGCTGGCCAGTGACGTCGGTAGAATGACCACCCCACGCGATTTATTAGTGTTGGAGCGTAACAGCAACGGCACCGCGTACGGCTACCTAGCCGGTTTACTGGAGGATGGCCAACCGTTGACCGGTAGCGATCTCAGCCAGGCGTTGCAACAGCGCTTGCCGCAGATTTCGGCGCTGACGCGACAGGCGCGTGATATTCAGTTCCGCGACATGGCGCGGATTAACGAACAGTTTGAACATTTGCGCCTGCATGAAAAGAGCCTGCAGCGTGAGAATAAGCTGGATGCACGTTGGCAAGCCTCTATCCGTGCCGAACGGCAGGAGTTGCAACGCCAATACCGCCAGCTTGCAGGCAAACTGCAAGGGTTGGAACGCGATCGCCAGCGTGATGCCTTGCTGCTGCGCGACATGCACGGGCAGGTTCACACCATTGCCCTGAGCCAGGTGCGCGATGCCTGGTATCCCAATGACATGAGCAACGGGCAGAAGTTGGCGCATTGGACCAAGCAAGTACAAAAATTCCTGACCGACAGCCCACGGGAAGCCAATACCGAAGGGGGCGTGTTCCCGGCGATCTTTGGTACCGTGTTGATGGTGATCCTGATGTCGATCGTGGTGATGCCGTTTGGCGTGATTGCCGCCGTCTATCTGCACGAGTATGCCGGTAATAATCTGCTGACGCGGCTGATCCGCATCTCGGTAGTGAATCTGGCGGGGGTGCCGTCGATCGTCTACGGGGTATTTGGTCTGGGGTTCTTTGTCTATATGGTGGGGGGCTCGCTCGATCGGCTGTTTTACGCCGATTCCTTGCCGAACCCGACGTTCGGCACACCGGGCGTGCTGTGGGCCGCCTTGACCTTGGCATTGCTGACCTTGCCGGTGGTGATTGTTGCCACTGAAGAAGGGTTGTCGCGTATTCCCGTTTCGTTGCGCCAGGGGTCTTTGGCCCTGGGAGCCACCCGGGCGGAAACGCTCTGGCGGATCGTGCTGCCGATGGCGGCACCGGCGATGATGACCGGCCTGATCCTGGCCGTAGCACGAGCAGCGGGGGAAACGGCACCGCTTATGCTGGTTGGCGTGGTGAAATCGGTACCGGTGTTGCCGGTGGACGATATTTTCCCCTATTTGCACCTGGAACGTAAATTCATGCACCTGAGCTTCCAGATTTACGATATGGCGTTTCAGAGCCCTAGCGTAGAAGCGGCGCGGCCACTGGTGTTTGCCACGGCATTCCTGCTGGTGTTAATTGTTGTTGGGTTGAATCTGACGGCAATGGGCATCCGGCATTCGCTAAGGGAGCGGTATAAAGCATGGTCGCAGTAACAAGATTGAATCTTTTGGGGAGCGCCAAATGAGTCTGATAACGCCGGGCAGCCTACCCCGGTTGGATGTCCAGCAGTTGGCCGATGAGCATACCGCGCTGGCGGTCAACGGTCTGGATCTGTTTTATGGTGACAAGCAGGTGCTGCACAATATTTCCCTGCGCATTCCCAAACACCGGGTGACGGCGCTGATCGGCCCTTCTGGCTGCGGCAAGTCGACGCTGTTGCGCTGCTTTAACCGGATGAACGATCTGGTGGATCGCTGCCGGATTGACGGCGAACTGCAGCTTAATGGCGAAACCATTTCCGGCCCGCAGATTGACGTTGCCGCATTGCGGCGGCGCGTGGGCATGGTATTCCAACGGCCCAACCCGTTCCCGAAATCGATCTACGAAAACGTGGTTTACGGCCTGCGCTTACAGGGCGTCCGCGACAGGCGTATTCTGGATGAAGCCGTAGAGCGATCCTTGCGTGCCGCCGCGCTGTGGCACGAGGTGAAAGATCGGCTACGGGAAAATGCGTTCCGCCTGTCCAGCGGCCAACAACAACGGTTGGTGATTGCACGGGCGATCGCGGTTGAACCGGAAGTGTTGCTGCTTGATGAGCCGACCTCTGCGCTGGATCCGATTTCCACCTTAACCATCGAGGAGTTGATTTCGGTGCTGAAACAGCGCTACAGCGTGGTGCTGGTGACTCACAACATGCAGCAGGCCGCGCGGGTTTCCGACTATACGGCGTTTATCCACCAGGGGACGCTGGTGGAATATAACGATACCGACGCGATTTTCACTTCGCCACGCCAACGCCGCACAGAGGATTACATCACTGGCCGCTATGGTTGACGGGCGAGGAGCTTAATTGGCATGCTTGCTCGGCTGCGGGGTCGGTTGTTCCTGCTGTTCAGGTTCAACCTTTTTCAGCGCGGTCACTTTTGCCTGAGAGGGCTGGGCCTGAGGAGGAGTTTTTTGCATCAGCTGCGACTGGCCAATAAACAGGCCGCCTTTCTCGATGGAGATTTCGTCGGCGAAAATATCCCCGCGCATGCTGCCCTTAGGCTGGATTGACAGCGAGTCGGCGAAGCAACGGCCTTCAACCGGGCCATTGATCATGATCTGCTGGGCGCGGATCTCGCCTTTGACATGGCCGCTGGTTTCAATACGCACCATGTGGCTGCAAATGATGTTTCCCTCAACCCGACCTTCGACAATGATATTGCCATCGCCTTCGATCACGCCGGTGAACAGTGCACCATTGGAGATAAAGGTGTCTTTCTTGGCACGGATTGGCTTGATGGCGTCGGCAACTTCAGGCAGGGTGTTTGGCTCAGAGTGAGCAACCGGCTGAGGCACGGGCTGATCGATCAGCTCCTGCGCTTTTTCTTCATTAACGGCTTTATTTTTCTTATTGAATGACAGCATTTGATTCGTCCTTGTTATTTTGTAGATAAACGCCAGCGTTGCCAACAGTGCCAGGACCAAGGCGGCCAGCAGCGCGCGTTTTATGTAGATACCGGTGAAGCTGATCCCTGTCAGCCAGAGAACGATGGACAGCGTCCATAATCCCCATATACACCATAATAAGTTGTAATTACGCATGTTTTTCAGGCCGTTTGAAGTCCATTCGCCGCGAAAGTGCGGGATGCCAGGCGGCAGCCAGCGTGACGGTTCCTGTTAGGCTATCCGTAGTAGCGAGTGATGATACCTAATATTGTCGCCTAATTCACCACTCGCTTGACCAACCAAGGATAATCTGAAGTGGCCACGCAAATTGTTTATTTGTGTGATTATTAAGGCTAAATTGATTTTGTGCATGAATATTGGGCGCGGACACAACCTGTCAAACAACTCAACGACAATACTCTGGCAACCGGCGTAAGATGGCTGGTCACTCACATCTGGAGGTTGTATGTCTTTATCGATTTATGCCCATTCCCCAATGCAGTTTGTCCGTGGTTTGCAGATCCTGTCGGCGTTACTGAAAAAAGGTGAGCAGTTCTTGCAGCAGAAGCAGCAGGCTGAAAGCGTGCTGTTAGAAGCCCGACTGGCGCCAGATATGTTTCCACTGCTGCGGCAGGTACAGATTGCCAGCGATGCTGCCAAAGGCGCAGTGGCCAGATTAGCCGGGCAGGAAGTACCGTCCATGCCGGATAACGAAGCCAGCTTTGCCGAGCTGCACCAGCGTATCGAAAAAACTATCGCCTATGTGCAGGGCTTCCAGGCAGCCGATTTCGCCGAGGCCGATGGCCGCAATATTGAAATAAAAAGCAAAACGCGTGATTTTCACTTCACCGCGCAAGATTTCCTGCTGACTTTCGCCCTCCCCAACTTTTATTTCCACCTGACCACCGCCTACAACATCCTGCGTAATCAGGGTGTGGAAGTGGGGAAATGGGATTATCTGGGCGCGAAGTAATTCTGGATCTTTCGGGGAGAGGAATATCTCCCCGTTTTACTGCTATTTAACCAATGGCCTATCGCCAGGCTGGGCAGTCTTGAACTTCGCCAAATACTGCGGCTGGAAGATGCACATGCGCAGCACGGTGCGGTATGCGCCGCTAACGAAGAATTCGTCAATCAGTTCGCCTTCCACCTCAAAGCCCAGCTTGCTGTAAATATGGATCGCCTTCGGGTTTTCTTTATCGACGATCAAATACAGCTTATACAGGTTAAGTACCGAGAAGCCGTAGTCCATCGCCAGTTTGGCGGCGGTGCTGGCGTAGCCTTTGCCCTGATGCGCCGGATCGATGATGATCTGGAATTCGGCGCGGCGGTGAATATGGTCGATCTCTACCAGTTCAACCAGCCCGACTTTGGCCCCTTCATGCTCGATGATAAAACGCCGTTCGCTCTGGTCGTGAATGTGTTTATCGTACAGATCGGAAAGCTCGACAAAGGCTTCATAGGGTTCTTCGAACCAGTAGCGCATGACGCTGGCGTTGTTATCCATCTGGTGAACAAACGCCAGATCTTCCCGCTCCAGCGGGCGTAGCCTGACGTTGGTGGTACTCGACATACATTCTCCTCGGTATTATTAATCTGGCAAAAGTATAACCTCAGGAGCTGATTGAAGGCGAAAAAAAACGGCACCGTGAAAGGCACCGTTTAGCTTGCGGTTAAATTGCGGGTCAGTCGGCGGCATAGCCTTGTGCTGGCAGGCGTTCACCATCCAGCCAGGCAGCGTTGTCGCGCATTGCCAGCCGCCCTTCGATAAACCAGCCCACCACCAGAGGGTATATGGTGTGTTCCTGGGTTTGCACCCGCTCAATGACCTCATCTTCCTCGTCACCGGGGAAGATCGGCACCTTGGCTTGCAGGATCACCGGGCCACCGTCGAGCTGCTCCGTGACGAAATGTACCGAAGTGCCATGCTCGGCATCGCCGTTGTCGATAGCTTGGCGATGGGTATGCAACCCGGGGTATTTCGGCAGCAGGGAAGGGTGGATATTCAGCATGCGCCCGGCATAGCGCTGCACAAACGCGTTGCTGAGAATGCGCATATAACCGGCCAGCACCACCAGATCGGGTTGGTATTGGTCGATAGCTTGCGCCAGCGCGGCGTCAAAGGCTTCGCGATCGGCAAAGGATTTGGCATCCAGCGCTTGAGCGGCAATGCCAGCTTCTTCGGCACGCTGCAGGCCATAAGCCTGTGCGTTGTTGCTGAGTACCGCCACGATAGTGGCGGCGATCCGGCCCTGTTGGCAGGCGTCGATCAGTGCCTGGAGATTACTCCCCTGGCCGGAGACCAACACCACAATCTTTTTCATCACTGGATGACCACTTGTTGTTCGTCAGAAGAAGCGGTCAGTTTACCAATCTGCCAGGCTTTTTCACCCGCGGCGGTCAATATGGCGATGGCTTTTTCTACCGACTCCTGTGGCAGCGCGATCACCATACCGACACCGCAGTTAAAGGTACGGTACATTTCATGGCGGCTCACGTTGCCCGCCTGCTGCAACCAACTAAACACGGCAGGCCACTGCCAGCTCGATTCGTCGATCACCGCCTGCATCCCTTCTGGCAGCACGCGTGGGATGTTTTCCCAGAAACCGCCACCGGTCAGGTGAGCAATCGCATGTACTTCCACTTTCTCGATCAATTCCAGTACCGATTTGACGTAAATCTTGGTCGGCTCGAGCAGATGATCTGCCAGCGGTTTGCCTGCCAGGTCGGTGGTAGTGGGGTCGGTCTTGCTCACTTCCAGGATCTTGCGCACCAGCGAATAACCGTTGGAGTGCGGGCCTGAAGCGCCCAGTGCGATCAGCGCATCGCCAGACTGCACTTTGCTGCCGTCGATGATTTCGGATTTTTCAACCACGCCCACGCAGAAACCGGCGACGTCATAGTCTTCACCGTGGTACATGCCGGGCATTTCGGCGGTCTCACCACCCACTAACGCACAGCCGGATTGTTTACAGCCTTCGGCAATCCCGGTGATCACGCTGGCGGCGGTATCCACATCCAGCTTGCCGGTGGCGAAGTAATCGAGGAAGAACAGCGGCTCAGCGCCCTGAACCACCAGATCGTTAACGCACATCGCCACCAGATCGATACCGATGGTGTCGTGGCGTTTTAAATCCATTGCCAGACGCAGCTTGGTGCCCACGCCGTCGGTGCCGGAAACCAGTATCGGCTCGCGGTATTTCTGCGGCAACGCGCACAGGGCGCCAAAACCGCCCAGCCCACCCATTACTTCCGGGCGGCGGGTCTGTTTCACTACACCTTTGATGCGGTCTACCAATGCGTTGCCAGCATCGATATCGACACCTGCGTCTTTATAGCTGAGAGAGGTTTTGTCGGTCACTGCGCGATCCCCACGACGGTTTGCGGTTTGAGAACGGTGCTTCCGGCGGTGATGCCGGAACCAGGCGCGGCAATTCTAACAGCGCAAGCAAACGTTTGCGAGAACCATGTGAGCCCGCTCGAACTTTTCGTCTTCTATACTGTTGATCACTCTTTTGTTGATCTCGATCCGGCTATTGATAGTGGCGTCGGGAGCAAAAGGCGGTATAATCCGGCGATTTTTTTGGCCGTCAACCACCTTAATAGGAGAAAAATGATGAAGATCGTTGAGGTGAAACACCCGCTGGTTAAGCACAAGCTTGGTCTGATGCGCGAACACGATATCAGCACCAAACGCTTTCGTGAGCTGGCTTCTGAAGTGGGTAGTTTGCTGACCTATGAAGCGACCGCCGATCTGGTGACAGAGAAAGTTACCATCGAAGGCTGGTGTGGGCCGGTTGAAGTTGAGCAGATTAAAGGGAAAAAAATTACCGTAGTGCCTATCCTGCGTGCCGGTCTGGGCATGATGGAAGGGGTGCTGGAGCACGTACCGAGTGCTCGTATCAGCGTGGTTGGGGTTTATCGTGATGAAGAAACCCTGGAGCCGGTCCCTTATTTCCAGAAACTGGTTTCCAACATTGACGAGCGCATGGCGCTGGTGGTTGACCCAATGCTGGCTACCGGTGGTTCGATGATCGCCACTATCGACCTGCTGAAGAAAGCCGGTTGCAGCAGCATCAAGGTGCTGGTGCTGGTCGCCGCTCCTGAAGGGATCGCCGCGCTGGAGAAAGCGCATCCAGATGTTGAGCTGTATACCGCGTCGATCGATCAATGTCTGAATGACAAAGGGTACATCGTGCCTGGCCTGGGTGATGCAGGCGACAAGATATTTGGTACCAAATAATAAATAAGCCGACCTGAGAGTCGGCTTTTTAATGCCCTTTGGATTGCTAACACTGGCAATCCATTGGGTATTAATCACCAAGCTAACACAACTGATACTAACTCAGAGGAAAAACACCCCATGACCCGTCGCGCCATCGGCGTTAGTGAACGCCCGCCGCTGTTCCAGACCATCCCACTCAGCTTCCAGCATCTGTTTGCCATGTTCGGGGCCACCGTGCTGGTGCCGATCCTGTTCAAGATCAACCCGGCGACGGTGCTGTTGTTCAACGGCGTGGGGACATTGCTGTATCTGTTTATCTGTAAAGGCAAGATACCTGCCTATCTGGGTTCCAGCTTTGCGTTTATTTCACCGGTGTTGCTGCTGTTGCCGCTGGGGTATGAGGTTGCACTGGGCGGTTTTATCATGTGTGGCGTGCTGTTCTGCCTGGTGGCGCTGATCGTCAAGAAGGCCGGAACCGGCTGGCTGGACGTGATGTTCCCGCCTGCGGCGATGGGCGCAATCGTTGCCGTCATCGGTTTGGAGCTGGCGGGCGTGGCGGCCAACATGGCCGGGCTGTTACCGGCGGAAGGTACCTCTGCAGACAGCACGACCATCACTATTTCACTGGTGACGCTGGGTGTTACCGTATTGGGCTCGGTGCTGTTCCGCGGCTTCCTGGCGATTATCCCGATCCTGATCGGGGTGTTGGTAGGCTATGCGCTGTCGTTCTTTATGGGCGTGGTGGATCTGACGCCAATCCGTGACGCGCACTGGTTTGCCTTGCCGACCTTCTACACGCCACGCTTTGAGTGGTTTGCCATCTTTACCATTCTGCCAGCGGCATTGGTGGTGATTGCCGAGCACGTTGGTCACCTGGTAGTCACGGCGAACATCGTTAAAAAAGACCTGCTGCGCGATCCGGGCCTGCACCGTTCCATGTTTGCTAACGGGATTTCTACCGTGATCTCCGGCTTCTTCGGCTCTACGCCTAACACCACCTATGGTGAGAACATCGGTGTCATGGCCATCACCAAGGTTTATAGCACCTGGGTGATCGGCGGCGCGGCTATTCTGGCCATTCTGCTTTCCTGCGTAGGCAAGCTGGCGGCGGCGATCCAGGTGGTACCGGTGCCGGTAATGGGTGGTGTTTCCCTGTTGCTGTATGGTGTAATTGGCGCTTCGGGTATCCGCGTATTGATCGAATCCAAGGTGGATTACAACAAGGCGCAGAACCTGATCCTGACTTCGGTGATCTTGATTATTGGCGTTAGCGGCGCGAAAGTGCATATCGGTGCGGCGGAGCTGAAAGGTATGGCATTGGCGACCATCGTTGGCGTCGGCCTGAGCCTGCTGTTCAAACTGATCAGCCTGTACCGCAAGGAAGAAGAAGTGATCGATGTGCCAGAAGAGCGACTGGATCAAAAATAACCCATAAAGGCCTATTAGCCTGCTGGCCATTGATTATGCCAATATTACTCACCTTAACGGTGAGAATATTGGCTTCATGGACAGGCGATGTATCTCGAGTGCATCTGCAAAAGGTTGTCCGGTTATAACCGATTACAGTACAAGATCGGAATATCGGGATCATAGATAAAATACCCTTGCTTACCTGCCGGGCGTATGGCGTAGCTTGACAAACTGTTTACTTTCGAATAAACATCTGGCACAAGGCGTTTTTCAATATTTTCAGGAATGGTGTCTCGGGCATATTTGTTGATATAAAGGGTTTTAAAAAAATACAACCCATTATCGTCAACTTGGTAGCTGACAATGATATCACGCCTGATATAGTACGTTTTCTCCCCATCATAATAGTTTGCAGTTACTGAAAATTTACCTCTTCCATCATCTTTACTGCTATCGCCTTTTAAGTCTATTGAAATATTATAATTGGCGACTAATCCAGGTTTTGGGACGTCAAATTTCAAATAAAGCTTAGATTCGCAAGAGATACTTTCTGTTTTGTTTTCTGAGTAAAGAAAATAATACGCTATGGCCAGGATGGCACATGTTAGCATTACTAATGAAATGATGGATTTAGTTTTCATAGCCAGACCAATGATATGATTTACAATTACTTCTAGCATCACCATCAATGCGATTATCACATATGAAAATAGATTCCCTTTTAATCTCGGGATTTCCAAAATAATACAAAGACTGGTTCCCTACTTTATCGCACTGTATCTTGTGCTTATCAATTTTTGATTTGATATATAATAAGGTGAATTTTCCATCTTTCTGATAGATATTACAGTGTTGATATTTCCCCATTAATGAGTAATTTATTATTGGCGGGTTTTTAGTGTTGTAAACATAAAGTAATGAAACAATAACGAGGGTGGAGGCTATCACTAAATAATAGGTGCTACTTCTTTTTAATAAGCTGTTTTTTTGGGGGGGGAACGCATTGATTGCTAATGCCGGTTGTTCTTCTACCTGTTGCTGTTGTTTTTGATGATCTTCTTGTTTTACGTACTCGACTTCATCCTGAAATGGCTCAATAGTAAATTCTTGCGGGATATTGAACCCGGAGCGCGGAGTTGTTTTAATAATGTTTTTATCTAATCCCAGTGAGCAAAGGTGTTTTCTCAGGATATAGATATGCTGATATAGGGTATTAGTGCCTACAATGACACCTTTCTGTCCCCAAATATCATCGATAAGCTCATCTGGAGAGACAATTTGATGATCTGCATCAATGAGTTTCTGTAAACATTTAGCCGCAGGGTTAGAAAGCTTTACTTTTACTTCTGGCTCATTAAGGTTGAGAATTTCCCCGTGATCATTATTGTAAACTATCTTTTTATCTATCAAATAGTAACCAACCATCTCAATCCTCTGAGTAATGAATGCCACCCATAAGGATAGGATTATTCCCAGTGCATGTAAAGTCTTATCCGGATTTAATATAATCCGCCGTAAACTCATTGCTCAATGCAGGTGGGGATATAAGATGAAAAGCCCGAGGGTTTTAGGGGAGGTTACTCCGAAGTATTCTGACTGGCTACGTACGTTCTGAGCGTCCTCACCTGCGCTACATCGGTATGTCCCAAAAAACTTTAAATTATCCATCATCACGCTGATAGACAACTTGGGCGGGTAGCCAAGCGGGCGCAGCATGCTGCGCCCATACAGAGCAACTCTGTTTATTGATTGGCAGGCTGGGCCGGTTGTTCGGTTTTACCGTCGGCTTGTTGAGCCTTATTGTCCATGCTGTTCTTGAGCTGTTCGGTTTTTGCCTTGGCCTGTTGTGCCAGATCGTTAGCTCCGTTAATCGCATCGGCCTTGATGTTTTTGGCCTGATCGATCAGCTGCTGGCTTTGTTTGTCTGCATCCTGTTTGATCGCTGCAGCTTTGGCCTTGGCCTCATCAGTGAGGGCATCTGCCTGCTTGGCAGCGTCATCTTTAATGGCGGAAGCCTGATCCTTCAGCTGTTCCGTCTGGGCCGCTGCAGCCTGCTTGATTTCTTCCGCTTTGGCCTTGGCATCGTCGGTCAGTTGATCCGCTTTCTTTTCCGCCGCATCTTTCATTTGTTCGGCACTGTCTTTGGCCTTATCCAGGTGGGAATCGACCTTGGCATCATCGCAGCCCACCAGCAGTAAACCTACCATTGAGGCCAATAGCACTTTATTCCACGCTTTCACGGTCTAACTCCTTTCGGTGATCGTCAATTTGTACGACTTATCTTAGAACAGCTTTGCCGTATAAGACAAATTTGGCAACTAAATCGCGTTGTTCTCATGGCGGGTTCAACAGCGGTTGCTTTCTGTGGTAGACTCATTGCGTTTTCCTGCCAGTTTTGGTTGAGGTGCTTTTCTGAATACGCCGGCACAGCTTTCATTGCCACTTTATCTACCCGATGATGAAACTTTTGCCAGTTTTTATCCGGGTGAGAACCCATCCTTATTAGCCGCGATCCAATCCGCAGTCCGTCAGGAGCATGGTAGCTACATCTATTTCTGGTCACGCGAAGGCGGGGGACGCAGCCATTTGCTGCATGCGGCCTGTGCCGAACTCTCGCAGCGTGGCGAAGCAGTAGGCTATGTGCCCCTGGATAAGCGGGCCTATTTTGTGCCCGAAGTGCTGGACGGCATGGAACAGCTGGCGTTGGTCTGCATTGATAACATCGAGTGTATTGCCGGTGATGAAGAATGGGAAATGGCGATTTTCAATCTCTATAACCGCATTCTGGAAACTGGCCGCACCCGCCTGTTTATCACTGGCGATCGTCCGCCGCGCCAGCTAAATCTGCATTTGCCGGATCTGGCCTCGCGCCTGGATTGGGGGCAGATCTACAAGCTACAGCCACTGTCGGACGAAGAGAAACTACAGGCGTTGCAGTTGCGCGCCAAACTGCGTGGTTTCGAACTGCCGGAAGACGTGGGCCGTTTCCTGCTCAAGCGCCTGGATCGTGAAATGCGCACGCTGTTTATGACGCTCGATCAGCTGGATCGCGCGTCGATCACGGCACAACGCAAGCTGACCATTCCGTTTGTGAAGGAAATTCTGGGGCTGTAGTGGGTCACTACTCCCCCATTACCCATTTTTAGGTTATTCACCCTTCGTGTAACAGCGCACTGCGGAATGACAGAACATGCGCCTGTGCAGCACTAGCTGCGGCGTCGCTGTCCTGTGCGGCCAACGCGCTGATAATCGCCCGGCTTGCTGTCACAGGATCTCCAGCACCTGCTCCGGTGGTCTGCCGATGCGGGCTTTGCTGCCTTTGACCACTATTGGGCGTTCGATCAGTTTCGGATTGCTCACCATCGCTTGCAGCAGTTGCTCTTCGCTCAGGGTGTCATCCGCCAGTTTCAGTTCCTTGTAGAGATCTTCTTTCTTGCGCATCAATTCGCGGGCCGAAGTGAAACCGAGTTCTTGCAACAGCTTTTTCAGCTCGGCGACGGAAGGCGGCGTATCCAGATACAGCACCACCTGCGGTTCAACGCCATGCTGTTCCAGCAGTGCCAGCGTCTCACGGCTCTTCGAGCAGCGTGGGTTGTGATAAATAGTGACGTTTTTCATTTTTTCTCTTTCCTTGTTCAAATCAAGTGCGTTGGAACTTGCTGAAGGTTCTTTGCAACTGACGCAGTTGGTCAATCCGCGCGTCATAACGAGCCTGTTTCAGGCTGCCCAGTTTTTGTAATGAGCTGGCGTTGCTGAGTAAACCGATCGCCTGATCCAGACGGCCTGCCAGCGCCAGGCTTTCTGCCCGGGCGGAAAGTTCTTCATCGCGTAGACCTTGGGCGGCACTGGCCTGAGCCAACAGATCCCAGCCGTTCGGATCGTCCGGATGGGCAAAGGTATATCGGTTGAGGATTTTTGACGCTTGAGCGGGTTGATTACCCTCAACGTAGGCGTTTGCCAGATTGAGCAGCAACACCGGGTTATTGCTTTGCGCCGCATTGACCGCCTCAAGGCGAGCAATAGCCTGAGCCGCCTTATTCTGACCCAGATCGATGTCGGTCAGCAGATCCAGCAGCCAGACGTTTTTCGGATCTTTTGCCAGTAGGGGCTGAATAAGATTGCGCGCTTCGTCGTATTTCTTGGCTTCATAGAACAGGATCGCCCGGCCATATTTGGCGGCTATTTGCTCGCGAATGTTGCCTTTGCTGTAAGTGTTCAGCAGGTCTTCGCTCAGACCATAGCCTTCCGAGCTGTACATGCCCAGCGTACGTACCCTTGCTAGCAGATAGTCTTGGCTGGATTGCACCAGATGGCGCGGCATTTGGTTGGCGCGGTTGCGGGCGTCCGAAAGCCGGCTGTCTGGCAATGGGTGCGTCAGCAGCATTTCCGGTGGTTTTGAGGCATAGCGGGACTGATCGGCCAGCCTTTGCAAGAAGTCTGGCATCGCTTCGGGATCGAACCCGGCGCGCTGCAATACCTGAATACCGATACGGTCGGCCTCTTGTTCATTTGCCTGGGTGAAGCTGATCATCCCCTGCTGCGTTCCCGCCAGCGTACCGCTCAGCGCCGCCATGCCCATGGTTGGGTTGGCCATCGCCAGCAGGATAGAGCCCAGTGCGCCCACCCAGGTCAGTGGTGCGTTGCGTTGCTGGTCTTCCATTGCGCGGGCCAGATGGCGCTGGGTCACGTGTGAGATTTCGTGCGCCAGGACCGAGGCCAGTTGGCTCTCGTTGTCGGTTTCACGGAACAAGGCCGAGTGCAGCACCACGTTGCCGCCGAAGAAGGCAAAGGCGTTGATCTCGTCGTTACGGACTAGAAAGAAGTGGAACGGGGTGCGCACCGAATAGGCGCTGGCGACCAGCCGGTTACCCAACTGGTTGATATATTGGGTCAATAGCGGATCGTTGATCAACGGGGCGCTTGCGCGTAGCTGCCGCACGTAAAAATCGCCCATGGTCAGTTCCTGGCCGATGCTCAACGTCCCCCCCGCGGAAGTCCCCATATCCGGCAGTTGGTCTTGCGTTTGGGCGTTAACCGGCGCCAACGCAGAGGTGCAAAGTGAGCCGAGCAGCAGGACTGTTAACGCTGTTTTAGTCAACCGGATGGTCATAGTCAGGTCATTCCCTCAATAAAGTCATCAAGTAAGACGTCAGTATCAGATAAGAGTTCTTCTTCCGTGCCAGACTCTCCAGTACAATCAGCGCGAAAGTGCGTTGGCTCACAAAAATGCATTTTCAGGGGATCGTGCGCCTGAGCGGCAAACGTTATCACATCATAGCCAGCCACTACCCACATTGAAACGTCTGCACGGTGATAACCGGGCTAAAATTATCTAAAAATCATGTCATATCTGCTCGGCCGCATAGGGACTGGCGAGCCTCACCCCCATTGATGGAATAAGGAGCAATCTCTGATGTTGGAGTTGTTATTACAGTGGTACCGACGTCGTTTCACCGATCCACAAGCTATTGCGTTGCTGGTGATCCTGGTTGCCGGGTTCTGCATCCTTTATTTTTTTCACGGTATCTTGACCCCCTTGCTGGTGGCGCTAGTGCTTGCTTACCTGCTGGAGTGGCCTACCGCTCGCCTTCAGCGTCTGGGATGTTCGCGCACCTGGGCGGCAAGTATCATGCTGATCGTGTTTGGCGGTATTGCCATGCTGTTGGTCTTCGTGGTCGCGCCAACCGCCTGGCAGCAGGGCATCAACCTGATGACCGATTTACCGGGCATGCTCAATCAGTTCTACAACTATGCGGCGACCTTGCCGACACGCTATCCGGCGCTGGTGGATGCAGGCATCATTGATATGATGGCGCAGAACCTGCGTGAGCGTCTGTCGGGCATGGGTGAGTCGGTGGTGAAATTCTCGCTGGCCTCACTGGTTGGGCTGCTGACGCTGGCCATCTATCTGATCCTGGTCCCGTTGATGGCGTTCTTCCTGCTGAAGGACAAAGAGCAGATGATCAATGCGGTGCGCCGCGTGCTGCCGCGCAACCGTGGGTTGGCAGGGCAGGTATGGGTCGAGATGAACCAACAGATCACCAACTATATTCGCGGCAAGGTGCTGGAGATGGTGATCGTCGGGGTGGCGACCTATCTGGTGTTCTTCATCCTGGATATGCGCTATTCCCTGTTATTGGCGGTGTTGGTCGGCCTTTCGGTGCTGATCCCTTACATCGGCGCGGTGCTGGTGACGATCCCGGTGGTGGTGGTGGCGATGTTCCAGTGGGGCATTGGTGCCGACTTCTGGACGCTGATTATCGCTTATCTGGTGGTGCAAGGGTTGGATGGCAACCTGCTGGTGCCGATCTTGTTCTCCGAGGCGGTCAACCTGCATCCGCTGGTGATCATACTCTCGGTGATTATCTTCGGCGGCCTGTGGGGGTTCTGGGGCGTATTCTTCGCCATTCCGTTGGCGACGCTGGTGAAAGCCGTGATCCACGCCTGGCCGGATGACATGCTGGTGGATGTGGGGGATGAAGTGAAGTGAGAAAAATAAAGCGCAGCAACTCATGTTGCTGCGCTTTACCCTTTACTGCTGCAGGTAGTTCAGAACGATTTCGTGATGATTGGTGGTCTTGAAATCATCGAACACTTTCTCAACCTTGCCGTCGGTGCCGATCAGGAAACTGATACGGTGAATACCGTCATAGGTTTTGCCCATGAAGGTTTTCTCGCCCCAAACGCCAAACTGCTGAGCTACCTGATGATCTTCGTCGGATAGCAGCGTGAAATTGAGCAGTTCTTTCTCAACAAAACGCGAGAGCTTTTCGGGTTTATCGGTGCTGATACCCAGCACTTCGACGCCCGCCTTTTTCAATTCATCCATGTTATCCCGTAGCCCGCAGGCTTGCACGGTGCAACCTGGCGTCATGGCTTTGGGATAAAAGTAAACCAGTACTCGTTGTCCCTGGAAGTCGGCCAAATTAATTTCCTCGCCATCCTGGTCGAGTAAACTAAATTTCGGCGCTGTATCACCGGCTTTCAATGGGCTCATAACTACTCTCCATCTCTCTCATCATGCTGTGGATAGTTCACCACGCTAATACTGCCTTGTGCATTCAATTCTGTACATAGGCGATAAAAGGCTTGTTCAATATTTGTTGCATCCTGGCCACCGGAACTGTGGGCGGTGATCTGGATATAGAGCTGGGAGGGCTGATCCCCCTGTGCTGGCTGAGTCCGTGACACCAGCTCGGCAATGTTCATCTGGCTCGAATCAAACAGGCCGGTAAACCGCTCGATGATATGCGGGGAGTCTTTTACCTCAACCTGTACCCACACTGTAGCTGGCATTGGCGGTCTTTCTTGCGAGTTTGTGCGTTTCATCACGATCAGTAAATCCAGCTCGGCGCCTTTTTGCGGCAAAGTGGATTCGATCAGGGTAATCGCGTTCCAGCTACCTGAAAGCAGCATGATGAAGGTGAACTCTTCACCCAGCATGGCCAGACGGCTATCTTCGATATTGCACCCGCAGCTACTGACGTGGCGGGTGATGGCGTTGACGATACCGGGGCGATCGGCGCCCAGTGCGGTGATCACCAGATAGTGTTCATCAGGCTTAGGCAAAATGCAGCTTCCTGTCGTGCTGAATGGGGTTACCAAGGTAAACATAAAAAAAACCGCCTGCCAAGCGCTTAGACACGTTGTTTGCTTGCTTTTGGATAGGTGACAAAAGTACCATGGGTGACTTGTTTGTGAAGGGGACGGCCAATGTTTACGGGAAGTATTGTTGCACTGGTTACGCCGATGGACACCAAAGGTGCTGTCGATCGTGCGAGCCTAAAAAAACTGATTGATTATCATGTAGCCAGTGGGACTGCGGCGATCGTTTCCGTAGGAACTACCGGCGAGTCCGCCACGCTGCCCCATGACGAACATGTGGACGTGGTCTTGCAGACGCTGGAACTGGCCGCAGGCCGTATTCCGGTGATCGCCGGTACCGGTGCCAACGCCACCAGCGAGGCTATCTCACTGACGCAGCGTTTCAGCAATACCGGTGTCGTGGGCTGCCTGTCGGTCACGCCTTACTACAACAGACCGACCCAGGAAGGCCTGTACCAGCATTTCAAAGCCATTGCCGAAAGCACCGATCTGCCGCAGATCCTCTATAACGTGCCTTCACGTACCGGTTGTGACATGCTGCCGCCAACCATCGCTCGTTTGGCCAAAATTAAGAATATTGTTGCCGTTAAAGAGGCAACAGGGAACTTAAGTCGTGTTAGTCAGATCCAAGTGCTGGTTGATGATGAAGACTTCATTTTGCTGAGCGGCGACGACGCCAGCGGTCTGGACTTCATGCAACTGGGTGGCAAAGGGGTGATTTCCGTGACGGCCAACGTGGCTGCGCGTGAAATGGTCGAACTTTGCCGCCTGGCGGCGCAAGGCAATTTTGCCGAAGCCCGCCGTTTGAATCAGCGCTTGATGCCTTTGCATCAGGATTTGTTCGTAGAAGCAAACCCAATTCCGGTGAAATGGGCCTGTAAGGCATTGGGATTGATGGCAACCGATACGATGCGTCTGCCTATGACGCCGTTGACCGACGCTGCCCGTCCTGTCGTGGAGCGTGCGTTGAAAAGCGCCGGTTTGCTGTAACTCTTAGGGAGATTTGATGGCTTATTCATTGCAAAAGTCGACGCTAGCAACGGTCGTGGGATTAGCGCTGGTGATGACGCTGGCGGCTTGTTCTACCGATCAGCGCTACAAACGCCAGGTTAGCGGCGATGAGGCCTATCTTGACGCCGCACCGCTCAAACCGCTGAGCGCGCCGTCCGGCCTGATCCTGCCGGTACAAACTGGTAATTATGAAGTTCCGGCAAACGCGCAGAAAGGCGCTGTTGGCAAGCAACTGGATATCCGGCCACCGGTACAGCCGCTGGCACTGCTGAGCGGTTCCCGAGGTCAATATGCCGGTGACAGCGGCACGCTGCTGCTGGAAAGCAGCCCGCAGAACGATAACCTGTGGTCCCGCGTAGCCAGCCTGTTGCAGAGCAAAAACATTCCGATCGCCTCACGTACGGATGCCAGCCAAACGCTGACTACCGACTGGGTGAAGTGGAACCGTCTGGATGAAGACAACCAGTACGAAGGCCGCTACCAGATCACGGTACAGAAACAGGGCTACCAACAAGCGTTGGTGGTGAAAACCCTCGAACTGCGTCAGCAGGGGCAAACCGACAAGGTTACCGACCCTTCTGAAGTTCAGCGCTACAACGGTATGATGATGAACACCATCGTTGAGGGCCTGGACAAGCAGGACAACCTGTCGAGCAGCCAGTCTGCCAACCGTGTTGGTGTGTTGGACGTGCAGAGCGGTGCGGATGACACCGGCCTGCCAACGCTGATCGTGCGTGCGCCGTACACGGTAGTGTGGGATCGTTTGCCACCGGCACTGGAAAAACTGGGGATGAAAGTGGGTGACCGCAGCCGTCCGCAGGGTAGCGTCGCCGTAACCTACAAATCCCTGAGCAGCAGTGATTGGGATGCGTTGGGCGCCAAAGATCCTGAACTGAAAGAAGGTGATTACAAACTGCAGGTCGGTGATTTGAATAACCGTACCAGTTTGCAATTTATCGATTCCAAAGGTAAGCCGTTGACCCAGTCGCAGAACGATGCGCTGGTAGCGGTGCTCCAGACGGCTTTCAGTAAAACCAGCGTGAAATAACTACATCTAGGGGCTGCGGCCCCTTTTTGTTTTGCTGATACGGTATCGTTTGCGTCGCAGATTTGGCACAATAGTTATCAGCAAACCAAAGAACTTATCAGGTCAATTTTGTGCCCAGTAGGCTGCCAGGCAGCCGGAAGGTACCATCTCATTGGAGTAAGTTAAGATGCAAAAGCTAGCTGAACTGTATCGCGGCAAGGCAAAAACCGTCTACACCACCGAAAACCCGGATCTGCTGGTGTTGGAATTCCGTAACGATACGTCAGCACTGGATGGTCAGCGCATTGAGCAGTTCGATCGTAAAGGGATGGTGAACAACAAGTTCAACCATTTCATTATGAGCAAGCTGGAAGAGGCCGGTATCCCAACGCAGATGGAACGCCTGCTGTCAGACAACGAAGTGCTGGTGAAAAAGCTGGAGATGGTACCGGTTGAGTGCGTGATCCGTAACCGTGCCGCAGGCTCTTTGGTCAAGCGCTTGGGGATCGAAGAAGGTTTGCCGCTGAACCCGCCGCTGTTTGATCTGTTCCTGAAGAACGACGCGATGCACGACCCAATGGTGAACGAATCCTATTGCGAAACCTTCGGCTGGGTGAGCAAAGAGCATCTGGCGCGCATGCGCGAGCTTAGCTATATGGCTAACGACGTGCTAAGCAAGCTGTTTGACGATGCGGGCCTGATCCTGGTCGATTTCAAACTGGAGTTCGGCCTGTTCAACGGTGAAGTGGTGCTGGGCGATGAGTTCTCCCCGGACGGTAGCCGCCTGTGGGACAAGAATACCCTGGCCAAGATGGACAAGGATCGCTTCCGCCAGAGCCTGGGTGGCCTGATTGAAGCCTACGAAGAAGTCGCTCGCCGTATCGGCGTGAAGTTGGACTAATCGTTAAATCATGCCCCTCACTTTAGCACTCTCTTACAGGGGAAGGGCTAGAGTGAGGGGCAAAGCATCGAACTGAGCCTCCCACCCCTCATTCACCACTTTCCAGAAAATTACTGCATTCGCTGCGTCACGAACGCCTTATAATAGTAACCAGGGCTAGTTTCCTACGATTATTAAAAATCATCTCTGGAGTTTATTTATGCGTTGGCAAGGGCGTCGAGAAAGTGACAATGTCGAGGATCGCCGTGGGCAGTCTTCAGGTCTGGGCGGCGGCGGTGGCGGCCCCCGGATACCTATCGGCGGCAAAGGTGGCCTGATCATTCTGGTCGTGGTGCTGGTTGCCGGTTACTACGGGGTAGACCTGACTCCTCTGCTGAATGGCGGAGATGTCTCCCCACAGTCTCAGCAGCAAAGCGCCAGCATCAGCCCGCAAGACGATCAACTGGCCAAGTTTACCTCGGTGGTGCTGGCGTCTACCGAAGATAACTGGCAGGGCATCTTCAAGCAGATGGGGAAAAACTATCAGGATCCGAAACTGGTGATGTACCGGGGCGCGACGCGTACCGGCTGCGGCACCGGTCAATCGGTGATGGGGCCGTTTTACTGCCCTGCGGACGATACGGTCTATATCGATCTCTCGTTCTACCAGGATATGAAAACCAAGCTGGGCGCTGGCGGTGATTTTGCCCAGGCCTATGTGGTTGCGCATGAAGTGGGCCACCACGTGCAGAATCTCTTGGGGATTGAGCGCAAGGTTCGCCAGATGCAGCAAGGGGCTAGCCAGGCAGAGGTTAACCGCCTGTCGGTGAAAATGGAGCTTCAGGCCGACTGCTTTGCTGGCGTTTGGGGCCATTACGCCGAGAAACAGCAGATGCTGGAAGCAGGCGATCTGCAATCCGCATTGAATGCCGCGCAGGCGATTGGTGACGACCGTTTGCAGCAGCAAAGCCAAGGGAGAGTGGTGCCAGACAGCTTTACGCATGGCACTTCGCAGCAGCGTTATACCTGGTTCAAGCAAGGGTTCGATAGCGGCGACCCTAATACCTGCAATACCTTCGCCTCCCGTTGATATTACTCAGTGCCGGTGCCTAGAGCCCGGCACTCTGCTTTCAGGCCTCAATATTCATGTTACAAAAAATGCAACAACGCATGCAGCAGCAGGGTATTCGGCGGCTGTTGGTGATCAGCGGAGAATCGCAATGGTGCCGAGATCAGGCGCAGCAACTGGCGGCACGGCTGCCGGGGGACTGGCCTTGGGTCGGTAATGACGTGCCCGCAGGAATCGATGCGTTGGCGAGTCACGCGGTCAAAACCTTGTTGGGGCAAGAGCGGTTGCATGCGGTATTTGATGCGTTAGCGGGGCTGGACGTTGAAGCGCTGGCCCAGCTCTGCGGGACATTACAAGCCGGTAGCTGGTTACTGTTGCTGGTTCCACCTTGGCAAAGTTGGCCGCAGCAGCCAGATAGCGACAGCCTGCGCTGGAGCGATTGCCCACAGCCGATCGCCACGCCCCATTTTATCCACCATCTGCAACAACGGTTGCTGGCCGATAGCGAAGTGTCTATCTGGCGGCAAGGTGAACCGTTGTGCCTGGCTCCCTTACCATTACGGCCAGCTTGGCAGGCTCCCCAAGGTAATCCGAGTGAGGAACAGCAGGCCATTTTGGCCCGCTTGTTGGCTGCCGAGTCTGGGATCTGGGTATTAACTGCTGCGCGTGGCCGGGGGAAATCAACGGTGGCGGGGATGTTGATGGCCAGCAGCCCGTTAACCTGTTGGATCACCGGCCCGAGCCGCGCCGCTACCGACGTTGCCAGCGAGTGGGCCGCAGGACGGGCCAAGTTTTGGGCACCGGATGCTTTGCTACAGCATTGTTCTGAACAGGGTGCAGAGGGTGTTGGCTGGCTGCTGGTGGATGAGGCTGCAGCGATCCCTGGACCTTTACTGCAACAGTTAATGGACTATTTCCCGCGCGTATTGCTGACAACTACGGTGCAGGGATATGAAGGAACGGGGCGCGGATTTTTACTGAAGTTCTGCGCTACTTTGCCGCAGTGGCAGCCGGTAAGCTTGCAGCAACCGATGCGTTGGGCTGCGGGTGATGCCCTGGAGCGGATTATCGATCACGCCTTGCTGTTCAACGAGGAACCGGCATGGGCAGTGGCAGGGCAGTCACCCACTTTTAGTGCTATTGAACAGGCTGAACTGTGCGCCGATCCGCAACGGTTACGGCGTTTCTATGCGTTGCTCTGTAGCGCACACTATAGAACCTCACCGCTGGATTTACGCCGTCTGATGGATGCGCCCGGGATGCACTTCAGTGCGGCGTTGTTGGGGGATGAGGTGGTCGGGGCGCTATGGTTGGTAGATGAGGGCGGCTTATCGGTTGAACTGGCCCACGAGGTGTGGGCGGGCCGCAGAAGGCCGCGTGGCAATCTGGTCGTTCAATCTTTGGCGGCACATAGCGGCCAATGGTGGGCACCTACGTTGCGTTCCCGTCGCATTACCCGTATCGCCGTGTTGCCGGAGTTACGCCAGCAAGGGATCGCCAGCCGGTTGGTGAAACAGCAAAAACGTGACTCTCAGGGGGTGGATTTTCTTTCCGTTAGCTTCGGCTATACCGAGCCGCTGTGGCGGTTTTGGCAATCTTGTGGCTTCACTCTGGTGCGGATTGGCAACAAACGGGAGGCCAGCAGTGGCTGTTACACCGCCATGGCGGTGCTGGCCATTAGCGAGCAAGGGGAGGAGCTGTGCCATGCGGCGCATAAGCACTTGGCTCGGGATTGGCGCTGGTTGCGGCAACATAGCGACCTGTTGCTGGAGCTCGACGATGATACCGATCCGCTATTAAATGAAGAAGACTGGCGCGAGCTGGCCGGTTTTGCCTTTGCCCATCGCCCCTTGGAGGCTAGCCTGGGGGCACTACAACGTCTGTTGTTGAACAGCTCATTGCCCTGTGCGGCATTACGTGCGCATTTGCAGCAACAACAAACCGTGGCCCAGTGCGCTGCCCAATATGGCCTGAGTGGCCAAAAAGCCTTGCTGCGGCTTTGGCGGCAAGAGGCAGGGCAGGCGTTGCAACAGCTTAATGCGCAACATTGCCGCTACTGGCAGGAGTGGGCGCAGTCGTTGCAATAAATGGAAAGAGTTGTTCAATAAAACCCGATTTTCCTGATTTCTCCGCGGCGTATAGTAAGGGCAGTTGCCGGGTCTGTCCCGGATGTCTCTAACCTGAGGAGTCCCCTATGAAACACTCGCATTTCGTTGTCCAAAGCCCCGCAACACCGGCAGAGCAACTGATACTGTTGTTTCATGGCGTGGGGGATAATCCGGTGGCGATGGGGGAGATCGGCAGTTACTTCGCCAAAGATTTCCCACAGGCCTTGGTGGTGAGTATTGGTGGCCCATTCGCTTTTGGCAACGGTGAGGGTCGCCAATGGTTCTCGGTTCAGGGGATCACCGAACACAACCGCACGCAACGCATTGCCGAAGTGATGCCAACCTTTGTTGAAACCGTGCGCTACTGGCAGCAGCACAGCGGTGTGGGCTACGCGGGCACCGCGCTGGTTGGTTTTTCGCAGGGTTCGATCATGGCGCTGGAAGGGCTAAAAGCCGAAGCCAAACTGGCCGGGCGGGTAGTGGCCTTCAGCGGCCGTTTTGCCCAGTTACCGCAAGCCGATTTTGGTGACAGCGTGGTACACCTGATCCATGGTGAGACGGACGGCGTTATTGCTGCGGAACATGCGCAAGCGGCTGAGGCTCAGTTGCAGGCCGTTGGCGCAGATGTGACGTTGGATATTGAACCAGGCGTCGGGCATGCAATCAGTTCGGGCATGATGAATGCTGCTCTGGAGCGTTTGCATTACTACGTGCCGCAGCGCTATTGGGAAGAGGCGATGTTTGGTAAACGGGGCGATCTGATCGCCTTTAAATAAACAGCAGGGCGCTATGTGCGCCCTGAGGTTATGGCTTTTTCGGCCAGTCGTCTTCGTCGTCCCACTTGGCGTTGTTATCGCGGTGGGGCGGCAATTCAGGCTTGTTGGCCAGGAATTTTCGATGATCCAGGCGGCGTAATTCCTTGATCCCGCTAATGATAATACCTGCCAATATCACCAGGATTATCCACCAGTAGTCAGCTAACCAATGCATGTTTACACCTTTCCTTCAGGGCGAACAAAACGCGAGAATATCGCGGGCAGATGGCTTGCGAGCCAAGCTGCACCAGCAACGTCCTTATCTCGCCAGGCCGCCAGCAGCAGCTCGGGCGTCAGTAAATGCTCGGCCTCTTGCGCCAGCGGGCGATAACTTAAATGCCAGGGTTCCACCGCCACCCCACCTTGATCGGCGGTAAACGGGCGATAGAAGCCAAACTCGGCCATATGTGCAGTCAGCCAAAGATTTAGCGGATGGAAATAACCACCGGCTTCATATTCCCACGGCTCTAACTGCAACTTTTGCCCAACGGGCAGCAGCGACGGATCGTAAACATCCAGATCGCTGCCCCAGTGGTGACGGCTGGCACCCGGTAGGGCCGACCAACGCAAAATGGCTTCACAACGCTCGGCGGCAGACAGTGGCTGGATATCCATCGGTTGGCTATTGTGATCCAATACTGGCCGCTCTCCGCAGAACTTACCATTCCAGATCGCCAGCTGCCGGTCAAAATCGCGAAAGGTGCTGGCCGGTTGCAGATCGAAGCCTGCCGTTTTAGCCGCCTGTTGCATGGCCTGAAAGGCCACCACCGCAGCGGGTTGCAGCCGGTGATTGCCGCTCAGTACGGTAAGGTGCTCCGTCGAGCGCCCGGTGAGCATTTCTGCGCTGATCATGCGACCAGTTGCTCCATGATACGCTGATACATGCGGCTCAGTAACTGCAGATCGGCCGCATGTACGCATTCATTCACTTTATGGATGGTGGCGTTGACCGGCCCCAGCTCAACCACCTGTGCTCCCATCTGAGCGATAAAGCGGCCATCAGAAGTACCGCCGGTAGTCAGTAGTTGCGGGGTGAGCTCGGCATAGTGTTCTACCGCATTTACCACGGCATCGACCAAAGCGCCTCGAGCGGTCAGGAAAGGCTGACCAGACAGCCACCAGTCGATGCTGTAGTTCAAGTTATGGCGATCCAACAGTTCCTGCACCCGCTGCTTGATCAGGGTGTCGGTAAGCTCGGTGCTGAAGCGGAAGTTGAACTGCACGAACATTTCACCGGGGATCACGTTGTTGCTGCCGGTACCGGCCTGCACGTTGGCAATTTGCATGCTGGTTGGCGGGAAGAATTCGTTGCCCTGATCCCACTCAATGGCGACCAGTTCGTTTAACGCAGGCATAGCCCGGTGAACCGGATTATCGGCCAGATGTGGATAGGCGACGTGACCCTGGACTCCATGAATACGCAGATTGGCGGTGATCGAGCCACGGCGGCCATTTTTCACCACGTCTCCGACCCGTTCGGTGCTTGAAGGTTCGCCGACCAGGCAATAATCAAGGCGCTCGTTGCGAGCCATCAAGGCTTCCACCACCTTCACGGTACCATGAGTGGCGCTGGCCTCTTCGTCTGAGGTGATCAGAAACGCCAGGCGGCCCTGATGGTTGGGGTTGGCGGCAACGAAGCGTTCTGCGGCTACCACCATGGCGGCCAGGGAGCCTTTCATATCGGCGGCTCCACGACCATAAAGCATGCCGTCGCGGATGACGGGCTCAAACGGCGGGTTATCCCAATTTTTCTCGTCGCCGGTTGGCACCACATCGGTGTGACCAGCAAATGCCAGAGTACTGCCCTGACCGCGCCAGGCCCAGAAGTTTTGCGTATCGCCAAAGTTCATTGGTTCGACGGTAAAACCGATCGCTTTCAGGCGGGCGATCATCAACTCCTGACAACCTTCGTCATGTGGGCTGAGGGAAGGGCGCTTGATAAGCTGTTGCGCCAGTTCGATAACAGGGCAGATCATGAGTTAACCTCGGTAATAAATTGCTGATAGCCTTCGCTGCTGAAGCCTGGCAGGGCATGTCCTTTACCATCATCCAGCAAAGGGCGTTTGATCATGGCCGGTTGCTCCAGCATAAGGGCGATGGCGGCATCGGCATTGTCGCAGGCATTGCGCTGGGCTTCATCCAGTTTACGCCAGGTGGTTCCACGAGTATTCAACAATGGTTCCCAACCCAGGCGCGCGACAAAATCACGCAACAGCTGCTCGTCGAGCCCGTCTGCGCGATAGTCGTGGAATTGGTAAGCCACTCCCTGTTCTTCCAGCCAGCGGCGGGCTTTTTTGATGGTGTCACAATTTTTGATGCCGAACATGGTCAGCGAGGCGTGCTGCGGTTTGTCTGTCATGGCGTAAAAGCTACCTTTTAATCGTCAAAATCTGTACTGAGTGGCACAAGCGTTGATCACTAACTTATACCGCACGGTGATAGCACAGATAATGCGGGAAAACGGGGTTTAGATCCAGACGGTCAAGGGGGTATCATGCAGGTGAAGAGTTTTGGTTTGTGAGGAACATGGGGCTGTTTTGCCAATCCTCCGGTAGGGGGGAGTTTGAACTGTAACAGCATCCCTGTGAAATAATAGGGTAAATCTATAGTTTTAATCAACGGCACTAATGGCACTAATACGGGGTGATTACATTCATGAGATATGGGTAAGTGGTTTCTTTACATTGATTTTGGTGATGTATTGGCGGTTTTTAATGATCGCATCATTCTCTTTACACTTGATTGTTTATGGTAGAGGTGTTAAAAACCATTTGTTTTGTATATAATATTGAGTCTTATATGATGTTTGCGTAGTGACTTTATAAAAAAGGATTTTGATATGGCTAATGACATTTTTCTAACTCTGAAAGGTGCAAAACAAGGGTTAATTACTGCGGGATGTTCCACTAAAGATTCAATCGGGAACTTATACCAGTCTGGACATACAGATCAAAGTTATCTTTATCAACTAAGCCATTCAATCAGTAGAGAGCAGCACGTTAGCCATCATCCGTTCGTTATCGTTAAGCCAATCGATAAGTCTTCACCTTTAATTGGTATCGCAATATCTAACAATGAACGTTTGGATGCAATTATAGATATATATAGAACCAACCAAAATGGTGGTCGAGAGTTGTTTTACACCATCAAGTTGACTAACGTTGCAATTATAGACGTTAACATTTTCTACCCTAATTCATCAACGCATAATGAATCACAACCACAAGAAAGTATATCTCTGAAGTACGAAAGCATCTCCTGGCAGCATCATATTGCAGGAACCAGTGGTTACAGTATTTGGGATGATAGAGTTTACTAATGAAAAAAGTAAAAAGCGTTGATAGACTCCTTTTGGAGTCTTATTTCACTAGGAGTGAAATAAAAAAAATAAAAAACAATGCTAATGTTTTTCAACTCGATATTCTATATTCAGTTAGAGATATAGGTAGAAGAACCCTCAGAGCAAGTATCATCTTAGGGGTAATACTAACTATTTTCACAATTGGAACAGTTTCCAAAGATGGTGTTTTTGGTTTTGGAATTATAGTTCTTATGTGCTTTATGATTGTAATACCTTCTTATTTCCTAACTCCAATGAGGCTCTACATTAAGTCTTTGTATTTTTTTGTGAAAGACAGAAGAAATGAAAAGTTAAAATGAGAAATTAATTTGCATTTTTGTGTAAGTCACATATTTCTTAGTGAGCTATTTCATTACTCCCTTTATAGTAATAGCATCGCTCACTATCTCCAATGAGAGTGAGAACTTCCCCATGGTTTTAAAGCCAGTAACCGCATCGTTATACATAGCATAATATAATCTTTCAGTATCTGGTCCTCTACCACTTATACCTAACCAGCTTCTACTATTTGGTACTACTACCTTGCCAAATAAAGCTTTTAATGAAAGGGACAGGTCTATGCCTGCATATAGAATATCGCCACCACGTTCACCATAACCTACGTTGGTAGATGCCCAGCGATATAGGTCTCTTAAGTAACCTGTATTTTCCTCACCCGTGAAGAAAAATTGTAAGTTTTCGTAGATGTTATTCGCTCCATGACAAATAAGTAAAACGCCCGTAACACCACTAACGAAAGTGACTTCTGATGCTAGCACCATAGCTAATCCAGAGGCCACTTGTGATAGTCCTGCGACAACGCCGATTGCTTTAACAACATATGTGTATACGCCGTTTTCTTTTTTTATTTCCAAATATACAGCTCTGGCCACCTTATTAAGTTGTAACGACTCATACTGCATTCTTAAAGAATCATGCTCAGTTTTTAGACAGGCAAATGCATTGCGTTGCCCTTCTTGAGTCGTTGCTGCACGGCAAGTCGATATATGATGATTGATCAGACCATCAATTTCTTTTTGAAATGAAAATCTTGATTGTGCATTTTTTAGATAAAAAGCAGATGCTCTGTTAGCCAAACGGCCTAACTCATGAGAGTTTGCAAGTGCCATCTCAAGGTAGTAGTTTTTCACTTGTTCACGAAAACCGAAATAATTATCCATATAAAACAAATCCCTTTAAAATAAAAATCGTGATCATTATATCGTGCTTACTTTAATTCGCTTATTCATGATAGCAATCTCTACGAAAGTGATCAAATGTAGCTACTTTGCTTGAGTGATGGGGGGCGGAATGAGGATACCTCCGTAGCTATGATGGAAAATTAGTGTAACGCACAGGGAATGTTGATGCCGAACATGGTCAGCGAGGCGTGCTGCGGTTTGTCTGTCATGGCGTAAAAGCTACCTTTTAATCGTCAAAATCTGTACTGAGTGGCAGACTGGGTCACAATGTTATACCACTCGGTTATAGAACAGATAATGCGGGAAAATGGAGTTTAAATCCAGACAACGATGTGTTCATCATTGACAGGGAGATACCTGTATTTTCAGGTCCGCAGATGAGTAACACATTTGGTTTTGACCTTCTCTGTAAAGCGACGAGATACTGCCCCACTCAGTACTAATTGTTTGTCACAGACGGGGGAAAGTAATTATGCTGCGAATATTAATTTACCAAGACAACCTCCAACAATTTTTGATAATATCATCTGGGAATAGATGATGTAGTTTCGTATGACTTGTGCAACATATTATTCTTTATTTTATATTACAACATGGAAGTGAAAATGAATGCGAGAAAACTAATCCTAACAAGTTGCTTTTCATATAGGGATCTATTAGAAATAAAACGCTCGTATGCTAAAACCGTGCGTAAGGTTTATGGTGGAGAGGGTAGGGTTTCGAGTGAAGAGACATTTGAGAATTATATTTTTGTTCTTGCCGATATTGTAAGTAGCACTGTTTTCATCTTCTCGGCTTTAGGTATTTTAAATACAGGGATTCTTATATGCCTCCATGGCTTAACTAGAGGGCCATTTGTCATGTTTATTATAAGCATAGCATTCGTGGCTTGTGTGGTAATTAGGAATGGTAAAGCAAGTAAGTTACAGATAAAAACCACAATAAAGTTAATTAACTTAAGGTTGAGGGTTTTTATTTTTAGGCTCAGCCTACCGTAGCACACAAATGAATATTGTTTTTTTGTTATTATGAATTATTCACTATCATGATATTTGTAGTCATTGTCATAAAGTGTGGCTTTAAGTGTATTAAGGGATAAGCCTGCTTGAAATGTCCTCATAGCAGTATTTTTATTTTCTCACTTAATAATTAGCAGTTTGATGTTCAACGCACATACCCGCTATTTTGTAACCTTTCCAGCGCGCTCCCATCGGCGTACACCATGCCGGTAGTCAGATCGTGGAAGCCATATCGCTTATAAAATGCCAATTTGTCCGGCACCGAGTAAATAAACACTTTACCTAATGGGGCCAGATCATGCATGACGCGATCCATCAACTGCTGACCATAACCTTGCCCCTGGAAGCGCGGATGGATGGCGACATCGGCCAGATAAGCTACCGAAGTCATGTCACTGATGGCATGGGCGGTGGCCATCAACTCCCCCTCAATAAAGCCCCAATAACAGAATTGGCTATTTTGGTATACCTTCTGTAAGACCTGTGGATCACGCTCGCCCAGTCCGGCAGCGGCCAGCAATTCGCCCAACTGTTGCCAGTCGATATTACAGTTACGCAGATCGGTGATGAGCTCCATCATTCTCCCCTTAACCAATACGATCCAAATCCGCAGCATATTGCTGGATCGCACGCTGGTAGCTGCTGATCTCCGTATGTGCCGAGGTCTCTGCCAACAGGATCAGCAGGTCCGATACCGCCTGTTTGGTTTCCCCCAGATTGTAGAGCGTCATGGCGCGGAACAGCGTGATCTCCTTGGCCTGCGGGAACTCGTTTAGCCCGTCGTCGAAAGCGGTTAGCGATTTCTGGTATTCCCCCAATGCGCGATAGGTGCTACCCAGGCCCAGCCAGGCTTCCTGGCGTAACTGTGCAGGCAGGCCGTGCTGCAAGGCGGCGAGATAGCAGGGGATCGCCTGCTGTTCAAAGCCCTGCACATCGTAAAGGCACGCCAGCTGGTAATGTAGCGAGCCATCCAACGGTGCCTGTTGCAGCATCTGTTGGGCCAGCTCGGTGGCTTCCGGATAGCGACCTTGTTGTTTCAACTGCTCGATGGTGATACTCGAAGACATGATTTTCCCTTTCAACGGTGTTTCGCTAAATCCTGTAGCAACGTTACTCCTTCACTATTCATCCGCAAAGAAATATATACCCGGATAGATCTCTGATGAGTTTGCAATGGTGAGTTCACTCATTCTGATGGATAATGTCCTATGATTAAACAGGTTTTTTTTGACGGTAACCCGTGATATTTTTCACAAAAAATGCCTGCGGGCATACCAGTGAGTAAAAAATGACACCCCACGTTCCATCATATGTTCGACAACTTGTCACCCTGCTGCTATGGGGGATCATCTATTACCTCGCCGGATTGATCTCATTAAAATTTGACGATCCCGATTCGCCGATCGCTATCGTGTGGTTTCCCTCCGGTGTTGCGGTTGCCGCCTTTCTTTTGACTCGCTGGCGCAGTTATTTATCCCTGTTCGTCATCTTGACGTTGGCGGACTTGTTGTTGACGGAAAGCTGGCAGAATAATCCACTGATATCGCTGATCTATACCCTGCTGTCCATGCCAGCCAACGTCGCGATCGCCTGGGCCGTTCGCCGCTTTGCACGGCTTAATGACGATCTCCATACAATCTTAATTTGTATCACCGCAACCGTGGTCTTCAGCGGTCTGGATGCGCTAATTATCGGTGGAGGTTATGCACTAATCCACCAGCAGCCTTTGTTCAGCTTGTTCTGGCAGAATTTTATCGCTGATGTTACCGGTATTATCTTTGCCACAGCCGTTATCATGGGGGTTGTCAATCGGCGTTTGGTTGCCGCCAGTTGCAATCTGCAAATGGGCCTTCTGGGAGGGGCACTTTGGCTGCTGCTGTGTGCTTCGATCTGGTTTATCTTCGGCTACCCACTTCTCTGGCTGCAACACAACGCCGCTGCGCTCTACTTTGCCTTGGCATGCCTCCCCATTATTCTGGCTATTATGCTGTCTGTGGCCTGGGGGAATCGTGGGGGATCTCTAGCGCTTCTCACTCTTGGGTTGGGAGTGATTTATTATACCGATAATCAGAATGGACCATTTTTTATCAAGGGGTTACATCTCAATGAGTCTCTGTTATTAGCCTTGAGCTACCTTTCCGCGACGGCGTTGTTGATCGTGTTTATCAGGGTGTTGAAGCACTCTACCAACAGTTTTAACCCAGACACTGGCCGGATAACCGGCAAGGGGGTGATTTATAGCCTCAATCCGCGGACCGGGGTTTTGCACTGGGAGGATGAGCTCGGCAGTTTGTATGAGCAGAAGGTTCCCAGCAAGCTAGACACCGTAGATGACGTGATGCAATGGGTTCACCCGCATGATCAAGGCAAACTGCGTGACCATTGGCTCCTCAATGATAGTCCTCAACCCCGTGCCCCGTTGATATTCCGTTTCCAGATGCCACAGGGAGAGTGGTTGACGTTGGTGGATAACAGCTGTGTTCTGCTGGATGAGGAAGAACAGAGCATTATTGTCGGCAATTGGCAAGCAAGCCACTATCACCAGGACAGTTAAATGAACCTATTATTTGCGTATTGTGGAGAGTTGCAGCAGTGATCCAGATTGCCTTGTTATTATTCGGCGTTGATTTTGTGCGCTCCAAAGCCAAATTTTTGGGGGTAATCGGGATTATCTGGGGGCTTATGGGGATCGGTATCTTTATCGATGGCCTTGATGGTGTGCTCTATTTTCCCTTACAGGTTTTTGGTGCCCTGATGCTTCTGGAGAGCCTGGTCACGTTGAGTATTGCCTCCAGCGGGGTTGGGGCGCAGAAAGCCGTGCTCTACTTCAAGGGGGGGATCTTTTGTGTTGTCGCACTGTTGATTCTGGCGAACAAACCCTACAGTAATCTGCTCCTGGCAATCCTATTTGGTTTCTCCTATTTCGTTATCGGCTTGTTTATGGTCGCTTCTGCCTGGATCGTCCGGTTTCCACGTTGGAGGAATGCGCTGGTCAGCGGCATTGCTCAAATACTGTTCGCCATGCTCTTATTTAGCCCTTATCCGGCGCACTATAAGGCCACCATATCGTTTTTCCTGGGCACATTGATGGTTTTCAGTGGCATCAATATCCTGAAATTAGCCAGGCGGGCCAACCTGTTAAGGGAAGGCACCTCGGTGTTTGAATTGTTGGCACCCACCGAGATGTTATATGCCTTTGGAAAGAAATCGGCGGCTCGGCCAGCCGAGGTGGTTGCTCCCAGCATTGATTTTAAACAGCCTTTAACCGTCCATATCTGGACTCCGGAAGGAACGGCGAGTGCGGCCCCAATCCCCCGGCCAGTCATTAATCGCTATATCGCGGCAGTAGATGCTCAAGGGGTTATCTCTACCGGGCATGCTGCATTGGAACTGGTACCGAGCATCTACATCAGCCTGTATCCAGCGGCAGATATCGATCGTTCTCCTTCAGAGTTCCTCAATGTGTTGAAGGCGACGCGAGAAAATGACGTGCCCGGCACCTTCCAGCCGGACTATGTTACCGAGGCGACCAACTGGTGCGATTCGAATCGGCAGATCCAGTTTCACCGTTATAACAGCTCGGCACTGCTACGTTTTTGGAGCGGCTATCAGCAGACAAAAGTCTACAACCTGACGTCGCGTAACTGCTCCAGTAGTGTTGCCTATGCCTTGGAAGCCTCACTGGATGGCGTGCTTGCCAAACAGAGTAAAAGCTGGCTGGGTACCTTACGTATTTTGACCATGCCGGAACTGTGGATTGCCGCGCAGGTACGCAGACGGGCACTCTCAATGGCCTGGACGCCGGGGCTGGTGATGGATTACGCCCGAGCGCTGCGACATATTGTTCACCCCGTGCCTCAGCCATGGTATCAGCGTATTCTCAAGCGCAGGCAGCCGGAAAAAGAGGGATAGCGACGCGTCATGATTATTTTACAACAATAATCAGCCACACAATTGTTTTGGCTAAGGCAGACCGCGGATCATCCAAATTATTCGGCGGGTTTCGTTAAAAAAGTAACATCCGGGTAGGTTTTTGATTAATCTGAAAATATGCTCCGCTCCTGGGTTTTGTTAACTGGCATCGTTCCCAAAAGGCTTCACTTGGTCAAAAAACAGGCGTAGAATCCCTGCGTCCAATAACTGGAGGTTATGAAGTATCATGGTTGATCGAGAGTTAACAAATTGGAAAGACTTTATTGATGAGATGTTAGGTAACTAACACCATATAGGGTTTAAAGCTTGAATAAGGCTGTTGGGTTTGTTTTTATTTAAAGCACCTAGGGTAACAATATTAAGTCTTTAGCAAAGCAGCCTCGGTTTCCCGAAGCTGCTTTTTTTACGCCTGCTATTGGCTATCGTGATGGTGAGGCAGCGCCTTACCAGGGAAGCGGCGGCGTACCAATACGAAGAACAGCGGCACAAAGAAAATTGCCAGAACGGTGGCTGAAATCATACCGCCCATCACTCCGGTACCTACTGCATGCTGGCTGCCAGAACCTGCACCGGAACTGATGGCCATTGGCAGAACGCCGAAGATAAACGCCAGTGAGGTCATCAGGATAGGGCGCAAACGCTGGCGCGAGGCTTCCAGCGTTGCCTCCAGCAACTCCTGGCCTTTATTGTTCAGTTCGTTGGCAAATTCCACGATCAGAATGGCGTTCTTGGCCGACAGCCCGATAATCGTCAATAGCCCCACTTGGAAGTACACATCGTTTTCCAGCCCGCGCAGCCAGGTGGCCGTGACGGCACCGATCACCCCCAGTGGTACCACCAATATGACCGAGAACGGGATCGACCAGCTTTCATACAGGGCGGCGAGACACAGGAATACCACCAACAGCGAGATGGCATACAGCGCCGGTGCCTGGGAACCGGACAGGCGTTCCTGGTAGGACATTGCGGTCCATTCCAGACCGAAACCGGTCGGTAGCTGGCTGACGAGTTTTTCCATTTCATCCATCGCGGTACCGGTACTGACGCCCGGGGCAGCCTCGCCCACGATTTCTACCGTGGAGTTACCGTTGTAGCGTTCCAGACGCGGTGAACCATATTCCCAATGGGAGGTAGCAAAGGCGGAGAAGGGCACCATCCCACCGCTGTCGTTACGCACGTACCACTTGTTGATGTCCTCCGGCAGCATGCGGAAGGGCGCTCCGGCCTGGACGTACACTTTCTTCACTCGCCCGCGGTCTAAAAAGTCGTTGACGTAGGTGGAGCCCCAGGCGGTTGACAAGGTGCTGTTGATATCGTCGATCGACACGCCCAGCGCCTGCGCCTTGCGTTGGTCGATATCGATCTGCAACTGCGGGCTGTCATCAAGACCATTATGGCGCACGCGCGATAGCTGCGGGTTTTGCCCAGCCAACTGCAGTAATTGATCGCGAGCCTCCATCAGCTTGACGTGCCCCAGCCCGGCGTGGTCTTCCAACTGCATATCGAAGCCCGAAGAGTTCCCCAGCCCGGTGATTGCTGGCGGGCTGCTGGCAATAACGCGCGCTTCGTTGATATTGCTAAAGGCTTTGGTAGCTCGCTCGATGATATCGAAAGAACTATTGGCTCCCGAACTGCGTAGATCCCAGTCCTTCAGGCGCAAGAACAGGCGTGCGACGTTCTGGCCGTTGCCGCCTGGCCCGGCACCGATGGTGGAGAACACTGACAGTACGTCGGCTTTCTCTTCGGTCAGGAAGTAGTGCTCGACCTTTTCCACCACCTTGGTGGTTTGTTGCAGGGTGGAACCTGCTGGCAACTGCACCTGCACGGTGAACACGCCACGGTCTTCCTGCGGCAGGAACGAGGTCGGCAGTTTGATAAACAGCACCGCCATACCGGCCAACAGCAACAGGTAGATCACCATGTAGCGGGCACTGTGGTGCAGCACGCGCGCTACCCCACGTTCATAGCGTTCGGTATTGCGGTTGAACATGCGGTTAAACCAGCCGAAGAAACCGCGCTTGCCGTGATGATGGCCTTTGGCGATCGGCTGGAGAATAGTGGCGCACAGCGCTGGGGTGAGGATCATGGCGACCAGCACCGAAAGCACCATTGCGGAAACGATAGTGATCGAGAACTGGCGATAAATGGCGCCGGTGGTGCCGCCGAAGAAGGCCATAGGAATAAATACCGCCGAAAGCACCATTGCAATCCCCACCAGCGCGCCCTGGATCTGCCCCATGGATTTACGGGTGGCGTCCCTGGGGGAGAGACCTTCCTCGCTCATCACGCGTTCCACGTTTTCTACCACCACGATGGCGTCATCCACCAATAGGCCGATCGCCAGCACCATGGCAAACATCGTCAGGGTGTTGATGCTGTAGCCGAAGGCCGAAAGGATGGCAAAGGTGCCCAACAGCACCACCGGAACGGCGATAGTGGGAATTAGCGTGGCGCGGAAGTTCTGCAAGAACAGGTACATGACTAAAAACACCAGCAAAATGGCTTCCAGCAGGGTTTTTACCACATCATGGATCGACGCCTGCACGAACGGCGTCGTCTCATAGGCGATCTTGGCTTCCAGCCCGTGGGGGAAATAGTGTGAAAGCTCGGCGATCTTGGCTTTCACCAACTGGTCGGTTTGCAATTCGTTGGCACCGGAAGCCAGCTTGATGTTCATCCCGGCGGCCTGCAATCCGTTGTAACGGCTGAGGTAGTTATAGTTTTCCCCGCCCAATTCCACCGTGGCAACGTCACCCAGGGTGACCAGCGAACCGTCCCGATTGACGCGCAGCGTGATCTGGCGGAACTGCTCCGGCGTTTGCAACTGGGATTGAGCGTTGATGGTGGCGTTTAGCGCCTGCTGATCCACGGAAGGGGATCCGCCCAACTGGCCCACCGCGACCTGGGTGTTCTGCGAACTGATGGCGCTGACTACATCCTGAGTGGTGAGCTGATAGCTGGTGAGCTTGTTCGGATCCAGCCAGATACGCATGGCGTATTGTGAACCGTAAACGTCCATGCTGCCCACGCCGTTAATGCGGCTGAGGGGGTCTTGCAGATTGGAGACGATGTAGTCCGCGATGTCCTGCTTATCCATGCTGCCATCGTTGGAGACAAAGGCCACCATCATCAGCGTGGTATCGCCCGATTTTGACACCGTTACGCCTTGTTGCTGTACCGCCTGTGGCAACCGCTTGATGGCGGCTTGCAGCTTGTTTTGTACTTGTTGCATTGCCTCGTTGGGATCGGTGCCGGCATCAAAGGTCAACGTAACCGAGGCCTGGCCGGTATTGGTGCTCTGGGACGACATATACATCATGTTGTCGAGGCCGGTCATGTTCTGTTCGATAATCTGGGTAACGGTATTTTCCAGCGTCTGTGCCGATGCGCCTGGATAGGAGGCGCTGATACGCACGTTTGGCGGAGCGAGGTTCGGATATTGTTCGACAGGCAGAGAAAAAATCGCCAACGTCCCCGTCAGGCAAAGAATAATTGCCAGAACCCAGGCAAAAATCGGGCGATCAATAAAAAAATTGGCCATGCGGCATGAACCTCGTTGTGACTTATTCTATTTTTGACAGCATCACCTATGCTTTCGCCTGGCGCTGATGGATGGCCGGGCTGTCGCAGGATTTGATTGTACCCAAAGGTGCTACTGCACTTTACTCGTCGAGCGCAGATAAAGCGTGGAGAAAAAAAGGAGATAATGTAAATAACAGTAGTAGAAATCTACAGTTACACATTGCACCACCACGAAACGCGTCATTATGGCGATTTTATTGCGTTACGGTGAAATAATCAGGACGTTTTCCTCAGCAGGAGTTAAGTATGGAAATTAACCCGGTATTTGCTCGTCGTCTTTATCTGTGTTGGCTGATCAGCAGCAATGAACGCCCTAACGTTCCGCGCCTGATGGAACTGACCGGTTGGCCGCGCCGTACGTTGCAGGATGTACTCAAAGCTTTGCCAGGCCTGGGCCTGGAGTTGCAGTTTGTGCAGCAGGGGAAGCGTAATAATGATGGCTATTACCAGTTGGTAAACTGGGGCCCGTTAAGCCAAAGCTGGGTTAATCAGCATCATGAGATGCTGCTGGCGGCCATTGGGTGAATGTTCCCCGGCGTGCCGGGGAAGCATTACTGGCTTTTCGCTTCCAGATACATCACGGTCGCTGCCACGCGTGAGCGCACGTTGAGCTTGCGCAGCATATTGCGGATGTGCACTTTCACCGTCTCTTCAGAAATATGCAACTGCGCCGCGACCTGCTTGTTTGACATGCCACGCGCCACTTCCTGCAACACATCCAGTTCACGCTCGGTGAGAGCGGCAAAGGGATCGTGTTGCTCGCTGCGTGACGAAAGATAGTCCGCTACCGCATCGCTAATCACGTTCTGGCCCTCGGCAGCCTGGCGAATATGCTCCAGCAACTGTTCTGGCTCGCTGTCTTTCAGCAGGTAGCCATCGGCGCCCGCATCGATCAGCGCATAGACGTCGCTGCGGGAGTCGGAAACGGTCAGCACGATAATGCGTGCATCTACCCCTTCATCGCGCAGTGCTTTCAGCGTATCCAGCCCGGAAAGACCCTTCATGTTCAGATCGAGCAGGATCACGTCTGGCGTGAACTGCGCGGCCAGGGCGATCGCCTCAGCACCGCCGCTGGCTTCTGCCACCACGGTGAAAGTAGGATCTAGCCCCAGTAACTGTTTGATGCCACGGCGCATCAATGGGTGATCGTCCACGATCATTACTCGGTAATTATTCATCACAATAAAACGTGCTCCCTGTAGCGAGTAAAGCCACTGCCTACTGCCGGCAGTAAAGCTGACTCTTAAAATATAGTAGTAATTAGCATTGTCGCTCGGCTCGAATGGCCGCCGTGTAATGCTGTTAGCCCTTATGGCGGGAAGCTAAGACAGACCTCCGTGCCCCCGGCATTGCCACGCCTGATATGTAACGTCCCGTTCAGGCGCGATGCGCGTTCGCTCATAATGGTTAGCCCGTAATGGCCTTCCGGTTCATCCAGGCTGTCGATGCCGCAGCCGTCGTCACAAATGGTGATCTCGTTGTCGCCGCTGGGGGAGACTTCGCAATGGATCACAATTTCCTGTGCATCGGCGTGTTTGATGGCATTAAGCACGGCTTCACGCACGATCTGTAGCGCGTGAACCTGTTGTTGGGCATTCAACGCCTGTGAGGCTAACCGACAGTGTAACTGAATCCGCGCGCTGGTCAGCAGTTTTAATGGTTCCAGTACCTGCTGCAACGCGGCGTTCAGATCGGCATCCTGAATGCTCAACCGGAAGGTGGCCAGCAGTTCGCGCAATTGGCGATAGGCATCCGCCAGCGCCCGATCAAAATCATCAATGATCTCATCTGCCTGCGATGAATGGCCTGTCAGGGTACGTTTGAGCAAGGTAAGCTGGATGCGCAGGAAAGTGAGGGCCTGGGCTAACGAATCGTGCAGTTCACGGGCAATGGTGGCGCGTTCCTCCATCAGCAGGAACTGCATATGCTGCTTTTGTGCGCGGTTAAAGTAAACCCCGCGGCTGAGCATATTGGTCACGCTTTGCATCAGGTGCGGGTGGGGCGGCTGTTGCTCATGTTGCCAGCTCAGGCTACCCAAGGGTTTGTTGTCTTGCATGATCACCTGTGAATGCCAGGCCAGTTCCGCCACGGGTTCACCACTGCTGACCTGCCATTGGCTTAGGCTGTCTTCCACATTGAGCCGGATACAATGTAATTGTTCGCTTAGCTTGATGATATGCAAGACCTTCTCAAACGCCCGCTGATCCAACTGCCCAACGCTCAGCGCCTGGGAGCAGCTGTAGAGCACCTCCAGCGTGCGGTTGGCCTGCTGTAGGCGCTCGGTTTTTTCCTGCACCTTTTGTTCCAGTGACTGGTAGAGCTTCGCCAATTCGCCAGACATGGTGGTGAAGGTTTGCGACAGGACGCCCAGTTCGTTTGGCAATGAAACGTCGAGCGGCGGATGATTAAAGTCACGTTGTTGCATACGCAGGCTGGCGTCCACCAGGCGTTTGAGCGGGGTGACCACTTGGCGGCGCATAAAGCGGATGCAGAACAGCACCAGGGCAATGATGGCGATGTAGCCCATCACGCTGATCGTCGCTACGATGGTCAGTTTTTGTTCGGAGTAGCGCTGCAAAGCCAAGACAAAATGGTCGATCTGGTTAACATAGCTGGCCACGTTGGCCTGATAGTTTTCCGGGTTCCCGGCCAGGATCTGTTTTTCCAGTACCAGCCAGGCCTGGCGCAGCGTCAGGTATTTTTGCCGCACATCGTCAGGCACATAAAATCGATCGAGTTTAAGCAAGGCCGGAGCCATCAGCGACTGCTGATACTGCACCAGGTGCTGCTGCACTTCAGCGGAACCGTTAGTGAGCTCATACGCCAACCGGTAGCTCTGCATGCGCAACGATCCCGCGATATTGATCGCTTCGGCATCTTGCAGGCTGCCGGCCACGGTAGTCAGTGCCAGTCCGGTGGACAGCACGGAAAGGATCACGATACTTATCAGCGCCTTCGCCAGGCTGCCGGTCACTGAGCGTTTTACGAGCAATTAAGCGTCCTTCTGGTTATAGGCCTGAGTGTTATGCGCCGTCAAATTATAACTTTTGCTGGCAAAAAGCATGGCGATTTTGAGCAAACGGCCGATTTAGCGCCAAAACAAATCTTCGCTATATAATCAATTAAATAGCGATTTGGCGGTCTACCGTTGGCAAAATGCCCTATATCGGCTATCAGTGATTGATCTGGCGCAAGTAATACCTACTTTTACCTATTTAGGGTGATTATCTACCCCCTCCGATAAGCCTATTTTATCCTTGCCTCTTACCCGAGGTGCGAGACAAACAATAATAAAGTCACACTATAATAATTTTTTACACGCGCGCGTGTTGCCAACTTTGAAGGATAACCCGAATGGCCGAATTGTCGCGACGCAGATTGCTCAGCGGACAATGGCGTCATCAAACTGATGCGATCCGTCCCCCGTGGTCGCGTGAAGCCCCTCTCTTCCTTGCGGGTTGTACCCGGTGCCAGGCCTGCGTTAATGCCTGCGAAACCGGCGTATTGATCAGTGGCAGTGGCGGTTATCCCGAAATCGATTTCCAACGCGCGGAATGTACCTTTTGCCGACAATGCGCAGATGCCTGCGAAGCCCCACTGTTTTACCCACCCCAGCACCAACCCTGGCAACAAGTGGCCTCGTTTTCGGCCGTTTGCCTGGCGATGCAGGGGGTAGAGTGTCGCAGCTGTCAGGACAGTTGTGAAACGCAGGCAATCCGTTTTCGGCCACGGTTAGGCGGCATAGCCCAACCGGCGCTCGAGGCGGCGGCGTGCAATGGTTGTGGTGCCTGCGTTGCCGGTTGCCCGACCTCGGCGATTGCAATAACCCGGAGTGAAAATAATGAGCAGTGAATGGCACGTAAGCGGGTTGATGGTGCAGGCCCGGCCTGACAAATTCCCGGCGCTGATCTCGGCGCTGCTGGCAATCCCTGATACGGAAATTCCGGCACAGGATCAACAGCAGGGCAAACTGGTCGTCGTTATGCAAGCAGCACGCTCCCAGGCGCTGCTGGAAAAAATTGAGTCGGCGCGCAATCTGGAAGGCGTGTTGGCAGTGTCGCTGGTTTATCACCAGCAGGATGAGCAAGGTGAGGTAATGCCATGAAACTCAGTCGTCGAGACTTCATGAAAGCGAACGCTGCCGCGGCTGCTGCCGCAGCTGCCGGGCTGACGATCCCAACGGTCGCCCAGGCCGTGGTCGGCAGCGGTGACGAAATCAAATGGGATAAAGCACCTTGCCGTTTCTGCGGCACCGGGTGTGGCGTTCTGGTCGGCACCCAAAATGGCCGCATCGTGGCTTCGCAGGGCGATCCGGATGCTCCGGTTAACCGGGGCCTGAACTGTATCAAAGGCTACTTCCTGCCCAAGATCATGTACGGCAAGGATCGACTGACACAGCCAATGCTGCGCATGAAGAACGGGCAGTACGACAAAGAAGGTGAGTTTACTCCCATCACTTGGGAAAAAGCCTTCGATGTTATGGAAGAAAAATTCAAAGGGGCACTGAAAGAAAAAGGGCCAGAGGCGGTAGGTATGTTTGGCTCCGGCCAGTGGACGGTATGGGAAGGCTACGCTGCGTCCAAACTGTTCAAAGCGGGCTTGCGTTCCAACAACCTCGATCCAAACGCTCGCCACTGCATGGCTTCTGCTGTGGTCGGCTTTATGCGCACCTTTGGCATGGATGAACCGATGGGCTGCTACGATGATATCGAGCAGGCCGACGCCTTCGTGCTGTGGGGCTCCAATATGGCAGAAATGCACCCGATCCTGTGGTCGCGCATTACCAACCGCCGCCTGGGCAACGATAAGGTCAACGTCTCGGTACTTTCCACCTTTGAACACCGCAGCTTCGAGTTGGCGGATAACGGCATGGTGTTTACCCCGCAGACCGATCTGGCGATCATGAACTACATCGCCAACTACATTATTCAGAACAATGCGGTTGACCAGGATTTCCTCAAGCAGCACGTCAATATCCGCAAAGGGGCGACCGATATCGGTTACGGCCTGCGCCCAACCCACCCGTTGGAGAAAGCGGCCAAGAACCCAGGGAGCGATGCTTCGGAGCCGATGAGCTTCGAAGATTACAAGGCCTTTGTGGCGGAGTACACGCTGGATAAAACCGCTGAGTTAAGCGGTGTGCCGAAAGACCAACTGGAAGCCTTGGCCAAACTGTATGCCGACCCGAATGTGAAAGTCGTCTCTTACTGGACGATGGGCTTCAACCAGCATACCCGCGGCGTCTGGGCCAATAACCTGTGCTACAACCTGCACCTGCTGACCGGCAAGATCTCCAAGCCGGGCTGTGGGCCGTTCTCACTCACTGGCCAGCCTTCTGCCTGTGGTACCGCGCGTGAAGTGGGGACGTTCTCCCACCGCCTGCCAGCGGACATGGTCGTGACCAACGAGAAGCACCGCCAGATTGCCGAACAGAAATGGCAACTGCCAGCTGGCACCATCCCGGAAAAAGTCGGGCTGCATGCGGTTGCGCAGGACCGTGCGTTGAAAGACGGCAAGCTGAACGCCTACTGGGTGATGTGTAACAACAACATGCAGGCCGGGCCAAACATTAACGAAGATCGTATGCCGGGCTGGCGCGATCCGCGCAACTTTATCGTGGTTTCCGATCCGTACCCAACGGTGAGCGCATTGGCCGCCGACCTGATCCTGCCTACTGCGATGTGGGTAGAGAAAGAAGGGGCTTACGGTAACGCCGAGCGCCGTACTCAGTTCTGGCATCAGCAGGTGAAAGCGCCTGGCGAGGCCAAGTCTGACCTGTGGCAGTTGGTGGAATTTGCCAAACGCTTCAAGGTGGAAGAAGTGTGGCCTGCGGAGCTGATTAACCAGAAGCCGGAATACCGGGGTAAAACCTTGTACGACGTCCTGTTCGTTAACGGTGAAGTGAACAAGTACAAGCTGGAAGAGATCCCGGCCGACCAGTTGAACGACGAGTCGCGCGACTTCGGTTTTTACATCCAGAAAGGGCTGTTTGAAGAGTATGCCGGGTTTGGCCGTGGCCATGGTCACGATCTGGCGGCCTTTGATATGTACCATAAGGCGCGCGGTTTACGCTGGCCGGTGGTGGATGGCAAGGAAACCCTGTGGCGTTACCGTGAAGGGACCGATCCTTATGTGAAGGCCGGTGAAAGCGTGCGCTTCTATGGCAAGCCAGACGGCAAAGCCGTGATCTTCGCACTGCCGTTCGAGCCAGCGGCGGAAAGCCCGGATCAGGAGTTCGATCTGTGGTTGTCCACTGGCCGCGTGCTGGAACATTGGCACACCGGTTCGATGACTCGCCGGGTGCCAGAATTGCACAGAGCCTTCCCAGAGGCGGTGCTGTTTATCCATCCGCTGGACGCCAAGAGCCGCAATCTGCGCCGTGGTGACAAGGTGAAGGTAGTGTCACGCCGTGGTGAAGTGGTGAGCATCGTCGAAACCCGTGGCCGTAACCGTGTGCCGAAAGGCCTGGTGTATATGCCGTTCTTTGATGCCGCGCAACTGGTCAATAATCTGACGCTGGACGCTACCGATCCGCTGTCGAAAGAGACCGACTTCAAGAAGTGTGCGGTAAAACTGGAGAAGGTATAAGGCCAACGGAATGAGCCAGCAACGAGATAAAACACCGGCCCGGCGGCGCTTCCTGCGGGATGCTGCGCGCAGCGTGGCCGGGTTGGCAGGGATAGGCGTACTGCTGGGGTTGCAACAAAAGCAGTCTCAGGCACGTGATGGCCTGGCCCTGCGGCCGCCGGGAGCACTGGCCGAAGGGGCGTTTGATAGCGCCTGCATTCGCTGCGGTCAGTGTGTGCAAGCCTGCCCGTACCAGACGCTGAAACTGGCGACGCTGCTGTCGCCGAGAGCGGCGGGAACGCCGTACTTTGTGGCGCGGGATATCCCTTGCGAGATGTGTGAAGACATCCCGTGTGTGGTGGCCTGCCCGAGCGGTGCGCTGGATCCGAACCTGACGGAGATCGATCAGGCGCGGATGGGGCTGGCGGTGTTGCTGGATCATGAAAACTGTCTGAATTGGCAAGGGCTGCGTTGCGATGTGTGTTACCGCGTTTGCCCGCAGATCGACAAGGCCATCACCTTGGATCTGCAACACAACGAGCGTACCGGCAAGCACGCCATGTTTCTGCCGACGGTTCACAGCCAGGATTGTACCGGCTGTGGTAAGTGTGAGCAGGCTTGTGTACTTGAGCAGGCGGCGATCAAGGTGTTACCGATGGAACTGGCGCGTGGCCAATTGGGTGAACACTATCGCTGGGGCTGGCAGGAAAAGCAGCGTGCAGGGCATTCACTGGTGCCGGAAGGCCTCACATTGCCGGCACGCGGCGTAAAGGGAGGTGAATGATGGCTAATCCAGTCGCTGAAGCGGGGCGTGATGCCCGTTCGCGCCATGGCTGGTTGCGTAGCAACCGCTTCCTGATCCTGCGCCGTTGTAGCCAACTGTTGATCTTGTTGATGTTTCTCTCCGGGCCGCTGTGGGGCATCTGGATCCTGCGTGGCAATTACAGCGCCAGCCTATTGGCGGAGACGGTACCGTTAACGGATCCGTTGATGATGCTGCAAAGCCTGTTGGCCGGGCATTGGCCAGCTTGGTTGGTGTGGGTAGGCGCGGTAGTGGTGCTGATCTACGGCCTGATCGGTAATCGGGTGTTTTGCGGCTGGGTTTGCCCGGTCAACCCGGTGACCGATCTGGCGGCCTGGCTGCGGCGCAAGTTAGGTTTGCGTCAATCGGCCAGCCTGCCTCGTTCCCTGCGCTATGGCATCTTGCTTGTCGTACTGGTTGGCAGTGCCGTGAGTGGCACGCTGATCTGGGAATGGATTAATCCGGTGGCCCTGATGGGGCGCGGGCTGATCCATGGCAGCAGTGGGGAAGGGGTATTAGCCTGGCTGAAAGGGCTGGGTGCCGCATTTGGTGCTGGCATCTGGCTGATTGTGGCGCTGTTCCTGTTCGACCTGCTGGTGGTCGAACACGGCTGGTGTGGCCATCTTTGCCCAATGGGAGCGCTGTATGGCGCCATTGGTAGCCAGGGTGTGGTGCAGATCAGCGCGGAGCATCGTGATAACTGTACCCGCTGCATGGATTGTTTTCATGTTTGCCCAGAACCGCAGATCCTGCGTGAGCCGTTATTAGTTAAAAAAGGCACACCACGGGTTGCCAGTGATGCCTGTATTGCCTGCGGACGTTGTATCGACGTTTGTGCAGAAAACGTATTCGAAATTAAGAGCAAATTTCATTATTCGGGAGCCAAAAAATGACCAGCAATGTCCTGAAAAAGCAGCTTTCCCTGTGGGGCGCGCTGTTAACACTGGTAGTTGCCAGTGCCGCGTTTGCCGCCAGTGATGTCGATCTCAAGCAATCGCCAGAGGTTTCCGGCACGGCTGAAGGGCAGATCAAAATGCCCAAGCAGCAGGAAAAGATGGCGCTAAACTATGTCAACCAGCCGCCGATGATCCCACACAGCGTCGACGGCTACCAGATTAGCAAAAACACTAACCGCTGCTTGCAGTGCCACGGCGTGGAGCACTATCGCACCACCGGAGCACCGCGTATCAGCCCGACACACTTTATGGACAGCGATGGCAAGGTGCTGGGGGAAGTCGCTCCACGTCGTTATTTCTGTCTGCAATGCCACGTACCACAAACCGATGCGGCACCAATCATCGGCAATGATTTCAAGCCTATGCAGGGCTTTGGGCACTAAGCGGGGGAGCTATGGCCGAACGTAATACCACAACATCCGAGAAAAAGGCCGGACCGATCCGTCGTCTATGGCGCTGGTGGCGCAGGCCGAGCAGGCTGGCCCTGGGGACTTTGCTGCTGTTGGGCTTTGTCGCCGGGATCGTTTTCTGGGGCGGTTTCAACACCGGTATGGAAGCGGCCAACACCGAAAAATTCTGTATTAGCTGCCACGAGATGCGTGAAAACGTCTACGAAGAGTATATGGAGACGGTGCATTACAACAACCGCAGTGGCGTCCGTGCCACCTGCCCGGATTGCCACGTCCCGCATGAGTGGGGGCCGAAGATGCTGCGTAAGCTGAAGGCCAGCAAAGAGTTGTACGCCAAGGTGTTTGGCATCATCGACACGCCGCAGAAGTTCGAGGAGCATCGTCTGACCATGGCCAGCAACGAATGGGCGCGTATGAAAGCCAATAACTCGCAGGAGTGCCGTAACTGCCACAACTTCGAGTATATGGATTTCACCGCGCAGAAAACCGTGGCGGCCAAGATGCATGACAAAGCCATCACCGAAGGCAAAACCTGTATCGATTGCCATAAAGGGATCGCACATAAACTGCCGGACATGCACGGAGTCCCTACCGGATTCTAACTCTGGTAGATATCAACCCCGCAGCGCTGCAAGGCCTGCGGGGTTTTTTTCAATATGATGAGGTGTCGGATTATTCGCTACCCCGCCCTTCCGTGATCAAATGATGAGTGTTTGTTTCAGAGTCAGCACAACAGGACTGGATATCATCATTTACCCCAATTACATATATTATTTTTATCCAAGTAGGTGCTTGGGTTGGAAAACCAAACGACACACTGACTGAAGAGGATTGATAATATGGACGCTCATGAGTTTATTACTGATGCACGTATGCATGGTTGGGATAAAGAGGATAAGAGTAGCATTTATTCGATGCTGAGTTTTGAAGTTAATCCCAATGTGACAGAGGCCGATAAAAAAATAAAAGTTGGTATCTATTTGTTTAATGCCAGCTTTGATTCCGTAGCCGTCAGGGAGGCTATCGGCAATGAGAATTTTTCGGGATTTGCTAGCGGCTTTTATAACTGTTTTAATCAAGCGGCCTTAAATAGTGTCAGTACGGGGTATGCTCAAGTCGGTGGTGATACCGTCGGAGAGGTATTGGCACGGCAGCAGGAACTGATCGCTGCATATCAGGATATGATCGATAAAGGGATCTTGACGCCCAATTCAATGATGTTACCCGCTAATGGAGGGCAATTTACCAGTGCATGGCTCGGTGTTGATTTCTATGATGACGAGGGTAACGTGACCAGTGGAACAAGTTTCCAGTTGGATGCCATTCCTAAACCGTAAATAAGCCAGGTTATTCTCAGGTTTTACAGCTGTCTTTTTGATAAAAACCTTTTGTTGTGAAATGAGAGGTTTTTATCTCATTGGTATATTTCAGCTGTGTGGCATTGGCTAGCCACTGTAATATCATCTTGCTGAAGTTTTAGTCGCCCCAAGCCCCCATTTCTGTTCAGCCTGCGGTTTTTTGTTGCAAATCCGCCGTGGCTGCGCTTTGCTAGTGGCCAAAGGTTGTGGTGCGTTGGCTAACGGAAGAGGGAATATGTCGTCAAAAATAGAAAATATCAGAAAGCAGCTGTTATCGGACAACTGGTACGTATTGAATAAATACACCTTTGAGTTAAAACGTAAAAACGGCGGAACCATCGAACAGGTGCGCGAGGTCTATGACCGCGGTAACGGGGCGACCATTTTGCTGTATAACCGGGCCAAGGGCACCGTGGTGCTGACCAACCAATTCCGTATGCCAACCTACGTCAACGGCAATGCCACAGGCATGTTGTTGGAAGCCTGCGCCGGGCTGCTGGATGACGATCAGCCCGAACAGTGCGCTCGCCGTGAAGCGGTAGAAGAAACCGGTTTTCAGGTTTCGAAGGTGCAAAAGATCTTTGAGGCCTACATGTCACCGGGCGGCGTGACGGAAATACTCCACTTCTTTATTGCTGAGTACCAGGATAACGAACGCCAAACCAGCGGGGGTGGCATTGAGGATGAAGATATTGAAGTGGTGGAATTGCCCTTTGGTGAGGCAATCGCGATGATCGCCGATGGTCGCATTAAGGATGGTAAAACCATCATGCTGTTGCAGTATTTGCAGATCCACCGGGTGATGGAGTAGTTTCCCTCACCCCAACCCTCTCCCACAGGGAGAGGGAGCTGTTAGCCCCTACTCGTTTGAAAATAAAGAAGTCATTTTAGCTAGCGTGATCGCCCTTAGCCAAAGTGAGTCACTACATTTAAAACACACTCGATCGGTCCCCTCTCCCACAGGGAGAGGGAGCTGTTAGCCCCTACTCGTTTGAAAATAAAGAAGTCATTTTAGCTGGCTTGATCGCCTTTGGCCAAAGTGAGTCACTGCATTTAAAACACACTCGATCGGTCCTGAAAATAAAGCAGTCATTTTAGCTAGCTTGATCGTCCTTAGCCAAAGTGAGTCACTATCTTTAAAACACACTCGATCGGTCCTGAAAATAAAGCAGTCATTTTAGCTAGCTTGATCGTCTTTAGCCAAAGTGAGTCACTATCTTTAAAACACACTCGATCGGTCCCCTCTCCCTGTGGGAGAGGGTTAGGGTGAGGGGCAATTGCTTTGCCGATCTCACTTTTCTATCATCGTCTTACAGCTGTGCGATCAGCATGTCTTCCAGCTTCTGCTGGTCGATGGCAAACAGGCGAATGCCTTCGGCCAATTTCTCGACCGCCATGGCATCCTGGTTATGCAGCCAGCGGAACTCCGCCTCGGCCAGTGGTGCTGGCTGATAAAACCCTTCGGTAGACGGCGTCAGTTTACGTTCGATAGGCTGATTGCTTTGCTTCAACTCTTCCAACAGGTTTGGCGCAATGGTCAAACGGTCACAACCCGCCAACGCCAGGATCTGCTCAACCTTACGGAAGCTGGCGCCCATGATCACGGTCTGATAGCGGTGCTGTTTATAGTATTCATAAATGGTACGAACGGACTTCACGCCCGGATCCTGCTCGGCATCGTAATCGGTCATCGGCTGTCTGGCCTGATACCAGTCGTAGATACGGCCAACGAACGGCGAAATCAGATAGACACCGGCTTCGGCACAGGCACGGGCCTGAGCAAAGGAGAACAGTAGCGTCAGGTTGGTGTTGATGCCTTCTTTTTCCAGCTCTTCGGCCGCCTTGATCCCTTCCCAGGTGGCTGCCAGCTTGATCAGAATGCGGGATTTATCGATCCCCTGGTTTTGATACATGCCGATCAGCTTGCGTGCTTTGGCCACGCACATACCGCGATCGAAGGATAGACGGGCATCCACCTCGGTGGAGATTCGCCCTGGTACGCTTTTTAGAATTTCGACCCCAATATTCACCGCCAGTCTGTCACTGGCGTTAATCAGTTGGGTTTCTTTGCTGCCGCCTTGCTGGCGGGCGTACTCCAGCGCTTCGGTGATCAGCGACTTATACTGCGGCAGCGCCGCGGCCTTGAGGATCAACGAAGGGTTGGTGGTGGCATCCTGCGGTTCGAACTGGCGGATGGATTCGATATCACCGCTGTCGGCAACAACCACGGTCAACTGTTTGAGTGCGTCTAACTGGTTCATTTATAAGCTCCTTGCCCAAAGTCATAACAGTAAATGAGAACGTATTTCATTATGGTTAACACCATGCATCATATGGCTGATGAATGAAATACGCTTTTTCTGATTGTTGCGATGGATAGAAACAATGGGGGCAGAAATACCACATGGGCCCCCCAAGCCGTGACCCTCTGTCGACGTTGGTTCAGCGTTGGCCAACAACCTGTTCGTAATAGCCGATCCTTGCCACCTTAGGCGCCGATCCCCCTCCTTCAAATTCAGAGCTCAACCAGGCTTCGACGATCGATTTTGCCAGTTCCGGGCCAATGACGCGTGCGCCAAGCGTGATGATTTGTGCATCGTTGCTTTTACGTGCGCGCTGTGCCGAATAGGTATCATGGCACTGTGCTGCGCGGATCCCCGGGACCTTGTTGGCCACAATGCTCATGCCAATACCGGTGCCACACAGCAAAATGCCACGTTGGTGTTTCCCATCCTTAATGCCTTGCGCCACCTGAAAGGCGATATCGGGATAGCCGATGGGGGGCGTATCGCTTCCCGGTGAGTAGTCGGTAACCTGAATATCGCGCTGTTGCAGAAACGCAACGATCACATTCTTCAGTTCAATGGCGGCATCATCGGCGCCAATCGCAATAGGCTGCATAACACATCTCCTGTTGATCAAGGGTAAGGCTGACGATCCCCGCTGGCGCGTCATGGCGAATACCATAACCATGATTTATCAAATGTTCAATTGATGTTCATTTGTTTTTATTTTGACTAAGGGATTATGGCTGATAAAGGTGATCAACATCACGAATAAATCGACTTTAAGGCCTATTAGGTGACTTTAAGGGGGCTTCTTGAGCAGGATCACAATTTCAAAGGTTGGTGGTGGGCAAACATGTTGAGAGTATGTAGTGTTTATTTGTTCTTTGCGTGTACTTATGATCATAAAAATAAACCCTACCCGAGGATAGAACTATGTGTCAGAACTGTGTAACAGCGGCAACCATGGCCGAAGGCATTCCTGAAACCATGAAAGCGGTGGTGGCTTATGCCCCGCAGGATTACCGCCTGGAGCTTGTGGAGGTACCGAAAATTGGCCCGCACGAGATCCTGGTGAAAGTTGAAGCCTGTGGCATCTGCGCCGGTGATGTTAAAGCGTTTGAAGGAGCGGCCAGTTTTTGGGGGGATGAAAAACAGCCGGCTTACATCAAAGCGCCGATGATCCCAGGCCACGAATTTATCGGCCACGTGGTGGGCTATGGGGAGGGCGTTGAAGGATTCAAGTTGGGCGATCGGGTGATTTCAGAACAGATCGTTCCCTGCTGGCAATGCCGTTTCTGTAACCGGGGCCAGTATTGGATGTGTGAGAAACACGATCTGTACGGCTTCCAGAATAACGTTAATGGCGGCATGGCGGAATACATGAAGTTCACCAAAGAGGCCATCAACTATCACGTTCCTGCGGATATGCCGATCGAAGACGCCATTCTGATCGAACCCTATGCCTGTTCTTTCCATGCGGTACAGCGCGCCAACATCAAGCTGGGGGACGTGGTGGTGCTGGCCGGGGCCGGAACGCTGGGCTTGGGGATGATCGGTGCGATTAAAAAATCCGGTCCATCGAAGCTGGTGGTGCTCGACCTGTCAGACGAACGCCTGGCGCTGGCGAAAGAATTTGGTGCTGACGTTGTGCTGAACCCACTGCGCGATGATGTGATGGCGATCGTTAAGGACATGACCGAAGGCTACGGCTGCGATATCTACATTGAAGCCACCGGCGCGCAGCAATCTGTCGAACAGGGGCTGATGCTGATCCGTAAGTTGGGCACCTTTGTCGAGTTCTCGGTATTTAAAGATCCGGTGACCGTCGATTGGAGCATTATCAGCGATCGCAAGGAACTGGACGTATTGGGATCGCACCTAGGCCCTTATTGTTATCCGTTGGTGATTGAAGGGATACGCAATGGCGATCTGCCCACCAAAGGCGTCGTCACCCAAACGTTGCCGCTCGAGCAGTTTGCTGAAGGCTTCGCCATGATGAAACGGGGCATCGGCTCAATCAAAGTGGTGCTCAACCCAAATCTGTAATGCCTGCATCATTCTTCGGGTGCGGGCTAGCCTGCACCTCCACAATTCAATGTGCTGGGGTGTTTTATGCTGAATGGACTGATTCATCGCATTGGTCTGTCACCAAAATTAATGCTCGGTTATGCCGGTGTGTTGGTCTTTATGATGGGGGAGGGGCTGGAACAAGGCTGGCTTTCACCTTATTTGATCGGCAAAGGCTTAACCATTCAGGAATCTGCGCTGCTGTTTAGCGTTTACGGTTTTGCTGCGGCAATCTCCGCCTGGTTTTCCGGCGTTTTGGCAGAAATCTTTACCGCTCGCCGCGTCATGCTGGCTGGATTGTTACTATTCCTGCTGGGCTCGGTGTGTTTTCTGGTGTGGGGATTACCCAGTAATAACTTGTCGGTGATGATACCGACCTATGCGCTGCGCGGGCTGGGCTATCCCCTGTTTGCCTATGGTTTTCTGGTATGGGTCGCCTATGAGGCACCGCCGGAAAGGCTGGGTTCCGCCGTGGGGATTTTCTGGTTTGTCTATAGCGGTGGGTTGAGCGTACTGGGCGTGCTCTATTCCAGCATCATGCTGCCGTTCCTGGGGGAAATTCACACCTTATGGAGCGCATTAATCTTTGTGGTGCTCGGGGCGATGATCGCACTGATGCTTAACCGCACTCCTGGCCATAGCGACGTGGGGGACAGGCAAAAAGCCTCCCTCAGCTATGTGCTAAAGGGGATCACCATTGCGTTTGAGAACCCGAAAATCGGCCTGGGTGGCATTGTCCGCACCATCAATACCTCTGCGGCGTATGGCTTCGTGGTGTTTATGCCGATGTACATGATGGATATCGGGTTTAGCCGCACTGACTGGCTACAGATGTATGCGGCACTGTGGACGGTGAACATTATCTTCAACCTGATCTTTGGGGTGATCAGCGACGGCTTGGGCTGGCGTAACGTCGTCATGTGGTTCGGTTGCGTCGGCTGCGCTATCACCACGCTGATGTTCTATTACGTGCCTTACTTCCTCGGCCCCAATTATCTGCTGACCGTCGTGGCCGCCGGGCTATTCGGTGCTTGCCTGGCGGCCTTCGTGCCTCTTTCGGCCATTATGCCAACGTTGGCCCCGGAGAATAAAGGTGCCGCCATGTCGATCCTGAATCTTGGCGCGGGGTTGAGCACTTTCGTTGGCCCGGCAGTGGTAGGGTTATTTATCGGCAGCTTGGGGAGCAGCGGGGTGATTTGGATTTTCACCGGCCTGTATTTGTTCAGCGGCGTCTTGATGAAATATGTCACCTTGCCTAAAGCCGTGCCTGCCGCCGTGGAAGAAAATCATCACAGCTTGGCGTAACTAACCGTTTGAGGGAGTTTTCTATGATTACTGGTCAAAGCAAGGGAGCCTTGCAAGGGAAAGTGGCGTTGATAACCGGCGGCGCGGCGGGAATAGGTCTGGCTATTGCCAAATGCTATCTGCAAAACGGCGCGCAGGTCGTACTGTTGGATCGTGCTCCACAGGTGGTGCAGACTGCTCAGCAGCTGGATCAGCGACAGGCGTTAGGCATCGTGATGGACGTCACCGACAAAGCCTCGGTAGAACAGGCGGTTGCGCAGGCCAATGCCCATTTCGGGCGGCTGGATGTGCTGGTCAATAGTGCCGGGATCGTCGCGCTGTATCCGGCGGAAGAACTGCCCGAAGACGCTTGGGATAACACCATGGCGGTGAACCTGAAAGGGGTGTTTCTTACCAGCCAGGTCGTGGGCCACTATCTGATCCGTCAGGGCAGTGGCAGCATTATCAACCTGGCCTCGCAGGCCGGCGTGGTCGCCTTGCCCAATCATCTGGCTTACTGCGCCAGCAAAGCCGGCGTAATTGGCTTGACCCAGGTTCTGGCACTGGAATGGGGGCCGCACAACGTGCGGGTAAACGCCATTTCGCCCACGGTGGTGCTGACCGAGTTGGGGCGCAAAGCATGGTCTGGCGAGGTTGCAGAACAAATGAAGCAGAAAATCCCCCTGAGGCGCTTTGCCGAACCCGAGGATATTGCCGCCAGCGCGCTGTTCCTGGCGAGCGATGCGGCCAGCATGATCACCGGCAGCAATCTGGTGGTTGACGGCGGTTACACCATTCAATAACTCGATACTCAGGCAAAAGAGAGGCCATGATGAACAGAATCATTAACGATCCCGATCGCGTCGTGGAAGATGCCATTCAGGGCTATCTGAAGGCTCATCCGGAATATTTCACCGCGACCGATAATGCACGAGTCCTCAAATACCCTGCCGCACCGATCAAAGGCAAGGTGGGTATTGTTACCGGTGGGGGCTCGGGGCATGAGCCTGCGTTTCTGGGCTATGTTGGCAAGAACATGCTCGATGCTGTGGCCATCGGTGAGATTTTCTCTTCGCCAACGGCGGGGGCATTTCTGGATGCGTTCAAGGCAGCGGACAGCGGGGCGGGGGTCGCCTGCCTGTATGGCAACTATGCTGGCGATAATATGAACGTCAAAATGGCGATGAAGAAGGCCAGCGCCGCCGGTATCACGGTAAAAACCGTGGTGGCAAATGATGATGTTGCTTCTGCGCCCGCCAGTGAAATTGAAAAACGTCGTGGCGTTGCCGGTGAGATTCTGATGTGGAAAATCGGGGCTGCTGCCGCAGCGCTGGGTGACGATCTTGACGGGGTGATCGCTGCTGCGCAAAAGGCGATTGGCAATTGCCGCTCGATCGGCGTCGGGCTCAGTTCTTGCACCATCCCGGCGGTAGGTAAGCCCAACTTCCATATCGCCGATGGCCACATGGAGATCGGGATTGGGCATCACGGTGAGCCTGGGATTGAGGTATCACCGATCCAGTCGGCGTCCGCGATGGCTGGCACCATGCTCGACTTTGTGCTCAATGATATGCCGTTGAACAAGGGGCAGGAAGTTGCCCTGTTGATTTCCGGCCTGGGGGCCACGCCGGTGATGGAGCTCTACATCTATTATGCCGAGCTTGAAAAGCGGCTGACGGAGCGCGGTATCAAGGTTCACCGTCGCTATGTGGGTAACTATTTTACCTCGCTGGAAATGATGGGGGTGACGTTAACCTTGATGAAGCTCGACGACCAATTGAAAACGTTGCTCGATATGCCCGCTCATTCATTGGGCCTAACTCAGGTGGAGTGAATCATGACCACACAAATTTCTACGCAGTATGGCAATGAGATCGTCGCGGCGCTGATTGGCGTGATTGTCAGCAATCGCGAGTATCTCAGTGAAATAGATGGTGCGATTGGCGACGGCGATCACGGCATTAATATGTCAAAAGGCTTCACCTTATGTGGTGAGGCCATCAAGGGCCAAAAACTGACGTTGGCGCAGGCTTTTGACGCGGTAGCGGACGCGCTGATGGAAGGGATTGGTGGCTCGATGGGGCCGCTGTATGGCAGCCTGTTCATGGGCATGGCCGACAGCGTGCGTGATAAAATGGCGCTGGATAAACAGGTTTTTCTAGCCATGTTGCGCAATGGGCTCACTGAACTGCAGGACATCAGCAGCGCTGGCGTAGGCGACAAGTGCCTGATGGATACGCTGATCCCTGCTATCGAAGGGTTTGAGCAGGCGGTTCGGCGTGGCGATAGCTTCAGTGAGTCGCTGGAGCAGTTGAAACGGGCTGCCGTTGCCGGGCGTGATTCAACCCGCGATCTGGTTGCCAAGATTGGTCGCGCGAGCCGATTGGGGGAACGTTCGCGCGGCGTGCTGGATGCCGGTGCGGTATCCTGTTGTCTACTTTTATGCCAACTGGCTGATGCGGTGGAACAACGCTTGAATACCGTTGCCGCCTGAACAGGTTATACTAGCGGGCAATGCGATAAGATGGGTTCGGCATGCTGAACCCATCTTCTATTGAAAAAGACCAATCTGCCGTGGGGAAACGTGTAACGGATGGAAAAAAAAACAGGATCCCAGGATAACGAACTGCTGACTGAAATTGCCGTGGCGTATTATCAGGACGAAATCACTCAGGAGGAGATTGCAAAAAAGTTCGGTATTTCGCGGATTAAGGTCGGGCGTTTACTCAAGCGGGCCAAAGAAGAAGGCATTGTTGAGATCACCGTCCGCTATCATCCGGTATTCAGTACCCGGCTGGAGCAGCAAATGCTGGAGCGTTTCTCCCTCAGCCGTGCATTAATCGCGCTGGATCATCAGGATGAGGAAGAACAGCGGCGTCAGGTAGCAGCATTGGTTTCCGGTTATCTGGCCATGTCCCTGAAAGACGATATGGTGCTGGCGGTTGGCCAAGGGCGTAACGTGGCCGCGATCGCCGATCATGTGGGCAGCGTGGCCCCCAAAAATTGTAAGTTTATCTGTGGCATTGGGGGAACACATCGCCCCGGTGACGCCATCAATGCTGACCACATCAGCCGCCGTCTGGCGAAGAAGTTTGGTGGTAGCAGCGAGACGCTGTATGCCCCGGCATATGTAGAAAACCGGGCGCTGAAAGAAGCGTTTATGCAAAACGGCACCATCAAGGAAACCCTGGATCGGGCGCGCAAGGCCGATGTGGCCCTGGTGGGCATCGGTGATATGAATGAAAACAGCTATATGGTCAAGCTTGGCTGGTTTACTCCCCACGAGATCATTGATGCCAGTCTGAATCAGGGGGTGATCGGTGATATCGCCGGTTATGACTTTTTCAACGCGCAGGGGATGCATGTAGATACGGTGATGAACGATCGCGTCATTGGCCTGAGTATTGATGAGCTGCGGAAAATCCCTTGTGTGATCGCCATTGCTTCTGAGAATACCAAAGCGTTGGCTATTCTGGGCGCGCTGCGTACCGGGGCGATCGATATCATCGCGACTAGCGCCCTCAATATCCGCACCATTCTTAATATGTCACAGTAATCGCTGTGGTAAAAAAGGGTTTAACTGCGTCAGGTTGAGCCCTTTGCCATTTCCCCTCTCACTCACATACACCTACGAACCTTCGTGGTAAACGGTTGACGCAGGCATAATAAAACTGCTGCTTTTCTGTTCGTTTAACTTCCTTTTAACTTTTATTTACGAATTTTACCCAAGGTTATGGCACGCTTCAAAGTTTGTGACGATTCTCTCACTATACTGGTTCAGCGATAAAGCCTTACCTCAACATAAAAGAAGAAAGCAAAGGAACCCATAATGGACGAACAGCTCAAACAGAGTGCCCTTGATTTCCATCAGTTTCCGGTCCCAGGGAAGATCCAGGTATCGCCGACTAAACCGCTAGAGACACAGCGCGATCTGGCCTTGGCCTATTCGCCGGGTGTGGCTGCCCCCTGCCTGGAAATTGCCGCCGATCCGCTGGCCGCTTATAAATATACCGCCAAGGGTAACCTGGTGGCGGTGATCTCCAACGGCACCGCGGTGCTGGGATTGGGGAATATCGGGGCGCTAGCCGGTAAACCGGTCATGGAAGGTAAAGGGGTTCTGTTTAAGAAGTTTTCCGGTATTGACGTGTTCGATATCGAAGTCGATGAACTCGATCCTGACAAGCTGATTGACGTGATCGCCGCGCTGGAACCGACCTTCGGCGGTATTAACCTGGAAGATATCAAAGCGCCCGAGTGCTTCTATATTGAGAAGAAACTGCGTGAGCGCATGAAGATCCCGGTGTTCCATGACGATCAGCACGGCACGGCGATTATTACTACCGCTGCGGTGCTCAACGGCCTGCGGGTGGTGAAGAAAAATATCTCCGACGTACGCCTGGTGGTATCGGGAGCCGGTGCGGCCTCCATTGCCTGTTTGAACCTGCTGGTCGCGTTGGGTCTGAGCAAGCAGAATATCACCGTTTGCGACTCCAAAGGCGTGATCTATCAGGGCCGCGATGCCAAGATGGAAGAAACCAAGGCGGCGTATGCCATTGCGGATAACGGCCAGCGTACGCTAGGGGATGCCATTCCCAATGCCGATATTTTCCTGGGTTGCTCCGGCCCTGGCGTGCTGACGCAGGACATGGTGAAAACCATGGCCAAAGATCCGCTGATCATGGCGCTGGCTAACCCGGAACCGGAAATTCTGCCGCCGTTGGCGAAAGCGGTGCGCCCAGATGCGATTATCTGTACCGGCCGTTCTGATTACCCCAACCAGGTGAACAACGTGCTGTGCTTCCCGTTCATCTTCCGTGGCGCGCTGGATGTGGGGGCCACGACCATCAACGAAGAGATGAAGCTGGCCTGCGTGCACGCCATTGCCGATCTGGCGCTGGCAGAGCAGAGCGACGTGGTGGCTTCGGCGTATGGCGATCAGGACCTTTCCTTTGGCCCGGAATACATCATTCCCAAACCGTTCGATCCGCGCCTGATTGTCAAAATCGCCCCGGCGGTAGCCAAGGCAGCCATGGATTCTGGCGTGGCGATGCGCCCGATCGAAGACTTCGATGCCTACGTGGAGAAACTGACCGAGTTCGTTTACAAAACCAACCTGTTTATGAAGCCGATCTTCTCCCAGGCGAAGAAAGAAGTGAAACGCGTGGTAATGGCCGAAGGTGAAGAAGAGCGCGTCCTGCATGCTACCCAAGAGCTGGTATCGCAGGGGCTGGCTTACCCGATCCTGGTGGGTCGCCCAAGCGTGATTGAAATGCGCCTGAAGAAACTTGGCCTGCAGCTGACGCCGGGTAAAGACTTTGAAGTGGTGAATAACGAGTCCGATCCGCGTTTCAATGAATACTGGGGTGAGTATTACCAGATCATGAAGCGCCGTGGCGTCTCCCAGGAGCAGGCTCGCCGTGCGGTGATTGGTAACCCAACGCTGATTGCTGCCATCATGCTGCACCGTGGGGAAGCCGACGCCATGATCTGTGGCACCATCGGCAGCTACCACGAGCATTATGACGTGGTGGAAAAGGTATTCGGGTTCCGTGAAGGGGTACATGTGGCAGGGGCAATGAACGCCTTACTGCTGCCGAGCGGTAACACCTTCATCGCCGATACCTACGTCAACGATGATCCAACGCCGGAACAGCTGGCGGAAATCACCCTGATGGCGGCAGACACGGTACGGCGCTTCGGGATTGAACCGAAGGTGGCGTTGTTGTCCCACTCCAGCTTTGGTTCTTCCAACTGCCCGTCGGCGAGCAAAATGCGTAAAACGCTGGAGCTGGTCAATCAGATGGCACCAGGATTGGAGATCGACGGTGAGATGCACGGTGACGCCGCGCTGGTGGAAAGTATCCGCCACGATTTGATGCCGGACAGCCCGCTGAAAGGCTCCGCCAACATCTTGATCATGCCAAGTATGGAAGCGGCGCGGATCAGCTACAACCTGCTGCGTGTCTCCTCTTCCGAAGGGGTGACGGTAGGGCCGGTATTGATGGGCGTGTCCAAGCCGGTACATATCCTGACGCCGATCGCTTCGGTGCGCCGTATCGTCAACATGGTGGCATTGGCCGTAGTGGAAGCACAAACCCAACCGCTGTAATAGCGTGAAAGTGACCCCCTGCGGCTTCGGCCACAGGGGGTTTTTTATGCGTGGCAGCGTTCGGCAATTGCCTGAATGTCGGCAGGTGTGGTTCGGCAGCAGCCGCCAATCAAGCGGGCACCGGCATGCTGCCAATCGGCCAGCTGATTGATCAGATGCTGCTGGTGGTTACCACAGCTGTGCCAGGTTTTGCTCACCGCGTCGTAGTGTTCGCCGGAGTTTGGGTAAACCAGTAACGGTTTATCACTCAGTGCGGCAAGCTGCTGCAACGCCGGGGTGACGTTTTCCAACGCGATACAATTGACGCCTACTGCCAGCACCTGCGGGTTACTGTTAAGCTCAGCCATGACGACGGCCAGTGGCGTTCCATCGCTGAGATGCTGGCTATCGCGCAGAGTGAAAGAGAACCATCCACCCAGCGCTGGGAATTCCGCCAGCAGCGCCAGCAGGGCCTTTAATTCCGCGTACGAAGGCAGCGTTTCACATGCCAGCAGATCCACGCCAGCGTTAGCCAGAGTAGTGATGCGAGGGCGATGGAACGCGATCATTTCTGCTTGCGGCAGATGATAGTCGCCACGGTATTCAGAGCCGTCCGCCAGGTAGGCGCCATAGGGGCCGACCGAACCGGCCACCAGCAAAGGCAATCGTTGTGGGTGCTGGGCCAGATAATCGGCGCGCGCCTGCTGCGCCAGGTGGACGCTTTGGGCGATCAGTGCCAACGATTGCGGCTCATCCAGACCCCGGCGTAAAAAACCTTGGGGCGTGGCCTGATAGCTGGCGGTAATAGCGCACTGTGCTCCTGCTTTGAAGTAATCCAGATGCACCTGATAAATCAGCTCCGGGTTTTCAATCAGCACCTTTGCCGACCATAGCGGATCGGTGAGATCGCAACCTCGGGCCTCCAGTTCGGTGGCCATTGCCCCGTCCAAAATCAACGTGCGGTTATCGGCCAGCAAGGCGGCCAGAGGGTTGTTAACCGACATGTTCTTCTCCGGTGTTCAGTAGATTTTTCTGCCCGGAACGCCGGGTCAGGTAATAGGCCAGATAGCAGATCGCCACAAACGGCAGGCCGCAATATAGCGCTACGCGTTGCTCTGGGTCGAATGCCAGACCGATACAGGCCAATAAACACAGCGCAAAGCCGACAATAGGCGTCAGCGGATAGCCTGGTGCTCGGTATTTCAGCCCTTCAATCGGTTGACCGCTGCGCAGGTAGCGGCGGCGAAAAACGTAGTGGGCGGCACAGATGCTCAGCCAGACGGCAACGACCGCAAAGCCGGAAATGGCAGACAGTGCCACAAACACCGTATCGGGCGCGATCACGCTGGTCAACAGGGCCAGCACGCCGCCGAGCATGCTGAACGTCAATGCATTCATCGGGATCCCGCGCGCATTCACCCGTGAAAAATAGGCAGGCAGGGTGCGCTGATTGGCCAGCGACCACAGCATGCGTCCCGAGGCATACAGCCCGGAGTTGGCGGCCGAGAGAATGGCGGTCAGGATCACGAAGTTGAAAATATCGGCGGCATAAGGCACTCCAATGCGTTCAAAGACCAGGACAAACGGACTTTTCACAATCCCGGCCTGCTCCATAGGGATCAACGCTGCCAGGATAAATACTGTTCCGATAAAGAATACCATCAGGCGGATCACCGTGGTGCGGATGGCCCAGGGCACCACTTTTTCCGGATTTTCGGTTTCGCCCGCCGCAATGCCGATCAGCTCAGTACCGGAGAAGGCGAAATTGACCGCAACCATGGTCATCAGGATCGGTAACGTTCCATTGGGCAGCCAACCCGATGAGGTCAGGTTACTCAGGAAGGGCGCTGGCGTGCCGTCTTTCATCGGGATCAGGCCAAACATGGCCGCACCGCCCAGCACGATGAATGCCAGAATAGTGATCACCTTGATCAGCGAGAACCAGAATTCACTTTCGGCAAAGAAGCGGGTGGTAATGACGTTGAGCAGAAAAATGGCCAGACAGAAAATCAGACACCACAACCAGACCGGTGATTGTGGAAACCAGTATTGCATACAGAAACCGGCGGCGGTCAGGCTGGAGCCCAACGCAACGGTCCAGGTCAGCCAATACAGCCAGGCAACGGTATAGCCGGTTGCCGGGCCAAGATAGCGTGCCGCATAGACGTGAAATGCGCCGGTTTCCGGCATGGCAACGGCAAGTTCCCCCAGACACAGCATGACCAGATAGACCACGACAGCGCCAATCAAGTAGGCCAGCAGGGTGCCTAGTGCACCGGTCGTGGAGATGATATAGCCGGTGTTGAAAAACAGACCGGTACCGATCACGCCGCCCAGCGACAGCATCACCAAATGCCGGGCTTTCATGGTGCGTTTGAATTGCCCTTCAGCGGCAGGTTGCATAACAATCTATCCATATAGACGTCTAAATGGCTATCAGTTATACCGGTTCCATTACGCGAAATCAACGTAACTCAAAACAAGGTAACGAAAAAACAGCTGTCAGCCACCAGTTGCTGCCAATTTCTATATGCAAATGATAATTATTCTCTATAATGTCGCCACTTTTGTGTAAGGAAAGACGAAATGAAATTTCTGATAGTGTTTGCAACGCTGGTGCTTACAGCCTGTAGCCAGGGGCCGGTCTCCCCCCCGAAAAGCGACATTACCACGCTAGGCAAGATTGTTGATTTACGCAGTGGCGAGACGTTGACGCCGCAACAGTTACTGACGCGCCTGGCAGAACAGCCACGGGTGATCGTGGGCGAAAAGCATGACAATCCTTATCACCACCAGATCGAACTGTGGCTGGTAGAGCAATTACCGCAACAGCGGCCACAGGGCAGCGTGCTGATGGAGATGATCACGCCCAGCCAGCAAGGCAAAGTGTATGAAGTAAAACAATGGCTGCAAACCGAACCGACGGTGCGTGATAGCCGCGTAGCTGAACTGACCGCCTGGCAAGCCAGTTGGAAGTGGTCACTGTATGGCGAGGTGGTAATGGCGGCGATGCGCGCACCTTATCCTCTGTTGTCTGCCAACCTCGATCGCAGCGAAATCATGGCGTTTTATCAACGGCCCGAATTCCCCAAAGGCCAGCTTTCGGTGCGGCCAGAAGTCCAGCAGGCGCTCGCTGCCACCATCCGTGATTCCCATGACGGCAAAATTGATGCGGTGCAGCTGCATGCCATGCTGGCTATTCAGCAGCAACGCGATCGCCGTATGGCCGAAAGTTTACTGGCTGCACCCACCCCGGCACTGCTGATGGTGGGCGGTTATCACGCCTCCAGAACGGTCGGTGTGCCACTGCACATCCAGGATCTGCAGCCCGGTGCCAAATTTACGGTGCTGATGTTGGCAGAGCAGGGCGTGGCCATCGATCGGCCTATGGCGGATTACCTTTGGGTCACGCCAACCGCAAAATGATTACGTCAAGATAGCGAAAAGATCTGTCATTAACATTTACAAATGATTATCATTAGCAAATGTGATCTGCAATCATTCGCAATTAGGTAATCTACTATCCCTATGTTTAGTCAGCCTTATGGCCCTCAGGCGGCAACTCTGCCGCAGCCGCGCTGGGGGCGTGGTTTACTGTATGCGCTAGGCATTCATCTGGCGCTGGTATGGCTGTTTTACTGGCCGCAAACTTCGCTGCCGCCGGTGCTGATGCCACCACCGGCGATCATGCTCAGTTGGGCGGCGCAGATCGAAGCGCCAAGCCAGCCCAAGCCGTTGCCGCTGGGGTTGCAGCAACAGGCGGATAGTTCGGCGGCACAGCCTGTGCAACAGCAGAGGGAGCCAGAGATGCCCGAACTGGCACGTGCCGAAGCGGCAAAAATTGTGGTGGCCGAGCGCAGTAAAAATGCGCATAAGCAACAGCGTAAAGCACCGCCAAAGCCGCCAACGCCTATAGAGAAAGAGCAAGACGTCACGCATTCTGCAGCGGCCAGCACGGCGGCACCCAAGGCGCAAAACCTGGCGCAGCGGGTGGCGGCACCGTTAAACAGCGATTCTACCGCGCAGGCACAGGCCAAGCTTTCTTGGGAGAGTCAGGTTAAAGGGATGCTCAACCGCGTGAAGCGTTATCCGGCAGACGCCAAACGGCGTCAGCGTTCGGGGGCACCGGTGGTGAGTTTCGTGGTGGATGCTCAGGGGCGAGTGGCCGATGTCGCACTGAAAACGTCCTCAGCTACCGCGTCGTTAGATCGTGAAGCGCTGGCGGTGATATTGCGTGCGCAGCCGTTACCTACGCCACCGGCGGAGATGCTACGCCAAGGCAAGGTTGCCGTGACCATGGCAGTAGATTTTAACCTGGCGCTGTTGTAAGCCAGCCAAAACGTATTTACCCATCAGGCTTTATCTCTTGTTGTGCGCAACAGGAGAGGGGTTTGCTACGCTCAAATTATCGTGAGGGGTTATGACATTACCTGTTCAATCGGCTCGCTGCCGCAGGCCTTTGGTGACTTATTTACTGATTTTTATGGGGTTATTAAGCTTTACCACCAAGGCGGCCGTACAGCCGCCCCAGGCTGAAATTATTCCGCATAAATTAACCGCCCAGGGCGAAACGCGAATCGATAATTATTATTGGCTGCGCGATGATGGCCGCCAGAATAAACAGGTGTTGGCTTATCTGACGGCGGAAAACCGTTATACCGAACAGGTGATGCAGCCATATCAGACGCTGCGCGATCGGTTGTATCACGAGATGCTGGGCCGCATGAGTCCGGAAGATCGCTCGGTTCCCTATCAGCTCAACGGCTACCGCTATCAGGAACGCATTGATGCGGGCAAAGAGTTTGCCGTCTACCAGCGGCAGGCCGTGGCGGATGGCTCCGCCTGGCAGACGCTGCTGGATGGCAATCAGCGTGCCCAAGGCCAAGATTATTACCGCGTGGGGGGATTGGCAGTCAGTGAAGATAACCGCCGCCTGGCCGTCGCGGAGGATACTCAAGGGCGTAGGCAATACCGCATTTCCCTGCGCGATCTGGCTAGCGGCGCTTGGGCCAAAGAGGTGATTGAAAACACCTCGGGCAATATGGTGTGGGCCAACGACGGCAACAGCTTGTTCTATGTGCGCAATCATCCCCAAACGCTGTCACCCTATCAGGTCTACCGCCATCAATTTGGTACGCCGGTTGCTGCCGATAAGTTGGTGTATCAGGAAAACGATGGGGCCTTTTACCTGAGCCTGGATCGCTCCTCTTCGCGGGATTACGTGATTGTCACCATCAGCGGGAATACCACTTCCGAAGTGCGCCTGATCGACGCGAACCGGCCGCAAACTCCGGTGCAACTTTTTGCCCCGCGTCAGACCGGGCGCGAATATTATCTCGACCATTATCGCGGTGCGTTTTATCTGCGTTCCAATCATCAAAGCCCGCATTTCGGTTTGTACCAGACCGCATCCGCGAGCCAGCCATGGCGGCCCCTGATCGCTCCACAGGAAAACAGGGAGTTGGAAAGCTTTGCCCTGTTTCGTGACTGGCTGGTGGTAAAAGAGCGCAGCGAAGGCTTGGTGCATCTGCGGCAGATTGCCTGGCAAGGGGGCGAGCAACGCAGCATTCCGTTTGATGATGCCAGCTATATGGCCTGGCTGGGCTACAACCCGGACCCGGAAAGTGACCGCCTGCGCTATGGCTATTCGGCCATGACCACGCCAACCAGCACCTATGAATGGGATCTCAACAGCGGTAAACGCGAGTTGTTGAAACGGCAGGAGGTGAAGGGCGTAGAACCAGGCCTGTATCACAGTGAGCGCTTGTGGATCACCGCCCGCGACGGGATAAAGGTGCCGGTCTCGCTGGTATACAACAGTGCCAAATTCAAACCAGGCAAAAGTCCGCTGGTGGTGTACGGCTATGGTGCCTACGGCATGAGCATGGACCCGGCGTTCAGCGCCAACCGCATTAGCCTGTTGGATCGCGGTTTCGTCTATGCGCTCATCCACGTACGCGGCGGCGGTGAGCTTGGTCAAAACTGGTATCAGCAGGGAAAATTGGCGAACAAGCCAAACACCTTCAATGACTTTATCGATGCCACTCAGGCGCTGATCGATAAGGGATACGGGCAGCCGGGGCGCGTTTACGCGATGGGAGGCAGTGCCGGAGGCTTGCTGGTAGGGGCGGTGATCAATCAGGCTCCCCGCCTATACAACGCTGTGGTGGCACAGGTGCCTTTTGTCGATGTGCTGACAACGATGCTGGATGACAGCATTCCGTTGACCGTCGGCGAATACGAAGAGTGGGGCAATCCCAATCAGCCGCAGCCCTATGCGCTGATCAAGTCCTACAGTCCGTACGATAATGTGCGCGCGCAGCACTACCCGAATCTGTTGGTCACCAGCGGGCTCTATGATTCACAGGTACAGTATTGGGAACCCGCCAAATGGGTGGCGAAACTGCGCCAATTCCAGCAGGGGGATGCGGTGTTATTGCTGTCCACGGATATGTCGGCGGGCCACGGGGGGAAATCGGGCCGCTTGAGTCGGTTGGAAAATAGCGCACTGGAATACAGCTTTATTTTAGCAATGGACGCAAAAACACAAAAATAAGGATCTTGGCCGCGCGGCTTAATGGCTGCGCGGCAGATAATAACCATAATTAATTTCCGCCTTCCTAGCGGTATTTTCTGCTGAGCATTGATCACTCACTGATTTTGATAGCAATACTTTAGGGGATATATGAAATTTAAACTGCTTATTGGTGCGGTTGGCACCGGTATGGTTTTGGCTGGCCCGCTGTTGGCTGCAGAAAATAAAGGCCAGGCGGTATTCAGCCCGCTGAACGTTTCGGCGGCGGCTAATAACAGCGAACAGGAGGCATTGGAAAAGCCTGGGGCATTCAGTTCGCGCGATGAAAATAAAAATCTACAGTCGATAGATAATATCCTGCGCAGCATGCCCGGCACTTTTACTCAAATCGATCCCAGCCAGGGGGCGGTCAGCGTCAATATCCGTGGGATGAGCGGTTTTGGCCGGGTAAATACCATGGTTGATGGCATTACCCAGAGCTATTTTGGCACCTCGACCTCTGGCGTGATGTCCCATGGTTCCACCAACAATCAATCCGGCGTGCTGATCGATCCGAATTTTATTGTTGGGGTCGATGTGGCGCGTGGTGAGAACAGCGGCGCATCTGGGGTGAACGCATTGGCGGGCAGCGCCAACTTCCGCACTATCGGCGTGGATGATGTGGTGTTTGCCGATAATCCGTTTGGCGTGCGCACCAAGTTCTCCGTGGGCAGTAACGGCATTGGCCGCAGCGGTATGATCGCCGTTGGGGCCAAAGGGGCGGCGTTCACCGATAGCGGCAGTTTGGGCGTGATGGCTGCCATTAGCGGCAGCTCCATCTATTCCAACTTTAACAACGGCGACGGCGTGAGCAGTGAGGACTTCGGCTACGACGAGTTTATGAAGCAAAACCCCAAATCGCAGCTGTTCAAGGTGGATATCAAGCCCAACGAATATTACAGCATTGAATTATCTGCCCGTACTTACCAGAATAAATTCTCGCGCCGCGATATCGACAGCAACGATTTTTATCTCAAATATCACTATGCGCCATTTTCCGAGCTGGTGGATCTGAATATGATCGCCAGCCACAGCAAGGGTAATCAGAAGTATGACAGCGATTCACTGTTCACTTTCTTTAATACCAATGCGGAAAACCGCTCCGACGCGCTGGATATCAATAATACCAGCCGTTTCAGCCTTTGGCAGACCGACGTAGCGTTCACCTACGGCGGTAAACTGATGCGCAACCAGTACGACAAGCACGTTGAATCACAGATTGAGGATCCGCAGACGGCGCATGAGGCGATCGAGAACAACACCTTTGCCCCGTCGGGTGACCAGCGTATCGCCAGCCTGTACACCGGTTTGCAACTCAACCGTGATATCTACCAGCTCGATCTCAATCTCAATTATGCCAACAACAAGCTCACCGGCTTTAAACCGGCCTGTGATTTGCGGGTGGAGTGTTTTCCGCAGGGCAGTGCCAATATCGATCTGAAGGAGCACGGATTTAACCCGTCAGTGATGCTGTCTGCACAGGTCACACCTTGGCTGCAACCTTTTGCCAGCTACAGTAAATCGATGCGCGCCCCCAACATCCAAGAGGTGTTTTTCTCTAATTCCGGTGGCGCTTCGATGAACCCGTTCCTGAAAGGCGAACGTTCAGAAACCTGGCAAGCGGGCTTTAACCTCAGCGGCAACGATCTGCTGTTCAAGCAGGACACACTGCGCTTTAAGGCGGTGGTTTACACCAGCAAAATCAAAAACTATATCTTCAGCGAGTCTTACATGGTGTGCCGAAATGGCCGTAAGTGTAGTTTGGGTGAGAACTTGCAGAATGACTGGAGCGATGCCAGCGAAGCGTTCTCGGATAACATGTATATCTACGTCAACTCCCTGACGCCGGTGCGTACCCACGGGGTGGAGCTGGAAGCCAACTATGATGCTGGCCGCGGTTTTGCCCGTGCCTCATTTAGCAAGCAGCACACCGACCAGCCTACCTCTATCGCCAGTAGTTACTTTGGCGCAGGAGATATCAACGAACTGCCGGACATGTACTTCACGCTGGATAGCGGGTTACGTTTCTTTGACGAAGCGTTGACCGTGGGCAGCATCATCAAATATACCGGCAAGGCTCGCCGCCTTTCTCCAGACTATGAAACCAGTGAGCAAACCGGGAAGCTGATGAAACAGGAGATGCCAAATATTCCCACCGTTATCGATCTGTACAGCACCTATCAGATCAACCGTAATGTTTTGCTGAAATTCAGCGTGCAAAACGTGATGGATAAAAGCTATTCCGACGCGCTTAACAAGCTGAATATGCTGCCGATCCAGGGAGATGAGGCAACCGCGGCCAACACCGCCCGCGGTCGAACTTATCTGTTTGGCGGCGAGGTACGCTTCTAAGCTGATTTCCCTCATCCTGAGCCGCAATTAGGCTCCTGTACCTGATTACAACACCGTACCAGCCCCCTCTCCTTTTTGGGGAGAGGGTTGGGGTGAGGGGCGTCTCCCTAAACTAATTGGCCCGTTTCGCCTGCTGCAGCCACTTGTCCAGCTCATTGGCAAACTGCTGTCTATCGCGCTGGTTGAGAGTGTTCGGTCCTCCGGTCTGGATCCCGCTGGAGCGCAGGGTATCCATAAAATCACGCATGTTCAGGCGTTCACGTATGGTGTCTGGTGTATAACGCTCACCGCGAGGATTCAGGGCGATAGCGCCTTTTTCTATCACTTCGGCGGCCAGCGGGATATCCGCGGTGATCACCAGATCGCCTTTTTCACAGCGGCGAACGATTTCGTTATCCGCCACGTCAAATCCTGCAGCAACCTGCAAGGTGCGGATAAATTTCGAAGGGGGCGTACGCAAAGGCTGATTAGCCACCAGGGTGACAGGCATTGCCGCACGGTCTGCGGCACGGAACAGCACTTCTTTGATCACGTTTGGACAGGCGTCAGCATCGACCCAAATCTGCATTATTGTTGCTCCTGTAGCCAGTCGCGCACCGGCAGAAAGTCACGGTATAGCGCGGCTTCCGGGCTGTCGGTTGCGGGCTGGAAGTTATATTCCCAACGCACCAAAGGCGGCATCGACATCAGGATCGATTCGGTGCGGCCACCGGTTTGCAGGCCGAACAGCGTACCGCGATCCCACACCAGATTAAACTCGACATAGCGGCCACGGCGATACAGCTGAAACTGGCGTTCGTTGTCGCCCCAAGGCTGTGCTTTACGTCTTTCCACGATCGGCAGATAGGCCTCCAGGAAGCCTTCACCTACCGCCTGGGTAAACGCGAAGCAGCTTTCGAAATCCGGGGTATTCAGATCGTCAAAGAATAAGCCGCCGATACCGCGGGCTTCGTTACGGTGTTTGATAAAGAAATAGTCATCGCACCACTTTTTGTATTTCGGGTACACGTCGTCGCCGAAGGGGGCGCAGAGTTGAAGCGCTGTGCGGTGCCAGTGAACGGCGTCCTCGGTAAAGCCATAGAAGGGCGTTAGGTCAAAGCCGCCGCCAAACCACCAAACCGGCTCTTCGCCCGCTTTTTCCGCGATAAAGAAGCGCACGTTGGCATGGCTGGTCGGTATATAGGGGCTGAGCGGATGGATCACCAGCGATACGCCCATCGCCTGAAAGCTGCGCCCGGCCAGTTCTGGACGATGCGCAGTAGCAGAGGCGGGCAGCGTGGCACCGGAAACGTGGGAAAAGTTTACTCCGGCCTGTTCGAATACCGCACCGTTAGTCAGCACCCGGCTACGGCCACCGCCGCCTTCTTCACGCGTCCAGCGATCTTCCTTAAAATCGGCGCCGCCATCGGCCTGGGCCAACTGCTCACAAATCTTGTCTTGCAACGCCAGCAGGAAGGATTTTACTGCGGCAATGGTGGGTAAACTCATACGGGTTTTTCGCAATGGGTAACTGAACAGGGCGGCAAGTATACCTTCTCGCCCCGTATTTTGCAGGTCTAGCGCGGCTTACGTTGGTGAACGTCGTAATAGTGGAAGAAATTGATCACGCCGTCTGCGATGGCACGGGCAATTTTTTCGCGAAAGGCGGTGGTACCTAACAGGCGCTCCTCACCGGGGTTGGTGATAAACGAGGTTTCTACCAGCACCGAAGGAATAGAAGGGGACTTTAATACGGCAAACGCCGCCTGTTCGGTGCTTTCGCTATGCAGGCGGTGAACCGGGCGGATCTGGCCCAGCACGTGGCGGCCCAGGGTCAGGCTGTTGTTGATGGTGTCGGTTTGCACCAGATCGAACAACACCTGCTGTAGATAGTTGTCCTGATTTTTGTATTTGCCCCCCGCAACGTCATCGGCGGCGTTTTCCTTATTGGAGAGATAGCGCGCCATCGCGCTGCTGGCTCCGCGATTGGAAAGGGCAAACACCGAAGCACCGGCGGCATCCGGGCTGGTAAATCCATCGGCATGGATCGAGATAAACAGATCGGCCTGGTGCTGGTGGGCGATCTCCACGCGCTGGAACAGCGGGATAAACTCATCCTCCTCACGTGTCAGGCGGGCTTCAACGTGCTCGTGCTCATGCAAAAAACGCCGCACATGGTTGGCAATTTCCAGCACCACGTGTTTTTCCTGTGAGCCTTCATGCCCCACTGCACCGGAGTCAATACCGCCGTGGCCTGGATCGATCATCACTACTCTTTTGCTCCCAGTGGCTTTGGGTAGCGGTTTGCTGTGCGGTTTTGGTTGCAGCATATTGGCCTGGGTGGCAGAGGTTTTGCCACCGAGCAGAGCCAGAGCCAGCCCGGAGAGCAGCAGTTGGCGGCGGGTTGATGAAGCGGTGAGGGGGCTGAAATTGAGGTAGGTTTTGCTCTGTTTCTTCATCACGCGCGGCTCCAACTCGATCAATCTATTTCGCGACGTTATAGCGTATTGATCCTCATTAATCGACTTGATAACTATTGCCATTTATTACCTGGCAAAACGCTGCAGCTTGAAAGACTGTGGGTATCAGTTAATAATTACGCAATAATCAGAAAAAAGTGCAATTAACAGTAGCGAGCAACGATGGAAATTCGCGTATTTCGGCAAGACGACTTTGAAGAAGTCATCACCCTGTGGGAGCGTTGCGACCTGTTACGGCCATGGAACGATCCCGAGATGGATATTGAACGCAAACTGAACCACGATCCGGATCTGTTTTTAGTGGCGGAAGTGGGCGGTGAGGTGGTTGGCTCGGTGATGGGCGGTTACGACGGCCACCGTGGTTCGGCGTATTACCTGGGCGTTCACCCAGACTATCGCGGGCGCGGCATTGCCAATGCGTTGATTAGTCGGCTGGAGAAAAAGCTGATTGCGCGCGGCTGCCCGAAAATTCAGCTGATGGTGCGTGAAGACAACGACACCGTGATCGAAATGTATGAAAAGCTCGGCTACGAAATTCAGGCGATCACCAGTCTGGGGAAACGCCTGATCGAAGATCAAGAATATTGATCGTCAGGGCGGTGGTTGCCACCGCCCCAAGCCCTGGTTTAAGGCAGTTTTTTGATGTTTTTCACATCGACTTCCACGTTGTTCCAGTCCTTATCCACTTTCCCTTCCAACTGTACCTTGTCTTTTGGGGTGATGGTCTGGCCGTTCCAGCGCTTTCTGTCGATCTCTACCGTCAGCGTACCGGTGGCGTCGCGGAAGGTGTAGGTGTCATCACCCACGCGCTGTTCGATATTGCCCTGCAACATCACCCAGGTATCATCGCTCAACGATTTGACCTTATCTACCGTGGTCAGCGTGGCGCTAGGGCCGGAGAAACCACCTTGCGGGCTGGTTTGCGTTTGAGCCGGTGTCGCGTTGGGGTCGATGAACCCGCCCTGTTGAGCTAGAACCGGTGCGCTGCATAATGCGATGAGTGTAAGTAAAGCGATCTTTTTCATCTGGATTTTCCTTATCAGTGGTCTGAATGATTTCCCGTTAGCGGGACATGACCTGATTAAACCATAAGGATCTTAAGAGCTTCTTAAGCTGCAGATTGAAAATGGTGGCCAGCGTCGCCATTTGCAAGGGTAATCATAACATCGGCAAGGAAAAGTCTTTGAAGGCGTCAACACACCGGTTTTCACCGGACGATTACGATCAGCACGGTATGTTACGGTTGCCGCTGTGGTTTTGGGGCGTACTGATCATACAGGCCCGTACCTGGCTACTGTTTGTGATGGCGGGTACCTCACGCGATCAGGGCGCTGGCTTGTTACAACTGTTCTATCCAGATACTCAGCGCTTTTGGTACGGTATTGCGCTTGGGCTGCCTGCGGCGCTGGCCTTTTTGATTGCTGGCCGCCGCCAGCATTGGCCCCGTCTATGGCGTTGTTGGCGTTGGGTACTGGTAGTGTCGCTGGCGGCAGCGCTGCTCGGATCGCTTTATAGCCTATGGCAGCAAGACAGCAATGAACCTCCGCTGGATCTCCTACTGGTGCTGTTGGATGTGCTGGCGATGGGGTATCTGTTAATGAATCGGCGCTTGAAAGCCTGTTTTATCCCGCAGGATGAGGCGGGTTAATTGTTAAAAGTTGCGGCACTTTTCCCAATTTACGTACTCCAAGCTGGCAATTGATGGCGCAGCCCCAGCGGTTATGAGAGGCTGCATATCGCCGATGTCATTGATGTTAAGGAGCTATGAATGAATATTCGCCCACTGTTGTTAGGGCTACCGCTGTTGTTGACCGGCTGTTCGGCCATGTCAAACTTCTCCTGGTCCAGCCTGTCGCCGTTAAACTGGTTTGGCGGCAGCGTAGAGGTTAGCGCCAAAGGTGTCGGTGATGTGGGGGCGGGTACTCCCATGACGGAGGCGGCGATTGGCAAGGGCCTGAATAACAACTACCGCATGCGTGGTGGGATGGCGACCAACCAAGGGCAGATCGTTTCCTACTTCCAGGCATTGGACGGCGATGACGTTAAGCTGGTGATCACCGGAGAACCTAAAGGCCACGTGCAGCGCGTTGACGTAATGGACGCCAAGATCGCCACTGAATGGGGCAGCAAGCTGGGTACGCCGTTTAGCGAACTGTTCAGCAAGGCCTATGGTGCCTGTAAACCGGCCGACGGCGAGGATATTGGCAAGGTCGAGTGCGTGGCGCAGCAAAGCCGCAATGTCAGCTATATCTTCAGTGGCAAATGGGCTGGCCCACAGGATCTGATCCCACCGGACGATACTCTGCAAAACTGGACGGTGAGTAAGATCGTCTGGCATGCCAAAGCACAATAATTCTTATTGCGGGCGCACCTTGCGGTGTGCCTGCCTCGCTTGGCGTTAAATCCCTATTTTCTTTGCGTTCGGGCAAGGCAATCAGCTTGCTGTGCGTTATGATATTGCGCGTTTATAACAGGGCAACCTGTTACCCGATTCAGGTCTTGAGGAAATCAACATGACACAGGTTCAGAGCGGCATCCTGCTGGAACACTGCCGTTTTGGTATTTTTATGGAAGCTATGGTGCAGGGCGAATTTGTCGATCTGCGCCAGGGTTGCAAACAGTTCTGTCAGGCGCTCGGTGAGTTGCAGCAACAGTTTCCAGATGCCCACTTGGGTGCGGTTATCGCTTTTGGCTCCGACGTTTGGCATGACCTTTCCAATGGCCAGGGAGCCAAAGAACTGAAGCCTTTCGCACCGCTGGGCAAGGGGCTGGCACCGGCCACCCAACGCGATATGCTGATCCATATTCAATCGCTGCGTCATGACGTTAACTTTACCCTGGCGCAGGCCGCACTGGCCGCGTTTGGTAACACCATTCGTATTGAAGAAGAAACGCACGGTTTCCGCTGGGTAGAAGAGCGCGATCTGAGCGGCTTTATCGACGGTACCGAAAATCCACAGGGTGAACAACGCCCGGAAGTCGCGGTGATTGGTGCTGGCGAAGAAGACGAAGGTGGCAGCTACGTGCTGGTTCAGCGTTACGAGCACAACCTGCGCCAGTGGCAGCGTTTCACCACCGAACAGCAGGAACAGATCATTGGCCGTACCAAACAAGACAGTGAAGAACTGCCGCCGGATCAACGGCCAGATACCTCGCACGTCAGCCGTGTCGATCTGAAAGAGGACGGCAAAGGGCTGAAAATTTTGCGCCAGAGCCTGCCTTATGGCACCGCCAGCGGCAAACATGGCCTGTATTTCATCGCCTATTGTGCGCGCCTGCACAACATCGAACAGCAGCTGTTAAGCATGTTCGGCGAGCTGGACGGCAAACACGACGCGATGCTGCGTTTCAGCCGTGCGGTGACCGGCAGCTACTACTTCGCACCTTCGTTGACGCGTCTGTTGTCACTTTGATGCGTCTCCTGGGGCCAGTTCCTCTGGCTCCGGGCTTTCCTTCCCTCTGCGGTGAACCGCTCCCCTCCTGCCTTATAGCGTTTGATGCTTGAAAATCACTAAACGGTATATAAAAGCGTTACAGGTCTGCATCAAGTTATAAATACACTGGTCAATATCAGGGCATCAGCCCGGCGGTAAGACTCAGTGATAAGGTGCAGAATGAAACATTCCCGGGTTAAAAATACGCTGTTGAAAGGTTGGCTGGTGGCGGCATTGTTAGCCAGCGGTACGGCTTCGGCGGCAGAATTGCTCAACAGCTCTTATGACGTCTCCCGCGAACTGTTTGCCGCGCTAAACCCAGGCTTTGAAAAGCAGTGGGATCAGCAGCATCCGAACGACAAACTGACCATCAAACAGTCCCATGCCGGTTCTTCCAAACAGGCGTTGGCGATCTTGCAGGGGCTGCGTGCCGATGTGGTCACCTATAACCAGGTCAGTGACGTGCAAATCCTGCACGATCGCGGCCAACTGATCCCGGCAGATTGGCAGCAACGCCTGCCGAACAACAGCTCTCCATTCTATTCCACCATGGCGTTCCTGGTGCGCAAGGACAACCCGAAAGGCATCCACACCTGGAGCGATCTGGTGCGTGATGACGTGAAGCTGGTCTTCCCGAACCCGAAAACCTCCGGCAATGGCCGCTACACCTATCTGGCCGCCTGGGGCGCGGCCAGCCAGGCTGATGGCAACGATCAGGCCAAGACCCGTGAGTTCATGACCCGTTTGCTGAAAAACGTGGTGGTGTTTGATACCGGTGGCCGTGGCGCAACGACGACCTTTGTCGAGCGTGGCCTGGGTGACGTGCTGATCAGCTTTGAATCCGAAGTGAACAATATCCGCAAGCAGTACGGTGCAGACAAGTATGAAGTGATCGTGCCGCCGGTCGATATTCTGGCGGAGTTCCCGGTGGCCTGGGTGGACAAAAACGTTGAGAAAAACGGCACCGAACAGGTGGCCAAAGAGTACCTGAACTATCTCTATAGCCCGGCGGCCCAGAAGCTGATCACCAGCTTCTATTATCGCGTCAATGATCCGCAGGTGATGGCGGCGGCCAAGAGCCAATTCCCTGAGACCAAGCTGTTCAGCGTAGAAGATCAGTTCGGCGGCTGGCCGCAGGTGATGAGTGCCCACTTTGCAACGGGCGGCGAATTGGACCAACTGTTAGCGGCAGGGCATAAGTAATGTTTTCGATGGCCAGCAAGCGGGTTCTGCCTGGGTTTACTCTCAGTCTGGGAAGCAGCCTGCTTTTTACCTGCCTGATTTTGCTGTTGCCGCTCAGCGCGCTGGTGATGCAGCTGGCGCAGATGAGCCTGGCACAGTATTGGGAAGTGATCACCAATCCGCAGGTCGTGGCCGCTTATAAGGTGACGCTGCTGGCGGCCGGAGTCGCCAGCGTTTTCAACGCGGTGTTTGGCATGCTGATGGCCTGGATCCTCACCCGTTACCAGTTTCCTGGCCGCTCCTTACTGGATGGCCTGATGGATTTGCCGTTTGCATTACCTACGGCGGTGGCCGGGCTGACCCTGGCGGGGCTGTTTTCTACCACCGGTTGGTACGGCCAATGGCTGGCTCATTTTGATATCAAGGTTTCCTTCACCTGGTTGGGGATTGCGGTGGCGATGGCCTTTACCAGCATTCCTTTCGTGGTGCGCACGGTGCAACCGGTACTGGAAGAGTTGGGGCCAGAATATGAAGAGGCCGCCGAAACCCTTGGGGCTACCCGCTGGCAAAGTTTCCGTCGCGTGGTGTTGCCAGAGGTTGCGCCAGCACTGCTCGCCGGTACGGCGCTGTCGTTTACCCGTAGCCTGGGGGAGTTTGGGGCGGTGATATTTATCGCAGGCAACATTGCCTGGAAAACCGAAGTGACCTCATTGATGATTTTTGTGCGCTTACAGGAGTTCGATTACCCGGCCGCTAGTGCGATTGCCTCGGTGATCCTGGCAGCATCACTGCTGTTGCTGTTTGCCATTAACACCTTGCAGAGCCGCTTTGGCCGCCGTATTGGAGGGCACTGATGGCTGATGTTACCGCCCTGAACGGCGCAGAGCGCCCACGCGTGAATTGGGGAAAATGGACGCTGATTGCCATCGGCGTGCTGTTCTCCATCCTGCTGTTGGTCGTGCCGATGGTGATGATCTTTATCGAGGCATTTTCCTCTGGCGTAGGTGCAGTGTGGCATAACCTGTCGGATCCGGACATGCTGCACGCCATTTGGCTGACGGTGCTGGTGGCGTTGATCACCGTGCCGGTCAACCTGGTGTTCGGTACTTTGCTGGCCTGGCTGGTTACGCGCTTTACGTTCCCTGGCCGCCAACTGCTGCTCACGCTGTTCGATATGCCGTTTGCGGTGTCGCCGGTGGTGGCGGGGCTGCTGTATCTGCTGTTTTACGGCACCAACGGCCCGATCGGCGGCTGGCTGGATGCCCATGATATTCAACTGATGTTCGCCTGGCCGGGCATGGTGCTGGTGACGATATTCGTGACCTGCCCGTTTGTGGTCCGTGAATTGGTGCCGTTGATGATGAGCCAGGGCAGCCAGGAAGACGAGGCCGCGGTGCTGTTGGGCGCTTCCGGGTGGCAGATGTTCCGCCGCGTCACCTTACCGAACATCCGCTGGGCATTGCTGTATGGCGTGGTACTGACCAACGCCCGCGCGATTGGCGAGTTTGGTGCGGTATCGGTGGTGTCCGGCTCTATCCGTGGCGAAACCTATACCCTGCCACTGCAAGTGGAATTACTGCATCAGGATTACAACACCGCCGGGGCGTTTACCGCCGCGGCACTGATGACCCTGATGGCGATAGTCACCCTATTTCTGAAAAGCGGACTGCAATGGCGCCTGGCGCGTCAGGATGCGCGTCTCGAGCGGGAGGAAAATCATGAGCATTGAGATTAACGGTATCAACAAGTCTTTTGGCCGTACCAAGGTATTGAACGATATCTCGCTCGATATTCCTTCCGGTGAGATGGTGGCGTTATTAGGCCCATCCGGTTCGGGCAAGACCACTTTGCTGCGGATTATCGCCGGGCTGGAAAGCCAGAGCAGCGGTAAGCTGGGCTTTCACGGCACCGACGTCAGCCGCGTGCATGCGCGCGATCGTCGCGTCGGCTTCGTGTTCCAACACTATGCGCTGTTCCGCCATATGACGGTTTTCGACAATATCGCCTTTGGCCTGAGCGTGCTGCCACGCCGTGAACGTCCGAATGCGGCGGCGATCAAACAGAAAGTGGAGCAGTTGCTGGAGATGGTGCAGTTGGGTCATCTGGCTAACCGCTACCCTTCACAGCTTTCCGGCGGCCAGAAGCAACGTGTCGCCTTGGCGCGCGCGCTGGCGGTGGAGCCTCAGATCCTGCTGCTGGACGAGCCGTTTGGTGCGCTGGATGCTCAGGTGCGTAAAGAACTGCGCCGCTGGCTGCGTCAATTGCATGAGGAACTGAAGTTCACCAGCGTGTTCGTCACTCACGACCAGGAAGAAGCGATGGAAGTCGCCGATCGCATCGTGGTGATGAGCCAGGGGAATATCGAGCAGGTAGGTTCACCGACCGAGATCATGCGTGAACCCGCCACCCGCTTCGTGCTGGAGTTTATGGGCGAAGTTAACCGCCTGAACGGTGAAATCCGCGGTTCACAGCTGTTTGTGGGCGCTCACCAATGGCCGCTGTCGTTCCAGCCAATGCACCAAGGCAGCGTCGAACTGTTCCTGCGCCCGTGGGAAATGGAGATTGGCACCGATTGCAGCGCCCGTTGCCCATTACCGGTACAGGTGTTGGAAGTCAGCCCGCGTGGCCACTTCTGGCAGTTGACCGTGCAGCCGATTGGCTGGCATCAGGAGCCTATCAGCGTGATTATGTCGGAAGGCCATGCCGCACCGGCGCGAGGGGATCGTTACTATGTTGGCAGCCTGAATGCCCGCCTCTACGCCGGTGAACAACTGTTACAACCGGTTGCGTTAGCTAAAAGCGCCTGATAATTTCTAACCATTCCCATTTAAGGCAACCCTGGGTTGCCTTTTTACATTATACGCAGGCAATGATTGTGACCACGCTGGAACAATGCATCGGTAATACACCGTTAGTAAAACTACAACGACTGGCCGAAGGGCTGGACAGTGAAATCTGGCTCAAGCTGGAGGGCAACAATCCGGCGGGGTCGGTCAAGGATCGGGCCGCGCTGGGGATGATCCAGCAGGCGGAGCTGCGTGGTGAAATCCAGCCGGGCGATACGCTGATCGAGGCCACCAGTGGCAATACCGGCATCGCGCTGGCGATGATTTGTGCGATGAAGGGCTACACGCTGAAGCTGCTGATGCCGGAAAACATGAGCATGGAACGCCAGGCGGCAATGCGTGCCTATGGTGCAGAACTGATCCTGGTCAGCCGTGAACAGGGGATGGAAGGGGCGCGTGACCTGGCGCTGGAGATGCAGCAGCAGGGTCAGGGCAAGGTGTTGGATCAGTTCAACAATCTGGATAACCCCTACGCGCATTTCACCACCACCGGCCCGGAAATCTGGCAGCAGACCGCTGGCCGTATCACCCATTTCGTTTCCAGCATGGGCACCACCGGCACCATTACCGGCGTTGGTGGCTACCTGAAAAGCCAAAATCCGCAGGTGAATATCATCGGTTTACAGCCTGCTGAAGGCAGCAGCATTCCGGGCATCCGCCGTTGGGCACCGGCCTATCTGCCGGGTATTTTCCGCCCTGAGCTGGTGGATCAGGTGTTGGATATGGCACAAAGCGAAGCCGAACAGACCATGCGCCAACTGGCTCAGCGGGAAGGTATTTTCTGCGGCGTCAGCTCCGGAGGTGCCGTAGCCGGAGCACTGCGCGTTGCTGCGGCCAATCCTGGCAGCGTCATTGTCGCCATTATCTGCGATCGCGGTGACCGTTACCTGTCTACCGGCGTATTTTCCTAGCTGAGTAATAATCGGTAGGGAGGAGCGTGACTCTCTACCTATTCCCTAACCTCTGCCATTTATCCCCTCAAGATCGATTATCCCCTGAGCCTTAAAGCCCCGTCTTTCATTTGTGTCGGGAGAATGTCAATGTGTAAGGATTAGGTAAAACCGGCTGCGTACAGCGACAATAGACGCGAAAATGGCGGCAAATCAGCGGAGGAGTGGGCATGAAAATTTTATTGGTCGATGACGATCTGGAACTTGGCACCATGCTGAGCGAATACCTGACGGCTGAAGGATTCAACGCGTCCCTGGTGCTGACCGGCAAGGCTGGAGTAGATGGTGCACTTTCTGGCGAGTATATCGCGATGATCCTCGACATCATGCTGCCGGACATGAGCGGTATCGACGTGCTGCGCGAGGTACGCAAAAAAAGCCGCTTGCCGATCATCATGCTGACGGCCAAAGGGGACAACATCGACCGGGTAATCGGGCTGGAGATGGGCGCCGACGACTATGTCCCCAAACCTTGTTACCCACGCGAACTGGTGGCACGCCTGCGTGCGGTGCTGCGCCGGTTTGAAGAGCAACCGGAAGCGGTGGATAAGGTTTCTGTCCTGAGCTTTAACGAATTGACGCTCAACCCGTCCACCCGCAGCAGTGCCTGGCAGGGTAAGACGTTCGACCTCACCGCCTCAGAGTTCAACTTGTTGGAGTTACTGCTGCGTTCGCCAGAACGAGTGGTGTCGAAGGATGAACTGTCAGAGAAAGGTCTGGGGCGGCCACGTGAGGCTTACGATCGCAGCGTGGACGTGCATATCAGCAATATCCGCCAGAAGCTGGGCGCGCTAACCGATAACCGACTGAGCATTGAAACCGTGCGCAGTATCGGTTACCGCATCAGGTAATGCCGATGCGCGGAAGACTGTTCTGGAAAATCCTGCTCGGTTTCTGGCTGACGTTTATCATCATGACCCAGGCGCTGTGGGTGACGTTTACCTTTTATGGTAATCGCCATGAGGTCCCGGAAAACAGCATGACCTGGCGTATCGCTAATCTGCAACTGACCTCTGCGGCCTCGGTGTTGCGCAGCAGTGGGATGCCTGCGCTGAACGCAATGGTTGCCAAATGGCCTGAAACCGAACGCCGCTTCTTAAGCGTAACGCCAGCCATTAAGCCATCGGCTGATGAGTCAGGCCAAAACCCACAGACCAACCAGCCAGCGAAAATGATGGTGGAATGGGTAACCGGTGCAGATAACCAGAGCTACCGGTTGAGCTACGATCTGGCAGGACTGCGTGCCGAATATCGGCCACCCAAACGCTGGCGTCTGCTGAACATCCCGGAGCCAATGGTGTGGGTCGGTGGGCTGGGGGGCTTGCTGTTCAGCGCCATGTTGGCCTGGAACCTGACGCGCCCGATGCGCCAACTGCGCGCCGGTTTTGAGCGGGTAGCGCAGGGCGATCTGGCGGTGCGGCTGTTCCCGGCGATGCGGAGGCGCCATGACGAGCTTTCTGAGGTGGCTCGTGACTTTGACAGCATGGCGGAGCGGCTGGAGGTACTGGTCAGCGCCCGTGAGCAATTGCTGCATGATGTCTCCCATGAGTTGCGTTCGCCATTGGCCCGCTTGCAGCTAGCCATCGGCCTGGGGCGGCAAAATCCGGAGAACGTGGAGAACTCGTTGCAGCGTATCGAGCACGAAGCCGGGCGGTTGGACAAGATGATTGGCGAACTGCTGGCGCTGTCGCGCACCGAGAACAACGGCCTGTCCAATGATGAAGAGTATTTCGATCTCTATGGACTGGTGGAGGCGGTGGTTAACGATGCGCGCTATGAGGCGCAGATCCCTGGCGTAGAAATCGTGTTGCAGGCCAGTTCCGACGAGGAATACACCGTAAAAGGTAATGCTGAACTGATGCGCCGGGCGGTAGAGAATATTGTGCGTAATGCCCTGCGCTTTTCTAGCCACGGCCAGCGGGTGACCGTGGTGCTGACGCGTATCGATCAGCTGTTCCAGATCCAGGTCAGCGATCAGGGGCCGGGCGTGGAGGAGTCAAAGCTGTCCAGCATCTTTGATCCTTTCGTCCGGGTAAAATCGGCGATGTCTGGCAAAGGCTATGGCCTGGGTTTGGCGATCACGCGCAAAGTGGTGCTGGCCCATGGTGGGCAGGTTGAGGCACACAATGGCGAACAGGGTGGCCTGGTGATCACGCTTCGGGTACCGCGCTGGCACACTCAACGATAATGCTGCTTGTCCAGATCGTACTTTTTCATCCGCAGGTAGAGCTTTTTACGCGGGATCTGTAAATACTCGGACACCTCGTTAATCCGTCCCTGATGCAGGTTCAATGCCTCGGTAATGATCTGGCGCTCATAGTCTTCGATACGCTGATCCAGCGGAGCGGGATCGGAGCCGTGCAACAGCGGGTTGGCGGTCTCTGCCAGTGGCATCACCCCTACGGCAAACAGCTCTGCAGCATTGGCCAGCTCGCGCACGTTATTTGGCCATACCCTTTTGACCAAACGCTTAATCAGCTCGGCTGGCAGATCCGGCAACGGATGGTTAAGGCGCAGGCAGGCCTGCTCCAGGTAATGGCGGAATAACGGCTCTATATCGTCAGGGCGCAGAGAAAGCGGCAGGCAGGCGATTTGGGTCATGGCAAAGCAGTAATAGAAATCGGGCAGTAGGGTATGCCCGGCGGCCAGTTCCACCAGCGGTGCAGTCCCAATGCCGATCAGCCGGAAGGGCAGAGGGTCTTGTCCCTGGAGCTGGATCAACCGCGCCTGCTGGGTGATAGACAAGTGCTCGAGGTGGCGTAAAATCAGCGTCCCGCCGCTTGCCTGCTCAATCCATTGTTCTAACGGTGCCTCACCCCCTGGCGTCAATTCACCTACGATCAACGGCTGTTCGCTGCGATGGCTCATGCGGTGTAAATAACGGGCTGCCAACGTCCTGCCGACGCCTAATTCCCCTTGCAGATAAACCGCTAAATCGGTTTCGGCTACCTGCTGCAAACGCACTCGTAGCTGCTTTATCCACTCACTACGGCCAATCAGATTGCTCTGCAGCTGTTCCTGTTGCCAACGGCGACGGGCAATGTAAGAACGTCTCTGGGCCAGCGCGGTCGCGACCTGTTCGAGTAGCTGGGCCGGGTTGACCGGCTTTTGCAGGAAGTCCCAGGCCCCTTTTTTCACCGCTTCAACCGCCATCGGCACATCGCCATGGCCAGTGATCAACAACACCGGCAAACAGGCATCGTGAGCGAGCAGTAGCGCCATCAGCTCAATCCCGGAACAGCCTGGCATACAGACATCGCTGATCACGATCCCTGGCCACTCCTCACCGAGCATTTCCTGTGCCTTAAGCGGGTTATTACAGGCCTGAACCTGATAGCCTGCCTGGTTGAGCAGCATGGTATAGGCATCGAGGACGTCGGCATCGTCGTCGATTAACAGAATTTGCGCTTGTTGGCTTAACATGGTTGATCCACCGGTTGAAACTGTAAAACGACGCAGGCGTTTTGCGTCAGCGTAGAGGCCAGATGCAGGCTACCGCCCATTTGCTGCATCAGCGAAAGCGAGATGGACAGGCCAATCCCCAAGCCCACCGATTTGCTGGTGGTGAAGGGTTTGAGTAACGATTCAGCCCGCGCCAGCGGCCAGCCAGACCCATTATCCCACAGCAAGACCTGCCAACCGGACGCCTGGCGTTGCCAGCTTATCTGCAATAGTGGCCGCTCTTGGCAGGCATCCAGCGCGTTGCTCATCAGATTGACCAGCACCTGCTGAATGCGTACCTCGTCACCTAACACGTTTGGCGCACCGTCCGGTAGCCGCAGTTCCCCCCGCAGCGGTTGGTGGCGCAGAGCCAGCAACTCCCACGCGGCAATTAATGACTGGCGCAAATCAACGGGCTGAGAGGGGCTATCCTGTTCCGTTCGCCGGGTGAATTGCCGCAGCATACGGATGATGGCATCCATGCGGCCAATCAGACCGTCGGCTTTGGTCAGGGCCAGCGTGGCCGCCTCTGGCTGTTGTTTCTCCACCGCATGACGAGCGGTAAACAGATACATCGACAGGGCGTTCAGCGGTTGGTTGATCTCATGGGCCAGCGTGGTCATGGTCTGCCCAACCACGGCCAGTTTGGCGGCCTGCACCAGCTCATCCTGTGTGGATCGCAAATGTTGCTCAATGCCCTTGCGCTCGGTGATTTCCTGCTCCAGTCGGGATTTTTGCTGGTTCAACTGGCCTAGGGTGCGCCGCAACAGACGGGCGATGCGGCCCAGTTCATCGCCACCGTAAACCGGGATCGCCGCGTTGGTTTCCCCAAGGCCGATACGCACCACCACCTGGTTTAGCAGGGTAAAGCGCTTGACCAGGCGGGAACGGATAAAATAGTGATTGAGCAAATACACCAATAACATCGCCAGCAGGGTGGCGATCACAATTAGCCTGCCGCTGACGCGGATGATCTGCTCCAGACGGTGGTTAAAGGTTTGCATCTGCCGGTGGCTGTTACTCAGTTGCGATTCCAGCTGTGTGCGAAAGCGGGCAAGCGTCGCCTCCTTGGCCTGAGTAGCCAGCGTAAGTGCTCGTTGTGCCTGATGATAGTCTTTCATCGCCGCAGGCATACTGTTTTCGGCAATGCCGGTCTCCAGCAGTTCGTCGATGGTTTGCCGCAGCGTGATGGTGCTGGGGTGAGCCTGCAACCCCTGCATATTTTCGTTCGCCGTTTTTTTCAGGTAGGCGAGGTAACGTACGTGCTCGGCAACCGAAGTGGGCTCTTCAGCGCCGGATTGCAGCTCATTGAGGCGATCGCGCAGGGCATCGGCGATCTGGTTCTCGATGCGTGCCAGGGCATAAACCTGCTGCTGTTCACTTTGCACCTCGCGCAAACTGGCCTGCAAGCGGGGGAGTGCCTGGCCAGAACCTGTCTCCATCTGATCGAGCAAAGCTCCCTGTTGCCAGCTGAAATCCTGCACCAGCGAATTCAGCTCGGTGGTGAAGTCATCATGTAACCAACTGATGCGTGCGGCGATCTCATTGACCTTTTCCCTGGCGATAAACATGTTGTAGAGCGCATTGTCCAATCGTCCCAACAGTTGGCGGCTTTCTGCCAGCGTCGCCTGAATTTGCTGACGTTCAGGGTTATCCAACTGCATACTGGCCTGCTCGATTTGCTCCAAATGACCGACGATCTGATTTCTTAACTGCAGGCGGGCATTGGTATTGGCGGCCTGCAAAAACTCATTGAGCTGATCGACCAGCGTGTTCAGATTACTTTCGATCACGAACGAGGATTGGATGCGCGGAAAGTAATCATCCAGCGCATAGCGGACCTGCGAGCTTTGCTCATGCCAGGAGTACAGGCTGACCCCGCTGACGGTAAGCGTCAGCAGCGCGCCGGTGAGAAAGGCACCCCGCAGGCAGGCGCTGATGGTCAGGCGTTTGAAGAAGCGCGGCAATAAACGGCTCATTTTAACTCTTCCAGCGCCTTGATGGCCTTTCTCTGCTGTTGCTGAAAGAACAGTTGCCATTCCATGACCTGCTGCTCGCTCTCGCTACGTGCAGCAAACTGTTTAAGGTACTGCGGATCTTCGCTTTGGGCCTGGGTGACGGGAATGGCGGTCAACAGCGCACGGATCTCCGGCAAGGGCCGTTTGAGGCGGCTTTCAGCACCATGCAACGCTTTCCAAGCGTCCTTGAGTTGAGACAGGCGGAAGCTGATGGCCGTATCAAACAGCTTTTGGACCAGGCGCTGGCGTTGCAATATTAGGGAGTCATTCAGCGGTGGCCGCTGTAACAGCTTTTGCTGCTGCGCGAAGCGTGGGCTGTCTGCCGGCAGTGGAACCACCGGGTATTTTCCCGTGCTGGTATCGGCCAGGACCCGCTGCCCCTGTGGGCTGAGGAGGAACTGAATAAAGCGCCGGGCCTCGGCGGGGTAATGGCTATTGCTTGTCACGGCAATATAGGTGGGGGAGGCCGCGGCCTGAGGGAAATAATGGAAGGCCAGGTGTGGATCGTCAAGCAGCAGATTGGCATAGTTATCGATAATCGGCCCGACCGAACCCAGGCCGCTTTTGACTTTATCCGCCACGCCAAAGCTGCGCGAAGAGATGGTGATCAGGTTACCGGCCGCCGATAGCATCGTTTGCCAGCCGGATTGCCACCCCCGCTGTTGCAATAGCGATTCCACCATCAGGTGGCTGGTATCCGAGCGGGAAGGGCTGCTCATCAGCAGGGCCCCCTGGTAGCGGGCATCGGTCAGATCGTCCCAATCGTCTGGTAGCGGCAGCCGTTTCTCTGCCAGATTGGTGCGGTTGATCAGCAGGCCAAAACCCGAAATGGCCACCGCCACGGCGGTATTGCGGATAGGTTCAGGCACCAGCCGCTGTGATTGTTCCGGAGCACCCTCATAGTTTGCCAGGCGCTGATGCTGTTGCAGGTGCTGGAGCAGCATGGGGGAGGAGGTCAGCACCAGATCGACGTTGTCACTGCCAGTGCTGTCGAGCAGTTGTTCCAGGGAGGTGCTGGTGCGGTTCAGCGTGCGGATGACTACAGACTGGGGCTGGCCTTGCCAACGGCTAATGAGGTAGGCGGTTGCCTCTGGTGAAAAGGTGGTGGCCATCACCAGTTCATTTCTTTTGGCGCAGGCAGCAGTGGATAACAGCCAGCAGGCCATTGCCGCAAAAACGAGCGTTGCACGCATAATAAAACTCTCCCTAGACCTCATCGATTGTGATCTTATTCATAAAATCGCAATAACGATAAAAATAACCCGCAAAGCATTTGGGACAAAAATATTTTTCGTCAACCAACAGAATTTAGCCGGGGTTATAACGTTGATGAAGTCAGAATATTACCATCGATAGCCCATCAATACTGTTAACGCCTTCAAAAACATCACCACTTGTGGGCTGGCTTTGTGTGCAACCTTAGTGCTGTGGCGCTCTGGCGCGGGGAAGTGAGCGAGCTGGTTTTTGGTTAATAACGGTAATGTTAATTGATGAGTCAAAACTGGGCTTATTTGTTCTGGGTTTGAGTCAATTTTGACACATATTACGGGGCTTGTCTTATTAATGAATTAATTACACCATCCGCTGCGAGCGTTATTAATAAATAGCAGGCGCATCGAGCCAGTACAGATAAACCTCACAGGGGAATAACATGTTTTCATTATTAAAACCTAGCGCGGCGGCGAAGCGTGTTCCGCCAGAACAGGTGCAGGCAACCTACCAGCGTTATCGCATGCAAGCGTTACTGAGCGTCTTTTTGGGCTACCTGGCCTATTACATCGTGCGTAACAACTTCACCCTTTCGACGCCCTACCTGAAAGAGCATCTGGATCTGAGTGCGACGCAGATCGGCATGTTGAGCAGTTGCATGCTGATTGCCTACGGCATCAGCAAAGGGGTGATGAGCAGCCTGGCCGATAAGGCCAACCCTAAAGTGTTTATGGCTTGTGGCCTGGTGCTGTGTGCCATCGTCAACGTCGGTTTGGGGTTCAGCACTGCCTTCTGGGTCTTTGCCGCATTGGTGGTGTTTAACGGCCTGTTCCAGGGGATGGGAGTAGGGCCTTCGTTCATTACCATTGCCAACTGGTTCCCACGCCGTGAGCGTGGCCGCGTTGGCGCATTTTGGAATATATCCCACAATATCGGCGGTGGGGTAGTTGCCCCCATCGTCGGCGTGGCTTTTGCGGTATTGGGTAGTGAACACTGGCAGAGCGCCAGCTACATCGTCCCAGCAGGTGTAGCAGTGTTGTTTGCGTTGGTGGTGCTATGGCTGGGTAAAGGTTCCCCGCGCAGCGAAGGTCTGCCTGCCTTGGAGCAAATGATGCCGGAAGAAACCGTCAGGGTGAAAACCGGTGTGCAGGAGCAGGCGCCGGAAAATATGAGCGCCTTCCAGATCTTCTGCACCTATGTTCTGCGTAATAAAAATGCCTGGTATGTCTCGCTGGTGGACGTATTTGTCTACATGGTGCGCTTTGGCATGATCAGCTGGCTGCCTATCTACCTGCTCACCGAAAAGCATTTCTCCAAAGAGCAGATGAGTATAGCGTTTCTGTTCTTCGAATGGGCGGCGATCCCGTCCACACTGTTGGCTGGGTGGCTGTCGGATAAGCTGTTCAAGGGACGCCGTATGCCGCTGGCGATGATCTGCATGGTGATGATTTTCATCTGCCTGATTGGTTACTGGAAGAGTGACTCGCTGTTGATGGTCACCATCTTTGCTGCGATCGTCGGTTGCCTGATCTATGTGCCACAGTTCCTGGCTTCGGTACAGACGATGGAGATCGTTCCCAGCTTTGCTGTCGGCTCCGCCGTTGGCCTGCGCGGCTTTATGAGCTATATCTTTGGGGCTACGCTGGGCACCAGCCTGTTTGGCGTGATGGTCGATAACATGGGGTGGCATGGCGGCTTTTATCTGCTGATGGGCGGCGTGGTGTGCTGCATCTTGTTCTGCTATCTGTCACATCGTGGCGTATTGGCCTTGGAGCGTGAAAGACAGCAACAGGAGCTACAAGCGGAACCGCTGGTAGCGCAGTAGGGCTTAGAAGTCTTGGATAAAAAAATGGCGCCGATAAAGGCGCCATTTTTACGATCGAACCGCGATTACTTCTTGATGCGGATGATCGGGGTCTCGCCAACGGTGACGCTGCCGGACAGTTTGATCAGCTCTTTGATCTCGTCCATGTTGGAGATAACCACCGGAGTCAGGGTAGACTTGGCTTTCTCTTCCAGCAGGGCCAGATTGAACTCGATAATCACATCGCCTTTCTTGACGCGTTGGCCTTCTTCCGCGATGCGTTTGAAGCCTTCGCCTTTCAGTTCAACGGTGTCGATACCAAAGTGCACGAACAGCTCAATGCCGCTATCAGATTCGATAGAGAACGCATGGTTGGTTTCGAAAATTTTACCGATAGTGCCGTCAACCGGAGCAACCATTTTGTTGCCAGCAGGTTTGATAGCAATGCCGTCGCCAACGATCTTCTCGGCGAATACGACGTCCGGTACATCTTCGATATTGACGATTTCGCCAGAAAGTGGAGCGACGATCTCGATAGTGCCCATGTCTTTCTTGTCATCAGAAACCAGAGACTTCAGTTTATCGAACAAACCCATGATCTTCTCCTAAGCATTAAATTGGGCGGCGTTCCAGTGTCGTGGAATTTTAGCAGAGCGTTTTTTCTTCGATGAACTTATTGACGCAGTTCATCAAATCCTGTGCCGTTGGTTGTTCCAAGGCCTGCGCTGCCAATGCCTTCACATCTTCGAAATTGGTATTACGAATAATTTTCTTGATGCGCGGGATTGCAATCGCACTCATGCTGAACTCATCCAGCCCCATGCCCAAAAGCAACAGTGTAGCACGCTCATCGCCAGCCAGCTCGCCGCACATACCGGTCCACTTGCCTTCTGCGTGAGATGCATCAATAACCTGTTTGATCAGGCCAAGCACTGATGGGGACATCGGGTTATAGAGATGAGAAATCAGCTCGTTGCCGCGATCTACTGCCAGAGTATACTGGGTTAAATCGTTTGTCCCAATACTAAAGAAGTCGACTTCTTTCGCCAGGTGGCGAGCAATCACTGCCGCGGCCGGTGTTTCCACCATTACGCCCACTTCAATGCTCTCGTCAAAGGCTTTGCCTTCTTCACGCAGCTGCGCTTTCAGCGTTTCCAGCTCGCCCTTCAGATCGCGCACTTCTTCCACCGAGATGATCATCGGGAACATGATGCGCAGTTTGCCGAAAGCAGAGGCACGCAGGATGGCGCGCAGCTGAGCGTGCAGGATTTCCCGGCGGTCCATCGCGATACGGATCGCGCGCCAGCCCAGGAACGGGTTCTCTTCTTTTGGCAGGTTCATGTACGGCAGGTCTTTATCGCCGCCGATGTCCATGGTACGGACGATGACTGCCTGTGAGCCCATGGCTTCCGCAACGGCCTTGTAAGCCGAGAACTGCTCGTCTTCGGTTGGCAGTGAGTCGCGGTCCATGAACAGGAATTCGGTACGATACAGGCCGACACCTTCGGCACCATTGCGCTCTGCACCGGCGACGTCGCGCACGGTACCGATGTTGGCACAGACTTCAACCTGATGCCCGTCCAGCGTGATCGCCGGCAGGTCTTTCAGCTTGGCCAGATCGTTTTTCTCGGTGACGTATTGGGTATGAACCGCTTTCAGCTGTTCAATCACCTCGGCCGTCGGGTTGACGTAAATCTTGTTGTTAACCGCATCCAGGATCAGGTAATCGCCGTTTTTTACCTGGGTGGTCACGTCGCTGGTGCCAACGATAGCGGGCAGTTCCAGGGAGCGAGCCATGATCGAGGTGTGGGAAGTACGGCCACCCAGATCGGTGATGAAGCCCAGCACTTTGTCCAGGTTCAGCTGTGCGGTTTCTGACGGTGTCAGGTCCTTCGCGACCAGGATCACCTCATCCTGAATGGCGGTCAGATCGACAATCGCCAGGCCCAGGATGTTTTGCAGCAGACGCTTACCGATATCACGCACGTCAGCCGCGCGCTCTTTCAGGTATTCGTCGTCTAATTCTTCCAGCGCTTTCGCCTGGCCTTCGATCACGGTGTAGGCTGCCGCATCGGCAGACGCCAGATCGTCTTTGATGAGGGCTATGATTTCCTGCTCAAGCTCTTCGTCTTCCAACAGCATGATGTGGCCTTCGAAGATCGCTTCTTTTTCTTCGCCGAAGGTCTCGCCTGCCTTGGTTTTGATTACTTCCAGCTGTTCAGACGCTTTGGCGCGGCCTGCCAGAAAACGTGAGATTTCCTGCTCTACATGGTCTGCAGAGATTTTTTTCCGGTTGATGACAATCTCATCTTCCTTCAGCAAGAGAGCCTTACCAAAAGCGATACCCGGTGATACTAAAATGCCTGAAATCATAACCCTACCTTACTCTTGACTGGTGTTAACTAAAAAGACGGGCCGATTACTCAAGCTCTGCCATCAGTTTTACCAAGTGCTCAACGGCTTTCTGCTCGTCTTCACCAACGGCTTCGATGGTGACTACTGTTCCTTGGGTCAGGCCCAGAGTTTGCAGCTTAAACAGGCTTTTGGCGCTAGCGCTCTTGCCGTTGGAAGTCACGGTGATGTCAGACGCGAAGCCTTTGGCTTCTTTTACGAACTGAGCGGCAGGGCGAGTGTGCAGACCATTCGGAGCGGTGATAGTCACTTCTTGCTGGAACATTGATGTTTCCCCAACTTATCGGATTTAAGGTTGTGGAGCTAAAGTTTAGCCTAACGGCGTGATTTTAGCTTGTCTGGTTAGCGCCTGACTATGGTACAGGGGCGAGCATGGATGCAACATAAAACGACGCTTTAAGCATTTCAGATCAAAAAATCCGAGCATCTGGCGTTGTTTCAATCAGCTCCCCATTATGCCGTGTTTTTCGCTGGAGCAACAAATGAGTAAATCGATTCAGCTCAAACAATGGCAGGAAGGTGATTAATTTTGCGCATCGAAATAATTGACCGGTTAAATACTAAAGCCAGCGGTGAAAATCAATCGTTGAGTGGTGTAAACTTTGATCCAGTCCACAAAAAAAGCACCTGAATAGGTGCTTTTTTAGCTATTTGTGCACTGTTTGCGCTATTGCTGCAGTTCCTGTTCGGTGAACAGATCGGCAAACAAAGCGGTGCTCAAGTAGCGCTCACCTGAAGAGGGCAGAATAACCACAATTGTCTTGTCGGTAAAGTCGGCTTCTTCGGAAAGTTTGACGGCGGCCGCCACGGCGGCACCGGAAGAAATCCCGGCCAGGATGCCTTCTTCTTCCATCAGGCGTCGTGCCATGCTGATGGCTTCGTCGTTGGTGATCTGCGCGACGCGGTCAACCAGGCTCAGATCCAGGTTGCCCGGAATGAAACCGGCACCAATGCCCTGGATTTTGTGCGGGCCGGGTTTGATTTCCTGGCCTGCCAATGCCTGGCTGATGACCGGTGAGTCGGTTGGTTCAACCGCCACTGTGGTGATAGCCTTGCCCTTGGTGTTCTTGATAAAGCGGCTGACGCCGGTCAGTGTACCGCCAGTGCCGACGCCCGCGATAAAGACATCGACCTCGCCATCGGTATCTTCCCAGATTTCCGGGCCGGTGGTTTGTTCGTGGATTTCCGGGTTGGCCGGGTTGCTGAACTGTTGCAGCAGGATGTAGCGGTTCGGATCGGTGGCCACAATCTCTTCGGCCTTGGCGATCGCCCCTTTCATGCCTTTGGCACCTTCGGTCAGCACCAGATTGGCACCCAGCGCCTTGAGCAGTTTACGACGTTCGATGCTCATGGTTTCCGGCATGGTCAGCGTGAGCTTGTAACCCCGCGCCGCGGCGACAAACGCCAGAGCGATACCGGTGTTGCCGCTGGTTGGCTCCACCAGCTCTTTGCCTGCGCTCAGAATGCCACGCTTTTCGGCATCCCAAATCATATTGGCACCGATGCGGCATTTGACGCTGAAGCTCGGGTTGCGAGATTCAACCTTGGCGAGAATGCGTCCGTTGCCGATACGGTTCAGACGAACCAGCGGCGTATGGCCGATTGTTAATGAGTTGTCTTGGTAAATCTTGCTCATGGCCCGTCCTTATAACTCTATGAAATGTAGGGAACATCGAAAGCATACGCTAACGGTCTCGGCAGGGAAGTAAAGAATTGGTATATCGATATGTTATTAGAGAATAAGTTTTAATCACAATAGCAAGGGCGCACGAAGCGCCCCCAAATAAAGCCGTTAGTGACGAACAAATTGTGCACGATAACGGTCGACCCACATCGCCGTGGCACCGCAGACCGCCACCGGCAGGATCACCAGATTGAGGATGGGGATCATGGTGAACAGGCTGACCAACGCACCAAACTGCAGGTTGTCGGTTTTGTGCTGCCGCAACGCCTGGCGCATCTCGGCGAAGCTGACCTTGTGGTTATCAAACGGATAATCGCAGTATTGAATGGCCAGCATCCAGGCGCTGAACAGGAACCACAGCACCGGAGCCAGCGTTTGGCCGATGCCCGGTATAAAATAGAGCAACAGCAGGCCCAGCGCGCGTGGCAGGTAATACATCAGCTTGCGCCATTCACGGGACATGATGCGCGGCAGATCTTTGACCACGCCGAGCATACCGGTATCCGGCAACGGTTTGCCGGTCAGGCTGCCTTCGAGCTGTTCCGCCAGCAGCCCGCAAAACGGGGCGGCGATCAGGTTGGTGATGGTACTGAACAGGTAACTGAACACCAACAGCACGGAAATGACCGCCATCGGCCAGAGTAAATAACTTAGCCACTGTAGCCAGCTTGGCACATGGCTCATCATGCTCGGGATCCAGTCGCCCAGTTGGCTGAACAGCCACCAGAAGGCAGAGCCCATCAGCAGCACGTTCACCAGCAACGGCAGGACGACATAGCGTTTAATACCCGGGCGCGAAATCAGGCGCCATCCTTGGGCAAAATAATGGAAGCCGTTGGTGGATCCGACAGGGGGAGGCACATAGGACATATCTTAAGATTTTCTCTTTGGCTAAACAGGCCAAGCTATCATATAGGGTTGATTTTCCACTGGCTAGAGCCACATTGGCTGAAAAAACAGCAAAAAAATGCCGAATAATCATCTTTATTGGCATAAAGTTCAGCACGGACTTGCACTTGTGCCTGTGGGCAAATAGAGTTAAAGAGTGAATGTTTGCCGCGGTGGCAATGTCTTGGAACAACAGAGATAGCAATGATGCAGGATTTGCGTCTGATATTAATCGTTGTTGGCGCGATCGCCATAATAGCGTTGTTATTACATGGTCTTTGGACCAGCCGTAAGGAACGCTCGTCCCTTTTTCGCGATCGCCCAGCCAAACGCTCGAAAAATGAGCGTGAACCTACTCCACTTGATGATCCTGCCGAAAGCGTGGGAGAGGTACGTATCCGTGCCACTCGCGCAGAAGTTGAGGATGAGCCATCAATGGGCCATATCGATGTCGCACGCGAAGAGCCGGTGATTGCACCAAGGCCAGCTCCAGCAGCTCAACCTGCGCCTCGGCCAGCCCAGCCCGCGCCGCTTTCCCAGCGGCCGGATTACGATGACATCCTGCTGGATAACTATGCCCAGGACGAGGACGAAGAGCCGCAGCAACCTGTTGTGCGTCGTGAGCCGCGCGTTGATGATATGCCTCCGGCTACCGCTCCTGCACCAGAGCCAGCCTTCCAGCATGCAGAGCCTGTGCGTGAACCGCAGCCAGCGCCGGAACCGTTGAAACCGGCAAAACTGCAGGAGACCGTATTGGTGCTGCACGTTGCAGCTCATCAAGGCGGTGTGATCGGGGGGGAGGTGTTGCTGCAGAGCGTACTGCAGGCGGGCTTCCAATTTGGTGAAATGGGGATCTTCCATCGCCATATCAGCCCGGCAGGCAGTGGCCCCGTGCTGTTCAGCCTGGCCAATATGGTCAAGCCTGGCTCATTCGATCCGGAAATGATGTCCGATTTCTCCACGCCGGGCGTATCGATGTTTATGATGGTGCCGTCTTACGGCGACGCCAATCAGAACTTCAAGCTGATGCTGCAATCGGCACAACGTATTGCCGACGATGTGGGCGGCGTGGTGCTTGACGACGAGCGCCGCATGATGACCCCGCAAAAGCTGGAAACCTATAAAGCACGCATCCGCGAAGTGTTGGAAAACAACGCCTGACCGGTTGCCTGTGCACTGCATAATCCGTAATCCAGAACCCCCGCCAGCCGGGGGTTTTTTATCTTTGATGGTGAGCCATGGCATCGATTAACGAAACAATCAATCAACTACGCACCTCATTGCGCCATCACGAATATCAGTATCACGTACTCGATGCGCCGGAGATCCCGGATGTGGAATACGATCGCCTGATGCGTGAGCTGCGTGAGCTGGAAGAAGCCCATCCTGAGCTGATCACCGCCGATTCTCCAACTCAGCGCGTCGGGGCCGCCCCCTTGGCGGCGTTTGATCAGGTGCGTCATGAAGTGCCGATGCTGTCGTTGGACAACGTCTTTGATGAAGAGAGCTATCTGGCGTTTTACAAGCGCGTGCAGGATCGCCTGAAAAGCAACGAGCCACTGACCTTCTGCTGTGAGCTGAAGCTGGACGGGTTGGCCGTCAGCCTGCTGTATGAAGATGGTGAGCTGGTGCGTGCCTCCACGCGTGGTGATGGTACCACCGGGGAAAATATCACCTCTAATGTGCGCACTATCCGCGCCATCCCGCTGCGCCTGACCGGCGACAATATCCCGCGCCGGGTGGAAGTGCGTGGTGAAGTCTTTATGCCGCATGCCGGCTTTGAGCAGATGAACGAAGAGGCGCGCCGCAAAGACGGCAAAATCTTCGCCAACCCGCGTAACGCCGCAGCAGGCTCCCTGCGTCAGCTTGATCCGCGTATCACGGCCAAGCGTCCGCTGACCTTCTTCTGCTATGGCGTTGGCCTGCTGGAAGGGGGCGAATTGCCGCGCAGCCATTGGCAACGCCTGATGCAGTTCAAAGCCTGGGGCTTGCCGGTGAGCGATCGCGTCAAGCTTTGCACCGGTAGCGATGAGGTGCTGGCGTTTTATCGTCAGGTAGAGCAGGACCGCATCAACCTTGGCTTTGATATCGACGGCGTGGTGGTGAAGATCGACGATATCGATCTGCAAGAATCTCTGGGCTTTGTTGCTCGCGCACCGCGTTGGGCTACGGCGTTCAAATTCCCGGCACAAGAGCAGATCACCGTGGTGCGGGAAGTGGAGTTCCAGGTCGGGCGTACCGGTGCGATTACGCCGGTCGCGCGCCTTGAGCCAGTTTTGGTCGCCGGGGTGATAGTCAGTAACGCCACGCTGCATAATGCTGATGAAATCGAACGCCTTGGCCTGCGCATCGGCGACACGGTGATCGTACGCCGTGCCGGGGATGTGATCCCGAAAGTGGTCGGGGTGATCGAAGATCGCCGCCCGCAGGACGCGCGTGAAGTGGTATTCCCACTGCATTGCCCGGTGTGCGGTTCCGATGTGGAACGGGTGGAAGGCGAAGCCATTGCGCGTTGTACCGGCGGGCTGATCTGCGGTGCCCAGCGTAAAGAGGCGCTGAAGCACTTCGTTTCCCGCCGGGCGATGGACGTTGACGGCATGGGCGATAAAATTATCGAACAGCTGGTCGATAAAGAATATGTCAAAACGCCAGCCGATCTGTTCCGTCTTTCCGCCGGTATTCTCACCGGGCTGGATCGCATGGGGCCCAAATCGGCACAGAATCTGGTCAATGCCTTGACCAACGCCAAACAGACTACCTTTGCCCGATTCCTGTATGCGTTGGGTATTCGTGAGGTAGGAGAGGCTACAGCTGCCGGTCTGGCGGCGCATTTTGGCTCGTTGGAGAAGCTGCGAGAGGCCGATCTGGACGCGTTAAAACAGGTGCCGGACGTGGGCGAGGTGGTGGCCAGTCACGTGGTGAACTTCTTTGCTGAAGCACATAACCAGCAGGTGATAGCAGAGCTGACCAGCCCGGAAATCGGCATTAACTGGCCTGCGCCGGTGGTGGTAGTTGCCGAAGAGATCGACAGCCCATTTGCCGGTAAAACCGTGGTGCTGACCGGATCTCTCAGCCAGCTCTCCCGCGATGAAGCCAAAGATCGGCTGACGGCGCTGGGGGCCAAGGTCAGCGGCAGCGTATCCAAGAAAACCGATCTGGTGATTGCCGGTGAGGCTGCCGGCTCCAAGCTGGTCAAGGCACAGGAACTGGGGATCGAGGTGATCGACGAGGCGGAGATGATCCGCCTGCTGGGGGCCTGATGGAAAAAGAGAACCTGATCGAAATCGCCAACACCGTGATGCCCTTTGGCAAATACCAGGGCAGGGTGCTGATCGACCTGCCGGAAGAGTATCTGCTATGGTTCGCCCGTAAGGGCGAATTCCCCAACGGCAGGTTGGGAATGCTGATGGAAATGACGTTGGCGATTAAAATTGAAGGGCTGGATCACCTGATCAAACCCCTGAAGAAAAGCTGAGTCGATGGGCGTAACGCCCTGTTGCGCCCTTCATCTCAGATATAAACGTCCACGGCGTTGGCGGCGGTTGGGCGGTTCACGCCATCACCGCTCATGGCCTTGGCCATCTGCTCTTGCTGCTGTTTTTCCATTTCTTGTTTCTGAATGCGCGCGATCTCAGCCTGGAGCATTTCGATCTGGCTCATGATCAGCTGTTTTTGTTGTTCGATCTCTTGAGTGTCGCCACCCGAGTCTTTCAGTTCGATCAGCTTTTGCTGCAGGTTCTGGATCTGCTTATACAGCGCTGCAATACGTGACGCCGCGCTGCTATCTTTTGGGGTCACTGGCGCATCATTATCGGTTTTCTTGGATTTCTCCCCTTCAGGGGCATTGTTAACCGGTGCCGACATCAGTGCAGCCCCGCCTTTACCCGTGGCGGTAAACACCTCACGGACTCCGGCAATCGGGTTCTTGATGGGCACCATCATGGTAATGTTGGTCGACATGCGATCCTCCCAGGTAGCTTGTCAGAGGTATCGGCAAATCGCGGCAAAACTTTACCTTGGCGCCAGCTTTAGCTGCGGCCAGAGTTCGAGCCACTGCTTCTCCACCACGCGTTGTTCGAAAGCGGCCAGGTTATTGCTCTTGGGGTTGAAGGTGATGCTGCGGTTGAACAGCGCCTGTAGGCCAAAAGGCGCGACGAGTTGGATGCTGCCATCGGCCTGCAATCTGGCACCCACGGCGGTTTCGATCTCCGTCCAGTAACTGATGGCGTCTTCGCTGTCGAGATAGGGCGCGCGATGACTACGCAGGTGCATACGCGCCTGATTCTTTACCGACCAAGGGTGTGCCGACCATTCCAGCAGGCGCGATTCCAGCATCTGGTCGCGCTCGGCATCGCTATGGCGCGCATCGAAATGGATCACATCGATATCGTTGAGCGGCGTGCTGGTTGTAAAACCATGCAGCCGGTCCCACACCAGATTACGCACAAAGCCTGCGCCAAGGCACCAATCGTTCAGCCCGAGCCGCCGGGCGGTGGCTAATATCTGCATACGTTCGCTGTCTTGGCGTAACCAATCAATAATTTGTTGCTGTGGATCCATCATTTCTCCTTTGTCACCGTTACTCTAACCCGAAATGGGCAGCAGCGGGATCGGGATGAGTGTGGAAAACGGCAAAAAAAAGCGCGGCATAAGCGCCGCGCTGAGATTGGCTCGGTAGCATACATTTAGAACTGGGTATTCAGGCTCATAAAGTAAGTCCGGCCCGGTTCGTTATAGGTTGCCGCCCCGGCTCCATAGATATTGACGGCCCCAGTGACTGGGTTACCCACGTTTTGCGAGTTACCGGAACGGAACTGGCGTTTGTCGAACAGGTTCTCGATCCCCGTTGTTACGCTGATATTTTTAGTCAACGCATAGGTGCCGCTCAGGCCAAAGATTGCGTAAGGGCTGACCTCACGAGTTTCCGGCCCGGTGGTTGGCTCCCCACGGTAGTTGTATTTCTTCGGCTTTTGACGGCCATACCAGGTCGCGGTGGTCTGCAAAGACAGATCCTGCGTGGCCTGCCAGCTCAGGGTAGAGTTGATGGTGAACTTGGGAATAATCGACAGGTAATCACCGGTGGTTTTATTCTCGTTCTCAATCATATAGGTGGCGTTATTATTCCAGGCTACCGTTTCGCTCACCGGCACGTTCAACGTACCTTCCAGACCCTGGATCACCGCTTTCGGCACGTTCTCCCAGCGATAGATATCGGTTTTACTGGTGTTAGAGGCCGTTGGCGAATAGCCCGCTTCGATCTTGTTGCGGTAATCGTTACGGAAGTAGGTGATACCTGCCAGCCAGCCTTCATGGTGGAATTCCAGCCCGATCTCTTTGTTGATGCTGTTCTCGGCCTTAAGATCGTCATTACCCATCAGATAGCAGCCGGTTCCCGTTGCGCTGGCAGCACAGCCCTGGCCTTTGCTGTAGAGAATGTAATCGCCGTTGCTCTGGAACAGGTTAGGTGCTTTGTAGGCGCGAGCGATACCCATTTTCAGGGTAAACAGATCGCCCAATTCCTGTGACAGGTTAAGCGACGGGCTCCAGTTGTTACCGGCCATGGAGTGATGATCGTAACGTAGGCCTGGAGTCAGCATTGTGGTATCGGTCAGCTCGATATTATCTTCGGCAAATAGCGAGAAGATATCCGCGGAGGAATACGGGCTGCGGTTGCTACTATCGGTACCTGGGATCGCTCCCCCGGTATTAGTGCCGGTTAGCGATTGGGTGGTCGAAGAAGGATCTTTCATCTTCTGCTGGTTCCACTCGGTACCCAGCGTGGCGGTTTGTGGCACCCACATATCGAACGGAATGCTGATTTCACTGTGGGCCAGGAAATCGTCCAGACGGGTGGTGTTGTAACTGTCGTTGGCGAAGATCCCTTCCAGGCCCCCGGCCAACCCTTCGGCTAAACGAGTATTGCGCGTGCGCTCAAACTGGACGTAGTTGTTGGTGCTAACGCCACTATCCCATGCGCCACGATAATTGACCGCATAGGTTTCACGATACATACGGTTGGTTTCTTTACCGTAGTTGCTCTGCACCAGCGCATTGGTGTTGGTGTTCTGGGTATCCCCGGCGTACAGGTTACCCTGGCGGCCATAGGCATATTGGAAATCCAAGGTCTGCAGGTGGGCGAATTCCCAGCTCAGCAAGGCATCGATATTTTTGTCGATCACCCCTTCGCGACCGGCAGGTAGAGTATTGGCATAGGTGCCGGTACGCTCGGACTGATGCCCCTGGTTGATATCCCAGGCGTCGGCCTGCGTTTTGCTGTAGCCACCGAACAGACGGAAGCTCAACTGATCGCTTAACGGACCGGAAAGGCTGAAATCGGTACGCTTGGTGGCGCCTTCTTCCTTATGTTGCGGTACGTTGAAATAACCGTTCAGTGTACCGTGCAGGTCCTGGCCAGCTTTTTTGGTGATGATGTTGACCACGCCACCTGCCGCGCCGTTACCATAGCGGGCAGCCGCTGGGCCACGCAGCACCTCGATACGCTCGATCATCTCCGGCGGTACCCAGGCAGTATCGCCACGGGTATCACGCTCGCCGCGCCAGCCTTGGCGCACCGAGTTACGGCTGCTGGCCGGTTTGCCGTCGATCAGGATCAGGGTATTTTCTGGCCCCATGCCACGAATATCGAGTTGGCGGTTGTTGCCCCGCTGGCCGCTGGTGGAGTTACCGGTCAGGTTGACCCCTGGCATGGTACGGATCAGCTCATTGATATCACGGGCGGGAGGGCGTCTTTGGATTTCTTCGGCAGTGATGGTGGAAACGCCGGGAGCTTGAAGGTTTTGTTTGGCGGCGGTGACGACGATGACATCTTCAGAGGCGGATTCTTTTTTGCTTTTCTCAGCCAGCGCGGCGCTGTCTGAGGTAGTGGCCGTTTGCTCGGCATTGACCGTAACGGAAAATGCAGATGTGCCCAATCCTAACCCGATGAGTGTGGCTAAAGAATAACGAGATAACTTCCGATTCATTTTGAGGTTCCTACCTAACAACCCTTCCTGATGCGGCGCTGTGTGACAACCGGTAACGGAACGGTTTGTTGTAGTTTTATTGTGTAGTCGAAAATAGTAACGAAACCCAGAGGCCAGGCTGACTGGCAGCAAGATCCCGCTCAATAATTCGGCATCCATCCCTGTTGAAGAATGCCCGCTCTATTTCGAGCCTGTATACACTATTGCAAATGCAAATAATTATCAATAGTATTCCTTGTGCCGTTTGGCATTTGGGAACCGGTGAGTCGCACGGCGTGCCTTGCCAACAACACAATGAGTGGGCGTTTTGAAAACTGAACAACAACCAGCAAGCAGTACGTTATTGGCGAGCAAGCATGCAGGGAGCCACGGTTGGTGGCTGGATATCGCCCGGCGTGGTACCCCCTTGGTGGAACCGCAGGATAATGGGCGATGGAAGGTGACGTTCTTGTGGCGCGACCCTCAGGGTGGCGAACTGACCTCGGCTTATCAACGAGTCTGGATCCATATCAACTGCCTCACCGATCATCACCAAGCGTCGCCCCCGCAGAGCCTGCAACGGCTTGCGGGTTCGGACGTCTGGTATTGGCAAACCGAGCTGCAAGGCGACTGGCGCGGCAGCTACTGCTTTATCCCCTGCATGGAGGATCGTCCCTTCGAACCGCAGGGGGACAATTCTCACGCCAACATGCTTTCTATTCGCCACTGGTGGCACCAGGTGTTTGCCCACGCAACTCACGATCTGCTTAATCCTTACCGCGCCTGGCCTGGAGTCGGGGGGCACACGCTTTCCGGCTTGCATATGCCACAGGCTCCCCAACAACCGGCCTGGCGGGACTTTGACAACTATGCCGTGACCAGCGGCCGCTGTACGCCAGCACCGCCTGCCAAACTGCAACGGCATACCTGGCATAGCCAGCGATTGGGAACCTCCCGCCACGTCTGGATCTACTCCACCGGTGAAAGTAACCCGGCGGCGCGGCCATTGGCTATTTTGCTGGACGGCCAATTCTGGGCCAATCAGATGCCGGTCTGGGATCCGCTGATGCAACTGACGCGTACTGGCCAACTGCCGGAGGCGGTCTATCTGCTGATCGACGTGATTGACCAGCAACACCGCGCACGGGAACTGACCTGCAACGATGAGTTTTGGTTGGCCCTACAGGAAGAGTTATTACCGCAATTGGCCGACTGGGCTCCGCACAGCCGTGAGGCTGCCAACACCGTAGTTGCAGGGCAAAGCTTTGGTGGCTTGGGTTCGCTCTATGCTGGCCTGCGCTGGCCGGAATATTTTGGTGCCACCATCAGCCAGTCCGGCTCGTTCTGGTGGCCACGCCGCGATATGTTGCAACTGCCCACCGTGCCCGAGGATGCCTGCTGGTTGATCCGCCAGGTAGAAGACGGGCAGTTGGGTGCGCGCGGCAAGCTGAAGGTATTTTTAGAGGCCGGGGCGCATGAAAAGCTGGTCCACCGGGTGAATGACCGTATGGCGGCCCTGTTAAGTGAAACCGGGCATCAGGTGCAGTATCGGCTGGTGGAGGGCGGGCACGATGCGTTGTGCTGGCGCGGCGGTTTACTCGATGGTCTGCAGGCGCATTGGTCGGAGCTGGTCAACCGCCGTGCCGAATGGAAGCCGTCCGCCAACCCTCTTCATGCTTAAGGAGCAAGTAATGGAAACCTTAAACCCGTTCGATGACGAGCAGCAAATTTGCTACGTCCTGCGTAATGAAGAACTGCTTTACAGCCTGTGGCCGGATTTCAGCGCCATACCGGCCGGTTGGGTCAGCGTTTTTGGCCCGGCTTCCCGGGAGCACTGCGTCAACTGGCTAGAACAGAATTGGCAGGATATGCGGCCCGCATCACTGCGTAAGGCGTGATGGAGACGCAGCAAGAACCGACAACAGGAGCGAACGTCGTGTCAGAAACCTCTATTTTACCCACCGGGCAACAGGTTACCGTTGAGTTGCCATTGGTGGCGGCGCAGCCCGGTATTTGGGTTGCCGATCAAATTTCACCGTACGGCAATGCCTATGCGGTCGCCCATTATATCGAACTGAACGGCCCGCTGGATAAAGAGCACCTGTTACAGGCGATCTCACTGGGACTGGCCGAAGTGGACACCTTAAGGCTGCGTTTCGTCGAGCGTGACGGTGTGCCGATGCAGTATTACGACGCCACGATGCCGTTGGCTGCGCCGGAATGGGTTGATTTAAGCGACTCGGCGGATGCAGAGGCGGCGGCCCACGCGCTGATGCAGATCGACCTTGGTGCCGAATTACGGGTGAGCAGCGGCAAACCGCTGTATCGCCATATCCTGATGCGTCTGGCCGACGATCGCTGGTTCTGGTATCAGCGTTACCATCATCTGGTGGTCGATGGCTTCAGCTTTACCGCCATCGCTCGCCGTATCGCCAATATTTATACCCGCCTATATCAGCACGAGCAGCCGGAGCCGACGCCGTTCACGCCTTTTAGCGATGTGGTGGCGGAATATCAGCAATACCAGCAATCCCCAGGTTATCAGCGCGATGCCGATTTTTGGTTGAACAAGGCACGGCAGTTGCCCCCGCCAGCTACCCTATGCCCGCAACCGTTGGCCGGGCAGGCACCTTCGACGCGTATTCACCGCTTGGCACAGCGCTGTGCCGCGCAGGATCTTGCGCCACTGGTCAGTCTGGGCCAGCAACAGCAGCTCAGCGCAGCCGATATGGCGATGGCGCTGGTGGCCGTGTGGGTGGCTCGTCTGACAGGTCAAACCCGCTACAGCGCCGGGTTTATTTTTATGCGCCGCATGGGCTCGGCTGCGCTTTGTGCCACCGGGCCGGTGATTAACGTATTGCCGGTGGAGATGCACGTCGCGCCGCAGGCAATGCTGGCCGATATCGCCGCACAAATCAGCCGTGAACTGAAGTTTGCCCGCCGCCATCAGCGCTATGATGCTGAACAGGTACAGCGCGATCTGGGGCGTATTGGCGACAGCCAGCCGCTGTATGGCACCGTCTTCAACTTCAAGATGTTCGACTACCAGCTCGATTTTGCCGGTATCAAAGGGATCACCCACGACCTGGCCTCTGGCCCGGTGCGAGATCTGGAAATCGCCTTGTTTATCGATGAGGCGGGCACGCTGAAGATTGAGCTATTAGCCAATGCCGAGCGTTATCAGTTGGCCGAATTGACGGAGCACTTACAGCGCTTGCCGCTGCTGCTGCGGCAGTTTGCGGCCCAACCGACATTGCCGGTGAGCGAAGCCGATTTGCTGAGTGAAAAAGATCATGCGCTGCTGGCCAAGGTGAACGACACCGCTTATCCGGTGGCAGCCCAGACCCTCAGCGGTCTGTTGGCCGAGCAGGCGAAAAAGACCCCGAATGCCCCGGCGCTGGCAGATGAGCACCACCGGTTCAACTACCGCGAAACTCGCGAACAGGTGATCGCCTTGGCCCAGCGTTTGGTGGCTCAGGGGGTGCAGCCGGGCGACATCGTGGCGGTGGCATTGCCGCGTTCGGTCTTCCTGTCGCTGGCGTTAATGGCGATAGTGGAAGCGGGAGCGGCCTATTTACCACTGGATACCGGCTATCCCGATGAGCGCCTCAGCATGATGCTGGAAGACGCGGCCCCACGCCTGATTATCACCGATGCTTCCCAACAGGCGCGTTTTGCGGGGCAGGGGGAAGTGCTGTTATACGATGCACCACGGGTTGCCACCGCTGCTGCACCGAGCGTGATCCAAGGCCCGACGCCGCATCATCCGGCTTATATCATCTTTACATCCGGCTCAACCGGGCGGCCAAAGGGCGTGCTGGTTGGGCATCAGGCCATCGTTAACCGTTTATTGTGGATGCAGCACCAGTACCCGCTGGCAGCAGATGATGTGGTGCTGCAAAAAACGCCGTGCAGCTTTGACGTCTCGGTGTGGGAATTCTTCTGGCCATTGATGGTGGGCGCGCAGCTAGTGATGGCTCCGCCGGAGGCGCACCGCGACCCTCAGCAACTGCAAACGCTAATCGATCGGCATAAAGTCACTACCCTGCACTTTGTTCCTTCGATGCTGGCGGCATTCGTTGGTGCCTTGGACAGCACAACCGCCATCGCCCATTGCCAGCCACTGCGTCAGGTGTTCTGCAGCGGAGAAGCGTTACCTGCAGAACTGTGCCGCCTGTGGCAGAGCCGCACTCAGGTGCCGCTGCATAACCTCTACGGCCCTACCGAGGCGGCGGTGGATGTGACCTGGCATCCGGCCTATGGTGACGCCCTTGCTGCTGTCACCGGTGCTAATGTCCCTATCGGGCTGCCGGTGTGGAATACCGGTTTACGTATTCTCGACGCTCGCTTACGCCCAGTGCCACCGGGTGTAGCTGGCGATCTATATCTGACCGGCGTGCAGCTGGCTCATGGTTATCTGGCCAGGCCGGACCTGACCGCCAGCCGCTTCGTCGCCGATCCGCAGGGCAACGGTGGCCGGATGTATCGCACTGGTGACGTCGCCCGCTGGCTGCCGGACGGTGCGGTGGAATATCTGGGCCGCAGCGACGACCAACTGAAAATTCGCGGCCAGCGGATTGAACTCAGTGAGATCGACCACGCCATGCTGTCATTGCCGGGCGTGAGTCAGGCGGTGGCTCATGCCTTGGTATTGGAGGGCACGGTCGTTGATGCGATGGGAGGCGATGCCCGGCAACTGGTAGGCTACCTGGTCCCTCAGCCCGGCGTGCATCTGGATAGCGAAGCCCTACGTGCCGCGCTAGCCGATCGCTTGCCGCCGCATATGGTGCCGATCGCCCTGGTCGAAATGGCCGAGTTGCCGCTTAGTGCCAACGGCAAGCTCGATCGCAAAGCCTTACCACAGCCGCAAACCGGGGCTGGAAAGGCCGGGCGCGAGCCGGAACCCGGGTTGGAAAGCGAGATTGCTGCCGTTTTCGCTCGTTTGCTTCAGCGCGAGCAGGTATTTGCGGATGACGATTTCTTTGCCTTGGGCGGGCATTCATTGCTGGCGATGCGCCTGGCCGCCGAGTTGCGGCGCGATCTGGGTAAAGCGGTGTCGGTTGGCCAGGTGATGGTCGCTTCGAAAGTAGAGCAACTGGCTCAGCTATTGGCGGAAGAACGTACGCAGGAAGAGGCCGATCAATGCGGTTTTGACAGCGTGCTACCGCTGCGCGTTACCCAAGGCCCAACGCTGTTCTGCCTGCACCCGGCTTCCGGTTTCTCCTGGCAGTTCAGCGTGCTACCGCGTTATATCGATCAGCATTGGTCGCTGGTAGGCATTCAGTCTCCACGCCCGGATGGCCCATTGGCGCTGGGTGAGGATATGGATCAGGTCTGCGATGCGCATCTGGCCACGGTATTACAGGTACAGCCACACGGCCCGTATCACTTTATCGGTTACTCCTTGGGGGGAACGTTGGCTCAAGGTATCGCAGCGCGTTTGCAGGCGCGTGGGGAGGAGGTGGCTTTCCTTGGCTTGCTGGATACCTATCCGCCAGAAACCCAGAACTGGGACGTGATGCTGGACGACAACGTGCTCAAAGAGGTACAGCGCGAGCGCGAGCAGTTCCTGGCGGTATCAGAAGATACGCTCGATCCTGCGTTGGGAGAGGCGCGGGTCGCGATGTTTGACAATATCGAAGCCAACTATGCGGATTCGCTCAGGCTGTTGTCACACACCCATACGGCGCATTTCCAGGGGCAAGCGACGCTGTTTGTGGCCAAGCGCACCTTGCAACCAGGCATGGATGTGCAGCAGACTTGGGCGGAATATGTCGATGCGTTGCAGGTGTTTGAGCTGGATTGTGCGCATGTGGATATCGTTTCACCGGCTTCGTTCAAGGTGCTAGGCCCCTTGTTGAACCGGGTGTTGCGGGCACTGTAACTGTAAGCGTGGTGCAAACTGCAGGTTAAAAACGACGGTGAGCCGTCCTCGTTGAAAAAACATTTCCTGGTGGAGTGTCTGCGATAAGTGGCAGGAGATCTAACGCGGCACTTGCCCTGTTGCTGTTGCCACCAAGTATGACCTGTCTTATCATCCCAACCGGGCAATAGCAATATTGCCCGTCAATGGAGGCGATCCGCGTGCGCACGGGCAGCGGTGACGGACATTATCCAGTCAGGAAGGAATAAAATTTGAAACAGCTACAGAAACCCCGTGGATACCGGCAGCCACTGCTTGCCTGTCTGATCATCAGCAATGTCCTGCTGATGGCTGGCTGCGCGAATGAACGCCCGGTCACCTCGTCTGTCACACCGACTGCGGAGCCTACGCCCGTTGTCGTTGAAACCCCGCCATCCCCGCAAGAACCGACACCTATAAGCAGGTGTCAGAGCGATCTTGCCGCGTTGCAAACCGTTAGTCCTCGGACCTATGCCGTCAGGAAGGCTAATTTTGACAGTCTGCTAGCCAACGCCTCGTTTTACAGCGGGGTACGCGGTGATGTGAACGCATTGACCAAAAATACGGTAGACGCACTGTATAAATATAAAACCAATCAGTTGTGCACACAGATCGGGCAGGACTTGCTTAACGGACTGATCCGCAAAATGGAGAGCGTGAAATGAAGTTGGGGTTAAAGTATGGTTTGGCCTTGAGCCTGACGTTGCCGGTGGGCTGCGCATTGGGTGCAGAGCAACTCAAGGATGACAGGGCCAGCACCATCAATGCTTTGGAAGCGATCACCAGCCAAGAGAGCGAGGCTCCGGCGTTGTTGCTGTTGAGCCCTTCTCAACTCAATGAGATCAGCCCTCCCGCAGAAAGGAAAGTGAGTAAACCTTCCACCAATACCAATACCAAGACCCAGACCCGCGAGTCAGCGCCCCTGCAAGCACAAATCAAACAGCTAAATGCTGCCCTTGCCCAACGGGACCAAGAGCTGCAGCAGCTGCGTCAGGCAGCACAGCAGGATGCGGATGCTCGCGCCGAGATTAGCCAGTTGAAAAAGACCCTGCAGGAGAATTTGCAGGCGACGGAGCAGATGCAGCAGGATATGGTGGCTGCGGCGACGGCTAAAGGTGAGAACTCCAACGAAAACGGTAGGCTACAGCAGGCGCTGGACCAAAGCCGCCAACAGAGTTCGGCGTTGCAGAAACAGTTGGCTGCCCTGGCCAAAGCACACACCGATAATAGCGAGGAAAACAAGGCGTTGCAGGCAGAGTTGAACGATAGCCGTCAACAGGCCGAGCAAGCGAAAAAGGCGTTGGCCGAGTTAACGGCGAAGACTGAAGCTAAACCCATCTTGCAGCTTGCGCTGGACGAAAGCCTGCACAACCAACTGACGATGCTGAAAGTAGCCAACGAACAGCAACAGGCGGAAAACAGCCGGCTGCAGCAACAGCTGGCTACGCAGCCACGAGAAATCATCGAGCCGAAGTCAGAGCGTGAGATCCGTGATTATGCCATCGGCAGTTCCCTGGCAGAAGACATGTTGGCCTTGCTCAAACAGCGAGCGGCTCAGGGAGTTGAAGTGGATAGCCGTCTGGCGCTGGCGGGGGTGCAAGATACCTTCGCGGGCAAGCTCAAGCTGCAACCGGAGCAGATCGACAAGGCCTTGGATGCCAGCGAAAAGTTGGTGCAACGTAATGCACAGCAGCAAAAGTTGGACACCGAAAAGGCAGGGGCAGCTTACATCGAGCAGTTCGCCAAGCAAAAACAGGTGAAGAAAGAAGCTTTAGGTTACTTTTACCGGATCGATAAGGTCGGTAAAGGAACTATTGGCGCGAACAACATGGTCAGCGTGGCGGTAAAAGAGAGCCTGATTAACGGTAAAGTCGTCAAGGATATGCAGGCGGCAGGCACCTCGGTCACCCAGTTACTGAGCAGCTATCCACCGATATTCAGAACGGCGATCTCGAAGCTGCAAAATCACGGCAGTATCACGATGGTCGTCCCGCCAAGCTTGGCTTACGGCGATAAAGGTCTGCCCCCTGATATCCTGCCGGGATCGACCATGGTCTATAACGTAACGGTATTGGATGTCGCACCTGCCAAGTAAATGGAGCACGGCTGTGGCTACCTGCGTAACGGTTTTTCAACCTTGCACGGCCATAGTTAGTAACAGCTCACGGTGATGAAGTCTCAGTAGAGCCATCGGCTATCAGCCGGTGGCCTGATTTTTCATTGTGAGTTTGCTGGCCGCTATTTCCCCAATGGCACCACCAGCGGCGTATGCGAAACCGGATCGTCGATGATCACGCACTTCAGCCCGTAAACTTCCTCGATCAACTCTGGCGTTACAATGTCTTTTGGTGCCCCCTCGGCCACCACTTTGCCGTCGCGCATGGCGATCAGATGGGTGGCATAGCGGCAGGCATGATTGAGATCGTGCAGCACCACCACCAGCGTGTAATGATTCACCCGATTCAACTGGCGCAGCAGTTCCAGCAGATCGATTTGGTGAGTGATGTCCAGCCAGGTGGTCGGTTCATCCAGCAGCAGCAGCGGCGTTTGCTGGGCCAACACCATGGCGATCCACACCCGCTGGCGTTGGCCACCGGAAAGGGTGTCGACGGGTTGATCGGCCAACTGCGCCACGCCGGTTGAGCGCATGGCCTGCTCCACTGCCTGCTGATCTTCGTCGCGCCAGCGGCTGAACAGGCTCTGATGAGGGTAGCGGCCACGGGCAACCAGATCGAACACCGTGATATCACCTGGGGCAATTGAGCTTTGCGGTAACAGGCCCAGTTGGCGTGCGACTTCTTTGGTGGGATATTCGCGGATTTGTCGGCCATTCAGCCATACTGAGCCCGCCTGGGGTTGCATCAGGCGGCTAAGGGTGCGCAGCAGCGTGGATTTACCGCAGGCGTTTGGCCCGATAATGACCGTCAGTTCGCCGTGAGGAATAGACACTGAAAGATCGCGTGCGACGATTTTCTTGTCGTAGCTCAGCGTCAGGTTTTCGGCACGCAATGGTGCGGTTAACGGGGTTTCAGCATTCATTTTTTTCGCGACTCACGGATTAGTAACCAAATCAGATAGATGCCACCGATGCTGACGGTCAACACGCCGACCGGCAACTGATAAGGCATAAACAGGCGCTGCGCTGCCACATCGGCCGCCAGCAATAATAGGGCACCGGTCAGCGCGGTGAGCAGCAAGACATGCTGGTTGGCGCACAGGCGGCGGGCAATTTGCGGGGCGACCAGAGCAATAAAGGAAATCGGCCCGGCCACGGCGGTGGCGGCAGCGGTTAGTATCACCCCGACCAGCAATAGCATCAGCCGGGAGCGTTCAACCCCAACGCCGAGCGCGCAGGCGGTGTCATCTCCCATTTCCAGCAGCCGCATACGTCTTGTCAACGTCATCAATACCAGTAACGCCAGCAGCAGTACCGCCAGCACCGGCAGGCTTTTCGCCCAGGTGATGCCGTTGAGGGATCCGGCATACCATAGCCCAGCGGTCATGGACGCTTCCAACGAGGCGCTGATGATCATCCAGGTATTGGCGGCCAGCAGCAGGGCGCGAACGGCAATCCCGACAATAATCAGGCGGAAGGTTTCTACCCCGTTACTCCAGGCCAACAGATAAACTACCCCGGCGGTAAGCAGGCCACCGGCCAACGCCCCAGAGGTAATGCCGATAACGCTGCTGTTAAACAGCACGATGGCGACCAGCACGCCGCTATAGGCTCCCGTATTGAAACCAATAACGTCAGGGCTGCCGAGTGGGTTACGCAATAATGACTGGAAAATCGCACCGCTCAGGCCGAGCGCCGCCCCCAACAGTAACGCCATAGCGACGCGAGGCAAACGCCACTGGGTGACGATCACCGCAAGATTGGTCGGACCTTCGCCGCGTAGCGCGTCGATGACCTGCGCCGCGCTGAGTTGCAAGGTTCCAGAACCGAGGGCATATACCGCCAGGGCAAGGCAGGCGAATAACAACAGCAGGGCAGTCGCCAACGGACGCGCCAACCGAAACGGTTTTTTGGTAAGGATTTGGCGGGAAACCAACAGGCTCATCTTATCCTCCCCGCCGGAACATACGGCGCTGGCGCACCAACATAATCAACATCGGCGCGCCGATCAGGGAAAGTACGATAGAGACCCGCAGTTCCCCCGCGACCAGAAAGCGGCCCAGTAAATCAGCGCTCAGTAGCAGGATCGGCGTTAAAACCAGCGTCCAGGGCAGCATCCAGTTGAGTTCTGACCCTGCCAGCCGCCGGGCAATGTGGGGCATCATCAGCCCGACAAAGGCGATAGGGCCAACGGCGGCGGTAGCTCCGCCACACAGCAGCGTAATAGCTAACAGGCCAAGCAGTTGGGTGCGAATAATTCCGGTGCCGAGCGCCGCTGCAAGCTCACTCCCCATACTTAAGCTGTTCAACGCCTTGCTAAGCCACAGAGTGATCAACGTGCCCAGCAGGATTGGCAATGAGACGCTGCGCACTACCGCCATATTCTGAATGTCCAGTGTGCCAGCTTGCCAAAAACGCAGCTGATCGAACACCAAAGGATTGAGCAGAGCGATGCCGGTGGTCATCCCTTCCAGCACGGCGGCCAGCGCTACCCCGGCCAAGGTCAGGCGCACTGGATTAACGCGGCTGCCGCCCATTGCGCCTACCAGCGCTACCAACAGCGAGGCAAACAGCGCACCGGCAAAGGCGAACCACAGATATTGGCTGACGTCGGTCGCACCAAAGAAGGTAATGCCCAACACCACGGCGAAACCGGCTCCGGAGTTAACCCCCAAGATACCAGGGTCTGCCAGCGGGTTGCGGGTGAGGGTTTGCATCAGCGCGCCAGCCAGCCCAAGTGCGATGCCAGCCAACACGCCGATCAGCGTGCGTGGCAGGCGTGCTTCGGTAATGATGACGCAGTCTGCGCCGCTGCATTGGCCATTCAGCGCGGCAACGACGTTAGTGAAAGAAATGGATTTAGCCCCTAGCGACAGGCTGAGCATCATCACCAGCAACAGCACGACAAAGGCGCACAGCAGGCCAAACAGACGCAGCCAGAAGGAGCGGGATAACCCCATAAACAGAGTGCCCCTGCGGTCAGGAAGCGGAGGAGAGCAATTAGGTGTAAGCCGGAACATGACAGCCCATTATTAACTGAATATCAATGATATCTATTATCATTATTGATTGTATTTATCTATGGTAGCATGGCAGCCTGACCAGCACTAGCGCTGAGCCTCTCGAATATCGTGTCGTTGTTTGTGGAAGATCAAGGATATAAGTTGTGGTGATAACAAAATGAATAAACCCTCTATTTTGCTCGATTTTAGCCTGCTTAGGACCAACCCCGCTTTTCGGGCCGTATTCTGCGCCCGTTTTATTTCGATCCTGGCATTGGGCCTGATGGCGATCGCCATTCCTGTGCAGATCCAGGCGCTGACTGGGTCAACTCTGTTGGTTGGGCTTGCGGTGACCCTGGCGGGCGGCGGAATGTTTGCCGGTTTGCTGATGGGCGGGGTACTGGCCGATCGCTATGAACGCCGTCGGTTGATCCTGTTTGCGCGCTCAACCTGCGGTGTGGGCTTTCTGGGGTTGTGCCTCAATGCTGCGCTGCCTGCACCTTCGCTAACGGCGATTTATCTGCTAGCGGTATGGGACGGATTTTTTGGTGCGGTAGGCGTGACGGCGTTGCTGGCGGCGACACCGGCGATCGTTGGCCGTGAGAATATCGTGCAGGCCGGGGCCATCAGCATGCTGACCGTACGCTTTGGGTCGATCCTGTCTCCCGCTATCGGCGGGTTGGTGATCGCTGGGGCAGGTATCAGCTGGAACTATGCGCTGGCGGCCTTGGGGACGCTGATCACTTTGATCCCGCTATTAAAATTGCCTCAGTTGCCACCACCACCGCAGCCGCGTGAACATCCGTTGCGGGCGCTGATCGGCGGCTTCACCTTCCTGTTCCAGAACAAGGTGATTGGCATGGTGGCGCTGATTGGTGCGTTGATGACCATGGCCAGCGCGGTGCGCGTGTTATATCCGGCCATCTCCGGTATGTGGCAGGTCACTACCCAGAGCCTGGGGATCATGTATGCGGCGGTGCCATTAGGGGCGGCGATTGGCGCATTTACCAGTGGCCGGGTGGCTCAGGTGGCACGGCCGGGCTGGATGATGTTGATAACGGCGATAGCGGCTTTCGTGGCCGTGGGGCTGTTTGGCCTGATGCCTTGGTACGGTATGGCGCTGTTGTGCCTGGTGGTGTTTGGCTACCTCAGCGCGCTGAACTCGCTGCTGCAATATGGCCTGATACAGAACCTGACGCCGGACGCGTTTCTGGGCCGGATTAACGGCCTGTGGACCGCGCAGAACGTTGTAGGGGATGCGCTTGGTGCCTTGCTGCTCGGCGCGATGGGGGCATTTATGCTGCCAGCGATGAGCTCTACCAGCTTCGGTTTTGGTGCGGCGCTGCTGGCCGTGGTGCTGGCGTTTGCCATGCGTGGTCTGCGCAACGTGAGCATGGGCGGGCAGAGCGATAAACTCCAACCCGCCGCTGCGGCTACGGAGAAATAAACAGCTTTTCCAGACGCGTCAGCAAGTTGCTGGCGCTGTAATAATCCAGGCGGAAGGTGTCGTTCCCCAATGGGTAAACCCGCTTATTCTCCACCGCTGGCAGATGAGCCAGGAAACTGTTGCTCATCAGCCGCTGTGCATCACTTTCATCGTTGGCGAATAACAGCAGCGTTTGCCCATTCAAGCCTTCTGCCAGGTTTTCACCGCCAAGTTGGACGATATCTTTACGCGCCCCTTGGCTGGTGCTGGCGTTGAGTTTTGGTGGCAAAGTGGCCAGGGTAAAGCCTAGCTGTTGCAGCAGTTGCCCTTGGGATGAGTCTGCGGTCCACAGGTTGGCATTCTTGCCATCGCTGCGAAATACCAGTGCCGTTATGGGCTGTGGTGGCAATGTCATCTGCTGTTTCAGCGTTTTCTCACGGCGATCAAACTCGCTGACGATCTTCTCCGCTTGTGCTTCATGGCCGGTCGCTACGCCGAGGATGTTGGCCAGTTCCTGCCAGCTTTTATCGTCGTAGTTCACCACCAGCACCGGAGCGATGGCCGACAGCTGATCGTACAGGCGCACCGCAGAATCGGCCCCGGTAGCGGACATCACAATCAGGTCAGGTGCCTCACCGGCGATTGCCTCGGCGTTGGGTTCACCAATATATAACCGCTTCACTCCACGTTTGGCCGCAATCTCTCCCCACTGGTGGAAAAAGCCCTGCCGATCCGATAGCCGGTTGTTTGGGCTGGTGGCTCCGCTGGCGATCACCGGAGCGTCGATCGCCAACAGCGTACCGGTGACCGTCACGCTGGTGGAGACGATGCGCTGTGGAGGTTGTTTAAGGGTGATAACGCCGTGTGAGGTTTCGATACTGCGCGGCCAGGCTTGAGTCTCGGCTTGGGCAACGCTCAACGCCAGCAGGCCAAACAGCGCCAGGCTGAGCCGCAGGGGGATTGACATCGGTGAGATCCTTTTAATCCGAATGATTATCATTCATTGGTCATAAACCACCAAGTTTACCCCTAAATGTGCGTTAGCAGAAGAGGTTACGTTTATTGACATGGTCAGTTCTGGCAGGTACTTTATCGCGGATGCAATACAAATGATAATCATTATTATATTGGTTATTGTTAATGAAACAAGAGGAAGTACCTATGGACGTAGCCGTTAAGGGCGCTGCGCAAAAGGACCTGCAACAGGGTGTAGATCTGGCACAGGCCGCCACAATATCCCCGACTTCAGGTTTCTTTTTTACCTCGCCTTTTCGCAGTCTGAGCACCCAGGGATGCTTTGCCCGCATCACCTTGCCAGCGGTGGATGGCGATGACCTGCAGGGCCAATTCCAGCAGGCGATACAGCAGACATTTGCGCAGGCCCGCAAGGCAGGCATCAAGGATCCGCTGCTGTGCGGCGCAATCCCTTTCGATACTCGTCAACCCTCGTCACTGTTTATCCCGCAACAGACGCAATGGTTCGATCGTGAAACCCTGCTGACCAGCTTGGCGCCTGCTGCTGGACCGATCCCTGAGATTGTCCGCCAAACCGAGTTGCCAGCGCAGCCGCAGTTTATGCAGATGGTTAGCGATGCCGTACAGGCAACTAGCGGTGATCGATTGGATAAGGTCGTGCTCGCCCGCCTGTTGGACATTGAAACCAGCAAGCCGGTAGACCACGCAGCGCTGATGGCGCGCATCATTGCCCAGAATCCGCACGGCTTCCATTTCCACGTGCCGCTGGCAGAGGGGGCATTGGTGGGAGCCAGCCCGGAGCTGCTGCTACGTAAATTTGGCGACCAGTTCCATTCCAACCCGCTGGCGGGTTCGGCTCGGCGCGAAAGCGATCCGCTGCGGGATCGGGCCGTCAGCGAACAACTGTTGGTTTCGGGTAAAGACCGCTATGAACACCAGATCGTGACCGAAGGCATGCGCCAGGTCTTGGCTGGGCGTTGCAGTCATTTGCATATTCCCGCAACCCCCGAACTGCTCAGTACCACCACGCTGTGGCATCTTTCGACGCCAATCGACGGTGAAGTGGCCGACCGGGCAGAGAATGCCCTGTCGCTGGCCTGCCTGTTGCACCCTACGCCGGCATTATGCGGTACCCCAACGCTGGCAGCTCGCGATCTCATCGAACAGCTTGAGCCGTTTGACCGGCAGCTGTTTGGTGGCATCGTCGGCTGGTGTGACGCCGAGGGCAACGGAGAGTGGGTCGTCACCATCCGTTGCGGCACCGTGAAGGGTAATCAGGTACGCCTGTTTGCCGGTGCGGGCATCGTGCAGGACTCTTCCCCGCAGTCCGAATGGCACGAAACTGGTACCAAACTCAGCACCATTCTGCGTGCGTTTGGCCTTAATCAAGGATAGAGAGTCCCCCATGACTATTGCTTTTACCCCCTGGCCTGAAGAGTTCGCGCGCCGTTACCGCGAACGCGGCTATTGGATCGATCGACCGTTGACCGACATCTTGGCCCGTCAGGCAGATAACGACGCTATTGCCACGATCGACCCGCAACGCAGCTTAAGCTATCGCCAACTGGAACAGCTTTCCGATCGTCTAGCCGCCGCCCTGTTACGGCGCGGGCTACAATCCGGTGATACCGCGTTGGTTCAACTAGGCAACGTGGTTGAATTCTATGTGGTGTTCTTTGCCCTGTTGAAAATCGGCGTGGTGCCGGTGAATGCCCTGTTCAGCCATCAACGTAGCGAACTGAACGCCTATGCCAGTCAAATCAAGCCTGCGCTGCTGATTGCCGATCGCGAACATGCCCTGTTCGCGCAGGAGCAGTTCCTGGATACGTTCAGAGAACAGCATCCTTCGCTACGGGTGGTTGGGCTGCGTAATCAGGCCGAAGGTGAACAGGCGTTGGCTGCTTGGCTGGAAGAGGATCCAGGTGCTTTTGAACCGACGCCAACGGCCGCCGATCGGGTGGCGTTTTTCCAGCTTTCCGGTGGCAGCACCGGTACGCCGAAGCTGATCCCGCGCACCCATAACGATTATTACTACAGCATTCGCCGCAGCGTAGAGATTTGCCGTTTTGACAGTGCTACCCGCTATCTGTGTGCGTTGCCGGTGGCCCACAACTATCCAATGAGTTCTCCGGGCGTGTTGGGGGTGTTTTACGGTGCCGGGCTGGTGGTATTTGCCAGCGATCCTGCGGCTGCCCAATGTTTCAAACTGATCGAACAGCATCAGATCACGGTCACCGCGTTGGTGCCGCCTGCGGTTACCCTGTGGTTGCAGGCGATCGAAGAGTGGGGCAGCAATCAGCCGTTAGCCAGCCTAGCGCTGCTGCAGGTCGGCGGAGCCAAATTGGGGGAAACCCTGGCGGCCCGCATACGCAATGAGATCGGCTGCCAGTTGCAGCAGGTGTTTGGCATGGCTGAAGGGCTGGTGAACTACACATTGCTGGATGACGACGACCAACACATTCTCACCACCCAAGGCACGCCAATGTGTCCGGACGACGAGCTGTGGGTGGCAGATGAACAAGGTAATCCGCTGCCGGTAGGGGAAACGGGTCGTTTGATGACGCGTGGGCCATACACCTTCCGCGGCTATTACCAAAGCCCTGAGCATAATGCCGAAGCCTTTGACGAGAACGGTTTCTACTGTTCCGGCGATCTGATCAGCCTGACGGCGGACGGCTATGTGCAGGTACAAGGGCGGCAGAAAGACCAAATCAACCGCGGTGGTGAAAAGATTGCTGCAGAAGAAATTGAAAACCTGCTGCTGCGCCACCCGGCGGTGATTAACGCCGCGCTGGTGTCGATGCCGGACGATCTGATGGGTGAAAAAAGCTGTGCCTTTGTCATCGCTCACGAGGCCGTCAAACCCGTGGTACTGCGCCGCCATCTGCGTGAGCAGGGCGTGGCCGAATTTAAATTGCCCGACCGCTTTATTCAGGTGGAGTCACTACCGTTAACCCCGGTCGGTAAAGTCGATAAAAAACTGCTGCGTGAACGCCTGGAAGCGCAACAACTGGCTCAGGCCAAAGGAGAATAAGTCATGGCGATCCCTAAACTTAACGATTATGCGTTGCCAACGCCGAGCGAACTGCCGGTTAACAAGGTTAACTGGGCCTTCGAGCCACAGCGCGCAGCACTGCTGATCCACGACATGCAGCAATATTTCCTCAATTTCTGGGGTGAAGATAGCCCGCTGATCAAACAGGTGGTCGAGAACATCGCCGCTCTGCGCCGCTACTGCAAGCAGCAGGGTATCCCGGTGTTTTATACCGCGCAGCCTAACCAGCAAAGTGATGAAGACCGTGCCTTGTTGAATGATATGTGGGGGCCGGGGCTGAACAAGCATCCAGAGCAGCAGGCGGTGGTCAGCGAATTGGCGCCGGATGCTGACGACACGGTGTTGGTGAAGTGGCGTTACAGCGCGTTCCACCGCTCGCCGCTGCAAGAGATCCTGCAAGAAAGTGGGCGCGATCAGCTGATTATCTGTGGCGTCTACGCGCATATTGGCTGTATGACCACGGCTATCGACGCCTTTATGCGTAACATCAAGCCGTTTATGGTGGCCGACGGTCTGGCGGACTTCTCCCGTGAGGAACACCTGATGGCCCTGCGTTACACCGCCGGGCGCTGTGGTCGGGTGGTGACTACCGCCGATCTGCTCCCTGGTATTGCCAGCATCGATGCGTTGCGCCAGCAAATTATCCCATTGCTCGATGAAGATAGCGAAGACATCGGCAATGATGAAAACTTGATCGATTACGGTCTGGACTCGGTGCGTATCATGGAGTTGGCAACCCGCTGGCGTAAAATTCGTGAAGATATCGATTTTATCGCGCTGGCCAAATCACCGACGATCGATAGCTGGTGGGCGTTGCTTTCCGAGAGGAAATCCTGATGGCCAGAGAACAGGAATTTAGCGGTAAACGCGTTTGGGTGACCGGTGCCGGGGCGGGAATCGGTTATCAAACCGCATTGGCGTTTGCACAGAGTGGGGCCGAGGTTATCGGCTTCGATCTGCATTTTGGCGATCTGGACTATCCGTTCCGCACCGAGGTACTGGATATCACTGATGCCGATGCGGTAGAGAGCGTTTGCCAGCGTTTATTGGCGGAACATGAGCGGTTGGACGTGTTGGTCAATGGGGCTGGCGTTCTGCGCATGGGGCTCACCGATGAAACCAGCAATGCGGACTGGCTGGCCTGTATGGCGGTGAACGCAGGTGGTGCCTTTAACCTGTTCCGTCATACCTTGCCGGTGTTCCGCCGCCAGAAGCAGGGGGCCATCGTGAGCATTGCCTCTAACGCGGCCCATGTGCCACGTGTTGGCATGGCGGCCTACTGCGCCTCCAAGGCCGCTATGCGCAGCCTGTGTCAAACCGTGGGGCTGGAAATGGCGCCTTATGGTGTACGCAGTAACCTGGTTTCCCCCGGTTCGACCAATACCCCGATGCTGCGCGGGATGTGGCAGGATGAACACGGAGAAAGCAATATGATCAAGGGTTTCCCCGACCAGTTTAAGTTGGGGATCCCGTTGGGCAAGATTGCCCAACCGCAGGAGATTGCCGATGCGATTCTGTTCCTGGCGTCTGACCGGGCTAGCCATATCACGATGCAGGATATTGTGATCGATGGTGGGGCGACGTTGGCGGCTTGAGTTTGGGTTGAGCGGTTGATTTGAAGAAGGGGGCTGATTATTCGGCTCCCTTTTTTGTTTTTGGGGAGGTTAGTTTTGCAGGAAGACTGGCTGTTTGCGTTCGCCGATAGTCAGGTTGAAGGCGATATTACTGGTAGCACGGACTGTTCCCTCTTCTTGGGGAGAGCAGCTGTGTTTAAAGTCAACGGGTGATGATTAATTTGTCACCCATTTTTTATTATCCCGCAGCATCGCATTCAGGATGGTTAGCAGCTTTCTCACGCAGGCGGTCACCGCCACCTTGAACGGTTTTCCACGCCCTGTCAGGCGCTCGTAAAACTCCCGGATTGTCGGGTTGTACCGCACCGCTGACAAGGTCGCCATGTATAGCGCTGAACGCACCGCGCTTCGCCCTCCCCAGATACTTCGCTTCCCTTTCATTTTTCCACTGTCATGGGCATAGGGACACACGCCAACCAACGCGCTTATTTTGTGCCGATTCAGCCTCCCCAGCTCCGGCAACATCGCAAGAAGCACCGCCATCGTTGTCGGCCCGATACCTTTGACTTCCTCCAACAACGTCGCCTTTTCCCGCCACAGAGGCATCACTTTTATTTGCCTGTCGATATCGTCATCTGCATCCCGGATTTCAGCGGTCAGCCAGTCGATATGCCGCTTGATGCCCGCTGAGACCACCACGTCATCGCAGCTTTTATAGCGGTTTATCTCCATGGTCCTGTTATCGACCAGTTGGCGACGGCGGGTCACCATCCCGGCCAGACGCTGCGTCTGTTCATCCGGTGTGGGGCGGGCTTCGGGCTCCATTCTCCGGCCAAACTCGCAGATGATACGCGCATCATTCGGGTCGGTTTTGTACAGGGTCCCTAGCGCACGAGCGAAGTTTTTTACCTGGCGTGGATTGACCACGGCCACGGGTAACCCAGCCAACTCAAGCGTGGCGGCCAGTAATGAGTGATATCGGCCTGTCGCCTCCATCACGACAAGCTTGACGGTGATGGCAGAGAGCGAACTCAGCAACTGCTGATGGCCTTCCGGTGTGTTATCCAGATGCAGAAGCTGCCGAGTTGGGTCGATGTATACGTCAAAAGTGTCTTTGGCAATGTCGATACCGACGGTTGCATGTTCAGTCATTTCAAGTCTCCCGGCCTTGTAAGATACGGGCTGGCTGATGCCGCCCTGGCAGCTGTTCGGGTTAACAGGAAAACTGACGCCACGCCATAAGCTCTCCCACGGGCTTGTTGTCCCAGAGGGGAATCGGGCTGTAGCGTCAGGTACAACTCGGTTAAAGTCTACCCGCCTTTGGGCGGGTAATTAAAGTACCTTAAACATACAAGGGTTAGGGTGAGGGAGATACCATAGTGGCCTAAATAGGCGCTTGGTAAGTCAAAAGACGCAGGTGCGTGCATTAGGCACCGGTAAGGTGGGACGAGCAGGATGATTGGTTGTTTGCGTTCGCCGATAGTCAGGTTGAAGGCGATATTACTGGTAGCACGGACTGTTCCCTCTCCCTGTGGGAGAGGGTTAGGGTGAGGGGACATCACCGTGGGCTAAGGGGGCGGTTGCCAGGTAGGTCAAAAGAGTAGCAGGGGGCGAGCATTTGGCACCTGTACGGTGGGTCGTGCAGGATGACCGGCCGCCGCCGTTGTCTCGCAAGCGAGACTCGAACCTGAACGCAGGTTCTCACCCACACGACCCTTCTTTGCGTATGTGGTGAAGGAGATGGCACTGTTGTGGGGAGCACATATGCGAAAAAGGCGCCTAAAGGCGCCTTTTTCTAAATGGTGGTGGGTCGTGCAGGATTCGAACCTGCGACCAATTGATTAAAAGTCAACTGCTCTACCAACTGAGCTAACGACCCACGAATGTGGTGTACTGCTTTCTGAAGCTGAAATGGTGGGTGATGACGGGCTCGAACCGCCGACCCCCTCCGTGTAAAGGAGATGCTCTACCAACTGAGCTAATCACCCACTTCAGGACTTCCAGATACTACCCAATGAGAGAATGATGGTGGGTGATGACGGGCTCGAACCGCCGACCCCCTCCGTGTAAAGGAGATGCTCTACCAACTGAGCTAATCACCCTCATTGTTCTCATTTTTTACTGCGTTAACAAGATGGTGGGTGATGACGGGCTCGAACCGCCGACCCCCTCCGTGTAAAGGAGATGCTCTACCAACTGAGCTAATCACCCCGTCTTGTTGGAGTCGCATTATAGGGATAGTTGAAAGTGAGTCAACGGTTTTTAAAATGATTTCAATCGTTCGCCGCAAATTTAGACAGGATGCGATATTTATCGCCGACCAGGACGATTCTTTGCACAGTATCCTGCGTAGTGGGCCGCAAAGCGTAGTGGCCGATAGCGCGTCGGCGTTGAGGAATTAGCATGGAGTGGTAGAATGTCGTCCACTATTTTACATTCCGAGCAATCGTCGGCACTCCGCTGACACGCGTTGCGTAATAAGGCAGTGAACCCAATGAAAATCAAAACCCGTTTCGCCCCAAGCCCGACCGGCTATCTGCACGTCGGCGGCGCCCGTACTGCGCTCTATTCCTGGTTGTTCAGCCGCCATTTCGGCGGTGAGTTTGTATTGCGTATCGAAGATACCGATCTCGAACGTTCAACCCAGGAAGCTATCGACGCAATTATGGATGGCATGAACTGGTTAAACCTGGATTGGGATGAAGGCCCGTACTTCCAGACCAAGCGTTTCGATCGCTACAACGCGGTGATTGATGACATGCTGCAACAGGGAACGGCCTATAAGTGCTATTGCTCGAAAGAACGCCTGGAAGCGCTGCGCGAGAAGCAAATGGAAAACGGCGAGAAGCCACGCTATGACGGCCATTGCCGCGATAGCCAGTGCAGCCACACTGCCGATGAGCCACACGTAGTGCGTTTTCGTAACCCGCAGGAAGGTTCGGTCATCTTCGACGATAAAATCCGTGGCCCGATCGAATTCAGCAACCAGGAGCTGGACGATCTGATCATTCGCCGTACCGACGGTGCGCCAACCTATAACTTCTGCGTAGTGATCGATGACTGGGATATGGAAATCACCCACGTGATCCGTGGTGAAGACCATATCAACAACACGCCGCGCCAGATCAACATCCTGAAAGCGCTGGGGGCACCGGTGCCGGAATATGCTCACGTGTCGATGATCCTGGGTGATGACGGTAAAAAACTGTCTAAACGCCACGGTGCCGTTGGCGTGATGCAATACCGCGATGACGGCTACCTGCCGCAGGCGTTGTTGAACTATCTGGTGCGTCTGGGCTGGTCCCATGGCGATCAGGAAATCTTCTCTATTGATGAGATGAAAGAGTTCTTCACTCTGGATGCGATCAACAAATCCGCCAGCGCCTTCAACACTGAAAAGCTGCAGTGGTTGAACCATCACTACATTAACCATATGCCAGCGGAAGAAGTGGCGGTCTATCTGGCATGGCATGTTGAGCAGCAGGGGATTGAAACCCGCAACGGTCCAGAATTGAAAGATCTGGTCAAACTGCTGGGCGAGCGTTGTAAAACCCTCAAGGAGATGGCGGAGTCTTGCCATTACTTCTACCAGGACTTCAGCGAGTTTGACGCCGATGCGGCGAAGAAACACCTGCGTCCGGTCGCACGCCAGCCGCTGGAAGCCGTACGCGCCAAATTGGCCGCTATTACCAACTGGACGCCAGAGAACGTGCACGACGCCATTCAGGGCACTGCAGACGAACTGGGCGTGGGTATGGGCAAAGTAGGGATGCCACTGCGCGTCGCGGTCACTGGCGCTGGCCAGTCACCGGGCATGGACGTTACCGTACATGCTATCGGCCAGGCTCGCTCCCTCAAGCGTATTGATCAGGCGTTGGCTTATATTGCCGAGCGCGAAGCGCAAGCCTGACCGTTAGTTGCCCGCTAAACCGACAAAGCCCTGCGAAGCGATTCGCGGGGCTTTTTTCTTGCCGGTTTATTTTGTACCCGAAGCGGCGGTTTTTTAGCATTAAACGCGCTGATTTGGCGGCTTTTTCAGCGCTTGATCGAGGAATTCAATTTAGCCGTTGACAGGGTTTCTGGGGTTTCATATCATGCGCCCCGTTCACAGGATTTCGTGATTGTGGATTGGGGCTATAGCTCAGCTGGGAGAGCGCTTGCATGGCATGCAAGAGGTCGACGGTTCGATCCCGTCTAGCTCCACCAACCTTTTATCTCAGGAAGGTTGGGGAATACCGTAACGCACGGTTAACGCGTACCACTTTTGTGGGGCTATAGCTCAGCTGGGAGAGCGCTTGCATGGCATGCAAGAGGTCGACGGTTCGATCCCGTCTAGCTCCACCACCATTTGAAAAGCCGACCCAAGGGTCGGCTTTTTGCATTCTAAGGCTTTACCTCTGGACTGAATTGTTGTTATCAGTTTTTATATAGACTATATTTGGTCTTTTACTGGCAATAATTTACTGCTGGAGACATTATGAAAACAGAAACTATCAGCTATCTGAAACAAAATGCCGCCAAGCTCGATCTGTCGGAACCTTTGATTGTGACGCAAAACGGTCTTCCTGCTTATGTTATCGAGTCCTACGGAGATCGTATGCGCAGGGATGAAAGTATTGCTTTGCTCAAGCTTATGACGCTGTCTGAGAAAGATATTGAGCTAGGGCGAACCTTCTCCCGTGAACAAATCTTGGATTCACTCTGATGACTGCGAAAGCGGTAACTTTCATTTATTCAGGGACCGCGAAAATGACGATGCAAACCATCGCGTATTTTTTGCGCTCTCACCAGATTGACCCGAAACCGGCTATAAAAAGAGCATTGGTTGAGTTTGAAGAGAAAACCGGTGTTTTTCCTGAAGGAAGTCCTGTCTGTGATGAATTGCTAGCTCTTGGGTGCGCTAAATACCGGGAATGTAATACAGCTGACGGATACCGAGTGCTCTATAGCACCACGTTTGGCAAAGAGGATACGCGGATTTACGTCCACGCGATGTTGTCCCAAAAGCAAGACATTGCAAGCTTACTTTTCAACCGCATACTTGAATGGCAGTAAGATTTTCTGAGCGTCATGCCAGCAATAACTATGTCCTCCTCAAAAAATAGAATCGCATGCTTTATCGGCATCAAATAAAAAACGCCCGATAAACTTCATCGGGCGTCTTAAGACTAGAACTTGTCGGTGCTAAAGCTGTTAGCCCAGAACCAAGCCTGTGATGGCCGCTGACAGCAGGCTAACCAGGGTAGAGCCGTAAACCAGCTTAAGGCCGAAACGTGAAACCACGTTGCCCTGATGCTCGTTCAACCCTTTAATCGCACCGGCTACGATACCGATAGAAGAGAAGTTGGCGAAGGACACCAGGAACACGGACAGGATACCCATGCTGCGTGGAGACAGCTCAGCACCGATTTTCTGCAGTTCCATCATGGCAACGAATTCGTTGGAAACCAGCTTGGTCGCCATGATGCTGCCAACCTGTAACGCTTCATGCTTAGGCACGCCAAGGACCCAGGCAAATGGATAGAAGAAGTAACCCAGGATTTCCTGGAAGCTCAGGCCGAAGATGGCGCTGAACAGGCCGTTAAGCGCGGCAATCAGGGCGATAAAGCCAATCAGCATCGCGGCAACGATAATCGCCACCTTGAAGCCTGCCAGAATGTATTCACCCAGCATTTCAAAGAAGCTTTGGCCTTCGTGCAGATTGCCGAGGTGCAGCTCTTCTTCTTTACTGGTGTCATAAGGGTTGACCAGTGACAGGACGATAAAGGTGCTGAACATGTTCAGTACCAGTGCCGCCACGACATACTTGGCATCCAGCATGGTCATGTATGCGCCAACGATGGACATGGAAACTGTCGACATCGCGGTAGCGGCCATGGTGTACATGCGTTTTTCTGACATCTTGCCCAGTACATCTTTGTAGGCAATGAAGTTCTCAGACTGGCCCAGGATCAACGAACTGACGGCGTTGAAGGATTCCAGTTTACCCATACCGTTCACTTTAGACAGCACGGTCCCGATGATGCGGATGATAAACGGCAGCACTTTGATGTATTGCAGAATACCGATCAGGGCAGAGATGAACACGATTGGGCACAGCACCTTCAGGAAGAAGAAGGCCAGACCTTTGTCACCCATCCCGCCGAACACAAAATCAGTCCCTTGCCCCGCAAACCCGAGCAACTTGTCGAACATTGCTGCAAAGCCTTTTACAAAGCCTAAACCTGCTTCCGAGTTCAGGAAGAAATAGGCCAGTAACACTTCAATAACCAACAACTGAATAACATAGCGGATGCGGATGTTTTTACGATCGCGGCACACTAACAGGGCCAGGATTGCAACCACCACTAACGCTAACGCAAAGTGCGCAATATGGGACATGTTTGCTCCAAATTTGAGGCAGGCTGAATTTCGGTTGTCATTTTATGTAACGCCAAGTTTAAAAACGAGACATTCATAGCAAATATGGAAAATCATAGTGGAGATAGTCCTAATCTATGACGGCAAAGCACCAAAGATCAAGATGTTAATAAATATGCGTGTTCGTGGCATTTTTGTGCTATTTTTATTATCAAGCGTGATCCGCTCTGAACCTTGTGATCTAGAGTAGATGGAAACGCCAGGATTTCATGCGATCTGTTCGATAAAACCTTCGTTTTTGGCTATCGCAGAGATAACCATTATCGCTGCAAATGCACTTGATAATCATTATCACTTAAGTAAAGATGAAGGTGAGCTAAATTAGTAAGGGTTTTCGCTATGCTGAACAGTCGCGCGGTTAACAATACTTCCTCCAGCCGCCCGTCCAGAAAGATCAAACTTTCTCTGATGGGGCCTGCCTTTATCGCCGCCATCGGCTATTTCGACCCCGGTAATTTTGCCACTAATATTCAAGCTGGCGCTTCTTTTGGTTACACGCTGCTGTGGGTGGTGGTATGGGCCAACGTCATGGCGATGCTGATCCAATTGCTGTCTGCCAAACTCGGCATCGCTACCGGTAAAAACCTTGCTGAGCATATCCGCGATCGCTTCCCGCGCCCGGCCGTCTGGGCTTATTGGGTGCAGGCGGAGATTATTGCGATGGCCACTGACTTGGCCGAGTTTATCGGTGCCGCGATCGGTTTCAAACTGCTGCTGGGAGTAACGTTGTTGCAGGGGGCAGTCCTCACCGGCATTGCCACCTTCCTGATCCTGATGCTGCAAAAACGTGGGCAAAAGCCGCTGGAACTGGTGATTGGCGGCCTGCTGCTGTTTGTGGCAATGGCCTATATCGTGGAGCTGGTATTTTCTCAGCCGCAGTTGAGCGGGTTGATTAGAGGGATGGCGATCCCGGATTTGCCGAATGGTGACGCGGTGTTTCTTGCTGCGGGGGTGTTAGGGGCAACCATCATGCCGCATGTGATTTATTTGCACTCCTCGCTGACGCAGACTGCCGGTAAAGACTCTAAAGCCGAACGTTATTCGGCCACCAAGCTGGACGTAGCGATCGCCATGACCATTGCCGGTTTTGTTAACCTGGCGATGATGGCCACCGCCGCTGCCGCATTCCATTTCAACGGCCACAGCGGCATTACCGATCTTGACCAAGCTTACCTGACGTTGCAGCCGTTGCTCGGCAATGCGGCGGCCACCATTTTTGGCCTGAGCCTGGTTGCAGCAGGTCTTTCTTCTACCGTGGTAGGCACTTTGGCGGGGCAGGTGGTGATGCAGGGCTTTGTCCGCTTCTATATCCCTATCTGGGTACGGCGGGTGGTCACCATGATGCCATCGTTTATTGTCATCATGATGGGGATGGATGCGACGCGTATTCTGGTTTTGAGCCAGGTGCTGCTGAGCTTTGGTATCGCCCTGGCGTTGGTGCCGCTGCTGGCGTTTACCGGCAACCGTGAACTGATGGGGGATATGGTCAACGGTCGTCTAATCCAGAATCTCGGTAAACTGATTGTGTTGGTGGTGGTTGGGCTCAACGGTTATCTGCTGATCAGTAACTTGCTTTAGGATCGTTCCTCTCACCCTAGCTTATGTAGAGGGGTTAAACGTGCTACAGACTGACTTCTGCACCTGATTACTATACCGAACAGCTCCCTCGCCCTGTGGGAGTGTATAGACCGGGGGCATGTTGAACACTTAGCATCCTTTACTCAGCCTTTCTTCTTCTTACATCACTTTCCGAAGCAGTACGAGCTAATCAAAAGCTCCAGACAGCTCCCTCTCCCTGTGGGAGAGGGTTGGGGTGAGGGGTCAATCATCATGATCGTGATGATGGTTTTTGTGATGATGCTTATTCTTATGGTGCTGCTTTTTATACTGTTTGTAATAATATTTATCAGCCTTGCGGTAGCGGCCATCATGGTAGTAATAATTTTTATGCCAGTAATCGCGGTCCCGCCAGCGATAGCCATCCCAATAGTAGCCACGGCGGCTGCGCTCCCCTAAATCACGCCCCTGATGGCCATGCCACCAATCGCGATCGCGCCAATCGTAACCGTCCCAGTAATTGCCGCGTTTGTCCTGGTCACCAATCTGCAGCGAGACCCCCGGCAGCAAATCAATATTGACGCTGCTGGCATGGGCGATGTGGGCGATGGGCATGAAAAGCGCCGCCAGAATGGCTGCGGTAAACAGAGGTTTAAACATTTAGGCTCCCTTGGCCGAATACCGATAATGAAGCACGTTCATCGGTATAGGTTTTGGCCATGCAAACGGTTGTTATCCCTCGCTCTTTAACGCTGTGCGTAAAATCCCTGAGGTATTTATCTGAGAGATGTTAACGCCGTGGGGCGGCCGCGCCTTTGGGCAAATTCTGAAAGCCATGGAGAACACCGGGGATTGGGAGTTATCTGAGGAGAACGGTGAGAAAACCGCCGATACCCTACCGGCGGCTTGTAAGCGATTACATCAGGATCTGCTCTATCTTGGCGATCTCTTCTGCGCTGAATTTACGGTTGGCCAACATACCGACCGCATCTTCAATCTGGCTGACTTTGCTAGCACCGATCAAAACGGAAGTGACGCGATCGTTACGCAACACCCAGGCTAGCGCCATCTGCGAAAGCTTTTGGCCACGCTGCTCTGCTAGCGCGTTCAGTTGGCGAACCTTTTGCAGTTTCGTTTCGGTAATCTGTTCGGGAGTGAGGGATCGGCTACCGCTCGCTGCGCGGGAATCAGGCGGAATGCCTTGCAAATAGCGATCTGTCAGAATGCCTCCGGCCAGCGGCGAAAAGGCGATGGACCCTACGCCATGTTCTTCCAGCGTATCCAGCAACTCGGGTTCGACCCAGCGTTCAAACATCGAGTACTTTGGCTGGTGGATCACACAAGGAGTGCCAAGCTGCTGCAGAATGGCAAATGCCTGCCGCGCCCGTTCGGCCGGGTAATTCGATAATCCGACATACAGCGCTTTCCCTTGGCGGACTATCAAATCCAACGCCGCCATGGTTTCTTCCAGCGGCGTATCCGGGTCAGGGCGGTGATGGTAGAAGATATCCACATAATCGAGCCGCATGCGTTGCAGGCTCTGGTTCAGGCTGGCGACCAGGTATTTCTTCGATCCCCAGTCACCGTAGGGGCCAGGCCACATGGTGTAGCCCGCTTTGGAAGAGATAATCAACTCATCGCGATAAGGCTGGAGATCCTGATGCAGAATACGGCCGAAATTCTCTTCGGCAGAACCCGGCGGTGGCCCGTAGTTATTGGCCAGATCGAAGTGGGTAATGCCAAGATCGAAGGCACGATGCACCAGATTGCGTGCGTTGTCATACAGCGTGCTATCGCCAAAGTTGTGCCACATACCGAGTGAAACGGCCGGAAGTTGCAGCCCGCTGCGTCCGCAACGGCGATATTCCATATTCTGGTAGCGGGCAGACTCAGCTTGATAAACCATAAGATCCTCATCGACAGCGGGGAAGGGTATTCAGTGTATGCGCTTCCACATGGGTTGTCAGAGTGTGAGATCACGCTAATTGTTCGCCATTTATTCAAACTGCTTATGGATGATCCCTGCTGCATGCTGCTGGTGCGTAGATGTAAAGCAGAGTTTCCAGTTCATCTCTGGTGATAAAGTTCGAGATTTCGGCTAAATCTCTAATACTTAATGCTAACCATTCTTCCGTTACCTAGGTGATGATCATGAGCAAGAGCTATACGGTGGCAGATTACCTTCTCGATCGGTTAGCCCAGATTGGAATTCGCCACTTTTTTGGCGTACCGGGAGATTACAACCTGCAGTTTCTCGATCATGTTATTGATCATCAGCAGATAACCTGGGTAGGCTGCGCCAACGAGCTAAACGCCGCCTATGCTGCCGATGGTTATGCCCGCTGTAAGCCAGCCGCGGCACTGTTGACCACCTTTGGTGTGGGTGAATTAAGTGCGATAAACGGCATTGCCGGCAGCTATGCCGAGTACCTACCGGTGATCCACATTGTTGGCGCCCCGGCTTTGCGAGCACAGCGTGCCGGGGATTTGCTGCACCATTCGTTGGGGGATGGGGACTTCGGCCATTTTGCTCGTATGGCGAAAGAGGTAACCATCGCCCAGGCCAGCCTGACGGCCAGCAATGCGGAAGCGGAAATCGATCGCCTATTGACCACCGCACTCTACGAGCGCCGCCCGGTGTACCTGCTGTTACCAAGTGACGTTGCTGAAGCGCCGTTGGCTTCGCGTCCGGCACCTTTGGTGTTGCGTCAACCCAATCTGTCCGACGTTTCCCTACAGGCATTTATCGCTGCCGCACGGGCAAAACTGCAGGCCGCCCATCGGGTTGCCCTGCTGGCGGATTTTCTGGCCGAACGCTTCGGTGCCGAACTCGTGCTGGAACAATGGATGAATGAGGTCAATATTCCCCATTCAACAATGTTGTTAGGCAAAAGCGTGTTGAATGAAACTCATGCCTGCTTCACCGGAACCTATGCCGGAGCCGCCAGCGATCCGCAGGTCAAGCAGCAGATTGAGGGTGCCGATGTGGTGATTAACGTTGGGGTGCGTTTCACCGATGCCATCACCGCCGGTTTTAGTCATAACCTGCCGGTGGATAAATGCATCGATATTCAGCCGTTCGAGGCGCGTGTAGGCCAGCAGGTGTTCAGCCAGATCCCGATGCGGGACGCTGTGAAGGCCTTACACCAACTAACGTTATCGTTAGCCAGCAAATGGACGTTGCCGTCGATCAAACGGCCAGCGCTGCCGGATCCGAGAGCTAGCGGTCTGGATCAACATGGTTTCTGGCAGCAAATCCAAGACTTCTTGCAGCCGGGAGATATCCTGATTGCTGAGCAGGGCACCGCCTGCTTTGGCGCGGCATCGTTGACGCTGCCGCAGGGGTGCCGGTTTATCGTACAGTCCTTATGGGGTTCGATCGGCTATACCTTACCGGCTGCATTTGGCGCGCAGACTGCTGAGCCTCAGCGTCGGGTTATATTATTGATTGGCGATGGAGCCGCTCAGCTTACCGTGCAGGAGTTGGGCAGCATGTTGCGCGATGGGCAAAAGCCAGTGATTTTGCTGCTGAATAATGACGGTTACACCATCGAGCGAGCCATCCACGGGCCAGAACAGCGCTATAACGATATCGCGCAATGGAATTGGACGCGGTTATCGCAGGCTTTTTCGCTCGATCGTCAGTTGAAATGCCTGCGTGTCACCGAACCTGAGCAGTTGCGTGCGGCGCTTGATGAGGTCGGTGGTAGCGATCAACTGGCCTTTATCGAGGTAGTGTTGCCGAAAATGGACATACCCGAACTGCTCGATTGCGTGTCGCGGGCTATTCAATTGCGTAATGCGGCGGCTTGATCGGCGGCGTTTTCCAGTAAGCGATCCAATAACCACAGCCCCGCCGGCCCCGGCGGGGTAAGCTTGGACCATACGGCATCGACTGAGATGGTTTGCGGCCAGCCACGCATTTTCAGCTCTGTCAGACGTTGCCGCCCGTACTGTTTGACTAGCCAGTGCGGTAGTATCGCCCAACCCGCCCCTTGTTCCGCCATCTCCAACAGCATCAGATAACTGGGCGCCGACCAGGTTCGCCCGCGCGGTTTGGTTGCGTTGTTACTGGTATAGGTGTTGAGGTAAAGTTGGCGGCTGCTGGCAAGGTGGGCCTGTGTCAGGGCCGGGAGACGGGTCAGCGGATGGTCATGAGCAACAAACACCCCCATTTCAGTCTGCTCTGGCAGCCTGGCGACGGCGATCTCGGGGGGGTAGGTGGGTTGTACCGCCAGCATCCCCAGGTGAGCGCGGCCAGTCTGTAGCAGATCCAGTACATCCTCCCCTTCGGCGATCATGCATTCCAGCTCAATATCCTGATAACGCCGCTCGAAATGTTTCAGCAGGTTATCGTGATGGTTGGGTTGATAGGTATCGGAAAATACGATGGTTAGCCGCGGTTCGATATTGTCCCCCAAGCGGATGCTCAGCGCATCGAGTCGCTCGCTGGCTGCGAGGATTTCCTGCACGTGGCCCAGCACCTTGCGGCCAGCTTCCGTCAATACAGGCTGGCGCGCCTGGCGATCGAACAGCGTCAGCCCAAGGTCCGCCTCCAGATTGGCAATGGCGGTGCTGATGGTGGACTGGCTTTTGCGCAGTCTGCGTGCGGCAGCAGAAAACGAGCCTAACGCGGCAGCCTCAACAAAGGCCAGTAGGGCTTCTGGGGAATAGCGCATGATGTATCTACTTTATCGATGGAACCTATTTTTAATCTACGCAAAAAACCGATGATAATCACCTGACATTTTCAATAACGGTCACAAAACAGGTGAAGTATGCAGTTGCAAAACAAGTCGTTGGTTGAACGTATCGTTCACGCCGTGGGGTTCGAAGCTATCGCCGTGATGATCTGTGCCCCTTTGGGGGCGTGGCTGCTTAACCGCTCGATGGCGCAGGTCGGGGCGCTGGCGGTCATGTTATCTACCGTCGCCATGCTGTGGAACATCGTCTATAACTCGATCTTTGATCGGCTGTGGCCGGTGAGCCGAGTGGTCAGAACGCTGAAAGTGCGTATTGGCCACGCCTTTGGCTTTGAAGCCGGGTTTGTACTGATTGGTCTGCCGATAGCCGCCTTTATGCTCAATATTTCGTTGTGGCAGGCTTTTGTGCTGGAGATCGGTTTCTTCCTGTTCTTCCTGCCTTATACCATGGCGTATAACTGGGTCTACGATACCCTGCGCCAGCGTTGGTTTGAGCCGCGCCAGGCGAAGGTTAGCAGTTCGCACAGCAAATAATTGCTTCGTCAGTCAGGTCGTTCTCGGGTAATGTCTGGTTGATAGTGAGTCACAGCCAAGGAGAACTGAATGAAAGTGTTGGGATTATTGGGCGGGATGAGTTGGGAATCCACCATCCCCTATTACCGAATGATCAACGAGCAGGTGAAACAGCGGCTTGGTGGCCTGCATTCAGCCAAAATCGTGCTCTACAGCGTGGATTTTCATGAAGTGGAGCGCTTGCAGCACCAAGGTGATTGGGAAGGCGCTGGTCGTTTGCTGGCAGCGGCCGCCGCTTCGCTGCGTGCTGCCGGTGCCGAGGCCATTGTGATTTGTACCAACACTATGCATAAGGTAGCTGATGCGGTGGAACAGGCCAGCGGCCTGCCGCTGATCCATATTGCCGATGCCACAGCATTGCAGGTACGCCAGCAAAATATCCGCCGTATCGGCTTGCTCGGCACGCGCTTTACCATGGAACAGGATTTTTACCGTGGGCGTTTGCAGGACAAATTTGCTATCGAAGTGGTTACGCCGGATGCTGCCGATCGCGATATCGTACACCGCATCATTTATGAAGAGCTGTGCCTGGGCAAAATCGTTGATACTTCACGCGATGAATATCGCCGGATTATTGCCAAGTTGGAACAGCAGGGCGCCGAGGGGATCATCTTTGGCTGCACTGAAATCGGCCTGTTGGTTAGCGCACAAGATGCCGCCGTGCCAGTATTCGACACCACGGCCATTCATGCGCATGCCGCTGCCGAGTATGCTCTGGCCTAGTCTTCATGTGGAGGCTGGTATTTTACTACCAGCATCAAAGGTTTGCCCGCCAGCATCAACCAGGCGGGCAACATTACAATACACAGTATCGGTAACAGGTGCAGCTCTGGCACCACCGCTACGGCCATAAACAGGCTCAGCCAGCCGTCGCGAGTTACCACCAGCACCAACCCCATAATGGCACAGGAAACGGTGATCGCTGCCGGAACCGCCGGGACATGCTGATGCAACATCAACCCCAGCGCGACGCCGATAAATACCGCCGGGAAAATACGCCCGCCGCGGAATCCGCACGCCGCTGCGACCACCAGGGCGGCCAGCTTGGTCAGAGTGATCACCAGCAGTTGGCTGGTGGTGAAACTGCCGTCGACCACCAACAGTTTCATCTCATCCAATCCTTTGAATAGGGTGATATCTCCGCCAATGACCCCAAGGATACCTAGCAGCAGGCCACCTAGCCCGAGCATCAATACCGGGTTTTTCAGCGAATGGAACATGTGGTGCATGCGTGGGAAGCACCAGATCGCCACCATCCCCAGGGCAATAGCGATCAGCGCGACCACCGAGCCGCTGAAGATATCGCGTAGCCGGGTCACATTGTAAGCATCAAGCTGTAGGGTAAAGTTCGGGGTAAAGAACATCTGGGTAGTGACGGCACCGGCGGCAGCGGCCATCAGCGGGGCAAACAGCCGATCCCACAAGGGGACTTCGTTATTTCCCCCTAGCGTTTGCGAGAAAATCAGAGCGGCGGCAACCGGTGTACCAAACATTGCGCCAATCGTGCCAGCGGCGGCGAGGATGATCCAATCCATCTTCGGCACCTTTGGCAATAACCTGGCACCCAGTGCGACCACCAGGGCAATATTGATGGCGGTGATCGGGTTTTCCGGCCCCAAACTGACGCCACCCGCCAGGCCCACCATCAAGGCTAATGCCAACCCCGGTACGGCGGCCAGCGGCAAAGGCATACCAATCAGCGACTCGGTAGCCGGATCTGGCCCGGCATGGCCCGGCACGAAGCGTACGATTAACCCAACGGCGATACCGGTCAGTGTAAGCATGCCGATGGTCCACCAAGGGGAATGGCTATCGATATTGAGCAGCTCCGGGAGGCGAACCCACAGCCAATTCTGCAGCACGTTGGCACTTTCCATCAGCAAGATAAGGATCAGGCTGGAGGCGGAACCGATAACGATCGCGGGCAGGGCGAAGGCCAACATAGCATTGGCGCGCGGATGCAGCATGCGGGATCCCTTGTTGTCACGTCCCTGATTGGCAGGGAAAACAGAGAGTAAAGCCAGCAGAATCGCCAGGCCTCAGAGAAATGGTTTGCATAGTATATAGCTCCAACGGAGCGATTTCGCTAATGGTAGCCGCACGCGATCGCTTTCATCTCATGTTTTTTGCACCAATCTGTAACCGACGGTATAAATCGGTGAAATAGGGTCTGGCTGAAACGTTTTTTGTGATCTGGATCGCTATTGAGCAGCGGGCCGCAGAATGCCGATTGTTGTTTGGGCGGCGTGATTTTACAGTGTACCCAATTTCGCATTTTTCATTTTAGGGAGAAACACCGATGACCTATGCCCTCGTAGGTGATGTTGGCGGCACCAATGCCCGCCTGGCGCTGTGCACTGTCGAGACGGGCGAGATCGCCCAGGCGAAAACCTATTCTGGTCTGGAGTTCGATAGCCTGGAAGCGGTGATCCGCCAATACCTAGCCGAGCTGCAACTGGAGGTTCAGGATGCCTGTATCGCCATCGCCTGCCCGGTAACCGAGGATTGGGTCGCCATGACCAATCACACCTGGGCCTTCTCCATCAAAGCGATGAAAGAGAACCTGGGCTTAAAGCACCTGGAAGTGATTAACGATTTTACTGCGGTTTCGATGGCGATTCCGATGCTGTCCGAAGATGACGTGTTGCAGTTTGGCGGGGGCAAAGCGCAAAAGGATAGACCGATTGCCGTTTACGGTGCGGGTACGGGGCTGGGGGTATCACACCTGGTACACGTAAACCGTCGTTGGGTGAGTTTGCCGGGTGAAGGTGGTCACGTAGATTTTGCACCGAACAGTGAAGAGGAGGACATCATCCTGGAGGTGCTGCGTGGCGAAGTGGGGCACGTCTCTGCGGAACGCGTGCTGTCTGGCCCTGGGCTGGTGAATCTGTACCGTGCCATCGTCAAGGCAGACAAGCGCCTGCCGGAGAAGCTGCAACCCAAAGATATCACCGAGCGCGCGCTGGCGGACAGCTGTACCGATTGCCGCCGTGCCCTGTCCCTGTTCTGCGTGATCATGGGTCGGTTTGGCGGCAACCTGGCGTTGAATCTGGGGACGTTTGGCGGGGTGTATATCGCCGGGGGCATCGTGCCGCGCTTTATGGAGTTCTTCAAGGCCTCCGGATTCCGCGCTGCTTTTGAAGACAAGGGCCGCTTTAAAGACTACGTGCGAGAAATTCCGGTGTTTATGATCACCCATTCCCAACCGGGGCTGCTGGGGGCTGGCGCTCATCTGCGGCAGACGCTGGGTATGCATCTGTAATCAACACAATAAAAAAAGGCGCTACCGGTTTGGCAGCGCCCTTTTTTTTACTCGCCTCTTAGCCGTTGGCTTTGGCCAACACAGGCTCTGCGTGAGACTCTTCTTCCTGCTCAACCGCTTTCGGCGCTTTGATAAACAGGGTAATCAGCAGTGAAATCACCGACAGCACACCCATCACCATGAAAGTCGCGTGGAAGCCGCCGAAGTGGTTGGCCACAAACGACCCAGCCAGCGCGCCCAGACCAAAGCCCTGATAAATGATGCCGTAGTTTTTGCTGTGGTTTTTCAGGCCGAAGAAGTCACCGACAATCGCCGGGAAGACGGTAATGTTGCCACCGAAACAGAAGGCGACCGCGCCGACGCAGATAAAGAACAGCGTATGGCTCAGCGTCAGGAAGCTCAGTGCGGCAATCGCCAGAATAGTGACCAGCATGGTGAAGCTGATGACGCGCATACGACCTACTTTATCGGACAGGGTGCCTAGAATGATGCGGCCTGCGGTATTGAAGATTGCTACGGCGGAAACGGTGTTGGCGGCGGTGGCCAAATCCATCCCGGCCAGCTGTACGCCCATGTCTTTAACGATACCAATCAGATACAAGCCGCTCATGCAGGCCGCGAAGAAAATCACGAACAGCATATAGGCCTCTTTGCTGGCCAGCATCTGGCGCACGGTGTAATCGTTGCCCAGCGTACCGTGGTTAGCCTGTTGGTAAACCTGTACCGGTTCTTTGAGCAACATGGAACCCAGCACAATCAGCGCCATCACGATCACGCCCCAGTAGAAGAAGGCGGCAGAGACACCGGCACCGCTAATCAGGGCGGCGTTAACGTATTTGAACAACAGGCTGCCGCTGCCGAACGCCCCGACGGAGATGCCGGAAATCAGCCCCTTGTTGTCCGGGAACCATTTGATCAGGTTGGACAGGGTAGAGATGTAAGCGATACCCACCGCAAAACCGACCACCACGCCCGCTAACAGATAAATCATATCCAGCGATTGCACGTGGGCACTGGCAATCAACCCTAGGCCGACCAGCACGCCGGAAACCAGCGTCAGATTACGAATACCAAAACGTTCTTGCAGCTTACCGGCGAACAGCGTGGCGAAGGCCAGGAAGAAGCTGGTGATCGAGAAGGTAGTAGCGACATCGCCAAGGCCCCAGTGGAACTTGTCTACCAGCGGCTGGTTGAACAGGCTCCAGGTATAGATAGTGCCGAGGCCCATCTGGCAGATGATGGTGCCGAGAACGATTAAGCTGCGATTTGCCGGTTTGCTGTTCATGGCCGGTCTCCTTCCTGTATTGGCGTTGCCCATTGGCAAAATTAGCAAGGCAACCAGAGCCCTGCGGTATGGGCTTATTATAAAGGGGGCGATCGTTGCCAATGGCGGATCGGGAATGAACTGCCGCTGCCGAGGAATGAAATGCCGTTATCGCTGCATGAGTTGCCGAATAAGGGCTAAAAAGCCGTTGGAATGCGGCCTGCCGGGCGTGATCTACATCAAAGATATGTCAGAAAGATGGCCAAAGCGCTGCGGCAAACTGTGTGGTAATTGTGAAGGATATGCCTGAAAGGCGTAATTGGGCTTTCGTCCTATAGAGAACGTACCGGTGCGGAACTACTGTGATCGGTAAATGGACCCGTTCCATGCTCTGGGAGAGACCTGATGAAAAAAGTGCTGTTGTTATTGGCTGCGTTGTTGCCGCTTTCATTGCCTGCGGTGAGCCATGCGGATATTTCTGTCGGCATCAATGTGCCTGGAATGTCGCTGCATATTGGCGATCGTGATGACCGTGGCCATTACTGGGATGGTTATCGCTGGCGTGAACCGCGCTGGTGGCACGAGCATTATGGCCCACGCGGATATTACGGCCCACCGCCAAGGGCGGTTTACTACGGCCCCCCACGTCGTGAATGGCGTGATGGCCCACGTTATTACCACATGCCACCACCACCACCACGCTATTACCAACGGGATCACGGCCCGCGAGGCCCACGTTGGTAACTATAACCGCATCAGTTGGCGAAACGCTTTGACCTTGCTGCGGCTGACCGGGACTTCAAAATCCAGATCGCTCAGCCGCAGAATATAGGTGTTGTTGAACCAGGGAACGATTTCCCGGATCTTGGATAGATTGACGCAATACGAACGGTGGCAGCGGAAGAAAAACTCTTCCGGCAGCCGCTGGTAAAACTCGGTGATATTCATCGGCATTACAAACTCTTCGCGCCGGGTATACACCCGCGTGACTTTCTCATCGGCGGCGGCGTAGTAGATGTCGTTGATGTCCGTGACGATGATGCGCTCGTCTTTGATCAGGTTAATGCTGTGGCTGGTACGATTCGCCGGTGCGCTAGGCTCTGGCGTCTGCGCTGGTCGGTTATGCAATGCCTCCAGCTTTTGCAGCATGGTGATGATGCGTGCCTCATGATACGGCTTGAGGATATAGTCGAACGCCTCGATCTCAAACGCCTCCACCGCATGCTCTTTATAGGCAGTGATAAACACGATTGACGGACGATGCGCAAACTTGCTGATGTTCTGTGCCAACAATACGCCGTCTAACGACGGAATATTGATATCGAGGAAAATGGCGTCAACCTGATGGGTTTGCAGATATTTCAGCACGTCCAAGCCGTCTTCAAAGGTGGCTTCGATGGTGATATTGCTGTGTTTGTTAATCAGATAAGTCAGCTCTTGCTGGGCGAGAAACTCATCTTCCACAATGATGGCTTTCATAGTTGTTCCCCGGCAGGTTGTGGGCTGTTTTCGCTATGCAGTTTATTGCCGTTTTTGGTGACGTAGAAGGCGATCTCCGTTCCCGGCTCCAGCCGTCGGATGCGTAATCCTTCACCGTACAGCAGGGAAACCCGGTGGTGCACGTTGAGCAGGCCGATATTGTGGCCAGGCATTTCATTGCGTTCAACGCGTTCGATCACCAGCGGATCGATGCCGTTGCCAGTATCTTTCACCGAAATCCTGACGCGATCGCCCCGATCTTTCACCGCGATCACCACCACGCCTTTCCCTTTACAGGGTTGAATACCGTGCACGATGGCATTTTCCACCAGCGGCTGGATCAGCAAGCTAGGGATGCGTACGGCAATATCGTCGTCGATGTCATAAATCACCGTCAGCTTACTGCCGAAGCGCGCCTGCTCGATGGCGATATAGTCCTGGATCTGATGCAGTTCCTTACGGATATCGATCAGTTCGTCGTTCAGTTCCAGGTTATAGCGCAGGTAACGCGACAGGTTGATGATCAACTGGCGGGCGGTATCCTGATTTAGCCGGATCGACGACGAGATGGCGTTCAGCGCATTAAACAGGAAATGCGGATTGATTTTGCTTTGTAGCGCGCGCATTTCGGCCTTGTCCGCCATTTGGCGCAGATGCTCGATGCGCGAAACCTCCATCTGGGTGGAGATAATCTGCGATAGGCCAACCGCCATCACCTTCAGCGTATTAGTGATCTGATGGGCATGGCAGTAGTAAATTTTCAGCGCCCCGGTCACCTCACCTTTTTCCCATAGCGGGATCACCAGTTGGGAATGGATCTGCGGTGCGGTCTGGTTCTCGAGGTTGTTTTTGATGATGATTTTGCCCTGCTGGATGCTTTCCAGCGTGACTCGGCTCAGCCCTGCGCGCCCGAGTGGGTAATGTTCTGCTCCCACGCCAACGTAGGCCAGCACATGTTGGGTATCGGTGATGGCGACCGCATCGGCATTAATATCGTGGCGGATAATTTCGCAAATGGTGGCCAGCGATTCGCTATTGATATTACGGAAATAGGGCAGCGTTTTGCGGGCAATATCCAGCGCCAGCTTGGCCTGCCGTGCCGCAATCACCTCTTTTTCGTCTTCGACGCTTTGCACCAGCAGCACGATCAGGCCGATACACACCGTGCCGAGGATCATCGGCAGGGCAATTTTAGACACGATATCCAGCCCGAGTTCGGTGGGTTTGGCCCAGACAACGATCAGCAGCATGGTGAGTGATTCGCATAGCATGCCCCCCAAGATCCCGGCACGCCAGCGCTGGCCTTTCTTCACCTTCAGGTTGATATAACCGGCGCCGATCCCGGCAATAATGCTGGTGATCAGGCAGGGAACCGAGGTGATACCGTCGATATCGATCAGATAGCGGTGCAATCCGGCGATAATGCCGGTAATGATGCCAACCCAGGGGCCAAACAGGATCCCCCCGGCCATGATGGCGATCACCCGTACGTTAACCAGAGAGCCTTCGACATTGATGCCAGAATAGGTACTGAACAGGGCGAACAGAGAGAAGATGGCCGTGACTGCGGCCAGTTCCAGCGGAGTATGATCTTCCTTTTGCAACAGCTGGCGAAACAGCCGGGTGCGGGTGAGGAAAAACAGGCAGATCAACATCAGGGCGGCACGATCGAATACCGCTAACAACATTTCAAAAACAGGGTGCACAACGGCGGCTCACTGCGACGAACGGGAGACCACAGTATATCACAGCGTGGCAATGACCGCGGTGGCCGGAGTACACCGCGGTCATCAGGGTTATTTAAACCCCAACTGTTCCTTGCCGAGCGGCGTCAGCAGCTCAACGGTGGCGCGGCCAATGAAATCCACTTCGAAATCATCTGCAGCAAAATCCACCGGGCTTTTACCTGACAGGAAGCTTGGCAACTGCCGTTGCAGATAGGCATCGTTCTTCTCGCAACCCGGCGCGGCGGCAATGTACATCACGTTGCTGTCGAACTCGCCGTTATGCTCGTTTTCTACCGAATGGATCACGTCACAGTGCCAGAATACCGTATCTCCCGGCTCCAGATCGGGAATAGGGGATAACCCACTTAATAAAAGGGGATGCCACTGTTCCGAGATTGATAACGCCCGGCCTGGGGCGGCCCCACACAGATCGTCATCCGCCACATCGTCTTGCAGGGCGCGCAGCAGGATATAGGCCATGGCGTTGGCGATCGGTACTACGTTCAGCGTTCCTGCATGGGTATGTTGCGGCGTCAGCGCTGTCCAGCCCTGGAAAGTGCGGAACATGGAACAAACCGCCGGTGAGGCGATCTCGCGCACTTCGGTGCGGCCATCGGCGGCAAAGGGATCGTATTGCTGCCAGTTGCCGGAGAACACGTGACGATAGACGTAGCGGAAATTCTCATCCAACCAGCGTTCGATGGTGCCGCTATCCACATGCGGAGAAAGGCCCAGTGAAGAGGAGTTTGGCGGACGGCGGCGGGTACGATCGGCATAGGTAGCAACGCGCGTTGGGTCAAAGTGCTGTTTGCCGTTGCTCTCGGTTGCCCACAGGCTGTTGAGGAACACCTGCACCGCATGCATGCGCTGATCTTGACGAGCCTCGACCTGAGGCTTCGACCAGTAAATGCCGTAGATCTGTGGCTTACTGGCGGCCAGTTTGCCAAAGTAGTTATCTTCGGCGGCATTTTTTAACCGCTCGACGAAGTTATTGCGTTCGAGATAGTCGCCAATCTCCTGATTCCAGGCCTCGGCTTTGCTGCGTGGGAATACGCCTCGAATGGCGCACACGCCGCGCTGTTTAATCAGGGCAATTTGTTGTTCGGTAACGCGTTGTTGCAGAATATCTTCGGCGTCCACCTGCGGCACCGGGTCCTGGCCGTTGGCCAGTTCCTGACGGATTTGCTCCACCTGCTGGCGAATATTGTCTTCCAGTTCCAGGAAGACTTCGCGATAGTTGGGTAAAGCCTGGCGTAACTGCTGCTTGACGCTTTTTATTGCGGTAGGCACATCATCGATAAGTAATGAAGCCATGGTGTTCTCCTTGGCCCGCCGGTGGGCGAGGATGTTAGTGGTAGGGTAGCGTTATAAAGTTGCTGTTTTGTTGTAACCTGGTTAATGATTATCTGGATTTAATAGGGGAAAATAAAGGGATATCTTTCATTCGTAACTTCCTCTTTTTCGTTTTTCGGAGATTTATCTGATGAAATTGGAAACACCTCGCTTGCTGCTGACATCGCTAACCGCGGATGACTGGCCGTTATTCCTACGTCTGTTCCAGGATCCCCAGGTGATCCGTTACATTGCCGATCCGCTGCCGGAACACGAGATCCGCGAACGTTTCGAAGCACGCTTGCCCACATGGGATAAGCATTGCGATCGCTGGCTATGCCTGGTGATGAGAGAAAAAAGCAGCGGTCAAGCGGTGGGAATGACCGGGTTTCGCCCTGAGTGGTCCTCTTGCCAGCAGGCCGAAGTGGGCTTTGGCAGCCTGCCGGAAGGGCAGGGGAAAGGTTATGGCAAAGAGTCGCTGCCTGTGATCTTGGACTTTGCCTTCAATGCCTGCGGGTTTCACAAAGTGTATGCCACGGTGACAGAGGGGAATTTAGCCTCACGGGGTCTGTTGGAGAGCTGTGGTTTTCAACTGGAAGGGACGCTGCGTGACAATTTCCGCCTGGCGGACCGGTGGTGTAATGACTGGCGGTTGGGGTTGTTGGCGACGGAATTTGCGGCTGCCGAACGGTAAAAAAATTGTTATGCGAGGGGCTCGACAGCCTGACAAGCCTGAGTTATGTTCGATGTTCGGCCATTCTGTGGCCAACGTCGCTCGGATGGTCCGGGCGCTAACGTCTCTTCGAGGTAACTATGTCTGATAACAACCCGCGCCGTTTCACGCGCATCGAACGCCTGCCCCCTTATGTGTTTAATATCACCTCTGAACTGAAGATGGCTGCACGCCGTCGCGGGGAAGATATTATCGATTTCAGCATGGGTAACCCGGATGGCCCGACGCCGCCGCATATCGTAGAGAAACTCTGTACCGTAGCCCAGCGTGATGATACACATGGCTACTCAACCTCTCGCGGTATTCCGCGCCTACGCCGTGCTATTTCGCACTGGTATCAGGAACGCTATCAGGTCGATATCGATCCCGAAAGCGAAGCCATTGTGACTATTGGCTCGAAAGAGGGCCTGGCGCACCTGATGTTGGCAACGCTCGATCATGGGGATACGGTGCTGGTGCCGAATCCAAGTTACCCGATCCATATTTATGGCGCGGTGATCGCCGGTGCGCAGGTGCGTTCCGTGCCGCTGGTGGACGGCGTGGATTTCTTTGGTGAGCTAGAGCGCGCCATTCGTGAAAGTATTCCGCGGCCAAAAATGATGATCCTGGGCTTCCCATCCAACCCGACTGCGCAGTGTGTAGAACTGGATTTCTTTGAGCGGGTAGTGGCACTGGCGAAACAGTATGACGTGCTGGTGATACACGATCTGGCCTACGCCGATATCGTCTATGACGGCTGGAAAGCGCCTTCGATCATGCAGGTGCCGGGAGCCAAAGACATTGCGGTAGAATTCTTCACCTTGTCGAAAAGCTACAATATGGCCGGCTGGCGTATTGGCTTTATGGTGGGGAATCCTGAGCTGGTTAGCGCATTGGCACGTATTAAAAGCTACCACGACTACGGCACCTTTACGCCGCTGCAGGTGGCCGCTATCGCCGCATTGGAAGGCGATCAGCAGTGCGTGTTGGACATTGCCGAGCAGTATCGCCAGCGCCGTAACGTGCTGGTGAAAGGGCTGCACGAAGCTGGCTGGATGGTAGAGAATCCGAAAGCCTCGATGTATGTGTGGGCAAAAATTCCTGAGCCTTACGCGCATCTGGGGTCGCTGGAGTTCGCCAAGCGTCTGTTGGCGGAGGCTAAAGTGTGCGTATCGCCGGGGATCGGCTTTGGCGATTACGGCGATACCCATGTGCGTTTTGCCTTGATTGAAAACCAGGATCGTATCCGCCAGGCGGTGCGCGGTATCAAGGCGATGTTCCGTGCTGATGGATTAATCAAGCCAGCTAAAACGGCGACTCCTCCTACCAAATAACACCCCATCTTGAGGGGACTGATGTGTTGCCTGAGATTAGGCAATCGCTGTTGCCCCTCACCCCGACCCTCTCCCACAGGGAGAGGGAGCTGGCCGGAGCGCTTGGTTGGTCCGCGCAGCTTCGGAAAGTAGGGAGCAAAAACAAGAAAGATAAGGTGTTACGCAAACCAAAAACTAACTCGATCGCCACCCCAGCCAAGGTGTGCCACCGTATTTTCAGACCCACTCGATCGGTCCCCTCTCCCTGTGGGAGAGGGTTAGGGTTAGGGTGAGGGGCATGTTTACGTACCCACCATCCTGATTTTTCTTCTACTTAAGGTTATCTTCAGTTGTTATCCGCTATGCTCTGCTAATACCGAATTTAGTGGGAGTCTCTATGAGCGTTCGTTTTGCAAAATCACAAATCCTCCTGCACTGGCTGACGCTGGTGATGGTGATCCTGACTTACAGTGCCATATTGCTGAAGGACTCTGTGCCGGATGACAGCGCGGCATTGGTGAAGGATCTGCACTTTAACTTCGGCCTATCGGTATTTGTGCTGATGTTTATCCGCCTTGGGCTACGCCACCGGCATCCTACTCCACCGATCACTCCGGCCTTGCCGAAACTACAGGCGCTAGGGGCGAAAATGCTCCATTGGGTGCTGTATCTGCTGTTTTTATCGTTGCCGATATTGGGCTTCTTGACGTTGGCCTATGGGGGCAAACAGTGGTTGCTGCTGGGCTGGCAGGTGCCGCAGTGGATCACGCCTGACGCGGGCATACGCCGCACGCTGAAAATGGTGCACGAAACCTTGGCAAACACGGGGTATTTCATCGTCGGCATCCATGCCTTGGCCGCCATTTATCATCACTATGTGCGCGGTGACGACACCCTGCGCCGGATGATGCCCGGCAAATAGTTCGCGCTGCAGAAACAACAAAGGGGCGCAGAAGCGCCCCTTTATCAATGTACCTGGCGAGATTGCCGTTAGGCAACCATCAGCATGAAGGTGCCTACCCATGCAACCAGCATGAATGAAACGCCCATCAAAAAGTATTTCACGTAACAACTCCTTGTGGAGTCCTCGCAAACCAACGATCCCGATTGTTGTCTGAGTATTTTGTGGCAAATCAGCGGCGGATGGCGGGTTCTTCAATCAGAAGGAACAACGTCCAGAGCTACGATTTACCGGTCGTTGCGATTCAAGTTCCTTGAGGTTAACCAGGAATCACAACAGGATCGGCGCTAATGTACTCCCAAAATCCTACCCATTTCAATACTGTGTTTTTGATCACATTTTTTGTCGGTTTTTTACCCTGCAGTGAGTTGAAACGGGCGCAGTATGCAGCATCCCTACGAGGTGGGATGGTTGATAAATGCCATAAGTAACAGTTTGTTACAAGGCATCAGGCTACGGCGCTGACGCTGGCGATCAGAATAGCCCAGAAGACCAGACAAGAAAGCAGGATAGCGGCCCAGACATGACGACGGTTGAGTTCCATTTTTAGCCTTCACTTTGCAATCGGTGGTTGTTTAATAACCCTATCGGCGCAAAACGGTAAAAATTTACTCTCTGGGCAAACTATTTATTCTGATTGCTGGCGGATCGCCACTACCTTGGTATGCACTTCGTAGCCGAGCAGAAACAGGGCTTGTTCAAGGGCCTCAACCTTCGAGGCATAGGCCACATCCAGCAACCGATCGATCTGAGCACCGTTAAGGCCCATCTGGCGTGCCAGCAGTGCTTTTGAGGTGTTGCTGCTCAACATATGGTTGTGCAGTTCCAGCTTTAATTTCACCAGCACCGGTAAATGCAGGGCGATGTCACCGCTTTGCAATGCGGAGGCCGCAGGCACCGGGCGCCCTTCTTCCATTTCAATGGCGATAGCCGTCAGCAGGCTTTCCTGCGCCTCCAGTTCGACATCCTCACGTTTGTAGCAGGCGGCTTGCTGCTCGGGGAAATCCCGTAGGGTAATTTGCCAGGCATCGCTTTCGCTATCGAAGGCGTAATGGGCGGGATAGTGGCAAGGCATCATATTTCCTGCTTGGGGGGAAGTGAGCCGCATTGTGACCGGTTGGCGACAACAATGCCAGAGATTGGCGTCCTTAAAGCACGGGGATAATCGCTGTGTAGGCCGCCAAGCTGAAAACAGGGTTATGCAGTATTTTTTTTGGACGGTGACTGATGTTTTATTAGCAACTTATGCCAGAATTATCCTATAGCCCAATGATGATCCGGATTAACATGAAATACAGATTTAACGATCGTGTGCTGTTTGATGGTGATACCGGAACGTTGGGTCCAAGCGACTTTTCCGACGAGCCCACGGCTATTTCCAATCCCGCCAAACGTCTTTTGCTATTACTGATCGCCAACTATGGCAAACCCGTGGAACGTGAGGTGATTTTCAAAAAGGTGTGGGACGACTACGGCATGATCTCCAGCAATAACAACCTTAATCAATGCGTGAGCAAGTTGCGCCGGGTGCTTAAGGTGATGGGGATCGATGATGAGGTGATTGTCACCGTGCCGAAGATAGGGTTTATGTTGCGCCGCGAGATCCAGGTTGAAATCAGCCAGGAAGACGATGGACATTTTACCCCGTTAGTCCCTGCACAGACAGTGAGTGATGAGGCCTATTTGCCATTAGAGAGCGGGCTGGAAACCGAAGCCGAGACTGACGATGATATTGCTTCAACTTCCGAGGCAGACGATGAGCCCGATCTGCCGACAAGCGTAGAGATTGCTGCTCCTGCCAACAAAAAACGTCTTGGTTGGGGTCTGATCGCGACGGTTGCTGGTTTGGTTTTTGTACTGGGGATCGCATCTACGATGTACGCCACCAATTCACTGGCCAGACAGGAGGTGTTTCTTGGCAAGGCGGGGAGTTGCAAGGTATTTATGTCGACATCCACGCAGTCAGGGGTCCCCAGCTCCAGTCTGAATCAGGACATGTTGTCCTATGTGGAGCAACGAAAAGCCGAATGCCGGGCAGATGAATACCTGCTAGTGGTACGCAGCAACCAGGTTCGTTCTTTTATTTCTGGCGTGAGTCGCCTGTTTTTTGTTCGCTGCACTATCGTACGTGAGCACAAAATAGAGTTTTGCTCAGGGCTAGAGAACGACAGTTTGCCGTTGTTGCAGTAAGGCTAAGTAAAAGAATGGGCCTGATCATTGCAACAGTAGTCTGGTTTTTTGGTGGGGTGGGCAACAATTAGCCGAATTGTTTAATTTTTGTATGAAATGAACATAAAACAAACAAGTTTTTTGTGCTTAACAATGAGACCGTGTAGAGTTTTACGCATAAAACAGGCCATTAAAAACATTAAATTTGGATTTTAAACCTAAATAATTCCAATTTAATAGTTAATGATTCTTTTATACCGCTTGTGGGTTAAGATTTTTCTCGTCAACGGGTGGTTAGGATTGTTCTTAAGTAACTGACTGGTGACGCTCACCACGGAACCTGCGAAGTTATCGCAGAACGGTGGAAACAAACAAGTACGGCAGGATGGTAAATAACGGACCGATGACAGTAAAGCTTCTCGGGCGCACCAATCGGCAATGTGCTTGGTTAACTACAGTTATCTTATAACGGATTAGGATCATTATGAAATTTTACAACACCAAAACTACCCTGCTGGCCGCTGTTATCGGTATGACTTTTGCGGGCTCAGCCCTGGCAGCCGATGGCACTATTACCATCAATGGCACCATTACTGACACTACTTGCGATATTTCGGTCAACAACCAGTCTAAAGACGCCACGGTAACGTTGCCGACCATTTCCATCTCTGCGCTGCCAGCCGTTGGGGCAACTGCAGGGGCAACACCTTTCAGCATCGCACTGACCAACTGTGCGGGGGCTACACTTAATACTGCCAGCACCTTCTTCGAAGCGGGCGCTTATGTTGAACAGAGCACCGGTCGCCTGAACAACTCGGCATCGGGCACGGCGACCAACGTCCAGGTTCAGCTGTTGAACGCCAATCTGGGCAGCATCATGGCGGGTAGCGCACATAGCCAAGGCGATTTGGCCGTTGATATTAGCTCCGGTGGCGGCGTAATGAATTATTACGCGCAATACTATGCGAACGGGACGGTCACGCCAGGTACGGTTAATACCCAGGTGGATTACACCATCATCTACCTGTAAGACATCCAGCCGTGGGATGAGGGCAGCCTCATCCCTTTCAGAGGACAGCGCCATGTTAAGAACTCTATTTACCGTTTCCGCCTTTAGCTTGGCGCTGACATGGACAGTTGCCGCTGATGCTGGTGTGATCATCAACGCCACACGCATTATTTATAACGAAAACAGCGGTGAAGCGATTACCCAACTGCGTAACCAAGGGACCAGCCCGGTGTTGATTCAGTCCTGGATCGATAACGGCGATGTTAAATCCAAACCCGACACCGTCAAGGTGCCTTTTACCCTGACGCCACCGGTAGCCCGTATCGATCCGGGCAAAGGGCAGGCGTTGCGTATTGCACGTACCGGCGGCGGATTGCCGAGTAACCGTGAATCACTGTTCTGGCTCAATGTGTTGGAGATCCCACCCAAGGCTACCCAAAAAATAGCCGCGGGCGACAACCTGATGCAGTTCTCTTTCCGCACCCGCATCAAACTGTTCTATCGGCCGAATAACCTGCCAATGACCCCGGCTCAGGCTTACGAAAAGCTGGATCTGAGCTTACGCAAAGGGGCTGCGGGTTATGAAATCGTCGCCAAGAACCCATCGCCTTATTACCTTACTTTCCGCCAGATTGAAATTCGTAGCGCCAAAGGTGCGCCAGTACTGGGCGATCTAGGGAAAACGCAGGAAAGGATGGTGGCACCCTTTGGCGAGTTGGTGATGAAAATTCAAGGAATGAAATCGGCACCGTCAGCAGGCTTAAAAGCGTTTTATAGCCTGATTGATGATTTCGGTGGGGATAACAAAAATGAGCGGACGTTGGCGGGCAGTGGTAAGTCTTGATTGGCGGCCCTCTTTTCTCAACCAGATTTATATTGCGGGAGCCATTTTACTGGCTCCCATAACGTTGGCTTATGCGGATGAAAGTGAGGCTATTGAGTTCAACGAGTCTTTTCTGCGTTCGTCCGTCGATGTCAGCCAGTTCTCCAGCGGTAACCCGGTTGCTCCCGGCATTCACCGCATCGATCTCTATCTTAACGACCAATGGAAAGGGCGTCAGGACGTCAACTTTTCCCTGGCTTCGCCGCAAAGCAGCATCGCTCAACCTTGCTACGATCTGAAACTGTTAAGCCTGTTCGATATTGCCTTGGATAAACTGGACAAGGCGGTGCTGTCGCGCTTGCAGCAAGGGGAACAGTGTATTGCGTTGGGTGAACTGATACCTGGCGTGGAGGGCAATTTTGATAGCGGTGGCCAACGGTTGGACGTGCGTGCGCCGCAGTCTTTGCTGCAGCATGAAGCCCGTGGTTATGTCAGCCCTGAGCTGTGGGATAACGGCATCACGGCGGCGACCCTGCAATATGACTACAACGCTTACCGTGCCGATCATTCCGACTCATCTGCTCAAACCACCCAATTTCTGGGGTTGCGTGGCGGATTAAATTGGGACGTGTGGCGTCTGCGTTACCGGGCGTCGGCCAATTGGAATGATGACGAGGGTTTTCGCTATCAAAGCAATGAAACCTATCTGGAACGGCCTCTGGTTGGCTGGCGTAGCCGGATGGTGCTGGGCCAATCGACCACCGACGGTCAAGTCTTTGACAGCATTGGGTTCATTGGCGCTCAGATCAGCTCGGACGATCGTATGTACAGCGATTCCCAACGTGGCTTTGCCCCGGTGGTGCGCGGTATCGCCAATACCAACGCGTTGGTGCGTGTAAGCCAGCGTGGCAGCCAGATTTATGAGACCACCGTACCGCCGGGGCCGTTTGTTATTGACGATCTCTATCCTACCGGCAGCGGCGGCGATCTGCTGGTCACGGTGACCGAAGCCGACGGCACTGAACGCAGCTTTACCGTCACCTATGCTTCGATTGCCGAACTGCTGCGGCCAGGTGTAACCCACTATTCACTGATGGCGGGGAAATATCGCAATAACTCGGTGAGCGAAGAACCTGCCATTGCGGTGGGCACCTTGAGGCATGGTTTCACAAACCTGCTGACGGGGTATACCGGTGTGATCGGTGCCGATGGCTATGCGGCGGCCTCGGGCGGTTTGGCATTCAATACCGATTTTGGTGCGCTGTCGGCGGATATTACCCAGGCACAAACGCAGTTTGAGCACCGTCCTAACGAGCAGGGGCAGAGCGTACGTCTCACCTATGCGAAAATTTTGCCGGTAGTGGATACCAACATCACGCTGGCCAGCTACCGCTATTCCAGCTCTGGGTATTACAACGTGGATGACGCCATGTTGCTGCGCGATCGCGACAGTAACGATAGCGGCTTTGCTGACTATAACAGTTGGAAACGACGTAATCGTTTCCAGATTAACGCCAGCCAGTCGTTGCCGGAGGGGTTTGGGACTGTCGCGTTGAATGCCAACGTGCAGGATTATTGGGATCATGACCAGACCGACCGCGAATATCAGCTTAGCTACAACAATCATTATAACAAGCTGAATTATGGGGTTAACTTCGCACGGACACGCAACCTGGCAACCGGAAACTGGGATAACAAAGCCATGCTGACCCTGTCGATCCCATTGGGTTCCAGCTCGCGCGCACCTAACCTGACCAGCAGCTATACCCAGCAAAAGGATCGTCAGGGGTTGCAGAACTCGCTGTCCGGTAGCCTGGGAGAGGACCGGCAGTATAACTACAGCGCCTTTACCAACTACGACTATGATAAAAATGGTAGCAACAGCGTTAGCGGTGGCGTCAACGGCTCATGGGCCGCGCCTTATGCCTTCGTTGGGGGCAGCGTTTCCGCAGGCCAGGGTTATCAACAATATGGCGCCAATATGTCCGGTGGCCTGGTTGCCTATAGCGGCGGAGTGGTGTTTACACCGATGCTGGGGGAAACGTCGGCAATCGTCGAGGCAGAAAACGCCAAGGGGGCCAGGATCACCAACTACAGCGGTCTGCGCCTGGATAACAGCGGAAAGGCGGTGGTCCCTTACCTCAGCCCTTACCGTCAAAATACCGTGGAGTTGGATCCGAAAGGGCTTTCCAGGGATGTGGAGCTGAAATACACCAGCCAGAAGATCGCGCCGACCGCCGGTGCCGTTGGGCTGTTACGTTATGAGACCGAAAGCGGCTACTCGATCCTGGTGACGGCCCGAGACGTTGCGGGTAATCCGTTGCCCTTTGGCGCAAACGTGTCCGACGAACAACAGCGTAGCGTGGGGTATATCGGTCAGGTTGGTGAAGGCTTACTGCGGGTTAACAACCCTAAAGGCCAGTTAGAGGTGAAATGGGGGGAAGGGGCCGGAGACAGTTGCCGGTTTAACTATCAGTTGCCCGCCGTATCGCCTGGGGATGAACCAGACTATCGCCGCCTGGAGGTAATATGCCAATGAAGCAACGACTGACGTTGGTCCGTTTGTTCACGCCGAGGCTCGGCGCAGGGTTCCGGCTGCGGGGTAAGCGCTTGCTTCTTGGCTTATTGCTGATATTTGGCTACGGCGGAGCGACCAGCGCCGAAGGGCTTGCGGTCAGTTGCGCGCGTAACAGCGGTTATTATCAGTTTTTCGACACGGCCACCATTGAGATTGGCAAAGACAGCGCTGTGGGTGACGTGCTGGGGCCTTGGATCAACTCTTACAACTCCACGGCCTGGAACTGCACCCCCAATAGCGCCTACCAGCAGCCGGTGCAGTTTAGCGTACAGGGTTACCCGCCTTACACCACGCGCAATACCATCGTGGTCGATGGGCAAACTTACATGCTGTATAACACCACGGTAAAAGCCGGTCTGGGGTATATCGTCCGTTGGCGTTATACCCTGAATGGTAAAACCACCAACTGGCAGCCGTTGACCATTGGCACGGGTGGGCAGCAGACCCATCCTGAGACCATTACCGTCAACTACAGCGGTAACCGCTTCTATTTGGGCGTTGATGCTCAGGTGCGGTTTGTGAAAACGACCACCGGCCTGACCGCTGGCGCAATTCCCTTGTTCGATCCAATTTATCTGCGGCATTTAGAGACGTATAACGGCATTGCTCTGCCGGGCGATCTCACCTACATGATTGCCCAGTTCAAAAGCGGCGGGACTATCGCCAGTGGCGGCACCTGCACCACTCCGAATGTGAATGTCGATCTGCCGGAGGCCAGCGTCGGTCAGTTCAACGGCGTGGGTTCGGTGGCAGGGCGTAAAGCCTTTGAGCTGGCGTTCAACCAATGCCCGGCGGGCTTGGCCAGCATTGGTTACAGTTTTGCCGCCACGACACAGGTGCTGGATGCTGCCAATGGTGTAGTTGCACCGAACGCTACCTCAAGCGCTAGCGGCGTCGGGATACAGTTACTGCGTGGCAACAACCTGCCGATGACGTTTGGCACTATTTATCTGCTGGATAACTATAATAGTTCTGCCAAGGCCAACTATCGGGTTCCCATGCAGGCTGGCTTGTTCCAGGTGGGTAATGCGGTAACCGCAGGTACGGCCAACACCGCAATCACTTTTACGCTCAATTATAAGTAGGGTAAAAATGGCAGCTATGTCTGGTTTCACGCCACAATATCGCAGGCTTGGCCGTTGGCTATTGATTACAGTGATGGCCTTATTTATCCCACTGAGCCACGCCGAGATATACCTGGGAGCCACGCGCCTGATTGTCAACGGCAAGGATAAGGAAGCGACGCTGCGAGTGACCAACGAGGGTCGCTCAGCGGTGCTGCTGCAAGTCTGGGTGGACAATGGTGATAGTGAGGCGGAACCGGAGAAAATCGCCACGCCGTTTACCGTAGCGCCGCCGATCTTGCGCCTGGACGGGAAGCGGGCACAGCGTCTGAGAGTGTTGTTTACCGGGGCGGAACACACGCTGCCGAGCGATCGTGAGTCGGTGTTTTGGCTTAACGTGTTGGAGATCCCGCCTAAAGTGGCCAGCAATACGGCCAGCCAGATGCAGATGGCGTTCAGAACCCGCATTAAATTATTCTACCGGCCACGGTCATTACAGACGATGAACACGGCCAACGTGCAGGAGCAGTTGCGCTTTAGCCTGGCAAAACAGGGCGGCAACCCGGTGTTGCTGGTCAGCAACCCCACGCCTTTTCACCAGACATTATTAGAAATGACGGTGGGCCGCGATAAGCAGCAGGCCGTCGTTACCCTGGTACCGGAAAATGGCATGGTAAGCCCAAAAGGGCAGGCTGATTTTGCCTTAACCGCGGCTAAAGGCCCGGTGAATGCTGGCATGAAGGTATTTTACTCGGTGCTTGACGACTTTGGCACTGTGGTTACGGCAGAGCGAGTCTTGCAGGCGGAGCAATCTTCCTTGCCGCGCTAGGTATTTCTGCGATCTCTGCCCACTTTTTAATCACACAGCACGTATGGCGTATATTTTTTAGCTTTTGCGAGTATTCTTAGAAGTGCAGCACATTTAACGAGCGATTGTCATCCTGCTTGTGGCACGTCAACTTTACTGTAAAACGTTGAGGAGGAGATCATGGAAACTTTGGAAAAGTGCTATGTCTATGCCAAGAACACCAGCAACATGGATTTTCTCGCTTCTACGGTGGCATTCTTGGAGTTTCAGGGTCGTGAAGTCGATGCTAACGGCGTGGCGGGTAATATGTCGCGTGAACAGAGCGATAACTTCTTCGAACGGCTCAATCATTACCGTTCTATCTACAAAAAGCAGAGCCAGCCAGCTTGAATTCACCCCTAAGGCCCCGTTTTCGGGGCTTTTTCATTTAACTTTTTAATTTAAATAAGATTTTTTGTGATTTAGTTCGAAAACGAAAAGATAGGTCGAAATGCCCCTGCGGTTGAGCTCAAGGGGCGTTGTTGCTTAGGGGCTGGTCGCTGTAAGCATCTGGAAAGTTTGTTTACCACATCAGATCGTCAGGCACGACAAAATCGGCATACGGATCTTCTTCATCTTTAGCCTCTTTGCTCAGCTCGGCATTTAATACAATGCTGCTCGCATCACGCTGCGCAATTTTATCTGCCACGATCGCGGGTATAATCGCGTATTCGCCATCAGGATTCTTATCGGTAATCAGACGAGCAATGGCAAGGCGGCCACTAATCAATTGAGATTGAGTCGTTTTATCCACATATATTTTTTTAATTAAATTATTATCTGTGAAGTTATAGCCAATATCGCCATTTGCAATAACGATGCGGTTCATTTCAATAAGCTGCTTAACCTGGGCTTTATATTCTTTAGCTAAGGCGGCCTGTTTTTGCTGCTCATTCAACTGTTTATCACGTTCAATCTGTGCTTTTTTGTTTTCTTCCACGGCCTCTCTTGCCTCACGAGCCTGAACCCGCGATTTTTTAGCCGTTCTTTCCACTTTCGCCAGTTTTTTACTGTTGACCAGTCCAGCTTTAAGCAGCTGCTCTTGTAATGTTAGCTTTGCCATGTTCGTTTCCGAAACCGATTAAATAATGCCTTGGATTATACCCTTAACCTAAGAGGTTGTGCCAGGGGACGGAAAATTTCCACGCAAATTACTGATAGCATTGACTATTATACCCTCAACCTAATCAAGACCTGTGCTCATCAGCCATGGCGATAAACCTGAACAACCTGACAATGGGTAATGAACATTATGCATGAAATTCAAACAATTAGATATGTGACTGGATTAATAGGTTCTGCTTTATGAAGTCTTCAACATCCTCCTTCGCCTGCTTTAAGGATCCCTCCGAAGGTAGCGTGAACAGATATTCACTGTAGCCAAATAGCATCGCGTCTAGCTGTCGTGCTACGCGGGGGGCTTCAACACTGCGAAATGCTCCTTCTTCCATACCGGATCGAATAATTTGGGTAAGAACCTGATGCCACTCTTCTAAAATCGACTGCATCAGACTGGCATAAGATTCATTATGCGTGGAGAGTATCCATAGAGACCCGTACAGTTTCCTGGTAGGGTCAGGCGTTGCAGAAATATTACCATCAATAAATTCTTGCAATTTCTGATGGGCAGGTAATGGTTTAAGCATTATGCGAAACTCTTCCAGTTCCGTAAGCATAAATTTTGTTACTGCTTCGAGACATAGCGATTGCCAGTTTTTAAAGTAGTGATAAATATGGCTACGGGAGAGGCCTAAGGACTCGGTGAGATCACGTGTTTTCACATTCTCAACGCCTTTTTCAATAAACAGTTCGACAACAGCACTGAGAATTTTATCTCTCATCGGTTCTGATTTACATTTCACGGCCCATCTCCTTCTTGACTTTGAGCAACTGCTCAAATAGCATGTTCTTATCATTTGAGCGATTGCTCTATTATTATTTTAACAGAAACCCCTTCAATGAACAGTCGAAATATTCCCGCTCCTCCAGTGGCCGGAAGTGCTTCCAACACTCTGAAATCACTGGCGAGTCGTCACCGAAGAAAGTTATCCCTGACTTTTTTCCTGGTGATTGCCGAGAACGTTACCTACCTGCTCTATCCAATACTGGCAGGTGTGTCCATCAACGCCATCCTGGCAGGGCAGACGTTAAATGCTGTGCTGTATGGGGTAATGATCTTATTTATCTGGTGCCTTGGTGCGACACGAAGGAGTGTGGATACGCGTGCTTTCGCCAGAATTTATGCCGCGCTGGCGGTCTCTGTGGTGATGACGCAGCGTAAAATAAAGCTGAATTATTCTACCGTGGCGGCCCGCGTAGCGTTATCAAGAGAGTTTGTCGATTTCTTTGAGTTGCATTTGCCGATGCTCATTACTTCTCTGGTCTCTATGATTGGTGCTGCCGTCATGTTACTGCTCATTGAATTTTGGGCCGGTGTGGCTTGTCTGGTCATATTGGCCTTTTTGGCCTGCTTCCTCCCAGGATATGCCATTAAAAATGAAGCACTGTATAACAGACTGAATAACCGCCTTGAAAAAGAAGTGGATTTTGTCAGTACAGCCACCAGGCTTTCCCTGGAACGGCATTATTTGACACTTGCGAGGCTGCGCATAAGGCTATCCGATCGCGAAGCCATAGGCTATCTGTCTATTGGGGGGCTGGTTGCCCTGTTGTTTAGCCTAACTATCGTCTGGATGACTCAGGCGAAGGGCATCAGTGCTGGTCATATCTATTCTGTGATGACCTATATGTGGATGTTTGCTACAAGCCTTGATGATGGTCCGCAGCTATTGGAAAAATATTCACAACTTAAAGATATTGGTAAAAGGATCAACACTGAAATAGTGGAAAAGGACTAATGCCGCTCACTTTTCATTATGTTTGGAATACACACGGTATTTCTAAATAAATCATCATCAATACGGATGTCATTCAATGTCCCAGTTTTTTATCAATAGGCCAATTTTTGCCTGGGTCATCGCCCTATTTATTATTCTGGGAGGGGGCCTTGCTATCCCGCAATTGCCGGTGGCCCAATATCCAGCCGTTGCACCACCCAGTGTGTCGATAACGGCAACCTATCCTGGAGCAACGCCAGAGACGATGAATACGTCAGTTATTTCACTTCTCGAACGCGAGATAGCAGGGGTTGATAATCTGCTTTATTTTGAGTCGTCCAGTGACACGTCGGGTATGGCATCCATTACGGTGACGTTCAAGCCTGGCACGAATATCAACCTTGCCCAAATGGATATTCAGAACCAGATAAAAGTGATCGAACCTCGCCTTCCTCAGGTGGTGCGTCAGAATGGTGTCAATGTTGAAGCCGCCAATTCGGGGTTTCTGATGATGGTGGGATTGACGTCGCCTTCCGAGCAATATGAAGAAGCCGATTTGAGCGACTATTTTGCACGCCATGTGTCTGATGAATTGCGGCGAGTGCCTGGCGTGGGCAAAGTTCAGTTATTTGGTGCCGAAAAGGCGATACGTGTTTGGTTGGATCCCATCAAGCTGTTCACCTATAAACTGTCGGTTAATGATGTGCTCACGGCGCTCGGTCAGCAAAACATCCTGGTTTCACCGGGGCGTATGGGTGATGAGCCCGCCCTTTCTGGACAGCGGGTTACCTACCCACTGACGGTTCAAGGACAGCTTTCTTCACTGGACGAGTTCCGCAATATTACACTTAAAGCAAACAACAACGGCTCGCGATTGAGATTAGCGGATGTTGCCCGAGTGGAGTCCGGTTTACAAAGTTATGCTTTTGCGATCCGCGAGAATGGGTTGCCTGCAACTGCAGCGGCGATCCAGCTCTCCCCTGGGGCAAATGCAATCAGTGCTGCCGAGGGTATCCGTATGCGTCTTGATGAACTGTCCGCAAATCTGCCGCAAGGGATGCAATTTACAGTTCCTTTTGACACGGCCCCGTTTGTGAAACTCTCGATCGAGAAAGTCATCCAGACCTTTGTTGAAGCAATGATCCTGGTGTTTCTCGTGATGCTGCTTTTTCTGCACAAAATTCGCTGTACGGTGATCCCTGCCATTGTTGCGCCAGTCGCTTTGCTGGGCACATTGACCATCATGTTATTCAGTGGTTTTTCCATAAATGTACTGACCATGTTCGGTATGGTGTTAGCTATCGGCATCATTGTGGATGATGCGATCGTGGTTGTTGAGAATGTCGAACGTCTCATGGCGGAGAAAAAGTTGCCGCCCAAGCAAGCGACACGTATTGCGATGGCGGAAATTACCCCGGCAATTATCGGTATCACCCTGGTATTGACCGCCGTATTTATCCCTATGGGCTTTGCCAGTGGTTCGGTCGGTGTTATTTATCGGCAGTTTACACTCTCGATGGCGGTGTCCATCCTTTTTTCGGCATTTCTCGCCCTGACGCTGACACCTGCACTGTGCGCTACCTTGTTGAAACCTCATGGACAAAAAGAAGGTTTGGGGAGTAGATTTTCACACGGCTTCAATCGTAAGTTTGATGGCTTATCTGTTCGCTATGGATCTGGATTGAAGTATGTGTTGAAGCGTACAGGAAGAATGATGCTGCTTTATGTTGCTCTATGCGGCTTGCTGTTTTTCGCGTTGCAAAAACTGCCTTCATCGTTTCTTCCGGAAGAGGACCAGGGCTATTTTATGTCCTCAATGCAACTTCCTTCAGATGCGACTATGGAGCGGACTCGTGAAGTCGTACAGCAGTTTGAACAGACAATAGCGACACGTAACGCCATTGAGAGCAATATTTCTATTCTGGGATTTGGATTTTCGGGGTCGGGCCCAAATACGGCAATGGCATTCACCACATTAAAAGACTGGAAAGACAGAAAGGGTTCGACGGCTCAGGGAGAAGCCGATTTTGTTCAGACAACACTGGGCGAGGTGCCTGATGCCACAATTTTAAGTTTGTTGCCGCCAGCGATTTCAGATATGGGGACATCATCAGGATTTACGCTGTATGTTGAAGACCGGGGGGGAAAAGGTTATCCCGCATTAAAGCAAGCGGCAGAAAAGCTCGTCGCACAGGCTAATCAAAGTCCACTATTAACCGATGTCTACATTGATGGATTACCTCAAGGCGTGAGTGTTGCACTGAATATAGATAGGGAGAAGGCTGAAGCATTCGGCGTTTCTTTTGACGAGATCGGCCAGGCGCTTTCTGCCGCCGCTGGTTCTTATTATGTGAATGATTACACGGAACGCGGCCGCGTTCAGCAGGTCATCGTTCAGGCTGATGCCGATTATAGAATGCAGCTTACTGACTTACTGAAAATCTCCGTCAGAAATAGAACCGGTGAAATGGTGACGCTTTCGTCTTTCGTGAGCCCGTCTTGGACTTTAGCCCCAAGTCAATTGAATCGCTATCAGGGATATCCTGCATTCAGGGTAATGGGAAGCGCAGCGGCGGGCCAATCGAGTGGCACGGCGATGGCTGAAATGGAACGATTGGCTGATTCGTTACCTCATGGATTCCAGGCCGAGTGGGCCGGGAGCTCTCTGCAGGAAAGAGAATCTGCATTACAGTTTCCCATGCTTATTTTGCTGTCCATTCTTGTGGTTTTTATGGTGCTGGCGGCACTCTATGAAAGTTGGTCAACGCCTTTTGCCGTTATGTTGGTGGTTCCGTTGGGGCTGGCTGGTGCAGTATGTGCGGTGATCATTGCTGGTATGTCAAATGATGTCTTTTTTAGAGTTGGCATGATCACCATCATCGGACTTTCTACTAAAAACGCCATTCTGATCGTTGAGTTCGCTCGGAAACTACGTATGCAGGGGATGGATACTGTTACTGCAACATTGCTAGCGGCTAAACAAAGATTACGGCCCATTGTTATGACTTCTCTGGCCTTTACGCTGGGTGTTGTTCCCTTGATGCTTGCTACTGGTGCTAGCGATAAGACTCAGCATGCAATAGGTACGGGTGTCTTTGGCGGCATGATCAGTGGGACTTTATTGGCAATATTCTTTGTGCCCGTCTTTTTTGTCTTTGTCAGTGGATGGGTAGAAAGAAAAGGCAACGTTAAATAGATAAGGCAGTATCTGGCCATGGTTATATTTCCATCATGGCCAGCGTTAATCTTTTTTGTCCCCGTTATGATTCTGCTCTGGTTTACTGGCATGAACAGTCCCAAAAGGCCAAAGCCGTTTCCGCTGTCGTGCGTTGTGATACGTATTCTAACGAACCTATATCTATCGATGGTGTTGCTATTTTAGGTTTCAAAACTAATCAGTATTATTGATTGATTTTGCGACCATAACAAAGTGAAATTGATATTTTTGTTTGTGCTGCCAGTTGAGAGTGTTGTTCGGTCTTGTAAAGGTTGTTGTTGTGCTATAACTGGCTATCATCTCTCTTTTAAGTTTTTGCCGCCTTTGAAAGGATTGTCTATCGTTATGCCCGTTAATTTTGATCTCAACGATCTTTATGCCTTCCGCGCTTTGGTTGAATACGGTAACTTTAGGCTTGCTGCGGAGTCCATCTGCCTTTCACCGTCAGCATTGAGCCGCAGGATCGAGAAGCTGGAATCAGCGCTTGGCATAAAATTGTTCGACAGAACCACCCGGCGCGTTACGCTGACACTTTATGGGCAGACCTTTGCCGAGCGTTCAGATCAACTATTGATGAACTTTGAGTTGGTATTAGCGGATATCAATAAGGCCAGTCAGACTCGAACGGGGTTGGTCACTGTTGCCACGGTGCCTTCGGCTGCCTATTATTTTATGCCCGACGTCATTCGTCGCTTCCAGGCTCGCTATCCGCGTGTTCGCGTTAAACTGATTGATAGCAGTGTAGGTAATGTTATCGAAGCGGTTACGAGTGGGCAGGCGGACTTCGGCATCTGTTTTGCGAGAAGCCTGCAACCCAATATTGAATTCCTTCCCTTGATAGGGGATGTTTACGTGGCTGCCTGCAGGCGCGATCATCCCATCGCCAGTAAAAAAAACCTCACCTGGCGCGAATTTTATCAGCAGGACTATGTGGGGTTGGACAAGACGTCAGGAAACCGTAATCTGCTCGATCAGATGTTGGCACATATCATTCCCGAACGCCCCAGTGTCTGCGAAACTCGTCATGTGACGACTCTGCTGGGTATGGTTGAAGCGGGCATCGGCATTGCTGCCGTGCCCGCTATGTCAATGCCATCTTCAGAGCATTCGGTACTGACCCACCTGCAGTTAACCGATCCAATTGTGAAGCGTACAGTTGGCCTAATCAAACGCAGTGGACGCATTCAGTCCTATATTGCTGCCGAGTTAGAAAAGTTGATTACTGAACAGTATCACTCTAGTTAACCGGCTGTTCAGCTTTCACGGTTCTCATCCCTGTGGCCCGAATGACCTTTTGAGCCTGGGCGGAAGACAGGAAATCCAGCAGCGCTTTACCCCCTTGACGATGTTCTGCTTTCGCGGTGATCGCGCCAGCAAAGCGGGTAATGTACTGCACACCTTCTGGCAGTTCGCCAATAAAGGTTACGCCCGGAACAGGAAGCAGTTCACTGACTTGCTGGAAGCCCAGCTCATATTTTCCTTTTGCCACTTCTGATGCCACAGGAATACGTTCAATCATATAAGTTTTCTCTTGCAACTTGGCTTCAATACCCAGCTTTTTGAACAGCTGGCTGCTGACATAGCGGCCGCTGGCACTGTCAGAATAGGCAATGGATTTAGCATGTAGCAGAGCATTACGTAGATCTGCAGTCTTCTCGATATTGGGTATCGAGTCCCCTTGCTTTACTACCATGCCAATTGGCGAGTCGGCCAGCTCCACGCGTGAACCTGGTTGGATCCAATTATCCTTTTCTAAATTTTCCAGTGCGCCTCCAACCATTATCACCACATCGGCCTTTTCACCGCGCGCCAAGCGTGCAGGGATCGCCTGGGGAGTCTTCCCCATGGAGGGGCCGGATACCAAAATGATTTTGTCGCCACTCTTCGCTTCGAATTGTGGGGTCAGTTTCTCCAGTGCGGCTTGAAAGCCGCCTGAAATCATGACGGTAATGTCTTTGGCCTGTACGCCCACGCTGACAGAGGAGAGCACCAGTGTTGCAAGGAGTGAACGAGAGATCTTTTGCATGATGTAATCCCTGATTTAACGTGCTGTTTGTAGTGATAACGTGCTGCGGCGGTATAGATATAGCGTCGCCAGCAATGCGCACAAGGCGGCAAAGCACATCCAATAGCCAGGTGAAGCTTTATCGCCGGTATACTCAATCAGTGCGGTAGAGATAACCGGTGTGAATCCGCCAAAGACCGCGGTTGCCAGACTGTAGGCCAGCGAGAAACCTGCAACCCGAACTTCGGCCGGCATGATCTCTGTCAAGGCTGGGATCATGGCACCGTTATAGAGGCCGTAGATGAAGGACAGCCATAACAGTACTGTCAGCATCATGGAAAAACTTGGGGCTTGCGCAAGCAGGCTGAGTGCTGGATAAGCCGTGAGCAACGTCAACAGTGTCATGCTAACCAGAACCGGCTTGCGGCCGAAACGATCTGACAGGGCGCCGCCTATTGGCAGCCAGAGGAAGTTAGAGATTGCGACCAACAAGGTCACCAGCAAACTGTCAGATGCGCTAAGCATCAACACTTTTTTACCGAAGGTTGGTGCATACACTGTGATCAGATAAAACGCGGTGGTCGTCATGGCAACCATTAGCATGCCAGCGATAACAACTTGCCAGTTCGTTAACAGGGTTTTAAATACGTCACGCATTGCCAGGTGGGTGCGACGGGCAGTGAACTCCTGTGTTTCTTCCAGTTTGCGGCGCAGGAAAAAGATGAAAGGTACAATCAGGCAGCCAAACAGGAAAGGAATACGCCAGCCCCACTCGCGAATAGCGCTTTCTTCCATGGCTGCATTCAGCGCGAAGCCCATCGCCGCGGCCACCATAATGGCCACTTGCTGGCTGCCGGACTGCCAACTGGTATAAAAGCCTTTACGGCCCGGAGTGGCAATCTCAGCCAGATACACGGATACGCCACCCAGCTCTGCTCCTGCCGAGAAACCTTGCAATAAGCGCCCCCCCAGCACCAGCAATGGGGCCCAAAGACCGATTGTCTGATAGGACGGAATGAGCACAATCAGGAAGGTTCCTGCGGCCATAATCGACAAGGTAACAATCAGTCCTTTGCGTCTGCCTACTTTATCAATGTATGCCCCCAACACCACGGCACCGATAGGGCGCATCAGAAAGCCTGCGCCAAATACTGCAAAGGTCATCATCAACGAGGCGAATTCACTGCTGGCAGGAAAAAAGGTATGTGCAATGTAGGTGGCATAAAACCCGAACAGAAAAAAATCAAACTGCTCCAAGAAGTTGCCAGAGGTAACACGCAGTATCGCGTCGGCTCTTGCTCGAGTCGTCATGGGAATGTTGGGTGAATTCATCGTTATCTCCAGTTGGCTATTGACGCTTTTGTTGCGTCTGTTTCTGAAGACTGGAACAGGAAAATAAACTAATTAAGCGCAATAAACTCATGAACTGATGCGTATCATGCATCAATGGCCATTAACAATTGGATGTGACAGTGGTAACGGCTTGTTAACAAGCTTGGCGTGTGCAGCCTTCTACAAGGCCCACAAAAAACATCATTCACGTTTTGTGACCAGCTTCATACAAGGATAATGGAAGAACAAGCTAAATACGGGTGGATCAGGGCACTATCTGGTACATCACTGAGCGGGACAAAGTAGAAATCTGAGCGACTTCCGCATTTTTAATGCGTGAGGTTGCGACCTGTTTCAAGGTCAGCATGGGTAAAATATGTTGTCCGATATTTGCCTGCGATGGAGTACCGCCGTCAATGAACCGATGCGAACTGGGTTTAAAGGGATTTTGCGAACTAATACGGAGGGTAGCGAACGATGGACTGGTGTCCCCTGCAGGAATCGAACCTGCAACTAGCCCTTAGGAGGGGCTCGTTATATCCATTTAACTAAGGGGACACGGCGGGCGCAGTATACCCATTTTTGCGCTTGGGTTTAAGGGGCTATTGGTCTGATTGCCTGAAATATAATCGGTTTTCTCCCGTTATGCCCCATTTTCCCGATTATCCACCTTTTACTGTGCCGCGAACGGGTTGGAGAAGTTTTATTCGCGGTCTGATTTATCCGTGAGTTCCTTCCTGGGTTGATTCTCCCGTTGTGCCTTCAACCGTTCTGCCTTGGCCTTGTCACTCATATCGTTACGGATCTGCGCATGGCTGATCAGCGCGAAGATAAAGCTGCCGCCGATGATATTGCCCGCCAACGTCGGGATGGCGAACGGGTAGAAGAACTCCTGCCAAGGGAGTGCGCCGCTAAACACCAGGTACAGGATCTCGACGGAACCGACCACGATATGGGTCAGATCGCAAATCGCCACCAGGTAGGTCATCAGTACGATCACCCAGATTTTGGCAGCCCTGGCCGAAGGGAACATCCACACCATCGTGGCGATGATCCAACCCGCCAGGATGCCGTTGGCAAACATCTCTCCCGGGGTGTTATGCATGATTTCCTGTGACAAACTGGTGAAGGCCGCACGGGTATTCTCATCAAAAATAGGCATATAGATAAATGCCAGCGCGGCCAGGCCAGTGCCGAGCAGATTCCCCAACAGCACTATCCCCCATAGGCGGAACAGAATGACGAAGTTCTTCGGCGTCGGTTTATGCATGATGGGCAACACTGCAGTGACGGTGTTTTCCGTAAACAGCTGCTGGCGAGCCATGATGACGATGATAAAGCCGAAGGTATAGCCGATGTTCTCGATAAAAAATCGGCTTGGGTCGTCCGGTAGCCGTGCGTGAAAAATTCCTTTAGCTGCCAGAGAAGCCCCCATCGACAAGCCGGCGGCCAAGGCTGACAGCAATAGCGCCAGCCAGTCACGCTCCAGTTCTTTCTCCCCCTCCATGCGGATTTGTTCATGCACGGCAGCGGCGCGCGAGGGCAGTTTTTCCTCATCGACCTCAATGGTGGATTTGCCCCGATCGTGCTCTTCGCTTTCGACCTTGACGCTGTTTTCATCGCTGTTGGCTGGACGATCTGGTTTTGTGCTCAATGGTCATTCTCCTATTGGCTGATAACTAAAGCGTAGTTGCTGATGGGGCGAAGGAAAGTGCGCCGGAAAAATGATGAAAAAGTAACGAAATTTTAACGTTGCTGATTTTTTCTACGCAATTTTGATCTGATGCGCAATATTACCCCTAATGGAGTACATCCAAGCCAGGCTGCGGGCTACGAGCGCACTGTGGCTTATGCTATGATTCGCTATCCCAAAGAAAAATATGAGTCCTCCATGCTGGAAGCCAAAAATCTTAGTTGTGTACGAGATGAACGAACTCTGTTTGACAGGTTGAGTTTTTTGGTGAGCCCGGGCGACATTATTCAGGTGGAAGGCCCTAATGGCGCTGGCAAAACCAGCTTGCTGCGTATTTTGGCCGGGTTGGCGCAGCCAGACGCAGGCGAAGTGCTGTGGCAGGGCGAAAATACGCGCCATCGCCGTGAGCAATATCATTTGGACCTGCTGTTTCTGGGGCACCAGCCAGGGATTAAATCCATGCTGACCCCGTTTGAGAATTTGCAGTTTTACCAGGCGGTTAGCCAGTCATCCGATCGTCAGGCCATCTGGCAGGCGTTGGAGCAGGTAGGCTTGGTCGGTTATGAGGATTTGCCGGTGGCGCAGCTTTCCGCCGGGCAGCAGCGGCGCGTGGCGCTGGCACGGCTCTGGCTCAGCAAATGCCCGCTGTGGATCCTGGATGAACCCTTGACGGCGATAGACAAGCAGGGCGTGTTGGAGCTGACCGCGCTGTTTGAGCAACATGCGCAACAGGGCGGTATGGTGCTGCTAACGACGCATCAAGATTTAACCGGTACACGGCAGGCGGTAAGGAAAATTCGCCTGACACAGACCAGCGCGGAGATCGCCTGATGTTCTTCATCATACTGCGGCGGGAACTGAAAATTGCCTTTCGTAAAGGCTCCGAGATCGTCAACCCGCTGTGGTTCTTCCTGATCGTGATCACGCTGTTTCCCTTGGGCGTTGGGCCAGAACCGCAATTGCTGGCGCGTATTGCGCCGGGGATTATTTGGGTAGCGGCGCTGTTAGCCTCGTTGCTTTCGCTGGAGCGATTGTTCCGTGATGACTACCTCGATGGCTCTTTGGAACAGTTATTGTTATTGCCAACGCAACTGCCAATGACGGTGTTAGGCAAAGTGTGTGCTCACTGGGTAGTGACCGGATTGCCGTTGTTGATCCTGTCCCCGCTGGTGGCGCTGCTGCTGTCGCTGGATGTGAATACCTGGATGGCGATGGCGCTGACCCTGCTGCTGGGTACCCCAACGCTGAGCCTGATTGGCGCTATCGGAGTGGCGTTGACGGTGGGGCTACGCAAAGGCGGTGTGCTGCTGAGTTTGCTGGTGCTGCCGCTGTATATTCCGGTACTGATTTTCGCTACCGCGGCGATAGATGCCGCCTCGATGGGGATGCCGATCGACGGTTACCTGGCCATCCTGGGCGCGATGCTGGCGGGCAGCATCACGCTGGCACCTTTTGCCACAGCAGCTGCGTTGCGTGTAAGCGTACACTAGCTGGAAATTTAATCGCGGATGAATGCCTATAAGAGCTTTTCCGTGCGCAAGACTTTCGCCGTTCTGCCATCAGGGAGCGGTTACTGAATGATTTCTTACCGTGAGCAATGACGACAATGTGGAAATGGTTACATCAATTTGCCAAGCCGGAACGGCTGTACCATGTCTGTGGCCGCTTTGTCCCCTGGTTGGGGATAGCGGGCGCCATCTGTCTGCTGATCGGCTGGGTGTGGGGCTTCGGTTTCGCACCTAAAGATTATCAACAGGGTGACAGCTTCCGTATCATGTACATTCATGTTCCGGCGGCCATCTGGTCGATGGGCATTTATGGCTCGATGGCGATAGCGGCGTTTATCGGCCTGGTCTGGCAGATGAAAATGTCCGATACCGTGGTCGCGGCCATGGCTCCGGTCGGTGCGGTGTTCACTTTTATTGCTTTGGTCACCGGATCTGCCTGGGGCAAACCGATGTGGGGCACCTGGTGGGTGTGGGATGCTCGCCTGACCTCGGAGCTGGTGTTGCTGTTCCTTTATATGGGCATCATTGCGTTGTATAACGCTTTCGACGATCGCCGCCTGGCCGGGCGAGCCGCCGGTATTCTGGTGCTGGTAGGGGTGATCAACATTCCGATTATTCACTTTTCGGTCGAATGGTGGAATACCCTCCACCAGGGCTCAACCAATATGCAGCAGAGCATTGCGCCAAGCATGCGTTACCCGCTGCGTTGGGCGATCTTCGGTTACCTGTTGTTCTTTATTACGCTGACCTTGATGCGCCTGCGCAATCTGATCCTTTTCCAGGAACGTCAGCGCCCTTGGGTCGCCGAATTGGTTAGCAAGGAGCGTCAGTCATGAATGCTGCATTCAGTTCCTGGCAGGCGTTTTTCGCCATGGGCGGTTATGCGTTTTACGTTTGGTTGGCCGTGGCCGTAACCCTGCTTTCCCTGTTGGGGCTACTGGTCCACACCCTGTGGCAGCGTAAGCAGCTACTGGCCGAAGTCAGCCGCCAGGCGTCGCGTGAACGGCGGATCCGCCAGTCACAACAGTCAAAGCAATCCGCGGCCACACCGCAGCCTGTTAACTCGCGGGAGAAATCACAGTGAATCCACGTCGTAAAAGCCGCCTCTATCTGGTCATTGTCGTACTGATTGGTGTCGCGCTCACCGCCACGCTGATGTTGTATGCCTTGCGCTCCAATATCGACCTGTTCTACACCCCGAGCGAGATCCTGCAAGGCAAGGGTGAAAAGCATGAAAAACCGGAGGTGGGCCAGCGCCTGCGTATCGGTGGCATGGTGATGCCTGGCTCGGTCAAACGCGATCAGCAAAGCCTGCAGGTGAGCTTCAAGGTATATGATGCCCACGGAGCCATCGAAGTGACCTACAACGGGATTTTGCCGGATCTGTTCCGTGAGGGGCAGGGCGTAGTGGCACAGGGCGTGCTGGGGGAAGGTAATGTGGTCAACGCGCGTGAAGTGCTGGCCAAACACGATGAAAAATATACGCCACCAGAAGTCGCGGATGCCATGAAAGAGAATCATAAAAGCCCGGCCGCTACCTATAGCAGTTCGCCGGACGGGGGCAACAAGTCATGATGCCGGAACTTGGAAGTTTTCTGCTGTGCCTGGCGTTGGCGATTTCGTTGCTGCTGAGCATTTACCCGCAATGGGGAGCGGCGCGCCAGGATACGCGCATGATGGCGGTAGCCCGCCCGTTAACCTATGGCATGTTTATCGCCATCGCCCTGGCATTTGCCTGCCTGGTGTACGCGTTTATTACCAATGACTTTACCGTCTCCTATGTGGCAGCCAACTCCAACACCAAACTACCGGTGTATTACCGCATTGCGGCAACGTGGGGAGCGCACGAAGGTTCCCTGCTGCTGTGGGTGTTGCTGCTGAGCTGCTGGTCACTGGCGGTTGCCATGTGCAGCCGTGCAATGCCGCAGGATGCCGTGGCGCGTGTGTTGTCGGTGATGGGGATGATCACCGCCGGGTTCTTGCTGTTCATCATTATGACCTCCAACCCGTTTACCCGCACCTTGCCGAGTTTCCCGATCGACGGGGGCGACCTTAACCCGCTGTTGCAGGATATCGGGCTGATCTTCCACCCGCCGTTGCTGTATATGGGCTACGTGGGTTTCTCGGTGGCCTTTGCCTTCGCCATTGCCTCACTGATGGCCGGGCGGCTCGATACGGCCTGGGCTCGTTGGTCGCGTCCGTGGACTACGGCGGCCTGGGTCTTCCTGACCATGGGCATCGTGTTGGGATCGGCGTGGGCTTACTATGAGCTGGGTTGGGGCGGCTGGTGGTTCTGGGATCCGGTCGAAAACGCCTCCTTTATGCCATGGCTGGCCGGTACGGCTTTGATGCACTCGCTGGCGGTCACCGAAAAACGCGGGACCTTCAAAGCCTGGACGGTGCTGCTGGCGATCACGGCCTTCTCCCTGTGTCTGTTGGGCACCTTCCTGGTGCGTTCCGGCGTGCTGGTTTCCGTTCACTCCTTTGCCTCCGATCCGGCGCGCGGGATGTTTATCCTCGCCTATCTGGTGATCGTGATTGGGGGCTCGCTGTTGCTGTATGCCGTGAAGGGCGGGCAGGTGCGTAGCCGGGTGCAGCATGAAACCTTCTCGCGGGAAACCTTCCTGCTGGGCAACAACGTCCTGCTGATCGCCGCCATGCTGGTGGTGTTGCTGGGGACCTTGTTGCCGTTGGTGCATAAACAGTTGGGGCTGGGCAGTATTTCCATCGGCGAGCCTTTCTTCAACACCATGTTTACCTGGTTGATGGCACCGCTGGCGCTGCTGCTGGGCATCGGGCCGTTGGTGCGCTGGCGTCGTGACGAACCCACCAAGCTCTGGCGTCGCCTGGGCGTGGCGCTGGTGATCACGCTGGTGCTGTCAATCCTGCTGCCTTGGCTGCTGCAAGACAGTATCGTCGGCATGACGGTGGTTGGGCTGATCATGGCCATCTGGGTGATCCTGCTGACTCTGATGGAGCTGCATGAGCGAGCCACCCATCGCCACGGATTCTGGCAGGGGCTCAGGCACCTTTCCCGTAGTCATTGGGGCATGGTGTTAGGCCATCTGGGCGTGGCGGTCACGGTGATCGGGATCGCCTTCAGCCAAAACTACAGCGTTGAGCGTGATGTCCGCATGAAAGCCGGTGATAGCGTGGAAATTCACGACTATCGCTTCATCTTCCGCGACGTTCACGATATCCGCGGTTCAAACTACACCGGCGGTGTCGGGATTATCGATGTCACCCGCAACGGTAAGGCAGAAGCCACCCTGCATGCGGAAAAACGTTATTACAGCGTGGCGCGCAGCATGATGACGGAGGCCGCCATCGACGGTGGCCTGACGCGCGATTTGTACGCCGCGTTGGGTGAAGAGTTGGACGATGGCTCCTGGGCCGTACGGCTTTACTACAAACCTTTTGTCCGCTGGATCTGGTTCGGTGGGGTGTTTATGGCGATCGGCGGCGTGCTATGTATTCTTGATCCGCGCTATCGCATGAGCAAAAAACTCAAACGTGAAGCCAAACAAGGGGGGCAGGCATGAACCGCAAACTGTTATTTATTCCGTTAATCCTGTTCCTGCTGTTGGTGGTGGCTTTGTTGGTACAGCTGACGCGTAACGCCGGCGGGGAAGATCCCACCATGCTGGAGTCTGCGCTGATTGGTAAACCGGTGCCGACCTTCAAGCTGGAATCCCTGGAACATCCAGGTAAAACCTTCGATCAGGCGGTGCTGCGCACGGGCAAACCGATATTGTTGAACGTGTGGGCGACCTGGTGCCCCACCTGTCGGGCGGAGCACGAGTATCTCAATACTCTGGCGGCCAAAGGCATCCGAGTAGTCGGGCTAAACTATAAAGATGATCGCCAGAAGGCGGTGGTGTGGCTCAATCAGTTGGGTAACCCTTATGCGCTGAGCCTGTACGACGGCGACGGCATGCTGGGGCTGGATCTCGGCGTGTATGGCGCACCTGAGACCTTCCTGATCGACGGTGAAGGCATTATCCGCTACCGCCACGCCGGGGACATGAACGAGCGTGTCTGGCAGCAGGAAGTGTTACCGCTGTACCGTAAATATGGGGGCGACGCATGAGGCTGATAACCTTACTGGTGGCGGCATTGCTAAGCTGGAGTGCTGCTGCGGCTATCGATACCTACAAATTCAATTCGGTGGAGCAGGAACAGCAATACCGTGAGTTGACCGAACAGTTGCGCTGCCCTAAATGCCAGAACAACAGCATTGCCGATTCCAATGCCATCATCGCGGCGGATATGCGCACTAAGGTGTATGAGCTGATGATGCAGGGGCAAGACAAGCAGCAGGTCATCGACTATATGGTGGCGCGCTACGGTAATTTTGTGACCTATGAACCCCCGGTGACGCCAGCAACCTTGATCTTGTGGGTCGGGCCGCTGCTGTTTGTGCTGATTGGCGGGGCGGTGGTGATATTGCGCACTCGTCAACGGCGGGCGGGCGTAGTCAACGAGGAATTCTCCGAGCAGGAGCAGCAGCGTCTTGCGGCGTTGTTGAAAGAGACTGACAGGAAGAAACCCTAATGGCTTTTTGGCTGATAATTATAGTGCTGTTGGTCGGTGCGAGCGCGTTGCTGGTCGTGCCTGCGATGCGCCAAGGCAAAGAAAGTACGGCGGCCAGCCGCGATACGCTCAACAAGGCGTTCTACCAGGATCGTCTTGACGAGCTGGCACAAGATGAAGATCAAGGGGTAGTTGCGGAACGCCCGGAGCTGGTCAAAGAGCTGCAACAGAACTTGCTGAACGATATTCCTGGGCAACCGGATGAGCAGCCTGCACGGCCTATCAATCGTTGGGCTTTAGTGCCTGGCGTGATGGTGTTGGTGGTGGTATCGGTTGGCTTTTATCTGAAAACCGGCGGTTTGGCTCAGGTTATGGCCTGGCATCAGGTAGAATCCCAAATGCCGGAACTGCGTGCGCGGGTGGCGAATGAGCGTGCCCAACCGCTGAGTATGGAAGAGATCGCCCGTCTTGGCTTGGGTTTACGCACCTCGTTGCAGGACGATGACAGGAACCTGAACGACTGGATGATGCTTGGCCGTGTCGGGATGGCGTTGAATAATGCCACCACCGCGACCCAGGCTTTTGCTCGAGCTTACAGCCTGGATCCGAGCAATATGGAAGTGCGCCTGGGCTATGCTGAAGTGCTGACGCGCTCGGGCGATCCGGAAGACAACAAGCAGGCCACCGCAATGCTGCGCACCATGGTGGCAGAAGATCACACCAACGTGCGTGTACTGAGCCTGTTGGCGTTCAACTCCTTTGAGCAGGGCGATTACCAACAGGCGATCGGTGCCTGGCAGGTAATGTTGAAACTGTTACCTGCCGATGACCAGCGTGTTGCAGTGATAAAGCGCAGTATTGAACAAGCAAAAGTTCAGGTGGGCGCAGAAACTGTTAAACTCTCCGTCACTGTCACGCTGTCGCCAGAGGCGGCAAAAGCATTACCACAACAAGGAACGCTGATCGTTTCGGTTACCGATGGCACCAACCCGGTGCCGGTAGCGGTCAAGCAATTGCCATTGAGTCGTTTCCCGCTATCATTCACATTGGATGACAGCAACGCCATGATGCCTGAGCGGCTGCTCTCGGCTCAGCAGAAGGTGAAGGTGCACGTCAGGCTGTCACAGGATGGTTTGGCAACGCCACAGGCGGGCGACTGGTTTGGCGATAGTACGCTGCAAGCCTATAGCGGCAAGGAACAGGTCAGCGTTCAGATAGATAAACAGGTTCCCTGATAAAAAAGAATCCAAGGGTTTTCATGGAGATAAATATGAACTTTCGCCTGACTGGGCTGGCTTTCGCAACGGTGTTATTGGTAGGCTGTGCCAGCTCGCCTGGTGACGATCCGCAAGGGCGTTCCGACCCTCTTGAAGGGTTTAACCGGGCGATGTTTAACTTCAACTATAACGTGATGGATCCCTACGTGCTGCGCCCGGTTGCGGTGGCATGGCGTGATTACGTCCCGATGCCTGCGCGTAATGGCTTGAGCAACTTTACTTCCAACCTGGAAGAGCCGGCCAGCATGGTGAACGAATTTCTGCGTGGTAACCCTTATCAGGGCATGAAGCACTTCAACCGTTTCTTCCTCAACACCCTGTTGGGGATGGGCGGGTTGATCGACGTGGCCAGTATGGCTAACCCGAAACTGGCGCGTGAAGAACCACGCCGCTTCGGTGGCACCTTGGGGAACTACGGCGTAGGTTACGGCCCGTATGTCCACTTACCGGTCTACGGCAGCTTCACTATTCGTGAAGACGGTGGCGATTGGGCGGATAGCGTTTATCCGGTGCTGAGTTATCTCACCTTCTGGATGTCGGCGGGGAAATGGGTAGTGGAAGGGGTTGAAACCCGTGCTCAACTGCTGGATTCCGATGGGTTGCTGCGCAACTCTTCCGATCCCTATGCGATGGTGCGTGACGCCTATTTCCAACGCCATGACTTCCTGGCGAATGGCGGGGTGCTCAAGCCGCAGGAAAACCCGAATGCCAAGGCGATCCAGGGCGATCTGGACGAGATCGACTCCGCCAACTAAGGATTGTTCTTTCAACTTATCCTGTGGTGAATACCGTTTGAAAAAGGATCCCGGAAGTGTAGGGATCCTTTTTTATTTATGTAAATGATAATCATTTTTATTGATGATTTTCTGGGATGGCGCGGCAGTAAATGCTAAAATCTGCGCCAGGCGACTGCCGCTGGTGACTTGGAAGGCAGAGCCCGTGGCTTGGGAACCGGCTTGTGTGGCACAAGGAACGTTTATAGCGGATTGCAGCATCATCTTTACCGCGTTTTGTACCCTCTTTCCTGCCGGTTTTCTGCTGCCGCGATATTTTCGCTGTGATGCGCACGGAGAACGCCAATATGGACCTACTTTCTTCAGGCAATGCCCCTTTCTTGATCGCTCTGCTCCTGCTGCTGTTTATCGGTGTGCTGGAAACGCTGGCGGTGTTTCTCGGTGCTTCCCTTTCCAGCCATTTCGATGCGGCTATAGACTCCCATCCGGATATTACCCTGGGTGAGAACGTTTTCGCCCAGGGTCTGAGCTGGCTGCATATCGGGCGTTTGCCGCTGCTGATCATCATCGTGCTGTTTCTCGGCGGTTTTTCACTGAGTGGCCTGATACTGCAATGGCTGGCAGGCGGTGAACTACCGGTGTGGCTGGCGGTGATCGTTGCCTTTATCGTCGCTGTGTTCAGCGTACGCTGGTGTGGCCGCGGCATTGCTCGCTACTTGCCACGTGACGAAAGCAGCGCCGTTTCCACGGACAGCTTTATTGGCCGGATGGCAATCATGACTGGCGCAACGGCCACGGCTGGCTCCCCGGCAGAAGCCAGATTGACTGACGAGCACGGGCGTACCCATTATATTTTGATCGAGCCGGATGAGGCGGACGCCGCCTTTGTGCGTGGAGCCAAGGTGCTGGTTACGGCGCGCATCTCCGGTTCTCGCTTCAGCGGTAGCGCCAACCCTTGGCCGGACCTGCTGTGAACGCGGTTTTAACGGAATTATTTTGATAATACTGATGGAGAGGTAGCCCTAGTGATAATTAGTGATGGTCTTACGTTTTGGGGTTCGATTGCGGGTGGTATCTTTGTCGTCCTGCTGATTATCGGACTGATTTTTTCACGTCTGTATCGCCGCGCTTCGGCGGAACAGTCGTTGGTACGTACCGGTCTGGGCGGTCTCAAGGTGGTGCTGAGCGGTGGTGCCATCTCCCTGCCGGTGTTTCATGAGATTGTTGAAATCAACATGAAGACCCTGAAGCTGGAGGTCAGCCGTGCCATGCACGACAGCCTGATCACCAAGGACAGAATGCGCGTCGACGTGGTGGTGGCATTTTTTGTCCGCGTGCAACCGACCATTGAAGGGATCTCCACTGCCGCACAGACTTTGGGCCAGCGTACGCTGTCACCGGAAGATCTGCGCCAACTGGTGGAAGACAAGTTTGTTGATGCCCTACGCTCCACCGCAGCGCAGATGACCATGCAAGACCTGCAAGATACGCGCGAAAACTTCGTGCAGGGCGTGCAGAGCACGGTATCCGAAGATCTGGCGAAAAACGGCCTGGAGCTGGAAAGCGTATCGCTGACCAACTTTAACCAGACCTCGAAAGAGTATTTTGATCCTAACAACGCCTTCGATGCCGAAGGGCTGACCAAGCTGACGCAGGAAACCGAACGCCGTCGTCGCGAGCGTAACGAAGTTGAGCAGGACGTGGAGGTCGCCGTACGCGAGAAAAACCGCGATGCCATGGCACGCAAGCTGGAGATCGAGCAGCAGGAAGCCTTCATGTCGCTTGAGCAGGAGCAGCAGGTCAAGACCCGCAGCGCCGAGCAAAGCTCCCGGATCGCCACCTTCGAAGCGGAGCGCCGCCGCGAGGCTGAACAGAGCCGCATCTCCGCCGAGCGCCAGATCCAGGAGGCGGAAATCGAGCGTGAGCAGGCGGTACGGACCCGTAAGGTAGAGGCGGACCGTGAAATCCGCGTCAAAGAGATCGAGCAGAATAAAGTCACTGAAATGGCCGCCATCGAGCAGAAAAAAGTGACGGAAATCGCCGAACAGGATAAGGCCATCGCCATTGCTGCCAAGTCCGAGCAGCAGTCCCAGGCTCAGGCGCGCGCCAATGACGCGTTGACCGAAGCGGTGAAAGCGGAGCAAAACGTGGAAACCACGCGCCAGACTGCCGAAGCCGATCGTGCCAAACAGGTTGCTCTGATTGAAGCCCGTCAAGGGGCGGAAACCGAGGCGATGCAACTGACGCTGAAAGCCCGTGCGGAGAAAGAGGCCGCTGAACTGCAGGCCGCTGCCATCATTGAACTGGCCGAAGCCGCACGTAAGAAAGGCTTGGCAGAGGCGGAAACCCAGCGTGCGTTGAACGAAGCGGTCAACATGCTTTCCAGCGATCAGACCAGCCTGAAGTTCAAACTGGCACTGCTGCAGGCACTGCCGGCGATCATCGAGAAGTCCGTTGAGCCGATGAAGGCCATCGAAGGCATCAAGATCATGCAGGTGGATGGGTTGAACCGTTCTGGCGGTATCGCAGGGGCGACGGCGGCTTCGGTCGGCGGCGGCAACCTGGCCGAGCAGGCGATGTCTGCCGCGCTCGCCTACCGCACGCATGCACCGGTCATCGATTCCCTGTTACAGGAAATCGGTATCAGCGGTGGTTCATTGCAGGCGTTGACCGCTGCTTTGCCGCAGGCGCAGCCAGTTGCTCCGGTGGCGGAGCCTGACGCTGTAGTCGTTCAAGAAGAAATTACGGAACAAAAGCCGGAGTCGTATGCTCCGTCGACTGAGCACAGCATCACGACGGTAAGCCTTTCCTGAGTTACGACTGGATGGGGTTAATAGAATAAAAAACGGCGGGATAATCCCGCCGTTTTTACGTTTCTGTCCAGGAAAACAGATTAGAAACGGTAGTTGAAGCCAGCACCGTACAACCAGGCTGAACCCTTCGATTCGAAGGTATATGGGCCTTCTTTGATGGTGACTTTCTGGCCGTGCATGTAGGACACACCCACGTCGACAGAAGCGTCTTTATTGAACGCGTAAGTGGTACCGGCGCTGATCCAGGTGCGATCCTGATCCGGGATTGAGATAGAGCGGTTTTGTGCCGGAACCGGGCTATCATCGAAGGCGATACCGCCACGGAAGGTCCAGTTATCGTCGTAGAAGTAGGTGGTACCCAGCGCGATACGGTAAGCGTCACGGAAGCCTTCATGCTTCTGGAACAGCGTTTTGCCGTTGCTGTCTGTCGCTTTCAGCTCCTGGAACTGGCTCCAACTGGTGTAGGCCATGCTGTAGTGGATAGCCCACTGCTGTGCCACTTTGTTATAACCGGAGATCTCCCACATTTCTGGCAGATTCAGGGTCAGAGAACCTGGGACGTTGTTACCGTCGGTCCCCATTGGCAGGCCAAACTGCCCGAGCAGGCCGTTATAGGCGGAAGGCAGGCTGCTGCGGTAGTCACCGTCAAAGTCGATTTTCACTTCAGAGCGGTAGGTGAAGCCGTAACGGTTTCTGTCGTCTACTTGATACAAGATGCCAGCGTTCCAGCCGTAGCCCCACTTGTTACCTTCCAGATGAGAGATCTGAGTATCGGCAGGGATCCTGGCTACCTGGCCAGCCAGCGCCGGAGGCAATTTGCCGGAGCCTGCCAGCAGCAGTGGTAAATCGCCGGCGAAGCGATCGATCTTGGCTTTGGCATACACTGCATCGAAGCCCAGACCGAAGCTGAATTGTTGGTTCAGACGGTATGCGAGGCTCAGGTTGAGGTTTGCCGTGGTCAGGTCGGTAGTCCCGCCGACGGAGCCAGCGGTGTAGCCTTCGTTGTATTCGGTGGCCAGGCCATAGTTGCTGGTCACAGAACCGCCAACGGCCCATTGGTCATTCAGCGGTTGGATGTAGTGCAGGTTGGGTACCCAGGCGGTCGGGGCAATGTTCTTCGCATCCAGGCTGCGGCCTGAAGGTGAGGTGCCGGTAATGTTAACGTCTGGGTCAATAAAAACGGCGCCCGCAGAGAAAGAAGGGCGGTCAAACATCATCATGGTCGCCGGGTTACGGCTTGCTGAGGCTGCGGTATCCGCCACTGCGCCTTCGCCAGAATAGGCTCGCCCTAAACCAACTGCCGAGAACTCGTTCAGCTGGAATCCTGCGGCATACACGTTCGAAGAAATAATTGCCACTGCAGCTGCGAGAGCTGATTTAGTGAATAGGTTTTTCTGGCTCATGACCAAAACCTCATTTTATGTGTTTATTATTTAAACAATGTTACACAAAGTAACATGGAGCGCGCGATTGTAGGGTCCGTTATCAATCTGACAAATCAGACCAGTGGCTGAATTATAGGTCCGACCTGTTAAGATGTTGCAAGTTTGTTTTTGAAATATTTCCAAATTGATATCAGAAAGGAGATCCACATAACAAAAAACGACCGATACATAACAAAACTCTTATGTTTTTTTACCAGGTGGCGATTTAGTTATGTGATTTCCGTCACTTAAAATGCTTACAAAAAGTAAGGCTAGTGATTGGCAAGCCCGAGGAGTAAAATAAACACAGAATTTTGTTTATTTGCGCCAGATCATAAATGGCTATTTGGGCGAGCGTAACCGCGGCCCGTGAGGAGATTTCAACTATGTCAGATGCAATCAATAAATGTAACGCTCAGGAAACTGCGGCCTGCTGCTGTGTCGATGTCGGAACCGTGATGGATAACACCGATTGCACCGCTTCCTACAGCCGAGTGTTTGCCAATCAGCAAGATGCAGAGCAAACCCTGGCAGCACTGACTGAAAAGGCGCGCGGCGTGGAGTCCGATCCTTGTGACATCAGCAGTAGCATTAAACCGGTTGACGGCGGCGTGCAACTGGATGTGGATTTCACCTTCTCTTGCCAGGCAGAAACCATGATCTTCCAGCTCGGCCTGCGTTAATCTCGACCCGATCCCGTAGGGGCGTAATATGCGCCCCTGCTGGTATCCGCACCGCTTTACCCCCTGCCAGAAAGTTGCTCTCGCTCTCAGTTTTCACTTCTGCCGGTTTGCCAAATGTAAACATTTGGTTAACAATGACCTCATCAGGTCAGACCTCTTTTTGTCCGTTGTATTGACGGCCTCTCTTCAGGAGCGTTTATGAGTAAGGCATTGCCGCTGGTTACCCGTCTCGGCGACCGTATCGCCATCGTTCAAGGGCTGCGCACCCCTTTCGCCAAGCAGGCTACCGCTTATCACGGTATACCTGCGGTCGATCTTGGCAAGACTGCGGTGAGCGAGCTGCTGGCGCGTAGCGGCATCGATCCCGCCCTGATCGAACAACTGGTATTTGGCCAGGTGGTGCAAATGCCTGAAGCGCCGAACATTGCGCGGGAAATTGTGCTTGGCACCGGCATGAGCGTGCACACCGATGCCTATAGCGTTTCACGTGCCTGTGCTACCAGCTTCCAGGCGATTGCCAACGTGGCGGAAAGTATCATGGCTGGCAGCATCAGTGTTGGCATTGCCGGTGGGGCGGATTCTTCCTCCGTGCTGCCGATTGGCGTTAGCAAGGCGCTGGCTCGTACGTTGGTGGACGTTAACAAGGCCCGCACGTTGTCGCAGCGTTTGAAACTGTTCAGCAAACTTAAGTTCCGCGATCTGATGCCGGTGCCGCCCGCCGTGGCAGAATACTCTACCGGTCTGCGCATGGGGGATACCGCCGAACAGATGGCGAAAACCCATGGCATTACTCGCGAGCAGCAGGATGCTTTGGCACACCGCTCGCATCAACTGGCCGCCAAAGCCTGGGAACAGGGGCTGTTGCGCGATGAAGTGATGACCGCCTATGTGCCGCCCTATAAAACCCCGCTGGCCGAAGATAACAACGTCCGCAAAGATTCCAGCCTGGAGTCTTATGCCCGCTTGAAACCGGCATTCGATCGCCGCCACGGTACCGTCACGGCCGCCAACAGTACGCCGCTGACCGATGGTGCGGCAGCGGTGCTGATGATGAGCGAATCCCGTGCGAAAGAACTCGGCCTGGAGCCTCTAGGCTACCTGCGCAGCTTCGCTTTTGCCGCCATTGATGTTTGGGAGGATATGCTGCTCGGCCCTTCCTATGCTACCCCGTTGGCGCTGGATCGTGCGGGTATTACCCTGGCCGATCTGACCCTGATCGATATGCATGAAGCCTTTGCAGCACAAACGCTGGCCAACCTGAAAATGTTCGCCAGCACCGAGTTTGCCCAGCAGAAGCTGGGGCGTGAGCAGGCGATCGGCGAAGTGGATATGGAAAAATTCAACGTGTTGGGTGGCTCTATCGCCTATGGCCACCCGTTTGCCGCGACCGGCGCACGCATGATTACCCAGACGCTGCACGAGCTTAAACGGCGCGGTGGCGGTCTGGGGCTGGCCACCGCCTGCGCGGCTGGGGGATTAGGTGCGGCGATGATTGTGGAGGTGGACAAATGAGTTTCGAGAACGTATTGCACGAACAGCGTGCCAAGCCTTCGGCATTTCATCTGACCTTGCGCCCGGACAATATTGGCGTGATCACCATCGATGTGCCGGGTGAGAAGGTGAATACGCTGAAGGCGGAGTTTGTTGAGCAGATCAACGACGTGCTGCTCAAGGCGCAGCAGCTTGCCACCCTGGAAGGCTTGGTGATCCTCTCCGGCAAGCCAGATTCCTTTATTGCCGGTGCAGATATCACCATGATTGCCGCGTGCCATACGGCCCAAGAGGCACAAACGCTGGCGAAGAAGGGGCAGAGCACGCTGGCACAGATTGCCGCGTTCCCAGTGCCGGTGGTTGCCGCCATTCATGGTGCTTGCCTTGGGGGCGGGCTGGAGTTGGCTTTGGCTTGCCATAGCCGCGTCTGTTCGCTGGATGACAAAACGGCGCTCGGCCTGCCGGAAGTCCAGTTAGGCTTGTTGCCTGGCTCTGGTGGCACCCAGCGCTTACCACGCCTGATTGGTGCCAGCAAAGCGTTGGATATGATGCTGACGGGCAGACACGTTCGCGCGCGTCAGGCGCTGCGTATGGGCCTGGTGGACGAGGCCGTACCGCAATCTATTCTGCTGCAAACCGCCATTGAGCGTGTGAAACAGGGCTGGAAGTCGCGCCGTGCGTTACCGTGGCAAGAACGCCTGCTCAACGGTCCGTTAGGCAGAAGCCTGCTGTTCAGCATCGTGCGCAAGAAGACCCTGGAGAAAACCCACGGTAACTACCCGGCAGCGGAGCGTATTATTCAGGTGGTGCGCACCGGTCTGGATCAGGGTAGTGCCAGCGGCTATGAAGCGGAGGCCCGCGCCTTCGGTGAACTGGCGATGTCACCACAGTCTGCTGCATTACGCAGCCTGTTCTTTGCCTCTACGGCGCTGAAAAAAGAGCGTGGCGGGGATGCTCAGCCCCATGAATTACAGCGCATCGGTGTTCTTGGCGGTGGTTTGATGGGCGGAGGTATTGCCTGCGTCACGGCGACTCGCGGTGGGTTACCGGTGCGCATTAAAGACGTGAATGAGCAGGGGATCAACCATGCGTTGAAATACACCTGGGATCTGCTGGGCAAACGGGTACGTAGCAAACGCATGCGTCCGGCAGAGCGTCAGAAACAGATGATGTTGATTTCCGGCAGCACCGATTACAGCGGTTTTGAACGGGTCGACATCGTGGTGGAGGCGGTATTTGAAGATATCGCGCTCAAGCAGCAGATGGTGGCCGATATTGAACGGTATGCCGCGCCGCATACCGTATTCGCCTCCAACACCTCATCATTACCGATCGGCCAAATCGCGGCGCAGGCAGCCAGGCCGCAGCAGGTTATTGGTCTGCACTACTTTAGCCCGGTGGATAAAATGCCGTTGGTCGAAGTGATCCCGCATGCCACTACCAGCGAACAAACCATTGCCACTACCGTTGCTCTGGCCCACAAACAGGGGAAAACGGCGATCGTGGTCGCCGATCGCGCTGGTTTTTACGTCAACCGTATTCTCGCCCCTTATATTAATGAGGCGGCGCGCTGCCTGCTGGAAGGCGAGCCGATCGAATCGGTGGATAAGGCTTTGGTCGATTTTGGTTTCCCAGTGGGCCCCATCATGCTGTTGGACGAAGTGGGTATCGACGTTGGCACCAAAATTATCCCGATCCTGACGGCGGAACTGGGGCCACGCTTTGCCGCTCCAGCGGCGTTCGACGCAGTGCTGAAAGACGGCCGCAAAGGGCGCAAGAATGGCCGTGGTTTTTATCTGTACCCGGCCGAGGGCAGCAGGGCACGCCAGAAGCGCAAGAGCGCAGACAGCAGCATCTATCCACTGCTGGGTATCACCGCCAAGGCGTATATTCAACATGCGGTGATCGCCCAACGCTGTGTGATGATGATGCTCAACGAGGCGGCGCGTTGCCTGGATGAGGGCGTTATCCGCAGCGCCCGCGACGGTGATATCGGCGCGGTATTTGGCATTGGCTTCCCGCCGTTCCTGGGTGGCCCATTCCGCTATATGGATGAGCTAGGCGCGGAGAAAGTGGTAAAAACCCTGCGCTATCTGCAACAGCAATACGGTGAATATTTTGCTCCTTGCGAACGCCTGCAGCGCATGGCTGAGCAGGGGGAACGCTTCTATCCGCAAGGCAGTTAACCAGCATAGCGGCCCGGTTTGCGCTACAGTTTGAGAAGGAGCCGCACTGTGATCGCCATCACTCCTTGCAATCAGGGCAATCCCGGAAGCTGTACAGGGAGATTGGGGAGGGGTAACGTAGCGCTTTGGTGGGTGGCTCACTCAGCGCTCCCAAAACTTCATAGCAACAAGGTTAAAATTTAACCCGTTGAATTGGTTGTTATGTCAGCGATGAATTTGTGTAAGGGCGCAAATGTTGTAAAAAACAGCGTTTTCTTTACGCGAACTTTCAGGCAAAATGCCCGGCCGCCATAGAGAGACGGCGCGTTATCGTTTGAAGCAGGCCTGTGTTCTTGAGTGCAACTCGGCGATACAGCACGCTCGGCGTTTCTGTATAGCGTTATTTTGTCAACAACAGCGGTGCAATATGCAAGTTTTGATTATGCGTCACGGAGAGGCGGCACTCGATGCAGCCAGCGATTCGGTAAGGCCTCTTACCGTTTGTGGCCGTGATGAGTCACGTCAGATGGCGGCCTGGTTGAACACCAAGTCTGTGGATATTGAACGAGTGCTGGTCAGCCCCTATTTGCGGGCCGAGCAGACGCTGGAAACGGTACGCGAAGCGTTAACGCTGCCGGAAGGTGAAGAAGTGCTGCCGGAGCTGACTCCAGGGGGCGACGCTGGGCTGGTCAGCTGTTATCTGCAGGCGCTGGCGAAAGAGGGCATCGGTGCGGTGTTAGTGGTTTCCCATCTACCGCTGGTGGGTTATCTGGTGGCCGAACTGTGCCCTGGGGAATGCCCGCCAATGTTTGCGACCTCCGCCATCGCTAATGTCGAGCTGTCCGAGGATGGCAGCATCGGCAAGTTTGAATGGCAGGTCAGCCCGTCACAGGTGATGGCCAAGGTCTGAGCTGGTTCCCACCTCAAAGGGCGATGATAAACATCGCCCTTTGTCATTAACTTCATCAAAATTGCCACTGTAACGTAAAGCCGAGGTTGACCGGGCTGGTGATGAAATTATCGGGCTTGGACAGCGGCACCCCAACGAAGGCGTCATAACCGACCGCTTTTACCTTCCCTCGAATACCGGCAACGCTACCGAGCAGGTGACCATCGGCAAAATCGTTACTACCGTCTCCTTTCACCCGGCCATAATCCATACCCAGATATAATTGCTGCTCCAGTTTTGGCAGGTTCAGGTTCAGGTCATTGCGTAGGGAGTAGCCCTTGTTGGCCATCATATTCATTTCACCGTCAAATCCACGTACGGTCCAGCGGTTACCGATACTGAATTGATCCTGAGTGGTCAGGTGGTCCGGGCTATATTGCTGGCGAAAGCGGGATTGATAACTCATTGAGAGATCTTGCACGGTAAATGGCGTATAGGTGCTGATATCCAGGTTGAGGATACGGCTTGACGGAGCACTGTCCACCGGTCTTTCGGCACCAAACCAGGCGGTATCACGCTGATAGCTCAACATGGCGTCGACAATGGACTGGCCGACGTAGTGGCGGTGATTGAACTCAATGCTCCAGTTGGCCATATTACGCTGTTGTAACTGCAGTTCCGTATCGTTCAGGTAAAAATGCGAGTTACGCTTGAGGAGCTGAAAACTGAGCGTGTTTTTTTGGCTTGCGTTGCGATACAACAGGCGATTAACTTTTAAGCTAAGGTTGCGATACTTGCCGCGGTAGGAAAAATCGGTATAGATGCCATGGATATTTTGCAAATACTCGCTGCGGCTGGCATATAAATCCACTGACCAAAAGCCGTAGGGCACCGAGTAGTACAACGAGCCATTATTAGCATGACGGGTCGATTGGAACTGCAAATCACGACCGGCAGAAACGTAGAACAGATCGTTCATCGAGGTCGGGTTATCAATATATAAAGCCAGGCCGCTTTGATAGCGGCCGGTTTGTTTACTGCCTGAGTCATCCAGCCAACCGCCCAAACGCCAGAATGAGGGTTGTTCACGGCTGATTTCCAGGTCGGATTCACCCGCATGTTTGCCTGGGTGGAGTGAAATATTGGCAACGACATCAGGAATGCGCTGCATGTTTTCCAACCCCTGCTCAATAGCACGCAGATCCAGCAGATCCCCTTGGCTGCCAGGGAAGGTGGTGTGCAAGTTGACGTACTTATCGCTGTCATCGGTTAGCCTGACGTTGCCAATGGTGCCGGGCAGGATCTCCAGGGTGAGAAGCCCTTCGGTCAAATTTTGCTGGGGGATCATGACCCTGGTAGTGATATAGCCATGCCCAATCAGGTCATTTTGTAAGGCAGTTGCGAGCGTTTTCACCCCCTGGATCCCCAGGCAGTGCCCTTGCGCCTGTTCTGTCAGTTTGTGCAAGGGTATCCAATGAGGGATCTTGTTGTCCTTATTCAGTTCAACCCGTTGAATGGTGAAGCAGGGTTGTTCTTCAGGAAAGTCAATGTGGGTACTTAGTCCAGCGTTGCCGGCGGAGCGCACGTCTTTACCTACGGTTTCCAATTGGTTGTAGCGTGCTTTTTCCTGTTCCTGCTGGTGGCTCATTTGCTGCTCAATAAACTGGCCATTTTCAGCTGCCTGAACCAAGGGGGTGAGAATAAGCAATAGCCAAGCATGGGGAGAGCGAAAACGCATGTTAACTTCCTTATTAATATGATTTTTCTTAAATCAGACGCGGTATGGATATAGGTAAAAAAAGAAAAACAGCTGATGGCCATTGTTAACATGGCTATCAGCTTGTAATTACCTATCTCGCGATGAATAGATGTGATAGGGGGGCAGCATTAGCACTGGATTAGCGCTTGCTATGGATTTCTACAGTATTGTCTGAGATCAGTTTGCCGTAATTACTGAATTTCCCATCAGTACTGACCTTGATCTTGTTTTTGCCAGCCAAGGTCCCTTGATTATAGAAGCTGCCATCGACCTGCTGACCGCCGGAAAGCGGGCCGCGCTTCATGTTGATCTCTAAAGTATCACCGGCCTCAATGTTTCCAGCAGTGCTGGCCGATGAGCCATTATCTAAACGTGAGGCATTAACCACCAGATTTTCGCCAGCAATCATATTGCCATTGTGATTGCCAATGTTGGCCGCAGTCAGCGTGATGTTTTTATCGCTCCCAATATGCCCATGCTTATTGGCTATGAGATACTTAGAGATAATGGTGATATCACCCTGAGAAGCGATGACACCATACTCATTATTGAGTGAGGAGCTTAAATTTAGGTTCATGTCACCACCGCTGAATATTCCGTATTCTTGGGTCGGATTGTGATAAGCACTATTAACCAGACGAGCGGCGTCGATATTCAAGGCTTCTTGAGCCATGATTTTACCTGAGTTGTTTTTAATCTCTGACGCTTTTATAGCTATGTTGCCTTCTGCCAGGATTTCACCCTGGGTGTTATTCAGTTCGGATGAGACGTTGATAACAACGTCATCCTTGGTTTGGATGAGGCCATATTGACTGCTTATCTTGTAGGCATTCAGCGTCACGCAGCAGTTAGCCTCAATAATCCCTCTGTCGTTGAAGAGCGTGTTAGCGGTATTAACCGTCACGCCACCGACATCTGATACAATTCTACCCACGTAGTTATTCACACCATACTTGGCGTCCAGGGTGACATCGTCCACGGCACTGATGATACCGCTGCTGTTTTTGATTGAGGATCCTTTGGTGCTAATCGTAATCCCCTTTCCAGCGCTGAGTTCACCATTATCATTATCGACCCCTACATTTGAAGATGAGGCTGCGGAAATGTCGATGTTGATATTGCCATCGGCCACCATGGTCCCTTTGATGTTTCTCACGTAAGAGCTTTTAATGTCAATATCATTGCCCGCTTCAAGATAACCACCTGGGCTGTTTATTACGTATGTATTGTTGTTACTGGGGGTCAATACCACCCTGAGATCTTTTTGGGCAGAAATAGTCCCCTTATTGGTGAGTGAACCATTCATGTTCATGGTCACATCACCAACAGAAGCGGCGAGGGTGCCAGCGTTATTTACACCCACGCCATTCCCGGTACCGATCAGCGTAATTTTGTTGGCGTACATGCCGCCCAGGTTGGAAACGTCAAGACCTATGCCAGACTGACGAGCAGCAGAGAGCAGGGTGGCTTTGGTGTTGTCGACATTAACGCGGTTTTGGCCATAAGTGACCCTTAGATCCTGAGCCTGCACGTCGGCGTTAATGGCAACGGTGTGGGCAATTAAATCGGTATAGTTGGCGCTGGAACTCTGCAAGCCATCGCCAGTAATGGTAATTTTACCTTTGTTGACAACGTAATCGAGGACGCGCCCATTAGCCACCGAGGCCTTGCCCGTGGTCAAGGTCGCACGATTGGCGTTGATGAAACCGCAGCCGTTACAGGTAATCCCCGATGGGTTGGCAATAATAACCTGTGCATTCTGGCCTGCTACCTCAATCATCCCGTTGAGTTGGCTGGCTTTAGCGGAGTTGACTTCATTGAGGATAACGTTAGCGGCCCCTTTGGCCATATTCTTGTTGCCGTTAATGGCACCCGCCACCTGGGTCGTCGAGTTTTGTGCGCTGTTATTTAGCACCACTCCACCACGGTCTACGTCAAACTGGTTATAGATATTGTGAGAAACGCCCCCTCTGCCGGGCTTATTAATCTCGATAACCGTACCGCCTTTGATGGAGCTGGCACCGAGCGATGGGCCACCTGGTGCGGAAACGATAGCGGCTTGGGTAACGGTGACTCCCTGTAAGGCCAGCAGGCTAAAGAAACAAATTGGCGAAAGTTTGGCAAGAAACGGCTTCTGTTTGTTTTTTAGGGTCATAATATTATTTCCTATAATATTTGAAATGCAAAGGCTATCAATATTGATAGCCGAACTGGTGGAAAAAGGCTTTGCAGCTAACTTCATTTCTGTCAACCATGAGGGATCATCCCCAAGTTGTGCAGGTGGTATATACTATTATTTGATTAACTTAAGGTGCTATATTTGCGATGCGGCTATTTGTAGCAGTTATTAACTGCGCATAACAATGTATACGCTTTATCTACGTATAACAAAATGCGCATTCTACTGACAATATTCCCCTTGTCTACTTTTTGGCGTTAATACAGGATCATTCTCGTAAATTTTAAATCACATCAATGATTTTTGTTTTAAGCATATTTAAAACAAATGTTTTATTTGAAATCCCAGCTTACAGGCGTTTGGTGTATTTAAGTGGATAGGGTACTGGGGAGGGGACTTAAGTTTTTGCCAGGATTGGTAGGGGCTATTTCGTCAAGGTGGTTCCCAACTCATGGCCCCTTTTGGACACCGTCACTGCGGATTGTTTGGCACCGCCAAGTGCCATTTTATTTCGCTATTCGGCTAGTTCGATCAACAGCAGTATGGCTGCGTTACCGCCCCATTCTTTGGGAGCCTGGTGGAACGCCAGCACGTCCGGATGTTGCGCTAGCCACAGCGGCGTTTGCTGCTTGAGGATGTGTTTACCGTGGCCGTGCATCACGCAGGCACAATGCACGTGCTCACGCTTGCAGGCGGCGATCATCGCCCCTAGCTCCTGCTTGGCCTGCATCTGCGTCAAGCCATGCAAATCCAGGAACAGATCCGGCACGTAATCTCCGCGGCGCAGTTTCTTCAACTCATAGTGGCTGTAGCCGGGACGCACATAGCGCGTTGGGCCCTCATCTTCCAACTGCGGTTGAAACTCATCGGAAAAGTAAAAGCTGGCATCCACCTGCTCTTGCAACAGGCGCTGCGGCGCGATCTGTTTGGTTTTCATTTTCGGTTTTGGGTGGACGATGGTGTCCTGCGGCAGCTTCTTTGCTCCCGCTACCGACTCTCTAAAGAGCAATAATTCATCTTTGCTCAGAGGGGGCTTATTCTTCATTATTCGCTCGTCGCCTATCATTTATCGCGCTAGTTTACCTGCTCGAAGGTTTCTGTCGACGCAAAACTGGCACTGAATGCCAACCAGAATGCTGCTACGCTGCTATTGCTGCTGATTTGTCGCAGGCTTCATGGCAAACTACGGGGCTAAATCATGAATCATCGTGCCTGCCGGAGGGCAAATTGGACAAAATTTTCGTCGAAGAAGCAGTGAATGAGCTGCACACCATTCAGGATATGCTGCGCTGGGCCGTAAGCCGTTTCAACGCCGCCAATATCTACTATGGCCACGGAACCGATAACCCGTGGGACGAAGCCGTGCAATTGGTCTTGCCCAGCCTGTTCCTGCCGTTGGATATTCCTGAAGATATGCGCACTGCACGCTTGACCTCCAGCGAGCGTCACCGCATCGTTGAGCGAGTGATCCGCCGTGTCAACGAGCGCATCCCGGTTGCTTACCTGACCAATAAAGCCTGGTTCTGCGATCTGGAGTTCTATGTCGATGAGCGCGTGCTGGTACCGCGTTCACCGATTGGTGAGCTGATCAACGATCGCTTCAGCGCGCTGATCCCACATCCGCCACGCCATATCCTGGATATGTGTACCGGCAGTGGCTGTATCGCTATCGCCTGCGGCTATGCCTTCCCGGAAGCGGAAGTGGACGCGGTAGATATCTCCACCGACGTGCTGGCCGTGACCGAGCGAAATATTCAGGCGCACGGCGTCGAACATCAGGTGATCCCGATCCGCTCCGATCTGTTCCGTGACGTCCCCGCGATCCAATACGATCTGATCGTCACCAACCCGCCGTATGTCGATGCGGAAGATATGTCTGACCTGCCGCAAGAGTTCCGCTTTGAGCCGGAACTGGGCCTGGCCGCAGGCAGCGACGGCCTGAAGCTGGTGCGCCGCATTCTGGCCTGTGCGCCAGACTTCCTGAGCGATGACGGCGTGCTGATTTGTGAAGTGGGCAACAGCATGGTACATCTGATGGAACAATATCCGGATATTCCGTTCACCTGGCTGGAGTTTGATAACGGCGGGGACGGCGTATTCATGCTGACCAAACAGCAGCTGATTGACTGCAAAGAGCATTTCAGCCTCTACCGCAGCTAACCAACAACCTGGGCTCGCCATAGTGCGGGCCTGTATGCCCCGTTTGCACGCGAACGGGATGACAACCAACGGTAAGGAGCCGTGATGGCAGGGAACAGTATTGGGCAGTTTTTCCGCGTCACCACATTTGGTGAATCTCACGGTGTGGCGCTGGGATGTATCGTAGACGGTGTGCCGCCCGGCATTCCGCTGACAGAAGCTGATTTGCAGCACGATCTCGATCGCCGCCGCCCCGGCACTTCGCGCTATACCACCCAACGCCGCGAGCCGGATCAGGTGCGTATCCTCTCCGGGGTATTTGAAGGCGTCACTACCGGCACCAGCATTGGCCTGATGATAGAAAACACCGATCAGCGCTCGCAAGACTACGGCGCGATCAAAGATGTGTTCCGCCCTGGTCATGCTGATTACACTTACGAACAGAAATACGGCGTGCGTGATTATCGCGGCGGTGGCCGTTCTTCGGCGCGTGAAACCGCGATGCGCGTTGCCGCCGGTGCTATCGCCAAAAAATATCTGGCGCAGAAGTTTGGCGTACAGGTGCGCGGCTATCTGGCGCAGATTGGCGATGTGAGTTGCGAGCTGAAAGATTGGGATCAGGTTGAACAGAACCCGTTCTTCTGCCCGGATCCGGACAAGCTGGAAGCCTTGGACGAACTGATGCGCGCGCTGAAAAAAGAGGGCGACTCCATCGGTGCCAAAGTGACCGTAGTGGCGGAAAACGTCCCGGTTGGGTTGGGCGAGCCGGTGTTCGACCGTCTGGATGCCGACTTGGCGCATGCGCTGATGAGCATCAATGCGGTTAAAGGTGTAGAAATCGGCGACGGTTTTGCCGTAGTCACCAAGCGTGGCAGTGAAAACCGTGATGAAATCACCCCTGAAGGTTTCCAGAGCAACCACGCTGGCGGCATTCTTGGTGGTATCAGCAGCGGCCAGCCGGTGATTGCCCATCTGGCGCTGAAGCCGACCTCCAGCATCATGGTGCCGGGCCGTACGATCAACCGTCAGGGTGAAGCGGTGGAAATGGTCACCCGTGGCCGCCACGATCCGTGCGTCGGGATCCGTGCGGTGCCGATCGCCGAAGCGATGATGGCGATCGTGCTGATGGATCATCTGCTGCGCCAGCGTGCGCAAAACGGTGATGTGATTTCCGACGTACCACGCTGGTAAGGGACTACGATGAAAAAATGGCTGCTGGGCTTCGCTGCGTTGATCGCTTCCAGCTCTGCCTTGGCGTTAACGCCGTGGCAAAAGATTGACCACCCGGTCAGTGGCACTGCGCAGGCCGTTGGCGGTTTCGCCAATGGCTGTATCATCGGGGCGCACCCGTTGCCACTGAATTCACCGGATTATCAGGTGATGCGTACCGACCAGCGGCGCTATTTTGGCCATCCTGACCTGCTGGCGTTTATTCAACGCCTGAGCAGCCAGGCCAACCAGAAAGCACTGGGCACGGTGTTGATCGGGGATATGGCCATGCCGGCCGGTGGGCGCTTCAGCAGCGGCCACGCCAGCCACCAATCCGGTTTGGACGTGGACATCTGGTTGCAGCTGCCGCGCCAACGCTGGAGCGCTCAGCAACTGTTGAAACCGCAGCCGATCGATCTGGTCTCTGGCGACGGCAAGCAGGTAGTGGATCGCCAGTGGCAGCCGCAGATCGAATCCTTGATCAAGATGGCGGCGCAGGATAGCGAAGTGACGCGGATCTTCGTTAACCCGGCGATCAAACAGCGCCTGTGCCAGGATGCCGGTGCCGATCGCGGTTGGTTGCATAAGGTGCGCCCTTGGTTTGGGCATCGTGCGCATATGCACGTACGCTTGCGTTGCCCGGCGGGGAGCCTGGAGTGTCTGGATCAGGATGCGCCGCCGGTGGGGGATGGCTGTGGTGCCGAGTTGGCCAGTTGGTTCAAACCGCATCAGCCGAATGCCAATCCGGTCAAGAAGGAGCCGCCGCCGCTGCCGCCAACCTGTCAGGCGCTGCTGGATAGCCACTTCGCCAACCGCTGATAGCCTGCTAAAAACGCCTCGAATGGGGCGTTTATTTTTTGAGTTTTAAGGCGTAGTGTGTGCGCAAATAAAAAGTGCGCAAATAAAAAAGCAGGCAGACGACTTATGGATGGGCTGGTGTTAGGTCCCGAATTGCTCGGGATACTGTTTTTGGTAGCAATGTTCGCCGGGTTTATCGATTCGATCGCCGGTGGCGGTGGGCTGTTGACCGTACCGGCTCTGCTGGCCGTTGGCGTTCCTCCCACGCAGGCGCTGGCGACCAATAAATTGCAGTCGGTGGGGGGATCGTTTTCCGCCAGCCTGTACTTTGTCCGCCGTCGCGCTGTCGATCTTAATACCCAGAAGCTGACCATCTTCCTGACGCTGGTGGGGTCGGTGATCGGGGCGATCCTGGTGCAGCATATGCGTGCCGATATACTGCGCCAGATGCTGCCGCTGCTGGTGATCGGTATCGGTGTCTATTTCTTGCTGACGCCACGGCTGGGGGAAAACGATCGTCAGCGTCGGCTGGGGGCGTTACCCTTTGGCCTGGTCGCTGGGGGCTGCGTAGGGTTCTATGACGGTTTCTTCGGGCCAGGAGCTGGTTCGTTCTATGCCTTGGCCTATGTGACGCTGTGCGGTTTTAACCTGGCCAAGGCAACTGCCCACGCCAAGGTGCTGAACTTCACCTCCAATCTGGCCAGCCTGGTGCTGTTTATTATTGGCGGCCAAGTGATCTGGAGCATTGGTCTGGTGATGTTGGTTGGGCAGGTGTTCGGAGCCCGTCTTGGGGCGCACATGGTGCTGACCAAGGGCCAGAAGCTGATCCGGCCGATGATCGTGATAGTGTCTCTGATCATGAGCTGCAAATTGCTGTACGACAATCACGGGGCGGAAATCCAGCAATGGTTGGCGTTGCATTTTTAACATTTCAAAGGGGCGGCAAGCCGAGAGATATCGGCTATAATGGCCTCCTTAATTTTGTGGTTATTTGAGTTTTTTTATGCCAAACACACACCAGTATCCGCAACTGATTGAAATCTTTAATCAGTGTTTTAGCGATGAGTTCAATACCCGCCTGGTTAAAGGCGACGATGAGCCTATCTATCTGCCTGCCGATGATGAGCTGCCTTATAACCGCATCGTCTTTGCACACGGCTACTATGCCAGCGGCATGCATGAAATTTCCCATTGGTGCATCGCCGGGGCCGAACGCCGCAAGCTGGTGGACTTCGGTTACTGGTATTGCCCGGATGGGCGCGATGCCCAGACGCAAAGTGAATTCGAAGCGGTCGAGATTAATCCGCAGGCGCTGGAGTGGATGTTCTGCGTGGCGGCGGGTTTCCCGTTCAACGTCAGCTGCGACAATCTCAGTGGAGACTGCGAGCCGGATCGCATTGGTTTCCAGCGTAAAGTCCGTACCCGGGTGCTGGAATTGCTGGAGCAAGGAATACCCACACGACCTGCGCGCTTTATTCAGGCGCTGCAATCGTTTTACAATACGCCTCCGCTGGCGGCCGAGCATTTTCCCTACCCGGAAGATCTCTGAGGCCAGAGTCTGTTTGTTAACGAGGAAATTTGATGATCGCAGAATTTGAAGCGCGCATTCTGGCGCTGATTGATGACATGGTAGAGCACGCCAGCGATGATGAACTGTTTGCCGGTGGCTACCTGCGCGGTCATCTGACTTTGGCGGTGGCGGAATCGGAAGAACATGCCGAACACAGCGCCGAACAGCTCAAGGTGCGGGTGCAGAGTAGCCTGGACAAGGCCATCAAGGCCGGGGAACTCTCCCCACCGGATCAGGTACTGGTGCTGGGCATGTGGGAAAACCTGTATCAAACAGCGTTGCCGACAGAGTAATTGCTCTAAAGGGGACAGCATCACGCTGGCCCCTCAAATGAACTATACCTCGCGTCCTTTCAGTAGCTTCCTGACCCACATGCGGTTTGGGTTCAACGCTGCCAACATCTCGCTATCCCCCGGTAAGGGTTCGCCAAACAGCTGAGCTGCTAAAATCTCCGCGGCCAACGGCGCTGAGCACAGACCGCGTGAGCCCAAGGCTCCGATCATAAACAATCCCGGATACATTGGCGCATCGGCAATTGCTTCGCCGCGCTGGCGTTGCTGCTGTAAATCGCCATACAGCGCCAGAGTGGCTTGATAGTCTGGCACGGCACCCACCATCGGCATGTGGTCGCGCGTAGCGCTGCGTACGCCACAGCGGGCCTGCTGGCCGCTGATATCCACCTCTTGCGGCCAATCCTGTTCTGGCAGACAGCGCAGCAGGCGATCGCGGTTCTCTTCTTGCTCTGCCTGGCTATATTCAGTGTTTGATTCACCGCGCTGGTAGCTGGCACCTATACAGTGCTGCTGATTGCCGGGATTCACCGGCGTCAGATAACCGTCGTAACACAGTACCTGCTTTAACTCACTTAAGACTGGCGTAGTGGGAATATGTGAAACCTGGCCGCGCACGGCATAGGCCGGTAGAGCGGCACCAGGTTCCAGAGTGGTGAGTTGGTGCCCGTTAGCCAGGATCACCGTCGCATGTTGGTGAGTTGCCCCCCCAGCAAAATGCAACTGCCAACCTTCATCACTGCGGTTCAGATCGGAAAGCGTATGCAGATAGTGGCAAACCAATCCCTGCCGTTCGGCCAGGGCAATCGCGGCACGCGTCAGGTCGGCAGGGCACAGCCATCCCCCGAGCGAATAGTGGATGCCACCAAACCCCGTATCGATCCCACTCAGTGCGCTAAGCGTAGCGCGGTCGGCCGGATGTGCCAGAGTGTGCGGCCAGGCAACGGCCATGATCTTGGTTATCTTGCCTGCGCTTTTCTCGTCATAGGCCAATTGGCTGACGCCACACCACTGGTGATCGAATTCAACCCGCTGTTGCAGCAAGGCGTCATACTGGCGCCGGGCAAAGGGGAAGGCGGCGCAGAAGAAGTTTTCCAACGCATCGCCCCGGCCATTCAGCAATGGGTACAGCGCCCCCTGTCGATTGCCGGATGCGCCCTCTGCGGGCTGTGCATCGGCGCAATACAAGGTCACCCTGGCCCCACGGCGCAATAAGGCCAACGCGGTGAGCGCACTGGCTACGCCGCCGCCAATAATGGCGACATCGTCGGTATTCTCCGCTGCCGGGCGCAGGAACCACGGGCTTGGATTGACGCTTGCCGGGGTGTCGGCAGGTAGCTGACCGGTGAGCATCTCGCGTTTCTGGCCAAAGCCTTTGCATTTGGTAACCTCAAACCCGGCCTGCTGCAATCCACGGCGGACAAACCCTGCGGCAGTGAAGGTGGCAAAACTGCCGCCTGGGCGGGCAAAACGCGCCATGGTAGCAAACAGCGGTTCGCTCCACATATCGGGGTTTTTGGACGGCGCAAAGCCATCGAGAAACCAGGCGTCAATTTGATCGTTCATGCTGGCATCAAAGTGCGGCAGCAGGGTATTGACGTCACCGAACCATAAATCGAGCGTGATCTGCCCTTCGGCAAGCAGCAGGCGGTGGCACCCTGGCAGCGGCAAAGGCCACTGGGCGCGAAGCTCATCGGCAAAGGGAGCCAGTTCTGGCCATTGGGCATGGGCTGCCGCCAGATCCTCCAACTGCAACGGGTATTTCTCAAAGCTGATAAAATGCAGGCGCTGCAAACTCGCCGCCGGTGTCTCCTGGCGAAAACGGGCAAAGGCCTGCCACAGAGTCAGAAAATTCAGCCCGGTACCGAAGCCGGTTTCAGCCACAATAAACAGTGAGCGAGGGTGATCGCTGAAGCGTTGTGGCAAGCGGTTGCCCCCCAGAAAGACGTAGCGGGTTTCCTCCAGCCCATCCTGGTTGGAAAAATAGACGTCATCAAACTGTTTCGAAACAGGTGTACCTTGTTCATTCCAGCTTAACGCTGCGGTTTGGATGGGGGCATTGCTCACGGTAGGTTGCTCGTAACTCAAGGGATAGCGCGATTTTAACGGGGGTAGTCCCGAGGTGCAAACTGGGTAAAGATAATGCAAAATTATTCTGATCGGACTTGTTCGGCGTACATCTGTACGCTAAAGTGCGTTGCAAAATCCCGAATGTAAATTGTGGAAGAGGTACTTGAATGAAACGTGCAGTGATTACTGGCCTGGGAATCGTCTCCAGCATTGGTAACAACCAGCAGGAGGTCCTGGCAAGTCTGCAGGAAGGCCGCTCTGGGATCACCTTCTCCCAGGAGCTGAAAGATTCCGGCATGCGTAGTCACGTATGGGGTGATGTCAAACTCGACACTACCGGTCTGATTGACCGTAAAGTGATGCGCTTTATGAGCGACGCGTCGGTTTACGCCTATCTCTCCATGGAACAAGCGATTCAAGATTCCGGCCTGGCAGCCGATCAGGTGTCCAACGATCGCACCGGTCTGGTGGTCGGTTCCGGCGGTGGTTCTCCACGTAACCAGGTTGCGGGTTCTGACGGTATGCGCGCCAAAGGCCTGCGTGGCGTTGGTCCCTACATGGTGACCAAGGCGATGGCATCAGGCGTTTCTGCCTGCCTGGCTACCCCATTCAAAATTCGCGGCGTGAACTACTCCATCAGCTCTGCCTGCGCAACTTCAGCACACTGCATCGGCCACGCCGTTGAGCTGATCCAACTGGGCAAACAAGACGTCGTCTTTGCTGGCGGTGGTGAAGAGCTGTGCTGGGAAATGGCCTGCGAATTCGACGCCATGGGCGCGCTGTCTACCAGCTATAACGACACGCCAGAAAAAGCTTCCCGTACCTATGACGCAGCGCGTGACGGTTTCGTTATCGCAGGCGGCGGCGGCATGGTAGTGGTTGAGGAGTTGGAGCACGCTCTGGCTCGCGGCGCACATATCTATGCGGAAATCATCGGTTACGGTGCGACTTCAGACGGTGCCGACATGGTGGCTCCATCGGGCGAAGGCGCGGTGCGTTGCATGAAGATGGCAATGCAGGGCGTAGACACTCCAATCGACTACATGAACGTACACGGCACCTCCACGCCGGTCGGCGACGTGAAAGAGCTGGGTGCGATCCGCGAAGTCTTTGGCGATAACACTCCGGCCATCTCTTCAACCAAAGCCATGACCGGCCACTCACTGGGTGCTGCGGGCGTGCAGGAAGCGATTTATAGCCTGCTGATGGTCGAGCACGGTTTCATTGCGCCAAGCATCAACATCGATAACCTCGATGAGAAGGCGGCAGGGATGAACATCGTGACCGAGCCAACCAAGCGTGAGCTGACCACGGTCATGTCCAACAGCTTCGGTTTCGGCGGCACCAACGCTACGCTGGTAATGCGTAAACTGCAGAAGTAAGCCTAAGGCGTTATATTTTCAATCGGGCACCGTAATAGGTGCCCGTTTTTTTATGCGTTTTTAACGCGATACCTTATATCAGTGAAAATTAAGATTTCTCAGATCAAAAAACTGACAGCAGATAACTTAAACGGCGAGCGTTTTTTCGTTTAATTTAGCCGTGGCCTGACAGGATAATAAATTAACCCGGTTAATTTTTGTCCCAAAAAATAAATAATACCTCAACGAAATTACCATTTCTCCTATACGAATAATCAAACCAGTCATAATGCCCACGCTTTATCTAGCTTTACGATCTCGTTATGGCGAGGCTCCTATACGAACACAAGTTACCGCTCTAATGGCATCGAGAGAGGCCACCAAGGGTAAAACAAGCATTAGCCGAATCAAGGCATTGCTAAGGTAACTTCCCCCTGGGGATACGTTGTATAGTGCTAAACCCAAGACGTGGGGATCGGCTTTTGCTGTCCTGTCTTGTCGCCTCTATGAGACTCCATCTTTCAATCGGGAGTATCTAGAATGTCACATGTTGTATTGCAAGACCTTTATCAAAACGCCAACTTTGAAGACGACGCCATCGCGCGTTATATGAACAAGAAAGTCTCTGTTCTGCATCAGGATCTTTACGTTGGCGAAGCCAGGAAAATATTCGTTAACCAACTTTCCAACGACGATATTCCCGCACAAATCTTTATTGAAGATGGCACCAAACTGGTGGGCGTTCTTTCTGTTAAACGTTTATTGCAGGAAGAACATCATGGCGAGCGTATCAAGGATATGATGGAAACCACCTTCTTCCATGTAAAACCCACGGACGAACGTGAACATATCGCCAAACTGGTGGACAATAATAATTTAGATATTGTGGCGGTAGTCGATAATGGCCGTTTGGTCGGCTGCTTAACCGAGCGCGAAATCGCGCAGATTATCGAGGATGAAAACACCGAGGATGCCCATTTGCAAGGGGCAAGCCTGCCGCTTGATAAGCCTTACCTTGAAATGAGCTCCTTCGAGCTATGGAAAAAACGTAGCGTATGGCTGCTATTGCTGTTCGTCGCCGAGGCTTATACCAGCACGGTTATTCAGCATTTTGAAGAGTCATTGGAAGCGGCGATTGCCCTGGCCTTCTTTATCCCGCTATTGGTGGGTACAGGTGGTAACAGCGGTACGCAAATCACCTCCACCATTGTGCGAGCGATGGCTTTGGGAGAGGTTCGCATGCGCGATTTGGGGCGCGTACTGAGCAAGGAAATGACGACTTCGGTCATGATAGCGTTAACGCTGGCCTGTGCTGGGGCGTTCCGTGGCTGGATGATGGGTATCGGCTATGAGATTACGCTCATTGTGAGCCTGACCCTGGTTTGTATCACGCTGTGGGCCGCGATTGTCTCTTCCGTGATCCCAATGGCACTGAAACGCTTCGGTGTGGATCCTGCCGTAGTCTCTGCCCCGTTTATCACTACGCTGATAGACGGCACCGGCTTGATCATCTACTTCAAAATAGCCCAGTGGACCTTGGGACTAAATTAATCATGGAAACCGGCGAAAGCCGGTTTTTGCTATGATTAACGGGATTTTTAAGCAGCGTAGTTGACTGAAATCAAAGCATTTTCAGTTTATAGGATCGTTCCGAGGCGGCTTTGTCAGCGGGTGTAAATTCCGTTCCTGTGACGATTTACTGCCGATATACTCAGCACAGTTTCTTACTCTGGAATTTTTGCATGTCGGCTTTGGCGTCCATCTCAATATCTATGCACCGGTTGCGCTTCGCCAAGAAGCGGGCCACAGCATGGCTATTGGCCGTCTGCTGGCTACTGCTCAACAGCCAACTGGCGATCGCCAGCCATCACTGCAACCTGCAACTCACCACCGTTGCGCCAGCCGCGCAGCATACGATGCATATGCAGGCCGCCGATCCGCTAGCCAATGAGATGATGCAGGCCGAAGGGCCGCTGTGTGAAAAGCACTGCGTTCCAGATACGGCACAGCAAGACCACGGTAATCTTGCCCTGGCGGCAGTAATACCTGCCAGCAGTGAGCTGTTGGTTGCCGATCCTCAGCCCCAGGCACAGTTCTCCCGCCTCGATTGGCAAACCCCTCCGATAGCAGGCCCACCGGCAGAGATCGTCTTCTGCCGCTTCCGTGAATAGCCAAACCAACCGCTTTGCCGTCCAGCACGGTGACCTGAGTTGTTTTTGTCTATTCTATGGAGCTATCGTTATGCGTAATCTGATCACTGCCGTTTTCATCTCTCTGATGTTCTCTTCATTCGTCTCCGCTGCGGAGATGCAACATCACCAACATGCCAGCCAAGACGCCGCCGTCTATCACTCTAAAGGGACCGTTAAGGCCTGGGGTGAGCAGAAAGTATCGCTCGCCCACCCAGCCATCCCTGCCTTGAACTGGCCGCCGATGACCATGAATTTCCTTCAGCCACAGCCGCCATTGCCTGCTTTGGCTGCCGGGACTGCGGTGGAGTTCAGCTTCCGTCAGGTTGACGGCGGCTATCAGCTGACCGCCATCCGCGCCAGCCAAGACTAACGGGGGCACCATGTCCAGACTACTTTCTCACCCCTTGCGGGTGGGCTGGCTGCTGCTCGCCTGTTGGACGGCGAGTGCGCAGGCAACCGGCCTGACGTTGGAGCAATCGTTGGCGGCGGCGGAGCGCTATTCCGCCGAGCTTTCGGCCAACCAGCATCAGGTGAATGCGTTGCAAAACATGGCGGATTCGGCGATGGAACTGCCCGATCCCAAGCTGAAATTCGGCATTGAAAACGTGCCGGTACAAGGTGGTAACGCCCGGCGTTTTACCCGTGAAGGGATGACCATGGAGCGGGTTGGCATCATGCAGGATTACGTCAGCAGTACCAAGCGCCAGCGTAAGGCGGATACCCTGCGTGCCGAGGCCGGTAAAACCGAGGCCAACAGTGCGACAATCCGTGCCCGCTTGCAGCAGCAGACGGCACAGGCCTGGTTGGAACTGGCGTTGAGCCAGCAGACGCTGAAAGATGCCACGGCTTTGCTCAAAGAAAGTGAAAAGCAAATCGCCGCCCAACATGCCGGAGTGGCCAGTGGCAGTTCGCCCGCCGCTAACGTCATCGATGCTCGCTTGACGCTGTTGGCGATGCAGGACCGGCTCAGCGAGGCGCAGCGTGACGTCACCATCGCCCAGGCGCGCTTGACCCAGTTGACCGGGCAGCAGGTTGAGGGGATCGGTGGGCCGTTGCCACGTTTCGAGCGCCTGCCCGCCGAGAGCAACCTGTTGCGACAAGCGATCAAACAGCATCCGGAGGTAGTGCAGGCAAGCCGTGAGGCCGATGTGGCCAAGGCGCGATCGGCACAGTCCGAGGTGGCCGCCATTCCTGATGTGGGCATAGAGGTGTCGTATGGCAAACGGGCCGATGGCTATGAGAATATGGCGGGCGTGATGTTTACCGTCGATCTGCCGCTGTTCCGCTCCCAGCGGCAGGATAAGGACTATGCCGCCGACGTTTCCCGTTCGATGGAGGCCAACGATCAGTTGACGTTATTGATCCGCGACCATCAGGCCCAGCTAGATACTCTGTTGGCGCAGTATCAGGCTGCACAGGCGCAATGGCAGCGTCAACAGCAGCAAGCGATCCCACTGCAACAACAGCGCGTGGCACTGCAACTGGCGCAATACCGCAGTGGCAAAAGCGATCTCTCCTCGGTGTTGGAAGCGCGCCGGGCCTTGCTCGATAGTCGTCTGAGCGCCGGTAAGGCTGCGCGTGAATTGGCGCAGCTGTGGGCAGCCATCCGTTATCTCACCGTGCAGGAGGCAATGTAATGAAAATGCGTTTTAGCCTGACGCTGTTAGCCGCCTTATTGGGCGGTGCTATGGGCGGTTACTGGTTGGCCGGGGAAAGAACTGCGGCGCAACCTGCTAGCGGCGGTGCCGAACGGCAGGTGCTGTATTGGTACGATCCGATGGTGCCAGGCCAGCGTTTTGATAAGCCGGGCAAATCGCCGTTTATGGATATGGAACTGGTGCCACGCTATGTCGATGAGCAGCAGGATGACGGTGGTGTCACCATCAGCGCCCGCCAACAGCAGAATCTGGGTGTGCGTACAACGGCTGCACAACTGCGTGAACTGAATTTGCAGCTTGATGCCTATGGCAGCGTTGCCACCGATGAACGTGGCGTGCAGGTTATTGCCGCACGTGCCAACGGTCTGATAGACAAACTCTATGTGCGTGCCAGCCAGCAACAGGTAAAGAAAGGGCAAGCGTTGGCACAGCTATGGATCCCGGACTGGAGTGCTGCACAGCAGGAATACCTGGCGATCCGCAAACTGGGCGATAGCGCACTGACCTCTGCCGCCCGCCAGCGCCTGGCATTGCAGTTTATGCCTGAAGCCATCATTCGCCAGGTTGAACGCAGCGGCCAACCCCAGACCCGCATTACCATTACCGCACCAGAGAGCGGGTTTATCAACAAGCTGGACGCACGGGAAGGGATGCAGGTCACCGCGACGCAGGGCCTGTTTGAGTTGGCCAGTCTCGATCCGGTGTGGATGGTGATTGATTACCCGCAGGCGCAGGCCGGGCTGTTGCAGGTGGGCGATGCGGTAGCAGCCAGCTCCGCCAGTTGGCCGGGTGAACGTTTTACTGGCGAGGTAAGCGAGCTGCTGCCTAATGTCGATCCGCTTACCCGCACCTTTAAAGCGCGTATCGTGCTGAAAAATCCCCAACAGCGCCTGAAGCCGGGCATGTATTTGCAGGTGCAACTGGCGCAAAACGCCGGGGCCAAGCCGGTGCTGGCTATCCCGCAGGAGGCGCTGATTGGCAGTGGCGATCGCAACCGGGTGCTGGTGGCGGAAGGTAACGGCCATTTTGCTCCGGTTGATGTTATCGCCGGCCTGGCACAGGACGGCTGGGTAGAAATCAAACAGGGTCTGCAAGCCGGGCAACAGGTGGTGACTTCAGGCCAGTTCCTGATTGATTCCGAAGCCAGCATGCGCAGCGCCTTGCCGCAGATGGCCACGCAGGAGGGGGGAAAACAGTATCAGACGCTGGGCGTAGTCGAGGCGGTGGATAATGATACCGTCACGCTGTCGCACGATCCGGTCGCAGAGTTGCAATGGCCCGCGATGACCATGGATTTTACCTTGCCAGCGGGTGGCTTACCCGCCGGGATTGGCATCGGCAGCAAGGTGATGTTCCATTTTAGCGTGGATGAAAACGGCTCGCACATCAGCCAAATCATGCCGCAAGGAGGCCACCAATGATCGCCTCCGTGATCCGCTGGTCGATACGCAATCGCCTGTTGGTATTACTGGCTTCGATATTGCTGGCCGGGTGGGGCGTATGGGCGTTGCAGAAGGCGCCGCTGGATGCGCTGCCCGATCTCTCTGACGTGCAGGTGATCGTCCGGGCGACCTATCCGGGCAAGGCGCCGCAGGTAATAGAAGATCAGGTGACCTACCCGCTGACCACCACCATGCTAACGGTGCCGGGAGCCAGCACGGTGCGGGGCTTCTCCATGTTCGGCGATGCCTATGTCTACATTCTGTTTGCAGACGGTACCGATCCTTACTGGGCGCGTTCGCGGGTGTTGGAGTCACTCAGCCAGGTCCAGTCCTCTCTGCCGCCACAGGTTAAAGTGGCGCTGGGCCCGGATGCAACCGGCGTTGGCTGGGTCTATGAGTATGCGCTGGTCGATCGTACTGGTAAACACAGCCTGGCGGATTTACGCGCCTTGCAGGACTGGACGCTCAAGTTTGAGCTGAAAACCGTGCCTAACGTGGCGGAAGTGGCCAGCGTTGGCGGCATGGTGCGGCAATATCAGGTGATATTAAATCCGCAAAGTATGCGGGCGCTGAACATTACCCATCAGCAGGTGGTGAGCGCCATTCAGGATGCCAACCAGGAAGGCGGTGGTGCGCTGCTGGAAATGGGGGAGGCTGAGTATATGGTGCGTACCTCCGGCTACCTGAAAAAACTCGCCGACTTTAATAACGTGGTGATCACTGCGCGCGACGGTGTGCCGATCCTGCTGTCGCAGGTGGCAGAGCTACGTGAGGGGCCGGAAATCCGCCGTGGCGTGGCGGAGCTCAACGGTGAAGGTGAGGTGGCGGGCGGCATTGTGGTGATGCGTTACGGTAAGAATGCGCTGGAAACCATTAATGCGCTGAAGGCCAAGCTGCAACAGCTTCAGCACACCCTGCCGCCGGGCGTGGAGATTGTACCGGTTTATGACCGATCGCAACTGATCGAGCACGCGATCGATACGCTGTCATTCAAGCTGTTGGAAGAGTTCCTGGTGGTCGCGGTGGTGTGCGCCTTGTTCCTGTCCCACTTCCGTTCGGCGCTGGTGGCGATGGTGACTCTGCCGCTGGGGATCCTGGGCGCCTTTGTGGTGATGCACTATCAAGGCGTTAACGCCAACATCATGTCGTTGGGAGGGATCGCCATTGCCATCGGCGCGATGGTGGATGCGGCGATCGTGATGATCGAAAACATGCACAAGGTGCTGGAGCAGTGGCGGCAACGTCATCCCGGCCAGCAGCCCACCTCAAAAGATTACTGGCACATCTCAGAGCAGGCGGCGGTTGAGGTTGGCCCTGCGCTGTTCTGTAGTCTGTTGATCATCACCCTGTCGTTTATCCCGGTGTTTTCGCTACAGGCACAGGAAGGGCGGATGTTTGCGCCGCTGGCGTTCACCAAGACCTATGCGATGGCGGTATCCGCGGGGTTGGGCATCACGCTGGTACCGGTGCTGATGGGCTATTTTATCCGGGGCCGTATTCCGGACGAACATGCCAATCCGATCAATCGTTGGTTGATCCGCATGTATCAGCCGTTGCTGGCGGCGGTGCTGGCACGGCCTAAAACCACCCTGGGGATTTCCGCTCTGCTGTTGGTGCTGACCTTATTCCCACTCAGCCGTCTGGGCAGCGAGTTTATGCCACCGTTGGACGAAGGGGATCTGCTGTATATGCCTTCGACGCTGCCAGGGATCTCGGCCCGTGAAGCGGCACGGCTTCTGCAACTGACCGACCGCTTGATCAAAACCGTACCGGAAGTGGACACGGTCTTTGGCAAGGCCGGGCGGGCGGAGACGGCAACCGATCCGGCCCCGTTGACCATGCTGGAAACCACCATTCGCTTTAAGCCCCGCGACCAGTGGCGGCCCGGCATGACGATGGACAAACTGGTGGCCGAACTGGACAGCGTGGTCAAGGTGCCCGGCATTGCCAACGTCTGGGTGCCGCCGATCCGTAACCGTCTGGATATGCTGGCGACCGGCATCAAAAGTCCGGTAGGCATCAAGGTCAACGGCAGCAATATTGCCGATATCGAGCTGGCGGCCAGCCAGATTGAGCAGGTGGTGAAGCAGGTTCCGGGTGTGACTTCCGCGCTGGCGGAGCGCCTGGCCGGAGGGCGCTATGTGGATATCGATATCGATCGTCAGCGTGCAGCGCGTTACGGTGTTTCGGTGAAAGAGCTGCAATCAGTGGTTGCCACGTTGGTGGGAGGGGAAAACATCGCTGAAACCATTGAAGGGCGCGCGCGTTATCCGATCAACGTCCGTTACCCAAGGGAGATCCGTGATTCGCTGCAAAAGCTGCGTGAATTACCGGTGGTGACGGCGACCGGTGGGCAAGTACCTTTGGCAGAACTGGCGGATATTCGCATCACCGAAGGGCCACCGATGCTGAAAAGCGAGAATGCCCGGCTTTCCGATTGGATCTATGTCGATCTGCGCGGGCGCGATTTGAAATCGGCGGTGGAGGAGATGCAACAGGTGGTGGCGCAGCAGGTGAAGCTGCCTGCCGGGGTTTCCCTCAGTTGGTCCGGGCAGTTTGAGTATCTGGAACGCGCCAGCGCCCAGTTGAAGATTGTGCTGCCGGTGACGCTGGCGATCATCTTTGTGTTGCTGTTTGTCACCTTCAACAGCGTGAGCGATGCGCTGCTGATCATGGCGACGCTGCCGTTTGCGCTGATAGGTGGAGTCTGGCTGTTGTATCTGCTCGATTACAACCTGTCGGTGGCGGGGGCGGTGGGCTTTATTGCCCTTGCCGGGGTAGCGGCAGAGTTTGGCGTGATTATGGTGCTGTACCTTAATCAGGCGCTGGCGAAACATCGTCAACCGGGCCAGCCGTTGAGTCATCAGCAACTGATGGTGGCAATTAGCGAGGGGGCGGTGTTGCGCGTCAGACCCAAGGTGATGACGGTGGCGACCATTATGGCCGGTTTGCTGCCGATTATGTGGGGCGGTGGTGCTGGCTCAGAGGTGATGCAGCGGATTGCCGCACCGATGATTGGCGGTATGGTGAGTGCGCCATTGCTATCGATGCTGGTGATCCCGGCGGTGTATTCGCTGCTGCACAGAAAGGATGAAAAACCTGGTGAGAAAGTAGAGTAAATTCACCGATAACGAGCGTAAATCCCCCCTGCTGGGGGGATTTCACAGGGTTACTGCACTAAAAATGCCTTAAACTGCGGCGTCATCACTGCGTTGAATCCGTTATCGGTTTTGCTGATCAGATACACCGCCAATCCTTTCTCTTCGGCCAGTTTCAGCGCTTTTTCCGTACCCAGCACCATCAACCCGGTATCCCAACCGTCGGCCTCCAGCGCCGTAGGGGCAATCACCGTAACGGAAACCAGCTTATGGGTGATAGGCCGTCCGGTGACGGGATCGATCACGTGGGAATAGCGCTGGCCGTCCTGTTCGAAATAGTTGCGGTAACTCCCCGCAGTGCTGATGCCGTAACCTTGCAAATCCACCAGCGCCTGCACCGCATTTTCCCGGTCGGTAGGCTTTTGGATCGCCACCCGCCAAGGCTTGTTCTGGCCATTCACGCCGCGTGATGAAACGGCTCCGCCCACCGATACCAGATAGTTGGTGATGCCTTTGCGCGCCATCAACTGGACCAACTGATCCACGCCGTAACCTTCGCCTAGCGTGGAGAGATCGACATACATCTCAGGCAGATCTTTTTGCAGCCATTCACCCCGGCTGTCGCTCAGCAGTTTCAGATGCTGCAAACCAATATGCTGACGGGCTGCATCGATTTGCTGCTGGCTGGGGACTTTGACGGCCCGCTTATCCGGGCCGAAACCCCACAGGTTGACCAACGGGCCGACGGTGATATCCATCGCGCCCCCGGTATCACGGCCAATGCGCTGAGCGGTGAGGATGATATCGGCCATTCCACGGGGGATGGGCTGCGGATCGGCAGAGGTGCTCTGGTTGAAGCGGGATAACACCGAATCGGGGCGGTAAGTGGAAATATCGTCGTTGGCCTGCTCCAGCAGCGCATCGATCTCCTGCTGCAATTGTTGTTTGCTCTCGGTGATAGTGCCGCTGACCTTTACGCTATAGAACGTCCCCATGGTTTTGCCTTCGATGTCGATCTGGGGGCGGGTGTTGGCATCGTTACAGGCGGCTAGCAGCATCAGCGCCGCGCTGAGCAGCAGCCTTTTGGCAATGGAATTGGCCATAGAAAATCCTAAAAGCAGGGAAAGACGACGGGTATAAAACAAAATACGATAAATGGAAAGGGCAACGTGCTTTTTTACTGGCGTAATTCAAGAGCTTCGGCTAACGTCGTTTTCCAGCCTTAGCTTGAAAAATAAGAGTAAATCCATGAGTTCAAATGCGGTGACCAGTTTGTTGAGGCCATTTTTGCATGACCGCTTCCTGCATGCGTTGCTGCTGATGGGGATGTTGTTGTACGCCATTGGGCCACAGTCGCTGAGTGTACTCTCTGGCTTTATCGATTGGCGCACCATCATGACCCTGCTGGGGTTGATGCTGCTGACCAAAGGCGTTGAGGTGAGCGGTTATTTCGATTTTATCGGCCGCCAGATCGTGAACACCCTGCAAAGTGAACGCTCACTGGCTCTGTTTCTGGTGTGTGCCGCTGCGGTGCTGTCGTCGTTCCTCACCAACGATGTGGCGCTGTTTATCGTGATCCCGTTGACCATTACGCTGAAAAAGCTCTCTTCACTGCCGATAAGCCGCCTGATCATCTTCCAGGCACTGGCGGTTAACGCCGGGTCGTTGCTGACGCCGATTGGCAATCCGCAGAACATTTTGCTGTGGAGCAAGTCTTCGCTGACCTTTATGGAGTTTATCGGGCGCATGGCACCGTTCGGCATTATCATGATGCTGAGCCTGCTGGTGGTCACCTGGTTCAGTTTCCCGGCGCGGAAAATTGTCAAAGCCCCGAACACCCAACCTTATCCTTATCAAATGCGCCTGTTGCTGGCCAGTGTCGCGCTGTACGTGGCCTTTCTGATCTGCCTGGATTTGGACGTGCCGTTGTATGGCATGTTACTGGTGTTTGCCGGTTTTCTGCTGTTGGCTCGCCAGGTGCTGTTGCAGATTGACTGGAGCCTGATCTTTGTATTTCTCGCCATGTTTATCAATATTGGCTTGCTGACCCAACTGCCGGCGGTGCAACCGCTGTTTGACCAGATTGCCTCGCTGGCGGATGGTAGCGTGTATGCGTTGGGGATCGCTTTATCTCAAGTGATCAGCAACGTTCCGGCGACCATTTTGTTGCTGAACTATGTGCCGTCCAGCGCCTTGGTGGCCTATGCGGTAAACGCCGGGGGATTTGGCCTGGCGATCGGATCGCTGGCGAACCTGATCGCCCTGCGGATGGCGGGAGAACGTCAGATCTGGCTGCAGTTCCATTACTATTCGATACCGTTCCTGGCCTGGGCTACGTTAGTGGGTTGGCTGCTACTGGGTTAATTTGACTCAAGCACTTTGTCATCACTCTTAATGCATTGGAGTTCTATTATGAGCATCTCTTCATTGGTATTGGCTTATCCCCCGGCTACGGCGGCACAAAGCCTGGATTATCTGGCGGCAAAGCTCGCCTTCTACGCCGACTCGGCGGATGTGGCGGAAGATTTGCGCAATGGCGTCAACGAGATTGTGGTGATCGATACCCGTGCCAGTGCGTTGTACGCCGCCGGGCACATTCCTGGTGCGGTGAGCTTTCCCCATCGTTTAATGGATGAAAGCAGCACCTCATCTCTCGATCGCGACAAGGTCTATGTCACCTACTGCGACGGTATCGGCTGTAACGGTTCCACCCAGGGGGCATACAAGTTGGCCAAGCTTGGCTTTCGGGTCAAAGAGCTGATTGGCGGGCTGGATTTCTGGCTACGCGATGGCCATCCGGTGGCCATCGGTGTTGAGCTGGGTACGATGCAGGGGCGGGATAAAGCACCGGAGTGCGGCTGTTAAAACAGCGCCCACAGTACCAGTATCAATACGATAACGCCGACAACCAGCGCCAGAGGCTTACTGAACATCGACTGTAAAGGCTGCGGCAGGGCGGCGATTAGTGGGTTAAGCAATGGCTGTGGCTGTTGGACGTCACTGTGTAATGACGGAGCGTGGCCAGCCTTGTCCAGACGGCGGGTAAACAGCTGCTGGATCACGTCGTTTAACTGTGCGTGGGTCAGCGGCGTATTCAGGTTGCCGTTAAAGCGGCTCTGGCAATAGTCATTGAGCTGTTGCTGCTCTTGCTGGTCTGCTGGCTGTTTCAATACCGCCAGCAGGTTTTGCAGCGTCGGCGCCGTTTGCGGGCTGAGCGCCAATTTCACCTGCATAAACTGACTGAGCAGTTGGAAGTGGCGTGCGGGCAACGGATCGTTGATTTTTACCCCGACCAGATCGAACAGTGCCTGCCAGAGTTTGGCCGTTGTCTCACCGGTGGCCGCGCTAAGCTTGGTGACCTGCAACTGCAAGTGCTGATGTTCCGCAGGCAGCAGCGAACGATCGCTGGTGGCCGTTTGTTGCGGGTGAGGGATTGTCAGTTCGCCGGTTTGCAGCAGGTTCAACACTTGCTGGAGCTGTGGATGGCTCAACTGGCTTAACACCGTATGGCCAAACTGCTGGCGGATAAAGTCGCTGACCGCCTGGCGGTTATTGCCTTGTGGCAACAGTTCGGTGAGCTGTTGCAGCAGTTGGCGGCTGGCATGGCTCTGTTGTGCCACGCCAAGGCGGTTTTGCAGTAGCTGCTCCGCCGGTTGGAAATGGCGCGCCAACAGTTCGCTGTGGTTATCCGCCCCTAATTCATGACGCAGCGTGGCCCAGATCTCGGCGGACTTGGCCGGGCTGAGGGCCATGATCTTGACGATCAGTTTTTCCAACTGGGTGCGTTGGGCTGGGGAGAGCGGTTGATCGTCGGCAGGAGGGATTTTGCCAGCGGTTGGAGGGTGATCGGCTGCGCCAGGAGCGCCAGGTCCACTTAACGGTTGCATATCACCAGTCCTTCGCAGTGTATAAAGTCGACATACCCGGCGAAAAGCACAGGCTTAATCGCTTATGATACCTGTAATTTCGTGCCATCAATACCGCCGCCAGACATTTCTTTACAGGCCAATCGTTGCTTATCCTGTTTGCGCCGCTAAGATAGGCGCAGATACGGCATTGAGGGCGTGATGATAAATCGGCAGCGGATTGCAAAATGGTTTTTAACCCTGGCTTGCCTGGTGGTACTGACGTGCCTTACCCAGCGCATGGCGGGCTTGCATACCTTGCAACTGGCCCTTGGCCTGCCCTCTGTCAGCGTCAGCCAATCCGTGGCCAGCGGTGATGAAGAGGCCACCACCACGACCCCCTGTGAGCTGAGTGCCAAATCGTTGTTGGCCTCTCCACCGGTGATGTTTGAAAACGTGCTGTTTGGCTTGGGGATGTTACTGGTCCTGTTGACCCCGATCATCGCTCCACGCTTGTCGTTCCCTCCTGTACGCGTTATTTCCCCCACCACCCTCAGGGTGCATCTGCGATTATGCGTGTTCCGTGAATGAGTTAATCCCTCGCCAAACCGAGTGACTAATTTATTTATGGAGAACAACTATGTGGAATATCATCAGGCTGGCATTGGCTTGCCTGTTATTGCTTTGGCTACCTGCGACACAGGCGGCGGATAGCGGCTGGCTGCAAAGCCCGCAGAACGATCATGCGCAAGTCAGGCTGCGTGCCGACACCAGCAACGGGGACGAAACCCGTGTGCTGCTCGCTGTTGAGCTGGAAAAAGGATGGAAAACCTACTGGCGCTCACCAGGGGAAGGAGGTATTGCGCCAGCAATCACCTGGCAGGGCAACCCACCACCGGCAACCTGGTTCTGGCCAACGCCGCAGCGCTTTGACGTGGCGGGGATCTCGACGCAGGGCTATCAGCAGCGGGTTACGCTGCCCATCGTATTGAAGGGCGCTGCGCCGCAGCAACTGGCGGGTACGCTTACCTTATCCACCTGTAGCAACGTCTGCATCTTGACCGATTATCCGTTCAAACTGGATCTCACCACCCCGGCTGATCCAAAGTTCAATCACGACTTTGCTCAGGCGATGGGGCAGGTGCCGATTGCCAGCGGGCTGGCGGACAGCCTGCGTGCCGGTTATCACAACGGTGAGTTGCAGATTAGCGCGCAGCGTACCGCGGGCTGGCAACAACCTGAGCTGTTCTTTGATACCTTGGCAGGAGCCGATCTGGGCAAGCCAACGGTCAGCAGTGATGGCGAGAGTCTGCAAGCGCGAGTTCCCGTGAGTGATGGTTGGGGAGACGCAGCACCGGATCTGCGTGGTAAACAGCTGCGGCTGGTTATCAGCGATGGAGGGATCGCTCAGGAGGCTACGCTGACCATTGGCGGGCCGCTTGCATTGCCTTCCACCGCGGCTTTCCCCCTGTGGCAAGCGGTATTGATGGCGTTAGCGGGCGGTTTCATTCTTAACCTGATGCCTTGCGTGCTGCCAGTGCTGGGGATGAAGCTAGGTTCCATATTGCAGGTCGAACAGCGCGATCGGCGTAGCGTGCGTTGGCAATTTCTGGCCTCTTCCTTGGGGATCGTGGTGTCCTTCATGGCGCTGGCCTTGCTGATGACGCTGTTGCGCCTGAGCAATCACGCGCTGGGCTGGGGGATCCAATTCCAAAACCCGTGGTTTATCGGCTTTATGGTGCTGGTGACGCTGCTGTTCAGCGCCAATCTGTTCGGCCTGTTCCACCTGCAACTCTCTTCCTCGTTGAATACCAAGTTGGCTACTCATAACGGGCATGGCTTGAGCGGTCATTTCTGGCAGGGAGCGTTTGCCACGCTGCTGGCGACGCCTTGCTCGGCGCCTTTCCTGGGAACGGCGGTGGCGTTTGCGTTGGCGGCTCCGTTGCCGGTGCTTTGGGGCATGTTTGTGGCACTGGGAATTGGCATGAGCCTGCCCTGGTTGCTGATTGCCGCCTGGCCTGCGCTGGCGTTACGCCTACCACGTCCTGGCCGCTGGATGAACGGGATGAGGTTGGCGCTGGGCTTGCTAATGCTGGTTTCTTCGCTTTGGCTGCTTAGCCTGATGACCAACCATATCGGCGTGAAGCCGACTCTGATTGTCGGTGCCATCTTGCTGCTCGGTTTATTGCTGGCGGTGTGGCAACAGTTAGGTGCCCGGTCAGCGGGGATCGCGACGGCCAGCGTGCTGGTGGTAGGTGGTTTGGCATTGCTGGTGGGATCGTTGACCGCTAACCAGTGGCGACAGCCGTTGCACGACAACATCGCCTGGCAACCGCTTTCTGAACAGGCGATCGTACAGGCACTAGCTGAAAATAAACGGGTGTTTGTTGATGTGACCGCCGACTGGTGTGTGACCTGCAAGGCGAATAAATACAACGTATTGCTGCGTGACGATGTGCAAAAAGCACTCAGCGCTGATGATGTAGTGGCGCTGCGCGGTGATTGGAGCCGCCCGTCTGAAAGCATCTCGGCCTTCCTGCAACAGCGCGGCAGCGTTGCCGTTCCCTTTAACCAAATCTATGGCCCCGGCTTGCCAGACGGCGAAGTGTTGTCACCGCTGCTCACTCGCGAAGCCGTACTGCAAGCTCTGTCTACTGCCAAAGGAAACCAATAATGAACAAGTTACTGATGTTACTGCTGCTGATTGTCACCCCGGTCTGGGCTGCGGCTCCTTTCACCGCCGAGCAGGAAGTGCGGATCAAAGAGCTGATCCGCGAAACGCTGGTCTCTAACCCGGATATTCTGGCGGAAGCGGTTAATGCTTGGCAGCAGCAAACCAACGGCCAGCAACTCGGTCAGGCGATTGAGCAAAATAGCAAAATCCTGTTCGACGATCCTGCCAGCCCAAGGTTGGGGGCCAAGAATGCCAAGCTGACGCTGGTGGCCTTCACCGATTACAACTGCCCGTACTGTAAGCAGTTTGATCCGATGTTGGAGAAGATCGTCAACAAATATCCCGATGTGGCGCTGGTGGTGAAGCTGTTGCCGTTCAAAGGAGAAAGCTCGATCGCCTCATCGCGGGTGGCGTTGACGGCTTGGGAGCAGCATCCAGAACAGTTCTGGCCGCTGCATCAACGCCTGATGGCGAAAAAAGGCTTTCATGACAACGCCAGCATCGCCGCAGCGCAAGAGAAAACGGGCGTTAAGCCGGTGGCACCTAGCGAGCAGAGCATGACCTCGCTACGTACCAATATGCAGTTGGCGGAACAGTTTGGCGTGCAGGGAACGCCTGCCACCCTGATTGGCGATCAGATGCTGCCGGGCGCGGTGTCTTATGAGGATCTGGAAGCGTTAGTGAAGCAGCAATTGGCGAAGGTGAAAAATGGCTAGGTTACGGCGCTGGACGCGCGAACTGCTGATTCTGCTGTTGCTCGTGCTGGGCGTGACGTTCGCCATGGACTGGTGGCGAGCTCCACAGGCTCCCTTGACCTTTGAGCAGCAAATGCTGGAAACCCTGGACGGAGAGCCGGTGTCGTTGGCGCAGCTCAGCCAGGATAAGCCTTTATTGGTCTATTTCTGGGCCAGCTGGTGCGGGGTTTGCCGCTTTACCACGCCTTACGTGGCCAAACTGGTGGCAAACGGCGGTAACGTAATGACCGTGGCGCTGCGTTCGGGCAATGACCAGCAGGTTGAGCAATGGCTGGCGGCCAAGAAGCTGCAACTGCCGGTAGTTAACGATGAGCAGGGCAAGCTATCGGCGCAGTGGCAGATTGGCGTGACGCCGACCATCGTGGTGATCTCTCAGGGGAAGGTGGTGCAAAGCACCACCGGCTGGACCAGCTATTGGGGCATGAAACTGCGGCTCTGGTGGGCCAGCGTTTAATTCCCCGTCACCTCAACAATCGCCCGGCAAAGCCGGGCGATCCCTTCGGTAATCAACTCCGGCGTATTGGCGGCAAAATTCAACCGCAAGCCATGTGCGCCGTGCTGTTCCTCAACATAAAAGCATTCGCCACGGGCAAAGGTGACACCCTGTTGCCAGGCTATTGGCATCAAGGTTGTGGTGCTTACGGCAGGTGGCAATTCCAGCCAGATAAACAGCCCTCCCGCAGGGATTTCAAACCGACAGCCCGGTGGCAGGTGCTCGCTTAATGCAGCCACCATAGCATCTCGGTGCTGGCGGTATATCCTTCCCGCCCGGCGCAGCTGCTTGTCGTAGCTGCCAACGGTGACAAAGGCGTCCAGCGCGCGCTGGATCAGGTTAGAACTGGTAAAGCTGTCGACGTGTTTGAGCCGTGAGAATTGCAGATACTGTTCGCTGTCTGCCACCAGATAACCGATGCGCATACTGGGCAGCAGCATTTTGGAGAAGGTACTGACATAGATCACCGTGCCAGCGGGAGCCATGGCGCGCAGTGACGGCAGGCTTTTACCGTTGTAACGCAGATCGCCAACAAAATCGTCCTCCAGGATCACTATCCCGGCCTGTTGCGCCAACGCCAGCAAGCGGCTGCGGCGGGCTTCGCTCAGACAGCGCCCGGTGGGGTTATTGAAATTGGGGATGGTGTAGATCATTTTGGGCTGATGCCGGGCGATCAGCTCCGGCAGTTGCTCAACGCACATACCGTGACGATCGCTGGGCACTGGAACAATGTTGATCTGGTGCAGGCGCAGCAGTCCCAGAGCTTCGGCATAGGTGGGCTCTTCGACAATCACCGTATCCCCTGGGCGTAATAGCGTCTGGAAAATCAGGCTGATGGCATGTTGCGAGCCGTTGGTGATCAGCACCTGTTCGGCTCGGGTGGGGATACCTTGTGCGGTCAGGATCCGGCTTAGCGTGTCGCGCAGCGGGTAGTAACCACAATAATCACCATAGCTGAAGGCCTCTTCCGCATGACGGCTGAGGATCGACAGCAGGATCTTGCGGAACGCCTCCAGCGGGAACACCTTGGGGCTGCCGACGCCAGCGGCAAAGTTGATGATGTGCTCCGGCAAAGGAATATCCGGATAACCGTCCAGCCGCGACGTGGTGGTGGTGAAGCGATCCGCAGGGAATAGCTCGCTGGATGCTGGCCGTTGCTGCATGGGGGCCGGTTGCAGGTGGCGGACATAGGCGCCGCTGCCACGCCGCTGTTGTAACAATCCTTTGGCCGCCAGTTCGGCGTAGGCACTTTCCACCGTCAGGCGGCTGACCGAAAGCTCGGCGGCCAGGCTGCGCGTTGACGGCAATTTATCGCCATCGGCAAAGGTGCCGCCAAGAATGGCGCGGCGCAGCGCTTCTTCGATCTGCAGATACAGCGGAATGTCCTGCTGACGATCCAGTGGAATGTGCATGAAATTGGCCCGGTCAAAAAAAGTCTGTTTTCACTATATCCCAGAGTAACAAGGCTTGGCACCGATAAAAGTGGCCTGCACAACATCGTAGCAAAGTGGCTATGGTGGCAAAATCTGGCCGCGTTAAAATCTCCGCCAAAGAATTAAGCGGTGGAATTTTGAGGGTGTTATGTCGTTACCGTCGGGTGTTGTAGCAGAACCAGTTGTGGTCAGTGGCGGGATCCTGCGGGGAACCAACCAGGGTTACGTGATCGCCATAATCAGTGCCATGCTGTTGGCGTTTACCGCCATCATCATCCGCGCGCTGACCGAGTATTACCATCTACCGACGTTTGTGCTGGCTTTCTGGCGTGCGGCCCTGGTGGCCTTGGTGTTGTTACCGTTATTGCTGCTGTTCAAACCACAATGGGCTTATCTGCGACGTGAACAGGTGCCGTTCTACGCTGGCTACGGTTTGCTGTTGGCATTGTTTAACAGCTTATGGACGCTGTCGGTGGCGCTCAATGGCGCTTCGGTGGCGACTATTTTGACCTACTGCTCGGTCGGTTTTACCGTATTCCTGGGCTGGATGATGTACAACGAACGCCTCAGCCTGCGCGAATTGCTGGTGATCGTGGTCAGCCTGGGTGGCTGCTTCCTGGTCAGTAACGGCGACAGCATGGGCAACAGCCGTTTTGATCTGTTGGGGCTGATGGTCGGCATGCTGTCCGGCATTGGTTACACCCTGTACACCCTCGGCGGGCGTATCGCCAGCGAGCGGCGCTACCCGGTGTGGAATACCATCCTGTACGTATTCGGTTTTTCCGCCGTGTATCAGTGGTTGTTCAACACCTTGCTGACATTTTTCCCCTTGGCGGCATTTCACGGCATGGCGGGGGACCTGTGGTTTCTATCCCAGGGAGTTCAAGGCATTCAGTGGAGTGGCTGGCTGTTGCTGCTCACGCTGGCCGCAGGGCCAACGCTGCTGGGGTTTGGCCTGTACAATATCAGCCTGAAAACCCTGCCGCTGGCGGTGGCCAACCTTATCCTGTCGCTGGAGCTGGTGTTTACCGCGGTCATCGCCTACTTCCTGTTGGGAGAAAATATGAACCAGTTACAGCTATTGGGTAGCGCGCTGGTGATGGGCGGGGTATTGATGCTGAGAAGAGCGAAGTAGGCTTGGCTTTCTGCGCCGGTTTGTTACCATTGGCCGCGAAACAACAGGGTGCAAACAGCAAATGATCATTAATCCAAGGTTAAAACGAGCGCTTATCGCTTGATTGGGCAGTGTTTTTGAACGGAAAACGCTGCCACTGACATTACGTTCCGTGGCTCTTGCAATAAATTAAGAGAAGATGCCATGTCTGATAAACACTGGTCACAAGTAGAATTACTCCACCAGACGGTAACCAACCCCAATATCCTGATCAAGGGAACCCACAGTTATTACAGCCATTGCTGGGATGACGGCTTTGAACGCTCCGTGGTGCGCTATTTACACGGCGATGCGGTCAGCCAACAGTGGGAGCCACTGGGGCAGCTAGACAGGTTGCACATTGGCGATTATGTCTGTATTGGCGCCGAAGCGGTGATCCTGATGGGAGGGAATCATACCCACCGTATTGATTGGCTGAGCCTGTATCCGTTTATGGAAACCATCCAGGCGTCTTATTTACCTAAAGGTGATACCCGCCTTGGCGATGGTTGTTGGATCGGGATGCGGGCCATGCTGATGCCTGGCGTGACGATTGGCGAAGGGGCGATAGTGGCTGCCGGCAGCGTGGTGACTGCGGATGTCGAGCCCTACGCTATCGTTGGCGGCAATCCGGCCCGGATGATTAAACGGCGGTTTTCTGCGGAGACAATCGAGCGTTTACTCGCGTTGCAGATTTACGATTTGTCCGCCGAAGCGTTCGCCAGCATCCAGCCCTTGTTGGCCAGCGATGATATTACGGCCTTGGAACAGGCTGTTGAGGTTATACGCCAATAATAAGTCGGGCGGGTTAGTCCCGCCCGATTTTTAACCGGCTCACAACATTGGGGCGCTGCATGATGCAGCGCCCTTTTTGCATTACTCAACTTCCGTCGCTTCCCCGCTGATACGACGGTGCTTGCGGAGTTTGCGCAGCAGCGGTGGTAACACCAACACGGCGACGGCCAGCACCAACAGGCATTGGGCAATGGTACTGCTCCACAGAATATCAAAGTTCCCATTGCTGATAGACAACGCCCGGCGCAGGTTTTGCTCCAGCATTTCTCCCAACACAAACCCCAGGATCAGCGGCGACATCGGGAAGTGCATTTTGCGCAGGATGTAGCCAAACACGCCTAGCCCCACCATCAGCAGCAAATCGAAGGTCGTGCTGTGTACCGCATAGACCCCAACGGCGGAAACGGCGGCGATCGCCGGTACCAGGAACCACAGCGGCACGGTCAGCATACGGGTGAACAGCCCAATTAACGGGATGTTCATGATCAACAACATCACGTTAGCGATCAGCAGCGCGGCGATCAGCCCCCAAACGATATCCGGCTGTTCGGTGAACATTGCCGGGCCAGGGGTGATGTTATACAGCGTCAATGCTCCCATCATCACCGCCGTAGTGCCTGAACCCGGTACGCCCAGGGTCAGCATCGGGATAAATGAACCGCAGGCGGAAGCGTTATTGGCGGCCTCCGGTGCGGCGACGCCACGAATATCCCCTTTACCGAACGATTCACTGTTGCCGCTGATGCGCTTCTCGGTCATATAGGTGAGCGCACTGGCAATAGTCGCTCCGGCACCGGGCAGAATACCGACGAAGAAACCGACAAAGGAGGATCGCAGGGTCGGGCCAACGCACTCGGCGGCCTCTTTACGGTTAAACAGCATGCGGCCGGTTTTACGGATCAGCTTCTGGCCCGTGCTGGTGCTTTCCAGCATCAGCAAGATCTCGCTGACCGAGAACAACCCGATCACCACCACAATAAACTGAATGCCGTCGGAGAGGTGTACGCTGTCGAAGGTGAAGCGATACACGCCGGTATTGGCGTCCACCCCCACCGTGGCCAGCCCCAGACCAATCAGGGCCGCCAGCAGGGATTTCAACGGGTTCTGGCTCATCATGCTGCCAAGGCAGGCAATGGCAAAGACCATCAGGGCAAAGTATTCTGCCGGGCCAAACGCCAGCGACCAGCGGGCCAGCATCGGGGCGAACAGAATAATGCCGATAATGGCGACCAGCGAGCCGGTGAAAGAGCTGACGGCGGAGATCGACAGGGCAACTCCTGCACGGCCTTGTTGGGCCATCGGGTAGCCATCCAGCGCGGTCATGATTGCGGCGGCATCCCCCGGGACGTTGAGCAGGATCGAAGAGATCCGCCCACCGTATTCACAGCCGATATACACCGTGGCCAGCAGGATCAGGGCCGACTCGGCGGGTAGCTTCAAGGCGAAAGCCAGCGGTAAGAGGATCGCCACGCCGTTGATCGGGCCAAGGCCCGGCAGCAGCCCGACGATAGTGCCAACGAAGCAGCCGATCAGGGCGATCATCAGGTTCTGGGGCAGTAGCGCCACTTCGAACCCTTGTGATAAATACATCCAGGTTTCCATTATCGCTCCCGTTAGCTCAGCCAAACGCCGAGTGGCAGTGTGACATCCAGTAAATAATCAAAGGCGTAGAACAGAGAAACGCCCATTATGACGCCTGAAATCAAGGCGGCTTTGATACTGGCCTGGAACAGCAGGCCAATGCTGAAAGTCAGCAGAGTCGTTGCCAGTGGGAAACCGAGCCACTCGAATCCCCAGGCGTACAGCACCAGCGTGATCACCAGCACCAGCAGGCGTTGCAGCACGTTTTTATGTGGCCACTCGACTAGCTGTGGCCGACGCAACAGCAGCAATGCGGCACACAGGGCCATCAGGCTCAGGATGGCCAAAGGAAAGGGGCGTGGTCCTAAAGGTTCATAGCTGTATTCGCTCTGGATGCCCCAACCGATAAACAGGCCGCCGCCGCAGATCAGCAGCCACAGAGCAGCAAAAATACGATCGCTCATGTCAATCCCCTAGGTTATTTGGCCAGCCCGAACGCTTTGGCCTGTTCACGATACTGGGTAACCTGGTTTTTCACGTAGGTATCCAGCTCCTTCCCGGTCAGGTTGAATTCAAACAGGCCGCGTAGATCGCGCTGTTGTTTGAACTCCTCGGTTGCCGTCATGGTTTTGAAGGTGTCGATCCACCATTGATACTCGGCCTCGCTGACCTTTGGGCCAAGGTAGAAACCGCGGATGATCGGCCACACCAGATTGAACCCCTGCTCCTTGGCGGTAGGGACGTTTGCCAGCTCGCCTGGCAGGCGTTCTTCGGCATATACCGCCAGCACACGCAGCTTATCGCCCTTCAGGTAAGGCACCATCTCGCTCAGATCGCCGGATACTGCCTGAATGTGATTACCCAGCAGCGCGGTCACCGGCTCGCCGCCCCCTTCAAACGCCACATAGCGCATCTTGTGGGGATCTACGCCAACTTCACGGGCCAGCAGGGCAGTTTTCATCCAATCCTGGCTGCCAATGGAGGCTCCAGCACCAAATACCACGCTGTTCGGGTCTTTCTGGAAGGCTGTCATCAAGTCTTTCAGCGTCTTGTAAGGCGAGTCGGCGCGTACGGCGATCATGCCGTAATCGGTGCCCACTGCCGCCAGCCACTTCACATCATCCACGTTGTAGCGGCCAAACTTGCCTTGTGAGAGGTTCAGCAGGGAACCGCCAGAGAACGCCACCACGGTGCCAAATTCGGCTGGCCGCTGGGCAACGATGGCGTTATAGGCCACCGCCCCCACGCCGCCGGGCATATAGGTGACGCGCATCGGCTTATCGATGGCCTTGGTTTCTTGCAAGGAGACCTGGATCAGTTTGCAGGTGAGATCGAAGCCTCCGCCGGGTTTGGCTGGGGCGATACATTCGGTGCGTTTTGGCGCTTCCACGGCGAATGCCTGGTTGGCGGCGAACAGCAGAACAGTGGCGGTAAGCGTACGGGTAATTATTGTTTTCATGATGTTTCCCCATCGGTTTTGTTTCAGTTTGTGAGAATCCCCGCTGACACGGGGTTGCTAAATTGTTAAAACAGAAACCTTTCATTTACCTTTCAGTGACCGGGAAAGTTTACAGGATGTGATATGCGTCTCTTGTTAGTGGAAGACCACCCCGAGCTGGCTCATTGGTTGCAGAAAGCCCTCAGCGGCCTTGGGTTTGCAGTGGATGTGGCGATAGACGGCGTGGCGGCAGACCATTTGTTGCTACACGAAAGCTATGCGCTGGTGGTGCTGGATGTCGCACTGCCCCGGCTCAACGGCCTCGAACTGTTGGCGCGGCTGCGTAAGCGTGGGCAGACACTGCCAGTATTGCTATTGACGGCCCGTACCGAGGTGGCCGATCGGGTTAAAGGGCTGAATCTTGGGGCTGACGATTACCTGACCAAGCCCTTTGAACTGGATGAATTGGAGGCACGCATCCGGGCGTTGCTGCGCCGCAGCGTCGGCGTGACGCAACAGGCATTGCAATACGGTTTGCTGACCTATCACGACGAGGGCTACTTCTTGCTGGCCGAAAAACCCCTGTCGTTAACTCCCCGTGAGCTGGCGGTGTTGACCACCTTGATGCATCGCCGTGGCCGTCCGGTCGCCAAGCAGCAACTGTTTGAGCAGGTGTTTACCCTCTCTGACGAGGCTAACCCCGAAAGCATCGAACTTTACGTCCATCGCGTGCGTAAGAAACTCCAGGGGAGCAATGTGGCGATCGTGACGTTGCGGGGCTTGGGCTACAGCCTGGAGCTGTGCGATGAGGTGGTTTAAAGCACCGCGTTCGTTGTTCTATCAGTTGCTGCTGTTCTTTGGTTTGCCGCTGCTGGTATTGGGTGGGATCTCAATCTACACCCACTATTTCAGCGCGATGAGTGCGGCGACGATGGCCTACGATCGCACCTTATTGGCGTCGGCCCGTACGGTGGCGGAGCGGCTGGTAGTGCGCAATCAGCGCCTGGAGGTGGATGTGCCTTATGTGGTGCTGGACAGCTTCGAGCGCAATATGAACGACCGGCTGTACTATCAGGTTATTTCACCTGAGGGGCAGAGTATTTCGGGCTATAACGATTTGCCCGAGATGCCGCCCTATATTCCTCGTTCCAACCTCTATCCGGCCCTGGTGCATTTTTACGATGCGCACTATCGCGGGCAGCCAATCCGCGTGGCGGCGCTGTTCCAGCCGGTGAATGAGGGCGGGGTGATGGGGATGGCGACCATTCTGGTGGCGGAAACGCTGGAGTCGCGGCGCTATCTGGCACGGCAGATGCTGTTGGCGGCGCTGCTCAGCCAGGGAACGGTGGTGGTATTGACGCTCACTCTGGCTTACATCCTGCTGAAAAAGCTGCTGCAACCGTTGCGCAAGCTGTCCAGCATGATGCTGCGGCGCGATCCGGGGGAGCTGACGCCTTTGCCGATGGTGCTGCCCTGGTCGGAAATGCAGCCGCTGCTGCTGGCATTCAACCGCTATATTGAGCGGCTGCGGTTGATGGTGGCGCGTCAGGAACGTTTTAGTGCCGATGCCTCCCACCAGCTACGTACGCCGCTCACGGTTTTGAAAACCCAGGTGGGGGTGGCATTGGCCAGCGAACGGCCCGAGCAATGGCGTGAGAGTCTGGAAGGGATGAGCGCCACCCTGGACAGTACCGTCGCGTTGACCGATCGCCTGCTATACCTCTCACGGCTGAAGGCGCACGAGCATCAGGCCGAGCGTAAGTTGCAGCCGGTTAATCTGGCGCAGGTGTTACGCGACGCCTGTTTTTCGCGCCTGCCGCAGGCTCGCAGCAAGCGGATCGATCTTGGTTACGAAGGGGTGGGAGTTTGTTGGGTGGCCGGTGAGGCGTTGCTGTTGGCGGAGCTTTGCGCCAACCTGTTGGATAACGCGCTGAAATACACGCCAGCCAAGGGGGTCGTGACCGCCCGTTTATTGATGGTAGAGGGGCAGGGGCTGTTAGAGATAGAAGACAGCGGCCCAGGTATTGCTCAGGATCAGACGGTTGCTGCGCTACAACCGTTTCGACGGTTGGATAATGTGGGTGACCAGCCTGGCGCAGGGTTGGGGCTGGCATTGGTCAAAGATATTACCGCTTATCACGGTACCCGCCCGGAATTGCTGAGTTCTGACGCGCTAGGTGGCCTGTCGGTGCGGATACGCTTTAGGCTGTTGGGGTGATAGAGGGTAAGGGGGCGCATCTCCCCCCGAACCTTATGGTGTAACGGTGGTTTTTCTGCGCCCTAACGGCGTGCGCAGGCGCTGTGACAGGATCACCCCCAGCAGGGCGATACCGCCGCCAATCAGATGGTAGCTATGCAACTGTTCATGCAGGAACAGGACCGCAATTATCGCGGTGAACACCGGTGCCAGGTTCATAAAGATCGACGCCTTGTTGGCTCCCAGGCGCATCACCCCCTGGATCCACAGGAACGGTGCGGCAATCGACGCAGGGATACCGGCAAACAGCACTAGCGGGATGTTCTGGCTGGTAAGCTGCACGTCATGCGCCATCAGGAAGTTCGGCAACAGCAGTACCACGCCAAACACGATCTGCACATACAGAGACTGCCAGTTGGGTAACGGGATCGCCCAACGTTTGGTCAACACGCCGTACAGGGCGTAGGAGGCCGAAGCGGCGAACATCATCAGTTCACCTTTGCCAATGCCGTGTTGCAGCAGCAGCCCGGGTTGCCCCGCGCTAACCAGCCACACCAGCCCACCCAGCGACAGGATACTACCCAGTGCGATACCCACGGTGGGGGCAACGCGCAGGACGAATATACCGATTAATACCGTCAGCAGCGGGATCAGCGAGTTGAGGATGCCCATAAACAGCGCGCTGACGCTATGTGCGGCGTAATAGGCCAGGCTTTGATACAGCACCATCCCCAGCAGGCCGAGGATCATCAGTTTCCACCAGTTGGCGCGAATGGTAGGCCAATTACGGATCGCTCCCGGCAGAACGAAAGGGGTGAGCACGATCAGCGCCAATGCCCAGCGATAGAAGGAGATGGCCGCCGGATCGATGGCGGTTGCCGATACTTTACTGACTACGGCGTTAATCGACCAGATCAGCACCGCCAGCAGGGGAAAGAGCACGTTCATGATAATAATTCTCAACAACGAATAACATGCTGGCTAGTCTACCCGTGTCCGGTTTATTATATATAGTCAAAATCAGACAGCATTTCGCGAAATCAAGACAACTTCACCATGGCCGAAACCCGTAATTATCCCACCGCAGACGTCGCTGCTCCGCGCACGCTGTTTTTCCGCTGCGAAGAAACCCATGCGGATACCGAATATCTGCCGCACAGCCACGACTGGGGGCAGTTGATTTGCGTCAAAACCGGGGTGATTGCGCTGAATATTGCCGGGCAGCGTTTTTTGGCTCCGCCGGAGTTCGCCGTCTGGTTGCCGCCGGGCATGGAGCATTCCAGCCATAACCGCAAACCGGTGCTGTTCCGCACCATCAATATCGCCAAATCCTTATGCGTCGGGTTGCCAGAAGAGGCCTGTTTGATCAACGTCTCGCCGGTGTTCAGCGCCATTGTTGAAGATTGCCTGGGGCGAAAAATGCTGGAGCCCACTAGTGAAGAGGATCTGCGCCTTTGCCGGGTGCTGATCGACCAACTGCGGATTTCCCCGGTGCAACAGACCTATCTGCCGACCTCGCAAGACAAGTTTTTGGGGCCAGTGTTACAGGCGTTGGAACGTTGCCCAGCGGATAACACCTCATTGGCGGTATGGGCCAGCAAGGTGTATACCACTGAGCGGACGCTTTCACGCCGTTGCCAGCAGGAACTGGGCATGTCGTTTAGCGAGTGGCGGCAGCGCCTGCGCTTTTTACATGCGCTTTCGCTGCTCGAACAGGGGAAAACCGTGCAGGATGTCGCACTCGATGTGGGCTACAGCTCGGCTTCCGCGTTTATTGTGATGTTCCAGCAGATCGCCGGTACCACGCCAGAACGTTTCCGCCGGGCATGACAATCCCAACACGACATCAACTGGCCCAGGTTACGTCGAACCGAACGTTCACATCACCACTCCAGGTGCCTGCCGGCAAGGTGCTGAAGTCGGTCACCGGGGTCGTGCCATCAGCCGTCGCACCGATGATAGTGAAATCGAAGTGGTCTTGCGCACTCTGGCGGCCAGGCTGCTTGTCAGCGTTAGCAAGTTTGCTCAGGTTACCGCCTGATATACCGGCCGAAGTATCAATCAGGGTGGTTTGAGCGGTTTTTGTTATCGCAGCGCCGTGGTGTTTAACCCCCACTTCCAGGGTGGAACCGGAGGTGCCTAATTGAGTCAGGGTATTGGAAACCAGTTTGGCGGTCAGTTTAATCGCGGTTCCTTCGCCTTGGAGAGCTACGTCGAACACGCCTTGCTGGCTATTGAAGCGCTTTACGCCTTCAGCATATTGGAAATACAGGTTGCCAATGGGGGTAACGACCAATTGACTGGAGGAGTCTTTCACCGCTATCGCAGGCCAGGTGGCCAATGCTTGTGTAGTCACGTTTTCAGCCTGAGCGGTACCAACGGCTGTGAGTGTTGCAACGATCGCCAGAACAAGTGTCGCTTTTTTCATGGTTAACACCTTTGATTTTCGATTTGTTTCTGCCCGTTAGCCGGTCGCTAACGCGAAGGTTCGCCTCCTTGCCTGGTAATTATCGGAAAAAACTCAATAAAGCTTAGAAGAAAAACATCGTTATTCCACTGTGCATAACAAGCTTGGGTTTCTAAACCATTCAGTGGCACACTATTTTGCAGCTATTGCTTACCTATACCCGTCGGAGAGTGACGTGAAGATACTGGTTGATGAAAATATGCCCTATGCGGTGGATTTGTTTAGCCGCTTGGGGGAAGTAAAGGCCGTGCCTGGTCGCCCGATCCCAACCGATGCGCTGGCCGGAGCCGACGCCTTGATGGTGCGTTCGGTGACCAAAGTGAATCAGGAACTGTTGGCTGGCACCAAGATCGGTTTTGTTGGCACCGCTACGGCGGGGACCGACCATGTGGACGAGGCGTGGTTGCAGCAGGCGGGGATTGGTTTCTCGGCCGCCCCTGGCTGCAATGCCATTGCGGTGGTGGAGTATGTGCTTTCGTCATTAATGCTGTTGGCGGAGCGCGATGGCTTCTCTTTGCGTGATAAAACCGTTGGTATTGTGGGTGTCGGCAATGTTGGCTCCCGGCTGGATGCTCGCCTGAAAGCCATGGGCGTGCGTACGCTGTTGTGCGATCCACCACGCGCCGATCGTGGGGACAGCGGCGAATTCTGGCCGTTGGAAAAGCTGGTGGCAGAGGCCGACGTGCTGACGTTCCATACCCCGTTGAACAAGACTGGCCCGTATAAATCGTTGCATCTGGCCAACGCGGATCTGCTGGATGCTTTGCCCGACGATCGCATTCTGATCAACGCTTGCCGGGGGGCCGTGGTGCATAACGTCGCGTTGCTTAACGTGTTGGAGCGGGGTAAGCGATTGAGTACGGTACTGGACGTGTGGGAGCCGGAGCCGGATCTCAGCGTGCCGTTGCTGGATCGGGTGGATATCGGCACCGCCCATATCGCCGGTTACACGCTGGAAGGCAAGGCGCGCGGCACCACACAGGTGTTTGAAGCCTTTGCCCAGCATCTGGGGCAGCCGCAAGCTATCGAGCTGGCCTCGCTGCTGCCGGTGCCAGAGTTCAGCGAAATCCGCCTCAATGGGCCGCTGGACGAAGGCAAGTTAAAACGATTGATGCACTTGGTGTATGATGTGCGCCGCGATGATGCGCCGCTGCGGCAAGTTGCCGGGCTGCCGGGTGAGTTCGATCGCCTGCGCAAGCATTATCAGGAACGCCGGGAGTGGTCTTCACTGCGGGTGCAGTGCGATGACAGCGCCAGTGCGGAACTGCTGCACAAACTGGGCTTCGGCGTCCTGTAACAGGGCGAGCATAAGGTTGCCTTAAGGCAATTGGCGGTAAAGTTTATCGGGCGGTGACTGCATCGCCCGTTTGCATTTGAATCAAATACTCTGGAGAAACCCAATGTCTGACGGCTGGAATATCGCTGTGCTCGGTGCCACTGGCGCAGTAGGTGAAGCGTTGCTGGAATTGCTACAGGAACGCCAGTTCCCGGTGGGTGAACTCTTTCCTTTAGCCAGCGAGCGCAGTGCTGGCGCTACGGTGCGTTTCAACGGCAAATCCTTGCTGGTGGAAAACGTAGAAGAATTCGACTGGTCGCAGGCGCAACTGGCGTTTTTTGTTGCCGGTAGCGACGCTGCGGCCCGTTACGCTGATGATGCGGGCAATATGGGCTGCCTGGTGATCGACACCAGCGGCCATTTTGCACTTGAGCCGGACGTGCCGTTAGTGGTGCCAGGTGTTAACCCGCAGGTGCTGGCGGATTACCGCAACCGCAATATCGTCGCGGTGGCCGACAGTATGGTGAGCCAACTGTTGACGGCGATTAAACCGCTGACCGAACAGGCCGGGCTTTCCCGTCTGCACGTCACCACGCTGATGTCGGTTTCGGCTCGCGGCAAGGTCGCGGTGGACGATCTGGCAGGCCAGAGCGCGCGTCTGCTGAACGGCATTCCCGCAGAACCAGGCGTGTTCGCCAAGCAGTTGGCGTTTAACCTGCTGCCATTGATGACCGATGAGCAGGGCAGCGTGCGTGAAGAGCGTCTGATCGTCGATCAGGTGCGTAAGGTGTTGCAGGATGAAGGGCTGCCGATTTCGGTAAGCTGCGTTCAGTCGCCGGTTTTCTACGGCCATGCGCAAGTGGTACATCTGGAAGCGCTGCGTCCAATCGCGGCAGAGGAAGCTCGCCACGAGCTGGAGCAGGCTGAAGATATTCAACTGAGCGAAGAAGACGATTATCCGACTCAGGTTACCGAAGCTTCCGGCAGCGATATGCTGAGCATTGGCTGTCTGCGCAATGATTACGGTATCCCCGAGATGCTGCAGTTCTGGTCGGTGGCCGATAACGTGCGCTTTGGTGGCGCGTTGATGGCGATCGAAACCGCTGAACGGCTGTTGCAGGAGCAGATGTACTGATGTCCGAGGTGGAGTTGCCAACCCAGCCAATGCTGAAAATTGCGCTGGGGATTGAGTATGACGGCAGCCGTTATTACGGCTGGCAGCGTCAGCAAGAGGTTACCAGCGTCCAGGCATGCCTGGAAAAAGCGTTAAGCAAGGTGGCGGATGCGCCGATCGGCGTATTCTGCGCCGGGCGCACCGATGCTGGGGTGCACGCTACCGGGCAGGTGGTGCATTTCGAAACCGCCGCACAGCGTAAAGACGCCGCCTGGACGATGGGGGTGAACAGCCATTTGCCGCCAGATATCGCGGTACGCTGGGTGAAAGAGGTCAGCAGCGATTTTCATGCTCGCTTTAGCGCCACCGCGCGGCGTTATCGCTACATTATTTATAATCACCGCTATCGCCCGGCGGTCTTGCAGCAGGGGGTGACGCACTTTTATCATCCGCTGGACGCCGATCGCATGCATCGTGCCGCACAGGCCCTGCTGGGGGAAAACGATTTTACCTCCTTCCGGGCGGTGCAATGCCAGTCACGCACGCCGTGGCGAAACGTAAAACACGTTAAGGTTTCGCGCTATGGCGAATATATCGTGGTAGATATAAAGGCCAACGCCTTTGTCCATCATATGGTGCGCAACATTGTTGGCAGCCTGATGGAGATTGGCTGTGGCAATCAGGATGAGAACTGGATGGGCGAACTGTTGGCGCTCAAAGATCGCAGCCTGGCGGCCGCTACCGCACGAGCCGAAGGACTGTACCTGGTTGCGGTTGATTATCCCGAGTCGTTTGCCTTACCCCGGCCGCCGATGGGGCCGCTGTTTTTAGCCGACGATTAACTGGCAGGCTGGCAGATTAATACGTTATTTACTGGTGCCAACGCCGGGTGAGAGAGACACCCGGTCAATTGAGAGAGTTTATGGACATCATCAAGTTTCTGATTGATTTTATTTTGCATATTGATGTGCACCTGGCAGAACTGGTCGCGCAATACGGTATGTGGGTTTACGCCATTCTGTTCCTGATCCTGTTTTGTGAAACCGGGCTGGTGGTTACGCCGTTCCTGCCGGGGGATTCTCTGCTGTTTGTCGCCGGTGCGCTGGCCGCATTGCCCTCCAACGATCTCAACGTGCATACCATGGTGGCGTTGATGGTGATTGCGGCGATGATTGGCGATGCCGTCAACTACACTATTGGTCGGCTGTTCGGCGAAAAGCTGTTCAGCAACCCGAACTCGAAAATTTTCCGCCGTAGCTATCTGGACAAAACCCACCAGTTCTACGAGAAACACGGCGGAAAAACCATTATTCTGGCGCGATTTGTGCCGATCGTGCGTACCTTTGCGCCGTTCGTTGCCGGCATGGGGCATATGTCCTATCGCCACTTTGCTGCCTATAACGTGATTGGTGCGCTACTTTGGGTGCTGCTGTTCACTTATGCTGGCTACCTGTTTGGCGACTTGCCGATCGTGCAGGAAAACTTGAAGTTGTTGATTGTTGGCATCATCCTGGTTTCAATTCTGCCGGGCATTATTGAAATCTGGCGCCATAAACGCGCGGCTGCCCGCCAACAAAAACAGTAAAAACACCGCTTAACCCGTCGGTTCGACCAGTTTTTTGTCCACACAATCGGGCCGATATGGTTTAATGAGCGACATTTATGGTCTGTTCCCGCGAACGACCCTGAAGCCAATGCCTTGGTAGCGCGCCAGTTGCGCTTAGCTCGGCATTTTTGCATGGGGTGTGTTGCGGGAGGATTGTTAAGGCATGAACAGCGGACGGGTGTCTGCCAGGTTCAAACAGAAAGGTCATCGATGAGCTGGATTGAACGAATTCTCAACAAAAGCAATGTTACGCAAACCCGTAAGGTGAGCATTCCTGAAGGGGTCTGGACCAAATGCGATAGCTGTGGTCAGGTCCTTTACCGTGCTGAACTGGAGCGTAACCTTGAGGTCTGCCCCAAGTGCGACCACCACATGCGCATGTCAGCCCGTATGCGTCTGCATACCTTGCTGGATGAAGGCAGTGAAGTGGAACTGGGCAGCGAACTGGAGCCGAAAGACGTTCTGAAGTTCAAGGATTCCAAAAAGTACAAAGATCGTCTGGTTGCCGCACAGAAAGCAACCGGCGAGAAAGACGCGCTGGTGGTGATGAAGGGCACGCTGTATGGCATGCCGATCGTTGCGGCCTCCTTCGAATTCGCCTTTATCGGCGGTTCGATGTCTTCCGTGGTTGGTGCACGCTTTGTGCGTGCGGTTGAACAGGCGTTGGAAGATAACTGCCCGCTGGTGTGCTTCTCTGCCAGTGGCGGTGCGCGTATGCAGGAAGCGCTGATGTCGCTGATGCAGATGGCGAAAACCAGCGCCGCGTTGGCCAAGCTGCAAGAGCGTGGCCTGCCGTATATTTCGGTACTGACCGATCCGACCATGGGTGGCGTATCCGCCAGCCTGGCGATGCTGGGCGATATCAACATTGCCGAGCCAAAAGCGCTGATCGGCTTTGCCGGGCCACGGGTTATCGAACAAACCGTACGTGAAAAACTGCCGCCGGGCTTCCAGCGCAGTGAGTTCCTGATTGAAAAGGGCGCCATCGACATGATCGTGCGCCGTCCGGTGATGCGTCAGACCCTGGCCAGCATTCTGTCCAAGCTGACCAACCAGCCGCAGCCGCATTTCGATGAGGCCGCGCCGGTCATCGCTCAGGAAAATCAGGCCGACGCCTGAGGAGCAGACAAAGACCCGGTATAGGTGCAAGCCTGCGCCGGGTTCTGCCGCCATTTTGTGGCTAAGTTGCGGCGGGAAACGAAGAGCATCGCTTTTGACATTGTCAGGGCGATGCGTCTTACGGATTTATGAACCCAAAGTCAGTGATGGGACTCATGCAAAACCACCAAATTCCCCAAGCCACGTCGCCATTGAGCTCGTGGCTTTACTATCTGGAACGTCTGCATAGCCAGGCGATCGAACTCGGCCTGGAGCGTGTGCAACACGTTGCGGCGCACCTTGACCTTCTCACTCCTGCTCCTACGGTATTTACCGTTGCCGGTACTAACGGCAAAGGCACCACCTGCCGCACGTTAGAGGCCATTTTGCTGGCTGCCGGGCTTCGGGTCGGGGTTTACAGTTCACCGCATCTGGTGCGTTATACCGAACGGGTGCGCATACAGGGTGAAGAGCTGAGTGAAGCTGAACACTGCCGCTCTTTTGCCGCGATTGAGGCTGGCAGGGGGGAAACCTCGCTGACCTATTTCGAATTTGGCACCCTGTCGGCATTACAGCTGTTTAAACAGGCTAAGCTTGACGTGGTGATCCTGGAAGTGGGGCTGGGCGGGCGTCTGGACGCGACCAATATCGTTGAGCCAAGCGTCGCCGTGGTGACCAGCATTGCCTTGGATCACACCGACTGGCTAGGCCACGATCGTGAAAGCATTGGCCGCGAGAAGGCGGGGATATTCCGTGGCGGCAAGCCTGCCGTGGTCGGTGAACCGGATATGCCGCATAGCATCCAGCAGGTAGCGGAAGATCTCAACGCTCAACTGTATCGCCGTGATGATGCCTGGTCGTTCAGCGAACAGGGTGAACGCTGGCAATGGGAAGGGGGCGGCACACGTCTGACCGAGCTCCCTATGCCTAATGTCCCCTTGGCGAATGCGGCAACGGCATTGGCTGCGCTGCACTATTCGGCGCTGGAAATCGACGAAAAGGCGATTTTTGCCGGTTTACAGCAGGCCGCTTTGCCTGGACGTTTTCAGACCGTGCAGCAGAACCCGCAGCTGATCCTGGACGTTGCCCACAACCCTCATGCTGCGGCCTATCTGGCTGGGCGGCTGGCGAAACTCCCCCGCAATGGCGGAGTAGTACGCGCGGTGGTGGGGATGCTGTCGGACAAAGACATTGCCGGTACGCTGGCCTGCCTGAGTGAACAGGTGGACGAGTGGTATTGTGCGCCGCTGGAAGGCCCGCGCGGAGCCAGCGTTGAACTGCTGGCACAGTATTTAACGGAACCACGCAAATTTGCCGATGTCGAAACTGCCTGGCGTCAGGCTATGCAGGACGCAGATATTCAGGATATTGTGATCGTCTGTGGGTCTTTCCACACTGTTGCCCACGTGATGGCGGCGTTAGACGAGAGGCGGGGAGTGTGAGTGGCAAGTAAATTTCAGAATCGACTGGTTGGAACCGTGATTTTGGTTGCCCTGGGGGTGATTGTCCTGCCGGGGCTGCTTGACGGCAAAAAGAAGCATTATGAGGATGAGTTTGCGGCGATCCCGTTAGTGCCCAAACCGGGGGATGCTCATGAAATCGACGTGATCCCACCGGCCAATCAGGCGCTACCTTCGGTTCCACCGGAGGGGGCTGGCGCTTTGGTTGAGCAGCAGCAGGCCGCCGCCGAGGCTTCCGCCCAGCAGGCGGCTAATCAAACGACTCAACCGCAGCAGCCTGCGGTTGTTGCTCCGCCGCCCATCGAAACCAAGCCGGTTCAGCCAACTAAACCTAAACCGGTAGAGGTGAAGCCGGTGGAAGTGAAACCTAAGCCAGTGCCAACACCGCCAAAGGTAGAGCCAAAGCCGGAAGTGAAACCAGAGCCAAAGCCTGAAACCAAACCTGCGGTTGAAGAAAAGGCGCCGGCTGGTCAGGCCTATGTGGTGCAGTTGGGGGCGTTGAAAAATGCTGCCAAGGTCAATGAGATCGTCGCTTCGCTGCGCCTGTCTGGGCACCGGGCTTATACCGTGCCATCCACGCCGGTGCAGGGTGAGATCACCCGCATCTACGTTGGCCCAGATGCCTCGAAGCAGAAGCTGCAGGCTTCGCTGGCGGAGCTGAATGGGATCAGTGGGCTGAGCGGGCAGGTGAAGGCGTATAGCGCACGTTGATCCATTGGGGCTGTCATATGTATGCCCCTCACCCCGACCCTCTCCCACAGGGAGAGGGGGCGTTCCCTCAAGCATTGTGCGTAGAGGGGGACGGGTTCTAATATTCTTGCTCACTTAATCCAAGGTTCGGGTAAGTTGGAATTGTGTCACAACCGCTAACCGCGACTCGGACGATCCCCTCTCCCTGTGGGAGAGGGTTAGGGTGAGGGGCCAGTGCTCAAGGAGGAGGATTGCCAAATCGCCACAAAAATTGTGCCTTTCAGGGGCCGGATATCCTATGTAGGCGCGGCGATTAGCAATTTTAAGATCGCCGTTTTTTATTTGTTACGTGGTGGGAAATCCGCTACGCAAACGTTTTCTTTTTCTGTTAGAATTCGCCGCGATTGGATGCAGGGGCGATTCATCATTGGAATAGTTCATGGTCTGGATTGATTACGTCATTTTAGCGTTGATTGGATTTTCGGCTCTGGTGAGCCTGATCCGAGGTTTTGTTCGCGAAGCATTGTCACTTGTGACATGGGGATGTGCGTTCTTTGTTGCCAGCCATTTCTACCCATACCTTGCAGCCTACTTCACCCGTTTTGAAGATGAGCTGGTACGTAACGGCATTGCGATTGCCATTTTGTTTATCGCAACGCTGATTGTGGGCGCTATCGTTAACTATGTGATTGGGTCACTGGTAGAGAAAACCGGATTATCGGGCACCGATCGGGTGCTGGGCGTGTGTTTCGGCGCACTGCGCGGCGTGTTGATCGTGGCGGCGATACTGTTCTTCCTGGATACCTTTACCACCCTGTCGCAGAGTGCGGACTGGAAACAGTCACAGTTGATCCCCCAGTTCAGTTACATCATCAGATGGTTCTTTGACTATCTGCAAAGCACGTCGAGTTTCTTACCAACCCAATTACCGGGGCGGTAGCGGCTTAGAGGAAAAGACAACATGTGCGGTATTGTCGGTATCGCCGGTTTTATGCCGGTAAACCAGTCGATTTATGATGCATTGATGGTGCTCCAGCATCGTGGACAGGATGCCGCTGGCATCGTCACTATTGATGCCCATAATGGGTTCCGCCTGCGCAAGGCAAATGGTCTGGTGAAAGATGTATTTGAAGCCCGGCATATGCTGCGCCTGCAGGGCAACATGGGCATTGGCCATGTGCGTTACCCAACGGCTGGCAGCTCCAGCGCTTCAGAAGCTCAACCTTTCTATGTCAACTCGCCGTTCGGCATTACGCTGGCACACAACGGCAACCTGACCAACGCCCACGAACTGCGCCAACAGCTGTTTGAACGTGGCCGCCGTCATGTCAACACCACTTCCGATTCCGAGATCCTGCTGAACGTGCTGGCCACCGAGCTTGACCGTTTCCCGCATTATCCATTGGAGTCCGACAACATATTTACCGCCGTTGCCGCGATGCATCAGCAACTGCGTGGCGCTTACGCCTGCGTAGCCATGATTATCGGCCACGGTCTGGTGGCGTTCCGCGATCCCAACGGCATTCGCCCGCTGGTGATCGGCAAACGTGAGCTGGAAGATGGCCGCTGTGAGTACATGGTAGCCTCTGAGAGCGTGGCGCTGGATACCTTGGGCTTCGACTTCCTGCGCGACGTAGCGCCGGGTGAAGCGGTGTATATCACCGAAAAAGGCCAGTTGTTCACTCGCCAGTGCGCGGAGAACCCAAAAACCAATCCATGCCTGTTCGAGTATGTCTACTTTGCCCGTCCTGACTCCTTTATGGACAAGATCTCCGTCTACAGCGCCCGCGTGCGTATGGGGCAGAAATTGGGTGAGAAGATTGCGCGCGAATGGGAAGATCTGGATATCGACGTGGTGATCCCGATCCCGGAAACCTCTTGCGATATCGCGCTGGAGATTGCCCGTATTTTGGATAAGCCGTATCGCCAGGGCTTCGTCAAGAATCGCTATGTTGGCCGCACCTTCATCATGCCGGGCCAGCAGGCTCGCCGTAAGTCGGTACGCCGCAAGCTGAACGCCAATCGTGCCGAATTCCGCGATAAGAACGTGCTGTTGGTTGATGACTCCATCGTCCGTGGTACCACTTCAGAGCAGATCGTGGAGATGGCGCGTGACGCCGGGGCCAAACGGGTTTATCTGGCTTCTGCCGCACCGGAGATCCGCTTCCCTAACGTGTACGGCATCGATATGCCGAGCGCGACGGAGCTGATTGCCCATGGGCGTGAAGTAGACGAAATCCGCCAGATTATTGGTGCCGACGGCCTGATTTTCCAGGATCTGGATGACCTGATCGCCGCAGTGCGCGAAGAGAACCCGGATATCGCCCAGTTTGAATGCTCGGTGTTTAACGGCATCTACGTGACCAAAGACGTTGACCAGAGCTATCTGGAATATCTGGAAACGCTGCGTAATGACGATGCCAAAGCGTTGCGCGGCCAGACGGAAGCCGAAAATCTGGAAATGCATAACGAGGGTTAACGCCCACGTGTCTCACCAAAACGGTGCACCATAGCGTTGGTTATGGTGCATTGTTTTATTCCCACCTTGAATCTACGAAGGTTTGCTGCCAAACCTGCCCCTATTCGGCTATCCTTACGGCATATTTCCCGACAAAGGCCAGCTTGATGAAAAGACTCATTATCGGTATTTCCGGCGCCAGCGGCGCTATCTACGGCGTGCGCTTACTACAGGTACTACGTGGTGTAGAAGAGGTGGAAACCCACCTGGTAATGAGCAACGCGGCACGCCAGACGCTGGCGTTGGAAACCTCTCTGAGCCTGCGTGACGTTCAGGCTTTGGCCGATGTGGTGCACGATTCGCGTGATATTGCCGCCAGCATTTCCTCCGGCTCGTTCAAAACCATGGGGATGGTGATTTTGCCATGCTCAATCAAAACGTTATCTGGCATCGTCAACAGTTACAGCGATGGGCTGCTGACTCGCGCCGCCGATGTGGTCCTCAAAGAGCGTCGGCCACTGGTGCTCTGCGTGCGTGAAACGCCGTTGCACCTGGGCCATCTGCGGCTGATGACCCAGGCCGCGGAGATGGGGGCGGTGATTATGCCGCCGGTACCGGCCTTCTACCATCGTCCGCAAACCGTTGATGATATTATCGATCAGACCGTTAATCGGGTTATCGACCAGTTTGACATCGAACTGCCGCAAGATCTCTTCACGCGTTGGCAAGGCGTTAATTAACCAGCTTACCCTCAAATTTATACATTTGTGCAACATCGCACTGATTTAGTGCGATTGATGCATCATAATGATCCTGCTTCCCCATGCACTCTGTTTCAGTAACTTGTAGGTTTTCCATGGCGAAGCCCGAGTTTGCCGTTCATTTTGTCGTTCGTTGCCTCTGGGAAGAGCTTTGAACAGAGCGTGGCCGTTCCCCGCGCTCGCTAATGACAAAGTGGCATGATTACTGCAGATCCTGTGTGTGATGAAAGTAATGCCCGTAGTGGCATCGGCAAAAATATCCATTTGAGGGTAATTATGAAAAAGCTTGTTAAAGTTCTCCCTTTAGTTTTGGCTTTGAGCGCGGTTAGCAGTGCATTCGCCGCATTACCTTCCACGCTGAAAATCGGCACCGATCCGACCTATGCGCCGTTTGAATCGAAAAATGCGCAGGGGCAACTGGTTGGCTTCGATATCGATCTGGCCACCGAGCTGTGCAAACGCATAAATACCAAGTGTATCTTTGTGGAAAGCGATTTTGATGCGCTGATCCCCTCCCTGAAAGCGAAGAAAATCGACGCTATCATCTCTTCTCTGTCCATTACCGAAAAACGCCAGCAGGAAATTGCCTTTACCGACAAGCTGTTTGCGGCCAACTCACGGCTGATCGCACCAAAAGGCTCCAAGATCCTGCCTACCGTCGATGCGCTGAAGGGCAAAAGCATTGGCGTATTGCAGGGGACCACCCAGGAAGCTTTTGCTAACGCCAACTGGCAGCCAAAAGGCGTGACCGTGGTGCCTTACCAGAACCAGGATCTGGTGTATGCGGATCTGGCTTCCGGGCGTATTGACGCCGCGTTTCAAGATGAAGTCGCCGCGAGCGAAGGCTTCCTGAAGCAGCCTCCAGGCAAGGAGTACGAGTTTGCCGGTGAATCGGTGAAGGACGATAAATTCTTTGGTGTCGGCACCGGTATGGGCCTGCGCAAGGATGAAACCGAGCTGAAAGCGGCACTGGACAAAGCCTTTGCCGAAATGCGCAAAGACGGCACCTACGATAAGTTCGCGAAAAAATACTTCGACTTTGACGTTTACGGCGGCTAATTCCTGTCGGGTACTCTCTATGACAACAGGCCCGGTTTTCCGGGCCTGTTCTGGCTGGAGTGTCATGACGTGCTCAATGACGACAGGGTGACGTAAATGCTACAAGGTTACTCCCAACTGATATTTGAGGGGGCTCTGGTGACGCTGGAGCTGGCCCTCAGTTCCGTATTGCTGGCGGTGGTGATTGGTTTGATCGGCGCTGGCGGTAAACTTTCGCAAAACCCTGTTATTTCCACGATCTTTGGTGCCTATACCACCTTGATCCGTGGCGTGCCGGACCTGGTGTTGATGCTGTTGATCTTCTACGGTCTGCAAATTGCCCTTAACCATGTGACGGAGTTTATTGGCTTCTCACAGATTGATATCGATCCCTTGGGGGCGGGCATCATTACCCTGGGCTTTATCTACGGAGCCTATTTTACCGAAACCTTCCGGGGAGCCTACCTGGCGGTGCCTCGTGGTCAGATCGAGGCGGCTACCGCCTTCGGTTTTTCCAACGGGCAGATTTTCCGCCGCATTCTGTTTCCGGCCATGATGCGCTTTGCGTTACCCGGCATCGGCAACAACTGGCAGGTGATCCTCAAGGCGACGGCCTTGGTCTCCATTCTTGGACTCAACGATCTGGTAAAGGCCACGCAGCTGGCAGGAAAGGGCACCTATCAGCCTTTCTTCTACGCCATTGTCGCAGGTTTGGTGTATCTGTTGTTCACCACGATTTCCAACGGTGTGTTGCTGTGGCTTGAGCGGCGTTATTCACTGGGCGTCAAAAGGGCCGAACTATGATCGATATTCTGCATCAGTATTGGCAGCAACTGCTGTGGACCGATGGCTATCGCTATACCGGTGTGGCGGTGACGCTGTGGTTGCTGATCTCTTCGGTGGTCATGGGCGGGCTGCTGGCCATCCCGATGGCGGTAGCTCGGGTTTCTTCCACCCGTTGGGTACGCTACCCAGTGTGGCTGTATACCTATGTTTTCCGCGGTACGCCGCTGTACGTACAACTGTTGGTGTTTTATTCCGGTATGTACAGCCTGGAAATCGTGCGGGGTACTGAGCTGCTCAATGCGTTTTTCCGCAGCGGGATGAACTGCACCATATTGGCGCTAACGCTGAATACCTGTGCCTATACCACAGAGATTTTCGCCGGAGCCATTCGTTCGGTGCCGCATGGGGAAATTGAAGCGGCCAGGGCCTATGGGTTTTCCAGCTTTAAACTGTATCGCTGCATTATTTTGCCTTCGGCGCTGCGTTCGGCACTACCGGCGTACAGCAATGAAGTGATTCTGATGCTGCACTCGACCGCACTGGCCTTTACCGCCACGGTGCCGGACCTGTTGAAGGTGGCCCGCGATATCAACGCGGCGACCTACCAGCCGTTTTATGCCTTTGGCATTGCGGCCGTGCTGTATCTGATTATCTCCTATACGTTGATCAGCCTGTTCCGCAGGGCAGAAAAACGCTGGATGGCACACGTAACTCATCGATGAATGACGGGGATCCACCATGCCTGAACAAAAATTAGCCGTCACCGAACTGCACAAGCGTTATGGTGACCATGAAGTACTGAAAGGGGTCTCCCTGGCGGCCAATGCGGGCGATGTGATTAGCATTATCGGTTCTTCCGGCTCCGGTAAAAGTACCTTTCTGCGTTGCATCAACTTCCTGGAAAAGCCCAGCGAAGGCTCCATCAGCCTGAATAATGAAAATATTCGCATGGTGCGCGACAAGGATGGCCAGCTCAGAGTCTATGACAAGAAACAGCTGCAGTTGCTGCGTACCCGCCTGACCATGGTGTTCCAGCATTTCAACCTGTGGAGCCACATGACGGTGTTGGAGAATGTGATGGAAGCTCCAATCCAGGTATTGGGGCTGAGCAAGGCCGAGGCGCGTGAACGGGCGGTGCGCTATCTGGATAAGGTCGGCATTGACGCGCGGGCGCAAATCAAATACCCGGTGCACCTCTCCGGTGGGCAACAGCAACGTGTTTCCATTGCCCGGGCGTTGGCAATGGAGCCGGAAGTGCTGTTGTTCGACGAACCGACTTCGGCGCTGGATCCTGAACTGGTGGGCGAAGTGCTGCGCATTATGCAGAAATTGGCGGAAGAGGGGAAAACCATGGTGGTAGTGACGCACGAAATGGAATTTGCGCGCCATGTCTCCAGCCACGTCATTTTCCTGCATCAGGGGGTGATTGAAGAGCAGGGGCCACCTGCGGAGTTGTTTGGTAACCCTAAGAGCCCGCGTTTGCAGCAGTTTCTTTCAGGAGCGCTGAAGTAGATATTTTTCCTCTCACCGTCTCCCGCAGGGAGACGGTGAGAGGGCATCAAGCCTGTTGATTGATCACATCATCCAGTGCTTGTTCCAATTCAAAGAAACGGAAAACAAATCCCGCCTCTTCCAACCGCCTCGGCACTGCCCGTTGCCCCCCTAATACCAACACCGCCGCTTCCCCCATCAGTAACCGCATGGCAAAGGCTGGCGCACGCAAAAATGCTGGACGATCCAGCACCTTGGCCAGGGTGGCGGTGAACTGTTCATTATGCACCGGATAAGGTGCCACCATATTGAATGGCCCACGTAGCGCAGGATTGTCCAACAGGTAAATGATGGCATTGACCATATCGTCGATATGGATCCAGGGCAGATACTGGCGGCCATTGCCGATCGGCCCGCCTAACCCCATACGGAATGGCGGTAGCATCTTCGCCAGCGCTCCCCCTTTGGGCGACAAGACAACGCCGGTACGTAGCAGGCAAACGCGCGTGTAGCTACTTTGCGCCCGAAGGGCCAGAGCCTCCCAGCGTTGGCACAGCTGGTGGGTAAATTCATCGTGCGGAGGTTCTTCTTCCGTTACCACCGCCTGGCCCTGATCGCCGTAATAGCCGACCGCCGAGCCGGAAATCAGTACCGAAGGTGGCGTATTGCTGGCGGCGATGAGCGTGGCTAGTCGTTCGGTTAAATCCCAACGGCTGCGGCATAGCAGTTCTTTCTGCGCCTTGCTCCAGCGTTTGTCGGCAATGGGCTCACCCGCCAAGTTGATCACGGCATCAAAGCCGTCCAGACAGCGTTGTTCATCAAGCGAAGCCCAGTAGCTGAGCCGATCGCCGAACTTATCCCGTGCCTTGGCGACGTTGCGCGTCAACAGGGTGATCTCATGCGAAAGGTGCAGCAGTTGCCTGGTCAGGCTACTGCCGATCAACCCAGTCGCGCCGGTAATCAGGATCTTCATGGTCGGCCTCCCTGGTAGGGTGAGTGCTAAGCGGTTTCCCGTCGGTAACTCATAGTCATGGAAACCGAGTCGGCATAACGTAGGGCCAGCAATTTATCTATCTCTACTTCAGCATAGGTTACCCATGGATGTTGTTTCACTATGTCGAGCACATCCTGAGTTAATTTTTCCAGTAGCGCGAAGCGGTTGTCTTCGATATGGCGAATGATCGCCTTGGTGATGGTGCGATAGTTGAGGGCATCGCTAATGTCTTCGCTGTTACGCGCCTTGTCTGCCGGGTAGTGGATCGCTACGTTGATCAGAACGTCCTGACGGTTGTTGATTTCTTCTTCCTTGATACCGATGAAGGTGCGTAACCGCAGGTTTTTAATACGGATAATGGCATCGGGTTGCTGGCATGGCATCAGAGATTCTCCGGAGGTCTGATTGTTTGTACTCAGAATACACGGAAAGTGAAGAAAAGATAATGTAGCCAGACGCTTAAAGAGAGCAACGCGGGGGAGATCACACCGGTTTCCCCTCTCCGATGTGTACACGATGCAAGAGAGGGGGAGGGCCGCGTTAGGCTTGATCTGCCAATTTATAGGCGCGTTCCGTGGCCGGGCGGTTGCGGATGCGTTCGAACCAGTTACGCACCGCCGGATAATCCGCCAGATCGATGCGCTGGCGTGGATGCGACACTACCCAGGGATAAGTCGCAATATCGGCAATGCTGTAGTTATCGCCGCCCAGGTAAGGATGCCGTTGCAACTCGGTTTCCAGTACGCCATACAGGCGTTTGGTTTCCTGCTGGTAGCGTTCTATCGCGTAGGGGACAGGTTGTGGTGCGTAGTGGTTGAAGTGATGATTTTGCCCAAGCATCGGCCCAAACCCGGCGACCTGCCAAAATAACCACTGTAGCGTTGCTGCCCGCTCGCGAACCCCTTTGCTGAGCAGTTTGCCGGTTTTCTCCGCCAGATAGAGCAGGATCTCGCCTGACTCAAACAGGCTGATGGGTGCCCCACCGTCAACGGGTTGTTGATCAACGATGGCCGGGATTTTGTTGTTGGGAGAAATGGCCAGAAACGCTGGTGTGAATTGATCGCCAGCACTGATATTTACGCGATGGATACGATAAGGTAAACCAACCTCCTCCAAAAGCAGGGTAATTTTGTGCCCATTGGGAGTCGGTGCGTAATACAGATCAATCATATGATAATACTCCTTATAAAACATCAAGATAAGATGAGCATAGATCGGTTGGTTCGCTTGAGACTATGCGAACATCCGCATGGGCTTTATCGGCGGCCCTGTTGCGGATGCAGAGGGTACTGTTACAGCTTATACGATAGCGTGATGTTCGATCCAGGCTTTGGTCATGCGGAGTATCGCAGATGGGGGGAGGGCGCATGAAGGGTCAACAATAATGGGCAAAATGTCCTCCCATTTGTGAAAGAAGAAAAGCCCTACTACTCTAACTGATATCCCGTTGGAGTAATCCTCCGTGACATTAAAACCTCTAGTTGTGTGGGTTAATGTTACCTTTCAACTGTTATTGCCGTTGAGCCTTTCCTTTGCCCCAGTAATAGCAAAAATGCTTGCCCCAGCTCCTCTAACCAAGCCTGTTACGCTGTATGAAACCGAGCCATATACCTTGTCAGCAGGTGAAACCGTCTATAGCGTTGCCCAAAAACAGCGTATTACGTTGGATGAGCTAAAAAAGGTTAATCAGTTTCGCTCATTTTCAAAACCGTTCAATCAACTGGGGAGCGGCGATGAAATTGATATCCCGACCGCAGCATCATTACGCTTGAAAAACCAGCAAGCAGAAGCTTCCCCAGCGGTACACCCTCCTCAACATAATGAGAGGCTGGCACATGGCCTGTTAAAGGGGACCACACTGTTAGCCGATGATAACACTCCGTTGGCAGCGGCTGGCATGGCGCGTTCGATGGTGGTGGGTGAAATCAATGATTCGGCACAACATTGGCTGAGTTCGTATGGCACGGCGCGCGTTCAACTTAATCTTAATGATGACTTCAGCCTGGAAGGGAGCTCGGTAGATCTTCTGGTGCCGCTTTATGATGATAAGAAATCGCTTTTATTCAGCCAGTTAGGGATGAGAAACCAAGACAGCCGCAATACCGTCAATCTCGGGGCAGGCGTTCGGACGGTGCAAGATAATTGGATGTATGGGGTTAATGCCTTTTATGATCGTGACATGACGGGTAAGAACGACCGTGTCGGTTTTGGGGTTGAAGCCTGGACGGATTACCTCAAGCTGTCGGCTAACAGCTATCTGGCTCTCAGCGATTGGCATCAATCCCGGGATTTTGCCGATTACAATGAGCGCCCTGCCAACGGCTATGATCTGCGGGCAGAGGCTTATTTGCCCGCTTACCCTCAGTTGGGCGGAAAGTTGATGTTTGAGCAGTACCGGGGGGACGAAGTGGCATTGTTTGGCAAAGATGACCGGCAGAAAAATCCCTATGCGATCACCGCGGGGATCACCTATACGCCGATCCCCCTGATCACTATCGGAGCAGAGCACCGTGCAGGTAAAGGTAGCCGTAACGATAGCAGCATCAGTATGCAACTGAACTACCGTCTGGGGGAATCATGGCAGGCGCAAATTGATCCCTCTGCGGTGGCAGCAAGCCGTACTCTGGCCGGTAGCCGTTATGATCTGGTGGAGCGTAATAACCAGATTGTGCTGGAGTACCAGAAACAGACGTTAATCCAATTGGCATTGCCGGATCAAATGACCGGCAGTGCCTTTGAAACCATCAAAGTGGATGCGCAGGTAACGGCGAAATATGGGCTTGAACGCATCGATTGGGATAGCACATCGTTGGTGGCTGCCGGGGGGATGGTTATACAAACCTCTTCACAAAGCATTTCGCTAAAATTACCCCCTTATAGGGCAGGCAATAATAGCTATACGTTAGCTGCCGTGGCTTATGATAATCAGGGCAATGCTTCAAACCGCAGTACCACGCAAATCGTTGTTACCCAACAAAATGTCAGCAGAGTCAATTCCAACATCCAGGCTTCCCCGGCCGAAATACCAGCTGATGGCGCTGCCAAAAGCGTGATTACCTTGAATTTAAAAGACCTTAACAACTTGCCGATTAAGGGAATGGGGGACCAACTGACTGCGGATTTGCAATTTACACCGAATATGGGGGCAGCTCAGCCTATCAGTAACCCGCTGTTGAGTGCCGTTACCGAGACTGCTCCGGGGGTCTACACCTATCAGTTAACGGCAGGGTTCTCCCAGGGAGAAGCTATTATTGCTCCAACCCTTAATGATATCTCTCTGGCTTCAGCTAAAGTTAATTTAATCGCGAGTAGTCAGGTATTGAGCCTGGAAAACTCCCTTTTTAGCGTAGAACCGGCAGAAATTATTGCTGATGGTTTACAGACCAGTACGTTGGAGTTTACCGCCCAGGATACCAATCACCAGCCGATTAATGGGTTAACGGTGGCCTTTGAGGTTACGGGCATTCCCGAAGTTACTCTGAGCGCGGTAACGGAAAATAACGGCGTGTACAGCGCCAAACTGAGTGGAACAGTCGCAGGCACGGTAACCGTAGTTCCTACAGTAAATGGTGCCGCCGTGGAGATGAAGTCACACGACGTGGTGCTCACCGCCGATCGCAGCGCTGCCACCATTGAGCTGAGGGTGATTAGCGATCATGCATACGCTAATGGCGTTGATGTTAATAAGGTTGAAGCAAGGGTAACCGATAGCCATGGCAATCCTATCGATGCTACCGCAGTGGAGTTTGAGGTAGACAATGGTGCGACGGTGCTGTCCCCTATGGCCAGAACAGATAATGAGGGGCTGGTGACGGTGGAGCTTGCCAATGTTAACGCCGGAGTTGTCACGGTTACCGCCTCTATTGGTGACTACCAGGTGAGTACAGAGCTCTCTTTTGTGCCAGAAACACCCGTCAAATTGTTGATATACAGCAACGGCACCGAGCTGGCTGGGCATCCTGTCGTTGGGGATAACCTCCTGGCCGTTGCAATGTGTTCAATTGCCTTGTGTAACGGAATACCAATGAATTATCAGTGGGAAGTGGAGTCATCTGCGGGTTCGGGGGTCTTTGTCGCTATTCCTGGTGCAACCTCAGAAACATTGACGGTGACAGCAAACCTACAGAAACGGGCTATTCGAGTGGTATCGCATTAACACCGGGGTTTTATCATTCTTCCAGGCAGGTCTGGAAGGTGATTCAAACATTGATTTTGAGTACAGCAGAGGAAAGAAAACAATGAACAACAAAATTGGCTCATGCAGAGGGCTGGTTCCTCTGCTATCGGGAATGTTGCTCAGTATGCTGATAGTCGGTTCTGCCTGGTCGGCGGTGACCTCCAGCCCGACTTCCACCGTAAGAGGGCGGGCCCCGGTAGTGACGCAGAGCACCATCGTTTCTGACAATGCCAGTGGCAACGGCTTGATCGATATCGGCGATACCTTGAGTATCGGTACCGCAGGGGCGTTCAGCGATGCGGATGGTGATGCGGCGATACCGGAAACCTACCAATGGCAGGCTGATGGTGCAGATATTGCAGGGGCTACCGGCAACACCTACACCATTGTTGCCGGAGACTTGGGCAAAGCCATTACCGTGTTAGTGACTCCGCACACCGACCCGGCCATTACCGATCCTGCGGTGGGTTTAGTGATTCCTTCCAATACCTTGACCGTTATTGCTGGTGGGACAGTCACCGGTGTGACGGTTACCGGTGAAGTAGGTGGCTATCCACAGGTTGATTCTACTCTGACTGCGACAGCAACCTGTGCGGGGGGGACCTGTACTGGCCTGACCTACCAGTGGCAGCTTGAAACTGGCCAGGGAACAAATACGTACAGCAACATAAGTGGGGCAACCAGCAGCACCTATACTCCAGTGCGGACAGACCAGAGACTGAGAGTCCAGGTTGTTGTCAGCAACCCTGCGGCTCAGTAATCAAGAGTCAGCCCAGGCATGCTTAAGGTGTGCCTGGGTCAGTTGGTTTAACCAATCAGTATGATGGATACGCTGGATGTTGCATCGCAATAATATCTTTAAGGTTTTTGTATTCAGGATATTACTGGTTCTGATCGTCTTGATGAGCCAGGTGGTGCAGGCTGTCCAGCAATCTACCCAGCCAGTTCACGGGCGAGCACCGACCACCACGCTCTCGGTAGACAACGCCAAGCCGCGGGCCGGGGAGGTCATTACCGTGACATCGTCCTTCAATGATGTGGATGGCGATACGGAACAGGGAACGACCTACCAGTGGATGTTGGACGGTGCTGCCATTAATGGGGCAACCAGCCCGAGTTATACTCTGGAGCTCAGCGACATCCTGGCGGGCAGTGAGTTGAACGTGATCGTAACCCCTCAAACCAACCCCGATATTACCCTTCCAAGTGAAGGGCTGCCGGTTCAGCTAGCTAGCCCTATCAATATCAAGTGGCAGCGGATGCTTTCCAGCCTGGTATGGGCCGAGTCTCCCCTGGGGGCGGTTGCCGATGGGCTGGCGGTGAACACCGTACATGCTACCGTTCAGTATCTGGACGGTACACCTGTTGTGGGCGCAACGGTGCTTTTTGATGCCGATAATATGGGCGCGATTTCGGCCAGTGCGCAAACTGGAATTGGGGGCGAGGCAACGGCTTATGTGACGAATGTGATCGCCGGTACCACTCAGGTAACGGCCAGGATTGATGATGATGTTCAGTCGGTCAATACGCTGTTTGTTGCTGGCCCAGTGGAGGTTGTGCATGCGGAAGTCACCCAGGACAATGCGCTGGCCAATGGCATCGACGATAATAATGTGCTGGTCTATGTCGAAGACCGCCATGGCAACAGTATTGAGGGTGAAACGGTAAACTTCACCGCGACCAATGGCGTAACGCTGCTGGCGACCAGTGGTGTGACGGGCAGCAACGGTGAGGTAAAAATAGCCCTGACCAGTGACACTGCCGTCAATAGTGATGTCACCGCCACTGCCGCCAATGGTGTTTCAGCTACCGTCAACGTTGCGTTTTTTGCTGATGTGCAGATGACGCATATCTTGGCCAACGGCGCCTCTTTCTCGGCGGATGATGGCTTCCCGAAAACAGGCTTTACCGGTGCGGAATTTCAGTTGGTGGTTGGCGAGGATCCTGCCGGGAACAGTTCCTATAGCTGGAGTAGCGACCAGAGTTGGGCCAGTGTGGATGGCAGCGGTAATGTGAGATTTAATCAAGAACCTACATCGGCTAATAATCGGGTCACCATTACGGCCGAACATACAGGCAATGGCTCAACGTTAACCTATCAATTTACCGTCAACCGCTGGTTCAGAAATAATAACTATTTCCTTATGGATGTCAGTGAGGCTGCCGCGTGGTGCAGTTCCCAAGGGGGCGGCTACGCGGTGCCGAGCTATAGTGAGATGACAGACCGAACCCCGATAGCCCAGACCGGGGCCAACCGGGATGCCAATGCCAGATTATGGAATGAATGGGGCAGCATGAGTCGATACTCTAGCGGTTGGTTTGCGGGTAACTACTGGGGGAGGGAACTTACCGCTGCCGGTAACGAACGGCATTATGTTTACCTGGGGAACGGTAATTTATTCAGTTTCCCGTTAGACGGCGTAACCTATGTGACTTGCTCAACCTCTCTATAGGCGAATGTGGCAAAGGCAGCAGGACCCGATAGGAAGCTTAAAAAGGGTAGGACAGTCATCGATAGCTATGATAGCGTGTACTTTTAAACTAGTTAGAGAGTACGACAATGCGTTTTTCTTCTATCGAAGACGTAAGAAATGCCATAGATGGTATCGACTCCCAACTGGTTTCACTGATTGCCCAACGTGGCCGGTTGGTGAAAGCAGCCGCTGGATTCAAAAAAGATCAGGATGCTGTTCGCGCTCCTGACAGGGTTCAGAGAGTCATTGACAAGGTCAGGGCAGAAGCCGCGGTGGTTGGGCTCCCCGAAGACATTATTGATAAAGTTTACCGTACGATGATTAACGCGTTTATTGATTATGAGTTGGAACAGCACCGAAGTCTGGTACAAAAGTAGTCTCGGCCAAGGCATTGCGAATAGGCTGGGAGCAACAAGGGCGTGCGGTATATTTCCACACAAACGATTGAATCCCTCATCACAGTTATAGCATTGATGGTTTTGTCTCGCTTGGCTGATCCGGTCGTCCAAACGAAGCGACTTGGAACCGCACTTGGGCAACAAGTCATTTCAAACGGGAAATGCTTCAGGTAGCGGATAAAACGATCGGCCTATTGCAGCAGGGGCTATGGCCTACTAGGGGATAACTACGGGAGCGTAAAGCCCCCCGTCATCCTGAGTGAGAGGGTATCACTATGATAATAGTAGAGAAATCGGATCCATTTTCTTCAGAATCCCATCGTTTAATCGAAATGCTGTCAGCAGAACTTGCCGCTATTACGGGTGATAACGGCAAACCTTGTTCTTCACATGACAAGGGATCTCAGCCAGTATGGTCAACCCTAAATATGGTGGTAGTACACCCTGCTTTCATCGCTATAGTCTACTGCGCCTAAAGAACCACAAACAAGAAACGCTATATGGAAATTATTTTGATGCGTCATGGAAAACCTGCCTGTACAGGCTCTTCGAAAGTAACATGTCGTGAAATGGCTGGCTGGGTTGCACAATATGATCTCTCTGATACGGGCAGCGATATGCCGCCAGAATCCAGTAAATCAATAGCATCCAGCGCATTGCGGATCGTAAGCAGTCCTCTTCCCAGAGCGCTTTCTTCCCTGAACGCATTAGGGCGTGAACCGGAGCTCATCGATGGGGTCTTCAGGGAAGCTGGCCTACCGATATTCCACATGCCCGGTTTTAGATTATCCCCAGCCCTCTGGGCTGCTTTTTTCCGCGTCATGTGGCTGTGTGGTATATCCCGTGATGCGGAGCGCCTGGGAATAGCAAAACAACGTGCTGTTCAGGCTGCGGACATCCTCGTAAATTTTGCAAAAGTATCAAACGGTCCTGTGTTGCTTATGGGGCATGGGGTGATGAATCGGCTAATTGCAAGGGAACTCTTAGCCTTAGGCTGGAAAGAGCATCGTCGCCAGGGTAATGGTTACTGGAATGCCGGTATCTACAAATTACAGTAAGTAAGGATTTTGAAAATACCTCCAATTTATGATTACGTTTTGAGGTGCTTAGCTCAGCTTCTGGCACGAAGCGGACCAGTTAACTGAGCTACAGGTCGGCTATGAGCGAGGAGCGGAAGTTAGTAATGCATACTTACATCGATATGTCTTGAATCATGTGGAGCAGATCACCTGACGTTCTTGTTTGTCGGTTCGTGTGATTTATTTCTCCAACTATTCAATACGATAACCTTATGCAAATCTATAAATAGCAATTGGTTTAATTAATGTTTGATTCCAGTTTGTAGAATAGCGGCTAACCAAATTCATAAGGATTATTCTTCACATGAAAAAATCAATAATTGCTACCACCATTTTAATTGGTGCTTTTTTAAGCGGCTGCGCTGTGCAAAATGATAAAACACAGTTTCAAGGCCTGGGTTTGACATATCAGTCCGATGTCAAAAAACTGGATAATGGGGACTATCTCACTGAGGTAGAAGCAGCTCCTGCTGCAGGTCGTATACAAGGAGCTATTGGCACTGCAACTAAAAAGGCTTCTGATTTTTGTAGGGTACAAAATAAATCCATGAAAGAAGTCAAAACTGATATTGATACACACTTACTTGTTAATGGCGTTGCTCGCCTGACGTTCAAATGCGTTTAAAATACTCCTAAGTTTTATTACTTTGCATAAAACTGAGAGGGCTGTTGTGAAATATGCTCTCTCTGTGCATATTCTTACGGTGACTAGGTGGCAATATAGTTATCCCCTAAAAACGGCCCTTTCCCTGTTAGAGATCTTCCGATATTCACCTATTAAGACCCATTCCTCCATTCTTCATTAAGGGCTAAGGGGGCGGTTTGCTTGAGTTATTTGTAACGTCCGCTCCTGGTACTAAGCAGGCTGCCAGATCTGGTAAGAGCTAGAAGTAACAAGAGTTCCAAAAAATGTGTGGAGGCGAGTGTTACAACTTTGCGATAGCATTTTGTTGGATCCAGAATTTGCTTGTGAGAGGCCCCAACTGGGGGGCGTATGAAGGGGGAGGTTCAGGCCACAGCTATCCTGCTGGCGATGATGACGAGGCTAAAGATGTAAATCCTGAGGCCTTTTACTACAGATCTTTTTCATCGCCCGGTTTTTATAACAGTTGATGGTTTTTAGCCTGAGCTTGAGCTTTTTGGCGATTTCATCAGGCTGTGCACCGCTGTAGATTTCATTGATGACGATCAGCTCTCGGCCGGTCAGATACTGCCGGCTCGTGGCTTCCTCTACCTCGGCATCAAACTCGTCCTGCACCGTTTGGCGAGGGAAAATCGATAGCAAAATATCCTCCACACAGGCATTTTTATCCAGAGTGATAAAGTGGTTGTACATATCCGGGTTGGTCAGGCACAGGCTGTTTTCGTACATCAAGATGATCCTGGCCTCCAGCGTGCCCTGCTCCAGGGCGGCATAGAGCGCAGAACAGGCGCCGTAATAATGAATAAAGCCACAGCTGCAATCCAAAATCAGAAAATCACAGGCGCTATTTTTCAGTTCCGGCAGCGTGTGAGCCTCAAACGTCTCTTTCTCGAAGGGTAATTCATGCAACGCTATTTTATTGTGGGGTAAGGTTTCACCGTGCCTGAGCAGCGCGTGCAAACCAGCGGAGAAATAGCGGTCATTACTCACCGTGTAGATATGAATATCAGGCATAGTTGATCATCCTAATCAGTAATAATCTTAGCTTGTGCGCGGGTTGGCGGATGAGCCGCAATCTTGTCGATGGCGTGCACGGTTTTTTGCCGACTTTCTGAAAATCAGGACGAGTTTCTTACTGCACATCCAGCAACTACCCGCCCCCTCAACGTAGGGGGGAACGTTCCCTGTCAACTCGATGGAAATATCACAATGTGGGCAATAGGCGACATACTCGCAGTAAGCCATGAGATTTACTCATTCCATTGATTTATATTGAAAATTTATATTACATAGGATAGCAGAGTTGTTTTTAATGATCAATAAAATAGATCGATATGATAAAAACAATTGATTTTATCGATAAGTTACCAATTATTTCAATAAAATCAAAAGATAAGAACTGTCCTGTAACTTACCGGTCAATGACTGATAATTACCTATATGCATTCACTGTGTGTATGTGTTTGTGTTTAATTGTTTGGAATATGAATTATTGATATTTCTCGTCTGTGGCCGGTTTGGCGGCAGGCATATTGATGGTGTGGGCAAGGGGAACAGGGTAATTTTCTGCAAGAGGAGGGGGGAATTACTACAGCTTATTGGGTGCCAAATGCTCCCGGCATGATGGCCGGGAGCACATAAGATTATTTCAGAAAATCTTCACGCTGTGGAGTGAAGGTATCCAGTAAGGTTCCGGCCTCCAGGCAGACGCAGCCATGCACCACGTCGGGCTTTTTGTACAAGGTATCTCCGGCAGCGACTTCTTTGGTGACGCCATCGATGGTGAAGCTGAAGCGGCCGGAAAGCACGTAGGTCAGTTGCTCGTGCGGATGGCTGTGCAACGGGCCGACAGCGCCTTGGCTAAAGTTGACCTCCACCGCCATCATGGTGCCGCCATGGGCGAGAATGCGGCGGGTCACGCCGTTTCCTAAGTCTTCTAGCGCACAATCCTGTTTGTAGATAAACATGGTTGTTCCTCAATAAAATAGTGCCATCAAGCAAAGAGATCTTCCGGCAAGCGGGCTAGATACAGCGCAGGTTCTCCCTCAAAATCTGAGGTGAAGAGCACTTGCCGGTTGTCCGGAGTAAAGGATGGGTGCGGATGCGTTACCTGACGGTCACCATTCAGCACGCGCCATGAACTGTTATGTGCGGCCAGACGTGCCTGACGTTTTTGTTTGGCGTCGAACACGTAAAGCCACGGGTCGTTCTCAATGGTGTAGCCTTGAGAATCCTTGATATCGACCGGCGTAGCCGAACCGTCACCCACTAACAGACTGCCGTCGTAGTTGCTCATCAGGTGCGAACAGGCTGGCATGGTCATCACGATCTCATCCTGCCCGGTCTGTGGATCGTAACGGCAGATGTTGCGCTCTTGCTGGCCTTTCAAATAAGAGACGTACATCAGGGCTGAACCGTCCGGCACCCAGAATTCGTGCGTACAGCTCTCGCCTGGGGCATGAGTTTTTACCTTACGCATATTGCTGCCGTCTTCGTTGATCAGCCACATGCGGGCATCAACCAGATCGTGTGGCCCTTCGTGGCAGAAGGCGACGCAGTCGCTATGGTATGGGCGATAGATTGGGTGGCCCAACCAGAGGCGATCCTCATAAATCACGCGTGATTCACCGCTGGCCAAATCGACACGCAGCAGGCGGCAATGCGGGTTTTTGGTGAAGAAGCTGTGGAAAATTTTCCAGTCGGTCAGAGGCTGCCAATCCTGGCGATCGATTTCGATACCCACCAGGCTGGTGCATTCACTGTTGGCAACCCAGGTGCCGTAGCCAACCCACTCTTCAGGCACGCGATACACGGTTTGTTCAGTGCAGTTGCTCAGTTCTACCCGGCGCAACTCACGTTCATTCTTCACGTAATACAGGAAACGATCGTCCGGGGATAAAAAACCGCCGAAGGTGTTATCGCCTGGACCTTCGGTCAACTGCACCGCTTGCTGCCGTTGCAGATCCAGCAGGTAGTAGTTGCGGTTACCGTCAAATTCGCCAGCAAACAACAGCTTACTGCCGTCGTTGGTGAAACACTTCTGGTAGAAGTAGTTGCGGTGGCACAGCACTTCAGGCGGTGTCAGGCGGGTGAGCTGTGCGCCGGTACAGGCATCGGTTGTGCGATGGAAATTGAATTGGTGGATTGAACCTTTAGCCACGATGGCCTCCCTTAACCTTATCGATAAACCGCCGCTGTTCAGACGATCCTTTAATTAAATAAAACATTGTTTCATAAATTTAGAAAAATGATATCAAAGTGACGGATTAGGCCAACCCGAACGGGTGATTTATGAGAGCTACATCGCATAAATCGTTGCGCTTGGCCCGATTGTTAGCGGATCGTGGTTTTGCTCATAGCCAACCAGCATGACGCCATTGCATGCTCGCCACTATAGAAAAAAAACGGATGGGCAATCCCTGATGCTGGGGCCATGGCCGGATGCTGCCCATGTTTTAAAGTTGGTTAAATCAGATCCCCTTATTTTTTATGTGACTTTCATCACAACATTATAACCCGCCTAAAAGTATAAAACGCTATTCCTGTAAAAATGAAATTGCAGTTCATTATTTTTATTTGCGAGAAGAAACGATGACAACGAATGGTATTAACGCTCTGGGTAAGGGAAGAACGGTCAGGCTAGGACATCAGCTGGCTTATGGCGGGGGTAACCTGCTGGGCAGCGGGGCGCTGGCGATCAGCGGTGCCTGGCTGCTCTATTTTTACACCACGTTCTGTGGGCTGACGCTGCTGGAGGCGTCATTCATCTTCTCGGTTGCGAGCGTCATTGATGCTATCAGTAACCCGGTGATGGGCTATCTGACCGATAACTTTGGCAATACCTGGCTCGGTAAGCGCTTTGGTCGGCGCCGTTTCTTCTTGCTGATTGGTGCGCCACTGATGGTCTTTTACCCGCTGCTGTGGGTTGAGGGCTTTGGTTTTTGGTACTACCTCGCCACCTACGTCATTTTCGAACTGATTTATACCTCGGTGATGGTGCCTTACGAGACGCTGGCGACCGAAATGACCGATGATTTCGCCATGCGCTCCAAGCTGACCGGCTATAAAGCGATTTTTGGCAAGATGGCCAACTTCCTGGCGGCGTTTATCCCAGGGCAATTTATTCTGCTTTACGGCAAAGAGTCGGCCCAGCCTTTTCTGTATACCGGCATCACCTACGGCGTGATCCTGTTTACTGCCATCACCGTGCTGTATCTGTTCTCCTGGGAGCGCAAGGATGAAGCAATAGCGGAGGTTAAGCATAAGAAATCGCTGCTCAAAACGTTGGCTTCATTGGCGCGGGATATGCAATCAACCTTCTACCTGCGGGTATTTCGCAAGCATCTGGGCATGTATCTGTTCGGCTTCGGCGCGGAATGGCTGTTTGCCTCGGTATTCACCTATTTCGTGATCTTCGTGCTGCAATACGATCCTGCCATTCTGGCCGGGTTGAACAGCCTGAATGCCATCTTGCAGTTGATATCGACCGCCATCTTTATTGGGCTGTGCGTGAAAAAAGGCTTCAGTAAACCTTATTCCTGGGCGCTCGGTATCGTGATGTTTGCGGTCTGTTGCTACTCCCTGCTGCACTTCTTTAACCTGCCTGCGCATATTGCCACTGCTGCCATCATCGGTATCACCGTGATCTTCGGCCTGGGCACTGGCGGGGTGTATTACATTCCCTGGACGGTGTATACCTTCCTGGCAGACGTGGACGAAGTCTTTACTGGCCGCCGTCGTGAAGGGATTTATGCTGGGGCGATGACCTTCTCCGGCAAGATTATGCGTTCGATAATCGTCTTCACCATGGGGGCGATCCTCAGTTACTACGGCTTCCAGTCCAAGTCTCACACTCAGCCGGAAACTGCCATTACCGCGATCTCCTGGGTGTTCTTTGCTGGCGTGATCCTGTTGGCGCTGATGGCGATTATTTTCAGCAGCCAGATGACGCTCAACCGCCAAACCCACCAGGTAGTGTTGTATGAAGTGGCCCGCATCAAGGCGGGTGGCAAGATCGGCGATATTAAACCCGACGTTCGCCTGGTCATCGAGAAACTGGTGGGGTTGCCTTACGAACAGTGTTGGGGCAACAGCAAGATCTGCCAGAAGATGAACATCACTCCCGAAGTCGCTACCCCTGTGTATAAACCGGCCTAACGGGCCTGATCTCCCGAAAACCCAGTGACAGGATCTTCTCGCCAACATGGCGGGGGGATCCCTACCGATTAAAAACAAGGAAAGGGAAATGAAGATCGTACCTCTGTCGTTATTAATTGCTCTGGCCAGCGTGTGTCATCACGCTGTCGCCGCACCGCTGCCTGCCGCTAATGAACTGGTTTGGCAAGCCATCGCTTTCGGCCAGTCAACGGATGTCAACTTTGCCACCAATGTGCTGCCGGAAAAAGTGGGCACCAATCAGGTGACGATGGCCAATGGCAAGCCGATGCAGGCCGGGCCGTTGAAAATGCCGTTCCACGTCGAAAGCCGGGGGGGCAAAATCGGCAACAGCCATGATGGCCTGACCTTCTACTACACGCGCGTTCCCGCCAATGCCAATGTGGTTCTGGAGGCGGAGGTGACGGTCGATCAGTTTGGCCCGGAAAATATGGCCCTGCCCGCCGGGCAAGAGGGGGCGGGATTGCTGATCCGCGATATCCTCGGCAAACCACGGTTGGAGAAGGTCCAGCAGGGGTATGAGGAGTTTCCGGCGGCATCCAACATGGTGATGAATGCCATCATGACGCAGGATAAAAAAGATCATCAGCGGGTCAAAATGACGCTGATTTCCCGCAACGGCGTGCTCAATTCCTGGGGTAACGCGGGCGTCGAGATCAAACGTGAGGGGTATCAACCTGAGGTCGATCTGCAGAAAACGCCAACCTTCCGGCTGCGTCTGGCTCGCACGGATCAAGGGTTTACCGCGGCCTATGCTCCACTGGGCAGCGACAACTGGGTCAGTAAAACGACCAACGATCCGCACCGCGTCACCAAGCTGGATCCTGAAGGTTACTACGTGGGCTTCTTTGCTTCACGTAACGCACGCATTACCGTCAACCAGGCCAGCCTGACGCTCAGCGAAAGCCAGCTTCCGGCGGCACAGGAGTTTGCAGTTAAAGCGATGCCGCTGCAGATCGAGATCGGTTCTGCGCCAATATCCGCCACGGATGATTACGTCTTCCAACTACGCAGCAATGAGAGTGGCACTCTGTCGCTGAGCCAGGACGGCGTGGTCATTGCCGCAGAGCGTAAGGTACAGGCCGGAGAGATGCTGGCGGTGAAGGTTGCGCTGAAGAAGGCGGAAACCGTGCTGGATTACCGTTTCACTACGGTAAAAGGCAACGCTCAGAGTGACAAGCTGATGGTGCGCAAAGCGCACTATGCCGACGCCGCTAATCTGTATGCTGCGCCACAGGGCAAAGCCGAAAATGATGGTAGTCAGCAGCATCCGCTGGATTTTGCCACCGCCGTGCAATCCTTGACGCCGGGTGGCACGCTTTGGCTGGCGGCGGGGGATTACCCCTTGGCTGTCATACCTGCCTTAGCCAGTGGCACCGCCACGCATGCCAAAAAGCTCCGGCCGCTTGGGGATGGCGTGGTGCTGCACGGGATGGAACTGGCAGCCAGCTATTGGGATATTCAGGGCATCACGGTAACGGAAAAAAGCCTGCGCATTACGGGTAGCCATAACCACCTTGACCGGGTGGTGGCACACCATGCGGATGATACCGGAATTGTCATTTCTTCCCCGGCTAACGCCGACCGGCCACTGTGGGCCAGCCACAACCTGATAAGCCATTCCGAATCATACGCCAACAAGGATCCAGGTCTGATCAATGCGGATGGTTTTGCCGTCAAAATGCGTGTGGGCGAGGGAAATCGGCTGGTCGCCTGCTTCTCGCATGACAACGTGGATGACGGCTTTGATCTGTTTAACAAGATCGAGGATGGCCCGAACGGCAAGGTGATCATTGAGAACAGCGTCGCGCTGCGCAATGTCAATAATGGTTTCAAACTGGGGGGAGAAGGGTTACCAGTGGCCCATCAGGTGACTAACAGCCTCGCCATTGAAAACGGCATGGATGGGTTTACCGACAACTTCAACCCTGGCGCCCTGCAAGTCACCAGCAATATGGCGATTGATAACCAGAGGTTTAACTACATTTTCCGTCCGGGCCCCTATACCACGCAGGACAAGCAGGGCGTATTCAGTGGCAACGTCTCGCTGCGTAGCAAGCCGGGAGAATATGCCGATGCGGTGGTGGGGAACATCGCCGACAACAATGCCTTTTTGTTGCCAGTAGCTCCTTAATGCGCTGTATGCGATATCGATGTAGATAAACCCAGCGGTTATGCCGTTTTTGCTCCGGTGAAAACGGCACTCATCACATAAACAAAAATTACTTTCATTTAAAATAAAACATTGTTTCAATTTTATTGATCGCGCCAAGGATAAGCGTTAGACTTGCGCCATCATGATGACAGGGGCGGGCAATATCGTTCCCCCTGTATGGCAGCAAGCTGCGGACACTGGCGGGATTGCAACGCTATCCCCACTTTTGACAAGGGCCGCTGATGCCCTGAGTACTAAGGACAAGAGCATGATTCTCGATAATTTTTCATTGCAGGGTAAAGTGGCGATTGTGACCGGTTGTGACACCGGGCTGGGACAGGGGATGGCCATAGGGCTGGCTCAGGCAGGTTGTGATATCGTTGGCGTTAACGTGGTTGAGCCGGACGAAACCATCGCCAAAGTTACTGCGCTGGGGCGTCGTTTCCTGAGCCTGAAAGCCGACCTGAGCAAGCTGGAAGTGCTGCCTGAGCTGCTGGAGCGCGCGGTAGCCGAATTCGGCCATATCGATATTCTGGTCAATAACGCGGGCATCATTCGCCGCCAGGATGCGCTGCAGTTTAGCGAAAAAGATTGGGATGACGTGATGAACCTGAACATCAAGACGGTGTTCTTCATGTCTCAGGCGGTGGCCCGCCAGTTTATTGCTCAAGGCTCCGGCGGCAAAATCATCAATATCGCCTCCATGCTGTCTTACCAAGGGGGCATCCGTGTGCCGTCTTACACCGCGTCCAAGAGCGCCGTCATGGGTGTTACCCGTCTGTTGGCCAACGAATGGGCCAGCCACGGTATCAACGTCAACGCGTTGGCTCCTGGCTATATGGCGACAAACAATACTCGCCAACTGCGCGACGATCAGGCCCGCAGCGAGGAAATCCTCGAGCGTATCCCGGCTGGCCGTTGGGGCCTGCCAGAAGATCTGATGGGGCCGGTGGTATTCCTGGCTTCACCGGCGTCGGATTACATCAATGGCTACACCGTAGCGGTAGATGGCGGCTGGTTGGCTCGCTAACGAGACAAAGAATAACCGATTGATTTTATTTGCGGAGAGCAAAAGATGAATATTGCACTGATGATGGAAAACAGCCAGGCGGGTAAAAATGCGCTGGTTCTCGAACAATTGCAGGCGGTTGCGGCTGGCAATCATGATGCGGTGTTCAACGTGGGTATGAGCGATGAGCAGGATCACCATCTGACCTATATCCATTTAGGGATTATGGCCAGCATTCTGCTGAACGCTGAAGCGGTCGACTTTGTGGTCACCGGCTGCGGTACCGGGCAGGGCGCCTTGATGTCATTGAACATCCATCCTGGCGTAGTGTGCGGTTACTGTATCGATCCTGCGGATGCTTTCCTGTTCGCTCAGATCAACAACGGTAATGCGCTGTCCTTGCCGTTTGCCAAAGGCTTTGGCTGGGGTGCTGAGTTGAACGTGCGCTATATCTTTGAGAAGGCCTTTACCGGGCGTAAAGGTGAAGGTTATCCGGTAGAGCGTAAGGAACCTCAGGTTCGTAACGCCGGTATCCTCAATCAGGTTAAGCAGGCGGTGATCAAAGACAACTACCTGGATACGCTGCGTGCCATCGATCCAGAGCTGGTGAAGACCGCCGTGAGCGGCCCTCGCTTCCAGGAATGCCTGTTCTCCAACGGCAAAAAGCCGGAGATTGTGGCGTTTGTCAAAGAACTGCTGGCCCGCGCCTGATGTTCTTCAGGTGGCCGAATTTCGGCCACCTGTTTTCCCCACCGCTTGTTGTCTAACCCAGCTACGTTAAAATGGTTTCATATTCCGTACCAAAGGAAAGATTATGAAGCTGATGTTCGCCTCGGACCTGCATGGTTCGCTCTCCGCCACCGACAAAATCCTCGAATTGTTTGCTCAAAGCCAGGCCGATTGGTTGATCCTGTTGGGCGATTTGCTCAATCACGGTCCGCGCAACGCCTTGCCAGACAACTATCAGCCAGCGCAGGTAGCCGAACGATTGAATCACGTTAGTGACAAGATCGTTGCCGTTCGCGGTAATTGCGACAGTGAAGTCGATCAGATGCTGCTCTCCTTCCCGATGATGGCCCCTTACCAGCAGGTGCTGTTAGCCAAAAGACGATTGTTTTTAACCCACGGGCACCTTTATCATCCCAACACATTACCGCCTTTAACGGGCGGGGACGTGCTGGTGTATGGCCATACGCATTTGCCCCAGGCACAAAGGCAGGGGGAGATCTACTGCTTTAATCCAGGCTCGGTCAGCATCCCGAAAGGGGGTTTTCCTGCCAGCTATGGCATACTGGCAGACGACGTCTTGAGCGTACTCGAGTTGCACAACGGCAAGGTTGTTGCAGAGGTGGCGTTAACGCACTAATTTTAGAGTCCCGATAGCTTGAAAGTGGCAGCCAGGGTTGTTCCTTGGCAGAGCTGGGACACATACCAAAAATAATTGAAGCATAACCCGTGCGCGGCATGCATCGCGCCCAAAATAGAAGGTTTTACAGGATGGCGGAACAGGATCAGGCTGCAGATACCGAGTGGGTTGATATCGTCAACGAGCAAAACGAAGTGATTGCTCAGTCCAGTCGTCAACAGATGCGTGCCCAACGGCTGCGTCATCGTGCGACCTATATCGTGGTGCATGATGGTATGGGGAAAATTCTGGTGCAGCGGCGCACAGACACCAAAGATTTTTACCCGGGTTGGATGGATGCCACCGCCGGGGGAGTGGTACAAAGCGGGGAAAACGTGTTGGACTCTGCCCGCCGTGAGGCGGAAGAAGAGCTGGGTATCGCCGGGATCCCGTTTGCCGAACATGGTCTGTTCTACTTTGAAGAGGAACAGTGCCGTATTTGGGGGGCGTTATTTAGCTGCGTCGCCAATGGCCCGTTTGCTCTGCAGGAAGAAGAAGTGGCTGAAGTGAGCTGGTTGACGCCAGAGGAGATCACCGCCCGCTGCGACGAATTCACCCCCGATTCACTGAAGGCATTATCGTTGTGGCTGACGCGTAATAACGGCCAGGACTACGGCAAGCCGCTGCCGCGCGAAAGCAGAGCCAGCTCTGGCGAGGAAGACGCCTGATTTAACGCACGGCCTTGCTGCCCATAGAGTAGCAAGGCCGTCTATTCTTCTCTTCATTTAGACCCTCCCCACTTGCCAACCGTCTGAAATCACAAATGTAACCATCAATGACGGCATTTATACTTACCCTCTCGGCCCAAATCTGCTGATTTTATCTACCTACAATTAGTTAACCCATCTCATCAAAATTTCTATCCTTAGTGCTACAAATTCAAAAAGTATAAATATCTTTATTTATCATTGATTTACATGTGGTCTCCATTTTGGTTTTGATAATTTTTGTTTTTTTATAAAAAAATCAAAACAACGTTTCTACTTTGGTCACACTTTTGCCATCCACTGAATGACGTTGGAAAAATTTCAGATATAATAATTTGAAATAGTGTTTCAGTTTGTTGGTTGGTAGATGACAGGATCATCTGGGAGACCGAAAAATGGAATTATCCTACTGTAACAAGCAACCTAACGGCATAGTGACAATGCGAGCATTGGCTGCTGATGACTGGCGGAGATTGGCCAGTGAATGCCTGAAAAAATTTATCGATTTATCACGACGGGGAGGATGCTGAACCTGGGCAGACTGCCGGGCTTGTCATTTCTATTGTTTAATAAGACTTAAATTTCACTTAACTAATTTCATTTCTTTTTCTATTTAAATGGCTATGGGTAACAACCATGAATGAAAACAGAATGCTGGGGTTAGCCTATATATCACCTTATATAATAGGGTTGATCATATTTACGGCGTTCCCCTTTGTGTCATCATTCTTGCTGAGCTTTACGGAATATGACCTGATGAATCCCCCGGTGTTTAACGGGGTGGAAAACTATCGTTATATGCTGATGGAAGACCATCTTTTTTGGAAATCGATGGGCGTCACCTTTGCATATGTGTTTCTGACCATCCCGTTAAAATTGGCATTTGCGTTAGGTATCGCGTTTGTCCTTAATTTTAAACTGCGCGGCATCGGCTTTTTCCGTACGGCGTATTATGTTCCCTCCATTCTGGGCAGCAGCGTGGCTATTGCCGTGCTATGGCGTGCTCTGTTTGCCATCGACGGGCTGCTAAACAGCTTTATCGGTGTCTTTGGTATGGATCCGGTCAACTGGTTGGGCGAGCCTTCTCTGGCATTGATGTCGGTTACGTTGCTGCGCGTATGGCAGTTCGGCTCTGCGATGGTGATCTTCCTGGCGGCGCTGCAAAACGTACCACAGTCACAATATGAAGCGGCCATGATTGATGGTGCTTCCAAGTGGCAGATGTTTATGAAGGTCACGGTACCGCTGATCACGCCGGTGATTTTCTTCAACTTTATTATGCAGACCACGCAGGCGTTCCAGGAGTTTACGGCTCCCTATGTGATTACCGGGGGCGGGCCTACCCATTACACCTATCTGTTCTCACTGTATATCTACGATACCGCCTTTAAATATTTTGATATGGGTTACGGTGCCGCATTGGCGTGGATCCTGTTCCTGGTTGTGGCCCTGTTCGCCTCAATCGCCTTTAAATCATCGAAGTATTGGGTCTTCTACTCGGCAGACAAAGGTGGCAAAAATGGCTGACATGCAACAGAACCAATTACCCATGTCCAGTGCGCAGGAAATCGCTGAGCGTGAAGTTCAGCGCACATTGCGCCGGGAAAAAATCAGCGCCGCTATTCGTTACGTCGTGCTGCTGCTGGTGGGATTGTTGATGCTTTATCCGCTGGTGTGGATGTTCTCGGCCTCGTTTAAACCCAACCAGGAGATCTTCACTACCCTGGGCCTGTGGCCGGAACATGCGACCTCGGACGGTTTCGTCAACGGTTGGAAAACCGGCACGGAATATAACTTTGGTCACTACATGCTTAACACCTTTAAATTTGTGATCCCCAAGGTGTTATTAACCATTATCTCATCGACCATTGTGGCCTACGGCTTTGCCCGCTTTGAGATCCCGTGGAAGAAATTCTGGTTTGCCACGCTGATCACCACCATGTTGCTGCCGAGCACGGTGTTACTGATCCCGCAATATATCATGTTCCGTGAAATGGGCATGCTGGACAGCTATCTGCCGCTCTATTTGCCGCTGGCATTCGCGACCCAAGGATTCTTCGTCTTTATGTTGATCCAGTTCCTGCGAGGTGTGCCACGGGATATGGAAGAGGCGGCCCAGATTGATGGTTGCAACTCGTTCCAGGTGCTGTGGTATGTGGTGGTGCCGATCCTGAAACCGGCGATTATCTCCGTCGCGCTGTTCCAGTTTATGTGGTCAATGAATGACTTTATTGGCCCGTTGATCTACGTCTATAGCGTTGATAAGTACCCGATTGCGCTGGCGTTGAAAATGTCTATCGACGTGACAGAAGGTGCGCCGTGGAACGAAATCCTGGCTATGGCAAGCATCTCTATTTTGCCGTCCATCATCGTGTTCTTCCTGGCCCAACGCTACTTTGTGCAGGGCGTTACCAGCAGCGGAATTAAAGGTTAATTGAGGATCTATCATGGCTGAAGTCATTTTTAACAATCTGCAGAAAGTGTACAGCAACGGTTATAAGGCGGTGCATGGCATCAATCTGACCATTGCCGATGGCGAGTTTATGGTGATTGTCGGCCCTTCCGGCTGTGCCAAATCGACCACGCTGCGGATGCTGGCAGGGTTGGAAACCATTAGCGGCGGCGAAGTGCGCATAGGCGATCGCGTGGTGAATAACCTGGCCCCTAAATCCCGTGGTATTGCCATGGTGTTCCAGAACTATGCGCTATATCCGCATATGACGGTAAAAGATAACCTGGCCTTTGGCTTGAAGCTGAGCAAGATGCCTAAAGAGCAAATTGAAGAGCAGGTTAACGAAGCCGCCAAGATCCTGGAGCTGGAAGAGCTGTTGGATCGTTTGCCACGCCAACTCTCCGGTGGGCAGGCGCAGCGTGTGGCCGTAGGCCGCGCAATTGTGAAAAAACCAGACGTGTTCCTGTTCGATGAACCGTTGTCTAACCTGGATGCCAAGCTGCGTGCGTCGATGCGTATCCGTATTTCCGATTTGCACAAGCAGCTGAAAAAGAGCGGCAAACCGGCGACCACCGTCTATGTTACCCACGATCAGACCGAAGCCATGACCATGGGCGACCGTATCTGCGTGATGAAGCTGGGCCATATCATGCAGGTGGATACGCCAGACAACCTGTACCACTTCCCGAAAAACATGTTTGTCGCCGGATTTATCGGTGCGCCAGAAATGAACATCAAGCCGAGCAAGCTGGTAGAGCAGGACGGCAAAATCGGCCTCACCGTCGGTAACTACACCTTGACCCTCAGCCAGTATCAGCAGGATAAGGTCGCCAGCTTTGTCGGGCAGGACGTGTTCTTTGGCGTGCGGCCCGAGTTTGTATCGATTTCAGAGTCGCCGTTTGAGGGCAACCACTCTGAAGGGGAACTGGTCCGCGTCGAGAATATGGGCCATGAGTTCTTTGTTTACCTGAAGGTGAATGATTTTGAACTGACCTGCCGTATTCCTTCCGATGACGTCAAACCGATCCTGAAAAATGGGCTGCATCGTCCGGTTTACTTCAAATTCGATATGGATAAATGCCACATTTTTGATGCGAAAACAGAAAAGAATATTTCTCTTTAACAGGAGTGGTCAATAATGAAAAAAATAGTCTTACGTACCCTGGTAGCCTCGTCCATGGCGATATTTGCCCATCAGGCCTTTGCCGCTGAACAGGTTGACTTGCGTATGTCCTGGTGGGGAGGCAATGGCCGCCATCAGGTTACGTTGAAGGCGATTGAGGAATTCCAGAAGCAGAACCCGAATATCAAGGTGAAATCGGAATATACCGGCTGGGACGGTCACCTTTCACGCCTGACCACACAGATTGCCGGGGGCACCGAGCCGGACGTGATGCAAACCAACTGGAACTGGCTGCCGATCTTTTCAAAAACCGGCACCGGATTCTATGACCTGAACAAGGTGAGTGAGTACCTGGATCTGACGCAGTTTGATCCCAAAGAGCTACAAACCACCACGATTGACGGCAAGCTGAACGGCATTCCGATTTCAGTGACCGCACGTGTTTTCTATTATAACGATGTCACCTGGAAAGACGCGGGTGTGCAATATCCCAATAATTGGGATGAATTGCTCGCCGCCGGTAAAACCTTCAACGAAAAACTGGGCGATAAATATTATCCGGTGGTGTTGGAGCACCAGGATACCTTCGCACTGTTACGTTCCTACATGATCCAAAAATATAACGTCGATATTATCGATGAAGCGCAGAAGAAGTTTGCCTATAGCGAAGCACAATGGGTCGATTTCTTCCAGATGTATAAAAACATGGTAGACAGCCACGTCATGCCATCATCGAAATACTACGCCTCGTTCGGCAAAAACAACATGTATGAGATGAAGCCATGGATTGCGGGGGAATGGGGTGGGACCTATATGTGGAACTCCACCATCAACAAATACTCCGATAACCTGAAAGCACCGGCCAAGCTGGTATTGGGCCCATACCCGATGCTGCCGGGTGCCAAAGATGCCGGATTGTTCTTCAAGCCGTCGCAAATGTTCTCGATTGGTAAAAGCAGCAAGCATCCAAAAGAAGCGGCAATGTTGATTAACTTCCTGTTAAACAGCAAGGAAGGCGTTGAGGCGCTGAAGCTGGAGCGGGGGGTTCCGTTAAGCAAAGTGGCTGTCAGCCAATTGACCGAAAGTGGCGTGATCCAGGATAGCGATCCGGCGGTTTCCGGCTTGAAACTGGCGCTGTCACTGCCGCATGCCATCAGCGCTTCACCGTATTTTGACGACCCGCAGATTGTAGTGCTGTTCCAGGATGCCATTCAGAATATCGATTATGGCAAGAAAACGGTGCAGGAAGTGGCTGCTGATTTCCAGCGCCAGGGCGACCGTATTCTGAAACGCGCAATGCGCTAACAAGAATTGTCCCCACCTTATCTTGGGTGGGGGCTTATTTATCAGCTAATCATTACATTCATTAACGCTAACAGGGAAGCCGTAAGAAAAATAAATTTGTATTAAATAGCAATGACGCTTTGCCCATTTTCAAATAATAAGTATTTCAAATAACTCTATAACCCCCTTAATTAGAGTGGGGATGTCTTTTCTATAATTAAATGATAAGGGTAGTAATAATGAAATTTAAATTATTGACTCTGGTGTTAGCCTCTGTAGCAAACTTTAGTGCAATGGCCATGTCGCTTGATTTGCGCCATGAATGGCAGGATACAGCCAAAGGCGACCATAAAAATAGAATGCTGGTCTCGCATCGTTTCGATAACGGCCTGGGATTCTCTCTGGAAGCAAAATGGCGTCAGGACTCTTCAGACTCTACGCCTGATAAACCTTTCCACGAGCAGGTCAGTAATGGCACAGAAGCCGTCGTCAGCTATCAGCATAAATTTGATGCAATCACCCTGCAGCCTGGGTTCTCGCTAGAGTCCAACAGTAATAATAACGGCTATCGCCCTTATCTGCGTGCGCAGTATAACTTTACCAAAGACATTTATGTGGCGGGCAGATATCGCTACGAATATAAGCGTACCACCTCAAAAGGTTCAGAGGGGGATGAGAAAACCAACCGTGGTGATTTTTGGTTAGGTTATAACTTCTACAAGGACTGGTCGGCCGAATATAACTACGTGTATAAGAGCAGCAACAAGGTTATTTTTGACGACGGCAAAACCGATTACGAGCATAACGTCAAGCTGGCTTACAAGTGGGATAAAAACTGGAAGCCTTATGTTGAAGTGGGGAACGTGAAGCAGGATAGCCAACACGATAACCGCCAGACGCGCTACCGTGTTGGGGTCTCTTATAGCTGGTAAGCAAGGGTGAAACTACCGGGAATACCGACTTATCGGCGGGTTCCCGGTATCGTCATCGTTAGCAGCTGCTACGACGGCACAGGGTTGAAGGGATCGAACCTTTGGGCTGCCAGGGCTGATCGTTCAAACGCGCCAACAATGCCTTACCTGCCTGAATACCAATCTCCTTATGCGGCACGGTCATGGTCGTCAGCGGTGGCTGGCAGACCTGGCTGACCTCACTGTTGCCAAACCCCACGATCGCCAGCTGTTCCGGTACCTTGATGCGCCGCCGCTGGCATTCATACAGCGCGCCGCAGGCCAGTTCATCAGACGCACAGACCAAGGCATCCAACTCCGGCCAGGCCAGTAAAAACTCCGGCAATTGCTGGGCGCCGAGGCTAAAGCTTGCGGGTTGCGCGGCATTAATCACCCGATGAGGGGACATGTGGTTCTGCAGTAGCGCTTTGTGCCAGCCTTGCAGATGCTGTTGGAAAATCCACTGCTCCTGATTGGCGCACAGCAGGCCAATATTTTGATACCCGCTGGCAATTAAGGTTTGAGTGAGTTGATACATGGCGGCGACGTAATCAATGCCGATATTGATGTCGATCGGGTCGGTGCGGATTGCCCCAATCTCCACCACCGGAATATTGGCGGCGGTTAATGCCTGGCGGGTATTTTCAGAATGCTCAATGCTTAACAGCACCGCCGCCGCCAGGTTGTAAGAGAGCAGGGTTTCCAGCAACGTTTCTTCACGCTCGATATGATGTTGGGACTCGGCTAGCATGATCTGGTAACCCGCCGGTTGCAGTACCCGCTGTAACCCTGCAAACATATCCGCACAGCCGGACTCGGAAAAACTCGGCACCACCATGGCGATGGTATAAGAAGACGCCGAGGCTAACGAACTGGCCGCCAGGTTGGGGAGATAACCTAACTCACTGACCGCCGACTCAATTTTTTCTCTCAGCTTATCTGAAACCTGTTCCGGCGTGCGTAGCGCCCGCGAGACGGTCATGGTGCCCACGCCTGCCAATTGGGCTACGTCGGCCAGGGTAACCCGGCCGGTACTGCGTCGTTTTCTACCGATCGACATTGCTGATCCTGACTGAAATGCGCGCATAACGCATAAATGAGCTCATGGGTTGAAACCCATTACTGGGCTTCGTCGTTCCCGCTTCTGTGCCCATTCTACCCCGTTCCTTTGGCGATCGATAAAAAAACTGAGCCGCCGGGTTTCATCCCCGATAGTTTTGATAGCGCTATCACAGATCTGGATGAAGGATTTTTGGTAGCGCTATCTTTGTGCGGTAAGTCACAGTTTAACCCCTGCACGTTGATTAAAGTTTTACCGTCGCCGGGCTTTTCCATGACGGCTACGTGCCATCAAACGATCCATAGCCAACAGATTTCGTCCCGTTTAGGTTCGGAAACTCTGGCGGTTTAAGGGAAAAAACCCATAAGGAGGAGATGTGCTCAACGACTGGCTGAACGCCGACCACATTCAACTGTGCGATCAGGTTACCGACTGGCAGGAGGCGGTCACATTGTGTGCTCAGCCACTGCTGCAGCGCGGTGTGATCACCGCTGATTACCTGACAGCCATATTTCGCCAACATCAGGCGCTGGGGCCCTATTACGTGTTGGCACCCGGTATCGCGATGCCCCATGCCAGGCCGGAGGAAGGCGCCAAAGCGCTTGGCCTTTCACTATTAAAGATCAATCAGGGCGTGCATTTTCAGTCCGAAGATAACGACCCGGTGTTCGTCGTGGTGATGCTTTCCGCTCCGGATAGCAGTAGCCATATTGACATGATTTCGCAGCTGGCCGAGTTATTTTCTGATAGCGAAGCCATGGAGAAACTGTTCCTGGCGCAAACCAAACGGCAAATTGAGGATGTTATCGCCAATTATTAATCTCTAACCGGTTATACCCGCAGCTTTTGATAATACTCAGCATCCGATAGATATCGGGTGACGCTATCCTACACATAAAATCTGGCAGGTAAGAATAATGAAAATCATGGCTATTTGTGGCTCAGGATTGGGCAGCAGTTTTATGGTGGAAATGAACATCAAGAAAGTGCTGAAAAAAATGAATATTGAGGCGGAGGTTGAACATTCCGATCTTTCCTCGGCAACGCCGGGCGCGGCAGATATCTTCGTGATGGCGAAAGATATTGCCGCTAGCGCCAGTGTCCCAGCCGACCAGTTAGTGGTGATCAGCAATATCATTGATATTAATGAGCTTGAAGCCAAGCTGCGTGCTTACTTCACAGCCCACTCCATTATTTAATCTAACCCATTGGCGAGGTGGATATGTTTATCCAGGAAACGCTCAGGTTTGTGGTTGATATATTAAAGGTCCCGGCGGTATTGGTCGGGGTGATTGCCTTGATTGGTCTATTGGCACAAAAGAAATCTTTTTCTGACGTGGTCAAAGGGACGGTTAAAACCATTCTGGGCTTTATTGTGTTGGGCGGTGGGGCGACGGTATTAGTCGGCTCGCTGAACCCATTGGGCGGTATGTTTGAGCATGCGTTCAATATTCAGGGGATTATTCCCAATAATGAAGCCATTGTCTCTATCTCACTAGAGAAATACGGTGCCTCCACCGCGCTGATTATGGCGTTTGGCATGGTGGCCAACATCATCGTGGCTCGCTTTACCCGCTTGAAATACATCTTCCTGACCGGGCACCACACCTTCTACATGGCCTGTATGATCGGCATCATCCTTACCGTGGCCGGTTTTGAGGGCGTACAGCTGGTGTTCACCGGAGCGCTCACTCTGGGCTTGGTGATGGCGTTCTTCCCGGCTATCGCCCAGCGCTATATGCGCCGCATTACCGGTAACGACGACATTGCCTTTGGCCATTTCGGCACCTTGGGCTATGTCCTTTCCGGCTGGCTCGGTTCCAAGGTGGGGAAAAACTCGCGTTCCACCGAGGAGATGAACTTACCTAAAAACCTCAGCTTCCTGCGTGACAGCTCGATTTCCATCTCGATGACCATGATCGTGATCTACCTGATCCTGGCTATCTGCGCGGGCCAGGATTACGTCGAAAGCCAATTGAGTGGCGGGCAGAACTACCTGGTGTACTCGATTATTCAGGCGATCACTTTTGCCGCCGGGGTATTCATCATTCTGCAAGGTGTGCGCCTGATCCTGGCCGAGATCGTCCCGGCCTTTACCGGCTTCTCGGAAAAACTGGTCCCTAATGCCCGCCCGGCGCTGGACTGCCCGGTGGTCTATCCCTACGCCCCCAATGCGGTGTTGATTGGTTTCCTGTTCAGCTTCCTGGGTGGCTTGGTGGGTCTGTTCTTGCTCGGCCAAATGAAGATGGTACTGATCCTGCCGGGCGTGGTGCCGCACTTCTTTACCGGGGCCACTGCCGGGGTGTTCGGCAATGCGACCGGTGGGCGGCGTGGTGCCATGCTGGGGGCATTTGCCAACGGTTTGTTGATTACCTTCCTGCCGGTGCTGTTGTTACCGGTACTGGGCGCGCTGGGTTTTGCCAACACCACCTTCTCCGATACGGACTTCGGCGTGGTGGGGATCGTGTTGGGCAATATGGCACGCTTCCTGACCAAAGAAATGATCATGGTCGCGATCGTCGCCATCTTTGGCCTGCTGGTCGCGCATAACTTCCTGGGAAAACGCAAAGATGTCCCAGCCAGAAATAAGGAGGAAAGTTCATGAGCAACACCGTGACTGATTTGACGCAATTGGCCGGGGCGATCCGTCTGGAAACGCTGAAGGCCCTCACTGGGCTGGGGTTTGGCCATTACGGCGGCTGTATGTCGGTGGTTGAAACGCTGGCGGTGCTGTATGGCGAAGTGATGCGTATCGATCCAGGTGACCCGGATTGGCCTGAGCGCGATTATTTCGTGCTGTCGAAAGGCCATGCTGGTCCGGCTCTGTATAGCGTGCTGGCGCTTAAGGGCTATTTCCCGTTGGAACAGCTGCAAACGCTCAACCAGAATGGCACCCGGTTGCCGAGCCACCCAGATCGCTTGCTAACCCGTGGGGTGGATGCCACTACCGGATCGCTCGGGCAAGGGGTCTCTATTGCAGCCGGTATGGCGCTTTCACACCAACTGGCAAAGCGCAGCAACCGGGTATTCTGCATCCTGGGGGATGGTGAACTGAACGAAGGCCAATGCTGGGAAGCGTTCCAATTTATCGCCCACCACAACCTGCATAATTTGACGCTGTTTATTGATTACAACAAACAGCAGTTGGATGGCACGCTGGATGAGGTGATCAAACCCTTCGATCTGGCCGGTAAATTCCGCGCCTTTGGTTTTGAGGTGCAAACCGTTCGTGGGGATGACATTGCCGCGATCCGTGATGCCGTGTTGCCGGAACGCAGTGGCGAGCAGCGGCCGTTGGTGGTGATCCTCGATAGCCTCAAGGGGCAGGGCGTGGCGTATCTGGAGAACCTGAAAAACTCACACCATCTGCGCTTAACGCCAGATGTTCGTAGCGAAATTGAAAAGGCCATTGCCGACCTGGAGGCCGCCTATGTTTAACCTGGAAATGCCGTTTGAAAAAGACGCCGTAGAAATGCGTAAGGTGTACGCCAGCGTGATCCGCCAACAGGCCGAAGCCGATACGCCGGTGATTGCACTGGAAGCCGATCTGATGAGTTCGATGGCGATGGATGGCGTACATAAGGATCACCCAGAGCGGGTCATCAACTGCGGCATCATGGAGGCTAATGTGATTGGCGTAGCCGCCGGTTTGTCGCTGACCGGGCGGGTCCCTTTCGTCCACACCTTTACCGCTTTTGCCAGCCGCCGCTGTTTCGATCAGCTGTTTATGTCGTTGGATTATCAGCGCAACAACGTCAAGGTGATCGCTTCCGATGCCGGGGTCAGCGCCTGCCATAACGGCGGCACGCATATGTCGTTTGAAGACATGGGGATCGTGCGCGGCCTGGCGCATTCGGTGGTGTTGGAGGTGACCGATGCCACCATGTTCGAGGATATTTTGCAGCAACTGGTGAAGTTGCAAGGCTTCTACTGGGTACGAACCATTCGTAAGCAGGCGACACGCATTTATCCTGCAGGCTATCGTTTCACCATCGGCAAGGCTAATCTGCTGCGTGACGGCAGCGACATTACGCTGATCGCCAACGGCATTATGGTCGCCGAAGCGTTGCAGGCGGCGCAGGAACTGCAACAGCGTGGCATCAGCGCGGCGGTGGTAGACATGTTTACGCTCAAACCTATCGATCGTGAAATCATCAAAACCTTTGCGGCGAAAACCGGCAGGATCGTCACCTGCGAGAACCACAGTATTCATAATGGGCTTGGTTCGGCGGTGGCGGAGGTGCTGGTGGAAGAATGTCCGGTACCGATGCGGCGAGTGGGAGTCAAAGGCCGCTATGGGCAAGTGGGCACGCAGGAGTTCTTGCAGCAGGAGTATGGCCTGACGGCGGCGCATATTGTGGCGGCGGCGGATGAGTTGTTGACCCCTCACCCCAACCCTCTCCCACAGGGAGAGGGAGCTGATAGCCCGTGTTCTGCTGGAAGTAAATAGGTAATATCAGCAAGCTAGCCCCAACCACCCCGCAGGGAGAGGGAGCTGTTTGGCGGTACTTTGCTGGAAGTAAAGAGTTAATCTCAGCAAATTCGACCGCCTCCTCATCCAAGGTGAGCCACCGAATTTTCAGATCTACTCGATCGGTCCCCTTGTATGTTTAAGGTACTTTAATTACCCGCCCAAAGGCGGGTAGACTTTAACCGAGTTGTACCTGACGCTACAGCCCGATTCCCCTCTGGGACAACAAGCCCGTGGGAGAGCTTATGGCGTGGCGTCAGTTTTCCTGTTAACCCGAACAGCTGCCAGGGCGGCATCAGCCAGCCCGTATCTTACAAGGCCGGGAGACTTGAAATGACTGAACATGCAACCGTCGGTATCGACATTGCCAAAGACACTTTTGACGTATACATCGACCCAACTCGGCAGCTTCTGCATCTGGATAACACACCGGAAGGCCATCAGCAGTTGCTGAGTTCGCTCTCTGCCATCACCGTCAAGCTTGTCGTGATGGAGGCGACAGGCCGATATCACTCATTACTGGCCGCCACGCTTGAGTTGGCTGGGTTACCCGTGGCCGTGGTCAATCCACGCCAGGTAAAAAACTTCGCTCGTGCGCTAGGGACCCTGTACAAAACCGACCCGAATGATGCGCGTATCATCTGCGAGTTTGGCCGGAGAATGGAGCCCGAAGCCCGCCCCACACCGGATGAACAGACGCAGCGTCTGGCCGGGATGGTGACCCGCCGTCGCCAACTGGTCGATAACAGGACCATGGAGATAAACCGCTATAAAAGCTGCGATGACGTGGTGGTCTCAGCGGGCATCAAGCGGCATATCGACTGGCTGACCGCTGAAATCCGGGATGCAGATGACGATATCGACAGGCAAATAAAAGTGATGCCTCTGTGGCGGGAAAAGGCGACGTTGTTGGAGGAAGTCAAAGGTATCGGGCCGACAACGATGGCGGTGCTTCTTGCGATGTTGCCGGAGCTGGGGAGGCTGAATCGGCACAAAATAAGCGCGTTGGTTGGCGTGTGTCCCTATGCCCATGACAGTGGAAAAATGAAAGGGAAGCGAAGTATCTGGGGAGGGCGAAGCGCGGTGCGTTCAGCGCTATACATGGCGACCTTGTCAGCGGTGCGGTACAACCCGACAATCCGGGAGTTTTACGAGCGCCTGACAGGGCGTGGAAAACCGTTCAAGGTGGCGGTGACCGCCTGCGTGAGAAAGCTGCTAACCATCCTGAATGCGATGCTGCGGGATAATAAAAAATGGGTGACAAATTAATCATCACCCGTTGACTTTAAACACAGCTGCTCTCCCTGTGGGAGAGATACCGTCTTGTCGGCTATCCGGCAAGCGGTATTTCCGCATTAAATGTCTTTCCTGATTTCACCACACCATAGGCCAGTTGCAGCAACTTTCGCATCGCCGCACACACTCTTTCTTTGCCCGACTTCCCACGCAACTTTAGCCTTTCTGTTAAGTCTTTAACCACAACATTGTATTGGCCTGCCACTACCGCGGGCATGTATAACGCACTTCGCAGCTCACCGTGCCCCACTTTCGATAACCGGCTTTTCCCTTTAAACATCCCCGACTCACATCGCTGTGGATTCAGTCCTGCGTACGCTACCAGGGCCTTGCTGCTGGTGAACCGACGCAGGTTTCCTGCGAAGGCCAGCAGGCTGGAGCTCAGCATCTCTCCCACTCCAGGGATACTTTTTAGCAACTCGCTGTCCCGTTTCAGGTCAGGGTTATCATCGATGTGCTGACTGATTTTCTTTTTCGTTTCTCGTATCAGTTCATCCAACGTGGCGATGTGCTCATTGAGTGAAGGGACGATGACTGCTTCGGCCACCTCCAGGCGATTTTCTTCCATCTGACGCATCTCTTCCAGGTTCTTAAGATGCCTGACCAACGCGGTCAACTGGCGCTCGCTCAACGGGGCTGGGAACCACGGGGCAGGCTGATGCAGTGCGCAGTAGCGGGCTATCATCGCTGCATCGCTTTTGTCCGTTTTGTTCCGGGCCAGTTCTGTATTGCCGAAGGAATGGATACACGCCGGGTTCATCAGACTGACGTGGTAGTTGTTGTCTGCCAGATAAGTGGCCAGTTCCGTGCTGTAGCTCCCGGTGGCTTCCATACAGACATGACAGTCGCCAAAGCGGCTCAACCAGGCTGCGAACTCGCGGCATCCAGAAGGGGTATTGGCAAACTTTTTGGTTTTATACTTCTGATTGTCCAGCAGTACGGCGACATCAAATTTGTGTTTAGCGATATCAACGCCGACAGGGGTTCTACGCATTATGGCACTCCATAACCATGTCTGAAATTTATCGCCGGACCATCCTTATATGTAGGTGCTCATAGGCACAGGATACCGTTCGGTCTACAAGGCGACAGGGAAATAGACAGCCGGGGCACAATCTCTCCCACGGGCTCATAGGCACTAGGGTTAGGGGGAGCTCACCGGCTATCTCCCGATGATCAGTCGGGGATCTTCTCCGCTAAGGCGGAGAAGATCAAGACATAAGGGTTAGGGTGAGGGGCATCGGGGGGCATTGCTTGCTCTTTGTTGACGCCAAAAATAAAACGGCCCGGTGATGATCACCGAGCCGTTATGGGTATTACCAGAGTCTAAAGGTGCCGTAGTGGCACCTCTGTCTCATCAGGCAATAGCAGCCTGTGCATCAGCCTGAGCCGACTGGATCGCCGTCAGGGCTACGGTATAGACGATATCGTCAACCAGAGCACCACGTGACAGGTCGTTCACCGGCTTGCGCATGCCTTGCAGCATTGGCCCGATAGATACCAGGTCAGCAGAACGCTGTACCGCTTTATAAGTGGTGTTACCGGTGTTCAGATCCGGGAAGATGAACACGGTCGCCTGACCGGCTACTGGCGAGTTAGGCGCTTTGGATTTGGCCACGTCGGCCATGATCGCTGCGTCATACTGCAGTGGGCCATCGATGATCAGATCCGGGCGTTTTTCCTGGGCCAGACGGGTCGCTTCACGCACTTTCTCAACGTCGCTACCCGCACCGGAATTACCGGTAGAGTAAGAGATCATCGCTACGCGTGGTTCGATACCGAATGCGGCTGCGGAATCGGCAGACTGAATAGCGATTTCAGACAGCTGTTCAGCAGTTGGATCCGGGTTGATCGCGCAGTCGCCGTAGACCAGAACCTGGTCAGGCAGCAGCATGAAGAACACGGAAGAAACCAGCGAGCTGCCCGGCGCGGTTTTGATCAACTGCAACGGTGGGCGGATGGTATTGGCGGTGGTGTGAACGGCACCGGAAACCAGGCCGTCAACTTCGCCTTTTTCCAGCATCAGGGTGCCGAGAACTACGTTGTCTTCCAACTGCTCACGCGCAACTACTTCGGTCATGCCCTTGCTCTTACGCAGCTCAACCAGACGCGGCACATAGAGTTCGCGCACGGCAACCGGATCGACGATCTCGATGCCTTTACCCAGCTCAACGCCCTGCGCGGCGGCAACGCGTTTGATCTCTTCCGGGTTACCCAGCAGCACACATTCCGCGATACCACGTTCGGCACAGATGGCCGCCGCTTTCACGGTGCGTGGCTCGTCGCCTTCCGGCAGCACGATGCGTTTACCCGCTTTGCGCGCCAATTCGGTCAGCTCATAACGGAACGCCGGTGGGGACAGACGACGTGAACGCTCAGACGTGGCGGTCAGGGACTCGATCCATTCGGCGTTGATGTGGCTGGCCACGTAGTTCTGTACTTTCTCAATACGCTGATGGTCGTCTGAAGGCACTTCAAGGTTGAAGCTTTGCAGGCTCAGCGAGGTCTGCCAGGTGTTGGTGTCAACCATGAACACCGGCAGGCCGGTTTCAAAGGCGCGCTCACACAGCTTGTTGATGGAGGCATCGATTTCGTAGCCGCCGGTCAGCAGGATGGCACCAATTTCCACGCCGTTCATCGCGGCCAGGCAGGCTGAAACCAGCACGTCTGGACGGTCGGCAGAGGTAACTAACAGGGAACCTGGGCGGAAGTGTTCAAGCATGTGCGGAATGCTACGCGCACAGAAGGTCACAGATTTCACCCGGCGGGTCATGATGTCGCCTTCGTTGATCACTCGCGCCTTCAGGTGGCGGGCCATATCAATGGCACGGGTAGCGATCAGTTCGAAGCTCCACGGCACGCAACCCAATACCGGCAGCGGGCTGTTGGCGAACAGCTGTGCAGGATCGACGTTGGCTACGCTGGCCTTGGTGGAATCGTCAAAGATTTCGGACAGGTCTGGGCGAGTACGGCCCTGATCGTCCACCGGAGCGTTCAGCTTGTTGATGATCACGCCGGTAATGTTTTTGTTCTTGCTGCCGCCGAAGCTGGAGCGAGCCAGTTCGATGCGCTCGGTTAACTGGGCTGGAGAATCGTTACCCAGTGCCAGCACAAAGACGATCTCTGCATTCAGCGTTTTGGCGATCTCGTAGTTCAGCGCGTTGGCGAACTGATGCTTACGGGTAGGCACCAGGCCCTCAATCAGCACAACTTCTGCGTCTTTGGTGTTTTCGTGGTAACGGGCCACGATCTCTTCCATCAGCACGTCCTGCTTGTTGGAGCTCAGCAGGCTCTCAACGTAGCTCATGCGCAGGGGTTCGGCCGCCGGGATGGTCGAGTTGCTGCGGATGATGGTGGTGGTCTGGTCGAGAGAATCGCCGCCGGTACGCGGTTGGGCAATAGGTTTGAATACGCTCAGGCGAACGCCTTTTTGCTCCATGGAGCGGATGACACCCAGGCTGACGCTGGTCAGACCGACGCTGGTGCCTGTGGGGATCAACATAATTGTACGTGACACAGAATAGTCCTCTTCACGGTTTTCTGCCTGCAACGGGGGCGCAGACAAAGATGACAGGCTCAAAACAACACCGCCAGCCTGGGCTGACGGTGTGGAGAGCATTAAGCGGTCAGACGGGAAGCGTCTTGCGCGATGACCAATTCTTCGTTGGTCGGGATCACCAGTGCCGGACGGCTGCCGTCTTTGGTGATGTTGCCTGATTTGCCGAAGCGGGCAGCCAGGTTGCGTTCGTGGTCGATTTCAAAGCCCAGCAGGCCCAGTTTATCCAGGGTCAGCTCACGTACCATCGCAGCGTTCTCACCGATACCGCCGGTGAAGATCACAGCATCCAGACGGCCTTCCATCAGGGCGCTATAGGCACCGATATACTTGGCCAGACGGTGGCAGAAGACGTCCATGGCGCGCTTGGCATCGGCCTTGGTGTCATAGTTGTCTTCAACGTAACGGCAGTCGCTGGTGACTTCGGTCAGACCCAGCAGGCCAGACTCTTTGGTCAGCATCTTGTTGATCTGGTCAACGCTCATGCCCATGGCGTCGTGCAGGTGGAAGATGATGGCTGGATCGATGTCACCACTGCGGGTACCCATTACCAGGCCTTCCAGCGGGGTCAGACCCATGGAAGTATCAACACACTTACCGTTGCGTACTGCGGTTACGGAACCGCCGTTGCCCAGATGGCAGGTGATGATGTTAACTTCTTCAACCGGCTTGTTCAGCGCCTTCGCGGCTTCTTGAGTCACGTAGAAGTGGCTGGTGCCGTGTGCGCCGTAGCGACGAACGCCATGGTCGCGGTACAGGCTGTACGGCAGGGCATACAGGTAGGACTCTTCCGGCATGGTCTGATGGAACGCGGTGTCAAACACGGCAACGTTTTTATCAGCCAGATTAGGGAAGGATTTCAACGCTTCAGCAATACCGATCAGATGTGCTGGGTTATGCAGTGGTGCAAAAGGTACCGAATCTTTGATACCCTGCAGGACTTCGTCGTTGATGACGGCAGAAGCCGTGAACTTCTCGCCGCCGTGCACGATGCGGTGGCCGATAGCGGTCAACTGGGCGGAAAGCTCTGGTTTTTGTGCCAGAATAGTATTAACAATGAAGTTCAGCGCTTCGCTGTGCGCTGCGCCGGCACCCAGTGCCGCTTCTTGTTTACCGCCATCCATTTTCCATTTGATACGGGCTTCAGGAAGATGGAAGCACTCGGCCAGGCCAGAGAGGTATTCTTCACCGTTGGCTGCATCGATGATAGCGAATTTCAGGGAAGAACTGCCGCAGTTAAGGACCAGTACTAGCTTACTCGACATGGAAGTACCTACTTATAGTTCGTGTTGGTATTAAGGAAGACCCAAAAACACGTGGTGAATAAAACGTCAATCAGACAACAAGCGTAGCGCATAATGCCGTTGACATTTATGATTAACATCATGTCAGTGATACAAAGGACATAATGATGAAAAAACCGATGATTTCTCTGCGGTTTAAGCGATCCTGATTTTTACCGCTTCCTAGCCCCACATGGCCGCCAACGGCAGGATTAGGGAGATAGGGCTAAAAGTTGACAAATCTTCTGTCATCTTCTACCGGCACATGGCCGGCTTAGGATACCGATAGCCCGCCACAAACACAAAATAAATTTAAAGCTTCAACTTTTTTGTTAGTGTGTTTGCAAGAATATTTTATTTTTTATACGTGAAGTTGAGGTGCGCAATGACGAGCAGACCATCCGGTTCCGTAAGCTGGTTTCAGATATTCCAGCGCGGGCAGCATTACATGAAAACCTGGCCAGCAGACAAACGGCTGGCACCGCTTTTCCCTGAGAACCGCGTGTCACGCGCTACCCGCTTTGCCGTTCGCTTTATGCCCCCGTTGGCGATTTTTACCCTGACCTGGCAGATTGCGCTCGGCGGTCAGCTTGGCCCGGCGATTGCCACCGCACTGTTTGCCTGTAGCTTGCCGATGCAGGGGCTGTGGTGGTTGGGCCGACGTTCCGTGACACCATTGCCGCCAACCTTGCTGCAATGGTTCCATGAGGTCCGTAACAAGCTGGCGGAAGCTGGGCAGGCGATTGCCCCCGTAGAAGGGACGCCAACCTACCAGGCGCTGGCGGACGTGCTGAAACGTGCCTTCAAGCAGTTGGACAAAACCTTCCTCGACGATCTTTAAGCGCTACTGGGCCGGGGACTCACCGGCCTTGCTTGCTTTATGCCGCAAATTTGTGCCCTGATCATGTCTGGCCACGCCCCACATTTGACCAATATCCCGGTTCAAATCAAAGAAAGGTTTAGTTGTGATTCCACGCCATACTGAAGTCATGCGATGCTCTGGTTAATTTGCAGAACTGAGGACAATGAAATGGAAATGACTCACGCCCAACGGCTGATTTTGTCGAATCAATACAAGATGATGACCATGCTCGATCCGGACAATGCAGAGCGCTACCGCCGCTTGCAGACGATCATCGAGCGCGGTTTTGGTTTGCAAATGCGCGAGCTGGATCGTGATTTTGGTGAGATGAGCGAAGAAGTGTGCCGCACCATCATCAACATCATGGAAATGCACCATGCGCTCCAGGTTTCCTGGGAGAACCTCAAGGATCGCCAGGGGTTGGACGCGCGTCGCCTGGCATTCCTGGGTTTTGATGCCGCAACCGAAGCACGCTACCTGAGCTATGTGCGTTTCCTGGTGAATACGGAAGGGCGGTATACTCATTTCGATTCTGGTAGCCACGGGTTTAACGCCCAAACCAAAATGTGGGAAAAATACCAGCGCATGCTGAGTATCTGGCTATCCTGCCCACGCCAGTATCATTTGAGCGCCGTCGAGATTGCGCAAATCATCAATGCCTGATTAAACGTAGAGGGGTTTCCCGTGGAGTGTAAGGGTTTTCTGTTCGATCTTGATGGAACGTTAGTAGATTCATTACCGGCGGTAGAGCGAGCCTGGACGCAATGGGCAGAGCGCCATGGCATCAGCCCGCAACAGGTGCTGGACTTTATCCACGGAAAACAGGCGATCACCTCGCTGCGTCACTTTATGCCGAATGCCACCGAGGCTGAGCTACAGCATGAGTTCACATTGCTTGAGCAGGTAGAAGCAGAGGATACCGACGGCGTCCGTGCCCTGCCAGGGGCATTGGTTCTGCTGGAGCGGATCAAGGCGTTGGGGATACCTTGGGCAATCGTCACCTCGGGGTCCGTGCCAGTGGCCAACGCACGCCGCCTTGCCGGTGGGGTGCCGCTTCCTGAGGTGTTTATCACCAGTGAGCGGGTCAAACAGGGTAAACCGCATCCAGACGCCTACCTGTTAGGGGCACAAGGTCTTGGGTTGGCACCACAGGATTGTGTGGTGGTGGAAGATGCTCCTGCGGGGATCCTTTCCGGTTTGGCCGCAGGTTGCCAGGTGATTGCGGTTAATGCACCGGCAGACGCACCGAAGCTGAACCAGGTGGATCTGATCCTTTCCTCTTTGGAACAGCTCAAGATCGCCAAGTCCGAACAGGGCGCTGTCATCGAACTTATTGCTTAATCTGCACATTCTTACCTCAATTTGATTAGACCCCGCATCGTCGGGGTTTTTTTATGCTAATTTCTTATGCCGGGATCACTGCAGAATGAGGCCGTTTTGAACAGCGAATTACTTTGGGTTTTGAGTTTACTGTTAATAGCCATTGTGCTGTTTACCACCAACAAGCTGCGCATGGATGTGGTGGCACTATTGGTGATCATCGCGTTTGTGCTCAGTGGAACCTTGAGTCTGCAAGAGGCAACGGCTGGCTTCAGCGATCCTAACGTCATTTTGATCGCCGCTCTGTTCGTCATTGGCGAAGGGCTGGTACGCACCGGGGTGGCCTATCAGGTTGGCGACTGGCTGGTGAGAGTGGCGGGCAGCAGTGAAACCAAGATGATGATGCTGCTGATGTTTACCGTCGCCGGGCTGGGGGCCTTTATGAGCTCGACCGGGGTGGTAGCCATCTTTATTCCCGTGGTGCTCAGCGTCGCGGTGCGCATGAAAATCTCGCCAGGGCGGTTGATGATGCCGCTGAGCTTTGCCGGTTTGATCAGCGGCATGATGACGCTGGTTGCCACGCCGCCGAATATGGTGGTCAACAGTGAACTGGTACGTGAAGGCATCGACGGTTTCGGCTTCTTTGGCGTTACGCCAATTGGCCTGGTGGTGTTGCTGTTGGGCGTGGGGTACATGCTGGTTGCAAGACGCTGGCTCGGCGACAGCGGCGGCACCAAGACCAAGTCGGCGTGGGAGCGCCGGACTTTCCGCGATTTAATCCGCGATTATAAGCTCACCGGGCGGGCGCGTCGTTTGGCGGTACGTAGCGGTTCGCCACTGATTGGCCGTTCGCTGGATGAACTGCATTTGCGCGCGCGTTACAGCGCCAACGTTATCGGCATTGAGCGCTGGAAGCGTTTCCGCCGGGTGATGATCAGCGCCTTTGGCAGCACGGAACTGCGCGAAGGGGACGTACTGCTGATCGATATGACGGATTGTGATATCGATCTGCGTCAGTTCTGTAGTGAGCAACAGCTTGAGCCCATGGTGCTGCGGGGGGAATATTTCTCCGAACAGTCGCGCAACGTGGGCATGGCCGAAGTTTCGCTAATCCCTGAATCGGCCCTGCTGGGAAAAAGCGTGCGCGATGCCGCTTTCCGTAGCCGTTACGATCTCAACGTGGTCGGTATCCGCCGCAATGGTGAAACCCTGCAAGGCAAGCTGGTGGATGAACCGCTGGGCCTGGGGGACATTCTGTTGGTGATCGGCGACTGGAAAGCAATCCGCCAACTGCAGGCCAAAACCCATGACTTTATCGTCTTGAACCTGCCCGCCGAAGTGGACGAAGTGGCACCGGCGATCACCCAGGCTCCTCATGCGCTGTTCTGTCTGGCGCTGATGGTGGCAATGATGCTGACCGACGAGATCCCGAATCCGATCGCCGCACTGATCGCTTGCCTGTTGATGGGGCGCTTTCGTTGCATCGATATGGAAAGTGCTTATAAGGCGATCCATTGGCCGAGCATCATTTTAATCGTCGGTATGATGCCCTTTGCCCAAGCGTTGCAGAAAACGGGCGGGGTCGATCTGATCGTCCGTGGGTTGATGGATGTTGCCGGTGATGCCGGGCCGCACGTCATGCTGGCCTGTCTGTTTGTCCTGTGCGCCACCATAGGGCTGTTTATCTCCAACACCGCCACGGCGGTATTGATGGCACCGATTGCCATTGCTGCGGCCCGTGAAATGGGTGTTTCGCCTTATCCGTTTGCCATGATTATCGCGATTGCCGCCTCCGCCGCTTTTATGACGCCGGTGTCATCGCCGGTCAATACGCTGGTGTTGGGACCGGGAAACTACAAGTTTGGCGATTTTCTGAAAATTGGGGTGCCGTTCACCGTGCTGGTGATGATTGTCAGCGTGATATTGGTGCCTTGGTTGTATGCGTTTTAAGCACACAGTTTGCGTTTTATGTCAGGAATGAGTAAAGGCACTTTATTGACTCTTGAGAATGCGCTTAAGTAGCTAACGACCGAAACCATAAAGAGTTTTGGCATTTTATCGGCTCATGCTGCAGCTCGTTGAGGCTTTACGGCGACCGGTGTCGCCCAGGCTTAGTTTAGCGATCCTTCTGGAGTTGCCATGAAAATGAAACATGGATTTATAACCCTTACTTTAGCTTCTCTGTTGTTGCTGTCCGGCTGTGCGAGATACATGAGTGGCTCTCTCAATTCGGTGCCCGATCCGGGTTATGCCTTTGATAAGAATGCGCCAGTGTTGGTGCTTGTCGCCTCAGATTCTGATGAACCGATGCTGGCGAAACACTTCTTCGGTAATACGCTGACGTTTTTGCGCGCAAAGGGGTTTCAGCGCGTTTATACCGAGGATAACCTGCCAAATGGCGGTGTGGTGCCCAAGCTGTTTGTGGTGTTGGACGTAGATAAAAACACCCGGGTACATGAATATACCAGCGCGGATTACGGGGATGTGGCCACCGGTGAGACCACCGAATGCACCACTGAAAATACCAAGAAAGGGGAAAAGGCGACCTGCACCACCAAGGCCATTATGACCAGAGAGATCATTGGCTATTCGAAGAAAAGGGACTACTACACCGAGCGCCGTTTCCTGCTGAGTATGTTTAACAGCGATAAAAAACCGGTGCTGGAGGCCCAGGCTTCTTACTTTGGCAACCAATGCCCACAGGATAAAATTTACCGCTTCCTGGTCACACAAACTTTCCAGCGTATCGATTTACGCTCGGTGGTGGAGCAGGAGTTCACGGTAGAAATGCCGGAAGGTACGACCTGCGGCTAAGGTGTCTCAGACTGCCAGGTGCAAAGCACCTGGCTTTAGACTCACAGTGGTGAATCGCTGCTGATTTCATCCAGCGAAAGGCTGAAGCTTGGGATGAACACCGTCATGAAATACTCCATTTCCGGGCTGTGGCGCATTTGCAGCGTTTTCTCCAGACGAGCCTTGGCCTGCTTGAACTCATTATTCCCCGCAGACAGCTCCTCAAGACACTTCAGGTAAGCGCATAGCGCATCGGCCTGCTTCACGATCAGCTTTTCATCCTCGCTGTGATGGTGCTCATCCAGGATCGAGCGGAAATCGTTTTGTAACTCTTCCGGCAGCATCTCCAACAGCTTTTGTTGGGCAATCTTCTCGATTTTTTTGTATTCGTGGGCTATCTGCGGGTTGTAATACTTGATGGGAGTGGGCATATCGCCGGTCAGCACTTCGCTGGCATCGTGATACATCGCCAACAACGCCACGCGTTCGGCATTCAGGTTGCCGTTAAACTTGCGGTTTTTGATCGCGGCCAGCGCATGGGCGACAAAGGCGACCTGCAGGCTGTGTTCGGAAACGTTTTCGGTACGCACATTGCGCATCAGCGGCCAGCGGCTAATCAGTTTCAAACGGGACAGGTGGGCAAAGAAGTGGCTCTGGCTCATGGTGCTCTCTCTACAACGGCATGTGAGAGCATTATACGCTATGGAGCTAAGTACATCCCTCGGAATTGTAGGGCGCAGCGAACCGCGCCCGGCAAAATTACTGGTGATAGGTTTCCAGGAAGCGGCCCAGTTTGCCCACCGCCATTTCCAATTCATCCACGCGGGGTAGCGTAACGATACGGACGTGGTCTGGGTAAGGCCAGTTGAACGCGCTGCCCTGTACCAGTAACACCTTCTCTTGCAACAGCAGATCCAGCACCAGCTTCTGGTCGTCGCGGATGTTAAAGCGCTTGGCGTCAATGCGTGGGAACATATAGAGGGCCCCCTGAGGTTTCACGCAGGAAACGCCAGGGATCTCGTTTAGCAGTTCCCAGGTGCGGTCGCGTTGTTCATACAGGCGGCCACCAGGCTGAATAAATTCGCTGATGCTCTGGTAACCCCCCAGTGCCGTCTGGATCGCATGCTGCATTGGCACGTTAGCGCACAGACGCATGGAAGCCAGCATCTCCAACCCTTCAATATAGCCTTTGGCATGTTTCTTCGGCCCGTTGAGCACCATCCAGCCCTGACGGAAACCGGCAACGCGATAGGTTTTGGACAAGCCGTTAAAGGTGACGGTCAGCAGATCTGGGGCCAATGCGGCGATCGAGTGATGCTCTGCCTCGTCGTAGAGGATCTTGTCGTAGATTTCGTCGGCAAAGATGATCAGGTCATGCTGGCGGGCGATCTCGACGATCTGTTCCAGCAGTTCTTTGCTGTAGACCGCACCGGTTGGGTTATTAGGGTTGATGATCACGATGCCACGGGTGCGTGGGGTGATTTTGCTGCGAATATCGTCCAGATCCGGGAACCAGCCAGATTCTTCGTCGCACATATAGTGCACGGCCTTGCCGCTGGAAAGCGACACGGCGGCGGTCCACAACGGGTAGTCTGGCGCAGGTACCAGCATTTCATCACCGATGTTCAGCAGCGCTTGCATGGATTGCACGATCAGCTCAGAAACGCCATTGCCGATGTAGATATCCTCAACGGTCACGTCACGCATGTTACGTGCCTGATAGTGCTGCATGATTGCCTTGCGCGCCGAGTAGAGCCCTTTGGAGTCGCAGTAGCCTTGTGCCGTTGGCAGATTGCGGATCACGTCGACCAGAATTTCATCGGGGGCATCAAAGCCGAACGGGGCGGGGTTGCCAATGTTCAGCTTGAGGACTTTATTGCCTTCTTCTTCAAGACGTTTAGCTTCTTTGAGTACCGGGCCACGAATGTCATAACAGACGTTGTCCAGTTTGCTGGATTTCTCAATGGGGGACATAGAAAGTTGAGCCTTTTGCTAAGATAGGGTCGTTCCTACCGTGGAACACCGCAATCCGTCCAATGTACTCCTGGAGGCCGGGCTTTTGAAGGGTTATGCATTGCTTTGGTGAAAACGATCGGCAAAAATCGTTTTTTAAGACAATAACCGTCTGTATTGATCGTTTTTTCAGTGTTTAAATCTGATGGCGTCACTATTTTAAGGTTTATATGTCGACGGAAGGGCTTGTCACGTAAAGGGTTTTTATCAGTTAACCGCATAAATGTGTATGCCAAGCGCCAGAAAAACGCCAAAGCCGCTTAAAGATAGTAATATGGGATTAATCTGGTTTCTTGTCTGTACTGACAATACCACACTGAGTTGAAGTAGAATTACATTAGGTTCACTTCAGTAATTAACTTAAATTTTATTTAAGTAATAGTCAGGGTCTTTTAATAATCAAAAGACTTACTGCTTGAATTTATTAAATTCCCTAATCGATGCGTCGTTCGATATACGGGGGGGTTGTTAATATTTTGTACAGAAAACAACAATGCTGTCATGGTCTCTGGCGGCCAGAGATCGAGGTAACCGGGAGGAAAGGGGGGATTTTGCCCGCATAGGATTATCAATGCTTATAAGGGTAAGCACTTTTCGTCGTAACTTTCACCACTATCAATAAGCCGTTGCGATAGATCACGGATAAAAAGCGATGCAGATAACGAAATATAAGTAATTTTTTTGCCCTCTTCTAATGAGTGGGGTACTGTCATAAGTGGCGCATGCCCTTTTAAGCTGCGTCTTAGAAATACACCAGGGTAGTTTGTAAATTAGAATTTAAAAAGTGAAGAAAACACTATGACAAGTGCAAATCGTCCGATACTTAATCTCGACCTCGATCTGCTAAGAACTTTTGTTGCTGTTGCTGATTTGAATACGTTTGCGGCTGCTGCCGTTGCCGTGTGTCGTACTCAGTCCGCAGTCAGTCAACAAATGCAGCGGTTAGAGCAATTGGTTGGCAAAGAGTTGTTCGCCCGTCATGGGCGCAATAAATTGTTAACCGAACATGGTATCCAGCTTCTCGGCTACGCCAGGAAAATCCTGCGCTTCAACGACGAAGCTTGTGCCTCCTTGATGTACAACAATATCAACGGCGTTCTGACTATCGGTGCTTCTGATGATACCGCCGATACCATTTTGCCTTTCTTGCTAAACCGCGTGACGTCGGTCTATCCCAAGCTGGCGATTGATGTGCGGGTGAAGCGTAGTCCGTTCATGATCGACATGCTGAAGAATGGTGAAGTGGATCTGGCCATCACCACCGTGGATACCGAAGGGCATCCGCACATCATTCTGCGTACATCTCCAACGTTGTGGTACTGCTCGGCGGATTACCATTACCAGGCGGGGGAACCGATCCCTCTGGTGGTGATGGATGAGCCAAGCCCGTTCCGAGCGATGGCGATCAAGCACCTCGAAGCTGCCGATATTCCTTGGCGTATTGCCTACGTGGCCTCTACGCTTTCTGCGGTGCGCGCGGCGTGCCGGGCAGGTTTGGGGATCACCGTGCGGCCAATCGAAATGATGAGCCCAGATCTGCGAGTTCTGGGCGCGGCGGAAGGTTTACCGCATCTTCCTGATACGCAGTATGCGCTATGCAAAGACATGAAGTGCGAAAATGAACTGGCCATGGCGATCTTCAGTGCCGTGCAAAACGGCAGTGAGATTTACCACTTCGGCGGCGGCGAATCTTCGGTGATCGATGAAGGTTCCAGCGTGGCGGATAGCGAAGAGTAGCGTTTTACCCTAAGCTAGCCATAGTGAAAGTTACAAACCTCTGCCACGGCGGAGGTTTTTTTAGCTCAAAAAAATGAAATCAAGAATTTTGGCGTGTTGAAGGTAAATGCGATGCCAAATGGGTATTTATTCATGGTTTCTAGCAGGTGAAACCCGCATTTTTTCACATTGCTCGTTTTTTATGCAGTGATAACAATGAGTAAATACCTGGAGTTGATGGGGTTATTTTGCTATTTTACGCTGACGTTTTTTTACCTGAAATTGACAAAAATTGTTAAACCGCCACACTTTTTTTGAGGATTTCTGCCCGAAACGTGTCCTGGATCAAAAAAATACCCCTAGGTAGTGAGTGGAACAACAGGGAATTCCTGAGAGAATGGTATAGTAAAAGTGAAATGTGCCTGTGGGGTTATATCTATCTGTTTCCGTTGAGCAATCAACTGACACGATTTAGCCTAAGCCAAGCGCATCATATGTTAATTAAATGCTTCGTATGTAAATTAGTGTGTAGATACTTTTGTCAAAGTTGACAGAAGGTTATAGAAAGGAGTAAAAAGCCCACAGTAAAACACTGCCTAACTCTCTGTAAAAGCAGCTTGTTTGTGTGGTTATTTATCCTTCCCTTAAATCGATGTGGTGCACTAACTGCCAGTTACAAGAGCAGAACGATCGACGCCACTTTTGATGAGTAAGCATAGAGTATGTCAACAACCATTGAAGTCATCGCTCATCACTGGGCGTTCGCCGTATTTCTTATCATGGCTATCGGGCTCTGCGGCTTCATGCTGCTGGGTGCGTTCTTCTTGGGTGGGAGAGCCCAGGCTCGCGCCAAAAACACCCCTTATGAATCCGGGGTCGACTCGGTCGGTACGGCGCGTTTGCGTCTGTCCGCCAAGTTCTACCTGGTGGCCATGTTCTTCGTCATTTTCGATGTTGAAGCCTTATATCTGTACGCCTGGTCGGTCTCGATTCGTGAGAGCGGTTGGGTAGGCTTTATCGAAGCCGCCATTTTCATTTTGGTGTTATTGGCTGGTTTGGTTTATCTGGTGCGTATCGGCGCATTGGATTGGACTCCAACGCGCTCCAAGCGTTTGAGTAAGCCAACTATCATCAAGAACGCTAGCAACAGTCATCCGCAGTAACAGCGAGGCATTAAGATGGACTATACGCTCACCCGCATAGACCCGAACGGTGAGAACGACCGTTATCCCCTGCAAAAACAGGAGATCGTAGGCGATCCCCTTGAGCAGCAGGTTCACCGTACGGTTTACATGGGTAAACTCGAACATGCTTTGCATGACATGGTGAACTGGGGGCGTAAAAACTCTCTTTGGCCGTATAACTTCGGCCTTTCGTGCTGTTATGTGGAAATGGTGACCTCGTTTACCGCCGTTCACGACGTGGCGCGTTTTGGTGCGGAAGTATTGCGTGCCTCCCCACGCCAGGCCGACTTTATGGTCGTTGCCGGCACCTGCTTTACCAAGATGGCCCCGGTCATTCAGCGTTTGTACGAGCAAATGCTGGAGCCTAAATGGGTGATCTCGATGGGCTCCTGCGCCAACTCAGGCGGCATGTACGATATCTACTCAGTAGTCCAGGGCGTGGATAAATTCCTGCCGGTCGACGTGTATATTCCTGGCTGCCCACCGCGCCCGGAAGCTTACATGCAGGCACTGCTGCTGCTGCAGGAATCCATTGGTAAAGAACGTCGCCCGCTGTCGTGGGTCGTTGGCGATCAGGGCGTGTACCGCGCCAATATGCCATCAGAAAAAGAACGTAAGCACGCCGAGCGTATTGCGGTAACCAACCTTCGGTCGCCTGACGAGATTTAAAATTGCGGGTATAAGCTAGTTACGTTGCCTTTTTGTGGTCACAACGAATAGTTAAGCTTGCAATAAAAATGGCCATTTAATGTGGTGAAAAAAAATTATGACAGATTTAACGACGCACGAAGCCCCGCCTGCACGGCCTATATGGGAAACCAGCGATCATCTCGATGATCCGGTGATCGGCGAACTGCGCAACCGTTTTGGGCCGGAAGCCTTTACTGTTCAGCCCACCCGTACCGGAATGCCCGTGGTATGGGTCAAAGTTGAGCAGTTGCTGGAAGTTATGACGTTTTTGAGAAAACAACCGAAGCCGTACGTCATGCTGTTCGACCTGCATGGCATGGACGAGCGTCTTCGTACCCACCGTGAAGGCTTGCCTGCCGCGGACTTCTCTGTTTTCTACCATCTGATCTCTGTCGAACGTAACCGTGACATCATGCTGAAAGTGGCGCTGTCTGAAAAAGACCTGCACGTGCCCACAGCAACCAAGATTTTCCCGAATGCCAACTGGTATGAGCGCGAAACCTGGGAAATGTTCGGTATTACCTTCGACGGTCACCCGCACCTGACGCGCATCATGATGCCGCAGAGTTGGGAAGGTCATCCACTGCGTAAAGACTACCCGGCGCGCGCCACCGAATTCGATCCTTTTGTGTTGACCAAACAAAAAGAAGATCTGGAGATGGAGTCGCTGAAGTTCAAGCCGGAAGAGTGGGGCATGAAGCGCGGCACCGAGAATGAGGACTTCATGTTCCTTAACCTCGGCCCGAACCACCCTTCTTCACACGGTGCATTCCGTATCATTCTGCAGTTGGACGGTGAAGACATCGTTGACTGTGTGCCGGACGTGGGTTACCACCACCGTGGCGCAGAGAAGATGGGCGAGCGCCAGTCTTGGCACAGTTTTATCCCGTATACCGACCGTATCGAATACCTCGGCGGCTGCGTAAACGAAATGCCTTACGTACTGGCGGTGGAAAAACTGGCCGGGATCGTGGTGCCGGATCGTGTCAACACCATCCGCGTCATGCTGTCTGAGCTGTTCCGCATCAACAGCCACCTGCTGTACATCAGTACCTTTATCCAGGACGTGGGCGCCATGACCCCGGTGTTCTTTGCCTTTACCGACCGTCAGAAAGTTTATGATGTCGTTGAAGCGATTACCGGCTTCCGTATGCACCCGGCCTGGTTCCGCATAGGTGGCGTGGCGCACGACCTACCGCGTGGCTGGGATCGCCTGCTGCGTGACTTCCTGGACTGGATGCCGAAGCGCCTCGATTCCTATGTGAAAGCGGCACTGCACAACTCCGTTCTGAAAGGGCGTTCTGTCGGCGTGGCTTCTTACAACGCCAAAGAAGCGTTGGAATGGGGTGTGACTGGTGCTGGCTTGCGCGCTACCGGCGTTGAGTTTGACGTGCGTAAATGGCGTCCATACTCCGGCTATGAAAACTTCGATTTTGAAGTGCCGGTCGGCGACGGTAACAGCGACTGCTATACCCGCGTGATGCTGAAAGTGGAAGAGCTGCGCCAGAGCCTGCGCATTCTTGAGCAGTGCCTGAACAATATGCCGGAAGGCCCGTTCAAGGCCGATCATCCGCTGACCACGCCGCCGCCGAAAGAGCGTACGCTGCAACATATTGAAACGCTGATCACCCACTTCCTGCAGGTTTCCTGGGGCCCGGTGATGCCAGCCAACGAATCATTCCAGATGGTTGAAGCCACGAAAGGGATCAACAGCTACTACCTGACCAGCGACGGCAGCACCATGAGCTATCGCACCAGGATCCGTACGCCAAGCTATGCTCACCTGCAGCAAATCCCTGCGGTGATCCGTGGCAGCCTGGTCTCTGACCTGATCGTCTATCTGGGTAGTATCGATTTTGTAATGTCAGATGTGGACCGCTAACTATGCATGATCTTAAAGACACTCACGTGAGTCACGATGCGCTTGAGGCCACCAATGCAGCCGCTCCCCAGAGCGGCGCTGATGCATTTGTGCTGAGCGCGGAAGAACGTGATGCGATCGAGCACGAAAAGCACCATTACGAGGATCCACGCGCCGCCTCCATTGAAGCACTGAAGATCGTGCAGAAGCAGCGTGGCTGGGTTCCGGATGGGGCGATTTATGCCATCGCTGAAGTGCTGGGCATCCCAGCCAGCGACGTAGAAGGCGTGGCCACGTTCTACAGCCAGATTTTCCGCCAGCCAGTAGGACGCCATGTGATCCGTTACTGTGACAGCGTGGTTTGTCACATCAACGGCTACCAGGGCATTCAGGCCGCGCTGGAAAAGAAACTCAACATCAAGCCGGGCCAGACTACCTTCGACGGTCGCTTCACCCTGCTGCCGACCTGCTGTCTGGGCAACTGCGACAAAGGCCCGAACATGATGATCGATGAAGATACTCATGCTCACCTGACGCCAGAAAACGCGGTCGAACTGTTGGAGCGGTATAAATGATGATTGATATCAAACGTACTGCCGAAATGCATCCGCTGACCTGGCGCCTGCGCGATGACCAACAGCCGGTCTGGCTGGATGAATATCGCAGCAAGAACGGTTACCAGGGCGCGGAAAAAGCGCTGAAAGGCATGGCCGCCGACGACATCGTCACCCTGGTGAAAGATGCCGGGCTGAAAGGCCGTGGTGGTGCAGGTTTCTCCACCGGTTTGAAGTGGAGCCTGATGCCGAAAGACGAATCCATGAACATCCGTTACCTGCTGTGTAACGCCGATGAAATGGAGCCGGGCACCTATAAAGACCGTCTGCTGATGGAGCAACTGCCACACCTGTTGGTGGAAGGCATGCTGATTTCGGCATTTGCGCTGAAAGCCTATCGGGGTTACATCTTCCTGCGTGGCGAATACGTCGAGGCTGCAGTGCACCTGCGCCGTGCGATTGCGGAAGCTACCGAAGCAGGCCTGCTGGGCAAAAATATCATGGGCAGCGGCTTTGACTTCGAGCTGTTCGTCCACACCGGCGCTGGCCGCTACATCTGCGGTGAAGAAACGGCGCTGATCAACTCGCTGGAAGGCCGCCGTGCCAACCCGCGCTCCAAGCCGCCATTCCCCGCTTCCGTGGGCGTATGGGGCAAACCGACCTGCGTGAACAACGTAGAGACCTTGTGTAACGTGCCTGCCATCCTCGAGCATGGTGTGGACTGGTACAAAGGGATCTCTGCCGGTAAGAGTAACGACGCCGGTACCAAACTGATGGGCTTCTCTGGCCGGGTGAAAAACCCAGGCGTCTGGGAGCTGCCGTTTGGCACTACCGCGCGTGAAATTCTGGAAGATTACGCCGGTGGCATGCGTGATGGCCTGAAATTTAAAGCCTGGCAGCCGGGCGGGGCGGGTACCGACTTCCTGACCGCCGATCACCTGGATCTGCCAATGGACTTCGAAAGCATCGGTAAAGCGGGCAGCCGTTTAGGTACGGCGCTGGCGATGGCGGTGGATCACGAAATCGGCATGGTTCCCCTGGTGCGTAACCTGGAAGAGTTCTTTGCCCGTGAGTCCTGTGGCTGGTGTACACCGTGCCGTGACGGCTTGCCGTGGAGCGTGAAGATCCTGCGTGCTTTGGAAAGAGGCGAAGGCCAGCCGGGGGATATCGAAACCCTCGAGCAGCTGTGCCGCTCCCTTGGCCCAGGTAAAACCTTCTGCGCCCATGCGCCAGGTGCCGTAGAGCCACTGCAAAGCGCGATTAAATATTTCCGTGAAGAGTTTGAAGCCGGGATTTCCCCACAGTACTTGGGCAATCTCCAGGCGGTTGGCGGCATTCAGCCAAACAACTTGTTGAAGCAACGCTGGTAATCCTGCTTTGCCTGGGTGCGGTGAGCGCGCCCCGAAACACGGCCAGAATTTTTGATTAACGCCTGCCTTATGGGCAGGCCACTTGGAAGCATGCTGACTATGGCTACGATTCATGTAGACGGCAAAGAATACGACGTAGATGGAGCCGACAACCTGTTGCAGGCGTGTCTCTCCCTCGGCCTCGATATTCCTTACTTTTGCTGGCATCCGGCGCTTGGAAGCGTCGGCGCTTGCCGCCAATGTGCGGTAAAGCAATACCAAAACGCGGACGATACGCGTGGCCGTTTGGTGATGTCCTGTATGACACCGGCATCCGATGGAACCTTTATTTCCATCGATGACGCAGAAGCCAAACAGTTCCGTGAAAGCGTGGTCGAGTGGTTGATGACCAACCACCCGCACGACTGTCCGGTATGTGAAGAGGGCGGTAACTGTCACCTGCAAGATATGACAGTAATGACCGGCCACAGCTTCCGTAAATATCGCTTCAGTAAGCGCACCCACAACAATCAGGAACTGGGGCCATTTATCTCGCACGAGATGAACCGCTGCATCGCCTGTTACCGTTGTGTGCGTTACTACAAAGACTACGCGGATGGCACCGATTTTGGTGTCTACGGCGCGCACGACAACGTCTATTTCGGTCGTCCGGAAAGCGGCACGCTGGAAAGCGAGTTCTCCGGTAACCTGGTAGAAGTGTGCCCAACCGGCGTATTCACCGACAAAACCCACTCCGAGCGTTACAACCGTAAGTGGGACATGCAGTTTGCCCCGAGCATCTGCCAGCAGTGCAGCATCGGCTGTAACACCAGCCCAGGTGAGCGCTATGGCGAACTGCGCCGTATCGAAAACCGTTACAACGGCAGCGTGAACCACTATTTCCTGTGTGACCGCGGCCGCTTTGGTTATGGCTATGTGAACCAGAAAGATCGCCCTCGTCAGCCGCAGCAACTGCGTGGCAACGACTGGATCACCCTGAACGCCGAACAGGCGATGCAGGGCGCGGCAGATATTCTGCGTCAGGCCAACAAAACCATCGGTATCGGTTCACCGCGTGCCAGCCTGGAAAGCAACTTTGCGTTGCGTGAACTGGTCGGCGCCGAGAACTTCTATACCGGCATCAATCAGGCTGAACAACAGCGCCTGGACCTGATGCTCAACGTGTTGAAAAACAGCGGCGTTTATACGCCTAACCTGCGTGAAATCGAAAGCTACGACGCGGTGTTGGTACTGGGTGAAGATTTGACCCAGACCGGCGCTCGTATCGCGCTGTCGGTACGTCAGGCGGTGAAAGGGAAAGCCCGCGCGATGGCTGCGGCACACCGCGTTGCCGATTGGCAGATCGCGGCGGTGCAAACCATCGGGCAGCACGCCAAACACCCGCTGTTCGTCACTAACGTTGATAACACCCGTCTGGACGACATCGCCGCCTGGAACTACCGTGCGCCGGTGGATGAGCAAGCCCGTTTAGGCTTCGCCATTGCCCACGCGCTGGATGAGTCCGCGCCGGCGGTGACCGATCTGGCCGAAGGTCTGAACAAGAAAATCGACGTGATCGTGCAGGCCCTGGCCGGTGCGCAGAAACCCTTGATCATCACCGGCAGCAATGCGGGTAGCACAGCGATCATTGAAGCTGCGGCCAACATTGCCAAGGCGTTGAAAGGTCGCGGTGCCAATGTCGGCATCACCTTCGTTGCCGCCGCTGCCAACAGCATGGGCTTGGCGATGATTGGTGGTGGCTCGCTGGATGAGGCGCTGGTGCAGTTGGAAAGTGGTGCCGCTGATACCGCCATCGTGATGGAAAACGATCTCTATCGTCACGCCCCTGCGGCCAAAGTGGATGCCGCATTGGCCAAGATCAGTAACCTGATCGTTGCCGATCACCAGCGCACCGCCATCATGGACAAAGCCAACCTGATCCTGTCTGCGGCCAGTTTTGCAGAGAGCGATGGGACCTTGGTCAGCCAGGAAGGCCGCGCGCAGCGCTTCTTCCAGGTCTACGACCCGGCTTATTACGATGATGCCAAGAAAAATATCTACAGCGTGATGTTGGAAAGCTGGCGTTGGATGCACTCGCTGCATTCCACCTACACCAGCCGCCAGGTTGACTGGACCCAGCTCGATGACGTGATTGCCGCGTGCGTGAGCGCATTGCCGCAGTTGCAAGGTATTGTCGAAGCTGCCCCAGATGCGACCTTCCGTATCCGTGGTCAGAAACTGGCCCGTTCACCGCACCGCTACAGTGGCCGTACCGCGATGCGTGCCGATATCAGCGTGCATGAACCGCGTCAGCCGCAAGATAAAGACACCATGTTCGCCTTCTCGATGGAAGGGAACAACAGCCCGCTGGCTGACCGTCAGCAGATCCCATTTGCCTGGGCACCAGGTTGGAACTCACCGCAGGCATGGAACAAGTTCCAGGCCGAAGTGGGTGGCAAACTGCGCCATGGCGATCCGGGTATCCGCCTGATCGAAGCAGGGGAGGGCAACCTCGGTTACTTCACCGCTATCCCTACGGCGTTCAAAGCCGAAGGCTGGCGTGTTGCGCCGTATTACCACCTGTTTGGCAGTGACGAAATGTCACAGCGCTCCGAAGTGATCCAGCAGCGTATGCCTCAGGCCTACGTGATGATCAACGTTGCCGATGCCGCACAGCTTGGTGTCAATGCCGGTGCCTGGGTCGAGTTCAGCTGTGCAGGTCAAACGCTGCGTTTGCCGGTACGCCTGAGTGAAACCCTGAGCCAAGGCCAGGTTGGTTTGCCGCTCGGCTTGCCAGGGATCCCGCCGGTACTGGTGGGTGCGAAGGTTGAAAATCTGCGGGAGGCGGCACTATGAGCTGGTTGACACCTGAGGTGATCGACATCCTGATCGCCGTGTTGAAAGCGGTGGTGATCCTGTTGGTCGTGGTCACCTGCGGGGCGTTTATGAGCTTCGGCGAACGCCGTCTGCTGGGGCTGTTCCAGAACCGTTACGGGCCAAACCGTGTCGGCTGGGGCGGTTCGCTGCAGCTGGTCGCCGACATGATCAAAATGTTCTTCAAAGAAGACTGGGTTCCGACCTTCGCCGACCGCATGATCTTTACGCTGGCCCCGGTGATTGCCTTTACCTCGCTGCTGTTGGCCTTTGCCATCGTGCCGGTCAGCCCGACCTGGTCGGTGGCCGATCTCAACATCGGTATTCTGTTCTTCCTGATGATGGCTGGCCTGGCGGTGTATGCCGTGCTGTTCGCCGGCTGGTCCAGTAACAACAAATACTCGCTGTTAGGGGCGATGCGTGCTTCGGCACAAACCCTGAGCTACGAAGTGTTCCTCGGCCTGTCCGTGCTGGGCGTGGTGGCGCAAGCCGACTCGTTCAACATGCAGGCGATTGTTGAATCACAGGCGCACATCTGGAACGTCATTCCGCAATTCTTTGGTTTCATTACCTTTGCGATTGCCGGTGTGGCGGTATGTCACCGCCACCCATTTGACCAGCCGGAAGCCGAGCAGGAACTGGCCGACGGTTACCACATTGAATATTCCGGTATGAAATTCGGTCTGTTCTTCGTGGGGGAATACATCGGTATCGTGACCGTGTCCGCCCTGATTGTGACGTTGTTCTTCGGCGGTTGGCAGGGTCCATTCCTGCCGCCATTCATCTGGTTCGCACTGAAAACGGCCTTCTTCATGGTGATGTTCATTCTGATCCGTGCTTCGTTGCCGCGTCCGCGTTATGACCAGGTGATGTCTTTCGGCTGGAAAATTTGCCTGCCGTTGACGCTGCTGAACCTGCTGGCAACCGCCGCGGTCATTTTGTACAACGCTCAATAAGGGGTGAATAAACCATGACATTGAAAGAGTTAGTGGTTGGTTTCGGCACCCAGGTGCGCAGCCTTTGGATGATTGGCCTACACGCCTTCGCCAAACGCGAAACCCAGATGTATCCGGAAGAACCGGTTTACCTGCCGCCCCGCTACCGTGGCCGCATCGTGCTGACGCGCGATCCGGACGGAGAAGAGCGCTGCGTAGCCTGTAACCTGTGTGCGGTTGCCTGTCCGGTTGGCTGTATCTCCCTGCAAAAAGCAGAGCAGAAAGATGGCCGCTGGTATCCGGAGTTTTTCCGCATCAACTTCTCACGCTGCATTTTCTGCGGTCTGTGCGAAGAAGCTTGCCCAACTACCGCGATCCAGCTGACGCCGGATTTCGAAATGGGTGAGTTCAAGCGCCAGGATCTGGTGTACGAAAAAGAAGATCTGTTGATCTCGGGGCCGGGTAAATATCCGGAATATAACTTCTACCGGATGGCCGGTATGGCGATTGACGGCAAAGCCAAAGGCGAAGCCGAAAACGAAGCCAAACCGATCGACGTCAAAGGTCTGTTGCCTTAAGGAGCCAGCAAGCATGGAAATTGCCTTTTATCTGGCAGGGTTCATTGCGATTATCGCGACCATTCGCGTCATTTCGCATACCAATCCTGTGCATGCGCTGCTGTATCTGATCGTCTCTTTACTGGCGATCTCGGCAGTCTTTTTCTCACTGGGTGCCTATTTTGCGGGTGCTCTGGAAATCATCGTCTACGCCGGTGCCATTATGGTGCTGTTCGTGTTCGTGGTCATGATGCTCAACCTCGGCAACGCGGTGCAGCAGCAAGAGCGCGACTGGCTGAAGCCTGCCGTCTGGATTGGCCCTGGTCTGCTGTCACTGATCTTGCTGGTGGTGCTGATTGTGGCGATCCGCAGCGTGTCCGATCAGGGCATCACCGGTGAAATGGTGGATGCTAAAGCGGTTGGGATCAGCCTGTTTGGTCCTTACGTGCTGGCGGTTGAGCTGGCTTCAATGCTGCTGTTGGCGGGCCTGGTCGTTGCCTTCCACATTGGTCGTGAGCACAAACCGGGTGAAGTGTTCAGCAATACCCCGGCAAGCAGCGAAATGGCGAAAAGAAAATCGGAGGACCAAGCATGATCCCTCTTCAACATGGGCTGATCCTGGCGGCGATCCTGTTCGTCCTGGGGCTGACTGGCTTGATGTTACGCCGTAACCTGCTGTTTATGCTGATCAGTCTGGAAGTGATGATCAACGCTGCGGCGTTGGCGTTTATCGTGGCGGGTAGCTATTGGGGCCAAACCGACGGGCAGGTGATGTACATCCTGGCCATCAGCCTGGCGGCAGCCGAGGCCAGTATCGGCCTGGCGTTGCTGCTACAGCTCTACCGTCGTCGGCATACCCTGGATATTGACACTGTCAGTGAGATGCGCGGATGAACCTATTATATTTAACTATTCTGCTACCGCTGATCGGGTTCCTGCTGTTGGCATTTTCCCGTGGTCGCTGGTCTGAAAACACCGCGGCGACCGTTGGCGTAGGGTCGATTGGCCTGGCGGCACTGGTCACGGTGTATGTGGCGATTGATTTCCTGGGCCAAAAGGCCGCTGGCGTGCAGCTGTATGAGCAAAGCCTGTGGAACTGGATGAGCGTTGGCGACTTTAACGTCGGCGTTACCCTGGTGCTGGACGGCCTGTCCCTGACCATGCTGTCGGTAGTGACCGGCGTTGGCTTCCTGATCCACATGTATGCTTCCTGGTACATGCGTGGGGAAGAGGGCTACTCCCGCTTCTTCGCTTACACCAACCTGTTTATTGCCAGCATGGTGGTATTGGTACTGGCAGACAACCTGCTGCTGATGTACCTGGGTTGGGAAGGCGTGGGCCTGTGCAGCTATCTGTTGATCGGTTTCTACTACAAAGATCCGGCCAACGGCGCGGCGGCAATGAAAGCCTTCATCGTTACCCGCGTGGGCGACGTGTTCCTGGCCATTGCGCTGTTCATCCTGTACCACGAGCTGGGTACGCTGAACATCCGTGAACTGATGGTGCTGGCACCGCAGAAACTGGCGGTTGGCGATACGGCATTGACCTGGGCAACCCTGATGTTACTGGGTGGCGCAGTAGGTAAATCGGCTCAGTTGCCGTTGCAAACCTGGCTGGCAGATGCGATGGCGGGGCCAACCCCGGTATCTGCATTGATCCACGCGGCAACCATGGTTACCGCAGGTGTCTACCTGATTGCCCGTATGCATGGCCTGTTCCTGATGACGCCGGAAGTGCTGAATCTGGTCGGTATCATTGGTGGCGTTACGCTGCTGCTGGCGGGCTTTGCCGCGCTGGTGCAGACCGACATCAAACGTGTACTTGCCTATTCCACCATGAGCCAGATTGGCTACATGTTCCTGGCGCTGGGCGTGCAGGCATGGGATGCGGCTATCTTCCACCTGATGACTCACGCGTTCTTCAAGGCGCTGCTGTTCCTGTCCTCCGGTTCAGTCATCCTGGCCTGTCATCATGAGCAGAACATCTTCAAGATGGGTGGCCTGCGCAAGAGCATTCCGCTGGTGTATGTGTGCTTCCTGGTGGGGGGCGCGGCGCTGTCTGCTCTGCCTATCGTCACCGCTGGCTTCTTCAGTAAGGATGAAATCCTGGCGGGCGCCATGGCGAACGGCCACGTCAACCTGATGATTGCCGGTCTGATTGGTGCATTCATGACCTCACTGTATACCTTCCGCATGATCTTCATCGTGTTCCACGGCGAAGAGAAAATCAAAGCGCATGCGGGCAAAGGTATTACTCACCACCTGCCACTGTTGGTGCTGATGGTGCTGTCCACCTTCGTCGGCGCGATGATTGTGCCGCCGTTGCAGGGTGTACTGCCGGAAACCACCGAATTGGCACACGGCAGCGTTCTGACATTGGAGATCGCCTCTGGCGTGGTCGCTATCGTCGGGATCCTGCTGGCAGCTGCGCTGTGGCTGGGCCAACGTCGCCTGGTCAACAGCATCGCGAACAGCGCTCCGGGTCGTTTCTTCTCGACCTGGTGGTTCCATGCCTGGGGCTTCGACTGGCTGTATGACAAAGTGTTCGTCAAGCCATACCTGGGCATCGCCAAGCTGCTGCAAAGCGATCCGCTGAACTCACTGATGAACCTGCCTGCGCTGTTCTCCCGCTGGGGGAACCGTGGCCTGACGGTGAGTGAGAACGGTCAGATCCGCTGGTATATCGCGTCTATGGGTGTGGGTGCAGTGCTGGTACTGGCTCTGTTGATTTTGGTTTAACTGAATAATTTAAACAGACGCATTTTGGGTTCGGCCCTTGTCGAACAAGGGCCCGATACAAGTTTTTTAGATTATTCATATAAGGGACACAAAACGCCATGCTATTACCTTGGCTAATTCTTATCCCCTTTATCGGCGGTCTGCTGTGCTGGCAGTGCGAGCGTTTCGGTACTAAGGCGCCGCGCTGGATAGCGTTGATCGCAATGGGGCTGACGTTGGCGCTTTCTCTGCAACTGTGGTTGCAGGGGGGCTATTCGTTGATAAAACCGCAGGGCATGCCGCAGTGGCAGTCTGAGTTTATGTTGCCGTGGATCCCACGCTTTGGCATCAGCATTCACCTGGCGCTGGACGGCCTGTCACTGCTGATGGTGGTGCTGACCGGTTTCCTGGGCGTGCTGGCGATCCTCTGTTCCTGGCGTGAAATCCAGAAGTATCAGGGCTTCTTCCACCTGAACCTGTTGTGGATCCTGGGCGGCGTGATTGGCGTGTTCCTGGCCATCGACCTGTTCCTGTTCTTCTTCTTCTGGGAAATGATGCTGGTGCCGATGTACTTCCTGATCGCCTTGTGGGGTCATAAAGCATCGGATGGTAAAACCCGTATCACCGCAGCAACCAAGTTCTTCATCTATACCCAGGCCAGCGGTCTGGTGATGCTGATTGCGATCCTGGGCTTGGTATTCGTGCACTACAATGCGACCGGCGTGTGGACCTTCAACTACGAAGATCTGCTGAAAACCCCAATGTCGCACAACGTTGAATACCTGTTGATGCTGGGCTTCTTTATCGCGTTCGCGGTGAAAATGCCGGTGGTGCCATTGCACGGCTGGTTGCCGGATGCGCATAGCCAGGCACCAACGGCGGGTTCTGTCGACCTGGCGGGGATCTTGCTGAAGACGGCGGCCTACGGCCTGCTGCGTTTCAGCCTGCCGCTGTTCCCGAACGCGTCCGCCGAGTTTGCCCCTATCGCCATGTGGCTGGGTGTGATTGGTATCTTCTACGGTGCCTGGATGGCGTTCGCACAGACCGATATCAAACGTCTGATTGCCTACACCTCCGTTTCCCATATGGGCTTCGTGCTGATCGCCATCTACACCGGTAGCCAGCTGGCTTACCAGGGTGCGGTTATCCAGATGATCGCTCACGGCCTGTCTGCGGCCGGTATGTTCATCATCTGTGGCCAGCTGTACGAACGTCTGCACACTCGCGATATGCGTCAGATGGGCGGCCTGTGGGGACGTATCAAGTACCTTCCTGCGCTGTCACTGTTCTTCGCGGTGGCAACTCTGGGGATGCCGGGTACCGGTAACTTCGTCGGTGAATTCATGATCCTGTTCGGCAGCTTCCAGGTTGTACCAGTGATCACCGTGATTTCTACCTTCGGTCTGGTGTTTGCTTCGGTTTACTCGTTGATCATGATGCAGCGTGCCTACTACGGCACCCCGAAATCTGATCAACCTTTGCCGGGCATGACCGCACGTGAACTGTTTATCATTCTGCTGTTGGTGGTACTGCTGGTGCTGCTGGGTGTCTATCCTCAGCCAATCCTCGATACCTCAAGTGCGGCGATGAGCAACGTGCAACACTGGTTTGGTCCGTCAGTTTCAGCAATTTCAACAACAAGGCCGTAATTCGCCATGACAATAACTCCTCAACAACTGATCGCACTGTTACCGCTGTTGATCGTCGGATTGACGGTGGTGGTTGTGATGCTGTGCATTGCGTGGCGACGCGACCACTTTATCAACGCCACCCTGACAGTGATCGGTCTTAACCTGGCGCTGCTTTCACTCTACTTTGTTGGCCAGGTAGGCCCAATGGACGTCACCCCGCTGGTGCGGGTTGACGGTTACTCGATGTTCTATACCGGGCTGGTGGTGCTGGCGAGTCTGGCAACCTGTACCTTTGCCTATCCATGGCTGGTGGGTTACCCGGACAACCGCGAAGAGTTCTACCTGCTGGTGCTGATTGCTACCATGGGTGGCATTCTGCTGGCGAGCGCCAACCACCTGGCTTCACTGTTCCTGGGTATTGAGCTGATCTCGCTGCCGCTGTTTGGTCTGATAGGGTATGCCTATCGCCAGAAGCGTTCGCTGGAAGCGGCCATCAAGTACATGGTGCTGTCTGCGGCGGCCTCCAGCTTCCTGCTGTTCGGCATGGCGCTGCTGTATGCCGAATCCGGTGACCTGTCACTGGCAGGCCTGGGCAAGAGCATGCAGGAGAACATGATGCATCAGCCGCTGATCCTGGCAGGCATGGGCATGATGATCGTCGGTCTGGGCTTCAAACTCTCCCTGGTACCTTTCCAGCTGTGGACGCCGGATGTGTATCAAGGGGCGCCAGCGCCGGTCTCAACCTTCCTGGCTACCGCCAGCAAGATTGCGATCTTCGCCGTCGTGATGCGTCTGTTCCTGTACGCACCGGCTGCCGACAACGAAGCGCTGCGGATGGTGTTGTCGATCATCGCCGTCTGCTCGATCCTGTTCGGTAACCTGATGGCGATCAGCCAGACCAACATCAAGCGACTGCTGGGTTACTCCTCGATCGCTCACCTGGGTTATCTGCTGGTAGCGCTGGTTGCGGTGCAAACCCACCAGCTGTCGCTGGAAACCGCCGGGGTGTATCTGGCCGGTTACCTGTTCAGCAGCCTGGGTGCCTTCGGTGTGGTTAGCCTGATGTCCAGCCCGTACCGTGGCCCGGACGCGGACTCGCTGTTCTCCTATCGCGGCCTGTTCTGGCACAAGCCAATCCTGTCAGCGGTTATGACAGTGATGATGCTTTCCCTGGCCGGTATCCCGATGACGCTGGGCTTTATCGGTAAGTTCTTCGTGATTGCGATGGGCGTTAGTGCTCACCTGTGGTGGTTGACCGGTGCCGTGGTGCTGGGTAGTGCGATCGGTTTGTACTACTACCTGCGTGTGACCGTCAGCCTGTTCCTCAGCGCGCCGGAAACGCTGGTTCGCGATACGCCAAACAACTGGGCGTTGACCGCCGGTGGTGTGGTGGTGCTGATCTCTGCCGCGTTGGTGCTGTTGCTGGGTATCTACCCGCAGCCGCTGATTACGCTGGTGCAGATGGCACAGCCGATGTTCTGATTGATCTCGAGCTAGACAACAAGGGTCGCCAAATGGCGGCCCTTGTTTTTTTGTGGACTAGAGTACGCCGCCGTTAAACGAGATTTCCAGCTCTTGCACCACCGCGCGTATTCTTGCCGTGTGTTGCAGATCCGGATGTAACACCAGCCAGATATCGACCCAGTCCTGATTCTCTGGGAGGATACGCACCAGATCGGGATCGCTATCGGCCAGGAAGCAAGAAAGCAGGCCGATGCCCAACCCGTTGCGCGTTGCCGAACGCAGTAACAGCTGTGAGTTGCATTGCAGCACTACGTTTGGCTCGTTCAACAGCTCTCCACCGAAGTTGTCCCAGTGGCGTGGTACTAGCTCGCGCGGGAACATCAGCAAATCGTGGCCGCGCAGATGGTCGCCTTTACTCGGCGTTCCGTGTTGATCCAGGTAGCCCTGCGTGGCATATAACCCCATCTCAATAGTTGCCAGACGTTTGATGACCAGCTCATCAGATTCAGGGCGAGCACCACGAATAGCCAGATCGGCCCCGCGATAGGAGATGTCGGAGATATTGAGCGCCGTCAGTAGCGTGATGGTGATATGCGGGTATTTCTCGCGCAGCCGTTTCAGTGCCGGTATCACAAAGGCCTCGGCCAAGGTATCGGTGGTAGCGATGCGTACTTCACCCGTCAGGCTTTGATCGCCGCTGCTGGCTTTACGAGCGATAGCCTGAACCGCATTTTCCATTGCCAGCACTTCTGCCAGCATGGCTTCACCCAGCGGGCTGAGCGAGAAGGATTTTGGCGTGCGGATAAACAGTTTTGAACCCAACGCCTGTTCGAAAGCGGTGATCCGCCGCCCCACGGTAGCTTGATCGACGTGAAGTTCATGGGCAGCCTTGCGTAACGTACCGCAGCGTGCCACCGCCAGAAAGAAGCGTGCATCATCCCAATTCATTGTGCAGTGTCCTTGGTGGCATCCGATCTATTTTGACCGCCTGCGGCGGCAGAGAGAGTTATTATCTGGTAAGCGATAAGTAAATGCATCTGCGGGACGTTATGGAGCAAGCTTATTTGTAGCAGGCAATCCATTTTGCGCAAGAATGCTGGTATTCTTGGTTGGTGCTGCTAACACATTTCCGACGGTGAAAACCGCCGCGTAAGAGATTATTTGCAGCCCGGCAGGGCTGCATTCTGGGGAAATCATGGTTGCTTTATGGATGGTCGCTGCCAGCGTGTTCTTCGCGCTGATGGGGGCCTGCATCAAACTGGCTTCGGCCAAGGTCGGTTTCTTCGATATTATTTTTTACCGTTCATTGATCAACGTGGCCATCGTGGCGGCGCTGATAAAAATCAAAAATATCGGTTTTCGTACCCGCCATCTTGGCTTGCACATGAAGCGCGCCGCGATTGGCAATGCGGCCATGTATTGCGGCTTCTATGCCCTGATCCATCTGCCTATCGCTACCGCAACCACGCTGGGCTATACCAATCCGATTTTCCAATCGGTGATCACCTTCGTCACGGCAAGAGGCCAACTGACCGGCAGGTTGCTGTTCTCGGTGCTGCTGGGCTTTGTGGGCATCCTGATCCTGTTGCGTCCAGATGTACCGAACGGGGAATATACCGCCACCTTGATTGGCTTGCTGTCTGGATTGCTGACGGCACTGGCCTATTTCAACGTCGGCAAACTGGTGCGTACCGGGGAGCCTGAACTGCGTGTGGTGTTCTACTTCTCTCTGGTGGGTACCTTGTTCGGCGTGGTGATGAGTTCGATTGTCGGATTCGCGGCGTTGGATGCCACCAGCCTGCTGTATGTCTGCGCTATCGGCGTATTCGGCAGCCTGGGGCAGATCACCATGACCCGCGCCTATGGCGGCGGCAATGCGGTCACCGTCGGCATTCTTTCCTACAGCACGATCATTTTCTCCACGCTGCTCGGCTACCTGATTTTTGCCCAGACCCTGTCGTTTATCGCCGCGGCGGGGATGGTGCTGATCATCCTTTCCGGAGCGTTGGCCATTTTGCGCCGTGCACCCGCTAAAAAGGTAGCCACGGCTTCGGTGTGATTTTGCCGCTCTGGCCACCTGCAACAATGCATCATAGTGCTGCATTGTTGGTGGTTTTGGCGGTCTGCTCTGAACGCTATGATGAGCGCCTGATATTTTGCGGGTGAGGTGATTTGCCTGCGTATTTAGGGAGAAAATCATGTCCGACGGTGTAGCCGTTGATAAAACCGCGCGAGCCAACACGGCCTCCTCGCCTGGAGCCATTGTACTGTTTCTAGCGCTGGCATTGATGTCGGCACTGCTCAACAGCAGTGCACCAACGCCGCTTTATCCCTTGTACCAACAGCAACTGGCACTGACCTCGGTCAGCCTGACCCTGATCTACGGGGCTTATGCCGCTGGCGTACTGATTTCCCTGTTCGCCGTGGGCAACCTGGCTGGCAAGGTAAAAGATTTACGCAGCATGATCGTCCCGGCGCTGCTGGTGGTGTTGTTGGGAGCATTGCTTTTTGCCCTGGCTGATTCATTTTCCCTGATGTTGATGGCTCGCTTGCTGGCCGGTGTAGGCACGGGGGCGTTGACCGGTGCGGCAAATATTGCGTTGGTGCGTTTTGGCCCAGCGGACGGTGGCAAGCAGGCGGCGCTAATTGCTACCTTGTCCTTTACTGCCGGGTTGGCATTGGGGCCGATTTTTAGTGGTATAGCGTTGCAGACCGGTTTTCATACCACCTCGCTGCCGTTTGTGATCATCATGGCGGTGGCAACGATTGCCGCTTTGGGGATTATACTGAGCTGGCCTGCGCGCGTGGTGGTCAAAGCAGGCGTCCGTTCTGAGGATACTGGGGCAGGGGAAAATACCTTGGCTGCGGGCCTGCGCGCGACCGGGAGCCGGTTTTTCGTGTGTGCCGGCGCGCTGTTTGTCTGTTGGGCGCTGGCTGCCAGCATCCTGGCGATCGGCCCCAACGTGGCGGAAACGCTGCTGGGTATGCAAAACCGCAGCAGTTTCGGCTATGTGATTGCGGTCTACCTGCTGATTGCCGGGGCCAGCCAGATCCTGAGTCGTCAAATCAATGCACGCCATTCGCTGATGTTTGGCTGCCTGGCACAGGCGTTAGCGGTGGTGGTCTTTGCCGAAGCCATTCAGATCCATTCACTGGCGCTGGCCGCTGCGGGGATGGTCATTGCCGGTTATGCTTACGGAGCCATCTTTGTCGGCAGTGCGACGCTGGTTAACCTGATTTCACCCCAAGCCAGCCATGCACGCCTGATCTCGCTGTTCTATGTGATTGCTTATGTTGCCAACTGGGTGCCCATTCTACTTGGCAGTATCATCGACCATGCCAGTCTGCATCTGGCGGTAAACCTATTATTCCTGGTGACTGTCATCGTCTGCGTGGTGTTGGGGCTATGGGTTACGCGAGTGGGCTTCCCGCGCTGAACCTGGCTATTTGGCTGGTGGTCGCTCTTGTGATCACCGCCTTTATTCAATCATGTGGCTAGCGGTTTTTTCGCGTAGCATGATGAAAAAACGCCCTATTTTTGTGATTAATATCTCATTTTAATGATTACAATGCATCAATTTGCACTATTGATGTGATTTTTATCACATCGCATTGACTGATTTCGCGTAAACTGTGTGGATTATTTTTAGCGGATCAGGATTATGAACGTCATTTTTGCCATTGCGGTAACTACCGGTATTCTCTCCGGCGTATGGGGCTGGGTTGCCATCAGCCTTGGGCTAATCAGTTGGGCGGGCTTTCTTGGCTGCACGGCCTATTTTGCCTGCCCGCAAGGTGGCCTCAAGGGCTTGGCGATCAGCACGCTGACCTGCTTGAGCGGCGTGTTCTGGGCGATGGTCATCATTCACGGCAGCGCGTTGGAACCTGCCTGGAGCATTCTGGGCTACCTGCTGACTGGCATCGTCGCCTTCCTGATGTGCATTCAGGCCAAACAACAATGGTTAGGTTTTGTTCCCGGGACTTTTATCGGTGCCTGCGCCACCTTCGCCGGTGATGGCAACTGGCCATTGATCACCGCCTCACTGCTGGTCGGGCTATTGTTTGGCTACGCCATGAAAAACAGTGGCTTGTGGCTGGCCGCACGCCGTAAATCGCCCTCTGTAGCGCTGGCCGAACAAGCCTCCACCGACGCCTGAAAGGGCGTCAGTATCTTGCCTCGCCTCTTTTTTAATCAACAATCCGATGGCGTGTATCCAGGTCGTGTCCTACCATGGGACTACGACCAATGATTGTTGATGGTTAAGCAACGTTGAATTTGTTAATAACGGAGAGCTTAAAGATGGCGATAAATCGAAACGAGAACCAAACGACGCTGGACGACGATCTGAGAATGCTGAGTGACACACTGCAAGACGTGTTGGATTACTCTGGCGATCGAGCCGATCAGGCTTATACGGATATCAAAGCCCATGCCGAACGGGCGCTAAAAGACATCAAGTCGCGTCTGGCAAATAGCTCCGAATGTTATTACGTGCGGGCGAAAGAGGTGGCATGTCGTGCCGATGACTATGTCCGTGACAAGCCTTGGCATAGCGTTGGCATTGGTGCCACGGTAGGTTTGGTGCTTGGGCTATTGCTGGCCCGCAAGTAACACCAATGAGCGCGATAGCTGCCGAATAGTGTCACAGGAAGGAGTCATGCAGAACGCCGACACGCCGTAAACCCGTCCCTGGGGGCTCGCAATCGCGCATCCATGCGCTCAACGGTCGGCTAACCTGGAATGACTCCCTCCTGTCTCAAGCTTCGGGTGTAGCGCTATTAAACATAGCTATTTAGCTACTGCGTACCTTATTGCTTTCCCAGTATCACCTCCACCTGGTAGGTTTTAGCCTCATCAGCCAAGGTAATCACCGCTTCCTGCTGCAACACACCATCAATCATCACCTGCGTTTCTCCTTCCCCTTGGCGTAGGGTGAAGTGATATTCACTCTCCCCTTCACGGTAGGTTAGGGTGACCGGTGGCCAATCTGCCGGTAAGCGGGTATGGATGGAAAGCGTATTGCCGTGGCGTTTTAGCCCCAGTAGCGACTCGATGATCAACCGATACATCCAGCCCGCCGAGCCGGTATACCAGCTCCATCCTCCGCGCCCAACGTGCGGGGCGACCGCGTAAATATCCGCCGTGGCGACATAAGGTTCGACCTTGTAGCGCTCCGCCGCGGTGCTATCCAGACTGTGGTTGATGGGGTTGATCAGCGCCATCAGTTCCCAGGCGCGCTCGATATTACCCATCTCGGCAAACGCCATCACTGCCCATACCGCCCCGTGAGTGTATTGACCGCCGTTTTCTCGCACGCCGGGCAGATAACCCCGGATGTAGCCAGGATTCGGGCCGTTGCCGTCAAAAGGTGGGGTCAGCAGTTTGATGATGCCGGCCTGGTCGTCCACCAGGTGCTTATCCAGAGATTGCATTGCTTGTGCGCTGCGATCTTTGTCACCCGCACCGGAAAGGATCGACCAACTCTGGGCGATGGCATCAATGCGACATTCTGCCGCTTGTTGTGAACCCAGCGGTTCTCCACTATCGAAGTAACCACGGCGATACCATTCGCCATCCCAGGCGTTGTTGTGCAGGTTGGCGCGCAGTTTTTCTGCTTCCTCGCGGCACAGTTCTGCCAGTTCCAGATCGCCGCGGCGGGTGGCCAGTTTGCCGTAACGTTGCAGAATATAGAACAGGAAGAAGCCCAGCCAAACGCTCTCACCTCGGCCTTCCAATCCCACCATGTTCATGCCGTCGTTCCAGTCACCGGCACCCATTAGCGGCAAACCATGCTCGCCAAAGGTCAGGCCATGCTTCAGCGCCCTGGCCCCGTGCAGATACAGGCTTTCTTGTTTCGAGCTGACACCAGGCTGTTCATAAGAAGACTCTTCACCCGGTGCCAGTATACGGGCCTCCAGATAACCCAACTGTTCTTCGAGGATCGACGAGTCTTCGGTCGAGTCGAGGTAGTGGCAAATGGCCAGCGGCAACCACAGGTAATCATCGGAGCAGCGGGTGCGCACCCCGTTGCCCTGCGGTGGATGCCACCAGTGCTGGACGTCGCCCTCAACAAACTGGCGCGAAGCACACAGCAGGATCTGCTCACGCATCCGCTCAGGCAAGGCATGCGTCAGGGCCAGGGTATCCTGGAGCTGATCGCGGAAGCCAAATGCGCCGCCGGACTGGTAATAACCGCTGCGCGCGTGAATGCGGCAGGAGAGGGTTTGATACAGTAACCAGCCGTTAGCCAGCAAGTTAACCGCTGGATGAGGCGTACCGATCTGCACCTTGTTGAGGATCTTGTCCCAGTGGGCAGCGACCTGCTGCAATTCGTGTTGCAATGCCTCTTCGCTGAGATACTGACGCAGCAGAGATTCGGCTTCGTCGGCATCTTGTCCCAGACCAAGCGCAAACACAAAGCTGCGTTGATCGCCATCGATCATGCTGATGGCCGATTGAACTGCGCCACAAGGATCCAACCCGGCACCGGTCTTGCCGGATAACCGCCGCAGCTTAAGTACGGCAGGAGCGGCCAACGAACCGTTACGGCCAATGAATTCCCGCCGATCGCCAGTGACTGAGCAATGGACGCCGGTAACGCCGAAGAACGCAGTACGTGGCGATCCGCTGCTGGTGTAATGGTTGGTGGCGAGGATGCCACAGCCACCAGGTGGTGTGGCTACGCGGGTGACCACGTGCATCGCCGATTTCTGGCGCAAATCACCGAGGATTAGCTCGGCATAGCCGGTAGTCGAGAGCTTCCGCGTCCGGCCAGAAGTGTTGGTGAGCGTCAGCAGGAACAGTTTCACCGGAGCGTCTTTGGCAACCAGCATTGTCAACTGGCTGTCGATACCGCCTTCCCGGTGTTCAAACACGCTGTAACCAAAGCCGTGACGCGTCAGGTAATGACCGCGTCCACGGGCGGGCAGCGGCGTTGGTGACCAGACGTGACCACTCTCTTCATCGCGCAGATAGAAAGCCTCGCCGCTGCGATCGCTGACCGGATCGTTATCCCAAGGCGTCAGGCGGTATTCATGCGCATTCTCATACCAGGTGTAGGCTTGGCCACTTTCAGAGATCACCGAACCGAACATCGGGTTGGCGATAACGTTTGACCACGGCGCTGGCGTCACCTTGCTTTCGTTCATGGCGATCACATATTCGCTGCCATCCTCAGAGAACCCGCCAAATCCGTTGTAGAACTGGAGTTTGTCGATGATTGGCAACTGTGGCGAATGCAAATTACGCGGCAGATTGGCCATGGTAGCCAGTTTGGAGGAGGCGGTCGGCGGCCCCAATGGCTGTTGCAGCGTTTGCGGCAGTTGCAACCGTTGGTTGAGCTGCTCCGTCAGGCCACCGCGGCGGTCATCCAGATAGATCCGCGCTACGCTCAGCAGCAAAGTGTGATCTTCCGGTGACATATGTTCACTGGAACGGACGAAGATCCCTCCGGGTTTGTCCGTCAGGGAAGACTCCATCCCGGCGGCGATCAGCCCCATGATCCGATTTTGCAGATCTTGCCGGTAACCACCGGAATCCTCATTGAGGATCACCAGGTCGACCAGCAATCCTTTCAACCGCCAGTAGTTGTGCGCCTGAATGAGCTGTTGCACCAGCCCGATATTCTCACTGTCGGTGACGGACAGCAGCACGATCGGCAGATCGCCGGAAATCGAATAGCCCCACAGGCCTGACTGCCCGCGGCGGTTATTGATGATTTCATTGCTGGCGGCACGCATTTCCTGCGCCGGGAACACCACCGCGCTGGCCAGACGGTTAAACAGATTGGCGTCTTCTTCGTTAGCGTTCAACTGGCGCAACACCACCTGGCTGTGCGACCAGGCGAGTTCGAAAATACGGTCGGCCATATGGCGGTCGCGATACTTCTCCAACATCGCCAGGCTGGTGGCGCGGTCTTCACACACGCCGTAGAAGATATCCAGAGTCAGCGGCACGTTGGGTTCCAGCCGGATCCGCTGACGGATGGCGATGATCGGATCGATCACCGGCCCGGCGCTATTGGTCAGGGGTTGATTCTGATATAGCGCCTGCGGGTTGGCTGCCGTGCGGCCACGGCCGATAAACTTGGCCCGGTCGGTTTCAAAGGAGGTTTTACTGCTGGCACCCTGGACCGACATCATATGCAGCAACCACGGCGATTTCTCTTTCGGCTCACGCGGACGGCGATGGCACAGAATGGCATCCTGTTCCGGCAACAGTTCGGTTTGGACAAACAGATTGCTGAACGCCGGGTGCGCCAAATCGTTGCTGGCCGGGGCCAGCACCACTTCGGCATAGCTGGTGATCTCAATGGTCCGCGGCTGTTTGCCCCGGTTCACCAAGGTTAAGCGCCGCAGTTCGATGTCGTCCTCAGGGGAGATCACCACCTGGGTTTTCACCGACAGTAGCCCCTGCTTGCGTTGGAATTCCGCCCCGGCATCGTTGAAGACCGCGCGATAGCCGCCTTTCTCGGTTTCGCCGGTAGGGTGCCAGGTATTGCTCCACACCTCGCCGGTTTGCGGATCGCGCAGGTAGCAGAACGCCCCCCAGTTATCGCAGGTGGCATCCTCACGCCAGCGGGTCAGCGCCAGATTCTGCCAGCGGCTGTAGCTACCGCCGGTTTGGGTGATCATCAGGTGGTAGTTGGCATTCGACAGCAACTGAACTTCCGGGATCGGTGTATCCACACGGGTGAATTCACGTGCGGCGAAGCTAGCCGGTTTAATCGCGCCTTCATGGGTTTCGAAGTGGCGGCGGGTGCTGTACAGCTCAACCGCATCAGGCACCCGTTCCTGCAACAGCAAACGGGTTGACTGGAAGGCGGGGTAACTGGCAAAGCGTTTCACCATTGGCGCATCCAGCAACAGGTGTGACAGCGCCAGGAAACTCATACCCTGGTGGTGAGCCATATAGGAGCGAACAATGACATACAGCTGCCCCCGGCTGAGGCGTGAAGTGGTGTAGTCCAGCGCTTCATAGAAGCCATAACGGCCCTTGGCACCGTTTTTTTCCAGTTCCACCAGGTTGCTACAGGCACTGTCGGGATCGACAATCAGCGCCATCATGGTGGCGTAAGGGGCGATCACCATGTCGTCACCCAGCCCACGCCGCAGCCCTAAACCCGGCACACCAAAGGCGTGATACTGGTAGTTTTGCAAAGCGTCAAAGCCGAAGTAACCGGACTCGGAAATCCCCCACGGTACACCGCGCTCTTTGCCCCAGGCAATTTGCCGCTCCACTGCAGAGCGGCACATCTGTACCAGCAACGTATCGGGATAGGCAGGCATCACCAGTTGCGGCATCAGGTACTCAAACATCGAGCCGCTCCAGGACATCAGCGCTGGCTCCTTGTCGATCACCGTAAACAGCCTGCCTAAGGCAAACCAGCTCCGTTGTGGAATTTGGTTGGTGGCAATGGCGACATAGTTGGTCAGGCGGATTTCCGAGGCCAGCAGATCGTATTTACCACTGTCGGCACGGTTTTGATCGCAGTTGAAACCGACGGTCAGCAAATGGGTGGCTTCGTCATACAGGAAGCTGAAGTCCATTTGCGCCATTGCTGTCAGGCGTTGGGCCAGCTGAGCCAACTGTTCCAGGCGTTCCCTTGCCAATTGCTGTACGGCATCCAACTGCGTTTGCTGTTCTGTCGACAACGTCAGTTGTTTAGGTGGGTTGGCCAGCCAATGCAAACCAGGGATTTGTTCCAGCTCCGGCATGCTGTCGCTCAGCCAGCCAAACCATAATGCCCATTCGGCGCACAGTTCGTTGAGCTGCTGGTGCAGGTTGCCGGCCCAGCGTTTGACCTCGTCACCCTGTTGCAGAGCGGGGTCCTGCAATCCATTACAGTGGTTACGCATTTCATTGAGTTCAGCCTGTAGTGCCGCCGGATGGGCGTTCTGCGCCTGTTCCCAGTGTTTGCGCAGTTTGGTTAATCCTTTCGGTGCGGCGTTACCCCAGTGTTGCTCCAGTATCAGCAACGTATCTTCTAATCCGGCCAGAATACGGGCTGGCTCGATAACTGGCTGCATGGCTAACCCTGGCAGGCCCGCGCTCAGGGTTAGCAGATGGCCCGCGAAATTACCGCTGTCCACGCTGGAAACATACCGTGGATTCAGAGGTTCCAGAGTGCGCGTGTCGTACCAGTTGTACAGGTGACCACGGTAATGCTCCATGCGATCGAGCGTATTCAGCGTCAGGGTAATACGCTGCAAGGCCGAACTGAGGGTGATATAGCCGAAGTCATAGGCGGTAAGGTCGGCCAACAGCGCCAGCCCGATATTGGTGGGTGACGTGCGATGTGCCACCACCGGCTCTGGAATTTCCTGGTAGTTATCCGGCGGCAGCCAGTTTTCCTGCTGGTTGACAAAGGTGGCAAAAAACTCCCAGGTTTCTCGGCTGCTCTGGCGCAGGAAACGGCGCTGGCGATCGTCGATGGCCGTTTTGCTGCGCTGTGGCTCCAGGCTAAGCGAATAAAGCAGGTACGGCGACAGGATCCACAAGGCGGCCAGCGGGATAGCGGCTAACAGCGCTACCGGGCTGGAAAAAGCGGCCAATAGCAACAGTGCAACACCTGCCAACGGGTTGATCCACAGGTTACGATAAAAATTCGCCAGCGTGACGGTCAGGTGGTGTTTGGATTGGTCGAAGCTGGTCCACTCTTGCAGATTGCGTTTGCTGATCAATAGACGCCACAGGGTGATACCAATGGCCTTTAGGCTGAACCAGGCTTCATGAGGTAGCTCGGCCAGACGCAGGCCAATCTGAGACAGCCGATGCAGTGAGCCCTTCAGTGCCAACTGCAAGTGCTGAATAACAGGCCGACGCGGGGGCTTACGCACCACATCCTGCAACAGCGCCAGTAGCGTAGGCAGCAGCAGAATAATGGCGAACACCGCCAACCAGTATGGGGTATCCGGTAGCCAGGTTAAGCCAAAGAACAACAGCAACAGAAAGCAGGGGGCTACCAGGCTGCGGCGTAGGTTATCGAACAGTTTCCAGCGCGACAGGGGGCTTAATGGGTTAGCGGCCCGCGAACCGTCTTCGGTGATGACCCGGGGCAACAGCCAGTTAAACAGCTGCCAATCGCCGCGGATCCAGCGAGTACGGCGGGCAACATCGACCAGATAGTTGCTTGGATACTGCTCATAGAGCAAGACATCGCTCAATAAACCGGAACGGGCATAGCAGCCTTCCAGCAGATCGTGGCTTAACACCAGGTTTTCCGGGCAGGTGCCCTTCAGGCTGTGGGAGAAGACGTCAACATCATAAATCCCTTTGCCGATAAACGAGCCTTCGCCAAACAGATCCTGATAGATATCTGAAGCCATCTGGGTATAAGGATCGTTGCCCGGCGTGCTGCTGCACAGGGCAGCATAACGGCTCTGACCATAAGCAGGGATCTCTTCGGCCATGCGGGGTTGCAGGATGGCATAACCCTCCACCACTCGCTGCAGTTTGGCATCATACTGAGGTTGATTCAGGGGATGGGCCATAGCGGCGATCAGCCGGTGTGCGGTTTCACGCGGTAGCACGGTATCGCTGTCCAGGGTGATCACGTATTTGACGTTTTTCAGCACCTCCAGCCCTTGGCCAACCTGAGTGGTAAACGCATTGCCACGGTTACGCAGCCAGTCGTTCAGCGCGTTCAACTTGCCACGTTTACGCTCCAGCCCCATCCAGCTCTGCTGTTTTTCATTCCATTGGCGATCGCGATGGAACAGGAAAAAGTGGCTTGGCCCTTCGCAGGCATACTTTGCATTGAGCTCGTTCATCTTTTGGGTGGCATAGGCCAGCAGTTCGGTATCGTCGGGCTGCTGTTGCCGGGGCGAGTCATTGAAGTCGGTGAGCAGGGCAAAATGCAGGTGTTTAATGGCGTTGCCCAGATAACAAACTTCCAGCGTGTTGATCAACTGGTCAATGCCGGACTTGCTGCTTATCAGCGTGGGAATGGCAACCAGCGTACGGAACTCTGCCGGGATACCACAGGAAAAATCCAGCCTTGGCAACGGCTGCGGAGAACGGCTGCGGGTGGTGACCTCACTGAGCAGGCTGATGACGAACTGAGCGAGCACCATCCCTAATGGGAACAGCAAGATCAACAACCCCCAGGTGAGTCCGGTTTGATGGGCATGGCGTAACAGCAAAGCCCAGCAGGCCGTCGTGAGCAGGCTGATGCTGCCCAGCCAGGAAAGCAGTGGGGATTGGCTGAGCGCCTGACGGATGCGCGTAATACGGCTAAGCCGCACGTCAAGCTGTTGCTCTAACTGCGTGCGGCCATGGTCAATCAGGTAATAGCCGATGTGATGAGTGCGTGGATCGTTGCGGGGGTCTTCGGCGGCGATCCGTGCCATATTCAGAGCGTGTTGTGCGACCTCCACCTCGTTGTGAGAACAGTGGCGAGCCAGCCTCTCGATCACATGGCGATAGTTGTCACGGGTATCGAAATGCATTAAAGGATAAACCCCGGTGGGGTCTTCGCGCAGCGTCTGATCGACCTTGCTCATGGTCTCAACAAATTCTGCCCAATCCATTTCACTCAGTTGCCGCAGGCCGGCGATACTGTTGCTGACGGAAAGTTGGCTGACCGCCAGTTGCTGGTTGAAACGATGGATAAGCTCATCGGAGGTCAGGCTGACTTCGGCCAGGCGTTGCTCAACCCAGGTCAGCGGTAGCGCCAGCATGGTGCCGTGCCCCTGCAGACGACGCACCAGTTCTGCCACGAAGGCGCTGGTGCGGGGCGGGTTGGAGCGCGCCATATCGGCAATCACAATGATCAGGTTGGCCGGATCGTTTTCCGCCGATTCCAGCATTTTGGTCACCCAACTATCGGCCAGGCTGCGTTCTTCCTGTGCCTGAGCCACTTCTACCGCCACGCGGCGCAGGTTTTCAATGAGTGCCAGCCTCAGCATACCCGGTAGCGCCCACAGCTCGCCCAGGGTCAGATTGGCCTCTTTTTGGTAGGCGGCAATATAGCGCGTCAGGCTCTCGGCATCCCATCGCCCGTCGCCATGAGCAATGGCTTCGGTGGCGATATCGAAAATTCGTGGGCAATTGTGCGGGGCGGTTAACTGTGGCAGCCCACGGCCGAAGGTTTTCGGCAAATGGTGCCGAACGACGCGGATCTGCTCCTCGATAAGATAAAAGTTATCCAGCAGCCAGTCGCCCGCCGGGGTCATGGTGTTTTTCTTGTCGTTGCTCAGCCTGCGGCAACTGTCCGTTAATACCTGCTCGTTGTTATCGAGACGTTTGAGCAAATAGTAGGGCGTTTTATGGGTTGCCAGCTTATGGGAGCGTGCCAGGCGCTGGCCATAGCGTTCCATTTGGTCGACCGAAAACAGCTCTGCCTTGATGTTGCTGGCGGGAGGGGTTTCGGCCGTGGCACGGTTATGCCGTAAGGGCAACCGAGCCACTTTGGGGTGTCGGCGCTGCTTCTTTAACCAATTGATAAGCATTTCTTTCACGCAAAAAGCTCCTTACATCTGACCCAAAGGACAGCGGGTTAATACCGTTGGGAGGCTGTGAACATCTTGATTTAACTATCGATTTGATATGACAAGATTTCACTGCGGCAGGAACATGACTTCTAAGTATAGTTCCGCCGCGCGCGTGTGGTTGTTTTTTAATCTTAAACTTTAATTTTAATAAATAATTAGCGACGCAAGGTATGGGTTAATAGACGCTATTTTTCCGCCCGTGAGGGTTGATTTACCGTATAATTCCCCACATAGCGTTTGGTTAATGAGGTGGCAGTGGAACAACTTTCGGGAGTGCTGCGGCGGTTACGTCAGCAGCTTGGGCACGATTTTCCCCGTGAAGCCGGATTTCGGCAGTTAACTCTGGTGGTTCCCGGCCATCTGAGCGATATGTTGCTGGAGTGGCTGGCGGCGCAGGTGCTGTTTCCTCAATTCTACTGGCGTCATCGCGAAGGGCGGCAGGAGGCGGCGGTGTGCGGCGCTTTGCGGCAGTTTTCACACCCTTCAATGGCGCAGGCATTCGTGAATGCCTATCCTGCGGCCCGTTTGTGGGGGCTGACTGCCTTTGACGGTGACGCCCAGCTGTTTTTGCCGCGCCTGGAAATTCTCAACCGCCAAGGCAAGTGTGAACTGACGCTAAACCTGTTTTCTGAACAAGCATTGAGTGATGATGCCCAAGCGGCGCTTGCCTGGCTTGAAAATCTGCTGGTAACCAAACCGATCGAGAATTTACAGGTGAAAGTGCTGTCGGTGCAGCATCAGCCGGAACGTTCCGGGTGGGAAATCATGCTGCGCGATGCGCTGAAGGCGATAAATCGGCAGCAGATGGATAAGGTGGTTTTGGCGCGCAGCTCGGTGTTGACGCTGGAGAGTCCGTTGTTTGCTCCTGCGATGATGGCCGCCAGCCGCAGGGTGAATCACCAATGCTACCACTTTATGCTGCGCTTTGATGCACATTCCGCATTTCTTGGCTCCAGCCCGGAAAGATTGTACCTGCGTGAGGGAAAACATTTGCTGACTGAAGCGTTGGCGGGGACGGTTGCCAACCATCCCGATGAGCGGCAAGCCCAGGCACTGGCCCAGTGGTTGCGGCAAGACGGCAAGAACCAACAGGAAAACCTGCTGGTGGTTGATGATATCTGTCAGCGTTTGCAAGGCGGTGCCAGAGCGGTCGATGTGTTGCCACCAGAGGTGGTGCGGTTGCGCAAGGTACAGCATCTGCGGCGGCGTATTGAAGGGCAACTGAACCAGGGTGATGATGCCGATTGCCTGCAACGGCTGCAACCGACGGCTGCGGTCGCCGGGCTGCCGCGCCAGGCCTCGCTAGAGTTTATCCGCCAGCATGAGCCTTTTTCCCGCGGTTGGTATGCCGGCTCTGCGGGTTATCTCTCTGCGTCACAGGCGGAGTTCTGCGTTGCGCTGCGTTCCTGCCAGATCGAGGATGCTCGTGTTGAGCTGTATGCCGGGGCGGGGATTGTGGCCGGTTCCGATCCGGCGCAGGAGTGGCAAGAGATCGAAAACAAGGCGGCGGGCTTGCGCACGCTGTTGCAGTCAGAACATTCTGGGCCGGTACATTGAGCAGGCCGATCTTCGTGTGTAAACTTGTTGTGTTTTATATGTTTCTTTTTTGTTCTCTTTCGGGGCGCTATTGGGCATTGATGGGTCGAAATTGATTTATTGCAGGCCACCTGCCACAGGGAAATACGGCGTTTTTGCGCCAGCGCAAAAGCCGTAAAGATAATTACTTATATAATTCAGAGTTATGATCCCCGGTTCGCTACCTCGTTTGGGTAGGCTTCGGCGCGTAACCTCTGTTTACTACTGATGAGCGAAATATGTCGACAAGTGTTTTTAATCGCCGGTGGGCGGCGTTGTTGCTGGAAACGCTGGTCCGCCATGGAGTGCGGCATGTCTGTATCGCTCCGGGATCGCGCTCAACGCCTCTGACTCTGGCCGCTGCCGCGAACCGCGCTTTTGTCTGTCATACTCATTTCGATGAGCGGGGCCTGGGCCATTTAGCGCTCGGTCTGGCAAAGGCCACGCGTGAGCCGGTGGCGGTGATCGTCACCTCGGGTACCGCGGCAGCAAATCTTTATCCTGCTCTGATCGAAGCCGGGCTAACCGGGGAGCGGCTGGTGTTTCTCACCGCCGATCGCCCGCCGGAGTTGATTAACTGCGGTGCCAATCAGGCGATCCGCCAAAACGGCCTCTACTCGAGCCACCCTACCTTGAATATCGATTTGCCACGCCCAAGCCCGGATATTCCGGCTCGCTGGCTGGTGTCTACCCTGGACAGCGCGATGGCGCGTCTGCGGCACGGTGCTCTGCATATCAACTGCCCGTTTGCGGAGCCGTTATATGGCGGAGATGAACAGCAGTATGAGCAGTGGTCGGCGGAGCTAGGGGACTGGTGGCAGGATACGCACCCTTGGCTGCGTGAAATGGATCCCCATCGGGTTATTAAGCAGCCGGACTGGTTTTTCTGGCGGCAGAAGCGCGGCGTGATTATTGCTGGCAGGATGGGGGCGGAAGAGGGTGTGCAACTGGCCGAATGGGCGGGCATGCTCGGTTGGCCGCTGATCGGCGATGCCCTCTCGCAAACGGGGCAACCGCTGCCCTGTGCCGACTTATGGTTGGCCAACCCACAGGCCCGCGATCTGTTGGCCAGTGCGCAGGTGGTGGTGCAGTTTGGCAGCAGCCTGACGGGCAAACGCCTGCTACAGTGGCAGGAGCGCTGCCAGCCGGAGGAGTTCTGGCTGATCGACGATCTGCCTGGGCGCCTCGATCCTGCGCATCATCGTGGCCGCCGTATTCGCTCTACCGTTGGCGAGTGGCTCGATCTGCATCCGGCGCAACCTCGCTCACCTTGGGCTGGCGATCTGTCCGCGTTGGCGGATGATGCCCTCGACGCGACGTCGCAATACCTGGTTAACCGGTTTGGTGAGGCGCAACTGGCCCATCGCCTGCCTGAGCTGTTGCCAGAGAACGGCCAGCTGTTTCTCGGCAATAGCCTGATTGTGCGCCTGATCGATGCCTTAACCCAGTTGCCTGCCGGTTATCCGGTGTTCAGCAACCGCGGGGCCAGCGGTATCGACGGCCTAATCTCCACCGCGGCTGGGGTCCAGCGCGCCACAGCCAAGCCGACGTTGGCCGTGGTAGGCGATCTCTCCGCGCTATACGATTTGAATGCCCTGGCTCTGTTGCGCCAATGTTCGGCGCCCACGGTGCTGATCGTGGTGAACAACAATGGCGGGCAGATTTTCTCGCTGTTGCCAACGCCGGAACCTGAGCGCCAGCGGTTTTACTGTATGCCGCAGGATGTGGAGTTCAGCCAGGCGGCAGCCATGTTCCAGCTTGATTATGCTTGCCCGGAAAACTGGGGGCAGTTGCAGCAGGCAGTGGAAAAAGCCTGGCGTCACAGCGGAGCCACGCTGATTGAGTTGCAGGTGCCGCCGAGCGATGGCGCAGAAACCTTGCAACATCTGGTACAAAAAATGGGGGCAAACTGATGCTGGCTTCCCGCGTGCTACAACAAGGTGAAAGCCAGCGGCCATGGTTGATCTGGCTGCATGGTCTGCTAGGGAACAACAATGAGTGGCGGGTGATCGCCTCGCGTTGTGAACAGTGGCCCTCGCTGGCGATTGATTTACCCGGCCATGGCGATTCTGCCGATCAATCCTGCCTGGACTTTGCCGACGTCAGCAGGCAAATCACCGCTACGCTGCAGCAGCATAATATTGAGCGTTACTGGCTGGTGGGCTATTCACTCGGTGGGCGCATCGCCATGTACCATGCTTGCTGCGGAGAAGCGCAAGGGCTGCAAGGTATTGTGATCGAGGGTGGTAATCCTGGATTGGAGAACGAGGATTTACGTGCCCAGCGGCGTGCCCATGATGCCGCCTGGGCGAACCGTTTCCGCACCGAACGCATCAAAACGGTATTGGCCGACTGGTATCTCCAACCGGTCTTTGCCAACCTCAGCCCGATACACCGCGAGGCGCTGATCGCCGCCCGTGCAGATAATCATGGTCCGGCCATTGCCGATATGCTGGAGGCGACTTCCCTCGGGCGGCAACCTTGGCTGGTGCCGCAATTACAACAGTTGGCACTGCCAGTGATGGTGTTATGCGGTGCCGACGATCACAAGTTTCAGGCGTTGGCGCGTGATGCCGGTTTGCCATTGCAAACCGTGCCAGAGGCGGGTCATAACGCTCATCTGGCCAATCCGGCAGATTTTGCCGCCGCGCTCGATGCATTTCTTGCTAAAAAAGGAACCAAACATGCTGTATCCCAATGAAGAACAACTGTACGCCGCGATCGACTGGCAGGACTGCTCGGGTGATTTCGAAGACATCCTGTATCACAAGTCCAGCGATGGCATTGCCAAAATCACCATCAACCGCCCGCAGGTGCGTAATGCCTTCCGCCCGCATACGGTGAAGGAAATGATTGAGGCGATGTCGAACGCGCGCTATGACGACGGCATCGGCACCATCATTCTTACCGGTGCCGGGGATAAAGCCTTCTGTTCCGGTGGCGATCAGAAAGTGCGCGGTGACTACGGCGGCTATCGTGATGATAGCGGCGTGCATCACCTGAACGTGCTGGACTTCCAACGTCAGATCCGCACCTGCCCTAAACCGGTAGTGGCGATGGTGGCCGGATACTCCATCGGCGGCGGTCACGTGCTGCATATGATGTGCGATCTGACCATTGCGGCCGATAACGCCATCTTTGGCCAGACCGGGCCGAAAGTCGGCTCCTTTGACGGCGGCTGGGGGGCTTCCTACATGGCGCGCATCGTAGGCCAGAAGAAGGCCCGTGAGATCTGGTTCCTGTGCCGCCAATACGACGCCGCTGCGGCGCTGGATATGGGCCTGGTGAATACCGTGGTGCCGTTGGCCGATCTGGAAAAAGAGACCGTGCGCTGGTGCCGTGAGATGTTGCAGAACAGCCCAATGGCCCTACGCTGCCTGAAAGCCGCACTGAACGCCGACTGCGATGGTCAGGCCGGGCTGCAAGAGCTGGCGGGTAACGCCACCATGTTGTTCTATATGACCGATGAAGGTCAGGAAGGGCGCAACGCATTTATCGAAAAACGCCAGCCTGACTTCAGCAAATTCAAGCGTAACCCGTAATGACGGCACTAACCCGTGTTGCTGCGATCTATCGCTATAGCCTGCCGATGGAGGCGGGCGTGGTGCTGCGCAACCAGCGGCTGAAAACCCGAGATGGCTTGCTGATCCACCTGCAACAGGATGGGCAGCAAGGATGGGGGGAAATTGCCCCCTTACCGGAGTTCAGCCAGGAGACACTCGACCAGGCGCAGCAGGCTACTTTGGCCTGGGTGCAGGCTTGGGTTGCGGGCGAACTGCCTGTGCAGAGCGAGTGGCCATCGGTGGCCTTCGGTACCAGCTGCGCGCTGGCGGAAATGGCCGGGCAGTTGCCAACGCAGGCAGACTATCGCAAGGCGCCGCTGTGCACTGGCGATCCCGACGAGCTGTTCGACCTGTTGGCCGCGCTGCCGGGGGAGAAAGTGGCCAAGGTGAAGGTGGGGATGTATGAGGCGGTGCGGGATGGCATGGTCGTCAATGTCCTGTTGGAAGCCCTGCCTGACCTCAAGCTAAGGTTGGATGCCAACCGCAGCTGGAGCCGGGCCAAAGCGGACGGCTTTGCCAAATACGTTAACCCAGCGTGGCGCGATCGCATCGCGTTTCTGGAAGAGCCCTGCAAAACCCGTGACGAATCACGTGAGTTTGCCCAGGCAACCGGTATTGCCATCGCCTGGGATGAAAGCGTGCGTGAAGCCGATTTTGTCGTGCAGGCCGAGCCGGGGGTGGCAGCGATTGTGATCAAGCCGACGTTGGTGGGGAGCCTGGCCCGCTGCCGTGAACTGGTCATGCAGGCGCATCAGGCCGGATTGGTGGCGGTGATCAGTTCCAGCATTGAGTCCAGTCTGGGGTTGACGCAGCTGGCGCGCATCGCGCATTGGCTGACGCCGCAAACGGTGCCAGGTTTGGATACGTTGAACCTGATGCAGGCCCAGTTGATACGCAACTGGCCAGAGAGCACCTTGCCGTTATTGGGCATTGATACCTTGGAGTGTGTATGGCGCAGTTGAGTGATTGGCCGTGGCGGCATTGGGCCAAACAGCGCCCGCAGTCGACCGCGGTGATCTTTGAACACCAGCCGGTCAGTTGGCTGATGTTGCAACGGCAGGTAGAAGTGCTGGCTGCCGACTTTCAGCGCCAGGGCGTATTACCCGGTAGCGGCGTGCTGCTGTGTGGGAAAAACAGCTATCCGCTGCTGTTGGCCTATCTGGCGTTCTTGCAGTGTGGTGCGCGCCTGCTGCCGCTCAATCCGACGCTGCCTGCGCCGATGCTGGCGGCTTTGCTGCCGGATCTGGATATCGACTTTGCTTTCAGCCCGGACGGCTTGCCTGAGTTGCCCCCTGGTGCGATCGTCTTGTCGCCGCCGGGCGTTGATGAGTGCCACTTGCAGCTGCTGCCGTGGGATGAACAAAGACTGGCGACGTTGACGCTGACTTCCGGCTCCAGCGGCTTGCCAAAAGCCGCTGCCCATAGCTATGCCGGCCACCTTGCCAGTGCCGATGGCGTGTTGCAACTGCTGGAGTTTCAGCCACAGGATAGCTGGCTGCTCTCGCTGCCGCTGTTTCACGTGTCTGGTCAGGGTATTATCTGGCGCTGGCTGGCGGTGGGGGCACAGCTTGTGGTGCGTGAAATGCAACCTTTGGCCGATGCGCTGGCGGGATGCACCCATGCTTCGCTGGTGCCCACTCAACTTTGGCGCCTGCTGTCTGAACCGATGGCCAAGCATGCGCTAAAAGAGGTGTTGCTCGGCGGGGCGATGATCCCGGTGTCACTCACCCAGCAGGCCGAGGCGGTAGGGATCCACTGCTGGTGCGGTTATGGTTTGACGGAGCTGGCTTCAACGGTTTGCGCCAAGCGTGCCGACGAACTGCCCGGCGTTGGGGCACCTTTACCAGGCCGTGAAATACGCCTGGTGGATCAGGAAGTCTGGATCCGCTCCACCAGCCTGGCGCTGGGTTATTGGCTGCGGGGCGGGCTAGTGCCCATTACCGACGATCAAGGATGGTTCCATACTCGCGATCGTGGCGCGATGGAGCAGGGTGAACTGCGTATTATTGGCCGGCTGGATAACCTGTTCTTTAGCGGCGGGGAAGGCGTTCAGCCGGAAGATGTGGAACGCGTTTTTGCCGCGCATCCACAGGTGTTGCAGGTGTTTATCGTACCGATTGACGATGCGGAGTTTGGCCAACGGCCGGTAGCGGTGGTCGATCTGGAAGGCGAGTTGACGCTGGAAGGGTTAATGCTTTGGGCGCAGGACCGGCTGGCGAACTTCCAGCGGCCGATTGCCGCATTGGCGTTGCCCGACGAGCTAAAAAACGGCGGCATCAAGATTTCGCGCCGTCGTCTACAACAGTGGGCGAGTAGCCAACTGCAGGCATAACCTGTAGCGTTGCGAAAAAAGGCCGCCTGAGGGCGGCCTTGCTATTGGTGTAAAAAATTATTTCAGGCCCAAGGCCTTGGCTACGCCGTTACCGTAATCGGGATGTACCTTGGTGAACAGCTCAACCTGACGGCGTTGGATCTGTTCTGGCACCTGCGACAGTTCACCGGCGATACGGGTGAACATACGTTGGTGCTCCTCGGCACTCAGCAGATTGAACAGCGCGCGCGGTTGGCTGTAGTAATCGTCGTCTTCACGATGATTCCAGTGATCGGCGGCACCTTCTATGCTCAATGGTGGTTCGCTGAAATCTGGCTGCTCCTGGAACACCCCAAAGCTGTTTGGCTCATAGGTTGCGCCATTGCCGCTGTTACCATCCACACGCATCGCCCCATCGCGATGGTAGTTATGGAACGGGCATTTGGCACCGTTGACCGGGATTTGGTGATGGTTGACGCCCAAGCGGTAGCGGTGCGCATCGCCATAGGAGAACAGACGGCCCTGCAACATTTTATCCGGCGAGAAGCTCACGCCAGGCACCACGTTAGCCGGGTTCATGGCCACTTGTTCTACTTCGGAGAAGTAGTTATCCGGGTTGCGGTTCAGCTCGAAGAAGCCGACATCGATCAGCGGGTAGTCGCCGTGCGGCCAGACTTTGGTCAGGTCAAACGGGTTATACGGGGTTTGTGACGCTTCATGCTCTGGCATGATCTGGATTTGCAGTTTCCAGCGTGGGAAGTCACCGTTCTTGATGGAGTCGAACAGATCGCGCTGCGAACTTTCACGATCTTTGGCGATGATGGCTTCTGCTTCATCGTCCATCAGGTTTTCGATGCCTTGCTCACAGCGGAAGTGGAATTTGACCCAGAAACGCTCGTTATTAGCATTGATAAAGCTGAAGGTGTGGCTGCCGAAACCGTGCATATGACGGTAGGACTTAGGCAGGCCACGATCGCTGAAGTCGATGGTCAACTGGTGCAGTGATTCAGGCAGATGGGAGAAGAAGTCCCACTTATATACCGGATTGCGCAGGTTGGTGTGCGGGTCGCGTTTTACCACGTGGTTCAGGTCTGGGAATTTCAGTGGATCGCGCAGATAGAACACCGGGGTATCGTTACCTACCAGATCCCAGTTACCTTCATCGGTATAGAACTTCATGGCAAAGCCGCGGATATCACGTTCGGCGTCGGCAGCCCCACGCTCACCGGCAACGGTAGAGAAGCGGACGAACATCTCGGTTTGCTTACCAATCTCAGAGAAGATTTTTGCGCGGGTGTACTTGGTTATATCGTGGGTGACGGTAAAGGTGCCGTAAGCTCCGGACCCCTTGGCATGCATACGACGCTCTGGGATCACCTCGCGGTCAAAGTGGGCCAGTTTTTCCAGGAACCAAACGTCTTGAAGTAGCATCGGGCCGCGTTTACCGGCGGTGATCACGTTATTATTATCAACAACGGGCGCGCCAGCCGCGGTAGTTAATCCTTTCTTGCTCATCAATTGCTCCTTACTGTGTTGCAGTTAAGTTGATAGCTCAGTGTCGGGTGCTGCAGATCTTCATCATATTAACTAATGAAAAGGCCAGCCCTGCTGACCTCCATCAAAGGCACTACTAGTTGTAGACTTATTCTCAGTCCTCGGCAAATAGGTAGCGCTTATCGTTGTAATTTTGGGGTAACTGATTGGCATTTGTTTACAGTTTATTGAAAAATTAACGGCTTATTGCTTTAAATTAGCCGGGAATTGATGACAATTCAGTTACACTTACCCGCGTATTTTTTACGGTGCCAGACATCATCACTCCTTGATGATGAAGAATGAAAAGGATCAATAATGAACAAAACTTTAGTCGCGTGCGCAGCAGGTTTGCTGTTTGTGGCTGGCTCTGCCAATGCGATCAGCGTGAGCGGTGAGGCAGGGGAACATTACACCAACCTGGGCGTCGGCTTGGGGGGCACAACAGCGGGCCTGGGGATCAACGGCAACTGGATCCGTAGCGATCATGATGGTGACATCGGGAGCCTGGGGCTGAGCTTCGGCCTGCCGGTTGGGCCTTTGACGGCCACCGTGGGCGGCAAGGCCATTTATCTTAGCCCGAAAGATGGCAAAGATGGTGGGGCATTGGCATTAGGCGGTGGTCTGCAATGGGATCTCAACCGCTATCTCAGCCTGTATGGCGAAGGCTATTTTGCGCCGGAGTCTTTGACCAGCGGGGCAAAAGCCTACAACGAAGCTAATGGCGGGGTGCGCTTAAACGTGCGTCCGTTCAATGTGGATGTCGGTTATCGTTACATCAACATCGAAGGTAAAGACGGCAACCGCGACAACGCGATAGCCGATGGCCCTTATATCGGTGTGGGCGTGGGCTTCTAATCCTGCCTGCTATTAAACGGGCGCCGCATATGCTGCGCCCATTTTTTTCTGTTAGCCGATGGCCGGTAACAGGCCGCTGGCGATGCTGATCTGAATGGCGATCACCGCCACCCCACAGACAAACACCAACGCCAACGCTGGCGTTCCGCCCCAGACTCGATAGCTGGCCTGATGCCGCCGACGAGTTTTCCAGACCAGCAGTGAAGGCAGCAACAGGGCGAGTACGGACAGAGCAATTGCCGCGAACCCGAGTGCCAGCACAAAACCGCGTGGATAGAACAGTGCGAATGCCAATGGCGGCAGGAAGGTGATGGCGCCGGTCTGCAATCGGCCCCGCACGTTATCCTGGCGTTTGAACAGATCGGCCAGGAAGTCGAACAACCCGAGTGAAACCCCCAGGAACGAGGTTGCCAGCGCCAAATCGGCAAACAGGTGCACCGCCAGCTCGACATGAGGCGACGCAACCACGTCACGCACCGCTTGCAGTAAACCGTTCAGCCCGGCCTGTTGTGCCAGAATGCCGACAAAGGTGGTTGAACTGATGCTGCCCAGCGTCGCCAACTGCCAGAAGATATAGGCCACTAACGGGATGGCACTGCCGATGATAAAGATCCAACGCAGCTTGCGGATGTTACCGCCCATATAGTTGACGATGCTGGGGACGCTGCCGTGGAAACCAAACGAAGTGAAGATCACCGGGATGGCCGAGAGTGCCAGCCCTTGTTCCAGCGGGAGCGTCAGCAGGTTGGTTTGCTGGATGTGCGGCATCATCAGGCCAAGCATGACGATCAGGAAAATCGACTTGGCGGTAAACAGAATACGGTTGAACAGATCCACCGAATGGGTGCCGATGCAGACGATCCCCCCTGCGACCAGGGTGAACAGCAGCACGCCGAGGTAAGTCGGGAAGTCCTGAGACGTCCACTGGCTGATGCTGACAGCCAGCAGTTCGCCAGCGCCGCTGATATAGGCCGCGGTCAGCGCATACATCAAGAACATCATGCTGAAACTGGTAAGCCACTGACCACCGCCGCCCAGATAACGTTTGGCCAGCGTTCCCAGACCGGTGTCCGCCTGCTCATGCTGATAAACTTCGACCAGCAACAGCGCGGTATAGCACATCAATAACCACAGCCCGACCAGCAGTGCCAGCGTTACGCCAAAACCCACGCCAGCCGCCGCCAGGGGCATAGCCAGCATCCCTGCACCAATGGTGGTGCCTGCCACGATAAAAACACTGCCCAGCGTGCGATTCTTCACGTTTTTCTCTGCTATTGGATAATTTAGGGGCGTTTTCGGGACCCTATTTTTAGTGCGGCAGAATAGTTGATTGCCGATTTTGTGTCAAACCGACGTTACGTCTGATGTACATTTAAGTTTACGATTGTGAGTGAGGCCGCGGCGGTATCAGAAGGGGGCTCTCTGTCCAGTCAGTTCATTAGCGAGCCAGCCCGCTGCTTTGTCGCTTCGCTTCTGTGTTCCGCCAGACTGATACCGAAAGACAGCAGTAAGGCGATGGCGGCGATGCCTCCGGCCAGCCAGAGGTTGGCGGTCATGCCAAGTTCATCCACAACTTGGCCACCTGCCCATGCCCCCAATGCAATGCCGATATTGAATACGCCCACATACAGTGCGGTAGCAATCTCTACGGCTCGCGGTGCGACTTTCATTGTCCATGTCATTAGACCGACTGATACACCGCCATAGGCCAGCCCCCAAACTAGCAGTACCACTCCACCGCTGATGTAGGAGTCACCAATGGTCAGGAATAGCACCGGAGTGAGCAGTAGGCCCATCGAGACCGCTATCAAGATCAGGGACGTGCACCGCGCCGCGATGATACCTGCCAAGAAGTTGCCAACAATGCCTGCAAAGCCGTAGGCGAAAAGCAGTGCGCTAATCCATTGCGTATCGAATCTCGGTACTGACAGCAGTAACGGGCGCACGAAGGTAAAGACCATGAAGTGGCTGGCTACCAGCAGTAACGTCAGAAATAACCCGACTTGCAGCTTCCGATTACCGAGTTGTTTGCCGAACTGGCGTAGGGTAGCCGAACTGGCAACGGGGAGTGCAGGAACGACGGCAAGATGCAAAACCAACACCGACACGCTAAGCAACGCCATACTGCCAAAAGCCCAGCGCCACCCCACAAAGTCACCGACCAGCGCTCCGAGTGGAACCCCAAATACAGAAGCGGCCGCTACACCACCAAAGATAATGGAGGTTGCCAATCCGATGGAGTTATCAGGAACAAGCCGGGAAGCCAAGCCACCTGCGATAGCCCAGACTCCCCCCATACAAAAGCCGACGAGAACACGAGCAGCCAGCATCCAAGCCATGTTCGGTGCCAATGCCGATACAATGTTGGCTATAGCCAGTAGGCCCAGTAATCCGCACAGGATCCTGCGCCGATCCATACCACCAGATGCAATCACCACCAGCGGCGCGAACAAGGCCGCCAGCACTGCTGGCAGCGAGATCATCTGGCCTGCAGTGCCAGTGGATGTCTCCAGAGTGTCGGCAATCGGTGTCAGCAGGCCGACCGGTAGCATTTCCGTCGTGACCACCGAAAAGGTGGCAAGACCTATGGCGGTGACGGCCAACCATTGGTGTCGGGTAGACGTTTGAGGCGCAGTACTTGAAGATTTATCCATAGTTAAGCTCCTTGTGAGTAGGGAAAACAGGTAGTGCCCATATCACGCGGCATTTGGTACGGATGAGTCACGCAGGCGCTGACTCCCCCAAAGAGCGACCAACAGCACCAAAGCGCCCGCGCACAGGGCTATAACAAATCCAGCACGCGCACCGCTTTCATTAACAACCTGGCCGGATACGGCTGCTCCCAGCGCAACCCCGACATTTAGAGCGGCCAGCAGCCAGGTCATGCCTTCCGTCAATTGGCGCTTCGGTACCTGGCGTTCGATAAGCGACATTGCCACGATCATCGTTGGCGCGAAAAACAGACCTGCTACGAACACCACAGTGGCTAATGTGGCAATGTTGCCTGCCAGCAGCAGGGGCAGCGTTGTCACAGCTGTCGCCAGCCCACCCAGCAACAGCAGGCGGGATAATGGGATAGGTAACTTGAGTGCGCCAAACAGCAGACCTGACAGGCATGATCCTACGGCATAGGCAGATAGAACCAGACTGGCCGCCGCGGGTTGCCCCAGTTGCTCGGCGAAGGCCACGCTGACGATATCAACAGTGCCGACGATGATACCCATCGCCATCATCAGCAGTGCCAGCAATCGCACGCTCGTCAATTTGATGACAGATCCTGGCAGGCCCGAAGTAGCGTCATGTGTTTTGACCAACGGTTCGGTGCTGCGCTGTGCGATCAGGGCCAGCACTCCTATGGGGAGAAGTATCGCCGCCGCTAATGGGCCAGCTTGTGGAAATAGCGCTACGGACAGGCCAACTGACAGCGGCGGCCCGGTGATGAAGGTGACTTCATCGAGCACTGTCTCAAGCGAATAGGCCGTCTGCAAGCGCGGTTGGCCCTGGTAGATAGCTGTCCAGCGTGCCCGCGCTACCGCCGACATGCTGGGCATAAAACCGGCCAGTAAGGCACCTGCGAACAAAGTCCAGTCGGGTGCCAGCCACCAGGAACTGGCGAGTAGAAGCAGTATCCCGATGACGCTGATGGCCGTCGCAGCTGGCAGTACTCGGCTCTGTCCGTGGCGATCCATCAAGCGAGATATCTGTGGCGATAGCAGAGCGTAGGCCAGCACGAAGGTGGCGGATACGGCTCCGGCCAGAGCGAAGCTGCCACGCAGCTGTGACAACATGGTGATGATGCCGATGCCAGTCATCGACAGCGGGAGCCGTGCCAGCAGTCCGGCCAGAGCTAAGCTCTTGGTGCCGGGAGCGGTGAACAGTTCTCTATAAGGGTTAGCCATCTCAGTCTCCAGGGGGCATCGCTTGCCTTAGTGGCATAGCGCGGTGATAATACATACGGCACGTATGAATAGGAGTGTATATTCATACGGAGTGTATGTAAATAAACATACGTAACGTATCTAAAGGGGAACATCAATGGCTCGCCGCACCCGCGCAGAAATGGAAGAAACCCGTGCCACATTGTTGGCAACTGCCCGTAAGGTCTTCAGAGAACACGGCTACGCCGAGACCTCGATGGATGAACTCACCGCGCAGGCGGGCTTGACCCGTGGCGCGCTTTATCATCACTTTGGTGACAAGAAAGGGTTGCTGACGGCAGTGGTGGAACAAATCGATGCCGAGATGGATGCGCGCCTACAACTCATCTCCGACACCGCCGAAGATGCGTGGGAAGGTTTCCTCAGCCGTTGTCGTGCCTATCTGGATATGGCGCTGGAGCCGGAATTCCAGCGCATCGTGCTTCGCGACGCCAGGGCGGTGCTGGGCGGAGCTTCGCCGGACTCGCAACGCCATTGTGTTGAGTCGATGCGGCGGCTGATAGACAACCTTATCCAACAAGGTATCGTCGCTAAGGTCGATCCCCAGGCGCTAGCATCGCTGATCTACGGTAGCTTGGCTGAGGCTGCGTTCTGGATCGCGGACGGTGATGACGGCAATACGCGGCTGGCGGGAAGTGTTGGCGCGCTGGAGCTATTGCTGCGAGGATTGTTGACCAAATCATAAGTTAACGAAACTCCCTGTTCATACTGCTCCCCCTGCCTGTAGCACTATTAGCCGCAGCTATTTGGTGAAAAGTTGGTTACAGGCTTCTATAGTGGTGGGATCTGAACATAAAGGGAGAGGTCAATGTTAAGGGTGGAGATGCTCAGCACTGGTGATGAGGTGCTGCATGGGCAAATTATTGATACCAACGCTGCCTGGCTGGCAGATTACCTGTTCCAGCAAGGCTTGCCGATGAGCGGGCGCGAAACGGTGGGGGATAGCCTTTCTTCGCTGATCGAAATCCTGCAGGAGCGTAGCCATATTGCCGACGTGCTGATCGTCAACGGCGGTCTGGGGCCAACCAGCGACGATCTCAGCGCGTTAGCGGCAGCAAAGGCTTGCGATACCGAGCTGGTCGAACATCCCGAATGGATCGCCCGTATGGAAGCCTACTTTGCGGAACGCGGCCGCCCAATGGCGGCTTCAAACCGTAAACAGGCGCAGATCCCGGCTAATGCGGAAATGCTGGATAACCGCGTTGGTACCGCCTGCGGCTTCGCCTTAACGCTGAATAAGTGCCGGATGTTCTTTACGCCGGGTGTGCCTTCCGAATTTAAAGTGATGGTAGAAGAGCAGATCCTGCCACGCCTGCGCCAGGATTTTACTCTGCCTGAGCCGCCATTGTGTCTTCGCCTTACCACCTTCGGGACTTCGGAAAGCGACTTGGCTGCTGAACTGGACGGCATGCCTTTGCCGCCGGGTGTCGTACTGGGCTATCGCTCTTCCAGCCCGATTATTGAATTGAAGTTGACCGGTCCACAGGCTCAGCGCGCCGCGATGGAACAAGCCTGGCAGCGAGTGCGACAGGTTGCGGGTGACAATACGATTTTTGAAGGTACGGCTGGGCTACCGGCAGAGCTGACGCAACGCTTACTGCAGCAAAACTTGACGTTGGCGCTGAGCGAGCAATTTACCGCCGGGCTAATCAACCTGCAGTTGCAGAGCGAAGGGGCCCCGCTGGCCGGTGGCGAACTGTTACCGGCACATTGCTCCGAGACATTGGCAACGGTGCTGGCGCGTGCCCAGTCTTTGGCGCAGCTCACCGGTGCGCAGTTGGCGTTGGCGGTTAGCGCCATGGCAGGGGATCGTGTCAGCGTTGCCCTGCATACGCCAAAAGGCGGTATTGGCCAGACGGTGAGCTATCGTGCATCACGTCATGGTCTGCGTTTACGTCAGGAGTCGGTCGCGATGCTGGCGCTGGATATGCTGCGCCGTTGGCTGAATGGCGGCCAGGTTTGCGGCAAAAACGGCTGGCTGGAAATTGTGGAAATTATCGAGTAGAAACATTCCTCAGCAGGTTCAAAACGTAAGGGGCCTCATGCAGTAAAGCGGGCGGTCCCCTACGGTCGAACATGTGCGATCCCTTCCATTTCTGCAAATCTTCACTGGCGCCCCTATCGCCGAGCAACGGCTAGCGGGGAATAGTCGCTATTACCAGAGAGAAACTGGTTGATAGCGCTGATATATCCCCGATGAATTGTTGCTTTTTTGTTTTATTATTGTGCGTGTTTTTTTTGGTAAATATATAGTTATCTTATTGATTATCAATATTAATTAAAAATTATAAGTTAATTATTTACGTTTTTTTATTAACTTTTTATTATTTATAGTTATTGCCTATCAAACGACAGAAATTTACTTGGATTTATGTCTTCCAAAAGCCAGCGTTGGTGATTTACCATTCTGCCCCTCATTTTTATTGCAGCTTTTTATTTCAAATAATTCAAAAAAATTGGAATTAGATTTCTGTTTGTTGGTTTTTCATGGAGGAAGTATCCGAGATAGGGATGGTCAAGGTTGGTTGATCTTAAGAATGGTATTTAAATGAAATTGTTTAAAATGACAACGTTGCCCCTTATTCTGGCTACTTCTGCCGTTTCCCTTCCTGTGATGGCAGCGGAAACGGCCCAAATTATGGTGAAAGGGTCCATCGTTCCTACCGCATGTTCGATCTCTGTTGCTGGCTCGGCAGACTTCGGCAATTTGACCGAAAATGAACTGAAAGAGAAAAGCAAAGTGCTTAATGCTTACCAGCTAGGCTATAAGCCCGTTAATTTTGATATTCAATGCAACTCAGCAGCAAAAGTGGCGTTATCTACACAGGCGGATATTCCACCCTCGGGCTCGAGCACTATGGGTGTTGTGAGCTACGTTAATGAGACTGAAAAAACGTCCCATACCAAAACCGAACACTTGGGCAATCTGGGCGTGATTGAGGGGCATGACATTGGTTATTTTACCACGGCGCTGGTAAGTGCAAATTTGGATGACAAAAACTCCGAGCTGATTTTTTCCCAAGATAACGGCAATGATTGGCAAGCGGTCTCTGGTGCAGATGAGCATGTGATGTATCAGGATGGCTCTGCATTTTATAGTTGGGGGAAAGACAATACCCCACAGGAAGCAACCAATATTTCTGGTGTTATCAATATCTCTGCTGCCATTGATGCTCGTTTTATCGATGACATGAAAGAAGTCCTTAACTTTAACAGCAGCACAACCCTAAGCCTACAGTACCTGTAAACCCTCGTGGTTTTGTCTGGCAGTTGCCTGCCAGACAATGTTTACCCGCTGTTATTTTATCAATACTGTTTTCTATAAGGTGTGTTTGTCATGCGCTGTCAACTGCTCGCTTATTTTACTTCCGTTAGGCGAATAATCTCCAATAAGTTATTAGTGATTGCCCGGTCTTATTATGGGAGTGAAAATTTAAAATCAGATTGGGTGTTGTGCAGTTTATTACTGGTCGCGTTATCCATTTTCGCTACTCAGTCGCACGCATCTGGCGTATTACCTGAATCTTCGGCGGTCATTATTGACGAGGCACAGAAGGGGGGCAGCATTAATGTTAAAAATACGGAAAAAGTTCCGGTGCTGTTGTATACCAGAATCGTCGAGTTACCTGACGATCCCACTCCTCGCTTGATTGTGACCCAGCCTGTGGCTCGTTTGGAGCCAGGCCAGTCTCAACGCGTACGCTTTGTGTTGAACAGCAATACTCCATTGCAGAGCGAACATATCAAGCGCGTATATTTTGAAGGCGTGACTGAACGGACTACGGATAACAGCCAAGTGTCCGTTAGCGTGCGTCAGGATCTTCCGGTGATTATCGTGCCAAAGGGGCTGAGCGCTAAACGCGATATGTGGAGCGATCTGGACTGGTCCGTTAGCGCAAACCGCCTGAAAGTCACCAACACTGGCCGCCATGTGGTGCGCTTGACCCCGCAGGTCAAACTTCAACCCGCAGGTAATATGCTGTCTCTGAACAAGAGCTATATCCTGCCTGGCGAAACCCTGGTGGTCACCGCACCTGCCAGTCCTCGTCTCAGTAGCCAGCAGCAGGTGGAGTTCTCCCCCGTTACTCGTTACGGGTTTGGTGTAGGTGTACAAACTGCCCCTCTGAGCGGCAAATAATTACTCATACCATGAAGACAACCCGCAATTCATTACTGATCTCAGCCATTTTACTGGTTTGCTGGGGGGCACCCGTACCAGCAGAAGGGGCCAAATTGAGCAGCTTCAGTGAAAGTCGGCTGAAGGCGTTGGGTATCGATCCGTCTACTGCTGCCTACTTTGCACAAGGGGCGCGCTTTACGCCTGGTATTACCGAAGTGGAGCTAGAGGTCAATGGCGCCTACCGAGGTATGCAGAGACTGGCATTTGGTCACAGTGGTGAAATGTGTGCGGATGAAGCCTTTTTTGCGTCTGCCGGTATCCGATTGGAGCCGCCACTGCGGCAGGAGAGTGCGGACGCAGATACCTGTCCGCAACTTATTGACGTCTGGCCGACCGCGACGGTCTCCCTACTTCCCGCCACTCAAGAAGTACATATTGTGGTGCCACCGGAAGCGGTAGAGAAGGCAAATGACCTGGCGCATTTCCAGCAAGGTGGCACGGCTGGTTTGCTGAACTATTCCGCTTACCGTTCCTATTTTTCCTCGTACGGTAACCATTCAAGCAACAGCTACCTGAATTTGGAAAGCGGTTTTAACGCGGGTGACTGGATGGTGCGCGGTGCGCATAACCTGCGCCAGAGCAGCGCGGGTGGCTTTACCTTCGACAATGCGTATGTATACGCACAGAAAACCCTGGTTGATAGCAAGCAATTATTGCAGGCCGGGCAAATCAACTTTTCCAATAATCTCCTGTCCGGTGCGTCCATCAATGGGATGCAACTGATCCCACAGTCTGCGCTGAGCAGCCAGGGAGAAGGGGCACAGGTGCGCGGTATTGCCCGGGCAGACCAATCACGGGTGGAAGTCCGTCAAAGCGGTATCCTGATTTATTCCACGCTGGTGCCCGCGGGTCCCTTTACGCTAACGGAACTCCCTGTGCTGAATTCCACTAGTGACCTGCAACTCACGGTGATAACCCCGAGCGGGCAGGAGGAGGCTTACACCATCACTGCGGCATCGTTTCGCAGTTTGGTACCAAAGGCTCCTGAAACCTGGTCTTTGGCGCTGGGACGCCTGCGTGCGGACGGCGTCAGCCAGAGCTATGAGCGGCCCTGGGTGGCCAGCCTGTCTGATGGGCGGGCGATTTCCCAGCGGGTATTGCTGGAGGGCGGGTCAATTATCGCCTCTGGCTATCTGGGCAGCGGTGTGGGGATCACCGTCAGTCCGCGCCAAGAAGTCTCTGTAGGCCTATCCGCCGCGCTGAGCCAGGATCGCAACCATGACCGACAGGGGGCAAAGAGCACGGCCTCGGTGAACTGGCAAGCTCCACTGAATCTCGGATTTGGTGGTGACATCACCCTATATTCTCCCGGCTATCGGGAACTGACGGACTCGGTTTCCCTCACTGATAGCCCTTATAGCCGCACCAGTGCAGGTCTGCGGATGAATTGGTACCAAAAGACACTGGGCCATATTTCGCTCTCTGCCAGCCAGACCCGTCAAGGGGATAATGGCGGGGATTCTCGGCGCATGATGGCCACCTGGAACCGCAATTTTGGTTTTGTAAACGCCTCGGTGAACTGGCAGCGCCAGAGCCGGAGTTTACGAAACTGCCACGCATCTTATCGGTGCCGCAATACCGACCGCGATAGCCTGTTTGTTAACCTCAGTTTTCCACTGGGTGGGCAAGTGATCGGTAGCCATTATCGTCATACCCCAGATTCAGCGGCCGTGGGCATGCAAACGAGCGGTGTCCTGACGGAAAACAGCAACTGGTCATTGGCGACAGAGCACAGTATGAAACAGCAACGCGATACCAGCCTGTCAGGCAGCCTGAACGGCAACCTGCACTATACCACTGGCGGGTTATATGGTTACGCTGCGACCGATCATACCCGCAACTACTCCGGCACTTTATCTGGCGGCATCGTAGCCCATCAGGAAGGAGTGGTGTTCTCACCACATAAGATTAACGACACCTTTGGGGTCGTGGCGGTGGAGCCTGCGGTCAGTGGGGTAGAAATCAACACCCCACGGGGAAAAGTATGGACTGACTGGCGGGGTAAGGCGGTGGTTCCTGGGTTGCCAGCTTACGCTGCAGGCCGGATAGAGTTGAACACGGAACAATTGCCAGCAAATACCGATGTCAGCAATGGCTTGCGGCAAGTTGTGGCGGGGCACGGGGCGGTGACCAATACTCATTTTCTTTTGCAGCAGACGCGCAACGGGTTGTTGACGGTGAAGCTGATGGATGGATCGCCGTTGCCAAAAGGCAGCGCCATTATTGCGCAAGACGGTAGTTATGTGACCACTGCGGTAGATGCAGGCACGGTGTTCCTCACCGACCTGAACGATAAACGCCCGCTGATGGCGCGTTGGCAGGAGCAGCAATGCAGTCTGCATTATTCCGTACCGGAAAAGGCGCTAAAGGGGGAGGCCTATGAAAATGTCAGCGCACAATGCAGTTAACCGTAGAACCAGGGTGGGCGTGTGAAACAGAAGGTTATCACATTAATCCGGGGATTGAGCCTCATCACTGTGCTGTGGCTTGTCACTCCAGACGCTATGGCACAGAACTGTCAGGTGGTGGTATCACGCCCCGAGATCCAGCTGGGCAAACAGATCCATGTTGCCAATGCAGGAACGTTGTTTACCCAGCAAGAGATGACTGTCGCCGCTGAGTGTGTGGGGACGGGGCCGATCACGTTGCTGATTGATGGCACGCCGGATGAGGGGGGGCAACACTTTCGCTTTGGCACTGCGGGCAGAATGACACTGTCGCTGCTGGCTGCGCAGTATGACGGTAGTGACACAGGGCTGAGGCTGAGTTCTGCGCTGCAGGGGGAAAGGCAGCTATCGTCGGGTTCATCGGTACTGCTGTCTCCTGGCAGCCAGCTGACCACGCTCGCAGCAGGGGCCGTCGAGAAGGAGACTCATTTGCTGATAGTGCAACTGCGCCTGGATTTTCCCGCCGCAGGGGATGAGGGCCGGATCCGCGATCTGACGGAGATGAGCGGCCAAGTGAGGTTTGAAGCGCGGCAATAGTCGATATCGCCTGAGGCTGCTGACAAACCCCAATGGGTTCACAGCGGAGGGGCACTGCATGCTGTGCCGGTATTGCCTCTGTTTTTGTTATGGAAGAAGTATCCAGTCTAGGGATGGTTAATGTTAGTTAATCTGAAAAATGGTACTTAAATGAATATGTTTAAAATTACAGTTCTGACCCTTGCCATCGCTACTTCTGCGAGTTCTTTGACTGCGATGGCGGCGGAAACAGCTCAAATTACGGTGAAGGGGGCGGTATTTCCTTCTGCGTGTGCCATCTCTGTTGATGGTTCTGTTGACTTCGGTAATTTGAAAAAAAACGAGCTGCAAGAACAAACTAAAAATCAAAATGCCTATCAATTAGGCTACAAGCCTGTTGGTTTTAATATTCAATGTAAATCGGCAGCCAAAGTGGCACTATCTGCACAGGCGGACACCCCTGTTTCTGGCACCCCCACGATGGGCGTTGTTAGCTACCTCAGTGATACCGACAAAGCCCTGCGTGCTGAACCCGGGCAGCTTGCATCCCTAGGGGCGCTTGAGGGTGAAGACATCGGCTATTTTACCGTGATGCTGGCAAGTGCCACCCTGGATAGCAAAGATGCCGAGCTTATCTCCTCCAAAAATGGCGGCAGTAGCTGGAGCGCGGTTTCTGGCACCGCCGAGCATTTGATGTATCAGGATGGATCCGGGTTCCATGGTTGGGGGAAAGACAACGCACCACAGGAAGCCACTAATATCTCTGGTGTTATAACGGTCTCTGCGGCACTTAACGTTAAAGTCGTGGAGGAGCTGAAAGACGTTGTCAACTTTAACACTAACACCACTCTAAGCCTGCACTACCTGTAAACCCTAGGAGTATTGTCTGGCGGTTGTCTGCCAGACAATGAGCCCACCATAGCTTGCGTTTACGTTAAGCATCGGTAGTGTCCTGGTGCTGGATTTGCTGAGTCGTTGGCTGAATGGCGGCCAGGTTTGCGGCAGAAGCGGTGGGCTGGGAATGGTCGACATTACCGCAGAGAAACTTGTTGATGGCGATGATATATCCCTTATGGATCATAATAATATAAGGGGTATTCGCTGTGGGATTGTGTTGTTACACTCTTTGCGGGTGCTTGAGACTTTTCGTCTTGGGCATTGTGTGGCAAGGCGGAAAGTTGAAAGCCCCAAACTGACGTTAACTCAGAATGGGGCAACCAATAACGCCTAGACACCGTTATGGTAGCCCCTTCACAGCAAGGAGGCAAGCCATGTATAAAAAACATGCGCTCTACGCGTTACTAACTGTATGCATTACGGTTTTGGTATTGATACCCGTCGCCTTTCAAGCTGCAGCGTTGTTGGCTGCAGGTGCTCACCCCAGTCACTTACTAAACGTAAGCTCCTGGGGATTCACACCTTTGCCGCCTAGCTGCAACTTGAAATTCTTAGGGTATCCCAGTGTTTGAAGATTATTTTGCGTGGTTAAATTTCTAATTCGATATCCATGGCGGGCATGCAGCAGCAGGGCAGGATCTCGCCGTGATTGATAAATGCCAACGGCTGCTGGTGGTAAGCGACCTCACCCTTCAGTAATTTCACTCGGCAGGCACCGCAATAGCCGGAGCGGCATTGGTATTCCACTTCTACCTCATGCAGTTCCAGCACGTCGAGCAGGCACTTCTCACCTTCGGGGCAGGAGAGCTGCGTACCGGTGGCACGCAGCGTGATGGTTGGTGCCGCCACTTACAGCTCGAAATCACTCAGGTCGTCGGCGTTGACTTCAGAGTCAATCTGGCCGACCAGGTAAGAGCTGACTTCAACTTCCTGCGGAGCCACCTGCACGTTATCCGACACCAGCCAGGCGTTGATCCACGGGATTGGGTTGGAGCGGGTAGGGAACGGTGAACCCAGGCCGACGGCCTGCATGCGGATATTGGTAATGTATTCCACATACTGGCACAGGATGTCTTTGTTCAGGCCAATCATGGAGCCGTCACGGAACAGATATTCGGCCCACTCTTTCTCTTGCTGTGCCGCCAGGACGAACAGGTCATAACACTCTTGCTGGCATTCCACGGCGATTTCGGCCATCTCTGGGTCATCGGCGCCTGAGCGCATCAGGTTCAGGATATGTTGCGTACCGGTCAGGTGCAGGGCTTCGTCGCGGGCGATCAGCTTGATGATTTTGGCGTTGCCTTCCATCAGCTCACGCTCGGCGAAAGCAAACGAACAGGCGAAGCTAACGTAGAAACGAATGGCCTCTAGTGCGTTGACGCTCATCAGGCACAGATACAGCTGCTTTTTGATGGCGCGCAGGTTAACGGTCACCGTTTTACCATTGACCTGATGCGTGCCTTCACCCAGTAGATGATAGTAACTGGTCATTTCGATCAGATCGTCGTAGTAGCCGGAGATATCTTTTGCCCGCTTGAGGATCTCCTCGTTGGTGACGATATCGTCAAACACCACCGACGGATCGTTAACGATGTTACGAATGATATGGGTGTAGGAACGCGAGTGAATGGTCTCTGAGAATGACCAGGTTTCGACCCAGGTTTCCAGCTCCGGAATGGAGATCAGCGGCAGAAATGCCACGTTAGGGCTACGGCCCTGAATGGAGTCCAGCAGCGTCTGATACTTCAGGTTGCTGATGAAGATGTGCTTCTCGTGTTCCGGCAGCGCTTGATAGTCGATACGATCGCGCGCGACGTCAACCTCTTCCGGACGCCAGAAGAAGGAGAGCTGCTTTTCGATCAGCTTTTCGAAGATTTCATGTTTTTGCTGGTCGAAACGCGCCACGTTGACCGACTGGCCGAAGAACATCGGCTCAAGCAACTGGTTGTTTTTGTTTTGAGAAAAAGTAGTGTAAGCCATGAGCTTGGATCCATTAGTGCCGAGCTGAAAATTAAAGGGGCCGGAAGAGTTCCGGCCCGCTGTGTCAAACGTTAGATCTTGCAGGCGCCGCCTTCACAGTCGTCATCGCCGCCCTGAGCAGGCTGCATGTCTTCCTGGATATCATCTGCACCGTCGCGGGTGTTCTGATAATACAGCGTTTTGACACCAAACTTGTAGGTGGTGAGCAGATCTTTCAACAGCTGCTTCATCGGCACCTTGCCACCCGGGAAACGGGTTGGGTCATAGTTGGTGTTCGCCGAGATCGACTGATCGATAAATTTCTGCATCAGGCCAACCAGTTGCAGGTAACCGTCGTTATTCGGTAATTCCCACAGCAGTTCGTAGTCATTTTTCAGACGCTCATACTCAGGAACGACCTGGCGCAGAATACCGTCTTTGGACGCTTTGATACTGATGTGGCCGCGTGGTGGCTCAATGCCGTTGGTGGCATTGGAGATCTGCGACGAGGTTTCCGACGGCATCAAGGCAGACAGCGTTGAGTTGCGCAGACCGGTCTCTTTGATCTCTTTACGCAGGGTTTCCCAGTCGTAATGCAGCGGTTCGCTACAGATCGCGTCTAAATCTTTCTTGTAAGTATCGATTGGCAAGATGCCTTGCGCATAGGTGGTTTCATTGAACCACGGGCAAGCCCCTTGCTCCTGAGCCAGACGGTTCGAGGCTTTCAGCAGGTAGTACTGGATCGCTTCGAAGGTTCTGTGGGTCAGGTTGTTGGCGCTGCCGTCGGAATAACGTACGCCGTTCTTCGCCAGGTAATAGGCGAAGTTGATCACACCGATACCCAGAGTACGGCGGCCCATCGCGCCACGGTGAGCGGCTTTGATAGGGTAATCCTGATAATCCAGCAGGGCGTCGAGCGCACGCACGGCTAGCGTAGCCAGCTCTTCCAGATCGTCCAGGCTCTCAATCGCACCCAGGTTGAAGGCTGACAGCGTACACAGTGCGATTTCACCGTTTTCGTCGTTAACGTCATCCAGCGGTTTGGTCGGCAAAGCGATTTCCAGACACAGGTTTGACTGGCGTACCGGGGCGATCTGCGGATCGAACGGGCTGTGGGTGTTGCAGTGGTCGACGTTCTGGATGTAGATACGGCCAGTAGAAGCACGTTCCTGCATCATCAGTGAGAACAGCTCTACCGCTCTCACGCGCTGCTGGCGAATGCTACTGTCTTTCTCATACAGGGTGTACAGACGTTCGAACTCGTCCTGATCGGCGAAGAACGCGTCGTACAGCCCTGGGACGTCAGACGGGCTGAACAGGGTGATGTCTTCATTCTTGATCAGGCGCTGATACATCAGGCGGTTGAGCTGTACGCCGTAGTCCATGTGACGGACGCGGTTGCCTTCAACCCCACGGTTGTTTTTCAGCACCAGCAGGCTTTCCACTTCCAGATGCCACATTGGGTAGAACAGCGTTGCTGCACCACCACGCACACCGCCCTGAGAGCAGGATTTTACTGCGGTCTGGAAGTGCTTGTAGAACGGGATACAGCCGGTGTGGAAGGCTTCACCGCCACGAATTGGGCTACCCAAGGCACGGATACGGCCAGCATTGATACCGATACCGGCACGCTGTGAAACGTATTTCACAATGGCGCTGGAGGTGGCGTTAATGGAATCCAGGCTGTCACCACACTCGATCAGCACGCAAGAGCTGAATTGGCGGGTTGGGGTGCGCACGCCAGACATGATCGGCGTAGGCAGTGAAATCTTGAAGGTGGAGATCGCGTCATAGAAACGTTTTACGTAGTCCAGACGAGTGGCGCGCGGGTAGTTGGAGAACAGGCACGCGGCAACCAGGATATACAGGAACTGGGCGCTCTCGTAAATCTCGCCGCTAACGCGGTTCTGCACCAGATATTTCCCTTCCAACTGCTTCACGGCAGCGTAGGAGAAGTTCATATCACGCCAGTGATCGATAAAGGAGTCCATCTGCTCGAACTCTTCAGTGGTGTAGTCTTCCAGCAGATGTTTATCGTATTTGCCCATCTCCACCATGCGTGCGACGTGGTCGAGCAGCTTCGGTGGTTCAAACTGGCCGTAAGCTTTTTTACGCAGATGGAAGATGGCGAGGCGAGCGGCCAGATACTGATAGTCCGGTGCGTCACGGGAGATCAGATCGGCTGCGGCCTTGATGATGGTTTCATGAATATCGGCGGTTTTGATGCCGTCATAAAACTGAATATGTGAACGTAACTCTACTTGAGAGACCGAGACGTTGTTTAAACCTTCCGCGGCCCAGTCGATGACTCGGTGGATTTTGTCGAGGTTGATGCGCTCTTTACTGCCATCGCGTTTAGTTACAAGTAGGCTTTGGTTCATTTTTACCTGTCCGTGAGATTCCCCTAAGCAGAAAGTGTAGTCGCTCTGCTCAGTATGTAAACACTATATATAGGGGGTGTATGTCGGTGAGGTAACAAGATAGTGATAAAACGGTGGGTTTGCAAGTGAACAAAACCTGCCGATCTTGTGGATAACTTGGGGGTGAAATGTTACCAATTGTTCCTAGTGCGCGCCCTATCTGGGGTGGCAAGGTTGTCAATAAGCACGATGAGATTTTGCTGATTTTGTGAAAACCCCGATCGTTTGCCGCTTTATTAAACGTTAGAAAAAAACCGCATATTGATCTGCTTTTATATTCTTAAAAATGGTTTAGATCGGCTTTTTTGATCGAGAACGGATAAATAGGTATTTATCTTATACGCTTAGTTGCACCGGCGGCGGAAACATCGCCCCCGGTACGTTTCGGCAGTTTCAACCCTGGTGCTGGGTATGCACCATGTAGTTCACATCAACGTTGCGGCCCAGCTTGAAATGGTCGGTGATCGGGTTGTAATGCAGGCCGATGATATGTTTTTCACGCAGCTCGGTGCCGTCGACCCAACCGATCAGTTCAGAAGGGCGGATGAACTTCTTATGATCATGGGTGCCCTGTGGCACCATCTTGAGCACGTATTCAGCGCCGATGACCGCCATCAGCCAGGCTTTGGTATTGCGGTTGATGGTGGAGAAAAACACATGGCCGCCTGGTTTGACCAGGTGTGCACAGGCGCGCACGACGGAGGCCGGGTCAGGGACGTGCTCGAGCATCTCCATACAGGTGACGATGTCATACTGTTGTGGATGAGCTTGCGCATGGCTTTCTACCGTTTCTTGCACGTAGGTCACCTGCATACCGCTTTCCAGCGCATGCAGTCGCGCCACCTGGAGTGGTTCTGCCCCCATATCCAGCCCGGTCACTAACGCACCTTCACGTGCCATGCTCTCTGCCAGAATGCCGCCGCCGCAGCCAACGTCGAGCACTTGTTTGTCAAAAATGCCTCCTGCGCGCTGCATGATATAATTCAGACGCAGCGGATTGATCCGATGCAGCGGCTTGAACTCACCTTCCAGATCCCACCAGCGCGAGGCGACAGCTTCAAATTTGGCGATTTCCTGGTGATCAACGTTAGGCGCGTGACGGGATGATTCAGCATTCATGGGCGTTATTAGCTCCTGGTTCTCTTATGATGCAGATTATACATGTTCCGGCACGCTTGGCGCAGCGCTGTTGTTATCGAGGCAAGTGTTATCGAGGTAATTTTCGCCCGCAGGGCAGCACATTTCAGCGAAACAGCGCCGGTAATTTCCCCGTAAAGCGCGCTTTGTGATATAGTTTTACACCTTTGGCACTACGCCAAGGCAGATGAATCATTCAGTATGAGGGATAGCAGCTCCATGAGCGACCTTGCCAGAGAAATCACACCGGTAAATATCGAAGAAGAGCTGAAAAGCTCGTATCTGGATTACGCGATGTCGGTTATTGTCGGCCGTGCGTTGCCAGATGTTCGTGATGGACTGAAGCCGGTGCACCGCCGCGTTCTGTACGCGATGAATGTACTGGGTAACGACTGGAATAAACCCTACAAGAAATCGGCCCGTGTCGTTGGGGACGTGATCGGTAAGTATCACCCGCATGGTGACAGCGCGGTGTATGACACGATCGTCCGTATGGCCCAACCGTTTTCGTTGCGTTACATGTTGGTGGACGGCCAGGGTAACTTCGGTTCTGTGGACGGCGACTCCGCCGCAGCAATGCGTTATACCGAAGTGCGCATGTCGAAAATCGCCCACGAACTGCTGGCGGATCTGGAAAAAGAGACCGTCGACTTCGTGCCAAACTATGACGGTACCGAGCAGATCCCGGCCGTTATGCCAACCAAGATCCCGAACCTGCTGGTCAACGGCTCGTCCGGTATCGCCGTGGGCATGGCGACCAACATTCCGCCGCATAACCTGTCTGAAGTTATTAATGGCTGTCTGGCCTATATCGAGGATGAAAACATCAGCATTGAAGGGCTGATGGAACACATCCCAGGCCCGGACTTCCCGACGGCGGCGATCATCAATGGCCGTCGTGGTATTGAAGAAGCCTACCGTACCGGCCGTGGCAAAGTGTATCTCCGCGCCCGTGCCGAGGTAGAGGCGGACGCTAAAACCGGCCGCGAAACCATCATCGTGCATGAAATTCCTTATCAGGTGAACAAAGCGCGCCTGATCGAGAAAATTGCCGAGTTGGTGAAAGAGAAACGCGTTGAAGGCATCAGCGCGCTGCGTGACGAGTCTGATAAAGACGGCATGCGCATCGTGATTGAAGTCAAACGTGACGCCGTGGGTGAAGTGGTGCTGAATAACCTGTATTCGCTGACTCAGCTACAGGTCACCTTCGGTATCAACATGGTGGCACTGCATCAGGGCCAGCCAAAGTTGCTGAACCTGAAAGATATTCTGCGTGCATTTGTGCGCCACCGCCGTGAAGTGGTGACCCGCCGTACCATTTTCGAACTGCGTAAAGCCCGCGATCGCGCCCATATCCTGGAAGCGTTAGCCATTGCCTTGGCCAACATCGACCCGATTATCGAACTGATCCGCCGCGCGCCGACTCCGGCAGAAGCGAAGATTGCGTTAATCGCGCAGCCTTGGGATCTGGGTAACGTCGGGGCGATGCTGGAACGTGCCGGTGACAACGCTGCACGCCCAGAGTGGCTGGAGCCAGAGTTTGGCATCCGTGACGGCAAATATTACCTGACCGAGCAACAGGCTCAGGCGATCCTGGATCTGCGCTTGCAGAAACTGACCGGCCTGGAGCACGAGAAGCTGCTGGACGAGTATAAAGAGCTGCTGAACCTCATCGCTGAGCTGATCTTTATTCTGGAAAACCCAGACCGCTTGATGGAAGTGATCCGTGAAGAACTGGTGGCCATGCGCGATCAGTTTGGCGACGCACGCCGTACCGAAATTACCGCCAACACGTCTGATATCAACATCGAAGACCTGATCAACCAGGAAGATGTGGTCGTGACATTGTCGCATCAGGGCTACGTGAAGTATCAGCCTCTGACCGACTATGAAGCGCAGCGTCGCGGTGGTAAAGGCAAGTCAGCCGCCCGTATCAAAGAAGAAGACTTTATCGATCGTCTGCTGGTGGCCAACACCCACGACACGATCCTGTGCTTCTCCAGCCGTGGTCGCCTGTACTGGATGAAGGTGTATCAACTGCCTGAAGCCAGCCGTGGTGCTCGTGGCCGGCCGATCGTCAACCTGTTGCCGCTGGAAGCCAACGAACGTATCACCGCCATTCTACCGGTACGTGAATACGAAGAAGGCCGCCATGTATTCATGGCTACTGCTAGCGGTACCGTGAAGAAAACCGCATTAACCGAGTTCAGCCGCCCGCGCAGCGCAGGCATCATCGCCGTTAACCTCAACGAGGGTGACGAGCTGATTGGTGTTGACCTGACCGACGGCAGCAACGAAGTGATGCTGTTCTCCGCCAACGGTAAAGTGGTCCGCTTCCCAGAAGGGCAGGTTCGTTCAATGGGCCGTACCGCTACCGGCGTTCGCGGTATCAACCTCGGTGAAGGCGATCGCGTAGTTTCGCTGATTATTCCTCGTGGTGAAGGCGATATCCTGACCGTGACGCAGAACGGCTACGGCAAGCGTACCGCGGTAACGGAATACCCGACCAAATCGCGCGCGACCCAAGGGGTTATCTCCATTAAGGTCAGCGAGCGTAATGGTCAGGTTGTTGGGGCTGTACAGGTAGAAACTACCGATCAAATCATGATGATCACCGATGCAGGCACGCTGGTGCGTACCCGTGTCGCGGAAGTCAGCGTGGTTGGCCGTAACACCCAGGGTGTCACCCTGATCCGTACTGCGGAAGACGAGAACGTTGTCGGCCTGCAGCGCGTTGCTGAACCGGTTGAAGATGAAGAGCTTGATAGCCTTGAACCGGGCGCAGAAGAAGCGGAAGAAGATACCACACCACTCGATGAGGGTGATGAGGATACCGGCGCCGTAGACGATATGGATGACGAGAACGCCTAAATAGCACGGCCTTGGCCGTCTAATCTGGGTGGTTCAAAAAGGGCTTGGCAGCGATGCTAGGCCCTTTTTCAGTTGTATGGTTTAATTGCTGCAATCACTTGTCGATGCTGCACGGGATCGTTGTTTTGCTATGATTATGCTCGTCACCCCTTACACTGGCATGGTACCTGCTTGAAATACTTAGCCTCTTTCCGTACCACGTTAAAAATTTCCCGCTATCTGTTTCGGGTACTGGCGTTCATGCTGTGGTCGCTGGGTGCACTGCTGACCACGTTTTATATCCTGGATATCGTGCATGAAAAAGAATCCGATATCAGGCAGGAATATAATCTCAACTTTGACCAGGCTCAGGGCTACATTCGCCACTCGGCGGATATCATCCGCGACATCAAATACATGGCGGAAAACCGCCTCAACGGCACGGTAGGGAGCCTCGAGCTGTTCACCGGCATGATGAATGGCAAAGACAGCCAACCGGAGATGAAGCCGCTGTACCCGGAATCCAACTGCGCGCTGAACTCCAACTACCGTGACTCGATCACCTCGTTAAACAGTCTGATCCAATACTGGAAAGAAAACTTTGTCGCGGCCTATGATCTGAACCGGGTGTTTTTTATCGGCAGTGACAGCCTGTGCATGACCGAATTCGGTAGCAGTAACGGCATCACCGATCGGCAAAACGTGCTCAAGGCGCTGCATGAGCGCATCCTTAAATACCGTAACGCCGCCAACAGCGCGGAGAAAGACAATAACCTTTACTGGATCAGCCCCAGCCAGCAGCGGCCTGATGTAGGTTACCTGTATGTAATGACGCCGGTCTATGTCGGCAACAAACTGGAAGCGCTGCTGGGGATTGAACAGACGATCCGCCTGGAAGACTTTGTCACCACCAGCAACTTGCCGGTAGGGGTTAATCTGCTGGATGAGAACAACGAATCGGTGCTGCGACTGGCCAATGGCGATCGCTATGCCTCTTCGCTCAATGTTTATCCGCAGGAACACACCTATTTTGGCTATGTAGACAGTTACCAGGATCTGATCATGAAGAAGGCGCTGCCGCCTTCGTCGCTCAGCATCGTGTATTCATTGCCGGTGAAGAGCGTGGTGGAGCGTTTCAAGGTACTGATCCTCAATGCGGTGCTGCTTAACCTGCTGTCGGCCGTGGTGTTGTTCAGCCTGGCGTGGTTGTTCGAGCGCAAGATGTTTCTGCCAGCGGAAGAGAATGCCTTCCGGTTGGAGGAGCATGAACAGTTCAACCGCAAAATCGTGGCTTCGGCACCGGTGGGTATCTGCATTCTGCGCATCAGTGATGGTACCAACATCCTGAGTAATGAACTGGCGCATAACTATATCAACCTGTTGACCAACGAGGATCGGGATCGCATTACACGCATTATCTGCGAACAGCAGGTCAACTTTGTAGATGTGATGACCAGTAATAACAACAATCTGCAAATCAGCTTTGTGCACTCCCGTTATCGCAATGAGGACGTGGCTATCTGCGTGCTGGTTGACGTTAGTGCCCGCGTCAAAATGGAAGAGTCGCTGCAGGAAATGGCCGCGGCAGCGGAGCAGGCCAGCCAGTCCAAATCGATGTTCCTGGCCACCGTCAGCCATGAGCTGCGCACGCCGCTGTACGGGATTATCGGCAACCTGGATCTGCTGCAGACCAAGGCGTTGCCGCAAGGGGTCGACCGTCTGGTCAATGCGATGAACAACTCCTCGGGGCTGTTGCTGAAGATCATCAGCGACATCCTGGACTTCTCCAAGATTGAATCCGAGCAGTTGAAGATAGAACCCCGTGAGTTTTCTTGCCTGGAAGTGATTACCCACATTGCGGGCAACTACTTGCCGCTGGTGGTGAAAAAGCGGCTCGGTTTGTACTGTTTTATTGAACAAGGTGTGCCTGAACGTATCAATGGCGATCCCGTGCGTTTGCAACAGGTCTTGTCTAACCTATTGAATAACGCCATCAAGTTTACCGACACCGGCTGTATTATGCTGCAGGTCTGCACCCGTGACAGCTATCTGGAGTTCAGCGTTCGCGATACCGGCGTCGGTATTCCAGAAAAAGAGGTCCTGCGCCTGTTTGATCCCTTCTTCCAGGTTGGCAGCGGGGTACAGCGCCATTTCCAGGGCACTGGGCTTGGGCTGGCGATTTGTGAAAAACTGATCAACCTGATGGACGGTGATATCGCGGTGGAGTCCGAGCCTGGTCTCGGCAGCCTGTTTACCATTCGCATTCCGTTGTTTGGAGCGCAGTTTCCGACGCCGCAGGCCAGCGATACCTGGCAGGGCAAAAACCTGTGGCTGCAAATTCGTAATCAGCGGTTGGAAAGCTATCTGCAGGCGATCCTTGGCGGCTTCGGTGCCACGGTATTACGTTATGAGGGGCAGCAAACCGCAGCAGGGGACGTTCTGCTCAGCGATTATCCTTTGCAGGTGGATACCCCGCTGTTGGCACAGATTGAATTCTCCATTGCGCACATCGGACCGTCATTGGAAACGCACCCGGGTTACTGGCTGCATAGTACCTCTACGCCACGGGATGCTATCCTGCTGTTGAACCGGTTGTTTGGTGTGGTTACCGAAAACGATAAGGCGTTGGTACAACTGCCGTTATCGGTTAAGGCCAATAATGCCGATAACGGGGATATTCGCCTGCTGGTGGTAGACGATCACCCGATCAACCGGCGCTTGCTGTCCGATCAGCTGTCATCGTTGGGCTATCAGGTGATTACCGCCAATGATGGTGTCGATGCGCTCAGCGTACTGGAACGCAATGCGGTGGATATCGTATTGACTGACGTCAATATGCCGAATATGGATGGCTATGAATTGACACGTTGCCTGCGTAAGTCGAATTTCACTGCCCCGGTGATTGGCGTAACGGCTAATGCGCTGGCAGAAGAGAAACAGCGCTGTCTTGAGGCCGGGATGGATAACTGCCTGTCGAAACCGGTCACGCTGGAGACGCTGGAGCAGTCGCTGGGCTATTACAGTCAACGGGTACGGCGGCTTAGGGCTGAATCGGAAACGGCATAAACACTAAAGGGCGACTAAGAGCGCCCTTTAAATTGATAACCATGCTGGTTCAGGGGCGCCGCATGCTGCACCCGTTGAACTTTAGTCTTTATCCAACTGCGTCATACTGACGGAGGAGAGATAGTTAAGCAGTGCGATATCGTTATCAACACCCAGCTTCATCATGGCTGATTTCTTCTGGCTACTGATCGTCTTGATGCTGCGGTTCAGTTTTTTGGCGATTTCGGTCACCAGGAAACCTTCGGCGAACAGACGCAACACTTCGCTTTCTTTCGGAGAGAGGCGTTTGTCACCGTAACCGCTGGCACTGATTTTCTCCAACAGCTTCGAGACGCTCTCTGGCGTGAATTTCTTGCCTTTCTGCAATGCGGCCAGCGCTTTTGGCAAATCGGTAGGCGCCCCCTGTTTCAGGACGATGCCTTCGATGTCCAGATCTAACACCGCGCTGAGAATGGCCGGATTGTTGTTCATGGTCAGAACGATGATCGACAATTGCGGATAGTGGCGTTTGATATATTTTATCAGCGTAATGCCGTCGCCATATTTGTCACCCGGCATCGAAAGATCGGTGATCAGGACGTTGGCGTCCAGCTTGGACAGATTGTTGATCAGTGCTGTAGAGTCCTCGAACTCCCCAACGACATTCACCCACTCAATTTGCTCAAGTGACTTCCGGATGCCAAACAGTACGATAGGATGGTCATCGGCAATAATTACGTTCAGGTTATTCATGTTGTTGGCTACCTTGCTGCAGCAGTCTACTGACGAAAAAATCAATCTGACTGATGTTATTCTCGATCTTGAGCGCATCACCGTCCGCGATGTGCTGTTCTAACGATTCACACAGAAGCTTTCCGGGAAGCAGATTTAACATGGCAAACACGCCCTTCAGGCGGTGTGCGGTTTGAGACAGCGCTGCAAAATCACCGCTGCCCGCCTCAGTATACAGTTTTTTGATATCGTCGGGTACTGTATCAATAAACAAACCATAGTAATCACTTGATCTCAATTGTTTTTCATACACTTGGGCGCTTTCTGCCAGGGATCCTACAGGGTTTTCTTCCTGCTCTTGTGCCGCCATCTGGTGTTCTATCAAGATCAGAACCGCGTCGATCATGGCATTGTGCAGGTTATAGTTGACGCGGATATAGCCTTTATCAAGCTGTTGCCAGCCTGCTTCATCGCTGGTTAGCAGCAACGTATAGTCGTCGGCCTGCTGCGGGTTATCGGTCAGTAAAACATCATATTCCCGGCTGTTTTGGTGCTCCTCGGCCACGATGCAGTTGGCCCCATATCCCGCCAGTAGCTGAGTTACGATCCGGCGGATCTCGTCGGAGGTGATATCCAGCAGCGCCGTTACCCCATCGAGTAATTTCTCCGTCGCCTGTTCCTCTGTTTTCTCCTGCTCCATAGTGACACGAATGGTATAGCGGGTACCGATATCGATTTTGCTGTGGATATCCAACTGGCCATTGAGTTTTTTGCACAGCTGATTACACAGGAAAAACGTCAGCCCAGAGCCGTGATCGAAGCGATCGACCAGCGTTTGGCTGAGGAACGGGTAGGTCAGATTGCTGATTTCCTCATTGGAAATGCCGGTGCCGGTGTCGTTGATATGAAATACCAGGTGTTCAGGGCGATCGACTTCCTGTTCCACTACCAGGGTGATCTTGCCGTAGGCGGTAGTGATGATGGCGTAGCGCAGCAGCAATGAAAGGATTTTGCGCAGTGCGCCAGCATCGCCAATGTACTGTTGGTTGACGTCCAGATTAACGTGATTGAACAGCGCCAGCCCTTTCTGGTTGATGGCTGGCAGCACGTCCAGCAGCAGTTCATCCAGCAGTACAGTGGGGTTGAAAGGTTGACGAACCGGCTGCCAATCCTGTGTCTCCAGCCTGGTGAGCAGGGTGATATTATCGATCAGATCCAATACCGATGCCGAAGCCAGGTTGAGTTGTTTAAGCAATGTCTGTTGCTGTTCGGCGTCTGATGGTTGGCACAGGCTTGCGGCCAGTTCGTGCATTTGCCGCACCGGCTGATTCAGCTCGATCCCCAGGTTGTGTAGCATCAACTTACGGGCCTGAACGTTTTTATCGTATTCGCGGCGGGCCTGTTGCAGCCGTTTGTTCACCATCACCTCTTTATCCTGATCGTTGAGCAGGAACAGATAGGTTTCCGCCGTGCGTTGGCTGCGGAAGATGCGGATCTCATAGACTTCGTTGTTGACCGTCGCCTGGATCACGCCATGATGCTGCTCCGCCATATGGGCAATTTTGGACAGGCTGAGGTGTGGCATCAGGTGCTCAGCGATCTTGTTGCTGGTGATCACGCTGTTATCGGCAAAGTCATAGACCAGCAGCCCGCAAGGCAGGCTGGCAACAATTTCCTGGTTGAGCGAGCGTTGGAGATCCAGCTCGGCGGCGATATTTTCGCTGGGGCGGATGTATTGCTGGCGGAGGAAATAAATGCCCACCATCGATAGCGTCAGCAACAGCAGATTGACCGCCAGTAGCCAGATGTTATTGCGCAGCAGGTCAATGGCCAGATTGAAAGCTGAAACGCGGTAAATCAGCTGCAGCGGCGAGTTGGGTAATGAAACACTGAACTCAACCCAACTGCCTTTCAGGGCGGCCTGGGCGTTGATTGCCGTTTCGCTTGGCACCATGCTGTCGTCGATCTCTGCATTATCGGGCAGCAGCAGGAAGTTGGAGCGGGCCATATTAAGCGGGATGATATCGTTAATCGGCAGGTCGAAGGCGATCACCGTGGCCAAATGCCCCGGCTGGTTAAAGGTGGTGCGGATAGAAAACGAGTAGGCGTTCTGGAAGCGCTGTTTACGCAGGCCGGAAAAACTCTCGCGTTCGTCCAGCATATTGGCCTGTTGCAGCATTTCGGTGCGGCGGTCTGACACCGACGTAGTCAGGTAGTTTTCTTTCAATCGCGAAGTCAGGTCTTTCAGCGATTGGGTCGTCACCAGGCTCAGGCTGTTATCTTGCCCGTTGAGAAAATACATCGCATAGTTTTCGGTCTCGGTTCCCCAGCGGTTATCCAGGAAGTCAGAGATATTGGCAACCGTAGCCAGCGTGGCGTTGTCATGGTTGCCAAAAATGACCGCATCGGTTTTGCTGCGTCGCTTCTCAACATAATATACATCCGGACGCAGTCGGGTTTCCTGCAGGTTGGTCTCAACAGCAAGCGACGCGGTATTACCAAATTTGTCGTAGATTTGCTCGGTCAGAGAGCGGTAGCTGTCGATACGTTTTTGCAGCATGTTGGCGATGGTGTTGACGGCATGTTTTTTCTCCGTCAGATAGGCGTTGGTATAATTATAGCTGTACAACCCAATTGCCATGGCCAGCAGCACGACAAACAGCCAGAAGCTGCGGGTGATGTAGCGGGAGTTGATGGTCAGTTGTCTATCTTGCAACATGGCTACGCATTCCTGAAATTAGCGAGTGACCGCTTTGGCGCTGGCAGTGACGATTAGCAGCAACGCAGCGACACAGGCCAGGGCAAACGTCAGGCTGGAGACCTGGGCGATTAGCCCGATCACTGCCGGGCCGGCCAGAATACCGGCATAGCCCACCGTGGTGACCGAAGCGATGGCCAGGTTGGCAGGCATGACGCGTTGGTTCCCCGCTGCGCTAAACAGAATAGGGACCACATTGGATGCCCCGACGCCAACCAGCATAAAACCAATCAAAGAGGCTATGGCGCTGTCTATCGTAATCGCCAACGCCAGGCCGATGGCCGCACACAAGCTACCCAGCAACAGTACCTGATATCTGCCCATGGCATTCACTACGCGATCGCCATTCAGCCTGCCGATCGTCATGGCAATGGAGAACAAAGCGTAACCCAAGCCAGCCTGGTTATGATCCATCCCGCGCATGGTGGTCAGGTACAGCGCGCTCCAGTCGAGCATTGAGCCTTCCGCCAGGAACATGATGAAGCACAGTAGGCCAATGAACATCACCCAGCCTCGTGGCAGAACGAACATCGGGCCTTCTTTATCTCCGCCGCTTTCACGCAGCAGGTTTTTACTGGCAATCAGCAGCAGAGCCAGAATGGCGACGACGGCGATCAGAGTGGCTTGTAGCGGACCGAGCCCCAACCATAATAGGGCGCTGACTCCACCCGCACCGGCTATCCCGCCAATGCTGAAGAAACCGTGAAAGCCGGACATCATGGCTCGATTGCTGGCGCGTTCGACCACCACGGCCTGAATGTTCATGGCCACGTCAATCATACCAATCGCTGCACCGAACAGCAGTAAGGCTAATGCCATCCCCAAGGTGGAGTCCATCAGCACCAGCAGCGGCAAATCGATGCATAGGGCGATACCCGCCAGCAGGATCACGCGGCGGCAGCCAAATTTGCCGGTCAAAAGCCCAGTCAACGGCATTGCCATGATCGAGCCAACTCCGATGCACAGCAGCAGCAGGCCTAATGAGCCGTCATCTATATTGATACGCGTTTTGGCAAAAGGTACCAGCGGTGCCCAGGTGGCCATTGCCAGTCCGGCGATAAAAAAGGCCAGGCGGGTGGCATTCTGCTCGGGCACACCGGGCTTAATTTGTTCGTTGCAAGTGACTGTCATGTCGGTATCGGGATCGGCTCTGGATAGTGGCTTAAATGAACCCCTGTTTTTATCACAATCTGTGATCGGGGTCGAAAGGATTCGCGTTAACCGTGTAACCCATCAGGGGGGCAGGAGCGATGTAAGATCACTCGCGGATGAGGGAGAAATAGTTTCTCAAGGTAACAAATCTATTATCTAGGGAATTGAAGCAGGATTCATTGCTATTTTGTATGTGATTGTTGTCTATTTAAACGATGAGCGGCGACAAATTATTCGTTGGTTAATTATTGGCGGTCTTTTAGGGGTGTTTTAGCTATTAGTGCGGTAATTGATCATGTTTATGATATCTCTCTGTGATTAAATTTGTGCATAAAATGCTTTATTGGCACGATTTTATCGCTGATTTTTGGGTATAAAAAAACCGGCCAGAGGCCGGTTGTAACTACAAAAATTATCATACGGATAATGAAGGTAATAATGAAAATAATGATGATAGCGGGATGATTATAGCGTCAGGAATGGCAACGATTTTTGGCACAACGTGCTTATTGTTGGATACTTTTGTACTGTTATCTTTATTTTTATAAAGTTTTGTATATGTAATTGATTTATATGTGTTATTTTATTTTTTATCTTTCAGTGCTTTATTTGTCTTGTCGGTAATGTTTTGTGAAAGTTCGCCAGTATTTACATTTTGAAACCTTTAAATATAGGTATGAAACACCATTGGATACTTGGTATCATTTTCTTTCTGGATTAATATAGCCCTTGTTACCAGAATGGTGATTCACAGTCGCGCTAATAATGCTCAGAAGAGCAGTGGCCGTAGCTCGACATAATTAAGAGGATAATAACGATGAAACTTCGAGTACTCTCCCTGATCGTCCCAGCTCTGTTGATGGCAGGCACAGCAGGTGCAGCAGAAATCTACAACAAAGACGGCAATAAACTGGATTTGTTCGGTAAAATCGATGGTCTTCACTATTTTTCCGACAACGATAAAACCGACGGCGATCAGTCTTACATGCGTTTTGGCCTGCGTGGCGAAACTCAGATCAACGATCAGCTGACCGGTTATGGTGAGTGGGAATATCAGGTTCAGTTGAACAAAACTGAAGACGAAAATGACTCCTTCACCCGTGTGGGCTTCGCTGGTCTGAAATTCGGCGATTACGGCTCATTGGATTACGGCCGTAACTACGGTGTGATGTATGACATCGGCGCATGGACCGACGTGTTGCCTGAGTTTGGTGGCGATACCTATGGCGCGGACAACTTCCTGTTCCAACGCACCAGCGGTGTTGTGACTTATCGTAACAACAACTTCTTCGGTCTGGTTGATGGTCTGAACTTTGCTCTGCAGTATCAGGGTAAAAACGGCAACGGTGAAGAAAGCAACAATGGCCGTGATGTCCTGAACCAGAACGGTGACGGCTACGGTATGTCCGTATCCTACGATCTGGGCTATGGCATCAGTGCTGCCGGTGCGTTCTTCAACTCTGACCGTACCAACGATCAGAACGGTGGCCCTAACGGCACCTCTTCCATTCTGGGTCGTGGTGACAAAGCCGAAGGCTATAGCGGCGGCCTGAAATACGACGCCAACAACATCTATCTGGCAGCGATGTATACCCAGTCTTACAATGCTACCCGTTTCGGCAACAGCAATAGCTCTCTGTACGGTTACGCGAACAAGGCACAGAACTTTGAAGTGGTTGCACAGTACCAGTTCGACTTCGGCCTGCGTCCTTCCGTGGCGTACCTGCAGTCTAAAGGCAAGGACATTGGCGGCGGTTACGGCGACCAGGATCTGCTGAAATATGTTGATGTGGGTGCGACCTACTACTTCAACAAAAACATGTCCACCTACGTTGACTACAAAATCAACCTGCTGGACGACAACACATTTACCGACAAAGCCGGTATCAATACCGACAACGTGGTTGCTGTAGGCCTGGTTTACCAGTTCTAAGCAATACTGTGAATGTGACCACGCGGCCTTCGGGCCGCGTTTTTTTTGCCCATTAGCCAGCCGCACAGATTGATCTTCACGCGGCACTGATTGCTATTCTGTTGAGTCTGTAACTGCCTACCCTGTTTGTAAATTGATAAATCAGGAGGTTGGTATGGAACTTAAGATTGAGCGTGTGATTGAGACGGTGCTGTATGTTAACGATATCGAACGTGCCGCAGCCTTCTATCAGCAGGTGTTGCAACTGCCCGCGATGGTCGCGAACGATCGTTTCCGGGCCTATAACATCTCCGATCAAAGCGTGTTGCTGCTGTTTGTTGCCGGAGATTCGCTGAACGGTGCTCAGTATCCGGGAGGCTATATTCCCCCTCATGACGGCAGCGGCCCACAACATCTTGGTTTGGCCGTGAGCAAGGCCCAGTTACCCCTGTGGGAGCAGCAGTTGGCCGAACACGGTGTTGAGATAGAAGGGCGTATGCGTTGGGAGCAGGGCGCGGAGAGCATTTATTTCCGCGATCCGGATGGCCACCTGTTGGAACTGGTGACGCCGGGTATCTGGGCCAACTATTAACAGCGGCAACGCATTATTGGCATAAAAGCCTTTTAGCTTCTACACTTACATAACAATAAGCATGCTAAGGAGATAAGCTATGACAATGAAACTGGTTTTGGCCGGATGTACTGCGGCGCTATTTACCGTACTGACTGGGTGTACCACTTACGACAGGGCCGCGAGCTATGTGAACGAGCCTGTGGTAAGCGATGTAAAAGTCGGGATGACTAAACAGCAAGTGCGCGCAATTGCCGGGCCACCATCAACCTCAGCCAGCCTGATCCATGCGCAGGGGACCTGTGATACTTATGCCGTGGCACCACGGGACGGCAAAGCACAGACCTATTTTGTCAGCTTCAACGACACGGGCCACGTGATGAACAAGGGATATCAGAGTTGTTCAGAGTACGATACCCAACCTAAATAACTGCCTGCTTATTGTCCGAAAAGAGCCTCGCTGATGCGGGGCTCTGGTTTTTTTAAGCGCAATTGGTCTGAAATTTAAGCGAACGAGCGTTTTGACGCATTTTTTTACGTCAAAACGATAGACATTTCATAACGGTACCGTTAATATCTGCGCCCATTGGAAGGATGGCCGAGTGGTTTAAGGCAACGGTCTTGAAAACCGTCGAGTGTAACAGCTCCCAGAGTTCGAATCTCTGTCCTTCCGCCAAATACAGACCCCAAGCTCGTAAGAGCTTGGGGTTTTTCGTTTTCAGATGGCCTTCAGGTCTTTACTTTCCAGGCGCTTGCACCACTTCGCCAGGTGATTTTCCGCGTGTTCACATTGCCATCAGGATCTCGGTAAAATCGTCAGAGATAGACGATGTCATGGGCTCGTCACGTTTAATAATATAAAAGCATGCGCTGATATTGATATCTTCAGCAGATTTTTTCTTGAGGTTCAGCTGTGGGCTGTAATGCTCCACAACACGATCGCTTAAAAGCGCGAGATAACCCTGTTGTTTCACTAGACACCAGGTGGCGAGGAAAGAGTCAGTTTCCACGACATTACCCTGCTGCGTGCACGGGAAAGAGGAGTCTTGCATTGCTAAACGGCCTGCAGTACAGGAATGTGGAACTACCCACTTTGTTTCTTCCAGCGGCAGCTCATCAGAGGAGTGATTGTTCCCTTGATAAAGCGAAAACGTCTCACATTTGAAGTCCTGCGTTACCAGATCGACACAGTTAATCCCCTCGCTGAGGTTGCAGACCACCAGATCCAATTCGTTATTTCTCAACTTGGCAATCAACTCTTCGGAGCAATCCTCAATCACGGTAATGCGGGTGTGTGGATAACGCTGATTAAAGATCTCAAGTGCCTCGGGGAGATAGCATAGCAGTGGGTAGGTGCTCATGCCTAAGCGCAAGAATTTCTCTCCGGTTTCTTTCAGTCCACGGAATTCATAAATGGTATTTCTTAACTCATTGGTGATAGCGTCAATGTGTTGAAAAAATGCTTCACCTACCGCAGTGAGCCGGACACCGCGGTTGCTGCGTTCCAAAAGACGCGAGCCAATATTTTCTTCAAGTTCTTTAATAATACGGCTGAGTGTCGGTTGTGAAATAGCCAGTTTTTTTGATGTTTCATGTAAGCTACCGCAGTAAATAATTTCTTTAAAAGTAGTCAGATGAGATAATTTCGGCATACTTTTCATAATCAGTCTCTTCATTCATATTTGAATTGGTGGTGCAAAAGGGGTCTGTATGACGTTTTTAACCAGATCCACAAATTCTGCTGTAATAGGCCTGTTTCATCATGCTATCGCCAAGTAAAGTATTGACGGTTTTATCAAGTACCGTAGTAGTGACAGAGGCGGGCATGAGAGTTGCGGTGATTTCTACGTCATCATCGCCAAAAGGCTCAATATCAAGGTGCGAGATAAAGCAGTTTTCGGCTTGCATCACCTGTTTGAATTTGGCTAACGCTTCGCGTTGCTCGTGTTCAAATGCAATCACGCAGATCTGGTAGGTGGATTCACCGTTAACATCGCTGAAGGGTTGTTTGTTGACCATATTGACGATCGGGCGCAGCAGTGTATTGGCAGCCAGTACGTATAACGTAGCGGCCAGTGCATCTCCATATAATGCACAACCCGCGCAGGTACCGACGGCTGCCGATCCCCACAGCGTAGCCGCTGTGTTCAGACCGCGGATATTCATTCCTTCTTTCATGATTGCCCCTGCTCCGAGAAAACCGACGCCAGAAACCACATAAGAAATCACTCTTACCGCCCCCCCACTGCCATCAATGGTCATGGCCAGATGGACAAAGATAGCTGCGCTGGTGGCAACAAGTGTATTGGTGCGTAACCCGGCAGTGCGTTGCCGGAACTGTCTTTCATAGCCAATAATTGCGCCAAGTAAAGATGCTGTTGATAGCGTTATTAATGTTTGAATAAAATGCATGATAAAAACCAACATGTTATCTGCTTATCATGAAACACCGATAAAAAGGTAGTCCTTGATAAACAGGTAGTTAAAATGGCAGACTTTTCATCTGCCAGTCAGCGATTAAAAATTGATATTATGCCTGGCAGACGCGGAGCAGTGGCGTTTATACAGGCCGGGCTTTAATAGACCGAAGTAGCAATTTGCTGGCTTAGCTCAGCGCTGATTTCTTCGATCAGGCTTTGCATTGAGCGTTTGTTCCGCTCCTCACGCCGCAGGGTGATTTCATAATTTCCAGTAACGGTACCGGGGTCTGAACCTAGCAAAATAATCCGATCTGACATCATTACGGCTTCTGTTATGCTGTGGGTTACTAAAATCATGGAGCGAGTTTTTATTTGCCGCGTCGACCAGATCTGCATTAGGTCGTTGCGTAGATTTTCTCCGGTATAAATATCCAGGGAAGAGAAAGGTTCATCCAGTAACAGTAACGCAGGTTCGACGACGAGCGCACGGGCAAACCCCACCCGTTGGCGCATACCACCGGAAAGTTCTCGTGGGAAAGCATTGCGGTATTTTTCCAGACCAATCAGGTTCAGCATTTTTATCACCTGTTTGTCGATGGTGTCTTGGGAATAATGCTGTGCCTGCAATCCAAAGGCGATATTTTGATAAACGGTTAACCAAGGGAAAATAGCAAAGTTCTGGAAAACCATGTTGATTTGTGGGTTAGGGCCTGTGACTTTGTCCTCACCGAGCATGACATCCCCAAAATCAGGAGATATCAAACCTGAGATGATCCGCAGTAGGGTGGATTTGCCCGAGCCGGATTTCCCTAATACGCTAATCACTTCATTGTCATAGACGTTGAGGTCGATATCACTAAGGACCAAATGTGATTTTTGGGTCGTAGGTTGGAAGCTCTTACTCACGTTGCTGACAGTAAGTAATATTTTTTTCTTGGCCATCATATTTCCTTGGTTATCTTTTAAAAAATAAATAGGTGAATAGGATATGCCGCTGAGTTTTTCACAGAAACATCCAGACGTGAAAATATACACTAGAGAATGCCAGCGGTCTTATTGGTCTGATTAATAAGTTGAATTCTGGTTATTGAGATATGCTGTCAGCTTAGGATCGCCTAGTATAAGGCGCTGAAGGAGGTGAGAATAAAGTGCAGCTGTAACGTGATGACGTCACATACGAATACTTTTCAGGACGCAGTAAAATGACTATTGCGCCTAAGCCTCCAGCAGGCTCAACAAACCAATGAATAACGAACCGTCGGTGTCCATAATTTTATCCTGTATCAAATCGGAGTCTCATAGTACCCACAAGGGTCAGGAAGCTCAATAACTGAGTGATGTTTTATAACTGCAAAATGTAATTTAATATTAATGGATATCGCAAGGGATGTTTAAAATAAACACAGCATCAACGAGATTGGAGTTTAAATGAGTGGTTGACTATAAACCCCGGAGCATTGGAAGTGAAACTAAAACGTTAAATGAAGGTAATGCAGTCAACGTGGTGATTGTTATCTTTGGCGTCGCTATCAAAAATACTCTAATTTCAGAGGGAAATGCCTATTGGCAATGTGGAATGGGGAAAGAAACGGCTAATATGATTGTATTCACTGTTTTTAACTTTCATTCATATGTCTTGCTTGCTAGCTTTTACCCATTCAAAAACGCTAAAAAGCCCAATGAGGTCAAACCTCATCAGGCATGGGTTTCAGCGCTTAACTTCTCAGAACTGGTACATAATCCCCGTTTCAACGACATCATCAGAACCTAAACCGGCTGCATTGTGTTTATCCAGCAGGTTCAGTTTGTACTCTACATAGGCTGACATATTGGCATTGAAGCTATAACCCAGCGCCATATCTATATACTTGACCAGATCGGTATCACCGATGCCAGGTAGGTCACGCCCACGTGACTGCAAATAGGCAAGAGAAGGGGTGATGCCAGAATCAAAGTGATACTGCGCCACGGCTTCGACGGCATCTGCCTTTGGTGCAAAGCCGGTGTAGTTGCCACCCTCTACGTAGGTCATGTTCTGAGTGCGGGTATAGTTTGCTGCCAGATAGAGGTTATCCCGATCGTACTTCAGGCCCAAAGTCCAGGCTCTGGCACGATCGCCATTGGCCAGACCAAAACTACGCTGTGCCTGTGTACGATCCGAATTGGCGTAGGCACCGCCAGCGCTCAGTCCCCAACCTATGTCGTAGGTCGTGGAGAAGGAATATCCGTCGCCGTTTTGTGTCTGCAGGTCTTGCGTGTGATGGGCGTCGTCCCCCCGATTCTTTCCCTGATATTGCATGCCAATATTCAGGCCATCAATAATCCCCCCCAAACCCTGATTATGATAGGTCAACATACCGTTGCCCCGACTGGTCATAAAGTTATCGGCAGCTTCATAGCTGTCATTACCAAACTCGGGTAATACATCGGTCCAGCTTCCCACGTCATAGAGTAAACCGTAGTTGCGTCCATAGCTGATGCTTCCAAACGGGCCGAATTTCACCCCGGCAAAACCCAACCGAGTGTAGTTACCACTTTGCTCGCCGCTTTCCGCTCCGTTCAGCCCAATCTGATATTCCCATTGGCCGTATCCAATGATGTCATCATTAATTTGTGTTTCGCCTTTAAAGCCAAAGCGAGTGTAGGATTGATCGCCGCTGCTGCCAGCATTATTACTGAAATAATGAACACCATTAATCTGCCCATATAAATCCAATTTATTGCCGTCTTTATTTACGATTTCTGCAGCTAACGTGGTGCTGGCTACTGGCAATAGTAACCCCAATACAGCCAAGTGCATTATTTTTTTCATTTCAATAACCTGATGTTAATAAATACGTTGAAAGCTATGATGCTTTTTGTGATATCGCAATTCTCTTATACAAACGATCGCTGGTTTCATCAATAATGGCTGCCATATTCTGTCTGCCTCGTGATTCTCTTGGCCTGTCGATAACGATCTCATCGGTGATTTGCCGTTTATTGGCATCCATAATGACGACTCGGTCTGACATCATGACCGCTTCCTCTATGTCATGGCTCACCATGATGATGGCGCTGATATTATTTTTTTTGTTCGTCCAGATATTCATTAAATCCATCCGCAGTTTCTGTGCGGTAAAGATATCAAGAGAAGAAAAGGGCTCATCCAACAGCAAAACTTTGGGCTCCACGGCTAATGCTCGGGCAAAACCTACGCGCTGGCGCATACCACCGGAAAGTTGACGGGGCCAGGCTTTCTCATACCCATTCAGGCCAACCAGCGTGAGTAATGCTTTCAGCTTTTTGTCGATCAATTGCGGTGGCAAGTCTTGTGCGATCAAGCCAAAGGCGATGTTGTCATACACCGTGAGCCACGGATAAAGAGCATAAGACTGGAATACCATGCTGATATCGGCATTGGGTCCTTCGATAGGTTTTCCTGCCAGCGATACCGTGCCGGTATCAGGGAAAATCAGGCCGGCAAATATGCGCATCAACGTTGATTTGCCAGAACCTGACTGCCCAAGGATCGTAACGAACTCACCCTTGTGAACATTCAGATCCACGTCGCGCAGCACTTCCTTGGGGAGCTTGTTTTCTCCAATGAAGGCTTTGTTTACCTGCTTGGCGCTGAGTACCACTTCTTGAATAGTCATTTAATTTCCCTGCATTAATCATATTTGAATTTGGTTTCTGCAACGCGATACAGTGGCTGCCAGATAAAGATTACGCATAACGCCACCAGTGAGCACATGGCAGCACAGCCCAGCGCGGATTCCGGGTTTTTACCGGCATCGGTCACGACTGAAATAAAAGCGCCCAGCCCGGTAGTACTGATCGTGGTAGCTCCCCATTGAATGACTTCTGCTGCAATGGCGCTATTCCAGGCACCGCCTGCTGCAGAAATAATGCCGGTAACGATGTAGGGGAAAATCGCGGGCAGCATATAGTAACGCCACCATTTGAAACTCCGTAAACCGAAGGTTTCGCTGACTTCGGTGATATGTGATGGGATTGCCGTGACGCCGGCAATGACGTTAAACAACACATACCACTGCGTGCCGAGCATGATCATTGGAATCGCCCACCAGCCAAGATCCTGATGATAAACAGCGATAAAAGCGGCGATCAGAGGATAGAAAATATTGGGTGGGATAGCAGCCAGGATTTGAATGATCGGCTGGAAGAATTTCACCAGGCGTGGATTCATCCCTATCCAGACGCCGAGTGGGGTGAAAATCACGATACTGAGCACCATTGCAGCCACTACACGCGCAGTAGTCAGCAGCATCCATTCAGGCATCATGGCGAAGTATTGCTTTGGGAAATACTCCCACAGTTGATAACCAAACCAGGCACAGGCCATGACCACCGCGAGATACCAAGTGCTGCGCCACAGCCAGTTGGCTTTTGCGGTGATGCGAAACAGCTTGTGCAAACCAAGGCCGTACCAGATCTGCGGCAGCTTAAATAGCCATACATCAGCCAGCATGCGTAGGGCCGCTGACAACATTGATCCTAGATGGGAATAGCTCAGGCAGTTATAAAACCATGAGCTGCCTTCAGTTTTATTGGCGCTAACATCTTCGTATTTGAAACGGGAGGTATAGCGAACCAACGGGCGGAAAACCAATTGGTCAAGCACGATAATATTGGCCGCTAATGTGATCACGGCAAACAGAATAGCGTGCAGGTTTTGCTGCGCCAGCGCTTCGGCAATATAGGAACCTACACCAGGCAACGCCACCGATTTATCGTTGACCGGGATCGCCTCCGACGCCACCAGAGCGAACCATGCTGCCGATTGTGACACCATGGCATTCCACAATAATCCGGGTACGGAATAGATAAACTCTAACCGCCAGAAACGTTGCCATGGATTGTAGTTGAAACTGCGTGCGGCTTCATCCAGTTCACTTGGAACGATGCGCAGCGTCTGGTACAACGTTAGCATCATGTTCCATGCCTGGCCGGTAAATACCGCAAAGATAGCGGTACACTCCAGCCCCATCACACTGTGTGGGTACAGGCCAAGAAAATACGCCGTGGTGAAGGTTAAAAAGCCCACCAAGGGTACTGACTCCATAAAGTTGACGAAAGGTAATATCACCCTGCGTAACGGCACGTAGCGCGCCGCCAGGACGGCAAAGACAATGGAGAATAACAATGACCAAATCATGCCGATGGCAAACCGCATTGTCGTTCTTAGTGAGTAATAGAAAAGATTCCAGGTATCCAGACTAATGGCACCCACGTTGTGTTCATCGAACGAACCGTGCATGTCCCCCCAGGCACGGATAAGAAAGACGATGACCAATGATGCTATTACAAAAACAATAAGGTCATTTAGATAGTACTTTCTAGAAATAGATGTACTTCTGCTTTTTTGCATAATGCCAATCCCATAAATTTCTCAAAAAACCGGCGGGAACGTCAACTTGATAAAGCCGAGCGCCTCCGTTTTAAACGAACATATATAGCTTGAGATAAATTAATTTGTTGATTGTTACGCTGATGGTGAACGATGAATACTACAGGAACAGGCATGACAAGCCGGTATTATCAGATGCCAAGGCACATAGGCAGTGCCAGGACGTTGCTGATAAGCCGTTGATTGATTGTCTACATTCTGTTTATTTCAGAATGTAGCATGAACTACATTACTGAAATTTATCCAGTAGTACTAAGCTAAAACTAAAACTTCCATCGTCCATAAGGCCCCCGTGGTGAGAATAAAGCGGTGAGATAGTAATGCTTGAACATAATGAATAGCAAGTAGATGTGATGGTTTTCATTATTGTATGTGTAACAGGATGAAAATAGATTTTTTAAAAGATATATCCATAAATTAAAATGATGAGGGAGATATTGTTAGATAGACAAGGACATCAAAAAATTGAAGTCTATATAGCTAGGATGAATGTTTCTTAAAGTGGAAAAATATAACTTTTTTACTTGAGTTACGCGTATTATTGATGATCCCGAGCTTCCGGGAAGTTCGGGGGAGGAGGGAGAACACCAACTCACCTTGTCATCCCCACATACCTTCCAAGATCTCAATGGTTCTTGGTTCCAACGGAACACGGTGCTTGTTGCGCGCAGTGCTCTACTTGTGTGGCGACGAGGTAAAATGCAAAGCACTGAAAATGAATCTGCAAGCGGGATCGCAATAAGGAAAACTTTTCTCTCTAGCAAGTGACAGTGCTGGGGGATTTGTTAAAATAGACCCACTTAATCAAGATAAGATTATTATTATCATGCAGTTAACTAAGATTTTTCGTCTTGTCCCTGTGTTGCTTTTGCTGGTAACGGCGGGTTGTCAGCAACCCCGTTCTTCTCTGCAAAAGGAGCCTGTCGCCCTTAATGAACAGGTAGAACAGCTGGCTTCAGTGATTGCCAGTACCAAGTATTTGAAATATAAGTGTAATCGTAGTGATTTACCCAGCGATGCGGTCATTGACAAGGTTGCCTACAAAGTCGCCAAACAACGAGGCTGGAATAGTGCTGGCTACGGGGCTTTGCCGCAGCGTAGCGAGGAAATTTATCAAAGGCTGGTGAGAGACAACACGCCGGAACAAACCAAGTGCAGCAGCTTTAACAGCCTGTTGGCACCTTTTACCGACGAACTGCGTGCAGAAAAAAGCAGTTAGTGACACCAACTTGGTGTCCTGTGCCCAGTGTACGGGCTAGTGGTAAGCTTTATTCTGACTCTTCAGCGGTGCTGTCGCTATCCACCTTGCCGCCCGGCCAATCCTCTAATGCGTCAAGTGTGAATACCTCGCCATTGAAGTTAAAGATGGTCACGTCCTGTTGTATTTGCTCAATCGTAAGGTTGGGGGCAGGGCTGTCTCCTTCCTGATAACGCTGACCGTTCAGCGTGATGCTGCGTTTGTCATCTTCCGATGCGTAAACGTGCGCGCTGTATCTTAAAGGGGCTAATTCATCACTGGCTAAGGAGGGGGGGACTTTATTATCTGATCCCACTTGTTGCGCTGGTTTATTTTCATTATGCGCAGTTTCTCTATCAGCGTTGGTGACCGTATGCCTGGGCATCTCCATTTTTACCACGACAGAGGGGGCAACTTGAGTCAACGCGGGGGCGGCGAAAGCTTCGTTGTTACGCCAGTGCTGTCCGGAAAACCAGCCTATCGCTATTAACAGCAATGCATACACTGGCAGCAGATAGCGGGGAATAAACAGCCCCTTGGCGGGGTGAACGCTGGCTTCTAGCTCTACTTTCGATTTATTGTCCACATCCCTGAACCTTTAATAAACGCTGATTTCTACAGCCAGAGGTTGTTTATTGGCGTGTCGCCAACGTTGGGTAACGCCAAGGTATGAAGGGTATATCCTGCCCGAAAACTCGGGTCAATAGCATTGTACTGATATTCGGGATTGATGTGACTCAGTGGGTTTAACATCTCGTTTCGGGCCACCTGATGGTGACCCGAAACGAACCGTTTTATTTACTGCTTACAGGCAAACCTGTGCCTTGGGCAGTGACTTGTTGTTTGACCAACAAGGCCACCGACCAGGCGGGAACTGTAACGCTGCCCTCTGCGGTAATATTGACGCCGGAGGCGAGTGAGCGGTCTTCCAGGTTTTGTTGGATTGCGCTCAGGGTGAGATTTTCACCGGTAAAGTCATTAAGCGTTCTGGCTTCCGGCGCTGCGTTGATGATAACGACTAACGCATCGGCTTGGGGATCAAGATCGTTTCCGGCCTGAACTCCGTCATCAATGGTCATTACCAGTAAGCCCAGTTGCTGTTCTGCGCCCGTGTTACGGAAATCGACACGTTTCATCACTTCGTGGCCGCTACCCAAGGCAATCAGAGGCGAGGATTGGCGCAGTTGCGTGAGTTCCTGATAGAACGAGTTCATCTGCGCGATCTCTGTTTGGCCAGGTGTGGCAACAGCATCTTTTACGCTGGCGATCAGCGAATAGTTGTCACCGTCATCGCTGATGCGTGGCATACCAACGTTGAAGTTGTTGTCTTGATAGCTGTAATCCACACGGTTGAACCAGTCCCCGGCATCATATGAGTCACGGGTAAATGACTTGGAACGCAACAGTTCAGAGCCTTGTTGATCGAATGCCAGCCCTTGGCCCAACAACGTAGTGGCCAGTGACACCGCCTGCATGCGTACGCGAGTGGTGAGATCGGCTTCACGTGCGGCTTTGTAGCTGATCATATCCCATAAGGTTTGGTTGTCGTGTTTGGAAACATAGTTGACCACTTCGGTCGGATCGTTGGCATAACCCCCAATCGCCCCGTTATAGTCAATTTCGCTGCCTTTTTTGACGGAGCCGTCTTTATCGATCAACAGGAATTCAGCCAGGTTGCCGGCCATGCCCAGACGGGTCAGATCGGCCAGATGGCGCACGGTATCCTCGTTTTGCTGGGTTAACTCGTTAGCCAATACTCCGGCACCGTTACCCACCCCCTGGTTTTGACGCAAGGCATCACCAGAGTCAAACGGGCCGCCTCCACGAACAGCATCACGCAGACGATCGGAGAAGGTGCCAATGCCGGTGCCTTTTAACGTGATCTGCGAAGCGATTTCGAAGCGATCGTCCTGACCTGAATTCCAACCTTCACCAAAGAAATAAACGTTGGGGTTCACCGATTTTACTTTCTCCCGGGCCGCCAGGATTTGTGCTTTCGGATGATAGCCCATCAGGTCAAAGCGGAATCCGTCAATCTTGTAGTCTCGGCTCCAGACCACCAGAGAGTCTTCAATCAGTTTGGCAAACATCCTGTGTTCGGGGGCCGAGTCGGAACAACAGGTGGCCGACTCTACACTGCCCGTAGTTTCATTCAAACGTTGATAATACCAGGGCACGATTTTATCCAGCACCGAGGTGCGATCCGTTGGGCCAGCCGCATTGGTGTGGTTATAAACCACGTCCATGATGATGTTCATACCCAGTTGCTGTTTGATGGTCTGCACCATGGTACGAAACTCTTTGATGCGGGCAGTGCCTTCGGGATTGGTAGCGTAAGAACCTTCAGGCACCGTGTAATGGAACGGATCATAACCCCAGTTGTAGGAGTCAGTCTGGGCCACATAGCCATTCAATTCCTGCACCTGCGGATTGTTCTGGCTGTCATTCTGTTTCAGTTCTTCTAGTACATCACCGATGGTGGTTGAACTCCCACAGTAGCCAGCAAAACGGCTTTGCTTAACGGCGCTGTTCAGTTCACAAAGCCGACTGAATGGATGGGTGAGATCCGCCACTTTGTCGCTGAACTCATTGACGGTTGCCAGATCAAACACCGGTAGCAATTCAATGTGGGTTACGCCCGCATGCCCAAGCTGTCTGAGATGCTGCACCATATTGCTGTCACTGGCAGTCAACGCCAGATATTTACCCCGTACCTGTTCAGGCACGGTCTGATCCCAGGCGGAAAGATCGCGGATATGCGACTCATGGATGACCATCTTGGCAATATCAGCCTGGCTGGTCTGTGGGTGTGGCATTGTCAGGCCGTCCCAGCCTTCTGGTTTCAACGCGCTGTCATTGAGATCCACGACCTGGCTGTATTCGGAGTTCGTGGAGAGGCTATGGGAGTAAGGGTCGGTGACCTCATACTGCTCCACTTTGCGCGATTGCGGATGATAAACGGTCAGGGCGTAACGATAAAAAGCGTCTTTAAGGTCATGACTTCCTTGATATGACCAGGCACCGGAATCGTTATCTCTGGTCATCGGATGGCTACCAATGACTTTTTTATCCGCACTGTAGATCACCAGTTCTGCCTGCTGGGCCGTGGGTGCCCAGACACGGAAAGTGACGCCAGAATCGGTCAGCAGAGCACCATATTCCAGGCCTTCCGCTGCGGCTGAGAAGCGATCATCGAGAACGCCAGCGGTCTGTACCTGGGTGGCTGAAATAAGGATGCCGTCCTGATTGGCGGCCAGGGCGACGGTCTCGCCGCTAAGCAGTTCGTCTACTTTTGCATTGTCCGGCAATTTGAAGGCGGCATAACCCGCAAGGTGAGGGAAGCGTGAACCCAGTTCCTGGTTGATGCTGGTCGGTGTCAGCGAAAGATAGCGATCGGTAAACTTCCCTTCGCTGTTGGCGGCCACTTTGCCATTGTGGTTGTAGTACAGACGTACGATAGGTTTCCCTTCCCCGGCAGGCCACAGCAGGGTGTGTTTATCTACCCAATGGGCTTCAGCCAGAGCCACCCCGAAGGCCGCGCGGAAAGCTTCGGCACGGGTATCATAAAGCGTACTGCTGCCTGCAAGCGCAGAAACGGTCCTGTCCGGAAAATCACTGAACGATAAACGCATATCCGCATCAATCAGCTTATTGGTGCCATCACGCAGAATGAAGTTGATACACCCAGTGGTTTTGCTCAGAGGTAGCACCCAATACGGGCCATAACTGTCGCTGCCTGTCGGTGTTGTACTGGTGTCATTCCAGTCCCCAGAGGGCTTATCCAGGGCGTCACAGGTGTCGTTATTCCACAAAAACAGGTTCTTGGTACTGTAATCAGCGGCGGAGCCGCTGGTGATACCAGCAATATCGACCAGATGAATGACCGCTTGGTTTTCACCTGCCATGACGGCTTCGCCAGGCATGGCTATGTCAGGCAGACGTGCAATCGGCTCTTGGTTGTTGGTATCGGGGCTAACGTCTGAAGAATTATTATTATCACAGCCGCTCAATATGACGAGCGAGCCGAAAAGTAGGGCATTACAGGTATTTTTCAGCATTCTAAATTCCCTATCAGGCTTGCATTATAGAAAGTAAAAAATCGTATCAATGTGTAAAGCAGTGGTATTAGATATTGCATGATAAGGAGGAGCATCCTCCTGCTTTAGGAGGAGGAGGGGCGTAGGTGGAAGGAGGACGCGAAGTTTAGAGTAGGGAGAACAAACGGGTTAAACCGCTTTTATGCTAGCGAGATTAAGAAATAAATAGCTATAAAAACAGAAAGATAAATTATTTCGATAAGCAAAAATAATGATTTATTATTGAGGGGAGTATGTATAAAGTAACCCTTTCTGAGAGGATGTATTCAGAAACGTAAGGGCTGATGGAGGTACTGAGTTGTAAGGTTTCAGTCATAACCTTACATATTCTCCAACGACAATGCCCCCAACGATATGCCCACCGATTGACTGATATCGGTGAACTTCTGGCTGGCGTAAACAGAGAAGCAGGCAAAGGAAGGCAAGATGCGATTTTCTGTATTGTTATCGGTATGCAGAGAGGCTACTTTCAGGCTGTTCACGCCGCGATGGGCTTTATGCGTGCTGTCACTGTTGATTTGCAATCAACTCGCCTTGCTCACCTGGCACGGGCTCCTGCCCCCTGAAATATCCCCCGTACGCTTATCCAAAGCAGATTTCGCACCAGTAACAACTGGCGTTGGAGGTGAGTCTGAACGTTACCGCTTCACCCTCTTTGGTACTTCGCTATCCTCATCTTCCGCCGCTGAGCATGCGGTCTCTGACCAAACCCTGCGTAACGCACCGCCTTCTTCTCTCAAGCTAAACCTGACCGGCATTGTCGCCAGCCCCAGTCCAGAGCGTTCCATCGCCATTATCGCCAAAGATAGCAAACAGTTCAGCCTTGGCGTGGGGGAGAAGGTGCCTGGTTATGACGCCCGAATTGCGTCAATTTTTGCCGATCGTATCGTGATCGCCTATCAGGGGAATTATGAATCGTTGTTGCTGTTCAGCGAGCAACCCGAGGCCGCTAAAAGTGACAAAAAAACCTCAGCGTCGCAGCTCAAGGCACAGCTGCAAAAGCAGCCGCAAAGCATTCTCAATTACCTGAATATCTCACCGGTGATGGTGGATGACAAACTCATCGGCTATCGACTCAATCCGGGCAAACAAGGCGAGTTATTCCGCAAGGTCGGGCTGCAGGAAAACGATCTTGCCATAGCGCTAAATGGCCTGGATCTGCGCGATGCACAGCAGGCGCAACAGGCATTGAAACAGCTTTCAGAACTCAGTGAACTGAATCTTACCGTTGAGCGTGGCGGTCAGTTACAGGATATCTATTTGGCTCTTGGAGATGACTAATTGTTGAATACAAAAATAATCAGGAGCTTACGCATTGTGCTACTGGCAGTGATGCTGCTTGGTACTCGGCAGGGCTGGAGTGCCGAGTTTTCTGCCAGCTTCAAGGGCACGGATATTCAGGAGTTTATTAATACGGTCAGCAAGAACCTGAATAAAACGGTGATTATCGATCCTGCCGTGCGCGGCACTATCACCGTACGCAGTTATGACATGCTCAATGAGGAGCAGTATTACCAGTTCTTCCTCAGCGTGCTGGACGTTTATGGCTTTGCCGTGGTCGATATGCGTAACGGCGTGTTGAAAGTGGTGCGCTCCAAGGATGCGAAAACCGCTGCGGTGCCGGTAGCCAGCGATGCTCAGCCGGGCGAGGGTGATGAAGTGGTGACACGTGTCGTGCCGGTCAATAACGTGGCGGCACGCGATCTTGCCCCGTTACTCCGTCAATTGAACGATAACGCCGGGGCTGGCAGTGTTGTGCATTATGAGCCTTCCAACGTGTTGCTGATGACCGGGCGTGCAGCGGTCATCAAACGCTTGATGGCGATTGTTGAACGCGTTGACAAGGTCGGTGACCGTAGTGTGGTCACGGTACCGTTGGCTTACGCGTCAGCTGCTGAAGTCGTCAAACTGGTCACCGAATTAACCAAGGATGCCAGCAAATCAGCGATGCCAAGCCTGATGGTAGCCAATCTTGTTGCGGATGAACGAACCAACTCGGTCCTGGTGAGCGGAGAACCCAACTCCCGCCAGCGGATCATCGCCATGATCAAGCAGCTGGATCGTGAGCAGGCCGTGCAAGGCAATACCAAAGTGATTTACCTGAAGTATGCCAAAGCCACCGATCTGGTTGAGGTGTTGACTGGCGTCAGTACCAGTATTCAAAGTGAGCAACAGAATGCCAAGCCGGCGGAAGCACTGCGTAAAGACATCACCATCAAAGCCCATGAGCAAACCAATTCACTGATACTGACGGCGGCTCCGGATGTCATGCGAGATCTGGAGAAGGTGATAGCTCAGTTGGATATTCGCCGTGCACAGGTATTGGTAGAGGCGATTATCGCAGAGGTACAAGATGCCGATGGTTTGAACCTGGGGATCCAGTGGGCCAACAAGAATGCTGGAGTGACGCAGTTCACCAATACCGGTTTGCCTATCACTACGGCGATTGCCGGAGCCAATCAATACAATCAGGACGGGACGGTGAATAGTACCCTGGCCAGCGCTCTCAGCAGTTTTAACGGTATTGCTGCCGGTTTTTATCAGGGCAATTGGGCAATGCTGCTGACCGCGCTTTCCAGCAGTAGCAAGAATGACATTCTGGCGACACCGAGCATTGTCACGCTTGACAACATGGAGGCGACATTCAATGTCGGCCAGGAAGTTCCTGTCCTCTCCGGCTCGCAAACGACGTCGGGCGATAATATCTTCAACACGGTAGAGCGTAAAACCGTCGGCATTAAGCTGAAGGTCAAACCGCAGATCAACGAAGGGGACTCCGTGCTGCTGGAGATCGAGCAGGAGGTTTCCAGTGTGGCTGATGCGGCGTCCAGCAGCAGTGCTAATCTGGGGGCGACCTTTAATACCCGCACGGTCAATAACGCGGTGCTGGTAGGCAGCGGTGAAACCGTGGTGGTGGGTGGCTTGCTGGATAAAACCGTCCGCGACAGCAGCGACAAGGTTCCGGTGCTGGGGGATATCCCGGTGCTGGGCTATCTGTTCCGCTCCAACAGCAAACAGGTTTCCAAGCGCAACCTGATGCTGTTCATCCGCCCGTCGATCATCCGGGATCGTGACCAGTATCGCCAGGCCTCCTCAGAAAAGTATCAGGCTTTTAATCAGGAACAAGACCATCAGCGTGGCAAACAAGGGAGCGAAGCCACGCTGAATAACGAAGTATTGAAGTTGCCACCCGATCAAAACGGTGCCACTTTCCGCCAGGTTAATGCCGCGATCAGCGCATTCTATTCAACGGGGGGACGATGAACACCCTCCCCGAGGACCTGAGTGAATTACGCCCGCAGTTGCCATTTGCCTATGCGCGCGAGCAACGCATTTTGCTTTTGCGGGATCATGCTGGGTGCCGAGTGCTCCGTCTGGCGGAAACCACCGCCACAGCATTGCTTGAGGTGCGTAGGGTGGCCGGGTGTGGGCTGACTATCAGCACGGTGTCGGGTGAAGAGTTTGAGAAACAACTGGTGATCAGCTACCAGCGCGATTCGCAAGAGGCGCGACGCATGATGACCGATATCGGCAATGAAATGGATTTTTATACCCTGGCAGAAGAGCTACCCGACAGCGACGACTTGCTGGATGCCGATGATGATGCCCCTATTATCCGCCTGATCAATGCGATGCTGACGGAAGCCATCAAGGATAAAGCCTCGGATATCCATATCGAAACCTATGAACGCCATTTGCAGATCCGTTTCCGGGTCGATGGCGTGTTGCGTGAAATTCTGCGCCCTCAGCGGCGGTTGGCCTCTTTATTGATATCGCGCATCAAGGTCATGGCACGGCTGGATATTGCCGAGAAGCGGATACCGCAGGATGGGCGCATGGCATTGCGAATCGGTGGCCGAGCCATTGATGTGCGGGTTTCGACCTTACCGTCTAATTATGGTGAACGAATTGTTCTGCGTTTACTGGATAAAAACAGCGTCAGTCTGGATCTCGCCGCGCTTGGCATGTCTTCACATCATCGGCGGCAGATCGATGAACTGATCCAGCGGCCACACGGTATTATCCTCGTCACCGGACCTACAGGTTCGGGTAAGAGCACCACCCTCTATGCAGCATTGAGCCGCCTCAATGCCAGCGAACGCAATATCATGACGGTCGAAGACCCGATCGAGTATGAACTCGAGGGTATCGGCCAGACGCAGGTAAACCCCAAGGTAGATATGACATTTGCTCGCGGTCTGCGAGCCATTCTGCGTCAGGATCCTGATGTAGTGCTGGTTGGGGAAATCCGCGACAGCGAAACTGCTCAGATTGCGGTTCAGGCATCACTGACAGGGCACCTGGTACTCTCCACGCTGCACACCAACAGCGCGCTGGGGGCCTTATCACGGCTGCAGGATATGGGCATCGAGCCTTTTTTGCTTTCCACCTCATTACTGGCCGTGCTGGCGCAGCGACTGGTTCGCACACTCTGCCCCGATTGTCGTCAAACTTACGCCGCCGATCCGGCCTTGGCCGATCAAATGGGGATTTTACCCGGAACCCCATTATGGCAGGCGAAAGGATGCTCGCAGTGTAATTTTACCGGTTACCGTGGGCGTACGGGTATCCATGAGCTGCTGCTGATTGATGACCGAGTGCGTACGGCGATCCATCAGGGAGAGAGTGAATTCGCGATTGCTCGTCAATTACGTCATGAGTACAAGACATTGCGCCAGGGGGGATTGGAAAAAGTGTTGGCGGGTGAGACCAGTTGGGAAGAGGTGATCCGCGTGACCGAAAGCCAGTCTCAGGAAGAGGGATGACATGGCCCTATTTCATTATCAGGCGCTAGACGAGCGCGGCAAAAAACGGCGGGGAGTGCAGGAAGCGGATTCAGCCCGCCACGCCCGTCAACTTTTACGGGAACAGGGGTTGGTCCCTGTAAGCCTGGACGAAGGGCAGGATGAACGCCAGCAGGCCCAAAACGGGCGGCGTCTTTCATGGGGGCGGGGGATTAGCAGTGCCGATCTGGCGTTGTTGACTCGTCAGCTTGCGACCTTGGTCGCCGCCTCCTTACCCTTGGAGGAGGCGCTGGATGCCGTGGCAAAACAGAGTGAAAAACCCCGCCAGCGCAGCCTGGTGGCCGCAGTGCGCACCAAAGTACTGGAGGGGCATTCCTTGGCTGAAGCCATGAGCGCTTATCCCACCAGTTTTGAGCGGTTGTACTGCGCGATGGTGGCGGCGGGTGAAGCTTCTGGTCATCTGGATCTGGTTCTGAACCGGTTGGCGGATTACACCGAGCAGCGCCAGCAAATGCGAGCTCGTATCCTGCAGGCGATGATCTACCCCTGCGTGCTGACGGTGGTCGCCATCAGTGTGATCGCCATTTTACTTTCCGCCGTCGTGCCCAAGGTGGTGGAACAGTTCATTCACATGAAGCAGGCACTTCCGCTATCAACGCGTGTGCTGATGGGGCTGAGTGACGGAGTTCGAGCCTTTGGCCCTTGGGTGCTGCTGTTGCTGTTATTGGCGCCGATGCTGATGCGTCTGTGGCTGCGCCAAGAAGCGCGGCGCATTGCTTTCCATCGGCAGTTGCTGCGCCTCCCGGTGATCGGACGCATCGCACGAGGGCTCAATACTGCCCGTTACGCCAGAACGCTGAGTATTCTCAATGCCAGCGCGGTGCCATTGCTGCAAGCGATGCGCATCAGCGGAGAGGTATTAACCAATGAATATGCGCGCCGCCAGTTGTCATTGGCGACGGAATCAGTGCGCGAGGGGGTGAGCCTGCATCGTGCTCTGGAAATCACTGCGCTGTTTCCCCCGATGATGCGGCACATGATCGCCAGCGGTGAACGCAGTGGGGAACTGGACAGCATGTTGGAACGCGCGGCAGACAATCAGGATCGGGAGTTTACTGCCCAAATGCAGTTGGCATTGGGGCTTTTTGAGCCCTTGTTGGTGGTGAGTATGGCGGGCGTGGTGCTGTTTATCGTTTTGGCGATCCTGCAACCAATCCTGCAATTAAATACCTTGATGAGTATGTAAATTCAATCTGCAAATAACGGAGAGAAAAATGCGGCAACAGCGTCAGCGAGGTTTTACCCTGCTGGAAATTATGGTGGTGATTGTGATCCTGGGCATCCTGGCGAGTCTGGTAGTGCCTAACCTGATGGGAAATAAAGAGAAGGCGGACCATCAGAAGGTCGTCAGCGATATTGTCGCGCTGGAGAGCGCATTGGATATGTACAAGCTGGATAACAGTCGATATCCCACCACCGAACAAGGGTTGCAGGCACTGGTGACCAAGCCCTCGGCACAACCGGAACCGCGCAATTATCCCCAAGGTGGCTATATTCGCCGTTTGCCACAGGATCCATGGGGGGCAGACTATCAGTTGCTTAGCCCAGGCCAACACGGTCAGTTAGACGTTTTCTCTTATGGCCCCGATGGCATACCGGACACCGAGGATGATATCGGTAACTGGACGATTGGGAAGAAGTAGTGCGCCAACGCGGCTTTACGTTGTTGGAAATGATGCTGGTTGTGCTGCTGATCGGGAGTGCAGCCAGTTTGGTGATCATGTCATTTCCGGCCATGCAACAAAATAACCCGCAGCTACAGCTGAAACGTTTTCAGGCTCAGTTGGCGTTTGCCATGGATACCGCGGTGCAAAATGACCAGTTGCTGGGGATCCGGGTTCGACCTGACGGCTGGCAATTCCAAATGCTACAGCGTCAGGCCGCTGAAAAACGCGGGGCGGTATCTGGCTCGGATAGTTGGCAAGGTTACGTCTGGCAGAATTGGCAACCCCGTCAGGCGGCGTTAGGGAGCCAAATGCCTGATGATATTCGTCTTAAGCTGCATTTCCCCGATCGGCAGGAGTGGCCGCGTGCTGCGGAATCGGCACCGGAACCCGATATTCTGCTGTTACCTGGCGGGGAGATTACGCCGTTTGAGCTGGTGTTCAGTGAGGCCGGTAGCCAGCCATTGGTATGGCTGCGGGTCGACGACGTGGGCGCGATCGAATCGTCAGTAAACGGAGCAGCACAGTGAACGCCCAAAGAGGGATGACGTTGCTGGAAGTGCTGGTGGCACTGATCGTTTTCGCCTTGGCGGGGTTAGCCGTGCTGCAAACCACGGCACAGCAGGCTGGCAGTATTGGCCGTATGGAGGAAAAAATACTGGCAAGTTGGTTGGCGGATAATCAACAGGCCAGGTTACATCTTGATAAAACCTGGCCGGAAAAGCGCTGGGTCGGCACCACGGTGACCTATGCTGGCGAGGAATGGTCTGTACGCTGGCAGGGGGTTGATACCGAACTGGATCAATTACGGGCACTGGATGTTGAGGTACGGCGTCATAAAGAAGACGCTGCGCCAGTGGTTTCTTTACGCAGCTACGTGGTGCGGGAATGAATGGTCGTAGCCAGCGGGGCTTCACGTTGCTTGAGATGCTGTTGGCATTGGCAATTTTTGCTGCGTTGAGCATCAGCGCCTTCCAGGTGTTGCAGGGGGTGATGCGCAATGATGAGATTTCGCAGCGCAAGGCGCAGCGGTTGGCCGAACTTCAACGTGCCTTTATGCAGTTGGAAGGGGATTTCGGTCAGATCATCCCTCGCCATCACAGAGGGAATGAACGCGTATTTTCCGCGGCGCGCTATCAATTACAAAGTGAGGACTGGGGCGTCTCTTTCATGCGCAACGGTTGGCAAAACCCGATGGGAATGTTGCCCCGCGCCGAGTTACAACCGGTGGGATATCGTCTGCGCCATCAGCAGTTAGAGCGGCTGAGCTATGCCCATGCGGATCCGCTCGTTGGGGAAGCGCCGGTGGTCAAGGTTTTGCTCAATGAGGTCAGTGTCTTTCGTCTGCGCTTTTTTTCCGAGGGGACGTGGCGGGAGAGTTGGGACAACGCGTCGGTTTTGCCGCAGGGGATTGAAGTGACATTAGTGGTTGCTGGCGTGGGTGAATTGACCCGTCTGTTTTTGATCACGGCGGTGGGGCAAGAATGAGGGCGCGGCAAAAGGGCGTTGCCCTGCTGGTGGTGTTGCTGATCCTGGCGCTGATGGTGACGATTGCTGCGACCATTGCCGAGCGAAACGGGCGTACCTATCTGCGCACAGCGGCTCATTTGGATCGCCAGCAGGCAAAATGGTATGCCCGCTCGGCAGAAGCACTGGCGGTAAAAATTTTGCAACGAGACGCGCTGGACTCACCGAATAAAACGCATTTGGCGCAAAACTGGGCGCAAGAACAGCGCCGTTTCCCCGTTGAAGGCGGGGAGGTGTTTGGGCAGATTGTTGATGGCCAGGCCTGCTTTAATCTCAATGCCATTAACCAAGGGGCAGCCAGTGAGGGGATGCAGCCGACATTGCCTTATCCTAGCCAGGTTTTTAGACAGCTTTTAATCAACCTGGGGGAAGAGCCCCTGCGTGCGACGCAGATAGCCGCGGCACTGCGCGACTGGGTAGACAGTGATAGCGAACCAGTTAGTGACGGGGCTGAAGATGAGGTCTATATGGCCCAGGCGGTGGCTTACTTGCCAGCCAATCAACCCATGCAGGATGTCAGCGAGTTGCGCACCGTCTCAGGGGTTGATGCCAGCCTTTATCGGCGTCTTTTGCCTTACGTTTGCGCGCTGCCAACCCAGACGCTGTTGGTAAACGTTAATACCCTGAGTGAGTCTCAAGGGCCATTACTGGCGGCGCTATTTCTCAAGGAGCTTGATACAGCCATGGCGACTCGATTGTTACAACAGCGTCCACGTGAAGGGTGGAGCAGTACGACGGCATTTTTGGCACAGGTTGCCCTGAAGGACATCGACACCTCAACGGTCAGATCGCTGTTGACGATAAAGAGTGAGCTGTTTTTAGCCAGTTTCACCGTGCTGATGGGGGAGACTCACTATAGCCAGCGCAGCCTGTTGCGCAAAGCCGGTAACAGTTTCCAGGTAGTACAGCGGCAATATGGATTAAGCATGATGGTGGAGCCTTGATGCCTAACAGAAAGCCCCGTGAGCAAGCCAGGTTGATACTGCGCTTACCCAGCGATGAAACGCAGCCAGTGCTGTGGTATTTCGCTTCAGCAGACGGTCATCAGCAAGGTAGTTTGGCTATGGGGGAGAACGATGACCAATTGGTGAGCCTGCTTGCCAGATACCCTGCCTGGGTATTGGTGCCTGCGAGCGAGTTGGTTTTCCATCGTGTGACGCTGCCTCGTCGTGCCAGGCGTCAGAGTCTGCAAGTGCTGCCGTTTATGCTGGAGGAGCACCTGGCAACGGATGTTGAACGGCTGCATTTTGCCATTTTGCAGCAAAGTGGTGATGTGTGTGACGTTGCGGTAGTTGATAAAAGCCTGATGCATCAGTGGGTAGCCCGTTGTGAACGTCTGGGGGGGCAGGTACAGGCAATGTTGCCAGATGTGCTGGCGTTACCCTTGGCCGCCGACGGTTGGAGTGCGGTCAGTCTCAATGATCAATGGTTGTTTCGCCGGGAAAAGCATGCCGGCATGATTGTTGAATCCTCCTGGTTATCGGAGTTTTTGGCCGTGTGGGCACCGCCGGTCATTGAAAGCTACTCCGTACCACCGGCATCAACCGCTAGCCCTCCGGAATGGCGTGTTCAACCACCGCGGGATTTACTGCAGCTGGCGGCAGAAGGTGTGCACGATAGCGGAGCCGATCTGCGCCAGGGCGAATTCACCCGCTCTAGCCCCTGGCGCACACGATTACGCCCCTGGCGAACCGTGATGATGGCATTAACGGTGTATTTACTGCTGTTGTGTGTGAGCGCCGGGCTGTCTCATTACCGGCTTTGGCAACAGGCTGACCATTGGCGGCAGGAAAGTGTGCGGGTCTACCAACAGCTGTTCCCGGCTGATAAAAAGGTGATTAATCCGCGCGTGCAGATGCAGCAGCACTTGCAACAATTACAACCCGTCGAGCAAGCCGGTGTGGTCGCACAGATGCGCCAATTGCAACAGCTGATGGCGGAGAACTCGGCAATCCGGTTCCAGGCGCTGTCTTATGACGCTGACCGCAAAGAGCTGAAAGTCGATGTACAGGCGGCCTCTTTTCAGGCGTTGGAACAGTTTCAGGTTGCCGCCGGGCAGCGTTATCAGGTGCAACCTGGTGAAATCAAGCAGAATCCAACTGGGGTAGAGGGCCGACTGACTCTGGGGATAAAGGATGAATGAACTCAAGCGCCGCTGGCTACAGCTCAGCCTTCGGGAACGAGGGTTGGTATTAGGCTGTGGTGTATTGGTTATCGTCAGCTTGTGCTACTACGCACTGTGGTTGCCCTGGCAACAACAGGCTAGCCAATGGCAGCGTACTATCGCTCGTGAACAAAACACGGTGGAATGGATGTTGCAACAGGCTCCGCGCTTGCGCCAGCAAGGGGCACAACCCATACAGGAGGCTTCTCTAAGCTTGTCGGCCAGGGTGGCACAGAGCGCTACAGCTCAAAACATGAACATTACCCGCATGCAGCCTCAGGGAGAGCGGCTGGCGGTCACGCTGGAACCTGGCGATTTTAATGCCCTGATGCTTTGGCTCACACAGTTGGAAAAGCGCTATAGCGTTCGCATTGTGGCGCTTGAGGTGGCGATGCGTCCCGATAAACCCGGATGGGTGACGGTAAACAAACTGATGCTGGAGCGCAGCGATGGGCGCTAAAGCCAAAAAGGCCGTGCTTTTGTTGGCCTGTTATCTCCTATTGTTGGGAGGCCATGCGCCAGCACGGGTATTACAAGCTTTTATACCCGCAGATATGAAGGTCGGTGGCTTTTCGGGTTCCCTGTGGCAGGGCAGTTTGCACCAGTTAAGCTGGCGTAACATTATGCTGGCCAAGCTGAACTGGCAGTTCACTTTTTCCTCTTGGATGCCAGCCTTGGAGATTGAGCTACGAGATCCGCAAGGCTTGCAGGGAGCCGGTATCCTGCGTGGTTGGCAGGATCTTCAACTGCATGAGTGGCAACTCTCTGTTCCTGCAGATGTTGTGCGGCAGCAGTTGTCGTTGCCTCTGCCGATCACCGCCCAGGGAGAGCTGCGACTGCGGTTGCAACAAGGAGAGTTCAGTTCCGCGGGTTGCCGGAGTCTTGGCGGTGGTGTTGTCAACTGGCAGCACGCACAGCTTGCGACCCCGTTGGGGGCGTTGGAGCTGGCCAACGTGCAAGGACAATTGAGCTGTGATGGAAAAGGGGCTCTGGTGTTGGTGTTGAAACAAGACTCCTCTCATCTGAGCCTGACGGGGCGTGGCACCGTCGGATTTGACGGGCGCTATCAGTTCAACGGTCAGGTGCGCCGAGGGCCGGTGTTACCGGAGACGATGAGGCCACTGATAAATCAGTTAGGCAGGGCCAACGATCAGGGGCAGATACCCTGGCAGGTTCAGGGGCGGTTGCTTTAAACGGCGCTAGGCTGTCTTAAAAGGGTTGGGTAGGTACTTGGTTGACTGCAGGGAGGTTTTTTGAGTTTATTATTGGATTTTACCGTTGCATTTCCCCTCCTCTGGCTGTGTGTCGCGGGGATATTGGGGGCCATAGTGGGTAGCTTTCTCAACGTGGTGATTTATCGATTACCGGTGATGCTGGAAAAGCAATGGCAGCGTGAGGCGCTAGTGCAGCTGGCGCTGCCCTTACCTGAATCCACACCACGTTTTGATCTGCTATTACCGCATTCCTGTTGCCCGCATTGCCAGCATCCTATTGCAGCCAGGGACAATATCCCCTTGCTGAGTTTTCTGTTGTTAAAGGGTAAGGCTCGTTGCTGTGGTGAGCGGATCCCAAGGCGCTACCCGCTGGTTGAAGTGGCAACGGCTATGATGTTTGTGCTGACGGCGCTTATATTCCCGCTAGGTTTCCCTTTGCTGGGCGCCTGGATATTGCTCTCCTTTTTGCTGACGCTGGCAGTTATTGACCATCACAGACAACTGTTGCCAGATGTGCTGACGTTGCCACTGCTATGGATCGGACTTTTGTTCAATATTCAGGGGCATTTTGCCTCGTTGGAACAGGCGACGATTGGCGCAGTAGCGGGTTATGTCTGCCTATGGAGCGTGTTCTGGCTATTCAAGCTGGCAACCGGTAAAGAGGCTCTCGGCTATGGTGATTTTAAATTACTTGCGGCGTTAGGGGCCTGGTTAGGTTGGCAAGCGTTGCCACAGGTGATTTTGGTGGCGGCGGCCAGTGGGCTGCTGGTTACGCTGATACAGCGCGGGTTGGCGAAACAAGATCTTAATCAACCGTTAGCCTTTGGCCCCTGGCTCGCCGTGTCGGGCGCGGTCAATATGTTTATACCCTGGAGCTTTTAAGCGCCTATATCTTGATTGGAAGCGCTAGCAAGCGCATCCCGTCTTGTTCCTGAAGTACGACTTTTGTTAGTCGGTTGACCAATGATCAAGAAATCACACGCGTGTTACTTACTGATACTAAAGGGAATGGTTATGCATAAGATTACGATGTTGGCGGTGTTGCTTACGGGAATGCTTAATGCTCAGGCGGCAACGGTTTATACCGGAGATAAAATTGAGGGTAATCCGGTTATCAGCAAGTTGGATGTAGACGATCTGGAGGCAGGAAAGGTTTATCGCTTCATGTTCCAGGGAACCAGCAATGGGATCGGTCAACATTGGTATGTTCCTGTAATGGTGGCCAAAGGCGCACAGCCTGGTCCTAAGCTGGGTCTGCAAGCGGCGGTCCATGGTGATGAATTAAATGGTACCCGGGTGATACAGCAGGTGTTTGAAAAGCTGGATCCCGCAGAGTTGAAAGGCAGCGTGATCGGTGCCGTGGGCGCGAATCCTTCTGGCATGTTAGCCAATAACCGAAACTGGCAGTTGGCCAATGACGGGGGAGATATGGTCGATTTCAACCGGGTCTGGCCGGGTAAAGAAAAAGGTAACGCTGCCGAACAGCAGGCTTGGCTGCTATGGAATAATTTGTGGGCGGGTAATGCCACGCTGTTCGTTGATATGCACACGCAGAGCCGGGGGACCGAATATCCCTTGTTCATCTATGCGGATTATCGTAACCCGCAGGTGAAGCAAATGGCTGAACTGTTCCCGGCGGACCAGATAAAAGCCGATCCTGGTGAGAAAGGCTCCGTCGAAACCACTTTCGTTGAGAACAAGATCCCTGCCATTACACTCGAAATTGGCAAGCCCAAGCTCTATCAACCTGAACTTATCGCGCGCAGTTTGACAGGGGTGCGTAACCTGATGGTTCAACAAGGCATGACAGCCGGAACATTAGGGACAACGGCTAAAGAGCAAAAAACCTTTATCGGTAATGAAATGAGCTCGATCCGAGCTGAGGTTGGCGGATTTGCCGAGGTTCTGGTTAAGGTCGGCGATACGGTGGTCAAAGGGCAGAAGGTGGCGGTTCAGCGTAATGCATTTGGCGACATCATTCGGGAATATACTGCGACCCATGATGGCCGAGTGTTAGCTATCGGCAATGATCCGTTGCGCGAACCCCGGGCTTTGCTGGTTCGTATTCTGTTCAACAATCCTGAACCCCAGTGTGCTGATGGTTGCTAATTGACGTGAGGCATCTGTAAATGTCGGGATCACGGTTTCTCTGCTGCAACAAGCGGCCTGAAACCTAGCGGATCGATCCCGTTGGTGAGTTGATCATACATGGCATGAGCTTGCTTGCCCAGGCGAGTGCCAATCGGCTGGCAACGCCTGCCGATGGCGGTTTCCCGGTGATTAGAGTTGGTTATGCCCAGCGTTTGATAACAATCGAGGTGTTGATGCCACCAAAGGCAAAGTTATTGGTTTGCAGAAACTCGCAGTCGATATGACGGGCTTCTCCCATGATGTAATCGAGTGCGCCGCATTGTTCATCAGGGGTACGCAGATTTAGCGTTGGTGCGAACCAGCCTTCACGCATCATCTGCAGGCTCAACCAGGCCTCCAGTGCTCCACAAGCCCCCAAGGTATGGCCGAAGTAACTTTTCAACGACGAGATCGGCACGCTATCACCGTAGATCGCGGCGGTTGCCTGGCTTTCGGCAATATCTCCCCGATCGGTGGCGGTACCGTGGGCAGAAATATAGCCGATATCACTCGCTTGCAGACCGGCCATCCTCAACGACTGTTCCATGCAAATCTGCATGGTTTCACGTTGCGGCTGTGTGATGTGTGCCGCATCACAATTGGTGGCAAAGCTGACGATTTCCCCGTAGATGGTTGCGCCGCGTGCTTGCGCATGCTCCAGCTCTTCGAGGATCAGCGTACAAGCACCTTCCCCAATCACCAAACCATCGCGGTTCTGATCAAATGGGGAAGGGGTGGCATGCGGTTCATCATTACGTTGGCTGGTGGCAAATAACGTGTCGAACACGGCGGCCTCGGAAGGACACAGTTCTTCTGCCCCACCAGCAACCATCAGAGTCTGATAACCGTGGCGAATAGCCTCCCAGGCATAGCCAATGGCCTGGCTGCCTGATGTACAGGCGCTGGACGTCGGGATCACACGCCCGCGCAGGCCGAAGAATAACCCGGTATTGACCGCGGTAGTATGAGGCATCATCTGCACATAGGTAGTGCCCGTGATGTTATTGGTGTGCTTCTCGGTCAGCATGGTGGCGAATTCGCTCACCGGACCAGTACTGCCGGTGGATGAGCCATAAGCGATACCGGTCTGGCCGTTGGTTAGCACCGGGTTGCCAATAAGCCCAGCCTGCTCCAGAGCCAATTCCGTTGCGCGGGTCGACATGAGAGACACCCGGCCCATTGAGCGTATGCGCTTACGGGTATAGTGTTCTGGCAGCACGAAGTCATCGATTGGGGCGCCCAGCAGGGTGTGCAGGCCGTCATAGATTTGCCATTCAGGCATGTGGCGTACGGCGTTTTTATAGGCCAGCAATTTGGCGGATACCGCCTGCCAGTTTTCACCGAAGGCGGTAATACCGCCCATACCTGTAATAACTACCCGACGAATCATTGCATCCCTCCGTTGATAGAAATGACCTGACGAGTCACGTAACCGGCTATATCAGACATCAAATAGCTTGCAAGCCCGGCGACTTCCTCCGCCTGGCCCATCCGTTTCATCGGGATCATCGACATGGCCTCCTTTAACGCCACCTCTTCCATTTTGATCATGCCGGTATCGATCAGTCCTGGGGCAATGCAGTTGACGGTGATTTTGCGTTTTGCCAGTTCGATCGCCAACGCTTTGGTTGCGCCAATAATTCCTGCCTTGGCCGCACTGTAGTTCACCTGGCCCCGATTCCCCATAATGCCAGAAACGGAAGACAGTGTAAGGATGCGGCCACCTTGACGTTCGGCAATCATTGGCATGATGCAGGGCTGGATCACGTTGTAGAAACTGTCCAGATTGGTGTGGATAACCTCATCCCAATCATCATCGCTCAATGCAGGGAAGGCGGCGTCGCGAGCGATCCCGGCATTGCTGACGATGCCGTACCATGCCCCATTCTCTGTCAGATCTTGCTCGAGAACCTCCCGGCACTGCTGACGATTGCTAATGTCGAAACAGAGCAGGCGGCCTTGTCCTCCGGCAGCGGTAATTGCGGCCAGCGTTTGTTGTGCGCCAGCTTCATCTTGGTGATAGTGTATCCCAACGATGAAACCGTCAGCGGCTAACTGGCTGGCAATAGCGCGTCCGATACCTTTGCTGGCTCCGGTGATGAGAATTGAACGACTCATGCAGTAGATCCCTGATTAAAAAGCATTGTTGATTCTTCTGGTGTGGGTTGAAAGGTATTGACGCGGCCGGTGGCCAGCGTGTCACCTTGCGCGCCAATAACACAGTCAAAACTCCCGAAACGGTCATCATGTATCAGCAGCTTGATTTGGATGTCTAGCATTGCATCTGCTGGTAAGTAACCCGCAGCACAGACCAATTCCCTGGCTCCAAGCACCATACCGAGGGCGATCCGCTGTTCTCCTCGCTGATGACGATGCCAACCTGACCAAACGCCTATGGTTTGCGCCATCAATTCCAGTGCGTACCAACCAGGCAGTTCGCCTTGCGCATTGAGGAACGGTGCCAGTACGCTGTCGCTCCTGACCTCAACCCGGCAATGTGCACTGTCTTCCGTCACGCTGATAACCTCTGCCAACAGCAGCATTGGGGCGTCGTGTGGCAGATATTCCGCCGGTGATAAGTAATGGCTCATGCCATCCTCCCCAGCAGGATGCTGGCGTTATTACCGCCAAAGGCGAAAGAGTTAGACAGAATGACCGGCCGCATCAGCGGTTCAGCCGCATGCAGTAAACCACAGGGCGGTAATGTCGGATCCGCCGGAGAACGGCTGAAGTCCTGCGCTGGCAGTGGCAAGTCATAGAGCAGAATAAGTGCGCTGAGAGCGGCCTCGGTGATGCCCGCAGCCCCCAGGGTATGCCCGGTTAAATGTTTGGTAGAGCTGCAGGGCACACTTTCACCGAACAGATCGTGAACCACTTTGGATTCGATCTGATCGTTGAGCAAGGTGGCAGTTCCATGCAGATTGATGTAACCGACCTCTGCGGGGTTAAGCTCCGCGTCTTGCAATGCCTGCTCGATGGCTCGCAAGGCACCGGCACCCTGTGGATGTGGTGCCGAAATATGGTATGCATCGCTTGACTCACCCACACCCAGTAGTGCTATGGGGTGCGGCTCGCGGGTAAGTACCATCAGTGCCGCTCCTTCACCAATGGTGATACCACAGCGGTCGCGGCCAAACGGTTGGCAAAGCGTAGTGGAAAGAGACTCCAGGCTATTAAAACCGTTGATAGGCATGCGGCTTAAGGTATCGGCACCGCCAACAATCGCGATATCCGCCAGCCCGGCCTCAATAAGACGGCGCCCGCTGATGATCGCGCGGGCACTGGAAGAACACGCGGTGGAAAGAGTAAACGCAGGGCCATTCAGGCCTAACCAAGCGGCGAGGAAGCGTGACGGATCGCCCAGCTCTTGCTGTGGATATTGCCAGCTCGGACTCTCTTCATGGTTAGTGATATGGCTAACATGTCGATCGCCTTCATCCAGCCCAGAGGTGCTGGTACCGAGCACTACGGCGATGCGGTCGGCACCAAAGCGAAGCAGCGCGTCATCTACCACGGTCTGAATTTGCGCCAGAGCGGCCAATAATAATTGGTTATTGCGGCTGCGATGTGCGGCAAAGTTGTCTGGAATAGTGGGTAATTCTCCGTCGACGCCGCCTAATACCGCGTCCTGTTGGTTCTGTAACCAATGCTCACGCTTGCGCATGCCGGGCGCTGTTCCTTGGGTCAGATTGGCTGCAATCTCTTCTGTCGATTGGCCCAAAGCGTTGATCATGCCGATAGCAGAAATGTAAATCATATCAGTCATCCAGATATTGAATGGTGATGTGGTATTTAAACGCGTGTTGCTCAATGCTGATAGGTTCACGACGATCTTTACGTTGCAGGTACGTGATCTCCGTTATCAGTTTGCCGCGCGCGTTGCGTAATTCTCGTTTGTCGCCCTTATCGATTAGCGTCCAGCCCTGCGGCAACCGATCTTGCCAGGCGGTAATCGGCCAGTGGCCGAGCATCACATCGGCCAAGACCTGACTGGCTGGCGGCAGTTGTGGCACCACGATCGACTGCTCGGTATGAATGCCTTTATCGTCATAGGTAACGAGAAATAAGCGGATACCTAACGAAGACAGCCCCGCCAAGGTGAGTGTATTGCTATCCGCATTTAGAATGACCAACAAAGACTGGGTTTTGCCGTTAAAGCTGCCGGTCAATAATTGCTGGGACTGGATATTTTCAGTGATACCAGGAGCCGGAAGCGTGACGCGTACGCCGGGTTCAAGCCAGGCTTGTGGGCGGGAGCCATCCTCATTATGCGATGAGTGGCTACAGCCGGTAATCAATAGCACGGCCAACAGGGGAACCGCGCGCCAGAAGTCGCAATTTGTCATTTTTTTCTCTGCTTACGGTCAGGCATGGCGAGTGGGGAGAGCAAGAAAGCGGTAAAGATCCCACTGACCAGTACAATCCCAAAACTGCTGATAGCTTGAGTGCTGCTAAAGACCAGCATGCCCAGGGTTAACAACGTTGTCATCATTGCCAGCGCGATCGCCAACAACGATGTCAGTGGTGTGCCACGTGGATTGCTGAAGAACAGCGTATAGTTAATGCCGATCCCCAGCACCAGTACCAGCGCCAGTAGCGAAAACAGGTTCACGGCATGTCCGCTAAAGGATAGGGTGGCCAGTCCGATGCTCAGCGACAGCAGCGAAGGCACCAGGCTGATTAATCCCTTACGCCACCCGAGACGGAACACCGCACTGCAAGCGATCACCGCCAGTGCTACCAGCAGTAAGCCGGTAAGTATGGTGCGATAGAGGGCGAATAATTCGTTGAATGTATCCTTGCGATCTACCCACACTACACCCGGTTGTTTTTCCGCCAGTGAGCTCAGAGCCGTGCTGTCGTTAACGCCTTCTACAGGTACCAGCACACCGCTTTTGCCGTTGGGCAACGTCAACCACATTAAGCGCCAACCTTCGCTGGCTGGACTGTTGAGCCAATCCTCCAACGTTGCGGGTGCGGTTTGCAGATCGGGCGTGACGTCCGTTAACCCTGTATTTTGCAATGCACGGATGACCGTAGGAGCGGCGCCCAGCAACAGGGCGAGATCCTGTTTCTGGCGTGCGAGTGAGTTTAACGGGATTGTGCGGAAAGCGCTGATAATCCCAGTCTGGCGGGCCTGTTCCAGTGCCGGCGTGAAGTCTTCAAGCCGCTCCAGGGTTTGCTGAGGAGTGTTGCCGTAGACCACAAACCATTTTTGATCGACGCTTTGCCCAGTGAGCTGCGTAATGGCTTTTTCCTGCGCCAGGATATCCTGCGGCAGCGCCTGCAACTGGGCAATATCATCATCGACGCGTAATGTCGCTATCCCCGCAAGAGAAACCAACACCAATACGACAGGTAGCCCCAGCGACAGTTTGCGGTTATGCCTCCAGGCCGCAAGCCAGCGCAGCAGGGAGATCGCGGCAGGAATAGGGCGTACCGGTAAGTTGCGACATAGCCACGGATGCCAAAAGATCACCGTAAGGCATGATGCGCTCAGGCCCACAGCGGCAAACACCGCCATTTGTCGTATCCCAGGGAAGGGAGCGAGCATCATGATCAAATAGGCCGCGACGGTAGTCAGCAACGCCAATAACAGGGCATTGCGCACTTTGAGCAGACTCTGCCATGGCGATATCTCGTTACCGTGCACCATGCGTTCGGTGAGGTAGTAAAGCGTATAGTCGGCAGAGATCCCAATGATGCTCATGCTCATCACCAGCGTCATCAGGTGGAGCTCACCGAAGAGCAACAACGTAGCTGCTGTTCCTGCTAGTGCACCGATGCCAACGGAAATCAGGCACAGCATCAGCGGGCGCAGCGAGCGGAAAACCACCACGATCAGCAGTATTACGCCCAGTATGGTGGCGACCCCCAGCGTAGATATGTCCTGTTTTGCCTGTTGGCTGGCATAATCACTGTAAAACAGCGTCCCACGTGAGAGGAGCTTGGCCTGGGGATAGCGTGATGTGAGTTGATCCTCCAGCGCGGCGAGGGTAGTGACGACGCGGTGGGTTTGTTGCATATCAAATGACGATCCCGTCAATTCGCCATGCAGAAAATACCAGTAGTTCCCCAGTTCATCTTGAGTAACCAACCAGCCGTCCATCAGCCGTAAACGCTGGCTGTTCTGGGCCAGAGCCAGCTGTGAGCCTCGCATCAACATTAGCGGATCGTTGCGTAGCTCTTTGCCGCTGACGCCAGAGAATGCTGAATAGAGCTGAGAGAGGACCCACTGTGCCTGGGCTTCGCCACCGTTTTGCAGGCGCTCACGCGTTGCGTTGTCGATCAGACCATTACGATGCTGCCAGAAAAAGTCGCCCCAGGCTTGCTGGTCTGCGGCACCCATAGGGCCTTTCACCGTCTCTGCTATCCCGGACTTTTGCAATTGGGTAAGCCAATATTGCGCTACCTGCGGGTCTGCCTGTTTTCCGGGGCTGACCAGCCAGACCAACTGCTTGTCCAGGCGCTGCATAAAACCGTCGTTCAGCGCGGGGGGAATGGCACCCAATGCCTGCTTGGGCAACATCGCCAACACGCTGCTATTGATCCGGGCCTGTGGCAATAGGGCTAGCAGCATGCCAACTAATATCAGGCATGCGATTCCCCAAAGCAGCGCGAGGCGCTTGGCATTAGTAGGCGGCAAAACGTTGTCGCTCTTCATCGGTCAAAGCTGCGGGTTGCAGCCGGTGTTGAGAAAAGGTGATTTCAGTCACATCGCCCTGTTTATCGTTTAAATGGATGGTTTCCAGATAGGTTTGTCCACTCAGCACTATAGTGGCAAAAATTCGGTCCAGAGGGGTAGTCAGTGGGGTTAAGGATAGCGTCCAGCGACCCTCACCTTGCTCCTGGAAATCAATGCGGAAGTTTTTCTCCAGCACCTGACGATCGGCCTGGAATAGCGCGCGCAGCAGATGATTGAACTGAAACATCTGCGGGTTGTTTTGTGCGGTAATAACCTGCGGTTGCTGGTTATTGATGATTTGCACCATCCGTGAGTCGTTGAGCATCAACGTCATGGCAAAGGGGGTTTGCTGTTGCCACAGCAAACCCTGATCGCGGGCGATCACCATGTCGCCTTGAGAACGCAGTGGCTGTGGCAGATCTTTAATGGTTCGAGCCTGGGCAAAATGGGCTCGCACTACCGGTTGTTCGGTAAAACGCTGCTGTAATTCATTCAGCGTGATGGCATTGACCCATGGACTGATCAGCAGGAATAGCAGAGGCCAGGCTTTCATGGCTGCACCCCCAGACGTTCGAACAGTATGTCTGGGCAGACAAAGCACATCTCACGGCTTTTTTCCTCTACCGCTACCTGGATGGTGTAACCGGTTGTGGTGCGTTTGCCGCTGTCGGCGTCAAAAATCTGGTAGGCAATGCGCAGGCGATTTTCGTATTCTTCCAACGTGGCACGAACGCGGATGCGTTGTTCAAAGGTTAGCGTATCGCGGTATTTCACACGGGTATCCACCACTGGCCAAACATATCCCGACTCTTTCATCTGCCGATAGCCGTAGTTGAATTGGTTCAGCAGGGCTTCGCGGGCAATTTCAAAGTAACGGAAATAATTGCCGTGCCACACGACTCCCATCATATCAATATCATGAAAGGGAACGGTCAGTTCTATCTCGCTGGTGAAACAGGGATCGTTTAGCACCCTTTGCTCCTGTCTGTGGTGTTGGCCTGTTGGTCAGGCAGTTGCCAAAAATTGAAAAAGTTGAACCAATCGAGCGGTGCCTGCAACGCGTAGTGTTCAAGACGCTCAGCATAATGATCCACCACCTGTTGCAAGGCGGCTTGACGATCGGCCCGCGGTAACAGCAGAGGGTCGGCAAACGGCTCACAGTGCAAATGCAGTTTTCCCTGCTGGCGCAGGGCATAGATCAGCAACACCGGGCAACGCAATATCGAAGCCAGAATAAACGGCCCTTGAGGGAATGGGGCAGGATGGCCCATAAAGCGACTCCAGATAACCCGGCAGCTATCTCCTCGCTGCGGTTTTACCGCGATGCGATCGCCAACGATCGCCACCCATTCGCCACGATCCAGTTTGTCTTTGAGCAATATGGCGGTATCCGGGCCGATGTCGGTCACAGGCAACAGGTTGAGCCCTGCCTGGGGTGCTATCTCTGCCATAATCTGTTTGAAACGCTGGGCGTTGTCGTTGAACACCAGCGCATTGATGGTTTTACTCACCTGTAATTGTGCCAACGCCCGGCAAGCTTCGATATCTCCCAAATGGGAGGCCAGCAGCAATTTGCCTTGTGGGGAGCCAATATCCAGCGTGGCTTCGGCATTGGGGGCGAAGACAACATCCTGCCCTAGCCGCATTTCCCCACGCCAACTGGCGATTTTATCCAGCATGGCATCTGCAAAACGTAAAAAATGGTGATAGCTGTTGAGATGCGCAGGAATGGGGAGCGAACGTGAAGTCAACTCGTTGCGTACCCGCTTCAGCCAGGCTTGTGAAGCCTGACGGGCCTGATGTGCGCCAAGCCAGTAAACCGCCACCACCGGATAGAGCAGTGGAGCAATGGCCTTTCTACCCAGTAAGCGCCAGATAGCAAGCATGATGCGCATTCCCCACAACCCCTTGATTTCTTTCTGACGTGCCCAGTGTGGGTTGCATCGACGAAAAAGCAGGGTAGGGATGCGCGGCAACATGCCGAAGAAAAGGCGGGTATGCATCAGTGAAATACGCACGTTATCCTTCAAGGCATCAAAGTGTGACAACCCATCCTGGGGGTAGGTGACGTGCGTCGGCACAAAGTAACTGGTGTTCCCCTGCCAGTAGAGGCGAACCATGACTTCCGTATCGAAGTCCATGCGTTTGCCTAGCGCCGTTTTATGCGCCAACTCCAAGGTGGGGGTAATGGGGTAAACCCGGAAGCCGCACATGCTGTCTTTGAGCTGTAGAGAGAGCGTCTCAATCCAGACCCAGACGTGAGTTACCCAGCGGCCATAGCGCCGCGACGCTGGTATGGAGTCGTCGTAAACCGGTTGTCCGGAAATTAAATCCTGGGGATGGATCTGTGCCAGGGTAATCAGCTTGGGAATATCTTCAATGGCATGTTGGCCGTCCGCATCGACTTGTACCGCATGGCTAAATCCTCTGCGTTGAGCCTCTTCCAATCCGCGAATCACCGCCGTGCCTTTTCCTGAATTGTGTGCAAGGCGTACTAAGGTGACATCCGCGTGAATGGTGGCCAGGCGCTCAAGTTCCTGCTGGGTGGCCTGGTCGCTGCCATCGTCCACCACCAGACAGGCTAAGCCAAAGGGTTGCAGGCGCGCGAGCACACTTGCCATCATGGCTCCGTGGTTATAACAGGGGATCACCACACAAGGGTTAAACGTGGCACTATTCAGCGACATAATCGGATCTTCCCGCTGCTGGCTGTGCTACGTGCCTCACCATCATGACGTTGATAGCGGAAAACCATGATTTGCCGTTCTTCCTGCCAGTCAAGCGTCAGCGTGACGATGTTATCCGGCAGTAAGGGCTGTTGGAATTTGACACTTTGAATACTGTGAAAGCGAAAATCGGGTACCAGCAGTGAGGTGGCATAGTGCATCACCCAGTCTAGTTGTGTCACGCCGGGTAGCAGAGGTTGCACTGCGAAGTGGCCTTTAAACCAGAATGAAGCCGCATCCAGCCGTAACACGATCTCGGCCTGCTGCTGCGTCTGATGGCGAGCCATCTCATGGGGTCTCATGAAACAATTCCTGTAATTGCGCATAGACGCGCTTGTTCATGCTGTTGACGGGCATCTCGTCGACGATACGCCAGTAACGAGGGATAGTGACAGGTTCCAGCCACGGGCGCAGCGCACGACGCCATGATATTTCCAGTGCTTTGCCGCCCATTTGTTGCCACTGCTGCCGAGCATGGTCTTCAAGCACCAGCAATGCGCCAATGCCTTGGCGCCCTCCGCGTGTTACCGGTAGCGCTGCGGCTTCGCGTATGCCTTCGAGTTCCAGCAGCCGTTGCTCGATCTCGCAAAGTGAAATGCGTTTCTCTTCAATTTTAACCACCCGGTCGCGGCGACCTGTTATCTGGAAGCGTCCGCTATCGTCAAATTGCAAAATATCGTCGAGGAGCAGGCCGTGCCTATCGCTGATAAGCGGAGAGATAGCGCGGATCTCGTCGGCGTCAACCACGATACGCACGCCAGGGAAGGGCTGCCAGGTTACATCAGGCTGCTGATGGTGACGCCAGGCGAGGATCCCGGTCTCGGTACTACCGTAGATTTCGTCTGGCCAGACCCCTAACCAACTGGCGGTCTGAGCCACGTCTTCCCAAGGCAACACTCCCCCTGCGGAGATGACCATATTCACTGGCGGTGGTGTGAGCTGGTGGTCTAGGCGTTTTAGAAAAGCCGGGCTGCTGATAAAGGCGTATTGGTGGTGATTAGCCAGAGTTGCCAACTGCTCGGTGTAATGAAGCATTGCTGCATGCAGCGGTAATCCTAGCGCCATGGGTAAAAAGATGCGGAAGGTGAGGCCGTAAAGGTGCAACGGAGGTACCGAGGCCACAATATGGCAGCCGGTGAGCCTGTCGGCAAAACGTTCAGCCAGTAAGGAGGCTTCGCGATCGAGGCTGGCAATGGGCTTTATGATGCGGCGTGGTTGCCCTGTCGAGCCGGAGGTAAATAGTTCGATATGGCTGGCCGGATCGAGAGTGGGTAGCGGTGGCTGGTTCTCGCTACCTTGATCCGTTGATTGGACCTGGATCAGCGTACCGCTCCAGGTCAGTGCCTGGTCGGTCAGTATGCCGTTAAACAGCGCCCGTTGTTCTTCCAGCAGTGAAACACGGCTATGTCCGGGAACCACGGGGGTTTTGCCCGCATGCAATATTGCCAATAGTCCGACGATAAACAGATAGCTGTTTTCAAAACACAGCGCCCAGCGGTCGCCTTCATATTGTTGCAGGATGCTCACCAGTGCTGCTACGTCATGGCGCAACTGCCCCAGCGTCCAGATATGCTCATCAAGCCAGGCAATCGGGGTTTCATCGGCACGCGAATGACTTAGCCACTGGGCCAGAGGGAGTATCTGATTCATGCCTTGTCTCGCAATATCCGCCTGCGACGCACCAGCCATTCGCCAGCCATCAGCGCTCCCATCAACAGATAGGCAATCATGCCGTTCCACAGCGTCCATAACCGAATATCACCGAGCAGAACGGTAAAAAGTGCCATCGAACCGTTCAGAATGAAAAAAACACACCATATCTGGGTGACCTTGCGGGTATAACGCACGCCTGACGGGGGGAGCTCCGGATCCTGCAAACGGGCAAGGCGCTCCACCATTGGCATCGAACTCCACAGTGAACTACCAAATACGCCGAGCATGACCAGATTGACTACCACTGGGTAAAATAGCAGCAACTGATGCGTTTTTAGCACATAGCTCATTAGGCATAATGTGAGACCCGCGAGTGCCACGGCTTGCAGTACATAGCGCATAGGGCCGCGCTGACTTTTGACCTGATAGAGGCGAAAGGCCAGCAACAAGGCGATGATCGGCAGCAGCCAGTGAAGGCTGTTGCGTGTCAGGCCAAACCAGACAAGAAATGGCCAAGCCAGTAGCGCCAGTAGAGCCACCAGTTGTATCCCTTTCAGGGACCGAGCGCCGGGCATAAACGGTTATGCTTCTTGCAATAGCTGTTCTACCGCATCGACGACATCTTGCACGGTACGAACCTGCTTAAAGGTTTCCGGCTTGATTTTCTTCCCGGTCTTCTTCTGCAGGTGCACGATCATGTCGACGGCATCGATACTGTCTAACTCAAGCTCTTCATACAAGCGGGCCTCAGGTTTGATGTCCTGTGGATCGATATCGAACAGTTTGGTCAGCAGCGCGGACACTTCCTGATATATGGTTTGTTGTTCTGTCATAGCGGGCTCTTCTCAGGCACGTTGAGCTTGGATAAAGGATGCCAGTGTTGCCACTGAGTAGAAATGTTGACGCATCTCTTCATTTTCGGCGGAAAGCGCGACACCATACTGGTTTTTCACCATCAGCCCTAACTCTAAAGCATCGATGGAGTCTAGCCCCAATCCTTCACCAAACAGCGCCGCATTGGTGTCGATATCGTCCGCAGACAGTTCATCCAAATTCAGTGTATTTATTATGAGATTTTTAATTTCAAGGTGGAGCGCTTGCATCATTAATTCCTGACAAAGGTATAAGGCCTGGTGATAACTGATGCAAAAGATGCCGGTTTAGCTGCCTTGCGGCTAATGCTGGCTGTTGCGATTCTGCATCAAAAAAATGTTCTATCTGTACCCGTTCACGCACTTCTACCTGGAACAGGGGTTTCCTGGGCGGAACGTCATACCATCTGCTCTGTTTATCAAGCAGATGTTCGCTACAATGGATCACTGCTATGCGCACGTCACGGCGGCATCGTACGGCAATATTGGCGGCACCGCGCTGCAGTGTCATATTTTCACCAGGGCGTGTGCGTGTTCCCTCTGGAAAAATAAGTAGGGTGTCGCCCTGTGCCAGGCGTTGCTGACAGGCTGGAAGCAGCGTGTCCGCCTGGCTATTGACCAGATAATCCGCAGCCCGGATCACTCCGCTCACAAAGGGGTTATGTAGCAGAGCGCTTTTTACCAGGCAGTCTGTCTCGGGCATCACGGATGCCAAAAGCACGTAATCAATCAGTGTCGGATGGTTAGCGACCACCAAACAACCGCGCTCCTGGCGTAATATATCAATCCCCTTGATGCGATAATCTAACACACCCAACGTTTTTGCTATCGATAAGAACAGCCGGAAACTGGCGGCAATGCTGCGCCGGGCTACCTGGCGGCGCTTGGCAATATTGCGCTGGAGTACCAGCAGCAGATTAAACCAGACAAGCGATAGCAGCAGGCCACCGACGCCAAACAGCACAAAGCAAAAGCCGGTCATCATCAGACGCCAAGCCCAGTTTAAACGTGCGAATAGGCCGCTCATGTACGGCTCCAATACCACTTCAGTCTTTCACCCGCAATGGCGAACGTTGGTTCTTCGGCCAGGTAGTGTTGTAAAAACTGTAAGCTTTGCGGTAGTAGGGGCTCTTCCCCTGTGCCTTCCGGCTTGCTCTCGCACCGTAAGGTATTCCCTCGTTCAAACACCAGCGCCACCGCATAGGCCCAGGTCGGCATCTGCTCTGGCAGGTAGGTGTGGTAAAACTCGGGCAGCAAGCCATCAAAATCGACCATTAATATTCTCTGGTAACCCGCTTGGAGTAAACACACTACCTCACATAACGCTTGCTGAAAGGTGTCTAGGCCAGCAGAAAGTGAAGATGATACCAGAGGATTTTGCGCCGTGATGGTCAAGTGACCCACGGCTGAGTTATGTACCGACATGGTGAAATCAGTTGGGGAAACCGCTTGCTGGGTGGCTATGGCCTGCAAAATGCGGTAATTACGCTCCAACTCACCGTGACGGCTGGTATAGAGTACTGCATCCACCGGTTGACGACGTAGCATGGCCAAACCGCATTCCACGGCCAGCCTACTGCCTGAACTCAGGCGGCGTGCTGTCATCATGGGAAGTTCGGTCAGCTTCGATTGTGGCGCTGAGGGTATGATCCCACGAGGCTCCTGCGACCATTGACGCCACTGCGATGCGTCGCTTAGTCCGGGGGCCATGGCCTGCCAATCAACGATGTTCAATGCAAAATTCATCAACGTGCTTCCGCGGTTACTCGGTTTGGACTGTGTCATCTCCAAGGTAGCATGAGCGCTGCCCTATCATTATTGCTTTCGGCATACTAACAAGGTATGACCAATACCGAGGTTATCGAGACGTTTTTCTACTCGGAAACCTGCCGTTTCGAGGAAACTGTAAAATTTACCGGCGCTGTAAAAGCGACTGTTGCCGTTAGCCATGCAGGTAAAATAGAGTGAGGAGGCGTTGAGGCTGAACGAAGCCGCTTCAAATTTTTGTGCATCCCAGAACAACTCCATAATGCATAGCTGAGCGTCAGGCTTCATCACCCGTTTGATTTTTTTCAGAATAGTAATAATTTGTTCCGGTGAAAAACAGTCAAGAAATTGGCTCATCCACCAGATATCTGCGCCACTGGGCAATGGTGCATCGCTTAGCATATCTACAGCATGGAAATCTATGCGATGAGATAACCCGGCTTTTTCGACATTCTCACGCGCCAGGCTAATTTGCTGCGGCAGATCCAGTAAGGTAATGCTGACGTTATCATCGTACTGGCAACAACGTAGCGCCCATTTTCCAGTATTGCCGCCCACATCATAAAGCGTTGTTGGTTTATTGTTAAATATATGGGGTAGTGCGGCATTAAATGCGGCATCTGAATAGTAGTGATCAAAAGCAAACCAGCTTTCACGTGCAGCCTTGGGCAATTGCGATAAGGCAGGGTAGATGGTCGGCCATTCACCAAACACTTTTAAACCAGCGGGTTTCTCTTCCTTAAGCGCATGTTCTAAAGAATACAGCCCCTGATAACAAACATCTTGAGTGAAATCCATATTCACACGGGTCATGGCATCGTGGAGTAGGAAGTGCCCCACTTTGGCAATGAAGTAATAGCCGTTTTGATGAGTCACAATACGGCCACTTAACCCCATATCCAACAGCACACTAACGGCATATTCATTAACGCTGCTATTGGCAGCGATGTCCTCAAGGAGGGCGCCGTGTTTTCCTTGTTCATCCAGATAGGCTAATACACCCGTATTGCGCAGACAAAGGGCGGTTTGAAACAGCATTGGAGCAAAGGCAATCCGTTGCGCCTCAGTGATAGCATCAAGTGCACTGAGAGTGTCCTGTTGATACATTTGTTGTACAGCCTCTTTAACCGGATACAAAATAGTGACGCCAGCTTGTATCCGGCGCTAATCTAATCAATATTGGAAATTACAGCGCGGCACCAGCCGACAAATTCAACTGGATATCTTTATCTAGGTTGTGTATCCAGCGGTTATAGCTTTTATGAATTTTCCCACCCGAGGCTAGCAGGTTGAGGCTACTGGCGTAGTCGATGGAATAATTCGTTGCGGAATAGGTGATGCGGATTTCAGCAACATGGTCGCGAGCCTGGAGGCGGCCATTAATGACGCCAGGACCAGCCTGCGTCATAACCCATTCACGTTGCACACCTGCTTTCAGGATTGCAGTTCTGACTTGCGCTTCGGTATGACCAGTGCTGACCGTGCTGTTGATTTGTTGTATTGGGGCAGTACGCACACAACCGGTCAGAGTGGCGATGACGGCAAGAGCAGCACACCATTTAACGATGCTTTTCATAAAACAATTTCCTTTTGTTAGCGGGTTACAACCTGGGGGAAACTGAGCGGTTTAATTTTTTAATTAACGCCCACTGTTTTTAACCGTGAAATTTATCAACGCATAATACTGATATCAATTAAATTGCACAAGATGGATTGGGGGGAATTGCTTAGGAAAGGTCTAACTTTAAGCCTGCTTTTCCTAGAGGATTAAACCAAAATTTTCAGCATTAATGCCTATAGGTAGTGGTTCGTTTTGCGTTTTTTTTGTTAGGAAAAAACCAGGATAGCATAGGAATATGCTTATTTTCTGAGGCGTGTCTCCCTTTATCCGATAATGGTACACCAGCAGTGCTGATAGGCGGCCAGACCACTCCTTCATTGCTTGCACTAAATGAAGAGGCCATCATTTGATGGCCTCATAGAGAGTTTAAAGCGGAGCCGAACGCAAATGTTTTCTGCTACCTAACAGTGCCCAGCCGCTCAGCAGTGCCACCATCATCAGATAATAGCTTGGTGCCAGGCTGGTCCCGGTCGCGGTGATCAGCAGGGTGCAGATCAGCGGCGCAAAGCCACCAAATACCGTCACCGCCACGTTGTAACTGATCGCCATACCGCTGGCCCGTGTTGCCATCGGGAACAAATCGGCCATTACCGAAGGCACCGTCGAGAAGTAGATGGACTTCAGCAAGGCCAGCCAGCCAACCATTAACATCAGCATCATTGGCGAAGTGTGGTTCACCACCAACAGGAATGCCGGGTATATCGTCAGCAGCAGCAGGATCAGCGAGCCCCACATCAACGGCAGGCGGCCGACTTTTTCCGCCCATAATCCCATTATCGGGGTGACTACCGTTAAAATCACACCGGCTAACAGGGTTGCACTAAAGGCGGCGGAACCGGACAGATTCAGGTTTTTGGTGGCATAGGTGGGCACATAATTCAGCATGTAGTTGATGGCGGTGGAAATCACCATCAGCCCGATGGCCAGCAACAGCAGGTTTTTTTGATTACCGACCAGCATCTTTAACGGTGCTTCGGGTTTCTTCTGCTGTACAAAGCTGGCCGGCTCATGCACATGGCGGCGGATATACAGCCCCACCGGGCCGATCAGTAGCCCAAAAGCAAAGGGAATACGCCAGCCCCAGTCCTGGATTTGGTTTTCTGTCAGCCAGTGGGTCATACCTAACCCGAAGGCGGAAGCCATCAGCGTGCTGGCGCCTTGTGTGGCAAACTGCCAACTGGCGATAAATGCCTTGCGCTCCGGGAAGTGTTCGACCAGAAAGGCGGTTGAACTACCAAACTCCCCACCGGCGGAAAAACCCTGAATCAATCGGGCAATCAAGATCATCAGCGGAGCCGCCAGCCCAATGGTGGCGTAAGAAGGCATAAAGGTGATGATCGCACCGCCAAGCAGCATCAGGCTGATGGACATCAACAGTGCCTTCTTGCGACCAACCCGATCGGCGTAGGCTCCGAGCACCACAGCACCCAGTGGGCGGATTAAGAATGAGACACCGAAGCTGCCGAAAGTCAGCAACAATGAAACGGCCGGATCCTCCGTAGGGAAAAAGGCATGGGCGATATAGCTGGCGAAAAAGCCATAAACCGCGATATCGAACCATTCCAACGCGTTGCCGATGCAGGTGGCAAACAGCGTTTTATACAAATTGGGCTTGGCCGCTACGCTATCCTGTTGGGCTATCGCGCTCATGAAGACTCTCCTGCCCGGCGTTGTGCCAGGATCGTGCTGCCATTTTCGCCCAACTCCCAGAACAGGCGAGTCATGATCTGCAATCCTTCACGAGCAATGGATTTCAACATATGCTCATTGACCCCGTGTTGACCACAGGCCGGATAGGAGTGGGGGATCCACAGCGTGGGCAGTCCCAACGTATCGGCAAACACGTCATTAGGCAGCGAACCGCCCAGATTGGGCAGCAATGCGGGCTTTTTGCCGCTGGTTTGTTGCAGGATCTCAAGTGCCCAGGAAACGAGCGGATCTTGTGGATTGAGCCGGGTGGCCGGTGAACCATGCAGCCATTCCACCTCCACATTGCCAAAGCCGTGTAATTGCAGATGCTGTTGGATATGGTTAACCAGATTTTGCCAGTCGGTACCGACCACGAAGCGCAGTTGGCATACCGCCGTTGCGCTGCCGGGGATGGCGTTCATTGGCCGAGCCGGGTTGCCCGTTTGATAGGCCAGTACTTCAAGCGTGTTCCAACCATACAGGCGCTCGCTAGGGGTCAGGCCAGCTTCACCCCAGTTCTCATCGATCGCCGGATCGCCAGCTTGGCCGCCAACGCTGAGATCGCGCAAAATGGCACGCAGGTTGCTATCCAGAGGGGCGGGTTTCAGCGCTGCAACCTGTAACTGCCCATGTTGATTAACCAGAGAAGCGATGGCATTAGCCAGTTGGGTTCCGGGATTGCTGAGTAATCCCCCCCAGTTGCCAGAGTGATAGGCGTTATCCCTGGCGTGAATGCTGAGGCGAAAATTGATACAGCCGCGTGAGCCTAGGAATAATGTGGGCTGTGTGGCGTTCAGCCGTGGGCCATCGGAGGCGATAAACAGATCGGCTTGCAGCAATTCGCGTTGCTGCTGGCAAATGGCCGCTAGCCCAGGGGAACTGATCTCTTCGCCCATTTCGAAAATCAGCTTGCAGTTGAACCCTAGTTTGCCCCCGCGTGCGTGGAAAACCTGCTCCAGCGCCGCCAGGTTAATACTGTGCTGGCCTTTGTTATCCGCGCTGCCACGGCCGTACCAACGATCGCCTTCTTCACTCAATTCCCAAGGCGAAAGACCTGTGCGCCAGTTCTCGTCATCGCCGAAAACCACATCGCCGTGGCCATAGCTCAGCAGGGTAGGTAAGGAAGGATCTTCAATGCGTACGGCGATCAGAAACGGGCGGTTGGCCGCTTCCGGGTTATCGAACAGTTGTAACTCGAAACCCAATGCCCGTAACGGCGGCATGATTTCCTGTTCGAGGTAGAGCAAAATGCCGGCATCGTCGTCATGCCGCTGGCTTTCGGTGGCCAGCGCGATGCGCCGTGCCAATATGCGGCGGAATTCGCCACTGTCAAAATACGCTGTCGCCAAAGCGACGGCCTGTTCACCCGTCATGATTATTTTCCCCGTTGTGTTTGCGTTGTGTTGTTTTACTTGTTGTGTTTGTTATCTAAGCTAAAATCGGGGTTTGCCACAATTATCCATTTAACAAACAAGCTTTGCTTTAAAGGCAACGGTGGGTTGCTCGTTGGCAAGCTTTGCACCATGGAGAGGGACGGCATGTTGAGTAGCGAGGTTCGCTTTTTTCTGGTGGTCGCCAACTGTGGTTCGCTCAGTGCGGCCAGTGAACAGCTGTTTGTGGCGGTCTCGGCGATCAGCAGGCAGATCCAGCGCCTGGAAGTGCAGGTTGGCACGCCATTGTTCGAACGCCACGCGCGGGGGATGGTGCTGACCGAGGCCGGGCAGATTTTTGAAAATCATATTCGTAAAAGCCTGTTGAATATTGAACAGGCGGTAGCAGAAATCAAAGGGTTGAAAGCCGAACGCCGTACTGCGCTACGCGTGGCCTGTAGTAATGGAGTGGCTTTTATGCTGATGCCACAACTGATGGCGCGTTTTCGTGCAGAATACCCGGCTGTCAGCTTCGTGCTGACGGTGGCAGACACTAAAACGTTGGCGCGGTTGGTACGTAATGGCGAGTGTGACATGGTGCTGCAGTTTAGTTTGCACCCAGAGCGGGGTGTTGAGGTAGCGGCTTCGTGGCCTGCACCGGTCTTGTTGTTGATGAGGAAGGAGCACCCATTAGCCGGCAGGCAGGTGGTTTTGGCAGATCTCTGCCAGTATCCGGTGTGTCTGCCAGAGCCAGGCTCCACAATACGTCAGCTGTTTGATATCGCTTGCCAGATGAATGGCACCTTCATTGAACCAGTGCTAACCTGTGATAACTTCTCCACGCTGTACTATTTTTTACAGGGCTCCCCGTTGGCGGTGACCATCTGTAGCCAGTTTACTGCGATGCCGTTGTTGCAGCCGCAAGGATTGATCCTGAAACCTTTTGCTGTCGAGCAGCAAAGCCCGCGGACCTTGCAGCTGCAATTACCTCTGGGGCGGCAGCGGAGCACGGCGTTGGAGCTGTTTGTGGACTATATTAATCAGACATTAAGCCGCGAAGAACGGGCCATCGGTGAGAAATTCGGCATATAAGCCGTTTTTTAATCAACAAGATAAATAATCTGTTGATTACGCTTGATTGTTCCAGTCTGGCTGTATTATATTGCGCCCCACGGAAACAGCACGACTTCCGACAGATTTCGCCGGCTTAGCTCAGTAGGTAGAGCAACTGACTTGTAATCAGTAGGTCACCAGTTCGATTCCGGTAGCCGGCACCATATAAGAAACCCCAGCAGAAATGCTGGGGTTTTTTGTTTTGGGCATCCATGGTGCGGCGCAGTCAATGACCGCGCCCTTCGGCCCTTTAAATATCGGTGGCCAGCCATTGATCAGACTCTTCAAACATCTCTTCCAGCATACGGTTTAACTTCTCGCGGTCACTTTTGCTGGCGTCTGAGTTAAGGCCGTTGGCCTGCATGGGTTTTACCTTCACTTCTGCATCCGGGAAGATGCGATGTACCCGTTTTGTCAGCTCGGCCTTGATGATTTCATCGGCACCGGGGATCCCTGCGACATTACGCTTATCAAACACCAATTCAACGAACATAGCCCAACCCTAAATTTACTGTTTATGTATACAGTTATTTTGACCGAAGGGACGGGGTGAGTGCAAGAGGGGGAGGGGAAAATTTTATCGTGGCCTATGCTAGGGGATGTGATCTCTATTGTCATTACACACTAATTGTCAAGGTATGAATCGTTGGTTTTTATGATGCATATTGATCTTTGCGCGTCCGTTTGAATGCACCCATCATAATTGAGTGCAAAGATGAGCTGTTGTGCAATACTTCTTGTTATATGTCATATGGTTATTATTTAAGCTGTCATATTAAAACTTTTTCAAAACGGAATTAATACCATGAAAAAAACATTACTCTTTTTAGGTGTGCTGTCGGTTGGCACCATCGGTGTGGTGACGTCGGCAGTTGCCCAAGATGCTGATAACAAAAATGCACTAAAGCCAGCGATTAATTTGGCAGAGTTGTTTGCTGAGAAGTCTACTATATGGTCGACTTATCCTGAAAATGATGCCTATGTTTTTGATCGCTCAGAGGAAAGCTATACTGTCGTCGCTAAACGAGCGGATGGTGTTGTTGCACTGGTCAATAAACAGGAGAGCTATACGACCCCTGGGAAAATGGTATTAATGGGGACCTACTTTAACTGCAATAAAATGACTGATGCGACTTTTTATGTTGAAGATGTCAGTGTAGACGACGTAGCCAAGCAGCTTGCTGACCCGGCTATTGATGATCCAGAGAGAGTGCGTGGTTTTGATGCGAGTATGCCCGTTCACGATCTTTATCTGGTCGCTTGCCCGCAGAGCTGAAACTCGTTGGCTTATTAATCGGTGGTGATCTCTGATTAGTGATGTGCTTGTGAACAGTCACGCTATCCATTGAGAGACACAATCTGGCGAATGACCTGAGATGATACATTGGTATGGCCTGTTAAAGGGGCGGTACCATAGCCAAAATTCAGACATAAAAAAACCAACCCTAAGCGGTTGGTTTTTCTATAAATAATTGGTCGGCATGAGAGGATTCGAACCTCCGACCCCCGACACCCCATGACGGTGCGCTACCAGGCTGCGCTACATGCCGACGCAGAACCCTATACTACCGTTTTCGGATGTAAATTCAAGCAGCTACCTCACCGATTGCTCTAGATTTAAGCAGTTAGTTGGCGATAAAGCGTTTTACATCCGTCAGCACCTGTAACAGCAGGGCTAGCTGGGGTTTCTCGTCTTTGATCTCGTTATCGTCTTGATCGTAGGCACGGTAGTTGCCATTACCATCCAATGTCAGCGTCTGCGTTGGCGTGGTGATCACCAACTGGGTGCCGTCGCCGGTGGCGAGCCAATTGTTTTTACGCTGTGCGGCAAACAGGTCTTCGCCCTGCGAATAGTCGTTAGCCGGTGTTTTCACATGCAGCAGACGTTGCATCAGCGTGCGCATCACATCGTTATGATTGGTCAGCTTATTGATGGTTTGTGCCGGGGTGCCTGGCCAGTGAATGACCAACGGAACCTGCAACTGGCTGCGATTAAAGCTGCTACCTGCTCCCCAGTTGCCTTTACCGGTATCGTTGAATTCTATGCCGTGCTCAGCGGTGATCACCACCACGGTTTTATCCAACAGGCCTTTTTCTTTCAGCGTTGCCAGCACCTGCTCGATCTGCGCATCGACGTCTTTCGCGCCAGTACGATAGAGCTGGGTAAAGGCTTCCGGCGAGAGCTTATTGTCGCCTTCTGGGAACGTTGCACCGCTGAAATTGATATAGGAGAACCAGGGGCTATTTCCGCTCTGTGTGGCCAACCAGCTCTGCCACTGATGCGTGGTGGCAGCATCGCTCTGCACGAACGGTTCCGGCGGGAGCGAGAAATCGGTCAATAGTGCCTGGCGGTAAAGCGTGGCGTTGAAACCGTCTGAAGAGAACAGGCCGAACTGATAGCCTTGATCGCTCAGCGCGCTAATCAACGCGGCCGGTTTGCGCCCGGCCAGAATGCCATCCAGATAGGTAGGCGAAATACCGTAGAACAGGCCAAACAGGCCGGTGTCCGCATGGTTACCGGAGCTGTAATGGTCGCTGAAGCGGATATTTTCCTGGGCAAAGCGGCTCAGGCCTGGCATGTCTTGCGCCATATCCTGGGTACGCACACCGTTCACTACGATCATCAGCAGGTTGTAGCCGCTGCCTTTATCGCTGTAGTTCAGACTATTGAGCGGGTATTCAACGGCAGCCGCTTCTGGATTGCCCTGTTGCATCAGGCGGCGCTCATATTCTTGCTGATCGAGCAGGCCGTGTTTTTCCAGGAACTTACGCGCGGTCATTGGGTAAGAGAGTGGTAAGTTGGCGCGTTGCATGGTGATCGGCCGATAGAAATTGGCATCCGCCCAGATATAAATCAGGTGCGAAGCAAAGAACGAACAGATGAACAGCACCGCCAGCGGTTTGCCGAAGTTGCGCCGGTTCAGGCTGCGCAGTTTCTGCCAGCTCCAGGTCGCAAACAGCATTTCGATCAGGAATATCACCGGCACGCAGATAAACACTAGCTGCCAGTCTCGCGCCAGCTCACTTTGGTCCGGGTTGATAACCAACTCCCACACCACCGGATTAAGATGCAGGTGGAAGTGGGTAAAGACTTCGCTGTCGACCAGCAGCAACGTCAGCCCAGCGGTGGCCAACGTCGCGGAAATAAATCGCAGCAGGCGCTGCGACATCACCACAAAGGTGAGCGGGAAGATGATCAGCAGGTAGGCGGCAAAGACAATAAAGCTGAACTGCCCAATCAGGCTGACCAACGCATAGACTCGCCCCAGCAATGAGGACGGCCAGTCGGTAACAAACAGGTAGCGGCTGCCCAACCCGATACTGAGCAGAATATTAAATAAGGCGAACCAGTGCCCCCAGCTAATCATCTGGGAGACTTTTTCACGATAACGCTGACGGTTTGTCACCATAAGTAATTATTAATGCGCTTTATCTTCACGGATAGAAGCCTGCAGGGCTTCAGCAAACGATCTGGCCAGTGTCTTCCGCTGTGCGGGAGCAATACTGGTGTTGATCAAATTGGTTACCATGTTGCCCAGAACCATCAAAGAGAGGTCGGTGGGAGTATGGTGTTTTTCCAGAACGTTGACCAGCTCAGAGAGCAGTTGTTCAACGTGTTCGTCACTATAACGAGATGATTGTGGCATAAATATTGTGCTCAAAGCTCGACAAAGTCCCATATCTTACCGTATGGGGCCGTGATTTTCCGCTCTTTTATAGCGTGAAGATCGTTAAGGCATTGCCATGCCCGTTGTCTTTCGGCTTCGTCAGTGCTTGAATACGCGCTCAAAGAACAGGAGGATTGATCATGAGTCTGGATATCGAGCAGATTGCACTGCACCAGTTGGTAAAACGCGATGAGCAGACGCTGGAAGTGGTGTTGCGCGATTCCCTTCTTACCACCAATGCGGCGGTGGAAGAGATGATGGCAGAGCTGCATCGCGTTTACAGCGCCAAGAGTAAGGCTTACGGCCTGTTCAACGAGCAGAGCGAACTGGCGGACGCGTTGCGTAACTGCCGTAAGGGTGATGACGATTTCCTCGCATTTAGCCGTGCTGCCACCGGCCGTCTGCGCGACGAACTGGCCAAATATCCGTTTGCCGACGGTGGCGTGGTGCTGTTCGCTCATTACCGCTATCTGGCGGTGGAATACTTGCTGATCACGGTGCTGAACAGTTGCAACAGTACGCGTGTCAATGAAGAGTTGGATATCCGCACCACCCACTATCTGGATATCAACCACGCGGACATTGTGGCGCGTATCGATCTGACCGAATGGGAAACCAACCCGCAATCGACTCGCTACCTGACATTCCTCAAAGGGCGGGTAGGGCGCAAGGTCTCCGATTTCTTTATGGATTTCCTGGCGGCGTCGGAAGGGCTGGATACCAAAGCGCAAAACCGTGGCTTGTTACAGGCGGTGGATGATTACTGTGCCGATGCTCAACTAGGCAAACACGAACGCCAGACGGTGCGTCAGCAGGTTTACAGCTACTGTAATGAGCAGTTGCAGGCCGGTGAAGAGATTGAGCTGCAGGAACTGTCGAAAGAGATAGCCCCGGTGGGCGAGAAGGATTTCCTGCAGTTTTCCAGCGAACAGGGCTACGAACTGGAAGATAGCTTCCCGGCGGATCGCGGCACGTTACGCCAATTGACCAAATTTGCCGGCAGCGGCGGCGGTATCAGCCTGAACTTTGATGCGATGCTGCTGGGGGAGCGCATTTTCTGGGATGCGGCCACTGATACCCTGACGATCAGAGGTACGCCACCGAATCTGCGCGATCAGTTGCAACGTCGCACGGGCGGCAAGTAAGCATCGCAGAATGACAGCCAATAAAAAACGCCGCAATTGCGGCGTTTTTCACTTCGGCGTCCCGAAAATCGATAACGTGGCGATTAAACGCGAACGAAGTCGATGTGAGCCAGTTTTGGCTTGAACGGGTGACGCTGTACAGCCTGAACCTTAACTTTGGTTTCTTTACCGTCGACAACCAAAACTACGGCTTCGCTGTAGAATTCTGGTTTAACTTCCATGTTCTTGACAGAATCATGGTCTAGTTCGATAGCAATCGCAGCTTCTTCGCCACCATAGATGATAGCTGGGAATTTGTTTGCTGCACGCAGGCGGCGGCTCGCACCCTTACCCTGGTCTTTACGTACTTGTACGTTGATAGTGAACATTGTTTTTTCTCTTAAAAGAAAATTTACCCTGCTACAGGCGACCCAGTAACAGGCTCGATAACCTGCTTTCACACTGGGCGAACCCAGGTAAAGCGGGCGGCATTTTAACGGAAAGCCGCTCGCTGGGCAATGAAAACCTGCCGCTCGGGTCTAATACAGCTCATTGGCACGGCGAAAGCGGCCCTGATAATCAAAAACTTTTTCACGTATTTGCCAGAACTGGCCGCGTTTGCGAGCGACGACGAAGTCTGGATGGCGCAACAGCGCCTGCTGAGCCAGAATGTCCGCTGCGTTTTGCCAACCGAAGGGGACGCCTGGTGCCCGTTGGTGCGGGCGCAGGAACAGCATCTCGAAGGCCTTGCGTTGTGCGGGCGTTTGCAGGCGGAACCGTTCGCTGGTGCTGGTGCCATCTTCGTCATAATAGGTGGCTTTCAGCCATTCCCCTTTGTCGTCCTTGCCGCTTTGCAGTTCCATTCCGCCACAGCGCAGGACTAGCGCATCCTTCAGCTTCAATGCGGCCTTCAGCATATCATCCGGATCGACCAGCACTTCCTGGCACTGATGGCAGCGGCGTGCTGCAATGTCGTTCTCTGCGCCGCAGTGCGGGCAGCATTTGAAACGGAAGCGATAGTCACACTGCTCGCGATGCCCCTCATCATCTTCCAGCCAGCCCTGACAGCGACGGCCATAGTGCTCGATGATGTCGCCGTTCTCGGTGCATTTGCCCCAAAACAGGTTGGCAAAACCGCAGCCAGGGCAAAAGACCTGCACCGGTTGGCTGTCTGAGTGGGGTTTGCTGACGCCGACTTCCGGCGTGAACAAATCATGGGGATTGCCTGCGTAGTCCAGGATCAGGCAGTCGGTCTTGCCTGGGGACAGCCGTAAACCGCGCCCGACGATCTGCTGATACAGGCTAACAGACTCGGTGGGCCGCAAAATAGCGATCAGATCGACATGAGGCGCATCGAAACCCGTCGTCAGCACCGCCACGTTGACCAGGTAGCGCAACTGCTGTTGCTTGAAGGCTTCGATTAGTGCGTCGCGTTCGCCGGGGGGAGTTTCTGCACTGACCAGCGCCGCCTCCCCGCTTGGCAACAAGCCATGCACTTCACGGGCATGCTCCACCGTGGAGGCAAAAATCATCACGCCTTTGCGGGTTTCGGCGTATTCAACGATCTGGCTGATGATGTGGGGCGTAATGCGGTTTTGCTGTTTCAGCTCGCGGTTAAGATCCGCTTCGCTGAACAGGCCGTTGCTTCTGGCCTCCAGGCGGCTGAAATCGTATTGCACGATCGGCATATCCAGCCGTTCTGGCGGCACCAGGAAGCCGTGTTTAATCATATAGCGCAACGGCAGTTCATAAATGCAGTCGCGAAACAGGCTGTTGCCGTCGCCACGGGTGATGCCGTGGTAGTGATATTGATAGATCCAGCCTTTGCCCAGCCGGTAAGGGGTGGCCGTCAGACCAAGCAGGCGCAACTGTGGGTTGGTTTTTTGCAGGTGTTGAATAATCTGTTGGTATTGGCTGTCGTCATCGTCGCTGATGCGGTGACATTCGTCGACGATCAGCAGGGAAAACGCGCCATCGAACAGCGATAAATTACGTGCTACCGATTGCACGCTACCAAACACCACCTTGCCGCTGCTCTCTTTTTGCTGAAGCCCGGCGGCGAAGATGTCGGCCTCCAGGCCGTAAGCGCAGTATTTACTATGGTTTTGCGCCACCAGCTCTTTAACGTGGGCCAGTACTAACACCCGGCCACGGGCGCGTTTTGCCAACTCGGCGATCACCAGGCTTTTGCCTGCGCCGGTTGGCAGCACGATCAGGGCCGGTTCAGGATGCTGACGGAAATGCTTGATGGTGGCATCGACCGCTTCCAACTGATAGGGGCGTAGGGTAAAAGCCATGAGTTAGTATCGCTCGCTGAAGTGGGCTGTAACATTCCACTGAAATTGTGACATTTTGCTCCTCAGACGGCGGAAAAATTTCTATTATTATGCCCTCTGCGGCTACGCAGTGCGAGAAGCATGGAAATTACCCCTGTTATGGCATCGTTTCCGTCGCTATACTAAGCGGCTTCCCTACGCGAACATCCTCTTCGAACCTGTTTTCTGCACCTGGTGCGACAACGGGGCGTCATATTTAGCAACCAGATCAATGCGATCATAACAACGACAGGCAAAGCAGATTCAATGCGACTGGACAAGTTTTTATCTCAGCAGTTGGGTATCAGCCGTGCGCTGGTAGCGCGTGAACTCCGTGCAAAACGTGTCACCGTAGACGGTGAAGTGGTCAAGAGCGGGGCGCTCAAGCTGGCTCCGGAACAGGAAGTGCGGTTTGATGGCAACGTGTTGTCACAGCTGAACGGGCCACGTTACTTCATGCTCAATAAGCCACAGGGGTATGTGTGCTCAACCGACGATCCGGATCATCCAACCGTGCTCTATTTCCTGGATGAACCTGTCGCGTACAAGCTGCATGCGGCAGGACGGCTGGATATTGATACCACCGGCCTGGTGCTGATGACCGATGACGGCCAGTGGTCGCACCGTATCACCTCACCGCGCCACGAGTGTGAGAAAACCTATCTGGTGACGTTGGAACATCCGTTGGCCGCTGATACCGCTCAGCAGTTCGAGCAAGGCGTGCAGCTGCATAACGAAAAAAATCTGACCAAGCCAGCGAAGTTGGAAAAAATCGAAGATACCCTGGTGCGCCTCACCATCAGCGAAGGGCGTTACCATCAGGTGAAGCGCATGTTTGCAGCCGTGGGTAACCGGGTCATCGAATTACACCGTGAGCGCATTGGCGCCATTGTGTTGGATGACGATTTGGCACCGGGGGAATATCGCCCGCTGACCGAAGAAGAGATTGCCAGTGTAGGCGCACCGCACCTGCTGGATTAATTTTTGCGACCGACCAAGGAGTCGTTGAACGTGCAACAGAACCGGACCTCTCACCTCGGTTTGATCTTTATTCTGGGCCTACTGTCCATGCTGATGCCGTTGGCGATCGACATGTACTTGCCCAGCATGCCGATAATCGCCCAGGAGTTTGGCGTGGAGTCTGGCCGGGTGCAGATGACGCTCAGCGCCTATATGCTGGGCTTTGCCGTTGGCCAACTGTTCTATGGGCCGATGTCCGACAGCATTGGTCGCAAGCCGGTGATCCTGTGGGGCACGCTGATTTTTGCTATCGCCGGTGGGGCCTGTGCGATGGCCCAATCCGTGGAGCAACTGATCAACCTGCGTTTCCTGCACGGCCTGGCCGCAGCGGCGGCAAGCGTAGTGATCAACGCCCTGATGCGTGACATGTTCACCAAGGATGAGTTCTCACGCATGATGTCGTTCGTGATCCTGGTGATGACCATTGCGCCATTGCTGGCTCCGATGATCGGTGGTGTGCTGCTGCTATGGTTCAGCTGGCATGCCATCTTCTGGACCATGGGGGCTGCGGCGTTGTTGGGGTCGGTACTGGTGGCGTTCTTTATCAAGGAGACGTTACCCAAGGAGCGGCGGCAAAAATTCCATCTGCGTACCACGCTGAGGAATTTCGGCTCGTTGTTCCGCCACAAGCGCGTGTTGAGCTATATGCTGGCCAGTGCTTTCTCGTTTGCCGGGATGTTTTCTTTCCTCAGCGCCGGGCCGTTTGTCTATATCGAGCTGAATAACGTTTCACCGCAGCATTTTGGCTATTACTTTGCGCTGAACATCGTGTTTCTGTTCCTGACAACCCTGATCAATAGCCGCAACGTGCGACGCCTAGGGGCAGTAAAAATGTTCCGTCTTGGTCTGTTTGTGCAATTGACGATGGGCGTGTGGTTGCTGGCCGTCACCGCCAGCGGGCTGGGTTTCTGGGCTTTGGTGCTTGGGGTGGCGGTTTATCTCGGCTGTATCGCCATGATCTCGTCTAACGCGATGGCGGTGATCCTGGACGATTTCCCCCATATGGCGGGAACCGCTTCTTCACTGGCCGGGACGTTGCGCTTCAGCATTGGCGCGCTGGTTGGGGCAATACTGTCCTTGGCCCCAGGTAAGAGCGCGTGGCCGATGGTTTCATCGATGGCTCTGTGCAGCATCGTTGCGGTGTTGTTCTATTTTTATGCCAGCCGTCCGCGCAATAATCCTGCCTGATTACCCCTCACCCTAACCCTCTCCCACAGGGAGAGGGGACCGATCGAGCTATTTTATCGATACTGAGATCACCTTGGCTCTTCCAATGAATGTGCCACCACTTTACGCCTGAACCCTACCACAACACCTGACTCCCTCGGGACCGGATGTGCCATAGGTTAAATCCTGCACCTGATTACAGCTCCGGACCAGCTCCCTCTCCTTGGGGAGAGGGTTGGGGTGAGAGAGATCAAATGCAATTAGCCCCCAATCTGCCTGCTTGCAAGTTTAAGTTTGTTGCTAAATATATGCAGGCTAACTAAACGTCGGCCAAACGAACTGTAGTTTTTTTGTTAAATATGACGGCGTTATTTTCCCTGGTGGCCAGAGGTGCAACCCGTTGGCTGATGGGGCATTTCTTTGGCGACTAATCGGACTAATATTGTTTTAAATCAAAATATTATTGATTTAACCTGCCTTGGGTATTTGAGCGAGATGTTTGCACAATGTAAAATTATACCGATTGTAAAGTAACCGCATTGCAAGAAAAAAATGTTGAGATCGCGGCGGGAAAGGGTTACATATAACGCAAAAATGCGAGCTGAGTCGCAAAACGCCGTGAGAGAACCTTCTACGGTGGAGAAAAACTGAGTGATATCAGCAAGCGCAGGATATGGTTAATTGTTTGTTGCAAATTTTACTTTAAAATAACATTTGTAGGCGGCAAAGTCGGATGATCCCGGCTATAACTAAGTCATCCTGTGATGTAAAAAGTGTTTCATCTTTTCATACTAGGGATTTCATGTGGACAGTTTCCAGCTTTCGGTAGTGCATCGCTTGCCGCAAAGTTATCGTTGGCTATCAGGTTTTACCGGCAGCAAGGTTGAACCGATTCCGCTTAGCGGCATAGACGAAGATAACGATCTGATCGGCCTCAAGCTGCTCAGCCATGACGGGCGCGAAGCCTGGCGGGTCATGCAGCAGCTCAACCTGTCTCTGCAAGAGATCCAGGTCAACTGCTCCATTGTTGAATGGGAAGGCGAGCCTTGCCTGTTCGTTCATCAATGTGATGAAAGTGCCGCCATGTGCCGCTTGAAAAACGTCGGTGCGGCGATTGCCGAGCAGCTCAGCGCGCAGTACCCCTTCTGAATGATGCCGCTAATCAACCAACTGCAATAACTGCTGTGTATAGACAGCAGCAGGTGCGTTGAAAATCGTCTGGCAGTTACCCTGCTCCACGACTTCTCCCTGACGCAGTACGATCACCTGATGGCACAACGATCGTACCACCTGCAAATCGTGGCTGATAAACAGATAGGCCAGCCGGTGACGGAGCTGAAGCGACTTCAGCAGCGTCAGGATCTGTGCCTGCACCGATTTATCCAGTGAGGACGTCGGTTCATCCAGGATCAACAGCTGCGGCTGCAGGATCAGCGCACGCGCGATGGCGATACGTTGTCGCTGCCCACCGGAAAACTCCGTGGGATAACGATAGCGCAGGGCCGGATCCAATCCGACTTCCTCCAACGCCTCAATCACCCGCTGTTCGCGTTGCTCTGCGGTCAGTTGCTGGTGGATCTCCAGCCCTTCGGCGATGATTTGCAGCACGTTCAGGCGTGGATTCAGCGCGGAATAGGGGTCCTGGAACACGATCTGCATCCGGCTGCGGTAAGGCAACATCTGCTGGTTATTGAACTGATGCAGCGGTTGACCATCAAACCAGATCGCACCTTTGGAGCTCAACAGGCGCAGCAGCGCCAGGCCAGTCGTGCTCTTACCTGAACCCGATTCGCCCACCAGGCCCACGCTTTCCCCAGGCTGTATTTCGAAGCTCAGATCTTTCAGCGCGTAGTTCTGATCGACGATACGCCGTAACAGGCCACGTTTGATCGGGAAGCTGACCTGCAGGTGTTCCACTTTGAGCAGTGGCATAGGCTTATCGTTGGCAGGTAGTGGCAGAGGCTCGCCTACGTCTTCCGCAGCCAATAACTGACGGGTATAGGCCTGTTGTGGGGCACTAAACAGCCCATCGCGGCTATTTTGTTCTACGCACAACCCTTGGCGCATTACCGCCACGTTATCCGCCAACCGGCGCACGATGTTCAGGTTGTGGGTGATGAACAGCAATCCCATCCCCAGCTCCTGCTTTAACTCTTTCAGCAGCATCAGGATCTGCGCTTGAATGGTCACGTCTAGCGCGGTGGTCGGCTCATCGGCAATCAACAGCTTGGGCTTGGTCAACACCGCCATGGCGATCATCACGCGTTGACGTTCTCCGCCTGAGAGTTGATGGGGATAGTCCTTCAGGCGCGCTTTGGCGTTACGTATTCCCACCCGATCCAGGCACTGAATGATTTCGGCACGGGCGCTGTCACGGCGCATACCCATGTGGAGCATCAGCACTTCGGCCAGTTGCTTTTCGATGGTGTGCAGCGGGTTGAGCGACACCATCGGCTCCTGGAATATCATTGAGATCTGGTTGCCACGTACTTTGCGCAGTTCGGCTTCCGATGCATGTAACAGTGAGTTGCCGTTAAACAGAATATCCCCACCGGGATACACCACCGGCGGGGAAGGCAGCAGCCGCAGCACGGAGAGGGCGGTGACGCTTTTGCCTGAGCCTGATTCACCCACCAACGCCAGCGTTTCCCCTTGTTCCACTTGTAACGAGACGCCGTTGACCACCTGATTCAAGCTGCCTCCCTGGCGGAAGGCGATACTGAGATCCTGAATAGCGAGCAGAGGAGTGGTCATATTAATGCGCCTTGCTTGGGTCGAAGGCGTCGCGCACCGCTTCGCCGATAAAGATTAACAGTGAGAGCAGCACCGCCAGCACCAGGAAGGCGGTAATGCCCAACCACGGAGCTTGCAGGTTGTTTTTGCCCTGTAAAAGGAGCTCACCCAACGAAGGCGAACCGAGCGGCAAGCCGAAGCCGAGGAAATCGAGAGAGGTAAGGGTGGTGATCGAACCACACAGAATAAACGGCAGGAAGGTCAGCGTGGCCACCATGGCGTTAGGCAGCATATGACGATACATAATCACGCGATCCGGCACGCCCATCGCTCTGGCGGCACGAATGTAGTCGTAATTACGGGTACGCAGGAATTCGGCACGCACTACGCCCACCAGGCTCATCCAGCCAAACAGGATGGTGATGCCTAACAGCCACCAGAAATTGGGTTGGATGATGCTGGACAGCAGGATGATCAGGAACAGCGTCGGCATCCCCGACCAAACCTCGATCAGCCGTTGCCCCCAAAGATCGAATCGGCCGCCATAATAGCCCTGCGTCGCTCCCGCACAGATACCAATCACGCTGGAACACAGCGTTAGCGCTAGCCCGAACAGCATTGAGATACGGAAACCGTACAGCACCCGGGCCAGCACATCGCTGCCATTACTGTCGGTGCCGAGCAGGTTTTGGCGTGACGGCGGCGACGGGAAGGGCACTTTGGTGGCAAAGTTGATGGTGTTGTAGCTAAAGCGGATCGGGGCCCAGATAGCCCAGCCGTGTTGCTCAATCTGCTTGATAACAAAGGGATCCTGAAAATCGGTAGTGGTATTCAGTTCCCCGCCGAAGGTCGTTTCGCTGTAGTTGACCATAAAAGGCACATACAGCCGGCCTTCATAGCGCACCAGCAACGGCCGGTCGTTGGCGATCAGGTTGGCGGCCAGGCTCAGTGCAAAGGCAGACAGAAAAATCCACAGCGACCAGTAACCACGGCGGTTGCTGCGAAAACGTGCCCAGCGGGCCTGATTGATGGGGCTTAAGCGGCTCATTGACGGCCCTCGAAATCAATGCGCGGATCGACCAGGGTATAGGTGATATCGCTGATGATATTCAACAGCAAGCCGATCAGGGTAAATATGTAGAGCGTTCCGAACATCACCGGATAGTCGCGTTGCAGGGTAGCATCGTAGCCCAACAGCCCAAGGCCGTTGAGCGAGAACATCACTTCGATCAACAACGAACCGGTGAAAAACATGCTGATAAAGGTGGCCGGGAAACCGGCGATCACCAGCAGCATGGCGTTACGGAACACGTGGCGGTAAAGGATCTTCTTCTCGTCCAGCCCTTTGGCACGGGCGGTGACCACATACTGTTTGCGGATCTCATCAAGAAACGAGTTTTTGGTCAGCATGGTCAGGGCGGCAAAGCCACCGATCACCGTAGCCAGCACTGGCAGGGTAATGTGCCACAGATAATCGGTGATTTTACCGTACCACGGCAGTGTGTCGAAATTGCTGGAAACCAGCCCGCGCAGTGGGAACCAGTCCAGATAGCTGCCACCGGCGAATAGCACGATCATCAGGATGGCGAACAGGAATGCCGGAATGGCGTAGCCGATGATAATCAGCGTGCTGCTCCAGGTGTCAAAGGCGCTGCCGTTGTGGATGGCCTTGCGTATCCCCAGCGGGATCGACACCAGATAAATGATCAGCGTACTCCATAGCCCCAGGGTCGCGGAAACTGGCAGACTCTGGCCAATTAGCTGCATTACCGAGGCCCCGCGGAACAGGCTTTCGCCGAAATCGAGGCGCATGTAGTTCCACAGCATGGTGAAATAGCGTTCGTGCAGCGGCTTGTCGAAACCGTAACGCTTGGTGATCTCGGCGATCACTTCGGGATCCAGGCCGCGTGAGCCACGGTATTGGCCTTCGGCCACGTTGCCCGCGCCGGCCTTCATATGCCCTAGGCCTTCACCTGCGCCACCGCCGCCAAAGCCGCTGGTTTGCCCCATCTCAATAGAGGCAATGGCCTGATCGACCGGTCCACCGGGGGCGATTTGCACAATGAAAAAGTTAATGGTGATGATCGCCCACAGCGTGGGGATCACCAGCAGTAATCTGCGTATCAGATAAGCGGCCACCTGAGGCTCCTTATTGCCGTTGCGCCGGCAAGCGTGCCGCCTTGTTGACGTCGAACCACCAGTTGTCGAACCCGATCGAATAGGCCGGGCGTACCGCTGGCGAAGAGAATTTGTCCCAATAGGCGTAACGGTCGTGATTGGAGTACCACATCGGCAGCATATACATGTTCCAGGTCAACACCCGATCCAGCGCACGGCCAAGGGACAGCAACGCTTTTTCATCCCCTTGATGCTTCATGATCTGTTCTATCAGGGCATCGACGGCTGGATCGCTGACGCCAGGGCTGTTGTAGCTGGAGTTCAGATATTCTGTGGCCCAGTAGATCTGCAGGTTGGAGTTGGGGAACGGCATCGCGGGGTAGACCCTCGGCATCATATCAAAATCACGTTCGCGCATGCGGCGGGTGAATTGGCTGATGTCGATCTCACGGATCTGCATATCGATACCCAACCGCTTCAGATTGTGCTGGAAAGGCAGTACATATTGGAAATTGCTGCCACTCGGCAACATCAGTTCAAAGGTAAAGGGCTTACCGGTTTTGCTGTTGACCAACTGCTGGTTTTTCACTTCCCAACCGGCCTGTTTAAGCAATTCGGTGGCTTTCAGCAGGTTCGCCCGGTCATTGCCGCTGCCGTCGGATGTTGGAGGCTGGTAGATTGAGGTAAACACTTCTGCTGGCACTTTACCTTTTAGCGGGGCCAGCCAGGCCAACTCCGCAGCGTCTGGGTAGCCGCTGGCCGCGTATTCAGTATTCTGGAAATAGCTGTTGGCGCGCTGATAGGCATCGTAATACAGCGCCTTGTTCATCCAGTCGAAGTCGAAGGCCAGGGTAATGGCTTCCCGCACCCGGCGATCGGCGAAAATCGGGCGCTGGATATTGAATGCCAGCCAGCGGGCATTCTGCGCCGCCTGATTGGTTTCATCCTGTTTGATGATGAAGTTGCGCGCGAAGTTACCGCCTTGATACTGGGTGGCCCAGCTTTTTGGCGAGCCTTCGACGCGGAAATCGTAAGCCCCGGCCTTAAAGGCTTCAAGCGCCACCTTATCGTCCAGGTAATAGTCGTAACGCAGCGTGTCGAAGTTATAGCGCCCACGATTCACCGGCAGATTGGCGGCCCAATAGTCACGTACGCGCTCATAGGTAATATATTGGCCCAATCGGTAGCTGCTGATTTTATAAGGGCCACTGCTTAGTGGGGGAACAGTCAGTGGTTCATTCAGTTTATGGTCTTTCCAGAAGCTTTCTGGCATCACCGGCAGGCTTAAGAGGCCGAGTAGCTGATCTCTATCCGGTTTGGGGAGTTCTATGCGCACAGTCAGACGGGAGATGGCCTTGACGGTGACGCCTTTATACGACGAACGGAATTGCGGCACCCCTTCGGTCATAAATTTGTTGAAGGTAAAGGCCACGTCGGCGGCGGTGATCGGGCTGCCATCATGGAAGCGCGCGCGTGGGTTGATATCCAGCTCCATCCAACGCATATCTGCCGGATAGCGGGCAGATTCCGCAATCAACGGATAATAGCTGGAAGGCTCATCGTCCGAGCTGGTGAACAGCGTGTCGTAGAGTTCCCCGGTTCTTTCACCAGGTACACCGCGCGAGGCGAAACGGTTGAAGTTATCGTAGGTGCCGATGGCTGCCAGCCTAACGTCGCCGCCCTTGGGGGCCGCAGGGTTCACGTAGTCAAAATGGCTAAAGTCGGTGGAATATTTCGGTTCACCGAGCGTGGCGAAAGCGTAGCTTTCATTAAGGGTTTCGGCCTGCATGCTAAAACTGAGTGCCGAAAGCACCAAGGCAGCAAAAATGCGTACGGACATCTCTACGGTAAGCTCCTGCTAGCTATACCCGTTGCCTTTCAAGCCATGGCTTGAAATACGTCGGATATAAGTCAATTAATCCAGCCGGTAGCATAGCATTTCAGGCTGGTTTTCTGAGTAAAGAAGTTTAAATATCAGGGATTAACTGCGGCCTGATAATCAAAAACGGCCTTATTCTGGCAAAAGGCCACAAACTCCTCAATACCCAGTGGCTTACTGAAATAATAGCCCTGCATGAAATTAACGTCGCGTTCTTGCAGAAAACTCACCTGTTCGGCGGTTTCAACGCCTTCCGCCACGGTCAGCATTTTCAGCTTTTTAGACAGCGAGATCACTGCGTCCAGGACGGGAGCGGTCGCCGTATCCTGGCCAATGGTATTGACAAAACCGCGGTCGATTTTGAGGTAATCCAGGGTAAAGCGTTGTAGATAGATTAAGGCGCTGTGGCCGGTACCAAAGTCATCCACGGCGATTTCAACCCCTTGGCGATGTAGCCAGTCAAACTCTTCCAAGGCATTTTGCTCTTCCACCATGCCGCGCTCGGTGATTTCAAACACCACGGTGAAATAGTCGGTTGGCAACTTAGCCAGTAGCTCGGTGATATCGTCATGGAACGAAGGCGCATTAAGGTGAGAAGGCGCGAGGTTAATGCCCAGTTTGGCGCCCCGTGGCAGAGCTTGTACCAATTGCGGGATATCTGCCACGATCCTACGGAACAGGTGGCGGGTCAGCGCTACGATCAACCCTTCGCTTTCAGCATAGGGGATAAACAGATCGGGTGGAATGCGCCCCTCGGTGGGATGCTGCCAGCGGATCAATGCCTCAAGGCCGGCAATGGTGTTGGTTGCAGAGTGGAACACGGGTTGATATTCAGCAAAGATCTCATTGTGCTTGATGCCTCTCATCAGGGCCCGTTCGGGGCTTTGGCGCAGTATCTGCATATAGTAATACAGCGCGCCCACCATCAGGGAGAGCACCAGACTACCCAGCACGGTCAAACGGATATCATTAGCCGTCAGGGATTGGTGATAGAAGATCATACTCAGTGGATAGCCCGGGACGGCTAGTTGGTTGGCGTGGCTTTTAGGTAATTGCGCCAGCGGCAGCATATTCGAGCTGAAGGTGGTAACCGCATGCCCCCCGATCACTATGGCAAATCCGGGAGTATCTCTATCGGGTGAATTGAGCAGCAGATAGGGGGCCAGGGTGAGATCCAGCGTGGCTAATATGCCGGTATTGCCTGGCCCTGGTTGGCGTAACCACACGGCAATCGCCGGTTTTCCAGGCACCATCGGCGTGCCTTGTTGTAATGCCATATCCAGTGGCTTATGCCAGTCGATATCGGAATAAATATGGCTCATCCGCAGCATCATGTTACCGGTTGCCGAGGAGCAATAGGCAAAACCGTCTTTTACCAGAACAAAGGTGCGTACGCCGGCGGTAAATGCAGCACGGTAGGTCAGATCGGACTGAGCCTGTTCGCAGGGTTTACCGGTAAGCGGCATGATTTGTTGCATCATTTCTTGCAGATGATCGAGGTAATTAACGGCAAATTTCTGCGTACGGGTTTCGATTTTATGCTGATATTGCGAGCGCTGATGATCGATCAGAAATAAGGTGACAGAGGTAAAAACAATGAGGAAAACGACGGCGACAATACAGCTTTTAGTCAGGCTACGTCGTGTGTTGGATGCATGGCGTGCAAATGCTCCCTTCAATCCCATTACTCGCCCCCTGAGCGCAGCATAAAAATATTATTGTTATATTGCTGGTGATTAATATATCCCACCGATCCTGCCTGCGTCATTATTCGTTTGGCTTGCACCAAGGCTGTCTGTTTAGACACAGCGTAAATAGTGCGTTACGAAATGGCATGTCACTTGACGATAATAGGCTATTTTTTCAACCGTTGCGTGGTTTATGGCACAGTGATAAGCGAAAATAGCGATGCGGGTTTGTTCGGCGCCAGCATGACCGTGAAAAAAAACGCTGCCCTGGGGCAGCGTTCTCGTCTCGTTTGTTTGGCTTTCAGGACCAGATTCAGATACTACGCCGTTAGCTGGAGCTTTTACCCAGTAACCGGCGGCCTTCACGATAACGTTTATCCCAATAGTTATCCGAAAGGCTAGAGATTGTCACACCACTGCTGGTAGAGGCATGAACGAATTTGTCGTTACCCAGATAGATGCCGACGTGGCGGCCAGTAGAACCGGCGCGGAACAGCACTAAATCGCCTGGGCGCAGTTTGGCGCGTTGGATTTGTTTGCCCATATCTTCTTGCTCATAGGTTGAGCGGGGCAGATCCATACCAAACTGTTCGCGGAAGGTACGTTGCACAAACGCCGAGCAATCAATACCGCGCTTGCTTTCACCGCCTAAACGGTAGCGGACGCCTTTCCAATCAGCATACTGGTCCATAATCTTTGACTTGACGTCAACGTTACGCACCATCGCTTCGAATTCATCCTGAGAGGCTTGCAGTAAAAGACCGTTTTTGTCATTAACTGCATGCATCTCAGTTTGTGATCTATCTAACTTCGAAGTGTTTGTTGAGCTACAGGCGGAGAGCACCAAGGCTGCCGCAATTGCAGGTAAAACCCGCAAAAAATATCTCAGAAAAGGTTGAGATTTGACCATTGTAATTGTTTTCCCTTGAAGTCCTTAACGACGCAAGTCGTTATCTGAAAAATACCAAACGGAACGAGACTAGTTGGCACTGGCAGGAAGGACAATCAGTTAGCATCGGAAATGTGCAGGAACGCACAGTTTTCGGATTTTTACTAATGAGCCAAGCTAAACCAGGCACAAACGCATCCGAGAGTACCGGAATGACGTGAGGATTGCGAGCCTTTTTCCGACATTCTTTATATGAAATTGTGATGTAACATAATGTAAATCTTCATATAAAAAACCGCGGTTTGGCGGTTATGTTGGATTGAGGTTAATTAATGGGGTAGGCATGTTAACGGTGTGGTTGTTGAGTAAACAAGATCCGGCCGGTAAATAACCGAGAGGCGCTGGCCTCCCGGCTATCATAACCTAAAGTTATGGCTGCGTTGGGCGATACTTACCAGGTAGTTTGCAGTTCAACCAGTGGATCACAACATCGCTGGCCGGTGTCATCAGCCACCAACTGGTTCCGACCATCACCACCGACAGCGAGCCGACGGCAATATCGGTAAACCAATGTGCGCCGATCATGATGCGTGGCAGGCAGAAGACCAGGGTGATCAGCAGCGCGATGGCAAATGCCGTGCGGTTAAAGTAGCGCAGCATAAAGCAGGAGAAAATCATCAGCATCATGCCATGATCGCCAGGGAAGCTGTCGCTGGAGGCGTCTTTGGTTGGGATGCCGGTGAGTTCGCTGACCCGGTTGATATTGTCAAAAGTCAGGGTTGGGCTGGCGTGTTTGACCGGCAGCAGGTGGCCAAACTGGTTGAGCACCACTCCCGTTAACAACATCACGACGCCGGTAACGATCAGACGGCGGCGGCCAAAGGCATCCTGCTTGAGGTAGAAGTAAAGGTACAACAACCCCATGGCGATGAGTGAAATGACGTCGAATATCCGATTGTTGGTGATCGCCACCATTCTCAGAAACCAGGCATCGCTGGCCAGATGTTGGTTGAAGTAGAAAAAGATTGCTGAGTCAAGCTTGAACCAGAACCCGTGATCCGTGGGTAAATACCAGGAAAGAAATAGCACGATGCCCAAGACGTTGAGCATGAGGATGGAGGGTAAATTACGGCGTGTCATGGCTAACCTGTAAAAATCAAAAAAATAATGCCAACGTTAAAAGCATTAACTTAAACGAATGTTAAACAAGGCCGCTTGCAAAGCATTCCAGTTGGCCTCGTCGCTGTGGATCAATTCGATACGGCTGTCGAGCGGAGCGGTGGGGCGCGTCTCGATACTGAGATCCTGCCCTTGGCGGTTGATCAGCAAACTGCCTTCGGCAATGCGTACCACTGCCTTGGCCCGATCAACCGGTGCTAACCTGATCCATTCCATCATACCGACGGTATCGAAGACGGTTTCTCCATCAAATATCCAGCCGCAGCTGGTGAATCCTTGGCCTTGGTTGAGGGCTCGGCGCCAGCGGGAGTTTTCAGGCAAACGCAACGCTGCCAATCCTTGGGTCTTGGCGTGGCTATGATGATGCTGTGCGTCCGGCAATTCTGTGCAATTGGTGCGTGGCCGATCCAACAGCTTGATATCCATGCGCCCTTGCTCGATGGTAAAGACCGGCCGCTGCTGGCCATGCAGGGTTTGCCAGGTTTCCAGTGCCAGGGCATCTTGCGGCTGCCAAGTATCCATTTTATTGGCGATGATGACGTCGGCTGCGGCCAGCTGATCGCGGAAATTTTCATTTTCGCTATAGCGAGATTCGCCGAGTTGGCGGGGATCGAGCACACAGATCGTTGCCAGTAAATCGATCCACCCACCATAGGTTTCCTGGGTCAACAGCGCCAGGATCTGCTTAGGGTGACCTAATCCAGTGGGTTCAATCAGTAACCGATCGGGTTTGGCCTGTTGCAGCAACATATTCAATCCTACCTGCATAGGTAGCCCGTTAACGCAGCACATGCAGCCTCCGGGGATCTCTTTCAATACCGCACCGCTGTCGGCCAGCAGGGCGCCATCGATACCAATCTCGCCAAACTCGTTGACCAGCACGGCCCAACGCTCATTTTCCGGCTTATTGGCCAACAGGTGTCGAATGGTGGTGGTTTTGCCGCTACCGAGAAAGCCGGTGATCAGATTGGTTTTTGTCATTTGGAGATTCCCGTTAGTGATGTTTTCAATGTATGCAGGTTGGCAATTATTTGCTTATTTATCGCTCTTGGCCAACTAGGAGGGGAAGATCACAAATTTAAGCATAAAAATCGCCTGTTTTTGTGCGCTTATTTTTCGCTAAAACGATAGGATTTTTCCCATAAAAACGTGGCGTTAACAAAGTCAACTGTACCGTACCGTATTGTTTCCACGGCCTTAATTCAACGATTAACCGTTAAAAAAACTGCCTATCCTTACGATTATTCCTAAAAAAGTAACCTATCTTTAAAGTGGCTTAACAAAAGTGAGGTTGCCATGAATAGCTTACGGTTAATTTTGATCGCAGGAGCGTTGTTTTCATGGATGGCAGCAAGTCATGCGGGTTCCACAGGTGGCGTTATCCACTTTGTGGGTGCCATTGTCGAAGGCCCTTGTACGGTAGATGTTAGCAACTCAACGGCGAATACCCAATGTTATCGTAACGGGCGAAACTACACAGGCACGCAAAGGCTGGCAAGTTTTGATGCCAGCAGTAAAGAACTTCCGCTGAATATCGGTACCACCGAAATGCGGTGGGTCGATCAGCAGAAAAAACTCGCAATAATGACAGTGATTTATCGTTAAGTCCTCTAGTCATGCCGAGTGGGGCTCGGCATGACTTCCCCAGATCCCGCATTTTGATTCGTTTTCTCCACACCTTTCATTGCCCAACCGACTGACCAGGATTGTGCACGGCAAGCCGTCTGCACAGCAGGCCGTTGTCAGAAAATAAATTAAGACTTTTCCGGCTTGAAATCTGTATTTCGCGGCAATAAATTATGCGCCGCCAGAGAGGTGGGTAGTTATCTAACTAGATGATAAATAGATAAAACCTCTCTAACTTGCGCTTAATCCAAGAACTTTTTTTCAGGTTTATATTGGCTTAATAACAAGTGAGGTGACCATGAAAAGCTTACGGTTATTTTTGATCGCAGGAATGTTGTTTTCATGGCTGGCAGCTGGTGTGGCTAATGCAGCTACCGGTGGCGTGATCCACTTCTATGGCGCCATTGTCGAAGGCCCTTGCACGGTGGAAGTCGCTGACTCAACGGCGCAAACGCAATGCTATCGCGACGGGCAAAACTACACCAGCAAACATCGGTTAGCGAGCCTGCAGAGCGGTAGCAAAGAGCTGCCAATGAATCTCGGCAAGAGCGAAATCAAGTGGTTGGATCAGCAGAAAAAACTCGGAATAATGACGCTGGAATACCATTAATCCACATTCAGTCAAGTGGCCGTCATGCCTGGTAGATTGGCATGGCGGCCGGTAGGGATCAATTCAACTGGGTGGTTACCCAATCTTTTACCGTCTGGCGTGCCCCTCGATCGCGCAATGACAGATAGGCTCGGGTTACCTCCGCCACAAACGTACTATCTGCTGGCAACTGCTCGCCAAACACGCTTTTCAACGCCAGCAATGCGGTCACGCGGGGTTCTCCGTCCTGTGAGCTGCTAACGGCCTGTTGCAACGTGGCCAGCATGGGGTCGCGGATATCAATCGGTTGCCCGGCGTCATCAATCCCGCCGACATAACGCATCCAGCCCGCTACGCCAAGCGCAAGCCCCGCATGGCTGCCGCCATATTGCCGATGCCAACGGATGGACTCCAGCAGGCGCTGAGGCAACTTTTGCGTGCCATCCATAGCGATCTGCCAGGTACGGTGTTGCAGTGCCGGGTTACTGTAACGTTCGATCAACTGCTCCGCGTAGGCGGCCAGATCGATGCCAGTGACCTGCAGCGTCGGAGCCTGCTCGTTCAACATCAAATGGTGTGCGGCGCGGCGATAATTCTCATCCGCCATACAGTCAACTATGTATTGGTAACCCGCCAGATAGCCGAGGTAGGCCAGGAAGGAGTGGCTGCCGTTGAGCATCCGCAGTTTCATCTGCTCGAACGGCAGAACGTCGTCCACCAGTTGCACACCGGCATCCTCCCAGCGTGGACGGCCAGCGACAAAATTATCTTCCACCACCCATTGAATGAAGGGTTCACAGGCAATAGCGCATTCATCACGCACGCCACCCAGAGCGGCGGCGATTTCATCAAGCGTTGCTGGCGTAGCGGCTGGAACGATGCGATCGACCATGGTGCTGGGGAAGGTGACGTGTTGCGCGATCCACTCGGCCAGCTGTGGATCGCGCGCTTTGGCTAGCCCAGTCACCGCATTGCGCACCACATGCCCATTCTCTGGAATGTTGTCGCAGGACAGCACGCTAAAGGCGGGTAGATGACGTTCTCGACGCCGGCGCAGTGCTTCCACCAGGATCCCCGGCACCGTGGTGGGTTGGGCCGGATTAGCCAAATCGGCTTTGATCGCGTCGTGTTGCAGGTCTAATTGGCCGCTACCGGGTTCGATACAGTAGCCTTTCTCCGTAATGGTCATGGAGACGATCGCCACCTGTGGCTCGGCCAGCTTTTCCAGCACGGCGTCGATACCTTCCAATTTGCGATGTACGCTTTCGTGAACGGCCCCCACCACGATGGCCTGATCGCCCGCCGCGCCCTTTTCCAACACGGTGTAAAGATGATCCTGGTCGCGCAGGGTCTGGAATAGCTTATCGCCGCCGAACAGACTGATCTCGCAAATCCCCCAATCGCCGCCGTTACGGTTGAGTACTCTGTCGGTCAGCAATGCCTGGTGAGCGCGGTGAAAAGCCCCAAAGCCCAGGTGGACAATTCGGCTGCGCAGGCTCTGGCGATCGTACTGGGGCAGTTGTGTCTTGGCGGGTAACGGTGAGTTGGCGATAGTTTTCATTAATGGCTCCATGACGAGAGCAAGGGGCGGTTGATCGCTGGTATAAAGCTATCAGACCAGTTAGCCGCAGGTGTATGCCCGGCTCTCGCGTATCTGTTAACAACCGCCAGTGTAGAGCGGTAGAGAGGTGAATAAAATTGGTCGGTCCAAAATATCCCAGGATCGTGAGTTGGATCAATCAATCGACGTTTCTGTTTTGACAGCATGCCGCTAATCAGTAAGGTTAAAGATGAATGATATCTACTGCAATGTGGTATAACAGGATTGATTTGATTTTGCGATCTACCTCACCACCGATATCGCTTTAACGATGACAGAGCGACTTTTACAAGGATAAATCAATGGAACAAACATGGCGTTGGTATGGGCCGAACGATCCGGTTTCGCTGGACGATGTGCGTCAGGCTGGTGCGACTGGCGTAGTGACCGCGTTACACCATATTCCTAATGGCGAAGTGTGGCCGGTTGAACAGATCAAGGCGCGGCAGGCTCTGTTAGCGGAAAAAGGGCTGGTGTGGTCGGTGGTGGAAAGTATCCCGGTGCACGAGGAAATTAAAACCCACAGCGGCAACTATCAACGTTATATCGCCAACTATCAACAATCGCTGCGCAATCTGGCGGAATGTGGCATTGATACCGTGTGCTACAACTTTATGCCGATCCTCGACTGGACGCGTACCGATTTGGAATATCAACTGCCGGACGGTTCCAAGGCTTTACGCTTTGATCAGATCGCCTTTGCGGCCTTCGATTTGCATATCCTGTGCCGCCGTGGGGCCGAAAAAGATTACACCGACGAAGAGCAGTCCCAGGCACAAAGCTATTTCAAGGCGATGAGTACGGCAGATATTGCCAAGCTGACCGGAAATATCATAGCCGGATTGCCTGGGGCGGAAGAGGGATACACGCTCGATCAGTTCCGTGCTCGGCTGGCGGAGTACGATCATATCAATAAGGCGCAGTTGCGCGAAAATATGGCCGTATTCCTGCGCGCTATCGTGCCGGTAGCGGAAGAGGTGGGGGTCAGGTTGGCAGTGCATCCCGATGATCCACCGCGCCCCATCCTTGGCTTGCCGCGTATTGTTTCCACCATCGAAGATATGCAGTGGCTGAAAGAGACGGTAGATAGCATCTATAACGGCTTCACCATGTGTACCGGTTCTTACGGCGTGCGTGCGGATAACGATCTGGTGCGGATGATTGAGACCTTTGGCGATCGCATTCACTTTACCCACCTGCGTGCTACTTGCCGCGAGCAAAACCCTAAAACCTTCCACGAAGGGGCGCACTTGCAAGGGGATGTGGATATGGTTGCGGTGGTTGAAGCTATTCTGGCAGAAGAACAGCGCCGTCATAAAGCGGGCGATCTGCGGCCTATCCCAATGCGACCAGACCATGGTCACCAGATGCTGGACGATCTGAAGAAGAAAACCAATCCGGGCTATTCGGCCATCGGTCGGTTGAAAGGTTTGGCGGAGGTTCGTGGGGTTGAGCTGGCGTTAAAGCGGCGGTTTTTCCCGGAATTACTCTAGCAAAAGCAGGGCGCACTCAGGTTGCGCCCCCACCGTTGACTAGTCTGCGCGGCTCATATAGCGGCGTTCTGCAATATGAATGCGGATTTTATCACCGCTGCTCAGGTACTCGGGTACCAGAATGGTCAAGCCGGTCGCCATGGTGGCCGGCTTGTTACGCGCACTGGCAGAAGCTCCTTTGATGCCCGGAGCGGTTTCAACAATTTCCATATCCACGGTCTGCGGCAGTTCCAACGCCAGCACCTGGCCATCCAGCGTCAGTACCTGCATACCCGGCAAACCCGCTTCAGGGATGAACAGCAGCTCATCTTCGATCTGATCTTTCTTGAAGATATAAGGGGTGTAGTCTTCATCGTCCATGAACACATACTCTTCGCCGTCAATATAGGAGAAGTTTACCTTGCGGCGGGAGAGGCTGATGGTGTCCAGAATATCATCACCTTTAAAACGCTCTTCTACCTTCAGCCCGGTACGGACGTCGGAGAAGCGCATTTTATACAGCGTGCTGGCACCACGGGCGCTTGGGCTCTGGACATCGATGTCCTTTACCAGCAGCAGTTTGCCGTTGTAATTGATCGCCATACCGCGCTTGATTTCGTTCGCTCTTGCCATTGGAATACCCTGTCGAAATGGAATTTAGGAAGTTGCGACAAGTTACTCGCGCCGTGCTTTTCAGGCAAGTGCCGCGCGCAAAAAGAGTGGGGAAAAAGGGCGGCCGTAGCCGCCCTGAGGCTTATTTAAACACTGGCAGCAAATCTAATAGCGTTAGCACGTGGGCCACGGCGTTAATCGCCCCAAACAGGATGATGAACAGGATCATGCCTTGACCGCCGGGAGCACGGTAGCTCGCCTGTGGGAAACGGCGGCGGCTGGCGCGTGCCATCATCGCAGGGACGATCACCGCCCAAATGGTGGCGGCCAGGCCAGCAAAGCCGATGGCGTACAGGAAACCGTTCGGGAACAGTAACGCGGCTAACGTTGGCGGCACGAAGGTCACCAGTGCCGATTTGGTGCGGCCTGCCTGGTTATCCTTGAACTTGAAGAAGTCGGCGAGAAAATCAAACAGCCCCAGCGACACCCCCAGGAATGAACTGGCCAGCGCCATATACGAGAAGGCATTCAGCAGTTGGCCTACCGCATAGCTACTGGAAACGTTACCCATCTGCTTGAGCAGGCTGCCGATGTTGCCCCCTTCGGCGATCACCTGTTTGAAGGCATCACGAGCGATATTTCCCTGGATCACATACTGCCACAGGATATAGATCGCCAGCGCCAGCAAGGTACCGTATACCAGGCTGCGCACCACGGCACCGCTGTCTTTCTGATAATACTTCACCAGGCCGGGCACGTTGCCGTGGTAGCCGAACGAGGTCAGCAGGTAAGGCAATGCCGCCAGCGCATAGGGCAGGTAGTTGGCGTCGCTACCACCCTGGTTGAACAACACGGCGGGTTGCACGTGGGTGAACATATCACCGACGGACAACACAAAGGTAATCACCATACCGCCAATCAGAATGGTGCTCAGGCGATCCACGGCGCGGGTGGATAACCAGACGATAAAGGCCACAACGATGGCAAACACCAATCCGGACAGGGTTTGGTTGGCCCCGAAGACGCCTTCCAGCGTATGGGCGATGATCGAACCGCCCGCCGAGATATAGGCATAGGTCAGAATATAGAGTACGAAGGTGATCGACAGGCTGTTAAGGGTATTCCAGCCTTTGCCGAGCAGATCTTTGACCACGGTGTGGAAGCTGGCGCCCGCCGGATAACTCATGGTGGCTTCCAGGATCATCAGCCCGGAGATCAGCATACAGAACCAGGTATAAATCAGCAGCGCCACGGAGCCGCTGAACCACACGCCAGAAGTTACGATAGGAATGGAGAACATACCAGCACCTACGGCGGTGCCGGCAATGATCATCGCGCCACCGAGTACGGAAGGGCGGGAAAGCTTCTGGATGGTGTCCGCAGACATTATTGCTCCTGGTTGGCCGCTGGCCTTGAGTTCTTTTGTACTAGCTTAATGGTACGTGCGCGATGTGTGCATGTAAAGCGGATATTTGGTGTGATTGGTGCAATATTCAGCGGTTAGGAGCGTTATTTTGGTGGTTTTTTTGCTCATACAGCCCTCTCTAACAGGGCGGGGCTGCAATGGCGTTGTGGTCAGGTGCAGAAATCTGTCTGTTCGCACTCACGAAGGGTTAGAACTGTGCTGTAGTCAGGTGCCGAAGTCTATCAGTGTCACGTTAAAATATTCCCTAAGCGAGATGGAGTTATTGCGGTGCCGAGGCCAGTTACTGACGTTAAGTTGTAGCACATTCAGTCCCCTCTCCCTGCGGGAGAGGGTTAGGGTGAGGGGCGTCACTTTACGTATTGTGATGTATTTCATTGTTTAATTGTTGGGTATAGCGGGAAATGCCACTCATCGACAAAGTGATAAATCTTTCACATAAGTCGTTGGTGACATCCAGGAAATTTTATCGCACGTGAAATAGCCAACATGTATGAGTTTGTAGTTCACATAAAGAGATACAGGAAAACTAAAAATTAATGATGTGAACGCTATCATGATTAAATACTTGCTGATTATTATGTTATATTTAGGTTGTCTGTCAAAAATAAAGAAAAAAACAGAGCAAGAAAAAGTATAGAGTATCAAAGGCGTTGCAAAAAAGCAGATGAATACAGATGCTGAAAATGTTATTTCATCCTCCATCAATATCAATGAAATAGCGTAACTGTAAATCAATAGCGATAGACATATGAATATTGCCAGTAATGCTGATGCCCCTAATATTTTCCAGTATCTGTTTTTCACAAGACTATGCTTATCTTATGGTAGGTTTCACTGGCAAAGTGATAGGTTCGTGACATAAGTTGTAGGTGACTGCCATGATATCCTGTCACATGTTAAATAACCGGTATGCTTTAGTTTATAATCAACATATAAAGCAATGGGTAAGCTGATAACAAATGAGGTAAACATTAGATAAACCAAATATCGAGTAATTCCTTTGTCATATTTTGGGCGCTTATTGAAAATAAAAAAGTATATGCCGCTAAGCATTGCATATAATAGTAGTGGGCAGGTAAGGAAACCGATAACAACAGATGCGGAAAAGGTTATTTCATCCTCCATGAATACTAACGCTAAAACATACTGGCAGACTAATAATGTCACAAGTGAAAACACAATTAAGAGTGTTGTTGACAGTAATATTTTAACGTATTTATTATTCACATCCATTTACTCAATCCATTGTTCGTTCTGCGCTGCCATGCTCCATTAAGGTTATATTCTAGCACTATTAGTAAGATTTATGAATGAGTATAACTTAGCCTTGGCTTCTGTTATTGTCTCAACCACATAATCAGCCCCCCATAGGATCGCAGATGGACTGCCGTGCCGACTGTGGTGCCTGCTGTATCGCACCTTCGATTTCCAGCCCGATCCCTGGTATGCCCAACGGCAAACCGGCCAATACCCGCTGCATCCATCTGGACCCGCAACTGCGCTGTGGGATATTTCATTCGCCGCTGCGGCCCAAAGTCTGTGGCAGCCTGCAGGCCAGCCGTGAGATGTGCCACGACCGCCGTGATGAGGCGCTGATCTATCTTGCCAAGTTGGAGGCGGATACCGCCCCTTGAACGTCCTTCAGCCGCCACATACACAGTACTGCACCCAGTACCATAGCCAACGCAAAGTAAAATACCGCGTGATAACTCCACATTTCAGCCACGACCCCGGCGATCGAACCGGCAATAATCCAGCCTACGCGGGTGGTATTGGTAAACAGCGTGGTGGCCGCTCCGGCCTGGCCGGGCATCAAATCCTGGAAATAGAGCATACCAATTCCCGCTAACACCCCGATAAACAGCGCGTTCAGCAGTTGCAGGGCGATCAGTTGCCAAGTGCCAGTTATTAACAGTAGCCCAGCATAGAACAGCACCCCGGCAATCACCGCACAGCGCATCAGGAAGCGCTTGCCAAAGCGTTGGGCCACCATGCCTGCGAGCAACATGGTCGGGATTTCCAGCCCGGCAGCGGTACCCATCAGTATTCCCGTCAGTTTTTCCGGTAACTGTAGCTCCCGCACCATGTACAGCGGCATATTGATCAAATACATGCTGTTGGCCGTCCACATTAAGGTGCAGGCCACAAACAGCAATAACGTATCGCGGCGGTTCTGGCGGGGGGCTTCCAGCGTCGCCCCGCTGGTACTCTGCACTTTTGGCATGGAGGGCAACATCTTCCATACCAGCGCTCCGCAGAGAATAAAGGCGGCGGCGGCGGCCAGATACATCACCTTAAAACCAAACCCCAAGGCTAGCGCAAAGGCGATCGGCGGGCCAATCACCCAGGCCAGCGAAACCTGAGCGCGCAGGATAGAACTGAACATCACCGTTCCCCGGCCGGTGTGCTCGGCATGTTCCCGTGCCAGGGCAAACATCTGTGGGTTGGCGGTCGAGCCGAAGCTGCTCAGCAGCACGCCGACAAACAGCAGCAGGTAATAGTTACGGTTCCAGGCGAACAGCGCACAAGCCAAGGCACCTAACATACAGCAGAGAAAGATCAGTGATTTGCGATCGCCCCTCTTGTCTGAGCGGCTGGCCAGAAACTGGCTGACCAAAATGCCGATCACCGCGCTGCCGGTAAAGAACAGCCCGACCATCGTTGGCCGTACGTTCACTTCGGTGGAGAGAAACAGACTCAGCGTGGGCGTCTGTAGGGCACCAGCAATCCCGGTGAGAAAGGCCACGACCAGAAATGCCAACGAAGTTAAATCGGGCAAGCGTCGTGTCGCCGCAGTTGAAGTACGCATAAGCTGAATGAATAGCCAAAGAGAAGGGAGACGCGCGCATAATACGCTCGTTTAAAAAAACAAAAACCTGTTTCAATCAAGGAAAGGGTAAATACATTGTCTCTGTCGGCAGGAAAAGCGCAGGGCGATGTCACCATCACCCTGCGCTGGTGGCTAGCGGTTATGCGCCAGCAGGAACGTCGTGCGCGGTATTCTTCAGCACTTCGCCCTGATATTTCTCAATTTCCAGCTGTGCCATCTGGCCACAGTTGCCCTGTGCCAGATTGGATGAGCCAATATCGAAAGTCAGGCAGTTGACGTTGCCGTTCTTACAGATTGACCCCGGCGTTGACGGATCGGCCGGATCGTACCAGGCACCTTCGCTGATCCGCACTGCACCTGGGCGCACATCCTCGCTGACAATAGCGCCAACCAGGATCTGCCCACGGTCGTTAAACGCCCGCACCAAATCGCCGTTGGTGATGTTGCGCGATTTGGCATCCTCTGGATGGATCAAGATCGCTTCACGGTCGGCCACCGCATACTTCTTACGCAGCGGCGTGTTGTCCAGCTGTGAGTGCAGGCGGTTGGTCGGGTGCGCGGTATTCAGTGACAGCGGGTATTTGGCTGCCTCTGGGCCACGGTACCATTCATGCGGCGGCATCCAGGTCGGGATACCTTTGCAATCCAGATACTCCATCTTCGAGATGGCATCGGAATAGATCTCAATCTTGCCGGACGGAGTCCCCAATGGATTAAGCAGCGGGTTTTCACGGTAATCGGCGAAACGTACCCACTGTTTGTTTTCCTGCGGGATCGGGAAACGAATGTAGTTGTTCGACGCCCAGAACATGTCAAACGGCGGCAGGGCAACGCGGGCGGCGCGGGCCTGCAACTTCATGTCGTCGTACATGCCTTTCAGCCACTGGGTTTCGTCTTTGCCTTCGGTAAAGGCATCCAGTACGCCCAGCTTGGCGGCCAGAGCGGCGAAGATATCGAAGTCGTTGCGTGACTCATGCTGCGGCGGCACGCACTGATGCATCGGGAAGACATACAGCTGCGAGTAGTCGCCGCCCATCTCCAGATCGTTACGCTCATAGCTGGTGGTCGCAGGCAGCACGATATCCGCATGCTTGGCGGTGGCCGTCCAGTACGGTTCGTTAACCACGATGGTTTCCGGCCGCTGCCAGGCTTTGACCAGATTGTTGGTATCCTGATGCTGGTGGAAGGTATTACCACCGGCCACGTACACCATCTTCACGTCTGGGTAGGTAACATCGGTCCCATTGAAGTGAATGGTCTTGCCTGGGTTGGTCAGGCACTCGGCGATACGAGCCACCGGGATTGGCGTTGGTGAATTCTTCGGTGCATTCCCCGCAGAGATACCGGAGAGGATGCCGCCTTTAGCCGTTGGGCTACCGCCGGAAGAGTAGTGATAGCTAAAGCCAAAGCCGCCGCCCGGCAGGCCGATCTGGCCAAGCATGGCCGCCACGGTCACCAGCAACCAGTGCTGCTGCTCACCGTGATGCTGACGCTGGATCCCCCAGCCGCCCATGATCATGGTGCGCTGTTTTGCCATATCGCGCGCCAACTGGCGCAGCACTTCGGCATCAACGCCGCTGATATCGGCAGCCCACTCGGCAGTTTTCGGCGTACCGTCGGTTTCACCCAGCAGATAGGCCTGGAACTTGTCGAAGCCCACGGTGTAGGTTTTCAGGAAGTCCGGGTTATGCAGCTTTTCGGTCAACAGGGTGTGGGCGATACCGATCAGCATCGCGCTGTCGGTGTACGGACGCGGAGCGATCCACTGTGCGCCGACATATTTGGCACTGTCACTGTGCACCGGATCGATGCTGATGATGCGGGTGCCTTTCTTCTTCAGCGCCTCAAAGCCGGTCTGGCCGACGTGGTCTGGCACGTTCCAGCTGTTTTTCAGCGTAACCATCGGGTTACAGCCCCACAGGATCACCAGTTGGCTGTTGTCGATGACGTTTGGCCAGGCAGTTTGCTGTTCGTAAACCTCCATTGACCCCATCACGTGTGACATGATCACCTGTGCAGCACCGGTAGAATAGTCACCTGCATAGCCAAGGAAGCCGCCGCTCAGGTTCATCAGGCGTTGCAGCAGGGTACGGCTGTTGTGCAGCATGCCCACGCTTTTCCAGCCGTAAGAACCGGCATAAATTGACTGAGGGCCGTGATCTTTTTGCAAACGGATGATTTCGTTACCGACCAGATCGATAGCCTTATCCCAACTGACGCGCACCCATTCATCGTTGCCGCGCAGCTCGGTACGGCTGCCAGGGCCGCCTTCCAACCAGCTTTTACGTACCATTGGATACTTGATACGGTTTTCCGCATGGACCTGGTGGGGGGCCATGGTGATCAGATCGTTCGGGTAAGGGTCGTCTTTGACCGGCAACACGCCGACCATTTTTCCGTCTTGCACGATGGCTTCAAATGCGCCCCAGTGCGCACCGGTCAGGATGCCCTTCTGCGCCTGGCGTAGGGCCACGAACTGTGGCAATGCCTGGCTGATGGCTTCCGCCAATGCTGATTTAGGCCACAGACCCGCAAACAGAGGCACGGCGGCCAGGGCGCTGGCACCGGTCAGGAAACGACGGCGGCTCATGGCCAATGGTTGTTGTTGGTACTTGCTCATTTCGCTTCTCCCTTAACTTTTGGCCGGTGTGGCAGGTTGCATATCGCTGGCATGTTTCTGAACGTACTGCGTCAGAACGCGCAGTTGTTCTTGCGACAGCGAGGTGCGAGGAGCCATACCTTTAATCACGCCGATCCACTGGTTGGCGTTGAAGCGATCAAGGGCGGTCAGGCCGTGGCAGCCGGTACAGTTGGCGGACATCATATCGGCGGTGTAACGCCAGATTTTCTGCTGATCGTCGATCAGTTGCTTACGTGGCAACCAGACCTGCAGAGACACCTGATGCCAGACCAGGCCGGTTTCGGCATCGGTCATGGTGCTGCCGGTTTTCAGCAGTTTACGCGCGTCTTCGCCCAGCAGAACGCTGAGGATACGTTTACCTTGTGCTGCGTAGAAGACTTCACTGACGCCATCCTGTTGCCAGCCGCTAACGTCTACCAGCACCTTGTCACCTTCCTGTTTCACGACGTGAACTTCGGTTGAAGGCATCAGGTTACCGGCATTATGCGTATCGTCGGCTTTCAGGAAGAACGGTTCGGTAGCGATGGTAAACAGCGTGGTTGCTGTTGGTGAGGTTTCCGCCGCGGCTTTTGCCAGTTCGGCAGCACCGGCCTGTGCGGCACCGCTCATATCCGGCAGGATATGCGCTACGCCTTTATGGCAGTCGATACAGGTTTCACCTTGCTTGATGGCCACCGGATGCTGAATACGGGCTTCAGGACGCTGGGCGGTGATATCCATGGCATCGAAGCTATGGCAAGAACGGCAAGTGGCTGAATCGTTTTCTTTCAACGTTTTCCAGACCGATTGTGCCATGGCCAGCTTATGGGCTTCGTATTTTTCCGGGGTGTCGATTTTGCCGGTCATTTCGCCGTAAATGTCTTTCACCGCACGGATCTTGGTCCACAGGTAATCGAGTGGCTCATGAGGGACGTGGCAATCGGCACATTCCGCGCGGATCCCCTTGGCGTTCTGGAAGTGGACACTGCCTTGATATTCGGCCAGAGGTTGTTGCATGGTGTGGCAGGAGACACAGAAGGCGGTATCGCTGGTTTTATGGAAGACCGTTGCGGTCCCCGCCAGCAGTGCGGCACCGAGAATAATCCCGATCACTAAAATCCATAGCCATCCCCACCGGCGTCGCTTTTCAAAGCCAGCTTGTTTTTTGCTCATATTGAACCCACTTATAGTTATGAAATACCAAGGAAAAACTTGCCAAAAAGGTTTCGACACCAGGTCAAAAACACCTGAATTAGTATAGGTATTTTCGCAAAAGAAACCTAATACCTTAGGGGTATTTACAGCGAAAAGTAGAGTGATTGAGTAATAATGTAGCGTTATATTCTAATTTATATAGCGATATGCTTTGATGAACAGGGGAAAAAATAGGAGGGAATAACGTCACAATATCGGCAGATATACCTGTTGGCTCAACCAAAGGTGGATCGCCGTTCTGCTCGCTTCAAAGTGGGGCTCCGGCAGGTCGTGCGGGGAACACCAGCGCCATTCGGCACATTTTTCCGGCTCTTTCAGCTCGGCTTCTCCTCCTGGATGCTGAACCAGCATACAGATCGACACCGTATGTTTTCCCTCTGCCCGCCAGGTTTGCAGATTATTGCTGACGCCAATAAAGGTTGGCGGAGCTATCTGCAACCCGGTCTCTTCGGCAATTTCGCGTTGGGCGCACTGTTCAAAGGTTTCCCCCGCGTCCAGATGCCCCCCAGGGATAGACCAAAAAGGGGCATGGGTGCTGCAGCGTTTCCCCAGCAGGATTTGCCCTTGAGCGTTAACGATTATGACCCCGATACCGGTGGCAACCATGTTGTTATCTTCCTTCAGCACTGTTTCAGCACAGTATGCCATTTTCCCCCGTGGAAGGGGGTTTTAGCCAGAAAAGTGTGCGTAAGGTCAAAAAACTATCACGCGGAGATCGAGAAAACTTGCTTTCGGTGATAGCTGCTCACACACTCATTGAAACGTTTCAGCGTCATCGATGGCCTGGTTAGGCGATGGGTAACGCTCCTTTTTCTTAACTTGGCTGAAACGATTCAATTCAGCAGGAGAGGAGAACCATGTTCCAGTTGTCACAGCAAGATATTCACCTGGGAGCTGCCGCTAGCGGCAAACAGGAAGCCATCCGGCAGGTAGCGGCAGCGCTTACCTCCGCCGGATGCGTCAGCGCCGCCTATGTTGACGGCATGCTGCAGCGCGAGCTGCAAACCTCTACTTATCTGGGCAACGGCATCGCCATTCCACATGGCACTACAGATACCCGCGATCTGGTGCTGAACACCGGTGTTCAGGTATTCCAGTTTCCACAGGGTATCGAGTGGGGCGAAGGCCAGACGGCCTATGTGGTGATCGGTATTGCCGCGCGTTCCGATGAACACCTGGCGCTACTGCGTCAGCTCACGCACGTGCTCAGTGATGACAGCGTCGCCGAACAGCTGGCAAAAACGACTTCAGCTGAAGAACTGCGCAGTTTGCTGATGGGCGAGAAACTGGCGGCTGAATTCAAGTTTGATGCCTCATTGATTGCTCTTGATGTGGCCGCTGATTCGCTGATGACGCTGCAAGCGTTGAACGCGGGCCGTCTGCAAAAAATCGGTGCGGTTAACGCCCAGTTTGTCAGCGATGTGATCACCCGCAAGCCGCTGAATCTGGGGCAGGGGATCTGGTTGAGTGACAGCACTGAAGGCAACCTGACCAGCGCCGCTACCGTCAGCCGCCCGGCACAGGCGTTTGATGAAGAGGGCGAAAAGGTCGCGTTGTTATTGACCGTCGCCGTCGCCGATCAACAACCGCTGACGGTGCTGAACTACTTAAGCGATCTGTTAGTGAGCCAAAAAGCTGAACGCTTGCTGAACGCTGATGCGGTGGGCGTGCTGGCGTTACTGACCAGCGAAGTTGCCGAAGAGAGCGCGGTGCTGAGTGCGGAATACGTGGTGCGCAATGAGCATGGCCTGCATGCCCGCCCAGGCACTGCGCTGGTCAACGTAATCAAACAGTTCTCCAGTGAAATTACCGTTACCAATCTCGACGGCAGCGGTAAACCGGCTAACGGCCGCAGCCTGATGAAGGTTGTGGCACTGGGAGTGAAAAAAGGTCATCACCTGCGCTTTACCGCCAGTGGTGACGATGCTGAAGCAGCGCTGAAAGCCATCGGCGAAGCCATCAGTGAAGGTCTTGGCGAGGGTGCAGCATGAGCAGAAGAGTAGCCACCATAACCCTGAATCCGGCTTACGATTTGGTGGGCTTTTGCCCGGAGATCGAACGGAGTGAGGTTAACCTGGTAAGAACCGCCGGTCTCCATGCGGCAGGTAAAGGGATCAACGTTGCCAAGGTACTGAAAGACTTGGGTATCGACGTCACCGTTGGCGGTTTCCTTGGTAAAGATAACCAGGATGGTTTCCAACTGCTGTTCAGCGATTTGGGCATTGCCAACCGTTTCCAGGTGGTCCCTGGGCGTACACGTATCAACGTTAAGCTGACGGAGAAAGACGGTGAAGTGACCGATTTCAACTTCTCCGGTTTTGAAGTGACGCCCCAGGATTGGGAACGCTTTGTGGTGGATTCCCTGAGCTGGCTGGGCCAGTTCGACATGGTAGCGGTCAGCGGTAGCTTGCCTGCCGGGGTTGCTCCGGAAGCCTTCACCGAGTGGATGACCCGCCTGCGTGCGCAGTGTCCGTGCATCATTTTTGACAGCAGCCGTGAAGCGCTGGTGGCTGGGCTGAAAGCCTCGCCGTGGTTGGTAAAACCTAACCGTCGTGAACTGGAAATCTGGGCAGGCAAACCCCTGCCGAAGTTGGAAGATGTAGTGGAAGCCGCTCACGCCCTGCGTGAACAGGGCATTGCCCACGTGGTGATCTCACTGGGTGCTGAAGGCGCGCTGTGGGTTAACGCCTCCGGCGCCTGGATCGCCAAACCGCCAGCCTGTGAGGTGGTCAGCACCGTGGGGGCTGGTGATTCCATGGTCGGCGGCCTGATTTACGGCCTGCTGATGCGTGAATCCAGCGAGCATACCTTGCGCTTGGCCACTGCCGTGGCTGCCCTGGCGGTGAGCCAGAGCAACGTTGGCATCACCGATCGCCCGCAGTTGGCCGCGATGATGGCGCGCGTCGATCTGAAACCCTTTAACTAATCGCAGGAGTCAGAATGAAAACGCTGCTGATGATAGACAGTTCGCTCGGGCAGGCTCGTAGCCACCTGGCGAAACGCATGCTTGAGGCCGCTGCGGCCAAAACCGGCCTGACGCTGGTTAATACGGCCAACGAGGCCGAACTGGTGGTAGTGGCTGGTGTTGCTGCACCTGCTGACGCTGAGCTGAACGGCAAACAGGTTTATATCGGAGATGTGGAACACGCGGTGCGTGAGCCTGAAGCCTTCCTGGCCACGGCACAGGCGCAAGCCAAACCGTATCAGGCTCCGGCCCAGACGGTAGCACCGGCAAAATCCGCCGGTCCGAAACGCATTGTTGCCGTTACCGCTTGCCCGACCGGCGTTGCGCATACCTTTATGGCGGCCGAAGCCATCGAGAGCGAAGCCAAGAAACGTGGCTGGTGGGTGAAGGTTGAAACCCGCGGTTCCGTCGGTGCCGGGAATGCGATCACCCCAGAAGAAGTGGCGGCGGCCGATCTGGTGATTGTCGCGGCAGATATCGAAGTGGATCTGGACAAGTTTGCCGGCAAGCCGATGTACCGCACCTCGACCGGTTTGGCGTTGAAGAAAACCGCGCAGGAGCTGGATAAGGCACAGGTAGAAGCCGAGATTTTCCAACCGCAAAAAAGTGGCAGCACCGCGAGCTCAGGCAAGAAGAAAGAGAGCGCAGGGCCTTATCGCCACCTGCTGACCGGCGTGTCTTACATGCTGCCGATGGTGGTGGCGGGCGGTCTGTGTATTGCGCTGTCGTTCGTGTTTGGTATCAAGGCGTTTGAAGTCAAAGGGACGCTGGCTGCGGCGCTGATGCAGATCGGTGGTGGTTCGGCCTTTGCGCTGATGGTGCCGGTTCTGGCGGGCTACATCGCGTTCTCCATTGCGGATCGTCCTGGCCTGACGCCGGGCCTGATCGGCGGTATGTTGGCAGTTAGCACCGGTGCGGGTTTCCTTGGCGGTATCATTGCCGGTTTCCTGGCGGGTTACGTGGCCAAGGCCATCAGCGGTAAGTTGCGTTTGCCACCGAGTATGGAAGCGCTCAAGCCGATCCTGATTATTCCGCTGGTTGCCAGCCTGATCACCGGTTTGATCATGATTTACGTAGTGGGCACACCCGTTGCCAAAATCATGGTTGGCCTGACCAACTGGTTGCAATCGCTGGGCACCGCCAACGCGGTATTGCTGGGCGCAATCCTCGGTGCAATGATGTGTACCGATATGGGTGGTCCGGTTAACAAGGCGGCCTATGCCTTTGGTGTAGCGCTGTTGAGTTCTTCGGTCTACGCACCTATGGCAGCGATTATGGCGGCAGGTATGGTGCCACCGCTGGCGATGGGGCTGGCGACCATTCTGGCTCGTCGCAAGTTCGAGAAGTCCGAGCAGGAAGGGGGCAAGGCCGCGTTGGTGTTGGGCCTGTGTTTTATCACTGAAGGGGCAATTCCGTTTGCTGCCCGTGACCCAATGCGCGTTCTGCCGTGCTGTATCGCAGGTGGAGCCCTGACAGGTGCACTGTCGATGGCCTTCGGTGCAAAACTGATGGCACCACACGGTGGGCTGTTCGTGCTGTTGATCCCTGGTGCTATCTCGCCGGTGCTGCTGTATCTGCTGGCGATTGTGGCGGGTACCCTGCTGGCGGGCGTGGCCTATGCGGTCCTTAAACGTTCTGAAGCGCCGGTAGCCACGGTGGCATAACGGCAACCACGCAATAAAAAGCCGGCATCTGAAAAATGCCGGCTTTTTTATGTCTGCAGAAAAATTACTGCTGCGCCTTCAGCCAGGCAATTTCCTCGGCCCAGATATCCGGGTTCACCGTCTCCAGGATCAGCGGGATGTTATCGAAGCGCTCGTCGCGCATGATATAGCTGAACACGGTCTTACCAATATTGCCTTCACCCAGGCTGTGGTGGCGGTCAACGCGGCTGCCAAACTCGCTCTTGGCATCGTTAAGATGCATACCGCGCAGGTAATTAAAGCCCACCACGTCGCCCAGCTCTTTAAACGTCTTCTGGCAATCTTCTTCGGTACGCAGATCGTAACCGGCGGCGAAGGCATGACAGGTATCAATACAGACACCGACGCGGCTCTTGTCTTCTACACCGTCGATGATCGCCGCCAGATGTTCAAATTTGAACCCCAGATTGCTGCCTTGCCCGGCGGTATTCTCGATCACGGCGGTGACGCCGTGGGTTTTATCCAGCACGATGTTGATCGACTCGGCGATCCTTGCCAGGCACTTATCCTCATCTATCTGCATCAGGTGGCTGCCCGGGTGGAAGTTCAGCAGCGTCAGCCCCAGTTGCTCACAGCGTTGCATCTCATCAAGAAACGCCTCACGGGACTTCTCCAGCGCTTCCGTTACCGGATGGCCAAGGTTAATCAGATAGCTGTCATGCGGCAGGATTTGCCCTGGGCCGTAGCCGTACTGTGCGCAGGCACTTTTAAACTTGTCTATCACGTCGGCAGGCAGCGGGGCAGCCTTCCATTGACGCTGATTTTTAGTGAACAGGGCGAATGCGGTCGCCTCTAATTCGTGTGCGCGGATCACGGCCTGATCTACGCCGCCAGAAGCGCTGACGTGTGCACCGACAAACTTCATTTTCATTCTCCTGTGTTAACGCTGCCATTATGGCATTGATAAGCGAAGGATTGAATGGTGGGGGTAAAACAAGCAGGCCCGAAAGCTCGGGCCTGAAGAGGGGGGATTACAACAGGTGCTGCACCAACAGGTTGATGGCACCGCCGCCAACGATCAGCCAGACAAACAGCAGCGTTGCCAGCAGAATGGGTTTCACACCCGCCTGACGTACCGCACTAATGTGGGTGGTCAGCCCTAAAGCGGCCATTGCCATGGCCAGCATCCAGGTGTCGATGGTGATCAGATGCTGTACCAGCGAAGCCGGGATCAGGTTGAACGAGTTCAGCCCGGCAACGGCGATAAACAGCACAGCAAACCACGGAATGGTGATGGCCGATTTTTCACTCTTGCTGCCGTTACCGGCCCGGCGGCTGATATAGCCAGACAGCAACAGCAGGAACGGGGCTAACATCATGACGCGGATCATCTTGGAGATCACCGCCGCGTTTTCCGCATCTGGGCCGATGGCATGGCCAGCAGCAACCACCTGAGCCACCTCATGGATTGTCGAGCCAGCGTAGATGCCGAAGGTTTCCTGCGTCAACGGCAGCCACTGGAAGTGCTCATTGAGTTGATACAGCCACGGATAGGCAAAGATCGCCAGCGTACCAAACACCACTACGGTAGAGACTGCGACGGCAACCTTACTGGAGTCTGCCTTCAGCACCGGCTCGGTGGCCATTACGGCCGCGGCTCCGCAGATGCTGCTACCGGCACCGATCAGCATGGTGGTTTGGCTGTCGAGGCCGAACACTTTTTTACCCAACCAGCAGGCCAGCAAGAAAGTGCTGCTCAGGGTCAGGGCATCGATAATGATCCCGCTGGCCCCCACGTCGGCAATTTGCTGGAAGGTTAAACGAAAGCCATAAAGAATGATCCCCAGGCGTAGCAGCCGCTGTTTGGCCAGCTGTACGCCGCTATGGCAGCTAGGCTGCAACCAGGGATAAAGAGTGTTGCCGATCAGGATGCCGCACAGGATCGCCAGCGTCAGGGCGCCTAATCCCAACCCGGCAACCCAGGGAACATCGCCCGCCCAGACCGAAAACGCGGTCAGCGCGCCGGTCAGCAGTAAGCCTGGTATCAACCGTGGTAGTCCAAACAGCGGAAAACGCTGTTCGGGATAGGTATGAGTGCTGTGACTCGCCATGATTATTCTGTCCTCTGCTAAATTCCTGAGTGCAATGATAAAAGCAGGTGACCTAAAAGAGAAATTGATTATATATTTATAACTTATCGGAATAAGTGGTTGATCGGCTGGACGGTCGGCTACTCCGCCAAGCCTAATCCTGTAAACGTGATAACCTTATAAGGCAGGGCAGTAAGCTTACCAATGCCGTGTAACTGATTTTTGGTGTTTTCATTTTAATGGTTTTGTCTGACCATTCTCTTTATGTCGAGGCTGTTATGCATATCACTTTGCGCCAACTGGAAGTTTTTACCGAGGTGCTGAAAAGCGGATCCACCACTCAGGCCTCAGTGGTATTGGCTTTATCACAATCGGCAGTCAGCGCGGCGCTGGCCGATCTGGAAGGGCAACTGAAGGTGTTGTTGTTCGATCGCGTGGGTAAACGCCTGGTGATCAACGAACATGGCCGCTTGCTATACCCCAAAGCGCTGGCTCTGTTGGAGCAGGCTGGGGAAATAGAACAACTGTTCCTGCATGACAGCGGCGCGTTACGCATCGCCGCCAGCAGCACCATCGGCAACTATATGCTGCCAGAGATGATCGCCCACTATCGCAAAGATTTTCCTGCTACAGCGTTGGAACTGAACGTGGGCAATAGTCAGGAGGTGATTGTTGCGGTAGCCGATTTTCGAGTCGATTTGGGGCTGATCGAAGGGCCGTGCCACATGCCTGAGTTGGTCACCCAGCCGTGGCTTGAAGATGAACTGGTGGTGTTTGCCGCGCCGGATAACCCATTGTTACAGCAACCGGTGACCCTGGCAACGCTGGCCAGCGCCCCTTGGATCCTGCGGGAGCGTGGGTCTGGCACGCGGGAAGTACTGGATCATCTGCTGCTGGCGCACCTGCCAAACTTCCAGTTGGTGATGGAGTTGGGCAACTCGGAAGCGATCAAGCATGCAGTGCGCCACGGCATCGGCATCAGTTGCCTGTCACGTCGCGTAGTGGAAGAACAGTTGGCTAGCGGTGTATTGGTGGAACTGAGCATTCCTCTACCGCCATTGATGCGCACGTTGTATCTGATCCATCATCGGCAAAAGCACATTTCCAATGCGCTACAGCGTTTCTTGAGCTATTGCGTTGGGCAAAAACCGGACAAGATCGCATAAAGTCATCATTAGGGCCGCTGCTAATAATTGGCGGCGGATTATGAAGCTATCTTATATCAGGGCAATGTTACTAGTTCGCTGGCGGGTATTTGTTACAATCCGGCCCTCATTTTTGACGAGCAGATAGGGTAAGAATGGCTCAGCAGGATATAAAAACAGCGGGGCAGAAAGCACCCGGATTACGCCGCGAGCTGAAAGCGCGGCATTTAACCATGATTGCCATTGGCGGTTCCATCGGTACCGGCCTGTTTGTTGCCTCTGGCGCAACGGTTTCCCAGGCAGGCCCAGGTGGCGCGTTACTCTCCTATGCATTGATTGGTCTGATGGTGTATTTCCTGATGACCAGCCTGGGTGAACTGGCGGCGTTTATGCCGGTTTCAGGATCGTTTTCCACCTATGGTGCCAAGTATGTTGAAGAAGGCTTCGGCTTTGCGCTGGGCTGGAACTACTGGTACAACTGGGCGGTGACCATTGCGGTCGACCTGGTAGCGTCACAGTTGGTGATGAACTATTGGTTCCCAGACACGCCAGGCTGGATCTGGAGCGCCCTGTTCCTTGGCCTGATGTTCTTGCTTAACTACATCTCGGTCAAAGGCTTCGGTGAAGCGGAATACTGGTTCTCGCTGATCAAGGTGAGCACGGTAATTATCTTTATCGTCCTTGGCGTACTGATGATCTTCGGTATCTTGAAGGGCGGTGAAAATGCCGGTTGGCATAACTGGACGATCGGCGATGCACCGTTTGCCGGTGGCTTCTCGGCCATGATTGGCGTGGCAATGATCGTCGGCTTCTCGTTCCAGGGCACCGAGCTGATCGGTATCGCGGCGGGCGAGTCGGAAGATCCGGGCAAGAACATTCCACGCGCGGTGCGTCAGGTGTTCTGGCGTATTCTGTTGTTCTATATCTTCGCGATCCTGATTATCAGCCTGATCATTCCTTATACCGATCCGAGCCTGTTACGCAATGACGTGAAAGACATCAGCGTCAGCCCGTTCACGCTGGTATTCGAACATGCTGGCCTGCTCTCTGCGGCGGCGGTGATGAACGCGGTGATCCTGACGGCGGTACTCTCTGCGGGTAACTCCGGGATGTATGCCTCAACCCGTATGCTGTTCACGCTGGCTTCGGAAGGTAAGGCGCCACGTATTTTCGCCAAGCTGTCAAAAGGTGGAGTGCCACGTAATGCGCTGTATGCCACCACCGTTGTAGCGGCGCTGTGCTTCCTTAGCTCGATGTTTGGTAATCAGTCCGTTTATCTGTGGCTGCTTAATACCTCGGGCATGACCGGCTTTATCGCCTGGTTGGGGATCGCCATCAGCCACTACCGTTTCCGTCGCGGCTATGTGATGCAAGGGAATAGCCTGAGCGATCTGCCGTATCAATCCGGTTTCTTCCCGTTGGGGCCAATGTTTGCCTTCGTGCTGTGCTTGATCATCACGCTGGGGCAGAACTATCAGGCCTTCCTGGCGGACCGTATCGACTGGTACGGCGTGACGGCAACCTACATCGGTATTCCACTGTTCCTGATTATCTGGTTCGGTTATAAGCTGACGCGCGGCACCAAAGTGGTGAAGTACAGCGAAATGGAATTCCCGAAATGGAACCCTGATAAGTAAGCGATTAGTTCTAGACGGGGCGGGTTCCCGCCCCTTTCTCCCCCCCCTCAAAAATCCCCCCAGCTAAAAACCAAACAAAAAAAGGGCCGCACGATGGCAGCCCCTTGGTACAAACTCTGTTTGGCAATCAGAAGTTGTAAGTCATGCCCACGGTATAACGACGGCCATCCAGCGTGGTATTGTAGTGCTCGTAATCCACGGTTTTATCCAGAATGTTGTAAACCCCGCCGCTAAGCTGCAGGTTTTTCAGCGCCTGGTAACTCACCCCGGCATCAACAAAAGTATAGGATGGCGTGCTGACCGCCATGGAGGTGCGGCTCAGGTATTCCGAGGTTTCGCTGCGGAAGTTAACGCGTGACCACAGGCCGAGATCCTCGGTGGCTTGCCAATCCAGCACGCCATTGATCATGTGCTTCGGCATCTGGTTCAGCGCCTTGCCCTGGAACTCACCGCTCTTTTGTTCAGACTCGGTAAAGGTGTAGTTGGTGCTCAGCTTCCAGTCTTCGGTGATCTGCCAACCGGCGGTCACTTCGATACCACGCATATTGGCTTTATCCACGTTGACGCGGTCACTGACGAAATCATAGTGCTCGTCACCGATGGTGCAGGCCGGATCCTCTGAACTGTTACAGCGGCGAACTTCGGTGATTTTGTCTTTGAAATCGGTATTGTACAGGGTAATGCCTGCGTTCAGCCCCTGCTGGTTATCCCACAGGATGCCGACCTCTTCACTGATGCTTTTCTCTGGCTTCAGATTCGGGTTACCCACGATGATGCCGTTGCTCACGCCACCGCCGGTGATCTGGCCCCAGTTGGCAGAGGACTGGCGCAGGTCCGGCGAGCGATAACCCGCAGAAACCCCGCCTTTCACGGTCCACATCTCTGTCAGGTGCCACACGCCGTACATGCGCGGTGTCCAGTGGCTGCCGTAGTTCTGATCGCGATCCATACGGATGCCAGTGGTCAGGCTAAAATCGTTGGTCAGCGCCCATTCATCTTCGGCGAACAGTGCCCAACTCCAGCGGGTCAGTTGGTCCAGACCGTCAGCCGCCTTAAGCTGGTTGCCACCGTCATTCAGTTTCTCGTAACGGTATTGCCCACCGAGGTTCAGCATGTGGGAACCAAGATCAAATTGGGTCTGGGTGTTGAAGATGGTGTTGTACAGCTTCATGTTGCGTCCGGGGTTATTGGTCTCTTCCCGTTGAACGTAGCTGGTGCTGTTACCAAAGTCGTAATAGCCGTTATGGGTGATCGAGTAGTTATTACGGGTATACAGGTTGTCGCTGGGGTTGTTCGGCGTACAAACGCCTTTTTTACATTTTTCTGCTGCTACGGACTTACCCGGCGTACTGTTACGATCTTGCAGGGAACGACCGATTTCGAAATCAAAATCGTTTTTCTCATCCGGCGTCAGGCTGAATACCGCCGTGCCGCTGCGCATACGCTGTTCGTTAAAGCCATTGGTAAAGTGGTCTTCCCCACGATGGGAGAACAGACCATTCACCCGCAGGCCAAGCAGCCCATCGATCAGCGGGCCAGAGGCGTAGGCGTTGGTCTGGTAAATATCACCGGAATCCCGGTCTTCCTGAATGGTGGCATCGCCTTGCAGGGAGCCAACCCAGTCTTTAGTGGTGGAGGTTTTGCGCGTGATGATGTTGATCACCCCACCCATGGCATCGGAGCCATAGAGAGAAGACATTGGCCCGCGTACCACTTCAATGCGTTCAATAGCCTGCAATGGCGGCAGCCAACCTTGCTCGATACCGGCGTTGTCGCTGTTAGGGCGGGTGCCACGGGTATCGACGCGTTTACCATCGATCAGGATCAGCGTGTATTTAGAGGACATCCCACGAATACTGATGTCGCTGCTGCTGGCACCGCCGGTTACCACCACGCCCGGCACGTCTTTCAACGCATCGGTGACGTCGCGGTACGCGCGGGTTTCTAGCTGTTGGCGAGGGATCACCGATATGGTGGCTGGCGAGTCTTGAATTCTTTGCTGGAAACCGGAGGCGGTGACCACCATGGTATCTTCTGTTTGTGCCAGAGCGCTGCCGCTGGCGAGTGATGCGAGGATTAACGCGGTTAAAGTGTTATAGCTTGGCTTTTCCATGGGTTAAATATTCCCGTCCGAGGTCAACAGGTTTTCCTGTTAGTTGTTTGATTTAAAAGAATATGTTTTCACGCTGCCGCGAGAATTTTCGTTGCGTGAGGAAAACGTCAGGCCATTGTAAGGAAATCGTCATGAATGTAAATACAAATGATAACAACTATCATTTGTATATTTGTTCGGTAATAGATTCAAACCCGGGGAAAAGGGGGGATAGCCCGGCGCAGCGCGGTGGTGCGCCGGGTGGATTAGCGTTTTTGGATGTAGGTGATCGCCAGTGCCAATGCCAGCACCAGCCCTTTAATGATATCCATAGCGTAGTAGGGCACGGAGAGCATCACCAAGCCGTTTTGCAATACGCCCAGGATAATCGCGCCAACCAGGGTACCCAGCGCATTAGGTTTGCCGGAGCCCGCCAGGGAGAAACCGATATAGGCCGCCGCTACCGCATCCATCAGGTAACCGCCTCCGGCGTTAACCTGTGAGGAACCGATACGTGACGCCAGCAAAATGCCGCCAAGGCCCGCCAGCAGCGAAGAAAGCACGTATGCGGTAACCCTGTAACGTACCGTGCGGATACCGGAAAGCCGGGCGGCCTCCGGGTTACCGCCGATGGCATACATCCGGCGGCCATGCTTGGTCAGCGACAGGAAAAGCTGCATGATCACCGTCACCGCCAGCATAATCAGCACGATCACCGGCACCTGCCCCAGAGAGGAAAACACCTCTGGGATCACGCCTTCGGCCATATCCCCGTTCGGCAGCACCATATTCTGGGTGATGGAGCCGCCGTAGCTGTAGGTCATGGCCACGCCCTGGATAACGAACAGGCTGGCGAGCGTGGCGAGCATATCGGGGATCTTTAGCACCACGATCAAAAAGGCATTGAACAGGCCGACCAGCGTACACAGCAGCAGCGTCAGCACGATGGCACCGGTAGTGCCGAAGCCGTACCAGGCAAACAACGAAATCACCAACGCATTAGCCAACGACGCCGTAGAACCGACGGAGAGATCGAAGCCGCCCACCGAGAGTGAGATCGACACGCCAATGGCAATCACCGTCACGATGGCGATCGAACGCAGAATGTTGATGATGTTGTTGGCTTCGAGGAAATTGTCGGAAGCCAGGCCAAACAGCGCGATCAAGGCGACAACGGTGAGCAACATCCCCCATTTATACAAAAACTCAAACAGTTGGTGGCGCCAGGGCAGAACGCTTTTCAGGGACAATGCTTTACTCACGCAGGAGTTCCTCCGGTGGAATACAGTAACAGGGTTTCTTCATCAATATCGGCGGCGTTGAGCTCCGCCACTACGCGGCCATCCCATAATACGCAGATGCGATCGCACAGGCCCACCAGCTCGGAAAACTCGCCGGAAGCATAGATAATGCCTTTGCCGTCACGAGCCAAACCGTCGATCAGCCGGAACAGATCCTGTTTGGCCTTGATATCTACGCCTTTGGTGGGTTCGTCAAAGATCAGCACCTCGGCGTTGCCACGTAACCATTTGCCGATCGCCACTTTTTGCTGATTGCCGCCCGACAGGCGGGCCAGCTTTTGCTGTGGGCCGGAGGCCCGTACGCCAAGCCGTTGCATTATCTCTAAGGCCCAGCGCAGTTCCTGGCGGCGGCTGAACAGGCTCCAGCGGGAGAAGCTGTCATCGGCACTGACGCTCAGGTTCATTGGGACGGCTTCGTGGATAAAAATGCCCTCCTTGCGGCGCTCTTCCGGCACCAGCGCCAGGCCTTGTTCTACCGAAAGATGCGGTGAATGCGGTGCCCAAGGTTTGCCGCGCAGCTCTCCCTGCGTCAATTTACTGGGGGTTGCGCCGAACAACGCTTTGCAAAGCTCGGTTTTTCCTGCGCCCGCCAGCCCGGCAATGCCTAGGATCTCCCCTTGATGCAGGGTTAAAGAAACGTCACGCAGTTTATGGCGATCGTGCAATCCCTCTACCCGTAGCAACGGGCGCGAGCCGTGCTGTGGGCGGGGGGCAGGGAAGATATCGTCCAGCGAATGGCCCAGCATTTTTTCGACGATCTGTTCACCGCTCAGGCCCTGCATGCTGCTTTCACCGGCATGGCGACCGTCGCGCAGGACCGTCAAATGATCACAGACGGTTTTCAATTCGTGGATACGATGGGAAATAAACACGATGCCGATGCCTTCGGCGCGCAGGCGGCGCACGATGTGGAACAGGCGTTCGCTCTCATTGCTGTCCAGCGGAGCCGTCGGCTCATCAAGCACCAGAAAACGGCAGCGGTGGGATAGCGCCCGAGCTAGCAGCACCTGCTGTTTCTCCGCCAACGTACAGGCTTCCAGGCGTTGGCGTGGGTTGATATTCAGCCCAAGCTGCTGCAACAGCGCGGCAGCCTGGCGATGCAACTGCCGCCAGTTCAGCAGATGGCCCGGCTGATTGAGCCAGTCCAGCATGATGTTTTCCGCGACGGACAGCGTGGGGATCAGCGCTACATCCACCTCCTGCTGCACCACCTGGATCCCGTGCTGGCGGGCCTGCAGCGGCGAATGAATATCGACCTTTTGGCCGTCGATAAAAATTTCACCCTGGTAATGGTTATGCGCGCCGGAGAGAATGCCCATCAGCGTGGATTTGCCCGCGCCGTTGGCTCCCACCAGCGCATGGGTTGAACCGCCTTGCAGCGTAAAATCGACGTTTTGCAGAGCGTTGAACCCGGCAAAGGCGATGGAGATATTGCGCATCTCCAGGCGTGAAGCGGTATTGGTCGGCATAGTTTGGCTGAAGACGTTGCGCCCCTCGTGTTTCAAATCGCGGCGTGGTGGCGGCAACGTGAAATTCATTTGGATGTATAGACGGCTAAAGAAACTCTTTTGTAACATGAATTGCCATTTTTGCAACATGCAAAATGGCATAACGTAGATAAAAAGCGGGATCAGAACCCTAAGCGATCGCGCAGGGCATAGTAGGCGGCACCTAGGGCGGTAAATGGCACCCGTAAATGGCGGCCACCGAAGAACGGCAAATGGGGGAGTTGAGCGAATGCGTCAAAGCGTTCCGCGTCGCCGCGCAGCACTTCGGCAATCAGTTTGCCTGCCAGATGGGTCAAGGTCACGCCGTGGCCGCTGTCGCCTTGCAGGTAGTAAACGTTATTTTCCAGGCGGCCAAACTGTGGCATGCGCGACAGGGTCAGCAGGAAATTGCCGGTCCAGCGGTAATCGATGCGCACCTTCTTCAACTGCGGGAAGGTTTTGAGCATCAAGGGCCGGATCCTGGCTTCGATATCTGCTGGATCCTGTGCGCCATAGACCACGCCACCGCCGTATAACAAACGGTTGTCTGCCGTCAGGCGAAAGTAATCCAGCAGATAGTTGCAGTCTTCAACGCAGTAATTATCGGGCAGCAGCGATAGAGCCATATCCGCAGATAAAGGTTCGGTGGCGATGATTTGCGAGCCGCAGGGCATACTCAGGCGGCCGAGGCGGGGTTCCAGCTTTTCCCCCAGATAGGCGTTGCCTGCCAGGATCACCAAGCTTGCGCTGACGGAGCCAAGAGCAGTGTGTAGTGTGGCGGGCTGACCATAATCGATATGGGTGACCGCCGATTGTTCAAACAGCCGCCCGCCGTGGCGGCGTACCGCTTCGGCTTCACCCAGCGCCAGATTTAACGGATGCAAATGGCCACCTTGGCGATCCAGCAGCCCGCCGACATAGCGTTCGCTGGCCACGGTGCGGCGCATGGTTTCCCCGTCCAGCAGTTCCAGTTGCTGGTGGCCATAACGCTGCCAATGCGCCATTTTTTCCGTTAGCGCGTTAAATTGTTTGGTGGTTAAGGCGGCAGAAACCGCTCCGGGGCGATAGTCACAGGCGATGGCGTAGCGATCGATACGCTGGCGAATGATCTCCGCCCCTTCAAACATCATGCTGCCGAGCATGGCTGCAGTTTGCTGGCCGTAGCGAGCCTCGATCACATCGATATCGCGGCTGTAGGAGTTCACCACCTGCCCACCGTTGCGCCCACTGGCTCCCCAACCGATGCGGGCGGCTTCCAGCACCACCACGTCGTAACCGGCCTCGGTCAGGTGCAGGGCGCTGGAGAGGCCGCTAAAACCGCCACCGACGATGCAGACATCGCAGCGGATAGCCTCGTTCAACTGGGGATAAGGAGCATGGGGGTTGGCGCTGGCGGCATAATAGCTGGCAACATGTTCCATCATCACTCCTCCGGCGGGTCTTGTCAGAAGGTGGTTGGGGTATGCGCGCTGACGATCTTGCAAACGCGCGTTGAGGTATTGCTGAAGCTGTGGGGCATGCCGGTGTTGATGGCATAGCTCTGGCCAGCGGTCAGCAGATAGGTCTGGCCATTGACCGTCAGCATGATCTCTCCTTCCAGTAGCGTGCCGATCTCTTCGCCTTGATGTTTGATCTTCTCACCGGTGGTGGTGCCCGGTTGATAGGTCTCCAGCATCATGGCCAGGCTGCGGGTAGGGCTGCCGTTATGCACCAGCTTCATCGAAACGCCCTGGCTGCCGATCTCGATCAGATCGTCCGGCTCGATCACCACTTTGGGTTCATCTGGCCGTTCAGGTTCAGCAAAAAATTCAGACAGCGATAGCCCATAGACCTTCAGCAGTTTCTGCAGCGTACTGATGGCAGGGCTGACTTTGTCCTGCTCAATGGTGCTGATGGCGCTGTGGGTTAATCCGGACAGTTCGGCGACCCTGCGCTGTGACAAACCCAAGTGCTGACGGATCTGCGACAGGCGCTTGCCTGGTGCCAAGCTGACTTCGCTCATAGCGGTAGTTCCTTCTGATAGGAGCGACAGGTTGGGATCACACCCGGAGCCGGGTACCTGTCTAAGTGATATCGAAACCACATGATATCGGTTGTTGGGCGGCCGTTGGAAAATATATTGCCCATGTTTCCCCCTGGTCTGGCGGAAGAAATTCCGTACCAACAAAGCGCAAACAACGCCTTTTCGGTCAATATTTTATCAATTTAGCAGTCCCTGGCGAATAATCAAACGCCATTGTAACATTTGCAAACCATTTATGTTAAAGCTATGTTTCATATTATGGGTGTTATTTTGAGCGCCAGCCTGTGGCGCACTCTACAGAGAAATCAGACCATGTGTTAAGTCAATCGGCAAGCGGATGCGAAGGCATTCCCAAGAGCACAACGGCAGGTGATGTATGCAAACCAATAGCGCAGTAGTAGAAGATTTTGCACAGCATAATGAAGAAAGGCGAAGTAGCGCGTTCCAAAGTGAGGTTGCTCACTATTTGGAACGCCACCCTGCCACGCAGTATATCGATATCCTTCTCACCGATCTCAATGGTTCCTTCCGCGGTAAACGCATTCCCGTCTCCGGGCTGAAAAAAGTTGAAAAAGGCTGCTATTTCCCCGCTTCGGTGTTCGCTATGGACATTTTGGGCAACGTGGTGGAAGAGGCCGGGTTGGGGCAGGAACTGGGCGAGCCGGATCGGATCTGCATGCCCGTGCCCGGTACGCTGACGCCGTCGGCGGCGGATCCGCAACATATCGGTCAGGTGCTGCTGACCATGCTGGATGAAGATGGTACTCCCTTTGACGTTGAACCCCGCAATGTACTGAACCGAATATGGCAGGCGTTGCGCCAGCGCGGACTGTTCCCGGTGGTAGCGGTAGAGCTGGAGTTTTATCTCATCGATCGACAGCGAGACTCGGAAGGTTATCTGCAGCCTCCGTGCGCACCGGGCACCCAGGAGCGCAACGTACAGAGCCAGGTCTATTCGCTGGATAACCTCAACCATTTTGCTGGGGTGCTCAACGACATCGACACATTGGCACAGATGCAAGGGCTACCGGCGGATGGCGCGGTGGCTGAAGCTTCCCCCGGCCAGTTCGAGGTGAACCTGAATCATACCGACAACGTGCTGCAAGCCTGCGATCATGCGCTGGCGCTGAAGCGGTTGGTGCGCCAAGTGGCCGAACATCACCATATGCATGCCACCTTTATGGCGAAACCTTATGAGGATTACGCGGGAAGTGGCATGCACGTCCATCTCAGCGTGGTAGACAGTGCGGGGAAAAACCTGTTTGCCGAAGCGGATGGCGAAGACTCGGCGCTGCTTAAGCGGACATTAGCCGGGATGATCGCCTTGATGCCCGCATCGATGGCGGTGCTGGCGCCCAACGTGAATGCGTTCCGCCGTTTCCAGCCGGGGATGTATGTGCCGGTCCAGGCGTCCTGGGGGCATAACAACCGTACCGTGGCGTTACGTATTCCCTGTGGCGATGCGCAGAACCACCGCGTGGAGTACCGCGTTGCCGGTGCCGATGCCAACCCTTATCTGGTGGTGGCGACTATCCTGGCGGGGATGCTGTACGGGCTGGACACCGAATTACCGCTGCCTGAGCCAGTGACCGGCAACGGTTTGGAACAGGAGGGGCTACCGTTCCCGATCCGCCAAAGCGATGCCCTGTACGAATTCGAGCATCAGCACGAACTGACGCACTACCTCGGCGAACGCTTTTCACAGGTTTATCACGCCTGCAAAATGGGGGAACTGATGCAGTTTGAACGGTTGGTGACGGAAACCGAGATCGACTGGATGCTGAAAAATGCCTGATATCAGGTACCCTGATGGCAATGAAGGGCGTTTTTCCTGATATTAAGCAAAAGAATTTGTATTAGAAGGTTTCAGGATCTTGTCTTTCTGCGATCTTATGGCAAAATACGCGAAATGCAGATAGCCGACGTTTTAACGCGTCGGTTATTTTTTTTTGCATTATGTTCTACCAACGTGCGTTTCATACATCAAGCGAGGCCGGACATCGAGCCGGATAGATAAATAGGTTCGTCGCGATCAACCAAAACTTTATGGTCGTGACTCATGAGGATAAGAAAGATGGGGCAATTTTTCACCTTGGCACCGGTGCACGCCGGTTTCCGTTGCGGTCGCAGCGATTATGGAGCAACACAGGCTATTGTGCCTAGTTATCCAGCTTCCCTCATCCCCCTTTTAGAATTCAGTCGCACGTTGCGAAGTTTCCCCGCAACCTTGAGTCTTGGCGTGTCTATTATCCGCAAGACTGAAGGTAAGGGGGGGCTACGCGATGTCCGATAACATCATCAACGCCGCACCCGCTGCCGGCCAACGCGCCCAACTGCGTAAAACACTGACTTTAGTCCCGGTCGTCATGATGGGTCTGGCCTATTTGCAGCCTATGACCATCTTTGACACCTTCGGCATCGTCTCCGGCCTGACCGACGGTCACGTCGCGACCGCGTACGCCTTTGCTCTGCTGGCGATCCTGTTTACCGCCCTGAGCTACGGCAAACTGGTGAAGAAATTCCCTTCAGCCGGTTCTGCCTATACCTATGCCCAGAAAGCCATTAGCCCGCACGTCGGCTTTATGGTGGGTTGGTCATCACTGCTGGACTACCTGTTCATGCCGATGATCAACATCCTGTTGGCAAAAATTTACCTGGAAGCCATTTTCCCGGGTGTGCCTTCGTGGATCTTCGTTGCGGCCCTGGTTGGGCTGATGACGGCGTTCAACCTGCGTGGCATCAAGCTGGTGGCCAACCTGAACTCCATAATCGTGGTGGTACAGGTGGCAATCATGATCGTGTTCCTGGGCCTGGTCATTAACGGTATCTCCCACGGTGAAGGCGCCGGTACGCTGGTGAGCAGCCGTCCGTTCTGGTCTGACAACGCGCACGTGGTGCCGATGATCACCGGTGCGACCATTCTGTGCTTCTCGTTCCTCGGCTTTGACGGCATCAGCTCGTTATCCGAAGAAACCAAAGACGCAGAAAACGTGATCCCGAAAGCCATCTTCCTGACGGCCTTGATCGGCGGCGTGATCTTTATCGTGGTGTCGTACTTCGTGCAGCTGTACTTCCCGGATATCTCGCGCTTCAAAGATCCTGATGCGTCACAGCCGGAAATCATGCTGTATGTGGCTGGCAAGTTCTTCCAGTCGGTGATCCTGGTGTTCTCATGCGTAACCGTACTGGCTTCCGGTATGGCATCTCACGCGGGTGTTTCCCGCCTGATGTACGTCATGGGCCGTGATGGCGTATTCCCGGAGCGTTTCTTCGGTTATGTGCATCCAAAATGGCGTACTCCGGCGCTGAACGTGCTGCTGGTCGGTGCGATTGCGCTGTCTGCCGTTTCGTTCGATCTGGTCACGGCTACGGCACTGATCAACTTTGGCGCACTGATTGCGTTCACCTTCGTTAACCTGTCGGTGATCTCACAGTTCTACATTCGCGAGAAACGTAACCGTACGCTGAAAGACACCTTCAACTACCTGATCCTGCCGGTGTTGGGGGCGTTAACCGTCGGTGCATTGTGGGTCAACCTGGAAGTCAGTTCCATGACGCTGGGTCTGGTCTGGGCGGCGATTGGCCTGCTGTATCTGACATTTGTCACTCGTAGCTTCAGCCTGCCGGTGCCACAAGCAAGCGAAGACGTGGCTTAATCCATTCTTCTGCTTCGCGATAGCAAAAAGGGTTCCACATGTTGGAACCCTTTTTATTTGCTTGAAGAAATGTAATGCCACTCAGTGAGAAGGTGTGTTGAGGCTACCCCACCAACTGTTTACCGTAATCAAACAGCGCTTTCAGCAACGCCATCTTCTCTTTATCCCCTTCATGCAGGTTATACAGCGACTCCAGTTGCAAGATATAACTTTGCACCCGCTCGGCACTGAGCACCTCCTGGCGGTGCTGCAACCAACGGCGCTGCTCTGCGTCGTCCAGCGTATTGGGGTAGTTACGGGCGCGGAAGCGGAACAGCAGCTCTTTCATCCGGCCATCGCTGAAGGTCAAATCCAGCGCGGGTAAATTCTGCGGTTTGGTTTGCTGAATGATCCTCATCGCCGCCTTGTCGGCATCGCTGAAGAAACCGTCGTACAGTTTGGCATCCACATCATCGTTCGGGGTGAAAGGGGCGGCCTCGGCAAATAGGGCCACCACTTTTTCACGGATCTCCGGGTGTTGGCGCAGCACCTTCAGATTCTCCAGACATGCCTGACGATCGATGCCTAGCCTGTCTGCATTTTCTGGCAGCAGCGTCTTGGCCGGAGCCAGCACCGGGCATTTATTGATATGCACCAGCTTGATCGGCACCGGGGCCTGATCGGCCGCCAATTGATCGCGGCGGGTGTAGAGGCGTTCTCGCAGCTCGTCGGCATTCAGTTCCAGCAGCGGGGTAATATCCCCTGCCAGATCGCACATAATCACCGCATTTTTATTGTCCGGGTGCCAGGCCAGGGGGGAAACCCAACTGGTGTTACCCCGTGCCGCGCCAAACATGCCGGAAACGTGCATTAACGGCGTCATTTCCGCGACGTCGATCAGCGCATTGAGTTTGTGCTTGTTGCGGTGCTGCAACAGGTAGTCAAACAGCCTTGGCTGCGCCTGTTTGACCAGCTTGGCCATGGCGATGGTGGCATGCACATCGGACATCGCATCATGAGCGTGTTCGTGTTCAACGCCGTTGGCACGCGTCAGATGTTCCAGACGGAAACTGGGGAAGCCATCTTCGTTTTCTGGCCAGATGATGCCTTCCGGGCGCAGGGCGTAGCAGGCCCGCATCACATCCAGCAGATCCCAGCGGGAATTGCCGTTTTGCCAGCTGTAGGCGTAAGGATCGTAGAAGCTGCGGTAAAAGATGTTGCGGCTGACTTCATCGTCAAAGCGGATATTGTTGTAACCCAGAATGCAGGTGCCAGGGACGCTGAACGCTTCATGAATACGGCGGGCAAACTCGGCCTCGTTAACGCCTTTGGCCAGCGCCTGCTGAGGCGTGATGCCGGTGATCATCACCGCTTCGGGGTCAGGCAGGTAGTCATCGGCTGGCGCACAGTAAAACACCTGCGGTTCTTCGATAATGTTGAAATCCATATCGGTACGCACCCCGGCAAACTGCGCCGGACGGTCCATTGACGGGCTTTTGCCGAAGGTTTCGTAGTCGTGGATGTAGAATGTGGCCGGTGCCTTGCTGCTCAAAATCGCATCTCTTGTTGGCGTAGGGAATAGCCCTATTGTAACGGCGCGATCACCGATGCCAAGTATTGGTTAAGGCTTAACGTTAAATTGAGTGGCGCTGCGCAGTACGATAGAAGTTCAACCGTTGCTGAAAGTAGCCGCGTAGATGCGTGGGGACGTGCGTTTCGGCGCTTTCCCACTCGGCGGCGTAGCCGTAGCGTTCGCTATAAATAATTCTGAGTGCCAGCAAATCGGTTTGGATCTTTTCACGTTCTTGCTGGGGTAGGCCATCCAGTGGTCGTGGCATGTCTTTCTCCCTATTCGATAGCGCATAATATTTGGCTTAAGAGAATTTGTCGCTACCTCATTCAGGGCAGAACCTTCATAGCGCCTGTGCCAGAGTGGGGTGGTGCTTTACTGGCTTGATGCTCATCGCTTGTTCTTGCTGGCCATGATCGTGCTGATGATCCAATGATTTAGCATAGGTATACAGACCGCTAATCAGGGCAAGCCAGAATAGCGTGCAAACCGTTAATACAGCCAGCCAGACCTTTTGGTTGTAGCTCATGATAGCTCCTAAAAAGCGTATGGGATTAATCTGGTTAATTAAATCAGAGATAACATAAATGTTAATTAAACAAACGGAATGAAAGAGGCGTTGAGCTGTTACTCATTGTCTGTGAGTGTTTCAGGATATTCCTCAAGAGAATATTAATAGGGGTAGTTACGTAATCAGTTAATTTCTATTTACTTCTGGTTTATAAATATAGGCATACACTCCACCTCATTCAATGAAAATGTAGGTATGTAAGATGAAAACGTTACTGTTGACTGGAGCGACTGGCTTTCTCGGTGGTGCGGTGCTTGAAAAGTTACTGAAAGAAAATCAGAAGGTTAACTATCTATTGTTGGTGCGTGCGGAAACAGAAGAGCAGGGCTTGAACCGTATTTTCACTAATATGGAAAAGTTCAATATAGATAAAAATATTCTGAATAAGCTCACTGTAGAGAATATTTTACTGGGTGACTTAAGCGAACCTGAATACTTTTTGTCTGACGCCCGCATTAACCAGGTAACCCATGTCGTTAACTGTGCCGCGGTGGCGTCATTTGGTAACAACCCCCTTATTTGGAAGGTTAACGTTGAAGGCACTCTGGCATTTGCGCAGCGAATGGCTCAGGTGGTTGGATTAAAACGTTTTCTGCATGTGGGCACGGCAATGTCTTGCTCACCTCAGGTGGGGTCGTTGGTGGCAGAAAGCGCCGAGTTTGAGGAAACCGCCGAACACTTGGTGGAATATACCCGCTCCAAATCGACCATCGAGCAACTGATGCGGCAAACCTGCCCACAGCTGCCGCTGGTGATCGCCCGGCCCTCGATCGTGGTGGGGCATACGCAGTTGGGCTGCAAACCCTCCAGCAGTATTTTCTGGGTATTCAGTATGGCGTTGATGTTGCGTAAGTTTATGTGTTCGCTGCAAGATAGTATCGATGTGATCCCGGTGGACTATTGCGCCGATGCGTTAGTGATGCTGCTTAACCGCGAGAGCTTGGATAACGATGTTTACCATATTTCGGCGGGGGAGGAGAGCAGCGTCAGTTTTGCAGATATCGATTATGCCATCGCCGCCGCATTAGAGGAGCCACCGGTGGGCGATCGCTATGCACAGGTCAGCTACGAAGCCCTGTTGCAAATGCGCAAACAGTTGAAGGATATCTTCGGGCCGTGCAATGAGCGCCTGATGTTGAAAGCGATGCGTCTGTACGGCTCCTTTGCCATGCTGAACGTGCGCTTTAGCAACGAAAAAATCCTCAAGCTGGGTATGCCTAAACCGCCGCGCTTTACCGATTATATTGGCCGCTGTGTGCAATCGACGCGTGGGTTGTCGATACCGCAGCAAATGGCGGTGGATTTTAAATAGAGGCTGAATGGTTGGTTACGGAGGGGCGCCGCATGCTGCGCCCGCTTCCAGGATCTTACCAGGAGGAGGAAGACCAGAATACCCGGCCCAGCACTACCAGTTGCTCTTTGCGCTGTGGATAGCTGAGCTGCTCATCCTGATACTCTTCCCGATTCAGAGAGCGGATGACCACGCCACCGTCGGGCTGCTCAATCAGGATCTTGACCCGTAACAGATTGCCGTGGCGGATCGCATAGGTTTTCCCTTCGCGGATGCGGGTATCGGCGGTATTGATTCCCACCACATCCCCATCCTGCAATCGGGGTTCCATGCTGGAGCCGGAGATGCGGATAATGCGCGCCGCGTTTACCGGCACCCCCATCTTGTGCAGATAGTAGCGGCGGAAGATCAGCGAAAACTCTTCACTATCGACAATTTCGTAGCAGCCGTCACCGGCGGAGAAATCGATATCCAGCAATGGGATCTCCACAAACTCTTCCTTGTCCTGCTCGGTATCTTCCCATACCACGGGTTTGAGCCGTGCCGGTTGGAAATCAGACTCGGCCGCCACGTTGGCAAACGGCTGTTCCAGCGCCTTCTCATGGAACACATCGAACCAGCCTTTGGGCAAGCCGAGTTTGGCCTCAATGCGTCTGGCGAGGTTGTCGCCCAGGTTGCGGGAGGATTTTTCACCGGTGATCTGGCTCAGCGTTGGCGCAGAAGATCCCACCAGTAGAGCAAACTCATTCTGGTTGGTGCCTTGCCGGGCGAAACGTGCCATCAGATCGCGCAGGTTATTGCGCCTGATTTCTTTGGTTTCCATGGGCCGATGATCTCACTCTTTAGCAAAAAGGTAAATCCTTCGCCGCTAAAATCTTTAGCGCCAACCTAAACCTATTCCTAACCAGGAAACATCTTTCAACAGCTTGTGTTGTACGTCAGCCGCATTGTTCCACTAAAATAAGGGTTTTACAGCAGGGTTGGCGGGTACAAGCGTGCGTCTGGATAGAAAAATCTCTTCTTTTGAACATCTGATCTACCGTAATTACCGCATCGTCCACGGGGTACGGATCGGGTTGGCTTTTATCCTGACCTTTCTGCTGATCCGTCTGCTGGCGGTGCCGGAAGGTACCTGGCCGTTGATCACGCTGATCGTGGTGATGGGGCCGATCTCTTTTTGGGGTAACGTACTGCAACGGGCGATGGAGCGTATTGCCGGTACGGTGTTTGGTGCGGCCTCTGGTCTGATTGCGCTATATCTGGAGCTGTATTCACTGCCGCTGATGCTGGCCTGGTGCGGAGTGGTGATGTTTGCCTGTGGTTATCTGACGCTAGGCAAACGGCCTTATATGGCGTTGCTGGTGGGCATTACGCTGGCGGTGGTCATCGGCGCCGGGGCTGGCGATATCTCTATCGCACTGTGGCGCAGTGGCGATGTGATTTTTGGTTCGTTGCTGGCGCTGCTGTTTACCAGTATCTACCCGCAGCGGGCTTATGTATTGTGGCGAATGAAAATGGCGGATTGCCTGGAGACGGTAGGGAAGATCTACGGCGCTTACCTTTCACCCAATATGATTGAGCGGCCCCGGCTGGAGCCCCGGCTCAAAAACTTGCTGGGCGATGTGGTGAAGCTACGCACACTGATCGCCCCCGCCAGCAAAGAGACTCATATCGCCAAACCGGTCTTTGAAGCGGTACAGACCCTGAGCCGCAATCTGGTTTGCACGTTGGAGCTGTTAGCCGATGCTTACTGGGCCTCGCGTGAAACCCATTTTATTATGCTTAATGCCAAAACCTTGCGTAGTTCACAGCTGTTGACGCAGCGCGCGATCGAATCGCTGGCGAGTATTATGCGAGATGGTGAACCCCTGCATGCACAGGTTATTGCCGGGGAACTGAACGATATCTCCGCAGAGCTGAAGGCATTAATGCAAGAGGCCAGTGCCGCTCAACTCAGCGAAGCCCCGATCTATGGCTATGTCTGGCTGAGCATGGAACTGGCGCAGCAGTTGGAAGAGTTGGGCGATCTGCTCAAGGTCTGTACGGCCAATACTCAGGAATAGTGGATCAGATCATGAAGCAGGTGCATCAGGATAGGGTCAATGCGCTAAAGTGGGTAAGATAAGGCAATGACAGTTGTGTCTGACGGCCACAACCCTGTATCTTGGTATCATTGTGGCCGTAAGCAAATGAATCTGTGTATTACTAAAGCAAGGGTATAAAGATGGATAATGCAAATAAGCCGAGTTTCCAGGACGTTCTGGAGTTTGTGCGTATGTTCCGCCGTAAAAACAAGCTACAGCGTGAAATTGTCGACAACGAAAAGAAAATTCGTGACAACCAGAAGCGTGTGCTGCTGCTCGACAACCTGAGCGAGTACATCAAGCCGGGCATGAGCATTGAAGACATTCAGGGCATCATCGCCAACATGCGCGGTGACTATGAAGATCGCGTTGATGATTACATCATCAAAAATGCCGATCTGTCGAAAGAACGCCGCGATCTGTCCAAAAAGCTGAAAGCAATGGGCGAAGTGAAGTAATTCGCGTCAAGCAGGGCTGGGGATCTCCCGGCCCTGCGTCTTTTCAGGGGCGCAGCGCCCCGAACGACCATAAAGAATAACGATATGTTACCGTGCTATAGCAAATCTGCTTAAAGCCGCTACGCTAATGTTATAAATAGACTTTGCCCAATCGCTTTCACGATGTTGCTTGAAGGACGACGGGTATAAATTTCTTCGCCAGCAGAGGCTGTCATCGATGGCAGAACCGCAACTCAGCACCTTTCTCAACCTGGACGAGACGCTCCATCCTCCCCGTATCTTGGCATCTGGGGATTGGGTGTTGGCACATTATCGCCTGTTGGAACCCTCCGTTGGGCAACTGCAAGCCCGCTTGCCGGCCGATGTGGTGTTCGATCTCAGCCAACTGGGCAGCCTGGATACCGCAGGTGCCACCTTGCTGGTCAATCTGCTGGGTGACCAACGGATATCCGATCTCAAACAGTTAGCCCCCACGCTTCCTGTGGAACGCCGCGTGCTGTTGGAAACCGTTGGCCGTGCTTTGCAAGGTTTTGAGCCGCCACCGGCAGAAAAGCCGCCCGGTCTGGCGATCGAACTGCTGGCCAACGTCGGCCGGTCGATGGAAAATTTCTGGCACAACCTGGTTGCCCTGCTGGGGTTTATCGGCCTGACGTTGCAAACCCTGTTTGCCAATCTGCTACGCCCTACGCGCTGGCGAATCACCTCGCTGGTGGCCAATCTCCAGCAAATCGGCCTGAACGCGGTGCCGATCATTATGCTGCTGACCTTCCTGGTAGGGGCCGTCATCGCTTTCCTGGGGTCAACCGTCCTGTCTACCTTCGGTGCCAGCATCTTTACCGTGCAACTGGTGGTGTTTTCCTTCCTGCGAGAGTTCGCAGTGCTGCTGACGGCTATCTTGATGGCGGGCCGTACCGCCAGCGCCTTTACCGCAGAGCTTGGGCTGATGAAGGCCAATGAGGAAATAGACGCTATTCAGGCGATGGGCCTGAACCCGGTTGAACTGCTGGTGCTGCCGCGTGTGTTGGCGCTGCTCCTGGCGTTGCCGATGCTGACCTTCATAGGCATGATTAGCGGCATCTTTGGCGGCATGGTGGTTTGTGCCCTGACGCTGGATATCTCACCCACCATGTTTTTAACCATCATGCAGAGTAGCGGCGGTTTTCAGAACTTCCTGGTGGGGATGAGCAAGGCGCCGGTATTTGCGTTCCTGATTGCCATTATCGGCTGTTTGGAAGGGTTTAAAGTCAGCGGTAGCGCCGAGTCGGTAGGGGCTCATACCACCGCCAGCGTCGTGCATTCAATCTTTGTGGTGATCCTGCTGGATGCGGTCGCTGCACTGTTCTTCATGGAGATGGGCGTGTGAGCCAGACGACCCCTGAAGCCATTATTCGCATCCGTAAATTGCGAAACTGTTTTGGCCCCCAATGCGTGCATGTGGACCTCGATCTGGACGTGCGCCGAGGAGAAATCCTGGGCGTGGTCGGTGGTTCGGGCACCGGCAAGTCCGTGCTGTTGCGTAGTATCGTTGGTCTGCGCCGCCCAACCGCTGGACAGATCCACGTCTTTGGCGAGGATCTGATGGCGCTCTCTGGTACGCGCCGCTCTGTGCTGGAAAGGCGGTTTGGCGTGCTGTTTCAGCGTGGTGCCTTGTTCAGCTCGCTGACGGTGACGGAAAACGTGGCGCTGCCGCTGATTGAATACGCAGGCTTACCGCGCCGTGATGCCGAGCAGCTGGCCCAGGTGAAGCTGGCGCTGGCCGGGCTGCCTGCCAGTGCCGGCAACAAGTATCCGGCCTCGCTTTCTGGCGGCATGGTCAAGCGTGCCGCGTTGGCCCGATCGCTGGCGTTGGATCCGGAAATCGTATTTCTGGATGAGCCAACGGCCGGGCTGGATCCCATCGGTGCCGCCGCCTTTGACAGCCTGATCCGCACGTTGCGCGATGCCTTGGGGTTAACGGTGTTTCTGGTCACCCACGATCTCGATACGCTTTATACAATCTGTGACCGGGTAGCGGTACTTTCGCAGAAGAAGGTGCTGGTGGTGGATACGCTGGAGGTGGTGGCCGCCACTGACGATGCCTGGATCCAAGAGTATTTCCACGGCCCGCGTGGGCGGGCGGCACAGCAGGCCGTAACGAATATCCCAGAGAGGCAATAACAAATGGAAACCCGTGCGCATCATGTCTTGATTGGTTTATTTACGCTCATTATTTTCACTGCCGTGCTGCTGTTCAGCCTGTGGCTAACCAAGTCCGGCACCGATCGCCAGTTCAAGCAGTACGATATCGTGTTTAATGAAGCCGTCAGTGGCCTGTCACAGGGCAGCACGGTCAATTACAGTGGGATCCGTGTGGGGGAAGTCACTCAGCTGCGATTGGATCCCAATGTGCCGACCAAAGTCTGGGCGCGCATTCGGGTCACGGCCTCTGCACCGATCCGTGAGGACACTCAGGCTCGCCTGGCGATAGCTGGCATTACCGGTACGTCCAATATCCAGCTCAGCGGTGGGAGCGAAACCAGCCCGATGCTGACAGGAGAGGATGGGGCAATCCCGGTGATTGTCGCCACGCCATCACCGTTGACCCAGTTGCTCGCCAATGGCGAAGATGTGATGAGCAATGTCAACCAGGTGCTGGTGCGTTTGAATCAGCTCATGACGCCGGACAATCAGCAGCGTTTGGTGAATACGCTGGATAATCTGGAACAGATCACCTCTACCGTAGCCGGGCAACGTGAAGATATCCGCACCATCTTGCAGCAGCTGGCGCTGGTGACCAAGCAAAGCAACGATACGCTGGCGCAGACCAATCGGTTGGTGCGCAATGCTAACGTGTTGCTGGACGGGCAGGGCAAGCAATTGGTGGCCAATGCGGCAAATACCATGGCTTCGCTTGAGAAAACCACTGCACTGCTCAACAAGCTGATTGGTGAAAATCAGCAGTCACTGAATAGCGGCATCCAGGGATTCAACGATCTTGGCCCGGCGGTAGATGAATTACGCAGAACCTTATTGACCTTACGCGGTGCCATGAGCCGCCTGGAAGAGAACCCGTCCGCCTTGCTCAGGGGCCGCGAACGTACCAAGGAGTTTACCCCTAAATGATTAAGCTAAAACTTCGCCAGATGCTTCGGTTGTTGGTGCTGGTGGCCGTGATGCCGCTGGCCGCCTGCACCATTTTGCCGGAAAGCCCGATACAGCAGGTGTATTTGCTGCCAGCACAGCCAGTGGCCGTGGCAGGGGGCCAGGCGTCTGAACGCTCGGTACGTATCGTGCAGCCCAATACCAGCCAGTTTTTGAACGGTACGCGCATTGCTGTGCAGCCTCAGGGTGCGGAGATCACCTCTTTTAGCGGTTCACGCTGGAGCGATCCGGCCCCGTTGTTGTTGCGTAATCGCCTGATCCAGGAGTTCCGTACTAACGGCCATTTCCGCTCGGTGAGCAGCGACGATGACAATTTACAGGCAGATCTTGAGCTAGGCGGCGATTTGTCCTCCTTCCAAGGGGTCTATAACGGGGATCGGGGCGAAGTGGTGATCCGTTTTGATGCTCGCCTGGTTCGCACCTCCGATCGCCGAGTGATGGCCAGCCGTAGTTTTGCGGTGCGCGAGCCGATCCACGGCACATCGATGGACAACGTCGTGCAGGCCTTTGGCCTGGCCAGCGATAAGCTGGCAGCGCAGACGCTGGCATGGGCGCGCCAGCAGGCGGCTAATTAAGACTCGTCGGCCATGGCCTTTAACCACTGGATAAAGGCGTTGATTTTAGGCCATTGCCGGTCCGAGAGCGTGGAAATGTAGTAGCGCTGGGCGCATTGCATTTCCATGCCGGGGAAGGGCGCGATAAGTTCGTTATTCTCCAGGCGCTTACTCACCAACTTCTTGCGGCCCATGGCAATTCCCACGTGGTTCATGGCCGCGATCACCGCCAGATCCGAACGATCAAACCCCATACCGCGCTGGCCTTCAGCAAACTCCAGGTCAAAGTGTTTAGCCCAGGTATTCCATTCCCCAATGTCCGAGTCGTAACTCCATGCCTGACGATCGTGCAATAACGTGCAGCGGCGCAGGTTGGCGGGATTACCCGCTAGCTCATGGCGCTCGGCGTACTCCGGGCTGCAAACGGGCACAATCGACTCATCCATCAAATGCTGGCAATCGAGTTTCTCCGGCGTTTTATCATCAAAATAGATCGCCAGATCGATCCCCGCACCGTGGAAGTTCACCATCTCGTTACCGGTGAGAATATTCAGGCTGATGGCCGGATATTGGCGATCGAAATCTGCCAGCTTGGGCACCAGCCAGCATTGGGCAATCGACGGTCGGGAGTAGATAGTCAGGGTGCCAGACAGTTCCTGACTTTTAATCTCCAGTATCTCCTGATTGAGATAGCTGAGTGACGATTTCAACACCCAGAACAACCGCTCGCCCTCAGGGGTGAGTTCGATCCGGCGGTGAAAGCGCTGGAATAGCTTAAAACCCAACTCGGCTTCCAGATTGTTGATCCGATGGCTGACGGCGCTGGGGGTGATCGCCAACTCTTCGGCGGCCAGCACGAATGAGCCTTGCCGCGCGGCAATCTCAAACGTATGCAGCTTGGCTAGCTGATAGCCATTCAGGTGCCTGTTGCGGGCGAGCTGGTGCTTGTCGTCGTACATGGTTATCGCCTGTGAAATAAACCAGATTATATCGAAGCTGGGGGTTTAAAGATGAAGCAATGTGAGTCAAAGACATAAATAGTGCCAAATGTTGACCGAAATCACCTGATTGATTGAATCTGGCTCATGTGAAGAGGCGTTTTGATCGTTTGTCAGCGCTGGGGCGTTAGTTTCCAATAGGAGTGAAATTTATCCTGGAAGGACGCTGAACATGGACTCGCAGATCTGGGTAGTCGCTACGTTACTAAGCAGCATCATTATCATTATTCTCACTATCGTAAAATTCAAGATCCACCCGTTCCTGGCGCTGTTGCTGGCCAGTTTTTATGTGGGGGCCCTGATGGGCATGAACCCGCTGGAAATGGTCAATGCCATTGAAGGCGGTATCGGCGGGACCTTGGGCTTCCTGGCGGCGGTGATTGGTTTAGGCACCATTCTGGGCAACATGATGGAAGTGTCCGGGGCGGCAGAACGCATTGGCATCACCTTGCAAAAGTGCCGTTGGCTGTCGGCTGACGTGATCATGGTGCTGGTGGGGCTGGTCTGCGGCATTACGCTGTTTGTTGAAGTGGGCGTGGTGTTGCTGATCCCGCTGGCGTTCTCGATTGCCAAAAAAACCAATACCTCCTTGCTGAAGTTGGCGATCCCGCTGTGTACCGCATTGATGGCCGTGCACTGTGTGGTTCCTCCGCATCCGGCGGCGCTGTTTGTCACCAACAAGCTGGGTGCCGATGTGGGCTCGGTGATTGTGTATGGTTTGATTGTCGGGTTGGCCGCCTCGCTGATCGGTGGGCCACTGTTCCTCAAGTTGGTCGGTAAGCGTCTGCCGTTCAAACCCGTACCCGCCGAGTTTTCCTCCGTGGAGGTACGCAACGAGCAGGACTTGCCTTCGTTGGGTGCCACACTGTTTACCGTGCTATTGCCGATCATTCTGATGTTGGTGAAAACCGCAGCGGAACTCTATATGGCCAAAGACAGTGCGCTGTATACCTTCCTGGAGTTTATCGGCAACCCGATCACCGCCATGTTTATCGCCGCCTTCGTGGCCTACTACGTGCTGGGTATTCGCCGCAATATGGGCATGGGCACCTTGCTGACCAAAACCGAAAACGGCTTCTCTTCCATCGCCAACATCTTGCTGATTATCGGGGCTGGTGGTGCATTCAACGGCATATTAAAAGCCAGTGGGCTGGCGGATACGCTGGCGGTGATCCTGTCGAATATGGATATGCATCCGATCTTGCTGGCCTGGCTGGTGGCTATCTGCCTGCATGCGGCGGTGGGGTCGGCCACCGTGGCGATGATGGGAGCAACGGCTATTGTTGCCCCCGTATTGCCGCATTACCCTGGCGTCAGCCCGGAGATCATCGCGTTGGCCATTGGCTCGGGTGCCATCGGTTGCACCATCGTCACCGACTCGCTGTTCTGGCTGGTGAAACAATACTGCGGCGCGACGCTCAGCGAGATGTTTAAGTATTATACCTCGGCCACCTTTATTGCTTCGCTGATTGCGCTGGGAACCACATTCCTGCTTTCTTATATCATCTAGACCAAAAGAGACTCTTTATGAATACGTTAGACATTGAAAACCTGGTAGTGAAATTTCCTTTGGTGCAACGGCTGATGGATTTGGAAGCGGTGACCTGGTTCAACCCCAATACGACCACGCTGGAGGAAGGGTTACCTTACGTCGGGTTGACGCAAAATGATGTCGCCGAAGCCGAAGCGCGCTTGCAACGCTTTGCTCCGTATCTGTGCCTGGCCTTCCCCGAAACGCAGCAAACGAACGGCATTATCGAGTCTGAGGTAGTGGCGATCCCGGCGATGCAGGGCGCGTTGGAGCAGCGTTATAAGCAGGCGATCGCGGGCAAGATGTGGTTGAAAAAGGACAGCCATTTGCCGATTTCTGGCTCCATCAAGGCCCGTGGCGGCATCTATGAAGTGCTGACCCATGCGGAAAAGCTGGCCATCGAGGCGGGCATGCTGTCTGTAGACGACGATTACAGCATCCTGTTTAGCGACAAGTTCCGCCAGTTCTTCAGCCAGTACAGCATTGCGGTGGGCTCAACCGGTAACCTGGGGATGTCGATTGGCATCATGAGTGCCAAGCTGGGGTTCAGCGTCAGCGTGCATATGTCTGCCGACGCTCGCGCCTGGAAGAAGCGCAAACTGCGTGAGCACGGCGTTAACGTGGTGGAGTACGAGCAGGATTATGGTGTGGCGGTGGCTCAAGGGCGTAAGCAGGCGGAGTCTGACCCGCACTGTTTCTTTATCGATGATGAGAACTCGCAAACCCTGTTCCTCGGCTATGCGGTGGCCGGTGGTCGCCTGAAAAAGCAGTTTGCGCAGATGAACATCCAGGTTGATCAGGACCATCCGTTATTTGTTTATTTGCCCTGCGGCGTAGGCGGCGGGCCTGGCGGAGTGGCGTTTGGTCTGAAGCTGGCGTTTGGCGACCATGTGCACTGCATCTTTGCCGAGCCGACGCACTCACCTTGCATGCTGCTGGGGATCCACACCGGGTTGCACGATCACATTGCGGTGCAGGACCTGGGGATTGATAACGTCACGGCGGCGGATGGTTTGGCCGTCGGCCGGGCTTCCGGGTTTGTCGGGCGTGCCATGGAACGCTTGCTGGATGGTTTCTACACCCTGAGCGATCAGGAGATGTACGACCTGCTTGGCTTGCTTGCCGCTGAAGAGAGCATTCAGTTGGAGCCTTCTGCGTTGGCTGGCATGGCGGGGCCGGCTCGAGTCTGCGCCGACCCACATTATCTGGACCACCACCAGATCGACGCCCAACGGATCGCTAATGCCACGCATTTGGTGTGGGCAACCGGTGGCGGTATGGTGCCTGAGGAAGAGATGGCCAAGTACCTCGCAGCCGCAAAACGCTAGCGCTATATGCGGTTAAATGGGTGTAGCATCATGCTACGCCCGTTTGGTCATGCCTTACCTCCATAGTTTGACCTTAATCAGCCTATGTCCTTGATGCGAAATTAATAATAAGAATTACGCCTATTAAAAGAATTGCTATCATGTCAATGTGTACTATAAGTCGGATCCTGTTTTTCTGTGACGGATAATATTTTCTCAGCTCTGTAGCGCTGGCTGCCACAAACTATCCACAGCGGAGCGATAACTTTCAGTCACACCTGGATAAAACCTGGTAGCTCTACCAGTAACAACGGATTGCTGAAGCCTGCAGCGAAGTAAGGGTAGCCAGCAGCCCATTTCGGCAATAACCAAGCATTAAAACGGTAGAGTAATTAACTGATAAGCGAGTAACACGGAACACTATTAATAGCGCGTTTGCCAGGCTCCGTCCCGGAATTGGTCCAGACTCCTGGTGTGATCTATAAAAATAGCTGCGCCTCCTGCTATGGACACTATGGTGAAAAGAACGCCTCAGACAAAGCCCGCCCGCTGAAAGAGTTAACGTAGCAGGAAATCGCAGAAGGTCTGTGGCACACTATGCTGGTGAAATAGTGGGGCAGGCAATAAGGCCAAAGCGCGTTTAAGTGACAAATCTGCACTCGTATAGATGTTATAAAAATGTAGGAGTTTGTGTGAGTGTTGTGACCTGTATCATGGAAGCCACGAAAAACCTCCTGTAAGTTGACATTACAAAAGAGCTTGCGTCATTTTCTATTTCTCTCAATATATCGTCGAACTTTACTCGTTGCTTATTGCTGTTAATTCTGACGTTAGTCTTGATTCGTGTTTAGGTGATTCATTCTTTAATTTGATGAAATTCATATGTGGTATTGCTACAGTCTAAGGTGTTTCATATTTGAGACTAAAAATTCGATACGTTTAAGACGCATTGTGATTTATTGTATGTTATTGATGTGGCAATAATTTAATTAATGATAATGAGTGCCTTATCTGCGATCCTTAGTCCATGATGACATCATTTAATCGGTGTTGTAGTTAGTGTAGTAGAGTAATTGATAGTCTGAATAAATGTAATTTTTTTAGATAAAATATCTATACATCTGGCACGGGAGGAATCCTAAGGGATGTGATTATAAAATCAAGGAGGAACATATGAATACAGTTTTTAAACCTCAAGATAATCAATCTGCGTTATTATCTCAATATTGCGCTGTGAGTTCGTATACCGAATGGGATCCATTGGAAGAGGTTATTGTCGGTGTTGTAGATGGTGCGTGCTTCCCACCTTGGCATGTTGCTCTTGAGCCCGTATTGCCCGCTGCACAACATTCACTGTTTCAGCGCATGGCCGGTCGCTCATTTCCCGTGAATCTTATCGATAAGGCCCGTGAGGAACTCGAGGAATTTGTCAGTATTCTTACAGGAGAAGGCGTCACAGTTCGTCGTCCAGTTCCTCAAGATCAGACATTGATTTTTGGTGCACCGGGTTGGTCTAGCAGCGGGTTATATTGTGCAATGCCTCGAGACGTATTGTTGGTGATAGGCAACGATATTATCGAATGTCCTCTTGCATGGCGCTCCCGTTACTTCGAGGTTTCCGCATATAAACCATTGCTCAAAGAGTACTTTAATAGCGGCGCTCGATGGAGTGCCGGGCCGAAACCGCAGTTGACGGATGAGCAGTTTGATCCTGATTGGGAAAAAAATGCCTCGTTTGGCACAATACCGCTAGTGGTCACTGAATTCGAACCTACGTTTGACGCGGCGGATTTTGCTCGCTGTGGCCGAGATATCATAGCCCAAAAGAGCAATGTGACTAATGCATTCGGCATTGAATGGTTAAGACGCCATCTTGGTAGCGAATATCGTGTCCATGTTTTGGAGTTTGATGACAAGCATCCGATGCACATAGATGCAACTCTGGTTCCACTGGCACCAGGCAAGCTGCTGGTAAATCCTGAGCGCGTACGAGAGAAACCCTCCATCTTCAAAAACTGGGATATGTTACTGGCACCAGAACCAATAGTTCCAGACTCGCATCCGCTATATATGACCAGTAAGTGGATAAATATGAATATCCTTATGCTGGATGAGCACCGTGTGATTGTTGAAGCACAGGATGAACCGATGATTAGAAAAATGAAGTCTTGGGGATTTACGCCTATCCCATGTAATTTCAGGTGTTTTAATAGTTTCGGTGGTTCTTTTCATTGCGCAACATTGGATGTTCGCCGGCGTGGCAACCTCCAATCCTATCTATAGTAGGAGGGCCAGCGATGAAACTGTGGAAATATTCTCAATGGGATATTCTGATGTTTATCCTGAGTCTGGCACAATTGGTGCTAACGTTCTGGCTAGCCTCGCGATGGTCTTTTTTTTCTTGGAGTGCTTGGGGTTTTAACGTACTGCTGCTTGTGGTTATGACGACTTATAACATTATAATTATTTCACATTTTTTTACGCATACCCCTTGGTTTGTTTCATCAAAATTAAATGCCGCAGTATCTATGTTTAACTCCATAAATATTGGGCAATCCGTCCAAGCTTACCATTTGACGCATGTACGGAATCATCATCGATACAATAATGATCGTGGTAAAAACGGGCATCCGCCTCAAGATACTTCTTCTACGTTCGTCGATGGCGTAAACGGTGAACACGTGGGCCTAATACATTACGCATTTCGGGGAGCGTTCTACACTTTTTTCAGCAGTTTAGTTGCAATGGTCAAATCAGTTTGCTTTTGGAGGAGTCATGCGGGTGTCGTTGAGATGGACCTCTTCTATTCGCGCTCGCCATCAGCAAGATCGCGTGAGATAGCGCAATTACGCTGGGACCGAGTGGTGCAGTGCTTAGCGCTATTCCTATTGTTATGTGTGGCATGGGATTGGGTGCTCTTGTGCTATTTTCCTGCACTCTATCTGTCTTTCGCGCTGGTTAATATCCAGAACTACTACGAACATTTTGGTGCAAATCCCGATGACCCATTTGCCAACTCGGTAAGTCATTACGGTCGGTTTTACAATTTTATCGCGTTCAACGATGGTTATCATCAGGAGCATCACCTTGTGCCAACAGCGCACTGGCTATATTTACCCTTAACGCGTCAGAAATATGCTAAGCAACTCTCAGAGCATCAGCGTGTCATCAGCCCGGTTCCTGCAATTTTGGGTTTCTTGCATCGACAGCGGACGATGCTGCACAAAAAAGTGAACACGGGTCATCTTCGCCAAGGCGATTAAGGAGGTCATCATGTCTTTGAATAGAGAGACAATTACGGGGGAAAGGCTATTTGATAGCAATTTCATGGTTCAGGGATCTGTTGAGCGTTTGGATCTCACTTGGGCTAATCAGGTGCTATCCGGACAGTTGGCTGCGTATCGAGTACGCCAGTTTCTATCTGTGGAAGAGAGGACGCAAATAGTAAAGAATTTTTGGTGTTCTAAAGCGCGCACGCCACGGTATGGAGAAGGTGAGGGTGGGATTGAGGGATACTTTGTCGGCGCATCACATATTGAAAAGACGACTCAAGAGTATCTGGATCAAGTCGCTTTCTTTAAGAAACCGGTAGATGCGATTTACGAGGGCAGTGTGGATCCGCTTGCTCGAGTGAGGGAAGGATTCCGTAAGGAATCTATGAATGTTCGAGCAGCAATCCACGATGGACGACCTGCGGGGGATGCTAAGGCTGTTTACTGGAACAATACTGGAGATTATTTGCTACTACCGCATGACGATTTGGCCCAATTGAGCGATCCTTCACAACATGGCTTTGAGATTCAGGGGGTTGAGCATGTAATGGCTATGAACTTCTACGCAGATATGCCAAGTGAAGGTGGCCAACTCAAAGTTTGGAATATCGCCCCAGATAATGATTCCCGAATAAAGCTAGGACTTGAATATAGTGGTTTTCCTTATCCAGTAGAGCTTTTGCACGAACATGCTCATCTAACTATTGATTTGGAAGCAGGTGACCTCGTACTGCTAAATGGTAATCTCGTTCATGCTGTACTTGGTGGTAGCGGTATTTCTGCACGGCAACGCCTGTTGATTACTTGTTTTATGGGGCAATTACCTACGGGGGAGGTTGTCTGGTGGACCTGAAAAGACAACAATATAGGCAGATTATATGATGCTAACCAAGAATGCCTGGGCCTCGTACGGCACAACCATGCTTTTTGTTCTGCTTTGGGGCAGCGGAGCAATTTTCTCACGCTGGGGGCTTGACCACAGCTCAGCGTTCGCCATCCTTACCTTGCGCTTTATTCTCGCGCTGTCACTGCTCGTCGTCATCGCCAGCTTTAGCGGAGGATTGCTGCCGAAGTCGGGCACTCGTGGGAAAGTAGCACTGACAGGAGTGTTGCTTATTGGCGGTTATTCGATTTGCTACTTTCTGGCTCTCGAGCATGGGGTCACCCCTGGCGTACTTGCCACTATCCTAGGCGCACAACCCATCCTTACATTGGTGCTTACCGAGCGGAATTTCTCGTTAGCTCGTCTAGGCGGTTTGGTATTGGCTCTGTGTGGCTTGACTCTGGTGGTATTTGAAGGGCTAAGCTTTGCTAGGATGTCGGTCCTGGGATTGGCTTTTGCCCTGTTGGCACTAGTCAGCATGACGACAGGGGCGCTATTACAAAAAACAGTGCAGCAGTCACCCCAGGAAGTGATGCCTCTTCAGTATCTTGTCAGCTTGGTATTCTGCCTTTGCTTTGTGCCATTTAAACCCTTTGAGGTCGACTGGGGAGTGGGGTTCCTATTGCCACTGTTATGGCTGGGTTTGGTTATCTCCGTTGGAGCACAGTTTTTGTTGTATCGACTGATCCGCAGTGGAAATATGGTCAACGTGACCAGCCTTTTCTATTTGGTTCCTGTTGTTACGGCTGTCATGGATTATCTGTTCTTAGGCAACGTATTACCGGCACTCAGTTTGCTAGGTATGGCCGCAATCCTATTGGGTTTGGTGTTGGTATTTAGAGTTGGCCAGAGAAAGACTAATAATAGCGAAAACAAATGATTTTTTTCGCTTCAAGCTGTCGTTTTCGTGGCAATTGTTGGTGAAAAATCAATTGACCGACTTGTTAAGTCGCGGGCGATCACATACAGTTATTCCGTTAATGCCATGATTACATTAATTTTATCGAATAAATTGGCTTCCCTTTGACGGGGCACCTTGTGCTTCAATTTTTAGGACAATAATCACTCATATTGGCCATGGTTGATTTTGGTCAGGGGAAGGTTGATGTCGAATATTTTCAGATGAAGATTTTTGGCCCCCATCGCCTCAGCCCGTTTGACGTGGTGTTCGGCATATTTTTCGGCAAACGCTCGGTTTTCGAAAAAGTATATTCCACCCGCCTCGCCAGTATGCTCATTCTCAGTCCATATCTTGGAGATGAAACCCGGCTCTTGATTGATGCTTTCGGCCAGCGATTGCGCATTTTTGGACAGGGTTGCACCAAGCTGGTCGGCTGGGAAACTAAAATCAATCTGTAAAATGACACTCATGTCGTGATCCTTTTCGTGACGGGTGGTTGTATAAGAAACAGGGTTATTCCGTGGTGTGCTCTGCAACAGGGGGTAACTGTGCGTTGAGACGGTTAAGCAATGTCTCGGTGTCAACGTAACCCGAAGATAGCAGCGATATCTCACCTTGACGTTCCAGCAACAGGGTGGGGAAGGAGCGAACGCCCCATTGGCGGCACAGCGCAAAGTCTTGGTTAACCGCCTCTCTGGCCCGTTGTGACGTAAAGGTTTGGCTGAATTCTTCAAATGGCAGGCCAACCTGGTCACAGATGTCACGATAAAACGCCACGGTTTTAGGATCCTGCCCATCTACATAGAATTTGTACTGGCTTGCTGCGAGAAACGGTAACGCTGCCGAGGAAGGTAAACCCCGCTCAACCAACAGCAGAGTAGCTGTTGCGAACGCCCGGCAGGCCGGCTCGGTATCGTAATTGAATTGCGCTGCTTCCAGCAGGCTGAAACCAAAAGGTTGGCCGGTTATTTTCTGGATGTGGCGCCACTCCTCCCTTAAGAAGGCTTTGAATGCCGAGTTCCAAGCATCGCCGCCACCAGCGCGCAAGCCACCCATGGTCATCACAAAACTCAGGCCATGTTGATTGCAATACTCCGCCAGTTTCTTCACCACGGGTGAAATGCCCCAGCACCAGGAGCACATCGGATCGCCGACGTAGCGAATGACTACATCGCTGGGCGTAGTGGGTTGCCGTTGTGCATCAGAGGGCTCGTCAGGCAGTAGACAACTGCCGGTGCTGGGATCGCATTGCATCATGTGGAAACTCCAAGCTGGGTTGAGAGCGCGATCGTCATGATATTTGACAGCAAAAATTAATAAATAGACTATAAAAGCTAACTCTGTTCAATATTTGTGAACAAATGGACAAACTTGCAGCCATGGCCACTTTTGTCAAAGTGGTTGAAACCGGAAGTTTCACCCGTGCGGCTATCGCCATGGGGCTTCCCAAAGCGCGGATCTCCCAGCGGATTAGCGATCTTGAGCGCGTCCTGAGCGTGCGCCTGTTGCATCGAACGACCCGGGCGTTGAGCCTGACGGAGGATGGTAGCGCCTATTTTGAGCGCTGCCAGCATATTCTCGCGGAAATTGATGAGTTGGAAGGGGGGCTCAGCGGCGGGGTGACAACGCCGAGCGGCAAGATCCGTATAGAGGCTTTGGCCTCGATTGCGCGTTGGATCCTCGCACCTCAGTTGCATGACTTTCAGGCACGTTTTCCAGAGATCGTGGTGCGGCTTGCCAGCAGCGATCGCATCAGTAATTTGTTTGAGGAAGGCATTGATTGCGCGATCCGCGGCGGTAATCTGGAAGATTCGACGCTGGTGGCCAGGCACGTTTGCGATGTGCAGATGGGCCTTTATGCTTCCCCTCATTTTCTCCGCTCAATGCGAGCTATCAGGCAGCCTGAAGATCTTCAGCATCATCGATGGGTTGGGGGTTTTGGCATTCAGCGCGGTAAGCAGCTTACCTGGCATCTGCAATCGGCAAGCCAGAGCATCGCGGTAGTAGGCAACAGCAGTTTGCTGATCGAAGATCCCGATGTGGCCATGAGTGCTTGCCTTGCCGGGGCGGGCATCTGCTCCGGAGCACCCTTCGCGGTGGAAAGCTATGTGAAGAGTGGGCTCTTGCAGCCGGTGTTACCCGAGTGGCACTTTGCTCCACGACCCATTTATATTATCTACCCCACCGGCAAGCATTTGTCGGTTCGGGTGAGAAGCTTTGTGGATTGGTCATTTGCGCTGATGAAAACCCATCCGCTGTTGGCTATGACGCCTTTAGCGCTGGCAAACTCACTGAGTTGAGTCGTTTGAAGGCTGGTTAACCGGGGGGTAAAGAGGCGGATGGCGTTGCCGCACATCCACCTTATAATCGACGATCAGTGAAGCTTTTTACCATCAACAATGATGTGGTGCGGGCTACGTGCCTTCGGATGGATGAAGAAATGCCCTTCCTGAGCGCTATCCGTGTTGATTGGCACCAGAGTGATATTTTTCGCTCCGGCAGCTTTATTATGTAGTGCATAAATAATGAAGGGGATGACCAGCACCACCAGGAAGCAAACGACCAGTAAACCGGCATAGACGTCGTTAGCTTCTCCACCCGGTAGCCCCGAAGGAGGGAAGAAGGAGACGACAAAGGCGACCAGAGAGGTCAGCAATCCGATGACCGCCACCGCAATTTTAACCCCATTGCCTCCCGGTATATTAAAGGTGCGTTTGTTATTCGGCTGTTTGCGGATCAGCTGGATATAAGCCAGGAATAACAGGAAATAGCTGCAAAGATAAATTACCACCGTCAGCGCCAGCGCAATCAGGAACGACATGTTATTGCCGCCCCCGGTATTGGTCAGCACAATCAGTGCCACCGAGGTGATGAGTAACTGGGAAATGACCAGCACTACCGGGACGCCGTTTTTGTTCATTTTGGCAAAGCGGGCAGGCAGGATCCCTTGTTGTGCCGTCACTAACATCCCACGGGAAGGCCCGACAATCCATGCCGCGATCTCAGCTAGCACGCCCAGGAGCAACAGCGCAGCGATACCGCGGATAGCCCATTCAAAGCCCGTCCCCAAATGATTGATCAGCACCGTGAAGGTTTGCATCACGCCCGCAGAGAGGTTGATTTGCTCATGGGGGATCACGGCGGCAATGGACAGCCCGCCGACTGAACTCAGGCAAATCGCCGCAAACATCAGCAGCAGCATGGCGAGCGGATAATCGCGGCCCGGGTTTTTCATCTCATTGACGTGAGTAGCCGATGCTTCGACCCCCATATAGCTTAGGATGAAGGCCACAAACACCACTAACGTGCTCATGCTGGTGAAGTCCGGCCAGAAGGTTTCGGCATTCATTTCAATCGCAATGGGAGCACCAGAGCGCAGATAAGTGACGGCCAGGATCACCAGAATGGCTGCTGGTAGCAGGATACCGGCAAAAAAACCAATCTTGGCGATGCGAGCGGTATTCTTGGTGCCACCAAACTGAGTCAAGGCCAGACCCCATAAAATAATCAGTGCTGCGATGGTCTTGACTATCGGATCGTTATTGAGCTCGGGCCAGTTAAGAATATAGGACAGCGCCCCTAGCACGAAGTAGAGCATCGGGATAAAGCCGATCGCGATTTGCAAATAGCCAAACGAAATAGCGGCAAACCCCCATTTCTCACCCAGGGTTTTAGAAACCCAGGTAAACACGCCGCCCTCCTGCCAACCCTCAACCGTTGCCATTTCAGCGGCACACAATCCTACCGGAATGAACCACAGCAAGCCGCCAAGGATCAGGAAGAAGGTCAGTGAAAAACCAGAGGTCGCAAACGTTGGGTATTCGTAAACCGCCATCACCATTGATGCCGTTATGGCAAAAAAGCCCAACAGCGTGAGTTGTTTTGGCGCAGCGATGATTTGAGAGGTAGCCATGGCAATTCTCCTGGGACAAGCGAAGATGCTTGCCAGTTGAGTTCTTATGGTTAACAGGAGTGGCGAAGAGCATGCCACTCCATTAACAGACCAACTGCGGATCAGCCGTGGTTAAAACCGGCCGCTTCATCTTCCGAAAGTGGATTAACGACCGGATGATTTTCGAAATGCTCAAGCGCTCGTTTCAGATCGTCAAGCAACAGACTACCCAGGTCAAAACTCACCCCGTGGCGTACAAGAATACGCTGGATAACCAGATCTTCCCGATTAGCTGGCATGGAGTATGCCGGGACCTGCCAACCGCGTGAACGTAATTTATCGGCGAGGTCATACAGCGTGTAGCCACCGATGTTGGCGCCTTCTTTCAGTTTCCAGGCCAGCGCCGGGATGCCTTTGGCGCTGTCGCCATCAAACAGGATTTCAAACGGGCCGAGCTTACCGATCTCGTCAGCAAGATACTGGGCCGTGGCATAGCAAGCATTATGCACTTTGGCGTAGCCTTCGCGGCCAAGGCGTAAGAAGTTGTAGTATTGAGCGATGATCTGTCCACCAGGGCGCGAGAAGTTGAGCGCAAAGGTAGGCATATTGCCGCCAAGATAGTTGACGTTGAAAATAAGCTCTTCGGGCAAGTCTGTCGCTTCACGCCACACCACCCAGCCCGCACCCAGAGGGGCTAACCCAAATTTATGGCCTGAAGTATTGATGGATTTTACGCGTGGCAGGCGGAAATCCCATTCCAGATCGGGGGCACAGAATGGGGCGAGAAAGCCGCCGCTGGCACCGTCGACATGAATAGGAATATCCAGTCCGGTGTCTTTTTGCAGCTTATCGAGCGCGTCGCTGACCGCTTTTACCGGCTCGTACTGACAGGTAAAGGTCACTCCGAGGGTGGGTACCACACCTATGGTGTTCTCATCGACTCGTTTCAGTACCTCTTCCGGGCTCATGATCAGACGATCGCCTTCCAGAGGGATTTCTCGCAACTCCACATCGAAATAACGCGCGAATTTGTGCCAGCAAATTTGCACCGGCCCGCAGATCATATTGGGCTTATCGGTTGTCAGGCCCTGCGCGGCACGTTTTTTGCGCCATTGCCATTTCAACGCCAACCCACCCAACATAGCGGCTTCTGACGAGCCAATGGTGGAGCAGCCCAGGGTGGTGTCCGGCGACGGTGATTTCCACAGGTCGGCCAACATGCGCACGCAGCGGGCTTCAATTTCGGCCGTTTGTGGATACTCGTCTTTATCAATCATATTTTTATCGATGGATAGATCCATCAGGTCGCGAATTTCTTCGTCAACCCAAGTTTGGCAGAATGTCGCCAGGTTTTGCCGTGAGTTACCGTCCAACATTAACTCATCACGAATGGCACTGAATACATGGCGAGGGTTTCGCTCTGCGTCTGGAAATCCAGATTTCGGTAGTGAAATGGCCAAATCTATCGAAGAATAAACATCATCATTAACATTGCTGTTATTTTTCTGATTGCTGTTACTCATAAGAACCCTCTTGATTTTTATATGTCAATATACTCGGCAGGATCACGTGAAACCGTCCCCTGCGCTCTACTAACGCCATCAAGTCTTGCCGTTAATTCTAGAACATTTTGTGAAAAAGACAGGAAATAATTATAAATATAATATTTTTCTTTTAAAATCAGCGATAAAGATGCTTGCGTTGTTGATCGTTTTCTCAATACCCCCAAAAAACGTGAGGGGCGATTCATTGGGTGGTCTCACTCGGATTTTTTATGCCAGTAATTTAAATATTGTTACTTCATGGTTATGATGATGTTAAATTAATTAATGAGACTTTCCTCTCTATTGATAAGGTAATTCCTATTTTATCCACTGCAAAATAATGTTTTATTAATGAAGATATAAAATTATTGAAAAATAAAGCATTGTAGGGATTACGTTCTACAATTACTCTAAACAAAACCTGCAGTTACCCGCTAAGTCGGTTTAATTTGATAAGGAGTGATGTGTTATGCAGCAAAGCGCCATGGACTTGCCTGCCCACGAACATTCTGAGGCATGCCTATGCCACAGCCCGGCATTTTTACGCATTAATACGGTGCTAACCCGCCAGGCGGCGAAAGCGCCGCCGATAACGACAGCCACGGTCGCAGCAGCAATACCCGCAGGACAATCCACACATTCCAATGCAACCGCCAGCGCTACGCAGCTGAAAGCGTTTATCAACGTACGGATTTTTGACGGGGTTTCTGACCAACTGCGCGAGGGCATGCAGGTTATCGTTGAAGGCAACAAAATCAAATCGATTGAACCTGCTGATACGCCTCCGCCAGCGGAAGCAACGATTATAGACGGCAACGGTGGCGTACTGATGCCCGGCCTGATTGATGCGCACTGGCATGCCATCATGGCTCGTCCTTCCATGATGGCGGCGATGACGGCCGATTTTAACTATATCCAGGCGCTGGCCATTGCCGAAGCACAGGCAACGCTGCTGCGTGGTTTCACCACGGTACGCGATATGGGCGGGCCGGTGTTTGGTTTGAAACGTGCGATTGATGAGCAGATTACGGTTGGCCCGCGCATTTATCCGTCCGGGGCGTTCATTTCCCAGACCGGCGGCCACGGTGATTTTCGCATGCTGAGCGAAGTCCCACGCGCACCCGCGGACTCGCTGAGCTATATCGAGCGGGTGGGGATAACCGCCATTGCTGATGGTGCCGACCAGGTGCTGTTGCGCGCCAGGGAACAGCTGATGAGGGGGGCATCCCAGATCAAATTTATGGCCGGTGGCGGTGTAGCCTCACTCTATGACGGCATCGACGTAACGGAGGGGTCCGTGCCCGAAATCCAGGCGGCGGTGACCGCCGCGGAAAATTGGGGTACCTACGTGACCGTTCACGCCTATACGGCCCGAGCTGTCACCATGGCGATCAAAGGCGGCGTAAAATGCATCGAACACGGCCAGTTGGTGGATGAACAGACCGTGGAGCTCATGGCGCAACAGAATCTGTGGTGGTGCCTACAACCTTTCCTGGACGATGAAGATGCCGTACCGATGGCGAATCCGGCTTCACGCGCCAAGCAACTGGTGATGTCTGCAGGAACCGATAACGCCTACCAACTGGCGAAAAAACACCAGATTAAAACCGCCTGGGGTACCGATACTCTGTTCGACGCCCGGCTTGCCACACGTCAAGGAGCTCAGCTTGCCAAGCTGATCCGCTGGTATACACCTCTTGAAATTCTTAAAATGGCTACCAGCGTGAATGCCGAACTTTGCGCGCTTTCCGGCCCGCGTAACCCTTATCCCGAGAGGCTCGGGGTGATAGAAGCAGGCGCTCTGGCCGATATGATCATTGTCGACGGCGATCCGCTAACGGATATTCAACTGCTGGCCCAGCCTGAGGAAGCATTTCAGATGATCATGAAAAATGGGCAAATTTATAAAAATACGCTGGTAAACAGCGCGGTTTAATACAGCGCCGCAATGCGGTTTTGGGAGATAAAATGGCAAGCGCACACTCTTTTCGTCAGCGCCGGGGGCCTGTGTTTTTTCGTTCAGGCCATACGCGTTACGGAGCGTTGGCCTTATTGCTGGTCAGCACCTTTAGCCTTATCGGGTGTCGTGACTTTGGTGCGCCAGCATTTTCCATGCTCGGCTCTTATTTCCCAGCCTGGCTAGCCTGTGCTGGGATTGGCCTCGTGGTAGCGATAGGAGCGCGCGTTCTGCTGATTTTTGCAGGAATTGACGAAGTTCTGCCGTGGCGACTCTTCGTCTATACCTGCCTGGCGCTCGCCGTAGCCTTTATGTCATCGCTTTTATTCTAAGTGCGCTAAAAATGAACACGTTAAAACAACCGGGCAATAAACGTCGGATAGCGATCGTCATCGGGGTGGTTATCGTTATTGCTGCCGCTATTTCAGGGTGGCTGACGCTGCGTCAAAACACGTTAAATCCCACGTCGCAGGATACGGTCATCGGTGCTAGCGTGGTGAACGTCAGCAGCTCCGTACCTGGGCGTATTCAGTCCATTAATGTGACAGAAAACGGCAGGGTCCAACGAGGTGAGGTGATGTTCACCCTCGATCCCACGATTTATCGTTTGCGGGTCGAGCAGGCACGGGCGGAACTGCAGATGGCGCAAGCTGCCTGGGATACTCAGCACCGCACGATGATCGCAGAACAATCTAATGCGGCTATTACCGATGAACAGGTAAACCGGGCGCGAGCCAACCTCAAGCTTGCCACCCAGACTCTGGCGCGCATTCAGCCACTGCTGGGCAAGGGGTATGTCACCGCCCAGCAAGTGGACGATGCCCAGACAGCCAAACACGATGCGGAAATCAGCCTGAAACAGGCGCTGAAGCAAACCGTCGCTTCGCAGGCATTAATCAGCAGCGCTGCGGAGTCTGAGGCCCTGCTCAGCGCACGCCGCGCCGCATTGGCCATTGCCGAACAAGAACTGGAAAATACCCAGATACGAGCGCCGCATAATGGTCTGGTAGTGGGGCTGAATGTTTCGGCGGGGGAATTTGTGATGCCGGATCAGGCGGTATTTACGCTGATTAATAGCGACCACTGGCACGCCTCGGCATACTTTCGCGAAACAGAGCTGGCGCACATTAAACCGGGGAATTGCGCCACGGTATATGTTATGGCCGATCGTCAGCGTGCGATTCAGGGCAAAGTGGAGGGGATTGGCTGGGGGATCAGCTCCGAGGAGCAGTTTAACATTCCACGAAATCTGCCCTATGTCCCAAAATCGCTGAACTGGGTGCGGGTCGAACAGCGTTTCCCGGTGCGGATAACCCTTAAAGATCCGCCGGCGGAGTTGATGCGAATTGGTGCCAGCGCGGTAGCAATAGTACGAGACGACCATGGTTGCTGACAGCCCCTGGGGCAGAATGTTGCGCCAGGTGAAACGCGATTTGGCCTATTTCCCTGGCCGATTGGCGATGGCCTGGCGGGTCGGTGCGCTTTGCTCGCTGATGACGCTGGTGGCCATGCTTTACGGTATCCCCGAATCAGCCATTAGCTGCTACCTGATTTTGTTCGTGATGAAACCAGACGCCGCCGAAAGTATGGCGATGGCCATTGCGGTGACCCTGCTCGTGTCCATAGTGGTGGGGCTGATCTTGCTGATCCTGCCTTATACCTTGGAATCTGCGCCTTTACGCATGGCGGTGCTGGTGCTTAGCTCGTTTGCCTTTCTCTGGCTAGGCTCGGCGAGCAAGCTCGGGCCGGTAGGCAGCATTATTGCGCTGGTGATCGCTTTCATCATGTCGCTACTTGGCGACGCGCCGAATGGAGAGTTAGCGGTACGCGCGGTGCTGTATGCCTGGCTGATGGCCGCATCCCCGATGCTGCTATTGGTAGCCTTTAATCTTTTCATCGGGCGGCCACCCTGGAAACTGCTACGCGCAAGTCTGGCAGAGCGCTTAGCGGTTGCCGGTGAGGCTTTACGCCACCCGGATGCCCCCAGCCTGTATAAAGTAGAGGAGCTGTTGCGGGAAGGGCAGAGCGAACATCAACAGCGGGCTATGCTCGTGCGCATTTTCCATCTGCGGCCTGCCGCAGAGGCTGCCTGGTTAACCGCCGCTGTCAACAGCAGCTATCGGTTACTGCTGGCCATTTCAGCCCTCAATAAAACCGAACCGGCGTTAACTCGCCCGAATTTGGCAGACTGGTGCAGTTCCGCCGCCGAGGCTATTGCCGCGGGCCGGGGGATTGAACCCCCAGCGTTTAATCAGAGTGGGGAAAATGACGAAGTCACCCACGCGCTGGTGCAACTTGCAACGCCAGATAATGCGGTAGACACCAGTGCGCCCAAAGCCTCATTTTTAGCCGCAGACGCCTTTACCAATCCCGTCCATCAGCAATTTGCCTTAAAGACCACGGCGGCCAGCGTGATCTGTTATCTCGTCTATACCGCACTGGACTGGCAAGATATTCATACCGCCATGATCACCTGTTATGTCGCTGCGTTAGGCACTGCGGGAGAGACAGTACACAAGCTGACGTTACGCATTGTTGGTTGCCTGATAGGCGCATTGATGGGCGTGCTTTCGCTGATTTTTATTGTTCCGTCGCTTAGTGATATCGGCCAGTTAATGGCGTTGGTATTCGGCGCGCTGCTGCTCAGTGCCTGGGTATCGAGCGGCAATGAGCGGATTGCTTATGCGGGCATACAAATCGGACTGGCATTCTTACTGACCGTGTTACATGGCTTTAGTCCGAGTACGGATTTGGGCGTTGCGCTCGATAGGGTACTCGGGATCCTGCTGGGGAATCTGGTGGTGTATTTGATATTCACTTACGTGTGGCCCGTCGCCATTGCTGATTTTGTCCGCACTCGCATCCGTAGCCTGGTCACGGGATTAAGCAATCTTGCCGCGTTATCGCCAACAGAGCGCCCGGCAGCGATAAGACAGGCGGCAGAGGTTGAAGAAGAACTGACTACGGCACGGGAGGCGCTAAGGCTGGTTCCTTTTGAGCCAAGATCGCTACGCCCCTCTCCCGAAGAATACCGGCGTCTGCAAGCGATCCTTGGCGAAATGGAAAACCTCTGTCCGGCGCTGTTTTTGCCCTTTGATAAGTCCTTCTCCGATGTGGAACGGCTTAGCCGGCTTTCCTCGAGCGGTGGAGTGATTAATCCCTCAGTACCAACAGGCAGCAACAACGGTTTGCCACCCGCCGTTGAACTTGAGATCCAACAAAGCATCAGGCGACTTGAGGAACTTCTTGGATGAAGCCGCGCACTCAGACTTTCAAAATACGAACTTTCAGCACGGCAGTGGGATTATGTCTGTTAGCAGGCTGTGCCACGGACCAACTGGCGTTGGCTCCGGCTAGCCCTTCCTCTCCCTGGACACCTGACGGCATCAGCAGTCATGAATTTGCTGTTCCGGCCAACCCGGCGGTAGCAGAACTCCCTGCACCGCCTGCGATCAACCAGCAGCAGATCTATCAGTTACCTGAGCTGATAGACATTGCCCAGATGCAAAACCCGGATACCCGCATCGCCTGGCAACAGGCGCGGCAGGCTGCACTGGGTGTCGGCATGGCTGAAGCGACATTTTTGCCAATGATGTCAGCCAGCGTGATTGGCGGCTACCAAAGAACGCGAACGCCGTTGCCCTATGACATTGGCGACCAACACGATCTGGATACCTCCGGCAGCGCGGTAGTGCCGGCACTGGCGTTGCAGTGGTTAATTTTCGATTTTGGCCAGCGTAGCGCTTTGCAACAGGCGGCCAAGCACACCTCCTATGCCGCCAACGTCGCCTTTAACGGCATGCATCAAAAGATTATTTATGAGGTTACGCGCAGCTATTACCAATACGGTGCGGCCCAGTCACGCCGAAAAATAGCGCAGGAGACGCTGCGCAATAGCCAGAAAATCCTCGATGCTGCCTTGGCGCGTAACAAAAATGGCGTTGCGACAACGGTGGAAGTTGCACAGGCACGCCAGCAGGTCGCGCAATCTGAATTGAATCGCGTTGTTGCGCAGGGAACGGAACGTGACGCATGGCAGGCTTTGCTGGCATCCATGGGCATTTCTGCCTCATCGCAAATCAAAGTGGGCTATGCCGAGGATAAACCTTTGCCGCAGACAGCCAGTGCGCCAACCCAGCAGATGATTAAGCTGGCGCTCTCTCAGCGGCCAGACGTATTGGCAACTTATGCTGCTGCTCAGGCCGCTACTGCCGGTATCAAGGCGGCAGAGGCGGATTTTCTGCCTAAGGTTTATCTTGCCAGCGCGGTCGCGGGTGGCGATGGGCGTTTTGACATTCAGGGATTGCCGTCCATTGGCCAGCAAACGTCCTCCTCTAGCATTCTGTTGGGCGTTACCGTACCGCTTTACGATGGTGGAATACGAGCTGCCCGCGTGAAAGAGGCCGAATCACGTGCCGCCGTGGCAAACGAGACTTTCCAAAAGACGCAGGAGGCTGCGGTTCGTGAGATTATCGTGGCGGCCGATACGTTACAATCCGCGCTAGAAGCCAACCAGGCAGCATTGAACCTGGTAAAAACCGCGTTTATTACCTACGACGCCGCGCTGGAGTCTTATCGCAACGGCGTGGGGACCATCACCGTAGCCAACGAGGCTGCCAATGGTCTGCTCTATGCGCAACAGATGAGTACCGATGCCCACGCTGCGGCACTGATCGCGGCGGCTAATTTAGCCTTTGTGATGGGCAAAATGACCCACGTGGAGCCGGAGTAATTCTGGGGGAAAACCTACCGTTATCAGCATTAGGAAGAAAATCATGACATCTCCATTCTCGGCACTGATCATCGGTGCATCACGCGGGATAGGTTTAGGCATTGTCAGGCAGCTATCCATGCAGGGCTGGCAGGTAGTTGCAACCTGTCGCGGCGCGGTGCCTGCTGATAGCCCGGCTGACACGCAATGGCTGAAATTAGATATCAATCATCATGATGAAAGGATTGCCCTGAAAGAACGGCTGTTGTCACAACAATTCGATCTTATCTTTATCAACGCAGGTGTTTACGGGCCAGTCCATCAGGACGTTACCCAGGCGAATAATGATGAGATCGTTGAACTGTTTATGACCAATACCTTTTCCCCGGTTCGCTGTGCGGCAGCGTTAATACCGCTGGTGAAAGCGCAAACCGGCGTGATGGCGTTGATGACATCGGAGTTGGGCAGTTTAAATGAGAACGAAGCGGCAACCTATCCGCTGTACGCCGCCAGCAAGGCTGCTCTGAATATGTTAACGCGCGGATTGCGTGATACGGCCGCACAGCGGGAGGTGACTTTGCTGTCGGTGCATCCGGGCTGGGTACAAACGGATATGGGCGGAACCAATGCCACGCTGACTGTCGAACAAAGCTGCTCTGGGATTGTGAGCCAGGTTCTGGCCTGGCGCGGCAAAGGAGGGCACCACTTTATTGACTATGCAGGCAACGTGTTACGTTGGTAAAACGCTTTGTGCTGCAGATTTTGCTTTATGGGAAGCCCGGACCATCCGGGCTTCTATGACTTAATACATCACCATGAGCAATGAAATCAAACTATCCCCCCTTTGGGGAGGGGAAAGTGGTTCTCGTTGGCAACGCTATCCTTACTTACTTCAACTCAGGCCAGTAGTCCTTGTTCGCCTCAATCAAGTCATCAAGTATTGCTTTGGCAACCGATGCGCTCGGCACGGTTTTGGATAGCGTAATGGCTTGCCACAGTTTCTGATAAGAACGCTGTTCCCAGGCATCGACCACCAGTTTTTCTACCGCCACCTGCTGGCTCATCAGCCCTTTCTGGAATTGCGGGATATTGCCAACCACCAGCGGTTGCGGGCCACTTTTGCCAACCAGGCAGGGGATTTCGACCATGGCTTCCGGATCGAAGTTATTAATAGCGCCGTTGTTTGGCACAATCAACAGCATGCGCTCCTGGGTGTTGAAGGCGATGGCGGTTGCCAGATCGACGATGTAGGAGGCATGCTCATCGATTTCCAACTCGCCTGCCGAGGATTTACCCGCCTGGATAATGGCATTGCAGGAGCCGAAGACGTGCTTCTCGCGGTGATCCATGACCTCGTTAGCGCGGGTACGCTCTGGGTTGGAATGCTCTACTACGTAGTCTGGGAACAGATAGTATTTCAGGTAAGTATTGGGGAAGGTTTCTGGATCCAACGCCCAGACATCTTTCGCTTTGGCGAAGGTGTCATTCCAGCTAGCCTCCGTACCATGTTCATCTGATGGCGGAACGTAGCCAAATTTAGCCACGTATTCACGGATTTTAGGCATCAAGTCGTTGCCCTGTAGATCCTCAATAGACGTCCACCAGCCGAAGTGGTTCAGCCCGTAGTAACGCACGCGCATCTCTTTGCGGTCTTTCAGGCCAGCAATTTGCGCCATACGGCTTTCAATGCCGATGGGCATATCGCAGATATTGAGGATTTTCGCCGTAGGGCGCAGACGACGGGTTGCTTCTGCCACAATCGCCGCCGGGTTGGAATAGTTCAGCATCCAGGCGTTTGGCGAGTATTGTTCCATGTAGTCGGCAATTTCCAGCACGCCACCGATGGAGCGCATGCCGTAAGCAATTCCACCTGGACCGCAGGTTTCCTGGCCAAGCACGCCGTGGCGCAGAGGGATTTTTTCGTCTTTTTCACGCATCGGGTATTTGCCCACGCGGATGTGTGCCATCACGAAATCCACATCGGTAAATGCCTCTTTGGGGTCCGTGGTGTAGCTGAATTCAATGTCTGGTGCCTGTTCTTTCAGGATGATTTTGCACGCCTCGGCAATGGTTTCCTGGCGCGCACCATCGTTATCATAGAATTTCAAGGCGCGCAGCGGGAAACGGTGCTGGTTTGCCAGTAACATCAGTACGATACCTGGAGTGAAGGTGCTACCACCGCCAGCTACAACTACAGAGAATTTATTCATGATACTGCCTCCGTCATGGATTTAAGTTCGCTCGAAGAAGCGTCTTTCATCAGGTTTTCGATCTGGTCGCGGACCTGCGGGACGTTCAGCCCCACAATCACCTGTATAGCGTTGCCGCGTCGCACCACACCGTGGGCGCCCAGCGCTTTAAAAATGTCGTCGCTTTGCGTCAGCGACATATCCACCAGGGTAATACGCAGGCGGGTCGCACAGTTGTTAACGCTCAGGATGTTGCTTGCTCCGCCAAGAGCTTCGAGAAAACCGACAGCCTGGCCTTGTTTGGTTTCTTTCGCTTGGCGGGATGCTTGATAATCCGCCTTGCTGTAGAGCTTGATTTCGGCCTCTTCCCGGCCCGGTGTTTTCAGGTTGAAGCGCAGGATCAGCAAGCGGAACACCACGAAGTAGAGGCCAGTGAAGATCAGGCCTATGCCAATCTGGGTGAACATCATTGACGCATGGTTGTGGAACATCGGGATCCAGTTTTGCGGCAGGAACTGGTCAAGCAGACCGCCGCCCATGTTGCCTACTACGCCGCACATATACATGACCGTCGCCATGGTCGCGGCCAGAAATGCGTGGACGACAAACAGTACCGGCGAGATAAACAGGAAGGTAAATTCCAGTGGTTCGGTAATACCGACCAGCATCGCCGTTAACGTGGCAGGGATCAGCAGGCCTGCCACCTTCACTCGATTTTCAGGTGCCGTGGTGGCGTAGAGAGCCAGCGCAATCCCCAGACAGCCAAACACCTTCGAGTTACCGTGCAGCGCAAAGCCGCCTTCTGGGAACAGCGTTTTCAGCGGCTGCGTGCTTTGACTGAACTCCTGCAAATGCTGCGCCCAATAAACCTGAATGCCTCCTTCCACGACTGCCGGACCATAGACAAATGGGCCGTAGATGAAGTGATGAAGCCCTGTCGGGATCAGGATGCGCTCAAGGAAGGTGTAAACCCACACGCCGAGCGAGCCAGCGCTGCGCAGGAATTCCTGCAGTGATTCAATCCCCATCTGTACTTTTGGCCAGCCGAACAGGGTTAGCCACGCGCAAGGGATCATGACGAAGAAGGCAACAATGACCACGAATGAGCTGCCTTGGAAAATACCGAGGAAAACGGGAAGTTGTTTATCGAAATAGCGGTTATGGATAGCGGTGACCAATCCGGAAATCACAATCGCACCGATAATACTGGTATCGAGCGTTTTGATGCCGGCAATCATCGTGAGCCCGGTTCCCGCCACCGGGTCGACGTTAAAATCAACGCCAAAGTACTGGCCCCAGGTCATTCCCATTGCGTTAATGAAGTAGTTCCAGGTCATGAAACTGACTAGCACAGCCAGGCAGGCGCGGCCCTGAGCCTGTTTTGCCAGGCCAATAGGTAAACCCACGGCAAAAATCAGTGGCATATTACGAAATACCGTCCAGCCGCCTTCTTCAATAATGTGGACGATTTGCGCAAATAAGTTATCGGGTGCAGTGAGCGCTTCGCCGACAAACATCGGGTTACGCAGCATAATGGCGATACCGACCACAATCCCGGCAAACGGGAATAGCAGGACCGGGGTAAACATTGCGCCACCAAAACGTTGTATTTGACTGAGCATGTTAAATCCTCATGTAACAACCTGTAGGGGAAGTGACCTTATTCTTTAACGCGGGTCTGAGAAGCAGAGTAGGGAGTACGTGAGGGGTTATCTTTGTCCGTCGCACCGATTCGTGATCGCATTCATGGTTTTTGTTTGCACCAAGTTGTCTACTTTTCGTCATAAAACTGTACACGACGATTTCGCTTGGAATTTTCACTTGATGAGGTTGTTTGCAACTTCAATAAAAACAGCCTATTAATTTATAGGGTGTGGATTATTTAAGCGCAGCGCGGAACTCCAGAGAGGTCTATCAGTGATCTACAAATCCATAGCCGACAGACTACGCATTCGGCTCAATTCCGCCGATTATCATATTGGCAGCCCATTGCCTGCGGAGGTTCGCCTGGCAGAAGAGTTTGGCGTCTCCCGCATGACTATTCGCAAAGCGATAGATTTGCTAGTGGGGTGGGGATTGGTGGAGCGCCGCCACGGTAGCGGCACGTATGTCGCGAAGAAAGATGTGCATCATGAAACCACCAACCTGACCGGATTTATCGAGGTAATGCGCAATCAGGGTAAGGAGGTGGTAAGCGACGTGCTGGAGTTTACTATTATGCCCGCGCCACCCGCTATCGCCAGCCAGCTGCGCATCAAGATTGATGAACGGATCTACTACTCGCGCCGGGTTCGTTCGGTCGACGGCAAGCCACTGATGGTAGAAGACAGCTATATGCCAGCGAAGCTCTATCGCAATTTGTCCGTTGCCCACCTGGAGGGGTCAAAATTCAGCTATATCGAAGATGAATGTCACATCATCGTGCGCGGCAATTATGAGAGCCTCACGCCTGTGCTGGCCGATAAAAAGATGGCGAAGCTGCTGAATGTCGATGAACAGACACCTATTTTGCGCATCACCTCGCTGTCATACAGCGACAGCGGCGATTTCGTGAATTACTCGGTGATGTTCAGAAATGCCAGCGAGTACCAGGTGGATTACCATTTACGGCGGGAGCATGTGAAAGTATAGGGAATAGGGCGAACTGCTGAGACACCGTTGAAAAGCAAAAAGCCCGCTTAGTTTCCTAAGCGGGCTTCTCTAAATATGGCTCCTCTGACTGGACTCGAACCAGTGACATACGGATTAACAGTCCGCCGTTCTACCGACTGAACTACAGAGGAATCGTGTGAACGAGGCGAATAATAGCGAGGCGTATTGGGTTTGTCAAAGCACTAAAGTGAGGGAAAAGTGCGTTTGCTGCCAGATTGAGCATATTGGCTCGTTTTTCGGCACTTTGCTTTGGTTAACAATGCGTAAAATGCGGAACCATGAGGAAAAGATCAGCGCGTTCAACATGCAGCTTAACGACCATGACAGAATGCTAAGTAGCACCGTCATAAAGCGATCCCACAAAAACACTACTCACCGAATATAAATTAATCAGGAAGGGTCTTGATGCCATCTGAATGGGCCATTAGCGAAAACCCAAAATATCTGCTTATCTTTTACCAAACTGTGATCGAGATTGTTTTTTTATTTTTCATCTGCCAGATGCTTGGTTTTTCCAGAAAAGTTGATTTAAATCAAAATGGTAAGTCGTTCTAATTGGCGATAAGTGATTTTTTTTAAGATTTTTCTATGTTAATCTGGCGGGCATTCTATGCTGATAGCAGTAATGAGGCCCTCGCAGATCTTGTCAATGCTTGCTTTATTACTCTATGCTACGCCAAGCCATTTTTAATAGCGGTAAACCACGCCGTTCCTTTGTTTCCCGGAGTTTTTTAGTAATGAAAAAAACAATCGCCATAGCTGCATTGTGTGTGTTGCTGGCAGGGTGTCAGACTGCGAAAAACAAACCTGCAACCGCCGCCGGTGTTCCAGCGCCAGCCCCAGTCACGCCGAGTGCTACCGTTACACAGCCAGCTCAGCCGATGGCTTCTGTGGGTACCGATGACATCATGTATCCCTGCATGAAAGAGCTGAATGCTCTGCAACAGGTTAGCCCGCGGTTGTATCAAACCCGCAGCGTGGAATTGAACGATATCGTGGCGCAGGCCAAGCTTTACATGCGTATTCGTGACAACGTCAGCACCGAAATCCATCAAATCATGGATGCTGCCTATCAGTTCCGCATTGCCAAAACCTGTAACCGCATCAGCACCGACCTGACCAATGCTTTGATCGAGCGTGTGACTGGCGCCTAACGCGCATACCCCGTATTCAGATGTTCCGGGAATACATGGTGTTGTACCAGAAACGCTCTCTTAGGGAGCGTTTTTGTTTCTGCTCATACGAAATGCACTCCAGTTGCACCAGCAAGGTGCGCCAGCAAATTCTCCGCGTTCTTTTCTATCGCTCGTTGCCCGCTAAAACCAGTGAGCCTCCTCATTTTTACGGCTGAGAGCGCCAGCAAATCGGCTCTATTTTTGTATGCGCCGTCACAATGGCTAGATTTTTGCTTGGATAAACGCGGGTAAATCGGTTGCGCTCTCGCGCAAATTATTTTCCCCGACTACACATAAAGTGACTGCTCCACGTCATTTACCCGTCGTCCTGCAACTGCCGCCGTTATTGGCCGCAATTTGCAATCTGCCGGGTCTACGGTCTTTCGCTAAAACAGTGCTGAGGAATGCAAAATGTCATTGAGATTGCTAAAAACCCCGCTTGCTGCTCTGCTTATTGGTTGTTTTAGTACGGCTTTTTCTGCACATGCCGATATCGTGATTGGCGTTGCCGGGCCATTCTCCGGCCCAAATGCCACCTATGGGGATCAATACTGGCGTGGGGCCTCGCAGGCTGCCGCAGACATCAATGCGGCCGGGGGAATTAAAGGGGAAAAAATCAAGCTGGTGCAAGGCGATGATGCTTGTGAACCTAAGCAGGCCGTCTCGGTAGCTAACCGGTTGGTCGATCAGGATCACGTCGCTGCGGTGGTGGGGCACTTCTGCTCGTCTTCCACCATGCCCGCTTCGGAGGTCTATGACGAAGCTGGGATCATTGCTATCACACCCGGTTCCACTAACCCGCAAATCACCGAACGTGGCATGAATAACATGTTCCGCATGTGTGGCCGCGACGATCAGCAAGGGGTTATCGCCACCAATTACATGCTGGATACCCTGAAGGCGAAGAAGATTGCCGTCATCCATGATAAGGACACCTATGGCCAGGGGTTGGCAGATGCCGCCAAGGCAGAAATGAACAAACGTGGCGTGAAGGAAGTGATGTATGAAGGGCTGTCGCGCGGTGAGAAAGACTTTAACGCCCTGGTGACCAAAATCGCCTCGGTGGATCCAGACGTGGTGTACTTCGGCGGCTGCCACCCAGAAGCAGGTCCGCTGGTGCGTCAGATGCGTGAGCAAGGGGTGAAAGCCAAATTCTTCTCCGGCGACTGTATTGTTACCGAGGAACTGGTGACGGCGGCCGGCGGGCCACAGTACACCACTGGCGTGCTGATGACCTTCGGTAACGATCCCCGTCAGATCCCAGAAGGGAAAGCTGTGATCGCCAAGTTCCGCGAGAGTGGATTTGAGCCAGAAGGGTACACGCTGTACTCCTACGCATCGATTCAGGCCATCGCTGCAGCGTTCAATGCCACCGGCGGTAAAGACAGTGCCAAGGCCAGCGAGTGGTTGAAATCTCACGATGTGGATACCGTGATGGGGAAAAAAGCCTGGGATAAAAAAGGTGACCTGAAGGTATCAGACTACGTGGTCTACCAATGGGATGACAAAGGCAAATATCACCAGCTCTGATGTAAAGATCAACGGATCCGAGCCTGCGGCGGATCCGTTCCTTAACCTCCTTTGGGCCGCGTGGTGCTGAACTTGCGGCCCGCCCATCAGGTGAGATTGCTTATTATGGACGTATTCTTCCTGCAACAGCTGATTAACGGCCTGACCCTTGGCGCAGTGTATGGCTTGATCGCCATCGGCTACACCATGGTGTACGGCATTATTGGCATGATCAACTTCGCCCACGGCGAGGTGTATATGATTTCTGCCTATCTGTGTGCGATTGGCCTGGCGCTGCTCTCTTTCTTTGGTCTGCACTCTTTCCCGCTGTTGATCCTGGGCACCCTGGTTTTCACCATCGTGGTTACCGGCGTTTATGGCTGGGTGATTGAGCGTATTGCTTATAAACCGCTGCGTAACTCCACGCGTCTGGCTCCGCTGATTTCTGCCATTGGTATGTCGCTGATTTTGCAGAACTACGCGCAAATTAGTCAGGGGCCGCGCCAGCAGGGGATCCCCACGCTGCTGGACGGCGTTTTTCGGCTCAATTTTGATGGCGGAGTGATCCAGATTACCTATACCAAGGTATTTATTCTGGTCGCTGCACTATTGGGTATGGCGGTGCTTACCTACGTGATCCAACGCACGCGCCTGGGGCGTATCTGCCGGGCTACCCAACAGGATCGCAAGATGGCATCGATACTCGGCATCAATACCGATCGGGTGATCTCGCTGGTGTTCGTGATTGGCGCGGCGATGGCCGGGCTGGCCGGGGTGCTGGTCACCATGAACTACGGCACCTTCGATTTTTACGTGGGCTTTATTATCGGCGTCAAAGCCTTCACCGCAGCGGTGCTGGGGGGCATTGGCTCATTGCCCGGCGCGATGCTCGGAGGCTTGCTGCTTGGGGTGGCAGAGGCACAGTTCGCCGGCATGGTGAACTCGGATTACAAGGATGTGTTTTCATTCGGTCTGCTGGTGGTGATCCTGATTTTCCGCCCTCAGGGCCTGCTGGGGCGGCCAATGGTCGCTAAGGTGTGAGGGAAACTATGTCTCAATCCACAGTTCATCAAGGGCTGAGTATTAAACGCAGCCTGTTGGATGCCGTTCTCGCGGGCCTGATCGCGCTGATTGTGTTTGGCCCGATCGTCGGCATTGTGCTGGACGGCTACAGTTTCAACTTTGAGCCACACCGCCTGGTGGTGATTATCTCGGTAGTGATGGCGGGGCGGCTGTTACTCAGCCTGTTTTTGCAAACGCCGTTGGGGCGCAGGGTGTCGGCGCGTTTTGAAGGGGGCAATGACGGTGTTTATGTTCGGCCAGTCGGAGCCAGAACGAGCCTGCGTTGGATCCTGCCGTTACTGGTGGTGTTGGCATTGCTGTTCCCGTTTATGGCGACCAAATACCTGCTGACCGTGGCGATCCTCGGCCTGATTTATGTGTTGTTAGGGCTAGGATTGAACATTGTGGTGGGGCTGGCCGGGCTGCTCGATCTGGGTTACGTGGCGTTTTATGCCATTGGTGCCTACGGCCTGGCACTGGGCTATCAGTATCTTGGTCTGGGCTTCTGGGCGATGTTGCCGCTGGGGGCGTTGATGGCGGCGCTGGCCGGGGCCTTGCTGGGATTCCCAGTGCTGCGTATGCACGGTGACTATCTGGCGATTGTGACGCTAGGCTTTGGTGAGATCATCCGCCTGGTGCTGAATAACTGGGTGTCGTTGACCGGCGGGCCAAACGGCGTTTCGGTTCCTGCTCCGACCCTGTTCGGCCTGGAATTTGGCCGTCGGGCCAAGGAAGGGGGAGTACCGATCCACGAGTTTCTTGGTATTACCTACAACCCCAACCTGAAGTTTATCTTTATCTACGCCGTATTGTGTCTGGTGGTGTTGCTGGTGTTGTTCGTCAAACATCGGCTGACGAGGATGCCGATAGGGCGGGCGTGGGAAGCGTTACGGGAGGATGAAATTGCTTGCCGTTCGCTCGGGCTTAATCATGTGCTGGTCAAACTCTCGGCGTTTATGATGGGAGCTTCCACCGCGGGTATCGCCGGGGTGTTCTTTGCTACCTATCAAGGGTTCGTCAATCCAACGTCGTTTACCTTCTTTGAATCGGCGCTGATCCTGGCGATCGTGGTGCTGGGGGGAATGGGATCGACTATCGGTGTCGTGCTGGCTGCCTTTGTGCTGACGGTGGCCCCGGAACTGCTGCGCAGCTTTGCCGAATATCGAGTGTTGCTGTTTGGCGTACTGATGGTGTTGATGATGATCTGGCGGCCACGCGGCCTGGTGCGTATCAGCCGTAGCAGCTTTACGCCACGCAAGGGGGTTGCACCATGAGCGATGCCATTTTGCGCGTTGAACATTTGATGATGCACTTCGGCGGCATCAAAGCGCTGAACGATGTAAATCTCGAAGTGGAGCGTGGGTCGATCACCGCGTTGATCGGACCGAACGGCGCGGGGAAAACCACGGTGTTTAACTGCCTGACGGGTTTTTATCGTGCCAGCGGCGGGGCGATCCTGCTCAATACTCACAAACGACCCATCGATGTGATCCGTATCCTCGGGCAGAAATTCCGTGCAGGGGATTGGATTAACCCCGCGCAACTGGGGTCGCGCCTTTACTACAAAATGTTTGGTGGCACACATCTGGTGAACCGTGCCGGGCTTGCCCGCACCTTCCAGAATATCCGCCTGTTCCGTGAGATGTCGGTGGTGGAGAACCTGTTGGTGGCGCAACACCGTTTGAGTAACCGTAACCTGATTGCTGGCGTGTTCAATACGCCTGCCTATCGCCGGGCAGAAAATGAAGCACTGGACCGCGCATTTTACTGGCTGGAGGTGGTCGAGTTGGTGGACTGTGCCAACCGGCTGGCGGGGGAGATGTCCTACGGCCAGCAGCGGCGGCTGGAGATCGCCCGCGCGATGTGCACCACCCCGGAAATGATCTGTCTGGACGAACCCGCCGCCGGGTTAAACCCGGTGGAAACCGCCACCCTCAGTCGGATCATCCGCTTTCTGCGCCAGCATCATGATATTACGGTGCTGCTGATCGAACATGATATGGGCATGGTGATGGAGATTTCCGACCGGGTGATCGTGCTGGATCACGGCAATGTGATCGCCGAGGGAACACCGCAGGAGATCCAACACAATGACAGCGTGATCGCCGCTTATCTGGGCGCAGACGAAGAGGAGCTGACAGGATGAGCGAGGTGATGCTGGAATTTCGCGAGGTAGATGTCCATTACGGCCCGATCCAGGCGCTGCAACAGGTGTCATTGCAGGTCAGGCAAGGGGAAACCGTAGCGTTGATCGGGGCCAACGGGGCGGGGAAATCCACCTTGCTGATGTCAATCTTTGGCCAACCCTGCATCAGCGGTGGGCAGATCCTGTTTCAGGGGACAGATATCAGCCAGCGGTCGACGCATTTTGTGGCCAGTAGCGGCATCGCGCAGGCCCCAGAAGGGCGGCGGATTTTCCCCGACATGAGCGTAGAGGAAAATCTGCTGATGGGCACCATCACCCTTGGTAACCGCTATGCCGCTGAAGATATGCAACGTATGTATGAGCTGTTTCCGCGCCTGAAAGAGCGGCGTAACCAGCGGGCGATGACCATGTCCGGCGGTGAGCAGCAAATGTTGGCGATAGCCCGTGCGCTGATGAGCCGGCCAAAGTTGCTGTTGCTGGATGAGCCTAGCCTGGGGCTGGCACCGATCATCGTCAAACAGATCTTCAGCATTCTGCGCGAACTGGCCAACGGTGGCATGACAATTTTCCTGGTGGAGCAAAACGCCAATCATGCGCTGAAGCTGTCCGATCGGGGCTATGTCATGGTCAATGGGCAAATCCGCCTGAGCGGCAGCGGTGCCGAACTGCTGAGCAATCAGGAGGTGAGAAAGGCTTATCTGGGAGGCGCATAAAGGTAACCGCCCCGATGAGGGGCGCATTGAACATCCTCGATCCTAGGCGCGTCAAATATGGCGCTCCTACTGTTGAAAAAAACAGCACCACAAAAACGTGATCTAGGTCGCATTCTGGTTACGGGTTAGTTAAAATGGCGCCACTGCCAGCCCCTGTTCCGGAACACCTTACAATGGATGAAATCAGCACTTCCCGCTCGACCGCCTGGATGCGCGTGGTCGTCTTGGCCATTTCGGCATTTATCTTTAATACCACCGAATTTATCCCCGTCGGGTTATTGAGTGATATTGCCCAAAGCTTTGGGATGCAAACCGAGCAGGTGGGGCTGATCATCACGATTTATGCCTGGATCGTTGCCACGATGTCGCTGGTCTGTATGTTGCTGACCAGCAAGATTGAGCGGCGTAAGCTGCTGATCGGGGTATTTATCCTGTTTATTGCCAGCCATGTGCTCACCGCGGTGGCCTGGAACTTTACCACCTTGGTGATCTCGCGTGCCGGTGTGGCGCTGGCGCACTCGGTGTTCTGGTCGATCACCGCGTCATTGGCCATTCGTGTTGCACCCGCAGGCAAAAAGGCACAGGCGTTGAGTATGCTGGCGGGGGGAACCGCGCTGGCGATGGTGTTGGGTTTACCGTTAGGGCGAGTGGTGGGGCAGCTACTCGGTTGGCGTATGACGTTTATTGGCATTGCCGTGTGCGCCACCCTGGCGTTGGTGATGCTGTGGCGCTTGCTGCCGGTGCTGAAAAGCGAGCATTCCGGTTCACTGGCCAGCGTTCCCCTGTTGTTCAAACGCCCGGAGCTGGTCAGCCTGTATATGTTGACCATCATTGTGGTGACGGCGCACTTTACTGCCTACAGCTACATCGAGCCCTTTATCCAGACCGTGGCCGGGTTATCCGCCAACTTTACCACCTTGATGCTGTTACTGTTTGGTGCTGCGGGCATTGTCGGCAGCCTGCTATTCAGCCGCTACAGCGAACGTTTCCCGTCGGGTTTCTTCATGGGGGCAATTGGTCTGCTGGCCCTCAGCCTGTTATTGCTGTTGCCCGCCTCCGGTAATGAAACGACCTTGACGTTACTGTGTGTGGTCTGGGGCATGGCCATCATGGCGATTGGTCTTTCGATGCAGGCGAAGGTGCTCAGTCTGGCACCGGATGCGACCGATGTCTCGATGGCGATCTTCTCCGGCTTGTATAACTTTGGGATCGGCGGCGGGGCGTTGCTGGGCAACCAGGTCAGCCTGCATCTGGGAATGCCAAACATTGGCTTCGTCGGAGCGCCGTTGGCCCTGATCGCCCTCGGCTGGTGTATCTTGAGTTTCTATCGTAACGAACGCTTGCAGCACCATCGGGCTTAATCAACGCTCCCTTGATTGCCGGGCCCGGTAATCAAGGGCCCCCTAAGACCTATCTTCTCTTTACCTCCCATCTTGCCGCCATGTTTTGCTAGCAGATACGCAAAATATCAACGTGCATGCTTCACCTTCATCGAAATACCGGGATCGGCTTCCAGCTTCACCATTGTGGCCAATGCCTCGCGTTCCAAGCTCCGACATAATGCAATTTATAGGTTTACACCTATATAGTTTTTGACCTATATTGCCAAGGAGCACCTGTGTGGAAGATTAAAACAACGGATACGTTTGACGAGTGGTTCAGCCGGTTGGATGACACTGACAGAGCTTCGGTGCTGGCGTCACTCATGGTACTACGTGAAAAGGGTCCTCAGTTGCCCAGACCTTATGCCCACACGGTAAAGGGATCGCGCTACAGCAACATGAAGGAACTACGTGTGCAAAGCCGAGGCATACCGATAAGGGCCTTCTTTGCCTTTGATCCACGCCGTCGCGGTATTTTGCTTTGTGCTGGTAGCAAGGCAGCAAGGCCGGTAATGAGAAGCGTTTTTATGAGGTGATGATCCCGATTGCCGATCGGGAATTTACCCAATTTCTGAATACAGCAGAGAACAAGGAGTAGGCCATGGGCAGAACACTCGAACAAATCCTGGCGGAAGAAAAACCCGAGGTAGTGGCCAGCGCTGAGCGCATTGCGGCGGATACGCTGCTCAATATTCACCTGGCCGAACTACGTGAGCGGGTGCAGAAAACCCAGGTTGAAATGGCGCAGGCACTTGGCATCAAACAACCCACCGTGGCGGGCATGGAAAAACCAGGCCGCGATCTGAAGCTCTCCTCGCTCAAACGCTATATCGAGGCCGCAGGGGGCAAGCTGCGTCTGGATATAGAGCTGCCAGATGGTTCGCACTATGGGTTTGTTATTTAATCAACTGGCTCGATGATTCAACCCTAAATCAGTTGTGCATCGGTTTGAACGCTGTAGCTTGCCAGGCGACGGGTATATATTGTTTGCCTATCGTCGGTAATAGCAGCGTCTGAACTTTGCGCCATCTTATTAGGAGTTTGATTATGTCCAGCACTCATCTGTCAGGTACCTTTGCGCTCGGCACGCATACCGTCAAGCGGCTCGGCTATGGTGCCATGCAGCTCGCCGGTCCAGGTGTTTTTGGCCCACCGAAGGATCCTGAAACGGCCATCGCAGTTCTGCGTGAAGTGGTTGCCAGCGGGGTCAACCATATCGATACCAGCGATTTTTATGGCCCGCATTACACCAATCAAATTATTCGCCAGGCACTGCATCCTTATGCCGACGATCTGGTCATTGTCACCAAGATCGGCGCGCGCAGGGATGAGCAAGGCGCATGGTTGCCTGCATTTTCTCCGGCGGAGTTGACCCAGGCCGTGCATGACAACCTGCGTAATCTGGGGTTGGATGTGCTTGATGTGGTCAATCTGCGCTGCATGTTTGATGCACATGGTCCGGCAGAGGGGTCGCTTGAAGAGCCACTCTCCGTGTTAGCCGAGCTACAGCAGCAGGGGCTGGTCCGCCATATCGGGCTGAGCAATGTCACCTCGGCTCAGGTTGCGCAAGGGCAGAAGATTTGTGAGATTGTCTGCGTACAGAATAATTACAACCTGGTACATCGGGATGACGACGCACTGATCGACGAACTGGCTGGCAAGGGCATTGCCTATGTGCCGTTCTTCCCGCTGGGGGGATTCACGCCGTTGCAGTCTACGACGTTGTCGGAAGTTGCGCAGCAGGTGGGAGCCTCGCCTATGCAAGTGGCACTAGCCTGGTTGCTGCAGCGTTCACCCAACATTCTGCTGATCCCAGGGACATCCTCCTTGGCACATCTGAAAGAGAACCTTGCCGCAGCCCAACTCAAACTGCCGAGCGATGCTGTTGCGAAGTTGAATGCGATCTAAGGCAACGCGGCAACTATAACCTCTGCGGGAGCCCTGGGTTCCCGCTAAAAATACATCCTCCCAGCATTCTCAGCCCTCTGCGTTTCAACGCCAGTCCTGTTTTCTTTAATGTATTAATAAAATCCATTCTCGTCAGGAAAGACACAAATGTTGTCTTAAATGTGTCCATTTTATAAGATGATTGTTAATATATTAACGAATAATCACCAAGACTCACGCCCACAACCGCTGAGGCGTTATTGATGATAAAGGAGCCGCTATGCCACCTGCCTTTACTAACCGGCCGCCACGTTGGTTGATCCCGCTACTGGGATCGCTGGTGGCTTTTGGCCCACTGTCGATTGATATGTATCTACCTGCGTTACCTGCGATGGGGCAACAACTGCATGCCACACAGGGGCAGATGCAGCATTCATTGGGGGCATTCTTTGCCGGTTTTTGCATCGGCATGTTGCTGTACGGGCCACTTAGCGATCGGCTAGGCAGGCGAAAGCTGTTGCTGAGCGGCATGCTGCTGTTTGTGATTGCCAGCGTGCTCTGTACGCAGGTCACTCAGGTTGAGCAACTGGTGGTACTGCGGGCGTTACAGGCATTTGGTAGCGGGGCCGCTGTAGTGATGGCGCGCGCCATTGCCAGGGATGTTTATGCCTCGGATGAGCTGCCCCGAGTGTTATCGCTGATGACCCTGGTTACCATGATTGCACCGCTGCTGGCCCCGTTGTTAGGCGGTGCTTTGCTGACTATCTTCGACTGGCAAGCCATCTTCATGCTGTTGGCGGTGGTGGGTTGTATCAGTGGGTTATTGGTATTTTTGATACTGCCGGAGACGTTAAAGACCCCGCCAGGGCAGTCAGGCAGCATCCTGAAAGCGTTTCATAACTATTGCCTGTTGGCTCGGGACAGGGAAGCGATGGGCATTATTGCTACCCTGGCGTTTTCCTTCGCGGGCATGTTTGCCTTTATCAGCGGTTCTCCCTTTGTCTACATCAGCTACTTTCAGGTTCCCGCTGAGTATTACGGGCTGCTGTTTGGTTGCAACGTCATTGGCATGATCGCCGTGCTGCTGCTGAACGTGCGGATGCTGAAGGTCTACAGCCTGCCGCGCCTGTTGATGATACAAAGCAGTGCCCAGGTGGTGTTTGGGCTGTTGCTACTGATGTTCCATCAGCAAAGCCTGTCTATCCTGGTGATCCTGGTGGTGTTGTTTATGTCGCTGGTGAATGCCATTGGCACCAACAGCCTGTCGCTATTGTTGCAACAGCGTGGCCAACAGGCTGGGAGTGCCAGTGCCCTGGCGATCTCGTTGCAGTTTGGTATGGGGGCGTTGGCAAGCCTGGCCGTTTCCTGGTTGCAGGATGACACGCCGTTTGCCATGACGTTGGTGATGGCCGTTTGCGCGGTGCTAGGTTGGGTAGGGCAGAGGATGTCTGTAGCGCGAATAGGTTCACGGCTGCATGAATAGGTAGGATGCGGTGGTGAGGTTTTCATGCGCATTGCCGTTGCTGACAATGCGCATGAGGTTTACCGATTTAAGTCACTGACTATTAGCAATAATACCGCGCAACAGCTTCTTCAAAATGCCCACTTCGTCCGCTGTGAAGGCGGACAGGACCTGTTCTTGCTGTTTGGCAGCAATATCTCTCAGCACGCTGGCCTGGCGTTCGCCTGCCTCGGTCAAGTGATGGCCATTCTCGGTGCTGGATACCAAGCCTTTACGGTACAACGCCTCCTGCGCCTCTTCGATCTCTCTGGTTGGCATCGCCATTTCTGCCAGCAGGCAGGCCTTATCAAGGCAGGCGTCGCTGTCCAACACCAGCAGCATTCTGGCCTCGCTGGCCCGCAACCCGGTGGAGAGCTGCTTGGGCTGGTAGCTGCTTTGATAGCTGCGCAGCGCCTGGGTGAGCAAGTAGAAGACGTTGTTATTCAAGCGTTCCTGCCTGGCGCTGCCTACTGCATTCTGTGCAACGCGCTCCGCCACCTGCGGGTAAGGCAGCACCATGGAATAGGATCCCTGGTGATATACCAGTGGTGCGCGGCCCAGGTCGTCAAACGCCACCACTTTGCCAATCAGGATCCAGTGGTCACCGCCGTCAACCTGCTGATATTTCTCACACTGAAAGCGTGCGGCACAGTCGGCAAGCAAAGGCACGTCACCCGCGCCGACCTCCACCTCAATCCCGGCAAATTTATCCTCGCTGGGGCGGGCGAAACGATTGGATATATCCATCTGATCGGCGGCCAGCACGTTAATGGCGAAGTGGCTGGCTTGCTCAAAGATCGCGTAGCTGCCGGAGCGTTTATCAATGCTCCACAATACCAACGGCGGATCCAGTGATACCGAGTTAAAGCTGTTGGCTGTGACTCCCACGCGGGTGCCATCTGCGGTTGCTGCTGTCACTACCGTCACGCCGGTGGCGAAATTACCCAGCGCACGGCGAAATGCGCGGGGATCCAGGGCTGGTTCTGTGTGATGTGTCATTAAATAGGAACTCCTGCTCGTTACACCATCGTCGGATCGGGTTCTAACCCCATCAACTCGCGGCCTAATATCTGTGCGCAGACATCGTAATCGGTATAAGCGTGTGCCCCGGTCATGTGCGAGTCGCGGAACAGGCGCTGGATCTCATTGCTTTCCATCCAACTGGTTGCCCCTGCGGCGCTGAACAAGCGATCAACCGATTCGATGCACATTTTGACCGCGTAGGCCTGGTTAGTACGCCAGAACGTCAATGTCTGATGAGAGGGATATTGGTGCTTACGGCCGTGTTCGGCATGTTCTTGCCAGGTTTTTTCCAAAAAGGCGCGGGCGGCAGCAACCTGATGGGTGGACTCTGCCAGACGCATCAGCGCCGGGGTGGCCGTCCCCACGCTGGCTCCGGTATAGGCTCGTACGCGGTTTTGGGTTTTTTCTTTAAAGGCGACCAGCATACGCTCCGCAACGCCAAGGCTGATGGCGGCAAAACCGCAGGCGAAATAGGGGCGATAGGGCGAGTAGAAGATATTACTGTCCGGGTAGAGGCCGAAACCTGCAGAGCGCCCGTGCATCATATCCTGAGCGGCTTCAATGCGGTGGTTCGGCACGAAGGCATTTTTTATCACCAGCGTTTTGGAACCGCTGCCGCGCATGCCAACCGCAAACCAGTCATCACGAATTTCGTAATCGCTACGTGGGATCACGCCAAAGCTGTAGATCAACTCACCGTCGGCGTTTTTGCGGCGAAAGCCGACAATCGCCCATTCGGCATGGTCACAACCGCTGCTCCAGCCCATTTCACCGCTCAGATAGACACCGCCTTCGGCTTCCTCAATGCGGCCAAACGGGGCAATACTGCTGCTGGCGGTGGCGTCTGGATTATCTCCCCAGATCTCTTGTTGCAGTTTGGGGGAAAACATCGCTATCTGATGGCTGTGGGTGCATAGCAGGCTGAAAGCCCAGGCCGTTCCGCCACAGGCTCCGGCCAGCGCGGCGACACAGTCGGTGAATTCTGGCAGGGAGATTTCCAGGCCACCGAATTTTTTCGGTTGGAATACCCGGTGCATACCTATGCTTTTTAACAAACGGATATTCTCATCCGGTACTTTTCGTTCGCTTTCCGCCTGTGCGGCGTTGGCAGCGATAAGTGGCAGAATGGGCAGTAATTTTTCCAGCATCGGGTTGCTAGTTTTCATCAGTTGGTTCCCTCGGTAGGGGTGGGCGTGGGATGAGTATGGGGGAAGGGTATTTTAATGGAATGTAACATTCAGGTAAAAAATTGTACTTTTCATGTTAAATGTTGAGGGTGTGATCTGGAGGCGGGTTTGAGGGGCTGGGTGTGAGGCTCTTGGTTAGCCACCTGATATGCGCTGGTTGAGATTGCATAAATTTTCTGCTCTTTTTTGGGGCGATTAGAATGGTGTTAGTTGAATAATTAAAAAGAGAGGCAGTGCATGCCTTTTTATCTTAACTACCTCCCTAATTTGGCTGTTTTTTAGTCTTGTTTATACATGGCCCCTGTATTTTCTTCATGGCGTACTAAAAGGAGATCGGTTGCTAGTTGTTTACTGTCCCGATTAAAAAGAGATAGAGTACCTATCGCTGTCTTCAGATCTTTAGTCTTAGGAGTTATTCCTTCAGTAGGTAAATTGGATTTATAACTGACAAAAGAAGATAACGTTTCTAATCTCGACCAATAATCTTTGCGCAATTTACGGCCGGCCAAAGGAGAACGAAGTAATACATGCATCGCCTGACCATAAAATGAAAGGGGATGAGAGCATGAGGTCATAAAGTAATCAGGGGATAAGAGGGAGGTGACCACATCCTGGACATGATTACGGCCACATGCATAAGTGGTCAGACGGAGGTCAAGACTCCCATGTAAGCGACAGTTAAGCTCGACTAGTGCTGGGCCATTTTCAGTCAGAATAACCTCAAGATGTGAGGGGCCATTACGGACGCCAAGAGCATTTAAAACAGCTGTTGCATACTCCCGAATTACAGTGTATTTCGGCAAGGTGTGATCAACTGTTTCCATATTATCAAGAAACGGCGATGACCCATTGTCACGTTTGACAAGCCAAATACTGGTTAAGTAGTGTTTTCCATTTAACGATACGCTATCAAGAATATATTCCTTCCCAGCTAAGAAGCTTTGAATTAAAACAGTTGTATTTGGCTCTTCATAGTATGAAGACGAGTTCATTACCTTATTAAAGTACCGGTGTACTTCCTTAATAGAGCTACATTTAAAGACACCTTTTACTCCTGCGCTTTCAACAGGCTTTATAATAACAGGATACTGATTTCTGTTCCCGACCCAATTTAAGATGACTTGTATGTTATCTGATAATATCTGTTCTGGGGCTCGTAATCCTGCTTTTCTGACGGTTTCTATCATTTCAAACTTGTGCCGCCTAGCTAGATTTAACTCCGGCTCATTGACATATGTCAGATTCAACGCGTTGGCGATGGCTCCTGCCACTGCTAACGCTGAGTCCAAACCATGTAATACAGCTGAGATTTGCCATTTGGATAGACGCTCAAGGGTTTGCGTTATGTCGCCCTGATGGGTCAAACATGCCACGTAATCTTGCTGATTGATCATTGCTCCAAAGTGGCTGGCTATAACAGGATCGCTAAACAGATGGATGCAAGGAATGCCATAAGCTCGGAATAAAGGAGCATAACTTGCAGAAGTAGAAGCCCCATCGACAATAAGAATATTACTGATATTCATCTTAAACCCTCTTGATTTCAGACTCATAAAACATTGCATAGGTAAGGAGTGCTGTTATCAGCATGGTAAAGGCTGCAATAAGAAAGCCGGTGGCAGCTCCGACATTTACTGGGAAATGTACGCCGGAGACAAGAAGCCCAAGCAACGCTACGCCAATAGCACCACCGATTTGACGCATGGAGTTAATCGCTGCTGAGGCGGTTGCCGTCTTATCGGCAGGTGCTGCATGAATGAAAGCCGAAATAAGCGTGGGCAAGGCGATTCCGCCACCTATCGGCATAAGAAATAGGAAACATACAAAAGCAAGATAACTCGCATCGGTATACGTAAGAAAAGCCAGAATAGTGTAGGTCACAGAGGCAGTAACCAGTCCGGTCATGATGGTTAGGCGGGGGCCAAAGCGTTCAGACAAGTAACCGCTGGCAGTATTGGCCACAGCAATAATAGTGAAAGTCAGCAGAGCTAACCCTGTCATAACGGGTGAAAATTCGCGATAAACCTGAAAATAAATGGTTAATATAAAGATAGAACCATAAAATGAAAAATTCATGGTGGCGCCTAGAAGCAATCCCATTGAGAAAATGGGGGTTCGCAGTAAAGTTGGAGGTATAAAAGCATATTCATTATTTCTTAGGTGCCGAATTAACTGTGTCGCTGAAATGAAAAATAACATTATAAATGCAAGGTTAGAAAAGGAATATACGGATTTTTTTCCAAAATTGATAAGTAAAAACACCAGTGAAAAACTAGCTATAATAAAAATCACTATCCCTTTTGTATCGACTTTTTGGCGATGATGACATGGGGGTTCCTTGATAATATAAAGAGTAAAAATTAAACCAGCAAGACAGAACGGGATATTTATAAGAAAAAGTGCGTGCCAAGATAAATATTTTAATATAAGCCCTCCAATAAAAGGCCCTGCGGCACTAATAATGCCACCAATAGCACTCCACCATCCAATGGCTTTTGTACGGAGTACTGCATCGCCTTCGCTGACTGCAGAGAGCAATGCGAGTGATGAAGGAAGAATAAGGGCTGCACCTACCCCTTGTCCGATACGGCCAACAATCATAATATCAATTGAGGTAGCGGAAGCACAAATTAGCGATGCAAACAGGAAAATGACCATTCCAACGAGGTTGATTCTCCGACTGCCAAATCGATCGCTCAATCCGCCTGCTGCAAGCAGAAGGGCTGCAAAAACGATGACATACGCATCTGGGATCCACTGTAGCCCAGACATGTCAGCTTGGAATATTCTGGCAAAGGTCGGTAGGGCAACGTTGACGATAGTGACATCAAGCTGAACCACGATATAGCCAAGTGAAGTAACAAGAGCAGCTTGAAGAAGTGAAGGTCGATGTGCTTTCATTGCTCACTCCACCACAAGATAAACATAGGCTCGGCGCTCCCTTTCCGGAATGAACTGCGGTGCATATATCACTTTGATTTTAGAGTCCGTCAGTTGACTTGCTACAGGGACTTGCCATGATTCAGGATCACAACCAAGAAAAAACATTACTTGAGCAAATTTTTTTGGCTCACGTCGTCTAAAAATTTCAACGTGCTTCCCACTCAAGCGTTTTAATAGTGCATCCGCGATATCAAACATCCATGCATCTCGAATGATAGCGGTAATAAAGCTTCCGGCAATGCGCGGGTTAATTTCAATGATATATATCTGCTCTTCATTAATAATACAGTCTATATGTATAGGGCCCCACATCAGATTCAGTGAGGCTGTAATTTTCTCTGTCATGAGGATGAGTCTGTCAATCTGAGACTCTGTCAAATCAATATCAGAGCTGTAACCCCGTTCAATAAAGCGTGAGCCTGCACGCTTGTTTTTTTTCATAGTGCCAATAAAAACTCCATCAAATAGTTCAACACAATACTCCTGCCCTGCAACGAAGTGTTCAATCAGTACTGCGCCACCAGGGATAATTTCTGGCTGAGCCCTGTATTTAGCACTGAGGTGTTCAAGGTGGACTAAAGCTTCTTTCGTTGTCCGGCATAGACTGATCCCTTGGCTGGCCGAGCCTTCAACCGGTTTAATGACCACAGGATAACTTAAGGTCGCGATCAGGGATGCAGGTAGCTGTTCTGATAGAGAAACTCGAGTTGGAGAAGCTTGCTGAAAACCTAGGCGGCTAAGTGTCTCGCTCTGGTTAATTTTAGATACACAGTAAGCTACTGCTTTTTTATCAGGGCCGGGAACACCAAACCAATCGGCAACTTGAGCTGCAACTGTTGCATATAAGTCGTGTGCAGTTGTTATCAGTAATGCCGAGGTAAATACTACCAGGTTGTTTTTAATCCAATTTATAACATTCTCAGTGGAAATATTCAATGAGATAACCTGCACGGCGTTTTCAAAAGCGCCATTGAGATTATCATGTTCAGCCGTTAACACGGTGACGCTATAACCATAGCGAATCGCCAGCGACACAAGATATAAGCTGGTGCCAGTATTTCTAGCACCTATAATGACGAGTTGCATTTCAGCCTCTTATTCATCAGTACATTTTTGATCTGCGGTGAGCAATTTAGCGTTGTAAATCCTTTCGCCTTGGCAACTAAAATTGCGGAAAGGCCATAAATTTTTAGTGACGAAAATACGCTGAACCCAGCGATAGGCTCGGCCATTTTCATCATAATTGGCTGTGAATTGATCGCGAGAATGCAGCATGAAATTGTTGTTGATTATCACCATTGTACCAGGAGTAATATGAATGCCTTCAGCCACACTCCGGATAGTGATATGTAATTTCTCTAATGCTTCTTGAGCCCTGCTATTAACGGGTATAACCATATCTGGGTAAAATGCCACGGTTATCCTAGGCGCATTTATCGGTCCAGAAACGACAGGGACTAACTCTGTATTATCTCTGGGAGTAACCGTGGCCGATCTCCAGCGATGAGGGACTTTGATAATGAAAGATCTTTCTCGTAATACAGCAATATCATCTGCAGAAAGCTGCTTAAGCGCTTTGCGAGCATCAGAGATTCGAGTTAATGGTTTTGCTTGTGTATCTTCCCTCACCCCTAGAAGTATGAGTACGAAAGGGGAAGTATCACCTTCCTCCTGATAAACTTGTGCTGCATTTTCAATATGAAAGTCAAGTTCGACTGCGGAGCCTAATCCGGTATAATCAGACGCTTTTTCTTTATGTGGGGTCAGGTTATTGACCAATTCATATCCTTCATGAGCAATGGAGTAGGGTTCTCCTAAAATAGCGCCCATGCCAACTAAAATATTCTCTGTTACAGAACCACTTTTGAATAGTCTACCTGTTTCATTGTTGTGAGGGCTACCAGTAATAACGCTATCAACAGGAAGATTTGTAACTTTAATACCTGCATATTCTGGAAATGGCTTTTTGAGGTCTTCTAGGGCATCAGTTAAGTGTTCAGGCAGAATACTCCACATCAGTTTTCTTATAGCTTTAATATATTCTGAACTTCCTTCTGGCGAATAGGTTAGCCCTGCTATTTTATCGAGAATTACTGATTTTTCTTCGTGACTAAGTTCGATTAACTTCAGTGTTTTTTCCTTATTCATAGCGATCTCCATATGAAAACATTAATTAATCACAGCTAGAATTACATGCGGTTTTTATGCTGTGGAAGTATCAAAAAGGAATAAAAAAGAATAGATTGGTTGTTAAATTGAATAAGAGTGATTTGTGAAATTAAACATCTTTCCAATCATGATTGTAAAATTCAAGTAAAAACATGCGGTTATTTTAATTATATGATTACTTTCTTTTATTAATCATTAACCTCTTGACTTGTGGATTGATTAATCTACAATTCATGGTGGGCTTATATCACGATAAGAAAAAATAGTGGAAAATATGAAAAAAAATCTTGGTAGACCTCGAGAATTTCACCCGCAGGATTTTCTTGATGCTGCGCTTAGCGTGTTTTGGATGAAAGGTTTTCACGCCACATCAATGGCTGACTTAATGCAGGTATCGGGCTTGGCCAGCGCGAGCATCTACAAGCTATACCCGGATAAAAGGTCCATTTTTCTGGCTGCGTTAACGCAGTATATGGATGATGGTTTGCGGAGAATGGAAAAACGCGCAGGTGAGCAGGATCCTGAAAAAGCACTGAGAGAAACGCTGAATTACTGTGCTTTACTGTCTACCGGCGAAGATGGTACCCGGGGTTGCTTTACCATTGCTACGGCGAGTGAGTTGCTCCCAGATGACAAGGATATCTACGAAAAAGTCAGCTATATGTTCAGCGGAATTAAGAAAAACCTGTTGATCATAATCAAGCAGGGCCAAGAAAAAGGCATATTCAGGCTGGATGTCAAGGCCGAGATTATGGCTGAAAGCCTCTTCATAATGCTTGAAGGAATGCGTGTTTATGGCAAGGTCAAACCTGACTTTTCTGCCCTCAAACAGGCAAACGAATTCATTATGATGAGTGTATTAAAGATGGGGCAGACTAATAGCTCTGCTTTAGCAGGGGGCGGTTAATGTTTATGCCTGGGATGCTTGTACGCTTACGTAAACGACCTGCAATCATGGTCGTCAGTGGAACTACGTCTGATAAGGGGCTGGTGCATTGCTGTTGGTATTACCGGGGTGAGCGAAAACGGCAGACTTTTAGTGCAGAAGAGTTGACCGTTATTGAAGCCGGCTACAATCATCTGAGTTTTACTTGAATGCAATGACAAATGGTTTTTCTCGGTCGATAAATACGACTGGGGGATAGGGGCCGGGAATAGTAAGCTCGAATTCCATAAACAGAACAAAGCTATTACCCAGTCGGGCCCGTCAGAACGGTTTTATTTTGTGTATTTTCACTGTCTAGACAAGATGATAGCGTATTTTTTAATCACAGTGCGATCTGGGTGACCAGCTCAAGCTGTTCTTCAAGTTCCCTGATCCTTTGTTCAGGAGTTAAAGGGGCAGGCGGTTGGCTCATGGGCAACTCCCGGCTGGAGAGATGGGGAAGACCTGGGGCCCAGTTAAGATGGCCATGCTTGCGCAACCAGGTCAGAACGGTCGAACGTCCCCGAATACCATAGCGCAGTTGAGCCTGTTTGTAGGTCATTTCGCCTTTATCAACCTGCTCAACAACAGCAATTTTAAAAGACAAAGGATAGTCACGTTGTGTACGTTTAAACTCGGCCATTATCACGTTCTCCGGATTTAAGTCGAAAACGTGTCAACGCTATTCAGGACGGGTCACTGAAAAGCAAAAAGCCCGCTTAAGTTTCCTTACGCGGGCTTCTCTAAATATGGCTCCTCTGACTGGACTCGAACCAGTGACATACGGATTAACAGTCCGCCGTTCTACCGACTGAACTACAGAGGAATCGTGTGAACGGGCGGAATCATAACGGGGTGCAGGGGGGAAGTCAAAGGGGATTACGCATTCTGCGTTTGTTTGCTTACAGAATGCGCAACCCGTTGAGCTTTTGGCAGATTTACCCCATAGATGCCCGCGTTAAGTTCAACCGATAGTGATAATGCCCGACGGCGGCGAGAAACAGAGCGAGATCACATCAGTGCCGTAAATGCGGTGATATCGAGACGGGAGTAGGGAATGGACATCGAAAAAATCCCCGCCCGGAACCACGAGCGGGGAGTAAATTCATGCTTACTCGTCGGCGAGGACAAACATGCCGAACGGATGGATTTGCAGGAAATAGCTGTCGCCCGGTTCGGGCTGCAACTGCGTAGCGTTTACCTGCAGCAGCAGCGACTGATCGTGCCAGTTCACCAGCACTTCATACTGCGGCCCCATATAAGCTACCTTACTGATGGTGCAACGCTGGCTCGGTTCCCCATGTTGGCTGAGGGTAATCGCTTCTGGGCGCACGCCCACGGTACATTGCTGCAAACCAGCAGCAAAGCCTTGTGGGCGTGGCACCGCGTAGCCAAAGATCTCTACGCCGCTGCTGGTCACCTTGGCCGGGAAGATGTTGGCATCCCCCATAAATCCGGCCATAAAGCGCGAGGCCGGGTAGCGGTACAGCGTTTGCGGTGCGCCAATCTGCATGATTTCCCCTTTGTTCATCACCAGCACGGTGTCGGAAACCGCAAAGGCTTCACTCTGATCGTGGGTGACATAGAGTGAGGTGATGTTGAACTGCTGCTGCAATTCGCGGATCTTTTCACGCATGCTGCGGCGCAGGTTGGCATCCAGGTTACTCAGCGGTTCATCGAACAGCAGCACCTTGGGTTTGAGGATCAGCGCACGTGCCAGGGCGACGCGTTGCTGCTGGCCGCCGGAGATCTGATCGACATAGCGCTCTTCAAAACCCTCCAGATCGACCAGCATCAGGGCTTCACGTACCCGATCGCGGATCTCTGCCTTGGGCCTTCCGAGCATTTTCAGGCCATAGCCGATGTTATCCCCCAGCGACATATGAGGGAACAGCGCGTAGGACTGGAACACCATACAGATGTCCCGCTGCTGAATGGAGCGATCGGTCACGTCCTCGCCGTCGATAAAGATCTGCCCGCCACTGGGTTTCTCCAGCCCGGCGACCAGGCGCAGGACCGTAGTTTTACCGCAGCCGGAAGGGCCAAGCAGCGTCACCATATCCCCACGTGGGATCGCCAGGCTCAGGTTTTCAATCACGGTATTGTTGCCAAACCGCTTGGCGACGTTCTTCAGTTCAACAAAGTGTTTCTTATCTTGAATGTCAGACATGTTGTTCATCCTTCTCCGCCGGGTATCAGGCCGCATTCCGGGCTTTGGAACGCGCGACCCGCGCTTCGCCAACCAGGGCATCAAACAGGAAAATAATCGCCAGCATCACTACGATCAGGATCGATCCGTAGGCAATGGCTACGCCATACTCGCCGTCCTCGACCCGGTTAAGGATGTAGGACGTTGCGACGCGCGTATCTGGCGTCACCAGGAAAACAATGGCGCTCACGGTGGTCATGGCACGGACAAAGCTGTAGACCAACGCCGAAAGGATCGCCGGGCGCAGCAAGGGCAGCAGGATATACACTATGGTGCGTAGCGAACCGGCACGCAGGCTGAGGGAGGCCTCATCCAGCGACTTGTCCAACTGCCCCAAACCGGCGATACCCGCGCGGATCCCCACCGGCACGTTGCGCATCACCATCGAAATGATCACGATGGCTGCCGTTCCGGTCAGGTAAACCGGCGCGCTGTTGAACGCCAGAATGTAGGAAACACCGGCCACGGTGCCTGGCACCGCGAAGCACAGCATGGTGCTGAACTCGATCACTTTTTTACCCTGGAATTGCTGGCGTACCACGATGTAGGCAATCAGCAGGCCGAAGATGGCAGTGATCGGTGCGGCAATCCCGGCATACAGCAAGGTATCGAGCAGGGAAGGCCACGCGCCGTCGCTGAAGCCTTGGCCGAACAGTTTGCTGAAGTTGTCCAGCGTCAGCGTGTAGTCCACGCCCCAGTTAACGGTGAAGCTGCCGTAGAAAATGCTGCCGTACAGCAAGATGTTGAAGGCGATCCAGACATACAGCATCAGCGAGACGCCCCACACCAGCGTCACCGGCAGCGGCTGAACGTCGCCGTGGTTGGATTTGCCGGAAATGGTCACGTAGGAACGTTTGCCGATCCACATGTATTGCACGCAGAACACCAGCAGCGAGAACATCAGCAGCACCACGCCTAGCGTACTGGCTGCCTGATAATCAAGCTGCGCACCGGTAATGTAGAAGTAGATCTGCGTGGCCAATACGTCGAAGTTGCCGCCGAGAACCAAGGGGTTACTGAAGTCCGCCAACGATTGAACAATGACGATCAGGAACGAGTTGGCCAATGCCGGTTTCAGCAGCGGCATAAACACCTGGGTAAAGGTCTGGAAGCGGTTGGCGCGCAACGTGTAGGACGCCTCTTCCAGCGACGGATGGATGGTCTTGATAGCCCCATCGAGGATCATGAATGACATGGGCGTAAAGGCCAGCACCTGAGCCAACCAGATCCCGGTAAAGCCGTAGAGCCAGTTGGTGTTGGTCAGGCCGAACCAGGTCACCATCAGCTCGGTGATGTAGCCGGAGCGGCCCATCATCAGGGTGACGCCTAAACCAACCACAAATGGCGGTGTGACGATTGGCAGGATCGAGAAGATACGGCCAATCACCGCCGAGCGGCGGGCGATACGTGTGGTATAAATCGCCAGCACCATGCCAAAGAAGGTACAGCCAATCCCGACGGCGACGGAGAGCAGGAAGGAGTTCCAGATCACCTGCAGGATATGCGCCTGCCCGAGCGTTTGCATAAATGCCAACGGGGCGAAGGCACCGGCCTCATCGGTGAACATCGGGATAAAGATGGCGATGCTGGGATAAATGATAAACAGCACGATCAGGGCGATCACCGCCACCAGCGAACCGAGTACAAAGCGATCGCCACCCAGCCATTCCAGCCTTGAGAGGGCAAGGGTGATCACTGCGCCCATTGCTATCAGCAGCGGCAAGGTAGCGAACCCCATCCCAGTACCGGTCGCGGCGGCGCTGATAAATACCAATAGCCCGCAGGCCAGAGCATAGCCAGCATCAAACAGGTGGCGGTTGCGTTGCTTGCGGCCATTGGCAATCTGCGGGCGTACAACCAGCAGCAACGGGGCGGCAAACCACAGCATGGCCAAGCCTGCATGTGACCATCCGTAGGCCGCCAGCAGTTCTTCGTTGGTCGCCTCAAGCAGCCCGTAGTCCAGGCTGTAGGAAGGCAGTAGGGCGAAACCTGCCAGCGCCAGCAGCAACCAGTAGAAAATGGGATCCCGCCCCTGCGCCGTGCGCAAGGTGATGGTTTCAGACATGATATTCCCCGGAATAAACGAAAATGAAGCGGGCATAGTCAGCAGTCACTACGCCCGATAGATGCAGGATGGGATCAGTGGCCCATCTTCACGTCGTTAACCCATTTGGTGATCAGCTTTTTACGCATGTCGGAAGCGCCGTAGGTATCCATGTCGTAATCGATCAGTTTCAGTTGATCCAGCTTCAGCGAGTTAGGAGAAGTCTCTGCCGTGGTGTTGGTCAGGATCTGGTAAGACTGCCCTTTCTTCCAGGAAAGCTCCTGGGCTTCTTTAGACAACGCCCAATCCACGAACAGCTTGGCGTTTTCCATATTGCGGGCGTTTTTCAGGATGCTGATACCGCCGATTTCATAGCCAGAACCTTCGCATGGGGAAACCAGCGTCAGAGGTGCGCCTTTTTCTTTTTCCAGCGAATAGTCGTGCAGGAAGCCAATGCCGATCGTGGTTTCACCACGCGCGGCGTTGCGGGCCGGGGCGATGCCGGACTTGGTGTACTGCGAGATATTGCCGTTCAGTTGTTTCAGGTAATCAAAGGCGGCCTCTTCGCCCCACAACTGCGCAAAGGTGGCCAGCGCGGTGTAGGCCGTGCCGGAACTTTGTGGATCGGCGATCTGGATTTCCCCTTTGTAGATCGGGTTGGTCAGGTCCTTCCAGCACTTGGGTTCAGGCAGGTTTTTCTCTTTCAGGCGATCGGTGTTGACGCCGAAACCGAGAATACCGATATACACCGCAGAGGAGTAGTTGCCTTTACGTTTGGCCGGATCGCGGAACTGCGGCATGATTTGCTCCAGGTTCGGCGAGGCGTAAGCCTCCAGTAAATCCATTTCGCCGGCTTGCGATTGAGGATCCAGCGTGCCGCCGTACCAGACGTCAGCCTGTGGGTTTTTCTTCTCCGCGTCTACCTTGGCCAAGGTGCTGCCAGAGCCGTTGCGGATAAAGCTGGTCTTGACGTCGTATTTTTCCCCGAAGGCTTTGGCTTCTTCCTCGCACATGGCGTTGGTGGCGCTGCAATAGATCACCAGACGGCCTTTGGCCTGCACGGTTCCGGCCAGGGCTGTCAGCGCCAGCGTGGTGGCCAGCAGGGTGTTGAGAGGTGTCAATTTCATGGTGTTGTCCTTTTTGTTGTTGTCTTTGTAGGGTAAAGCAAACCATTTTCCCCTCACCCCAACCCTCTCCCACAGGGAGAGGGAGCTGATCCGGTGTTGCTATTGGGTGCGAGGATTAATCCATTAACCGTATAAAAATTACGTCTATTGTTGCCGTATCTGCCCGGCCATCAGCAGCGGCATCAACAGCAGGCCGACGCAGGTGGCTGCCAGCGCCAGCAGGGCAAAAAAGCCATACCAGCCGTAATGCTGCAATACCTGCGCCAGCGGCCAACCGGCCAGCGCGGCACCCAGGTAGGCGAACAGGCCAAGAAACCCGGTCACGGTCCCGGCCGCGTCCTTGTGGCAGTGCTCCGTGGCGGCCAGCCCGATCAGCATCTGCGGCCCAAACACAAAAAAGCCGAGGCCGAAAAAGCAGGCCGAAAGCAGCCCGTAATGGTGCAGCGGGGCCAGCCATAGGGCGGTCGTCGTTAGAAATAGCCCGATGGAGAACAGCAGGATCATCGGTGCTCGCAGGCCGCGAAACAGCAGATCCGATCCCCACCCGGCAAACAGTGCGCCAAACAGCCCACCCAGTTCAAACAGTGACAACGTGGCGTTGGCCTTCATCAGGTTGACGCCGTGGCTCTCCGCCAGCCAGATGTTGCCCCAATCGTTCAGCGCAATGCGTATCAGGTACACCAGGATGTAGGACACGCCCAGCAACCAGATGGTTGGGTTGCGCAAAATGGTGTCAAACAACATCCGCCGCATCGGCATCGCCGGGCTTTGCTGCTCTTGCCACAGCTCCAGCGGATCGCGCCGCCAGTGGCCTACGCTGGGTAATCCTTGCTGCTGCGGTTTACCGCACAGTTGCCAGCACAACCACAGCCCAATCAGCATCCCGATGGCTCCCGGCAGCAACAGCGCAGCCTGCCAACCGTAGTGTGAAGCCATAAATCCGGACAGCAACGGCACGGCCGCACCGCCCAGGCTGATCGAAGTATTCCAGGTGCCCCACCAGAAGCCTCGCTCGTTGCGCGAATACCAACTGGTGAGCATCTTGGCGCAGGGCGGCCAGCCCCAGCCCTGAAAGAAACCGTTTAACGTCCAGACCACCAGCAACGCCGTCAGCGAATGGCAAAAGGCGAACACGATGTTCAGCACGCCGGTGATAAACAGCCCGACACCCATAAACCAGCGCGCCTGGCTGCGATCGCTGACAATGCCGGAGACAAACTTCGAGCCGCCGTAGGCCAGGTAAAACAGCGTACCCAGCAGGCCGATATCCCCTTTGTCCAACCCCAGTTCGAGCTGCATCACCGGCATGGCATAGCTGACGCTCTTGCGTGTCAGATAAAAGGCGCCGTAGCCGACGATCATCGAAAACATCAGGCGTGGTCGCCAGTAGCGGTAGCGAGCGCTGATTTGTTCCGCGGTTAACGTGGCCGATGTCATGAGTTCCTCCGGACAGTGAGAGCAGTGTAGGGTGTTGAAAACAGGATTGGATGAGACAAGGTTTTAGGCACCTAAGACTTAGTCCTAGTCAGACGGAGTTTTTGTTCAGTTTTGTGGGCAGGTTAACAATTATGCGCGTGCCATTACGCCGATGGAGCCGCCAATCGCCCCCCAATGCGCGCACTCGCTCTTCGATACCGCGCAGGCCAAAGCCGCTGGTGGGTTGCAACGGCATGCCCTGGCCGTTGTCACGGACTTCCAGGGTGATCGTCTGGTGGGTTTGCGTCAGGCTTAAATGCACATGGCTGGCGCAGGCGTGTTTGCTGATGTTATTGAGCAGCTCCTGTGCCACACGGTAGAGGGTAAATACCAGGGTTTCATCATCTGGCGTGGCTGGCAGGCGGTAATCCAGCTGGAAGCTGATCCCCTGTTCGGCAAAGGAAAACTCATCGGCCAGGTGATGAAGGGCTTTGTCCAGCGCCATCTCTTCCAACACCGGTGGGCGCAATTGCCGTAGCAGGGTGCGGGTGGTGTGGTGGATGCGTTGCGATAGCGAATCGATCTGCTCCGCGGCCAGGCGGGTGGCCGGGGCGGTGGCGCTGCGGTTGACCAACATTGCCTGGATCTGAATGGCGGTAATATTCTGGCCGATCTCGTCATGCAACTCGCGAGCGATGGCCTTGCGCACCTCTTCTTCGGTACCTATCAGCCGCTCCATCAGGTGTCTTTTGGCCGCTAATTCCTGCTCCAACTGTTGGCGATAGCGCTGTAGCTTTTGCGCCAATTGCTGCTGACGGCTGATGGCAATCCCCAGCCCAATCCCCAACAGCGCCTGGGTAGAAAGGAATAGCTCCAACTCTTGCAGACCCTGAAACGCGCCACCAGCCTGGCGGGTGAGGGTGATCATCACGCTGCCAAACAGCGCCGCCAGGACGCCCCCTTGCCAGCCAAAGCGATAAGCCATAAACACGTTGGGCAGAAAGATAAAGATCAGCAGCAGCCGCTCCATCTGCGGGGCGATCGCCAGTTGCACGCAAATCCCCATGGTGAGAAACAGTGAACACCACAGCAGAAGAGAGGTGCGTAGCTGTGGTGTCGAGGGGCGCGGAACGGGCATCGACGTCACCAGTTGCTGGCGCAGGTAGGTATAAATCAGATAGACGAAAGGCACCAGCAGTACGCCGCCGGTAAAGCTGGTCAGCAAGGTTTGACTGATACTGGATGGCAGCCAGACCCCCGCCAGTAACCCGCACAGCAGCGAATTGGCCGCGATGGCCGCCAGCAATAGCGACAGCCGTTGCCAATACAGGTGATAGCGATACCACAGCCGCTGAGTGCCCCAGGCCGGTAGCAGGCTTAACAACGGTAGCAGTAGCACCGAGCGATCGCTCAGCAATTGCTGGTCATGCAGCCATAGCAGCGTAGCGGCTTCCGCCAGTAATAGCGTGAGCCAGTAACGTCGGGGTAACAGGATCAGCAGCGCTAGCCGTAGCCCTTGGGGAAACAGCAGCACGGCCTGCTGGCCGTCATGGCTCAGATGCAGGCTAATGGTCCACAGGGCTAGCCAACTGAGGGCAAAAAACAGCGCCAGAAACAGCGAAAGCGCCAGGCGGCGCACCATTGGCGGCACCGGCTAACTCCCGGCAAGCAGTTGATGTTGCAGCGCGAAATGCACCAGTTCTACGGTGGTGTCGCAATGCAGTTTGCCGAGGATGTTGGCGCGGTGCACCTGCACGGTCTTATGGCTTAAGGTCAACTGTTGGGCGATGGTTTTGACACTCAGGCCGTTGACCAGCAGATCGAAGATCTCTTTCTCGCGCGGGGTGAGTACCTGCAATTCTTTCGGTGGCTGCGGAGTATGGCGCAGCGCTCGCAAGGCATCCGCGCACAGGTAAAGCCCACCGCTGCTGACGGCGCGAACCGCCTGCACCAGTTCATGGGGGCCGCAGCGTTTGGTGAGATAACCACCGGCCCCGGCATCGATAGCGCTTTGCACGAAGGCATTGGTGTCATAGATGCTGAGGATGATGGCGCGAAAGGTGGGGCGCTGTTGGCGTAAACGCTGGAGCAGGCTGAGGCCGCTTTCATCCGGCATGGCGATATCCAGCACCGCTACGTCGATCGGATCGCGCAGCAAGTGCGGCCATGCCTGTGCCGCCGAGTCGAACTGGCCGACGATACGGATATCCTCTTCCAACGACAGTAACTGGGCAAACCCGGAACGAACCACCACGTGGTCGTCTATCAGCGCAACGTTAATCATAAGCCTGTAACAAAGTGTGAGATTTTCCGCATCATGCGCAGGAAAACTCTGGCTGGCAACTGTTGCGCTGCAAAATGGAAGGGAGTTAACAGATTGGCATTAAAATGGCCTGCCGCATCGACCCAGAGTATCCCTGTCACCAGCGCTGTTATTGCCTTCCTGACGGTTATTTTTACGCATTTCGCCTCGTTTATCCCCTCAGGATCATGACCCCCGTCGCAAACCGGGAAGGTTGCAGGTTTGTCCATATAAATAGCATTCAAAGATATGGGGGAAATCGCTATCGAGGCTGTAGAGTCCCTCTACGGGAATGTTGTGCAGATGTAAAATCGGCATCCCGGGAAACCGTCACTAACAATAAAATATAAATAATACCAATGAGTTACCTCGCTATTTGGCGATTATGCCTCAACCTACATTAGATCCGGGAGTGTTAGATGAAAAAATTGAGTGTGAAAACGTTATTGGCGGCTAGCCTGTTCAGCATGCTGGTGGGCTCGGGCGGTGCATTGGCGCAAGAAGTGGAAGTCGTCAATATTTCGAAAATCGCGGGAATGCCCTGGTTCAACCGTATGGGTGAAGGTGTGGAACGTGCCGGTAAAGAACTGGGTATCAAAGCCTATCAAGTCGGCCCATCCAGTACCGATGCTCCACAACAGGTTAAAATTATTGAAGATTTAATCGCCAAGAAAGTCAGTGCCATCAGTATCGTGCCGAACGATGCCGATGTATTGGAGCCCGTCTTCAAGAAAGCGCGTGACGCCGGTATCGTGGTATTAACCAACGAATCACCAGGGCAGCCTAGCGCTAACTGGGATATTGAAATCATTGATAACGCCAAATTTGCCGCCGACAACGTGGAAGAAATGGCAAAAGCGATGGGCGGCAAGGGTGGGTATGTCATTTATGTCGGCAGCCTGACCGTGCCACAGCATAACCTGTGGGCAGATTTGTTTGTTAAGTACCAGAAAGCGCATTATCCGGAAATGTTTGAAGTGACTAGCCGTATGCCCGTCGCCGAGAGCATTGATGACTCACGCCGCACCACACTGGATCTGATGAAAGCGCATAGCGACCTGAAAGGGATTGTGGCCTTCGGTTCACAAGGCCCAATTGGTGCAGGCCGTGCAGTGAAAGAGAAGCGGGCGAAAAACAAGGTCCACGTATTCGGCATGATGATCCCCTCTCAGGCAGCCTCGCTGATTAAAAGTGGTGATATCGCCATGGGTGTCACTTATGACCCAGGTTCTGCTGGATATGCATTGACCGCCGTTGCTGACAAAGTGCTTAAAGGTGAGAAGATCGAAACAGGCATGGAGATCCCTGGGGTGGGTAAAGCGGAAGTTGATCAGGATAAACACCTGATTCAGTTCCACAATGTACTGCGAGTTACCAAAGATAACGTGGATTCCCTGTATTAATTCCCCCGCATGACCGCAGAGCCGGATGCCTTGTCCGGCTCTGCAACCATTGCTCGCCTGGCGTAAGAGGATGTATGCAGCCATTTATTACCCTGGAAAATATCAGTAAAACCTTTTATGGCGTCAAGGCGCTGAATAAGGTGGCTATGACCCTGTTACCGGGTGAGGTACATTGCCTCGCTGGGCAGAACGGTTGTGGCAAATCAACACTGATCAAGATTATCTCCGGTGTTTACCAACCCGATAGAGATGCCGCCATTATTATTGATGGCAAAACCTATTCAACCCTGACACCTATTGAGTCTGTCCGCCTGGGGATCCAGGTCATTTATCAGGATTTATCCTTATTCCCGAATCTGACCGTGGCTGAGAATATCGCCATGAACCATTATCACCATCAGCTGTGGGTGAATAAACGTCAGATGCGTGAGACCGCCGAACGCGTCATTAACAGCATTGATGCCCACCTTAATCTGGACGAATTGGTTGAGAATTTATCCATCGCCCAGAAACAGTTAGTCGCTATCTGTCGTGCACTGGCACAAGATGCCCGCCTCATTGTGATGGATGAGCCAACCGCGTCGCTGACCCGGCAGGAAGTCAACGGCTTGCTACGGGTGGTGCATGAGCTGAAATCACGCAATATCTGTGTGGTATTTGTGAGTCACCGGTTGAGCGAAGTGCTGGAGATTTCAGACCGTATTACCGTGCTGAAAGATGGCCAGTGGGTTGGAACCTACCCTGCGGCTGAAGTGGACAACCAGCGGCTTGCCTGGCTGATGACGGATATGAAATTTGATTTTCAGGTGCTACCGCCTTACAGCGAAGCACGCCCTGTCGTGATGGCAGTGGAAGCGCTTTCCCGTGGCAATCAATATCAGGATATCTCACTGGCTTTGCATCCTGGCGAAATTGTCGCGCTGGTTGGTTTGCTCGGGTCTGGCCGCACAGAACTGTGCCTCAGTCTATTTGGTTTAACCAAACCCGAGTCGGGCAGCATTCGTATCAATGATAAGCCAATGCGGTTCGCCAGTAACCGCGATGCCATTGCCGCCGGTGTGGGCTATGTCTCGGAAGACCGGATGAGCACCGGGCTGATTATGGAGCAATCAATCCGCGACAATATCAGTGCCACGGTATTACACCGGCTTAAAAATGCCTTGCACCTGATGCGGGCCGAGCGAGTCGACACGCTGGTCGAAGACATGGTGAAACATCTGTCGATCAAAATCGGTAATAGCGACCTGCCGGTCAATACGTTATCCGGTGGAAATGCCCAGCGTATTGCCATCGCCAAATGGCTGGCAACCGACCCGCAAATACTGATCCTCGACTCGCCGACCGTTGGGGTCGACATCGCCAACAAAGCAGGCATTTATAATATTATCAATGCATTGGCGGCGCGGGGGATTGCGGTATTAATGGTTTGTGATGAGATTGATGAAGCTTACTTTAATAGCCACCGTATTCTGGTTATGCGGTCTGGGCGGCTTGTGCAGGAGTTCTTGCCGAGTAACTGCAGCGAAGCTGCCATTGCGGAGGTAGTCAATGGCTAATCCCCATGCACTCAATAAGCCTGATGTAGGCAAAACAGGATTATTTAATAAAGAGCATCTGAAACGCCATGAAGTTATGTTGGCTTTTACCCTATTGATTATTTCGACTTATCTTGCTTTCACCAGCCCAGAATTTTTGACGCTCGCCAATATTTATGACTTGATAAATAACTACGCCATGCTGACCATTTTGGCGTGCGGGTTTTTTATCGTCTTGATTTCTGGCGGTATTGACATTTCATTCCCGGCGATGACCATTATCTCGCAATATGTCATGGTGACATTCATTGCGAAGTTTGGCGGTAATTTCCCGGTGGCTTTCGCGTTGGCAGGAGGCATCGGATTGTTGCTGGGGTTGATCAATGCGCTCTTGGTTAATCGCCTGCGGGTACCGTCCATCATTATTACCATTTCCACGCTGAATATCTTCTACGGGTTGCTGCTGTATCTCAGCCGGGGTGTCTGGCTGTATACCTATCCGGAATGGTTCGAACATGGGCCAATGCTGTTCTCCTTCACCGCCGCTGACGGCTATGACTATGGCCTTTCGCTGCCCATTTTGACCTTGCTGGCGACGATTATTGTCACTGCTTTGGTGATGACACGCACCAGCATTGGCCGGCAAATTTATGCGTTGGGCGGTAATCAGGAAGCGGCATCCCGCATGGGGTTCAGCATTGTAAAGCTGCAACTGTTTGTTTATGGCTATATGGGGTTTTTATCCGGTATCGCCGGTGTGGTGCAGTCCTATACCGTCTTGACGGTGGCACCGGATTCGTTGCTCGGTTATGAACTCACCGTGCTGGCGGCGGTGGTGCTGGGCGGTACCAGTATTGTCGGTGGACGGGGGACCCTAACCGGCACTCTGCTCGGGGTGATCTTGCTGGCAATATTGCAAAATGGTCTGAATTTACTGGGTATTTCGTCGTACTGGCATAGCGTGGTGATCGGTCTGGTGATAGTCATCAGTATCAGTGTGACAGCCTGGGGCCAACGTCATAAGGTAGGGATATAACCATGTCGAAAACAACTCAACGTGATCATACCGAGCGCTGGTTGGTGGCACTGCTGGTGCTGGTGGCGGGCGTGTTCAGTGTGCTGATCCCACAGGTATTCTGGTCTGCGGCCAATTTCCAATCCATCGCCTCACAGATCCCCGTCGTGGGGATATTGACGCTGGCAATGGCGATCACCATGCTGACCGGTGGCATCAACTTATCCATTATTGCCACTGCGAACGCCAGTGCGCTGGTGATGGCCTGGGTGTGTACCCATCTTGAGCCAACGTTCAGTTCATTGATAGTGATGCTGTTGGCGGGGGGGGCGGTTGCCTTGGTGGTGGGGATCATCAATGGGGTGCTTATCTCGGTGGTTCGGGTATCCCCAATTTTGGCGACACTGGGCATCATGACCTTGCTCAAAGGGATCAATGTGCTGATCTCCAAAGGCTCGGCGATTTCTAACTTTCCGAGCTATGTACTGGCATTGGACCGCAGCTATTTTCTTGGGGTTCCAGTCCCGCTTTACCTGTTTGCCGTGGTGGCGTTGCTGCTTTGGCTTATGTTGGCCAAGACCCCGCTGGGCCGTCAGATATACCTGTCCGGCTCCAACGAGAAAGCCACCTTTTACTCTGGGATTAACACCCGCCGCACGCTGATTTGGGTTTATGTGATTTCCTCGTTACTGTGCGCCGTCGCGGCGTTGCTGATGATGTCGAAACTCAACTCGGCCAAAGCCTCCTACGGCGAGTCACTGTTGCTTATCACTATCCTGGCGACGGTATTGGGTGGGGTAAATCCTGACGGCGGATTTGGTAGGGTCTTCGGCATTGTGTTAGCGCTGTTCCTGCTGCAAATGCTGGAGAGCGGGCTAAATATCATGGGCGTCAGTAGCTATATCACCATGGCACTGTGGGGGTCGCTACTGCTGGCGTTTATCTTTGTCAAAGGTGCGAAGGTCCTGGCATTGCGGTTCTTAGGGCAGAACAAGCCGTTGTAGTGATAGGGCAAGTTCACCAAACAGGTTCGATAGCCTCAGAAGCAGCCCACTACATCACTGTATGTTGGGCGCTCCTGTTTAACCATGGCTTGCTGAACGATAGATCCGCTGGGGTCTGCCCACCTTGCCGTAAATAATCTCCGCCACTAATTGATCGTTGGCGCTAAAAAACTCCAGGTAGCGCCGAGCGGTGGTGCGGCTCAGCCCAATTTGTTGTGCCACGCTTTCTGCCGTATGACGCACCTGCGGATCTTCGAACAAATCGCGGATCTTTATCAGCGTCAGCTCATCAATGCCGGTGGGCAACGCGGCCTGATCGCCACCGCGGGCGTAGGTGTTGAACATTTCATCAATGCGGCGTTGGTTGACCCGCGCCTTGTCTTTCAGCGCTTCGCGCCGTTGGCTAAAGCGTTGCAGGGTTTGCGCCAGGCGGTCATAGGCCAGGGGTTTGATCAGGTAATCGAACACGCCATAGCGCAGCGCTTCGGCCACGGTGTCCATATCGCTGGCGGCGGTGATAAACACAATGCCACCGCCGTAGCCTTGTAGCGTCAGTTCGCGCAGTAGTTCTATGCCTTGGCCGTCTGGCAGGAAATTATCCAGCAGGATCAGATCGGGTTTGAAACGCTCGGTCATCGTGCGTGCCTGTGCCAGGGTACCCGCCAGCCAAATCTGCCGGCATCCGCCATTCTGCTTGATGAATTCCGCATGCATTTCTGCCAACGGCGTTTCATCCTCAACAATCAGAATATTTAGCCACTCCATGTTAATTCCCCGTTGCTTAATTACGTTGCTAATTAAATCTCAGCGAGATGGTTATTTAATTAAACACTATGTCGCTAATAAAAACTATAAAAATAATTAAGTAAATAAAAACCATTAAACAACTTATTTACTGCGGGTAGATTGTGAAATAGGTCAATAATCAGGGCGTTATTTGTGTTTAACATGGCGCCATTAAATACCCCGTTCGTGTTATGGACCATTTCAACTCGATGGTTTTTAAGGTTTTTATTACACCTTAATGTTAACTGTAATGGGATTTTGTATTTCAAATGTTATTGATAAGTTATTTTAGAGAGACTGACATGCTGGGCGATACCGTATTTACTCGGGTGAAAAGATCGGATCACAAAAATATAGCCTCAATTAATGCTTTTTTGCGTAGTAACGATCTGAATATTGATACCACGGTCGAGGTTTTTATCACCGTGACCCAGGGCGAGCAATTGGTTGCCTGCGGAGGTATCGCCGAAAATATTATCAAATGCGTGGCCATCAGCCCGCAAATGCGCGGTGAAGGCCTGGCGTTATCATTGGCGACCGAACTGGTGAATCTGGCCTATGAGCGCCATCACACCCAGCTGTTTATCTACACCAAAGTGCAGAATGAGACGCTGTTTCGCCAGTGTGGTTTTTATCCGATTGCCAGCGTGCCGGGCATCGTGGTGCTGATGGAAAACAGCCCGTGCCGCCTGAAGCGTTACGCCGCGCAACTGGCCAGCGAGCGCCAGCCGGGCGACACCATTGGCAGCATCGTGATGAATGCCAACCCCTTTACCCGTGGCCATCAATATCTGGTGCGGGAAGCCGCCGCCCAATGTGACTGGCTGCATCTGTTCCTGGTGAAGGAAAACACCTCACGCTTCCCGTATGAAGATCGCCGCGATCTGGTACTGAAGGGCACCGAGGGGATCACCAATTTGACGGTGCATGAGGGGTCTCAATACGTGATCTCCCGTGCCACTTTCCCTTGCTACTTCATTAAAGAGCAGGGGGTTGCCGACGACTGTTACACCGAAATCGATCTGAAAATCTTCCGCCAGTATCTGGCCCCCGCGTTGGGCATCACGCATCGATTTGTCGGCAACGAACCGTTCTGCGCCGTAACGGCGAAATACAACCGCGACATGCGTTATTGGCTGGAAACTCCGGCGCTGCCTAGCCCACCGATCGATCTGGTGGAAATTGAGCGCTTGCAGTACCAGGGCACGGCGATCTCTGCCTCCTGGGTGCGCAAGCTGCTGGCCGCGGGAGACTTCCACGCCGCAGCGCCTTTGGTGCCGAAAGACACGCTGTACTACCTGCAGGATCTGCAGGCACAGCGCCGGGCCAAGCCAGTACCGCAAGAATTTGAGTCCGCACAATCAGGTGAACAATGAAAATAATCCGAGAAGCAATGGCCGGCACGCTGGAATCCAGCGATGTCATGGTCCGTATCGCGCCAGCAGAAGGCCCGGAACACGATCTGCTGATTGCCAGCAGCGTGGAAAAACAGTTCGGCGATGCCATCCGCCACACCCTGTTGCAGGTTTTGCAGCAGTATGACGTGCCGCCGGTGCAGGTGATTGTCGACGATAAAGGCGCACTGGACTGTGTGCTGCGTGCACGGCTGGAAACCGCGCTGATGCGTGCCAGCGAAACCGCCGCACTGCCTTGGGAGGAACGCCGTGAAAACGCTGAATAAACACCGTATGCGCCGCAGCATGCTTTTCGTACCGGGGGCAAATGCCGCCATGGTCAGCAACGCTTTTATCTATCAGGCCGATGCGTTGATGTTCGATCTGGAAGACTCGGTGATCCTGCGTGAGAAAGACGCGGCCCGTCGCCTGGTGTATCACGCGCTGCAACACCCGCTGTATCAGGAAGTTGAAACCATTGTGCGCGTTAACGCCTTGGATTCGGCCTATGGCCTGGCGGATCTGCAAGCGGTGGTGCGCGGCGGGGCGGATATCGTCCGTCTGCCAAAAACCGACACCGCGCAGGACGTGGTGGATATGGAGCGTGAAATCGCCGCCATTGAACGTGCCTGTGGTCGCCCGGTCGGCAGCACTGGCCTGCTGGCGGCGATCGAGTCCGCACAGGGCATCACCAACGCGGTGGCGATTGCGCAGGCTTCCCCAAGGTTGATCGGGATTGCGCTGGGTGCCGAAGACTATGTGCGTAATCTGCGTACCGAGCGCTCGCCGGAAGGCATTGAACTGCTGTTCGCCCGTTGCTCACTGTTGCAGGCTGCCCGCTCGGCCGGGATCCAGGCGTTCGATACCGTCTATTCCGATGCCAACAATGAAGCGGGTTTCCTACAGGAAGCGGCGCTGATCAAACAGCTGGGTTTTGACGGTAAATCCCTGATTAACCCACGCCAGATCGAACTGCTGCACAACCTGTATGCACCAACCGCCAAAGAAGTGGCTCATGCCCAGCGAGTGGTCGATGCGGCAGAGGCGGCAGAAAAAGAGGGGTGCGGCGTGGTTTCGCTGAACGGCAAGATGGTCGATAGCCCGGTGATTGAACGGGCCCGTCTGGTACTGCAACGCGCAGCGCTTTCCGGCGTGCGTGAAGAACCGAACCACAGCGAGGAAGCATGATGAAACGCCAACAACGCCTGATGACCTTGAACAATCACGCCGAGATGCGGCTTTATCAGGAAGCCTCCAAGGCCAACCTGCAGGCGCGGAAACCGCGCGATATCAAACGCTGTGAGTCGCTGGAAGTGGCGATCCGCCGCAGCGGCCTGCAGGACGGCATGACCATCTCTTTCCACCACGCATTCCGTGGCGGCGATCTGGCCCTCAACCAGGTGATGGATGTGCTGGCGAAGATGGGCTTCCGCAACCTGACGCTGGCCTCCAGTTCATTGACCGATTGCCATGCGCCGCTGGTCGGCCATATCCGCAACGGGGTGGTGAGCCGTATTTATACCTCTGGCCTGCGTGGGCCGTTGGCAGATGCCATTTCGCGCGGCTTGCTGAAAGAGCCGGTGCAGGTTCACTCGCACGGTGGCCGGGTCAACCTGGTCGAGTCGGGTGAGTTGCAGATCGACGTTGCCTTCCTCGGGGTGCCTACCTGCGATGAGTTCGGCAATGCCAACGGTTATACCGGCGATGCCTGCTGCGGTTCGCTCGGCTATGCCAAGGTGGATGCCGCCGCGGCCCGTAGCGTAGTGCTATTGACCGAAGCGATCGTGCCTTATCCGCATCATCCCGCCAGTCTGGCACAGGATCAGGTCGATCTGATCGTGCAGTTGGAGCGAGTAGGGGATGCGGACAAGATTGGGGCCGATGCCACGCGAATGACCTCCAACCCGCGTGAGCTGTTGATTGCCCGCCGTGCTGCCGAAGTGATCGTCGATTCCGGCTACTTTACCGAAGGCTTTTCCCTCCAGACCGGCACCGGTGGCGCTTCGTTGGCCGTAACCCGCTTCCTGGAAGACAAGATGCGTGCCCGTGGCGTCCGCGCCGGTTTTGCACTGGGCGGCATCACCTCCACCATGGTGGATCTGCATGAGAAAGGCCTGATCGGCAAACTGCTGGACGTGCAGAGCTTTGACCGTGCGGCGGCCATGTCATTGGCTCGCAACCCAAACCATATTGAGATCAGCGCCAATCAGTACGCCAACTTCAGCTCCAAGGGTGCGTCGGTTGATCGCCTGGACGTGGTGGTGCTGAGCGCGCTGGAAATTGACACCGGCTTTAACGTTAACGTGCTGACCGGCTCCGACGGGGTGATCCGTGGCGCTTCCGGTGGCCACTGTGATACCGCAGCGGCGGCGCGGTTGGCGATTATTGTCGCACCGTTGGTGCGTGGCCGCATTCCTACGCTGGTTGAGCAGGTGACCACCTGCGTTACACCGGGCTCCAGCATCGACATTCTGGTGACCGACCACGGTATTGCCGTAAACCCGGCTCGCCCAGAACTGGCGCAGAGATTACGTGATGCTGGCCTGCAGGTGGTCACCATCGAATGGCTGCGTGAGCGTGCGCTGGTACTGACCTGCGAACCGAAACCGATCGCCTTTACCGACAACGTGGTGGCCGTGGTGCGCTATCGCGACGGTTCGGTGATTGACGTCGTACATCAGGTCGCGGAGTAACGCCATGGCTTACATCTCCCCCGAATTGGCCGCCAGCCGCGCCGTAAGTTTGCCCGAACTGCTTTCCAGCCGTGAATGCCGGCAGGCACGGCAACAGGCGTGGCTGGCGCGCCATCCTACCGCCACGCTGGTGGTGCTCACACTCGTGGTGCCGGGGGCGGTGAAAGACAGCCCCATGACGCGGCGCGTGTTCAATCTGGGCAGGCAGGCCTTGCAGCAGATGTATCGCCAGCAAGGCTGGCTTTGTTTGCAGCAGAAGACCCTGGCACTGCCCACTGGCTGCGAGGGCTATCTGGCGCTGCAAGCCGATGCCCGCGCGGTGAAAGAGGCCACCATCCAACTGGAAATCCAGCAGCCAATTGGCCGCCTGTGGGATATCGATGTACTGACCCCGCAAGGGAAGATCCTGTCGCGGCGTGAACTTGGTCTGCCTGAACGCAGCTGTCTGCTGTGCAATCAGCCAGCCAAGATTTGCGCCCGCCAGCAGAGCCACAGCACCGAACAACTGCTCACTGCAATGGAAAGGATGCTCAATGATGCACTCCCAGCCTGACTGGCAGCCGACGGTTACAGATCTTTCGCACAGCCAGCGCTTTGCTCGCGACGCCTATCGGGCGCTGTTGGTGGAGGTCAACCTGACGCCGAAACCGGGGTTGGTCGATCGCCACAACAATGGCGCGCATCGCGACATGGATATTGGCCATTTCTACCGTAGCTCAAGGGCGATTGGCCGGTGGCTGCCCTATTTTATCCGCCAGGGTATGGCCGACGCCGCTTTGCCCGCCGAGCAGCAGCTTGCACGCCTGCGCCCATTGGGCATGGCCTGTGAAGAACAGATGTTCCACGCCACCGGCGGCATCAACACCCATAAAGGCAGCGTGTTCTCGCTGGGGCTGTTGTGCTGCGCCTTTGGCCGCTTACAGCAACAACAACGGCAAATTGACGCCCAAAGCCTGTGTGGCGAAGTGGCCGAGATGTGCCGTGGGTTGGTTAGCCGGGAGCTGCAACGTAACAACGCGGGCCAGACGGCAGGGCAACGGTTATTTGCCGAGTTTGGCCTGAGCGGTGCCCGTGGTGAGGCTGAATCCGGCTTTCAGCGGGTGAGCGGCGGTGCGTTACCGCTGTATCACCAGAGGATCGCCAGTGGTTGTGGAGAACAGGTCGCGCTGCTGGACAGCCTGCTGTGGCTGATGGCGCATAACGATGATACCAACGTCGCCTCGCGGGGCGGCATTAAAGGGCTGCGCTGGTTACAACACTACGCCAGCCAGTTATTGGCACAGGGAGGGGCAGGTACGGCGCAAGGAATTGCCCGTTTGCGGCAGTTCGACGTTGCGTGCATCGCCCGCAATCTTAGCCCCGGCGGTAGTGCCGATTTATTGATAGTCACCTGGCTGTTGGCGCAGTTGCCGCAGGCGGGGGCTTAAAAAAATAACGAAGCCTTCAGGAGAAGTGTCCATGTCCGAAACCAAAGAGAAAATCTGGAAAGCGATCGCCCCGTTGGTGGTGCTTGCCGTCCTGTTAATGATACCCACGCCGGAGGGGATGCCACCGCAAGCCTGGCGTTACTTTGCCATCTTTGTGGCGATGATTGTCGGTATGATCCTGGAGCCGATCCCGGCCACGGCGATCAGCTTTATTGCCGTGACCGTCAGCGTGCTCAGTTCCAACTGGGTGCTGTTTGGTGCCGAAGAGCTGGCCAATCCCAGCTTTAAAGCCGGTAAAGAGGCGCTCAAATGGGGGCTGGCCGGATTCTCCAGTACCACCGTCTGGCTGGTGTTTGGGGCCTTTATCTTCGCGCTGGGCTACGAGGCCACCGGGTTAGGGCGCCGCATCGCGCTGTTCCTGGTGAAGTTCATGGGCAAACGCACCCTGACGCTAGGCTACGCGGTGGTGATCATCGATATCATGTTGGCGCCGTTTACCCCGTCCAATACCGCGCGTACCGGCGGCACCGTATTCCCGGTGGTGAAGAACCTGCCGCCGCTGTTTGATTCCTTCCCTAACGATCCTTCCTCACGCCGCATTGGTGGTTACCTGATGTGGATGATGGTGGTGGGGACCAGCATCAGTTCCTCCATGTTTGTGACCGGCGCGGCACCTAACGTGTTGGGCATCGAGTTCGTCAACAAGATTGCCGGGATCAATATCACCTGGATGCAATGGTTCCTGGCCTTCCTGCCGGTTGGGCTGTTGCTGCTGATCGTTGCTCCGTTGATTTCCTACTACCTGTATAAGCCAGGTGTAACCCACAGCAACGAAGTGGCTGGCTGGGCCAGTACGGCACTGGGGGAAATGGGTAAACTGACCCGCAAAGAATATACCTTGATCGGTCTGGTGTTACTCAGCCTGTGTCTGTGGGTGTTCGGCGGTAAAATTTTGGATGCGACCACGGTGTGCTTGCTGGCGGTATCGCTGATGCTTGCCCTGCACGTGGTCAGTTGGAAAGACATCACCAAATACTCCAGCGCCTGGAATACCCTGGTTAACCTGGCAACCTTGGTGGTGATGGCCAGCGGCCTGAGCCGTTCCGGCTTTATTGACTGGTTTGCCACCACCATGAGCACCCATCTGGACGGTTTCTCACCGAAAATGACGGTGATTCTGCTGGTGCTGGTGTTCTACTACGCGCACTACCTGTTTGCCAGCCTGTCGGCCCACACCGCGACCATGTTGCCGATGATCCTGGCGGTAGGTAAAGGCTTGCCGGGCGTGCCGATGGAACACCTTTCCATCCTGCTGGTGCTGTCTATCGGTATCATGGGGGTATTGACCCCGTATGCCACTGGCCCAGGGGTAATCATCTACGGCTGTGGCTATGTGAAGTCGAAAGACTACTGGCGTCTTGGCGGTATCCTCGGCGTGGTGTATATCGCGGCGCTGCTGTTGATCGGCTGGCCAATTCTTAGCCTGTGGTATTAAGTTAATCGGCGGCCATCCACGGATGGCCGCTGTTGCAATCCCTTCCCCCGTGACGCCCGTCACACACTTTCATGTCGAACGCCGTCATTATACAAATCCAACGTTAACCTATTCAAAATAATCATATTTAGGGAGCCTCTGCGGATGAGAAAAAAAACGTTATTACTTTGCCTGCCTTTGCTGTTCAGCGGCACCGCCTTTGCCGAGAACGACGGTTATCAACTTGAGCAGGTGCTGGTGATGAGCCGCCATAACCTGCGCGCTCCGCTGGCGAACAACGGTAGCGTGCTGGCCCAGTCCACGCCGAAAGCCTGGCCACAGTGGGATACGCCAGGTGGCTTGCTGACCACCAAGGGCGGCGTGCTGGAAGTGTATATGGGCCACTATTTCAACGCGTGGCTCAAGCAGGCGGGCATTTTGCCGCAGGAAGGTTGCCCAGCCGCTGACAGCGTTTACGTGTATGCCAACAGCCTGCAACGCACGGTAGCCACCGCGCAGTTCTTTACCAACGGCGCATTCCCAGGCTGTGACATCAGCGTGCATCATCAGGAGAAAATGGGGGAGATGGATCCTACCTTCAACCCGATTATCACCAACAGCAGCGAAACCTTTAACCAGCAGGCGTTGAGCGCCATGAATGCCGAGCTGGCATCGCTGAAGCTGGACGCCTCCTACAAACAGCTCGAGCAGATCATCGACTACAAAGACTCCCCCGCCTGCAAGATCGACAAGCAGTGCAACCTGGCCACTGAGCCGAACAAAATGAGCGCGGTACCGGGGAAAGAGCCAGGCGTTTCTGGCCCGCTGAAAGTGGGTAACTCGCTGGTGGATGCCTTTATGCTGCAGTATTACGAAGGCTTCCCGATGAAAGAGGTGGCCTGGGGCAAGATTGTGACACCGCACCAGTGGCAGCAGTTGGCCAAGCTGAAAGATGGCTATCAGGATTCGCTGTTCACCTCGTCGGTCGTCGCCCAGAACGTTGCCAAACCGCTGCTGACCTACATCAACTCGGCGCTGATTAGCGAGCGCAAGGCGGATTCACCGAAGCTGACCGTGCTGGTGGGGCATGATTCCAACATCGCTTCCTTGCTGTCAGCGATGAAGTTCAAGCCGTATGCGTTGCCGAAGCAGTATGAGAAAACCCCGATTGGCGGCAAGCTGGTGTTTCAACGCTGGCATGATGGCAAGGGCGATCGCGATCTGTTGAAGATTGAGTATGTCTACCAATCCACCGAACAGTTGCGTAATGCCGAACCGCTGACGCTGAGCACCCCGCCGCAGCGCGTCACCCTGGCGCTGGAAGGCTGCCCGGTAGATAAAGACGGCTTCTGCGCCTGGAGCGACTTTGAAAAAACCATGAAGGACGTCTTGCATTAACCTTGCTGCCGGGGCGAACCGTTTCGCCCCGGCCAGCCACGCGGTATATACTGTCTCAACGGATCCTTTGTCACGGATGAAACGTGCTCTCTTCTTTTATTCTCAACGCTAAATTACTGCCGATTGACGGCTTTACCGGCCTGATCGCGCAATGTCACTTCTCTGTCGCGGATTATCACGACGATCTGTTTGCTGCCGCCGGTATCGATTTCCCTGAACATGTCGCACCCGCAGTCGCCAAACGTAAGGCGGAATATCTTGCCGGGCGCTATCTGGCGCGCTGGGTGCTGGCAGAGTTGGGCCATCAGGATTTCACTTTATTGCGCGGGGAGAAACGTGAACCGCTCTGGCCCGCCGGAATTGCCGGGGCGATCAGCCACAATAATGATACGGCGCTGTGTGCCGCTCAGCATGAGGATGGGGCAGGTGGCGTGGGCATTGATGTGGAAACGCAGATGCCATCTGTACGAGCAGAAGAGTTGTGGAGCGGCATCGTCAATGAGAACGAATGCCAGTGGTTACGCCAACGGCTACAGCCCTTTAATCTGCTGTTGACGCTGGTATTTTCCGCCAAGGAAAGCCTGTTCAAGGCGCTTTACCCGCAGGTACGCTGCTACTTTGATTTTATGGATGCGCGGATCGTCGGGTTGGATATGCAGGCGCAGACCTTTGAGCTGGAGTTGCTAACAACGTTGACGCCACGATGCCAAGCAGGCCGTCGGTTTAAAGGACGTTTCTGGCTGCAAGGTGACGCCGTAACAACGTTTATTTGTTTTTAAAATCAGAATTTTAATACCTACGGCGTCGTAGCAGATGGCGCGCACCTTCCAGCACCAGCAACATGACCGCCAGCCAGATCGGGATATAGGTCAGCCATTGGTTGGCGTTAATGGTTTCCCCCAATAGCAGCGCGACGATCACCAGCAACACCGGTTCTACATAGCTCAGCAGGCCAAACAGGCTGAAGGGGAGCAGGCGGCTGGCAAGGATATAGCACACCAGCGCCAGAGCGCTGATAATGCCCAACAGCGGGATCTGCAAATACAGCAGCGGTTTGGCCGTCAGTGCCGCCAGCGGTTCTGAGCCACCAAGGGCAAACAGCGCGGCAACTGGCAGCATCAGCGTCAGTTCACACCACAACCCGCCCAGATGATCGGTGCCCAAGCGGCGACGCAGAATAAAGTAAACCGGATAACCTAGCGCGACGACCAGCGTTGACCAGGAAACCCCGCCCACCAGGATCAGCTCATTACCCACGCCGACCAATGCGCATAGGGCCGCCATTTTTTGCAGCACAGACAGGCGATCGCGGAAAAACACTCGCCCTGCCAACACCATGGTCAGCGGCAGCAGGAAATAGCCGAGTGAGACATCCAGCGCCATCCCGTGCAGCGGTGCCCACAGGAATAGCCACAGCTGCACGCCCAGCAGGGAAGTGGTGAGCAGCAACAACAGCACGCGTTGCGGACGCTGCCGTAGCCAGTGCAGCATCTCTTTCACCCGCGCCCAGTCGCCGGAAAACAGCATAAACAGCGTCAGAAACGGCAGCGTCAGCAGGGTGCGCCAGCCATAGATTTCCTCGCCGTCGAGTGGGGTTAGCATTGAGGTGTAGTAATACATCACGCCGAACAGCAGGGAAGCGACGACGGAAAGTATGATGCCTTTGATCACCAGCGTTCCTGATTATTAATGGAATTTCCTGCGGCTACTCTAAGGCTATTTAGCTCTAACAACAATGGATTACGCTGGACTGGACAACAACGGCCAAGCGGTTAGAATTACACCTGTGTATTTATCCAGGTAATGACGATGACAATCGATCTGTTTGAGGATGCGCTGCCGCCGCCCTGGCGTGAGGAAATCGCGCCGGGGGCGGTGGTATTGCACGGCTTTGTTCGCGATCACGGGCCGGAACTGCTGGCGGCGGTCAACGGCGTGGTGGCACAGGTGCCTTGGCGGCATATGACCACGCCGGGCGGCTTCACCATGTCGGTGGCCATGAGCTGGTGCGGCAACGGCTGGAACAGCGATAGCAATGGCTACCGCTATTCGCAACGCGATCCCGGTACTGGCAAAAGTTGGCCAGAAATCCCGGCAATTTTGCTGGCTTTGGCCGATGAAGCGGCCTTGCAGGCCGGGTTCGGTCATTACGTCCCGGACTCCTGCCTGATGAACCGCTACGATCCGGGCAGTAAGCTTTCACTGCATCAAGATAAAGACGAGCATGATTTTACGGCACCGATCGTTTCGGTATCGCTGGGGCTACCGGCCGTTTTTCAGTTTGGTGGCCTGCATCGCAGCGACAGAACGCGGCGCATCCCGCTGGCCCACGGTGATGTGGTAGTCTGGGGTGGCCCGTCGCGATTATGTTTCCACGGCATCATGCCGGTGAAAGAGGGCTATCATTCCCTGGTGGGGTCACACCGTATCAATATCACCCTGCGCAAGGCGCTTTAACGCGGGTTCCTGGCCTAAACTGGCCACCAGATAATCGATAAACACTCGCAGCTTGGGGGGCAGATGCTGAGTTGGGGCATACAGCAGCCACAGATCGCCATGATAGCTGCTGAGGAAATCCCACTCTGGCAACACCTGCACAATCTCACCGCTGGCTAGCGCCTGGTGGGCGGTAAAGTAAGGCAGGCTGCCGATACCGATATGCTGTTTCACCGCATCCAACCGAACCCCGGTGTGGTTGGCGGCATAGCGACCCCGCACATTGACCGAAACCGTCTTGCCATTGCGGCGAAAACGCCAACGTGCGTCGCTGGGCGTCTCCCCCAGATAAATACAGCTATGCTCCGTCAGGTCTCGTGGGTGACGCGGCGTGCCCTGTTGGGCCAGGTAATGCGGAGTGGCGCATAGCAAATGTTCGATGGTCATCAACGGGCGGCCGATCAGGCCCGGTGACGGTCGGTCGGTGATGCGCAGCGCCAGATCGACCCGATCGTCGATCAAATCCATATAACGGTCCTCCAGCCGCAGATGGACATCCACCTGCGGATAGCGCCGTAAGAACTCTGGCATGTGAGGGTGCAGGACAAAGTGCCCGACGGCTTTCGGTACGCTGATGCTGATTGTGCCTTCCGGCTCCGAGCTGTTCTGGTCGCTGATGGTCAACACTGAGTTGGCGGCATCCAGCATGCTGCGGCAGCGCTGAAACACGGCCTCGCCTTGCTCACTCAGGCGCAGTTTGCGGGTGGTGCGGTGCAACAGCCGTACGTTCAGCGCTTGTTCCAACCTGGCAACGCTGCGGCTGGTGGCAGAAGGCGAGCTGCCTAACTGGCGGGCGGCGGCGGAGAAGCTGCCGCTTTCCACCACCTGAACAAAAACGGCCATTTCAACCAGCAGTGTGGTGGAAAGATTTGTGCTCACGGCGCAAAGGTCCATTGTAAAGAAGACGGATTATCAGCCGATTATGGCACGAATATAATAACGGCGTTAACCAGGAGAGAGCCCATGACCGAACGACTTTATTATTATCACGATGATTTGCAGCTCCAGGCTCAGGTATTGTCCTGCACGGCGCAAGAGGATGGCAGCTATGCGGTGCAGTTGGATGCCACGCTGTTTCACCCACAGGGCGGCGGGCAGCCGAGCGATAGCGGCACGATCGGCGGTGTAGCGGTATTACGTGTTGCTGCGCAGGGCGATCAACTGCTCCATTATCTGGCCGCCCCCCTGCCTTGTGGTCCGGTGACGCTGGAAATCGACGGGGAGCAACGCCACTTACATACCCGCTGGCATTCTGCCGGGCATCTGATTGGCTGGCTTGGGGAAAACCGGGGCTGGCAGCCGGTGAAAGCGCACCACTGGCCGGGGGAAGGGCGTATTACCTTTGCACCGGGTGCACAGGCAACGGAACTGCAACCAGAATATTTGCAACAACGGCTGACGGACTTGATCGCCGCCGACTTGCCACGCAGGCAGCAGGAACAGCAAGGCGTCCGTCAGGTTGGGTTTGGCGATCTGCCTGCTTATGGCTGCGGTGGCACCCATGTGCGTTCGCTGGCGGAGTTGGGCAAGGTGCAAATTACCGCCGTCAAGATGAAGAAAGGGCAGTTGATTGTGCAGTATCAGGTGGATTGATGGGGCGTGCAGGTGTGCCCAGCCACGGCTTGGCGTGTTACTGCTTTTTTCATCATTAGTTAGCTAAATTAGTTCGTTCAACTCCGTGCCGTTTTGGTTTGTTATCTACCCCATAACAAACCGACATAAAGAAGGCACGGCACCCATGTTTAATTTTCCTTTCAAGACGTTAACCAGCGGACTGGTGGTGGTATTAGGCGCTGCGGCTGCGGCGAGCCCGGCCATCGCGGCGGTGCAGGGCGGCACGCTGATCTATCTGGAGCAGCAGGCCCATACCAATCTGTATCCCCCTTCAGGTGGGTTTTATCCCAATGGCGGTATCCTTAATCAGATCACCGACAAGCTGACCTACCAGAACCCGAAAACGCTGGAGATCGAACCCTGGATCGCCGAGTCCTGGTCCAGCAACCCCGATAAAACGGAATATACCTTCAAACTGCGCCCCGGAGTGACCTTCTCCGACGGGACACCGCTGGATGCCAACGCGGTAGCCAAGAACTTTGATACCTACGGCTTGGGCAATAAAGCGCTGCGCTTGCCGGTTTCCGAGGTGATCAATAACTATGACCACAGTGAGGTCATCGATCCGCTGACGGTCAAATTCTATTTCAAGCGCTCGTCCCCAGGATTCCTGCAAGGTACGGCGACCATCGGTTCCGGGCTGGTGTCGCTCAGCACGCTGAACCGCCAATACGATGAACTGGGTGATGCGCGCCATATTATCGGCTCTGGCCCGTTTGTGGTGAGCGGTGAAACCTTAGGGCGGGAGGTCGATCTCAGCGTACGCCAAGACTATAGTTGGGGGCCCGCCAAGCTGCCTCAGCAAGGGCGGGCCAATCTGGATGCCATCAAGGTGATCGTCACCCCGGAAGACAGCGTGCGAATTGGCGCGTTGCAGGCCGGGCAGGCGGACTTTATTCGCCAGATCCAGGCTTACGATGAGAAGCAAACCCAAGACCAGGGTTTTACGATCTATGCCGCGCCAACCCGTGGCGTAAACGACAGCATTGCCTTCAGGCCAGACAATCCGCTGGTGGCCGATATCCGCGTGCGGCAAGCGCTGCTGCATGCCACCGACAGCAAACAGATCGTCGATACGCTGTTCTCCGCCAACTATCCACAAGCCAAATCGGTGATTGCCTCCTCGGCAGCCGGTTTTGTCGATCTCTCCGATAAATTGACCTTCGATTTGGCGAAGGCCAACCGCCTGCTAGATGACGCTGGTTGGCAAAAGGGCAGCGATGGTCTGCGCCAGAAAGACGGTAAAAAGCTGTTGTTAACGGTGTACGAGTCGCTTCCGCAGCCGCAAAACAAGGCGGTGCTGCAATTGGTCTCGCAGCAATGGGGCAAGGTGGGGGCTCGGCTGAATATCTTGGCAGGCGATGCTGGCAGCCGGGTGGCAGATAACCTCGATCCGCAAAAGACCCCGGCTTCGGTGGTCGAAGTGGGCCGTGCCGATCCCGATGTGATTAAAAGCCAGTTTTATCCCACCAATCGTGATGGCCTGTTGCAGCAGGGGGGCACCAGCCAGAACAGTCAATTTATCGACAATTCGCTGAACCAACTGCTGCTGGGGATCGCCTCTGAAGTGGATCCGGCCAAGCGCTTGCAGATCGCCGGTGAGGCTCAAAAGTATCTGCTGGATCAGGCCTATGTGATCCCGTTCTTTGAAGAGCCGCAGGTCTTTGCCGGTGCTCCCTATCTGAAAGGCGTCAACTTTGAAGCCGTGGGTCGGCCAAGCTTCTATGGCGCGTGGTTAGAGAAACGCTAACGCCACATTCAAGGAGATAAAGATGCTGAAATACCTGAGTGGCCGAACCGGACAGGCGTTGCTGGTGCTATGGGCGGCATTTACCCTGTCGTTTATCTTGCTGCAGGTGCTGCCCGGCGACGCGATCCTGATTAAATTCCAGAACCCGGATATGGGGCTTAGCCCGGATCAGATCGCCGACATGCGCGCCGCCTACGGTGCCGATGTGCCCCTGTGGCAGCAATATCTGCATACGTTGGGGAATTTCCTGCGCGGTGATTTGGGCTATTCGATCCAGAACGGCGTGCCGGTCAGTGCTTTGCTGGCTGCCAACCTGCCCGCCACCCTGCAATTAGCGGTGCTGGGCTTCACCCTGGCCTTGCTGTTGGCGCTGGCCATTGCCTTTGTCTCCAATCTGATCGGTTTTGGCTGGCTGAAATCGGCGCTGCAATCGCTGCCTGCGCTGTTTGTATCGGTTCCCACCTTCTGGCTTGGCATCGTGTTGATCCAGATCTTTTCATTCCGGCTGAAACTGGTGCCGATCATCAATCCAGGGGAGTGGGTTGGGCTGGTGTTACCGATCGCGACCTTGGCAATCCCAATCTCTGCCCCGTTGGCGCAGATCCTGATCCGCAGCATCGATAGCGTGCAAACCCAGCCGTTTGTGGCGGTGGCGCGAGCCAAAGGGGCTAGTCGTAGCGGAGTGCTGTGGCGGCATGTGGCGCGTAACGCGATGCTGCCAGTGCTGACCATTGCGGGCATTCTGTTTGGCGAACTGATCGCCGGGGCGTTGATCACAGAAACCGTATTTGGCCGCAGTGGCCTGGGGCAACTGACGCAGCAGGCGGTCGTGAACCAGGACGTGGCGGTGCTACAGGCGGTAGTAATGATCTCTGCCGCCGCCTTTGTCTTCCTCAATCTGCTGGTCGATCTGCTGTTCCCGCTGCTCGATCCCAGATTGAAATCCTATGCAGGAGCGACCCGATGAGCAGTATTCCGTTGGAAAAATCCGTGATGCCGGAACGCGATCTGTCCGGCGGGGAAACCGAAGGTAGTTTACCCACCGCCAGGCGCGCTCAGCGGCGTTATCCGCTCAGCCTGGGGCTGGCCTGGGCCGTGCTGGCGATCGCTGTGCTTTGGGCGATCGCCCCAGAGATCTTTACTGCGTACAGCGGCACGGAAGGAATTGCCGGAGCACAGCGTCTGGCACCGGGTGGTGAACATTGGCTGGGCACAGACCCACTGGGCCGCGATCTCTACGCCCGGATCGTGTATGGCGCATCGCACACTTTATCTGCAGCGTTGGTTGCCGTGGCGTTGGGGCTGGTTGTGGGGACGTTGCTGGGCGTAGTCGCCGGGGCTTTGGGCGGCATCGCCGATGATGTTGTGATGCGCTTGGTTGATGTTTTGCTGTCGATCCCTGGGCTGCTGCTTTCTTTGAGCGTAATTATCCTGCTGGGTTTTGGCACGGTGAATGCGGCGCTGGCGGTGGGGATCTCGTCGGTGGCCAACTTTGCGCGTCTGGCTCGTGCGGAGGTGCTGCGGGTGCGGCACAGCGACTACGTTGAGGCGGCTTACGGTAGCGGCGGACACTTTTGGGCGGTGCTATGGCGTCATATTCTGCCTAATTCACTGACCTCGGTGATTGCATTCTCTGCCCTACAGTTTGGCAATGCCATTCTGGCGATCGCCACCCTGAGCTTCCTGGGGTACGGCACGCCACCGCCCACGCCGGAGTGGGGCTTGCTGATCGCCGAAGGGCGTAACTACATCTCAACGGCCTGGTGGCTGACGACCTTCCCCGGCCTGATGGTGGTTGCCGTGGTGCTGGCGGCCAACCGAATCAGCCATGCATTAGGGAGCGCGCGCCGATGACCCCGCAGACAACCGTTTCACCCGCGCCACTGCTGGAACTGGATAACGTTTCTATCGCCTATCAGCAGGGCAACAGTAATCAGCGGGTGGTGCACAACGTTTCTTTTACCATTCAGCCAGGGGAGGTCGTTGCCCTGGTGGGGGAATCGGGATCGGGTAAAACCACCACGGCCCAGGCGATAATCGGCCTGCTGGCGGAAAATGGCCGCCTGGAGCAGGGGGCGATCCGCCTCAATGGTACCGATATTGCCCACTGCTCTACCCGTCAGTTGGATGCGGTACGTGGTGCGCAGATCAGCCTGATCCCGCAAGATCCCGCCAGTTCGCTGAACCCGGTTAAAACCATCGGTGAGCAGGTTGCCGAGATCATCAATATTCACCAGCGTCTGCCACGCAAGCTGGTACAGCTTCGGGTAGTGGAGTTACTCACCCGTGTGGGGCTGACTCATCCTGAATTGCGCGCGCGCCAATATCCGCATGAGCTTTCCGGCGGCATGAAACAGCGGGTGCTGATTGCCATCGCCATTGCGTTACGGCCCGCGTTGATTATTGCCGATGAACCGACCAGCGCGCTGGACGTCACGGTGCAAAAACGCATCCTCGATCTGATCGACGAACTGCGTCAGGAGTTTGGCACGGCGGTGCTGTTTGTCACCCATGATTTGGGCGTGGCGGCGGAACGGGCCGATAGGCTACTGGTGTTTCGTCAGGGCAGAGTGCAAGAGCAGGGGCAAACGGCGGCGGTGTTGCAGGCACCGGCGCATGAGTATACCCGCCGCTTGTTTGCCGATGTGCCTTCGCTGGCTTCCGTTGCTCCGCCAATTATCGTCCGTAAGGCGGAACCGGCGATCGTCGTCAACGAGCTGGTGAAGGATTTCCGTTTTGCTGGCAGAGGCGGGCAGGCGTTCCGGGCGTTGGATCGGGTGTCGTTCAGCGTGCAGCGCGGCACTACTCATGCGTTGGTCGGCGAGTCTGGCTCCGGTAAAACCACTTTGGCCCGCTGCCTGCTGGGTTTTCAGCGGCCGGATGCGGGGCAAATCATCATCGACGGCGTCGATTTTACCCGGCTGAAGGGCGAGGCGTTGCGCCAGTTTCGGCGACGTATTCAACTGGTCTATCAAAACCCCTTTGCTTCGCTCGATCCGGCGCAAACCCTGTATCAGGCGATTGAAGAGCCGTTGCTCAACTTTGAGCCTGTCGCCAAAGCAGAGCGTTACCGGCGGGTGCGGGAATTGTTCGAACGAGTCGCTCTGCCTGCTGAACTTCTGACGCGCAAACCGCGTGAGCTTTCAGGGGGCCAACGCCAACGGGTTGCCATCGCTCGTGCTCTGATATTGCAACCTCGGGTGCTGGTATTGGATGAAGCTACCTCGGCGTTGGACGTCACCGTGCAGGCGCAAATCCTGCGCTTATTAGAGCAGCTACAGCAAGAGTTGGGGCTGACCTACCTGTTTATCTCGCACGATCTGGCTACGGTGCGGCAAATCTCGCACAGCGTCTCGGTGCTGTGCCGTGGGCAACAGGTAGATGCAGGCACTACCGCCGAGGTATTTGCCCGGCCCGGCAGTGACTATACCCGCCAATTGATTGCGGCCATTCCTGGCCGTGCGATGTACCAAACTTTGAAGGATGCCTCATGAGCGCTAAACGTCTCGGCTTTTTTACCCGCCTGCTGGATAACGGCAGTGCTCAGGAACGTTACCGGCTGGCCACCGAGCAGATTGTCCATGCCGAACGCGCCGGGTTCGATACCGCCTGGGTAGCGCAGCACCATTTTCATCAGGATGAGGGCGGCTTGCCTTCACCCCTGGTTTTTTTGGCTCAGGCCGCGGTGCATACCCGGCATATTCGTTTGGGGACTGGAGTGATCACCTTGCCGATGGAGTCTGCCGTTCGCGTGGCGGAAGATACGGCGGTGTTGGATCTGCTCTCTGGTGGCCGGCTGGAAGTGGGGCTTGCGGCAGGGGGAACCCCGTCTTCGTTTAGCGCTTTTGGTATTGATGCCGAGCGGCGTAATGCGGCGTTTAACGATAATTTACGCATTCTGCTGGACGCCTGGAGTGGTGAGGCGCTCGGCAACTCCGCCAACCGTCTTTATCCGGCCGCTCCCCAACTGAAAAAACGCGTCTGGCAAGCCACCTTCTCGGTTGACGGTGGGATCCGTGCTGGTAAGGCTGGAGATGGGCTGATGTTGTCACGCACTCAACCCAGGCCGTCAGATGCACCGGATACGCCACTCGATGAGCTGCAAAATCCGATTATTGATGCCTATCTCGCCGCGCTGCCGCCTGGTGTAGAGCCCCGCATCATGGGATCGCGCACCGCTTTTGTGACTGAAGATCAGAACCGTGCGCGGGATTTTGCTGCACAGGGGCTTAGCCGTGGATTGGAGCGCTTACGCGCCTGTGGGCATCAGGTACAGGATGAGTCGCTCGACGGTCTGATCCGCGCTTTTGACGTGCATCTCGGTACGCCAGAGCAGGTGATCGCCTCGTTGCAACGCGATAGCGCGCTGGCCCGTGTCACCGATCTGGCGTTTCAGGTGCACTCTATCGATCCGCCACACGCCTATATTTTGCGCTCCATTGAGCTGATAGCTCGCGACGTTGCACCGGCATTAGGCTGGCAGCGGCGCAATCCTGCCACGTTGGCTTATTCACATCACGCAGAGGAAAACGTATGACCGAAACCCAGGATCATCTGACCAGACTGGCTGAAATCACCCCAGACTCTCCTTTGGCACAGGCCAGAGCAACACGCCAGGCGGCAACCGACGGGATTGAGGCCAGCTATCAGAGGCTGTTCGCGCCACAGGATGTGGGCGGTTTTGGGATTGCGGAACGCCTGCTGTTGGCTCAACGTATCAGTGAATGGCACGGCGATCGGCAATTGGCGGGGCATTATGCTCAACTGCAGCAGACTCCGCCCGCAGACGGCCCACGTTTGCAGGCCGCATTGGATCACGCAGAACGCCTGGCCTTCAAACCTGCCGGGGCAGAAGCCAAACACTTACAGGCTCTGCAACAGGCGGGGTGGTCATTGGATGACATCGTCACGCTTTCACAGCTGATCGCCTTTGTCAGTTTCCAGAGCCGTCTGCTGTACGGCTACCGCTTGCTGGCAGGATTGCCGGTAGCGACCAGTGGCCGTGCTCCCGTTCGAGCTTCCGCCTGGCGAACCGCGAGTCATACAGCCAGTGATCGACATGCACCGCCTGCGTTCACCAGCCAGGAGTTGGGATGGGAGCCCTGGATTGCGGCTAAACCCTTGGAGGCGTTTGACGAACCGGGAAAAGCCTTGTTGACCAAGTTCGGTCACGCGGATTCTGACTATTTCCGTTTGTTGGCGCGCGATCATGCGGTGCTGGAACAGCGAACCATCACCGATAGGGCCATTTTCTACACCGTGGGTGGCCTGGCCCGCCAGGATAGGGAGTTGGCTGCGGCGGTGGCCAGCAAGGTGAATGGCTGTATTTACTGTGCCTCGGTGCATGCGCGTAAAGCGGTGCAGTTATCCAAAAGGGCTGAAGAGGTGCAGCGCCTGCTGGATGTCGCGCCTGGAGGGATCTTGAGCGAGGGGCAGGGTGAGGATTGGCGTACGCAAATAGACTTTGCCGCAGCGCTTTCGGCCACGCCACCGCAGGCCAATGCGGCTCAGCTGGTTGCGTTACGCGAACAAGGGCTAGGCGAACTGGAGTTGTTGGACCTGGTGCAGGCGACGGCCTTCTTTGCTTGGGCCAACCGGTTGATGCTGACACTCGGCGAACCTTATGACGATTGAGTCACCCAGTGGTTAAACAGCAAAAAGCCCGCTTAGTTGCCTAAGCGGGCTTTTCTAAATATGGCTCCTCTGACTGGACTCGAACCAGTGACATACGGATTAACAGTCCGCCGTTCTACCGACTGAACTACAGAGGAATCGTGTGAACGGGGCGAATAATAGCGGTGCCGATGGGGCTTGTAAAGCATGAAAATGCACAAATGTTCCGTTTGTCGAGGTTATGAGCAAATTGGCTTGTTTTCCAGCAGGTTAAACTTTATCACTGACAGACAGGCCGCTATCATTGCAGGGCGGGCACACTTTGTAAGTTAATCCCGAGTTTTTCGGGGTGCTGATATTTTAAAGGCTAAACCCAAGAAAATTCCTAATTATAGAGTGAGGGATTGAGCTTGTTCGCTAAGATATTTCCTGTAATTTTCATGGATTATTCCTAGTGATCGATGGAAAAATAAGTTTAAGGATTATCATCAAGTCCTGTATTTTTAATACAACAATCAGAGTGCCTCGGATAAATCTTTAGATTGCGCTGTCGCTATGGAAAAACATCCGGGCACGTGTGGAGTAAATCGCCAAAAAATGCGTTTTTAATAATATATATATCTATTTTTAATCGTGGGGGATAGTCATTTTCATTAGGAAAAACGGGGGTTGCGATGATAGCGGCGGAAATTGTCAGATTTCCATGCATTTCATTGTTTTTAATCTATTTTGTTGTATTTTTTGGCGCTTTTTTTACCAAGAGATCAGAATGGATGCTGCTGTATGCGGGAGTGTGTCTTTGTCCTTACTTGGCGACAAGCGCCGTTTTTGCCACGCAACTCGGCGTTCAGGCCCGCTTGCAGAGTTGCTGGATATAAAAAATACCAGTATTATTTTGCACTTCATAAACGTCGTGGGCAGGTTAAATCGCTGGCAAGTTGCAGGCGCCTTATTGCGCTATGCAGGTCACCGATGAAACCCGGTTAAGTATTCGTTAAGTTAATAGACCATGGCGAACGTTGCAAGAGTAGGGGCAATGAGCGGCCATAGTATAGTTCCAGTGAATGTTTGCTACTGAAGAGCCACCCCTATATCATTGCTGAAAAATGCTCGTATTATTTATCCAGGATATAGCCGATCTGGTCTGAGTTGACCTGTCGGTAACGGAATTTTTTGAAAGGAATTTTCGATGATAAGCACCCAAAAGAACCTCTGTTTAGGCGTAATACTGTGCAGTGGTTTGTTGCTGGCAGGATGCCAGAAAACCGCACAGACCCGTTGGCAAGAAACCCCACCAGCGACCACCGTACAAGCTCCCCCTCAACAGATCAGCGTGTCCCCACCGCCAGAACCGGCTGCCGCAGAAACCAAAACCAGCAAAATTGGCCTTTGCCAAAGCGAGTTGGCGTCACTCAAGCAGGTCAATCCGAAGGCTTACGCGGCCAAGCAGGCCAACTTTAACCGTCTGGTGAACAATGCCTCGGTTTATGGCGCGGTACGCGGCGATGTCAATGCGACAACCAAAGATACCCTTGATGCGTTGTACAAATACAAGACCAATCAGCTATGTGCCGAGATCGAACGTGACGTCCTGCAAGGCTTGATCCAGAGAGGGGAAAGCGTGAAATGAAACGCAGGATATATTGCGGTGCCTTGTTGACGTTGGCGTTGCCGCTAGGAGTAGTAAGGGCTGAGGAGGCGGTTACTCCCGATGCCCATGCGTTGAATTCACTGGACGCGATCACACGCCAGGTGGATGAGGCTCCGGCGCTCCTGTTTCTGACGCCTTCACAACTGGATACAGCAGAACCTGCAAGACCCAAAAGTAGTAAACCTGCCAGCAGCAAACCTAACGAACTGGCAAAGTCGGCGGATGAGAGGGGCAGTGAGCGTATTCGCGAAATGAAGACGCTGCAGGCAACCATCAATCAGCTGAAAGCCAAAGTCACCAGCCAGGAAGCGGCTCTCGAGCAGTTGCGTAAAACGCAATCTCAGTCAGCGGGCTCTTCTGCAGAGTTGGCGCGTCTGCAACAGGCCATTGAGCAAAGCCAGCGGGAAAATGCGCGGCTGCAGCAGCAGCTTGCCGCACAGGCCAAGGAAAGCGAGCGGCAGATGCAGCAAATGAAGCTGCAACAGCAGGAACAACGTAACAGTGCGCAATTGCAGCAACAGTTGGCAGCGCAAACCAAAGATAACGAACAAAAAGCGCAACAGATCAAACAACTGCAGCAAACGTTACAGCAAAACCAGCAGGCCATAGCCCAATTGCAGGATCAGCTGTCAGCGCGTAGCAAAGAGAATGAACAGAAGTCCCAGCAGGCAATGGCGAAGCTGCAGGAGCAACTGGCTGCGCAAACCAAAGACAGCCAGCAGAAAGCCGAGCAGGTGAAACAGCTGCAACAGGCTGGTGCCAAGTTGCAAGAGCAGCTAACGGCGTATGCTAAAACTAACGATGAAAAAGCCCAGCAGGCCAAGCAGCTGCAACAAAATCAGCAGGAGGTGGCGAAACTGCAAGCACAGTTGGCTGCCCAGGCCAAAGACAGTGAACAAAAAGCCTTGCAGGTAACACAGCTGCGAGAACAACTGGCGGCGCGCAGCAAAGAGAATGAGCAGAAGACCCAGCAAGCAATGGCGAAGCTGCAAGATCAACTGGCCGCACAGACCAAAGACAGCGAGCAGAAAGCCGAACAGGTGAAGCAGCTGCAACAGGCGAGCGTCAAGCTGCAAGAGCAGCTAACGGCGTATGCTAAAACTAACGATGAAAAAGCCCAGCAGGCCAAGCAGCTGCAGCAAAACCAGCAGGCGTTGGCGAAGCTCCAAGAGCAGTTAGCCACCCAGACCAAAGACAGTGAATACAAAGCCCAACTGGTCAAACAGCTGCAAGAACAGCTGACGACACGCAGCAAAGAGAATGAGCAGAAGACCCAACAGGCGATGGCGAAGCTGCAAGAACAGTTGGCTGCTCAAACCAAAGACAGTGAGCAGAAAGCCGAACAAATTAAGCAGTTGCAGCAGGCCAGCGCCAAGCTGCAAGAGCAACAGATCGCGGCTCAAACCAAAACTACCGATGAAAAAGCGCAGTTGGCTGCACAACTGCAGCAAAACCAGCAGGCGTTGGTGAAGCTGCAGGAACAGTTGGCTGCCCAGACCAAAGAGCGTGAGCAAAAGGCGCTGCAGGTAACACAACTGCAAGATCAACTGGCGGCGCGCAGCAAAGAGAATGAGCAGAAGACGCAGCAGGCGATGGCAAAGCTGCAAGAACAGTTGGCTGCTCAAACCAAAGACAGCGAGCAGAAAGCCGAACAGGTGAAGCAGCTGCAACAGGCGAGCGCCAAGCTGCAGGAGCAGTTGACGGCACAAGCCAAAGTCAACGATGAAAAAGCCCAACTGGCTGCACAACTGCAGCAAAACCAGCAGGCGTTGGCGAAGCTGCAGGAACAGTTGGCTGCCCAGACCAAAGAGCGTGAGCAAAAGGCCCTGCAGGTAACACAGTTGCAAGATCAGTTGGCGGCGCGCAGCAAAGAGAATGAGCAGAAGACCCAGCAAGCGATAGCGAAGCTGCAAGATCAACTGGCCGCACAGACCAAAGACAGCGAGCAGAAAGCCGAACAGGTGAAGCAGCTGCAACAGGCTAGTGCCAAGTTGCAGGAGCAACTGACCGCGCAAACCCAAGGCCTTGATGAAAAAAACCAGCAGTTGAAACAACTGCAGCAAAACCAACAGTCGTTGGCAAAACTGCAAGAACAGCTGGCCGCTCAGACCAAAGACAGCGAGCAGAAAGCTGAGCAGGTGAAGCAGTTGCAACAGGCGAGCGCCAAGTTGCAGGAGCAGTTGACCGCGCAAACCAAAGATAATGAGCAGAAAGCGCAGCAAGTGATGCAGCTGCAACAAAATAAGCAAACCGTCGCAGAGTTGCAGGCACAGCTAGCCATCCAGACCAAAGACAGCGAGCAAAAAGCCGAGCAGGTGAAACAGTTGCAACAGACCAGTAGCAAGCTGCAAGAGCAACTAGCTGCACAAACCAAAGCCAATGATGAGAAAGCGCAACAGCTGAAACAGCTGCAGCAAAACCAGCAAGAGCTGGCCAAGCTGCAGGCTCAGTTAGCTACTCAAGCCAAGGACAGCGAGCAGAAAGTGCAGCAGGTCAAACAGCTGCAGGAACAGTTGGCGGCTTCCAGTAAGGATAATGAGCAGAAAGCCCAGCAGGTGAAGCAACTCCAGCAAGGCCAGCAAGAGTTGGCCAAGTTGCAGACTCAACTGGCTGCCCAGGCCAAGGATAGCGAACAAAAAGCGCTACAGGCCAAGCAGTTGCAGGAGCAATTGGCGCTTAATAACAAAGATTTCGTGCAACAAGCTCAGCAAATGAAGAAATTGCAGCAAGAGCTGCTGACGATGGCGAAACTGCAAGATCAACTGACCGTGCAGACCAAAGACAGTGAACAGAAGGCGCAGCAGATAAAGCAGCTGCAAGAACAGTTGACGGTGTATGGCAAAGACAACGATCAGAAGGCTCAGCAGGTTAAACAACTCCAGCAAAGCCAGCAGGAATTGGCGAAGTTGCAGGAGCAGTTAGCCGCTCAGACCAAGGACAGTGAGCAGAAAGCGCAGCAGATTGCCCAGTTGCAGCAGGCCAGTCAGCAGTCGAACACCAAGCTGCAAGAGCAGTTGGCCGCACAAACTAAAGACAGCGAGCAGAAAGCGCAGCAGATCGCTCAGTTGCAGCAGGCGAGTCAGCAGGAGAGCGTTAAGCTGCAGGAGCAGTTAGCTGCTCAGACTAAAGACAGCGAGCAGAAAGCGCAGCAGATCGCCCAGTTGCAGAAGGCGAGTCAGCAGGAGAGTGCGAAGCTGCAGGAACAGTTGGCCGCTCAGACTAAAGACAGCGAGCAGAAAGCGCAGCAGATCGCCCAGTTGCAGAAGGCGAGTCAGCAGGAGAGTGCGAAGCTGCAGGAACAGTTGGCCGCTCAGACTAAAGACAGCGAGCAGAAAGCGCAGCAGATCGCCCAGTTGCAGAAGGCGAGTCAGCAGGAGAGTGTCAAGCTGCAAGAGCAATTAGCCTCTCAGGCTAAAGACATCGAGCAGAAAGCGCAGCAAATCGCCCAGTTGCAGCAGGCGAGTCAGCAGGAGAGCGCCAAGTTGCGGGAGCAGTTAGCGGCTCAGACCAAAGACAGCGAGCAGAAAGCGAAGCAGATCGCCGAGTTGCAGCTGGCGAGTCAGCAGGAGAGTGCCAAGCTGCAAGAGCAGTTGGCGGCACAAACCAAAGACAATGAGCAGAAGGTGCAGGAACTTGCCCAGCTACAGCAGAAGCTGACTGCAGCCGAGAAAAAGCAAACGGCTGGCACGTCCGTGGTCACGGAGCCGAAAACGCAGGTGGAAAAACGCGATTATGCGATCGGTACCGCGTTGGGTAATGACATCCTGGATTTGCTCAACAGCAAAAAGACCCAGGGTGTAGACGTGAACCGCCAACTGGCGCTGGCAGGTGTCACTGATGTCATCAATGGCCAGACCAAACTGGCCAAAGAACAGATTGCCAAAGCCTTGTATGAAAGCGAGTTGGAGCTGAACAATCAGCATAAAAAGATCAAACAGCAGAACGAAAAACAAGGCAGCAGCTACATCGATAAGTTCAAGAAGCAGCCACGCGTCGTACAGTCTAAGCAAGGCTTCTATTACCGCATCGATTATGTTGGCGATAGCGTGATTGGTGAGGGTGATACCGTTGCCGTGGTGGTTAAAGAGAGCTTGACCGACGGTAAAGTGATCAAGGATATGGATCTGGCTGGCACTTCAATTTCGCAGCCGCTGAGCGCGTATCCACCGCTGTTCCGCGAAGCGCTAGGTAAGTTGAAGAACCACGGTAACATGACGCTGGTGGTGCCACCTGAACTGGCCTATGGCGAGAAAGGCATGGCACCGGATATCCCACCGGGCGCGACCATGGTCTATAACGTACGCATCCTGGATGTGATACCAGCCTCCGAGCAAAAAGCTCCGTAACCCTATAACTAACCCGCCAGATGATTGGCGGGTTTTTTTTAGCTGAACCACGCTGGGGACTGGCAATGCCCCAGTGTGGTGCAGAACCCGGCTTTACCTTTTCACCCAATCCCGCCATATCGTTACCTTTCATTATTTTTTAATCACTTAGGCTGATAATGCACTGCTTGTTCTGCCTGGCCCGTTTTTTGCTGTAGTTGCAGTCGTTGATATTGAATGCAGTTAACCGCAGCTAGGAGCCACGATGAATTTCAGACGCCTGAAGTATTTCGTAAAGATCGTCGATATCGGCAGCCTGACTCAGGCGGCAGAGGTGTTGCATATTGCGCAGCCTGCGCTGAGCCAGCAAGTTGCCACTCTGGAAGGGGAACTGAAACAGCAATTGCTGATCCGTACCAAGCGCGGAGTGATGCCCACGGAGGCCGGCAATATTCTTTATGCGCATGCGCAAACCATCCTTCAGCAGTGCGAGCAGGCCCAGCAAGCTGTGATCGGCAGTGGGGAAACGCTGGTTGGGCAGGTGGCGGTCGGCCTGGTGCAAGGTAGTGCGGCCTCGCAGTTGGCGCTGCCGCTGTTGCAAGCGGTACGCGATCGGCATCCTGGGATTTTGCTGAGCCTGAATGAGAATATCGGCAACGCGTTGAGCCAGCAGGTGGCGACGCAGGCTCTGGATATGGCGGTGATGTACGGGCAGATCATGCCACCGAACCTGAACGTTACGGCGTTGGCTAAAGAGGATTTGTATCTGGTCGCGGCAAGAAGTATCCCTCATCCGGGCAACAGCATCGATTTATCGGCGGTGAGCAGGTTTAATCTGTTCTTGCCGCGTGAGGGGGATGTGGTGCGCGACCTGGTCGATGAGGCTCTGGCGCTGCGCCAACTCACGCCGAATGTGATTGGTGAGATCGAATCACACAGCATGCTTTGCGCCGCTATCGCTAGCGGAATGGGGGCGACGATCCTGCCAGAATCGATTGCCAGGGCGACGATCGGCCCGGCCAAGGCCTGGATGATCCGCCTCAATGCTCCGGCGCTTTCGGTACCGCTGGCGTTAGTGGTTTGCGGCCAAAAGCCGCTCACTGCGGTGGCGGGAGCGGTGAGGGAGATCCTGCTGGAAATTACCGCCAGCCATCATCAGCCGACGCGAATGCTGGCTTTGGCGCTGTAGGGGCGCCGCGTGCGGCGCCCAGCCTTTGGGTTAGCGGAACGGCGGCTCGTTGAAGGTGCGCAGTTTGCGTGAATGCAGATGTTCACCTTCAGCCCGCAACAGGTCGATGGCACAAATCCCGATCTGCAAGTGCTCCGAAATCGCACCCTCGTAGAAACGGTTGGCTTGGCCCGGCAGTTTAATCTCGCCATGCAGCGGTTTATCAGACACGCACAGCAGAGTGCCATAAGGCACCCGGAAGCGATAACCCTGCGCCGCGATGGTGGCGCTTTCCATATCGACGGCGACGGCGCGGCTGAGGTTAAAGCGCAGTGCGGAAGCCGAATAGCGCAGCTCCCAGTTACGATCGTCGGTGGTGACCACCGTCCCGGTACGTAACCGCTGTTTTACCGCTTCCCCAGGCATACCGCTTACCGTTTTGGTGGCGTCATACAGCGCACGCTGAACTTCCGCGATGCTTGGAATTGGGATATCCGGTGGCAGCACCGAGTCTAATACATGATCGTCACGCAGGTAGGCGTGGGCCAACACGTAGTCGCCAATTGACTGGCTTTCCCGCAGGCCGCCGCAGTGGCCAATCATCAGCCAGGCATGGGGACGCAGCACGGCCAGGTGATCGCAGATGGTTTTGGCATTGGAAGGGCCGACACCAATATTGACCAGCGTGATCCCCTGGCCATCGTTGGCGATCAGGTGATAGGCGGGCATTTGGTGGTTCTTCCAGGCTAGATCGGACACCGTCTGCTCTGGATTTGGCGTTTCTGGCGTAACAAAGTGGCCACCGGCGCAAGAAAGCGCGATATAGGGGCTGGCCGGATCGGCGATCTGGCTACACGCCCAGCGGATAAACTCATCGACATAGCGCGTGTAGTTGGTAAACAACACAAAGTGCTGAAAATGTTCCACCGGCGTGCCGGTGTAGTGCCGCAGACGGGCCAGTGAGAAATCGGTCCGCAGCGCGTCAAAATGGGAGAGTGGAAAATGGTTGGCAAAAGGGGACAGGCCGTCTGCATTTTCATCGCCAATCTGCGCCAGCTCGGTAGTGGGGAAATGCTTGGTAAGCCCGGCACTCATGGTTCTGTCCAAGGCCAGATCGGAGCCGTCGATCACATAAGGGAAGGGGATCTCCTGTTGAGAAGGAACCACTTCGATCACGGCGGCATATTCACTGGTCAGCATTGCCAACTGTTCGGCAAGATAAGGGCGGAACAGCTGCGGCCGGGTGATGGTGGTGGTGTAGCTGCCAGGCCGGGTAAAACGGCCATAGGCCCGAGTTCTTGGATGGTCGGGATGTTCACCATCCCAGCGTACTCGCAGCTCCGGGTAGGAAAACAGCCCCGAGGCACGGGCCTGCGATTCTGGCAGGGTGCCATCCGCGATAAATTGTTTGATGGCAGCGCGCAAGGCGTTGACCGATGCGTCATACAGTACTTCGAGTTGGTCGAGGGCTTGCAGGGCAGTCAGCGACTTTTTTTCAGGGGTATTCATTGTTTTTCCTCGGTTCTTGCGATACCTCAGCATAGCGTAAAGCGTTGGCCGAATGAATCTATCTGCTGCTGCACTTGCGTGGAGTAGGGGCGCATCATGTGCGCCCGCTCATATGATGACTCCGAACTAAAAACTAAAGCGTAACCAGGCAAACAGCACGTTGCCGTTGTTGTAGGTACCGGGGATATAGGTGAACTGAACGGTTGCCTGCTTGTAGCCAGCGGAAAACAGCGGCAGCACGATCGGCAATGGAATGTAGTTGCCGAAATCTTCACGTGCGGTGATCCCCGCCGTCACACCAAACCCAAGGCGGAAATCTTGATTCTGATCCAGATACCAGCCCTTTTCCCAGCCATAGCCGACAATCGGCTGCCACTCATTGTGGGAGTCTTTAAACATCATCGCGTACAGGGCACTCCAGTCACCTTCTTCGTTATAGCGCGATATCCCAAAGCCGCCGCCCCACGGCATCTCATTGTAATGATCCGTCTCGTCGTACATAAAACGGGCGTGCCAACTGATAAACGGCAGATAAAGATCGTGGTATTGCGGGTCCTCCCAGGTTTGTGCGACACCGCTGGTTAAAGAGTTCCACCAGCCCGAGACCCGCCCGGTGCTGGGTTCCGGTTCTGCTGCATGAGTTGGCGTGGTTAGCAATAACAGCCCTGTCCAGACCACTGCAAGAAACATCCGCATAGCGTGCTCCTGTGATGGGTAATGACCCATATTATTCTGTTTACGACGCAATTTTTCTCTTTATAGGTATCGATCTAGCAGTACTGCACTGACAAGTTAAAGTCTAGCCGATGGCTGGCGCTTTTCTGGTAATCGCGAAAATTCATTGGCTGGTTTGTGGAGGGGATGAAGAGAAGGGAGGCGATGAGGGGCGCTGCACAGAGCGCCCGCTTAGCGAAATTACAAACCGCGTTGGTCCATCAAAACAGCCAGATCAACCAGACGATGAGAGAAAGCCCATTCGTTGTCGTACCATGCGAGGATCTTCACCAGATTGCCGCCGATGACCAGCGTAGACAGTCCGTCGATAATTGATGAACGTGGGTCACCCTGATAATCGCTCGATACCAAAGGCTCATCGCTGTAGCCCAAGATATCTTGCAACGGACCTGAGGTTGCCGCTTTGCGAAATGCCGCGTTCACTTCTTCTACCGTCACATCACGTTTGAGCGTGACGGTCAGATCAACAATAGACACCACGGGCACAGGTACGCGCAGTGAATAGCCGGTCAGGCGTCCGTCCAATTCCGGGATCACTTTACCGAGCGCTTTAGCCGCACCGCTAGAATAAGGCACGATAGAAAGCGCAGCGGCACGGGCTCCGCGCAGATCTTTTTCCGGTTGATCGTGCAGGGCCTGGCTGTTGGTATAGGCATGGGTGGTGTTCATCAAACCATGTTCAATACCGAAGCTTTGGTGCAGAACCAGCGCTGCTGGTGCTAAACCGTTAGTTGTACAACTGCCGTTGCTGACCACTTTATGCAAGGCGGGATCGTATTTCTCATGATTGACGCCCATCACGACCGTGATGTCATCGTCTTTACCGGGCGCAGATAAAATCACCCGCTTTGCGCCGCCCTTGGTGATATGTACTTCGGCTTTGGCTTTGTCGGTGAAGAATCCGGTGGCTTCGATAACTAAATCAACCCCCACGCTGCTCCACGCAATTGCGCCCGGATCGCGTTGGGAGAAGACGTGAATGGTTTTACCATCCACCAATAACTGCCCTTCAGAGGCTTCAACACTGGCGGCCAAGGTGCCCTGCAGCGAGTCGTATTTCAGAAGATGAGCCAGGGTTTTGCTGTCGGTCAGGTCATTGATTGCCACCACCTGAAAGTCATTGCGACCCAGCGCGGCGCGCAGTACGTTTCTGCCAATGCGACCAAACCCATTAATGCCTACTTTGACCATGATGTGCTCCTCGGTGAGTTATCTGGTTCCAAAATAGTGCGTGGATCATTTGGCGTAAATGACAAATAACAATCAATTTAGGACATAGTGCGAGCGTGAAAACGCTCTCGATAATCTGAGGGTGTGAGTTGTAAATTTCTTTCAAACACGCGACGCAGGTTGAGGCTGTTGCCAAAACCCGTGGCGGTAGCGATTTGTTCAAGCTTATCCGAGCTTTGTTCCAGGTGTTGCCGTGCTACGTCGAGGCGGACTTCTTCCACATACTTGGCGGGGCTGATCCCGGTTTCACGGGTGAAAACGCGGGTAAAATTCCTTGGGCTCATGGCCACGTGCTCCGCCAACCTTTCAACAGATAAATCGCCGGACAGATTTTGCAGTATCCACGTTTGCAGGTCACGAATTGGGCCAGGCGAGCTGGCTTGGCTGAGCAGAAAACGGCTGAACTGAGACTGTCCTCCGGGGCGGCGCAGGAACATCACCAAGTCTTGGGCGACATCGCGCGCTAACGTGAAGCTGTGATCGTCTTCCACTAAAGCCAGCGTGAGGTCGAAGCCCGAACTGACGCCAGCGGAGGTCCAGATGTTGCCGTCCTGAAGATAAATCGGGCCTTTCTCAACGTGGACACTGGGGAATTGAGCTTGCATCGCTTCCAGGAGCCGCCAGTGCGTGGTGGCACGGCGGCCATCAAGCAGATCGGCCTGAGCCAATAGCCACGCACCGCCGCAAATCGATACGATCCGCCGCGCATACGGCGCAGCCTGACGCAGCCAATTGACGACGATATCGCTTTCCTCAACGCTCATACCTTTGCCGGTGATCATAATGGTGTCACGCTGCAGGGTGGGATCAAGGTCAGTCAGACGGTGATCGGCCAGCAGATTTAGCCCCGACCCCCCATGGATCACGCGGTGCGCCTGGGTCGTGGCAATCGACACCTGATAAGGTGGATGCGCGGCATCCGTCGGCCTCAAGCGGTTGGCTTGCATCAGGATATCGGCAATGCCCGTAGGCTCGAATAACATGCCCCCTTCGGGGACGATAATCAAAAAGGTGTGCATGTCCTTAAAATACAAATTAGACAAAATAAGTCAAGTGAGGGGGCTGACTAGATTGATCGGTAGCGGGGGCTCTGGGGGCCAATGAAAAAGCAAAAAGCCCGCTTAGGCAACTAAGCGGGCTTTTCTAAATATGGCTCCTCTGACTGGACTCGAACCAGTGACATACGGATTAACAGTCCGCCGTTCTACCGACTGAACTACAGAGGAATTGTGTGAACGGGGCGCATCATATCCAGCCGTGCAGATCGTGTCAACGCAAAATTGATTCTGGGGGTGCGACAGCTCATCATCTGAGCAAACTCAGTCCCGTTGTGGCTCGCTGTCTGCATACCAACGCTGCAAACGTGCCAGAGGGTTTTGTTTGTAGAAGCGGCAGAAATGCTCGTACAACTCAGGAAAGCGGTTGGCCAGCAGTTCAGGGGCACTGAAGAAGTACTCGGACAGCACGGCAAAGCACTCTGCCGGATCGCTGGCGGCGTAGGCATCCATGCTGGCTGCTTCTTCACCCACCATATCGATTTCATCCTGCAGGTTTTCCATCGCGGCGTGTAAATCGTATTCCCAGGCGGCGATATCGCGCAGCGGGATTGGGGGTACGCCGGTAGCGGTGCCGCCATTACGCATATCCAGTTTGTGCACCGCTTCATGGATCACCAGGTTGAAGCCGGAAAGGTCGAAGGAGTCTTGCACGTCTAGCCAGTTGAGTACGATAGGCCCCTGTTCCCAGCTTTGGCCCGCTTGTACCACCGGCCCGGAATGCACCAGACCAATATCATCCTGCCATTCATCTTCCACCACGAACGGGGTTGGGTAGAGCAGGACTTCGTTAAAACCGTCCAGGCATTCTGCCCCCAGTTCCATCACCGGCAACGCAAACAGCAGGGCAATACGCGCCTGCATCAGGGATGTCACTTCCAACCCTTGTAAAGGCACGATGCGTTTATTTTGCAAAATCTGGCTGGCAACCGCCACCAAACGCCGCTGCTCTTGCTCATCCAAAGGTGAGAGCAGGGGAATGGACAGGGCTTCCTGCCAGTCGGCAAACGTTTCCGCCTGCGCTTGATTTGCTTTCCACGGCCATTTAATCATTGCGTTGCTCTAAGGGTCACTGGAACATTCGGCTGGGGCTGATAATGTCAACATGCCGCAAAAGGGGGCACTATAGCAAGCGTTTCACGCAGAGCTGCCGGAGTGGCTGAACGCGACGGCCTTGCAAACCGTCTCAAGGCTACCCGCTATGCGGATTAAAACCTTGCTCTGCGCTACTATTCAATCACTTACGCTTAACTTTGTCTGTGACCAACGTCCCGAAGAATGGAATGGAAACGATAAATAAGCAATTTTATACCAATGGGTTTAATGGCGCTCAAGCGGTGATCCCCGCAGTAGCGCGGGGATCGGCATGCGCTACTTGGCCGCGGCTTCCTCTGCCTTTAGTATTTTGTGTAACTCATCCTTGATATGTAGCTTCTCTTTTTTCAAGCGAACCACCTCGTCAGAGTAGCCGTTGCCTGCAGGCCCTTCTAACCTGGAGATTTGGTGGTCGAGTTGGTTGTGCTTATCAAACAATGACTGGAAGCGGGGGTGGCTTGATTTCAGGTGCGATATTAACTCACGGTATTCTGGAAACATACTCAAGCTCCTTTGAGTCAAACTGTACACTGGAGGGCTTCTCCACTTTCACTGTAACCCAGCGTGGATTTATTTAAAATGGCGCTAGCTAGCAAAAATAGATCCTGCAGTGCAGATTGATGACAGCGTGGCAATGTCGCTGAATGGGGATAGGGCGAGCATGCGCGACCGTTTAGCTTTCTGCGTGATTTTGCCAAATACCCGTGCGTAACGTTGCCGGAGAGAACTCAACGTTTCTGCCGCGCCAGCCCAGTGCCTGGCGAAAACGCCATGCACTGGTGATATCAAATCGCCAGTAGCGCTCGGCTCCTTCGACGGCTTCGTTTTCCGCCTGCCATAAGATCTGGGTTTCCCCTTGCAAATGTAGAATGTCCCCGCGTGCAAAATCGATAAACAACAGCGCCGCCCTCGGCTGTGCCAGCAGGTTTCCTAGCGTATTCATATAACGGTTACCGCGAAAGTCCGGTATCCACAGGGTTTCTCCAGCCAGATGGATGAACCCCGGTTTACCGCCGCGATGCGAGATATCTACGCCACCTTGCGCTGAATCACCGTGGGCATAGCTGGCCACAAAGCAGGTATCCGCCTGTTGGATCAACTGCCGGGCCTGATCGTCTAACGAACTCAACTGCTCAATGGGTGCGGCAACGCTCGGATCGGTGAACAGCTCTCGCCGTTGAATGTACTGTGGGCAGTTGCCAAAGCTTTGTTGCACCGTAATCTCCACGCGGTTTTTATCCGTGCGGCTAATGATGCCGTTAACCCGGTTGCGCCTGCGGTTACTGAAATCTAATCCTAATGCGCCGACGGGTTGGCCGGGATAGAGCGCTGCCTGAGCAGGATCGTCCGCCCGGCGTGGTGAAACGATCCGCAAATGTGCTTCATCTGGCGAGCGCAAAAAGCCGGCAGGCCCACTGAACACCGTAGCAACCGGCCACTGCCGCTCATCCAGTGTGGCAACAAACAGGTAGGGCAGGTGAGCGAAGAACTCGCGATGTTGATCGGGCATGGCGGTATAGATATTCCCGCTCACCGCATCAAAACCGGCCAGGTCCTGCGCCAACTGCTCATCGGGATGAAACATGGAGGGAGACATGTTATTGGCCTACAGCCTGGTCAGGCAGGGGTAACGCAGGCATGGGGAAGAACCCGGGTAGCGCGGCAATACGATCTAGCCAACGCTGGATTGCCGGGAAGGACTTGAGGGAAAGTCCACCTTCTGGGGCGGCCGCCACGTAGCTGTAACAGGCCAGATCGGCAATCGTTGGCAAAGACGTTGCCAAAAACTCGCGTTCTGCCAAATGTTGCTCTAACTGGGGTAGAAAGCGTGCGCCGATGGCTTGTGCAGACGGGTAGTTCTCTGGCGCAGAAAATTGCACCACCATCCGACAAGATGCGGGGCCATAGCGCACCTCTCCGGCCGCTTTGGAAAGCCAGGCTTGAACTTGGGCTGCTGCCAACGGATCTTCTGGCAACCAGTGGCTATCCGGCGCATAGCGTTTGACCAGGTACACCATGATGGCGTTGCTGTCGCTCAATACCTGCTCATCGGCCAGCAATACCGGGATTTGTCCAACGGGATTAAGCCTCAGGAACGCCTCGCTGCGGCGCACCGAGGCCGGGGCTTCGCAATACTCATAAGGCAGATCTAGCATCCGCAATAGCAACTCGACGCGGTGGCAATGGCCAGAGGCCGGAGTGCCGTATAGTTTCAACGTTTGCATGGTGAGTCTCCTTTATGGTCTTGCTGACCAGAATACTCTTGCGCCAGATGATGGGTATCCGGGAAGATGGCAATTGATAATTTCACTTGGCGGAATAATCTATGGATCGTTTGGACGAGTTGGCGATTTTTGTGGCGGTGATCCAGCAGGGGAGTTTGGCCGGTGCGGCCCGCAAGCTGCGCCGTTCCGCTCCGGCGGTAACCCGAGCTATCGCTGCTTTGGAGCAGCGGTTGGGGGCGCGGCTGGTGGAACGCACTACCCGGCGTCTGGCACCTACGGAGGCCGGTTTGCGTTTAGCCGAACGCGCGCGTGCTCTGTTGCATGACTATCAAGGTGCGGTAATGGATACCGCAGAGGCTCAACTGAGCGGACTGCTGCGTATTACTTCGCCGGTACAGTTTGGGCGCAAGCATGTGGCACCGATGGTGATGGCTTTTCTCGAACGTTACCCGCAAATCCACATCGACATGCAGTTAAATGACCGCAATCTGGAGCTGATCGATGAAGGGCTGGATGTGGCGGTGCGCATCGGGCATTTGCAGGATTCCTCCAAGGTGGCGCGTAAGCTTGGAGAGGTGACACGCATCACCGTGGCTAGCCCAGCCTATCTGGCGCAACGAGGGGAGCCGCTGGAACCGGCGCAGTTGAGCGATCATGACACTATTGTCGGCACTTTACGTCCGACGTCAGGTGAATGGCGCTTTGGGCCTGACGAAAACGGTGAGCGAGTACGTTTGACGCCGCGCTTGTTGTTGAACGAGGTGGAAACTCAACTGTTGGCGGTGCGGGCAGGCAAGGGGATCGCAAGGCTACTGTCTTATCAGGTGGCGGACGATCTGGCCAATGGTACGCTGGTGCGGCTGCTGGCCGCCTACGAGCCCATGCCAGTGCCGGTGCAACTGGTGGCGAATAATGTGCAATACATGCCGCTGAAGGTGCGTACCTTTTGGGATTACGCTTATCAGCACCTCAGCCAAATTGCGCAAATACAACCGGCTCGCCCGTAGGGGCGAGGCATGCTGCGCCCACTTATCCTTTATCCTCAATTTATTTTCGAGTTTCATGGATGAAACTTTAAAATAACCTCTAAATGTTTAACCAGTGAAACTTATTGCCGGAAAAAATAAATTTATCTCGCCGAACACGCATTGCCGCATGCGCTGTCTTGACAATATTTTAACATGTTGCTAATAGTTAACTCACATCTTAAATAATAAACAAAGTTTAATATATGAAACTTTTAGCGGGCAGTTACGATAACGCAACGACGGTGGCTGATGAAAACGAGATCCTGCTCTCATTTCAATCACGCAGTCAGCGAGTTTACCAACAGCAACGCCATGAGTTGAATATGGCTTATGGGGATGCGCCGCGTGAAGTTTTTGACTGGTTTTATTCAACTGAAGAATATAAAGGCACGATAATATTTATTCACGGCGGCTATTGGCAGTTTTGTGATAAGCAGGATTTTGCTTTTATTGCCAGCACGCCATTGTCATTAGGTTTTGATGTGGTACTGGTGGAATATACCCTGGCGCCAGCGGCTAACTTGGCCGATATTTGTCAGCAAATTGGGGGCGCGCTGGATGCCATCGAGCGGCGGCTGAAGCCGCGTGGCGATAAACCGGTTTATCTCACGGGTCATTCTGCCGGTGGACATTTGGCAGCGTATTGGCAACACCATCCGCGGGTGCAGGCGGTGTTTCCCATCAGCGGCATTTTTGAGTTACAGCCGCTGCTGGCGAGCTACGTAAACCAACAGCTAAAGCTGACCACCCAGCAGATAGAGGCCTTAAGCCCGGCGCGTAATATACCGCTATCTTTGAAGCCCATGGTGCTGTTTTACGGCGCGGCGGAACTGCCGGAGCTGATTGGGCAATCGCTTTATTATTATTCCGCATTGCGGGCGCAGGGGCTGCCGGTTAGCCGTTATGCGCTCCCCGGTGCTAATCATTACAGCGTGCTGGATGCGGTCTTTGCCGCCGATGGCGCTCTGCACCGTTTCCTGCTTACCGATGGAGAGTATCTTGATGCGCACAGTCATTGAAACCGGCCTGCCGGAGATCGGGCAACCTTTTTCCTGGGCGACCAAAGGCGGCGGGATGTTATTCACCGCCCATGGCCCGGTCCGCCAGGATGGCACTATTGAAACCGGCGATCCGGAAAAACAAATTACGCTGACGTTTGATAATTTAGCCACCACGCTGAAGGCCGCCAATAGCCATAGCGATAATGTATTACAGGTTATTGTTTATCTTACCGATGTTAATGACGTTAAACTGCTCGATAAAATCTATCAACAGTATTTTAATTATCCGTATCCCAACCGCTCAACGGTGATTGTTGATAAATTGGTGGTGCCAGGAATGAAAATAGAAATCACCGTTAGCGCCACAGCGTAATTAAATCTTCATAAAATAATATTCACCTGCTGATTCATTACATAATGAGTTAAGGATAATCTATGTTCGCACATATTACCCCGTCAACGCCCGATCCTATTATGTCACTGATGGAAGCCTATATGCAGGATGCTAATCCGCAAAAGGTTAACTTGGGTATAGGCCTGTATTACGACCATCAGGGTAATATTCCCTTGATGCAGGCCGTACATATTGCCGAACAGCGTTTACTGGAACAACAGCGGCCACATACTTACCCGCCAATCGAAGGTTCTGCACTGTTTGCCCGCCAGATCCAGACGCTGCTGTTTGGTGAACCGGCGGACCGTATTGCTACGGTACAAAGTGTGGGTGGCTCTGGCGCACTGAAACTGGGTGCCGATTTTATTTATCACTATCTGGCGCGCCGCGAAATCTGGGTTTCCGATCCTACCTGGGCCAACCACTGGGCGATATTTGAAGGGGCAGGGCTGAAGGTGAATACCTACCCGTATTTTGACGATGCGTCTGGCCAACTGCGTTTGGAAGCCATGCTCGACATGCTCTCCACTTTGCCGGAGGGGGCAGTGGTATTGCTGCATCCGTGCTGCCATAACCCCACCGGCACCGATCTCAGCCCGGCGCAATGGCAAAGGGTGATCGATGTGGTGCAACAGCGTCGGCTACTGCCTTTCTTTGACATCGCGTATCAAGGTTTTGGCGATGGGCTGGACGAAGACTGCTTCGCGCTGCGGGCGATGTTGAAAACCGACGTGGATTTTCTGGTCAGCAACTCCTTTTCCAAGAACGTGGCGCTGTATGGCCAGCGTTTAGGGGGGCTATCGGTGCGCTGCGCTACGGCCGAGGCTACGGCGAACGTAAAAGGTGCATTGAAGACGCTGATCCGCCGCAGTTATTCCTGCCCACCGACTCACGGTAGCCAGATTGTGGAAACCCTGCTGGCAGACCCGCAGCTATACCAACAGTGGGCCAGTGAGTTGACCACCATGCGCCAACGCATCAAACAGATGCGCGTTGGCCTGGCTGCTGGCCTGGAGCAGGGCGGTACCACGCTGGACTACACCCGCATTCGCGATCAAAAGGGCATGTTCAGCTACACCGGGTTGAATGAACGCCAGCTCGGTCAACTGCGGCAGCAATATTCCATTTATCTGGTGGCGCCCGGCAGGATGTGTCTGCCTGGCCTGAACCAGCAAAACCTGGACTATGTGACCGCCGCCATCCTTGACGTTACCCGTACCGCATAGAAAAGGTGAGCAACCATGAAAGATGCGAAACGTTTTGACGCTATCGCCCAGCGGCAGGATGGGCTGAAAAAGCACCTGACCGCCGGGCAGATGTCGATGCTGGCGATCGGTGGGGCCATTGGTACCGGCCTGTTTCTGGGGAGTGCTTACGCGATCCAGATGGCTGGGCCAAGCGTATTGCTGAGCTATTTCATCGGCGGGGTGATTGCGCTGCTGCTGATGGGATGCCTGGCGGAAATGACCTCCGAGCACCCAACCCCAGGATCGTTCGGCGATTATGCAGAGTTCTATCTCAGCCCGCTGTTTGGCTTTCTGGTGCGCTATTCCTATTGGTCTTGCGTGGTGTTGGCGGTGGGCACCGAGGTGACCGCCATCGGCATGTATATGCAGTTCTGGTTCCCAGGTACGCCGATCTGGCCGTGGGTGCTGTTGTTCTCGGCGGCGGTGATCGTCGTCAACGTGGTTGGGGTCAAGTCTTTTGGCCAGGTGGAGTACGCCCTCTCTACCGTCAAGGTGGTGGCCATTTCAGCGTTTATCATGATTGGCATCGGCATCCTGGCGTTTTCCGCCAACCCGACCTTCGGCATCCGTAACTTCACCGACAACGGTGGCTTCTTCCCGTTCGGGGTGAAAGGCATGTGGTTTGCGGTGATCGTATCGATATTCAGCTATCTGAGTATTGAGATGATCGCGGTTGCCGCAGGGGAAGCGAAAAACCCGGTGGTTGCCGTGAAAAGCGCGTTTAAAGGCACCATTCTGCGGCTGTTTATCTTCTATATGATGTCGATAGCGCTGATGCTGGCCATCGTACCGTGGCGGCAGTCTGGCACTGGTGAAAGCCCGTTCCTGGTGGCGATGAACGTGATCCATCTGCCTGCCGCCGCCGGGATCTTTAACTTTGTGGTACTGATTGCTGCACTGTCTGCCATGAACAGCCAGCTGTATATCACCACCCGCATGATGTTTTCACTGTCCCGTGCCGGGCAGGCTCCGGCGGCGCTGGGGCGGCTTAGCAAACGGGGGATTCCGGTCAATGCGTTGGCGCTCTCCTGCGTGGGGATTATTGTCTCTATCGTGCTGAGTATTGCCGCCCCAGAGCAATCGTTCGCGGTGATGATGTCGATCTCGGTGTACGGTGCCTGTTTCACCTGGCTGATGATCTTTGTTACCCACCTGTTCTTCCGCCGCCAGCATACGCAGACGCACCTCAAGTTCCGCATGTGGGGTTATCCTTACTTTACCTTGGCGGGGGCGCTCCTGATGGCTGGCTTGATGATAACCACGTTGTTCACGGACTTCTTTAGAATGACGCTGTGGTTTGGCATTCCCTTCACCGCGCTGCTAGTCGCCATCTATTTTTACAGTCGACGAGGGCAGGCATCGGTTGCAGCTGAAGCACCGGTACAGAGTTTGGAGTAATGTTGACCGGGCTGCGGCCCGGCCAAGCACTAAAGCTGGCTTTTGGGGATGATGTGGTCGCCGAAGTTCAGACGTTGGCGGCCTGGCTCTGGTTCAGAGAGAGGGGCCACTTCTTTCAGGCTGTTTTTGCAGCGTAAGACTAACTCCTGATACTGGAGTGTGCCAGTGCGTTTCCAGGCTAATTCCTGTTCGGTCAGTTCGCGGATCACCCTTGCCGGGCTGCCAATCACCAGTTGGTTGGCGCCAATCTCCGCGGCGGCCTTGACGAAGGAACCCGCGCCGACGATGGAGTTCTCACCAATGACCGCACCGTCCATGATGACGGCATTCATGCCAATCATCGCGTTACGGCGCACGCGGCAGCCGTGCAATATGGCGCTGTGGCCGATATGCCCATCTTGTTCCACTACCGTGTCCTGCAGCGGGAAGCCGTGCATCACGCAGTTATCCTGCACGTTGGCACCGTCTTCGACCACAATGCGCCCAAAGTCGCCGCGCAGGCTGGCATTGGGGCCGATGTAGACGCCTTTGCCGATAATCACGTCGCCAATCAGGACCGCAGTGGGGTGAACATAGCTGCTGGGATCGACCACCGGCGTCAAGCCGTCAATCTGATACACGGGCATAGCGCAAACTCCTCAAAATGTAGTGGGATCGCGCGGCAGTCCGCCAAAGCGGCGATAGTAACCGGCACTGGGTGCAGGTAAGGTGCCGATGGAGGTTTCTGCCAAAGCGCTGACATATTCCGTCGCGGCGCGATCCACTCGCTGATAGATATTGATGCACAGGTTGCGGGCGATTTGGCCCTCCCATTGAGCGGGTAACAGGGCATCTGGCAGCAGAGGATCTTTCAACACCACGCGGCGGAAAAAGTGGATTAATAATAGCTTAATCTGAAAGCATCGCAGGGGCGTCAGTACCTGCTCATCGGCTTCGCGCAGCAGGGCCATCAACGGGCGGAAGGAGACGATAAACTCATGGTAGTAACCGGCTACCTCGCTCAACGACCAGCAGTTGGCGACCATTTGGCGCAGCGTCTGTTCGGAACGGTTATAGGGATAGTCGGCACGGAAGTAGATCACCTGTTCACTGGCGTTGAGCTCGCCGAGCAGGGCGGCGACGTCGGTTTGCGCATGAGTGGGGGCGGCCATCAGGTTATTGGCGATCTGGCCAAAGCCCAGCCAGCCCAGCTCTTTTTTCAGCCGTGCACGCTCGGTTTTTCCCGCACTTTCCAACAGCAGTAGCTCCCACTTGCCGTCCCACTGTGGCTGTTCGCTGAGGTAGATTTTGGATTCGGCATGGCGAAACTGGCGCATACCCTGTTCGGTAACGCGGTAATAGCTGCGCCGCCCGATCTTCTCTACGTCCAGCCAACCCTCTTTTTGCAAACGAAATACCGAGGTACGCACGAAACGATCGCCGAAGCCCAGGGCTTCCAGCAGTGCGCTCAAGCTGCCCAGCCACACCTCACCACCGCGATGGCTCAGCGCATCACCGTAGAGTGAGATGATCAGCGAGGTGCCGCTGATCGGTTGGGCACTTAACGCATGGCGGATAAAGTCGTCCAGTTTATGTTCCATATTTTTCCCTGGGTAAGCCTTTGCTGAGACACGACATTAGCATAAACGACAAAGGCTTGCCCCTCACCCCAACCCTCTCCCACAGGGAGAGGGAGCTGATAGCCCCTGCTCGTTTGGAAGTAAAGTGATAATCTCAGCAAACTCGTTCGGTCCCTCCCACACAGGGAGAGGGAGCTGATAGCCCCTGCTCGTTTGGAAGTAAAGTGATAATCTCAGCAAACTCGTTCGGTCCCTCCCACACAGGGAGAGGGAGCTGATAGCCCCTGCTCGTTTGGAAGTAAAGTGATAATCTCAGCAAACTCGTTCGGTCCCTCCCACACAGGGAGAGGGAGCTGATAGCTCCTGCTCGTTTGGAAGTAAAACGATAATCTCAGCAAACTAGGGCTTCTCTTCATCTCATCCAAGGTGAATCACTCTAATTTCAAACACACTCGATCGGTCCCCTATCTAAGGTGAGTCACTCTAATTTCAAGCGCACTCGATCGGTCCCCTCTCCTTTGGGAGAGGGTTAGGGTGAGGGGAAAAATCACCTTGGTCGCAGATCGATCACCCGCTGGGCCTTGCCTTCCGAGCGAGGAATATCGCCACAGTTGGCAATGCTGACGTCGGTGCTGACCCCGACTATCGATTTGATATGGTGACGCAGTTGGTGGCAGATATCGCAACGCTGCTGGTGGCTGAGCGTAAGCGCCGACTCTTTCAGTTCCACCCGTACCGCCAAGGTATCCAGATGCCCGGCACGGCTCACCTGCAGTTGATAATGCGGCGACAGATGCTCGAACTGCATAATCTGTTCTTCGACCTGTGAAGGGAACACGTTCACGCCGCGAATGATCAGCATATCGTCGGAACGGCCGGTGATTTTGCCCATCCGGCGCATGTTGCGGGCATCCCCTGGCATTAGGTGGGTGAGGTCGCGCGTACGATAGCGGATCACCGGTAGCGCCTCTTTGGTCAGCGTGGTGAAAACCAGTTCGCCATGCTCGCCGTCAGTCTGTATCGCACCCGTCTCCGGGTTGATGATCTCTGGCAGGAAGTGGTCTTCCCAGATGGTCGGGCCGCCGCCGCTTTCGGCACACTCCATCGCCACGCCTGGCCCCATCACTTCGGAAAGGCCGTAGATATCCAGCGCCTTGATCCCCATGCGTGACTCGATCTCATGGCGTAGAGATTCTGTCCAGGGTTCTGCACCAAACACGCCCAAACGCAGGGAGCAGTTGCGTGCATCGCCGCCCATTTTGCGTTCCAACTCGTCGATCAGCGTCAGGCAGTAGGACGGAGTCACCATGATCACGTCGGGTTTGAAATCCAGGATCAGCTGCACCTGCTTCTCCGTCTGGCCGCCGGACATCGGGATCACCGTCGCACCCAGGCGTTCTGCGCCATAGTGCGCACCCAGCCCGCCGGTAAACAGGCCGTAACCGTAGGCAACGTGGATTTTGTCTTTGGCCGTGGCTCCGGCAGAGCGCAGGCAGCGGGCGACAATATCGGCCCAGTTATCGATATCCCGCTGGGTATAACCGACTACCGTCGGGCGGCCTGTGGTACCAGATGAAGCATGAATGCGTACCACCTGTTCCATCGGCACGGCAAAGGTGTCGAAAGGATAGTTGTCACGCAGATCCTGCTTGGTGGTGTAGGGGAACAACGCCAGATCGCTCAGTTGCTTCAGATCGCTCGGGTGAACGCCGGCCTGATTGAACTTGCGCTGATACATAGGTACGTTGTTGTAGGCATGGTGCAGGGTCCATTGCAGGCGTTCCAGTTGTAATGCTTCGATTTCGTCGCGTGAAGCAAATTCAATCGCGTCGATGGGCCGTGGATTTGTAGTCATCTTTTTAGCCTCGCAGGTGTTAGACACGCTCAATAATCATGGCAATGCCCTGACCGACGCCAATGCACATGGTGCACAGTGCGTAGCGGCCAGCGCGACGTTCCAGCTCAAACAGGGCGGCCAGCGCCAGGCGAGCACCGCTCATGCCCAATGGATGGCCAAGCGCGATGGCCCCCCCGTTGGGATTGACCCGTTCGGCATCATCCGGCAGACCAAGCTGGCGCAATACCGCCAACGCCTGTGCGGCGAATGCTTCGTTAAGTTCAATGACGTCCATCTGAGCCAGGCTTAATCCGGCAATTTCCAGGACTTTGCGGGTCGCGGGCAGCGGGCCGATCCCCATCAATCGTGGCTCCACGCCGCAGGTGGCGGTGGCGACAATGCGTGCCCGTGGCGTCAGACCTTGCTGCAAGGCCATGGCTTCGGAAGCGACAATCAGCGCCGCCGCACCGTCGTTGACGCCAGAGGCATTGCCAGCCGTGATACAGCCCGGCTGACGGAACGGCGTTTTCAGTTTCTGTAACTGCTCCAACGTGGTTTCTGCACGCGGATGTTCGTCTTCGCTGAACTGAGTAATGGCCCCTTTTTTGCCGCTGAGGCTCATCGGGATAATTTCCTGTGCCAGGATCCCCCGCTGTTGTGCCAGAGCGGTGCGCTGCTGGCTGCGCAGGGCAAAGGCATCCTGATCGGCACGGCTGATGCCAAACTGTGCCGCGACGTTTTCGGCGGTTTCCGGCATGGAGTCGGTACCGAAAGCTTCATGCATCAGTGGGTTAACAAACCGCCAGCCGATAGTGGTGTCAAACAGCTGTGCCTGGCGGCTGAACGCGCTGTCTGCCTTACCCATTACCAGCGGGGCACGGGTCATGGATTCGGCTCCTCCGGCCAGGACCAGGTTGGCCTCTCCGGCCTTGATGCTGCGGGCCGCCATTGCCAACGCATCCAACCCTGAGCCGCATAGCCGGTTGATGGTGGTACCGGAAACGTTTTGCGGCAGCCCGGCCAGCAGCGCCGCCATACGGGCCAGATTGCGGTTGTCTTCCCCGGCCTGATTGGCGCAGCCGAGGATCACGTCATCCACCCGCGACCAATCCACATTAGGGTGGCGCTCTAGCAGAGCACGCAGCGGTAGGGCAGCTAAATCGTCAGCCCGCACGTTTGCCAGTGCGCCGCCGTAACGGCCAATCGGCGTGCGGACGCCGTCGCAAATAAAGGCCTGGTTCATGGCTGCTCTCCCAAAATGCTGTGGCCCAACCGATGGGCACGGCCACGGAACCAGGCGACGGTTTTCCCCAGTTGGTTAACGATCTCAACGTCGTATAATCCGGTGGTTTTACCCTGATGACGCACTTCCGCGCATGCGGTTAGGCGGTCGCCTGCCAGTGCAGGGCGGATAAAATCGATGGTGCAGCCAGAAGCGACCGCCGCCAGCCCCTGACTGTTGCAGGCATAAGCAAAGGCGGTATCTGCCAGGCTGAACAGTTGGCCACCGTGACAGGTCTGGTGGCCATTGAGCATCTGTGGGCCGACGGTCATGCTGACTTTGGCCATGCCGGCATCCACGGCATCGATGCGCATATCCATTGCCTGTGCGCAGGTATCTTGGCTAAACATCTGTTCGGCGCAACGCTGGGCCAGCGCGCGGGGAGTGTTGGCATTCATCAGCATTTGGCTCCTGAATAATGGGAGGCATAACGGCGCAGCAGCGGCATTGGGCGATAGCGGGGTTCCGCGTAATAACGTTGCAGGTTTTCCAGCGTGGTGAGAATTTGTTGCCAACCGAGCTTGCTGCCCCAAGCCAACGGACCTTGCGGGTAGTTGACGCCAAACCGCATGGCATCGTCGGTATCGGCGGCATTGGCCACGCCTTTATTCACCACGTCCAGGGCTTCATTAGCCAGCATGGCGACGGTGCGCATCACCAGCAGGCCCGGATAATCAGGCAGGTGGATCACCTGTTTACCCAGCGATTGCAGCAGGCGGATGACCTTGGCCGTGTGCGGCACCGCGTTCTGCTCGGCGCTGCTGATGGCGATAACGGGGGCGTGCTGATAGTTGACGGACAGGTCGAACAGAACCACGGGCGATCCGATTTCTTCGGCGACTTGGCTTGCCGTTTTACCATTTGTTAACATAAATGTAACTTCATCGACCCGGGCAAACGGACTGGTCTGGCCAGAATGTTTGATCGCCGCCGCATTTCCCGTCAGCAACTGTGCAAACTCACCGATGGCCGACCAGTCGCCGTGCAACGTGACGGAATGAGGCAAGTCAGCCGTTACCGCCGAAGCAAAAGTTGCTGACGGTACGGCCTGCTCACTGCCATAGCGGTAGAAACCCCGGCCAATCTTGCGGCCCAAATGCCCGGCAGCCACCAGTTCCTGTTGCACCAGCGAAGGAGTAAAACGGCTGTCCTGATAGAAAGCGTGATAGACCGACTCGGTGACGGCATAGTTGACGTCTTGACCGATCAGGTCGGTTAGTTGCAATGGTCCCATGGCGAAACCACCGGCATCACGCAGTACGGCGTCAAGGGTGGCCGGATCGGCAATCTGTTCTTCCAGCGCGCGCAGGGTTTCGCCGTAGAAAGGTCGGGCTACGCGGTTGACGATAAAGCCTGGCGTAGAACGGCACACGACGCTGTGCTTACCCCAATGCTGAGCCAAGACTTGCAGGCAGCTCAGCGTTTCCGGGCTGGTTTCCAGCCCTCCGACGATCTCCACCAGTTTCATTAGCGGAGCCGGGTTGAAGAAGTGCAGGCCCGCCATGCGCTGCGGGTGCTGAAGCGCGCTAGCGATGGCGGTAATAGAGAGTGAAGAGGTATTGCTGGCAAACAGCGTATTGGTGGAGCATATCGCCTCCAGATCGCGAAAAAGGCTCTGTTTGATCGCCAGCTTTTCCGCCACCGCTTCGATCACCAGGCTGCAGTCGGCCAGATCGCTCAACGAGCCAGTCAACTGAATATGTCCCAGCAGGGTTGCGGTGCTGTGGGCATCGGCTTTACCTGCCTCGACCCGTTTGCGTAGGCGTTGCTCGAGCTGTTCCAGCGCGCGGGAGGCGGCGGGCAGGGCGATATCGAACAGCTTGACCTGATGCCCTGCCGCAGCGGCTACCTGGGCAATCCCGATCCCCATGGTTCCAGCACCAATCACGGCCACCGTTGCGGAGGTGGCTAGGGTATTTATCGCCATTTTCTCTCTCATGGCTATTTCCCGCTGAAGTTCGGTGAACGTTTGGCGAAGAAGGCGCTGACGCCTTCGCGATAGTCTTCACTACGGCCACCCAGGCGCTGTAAATCGCGCTCTAAATCGAGCTGCTGGTCGAGCGTATTGCTGGCCGAGCTGTACATGGCTTTTTTAATCAGCCCCAGGCCGTAGGTAGGTTGGGTAGCAAGCTGTTTGGCCATGCTCTGGGTGTGGTCGGCCAGCTCGGCGGCAGCCACGACCTGCCAGATCATTCCCCACTCCAGCGCCTGCTGAGCGCTGATTTTGTCCCCCAGCAGCGCCATACCCATGGCTCGCGCATGCCCGGCCAGGCGGGGTAGATACCAACTGCCGCCGGAGTCTGGCACCAGGCCCAGTTTGCAGAAGGATTGGATGAAGCTGGCGTTGTCGGCGGCCACCACGATGTCGCAGGCCATTGCCAGCGCGGCACCCGCTCCGGCAGCAACGCCGTTAACCGCGCAGACGATCGGCTTGGGTAGCGCGCTCAGGCGGCGGATCAGCGGGTTGTAAAAACGTTCTACGGACAGCCCAAGATCCGGAGGAGCCTGATCCACACTGACGTTACGATCGTTCAGATCCTGCCCGGCGCAGAAGCCACGCCCGGCACCGGTGATCAGCACGCAACGCACGCTGTCATCGCGTTCGGCTACGGTCAGCGCCTCGCTGAGCTGGTGGTGCATTTCATCGTTAAAGCTGTTGAGCCGGTCGGGGCGGTTCAGGGTAATGGTCAACACCCCGGCTTCGATGTGGCTAAGAATGAATGCGTTTTCCATAAATCAGCGCCCTTGATAGTTCGGTGTACGTTTTTCGAAGAAGGCGGCAATGCCTTCCCGGCGATCTTCGGTGGCGGCCAGGGTGACAAACTGCTGGCGTTCCATCTGCAAGCCTTGGCTGAGGCCAGTTTCCTGCGCCTGTTTTAGCGCCTGTTTGGCCGCGCGCAGCGCCAGCGGCGCCTGTTGGCTGATGCGTTGGGCCAGTTGTTGAGTACGCTCCAGCGTTAATGCGTCGACGCAAACCTCGCTCACCAGCCCGGCTTGCAGTGCGCAGCGGGCGTCTATGGCTTCACCGGTCAGCACCATTTGATAGGCGCGGGACTTGCCCACGCTGCGGATCAGGCGTTGAGTACCACCGGCTCCGGGTATCAGGCCTAAAGTGATTTCCGGCAGGCCGAAGCGAGCGCTTTCGCCGCAAATCGTAATGTCGCAGGACAGAGCCAGCTCACAGCCAGCACCGAGCGCGTAACCGTTGACCGCCGCCAGCAAGGGTTTGCTGAACTGGGCCAAGCGCTGCCATAGCAAAGGGCGGTGATCGAGCTGGGTGGCGGCGACATCCTGTTGCTGCAATTCGCGCAGATCGGCACCGGCGGCGAAGAACCGGGCGGCACCGGCGATCACTACGGCACCGACGTCGGTATCGCTATCGGCCTGTTCCAGTTGATAAACCAACTGCTCCAGGCAGGCGGTGCTCAAGGCGTTGCGGGCATCGGGGCGGTGCAGCGTCAGTGTGACCACGCGTTGCTGCTGTTCGCGCAGGATCCAAGGGGTTTCCATCGTCGGCTCCTAAACGTCAAAGTCCAGCACCACGCCTTCACCGCGTGGCCAGGACTGGCAGCTCAAGACATAACCTGCCGCCAACTGATCCGGCTCCAGGCTGTAGTTGATCGCCATATCCACCTCACCGGCCTTCAGCTTGCATTTGCAGGTGGCGCAGACGCCGCCTTTACAGGCATAGGGCAAATCGGCTCCTTGGCGCAATGCGGCATCCAGAATGCTGTCATCCTCGCTGCCGACGTCGATTTTGAGGCTGCGGCCGTCAAGACGGATCTCGACTTGAGTAGCGTTGCGGCTACCTGCATTGGCAGGCCGGGCGACGATGCCGCTGGTGTTGAAACGCTCGCTGTGAATACGCTCGACAGGCATACCGGCCAGCTCCAGCACGGTGTGCGCGTCGTCCATCATCGCTTCCGGGCCGCAGATAAAGGCGTGGTCGAACTCGTTGAAGTCCACCAACGTGTTACCCAGCGCGGTCAGATGGTCACGGTCGATGCGGCCACTGAGCAGTGGGCTGTCGAGATTTTCCTGGCTAAAGAGATACAGCGGCTGGAAGCGCTGTGGATAACGGTTTTTCAGATCCGAGAGGGCTTCTTTAAACATCACCGAGCGGCTGGTGCGGTTGCCGTAGATCAGCGTGAACTGGCTGTTGGGTTCCAATTGCAACGTCGCCTTGATGATCGACAGCATCGGTGTGATGCCAGAACCGGCGGCGATCGCCAGATAGTTGCCCTGGGTTTGTGCCTGCGGCTGGTAACCAAAACGGCCCTGCGGCAGCATCACTTCCAACTCATCGCCCACCTGCAAACTTTGGTTGATAAACGAAGAGAAGCGCCCCTGATGGATCGCCTTGATGCCGATTTGCAATACGCCATCCTGCGGTGCGCTACAGATGGAGTAGCAGCGGCGCAGCTCTTCGCCATTGACCCGCGCTTTGAGCGTGAGGTGCTGGCCGGGGGTATAGCCGTAATGGGATTTCAGTTCGTCCGGGACGCGCAGCGTGATGGCTACGGCGTCCGGGGTTTCGCGCTCGATGGCTGCGACATTCAGGCGATGAAAGACCGTCATGGTTTTCAGTACTCCTAAATACATTTGAAATAGTCGAACGGTTCCCGACATTCGCAGCAGCGGTAAAGCGCTTTGCAGGCGGTGGAACCGAACTCGCTGATCTTTTCCGTGTGCTCGCTGCCGCAACGGGGGCACTGCACCGGGCCGTTGGCTAAAGGCTTCTCACAGGTTTGCCCCTGCGGTGGTGCCACGCCGTATTCACGCAGGCGCTGGCGAGCATCCGCATTCATCCAGTCGGTGGTCCAGGCCGGGCTGAGGCTGATGGTGATCTTCACCGGGCTGAAACCCGCCTCGTTCAGCGTCTGTTCAATGGCGTTGAGCAGGAACTCGGTCGCCGGGCAGCCGGAATAGGTTGGGGTAAAGGTGATGTGCCAGCCTGCACCATCGCGCTCTACGTCACGTACCATGCCCAGATCGGTAATGGACAGTACCGGCAGTTCGGGATCGCTGATCTGCTGTAAGCAGTGCCAGATCTGCGGGATCTCGGCCGGTTGCAGTCGGGTGATATTCATCATTGCTTCTACCAGCTACAGTTCGGGTAAGCGCGTGGCAGAAACTGCATCTCTGCCAACATTGGGCCGAGGTGTTCAGTGTGCCGCCCTTGCTTGCCGCCGTGGCGAAATGCCTGCTCGGTGGGCAGCGCGAGCGTGGCCTGTTGCAGCGTATCGTTCACCATCGCCTGCCACGGTGCCTGCAATTGGCGTGGATCGACGGCAATACCCCGTTCGGCCAATTGCAGCTCAATCTCGTCGGCGTGGAACAGCTCGGCGGTGAAGCGCCACAGATCGTTTAATGACTGCTGGATCTTCTGGTGGCTGATTTCACTGCCGTCACCCAGGCGGATCATCCAGCCGTGGCTGAAGCGCAGGTGATAATCCGCTTCCTTCAGCGATTTGGCGGCGATGGCGGCCAGTTGGCCGTCTTTGCAGCGGCTCAATTCCCGGTGCAGCAGCACGTGGTAGGTATCGAGCAAGAACTGGCGTACCAGCGTGTCGTTAAAGCCGCCGTTGGGTTGTTCTGCCAACAGCAGGTTGTGGAATTCACGTTCGTCGCGGCCGAAGGCCAGGCTGTCTTCGCTGTGCTGCGGGCCGGAAAGCTCGGCGGCATAGGCCAGAAAATTGCGCGCCTGGCCCAGCAGATCGAGGCCAATATTGGCCAGTGCCAGGTCGATCTCCAGCTCAGGAGCATGACCACACCAAGCGCACAGGCGCTGTGCCAGAATGAGCGGTGTATCGCCCAAGCGCAGGGCATAGCTGATTGTTGCTGCGTTACTCATCGTCATGGCCTGCCTCTACATGTTCTTGATGCCGTCGGGGATGGTGTAGAACGTGGGATGACGGTAGATTTTGTCGTCGGAAGGATCGAAGAATGCCGCCCGATCCTCCGCTTGAGAGGCGATCAGATGGCAGGATTGCACCACCCAGATCGAACAGCCCTCACTGCGTCGGGTGTAGGCATCGCGGGCGTTTTCCAGCGCCATCTGATCGTCTGCAGCATGCAGGCTGCCCACGTGGCGATGGGCCAAACCCTGCTTGCTGCGGATAAACACTTCATACAACGGCCATTCGGCGTGAGTCATTTTTCTCTCCTCGATTAAGCTGCATTTGCCGCGCGTTTGCTGGCATGTGCCATGGCACCATCCCGTACCCAACTGCCTTCGTCCCAGGCTTTACGCTTGGCTTGCAGGCGTTCGTGGTTGCACTGCCCACGCCCCTGGATCACGTCGTGCAGCTCTGCCCAGTCGATCTCGCCAAAGCGGTAATGTCCGCTGGCTTCATCCCATGCCAAATCGGCATCGGGGGCGGTCATGCCCAGGGCTTCCAGTTGCGGTACGGTGTTGTCGATAAACTTCTGCCGCAGCTCGTCATTGCTGTGGCGTTTGATTTTCCAGGCCATGCTCTGTGCGCTGTGGGGGGAATCGCTATCGTTGGGGCCAAACATCATCAGCGCTGGCCACCAGAAGCGGTTGATGGCGTCCTGTAACATAGCCTTTTGCGCTTCGCTGCCCTGGGCCATCACCATCACGGCTTCATAGCCTTGACGCTGGTGGAAGCTCTCTTCTTTACAGATTTTCACCATCGCCCTGGCATAGGGGCCGTAAGAGGCACGGCACAGAGCTACCTGATTGACGATGGCGGCACCGTCGACCAGCCAGCCGATCACGCCAATGTCAGCCCAGTTCAGCGTTGGATAGTTGAAGATCGAGGAGTACTTCATCTGACCGGCGAGCATCTTTTGGTAGATATCCTGGCGGGTGCAGCCGAGGGTTTCCGCCGCGCTGTACAGATAAAGACCGTGCCCGGCCTCATCCTGGACTTTCGCCAGTAACACCGCTTTGCGCCGTAGGGAAGGGGCGCGGGTCAGCCAATTGGCTTCAGGCAACATGCCGACCACTTCGGAATGCGCATGTTGGCCGATTTGCCGGATCAGGTTGCGGCGATAGGCATCCGGCATCCAGTCTTTGGCTTCGATGGAGATATCGGCGGCGATCTTGTCGTCAAAGTGCTGCTGAAATTGTGCGTCAGTTGTCATACTTGCCTCTTGGTGATTCATGTTTTTCACATTAAAACCAAAAATGTGAATCACTTTAACTAACCGTAAAGTTACAAGTTGATAACAGCAAGATCAAATGCAAATACTGTGATTTTGAGATGGCTATCACAATGTATTTTGTTATTTTGTTGATTTTAATGATTATTTGTTTTTCTGGGTTATCGATCAAGTTGGCGTTAACGCACCGGTTTGATGATTTTGTTTTGCTTTTGTTAAATTTTAACCTGGCGCAGAGTGGAAAATATGTGATACATCATTAATCTTGATGGTGTCTATTTATGAATTCCGGAGGAGCAAATGCAGCAGTTAACCAGTTACCTTTCTGGCGCTTGGGTGTACGGCCAGGGGCAATCCCGCCAGATCCAGCATGCCGTGACCGGCGAGCCTTTGTATCAGGTCTGCTCCGACGGGCTGCCGTTGGCCGCCAGCCTGAGCTATGCCCGCAAGCTGGGCGGCACGGCGCTGGCAAAGATGACGTTTCAGCAGCGCGCCCAGATGATGAAAGCGGTGGCTAAACACCTGCTGGCTAATAAAGAAGCGCTGTATCAGATCTCCTATCAAACCGGCGCCACGCGCAATGACAGCTGGGTTGATATCGAAGGTGGTATCGCCACGCTGTTCTCCTATGCGGGATTGGCAGGGCGCGAATTGCCGGACGATACGCTGTGGCCGGAAGATGAACTGATCCCACTTTCCAAGCAATTGCAGTTTGCCGCACGCCATGTGCTGACCTCTCGCCCTGGCGTTGCGCTGCATATCAACGCCTTCAACTTCCCTTGCTGGGGAATGTTGGAGAAGCTGGCACCTACCTGGCTGGCGGGGATGCCGGCCATCATCAAACCCGCCACCGCTTCGGCACAGCTAACACAGGCGATGGTGAAGCTGATTATCGACAGCGGGCTGGTGCCGGAAGGAGCTTTGCAACTGATCTGCGGCGGCGTGGGCGATATGTTTGATCACCTCGATTATCAGGATGCGGTGACCTTTACCGGCTCGGCGCAAACCGGGCAGAAGCTACGTTCCCACCCGCGCCTGCTGGAAAAATCCATCGCCTTTACCATGGAAGCCGACTCGTTAAACTGCTGCGTGTTAGGGGAGGACGTGACGCCAGAGATGCCGGAGTTTGCGCTGTTTATCAAAGAGGTCAGCCGCGAAATGACCAGCAAGGCGGGGCAAAAGTGTACTGCTATCCGGCGCATTATCGTTCCGGCGGCCCGCATTGCCGAGGTACAGCAAGCGCTGTTGCAGCGGCTGGCGGGCGTAAAAATTGGCGACCCAGTGTTGGAGCAAGTGCGGATGGGGGCGTTGGTCAATCAGGAACAGCGCGACGACGTGCAGCAAAAGGTGGAATTCCTGATGCGCAATGGCTGTGAGCCACTCTGTGGCGCTACGCTGGATAAATTGGAGGTGGTGGGCGATGGCGCGCAATCAGGCGCGTTTTATCCGATCACCCTGCTGTACTGCGCCGATCCGTTCCGCCATCAGGCCGTACATGGCACCGAGGCGTTTGGCCCGGTGGCGACGCTGATGCCTTATCAAACTACCGAACAGGCCATTGAGTTGGCGTTGCTGGGGCAAGGTAGCCTGGCCGGATCGTTGGTGACGGCTGATGCGGAGCTGGCGTCACAGTTTATTCGAGCAACCGCCTGCGCACACGGCCGTATGTTGGTGCTGGATCGCCACGCGGCTACTGAATCGACCGGCCACGGCTCACCATTGCCTTTGCTGGTGCACGGCGGGCCTGGGCGAGCAGGCGGTGGGGAAGAGCTTGGTGGGCTGCGGGCGGTAAAACACTATATGCAGCGCACGGCAATCCAGGGCAGCCCGTCGATGCTGGCGGCCATCAGCCGTGAATGGGTTCGGGGTGCCGACGTGGTGGAGGAGCAGGTACACCCGTTCCGCAAATACTTTGAGCAGTTGCAGATTGGCGAAAGCTTGCTGACTGCCCGCCGTACCATTACCGAAGCCGATCTTGTCAACTTTGCCTGCCTGAGCGGCGATCATTTCTACGCGCATATGGACAAGATCGGTGCGGCGGAATCACTGTTTGGTGAGCGAGTGGCCCACGGTTACTTTGTGGTGTCTGCCGCCGCCGGGCTGTTTGTCGATCCGGGCGTCGGGCCGGTGATTGCCAACTACGGCATGGAAAACCTGCGTTTTATCGAACCGGTGAAGATTGGCGACACCATTCAGGTGCGGTTGACCTGTAAAAAGAAAATCCGCAAGCCGCAAAAAACCGCCGAGGATCGTCCGCATGGCGTGGTGGTCTGGGATGTACAGGTGCTCAACCAGCATCAGCAGGCCGTCGCGCTGTATAGCATTCTGACGCTGGTGGCGCGCCAGGAAGGGGATTTCAACACGGAACACTAAGGCTGGATCGTCGGGGGCATCATGTTAAGATGCCCCATAATTTGCTGAAATGATCTACACATGACTATTCAACAGCTTACCCTCAATGGTTTTCGTTCCATCCGTAATGTGCAGCTTACTCTTGGCCGTGTAAATGTGATCAGTGGCCCAAACGGATGTGGTAAATCCAACCTGTATAAAGCCGTGCGATTAATCCATGAAGCAGCCAGTGGGCGGCTTTCGCTCGCCTTGGCAGAAGAGGGTGGCATTCAAAATGCGATGTGGGCAGGTGGAGCACGCTTGGGCGATAAACGCGGCGATCCCAAACGGATGATCCTGTCGGCCACCCTGGAGGATTTTGATTATGAAATTCAGCTTGGCTTTCCCCCTCCCGATAATAGTTCTGAGCCAAGCCTGTTTACGCTGGATCCACTGGTCAAGCAGGAGTCGCTGTGGCTGAGTGGGCATCGGCGCCGTAATTCGATGCGTCTGTTGGAACGCGTTAATCAAACCGCATTTCTCACCAATATTCAGGGGGAAAGGGCGGCTTACGCCGGAGTGTTATATGCGGAAGAATCGGTATTTGGTCAGTTGTCCGATCCGCATCTCTACCCCGAGTTATCGCAGGCCAGGGAAATTCTGCGGCAATGGCGTTTTTACCATGAGTTTGCGGTTTGGCCGGGTTCACCGCTGCGTGTCCCACAGGTTGGTATTCGTGCCCCGGTGCTGGCGCACGATGGTAGTAATCTGGCGGCGGCATTCAGAACCATCATCGAGATTGGCAATGGTAATTTATTGTGCGGCATTCTGCGGCGGGCTTTCCCTGATTCTGAGTTTGAGGTGCAGGCACCGCAGGGGCGTTTTGAACTGTTGATGCATCGAGAGGGGATCCTGCGGCCGCTTGAAGCGGCAGAACTCTCCGACGGTACGCTGCGCTTTCTGTGTCTGGCGGTGGCTATGCTCAGCCCAAGACCTCCGGCCTTTATGGCATTGAACGAGCCGGAGAACAGTTTACACCCAGATCTGTTGCCCGCGTTGGCACAACTGATTGCTGAAGCCAGCCGTTACAGTCAGCTGTGGGTGACCAGCCATTCTCCGTTACTGGCGGATTTGATTGCCGAGCATTGTGCCGTAACGCATTACCAGCTCACTCAACAGCAGGGGGAAACCATCGTTGCGCAGCAAGCCTGAGCCTAGAGGCTGCAAACCCGGTTCTTACCGCTTTTCTTCGCCGTATACAGGGCGTTATCCGCCAGGTTGACCAAGCTCAGCGGCGTATCGTTATACGGATGCGGGACTTTAGCACTGGCACCGATGCTGGCGGTGATCATCCCCAGGGGGCTGCCTGTGTGGGCGATCTTTAACTGCCGGATGCCCTCCAGAACCCGTTCGGCAAAGGCGATTGCGCCTTGAAGATCGGTATCCGGCAGAATAATCGCCAGCTCCTCTCCACCGTAACGCGCCATCAGATCGCCAGGGCGGTTGACCATGCTTTTCAGCATGCGCCCCAACTGTTGCAAACACTGATCCCCAGCCACGTGGCCGTAGATATCGTTAAACTGTTTAAAATAATCAATATCCAGCATCAACAGGGCTACGCTGCGATCGTTACGCGCCGCCCGCGTCATTTCGTTTTTTAGTGCGATATCAAACTGGCGGCGGTTGGCAAGGCCAGTCAAGCCATCTAACAAGGCCAGTTCTTCCAGCGTGTGGTTCATCAGCGTCAGTTGATCACGGGTGCGCACCAGCTCGACTTCGGTCTGTACGCTCTGGTTAATCTGACGTATCAGCACCAACCCCAGGGCCAACAGTATGGACAGCAGGACTCCTCCACCTAGTGCAAAAAGTGACGCATCGTTGCGCCAGTCGGCCAGAACGTCTTTTTTCGACAGCCCGGCGGTGATCACCAGTGGATAGCGTTCCACCCGCGAATAACCATATATCCGTTCAACATTGTCGAATTGTGAGAGCATGGTGACGTTGCCAAAGGACGAATGCGGCAGAACTTCGCGGAAGAAAATGCTGTGGGAGATGTTTTTCCCGATGGCATTCTCATTGTAAGGGCGGCGGTACAAAACGGAGCCGTCAGCCAGTATCAGGCTGAGTGAGGCATCGTTGTTAAGGGCAAAGGTGTTGTAAAACTGGCGGAAATAATCGACATACAGCGTCGAAATGACCACGCCGGCAAAGCTGCCGTCCGCAAGGTTCAGGCGGCGCGATACCGGGATAACCAAATCGCCGGTCGAGCGGCTGCGGATCACCTCGCCGATATAAATCATATTATTGTTGTGGGTGAGGTGGTATTTAAAGTAGGCCCGGTCAGCATTATTGGCATGGCTGAGGGGTTTACCGTTGGACGTCAGGATCCAGTTGCCCTGAGCATCATAGATAAAACTGCCATGCAGTTGCGGAAAGTTACTGGCCTGAGTCTGCATGATTTTTTGCAGGCGTAAACGCTGGGGTTGGCCTAAGCCATCGGTTTCAATGCGTTCGCTGAGATCGATCAGGTTATTGTCTATCTGCGCAAAAGTATCTTCGGCATGTTGCGCCAGCGATCTGGCCAGATTCTGCGAGTCATTTTCGGCAATCTGCAGATTGCGTTGATGAGCGTTCCAGATTTGCCAGGCATTGAACATGATTAAGGTGAGCACGACGATAATAACGAACACACCAGCCTGGTAGAGTAACGGCGAGTTTTTGTTTTTCCCGGATAATGGCTGTTTTTGGGGCGGGAGCTGGGGTGCTAGCATAGCATTCCTGTCATGGAATCAGTTAGGTACGGGGATTGCGAACAATCTTAACCCTTCTATTTCCATCTTGCATGTTCCGTTATATTTCCGGGATATGTTCAGCATAAATTGGTATCGGGGGGGGCGCATGGCAGCATTATCTGACGCTATGATGCAGGTTTTACTGATACTGGCGGTATATTACCCGTTTACGCTTCTGGCGCTGGCCGGATTGATGATTATCGCCTACCAGCGGCGCAAAGCACCTTTCTGGCGGTTGGCTCTGGTATTGTTGCTGGTGTTGTTTGTCTTGTTCTCACTGGTGGCTGCTAGCTGGCATCGTTGGCGTTGGGCAGTGCCTATCCTCACAGCCAGGCACTGCACCGTGCGATTACTCGACGTTGACCATCCAGTTGACACCGAACTTATCGGTCAGCATGCCAAAGCCCTTGGCCCAGAAGGTCGGTTGGAAAGGCATGGTGATGGTGCCACCTTGGGCTAGCCGGTTAAATACCTCGCCACCTTGCTCGACGCTCTCACTGCGGATCGACAGTGAATACCCTCTATGTGTCTGCCCGCTTGAGTCGGCCGGGCATCCATCCGATGCCATAATGACGTTATCCCCGATCACCAGCCTGGCATGCATAATCGAGTCAGGGTCGGCATTGGACGGCCCATTTTGCTGCTCCTCTGCCGGGATATCTTTGTAACGCATCATGATTTCTATATTGCCGTTTAGCTGCTGGGCATAAAAATTCACCGCTTGCTCACAGTCACCGGCAAAAAACAGATAGGGTTGAATCAGCATGGCTCCTCCTGTTTCTTTCACATAAACAACAGCGCAGCGGAACCATCCCACACGGCGGCCAAGGTATAAACCAAAACCAAAAACAGCATGAAAGGGGGGTTGCTCATGGCGCTATCCTCGGTCGAAGTTCGGTTGAGCATCATTGAGTATAGCTGATTATCGCCACTCAATATGACAGCTGGATGAAAATTGCACAAATTACACGCAGTGATTTTCAGACTGCAAGAGGTAGGTAACTCGCTGATTTTTGACTATAGTAGTAAGGTACAGAGACGTAAATACTGTCAGCGGGTGGTCGCTGGCGGACAACGTCTTGATAATGGCATTGCCAGCAAGTTCGGGCAACGGGTTAATGAGGGAGAGTAAAAATGGGTATCATTTCCTGGATCGTTTTTGGGTTAATCGCCGGTATTTTGGCCAAGTGGATCATGCCGGGTAAAGACGGCGGCGGCTTCATCATGACCGTGATCCTGGGTGTGGTGGGTGCGGTTGTCGGCGGCTATATCAGTACCTTCTTCGGTATGGGCCGGGTTGATGGCTTTAACCTGGGCAGCTTTGTGGTTGCTGTTATCGGTGCCCTGGTGGTGCTTTTTGTCTACAGAAAGATCAGAAGCTAAGCCGGGTTCGATCAACTGGGGTCGCTGCGGCGGCCCTTTTTCTTTTAAATACGATGAACGTACAGCGTTTGAGAAGGGGATAGCGATGGGATTACTGGATGGGTTAGTCGGAGCATTGAGCGGTGGCAAAGGAATGGATTACAGCGCCATCTTGCAGTGGGTTGAACAGCAAGGTGGCCTGCCGGCTATCCTGGACAAATTCCGCCAGGGAAATTTGGCGGACGTGGTCGCCTCCTGGATCGGCACGGGTGAAAATCAGCCAATCAGCGGTGAACACGTTGAGCAGGCGTTAAGTACCGATGCCATTGCACAACTGGCAGGCAAATTGGGGATCGATCCGGCACAGGCTTCTGCTCTGATTGCCCAGTATTTGCCGATGATCACCGATAAACTGTCACCCAATGGCCAGGAGCCACAGGGCGGCGATCTGATGAGCGCCGGGATGGATTTGCTGAAAGGTAAACTGTTCGGCTGATATGGGACTGCGACGGCACCACGGTCAATTGAGGGACACAGCCTAGCCCTCCGGTTTATGGCCGGAGGGTTGCCATTACAGCGTCAGCATAATTTTACCGATATGCGCACTAGACTCCATCAGGGCATGGGCCTGTGCGGCTTGCTCTAACGGGAAAGTCTGGAAAATCTGCGGCTTTAACTCCCCGCGTTCCAGCAACGGCCACACTTTCAGCTCCAGTTCGGCAGCGATCTGGGCTTTATCTTCCACACTGCGCTGCCGCAGCGTTGAGCCGGTATGGGTCAGGCGCTTAAGCAGCAGTGGCATCAGGTTCAGTTCCTTCACTATGCCGTTTTGCGTGCCGATTTGTACGATACGCCCGTCCATTGCGGCGGCACGGTAGTTCTTCTCCACGTAATCCCCCGCGATCAGATCGACGATGACATCGGCTCCTTTGCCGTTGGTGGCGGTTTTGGTCAGCTCGACAAAATCTTCAGTGCGGTAGTTGATGGCGACGTCGGCACCCAATGCCAGGCTGGCCTCACGCTTTTCTTCAGAACCAACGGTAGTGATGACATAGGCGCAGAACGCTTTGGCCAACAGGGTGGCAACCGTGCCAATGCCAGACGTGCCACCGTGGATCAGCACGGTTTCCCCGGCCCGAAGATGACCACGTTGAAATACGTTGACCCAAACGGTGAAGAAGGTTTCCGGCATGGCGGCCGCTTCAATCATGCTGAGGCCTTTCGGGACCGGCAGCGCATTGCTTTCATGCACCTTGCAGTATTCGGCATAGCCTCCACCGGCGATCAGAGCACATACTGCATCACCAGGGGCATAGCGTTGTACCCCAACGCCAACGGCTACCACCGTGCCAGCAATTTCCAACCCTGGAATGTCCGAGGCGCCCGGAGGTGGCGCATATTGCCCACGACGCTGCAGAACATCCGGGCGGTTGACGCCGGCGGCAGCGACTTTCACCAGTATTTCACCCTGGCCCAATACCGGTAACGGGCGCTCCGCACTCACCAGAACCTCTGGTTCGCCCGGCTGGCTGATTTCGATGACCTTCATTTTTTCAGGTAGTTGTGCGTTGGCTGACATGCCGTTCTCCTTGATCAATCTGCGTATTCGGGGTATTCCCGGCTGGATTATCTTATAGGGATAACAGAGTTGGCATGTGTGCGAAAGGGCGGTTTTGTCTAGACAAGCAGAAATACCGCCGCAGAGGGGCAGAGGATCAGTCGTTTGGTGGGATACGAAAACCTTTCAGCGAGACGATAAAGTGCTTTTTGCCTTTGGAAATCTTGGCACCCTGATCGCACCACAGGCTGGCGAGCTGGAAAAAATCGTCGCTGTCAATGTCATAGGCCAGCTCAATCTTTTTCGCCGATCCTGAACGGATCAGCGTCTCTGCCTGCTGGTGATTAATGGCTTTTACGGTGTTCATAGGCGAAATCCTTGGTGTTAACCCGGAGCGGATAATCGCTAGCCATCATATGGCTGGATTGTGACATTTTTGTGATGGAAATATGACGCTGGGCCGTTTTGCGGCTTGGCGCCCGTTTTCTCATGATCCTGTCATGGGTTAAATTTGGTGGCAAGGAGGTTCAGATTTAGTATGAGCGCAAACCTTTTGAGCAGACAATGGATTATGACCAACAAAGTGCGAAAGCAGACCCTGCGCCAGCGTAGCTATCAGCTGTTGTTCAGCAACCAAACCCGCACTGGGCGCAGGATGCAGCTATTTTGGGTGAGCACGGCGCTGCTCAGCGTGCTGTTGCTGTTTATCGAACCCGGCGGCAGCTCGCTGTATACTCCTAATGCCCAAGTGTTGTATCAGCTGTTTTTGGCGGAGGTCTTTTTCACCACCCTTTTTACGGTGGAGTATCTGTTGCGGCTTTGGTGCACGCCGAGTAAAGAGCGCTATGCCATCAGCTTTTTCGGTATCGTCGATCTGCTGACGATGTTGCCGATGTATATCATCTGGATATTCCCGCATATGGCGGTGGAGTATATTGCTCTGCTGCGTGTATTGCGGATCCTGCGCGTGTTGCGGGTGTTGAAACTGTTGCGCTACATGAGTGAGATGAGCATTGTCTGGCGCAGTATCAAGCTGGCGCGCCATAAGCTGACCCTGTTCTTTGGTTTTGTCGGCGTGATGCTGTGCGTATTTGGTGGCTTGATGTACGCGGTGGAGGGAGGCAGTGGTGGATTTACCAGCCTTGGCGCATCGATGTATTGGGCGGTAGTCACGTTAACCACCGTGGGCTACGGTGATATTGTGCCCCACACGCCATTAGGGCGGATGCTGGCTTCGGTGCTGATCCTGGTAGGGTATTCGATTATTGCGGTGCCTACGGGGATCCTGACCGCCTACATGTCGCAGGAGATGCAGCGCTATCGGGAACAGCGCCATTGTGCACAATGCGACCGCGGTGGGCATGAAGCCGAGGCGAAGTTTTGTAAATTTTGTGGCGCTGCGTTACCACCATTGTCAGTGAAATCCGCAAGATAACGCCGATAATTTCGCCAGGTGGGAGCAAATTCTGTGCGTTTGGTCTCCCTTTCCAGCCTCACGAGCTAAAAAGAGTTGCTATTATACGCCCGACATGAGTTAATGATTCTCGGCCTGTGGTACAGACCTATTTATGCACGACATTTTGAGTAAAGTAGTTCAAATTTAAAGCGTTATCCTTGATAGCTCTTCACTGACGAATTTCCTTTCTAGTGCCTCCATAAGTAACTGATGACCGGCTATTTCATGCCCATGGTGGCTTAAATTTTTTATTGAAGGAATTCAACATGTCTAACATGATCAAAGGTCAAGTGAAGTGGTTCAACGAGTCTAAAGGTTTTGGTTTCATCACTCCTGCAGACGGCAGCAAAGACGTGTTCGTACACTTCTCTGCAATTCAGGATCAAGGCTTCAAGACCCTGGCTGAAGGCCAGAACGTACAGTTCTCTATCGAGAACGGTGCTAAAGGTCCGTCAGCGGCTAACGTTACCGCTATCTAATCGGCCTCTCGCTGATTAACAAAAACCCGCCAAGGCGGGTTTTTTTGTGTCTGTGATATGAGCACGGTGGGGCGCAGAGACGTTTAACGCGCTATTCCAGAGGTCTGAAAGACCCTGTCTCAGTTCTGCTAAGCTTAATGGGGGGGCGTAGCATGATGGCTCAGAGGCGGAGTGCATTACGCAACGGTGGGTTCTTTTCGTCAACTGTAATAGACTGATATCCGGGATAAATAACGAGGTAGAGCATGAAAGTTAACGATCTGGTGACGGTAAAGACCGACGGTGGCCCTCGTCGTGAAGGGGTAGTGCTGGAAGTTGAAGTGTTTAATGAAGGCACGATGTATCTGGTGTCACTGGAAGATTATCCGGCGGGCGTGTGGTTCTTCAATGAGATCGATAGTCGCGATGGCACCTTTGTAGAATTGCGCAGCGCTGAACAGGATTAAATCTTTGCCTGCATTTACCTGCTTGCCGCTGGTCTGGCTGGCGGGCTTAAACCTGGCCACACTGTCATGCGGTGTTGAAAGTCTGTCCAAATACCCGTAGCGGCAGCATTGCCGCTGAAAACGGGCGTTTTTCTGTCGAACTCTACACCACTGCGTTCCGCTGTCGCTTTATTTGGTCGTAATGGCTATCAACGGCTGTTGACGAAAATGCCGCTGGTAAGCGTGTCGGTCAGGCGGACAACATGGTAGATGATCTGCTTGTTGTGGGTTTTGATCTTTCTTTTGATGTTTCCCTTATGGGAAGAGACGGTTTTCACCTTGATCTGCATTTGATCGGAGATCTGGATGGTGCCTTGGCCGGACATCCACATGCGCAGCATGTTTGACTCGGTTTGGCTTAGTGTGACAGGTGTCTGATCCAGCGAGTTTTTTTCCGGGCGAACCAGCTTTCTTTCGAGGTAGTGGTTAAGCAACTGACTCATGGTTTGCGGTTTAATCGATTTTGACGAGATGATCACGTTCTTGCGGACGTATAAATAATCGTCGAAATGTACGTTGGTGATGGCCATGAAAATAAAGAATAAAGTATCGGGATTAAGAGATATCACGCGTTTTATTCTTTCTGTCGCATCCGCTTCATGAATGAAGCAGTCTTCATTCAGGAATACCATATTAGGCTTAAGTTTGGCGCACTTCTCATGCAGGCCGTCGATATGATTGACGGCGCTAATATGACGCTTTTTCATCCCGTGCGACGTCAGGTAGTCGGTTAATCCTAATCTAGTGTAACTGCATGAATCCATAATGATTATTGGCATAGAGCCTCCCACTTAAGTCCGTTTCCACGCGGTTATAAAAAGAAAAGCCTGAAGATAAAAGGCTAAAAGTTATAAAAAAATCACATCTTATGAATGCAACTTTCTATCAATAAAACCGGCATGACTCAACGTCTTTTCGAATTATATTTTTAAATCTACCAAAAGCATCAGTTTAGCTTAAGTCGACTTATTATGCTGTGGCGATTTTGCGGCTGGAAATATCAGTAGGCGCCGGGTAGTCAGCCTTAAATTTGTTGCTAAGGTTAGCTATTTTCATCGTGGTACTATTTTCCGTTAATCAGATGATTCTTAAGGTTCTCTTATCGCTCGTAATGACGCCAGCGTTGGCGGTTTTTTGACTGATAGTATTGCTTCTGTTTCATCACCTGACGCCATTAAGTATTCTTATTCAATTGATTGTATCAATGTATTGGCTTAAATGGTAACGATTCTTAGTTACTTTTATACGCTTGAGGAAGGAGCTTATGATCGGAATCAAGTCAAAATAAGTAGTTCTGCTAACCATGGGGGTCGCTAATTAAATAACAATTGTAAATTATTTCATTTGTTAATTATTCATCAGTGAATAACTTATCCGCGACATATCGATTTTCCTGACGTATCTTACTGCGCAGAGGCAACGAAATGCTGCTAGAGGCGATTTCAACTCACAACCAGGAGGACGGGTGGACCACAATCAGTTTGGGCAACCCATAGGTACAGCGCTTGAGGGCTGGCAACCTGCGGGTGAACCGGGAAAACAGAATCTCCAAGGGCGTTTCTGCTGCTTGCAGCCGATGGATATCGCGCGCCGTGCCGATGAGTTGTTTCATGCCTACCAACTGGCGGAAGACGGGCGCGACTGGACCTATCTGTCTAGTGAACGTCCCACGGAGCCATCTGTTTTCCAGCAGTACTTGCAGCAACAGCTGGCAACCCAGGGAAGAAACACCTTGGCGGTGATAGATGCGACTACCGGTAAAGCGGTCGGCACCTGTGCTTTCTTGAACATCGACCAACCCAACGGGGTGGTTGAGCTGGGGATGATCAACTGGTCACCCTTGATGAAGCGGCGAGCGATGGGGAGTGAAGCCATCTTTCTGATGCTCAAGCACGCTTTTGACGACTTGGGCTTTCGCCGTTGCGAATGGAAATGCGATCGTCTGAATGCCCCCTCTCGCGAGGCTGCACTGCGTATGGGCTTCACCTTTGAGGGGACTTTTCGCCAGGCGATGACCAGAAAAGGGCGCAACCGCGACACGGACTGGCTATCCATCATTGATGGTGAATGGCCGGTATTGCGCGAGGCGTTTACCGCCTGGCTATCGCCGTTGAATATCACAACCGACGGCCAGCAGAAGCAAAGCCTCGCCACTTTCAGACCTCAGGCCGACAAGCCTGCATTGATGCCAGCGCCAAAGTAATATCCTGCTCTTCAGTCATCCAATTCACCAGAGCTGCCCTAATACCCGGTTGGCCCGCATAGCTGGTGGGCGTGCAGCGCACCACGCCGTGCCGATCCAGGCGATCGATGAATCTGTTGCGTGCGGCAGTGGCATCGCCTGTAACGCCCTTCAGCGCAAAACATACGATATTCAGTTCCACTGGGGCCAGCAGGCGGAAGCCTTCACTGGTCGCCAATCCGTCACCTAAACGTCGCGCCAACGTCACGTTACGCTCGACGATCTCCCGCATACCGCTGCTGCCGTAAGCTTTCAATGCCATCCACAAGGGCAGGGCGCGAAAACGCCGCGAGTTCTCGGGCGTCAGGTGCAAATAGTTGTCTGGGCGCAACGTGGGGGCCTCCAGATAGGACGAGTGATTCTGGAAAACCTGCATCTGCAATGCCAGATGACGGGTAAATTGAATGGCGCTGTCATAAGGGACATTCAGCCATTTATGGGCATCTACGGTGATTGAGTCCGCCTGGTGCCAACCGTTCAGCAGATGGGCCAAGCGGGGATAACAGGCCGCGATCCCACCAAAGGCGGCATCAACATGCAGCCAGAAGGGATAGCGTGCACGCAGTGCCAGCAGGTGGGGCAGATCGTCGAAAACGCCGGTGTTTACCGTACCTGCGCTGGCGAGCACTATCGTTGGGATATCTGGCGTGGCGGCAAGATGACGCTCCAGCGCGTCGATATCAATAGCTTCGCAATCAGCCTGGCTGGCAATAGACTTTAAAGCATCACGCCCAATACCGAGCATGCTGAGCGCTTTCACGCTGCTGGCATGCGCATTGGCAGAAAGGACCTGAATCGGCCCCAAGGCGGCCAAGCCAAACTGTGCCACATCGATCCCACGCTGCTGCCCTAGCCACTGGCGGCCGATGGCAATCCCGGTGAAGTTGGCCATGGTGGCACCGCTGACAAAGCTGCCGCTGAAGTCGGCGGGCAGTTGCAGCAGGGTTTTCAATTGCTCAATCGTTGCCAGCTCGATCGCGGCCGCCACGGTATCATGGCTCAGTTGGCTATTCTGGTCGGCAGTGCTAACCAACCAGTCGGCAGCCAGCGCCGCAGGCGTGCTACCGCCAGTGACAAAGCCAAAGTAACGCGGCCCGGCACTGCCGGAAAGGCCAGCCTCATAGCGCTGCCAAAACTCTTCTAATGCCACTAGCGCCCCGCAACCCTCTTCGGCCAGCCGATCGTCACCGGTTTGCAACTGTTGTTCGGCCAACGGCGGGCATACCGGGCGCTGGTTTAAACTGGCAAGGAAGCCCTGCGCCAATTGGTTGGTATGGTCAAGTATGCGGGGTAAATCGTCGAGATCCTGCTGCAAACGTGGGTGCATGGTCATGCCTTGGGTTCGGGGTGAATATGTTTGCACTATAGGCGATCCTGATTAGTGCTAATATCGATAAAAAATGACCCTTTTGGATAGTAAGGCTAACCAGTAATGATTGAGCGTCTTCCTCTGCATATTTTGCCAACCTTTGTGATCGCTGCCCGGTTGGAGAATTTGCGTGCCACGGCGCAACGCGTCAGCCTGACTCATGGAGCCGTTAGCCAACAAATTCAGCAGCTTGAACAGGCTATTGGCTATCCACTCTTTGACCGCTCCGGGCGTGGGGTACGGCTAAATGCTGCGGGGCGCGAACTGCTGGCAGCAGCTGAGCCTGCCTTACTCGCTTTGCAACAGGGCGTTGACCGGGCCAGGCGGATAGCGGAAAGCCAGATGTTGCGCATCAGCGTACTGCCTTCCTTTGCGCATTACTGGTTGTTGCCCAGATTGGCGGAGTTTCATCGTGATTGCCCTGGGATCCGATTGGATATTGACGCCTCGCTGGCGATTCAGGATCTCGGCCGTAAAGGATTCGATGCCGCGATCCGCATTGGTGATGGCCAATGGCCAGGCGTTCAGGCTCAGCGTATCGCCTCAGGAGTAGTGCTGCCGGTAGCGGCCCCGGAGCTGGCCAGGCAATGGCAGGAGGCATTTGATGCTGGAGATCCACACACCCCCTTGCTTGAGCATGACGTCACTCCCTGGCATAGCTGGTTTAGCGCCGTAGGGAGAATTGGCGGTGGACAACAGTTGGCGCTGTTCAACGATGCAGGGTTACTGCTGCGCGCAGCCGAGCAGGGGTTTGGTATTGCGCTGGTGAAGGCCGTGTTGGCGAAGGATGCGATTGCAGCAGGGCGCTTGGTGCCATTGTCGGCTGCGCTGCATTTGAACGATAGCGATGTCTATCTGGTGTGGCCACAAGCCGCTGGTTTAACGCCTGAGGTGGCAGCGTTACTGAACTGGTTACAACAGCGCCTCGTAGCGTAGGGGGCCGCATTGCGGCGCCCGATTAGCTTTCTTATATTATTGTTCCTATAACAGTCATTAAATAAGGGGAATATTCGGTTTAGTCTTCGTTTAATAATATAACCTTTACTTCACAACCTCATGTCACTATACTCCAGCCAAAATTACCGTGGAGAAAACCAATTGGACAGTTGCAGTAGTAGCGAAATAATAAAGGCAAGTTGACCAATCTCCTGTGATTTGTTGCTTGCCGAACACGGCGGGCAGCACCCCTCTCTAGTTATTCCGAGCTGTGCAAACCCGAACATGATTGTTGTCCCCGAGGCGCTTGCGCATTGGGCGTATTGATTCGGATATGATTATGGTATTTAACCATCACCACGGCCTTTTCCCTCCAGGCACTCAAACGCTGACCCGCTGATTAATTATCGGCGCGATTTCGCGTGTGCTTAACAGCACATGATTCAACCTCAATGATTAATTAAGGGGAAGATCATGGCTATGACTCCTTTTATCCTGAATTTATTCCTGGCAATGGGCCTGGGTGCCGTTATTGGTGCCGAGCGTCAATGGCGTCAGCGTATGGCGGGTTTGCGTACCAATTCTTTGGTTGCGACCGGAGCCGCAGTGTTTATCCTGAGCTCTTTTGACACCGAACCTTCCAGCGCGGGGCGTATTGCGGCGCAGATCGTTTCCGGTATCGGTTTTCTCGGTGCCGGTGTAATTATGCGGGAAGGGCTGAATATCCGCGGCCTGAACACGGCGGCCACCTTGTGGTGCTCTGCTGCCATCGGCGTGTTATGTGGCCTGGGGCAGCATTGGGAAGCCGTCTGCGCCACCCTGGTGATCCTGTGTGCCAATATCCTGCTGCGTGAAGCAGCGCAGCGTATTAATCTGCAACCCCAGCAACAGGCGGTGGATCTGGAGCTGCGTTATCGCGTCCAGGTCACCTGTGGGGAGCAGGATGAAATCCTGGTTCGTACCCTGATCCTACAGGCATTGAACGGCGTGGCATTACGTTTGCAATCGCTGCGTAGCGCCGATATTGCCATTCCTGGTCAGTTGGAAGTCTGTGCGGAAATTGTGGCTAATCCGGCCGCGCAAAAAGAGATTGAGGGCATTGTCTGCCGTATTAGTTTAGAACGCAGCGTGAGTGCCGTGCATTGGCGCGTGGCGTCAGAATTACCCGTTTAACGATAAATAACCTTCACCAATAGGGTGATAAGGAGGTGTTATGCAAACTCACCCCAGATACTTTATTACTACTGCGTAGTTAAGGAAATTAGCGTTACTTTAGCAACGCCAACAAAGTAAATTCCACTTTGTGCATGTTCACCCGTTATTACGGGCGGGGTAACCCTGTGTGCAAAGTAAAAAAAGAGAATAGCATCATGACCCATATTAAAGAAAATAGCCGCCGCCGTGATAAACAGTGCGAGCCGTATGCCATTGCTCTCGAGGCAAAGAACAGCCTCGATCAAACGTTGGCTAATTTAAACTGTAACCGCATTGGATTAACTCAGGAAGATGCCCAGGAGCGTTTGCAGTATTTTGGTAGCAATCAGGTTGCCCATGAGAAGGCACCGCATGCGCTGGTGCAGTTAGTCAGCGCGTTTAACAACCCGTTTATCTTTGTGTTGATGGTGTTGGCAGGGATCAGTTTCTTTACCGATTACTGGTTGCCCATGCAAAACGGTGAAGAAACCGATCTTACCGGCGTCATCATTATCCTGATTATGGTTACGTTGAGTGGGTTGCTGCGCTTCTGGCAGGAATACCGCACCAATAAAGCGGCCGAATCACTCAAATCGATGGTACGTACCACGGCAACGGTGTTACGCCGTAGTAATTTTAGCACCCAGGCATTAGCGGTGGAAATTCCCATTCGTGAGTTGGTTCCGGGCGATATTATTCAGCTCTCTGCCGGGGACATGGTACCCGCGGACCTCCGCTTGCTCAGCTCACGCGATCTGTTTATCAGTCAGGCCATTTTGACCGGCGAAGCTATTCCGATCGAAAAATACGATGCCTTGGCTGGAGTGAGCCAAAAGTCCAGCGAGATCGATGCCTCCAGCGAAAGCGAACTGCTGGAGTTGGCCAATATCTGCCTGATGGGCACCAACGTGGCCAGCGGAACGGCGACGGCGGTGGTGGTCGCGACCGGTGGCCGCACCTACTTTGGCTCCCTGGCGAAGTCGATCGTCGGTACCCGTTCGCAAACGGCCTTTGACCGTGGAGTCAACAGCGTTAGCTGGCTGTTGATCCGCTTTATGTTGGTGATGGTGCCGATCGTCTTGCTGATTAACGGTTTTACCAAAGGAGACTGGACGGAAGCGGCCCTGTTTGCCTTGGCGGTCGCCGTGGGGCTGACGCCGGAAATGCTGCCGATGATCGTCAGCTCCAACCTGGCGAAAGGCGCAATTGCCATGGCGCGCCGCAAGGTGGTGGTCAAACGGCTGAATGCGATCCAGAACTTTGGCGCGATGGACGTGCTCTGTACCGATAAAACCGGCACCCTGACGCAGGATCGCATCATTCTGGAACACCATCTGGATGTGAATGGCAGCAAGGATAACCACGTGCTGCATTTAGCCTGGTTGAACAGCTTCCATCAGAGCGGTATGAAAAACCTGATGGATCAGGCAGTGATCCGTTTTGGCCAAGGCCAGCCAGGCGTTGAGGCGTTGGGGCGCTACAGCAAGGTTGATGAGCTGCCGTTTGATTTTATACGTCGTCGCTTGTCGATAGTGGTACAGGATGAACAACAGCGCCAACTGCTGATTTGCAAAGGTGCCGTTGAAGAGATGCTGGAGATTGCCACTCACGTCCGTGTCGGGCAGCAGGTGTTGGCGCTTGACGAGGCTCGCCGTGCCGATTTGCAGGCGTTGGCCTGCCAGTACAATGAAGATGGTTTCCGTGTGTTGGTGTTGGCAACCCGAGATCTGGGTCTGGAAGGTTGCACTCTGCCACTGAGCATTGTGGATGAACGTGACTTGGTGATCGAAGGCCTGCTGACCTTCCTCGATCCGCCAAAAGAGAGCGCTCGTGAAGCGATTGCTGCCCTGCAGGAAAATGGCGTGGCGGTGAAAGTGCTGACCGGCGACAACCCGGTAATCACCTGTAAAATCTGCCGTGACGTTGGGCTGGAACCGGGAACGCCACTCTCCGGCCTGGAGATTGAACAGATGGACGATGCCCATCTGATGCGTGAGGTTGAGCAGCGTACGGTATTCACCAAGCTGACGCCGCTGCAAAAATCACGCGTGCTGAAAATGTTGCAGGCTAATGGCCACACCGTGGGCTTCCTGGGGGATGGTATTAACGACGCCCCGGCGTTACGCGATGCCGACGTGGGCATTTCTGTCGATACCGGTACCGACATCGCCAAGGAATCCGCCGATATCATCCTGTTGGAAAAGAACTTGATGGTGCTGGAAGAGGGGGTGATCAAAGGGCGTGAAACCTTCGGCAATATCATCAAGTATCTGAACATGACCGCCAGCTCCAACTTCGGCAACGTGTTCTCGGTGCTGGTGGCCAGTGCGTTTATCCCGTTCCTGCCGATGCTGGCGATCCACCTGCTGTTACAGAACCTGATGTACGATATCTCCCAGCTTTCCCTGCCGTGGGACAAGATGGACAAAGAATTCCTGCGTAAACCCCGCAAGTGGGACGCCAAGAATATTGGTCGCTTTATGCTGTGGATTGGGCCGACGTCGTCGATTTTCGACATCACGACCTATGCGTTGATGTGGTTTGTGTTTGCCGCCAATAGTGTAGAACATCAGGCGCTGTTCCAGTCCGGCTGGTTTATTGAAGGGTTGCTGTCTCAGACACTGGTAGTGCATATGTTGCGTACCCAGAAGATCCCGTTTATTCAGAGTACGGCGGCGCTGCCGGTGTTGTTGACTACCGGGATTATTATGGCACTCGGTATCTATATTCCGTTCTCGCCGCTCGGGGCATGGGTCGGGTTGCAACCGCTGCCGTGGGAGTATTTCCCTTGGCTGGTGGCCACGCTGGTCAGCTACTGTGTAGTGGCGCAATTGATGAAGCGTTTCTACATCCGCCGCTTTGGCAAGTGGTTCTAATCTACATTTTCGCTGGGCGTAATGCCTAGTGATAAACCTCAATCGGCCTGTTTCTTAAAGGGGGGCGCATCATGCGTCCCCCTACGCCAATCAGCAATATTGCTACAGGCTGCGGCAATGTCTGCGATATTCAGAGGGGGAGCGATCGGTATGCTTTTTGAATATCCGGCAAAAATAGTTACTGTCGTCGAACCCACAGCTATGCGCGATCTCTTTGATCTTCAGATCATAGCCACGCAATAGATTTTTCGCCCGCTCGAGGCGCACCCCGGTGATGTACTCATTGAAACCGACTGGACCAGACTTTTGAAACAGGTGGGACAGGTAGTTAGGGGTAATATGAAATCGTTTGGCAACGCCTTCCCGTGTTAGCGGCAACCCGGCGTGGTCATCGAGGTAGTCCTGTATGGCCAGCAGCAGCTCCTGGCTTTTACTGACGGTTTGCCCCTGGCCTGCGAGCTGTTCCAGGCAGTGGCTGACCAATCCGGTAAAGATCAGCTGCGAGGTCAATGCATCAGGTTGCAGCAACACCTCATTCATCGCCAGTAGCAGGTATGAGCCGACTCTGGGCCCACGCCGCGCAACGTGCTGTTTTTGCGTTTCACACAGCGCTTGCCCGTCCCATCTTTGCAGGCTGAAACCCAGCTTTTGCTTACTGAACAAGATACTCAGCGTGGTGGCTGGCTGGGTCCATTGCGGAAAACTCCATTTGCCCGCGGGGACATAAAGCACCTGATAGCTGGAGAGCGTGTTATTGGCCAAAGGTAGACACTGATCTTCAACTTCCCCATCTAGCACTATCTCAAGCCGCGGAAAAGGCACGCAGAATGCCAAGGGCGGAGCGGGAAAAGTGGGTTCAGGAAACCTGACCTGGATCGCATTCTGATGGGCAATCAGCTGTTCAAGCAGGGTAACTAGCGTTTCAGACATCGCGATCTCCAGTGCGCTTCGGCGGTTAACGATGCATTTAAGAATGATGGTAAACCCAGGTGGGCAGCGCAATTAAGATGCTATTTCCCGGCATTTAAGGGACTTTTGCACATTTATGACCCAGGTCACATTTTGGGCTGGCGTACATCTGTGTCCAGTATTTCGTAGTAAAAGCCCCCTGTTTTTGGCCCAGGCTTCCAGTAAATTTGCCGTTATGTTATCAAAAAGTAAATGGAGAAATCATGATGCAACGTCAATCCGAGATATACCTGGAGGCTTTAGGAGCCAGCATCGAGTTAACGGCACAGATGAAGCAGGAGCTTGATACGTTAGGGTATACCGTGGTGCACAACGTGGCCGATCCTGACTGGCTGGTGGCGATGCGCAATCTGATTGATGAGCTGGTGGAGAAAGAAGGGGATAACCTGGCCATTGAACACCATCAGGAAGCGACGGCAACGCGCATTGCCAACATGGTGAATAAAGGTGTGGTGTGGGAAAAGGTGTGGTCGCACCCGCTGATCCTGTCTGCCTGCCGCTATATTTTCAAGGGTGAGTTCAAGGTCTCTAGCCTCAATGCCCGCGAAGCCTTGCACGGCGGCGGCCATCAGCCTTTGCATGCCGACTGGAAAAAGCCGCGCCCTGATTTTCCCAAAGTACACCTGGTCAATGCGATATGGGCGATTGACGACCTTAGTGCGGAAAATGGCGCGCCGCGGATCATCGCCGGAACGCATCTGCGGCCGGAACTGCCGGAAGAGGTGTTGGCCGATCCTGATTTAGCACATCCTGATGAAGTTGTTTTTGCGGCCCCGGCCGGGAGCGTGATGATCTATAACGCGCACACCTGGCATGGAGGGACTCAGAACAGGATCGGCACCCGGCGGCGGGTATTACACGCACTCTATATCGACCGTGCAGATACCGCCCAGCAGGACCAGCGCCGCTGGCTGAAGGAAGAAACGGCCAGCCGACTGACCCCGGCGCAAAAATGGCTGCTGGATGTGCTTTGAGTATCCGGAGTAGGGGCGCTGCAGCGCCCGTTAAATCCGATGTCAGCACCGGATCTGCGAGGCAGCTCTCGTTAATTGTTACGTTAATGTTGCCGTAATGGACTATTGTCTTCTCTTTACTTGCGAACCAGCAACGCGCGTCACGTTTGCCAAAAGCGTGAGCGACACGGAGAGAGAATATGAATCAGCGGGAACTAGAAAGCGCCATCGTTACCGATTTTTCCAAGCGCATGAGCTATGGTGATTACCTGTGCCTGGATCGACTACTGGATTGCCAGCAGCCACTTTCCAACCCGCAACATCATGATGAGATGCTGTTTGTGGTGCAACATCAAACCTCGGAACTGTGGATGAAACTGATGCTGCATGAACTGCAGGCGGCGAGGACTCTGGTGCAGCAGGATAAGCTCAGCCACTGCTTCAAGATCCTGGCCAGAGTAAAACAGATCCAGCGTTTGCTGTTTGAGCAATGGGCGGTGCTGGAAACGCTGACTCCGTCGGAATATGTGGAGTTCCGTGGTGTGCTGGGTAACTCTTCAGGTTTCCAATCTCATCAATATCGTTCGATCGAGTTTTTGTTGGGTAACAAAAATGCTGCCATGCTGGCCGTCTTCAGCGACGATGTGCCAAAGCATGCCGCGTTGAAAGCGATCCTCGAAGCCCCGAGCCTGTATGACGAATTCCTGCGCTATCTTTCCCGCCACGGTCTTGCGGTACCTAAGGCGTGCATTGAACGAGACTGGACCCAGCCTTACCAGCGCAATCCAGAGCTGTTACCGGTGTTTAAACTGATTTACGATAATCCGCAAACCTACTGGGCGGCCTACGAAATGGCCGAGAAGCTGGTGGATATTGAGGAAAGCTTCCATCTATGGCGTTTTCGCCATATGAAAACGGTCGAGCGGATCATTGGTTTTAAATCGGGAACCGGCGGCTCCAGCGGCGTCAGCTTCTTGAAGAAGGCGTTAGAGTTGACCTTTTTCCCGGAACTGTTAGACGTACGCACCGAGATTGGCGCTTGACTGCTTTGTCTAGGTTTGAAGCAGTATCAGGGCGCATAGCGCCCTGAACAGAGGATCACTCCTCGGCGACGCGGATGATCAGTTTGCCGAAGTTTTTCCCTTTTAGCAGACCGAAAAAGGCCTGAGGGGCATTTTCTAACCCGTCGACTACGTCCTCGCGGAATTTGATCTTGCCCTGGCTGACCCATTCCCCCATCTGTTGTAGAAACTCGCCGAAGCTTTCTGCGTAATCATCGAAGATGATAAAACCCTGCATCTTGATGCGCTTGCGCAGGATCAGGCCTTGTAACAACGGCAAGCGATCTGGGCCTGGCGGTAACTCGGTCGCGCTGTAGTGGGCGATAATGCCACAGACGGGGATACGTGCCTTGGTATTGAGCAAAGGAATAACCGCATCGAATACTGCGCCGCCGACGTTTTCATAGTAGATATCGATGCCCTGGGGGCAGGCTGCTGCCAGTTGGGCCGCAAAGTCGGCCGAGCGGTGATCGATACAGGCATCAAATCCCAGTTCTTCCACCACATAGCGGCATTTCTCTGCGCCACCCGCCACACCCACCACGCGGCATCCTTTCAGCTTGCCAATCTGACCTACCACGGAACCTACGGCTCCGCTGGCTGCTGCGACCACCAAGGTTTCGCCCGCCTGTGGCTGGCCGATATCCAACAGCCCCATATAGGCGGTAAAACCAGGCATACCTAATACGCCAAGCAACCGGGAAGGGTGATCCAGTTTGGCCCCCAGATTACGCAGGCCGCTGCCGTCCGACAGCGCATGGCTTTGCCATCCGTCGTAACCTAGCACCCAATCCCCAACGTTAAAGTCTGGATGTTGTGAAGCCTGCACGCGGGATACGGTGCCGCCGACCATCACTTCGCCTATCTGTACCGGGGGGGCATAAGAGGGCGCATCGCTCATACGGCCACGCATATAGGGATCTAATGAAAGGTAAACCGTGCGCAGCAACAACTGCCCGGCGGCGGGCTGTGGGATGGGGCTGGTTTCCAGGCGGAAATTGTCTGCCTGCGGTTCCCCGTGTGGGCGTGAAGCTAAAACAAAACGGCGGTTATGCGCTTGCTGAGACATCGATGACTCCTTGGCGACGGTGTTGAACGAAAGGCGTTCAGGTAGTGGCTAGTCTAGTGAATCTGTCGCAGTGGAAAATAGCGTTATGTGCGCACTTATGCGATAACGTAAAAAGCGTAGCGGGAACCTTGTTGAAAAATATTGCGTAATAGCTGCGGTGGCGGAATGTTCGTTGACCACTTTCTTATATCGTGATGAAAAATAACAGTCGAAATCTGATTGTCAACCATAGGTAACAGTGATATTTGATATTGGGTATATTGATAGAAGTGCGATAATTCCGATCTCATATATTGATACTGATGATGATATTAAGGGCGATTTGTAGAATAAACGATGCTTCATTGGCGAGCCAGTATTGCTTACGACTTACTTAATTTGTTAGAAGAAAAAAGAGGCCCACCTGAATAGCCAACGGGAGGTGATAACTGTGCGTTATAGCGGAACGATCAGCACGTCAATGCTGCTGGTATTGATAAAGCGCGCGGCGGAGCAGGCCACTTTATTCATCATGCTATCGCTATGGTTGCCACAGATGACCAGATCAAAGGGTTGCTTCTGGTTGGCGTAGGTCAGACAGTCGCCCAACTCGCCGTGGATGATCCGCGTAGCGATATTGGGATAGTTTGCCCGTAGGCACAGTTCTTCCATAAACAGCAGCGTCTCTTCCTCCATCAGCGCACGCAGGTCACCCAGCATGGGGGCGGGGAAAATCTCGGCATTGGCAATGATGCTGACTAGCGTGATTTTCCCATCGCAGGGACGCACGATCGAGACGGCTTTCTCTACCAGCCGGTGGCTGTCCGCTGCGACGGCCACCGTAACCAGAACGTTGTGATATCCCATGTTCTACTCCCGCTGCCTGAATGTGTGCTTAAAGGGTAGAGCAATGCCTGCGCAAGAAATGTGGTATGTATCACGCGCAACGCCAAACCCCAGGGCAAGGAAAAAATTCCGCCATAAAAGATAAAAAGGTGCGCGCATCACTGTCTGGGTGATTAAAGCACCTGTGCCCAGAGTGACTTTGGCACTTTGCCCAGGTCGAACAGTTTGCCAGAGACCAGTTCCGCACGGCGATGATCCGCAGCACGGTACATGTTGCTCATTTCATTGTCATCCGTCAGTGAGTAATTCAGCTTGTCGTAGACTTTTTCCAGACTGTCCAGGCTGGAACATTTGCGAAACGTCATCAGGTAATCGATGGTACTTGTCATAGTTAAAACATAGCCTATTAATAGTATTAAAGCGGAAAGAAAAATCTCACATATTCGCAGAAATCGCCACAAGATGAAGAGATGTCGCCAGGCAAAATAAAAGAAAAGTGAGTAAATGGAACACGCTTAGCCAAAATACCCCGGTTAGGGGGGAGAGGCACCATCGAATGATAATATGTGCCGAGCATCTGGGCAATGTATCTTGACAGATAAACTGTCAATTAGGGGGAATCTTACCTTATTGGCTCTGGGGGAGTTTGTCAGCAAAGCGCTGCGTTTCTTTGCCCATGGCAAAGAAAATGATAACGGCAGTGGTTTTGGCTGGTGGATACCCGATGTATTATCATTGGGCGAGTGCAAAAATTTTTGTGAAGAAGCGTAAGGCCAAAACATAATTCAGTTGGTGCTGAAAAGTGGCTGGACAATAAAGCAAGCTTGATTTAATGCTTGTTCAGGTTGACGTTAGGCAGCGTTAGGAATTTTCCATATCATCGTTCGGGGAGAGGCTTGAGTAATAATTAAAATGCTAAGTAAAAATCAATTTGCTACTTTCCTGATCGACCAATGCTAGTTGACATTATCTTTTCTGACTTACCCCTGGTTGCCCCTATCGCGACGAAACACATTGTTACTTCTGCTAACGTGTTCAACCCATAATACTGCCCCTTTAACCGCAGGAGTCGCCCTGTCGAAAATTGAAACAGCGACACAAGTTAAATCTTACTTTTCAGTCGGGGGTGGTTTTAGCGGGTGATGTTATTCGTAAGGAACTGCTTTTAAATGACAATCAGAATTTTAAACTACGCTAGTGGCGGGGTGGCAGATTTTTTCTCTGTGATTTGGCTTTAGTTAAGCTTTTGTTCGAATTGATCTAAAAAAGCGTATTTTTAGGCTATAAAAGCTGGTTTTTAAGACCTTTTCTTACTTTAGCGTGTTTATTGCACAGCTTGGTGGCTAATAATTGGTCGGATTTTGGCCTTTTCAAGCTTGATATTTTTTATTTTTGTGAGCTGTGTCACATTGTTTTTAAAATAGCGTGTCGCTTACGTTGTGTGGGCTAAGTGATCGGGGGTAGAGTTGCGCTGTTATTAAGATTAATCTTATTATTTTTGTAAAAATAGTCTTACGAAAAACACACTTTTGAAGCAGGATGCTGTATATCCATACATGTATTTACATGTATATCCAATACTGAGTAACAACCCGAAATGTGTATAGTCGCGCAGTTATCGCGGCTGGCGTACAGGGATTTGTTTGCCAACTTTGGGAATGAACCCAGGTCATGGGCGATAATTTATCACCCAGCATATGTTTTTAAACATAGTCTGTCGGGATGGGAATATGGGTACGTCTGAACTACTTAAACATATTTATGACATTAATTTGTCATATTTGCTTCTGGCACAGCGTCTGATTAACGATGAAAAAGCGTCAGCAATGTTCCGTCTGGGTATTGATAACTCGATGGCGGATGCGCTGTCGCAACTCACGTTGCCACAAATGGTGAAACTGGCAGAAACTAATCAGTTGGTTTGCCACTTCCGTTTCAACGATCACAATACTATCGAGCGCCTGACGAAAGAATCCCGCGTGGACGATCTGCAACAGATCCACACCGGCATTTTGCTATCGAGCCATTTACTCCAAGAACTATCGGGTAAAGGCGGTTGTGTGACGAAGAAAAGAGCCTGATGATGAGTGAGAAAAGTATTGTTCAGGAAGCCAAGGACATTCAACTCGCCATGGAACTGATCACGCTGGGCGCGCGCTTGCAGATGTTGGAGAGCGAAACGCAGCTTAGCCGTGGGCGATTGATCAAACTGTATAAAGAATTACGCGGCAGTCCGCCGCCCAAAGGGATGCTGCCATTCTCGACCGACTGGTTCATGACCTGGGAGCAAAACATCCACTCGTCGATGTTTTTCAATGCTTATCAGTTCCTGCTCAAATGCGGTCAGTGCCACGGGGTTGAAGCCGTGGTCAAAGCCTATCGACTGTATTTGGAACAGTGTCCGCAGCAGCCAGGCGAACCCCCGTTGCTGGCGCTGACACGAGCCTGGACGCTGGTGCGTTTTGTCGACAGCGGTATGTTGCAGCTATCCGCCTGCAGCTGCTGTGGTGGGGCTTTTATCACCCATGCGCACCAGCCGCTTAACAGTTTTGTCTGCAGTTTATGCCAACCCCCATCCCGCGCAGTAAAAAGACGTAAACTTTCGCCGCAACTGGCCGATATTATTCCACAACTGCTGGAAGAGCAGGTTAAACGCGCAGTCTGAGCCTGCTTGCAGGCTTATACAGCAACACAGACTGGTGAAACTCAAGGGCTCGGTACTCTCCGGGCTCTCTGGGCGACACGCGCTGTTGCCTAATTTCACCCGCGCTGACTCACCTTCCACCCATATTGTGAATTTAAGGAATACGTGTGCTAGTTATTTTGGGTTATCTCGTGGTTCTGGGAACCGTGTTTGGCGGCTATATGATTGTCGGGGGGCACCTCGGCGCACTCTATCAGCCTGCCGAATTTTTGATCATCGGGGGGGCTGGTGTGGGAGCCTTTATCGTCGGCAACAACGGTAAAGCGATCAAGTCCACGCTACGCGCTCTTCCCAAGCTGATGCGCCGCTCAAAATACAACAAAGAACTGTATATGGATCTGATGGCGCTGCTGTATCGGCTGATGGCTAAATCCCGCCAGCAAGGCATGTTGTCGCTTGAGTTTGATATCGATAATCCGCAGGAAAGCGAAATTTTCTCTAATTATCCGCGCATTCTTGCCGATAACCACTTGGTGGAATTTATTACCGACTATTTGCGACTCATGGTGAGCGGCAATATGAACGCCTTTGAGATCGAAGCGTTGATGGATGAAGAGATTGAAACCTTCGAACAGGAAAGCGAGGTACCCGCAGGGAGCCTGGCGATGGTCGGCGATTCGTTGCCGGCTTTCGGCATCGTGGCTGCCGTGATGGGGGTAGTGCACGCACTTGCTTCGGCTGACCGGCCAGCGGCGGAATTGGGGGCACTGATCGCCAATGCGATGGTGGGCACTTTCCTCGGCATTCTGTTGGCCTATGGGTTCATCTCCCCGCTGGCTACTTTACTGCGCCAGAAGAGTGCCGAAACCACCAAGATGATGCAGTGCATCAAGGTCACCTTGCTGTCGAGTTTGAATGGTTATGCCCCACAGATCGCGGTCGAGTTTGGCCGTAAAACGTTGTACACCACGGAGCGCCCTTCCTTCATTGAGTTGGAAGAGCATGTGCGTAAGGTGAAAGCCCCGGCACAGCAGGCGACGGAAGAGCAGGACGCATGAAACAGAATCACCCGGTTATTCTGGTCAGAAAACGCAAAGCCCATCATGCCGGTCATCACGGCGGCTCCTGGAAAATTGCCTATGCCGATTTTATGACGGCGATGATGGCGTTTTTTCTGGTGATGTGGCTGCTGGCGATTGCCAGCCCGCAGGAGTTGACGCAGATAGCCGAATATTTTCGTACCCCACTGAAGGTGGCGCTGACCAGCGGCGACAAGAGCAGCTCGGAAAGTAGCCCAATCCCGGGCGGTGGGGACGATCCAACCCAGCAGCAAGGGTTGGTCAAAAAGCAGATGGATTCACCGGAAAAGCGAGCAGAAGAGCTGCGCCTGAACAAGCTGCGCGAGAAACTCGATGAGCTGATTGAGTCGGACCCGCGCCTGAAAGCGCTGCGACCGCATTTGCTGATCAACATGATGGACGAAGGATTGCGCATTCAAATTATCGATAGCCAGAACCGGCCGATGTTCAAGACCGGCAGTGCACAGGTGGAAAGCTATATGCGCGATATCCTGCGCGGGATAGCGCCGATCCTCAATGGATTATCGAACAAAATCAGCCTGTCGGGCCATACCGACGATCTGCCTTATGCTACCGGTGAGCGCTATTACAGCAACTGGGAGCTGTCCGCCGATCGTGCCAATGCCTCGCGGCGTGAACTGATCGCCGGTGGTTTGGCCGAAGGCAAAGTATTGCGGGTGGTTGGGATGGCCTCGACCATGAACCTGAAACAGCACGGCGGTGATGATGCGGTTAACCGGCGGATCACCATTCTGGTGCTGAACAAAGCAACCCAGCAGGGGATAGAACACGAGAATGCGGAGAGCAGCGCTACGGAAATCGATCAGCCAGAAGGCCTGAAGCAGTTGGCTCCGCAGGCGACGGCACCGGCTATAGCGACACCGGAATTACCGCCGTCGCCGCCTGCTCCAACCGCCGAACTGCCAGCAACGCAGGGCACGCCAGAGCAACCTCCGGCAGCGGTGAAAGCCGCAGACACCGGGCCGACAGCGGCTATTCCGGCGGCACCTTCCGCCACTTCACCGACTAACAGCGACTCACAGCAGAGGTGACCCCGTGAGCATGGACATTAGCGCTTTTTATCAGACCTTTTTTGATGAGGCAGACGAGCTGCTGGCCGATATGGAGCAACATCTGTTGGAGCTGGACCCGCTGGCCCCGGATATTGAACCACTGAACGCGATTTTCCGCGCTGCCCATTCGATCAAGGGCGGGGCAGCTACCTTCGGCTTTAGCGTGCTGCAGGAAACTACCCACCTGCTGGAGAATTTGCTGGACGGTGCCCGGCGTCAGGAAATGAGCCTGAGCACCGAAATTATCAACCTGTTTCTGGAAACCAAAGACATTATGCAGGAGCAACTGGACGCCTATAAAACGTCGCAACAGCCTGATAGCGAGAGCTTTGAGTATATTTGTCAGGCGTTGCGGCAGTTGGCTTTGGAAGCGCAACAGCAGGATGCTCCTGCGGCGGCGGTAACGGTAACCTCACCGGTGGTTCATGCCGCTGCTCCGGCTGCAATTGAAGGCGGGATGCGGATCAGCCTGAGCGGTCTGAAGCCGAATGAAATTCCGCTGATGCTGGAAGAGTTGGGCAATCTCGGCGAGGTGGAAAACCCGCAGCAGACCGAGACCAGCCTGGAGGTCACTTTACTGACCTCTGCCAGTGAGGAGGATATCAGCGCGGTGCTGTGCTTTGTGCTGGAGCCGGAGCAGATTGCCTTTTCCACGCCGCCGAAGGCCGTGGAGAAGATCAGCACGCCGGAACCCGTGGCCGTTGTCCCACCTACCGCGCCCGCCACGGTGGCTGAAGCGCCGAAGCCCAAAGCCAAGGCTAGCGAGTCCACCAGTATTCGCGTGGCGGTAGAAAAGGTCGATCAACTGATCAACCTGGTGGGGGAATTGGTGATCACTCAGTCGATGCTGGCCCAGCGTTCCGGCTCCCTGGATCCGGTCAACCACGGCGATCTGCTTAACAGCATGAGCCAGTTGGAGCGTAACGCTCGCGACCTGCAAGAGTCGGTGATGTCGATCCGCATGATGCCGATGGAGTACGTTTTCAGCCGCTTCCCGCGTCTGGTGCGCGATCTGGCCAGCAAGCTGGACAAGCAGGTGGAGTTGACGCTACGCGGCAGCTCTACCGAACTGGACAAGAGCCTGATTGAACGCATTATCGATCCGTTGACGCACCTGGTGCGTAACAGCCTGGATCACGGTATTGAAGAACCTGCTGCGCGCCTGGCCGCCGGTAAGGCCGAAGTCGGTAGTCTGATCCTGTCCGCCGAACATCAGGGCGGCAATATCTGCATTGAGGTCACCGATGACGGTGCCGGTCTCAATCGCCAGAAAATTCTCGCCAAGGCTGCTTCGCAGGGGCTAGCGGTGAGTGACAACATGAGCGATGAAGAGGTCGGCATGCTGATCTTTGCCCCGGGTTTCTCCACCGCCGAGCAGGTGACAGACGTCTCCGGGCGCGGAGTGGGCATGGACGTGGTGAAGCGAAATATTCAGGAGATGGGGGGCCATGTCGAAATCCATTTCCAGGCTGGGAAGGGCACCTCAATCCGCATTTTACTGCCGCTGACGCTGGCCATTCTTGACGGCATGTCGGTCAAGGTGAATGAGGAAGTGTTCATTCTGCCATTGAATGCCGTGATGGAGTCATTGCAACCGCAGGCCGAGGATTTGCATCCGCTGGCCGGTGGGGAGCGTGTGCTTCAGGTACGCGGCGAATATCTGCCTCTGGTCGAGCTGTATCGGGTGTTTGAGGTTGACGGTGCCAAAACCGAAGCCACTCAGGGCATCGTGGTGATTTTGCAAAGTGCAGGCCGCCGCTATGCGCTGCTGGTCGATCAGTTGATCGGTCAGCACCAGGTGGTGGTGAAAAATCTGGAAAGCAATTACCGCAAGGTGCCGGGCATTTCGGCTGCCACCATTCTGGGGGATGGCAGCGTGGCGCTGATTGTAGATGTTTCGGCGCTGCAAACGCTGAACCGGGAAAAGCGTCTGACGGACGCTGCCGCATAATTATTAACCGACTGATTTAAAGGTGATCGAAATGGCAGGACTGGCAGCCGTCAGCAAACTGGCGGGCGAAACGGTAGGTCAGGAGTTCCTGATTTTTACCTTGGGTAACGAAGAGTATGGCATTGATATCCTCAAGGTTCAGGAGATCCGCGGTTACGATCAGGTAACGCGCATCGCCAACACCCCGGCGTTTATCAAGGGCGTGACCAATCTGCGTGGGGTGATCGTGCCGATTATCGATCTGCGCGTGAAGTTTGCCCAGCAGGACGTCTCTTATGATGAAAACACCGTGGTGATCGTGCTGAACTTTGGCCAGCGGGTGGTGGGTATCGTGGTGGATGGCGTGTCTGATGTGCTGTCGTTAACGACGGATCAGATCCGCCCAGCCCCTGAGTTCGCGGTTACGCTGGCGACGGAATATCTCACCGGTCTGGGGTCGCTCGGTGAACGTATGCTGATCCTGGTGGATATCGAAAAGCTGCTGAGCAGTGAAGAGATGTCGCTGGTGGACAACGTAGCGAAAAGCGCCTGATTGCTGAGTAGCTGTTTGTCACGGCTCAACAGGTGGGGATAATGCAGAACGCCGACACGCCGTAAACCCGTCCCTGGGGGCTCGTATCGCGCATCCCTGCGCTCAACGGTCCCCTCACCCCAACCCTCTCCCACAGGGAGAGGGAGCTGGAATGGCGCTGTGTTCAGGTGTAGAGACTAATCTGTAACACGGGCGATATCGAGGACTGGCGCAGTAGTTAATCAGTAGCACGTTCCATCCCCTCTCCCTGTGGGAGAGGGCTAGGGTGAGGGGCCATCCCTTCGCCGAGCTAAAATCTTACCCTCCGCACAATACAAAAAAATAGTTACAGATTTTTCTTAAAGTTCTCTTCTGCCACGCCGATAACCCAGACAGTTAACGTACACAGCACTTGTCTGTGCGGGCTTCCAAGAAGGGTAAAAATGTTTAATCGTATGAAGGTGGTCACCAGCTTATTGCTGGTGCTGGTGTTATTCGGTGCCTTGCAGCTGGTTTCCGGTGGGCTGTTTTTCACTTCGCTGAAAGATAACAAAGAGAATTTTACCGTACTGCAAACTATCCGACAGCAGCAGTCAGAACTGAATGAAAGCTGGGTAAACCTGCTGCAAACCCGCAATACCCTCAATCGTGCCGGGATCCGCTACATGATGGACCTCAATAAAGCGGGCACCGGTGCCACCGTTGATGAACTGCTGGTTTCGGCGAAAAACACCTTGAGCATGGCGGAACAGCACTACACTGCCTATGAAAAAATCCCTCTGGATGCTCGCCAGGATGCCGCAGCGGCAGACGAACTCAAGCAACGCTATACCACTCTGCACACTGCGTTGTCGGAACTGGTCACACTGTTGGGTGACGGCAAGCTGGACGCCTTCTTTGAACAGCCCACTCAACGTTATCAGACTGAATTTGAACAGCTCTATAACCGCTACCTGACTCAGAACGACAAGCTATACCAGATCGCGGTCGAAGATGGCGACAGCTCTTTCGAATTCGCCGTTTGGACGTTGGTCGTTGTGCTGGTACTGGTGGTTGCGGTGATCGCCATGGTTTGGTTCGGCATCCACCATATTCTGGTGCGCCCACTCAACCGTATGATTGAGCACATCAAACTGATCGCCGCAGGCGATTTGACTCACCAAATCGACGTCAACAGCCGCAACGAAATGGGCGTGCTGGCAGCCAGCCTTAGGCACATGCAAGGCGAACTGATTGACACCGTCAGCGGCGTGCGTCAGGGGGCCGATGCCATCTACAGCGGTGCTTCCGAGATTGCCGCAGGTAACAACGATCTCTCTTCCCGTACCGAACAGCAGGCCGCCTCGCTGGAAGAAACCGCCGCCAGCATGGAGCAGTTGACCGCGACGGTGAAACAGAACGCCGAAAACGCCCGTCAGGCCAGCCAACTGGCGTTGAGCGCCTCAGAAACCGCGCAGAAAGGCGGCAAAGTGGTCGCCAACGTGGTGCAAACCATGCACGACATCGCGGGCAGTTCGCAGAAAATTGCCGACATTACCAGCGTGATCGACGGCATCGCCTTCCAGACCAATATCCTGGCGTTGAATGCGGCAGTTGAAGCTGCCCGTGCCGGTGAGCAGGGCCGTGGTTTTGCCGTGGTTGCCGGGGAGGTACGTAACCTGGCAAGCCGTAGCGCGCAGGCAGCCAAAGAGATCAAAGGCCTGATTGAAGACTCGGTTAGCCGCGTCGATATGGGCTCGGTGCTGGTGGAAAGCGCCGGTGAAACCATGGGCGATATCGTCAATGCCGTCACCCGCGTCACCGACATCATGGGTGAAATCGCTTCGGCCTCCGACGAGCAAAGCCGTGGTATCGATCAGGTTGGCCAGGCGGTTGCCGAAATGGATCGCGTCACTCAACAGAACGCCTCTTTGGTCGAAGAATCGGCCTCTGCGGCGGCAGCTCTGGAAGAGCAGGCCAGCCGCTTGACCCAGTCCGTTGCGGTATTCCGACTGAAAGCGGAAGGCCAAAACGAGTTCAAGTCATCCGCCAACAGTAAAGTCGTTACCCCGGTAATCAATCATAAAAAAATGAACGCCAGCGATCCGCAGGAGAACTGGGAAACGTTCTAACCGGCATTGGGCTGCGTTCTCCCTGCGAGATCGTGGCCCTTTTTTCCGTCCTAAGTCGTGTTAACCCGCGGCTACCTGGAGGTTTATCGTGTTTAACCGAGTCCGTATCTCTACCAGTCTGTTTTTATTACTGCTGACCTTTTGTCTGATGCAACTGATTAGCACCGGCTTGTCGTATACCGCTTCCCGCTCCGATAACCACAATCTTAATCTGATTAGTCTGGGTAGCCAGCAGCGTGATGCCCTCAGCCTGAGCTGGGTTTCGCTGCTACAGGCACGTAACACCTTGAACCGGGCCGGCACCCGTGCAGCGCTGAAAGTACCGCAAGAACAGGTCGATGCGCTGATGGGCAACGCCCGCAGTTCGTTGCAGAAAGCCGATCTCTATTTTAATCAGTTCCTGGCCGTCTCGCGTAACAGCGACCAGGAGCAGCAACTGACAGAAACCACCCAAGCCAGCTATGAGCGGCTACGCGGTGCGCTGCGCGAACTGATTGTCTTCCTGGAGGGCGGCAACCTGCAGGGCTTTATGGATCAACCTACACAGAAAATGCAGGACCTTTTCGAAGCCGACTTCGTCCAGTACCTGCAACTGGTCAACGAAAATATCGCCCAGGCCAATGCGGCCAACCAGCGCTCCTTCACGCTGGCCGGTTGGCTGGTGTGCGGCGCAGTGCTGATGCTGATCCTGGTGACCGCCAGCGCCATGTGGTGGTTACGCAATATGTTGGTTCAGCCGCTGAATATTATGCGCAGCCACTTTGACCGTATCGCCGACGGCAACCTGGCCACGCCGATCCAGGTGTATGGCCGCAACGAGATCAGCATGTTGTTTGCCAGCCTGCACCGCATGCAGAACTCGTTGATTGGCACAGTCGGCGCGGTGCGCGAAGGCGCCGAGTCGATCCTGATCGGGCTACAGGAGATTTCGGAAGGCAATAACGATCTCTCTTCCCGCACCGAGCAGCAAGCCGCGTCGCTGGAAGAATCAGCCGCCAGCATGGAGCAGTTAACCGCCACGGTGAAACAGAACGCCGACAATGCCCGCCAGGCCTCAAAGCTGGCGCGCGATGCCTCAGCCACCGCTGCCAAGGGCGGGGAAATGGCCGACGAGGTGGTCACCACCATGCACGATATTGCCAGCAGCTCGCAGAAAATTGGTGCCATTACCAGCGTGATCGACGGTATTGCCTTCCAGACCAACATCCTGGCGTTGAACGCGGCGGTTGAAGCTGCGCGGGCGGGGGAACAAGGGCGTGGTTTTGCCGTGGTGGCCGCAGAGGTGCGCAATCTGGCTCAGCGTAGCGCTCAGGCAGCGAAAGAAATCAAAGTGCTGATCGATGAGTCGGTTGGCCGTGTTAAGCAAGGGTCGGTGCTGGTCGAAGACTCCGGTGCCACGATGAAGGATATCGTGCGTTCGGTGACCCGCGTTACCGACATTATGGGCGAGATCTCCTCGGCTTCCGATGAGCAAAGCCGCGGTATCGAGCAGGTCACTCAGGCCGTGACCCAGATGGATCAGGTGACGCAACAGAACGCCGCGCTAGTGGAACAAGCGGCCTCGGCGGCGGCGGCATTGGAAGAGCAGGCGATTACGCTGGCCGATGCGGTAGCGGTATTCCGCCTTGCGGACGACAACATCACCTTATCAGACAGCCTTAACAACGGAGTTTTATCAGTGGCAAAGGAAGCAACTAGTGTCGAATTGTATGGCAAGTAACAACCAATTGGGTGAAGGGCTATGAGTGGTTCCTCTTCACCCACCAATAAAGAGTCTCAGTCTTTGCTGACACAGATGGTGCAACGGCTGCCCCTGTCGGATGTGCATTTCCGACGGATCAGCCAGTTGATCTATCAGCGTGCCGGTATTGTGCTGGCAGAGCACAAACGCGAGATGGTTTACAACCGTCTGGTGCGTCGTCTGCGGCTGCTGGGAATACCCGATTTTGGTAGCTATCTGGTGTTGTTGGAAAGCGATAGCAACAGCGCTGAATGGCAGGCATTCATCAACGCCCTGACCACCAACCTGACGGCGTTTTTCCGTGAGGCGCATCATTTCCCGATCCTGGCGGAACATGCGCGTTCGCGACCCAACGGCTACAGCGTGTGGAGTACCGCCGCCTCGACCGGTGAGGAGCCTTACTCGATTGCCATTACCTTGAATGAGGCGCTAGGGCAGAGGGCGACGGGAACGCAGGTGTGGGCCAGCGATATCGATACTCAGGTATTGGAAAAGGCCGAAGCGGGGGTGTATCGCCAGGAAGATCTGCGCACCCTGACACCGGCGCAGATGCAGCGTTATTTCCTGCGAGGGACCGGGCCTCACCATGGTCTGGTACGGGTTCGGCCAGAACTGGCGGCACAGGTGCATTTTCAGCCGCTCAATCTGCTGGCCCCTGAATGGGCGTTGCCGGGGCAGTTTGATGCGATATTTTGCCGTAACGTGATGATCTATTTTGACAAGGAAACACAAGAGCGCATTTTGCGGCGCTTTGTGCCGCTGCTTAAACCGGGGGGCCTGATGTTTGCCGGCCATTCCGAAAACTTCAGCCAGATCAGCCGGGATTTCTACTTGCGTGGGCAGACCGTGTATGGCCTGACCAAGGAGAGGTAATGAATAAAATCAGCGTATTAAGCGTAGACGACTCTGCCCTGATGCGGCAGCTGATGACCGAGATTGTCAATAGCCATCCCGATATGGAGATGGTGGCGACCGCCCCCGATCCGCTGGTGGCGCGCGATCTGATCAAGAAATTCAACCCGCAGGTGCTGACGCTGGACGTCGAAATGCCGCGTATGGACGGGCTGGATTTTCTGGAGAAACTGATGCGCCTGCGGCCGATGCCGGTGGTGATGGTGTCGTCGCTGACCGGAAAGGGATCGGAGATCACCCTACGGGCGTTGGAACTGGGCGCGGTGGATTTTGTCACCAAGCCGCAACTCGGGATCCGCGAAGGCATGCTGGCCTATAGCGAGTTGATTGCCGAAAAAATCCGCACGGCGGCCAAGGCGCGTCTGCCACAGCGTTCAACGGCACCGGCTCCGGAGATCCTCAGCCATACGCCGTTGTTGAGCAGTGAGAAGCTGATCGCTATCGGGGCGTCTACCGGAGGGACTGAGGCAATCCGCCACGTCTTGCAGCCGTTACCGGCTACCAGCCCGGCGTTATTGATCACCCAGCATATGCCGCCCGGTTTTACCCGTTCATTTGCCGAGCGGCTCAACAAGCTGTGCCAGATCACGGTGAAAGAAGCCGAAGACGGCGAGCGCGTCTTGCCGGGCCATGCCTATATCGCGCCGGGAGATCGTCATCTGGAGCTGACGCGCAGCGGCGCCAACTATCAGGTTCGGCTGCATGATGGCCCGCCGGTGAACCGGCATCGTCCTTCGGTCGATGTGCTGTTCCGCTCGGTGGCCCAGTTTGCCGGGCGCAATGCGGTGGGGGTGATCCTCACCGGCATGGGGAATGACGGTGCGGCAGGCATGCTGGAAATGCACCGTGCCGGGGCGTACACCCTGGCGCAGAACGAAGCCAGCTGTGTGGTGTTTGGCATGCCACGTGAGGCTATTGCCACCGGCGGAGTCAATGAAGTAGTGGAATTGGAGCGCATGAGCCAACGCATGTTGGCGCAGATCGCGGGTGGTCAGGCGCTGCGTATTTGATGTTATGCCCCGAACCTCGGGGCAAAAACGATTAACCTTAGGAGCAACAATGGCAGACAAAAACCTTAAATTTCTGGTGGTGGATGATTTTTCCACCATGCGCCGCATCGTCAGAAATTTGCTGAAAGAACTGGGTTTTAACAACGTCGAAGAGGCGGAAGACGGGGCGGATGCGTTGAACAAACTGCGCGCCGGCAGCTTCGATTTCGTGGTATCAGACTGGAATATGCCGAACATGGATGGCCTCGAGCTGCTGCAAACCATCCGTGCTGACGGCGCGCTGGCGTCAATGCCGGTATTGATGGTGACGGCGGAAGCCAAGAAAGAGAACATTATTGCTGCCGCTCAGGCGGGTGCCAGCGGTTACGTGGTGAAACCCTTCACGGCGGCGACGCTGGAAGAGAAGCTCAACAAGATCTTTGAAAAACTGGGCATGTAAAAAAGGAGAGGGCGATGAGAGATATTCCAATGCCTGCCAGCGATGCAGCGACAGCGGGTGAGATCATCTCCCGTATCGGTCAACTGACCCGCATGCTGCGTGACAGCATGCGTGAGCTGGGGCTAGATCAGGCTATCGCTCAGGCTGCCGAAGCGATCCCGGACGCACGCGACCGTCTTGATTATGTGGTCACCATGACGGCGCAGGCGGCGGAACGAGCGCTCAACTGCGTGGAAGCGGCACAACCCCGCCAGGCGGAGTTGGAGTCGCAGGCCAATATGCTAAAAGGGCGCTGGGACGAGTGGTTTGCCAATCCCATCGAGCTGGCTGATGCCCGTTCACTGGTGACGGATACCCGTCAGTATCTGGATCGGGTGCCGGAACACACCGCATTCACCAACGCCCAGTTGCTGGAGATCATGATGGCGCAGGATTTCCAGGATCTTACCGGCCAGGTGATCAAGCGCATGATGGACGTGGTGCAGGAGATTGAAAAGCAACTGCTGATGGTACTGATGGAAAACATCCCGGATCAGCCAGCCAAAGAGAAAAGGCCGAACGACAGCCTGCTCAATGGCCCGCAGCTGGATCAGAACGGGGCTGGCGTAATTGCCAATCAGGCCCAGGTGGACGATCTGCTCGACAGCCTGGGTTTTTGATCATTTATTAGGGCGCACACTGCGCCCTAAATCTTTTCGCTAGCCCATCCCCGAAATAACCGGCCTTTTGCGCCGTTGTTCCCGCAATGAAATCCGCATTTTTTTGGCATGCTGGCGGCAATTCTATTCTTCGCACGCAATGGGAACCCTCGCCTTGGCCGAAGACAGTGATATGGAAAAAACTGAGGCCCCCACACCCCACCGGCTGGAAAAGGCGCGTGAAGAGGGCCAGATTGCGCGTTCGCGCGAGCTGACCTCGATCCTGATGCTGATTGCGGGGTTGTCGATCTTGTGGGTCGCGGGTGGCCATATGGCGCAACAGTTGGCGAGGATGTTATCGGAAGGACTGCATTTTGATCACAACATGGTCAGCAACGATAAGCAGATGCTGCGCCAGTTTGCCATGTTGCTGCGTCAAGCGGTGTGGGCGCTGATGCCGATCCTGGCCGGATTGGTGCTGGTGGCGCTGTCGGCCCCGATGCTACTGGGCGGCGTGGGCTTCAGCCTTAAGTTTGATGCCAAGCGCATGAACCCTATCTCCGGATTAAAACGGATGTTCTCGACCCAGGTGCTGGCAGAGTTGCTGAAGGCCATTCTCAAAGCGACGCTGGTGGGTTGGGTGGCAGGGCTTTACCTGTGGCACAACTGGGCGGCGATGCTGCATCTGGTTACGCAGCAGCCGCAGGATGCACTGCGCAATGCGCTACAGATCGTGATTTTCTGCGGTATGTTGATCGTCCTTGGGTTGGTGCCAATGGTGGCCTTCGACGTGTTTTATCAGCTCTGGAGCCACTTCAAGAAATTGAAGATGACCAAGCAGGAAATCCGCGACGAACATAAGCAGCAGGAAGGCGATCCCCATGTCAAAGGGCGTATTCGCCAGCAACAGCGGGCCATCTCTCGCCGCCGCATGATGTCCGACGTGCCGAAGGCCGACGTGATCGTCACCAACCCGACACATTACGCCGTGGCATTGCAATACAACGACAAGAACATGAGTGCGCCAAAAGTCCTTGCCAAAGGGGCAGGGGAGATTGCCTTGCGTATCCGTGAATTGGCGAACGAACACCGTATTCCAACCCTGGAAGCTCCGCCGCTGGCGCGGGCGCTATACCGTCACAGTGAGATTGGGCAACACATTCCCACGACCTTGTATGCCGCGGTGGCCGAGGTCCTGGCCTGGGTCTACCAGCTGCGCCGTTGGCAGCGTGAAGGTGGCCTGATCCCGAAAAAACCTCAACGTTTACCGGTGCCGGAAGCACTGGATTTTGCTGGAGAGAATAACTCAGATGGCTAATTTGGCCTCCCTGCTTCGTTTGCCGGGTAATTTTAAAGATACGCAGTGGCAGGTGCTAGCTGGCCCGATACTGATCCTGATGATCCTGTCGATGATGGTGCTGCCATTACCGGCATTTATCCTCGATCTGCTGTTTACCTTCAATATTGCCTTGTCGATCATGGTGCTGTTGGTGGCGATGTTTACCCAGCGGACGCTGGAGTTCGCCGCCTTCCCAACCATCCTGCTGTTCTCAACCCTGTTACGCCTATCGCTGAACGTCGCTTCCACGAGGATCATCCTGATGGAGGGGCATACCGGCGCGGCTGCGGCGGGGCGGGTGGTTGAAGCGTTCGGTCACTTCCTGGTGGGTGGCAACTTCGCCATCGGTATCGTGGTGTTTATCATCCTGGTGCTGATCAACTTTATGGTGATCACCAAAGGGGCCGGGCGTATTGCCGAAGTGGGTGCCCGTTTTGTCCTTGATGGGATGCCGGGCAAACAGATGGCGATCGATGCCGATCTGAACGCCGGGCTGATCGGCGAAGACGAGGCTAAAAAGCGCCGTTCCGAAGTGACGCAGGAAGCGGATTTCTACGGTTCGATGGACGGGGCCAGCAAGTTTGTGCGCGGTGACGCGGTAGCAGGCTTGATGATCATGGTGATTAACGTAGTAGGCGGCCTGTTGGTCGGCGTGATCCAGCACGGCATGGAGTTGGGTACCGCGGCTGAAACCTATACCTTGCTGACCATCGGTGATGGCCTGGTTGCCCAGATCCCTGCGTTGGTGATCTCGACGGCGGCCGGTGTGATCGTCACTCGCGTAGCGACCGATGAGGACGTTGGCGAGCAGATGGTCAACCAGTTGTTCAACAATCCGCGCGTGATGGTGTTGAGTGCTGCGGTGTTGGGGCTGTTGGGGATGGTTCCGGGGATGCCAAACCTGGTGTTCCTGCTGTTTACGGCGGCACTGCTGGCGTTGGCCTGGCGGCTGCGCGGGCGTGAACAGCAGGCGCCGAAAGTCAAAGAACCGCCGCTGCCGCAGGAAAATCCGCAGGCGGTGGAGGCCAGTTGGTCTGATGTACAGCTGGAGGATCCGTTGGGCATGGAAGTCGGTTACCGCCTGATCCCTATGGTGGACTTTCAGCAAAACGGCGAGCTGCTGGGGCGTATTCGTGGCATCCGTAAAAAATTCGCTCAGGATACGGGCTATTTGCCACCGGTGGTGCATATTCGCGACAACCTCGAACTGTCGGCGGCCAGTTACCGCATTCTGATGAAAGGGGTGGAGATCGGTAGCGGTGAGGCACATCCGGGGCGCTGGCTGGCGATAAATCCGGGCAATGCGGTGGGTGAGCTGGCCGGTGACAAAACCGTCGATCCGGCCTTCGGGCTGGAGGCGGTGTGGATCGATAGCGCACTGCGTGAACAGGCGCAGATCCAGGGGTTCACGGTGGTGGAAGCCAGCACCGTTGTTGCCACTCACCTCAACCATTTGCTTGGTCAATTTGCCAGCGAGCTGTTTGGTCGCCAGGAAACCCAGCAACTGTTGGATCGTGTTTCGCAGGAGATGCCGAAGCTGACGGAAGATTTTGTGCCTGGCGTAGTTTCGCTGACTACGCTGCACAAGGTGCTACAGAATCTGCTGGCTGAGCGGGTGTCGATTCGCGATATGCGTACCATTATAGAAACGCTGGCGGAACATGCGCCAACGCAAAGCGATCCTTTCGAACTGACCTCCGTGGTGCGGGTGGCGCTTGGGCGGGCTATCACTCAGCAGTGGTTCCCGGGTAACGGTGAGATCCAGGTCATTGGTCTGGATACGCCGCTTGAGCGCCTACTGTTGCAGGCCCTGCAAGGGGGCGGAGGTCTTGAGCCGGGGCTGGCGGACCGCTTGTTGGATCAAGCCAGGCAGGCGCTGCAACGTCAGGAAATGCTCAGTGCACCCCCGGTGCTGCTGGTAAACCATGCGTTACGTGCCCTGCTGGCCCGCTTCCTGCGCCGTACCTTGCCGCAGCTGGTGGTGCTGTCGAACCTGGAAATCAACGATGAGCGTCAGATCCGCATGACCTCAACCATAGGAGCCGCCTGATGAAAGCTTTCCTTCCTTTGTTGGTGTTGTTCGCTCCGCTGGCTGCGCAAGCGGTGTCGGGGTCTTGGGCTGCCGATGCCAGCGGCGTCACGCTGGAAACGGGGAGCGTGCGTGATGTCTCCCCCAGCCTGCGGCCAGCTAATCCACCGGCGGCCGAGGCTCGGGTGACCAGTGTAAGCTGGCGTTATCAGTTGCTGGCAGGTGCGCCTGCCGGATTAGAGGTACAGCTTTGCACCTCGTCACGCTGCCTACCGCTCGGCGCGGGCAGTGGCCGCAGTGAGGCTTTCAACGGTATTCCCGCAGACAGCGAGTTCCGCTTCATTTATTACGTGAAGTCTCGCGGCGCGTTAAACCCTCCGCTGCGGGCGATTTCTAATCAGGTGATTGTGAATTACCAATGAGTTGCGAGTCGGATCCAGCATTAAGGCGGCAGTAATGTGAAGTAATAAAAGCCTGTGGTAGGTTTTTTCATGTTAAGTCCAGGATGACCAACATGAAAAAAACCACCTCTGTTTCGCATGACGCGGTATTTAAAAAGTTCCTCACTCACCCAGACACGGCCAGAGACTTTCTGGAGTTACACCTGCCGTCGGTCTTGCTGCAATATTGCGATTTGAGTACGCTAAAACTTGAATCCGGCAGTTTTATCGAAAGCAATCTGCGAGCCAGTTACTCTGACGTGCTCTACTCATTACGTACTGAGAGGGGAGACGCGTATGTATACGTTTTGATCGAACACCAAAGCAGCCCTGATAAGCATATGGCATTTCGTTTAATACGTTATGCGATCGCTGCAATGCAACGCCACCTTGATACGGGTCACGATCAACTTCCCCTAGTGATCCCAACCCTGTTTTATCACGGCCAGGTGACGCCTTATCCCTATTCGATGAGCTGGCTGGAAGAATTCAGTGAACCTGATTTGGCCAGGCAGCTTTATGCTGGACATTTCCCATTGGTTGACGTCACCGTCATACCGGACGATGACATCATGCAGCACCGCCGTATGGCTACCTTGGAACTGCTGCAAAAACACGTGCGCCAGCGTGACCTATTCGAAATAAAGGAACGACTGGTCACATTATTATCGTTTGGGTACACTACCAATGAGCAATTGATCTCGTTGGTGAACTACATGTTGCAGGTGGGGAACACGACCGAACCGGATAAGCTGATCCGTGAGTTGGCCCGTCGTACGCCACGGCACGAGGAGGAATTGATGACCATTGCAGAATATCTCGAGCAAAAAGGCTTCAAGAAAGGCATGGAGCAAGGTATCGAACAAGGTATTGAGAAGGGTATGGAGCAGGCACGGGCAACCGTCTTGAATATAGCGAGTGCCATGCTGGCCGATGGCTTTGACCGTGCTGTAGTGATGAAATTAACCGGCCTTTCCGCAGACGATTTGGCACAACTTCACCACTAACATCTGTGGGAAATTGCCGGTGTTAGTTGGTTGATCGTGTTCAAACCCCAATCTTACGGCCCAGCAGGCTCCCCGCACGGGACTGACCATCGGGGCCGTACAGCGATTTATTCTGCTTGTTTAAAATCGCCAGCGCCTGCGTATTGTGCTCAATATGGTGATTGAGCAGCATGCCGTTATGGTGATTCTGTTCGCGCAGTTGCAGGCTTTGCTGTTGCACTTGCTGCCAGCGGGACGCCAACTGCGGTTGGCCCTCATAAGGTGCTTGGCAGTGTTGCAGCCGTTCCATCTCCAGCCGCTGTTGGTCCAGATAATTGACCGTCGCCAGCAGTTGGCTTTTAGCATCTGTCACGCGCTGCAAAGCCACGCCAGCCAAAGTTTTCGAGCACAGTAAAGCGTGCTCTTCCGTCTGCACCGTGCCTAACGCCTGCAAGGTGTCCAGCAGCTTATCCAGCAATTGTGCCAGGTTTTCCATATCAATGACTCACCCTTGGTGTTAACCCCGATCGGCGCCGGACTGCCATTCGCTTTGCACGTCTTGTAACAAGGCATCGGCAATCTTGCCGGTATCCATCTTCAATTCGCCGTTGCGGATCGCCTGCTTGATGCTTTCCACTCGCTCCATATTGATATCTTGGCTGCCCGGCTGCATCAGGCGGGCCTGTGCATCACTCAGCTTAACCTGGGTGCCGCTGACCGCAGTTTCCGTCGATACCTTTTTACGTGCTTGCAACGTGCTGTCTGTCTGTGTTTCTCGCGGATGCACCGTGGGCACGGGTTGCAACCGTTGGGTACGATCGATACTCATGTTCAATCTCCATCTGTACCACCGTCGCCTAGGCAACGGGGAGTTCAAATCTGTGGCCCTGGTGGCCGGATAAGTGCTGCTATGACTTTGTTATCGACAAGTATTGGCAAAGCTTTATTTTTTTATAAAGTAATACGAATTGTGCCATCAACATTGGCAATGCCGCTAACAATTTGCCCGGAGACCATGCGTACGCGCACGCTGTCTTCGGCGGCGGCGTTGGTCATCGCTTTCCCAGCACCGCTGATATTAAACCCATCACCCTGCGCCAACACCTGTACCGTTTGCCCGGCCTTGACCGCCCAGGCCCGTCTTAGCATGACCGTATTCAACGGCTGCCCAGGGCTGATATTGCGCAGGCTGACGGCACCGATCGCCTTGGCGTTATCGGTCAGGGTACGTGGCGGCAGGGTGTCTAATCGGCCGGTTTTCAGCTTGATATCATCTGCAGTGAGTTTGCTGCCCGCACTGATCCCCCGTGCGGCCACCAGATAATGCCCCATCAGTTGCACCTGTGCCTGAATGAAACGCCGCTCCTGGCCACAACGGGCCGAGATGCTGATGTTACCCCAGCGGCGAGCATTCTGAGGCATCGAAAGCTGCGGCAATTCGCACTGCGGCCAACGGCTTGCTGGCGTGCGCACCAACACTTTGACGTCGGTCACGTTGGCACTGGTGGCAAATTGGGACTTGATAAAGCTCTCCACCTGTCCGTCCAGGCCCTCGGCGTGCGCGTTCAGGCCGATCAGCAAGCCGACCAACAGCAGGATCCTTTTCATATTTTGCCTCACAGACGCAGCGACCACAGGGGAACAAGTGTAACCGTTACGCGCGCAGGCTAAGCAGACAAATAGCGACGCATTTTGCCCTTATTCCCACGATAGGCTGACAGATAGGGCGTTTATGCTGTCGGCTCCAAATTCTAACCTCGCGGAGGGAGCATGCTCGACAAATTAGACGCTGCTCTGCGTTTTGGCCAGGAGGCGCTGAACCTGCGCGCCCAGCGGCAGGAAATCCTGGCGGCCAACATCGCCAACGCAGATACGCCGGGCTATCAGGCTCGTGATATCGATTTCGCCAGCCAACTGAACAAGGTCATGGCGCAGGGGCGCGTCAACGGCAGCGGCGTGGCGCTGAATCTGACCTCGGCACGCCATATCCCGGCGCAGAATATGCAGCCACCGTCGCTGGATCTCCTGTTCCGCGTGCCGGATCAGCCTTCCCTGGACGGCAACACGGTGGATATGGACCGTGAACGCACCAACTTTGCCGATAACAGCCTGAAATATCAAACAGACCTGACGCTGTTGAACGGCCAGATCAAAGGCATGATGTCCGTGCTGCAAGGAGGATAATTCCCATGTCGTTATTGAATATTTTTGATATTTCCGGCTCGGCCCTGTCTGCACAATCCCAACGTCTGAACGTCAGCGCCAGCAATATGGCCAACGCCGACAGCGCCACCGGCCCGGACGGCCAGCCTTATCGGGCCAAACAGGTGGTGTTTGAGGTTGCAGCAGCTCCGGGCCAGTCGACCGGTGGTGTGCGTGTCGCTCAGGTGGTTGACGATCCCTCACCGGAGCGTTTGGTGTTTCAGCCGGGCAACCCGCTGGCGGATGCCAAAGGCTATGTGCGGATGCCCAACGTCGATGTTGTCGGGGAAATGGTCAACACCATTTCGGCCTCGCGCAGCTATCAGGCCAACGTCGAAGTGTTGAATACCACCAAATCCATGTTGATGAAAACCCTGACGCTGGGTCAGTAACCGGAGCTTTTATTTATGGCCATTGCCGCCACCACCAATGAATCACTCGACAACAGCATCGCCGGTGCCAACGCCAAGAATGGCGTGAATGGTAACAGCGCCAGCCAGGACTTGAACAAAAACTTCCTCACGCTGTTGGTGGCCCAGTTGAAAAACCAGGACCCCACCAACCCGATGCAAAACAACGAACTGACAACCCAACTGGCTCAAATCAACACGGTTAGTGGGATCGAGAAGCTCAACACCACGCTGGGGTCGATCTCCGGCCAGATCAGCGGCAACCAGTCAATCCAGGCCAGTTCGCTGATTGGCCACGGTGTGATGGTGCCTGGCAAGGAGATCCTGGTGGGTAATGACGCTGGCAAGGTCAGCACCACGCCGTTTGGCATCGAGCTGGAACGCACTGCCGATGCGGTGACGGCGACCATCAGCGATGCCACCGGCAAAGTGGTTCGCACCATCGATCTGGGCGGGCTAACCGCCGGTGTGCACTCCTTCTCCTGGGACGGTTCGCTGGAAGATGGCACCAATGCGCCCGACGGTTCTTACACCGTGGCGATCAACGCCAAAAACGGCGGTGAGCAGTTGGTGGCGCAGCCACTGCGTTTCGCCATGGTTAACGGCGTCACGCGCGGAACGGACGGGGCAAAACTGGATCTGGGCGTGGCGGGGACTTCAACGCTGGATGACGTGCGCCTGATCCTGTCCAAACTGGGTTCGTCAAACTAAGCGCAGTGATTTTCCACGTCGGTTATGGATCCCTCGATCCTGAAGACACCTTTTTAAATGACCTATTTCGGAGAACGACATGGCTTTTTCTCAAGCGGTCAGCGGTTTAAACGCGGCTGCAACCAACCTGGATGTGATTGGTAACAACATCGCCAACTCCGCCACCTACGGCTTCAAATCCGGCAGCGTATCCTTTGCCGATATGTTTGCCGGCTCGCAGGTCGGGCTAGGGGTGAAAGTGGCGGGGATCACCCAGAACTTCAACGGTGGTACTACCACCAACACCAACCGGGCAATGGATATCGCCATCAGCCAGAACGGCTTCTTCCGTATGCAAGACGCCGATGGCGGCATCTTCTATACGCGTAATGGGCAGTTCATCATGGATGCCAACCGCAACATCACCAACATGCAAGGGTTGAGCCTGACCGGCTACCCGGCGGCTGGCTCACCGCCCACCATCCAGCAGGGGGCCGATCCGGTACCGCTGAGCATTCCTGAAGGGATGATGAACGCCAAAGCCAGCACCAGCGGCAATATGGTGGCCAACCTGAAATCGACCCATAAGCCACCGGCGGTGACGCCGTTCGATCCCAATAAGACCGACTCGTTTAACTACGTCAACACCATTACCACCTACGACACCCTAGGCAATGCACACAACATCAACGCCTACTTTGTAAAAACGGCTGATAACAAGTGGGACGTTTACACTCAGGACGGCAGCGTGCCGGGTGCTCCGTCTGCCAAAGCGGGCAGCCTGAACTTTGATAACAGCGGTACGCTGACCGGCACGTTGAAGCCAGATGGCACACCAAGCGCCACGCCATTCAACCTGGTCGTGCCAATGTCGGCTAAAGACGGCGCGCTGGCGCAAAACTTTAACCTGAGCTTTGCCGGTAGCCTGCAACAGAACGTCGGCAGTGACTCTGTCAGCAAGATTTCCCAGGACGGCTACGCCACCGGGGAATACCAAGGTTTCCAGATCAACAAAGATGGCACCGTGGTCGGGGTATACAACAACCAGCAGACCCAACTGCTGGGGCAGATCGTGTTGACCAACTTCTCCAACCCGGAAGGGCTGGCCGCACAGGGCGATAACGTCTGGAAGGAGACCGGTGCTTCAGGTCAGCCACGCGTGGGCCTGGCGGGCGGTGGCGGTTTCGGTTCACTGACCAGCGGCGCGCTGGAGTCTTCCAACGTCGATCTGAGTCAGGAACTGGTGAACATGATCGTCGCGCAGCGTAACTACCAGTCAAACGCGCAAACCATCAAAACCCAGGATTCGATCCTGCAAACGCTGGTCAGCCTGCGCTAATAGGATTGATTTATGGATCACGCGATTTATACCGCGATGGGGGGGGCCCGGCAGACGCTGGAGCAGCAGTCGGTCACGGCCAACAACCTGGCCAACGCCTCCACACCTGGGTTCCGCGCACAGCTTTCGGCGCTGCGTGCGGTGCCGGTTGATGGGCCAAGCATGCAGACGCGCACGCTGGTGGCTGCGTCGACGCCTGGGGCAGACATGAGCCAAGGGCCGCTGAACTACACCGGGCGGCCACTGGATGTGGCATTGCAGCAGGACGGGTTTCTGGCGCTAAGGCTGCCGGACGGCACCGAAGCCTACAGCCGTAACGGCAGCATCCAGATCTCCTCCACCGGGCAGTTGATGGTGCAGGGCGTGCCGCTGATGGGCGATGGCGGGCCGATCGAAGCCCCGCCGCAGGCAGAGCTGACGCTGGCGGCGGACGGCACCATCTCGGCGTTAAATCCGGGCGATCCCCCTAACACCATTTCCCAGATTGGCCGCCTGAAGCTGGTGAAGGCCGATGCTCGGGAAGTGGTGCGCGGGGACGACGGCCTGTTCCATCTGACTGCCGAGGCTCAGCAGCAGCGTGGTAACCAACTACCGAACGATCCCGATGTGCGGATCATGCCGGGAGTGTTGGAGGGCAGCAACGTCAAACCGCTGGAGACGATGGTGGATATGATCGCCAACGCCCGCCGGTTCGAAATGCAAATGAAGGTCATCCACAGCGTGGATGAAAACGCACAGCGCGCCAACTCATTGCTGTCAATGAGCTGAGTGCAGAGGAATAAATCATGATCCCATCCTTATGGATTGCCAAAACCGGTCTGGATGCGCAGCAGACCAATATGGACGTGATCGCCAACAACCTGGCGAACGTCAGTACCAACGGGTTTAAACGCCAACGTGCGGTGTTTGAAGATCTGCTATACCAGACCATGCGTCAGCCCGGGGCTCAGTCTTCCGAGCAAACCACGCTGCCTTCCGGTTTGCAGATTGGTACCGGCGTACGTCCGGTGGCGACCGAGCGCATCCACAGCCAGGGCAACCTGTCGCAGACCAACAACAGCAAAGACGTGGCGATCAAGGGGCAGGGCTTCTTCCAGGTGGTATTGCCGGATGGCACCCAGGCCTATACCCGCGATGGTTCATTCCAGATCGATCAGAATGGCCAGTTGGTGACCGCCAGTGGTTTTCAGGTGCAACCGGCGATCACCATTCCGGCCAACGCCCTGAGCATTACCGTGGGCCGTGATGGCATCGTCAGCGTGACCCAGCAGGGCCAGACGGCGGCGCAGCAGGTCGGGCAACTGACGTTGACCACCTTTATCAACGATAGCGGCCTGGAAAGCATGGGTGAAAACCTGTACCAGGAAACCGAAAGCTCCGGCGCGCCTAACGAAAGTACCCCCGGTCTCAACGGGGCAGGCCTGTTGTATCAGGGTTATGTTGAAACCTCTAACGTCAACGTGGCGGAAGAGTTGGTCAACATGATCCAGACCCAGCGTGCCTATGAGATCAACAGCAAAGCGGTATCAACGTCTGACCAGATGCTGCAAAAGCTGACGCAACTGTAATCGACGGGCGCAGCCTGCTGCGCCCGTAATCCTTATCCAGAGCAACAAAGGCGATACCCGTGGTAACCACCTTTTTAGCGGCCAGCGTGCCGCAGCAAGGCAAACGCGTCCTGGCCGGGCTGCTGATGCTGACAGTCGGCGGCTGTGCCTATATTCCGCATACCCCCCTGGTTGACGGGGCTACCACGGCTCAGCCCGCTCCGGCAGGCGCTCCGGTGCCGAACGGTTCGATTTTCCAGACGGTGCAGCCGATGAACTACGGCTATCAGCCGCTGTTTGAGGATCGTCGCCCGCGTAATATCGGCGACACCCTGACCATTGTGCTGCAAGAAAACGTCAGCGCCAGCAAGAGCTCATCCGCCAACGCCAGCCGCAACGGGGCCAGCAAATTTGGCGTAGCCACTTCACCACGTTATCTCGACGGGCTGCTCGGTAACGCGCGCGCCGACATGGATATCTCCGGCGACAGCACCTTCGGCGGCAAGGGCGGGGCCAACGCCAACAACACCTTTAACGGCACCATTACCGTCACGGTCAATCAGGTCTTGGCCAACGGCAACCTGCACGTGGTGGGCGAAAAGCAAATTGCCATCAATCAGGGCACCGAATTCATCCGTTTCTCCGGTGTGGTTAACCCCCGCACCATCAGTGGCAATAACTCGGTCACGTCCACCCAGGTGGCGGATGCACGCATTGAATACGTCGGCAACGGCTATATCAATGAAGCGCAGACCATGGGGTGGCTACAGCGCTTCTTCTTAAATGTTTCACCGTTCTAAGGATTGACCGATGTTGAAAAAGTTACTTCTCACACTGTCCATGATGCTGGTTTGCCTGCCCGCGACGGCGGAACGCATCCGCGATCTGGTGACGGTACAGGGCGTACGTGACAACGCGTTGATTGGCTACGGCCTGGTCGTGGGGTTGGACGGCTCTGGCGATCAGACCATGCAAACCCCGTTTACCACCCAGAGCCTGAGCAACATGCTATCGCAACTGGGGATCACCGTGCCGCCAGGCACCAACATGCAGTTGAAAAACGTGGCGGCGGTGATGGTAACCGCCAAGCTACCGCCGTTTTCCCGTGCGGGGCAGAACATCGACGTGGTGGTGTCCTCAATGGGTAACGCCAAAAGCCTGCGTGGCGGGACACTGCTGATGACGCCGCTCAAAGGCGTTGATAATCAGGTTTATGCGTTGGCACAGGGTAACGTGTTGGTCGGCGGAGCCGGTGCGTCCTCCGGGGGCAGCAGCGTGCAGGTCAATCAGTTGGCCGGTGGCCGTATCAGCAACGGCGCTTCAATCGAACGTGAATTGCCTACCACCTTCGGCCAGGATGGCGTGATCAACCTGCAACTGAACGACGATGATTTCACCCTGGCACAACAGATCAGTGATGCTATCAACCGCCAGCGCGGGGGCGGCACAGCCTCTCCGCTCGATTCCCGTACCGTGCAGGTGCTGGTGCCACGCGGCAATAGTTCGCAAGTGCGCTTCCTGGCGGATATCCAGAATATCAGCATTAACGTTGGGGCAATGGATGCCAAAGTGATCATCAACTCCCGTACCGGCTCGGTAGTAATGAACCGCGATGTGGTGCTGGATTCCTGCGCAGTAGCACAGGGGAACCTGTCTGTGGTGGTCGATCGGCAAAACACCGTCAGCCAGCCGGATACGCCATTCGGCGGTGGCCAGACCGTGGTGACGCCGAATACCCAGATTTCCGTGCAGCAGCAGGGCGGTTCACTGCAAAAAGTGAACGCTAGCGCCAACCTCAATAACGTAGTTCGCGCGTTGAATGCGCTGGGGGCGACGCCGATCGACCTGATGTCTATCTTGCAGGCAATGCAGAGCGCTGGCTGCCTGCGTGCCAAACTGGAAATTATCTGATGAGCAGCGATCTGATGGCCATGTCGGGTGCGGCCTATGACACCCAGTCGCTGAACGGCTTGAAGCGCGATGTTGCCGCCGATCCGCAGGGCAATATCAAACAGGTTGCCCAGCAGGTGGAAGGAATGTTCGTGCAGATGATGCTGAAAAGCATGCGTGCGGCGTTGCCGCAGGACGGCGTGTTGAGCAGCGATCAGACGCGGCTGTATACCTCGATGTACGATCAGCAGATCGCCCAACAGATGTCGCAGAAAGGTTTGGGGCTGGCGGACATGATGGTCAAGCAGCTCTCCGCCGGAAACAGCCGCCCAAGCGAAACCGCAGGGACGGTGCCGATGGCGCTGGACAACGAAGTGTTGCAGACCTTGCCGCGTCAGGCATTGGAACAGATGGTACGCCGGGCGGTGCCAAAAATACCTTCGGCGCCTCCCTTGCCGCTGAGCAATGGCAACTTTGTCGCGCAGCTGTCTATTCCAGCACGGGTTGCCAGCCAGCAAAGCGGTATTCCGCACCAGCTGATCATGGCGCAGGCCGCGCTGGAGTCTGGCTGGGGGCAACGCGAGATCCCCGCGGCGGATGGTTCACGCAGTTACAACCTGTTTGGTATCAAGGCCGGTAGCAGTTGGGACGGCCCGGTGACGGAAATCACCACTACCGAGTTCGAGGAAGGGGTGGCGAAGAAGGTCAAGGCCCGCTTCCGCGTCTATGGCTCCTATATGGAAGCGATTGGGGATTACGTCAAATTGCTGACCAACAACCCGCGCTACGCCAACGTTGCCAGTGCCAGCAGTCCCGAGCAGGCGGCGCATGCGCTGCAAAAGGCCGGTTATGCTACCGATCCGCTGTATGCCAAAAAGCTGGTCAGCATGATCCAGCAGATGAAAAGCGCTGGGGAACAGGTAACCAAAGCCTATACCCACGATTTGCAGGATCTGTTTTAGTGGCTCCTCACCCCAACCCTCTCCCACAGGGAGAGGGAGTTGATAGCCCCAGCGCTTTTGGAAGTAAATCGGTGATTTCAACAAACTCGAATGCCTCCTTTCCCACAGGGAGAGGGAGCTGATAGCCCCAGTGCTTTTGGAAGTAAATCGATAATCTCAACAAACTCGAGTGCCTGTTTAGCCAAGGTGAGTCACTACTATTTTCCTCAAGTTTTCTCCATCGTGGCCGATAACCCAAGCAGGCTGGATGGCAACGCCCGGCACAATTTTTGACCTCTGTGGGCCGCTGGCACCGCAGCATAAGGAACCTCTATGTCCAACAGCTTAATCAATACCGCGATGAGTGGCCTGAATGCGGCGCAGGTTGCGCTTAGCACCGTCAGTAATAACATTTCCAACTACAACGTGGCGGGCTATAACCGCCAGACCGCGATCCTGGCGCAAAACGGCGGCCTGGGCACCATGAACGGATTTATCGGCAACGGAGCCACCGTGACTACGGTCAATCGCGAGTATAACCAGTTCATCATGACCCAGCTGCGCGGAGCGCAAAGCGAAGCTTCGGCTCAGAGCAGCTACTTCGAAAAAGTCTCCCAGATCGATAACCTGCTGGCGTCTAAAACCAACACCCTGGCATCGGGGATGGAAGATTTCTTCAAAAACCTGCAAAACGTCGTCAGCAATGCCGGGGATGACGCAGCCCGTCAGACCGTGTTAGGCAAGGCCAACGGCCTGGTGAATCAGTTCAACAATGCGGACAAGTATCTGCGCGATATGGATGCGGGCGTCAACCAGCAATTGAGCGATAGCGCCAACCAGATCAATACTTACAGCCAGCAAATCGCCCGCCTGAATAACGAAATCACCCAGGTGCGGGCCAGCAGCGGCGGCAGCGAGCCAAACGCCTTGCTGGATCAGCGCGATCAGTTGGTGACGGAGCTTAACAAGGTGGTCGGCGTTCAGGTCACCCAGCAGGACGGTGATGCCTATACCGTGACCTTCGCCAACGGGCTGACGCTGGTGCAGGGCAACTCCTCCTATCAGGTGACGGCGATGCCTTCCAGCAAAGACCCGTCCCGCCTGACGCTCGGTTACGATCGCGGCAATGGCGCTAACGAAATTCCGGAAAGCCAGATTGGCAGCGGCAGCGTCAGCGGCGTGCTGAAGTTCCGCAGTGAATCACTGGATGGCGCACGTAACCAGTTGGGGCAACTGGCCCTGGCGCTGGCCGATAGCTTTAACCAGCAGCATCGCGAAGGCTTTGATATCAACGGCGATCCGGGTGAAGATTTCTTCAGCTTCTCAGGTGGGCGTACGGTTAACAATACCAACAACACCGGCAATGCCTCGCTGTCGGTCTCCTTTACCGATACCAGCAAGGTCAAGGCCAGTGACTATCGCATGGAGTTTGACGGTGCCAACTGGCAGGTTACGCGCCTGTCCGACAACGTCAAAGTACCTGCCACCGCAGGCACCGATGCGGATGGCAAACCGACGCTGAGCTTTGATGGCCTGCAGGTCGGCGTGACGGGCAACGCGAAAAAGAACGACAGCTTTACCGTGAAACCGGTTAGCGATGTGGCTGGTACCCTGAAGGTTGCTATCAGCGACTCGGCCAAGTTTGCTGCCGCAGGAACGGAAGATGGCGGTAAGGGCGATAACGACAACGTCAAGAAACTGCTCGATCTGCAAACCGCCAAAGTGGTGGAGGGTAAAGCAACCTTGAGCGGCGCCTATGCCGGATTGGTCAGCAGCGTGGGTAACCAGACCGCTACCGCCAAAGTCAACGCCACCGCACAAACCAATATTGTGACCCAATTGCAAACCCAACAGCAGTCCATTTCCGGGGTTAACCTGGACGAAGAGTATGGCGAACTGCTGCGTTTCCAACAGTATTACATGGCCAATGCGCAGGTGATCCAGACCGCCAGCTCGTTGTTTGACGCCATACTGAATATTCGTTGATTTTACCGTTAACCTCAGCCGGTATGCCGGCTGTGGATGCCCTTAGTGAGGAACCTAACCCATGCGCATGAGCACCAGCATGATCTACCAGCAGAATCTGTCGGGGGTCACCAATAATCAGTCTCTGTGGATGCAGTCCGGGCAGCAGCTTTCCAGCGGCAAGCGCGTGCTTTACCCTTCGGACGATCCGTTAGCGGCGTCACAGGCGGTGATGATCTCGCAGTCGATGTCAGAAAACAGCCAGTACGCGCTGGCGCGCACCTTTGCCCGTCAGAACATCTCGATGGAAGAAACCGTGCTGCGTAGCGCCGCCGATGGCATCAAGGACATGAAAGCGCTGATCGTCAATGCCGGTGACGGCACGATCAGCGACAATGACCGTGATTCTTTGGCCACCCAGTTGCAGGGGCTGAAAGATCAGCTACTCAGCCAGGCTAACAGCACCGACGGTAACGGCCGTTTTATTTTTGCCGGCTTTGCCAATGATAAAGCCCCGTTTGTCGAGCAGGGTGGCAAGGTGGTTTACCAGGGCAGCAGCTCGGCCATTGAGCAGAAAGTGGACGCCAACCGCACCATGACCGTGGGCCACACCGGCAGCTCGATATTTATGTCGCTGACCAGCAATATCAAACCGGAACCGGACGGCAGCCCTTCCGAAGCGAACGTGTTCGAGAGCATCGATATGGCGTTGAAAGCGTTGAAGACCCCTCTGCAGGGGGCCGATGAGGCTACCCGTGAGCAGGTGACGGCGGCGCTCGATAAGGCAACCCGTGGCCTGGATAACAGCTATAACAACGTGCTGAGCACCAATGCGGTGCTGGGGACTCAGCTGCAGGAGTTGGAGGTGCTGGACAGCATCGGCATCGAAAACAATACGGCTAACAAAAATCAGCTGACCGCGTTGGTTGAGGCGGATGTGGTGGAGGCGATCTCGTCTTACTACATGCAACAGGCGGCTTTGCAGGCATCGTATAAGACCTTTAGCGATATGCAGGGTATGTCATTATTCCAAATAAACCGATAAGAAATAGTTATTCACGCTTGTAGGGCACTGCGCCCTATAACGTGGATATAGAGCGCAGCACCGTTTTTACACAGCCTGATTTAACGGCGGGAAACGTCAGGATATTCAGGCTGGATAAGTGATTTTACTATTTTTAACGCTACGCATTAAAAACAGATTATTTTTTCTTTTTGGCTACGGTCCAAATCTTGCCGCAGGCTGACGGCGTAATCTGAACGCGGTTGGTTACCCAATGCGCCATACCCAAGGCTCTGCGTGCTTTCCTGTTGGTTTTCGTCTTCATTCCGTGCTCCTGGCCGTATTGAGATAAGTCAGTTGAGAAAAATAAAATACCGTAGCCCGAAGGCTCCGTTGTTTTATTTTCTTGGTTATCCATTTTTTAATAAATCGCCAACCAAAAATAATGGCTTTGGTCCGTATTTTTATACGGCGTGGGATTTATTTAATGAGGCCATTCTAAGGGGGGTATTTTATTATTCAAGCCCGGCAGAATAATCGCCGCTAAATCTGGTTAATTTCGCTTTTTCAACTTTTTATCTCGGAAAATATCTTTCCCTGCTAGTTTGTCTCGCGGGTAACCTCGGGATTAAGGGGACATACCGCCGATCACCGTCGCCAGCCGATCGAAAAACTCACCGAACAGGTGTTCGCAGAAGGGGGCCAGCATCGGCATCATCATGCCAAGGGTCAACATGCCGATGGTTAACGTAACCGGGAAACCGATCACAAACACCGAAAGCTGCGGGGTAACGCGGTTGAGCAGGCCAAGCGCCAGGTTCAGCGTCAGCAGCAGGCAGATCAGCGGCAGCGCCAGCATCATACCGTTAATGAAGATCAGCGTTCCTGCCTGGGTCAGCGCCAGGAAACCGTTGCCGTTCAGCGGCCGTGCCTGGATCGGCAGGGTATGGAAGCTGTCTGCCAGCAGCGAGATCAGCCACAGGTGACCATCGAAGCTGAGGAATAATAACATCGCCAGCAGGTTCAGCAGGCGCGCCAGCAGTGGCGTATTGGGGCCGCCAGAAGGATCGAAGAAGGTGGCAAAGGACAGCCCCATCTGCATGCCGATCACCTCACCCGCCAGGCGCACAGCTGCAAAGGCGAACTGCATTGTTAAACCGATCGCCACGCCGATCAGGATCTGCTGCACGGCCAGCCACAGGCCGGTGACAGAAAACAGCGGGATATTGCTGGTGGGCAGCGTAGGGGCGATCAGCAATACGATCAGACCGCCCAAGCCAATTTTCACCCGCTTGGAGATCTGCTTTTCGCTGAACAGCGGGGCGGTGCTAATCAGCGCCAGGACGCGCAGCAGAGGCCAGAAGAACTGGCTGAGCCAGACGCTGAGTTGGGCGCTGTCAAAGGTTAGCATGGTTAGCCGATCAGGTTCGGCAGGTTGCTGAACAGCATGCGCATGTAGTCCAATAGCAGATTGAGCATCCACGGCCCGGCAACGATCAGGGTGGCGACCACGGAGAGAATTTTGGGAATGAACGACAGCGTCATTTCGTTAATCTGCGTGGCGGCCTGCAACAGGCTGACGATCAGCCCGCTGAACAGCGCGGCTAGCAGCAGTGGGGCGGCCAGCGCCAGCGCCACTTTCATCGCTTCCGTACCCAGCGCCATTACCGATTCAGGTGTCATCTTTTTGCTCCAATAGAGGGGAGGGGGTCTGCTAGCTGTAAAAACTCTGCGCCAGCGATCCCAACAGCAACTGCCAACCATCCACCAGCACAAACAACATCAGTTTGAACGGTAGCGAGATGGTCGCGGGCGGTACCATCATCATCCCCAGCGCCATCAGCACGCTGGCCACCACCAGGTCGATGATCAGGAACGGAATAAATACGGTAAAACCAATCTGGAAGGCAGTTTTCAGCTCACTGGTGACATAGGCGGGCAACAGAATACGCATCGGGACGGCCTCCGGACCTTCCAACGCGGGCAGGTTAGCTAGCCTGGCGTACAGGGCGAGATCGCTTTCCCGCGTCTGGCGCAGCATAAACTCACGTAGCGGCTGCGAACCTTTGTCGATCGCTACCTCCATGCTGATCTTGTCCTGGCTGAACGGCAGGTAGGCATCCTGATATACCTTGTCGAACACCGGTGACATGATAAAGAAGGTCAAAAACAGTGCCAGCCCCAGCATTACCTGATTGGGCGGTGCCGATGGGGTGCCGAGGGCGTTACGCAGCAGCCCCAGCACGATGATGATGCGGGTAAAGCTGGTCATCATCAGCAGCATCGCGGGCAGGAAGCTGAGTGAGGTGATCAGTACCAGCGTCTGCACCGGCAGCGTCCAGCTTTGGCCGCCGTTGGCCGTAGGTTGGCTAATCAGCCCCGGCAACTGTGCCAAAGCGGCAGGGCTGAGCAGTAGCAGGCCTGCGGCCAGCAGCGGGCCAAAAGCCCGGCGGTAGGAGAATGGATTCATGCCGATTTATCCGGGCGTTTTAAGACGTTTTGCATCAGTTGGCGGAAATCTGCCGGTGACTTGTGATCGGTTGCTTCCTGAGTCGGTGGCGCGGACAGGGTGTGCAACGGGGTGATTTGCTGAGCCGTAACGCCCAGCACCAGCCAGGTGTTATCCACTTCAACCACCACCACCCGTTCGCGTTGGCCAACCTGACAGCTGGCACGCAGGTTGAGCAATTTTTGATTGCCACGGGCCTGCGGGGCAAAGCCCAACCGACGAAACAGCCAGCCAGCGAGCAGGATCAGCAGCAAAATAGCACCGAGCGCGCTGCTGACCTGCATCAATACCGAGCCGGTGGGCAGCGCCGTACCGGCGGGCTGCTGAGTGCTTTGTGTCTGCACGCTGGCGTTGGGGTTCATTAGCGGCTCAGGCGGCGCATGCGCTCGGAAGGCGTGATGATATCGGTGATGCGTACGCCGAACTTGTCGCCGACCACCACCACTTCGCCCTGGGCGATGAGATAGCCGTTAATCAGGATATCCAAGGGTTCACCGGCCAGACCATCCAACGCCACCACCGAGCCTTGCGACAGGCGCAGCAGCTCTTTGATGGTCATCTTGGTGCGGCCCAGTTCCACGGTCAGCTTGACCGGAATATCCAGGATCAGATCGATATCTTGCAGGCTACCCAACGCATCCTGAGCTTCCAGCGATTTGAATACGCCCTCGGTAGAGGCGGATTTTTCGGTCGCCTGTTGCTCGTTAAACGCATCAGCCCACAGATCGTCTACGGAGTCCTTCTCTTCGCCAGACGGTTGTTTAGGATCACTCATTGGGCCGTTCCTCACTCAGGGCATTCAAAATAGGGTTAATCAAATGTTCAACACGCAGGGCGTACTGCCCGTTCAAGGTGCCGTATTGGCTGGTCAAGACCGGGACGCCGTCAACATGGGCGATCAGGCGCTCCGGTTTATCGATCGGTAACACGTCGCCCGGCTGGAGTTTCAGCACTTTCGACAGGCGCATCGGGATATCGACAAAGTTGGCTATCAGCTCCAGTTCGGAGTGCTGAACCTGTTTCACCAGCGTTTCTCGCCACTGGCTGTCTTCCTGGCGGGAGTTCTCCACCGGTGGGTTAGTCAGCAACTCGCGCAGTGGCTCGATCATGGCGAATGGAATACAGATATTAAATTCACCGCTCAGCGCCCCGATCTCCACCTGGAACGGCGTGGTTACCACGATATCGTTGGGAGAGGTGGTGATATTGGTGAACTTGACCTGCATTTCGGCACGTACGTATTCCACATCGATCTTGTAGATGGCGCTCCAGGCATCGCCATAGGCGTCCAGCGCCAAGCGCAGCATGCGTTTGATCACCCGCTGTTCGGTTGGCGTAAATTCCCGGCCCTCGACCTTGGTAGGAAAACGGCCATCGCCACCGAACAGGTTATCCACGGCGATAAACACCAGGCTGGGGGCAAACACAAACAGCGCCGTGCCGCGCAATGGATTCAGGTGGACCAGGTTCAGGTTGGTCGGCACCGGCAGGTTGCGGGCAAACTCATGGTATGGCTGGATCTTGATCGCCCCGACGGTAATATCCGGGCTACGGCGCAACAGGTTAAACAGCCCCATGCGAAACTGACGGGCAAAACGCTCGTTAATGATCTCCAGCGCTTGCAGGCGCTCACGCACCACGCGCCGTTGGGTGGTGGGATCGTAAGGTTTGACCTCGCTTTCATGACCGATGACGGCGGCGGGTTCATCCCCCGCGCTGTCGCCATTGAGCAGTGCGTCGATCTCGGCCTGTGAAAGAATATTGTCGCCCATGGTTTATTACCGCAGTATGAAGGCAGTGAACAGCACATCGCTGACCACTTGCTTCGGTTGTCCCGTCACCAGCGGTGGGCTGAGCACGTCTTTAATCTGTGCCACCAGTTGCTGTTTCCCTTGCTCGTTGGCCAGTTGGCTTGCTTCCTGTCGTGAAAGCAGCATTAGCAGACGGCTACGCACTTCCGGCAGAAAATCGTTCAACCGGCGGCGTGTTTCTTCATCTGGCAGGCGCAGCGTCAGGCCGATATACAACACGCGGTCCAGGTTGTTATCCGGCGTCACCAGATTGACGGTAAAGGTATCCAATGGCATAAACACCGGGGCCGGAGGCGGCTGCTTTTTTTCCTCGGCGGCGGGTTGACCGTTCTTATGCTGCTGCATCAACCACCAGCTGTAGCCTGCGGCACCACATGCGCCTAAGGCGATCAGTACCAGCAGGATCACCAGTATTGGGCGTTTTTTTGTTGCTGCTGTTGGAAGGGAGTTCTGAGACATTACTAAGCCAAATCCTGTTCTCTGCGTGCTGACAAGCTGCACGCAATACATGTAATTCCATTATCCCGCTTATTCTGGGCTGCAATAGCCAGAATAGGCGGGGAAAAGCGTGCCAGCTTGAGCGTTTGCACGCCGTCAGGCGAAAATATCAACGCCGTCGACCGAGCGTGCCATCGCCTGCAGCGCTGCTGGGGCGCTCAGGGCTTCAACGCCGGTTTCCGCGCTGCCGTGTTGTTCACGGTAAGAAGGCTGCCCGCCTTGGTGAGAGGCCTGCTGCTGTGACTGTTGCGGCTGTGGCAGTGACTCACCGCCAACGCTGCTCTGGCCAAGGTTGATACCACTTTCCGCCAGCGCATGGCGTAGATGGGGCAGCGCGGCTTCCACCGCCGCACGAACCTGGCCGTGTGCCGAGGCGATATGCAACTGGGCCTGGTTATCGTCGAGCTTCAGCGTGATTTGCAAGGCACCCAGTTCCTGCGGATGTAGGCGTAACTCGGCGCTCTGCTGGCCGTTGCGGTGGAACATCAGCACCTGCTGACTCAGTGCCTGTTGCCATTCCTGGCTGCCGAGTTGAGCGTTCAACTGTGGCGTTGCCGGTGCGCTCACCGTCGCGCTGACGGGTTGGCTGGCGATCACCGGGCTGGAAACTGGCGCAGGGGCTGCGTGCTGTGGCGTTGCAGAAGATTGCGCCGATTCAGCCGCCAGTTTCAGTGGAGTGGTGCCGCTATCCTTATTGTTATCGGTCTGAGAAGACAGTACTGACGACGCGTCAGTTTTGGCGGCCAAGGCGGATTTATCGTCTGCGTTCGGCTGCGATTTTGACGCTGGCAGGCCAGCAGTGGATAACGCTGGTTTTTCGCTCAGGGTGGCTAACAGTGATGCGGTTCCCGTCAGCGGCGCTTCGTCCCCGCTTGGCTCAGCGGCGGTTGCGACCCCATTTCCTGGTAACGGTTGCACTACGGCGGCAGGCAGCATGGCAAACAGAGCCTGCAAGCTGGCCGCATCCAAAGTATCTACAGGGTGCAGCGGCTGTTCGTCATCGCGCTGGGTTAACCGGGTTTGGCTATCGTCTGCCGTATCCAGTTCCTGCGGAGCGGCCAGCAAACGGCCACGATCGCTGAGCGAGGTCAGCAATTGGTTAAGCTGTTGGCGGCTGAGGGTTGAGATTTGTGGATCTTCGGCCAGTAGCTGGGCCACGTTCGGCTTGCCTTTCAGTTGACCTTCAGGCATGAAGCGCTCGCCGAGCAGTTGAGCAAAGCTGGCAGACAGTCCGGCATCATCCAACGACAGCGCGGTAAGGCCAGTCTCCGTGCCATCAGCTGTCGCGGGCAAGCCAGAGAGAACGTTGAGGTTCATGGGTTTAGATTCCTTTGTGAACTGCGTTGAGCGAACTCATCCATCAGTTTTTGGTCACGCTTGTTTTCCAGCATCAGTTCGGCGCTGAGGGCACGGGTGTTGAGCGTTTCAAAAGCGTTCAGCCGCTGCTGTTTGTCCTGCCACTGTTTGACCGCGCGTTCTACTTTCTCGCTCCACTGGAGCAACTGCTGGCGATGCTGGCTGATGGCCTGCTCGAGCGTGCCGATAAACTGCTGGTAGTTTTGCCAACTGGCGGAACCCATGCCGCTAGACAGGGTGTTGTTCAGCTTTTGCCGATACTCATCCTGGTAGTTGAGCAGCATGGCAAGCTGTTGCTCCGCCGCCTGTTGCGCCTGACGTGCCTGGCCGAGGTGCTGTGCGGCCTGTTCTACGGCATCCTGCGCCAGATCGCGCAGGATAATCAGCGGTGACTGTGGTTTCATGGTGCTCAGGCTCCGTGGTTAAACAATCAGTTGCTGCAACTGCTGGCAGGCATCGTCGTAGCTGCTGCGTTCGAAAATGCCCTGTTGCAGATAGGCTTCCATCTGCGGATACAGCGTCATGGCCTTGTCCAGCAGCGGATCGCTGCCTGCGGCATAGGCTCCTACACTGATCAGATCGCGGTTACGTTGGTAACTGGCCAACATCTGTTTGAAGTTACGTACCCGCCGGTAATGCTCCTCGTCGATCAGCGAGGTCATGGCACGGCTGATCGACGCTTCAATATCGATGGCAGGGTAGTGGCCCGCTTCCGCCAGGCGCCGGGAGAGCACCACATGGCCATCAAGGATGGCGCGTGCCGAATCGGCAATCGGGTCTTGCTGGTCATCACCTTCGGTCAACACGGTATAAAACGCAGTGATGGAACCGCCGCCGCTGATGCCGTTACCGGCACGCTCTACCAGAGCAGGCAGTTTGGCGAATACCGAAGGCGGATAGCCTTTGGTAGCCGGGGGTTCGCCGATTGCCAGGGCGATTTCACGTTGCGCCATGGCGTAACGGGTCAGGGAATCCATAATCAGCAGCACGTGTTGGCCACGATCGCGGAAATCTTCGGCGATGCGGGTGGCATAGGCGGCGCCTTGCATGCGTAGCAGCGGCGAAACGTCTGCCGGTGCAGCGATTACCACCGAACGGGCGCGTCCCTCGGTGCCGAGGATGTTTTCGATAAAGTCTTTCACTTCGCGGCCACGTTCGCCGATCAGCCCAACGACGATCACGTCGGCTTGGGTATAACGCGCCATCATGCCGAGCAGCACGCTTTTACCCACACCAGAACCAGCGAACAGGCCCATGCGCTGGCCGCGGCCCACGGTGAGCAGCCCGTTGATGGTGCGCACACCGACGTCGAGTACCTGTTCGATCGGGGTGCGCTGCAACGGGTTGAACGGGGCGGTGATCAGCGGCGCGCGGTAGCCGGTATCTGGTGCTGGCAGTCCATCGAGCGGTTTGGCACCGCCGTCGAGCACCCGGCCAAGCAGTGCCGGGCCAAGGGGTAACTGTTTGCTGGCGCTTTGTCCTTCGGGGGAGACGCGAGCATAGACCCGAGCGCCGGGCACGATGCCGTCGACTTCTTCCAGCGGCATCAGGAACAGCCGCTGGCCGTTAAAACCGACCACCTCGCTTTCTACCTCTTGTACCACACCGCTGTCATGGCGTTCGATCAGGCAGGTGGCCCCCAGCGGTAACTGCAAACCGGTGGCTTCCAGTACCAGCCCGGTAGCTCGCGTCAGACGGCCATAGCGGCGCACCGCGGGCGCACGGGCAATGCGTTTTTCCAGACTGTCCAGCGAGTTCAGCCAACGGCCGAGACGAACGGTCATCACAGCTCTCCCGGTGCGGCCAGACGGCACAGTTCATGCCAGCGGGTGGCCAGGCTGGCATCCAGATCGCCTTCTTCTGCACTGACCTTGCAGCCGCCTGGATGTAACTGTCCGTCGGCCAGCAGCCGCCAGCCGTGCAGGCTGAGTGTCATGCCAAGCTGCTGCTCTACCCGTTCGTAATCATCCGGGTGTACGCGCAACTGAGGTTTGCCGCTGAACATCGGTTCTTGCTGGATCAACTGTTGGATCTGGCCGAGCAGGGCGGTGCCATCGCACACCGGCGCTTGGCCGATGACCTGTTTGGCCGCCGTCAGGGCCAACTGCATCAGGCGCGAGGCAATCACGCTGTCGAGCGCGTCCAGGGTGTGCTGGAACTCGGTGACCAACTGCTGCCAATGTTCGGTGATCGGTTGCTGCTGCTGTTGGCCCGCCAGAATGCCTTGCTGACGGCCTTCCTCCAGCCCGGCCTGGAAACCGGCGTCATAGCCTTTCTGCTGGCCCTCGGCAAAGCCTTGTTGCTGACCTTGCTGTTGGGCCTGCAAACGCAGCATCTCCAGCCGTTGCTGTTCGTTGATGCTGTCATCCTGCGGGATGACGATCACTTCAGGCGGGCTTTCCGGTTCCAGCACCGGTTTGGGATCCGCCAGATCGTTAAGCGACCAGGGCTGCCAGGGCAGGGTGTTGAGGCGATCAGACATAGGTGTCCTCGCCACCGCCGATGATCATTTCGCCGGTTTCTGCCAGGCGGCGTACCACCAACAGGATAGCCTTCTGTTCGTTCTCCACCTGCGACATCCGCACCGGGCCACGGTTGGCCAGATCGTCGCGCAGGATATCGGCGGCACGTTGCGACATGTTCTTGAGGAACTTCTCGCGCAGCGGCTGTTCGGCCCCTTTCAAGGCGATCAACAGGGATTCGCTTTCCACGTCCTGCAACAGGCGCTGGATGCTGCGATCGTCCACTTCGACCAGGTTTTCGAACAGGAACATTTCGTCGATGATCTTCTGCGCCAGCTCGCCGTCGTAGTCACGCATGGCACCAATAACCGCCTCTTCCTGCTGGGTTTTCATCAGGTTGATAATCTCGGCGGCGGTACGGACACCCCCCATTTTGCTGCGCTTGAGGTTCTGGCCGTCCAGCAGATTGTTCAGCACTTCGGTCAGCTCTGCCAGGGCGTCTGGCTGTACACCGCCGAAGGTGGCGATACGCAGCATCACGTCGTTGCGCAGGCGCTCCTCGAACTGTGCCAGGATATCCGCCGCCTGGCCGCGCTTGAGGTGAACCAGGATGGTGGCAATGATCTGCGGGTGTTCGTCGCGGATCAGATCGGCCGCGCTCTGCGGCTCCATAAAGTTGAGCGTTTCCATGCCGGAGGTGTCTTCGCGTGATTCGAGAATATCCTCCAGCAGGCTGCTGGCACGTTCTTCACCCAAGGCTTTTACCAGCACCGAGCGTAGGTAGTCGCTGGCATTGACGCTCAGCGCGGCATACTGTTCGGCATCGTCTTCAAACTCTCTGAGGACCTCCCCCAACTGTTTGTGGGACACCTGGCGCATACTGGCCATGGTGCCACTCAACTGCTGCACTTCCCGTGACGAGAGGTGCTTGAAGACTTCGGCGGCGCGATCTTCACCCAGCGTCATCAGCAGGATGGCGCTCTTTTCGGTACCTGTCAGACTCATAGTTCGTTACTCATCCATTGACGGATCACCAGGGCCACCACGCGTGGATCTTTATCTGCCAGTTCGCGGATCCGCTGGCCCTGGACTTCAGCATTGACGCGCTGCTGTGATTTCTTGTGCAGCGCCTGCTCTTCATGACTTGGCTTGTTCACCTCAGCCGGGCGACTGGCTGGCGTATTGGCAGCGGCCACTGCAGCTTGTTGCGCCACCTGACGGCTTTGCAGCTGCGGACGAACCAGCTTGCGCCACAAAATCCAGGCCACCAGCAGCACCAGCAAATAGCGGCCTGCGTTGAACAACTGATCGATAAACGACTGTGACTGCCAGAAAGGCAACTCGCCGCCGGTCTGCTCTACATCATTGAACTGGGTGTTGACCACGTTAAGCGTATCGCCACGGCTGCTGGAGTAACCCATCGCTTCACGGACCAGCGACTCCACCTGAGCCAACTGTTCTTTGCTCATCGGCTGTGGTTTACCGTCTTTATCGGTACCCAGGGTGTTGAGCACCACGGCGACCGACAGGCGTTCCACCGCTCCAGCCTTGTGCTGGGTATGACGAATGGTGCGATCCACCTCGTAGTTGGTGGTTTCATCACGGCGACTGTTTTGCGCTACGTTACCGCTAGCCCCGGTACGCGTGCTGTTATTGGCATTGCTTGCCGTGGCAGGAGTATTTGTATTGCCCGCCGCCGTAGTTTTTGGTGTTTCTATCGGTGCAGTCGGCGCTGCACTTGGCTGGTTGGAAAGGGCACCCGGTACGCCGCCGATCTGTTGCCCGCCGTTCTGTTCACTCTGGCTGAGCTGTCTGGAGCGTATTGCAGATTTATCCGGCTGTTGGTTGGGCTGGTACTGTTCGTCGGTTTGCTCGCGGGTGGAGAAATCGATTTGTGCCGTTACCTGTGCACGCACGTTCGCGCTGCCGACAATCGGTGCCAGAATAGCTTCAATACGACGCTGATAGCGGTTCTCAACCTCATTGGCGTACTTCAACTGTGCGGCATTGAGATCGCGTCCGGTGCCGTCAGATTGGGTCAGCAGGCGGCCAGCCTGATCGACCACCGTGACGTTGCCCGGTGGCAAACCGGCCACGCTGCTGGATACCATATACACCACGGCATTGATCTGGCCGTCGTCCAAAGTGCGGCCAGGTTGCAGCGTGAGCGTCACGGAAGCTGAGGGGTTCTTTTGTTCGCGTACAAACAGCGAAGGCTTAGGCAGTGCCAGATGCACACGGGCATTCTGTACCGGCCCCAGGGATTCGATAGTGCGTGACAGTTCGCCTTCCAGCGCGCGCTGGTAGTTGATCTGTTCGCTGAACTGGCTGATGCCGAATTTTTCCTGATCCAGCAGTTCAAAGCCGACGGCACCTCCCTTGGGCAGCCCCTGCTGCGCCAGACGCAGGCGGGTTTCATGCACCTTCTCCGCCGGGATCATCAACGCCGAGCCGTTCTCGGTAAAGCGATAGGGGATGTTCATCTGCGTGAGTTGCGTGACGATAGCGCCGCCGTCACGATCGTTGAGATTGCTGTACAGCACGCGGTAATCCGGGCTTTTGGCCCATAGCATCAGCGCAACCACGATGGCGATCGCCGCCGAGGCCGCGATCAGCAGTGGAATTTTAGGGTTGGCACGCAAGCGATTCCATAGGGCCAGCAGGCCGTTATCACGGCTTTCACCATTCATGCTGGTACCCACTCTGGCGGGTTCGAGGTATGGCTAGCGTTGTTGTGTGATGACAAAACAGACTCCCTGAATACACAGTTCTTTACGGCCTAACAAAAGCGCCCCCATTTTTGGGCATGCCATTATTTGCTCTAGGGGCAAGTTTTGATGGCCCGATAAACCGGTGTTTTTGCAGTTAATTAGCCGCTTTAACCGGAAAGCACTGTGGTAGGGTGTGCAGCATCGGGATCATGCAGGCGAATGAAGGCGCGGTTTTCCCGCCGTTTTTCAGGCCAGCGCTTGAAATCCATAGGGTATGAATGAAGTAACGAGGTCATGATGGCAATTCAGGGTATTGAAGGAGTGGTGCAGCAGTTGCAAGCCACGGCGGTTCAGGCCGGAGCGCTGCGACAAAACGATCCGGTGCAGGGAGCCAGTTTTGCCAATGAGTTAAAGGCGGCTCTCGGTAAGATCAGCGAGACTCAGCAAACTGCGCGTCAGCAAGCACAGGATTTTGAATTGGGTGTGCCGGGTATCAGTTTGAACGACGTAATGGTCGATCTGCAGAAGTCTTCGGTGTCTTTGCAACTGGGTGTGCAGGTACGTAATAAACTGGTTGCGGCTTATCAAGACGTCATGAATATGGCGGTGTAGCGGTAAATAAAGGGTGGCTATAGCGCAAACAGATAATCTATTCTGTATTGGCGTAAGCCTCCCTAATGTGATTTTCAGTGGTTTTCGACCCGTTTGCCTAATCAATAAATCATGGCAAGCCGGTGTCTTGAGCGTCGTCGGTGTTTTTTATGGGCAACACCAATCTTTTTACTATCAATGACTTTGGCGTGTTTCTTAAAGGAAAAAAGGCATAAAACAGTCAGCGATGCTACCAAATACTCCATTATCTTATCCTCCTTGAAATTGGTTAATTAAGCTAATATTTGTAGTTATTGTCCTAAATGTCAATTAGCGAGGGTGTAATGTAGATATATCCTCATCGAGCCCAGGAACTGTCTTATATCTTTGAGTGGATTCGTACGGTGTCGCTCGTAAACCACGCAAAAAAATAATCGCTTACGCTGAAGAGATTGAGTCTCATTCAAGCAATGCCAGAGAACCGTGAGCGGTGTAACTTAAAGAAATATCTCTGTTTTATTGAAAGACCTAATTCCTGTTGTGCGGTGGCTATTATTTTTTTGACCGTGCTTTGGAGTAGGCTGATGCTTTGTGAATAAGATGAAAGATCCACAGCTTTACAAGGATGTTATTTTTTCTATGGAAATAATCGCGCTAATAGTATTTATTCGGGAAAAGTGATGAGCACTAAAAGTGAAGTAAGATGGCGTTTTTTCAGCATTGTCATGTTAATTGTGTTGGCCGTATTGACCTATGTGTTAGTTAAATTCAACTGATGTACGGGCCACTCAGGGTGGCCTTAGTCACATCCTCAGCCTGCCGTTGTTAAACCCAGCATCTATTCCTCTACCGTATTTAGCCATGGATATGCCGGAGGCTGCGCGGCGGTGGGCTGCATAATTCGCTGGTGCCCACGGATGGCGGTAGGCGCGAAGCCGAATCGTTTACGAAAGCGTTCGGCAAAACGAGAAGAACTTTCATAGCTCACATATTGTGCAATGGCGGAGATCGGCCAGTCTGTGGCCTGCAATAACAGCAGCGCGCGGCTCATACGTACATCGATCATCAGGTTGCGCAAGGCGCTATTCTCCGCCGACAGTTTGCGCCGCAGCACCACCTCGCTCATCATCAGATTTTCAGCCACCTCGGCGGCGGTCCAAATCCGTTGCGGATCGCTTGCCAGCAAGCGGCGCACCTGCTGGGTCAGATTATTGGCTTCCTGGTGAGTAAAGCGGATCCCCAGGTGTGCCAGCCACAGTAGGATTTCGCACATTTTATGGCGGATAATCATCTGGGGAAAACGATCGTGCAGCGTCAGTGCCAGCGCCGCGGTTTCAAAACTGTGCAAGAACGGGCAGGGCAGCTTCGTCAGCGTAGTGACGCCAGTGAAAGGAGTAGGCGGCGCGATAGGCGCATTGGCTACCGTATCAAACAGCAAGGGATCGCAAATCAGCAGTTGGCAGCTGTATACTCCGCTGTCTGAAAGACTATTAATCACATCGGCGGTTAGCCCACCTTCTACGATCAACAGCTCTCCGGCGCGAGCTACCACCTCCCGTTGCTTCCACCGTATACGTGTTTGCCCTTGCTGGATCAAAAACAGATGCGTCTGCTCAAAATAGAGCGACGGAAGTCGCAGTTCAGTATGCTGAATGATGTGTGCTGAGGCACCGATCCCGGGACAAAAATTAATTAAGCGTTCCATCAATATTCATTTCATCGTTATTATCTACGAATATCTTTACGCTTTGCTGGAGGATGGAGCAACATTTTTTCGCCTGTTGCCGATCACAACTCGATAATTTACTTGTCAAGAATCAGTTTCCTGTTGAACAGAAAACGTCCGTGTCGGGATAAGTGTTATCCATTAAATCGGCAATAGTGCCAGCGGTTTGCATTTTCATGCATTACCTGCCATACGAATTATTCAAATCTCATGCGTTTATATTATGGTGCAACGGGATAATAATAGTGTTTTATCCTATTAATTACTTAGGATAGGCGGTTAAACATAAGATTTATCTTGATTGCGGCTCACCAAGCAGCAAAGCGCGGTCATGGAATTGACCGTAGGTGCTGTTGACCGCGCTCTGGCGGGTAGACTGCCCGATCAAAACCGTTAATTCGTCCATGCGTCGCTGCATCAGTCGCTTCACTTCGGTTTCGTTTTTGAGGATTTGCTGCAATTTACCGCGTAAAATATCCTGCAAGCTCGAAGATGGCTCAGGGATACCCGCCAGTTGGGCGGTTTTTTCTACCGCCTGAACGTAGGTGATCTCCATTTCAATCAGCGCATCCCACTGGCCAGCCTGCGCCAGTGTGATCATTTGCTCGCTCAGGCTATGGATCTTTTGATAGGCCAATAGCAGTTGTTGGTGGTGTTCCATTATACGCCGTCCTGAACGGGTTGATAATTGGGGCCAATTTGACGCCAGGCGTCGGCAATGTTCTCCAGCAGCCCGCTGACTTCGTCAAGGGCCGCGACATCATTGTGCAGGTTGGCCTGCATCAGACGGCGTTTCATATAGTCATATAAGGCGGCGAGATTATCGGCGATCTCCCCTCCCTGTTCATGATTGAGGCCATTTTTTAGCCCGTTATCAATGATATTAATGGCTTTTGAGATCGCCAGCCCCTTGCCGGCGATATTCCCCTGATCCATCAGGATGCGTGCACGAAGCAGGGCGCTGAGCGCCCCGTCGAATAGCATCACGATGAGCTGGTGCGGGCTGGCACCCATCACGCCACTTTCTACACTAACCTGGGCGTAAGCCTGGGTTCCGCTGCGGTTGTACATGCTATTTTACCTGGTTAACGCGCCTATTTAGACGTGAACTGTTGGGTTAAATAATTACTGGTACCATTCAGTTTCGACATCATGGTATCCAACTGAACAAATTGCTGTTTGTAACGATCGATGGAGCTTTGAATACTTTCGGTCACGCGGGTGATTTGGGTATTCAAACGGTCGAGGTTGGTATTGATACTCTTGGTCGAGTTCTCAATCACGCCACCGGCCTTGATATAGTTTTGGATCTCATTGTGGATTTCCGTCGCCATACCGCTCTCTTTACCATCACCAGCGAAGAAATTGGCCACCTGATCGGGTTTTTCATCGATCGCTTTTTTTAACTTTTCGCTGTCCAATTCCAGTTTGCCGGTTTTGGTATTGGTAGTAATACCCAGGTTGCCCAAGCCCTTCAGCTCTGGGTTGTCCTGTGCGGCGCTTAGCGCGCTCTTAATGGAGGATTGGATGCCGCGCAGCGTGTTGTCACCCAACAGCGCCCCATTTTTGTTGTTCTGTGCTTCACCACTCTTTACTGGGGTGTATTTCGTCAGGGAATTAAAGGTATCCAACAGCGAGTTATAGCTATCAACCCAAGCCTTGACCTTGTCCGAAGTGCCGCTTTTATCGGCGGTGACCACCAGGTTCTGCGGTTCGCCCGGTTTGGTGATGGTTTTCAGATCCAGCGTCACCCCTTGCAGGGCGTCGGCGATCGAGTTGGTGCTGCGCTTGATGGTGGTGCCGTTGATGGTCAACTCGGCATCCTGGCCTTTGACCGTTTCCTTCATCGCGTTGCTGGTGCTGGTAGGATCATAATTTAAGATCGCTCCCAGTTTATCGTCATTATTAACCTGCACCTTAACCGTATTTTTTTCGCCGGTGGTGGAGGAACTGATGGCCAACTGATAGTCGTTGTCGCCCACGCGCATGATGGTGGCGTTCACCCCGGCTTTGGCGCCGTTAATCGCATCACGCATTTCCAGCAGTGAGGTTTGATCGTCACCTAGCGGGATTTTGACCTCTTTAGGGGGATTGCCAGCGGTGATCGATATTGAACGATCGCTGGCGCCGCTAGTGCCCAGTTTCTCCGCTTGATCGTTAATATCGGCCTTTGTCGTCAAGGTTTGCGGCTGTGCCAGATGCAGCACCTCGACGCTGTAATTACCCGGGACCGATTTGGCGGTGGTAGTCACGTTAAACTGATCGTGAGTGGTGGCGGTAGTATTGTTAAAGAATTCTGGCTTGGCCAAATCCTTGCTCAGGTTATCGAATTTTTCCAGCGAGCTTTTCAACGTGCCGTAGGCAGTCAGCTTGGCGTTATAGCTGGTTTGCTGGGTTGTATAAGGTGTCAGACGTTGTTGTTCCGCCTTGGTCAGCTTGTCCAGCAAGCCGTTGAGGTCCAGCCCTGAGCCGATGCCTAATGAACTAATCGATGCCATTCGTGATTCTCCTATGGTCAATGACTTTTACGCTCTATGCGTTATCGGCTCAGTATGTAAAAAGTTTACGGATAAATAGAAAAAACGATGGCGCAGTAGAAGAGGGAAAAACAGCGTTATTCGCGCCATTGGCGAAAAGTGAAAAAAACGGAAAAAAAATCTAAAGGTTGTGGGGGGAGCGCCGATACCTGAGGAGACGGTGGTTGACGCCGTGGACCAACAAGGTCCGAACCCTTTAATTGTGAATGCGAACGTCGCAACTGATTCGTAAGGAAAGCAAATTATGGCACAAGTAATTAATACCAACAGCCTGTCGCTGATGGCGCAGAACAACCTGAACAAATCTCAGTCTTCTCTGGGGACCGCTATCGAGCGTCTGTCTTCCGGTCTGCGTATCAACAGCGCGAAGGATGACGCTGCGGGTCAGGCGATCTCTAACCGTTTCACAGCTAACATCAAGGGCCTGACTCAGGCTTCCCGTAACGCTAACGACGGTATCTCTCTGGCGCAGACCACTGAAGGCGCACTGAACGAAGTCAACGACAACCTGCAGAACATCCGTCGTCTGACCGTGCAGTCTCAGAACGGTTCTAACTCATCTAGCGACCTGCAGTCAATCCAGGATGAAATCTCTCAGCGTCTGAACGAAATCAACCGTATTTCAGAGCAAACCGATTTCAACGGCGTGAAAGTGTTGAGCAGCGACCAGAAACTGACCATTCAGGTCGGTGCTAACGATGGTGAAACCATCGATATCGATCTGAAAGATATCAATGCCAAGACTCTGGGCTTGGATAAATTCAGCGTAGCAAACCCAATCGATACTGCCAAAGTGGGCGCAGCAGCATTAACCAACGTTGATAAAATGGGCCCACCAGCTATTCAAGCTGATGCGAATGGCACGCCAAAAACCAGCGATAGCAAGCTTTACACTACGAATGGCACTGATTTCTTTGTAAAAGCTACCGATGGCTCTATCTACGATGCCGCTGTTGCAGCTGACGGTAAAGTGACCTGGGATTCTACCACTGCGACTGCTAAGTCTACCGCTGGGATCAAGGAACAGGCTCAAGTTAAAGTGGGTACCACCGCCGTTACTGGTTTAACTGGCAGCGATGAACTGCATTCCTATACCGATCCGGCTGGTAAAGCGGGTTATATGATTAAAGGTAAGGATGACAACGGTAACGACGCTTACTATGCCGCTACTGTAGATGCCGCTGGCAAAGTAACCAAAGGCGCACAACAGTCTACCGATCCAAAAACTGTCGACCCACTGGCAACCCTGGACAAAGCTCTGTCACAAGTTGACGGCCTGCGTTCTTCCCTGGGTGCGGTACAGAACCGTTTCGATTCTGTTATCAACAACCTGAACAGCACCGTGAACAACCTGTCTGCTTCCCAGTCTCGTATTCAGGATGCTGACTACGCGACCGAAGTGTCCAACATGAGCCGTGCCAACATCCTGCAACAGGCTGGCACCTCTGTTCTGGCCCAGGCTAACCAGTCTACCCAGAACGTACTGACCCTGCTGCGTTAATCGATTCCTTCAGATTAGCCTGTCATCCAAACCCTGCTTCGGCAGGGTTTTTTGTCTTTTGCTGCCATCAGGGTTTTTACATGGCACAAATAAAGCCCGTTTTGTACGGCTGTTCAGACGATTGGTATTGCGCCTGCTACGGATAATAGCCATGACTCCGTTATCCGCAGGTTAGACATAGTGAGCGATCTGTATACCGCCGAAGGCGTCATGGACAAAAATTCTCTCTGGCTGCGCTACGTTCCGCTAGTGCGCCACGAGGCGTTACGCCTGCAGGTTAGGCTGCCCGCCAGCGTGGAACTGGACGATCTGCTGCAAGCAGGGGGAATCGGGCTGTTGAACGCCGTTGAGCGTTACGATGCCCTGCAAGGAACGGCCTTCACGACCTATGCCGTGCAGCGTATTCGCGGTGCGATGCTCGACGAGTTGCGTAGCCGTGACTGGGTGCCGCGCAGCGTACGCCGCAACGCTCGGGAAGTGGCGCGCATGATGCAGCAGTTGGAACAGCGGCTCGGCCGCCCGGCCAGCGAAATGGAGGTGGCACAGGGGTTGGATGTCTCGCTGGACGAGTATCGCCAGATCCTGTTGGACACCAATAATAGCCAGCTATTTTCCTACGACGAATGGCAGGAAGAGCATGGCGACAGCGCCGAACCGGTGCTGGAAGGTCATGAAGCTGCCAATCCGTTGCATCAACTGTTGGAAGGCAATCTGCGCCAGCGGGTGATCGATGCCATCGAGGCGCTGCCGGAACGCGAAAAACTGGTGCTGACGCTGTATTACCAGGAGGAGTTGAATCTGAAGGAAATTGGCGCAGTGCTCGATGTGGGTGAGTCGCGAGTCAGCCAGTTGCATAGCCAGGCAATCAAACGCCTGCGGGCACGTCTGGCTCAGGACAACTGAACCCCCAAGCCTGCCTCCCTAACCAACCTGATTACTGCCGCAATAAATGGACTGCAAAAGATGCCAGGAAAACAGTTGAAGAAACGGCCACTCAGCCGCTACCTGAAAGATTATAAACACAGCCAAACCCATTGTTCCCAGTGCGAGAAGGTGCTAGACCGCATGGCACTGGTGTTCCGTGGCAAGATCATCAATAAGGAAGCCATCGCCCGGATGGATCAGCCGATTGACGATCAGGTCTGGCAAAACGTGCAAAGCGAGTTGACCGCGCTATGCCGGTTTTGTAGTGAAATCTCCTGTAATAGTCACCCCAGTTACTTCGACATCATGGCGTTTAAACAGTATCTGTTTGAACAGACCGAGATGAACCACAGCACCATCCGTGAATATGTCGTGCGCCTGCGGCGCCTGGATGAAATGCTGGTGGCACACAACTATCCTGCCGATCAGTTTGCCAGCGCCTTCAACCATCAGCGTATTATTGACGATCTGCCACCGGCGGCGAGCGATAACTACCGCATTGCGCTGCGCAAATACGACCAATACCTGGCCTGGCAAAAAAGTTATTGATTGACCTGACCCGGTCGGTTGGCCGGGTTACCCTGCAGCCATCCCCACGAATAAAGAGTGATTATTCAGAGCACATCTGATAAATCTATCACTCAAACACCGTTATTTTATTCCCTGGGGGAAGTTGTGGATCTGCAACAGCAACTGGCGCAATTCCCGCGCCTGGATTTGGTTGGCTCTGCCACGCCGCTCGAAAAGTTATCCCGCCTTTCAGACTACCTTGGCCGCGAAATTTACATCAAACGTGACGATGTCACTCCGATGGCAATGGGTGGCAACAAGCTGAGAAAGCTGGAGTTTTTAGCCGCCGACGCGGTACGCCAAGGGGCCGATACCCTGGTTACCGCCGGTGCCATTCAATCCAACCACGTTCGCCAGACCGCCGCCGTGGCGGCCAAGCTCGGCCTGCAATGCGTAGCGCTGTTGGAAAACCCCATCGACACCAAAGCGGAAAACTACCTCAGTAACGGTAATCGCCTGCTGCTCGATCTGTTCAATGTTGAAGTGGTGATGTGCGATGCCTTGCACGATCCGCAGATGCAACTGGCCGATCTGGCCACACGTTTGGAAGCCCAGGGTTTCCGTCCTTATGTCATCCCCGTAGGCGGTTCCAACGCGCTCGGCTCATTGGGCTATGTGCAGTGTGCGCTGGAAATTGCAGCACAAAGCCATGGCATCAACTTCAGTTCGATCGTAGTGGCATCCGGCAGTGCCGGGACTCACGCCGGTCTGGCGGTGGGGCTACAGCAACTGCTGCCGGAGAGCGAACTGATTGGCGTGACCGTTTCCCGCAAGGTGATCGATCAGTTACCGAAGGTTGAACAGTTGCAAAAAGCGGTCGCCTGTTCGCTGAATATTGACGAGCTGGCCCCCATAACCTTGTGGGATGACTATTTTGCCCCGCAGTACGGTATGCCGAATGACGAAGGTACGGCGGCGGTGAAGCTGTTGGCGCAGCAGGAAGGTGTGCTGCTGGACCCGGTCTATACTGGTAAGGCGATGGCGGGGTTGATTGATGGCATCAGCCAGAAACGTTTTCGCGATGAAGGTCCGATCCTGTTTGTGCACACCGGTGGGGCACCGGCGCTGTTTGCTTATCACCCGCAGGTCTGATGCCGAGCAAAGTTGTTATTCCATTTAGAACTATAGTTATTAGGTTATATTCCTTTATGAAGTATTTATGACTGTTAAAGTCATGAAATCAAAAAGATAAACAACAGATGGGGTGTCTATGGTCTTTTCAAAATTTCGTCGTCAACTGCTGCTGGGTGTGATGGCCGTGGCGCTGACCACCGGCTTGAACGTGAAAACCTACGCGGCCGATAACCTGCTCGATCAGGTCAAGCAGCGCGGTACGCTGATCGTTGGGCTGGAAGGCACCTATCCGCCGTTCAGCTTCCAGGGGGAGGACGGCAAACTGACCGGCTTTGAGGTGGACTTCGCTAATGCACTGGCGGAACATCTGGGGGTGAAGGCCAAGCTCAATCCAACCAAATGGGATGGCATGCTGGCCTCGTTGGAGTCCAAGCGTATCGACGTGGTGATCAACCAGGTCACCATCTCCGATGAGCGTAAGAAAAAGTACGATTTCTCTACCCCATACACCGTTTCCGGTATCCAGGCGCTGGTGAAGAAAGGCAACGAAGGCATTATTACCAAGGCCGACGATCTGAAGGGCAAGAAGGTCGGCGTGGGTCTGGGCACCAACTACGAACAGTGGCTGCGTGACAACGTGCAGGGTGTTGATGTGCGTACCTACGACGATGACCCAACCAAGTATCAGGATCTGCGCGTAGGCCGCATCGATGCCATTTTGGTCGACCGTCTGGCGGCGTTGGATCTGGTGAAGAAAACCGGTGATACGCTGGCCGTCGCTGGCCCGGCATTCTCTCGCCAGGAAGCTGGCGTAGCGGTGCGTAAAAACAATCCGGAACTGCTGGCCGCTATCGATCAGGCGATTGCCGAAATGCAGAAAGACGGGACGTTGGCGAAGATCTCTGAAAAATGGTTTGGCGCGGACGTAACTAAATAATGCAAGAGAGTATTCAACTGGCGCTGGATTCAGCGCCATTTTTATTACGGGGTGCGCTGTTGACCCTCCAGCTCAGTCTGGGTGGCATGGCGCTCGGTTTGATCCTCGGGTTTTTGTTGGCGCTGATGCGCCTTTCGCCGTTATGGCCGATCTCCTGGCTGTCACGCATCTACGTTTCCCTGTTTCGCGGTACGCCGCTGATCGCCCAGCTGTTTATGATCTATTACGGCTTACCGCAGTTTGGCATCGAGTTGGATCCATTCCCGGCGGCATTAATCGGCCTTTCGTTAAACACCGCAGCCTATACCTCGGAAACGCTGCGTGCGGCGATCTCCTCGATCGATAAAGGGCAGTGGGAAGCGGCGGCCAGTATCGGCATGACGCCCTGGCAGACCCTGCGCCGGGTGATCCTGCCGCAGGCGGCTCGCACCGCGCTGCCTCCGCTGGGCAACAGCTTTATCGGTTTGGTCAAAGATACCTCGCTGGCGGCGACCATTCAGGTGCCGGAGCTGTTCCGTCAGGCGCAGTTGATCACTTCACGTACGCTGGAAGTGTTCGCCATGTATCTGGCGGCATCGCTGATCTACTGGGTGATGGCCACCTTGCTTTCCGCGTTGCAGAACCGCCTGGAAGCGCACGTTAACCGTCAGGATCAGGAGTAGCCGATGAGCGCCATCGAAGTCAGACAGTTGGTTAAAAAGTTCAAAGGGCAAACCGTATTACACGGCATCGATCTTGAGGTGAACGCGGGTGAAGTGGTGGCGATTATCGGGCCGAGTGGTTCCGGTAAGACGACCTTGCTACGCAGCATCAACCTGCTGGAGGTGCCGGATTCTGGCACTATCCGTGTCGGTGACATCTTGATCGACAGCGCTCGCCCGCTGAGCAAACAAAAAAATCAGGTACGAGCCCTGCGCCAGCAGGTGGGCTTTGTGTTTCAGAGCTTCAACCTGTTTCCCCACCGTTCGGTGCTGGAAAACATCATCGAAGGACCGGTGATTGTTAAAGGAGAGGCTAAGGCCAGCGCTGAAAAACTGGCGCGTGTCCTGTTGGCAAAAGTGGGGCTGAGCGGTAAAGAGCAGGCCTACCCTAAACGTTTGTCCGGCGGTCAGCAGCAGCGCGTAGCCATTGCCAGGGCGTTAGCGATGCAGCCCGAGGTCATTTTGTTTGATGAACCGACCTCTGCGCTGGATCCTGAACTGGTTGGCGAAGTGCTCAATACCATTCGCGCCTTGGCAGAAGAGAAACGCACCATGGTGATCGTCACCCACGAAATGAGCTTTGCCCGTGACGTGGCCGATCGCGCCATTTTTATGGATCATGGCCGCATTGTCGAGCAGGGGCCCGCGAAGGCGTTGTTCGCCAACCCGCAGCATCAGCGCACCAAGCAGTTTCTGGATAAGTTTCTCAATCAGTGATCTTGTCAGGGGGCAATGCCCCCTTAACCTCGTTATCCTGCCTTTAACAACTCATTACGCGCTGCGGCGGCGAGAAATGCGCTGCGGCTGCCATAGCCCGGATGCTGCTGCACCAGCGCATCAATACGGTTGAGCAGCCTATGGGGCAACGTGATATTGATGCGTTCTGCCCGGCCATCAAACTTGTCCATATTAATATCCACCAGCAACCACTGGCCGCCGTTGAGAGCGTCGTTGTCCTGAGCCAGATGGAAGGACACTGCCTGTGGGCGTGGAATGACCTGATTGTTTTCACTCAATAATTCAAAGTGGGCATCCAGAGCGCTTTTGGCGTCCTGGAAGGTTTGATCGAGACTGACTCCGGCAAAGTAGCAGCCGGGCACATCGGGAAAAAAGCCGCTGGCGCTGCCATCTGGCTCGGCATGTATATAAGCGGGATAAAACATAGTGTTACCTCGTCGTTGCGAAATGGTCTAGGAATTAAGCAACCCTGCATCCTTCATGATTTGCCGCAGCGTTCCCAATTTCACATCCTTATTGGGATGAGGCACGGTGATCACCAACGATGAGTTGGGGTGTTTGAATTGATGGTGGCTGCCTTTGATCCGTTGTAGAACCCAACCATGGCTTTCGAGTCGTTTAATCAGTTCTGAACTTTTCACCTGTTCACTCCCTATGATACACACCATACACATTTATTGGCAAGGAGATGAATACGTTATCGGCTGATTTTTATGCAGGCAATAAAAAACCCCGCGTCAATGCGGGGTTTGCGAAGAGGCTCGCAATAGGGGCAGCCATCTTCATTCTGCAGGGCCTCTTTGGATGTTCGTGGTGCTACCAGCTACTCAGCAGAACCTATTAATGAAAGGCGGAAGAGAATTCGCAGACCACTTCCTTCACGCTGCTAATTTCACTAATGCCGCCTGCGGCACCAGACACCGTGATCACGCCATATTGGTGATCTCCGTCTAACATACCTGTCTTGATGATGCCCACTTCGCTCTCGCCGCGTCCGGCGCGGATACTCTCGGTGGCGATGACGCGAATATCTCCCGCCGGGGTATTAATTTCGAGCAACTCCTCAGACCGAACGTCGACAATCGCTTGTTTGGTATTGAGGCTGGCAGGGGATTCAAATGTGGTGATAAAGCGTGTGCCGACATAGATCCCGGCAGCTCCCATTGCCATGGCGGCCTTTGCGGTTTTCAGGTTATAGATACCTCCGGCGGCAATCACCGGGATTTTGACCACATCGGTGACCTGGGGCAGCAGGACCAGGGTGCTGATACGGTGTTCACTCAGGTGTCCCCCTGCCTCATGACCGGTGACAATGATCGCATCTACCCCGATGTTTTCCGCCATGATGGAGTTTTCGACCGTCGGTGAGATTTCGCGGTGAATAACGATAACTCCGGCCTCTTTCAGCCTGCGGATGTACGCTTCACCTTGGGTAATATCCTTACCACTGGTTATGACGATGTTAATTTTTTCCTGCAGGATGACCTCCAGTAATGGCTCGGCGTATTTATAACTGATATCGACTCCTTCGATGGGCAGGAGGTAATTAACGGCAAAGGGTTTATCCGTTAAGCTTCTGGTTTTCCTTATTTCCTGGCGGAAAGCCTCTACGGTCGCCACTATTCCGCCGTTGGCAACCTGGCGTCCGGCATTCGGGCCTAGTACTCCCAGCCCCCCGGCGTTGGATACCGCAGCGGCCAGTTCGGCTGAGTTCAGCCATACCATGGAGGCCTGGATAACCGGTGTTTCGATCGCCAATAAACGCTGTAATTTCATGATCCCATTCCTTAGTAAAGTACTGCGCAGGACGACCCTTACAGATTATGTAATGATCGTTATTTAATGACCATACGCGCAGAGTGGCGATGATGCAATCATATTTTGTAATGATCGTTATTTTAAATGGCGCGATGGTATATACTGGGGCAATATTTTATAGTGATCGTTACATAAATGGTGTCGCCAAGGCCCAGGAGCCCTATACATGAGAAAGGACCTACCGGAGCGGCCTGCACGTGGCAGGCCTAAAAAACTCGATCGCGATGATGTGCTTGAGAAGGCTATGGGCTTGTTCTGGCGCTTTGGCTATGAACCTACGTCGATGGCTCAACTGATTGAGGAAACAGGAACCAAACCCTCTTCGCTATATGCTGAGTTTGGCAACAAGGAAGGCCTATTTTGTGCTGCGGTGGATAAGTATCTGGCTACTTACGGCCACGCCAGAGATGTGATCCTTGAACAGGACGATCTCCCTTTGCCACAGGTGATTGAGCAGTTGCTGCGTACCTGCGTTGATTGGTTTACCGACTCGGAGACTCCCGCCGGCTGCTTTATGGTTGTTGCCACTTTTGGGATGTCTGCTGAGGATGAGGCGTTATTTAACCAGCTTAGCCAGCCACGAAATTCCGCAGAGAGAAAAATTGTCGAGTGCCTGGAGCTGCGTGTCCGCCAGGGAGAACTGCCGGAAAACACCAACTGTGCTCTGCTGGGTAAGTACATTGCCAATGTCATTCAGGGCATGTCTGTGCAAGCCCGCAATGGCGCAACCCGAGAAGAGCTCTCCGGGTTGGTGGATATCTTTATGGATCAATGGCAAGCGATTTCCACATCCTGTCGGTTTTAGCTATCTCATACTCCAGACAATAAAAAAACCCCGCGTTGCTGCGGGGTTGGTGGTGTTACTCGATTTGGCGATTAACCGATCGTCATCAAGCTGGCGTTACCCCCGGCGGCGGCGGTGTTGACGCTTAATGAACGTTCGATCAACAGGCGTTCCAACAGGATATTGGTTTCACCGCGGGCAAAGCCCTGCACCGAGACAATAGCACCGCTACGTTGAGCAATCTGCTCACACAGCGTGCGCAGCTGATCGGCGTCGCCGTGATAGATGGCCGCATCAAACTCGACATTATCCTGCGCCCAATCCTTGGTGAAACCGATCCGTGCCTGTACGGCGGCTGGCAAGCTGCGATACAGCGTACGCTGCAATTCCGCCTCCGGCCACAGCGCCTGGCTGCCAACCGCCAGCACGGCAGCCAACTGGTTCAGCGCATCGGCGTTGTTGTCCGCCAGGCACAGCACGCGTTCACGTGGCAGCAGGGCGTAAGTGTTGCGTTCCCCGGTTGGGCCTGGCAGCGGACGTACGGTGCCACCCTGGCCCAGTTCGGCGTATTGTTGCGCCAGGACGGCCAACTCGCGATGGTTCTCCGCCACGGCCCATTGTTCCAAGGCCTGATGCGGCACAAGCAGCGTAGGGCGTACGGTGGCTTCCAGAGGACGCTCGTTATCCTGGCGATTCAGCGTGCGCTGCACGGCATCCTGTGGACGACTGGCCAGCAGGCGGTACAGATAGAGCGGGCCACCGGCTTTCGGCCCGGTGCCAGACAGGCCTTCGCCGCCAAACGGTTGCACGCCTACCACTGCACCCACCATATTGCGGTTGACATACAGGTTACCGACCTTGGCATGATCGGTGACTCTGGCGATGGTTTCATCGATACGCGTATGGATACCCAGCGTCAGACCATAGCCTGAAGCATTGATCTGATCGACCAACGCGCCCAGATTGGCACGCTGGAAGCGAACGACGTGCAGCACCGGGCCAAAGATCTCTTTTTGCAGCTCGTCAAAGCTTTCCAGTTCGATCAGCGTTGGCTTCACAAAGGTGCCGCGAGCCCACTCTTTCTCATCATCTCCCAGGCTTTTGGCCGCCTGATAAACCTTGCGGCCTTTGGCCCGCATGGCCTGGATATGGCGTTCAATGCCGGTTTTGGCTTCGGCGTCGATCACCGGGCCAATGTCAGTAGACAGGCGTTCTGGATTACCCATCCGGCATTCTGCCATCGCCCCGCGCAGCATTTTCAGGGTGTGTTCTGCCACGTCTTCCTGCACACACAGGATGCGCAGGGCAGAGCAACGCTGTCCGGCACTGTCGAAGGCAGAGGCCACAACGTCGGTCACCACCTGTTCGGTCAGGGCAGAAGAGTCGACGATCATCGCGTTCAAACCACCGGTTTCGGCAATCAACGGGGTTGGGCGGCCTTGAGGGTCCAGACGGCCTGCGATATTGCGTTGCAGAATGCCCGCAACGTCGGTAGAGCCGGTGAACATCACGCCGCGTACGCGGGCATCATTGACCAATAGGGAACCTACGGTTTCACCCTGGCCAGGCAACAGTTGCAGAACGCCCTGAGGAATGCCAGCCTCAAGCAGGATACGCACCGCCTGAGCGGCGACCAACGGCGTCTGTTCCGCCGGTTTTGCCAGCACGCTGTTACCGGCAGCAAGGGCGGCGGCAACCTGGCCGGTGAAGATGGCCAGCGGGAAGTTCCACGGGCTGATGCAGACTACCGGGCCTAACGGACGATGGCTGTCGTTGGCGAAGTCGTCACGCACTTGGCCAGCATAGTAATGCAGAAAATCTACCGCCTCACGGACTTCTGAGATGGCGTTATTGAAGGTTTTACCCGCTTCGCGCACCAGGATCCCCAGCAGGCTTTGCAGTTGGCTTTCCATCAGCTCTGCCGCGCGTTCTAAAATGGCGGCACGTTCGGAAGGTGGGGTGGCAAACCAGATCGGCCCGGCTGCGACGGCAGAGTCTAATGCACGGCTGACTTCACCTTCGGTGGCCTCACGCACATAGCCGACAATATCACCCGGTTCGGCTGGGTTGATCACCGGTTGTTCAACTCCTTGATCCAACGGAGCATCGATCATCGGCTCAGCACGCCATTGCTGGCTTGCGCTGGTGAGCAGGGCGCTGGACAGCGAAGCCAGCCGCTGTTCGTTGGCGAGATCCAGACCGCTGGAGTTAACGCGTTTTTCACCATATAGCTCACGCGGCAACGGAATACGCGGATGTGGCAAACCTATGCGGCCTTCGCTAGCCGCCATGGCCTCGACCGCGCTGACCGGATCGGCCACCAGTTCATCGAGCGGCAGGGTGGCATCGGCGATACGGTTAACGAATGAGGTATTGGCCCCGTTTTCCAACAGACGGCGTACCAGATAGGCCAGCAGCGTTTCGTGCGTGCCGACTGGCGCATAAATACGGCAAGGGCGGTTCAGCTTGCCGTCGGCCACTTTGCCTACCACCTGTTCGTACAGCGGTTCGCCCATGCCGTGCAGACACTGGAATTCGTACTGGCCCGGATAGTAGTTATTGCCTGCCAGATGATAGATGGCGCTCAGCGTGTGGGCGTTGTGGGTAGCAAACTGCGGATAAATCAGGTTCGGCACCGCCAGCAGCTTGCGGGCGCAGGCCAGATAGGAAACGTCGGTATACACTTTGCGGGTATACACCGGGTAGCCTTCCAGGCCATCCATCTGGGCGCGCTTGATTTCGCTGTCCCAGTAAGCGCCTTTAACCAGGCGGATCATCAGGCGACGACGGCTGCGGCTGGCCATGTCGATCACCGCATCAATGGCAAACGGGCAGCGCTTCTGGTAAGCCTGAATAACAAAGCCGATGCCGTTCCAACCGGCCAACTGTGGCTCAAAGCACAGCTTTTCCAGCAGATCGAGGGAGATCTCCAGGCGATCGGCCTCTTCGGCGTCGATATTGATGCCGATATCGTATTGGCGTGCCTGCAACGTCAGCGACAGCAAGCGTGGATACAGCTCTTCCATCACGCGATCGTACTGGGCGCGGCTGTAACGTGGGTGCAGCGCTGAAAGTTTGATCGAGATGCCTGGGCCTTCATAGATGCCACGGCCATTGGAGGCTTTGCCGATAGCGTGGATGGCTTGCTGATAGGAAACCAGGTAAGCCTGGGCATCGGCTTCGGTCAGTGCGGCTTCACCCAGCATGTCGTAAGAGTAACGGAAACCTTTGTCTTCCAGCTTGCGCGCGTTGGCCAGCGCTTCGGCGATGGTTTCACCAGTCACAAACTGCTCGCCCATCAGGCGCATCGCCATGTCGACCCCTTTGCGGATCAACGGCTCGCCGCGCTTACCGATGATGCGGTTCAGGGCGCTGGAGAGATTGGCTTCATTATGGGTAGAGACCAGCTTGCCGGTAAACAGCAGGCCCCAGGTTGCGGCGTTGACGAACAGCGAAGGGCTGCGGCCAAGGTGGGAGTGCCAGTTGCCGTTGCTGATTTTGTCGCGGATTAACGCATCACGCGTTGGCTTGTCTGGAATACGCAGCAGCGCTTCGGCCAGGCACATCAGAGCCACCCCTTCCTGAGAAGAGAGTGAGAACTCCTGCAGCAACCCTTGCACCATACCGGCACGGCCGTTGGCACTCTTCTGGTTACGCAGTTTTTCGGCAATGCCATAGGCCAGTTTATGGGTGGCCTGTGCCAGATCGGCGGGTAAACGCGCCTGTTCCAGCAGCATCGGCACAGCTTCAGTTTCCGGGCGGCGGTAGGCAGCGGTAATAGCTGCGCGAGTGACGGATTGCGGCAGGATCTGTTCGGCAAACTCAAGGAAGGGTTGATGAGACTCTTCAGGCACCTGCGGCGTGACGTCATCCGCTTCTGCCTGGCCGGCAGCGGCCAGCGTAGGAATTTCTGGCAGATCGGAACCACTCTCCAGACGTTCAAGATAATTGAAAATAGCCTGCTTGATTAACCAGTGTGGCGTGCGGTCAATCCGTTGCGCCGCGCTCTTGATGCGATCGCGGGTTGCTTCATCGAGCTTCACGCCCATTGTGGTAGTGCCCATGCCAATACAACTCCTGTGTTTGGACCCCCTCCCAATCTGCCAGATTAGGGGGCGAACCATCGTGTAATGAGGTTATTGATGCCGACAATATCCTGCATGTTGCAACTTTGTGCAACCTTGTTAAATATGCGCCGTGGCGAAGTGTGACTTCCATCGATTTTTAACATCTTGAGCGCTACGGATTATGGGCAGATAAGTCAGGGGCGTGGTGTGAGACTAGCTTATTTCCCTGTGTCAATCAGGGTTAAGTAAGAGGTGCAACTCGTTTCGGCTGTGACGAGTGCAACCTTGACAGCGAATAAATGTGACCTGGCGTGAGTTTCGTGTGACTTTTTTGTTAAATCTCTTGTTGGTTGTTGACTGCCTCAACTAGGATAGCCAGCGTTCAGACCATGATGGGTATAAACGCTGTTTATCCGCCACCATCGCAATGCGCCCCGTTCCGGCGCGTGGCGGGTGAAATTACTGACATAAAAATACCCGATAACTTTCAAGAGGCTGCTAACATACGGCGGCTTGAAAGGGAGAAGGGAATAAAAAGTGGAGAGTTTGAAATAATGAACACACCTATGCTGGTGACCTTCGTGGTCTACATCCTTGGGATGGTGGTGATCGGCCTGCTGGCCTATCGGGCCACCAACAACTTTGACGACTACATTCTGGGTGGCCGCAGCCTGGGCAGCGTGGTAACCGCGCTCTCTGCCGGGGCATCCGATATGAGCGGCTGGCTGCTGATGGGCTTACCGGGCGCGATTTTCCTCTCCGGGATTTCTGAGAGCTGGATCGCCATCGGGCTGACCATCGGTGCCTACCTGAACTGGAAACTGGTGGCAGGACGGTTACGCGTCCATACCGAAGCCAACAACAACGCCTTGACGCTGCCGGATTATTTCACCAGCCGTTTTGAAGATAACAGCAAACTGCTGCGGGTGATTTCCGCCATCGTGATCCTGGTGTTCTTCACCATCTATTGTGCTTCCGGCATTGTGGCCGGTGCGCGCCTGTTTGAAAGCACCTTCGGTATGACCTACGCCACCGCGCTGTGGGCCGGGGCGGCCGCCACTATCCTGTATACCTTTATTGGCGGGTTTCTGGCGGTCAGTTGGACCGATACCGTGCAGGCCAGCCTGATGATTTTTGCGCTGATCCTCACTCCGGTGATTGTGATCTTCGCCGTGGGCGGCATCGACAGTTCGATGTTGGTGATCGCGGCTAAAAACCCGGCCAATCTGGATATGATGAAAGGGCTGAATCTGGTAGCGATCCTGTCGTTGCTGGGCTGGGGTCTGGGCTACTTTGGGCAGCCGCATATTCTGGCGCGCTTTATGGCGGCGGACTCCCACCGCACCATCCGTAGCGCTCGCCGCATCAGTATGACCTGGATGATCCTCTGCCTGGCGGGGACCATTGCGGTTGGCTTCTTCGGCATTGCTTACTTTGCCAATAACCCGGATCAAGCGGGCAATGTGACGCAAAACGGCGAGCGGGTGTTTATCGAACTGGCCATGTTGCTGTTTAACCCATGGATTGCCGGGATCCTGCTGTCGGCCATTCTGGCGGCGGTAATGAGCACCTTGAGCTGTCAGCTGCTGGTTTGTTCGAGTGCGATCACCGAAGACCTGTACAAAGCCTTCTTGCGCAAAGGGGCCAGCCAGCGTGAGCTGGTGTGGGTAGGGCGTGCGATGGTGCTGGTGGTAGCGCTGGTGGCGATTGCCCTGGCGGCTAACCCGGAGAACCGCGTGCTGGGTCTGGTAAGCTATGCCTGGGCCGGTTTTGGTGCCGCATTTGGCCCGGTGGTGCTGATCTCGGTACTGTGGTCGCGTATGACCCGTAACGGCGCACTGGCCGGTATGCTGGTTGGGGCGATCACCGTGATCGTCTGGAAGCAGTACGCCTGGCTGGATCTGTATGAAATCATTCCAGGCTTTGTGTTTGGCTGTATCGCCATCGTGGTGGTTAGCCTGATGGGCCGCCAGCCTTCGGCAACTATCACCAAACGTTTTGATCTGGCAGAAGCCGAGTTCAAAACGGTCTAAATCCGCCTTAATCTCTCCCCGTCAATCGGGGAGAGATCTGCTTTCCTCCTCACGACTCTCATCAAGCTGTAACAACTAGCGACATTTGATTAATAAAAATCACACTTCCGCCTCTTGTTTTTCTTTTCAGTAGAATGATAATCACTATCGTTCTGGTTTACTTTTCTTTACATTGCCGCAGCCTGGTTACTCAGCGCCAGCGGCTGACTACAAACGCCTTTTCAGGGGTTAATATTCTATGTTTGTTCCTTTCCTTATCATGTTCCGTGAGGGGCTGGAGGCTGCGCTGATCGTCAGTTTGATCGCCAGCTATCTGAAGCGGACTCAACGCGGTCAATGGCTTGGTGTGGTATGGATTGGGGTAATCGTCGCCGTTGCTCTGTGCCTGGCGCTAGGTATCTTCATCAATGAAACCACCGGCGAGTTTCCGCAAAAACAGCAAGAGCTGTTCGAAGGGCTGGTAGCGGTGGTGGCGGTGTGCATCCTGACCTATATGGTGTTCTGGATGCGCAAGGTTTCCCGCTCGGTGAAGGTGCATCTTGAAGGGGCGATCGATAACGCCCTCAATTCGAGTAAAAGGCAAGGGTGGGCGTTGGTGGCGATGGTGTTTTTTGCCGTTGCCCGTGAGGGGCTGGAGTCGGTGTTCTTTCTGTTGGCTGCGTTTCAGCAGGATGTGGGCATTGCCGCGCCCATCGGTGCGATGCTCGGGCTGGCGTGCGCCATCGTGGTGGGCATGCTGATCTATTGGGGCGGTATCAAACTGCACCTGGCCAAGTTCTTCAAATGGACCAGCCTGTTTATTCTGTTCGTGGCTGCGGGCCTGGCCGCCGGGGCGATCCGTGCCTTTCACGAGGCTGGATTGTGGAACCACTTCCAGGACATCGCGTTCGATCTCAGCAACCAGCTATCCACGCATTCACTGCTGGGCACCCTGTTAGAGGGAGTGTTCGGCTATCAGGAAGCGCCATCGGTCAGCGAAGTGGCGGTCTATTTCCTGTATCTGATCCCTGCTCTGATTTTCTTTTTCCTGCCGCAGCGTACGGAATCCTCTGCGATCCCGGCGCAACGCAAGACACATCACTAATTTACTAGGGAATCCCGTATGTCTACTCCGTTATTTCGCCGCAAGGCATTGCATGCCGCATTACTGGCCGTTCCTGCTTTCGCGCTGAGCCTCAACGCGCTGGCGGCGGATATCCCTCGAGTTTTGGTGACCGTAAACGACAAACAGTGTGAGCCGATGCAGTTGACCCTGCCCGCCGGTAAAACCCAGTTTGTGGTGCATAACACCAGCCAGAAGAACCTGGAGTGGGAAATCCTCAAAGGCGTGATGGTGGTGGAAGAGCGTGAAAATATCGCGCCAGGTTTCACCCAGAAAATGACGGCAAACCTCGAGCCGGGTGAATACGACATGACCTGTGGGCTGTTGAGCAACCCGAAAGGCAAGCTTGTCGTCACGGCTGCGGGTGCGGTAGCTGATGGCAAACCGAATGTGATGGATCTGGTTGGCCCGATTGCCGAATATAAAGTCTATGTCACCAAGGAAGTTGAAGGGCTGGTCAAGCAGACCAAGCTGTTCACCGATGCGATCAAAGCCGGTGATGTGGCCCAGGCCCGCAAGCTTTATGCGCCAACCCGTCAGCACTACGAGCGTATCGAACCGATTGCCGAGCTGTTCTCCGATCTGGACGGCAGCATCGACGCCCGTGAAGACGACTATGAGAAAAAAGCCGAAGATCCGAAATTCACCGGCTTCCACCGTCTGGAGAAAGCGCTGTTTGCCGATAACACCACCAAGGGCATGAATGAGTATGCCGATGGTCTGTACAAAGACACGCTGGAATTGCAAAAACGCATCGGTGAACTGACCTTCCCGCCAAGTAAAGTGGTGGGTGGCGCTGCTGGCCTGATTGAAGAAGTGGCGGCCAGCAAGATCAGCGGTGAAGAGGATCGCTACAGCCGTACCGACCTGTGGGATTTCCAGGCCAACGTTGATGGCGCCCAGAAGATTGTCAACCTGTTGCGTCCGCTGTTGGAAAAGGCCAACCAGCCACTGCTGGCCAAGATCGACGCCAACTTTAAAACCGTCGACATCATCCTGGCTAAATACAAGACCGCAGAGGGTTACGAGTCTTACGAGAAGCTGACCACCGCGGATCGTAATGCGATGAAAGGGCCGATCACTACGCTGGCAGAAGACCTGTCACAGCTGCGTGGCGTGCTGGGTCTGGATTAAGGCTGAGCATGATGAACAACAAGACCGGCCCGCATAACGGGCCGTTTCCTCAAGATGAGCAGGCCGCTTCGCCATCGCGTAGGCGGTTGTTGCAGGGTTTGGGCATGATGGGCGGTGCTCTGGCGTTGGCGGGGCCATCCCTGGCGCGGGCAGCAGAAGAGCCACTGGCTACCTCGCAGGACGAACGCTGGCAAAAACAACCGTTCTACGGCCAGCACCAAGCCGGTATTTTGACGCCGCAGCAAGCGGCCATGATGCTGGTGGCTTTCGACGTGTTGGCGACCAACAAGCAGGATCTTGAACGGCTATTTCGCCTGTTGACCAGCCGTATCGCTTTCCTCACCAGCGGCGGTAAGGCTCCGGAGGTCGATCCCAAGCTGCCACCGTTGGATTCGGGCATTATGGGGCCAGAGATCTACCCCGATAATCTGACCATCACCGTTTCCGTTGGCACCTCGCTGTTTGATGAGCGCTTTGGCTTACAGGCGCAGAAACCGCTGCACCTGCAAACCATGACGCGTTTCCCCAACGATTCACTTGATGCTGCCCTGTGTCATGGTGACCTGGTGCTGCAAATCTGTGCCAATACCAATGAAACGGTGATCCACGCGCTGCGCGATATCATCAAGCATTCGCCAGACTTGCTCAGCGTGCGCTGGAAGCGGGAAGGTTTTATCTCGGCTCACTCGGCCCGCAGCCGGGGCAAAGAGACGCCGATTAACCTGCTGGGCTTCAAAGACGGCACCGCCAACCCAAAAACCAGCGATAAGCCGTTGATGGATCAGGTGGTGTGGGTCGGTGATAAGGCGGGGGAACCTGCCTGGGCCGTTGGCGGTAGCTATCAGGCCGCGCGTATTATTCGTTTCCACGTCGAATTTTGGGATCGGACGCCGTTGCAGGAGCAGCAAACCATCTTTGGCCGTGAAAAACACAGCGGTGCGCCGTTGGGGATGAAGCACGAGCATGATGAACCGGACTATGCCAAAGACCCGGAAGGTAAGCTGATCCGCATGGATGCCCATATTCGGCTGGCCAACCCGCGCACACCGCAAACCCAGAGCAGCCTGATGCTGCGCCGTGGCTACAGTTATTCGTTGGGCGTTTCCAATTCGGGGCAACTGGAGATGGGCCTGCTGTTTGTCTGTTACCAGGCTGACTTGGAGCAGGGTTTCCTGACGGTGCAGAAACGCTTGAACGGTGAAGCGCTGGAGGAATACGTTAAACCTATCGGTGGCGGCTATTTCTTTGTGCTACCGGGCGTCAAGACGAGTGGCGATTATTTGGCCAGCGGCTTGCTGCAGGCTTGAACAGCTAAGTTTTTCAGCATAACAGAGAAGCGCAGCGCAAAGGTTGCGCTTTTTTATATGCTCAATTTTTAATCCGGAAACCTAAATGTTATTCACCGGGATTAAAATCAATACATTGATATTTAACGATAAAATAATTTAATGCCAAGTCGTTTTCGCTTTGATATAGTGGTGTTGCAGCGGGTTAAAACAAAAAATAATAATTTTTTTACATTTTAGCAACGCGGCGCGGTTGAATGTCATTATACTGTAATCATCTGGCGGTAGTTTTCACACGGTGCACAGCTTAGTGCTGTAAATATCACTGCGGGGATCGCTAATGGTAAAGTCCTTGGTTGGGCTACAAACAACAAATAACATACCTTCCCTGATTTCTCGTTGTAACGAGGGCTCTCTCTACGACTCTCAATTTCTGACCGACTCTTGGCTTTCCTTTCGCATTAATCCGGCTGACACACACTCCTGTTTTGTACCAACCTCGTTGTTCTGTGAAAAAGAGCCGCGCCTTTTGGCGGCTAGGTGTTTACGTCATTCTATGGCTTTAAAGGGGGCCACAACCTAATACGTGTGTAACATAATCGCTCGGTGTTTGCTGCCCTGCGGTAGGTGAAACAAACTGTAAGGTGCCACTATGGGAAGACAGAAAGCAGTGATCAAAGCACGTCGTGAAGCCAAACGCGTCATTCGTCGTGACGCTCGTAGTCATCGCCAGCGTGAAGAAGAAAGCGTGACCTCGCTGGTACAAATGGGTGGTGTGGAATCTATCGGCATGGCACGTGACAGCCGGGATACTTCTACCATCGAGGCTAGAACCGAAGCTCAAGGTCATTACTTATCAGCCATAGAAAACAAGCTGTTGATATTTGCCACTGGTGAGGCAGGTTGCGGTAAAACCTTCATCAGTGCTGCCAAGGCAGCTGAAGCCCTGATACATAAAGAGGTGGATCGGATTATCGTCACTCGTCCGGTTCTGCAGGCGGATGAAGATCTCGGCTTTTTGCCGGGGGATATCTCTGAGAAGTTCGCCCCTTATTTCCGGCCGGTGTATGACATTCTGCTACGCCGTTTAGGATCGTCGTTCTTGCAATACTGCCTGCGCCCGGAAATTGGCAAGGTAGAGATCGCGCCTTTCGCCTATATGCGCGGGCGTACCTTCGAAAATGCGGTAGTCATCCTGGACGAGGCCCAGAACGTGACGGCCAGCCAGATGAAGATGTTTTTGACCCGCCTGGGTGAGAACGTCACGGTGATCGTGAACGGCGATATTACCCAGTGCGATTTGCCACGCGGTGTGAAATCCGGCCTTAGCGACGCGCTGGAGCGCTTCGAAGAGGACGAGATGGTCGGCATTATTCGTTTCGACAAACAGGACTGTGTGCGCTCTGCCTTGTGCCAACGCACGCTTAATGCTTACGATTAATTTGTCTGATAGTTTTCCAAAGGCCACTTCGGTGGCCTTCAGATTGCTAACTAACCCCACTGTTTAGGTGGGGTTCTTCTTTTTTAGCGACCTGTACCCATGGTGTTGTTTCGCATCCGCGAAGCTTTCTGTTGTTATTGGGTGGTCGAAAATTGATCAAAATCACAAAAATGGTTAAATTATAGGCACTGATTGTTAATTTTATGTGAGCTATTGCTTTACAGTAACTCTTGTTGGTAAGAGGTCTAATAATAAGGTTGCAACGAGCCGATAAGGAATGACGATGAAAATAAATGCGGAGCAAAAAAAGACACAAATATCGAGTTCACATCGACTGATTGGATTAGCATGTTTGTGCGGTTATTTCAGATGGCACGATTTCATTCAGGACAAAGTTTGAGATTTTGCAATTAGCTGGTGTGAAAAAAGTTTACCTATCACAAGAAAGTGCCTTTGATTGGCTAAGGTTTAGAGGGCAACCTTTTTTTTACAGTAATGATACTAAAGAGGTTTACTTGTCTGTGTTAAGGTCAAAGTTATTTTATGAGTAATCTAACGGGAGGAGGTTGTTATGAATAAGGAATATATCACATTGACCGCGCTTTTTTTGGGACAGGGGCTTACTGGTTCTATAATTTCGTTGCTGACGCTAACCTCTACATTGGCTGGTAATATGCTGTCGCCCGTAAGCTATTTAACAACGCTACCGGTGACTGCTACTGTTCTGGGGGCTGCGCTAATGGTCTACTATGCGTCATTCTTAATGAGCAGGTATGGGAGAAGAACCGCATTTGCTATTGGTAGTTTAATTGGGTTGGCTGGGAGTATATTAGCTATAGCGGCTATTTTTTATCACTCCTTCGCGTTGTTTGTATTTTCTACATTCATTATTGGCGGCGCGACAGTATTTAATCAATATTACCGGTTTGCGGCTGCTGAAGTATTTGACAGTGAAAGTATGAAAAAACGATGCACTTCGTTTATCATTGGTGGCGGTATACTTGGGGGCGTGTTAGGGCCATTTCTTGCAACTCAAGGTGCATACCAGTTTAGTAATCATGTTTTTCTTGGAACGTTTTTAATATCAGCTTCCGTATTTGTATTAACGCTGCTGACGCAAATGTTTATAATTTTGCCAAAATCAGAGATGGTTGTTAAAGGAAAGAGCTCAAGCGACTCTGATACAGGGAGTAATCTCTATCGTCATACGATTAGATCTAATGATTTTATCATTGGGACGCTAAGTTGTGCGTTAGGTTTCGCTGTAATGACATTATTAATGAACTCTGCACCGTTAGCCATGCATCACGCTCATTTTGATATAAATCAAAGTGCTGTTGTTTTACAGTGGCATTTTTTTGCCATGTATGCACCGGCATTACTATTGCCGTTTATTTTGAGTAAGTTAAGCACGTTTAATTTAATTGCGTTAGGGGCTTTGTTATTTCTGGTGGGTGTTTTAGTTGCACTCTGTCTTGATGCGTCAATGGGTTACTTGATTTCGCTGATTGCCGTTGGTATTGGCTGGAGTTTTATGTTCAGCGGTGGCACATTTTTAATTAATAGATGCTCGCTACCGGAAGTAAAGCATAAGGTACAGGGACTAAATTCATCAATGACGTATTTATGTAATCTCGTTGCTTCTTTCTCTGTTGGTATGTTTATGATTAATGAACGTGGGTGGTGGGTTGTTAATGCCATGTCTGGCCTGATTATGATTATCTTCCTTATTTACCTGATGAAGGGGAGGATGATTAAAAAACAATGAAAACGGGATGAGGCGAGGTCTTATTGATGGTTTATCTGGTAGCTTGAGTTTGAGAAAACGGCGCTAACAATAGATAAACCGAAATTTAAGGGGAAGAATCGCCAGCTTCTCGTCTCAATTTTTCTGGGGATCCCTCAACCCTGTGAGTGGGGGCGGTCTCGATGACCAGAGCAAGACGTCGACCTCCATTTTTCCCTAGCGTAAATCCCATTCTCGTTTAAGCTTTGTGTAAGTTTTTGTGGCTTTTTGTATAGAATTTTGGTTTCAATAACGTTAATTATTGGTGTCTTGCGGCCGTTAAACCAATCTTAACGGAGCTAAAGGAATCGTTGGGTTGTGTGCTGTGCTTGCATACTGATGGTTGTATTTTGGGGCTCTGAAGTTATCATGAAATATATCATTCTTATCTTATTGATTTTGTGCGTTATTTACATTCATTATCGTGGCCGTGTTCGCTATCCCTTTTGGCGTCAGCTTTCCGACCATTCCACCTTTACCGCCCCGCTGAACGTGTTTATGTACCTGTTCTCACGGGTGCCGACCACGCCTTACCTGCAACCGGAGCAGTTCCCCGATCTCATTATCCTGCGTGACAACTGGCAGACCATTCGGGAAGAAGGGCAGCAACTGATGGAGATCCAGCAAATCAAGGCGTCGGATAAATTTAACGACGCCGGATTCAACTCCTTCTTCAAAACCGGCTGGAAGCGCTTTTACCTGAAGTGGTATGAGGATAACCATCCTTCGGCAATGGCGTTATGCCCGCAAACCACTGCGCTGTTGCGTAGCCTGCCTTCGGTGAAGGCCGCGATGTTTGCCGAATTACCCCATGGCAGCCGCTTGCCACGCCACCGCGACCCTTATGCCGGTTCGTTGCGTTATCACCTGGGGTTGATCACCCCGAATGACGACCGCTGCTTTATCGAAGTGGATGGCGAACGCTACAGTTGGCGCGATGGTGAAGGGGTGATGTTCGATGAAACCTATCTGCACTATGCCGAAAACCAGAGCGGGGAAAACCGCCTGATCCTATTTTGCGACATCGAGCGGCCGATGCGTTACCGTTGGGCGCAGGCGGTGAATCACTGGTTGGGACGTAATTTGATGAGTGCTGCGACAGCACCGAATGAAGAGGGCGATCGTACCGGCGGCGTCAATCGGCTGTTCAAATATATCTATGCCGTGCGTAAGGTTGGCAAGCGATTAAAAGCCTGGAACAAGACGGGCTATTACATTATCAAATGGCTGCTGTTTGGCGGGATTGCAGCACTGATTTTCTTTGCACTATAAATAGAACGGGGCGCAAATAATGCGCCCCGTTGATGTTTTGTAACCACCCGCTATCAGGCAAATATCGTCATCATATAAGCGGCAAACAGTGCCAGGTGCGCGGTGCCGTTTAACACGTTGGTTCTGCCGGTAGAGAACGAGATATGGCACAAGATCAACACCGTCAGCATCACTACCATATGCGGTGCTTGCAGGCCGAAGATTAGCGTCTGGCCAGTCAGGGTGGCAATAATCGTTACCGCTGGCACCGTCAGTGAAATGGTCGCCAGCACCGAGCCGAAGAACAGGTTCATGGCGCGCTGCACCTGATTGTTCAACACCGCGCGCAGAGCACCCAGCCCTTCCGGGGACAGGATCAGCAACGCAACCAGGAAACCGGTGAACTGGGTTGGTGCGTTCAGCTTGGTAAGCAAGCCTTCAAGCGGGTTGGCGTTGAATTTGGTTACGGCAATGACCGCGACCAGGTGCACGATCAACCAGGCGGCATGCCACAGGCTGCTGTGCGACGAGGGTTTACCGTGGTGCGGGTCGCCATCGTCATCTTCGTGTTCATAAACAAACAGGCTCTGGTGGGTTTTGGTCTGGATCAGCAGGAACACGCCGTACATTGCCGCCGAGATGGCCGCAACCAGCAGTGACTGGCCCACGCTGAAGTTGCCACCAGGCAAGGCGCTTGGCAACACCAGCACGATCACCGCCAGTGGGAGGATCGCCATCAGGTATTGTTTGATACCGCCAAGGTTAACGTACTGGGTAGCAAACTTGCGCCCGCCGAGCAGCAGGGCAACCCCAACCAATCCGGCAGTGACAATCATGATAATTGAATACAGTGTGTCACGCATCAGGGCCGGGGCCGCGTCGCCGGTTGCCATCAGTGCCGAAATCAGGCTCACTTCCAGGATCACTACCGACAGGCTGAGGATCAGCGAGCCGTAGGGTTCGCCCAGGCGGTGGGCCAGGACGTCTGCATGGCGTACCACGCTGAAAGCACTGCTGAGGATACCGACCAGGGCAATAATGTTGATGGCCACAATCAGTGGGAAACTGCTGGTACCGCTCCACAGGTTGAGCACAACCAACGCGGCGATAGGGAAAATCAGGGAATACTCTGTGTGGCGAGATTTGGATCGGCCAGGATCGTTGTGCGACTTCATTACGGTACATCTCCTTCTCAAACTGCGTGGCCCGTCATCGCTGTTCACCTGCAGATAGGGTCAGCGTATCCAGAAAGTTGTTAATAATAATAGGATACACTCTGCGCATGACGCCGAGTAATAATGTGATGTTGTGTTTGGTTTTTAGAAAGCAAAACTTTGCTTTATGTGATAAGAGTAACAAAAAAACCGCATACGATGCGGTTTTTTTTACTTACTTTTACGTAAAAATCCAGGTGTTCTATGTTAAACGCCTATAAAAGGGTTTTAACTGGCATTTTTCACGGTAAATAAGGCAGATAATGGCGTTCAGGAGTCAATGTTATCCATGATATCGTGCCTTTTCTGGTGGTAACCCTCTTCATTTAGCCCTTCACGCCAGTAAGGTACGGCATAAAGCTGATTACGCTCACATTGGCGCTCCCGGCGCAGGTAACGACGCAGTTCGACCACCAGGCGGTCCTCACCTGCCAGCCAGTACTGGGTGCCGCTTTGCGACAGTGGCAAGGCGCAGAATTGCGTGATGAGATCGGCCGTTTTCTCCGTGCCGCCAATGATCCAGCTTAGTTCTACACCGGCAGGTTTTTGCAGATCGATAACGTCCGCAGGGGTATCGACGCGGATAAACGCGTGGCCTTCGCTATGTGCTGGCAAGTTTTCCAGCAGTGCGGCGATGGCCGGTAATGAAGAAGGATCGCCAGCCAGGCAGTAGAAGTCGGCCGCTGGCAACATTGGTTTGGGGCCGCCAGGGTTGCTGATACCAATTTTATCCCCCGGCTTGGCCTGGCGTGCAAAGTTCACCGCTGGCCCGCTATGGTCGTGCAGGGCAAACTCAATATCAATTTCACCCTGTTGCGGGCGGACGGCTCGAATAGAGTAGGTGCGAATTAGCGGGCGCACGGCATCGGCGGCCCACACCGGGCCCTTCTCGGTGAGCGTGGGCAGGTCTGGCTGGGTTTGGCCTACGAGCGGTAAGAACACCTTGATATGTGCGGCGGCGGCTTCAGCAGGGTAAAAACGCAGGTCTGGCGCGCTGAAGGTGATACGGCGCAGGTGCGGCGTGATGTCGCGTAAACGGGCAACTTCGATCAAATAGGGTGCGCGGCTGCGAGGGGTTTCGGTTGTCACGGGGTTCTCCTTTATCATTCTGCAGGCAGTATATCATGCCATTTGATAATGAGAATTGTTTGCTGATTGGCGTGGCACATCAGGCCAAGCGGCGTGATCCGCCCGGATTGTATTTTTTTACGGTTAAAACGCTGAGCTCTGTTAACAAAACGCAGGGGAAGAGTAAAGTTTTACGTCTATAATTATTATTGCTTCTGGGTACAAATACTTTTTCACATTAAATATGCCTGGAAACTTGATTGAAAGGTCAGAAAAGAATATGGTCATTAATGCATCGGGGCGGTGGAAATAAATACGCCCCGAATCCCAAAAAAGAAATTGCATACACAGTGGCGAAGGGTTTAGGGCAATCCTATTCCCAGGAGGTTGTATTAGGTGTTAACTCGAGATTTTCTGCAAAAAGCAGACTGCAAAACGGCATTCGGCACGATCGAAGAGTCGCTGTTGCTGACGCCGGAACAGCGCTCGGCCTCACTGACATGTACACTCTCCAGGCGGCCGGATAATAGCCCAGTATGGGTTTTCGGCTATGGTTCACTGATGTGGAACCCGGTATTTGAATCCGAAGAGGTGCGCCCGGCGACGCTGCAAGGCTGGCATCGGGCATTTTGCCTGCGTTTGACCGCCGGACGGGGCACGCTGCATCAGCCAGGGCGCATGCTTGCTCTACAGGAAGGGGGGCAAACCACCGGTCTGGCCTTCCGCCTGCCGGAAGATAAGCTACGTGAAGAGCTGGAACTCCTGTGGAAGCGTGAGATGATCACCGGTTGCTATCTGCCAACCTGGTGTGACCTGACGCTGGAAGACGGCAGCATCGTCACCGCCTTGGTGTTTGTGATGAACCCGCAGCATCCGCTATTTGAAGCGGATACCAGCCATCAGGTGATCGCTCCGCTGATCGCCAGCGCCAGCGGCCCGTTGGGCACCAATGCGCAGTATCTGTTTGCCTTGGACAACGAGCTGAAAAATCACGGCATGAAGGATGACTGCATCGGCGATCTGGTCGGCTATGTCCGCCAGTGGCTGCAACAGAACACCTCGGGGCCAATAGGTGGCGAAGCCACGGCCTAACCTTCAGTTACCGTCGGGGCGTGGTATTGCGCGCCCCCAAATGCTTCAACAACCTTCGCGTTGATATATCTTATCCCTCTAGGTAATAACTTTTTGCTGCATAAATCATTTAGCCACAATATCAAGGTGGTTATTTATCTCATTAATTTTAAAGCCATTTAAAATCTAAAGAAAAGCGGTGGTGAATTTTTAATGATAAAAAATGCACTTAGCATTAAAAGCTATAAGTAAAGACTATTCCTTATTTGTTCTGTTTGCCCAGACTCCGTATCAATATTGTTAACGGTTTTGGGGAGAGAAGAGGACGGAATGAATTTTCAGCAATTAAAAATTATCCGTGAGTCAGCGCGTTGCAACTACAACCTGACTGACGTCGCGAATGCGTTATTTACCTCACAGTCTGGGGTTAGCCGTCATATTCGCGAGCTGGAAGAGGAACTGGGGATTGAGATATTTATCCGCCGTGGCAAACGGTTATTAGGCATGACCGAACCGGGCAAAGAGCTGTTGGTGGTCGCGGAACGCATCCTCAATGATGCCAATAATATCCGCCGTCTGGCCGATGTGTTCAGCAGTAAAGACGCGGGCCAACTCCATATTGCCACCACCCATACCCAGGCCCGCTACAGCCTACCGGGGGTGATTAAGGAGTTTCGGGCGCTGTATCCGCAGGTACGCGTGGTGCTTAATCAGGGGAGCCCGGAGGAGATTGCCGCTATGCTGGCCTGCGGCGAAGCGGATATCGGCATCGCCAGTGAACGCCTGATGAGCGAAGAGTCATTGGCTGCTTTTCCCTATTACCGCTGGAACCATGCGATCCTGGTTCCGGAAGGCCACGAGTTGACACGCCAGCCGCTGGTCACGTTAGAAATGCTCAGTACGTTACCGTTGATTACCTACCGGCAGGGGATCACCGGGCGCTCACGGCTGGATGCGGCATTCAAAGCCGCAGGGCTGACGCCGGATATCGCGTTAAGTGCCCAGGATTCTGACGTCATCAAAACCTATGTTGAGTTGGGGCTGGGTGTGGGCATTCTGGCGGATATGTCGTTTGAAAAAGAGCGCGATCGAGGGCTGGTGAGCCTCAATGCCGAACATTTGTTTGAGCCTAATACCGTCTGGTTGGGCCTGAAACGCGGTCAGTTACAACGTAACTATACCTGGCAGTTTATCCAGCTATGTAATCCCACCTTGTCGCTCACGGACATTAAAGAGAAAGTGTTCTCCGATCAGTTGGAACAGGTTATCGACTATCAGATCTGAAGTTGTATTGCGCTGGAATGGTGCAAAACGCGCCATATCACTGTGCAATAGTGAGGGGTGGATTACAGATCGCACGGCAATAACACTCTAAAATCTGTAGCTTGGCAAAGTGGCATACAAGCTGCTTTATCTTTAACGCGGAAACGTTGACTATCCGCGACGAATTTCAACAGGCGTCCGTGCAGCACGTTTGCCCCAATGGTGGAATGTGCTGTTCGGACGTCTTTTTTATCGCGGGTAATACCCTCTGGTTGAAATCCTCGATTACAGCTTTTTCCGATGGCTTCTTTTTGCCGATCGCTTACCCTATGGCTTCAGGTTGCATTATGCTGTGCGGCAGGTTTTTTCTTCCTGCCGGAACGGTAGTGTCAACGAGGTAAGTTTGCCATGCGGCAAGGAAGACGAAGGGCAAACGTGGTTATGACCAAGGTTATTCAGCAAAAGATGTCACAGTTGTTATCCAGCACGCGCTTACTCGGGTTATTAGCTCTACCGGTGATAATGTTTAACGCCCAGGCGGAAGCTCCCCCGGCAGTGGCTGGCGTGGCTGATGCCCAGGCTGAGGCACCCGCTGCAGTAAAAAGTGAAGCTGAGGTTACGGTGGAAGCACCCTCGGTTGGGACGAGCGTGATTGACGATCTGGCTAAAGCGCCACCGACTGCAACAGTAGAAACCCAGACGGTAGTACCAAAGGCGGCGGTAGCAGAAGCTCAGACAGTAGCGCCTCCAGCAGAAACCCAGGTTATTGCTCCACCGGCGGTGGCAAATGCGGCTGATATCGCGGCTAAAGTGCCTGCGGCCGTGACCCCGGTAGAAAAGCCTGCGGCTGTGGTCAGTGAGGTCAAGGCGCAAGCATCCCCGGCGCAAGAACTGCCGGATCTGGGCAGCGCTGGCGTCAACGATGCCGAAAAAGAAAAAGAGTGGGCTACGCGGGCGAAAAAGCTGGCAGAGCAGAATCTTAACCAGATATCCAGCGAGCGGGCGCGCGCCGATACCAAAGATTACCTGACCAACCAGGCCAGCTCGGTCTTACAGCAGGAGACCGAGGAGCTGCTTTCGCCACTTGGCACCGCTAAATTGTCGCTTGCTGTCACACCTGAAGGGGATTTTACCGGCAGCAGCGGTCAGTTGTTCAGCCCGCTCTATGACGTGGATGGTTTGTTGACCTACAGCCAGGTGGGTTATCTGCAAAAGGCTAACGGTTCACAGGGTAATTTTGGTCTGGGGCAGCGCTGGGTGGTGGGGGATTGGCTGCTGGGCTACAACTCCGTACTCGACAGTGATTTCCAGAATCAGCGCAACCGCGGCAGCATCGGTGCAGAAGCCTGGGGTGACTATCTACGCTTATCGGCCAACTATTACCACCCGCTATCATCATTTTCACCACAGGCAAATAATGCCGTCTTTCTCGGCCGTCCGGCGCGTGGCTACGACATTACCACTCAAGGTTATCTGCCGTTTTACCACCAGCTTGGGGCCTCGCTCAGCTTTGAACAGTATCGCGGCGCCAGCGTCGATCTGCTAGGCAATGGCAACAAACAAACCGATCCTAGCGCTATGCAGGTGGGGCTCAACTATACGCCGGTCCCGTTGGTCACGGTCAAAGCCTTACACAAACTGGATAATGTGGGCGAAACCCAGGACAAGGTCGAGCTGGCCATGACCTACCGCCTTGGGGTGCCGCTGCTCAAACAGATTTCTCCGTACTACGTAGAACAGGCCAAATCATTGCGCGGTAGCCGCTATGACAGCATTGAACGTAATAATGTGCCGGTGCTGGAGTTCCGTGAAAGCAAAACGTTGCAGGTGTTTCTGGCGACGCCGTCATGGAGCCTGAATCCAGGGGAAACGCTGCCGCTGGTGCTGGAAATCAAGGCGGCCAATAAGATCGCTGCGGTCAACTGGCAAGGGGACACTCAAGCAGTCAGCCTGACGCCACCGGCGAATATCAACGATCCGCAGGGGTGGACCTTGACGGTGCCCGCGTGGGATGAGACGCCAGGGGCCAGTAATCACTACCAACTGTCCGTCACCCTTGAGGATGAAAAGCAGCAGAAAGCCACCTCGAACTGGATCACGCTACAGGTTACCGCTCCCCTGAGCTTGTCTATTGAAGGGGAGCCTGGGTTACCACCGCCGCAAACCCTGCAGCCACCGGCAATCCCGGCGGTTACCGGGCCGTTGCACCCAGAGGGTAACTAATCCTTCTTATTACCCAACACCCAAACGGCGGCTTCTACGCGGGACTTCAGTTTCATCTTCTTCAGCAGGTGTTTCACGTGCACCTTGACGGTACTCTCGGTGATCATCAGTTTACGGGCGATCAGCTTGTTTGGCAGCCCCTGCGCGATCAGCTTGAGGATGTCGCGCTCGCGCGGGGTTAACTGCTGGATGTCGCGTTCTACCGCCGGGCGGTTTTCCCTCAGGCTGGCCGCCAGCACTGGAGTCAATGCTTCGCTCAGTACCATTTGCCCTGCCGCCGCCTGATGCAGCGCCTTGAGCAGTTCCTCTGGTTCCATATCTTTCAATAGATAGCCATCTGCACCGCGTTTCAGCGCGCTTACTACATCGTCTTCATGGTTGGAGACGCTAAACACCACCACGCGGCCGGAAAGGGCGGTTTGGCGTAGGCGATCCAGGGTTGCCAGGCCGTTCAGTCCGGGCATATTCAGATCCAACAGGATCAGGTCGGGATCGTGCGTCTCCGCCAGTTCCACCCCTTGTTCGCCATTGCTGGCTTCGGCGATGACTTGCAGCCGCGGATCCATGCTAATCAACTGCTTGACGCCGTTACGCAGCATGGGGTGATCGTCAATCAGCAGTATGGTGGCAGCTTCTTCGGTCGTCATAGTATTTCCTTATTCAATAGCGGAGTTATCCGGGCGGAACGTCACCCGGACTTCGGTGCCGCCGCCGCTGCACGGCAAGATTTCGCACTGGCCATGCAGGCTTTTGGCGCGATCGCGCATGATGATTAGGCCGTAATGATCGGGCCGTTCACTGATATCTGGCAGACCACGGCCATTGTCGCTGACGCTCAGGGTGACTTCGCCCTGCAGGTTGGTCACCCGAATCGCGACCTGGCTGGCCTGCGCGTGTTGGTGAATGTTACTCAATGCCTCACGCGCGATCTGCAGCAGGTGGATCGCCTGATAGGCCGGTATGCTTCGTGGTCCTAACTGATAATCCAGTTCGATGGTGATCCCCAGCCGCTGGTTGAATTCTTGTACCGTAGACTGTAGTGCCGCCAGCAGGCCAGGCTCGGTCAAGCGCAGGCGGAAGGTGGTTAACAGCTCGCGTAACTGGCGATAGGCGGTACTGATCTCTTCACGCATCTGTTGCACCAGCGCCAGGCTGGCTGGAGGGAGTTCGCCCCCCTGCATTTGCAGGCAACTGGTCTGCATTTTCAAGCAGGTGAGGGACTGAGCGATGGAGTCGTGTAACTCGCGGGCAATCGCGGCACGCTCTTCCATCAACATCAACTGCTGCTGGTGGTCAACCTGGCGTTCTATCGCCAATACGCTGGTCAACTGCTCTATCAGGGTATTCATCAACTGACATTGCTCATCGCTTAGCCGTTGTTCTGGTGCATGTTGAGCGACGACGATGCCATAATTGCCCAGTTGGTCACTCAGGCTCCAGCTAAGAGAAGGATGGCCCTGACTATGCGGCTGATGTTCGCTCAAGCAGGCGCTACAGACCGGATTATGGCAATACTCCGGCCTCAATGGCTGGTTACCGCTTAATTGTAGAAACTGTTCCTGACTGTTGTTTTCATACAGCCGTACCTGGATGCTGTGTAGCGGCGTCAAGGTTTGCAACTGGTTGAGGATCGGCGTCAGGCGGCTACAGATCGGCTCGCTGGTGTGCAACTGCCGGCTGGTGCGATACAGAAAACCCAGCACCTGATTTTTCTGTTGCAGGTCGGCGGTTTTTTCTGCGACACGTTGCTCCAGCCTGGCATAGATGGTGGCAAGCTCGTCGGACATGGTGTTGAGCGCGGCGCCTAGGGAAGACATCTCGTCCTGATGCCCACGTTGGGCAAAGCGGTGGCTGAAATCACCGCGGCCAACCGCCAGCGCCAGTGCCACCAATTGACGCCAAGGGTGCAGCAAACGGCGGCGTAGATAACAGATGGTGCCGATCAGCAGCAATAGCGTCAGGGCGATAAATCCCCCCTGAACCAGCGTCACCATCAACAAGCGCCGTTCGGTTTGATGATCGATATCGGAAACCAGCTTGTCCAGCAGGCTGACAAAATGGGCCACTTGGGGGGCCGCATCGGCGGGGCGTTGTGCTTGGCGCAGCCGCGGTTGCAGCTGGTTTAGCCAATAGTCACGCAGCGTCAGCAACTGTGGGGTTAGCCCTTCGCGCTCCAACGCCAGCTGCAAATCGCGGCTGGTTTCATCCTGATCCAATCCCTGCATCAGGAGGTCACTGCGGGCATCCAGAGGGACCTGAGACAGCAGACGGTAGCTCTGCATCCGTAGGGAGCCCGCCTTGTTGATGGCATGAGCATTGCCCTGAATGCTTTGCGACATCCAGGCGGAAATACTCATTCCGGCGATACCCAGCACCCCCAGCAGTAGCATTAGCAGGGCAACCTGGTTAACGATGGAAAGCGGAGCCAGCAAGCGTTTCATCGAATACGCGTCCCCTAGAGAGCAGCAGAAACCAGAGAGTAGATACCCGAAAATCCGGCCGCCAAATTACGTCAATAGCAGCCATTTTTCCTCATCCCCCGGCGTAACCCCATACCCCTAACGAAGTACCCCTTAGTTTCCGGTGGTCTGACCCATAGCCAAACCATTAGCTCTACTGTGGTATAACCTGCTGAATACCAATAGATTAGCTGGACTGGATTGGCTACTCACTAAGGGATGTATGAGGTTTTTCCGCCATGAGTTACCTGCTTGCTCATTGATTTGCGTCAACTTTACCGCTTGAGGGGATCAACTAGGGTGTGCGCAGTTATCACCGTGTTTCTGAGGTTATTATGTCGCAATCTGCAACGCCTTTAGCAAAAAAAACGGGTGCGGTTATTCAGGACTGGCAACCTGAGAACAGCGAATTCTGGCAGCAGAGCGGGCACCGCATTGCCCGCCGCAACCTGTGGATCTCCATACCCTGCCTGTTGCTCGCCTTCTGCGTCTGGATGCTGTTCAGCGCCGTGGCGGTTAATCTGAACAAAGTGGGTTTTAACTTCACCACCGATCAGCTGTTTCTGTTGACCGCATTGCCTTCGGTTTCCGGCGCGATCCTGCGCGTGCCGTATTCCTTCGTGATCCCGATGTTTGGTGGCCGCCGTTGGACGGCCATCAGCACCTGTTTCCTGCTGGTACCTTGCCTGTGGTTGGGCTATGCGGTACAGGATCCGACCACCTCATTCAACGTATTTATCATTATCGCGCTGTTGTGTGGTTTTGCTGGGGCCAACTTTGCTTCCAGCATGGCGAACATCAGCTTCTTCTTCCCGAAGGCGAAGCAGGGGGGCGCGTTGGGGCTGAACGGCGGTCTGGGAAATCTGGGGGTCAGCGTAATGCAACTGGTGGCTCCGTTAGCCATCTCGCTCGCCATGTTCGGCTTCCTGGGCGGCACTGGGCAGACACAGCCAGACGGCAGCCAGCTGTGGTTGGAAAACGCCGCCTGGATTTGGGTGCCTTTCCTGCTGGTGGCAACGCTGGCGGCCTGGTTCGGTATGAACGATTTGGCCGCCTCAAAGGCTTCTTTGCGCCAACAGCTGCCGGTACTGAAACGGGGGCATCTGTGGGTTTTGAGCCTGTTGTATCTGGCAACCTTTGGTTCCTTTATTGGTTTCTCTGCCGGTTTTGCCATGCTGGCGAAAACCCAGTTTCCTGACGTGGTGATCCTGCATTATGCCTTCTTCGGGCCGTTCCTTGGGGCGCTGGCTCGTCCCGTGGGCGGGGCGCTTTCCGATCGCTTTGGCGGTATTCGTGTGACGTTGCTGAACTTTATAGTCATGGCTATTTTCGCCGCCTTGCTGTTCCTGACCTTGCCGGGTAGCGATCATCAGGGCTCGTTTATGGCCTTCTATGGCGTGTTTATGGTGCTGTTCCTCACCGCCGGGTTGGGCAGCGGCTCGACCTTCCAGATGATCGCCGTGATATTTCGTAAAATCACCGTGGACAGAGTGAAAGCCGAAGGAGGAAGCGATGAGTTGGCACAGCGCGAGGCGGTAACCGATTCGGCTGCGGCGTTGGGCTTTATCTCGGCGATTGGTGCAGCAGGGGGGTTCTTTATTCCCAAGGCGTTTGGGACTTCGCTGGCGTTGACTGGCTCACCGGCTGGGGCGATGAAGATTTTCCTGGTGTTTTATATTCTGTGTGTCGTGGTGACCTGGGGGGTTTACGGCCGTAAAAAGGTTTCACGCTAGTTGAGTCAAGCGAAGGCAATATGCGGCGACCCTACTGTCGAACATGTGCGACGCCTACCCATTGTGCACCATTGCCTGTCAGTAATCAGACACTCCTCGCTTGCCGGGGAGTGTCTACCCTCTCAATTCCCACCCGTTGTTTCAGTGATTGCCAATCGGTGAAGTCACCGCTATTTTGCCGAAACTCCGCTGTGTAATATTACCGACTTTTGGCGGTTTTATTGGTCTATATTAACATCGCTTTTTTGTTGAGTGAGGATAAGAGCAACCCATGTTTATCTATTGATAAAATCTTAATGCCCACTGTTTCATCAGAAAATAAAGCCCATAATCCTTGGTGCGGAGTGGTTTATGTCTGAATTGGCCATGGACCAGGAGGGGATGGTTTTTTCTCAGTGAGCTGCATGATTTCACTAAGTTATGAAAAACAGGTGAAATATAAAGTCAGTCTGTTTCACCGAGTTTATATTTAAATTGTTGAACATTTTTTCATATGTCTATACAAATGGGGACGCTGTGAACTCATAAGGAAAATGAAAAGTGGCTGCTGAACAGGAAATAAAAATCATAAATTTTGATGTTTTGCTCCCCTCCAGGCAGCGTTCACGCCTACGTTGGAAAGAGCTGCAGATCCTTTCCCTGCTGGTTAACCGGTCGCCTGAGTTGGTGAGCCGCTCAGAAATCATTGAGACTATCTGGAAAGGCACCTATTGCTCAGACTCGACAATCAATCAGACGATTAAGTCCATTCGCCAGAAAATTGGCGACACGGAGCATGCTCTCATCCGGACCATTCCTCGTCTTGGTTATAAGGTGGACGATAAAGCAATTTTTAACTTTATATCATCAGGAGAATCTGCCGTCGCCACGGAGATTATTCCTGGCAATAATAATGCTGAAACTATTAATAGTGATTTATCTGCGGGCAAATTAAATCATATGGTCGATGAAATTATTGAAAATGCAACGGTGCCGGAAGATTATTCCTGCATGCATCCGATATTAAGCGAAATGGCTTTGGATGATCCCAGGCAAAACACGCTAATACCAGGGGGCCGGGTATTGACGTATCTGGCGGCGTTTATTGCGCTGTTGACAGTTTCACTTTTATCCTATGCATTGGGCAGTCGGACCAGGCCTGCAATACAGCATGAGCAGCTAAACAGCCCTCGAATGTTTCTCTCTTTTTCATTAGACACCTCTGCTGGTGTTAATCCCCAGGCGCTGAACTGCGTGTATCTGGCGGGGAATGAAAAGGAAATGCGGGTTGAATGTCGGACTCGCTAGCAGGGAGTCCCTGGAAGCCGTTTCAGACAAGATTATCCGGTCATTCTGTCATTAATCTTGCTCACATTTCCGTTTTTACCGCCTCTACCCCCAAATTTCCGCTTCAGGGGGTTCGCCAGGCGTGTCTCTTTACTAGTCTATAATTCTTGTTTTATTACAATGTGATAGCGTTAATTCTAACGATCATCCTTTAGTGGTATTTCCAACGTCCCCCACGTTTTTCCTCACTGATTCCCTTGATCGCAATCAAGTTACGCCCGGCAGAGCATCAGTAGCCTTGGCCGCAGATTGAGCAATGTCACTTGGCAACTTCTTACAACAATATGCCCGTCGTCTTTCAAGCTGCGGCTTGAAACTCGTAGGGTGATGAGCCTTCAGGAGAACTCCGGATGAGCAAATTTCTAGACCGGTTCCGCTACTTCAAACAGCTGGCCGAACCTTTCTCTGGCGGTCATGGCCAAACGCTGAACACCAACCGCGATTGGGAAGACGGTTACCGCAGCCGTTGGCAGCACGACAAAGTGGTGCGATCCACCCATGGTGTTAACTGCACCGGCTCCTGTAGCTGGAAAATCTATGTGAAAAACGGCCTGGTTACCTGGGAAACCCAGCAGACCGATTATCCACGCACCCGTCCTGATTTGCCCAACCATGAGCCCCGTGGCTGCCCACGTGGTGCCAGCTATTCCTGGTATCTCTACAGCGCCAACCGCCTGAAATATCCGCTGATGCGCAAACGCCTAATCAAGCTATGGCGCGAGGCTAAAGCCTTGCACAGCGATCCGGTTGATGCCTGGGGTTCGATCGTTTCCGACCCGGAAAAAGCCAAAAGCTACAAAGTGGCCCGTGGCCGCGGTGGTTTTGTTCGTTCCAGTTGGCAGGAGGTCAATGAACTGATCGCCGCCTCCAACGTCTATACCGCCAAGACCTTTGGCCCGGACCGCATTATCGGCTTCTCGCCGATCCCGGCGATGTCGATGGTGTCTTACGCAGCCGGTGCCCGTTATCTATCGCTGATTGGCGGCACCTGCTTGAGCTTCTACGATTGGTACTGCGATTTGCCACCGGCCTCGCCGATGACCTGGGGCGAACAGACCGACGTGCCTGAATCCGCCGACTGGTACAACTCCTCGTATATCATTGCCTGGGGCTCCAACGTGCCGCAAACGCGCACCCCGGATGCCCACTTCTTCACCGAGGTTCGCTACAAGGGCACCAAAACCGTCGCGGTGACGCCAGACTACGCGGAAGTAGCCAAGCTATGCGACCAGTGGCTGAACCCGAAACAGGGTACCGATAGCGCCATGGCGCTGGCGATGGGCCACGTGATGCTTAAAGAGTTCCATCTGGATCGTGAAGTTGGCTATTTCCGCGACTATGTACGCCGCTACACCGATATGCCGATGCTGGTGATGTTGGAACCGCGCACCGAGGGCTATTACGCCGCTGGCCGCCTTCTGCGCGCCGCCGATCTGGTGGATGGCCTTGGGCAGGAAAACAACCCCGAGTGGAAAACCGTCGCGCTGGATCAGACAAGCGGTGAACTGGTGGCGCCGCAGGGCTCCATCGGCTTCCGTTGGGGTGAGAAGGGCAAATGGAACCTGGAACAGCGTGAAGGTAAAGCCCAGCAGGATGTGGTGCTGCAACTCAGCCTGCTAGGCAGCCATGATGAGGTGGTTGACGTTGGCTTCCCATACTTCGGCGGTGCCGAGAGTGAGCATTTCAACAGCGTGGCGCTGGACGACATCCTGCTACACAAGCTGCCGGTAAAACGCCTGCAACTGGCGGACGGCAGCCAGGCGCTGGTGACCAGCGTCTACGACCTGACGCTGGCTAACTACGGCCTGGATCGTGGTCTGAATGATGCCAACTGCGCCAACGGTTATGACGAAGTCAAAGCCTATACGCCAGCCTGGGCAGAACAAATCACCGGCGTATCACGCCACAACATCATCCGCATTGCGCGCGAGTTTGCCGAGAACGCCGAGAAAACCCACGGCCGTTCGATGATTATCGTTGGGGCCGGTGTCAACCACTGGTATCACATGGACATGACCTATCGCGGGTTGATCAACATGCTGATCTTCTGCGGTTGCGTTGGCCAAAGCGGCGGCGGCTGGGCGCACTATGTCGGCCAGGAAAAGCTGCGCCCACAAACCGGTTGGACGCCGCTGGCCTTTGGTCTGGATTGGCAACGGCCTGCGCGCCATATGAACAGCACCTCGTTCTTCTACAACCACTCCAGCCAATGGCGCTATGAGACGGTTGGCACCGAAGAGCTGTTGTCACCGATGGCGGACAAGAGCCAGTTTGCTGGCAGCCTGATCGACCTGAACGTGCGTGCCGAGCGCATGGGGTGGTTGCCATCGGCACCGCAACTGGACACTAACCCGCTGTATCTGGCCGCTCAGGCCAAAGCTGCCGGTCAGACGCCGCTTGACTTCACCGTGGAGAGCCTGAAACAGGGCAACGTCCGCTTTGCTGCCGAACAGCCGGACAACCCGCAGAACTTCCCGCGTAACCTGTTCGTCTGGCGCTCCAACCTGCTGGGCTCCTCCGGCAAGGGGCATGAATACATGCTCAAATACCTGCTGGGGACCGAGAATGGCATCCAGGGCCAGGATCTGGGCCAACAGGGCGGCGTAAAACCGCAGGAAGTCGAGTGGTTGGATAACGGCGGCGAAGGCAAGTTGGATCTGGTCGTGACGCTTGATTTCCGCATGTCCAGCACCTGCCTGTATTCCGACATCGTGTTGCCCACCGCTACCTGGTACGAGAAAGACGATATGAATACCTCGGATATGCATCCGTTTATTCATCCGCTGTCTGCGGCTGTCGATCCTGCCTGGGATTCCAAGAGCGACTGGGAGATCTACAAGGGTATCGCCAAAGCCTTCTCCGAGGTGTGCGTTGGTCACCTGGGCCAGGAGACCGACATCGTCACGCTGCCGATCCAGCATGACTCCGCCGCCGAACTGGCACAGCCCTACGGCGTGAAAGACTGGAAGAAAGGCGAGTGCGAGCTGATCCCGGGCAAAACCGCGCCACACATCATGGTGGTAGAACGCGATTATCCCGCGACCTACGAGCGCTTTACCTCACTTGGTCCGCTGCTGGACAAGCTTGGCAATGGCGGTAAGGGCATCAGTTGGAACACCCAGACCGAAGTCGACTTCCTGAAAAAGCTCAACTACGTGAAGACCGAAGGCCCGGCAGTTGGGCGGCCTAAGATCGAAAGCGCTATCGATGCGGCGGAGGTGATCCTCTCGTTGGCACCGGAAACCAATGGGCAGGTGGCGGTGAAAGCCTGGCAGGCACTGAGCAACATTACCGGGCGCGATCACACCCATCTGGCGCTGAACAAGGAAGACGAAAAAATCCGCTTCCGCGATATTCAGGCCCAGCCGCGCAAGATCATCTCCAGCCCAACCTGGTCTGGCCTGGAAGACGAACACGTTTCTTACAACGCCTGCTACACCAACGTGCATGAGCTGATCCCATGGCGCACCCTGAGTGGCCGCCAACAGCTGTATCAGGATCACGAGTGGATGCGTGCCTTCGGGGAAAGCCTGCTGGTTTATCGTCCGCCGATCGACACTCGTGCCGCGCAGCCGTTGCTGAATAAAAAGCCGAACGGCAACAAAGAGAAGGCGCTGAACTTCCTGACGCCGCACCAGAAGTGGGGCATTCACTCCACCTACAGTGACAACCTGTTGATGCTGACCCTGTCACGCGGCGGGCCAATCGTCTGGCTGAGTGAGGACGATGCCAAAGATTTGGGCATTGAAGATAACGACTGGATCGAGGCCTTCAACGCCAACGGCGCGCTCACCGCTCGTGCGGTGGTCAGCCAGCGTATTCCGTCGGGGATGACCATGATGTATCACGCGCAGGAACGTATCGTGAACATTCCAGGCTCGGAAATTACCAGTCAGCGCGGCGGGATCCACAACTCGGTGACCCGCGTGTGCCCGAAACCGACCCATATGATCGGCGGCTATGCGCAGTTGGCCTACGGTTTTAACTACTACGGCACCGTTGGCTCGAATCGCGATGAGTTTGTGGTGGTGCGCAAAATGGACCATATCGACTGGTTAGACGGCGAAGGTAACGACTACGCGCAGGGCAGCCAGCAGGAGAAAGCCAAATGAAAATTCGTTCGCAAGTTGGCATGGTGCTCAACCTGGACAAGTGCATCGGTTGCCATACCTGTTCGGTAACCTGTAAGAACGTCTGGACCAGCCGCGAAGGCATGGAATATGCCTGGTTCAACAACGTGGAAAGCAAGCCGGGCATCGGCTATCCCAACGCCTGGGAAGATCAGGATAAGTGGAAGGGCGGCTGGATACGCAAAATCAACGGCAAGCTGGAGCCGCGCATGGGTAACCGCGTTGGCCTGCTGTCGAAGATCTTTGCCAACCCGGATGTTCCCGCGCTGGACGATTATTACGAGCCGTTCGATTACGACTACCAGAATCTGCACACTGCCCCGCAGGGCAAGCATCAGCCGATCGCCCGTCCGCGCTCGCTGATCACTGGTCAACGGATGAACAAGATCGAAAGTGGCCCAAACTGGGAAGAGATCCTCGGCGGAGAGTTCGACAAACGTGCCAAGGACAAAAACTTCGACAACATGCAGAAGGCGATGTACGGCCAGTTCGAAAACACCTTCATGATGTATCTGCCACGGCTGTGCGAGCACTGCCTGAACCCGGCCTGTGTGGCGACTTGTCCGAGCGGTGCGATCTATAAACGCGGCGAAGATGGCATTGTGCTGATCGATCAGGATAAATGCCGCGGCTGGCGGATGTGCCTGACCGGCTGTCCGTACAAGAAAATCTACTTCAACTGGAAAAGCGGCAAATCCGAGAAGTGCATCTTCTGCTACCCAAGGATTGAGGCTGGCCAGCCGACCGTCTGTTCGGAAACCTGCGTGGGGCGTATCCGCTATCTCGGCGTGCTGCTGTACGATGCCGACCGCATTGAACAAGCGGCCGCTACAGAGAACGATAAAGACCTGTATCAGAGCCAAATGGATATCTTCCTCGATCCGCACGACCCGGCGGTGATTGATCAAGCGCTGAAAGACGGTATCCCGCAAGGGGTGATTGAGGCTGCGCAGCAGTCACCGGTTTACAAGATGGCGATGGACTGGAAGCTGGCGTTGCCGCTGCACCCGGAATATCGCACCTTGCCGATGGTGTGGTACGTGCCGCCGTTGTCTCCGATCCAGTCGGCTGCCGATGCCGGTGAGTTGGCCCATAGCGGCGTGTTGCCTGATGTCGAAAGCCTGCGCATCCCGGTGCAATACCTGGCGAATCTGTTGACCGCCGGGGATACCGCTCCGGTGCTGTTGGCGCTGAAACGGATGTTGGCGATGCGCCACTACAAGCGGGCAGAAACCGTGGACGGCGTGGTGGATACCAGCGCGCTGGAGCAGGTTGGGCTGACAGAGGCGCAGGCGCAAGAGATGTATCGCTATCTGGCGATCGCTAACTACGAAGACCGTTTCGTCGTGCCTTCCAGCCATCGTGAACTGGCTCGCGAAGCCTTCCCGGAAAGCAAAGGCTGTGGCTTCAGCTTTGGCGACGGTTGCCACGGCAGCGACAGCAAGTTCAACCTGTTTAACAGCCGCCGCATCGATGCCATCGACGTGACGCAGAAATCCCCGCGCAAGGAGGATGCTTCATGATCGCTCTGCGAATTATTGCCCGCCTGCTGGATTATCCTGAGCAGGAACTGTTTGACCATCAGCAAGAGCTGGTGGAAGCCCTGGAACCGGCCTGTGAACTGGACTTGCATCACAGCGCCCAGTTGATTCTGTTTATCCGCCGCTTCTGTGCCCGTCCGTTGCTGGACGTGCAGGCGGAGTATTGCGAGCTGTTCGATCGTGGCCGTGCGACTTCACTGTTGTTGTTTGAGCATGTTCACGGTGAATCCCGCGATCGCGGCCAGGCTATGGTCGATCTGATGGCGCAATACCGCGAAGCCGGGCTGGAGATCGATAGCCGCGAACTGCCGGACTTCCTGCCGCTGTATCTGGAGTATCTGGCTAGCCGCAACAAAGAGGAAGCTCAGGGCGGATTGCAGGATATCGCCCCCATTCTGGCCCTGCTGGGTGCTCGCTTGCAGCAGCGTCAAAGCCCGTATGCGGTGCTGTTCGATCTGCTGCTGGTGTTGTCTGCTAGTGGCGTTGCAGCCCAAAGTCTGCAGCCGCAAGTTGCCGGTGAAACACGTGACGACACGCCACAGGCACTGGATGCCGTCTGGGAAGAAGAACAGATCAAGTTTTTGGGTGAGCAGGGTTGTGCTTCGGCGCAGCAAGCCACTCACCAGCGGCGCTTTGCTGGGGCGGTGGCGCCACAGTATCTGGATGTGGGCTCGATGACCACGGCAACCAAAGGACGCTAATCATGCACTTTATGACGCTTTTCTTCTTCGATATCTATCCGTATATCGCCGGGGCGATCTTCCTGATCGGCAGTTGGCTGCGTTACGACTACGGGCAATACACCTGGCGTGCTGGCTCCAGCCAGATGCTGGATAAAAAGGGCATGCGGCTGGCCTCCAATCTGTTCCATATTGGCATTCTGGGCATTTTTGCCGGGCATTTCCTCGGCATGCTGACGCCGCACTGGATGTATGAGTCTTTCCTGCCGATGGCCGTGAAGCAGAAAATGGCGATGTTTGCCGGTGGGGCCTGTGGCGTGATGATGTTGGTGGGCGGTGTGCTGTTATTAAAGCGCCGTCTGACCAACCCACGTATCCGCGCCACCAGTAGCGTAGGGGATATCCTGATCCTGACGTTGCTGGTCGTACAGGTGTGCCTGGGGCTGTTGACCATTCCGTTCTCTGCTCAACACATGGACGGCAGCGAGATGCTGAAGTTGGTCGCTTGGGCGCAAGCGGTGGTGACCTTCCATGGCGGTGCAGCTCAACACCTGGAAGGGGTTGCACTGATATTCAAGATTCATATCGTGCTCGGCATGACTCTGTTCCTGATATTCCCGTTCTGCCGCCTGGTGCATATCTGGAGCGTGCCGGTGGAATATCTGACTCGCCGCTACCAGTTGGTGCGTAACCGCCGTTAATTCCCCGCGTTACCCAGCGGCAAGGTCTTTGGACGTTGCCGCTGTTCGGTTTTCCCCGCATCAATACCCTTTTACCGTTGATTCAGTCATTGATTTTGGCCTGCCTTAGCCGCCCAGGACTTGGCCAAACAGCTTATTCTTATAGATCTCTTTTCGGCGTTGATCTAGGCTGTGCCATTAGGTTAACGGCATGGTTTACCAGGTTAGTTAAGCGAACGGAATCAATCAGTAAAAATTCTTGTTAGGATTTTCCTTATGCTGATGTTAAATAAGGGCTAGATCAAAAGAGCGTAAAAAGTTTGATTAATTACGCTGGATGCTAAGCCAAACGAGTTAGGGATAAGCAGACTGAACACCTATGACCATTGATAACCTGTCCCACCCCGTGCTGCCGCTGAAAATCATTGCGACAGGAGCGGCTTTGCCTCCCGGCTGCGTCGAATCTTCGGCGTTGGATCGGCAGTTGAACAAACCCGACGGCTATGTAGAAAAACGCTCGGGGATTATTCATCGCTTTCATGCCAGCAATCAGGCCAGCCAGGCTGAACTGGCCGTCGCCGCATTGGATGACGCGCTGGCTCGCCATACTATTTCGCGTGACTCCATCGATCTGTTGATCTCGGCCTCGGCCATTGCCGTACAGGCATTGCCCTTTAGTGCCGCGCATATTCTTAAAATCGCCGGCTTACCCTCAGGTACCGCAGGTTTTGATATCAATACCAGCTGCGTCAGCTTTATTAGCGCATTGCAGGTGGCGGCTGGGCTACTCAACGCAGGCGTTTACCGGCGTATTGCCATCGTCTCTGCTGATATCGCCTCGCGCGGTATCGACTGGGAAGATGAAGAGTCCTCACTGATTTTTGGCGATGGTGCCGCCTGTGCCATTGTGGAACGCGGCGATGGGCGCAGCGGGATTTTGTCCTACCTGATGGAAACCTACCCGGAAGGCAGCGATCTGTGTGAAATCCGCGCCGGTGGCACACGTCGTAACCCGCGTGCCGGGATGAACGACAGCGATTTTCTGTTCCATATGAAGGGTAAGCAGCTGTTCCGCCAGGCTTCGGCGCTGATTGAAGGCTACCTTGAGCGTTTGCTGAACGCCGCGGGGCTCACCTTGCCACAAATCGCCACCGTGGTGCCGCATCAGGCCAGCCATCTCTCGCTGGAACATATGCGCAAAAGGCTGCATGTAGCGCCAGAGGCGTTGGTGGATATCTATCGTTACCGGGGCAACCAGGTGGCGGCGTCAATTCCTTCCGCGTTGCACGAGGCGGCGATCACTGACAGGCTGAATGCCAATCAGCCGGTAATGTTGATCGGTACCGCTGCTGGGCTGACCCTGGGCGGCATGGTTCTGCTGCCATGAAAGTCTTGGTAACCGGAGCGACCAGTGGGTTAGGGCGCAATGCGGCCGAGTGGCTGCTGGCTACCGGACATCAGGTGCATGCCACCGGGCGTGATGAAGCCGTTGGCCGTGAGTTGGCGGCACTGGGGGCAAAGTTTACCCCGTTGGACCTGACCCGTGCTGGGGCGGAACAGTGCGAACAGCTGATGAAAGGGTATGACATTGTCTGGCATTGTGCCGCCAAATCTGCCCCGTGGGGCGATCGCAGGGCGTTTTTCCAGGCCAACACCTACGTCACGGAAAAGCTCGCCAAAGCTGCCGGGCGCTGTGGCGTGAAGCGCTTTATTCATATCTCGACCCCGGCGATCTATTTTGACTTTAAACATCATCACAACATTGCCGAGGGTGAATCTGCCCGCCGGTTTGCCAATCATTACGCCGCCAGTAAGTATGCTGCCGAACAGAGCATTGGTGCGCTGTTGCATCGCTATCCGCAAACCACGTACCTGATCCTGCGACCTCGTGGCCTGTTTGGGCCACATGACCGAGTGATCGTACCCAGGATCCTGGCCCAGATGCAGCGTGACAAAGGTGCTCTGCGCCTGCCCGGTGGCGGTAAAGCCTATCTGGATCTGACCTTTGTGCTCAACGTAGTGCATGCAATGGATCTGGCCAGCAACCGGCCGAATTTGCCTTCTGGCGGCATTTATAACATCACCAACCAACAGCCGCAGCGGCTGGAGGATATGCTGCACCAACTGCTGGCCCAGCAGCTAGGCTGGCAATATCGGGTGCAGGCATTGCCTTACCGGCTGTTGTGGGCGGTGGCAGGGGGCATGGAATTGATAGCCCATTTTACCGGCAAAGAGCCGATGCTGACGCGCTACAGCGCGGCGGCCGCCTATTTTGATATGACGCTGGATAACAGCCGCGCGATTGAAGAGCTGGGTTACCGGCCACGTTATAGCCTGGAGCAGGGGATAGAGCTGACAGGGCAATGGATGAAACAGCAGGGGATGGCGGCGCATGGCTAACATTACCCCCTTTGAAATCGGCTATTGTACCCACCTTGGCTGCATGGCGCTGCGTGGCTCGCCAATGCGTAGCTGCAAATTCCCCTCTCGTGCCTACCTGTTGGAGGTGGGAGAGCGTCGCTGGTTATGGGATACCGGTTATGCCAGCTATTTCCAACAGTACACCGCCAGCGGTATTTTCCGATTGTATAGCCAGATCACCCCGGTTTATTTCAGCCCACAGCAGGCGCTGCTTGAGCAGTTGCGTAGCCGGGGTGTCAGTGTGAGTGATATTGAGGCGGTGATTATTTCCCATTTTCATGCTGACCATATCGCTGGCCTGCGTGATTTCAGCAGCCTCAACATGATTTGTTCCGGTGAGGGCTGGCAGCAAACTCGAGAGCTGCGTGGCTTTGCCGCCCTGAAGCGGGCGTTTATACCGGGGTTGATCCCCGAGGAGTTTGAATCCGCATTGCAGTTTGTGGAGTCATTCCCGCTACAGAGTCTGCCAGCCGAACTGGCACCGTTCCAGCAGGGATATGCGCTGCCGGGCAGCGATGGGCAAATCTTCATTGTTCCTCTGCCAGGGCATGCTGCGGGCCACCTTGGCGCCTTTGTCCAAACCGACGCGGGCTGGACGCTGCTGGCAAGCGACGCCGCCTGGTCGCCGCTGAACTACCAGCAACTGCGTGGCCCTTCGCGGCTGGCGAACCTGATCATGGACAACCCGCGTAGCTACTACCAAACCCTTGAAGCGCTCAACCAGCTGCATCACGGCGGCGCGGCGGAGATCCTGTTGTGCCATGAGGGGGATTTATGATCCCGCTGATGACGCTGTGGCACTATCTGCGAGCGCGCAGGCTGCATTTCACCGAACGGGCAGAACTGGAGGCTTACCAGGCGCGTCAGTTAAAACGCTTTGCCCGCCGGGTATTGGCGTATAGCCCCTATTTCCGGCCATACTGTCTGTTACCTGTGAGCGAATGGCCAGAAATGGACAAAGCGATCATGATGACGCATTTTGATCGGATGAATACCGCCGGGCTGCAACTTGAGGCGCTGTTGGCCTGTGCCCGGCGCAGCGAAACCGATCGCGACTTCACCCCAAAAGTGGGCAAATACAGTGTAGGTCTATCGACCGGCACCTCCGGGAGGCGCGGCGTATTTGTGGTCAGCCCGCAGGAGCAGCAGATCTGGGCTGGGGGCATGCTGGCCAAAATGCTGCCGCAAGGGGTATTTGCCGGTGAGCGTGTCGCGCTGTTTCTGCGTGCGGACAACAATCTGTATCACAGCGTCAACAACCGCTGGTTGAGCCTGACGTTTTACGATCTGTTTGCACCCTTTGCCGAGCACTTACCGCAGATTGAACGGGAGCAACCCACCATCGTGGTCGCACCTGCGCAGGTATTGTGCGCGTTGGCTCATGCGGTCGAACGGGGCGAGTTACAACTACAGGTGAAAAAGGTGATCTCGGTGGCTGAGGTGCTGGAGCCGCAGGATCGCCAACTGCTAAAGCGGGTATTTGCCGACGTGGGCGAAGTCTATCAGGCCACCGAAGGTTTTCTGGCTGCCACCTGTAGCCACGGCACCTTGCATCTGAACGAAGAGTTTATCCACGTGGAACCACAGTGGATCGATGAGCAACGCTTTACCCCGCTGATCACCGATTTTACCCGCCGTACGCAGCCGATCGTACGTTATCGGCTGGATGATATTTTGGTTCGGCGTAAAGAGCCTTGCCCGTGTGGCCAGGCCAGCATGGCGTTGGAGCAGATTGAGGGACGCTGTGACGATCAACTGATGCTGCCAGGATTGCAGGGGGAGGCGCAGCGAGTTTTTGCCGATTTGTGCCGCCGGGTGATTGCCAACGCGTTGCCCGCCGTGGCGGATTATCGCCTGACCCAGTTGTCTGGCCAGCGGCTGCACCTGATGGCCGACTGCAGTCCGGAAGAACTGGTACATTGCCAGCAGCAACTGATTGCGCTGTTTACCCAGCAGGGTATCGCGGTGCAGCAACTGGAATGGCAACTGACCGCGCAACGCATCATGCCGCAGTTCGATGCTAAATGCCGACGTATCGTACGGTTGCCGGAGGTGCCATGAAAGAGGTGATCTATCGCCTATGGCAAATGCTGCTGGGTTGGGGCTTTGTCGGCCTGATTTATAACAGCACTGACCGATGGCAAGGCGCTGGTTATCAGCTGACGCCGAGTTGGCTGGATCGTGCCATTCCCTTCAGTCCGCATGCTATCTGGCTATACCTGTCTTTTTTCCTGATCGTTCCGCTGTGCTATCTGCTGTGTCCGCTGAGCCGGATCAAATGGCTTAGAAGCTCAATGCAGCTTGCCGCTCTTGTTGCGGGGGCCATCTATCTGCTGTGGCCGACGACGATGGACTACCCGGTCGATCAGGGCAGTTCACTCAGCTCAACCATGCTGGCGGCATTGATCGGGATTGATTCCAAACAAAACTGTTTACCTTCTTTGCATATAGCCTTGACGGCCCTGGCCGTGTGGGCCGTGGCGGACAGCCGGAAAAAATGGCGCAGCGTACTGTTGTCGGTTTGGGGAGTGGCGATTGCCTTCTCTATTCTGCAACTGCGCCGTCACCTGTTGGTGGATTTGCTCAGTGGAGCGGTGTTGGCCATGGCCGTAGGCTATGCCTGCCAGCATGTTCGATGGATTGTCAGTGATTATCGTCAGGGAGAACGACCATGACCGATCTGGTAATACCGATAATATTTATGCTGTGCGTGGTGCTGGGCGAAGCCCTGTGGCTGCAAAAGCGCAACCGGGGCAGCGTTGATTGGCACGATGTGATCTTCAACCTCAACTCCGGGCATATCATGCTGTGGCTGTTCCGGGGGCTGGAGATCTTCTGCTATGGCTATGTGGCGACCCATTACAGCCTGGGTCTGGTAGATAGCTGGCCGGTCGCGCTGGTGTGGCTGTTTGCCCTGCTGGCGTGGGACTTTGGTTTTTACTGGTTACACCGTCTGCATCACCGTTTCCGCCTGCTGTGGGCGGTGCATGTGGTGCATCACCAGGGCGAACACTTCAATCTGTCGTTGGGCGTACGTAACTCGTGGTATTCGTCATTAACGTCGATCCCGTTCTTTATGCTGCTGGCGTTGGCCGGTGTGCCGCTTTCGGTGTTTATCACCGTTTCGATCCTGCATTACGGCATTCAGCTGTTTAACCATAATGCGCTGACCCCAAAGCTGGGCTGGCTGGAAAAAATCTTCGTTACCCCGGCGCACCATCGGGTACATCACGTCAACGATCTGGCCTATTCCAACCGTAATTTTGGCGGCAGCTTTATCTTCTGGGACAAGCTGTTTGGCACCTTTGGACCGTCGCTGCCAACCGAGCCTTTCGCCTATGGCGTACGCGGGGAGAAATCGTCGGCTAACCCGTTCTGGGCCAGCAATCAGCCGTTTTTGCGCTACTTCAAACTGCCTTTCAAACCCTCGGCCAATAGCACCCGTTTCCGCAGTTCCGCCTGGTGTATGGTGAGTGGTGCGTTGCTGCTGTTCGCCCTGGTGCTGGGCTACGTGTATCGTTTCGGTTACGGCTACAACGGCCTGACCGGCGAGCAGGCGATACTGTTTATGCTGTTGGCGGTAGGTGCGGTGGCGCTGGGTGGGATTGCCGAAGGCCGTAGCTGGGGCGTAAAGGTCTGGTTACTGGTGGCGTTGGCCGCTCCACTGCTGTTGCTGCTGGCGCTGGGTTGGCACCAACCTTACTGGTGGCTGATGACCTGCGGCATTGCCGTGCATGGCTGCGCCGTTGCTGCTGGCTGGGGACGCCAGAAGGAGGCAGTGCATGGTTGATTCGTTGCCGCCACTCTCTTTCCCTGCCGATGGGGAACAGGCGTTTCATCGTGAACTGAAACGACGGACCTATGCTTATCTGAGCGGCCGTAACGATCACCGCTTTGCCGATGTGGCCCGTTGGGTCAAGGCTATCGTCCTGCTTTTGTTGTGCGTGGGGTTCTACCTGCTTAGCCTGGTGCAGCAGCAGGGACTGGCGTTTATGCTGTGCTACTTTGCCTTTGTCATGATGGGCATGTTGCTGAACGTCAACGTCAATCATGACGCTTCGCATAACGCGTTCGCCCGCACTCCTTGGGTGAATCGTCTGGCGGGGCGTTTGGTGACGATCCCGCTGGGGGTCGATCCGGACTATTGGCGGACAAGGCACGTCAGCTATCATCATGTGTATGCCAACGTCGAACATTACGATCTGGACACCGAAGAGAACGGCTTTTTCCGCCAGACGCCGTTCCAGCAATGGCGAGCGCACATGCGCTATCAGCACCTTTACTGGCCGCTGATTGCCGCCTTGTCGCTGCCCTATATCGCGCTGGTGTTTGATTGGTCAGACCGGTTGGGCAAAACCCCGTTGGCCGCCGAGGGTGTGCTGGCCGGACGCAAGGGCTGGGCGGTGTTTATTGCCAGCAAACTGTGTCACATAGTGGTGGTGCTGGTGATCCCGTTGGTGGTTTGCCAGCAACACGGCATTGGCTGGCAAACGGTGCTGATCGCCTATCTGTTGAGCCAGATGTTAGCCTCGCTGCTGGTGGTGTTCTTACTGCTGGGTACCCACTGGGCGCAGGCTGAGTTTTACGCGGTGCCAGAAGGAGGCCAAATGCCGCAGGGCTGGTATCGGCACAACTTTGCCACTGCCTGCGACTGGGAAACCTCGCCGAAGTGGTTGCATCATCTGACCGGCGGGCTGAATTATCATCTCACCCATCATCTGTTCCCCGGCTGGAATCACCGCCATTATCCAGCGCTAGCCGCCATTCTGGCTGAACTCGCGCCACGCTATGCCATGGATTATCGCTGCATCAGCTATCGTGAGCTGTTGCAACAGCAGCAACGCTTCCTACGTACGATGGGGCAACAGCCTCTATGAAGATGCCAGACACCACGCCGCTGCGGCCCTTGGCGTTCCAAAGGGAGAACCGAGACATTCATCTGGCGCTGATGCGTGGCAGCCAGGCTTATCTGGCGGAGCGGGGCGACCACCGCTTTGCCGACCGAGGGATGTTCGCCAAGGTGTTGCTGCTGATCCTGGTGTGCGCGGGCTTTTATGCACTCAGTTTGCAGCAGCAAAACGCCTGGGCCTATTTCGGCTGCTACGTCGGCTTTATTTTCTCCGCCATGATGTTGACGGTGAACGTGGTGCACGACGCCTCACACAATGCCTTTTTCAAACGGGCACGGCTGAACCACTGGCTTAACTTTATTGTGAGCATCCCGTTGGGGTTGGATGCGGACTGTTGGCGGGTGCGTCACGTTATCTTCCACCATGCCTACAACAATATCGAAGGTTACGATCCGGATATTGAGCCTAACGGCGTACTGCGGCAAACACCGTTCCAGCAGCGCAAAACCTTTATGCGTTTGCAGCAATACTACTGGCCGATGGTGGCGGCACTGACTTTCCCGTATTACATCTGGCTGTTTGACTGGTTGGATCGGGCTGGCAAAACGCGCATGACGCCCAAGATGATGTTGCAGGGGAGCAAAGGCTGGGGCGTTTTCTTGCTGAGCAAGCTGGCACACTTCACGTTGGCGTTGGCAATCCCGCTATGGCTGATGCCGCCTGAGGTTAGCGCCACCGCGATCTGGCTAACTTACCTGCTGAGCCAGATGCTGTCGTCGTTGGTGTTTGTGATGCTGATTGTGGGTACCCATTGGGCCAAAGCCAATTTTTATCAGGCTCCCGAGCAGGGCAAGATGGTGCATGGCTGGTATCAACATCTGTTTGCCACCACCTTCGACTGGCAGGCCACGCCACGCTGGGTTGGTTACTGGCTGGGCGGTGCCAACCTGCACCTGACCCATCATCTGTTCCCACATTGGAGCCATCGGCATTACCCTGCCTTGGCGAAGATCATTGCCGAGGTTGCGGCCCAACACGGGCTGGATTATCAGTGCCTGGATCTGAAAACGCTGTTGCGGATGCAACAGCGTTTTTTGGGGGCGATGGGGAAGCAGTAGGAACTATTCCGGCTTCATCCCGGCGGCGGTCATCAGCAGGCGAAATAGCGAAGCGACCAAAAACAGCCCCAGGACGCTGGCACTCCAGATAACCACCAGCCAGCCGACGCGTTTCCACCAGGGAATGGTAGCGGTGTTCTCATTCATCGTCTTATTCATCATCAGTGATACCCATCCTCATGGCTCACCTTGCCGCGGAACACGTAGTAGCTCCAGAAGGTGTAGACCAAAATAATCGGAATAATAAACAGCGCGCCCACCAGCATAAAGCCCAGGCTTTGTAGCGGCGCTGCGGCTTGCCACAGGGTGATGGTCGGTGGGATCAGCAGCGGCCAGATGCTGATACCCAGACCGCTTAGTCCCAGAAACACCAGCAGCAGCGTCAGCAGGAACGGTGAATAGTGGGCATCGTGACGTACGCCGTGCCAGATCCCCCAGGCGCTGAGCAGCACCAGCAGCGGCACCGGCAGCAGCCAGAACAGGTTCGGCAGGCTGAACCAGCGGGTCGCAATTTCAGGGTGAGCGATCGGCGTCCAGACGCTGACGGCCAGCAGGATTAGCAGCAGGCTAACCAGCAGAGGAGTGGTCAGACGATGCATCCGGGTCTGCAAGCTTCCGGCAGTCTTCATCACCAACCAGGTGCAGCCGAGTAACGCATAGGTCACTACCAGGCCCAAACCGCAGAACAGGGCGAACGGAGTGAACCAGTCGAAGGGGCCACCGACATAGGCACGGCCTTCCACCGGGAAGCCGTCGATAATCGCCCCGACGACCACGCCCTGGCAGAAGGTGGCCAGGATTGAACCGCCGATAAACGCCTTATCCCAGATATGGCGCTTTTCCGGTTTGGCTTTGAAGCGGAACTCAAAGGCCACGCCGCGGAAGATCAGGCCAAACAGCATCAGCGTGAGGGGAATGGCCAACGCATCCAGGATCACCGCATACGCCAGTGGGAAAGCGCCAAACAGGGCAGCCCCGCCAAGCACCAGCCAGGTTTCGTTGCCGTCCCATACCGGTGCTACGGTGTTCATCATCACATTGCGATCGTGGCTATCTTTCACCCATGGGAACAGAATGCCGATGCCCAGATCAAAGCCGTCCATGACCACGTACATCATGGTGCTAAACACGATGATCACAAACCAAATCAACGGAAGATCGATACCCATGTTCAGCTCCTGTCGTCCAAAGTTTCGTGTACCGCTGAGAGCGGACGTGCCGGAGTGCCGTGGCCGCTTGGCTCGTCACCTTCATGGGCCTGCGGGCCTTTGCGGATCAGGCGCATCATGTAGGAATAACCGACGCCAAACACCGAGCAGTAGACGGCGATAAAGGCCAACAGGCTCACGCTCATATGGATGTCGCCATGGGCAGAGACGGCATCGGCGGTGCGTTGCAGCCCGTAGACGACCCATGGCTGGCGGCCAATCTCGGTGGTGAACCACCCCGCCAGCAAGGCGATCAGCCCCGAAGGCCCCATCCACAGAATGAAGTACAGGAAGGGTTTGGACTGATACAGTCCGCCGCGCCAGCGTAGCCACAGGCTCCACACGCCAGCCAGGATCATCAGCATGCCCAGCGCCACCATGATCCGGAACGACCAGAACACTACGGTGGAGTTAGGGCGATCTTCTGGTGCGAAGGATTTCAACGCCGGAACCTGCTCGGTAAGGCTGTGGGTGAGGATCAGGCTGCCTAGGTAAGGGATTTCCACCTTAAAGCGGGTTTCTTCACGCTCCATATCCGGCCATCCGAACAGGATTAACGGAGTGGCCTCTCCCGGCGGGTTTTCCCAGTGGCCTTCGATGGCGGCGATTTTGGCCGGTTGATATTTCAGCGTATTGAGGCCGTGTGCGTCGCCGATCACCGCCTGGATAGGGGCGACGATCAGCGCCATCCACATAGCCATTGACAGCATCTTGCGCATGGCTGGCGTATCACGGCCACGCAACAGGTGCCAGGCCGCCGAGGCACCGATAAAGAAGGCCGACGACAGGAATGCCGCGGTGGTCATATGCAGCAGGCGGTAAGGGAAGGACGGGTTGAAGATCACTTTGAACCAGTCAACCGGCACGACCACGCCGTTGATGATCTCATGCCCCTGCGGGGTCTGCATCCAGCTGTTGGAGGCCAGGATCCAGAAGGTGGAGATCAGCGTGCCGAGTGCTACCATGCTGGTGGCAAAGAAGTGCAGGCCGGGGCCAACACGACTCCAGCCAAACAGCATCACGCCCAGGAATCCGGCTTCGAGGAAGAAGGCAGTCAGCACTTCATAGGTCAGCAGTGGGCCGGTGATACTGCCGGCAAATTCGGAGAAAAAGCTCCAGTTGGTGCCGAACTGATAGGCCATCACCAGGCCGGAAACCACGCCCATGCCGAAGTTGACGGCGAAGATTTTGGACCAGAAATGGTACAAATCCCGGTAAGCCTGATTGCCGGTTTTCAGCCATAGGCCTTCGAGCACCGCCAGATAGCTGGCCATGCCGATGGTGATCGCCGGAAAGATAATGTGGAAGGAAACGGTGAAGGCGAACTGGATCCGTGCCAGCTCCAATGCATCAAGTCCGAACATGGAGCCTCCTTGATTTGTTCATAATCGGCCTCTTAGGAAAGCGAAAGCTTGCTTATTAAAACTTGCGCTAAGTAGAGCATGGAGTAGAGTAACGATAACAGTGACAGTTATTTTACTTTTTCCTATAACAGTTGGAATTGTATGACCAGATATGAACAGCTTGCCCAGCAGATCCGCGAACAGATCCAGAACCGGGTATGGCGTGCCGGGGATAAACTGCCCTCGCTGCGGGAAAGTGGCAAACGTGCCGGGCTGAGCCTGATGACGGTGGTGCAGTCATACCAGCTACTGGAAAGCCAGGGCTGGATCGTAGCGCGGCCGCAGTCTGGTTACTATGTGGCGGCCCGTTCACAGGCGTTACCACAGCCCATTCGGGGTGAGAAACTGCTGGTGAGCGAACAGGTGGATATCAACGCCTTTATCTTTGACGTGCTGCAAGCCTGTAAGGATCCAGAGATTGTGCCCTTCGGTTCGGCTTTCCCGGATGCCACCCTGTTTATGCAACCCAAGTTGGCCAGGGCGCTGAGCAGCGTAGCCCGAAAATTCACACCTCACAGTTCCCTTGCCAATCTGCCGCCCGGCAACGAGGCATTGCGTCGCCATATTGCCCAACGCTATGCGCTGAATGGGATGCAGGTCTCCCCTGATGAGATTGTGATCACCGCCGGAGCGATGGAGTCGTTAAGCCTAAGCCTGCAAGCGGTGACGCAGCCGGGGGACACGGTGGCGATTGAATCCCCGGCATTTTACGGCGCGTTGCAGGCGCTGGAACGCCTGAAACTGAAAGCGGTGGCGATCGCTGCCCACCCGCAGCACGGAATCGATCTAGATTCGTTACAGCAGGCGATTGAGCAGTATCCGATCAAGGCCTGCTGGCTGATGACCCATTTCCAGAATCCGCAAGGGTCGAGCATGTCGGACGAGAATAAACAACGGCTGGTTACGATGCTGCGCGAGCATCAGATCTCGTTGTTGGAAGACGATGTGTACGGCGAGCTCTATTTCAGCGCTGAGCGCCCCTTGCCAGCCAAGGCGTTGGATCAGGGCGGGCAGATTTTGCACTGCTCGTCGTTCTCAAAATGTCTGGCTCCGGGATTTCGCGTGGGTTGGGTAGCCGCAGGGCGATATGCACCGCAAATTCAGCGCTTGCAGTTGATGAGCACTGTTTCAACCAGCGTGCCGACCCAGATGGCGATTGCCGATTATCTGCTGCATGGTGGTTATGATACCCATCTGCGTCGCCTGAGGCGTTTATTGGCCCAGCGCCAAAGTGCCATGCATCAGGCGATCGCCCAACACTTCCCGCCGACGGTGAAGGTCAGCCAGCCGGACGGAGGCTATTTCCTGTGGCTGGAGCTGGAGGCGACACAGTCATCCATGGAGCTCTACCAGCGTGCGCTGGCGGAGGGCATCAGTATTGCGCCGGGGCGAATGTTCACCACCGGCGATCGTTTCAACCACTGTTTCCGCCTGAACGCCTCCTTTGAGTGGAGCGACAGGCTTGAAACCGCCATCAAGACCTTGGCCAGGCTGATCCGTAGCCTGGGCTAGGCCAGGTAATGCTTCAATGCACGTCCTGCCTGATGAATAGCCGAATGCACCGCCGGAACCTGGGCGAGGGGGTTTAACAGGCCGTAATCGTGGATCAGCCCATTGTAGCGGGTGGCGGTCACCTCGACGCCAGCCGCGTTCAGCAGGCGGGCGTAGGCCTCCCCCTCATCCCGCAGTACGTCCAGCTCGGCGGTCTGGATCAGCGCGGGTGGCAGCCCTTGCAGCTGTTCCAGGCTCGCATTGAGCGGTGAGGCGTAGATCTCCTTACGCTGGGCCTTGTCGGTGGTGTAGTTGTCCCAAAACCACTTCATCATATTGCGCGTCAGGAAATGGCCTTCAGCAAACTGATGATAGGAATCGCGATCAAAACTGGCGTGAGTGACCGGCCACAGCAGGATTTGGCAGCGCAGTGCCGGCGTGCCTCGCTCTTTAGCCATCAGGCTGACCACCGTCGCCATGTTACCGCCAACGCTATTACCCACTACCGCCAGCCGGGTACCGTCGACGTTGATCTTTTCTCCGTATTCCGCCACCCATTCCGTGGCCGCGTAGGCTTGCTCGATGGCGGCGGGATACAGGGCTTCTGGTGACGGTGTGTAATTGACAAACACCGCTACCGCTCCGGAACTGTAAACCAGGTCGCGCACCAATCGTTCGTGAGTTGGGAAGTCACCCAATACCCAACCACCGCCGTGGAAAAACATGAATACCGGCAATTTCCCTTTCACTCGTGGCGGGCGCACGATGTGCAGCAGGATGTCCTGACCGGCCACGTGAATGGTTTTCTCTTCGATCTCGACCTCACGCTGTACCACCTCGACGCTGCGTTGCGCGCCTTCCAACACCTTACGTGCCTCCTTCGGCTTCATCTGTTCCATCGGTTTGCCGCCGCTGGCATTCAACTCCGCCAGAAAGGCGGCTACGTCTTTGACCGCTGCGGGCTGGGTGGCATCAAAGGTTTTCTTGCTCATGTTGGGATCCTTAAGGTTGAGGAGGAACATTGAGTACGGGGTAACTTATCAGTGTAGTCAAAGACTGGGAGTGTGCCCTCACCCCAACCCTCTCCCATAGGGAGAGGGAGCTGATAGCTCCTGCTCATTTGGAAGTAAAGTGCTCCTCTCAGCAAACGCATCTCCTCATGCAAAGGTGAATCACCACAGTTTCAAATCCACTCGATCGGCCCCCAACAAAAGGACGAACACCCAGATAAATTGTGGCACGGACTGTCCCCGGTCTGTACACCCATAGGGAGAGGGAGCTGATAGCCCCTGTTCATTTGGAAGTAAAGTGGTCCTCTCAGCAAACTCATCTCTCAGGCAAAGGTGAATCACCACAGTTTCAAATCCACTCGATCGGCCCCCAACAAAAGGACGAACATCCAGATAAATTGTGGCACGGACTGTCCCCGGTCTGTACACCATAGGGAGAGGGAGCTGATAGCTCCTGCTCATTTGGAAGTAAAGTGGTCCTCTCAGCAAACGCATCTCCTCATGCAAAGGTGAATCACCACAGTTTCAAATCCACTCGATCGGCCCCCAACAAAAGGACGAACACCCAGATAGATTGTGGCACGGACTGTCCCCGGTCTGTACACCCATAGGGAGAGGGAGCTGATAGCCCCTGTTCATTTGGAAGTAAAGTGGTCCTCTCAGCAAACGCATCTCTCAGGCAAAGGTGAATCACCACAGTTTCAAATCCACTCGATCGGCCCCCCAACAAAAGGACGAACACCCAGATAAATTGTGGCACGGACTGTCCCCGGTCTGTACACCCATAGGGAGAGGGAGCTGATAGCTCCTGCTCATTTGGAAGTAAAGTGGTCCTCTCAGCAAACTCATCTCTCAGGCAAAGGTGAATCACCACAGTTTCAAATCCACTCGATCGGCCCCCCAACAAAAGGACGAACACCCAGATAAATTGTGGCACGGACTGTCCCCTCTCCCTGTGGGAGAGGGTTAGGGTGAGGGGCATTTTGCTGCGCTAAATGAGGGCGCATTGCACAATTGCGGTGCAAAAGGGCGCCGATCCCGCCATCTCACGCAATTATTTTTGCGAGCAGGATCAGAAAAGCGGAAGAATTTTGCGATTGAATAGGATTTCTCCATCGCTGATGATTTTAGGCCCTATTTTTGCCATTAATCATTACAAATGCATAATTATTGAATGTTTATGCAATATAACTCCTTGTTTTAACGAAAAAAATTGGTAAATCCGTCAAAAACCCCGTTCTGGCACGATAGCTGCTCTACACTATTTATCAAATGGGCTGTATTTTAACTACTCATTAACATTTATTCCCCGCTCCGGGGCGCTAAATGCGGCATTAATAGTGAATAACCGATTTTATGTAACAGGTTTGTATCTGAATAGGCGGCGCTGAGCAGCATTATCGTCGGCCAGAAAAGACACCGGATAATAGGGTTAATTTGCTTTTTCGCCGGCCTTGCGCCACCAGAGCGGTCCTTACCGCCAAAATTCAGCCTTTGCTGACGTTATGAGGTCATTATGGAACAGCCAATCGCAGTTACCCGCCAGTCTTTCGACGACTGGATGATCCCGGTTTATGCCCCTGCGGACTTTATTTTGGTGCGGGGAGAAGGCTCACAGGTTTGGGATCAGCAGGGGAAATCCTATATTGATTTCGCCGGAGGCATTGCCGTCAACGCCCTGGGCCACGCCCATCCGCAGGTGTTGGCCGCGCTGGTCGAACAGGCCGGCAAGCTTTGGCATCTGGGCAACGGTTATACCAACGAGCCGGTGTTGCGCCTGGCCAAACAGCTGATTGATGCCACCTTTGCCGACAAGGTATTTTTCTGCAACTCCGGTGCGGAAGCCAACGAGGCCGCGCTGAAGCTAGCGCGAAAATATGCACTGGATAGTGGTAACAGAGAAAAGAACCAGATCGTCGCGTTCAATAACGCGTTTCATGGTCGCACCCTGTTTACCGTTTCTGCCGGGGGCCAACCAAAATACTCACAGGATTTTGCGCCACTGCCTGGCGGTATTACCCACACGCCGTTTAACGATCTGGCCGCCGCTGCTCAGGTGATTAACGACCGTACCTGCGCGGTGATCGTTGAGCCGATTCAGGGCGAGGGCGGTGTGGTACCGGCGCAACCGCAATTCCTGCAAGGGTTGCGTGAACTGTGCGATCGCCACGGCGCACTGCTGATCTTTGATGAGGTGCAAACCGGCGTGGGCCGAACTGGCTCGCTGTATGCCTATATGAACTACGGGGTGGTACCGGACGTGTTGACCACCGCCAAGGCGTTGGGCGGCGGTTTCCCGATCGGTGCGATGATCACCACCGACAAACTGGCAAAAACGCTGGGCGTCGGCACTCATGGTACCACCTACGGCGGCAATCCGCTGGCAGCGGCAGTGGCTGGGGTGGTGTTCTCGCTGATTAACACACCGGAGGTGCTCGATGGGGTGAAGCAGCGTCTCGAATGGTTTATCGCCGGGCTGACGGAAATCAACCTACAGTATCCGATCTTTAGCGAAATCCGCGGGGCGGGTCTGTTAATTGGTTGCGCTCTGAACCCGGAATATGCCGGTAGAGCCAAGCAGATCACCCAACTGGCTAACGAGGAAGGGGTGATAGCCCTGATCGCGGGTCCGGACGTGGTGCGCTTTACGCCTTCACTGATCATCCCGGAACAGGATGTGAAAGAGGGGCTGGCGCGATTCGCGCGTGCTGTGGCGCGGATTTGCAGCTAATCAAGGCGGCTGCGCCCGGTGCGCAGCCGATGACTACCGAGGTTCGCATTATGATGATTATCCGCCCCATAGAGCGTCGTGACCTGGCTGACCTGCTGACGCTCGCCGGTAAATCCGGTATTGGCCTCACCTCTTTGCCGCAGAATGAAGAGACGCTGTCGGCACGTATTGAGCGGGCGTTAAAAACCTGGCAAGGCGAACTTCCCCAAAGCGATCGCTGCTATCTGTTTGTGATGGAGGATACCGAACGGCAACAGGTCGTTGGCGTCAGTGCGATCGAAGTCGCGGTTGGGCTGACCGAACCCTGGTACAGCTTCCGCGTCGGTACCCAGGTGCATGCCTCAAAGCAGCTTAATGTCTATAAATCGGTGCCAACGCTGTTTTTAAGCAACGATCATACCGGTCATTCGGAACTCTGTACGCTGTTTCTCGATCCGGACTATCGGCATGGTGAGAATGGCAAGCTGCTGTCAAAGGTTCGCTTCCTGTTTATGGCCGCATTTCGCAATCAATTCTCCCGCAAAGTGATAGCGGAGATGCGCGGTTATTCCGATGAAAATGGCCGTTCCCCCTTCTGGGAAAGCGTTGGCCGCCACTTCTTTTCTATCGAGTTCGCCAAGGCGGACTACCTCAGCGGCACCGGGCAAAAGGCGTTTATCGCCGAACTGATGCCAAAACACCCGCTGTATGTCGACTTTCTGGCCGAAGATGCGCAGAAGGTGATCGGCGAGGTTCACCCGCAAACCGCACCAGCGCGCAAGCTGCTGGAAGCCGAAGGGCTGCGCTATCAGGGCTACGTCGATATCTTTGACGGGGGCCCGACGCTGGAAGCCGAGATCGACGAGATCCGCGCGGTCAAGCGCAGCAAACTGGTGAAGGTGGTGCTGGATGAGGCACAGGTATTCAACGAAGCCTCAGCCTACCTGGTGGCCAACGACAACTATCAGAATTATCGCGCCCTGTTGGTGCATGCCCAACTGCATGATGATCGCCTGCGTATCAACGCCGAAACGGCAGCGGCGCTGGGCGTCGAGCAGGGGGGCCCGGTACGGGTCATCAAGCTTATCGCTCAGGAGAAAGTGTAATGTCGCATCCTGCATTGTTAATTAATGGCGTCTGGCTGGCTGGCCGAGGCGCTGAGTTCAGCAAAACCGATCCGTTGGATAACCTACCGCTATGGCAAGCCAATGCGGCCAATATTGACGACGTGGCTGCGGCCTGCGCAGCTGCACGCGAGGCTTTTCCTGCCTGGGCTCGCACGCCATTTGCGCAGCGCGAACAGTTGGTAAAACGCTTCGCGGCGTTACTGGAAGAGCATAAACAGCATCTGGCCGAGACCATCAGCCGTGAAACCAGCAAACCCCGCTGGGAAACCTTGACCGAAGTCCAGGCGATGATTGGCAAGGTGGGCATTTCATTACAGGCCTATCAGGCACGAACTGGGGTGACGGAAACCGCGATGGCCGACGGAGCCTCGGTGTTACGCCATCGGCCGCACGGCGTATTGGCGGTGTTTGGCCCGTATAACTTCCCTGGTCACTTACCGAATGGGCATATCGTTCCGGCGCTGTTGGCGGGCAACTGCGTGGTGTTCAAACCTAGCGAATTGACGCCGTTAACGGCGGAGGTGACGTTACAGCTATGGCTGCAGGCGGGGCTTCCGGACGGGGTGATCAATCTGGTACAGGGGGGGCGTGAAACCGGTGAGGCCTTGGCAAGCTGTGCTGATATTGATGGGCTGCTGTTTACCGGCAGCGCAGGCACCGGTTATCACCTGCATCGCCAGTTGGCCGGTCAGCCAGAAAAGATCCTGGCGTTGGAGATGGGTGGCAACAACGCGCTAATCGTCGAACAGGTTGAAGATTGTGACGCGGCGGTGAATCTGGCCATTCAATCGGCGTTTATTTCTGCCGGGCAGCGCTGTACCTGTGCTCGCCGCATCTTGGTGAAAAATGGGCCGCAGGGTGATGCCTTTATTACACGCCTGGTTCAGGTGGCATCTACACTGCGCATTGGCCGTTGGGATGCTGAACCTCAGCCGTTTATGGGCGGGGTGATTTCCTCCTCTGCGGCAGAGAACATGCTGGCAGCTCAGCACCATCTGTTGGCATTGGGTGGCAAAGCCTTGTTGACCATGAAATCGCTGGAGAGCGGTAGTGCGTTATTAAGCCCTGGGATTATCGATGTGACCGGCGTGGCGGACGTGCCAGACGAAGAATATTTTGGCCCGCTGACTACGATCATTCGTTACGACCATTTCGACCAGGCGTTGCGCATGGCTAATAACACGCGCTATGGCCTGTCTGTCGGGCTGGTGTCCCCGCAGCGGGAGCAGTTCGAACGGCTGCTGCTGGAGGCGCGAGCCGGTATTGTCAACTGGAACAAGCCGCTGACAGGGGCTTCTAGCGCAGCACCTTTCGGTGGTGTGGGGGCTTCCGGCAACCATCGGCCAAGTGCGTTCTATGCGGCAGATTACTGCGCCTGGCCGATGGCGTCGCTGGAAAGTGCCAGCCTGACGCTACCCACCAGCCTGTCACCGGGCCTGATATTTAACTGATCGTTCGGCAGTTTACAGGAGAGCAAAATGTCCGGATATGAAGTCAATTTCGATGGGTTGGTTGGCTTGACACACCACTATGCCGGGCTGTCGTTTGGCAATGAGGCATCGACGCAGCACCGCAACAGCGTGTCTAACCCCAAGCTGGCGGCAAAGCAGGGGCTGCTGAAAATGAAAGCGCTGGCGGATATGGGCTTCCAGCAGGGCGTGTTGCCACCGCAGGAACGGCCTCATCTCCCCACGCTGCGCAAATTGGGCTTCAGCGGTAGTGACGAGAGCGTGCTGGCCCAGGCGATGCGAACCTCACCGCGCCTGCTCTCGGCGCTTAGTTCGGCCTCATCCATGTGGACGGCCAATGCCGCGACGGTTTCGCCTTCGCCAGACAGTCAGGATGGGAAAGTGCATTTCACCGCCGCCAACCTGAATAACAAATTCCATCGTGCGATTGAGGCCGAAACCACCTCCAGCGTGCTGCGTGCCATCTTCAATGATGAGCAATACTTTGCTCACCACGATGCCTTACCGCAGGTGGCACTGTTTGGAGATGAGGGCGCTGCCAACCATAACCGCCTTGGGGGCGACTATGCCAAACGCGGGGTGCAGGTCTTTGTGTATGGCAAGCAGGAGTTTGGCGGGGAAAGTGCCCCCACGCGTTACCCGGCTCGCCAGACGCGCGAGGCCAGTGAGGCGATCGCCCGCCTGCATCAGTTGCACGAGCAACAAACGGTATTTCTGCAACAGAATCCGGCGGTGATCGACCAGGGCGTTTTTCATAACGACGTGATCGCCGTCAGCAATCAGCAGGTGCTGTTCCATCATCAGCAGGCGTTCCTGCATCAGCAGCAGGGGCTGGATCAAATCCGCCGTAAGATGGCCTTGCTGGAGACGGAGCTGGTGGCGATAGAAGTGCCAACCTCCCGTGTCAGCGTGGGGGATGCGGTGGCGACCTACCTGTTTAACAGCCAGATCCTGACCAAAGCCGATGGCAAGATGATGATCGTAGTGCCGGAAGAGTCCCGCCAGCATCCGGGCGTTTGGCATTATCTGTCGGAGATGGTGGCCAGCGGTGGGCCAATCGACGAGATCAAAGTGTTCGACCTGCGCGAAAGTATGCGCAACGGCGGCGGCCCGGCTTGCCTGCGTTTACGCGTGGCGCTGAACGATGCCGAGTTGGGGGCGGTGAACCCACGGGTGATGATGAACGATACGCTTTTCGCCACCCTGAACGACTGGGTAGACCGCTATTACCGCGATCGCTTGGTACAGGAGGATCTGGCAGACCCGCAACTGCTGCATGAAGGGCGTGCGGCACTGGATGCTCTGACTTCTATCCTTGGGCTGGGTAATGTTTACCCGTTCCAACAGTAACCGGAGGCAATAGTGAACAATTTATTGGCTCTGACGTTGGCGGGAACTCCACCAGCTACCACCCAGGGTGAAAACGCTGCACTGCGCTGGAAGTGGTTGGGGGAAGGGCTATTGGAGCTCACTCCACTGCAAGGCTATCGGCAAGCCGTGGTGTTTTCAGCCGGTATTCACGGCAATGAAACGGCCCCGATCGAACTGCTCGACCGGTTAGTGAACGAAATCTTCTCAGGTGTGCGACCATTGGCGGTGCGCTTGCTGGTGGTGTTGGGCAATCCACCAGCGATGCGAACCAATCAACGTTATCTGGCAAGCGATATGAATCGCATGTTTGGTGGGCGCTATCAGCAGTTTGAGCCCTCTGGCGAAACGGCGCGGGCGCAGCAGTTAGAGCAAGTGGTCACCAGCTTCTTTGCCGGAGAGCAGGCTACTCGTTTTCATTACGATCTGCATACGGCGATCCGCGGATCGCTGTTGCCACGTTTTGGTATCCTGCCCTATCAACTACAGAGTTACAGCCCCGAGATGTTGGCGTTACTAGACGCCGCCGAGTTGGATGCACTGGTGATACACCAGGCGCCTGGTGGCACGTTCAGCCACTTTTCCAGCGAGCATGCGCAGGCGGCCAGCTGTACCCTCGAATTGGGCAAGGCGCGTCCCTTTGGCAGCAACGATCTGCAGCAGTTTTCCGCTATCAATGAAGCACTGCAGGCGTTGGTTTGCGGGCAATCTCTCCCTTTGCGGGGGGGGGCTCCGATTAGGGTGTTCCGTGTCGATCGGTCGCTGATTAAACGCAGTGAATCTTTCAAACTTCATTTGAGCGATGAGACTGCCAATTTTACCGCTCTGCCGCAGGGCACTTTATTGTATGAGCAACCGGGGGATAGTTATCGGGTGCAGCATGAAAAGGAGTGGGTCCTGTTTCCCAATCCCAAGGTGGCATTGGGGTTACGTGCAGGCATGATGTTGATAGAAGTACCGCGCAGCACCCTGTTTTAATCTCATCCGTTCATTACGCCACAGGTCGGTGACCTGTGGCGCCGTTTTTCCTTTCAAACATTAATAGCGTAATTTATTTAATCAGTTGATAGGGTATTTTGCCTGTTACGTGCCCTTACTTTCGATGATTTACCCCAATAAGTAAAAAACAGAGTAAAGATACAATTATTTGCACCATTCCTGGTAATCAGATTGATATAAGTAAAAAGTGTGAAATAAGTAACGCTATTGATTAGCATGCTAATTTTGTGGTTATTCAAAATCGTAGGTAAATCACACAAAATGAAACGTGGTTGCACTGTTTTGGTGCTTTTAAACGTGATCGTTATGGCTTATGCATTAAATATCTATTTAAATCATTATATTAGAATAGTGTTTTGATGTAATATTTAGTTACAAATAAACATGCTTTATGCGCGCTATTTCATGAACTTTTTTATTTTAAGTTTTTATTCATGATGCTAATGTCACATGGCGCTTTATTAAGGGGCGTAGATAAAAAACAAAATGATAAAAATCACAGCCCAAAGCATAAATTGGGCGTGACGGGCAGCTTTTAATAAAATCTAGGAAAATAAATGATGAAACGCAGTGTAGTAGCCCTGGCGGTTGTTCTTGCCACCGCCGCCTCAATGGCCAATGCGGCCGAAATCTACAACAAAGATGGCAATAAACTCGACCTGTACGGCCGTGTTAACGCCAAGCACTTGTTCAGCGATAACAAATCTGCCGATGGCGACGCGACCTATGTGCGTTTTGGTTTTAAAGGCGAAACGCAGATTAACAGCGATTTGACCGGTTATGGCCAATGGGAATACAACGTCCAGGCTAACCACGCCGAGTCAGCGGGTACCGAAGGCACCAAAACTCGTCTGGGCTTCGCTGGTCTGAAATTCGCCGAGTACGGTTCCTTTGACTATGGCCGTAACTACGGTGTGGTTTACGATGTCGAATCCTATACCGATATGCTGCCGGAGTTTGGCGGCGATACCTATACCTTCACCGATAACTTCATGAATGGCCGTTCTACCGGTCTGGCTACCTACCGTAACCGCAGCTTCTTCGGTCTGGTCGATGGTCTGAATATCGCCTTGCAGTACCAAGGTAAGAACGAGAATGACCGCAGCAACATCCACAAGCAGAACGGTGACGGCTATGGTATGTCTGTGGACTATCAGGACATCGGCGGTAGCGGCATTGGCGCTGCGGTAGCTTTCTCTGATTCTAACCGTACGAAAGATCAGAAGGCCGTTCAATACGGTAAAGGCGACAGCGCGACGGCCTGGACCACCGCGCTGAAGTATGACGCCAACCAGGTGTATCTGGCGGCCATGTATGCTGAAACCCGCAACATGACCCCGATCACGGTTAACAGCGTTGCTGGCTTTGCCAACAAGACGCAAAACTTTGAAGTGGTCGCGCAATACCAGTTCGAAAATGGCCTGCGTCCATCACTGGCTTACCTGCAATCCAAGGGTAAAGACATTGAGAACATCGGCGATGTCGATCTGGTGAAATATATCGATATCGGCGCGACTTACTACTTCAACAAAAACATGTACACCTACGTTGATTACAAAATCAACCAGTTGAATGACGATAACAAGCTGAAACTGAACACTGACAACATCGTGGCAGCCAGCTTGACCTACCGTTTCTAAGTCGTATTCAAACCTCATTCCTGTGTCGGAACGTGGTTCAAAAGGCAGGGCGCAAGCTCTGCCTTTTTCAGTTTGGCGTGTGGGATCAGAAAGGAGCGTACTCGCTGGCAGGCAGCCAGAAGCCGTCGATAAAGTCCTCGATCGGAAAACACCCAGCATGACGTAACCGTTGTTCTTTCATCGCTACCAGGCATTGATGCTCATCACGCAGCACGTCGACAACGATGTCGGCACAGCCACCATCCAGATAGCAAACGAACATCACCAATGCGTACATAACCTATTGCGTCCCCCCATTAAGGTTCCAATCCCTATTGTAGGTAAAATTTGGCTGAATTTAGCTAATTAATACAAAAAAATAATAATTGACCAGACAAAAACGGTATTTTCAGAATTATGGCAGCGTTTAATCATCCCTTAGAGGATTGAAGTTCCGCTCGGTACTGCTAAGCTTAACAAGTTTTAAAATTTCCTAACTATCCAATCATTAACGGGAGCGAATATGGGATTGTTTAACTTCGTCAAAGAAGCTGGCGCAAAACTGTGGGATACGGTGAGTGGTAACGCTGAAGATCAAAGCGCCAAGCTGAAAGCGCACCTTGATAACAGCGGCCTGCCAGATACGGACAAGGTGGATGTTCAGGTCGTTGATGGCAAGGCTGTGGTCACCGGGGACGGTATCAGCCAGGAACTGAAAGAAAAAATTCTGGTAGCCGTGGGTAACGTGGCAGGTATCAGCGGCGTGGAAGATAATGTGGCAGTGGCGCAACCAGAAGCGGAAAGCCGCTTTTACACCGTCAAGAAGGGCGATACCCTGAGTGCCGTTGCCAAAGAGATGTATGGCAATGCCAACCTGTACAACAAGATCTTTGAAGCCAACAAACCAATGCTAAGCCATCCAGATAAAATCTATCCGGGCCAGGTATTGCGCATCCCGCAATGATGCTGAAAGCCAGGGTAATTGACGCTCGAGCTTAGAACGGCGTAATCCGGCGCCCCATCTGGGGCGCTGTGCAGCAATCCCTCACCAATGCGTATGTTCATACATATGTTAACCCCTATAAGTTCCCCACCCGTAATTCGATAAACCCAAAGAATGTTTCCAGTCCACAAGCAGGTGACTAACCTCCAGAATCTTGACCCTGTTGCAGAAAATTGGTAGCGTCTGCATGCAAGAAAAATCTTAGCTATCTCTGGCGTAAATTGGGTTGTTGCTTGAGCCTAGGGTTATCCCTTTTTTGCATCAAGGCGTTATGCTAGGTGATAAGAGAGTAGAGGGTGTGAACGCCCCATTAGACAAAAAAACACCAGGAAAACCATGGACAATGCGCAACGGGTCAGCACAACGTTGACGGCGGTTGCTGCATATTGATCATTCTTACGTTGACGATCACACAGTGGGTGGGAGTTACTTACTGTTTTTAGGAGATAAAATGGAACATAATCCGCATGATGAAACCAAGCTTATTGCGGTCATTGCCTTATTGATCTCAGTGTTGCTTGTCGTGTCGATCTTGTTTGGCATCACGTATTTATCCGATCTGCGGCATAACGATCAAGAGGTCGATGCCAAAAGTTGTTACATCAAAGGCGGCTGAAGTCGGAGTTGCGTTTATCGCAATCCTTGATTCGACAATGAAATATTTTTGCCATATGCCTTGGTTTATTTGGGACTTAACGTACTAGCTGCGATTAAACCACTAATAAAGGTTATGGCGAATCATTCGTCGGTTGTGGGCCGTTAAATAGACAACGGATAGTTGGATGGCATTTTTTCTGCCACGGCAAAGCCGCTACAGCTCAGGTGTAGCAGGGAGACGACACACTTTTTGATGGCCTTTCCTTATGAGAGTCAGGCAGCATGGTCTGCGGACTTTATTGGTTAACTTATCTAAATAAATTCACTTTAATTATATTTAAGTCGCAATAAATTATTAAAGTGAATGTATTTCTTAAATGTGTTTGTGATGTTAATCAAATATTGTTATTTACCCCGAATGAGCACGCTGTCGTAACTAGTCAGGCCCTGCTAAGCTAAGACTAATCTGTACGGAAATCTCTGTCAGTTCTATTGCCGATGTAAGCGAGGTGTTTATGAGTCAATTACTCTCCCGTGCAAGATTATCCCATGTTGTGATCGCCACGGCGGTGTTTTGGGTTTGCATTGCTGTACTCGTGGCGGTAGCACTAAAGTAACGCTGGATGACTAATCAACAATCCTGACATAGCTGACATACTCAGCCAACGGCTCCTTTCTGGGGCCGTTTCTTTTGTAATAACTTAAGCAACCCGCTGCCGTCTCACGCCATCTTCTGGTGAATAATATGCAGCGGAGGCTCGATGTGCAGATCGACACTCAAATCCTGGCGGAAGTCATAGGGCGTAATGTTGAAACGCTTTCTGAACATGTAGGTGAAGTGAGATTGGGAACCGAAACCAAAATCCAAGGCGATATCAAAAATGGAAGCCTCGCTGCTACGCAACTGGTACACCGCTCCGGCAAGGCGGCGCTCGCGGATGTATTTGCCCAGCGAGATCCCCGTCGCTTCTTTGAACAGCTTCTGCATATGCCACAGTGAATAGCCGGAATACTCGGCCAACTCTTCAAGGTGGATCACTCGTCCCAGGTGGGTTTCGACCCATTTACTGAGTGCGCAGACTAGTGCGAGATGATGTTCTTGTATCAATAACTTTACCCAATTGATTTTGTCGTTTAACCGCAGCGCAGAGCTTACGGCAGGCTCACTTAGCGTACCTTACAGGCTCCGGGTTGTCACCTTCGTGCCGGTTAAAGCGGGATCGTTTTGACCTTTGCCATCAGGCGGTCAGCCAGACGAACAATCTCTTCCGGGTCGTCTGGAATAAACCCCATGGTGATCGCCATCCCCAACAGGACGTTATCCTGGCTGAAAATCGGGCAGGCAATCGCGCGTGCCCCTGGGATGCCTTCGGTAACATTGTAACGTACCGCATAGCCCTGCAGACGGATCTTTTCGAGCTCTTTAGCCTCAAGCAGGGGGGTAATAGAGCCATCAAACGCCTGATAGGCATAACCCGCCGCACTGGCATTCATAGGGATGAGGGTGTTTTCGAGGTAGTCGATATCGATATTTTTATGGCTGCGATTATAGCGCGTCAGCAAGATGCTACTTCCTTGTCGCACCGCCCAGCCGGTGGAGTAATTCAACTCATCACGCAGCTCACACAGCGCATTATTGATGATTGTCGCCAACGTCTGCTGTTTGCCTGCCGCCGCCGCGAGCGCCAACAGCTTGCTGCCAAGCGAGTAGCGGCTGGTCTCCTGCTCTTGATACAGCATCTGGCTACGGCACAGTGAAACCAGATATTTATGCAGCCGGCTTTTCGAAAGCCCGCTGTGTTTGGCGATATCCGAAGCGCGGGCGTTTCCCCCCAGTGCGGTGACACTCTCTAATACCGACACGGCAATATCGACCGAATTTACGCCTTGAACTTCCGACATTCTGCTTACCTTGACTTGCTAATACTTCGATCCGCTCACTTTACCAGTTTAAGGCGGTGAATGCCCCAGTTAACCCGATCCTGGCTTCCGCAGCAGCAGCATTTTCAGCGCGCAAGGACTAACTATTTTGAGGTGGATTGATCTGCTTCAATATACTATGGGTTAACTCGGTTTATTTATAGTGAACACCAGGGCGTGTGATTACCGAGATAAAAACTATGAACGAACTTTCTTCACTCCGGCTCAAACGGCGTACTTTGCTAAAAGGACTTGGCGTTATTGGCCTGGCGTCAATCTCGCCTTGCGCTTTCTCCTTAACATCCGAACAAAAAGAACCCCTACGGCACATCCACCTTAAACTGACGGACTATCAAACTTTCCGCTCAACCTGTGCGATGGAGTGCCTGCACTGCAACCTGACCGCTTACGTCTATCAGAAAAAACTGATGAAGATTGAAGCGACGGAAGGTTTTAATGTGAAATGTTGCCTGCGGGGCATCAGCCGAACCAAATGGGTTTATCATCAGCAGCGAGTCACGACGCCTCTGCTGCGGGTAGGCAAAAAAGGTGAGGGTAAATTCGAGCCTATTACCTGGCAACAGGCACTGGATTTAATCGAAAAAAACATCCGTACCACCATCAAGGAACAGGGCAACGAAGGGCTGCTGTTGTCCACTCATGCTGGCAACATGGACTCGATAAAGAACGATATGGGCAAGGCGTTCTTCGACTATCTGGGCGGTTCGGTGAAACAGGCGGGTTCGCTCTGCTGCTCGGCAGTGACGGCGGCGATGATGCCAATGGTGGGGCTACGTTATGCCGATACCCGCGACACCATTGCCGACAGCCGTTTGATTATCTGCTGGGGTAACAACCCGGCGGTGACCATGCAGGCGTATTTTAAAAATTATCTACGTGCGCAAGAACAGGGCGCTCGCATCGTGGTTATCGACCCACGTTTTAACGAGACCGCCGCCAAAGCGGACGAATGGATCCCGATTGTTCCAGGTACGGATACGGCTTTAGCGCTCGGGATGATGAAGATCATTATCGAAGAGCAGCATATTGACGCAGATTTCCTGCGTCAGCATACCGGCGCGGTGTATCTGGTGGATGCCAAAGATCAATTGGTGCGTGCCGATGCCAACGACACTGAAAGCTATCTGGTTTATGACTGCACCAGCCAGAGCCTGGTAAGGCATGACAAGGCGGGGATCACTCCGGCGTTGTTCCAGCACCAACTGCCAGCCGACAGCGGCTATCGCACCGTATTCGAAACCGTTTATCAGCAGGCTGCACCATGGACGCTTGACCGGGTTGCGGCTGAAACCGACATTCCCGCCCACACCATTTTGCGTTTGGCCCGCGACTATGCCACCACCGCTCCGGCGATGATTGTGCAAAATATGTCAGGCGCTCAGCGCACCGAATTTGGTACCTACGTGGCCGCCAGCCAATTCTACCTGGCCCTGCTAACTGGCAATATCGGCAAGCGAGGGGCGGGGGTCTGTGACGCAGGCGGAGCACGCCAAATGGCAAAATTCAGCCCGATCATTCCACCAGCGCCTGCGATGAAGAAAATCACCCCGATACCGGTTGCCAAGGTGGGTGAGTGGGTGGTCAATGACCGGCCTTACCCGATTAAATTCTGGTGGATTATGACCATGGGGGTCATGACCCAACTACCCAACACCAACGTGGTCAGGAAGGCGTTGGAAAAGGTTCCCTTCGTGGTGGTGGCCGATAACCTGATGAGTTCTACCGCGCTGTATGCTGATCTGGTGCTGCCGGTGACGACCATTTTTGAAGATGTCAGCCTGATGGCGGGTGTGCGTAGCCACTATGTGCAACTGATGGAGCAAGCGGTCGAGCCACCGGGTGAAGCCAAGCCGGATTATTGGATCTTTGCGCGTCTGGCTGAACGGTTTGGCTTTGGCGACGTGTTTAACCAGCCGATTGAGCATTACATCAATGCCTGCCTGCAAGGTTCCGGTATCACCCTGGAACAGTTGAAAAAAGGACCGGTGCTGCCGGTGAGCGGCGACTGGATCCCGTTTGAACATGGGGTGTTCCGCACGCCGACCCGTAAAGCCCACTTCTTTATTGAAGAGTGGCAGAAGAAAGAATTTTCGCCGGTCGTTACTTATCTGCGGGTGAATGAATCGCCACAAGGCTCGCCGGAATTGGCCGCTAAATACCCGTTGATGGCGGTACAACGCAAGCTGGCCCGCAGCATTCACTCAAGCCACGGCATGAACGAATGGATCCTTGAGGTGCATGTGGGGAGGTGTTCAATTCTGGATAGTTGAAGTAGGGAGGAAATTCGCCGCGACACCTTGGCTGGTGCGGCTATAGAGCAATCCTGACGATTCTGGACGGGGTTGTGGATAATGACCAGAAATGCCAATAATTGCAGTTAATTATGGACTATTGTGAACGTGTAAAGCATCACTTTAAACGTCGTTTAAATGGGTTTTATCAGTAGCTCAAAATTCCAACTAGTTCCCCCCTGATGTAAAGCATAGATGGTTAACTGAGGAACTTTAACTTGCTTGCTTATGTGCAGGGTTGCTTAGCTCTTTTCCTTCACTATCGCTAGATGCCCCCTCTCTAATCTGTGTAATCAGTCTTAAAGCACGCTCTTTCTCCTCACTTGATAGCTGTAATAACTGTAGGTTAACGTCGTTAAGAAGAAGTAAAATAAACTCAACACCTTTCCTAACCAGCACCTGATTTAAGGCTTCAGCCTCATCCTCTGTAAGGGAACCAAGCATTCTTTGCAGCAGAACCTTCTGACTATCCTGACTGAGTACATTTGATGGCTCAGGTTCGACTATATCAGTGGTCTGAGTTAATACTGCTTGGGAGTGCGTGGGTAATGAGGTGATTAGATACTCATAAGTTACACCACGCTTGCCTGTATCTCGTTTACGTTTCTCCCAATTTTCCTTGTTAGCCTTCCTTGATAAGGCGCTTCGCTCTGATGGCAGCCCTGGCAAGGAAAGAGCGATCAATTCGTCAATAGATAACCATCGTTTCATGCAATTCATTCCGCTGGTTAGGATTGCGTTTTTGCAATTCTTTAATGCACGCAATCCAAAAAAAACATTTCATTATCTATCATATAGATAGATAGAAAACCCTCGCTAGAGCCGCAAATATAAGGATTGCAATACTTGCAATCCTTATGCAATCCATACATACTCACATTCGTAGCTGTTGGACTACTCTTTAAGGTAGCTCACGAGTTAATTCTTTAGGATTGCATTAAATGACGATGAAGAAAAGAACCAACTGGCATCGAGAAGACATTCTCTGTGCTTTGCGCAAGAAAAAAATTTCTCTCGCAGAAATTGGACGTAAGCATGGCAGGTCTAGCAGCACAGTAAAAAACGCGTTGGACAAGCCTTATCCGAACGGGGAGCTATGGATTGCTAGCGAACTGAATCTCAAACCTGAAGATATATGGCCAGAACGTTATGAATAATATTCAAGTTAGCTGGGTAACCGCTAAGCAGTTGATTGCTTTGAAGCAAACTCCTAGCAGTCCAAGCTCTATAGCCCGTAAAGCTATAAAAGAGGGGTGGGTTCGTAGAAATAAATCTACTGGCCGCTTAGGAAAAGGCATTGAATACGAATATTCAATTGATTCACTGCCTGTTGATTGGCAAAACGAGATCCGCAGACGCCATTATCAACAGGTTTTCGAAGTGGCTAGCAATTCCCCCGTGGCTGTTACTGTCCCGGCAGAACGTAAGGCAGGTATTAAACCTCGTGAAGAACTCGACATACTGAACCAGTGCCCGGCCCTGCTGGAGCGTGAGGTCAGCCAGTTGACCGACAAGCAAAAAGCCGTGGCAGATGCACGTTCGGCGCTGGCACTGGAGGTGTTAAAACTTTATGACCAAGCTGGTCTGAGTCGTCTCGCTGCTGTCAATTACATTGTCGACGGTTCCCGCGCCGGAACACTGCCGGGGCCACTGATGCAAATGGCTGAACTGGCGAACGCTCGCAAAGGTAAACGCCTGGGCGTCAGCCGTAGCAGTTTGCAGGAATGGTATTCCGTGTATCTGCTGACGGTTAACGACACCGAAAAACGCCTGGCCATGTTGGCACCCGGTCACCATAAAGCGAAGAAGCCGGAGGACGTCAGTTGGTTGCCGCGCTTCCTGGCGTACTGGCGCAGCCCCAACGGGCCAACCATGCGTTTTTGCTACCGTGATTTCGAGGCTGACTGGAAACACGAATTTCACGACCAGCCCGCCATGCTGGCTGTAATGCCGTCATATGACGCCATCTGTCGGGTGATGAAAAAACTCCCGAAACGCGAACGCTTACGCGGTCGTGTCACAGGTTCCGCTGCCCGTGCGCTGGAAGTTTACAGCCGCCGTGACTGGTCCTCTATGCCGGTTAATGGCTGCTGGATTTGCGATGGGAAATCACTGGATATGAAAGTGAAGCACCCTATCAGCAAAGCAGCATTTACCCCGGAGTTGACGCTGGTTATTGATGGTCGTTCACGTTTTGTTGTGGGCTGGAGCCTGTCCTATTCCGAGAACGTGCGCGGCGTTTCTGAGGCGTACCGCTATGGCATACAACGCTATGGTAAACCGTTGTTTGTCTATACGGATAATGGTTCAGGCCAGAAAAACAAGACGCTGGACGCGGAAACAACCGGTATTTTCCCTCGCATGGGGATCGAGCACATGACCGGTATTCCCGGTAACCCGCAGGCTCGTGGCATCATCGAGCGGCTGAACGGCGTCATTCCATACGCTATCGCTCAGCGTGTACCGACATTTAATGGACGCGGCGCAGATCGTGACAACCTCCGCCGTCTGATGGTGGCGGTTGAGTCAGCCGAGAACGCACAGAGCCAGGGTAAGCCACTTAACGTCCGCCAACGGCGGGCAACAGAAGCGGTGCCTGAATGGGAGGATGTGCTGGCAATCATCCAGGAGGAAATCGACCGTTACAACAACAGCCACGAACACAGTGAGCTGCCCAAGTACAACAGCAAGCACTTGACCCCGGCCCGTTACCGCGAAGCGGTTCTGGCCACGGAGGGCGACGAAATCGAGTATCTGACCGAAGTGGAACTGCGCGAGATGTTCATGCCGGAAGAAAAACGCACCGTTGACCGTGGCTGGATCCGCCTCAGCAATAACCGCTATTTCTCCCATGCTCTGGCTGATTTTGATGGCGTTGAAGTCCGTGTCGCTTATGACCCGCGCAACGCTCAAGAAGTCATTATCCGCAGGATGGACGGTTCTTATATTTGTAAGGCTATCTGGAACGGCAATACAAACGCCGCAGTTCCTGAAACTAAAATGGCTCAGGGTATTCAGGAGCGTGCCAAGCGTCAGGTGGCTCTGCTGGACAAGAAAAAACAGCGTGTCATTGAACAGGCTACCCCGGTCATTGAGCATAAACCAATGCCCGACTTTGGGATGCTTCTCCAGGGGGAGATACAGCAGGCAGAACAGCACGATTACCATTTTTTAGAAGTTGACCGGGAACAGCATTTAAAGAAGACCGGCACACACCATGAATAACGAGGTAACTATGATTGCTCAATTATCCGAATTAATGGCCCGTCGTAACTGGTCACAGACACAAGTCGCCCGCGCGTTGGGTAAAAGTCCGGCCACGCTTAATCAGTATTTACAGGGGAAATATAACGGCGACGTTAAAACCCTTGAGCTGGATATCGTTGCATTGATTGCTAGAGAAGCCGAAAAGGAAAAGAGCCAAAAATTAACAGTTTCTTTTATTCGTACCTATACCGCCAGCAAATGCCTTGAGGTTATTCGTATGGCCCACCTGGACGGCGATATCAACGTTATTTATGGCGATGCAGGGATGGGGAAAACCATGGTGATGCGTCAGTATGCCGCCGATAACCGCACAGCCCTTTTGCTTGAAGCGGATCCGGGCTATACCGCCCGCGTTGTGCTTGAGGAACTGTGTGCCCGTCTGGGCCTGAACAAGCGCGGCAACATGCACGAGCTGAGCGAGGCCATCATTGTGGCGCTTAAAGACTCCGGGCGTATTTTGCTGATTGATGAGGCGGAGAACCTGCCACATCGTGCGCTCGAAACCATTCGACGCATCCACGACAAAGCCGGGATCGGCGTTGTACTGGCAGGGATGCCCCGCCTGATTATTAACCTCAAAGGTAAACGCGGCGAGTATAAGCAGCTTTATAGCCGCGTTGGTTTTGCGCTGCCGCTGGGCGACGTTCTACCACGTGAAGACATTGACTCCATAGCAACGAGTGTCCTCGAAGATGCCAAGGACTCAGCGGTCAGTGATGCACTGTTCTCTGCCTGCAAGGGCAACGCCCGCCGCTTGTTTAAGCTGCTGCGCGGCGTCAATCGCTACAGCCTGCTGAGTGGCGAGCATGTTGACGCTGGGGCTGTCCGTAAGTTCTCGGAGATGCTAATCAACTGACTTTTTTGAGGTGATAGTCATGTTTAACGGCTTAAAAAATGAAGAGTTGGTCGAGTTAATGGAACGTGCCAGCAATGTCGTTAAGGCACTCAGCATTCAGGGCGTGACCGTGAAATCGATCACACTGGCTAGCAATAAACCGGTGATCCGGGTTCAGCCCTGCGGTTATTGCGATCAGCAGATCCATAGTGGTCGAGCTGTTTATCATGAATTAGGTTACTCAGCTGAGGGGCGTTACCGTCAAGGGCAGTTTACGTCGGGCGGCTGTAGGGTCGTCTGGTCTGAGTCGATTCACTAAAGACAGGATGCAATGACTATTATTTTAAAGATAACCATCCAGGAAAATAAAACTGGCGTTAATACGAATAGTTATGCTGAAGGTCCATGCACTACAGCAGAGTCAGGACAAGCCAAGTTTATTTATAACACCATCGTTGGCGCATTAAGTAATCAGCCCGGTTATAAAAATTCCGGGGAAGATGTTTGTAAAACCATTCATATCAATAGGAGTAATGACAATGTCCACTAATGCCCCTGAAAACACCATTCCAGACGGTTACTGGAAAGATGCTCGCGGCGTACTGACGCCTGAAAGCCTGGTTAAACCGGTAGATAAAGAACGTGATGCCCTGGTCAAGGCCATTGTGGAACGCGCCAAACCGTTGCAAGAGGCGCTGCGTGATTTTAAACAGGATACATTTGCTGACATTCAGGCACTGGTTGACCTCTCTGCGGAACAGTACGGGGCCACTATTGGCGGTAAAAAAGGCAATGTCACCCTGTACAGCTATGATGGTCGATTCAGAGTGCAGCGGGCCATGCAAGACCGCATCGCCTTTGATGAGCGTATTCAGGCCGCCAAGGAGTTGATTGATGCTTGTGTGGCTGAGTGGACGAAGGACGCCCGTCCGGAGCTGCTAGCCATCATTGATCGGGCATTCTCTACCGATAAGGAGGGCGAGATCAACCCTGGTCGCGTGTTACAACTCCGTCGCCATGATATTACCGACCCTCGCTGGTTGCGGGCAATGGATGCGCTTGCAGAGGCTGTCCAGGTTATCAGCAGTAAAAGCTATATCCGTCTCTATGAACGTGTCGGAGATTCCGATAAATACGTGCCAATTTCTTTGGATATTTCAGGGGTGTAAACGCCATGAACGCCGCAAAATTTAACCAGGCGCACTCAGTCGGGGCCGCATTCATCCACCAGGTACATCCTGATCCGTGTGGTGGCACCGTGGTCAGAACGGTAGACGTGGCTCGTGATTTCAAATGTGGTTGCGTAGTGGAAATAAACCGGGAGCCTTATTTCGTCAAAGTGGAAACACTGACTCCCGCACACTGATTTAATGGTTTATTAAATCGTTATGTAAATATTGGCGTAAACCCGCCGGGGCTGACTTACGCCAAATTACGAGGAATTAAATTATGAAAACTATCATTTCTGAACAATCCATTCGCGATGTTGCTAATCAGATGGTGAGGTCTTCTGACTCCATGTATCAGCAATTGCAGTGTACACATCAAGCGCCACAGCCATGTCAGGACGCCCAGTCTTGTGAAGGTCGGCCTGAACACCCCTCAGGTGTTTACCCAGTTTATGGGGATCAAATGCCATCTGGTCGATAAGTTCACCGATGAGTATGTTCCATGCCCCCTGACTGGCGACAATGGCGTCAACGATGGTTTTTTTGTCGTCAAACATATTTACCTCAAGTGTTATGCCGAAATGGGCTTAACCATTATTACATGTAACCAATTGAAATTGATCAACTAATTTCGGGAGTTATTTATGAATAAAGAAAAGTATTTAGCAAAAATTAAAAAGCTTCTCAATTTGGCACGTAAAGCGACTAATTCCAATGAAGCCGCCGCCGCGCTGCGTCAGGCGCAAAACCTGATGAAGCAGCACGGCGTCAGTGAGTCTGAAGCGGAGTTTATCGATATCAGCGAAGCAAGCACCAAAGGTTCTCCCAGCAATGCGCAGACACCGCCTAAATATCTGGGCTGGCTGGTAGAGGTGATCAATCGTGCTTTCGGTGTTCAGGCCATGTTTGACTGGCGCTATGGTAAGTACGGAACACCCCACCGGGTCGTGACGTTCTACGGGCCTGACAGTCGTCCCCAGATTGCCGCCTATGCCTTTGATGTTTTAGCCAGGCAAATGACAGCAGCCCGTAAAAATTTTATCGCAAAGATCCACAAGAACACCAAGCCTGCCACCAAAATCGCCCGGGCAGATCTGTTCTGCGAAGGTTGGGCTAACGGGGTCTATCAGATTGTGGCTGAACTGGCCCCGACAGAGTCAGAGACCACGTTAATGGCTGCTTATAAGCAGCGGCAGATGGACTCTGGCACGATGAAAACAAGCGCCTACAGAGAGGCTCGCGAGTGCAGCCGCAGCAATGAGGCCAGCGTCGCCGGTTTTGTTGCTGGGCGTCAGGCGCAGCTGAATCATGCTGTTAATGGTGCGACCAACGAAACCAAATTGATCGGAGGTCAACATGCTTAACGTTAAGGGTTGCGAATATCGCGATAACGGCAAGACCTGCGTTTACACCATGAGCAATCTCTCCACCGCAGTGGAAGTCCCTGAGTATCCAGGGAAGGCACGGTTCAGGTTTTACGACATTCGGGGTTATGCCATCCACAAAGGGGCGGTGAAACAGGAAATGAAGGCCGCCATCGAGCGCTACAAAACCAAATGGAGATTAGCCAAATGACCAACATCATGATCGATATCGAGACCTTGGGTAAAAAGCGCGGGTGTCCAGTGCTTTCCATCGCCGCCGTAGCGTTTGATCTACAGACCGGTAATGTGGGCGAAACCTTCTACGAGCGAATGGGTTATGACGCGGCTCTCGCCTATGGTTTGCCAGAAATAAGCACCCTGGAATGGTGGGGTAAACAGAGTGCAGAAGCTCGCGACGAAGCGTTTAACGGTAAGCGCTCCCCTGTCAGTGTTGCGTCTGAGTTGCGGGCTTTCCTGCATAACTCCGGTGGTGGTCGCTGTATCCCGTGGGGTAATGGTTCGGTCTTTGACATCAGTATTCTTGAAGGATGGTTTGACCGCGTCGATCCAATGGTTGACGCCAAGGGCGACGACATCTACCCCTGGAAGTTTTGGGATGTTGCAGACCTGCGCACCCTGGTGCGCCTGTCTGGAATTGATGTAAAAGCGATCCCGTTTGCCGGTGAGAAGCATAATGCGCTGGCCGATGCCCTGCATCAGGTGAAAGTTGCTCATGCCGCCTATAGCGCCCTTCCATCATCAAGCCGTGCCGCTCGGCGTATCAAGGAGTTGGAAGCCATCGCCACCGACTACGCCCTTAGATTCCAGAAGGCACAAGATGCGCTGAAGCACATGGCCCTGATGAACCGTCCCGAACATCAAGGAGGAGAAGATGGCCAAGTCAGCAACTGACCGCAAGGCAGAACAACGCGCAAAACTGGCCGCCAGCGGGGGGCTGAGGCACGAGTTGGTACTGACTCAGCCAGAGACCGAAGCGCTGGAGAGAAACCGCCAACGCCGAAACCCGGGGCGCTCTGCCTACAGCCGCAATGAGTATATAAGCCTGCTGATCCTCTGTGACGATCAGCGTCTTGAGCGGCAAGAGAAGGCGCTGGGGAGCTGCCAGCGCTGCGGCAAGGTTCTGCCTGGTGGCTGTAACGGTGACTTCAAAGGTGAAGCGGCCTGTTGGTTTACCCGTGACTGTCTTTCGATGAATTTAACCAGCGCCGTGACCGGTCACGCCAATTTACAAGGGGAAGGCTGATGAATAGCCTCGGGAATTTTACCGCCGCTGATTGGTTCATTACCGGTCAGATTGTGGTTATCTGGTTTTATATTGCAAGTAAAACAGGGGCGTGGATCACCTGGAATGTCATCAAACTCTTTACTGGCAGAAGCCCTAAAGGAAAGGTTGAAACTGCGATCAATCAAATTTTGGCGACGTATGAATTGAAGGCTGGAGAGGTTCTGCTCCTGGAAACATCCGATGGTTGGTGTTTGCAAATTTCCCAGCGAAAAGGAAAACAACATGACACCGAATGCTAAAAAATTGATTGGGGCTATCAAAGCCGGTCAGGCGTTCCTGGGCTGGGATGATACCACCTATCGCCAGACGCTTGAGCGCTTGATCGGGAAGACCAGCGCAACCCGATGCAGTCTGGAGGAACTCCAGACTGTCAAAGAGTACATGCACACGGCAGGGTTCCCCCGCCAGTCCAAAAAGCAGGGCCGTCGCCCCTCGGTGGCCAGTAGTCACAAAGGCCTTTTAAGCAAGGTCGAGGCGCTACTGGCTGATGCGGGCCGTCCGTGGTCTTATGCGGTCAGCATGGCGAAGCACATGTTTAACCGTGAGCGCGTGGACTGGTTGACAACGGACGAACTCACCAGGCTGATGCAAGCCCTGGTTATCGATGCCAAACGCAGGGGGAAACATGAAAATCACCGTCAACCATGAGGAACTGGCGAGAACAGAAGACCTCCTGCCCGAGTCGGCCAAAGTGTTGTTGCTCATTCTGGGGTATCCCGCGACAGCTAGGCTGATTGACCGTTTTGGCGGTGTCACATTATCGGCTAAAAGTGGCGCGGCTCAGGAGCGTTCCGGCGGCGTTCATTCGCTGTTACGTGAGGTGCTCAGCGATGAGGAATTGAAGAAATTAATCGCCTACCTGGGGGCCGCGCAGTTTTATATCCCCCGTTGTGATGCGGCACTGAGGCAACTGCGCAACACCCGATTTGTGGCGGCGGTTGCGGAGCGCCAGGAGGCGGGTCTTTCAATTCGCCAGGCGATGGCGGTATTATGCCCGCAATTCGGGATCAGTGACCGCATCGGCTGGCAGCTAATCAGTAAGCGACTTAACCAGGATAAACAGACGCAACCCGGGCTGTTCTGATGAACATGCGCCCCTCTGACGACACTGACTCACTCTTGCACCGGAGATTTATCATGACAAATTATGCCGCACTGGGCGAATATAACGCGTAATCCCGGCAGGCCAGCGATGCTGCCAGCCGCCGTTTTGCGTTTATGAAGAAGCATGGCTACCATGCTTAACCAGCAGGCAGAACAGCATGAGACCGTTTTAGACACCGCACTGTTACAACGTTCTCTTGACGACGTCACCTCAGCCGAGCGCGAAATGCGGGCGGCTGTCGAAAGAGCCAATCAGGCCGCTGCATTGTGTAACAAACCCATCATCACCCTGCCTTCCCTGTCAACATTCTGATTAATCAGCGCCCCGGTAAAAGGGGGCGCTGAAGCCTTTCCAGCGTTTCTCCCCCTCACTTTATTCCACAATCCCCCTACTTGTTAACGTGGCATTGCCATCCGATAACCATCAAGCGAGAAAAGTATGAGCGATCAGGGATTCTGGGAAGACTCATTGAAATGGATAGCTGACAACGCCCCCGCCCTCTATGCAGGTCTGGCGGCTATTGGCGTGTCGTCGATGATGAACATAAAAGATGGACAACCCAAAAAATACACCATTACCAGCGCCATCGTGTGCGGGATTGTTGCGACCAGCCTCAGTGGACTACTGGAACATGTTGGCTTGCCATCAAGCGCCGCTGCGCTGGTCGGCGGGATCATTGGCTTCATTGGCGCGGACAAGCTGCGCGATATCGCCAACACCCTCGCAAACCGACGGATCAATGGGACCACTCAGGACGGGAAAAATGAAAATAAGCAATAACGGCCTGGCCTTGATTAAAGCATTTGAAGGCCTGTCGCTGACGGCTTATCCCGACCCGGGGACAGGGGGAGCGCCCTGGACGATTGGCTGGGGGCATACTGGGCCTGAGGTTAAACCCGGCTTAACCTGGACTCAGGCGCAGGCTAAACAGGCGTTAAACGATGACGTGGCTCGATTTGAGCGTGATGTAAGGACGCTCGTGAAGGTCGAGATCAATCAGAACCAGTTCGACGCGCTGGTCAGCTTCGCCTTTAACGTCGGGAGCGATATCGACGAGGACGACGTGCCCGAGGGGCTGGGGGACAGCACGCTGTTACGCAAGCTCAATGCCGGTGACTATGAGGGGGCTGCGAATGAGTTTGTGAAGTGGAACAATTCCGCAGGCAAGGTCATGAAGGGCTTAACCCGTCGCCGCGCCGCTGAGCGGGATTTGTTCCTGAAACCATGCCGCTAATCACAAAAGACCTGTTAGTACTGGCGGCGATCACGGTGGGGTATTTCGCTGTGGACAGCTACTTCACTACGCAAGCAACGGTGAAGACGCTCAGGGATGAGAATAAAACCCTCTCCGACACATTGGCTGCCAGCCGTAAGCAGCATAACGGCGAACAGGTTGTCGGTCAGCAGGGTTTGACATACAGCCAGCAGGGAACGGCAAAGCAGGAGAAAACGCAGATTGAAATCCGTCAACAAATCATCCGGGAACCCTGCGCGGGCCAGTCTGTTCCTGATGCTAGTGGTCAGCGGTTGTGGCGGTACGCCGAGCAGACCCGCGCCGCAGCCCTATCAGATGCTGCCCGCGAACCTGACCGCCTCCCGGCTGGCTCCGCTTCCGGGAAATAATCCCGGGCGGCTGACCTACGGGGAGTCGGTGACGTGGAACATCGGGCTGCTGGAGACCCTACGCCAGGGTAACTGTGACAAAGCATTGATCCGGCAGATTGAGCAACTCAGGGCCAGCGGGGAAACAGGCAAAACGTTACCCCCTCCGCCTGAGTGCAAATTATTAACCTCAGAGTATGAATAGCATGGCAGTAATGAGTTTTCAGTCATACGGATATAGCGCAGAGCCGGTTCGCGTCATGGTTGAGCGCATCACCCATTTTTATGGGGTCGACTATAACGGCAGGTCCGGGACCACCCTCGTATTAGACACCGGGAAAGAGGTCATTGTTGGGGAATACGCCAGCGACGTCCAACGCAAGATTGAGGAAGCTCAGAAGGAGCGCTAATGGCCTGGCCACAGGACACACGGGACAAAGTCCGCAAAGGATACATCTTTGACCAGCTATCACTGGAGATGGTCTCCCTCAAGTGCAGTGTCCCGTTTGACACGGTGCGCCGCTGGAAAGCGGCAGCCGCCAAAAAAGGCGACGACTGGGACAAGCTGCGCGTGGCGCACACGTTGGCGGGAGATGGTTTGGAGAGCATGGCTCGCACGGTGTTGATCAGTCTGGTGATTAAGTGCCAGGCCACGCTGGAACTCGTAAACCAAAACCCCGATATTCCGCCCAAAGAGTCCGTCGAGTTGTTGGCCAGTCTGTCAGACAGCCTGAGCAAGGCAGTGGCTTCCAGTAAGAAAATCCTGCCAGAGACCGACCGGTTGGCTACGGCGCTGGAGGTGGTTCAGAAGATGGGCGACTTTATCAGCAAGAAAAATCCGGCACTTTACGTGCCGTTCGTCGAAGTCCTGGAACAGTTCGCCAGCGTGCTGGAGGATGAGTTTCGTTAGCTATGCGGCCCAAGAAGCGCCGCAAGTGTGATCGGTTACTGTCAGAACCAACGTCGGTGAACGCTTGGAGATCATGAAAAGCAAGAGGGTTACATCATGAATAAACTTAATTCAGTCTGGTTGGAACAGGCCCGAGAAAAGGCTTTTAGTGTGGCCCGCTCGATGGATCCACAAACAATTTCCCGCGTTCGAAAAGAGCTTGGCCGTTTACTGGAAAAGGGAGCGTCATTCCATGAAGCCAGAACAGTGCTAGAAATTTGGCCTTGTTAATTTCGCCTAACTCTGGGGGCAGTACGGTCATCGTGCCGTGTTTTTCATGCGCACTCAACAGCATACTTAGTTGAGTGAATCGCTCATAAAGCACGGCCAAAACGGGCAGAGGTAAATCAGTCCATTGATCATCATTAAAAACATAATCTTCAATAGCCTGATCTGCCAGCGGTTCATATTCAAACTGATAGATCGTATTCGATATGTCCGTAGTTTTGCCTTTAAAACGAGAACCCAGCGGCCAGATAAGCGCATTTGCTTCAAAGCCTGTTCCCTCAAGAGGCTTAAATGATGACAGCGGCTTTCCTGTCACCCCCTGAATAAAACGTTCGAGTAATTCGATTTGTCTGGCACCCATTTGAATTTCCTTTGAAGTGAAAGGAAAAAGCTTACATAAAAAAGGGTTACACGTTAAGCATAATCAGGAATTTTATGGCCAAGAGAAAAAAGACGCTCAAGGAGTTCCAGCAGGAACTGGCTGAGTACATCGCCAGCATACGCCAAACCATCGAAGCCGAGTGTCTGGGTTTTGCTGTCGATCCGCAGGCGACTAAAGCGCGATGCGCTGCCGTGGCCGATCCGGTCACTGGGTATGATTATTTTGTGGAGACGTATTTCCCGCACTACGTCCGTAACCCGGCAAAAAGTGAACTGCACAAGTATTTATTCAAGCGACTGCCGCAGATTATCGCCAGCCCTGACGGTGAGAACGACGCCATCGCGGCCCCGCGTGGCGAAGCAAAATCGACGCTGGTCAGCCAGTTGTTCGTTTTGTGGACCCTTATTCGGGCTATCAAGCATTACCCGGTCATCATTATGGACTCGATAGACCAGGCGTATCCGATGCTGGAAGCCATCAAGGCGGAACTGGAGTTTAACCCACGTTTAAAAAACGACTTCCCGGCGGCGTGTGGCCAGGGACGCGTCTGGCGGATGGGGACCATTGTCACCGCCAACAATATCAAAGTCACGGTCGCGGGTAGCGGTAAAAAGCTGCGTGGTCTGCGTCATGGCCCGTACCGTCCTGACCTGGTTATCCTGGACGATATCGAGAACGACGAGATGGTCCGCAACCATGAGCAGCGGGACAAGCTTCACGACTGGTTAACGAAGACCGTCATGCCGCTCGGGGAAGCGGGCGGGAAAACCGATATCGTCTACATCGGTACTATTCTCCACTACGATTCCGTTCTCTCCCGAACGCTGGATAACCCGATGTGGAAAACTGCCCGATTTAAGGCTGTGATCCAGTGGCCCGCCAACATGAAGTTGTGGGACGAGTGGGAAGAACTGATCCGCAACAAGCAGGTACAGGAAGCAGAACGCTATTACATCGAGAATGAGGCCGCCATGCTGAAGGACGCGATCGTTTCATGGGCGGCGCGTCCGCTGCTGGCACTGATGAAAATCCGCGTTCGTGACGGTCATGACACCTTCGACAGTGAATACCAGAACGACCCGGTCAGCGGCGAGGATGCGCTGTTCGTGGGCTGTATCAATTTCTGGGTGAACCGGCTCAACGAATGGGTATTTTATGGCGCGGTTGACCCGAGCCTCGGCAAGAAGAACAAGAAGCGTGACCCGTCCGCCATTCTGGTCGGGGGCTTTAATCGCTACACCGGGATCCTGGACGTTGTGGAGGCCGATATCCGTCGCCGTTTACCCGATAAAATTATTGAAGACACCATCAAGTACCAGCGCGAATGGCACTGCCTTTGCTGGTCCATTGAGGCGGTCCAGTTTCAGGAGTTTTTACGCACCGTGTTAGTTGAACGTTCCGCCAAATTAGGCGTCCCGGTTCCGGCGCTGCCGGTCATTCCGCTGGAAGATAAGGCCCTGCGTATCGAGTCGTTACAGCCGCACATGGTCAACGGCCTGATCCGTGTCAGTCCGGCACACCAGACCCTGATTGACCAGCTCAGACACTACCCGAAGGCAGACCACGACGACGGCCCGGACTGTCTCGATATGCTCTGGCGGCTTGCGGTCTCACGCAGTGCGAAATTTCAGGTCCACACGCCACGCGGTGCTTCGCGTGATCGTGATGGTCGTTTTGGTTCAGGAGGGGGCTGGTAATGGCCATTGTTGACAGGTACGGGCAACCGTTACAGCGCGAGGCCCTGAAGACGGCGCAGACGGTGAAGGTGGCGGAGCGCCTGCGCATTTATCCCGATCACCCGTCACGCGGGTTGAATATTCGCCGCCTGCCGCGCATTCTGGAAGCCGCCGAGCAGGGCAACCTGTCCGCTCAGGCGTGCCTGTTCGGCGATATGGAAGAACGTGACGGCCACCTGTTCGCCGAGATGGAGAAGCGGCGCAATGCGCTGTTAACGCTGGACTGGTCCATCGAGCCGCCCCTGAATGCCAGCGCTGAGGAGTTGAAACTCACCGCCGCCGTGGCCGATTGGATGGGCGGGATCCCCAATATGGAAGACGTCATCCTCAACGGCATGAGTGCCGTCGGCTATGGCTTCAGCTGTCAGGAGATGGCGTGGGAACGGGTCGATAACATCTGGTTGCCGGAGTCGCTGACCAAGCGCCCTCACCACTGGTTTAACACCTTGCCGGACCAGGGCGACGAAATTCGTCTCGACGATGGCAGTTATCAGGAGGGGAAAAGTGGATCGGCGCTGTGGCCGTTTGGCTGGCTGGTTCACCGCAACAATGCCCGGTCTGGTTTCATCGGCTCGTCGGGACTGTTCCGCGTGTTGGTCTGGCCGTATCTGTTCAAGAACTTTGCGCTGCGCGACCTCGCCGAGTTCCTGGAGATTTACGGCCTTCCTGCACGTATTGCCTACTACGCTCAGGGGACCAGCGACGAAGACCGCGACCAAATCCTTCAGGCGTTGGTCCATCTCGGTCATGAGGCCGTGGCCGCCATTCCGCAGGGGAATGAAATCAAGTTTGAAAGTGCGGCGAGCGGGCGTGAAACGCCCTTTATGGCGATGATCGACTGGTCGGAACGTACCGTCTCCAAAGCGATTTTAGGCAGTACGCTGACTAGCCAGGCCGACGGTAAAACCTCGACCAACGCGCTGGGGAACGTCCACAACGAGGTCCGCCACGATATCCTGACCGCCGACGCCCGTCAGTTGGAGGGGATGTTTCTAAGCCTCACCCAGATGATGGCCGCCCTCAACGGCTACGGCCATATCAGAACGCGACGCCTCCCGCGTTTTGTCTTCGATACCCAGGAAGAAATCGCGTTTAAAGACTGGGCCACGGCCCTGGCCACGCTGGTGAACGATGTCCGTCTGCCGGATATCCCGCAGTCGTGGGTCCGCAAAAAAATCGGCATCCCGACACCGAAGGATGGCGAGCCGGTGCTGGCGCTGCCTGCGGTCAGCGATAACACCGCCAGCCTCAGCCGTATTCGTGAGGACCTGCGCCTGGCCGCGTTGAGCCAGGCGAAGGAAGACGACGACCCGGCACAACGCGCCATCGACCGCGCCGACCTCCCAGCAGAGGCGATTAATCAGGGGATGCAGGCGTTACTGACCCCACTGGTTGCCGCACTCCAGCAGGGCCACAGCGCGGATGAGGCAATGAACATCCTGGCGCACGCGTGGCCGACCCTCCCGGATGCAGCACTGCGGCAGTTGCTGGAGCAGGCCCTTTTTGTTTCGGATATCTGGGGGCGACTGAATGCCGACAGCTGACGATGTTGATCTGGGGTACGCCTACACGCTGGCCCCAGAAGAGGCGATCCGTTATTTCGAAAGCAAGGGCTACGCCATCGGTTTCAACTGGCACGACGTGCAGACGGTGGCCCATGCCCGGGCGTTCACGGTCGCGGGCGTTCTGAAACTCGATGTGTTGCAGGATATCCGGGGCGGGTTGCACTCGGCACTGAAAAACGGCGACACCTATCAGGAGTTTGTGAAGACCCTGCAGCCGGTACTGGAGGCGAAGGGCTGGATGGGGAAAGGACTGGTCGCCGATCCTGATACCGGGGAACTCCAGGGTAAGCAGTTAACGCCGCGCCGACTACAGACCCTGTTCAACACCAACATACAGTCCAGCTATAACGCAGGCCGTTACGTTCAGCAGATGGCCAACGTGGCCGACCGTCCCTATTTTGAGCGCGTCGCCGTGATGGACATCCACACCCGGCCCAAACATGCCGCGCTGAACGGTTTCACCGCCCCCGCAGACGACCCGGTCTGGGAATTCCTCTACACCCCCGACGGGTACGGTTGCCGCTGCCGTATACGCGCCCGCTCGCAGTCTGACGTCGACAAGTATGGTCTCAACGTTCAGCGCAGCGAAGGTCGCCTGGTGGAGGTTGAGCAAGAATACTGCCAGCCCGGGAAGACCATCAAGACGATGGGTCTCACGATGCCGGATGGCAGCGTCTACACCGCCGACCCGGGGTTCGGGTTCAATCCGGGCAAGGTGGCCTATCAGCCGCAACTGGAAAAGTATGATTACCTGTCGGCGCGTCAGTACGTTACCGGCTCCCTGACCGGTCCCGATTTTGCACAGGGCCTGAAGAACGTCACGCAGTTGGACAAACAGCAGCACTACCCGGTCGCCGTGCTCTCCCCGTCCCAGGTCAGGCAGACCGCCGCCGAGTTTCAGGCGGTCAACATCGGTGCAACTGTCATGCAGCAGTTAGCCAGCACTGGCGCACCGCCCAGGCTGTCAGATTACGTCCTGATGCAACAGACCATCGAGAACGCGCAGCAACTCACGCAGGACGGTAAAGCCTGGCGCTATGCGATGAAATCAGGCGACCGCTGGTCGGTGGCCACTGTCGATGGTGACGAGCTGATCGCCTGGTCAATGCAGGACACCCCGGGGACATGATGGACATTAAAATAGACCTGACCGCCTATAACACCACGCTGGGAAAACTCATCCGCTCAACGACCCAGCGGCATGACCTGATGACGGCGCTGGCGGGCACCCTGCTCGATGTGGTGGAAACCAATTTCCAACACGAGGGCCGCCCCAAGTGGATGGGCTGGAGTCCTGCCTATGCCAGGCAACGCGGTTCCGGACAAATCCTCCAGAAGTCCGGGCGACTGGCGGCCAGTATCCGCGCCGCCGTAACGAATGACGACGCCACGGTCGGGACAAATGTTCGCTACGCGAGGATCCACAACGAGGGCGGCGAGATTAAGCACTCGGCCAAAAGCCAAAATCTCTATTTCAAGCAGTACAAGAACGGCAGCGTCAGCCGCCAGTTCGTCAAAAAGCGTAACAGTAATTTTGTGCAAAGTGCCACGGTCGGTGCCTATACCGTGAAGATGCCAGCGCGTCCATTCCTGCAAATTGTTGACAGCGATATTACTGATCTGGAAGACACCGCCAATCGCTATTTTGCCCGAGTGATTGACTAAGTGCATACAAACGCGCTGTAATCCCCGCTACGCGTTTTTGTCCCCTTGAATGCAGTCCGATGGCTCTGACCCGGTTAAAACCGCGCAGGCGCGTTTTTAAAAAGGGTTTAAAAGCGGTTTGGCCTCCAGTCCCCCCTGCATTAAACACACCTAAGCGCTGAACCCTCTCAGCCGCTACCGATATTCCAGGCGCGTCATCATGCGTGTCATGAAAACACGTATCGCGGCTTTAGCCCTCGAAATCAACAGCACCGCCAACGAGATCCAGCTGTTCCCCGCCGGGGAGTTTGCTGGCGTCGATGGTCGTCCCTTCGATGTCGACGGCGGCAAATGGATCATTAACGCCGAGTTGGCTGCCGCTCTGGTGGCGCAGGTCGACGCGGCAAAAAACCCTTTCGTCATTGACTACGAACACCAAACGCTGCACAGCGCCAAGAACGGCAAGCCCGCCCCGGCTGCGGGCTGGTTCAGCAAGGTGGAATGGCGTGAAGGCGATGGTCTGTATGCGATAGGCGTCGAATGGACGGCCAACGCGGCGGCGATGATTGCGGCAAAAGAATACCGCTTTATTTCCCCCGTCTTTAGCTACAACAAACGTGGCGAGGTTCGCCAACTGCTTCACGCCGCGCTCACCAACACCCCCGCGTTAGACGACATGGACGAGGTGATGCTTGCCGCTGCCAGTCGTCTGGCGTCCTTATCAACCGAATCGGAGACCACAACCGTGGACGAAGAATATTTAGCAGAGCTACTCACCAGCATTCGCTGGATGCTGAACCTGCCCGTCACTGCAACCCCGGAAGAAATCAAAGCCGAACTTCAAAAAGTGATCGACGCGATTTCGACGGGCCAGGGAACAGCTGCCGCCTCTGTCGGGCTGCTTGCGCTGCTGGCTCAACGCGATGAACAAATCGCCAGCCTGTCAGCCAATGCGTATGACCCCTCGAAACACTCCCCGATTGAGGTCGTCACCGAATTACAGACGCGCCTGGCGGCAATGTCGCAAACCTCCAGCACCGCTGAAGTCGACACGCTGGTTCAGGCCGCACTGTCGGATGGCCGCCTGTTGTCGGTTCAGGAGCAATGGGCGAAGGACTACGGCAAAAAGGACCTGGCCGCGCTCAAGTCCTGGCTGGGCAACGCCCCGAAAATTGCCGCCCTGACTCATCAGCAGAGCGAGGATTTTATTCCACCGAAGCCGGAAGACAAAATCAGCGTGGCGCAGTTAACCGCCGAACAAATCGCACTGTGTAACCAGTTCGGCAACGACCCGGCAGAAATGGCCAAATTACTGAAGGATTAACACTATGGATCGTAATACGTGGCGTAAAGACGGGCTGCGCATCGCCTTAAAGGTCGCCAGCGGTGTGAAAATTTACGGGGGCCATATGGTCGCCATCAATGAGGAAGGTTTCGCCGTGCCCGCCGACAGGGGCAGCGACACCGATAATCTGGCGGTCAGCGGTGTTTCCGACGAGTTCGTGGATAACACGGGCGGCGCAGACGGCGACGTGATCGTGCTAATCCGGCGCGGTGGGGCTTTTTGCCTGGCTAACAGCGCATCCAAACCGGTGACGCAGGCGTTGGTCGGCAGACGTTGCCAGGTGCAAGACAGCGTGACCGTCGCCGTTGATGCCACCTCGAAACGCACTGCCGGTACTGTGATCGAAGTGTCTCCAGACGGCGTCTGGGTTTACATCTCTTAAGGAGTCATAAAAAAATGATTGTTAACAAGGCGAATATTCAGCTGTTTTTCGTCAACCTTAAAACCACGTTTAACGGGGCATTAAAAACCGCCCCGACGCAGTGGCAAAAGGTGGCGATGAAAATCCAGTCAACGGGGCGCGCCAATGATTACAGCTGGCTGTCCAGCTTCCCAGGTATGCGTAAGTGGATTGGTGACAAGGTCATCAAATCACTGGCGGCCTTTAAATACACCGTCATTAACGATGACTGGGAAGCCACCATCGAGGTCGACCGCAACGACCTTCAGGACGACCAGACCGGGATTTATGCCATCCAGGCCAAATCCGCGGGAGAATCGGCGGCACAGCTGCCTGACGATCTGGTCTTTGGGCTAATTAATACGTCGTTCAGCACCCCGTGTTACGACGGCCAGTATTATTTTGACACCGACCACCCGATGGGCGATGGCGTCTTCTCCAACAAAGGGACAAAAGCGCTGTCCTGCGCCTCTCTTGCAGCGGCTCAAGCGTCGTTCGGGGTGGCGCGTACCCAAATGCGCAAGGTCAAGGACGATGACAATCGACCGCTGAATGTGAACCCGAATATTCTCCTGGTCCCGGTAGCCCTGGAAGACACCGCTCGCACTCTGATGACGGCTGACCGCCTGGAGGATGGCAAGGTCAACATATACAAGGGGACCGCCGAGGTTGTCGCCGAGCCGCGTTTAACCAGTGACACCGCCTGGTTCCTGCTGGACACCAGCAAAGCGATCACGCCGTTCTTCTATCAGGAACGTGAAGCCCCGCACCCGGTTGAACAAACCGATCTCAATGCGGACGATGTTTTCAACCGCAAAAAATTCAAATTCGGCGCAGAAGCTCGCGGCGCGGCAGGTTTTGGTCTGTGGCAACTGGGCTACGGTTCTATCGGAACGGAGGCATAAGACATGGAAAAGGTTATCGACATCACCGCCAAACGCGACGGTTTTCGCCGTTGCGGTATGGCCCACAGCGACACCACTCAGACCTGGCCGCTGGATACGTTCACGCCTAAACAGATTGCGGAGCTTCAGGCCGAGCCGATGCTGGTCGTGGCCATCCGTAACCAGGACGATACGGCAAACAGCGGAGGCGGCCAGCTCGATGTGCTAAAGCAAAAGGTTCTCCAGCTTGAGGGGGATATTCAAATCCTGGTGACGCAGGAGTCCACCGCCAAGGATGAGATCGCCACGCTGACCAAAGACCTGGAAACGGCCCGTCAGTGCGTGACTGACCTGACTGCTGCACTGGACACCGAACGTCAGACATCTGCTGACCTGGCGACGCAGTTGGCGGCCGCCACTGAGAAGAAAGGGAAATAACCATGCCCTACGCCACACCAGAGCAGTTCGTTAAAACCTTCAGCGAACGGGAGACCGTTTCACTGACCGACGAAAAGCGCACCGGCACGGTCGACAACGACAAGCTGACCTTTGCGCTGGAGCGTGCCAGTAACGTCATCGATGGCTACCTGGTGGGGCGTTACAAAACACCGTGGCCGGACAGCCCGGGGATCCTGATCGGCTACTGCTGCGACATTACCCGCTACCAACTGGCCACGGATCACCGGATTTTGTCCGAGGAAATGCGCCTGCGTTATGACGACTCGATCAAGTTTCTGGAGAAAGTGGCCAGCGGCAAGATAAACCTCGGGCGCGACACGTCCGGTGGCGTGATCCCGTCATCGTCTCAGATGCGGATTTATTCGGGTGTTCGCCAGTTCGGTCGTGAGTCTACTGACGGGGGGGCGTTTTGATCACCGATATTGAACTGGCCCTGGTCGACCGTCTGCGTCGTGGTCTTGGGCAGATGATCCTCGATGTTACGACCTACGCAGGCGAACTGGACGACGACATGGGGAAAATCCTCCGTCGCCTCCCCGGTGTCTGGGTCACGTTCGGCGGGATCCAAAAGACCGAGCGTTGCAGCACATCTCGCCAGAAGCGGAGAGTGACGGGCCGTTTTGTGGTCGTGGTCGGCGACTACAACACCCGTGACGAACAGAGTACCCGGCACGGCGGCGTCAATCTCAATGAGGTGGGGACCAACCTCCTGGTGGAGTCGGTTCGCCGACTCATCACCGGGCAGGATTTGGGGATGAAAATCGACTATTTCGAGCCTGGTCGGGTCCGCACCTTGTTTAACTCGAAAACGGAAGACAAGGCGGCATCGGTCTTTGCCTGTGAATTTGATACGACGTGGATTGAACTGGCGCTGGAGAATGGCCAATGGCCTGAGCGATCGACAGACGCGGACGCACCGGATGCCGCGTTTAATACCTACAGGAGTCAACTGTCTGACCCAGACCCTGATTTACTGCATATCGGGATGCGCTATCACTCATCAGGAACGGTAGCGGCAGATGACCCCGAAGACCTGCTCGAACTGAGGAAAGAGAACAATGGCAACAATCAAGGTTAAAGCAGCCCCGGGGGTGGATAAATTCCCGAAGGAGCGCGACGTAAAAAACTACATCACCGGGGAGCCGGTCGAGGTTGAAAGCTCGGCCTATTACCGCCGCGCCCTCAAAGAGGGCGATTTGCTGCGGGTTAATGAGGTTACACCGCCAGCGACGTCCGGCAGACAGGCTCCGGCCAGCAAAGCCGACACCGCGCAGGATAAAACAACCAAGAAGGCGTCAGAAAATGAGTGAGATCCAGTTTGACACCATCCCGAACAGCATCCGCAAACCGGGAGTATACATTGAGTTTAACACCCGTCTGGCGGTTAACACGCTTCCGGGGAACCCTCAGCGGGTTCTGGTGATCGGGCCGATGTTACCCTCCGGCACTGCCGAGCCGCTGACCCCAGTCTCTGTGTTCTCTGACGACGAGGCCGCGACTTATTTCGGCGCGGGTTCGCTGGCAGCCAACATGGCCAGCGCGGCCATTACCGCCAACCGCTACCTTCAACTGGATGTTATCGGTATTGAAAATGGAAACGCCGGGGTGGCCGCGAGCGGTGGCTTGAAGATTGCAGGCACCGCCACAAAGAGCGGGACGATCACGGTGTGGATTGCCGGGAAACAGGTTGCGGTGAACGTGGGCAGCGGCGACAAGCCCGACACTATCATTCCAGCCCTGGTGGCAGCGATGGCGCAGGATCCGACGCTCCTGGTCTCCGGTGCGTATGACTCACAGGACAGCCAGCTTACGCTCTCCGCCCGCACTTTTGGCGAATGGGGTAACGGTATCACGCTACAGGCCAGCACCACCGCCAGCGGCCTGACGCTCACCCTCACTCCCATGGCGGGCGGTGAAATGGACCCCGATATTCAGCCCGCGCTGGATGCCGTCTTTGCGGCGGGCCATAACATCCTGATCTGCCCGTTCAGCACCGATGACGCACTGGCGGCGCTGAGTGAACACCTGACCAGCACCGGTAGCGCAATGGAGCAACGTGGCGCGGTCGGTTGTGCGGGCTGGGTCGGCAGTCTCGGTACGGGGACGACGCTCGCCGCCCAGGTGAACAACGGGCGAGTGTCCATTCCCTGGTATCGCGGGTCGCAAAAGTTGCCCGCCATCCTTGCGGCAACGTATGGCGCAGTGATGGCCAGCGAAGAAGACCCCGCCCGCCCACTCAATACCCTCCCGCTGAAAGGGATGGATATTGTTTCCATGACGCAGCGAGAAGGCCGCAATGAACAGGAAAGCGCCTTGTATAACGGTCTTACCCCGATTGAGGTCGGCCCGGGTAATACGGTGCAGATTGTCCGTGCGGTCAGTTCGTACATCGTCAATCAGCAAGGCGTCGAGGATCCGGCCCTGCTGGATATTACCTCTATCCGTACGTTGGATTACACCCGGAAAGCCTGCCGTGAACGTATGAGCCTGCGCTTTCCGCGTGAAAAACTCAATATACGCACACCGCCAAAAGTTAAAAGCGAGCTTTACGACGTGCTGACCAAGCTGGATGACGCGGAAATTCTGGAGAACGTGGCCGCCAACAAGGACAAGCTTATCGTCAAGCCAAGTGAGTTTGATCCAAACCGCTGTGATTCGGTCATCCCGGTTGACGTCGTCAATGGCCTGCATGTTTTCGCAGGCCGTATCGATATGATTTTGTAAGGAGGGTTACCGCATGGCGCTTGAAGAATACGTCGGTTCGATTGTGCTGGAGATTGACAGCCAGGAAATCGAAATCACCGACCTGGATGTACAAATCGCAACGGGCCGCAAGCTCGTTAAAACGATGAACAAAACCGGTAAGGCAAAAGGCTTTTCCCGGGGTATCGCGACCTATGAACTGTCTGTATCGGCGGTTATTCCTGATACCGACGAGCCGGACTGGGAGGGTCTGGAAGGCGTGAAGATCTCCATTTACCCCCTGAATAACAGCGGTAAACGGACGTCATACCTGGATTGCTTCACCGTGGAGGTGGGTGAGAAATATACGGTCGACAATGAAGCTAAAGTCGATATCAAACTGGCTGCTTTGAGGAAGGTTGACGCATGACACAGGTCAAGACAGAGACCGGGACCCTGCTGGATGGGATCCCGTTCGGTGACACCGTCCATTGTGAATTTGAGATCCGCTTGCCGGTGATGAAGATGACCGGCCAGGCCCTCGAAGACACGGAGGAAAAATACGGCACCATTGAAGGCTACGCGGCTGATTCGTTCTACAGAACGGCGGTTTTTGCGTTGGCGCTTATTCGCCTCGGCGATATTCCTGCTGAGGCGCTGACGGCGGAGCTGTTAAACGACAATCTGACCGAAGACGACTATGACGTACTGAGTGCAGCGATTAAGCGACTGAAGGTAAAGCGGAACGGCGGGAATCCCGGCTCGCCGGGATCAGACTCGCCGCCCTTGCCCTCGGGCGATACGGCATCACCGAAGAACACATAATGCAGATGAGCCGTCCGGAACTGGACGGCAGACTGGCGGCCCTCAGCAAACTGAACGGCAACAAGCCCGGTAAAAAGGATCCTGCCGTCACTCACAAGTCCTTTAAGTCCCGCAGAACGAAACGTAAAAAAGGGAAAACGCGCAATGGCCGGTAACTTCAAAGTTGGCATGACCCTGACGGCAAAGGATGACGCCTCTGCGGTACTGGCCAAGGGCCTGAAACTCACCACCAAAGCCGCTAGCGATGCGGAAAAGGCGGTTGGAAGCGCTGGCGACGCGGCGAAGAAAAGCAGCGAGCAAGGTGCTCGAGGGGCCAGAACAGCGGCGGATGAGTCCCGACGCGCTGCGGCAGCCCGTGAAAATCTTGGCGTTCGTGCCGAGCGTACCATCCAGCGAGAAATAGCCCAGACCATCGCCAGTTACAACCGACTGACGCGTAGCGGCGTTGTATCCGCCCAGGAGCAGGATAAAGCCTTCAGGTCGATGAAAGGCCGCATCCGGGAACTGCGCCAGGAAATGCGCGGATTCAGCCGGGTGGCTGAAGCCAAACGCATTGGCGGTAATACCATGAGCATTGCGGGAGGGCTGGCCGCTGGTGTCGCCATGACAGCCGCCCCCGTAAACCGTCAAATGGTTTATGAACGCCAGCTCTCCATGATGGCGAATACTGCATTCAGCGACGGCGGCCAGGCCGGGCGGTTGGCGGGACGTGACAAGCTGAAAACCAGCATTCGCCAGGCTGTCGGTTACGGTGGTGGCACCAAAGAAGACGCCTCGGAAGCGATGAACCAGATGCTGGCCAGCGGCGTGGTGTCTTATGACTCTGCGAACACGCTACTGCCGGAAATTATGAAAAGCGCCACCGCCTCCGGTGCGTCTGCGCTCGACCTTGCCACGCTGGCCATCAAGGGAAAGCAGTCTTTCGGCCTGAAGGATGAAGACATTTCCACCATGTTGAATATGTCCATCGCCGCAGGTAAAGCCGGTAACTTTGAACTCAAAGACATGGCTCGCTGGCTGGCACCACAGATGGCCACTGCGGGGGCTGCGGGGATGAAGGGCATGGACGACTTCGCCAAGCTGTTGACCCTGAACGAAGTCGCCGGGGTCACGGCAGGCAGCAGCGACGAAGCCGGGAATAATGTCGTCAACCTGCTGGCCAAACTCACCAGCCGTGAGGCGGCAGACTCCGCTGCCCGTATCAAGATCAACGGCCACGGCATCGACTTGCCTGGCACACTGGCGAACGCCCGTGAAAAAGGGATTGACCCTATCGAAGCATTCTCCCGGGTAGTGGATAAGGTTGTGGGCAGCGATAAACGCTATCAGCAACTCCAAGCGAAGATGGCCAGCACGAAAGACGATGGCGAACGCAGAGCCGTGATGGAGTCGATGGCCAGTCTTCTGGAAGGGAGCGGCGTTGGTAAAATCATGGCAGATCGCCAGGCGCTGATGGCCTTGCTGGCTTACCGTAACAATCCGGAATACCGAAAACAGGTCGAGGCTGAGATTAACCAGCAGCGCACCTTGCCTGTCGGCAAACGGGCCGGGGATGAAGATTTTGCTTTTATTACAAGCACCAACGATTACAAGGTTGAGCAGGCAAAGAACACGGCCGATTTTGCGCAGATGGACAGCGTAAAAAGTCTGGCCGATGCGGCGGGGGCAGCGTCGGGAAAATTGACAGACCTGGCGCAAGAATTCCCGGGGTTGGCGACTGCCGCCGCCGGGGCGGCGACCGCTATCCAGTCGATGACCGCTGCGGCAGTGGCCTTTGCAGGACTCAAGTTTATTAGCGGAGGGGGGAAAGGTGATGGCGGGTTATCAGACACCGTCGACAGTCTGAAAGACACCGCTGGCGTCGCGGAAACACTGGGCATAGGCGTTTCGGGTGCGCTCGGGGCAGCGTCAAAAATAGCCGGTCCCGCCATGGCCGTGACCTCTATTGCCACGTTTACCACGGATGAGGAAGATACCGCATTAAACGGCAGCGAGGAACGCTGGAAACAGATCCGCGCCAACTACCCGCAGTCCACCATCGACGCCGCCCGGAAAAAATACCAGCCCTGGTATCAGTTCGGAGAAGGTTACTCAACGGAAAACGAGCAATGGATCCAGCGTTATCTGGCCGACCAGCAGAGCAGCGCCGGGAATGCGTCCGTTTCGCCAGACCAGGTCACTGCCGTCACGCAAGGAGGGAGCGGTCAAGGTACGACACCCGGGGTGAGGAACAACACGCCCCCTCAGCAGGCACAAGCCGGATCACCGCCCACGACCCCGGTTAATGTCACGACACAGTTGGTCGTTGATGGCCACGTTCTGGCGGAGGCGGTCAACGCCTACAACGTGCAGGACGGTAACAGAGGCACAGGAGGATCCCAATAATGGGCTGGGCTGACAATCTGCAAATCGCATCATTCAGGGGCGTGACGTTTGACGTCACGGCCACAAACGAACAAATCAGCCGCGACCACGCGCAGTATGAATACCCACACGTCGACGGTGCAGACGTGAAGGACCTGGGGCGCAAGCCAAGGACGTTCCGCTTGACGGCGTTTCTGTGGGGTAATACTTACGAATACCGGTTACAGCGCTTGATGGCGGTCCTGGACGAGCCTGGCGACGGCGAACTGATCCACCCGGTCTATGGCTCTGTCCCGTCAGTCATCGTCACCCGTTACGACATCCAGCACGATGCAGAGGCTCCTGACAGCTGCACGGTGGAGCTGAACTTCCTGGAGAACAGAACCGGGTTCAGGCTGTTCAGCACGGCATTACCGGAGATGTTCGGCAGTGCATTATTCGACGAACTAGACCAGCTCACCGACGAGTTGGGCGACTTTTTCGCCGCGATCACTGCGCCATTAAATACCGTTAACAGTCTCATTAAACGGGGTAAAACCATTGAGTCCGCACTCATTAACACGCTGTTGACCTTTAAAAGCGACGTGCGCTTTAGCGCCGAGCAGTGGGTCGGGCTGGCCAGTGCCCCTGATACGTTTATTCAGGAGCTGGGCAACGTTCTGGAGGTTCACACGGCGAACGTGGCCAGCGCAGTGCCCTCACTGGCACTGTCCGCTCCCGTGACGACACTCGGGATAGCTCCCCGCGCCCCTGACGTGGCAACGCCATCGACCGTGATCTCCAGTTGGAATGAGATTGTCAGCGACATGGACAGCCTGGTCGACTTGCCGGAGTCCTTTATTAATGGCGACGTGACCCCGAGCGTCCCGCTGCCATCGGGTTCGTCGCTGTCTGACGTGCAGGACGTTAAAGCGGCGTATTCCATTTCAGCCGTGGCGGAGTTGGCCAGCGCGGCCTGTGCGATATTATCAGATGAAGCACAGACAACCTTACTCACACCTGACGATATCGAACGGCTGGTCCACGACGTCCGCACCCGGATCCAGTCTGCCATCACGTTCTTGCGTTCACGTTACGAGCCAGCGCGGGCGCTGATAACCGAAACCACGGCACCGGTCGGGATCATGTGGCTGACGCTGGTCGACCGACTGGAGACCATCGGGCTGGCCGTACAAGGTTTAGGTCTGCTGGTCCTGTCGCGTCGACCACCGCTGACGCGTAAACGCGTCCAGACCGATAGCTGTCTGCGCCTTCTGGCGCATGACTGGTACACCGACCACAACCGCGCAGCAGAGTTGCTTCGCCTCAATCCACAGGTTCGGGATCCGAACCTCATCACCGCCGGGATGGTTCTCAATGCCTACGCAAAATGATGACCGGGAAGTGATCAGCCTGGTCATTGCTGGCCGATCTCACGCCGACTGGTCAAGCTATCGCATCGACAGCGATTTTCTAAAGCCTGCGGACGCCTGGCAATTATCGCTTGGCCTGCCGGATAAGGTCTTTCCGGCGGACATTGTGCGCGGCGCGATCGTCAGGCTACAGGTGGGCGGTGAGACCGTCCTCAGTGGTCGGATTGATACAGTCAGCCGCATTGTCTCCCGGCAAAACTATTCGCTGGCACTGAGCGGGCGCGATGACGCGGCCATTCTGGTCGACTGCGCCGCGCCGGTGTTCAGTGCCAACCAGCTTGGCCTGGACGACGTGATCGAGAAGATAGTTCGCCCCCTGGGGATCGGTAATATCCGCATACAGGCCGACAGTGCGCCACGTAACGACAAGGTGACGATCGAGCCGGGAACACGCGCATGGGACGCACTGGAAAAAGCCGCCGCCGGTCGCGGTCTCTGGCCCTGGATGGCGGCTGACGGGACGTTAATCGTCGGTGGCCCTGACTACTCGGCAAGCCCGGTCGCTACGCTGGTTCTGAAGAATGACGGTGCGGGTAATAACGTATTATCCCTGGAAGATAACCGCTCCATGAATGGCTGTTTTTCAACGCTGACCGCGCTGGCACAGAGCCACGCCCGCAGCGCAGACAGTCAGAGTGATACCGCGCCGCTCCCCATCGATATCTGGGACGATAACGGTGGCGTCAGACGCAACGCCGTCAGCGACAATACCGTTGACAGCCAGACAGGCACCCACAATATGAAGGCCGTCGCCACCGACCCAACGGTGTCGTATTACCGTCCGCAGATCATCACCCTCGGGGACACCAACAACAGGGAGCAGGTGAACTACAGAGCAAAAAAAGAGATGAGCGACGCCCGTCTGTCAGGCTGGGATATCAGCGCCGAGGTAGCGGGCCACAGAACCCCGGAGGGCATCCTGTGGGAACCTGGTCAGCGGGTCCGCATTGTCAGTGAACCCCACGGACTGGACGCCATTTTCTTCCTGATGGGTCGCCAGTTCAGTGGAGGGCGCAATGGCCAGACCACCCGCCTCAGATTTAAAGAGGATGGCGTGTGGATCCCCGACGCGTTCCCGCGTGAGAAAAAACGCCGCCACCGCCGTGGCAAGAAAGACAATAACGACGTGGCCATTGTGGACGTATAAGGGGATTACGATGTGGCAAAAAGTGAATCAGCGCATTGCGCAGGCGCTCCAGAACATCCGTCAGGCGTTCCGTGTGGTCACCGGCTCAGCCAACAGCACAACGAAGGTCCAGATGATCCAGCTCAGTGGTCTGGCCGGGGAGCGGCTGGACGGGGCGGAGTATTTTCAGCACTACGGCTACACCTCCAACCCGCCCGCCGGGTGCATGGGAATAGCTGTCCCGCTCAATGGCCAAACGTCCCACACCGTCATCGTGGCGACTGAGCACGGCGGCTACAGACTGACGGCGCTCAAGACCGGCGAGGTGGCACTGTATACCGATGAGGGCACCCGCATCGTCCTCAAGCGCGGGAAGATTATCGAGGCGACCTGCGACGTCTACCGCGTCAAGTGCAAAACATATGAGGTGGACGCCGAAGAAAGCGCCGACTTTACGACGCCTAAAGTCACTGCCAGTCAGCAGGTTATCGCAACGGGGAAAATCAGCGGTAACGGCGGTATGGACATCAAAGGCGGTGGTGATGGCGCAACGGCAACGTTTGAGGGTACACTCCGCCAGACCGCTGGCAATTATGAGACAGATGGCGACGTGAAAGCCGGAACCATTTCACTGACGGGTCACGACCATCCAAACGGCAACGGCGGCAAACCCACTGGTCACCCCATCCCCTAAACGCTGAACCCCCTCAGCCGCTACTCCCTGGTCCATGCTGCCACACTGGCAGCATGGACCAGAATATTTCCCCCACGACCGGCGATTACACTCACAGCCGGATTGACTCACTTCAGAACGCGGTTTATCTGCGCCTTGAAACTCCGCTCGGGAGTTACTGGGCAGACCCCGCGCTGGGGTCGCGTCTCCATGAACTGAAGCGGGATAAAGACCTTCCCCAGGTCAGGCTGCTGGCCATTCAGTATTCAGAGCAGGCGCTTCAGCCATTGTTGAATGACGGACGTGCGCAATCCATTACCATCGACGCGCAAAAGGGTCCGAAGGGGTGGCTGTTCTTGAGCGTCACGGTTCAAGACAGCGCTGGCTCGCCCCATACGTTCAAACACCCCGTAAGGATCACCTGATGACGTTCCCTGTCCCTACTGTTGCAGAAAGCACAGCCCGCCAGCTGCGTGATATTAAAAACGCGCTCCCGGATGAAAACATCGATACCGGCACCGACAGCGATTATGGCGTCCGCGCCAATGCAGTGTCCGGCGTAGCGGATGGTCTCTATGCTCACCAGGGCTGGATCGTCCGTCAGATTTTCCCCGATACCGCCGACACCGAAAATCTGGAGCTGCATTGTCGACAGCGTAATATTTACCGCAAAAAAGCCACCCATTCGTCAGGCAACGTCACGATCACCGGCACGGTCGGTGAGGTGCTCGAAACAGGCGCACAAATCCGGGGGGAAGGCGTCAGCGTGTCGACCACTGAAACCTGCACCATTGGCGATGATGGCACTGGCCAGGTCGCAGTAAAAAGCACGGCAACCGGCGTCAGCACCAACACGACAACGGCAAAGACAGCGACGCTGGTCAGCCCGCCTGAAGGCATTAACACTACGGTGACGGTTAATCCTTTGGCGGGTGGCACCGAGACAGAATCGGACGCCAGCCTGCTGGCGCGTTACCTGGACATCCTGCGCAAGCCTCCTGCGGGCGGGAACAAGTACGACTACAAGCGCTGGGCGTTAGAGGTCGAGGGAGTCACATCTGCCTATGTAGCGCCGCTACGGCGAGGGCTTGGAACCGTGGACGTGGCCATTACGTCAAATAATGAACTGCCGCCGCAGGCGCTGATAAACGCCGTTCAGTCCCATATTGATGAAATTCGCCCGGTCACCGCGAAGGATACGTTGGTACTGGCTCCGACGAAAAAGGCGGTTGATTTTGTGGTTCAGTCTGCCGTCACTGGTCTGACGATAGCGCAGGTCACGCCCTTGGTTCAGTCGGTCATTACTGACTTTATGAACCGATTGGAGCCTGGGCAAACACTTATTGTTTCCCAGCTCGAAACCGAAATTTCACTCATTAGCGGCATAACCGACAGGAAAATAATAACGCCTGCCGGAAATGTCCCGGCAATGATTGACGCGACAAAATGGGAATGGCTGCGCCCCGGGAATATCCGCGTGGAGCCACTGAAATGAACACGGTTGATTTATTCCGAGCCTTGTTGCCGCCGCTCAGTTATGACCCTAACGGTCAAAATCTCTCTGCTGAGTTAACGGCGGAGGCGAATTTGATGGACACGGTTCGAGCGTCAGCGGCCAGCGTTCTGGCATCCATTACGCCATTTTATTCATCGGTGACGCTCTCTGATTGGGAGCGGGTTTATGACGTGGTCCCGCGTGATGGGGCTACGCAGCAGGAACGCCGCCAGAATGTGTTGGTCAAGATGGCTGCCACAGGGGGGCTGTCTATTGCGTACTTTACCAGCCTGGCCGCCAGTCTCGGTTACACCATCACTATCAGCGAACCCCGAGCCTTTCAGGTCGGGGTTAACCGGTGTGGTGAACGTCTTTATATCGAAGGGATGCGCTGGGTATGGCAGGTGAACGTTTTGCAGGCCGTTACCCCGAAATACCGATTCCGGACGGGAGCATCGGCAACGGGTGAGCCATTGTTAGCGTTCGGTGAATCTATTTTAGAAAGCACATTTAAGGACCTTAAACCGGCCTTTACAGATTGTTATTTCACGTATGAGGATGACAAATAATGCAAGGCTTAATGCCACCGGTCAATACGCCGGATAAACTGTTCCACGATGGCGATCCGACGCAGGGGATTGAAGGAACCATCGTCACCGCTGAATGGATGAATAACTCACAGGGTGCAGTCCGTGACGCTCAGCAGGAAATAATCAACGTGCTGAAGTCTGCGGGTATTGAAGCTGACCCCGCCAAACAAGACCAATTACTGGCGGCAATCAAGAAAATCACCGGCACGGCTACGGAAGGTTATATCAAACGTGGTGAGTTTGGTATTGGTGGCGAGACGCAAGAGGTTTCTAAAGAAGATACATTAACAGTGATTAAAGGGATGGCAAGCGGCAACTATGCTGTCAATGCGCCTTCACTTGACATGCCTTCAACAGCCGTTTCCTATGAGCTGGATTGGTCATTAATGTCAGCCATTGGTAACCGGTCTGGGGTTTTGATTGCCAGAGCATTGACCGATAAGGGACAGGTTAACGATAAACACTGGCGAAACTCGTTGCGTAATGGAGTTTGGCAAGGGTGGATAATGATTTTCGATGAGGCTAACCCACCTCCGGCTCCTGATGGATTACTGCCTGTTGGCTCACCTATCCCTTGGCCAAGCGATACGCTTCCTGCGGGTAATGCGTTTGCATTTATGCAAGGTCAGACGTTTGACAAGGTCAAATATCCTAAACTTGCCCTTGCCTATCCTGGTGGTGTAATCCCGGATATGCGCGGATGGATGATTAAAGGTAAACCGGCCAGTGGACGAAATTTATTAAGCCAGGAGCAAGATGGCATTAAGTCGCACACGCACGGTGGTACAGTCAATGCGACAGATTTGGGAACAAAGACAACGTCAGCTTTCGACTATGGTTCAAAACAAACAACGGCGTTTGATTACGGGTCTAAATCAACCGATGTACAGGGTAATCACAGCCATAAATACAATGGATGGGTTTCTGGTTATAATGGTAAAAATGAACCGGCTGTTTCCTTTCAGTCAGACATGGATACCTCTTGGGCTGGAGCACATGCACACAACTTGTATATTGGCGCCCATGATCACTGGGTCGGCATTGGTGCGCACAGTCACACAATCGCTCTTGGAAGTCATTCGCATGGATTGACCATTAATGCTGTTGGTAATGCAGAAAATACCGTCAAGAATATCGCCTACAACTATATTGTGAGATTAGCATAATGTTTAAAATGTCAGATGAAGCGAAAACCATTAAAGTTTATAATTTCATGGCTGATACAAAGGAGTTTATTGGAGTCAGCGACTGTTATATTCCTGCTGGTACAGGTCTCCCCGCTTATTGCACAGTTCTAGAAGCTCCCAAAGCCGCTGAAGGCTGTGTTGTTTGCTTTGACAACAATGAGTGGCAACAGCGTGAAGACCATAGAGGCTCGGTGGTTTATGACAAAGCCACGAAGCAAAAGCGAGTTATCGAGCTTTTAGGACCACTTCCTGATGGGTATACCTCATTGAAGCCACAAGGTGATTTTGTTATGTGGGATGGTGAAAAGTGGGTCACTGATATTGAAGCTGAGAAGGCTGCGCTAGAGAAACAAGCGAGAGATAAAAAAGCTCAACTTACCAGGTATGCAGATTCAATCATCAACACACTTATTGATGCCATTGAGCTGGATATGGCCACAGAGGCAGAGAAAGTAAAACTGACCGAATGGAGAAAGTACCGAGTCCTGTTAAGTCGTATTGATTGTTCTTTACCCGCTGATATTTTCTGGCCAGCTATACCAGCGGAATAAGTCACTACAGTGAAAGAATGCGCCCCAGAGGTTCTTTTCGACACCAGCGGTCTTTGTATTCGGCTGTTGGGCGTCCAAATGAATAGCGCATGATTTTTCCGGCAGACTCGCATAGTTCATAGGCCGACTTTATATTTACCCATGTTACAACTGTCCCGGGGCAGAAAGAGTGATGCGTCTTATCATAACCACCATTGACATAGTCGAAATTGATCCATTGAGGACTTTCAGCTTTGGTTATGAGTTGAAAAGCGCAGGGGCTGCCAGCAAGAAAGAGCACATGGCCGAAGAAGAATGAGCGAAGTGAGGTGAGCATGTCCACAGTTTCGCTGTAATTACCTGGCCGCTGTCCCCACCGGGCCTGAAACAGGTCAAAGTAGATTGTCGTGAGTTCATCAGGAGAAAACATTGATTGGTCGAAAATTTGACCACCGGCAGAAAGAAATTTTGCAAACTCTCTTTTTCTGCTGCTTTTAGTCTTTGACGATAGCCCATCAGGGCCACATCCTTTTGCTATGCAAATAGCTCGATCGCTATTCATTTTAAATGTTGAATTAAATATGTTTTTTCGGTTAAACGAGGAAATTAGCTTTGTTTTAAATGGGATCACACCTCTGAGTTTTTGGTGAAAAGGCAAAATAATTTCGTCCTTATTGAATGGATAATGCACGATACCTAATTTTTTTGTTATGGGGGTATCCCCTGCAAGGTGGGCTTTCTTCCATGCACAGAAGGCGCCGAGAAAAGTACCATCTCGATTTTGTTTTATATGAACAGAGGGCGAACAATCAAAACGGGCGTGAAGGAATTCCAGAACTTCAGGATGTGTGATGAAGCTGCCCCCATACTGACGATGGCACGTCTCGTAGTCTGAGGAAGTTCCTGCACGCCACCCCAGGAAAGTAGGCATCATCAAATTTTTTATCATTACAGTTAGTCCAGTGCATCCTTCTTAAGGGGGGTGGCATTATATAGGGAGAGTTTCTTTCATTGAAACTGTTTAACTGCTGCGGATTGTGTTTTTTTACACAAACCAAAAGTAATCTGTATCCGCTATCGGATTCTAAACTTTAAATTGGTATCACAGATCAATTAAATGTTATTGATCGTTATTTTCGATTAATTGGTTTGTCAGTGATGGGAGCAAGTAACGTTCTCTACTCACAGGGAGAAGGCGGCGGGAATAGTAATAACGTCTACATGTAGCCGATTGGTGTTCGTGTCGTTCAATTCTGGACGATCCGAAATCTACATTTTCTGAGGTTTGCAACACTCCAGAATTGAATTAAAAACAGTCCGAAAAATTTCGCCGCGCTACATGCAGCGCAATAAGCCTAACGTGATGATCCATCCGCAGGATGCACAGCAGCGCCGGATCAAACATGGCGATTGGACCACCGTATTTAATGAGCGAGGGGAGCATCGGGCTATAGCCGTGGTGACGACACATATCAAGCGAGGAGTGGTTTCCCTGGATAACGGCTGGTGGGAACAACAGGGAGGCAGTAGCAGCCACGTCACTAATGACGCCGTAGAGGCGTTGGGTACAGGGCATTGCTGTAACAGTACGCTGGTTGATGTACGGGCGGAGGGATAACCCATGACCAAACAATATGGCTTTCTGATTGATATTAAACGTTGTTACGGCTGTAAAACCTGTTCCATGGCCTGTAAGTCAGAGAATCAGACGCCACCGGGCGTGCTTTGGCGGCGGGTGCGGGAGTATGAAACCGATGGCCCGAATTCTGAAGGGTTTATTTCGATGTCCTGCAATCATTGTGACGATCCGCAATGCATGAAGGTATGCCCGGCGGATACTTACCATAAGCGCCCGGACGGTATTGTGGTGCAGGATCATGAGAAATGCATCGGCTGCCGCATGTGCATTATGGCTTGTCCGTACAACGCCCCAGTCTTCGATCCGCAGGAAGGTAAAACCAGCAAATGCAATATGTGTGCCGAGCGTTTGGACGAAGGGTTACCGCCGCGTTGCGTGGCGTCTTGCCCCGCAGGCGTCTTGAAGTTTGGTGATATCGAGGAGTTAAGGAAAATCCACTCAACGGATTGGGCGGTACTGGAGGCTAGATATCACATGCCCGATCACCGAATCAGCGGCCCGAACGTGGTCATTATTCCAGCGGATAAATAATAGGGTGCTACCATGAACGAATATGAACTGCCGTTGGTGTTTTTTACCGTGCTCTGCCAATGGGGCATTGGCGGTATTATCGCCTTGACGCTCTATCGGTTGCGACCAACCTCCCAGATGTCCGTTGGGCAACTGAAATATCTGGTTCTGGGATTGTGGCTGGTGGAAGTCGTTGGCTCCAGCTTGTCACTGCTGCACCTGGGGAGCCCGTTTGGGGCTTACCGCGCGGTGCTGGGCCTGCCGCACTCCTGGCTAAGCCGTGAGGTGATCGCCTTTATCCTGGTGAATATCAGCCTGTTCCTGATGTTGGCAGTTTGCTGGCTGCGGCCGCAGAAGTCGGCCTTGATCACCACATTGGGAATGGTGACCTCGGTATTGGGGATTGCCGCCATTCTGGTCTCGGCACAAATCTACTACCAGATGGTCAGCCATCCGCTGTGGCATACGCCACTGACCCAATTGGCGTTTCTGAGTACCGCGTTACTGCTGGGGTTCGCTACCTTGGGGATCTATTTGAATGGCTGCGGCCTGGCCGTTCCGCGTACGGTTCGCTACGGTTTGCTGGTGGGCTGCCTTATGCTGCTGGCCACGCTGGTGGGGCGTTACCAAATTGCCGGGGCCAGCGCTCAAGGGATCATGCTTTGGTGGCAACTGGTTGGCAGCATGTTGGTAGGCGGTGTGCTGTTCGCGGTGCTTGGCCTGCGCACACGTTTGGCCCCGTCAATGGCCGTGATAGCCGGAGTGGTATTAGTGTCGGGGGAGATTGTCGGGCGTATGCTGTTTTATCATAACGTCATGGGCCAATTCCCCTGGTTCTGAGGCAATAAACTGAGGTCGGTCCAGCCGTGCAACCGCCGAGCGATGGGCCGACCCAACATCCTGCAGAAAAAAGCCTCAATACAGGGCTTGCCAGCATTCGGAAAAACCAGCTAATCTGAGATTGCCCGCTACCGCAAATGCCAAGTAGTCCAGGCCAGCAATGTAATTAACCAAAACAGAGAGTCAGCCGTAACAACGCCACGTTGATGGGGTGATCGCATGTTAATGACAGTGATTATTACTCTTTTTGTGATCGTGGGCGTCGCCGCTTTTCTGGCAATGCCAGTGATGATGGTCAATAACACGCAAGGCGTGGGAGGTGAAGAACCGTGAAACTGGCTAGCAACCGGAACCTGCAATGTTAACTCGAAATTCACTCACTACCTGTTGACCGGCTCAGATATGGGCCGAGTCATCAACACTTTGTCAGCACCGCAATTCCCGCACGTTCCGCAATAAATCAGCTCGAAACGCTAAATCACCGCGTGAAGTGATGCGCATACTGCACTAACTGCTTGATGGCGCTACAATGAGTCTTATCTCCTCAACTTGCTCACGTATCAACGCGCTATCCACTTTTCCGGCCACAGTAAAGAGACCATAGCATTATGGAAATCAAGGATTACTACGCCATTCTAGAGGTTAAACCCTCAGATGATATCAAGGCTATCAAAACCGCCTACCGCCGCCTGGCACGCAAATATCACCCCGATGTCAGTACCGAGCCCGATGCCGAAACGCGCTTTAAAGAAGTCGCAGAAGCCTATGAAGTGCTGAAAGACAGCGAACGCCGGGCCGAATATGACCAAATGCGGCTGCATCGTAACGAGCCCAATTTCGGCCGCCAGACCCGACGTGAAGAGTATGGTGGTGCCGAGGATTTCTCCGACATCTTCTCCTCGATGTTTGGCCAACGTGCGCGTGGCCGCCAGCAGGGCCAACCGCGTGCGGCCCGTGGGCAGGATGTTGAGATCGGCGTGGCGCTGTTCCTGGAGGAAACCCTCACTGAGCAAACCCGCACCCTGAGCTATAAGGTGCCGGTGTACAACGCATTTGGTCAGACAGAGAAAGAGATCGCTAAAACGCTGAACGTGAAAATCCCGGCGGGCGTGGCAGACGGGGAGCGTATCCGCGTGAAAGGCCAAGGCGTGCCTGGTATGGCTGGCGGAGCCAATGGCGATTTGTACCTGATCATTCAGCTGGCACCTCATCCGTTGTTTGAGGTGATCGGGCACGATCTGGAAATCGTTCTGCCCTTGGCACCTTGGGAGGCTGCGTTAGGAACCAAGGTTTCTGTCCCTACACTGGCGGACAATATCCTGTTGACCATCCCTGCGGGGAGCCAGACCGGGCAGCGGTTACGCGTCAAAGGGAAGGGGCTGGTCAGCAAAAAAGAGACCGGCAATTTGTATGCGGTGATCAAGATTGTCATGCCGGCCAAACCCGATGCAGACAGCGCCGCACTCTGGCAACGACTGGCCGAGGCGAATCAGGCCTTCGATCCTCGTAAGCAATGGAGTAAAGCATAATGGCCAAGCTACAGATAACCCTCACCATTACCGAGTTTTGCCTGCATACCGGCGTAACGGAAAGTGAATTGGCCGAGGTGGTGGGGTTGGGAGTGATCCAGCCCCGCGATCTGACGGTGGATGATTGGCTGTTTGATGATGGGGCGGTGGCGGCATTTAATCGCGCCCAGCGCTTGCAGCGTGAACTCGCTCTGGATTGGCCCGGCATTGCGGTGGCGCTGACGCTGCTTGATGAGATTGAACAGTTGCGCAGGGAGAACGCTCAGCTACGCCATCGTCTTGAGCGCTTTATCGCAGAGTGATGCCCCTCACCCTAGCCCTCTCCCACAGGGAGAGCAGCTGTGTTTAAAATCAACGGGTGATGATTAATTTGTCACCCATTTTTTATTATCCCGCAGCATCGCATTCAGGATGGTTAGCAGCTTTCTCACGCAGGCGGTCACCGCCACCTTGAACGGTTTTCCACGCCCTGTCAGGCGCTCGTAAAACTCCCGGATTGTCGGGTTGTACCGCACCGCTGACAAGGTCGCCATGTATAGCGCTGAACGCACCGCGCTTCGCCCTCCCCAGATACTTCGCTTCCCTTTCATTTTTCCACTGTCATGGGCATAGGGACACACGCCAACCAACGCGCTTATTTTGTGCCGATTCAGCCTCCCCAGCTCCGGCAACATCGCAAGAAGCACCGCCATCGTTGTCGGCCCGATACCTTTGACTTCCTCCAACAACGTCGCCTTTTCCCGCCACAGAGGCATCACTTTTATTTGCCTGTCGATATCGTCATCTGCATCCCGGATTTCAGCGGTCAGCCAGTCGATATGCCGCTTGATGCCCGCTGAGACCACCACGTCATCGCAGCTTTTATAGCGGTTTATCTCCATGGTCCTGTTATCGACCAGTTGGCGACGGCGGGTCACCATCCCGGCCAGACGCTGCGTCTGTTCATCCGGTGTGGGGCGGGCTTCGGGCTCCATTCTCCGGCCAAACTCGCAGATGATACGCGCATCATTCGGGTCGGTTTTGTACAGGGTCCCTAGCGCACGAGCGAAGTTTTTTACCTGGCGTGGATTGACCACGGCCACGGGTAACCCAGCCAACTCAAGCGTGGCGGCCAGCAACGAGTGATATCGGCCTGTCGCCTCCATCACGACAAGCTTGACGGTGATGGCAGAGAGCGAACTCAGCAACTGCTGATGGCCTTCCGGTGTGTTATCCAGATGCAGAAGCTGACGAGTTGGGTCGATGTATACGTCAAAAGTGTCTTTGGCAATGTCGATACCGACGGTTGCATGTTCAGTCATTTCAAGTCTCCCGGCCTTGTAAGATACGGGCTGGCTGATGCCGCCCTGGCAGCTGTTCGGGTTAACAGGAAAACTGACGCCACGCCATAAGCTCTCCCACGGGCTTGTTGTCCCAGAGGGGAATCGGGCTGTAGCGTCAGGTACAACTCGGTTAAAGTCTACCCGCCTTTGGGCGGGTAATTAAAGTACCTTAAACATACAAGGGGACCGATCGAGTGGGGTGAAAGTGCAGTGATTCCTCATGAGCATCGGCTGACTCACCTTGGACTAAAGGGTGATCGAGTTTGCTGATATGACCTCTTTAGTTCCAAATGGGCAGGGGCAAACAACTCCCTCTCCCACAGGGAGAGGGGACCGATCGAGTTGGGTGAAAGTTGAGCATCGGCTGACTCACCTTGGACTAAAGGGTGATCGGGTTTGCTGATATGACCTCTTTAGTTCCAAATGGGCGGGGGCAAACAACTCCCTCTCCCTGTGGGAGAGGGTTGGGGTGAGGGGGCCTCAGACGTTTTTACGCTCGATGGTTTCTTCACCCCAGTACAGTTGGTCGGCTTCGGTTTTACTGAACGCCAGCGGTAACACTTCATCGCTGCCTTCCTCCCAAATTTTTTGCGCCAAAACCTCGTCATTACCGGCCAACTCAAAGATCGCTTCGGCAATTTCTACCGAGGTTTCACGCACTGTCGCCCAAGATTTCACATTATGATTTGCCATGACTGCTCTCCTGTTGAGTGTGAGGCACAGCCTAGTATAGGCCACAATTCTGCCGCTGGTTTTTGCAAGGCATGCGTATTATTGCCGAAAATTCAGGGCGGAACGCCTGCGGCAAAATGCAAAACGGCGTGGTATTCTTTGCCGCGTATAAATCAACAGAGGAAAAATTATGTCTAGCGCACTGAGCAACGATCAAGAACTGGTTTCCGATCTGGTTGCCTGCCAACTGGTTATCAAGCAGATCCTGGATGTGATCGACGTGATCGCGCCGACCGAAGTACGGGACAAAATGGCCAGCCAGCTCAAGAGTATCGATTTTAGCAGCCACCCGGCCGGCGCCGATCCGATCACCAAGCGGGCGATTGAAAAAGCGATTGCGCTGATTGAGATGAAATTTAACCGCGAGTAACCGGGTTATTTTTTGTTCCAGATGGCTGAGAAATCTAAACGGCCGGTTAAACTTCGTTTAAGTTGCCTATGCTAGCATCGATGATTAGGTTAACAACATAATCATAAGGCTGCTAAGGTTTGGGGCGTAAAAAACTGCTGGTGATAGCGGCAACGCTGTTTGCCTGCTTGCTTTTCTATCTGCTGGCTCTGGATAGCTATTGCGATCAAGGTGAGAAGTTTGCACTGGGCATTTGCTCAATCACGCGTATCGTTCCCTGGTAACATGGCGAAATAACAATTTTTCGCAAACTTGCCCCTGGCCTTGGTGAGAATGTTACTATGTCGGCTTGGTTGAGGCAGTAGAGTAGATAGGGTTGTTCATGTTTGATTTAGCTTCTGGCCCGTCCGGCCTGATTTCCATCGCCGTTGTGGTGTTGGCTGCATCGTTTGGCTTGTGGGTCTGGTTCATCGTGAATCGCGCCAGCGTACGCGCCAACGAACAGATCCAGCTGTTGCAGGAAATCGCCGAGCAGCAGCGCCAGCAAACGGCACTGTTAAAAACGTTGGTGCAAACCGCCCGCGGGGACAAGGCATCGGTTGACGATTATGATGATGACCTTAGCCCGGCACTGAGTTATAAAGGGTTTATCCCAGAGCGTTAATCGCGTCCCTCATTTGGTGAGAAGGTTAAGGACACGTCGGTTATCTCAGTTTCAGTTTTAACCGGATCGCCTTCTCACCATTCCGTTTCAGTAAAACACCATCCCCTGATAGGGTTTCTCCCGGCAGGCTGCCAACCGGCTTGCCAGATCGCCACAGTGAATTTCCAGCGCGTGCCGATCGGGATCGAGAAAATAGCAAGATTCGCCCTCACTGTGATTACTCTTCCACTCCTGTACGCCTGATTTGCGCAAACGCTCCACAATGAGCGCATAGTTCTCCGGTGCCACGCTAAACGCGTAATGTGTATAGTCGCCCAACAGCTGATTTTTTCGGGCATCATCCAATGACAGGCATAACCACAGTTCACCCAATACAAGATAGGCACCTTGATGCCAGCGGGCTTTAGGGATAAACCCCAGCACCTCAACATAAAAGCGAAAACTGCGTTCTACCTCACTTACCGCGAGCGTCAGGTGGTTAAGACCCAGCAACATAATCAATTCATCCGTTAGTAAAAATAATGTTTACGGCACGCGAGCTGTCATAAATCTGTCGTATTGGCGTCGTAATGTAGCGCCAACTCTACGAAAGATGGATATCAGCAATGATTAGATGGTACGAAGAAAGCGACGCCGAAGTAAACCGCAGCATTGCGTTAATCACCGGAGAAAATCCGGACAAATGGTATCCTTACGGCGGCGTGAAAGGGAAAGATTACTGCAAAAATCCCTCCGATGCCTGGCCGATTATCTGCGCCAACAAAATAAGCCTTAATGCCCCCGAACAAAGTGACCAGCCACAGTGGCAAGCCAGTATGATCACCCAGCAAGGGGAGTGGCAAGCTGGCAGTCACAGCCCGTTGCGTGCCGCAATGATCTGTTTTTTATTGAGTCAGCAAGCGCAATAAATCAAATGTTAGTCGATAATGTAGATGACCCGTAATGATGAGACACCGCCTTATTCTGACAATGGACCTGTCGCTGACGGAGACTGTTTTATGAAGCGCATTATCAAAGGTGATACCACTCTCTCTCATTTAGTGATTGCCCATGCGGCGATCGATTGTCATGCCAAAAGCTATGGGCTGCACCGACAGGGCTGGCCCTCAACCTACCTGATAAAGTATCAAAACGATCGCGTGGCGGTGGAGGTCATCACCCGCCGTCAATCCTATGTGGCGACGCTGATGATCGGCGCACGTAACCTCAGCAAACTGTGCGGTATGCCAAGCTAGCTGGCGTAGCAAACCTCCTGCAACCCTCTGGCCCGGTTAACGATCGCCGGGCGCTAATCCTTGATGCCTGAAAGGTTAAGTGTTAAAACGCCCGCAGGTTTATTTATTGGTTGGCGATATCTTGCGCAATGCTGCCTGGATACTCAGCCGGACGAGGATAAGATGGGCGGTCAGCTTCAGGATACCCCGCTAAAACGCGGTTTAAAAAACAGACACATACAACTTATTGCCCTGGGAGGTGCCATCGGTACCGGCCTGTTCCTGGGTATTGCACAAACCATTCAGATGGCCGGGCCTTCCGTGCTGCTAGGCTATGCCATAGGTGGTTTTATTGCCTTTTTGATTATGCGCCAACTGGGGGAGATGGTAGTGGAAGAGCCGGTTGCCGGTTCCTTTAGCCATTTTGCCTATAAATATTGGGGGGACTTTGCCGGTTTCTTATCCGGTTGGAACTACTGGGCGATGTTTATCCTGGTCGGTATGGCGGAACTGACCGCCGTAGGGATTTATATTCAATACTGGTGGCCGGAAATCCCAACCTGGGCATCGGCGGCCGTTTTCTTCGTCGTGATTAACCTGGTCAATCTGGTGAACGTACGCCTGTATGGGGAAACCGAGTTCTGGTTTGCCATCATCAAGGTGGCGGCGATCCTGGGGATGATCGTATTTGGTGCCTACCTGTTGGCCAGCGGCAACGGTGGCCCGGAAGCCAGCATTAGCAACCTGTGGGATCAGGGCGGTTTTATGCCACACGGCATTAGCGGCCTGGTGATGGCGATGGCGGTGATCATGTTCTCGTTCGGTGGACTGGAAATGGTGGGTATTACCGCAGCAGAAGCCGCCGATCCACGCCGTAGCATTCCTAAAGCCACCAATCAGGTGGTGTATCGTATCCTGATTTTCTATATCGGCTCGTTGACGGTGTTATTGTCACTTTATCCGTGGGGCAAGGTTGTGGAAGGGGGCAGTCCGTTTGTGATGATCTTCCATGCGCTCAACAGCAACCTGGTGGCGACCATGCTCAACGTAGTGGTACTCACGGCAGCGCTGTCGGTCTACAACAGCGGCGTGTATTGCAATAGCCGGATGCTGTTTGGCCTGGCGACACAAGGCAATGCGCCAAAGGCGCTGACCAAGGTTAACAAACGTGGCGTACCGGTGCTGTCTATCGCGTTATCGGCGTTGGCCACCTCGGTAGGCGTATTGATTAACTACGTCATGCCCGGCGAGGCGTTTGGCTTACTGATGGCGCTGGTAGTCTCGACGTTGGTGATTAACTGGGTGATGATTTGCCTGGCGCACCTGAAATTCCGCGCAGCCAAAGATCGCCAAGGGGTGATCACCAGCTTTAGGTCGCTATGGTATCCGTTTGGCAACTATCTGTGCCTGGTGTTCCTGTCGTTGATCCTGGTGATCATGTACTTCAGCCCAGGGATCCGCATCTCCGTACTGTTGATGCCGGTTTGGGTACTGTTGTTGTGGGTTGGATTTTTGCTGACCCGGCGTAAAAAGGCAGGTGGCAACAAGAGGTAGTTTTCACGTTGGAGGCGCCTCAGCGCCTCCGAACGGTTAACGGGCGACGGCATTGCCCTGAGGGTGGCGCCCCAGCCGCAGCAGCTTTCTGCACAGCAGGAACAGGGTGCTGATAACATCAATCACCACCACGCTAAGCATCAGCAGGCCCAGCATAAAAAAGCCTGCCAGGGTGCTTGCCAGTAACCGCAGCGGTGACGGTACGCGTAGCCGGCGCAGCTTCATTGCCAGATACATTTTCCAGTATTGCCCTTGCGTCGCCAGCGCTCGGCGATAGCGGCCCATACGAACGCGTGACTTGCCTGATGCAGTCCGGCTCATAACTCCTCCTTTTTCAGAATGTCCTAGTAAGTAAATCACAAGGTTCTTAAGAAAGGCTTAACAGGTTCTTGGCGACCTTGGCCTTCTTACTCTGGCTATGACAACAACATCCACAAAAAGGTCAGTTGTTTGTCATTGCGATACTATAAGCTATTGGGTAGGCAATCTTGTAACGATTGCGGCACCACTATGGTACTACAGGGAGAGAATCGGTTGAAAATAACCAACAAATATTACGACGCCAGCAAAGCGCATCATACGCCACAGGGATTCTGCAACCCGGAGCCGTCGTTACACCAGCCCGGGGATCTGAAGCGCTGGCAAGACGAACGCAAGAAGCTCGGCCTGCCCAAACCTCCTCAGGCAGGCTACGAGCAGTTTATCGCCAACTGGTGGCAAGCCGCCGATCTGAGCGGCGATCAGGACCGTGTATGGTGGTTGGGCCATGCTTCTCTGCTGTTGCGCCTGGGGGGCCGCCACGTGCTGATCGATCCGGTATTGTCGCCAAGGGCATCACCTGTGAGCTTCTACGGCCCACATCGCAAGACGCCGCCCCCGCTAACGGTAAAACAGCTGCCAGCGGTAGATGTGGTGCTGATTTCCCACAATCACTACGACCATCTGGATCGTCAAACCATCAGGGAACTGACCAAACGCTTTCGCAATGCCACCTTTGTCGTCCCGCTGGGCCTCAAACGCTGGTTCAGCCATTACCCGGCCAAACGGGTGGTCGAACTGGATTGGTGGGAGAGCCTGACGCTGGATGAGATGACGTTCTACGCCACGCCAGCACGCCACTGGAGCATGCGTACACCGTGGGATCGCAATCGTTCTCTATGGTGTGGCTGGGTGATCCATCACCCGGCGCTGCGTTTTTATTTCTCTGGTGACAGCGGTTACAGCGAACGGTTGGTTGATATCGGCACCCGCCTTGGGCCGTTCGATATCGCGGCGTTGCCCATTGGTGCTTACGCCCCAAGATGGTTCATGCAAGAGCAGCATATGGACCCACAGCAGTCGGTGAGGCTGTATCAGCAATTGAATGAACCCAGAGTGATCCCTATCCATTGGGGCGTGTTTGAATTGGCCGACGAGTCGTTGGATGAACCACCTGTGCAACTCAGCCTGGCACTACGCGAAGCCGGGGTCGAGCAGCACAGTTTTTATCCGCTGAAGATTGGTGAACATCTGGAGGTTAGCCCTAACTCCTAATGAGTATCATGGGGTTGCGGCGTACCCCGCATCGGGTGGCGCTGGGCGTGGTGCGGCTTTGCGGGGTTTACGGCGGGTAATGGATAAAACCGTCACGCCAAGAGTAGTGAAAAAAATGCCTTGGCGATTTCGTTAATCTTCGGCGGAAATAGCTGCTGAGTGGCTAGGTGGTATTTTTAATATTTTTTTTATCCTTACTAACTTAGCTACGGATATAAACCCGCAGGGTGGGGTGGCTATTTCGTCCAGTTGCACATTCTTGGTGCAAAATTTGGCTCGCTGCATGATTATGCACTGGCCTGTGTGAGCGTTTTGGCCCGAGTGAACGGTTCTGTTGCGGTGGCCAAAGCATAACTATCCTGCTATGACAGGCTTTGCTCCCCAAAGGTCGGATCAGTGGGCCGTTTGGCCCCCGGCCTTCGATATTCAATAGTTGCATATAAAATTCCATAAAGATTCAAATTTTTTTACGTTCTTTGGCCTGTCTGCGGCTTATATGTGGTCTAAATCGCTCGCTGTCGAGTTGAAAGAATTGTTAAAACTGAGGCGCCACGCGGAGTACAGCCCGGCTTCTTTACAAAGCAGAAAATAGCCAAGGCTTCAACCTCTTTTGCCCTATTTAAGCTATTCTTGCGGCTGACCGTTTCAAATATGTGCGACACGTCCATGAGTGATTAAAAATGGCTTGCCATCGATTCCAGAGTATGTGATAACGCACTTGGGTAAAACGAGGTACAGTTCTGTATATGTGTGGCATTTTCAGTAAAGAAGTTCTGAGTAAAGACGTTAGCGTTGAATACCGCTTCTCTGCCGATCCTTATCTTAGTGCCTCAAGCAGTAACGACTCTAGTTTGTCTATGTAACGCCTACGGGCGGTTTAAACAATCCAAAGGAAATACTCAAGATGGCAAAGATCAAAGGTCAAGTTAAGTGGTTCAACGAGTCTAAAGGTTTCGGTTTCATCACCCCAGCTGACGGCAGCAAAGACGTGTTCGTACACTTCTCTGCAATCCAGGGTAACGGTTTCAAAACCCTGGCTGAAGGCCAGAACGTTGAGTTCGAAATCCAAGATGGCCAGAAAGGCCCATCTGCAGTAAACGTTACTGCAATCTAATCAGCTTCAGCTGAACAAAAAACCCGCCTTAGTGCGGGTTTTTTCGTATCTGGCGTCGATGAATATCACCCGGTGATGATGATGCCGGAATACTGGTTGCGGCCTTTAATCCCCGGATGGTTGGGATCTTGTGCGCGGCGATGGCTGTTGCGGCGATAGCTGGTGTATTTAAAGCGCTGGGGCTGCCGTGGGTCGCTGTTGAGCGTGCAGATAGTGCAAGAGCCTGCGTGATCGACTGCGGCGAAGCCCAAGGCTTTGAGCTTGTTTACGGCGATGGCGGCCAGATCCAGATGGCGTTGGGTCGGGCTGATCAGCTCTGCTGGCAAGGGCAGCGCCTGCTGAAACTGTTCGACCAACTCTTGGTTAACCTGATAGCAGCAAGCGCCCGCAGCGGGGCCGATGGAGGCCACCCAGTTGGCGGTATCGTCATCCTGGCCGATACGTTTGGCCATCTGCTCCAGAATGCCATCCAGCAGGCCGCGCCAGCCCGCATGTACCGCAGCAATGGCGCTACCGTCTTTACGGCTGAAAATCACCGGCAGGCAGTCTGCGGTTAATACGCTGATCAGGATCCCTGGCTCACGGGTAAAGAAGCCATCGGCCTCACCGCATTGCTGGCCCGCCTGATGGATATCGACTATGCGAGTACCGTGTACCTGTTTTTTCTCAGGCAGCGTATTGCGAAAGGGCTGTAACGGCGTTGGCAGCAGGGCACCTTTATTGCCAAAGCCATGAGCGATGCCAGGAACGCCGCTGAGCAGCGGGGAATAGTCGGTCATAGAACGTTTTTGCCTGTGGCTGAGAGGAGATATCCAGTGTAGCCAGCTTTTGGATTACTTGGCTAGTGGCAGATGGGCGTCCGCCTTGCATCGTACACCAGCCTTCTTTAGACTACCCGCGCCATCTCTCTCTGGGATCTCATCCATGTCTTATCAGTGCCCCCTGTGCTTCCAACCGCTTGATTTCGCAAACCAACAGTGGCGTTGCGAAAATAACCATCAATTCGACCGTGCCAAAGAAGGGTACGTCAACTTAATGCCGGTGCAACACAAGCGTTCTAAACAGCCGGGTGACAGTGCCGAGATGATGCAGGCCCGCCGCGCATTTCTTGACGGCGGCTACTACCAGCCGTTGCAACAGCGGGTGGCTGAACTGTTAGCCAGCACCTTGCCTATTGAGCCACAGGCACTGCTGGATATTGGCTGTGGTGAAGGCTATTACACGGCCGCCGTGGCTGCACGCTTGTCTCAGGAACGGACCGTAGCGGTGTATGGCCTGGATGTTGCCAAGGTGGCTATCCGCTCGGCAGCCAAACGCTACCCGGCGGTCTCTTTCTGCGTGGCTTCCAGCCATCGCCTGCCGTTTGCTGACGCGTCGCTCGATGCTGTGTTACGTATCTATGCCCCCTGTAAAGCCGAGGAGTTGGCGCGGGTCGTCAAGCCGGGTGGGGTGGTGGTGACAGTGTCACCGGGGCCGCGTCACCTTTATCAGCTAAAACAGCAGGTTTATCAGGAGGTTCAATTGCATGCGGAGCATGATGAGCAGCTTGAGGGCTTCAGCTGTGAATTGGCCGAGTCACTGGCTTATCCGATGGCGCTGCCGGGTGAGCAGGCTGCCAATCTGTTGCAGATGACGCCGTTTGCCTGGCGCGCTTCGCCGGAGGTGCAGCAAGGTTTGCTCGACATGGCTACCTTTGCCTGCGAGACGGATTTCGCCATCCGCTTGTACCGTCGGGTCGCCGCTCACCCCAACCCACTCCCACAGGACGAGGGAACTGAACAGAGTAGGTAATTGGCCAATGTAGCTTCGGAAACCAGGGTGTAAAAGCAAGAAAGTTGAGGTATTACGCAGAAAGATCAACGAACTCGGTCGGTTCCCTCTCCTTGGGGAGAGGGTTAGGGTGAGGGAGTCTTCTTCTCTGCCAAGGATTAAGCCAGGTAGCCCAAGTGCTCCAGCAGGATATTAAAGCCAATCCCGATCAACACCACGCCGCCAAGAATTTCTGCGCGCTTGCCCAGCAGCGGGCCGATAAACCGGCCAACCATCATCCCCAGCGTCGCCATGATCATGGTCGCCATACCTATCGCCATCGCGGTATGCAGGATATTAACCTGTAGGAATGCCAGACCCACACCGATTGCCATCGCATCCAGACTGGTGGCAATGGCCGTAGCAACCAGCACCCAGAAACCATGACGATTGACTTTCTCTTCTTCCGGCTTGTTTTTCACCCCTTCAACGATCATGCGTGCGCCAAGGATAAACAGCAGGCTAAAGGCGACCCAGTGGTCCCATTCCATGATGTATTGGCTGGCAAACAGCCCGATGCCCCAGCCGATAAGCGGGGTAATGGCTTCAATGATGCCAAAGATCAGACCGGTACGGATAGCTTCGCGAAAACGCGGTTGATGCAGAGTGGCACCTTTGCCGATCGACGCGGCAAACGCGTCCATAGACATGCCAAAAGCCAGGATAAGAGTTGCGGAAAGGTTCATTGAAATAGTCTCGGCCGGGTGGCTCCATATACACGTAACCCACCCCCAACCATACGACGGAGTTACGTGCCTATGGTCTCGCCAACCTACCTGGCTGCCCGCACCACGTTTCGCTGACGAAACGAGTATGTTGATACGGGCGTTTCTGGTTAAAACTCCCCCAGAAACCGGCTACTCCCCAATGACGGCGCAACCATACCATAATATTTTTGCTGCGGACAACGTTTAATTTCACCGGGGTATTGGGTGAAATTGAGACTTATTTTCATTAGCGTGTTTATTGAGGGAAGTAATGGCGATAGTTGCATCAATGGTGTGTAAATAATAAGCAGAAAAAACACCAGCCATGCTGATTAATTATCCAAAAAAACACTGTTAATTAATCAGGATGGAGTGAGGTGGATTTAACTCATTTATTTTCAAGGAAAAAATGATAGATTTTTTCCAGGTCATCCAGATGCGTAACCTGGATTAATAACCGGCGCTGTTCTAAGTCGATAACCAGAATGCCGTCTTCGGATAAATTCATGGCTTTGATGCGTCGATAGTCAATAAACGCATTTGCATAGAAGAAGCCCGTAGTTTTAAACAACATTTTGGGCTTGCGGATATAGGAGATATATACCGCCATCAACGCCAGGGAAATTAGCAGGTAGGTAGTTATCGGCGCTCCCTGCTCGACCAGGTTGCGGTAGATCAGGATGGCGATCAGACCGACGAAGATCAGGCAGTCCAGGCGATTACCCCGCTTGAGCTGCACCTTTAACAGCGTTTTTCCTTTCAGCAGGTTCATGCCGAACTCGTCATACAGCGCATACGCCAGCATCAGCAGAATAAAAATCAGTATTACGCTATCGGTCAGCGACATCTCACCACTCCATAAATAAAAAAAACCGGGGGTTGCCCCCCGGCTATCAATTGCTATTACAGACCTAACAGACCAATCCAGTAACCGAAGATACCGATGGCGAAGAAGCCGATAATGATCCACAGCGCGTTGACCTTCTTGCGCAGTAGCCACATACAGCCGAAGGTCAGCAGTAGCGGTACCAAGCCAGGCATCAACTGGTCAAGGATGGTTTGTACCGTGGTGACGTGGGTCTGCCCGGTCTGGTCGGTAATTTTTGACACCACCAGCGGGATATTCACGTGCGTCCACTTGTTAACCAGAGCCCCCATGACAAACAGGCCGAGGATAGACGCCCCTTCCGTCAGTTTTTGCAGGAAACCACCGCCCATATCGCTAACGATATCGACCCCTTTTTGGTAGCCGTAGGCGACACCGTAGTAACGAACCAACAGGCGTACCAGGTTAAACAGTACGAAGAACAACAGCGGGCCGAGCAGGCTGCCACTCATGGCAATACCGGCACCCAATGCGGCAAATACCGGGCGAACGGTACCCCAGAATATCGGGTCACCGACGCCGGCCAGTGGCCCCATCAGACCTACTTTGATGCCGTTGATGGCCGCATCGTCGATCGGTGCGCCGTTGGCACGCTGTTCTTCCATCGCCATGGTAACGCCAAGTATTGGCGCTGCGACGAACGGTTGCGTATTGAAGAACTCAAGATGGCGTTTGATTGCCTGCTTGCGTTCGTCGTTATTGTCAGGGTACAGGCGACGGATCACCGGCACCATCGAGAAGCAAAAACCTAGCGCCTGCATACGTTCGAAGTTCCATGAACCCTGGAACAGGTTGGAGCGTACGAATACGCCTCGAATATCGGCAGGTGTCAGTTTCTTTTGAGTCGTTGTATCAACCATTTCTTTCACCTATTCCTAGTCCAATTCGTTATCGAGGTCGTTGGCACCGGCAGGGTTGGCCTGAACCACCTGAGACTTGTTGTATTTAGGGCTGAGCTGGATGTAGAGCACCGCCATCACCACACCGATCACACCGAGTGCGACCAGGTTAAAGTTGGTGAAGGCTGCGGTAACAAAGCCCAGGTAGAAGAATGGCATCAGATAGCCGGCACGCATCATGTTGATGACCATCGCGTAACCAACTACCACGATCATGCCACCGGCGATATTCAGACCGCCTGTGACCACTTCCGGAATTGAGTTAAGCAGGGCGTGGACGCCAGCTGTACCGACAGAGACCGCCACGATCACCGCAGGAATAGCGACACGCATTGCCTGTACCAACAGGGCCGCGATGTGGATCACGGTAATACCGTTCAGGTTACCCCTTTCTGCCGCTTTGTCCGCCGCATGCTGGAAGGCCACGGTGATGGTACGCACGATAATGGTCAGTACCTGGCCTGCTGCTGCCAGTGGGATCGCCAGGGCGATACCGGCACCGATGTTTTGCCCACCGGCGATAACCAGAATGGTGGAAATAATCGATGCTAACGCCGCATCGGGTGCAACCGCAGCCCCGATGTTCATCCAACCCAGTGCGATCATCTCCAGCGTACCGCCGATGATGATACCAGTTTTGATGTCACCGAGAACGAAGCCAATCAGCGTACAGGCCACTAACGGGCGGTGGAATTGAAACTCATCCAGGACGGAACCCATCCCGGCGATACAGGCAACGATAAATATCAGTACAATCTGAAGAGTGGTGATCTCCATTGCACTTCTCCTATATGACCAAACAGCTCTGAGTAAAAAAATTAACGACGTTGCCGTTAATTGAGTTTGTTAATCAGGTCCATCATTTTTAACTGACTGTCGGAAGAGACCTTACGGACTTCAAGTTCAATCCCGCGTTCGTTTAACTTCTTAAACGCCTCGATGTCTTTCTCATCGACGGACACCGCGTTATTTACCTGGGTTTTGCCCTGGCGGAACGCCATACCACCGATATTCACCGATTTGATATCCACCCCTTCCTCTACCAGACGCCAAACGTCGGTTGGATTGGTGAACAGCAGCATTACGCGCTCACCCGCATATTTCGGGTTGTTCCAGACGCGGATCGCCTTTGCCACGTCAACAACGTGAGCGGTAACGCCTGGAGGAGCAACCTGAGTCAGCAAGGTTTTACGGACGTGGTCGGCGGCTACTTCATCACTGACTACGATGATGCGGCTGACGTTGGTCTCTTTGGTCCAGCGGGTAGCAACCTGGCCGTGGATCAGACGATCGTCGATACGTGCCAGACAGATTTTCATATGGTCATTGGGGCCGAGAGGCGCTTGGGGCGCAGCGGCTTTTGGAGCAGGGGCACTTTGTGGCGCGACGGGCTTAACACTCTCTTCCACCGGTTTCTTCAGCGCTTTCACGCCTTCACGGCCGGTTTCCAACGCCAGCGCGACCAGTTCGTCAAAGCTTGGGTTGTCATCACGGGCCATGAATGTTTCCACCAGCATGGGAATGTTAACCCCGGTGATAACCTCATAGTGTGGTTTGTCTACTGCGATGCGGCTGGCCGCGTTAAACGGGCTGCCGCCCCAGGTATCAACCAGAAACAGGACGCCATCGCTGGTATCGAGTTCACTGATTTTCCCATTGTATTTCTCAATTAACGTTTCAGCATTTTCACCGGGAACGAAATCTATGTAGGCGACGTTGGCTTGCTCACCCAATAGCATTTCTGCTGTTTTCAGCAGTTGTTCCGCTGCAGTCCCGTGTGTGCCGATGATAATAGCTATTGCCACTCGCTACCTCCTCGTTGAACTTAAGGCACGGATCGTGTCTTGACTCATCACCATCCTGGCAGTCACTTCCGCGGTTCAGATACGTTGGTTCAAATACATTATGGTAGAAAAAAAGAAACTCACACTTAACATTTATCACGCAGTTTCAAAAACCTGTGGCCGTTAATTCCTGTTAACGACATTTATTTTAGTGCGTGAAAAAATAAATTTTGTGACATTGCTCTGCTATTAGTGGATCGATTAAGCCGAATAGTTGGTTTGCGGAATTAAACAGCAAAGCTGTTACAAAATGAGACGTAAACTGAACAAAGCCACTTTTCTGGCGAAAAATTTCCTGTTAGAGTGCATTCTTCTTTCATAACCAAGGAGTGAAGGGCCTCAGCCCTCCCTATGGACTGTCACCGAAGTTACTGTTTTACAAGGTTTCACCCGCCACCTGTTGGCGCCACAACGTTCGCTCGGCCTTATGGCTGCTTCCTGTTAGTGCCATCCTGTTTTCTCTCTGTCATCGCCAACGCCACGTCTGCGTTTGCTTCCCTACGTCTGAGCACAGCTCTGCCAACCTGTCTTTCTTCTGGAGTCTGATATGGAAATATTAATGGACCCCTCGATTTGGGCCGGGTTATTGACCCTGGTGGTCTTGGAAATCGTGCTGGGTATCGACAACCTGGTATTCATCGCCATTCTGGCCGACAAACTACCGCCCAAGCAGCGTGATAAAGCGCGCATTATCGGTCTTTCATTAGCCTTGGTGATGCGTCTTGGGTTGCTGTCGGTGATTTCATGGATGGTGACGCTGACCAAACCGCTGTTCAGCGTGGGGGAGTTCGCTTTCTCTGGCCGCGACCTGATCCTGCTGTTTGGTGGGGTATTCCTGTTGTTCAAAGCTACGATGGAGCTGCATGAACGGCTGGAGGGCAGCACCCATCAGGAAGGTGCCAACCGTGGCTACGCCAAATTCTGGGCGGTGGTGGTACAGATTGTCATCCTTGATGCGGTGTTCTCGCTCGACGCGGTGATCACGGCGGTGGGGATGGTCAACGATCTGCCGGTCATGATGGCAGCAGTAGTGATTGCGATGGCGGTGATGTTGCTGGCCTCGAAACCTTTGACCAACTTCGTGAACGCCCATCCGACCATCGTGGTGCTCTGTTTGAGCTTCCTGCTGATGATCGGCCTGAGCCTGATTGCCGAAGGCCTTGGCGTGCACATTCCGAAAGGCTATCTGTATGCGGCGATTGGTTTCTCGATCCTGATCGAGATGTTTAACCAGATTGCACGGCGCAACTTCATCAAGCACGAGTCTCGTCGCCCGATGCGCGAACGCACGGCTGAAGCGATTATGCGCCTGATGGGACAACAGCGTACCCAGCAGCAGGTGGATGAAGACAGCCTGCATAAGGTGAAAGAAACCTTTGCGCAGGAGGAACGCTATATGATCAGCGGCGTGCTGACGTTGGCTTCCCGTACCTTGCGCAGCGTCATGACGCCGCGCACCGAGATTTCGTGGGTAGATTGCGAACGCTCCCGCGACGAGGTGCGCGAACAGTTGCTGGATACCCCGCATAGCCTGTTCCCGGTTTGCCGCTATGAGCTGGACGAGTTTATCGGCGTAGTGCGAGCCAAGGATCTGCTGGTCGCGTTGGATCAGGGCGTGGATATCGCCGAGTTTGCCGCACGTACCCCACCGATCGTGGTGCCGGAAACCATGGACGTGATCAAGCTGCTGGCGGTATTGCGCCGGGCCAAGGGCCGTCTGGTGATGGTGACCAATGAGTTTGGCGTGGTGCAGGGGCTGGTCACGCCATTAGACGTGCTGGAAGCGATTGCCGGTGAGTTCCCGGATGAAGATGAAACGCCGGATATTATCGAGGATGGCGACCGTTGGCTGGTGAAAGGTGGAGCGGATCTCCACTCGTTGGAGCAGGCGTTGGACTGTGACGATCTGGTTAGCCCCACCGAGGATTACGCCTCGCTGGCGGGCTTCCTGCTCTCATATTCTGGCCAGATGCCAACGGTGGGCGACGTGGTCGAACTTCACGACCTGCGCTTTGAAATCCTTGAGATCTCGGATTATCGCATCGAGCTGGTCAGTATCACCAAGGTGAAACCGCTGCACGAACAAGACGAGTAAGTGTTCAGGCCGGGGGTATCTCCCGGCCACAGTTTGCCGCGTTGCTGGTCCATTGGCTAACGTACATAGCGAGCCGGTTGAATTGTATCAGCCGTCTCGCTTTTCTTTTGTTTGCGGCTTTTGATGCAGCGCGCGTTGGCGGGTTTCATACTGCTGCAGCCACAGCGGGAACACGTTGATCGGCATCGGCTTGGCAAAATAATATCCCTGTAAGGCATTTACTCCCTGTGAACGTAGATACTCAGCCTGTTCCTCTGTCTCAACCCCTTCGGCCACCAGTTTTAATTTCAGGCGCTGTGCCAACGTTATGATGGTATCGGTCACGGTGGCATTGACTGCGTCAGTACCAATGGCGGCGGTAAAGCCACGATCGATCTTCAACACGTCCGGGCTGAGCTTTTTCAGGTAACTGAGCGAGCTGTGGCCGGTACCGAAGTCGTCTATCGCCAGCATGATGCCCATCTCTTTGAGCGTTTTAATCTGCTCATACTGAATTTCTGACAGGGCGGTTCGCTCTGTCAGTTCCAGCATCAATGAAGGCATCGGATGGGCGGGCAGCCAAATCCGGCGGATGTCATCGATAATGCTGACGGTATTGAAATGCTCAGCGGCGACGTTGATGCTGATATAGAAAGAGGGGCGGGGGGGGAACAGGTTGAGATTTTCTACCACCGTGGTCATCAGATAACGCGTGAGGGGAATGATCAGGGCGTGCTGTTCGGCCAGCGGAATAAACACGTCTGGCGAAATCCAGCCTTGTCGTTTGTTTTTCCAGCGCATCAAGGTTTCAACACCGACGCAGCGCCCATTATCGCTGTTGATAATCGGCTGGCAATAAACGCGAAATTCGCGATGCGAAATGGCGTGGCCAATGTGGTAAGACAGGCTCATGCGGTTGGCGGTGATCAGATAGACCACGTAGGCCGCCAGCAGGCTCAGCATCAGCGCCAGAGGAAAATGGCGGGGTAGTGCGGCCAGCGCCAGAGTTCGGGCATCAGGTCCAAACAGGGAGATGGAAAAAGGATATTTGGCGGATTTTGCAGTGTATTGCAGGCCGTCTGCATTGGCATCGCTCAGGGTAATTTCCTGTTGACCATATTCCAGCCTGTAGGCACCCACGTTCAGGGCTACGCGGTGAGCGTAAGGCTCTTGTGGTTCCAGCAGGAAATTGGACAATAGATCGATATTGAAAACGTTCAACACTCCGCTGGTACTTTGGTTGGGCAACGGAGTCCATAGCACCAGCGTTGGCGTTCCTTTTGCCACCATGAGGGAGGGGCGCAGTGCCAGCTGCATGCCGCCTTGGGTCATGGTCGGGAAAATGGAGGTAAACACATAGTGGCGCTGACCAAACAGGCTGGAGCAATAAATCGTACCATCCTTGACTAGCAGCAACGAGCGCAGCGCCTGATTCTGTGCGGCACGAAAGCGTAACGTTGGCATCACCGAATCGCAGGGTTGCCCGATTAGCGACATGGTGCTGAGAGCCTGTTGCTCTGCGGGCAGCAGCAACGCATTGAGTTTGGTGATCACTCGGCTGGCCAGGACGCGCTGGTTCTGCTCGGTATTACGGATTTCCTGATAGTAGCGGGTATAAAGCGAAATCAACAAAATAGCCAACCCAACCGCGCCGGCGAGAAGCCAACGGTAATAGCGGTATTTCGATGCGGCAAGTTGGGTCATCAACATCCGGTAAGTCCTTGTTCAGTCTAGCTGCCTGACGCCACTTCCAGGCGCAATTCAGTAATACTATGCTTGGCTAATTCTAGCCTGTTCGCATGGAAAATTGATGGTAACTCAACAAATTATTTCGGTTCGTGCAATCAAAGGGGAAATTTTGGGGTTAACCGGCGGATGGGCGAGGTGGTCAGGTTAGCAGTATTGCTGAATTTGTACGGGGCAACGAGGTTTTTCCCCAGCTAATCTATTGATTCTCTGAGTGTGCGCAGCACGCGGTTGCGTAGCCAGTTCAGGCTTTTTCAGCCGTTCCCCCTCGCCGGTGATGACGAGGGGGGACAGACTTAATCAGTCACACTGAACCTTGATCGCCAGACCGCCACGGGAGGTCTCACGATACTTGGCGTTCATGTCTTTACCGGTTTCGTACATGGTTTCGATCACCTTATCCAGCGACACACGCGGCTCGCTGGTGCGGCGCAATGCCATACGCGCCGAGTTGATCGCCTTCACCGAGGCAATGGCATTGCGCTCGATGCAAGGGACCTGTACCTGACCGGCAACGGGATCGCAGGTCAAGCCCAGGTTATGCTCCATGCCGATTTCGGCGGCGATGCAAACCTGCTCAGGGCTGCCGCCAAGCAACTCGGCCAGGCCCGCAGCGGCCATTGAACAGGCCACACCAACTTCGCCCTGGCAGCCCACTTCGGCACCGGAAATTGAGGCGTTCATTTTATACAGCGTGCCAATCGCACCGGATGCCATAAAGTAACGGACATAGGTTTCCGGGCTGACGGACTCGATGAAATGATCGTAGTAAGCCAGCACCGCAGGGACGATCCCGCAGGCTCCGTTGGTTGGGGCGGTCACCACGCGGCCACCGGCGGCGTTCTCTTCGTTCACCGCCAGCGCAAACATGTTGACCCAGTCGATCACGTTCATTGGGTCGCTGGACAGTTTGTCTGAGGAAACCAGCAAGCGGCGCAGGGCAGAGGCGCGGCGTGGAACCCGCAGAGGACCAGGCAGTACGCCTTCGGTGTTCAGACCACGATCGATACAGGCGCGCATGGTTTGCCAAACGTTACCGAAATAGGCTTCGATCTCCTGCTTGCTATGCAGTGCCAGTTCGTTTTGCATGACCATCCCGGAGAGGGACAGACCGGTGGCGTTGCAGTGGGCCAACATTTCACTTGCCGAGTGGAACGGATAGGGAACCGAGATTTCATTACTTTCGGCTTTGCCGAAATGTTCTTCGTCAACGATAAACCCGCCACCGATGGAGTAATAAGTTTTGCTGTAAATCTGCTTGTCGCCAGCAAAGGCATGGATCTGCATGGCGTTTTCGTGCAGCGGCATATTGTCGCTACGGAATACCATGCCGCCGTCGCGGGGGAAATCGACTTCGTGCAGGCCGTTGGCCAGCATCAGGCGTTGACGTTGCTCAACATCGCGAATAAAGCCTGGAATGCCATCGATATCGACGGTATCAGGCATATTGCCCGCCAGGCCGAGAATGATGGCGATATCGGTATGGTGACCTTTACCGGTCAATGAGAGTGAGCCGTAAACATCGACGGCAACACGCGTGACGGAAGGCATCAAGCCTTCGTTTACCAGATCGTCGACAAACTGTTTGCCGGCTTTCATCGGTCCAACCGTATGAGAGCTGGACGGGCCGATGCCGATCTTAAACATGTCGAAAACGCTAATCACGCTAAAACTCCTTAAAGAGGCATATTGTTATGGCTGCTACGGTTAAAAACCGCGCAGGGAACGGCGATAGTGTAAAAGGGCCGTACGGGTTTTGCGGCCCTTTTCGCATGAAATAAAGTAATCCTTGGTATTGCTGTTAACGCCTTAAAACGCTACCGGGGTAATCCTTATAATATTAGTGGTTTATTCCGGTCGTGGCTATTTTACAGGTATTTCGTAAGGTTGAAGAGAGAGTTTACAGTTTTTTTAAAACATCGATAGCGGTAACGGTAGTTGATAAAACAGACTGCTGGAGTGATAGCGATCGCTTTATACTCAAAACGACAGGTAATCCCGGCTTTAACGTGATGTATGTCTCAAAAAATGCCCGATTCAAAGGCTGACTTGCTGTGCCAGGCGGCGAATAATCGCGGCCGTCAGACCCCAGACGAACTGGCTCTGATACCAGGAAAGATAGACTCGATGTGCGTGGCCGCCACGATGAATGTCCAGTGGATAATAGCGTGAGAGCCGCAGCGCTTCTTGCAGCGGGATTTCGAACACCTCGGCGACCTCATCTTCGTTGGCATGAAACGCCACATCTGCCGGGATCAGGCCCACCACCGGTGTCACCTGAAAACCGGTGCTGCTGTCGAGCGGGGCCAACTGGCCGAGGATGTGCACCCGCTGCGGCGGGATCGCCACTTCTTCCTGCGCTTCACGCAGTGCGGTAACGATGGGAGAACCGTCTTCAGCATCGGTTTTACCGCCGGGGAAGGCCACTTGACCCGCGTGTTTACGCAGTGAATCGGCGCGGCGGGTGAGCAACAGGGTCGGTTCTGGCCGACAAACGATCGGGATCAGCACGGCGGCTGGGCGCGAGTGGTGGGAGATCTGCATCGCTTGCGGCTGTTGCAGCTGAAAGCGGCTGATAAAATCGGCCAATGAGGCCGGATAGTCCTGATGGCTCACGAAACGGTAAACTCCCCCAGCTGTGGCAAGATACGGCCTACCTTATCAAAGGTTTCCTGATACTCCGCCTGTTCCTGACTATCTGCAACGATGCCACCACCGGCAGAACAGCTGATGCGCCCGTTTTCGGCAATCAGGGTACGGATGGTGATATTGGTGTCCATGGTACCGCAAACGCTGAGATAGCCAATGCTGCCACAATAGGCATTACGACGCTGCGGCTCCAACTCTTCGATGATTTCCATTGCCCGCACTTTGGGCGCGCCGGTAATCGATCCGCCGGGAAAACAGGCGCGCAACAGCTCGCTAGCCGAGCGGTTAACGGGCAGGGTGGCCGTAATGGTACTGACCAGATGATGTACCGCCGGGAACGGCTCAACCACGAACAGTTCCGGCACCTTGACGCTGCCAGGCTCTGCCACACGGCCAATGTCATTACGCAGCAGATCGACAATCATCAGATTTTCGGCCCGGTCCTTGGGGGAATTGGCCAACTTTTGTGCCTGTTCTGCATCCAGCGCGGCATCGGCAAGGCGGGGTAGTGTGCCTTTGATGGGCCTGGTCTGGATCTGCCGATCGGCCAACCACAGGAAACGTTCTGGTGAAACGCTCAACACCGCGTTGGCGGGCAGGCGCAGGAAAGCGGAGAACGGTGCACGGTTGCTGGCGCTTAGCTGTTGGAATGCCTGCCATTCGTCCCCTTGGTACGGGGCGGAAAAACGCTGAGCCAAATTGATCTGATAGCAATCGCCACTGCGCAGATAGCTCTGGATCCGCCGGAATTTTTCGCCATATTGTTGGCGCGTCATGTTGGCCTGCCAGTTGCCGGTCAGTGCGAAGGGGGGCTGTGGCACAACCCGCTGCTGGTTAAGCCATTGCCAGCGCTGTTCTACATCCCCATAGCTGAGCAGGGTCAGTTTTTGCTGATGATGATCGGCGATCAGGGCCCAGTCATAAATACCCACCGCCATATCCGGCAGCTTGATATCGGCCTGTGCCAACTGCGGCAATGCTTCGATACGTCGCCCCAAATCATAGCCAAATAGCCCCAGCGCTCCCCCTTGAAAGGGCAGTTCGCCGTTCAGTGGCGGATGCAGGTTGAGAGCATCTAGCTGTTGCTGCAACAGCACAAAGGGATCTTCCGGTGAGTGACTGCGAGTCTCTCCCTGCTGGATCTCGGTGCTGGCACCGCAAGTCGTCAGCGTGGTGCGCGGTTCTGCCACCAGAATGTCAAACCGGTTATGCGGGTGCTCGGCAAAGCCTGAATGCAGCAGCATAGCCCAAGGCCGTTGTGCCAATGGAGCGAACAGCGTTAATACGGCTTCGCGCGTATAGGGTAACGATTTAAGGTTTGGGGCGGTGACATTCATAGGATCAATCAACCTGACTTACGTAAACAGCGGTGTTGGCAGCCATTCTGCCACATTACGCTATAGGGTGCTGCTTACAGATTAGCCGGATGAAAAGTAAACCAAGCGTAAATGGAGCATTTTTTGCCACGTCTGCCATATTATAACATGTAAAAATCCCGCCTATATTCACCGGAATAAATTTCCGCGATGGATGCTCTAATAAGTAAAAATAAATTCAAAATTATCTTTTTTCACCCGAAAATCATTCTGCAGGTGAGGCGGCAATGTCATTAAAATTAAGCGTTATTGTTCCTTTGCATAATGTAGGGGAGCTATTTATTCCTTTCTTGAATTCATTGCTGGCGCAAGATGAGCAGCAGTTGGAGGTGATCATCGTTAACGATGGTTCCACCGACGGCTCAGGAGAGATCGCGCACCGCTACGCTGCGCAGCATCCGCATATCAAGGTCATCGACCAGCCCAATTCAGGGGTTTCCAATGCCCGCAATGCTGGGCTGGCCGTGGCCCGTGGCAAATATGTTGCCTTCCCCGATGCCGATGACTTATTGGATCCAAAAATATATTCAACGCTGCTTACATTAGCCGAAGAACATCAATTAGACGTGATGCAATGTAACGGCGAACGCTATTTTGCAAATAATGGTGATGTGAACCCCATTATTCCTGTTGGGCGCTTGAAAGATACGGCGGTTATTTCTGGCGCGCAGTGGTTGGAAATGGCGTTGAAATCACGACGCTTTATTCATGTGGTGTGGTTAGCCGTGTATCGCCTGGATTTTATCAAGCAGCACCAACTTTATTTCGAACCTGGTTTACACCACCAGGATATCCCGTGGACCACCGAGGTAATGTTCAATGCTCAACGAGTGAAATACCCGAGCAAACCGCTATATCGCCAACGGGTACACGACCGCTCGATCAGCAACCGTCGGCGTACCGGGCAGGCGAACGTCGAGTACCAGCGCCACTATATGAAAATCGTCGAGATGCTGGTGGCGCTGAATCAGCGTTACAGCAGCAAGGTCCCGATTTGTGCGGCCTTCCACTGGCAAATCGCGCGTGAAGCACTGGGGATTTGCCATAGTATTCGCCGTGAGCCCGAATTGCAGGCACAACAACAGATTGCTGAAGATTTTTACCGGCGTGGCATTCAGCGGATGATGATCGACAATATGCGAGGTATCAAGCAGACCTGGCATGTGTTGCTGTGGCTGCATCGCTTAAAACAGTGGCGCATTGATAACGCGACCCCCTTGCGGGCCAGCGAATAACAGGTGTAGGGATCTGCGTCGTTAGCGCGTATAATTCATGCCTATTTTACCGGGGAGAAAGACATGCTTGCAGGTATGCCGTCACTGAGTCACCAAGAACAGCAGGAAGCTGCTGAACGTATCCATCTGCTGATGGGGCAGGGCATGAGCAGCGGAGAGGCCATCGCGACTGTGGCGCAAGAAATCCGCGAAAAACATCAGGGCGATCAGGTTAGCGTGATGTTCGACGATGAAGAAGAACAGCAGCAGGAAGAACCGACCGAGTATCTGGACGAAGATAGCGAAGACGACGAAAACTACTGACGTTAGCGGGGGTCGGCGTCCCGAATCCCCAACCGGTTTACCCTTGCACCGTCACCGCAGCAGCAGCCTGTTTGGCCAGCTCTACCGCTTGCTCTACTTCTGGCGCAACGGCCAGTGCAACGCCCATCCGGCGTTTGCCCTCGATGTTCGGTTTACCGAATAACCGCACCTGATTATAACCATTCAGTGCCGTCTCCAACCCGCTGAAGCGCACGTTGTCGCTGCTTAGCGCCGGCAAGATCACCGCAGAGGCGGCGGGCCCGAACTGGCGTATCGCGTTAATCGGCAGCCCAAGGAAAGCACGCACGTGCAGCGCAAACTCGGACAGATCCTGCGAAATCAGCGTGACCATGCCGGTGTCGTGCGGGCGTGGTGAGACCTCGCTGAAAATCACCTTATCACCGCAGACGAACAGCTCAACGCCGAACAGGCCAAATCCACCCAGTGCGTTAACCACTTTTGCGGCGATCGCCTGAGCACGGCTTAATGCCAGCTCTGACATCCGTTGCGGTTGCCAGGACTCGCGGTAATCTCCATCTTCCTGACGGTGGCCGATCGGCTCACAGAAATGTACGCCATCGACGGCGTTGATGGTCAGCAGAGTGATCTCGAAATCAAATTTGACCAGCCCTTCAACAATGACCCTGCCTCCGCCAGCGCGCCCACCGAGCTGTGCGTAATCCCAGGCGGCGCCCAGTTGCTGCTCTTCACGGATCAGGCTTTGCCCTTTGCCGGATGAGCTCATCACTGGCTTGACGATGCACGGGTAACCGATTTCGGCCACCGCTTGGCGGAAGCTTTGCTCGTTATCGGCAAAGCGGTAGCTGGAGGTTGGCAGCTCCAGCGTTTCAGCGGCCAGACGGCGAATACCTTCACGGTTCATGGTCAGACGAGTGGCTTCTGCGCAGGGGACGACATTATGGCCCTGTTGCTCCAACTCAACCAGCATGCTGGTAGCGATAGCCTCTATTTCCGGCACGATAAAATCGGGGCGTTCCTGTTCGATCAACGCTTTTAGCGCCGCGCCATCCAGCATATTGATGACGTGGCTGCGGTGTGCCACATGCATGGCTGGGGCATCGGCATAACGGTCAACGGCAATCACTTCCAAGCCTAAACGCTGGCATTCGATGGCCACTTCTTTGCCCAGCTCGCCTGAGCCGAGTAGCATAACGCGGGTGGCGGCAGGACGCAGGGCGGTTCCAATAGTTAACATAGTCTGATACCTGGATCTGAATGAATTCACGGGTCTGACACTGAGCGCGCAGTATATACGAAAACGATTGCGTACGACCAGCGGTGCATAATAACCGCTTTTTTTAACGCCGAAATCCGGAAACCCCACCAACTCTGTTATCATCTGCGCCTGATCCGGTGCCAGCCAAGCGCAGCGCCGCCTTTCCACTTGCTATATAAGAGTTATTGCCGTGAGCACAGTTTCTTTTTCTTCCCTGCCGCTGCCAGCTGAACAGTTGGCCAACCTCAACGAACTGGGGTATGCCGAAATGACGCCGGTACAGGCCGCAGCACTGCCTGCCATCCTGAACGGGCAGGACGTACGTGCCAAAGCGAAAACCGGTAGCGGTAAGACGGCGGCATTTGGCATCGGCCTGCTGGATAAAATCAACGTTGCCAAAGTGGCAACCCAAGCGCTTATTCTGTGCCCGACGCGTGAGCTGGCCGACCAGGTGAGCAAAGAGCTGCGCCGCCTGGCCCGCTTTACCCAGAACATCAAGATACTGACTTTGTGTGGTGGCCAACCGGTGGGGCCACAGCTCGACTCCCTGGTGCATGCGCCGCACATTGTGGTGGGTACGCCGGGCCGTGTGCAGGAGCATCTGCGCAAGAAAACCCTGGTGCTGGACGAGATGACCGTGCTGGTGCTGGATGAGGCCGACCGCATGTTGGACATGGGCTTTGCCGATGATATCGATGATGTGATCAGCTACACGCCGCCACAGCGCCAGACCCTGCTGTTTTCTGCCACCTATCCGGCGGGCATTGAACGTATTAGCGCCCGTGTGCAACGCCAGCCACTGAATGTGGAGGTTGAAGATGGCGATGAGCAAGCCTCTATCGAACAACGTTTCTATGAAACCACTCGCGATCAACGTCCTGCGGTGCTGGTGAGCGCCATCCGCCATTATCAGCCTGCGTCCTGCGTGGTGTTCTGTAACACCAAGCGTGATTGCCAGAGTGTGTATGAAGCGCTGGAAGCCCGTGGTATCAGTTGTATGGCGCTGCATGGCGATCTTGAACAACGCGATCGTGACCAGGTGCTGGTTCGCTTTGCCAACCGTAGTTGCCGTGTATTGGTGGCGACCGACGTGGCCGCGCGTGGCTTGGATATCAAAGAATTGGAGCTGGTGGTCAACTACGAGTTGTCGTTTGACCCTGAGGTTCACGTCCACCGCATTGGCCGTACTGGCCGTGCCGGTCTGAGTGGGTTGGCAATCAGCCTGTGTACGCCGCAGGAAATGGTGCGTGTTCATGCTCTCGAAGAGTATCTGTCCATGCGCGCAAAATGGTCGCCGGTGTCTGAGCTGAGCGGGGCGTCTAACGCGCCGCTGGAAGCGGAAATGGTCACCCTTTGCATAGACGGTGGCCGCAAGGCAAAAATCCGCCCTGGCGATATTCTTGGGGCGTTGACCGGTGACGCCGGGCTAACGGCGGCAGAAGTCGGCAAGATCGACATGTTCCCGGTGCATGCCTATGTGGCTATCCGTAAGGCCAGCGCCCGTAAGGCACTGCAACAGCTTCAGCAAGGTAAGATCAAAGGCAAGAGCTGCAAAGTGCGGCTGTTGAAATAATAAACGACAGGGCGCTTGCAGCCCTGCCCGAAATCACTCTATACTGTATAAAAATACAGTATCATAACCTTTGAGGAAGATGCTCATGGCTGTTGAAGTGAAATATGTAGTAGTGAGAAACGGTGAGGAAAAAATGACTTTCGCAAACAAGAAAGAAGCCGATGCCTACGACAAAATGTTGGATCTGGCCGATAGCCTCGGTGAATGGTTGCAGCAAGCGCCAGTCTCGCTGGAAGAAGAACAGCGTGAAGGGTTGAGCTTCTTCCTGGCGGAACACAAAGATGTGCTGGCGCAGATCCTGCGTGGTGGTGCCCCGCAAGAAGCCGCCAAAAAACCAGCCAAAACCAAAGGTGAGAAACCTGCCGCCGCTCCGGAAGAAGGCGCTGCGTCAGAAGAGCAGCAGGCCGCCTAAGCAGTGGTACAGCAACATGATGATAACCAAGGATCCAGCATGTCCCGTGAGATAACCTTCTTCAGCCGTTTTGAGCAAGATATTCTGGCCGGGCGCAAAACCATCACCATTCGGGATGCCAGCGAAGCTGACTTCCAGCCGAACGAGGTGCTGCGCGTCAGCCGCAACGAAGACGGCGTATTTTTCTGTTATATCGAGGTAACGTCGGTAACGCCGGTGCGCCTGGATGAGCTAACGCATGAACATGCGCAGCAGGAGAATATGACGCTCAGCGAACTCAAGCAGGTGATCCAGGATATCTACCCAGGGCTGGATGAGCTGTTTGTCATCGCGTTTACCAAGCGCTGATGCGGTACGCCATCTCACATTGCGATGAGATGCTGACAAACCTAACCGGTTCACTGCGTAGGGGCGCTGCTGCGCCCATTTACTTACGTGGCTTGTTAACCTTGTGAAATTCGTGTCATTCTTGCCTTAATCAAAGTAAGCGGATGATTTAGCAATGATGACACCTCCCAAGGCAGAAAAACGTCCTTATCCCATCACTATCCATGGCGACACGCGTGTGGATGACTACTACTGGCTGCGCGATGACGAACGTACCGATCCTCAGGTATTGGAGTATTTGCGGGCCGAAAATGCCTACACCGACGCTCAGCTAAAGCCGCAACAGGCGCTGCGTGAAACTCTGTATCAGGAGATGGTCGCGCGCATCCCACAGCAGGAACATTCCGTACCTTACGTCAGGCGTGGTTTCCGCTATCAGACCCGCTATGAGCCGGGTAATGAATATGCGCTGTATGTGCGCCAGCCTGCAGCGGCTACCGAGCTTTGGGACACCTTGCTCGATGGCAACCAGCGTGCGGAAGGGCACGAATTCTATACGCTGGGCGGGTTGGATGTCAGCCCGGACAACCAGCGCCTGGCCGTGGCGGAGGACTTCCTGTCACGCCGCCAATACGATATCCGTTTCAAGGACCTACGCGACGATAGCTGGGCCGATGAGGTGCTGGAAAACACCTCTGGCAACTTCGAGTGGGCGAATGACTCCGCCACCGTCTACTACGTGCGTAAACACGCCAAGACATTGCTGCCGTATCAGGTCTATCGCCACGTGGTGGGTAGCGATCCGCAGCAGGACGTGCTGATCTACGAGGAACAGGATGACACTTTCTACGTCAGCCTGGAAAAAACCACCTCCGAGCGCTTTATTCTGATCCACCTCAGCAGCACCACCACCTCGGAGATCCTGCTGCTGGATGCGAACAGTGCAGACAGCAAGCCGCAGATGTTTGCGCCGCGCCGCAAAGATCACGAATATGCCATCGATCACTACCGTGAGCATTTCTACATTCGTTCTAACAGAAACGGCAAGAACTTTGGCCTGTATCAGAGCGAGCAGGCTGAGGAAAGCCAATGGCAGGAACTGATTGCCCCGCGCACCGATGTCATGCTCGAAGGGTTCAGCCTGTTCCGTGACTGGCTGGTGGTGGAGGAGCGCATCGCCGGGCTGACCCAGCTGCGCCAAATCCACTGGCAGAGCGGTGAAGACAAGCGCATCGCTTTTGACGATCCGACCTATGTCACATGGCTGGCCTACAATCCAGACCCGGAAACCGAGCTGCTGCGTTACGGCTATTCCTCCATGACCACGCCAACTACGCTGTATGAGCTGAATCTGGACAGCGGCGAGCGGGAGTTGCTCAAGCAGCAGGAAGTGAAAAACTTCACGGCGGAAGATTACCGTAGCGAGCGCGTGTGGGTGAAAGCCCGTGACGGCGTTGAGGTACCGGTATCTTTGGTTTACCGTGCTGACCGCTTCGCACATGGGACGAACCCGCTGATGGTCTATGCCTACGGCTCCTATGGCAGCAGCATGGATCCTGCATTCAGTGCCAGCCGCCTCAGCCTGCTGGATCGCGGTTTTGTCTTCGCGCTGGCGCATATTCGCGGCGGTGCCGAGCTGGGGCAGCTCTGGTATGAAGACGGCAAGCTGTTCAACAAGCAAAATACCTTTAACGACTTTATCGACGTCACCAAGGCGCTGGTAGAGCAGGGCTATGGCGATGCTGACCGGGTGTTCGCGATGGGGGGCAGTGCCGGTGGCTTGCTGATGGGCGCGGTAGTCAACCAGGCTCCTGAGCTGTTCAATGGCGTAGTGGCTCAGGTGCCGTTTGTAGACGTCGTCACCACCATGTTGGATGAGTCCATCCCGCTCACCACCGGTGAATATGACGAGTGGGGCAACCCAAACGACAAGGCGTATTACGATTACATCTTGCAGTACAGCCCTTACGACCAGGTGAAAGCGCAGGATTATCCGCATATGCTGGTCACCACCGGGCTGCATGATTCGCAGGTGCAATACTGGGAGCCTGCCAAGTGGGTAGCGAAACTGCGTGAGTTGAAAACCGACGATCGCCAACTGCTGCTGTATACCGATATGGATGCCGGCCACGGCGGCAAGTCTGGGCGCTTTAAGGCTTACGAAGATATTGCGCTGGAATATGCGTTTATTCTGGCGCTGGCGGAATAAATCATCGCGGGCAGGAGACTGCCCGCCTGATTAACCCAACAGATAGTATTTCAACGTGTGTTTCATATCCGGGCTGAGATCGTCGATGGATTTCAGCATCCAACGCAGATAGCCAGGATCGTCCAGCGCAACCTGCTCAATAGATTGCCCACGATATTTGCCGAACTTGAATTTTTTCAACAATACCGGCTGCTCGGTGATTTCCAGCATCTGTTCTGGCGTCCAACCGGAGTCTTGCACAATGCGTTGCAGCAGTGCGGCGGTGACGTAGCAGTCGTACAGTGCGCGGTGTGGATAAAGCGCGGTATCCTGCGGCAGTTGTACATCCAGATTCAGCGCATAGCGTAGGTATTGATTACCATATTTAATGTCTGGGTACAGCGTACGTGCCAGCTTGAGGGTACAAATCCAGGCACCGTTCATTTCCGGCAGCATGGCACGATCAAAGGCGGCGTTGTGCGCAACATAATATTGGCTGCCCTGATAACGCCCAATAGCGACGGCGATACGCGGCTTGCCCTCAACCATCTGCTCGGTGATGTGGTGAATGGCCATGGCGTCCAGGCCGATAGGCCGGTCTGGGCTGATCAGGTCGCTCATCGGATTAGTGATTTGCCCGTCGATCACGTCAACGGAAGCGACTTCCACTACGCCGCCGTCTAGCCCACAGGTTTCAGTATCGATTACACGTAACATCATGATGTTCCCAGCTAAAGTCTACTGCCTAGCTTAACGATATGGGGTTGCGATGCCAACCTGTCTTTTCGCAGGCAACAAAAAACCCGCCTTGGCGGGTTTAACTACGGTCAGAAACTGATTTACTCACCAGATGTAGACGCCTGTCCTTTTTTGGAACGTTTCTCCGCTTTTTTCTCGGCTGGGGTTTTCAACGGCTTCTTCTTCGCATTTTTCTTGCTGTCCATTCCCTTACTCATGATGGCCTCTTGGTTAACCTATGGTTGGGTGGCTTGCCGGACCATTAACCCCCTAGCGACCATCATATGCAAGCAGCAAAGGGTATGGAAACGTCAACGCCTTGTTTATCCAATGATTATTTATTATTAACCTTTATGTGTTAAAAATGTTATAATGTAACAAACTTATGTACACGGAGTGTGCCATGACAGTCATGACATTATTAAGCGAGCAACAACTGCTGGCGATGCCAGAATCTGATTACATGAATACGGAGCAGCGGGCGTTTTTCCGCCAACGCCTATTGGACGAGCAACAAAAACTCTGGCAGCACATCGACGTGCTGAAACGTGATATCGACAGCGGCGATATCAGTGGTGACGAAGCGGATAAAGCCGCGCGCGAAGAAGATCTGCGCCTGCTGTTCCGCCAATTGGATCGGGAAACCCGCCTGCTGCCCAAAATGGCCGCCGCCCTGCAGCGCCTGGAAACCGGTGATTTCGGTTATTGCCTTGAAACGGGTGAGCCTATTGGCCTGCCACGCCTGTTATTGCGCCCCACGGCAGAGCTGAGTATTGAAGCCAAAACCGCACAAGAAATGCGCGAACCCCATATGCGTAAAAGCAAGTCGACTTCATTTTAAGCAAACGCGCACTAACATGTTGGTATAGGTGGAGGTTTTAGCGTTTTACCGTTGACCTGATGAGCGGCTTCGGCTTTGATGAAGGTATCACTCACAGAGAGACGTACGCGCCATGGAACAATTACGAGGTTTGTACCCGCCATTATCCGCCTATGACAGCGGTTGGCTGGATACTGGAGATGGGCACCGGATCTACTGGGAGCTGAGCGGCAATCCAAACGGTAAGCCTGCGGTCTTTATCCACGGTGGGCCTGGCGGTGGTAGCGCACCTTATCATCGCCAACTGTTCGACCCGCAACGCTATAAGGTTTTGTTGTTCGATCAGCGCGGCTGTGGCCGTTCCAAACCGCATGCCAGCCTGGACAATAACACCACCTGGCATCTGGTCGACGATCTCGAAAGACTGCGTGTCATGGCCGGAGTGGACCAGTGGCTGGTCTTTGGTGGCTCCTGGGGGTCCACGCTGGCGTTGGCCTATGCACAGACGCATCCGCAACGCGTCAGCGAGATGGTGCTGCGGGGGATCTTCACGCTGCGTAAGCAGGAACTGAGTTGGTATTATCAAGACGGCGCTTCCCGCTTCTTCCCGGATAAATGGGAGCGGGTGCTGTCTATCCTTTCGGAGGAAGAACGCAAGGACGTGATTACTGCCTACCGTCAACGCCTGACTTCACCGGATCTGCAAGTGCAGCTTGAGGCTGCCAAACTGTGGAGCGTGTGGGAAGGGGAAACGGTAACGCTATTGCCAAGCGGTGCTTCCGCCTCCTTTGGCGAAGATGATTTCGCGCTGGCCTTTGCTCGTATTGAGAACCACTACTTTAGCCATCAGGGCTTTCTCGACAGCGATGACCAACTGCTGAGCAACGTCCCGCTGATCCGTCATATTCCTGCAGTGATCGTCCATGGCCGTTACGATATGGCCTGCCAGGTGCAAAACGCCTGGGATCTGGCCAAGGCTTGGCCTGAGGCTGAACTGCATATTGTCGAAGGGGCAGGGCACTCCACGGATGAACCGGGTATTTTGCACCAGCTGATGCTGGCTACCGACCGTTTTGCTGGCCCCTCACCCCAACCCTCTCCCATAGGGAGAGGGAGCTGTTAGTCCCTGCTCATTTGGAGGTAAATCGGTAACTTTAGCAAATCGGTCGCCTCCTCTGCTGGCTACCGACCGTTTTGCACAACCCTTTCCCACTGGGAGAGGGAGACGTTATTGGAGGTAAATCGGTAACTTTAGCAAAATCGATCGCCTCCTGACCCAAGGTGAGTCGCGAGAAATTGTAAACACACTCGATCGGTCCCCCATTTGGAGGTAAATCGGTAACTTTAGCAAAATCGATCGCCTCCTGATCCAAGGTGAGTCGCGAGAAATTTTAAACACACTCGATCGGTTCCCTCTCCCTGTGGGAGAGGGTTAGGGTGAGGGGTCATTACTTCATTTTAGGCTCGTAAGGCAGGCGAGAGAATTTGTGTGATTCGACGCGATAGTGCATCACACGCTCGCGGAAGTAGTCCTGCAGATGCTTTGGCTGCTCACGTTCCACCATCTCAGGGATCACCGGCATATTGTAGCGTTCCTTGAATGCCACTCCAGACGCGGCCAGATCAACGTTCACCTTGTCCATCTCGTCTTTGGAAAGTTCTGCCAGATTGTAACCCATGGGATCCTCCTTCTAGTGTGTAACGGCAACTCAGCGCAGAAGGTAATCTACCGTGCCGCGCTTGGCAAGTTTCTCAAGCCAACCTATCCCTATCATCTTCAGACTCTGGGTATAGAGTCATTACAAAAAGCAGGGTTATATAATATTTAAGCCTAATGACGTTGGTGTATTTTGTTAAATAAGAATGATTCGTCTTCCTGCAAATATAAAGATGAAAATGATTATCATAATAATTTAATGTTAAATTGAGTTTTTTATAATGCATTGAATTTATGGGTAAATTCACTTTTAAATAAATGAATGTAAATCAAGTGTTTTTATTTTGTGTTAATCAAGGCATAATGCGGTCAATTAAGTTTATGACCTGCAAAAATAATAGGGATCCTCATGCTAACGCAAGCAATGACCACGAAACTGAATGAGCAACTGAATCTGGAATTCTATTCCGCCAATTTGTATTTGCAAATGAGCGCCTGGTGCAGTGATAAAGGCTTCGAAGGGGCTGCCGCATTCCTCAAAGAACATTCACGCGAAGAGATGCAGCATATGCAGCGTCTGTTCGATTACCTCAGTGATACCGGGGCATTGCCACTGATTGGCAGCATTTCTGCACCCCCGGTAGAGTTTGAATCACTGGCGGACGTTTTCCAGCAGACTTACGAGCATGAGCAACTGATCACTCGTCAAATCAATGAGCTGGCGCACGTGGCTATGACTACACAAGACTACTCAACCTTCAACTTCCTGCAATGGTACGTTGCCGAACAGCACGAAGAAGAGAAGCTGTTCAAATCCGTTCTGGACAAGTTGGCGCTGGTAGGCAACAGCGGCAAGGCACTGTTCTTCATTGATAAAGATCTGAAGAGAATGGGTGCTGAGGCAGTAAGCGGTAACGGCCAGGCCTGATAACCCGCTTTTGTCATCAATCTGAAAACCGCGTACTTTTCACCGTACGCGGTTTTTTTTGCCCTGCGTTTATCGAACTGCTATAGCGATACGTGCTGCCAGATCGCAAAATATCAGTGATGTGCTCGACTTGCCGATTCACCGTCGTTATGATTTAACGCGATACGCTACCGGGAGGTAGAGAGTTATAACAGTGAGTTACCCACTCCTTCTGCTGTTTACCCGTGGCGCAATCACAGTGGTGGGTTGAGGCTGCGGAAACATCGCTCCGCGTAACCGGTCTTGGCCCTTATCACCTACATAATTGATAAAGGACTCCTCCGTGATCGCTAAAATCCGTTCATCCTATCGCCTGCTTTCCACCATTTTTGTACTGTTTGTCGGCTTGTCTTCTCAGCAGGCGTTGGCGCATGCCCACCTGAAAGTACAGACTCCGGCGGCAGACGCCACCGTCAGCTCTGCGCCAAAAGTGCTGACGCTGAATTTCTCTGAAGGCATTGAGCCTAACTTCAGCGGTGTGAAAGTGACCGGCCCAGATAACGCCGTGGTTAAAACCGGCAAGCTGGATCTGGATCCAAGCAACAACACCCAGATTAACGTACCGATTGAAAGTGAACTGGCTGCGGGGAAATACCAGGTCAGCTGGCACGTGGTTTCCGTTGACGGTCATAAAACCAAAGGTCAGTACAGCTTTACCGTTAACTAAGCTATGACTCTGGCGACCCTGTTTGTGCTGTGTCGCTTTGTGCACTTTACGGCGGTGATGCTGATGTTTGGCGTCAGCCTGTTCACCGCCGTCCTGTCGCCACAGCGCCTCTCCCCGATAATCACCCGCGATTTGCGCCCGCTGCTGCTCGCCTCGACCTGGATCTCCGCATTAACCGCCTTGCTGATGCTGGCCATTCAGGCCGGATTGATGGGCGATGGCTGGGCGGATACCTGGCAATTGAGCATATGGTGGGCGGTGTTGGGCACCACCTTTGGTGAGGCCTGGCGCTGGCATCTGGGGTTTTCCCTGCTGGCCTTGTTAGCCTTGCTGTTGCCTGCGGCAAAGCGGGGGCAAGCGCTGGCGCTGTGCTCGGCACTGCTACTGATCAACATGGCGTTTATCGGCCATGCGGCGATGCATGCAGGCATATTGGGAATTGCACACCGAGTTAACCACGCCTTGCACCTGTTAGCGGCAGGCTACTGGTTCGGCAGCCTATTACCGTTGTTGCTTTGCCTGCGCTACTTGCCACAACCGCAGTGGCGTAGTGATGCTATCGCCACCCTGATCCGTTTCTCCCGCTGGGGCCATGTTGCCGTGGTGCTGGTGATCGTCACGGGCATAATCAACAGCCTGATCATCCTTGGCCGCTGGCCAGTCGATCTCGATTCCGCCTATCAACGCTTGTTGTTAGTTAAAGCCGGGCTGGTGGCATTGATGGTGATGGTGGCATTGGCCAACCGTTACGTTATCGTCCCCGCAATGCGCACCTCCCCCAATCTGGCACAGCGCGGGTTGGTGGTCGCCTGTTGGCTTGAGGTGGCGTTGGGCGCAACGGTGCTGCTGTTGGTGAGTTTATTTGCAACCTATGCACCGGTATGACATTGCGCCTTGCCGGATGCCCCCAAACTGCGGGAAAATCGATTTAAATCGCAACTTAAGGCCAAAAACATGAAATCTGTAATTCTTGGTATTGTGCTGCTGGCAACGGCGTCGAGCGCGCTGGCGGCAGATAAACTGGTTAACGTCACTAAGCTGGAGTACGGCAAACAGTGGGCGTTCACCAAAGAGGAAGTCACGCTGCAATGTCGCAAAGGGGCTGCCTTGTTCGTGCTCAACAACAGCACCCTGATGCAGTATCCGCTCAATGAAGCAGCAGAAGCACAGGTGAAAGCGGGGCAACAGCGTGCTCAATCGCTGGATGTGATCCTGCTGGATGACGCAAACCACCCCGGCCAGAAAATGAGCGTGCAACCTTTCCGCGAAAGAGCAGAAAAATTGTGTGCTGACTAATCAGCTAACCACCCGATACTTATGCAAAAGTTTACGGGTGGTGACGAGATGCACGTAATTAATTTCTGTTTGTAACTATCACTTGTGTGCGCTGGGCTGGCAAAACTGGCACCTTGGACTATTCTTAGAATGCACGGTTGAACAAACCTTGCATAAATGCCAACTTTTAGCGCACGGCTCTCTCCCAAGAGCCCTTTCCCTAGACCGAGTATAGGAATCGTACTCGGTCTTTTTTTATTTTCCTTTAAAATCAATATCTTATGTGGTTTGTTCCGAAATTCTCCGAAATTTCTCCGAATTTCCATACTCGGTCTTTTTTGGTGTCATAGGAAAGTGAACACTTTTTCACGTGTGTCCAAGTACTTTTCCGTCATTTTTTCTGATTTATGAGCGAGTAATTTTTGTGCAAATTCCTTCCCTTTTTCCTTCTCATACAGCCGCCCGGCCAAGCTTCGGATCTCGTGAAACGTAGGAGGATTTTCGCTCAACGCTAGCCCAGAATTTTTACGTGCTTTCACGAATCCTTTCGTTAGGCTATCAGGGTGGACCGAACCATCTGGACTATTTTTGCGGATGCCTGCACTCACAAGGTAGTCACTGCGACTGACCAAACGGCATCTATCGATCACGGTGCCAAGTTTAAGTTCTGCACTGTTAAGAGTTAGTGAGAGTGGTATCGCGATCATTGCGCCGGTTTTTATCTGGGTTATATGTAACCGGTCATCATAAATATCACTGAATCTCATGCTGGCAATGTCCTCACGCCGTTGCCCAGTTACTAGCGCCAGGTCCATAGCCAGGCCAAACCAGGCTGGTTGCCTATCAGCGGCCAAGCGAAAAACTGTATACTGTTCAAACGATGATATACGCTCGCGAGACACCTCCATTTTTGGCGCTCTGGTTGGCCCTACAGGATTAACTGAAACGTGACCTTCCACGATAGCCTCTCTGAACATGTCCGAAAGCACCGAGCGTAATGTTCCTGCCATAGTTTTTTTCCCCTCAACAATCCACGGCTCCAAAAACTCCGCAATATGCCTTGTCGTAATTTGAGACAGCACCATTTTTCCCAACTTATCACCAATGGTTTTTATATGCCCAGTTCTAGCCTTATAGGTATTTGCCGCTAGATTTCGCCGTTGCAGTATTGTTTCGTAACGTTCCAGAAAATCAGCAAAAGTAAACTCATGTTTACCCATTAATTTTTCCATCAAAGCCACTGGCGTATATTTTTGTTCAATATAATTATTGGCTTCGATAGCCTGAGCAATGGCATCCCTGCGAGAAATTTGCCCAAGTGGGATTTCCACTTTTGTGGCGGGGTTTCGCCATGCGAATGATTTGCTGTTTCTGCGATAAGTCAGATTTTTGGGTAAATTAGCATCGTATCTTTTTCTCTGACTCATTGATCAATCTCTCCAACAACGGACTTTTTTTACCAATGCGGCCGTTTGGTTGGTGCTGCTCCAACTTCATTCCGCATTTTTTCGGTTTAATATAAAATGCATCGGGGTGTACTTTGTACGAACGTCCTTCCAGATCGGGAGCTGGGTAAATGTTGCCGTTCCTTGCCCAGCGCCGCAGTGTCCCTATGCTTGGCGGCTCGTCGTAGTATTTTTTTGCCCATTTAGTCAGGGAAAGTTTTTGCATACTTACCTCATGACCGGCCTGTACTGTACGATTTTGGCCGGAGTAAAACTGAATCTTGAAATTCACTTGCGGTCGGCTTTCAGCATGACAACAGAAACGCTCGTACCGTCAAACTCGTTACTGATTAACCCGGACCAGCTACACGTCCAACCGGGCAGAAATGATTTTTTGCGCATACTTGCTGGCAGAATTGCCACAACACGGCCACCAGGCTTAACCAGATTCGCTGCGGCTACCAAATGCGCCTTTGCACGTCCTTCGCTGAATGGTGGATTCATTACCACCTTGTCGAAGCGCATATTGGTTGTTTCGGCCCACTTGATGAAGTCGGTCTGCTCAACGGTCAAGCCTTTAGCCTCCAGCACGTGGCAATGCAGAGCAGATATTTCTACGCAATAGGTTTGATCTGCCGGCATCAACACGGCAAGGTTTCCGGTGCCAGCGCTCGGCTCCAGGCATTTATCACCCGGTTGTATTTCAGCCTCGGATACCGCCCAATCTGCCAGGGATTCAGGAGTAGGGTAGAACTGGTGTGACTGTTGATCGGGAATGCACCCGGACGCGATAATCTCTCCCAGCACTCGGGAAGGGTCGTAGTCGAACTCCCAGATATTGATGTTTTTGTTAGGCCCTGCTTTGATCAGCACACCACCGATTGTTTCCAGTATTTTTCCTGCCTGGCCACGGATGGCTTTGTCTTCATCCCGCCAGTCAAAACGCCGGTTGTACGGGTTGGTGGTGAGGGGCGGTGTCCAATCCTCCCACTGGTTACGTCGAAGCGGGGTGTGGCGTTCAGCCTTCATTCCTGAAAGTACCTCCAGAACGGCGAACGGCAACGGCTTGTCCATTAAAGTGAAATCCTTGAGTTTCTTCTTTGGTTTCTGGCGGAATTGTGGCGGTATCGCCATCGGGTACAGGTGCGCCAGAATGCAGTTGAGTCGCCAGGCCATATCCGGATGAACTTCAAGGTGCGCTGTTCCTTTAAGATAGGCCCGTACACGCAATGCGCCACCATCAAGCATCAACCACTCACCGTGTCGACAACGGGCTTCCTGTAGAGCATCGTCGGTTACACGCCTGCGGGGTTCATCGCGGCCCATAAATTTGGCAATGACTTGCCGAAGATCTTGGATGAAACCGCCCATATCGTGATTATTCCATCCATACTCGTTGAAAACTCGGGCGAGGATCATACGCTTGCCGAAGCCCTCCGGCCTGTTGGTAACGTGGTCGCCGGAAAGAGCACGGAAAATGCCGTCTACGCGCTCAGAGAAAAATTTCTGCCGCGAGTTCAGTAGCTCCATAATGGTAGGGCGTACTGTTTCCTCTTCAAAATCTGGGGTTTTCATTTCCCGGATCTGTTCGTTCCATTCTGTACGGCGGTTATTTGGCATATACTCGTACACGTCGGTCATATTTAATGCTTTTTGCCAAAAGGTGGCGTTCAAGCTGGCGATTGCTCCTTCGATTTTAAATAGCTCGCTGACACCCCTGATGTAATGACGTCGGTCCTTATCCTGATTACCTTCCAGGAAGTGATGGACAGATGCATGGTGCGAATTAATCAATTCTGCCATCATTTCCACATCTGAACGTAATTGCTTGTACTGGCCGATCAGAGAATCAACCAGGTCGGAAGATGCAGGGGCGAAAAACGCCCCATCTAATACCTCACCGTGAAGGGTTTCGATTACATCACTCATTCTCAGGCTTTCCCCCCAGTTTTCGGTATTCGTGGAGAATTGTATTAATTTCTTCTTGTGTGCCTTGTCTGAGCCGGAGAACGTCACCATCTGCTTGTGATATTAGCTCGGCATCATAGAGCAACTCACAAAGTCGACGTGCTCGAGTAGCACTGAACTGAGGGATTGCTGTTGATTTGGTTGCTTTTGCTTTGCCTTTTTCCTTCGCCTTTCCTGCATCCCCTTTTAAAATATCACCAGCTTTGTCACCATGTTCTTTTACACGTTGTACTGCAAGAGGAATATCAACCTCTCCACTTTCAACTAATTGATGAACATCATAATTGGCATTGATTAACACACGGGCATTGTCAACCTTATAGCGTGGAATATGCAAAACCTCAGCTATTTTATCTGCTGATAAATTGAGGTTCTGTAAGTCCTTTACTAATAAAGCCTCCTCGTAATCAGTGAGCGGTAATTGTTCATTGCTGGTTCTAATACGCGCAATGCGGTCAACATCGTTGCCTTCGAATGGTTCTATCTTTATCCATTCAACAGGTTTACCTGCTTCATCACGTAAGCGACGATTGGCTAAGGTTCTGCGGTGGCCCTCGATAACCCACACGCCGCCCTCATCACGAGGAATAACTTCAAGGTTGGGTACTTTTCCTCCTTTAAGCATGTATTGATAGAGGCGCTCATTAGCCTCACGATAGCGCTCATTGTCTACGCGCCGATTAAAATCTTCTTTGATGTGAATGTCATCAAGGCGAATTAGCAATGATGTTTTTCCGCGCTTAATTACTTTGCCGTCGATCATTTTATTGAAGGAGTTAGCCATTATTTAACATCCTTTTCAATCGCAGATTTCAATACATCGGCGTACCAAACCTTGCCGCGGTACTGGAAAATATCGCTCTCCCTCTGGCACCACAACATCGGGTTCATCGAGAATGAAATGGCATCAGTAAGCACTGATACTCGGGTGGATAACTGGTTTAGTCGCTTTGCGGCCAGGTCTGCATTATCGCGATTATCACAATCGAAAATTGCTTGGCTGGTGCCCTCAATTTGCAGTTCGTAAACAGTCCAGAACTTCGCTTCTGCGTCACTGACTCGCTCGCACTCCTGGCCGTTATCAATGACGCCACACACAAAGAATTTCTTATTCATGAGATGAGTCCAGATCGTCAGCGTTAAATTGAATAGGGAAGTCAGGTCTGATGATTTCAAGCCAAGCCAACATGCGGAAGCGGCCACCGAAAGCACCTTCAGGAACGTAACCATTTTCTCCGGGTTTGATAATGTAATATCGACCATCATCGTCATGGCTAATCCAACCGGTGTAGTTCGAGTGTTCACCATCCTCATTCTGCCAATCATCTAAATCAGAAGGGGACTCGTCAGGAATACAGCCATTTTCTTCCCAATAATCTAACTCCGCGTCGGTTAGCTCCGCGTTTAAATAGCTCAATTTGATAACGCATTCAGTAGCCTGCTGGTAATGCTCAGGGCCTTTTGTGTAATCGCGGCGTTCCATGAGAACGGCAACCCAAAAATCAGCTTCTTTACCCCGTTTTATCCCCGGTAGTTCACTAATTGCTTTCCAGTTTTGATTAATCATTTTGTACTTACCTTTAATTTGATAGCTGTTGAATTTTCCGCTACTGGTGGCAACTCAATAATTCCGAAGTGTCGCCGGTACCCATTTCGCATTTGCCAGATAATTTCTTTTGTATGGTCTTTAAAATCATCAGGCTTTGTTCTTCGGGGGAACAAAAGGCTGTCGCTGTCGTCATTCATATTTACCGTCTCAGTAAGCGGCCATTGCTGGCCGCATCTGGCTTAACTCACCAGCAAAGTGACAGGGCCGGTTTCGAGGTGAGCACCAGGAATAGCGTTGAGCAATTCCGGGGCAGGTACTTCGCCAGCAGCCCTAATCGCTTCTACTCTCGTAGCCAAATCCTGTAATGCTTTTTTGAGCACATCATTTTTTGTGGTTGTTATTACTTCGGTATGTGACTCGACAAACTCATCAGGTAATAAATCCACGTTGTCGATATTCAGGCTTACGCTGCCTTTACGAGCCGTAAATGTGTTAAACGTAGTTTTAAAGGTTTTACGTTCGCTTACTTGCAAGCATTCCAGCAGGTATTTTTTGAGTGCGAAGGATTGGCGATCCCAATGTTTTTTACGTTCAGCTAGACGGGCAGCTTCCTTCTTGCAAGCCTCGGCCTTTGCATCGAAATCACGTATAACCTTCATCGTGGCATCAAACTTATCCTCCATCATCCCTTCAATGCCTTCGAGGGTATCAGCGATCATTTCCGGGGTGAGATCCCCACCATCTGCTGCAAGGGATTCCAGCTTACTAATCTCTAGGGCCAGGTCGATTGTGCGGTTGCTCATGAGGCGTTCTCCTGTAATTTAGTTAGGCATTCGGCTTTAACCTCTTCGAGACGATGTAAGCGGCCCTCAAGGTATTTGGTATATTCAGCGTCACCTTTTTCGCGAGCAGCTTTGAGATGAATCGCCATGACACGAGTGAGCGATGAGGCTATGCCGGAGATTTCATTCGTTGTTACTGCTGACCGCATGCTGTTGGTATTGGCTTTGAATTTCTCGTCCAGCTCTTTACGAGTCTGTGCGACGTCCTCGGCTTTATCGCTGGCGTTAATGAGGTCAAATCTTGCTGCGTTTTCTTCTTTATATTCGACATCATCGAACAGCCCGGTATAAACGTCAGCACTAAACCCGAGTTTTGATAATGCCTTAGTGGTTGCATCAGTCAGGCTTTTCTTGGCGAATTCATCATCACAAGTCGCGCCTGATTTGGTTTGATAAATATATTTCGTGTGGCCATATGCAGGAATGTTGCCCTGTATACCATTGTGGATATACCAGAGGTTAATTCTAATAGTATGGTTCACGCTTGATATAATACTACCATCTGCATTCCGAATTGGTGATTTACCCAGGAATTTACCACCGGCATCATATACCGGCTCCATAAACGGGATGCCTGGATCGAATCGTTCTTCTTCAATATTCACACCCCAGCCAATCCCGAACGGTCCAAATAATTCAGTTGCCCTCTGTTCTTGGTAGGTAGGGTTTATACTGGTAGTAACCCGTAATATCTCTAAATCACCGTTGCTATCTCTTTTACTACCATATGTGATTTTAGTTTTAGTCCTGGCAGGATCAGTTTTATGAACCCGTTTCCATATGCTCAGGTTGGTAGCCGCATCGCCAGTTTTTTCGTTAAGCTCTTTTGTTAATGCTTCTGATCGTGAGGTTAGTTCGACCTGTTTTGCTTTGCTTTCATCGTTTTCAGTCTTTGGCGCAGGTAGTTCGGTTTGCTGTTCATCACCAGTTAACTCTTCGAGTGAATAGACACCTCCACCGTGATTGCTTGTGTCGTGTTGCTGCACAGGCGGGTTCATTTTCAGTGACTGGTATTCATCTTTTGTGATTTCTTCGCAGCCCTGAGCGATCACTGCTTCCAGTTTTGCCAGCTTATTGGCGCGGCCAACTTGCCCATCGGCTGTGCGGTAATAAAACGGACCGGAGCGTTCTATCGGTGCTCCAACTTCCAGATTTTCCGCCGCAGCATTCTCACCTGGTTGTTGTGTTCCCACTGTGCCGCTTTCTGCCGGGTTAACTGCCAGTGCGTCAGCATGGCTCGTCGAGTCCTGTTCGGTTTCATCATCAATACCTTCACTTGTGAGGCCGCAAGCAACAGCAATCATGTGCGGGTCCGGGTTGACGTGATCTGTTTCGGTCAGCATTTTATTAAGGTACTCGGTCAATTTCCCAGGAGTGGCCTCGATGTTGTCTGGCGCGGTTTTAACCGAGTAGATAATGATGGCGCGTGAATAGTTCAGAACGTCCGGCATATTGCGGTATGCGCTGTACAGAGCAGGGAATGGACGCTCTTTCAGCTTGATGATGTCACGCGCGCGGTTAATGAATGAGCTGCGCAGATTGTAAATATCGAAGTCCATCGCGCGGGCAACCATACCAAGAGCAACGTCTAGCGCTAAGGAGTCGAAATCGTGTTCAAACCCTTCACCCCGGTCTGTTAGATTGCCGCCTCCAGCTGTTGCACCAGATGGCACACGCAGCTTTTCCTCAACAGCACTCTGTGGTGCTGAATCGACAAGTGATAGCGATGTGGACGTTTCTTTTCGTTCTTTATTGTGCAGGCTTAACCAGGTTGCGAGAACCGCTTTGATCTCAGGCCATTTCTTGGTTGGTGGGCATTTATCACGGATATGATCGATAGCCTCAAGAATGTGCTCCGGATACATTTCAAGAACCGCTGACGTTTTTGTTATTGCGTCGTATATGTGGCTGTCAAAAGAGCCCGAATCATCTTGCTGTAACTCAATAGCTCCAGGAATCTGGTCATTGGTGATATCAGTGGTGCGGTATTTAACCAGCACTGCAATGCGAAGTAGCTTGGCGAGTTTATTGAACTCAACCAGTTTGGCCTGTGTTTTAGGTTCTGGATAACCAAGTTCGTCATTCCAGTCATGTTCGTAAAGAAATTCATCGTCCCAGATTTCAAAATCGGGGCTGGGAATACCGTCAGCATAAGCGTAAATGTTTAAGGTGAATTCGGTATCATCCGCTTCGGGGAACTGCTCCATAAAATACAACGTGGCTTTTGCACGAGCCTGCTTATCATGTGCAGCTAAAAAAGAATAAGCAACTTTTCTAGCGCCATTTTCTTCAATTGCCTTATCGCTGGGGTACCAGCAAGCTATATAGGTTTGATTGTCAGACATGGTTCTCTCCATTTTTAACGGATTCATACGCTTTCATTAATTTACTCATTACTGGTTCGGGTAAAACATGGTCAAGGCTCTGCTGGTCACAGTTTTTTAATTGAGCAATGATGTAATCTACCAACTCTTCAGTTGTGAGATAGCCTTTATCTATTAACCTGAAAATCATTTTTTGCATTGTACTATGAGCAATGCTCAATGTGACTTCATCACCGTTTGTTAGTGATAACTTTTTAAATGCGAGTGTAATATCCAAATTTTCCTCCTCATTTATCAGGTTGAATACTCGATGAGTACGCATGCTGATAAATGCCCCGCGCTAACGGGGCACAGAAATCAATTTACTGAGCGTGAGTTATTCATTGCTGCATTCATCAGTGCAGCCATAACCGCGCCTTCAAACAGTTGGCCTCGCTTGCCTTCGGCCTTTGCTAGCTCTACGTTTTCGATCGGTAATCCGGTGTGTGTAGAGAAGAGGACTTTCGCCGCACAGCTAACACAGTCGACCTCAGGGCATTCACCAGCAGCAGTAAATGGAGTGATAACATCGGCGTTAATTGCGATATACCCAATCGTGTTACCAGCAATGCTGATTTGGCGGATTTCACGGTCAGCCATTTTGATAACAACATCAGATTTAAACTCTACTGCAAAATTTAATGAACCCATGATTAACTCCAGAATGAATTTAGATTGTGATAATCCCTACCGGGTTATCGGTATTTTAAAAATGTATCTAATTACAACTATAAATCGCGGTCGGTATTAAATCCGCAAACATCAATTTGAATCATAAAAGGTATAACTAACCCCATAGCAACTACTGAAAAAACAACGAAAGTAAAAAAAGATATTAACAACAGGGTTTCTATGTCCATACTTATCCACGCAATCAGTGAATTAATGGTTGCCCTCTTGAGTCGAGGCATATTTCAACCAGATAATCAGAAATCCGCTTCGATTCTGTCAGATTGAATAAATATAACTTACCGCGAGTATTTGCCGATGCTCGCCATGTTTTTCCTTGATGCCTAACTAACATGCCCGGCATGACACATTGGCGGATAACTTCTTGCGTTCCGTACATTAGTTTTCTCCGCCAATTGATTGATAAATACGCTCAGCTTCAGCTTCTCCATCTTCTGAGCGCTCTTCATTGAACGCGATAAAGTCAAACCAGCTTTGGCCGATGAAATCGCGAATTGTGGCTAAATCAAACTCATCAACTTCAACCATAGTTATCTCCTTTGTTGGTGCATCACGACGGGGAGAGCACTGGAACCGCTGCAACGCTTTATCGTTGCCTTTTCCCTGGTATTGGACGGCCTGTTTGCGTTTCCGCTTGCGGCTCCAATGCTCTATCCGTTGTGCGCCCCGTAAGGCGCTGTGGGTTATCGGCAAAACGCGGCGACTGAGTAGCACCCATGCTTCATGTCATTGGTTGACAGCGTTCCGCCATAACTTTTGGCGCAATCAATATCGATATGTGAAACGGGGCGGCCAACATAAAATCGGCCATAGGACTCTGCACATTTGGTAGCGCCTGAAACGACCTTGCCTAAAACAGTCTTTTTCGCCTTATTCAGACGATGGTTAATTACCAGCGCCTCAGTGTGCGCCATGCTAATCGCTGCATACCGATCTGCTGTTGTCAGGGTAGTGAATGCTTCTTGGGGCAACCAACATGCGCGGTTATAGCAACAATTGAAAGAATCGTTAATTTCAAGCGCTTCAGTGTGAGCCTCATCGGCATCCAGAACGCGAGATAGTGCGGCATTAAATTCGCGGGTCTGCTGTTCAACGTTACGCGGTGCGTAAGGATTAGGCTCACAGTAATCATCCAGTTGCGCAGCACAACGCTCCAGGTCGGCAATGAGCTGTGCTTTGCGGGTGTAACCAGAGGTCGGAAAATCAAACACACCTGTAAAGCCAGCCTGTTTAACACACTCATTCCAGTTGGTGATGATCGCTGTAATGGTACGTTTTGTCGTATTGGCTGCTTCACTACGTGCAGTGTTGGCTAGGGCAATCGCATTTTGCTTAGTAGTCATTTGGGTTTTCCTTTTTGTGCCCTTCTCGCCAGGCTGGCGGAACTTGTTAACTGAGAAATCACTGTGTGGTTTCGATGGGGTAAAGTTAAGTTAACTTGACATTAAAATCAACACTAAAATCAATAAAACTTGTCATGAGGGGCGTGTAAATGCATATGCTATTGATAAATAGGGATTAAAAAACCCGCAAAAGCGGGTCGAGGGGACGGGGTAGCATATGGAGGCGGCGGATTTTTAAGATACTTGGAGGTTATTCTTCTATTTTTTTGTTTCCAACTGCCTTATCACTTAGTTTTTTATTGTTCTTTTGCCTCTTTCTGGCTTCCAACAGCTCATCAAAAAGGCGGTTAAAGTTTTCAACACGCGCACGTAGCTCACTTAATTGAGCATCTTGCTCTGATTCAGGCAAAGCCCTGAACAGATATATGAGTTCTTTCTCGGCTTCGTCAAGGCTAAGGGCCAAGGGGCGTTTTTCAGGAGGCTGTGGGTTTTTATCTTCATCCCCGAACAATATCCATGTCGGAGAGCATTGCAGTGCATCGGCTAAGGAATGAAGGTTCTTCCCCGTGGGGGCGGTTTTATCACCTTCCCACAAAGATATTGTTGCATACGAAACCCCGGAAGCTTTACCCAGCTCCCGCTGATTGTATCCCAGCACCTTACGCCGCTGGAGAATTCGACTGCCGATCGTGTCCATGTTCATAACAGCCAATATTAAGTTATCTTGACTTAATGTTTCTTGATGTTTATTGTTGACAATATTACTTAACAAAGAGGGGTTAGTAGTGTTCAAAGATGATGCAATCCATTTTTTTGATAATAACCAAGCCGCTCTGGCACGGATAGCTGGTGTAAGTCCCCAGGCAGTATCCCAGTGGGGCGAATTAGTCCCAGAAGGTAGAGCCTCGCGGTTAGCCGCTGCTTCCGGCGGTGTACTGGTTTACGACTCAGCAGTTTATGACGCATATCGTAAAGCAAAGCGGTTAGGGGAACTGAACCATGAAAATCAGTCCTCCGATTGATGCTATAGCTGCCGAACTGGAGTCCTGGGCGCTTGCGGATGGCTGGAAAACTGTTGGGTTGGCTATCGCGGATCAATATCACATTGCAGGTGGTGGGGAAATTTTGCCACCCACGGATACCGGAAAGGGGCTGGTTAACGCCACTCAACGGGTAAAGCGGATATTTCGCGGTTACTACGGGCCCAGATATGCGCCTCAGGCTGCAATGTTAAAAGCGGCTGCGCTGGCTGCTTTGCCTACTGAACGACGCGCCCGTATTGAATCACCAAGCGATCCTGTGTTGTTGGCAGCAGTGGCGGCGAGAGAAGGGATAGAGGCGATCAACGCCGTAAATCTGGGGGCAGCACCAGCTACAGCGTTGAAAGAAATCAACGAAGCGATATCCGCGTTCACTGCGATCAAATCAGCTATTGAGCTGATTGGTTACGCCGAATCGCGGGAAGTATATCGGGGAAGTTATGCGTGACTACGCAACAGTATCACCTCAATTTTGGCTTGGTAAAACGGGTCGTGAATTGAGGAAGGCCGGAGCGGAGGCGCAGGTTGTTGCCTTCTACCTGATGAGTTCACCTCACGCCAATATGCTTGGGCTTTATTACTTACCTGTTTTGTACATGGCTCATGAGACCGGTCTGGGCTTGGAAGGGGCTTTGAAGGGGCTTAAAAGAGCCATTGAAGCGGGGTTTTGTAGCTATGACGAGGCTACAGAGATGGTATGGGTGCATGAAATGGCAGCCTATCAGGTCGGTAAAGAGCTTAAGCCTGGCGACAACAAATGCGCAGGGGTGCGTAACGGGTATGCGTCACTTCCAGAAAATCCTTTTTTATCATTATTTTATGAAAGATATAAGAAAGATTTTCACCTCAATTTAAAGCGTGAAATGGATAGGGGGTTTGAAGGGGCTTCGGAGGGGCTTGCAAGTCAGGATCAGGATCAGGATCAGGAACAAGATCAAAATACATCGTCTCATGGCGAAAAAAACGCCAAGAGACCACACGATAATTTTCCACCCTCGGAACAGGGATCGGCAAAAGTCGAAGGGAAGAAAACTCGACATGAATATACGCCTGAGTTCGAGGCGGCGTGGATGGATTATCCCCGACGACCTGGAAGCCCTGACAAACACAGTGCATTCAAATCTTGGAATGCTCGGTTACGAGATGGAGTAACACCTGAAGCTATGCAGGAAGGCGTTAGGCGCTATGCCGCGTTCGTTGAGGCAACGGGTAAATCCGGCACGGAATTTATTAAGCAGGCAAAAACATTTTTTGGTCCGTCCAAGCACTTCGAGGACGAATGGGCAATAACATCAGGAGAGAATCATGCGGAATTCCGACCTAATCAGAATGACCAACGCTCGTACTACGAGCAGTTCACCGAATGGGAACAGCGGCAGCCAGGAGCCGCCAGTCTGGGCGCTATGGGGGCTGATGTTCAAGGTGTTCGGCCAACGCTGGAATGCGAAGAATGGCAGTCGACCCTCGGAACTTTGGGAGGCTCAGATCAATTCGATGACGAGTGAGCAAATCACCCGCGTATGTTCTGCCCTTGCAGACAAATGGCGGGCTGGTAGCCACTGGCCTCCAGACCTAGCCGAGTTTGTAGCGATAGCTGCCGAATGCAGCGGTGGCCGGTTTGGTCTGACGGTTGAGGATGTCATGGCTGAGAACAAGCGCTGGCGTAACGAGTTTTACCGCTACAGCTGCGCAGAGACATTCCCCTGGCATCACCCTGTGCTGTACCACATCTGTATTGCGCTAAAGCGGATCGGCATTGAACGAAAACTCACGGAGGGAGAATTGCGTGCTCAGGCTGCAAAGCTGTTAGCCCACTGGGAAAAACGTGTTGAGGGTGGTTTACCCATCCCGCCGATCCGTCGGCAATTGGCAGCACCGAAAGCACCACTTGGACCAACGCCGGCAGAACTGGCTTACGAGCAGTACAAGCGGAAGAAAAATCTGGGGTAATACCATGGCCAACCATGTAAAAATCGGAGACAACCGAATGACCAATAAAACAAGTCAAAAAACCAGAATTACAACCCGGCAATTCGTCGATCTGATCCTGGGTAAGGAACTGAGCACCAGCGAAATTTACGAGTTGGCACACCAGGCTTATCCAGATGGTGACCTCACTCGCATGTCAATCCTCACTCGACTGAGGAATATGGTTCGATCTCCCCACGCTGAAATTGTTGTCAAAAGCCAGGGGAGCAAGGCGCGATACACACTGATCAGCGCCAGCGAAAAATTTTTGGCGCGAGGGGAGATCAATTATCGCGCTTACTCCCAAACCACCCCGGCCAATGAAACACGGTGGCATTTTAATCCGATTGAATTGCGGTTCTGCCATGTGCACAAAATGTTCGATCGGGCGCTGGCCGCTGTGCGGGGGAATATTTGATGGAAACGATCATCGATGCATTGAAAGCGATGGGTAAAGCCTCATCCATGGAAATCGCCGCGCGGTTGGATATGGATCGCCAAGAAGTTATCAATCAGCTCTGGGAACTCAAAGAAGCCGAGGTGGTAAAGAAAGATGGCCATTATTGGGAGTTGGCGACCGGAAATGCCTTAGGACATGTGGGCGAAGCCGAAACTAAGCCAGTGAGCATCAAAGCTGAGGATCTGATCAATATCATCGCAGAAAAGGGGCCAATGACGGCCGAGGAGCTGGCTGTAGCGGCTGGTGTTACAGCCCGTCGCGTGGCGTCCTCGTTGGCAATGGCTACCAGCCGTGGGAAAGTGCTACGTCAGCCTGTCGGTGGCAAATTCCGTTACATGGTGGCAAGCGCTGAAGCGATACCCGTTAAGGCTGATTCGGAAAAAATTGCAGCACCGTCACCCGCGCCAGAAAGCGTTATGTTTGACGCTGTGGGCGAGGTGCAGCAAGTGGGTTCGGATGAAAATAAAATTGAATCTACCCCAGTAGGCGCTCGCGGAATCGGCATTGAAAGTCATTGTGAGAAGCCTGAGCGCGAAAATCTGGATGTTCCCACAATCGCTCACCTGCGCCAGCGCATTAAACAACAAAAAGCCAGTGCCCGGCGTGATGAGCAATTACTCAAACATCTGATCCGGGTTCATCGCTTGCTGGAGGTTTCCAATGGCTCCCATCATGAAGAATGAGATCAAAAAATGGATGTTACGAAATCCCTGGAAAATGATATGCATCGCCAGCGGCATGTTTTGGATATTGCTGATCGCAATAGTAGCGGTGCTATGGACGAAATAATCCTGAAAAACGCCATTAGAGGAGCAGGCAGCATGATCGAACATCAACAACAACCAACCTTCAACACATGCATGTCAGCTTGCATTGCGATGGTCGCGTCTAGGCCGGTGGATGAAGTTGTCGACCTTTGGCATGAAAAATTCCAGTCAAAGGGAAAGTGGCTCGACGATGCGTTAGATCACTACGGTATTCCATACTTTTATGGACATCCGAAACAAGGAACTCTGCGCAATGGATTTATTTATTTTCTATCTGTTGCATCCTTGAATATTGTCGGTGGTTTACATCAGGTTATTGCTGTTTTGGTTGAAGGTGAAGAGCCAGTTTTCCTCGACCCAGTTATGGGCCGCCCAGGAAGCAAATACTACGTGTTTGGTGAGCCAAAGACTAACAACGAGGTGGCAATCATTTCTTGGACTGTAGACCTTGCTGTGCCTTTAGCCAAGAATAAGTAAACCTTAATTAATATTCACACGCCTATGAGCTACGTGGGAAGGTAGATAAACAATGAAAAATACAATTCAAGATTTGATGAACCATCAATTCGCCATGTTGGAAACTGTTACGGATCCGAATATCAAAGGTGAGGTTTTACAGGAAGAGCTGGCTAGGGCAAAAGCGGTAGTGGAGATCTGCGGCACGATGGTGAACACCTACCGGATAGCGCTTGATGCGCAGAAAGCTGTTTATGACGGTTACGCAGGCAATGTTCCTAAAGTAATGGGGATTGAGAAATGAGCAAACCATATCCGAAAGAGCAAGTATTATTTCTCGAAGCACATTGTCACGGCATGACATGTAGAGAAATAACAGAGATTTTTAATCATAGGTTTGGTACAAACAAAAGTTTTGGTTCGATTAGGGAGATTCTGCGCAGTCGCGGAATGGATAAACATATAATAAAAGAACCTACCTATACGGATGAACAGTTAACATTTCTATTTGTGAACAAAGATAATACTTACCCAGTTCTTACAGAGATGTTTAATAATCGTTTCAAAACCAATAAGACTGTGGACGCTGTTAGATGTTTCATGCGAGGGAAAGGGTGGGGGAAATATCGACTTTCTGGTCGAGGGGATTACCAAAAAGTTTATATCAAAGGTAAGCCTATACGGTTGGATATCTATGTTTGGGAGTGTGTGAACGGACCACTCAAACCGGGTTATACAGTAATTCATTTGGATAACGACAAGAACAACAACCAGATCGCCAACCTGATGGCTGCTCCGTCACATACAAAAGCGATGTTCGTTTTATCTGGTGGTGGTGATGCTCCCAAGGCTCTTGCTCCGGCGCTATATGCCAAGGTCATGTTACAGGGGGCTATCCGGAAAATTGAGAAGGGATCCAGACAATGAGCAACAACGATGCACTTAGCCAGCCTATCGCATACACAGACCGCGAAGAACTGGAGTCTATGCAAGGCCCTGATGGTGATACCTATGCCGCTCTGTGGTCCATTCCCCACGGCTGTGGGCAAGATATCGCACTCTACTCACAAGGGTACGTAAACGCACTCATTCAACGCGCAGAGGCAGCAGAGCAGCGACTACAGCAGCCTATCAAGTTGCCGCTCGCGGAAGGGGAAGCTAAACAAGCGTACCTCGATAAAGTGATTGAGGTTCTCAATGGTGCAGGAGTTCAAATTCGATACAACTGCCCGCGTTGCAATAGTCTGCTGGATTTAACGTGTCGACCAGATGGCGATCACTACTGCCATCATCAGGCCAGGCTCGGGGAGTGATATGGCTAAATACAAAGTTGTGATTGAGGATTGCCATGCAAAAGCTATTTGACGAATACGATATCGAGATTAAGCCCGAACACACCGTCACTGCTATCACCATGTACGGCGTCACTGAGGATGTTTGGGGCCACATCGAACAGGATGACAATGACCCTGCATTTTTCAGCGTATACCGGATAGAAAACGGTTTGCAGGTCTGCGTGGGGGATTTCTCAGAGCGCGAAGATGCACGGGATTGTGCTCAGCGACTCTGCGAGAAATATTGCGTTGGTATGCTGCATGGTGAAGATGTGAGAGGTGCCAAATGTTAATCGGCTTTGTGCTTTTGGTTGTTTCCTGCACTTCTGATTACTGTAACTCAGCGCCGGTATCTGAGCGCATTTATCAAACTGAGCAAGAGTGCGAGGTGATGCTGGGTAGACTCAAGGAGCGCAGGCCGCAGGCTGTGTTGAGCTGCGATCCGGTATGGAGAAATAATTGATTGTGCTATAGTGCTGCCGGGTGCTTGAGACTTTCTGTCTTAGGCATACACGAGGCAGAAAGAGAAAAGCCCCAAGTGACTTTAACATCAACTTGAGGCCCTCTATGCGTCAACAACATAAAGGTAGCCTCTTACATGCCGAAAGGCAAGGAGAAGAAGGCTATGGAGCCACGAAAACTAGCGCTTATGGCGCTGATCGTTGTCAGCATTACCCTGCTAGGGGTATTACTGCTCAACAAAAACAATCTCTGCGAGGTTAGCTTCCGAAGCGGCGGAACGGAGATTGTGGCTCACATGGCTTACGAAACCAAGTAAGAGCTACGGCGGGGAGCGATCCCCGCCACTCTTTGTTGTTGGGCAAAGGCTCTCAAGCACCCATTCATCTCTCTAATTCAGCATTACCCCTCGCAGGAATCACCTCATTATTTGTATTTCCATTTCCATAAAGTGTAAAAAAAACTATATAAATTTAGCGTTTTGCTTAAAAAAAACACAATCGATACTGGAGAATTATACTGTATTTATGTACAGTATTTTTGTGCATCATTAATGCAAATTAACTCTCTGTTGTTTGAGATTAGCTGTGCATTAGTTTTACTAACGGGACGCGGGAAGGAAAGAAATGGATCCCCTCGAAGATGCTGGAGAAAGTGATGATCATACCCGACCACTTAATTCGTGGCCTAAGTAACAGCACAAGGCCAATTGTGCTTTACAGGAACGAATACGGCGATTTTGTTTATGGATTTGTCTTGCGTCCTGATGAGTTTGTAACCAGTTTGGCGCAAATGACTGAAGCGCGAAAAATGGCAGGATTACCGACTGTTGATGATGTCGATAATCCGCTATAATCTATAGACAGGCCTGAACAGCCTACTGAGAAACCACTGTGTCACCGGAGAGAACCGATGGCACAGATTATTCCTTTTGCAAAAGTTAGCCCTACACTCCTGACCACGGTGACACCCGAGGGCAGCGATTTTTTGCAGCGTATTAGACTCGGTGAGTGGATTAACGCCGAGGTTAAACGTGTTCGTAACTACAAGTTTCATAAGAAATTCTTCAAGCTATTACAGCTCGGTTTTGAATACTGGAATCCAACTGGTGGTGCGATCCTTCCGGAGGAACGCCATCTAGTTAACGGGTTTGTGGATTATCTCTGCCGGCAGGTTGGACAGCAGCATAGCGTTGCACTTGCAGATGCTGCGGATCAGTACCTAGAAGAAGCTGCATACACACGCTCTGGTGACTTAGCCCTCCTGAAATCGTTCGATGCATACCGCGAGTGGGTTACCATCCAGGCGGGCTATTACACTGAGCACCTCTATCCTGACGGCAGTCGCAATCGCCGCGCAAAATCGATCTCGTTTGCCAATATGGACGACATCGAATTCCACCAACTCTATAAGTCCGCGATGAATGTGCTCTGGAATTTCATTCTATTCAGGTCGTTCAAATCTCAGGAAGAAGTCGAAAATGTTGCGGCTCAGCTTTTGGAGTATGCAGCGTGAACCAAAACCCTTATTGCCAGGCATTGGCCGAACTGCGAAGCCGTCGTTCTCACAAATTGAAAGAGGTTGGCGACCAATGGTGTACCCCGGACCCACTCTGGTGGGGTATTAACGCAAAATTCGGGCCGTTTACTCTGGATCTCTTTGCCGACGACCATAACGCGAAATGTGAAAATTACTATATCGCTGAAGATAACGCACTGGCGCAGGATTGGTCTGCACGCCTGGCAACTTTAGGCGGCGCTGCTTTCGCGAACCCCCCATACAGCCGCGCCCGGGAATTCGACGGTCACTATATAACTGGAATGGTCCCCATTATGCAGCACACCGCAGCGATGCGAGAACTGGGTGGGCGTTACGTGTTTTTCATCAAGTCTGCAACGAGTGAAAGCTGGTGGCCGGAGAACGCCGATCATATTGCCTTCGTCCGTGGTCGCATCAGCTTTGACCTGCCGGATTGGTATACCCCTGCTGAAGGCGAGCCATCTGAGTCTTCTGCCGGTTTTGGTATGGCGATCGCGGTATTCGACAAATCGTGGACAGGCCCTGCGATCAGCTACATCAGCCGTGAAGAGTTGGAAGCGGTAGGGCAAATGCTCCTTACGCAGATCCGGCGAGCAGCAATAAAATTGGTAGGGGTAGCGCCATGAAAAAAGAAGTCTGCATGTTCTGTGGTGCACCGGCAACCCTGCTATGCGATGGTCACCTTGGCTATCCCCCTAAAGTTGAAAATGGACTGGAGTTTATCGATCCCTTGCATCCGTATACGTGTGATGCGCCGATATGCAGCGGTTGTGCCGCACCGCATGGAAAAATGCATATCTGCCGTCGCAGGCATGGATGCATAACGGAAACGATAGATTATTGCCCTATCTGCATCACAGTTTTACCCCCATATCCGCAGCATAACCGCCGTCTTATTTTTTCACCAGCGCAAGCGAAAACCGTACGTAGTGCCCATTGGACGAGTTTTTCAAACGAGTATCAAAAACGCTTGCGAGTAGAGCACGGAGGGGGACAACAATGTCTCGATCTGTGAATCTTAAAAAGGAGGCCAAAGGACGCGACTGCCAGATCCGCATTCCTGGCGTCTGTAATTTCAATCCTTATACCACCGTGCTTGCGCATTACCGCATGGCCGGAACCTGCGGCACTGGCATAAAACCCGATGATGCCCAAGGCGCGTGGTCCTGTAGCAGTTGCCACGATGCGATCGATGGCCGCATTAAAACCGAATTTGACCGTGAAACCCTGCGTCTGTACCACGCTGAGGGCGTATTTCGCACGCAAGCAATTCTGAGAAAGGAAGGAAGATTATGATTTATCCCGAGTACAAAGGCCGGGGCGACGGCAAAGAGCTGCACTTGCGTGCGCTGGAACGTGTGTTTATCCAGGGTAAGCTGAAAATGTGGGGCCGGTGGTCGGGCATGGCCAAGTTCGGCAGCGCCGGGAACATGTTCAACATGCTGTTGGCCAGCAATGCGGTGACAAAAACCGCAATAGCCAAGGTGCTGCGGGAGCTCAAGCTGGCCGGGATGGAAGAAGGGGAGATGCACGCGTATCTGCTCGACCTACTGGAGGAGAAGCAGAAAAGCAGCCTGGCATTCTGCACCGACCAGGAGGCGGCCACGATAGACGGTGTTATCGGCAAGACGCTGCTGGCGCACCCAGGGCTGATGCACGTCATACACGAACGCTATACCGGCAAGGGGAAAAGCAAGAAGGCCATGGCCGCCGACCTTCACGATATACGCTCAGACTGGTGCATGCGGACGTGTGAGACGCGGATCGACGTCTGGCTAAAAACGGCAGAGTTCATGATGTACCTGCCGATGAGCGATGCATTTAATTTCGATGCAGACCGATATAAGCGTTGACTTTGCGCGGAAATCGATTAAATATGTATATGCTTCGCGAAGTTATATCCGCAGCGACAAATCCAAAAGAAACCCGCCAATAGTGCGGGTTTTTGCGTTTCTGGAGACAACCAATGTCACAGCATATTATCGAACAACTCACATTTAGACCCGCCAGCGAAAAGCCAACCGAGGATCTTGATGAGAGGGAGGTAATCGTTATTAACCCCTGCGACGGTTGGCACATCGGCGAAATCCGAGTTGATCGCGATGGTGATGATTGTTACATCGGCATTTACGATTGGCCAGGGGCCGAAATGACTCCGCACAGTTTCTATGTCGCCTGGGCATTACTGCCAAACAGCTTGGAGTTGAGCGAGAAATTCGAAGCAGAGAAATATCGTGAATTGTAAAGAGATATCAATGGGTATTGTGCGGTTATCCTCACTGCATTAGTATTCGCGCTTCGGCCCTTTAGCTCAGTTGGTTAGAGCAGTCGGCTCATAACTGATTGGTCGCTGGTTCAAGTCCAGCAAGGGCCACCAAAGCGGTCATCGTATAATGGCTATTACCTCAGCCTTCCAAGCTGATGACGCGGGTTCGATCCCCGCTGACCGCTCCAGAACAATCGAATGAGCACTTGCTGGCTTGTAAAAGGAATGATGTCGGGTCATCTTAGCGGTGAGTGTTCAACCGCTTATTCTGGCGCAACAGAGGGGCGCATTTATTTTTTGACACGCACAGTCGATCCCTTTGTCGGGTTTGTGAATGTGCCCCTCGATGTGAAGTGACGGCAGGGAAAGACCTGCACCCATTCAAGCCCTAGCCTAACCGCTGGGGCTTCTTGCTTTTTGAGATAAAAAAAAGCCCTGCACGGGTAGGAGAGGCAGGGCAGGGCGTTCAAAAAGCATGTAATTATTCTACATCGGCATGCTACCGATATTATAAGCGTAGCTGATTGATTGTAATTAACTAGCTAAAAGTAAAAAAGAAATATCCTAAAACCATACAGGCTGCGCTCATGCGTGGCCTTTTTTATTCCTTACGCCGGAGCACTGGTAATGGACAATAACAACCTGCCGCCCGGCTTTGTCGAGGCGTTTCTTATGTGGATCAAATTTAACGCCCCTGCGGTATACGGCTCTTTTGCCGCATTCGGCATGGCGACGCTATTAACGCTGCGTGATGGTAAATCGTGGCTTGACGCGCTGTATGCGGGCCTTATCTGTTTGTTAATAACGCTAGGCGTTATCAATTCCCTCGAGCTGTTTGGCATGAGTCAGGACAACGCACTGATCGTCGGTGTGGTCATTGGTGGCATGGGGGTAGAGAGATGCATCTCTATCCTCCGCATATTTGCCAGCATGAAGACCAATACACCGCTGGATGAAAAGGACAGGAAAAATGACCAGTAACTCTAAATTATCAGAGCATTTCAGCAGTAACGAATTTGCATGCCGTTGCGGCTGCGGTGCTAACCAGGTATCGGCGGAACTGATCAAGGTTCTGGAAGACGCCCGCACACACTTTGCTGTGCCCATCACCATCGTCAGTGGTCGTCGTTGCCCGGCACATAATGCAAAAGTTGGCGGGGCAAAGTCCAGCCAGCATCTGCTGGGTACCGCCGCCGACATTCAGGTAAAAGGCGTTCAGCCAGCCGCAGTGGCCGCGTATTTTGAAGGCAGGTATCAGGGCCGCTACGGTGTGGGGCGCTATGCCACGTTTACCCATATTGACGTTCGCACCGGCCCGTCACGTTGGAAGCAATGATGGATAAGTTCGGAACGATAGGTGTGTTGCTGTTGGCTATCTTTCTGGGCTGGTATGCATCCTCACTATCAGACGATTTGGAAGCAGCGGAAAAGGACAATAAAGCGCTGATAGGCATGGTGGAAGGTCGCGATGAAACGATCAGTGCGCTAAAAGGTGCCGCTGACGCTGACCAGCGCGCTACTGAGCAACAGTTGCTGATCGAACAGCAGAAGAGGGCAAAAGCCGATGCTGAAAACAGAACGTTACGCGAAGCGCTGGAGCATAGCGACTGTAGCAATCAGCGCTTGCCTGATCCTGCTATCGACATCCTGCGCTGAAAAGCCTAAACCCGCACCGTCCCCGCAGTTTATCTACGTGTATCCGCCAGCGGTGTATACGCAGCTGTGCGAGAAAACCCCGTTCACCGGTACCACGTTTGGCGATGCCGTCATTGCACTGCAGGTGGCGCAGAGCGAGCTGGACTTGTGCGCCTCTCGGATTGAGGGGCTAATTAACTGGCAACGTGATAACTCGTAAAAGTAGCATTACAGGTGGCCTTTGCGAGGGCCATCGAAAATGCGCAAGCAAAATCACCGGCGGATCCTGCCTGGTCACCCTGACCGTTATCAGCGGGTGGTTTTTATTTTGTTCTGAATTTTTGCGTTGGCCACAAAGAAAATCAGCATAAACGATCTGTATTCGCAGATGGCGGTTAGCGGTTTTCCCGAGCTTGTATTCCAAATGTCAGCAGGAAATTCTATAGGAAGGTGGGCGGCCACCGGTAGTTGGAGCTACCGGCAACCATTCATACCCACAGACAGTCATGATGAGTACGAACCAAGGCCCACTTGCTTGTACAAGCGTGGTCATCATATTGGATCAGCCCACATGACCAAAGGAAAAGATCGTTCAGCGCTGACGATTGTTTACCGATCGCTCAGTTCGTTGATTGTTTACGCAAGAAATGCCCGGACGCACACTGATGAACAGGTGCGAAAAATAGCAGACAGCATTGAGGAGTTTGGTTGGACAAACCCAGTGCTGATCGATGAGAAAGGAGAAATAATCGCTGGTCACGGTCGCGTAATGGCAGCCGAAGTGCTGGTTTTCGATGAGGTGCCGTGCATAGTTTTAGTGGGATTGAGCGAGCAACAGAAAAAAGCCTACCGCATCGCTGATAACAAATTGCCGCTTAGTGCTGGTTGGGACGAGGGTATGCTTCGCCTGGAGCTGGCTGATCTGCTGGATGCTGATTTCGCCGTATCGTTAACTGGTTTTGACGAGGCGGAACTGGAGGCATTGTTTGCAGATGAGCTGCCACAGGTAACGGATGAAGATCCGTATACAGCAAAAATCGACACGCCGGTATATCAGCCCTCTGAAGTTACGCCGGCCATTTCCGAGCTGTACGATGAGACAAAAGCGCGAAGCCTGCTGAAGAATATCAAGGCAGCGAACCTTCCCAAAGAGGTCGCCGCATTTTTGATGAGCGCTGCAGAACGCCACACTGTTTTCAACTTCAACAAAATTGCTGATTATTACGCCAATGCACCGGCGGAGATCCAGGCACTGTTTGAAGAATCCGCCTTGGTGATCATCGATTACGGGCAGGCCATCGAGAACGGTTTCGTCCACATGACCAAAAACATGGTTGATATCGTGTACGGTGATGAGGAGAACGGCGATGCGTGATGATTTCTGCGCTTTCATCCTAACTCATGGGCGACCCGATAAAATTTACACTTACCGGCACCTGAGAAAATCAGGATATACCGGAAAGATTTATATCGTTATCGATGATGAAGATAAAACCCGCCAGCAGTATATCGAGCAATTCGGCAACAATGTGCTGATTTTCTCAAAACCGGATATTGCCAGTCGGTTCGATGAGGCTGACAATTTTGGTGATCGCCGCTCTATCTTCTACGCCCGCAACGCTTGCTTTGACCTCGCCAAAAAGGTGGGGTGCAAATATTTCATTCAACTGGACGATGATTACACCGCTTTTCAATTTCGCGTAGGTAAAAACTTGGAGGCAGGTTATACGCTCATTCAGGATCTTGACGCCATCCTGTGCGAAATGTTGGCTTACTACGAGTCGATCCCCGCAGCGTCGATAGCTATGGCCCAAGGCGGCGACTTCCTTGGTAGTGGTGGCGATAAAAACGCGGCCTGGCTCAAACGCAAAGCGATGAACAGTTTCATCTGCTCTACGGATCGGCCATTTGCCTTTATGGGGCGAGTGAACGAAGACGTGAATACGTATACGAACCTTGGCCGCCGCGGCGAACTGTTCATGACGGTTGGTGCGGTCCAACTGTTGCAGAAGCAGACGCAAACCAACTCAGGCGGCATGACAGAGCTATACCTGGATTCAGGAACGTACTTAAAAAGTTTTTACTCTGTGATGTTCTCACCGTCATGCGTGAAAATTTCACTGATGGGTGCCACTCACAAGCGCATTCACCACAAGGTTTCTTGGAATAATGCCGCAGTAAAAATCCTGCACGAACGATACAGGAAACCCACCAATAAAGTCGGGGTGCCCCTATGATCCTTTACGACAAAGTAGAGGCACTGGCAGCCAGGCGACTGACGGAGCAGCAAATTGCTGATGTGATGGATATTGACTTGGTGGAATTAAAAAAGGACCGCAAGTTGATAGCGAGGTTTCGTGAAGCAATCCGCAAGGGCAGCTCCAAAGGAGCCGCAGACCTTCACAACGCCATTTACCGGAAAGCACGTAATGGAGACAGCAGCGCAATAGCAATACTGCGCAATGTTCAGGGCAGCAGTAAAGACGAGTAATCCGTATGAGCAAACCACCGGGCTGGGGGGCGCTGCAAAAACAGTACCTGGCTGATTATGCCCGGTCCGGTATATCACCGGCAGCATGGTGTAAAGCCAAAGGGCTGAACTATGCGACTGCTCGCCGCTATATCAAGTATCCCTCTAAAGATGCGCAGTCTGATGCGCACAATACTGCGCAAAAGGAATTGCGCACTGCGCAGAAGAAAACTGCGCAATCTGGCAAAGGAAAGTCAGCCGAAAAAAAAACCACACCTTCGATTAAAAAACCGAGGATTGAGATAGAAAGCGATCCCTCAGAATTTATCTTCGATCCAAGTGATTATGGTATTAACGACCAACAGGCTCATTTCGTATCTGTGTTTCTTGCTACCGGTGATAAGTACATCGCTTATCGCAATGCAGGCTACAAGTGCGAAGGTGAGACAGGTAAGGCAGCAGCACGTCGTCTGTACCGGAATGTATCGGTTTACAGGGCTATCCGGGATGGTCTGGAGCGTCGCCAGAAACGTTACACCGCCGAACTTGATGAAATCGTTCACCAGTTGGTTGCCATCACAAAAGCTGATCCGAATGAACTATCACAATTTCGCCGAGTTAACTGTCGTTACTGCTGGGGTGAAAAACATCTCTATCAGTGGCGGGATATTGGGGAATTCGATCAGGCAGCGGAAAAAGCAGCAAAGGATAGTAAGCCAGAGCCTGAATACGGCGGAGTGGGTTTTATTGAGAACGACGATCCCAATCCTGATTGCCCTAAATGTGAAGGCGAAGGAAAAGGACATGTGCATATCGCCGACACAAGGGGCTTGATAGGCACCGATGTGCATTACCTCTACACCGGCATCAAACAGACGCTGACGGGTATTCAGGTACTAACGGAAGATAAAGCAGCGGCCAGGCGCGATTTATTAAAACTACTGGCGGTTACTGATAGAGATCGTCAACTACAGGAATTGCAGATAGAAAATCAACGCCTGGTTAACGCTAGGCTTGCCGCTGAAGTTGGTGATGGTGACGACGAACCGCTACCAGTGGTGATAAACATCAATGTAGTGGATGCGCGAGGTGATACTGATGAACCCGACGCTTAATATTCCTCAGGCTCGCTTTTTGACTATGCCGCATAAATTCAAGGCTTATGTGGCTGGTTTTGGCAGCGGCAAGACGTGGGCCGGTTGTGCTGCGATATGCAAACACTTCTGGGAGCACCCCAAAATTAACCAGGGGTATTTCGCCCCTACATATCCTCAGATCCGGGATATTTTTTACCCGACGATTGAGGAGGTGGCTTTTGACTGGGGTTTGAAATTACGCCTCAACGAGAGCAACAAAGAGGTGCATTTTTATTCGGGGCGCCAATATCGAGGCACTACCATATGCCGCTCTATGGAAAAGCCCTCAACGATTGTCGGTTTCAAGATTGGTAATGCGCTGGTGGATGAAATGGACGTCATGAAGTCTGAAAAGGCCACGGTGGCATGGCGGAAGATCATTGCGCGTATGCGTTACAATGTGGACGGGTTACTCAACGGGATTTCGGTAACCACCACGCCAGAGGGTTTCAAGTTTGTTTGGCAGCAATTCGTTAAAGAGGTGCGGGATAAGCCCGAGCTGGCTACGCTCTATGGCCTTATTCATGCCAGCACCTACGATAATGAAAAAAATCTGCCTGCTGACTATATCCCGTCGCTGCTTGCCTCATACCCAGGGCCATTAATCACAGCATACCTTCGTGGCCGGTTTACTAACCTGACGAGCGGCACGATTTACCATCAGTTTGATCGCAAGAAAAACGACTGTAGCGATGAGGAGCAGCCAGGTGAACCACTCTACATCGGGATGGATTTCAACGTTGGAAAGATGGTCGGTATCGTCCACGTTCTGCGTGATGGCCTGCCACGAGCCGTAACGGAAATCATCAACGCCTATGACACCCCCGACATAATTCGCATCATCAAAGAGCGCTTTTGGCTCTATGACGGCAACAGCTACCGCAAGGTGCGGGAAATTTATATTTATCCGGATGCTTCCGGTGATTCTCGTAAATCCAGCAACGCCAGCACGACCGATATTGCCCAGCTTAAGCAGGCCGGTTTCAACGTGGTGGTCAACGATGCCAATCCACCAGTTAAAGACCGGATCAACTCCGTAAACGCTATGTTTTGCAATTCCAAGGGCGAACGCCGCTATTTGGTTAACGTGAAACGCTGCCCGGTTTATACCGAATGCTTGGAGCAGCAAGTTTGGGATGAAAAAACAGGCGAACCGGATAAAAAGTCTGGTAAAGACCACGCCAACGATGGCGGCGGATATTACATCATCAAGCAGTTCCCAATTATCAAGCCGCAAGGCAAAGTTACCAAACTACGGATGTAAACCATGGCCGATATTTCAACCCCGCTCAAAGCCGTTACCGCAATGGAAGCTGATTGGGATTTGGTAGATGCCTTGATGGGCGGAACCAAAGCCATGAGGAACGCTGGCGAAACGTACATGCCTCGCTGGCCTAATGAGGAGGCAGAGGATCATAAATGCCGCCTGGCGGTGGCAACGTTGTTACCCGTGCTCAAGGAAACCATCATCAACCATGTAGGCCGGGTGTTCAGCGAACCTTCAGTGCTCAGTGATGAAACACCAGAGCCAATCAAAGCCTATGCTCACGATTTTGACATGGCCGGTAACCAGCTTGACGTTTGGGCTCAACAGTTTTTCGCTTTGGGGGAACGTTACGGATTGATCCACGCGCTGGTGGATTACCCGAAGACCCAAGGGGCAAAAACTGTGGCCGAGGAAAAAGCCAGCGGTGCGCGTCCTTACGCCGTAATTATTAGCCCGCGCCAGGTGATCGGTTGGAAGTCCGAGAAAAAAGGCGGCGCAGAGGTTCTTACAGAACTGCGCATTAAAGAGGTCATCACTGAAGAGGATGGCGAGTGGGGAGAAAAGGAAGTCACTCAGATCCGATTATTACGTCCCGGGTATTGCGGTATATACCGAAAAAAGGCAGATGAAAAAGGGGATAACGTTTGGTTTGTACATGAAGAATGGGAGACAACAGCAAAACGGATCCCGTTGATAACGTTTTACACCAACCGAACCGGATTTATGACCGCTGAGCCGCCAATGCTTGATTTGGCGCACCTCAACGTCAAGCACTGGCAGAGCCAAAGCGATCAGGACACTATCTTGCACGTTGCCCGAGTGCCGATCTTGTCAGTGTACGGGCTTGCAGAAGGTGAAGAGCTAACTGTGGGGGCTTCTTCTGCTATGAGGTTTGAAGATCGCGCTAAGCATGGTGTCGAATACACCGAGCATACTGGGGCGAGTATAAAAACAGGCCAGGATTCACTCGATGATCTTGTTGAACAGATGCGCATGGCCGGGGCAAAACTCCTGCGCAAAGAAAACACATCAACAAAATCGGTTGATCAGACCCAGCATGAAACCATGCAGGAAGATAGCCCACTGTTCACTATGTCATCTTCGTTAGAGGATGCTCTGGATAACATCCTGCAATATATGGCTGAATGGCTGGGCCTTCCCGATGGCGGCAATATCGATGTGCGTACTGAGTTGGAAACCGCAGGGAATACATTTAGCCCACAATCAGCCTTGGCAATTCAAGCACTGCGCCAGGGTGGAGATATTCGCCGGATTGACGCTGTCAGGGCTTATCAGCAGATTGGAATTATTGACCCTGATGTTAAGGCCGAAGTGGTCATCGATGAATTGATCAACGCACCTGATCTTGTGGAGTAATCATGGAGACGATCAATCAGCGATTGTTCGATGAAACGGTAGCTCACACGCTTTTTGTTTCTCGATACGCAACTGGCGTTTCTGCTCGGATGGTGAAATTACTCAACCAGGCCGACGCTGAATTGTCTTCTCGGCTAATCATGGCCCTTGATGACCTTCCGCCAGATAGCTTCACCATTCGCCGCCTGGAGGCGTTACTGGGTGGTGTGAAGGACATCAACCAGCAGATTTATCGAACCCTCTACGCTTCGCTTGCTGATGAACTCAACGATTTCAGCAGCCACGAGGCTGGTTTTCAACTGAGTTTGTTCGATTCATTGTTGCCTGATGTGGTAAAGCAGCGCTGGCCACTGATGGGGATAACGCCTCAACAGGTATACGCGGCCACCATGGCGCGCCCGTTCCAGGGGCGTTTATTAAGTGAGTGGGGGAGCAAGCTCGAATCTGACCGCATGCAGAAGATAACCAATGCAGTGAGCATGGGTTACCTGCAGGGGGAAACAGTCGACCAGATTTATCGGCGTGTTCGTGGTACCCGTTCCCGTAACTATCAGGATGGCGTGTTGCAGTTTGGGCGGGCCAATGCAACCAGTGTGATAAAAACGGCGGTTAATCATCTGGCCGCCGTGGCTCGTACTGAGTTCGCCACAGCCAATTCAGATGTTATTGACTGTAAGCAGTGGTGCAGCACTCTCGATAATCACACTACACCAACGTGCATCATTCGGGATCGCCTGCGCTATACGCTCGACAACAAGCCAATGGGACATAAGGTGCCGTACGGTGCAGGGCCAGGGCGGATCCATTTCTGCTGCCGTTCTACTGAAACCCTGGTGGTGAAGTCGTGGCAGGATTTGGGTATTGATGCTGATGACATGCCGGAGGGAACACGCGCCAGTATGGACGGCCAGGTGCCAGCAAGTACCGATTATCGTGATTGGATATTGCGGCAACCCTTTAAGCGGCAAGTTGAGGTATTTGGAGAGACTCGCGCCAGGTTGTTGCGAGATGGCGGTATGCACCCCGCAGATTTTTTCAGCGATAAGGGGGAAAGGCTGACCTTACAGCAGTTGCGAGAAATTGACGAACAGGCGTTCTTGGACGCCGGTTTATAACCAACCACCTTCGGGTGGTTTTTTTATACCTGCCGTTTAGCGGATGCGATATGGCGAACGGGCGGAAGCCTAACTGATGGCCGGAAGGCTGGAGAACCACAATGAAATTGAAAACCGTTGAAGTTAATGGCGCGACGTATGCAGTGATTGAAAACGGCCACCCGGTTTATACCCATCCGGACGGCAAAGAAATCCCTTTTGATGCTGCACAGGCCACAGGGAAAATTGCTTCTCTCAACGCTGAGGCTAAAACGCATCGTGAAGCGAAAGAGACTGTGGAAGCCCAGTTGAAAAAGTTTGCGGGTATTGACGATCCAGTCAAGGCGTTGGAAGCGATGCAAACCGTTTTGAAAATTGACCAGAAAAAGCTCATTGATGCAGGTGAAGTAGATCAGGTTAAAGCGGCGATCACCAAGGAATTCCAGACAAAACTCGATGAGTCAAAGCAGGAAAACGAAAAACTGTCGAATATGCTCAACACCGAGATGATCGGCGGGCGCTTTAATGGCTCCAAATTTATCGCTGATAAATTGGCGATCCCGGCTGATTTCGTTCAAGCCCGTTTTGGTCAGTCCTTCAAAATTGAGGATGGGAAAGTTGTGGCTTATGACGCGGCAGGCAATAAAGTGTTTTCACGCGCTAAGCCTGGTGAACTGGCTGAGTTTGATGAGGCGCTGGAGCACCTTGTCGAACAATACCCGCAGAAAGACCACATTCTCAAGGGTACTGGTCACAATGGAAATGGCACACCGCCATCACAATTCCAGCAGGGCCAGAAGACCATGAAACGAGCGGCGTTCGATGCACTTTCCCCTGCAGATCGTGTGGCCGCTGCAAAAGACAAGATCACCATCGTTGATTAACCCATTTTTTGCCGATACCTGGATAGGGATCGGTGCCATGGCTGGATAGCCAAAATCTAAACCATCCCTAACCAATCTTTATAGGAAACATTTAAATGGCTAATACTCTTACGGGCCTAATCCCTGATTTTTACGAGGCACTGGACGTTGTTTCTCGTGAGATGACGGGTTTCATTCCTGCAGTATCCCGCGACTCCAGCATTGAACGTGCTGCATTGCACCAACCGGTACTTGTGCCGGTCACCAATCCAGCAAAATCAGCTGACAACACCCCTGGAGTAACGGCCCCGGACTCTGGCGACGATGTTGTTGATCACGTTGAAGTGACGATTTCCAAGTCGAAGCACGTTCCTGTTCGTTGGAACGGTGAGGAAACGCGTGGGTTACAAAATGCCGGTACCTTCTCCACCATCCAGGCAGACCGCTTTTACCAGGCGATGAGAACACTGGTTAACGAAATGGAATCGGATCTTTGGGTGGAAGCCTATACGAATGCTTCGCGAGCCTATGGGACTGCTGGCACGACTCCATTTGCGAATGCGGCCGACATGACCGATTTTGCGGGGGTTTTGCGCGTACTGGAAGAAAACGGTGCACCAAAAACCGATCTGCAATTGGTGCTAGGTCATGGTGCAATCGGCAACCTGCGCGGTAAGCAATCTGGCCTGTTTAAAGTCAATGAGGCCGGTTCTTCCGACATGTTGCGCAATGGCATGACAGACCGCGTGATGGGGATGGCATTGCGTCATTCTGACCCTATTACCTTTGTGAATAAAGGCACTGGATCGGGTTACCTGACCAACGGTGCATTTGACCCGCTAAGCACCAACATTGCGTTGGATACCGGTACGGGAACCATTCTTCCTGGCGGGATCCTGAATTTTGCCGGTGACACTAACAAGTATGTTGTCAACAAGGGGCTGGCCGGAGGCACAGTATCTATCGGGCGACCGGGGATGCGTTTGCCGCTGGCTGATAATGTCGCGGTTACGCTGGGTGCTGGATATACGCCAAACGTGGCATTTGCACGTTCTGCGATCGTGCTTGCTACTCGTGCGCCAGCACTTCCAAAAGGTGGCGACTCAGCTGACGATCGGATGATTGTTACTGACCCTAAAACCGGGTTGTCATTCGAAATCGCTGTTTATCGCCAATTCCTGCAAGTCGTATATCACGTGCGACTGGCCTGGGGTTATCGCGCGATCAAGTCAGAGCATATCGCTGTTCTGATGGGGTAATGAAAATAAGGGGCTTCGGCTCCTTTTTTATTGAGAGGTCGTTATGGCGGGATTAACTAAAGCGCAGCGGGCTGAGCGTGAATTGCTTGCTGCTAATGCCAATGGAAGCTCGGCTGCACCTGAGCAGCCAGAACTGGTAGCAATGATTCGAGATGAACCAGCGTTTCCCGGTGGCCCTGTTGCTGCTGATGTGCACGCTGATGAAATCGAAGATTGGACTTCTCACGGCTGGCAATTGGCCGAGGAATAGCGGAGTAGGCCATGCTGGATACTGAAATTCACTCCGACGGATTCAACAGTTACGCCTCGCTGGATGAATGCCGAGATTACGCTGCTGGGCGTGGGCTTAGTTTGCCTAAAGAGGATGTAGAGCTATCAGTCCTGATGCTTCAGGCGATGGATTATCTGGAAGGGAAAAGCTGGAAAGGTGTACCGGCTGTTTTCGGTCAAAATCTGGCATGGCCCCGGGCTGGTGTAGTTCGTGATTACCACCGGCTGCCCAGCAATAGCATTCCGATTCAGGTAAGGCATGCACAGTGCCGGTTGGCTTTCGAGGCGCAAGAAATGGATTTACAGCCATCTACTGAAAGCGGCTCCGAGGTTCTTTCCGAGGCGGTAAGCGGGGCAGTCAGCGTCAGTTATGCGGAGGGAACCCGTAAGGCTCAACCGTCGTTCGCCGCGGTCAATGCGTTACTACGTGGACTATGCATCGGCTCTGGTCAAATAGCTGTAGTCAGGGGGTGATATGTCAGATTTGAAGATTGTCCCATTCAAAAAAAGAGAACCTGATCAACATGATAACCAGGAGGTGATACGCCTCCTTGAAGAAGCATTGGAGAATGCCAAAAAGGGAGATTACCACTCGATGGCGATCGTTATGATCAACTCAGAGCATGAGGTGTTGGATTGTTGGCATAACGGGCTTTTCCCATATCAAATGGTCGGTGCCCTGGAATCATTGAAAAGTGATTATATCCAGGCCTGCATCGAAAGGCGGTAAGTATGTCTATCGATTATCGCCGTATGCGGGCGACTGCGACCCGCTTACTGACCGAGAACGGTGCAGAACACCCATTTACTCGCGGCTCTACAGTAAGCCGTGAGGCAGGTAAGGAGGTTCGACAGGCAGAGCAAAACGGTACTGTGATCGGTGTAATAACCGAATACAAACCGAGCGAGATTGATGGCTCGCTAATCCTCGGTGGTGATGTGTTACTCGTGGCCACATACGAAACCGAAATCCGTGTCGATGACCGGATCGAGGTGGGCGGAAAAAAATACCGAGTGGTGCATCCGCATCCGGTAATGCCTGGCCCCATCCTGATTTGCTACCGTGCACAACTGAGGGCGTGATATGTCCGAAAATGACGCTTTTGTGCAGGCTATAACGGCGTTTGTCGATAAGGCAAAGGCCAATCAAGCGCAGGTGGTACGGGCGACCAGCATCCGGATACTGGCGCAACTCGTGCAGATGTCGCCTGTTGGCAATCCTGAACTTTGGGACGTGAATAGCACAGCGGTAGCTTACAACCAGGCTGTTTTTGATCACAACGAGGCCCAGCGACAAGACTCGGCCAACCTCACCCCCTCCGGGAAATTAAAAAAACGCGCTCGGGTTTCGGACAGTATGGGGATCCGGGCGCCACCAGGTTATAGCGGGGGCCGTTTTCGTGGGAACTGGCAGGTGTCCTTTGATTCGCCAACTGATGGCGAAACAGGTCGGATCGATAAATCAGGCGGTGCGACGCTGGCTGCGGGAAACCTGGTGATAGAGCAATTCCGCATTGGCATGCAGGCCATTTATTTCGTGAATAACGTCCCTTATGCCTATCGGCTGGAATTTGGACATTCCACCCAAGCGCCAGGCGGCATGGTACGTATCACTGCCGCAGACTTCCAGCGGCATTTCAGCGCCGCCGTATCGGAGATTGAACCGTGAGCCACACCCGCATAGCTGCGTTGCTTGAGGCCCGTCTGGGCGAATGGGCCGACGCGCATGATATTCCTGTTGCGTGGGAAAACACCCCAATGGATCCGCCCGATGGCCTGTATCTGCAAGTCTACGCCATGCCCGCAACCACAACAGCAATAGACCTTGCGGAAAAGTTGCATGTTTTGCCGGGTGTTTGGCAAATCAACGTTGTTGCGCCTGCTGGTGATGGCACCGGCCCCGTAAGGGACTTGGCCGACCAGATCTCCGCATTGTTCCCCTTGGGGATGATGCTGGCCGAAGGCGGCTTAACCTGCTACATCAGCACGCCGCCCACGGTTTACCGCGGCATAACAACGGATGCGCGCTACACAATCCCCGTCAGCATGAATTACCGAGCTGACATCACCACTCACTGACCGCTTCGGCGGTTTTTTTATGTCCTGAATTGGAGAATCCTATGGGATTTGCATTGCCTAACGGCGCCACGGTATTTGTGGGGTCCAAAATGGCCGCCGCGTTGCCTGCAACAGCAGTCAGCAACGCAAAGGGGGCTGTGTTTACTGTTACTGGCAGCACACTGGCTGTTGACGACATTGTTTTAATCAAATCCGGCTGGGGGTTGGTTGATAATCTGGTTGCTAAGGTGACCATTGCGACCGCAACGGCAATTACGATTGGTTCCCTCGACACGTCAGATACAAACTTTTTCCCTGCCGGTGCGGGCGTAGGGTCATTAATGAAAATCACTGATTGGATGCAGATCCCGCAAATTACTGAAGTGGGTGCCTCCGGTGGTGATCAGCAATATGTTCAGGTGCAATTTCTGGAGGATGATCGCCAGCGTAACCTTGCCACGTTCCGTGCCGCAAAAAACCAGACATTTACCTTTGCGCATGATTCATCGCTGGCGATTTATAACGTTCTACTTGCTGGTGATCGCTCCGGCGATACGTTGCCATTTTACATGTATGTGCCTAAAGCCAAAGAGAAACGTTATTGGTCTGGTGTGGCATCGTTCGATCCGCAACCGGCCACAGCGGTAAACCAGGTAGAAACCGTCCAGGTATCTATCGCTGTGCAATCCCGCACCATGACGTTCTACAAAGATAAATAATTCACTGGGGCGGCAGTTGCGCCCCACTAATCACAGGTATCGATATGAAATTTACGCTTATCCCTAACCCTACTTTTAAAATTGATGTGACCATTCCCCGTGCCGGGGCCGAGGATGGCGTTCTGACATTCACGTTCAAGCATAAAACTCGTGCCGATCTGGAAGCGTTGGAAAAAAACTTGCGTGAAGAGTCCGAGAAGCTTGGCGAAACGGGCAAGCACACCAATGCACCGATGGTAGATTTTGTCTGCGAAATTGCCATTGGCTGGGCGTTGCAGGAAAAATTCACGAAAGAAAACGTTATGGTGCTGTTGGAAAACTACCCGCGGGCGTTTGACTCGATCGCGTTGGCATATACCCGCGAACTGATGGCGTTGCGCGAAAAAAACTAACAGCGGCCGCCTCGGCATTCTATACGCCTGAGCCATCAGCGGAGGAATTGGCCGCGTTTGGGTTGACGCTGGAAGATATGGTATCTGATCCGGTGGAAATCCTGCCCGATGTGTGGCAGTCGTTTGAAGTGTTCCGCGCAATGGCCACGCAGTGGCGCATGGGCATGAGCGGTGTCACCGGGCTGGATTACAACTGTCTGCCGTGGCTGATGAAGCTGCACGGCGTAGAGGATGAGGCGGTCGCCCTCACTGATATCCGAATGATGGAAGCGACGGCGCTTACCGTTATTCATAACAAATGATGATACAAGAGGGGTTATGCATGAATAATAAATATGAGTTAGTGGTTAAATGGATGAGTCCAAACAATGAATATGTGAGTGTCACCGTTGATGTGGTTTACCGTCAATTTCCAAAGAGCACGCTATTTCAACTGGTTGTGACGATTGATCTCGCAGAAACGAAGCCTATCTCTTTCTATGAAGCAGAGGCTGTGAGTCAAGCGAAAGAAATTATTAAGGGTGTGGTAAATGAGTTTTGAAGGGCGGCCTTTTGGCCGCCACGTTTACTTAATGAACTTTTCCGGCGGTCTTCCTAATATTTGAATCGACGGCTGCATAAGGTCATTGATGGAAGCTTTCATTAAGGAGCGAGGGTCATTAATTTTTGACAATGACTCCGTTAGTATCTCCTTTAATTTACTAGAAAATTTAACTTCGTCTGAAGTATCATCCAATATCTTGACAATGTGCGTTATTACAAAGTTATTAGCCGCTGCTTGTCTGATGAGCTTTTGCTCAAGATCGGCTATTTTTTGATATAACTCCATTTCACGATTCATTTTTATTTCCTTACCCAGAGTTAATCAGCCATCCCTATGATGTAAACGCCCATGCTCCTACATGGGCGAGCTGAACACTCAAGATAACCTTTAGTTTCCGCCAGCAACACCCTGATATTCGAATAGTGCCGCCTGGGTGTGGCTTTTTTTGCATGGAGTCCAGCATGTCAGACATTGCATCGCTTTCCCTGCGCGTCGATACAGGCGATTTGCAGAGGGGCAACCAAGAGCTGGATAAATTCCAGCAGAAAGCCACCGGTGCGGCCGGTGCCGCCGATGGTTTCAATGCTTCCGGGAAGAATACGGCGAAGGTATCGAAGGAGATCGCGCAAGAGATTGAAGATACCCATCGCCGTGTTGCTGAATATGCTGCAGCGTTGAATAAGTCGCAGACGGAAGCAAAAAACCATTCGCAGGCGACAGCGCAGCAACGGCAAGAATTGCGCGATTTACTGACGCAGATTAACCCGGTTACAGCGGCGTTCGAACGACTCGATAACATGGAAAGCCAGTTATCGAAATTCAACGCAAAAGGGGTTATTGATCCAGAATCCTTTGCTGAGGCTTCCCGTACTATCCAGCAGACCCGCATTCAGTTGGAGCGGGCAGCTACAGCCAGAACGGAGGAAGGGAAAGCTGCGGCAGCTGCTGCGCAACAAGAGCGAGCTGCTACAGCCGCCAAAGAAGCATTTTTAACAAAACTCCAAGCACAGAGCGCACTTTATAAGGCATCGGCCTCTGATGCTGCTGCATATCGAGCTGCGCAGCTTGGTATCTCCCAGGAGGCAGCGCCGCTGATTGCCCAAATGCAGGCACAAGAGCGGGCACTTATTCGCGATGCCGAGCAGAAGCGGGCAGCTGCTATTGCAGCGCGAGGGTTGAAGCAGGCACTGGCAGAGCAAGAAGCTGCAGAACGCGCTGTTGCGATGGAGACCAAGCGTGCAGAGGCTACTCGTAAGTCTTTCATTGACTCGCTGCAGGCACAAGTAACGGCGATTGGTAAAACACGAGCTGAATTGCTGGAGTTGAAAGCCGCTGAGTTGGGGCTATCAACCCAATCTGCACCGTTGATCGCCCGGTTGCGTGAGCAGGATGCTGCCTGGCAGAATGGGGCGATTTCAGCAGGGCAGTATCGGCAGGCGATCCGTATGCTGCCCGCACAATTTACCGATATCTTCACGTCTATTGCGGGGGGAATGCCGCTGTGGCTAGTTCTGTTTCAACAGGGTGGGCAGATCAGTGACTCGTTCGGTGGGTTGGGTGGGATCTTACGTTATATCAAGGAGGAGTTGCTGGGCATGAAAGATGCCTCTGATGAATCTTCAGGGTCATTATCAGAAAATGCCAATGCGCTGGCCGAAAATGCTGAACATGCGAAGGGGTTCGCCGGGTTACTGGCGCCAACAAGCTTGGCTATTATGGGACTTGTAGGTGTAGCTGGCCTACTTGTCACCGCATGGCACAAAGGTTCTCAAGAGGCAGTGGAGTATAACAAACAGCTTATACTTACGGGCGGTTACGCAGGAAAAACAGCCTCTCAATTGCAGAATTTAGCTCGCTCTCTATCACAAAATGGACTGACACAACGTGCATTCGCGAGTTCGATTGCGAGAGTGGTCGGCAGCGGTGAATTCTCTTCTGGTGCGATCAGCATGGTCTCGCGGGTTGCCGCAGAAATTGAAGACGCTACCGGGCAATCAATTGATACAACGATCCAGCATTTCAAGCGCCTACAGGACGAACCAGTCAAGGCGGTAATGGAGTTGGATCGAACCCTCCATTTTCTTACTGCCACCCAACTAGAACAAATTATCTCCCTCGAAAAACAGGGACGCACCGCCGATTTAGCAAAAATCGCGATGGAATCTTATGCATCTTCAATGAGCAGTCGGTCTATCGGGGTTAAAAATAATCTCGGCACACTGGAAACCGCATGGGAGTATGTGAAGGATGCAGCCTCCGGGGCGTGGGATGCCATGCTTGATGTGGGGAGAGAACAGAGTCTTAGCAGCAAGGTTGAGGGGGTAAGGAAACAACTTGAACATGCAGAAAAAAACCTGCGCCAAATGGAATCCAATCAATCCAGTTACACCCCTGGCCTTGGTTATAAACCAGCTGCATATACTCCTGGGTTTGGAATTTCTGGGCAGAATGACGGACTGGCAATACAAAAAACATTAGTTAGCAACCTGACCAAAGAGTACGAGAAACTTCAAAAAGCGCTGACTGATGAGGGTCTTGCTGCCGGGCGGGAAAAGCAGGAGCGAGACGAGCAAGAGCGGCTCAAAAACAGGATAAAAATTGGCGAAAAATACAATCAGCAATACGCTAGTAAGGCTACACAAAGAAAAGAAGAATTAGCCAAACTTGATGCAGATCGATGGGCTTTAACGGATGCCCAGTATAAAGAATATCGGGCAGAAATCATAAGTAAGCACAAAGGCCCTGTGGTTCCTAAAGGGCCTAAATATCAGCCCCCAGCAGGGGATCGTGCCGATGAGTCAGCGCAAGCTGATCTTTTAGCGCTTGAGTCACAATTGGCTGTGATGCGTAATCATGTCAGTGTAAACGACAAAATTAGCCAGCAGCGAAAGGATCTTTGGAAGGCCCAAGCCGATTTTACTGTTTTGGAGCAGGCTGCAAAAGATCGCAAATTAAAGGTTCAAGAAAAATCACTTCTCACTAGTAAAGACAGCATTCTGGCACATAAGGAAAGACTGGCAGTTCTCGGTGATGAAGTCGTACAGCAGGAACGACTCAACAAATTGCTGGATGCTGCTCAAAAGTTTGATCGGCAGCAGCAGGCAAAGCGTGCCGAGATCGCCTTTCTTGCCACGGGGGCTACAGCCAGGGATTCCCAGAGGCAATCCGAAAGGGACCGACTTACTACTGAATATGCTGACAATCCTGTTTCACAAAAGCAGGCACTGTCATCCCTTGAGGAAACTTATGCGGAGCGAGATAGGCTAGAGCAGGACTGGAAAGCTGGTGCGCTCAATGGGTTGAATGAGTATTTGGAGAAAGCCACAGATGTTTATAGCTCGGTGTCAAACGTGGCTATGAGTGCGTTGAGTGGCATCTCCAATATGATGACTGACTTGGTCACCACCGGCAAAGCATCATTCCGCGACTTCACGACGTCAATCCTCAAGATGATTATTGATATCATTAACAAGCTCTTGGTGGCATACGCGGTCAAGAGCATGTTAGGAGAAGGTGAGGGTGGTAGCTCGATTACTTCTGCTCTGGGTAAAATTTTCAGCTTTGATACGGGGGGGTATACCGGCGATGGAGGGAAATACGAGCCAGCCGGTGTTGTACATCGTGGTGAGTTCGTAATGACCAAAGAAGCCACGGATCGCATTGGTGTTGATAATCTGTATGCAATGATGCGCGGCTATGCCACTGGCGGGCTGGTTGGCAATACCAACACTGTCAGCGGAGCTGCACCAATGCATGGATTGCGAGGTGGTGGTGTTACCGTCGATATGAGTGGCATGACTATTGTCACACAGGGCGGGCAGCAGCAGGCTCAAAATACTGGGAATGGCGAGTTGGTGAGCAAGGCTATCAGGAATGAAGTAATCGGTATTGTATCGGAACAGCTTGAAAGAGCTTTAGGCCAATCTGGAAGAATTAGTAATTTTGTAACAGAAAAAATAGGAAGGTAAAATGTAATGGAAACTGTATTCAAGATCAAAGAGTTCATTATATCTGAGACTGACACCAGCGGGAAGATAGTGTCAGGAGTGGTTGATGTGATGCTTAATGATGCGGTTCTAGCCGATTTTCGCATGTGGGCTGAGATCCCATATCAGCCAGAAATGTCACTTTCTGAGATGGAGGATAAAATCAGGGGTAAGGTGAAGGAAAAGTTGCTCAGGGCCGCAGAGGTAGCGGCAAAGAGTTGATAACCAATTGACTGGAAGTTAAGTGGTGATAGGATATTGCCACTTGCTTCAAAAAGGAATTTATCCAATGAAAACTTTCGGTTATGTTGCTTTCGTGGTTGGGGTTATTTGGTTGTTAGTGGCGTTTAATTTAGACACGAGTGTATCTACTGGCTACGGTACTCGCGTTAATAATATTGGCCTAATGGCTTCAAAGCAAAATCATATTTTAATCGGCGCTTTTATCACCTTTTGCGGGCTACTGATGGTGATTTTTAGTAAGCGCTCAGTAGTCACGGCAAAGTGTCCATTCTGCGCCGAACTAATTAACCCAGAGGCGATTAAGTGTAAGCATTGTGGGAGTGATGTTGGTTCTTTAAAGGCCAGAGGTTCCGCCGAAGGGGTGAAAAAGCTTGTTGCTAGCGATTTTTTTACCGAAGATCAGGATGGTGATGTTGCTCTTGATTATGATGGCATTAAAGCCTTGGCTAACCAGTTGCATAATGAAATGCCGAAAAACTCAGCTCTTTCCATAATGGTGACGCATGAGCCTGTGATCCGTAAAATCAAGTCTGGTCTCCCAATAAGCCTCAGGGAAACCTTTGGGACGGAACTTGAAGGGGTACTTAAAATCATCAAGAGGTAACCATTGAGGCCATCAATTTCTAGCGGCCTCATCCATAAGATACATCCATGCGTTTTACCTGCAAGCGCTTTGGTTATCCATAGTTACACTAGTTTGGACGCGGCAAGCTAGAGCCTATCAGCAGCTGATCGACACATCTGTTAGGGAAGGGATCGTGAGGGAGTTGAGCCCTGACGGTCAGATATGGTATGCAAATAATCCAAGATAAGCATCAGAAAATGTGATGTTTTGATATGCCTCATAACTGCAAGTGGTGATAAGATGTTACCACTTGTAATTTGCGGAGAAATTGGTGTGGAGATTCTGATAATTGCGGCTTTTCTTGGCCTGATACCTGCGTTTATTGCACAAAGCAAAGGCAGGTCATTTGGCGCATGGTGGCTGTATGGTTTCTTATTGTTCATTGTCGCTTTAATCCACTCACTTTGCCTCAGTGGCAGCAAGCAGGATATTGAAAACATACAACTAGACCAAGGGATGGTGCGGTGTCCACTTTGTGCGGAGCTAATTAGGTCTGAAGCAGTCAAATGCAAACATTGTGGCAGCGACATCAGTGACCAAATGGCAAACTTACACAATCCAAGTTTTTCACTGAGGGATATTGACTATACAACGTTGCTTGTCAGGTCTGATAACTCGGTATCGCTAGATGATGGCGTTGTTAAAACACTGGCTGAAGTGATGAAAAAGCAATCTAAATCAGTCTACCCAAGCCATATTTTTGCAGAGTATCAGGGTGATGTAACTTACGTTAAGTATCTGCTACCGAGCACACTGCAAGAGGATTTCGTGAAAAGGCTTAAGTATTGGCTCGGTAGGGGGTAAATCACAATTTGCCTTTAACCCCATCAGGTGAATCTTATAACCCAGCTCAGGCTGGGTTTTTTTATGCACGGAGGAAACATGGCAATCGACACTTTCACCTGGCGCATTCAGGGGCAGCCAGAGGGCAGCTATGCCCACCGGGTGAGAACGGCGCAGTTCGGTGATGGCTATAAGCAGGTAGCCGGTAATGGCCTTAACATTGAAACCCAGACCTGGCCGTTGTCATTCACCGGCCAAAAAGCCCAGATGCTTCCGCTGTTAGAGTTCGCCCGTTCCCACACCACCAAATCATTCTTTTGGACACCACCCTACGGGGTAAAGGGGCTATATCGCGTGGTTGCTGACTCCATCAAGGCAACACCGGTTGGCGGCTCGGTTATGACGGTATCTGCGACATTTGAACAAGCGTTCGCGGCATAAGGAGACCATGTGGCAATCACAAATGACGTACAAAAACTGGAACCCGGTAACCGGGTCAGGTTAATCGAAGTCGACGGTACAAAATTTGGTGCCGATGTTCTGCGCTTTCACAATGAAACTATCCCCCATACCCCAACGGAGATCGCAGCGTCTGGTGGCGATGAAGCAAAGTTAAAGCCAAAAAGCATTTGGTGGCAGGGGAAGGAATACGGCGCATTTCCGTATGAGTTAAAGGGGCTAGAGTCATCCAGCAACGGGGCCAGTGCAACACCGAAATTGGCGGTATCAAATATCGACAGCCTGATCACCGCGCTGTGTTTGCGGTTTGACGACATGCTCCAGGCCAAGGTAACCATCCACGATACCTTTACGCATTATCTTGATGCAAAAAACTTTGCTGGTGGAAATCCAAAGGCAGATCCCGCCCAGGAATTTAAGCAGGTTTTCTACATCGACAGTAAAAGCCAAGAAAACAACGAGGCCGTCGAATTTACGCTTTCTGATCCAATGTCATTGCAAGGGCGGCGGATCCCAACGCGGCAAATTACGGCGCTTTGCACTTGGTGTATGCGTGGGCTGTATAAAACCGGTGACGGATGCGCCTATGCGGGGCAAAACGGCTGGTTTGACAAGAAAGGGAATCCTACTGCAGATCCTTCGCAAGATGCCTGTGGGGGGTTGCTGACCGATTGCAAAAAGCGCTACGGGGAAAATAACGAGCTGGATTTCGGCGGGTTTCCAGGCTCAAGTTTGATTAGGCGGTGATATGAGACAGAAAACTATCGATGCAATCTTGGCTCATGCTGAGAGTTGCCACCCGGCTGAATGCTGCGGTGTCATTGCCCAGAAAGGGCGCGTGGAGCGTTATTTTCCTTGTGCCAATCTTTCTCCCAAGCCTAAAGAACATTTCGAGTTGTCCCCGTTGGACTATGTGGAAGCCGAAGAGTGGGGAACCGTAGTAGCTATCGTACATAGCCATACTGGCGATGGGGCCACGACGCAGCCCAGCGAACTGGACATGTTGCAGTGTGACGTTACGGAATTGCCGTGGGTGATCGCTTCGTGGCCTGAGGGGGATATCAGGACGATTAACCCACGCGGTGAGCGCCCGTTGGAAGGTCGCCAGTTCGTGCTTGGGCATGCCGATTGCTGGTCGTTGATTATGGATTATTACCGACAACAACACGGCATTACTCTGCCTAATTACAGCGTGGAGCGCCACTGGTGGGATGAAGGTGAAAACCTGTATATGGACAACTGGTATGAATGCGGCTTTCGGGAGTTCTACGGGTCACCACAACCGGGCGATATGGTCATTATGCAGATCTCGGCTTCGGTACCCAATCACGCGGGGATCCTGTTGGAAGGCAACATGCTACTGCACCATCCTTATGGGCAACTGAGCCAGCGGATCCCATACGGCGGTTATTTTCAGGAAAGAATGATAAAAATCCTGCGCTATAAGGACTTTTTCAAATGAGCGAAACACCGATCAGAACAATAAAGCTTGGCGGTATTCTGGGTAAGAAATTTGTCAAAGAATTTAAGTACCGTGCTCGGGATATACCTCATGCGATCAGGGCATTGAAAGGGCTATTCCCTGGCTTTGAGCGCTTCATGAATGAGGCGCAAATGAGGGGACTGACCTTTGCCGTTTTCGTTGGAAGCAAAAACGTCAGCGAAGAAGAAATCGACATGACCAAGGGTAATGACGATATACGTATCATTCCTCTCATTATCGGCAGCAAGCGGGGTGGCATTTTCCAAACCATTCTTGGTGCTGCCCTGATCGCGGCGTCGTTTATCCCTTATTTAGCGCCGATACAACCCTATCTTCGTATGGCTGGTGCATCGATGTTGTTAGGTGGCGTGGTGCAAATGTTGTCACCCCAGCCAGGCGGCTTGTCGGTAGGCCAGAATGCCGAGAATAAACCCTCCTACGCCTTCGGCGGACCGGTTAACTCGACGACACAGGGCAATCCAGTTGGTGTCCTATACGGCAGTAGAGAAATCGGCGGTGCTGTGATATCAGCGGGGATCTACGCGGAAGATCAGCAGTAAAAAATATCAGTGTTCAATCAGGCTCGCTTAGACGAGCTTTTTTTATGGGCGAAACCATGACAGACGTGATCCAAGGTCGCAAAGGTGGCGGTGGCAGTAGCCATACCCCGACAGAGTCCCCTGACAGCATACAGTCAATAGCGAGGGCGAAGATTTTGCTGGCGCTGGGTGAGGGGGAATTTGCTGGCGGGTTGGATGGGCAAAATATTTTCCTCGATGGCACACCGGTTTATTCGCCAGATGGAACCCTGAACTATCCCGGCTTTGAGTGGGATTTCCGTCCGGGCACCCAGATGCAGAATTATATTCAGGGAATGCCAGGGGCTGAATACGAAGCTAGTGTTGGTGTCGATCTGAAAGCCACGCAGCCTTGGGTGAGGGCGATTAATAATACTCAGCTATCTGCTGTCAGAGTTCGCCTTGGCTGGCAGACGTTGGTAAAGCAAGAGGATAACGGGGATCGCGTGGGAACTCGGGTTGATTATGCGATCGATCTCTCTACTGATGGCGGCGCATATCAGACCATTTTAAACGGTGTGATAAACGATAAAACCACGTCACTTTTTGAGCGTAGTCACCGTGTGAATCTGCCGTCAGCAACAACAGGCTGGCAAATCCGCTTGCGCAGGATTACCCCTGATTCAACATCCAGCAATGTTGTGGATCTTACGCGGGTGATGGCGATTACTGAAGTGATCGATGCCAAGCTTCGTTATCCCAACACGGCATTGTTATTTGTTTCGTTCGATGCAAAACAGTTCCCAAACATTCCGCAGATTAGTTGTAAGCCGAAAGGGCGTGTAATCCGCGTTCCGACAACCTACAACCCGGAAACGCGGACCTATAGTGGAACATGGGACGGCAGTTTTAAATGGGCCTACTCCAACAATCCAGCATGGGTATTCTACGATATTTTGCTAAATAAGCGGTTTGGCCTTGGTGATCGCTTGGATGCAACCCAAGTTGATGAGGTAGAACTGTACCGTATCGCACAATACTGTGATCAACTTGTCCCCGATGGGCGTGGCGGCTCCGGTACAGAGCCACGATTTGTGTGTGACGTTTATATTCAGGCTCAGAATGAAGCCTTTACCGTTTTGCGCGATCTGGCTTCGATTTTTCGTGGCATGACGTATTGGGCCAATAACCAAGTTTGTGTGTTGGCTGATATGCCGAGGGATATGGATTTTACATACACTCGTGCAAACGTCATTGATGGAAAATTTCACTACCAAGGCGGCAGTTATCGAAACCGCTATTCAAGCGCGATGGTGAGTTGGTCAAACCCTGACAATCATTATCAAGATGAAGTCGAAGCGGTTATGGAAAATGCACTGGTTGAGCGTTACGGTGTCAATCAGACGGAAATCTCCGCCATAGGTTGCACGCGGCAAACGGAGGCAAACCGGCGCGGGCGCTGGGCGCTGCTCACGAATAGCAACGACCGCACAATATCGTTCTCAACGGGGCTGGATGGTTACATTCCATTGCCCGGGCGCATCATTGGCGTTGCAGATCAGATGTTGGCTGGGCGTGTGTTAGGTGGCCGCATATCGGCAGTTAATGGCCGGGTGATTAAATTGGATCGGGTTGCCGATGTATCGCCGGGTGATCGGCTGATTATCAATTTACCGAACGGCAGTTCCCAGGCACGCACTGTTTCCGTCGTCAGTGGGACCAGCGTCACTGTCAGCACTGCTTATACCCTAAATCCAGAACCGGAGGCCGTATGGTCTGTCGATGCAGGCGATCTGGCAGTCCAACAGTATCGGGTTTCAAACGTTACCGATAATGATGACGGCACGTTTACCATTTCTGCTGTTTGGCATAGTCCGGGAAAATACGATGCGATCGATACTGGCGCCCGGCTGGATGAGCGGCCGATATCAGTTATCCCGCCAGGCGTGCAGGCGCCTCCACGCAATATTCAGATCAGTAGCTTTACACAGGTGAACCAAGGGCTCGCAATCACTACGATGCGCGCCAACTGGGATGCTGTAGAGAATGCTGTGGCGTATGAAGCCGAATGGCGGCGCGACGATAGTAACTGGATTACTGCGGCGCGCACATCGGCCCTGGGATTCGAAGTGCAGAATATTTTTGCCGGGCGATATCTGGTGCGGGTCCGGGCCATAAATGCCAGTGATGTTTCCTCTATCTGGGGAACATCAAAGGAAACTCGGCTAAATGGCAAGGAAGGAAAACCACCCAAGCCTGTGGGATTCGCTACAACCCCCTTATTGTGGGGAATAGGCCTTTCCTGGGGCTTTCCTGCCGGGGCCGGGGATACCCTGAAAACCGAAATTCAGTACGCAAATAATGCCGCGGGCAATAACGCCATGTTGCTTTCAGACGTACCCTATCCGCAGCGCAGTTATGAACAATCAGGTCTGAAAGCGGGCCAAGAATTCTGGTATCGCGCGCGATTGGTTGATCGCACAGGAAACCAGGGCGACTGGATTGAGTGGATGCGGGGGCAATCCAACGCCAATGGAGGGGATTATCTTGAAAATATTGGTGATGGCTTTATGTCGTCAGCTGATGGAGATCGCTTAACCAGCCAGATCGACACGAATATCGACGCAATCCTGCAGAACGCACTGGCCAATAACGCCACTGTGGATCACCAGTGGGCGCAGTACGGCGAAGTGCGTGCCGATATCCTGGTTGTCAAAACAACGATTGCTGAGGTTGATAAGGCATTTGCTGAAATGTCGACGCAGGTGCAGGCGCAGATCGGGGACGTTACCGCGGCTCTGGAAGATAAACTGACGGCTACGGTTGATGTTGCTGGCGCAACTGCGGTGCATACGCTGAAAGCCGGTGTAAAGATAAATGGCGTGTATTACAGCGCCGGGATGTCTATTGCGGTATTGGCGCAAGCTGGCCAGCCAGTAGTAACTCGCGTTGGATTTAATGCCAATCAGTTCGTACTGATGAGTGGTAGTGGCAGTAATCAATATTCGCCTTTTGCTGTGGTTAACGGGCAGGTGTTTATCAGCGATGCATTTATTCAGGATGCATCAATTACTTCTGCAAAAATTAAGCATGCATCAATCGGTGGTGCTCAAATTACGGATTATCTCCAGTCAGATAATTACTCCCCCGGAAGCGTTGGAATGAAGCTGGGCTTTAGGAATGGTTATGTTGAAATCAATGGTTCAGTACCTGGGCTTGGACGAACTGTTGTCAATAACGATGGTGTGGCAGTTTACGACAGTGCAGGGCAAATAAGAACAAAGCTCGGGAGGATATATTGAGCCGATACGGACTTGTAGTTTATCCCAAAGATGGTGGCGCGGGTGTAGATATCAGTAACGGTTCTAAAGCCTGCGCCTATCGTGGCTTTTTTAACCCAGAGTTTGACCAAAACGGAGAAACATGGTCATACCCGGACCTCTCGCCTGGAGCCTCATTATTTATTGTCCCAAGAAGAACGGTTGCCATTATTCAAACAGGCGCGGTTCCCAGAGTAATATCATGCAGTGGTGTGCAAATATCGGGAGGTACAGTGCATGCCTGGTTTGATGGATTTAATTCCAGGCAGGACAAAGGCAGGCGTCCCATCGAGTTTGATGCCTTTCAGGTATCAGGAGCTGGAGGTGTACCTCGTTATGGACTCCAGCTTATCGATGCAACAGATTACAGCGAAATTAACGATCTGGGCGTTGCGGGGAAATGCGTCTGGCGTGGTGTTGTTACCGTGCGCGGCGCCTGGGCAATCCCCGACATTCCTGATCGTGCCAACGCGATTGTTTTTGCTTACTGGGATCGTGATGATCGCGCTGTGGATTTTGACCGTGAAAGCATGACTGTGAATGTCTATAGAGAAGCAGGTAGAGATGTCATCAGCGACGGCAGTGCAGATTGCCAGATGTGGATATGCATCTTTTCAAACGGCTCTTATCCGGTTCCTCCACGCTATGGATTGGCAATCTGGAATGCCGCAGGGCAATGCACATTCTCCTCTGATAATGCACCGATGCTTTATCGTGGTAATTCATTAAACACACAGCGTATACCGGGTAACTATGCATACCCCGTAGCGGCCACAGCAAAGCCACTGGTGCCGATTTGCCGCCTTGGTATTCATGATGGAATGAATTTATCGAATAACTATCTTGATTATCGCCATGCTGGAATGCGAATGGCTGGCGGTGGCGTTACAGCCTGGCGCACGAAATATATCAACAGTTACGACCATAGCAAAATCAATATTCAGTATCGGCTGACAACAATCAATCTGCCCGTACTGGACGCCGCAGATTATTTTAGTCTTTAAATAAGGGGCAGCTTATGCCAGCAGGAACTATCACGCTCACGACCAACTCGGCTACCGTTAAAGGCGCGGGTACGGCGTTCATCACAGAACTGAAGCCCGGCGATTTTGTTGTAGCGGTTGTCGGTGGTGTTACGTATACGCTGCCGGTGAAAACCGTCGATAACGCGACGCAGGTGACGCTAGTCCGCGTCTACGATGGACCTACGCAAGCCGGAGCAGCATGGTCAGCCGTGCCGCGTGAAACACAGAACTCAATCACCGCCCAGCTCGTCGCTGAAGCATCAAGAGCGCTGCGCGGGTTGAACTATGATAAAGAAAATTGGCAACAGGTATTCAGCGGCACGGGTAATGTCACGGTCAAGTTGCCCGATGGCAGCACGTTCACCGGGCCAGCATGGCGAGGTTACGCAGGACAATTATCTATTCTAAGAAATGATATTAATACAGTAGCGGAGACAACCGCAGGTAAGTTAGCAAAAGATAAAAATCTATCTGACTTAAGCGATAAAGCCGCCGCTCGTACTAGCCTTGGCCTGGGAACAGCAGCAACGGCTAACGTAGGTGCCAATAGTAATCAAATCATGTTAAATGGCGCATGGGGGCTGGGGGGGAGCTATAAAGGATTTAAAACCATTAATAGCAATAATGTTAATTACCTACTTAATGAACTTGGCGAGCGTGGCCTTACAGCCTTTAGAAACAATACGCCAATAAATGACAACGGTGACGGATGGTATACTCCTGCTTGGGGACCGTCGATATGGTGCCGAACAGAAGACGTTTATGCTGCGTTTAACATGGCATCAACAGCAAACCATCTATCAGTATCATGTGGCAACCTTCGCGAAGGCTGGGTAATGCACAAAGTCATTTGGCATAGTTTTAATACAGTTGTTGATGGTAATGGATTTATTAAGAAAGCCTCGCCAATAACGAGTATTTATCGGGATGGCACCTGCAAAAACAATATGGAGTCGGAGGGAGTTACCTGCAAGCGGCTTGATGTAGGCATTTATCACGTTGATGGGTGTTTGGGTTTTTATAACGATAATGGTTGGAAATTCGAAGTACCCAAGGACGAAAACGGCAGTGCATTATTGTGGGTGGACTATGAAGTTAAAAAGGACGGCTCAATTATATTCAAGACGTACCACAGGACAAATGATTGTCCCATTTCTGCGTTGCAGAATAACATTGACGGTTACGCCAATGGTGACAGCATCGATATCCCTGAAGGTAAGTTTTTAATGGTTCGCCTAAACGTTCCAAACAGTCAATTCGCCGAATATGTTCCGGATGATTCAATCCCCATACCAGAGTCGGCATTAGCTGACTAAAAAGTCAGGCTGGTCAATGGATATCCCAGGTGGCCGCTGGATTGATCTGCGTGTTGAGATGCCGCCCTGGATGAGCTGTATTCGGAGCTTGCACAGGGTGAAACGCCCGTACCTATCTAAGAGCCCAGGAAGTGACAACCAGGCTGGGAGAAATCCCGGGTTGCAATTTCTGAGTTATCGACTACGTTTACTAGCGCAGTATAGTTATCATTTAAATCAAAGGAATTGTTATGATTAAGAAAGCGTTAATTATCTCCATGTTTGCTCTGGGTCTACCTTCTTTCGCTTCCATTGCTGCCGATGCTACAACTATGGCACATGAAGAGGCAGCGGTTAAGCATGAAACCGCCGCTAAGCACCACAAGAAGGCTGCTAAGCATCATAAAGAAGGAAAGCACGAAGAAGCCAAGAAAGAATCAGCTTCGGCAATGGAACACTCTAAAGTTGCTCATGAAAAAACCATGGCTGCTGATGCAGAAAGTGCCAAGAAGTAAATTTTAATAGTGCTGCCCCTGTATCATTTTGGCAATGCGTGCTGAATTTTCAATAACGATACTGGGGCAGTACTCTGCACTGGATAGCTATCTGTCAGTTCCGCTAACAGTCATGCTGGATGCATGCAGAACTGGAAGAATTAATGCCATGCCCACCAAGTGATTATGTTGAAAGCAGCAGCCGATATCAGAAGAACTACTGTGATTAAAAAATTGGTGTCAATGTCTGGCTTCAAGCAAAAATCCTTCCGTGGTGGCATCAAGTTATGAAATATAGTCACTATCCACGAATTTGCAATATTCACGACTGAAACCAGTCATCAGCACTTTCCCACGTCTCCTGCAGTATTTCCTCGATCGCCTCTCTATCTGCTGGTGTCGCCCTGCCAACTGATAGCCCATCCATGCCACCTAGCCGAACAGTAGCCACCGCGTCAGGAAACTTACGCTGTAGGCGCTTGTTCAGTTCAATGGCCAGAGCAGACGCAGCACCTGCCGGCAGCTTTTTTTTCTTATCGATAGTCACTTCAATATGCAGCATGGTTTAGCCCTCCACGATTTAACTGTTTATTTGTACAGTTAAATTATTCTTTGTTCAATATGGATTTTAGCAAAGCTTCAAATTTTTCGAGAAGGAAGGTTTTAAAGAATAGGTTCCAGGTGACGCGCCTGTACCTATCGAAGAAAGCAAGGAGTGATTTACAACGCCGGGAAAAATTCCGGCAAACTATCCAGCCAGATATCACCATGCTAATCTGGGTGAAAAATAACCGGAGGTATCTATGGAACTGGATGAGGATAGATGCGGCATGATAGCCGCAGAAATTGGGGCGGTGGTTGTTGAACTTGTGCATGCTGGTCAACTTGTCGACAGAATGGCTATTGTAAATGCTTTGGAATCGAAACGTAGAGCTGTAGGGAACACACTACATAAAGGGGTATGTCGAGATGCTGCAGCTTTGGTTCGAGAGAGGAAATAACGATACTCGGACGGTGATTGTCGAACGATTTTTATGATAGGGCTGTTTTTTTTAAAAAACCACCCGAAATTTTTCCGAGCCGTCCCGAAAAAAATGATATGTGTTTGATTATTTTGACGTGTTTTAGCATGTTTCATGGAGCGAGTAGTAATCCGTGTATGCTTTAACCTTATGATATTTAAGTTGTTTATTAATAAATGGCGGGAACAGGAATCGTACTCGGTCTTTTTTTATTTTTCTGATTTATAAGGGTTTTTAACTGCATCGCGAAAACCGCCACCCCCTCACCCCAACCCTCACCCCAACCCTCACCCCAACCCTCACCCCAACCCTCTCCCCGAACACATCTTAGGTAACATTAACGTTCCCACAGGGAGAGGGAGCTAGTCCGCAGTTGCGGGCTGGAACTGTATTAACATGTAGCACGTACTGTCCCTGATCTGTAAAGGGAAAGGGCTAGGGTGAGGGGGACGATCATTGATGCTGTATTGACCACAATCCCCTTCAAACCCCCACCCAACACCGCTATACTGTATAAAAAATCAGTATGGAGAGTACGATTGACCAGACGTTCTGCCGCACCAAGGCTTGAGTTTGAAGCAGAAGCTATCTACCAATATCCGGAACACCTACGCCAATGGCTGGAAGGCTTGCCCCCTTTACCTGGGGTGTACCTGTTCCACGGTGAAAGCGAGACCATGCCGCTCTACATCGGTAAGAGCGTGAACCTTCGCAGCCGGGTGCTTTCACATTTGCGCACCCCGGACGAAGCGGCCATGCTGCGCCAGGCGAGGCGTATCACTTTTATAAGAACGGCGGGTGAAGTTGGGGCCTTGTTATTGGAAGCGCAACTGATCAAACAGCAGCAGCCGCTGTTCAATAAACGCCTGCGCCGCAACAAGCAGCTGTGTGCACTGCAACTCAGTGATGATAAACCCACGGTGGTTTATGCCAAAGAGGTTGATTTTGCCCGGCACGCCGGATTGTTTGGGCTGTTCGCCAACCGGCGAGCAGCATTACAGGCGTTGCAGTCTATCGCCGACCAACATCAACTCTGCTATGGGCTGTTAGGACTTGAACCGTTGAGCCGGGGTCGCCCATGTTTTCGCTCGGCACTGAAGCGTTGCGCCGGTGCTTGTTGTGGCAAAGAAAGTTTGGCCGATCATCAGCAGCGTCTGATTTCAGCACTAGAGCAAAGTCGAGTGGTGTGCTGGCCGTGGCGTGGCCCGATCGCCTTGCGAGAGCAGGGGGCTGATATGGCGCAGTACCATATTATTCACCACTGGTTATGGCTGGGTGCAGTAGATAGCCTGGATGAAGCGAGGGAGTTAATGATTGCTGCGCCGGGCTTTGATAGCGATGGCTATAAAATTTTATGCAAACCCGTGATCGGCGGAGAGTACGAGATTATCGATCTCTACGAAAAAACCTGAGTTAACGTCTTCGCACCAGCCAGAAGGACTGCGCGAGTGCCTGCATCAAAGGCGGACGCCAGAACCGATACCAATAGTGGCCGTTGAACGCCCCGAACTACCGCCAGAGCCAGAAACACTGACTGAAGTGCATCCTGCCAGCAGGATGACTAAAAGGGTACCTGCAATAATTTTCATAAAGCCCGCCTGGTTAGCCCTGCAACACATGAATCAACTTAGCATAAAACCAACTCTAAGATGAATCCATATTGCTCGGTAGTCAGGGGAGGGCTAGATTGATCGGGTATCCCCCCTCATTGAGGTTAGTTAAAATGCTCAAGCATCGCTGTTCTGCCCTCGCACTTGCGTTGGTCGTGTTCACTTCCTCAGCCTCTGTTATGGCCAATCCAGGGAATGGTAATGGAGGTGGGCATGGTAATTCCGCTAACCATGGCGACAATCATGGGAAGGGTAATTCAGGCAAAGACCATTCAGACAAAGGCAAAAAAGCCAAGGGCGGTCATGATGATCTGGTTACCGTGGATATCAATTATGACCGTGTCCGGCCCCTGGCGGTAAACTATGGATTAACCGGGTATCAATCTTTACCTCCCGGCATTGCCAAGAACCTGGCACGGGGCAAGCCATTGCCGCCAGGGATCGCCAAGAAAATGGTGCCTGCTTCAATGCTGGGACAACTGCCATCTTATCCTGGCTATGAATGGCGTATCGCCGGGAATGATTTAGTCCTGGTGGCCTTAAGCACGGCTATTGTTGCCTCTGTCATCAATGGGGTATTTGACTAGCTACAGGCCAGCTCTGGGTAATTATTTCAACGATAGTTACCCAATAAATCAATGGGTTCCATGTCGGCGGCCCCTATCTTAGCCGATGATGAGTATTGGCAGAGAGGCCAACTTTCTTTCCTTACCGATCATAGCCATATCATTCATGGTGAAAATCTCTCTTCCTCCCACCATTCGGCATATCTATACTGTATAAAAACACAGTATAGAGACATGTCCGATGAAACACTTTGTTCCAACACCAACCCCAGAGAAATTGTACCTGCCACTGTTTTCCGATCGGGTGCCTGCTGGCTTCCCAAGCCCGGCGCAGGACTACGTCCATGCCAGGATCGATCTCAACGAATATTGCATCAGCCACCCGAATGCCACTTATTTTCTCTACGCCTCCGGTGAAAGCATGTTGGAGGCGGGCATTACTGATGGCTCGATGCTGGTGGTCGATTGCAGCATTGGGGCCGAACATGGCGATATCGTGATCGCCAGCATTGGCGGGGAGTTCACGGTAAAGCGGTTATGTCTGCGGCCAATCGTGCAGCTCGAACCGATGAACCCCAACTACCAGCCAATCCCGCTACATGATGGCGCTGAAGATTTAGATATCGTCGGCGTCGTGGTGTCGACTATTACGAGGCTGAAGTAATGTACGCGCTGGCCGATGTGAACAACTTTTATGCCAGCTGTGAAATGCTGTGGCGGCCCGATCTGCGTGGCCGCCCGGTGGTGGTGTTATCAAACAATGATGGCTGCGTGGTGGCCCGTAACCAAGAGGCCAAAAAATTGGGGATGGCGATGACCGGGCCGTATTTCAAGGTCAAGCAGCAGTTGGAACGGGCGGGAGGCGTCGCTTTTAGCAGTAACTACGAGCTGTATGCCGATATGTCAGCTCGGGTGATGACGGCATTGGAAGCGTTGGTCCCCCGCGTTGAGATCTATTCTATCGATGAAAGCTTTCTCGATCTCTCCTCGGTGCCTAATTGCGGCAATCTGGAGCTGTTTGGGCGGCAGATCCGGGACAAAGTGTGGAGCGAGACGAGGCTAAAGATCGGGGTCGGGATTGCGCAAACCAAAACGCTGGCCAAGCTGGCAAATTTTGCCGCCAAAAGATGGGTGAAACAAACCAACGGCGTGGTCGACCTTTCCAGCCTGGAGCGGCAGCGTAAGCTGATGAATAAGGTGCCGGTAGAGGAAGTCTGGGGCATTGGGCGGCGGATAGCAAAAAAGCTGAACGCGATGGGCATAGAAAATGCGCTGCAACTGGCTGATGCCAGTACCACCATGATACGTAAACGCTTCAGCGTGGTGGTCGAACGTACGGTGCGGGAACTGTGTGGTGAGCCTTGCCTTGAGCTGGAAGAGTTTGCGCCAACCAAGCAGCAGATTATCAGCAGCCGCAGCTTTGGTGAGCGCATCACCGAGTATGAACATATGCATCAGGCAATTTGTTTATATGCCACACGAGCGGCAGAAAAGCTGAGGGCAGAACGGCAGTATTGTCGGCACGTCAGCGCCTGGATCAAAACCAGCCCGTTCGCCACTCACGAGGCCTATTACGGCAATTCGGCCAGCGTAAAATTGAATACGCCAACGCAAGACACCCGCGATATTATTGCCGCCGCGATGCGCTGTCTGGATGCCATTTGGCAACCCGGTCATCGCTTCGATAAGGGTGGCGTGATGCTGCAGGATTTTTTCAGCCAGGGTGTGGCACAGCTCGACATGTTCGATGAATATCAGCCTCGGCATGGCAGTGAAGAGTTAATGAAGGTGATGGACTCCATCAATAACTCGGGCCGGGCCAAGCTGTGGTTTGCTGGTCAGGGAACGCAGCAGGTGTGGGCAATGAAGCGTGAACTGCTGTCACCGGCTTATACCACCAGGCTGAGTGATTTGCCCCGTGCTCGGGTATACTGAGCGGCGCTTTTCCCTGACCACTACGTCATAATGTGGTGGTTAATGTATTCACAGGTTTGATCCTTTCTCGGACGAAGGGCGAGTCTTGCCTTTTATCTCGGGAGCCGCCATTTTCTACAACTATATCGATCCGGTGCTGCATAACTCGACTCAGGATGGCTTTCAGCTCGTGTTCAACGTTGCGGGGCACCAGTTTGAAGGATAGTTGCTGTGTTCGGCCCTTCACACGCTTAAAGATCATATCTACCAAAAATCCCACCGATTTATCCGTCGGCATCAGCGTCCTGCCATTGACAGCACAACGGTAACAGAAGGAACCCTTATCATTAAGCGGGTAATCTTTAATTAAGCAGAACAAACACTGCGAATTAAATCAGGTGGGACATCAGAACCACTCTGTTCTCTTATTAGAATAAGGATATTTACCATGAATAATACCGTCAATGGAACCATCAACTTTGCTGGACAAATCGTTGCCCAAACCATGGGGATTGAAGAGGGTGGCATTATTGTACAGCGGCCACGCAATGCAGGCCTCACCGTCAGCGTTAACGGCAGCGAAACGCAAAATGGCTACGTGCAGCTTGGTGCAGTAAGCGAAGTGCAGCTGGCAAATCCTGGCGACAGGGCCATGCCACACCAATTTAACATCAGCGTTGCAGGTATCCCGGAGCAATATACTCACGCCTTGGTGTTTTTTGAGGGGGGTGCCACGGTTGATGCTGCCACCGGCGGCCTGATTAATATGGCGGAAGCGGGTAACGTGCAGATCCAACTGCGTAACCAGCAAGGCGATATTGTCCAGGCAGGGAGTCACTCTCAACTGGTCAGTTCGGCGTTTGTCCCGGTGATGGATGGTGAGGTTTATGCCTCCTTTGCCGCAAACTTCTGCAGTACCGGCCGCGCAACGCCGGGTAATGTGGCGAGCAAGGTTGACTACACGCTCTATTTATTTGAGCTGGCTGCCTGATTGATCAATAGCGATCTCTAACCCACCGCTCGGTGGGTTTTAGTCTGCTGACAACATGCTGCGCCCGTCTGGAAAATCAGCGGATAAGGCAATATCGGATCTGCATTTATTGCCCAGCCAAACCATCAGCTTTCACCCAGCCCGTGGTTTTATCGCCGGTTTTGGGGTGAAGATAACTCACAAACAAAAATCCCTTATAAGCCTGCCCGTGCATGGCGGTCACGCTATCGCCATTGACGACAAATTTCCCACCCTCATCCTGGCAGAGCTTATCCGGCGAGTCGTAAAAATAGAGTTTCTTGTTCTTCACCAGAAACCTCGCCGTAGGCGAGGCCGTTTTGCTTATTGCGGATTCGGCGCTGGCCTGCGCATCATGGCAAACCTCGTCGAGCGGGGCCAGACGGTCAACGTTGATCCAGCCGGAGGCATTGCCATAACCGACTAACAGATAGCCATTGTTCTCGCCTTCGACGGGTTCAAGCGCGGCATAACCCACCACTTGCACTTTGTCATCCGGGATCACAAATTGAGACTCATTGACGCACTGCTCGGTGGGGGCAACGTGAAAATAAGCCCGTCCTTTACCACGCACCACATATTTAGGGGAATCGGCAATGATTGGGCCTAATTTCATCTGGTCCAAAATGGCCGCGCAGCGCTGCTCCTTCTGTAGGCATTGCTGATATTGTTTGCCGTACTGTGGATTAAAGGTGAGTTGCAGCGGATGCTGTTCGTCGGCGCTGTTATCCAGTAGCTGGCCGGTTTGCGGATCGTACATGACCCAACCAAGATGTCCGGCCCCTGGCGAATCGGGTGAGGTTGACTTGCGGCGGTCGAACAGTTGAATGGCCTGTATGCCGTTGGCCCGTGGTTCAATATTGATTTCCAGCTTGTTCGCTGGCACTTTCTCCGCCCGGATCAGCGCCTGATTGCTGCTGGCTAACAGCTTGATCAACGGAGCCTGACAGTCAAACAGCGAAGCAGGCCGGTCAGGGGTAAAACCTGGGCCCACTGGCGTCACGGCCTGTAGCGCTGTCCAGGGCGCAAGCAGCACTATTCCAACTACGGCTAATGTGGCGAGCTTCTCCATTTCTATCCTATCTACGGTGAGGCAGCATACCTGCCGGCCGCTATCATACCCGGCCAGCAGTGAGTTATGCCACACCGGCTACCCGCAACAGTGCCGTCACTGCCGCCGCAGCCAGCAACACCACGATTAACGGCGTTTTCCGCCAGGCTAATAATGCTCCCACGGCCACACCGCCTAAACGGGCATAACCAGCAAAGTGTTGCCCTTCGAACAGCGTCGCGATCACCGCTACGGCGAGCAGCAACGTGGTGGCAGAGTCGGCGAGCAAGGCCTGAACCCGATCAGAAAAGCTCAGGCTGCGGCCCAGCAGGAAACCGGCAAAGCGAAACGCAAAGGTGCCGCTGGCCAGAAGCAGAATGCCGATGATGAGTGTTTGGTTATCCATTATTTTTCTCGCTTTCTGATCAGTAAACCCAACAGTGAAAACAGCACTGGCATGCCAATCGGTACCAAGGGCACGCTAGCCAGGGCAATCAGGGTGCCGGAGCAGGCGGAAATACAGGTGCGCAGTTTTTTCAGCGAACCGACAATCAAGGCCAGCAAAATGGTGGGGAACACGGCGTCCAGCCCGATGGCATTGATATCGGGAATAAAGCTGCCGATGGTACCGCCAATCAACACGCCCAACGGCCAGCAGGCGGCAATCCCCAGCCCACAGAGCCAGTAGGCCGCCCGTTTTTTGGCCAACGTCGGTTGGGAAATGCCGAACACCACGCTTTCATCATTCATGATATGGCAACCCAATAACTTAAAGCGGCTGCGCTCGATCACCTCTTTCACTGCCATACCGAACGGCAGGTGGCGTGCATTTACCAGCAGCCCGGCTGCCGCCGCAGCGAAGGGGCTACCACCGCTGGCGACGATGCCGATAAACAGAAATTCAGAGGCACCCGCCAACACCAGCAACGACAGCATCAGCGGGACCCAGAGCTCGAAACCCAGGCCGGTCGCCAGCGAACCATAGGAGATCCCCACGATGCCGTCCGCCAGGCAGACCAGCGCGATCCCTTTGATCACGCCCTTATCGAGCGAAGGGAAAAAGTTTTTTGCCATACTATTTTTCTCACTGTCTTTCTCAAAACGAACGGTTGTTCTATTATAATGAACACTTCAATCTCGATTTACAAGTCGAACGATCGTTCGTTATAAAGTGAGTTACGCGGCCTATGAAACAACCCATCAATATCATTGCGGAAGCTCTGGTGCGCGAACGCCAGCGTACAGGCCTCTCGTTGGCAGAAATTGCCCGCCGGGCAGGAATTGCCAAATCAACGCTGTCTCAACTGGAAGCGGGGAATGGTAATCCGAGCCTCGAAACGCTGTGGGCACTCTGCGTTGCGCTGGATATCCCCTTTGCGCGTTTGATGGAGCCGCAGCAGAGTAAAACGCAGGTGATCCGGCGTGGGGAAGGGGCGGCTGTGGTGTCGGAAGTGGCTAACTATACGGCGGTGCTGTTGGCAACCTGTCCGCCTGGCGCACGGCGAGATATCTATCTGCTGACGACCCAGCCGGGAGCCGACCGTCTTTCTCATCCGCACCCGTTAGGCTCGGTGGAACACATCGTCATTACCCAGGGGCGCGCCTTGGTCGGGCTGGTGGAAGAGCCTGCCGAGCTGAATGCCGGGGATTATATTTGCTACCCAGCCGACCGGCCGCACATCTTCCGCGCCCTGGAACCGGATACGCTGGCCGTGCTGGTCTCAGAACAAAACTAGTTCCGGCAACTGACAAAACTGCAACGGATTCGCTAATTCCTCATGTAGGGCGCCAGATGTGCGCCCGCCTCGCTTACCTCAGCCGCAACCCATTCGAACAAACGCTGCCAAACCAGATGGACCGGCGGTCACTTTACGTCCATTTGTTAGATCCCTGTCATGTTTTTGTTATTTGCTCATTCCAAAACACACGTTTCGCTTGTTTGGGTTAAAAAATTTCATTAGTCTCATTTTTGAAATAAACGTTTGATGTCTGTGTGAAGTGTTTAACAGTCACATCAGGGGTTAATTTCAATGCATTGTTTTAATGATTATTTTTAATTATCCCTAAGCATCTCATAACCAGTATTAACTGATGAGATACCGCGCGGAACAGGGTTTTAAGACGATAATAACGAGCGGGTTGTTGTTTGAATGTAAAAAATATTTTTCATTAGTCGTCAAATCAACAGGCCTCTTCATTCTAACAATTAAAGGGTACAGAACATGAAGCTGAAGAAATTGATCGTCACCTCGCTACTGATGTGCATGCTGCCAGCCTCGGTGTTAGCCAAAGATATCAAGATCGGCGTGTCGATGGCCTACTTTGATGACAACTTCCTGACCATCCTGCGCCAATCCATGCAAAACAAAATGAAGCAGGAAGGTAACGTCAGCGGCCAGTTTGAAGATGCCAAAGGCGATATCGCGCAGCAGATCCAGCAGATAGAGAACTTTGTCAGCCAAGGGGTCGACGCCATCATCCTTAACCCGGTGGATACCCAGGGCGTCAAGCCAATGATCAAGCTGGCGGAGAACGCCCATATTCCACTGGTGTTCGTCAACCGTCGGCCAGAAGCTACGTTGCCAGCCGGTATGGCCTACGTAGGTTCAGATTCCAAACTGGCTGGCAAGCTGCAGATGGAAGAGCTGGCCAAGCTGATGAACGGCAAGGGCAATGTGATGATCCTGCTCGGCGAGCTTTCCAGTGAAGCCACCCGTGATCGGACTCGCGGCGTTGAGGAAGTGGTGGCCCAATATCCGAATATTCATATCATCGATAAGCAAACCGCCAAGTTTTTCCGCAAAGAGGCGGTTGATGTGACGACCGACTGGATCCTCTCCGGCCAGCAGATTGATGCCATCGCTTCCAACAACGATGAAATGGCGATCGGTGCCATTCTGGCGCTGAAGCAGGCGAAGAAAACCGGTGTGCTGGTAGCGGGAGTGGACGGTACGCCAGATGCCCTGGAGTTTATCAAGAAGGGAGATTTGAGCCTCAGCATCTTCCAGGATGCTAAAGGTCAGGGGGAGGGCGCCGTGCAAACCGCCATTCAACTGGTTAAGGGTGAGAAGGTTGAAAGCAGCGTCATGATCCCTTACCAACTGATCACCAAAGCCAATTACCAGGACTTTGCCGACAAGAATAAAAAGTAATGACCAACCGGCCCCTTGCCCAACGGTACGGGGCATCGTTCACAGCGATCGGCAGGATAACGGCGGAGGTTATCAGTATGTATCCTTATGTGCTGGAGGCGGAAGGCATCAGCAAGCAGTTCCCGGGCGTTAAGGCGTTGGATAACGTGTCGCTCAAGATCAAACCGGGCAGCGTGCATGCGTTAATGGGGGAAAACGGTGCCGGTAAATCCACGTTGATGAAGTGCTTAATCGGTATTTATCGGCCCGATGCCGGCACCATCAAGGTCAAAGGGCAGCCGGTGACGTTTAACGATACGCAGGCGGCCTTACATTCGGGCATCTCCATGATCCACCAGGAACTGAACCTGGTGCCGCATATGACGGTGGCAGAAAATATCTGGCTGGGGCGTGAGCCCGCCAAGCTGGGTTTTGTAAACCACGAGGAATTAAACCGTAAAACCCGCGAACTGTTGGCGCATCTCAAGATTAAATTAGACCCGGAAACCCAACTGGGCACGCTGAGCATCGCCAACCAACAGATGGTCGAGATTGCCAAGGCGGTGTCTTATAACGCCGACGTATTGATCATGGATGAGCCGACCTCGGCATTAACGGAAGGGGAAGTGGTGCATCTGTTTGCGATCATTCGTGAACTGAAGCAGCAGGGCAAAGGCATTATCTATATCAGCCACAAAATGGATGAGATCTTTGCCATCACCGACGAAGTCAGCATTTTCCGTGATGGCACCTCGATCGCCAGTGATAAAACCGAAAACCTGACCAAACAGTCGCTGATCACCATGATGGTGGGCCGCGAGCTGACCCAGATGTTCCCCAAGTTCAATAACAATATCGGTGAAGAGGTGTTGCGTGTGGCCGGGTTGCGGCGCAGCGGTTGGTTCCACGATATCTCCTTTGCGGTTAAGCGTGGGGAAATTCTCGGGGTTGCTGGGCTGGTGGGAGCTGGGCGCAGCGAAGTGATGGAGAGCCTGTTTGGCATGCATCCGGCTGAGGGGGGCGAGATTTATATTGAAGGCTTGCCGGTAAAAATAGGTTCCCCCTCCAAAGCCATCGAGCAAGGGCTGGCATTCCTGACCGAAGACCGTAAAAAGTCTGGTCTGTTTCTGGTGCTGTCGGTGGTGGAGAACATGAGTATCGTCAACCTTTCCGCCTATACCAGCAAAAACGGGTTTGTCAGCCAGACGCAAATGGCCAAAGACTGCATGGAGCAAATCAGCAAACTCAATATTAAAACCCCGACGATGGACCAGATTATCAATAACCTCAGCGGCGGCAATCAGCAGAAGGTCTTGATTGCTCGCTGGCTATTGGCGCAGCCGAAGGTCCTGATCCTGGATGAACCCACGCGCGGTATCGACGTGGGGGCCAAGGCAGAAATTTATCGCCTGATCAGCGAATTGGCGCACCGCGGCGTCGCCATTATTTTGGTTTCGTCTGAACTGCCGGAAATACTCGGCATGAGCGATCGCGTCATGGTGATGCACGCCGGACGCATTACGGGGATCCTGGATAAAGATGAAGCAGACCAGGAAAAAATCATGGCGTTGGCCTCGGAATAACGCAAAGGTAAAACACAATGAATAACGTCAAAGTGGAAACTCAGCCAGTCAAAGTCTCGCCGTTTGCCGATTTCAGCGGCAAGTTGCCGAAAGATACCGGCATCTTTATCGTCATGATCGGTATCGCGCTGATTTTTGAAATGCTGGGCTGGTACGTGCGCGATCAGTCATTCCTGCTTAACCCGAACCGCCTGCTGTTGATCGTTTTGCAGGTGGCGATTATCGGCATCATTGCTGTTGGTGTAACTCAGGTCATTATTACCACCGGTATCGATCTCTCATCTGGCTCGTTGATTGCCCTGACGGCGGTGGTGGCGGCCAGCCTGGCGCAAACCTCCGAAAGCATTTCGCCAATGTATCCGGGCCTGCTGGACCTGCCCGCCGCGATCCCCATCGGGGCCGGGATTGGGGTGGGTATTATTTGCGGATTTATCAACGGGTTCTTGATCACTCGCACCGGTATTCCGCCGTTTATCGCCACCTTGGGGATGATGGTTTCTGCCCGTGGTTTGGCGCAGTATTACACCAAAGGTAACCCGGTCAGTTTTCTGTCGGACGGTTTTACCTCGATTGGCCAGGGTGCCATGCCGGTGATTATTTTCCTGGTGGTGGCGGTGATTTTCCATATCGCCCTGAAGCACACCCGTTATGGCAAATACGTGTATGCCATCGGCGGCAATATGACCTCGGCCAGGGTCTCTGGGATCAACGTTAATAAATACCTGGTGACGGTCTACACCATTGCGGGTGGGTTGGCAGGATTAGCGGGCGTGGTGCTGGCGGCACGAGTCAGTAGCGGGCAGTCGAGCATGGGGGTGTCTTATGAGTTGGACGCCATTGCCGCCGCGGTCATCGGTGGCAGTAGCCTGATGGGCGGAGTGGGGCGCATTACCGGCACGCTGATCGGCGCGGTGATCCTCGGCCTGATCAAAAGTGGCTTTACCTTTATTGGCGTGGATTCCTACATTCAGGACATTATCAAAGGCATGATCATCGTGGCCGCTGTGGCTATCGATATGCGCCGTAACCGCAAGAAGCTGTGATCCTCGCCTTGGCCGCCGGTGTGGTGACCGGCGGTTTGGCCTGGTGGGCAGGTTTATGCATCGCTGCCATTGATACGCCGGGCCAGTTCGTAACGCGCGCTCCAGTATTGGTTATCTAGGCTGGAAACGGTGACGCCCATACTGGTAGAGGCGTGAACAAACTCACCCTCCCCGATATAAACGCCGACGTGGCGCTGACGGGATGAGGTTTTAAAAAACACCAGATCGCCTGTGTTTAACTCGCTTTTGGCTACGCGCGAGCCCAGTTTCATTTGTTCACCGGTGCTGCGTGGCAAGCTGACGGCAAATTCATCTTGAAATACGCGCTGCATATAGGCTGAACAGTCGATGCCTTTGCGCGAGTTACCCCCGAATTTGTAACGTACTCCTTCCCATCGGTCATAATGCGACAGGATTTTTTTTAGCTCCTGAGTATTATTGTGGCCGGAACTGGCTGAAGCGGAAAAGCTCATGCAAAACGCTGAGCAAGTGAGAAATACAGCAAAAAATTTAAGCATAAAAGATTTCTGAAAGAGCAACTGAACGTCTATCCCTGTAATGGAGTGGCCGGATCGCCTGACTCATTCCTTCTGAGTGGTGGTAATATACACAGCTGTTGCTCATAAATAAACCCAAAATAGGCTAATTATTGACCATTTCTATGCGGGTTATCGGCTTGTTACTTTTGATAGCGCACCTCTGGTTGGCTGTGGAAACCCGGGAATGACGGGCAATCAAGGAATTAGCAACCGGTGGCAGATTTTGCCAACCAAAATTGCAACATGTCGCTGCTATCGGTTTATCGGATGGGTACAGAGGTGGGATCTCAAATTGAGACGAATCATATTGGTAATTTTATCAATTGCGCCATTTTCGCCGAGGGGGAATGTTATTTTTTATCTAATATAATGTTAATTAAATCGAAATAAATTAAGCCTCATCTGTGATGGTTTTCGCATTTAAAACACTCCCCTGCACAATACCACCTGAGAACAGCCCACTCTGCACACAAAATGCATGCCCCAAACTCGTGCCGTACATCCATTATCAGGGGGGTTATCAGGCTGTGCCCTCGAATCGTAGCCATCAGGAATGACAACCTGATCAAGGCCGTACAGGAGTGAGGTTCCATGACCAACTTGAATACTATTTTGCCCGGCGAAAAGGCGCAGACGACTGAAAAACCGATTGATAAAGTTGAAGAGATATTACCCATTGCCCATCTTTTTACCCTGGGGCTTCAGCATGTCCTGGTGATGTATGCGGGGGCGGTTGCCGTCCCATTGATGATCGGCGGCAGCCTGGGGTTGGATAAGCTGCAGATTGCTTATCTGATCAGCTCCGATCTGTTTTGCTGTGGCGTGGTGACGCTATTGCAATGCATCGGGATGGGGCGCTTTGCGGGTATTCGGTTGCCCGTCATCATGTCCGTCACCTTCGCAGCCGTCACGCCGATGTTGGCCATCGGTGCCAACCCCGAAATCGGCCTGACCGGTATCTTTGGTGCCACCATTGCGGCTGGAATTATCACCACGTTGCTGGTGCCGTTGGTAGGCCGTTTGATGCCGCTGTTCCCAACCCTGGTGACGGGGATTGTGATCACTTCCATCGGCCTGAGCATCGTGCGGGTCGGGATAGATTGGGCTGCAGGGGGCAGGGGCAATGCCAACTACGGTAACCCGGCCTATATTGGCGTCTCGTTGCTGGTGCTGATTTTTATTTTGCTAATCACCCGGTTTAGCAAAGGCTTTATCTCTAATATTTCCGTGCTGTTGGGGATTGGCTTCGGTTTTGTGGTGGCGCTGTTGATGGGAGAAGTCAGCTTTTCTGGCCTGGATGATGCCGCCTGGTTTGCCATCGTGCGCCCCTTTGCCTTCGGTTGGCCCACCTTTGATCCTGCGTCGATTATCACTCTGACGATCGTCATGCTGATCGTATTTATTGAATCGATGGGTATGTTTATGGCGCTGGGCGAAATTGTCGGCCGCCCAACCACCAAGCAGGACGTGGTACGCGGGTTGCGTGTTGACGGCCTGGGAACCGTTATCGGCGGTATTTTCAATACGTTCCCGCATACTTCATTCTCCCAGAATATTGGCTTGGTCAGCGTTACTCAGGTGTCCAGCCGCTGGGTATGCGTGATGGCAGGTTTGATTCTGGTACTGTTTGGCCTGATCCCCAAAATGTCTATTCTGGTGGCCTCGATCCCGCAGTTTGTCTTGGGGGGCGCAGGTATCGTGATGTTTGGTATGGTGCTGTCTACCGGCATCAAGATCCTGACCAGGGTCAACTTCAATACCAATCGTTATAATGCCTATATTGTCGCCATCAGCCTGGGGCTTGGCATGATCCCGATCGTAGCGGCTGATTTCTTTACCCAGATGCCAGCGAGCCTGCAACCTTTGCTGCACAGCGGCATTTTGCTTTCTTCGGTGGCGGCGGTGCTGCTGAATCTCTACTTCAATGGCTATCATCCGGAGGAATAACGCTGCCGTTTATTGATTGTCTCCGTTAACAGTGACTTGCCAGCCAGTGGTTATAACAGGTAAAAACATTGTTCGACTTAAAAGGAGTAATCAATGCGGATAACCTTGGCCCAATTTACCTGCCGTGAAGGGGACATTGCCCATAACCTGGCCGCCGTGCTGGCGCAGATTGAACGTTGCAGCGGCCAAACCGACCTGTTGGTGTTGCCAGAAACGCAGCTTACCGGCTTTACCCATCCTGATGGCAATACGGACTACGCGCTGCAACTGCAAGGCCCGGAACTCGCGCAAGTGGTGGCGGCAAGCCAGCGTACGGGGATTGCCGTCGCCGTGGGTTTTCTTGAGCAGGATGGCACGCAACTGTTCAACAGCTCGGTGCTGATCACACCGGAGCAGGGCATCTATCTGCATTATCGCAAAAGCCATTTATGGACCAATGAACGCGCCGAAGCGCAAGCGGGCGATCGCCTGGTCTGCGGGCTGTGGCGGGGGCGGCGTATTGGTTTACTGATCTGCTACGACATCGAATTCCCAGAGGCATCACGAGCGTTGGCTCTGATGGGGTGCGATCTGTTGCTGGTTACCGATGGCAATATGGATCCCTATGGTCACGTGCATCGTAACGCTTTGCTGGCTCGCGCTCAGGATAATCAGATGTTTGTGGCGATGGCCAACCGCGCCGGGCATGGATGTGGGATGCAGTTTGCTGGCGAAAGCCTGGTTGTTGATCCCTTGGGGCGTGAGGTGGCCAGACTGGGGCGCGAGCCGGGAATAGTGCAGGCAGAGCTGGATTTCAGCCTGCTGGAAGCGGCTCGCCGCGAATATCGTTATCTGGAAGACCGGCGTTTGGCACTCAGCGGGGAGACGCAGTGGCAGCAGCGGGATGATGAACAACGTTGGTGGCCGCTAATTCCACGTTAACACCGCTTGCTGAAAGGCCAATGGCTTAGGTAAAGTCATAGACAGATTGGTCACTGTAATTGATAGACTTGCAGCACTCTAAGGAGCCGTACCATGCAATACCTCGCCCTGAGTAAAAGAATCTTGCCATTGGCTGCGCTGCTGGTGCTGTCGTTGCCCACCGCCTGGGCAGCACAAAACGCCCCAGCCCCGATCCCATCGGCGTTAATCGGCAACTGGAGCGTGACCAAGATCATTCCCACCCAGACCGTGGGCTGCTGGGATGAAAAGCAGGCACAGCAGTTGGTCGGTAATAGTATCAACTATAAAGCAGACGGTTTTACCTGGCATGAACAGCACCTGATCAATCAGGGGGCGATCACCACCACGGTAGAGGCGCAAGAGTTTGTGGAAGATAACTCGGGCGATAATTGGTACGTCGATTTCCCAATTTTGGGTATCAGTACGCCTTCGGTGCAGCGTGTCATCATTCAGCATCAGGATGTCACCGTACCGGGGATCACCGATCAGGGGACTGAAGGCGTTCCCGGTGATAACGTGTTGGTGAAAGATCGTAATACGTTGCTCTTCTCCCAATGCGGCGTGTGGTTTGAGGCGCAACGGCAGAAAAAATAGCGAGATGTTTGACGGCGGGGGCGCCGCTGCGCCCCTATGTTGTGAAGCTGCTGGGTATCAGTTCGTCGGTTGGCAATCGGGTATTTCAAGTTTGCGTAACAGTGCGGGGATATCGACGGTGTCTATTTTATCGGCTTGCAAATAGCTCTGCGCGTAGTCATACCAAATACCAGACTCCAGGAACAGGATCATCAATTCGCGGTCCAGATGATTTTCATTCGCCATGCTGACCAAGATATTGAGTGCCTCAGATAACAGCTTGCCCGGTTTATAAGGCCGATCGGCGGCCGTCAGGGCTTCAAACACGTCGGCGATCGCCATCATGCGCACCGGAATGCTCATCTGTTGGTGGGTTAACTGGTAAGGGTAGCCTTTACCATCCATGCGTTCATGATGGCCACCGGCAATTACCGCCACGTTGGCCATGGTGCGTGGGAACGGCAGTTTTTCCAACATGATGATAGTCTGTATAATGTGCTCGTTGATTTTATAGCGCTCCTCCTCACTCAGGGTGCCTCTGCGGATACCCAGGTTGTAAATCTCCCCGTGGTTATAGAGTAAGGTCGGCTCCTTGAGTTTGAAGTGATAGCTTTCGGGCAGATGGCTTTTCTCGTCGCGGTAGATGATATGTTCTTCTTTATCCGCCAGCAGTGGTTCCTGAGTAGGTAAGGGGACGGCAGGGCGGCGGTTTTTGCGCGCCAATTCTTCCCGTGCCACGCCTGCGGTATCATCCAGAGTGCGGGTCCATTGATATTGTGCGATTTGTTGAATGCGTGCGAGCGCGCTGTCAGACAGGAATTCGCCACCGATATTACACTGGGCAATAAAATAGAAATCTTCATCCAACTGCTGCAGCTCATCGCGTAGCCATTGTTCTTCCTGCTCGGTAGCGGCGATCGTAGCGTGCTTGCGCAGGAAGCTAACCTCTTTATCCCGCTTCAGCACCTCAAAGCGCATCCGCACCTCGTGAATACGGTCGTAAATCATCTCCAGCTTGGTGGCCTTATCCACTATGGCCTCCGGCGTAGTGATTTTCCCGCAGTCGTGCAGCCAGCAGGCGGTATGCAGTTCCTCCCACTCATTGGCAGAAAGGGTAAAATCGGCGAACGGCCCTTGTTTAGCCTCAACCGCTGCCTTGGCCAGCATCTTGGTAATGACCGGTACGCGCTGGCAATGGCCGCCGGTATAGGCGCTCTTGGCGTCGATCGCTCCGGCGATTAACTGTATAAAGGCTCCCATCAGATGCTTTTGCTCTTGCAGCAGATATTGCGTCTCTATTGCTACCGATAAGCTGCCCACCAGAGCATTAATCAGTTGTACTTTGGCTTGCCCATGTTCCGGACCAGCTTCGGCAGGATTAAGCAGCAGTAAGAACCCCATCAGTTCCCGATCATGCGTTTGCATCGGGACAGCCACATAGTGCAGCGGCAAATGGGAACCAAAGATGGTGTGCAGTTGGCTGGGGATATTCTCGTTGGTAAAGACTCCGGCAACGGTTTTACCCTCCAGGATCTGCCAAAACGCGCTGAAATGTTGTGGATCAAACTGCAACGATGCCACCTCCGAACTGGCCACCTCTTTTCCAGCCCAGTTGCAGGCTATGGGTGAAAAGCAGCCGGGCGTTTTGTCTGACAGGAAAATAATGCCGCCGCTCATGTTCGCGATTTTGCTGGTTTCATTGAGCAAGCCCTGCATCTGCTGCGGGAAATTATCCTTGGTGGATAACAGGCTGCCCATCGAGATAAACTGCTTGAGCGTCAGCTTCATTTTGGACATGGCTTTGTGCAGGTCGTCCACTTCTTCAATCACCGAGCGTTCCTCCGCCCGCTCATCAAAATGCAGATTGCTGATGGCGTCGGCATCCTGGCGCAGGCGGATCAGCGGCCGGGAAATACGTAGGGAGAAATACCAGACCAGCGGCAGGCCGAGCAGCAGCAACGCAAAGGCGATCAGGGTCGAGCGGTTGCGGATGGCGTTGGCATCAGCGGTCAGATAGGCCGAGGGCGTGGCAATCACCAACTGGTAGCCTTGGCTTTGCCCCTTAAGCTCCACAACGGCTCCAAACCAGCTCTGCCCTTGTGCCGTAAATAGGCCGCTTGCGCCGTGATGGGGATCTAGCAACGCTTGCAGTACCGGGATGTGCGCAATGCTGTTCAGTCCATCCTGGCTTTTGGTGTTTTGTGCAGGCAGGCTGGCGATAGCTTCATTGGCAGAGTTAATGATCGCCGCTTGGCTATCCGGCGGTAGGCTTTGTTGAAGAAACAGCGAAAGTGAAGCCAGTGAAACGTCCAAACCGATCACGGCATGGCCATCTGGAGCCTGGATGCTGTAGGTGAAGCCGGTCTCACCGGTGCCTTTGAAGGTATAGAGCGGGGAGGTAATCAGTTGCTGAGTTTTTACTGCCAACTGATACCAGGTACGCTCCCGGGGATCATAATTATTATACGGCACGGTTTTTACCGCCATAACCTGCTGTTTACCGTCCAAAAAGATATTCTGAGCCTGGGGCGAGGTCTCTAAAAAGCGGTAGCTTTGCGCCAGCCATTCGGCATCTTCCGGCGCAGTAAATAAAGCTCGGTTGGCTGGGGTGAGGCGGCGTAGTATAAAGAAATCGCCGTTGGGGTAAGCGCTGTATACCGCATTGGCATAATCATTTTGCTTGAGTATCTCGATCAGCGGGCCGATAAATGCCATGCGTTGATCGAGGGTGGTGGCTTCTGTTATTGGCATACGTGCCAACATCTTCGCCGACATTTTCATGCTGCGGGTCACGGAGTCCAGCTCCGCAGCAATGGCTTCGCCGGTTTTTTGATACTGCCGGTTGGTGCTGGCCTCGGTCAGTTTGGTGAGTTGGCTGTGGCTAAAAAGCACGATCACGCTGCCGATGGAGACAATCAGCAAGGTGAACAGCGCGGCAATCTGGATATGTAGCGGATAGCGGCTTCTTAAACCTGTGATCTTTCCTGCCATAGTGCCCACCTTGGATGCTAATTTTTAGCTTTTTTAAATTATAGACGAAGCAGGGGGGATCTGATTGGTGGCGTAGTAAGGCTATTGAGTTGAATTTAAGGTGGGATTTTTTGTTTCGTAGCTAAATAAACCAATACGTTATTAAAAAATAAAGCTTTATGAATCAACGGCGACAAAGATAACACTTTTGTCGCGCGGGCGTTGTTCCTGAAACCCTTGAGGCTGCTACTTAACACCAAGCTTCTCCCTCAATAGTGGCATGTAGCTATCGATGTTATAAGTTTTATCCCCGGTGATGCTGGCGCAGGCGTTATGGGCGTAAATAAGATAACTGACGCCCATGTTGAGGCTTGAAACCTTAATGTTAGTTTGTTTGTGGTCCAATAAGTTGTAGGAATTTTTTATTAAATCAGTGTAATCGTTTTTCTCCACGATATTTGGAGATCCTTGTATAATTATAATTCTAGCCATTCCTAATTGCATCGGAGCTTTAGACTTTACCCGTTCGTAATTTTCAGAAACACAAGAGCGATAATCTTCACACTTTGGAAACCCACTTTGTGTGCAGTAAATTCCAGTCATGCTTACTATATGATCTACATATGAATACGGTACGTAGTTTTTACACCCCGAAGTCAATAAAATAGAACTTAATGTAATGATCTTAAATTTTTTCAACTTTAACGCTCTCCTGTTGAAACATCAAGTCTGCATCGGCATGACCGCGATTAGCCATACTAGCTAAAGTATTTAGTGCTTTGTTTTCATCTGCGCCTGGGCAATTCTCCCAAGGGCCACCGGTTCGAGCAATCATATTAGCGGAGCTCCTGTCAGCAATCGAATAATCAATATAGATATTATCCCAGTGTTTGACATTGGTGGGTTTGGGGCTTTTGCCTTTCCTGGATACCGGATCAAGCGTCACTAATAATTCAATCGGAATATCGGGGTTTTCCTTCGCCAATAAAATCACTCGGTCCCCACCCCAACTATGGCCGACTAGCACGATTTTCTGCCCGGCAGCATGCCACTCTTTCATTAGCGGCGGAACTTTGCCACCGCCATGTTCGGAGTAGGCCACATCCTGTTTGCGCTGGGTGATAACCTTGCCAGTGTTATCCTTAGTGTCCCTGCCATTTCTTTCTTCATAAGGAGCAAAAACACCACTTAGCAGCGGCTGGTAGCTGGCATCCATCGCACCGCCAACAAATACTACCAAGGTTTTTAAACAGCTGGCGGTAATCTTACCTTGCTGCTCTTTTACGCTGGGCAAGATAATATAGTCGCCCGGGTTGTTATTTTTGTGCTTATATTCAAAACCCGGAAAAATAATTCCATCTGATGCGCACATTATCTTGCCTCCAAATGCTTACGTAACATCAATAGTTCCTTTCTGATGCGTCGTTGAGTGTAGGCCACCAACTCAGCGAGCCGTATGTCTTCCTGATTAATGGGGTTATCAGCAAAATGCACCTTAACCCAAGGATAGAGCGGGTCGTCAAAGACTTTATGGCCCAGGAAGAACTGAAATGCCAGGATAACCGCCTGCCCGTGGAACGTGGTGATCCCATGCTCCTGGAACCAATTTTGATTCTGAGCTAATAGGCCAAACATCTGATGTATGGGAACGTATTGCGCACGCTCAGGGTAAAGTGATCGCACATAATCCACCACGTGCTGTTCTTCATACATATAGGGCAACTGGGTAAGTTGCAGGATTTTTAGCCTTTCCAGCGCTGCCAGGTAGAGCTCTAACCGCTCGCCCATGCTTCGTACAAAAACCAGCCCCAACTGCTGATTTAACACGGCCAACTGCCCTGGCTCCTCTGCTGCGGTTGTCAAATAGGGCGCGACGATGTGCTCAAGCTGGAGATCGGTATCAAAATGGCTGCCTAAACTGCAGGCTAAATCAAGAAATTGGCAACGATCGTTAAAACGCTCCAGCCGGTGAGTTTTGCATTTTTCCGTGATGAGGGTAATGAACCGCTGGACCTGTTCATCGCCCAACAGGCGGGTGCGCTTCGGATATTTATCGGTAAAGTAGCACTGTAGCTGGCTAACCTGCTCGTTCTGGTTTTGCTGCTTTAACTTGGCGAGTTGCGCTTCTTCCAGCGTCACTTTCCCTGTCAGAATTGGGGCTGCCTGGGCGGGTAATTCAATCATCTGTTGCCGGACCCAAAGCGAGCTGAATACCCCCATCAGCTGATTTTGCTGGGACTCGGTGGAGGCCGCCAGGATTAACGGTAGAAACTGGGCGTCCCAATAGCGGAAAAATACCGTCTTCCCATCTGGCAAATTAATCTGCGTCAGGCCCCGTAAATGGTCGAGAATGCGCTGACGCGGCTGTTCACTGACTGCCAGCCATCCCCAGTCCGTTGAGGATGCTTCACTCACCCACGCTAAAAATGGGCTATTAACCGACGGCTCCACCAAATAGGGCATCACTTGGTGCCAATCTTTGTAGGCCGTATAGTGATAAATCCCTTCTGCAACGCGGGAGCCATCCAGTTGATAGTAGTGTTTCAATGGCTGCGCATCGCTAACGGTGGACAACACCGCATACAGCCATTGTCCTGATGCGCAATTGGCCAGCCATTGCTGTAGTTGACTCTCCATATCTTCGTTTCCTCCGGCAAGCTGTCCCGATTAAATCGCGCAACCCTGTTGTTTACATCGTTCACACTCTTCGCAAAATGCTCGCGGTTGTTTCAACGCACTGACCTGTGCAGGATTCAGCGCAAAGGCAGGGACGCTGGCAGGGATGGGGATAACATCGGGCATTCTGCCGCCCCATCCTCGGCCTGAGCCTGGGCTGCCGGTGCCCACATTGAGCGTGGGGCCGATCGTAACGCCGCTGGGATCGATTTTTATAAAGCTGGAACCGGCCTTTAAGGTGATTTCCGTGCCGGTTTCAATCACTATTTTAGTGCCGGACTTCAGGTGAATTTCCTGCCCAACCTCCGTCAATAAGGCGTTGCTGGCGTTAATGTGGAAATTGCTATTCACGGTCAGGGAATAGTCGCTTTCTATCCGGTCACGCTTTTCGCCATTAACCTGCAGAAAATCATTGTGGACAACCTGTTGTCTGCGATCGTTGCCTATCCGCTGGTTCTCATCGTGATCGATACGTGCGCAACTGTCATGCAGCACTTCGGTTGTCATGTTCTTTTGCGCATGCAGATAGAGCTCTTCCTGGCCTTTTTCATCTTCAAAACGCAGTTCGTTAAACCCTTCGCCTTTATGGGTTTGCGAACGGATCGACATCTGGGTTTTGGTGCCAGGCAGCTTGCCCGGGGGCAGGTTGCTGGCGTGATAGGTGCGGCCGATAATTATGGGTTGATCGGGATCGCCATTCAGAAACTCGACGATCACCTCATGGCCAACGCGTGGCACGGCCGACATGCCCCAACGTGGCCCCGCCCAGGGTTGTGATACCCGGATCCAGCAGGAACTGCTGTCGTCGGTTCTGCCCGAGCGATCCCAGAGAAAACGGACTTTCACCCGACCAAACTCATCACAAAAGATTTCTTCAGTGGCAGGCCCCGTGACAATGGCGATTTGTGCACCATCAATCCGTGGCTTGGGGAGTAAAGCAGGGCGCCAGGTCTGATCGTGGGGAATAAACGCAAACTGGCTGGTTACGATAGTTCCCGTCCCGCCTGTGTTACTTTCAAGCGCTTGGGGTTGCTGCCCTGAATGGTTAGCCTGGGTGATTTGCCAACGCGTATTGAGCGTCTCCAGAGGATGGTTTTCCAAGGTAAAGCGTACGCCGGGTTGCAGCGCCGGGCAGTTGCTTGCCCCTTCGCTCTGATGAGCATCGTTACGCAGCGCCTGGATGCGCCAGCGGGCAAAAGATTTACCCACCTCGGTACTTTTGAAACGCCCTGGGAAATCGTAATGAAAGTACTTGCCGGGCTGATGCTCAGTATCGCGGGCGTCATCGCCAAACTCTGCCAACCATAAGGGATCTTTAAAGGTGTAATCTTTCAACAGCACTTCGGCGAGGCGTAAACTTTCCCGGCGCTTAAAGGTGGTGACGCAGGGTTCATCCAACGAGGTAGATGACTGGTCGGGATGATAGGGGAGCGTTGGCCCGTCATGCAGTGCGGCGCAATCATCGGAAAACACCAACGTATGTTTGCCATTTTGGTGCTCAAAGAAATAGTAAATCCCTTCTTCTGCGGCCAGGCGGTTAATAAAATCGAGATCGCTTTCATTATATTGGACGCAAAACTCACGTACGGCATGGGGATAGCGCAACGCGTGGGCATAGTCGCCGATCTTGTTTTCTTTTAACAGAGTTTCCAGGATTTCCAGAAAGTTTTGTTGCTGGAAAATACGTGAACGGTGACCCAACCCGGCTCGCCAGAGCGAGGGATGAATGCTAAATCGATAACGCGTTTGATGAAGTCCGGCATCCCCTTGTTCGAGGGAGGTGACAATGCCATTAACGACTCGCTGTACCTCGGTTTCACGCCAAATCGTCAGCGTGGCGGTATTATCCAGGATTGAACGGAACTCCACGCTGGGCTTGGCGCTAGCCACCTCAAGCTCTAGCGCGAACGGGCTGGAGAATTGTTCATGCAGAGTAAATTCCACCACCACAAAAGCGTCTGCTGGCAGGTTGCCAACGCTTAACGTAAACCTCAGCCCGCTGGCTTGTTTGCTCATCCCTGGCATGCGCTTCCCCCCATTTATTACATGAATATATTCCGCTAAATTACAACAAAAAATCCATAGATATATAAATAATATTAATGTATTTGTGGCGAAATAACAACCAGTGGCGTTTTATAAATGTGATCCAATACGACAATGTGTGATTACGCTAATTGTTGTCCTGCCTGGTTTAGAGCGGATTGGCGTATTACGCCATTTTCATGCGAAATGTCATGGAAACCGATCAAATATAACCACTATATTTACATGGTTATAACCTTACTGACACCTGCCTACGCCAGCCAAGATAAGGAGATAACGTCAACGAAAGCGTGTTTTTTCAGTCAGCCTGTTCGGAAAGGATACCTATGAATCAATTTATCGTTGCGGAATCAGAAGCCTGCATTGGCTGCCGGAGTTGTGAGGTCGCCTGCGTGACCGCACACCATCACGGGGCATACCCAAGCAAGCGCGAATATTTCACCCCAAGAGTCAAGGTTATTCAGGGCACCCATGGCAATACGGCCGTGTTCTGCCACCATTGCGAAGATGCGCCCTGTGCCAATGTTTGTCCTACCGGGGCCATTGAACAAAGTGATACCAGCATCCAGGTCAGCCAGGAGAAATGCATCGGCTGCAAAGCCTGTGCGGTCGCTTGTCCGTTTGGCATGATGACGGTGGTGACCGAAACGGTGCAGCCCGCCAATCATCGCCTGGCCGACAGCTATCAGAAGGTTGAGGCACAGAAATGCGACCTGTGTAGCGAGCTGAACCATGAGCCTGCTTGTGTACGTGCCTGCCCAACCCATGCACTCAGCCTGGTGAACAACCAAACGTTGCTGGACCAGCAGCGAGAAAAGCGGCTACGTGCTGCGGCGCGCGATCACCATAGCCAACTGTTTGGCAGTGCGGCTAATCAGAGCCCGGAAGCGAAAGCCCAGAAAAAATCAACGCCGATCCGTAATCTGCTGCAACAGCCTCGGGCACCTCGCCTGGAAGCCAGCAAAATCCCGCTCGAGTTGCGCAAAACCAGCTTTGCCGAAATCTACCAACCCTTTAATGAGCAACAGATCCAGCAACAGGCCGAACGCTGCCTGAGCTGCGGCAAGCAGAGTATCTGCTCCTGGACCTGTCCGCTGCATAATCAGATCCCTCAGTGGATCAAGCTGGCCAGCCAGGGGCGCATCTGGGAGGCGGCGGAGCTATCGCACCAAACCAGCAGCCTGCCGGAAGTGTGCGGCCGGGTATGCCCACAGGACCGACTGTGTGAGCAATCCTGTACGCTCAATGAGCACGGGGGAGCCGTCACCATCGGTAACATTGAACGCTACATCACCGAAACGGCCTTTGATATGGGCTGGCGGCCAGATATGTCGGCGGTGAAAGACAGCGGCAAGCGCGTTGCCATTATCGGCGCGGGTCCGGCGGGGCTGGGCTGTGCCGATATCCTGGTGCGTCATGGCATCAAGCCGGTGGTGTTCGATCGCTATCCGGAAATTGGCGGGCTGCTGACCTTCGGCATTCCGGCGTTCAAGCTGAATAAGGACGTGATGGCCAGAAGGCGTGAGATCTTCAGCGATATGGGCGTGGAGTTCCGTTTGAATACCGAGATTGGCAAAGACGTCTCGATGGAAACTCTGCTCAATGATTACGACGCGCTGTTCCTTGGCGTGGGGACCTATAAATCGATGCGTTCCGGCCTGGAAAATGAAGGTGCGCCGGGAGTGTATGACGCCTTGCCATTCTTGATCGCCAATACCCAACAACTGATGGGCTATGCCGAAAACCCGCAAAGCCCTTACGTCAATATGGCGGGCAAGCGGGTGATCGTACTGGGGGGCGGTGATACCGCTATGGACTGCGTCCGTACCTCATTACGTCACGGTGCTGAGCAGGTGATTTGTGCCTATCGGCGTGATGAAAAGAGCATGCCGGGTTCGAAAAAGGAAGTGAAAAATGCGCGGGAAGAGGGCGCAGAATTCATGTTCAACCTGCAACCGCTAAGCATCGTGATCGATGAAGAAGGTAAGGTCAGCGGCATTCAGATGCGGCGAACCGAAATGGGGGCTCCGGACAGCCAGGGTAGGCGGCAGGCGGTCCCTGTTGAGGGTTCGGAACATATCGTACCGGCGGATGCGGTGATCATGGCCTTTGGCTTTAGCCCGCATCGTATGGGCTGGTTGGCAGAACATAACGTCATGCTGGATAGGCAAGGGCGCGTGGTGGCGCCAACGGTGGCGGGTTATCCGTACCAAACCAGTAACCGCAAGATTTTCGCCGGTGGTGACATCGTGCGCGGTGCCGATCTGATCGTGACCGCCATTGCCGAAGGGCGCAAGGCGGCGGAAAGCATCGGTTATTACCTCAATGTGCTCTAACGCGGCTCAAGGAGAGACGGTATGAATCAGTTTGTCATTGCCGATATGAAACAGTGCATTGGCTGCCGCACCTGCGAGATAGCCTGCGTGATGGCGCATCTGGGGGATAATCCGTTGCCGATGACGGCGGAAAACTTCAATCCTCGCTTACGGGTGATGAAAACCCTTAGCGTCAGCGTACCGATGCTGTGCCGCCAGTGTGAAAATGCCCCTTGCCTGAATGCCTGCCCGAACGAGGCCATCTATAACCAGGATGGCAGCGTACAGGTGCTCCAGTCGCGTTGTATTGGCTGCAAGAGCTGCATGGTGGCTTGCCCTTATGGTGCGATGGAGGTGGTGGTCAATCAGGGGTATGTCAGCAATGGTGTCGCGTACCAACGGGCTCAGGCGAATAAATGCGATCTGTGTCAGGGGCGTGAAGCGGGGCCAGCCTGTGTCGAGGTGTGTCCAACGGCGGCGTTAACCCTGATCCGGCCAGTAGACCTGCAAGCCATGCAGTTGGAAAAGCAACAGCGCGCGGCCCGTGGCTCTGCACCGAACCTGCGGTAAATTATCCCTTACCTCACTACAACCCATTCTGCGTGATAACCGCGTGGAATGGGTTTTCTTTCATGATCCGCGCGACGTGGCTAAATGAAACGAATATCGCTGCTTTACCTTTGAACGCGATGATCTTTCAGAAATCTTACCACCAGGCTGCATGCTATAATTCGTCGATATTCTGCACGGAACCTCTTTGTTAAGGATAAATGACGATGACCCTCTTCCCAGGATTTAAAACCACGCTGTTGGCGGCCTCGGTGCTGTTGGCCTATACCGGCCTGGCTCAGGCGCAAAACGTCACGCTCAACGACGTGACGGTCTTTATTCGCGGTGCCGAGTTATTCAACAGCAGCAAAGTGACGCTACCGGCGGGGGAAAGCGAAGTCGTCTTTACCAATATTGCCAGCGGGCTGAACGAACAGAGCCTGATGCTTGATGCTGATAACGGCGTGGTCGTACAATCTTTCAGCATAAAACGCGATTTTCTCACCGAACATTTGTCGCCTGAAGTGGAGCAATTGACCAAGCAGATTGATGATGAGGTGCGTGAGCAAAGCAAACTGAACGTGCAGCGGGAAGTGATCCAGGCACAGCTGGCGGTGCTGGAAAGTAACCGGGCGCTGGGTTCGGAGAAAGAGGGCGCTTCCGTTGAGCAGGTTAATCAGATGCTTGAACTGGTGAGTCGCCGCATGAGTGAAGTGCTGCTGGCGGATATCGAGCTTAAAGAGAAGATCGCCGCGATTGACAAAAGCATCGAAAAGCTGAAGAGCCAGTTGGACGAGGCCCAGCAGAAGACTGGCCAAACGGTGAATCAGGTGGTGGTGAAGTTTTACACTGCGAAAGCCGTGACCAGCAACGTTAAGCTGTCTTATGTGATCCCGGATGCCGGCTGGGTGCCGACTTACGATGTGCGGGTCAACAGCATTACCCAGCCGGTCAAGCTGAGCTACAAGGCCAATGTGTTTCAGAACAGCGGCATCAACTGGGATAAGGTCAACCTGACGCTTTCCAGCGGCAACCCAAGCGAAGGGGCGCAGGCGCCGAAGTTGCAACCTTGGTATCTCGATTTTTATCAGGACTACTCAAGTTCCAAGATGGCAATGTCGATACCCAGACCGGCACCGGCTCCCGTTGCTGAGATGGCCGCTGGCGCGGATGCCCAAGAGCTTGATGGCGCAATGGCCAGCAGAGCTAAACGTTCTCTCTCAGATTATGTGGTCACCGATGCTGGCGGAGTGAATACCCGCTTTAGCATTTCCTTGCCTTATAACATTGCCTCCGATGGCAAAGGGCATTCAGTCACCATCAAGGATGTGGACGTTCAGGGCGACTATCGCTACGTGGTGGTGCCGAAAATCGAACCTGATGCCTTCTTGCAGGTACAGTTAAAAGACTGGGAACCGCTTAATTTGTTGCCGGGCAAGTCCAGTATTTTCTTCGAGGGTTCATTTGTCGGCCAGGGGTATATCAATATCGCCGAGGCCAAAGAAACGCTGGATCTGTCATTAGGCCGGGACAAAAAGATTATCGTTAACCGCGAAAATGGCAAGCAGCTTACTTCGAAGGCGGAGTTTTTTGGCAATTCGGTAAGCCAACAGTACTCCTTTGTCACCAGCGTGAAAAATACCCGTAAAGAGCCGATTAAGCTGGTGGTGATGGAACAGATGCCGCTAAGTCGTGACTCGGCGATTACTATCGACGGACTGAAGTACGACGGTGCCAGCTACGATAAAGACACCGGCAACGTACAGTGGGCACTGGATTTACCAGCGAATCAGTCCGAGAAATTCACCCTGTCTTATACGGTGAAGTATCCAAAGGATAAGCGCGTTAGCAATTTATAACTTTACCCCTCACCCTAGCCCTCTCCCACAGGGAGAGGGGACCGAACGTGCCACAAATTGGTTACTACATTCGTCCTCAAACCAGCTTGGTTAAAGACTAACTTTGCACCTGAAAATGGCTCCCCTTGGCTACTACATTCGTCCTTATCACCAATCTGCCTAAAGACTGACTTCTGTACCTGAAAATGGCGCTGTACCAGCTCCCTCTCCCTGTGGGAGAGGGTTGGGGTGAGGGGCCAGTTCAGCTTCCTCGGTATATTGTTATACCGGAGCTGCCAGGGATTGGCTTTGAAGGTAAATCGGAGCTGATCAAGGTGATACGTGCTTTGGCGGAGTGATTGCGGCGCTGATAGGGCAGCACCGCGTGGGGATTAAGCAGGTTTAAGACCGGGTTCAACCAGGCTATAGACCTGTTGATTGAGTGCGGGGGCACTTGCCAGTTGCTGGACATGTGCAGCAACGTCTGCACGCATCACAAAGCCATGAACTTCCTGCCCCTGAAAACGTTGCGCCTTGCCGGTGGCATTGCCGTTTAGCAGCCCGCCGGGGCGCAAGATGGCGTGATCTAGCGTGCTGGTCTGTAACCAGCTTTCCGCCAGCGATTTTTCACGTACCGCCTGGCCAAACCCCGCTTTGGCGCGTGGTGACAGAAACGGCCAACCGTCGCCACAGCCCAACGAGGTGACGAGGATCATGCGCGATATTCCACACTTTTCTGCCGTATCTATCACTGTCCTGTGGGCCAGATAATCCTGTGCTCCTCCCATTGACGAGATGATTGTTGCGTTGGCACCAGCAGCTTCGCAAGCGCGGGTGACCGCAATGGCATCACAAGCGTCACCGAGATAAACCTGTACGCCTTTCTCCCGCAGGCGAGAGGCGGCATCAGGATTACGCACCACCGCAACCACCGGACGCTGTTCCGCCAGCGCAAGTTCCAGAGTCAGCGCGCCGACCCCTTTACCGCCAGCGCCAAAAATCAGCCATGGTTTCATCGTTCACTCCTGTTAGAGGGTGGCTACCGCAATACGCGGCAGATCCAGTTGTTGGAGCAGCTCATCAAGAGACTGCAGAATATTGCTTGCCCAGAAGCGCCCTTCGTTGGTCAGGCGCAGGCAGGTTGAGGCGTCGCGGGTTAACCCCGCCTGATGCCACTGTGCGAGTAGCGGCTTCAGCTTTTCCGCATGAGGCGTCAGTTCATCCAGCGGGATGCGCGCGTTTTCCACGCCAGCCTGTAGCGGCTGACGCCACTGGCTTCGGTTACCGGAGGTACGCATCATCATCATCAGCGGTTTGCGACCCGCGGCGATAGCGTCATGCCAGTGAGTGAGGTTGCGCTCAATCATCCAGGAATAACCGTTGACCGAGCCTCCCGCGCCTGAGCCAAAGGCCAGGCAGTCTGCGCCTTGCTTAATCAGCAGGTTGTACAAATTGCGCTCTCGCGTGGTGCGCGCCCAGTGGCTATTGCTGATACAGCGCCAGCCTGCCTGATCCATGAAATCGCAGCCCTGCAAATAGAGATCGCGCCGCTCGGCAGGTGAGGGAACCGAGGTGCGGCCAGTTTCCACTGCCTTACCCAGGGGCGTATTGGGCAGCAGATTGAGGGCGTAGAGATCGACACCGTCCAGCCCGATATCGCGAGCAATCGCCAGATCTTCGCCCCAAAGTTTCGCATCCTGACCAGGTAAGCCGAATAGCAAATCGCAGACCACGGCAGCGCGGTCGCGACGAACGAGTCCTTCCATAAACGCAATGGCGCTTGCGCCGTCGGAGGTACGAGCCATTTTTTTACGGATTTTGCTATTAAACGACTGAATACCAATCGAAAAGCGATTGGCTCCGGCATCCAGACAGGCGTCTATCCGCTGATCGTCAAAGTTTAGCACCCGGCCCTCGATGGTGATTTCACAGTCTGGGGCCAACGGCAGGCGTTCGCGTAGTGTGGTGATAATACGTGCCAGATCCCGTGCGGCAAGCGCCGAAGGTGTTCCACCGCCAAAATAGACGGCATGGATTGGCGCAGACTGATGCAGAGGGCTGTCTGCCTCCATTTCTATCTCGCGTAGCAGCGCATTGGTGTAGCGGGTGCAGCTGTCCTCCTCGAAACGGTTTTGGTAAAAGCCGCAGAAGGTGCAGTGGGTGGCACAAAACGGAATGTGTAGATACACCAGACGCTTGCGGCAGGGCGCGGTCTGGCCGATGACGTTTTGCCAGGTTGGTGCCAGCAGCTGTTTTTCTACGGGGATCGCGCCGCGCAGCGGCATCATGGCTCGACGATCTTTAAACGGCTGATTGCCTGCCAGTGCAAAATGCGGGGTTAAATCCAGCTCAGTGTCATGTTTCAACAGCAAGTTCCTTCAATGGGGCAGAACTGATGGAGGTAGGGATGCTTAGCAACGTAACTATCCAGACCTGTCATAGTTTAACTGAAAATAATTACCATTTGCATTTATATACTGATAATCGTCAGCAGAGTCTATCCAGCCAGCGGCCAATTAAATGCAACGTTGACTTGGGTCAAACTTTTCGGCACCCCGAATTAAATTTTGGTGGCCGACGCGAACAACCATTGCTAACGCTGGAGTTTATATGTACTATCGCCGCGTTTTCCCATTCATTCACTTTGCAAAGGAGGTACATCATGAATTATCAAGCACTGTTTACCCTTTGCGGGTCGTATCCTCAGGCATAATTTCCTGTTCTCCAGGTATTGCTAGGGCTACCGCCCGCCAAATCCAAAAAATGAGATAAAATAGTAATCAGGATTGGTTATGAGCAATACTATTGGCTCCGTTACGCCGCGAGTTTCATTGATCGCGTCGGAACACACCTGGATTGAAGGAAATGCAATCCAACAATTAGAAATTACCGCCAAGCTGCCGGATATGGTGCGTGTGGTCGGGATGCCAGATTTGCATCCTGGACGTGGTTACCCGGTCGGTGCCGCTTTCTTTTCACAACATCGCTTCTACCCGGCGTTAATCGGTAATGATATCGGTTGCGGTATGTCGCTATGGCAAACAGATTTGCTGGCGATGAAACAGTCGCTGGATAAATTGGAAAAAAAGCTGGGAAATATTGACGGCCCGTTAGAGCAAGAAGAGTTGGGGGATATTCCTCCCGCGCTTGGCGATTATTCTCGGGCATTGGGCACCATTGGCGGCGGTAATCATTTTGCTGAACTGTTACGCATCGACGAAATATATCAGCCGCAGGCCGGTCTTGATAAAAAACGGCTGATGTTGTTGGTGCACAGCGGTTCGCGTGGCTTGGGCCAGCTAATACTGGAACAGCATGTACGCGCTCATGGGCATCATGGCCTGCTGGAAAATACCGATGCGGCCAACGATTATCTGCAACAGCATCAATAGGCATTGGATTTTGCAGGCTTAAACCGGCAGCTGATTGCCCAGCGGATATTGCAGCGGTTACGCGCTGCTGGCGATTGCCTGCTGGATATCCATCATAACCTGCTGGCGGCGGCCACTATCGAGGGCGTGCCTGGTTGGCTGCATCGTAAAGGGGCTACGCCGTCGGATGAAGGTCTGGTGGTGATCCCCGGCTCGCGCGGCGATTACAGCTATATCGTCCAACCGCTACCTGCCGCCAGCAGTTTGTATTCACTGGCGCACGGCGCGGGGCGCAAATGGATGCGTTCCGAGTGTAAAGATCGCTTATCAGCGCGTTTCAGCACCGAGCAGTTGGCCAGAACCCGCTTCGGCAGCCGGGTGATTTGCCGCGACCGCCAGCTGATTTATCAGGAAGCGCCAGAAGCCTACAAGCCGATTGATAGCGTAGTGGGAGCCTTGCAGCAGGCAGGATTGGTCACGTTGGTGGCGCGTATGCAGCCGGTGTTGACCTACAAAACCAGCGGGGGGCAGTGATGATCTTATTACAGATATCTGCCGCCCAGGGGCCGGATGAATGTTGCCTGGCGGTGAGCCTGGCACTGCGCCAGTTTCACAAAGAGGCTCAGGCCATGCAGGTGGAACTGCATGAGGTTGAGCGGGAAGAGGGCCGCCTGCCGGGCACGTTGCGTTCGGTGTTATTGACGCTTAATGGCGAAGCGGCGGAGCCATTGGCCGCCAAGTGGTGCGGGACATTGCAGTGGATTTGCGAAAGCCCCTGGCGCACTGGGCGCTCCAGAAAGAACTGGTTTATTGGTGCAGCGCGTTTCTCTCCGGCAGCGGTGCCAAAAGAGAGCGAGATCCGCTTTGAGACGTTGAAGTCCTCCGGGCCAGGTGGGCAGCACGTAAATAAAACGGAATCGGCTATTCGCGCCACCCATATCGCTAGCGGCATTAGCGTCAAAGTGCAGACCGAGCGCAGCCAACATGCCAATAAACGTTTGGCGTATTTGCTGATCGCTCACCGTTTGGAACAGCTTGAGCAACAGCAACTGGACGAACAGCGTGCTGAGCGACGGATGTTTCACCATCAAATAGTGCGTGGTTCACCGGTTCGGGTGTTTAAAGGCGAAAGCTTTACGCCGCTCGCTTAATCAATATCGGCCTGATGGGGCAGGCCGGTAACGCTATAAGAAGAAAAGAAATGGAAACACATAAATATGGTCGGACGTACCATTATCCGTTCTCACCGGGAACCACCAGTGACGATCGGATCAATAAGCATTATTGGCAAGACATACGGCTAATCCCCTCGCTGATCCATACGGAAAAGCTCGATGGTGAGAATAACTGCCTGAATCGGTATGGCGTATTTGCACGCTCCCATGCGGCACCGACGGTTTCTGCCTGGACGCGCCAGATCCGCCAGCGTTGGCAATTGATTAAAAATGACCTGGGCGATATCGAACTGTTTGGCGAGAACCTGTATGCCACGCATTCGATCGAATATCGTGGCCTGCAACAGGACTTCTATCTATTCGCCGTACGTTGTAAAGACATGTGGCTGAGTTGGCAAGAAGTGCAGTTTTACGCGGCATTATTTGATTTTGCCTGTGTGCCAGAAGTGGTGCAGGACGTGCCGCGCCAGACGGAACAAGAATACCGCTCGGCAATACTGGCGCTGGTGGGGGGAGTAGGGAGTTTTGCGCCGCATGACGTGCATACCGGCTTGCCATGCACCATGGAAGGGATTGTCACTCGCAATGCGGCTGAATTCCCAGTGGCTCAGTTTTCCCATAACGTGTTTAAGTACGTGCGTAAAAACCATGTGAAAACCGATCGTCACTGGAGAGTGAATTGGCAACGAGCGCGTATGGCGTATGAGTATCAGCAGGAGGATAAACCATGTGGTGCTTAAGTGAAGACAAGCAGTGGGGCAGGCTGGCGGATAAATTTCGCTGGGTGGCCGACATGCATCAGGTGCCACAAGATCCTCGCCATCATGCGGAAGGCGATGTGGCAATCCATACCCAGCTCGTGCTGGCGGCACTGACCGAGTCTGCGCAGTTTTTGGCATTGCCAGAGCAACAGCAGGAGCTGGTTTGGGCTGCCGCATTGCTGCACGATGTAGAAAAGCGCAGCACCACGCGGGTTGCAGACGATGGTTCGGTGACCTCACCCAACCACGCTAAACGCGGTGAGCTGACCACGCGCTCGATCCTCTATCGGGATATCGTTACGCCGTTTGAGCTGCGTGAACAGGTTGCGGCCTTGGTACGTTTTCATGGTTTGCCGTTGTGGATCATGGGGCGACCATCGCCGGAGCGGGCGCTGTTATTAGCGGCCCTACGGTTAGATACACGGTTGCTGGCGATGTTGGCACGGGCAGATGTGTTGGGCCGCGAGTGTGAAGACCAAAACGGCCTGCTGGATAATATCGAGCTGTTCGAACTGTTCTGTCAGGAACAGCAATGCTGGGGGCAAGCGCGTCCTTTTGCGAGCGATAACCAGCGTTACCATTATTTGACGCATCCGCAGGCTAGCGTGGATTTTGTTCCCTACGAGCAATTTCAGAGCGAAGTAACGTTACTTTGTGCGCTGCCGGGAATGGGTAAAGATCGCTATATCGCGCAGCATGCCGCTGGGCTTGAGGTTATCAGCCTGGACAATATTCGCCGCCAGCATCGGCTTTCGCCAACCGACAAAAACGCGACTGGCTGGGTCGTGCAGCAGGCCAAGTTGCAGGCTAAAACGCTGTTACGGCGGGGCGAACCTTTTGTCTGGAATGCCACCAATATTACCCGGCAGTTGCGTAGCCAACTGGTTGAGTTGTTTATCGCCTATGGCGCAAGGGTGAAGATTGTTTACCTGGAAGTACCGTATGCCCAGTGGCTGCGGCAGAATGCCGAGCGGGAATACAGCGTACCTGCTGAGGCGATGGCGCGGATGCTGAGCAAATTGGAGATCCCGCAGGCGGACGAGGCGCATGAGGTGGAGTTGCGGGTGCAGGACGCAAGCTAGCCCGGGGCTGTTGTCAGATGCCGAGCCACTATGTAGCACATACAGTCCCCTATCCATGTGGATGGGGGACGTCACCGTAGATTAATTCGCAATCACCGTGACCAGCAGCGGTGATTCAAACATCGCCTTCGGCGAAATAACCGACCCCTCCCACGGGATTTGCTTTCCGTAGCGCTCTTTCAGTTTCTGCTGCACGGCAGGAGCACCAAAGTTAAATTCACGTACTTTTTGCAGCTTGCCGATTTGTATCCCTAGTGCGCGATCGTAAATCTTCCACACCAATTCCGAACAATATAGCTTCTCATCCGACCAGGAAAACTGCATGTCGTAGGGCTTCCCGGCAAAGCTTTTAACCTGCTGGCGTATTTTTAACTGTGCGGACGGCGTCATCATTTGCTTGGCGTTCTTCAGGCGTTTAACGACAAAATGCTTTTGCTCTCCCCGATCGATCCAGGCGGCCAGCGGGGTATATTTCACCGTTGATACCGCTTCGAATACGTAAGGCTTGCCATCTCGCAGCACAATGATGCCCATGTGGCTGTAACGTGAGCCGGTTGCCTGCTGTATCGCCAGGCTCTGTGACGAGCGGGAAGTGTGGAAAATGATGTCACCATCCTGCACCGCAGGTAGCTCGCGAGCTTGGCTGACCAGCACGGTCATCAGGCTGATGGTGAGAAAGAGGATAGCCCACAGGCGTTTGGTAAAAATCACGTTCAATCCCTCGAAGTTAGAATCTGGCCATTTTATCGGGGCTGTGTGAAGTGAGGATGAAGTGGTAGAGCAAAGGAGGGAGGTTGCATTGGCAGTTCTCATGCTTTAATAAAAATAATGATATTTATCAATGGAATAATAACAATTCTATCATTGTGGTTAAAGGGTGCTTAAAGCAGGCCGATAGCTGTTCTATTGATGTTGTCACCTAAATAGGACGAAACCGGATGTTAGGGATCTACCGTATATCGATGAGAATGAAGCTTTTCATTGCTCTGTTTCCACTGCTACTGGCTTTATGCTGGTTTGCCGGGTCGGGTATGAAAACCCGTATCAATATCGAACGTCAGATGGATGTCATCGTTCAGCTAACGGCAATTGCGCGTGGTGCAGGGGATGTCGTGCATGAGCTGCAAAAAGAGCGTGGTATGAGCGCAGGTTACCTGGGCTCTGGCGGTGGGCAGTTTCGCGCTGAACTAGCGGATCAACGTAAACTGACCGATGCGGCTATGGCGAAATTTAGCCAACTGTTATCTAAAACCGATCGCAGCGCATTGGAAGGGATTGATACATCCGCGATTCAGTTATTTAACGACCAAACCCAGTTACTTGGCGAGGTGCGTAATAATGTCAGCAATTTACACACCGTGGCGCCACAAGCCATTGGTTTCTATACTAAGACCATCGCCCAAGTGCTGGATTTTGTCGGTGGTATTGGGCATTTGACGACATCGGGCAAAATCGGCCAAGAATTGTCAGCGTATTACAGCCTGCTTAACCTGAAAGAACAGTCGGGAATAGAGCGGGCATTACTCTCCAGCGTTTTCTCTAGCGATCGTTTTGGTGATGGGCAATTCCGCCAGTTGAGCGATGTGGTGGGAAAACAAGAGGCCTGGCTTTCTGCGACTCGTCGTTTCAGCACCGCGGAGCAGGCGGCGGCGCTTGATGGCGCATTACGTTCTACATCGGCAACTGATGCCCTAAAGTTTCGTGAGATTGCGCTCGATAAAGTCGCAACCGGTGGATTCAAGGTTATTCCTACCGATTGGTTCAAGGCTCAGACTTTGCGCATTGAAGTGCTGCGTCAACTAGAGAATCAAACCGCTGACGCGTTACAAAAGTATGCTGCAGAGTTGTCACGCACGGCACGTAGCGAATGGATGACTTTCCTGTGCATCAGCCTTCTTTCCCTGGCAGTTGCCTTGGCGATAGCCATCGTCGTTGCGCGGAGTATCCATCTGCAACTGCAAGGAACGTTGAAAACGATTGGTGAAATGGAGGGGGATTTGACCCAACGCCTTAGCGTGCCGGGTAGTGATGAGTTGTCAGCACTGAATCATGCCTATAATCAATCCATTGAAAATATTCAGCATATTGTTAAAGAGATTAAATCCGGCTCGGAGATCCTTCACCATGCTAGCAGTGATATTGCTGCTGGCAATCAGGATTTGGCGCAACGTACTGATGAACAGGCGGCATCTATCGTTGAAACTGCGGCCAGCATGGAACAAATGTCCACGGCGATCTCCCAGACTGCAGATAACGCCCGCGAAGCTGAACAACTCACGCTGGCGATGGAGCGCGATGTCATGCAGGCGAATCGCGTGGCGAATGAAGCCAGCCAGAGCATGTCGGAGATCCGTAATTCTAGCGAGCAGATTTCACGTATCGTGGCTTCTATTGACGACATTTCTTTTCAGACCAATTTATTGGCGCTCAATGCTGCGGTAGAAGCCGCTCGAGCTGGCGAGTCCGGAAGGGGATTTGCGGTGGTAGCGAGTGAGGTGCGTAACCTCTCTCAACGTTGTGCTAAAGAGGCGAGCCAGATCCGGGAGCTGATTAATCAAAATATGGAAAAAATTGCGGAAGGCGTCGCTCGGGTTTCGGCTTCCGGGATCGCGCTAAAAGCGGCAGCAGATAACTCTGGGCTGATGAAGCAATATGTTAGCGATATCGCTCAGGCCGCCAACGAACAATCATTGGGGGTAGGGCAGGTTCATCTGGCTTTGAATCAGCTTGAACAAGTCACCCAGCAAAATGCGGCTTTGGTTTCCCAAGCGGCCAGTGCCAGTCAGGTACTGGACAACCAAGCGGCAGCGATGACCCAATTAGTGAATCGGTTTATCGTATAATGTTGTTGTAAGGACGGTGGGAGTAATCCCGCCTCCTACTTGATCGTTTGCTCCGTAGCATATTTTATTTTTCTTGAGACGTCTCCACTTTCCCGCATGCCGTTTACCGTATATTCCCAGATGTCTTTTTGCGTAAGCGGTATGTCGTTTTGTGCTGCCTGGGTGCATACTATTGCCCTCCCAAAGGCGGTGGGCAAGGCTTTGGCGCTATCTGATAATAAAAAAAGGAACGGTGATGGAAAGGCGTAAATTTCTCAAGGGTGCGGCGGCATTATCTTCTTTTGGGCTGATAAGCCCGGTCTGGTCTGAGTCGCGAAAAACGGATATCCCTGCGTCAACCTGCGTGGATAATAGAAGACGTTTTGTGATGACACAAACGTATCAATTGAAAGCGCCAACAGGCTCAGAAGGTAAGGCCAATCTGTGGATCCCTGTCCCCCTGGACACCGCCTTCCAGCAACTGAAGCACATTTCTTTTTCTGGCAACTATCAGCAGGCCTACCTCACGGCAAATAATACCTACGCAGCCAAAACGTTGTTTGCTTCCTGGCCGGATTCCAAAGGCCCGATGGAACTAAAAGTGGAAATGCTGATTGAAACCTTGGACTGGGAACCGCTGAAGAGCAACCAACTGGCCGAATGGCACCTCCCGCAAACCGATCTGGTGTTCCCTGCAGAGATACAACCCTATCTTAACGCAACCCCACATATTCCGGTGGATGGGCTAGTGAAAGAAACGGCGTTGAAGATTATAGGCAGTGAGAAATCTCCTTTACAGCAGGCGAGGCTAATTCATGAATGGGTAAGAACCCATATGCATCGCGACGATGCGGTGATTGGCTGCGGGACCGGTGATGTGGGGCAAATCCTTAAGGCTGGCAAGCTGGGCGGGAAATGTACCGATATCAACTCCGTGTTCGTCGCGTTGTGCCGTGCCAGCGGGATCCCGGCGCGTGAGATGTTTGGTATTCGCTTGGGCGCATCCCGCAAGTTGGGGAGCTATTCTAAGAAGGCATTTGGCAGCGCTGATGAGCAAGGCGTGGCAAAAGTCAGCGGCGGGCAGCATTGCCGGGCGATGTTCTGGCTGGCAGGTTTCGGCTGGTTGCCGGCCGATCCGGCCGACGTTACTAAAATGCGTCTGGCAGAGAAAAAAGAAAACGGCGATGCCGCCGTTGAAGCCGTCAACGATTACCTGTTCGGCAACTGGGAAATGAACTGGGTTGGTTTTAACTACGCCCGTGATTTCGCGCTTTCGCCAGAGGCAGAGCAGGGGGATCTCAATAACTTTGGTTACCCCTATGCTGAAGTAGATGGCGACCCGTTAAACTTCTACGATCCGGCCGAATTTAGCTATGACTATGTCTCTGTCGAACAGCGTTAAGGACAGCATAGTGACGCTGCTGGCGGCTCTGCTTGCCGCCGCAGCATCGACACTCTGTTGCCTCGGGCCGTTGTTGTATCTGGTGTTTGGTATCTCGGCTGCCGGGCTCACGGGGATCCCGGCGCTATCCTGGTTGCAGTGGCCCATGATTATTGTGGCTATCGGATTGATGCTGCGAGGATTTTGGCGGCTTTATCTGTCGCCACGCCCGGTTTGCGTGAACGTCGTCAGCCGTCGGGTACTGATTTGGCTTTACTGGCTATCAGTACCGTTGATGTTGGCGTTGATGACCTACCCCTACGTATTACCTTGGATTTGGGAAATGATGGAATGAAAAAGCGCATTTTTCTGCTGTTGGCCCTGGTGCTCATTGCGCCGCGGCTATGGGCGGAGAATCAGAAAGTCACTATTGATATCAAAGCCATGACCTGCTCACTGTGCGTCATCTCTATCAATAAAGCGTTGCGCTCTACTGATGGGGTGATTAAGGCCAAAGCCTCACTGAAAACGCACCAGGCGGAGGTGATTGTGCCCGAAGGTTTTGATAATCAGCTATTGCTGACGGCAATTTCCCGCACCGGCTATAGCGGCGAAATCCAGAGCGTGGCGCCAGCCCCGTAGTTTTTACTCAGCATTTAGCCATTGTGATGTGTAACTAGAAAATGAAAACCCACGCAATTGCGTGGGTTTCAACGTTTTCAGCGCCGGTATTATATTCCACGACGCCATGATCCTTTCAGGTGTTAACGTCAGTCTCTTCAAGCAAAGCAGATATAAAGAACCTTAGGGCGCAACTCGGGTAACTTTCATATCCGGATAATCAATGCATAGGCGCTTGAATTATTTAAATTTGATACTTAGCGATTTTATCTCAAGCGGCCATAAAACCGTCTACACTTTGCAGAGCAATGTTGAACGCTATCCACTTTCTCATCGTCGAGTTAACCAATTGGGTTGAAGGCTTTAATAGGGATTAACATGAAGACTAAGCAAAAACGTGTTGAAATACCTGGAGTTGAAGAGATAAAGCACAGTTTGATTAGTAAGTTGAGATACGATTTATGTTTGGAGCTTAAAGATGCCACCGCAACAGACATCTTTAATGCCCTGGCTCTGGCTCTGAGAGATTACCAGTTGGATAGCTTCTTCAATACCAAACGTTGTCAGGAGGAAGCAAGGCCTAAGCGACTCTACTATTTGTCGATGGAGTTTTTACTCGGCCAGTCGCTGCGTAATAATTTGATGAACCTGGGGTTGCTAACCAGTGCTAGACAGGCCGTGAGTGAGCTAGACTTTGATTTTGAAGAGATTATTAATCAAGAGCCGGATGCCGCACTGGGTAATGGGGGATTAGGTCGACTGGCCGCCTGTTTTATCGATTCAATGGCCACGTTGGATATTGCCGCTTCAGGCCATGGTATCAAATATGAGTATGGTCTGTTTAAACAATCCATACAGAATGGCAAGCAGGTTGAACAACCGGATGACTGGCACAGCACCCATTCTCCCTGGCTGATTGATCACCCTTCACAGCTGATGCTGATCCCTATCGGTGGTCATATCGAAGAGAGTGAAGATATTGATGGCAACTACAATCCTATGTGGATGGACTGGAAGGTCATAGTGGGTGTACCGCATGATTACTTCGTTACCGGCTATGGGGGTAATACGGTAAATAAACTGCGATTATACAGTGCCAGCGCCTCTGATTCATTCGACGTTCATATATTTAACCGCGGTGACTATCTGCGGGCGGTAAGCCAGAAAATAGCGTCAGAAAATATTTCGAAAATACTTTACCCAGCCGATGAGATCCCGTCAGGTAAGGAATTGCGTCTGACGCAAGAGTATTTCCTGGTTGCCTGCACCTTACGCGATATTCTGCAAGAATATGCTCAGCGCTCGGAGGACATCAGAGCATTGCCCGATGCGGTTGCCATCCAGTTAAATGATACCCATCCGGCTCTGACCATCGTCGAGATGATGCGTACGCTGGTGGATGAATACCGGCTGGATTGGGAAATGGCCTGGAGCATCACGCAAAAAACTTGCGCGTTTACCAACCACACGTTGATGCCGGAAGCGTTAGAAACCTGGCCTGTTGCTCTGTTTGAGAAGTTGCTGCCACGCCACCTGCAGATTATCTACGAAATCAACCATCGGTTCCTTGCCGATATAGCTCAGAAATGGCCAGACAAACCGGAGTTGCTGGCCTCACTTTCGTTGTTTGAAGAAGGGCCCGAGAAAAAAATCCGTATGGCTAATCTGGCCATCGTTGGCAGTCATAAAGTGAATGGGGTGGCTAAATTGCACTCCGAGCTGATTAAACAGCAGTTGGTTCCGCACTTTTATTTTATCACCCCGGAAAAATTCACCAACCAAACTAACGGCGTAACGCCAAGGCGCTGGATCCAGCAAGCCAACCCGAACCTGGCCGAATTTTTGTCCCGCCAGTTAGGCGCCAGTTGGGTTACCGAGCTTGATGAATTGCAACGATTGAAAAAGCTGGCCAGGGACAGTGCAGCCCTGGAGGAAATCCAGAGCATTAAACTGCATAATAAACAGGCGCTTTGCCGGCTCATCGCCACTCATCAGGGGATAAAGCTCGATCCGGCAGCCATGTTTGACAGCCAGGTAAAGCGTATCCATGAGTACAAAAGGCAATTGCTGAATATTCTGCACGTCATACACCTGTATTTGGGGATTGTTGAGTCTGGTCATGTTCTGATTCAGCCGAAGGTCCACCTGTTTTCTGGCAAGGCCGCGCCAGGCTATGCCATGGCCAAGCTGATTATTCAGTTGATTAATGAAGTGGCAAGGACGGTTAATCACGATCCGCGAACCAAAGGGCAGCTCAACGTGGTGTTCCTGGAGGATTATAAGGTCTCGTTGGCCGAACATATTATTCCTGCCACCGATCTTTCAGAACAGATCTCAACGGCTGGCACCGAAGCGTCAGGCACCAGTAACATGAAGTTTGCCATGAACGGGGCGTTGACCATCGGTACCATGGACGGCGCCAATATTGAAATCCGTGACGCGGTGGGGGCCGATAATTTTTATCTGTTTGGTGCCGATGCGGCTGAAATCAACACCCATCGGCAGGCGGGGTCCCATAATCAGGTCTACCAGGATGATCCGGCAATCAGAGAGGCTGTCGATGCCTTGGTATCAGGCCGCTTCAATCTGGACAAGTCGCTGTTTGAGCCGATTTACCGCATGCTGACAGAGGGCGATCACTACTGCCATTTGCTGGATTTTGACAGCTATCGTCAGGCCCAGCATCAGGCACTACATGATTTTTCCCAACCCCAGTTGTGGCACCAGCGGACGCTGTTGAACATTGCTGGCATGGGGGGCTTTTCAAGCGATCGCACTATCAAGGGGTATGCCAACGAAATCTGGGGGATCCCTTGTTAAGGGGATCGCAATAGATCTGGCCTCGGTCAGGGTGACTTCAACCTGAGTTGAACATGGGATCATGACGTATGGAACCGCTTACCCTCGGTCAGCCTTCGGAGACACAGCCAGTGAGCGTGCTGATTGTAGACGATTCAAAAAGCTATCGGCATCTGATGGCGGCAGCCTTGACGAAATGGGGATTTAACGTCTGTGAGGCTGAAGATGGTCGGCAGGCATTGCAAAAGTTGAACCAACGGTCAATCCATATCGTCATCAGCGACTGGGAAATGCCCGTGATGGACGGAGTCGCCCTGTGCCAGGCTATCCGCAGTGGCGATTTCGGCCATTACGTTTATGTCATTCTAGTCACGGCCCGCCAGTCTTTGGACGATCTGGTGACGGGAATGGAATCGGGTGCCGATGACTTTTTATCGAAACCGGTGAATCAAAGCCAACTTCGTGCCAGGCTACACGCGGCAGAACGCGTGTTGACGCTCGAAAGCACGCTGGCAGCGCGTAATGAAAAGCTCACTTATGCTTATCAACAAATAGAGTCGGACCTGCAGGTGGCAGCCAAGCTGCAGCATAGTTTCCTGCCTGCCCATAACCTGTTATTGGCTGGGTTCGAGTTTGACTGGATGTTTTTACCTTCGGCATATGTGTCGGGGGATCTATTAAACTATTTCCCGCTGGGGGAGTACCACATCGCTTTCTTTAGCGTAGACGTTGCCGGGCATGGCGTGAGCGCCGCCATGTTGTCACTGGCGGTTCTACGTGAGTTTATGGCGGGCCGAATCAGTAGTCATTTGTTATTGGAACTCTCGGCAGAGGGGGAAAGGACTCCTGTGGCACCGCACCGCGTAGTAGGGGAGTTGAATCAGCGTTTTTGCCTGGATAATGAGCAGGTCACCAGTTATTACACGCTGATTTATGGTGTCATTGATACCCGTAACGGCAAGGGGACTCTCTGCCAGGCTGGGCATCCGACGCCGTTTATCATCCGCGCAGACGGAGATAGGGTTTGCGTTGGGGACGGAGGTATGCCCGTGGGGCTGTTTGAGGAAGCCGAATATCAGGACAGTGATTTTAACCTCGACATCGGGGATCGGCTCTATCTTTACAGCGATGGCATCATTGAATGTGAGAGTCACAGTCAGGAACTCTACGGCGACCAACGCTTACAGACATTACTAAGCGAAAACCGGCATTTGGCTAAGAACCAACTGTTTGCCAGGGTGGAAAATGCCTTGAACGCCTGGCGCTGCCATGAACCTTTGCAAAAACCGCACGCAAGGCTGATGCAGTCCTTTGCTGATGATATCTCGCTGATGGCTGTGGAACGTATCGGTGTAGCAACGTTTACCAGGCCAGAACAACTATGACATTGTGAAAAAGGAATCGTTATGAACTTTGAGATCCAGTCTGAGAGTGGCGTAGAAATCATTGCTCCTCTGGTCCGTCGCCTTGATGCGTCAGTGGCCGCGGTGTTCAAGCAGGAAGTATTGTCTTTTATTCAGCAGGGTAAAAACAGCATCCTGCTGGACTTCAGCCATGTCGAGTTTATCGACAGTAGCTGCCTCGGCGCACTGGTTTCTATTCTCAAGACATTAAGTGGCCGCGGCGATCTGGCGCTCTGCGCCTTGAACAGCAACATTCAGAATATGTTCAAGCTCACGCGGATGGATCGGATTTTCATCATCGGCAGCGATCGCGCTGCGGCATTGAAGCTTATGCTGGGTTGAATCTGGCCTTGCGCTGAGGGAATGTCATATGACAAGTGCCAACACTACGTTGTGTTTACCGGCATCATTGGACAGCCTCGCGAAGCTGAGCAACGAGCTGCATGACTTTGTTGCACCGTTTTCGCTGGATCCCGCGCTGGTTTATCAGCTTGATTTGGCCTCAAGTGAAGCCTTTAGCAATATTGTCAGACATGCGGTGAATTATGATGATACGCAGAGCATCGTTATTACCTTGGTCAATGATGGTCATCGCCTGACGCTCACTCTCTCGGATGCTGGTTTGCCGATACCAGAGAACATTTTACAGCAATGGCGACAGCCTTCAGACCTGGCTCCAGACCCTCTCAATCAAACCAGTTGGCCGGAAGGCGGGATGGGCTTGATATTGATTCAAGCCATAATGGATCAGGTGCAGTATGAAACGGCTAATGGCCGCAATAGGTTGACGTTGACTAAGAACCTGTCGTAGGACGGAGGTATCAGGCTTCCTTTGCCGCTGCGAGGGAGGTCCGCAACCGCTGGCATAATTCATCCACGCCGCGATATTGAGCCGTGATTTCAGGCCAATCGGCTATTGCCGCAGCCTGCTCAATATTGCCTAACCTGCTTTCCAGGGGCTGGCAAACAAAGTGCAGGCACTCTCCTTTTAGCCGATGGGCGCTGCGCCGGATGGCTTCATAATCTTGTCTCTTTATGGCGTCATGTAGCGCACCAGTCAAGGAGGGGAATTCCTCCAGGAAGATCGCCACCAACTCGTTAAATAAGGCTTGATCGTCGCCTAACTGCGTCAGTGATTGTGCATAATCGAAGATCTCGTCTTCTGGGCGTGGTTGAGCCGCATTCAGGGTCCGCTCGAGCTCACTGGCAAGATTATCCAACAAAATGGGTTTGCTGACATAGCCGTCGAATCCTTGGGCCAGGCATCTTTCACGATCGCCTTTCATCGCATGTGCGGTCATGGCAATGATTGGTATGTGTTGGCCTGGTTGCTGTTGTTCGCCAGCTCGAAGGTGTTGTACCGCTTCGAGCCCATCCATTTCGGGCATTTGCAGGTCCATCAAAACCAGGTCGTATTGATCCTGCTGTAACTTCTGCAACGCCAATTTACCGTTGCCCACTACGTCGCAGGTATGACCCAATTTACGGATAAAGTTGATCGCCAATTGTTGATTAATAAGATTATCCTCCGCCACCAGAATGTGTATCCCAACCCCTGTAACCCTTACTGGTGCTTCCAGCACGGGCTCAGGATTGGCCATTTCTTGCGGAATAAAGCTGGCTATGATGGCCTCTAGTAACTCGTTGGCATCGATAGGTTTGGTTAAAAAGCTTGAAACGCCCACTTTACGCAATACGCCGGTGTCTATCCGATTCCCCATTGAACTGAGCATGATCAATTTACTTTGGCGAAGCTCCGGCGTTGACCTGATCTCCAGGGCTAGTGCCATGCCATCCATCTCCGGCATTTGCGAATCCAGCAGGATCAGCGGAAAGCGCTGGCCAGTGGCCATTAGCTCCAGTGCGGCCTGGCCAGAGTTGACCGTTTGTGGCTTGAGACCAACGTTGCGCAGCATGTCAAACAGCAACCTTTGGTTGGTTTCGTTATCATCCACCACTAAAACGCTCATCCCATTCAACCGGGCCGGCAACGTTATTGTCGTACGGGCTGACGAGGGAGTAACAGGCAAGGAAAAATAGAAGTGGCTGCCGTGGCCAGGCTGGCTGGAAACCTGCAGTTTGCCGCCCATCATGGCAACCAGACGGGCTGAAATGGTTAATCCTAACCCTGTGCCGCCGTATTTGCGGGTGGTTGAACTGTCTGCCTGACTGAAAGATTCGAAAATAACCGCCTGTTTATCTTCGGCAATACCGATCCCGGTGTCGATAATACTGAATGTCAGCATCTTCGGGGTGGAGAGTGAAGGGGCGATCTGTAAAACCACTTCACCGGTATGGGTAAACTTGAGGGCATTACCAATCAGATTGGTCACGATCTGTCGTAAACGCAGGGCGTCACTATGCAGAATGGTCGGTACCTCAGGATGAATGTCTACCAGTAGCTCAATTCCCTTTTCGGAAAATTTGGGCATCAAAGGGCGGGTAATTTCATGGATTAGCTGGCGCAGGGAAAAGTCCTCAAACTCCAGGCTGACTTTCCCCGCCTCTATTTTCGAAAAGTCGAGAATATCATCGATGATTTTCAACAGGGCGCGAGCCGAGGAGTACACCATATTGATGTAATCACGTTGTTCTTTATTCAGATTGGTTTCGAGACACAATTGAGACATGCCCAGGATCCCATTCATTGGCGTGCGGATTTCATGGCTCATATTGGCCAGGAATTCACTCTTGGCCTGGTTCGCGGCGTGGGCTAATGCAACGGCCTGCTGGGACGAGGCCTCTGCTTCCTTGCGCTCGGTGATATCCTGTAAAGTCCCAATGACTCGCTGCACTTCCCCTTTGATACTGACGCTGATGATTTGCCCCTGGATCAGTACCCAGTGTTCGTCACCATTACTGTGTTTGACACGCACTTCACAGTCAAAAACGGGTAATACCGCCTTGTTGGCTTGATGAAGGCAACGTAGGACCAGCGGTAAGTCATCAGGATGAATGACCTGTTGCCAAAGCGATGAGGAAAACTCCCTATTCTCACGATTAACCCCTAGCAGTAATTTCAAGGCATCGTTAACCTGCCACAGATCCTGGGTACATTCCCAATCCCAGATGCCGATACGTGAGTTTTCTGCCGCCAGAATAAAGTTACTATTTGGGACAGAGCTGCTATCGGCGTGCATTTTTATTGCCTTGCACTGCATCATGGTGCAACTCTGCCTGCCGCCGCATAAACTCCAACCCTGGGGCCATAAAAATTGCCCATGCGGTCAGGACTTCTTCATCGCATAACGGATCGAGATCGCGTACCGTTTGCAAAACGGCTCGCCGCCAATAGGCAAAAACAGACGCGGGCAGATTCAACCCCTGGGAACTCTGTTCCCGCGCCACGTGCTCCAGATAGTCGGCCACGATATGGCTAGTGGCAACAGAAAGCATATAAAAAAAGGATTTGTAGATAATTTTTTGTTGCGCTTGCTGATGCTCGGGTGTGGGCTGAATTTTCAGCCCCTGCGTGCTTTCAACGAATAATTGGTAGAAATGAGAGAAAAACAGGTCGCCCTGATCTTTGGCGGTGATCCGATCGTAACTGCTATTGAACAACGCTTCATAGTTGGTACTCACGGCATGCTCTCTTTTCGCTAGTTACCCGATAGTTGGTATGGCACCGTTATCCTATAAGGGAGGGCCAGGGAAGGTGATGACTTCTCGTGTAGAGAGCAAGTCGTTTTCATTAAATCAGTCTAGTTAACGCTTGGGGAAGCGCAAGGATAGGTGGTTATGGCGCATGGTTTTTTGGCTATGAGCGGGGGGCGTTCTGCGTGGATATGCCTGCTCTCAACATGGTAGATAGAGTGAAAATCACAAAAAAATCCACGCGAGGCGTGGATTTTAAGTGTTTTACTTAGTCTTCATGGATCATACTGAGATGAGTGACATCATTTAGACGTTAAACAAGAAGTTCATCACATCGCCATCTTTAACGACGTAGTCTTTCCCTTCTGAACGCATCTTGCCGGCCTCTTTGGCACCTTGCTCACCCTTGTAGGTGATAAAGTCTTCAAAGGCGATGGTCTGCGCACGGATAAAGCCTTTTTCAAAGTCGGTATGGATTTTACCGGCCGCTTGCGGGGCAGTAGCGCCAACTGGGATGGTCCAGGCACGCACTTCCTTCACGCCAGCGGTGAAGTAGGTTTGCAGATTGAGCAATTCATAACCTGCGCGGATCACGCGGTTCAGACCTGGTTCTTCCAGACCCAACTCAGCCATAAATTCAGCGCGGTCTTCATCTTCCAGCTCTGCGATGTCGGATTCGACAGCGGCGCAAACCGCTACCACCACGGAACCTTCTTCGGCAGCAATCTTGCGTACAACATCCAGATACGGGTTGTTCTCAAAACCGTCTTCGTTAACGTTGGCAATGTACATGGTTGGCTTCAGGGTCAGGAAGCTCAGGTAGCGGATCGCGGCTTTATCTTCAGCAGTCAGATCCAGCGCACGCAGCATACCGGCGTTTTCCAACTGCGGCAGGCATTTTTCCAGTGCGGCCAATTCGGCTTTTGCGTCTTTATCGCCGCCTTTGGCTTTCTTTTGCACACGGTGGATGGCGCGTTCGCAGGTATCAAGATCGGACAGCGCCAACTCGGTGTTGATGACGTCGATATCGTCTGCCGGATCCACTTTGTTATTCACGTGAATGATGTTGTCGTTCTCAAAGCAACGTACCACGTGGCCGATGGCTTCGGTTTCACGGATGTTGGTCAGGAACTGGTTACCCAGGCCTTCACCTTTGGAAGCCCCTTTTACCAGGCCTGCGATATCAACGAATTCCATGGTGGTGGGCAGAATGCGTTGTGGTTTGACGATCTCAGCCAGTTGATCCAGACGTGCATCGGGCATCGGTACCACGCCGGTATTGGGTTCAATGGTACAGAACGGGAAGTTGGCCGCTTCGATACCCGCTTTGGTCAACGCATTGAACAGGGTGGATTTGCCAACGTTAGGCAGACCGACGATACCGCATTTGAATCCCATGTTTATATCACCTTAAATATCTTGACTATCAACAGGTTAACATTAGCCTGCTGCATAAAGGACGAAATTATCCCGCCATTATACACGTAATGGGCAGTTATCTCGATCTGCCCGTTGCTGGCGGTACTACCCGAGGCCTTCCTTACGCTGCTTACGCCTGGGTCGGCTCAATTAAACGCCGGTAGAGGTGTTCAGCAGGCAAGGTACAGATCCAAGGTGAACACATCTGGCAATAGGCCATAGAACGCTAATAGCGGAGATTATTCTGGCTATTTGTTATCAGATATTTAGTAATATAAGTGAGTTAATGTTTTATTTTAAATGCATGTTTAGCCGCAAAGGCACTTTTTGTATAGGGTTATTCTGAGGCTTGATGTTCCTCATCTAATGTATGACCTGGCAACATATCATAATAAAACCTGGCGGATTACAGCGGGTAAAGAGTTACAGAACGTTAAACCTCAAGTTGTAACTTGTCTTATGGTGGGCTATCTATATAGGCTGAGAAATCCATTAATTTTAAGCTGAATCTCGTATGAAATATGATCATTATTTGTTCGCACTGTCGATTTATAACCGTTTTTCTCAATAAGCAATTATCCTATTGTCATGTTTTTATTGTTGTTGTTTATTTTTTGAATATTTCTTTGTATTAAGCCTGAATGGTTAATATATTTAATATATAACTGATGCTGATTTTGAATGTATAAGATTTATCTGCTTCAATTTAAAGAATTATCCTGTGCAGCAAGTAAGATATTGCCTCTAATACCTAAGTAATATCTTAATTATATTGAGGTATGCCGAGAGGGTTAACGATAAATTTAACTATAAGTATTGTTGGGCGTATTTTTTTAAGATATTATCCGCGTATTATTTGCTGTGTTATTTGAATTCAAGGAGGAATTTATTCCATGAATGGGATTGATGTGCTTTCCGCACCGATTTTATTATTACTTTCAGTTATTTCTTTTATTATTCATTTCAGGAACGAGCGGAGGAAGAGCCTGATTGAGCGGCCTTTTTTTGGTGGAAATGCGGATTTGAAAAAGAAAACTACGCCGGATGTGGTTGATGTTGTTGTGCAAAACAGCGTGCAACCATGCTGTACCCGCAAACTGTGCCGCTATTGCCCGATAAGTAGTAGGCCAAGCAAGTGATAGTCACATTACTTGGCCTAACCGCTTAGCTAGTCGCTTTAAATGCATGCAAACGATTCATGGCTTTAGTCATACCTTCCTTCAGCAAGATCTCCGTGCAACGTAGCGACTCATCGATGGCATCATCAATCAGCGTTTGCTCTGATGCTGGCGGCTTACCCAGCACAAAGCCTACCACCTTGTTTTTATCACCTGGGTGGCCGATGCCAATACGCAAGCGATAAAAGTTCGGGTTATTGCCCAGCTTGCTCTGGATATCCTTCAGGCCATTGTGACCACCGTTGCTGCCACCTAATTTGAGTTTCGCCACCCCTGGTGGCAGATCCAATTCATCGTGGGCTACCAGGATCTCTTCCGGCAGAATGCGGTAGAAGGTAGCCAAAGCACCAACGGCTTTGCCACTCAGGTTCATAAAGGTGGTAGGAACCAGCAGCCGAACGTCGTTACCGGCCAAATTCAGGCGTGCGGTGTAACCGAAGAACTTACTCTCTTCCTTCAACGGCTGGTTGTAGCGTTGCGCCAGTAGGTCAACATACCATGCACCGGCATTGTGCCGTGTCTGGGCATACTCAGCGCCCGGGTTGGCCAGGCCAACAATCAGTTTGATACTGCTCACAAGAGATTCACTATGCTAGAAAAATGGAAAGGGCGTGCCCGTTGCCTTCCAGGTTGCAATCGCCTGAGGTTTCACAGCGGCACAGCTCGAAATTCATAGGCCGTTAGTGTACCTGCCTGCGTGCAGAATGACAAAAATCTGGCGTCGCCCCCGTGAATAGCTGAAAAGTGAATAATACATTAGTAAAATAATTCAGTTATCTCGCTAACTTTTAACATAAAGTAAAGAATTGTCAGCCTTTAGTTGCCATTTGTGATCGGTCACGCAATACCCATGCTGAAATAATGACTATACTTAACTAATCAAAGTGGGATAACGAGTTAGGATTTTCCCGCTATTGGCACATGGCACTCTGGAGGTGGCATATGAAACGTAAAAACGCTGAGGTCATTGGCAACGTTTTAATGGGAATGGGTATGGTGGTAATGGTTGGCGGGGTGGGATACTCCATCCTGGCTGAAGTATCACAGTTCAATTTGCCGCAGCTCTTTGCCCACGGCGCCATCATGAGTATCTTTATCGGCGCCTTGTTATGGCTGGCCGGTGCACGTATTGGTGGGCGCGAGCGGGTAGCAGATCGTTATTGGTGGGTAAAACACTTTGACAAACGCTGCCAAGACAACCCGCGCCGCCCCTCGCATTGATTAACCACAACCAGGGATCTGGCGTACAAAGGCAAGGGAGTTTGGCCGTATAAGGTTTAAGGTTATGTCCCACATCCCGTAAAAAACCCGTTGTTGCTCACGCTTCAACGGGTTTTTCGTTTTCTGAGATGTTCACCCGAACAACCTGGCGCAGTGGAGGTGAACCGCGCCAGAGAAGGGATTAATGTTCGAACATCGCGGAAATTGACTCTTCATTGCTGATACGGCGGATAGCTTCAGCCAACATACCGGACAAGGTCAGAGTACGGACGTTTTTCAACGCCTTGATTTCTGCTGACAGCGGAATAGTGTCACAGACGATCACTTCATCAATCACCGAGTTCCTGATGTTATCCACGGCGTTACCGGAGAAGATCGGGTGCGTGGCGTAGGCAAATACGCGCTTGGCACCGCGTTCTTTCAACGCTTCGGCTGCTTTACACAAGGTACCACCGGTATCGATCATGTCATCGACCAGTACGCAGTCACGGCCTGCCACGTCCCCGATAATATGCATCACCTGAGAAACGTTTGCGCGAGGGCGACGTTTATCAATGATGGCCATGTCGGTATCGTTAAGCAGTTTGGCGATCGCGCGGGCGCGCACGACACCACCGATATCTGGGGAAACCACGATCGGGTTTTCCAGGTTCTGTTGCAACATGTCTTCCAGCAGGATCGGGCTTCCGAATACGTTATCTACCGGGACATCGAAGAAACCTTGGATCTGCTCGGCATGCAGATCGACTGTCAATACGCGGTCAACCCCTACGCTGGAGAGGAAGTCGGCAACAACTTTGGCAGTGATTGGCACACGCGCAGAACGCACGCGGCGATCCTGGCGGGCATAGCCGAAGTAAGGAATTACAGCAGTAATACGACCTGCGGAGGCGCGACGCAGGGCATCAACCATAACAACCAGTTCCATCAGGTTGTCGTTGGTGGGGGCACAGGTGGACTGGATGATGAAAATATCACCGCCGCGTACATTTTCGTTGATTTGCACGCTCACTTCGCCGTCGCTAAAACGACCTACAGCGGCGTCACCAAGGCTGGTGTACAAACGGTTGGCAATACGTTGTGCTAGTTCCGGGGTGGCGTTACCAGCAAAAAGCTTCATATCAGGCACGAGAAGAACCTCAGCATGCGTCCAGAGAAGATATTGTCATACGGTCTTCGCCAAGGGGCAGTTGGCGATGCCGACGCAATATACATACGGGTGTGTAAAACTAACTTGAACTGCAGAGCAGCGCAGAGATGACAGGGCCAGGTAGAAGACCCTGCGCAACGACACGTTGAGCTACGGCTCAAACTGCCCGGAACGGATGCGATGTAGTGGTGAGACGTTAACGCCACGCGCTACAAATCCACGCAACCAGGCCGGGGCTTGATTTAACACCTGAAGAGCGGCGGGCTCGGAGTCGAATTCTGCAAACACACAAGCACCTGTGCCAGTCAGGCGTGACGGCGCGTATTGTAACAGCCATGAAAGAAGCTGTTCAACCTCGCGAAAACGTTTTCTTGCGATCGGTTCGCAATCATTTGCGTAAGGTGCCTGTAATAGGGCGTTCAGCGGGCGAACCGGGGTGTCTCTTTTTAATTCGGCATCGGCAAAAATCACCGGTGTGGGGATGCTGACACCGGGATGAGCGACCAAATACCACTTTTCTACCGGATTTGCTGGCTGTAACTGCTCACCAATCCCTTCGGCAAATGCCGCATGGCCGCGCACAAAAACCGGGACATCGGCACCGAGGGTTAGCCCCATATCGGCCAACTGGTCGTCGCTCAGGCCACATTGCCAAAGTTCATTCAGCGCGACCAGTGCCGTTGCCGCGTTGGAAGAGCCGCCGCCAAGGCCGCCACCCATCGGCAAGCGCTTGTCGATGCTGATATCAGCCCCACGGGGAAGGGTGGTAATGGAATGGGTAGTGCAATGTTGCTGTAACAGACGAGCGGCCCGAACAATCAGGTTCTGCTCATCTGGCACCCCTTCTACGGGCGTTAGCAGCTGGATCTGGTCATCCTGGCGGGGAACGATGGTGAGCGTATCGCCGTAATCCAGGAACTGGAACAGCGTTTGCAACTGATGGTAGCCGTCTGCTCGACGGCCGGTGATATAGAGAAACAGGTTCAGCTTTGCCGGGGAGGGCCATTGGTGGATCATCACTTGAGCGTCCAGTTATCCATTTTCAGCTTGATGCGTTGATCGCCCTGTTGCAGCTCAAGGCGGCTCGGTAACGGGATTTTGAGATCGGTGTTGTAGTCCTGATAGGTGACAACCCAGGTCAGATCGCCCTGTTTGTAGGTCAGCTTGTTCAGGCGGTACTGGGAGTCCAGGCTGAAGTCGGTGGCTTGCCCTGGCAGGCCAAGCATCCACTGGCGCAGGTTATCCAGCGGGATCTGCATGCCGGTCAGCTTGCGGATCATCTCTTCCGGGTTGTCGCTGACATAGCGTTTGCCCTGGTTATCCGTTAGCTGCACTACGCTTTTTTGCACGTTAAGTTCAAGCTCGGTGCTGCCAAGCGGATTGGTCAGCAGCAGGCGGTAGCGGTCGGGCGTGTATTGTTGCCAGAAGAAGCGAGCATAGACTTTCTTCTGATCGGTAAGGTAAGCGAAAGCGCCCCGGGTCTGATATTGCTCAAGCTGTTGCACCGCTTGCTCATGAGCGAGCCACTGCGGAGACGTCGGGCTGGTGGCCGGGCCAGGCTTGGTGAGGGTACAGGCCGTCAGCACCAGGCTGGCTAATGGGATCAGGCGAAGCAAACTAACTTTGCGGATAGGCATAACGTTTTGTTGTCCTTTTGTCCTTGCGGGGCAGTGCGGGTTAGCATTTCTGCCACCACGCTAACGGGCGAGTGGCGTAACGTCAATAATACAATGGCGCAAAAGCCTTGCGGCAAGGGTGGTGTCTGGCGTGGGGAGGATTGTAAACGATGGCGGAGCTTTTTGGGTTGGAAATCTGTGGGCGTAGCATGCCACGCCCCTTCAGAGCGAGTCTGCCCTCAAAGCGCGCCGTATAATGGCGCGCTTTTGTGGATCAGAAATCGTAACGCAAACGAACAACCGTCATATCGCCCAGATTATCGGTGCTGGACGTCAGCACGTGTTCGACGTCGGCGCGGAAACCGTAGTCAAACTGGAAGGAGATCCCCAAGCCATTATCAATACGCTGATAATCGCGGCCAGTGGTGTACTGCAGGCGGTCGCCCATAAAGTAAGGCATGATGGATTTCACCGCGTATTCGCCAACCGGGAAGCTATAACCGGCGAAGTATTCAATCCCCCAGGCATCCCCTGCGAAGTAGTTGTTAACATCCTTCTTCTTGGTAGTCAGGTAGTTGTCATACCAGCCGCCGCCGAAGCTGAGTGTCCAGTTATCCGGCTTCCAGCTCAATGCGGTACCGATGATGTTCTGATTATAGTCTTTGTTGTCGTTATTATTGGGGTTGCGCATCTCGGCGCTGGTGTAGTTCCAGGCGGTGCCCCAGGTGAGGTCTTTGGTCAAGTGATAATCCACACCCAGCGAACCGCCGCCCTTGCGCTTGTAGCGCAGGCCGTTACCTGGCAAGTATTCATCGTCGTTGAACAGGTAAGCTGCATAAAGGTCAGCGTCGCCAAAGGTATTTTTATATTTCAGCATGCTGCGTGAACGATAGGAACCGTCATAATCGCCGTTAATGCCGTTGCCCGGCGCTTGGGCAAGCATGTCGTAATCCCAGATGTCGGTTTTGGCCCCGACCACGTCGTAATAAACGCTGTTTTGCTTACCGTAGGTCAATTGGCCCCAGGTTTTGCTTTTTAAACCGGTATACAGCATGCGCCGCGAGGTGTTGTTGGCACCCTCGGCGTAGTGATTGTCCCAACTGAATAGCGCCGGGATGTTGACGCCTAACTCGTAATAGTTGATCCAACTGATGTCGTCGAACAGATAGTAATCGGTGGCGAAGCGAAAACGTGTGCCGCCGTCAAAACCGTTGCGTTTATAAGAGCCGTTATCGCCATCGCCAGTCATCATATTGAACTGAGGACGAATACTGCCGCCAACGGTAAAGGTGAGGCGGCTAAGGGGATCGCCCGCTTGCGGGTCCTGCTTTAATAGGGTGATTTCAGCATGTGCTGCGAATGCGCTACAACCCGCTATGAGCCCTGCGGTAACCGCCTGGCTTAATCTACGTAATTTCATTGAACGTCCCTTCTTACGTGCTGCTCAAGATACGAAAACCCATCCATCGGCCAACACAGCCTGGGGCTTTCTGGTTTGCTCACTTTCCGGAAACAAAAAGTGAAATTCCGAAACGGTTTCTATGTAAATAGTTTGCCAGCTAACCATTTTGCGGGATTATGGGAACATGCCGAAAAAATTGCAATTAAAACAATGGAAACCGTAACTTATTGCGATTATCAGTAATGTGTAATGTTAAGCAGTGGGAATACGAAGGATGTCGCCAGGCAGGCTGAAAGGGGCGTTTGCAAGGGGTAGCGCTGCATTTCAGCGTTTTTCCCTTGAGGTTTCTGATGAGTTTGAAACATACCGAGTTTTGTCGTGCTGACTGATTTGTCCCGCCAATACCAGCGATTGGCCGGAAGATGCGGTTGTCACTTTAATTGATGTCGCGCATCAAGTAGAATGCCGGACAACGAGAACCCGTACCAAGAGAAGTATTACTCGAAGCAATGACCCTTCTGGCGTTAGGTATTAATCACAAAACCGCTCCGGTTTCTCTGCGAGAACGGGTGACCTTCTCCCCAGAGTCGATCGACAAGGCGCTGAATAGCTTGCTGCAACAGCCATTGGTGCAGGGCGGCGTTGTGCTGTCTACCTGTAACCGCACCGAGCTGTATCTCAGCGTGGAGCAGCAGGATCATCTGCATGAACAACTGGTAGCCTGGTTATGTGATTATCACCATCTGCGTGCGGAAGACGTGCGCAAAAGCCTGTATTGGCATCACGGCGACGAGGCCGTCAGCCACCTGATGCGCGTTGCCAGCGGGTTAGACTCTTTGGTACTGGGTGAACCCCAGATCCTCGGGCAGGTAAAGAAAGCTTTTGCCGAATCCCAGCGTGGTCAGTCACTTTCCGGTGAGCTGGAGCGCCTGTTTCAGAAATCCTTCTCCGTTGCCAAGCGTGTACGCACTGAAACCGAAATAGGTGCCAGCGCGGTATCCGTTGCCTTTGCCGCCTGTGCGTTGGCGCGTCAAATCTTCGAATCTCTTGCCGAACTGAATGTGCTGTTGGTCGGCGCGGGGGAAACGATCGAGCTGGTTGCCCGCCATCTGCGTGAGCATAAAGTGCAGCATATGATCATCGCTAACCGCACCCGTGAACGCGCCCAGGTCTTGGCGCAAGAGGTGGGGGCAGAGGTGATCTCATTGCCGGAGATTGACGCACGCCTGGCAGATGCCGATATCATTATCAGCTCCACCGCCAGCCCGTTGCCCATCATCGGCAAGGGCATGGTCGAGCGGGCCCTGAAGGCACGCCGCAACCAGCCGATGTTGCTGGTGGATATTGCCGTTCCGCGTGATATCGAGCCGGAAGTGGGCAAACTGGCGAACGCCTATCTCTACACCGTGGATGACCTGCAGGCCATTATTCAGAGCAATATGGCACAACGGCAGGCGGCGGCCGTACAGGCCGAGACCATTGTGCAGCAGGAAAGCAGCAATTTCATGACCTGGCTGCGCTCACAGGGCGCGACAGATACCATCAGAGACTACCGTTCGCAGGCCGATCAAATCCGTGCGGAAATGGAGTCAAAAGCGCTGGCAGCGATTGCTCAAGGCGCTAACGTGGAGCAGGTGATCCATGAGCTGGCCCACAGATTAACCAATCGTCTTATTCATGCCCCTACCAAATCCCTCCAGCAGGCCGCCGGTGACGGCGACATGGAGCGGTTGCACATTTTACGCGACAGCCTCGGGCTGGATCAGCATTAGTTCTCTTTTATTAACAGGGTTTAAAACCACGCATGAAGCCTTCTATTGTTGCCAAACTGGAAGCGTTACAAGAGCGCCATGAAGAAGTTCAGGCGCTGCTCGGCGATGCCAGTGTCATTGCCGATCAGGATCGGTTCCGTGGCCTGTCGCGCGAATATGCGCAGTTGACCGACGTCAGCCGTTGTTTTCTGGAATGGCGTCAGGTGCAGGACGATCTCGCCACGGCAGAAATGATGCTGGACGATCCGGAAATGCGTGAAATGGCGCAGGAAGAGCTGAAACAGGCCAAAGCGGCGACGGAAGAACTGGAACAACAGCTGCAGGTGTTACTGCTGCCCAAGGATCCGGACGATGAGCGCGACTGCTTCCTCGAAGTGCGCGCCGGAACCGGTGGCGACGAAGCGGCCATCTTTGCTGGCGATCTGTTCCGTATGTATAGCCGTTACGCTGAAACTCGCCGCTGGCGAGTTGAGATCATGAGCGAAAACGTGGGCGAGCACGGCGGTTACAAAGAGGTCATCGCCAAAGTGTCTGGCGACGGCGTTTACGGTCAACTGAAGTTTGAATCTGGCGGTCACCGCGTTCAACGCGTGCCGGAAACCGAATCTCAGGGTCGTATTCATACCTCTGCCTGCACGGTGGCGGTGATGCCAGCGGTGCCAGAGGCGGAGCTGCCAGAAATCAATGCGGGCGATCTGAAAATCGATACCTTCCGTTCTTCCGGGGCCGGTGGTCAGCACGTTAACACCACCGATTCGGCGATCCGTATTACCCACTTGCCAACCGGCATTGTGGTTGAATGCCAGGACGAACGTTCACAGCACAAGAACAAAGCCAAGGCGATGTCGGTGCTTGGGGCACGTATCCGCGCGGCAGAGATGGCGAAACGCCAGTTGGCAGAGGCTTCTACCCGCCGCAACCTGCTGGGCACCGGCGATCGTTCCGATCGTAACCGTACCTATAACTTCCCGCAGGGGCGTGTGACCGACCACCGCATCAACCTGACGCTGTATCGTCTGGATGAGGTGATGGAAGGCAAGCTTGATATGCTAATCCAGCCGATCGTGCAGGAATACCAGGCCGATCAGTTGGCTGCACTCTCTGCCGAGCCTGAGTAATGGATTATCAAACCTGGCTGAAAACCGCGACCTTACGCCTGACGCATAGTGATAGCGCCAAACGTGATGCGGAGATCCTGTTGGGTTTCGTAACCGGTCGGGCCAGAACCTACCTGTTGGCATTTGGCGAAACTCTGCTGACGGCAGAGCAGGCTGAGAAGCTAACGGTGCTGCTGGCTCGCCGTGAACGCGGGGAACCGGTGGCGTATCTGGTTGGCGAGCGTGAGTTCTGGTCGCTTCCGCTCTCGGTTTCGCCCGCTACGCTAATCCCGCGCCCGGATACCGAATGTTTGGTGGAGTTGGCTCTGGAGCGCCTGCCCGCAACGCCGTGTGCCATTCTGGATCTTGGTACCGGTACTGGCGCGATTGCCCTGGCGTTAGCCAGCGAACGGCCAGACTGCCAGCTTACCGGCATCGATCTGCAACCGGAAGCCGTGGCGCTGGCGCAGCATAACGCGCAAAAACTGGCGATTAACAATGCGCGCTTTTTGCAAGGGAGCTGGTTTACGCCGGTGGCCGGGCAACAGTTTGCGCTGATCGCCAGTAACCCCCCCTATATTGATGAAGCCGATCCTCACCTTGCGCAGGGCGATGTCCGCTTTGAACCTGGCAGTGCGCTAGTGGCCGCCGAGCAGGGTCTGGCCGATCTGGCGGCGATCGTGCAGCAGGCCGCAGATTATTTAGAGCCGCAGGGTTGGCTGTTGCTTGAGCACGGTTGGCAACAGGGTGAAAATGTACGTACGCTGTTGAATGCTGCGGGATTTATCGCGGTGGCAACGCATCGCGACTATGGCGGCAACGATCGCGTGACTCTGGGCCAAAAACCACTATAAGAAACCAAGGAAACCACTATGGCCGCTTACATGGCGCTAAAACATCTGCATTTATTAACGGTAGCCATCAGCATTACGTTGTTTGTACTGCGTTTCTTCTGGAAGTGGCGTGCATCGCCGATGAGCAACAAGCGCTGGGTAAAGATCACGCCGCATATCAATGATACGGTGCTGTTTGCCACCGGTATTGCCCTGGTGGTGATGTTCAAACTTTACCCACTGCTTGGCATGGACTCGTGGCTGACCGAGAAGTTGTTTGGCGTTATTATCTATATCCTGTTGGGCTATGTCGCCTTGGGCAAGAAGACGCAAAGCTGGAATATCCGCACCTTGGCATTCGTTCTGGCACTGGGCTGTCTGTATCTGATCGTTAAACTTGCCACGACCAAAATACCGTTCTTGATGGGATACCTATGAGCAGCATTGCCGATTTTGAATTTAACACTTCCTCACTGAGTGAGGGGGTGATCCTGGTATCAAAGATCATTCGGCGGGACTTTCCGGTGGCGGAAGTTGAGCGCAAGTTACAACAGTTGAGTGAAGAAGCGCGCGCAATCATCCCGGACGATCTCAACCAGGATCAGCAGTTGGAAGCGCTTATCGAGTTATTCTTTAAAACCTGGGGATTCGGCGGTGCCAGCGGTGTTTATCGGCTCTCTGACGCTATCTGGCTGGATAAGGTGTTGGAAGCCCGCCAAGGTACGCCAGTCTCTCTGGGAACCATTTTCCTGCATATTGCCCACCAGTTGGATCTGCCGCTGATGCCGGTGATTTTCCCCACTCAGTTGATCATGCGTGCTGACTGGCTGGATGAGGAGATGTGGCTGGTCAACCCGCTGAACGGGGAAACGCTTAACGAACATCAGTTGCAGGTTTGGCTCAAGGGTAATCTGGGGCTGGGGGCTGAACTGGAAGATGACGATCTGGACGAATCGGAAAACATTCTGGTGGTGCGTAAGATGCTCGATACGCTGAAAGCCGCGCTGATGGATGAAAAGCAGATGGAAATTGCATTGCGAGCCAGCGAGGCGGTGCTGAGTTTTGACCCGGACGACCCTTACGAGATCCGCGACCGTGGTTTGATTTATGCCCAGCTGGAATGCAACCATATCGCCATTTCCGATCTCAACTATTTTGTCGAGCAGTGTCCTGAAGACCCGGTGAGTGAAGTGATAAAAATTCAAATCCACTCCATCGAGCTCAAGCAGGTCACGCTGCATTAATTCACTGATTCCGATTTATTAATCAATAAGGTGCAAGCATGGAACAGAAAGTAGTCAGCATTGGCGACATCAAGGTAGCGAACGATCTGCCGTTTGTACTGTTCGGCGGTATGAACGTACTGGAATCACGCGATTTGGCGATGCGCATCTGCGAACACTACGTCACCGTGACGCAAAAACTGGGCATCCCTTACGTTTTCAAAGCCTCTTTTGATAAAGCCAACCGTTCATCTATCCATTCTTACCGTGGCCCAGGCCTGGAAGAAGGGATGAAGATTTTCCAGGAAATCAAAAGCACCTTCGGCGTGAAAATTATCACCGATGTGCACGAAGCCGCACAGGCGCAGCCAGTTTCCGAAGTGGTTGATGTGATCCAGCTGCCCGCCTTCCTGGCACGCCAGACCGACCTGGTTGAAGCCATGGCGAAAACCGGCGCGGTGATCAACGTCAAGAAACCGCAGTTCGTCAGCCCGGGCCAGATGGGCAATATCGTCGATAAATTCAAAGAAGGCGGCAACGATCAGGTTATCCTGTGCGATCGCGGCAGCAACTTTGGTTATGACAACCTGGTGGTCGACATGTTGGGTATCAACGTGATGAAGAACGTGACCGGTGGCCATCCGGTGATCTTCGACGTGACCCACGCCCTGCAAACCCGCGATCCGTTTGGTGCGGCCTCAGGCGGCCGCCGTGCGCAGGTTGCCGAGCTGGCTCGTGCCGGTATGGCGGTAGGTTTGGCTGGCCTGTTTATCGAGGCGCACCCAGATCCAAGCAATGCCAAATGCGATGGTCCTTCTGCGTTGCCGTTGGATAAGCTGGAACCGTTCCTGGTACAGATGAAAGCCATCGACGATCTGGTGAAAAGCTTTGCTGAGCTGGATACCAGCAACTAACGACTGCTGACAAATCGCTCAGTGGGGGCGCGCATGCTGCGCCCGCCAATCTGAAGGCCCGACATTAAGCTGTCGGGCCTTTTGCTTTAGTGGGCGTTCAGCGCGGTGAGCGCTTCTGGCAGGGTGGGGTAGAAATGCAGCTTGCCATCGATTGGCTTCATGCGAGCACGAGCCAGGGTTTTTAGCGGCTGGAATGGAATATCGGTGATCACCAGCTGTTTTTCGGCGGGCAGGGCGTCGATATAACGTTGCAACGCGTTGAGCCCCCCGGCATCCAGCACCGGCACGGCATCCCATTGCAGTACGATGGTGTGATAGTTTTCACCGCGTACCAGCAGATCGTTGAACACGCGTTCGGCAGCGGCGAAGAACAGCGGACCGTTGACGCGCAGCACCAGCCGGCCATCTTCGGCGCTCAACTCGCTTAGGCGGGTCATGCGTGCGATTCGGCGCATAAACAGCAGTGAGGCCAGTACGATGCCAACGGTAATGGCAATCACCATATCAAACAGTACCGTTAGCGACATACACAGCAGCATCACCAAAATGTCGTCTTTCGGCGCCCGGCGCAGCAGATAAACCACTTTATGCGCCTCGCTCATGTTCCAGGCAACCAATAGCAACAGCGAAGCCATCGCCGCCAGCGGTAAGTAGGACAGCCACGGTGCCAGCATCAGCAAGGACAACAGCACCATTAACGAGTGGATGATTGCCGAAACCGGTGAGGTTGCCCCTGCACGCACGTTGGCTGCCGAGCGGGCAATGGCGGCGGTTGCGGTGATCCCCCCGAAGAACGGGGCGATGATGTTACCCGCGCCCTGGCCAATCAGTTCGGCGTTGGAGTGGTGCTTTTTGCCCGTCATGCCATCCAACACTACCGCGCACAGCAGCGATTCGATCGCCCCAAGCATTGCCATGGAAAAGGCTGCCGGTAATAGAGCGGAAAGCAGCTGCCAGCTTAGTTCCGTCGGTTTACCATCGCCAGCAGGCAGATGCCAGGGCAATAACCACTGCGGCAGGATCGGCGGGATACCTTGGCCTTGGCTGCCGTCGGCCAGTTCGAAACTGAAACGAGAGCCAATGGTCGCAACCTGATGATCGAACTGAGCCAGGATAGTCATCACTGCGGTGCCAGCCAACAAGGCGGGCAGGTGGCCGGGAATACGCAGCCCCAGCTTTGGCCAGAGCAGCAGGACTACCAGAGTGACCACGCCAATCAACGTATCGCCATAGTCCAAGGTGGGTAAAGCATGCAACAGCGCATTCACCTTACCGATGTAGTTTTCCGGTACTTCCGCCAGCTGTAAGCCAAAGAAATCCTTCACCTGCATGGTGGCGATGGTAATGGCAATCCCGGAGGTAAACCCAAGCGTGACCGAAAGTGGAATGTACTCGATCAGGCGGCCAAGCCGCGCTAACCCCATAATCAGCAGGAATACGCCGGACAGCATGGTGGCAATCAATAAGCCAGAGAGCCCAAACTGCTGTGAAACGGGGAACAGGATCACCACAAACGCCGCGGTGGGGCCGGAAACGCTGTAGCGCGAACCGCCGCTGACGGCGATCACGATGCCAGCAATGGCGGCGGTATACAGCCCATACTGTGGGGGAACGCCGCTGGCAATGGCTAGCGCCATCGCCAGCGGTATGGCAATGATGCCGACGGTAACCCCGGCAATGGCATCTTTCAGTAGACGTTGAAGGGAATAGGGCTCGCGCCAGCAGGCATCTATCAGGGCGCTGAAAGGGCGGATACCGTTGATTTCGTGCGTTTTCATCAAAGTTGCAAACCAAGTCTATAAAAGAGAACGGAATGGCGGGCCATGGAGGTCCGTCTCGGAATAGCTGGTAGATACCATACCCCTTTCTGCCCGCCGATACCTAGATTTGTATCAAAGCATCTGGATTGTGATTAATTTATATTTTTTCAGCGGACTATGTGCGCCAAGCGCCAGCCTGTGCAGATCGTTCGCTGCGGATGGGGGGAAAAGCGCAGCTTTTATCGCTTAGTGTACTGCGGGTAAGGATAAGCCGAGAAACAGAGCAAGAGTGCTGACCAACAGATGATGGTCTTCGAGCTGCGGAGAGCCAGAAAGCGAGATGGAACCGACGCAACCCACATTGAGCAGGTTGATAGGGAATGCGCCGCCGTGGGCGGCATAGTCACGTACGCTAAGGCCATATCTTTCCTCCAGCGTAACCTGCCGCTGTTGCAGGCGTAAGCCCACGGCATAAGAGCTTTTATGAAAATGGTTGACCACGTTGCGCTTGCGCCGCACCCAGTCGGCAATGTCTGGCGTTGCCCCTGGCATGGCGTAATAAAACAGCGTTTGTCCGTTCAGCTGAATTTCGATAGCGATGGGTAATTGGCGATGTTCTGCGGCATTTTTTAGCGCTACACCCAGCTCCCACGCGGTGGCATGGTCGAAATGGTGGAAGGTAAGGTCCGTTTCTTGGGTCACCAGCGCTTGCAATTCATCATCGATATTCATCAGATTTTCCCCGTGGTGTGATGGATAACAGACTATCCTGAATTGAGGATAGGACATAGATTGCCTGGCAATAACATATACCCGCCTAGTCATTGTGATTTTTAGTATGATGAGCGCTGTCGGAAGCGGTATTACAGGGGGCCGTTGTCAAAAATAACCCGAAAAACTTCATTGCCGCATCCTGGAGTATGCCGAATAGTTATGACATATATTGCGTCGATCTCGTCTTTTTACAGTGACGCGTGCATCACCTATGCCACGCTGTCGGTCGCCTACTTTGCGCTTAGCAAAAATGCCCCTTTTTCCTTCCAGTCCGCCGTGTGGAAACGGGTGTTATTTGGTGTGCTGGCAGGGCTGGCGGTGTTGTATCTGAATCAGTCTCGGCTGTTGCTCACCGGTAATATTTATTACAGCTTTGCCATGATCCCGATGATTTTGGTGCTGTTTTTCGGAGGTGCAGTCAGTGGGATAGTGTGCTATCTGGTAAACTTTGGCTTTAACGGCGGCTTCACGCTGGATAATCTGTTTATCGGTTCGATCATCTTGCCGCTGTTGCTATCGGGGGTCTGGCGGAAAAAATCGAACCGGGTGTTTTACCTTACCATCGGTATCATTGCGCTTTACCGTATTGCCGTGGTCGGCTTGTTCGTCAACTTCCGTGAACTGTGGCTGGATATTCTGTTGTATCAGGCTGCATCGGCGCTTTGCCTGGCGATTTGCTACCACGCCCTGAGCTTTAAAGAGCGCCATATCAACGCCTTTTTCTCCATGCGCAACAAGGCGACGACCGACAGTCTGACCCACATCAACAACCGTGCCAGTGTGGACTACAAAATGATGCTGCAGCATGCTCAACGAGAGTCTTGTGGCCTGATGTTGCTGGATTTGGATAATTTCAAACAGGTCAATGACACCTATGGCCATTTGGCCGGTGACGGTGTGTTAGCCAGCGTAGGGGCCATTTTGCAAGAGTGCGTTCGCGATGAAGACTTTGTCGGGCGCTACGGTGGCGAGGAGTTTATGGTCATCACTTCCAGCTATGAACCGCAGCAGATTGCTGCCGTGGCGGAACGTATTCGCAGCAGGGTGGAAGGATTTGATTTTATTACCGATAACGGGTATCCGATCCGCATGACCATCTCCATCGGGACCTCGCTCTATCTGGCCGGTATGTCGGTGGAGAAAGCGATAGAAATGACGGATGAAGCGCTGTATGACGCTAAACGCGAGGGTAAAAACCGCGTGGTCAGCAGCCGGTTGATGTTGTTATCCCAGTTGGGGAGGAAGTTTAGCCCTATGGCGGCTAAGAAGTCTTAGCCTGGCCCAGGAGTTAACCGTGCTTTTTTTTACGTCTTTACTTTTTTCCTTCCAGCGTTGTTGCGTCGGTTTTAGCTTCGACAGCAACATTGTTTTCGGCATAATCTAACTCTTTAGATAAAAAGTAATTAAGGAATGTACGTATCACGGCAATGATGACCAGTTTAATCAACTCCTCCATGCTAGGGTTGATTGTCGTTGCCAAGATATCAGCCGCTAATTGAAACTCTAACGCCAAAGCAAGCCAGGTTCCAAAGCGCGCCCTGATTAAATAGAGTATAGACTGACTTTTAACTTTGGTTATTGTGGTATAAAGTGCCTTTACCAACCCGACAAAAACGCAAATAACGGATAGAAACTCTAAAAAAACCTGTAGCATTAGAGAGAAATAGATAATTATTTCTTTGATACTTTCCAATTAGATAGCTCCATTTTCCATGTTTATCAGCCTCTCACCAACAAACCGTGTTTAGTGAATGGCTTGGAATAGGGCGTTTTAGCTCAGGCCCGTAAAGGATTTTACTTTTCGCTATGCTTGTTGTTTAAGTGGAGTGAAAAACACCTGTTGAAATAAGCCTTGAGGTGTTCTTCCATCGCGTGAACTTTTTCGTCAATGCGCTGGCAAAGGAATTCGTCGCTATTCATTGCCTCGACTCGTTGTAACGCTATTAAGTCAATTTCTTGTTTTTGTTCTTCAGTCAATTCGCCGCCAGTGTGCTGATTAGTCATGATGATACCTGTATCCTGAGTAAAGTAACTAAATTATAACGCTATGGGTATTGTAGCAAATACTTTCTAACTTTTGTTTAAACGGAGTGTGGCGATAAATTGTCCGTTTTTATCGTTGTGACGTTTACCACTACCTTGAAGCCGCGCCACTCAGACTGGCCTTTTACCAAAAGAAAGGGGACATGCAAAAAAGTCTGAGCGTGAATTCAGACTTTTTCTTTAGAATATGGCGGTGAGATCGGACTTGATTCGCAAGCTCACCCTGCGGGCGGCCTGTCGGCCGTCCAAAATGTCTCTGCGCTGCGAGCCATTTTGTCGAACCCTGTCGAGGTTTCTCACCCCTCTCTGATTGGGGTACATGCAATAAAAAAGCCTGAACGTTAGTCCAGGCTTTCTCATTTAATATGGCGGTGAGAGAGGGCTTGATTCGCAAGCTCACCCTGCGGGCGGCCTGTCGGCCGTCCAAAATGTCTCTGCGCTGTGAGCCATTTTGTCGAACCCTGTCGAGGCTTCTCACCCCTCTCTGACTGGGGTACATGCAAAAAAAAGTCTGAACGTGAGTTCAGACTTTCTCTTGGAATATGGCGGTGAGAGAGGGGTTCGAACCCTCGATACACTTTCGCGTATACACACTTTCCAGGCGTGCTCCTTCAGCCACTCAGACACCTCACCGTACGTTGCGCTTGCTCAGTGCAACGGGGCGCTACTATAGGGAGAGTCGGCTAACCGGTCAAGAATATTTTTACGGTTTTAGCTCAGGTGGTTAAGCCGTGGTCGCTTTGCCGTAAATCAAGGCCGGAAAACCGGTTTTACTAGCCCATCGACATCCACACCCATCGCAGCCGCCGGTTTTGCGTTCGGGATCCTCAAGTCGGTGTGCAAACGGTATATCGATGCCAAGTATCTGCAGGTTGCCGAAAAAGCACTGCAAGGAAACAAATCAACACCGATGGCGAACTGATGCAGGCCTCGTTCGGAACCGCGATGGGCAAAAACCTTGACTATTATCGCCAGGTCCCACTGACTTCGATACCTGGTGGTCAGGCAACGGGCTGCTGCCGCGGCCCGTAAGAGAGAGGTTGCTGAGATAACCTCTCTTCCCCCAACAGCGCAGGGGCTATCATCTCCCTTTCCCTGTGGGTGAGGGCATCAAACCAATAAAGACCGTCTTTTTGCGTGGGCCGGTCATCAAAGACTCCAGCTCTTTGACACAGGCCAGGTAGTGCGGGGTCGTTTTATGGAAAGCCACGGCCTGCTCATCGGCGTAAGCCTCGTAAATATAAAAGCGCGTAGGGATGTCAGGGTCCTGTAACACATCGAAGCGTAGGTTGCCCTTTTCCTGGATCGCGCCCAGATGGTTTTGCCGAAACACCTCGATAAACCGTTCAACCTTGTCGTCATGAACGTTAATTTCGACCAGGGTAACGTGCATAATCAGCCTCCTTGAATGGGCGGGCCTGGAAACCGGCCCGCATTTCAGCCGTATCAGCCTTTTTCGCTGAGGAAGAGTTCGTAGGCGTGTTCTACCGTTTCGTTCTGATGAACGATGGCGTGCACCGCCTTGATCATGGCAACCGGGCTTGCTGACTGGAAAATATTCCGCCCCATATCGACCCCGGACGCCCCTTGATCGATGGCCTGGAAGCACATCTCCAGCGCCTCGCGCTCTGGCAGTTTTTTCCCACCGGCGATGACGATAGGGACTGGACAGCCAGCCACAATGCGTTCGAACCCTTTATCCACGTAGTAAGTCTTGATGATTTGCGCCCCCATCTCGGCGGCAATACGCGTGGCCAGTGAGAAATAGCGCTGATCGCGCGCCATATCTTTCCCTACGCCGGTCACCGCCATGGTGGGCATGCCGACTTTAAGACCTGCATCGACCAGCTGGATGATGTTTTTAATCGACTGGTGTTCATGTTCCGTACCGATGTAAACCTGCGCGGCGACGGCACAGCTATTAAGACGGACCGCGTCGTCCATGGCGACAGCCACCGCCTCATTGCTCAATTCAGTCAGAATGGAGTTTGCTCCTGAAGCGCGCAGGACGATGGGTTTGTTAGTGGCAGGCGGGATCACGCTACGCAGAATACCCCGGGTACACATCAACACGTCTGCATGCTGAAACAGCGGCGCAATATTGATATCAATCCGCTCCAGCCCGGTCGTCGGGCCTTGGAAATAGCCGTGGTCAAAGGCCAGCATCACGGTTCGGTTAGTGCGGGGATTGAAAATGCGTGCCAGGCGGGACTGCATGCCCCAATCCAGCGCACCGCATCCTTTTAAACTAAACAGGGCATTTTGCTGCGGCTGGTCAATATGGAAGTCTTTACCGTCTTTGATGTCATCTAAATCAGCCATTGTCTTACTCCCTCCAAATAATCGGGGCGATAGGTTAGAAGTTGTATTTGTCGATATTGTCTTTATTGAACACCACGCGCTCAGGTAGCAGCACGATGCCATTGCCTTTTGCCTGGTAGTCGTAGCCTTGTACGCTGTTTGGTGAAACCTCTACCTGGCCCACACCAGGAATGTCGAGCTTGTCGCCAACCTTCAATTCACCGTTTTTCAGCAGGGCGTTGGCCACGTAAACCGAAATTTTCCCTTGTTCGACCACGTCCCACAGGCCGAACTCTTTAACCGTGCCGCGCTGAATATAAGGGCGCATGACGTTTGGGGTGCTGAAACCGACGATCGCCACGTTGTCACGCTTGAGGTTTTCTGCCGCCTGGGCCGCTGCGGGCAGGGCATTGGCATCCGGGGCGATGATGGCGTCCAGATCGCCGTAGGCTTTCAGGATCCCTTCGGCGGTTTGCAGTGACTTGGTGGCATCGTTGTAACCAAACTGCGTGGTGACCACATCCCAGCCCGGATGGTCTTTCTCGATTTTACGTTTGGCTTCATTCACCCACTGGTTTTGGTCGGTGACCGTCGGGCTGGAATAGAAGAAGGCGACTTTGGCCTTTTCTTTCTTCACCTGATTGGCTGCCATATCGACCAACATGCCTCCGAGTTGGGCTGGCGTACCCTGATTGATGTAATAAGAGCGGCATTCGGGCTTGGTGTCTGAGTCCCAGGTCAATACCTTCACGCCACGCTGCATGGCTCGTTTTAATGCCGGGCATAGTCCTTCCGGGGAGACGGCAGAGACGATAATGGCGTTATAGCCCTGGTTAACGAAGTTATTGATCAACTGAACCTGGCCGGAAACACTGGGCTCGGTTGGGCCATCGTAGGTTACGTCAACGCCCAGCTCTTTCCCCGCCTCTAATGCTCCATTACCGCCGCTGGTGAAAAAGCCGACGCCCACCAGTTTGGGGATAAAGGCAATGCGCTCTGCTGCCTGTACGCCAATGCTTAGCGAAGCCATGCCGAGTACGCTTAAAAGCGCGATTTTTTTGATACGTTGTAGGCTCATGTTGTTCTCCGTATATCGCGTTGTCAGAAGATGTATGTCATCGTTCAAACCTGATGGATGCTGCTGCGCCGTTGGATCCACTCTCTGATTTGATGCCGATGCAGGCTGATGGAGCGGCCAACGACGACAATAATCAGCAGCGCTCCGGAAAGTGCGCTGGAGATCTGATTGGGCACGCCAGCCATTTGTAATCCTTGTTGCAGATAACCGACCAGCAAGACGGCTACGGCGGTACCGAGAATGGAACCTGAGCCGCCGTAAATATTTGCCCCGCCAAGTACTACCGCCGTGATGGCTGGCATCAGGAAAGAGGCGCCGAGGTCGGAACGAGCCGAACCAAAGTAGGAAACCAGCAGCACCGCAGCGATGGCTGAAGCAAAGCCGGTCATTGCATAGAGTGCGTACAGCGTTCGGTTAACCGGGATCGCACTGTATTGCGCCACGCGCTGGCTTTGGCCAATCAGGAAGATGTTGCGCCCTGCATGTGTCCGGTGCATCAGCAGCCAGCACAGCAGCACACAGACCATAAAGAAGGTCAGCGGTACTGGTAGGCCGAACACGGTCAGGTTGGCGAAATCGGTAAAGACCATCGGGAATCCGCCGATGCCTTCATAGCCGGTGGCACCAGAGATGCCCGAAAGCAGCAGGGCGCTACCGCCAAACAGGTACATGGTGCCGAGGGTGATCACTAGAGGATTGATACCGGTGTAGATGATCAAGCCGGCGTTGATCAAACCGCACAGGGCGCCCAGGGCCAGCGTTATCGCTATTGCCAACGGCAAGGGCAGGCCCGCCTGGAACATCACTCCTAGCGCAATGGCGCACAGGCCAATGGTGGAACCAAATGAAATATCAATGCCGCCACTGACGATCACCATGGTTAACGGCAGTGCCACAATGCCAATACAGATAAAATCGCTGGTGCTGAACAGCAGGACATTAATGTCCAGCATGCGTGGATTTACGACCCCGAACGCCAGGATCTCAATCAGCAGCAGGGCGGCCAGCGCCAGTTCCCAGCCGAAACGTCGCCATTGTGCCATCATGCGATCTCCCGTTTTTTTCCCTGGGCAGGGAGTTGGGTGGTGTGAGGGGATGTGGGGGCCGAGGGTGGAGGATCGATAAACCTGGCATACTTCTGGCGGCGGATATTCTTTTGCAGGGCACAGCGCAGGCGGCCATCAAACACCAGAACCCCCAACAAAACCAGGCCAGCGATAAAGTCGTTCCACCAGGCGGGAATGCGCAACAGTACCAGCACGCTGTCGATCTGCGTCAGGAAATAGGCTCCCAAAATGGCCCCCACCACCGTGCCAGAGCCACCAAGCAGGCTGATACCTCCCAGCACGCAGGCGGCAATAGCCTTCATTTCCAGGCCGGTGCCGGTTTGATTAGGAATAAAGCCAATCTGTGCGGCAAACACGATCCCGGCGAGCGCTGCCATTAGCCCATTCAGTGAGAAAGCGATGATGCGGATGGCCTCGGTGCGGATACCGAGTTGACGAGCCCCCTGCAGGTTGTCACCGGTGGCATAGAAGCTGCGGCCGAATGAGGTTTTCAACAGTAGCCAGGCCATTAACGCCACCAGCAGTAAGGTTAGCCAGCCAATCGGTGAGATGCCCAGCAGCACCGGTGAAGAAAGCTGCTTGAGCGAGCTTGGCAACCCTTCGATCCATTTACCTCCGGTCCATAGCAGCATGATGCCACGATAAAGACCAAGGGTGCCCAGGGTGGCGACTATGGCAGGAATTTTAAACCAGGCGACCAGCACGCCATTAAAAAAGCCCGCCAGCAAACCGAGTAGCAGCGTGACGCCAAAGGCGACGGGCAAGCTGTATCCGGCATTGAGCGTTATCCCAAGCAGCACCGCGCACATCCCGGTGATGGAACCGACGGAGACATCAATGTTACGGGTCAGCATGACCAGCGCCGCGCCGATGGCCAGCAACATCAGGATTTGCGAACTGCTGAAGATCATGGTCAGCGTCTGAAAACTGAAATAGCTGCTATCAATGCTCCCCAGTAGCGCAAACAGAGCGATGATGGCCAGCAGCGCCGTCAGTTCACGGTTGTTTTGTATCATCTTTAGCATGAGGTCTCCCCGTTGGTATGAGGTTGATAGGAGGAGGGAGATATGACGTGTTGTTCGCCAAAGGCCATATGCATGATGGTATCCACAGTAATCTCGTCGCCACACAGAGCGCTGCTTGCCACCTCGCCCTGGTGCATGATGCAGACGCGATCGGACATCATGGCTATTTCTTCGAGATCGGATGAAATAAACAGGATAGCGACATGCTGTTGGGCAATGCTCCGAATGAGCTGATAGATATCGTTGCGTGCACCGACGTCGACGCCACGGGTCGGTTCATCAACGATCAGCAACTGTGGTGATGCCTCCAGGCATTTGGCGATCAGTATTTTTTGTTGATTACCGCCAGACAGGGTGCGGGCCGGTTGTTCCGGGTGGTTGAATTTGATATTCAGTGCCCGGCGATAACGTTCAAGCGTAGCGTTATCACGCTGTGGATGGGCCCAGAACCCGCCGTTATTATGGGTCAGGGCACAGACGTTCCAGGATAACGATGAATCCAGATACAGCCCGGAAGACTGCCGGTCTTCCGGTAAATAGATCAGCCCGCGCTGCAACCGCTGGCGGGTGCTCAGTTCCGCGATCTCTTCACCATTGAGCATGATGCTGCCCGCACTGGCTGGGCGTAAACCATACAGCGTTTCAGCCAACTCGGTGCGCCCGGAACCGACCAGGCCAGCCAGACCCAGGATTTCCCCAGCGTGGACGTTGAGTGTCACCTGCCGGAAGCCTTCGCCAGTGAGTTCCCTCAACTGCAATACGGCTTTGCCCTGAGGGTTGGCTGGCCGATTGCCAGGCAGTTCGAGCCACAGTTTCTGGCTAGCGGAGAGATCCACATTACGGGCGGCTGGGGTGATTGCCTGAATAATCTCATCCGTGGTCAGCGAGGCGGTTTTCCCCGTCAGGGCGATTTTGCCGTCACGCATTACGCTAACACGGTCGGCAATCTGGCGGATTTCCGGCAGCTTATGGGAAATAAAGACGATACCGACACCTTTGCCAAGCAGTTCATGCAGGCGGGCAAATAGTCTGTCCGTTTCGGCAGGCGTCAGCGACGCCGTGGGTTCATCCAGGATCAGGATCTGGGAATCACGCATTAATCCCCGCATGATCTCTACAATCTGGCGGTCAGCCACATCCAGCGACCCTGCCATACTGTTGGGCTCAAGCTTGCATCCCAACAGTTCGAGTAATTGCTGCATTTTTTCAACAGCAGCCCGCTTGGCAGGCAGACCAAACAGAATATTCTCTTTAACCGACAGGCTGGGGAACAACAGCGGTTCCTGCGGCACCAGATAGATCCCCAGTTGATGCGCTTTTACCGGGGTCAGGCTGGCACAACGCTGGCCATTGATCTCGATAGCGCCGCCGTCCGGTGGTACTACGCCAGCAATGATCTTCATCAGCGTGGACTTCCCTGCGCCATTGCCACCGAGCAGGGCATGTACCTCCCCGGCGTGCAAGGTAAAGTCGATGCCTTTCAGCACCGCAACACCGGAATAGTGCTTATTGATATTTTGTACACAGAGCAGAGGTGGGTCTGGGTATTCACCGGTTTGCATCTTGCCTCCGTTCACTCAAAGATGAGCGACTGAGTTGAACAAATATTTTTTAGAAAACTAATTGTTCATAACCTTAGTCATGGTTTGGCGATAAAACCATCACTGCGATCACGTTTTTTGAATAATTGTGTTCTGTAGAAACCGATGTTCAAATTTGGTGTATATTTGTGGCATGACTCACAGCTATTGTTGAGCGATAGCGGAACAATTGTGTTCAAGATTTAAAAATGTTCAAAGAGAAGCGGATTTATGACGATAAATGACAGTGCATTGATTACCGAACATGGCATGTGCGAGGAGGAGCAGGTTGCCCGCATCGCCTGGTTCTATTATCACGATGAGCTGACGCAAAGTGAGATCAGTACCCGGCTTGGGCTAACGCGGCTTAAAGTTTCGCGTTTGCTGGAGAAAGGGCATCAGTCTGGGATCATTCGGGTGCAGATTAACTCCCGCTTTGAAGGTTGCCTACAGTATGAAGATGCGTTGAAAAAACATTTTGACCTGAAAAACATTCGCGTATTGCCCTCCTTGGCCGATGCTGATGACAGCGCGAGGTTGGGGATCGGTGCGGCACACATGTTGATGGAATCGCTGCAGCCGCAACAGATGTTGGCGGCGGGATTTGGTGAGGCCGCCATGAGCACCTTGAAAAGGCTCAGCGGCTTCATTTCTTCGCAGCAAATTCGCCTGGTTACGCTTTCCGGTGGTGTAGGGCCTTATATGACCGGGATTGGTCAGTTGGATGCGGCCTGCAGCGTCAGCATGATCCCAGCGCCATTGCGCGCTTCCTCTGCCGATATTGCCCGTACCCTGCGGGATGAAAATAGCGTCAGGGACGTGCTGCTTGCGGCCCAGGCTGCCGATGTCGCCGTCGTTGGGATCGGTGCGGTGAGTCAAAAAGATGCCGCTACCATTTTACGCGCTGGCTATATCACCGAAGGCGAGCAACTGATGATTGGCCGCAAAGGCGCTGTTGGCGATATTCTTGGCTACTTTTTCGATGCCAGCGGCGACATTATTCCCGACATGCAAATTCATCAAGAATTGATAGGGCTGAGCTTGAGCGCGCTTGCCACCATACCTACCGTTGTCGGGGTTGCGGGGGGAGTAGCAAAAGCCGAAGCGATCGTGGCGGCATTGAAGGGCGGCTATATCAACGCGTTGGTCACCGATCAGGACACGGCGGCAGAAATGCTCAAACTTATTGGAAAGTAAAGGTTAATAACGATGTAACAGACTGTCTCAAACACCAGCCGAGGACAAACTCATGGCTCGACTCTGTACTCCTGCCACATCAGGCCAATACCTGATGGCTCTGGATGCCGGTACCGGCAGCATCAGAGCGGTAATTTTTGATTTGGAAGGCAATCAAGTCTCAGTAGGGCAAGCCGAATGGCAACATTTGGCGGTCCCTGATGTACCGGGCTCCATGGAATTCGATCTTGCCAAAAACTGGCACCTCACCTGCCAATGCATCCATCAGGCGTTAAAGATGGCGGCCATTGCGCCGGAGGCGATTGCGTCCGTAGCTGCGTGTTCAATGCGTGAAGGGATTGTGATCTATGATGCAGAAGGTCAGCCGATCTGGGCATGTGCCAACGTAGATGCACGGGCAACGCGTGAGGTCAGCGAGTTAAAAGAGATCCACAACCATACTTTTGAAGATGAGGTTTACCGTTGTTCAGGGCAGACACTGGCACTCAGTGCCATGCCCCGGCTGCTGTGGTTGGCGCATTACCGCCCTGATATCTATCGCCAGGCAGCCGCGGTCACCATGATCAGTGACTGGCTGGCTTACATGCTTAGCGGTGAACTTGCGGTCGACCCATCAAATGCCGGGACTACCGGGTTGCTTGATCTGGTCACACGAGACTGGAGAAAAGGCCTGTTGGAAATGGCGGGCCTGCGCTCTGACATCCTTTCACCGGTAAAAGAGACGGGAACGCCGTTGGGGTCGGTGACGGCCAATGCCGCGTCATTGTCAGGCCTGAGGGCGGGCACACCGGTGATTGTCGGGGGAGGTGATGTCCAACTGGGATGCGTGGGTCTTGGCATTGTCAGACCAGCACAGACCGCCGTATTGGGCGGAACGTTCTGGCAGCAGGTGGTGAACCTTCCTACGCCGGTTACCGATCCCAATATGAATGTGCGCATTAACCCGCATGTGATCCCGGGAATGGCTCAGGCTGAATCCATCAGCTTTTTTACCGGCCTGACCATGCGCTGGTTCCGTGATGCCTTCTGCGCCGAGGAGAAGCTGATTGGTGAACGTCTGGGCGTGGATACCTATGCCTTGCTGGAAGATATGGCCAGGCGGGTACCATCAGGTGCTCATGGCATTATGCCTATCTTCTCCGATGTCATGCGCTTTAAGAACTGGTATCACGCCGCCCCCTCATTTATCAACCTGTCGATCGATCCGGAAAAGTGCAACAAAGCTACGTTGTTCCGCGCCCTTGAAGAGAACGCGGCCATCGTGTCGGCCTGTAATCTACAACAAATCGCCGAGTTTTCAGGTGTCAAAGCCGATTCGCTGGTGTTTGCGGGCGGTGGTTCAAAAGGCACGCTCTGGAGCCAGATCCTGGCCGATGTCACCGGGCTGACCGTACGAGTCCCGGTGGTTAAGGAAGCTACCGCGCTGGGATGTGCTATTGCGGCTGGTGTGGGGGTAGGGGTCTATTCGTCGTTGGCAGATGCGGGGGAGAGCCTGGTGCGTTGGGATAGGGAACATATCCCGAACCCAGATAACAGTGAGGTTTATCAACAGGCACGTCAAAAATGGCTGGAGGTGTATCTGGATCAACTTGGTTTGGTTGATCACGGGTTGACGACCTCAATGTGGAAGGCTCCCGGCCTTTAAAGGAGGCATCATGATCAAGACCAATGAAATGGATCACGACTATCGCTTCGGCGACAATGGCCCCAAATACCTGATCCGTGGGCCGATGTGCGATATGGGCGTCGTGGTGTTACAGCCAGGGCAGTCATTTAGAAATCACCGTCACAAGGAGGTTTGCGAAGTCTTTTATACTATCAGTGGGGAAGTGTGCCTGTATCTGGAGGGGGAGATGCACATGCTGCGTGAAGGGGATGTGTTGCAGTGTGATCCTGGCGAGGCGCATTTCCTGGTCAATACTGGCTCGATACCGTGGAAAGGGGTATTTGTGAAATCGCCGCATATTTTAGGGGATAGTCATCCCGCAGAGCCTGAGAGTTATTAAGGCGAAAGCCTGAGTTCCCGCCTTGAAGCCAGGTGATTTAAGTTGTCCTGTTCTGTTTGGCATGTTAAATAAAACATAATACTAAAACAGGTACTTAAAAATCCTATCCTCTCAAGGACAAGCGAGTAACAATGCAGATAATGAATGTCAAACAGGCCAGGATAATCAGTTTCATCTTTGTGATGGGGGGGATCCTGCTGCTGTTGCCGTTGCATCTTCTTACCTGCTTTATGGCGGGTTTTCTGGTTTACGAGATCGTGAATATCCTTACGCCACATTTTCAGAAGGTGATTGGCGGCCATCGGGCCAGATGGCTGGTGGTGGCAGTGATCAGCACTTTGGTGGTCAGCCTGTTGATCGCCATTGTGGGGAGTATCGTCGGCTATCTGATGCAGGATATGAAGAATATCTCTGGCATCAACACCCGTATTGCGTTCATCCTGCAGGATGTCCAGCAAGAGGTGGCAAAATATATGCCGGGCTATCTGCCGTTGAGTGTGGCAGAACTGAAGAACGAGATCCTGAGCCGTCTACAACAGCACATAGCGCTGCTGCAGACTATGGGTAAAAGCGTACTGCATGGCCTGGTGACCATGCTGATCGGGATGGTGCTCGGTGCCATCGTCTCACTGTATAACATTGATAGCAGCGAGGAGCGGCCATTACTGAAAAGTGAGCTGATGAAAAGGATTTCCCTGCTATCACAGGCGTTCCGCAATATTGTGTTTGCTCAGGTTAAAATATCGGCAATCAATACCTTCTTCTCGGCTATCTTTATCCTTGGTGTGCTACCGCTGTGTGGGATCCATATCCCGTTGGCGAAAACGCTGGTGGTGTTTACCTTTATCTTTGGCCTGCTGCCGGTGATCGGCAATCTGATCTCCAATACCATTGTTTTCATCTCTGGCCTGTCGGTTTCACTCGGAGTGGCACTGATTGCGCTGCTCTACCTGATCGTGATCCACAAGTTTGAGTATTTCCTCAATGCCCGCATTGTCGGCACTAAGATCAGGGCTAACTCCTGGGAGATCTTGCTGGCGATGTTGGTCTTTGAGGCTGCATTCGGCCTGGCTGGCGTGATTGCCGCTCCTATCTATTACGCCTATCTGAAAAGTGAACTCAGGGAAGCCAAGCTGATTTGAGGGGGGGATCCCTGTAGAGGCTTCTCCCCCCTCCCAGAGAGTGGTACATGCAATAAAAAAGCCTGAATATGAATTCAGGCTTTCTCATTTAAAATGGCGGTGAGGGAGGGCTTGATTCGCAAGCTCACCCTACGGGCGGCCGGTCGGCCGTCCAAAATGTCCCTGCGGTGCGGGCCATTTTGTCGAACCCTGTCGAGGCTTCTCACCCCTCCCAGACTGGGGAATATGCAAAAAAAAGAGTCTGAACGTAAGTTCAGACTCTTTCTTATAAGATGGCGGTGAGGGAGGGGTTCGAACCCTCGATACACTTACGCGTATACACACTTTCCAGGCGTGCTCCTTCAGCCACTCAGACACCTCACCGTTTTGTCATCGGCAACGTTTACGCTGTCGACGGGCGCTAATGTAGGAGAATCTGATCCCAGCGTCAATAGTCTTGTGACATTACCGCGCGCGTTTAGCCAAACTTCCAGCAATCTGCTGATTTGTCGCACGATAATTCCTCCCTCCCAGTGTCAGTTTATTCTTGCATCGTGCGGCAAAGCGCGAAAGGATAACTAAAATCCACCCAACAAGGGAACCGGCAGTGAATATCATTTTCTATCACCCGTTTTTTGATGCGCAAGAGTGGCTGGCAGGCATGGCGAAGCGCTTACCACAGGCGAATATCCGGGCATGGCAACCGGGCGATGATCGTCCGGCGGACTACGCGCTGGTATGGCGGCCACCTTATGAGATGCTGGCCAACCGCCGCGATCTGAAAGGGATCTTTGCCCTGGGGGCTGGCGTCGACGCCATCCTTGAACAGGAGCGCCAGCATCCCGGCAGCCTACCGGCGGGAGTGCCGGTGATCCGGCTGGAGGATACCGGCATGGCACAGCAGATGGATGAATACGCGTTGGCCGGCGTGTTGCGTTATTTTCGCCGTTTTGATGAGTATCAGTTGCAGCAACAGCAGCAGAACTGGTTGCCGCTTGAGCCTCATCAGCAGAGCGATTTCACTATCGGCATTCTGGGCGCTGGGGTGTTGGGGAAAAGCGTGGCGCAAAAGCTGGTGGCGTTCGGTTTTAACGTCCGCTGCTGGAGCCGCAGCCCCAAGCAGATTGAGCACGTACAGAGTTTTGCCGGGCAACCTCAGCTAGCAGCGTTTCTTGATGGCACGCGCTTGCTGATCAACCTGTTGCCTAATACGCCTGAAACGGCGGGTATCCTCAACCGCCAGTTGTTTAGCCGTTTGGTGCCGGGCGCTTACCTGATCAACATTGCGCGCGGTGCCCATCTGGTGGAAGACGATCTGCTGGCGATGTTGGCACAAGGACAACTGACGGCCGCCATGCTTGACGTCTTCGTCAACGAACCTTTGCCGTCCGCTCATGCCTTCTGGCGTCATCCTCGTGTCACGATTACACCGCATATTGCTGCTGTTACCCTACCGGAACAGGCGATGGATCAGGTTAGCGCCAACCTTCTGCGGCTTGAGGCGGGTGAACAGCCTTCAGGCCTGGTTGATATTCAGCGTGGCTATTGATGCTTTCACAACCCGCTAACATGTCGATAGCTGCGTTAACTGCTATCATGAACAAGGATCGGCCCGCCATCCGCTGACCCTGGCGAGGGCCTAAGAAGGAGAAAGAATGTACCCCGTTGATTTACATATGCATACCGTAGCCAGTACCCATGCCTATAGCACCCTGCACGACTATATCGCCGAAGCGAAACAAAAAGGCATCAAACTGTTCGCCATCACTGACCACGGGCCGGATATGGCCGATGCACCACACTACTGGCACTTTATGAACATGCGTGTGTGGCCACGTCTGGTGGATGGCATTGGCATTCTGCGCGGCATTGAAGCCAATATCAAAAACCTGGCCGGTGATATCGACTGCACCGGACCCATGCTCAACGAAATCGATCTGATTATTGCCGGATTCCATGAGCCGGTATTTGCACCGCAGGATCGGGCCGCCAACACTGAGGCGATGATTGCCGCCATGGCGCAGGGCGATGTCCATATCATCAGCCATCCGGGCAACCCCAAATATCCGGTCGATATCCCGGCGATAGCCGCCGCGGCAGCCAAATATCAGGTAGCCCTGGAACTGAATAACTCTTCGTTTATTCATTCACGCAAGGGCAGTGAATCAAACTGCCGTGCGATAGCGGCCGCCGTGCGTGACGCGGGCGGCTGGCTGGCATTAGGCTCAGACTCGCACGTGGCTTTTGCTCTCGGTGGTTTTGAACACTGCGAACGTATCATTGAAGAAGTGAATTTCCCGCAGGAGCGCATTTTAAATGTGTCACCGCGCCGGATCCTGAGCTTTCTTGAGCAGCGTGGCAGACCGGCAATTGCGGAATTAGCCGATCTGTGACATCGTCACGGCAAATTTTGGTTTTATAGGGTGTTATCATGAATGAGTTTTCCGTTGTCTGCCGGGTGTTGGGCACGCTGTTTTACCGCCAGCCGCAGGATCCGTTGTTGGAGCCGCTGTTTACCTTGATCAAGGAGGGCAAACTGCAACAGCACTGGCCGCTCGAGCAGGACGAACTGCTGACTCGTTTGCAACAGCATTGTACCGATCCGCAGTTGGCCGCCGATTTTAACGCTCTGTTTGTCGGCAGCGAATGTAGTGTGTCACCACTGCGTTCGTCCTACGTTGAAGGTGCCAGCGAAGCGGACGTGCGGGTATTTCTCCAGCAGCGTGGGATGCCATTAGGCGAAGCGCCAGCCGATCATTTCGGTTTGCTGCTGCTGGCCGCCTCCTGGCTGGAAGATCAGTCGCAGGAAGATGAGGTCCAGGCGCAAATCACGCTGTTTAACGAGTTCTTGCTGCCTTGGTGTGGCCGCTTCCTGGGTAAGGTTGAAGCACATGCCACCAGCGGTTTTTACCGTACTTTGTCAGAGATCGCTCGCCACGCCATCGCAGCTATGTGTGATGAGCTAGCAGAGTATGAGCAGGATGAAGAAGGGAAGGACGAACAAGAGTAAATGAGCGAGGGCGCAGCAAGCACTGCGCCCCTAACAACGATTAGTCGGTAAACGGGATCACCAACTGACCGGGCTTCACTTCCAACCCTTTAGCCAGTTTGAGTGCCATGGCTTCCGTTTTGCTCTTATCCGCATTGAGAACATATACCGGTTTCTGATCGAAATACGATTTCAACGACTGGTTCAGGTAAGGCGATAAAGCCTTCATCACCGTATCCATCTTCTCCGGCTGTACCTGGTAATCGACCAACTCCATGTCTTTGAGGAAGATCGCTCCCTTTTCGCGGTCGTAGACCGGTTGCGCCTTCAACGTTAGCTGCAAATCGGCGGCCTGTGGCCCGAGGATCGAAGTGATATTGACCTTGGCATTACCAGACAGTGTCACCTTGTTAGGTTCAGTGCGGCCAATCTGGCTCTGCAACTGGGTTAACACGATATTGGCATCAACCAACCCCGGCACGCCGATCTGCTTTTGGTAGTCGTTGTGTTTTTGCAGGTAATTATTCACTTCCTGCTCGCTGACGCTGTATTGGGTAAGCTGGTTACAGCCGACAAGCGTACCGGCAACGACCAGGGCGGCCATGCCCATCAGGATCTTCTTCATTCAAACCTCGTAAAACGAAAATGCGGCAGACTTTGACTGTTGCAAACCAAAGGTGACTGCCAGCAAAGAAAAATTTCAGCTTGCAGGATAACAGATGACGCGGCGCAAAGGGTTTTTTACCTGGTCGGATAAGGCTGAAATTACCTATCGCCGCAGCCGCCATACCAACAGCACCACGCCTCCCAGACAGGTTAACCCGCCAAGCGCCGGGAACAGAGGAATTCCCCACAGCTGGCTGGTGGAACGCATTAGATAGGGAGCCAGCCCCAGTGCGAATGCCGCCGTGACGATCGCAATGGCCAGCGTGACAGCCGCACGTTCCAGAGCCTTGCTGAGCTGGTTGAGGTTCTTGACGTTGATTTCGGCATCGATCTTGCCCTGCTTTAAACGGCGCATCAGCAAACGAATGGCCTGCGGAAGTTCCTCTCCGGCATCCAGCGCCTCACCACCCAGTAATAGAGCACGACGGCGCAGCGCTTCGGGTGTATAGCGCTGGAGCATCACCTGGCGCAGCATCGGTTTCAGGGTGGCAACGATATCAAAGGCGGGATCCAAGCGGTGCAAAACGCCATCCGCGGTGATCAGCGCCTTGAATAACAACACCAGATCGGGAGGCAACGGTAGTTGGTGCTCGCGGGCCATCACCAACAGGTCGGTGAGTGCCTTGCCTAGCGTCAGGGTGCTCGAAGCCTGCTTATCGAGAAAGTTTTGCGCAGCTTGTTCCAGATCGATCAGATCCAGCTCCTGGCTGTCAGACCAGGCGATCAGCGTATTGACGATGCCGTCGCTCTGGCGCTCCGCAATGGCCTGCAGCAACAGCAGCAGCTGATTGCGCCGCCGTTCCGACAGTTGGCCAACCATGCCAAAATCGATAAACCCTACGTGGTTGTCACCCAGGGCCATTACGTTACCGGGATGAGGATCGGCGTGATAAAGCCGATGTTCCAGCACCATGGCCATAAAAGCCTGCGCGCCACGCTGTGCCAGCAACGGGCCATCGAACCCGGCGGCGGCTAATTGTTGGGGATTTTCGGGCGCGATGCCGGGTAGATATTGTTGTACCAGCAGGCGTTTTGACGAGTGCTGCCAATAAATTTTCGGGATCACCACGTCGGGCTGTTTGGCAAAGTGTTCCGCAACCCGATCGCAATTATTACCTTCATGCGTCAAGTCCAGCTCGTGATTAAGCGCGGTAGCCAGCGTTTGCACCATCTGGTGCGGGCGATAACGCGCCAGCGCCGGGCTTTGTTGCTCCACGGTTTCTGCCAGATAGGCCAACAGGCGCAGATCGGCATGAATGGTTTTGGCTAATCCGGGGCGCAACACTTTTACCACCACCGACTCGCCACTGTGCAGGCGGGCGCGGTAGATTTGCGCCATGGAGGCGGCGGCTAGCGGGATCGGATCAAATTGGGCAAAGACCTGCTGAGGGTCGCTGCCCAGGTCGGCGGTGATCTGCGCAGCCAGCTTTTCCCAGGGTAGGGTTGTCGCCTGGCTATGCAGGCGCTCCAGCTCGTCGGTCCAGCGCTGTTCCAGCAGGTCGGTACGGGTGGCCAGGATCTGGCCGAATTTAACGAAGGTTGGCCCCAGAGCTTCCAGGGCCGCGCGCAGACGTTCTGGCAATGTCTGATTATCAACCTCCACGCCGCCGCTGCTCAGGCCGCCAAGCATCTTGCCTAACCCGAGCAGCCTGATCACGTCCTGCAAACCGTAACGGATCAGTACGGATGAGATTTCTTGCAGCCTGGCGCGGTCACGAGCGGTGACAAAAAACATTTTTAGCATCTGCGCGTGGCTCCCTTATCGCCGTTGCGGATCATTGCTCCATATCGAACAGCAACTGAATATCAACGCGCTGCGCCATGTGGTTGCGGTAAGCCTCCACGTTGTCCGGCAGGGCGACACCGGCCACGATCGACAGTGAGCGTAACAGCGGGAACAGATGGATATCATCTTCACTGAGAGTGCCGTTGACCGCTTCCGAAGACTGGATCAGCGGGGAGAGCGTGGCCAGATCCTCTTCCAATTGGGCGATCAGGTCGGCACTGTCGGCCAGTAACACGGCAAAATCACCGCTGGCAGCCTGTTTTTTGTCGCTGAAATAGCGGCGTGCGTTGTCAGTGGCGAACTCTTCGAAATCGGCATTGGCAAAGCGCGGTAACAGCAGTTTGTTGACGTAGGTGGCAGTGTGTTGCAACCACGCGGCGATGGCCGGATTGGTTTTCCCCGTCAGTAGCGGTTTTCCGTCCAGGTTATCGACGTAATGCACGATATCCATGCTTTCGGGTAGATAGCTACCGTCGTCTTTTTGCAGGATAGGCGCCATTTTCTTGCCGATCATGCTGGTGGGGGTGATTTCGTCATCGCTTAGCAGGGTCACCAAACGCACCGGCAAATCCTTGAGGCCGAATATCATGCGGGCCTTTACGCAGAACGGGCAGTGATCGTAAATAAACAGTTTCATGCTTGCTCCTGTTGTCGGGTTTAGCAGCCAGTCTGGGCCGCTGCGCAGGTTGTTGTGGGATGATGCTCCATCATAAGCCTTTCTGCGCCGTTTTTTGTACTATCAGGATAGCAACTTTGGCAGATTAGGTCGCCAGAGACTGGGCGCAAGGGATGCGCCCGGGCAAAAATCAGCCACCACGGAGGATTGCGGGGGCCGCAGTACGCGGATTAAATTGCCAGTACAAGGCAAACAGCGTGATAAAGCCCACCAGCCCCAGCAGGAACCAGGGCAACTCCGGCATGCCCATCGCATTGCCGGTGTCATACATCCAGCCACCGCCGGTATAACCCAATGCGCCGCCGAGTGCCAACCCCAGGCGGCTAAAGCCCATGTAGCTGCCGCGTGCCCGTGAGTCGGCCAGCGAGGCGCTCAAGGTCTCACGCGCCGGTTCAGCGATGATCGATCCCAGATAGAAGCAGCAGATCAGAGTAAACACCGCTTGCAGGCTGGTGGCAAAGCCGACAGGCAATAGGCTGAGGGTCATCAGCAGCAAGCCGGCCATCAGGCGTTGTTCCAACCGGAAGTGTTTTTCGCTCCAACGTGCCAGCGGGTATAGCAATGAAAGCGATAGCGCAGCTTCTATGGCGTACATCCATTTGACCGCCGCCGGCGAACCGGCGATTTCGTTGACCACGATTGGCAGCATCAACATTACCTGTACCGATAACATGTAATAGCCGGTCAACGTCAACACATAGGTCAGGAAGCGGCGATCGCGCAGCACGCGCATCATGCCATCTTTCATCGGTGCGCGTATGGTAGAGATCCGGTAGTTGGGTAACAGCCAGGCATTCCAACCGGCGGCCAGTACGAAAATACCCGCGCCCACCCAGCAGACGAAATGAAAATCGTACTGCAGCAGCCAACTGCCGATTAACGCACCGATCACGGCACCGGCGCTGTCTTGCATCATCAGCAGCGAATAGAAACGGCTGCGCTCATGTGGGCGGGTCAGCTTGATCACCAGCGCGGTACGGGGCGGATCGAACAGGGTGCCGCCAATAGCGGACAGCGCGCAGGAAAACCACAGTATCCAGGGTTGATCGGCCATCGCCATGGTGGCAAAGCCCGCAGCGCGCAGCAGCATACCGGTGACGATCATCGGTTTGGCGCCAAAACGATCGGCAATTGCCCCGCCAAAGATCCCCAATCCCTGCTGAATGAGCTGGCGTAATCCCAGAGCCAGCCCCACGACCACGGCCACCCAGCCAAGTTGATCGACAAAGCGAATAGAAATAAGTGGGAAGACGACGAAAAAGCCTAAAACCACCAACAGGTTATCGAACAATAAAAAATACTTACCCAAGCTCCGAGCTTGCGATACCAGAGACATGCTTCACCACGAGCAGTTAAAAGGAGAGAAAGACTACCCGGTTATTCTCTACCCAATACATGATGGCTGATAGGGGGGAGATAGATAATATTTTTTAATCGTCAATACGTTACCTGAGTGGCAAAACTACACTTAAAACTGGGCAAAACAGCTAACTGGCGATTTACTGAGCGCTCAGGGGCTTACCTGCCGGGCGGGCTACGGTTATATTACCGGGGGAATACGCGGTTTTACGCCGATAGTCTGCCATGAGTCATGCGAGATAACGCCTGGGCCCGTAGACGTTGACCCAATCAATACTTCTTATCGAACCGTTCAGACCGCGGGGGAAATGATGTTTGGCTATCGCTCTGCATCACCGAAAATACGCCTTACCACCGACCGGCTGGTTGTCCGTTTAGTTCACGAACGTGATGCCTATCGCCTGGCCGAATACTATGCCGAAAACCGGGCGTTCCTGAAGCCCTGGGAGCCGGTGCGCGATGATAGCCACTGTTACCCTTCCGGCTGGCAAGCTCGCCTGGGTATGATCACGGAAATGCAAAAGCAGGGCAGTGCCTATTATTTTATCCTGCTCGATCCGGAAGAACTCCATGTGTGCGGCGTCGCCAACTTCAGCAATGTGCTGCGTGGATCGTTCCATGCCTGCTTCCTGGGGTACTCCCTGGGTGAGAAGTGGCAGGGGCAGGGGCTGATGTACGAAGCGTTGCAAACGGCCATCCGTTATATGCAGCGCCAACAGCGGATGCATCGCATCATGGCCAACTATATGCCGCATAACCAACGCAGCGGAGCGTTGCTGACCCGGCTCGGTTTTGAACGCGAAGGCTATGCCAAGGATTACCTGCTGATCGACGGACAGTGGCAGGATCATGTACTCACCGCATTGACCAATAAAGAGTGGCAACCACCACGCTGAGGCCGTACCAATGAAATATGAATTAAATGCCAAAGAAGCCCGAGTGATTGGCTGCATGATGGAAAAGCAGGTGACCACCCCTGACCAATATCCGCTTTCCCTCAATGCCATAACGCTGGCCTGCAATCAAAAAACCAACCGCGAGCCGGTGATGGACCTGTCGGAAAGCGAAGTCCAGCAGCAGCTTGATTTACTGTTAAGAAGGCACTTCCTGCGTACCTTAAGTGGTTTTGGTAATCGGGTAGTGAAGTATGAGCAGCGTTTTTGCAACTCCGAGTTCGGCCAACTGAAACTGTCACCGGCCGAAGTGGCGGTGATTGCGACCCTGTTATTACGCGGCGCGCAGACGCCGGGTGAACTGCGCACCCGCACCAACCGGATGCATGAATTCAACGACGTCAGCGAAGTGGAAGAAGTGTTGCAACAGTTGACGACCCGTGAGGATGGGCCGTTCGTGGTGCGTTTGCCGCGTGAGCCAGGCAAGCGTGAGAGCCGGTTTATGCACCTGTTCAGCGGCCAGATCGATGCGGCTCCGGCTGAAGCTGAGGAGGCTAATGCTGGTGAATTGACTGAACGGGTGGTGCGTTTGGAGGCCGAAGTTGCCGAATTGAAACAGCAGGTGCAGCAGCTACTGGCGCGGGGTTCACATGAGTAAACTACGTATCGGAGTAGTGGGTTTAGGCGGTATCGCGCAAAAGGCTTACTTGCCCATTCTTTCTCAAGCGGTGGACTGGCAGCTTGTTGGCGGCTTTTCACCGAATCAGCAAAAAGCCCAGCCGGTATGCGACAGCTATCGTATGCCCTATTTCTCTCGCCTTGATAGCCTGGCGCAACAGTGTGATGCGGTGTTCGTACACAGCAGCACTGCCAGCCATTTTCAGGTAGTGGGTGAACTGTTAGCGCAGGGCGTACACGTCTATGTGGATAAACCACTGGCGGAAACGTTGGAGCAGGGCGAACAGCTGATCGAACTGGCCGCAAAGCAGGGCGTAGCGTTGATGGTGGGTTTCAACCGCCGTTTTGCGCCGCTGTATCGCCAGTTGAAACAGCAAATGCAGCTACCGGCCTCGATCCGCATGGACAAACACCGCGCCGATAGCGTCGGGCCAAATGACCTGCGATTCACCCTGCTGGATGATTATCTGCACGTGGTGGATACCGCGCTGTGGTTAGGCGGCGGTAGCGCCAGCTTGCAGAGTGGCCAGTTGCGCGCAAACGAAGCGGGCGAGATGCTTTACGCGGAACACCACTTTGCCTGCGGTGACACCATCGTTACGACCAGTATGCACCGGCGTGCTGGCAGCCAACGGGAGAGCGTGCAGGCAGTCACCAACGGTGCGGTCTATCAACTGAACGATATGCGACAATGGCTGCGGGAAGACCCGCAAGGCGTGCTCGAGAAACCAGCCCCAGGCTGGCAAACCACGCTGGAACAACGAGGTTTTGCCGGTGCAGTTCACCATTTTATTCAGTCCATCAGCAACCAGACCGCTCCGGAAACTGCCGGAGAACAGGCCATTTACGCCCAGCGATTGATCGAGAAAATGCTGCGTGATGCCAGTTAACCCCATGTAACATATGGCGGTAGCTATTAATGGCGTGGAGCCGTAGACTAACGCCACTCAACTGACGCCTGCCGACGCAGGCGTTGATATTTACCCGTCGTACTCATCAGAAAAACCACATGAATCTACTTAAATCACTGGCAGCCGTTAGCTCGATGACCATGTTTTCACGGGTGCTGGGCTTTGCGCGTGATGCCATCGTGGCACGCGTTTTTGGGGCAGGGATGGCTACGGATGCTTTCTTTGTGGCGTTCAAGCTGCCAAACCTTTTACGCCGCATCTTTGCGGAAGGGGCTTTCTCCCAGGCGTTTGTGCCGATCCTGGCGGAATACAAAAGCCAGCAGGGTGAAGAGGCAACGCGCACCTTTGTTGCCTACGTTTCCGGCCTGTTGACGCTGGTGCTGGCGGTAGTGACCGTGCTTGGCATGCTGGCCGCGCCCTGGGTGATCTTTATTACGGCTCCGGGGTTTACCGATACGCCGGATAAGTTTGCCCTGACCTCGTCGCTGTTGCGTATCACCTTCCCTTATATCCTGTTGATTTCGCTGGCCTCGCTGGTGGGGGCGATCCTCAATACCTGGAACCGTTTCTCCATTCCGGCCTTTGCGCCAACGTTGTTGAACGTCAGTATGATCGGCTTTGCGTTGTTTGCCGCGCCGTACTTCAATCCACCGGTGCTGGCTTTGGCCTGGGCGGTGGTAGTGGGGGGCGTGCTGCAACTGGGGTATCAATTACCGCACCTCAAGAAAATTGGCATGCTGGTATTGCCACGCCTGAAGCTAAATGACGCGGGCGTATGGCGCGTGATGCGTCAGATGGGGCCCGCAATCCTGGGGGTTTCGGTCAGCCAGATTTCGCTGATCATCAACACTATCTTTGCCTCTTTCCTGGTCTCCGGCTCGGTGTCGTGGATGTATTATGCCGACCGCCTGATGGAGTTCCCGTCCGGGGTGCTGGGCGTAGCATTGGGCACCATCCTGCTGCCGTCCTTGGCGAAGAGTTTTTCCAGCGGTAATCATGAACAATATAACCGCCTGATGGACTGGGGCCTGCGTCTGTGCTTTGTGCTGGCTTTACCGAGTGCCATCGCGTTGGGCATCCTGGCCAAGCCGCTTACCGTCTCGTTGTTCCAGTACGGCAAGTTCTCCGCCTTTGATGCGGCGATGACCCAGCGTGCGCTGGTGGCCTACTCGGTTGGCTTGATGGGCCTGATCGTGGTGAAAGTGCTGGCACCGGGTTTCTACTCGCGCCAGGACATCAAAACCCCGGTGAAGATTGCCATCATTACGCTGATCCTGACCCAGGTGATGAACCTGATATTTATTGGCCCACTGAAGCATGCTGGGCTTTCGCTGTCGATTGGTCTGGGGGCCTGTCTGAATGCTTCGCTGCTGTATTGGCAACTGCGCAAGCAGGATATTTTCCAACCGCAGCCCGGCTGGGCGATGTTCCTGTTCAAGCTGGTGGTCGCCGTGCTGGTGATGGCTGCGGTACTGCTTGGCGTGATGTGGCTGATGCCGGAATGGGATCAGGGCAATATGCTGGCTCGCTTACTGCGTCTGTCGGTCGTGGTGGCTGCGGGGATTGTTGCCTACTTCGCGGTGTTGGGGATCCTCGGGTTCCGTCCTCGAGACTTCGCTCGGCGGGTAGACTGATACCCCACCGCTAATCATCAGATAAAAAAGGTCGCTAACGCGACCTTTTTTACGGCTATCGAATGGATTACATACGTTCGACGGTTTCGATCCCGAGCGTATCCAGGCCGGTTTTCAACGTCTTGGCGGTCAGCAGGGCCAGCTTCAGGCGGCTCTGACGTGCCTCTTCGCTTTCGGCGTTGAGGATCTGGCAATGCTCGTAGAAGCCAGAGAACAGCCCCGCCAGATCGTACAGATAGGTACACATCACGTGCGGTGTACCTTCACGGGCGACCACGGTAAGGGTTTCTTCGAACTGTAGCAGGCGAGTTGCCAGCGCGACTTCACGCTCTTCGGTCATCACCAACGGTAGCGTCAGGTTGCTTTCATCCACGCCAGCACGCTTGAACACCGAGGCAACGCGGGTATAGGCATACTGCATATACGGCGCAGTGTTGCCCTCGAAGGTCAGCATGTTATCCCAATCGAAGATGTAGTCCGTGGTGCGGCTTTTCGACAGATCGGCATATTTCACCGCACCGATGCCGACCGCATTAGCCACGTTCTGCATTTCATCGGCAGGCATGTCCGGGTTCTTCTCGGCAATCAGTTTGCTGGCGCGTTCAACGGCTTCATCCAGCAAATCGGAAAGTTTGATGGTGCCGCCTGAACGGGTTTTGAACGGTTTGCCGTCTTTACCCAGCATCATGCCGAACATGTGGTGTTCCAGCGAGACGGAGTCTGGCACGTAACCTGCTTTGCGCACGATAGTCCAGGCTTGCATCAGATGCTGATGCTGGCGCGAGTCGATGTAATAGAGAACACGATCGGCACCCAGGGTCTCGAAACGGTATTTGGCGCAGGCGATATCGGTAGTGGTATACAGGTAACCGCCATCTTTCTTCTGGATGATGACACCCATCGGATCGCCGTCTTTATTTTTATACTCGTCCAGGAACACCACGGTAGCGCCTTCGCTTTCTACCGCCAACCCCTTCGCCTTGAGATCGGCAACGATGCCCGGCAGCATGGCGTTGTACAGGCTTTCGCCCATCACGTCATCTTCGGTCAGGGTGACATTCAGACGGTTATAGGTCAGTTGGTTCTGCGCCATGGTGATATCCACCAGCTTGCGCCACATCTTCAGACAGTATTGGTCGCCGCCTTGCAGTTTGACCACGTAACCACGGGCGCGCAGAGCGAAATCTTCGTCTTCGTCGTAGTTTTTCTTGGCTTCGCGGTAAAATTGCTCCAGATCCGACAGCCCCATATCGCTGGCATGCTCGTTTTGCATCTTTTCCAGGTAGGCGATCAGCATGCCGAACTGGGTACCCCAGTCGCCCACATGGTTGGCGCGTATCACTTTATGGCCCAGGAATTCCTGAGTACGGGCAGCGGCATCGCCAATAATGGTGGAGCGCAGGTGACCCACATGCATTTCTTTCGCCACGTTGGGCGCAGAATAGTCGATCACGATGGTTTGCGGCTTAACGGGGGCAATGCCCAGCTTCTCTGCGCCCAGGGTGGCATCGGCCTGGCGGGCAACCCATTCGCTGTTCAGGAAGATATTGATAAAGCCTGGGCCGGCGATTTCCACTTTGCTGCTGATGTCACCCAGGTCAAGCAGTTGGACTACTTTCTCTGCCAGTTGTCGTGGCGGCATACCAAGAGTTTTGGCAACGGACATCACGCCGTTGGCTTGGTAGTCACCAAACTGTGCTTTCGCGGACTGACGAACCTGAGCTTCGCAATCGGCAGGCGCACCTGCGGCAATCAGCGCCTGGCTGACTTTATCTGATAGAAGAGCCTGAATATTCACCGGGTTACCTTAAATGACAAACGAGGGCCGTGCAGTACGCCCTCCGGATCAAAAGGTGGTTTTACTCTATTGGTTTGCAAAACGCCTTGACGCACAACTTGCAATCCAGCAGGGACGACGCCACGTATCGCAGGCGACGCTCAACCACAAAACAGCCTGCAATTGTACCCGATTGACGGCACCGCGTCAGTAGTTGACGCGGGCTGGCATGGTGAAAGATAGGGAAAAGTGAAGACCAAAAAGGTAAGTAGGTGAATCAAATCGTCCGCTGTCATTGGTTTGATGGGAGCGGATTAATGGACGCTTTAACGCTTTTTATTGCTTCGGCCAGAACGTAACACACTATTCTGGCGAGTTTTGAAATGGCGATAAATCGCGTAGCCAGCAATGGCTATTAAAACAAGGGATATACCTAACAGGGTCATGTTTATTTATCCAAAATCAAATGCTCTCCTAACCTAACTTATTAACGCCACCTAATCAATTGTAATGCCTCTGTTTAGGATTTCTCGCATCATTATTATTTTTTTTGAATAAAAACATAGTGTTAAATTTTACTCTGGCTGAGGTGTCAGTTTCATTGTCAGCGATTGGCCTTGTGGAAACTAAAACGATTAAACATTAGTCATTCTTAATGGTTTTGATGCGAATTAATGGAGTGCGATATAAGAAGATTCTTGATTGTTTCTTTCCTCATGAAGGATAGTTCGGTCTTAAATAGGTCGTTGCGCACCAAATGCAACATTATCTTTATCCTCTAGGTTTTTATTCTCTGATCCATAGCCTCCAGGCGATTCGACGTGTAGATTATTGGCCTGCCAAAGATCCTGGAGAACCTGAGAAACTTATGACTACCTTGTCATCGATCGCCGAACTTAACGACCTGACGCTGGATTTACCTCGCTTTGAACTGGCTCTGGAGCAGTTTGCACAACGGCTCCATCTTGAGCTGGCAACATTCAGCGCAGACCATATCTCGCTGCGTTGCCATCAGAACAGCACCGCCGATCGTTGGCGGCAAGGGTTACTGCAATGCGGATCGCTACTTTCGGAAACGATGATTAACGGCAGGCCGATTTGCCTGTTTGATCTCCATGAGCCGTTGAAGGTTGGCCCTTGGCAGATTGACTGTATCGAGCTGCCATACCCCGGTGAGAAGCGCTATCCGCATGAAGGATGGGAACATGTAGAGCTGGTGCTAAGCGGCGATCCCGCTACCCTGTATGCCCGCGCCCTGGAACATCTGCCTGACGAAGCCTTGCTGCTACCTGGCATCAAACTCAAGCAGAGCTCACCTAAAGGTGAGGGCGAACGCCTGGCCAATCCGACCTTGGCGATCAGCGATGGCAATGTCACCATCAAATTCCATCCGCATCATATTCGTGACATCGTGGCCAGTGAACGGGTGAAACCGTAGCGTGTCGTTTGTTGCCGATTTCGAATGGGGTGTCAGGGAGAAAAATGATGCGTTCGCGTTATTTATCCGACTTAACGCCGCCACTGTGACTGCGATCGATCCATTAATCAAAATTGAGTGCCATAGTTAGCACTTTGTGCCATTAAGACTTTTATCAGATTGTCATCCTGTGGCCTGTAGGGCGGCGGGTAAACGTTTGCTGTAGCATTTTTGACCGTTATCTGGGGGTAACAATAATGAAGCTGGAAGTTTGTTGCTATAGCGTCGACTGTGCCATGACAGCAGAGCATGCGGGCGCTGACCGCATAGAATTGTGTGCCAGTCAGAGTGAGGGCGGGTTGACGCCGAGCTTTGGATCGTTGCGGCTGGCTCGGGAGCGGGTAACGATACCCGTTCATCCAATAGTGCGGCCGCGCGGGGGCGATTTCTGCTACAGCGCCGTCGATTTCGAGATTATGAAGAACGACGTGGCGCAAATCCGCGAGATGGGTTTTGCCGGTGTGGTCATCGGCATGTTGGACGATGAAGGGCATATCGATCTTGCGCGGATGCGCGAGGTGATGAAATTAAGCGGTAATATGGCGGTGACCTTCCATCGCGCGTTCGATATGTGTCAAAACCCGATGGTGGCGCTGGAACAACTGACGCAGCTCGGCGTGGCGCGCATTCTGACCTCTGGGCAGCAGCAGAATGCCGAGTTGGGCTTACCGCTGTTACGCGACTTGGTGCATGCCAGCAACGGCCCGGTGATCATGGCCGGTGCAGGTGTCCGTTTGAGCAATATGCATAAGTTTGTGGATATCGGTATTCAGGAGTTGCATAGCTCGGCTGGGCATACGGTGCCTTCCACCATGCGTTACCGCAAGGCGGGTGTCACCATGTGTGCCGACAATGAGTTTGACGAATTCAGCCACTACTGCGTGGACGGGGAAACGGTAGAGGCGATGAAGAACGCGTTGGCCATGCTGACTCCTGTCGAATGAGATCGTAGGGAGCCGTATGCTGAGAGCGTTTAGCAATGGTCCAACGTTGTGAGCCTGGTTTGAAGCCCCGAATATTCGGGGCTTTTTGCATTTGTGCGCAAAAAAAGCCCTGAACAGGGTAGAGGTGCTCAGGGCAAACAGGTTCATACTTCTCTGGTGTTGGCGCGATACCAACACTTTAACTCTAGTTAACGATGAGCCACTGCCTTAAGTTTAAATGTTGATAAAATGTAACCGGCTGTTGTCGCTTATCGCAGACTCTCCACCCAGTGACAAATGGCCGAAAGTATTTGCACGGTGCCGCCGATATTGAATATGGCGGCAATCCCTATGCCGGTCATTATGGTCAGCAATGCCATCAACAGTCTGTCAACACCTCGCATTAATCACCCTTATGAATTTGTTGAGTTTTTCCAGTCTACTAAAAGCGTTCAGTCTTCAACGCTGAGCCTCGATAGGATTTCCCCACGATTGTATTGCCAGCGCTGACACACATGACAGGAGGCGACACGTTGATGTGTAGACGATACCGTTTGATGGTGCTGTTACTAAACAAGTTCAACCGCTTTTGGTCAGGAGGATACATGAGAGTTTATGTTGTGTGGTTAATGCTGGTTTGTTGTTCATTATCGGGCTGTGTTGCGGCCTATTATCGTTAACGGAGGAGGGGGAGATGCGTTATTTACTGATTGTCGGCCTTGTTATGTCGTTAACGGCCTGCGCAACGCTGTATTACAGGTGAGTGATGAGACATTTTATTATTTTGCTGGCATTGGCATTGAGTGGTTGTGTCTCGGTGTATGGGCCAACTAAAACCGGTAACCAGCCCGGCAGTGCGGCTGAAACTGCCGCTGGTGAGTCGACTGCTGGTGCGAAGCCCACCTTGATAGGCAACCGTAATCCGGATGAGCTGTTAACCCGTACTGAGGAAATTTTTGCGCAGAAAGGGCTAGAGGCCAAGGTTGTCGACCCGCATCTGGGGATCGTTGGCACGACGGGCAATGACGCTGAACTGGCCAGCCTGTATCTGACTTGTTCAGACCAGCCAGGGCCATCTAATCTGAATGTTACCTACCGGATCCTGGTGCAGATTTTTAGCGCCGGAGAAGGGACTAACGTGATGGTGCAAGTCAATGGCGTTGCGGGGCTGGTGGCTGCGGATGGTAACGATAAGGTCAAGCCCTTCGAATGTTCATCCAGCGGGGTGTTTGAAAAGGATCTGCTACAGGCTTTGAGAAAATAACGGTGGCAACTAAAAGGGCGTAACATTGCTACGCCCTTACATAGTGAGTTGGTTAAGGCTTACGGTTTTTTGGCGATCAGCACGGCGCGGATCGGTGCCGGGTAACCTTCAATCGTTTTGGTTGGATCCTGGGGATCGAGGAACTCGGCCAGTGACTCGCTGGTCATCCAGTCGGTGCGGCGCTGCTCTTCGGTGCTGGTTGGGCAGATATCGGCAATGCTGACCTCGACAAATCCGCATTTTTCCAGCCAGCACTTCAGCGCTTCGGCAGACGGAATAAAGTAGACGTTACGCATCTGCGCGTAGCGGTCGCCCGGCACCAATACCTGATGGCGATCGCCTGGCACGACCAGCGTTTCCAACACTAGCTCGCCCTCGGAAACCAGCTGGTTCTTCAACTGATACAGGTGATCCAGCGGGGAACGGCGGTGATAGAGCACGCCCATCGAGAAAACGGTGTCGAAAGCGGCCAGCTCGGGCAGTTGTTCGATACCCAGCGGCAACACATGGGCGCGTTGATCGCCACCCAGCAGTTTTCGCACCGCTTCGAACTGGCACAGGAACAGCTGCATTGGATCGATACCGACCGCCAGATGTGCTCCAGCACCGACCATGCGCCACAGATGGTAACCGCTGCCGCAACCCACATCCAGGATGGTACGGCCAGCCAGCGGGGAAATATGCGGCAGCACGCGATCCCACTTCCAGTCGGAATGCCATTCGGTATCGATATCAATGCCGTAAAGCGAGAACGGCCCTTTACGCCACGGCATCAGCGTACGCAGCATTTTCTCAATGCCTTCGAGCTGGCCAGGTGACAGCGGTTGTTCCATCTCGGCACGTACGCCATGCAATAAATCCAACTGGGTCGGCGTCAGGGAAGGCAGGTGCTCTACCGAATTGAACCACTGCTTGAACTTGCCATGCAGCGATTCGCGCTGCCAGGCGGTGATTTGGGCCGGCAGCGTATCCAGCCAGTGGCTCAGCGGGCTTTTGGCGATGCGCTGGTAGAAGTCTCCAAACTCGATCATGCGGTTTCTCCTGATTTCAGGGCGATCAATGAGCCGAAGTTGAAGCATTGGAACCAGACTTCTGCATGTTCAAAACCGGCTTGCCGAAGGCGCGCTTTATGCGCTTCGACCGAGTCGGTCAGCATCACGTTTTCCAGCATGCTACGCTTTTGGCTGATTTCCAATTCGCTGTAGCCGTTGGCGCGTTTGAAATCATGGTGCATGTTGAACAACAGTTCACCGACGTCTGCATCCTCAAAGCTGAATTTCTCTGACAGCACCAAGGCACCGCCCGGACGTAGCCCGCGATAAACCTGTTCGAGCAGGCGCAGCCGGTCAGCCGGTTCAAGAAACTGTAGGGTGAAGTTCAGCACCACCATCGAGGCATTTTCGATGGTAATGTCTAAAATGTCCGCCTCAATGACGTCGACGGGCGTATCGGCGCGAAAAGCATCAAGATGGCGGCGGCAGCGCTCTACCATCGCGGGGGAATTATCGACCGCAATAATCTGACAACCTTCGACGCTGATGTTCCTGCGCATCGATAGCGTGGCCGCGCCGAGCGAGCACCCCAGGTCATACACCCGGCTGTGCGGCTGGACAAAACGTTCGGCCAGCATGCCAATCATCGAAATGATATTGGAGTAGCCCGGAACGGAACGCTGGATCATGTCTGGGAAGACTTCAGCAACGCGCTCGTCGAAGGTCCAGTCGCCCAGTTTGGCGATCGGGGCGGAAAAAAGAGTATCGCGGTTTGGCATAGCGGCAAATCAGGTCAGAATTCGAAGGGGCGTATACTAACAGAAAAGCGGCGCAGGCAGAAGCAGGCGGCGTGGCCGCCTGAACAGAGGGGATATCAGTGTAAACTAAAGATAATGTCCCACGGCAGATAAACGATATTGGCTATCACCATCAGTATCAATGAAAGATAGGTAGCCGCCATACCCGAACGGCGCCAGCGGACTTCACGGTTACGTAAACCGTAGTAGTGAACCAGCCGGCCTGCCATCAGCAGCAAACCACACAGATGCACCATCCAGACTTCAGCACCGTTCATCTCCATGATCACCAACAGGATGGCGGCGATCGGGATGTACTCCACGGCGTTACCGTGTACGCGGATCGCGGTTTGCAGCTCGTAGAACCCACCGTCACCGTAGGCAACCCGGTACTGCATTCTCAACCTGACCACGTCAAAAGAGAGTTTGATCAACAACAATGCGCCAAGCACCACATAGAGCGCGCTTACCATTCTTAACTCCATTCGTAACCAAATCTGGCAACGAGCATCATAACTGCCATCCTCGCGGCTGTCGCGAGGAAATATCCGATAGGACCCATCAGATTAATAGGTTAAAACAAGGCTTCTTGCTCAGGCCAGTCCGGAGGCATCGCTAAATTCGGAATTATGCCGTGTAGCCCTTGCCAGATTTTCTGTGCCTGCTGAGGAGAATCGCTGTTATCTGGCGTGTGAATAAACAGATAAGGCTGATGTTGTTGCGCCCAGTCAGGCAGCCTCTGTTGCCATGAATCAAACCAGCGCTGATTGTCCGCCAGCACGTCACCGCCGATAAAGCGGATCAACGGGTTGTCAGCCGTTATCACTGCATGTACCGGCAGCTTGGGCTTTTTCTGCTGCGCATCGCGGATCGCTGGGCTGTGCGGTTTGGCATGGTGCAGCGGGCGGCTATCGAGGATGGTCCGGTTAATGCCGCGTTGGTGCAAACCCTGATTCAGTTGGCGCTCTGCGTCACCCTTGGCGAAAAATTCCAGATGACGGACCTCGACTCCGTAGGTGAACTCCGGCGGTAAGGCATCAAGAAATGCCCACAGAACACCCAGATGCTCGGGTGCAAAGGCGGCGGGCAACTGCAGCCACAGTTGTCCGATACGCCCTTCGAGGGGGCGCAGGCAGTCATAAAATGCCTTGATATCGGCCTCACAGCCACGCAGTGCTGCTTTATGGCTGATCGCTGACGGGAATTTAAAGCAAAAACGGAAATCATCGCCGGTCATATCGCGCCAGCGATGCACAATTTCCGCCTTTGGCAGGGCATAGAAGGTGGTGTTACCTTCCACGCAGTTGAAGTAGCGGCTGTAGTCTGCCAGATCGCGCAGGCCGATACGGTTCCAGGCTGGATGTTGCCATTGCGGTAGTCCGATATACATCAAACGCTCATCTTCCCTGTTTTACATTTTGGCAACAACGGTAGCGTCATCCTGCCTTGCTTTCAAGTGCCTAAAACTGCGTTCACCACCGCAACACCTGAGCTTGAGGCGGGTGGAGGTCAATGCAGGTTAGCCGACCGTTGAGCGCAGGGATGCGCGATACGAGCCTCCATGGACGGATTTACGGCGTGTCGGCGTCCTGCATGACTTCCACCTGTTACTCTTTATCAACAGCTAGATGAGCTTTTACAGCGCAGCAAGGATCTCACTGGTGCTACGCACACGGGCAATACGCGGGAAGATATTATCGAAGGCGAATTGGTGCATCTCGGCGCTGTAGGTGCTGCACATGTCTTCGGCGATCACCAACTCGTAGCCATGTTCCCAGGCCGCGCGCGCGGTAGACTCCACGCCAATATTGGTGGCGATACCGCCCAATACCACCGATTTGATACCCCGACGGCGCAGTTGCAGGTCCAGGTCGGTGCCATAGAATGCTCCCCATTGACGCTTGGTGATCAGCACATCGCTGTCTTGTACCGCCAGCGCTTCGGGGAATTCCCACCAGGAGGCTGGCAGCCCGCCGACCGGAGACGGTGAAGGCTTATCTACCGGTTGCTTGAGCGCTTCGGCAAAGGAATCAGACCAGCCGACGCGCACCAGAAACACGGGGGCATTCAGCGCGCGGAAACGCCCTGCCAGATGGGCCGCATGGGTGACGACTTGGCTGGCACTGTGCGGACCAGCGGCGTAAGGTAGAATGCCGTTTTGCAGATCGATCAGGACCAGGGCGGTGGTTTGGGCATCAAGTTTCAACATTGGGAGCGTCTCTGGGTTAAAGTGGATTTAAGGTTGTGCTACCGGCTTTTGAAAGACGACGGAGACATAGGCTACGTGATAAAACTGCTGCCAGTTAATGGGAAATTTGTTAACCGATGTGTTGTTTGCTACCGCTAGGTGCGATTTAGCATTGCAACAATGCCGTGTTCGCTCTTATCTGGCGCATGAATTTCCTTTATAATGACCGCCTTTTTTCACCAATCTTTAATCCAGCGATCTATGCCGATTTATGAATATGCATGTGGCTCATGCCAACATCGATTAGAGAAACTACAAAAATTTTCCGACGCGCCGTTGACTCAATGTCCGGCGTGTGGGCAGCCCGCACTGACCAAGTTGATCTCTGCCAGCGGTTTCCAGTTAAAGGGCACCGGCTGGTATGCAACAGACTTCAAACCGGGTGATAAATAACAATTCGTCAGATAATAGCCGTGCGGAAACAGCAACTGCTGCCAACCTCCGGCCGAATCGGCTTAAGTCAAAAGGATAGCGTATGCGTACTGAATATTGCGGGCAGTTGAATCTGGCCCACGTCGGCCAGGAAGTCACTTTGTGTGGTTGGGTCAACCGCCGCCGCGATCTGGGTGGCCTGATCTTTATTGATATGCGTGACCGCGAAGGCATCGTGCAGGTGTTCTTCGATCCGGATCAGAAAGTGGCCTTCGACAAAGCCTTCGAACTGCGTAACGAGTTCTGCATCCAGATCGTCGGTACCGTGCGTGCGCGCCCGGAAAGCCAGGTCAACAAGGATATGGCGACTGGCGAAGTTGAGGTGTTCGCTCATCAGCTTGAGATCATCAACCGCTCTGAACCGCTGCCGTTAGACTCGAATCAGACCAACAGCGAAGAAGCGCGTCTGAAATATCGCTACCTGGATCTGCGTCGCCCGGAAATGGCCGACCGCCTGAAAACCCGTGCCAAGATCACCAGCTTTGTGCGCCGCTTTATGGACAGCCACGGTTTCCTGGATATCGAAACCCCAATGCTGACCAAAGCCACGCCGGAAGGTGCCCGTGACTATCTGGTACCAAGCCGCGTACATAAAGGTAAATTCTACGCGTTGCCACAGTCCCCACAGTTGTTCAAACAGCTGCTGATGATGTCTGGCTTCGACCGTTACTACCAGATCGTCAAGTGTTTCCGTGACGAAGACCTGCGCGCCGATCGCCAGCCGGAATTCACCCAGATCGACGTGGAAACCTCTTTCATGAGCGCTGAGCAGGTGCGTGAAGTGATGGAGCAACTGGTGCATGAACTGTGGCTGGACGTGAAGGGCGTCGATCTGGGTAAATTCCCAATCATGACCTTTGCCGAAGCGATGCGCCGTTACGGTTCCGATAAGCCAGACCTGCGTAACCCGCTGGAACTGGTGGACGTTGCCGACCTGGTTAAAGACGTTGAGTTTAAAGTGTTTTCTGGCCCGGCGAACGATGCCAAAGGCCGCGTGGCCGCGATTTGTGTTCCGGGTGGCGCGCAGCTGACCCGTAAGCAGATCGACGAATACGGCGCTTTCGTGAATATCTACGGTGCCAAAGGTTTGGCATGGCTGAAGGTTAACGATCGTGCTGCGGGTATGGAAGGCGTGCAAAGCCCGATTGCCAAATTCCTCAGTGCCGAAGTGCTGGAAGCGATCCTGGCGCGCACCAATGCGCAAACCGGCGACATTCTGTTCTTCGGTGCCGACAGCTTTAAAATCGTTACCGACGCCATGGGCGCGCTGCGCTTGAAAATCGGCCGCGATCTGGGCCTGACCAAGCTCGACAGCTGGGCACCGCTGTGGGTGGTCGATTTCCCAATGTTCGAAGAGGACGGCGAAGGCGGCCTGGCGGCGATGCACCATCCGTTTACCGCCCCGCGCGATATGAGCCCGGAAGAGCTGCAAAAAGATCCTACCTCAGCTATCGCCAATGCCTACGATATGGTGCTGAACGGCTATGAAGTGGGTGGTGGTTCCGTGCGTATTCACCGCAGTGAAATGCAGCAAACCGTCTTCGGTATTCTTGGCATCAACGAACAAGAACAACGTGAGAAGTTTGGCTTCCTGCTGGATGCGCTGAAGTACGGTACTCCTCCGCACGCCGGTTTGGCCTTCGGTCTGGATCGTCTGGTGATGTTGGTAACCGGTACCGAGAACATCCGTGATGTTATCGCTTTCCCGAAAACTACCGCGGCAGCCTGTCTGATGACCGATGCACCAAGCTTCGCCAACCCGGCTTCGTTGCAGGAACTGGCGATCAGCGTAGTGAAGAAAGCCTCAGCCGAACAAGAGAGCGAGTGATGAATTACAAGCGGCCCGAGTCTATTCTGGTGGTGATTTATGCAAAATCCAGTGGCCGGGTGCTGATGTTACAGCGGCGTGACGATACGGAGTTCTGGCAGTCGGTCACCGGCAGCCTTGAAGACGCCGAATCGCCGCCGCATGCCGCACAGCGCGAAGTCATGGAAGAGATTGGCATCGATATCGCAGCAGAGGGTCTGCCGTTGTTCGATTGCCAGCGCTGTGTGGAATTTGAACTCTTTGTCCATTTGCGACACCGCTATGCGCCGGGAACCACGCGTAATAAAGAGCACTGGTTCTGTCTGGCGTTACCTGATGAGCGCGATCCGGTCTTGACCGAACATCATGCTTACCAATGGCTTGAGGCGTCCGAGGCGGTCAAACTGACCAAGTCTTGGAGTAATCAGCAGGCGATTGAAGAGTTTGTGATCCATTCTGTCCAGTAGTTCTTTTTGGAGATATTTTTTATGGCAGGTCATAGTAAATGGGCCAACACCAAACACCGCAAAGCTGCACAAGATTCCAAACGCGGTAAGATTTTCACTAAAATTATCCGTGAGCTGGTGACTGCCGCCAAATTGGGCGGCGGCGATCCGGGTTCGAACCCGCGTCTGCGTGCGGCTATTGATAAAGCGCTGTCCAACAACATGACGCGCGATACCCTGAACCGTGCTATCGCCCGTGGCGTAGGCGGCGATGATGATACCAATATGGAAACCATCATCTATGAAGGTTACGGCCCTGGCGGCACTGCGGTAATGATCGAATGCCTGAGTGACAACCGTAACCGTACCGTGGCAGAAGTGCGCCATGCTTTCACCAAGTGTGGTGGCAACCTGGGTACCGACGGTTCCGTGGCCTATCTGTTCACCAAAAAAGGCGTGATCACCTATGCACCGGGTCTGGATGAAGACACGGTGATGGAAGCCGCATTGGAAGCGGGTGCTGAAGATATCCAGACCTATGACGACGGTGCCATTGACGTCTTCACCGCCTGGGAAAATCTGGGTGAAGTGAAAGACGCGTTGACCGCGGCAGGCTTTGAGGCAGACTCGGCCGAGGTTTCCATGATCCCGTCCACCAAAGCGGACATGGATGCTGAAACGGCGCCTAAGTTACTGCGCTTGATCGACATGCTGGAAGACTGTGACGACGTGCAGGAGGTTTACCATAACGGTGAGATCTCCGACGAGATCGCTGCAACGCTGTAATGCAGGTGAATGATGGCGTTGCCAACCGGCAACGCCAGGCAACAATCAATGCAGGGTGGTGGTAGCAATGGCGATCATACTGGGTATCGATCCCGGCTCGCGCGTCACCGGCTATGGCCTGATCCGCCAGCAGGGCCGCCAACTGACCTATGTTGCCAGCGGTTGTATTCGTACCGTGGTGGATGATATGCCAACGCGCCTGAAGCTGATTTATGCTGGCGTGAGCGAAATCATCACCCAGTTTCAACCGGACTTCTTCGCCATCGAACAGGTTTTTATGGCCAAGAACCCGGACTCGGCGCTGAAGTTGGGGCAAGCGAGGGGCGTGGCGATCGTTGCCGCCGTCAATCAAAACCTGGAAGTGTTTGAGTATGCGGCGCGCCAGGTGAAACAGACGGTGGTCGGTACCGGTGCGGCGGAAAAGTCTCAGGTGCAGCATATGGTTCGCTCACTGCTGAAGCTGTCTGCCAATCCTCAGGCGGATGCCGCGGATGCGTTGGCTATCGCCATTACCCACTGCCATCTCAGCCAGAACGTGCTGCGTATGAGTGAAGGGCGGTTGAATCTGGCGCGTGGGCGTTTACGTTAGGGGTCTGTAACGTAGAGGCTGCATGCTGGCCCGCCGAGGCATGGCCATTTTGTTATCGTTCGGAGGCTGGATATTCATCCAGCCTTTTTTATGGTATAAGCTGTATTAATACTGCGTGGCAGTGCGCCACGTACAGGGATCCATTCAGGAGGGGTAATGATAGGTCGTCTCAGAGGAATTATTCTGGAAAAGCAGCCACCGCTGGTGTTACTTGAAACCAATGGCGTCGGGTATGAAGTGCATATGCCGATGACCTGCTTTTACGAGCTGCCGGAACTGGGGCAAGAGGCTATCGTGTTTACCCAATTCGTGGTGCGTGAAGATGCACAGCTGCTGTATGGGTTCAATGATAAACAAGAGCGTGCGCTGTTCCGTGAGCTGATTAAAGTGAACGGCGTGGGGCCAAAACTGGCACTAGCGATCCTTTCAGGCATGTCTGCCCAGCAGTTTGTCAGCGCGGTGGAACGTGAAGAGATCACTACGTTGATCAAATTGCCAGGCGTGGGTAAGAAAACCGCCGAGCGTCTGGTCGTCGAAATGAAAGACCGCTTCAAAGGCCTGAACGGCGATCTGTTCAACAACAGCAGCGAAATCCCTCTACCGACCAGTGCGGCCAAAGCGGCGGAGATGGATATTGAAGCCGAAGCGGCCTCTGCACTGGTGGCCTTGGGCTATAAGCCGCAGGAAGCCAGCCGCATGGTCAGCAAGGTTGCCAAGCCGGGTGCGGATTGCGAGGCATTAATCCGCGAAGCATTACGTGCCGCACTGTAGGCCGGAAAGGGGTAGACCATGATTGAAGCCGACCGCCTGATCTCTGCCGAGCCGTTCAATGAAGAAGAGGTGCTGGATCGTGCGATCCGCCCTAAGCTGCTGACGGAGTACGTTGGCCAGCCGCACGTGCGTGAGCAGATGGAAATCTTTATTCAGGCTGCCAAACAGCGCGGCGATGCACTGGACCACCTGTTGATCTTCGGGCCGCCTGGGTTGGGTAAAACCACCTTGGCCAACATCGTGGCTAATGAGATGGGCGTTAACCTGCGTACCACTTCTGGTCCGGTGCTGGAAAAGGCGGGGGATCTGGCGGCTATGCTCACCAACCTGGAACCCCATGACGTGCTGTTTATCGACGAAATCCACCGTCTTTCGCCGGTAGTGGAAGAGATCCTGTATCCAGCGATGGAAGACTATCAGTTGGATATCATGATCGGTGAAGGTCCGGCGGCGCGCTCAATCAAGCTCGACCTGCCACCGTTCACCCTGGTTGGAGCCACCACGCGGGCCGGTTCCTTGACCTCTCCATTACGCGATCGCTTCGGCATCGTGCAGCGTCTGGAGTTTTATCAGGTGGCCGATCTGGAGCATATCGTTTCCCGCAGTGCCAACTGCCTGGGGCTGGATCTGTCTCCCGATGGGGCGCATGAAGTGGCACGTCGCGCCCGCGGTACGCCGCGTATTGCCAACCGCCTGCTGCGCCGCGTGCGCGACTTTGCCGAAGTCCGTGCCAACGGAGTGATCAATGGTGAAGTGGCCATGCAGGCATTGGATATGCTGAACGTCGATGCGGAAGGTTTCGACTATATGGACCGCAAGCTGTTGCTGGCGATCATCGACAAGTTTACCGGTGGCCCGGTGGGGTTGGATAACCTGGCGGCGGCAATCGGTGAAGAGCGTGAAACGATAGAAGACGTGATCGAACCCTTCCTGATCCAACAAGGGTTTATTCAGCGTACTCCGCGTGGCCGAATGGCGACCAATCATGCCTATAAGCACTTTGGTATCGAGCGAGAAGAGAAGTAGCAATCCAGGAGTTACGCCAGGGGAGACCCTGGCGTAATGAGATCAAGCCTGCTGCTTTTTCGACAGGCTCAGTACAAACAGCACCGCAGCGCTTAACACTACCGAGGGTCCAGCTGGCGTATCGTAGAATGCCGAGAAGGTTAGCCCGCCGGTGACCGCAATTATCCCTATCAATACCGCATAACCGGCCATTTGTTCAGGAGTGCGGGCAAAACGCCGTGCGGTTGCGGCTGGGATAATCAGTAGCGACGTAATAATCAGCGCACCGACAAATTTCATGGCCAGCCCGATGGTCAAGGCGGTGACCAGCATTAAAATGGTGCGTGCACGGGGCAGGTTAACGCCGTCGACATGAGCCATCTCCGGGCTGATGGTCATCGACAGCAGATCGCGCCATTGCCACCAGAGCACCAGCAGCACAATCACCACGCCAGTACCGATCATCCAGATATCGCCGATCGTCACCGACAGCAAATCTCCAAACAGATAAGCCATCAGATCTACGCGCACGTTGGACATCAGCGCGACCACCACCAGACCCAGCGATAGCGCACTATGCGCCATAATGCCGAGCAGCGTATCTATCGACAACTGCGGGCGGCGCTCCAGCCAAACCAGTACTAAGGCTAACAGCAGCGTGACGGCAATCACGGCGTAAAACGGATTGACGTCCAGCAATAAGCCGAAGGCAACGCCAAGCAGCGATGCATGTGCCAGCGTATCGCCAAAGTATGACATCCGGCGCCAGACCACAAAGGAACCCAACGGGCCCGCCGCCGCCGCCAGCAGCACACCGGCCAGCCAGCCGGGCAATAACAGTTCAATCATGCCTCACGGCCCCCGGTTTTTTTCAGCACAATTCTGCCTTGCAGGTCGTGACGGTGATTATGGTGATGGCGGTAGATCGCCAACTGCTCTGCACCCCGATTACCGAACATGGCGATAAACTCCGGGTGCATTGACACCACTTCCGGTGTGCCAGAGCAGCAGATATGTTGGTTCAGGCACAGGACGTCGTCGGTTTTGGCCATCACCAGGTGCAGGTCATGGGAAACCATTAGCACCGCGCAGCCCAGCTCTTTGCGCAATTGGTCGATCAGGTCATATAACGCCAACTGGCCGTTAACGTCCACCCCTTGCGTGGGCTCATCCAGCACCAGCAACTGCGGTTGATTCAACAGCGCTCGTGCCAGCAACACCCGCTGGTTTTCGCCGCCGGACAGCTTTTGCATGGGCTGATCCAACAGGTGCGCGGCATGCACGCGTTTGAGCGCGGGCAAGATATCGGCCTTTTTCACCCCGGGTTTGAGCCGCATAAAGCGGTTGACGGTCAGGGGCAGGGTGGCATCGAGATGCAGCTTTTGCGGCACATAGCCAATGCGCAGCCCAGGCAGACGTTCCAGCGTGCCTTCCGTTGGGGCAATTAAGCCCAGCACTACGCGAACCAGCGTTGACTTGCCGGCTCCGTTAGGCCCGAGGAGCGTCAGAATACGACCCGGTTGCAGGTTAAGAGAGATATTTGTCAGTACCCGCCGGGTACCAAAAGAAACAGAGATATTTTTTAGCGTTGCCAGTGTAGACATATCGTGATTACATTTTGCAGAACTAACCGAATGTTATAATATCACGCTTCTTTACTGAAAACGACGGGATTACTGATGATGGTACAGAAAAATAAATGGCTGCAACGCACTCTGCTGGCAACGGCTTTGGTAATGGCTGGCAATGCGACGGCCGCCGTAGTGACCTCTATCCGCCCGCTGGGCTTTATCGCATCCGCTATCGCAGATGGGGTCACGCCTACCGAGATTTTATTACCGGACGGTGCCTCGCCTCATGACTTCGCCTTGCGCCCGTCGGACATTCAGCGGCTGCGTAGCGCCGACCTGGTGCTGTGGGTAGGACCAGATATGGAGGCTTTTCTGACCAAATCTTTGACGCAGCTGCCCGCCAATAAGCAATTGGCGATCGGTGAACTGCCTGCGGTACAGCCGTTGCTGATGAAAGGCGATGACGATCATGACCATGATCATGCAGACGAAGCGCATAGTCATGCGGATGGCGACGATGGGCATGACCATCATCACGGTGACTATAATATGCACGTTTGGCTGTCGCCAGAGGTGGCAAAAGTGACCGCGATCGCGATTCACGACAGATTATTGGAACTTATGCCGCAAAAGAAGGACAAATTAGACGCAAACCTGCGCCAGTTCGAGGATCAGCTAGCGCAAACTGATAAAAATCTTGTTAAGATGCTAACGCCTGTGCAAGGTAAGGGATATTTTGTTTTTCATGACGCTTATGGCTACTTTGAAAAACACTTCGGCTTGAGCCCACTGGGCCATTTTACCGTTAACCCCGAAATTCAACCTGGCGCACAGCGTTTACACCAAATTCGAACACAGTTGGTTGAGCAGAAAGCAGTCTGCGTTTTTGCTGAGCCACAATTCAGACCGGCCGTAATTAATGCCGTTGCCAAGGGGACCAATGTGCGTTCTGGAACGCTGGACCCGCTGGGCACCGGCATCGCACTGGGGAAAGACAGCTACGGGAACTTCCTGACAGCGCTGTCCAACCAGTACGTGAGCTGCCTGAAGTAAAGATTATGAGGATATTATTGAGTGCAGAAGATAGTCCGAACTATCACTCTGGCGTATAACAACCTGCCTCGGCCCCATCGCGTAATGCTAGGGTCGTTGACAGTCGTTACGTTGGCCGTCGCTGTTTGGCGGCCTTCCGTTTATCACCCAGAACATAACCCTATCGTTAAAAGCGTCGAGTTGGAAGCCAACCAGTTAAGGGCATTGCAGCCCGAAGCCAGTGAACCTATTGATGCCGACCAACCCACCCCCGATGATGACATCCCTGAGGATGAGCTGGACCAGAAGGTCGCCGGAGAGGAAGGTGTGCATGAATATGTGGTTTCTACCGGTGATACGCTCGGTAGTATTCTGACCCAGTACGGCATCGAAATGTCGGATGTTTCGCTGCTGGCTTCGCAGAACCGCGATTTGCGTAACCTGAAAATCGGCCAGCAACTCTCCTGGACGCTGACCGAAGATGGCGATCTCAAGCGCCTGACCTGGGAAGTTTCACGCCGTGAAACCCGCACCTATGATCGTGTGGGCAATTCCTTTAAAGAAACCAAGGAAACCCAAAAGGGTGAATGGCGCAACAGCGTGCTGACCGGCAAGCTGAACGGCAGCTTTGTCAGCAGCGCCTCGGCGGCTGGCCTGAGCCGTGCCGAGATCAATGCGGTAATCAAAGCCCTGCAGTGGCAGCTTGATTTTCGCAAGCTGCGCAAAGGCGATCAGTTCGCGGTGTTGATGTCGCGCGAAGAGTTTGACGGCAAGAGCGAGCAAAGCCAACTGTTGGGCGTGCGTATGCGCAGCAGCGGCAAAGACTACTTCGCCATCCGCGCCGATGACGGCAAGTTCTACGATCGTCAGGGTTCCGGGTTGGCGCGTGGCTTTATGCGTTTCCCGACCATGAAGCAGTTCCGTATTTCTTCCAACTTTAACCCACGCCGCGTAAATCCCGTGACCGGGCGCATTGCACCGCATAAAGGCGTCGACTTCGCCATGCCGGTCGGCACGCCAGTGTTGGCGGTGGGTGACGGTGAAGTGGTGATCGCCAAGCGCAGTGGCGCGGCAGGTAACTATGTGGCGATCCGTCATGGCCGCCAATATACCACGCGCTATATGCACTTGAAAAAGCTGTTGGTCAAGCCAGGACAGAAGGTGAAACGTGGCGATCGCATTGCGCTTTCCGGTAATACCGGTCGCTCTACCGGCCCACATTTGCATTATGAAATGTGGACTAACCAGCAAGCGGTTAACCCATTGACGGCTAAGTTGCCTCGCTCGGAAGGGCTGATGGGGAAAGATCGCAGCGATTACCTGGCACAGGTGAAGGAAGTGGTGCCACAGTTGCAGCTGGATTAACCATCGCTATCCCTTATGATTTCCCATCGGCCTGATTTCGGGCCGATGTTTTTTTATTAATGCCTGCTCGAGATAACGATAGCTGCATTTTGTCAGTGAACGGTGCTGGTTTTAACCTGACTCACCCGCCTGACTGCAACTAGGTATATAGTTTATATCTTCCGAGCAGGTGCGTTGAATAAAGAGCAGGTCATGCAAAACGAGAAGAAATCGAACGTAGAGTTCATCCCACAATTTGATAAAGCCTTCTATCATCCGCGCTACTGGGGCGTTTGGTTGGGAACCGGGCTGATGGCCGGTATTTCTCTGGTCCCTGCTCGAATGCGAGACCCATTACTGGGTGCGATTGGTAAACTGGCTGGCAAGGTTGCTAAAGGGGCTCGACGCCGCGCCCGTATCAATCTGCTTTATTGCATGCCGGAACTGCCAGAACAGCAACGCGAGCATATTATCGATGAGATGTTTGCTACCGCGCCGCAATCGATGATCCTGATGGCGGAACTGGCCTGTACCAAACCGGAGAAAGTACTCAAGCGCGTGCGTTGGCACGGTGAAGAAGTGCTGGATAAAATCCGTGAGGAAGGCCGCAACGTGATTTTCCTGGTGCCGCACGGCTGGGCCGTTGATGTGCCAGCGATGCTGATGGCTGCGCGCGGGCAACCCATGGCAGCGATGTTCCATAACCAGAGCAACCCATTGGTCGACTATCTGTGGAATAGCGTGCGCCGCAAGTTTGGTGGCCGTATGCATGCCCGCAACGATGGCATCAAGCCTTTTATCAGTTCGGTGCGCCATGGTTATTGGGGCTATTATCTGCCTGACCAGGATCACGGTGCCGAGCACAGTGAATTCGTGGATTTCTTTGCGACCTATAAAGCCACATTGCCTGCAGTCGGCCGCTTGATGAAAGTCTGCAAAGCGGCGATCGTGCCGCTATTCCCGGTTTATGACGGTAAAACCAGCATGCTGGACATTTATATCCGTGAGCCGATGGATGATCTGGCCGAAGCCGACGATGTTCGCATTGCGCGCCGCATGAACGAAGAAGTGGAAAACCTGGTGGGCCCTAATCCAGAGCAATATACCTGGATTTTGAAGCTGCTGAAAACGCGCAAGGAAGGTGAGATTGAACCTTACTCGCGGGACGATTTATATCGTTAATGTCGCTTATCAACTCTCTACCGGGCGTTACACTCTGCTAAATAAGCGCAGTATGCGGCGCCCCTACGCTCTAACCTGTTCGTTTCCTACATTTTCAGCAGCTTTTGGCAAACTGTAACGACGGGCTATAACCTGTCCTTTTGGTTTGTAGGAGAAGGGTGCTCCTAGATCTACACGCCAACAACCAACGGGCGGGAGCAGGCCCCCGCCGTTGGGTTGCCTTACCGTTCGGATTCGTAGGCCAAAATGGCCGCAACCTCCGTGTTGCCCGATCGAATACGCAACTCACAAAGTTTGCTGCGCGTTAGCCATACCAGCAAAATAACGGTGGTACAGATAACGACCAGTTTAACGATGTTTCCTTGATTCAACATTGTGTTTCCTTCTCCTTGCCTCTCGGCAGGTAAGAAGCTAACCTAACGTTGTCTGGCGTTAGAGTTGGCCTCGGGTTGATGTTATCGACTCGGGGCTTTTCTCTTTGTATCCATCACCTTCGCTTTTGGCTCCAGATACAAAGATCCAGAGCACCCACGCGTAGTATATTCATCACACCCGTCTGGCTCGTGTCTGTTTTATTCCCAAATACCAACTCTGCGCAGCGTTACGCAATGCTCTGCAACGGCCTGAAAAACCCACTGTTCACCGTTGCAGATTTTAGTCAGGCAATTAGCAATGAACCATACAGCCCTGCTGGATTAGCGGTTCAAGCACCGCTGGATAATGGTCGAAGTCATTCCAACGCAGGTCCAGTCGCCGTAGGTTTTTCATTTGCGCCATGCTGGTCGGTAATTGACTTAATCGGTTGGCACGCAAGTCTAATGAAACCAGTGAACTCAATGCACCCAAGTCTTCAGGCAACTGGGATAATTGGTTGAAACGCAGATTGAGCGTAGCTAACTTGGGCAATTGGCAGAATTGATCGGGTAAGTACGCAATGGCGTTGTTTTCCAAATCCATCACCTGTAACTCTGACAGTTGAGCGATCTCGCTGGGCAGGGTAGTGAGACGGTTTTTCATCAGGTGTAATTCACGCAACTGGCCCAATAAACCGATCTCCGAGGGTAATGCGGTGATGGCATTATTGTAGAGACGCAGCTCTTGTAGCGCCGTCAGGCCGCACAGTGCCGTAGGGAATTCCACTAGCTGATTATCCGTCAGATTCAGATAACACAACGCTTGCAGCTGGCGCAGCGAATCGGGTAGCTGGCTGAAACCGTTATCACTCAAATACAGATACTTTAATTCACGCAATTCCCCGATTTCGGCGGGAATTGATGTTGCCTGGTTGTGACCAAAATCGAACATTTGCAACTGGCGGAGCAAACCGATTTCCGTCGGCAGTTCGGCAATCTGGTTGCAGGAAATGTTGAGCACTTTCAGGTCACGATGGTGAAAAATCTGCTCGGGGAAGCGGGTCAGGCAATTATTGTACAGGCTGATTTTTTGCAGGGAGGTGCCGCTGAGATCTTCACTCTCCAGATTGGCCAATTGCCGCCCATCAAGATCCAGCGAGCCACGAGTATATTGCTGATGATGTTGATGCAGCATGAAGAGGTTCCCCAAATAGCAATAAAAAAGCCAGTCAGCGTAAACCGACCGGCCTTAACATTAAATGCGCGGTAATCAGTCTACGCGCAGGATACGGCTGGTATTGGTGGTGCCCACGGTGCTCATGACGTCACCTTGGGTAACCAGCACCAGATCGCCAGACACCAGGTAACCTTTATCACGCAGACGGGCGATAGCGTCATTAGCGGCGGCAACGCCATCGCTGTGGCTGCCAAAGTAGACCGGGGTGACACCGCGATACAGCGCCGTCAGGTTCAGCGTGTGCTCATGGCGAGACATGGCGAAGATCGGCAAGCCGGAGCTGATACGTGACATCATCAGCGCGGTGCGGCCAGATTCGGTCATGGCGATGATGGCGGTAACCCCTTTAAGGTGGTTAGCGGCATACATGGTCGACATGGCGATGGCTTCTTCGATATTGTCGAACTGCACGTCCAGACGGTGCTTGGATACGTTGATGCTTGGGATTTTTTCTGCACCCAGGCAAACACGCGCCATGGCGGCTACCGTTTCGGCTGGATACTGGCCCGCAGCGGTTTCGGCAGACAGCATGACCGCATCGGTACCATCCAGCACGGCGTTCGCCACGTCCATCACTTCGGCACGAGTCGGCATCGGGTTGGTGATCATCGATTCCATCATCTGCGTGGCGGTGATCACCGCACGGTTCAGCGTACGGGCGCGACGGATCAGTTTCTTCTGGATGCCCACCAGCTCCGGGTCGCCGATTTCGACGCCCAGATCGCCACGGGCAACCATGACCACGTCGGAGGCCAGGATGATGTCATCCATCGCTTCGTCGCTGCATACAGCTTCGGCACGTTCAACTTTCGACACGATTTTGGCGTTGCAGCCTGCGTCACGTGCCAAGCGGCGAGCATAGTTCAGGTCTTCGCCGGTGCGCGGGAAGGAGACGGCCAGGTAGTCGACGCCAATTTTGGCGGCGATCAGGATATCGGCCTTGTCTTTTTCGGTCAGGGCTTCGGCAGAGAGACCACCGCCCAGTTTGTTGATGCCTTTATTGTTCGACAGCGGGCCACCTACGGTGACTTCGGTGAACACTTTCATGCCCTGAACTTCCAGCACTTTCAGCTGTACACGGCCATCGTCCAGCAACAGGACATCGCCAGGCACCACGTCCGCAGGCAGGCCTTTATAGTCGATACCGACTTTTTCTTTATCGCCTTCACCCTTGGTCAGGTTGGCATCCAGCAGGAATTTATCGCCGATGTTAAGGAAAATCTTGCCTTCCTTAAAGGTGGAAACGCGGATTTTTGGCCCCTGAAGATCGCCCAGGATAGCGACATGACGCCCCAGCTTGGCCGCAATCTCACGCACTTTATCTGCCCGTGCCTGATGGTCTTCTGCATTGCCGTGGGAAAAGTTAAGCCGAACTACGTTCGCACCAGCAGCAATAATCTTTTCCAGATTATTGTCGCGGTCGGTAGCCGGACCCAGTGTGGTAACGATTTTGGTTCTTCTGAGCCGTCTGGTCATGTATTACTCCGTTGACTTGTGACGCAAGTATTGGTGTTGCTGAACGTCAGATAACGAAACCGGATGAGGGGGCAGACGCTTTTCGCCTACCCAATTTTCATCTGGGTTATCTGTATGAACGAGCTATCAGGGTACAACTATAATCCCGCGGGTCAACTTGTGATCTGACCGGCGGTTTTTAAAACCGTTTTCAGTCGAAACTGTTGGGGACGATCCCTTTATCAAAGCGCGATTCTTTCAACGCTTCCTTGACCCGCTTCAAGTTATCTCTGAATTTAGCCCCTCGACGCAAGGTAAATCCGGTGGCCAGCACGTCAATCAGGGTTAACTGTGCAATTCGGGACACCATTGGCATATAAACATCGGTATCTTCCGGCACGTCCAGCAGTAGGGGGAGGGTCGCAGCCTGGGCCAGTGGAGTATCTTTCGAGGTGATGGCGATGACCGTGGCGTCATTCTCTCGTGCCAGATGCGCCATCTCGACCAGATTCTTGGTGCGCCCGGTATGGGAGATCAGTACCACGACATCCCCCTCGACGGAGTTCATGCAGCTCATGCGCTGCATGACGATATCGTCAAAATAGACCACCGGAATATTGAAGCGGAAAAATTTGTTCATGGCATCGTGCGCCACGGCGGCAGAGGCCCCGAGCCCGAAGAACGAGATTTTTTTGGCCTGGGTAAGCAGATCAACCGCACGATTGATTGCGGTAATGTCGAGATTTGCCTTTACTGTATCCAGGCTGGCCATCACCGACTCAAAGATCTTACTGGTGTAAGCGGCAACGGTGTCGTTTTCTTCGACATTGCGGTTTACATAGGGCGTACCGTTAGCCAGGCTTTGTGCCAGATGCAGTTTGAAGTCGGGGAACCCTTTGGTTTCCAGGCGGCGGCAAAAGCGATTAACGGTCGGCTCACTGACATCGGCCAGTTTGGCCAGCCGGGCGATGCTGGAGTGAATAGCGGTTTGTGGGGAGGCCAGGATCACCTCGGCGACTTTCCTTTCCGATTTGCTCAGGAGCTCCAGATGGCTCTGGATTTTTTCCAGCGTATTCATATAACGGGAGTCACTCATGGTTTATACCTGCCGGACACCGGCTTTCACGGGTGATCCATCGGGTATGTCGATTTCAATCAAAGGAGAAATCAATCCGGTTTAATGAAAATATACTACGTGCTGGTAAGCGTTGGCAGTGTCGACAAGGGATAAGCTGGCTTTTTTCACCAGAACATGACCTGTGTCTAACTTTCATAATGGTAAAAGAGTGTCAAAAAAGACAGAAAATTACAGTTTTCCCTGTTGCCAACAGCGTTCGCGCTGCACCAGGGATAACGCCGTAGTTTCTGGGCCTTTTTTTCTGCTTTTGATCCGGGTTTACTGGCCGTAGCGAAAGAGAGTACATTAGTAATGTAAGAAAATTACAAATATCCTGCATCGAGGAGATGAACATGGCGGTAACCTCTACAGCCCAGGCCTGTGACCTGGTTATTTTCGGCGCGAAAGGCGATCTGGCGCGTCGTAAACTGCTGCCTTCCCTGTACCAGTTAGAGAAAGCCGGTCACATCCACCCGGATACCCGTATCATCGGGGTAGGCCGTGCCGAGTGGGATAAAGAAGCTTATACCAAGGTGGTCAAGGAAGCCCTGGGCACCTTTATGAAAGAAAAGCTGGACGATGAGCTTTGGGCCACGCTGAGCGCACGCCTGGACTTCTGCAATCTGGACGTCAACGACAGCAAGCACTTCGCTGAATTGGGCAAGATGCTGGACCAGAAACATCGTACCACCATCAACTATTTCGCCATGCCGCCAAGCACCTTTGGCGCCATCTGCAAGGGCCTGGGCGAGGCCAAGCTGAACAAAGAGCCGGCGCGCGTGGTGATGGAAAAGCCACTTGGTACTGACCTGGCATCCTCACGGGTGATCAACGATCAGGTTGCTGAGTACTTTAACGAATCCCAGGTTTACCGTATCGACCACTATCTGGGCAAAGAAACGGTACTGAACCTGCTGGCGCTGCGCTTTGCCAACTCCCTGTTTGCTTCCAACTGGGATAACCGCACTATCGATCACGTGCAGATCACCGTGGCGGAAGAGGTGGGTATTGAAGGGCGCTGGGGTTACTTCGATCAGGCCGGGCAGATGCGCGACATGATCCAGAATCACCTGTTGCAGATCCTGACCATGATCGCCATGTCGCCACCGGCAGACCTGACCACTGACCGTATCCGTGATGAGAAAGTGAAAGTGCTGCGCTCGCTACGCCGTATCGATCAGACCAATGTCCGGGAAACCACCGTGCGCGGCCAGTACACCGCAGGCTTTGTGCAGGGTAAAAAAGTGCCGGGCTACCTGGAAGAGGAAGGGGCAAACAAGAGCAGCAACACCGAGACTTTTGTGTCCATCCGCGTCGATATCGACAACTGGCAATGGGCCGGGGTGCCGTTCTATCTGCGTACCGGTAAGCGTTTGCCGACCAAATGTTCAGAAGTGGTGGTGTACTTTAAAAACCCACCGCTGAACCTGTTCCGTGACTCCTATCAACAACTGCCACAGAACAAGCTGACCATTCGCCTGCAGCCGGACGAAGGGATCGAAATCCAGGTACTGAACAAGGTGCCGGGGCTGGATCACAAACATCGTTTGCAAACCACCAAGTTGGATCTGAGCTTCTCGGAAACCTTTAACCAGGAACACGTGGCCGATGCCTATGAGCGTCTGCTGCTGGAAACCATGCGTGGTATCCAGGCGCTGTTTGTGCGCCGTGACGAAGTGGAAGAGGCCTGGAAGTGGGTTGACTCAATCATGGATGCCTGGAAAGCGGACAACGAAGCGCCTAAGCCCTACCAGTCTGGGACTTGGGGGCCGGTGGCTTCCGTCGCGATGATCACGCGTGATGGCCGTTCGTGGAACGAATTCGAATAAGCAGCAATTAACCTGTTCCCTCTCCCTCACCCTAACCCTCTCCCAAAAGGAGAGGGAACCGATCGAGCTCGCCGCTGCCTAGGTATTCTTTCTGAGGCCAGAGGTAGATTGAGACCGATTTATTATTGGAGCGGTAGGGGGCTTATTGAGAGCACCGTTCAGCTCCCTCTCCTTGGGGAGAGGGCTGGGGTGAGGGGCTGGTAACACGTCAACAGAATTAGCCTAGGTGACCGGCGTCAGCCTGTCTGCTGGCTTTTAGCGGTGCGATCGGAATCTGCAGCGATGCGGAGCCCTGTGGCAGGGGCGTGCCATACACCAACCGAAAGTAATGGAGAGAATGACGATGAAAAACTGGAAAACCAGTGCAGAACAGATCCTGACGGCAGGCCCCGTAGTTCCGGTGATTGTGATTAACAAACTGGAACACGCTGTGCCGTTGGCTAAAGCACTGGTTGCAGGTGGCGTGCGCGTGCTGGAAGTGACGCTGCGTACCGCCTGTGCGATGGACGCGATTCGTGCGATCGCCAAAGAAGTTCCTGATGCCATCATTGGTGCGGGCACGGTGATCAATCCGCAGCAGCTGCAAGAAGTGACCGAGGCTGGCGCTCAGTTTGCCATCAGCCCTGGCCTGACCGCCGATCTGCTGAAAGCTGCTACCGCAGGCAGCATTCCGTTGATCCCGGGTATCAGCACCGTTTCCGAGCTGATGTTGGGGATGGATTATGGCCTGCGCGAGTTTAAATTCTTCCCAGCGGAAGCCAATGGCGGCGTCAAGGCGCTGCAAGCCATTGCTGGGCCGTTCTCACAGGTGCGCTTCTGCCCAACCGGAGGCATCACGCCGAACAATTACCGTGACTATCTGGCACTGAAAAGCGTGCTGTGCATCGGTGGTTCCTGGTTAGTGCCTGCGGATGCGCTGGAAAGCGGCGACTATGCACGTATCACCGAATTGGCGCGTGAAGCCGTCAAGGGTGCTACCGCCTAAACCCGCGTTCGCTCCTGCTGATGCCAATCCTCTGTGATTGGCATTTTTTTTGCCTGTAAATACCACAACTTCACATATTGCGGTGGTTGCTATCAACTTACTGAATGGATTCCCTGATGAAGCGGGCCTAAAGCTATGGGGCGTGAAAAAGATTGAATTATGGCAGATCGCTATATATGATAATGAGAATGGTTATCCTTACGATGCTGTTTGCAAAATGAGTCAGCATATCTAACCCGCTGGGTACATTTCTGGCAGTATCTTAACGTATATCTTTTCGGGTCAGGATTGGCTTGAAATATTTTTCCGGTAAATAGATTTTATGCGGGATTTGTTCAGACAGGAAGTCACAGAACATCAACGGGCCAAATGGGCTGGCAAAGCGTTATTGATAACGGGTATGCCTGCTTGGTGCTTCGGCGTTTTATCACTATTCTTTCTTCTTGTTTTTCTTGCCTTCCTTATATTGGGTAGCTACACCCGCCGCATCAATGTGTATGGAGAAATAACTACCTTTCCTCGCTCGGTAAACGTGTTTGCGCCACAACAGGGATTCATCGCAGAGCGATTTGTCGGCATTGGCGATGTGGTCAAAAAGGGTCAGCGCCTATATCAACTAGATGTCAGCCGTGTGACGGATACCGGTAAAGTCAGCGCCAATACGCGTTTGGCGCTGGAAAACCAGGTACAGCATGTCGATAGCATTATTTTGAAGCTACAAGACAATAAACGTATGACGTTGGAGAATCTACACCAGCAAAAGCAGCAGTATCAAGCGGCCCATTCGCAATCCAAACAGTTGCTGAATAACGCACGTGAAGGGGTCGGCTTTGCTCAAGATAACATGCGCTCATATAAGGAATATCAACGACGCGGCCTGATAACCAAAGATCAGCTTAACGGGCAGACTTATTCATTTTATCAGCAACAAAGTCTGTTCCAAAATTTGTATAGTCAGCATATCCAGGAATCACTGCAAATCACTAATCTGGAGAGTGATATTGTTACGCGCGCAGCGGATTTTGATAACCAGATTTCTCAGTACCAGTTTCAGCGTAATGATTTACAGCGTCAATTGGCTGAAGCAGATGCCAGCGGAGCGTTGATAGTTAACGCACCAACCGATGGTCGTATCGAGTCTCTAAGCGTTACGCCAGGACAAATGGTCAATAGTGGCGATAGTTTGGTGCAGATTATCCCTCGTAGCGATGCGATTTATCAGTTAGTGCTGTGGTTGCCGAACAGTAGCGTACCCTATGTCTCTGCGAATGATGCCATCAACATTCGCTATGACGCCTTTCCCTACGAAAAATTTGGACAATTTCCCGGCAAGATCGAAAGCATTGCTTATGTTCCTGCCTCCGTTCAAGAAATGTCCACTTACAGCAGTTCCCCCGTGCATCAAACGGCCGCGCAGACCGCATCTTATTACAAAGCCATCATCGCGCTGGAAAAAATGCACATCAGTTATCAGGGCAAAGTGCTGCAGTTGACTAACGGTATGTATGCCCAGTCGACGCTTTTCCTGGAGAAAAGGCCCTTATATCAATGGATGTTTTCGCCTTTTTACGATATGAAAAAAAGTCTGATGGGACCGATAAATGACTGATTCTTATTTCGCGACGCTGACTGGAAGATTGAACTTGGCACTTGGTAGAAAGGTGCCGCAGATCCTGCAAGCGGAGGCATCTGAATGCGGTTTGGCTAGCTTGGCGATGGTGTGTCATTACCACGGGTTGCAAATCGACCTGTTCAATCTGCGCAACCGCTACGGCTTTTCTTCACGTGGGGCAACGATGGCCTCATTGATCGATATAGCAAATGCACTGAGGTTACAATCGCGCGCACTGTCACTGAACATCGACGAACTTAAGGTGTTGAAAATGCCCTGTATCCTCCATTGGGATATGAAGCACTTCGTTGTGCTGGTCAGTATCAGCCGCGGACGAGCGGTGATCCACGATCCGGCTTTCGGGCGTAAGGTGATGGAATTGCATGAGCTCTCGCGGCACTTCACCGGGGTAGCACTCGAACTGTGGCCTGACAGCGAATTTCAACCAATCAAGCAGCAGAGCAGGTTACGTTTTCGCAAGCTCATGGCCAACGTGCGCGGCCTCAAGGGGGCATTGTTTAAGATCTTCTGTCTTTCGATAGTTATTGAAGCCATCAACCTGTTGCTGCCAGTTGGCACGCAGTTGGTTATGGATCATGTCATCCTGGCTGGTGACCATGACCTTTTGGCTTTGATATGCATAGGATTGTTGTGCTTCATTTTATTCCGTACTGGCGTATCCATGCTGAGAACGTGGATTTCCATTGTTATGGGGGCGCTGATAGACGTACAGTGGAAAGCGGGGGTTTTCGATCATCTGCTGAAACTGCCTCTTTCTTTTTTCGAAAAGCGCAAGCTGGGTGATATTCAATCCCGCTTCGGTTCGCTGGATACAATCAGAACCACCTTTACCACCAGCATCGTTAGCAGCATTATCGATGGCATCATGTCAGTAGGCGTGTTTATTATGATGTTGCTTTATGGCGGTTGGCTAGTGTGGGTAGTGCTCGGCTTCACGGCGGTATACATCATCTTACGGCTATCGACATACCAATATCATCGGCAACTGTCGGAAGAGCAACTGGTAAAGGGCGCGCGGGCAAGTTCTCACTTTATGGAGACGTTGTATAGCATTGGTACCTTAAAAGCATTGGGATTATCCGAGACTCGGGCACAGTTTTGGTTAAACCTGAATGTGGAAACGATTAACGCTGGCATCAAGTTAACCAAGCTGAATATGATGTTTGGCGGGCTTGGCGCGTTTATTGCGACCTGCGATCAGGTGATCATTCTGTGGTTAGGGGCTGCGTTAGTGATCGACAATCAAATGACGCTCGGGATGTTTGTTGCTTTCAACGCTTATCGAGGCCAATTTTCTGACCGTGCCAGCAGCCTGATCGACATGATGCTCCAGTTGCGTATGCTAAGTTTGCATAATGAAAGGATAGCGGATATCGTATTATCGCCGCCGGAACAGCAAATGCCAATTCGCCAGCTATTTGCCAAAGGCCAGGCGGTGGAACTTCAGATTCGAAATCTGCGTTATCAATACGATCGTCAAACCAAGCCTATTATTGCCGACTTAAACCTCAGCATAGCAGCGGGTGAAAGTGTGGCGATCGTCGGTCCATCCGGTGTGGGTAAGACCACGTTGATGAAATTGATGTGCGGATTGCTGACGCCGGATGAAGGCGCGATTCTGGTTGACGGTCTGGATATCAGTAATATCGGTGTGAATAATTATCGCCAGTGTATTGCCTGCGTGTTGCAGGATGACAAGTTGCTGGCAGGTTCGATTGCTGAAAATATTTCGGGATTTGATGCTGAGTGGGATTTTCAGCGAATTGAGGCTTGTGCCCGCCGATGCAATATGCATGACGATATTCAAAATATGCCAATGGGATACGAAACGTTAATTGGGGAGTTGGGGGGCAGTTTATCTGGTGGACAGAAGCAGCGATTGTTGATCGCGCGTGCACTTTATCGCAGGCCAAGTATATTGTTTATGGACGAGGCAACTAGCCATTTGGATCTGAAAAACGAGCTGCATATCAATGATGCTATTGCGAAAATGAATATTACCCGCGTTATCATCGCGCATCGCCCTTCGACGATTGCCTCAGCGGATAGAGTCATTACGTTAGTGTGAAAATAGAGATGGTGTGATCAAATACTTTTATCTCTATGTGTAAATATTAATTTAAGGTGGCGTAAAGCTATGAAACCCTATGTATTAATAATTTCACATAATCCTGATAATACAAGCGGTATCATTTATGCTAAACAGTGGTGCGGGTGAGGCATTGAGCTTCTTGGCCAATAACGGCTGAACTTGGCTATTATTTATAATGCATTTAAACGTATGTAAGTGATCTAAATAACATGTTTTCGGTGGTTTATTTATTGAACTATCATCTTTAAAATGTTATCTTTTCTATTCCATTAATAGGAAATGGAGGTTTTATGTTTTTAGTTCTAATGGTCTTACAGTTCGTTGTCGCTTTTTTCGCATATGATTATTGTGAAAAAAGATTAGATAAATTAAATAGTAAATAACCTAAACAAGCAGGGTCGTCATTTTTCGACTCTGCTTTCTATTTCATCCACGATGAAGCTAGGCCTGACTCTGTTTCCATCGTCTGTTCGGTGAAGGATAAGTGAGTATTTAAAAAACCTAATAATGCAGACTCCGGTATATCTTGTGGTAATTCTAAGGTGTCAATTATTGTTAAGAAAATTGCTCTTAGTAGAACCCCAGGGCCTGAGATATTCAACGTTAGCCTCGAATTGTTTTTGTATCCATCAAGAGCATAATTGAAAATAAAGTCATTCTGGATGTTGCTTTCTACCAACAAAAATATTTTTCTATAATTTTCATTTATAATCTTTAGCGAGAGGTCTATTGCTGCTGAATTACTGTTGGCGACTATAACGTTACTAAAAAACACATTGTTCTTTTTTTTATGTCTGCTGAGTAGAGGTATGTCGAAAGGGATTCTTATTTCTTTCAAACTGCAGAATATACTGTTATTTTCAGTGTTGCGTAAATCCTTTTTCATGGCATTGAACAATGCTGAGCTATCGAAGCAGTCATTGCTCTCAAACATTTTTCTTTCTTTATGTTCTATCTCCCAAAATTTTTCAAATGTCATTGTGTTTTTCATTGCCTCTATTTTTTCATTGTGTTGATCATGCAGGTTATTATCAGTTAAATATCTGTCAGTATGTGGGAAATCAATGTTTATTTTAGGTAGCGTATCGATATCAATGTAAATTCCACCGAACTCTGATAGAACCAGTAGTCTTATCACATCCGATGCTGCGGCGAGATTAGTTCTATAGAATATTTCAAAATTGTAAATTTTAAGTCTCCCTCTGTTTTCATATTTACTAATTAGGGTGTTAATATCCATTATTTTTATGTTGCGATAGCTTGACTTGATGTTAATAAATTCCTTACGTGCTTTATTTATATAACGACTCGAGAATTTTTTACCTGATACATCAGTAAGATATTCTGCTATTATTTCGTCATTAAATATATTTCTCTCCTGTGAAAAGTACCAACATTGGCGTTGTGCTCGCAATGCTTCGTCCTTTGAAGTTTCATCGGGACGCAATGTTGCTTTTTTTGCTTTCAATAGCTCACCTGCTAAGAGTGTTTTGGGATCCATCCATAACATAACACGATAGTCATTATTACACTTTGCCCATAACTCAACATGCTTGAGTTGAATTTTTGATATTTCACCAATCCAAATAAAGTGAATTAATTTGTTGTTTAATTCTTTGTGTGTATTTGAGTTAAAAGCGAGTTGGTATAAGACTAATAGCTTTTTTTTCAGGATGTACATAGGAATGTCATGAAAATTATTTTCTATAGAAATAAGTAACTCATCGATAAAAATAAGACTTTTCAAAATATTGCTGGTGATCTCTGACTCATAAGCGATAGCTGCATGGCTAAATGTTTCGGCGATGGAGTTTATGTTGGCTTCTTTACTGTTGTACGATGACTTAGATATAATTTCAACGTAAACAGTTTCAAGTATGTCTAATAGGATTAATAGTTCATTACTGTGTTTCCCTTTTATTTCATTAGGTTTAATTTTATAGCTATAAAAAAATTTTTCTCGCAGTGTGGCTATTTTATCGCTTAGCTTTTTCATTTGTCATAATGCCCTCCTTTAAGGAGGGCATTCTCAATGGTTAAATGTTCAGTTCTGGTTAAAATGGCTGTTATTTGAAGAGCCATTATTACTAGGTACTCTTGAACCTATAATGGTTCCAGCATTTGTGCTCGGGCTGTTATTGCCTAAACCAGATGCTCCAGCAAGAATACCGCTGTAACCACCAGAAACGTTTTCAAGAAATTCCTTATCTAATTCTTTCATGTTAATCTCTCTCTATTTAGTGTGTTATTTCGTGGGTTGGTGTGCATAACCCGCATGTTGCAATGCTCTGACTGAATTGGTTTTTTACATAAGGATTAGATTTATCGAATGTTCGATCTTCTCTAATTAAGTAAAAACCAAGCGAAATCAGACACGGATAGGATTGATTTTTTGGTACACCTCCTGTTATAAGATAGTATTTGATAATATTAAAAACCAAATGTGTCAAATAAAAATAGCTGCAAAATATTTAGTATGTTCTCTATCGCATTTCTCCTATCAGACATTACAAATTGAGCAATAGAGATTTCAACGTATTATGAAGCAATGTGCTGTCAAGAATGCTGTAATGCGTTTCTGCGCAACAGGTGATACTAACATTATGAGATGATTGTGCTCTCCACCTCTGTGAAAGGTCGGGTTGTTTACGTAATCGTTCTTGGTTAAGCCATAACGTCAACGGAATGTTGAGTTTCGGTAGTTCACCTGCGCTATCAGTCAGTTCGAACGCTTTTTTTATCGCCAAACAAAAGGCTTCAGCATGCTCAAGCGTAATTTTTTCAGCAAGGACAGACTGATTCAAAACGAAGTGCCCCCTGACTTCGTCGATAGTATTGCTCTGAGGTGGCGTTTTTCCAGGCTGGTATAAACGACGAGCTATACCGAGAGAGTCGAAAAGGTTTAGATAACACTGTGCGACGCTAAAGTGACGTTTCTTCGACGGGGATGACGACGGTAAACTGCTGTCGATGACGACAGCATGCGCAAATGACTCGCCTTGCTGTGTGGCTAAGGCCGCCATATGGATGGCTAATTGACCGCCCAACGACCAACCTGCGATCACTGCCGATGCACGTTCGCTTTGTGGAATGCTAGCTAAATGTTCGGCAGCCAACTGCTGCATGGTCACGGAGACGCTGTCTCCTGGCCCCGCCAATCCCGGACTGGCGATCGTTCTGACGTTGGCATAAGGAGACAACTTCCGTATCAATCTGCTGTATTGGTGAATTTGTCCGCCAGCACCATGTACCAAATACAGCGTAGGTAGTGAAGGACGGTTTACTGTCTCGGACAGTACCGACAGCGCTAACGGGCTATTCTGATGAATGCGTTCGGCAAGAGACGTTAGCTGTTGGTAGCTAAGAATTTCGGCAAGCGTCAACTCGACGTTCAAGGCTCGTTTAATTTTCCCCAAGAAGGTAATGCCGGACAGCGAACTGCCGCCATTGCGGAAGAAACTAGCGTGGGGATCTATCTGATTGGGCTCGCAACCCAGCGTTTCTGCCAGTAGCATCTGTAGATGCTGCAACTCAGCCGCGATTGTTGGAGAGATTGGGCCTGGTTGGGCCTGTAAGAGAACGTCGTTCGAGGATAATAATGAACGATCCAATTTTCCATTGTGCGAGAGTGGGAAGTGTTCGATGACGTGGTATCGCGTTGGCGCCATATAGGCAGGTAGCGCGGAGGCCACATGTTCTCGCAGTTGCACTTCCGCTTGCGCACTCGATTTTCCCTCTGGCGTCAATACTATATAAGCTTCTAGGTGACGTATGCCACTGTCTGGATCGTTGCAGCATACTACGCATGCTTCCGAAACCAGTGCGTTGTTTTTAATAACGAACTCGATATCGCCCAGTTCGACACGGAATCCTTGTAATTTAACCTGTTGGTCTTCGCGGCCAAGAAATTCGATATAGCCGCAGCGATTCCAACGACCGCGATCGCCTGTGCGGTACAGACGGCCACCGAGCTCTGAGCACGCAATAAAACTGTCGGAGGTGGTTTGCCGATCGCGCCAATATTCGCGTGCTACCCCAGTGCCACCGATATAGATATCACCCGTTGCGCCATAGCCGCACGGCTTATGATTTTCATCCAATACCCACATGTTCTGGTTGGGCAGAGCTACACCATAAGGTATTGCTTTTCTGTATTGTGTATCTCGCGTAAGAGGATGATAAATCGACCAGATCGCCCCTTCAGTCGCACCGCCCAAGCTGGTGATGCACGCGTTAGGGCATAGTCTGTGCGCTTGTGCGATCAACCGTGGCGAAATGCGATCTCCGCTCAACCAGATTTGTCGCAATTCAGGCAAGGAAGCGATGTTTTCCTGCTCACAATATTGCATCAGCATTTGCAATATGGCGGGGACAGAGTTCCAGATGCTAATCTGGTTTTGCCGTATTGCAAACAGCCATGAGGCTGGTTCTTTGGCGTCTTGCGCCGACAAACTGATGACCGTGGCACCCGCTAACCAACTGCCGAATAGGTCATAAACCGACAGGTCGAAAGCCAAATCCGCGATGGCTAATATGTTGTCCCGAGGAGAAACATGGAACAGCCAGTTCATAGTTAACAGGGTGTTGGTGACGGCACCATGCTCGATTGCCACGCCTTTCGGAGTTCCTGTTGTCCCCGAGGTGTAAATGACATAAGCGAGATCATGCGCTTTCCCTGGAGTGAAATGAAATTCATCATGCAAGCGGAATGTGGAAAATATCGTATCCAGATCCTGACAATGGGTATCCAACGGATAGCGAGAGTGCCCATGTGATGCGTTATTGATAACCCAATTGCAGCCCGACAATCGGATAACGTCAGCGACGCGTGCGTCCGGCAGTCCCTCTGCGAGAGGCAAATAAGCGCGGCCTGACAGAAGGATACCGAGCGCCACGATGGCTTGCAGCGCACCGCGAGGGAGATCGATAGCGATCAGTGCTTCCTGAACAGTATGAGTTTCCAGCCAATATGCGACTGTACTAGCATGATGAAGCAGTTCATCGTAGGTCCACACGCGCTCACCTTCGATCAATGCTGGCAGGGCTGCATGTTCGTTACCGGCGCGCCACAGCTGCTGCGAAAGGTTTTGGTGAAGAAACTCCGGCATCTCCGCGCCCATAGAAAGCTTGCGCAATTGCGCGATATCGTTAGTTGGCGTTAGGGAGTAACGGCCGACGGTTTGCATGGGATCGTGTGAAATTTGCTCCAGCAGAAGCGCATAAGCTTGCGACAATGCTTTGATGCGTTGAGGTGCGAACAGCTTGGCGTTGTATTGCCATTCAAATTGAATGCCGTCCATGGTGGAGATGACTTCCAGCACCAGATCAAATTTAGGCGGGGCATAATTTCTCGGCAGCGTATCAACCTGCGCTGAACCAAAAATCAGTTCGTTGCTTTTGCGATGTTGGCAAACGAACATGATCTGGAAAATGGGATGAAATTTGCCGCGTGCAGGTTTCAATTGTTCAACCAAATAGGAGAAAGGCAGTCCCTGATGCTTAAACGCGCGGGCAAATTTATCGGCGCTTTTTTGCAATAAAGTACTGAATTTGTCGTCTGTGTTGATATGAAATTGGTGAGCTACAGTGTTAACGAAACTTCCAACGGCAGAGTTTAATGCCGGTTCGTTTCTGTTGGCGACCGGGCTGCCGATGACCACTCGTTCCGAAGCCGACTCCCTGGCGATGAGCAGAGCGAAGGCTGTGTGCAGCAATGCAAATAGTGACGTACCGGCGCGTTTAGCCTGTTGCGTCAAGGCTTGCTGCAAATCGCCAGCCAGCGTTTCTCTGACGATGTTTTGCGCTTTATCCGTTGCAGTAATGGCAATGTCATAGTCCAATGTGTGTTTTTCAGGAGCATAGCGCAGCTCATCAAGCCAAAACTCAAGGCTATCATTGACGTTTGCGACGGTTAGAAAAGGATCTTCAAGGAAGCGGAAAAAAGCATGGCTGTCGTCATACTGAGGACGATGTTCTTCATCAGAACAGTAGTCACGGCTGAGTTCGTCAACCAGTAAGTTGGCAGTCCAGCCATCCACTATGCAATGGTGGAAGGTCAAAAACAGATAGTGGTGCTGCGCGTTTTTTCTCAGGATACGGCAACGCAGTGGGAGTTCTGCGCCAAGATTGAACGGAACGCTGCATTGTGCTTCCAGAGCGGACATCACGCTGTTTTGCTGCGCCTCTTCATCAAGCGTGTTGATATCTTCCAGGCAACGTTCAAAAATGGTCGTATCGGGGGAAACGATATCGACGGCGATGTTTTCACCGTCAAGCTGATAGCGACCGCATAGCGCAGCATGACGTTTAAGCATTTTTTTCAACGCGGAAATCAAGCGTGCGGGCTCAAAGGTTCCGATGATCTCCTTGGCTATCGGGATATTATACATGGGGCTATTTTTCGTGAAGTTTTCGTATAGCCAGAGGTATTGTCCCGCATAACGGTTGACGAGATATTTCGGTTTTTTCCCTTCGTCCTGCGCGGATTTAGCCGCTGTGCATGTAGAAAGAAATGCTGCTATGTCTGGTTGCGCGGCATTGATTTCGGTATCGGTGATATTGCTGATTTCCAGATGCTGTGGCGATAGCTTGCCGAAGTTGGCACCTTTTTTTGCCATTTCCATCAGATGTATCAGGCCTGCTACGCTCATAAACTCACTCCTTCCCTAAGGGGGGTACGTCTTGCTTGTCACTGCGTCCATGACATGGCTGCTGCTTGCTGTTCGCGGCAATTAAATTGAGCCAGTAAGACAAGTCGCAAAGTTGTACCCCAGGGTTCCTTTGTTGTACCGCAGCGAAAGCGGTTTGGTGATCGGTACTCTCTCTATCGTCGATGCCGAGACTCTTAAGTACGCAACCTCGCAGCCTCTCATTGGTGGTATCAAATCGAATATGGGGAAAGTATCCCAACTGTGCTGAAAGGGCGATCAGTTCGATTAAGCCATCATCGATGAACCTAAGACTGTGATCGGCTTTGCGCAGCAACAGCAGCTTTTCGTGCCGGTATCCGTTCAATAGATCTTGCGTGATCTTGGTACTGCTTGAAGCGTTGCACAGAAAGATCATTTTTTGCACTTTCCCCGCCAGTGCGTGCAACAATAGAGGTAGGGTGTTGAGCCAGCTTGCATATTGCAAAGGTGCTTCCGGCACGTTAAATACTGCGGCGGCCAGCAGTTGACCTGTGTAGCAATGAGCATCTTCCTGCGACGTGAGAATGCGCGCGTTATGTTCGGAGGGGAGGGTCTCCAGCAAACGGCGTTCGTCTAAGCCTTCGGGCTGTTGGAAAAACAGCACGGGGCTTGTCGACGAGTTCGCATTGACGGATAGACAGCGGCTGATGGCGCAGCGAATATCCAGATGGTGTTGACTTAGCCCATAACGTGAGAGTGCCAGCTGTGTAATATGTTGGCAAAATTCTGCGAGGCTCGGGTGTTCAAAGATATCCCGCAGGTTCAAATCGAACTGACAGTAAGCGTTAAGTGCATTAATGATTTTTATCGCTTGCAAGGACTCACCGCCGAGAGTGAAAAAATCGCCATCTTCACTGCCCAACGTCCTCAGCCAAATTTCCTGGACTAATGTGTTGAACGTCGTTGAGTGCAACTCATCTTTCAGCGTTGATTCCACGGAGTGCCGTTCAAGCGTGCGATAATCGATCTTGCCGTTAGGTAGTTTTACCAGTGGCGTTTGATGGTGTATGAAGCTTTTGGGAATGTGCGAGTTGGGCAGCATCCCGAACAGCGTGCGTCGGCCAAGCTCATCCAGCGGTTGCGGGCTGTGATAATGCGCGTAAAGCACCGCGCCAGTGTCCCCACTTTTTGCCAACACGGCGACTTCGACAACGCCTGGGAGTCTGCCGATGCAAGCTTCTATTTCGCGCATGTTGACTCGCTTGCCTGCGATTTTTGTTTCGTGAACTTTGCGCCCAAGGAATAATAACTGCCGGTCCTGATCCAAGCAGGCGATATCACCGGTGCGATAGGCGAGTATTTGTCGATCGCCCATCTCAATCGTCACGAATTTTTCCGCGCTCAGTGCTGGCTGATTTAGGTACCCCAAGCAGACAGTAGCCCCGGCGATTAACAGTTCGCCGCTGCACCCCAGTGGAACCGTTGCGAGATTCTCGCCGACGATCGCTACGAATACGCCGCTGAGCGGGGAGCCGATTGTAATGGCGGCATCATCGTTTTTGACCTCTGCGGCTGTAGCCACCACTGTTGCCTCGGTCGGGCCATAGGTATTGATTAACCGCCTACCGCAGGGAGGCTGTAAGAACCAGAGCTCCTTGGCGCGTGCCGAAAGGCTTTCCCCTCCGACGATCACTGTTTTGACCGATGCCGGCAATTGCAGTTCTCCTCCGAGTGCAAACAGTAACTCGTTAAAATAGGCGGTGGGGAGATCCAACAGGCTAAGGCGATGCGTTGCGCAGAATTCTAACAAGTCAGGAAAACTGTGCGCCGAGGCGTCGGGAGCTATATACAGACTGGCGCCAACTGCTAACGTCATAAAAATTTCTTCTATGCTGGCGTCAAAATGCAGAGGAGCAAATTGCAAGACGCGATCGTGCGCTTCAATGTTGTAGCGTTCGATTGCAGCGGCGGTGAAAACGTTAAGCGCCCATCTGCCGCAGATAACACCTTTGGGTACCCCGGTGGTGCCGGATGTAAACATGATATAGCCGATCCCGGCGGGAAACTCGGTATTGTTGGCAGGCATCCGACGATGGAAAAAGGCGCAATGCGTGAAATCCTTTGGTACAGCCAGCGCCAAACTTTGCCAGTGGCACGAGGCGCGGAGCAGTGAATGGCGATTCAACGTGCGCTCGGTTACCAAAATGGCATCGTCAAATTGCTCTAGCAAACGACGATATTCTGCGTCATCGGCGTTCGAGTTCAGATTAACGAACGGCATATTCAATTGCAGTGAGGCCAGCATAAAGATCACTGCCTCTGGCCCTTTGGGCAGGTCGATCAACAGAGCCGTATTTGTTGCGCGGACAGGGGCCAGCAAATTGGACCAGATGCTCACTTGCTGCTGCAAAAGCGCGTAAGACAGTTCCCTAAGAGACTTTGAAGGATGTTCCGGCGTACAAATAGCGAGGTTCTGTGGTGCATGAGTAGCCGTGCGTTCAATGCGTTGCATGACATCAACGACATCGCTATCGTGTTCTTTACCGTACAAAGAAAGTGGGAAATGCTGCCTTAGTTGTCGAACAGAGGCGTTTTCTTGTTCGCTGTGCAGCAATGAGCACAGCTTTTGTACCGCCAGGCTGTGTCGTGCCAGGCTAGCTCGATCATAAAGACCCGAGTCGGCGTCGATTTCCAAGCGAAGTGTCTGGCTATTGATATCGGGACGTAAATTGAATACCAGATCCTGAGCGCCTCCCGAGCGTATGTTGCGTACTACGCTGCGCTGCGTGGGAGAAAACGAAGCCGATGCCTCGAAGGGAATGATATTGACCACTATATTGAACAACGGCAAGTGGCTGGCGTTGCCCCGCATGCTTTTTATCTCTTCATAGCGAAATGCCTGATGTTTTTTGATCTGTTTAAGTTTGCGCTCTACTTCATGCGCCAACTGTAGCCCGGTAGCGGTTTCTTTAATGTCTATGGCCAGCGGGAGTACGTTGGTTTGGCAGGTTAATGCTTGGCGTGCAAGATGCCCCTTGCGCGCCATCATGGGGATGCCGATCACCGGTGCGCTTTCGCCAGTGCAAAAATACAGATGGACCATCACAGCAGCCAGGATCTTCGCCATCCAGGAAGGCTGGTTGGTTTGCAGTGAGAAGAGACTAGCCGAGCACAGAAAAGACTCTGTGTGACGGATAACCCGCCCCGACGGCATGTTGGTACGTGCTAGTGTCGTTGGGACTGGTAGCTGGGAACAGGTCTTATGCCAAAATTGTTTGTCCGCCTGATAGCCCGCTGAAAATTTGTATTCGGACTCTGCTTTGAGCAGTTCATTGAGTGTTGGAGTTTCGGATAACCTCTGTGGCTGCAAGGGCAAATTTCTGTAGGTTTCAGCGACTTGATGAATCAGCAGATAGGCGCTATAGCCATCAAGCAGCAGATGATGACTGCAGAAATACCATAGAAAATGGTTTTCACCCAGCGACAGGATTTTTTGTCTGAATAGTGGTGGTGTATTCAACAAAAATGACTGCCCGGCATCTTCCTCCATTAGCGCAAGAGCAACGGCCATGCTATCGTCATGATGCGATAGGTCCACTAACTCCACCGCAGCTTTACACACTGTGGTGCATTGATAAGGAACCCCATTATCTTCTGCAAACATTGTATAAAGCGTTGGCGTTTGGCTGAACACCCAATCAATGGCGTCCTTCATTCGCGCGATATCTAGCGGGTGACTTATTTCAACATATTCAGCGATGTTATAAATAGACTTGTCGTTGCTGATCTTGTTGCCGTAATAAAACCCAACCTGCGGATCCAGTAATTTATTTTTGATCATGTCTCATCCCCCGACTTTGTCGTTGTTATTTTTTTCACAACCATCAGCTTTCCGGATCTTTTTGCACGCCAAAAAACGGTGTCGTTATCTATTATCGGTGCTATGCCTGCAAGATAGTCCATGCACAGTCGGGCACTACCAGGTTGGCAACAAAAGTCCAAAATGCATAGCGCACCTCCTTCGTTCCATTCGGAGCTATGGGGGATGAATGAGGGTTCGCTGATGAAACGTGCCAATGTGTCTTCTCTAAAATAGGCCCAGGTAATATATCCTAAAGGGTTGTCCAGATGATCGAACAGGATCTTGAACTGGTTCTGATTGATGGCTTGTTGAGTCCATAGTTGCAGTGTTTTGACATGATACAAACTGTAATTGCTATTCATTAGCATGCAACTAAGGGCAAAACCCAAGTTTTCATATTGGTTGAATTCACTTCTACCGTGGCAGTTTTCTTTGACAAAGCTCACTAAATCTCTCCTTAGACTTATTATTGCAACACATTTATCGCCTGGCGCTCGAAGCGCATTTGGTATGTCTGCAATTGTTCGGTGATCTTATCTATTTCACCGTGCCAACCTGCTATTTCCTGATAGATGGTTTCACGGTTCATGAAGGCACGAGAACCCAGCCTCCTGCTGACGGTATCTTTCATCTCTTTATGCAGTTCAGTTCTGCTTTTGCCCTTTGACCGCGATTCGTGGAGATATTTCTCACATAGTAGATGGAAAGTTTGCGAGAATCGCTCCTCCGCTGTCGCAGAATTTTGTGTAGAAACGCCGTTTGCGGAAGCGTCGACCAACTGGTGTAGCAGGGTGATAGCCGGATGCGTATTTCCCTGGCCCAGACCTTGCCGCTGGGTGAAGATGCCAGCGGACAAGTCAAATATGTTTTGCAGGCGCACGCCGAACGCTATCAAGTCATCGGTAAGTATCAAAGTTTGTAAAAACGTTTTATCAAAACCCGCTATTGCGAGATTCTCTAGCAAACAAGTCTGCCCATAGGTGAAGTTGAAAGAAGCATTAATACCCTGTTGTGTTGCAGCAAGAAATTCTGGGCCGAACCGGTACTTGGCCAGATAAAAGCCAAGATCCAGTACGCCTTGCAGCAGTAACGGCGCATCCTCGTTCAGCTTTTTGTGCTGAATATAGCTGCGGCCAGCCTCTTGTCGTTCACCGGGAAACACGCTGCGCATGCCATGAAAATCGAGCAGTCGACCTTGCATATCGCAATTGGATGGCGATGTCATCATCACCAGATGACGACTGCGACAATAGGCGATCTGGGTAGCAAGACGTTGGGCCAGTTCACAAAGGCCATATAAGGCCCGTTCTTCTTGCGGCAACGTAAGCCATTGTTCTTCATCTAGCGTCAAAGGGCGCGGTAATAGAGAGGGAACGACCGTGATCAATTTCTCCACTCGGATAGCATCCGCTGGCTGCGAGAGCATTGCTGCATGGGGTTGGTAGTACGGAGCGCGGCAAAAATGGGCGGGGCGAATCACGGGTTCGCGCACCAATAAAGCCCGACGTTCATGCACCGTTGACGACACCGATGGCGCATTTTTAACACTGATATTGTCAGCCAGTAATATCGCTTTATTGGGTACAGCACCATATGGAAGCAACTTGGCCATTAAGTTTCCCCATAGCGCTTCTAGCACTGCCCCCGTCAACGTTAGTTCACCATTGACCTGTTTGGACCCTCTACCGACCAATGCATTGGCACCGATGCCTTTAACCTGCCAGCGGCCATCGAAACCGCAGCGAGCACCGCCGCCGTTGCGTGAGATAGCTCCTCCGCCATAGCGTTCGGCATAAAATAATTTTTCATCTGCTAAAAGCGGGGTGCAGGGATCGAAAAGAGAATGCTGTTTATTATCTTTGATAAGATAACTGGCTGCCGTTTTCAGTTCTGCCAATTCATCATCGTCTAAAACATTGCTCCAAAGGAGTTGGGTATCTATCTTTTTTGCCGTAAAGGGAACTAGACACTCATTAAGTGCAGAGAGGCTGATCATTTTAATTTCCTTATTATCATTTTTCCAGCATCTGAGGACTTCGCTTAGTAACCTGTTACTGTTGCAACTCGGCAGCTAATGAAATTGACGAAGTTCACTTTGTTATTGTGCTTACGTGCCGTCAATCAAAGATATGATTTATCGCCATCAGAACCATGGGGAAACGACAGTTCAATCCCTGGTTAATGTTCACATGTAGACTCCTTTCTTGTGAGAGGTGACATACAAAAGAAAATGCCATATTGAAAAGCCATAAATTTTCGATGTCATAACTGCAATCACGTATTTAAGCGTTTTCTGTTTCTGCAATAGTAAAACAAAGATCTTTCGATAATGAGTATGGGAATGATAATCATGCTCATTTACGTATAAAAGTTACAGCGCTTAATCTGAAAAGTCAATAGGGTATTCTCATTATTGTTTCCAAGGTCCGTTTGGAAAACGGAATATCCAGCAACCTGGGCTTCCTCATAAAATCAATACTGGGATATATATTGCTGAAGGGAGGGGTAATACTTATAACTATAACTGGTATCTATAATTACTAGCGATTGGGGTCTTGATGAAAGGAGTAATGGTGATAACGTTCCCTCAAGGGAAGCGCGTGTGACCTGAATTTTTCGCATTTTAAGGCTGCTGAAGTTGTCCGAAGGCTCGGACAAAAATCTGAACTTTATTGCCTGTAAATGCCACAACACCACCATTTCGCGGTGGCCGTCTTCCACAACCCTGTATTAGGATGACCTGTGGCGAGATGGCTCGTCAGCTTGCCAATTACCGTCTATTTCTTCTTTATAACTAATAATAACAACAGGTTAAAATGAAACGTAAAGATGCGGTTCGCCAGGAGCTGGAACGTCTTACCCTTACGCTTAACCGGGAAACGCTTGAACAAAGCGCTGGCGGTTTTGCCGCGGAAACCATCGCTTTTAACCTGGGATTGGCACGTAACTCTGTCAGTAAAGAACTTAACGAGCTACACGCTGAGCGATTGGTCATCAAGATTAAATCCCGTCCGGTGCTGTTTTTGCACCGGGCAGTCTGTGAGCAGTTGATTGAGCAATCTTTGCCAGATGACAGGCTGGAAGCCAAAGATTTACTGGCGCTATTACCCGCCAAAGCCTTGCCGCAGCCAGCCAGTGATGATCCTTTTCATACGGTGATTGGCTATGACCGCAGCCTGCGGTTGTCGGTAGAGAAGGGTAAGGCGGCGGTGCTTTATCCCGGTGGATTGCATGTGTTGCTTACTGGGCCTTCCGGGGTGGGGAAAACCTTCTTTGCCGAGGTGATGCACCAATTCGCCATGGTGCAACAGCCCCAGCGCCAAATCCCGTTGGTGTATTTCAACTGTGCCGAGTACGCCCATAACCCGGAGCTGCTTTCATCCCATCTGTTTGGTCACAAACAGGGCGCGTTTACCGGCGCGATTGAAAGCAAACGTGGCCTGATCGAACAGGCGGACGGTGGCTTTCTGTTACTCGATGAAGTCCACCGCTTGCCCTACGAAGGGCAGGAGAAACTGTTTTCGATCCTGGATAAAGGTGAATATCGGCCACTGGGTTCAAGCGAGAAAGCCCGACCCATCAGCGTACGGCTGATCTGCGCTACCACCGAAAGCCCAGACTCAACACTGCTACGCACTTTCCTGCGGCGTATTCAGGTATCGATTGCCATACCGGCGTTGCGGGAGCGCTCATTGGAGGAACAGGTAGAAATCATTACCGGTTTCTTACAGCTCGAGAGCCGCAAGATTGGCCGCATTATCCGTTTGGATAAGGGGTTGCTGCTCTATCTGCTGGAGAAGCCGCTGAGCGGCAATATCGGCCAACTTAAAAGCGATATCCAGTTTCTCTGTGCCCAGGCCTGGGCCAGCGGTATGGGGCACAGTAGCCCGAGGCTGTTGCTGGATAAGCGGCTGATGGATGTCCCGCACTCTGCTAGCGCAAGCAGTCGCCTGCTGGTTGATGCGCTATTTGGTCAGCAGGAGTATCTGGATATCAGTTCACAGCCTCTTGAGCAGCTTAAGCAGCATCTGAGCGCCTTGAGCAGCGAGCAGGACAGCGATCTGTTTTACACCTATCTGACGCGCGAATACGTCAACCTGCGCAATAGCAACGTGCCGCCGCAGGAAACCCTGTCGATCCTGAAGAACAAGCTACGCACCATTTTTGAATATGGGCTGTACAGCCGCAACGGTGGGGAAAGTGAGGAGCGCTATTATGGCGGTCAGGTCGAGCAACGCATTACGTTGTTGATTGGCTGCATTGAACAGGTGTTGGGTTTCCCACTGCCACAGAATATGGCCGGTCATCTGCGTAAACACCTGCTGGCGCTGCTTTCCTATGTGCAGAAAGGCCTGATCCCCAACCTGTACTCCTCTAGCCTGATCCTGGATTACTGCAAGGATGAGTACGATAACGCCAACCAGCTATGCCGCAAAATCAATGAAATCTTCCATATCCAATGCCCATCGACGGAAATCGTCTACCTGTGTCTGTTTTTGAAGGAGTGCCGCAGTTTCCGCCAGCGCAAGGAGGTTAGCCCTGACTGCGGTGCCATGTTGATCGGCCACGGCACCACCACGGCCAGCAGCATGGCGCACTATGTCAATCGGGTACTGGAATGTGAGCTGTTTACCGCCATCGATATGCCGTTCGAGCAGTCGGTGCATGACACATTGGAATTACTGATCGCCACACTGCGGGAAAAGCGCTATCAGCGCTTGATCCTGATTGTGGATATCGGCTCGTTGGTGCACTTTGCCAGCACCGTCAGCAAACTGTTCCACATTGATGTGCTGCTGATCCAGAACATCACCATGGGGGCGTTGCTGGAGATTGGGCTGGATCTGACCTATGAAACCAGTGATTTCGCCCCCTTGATGGAACTGATGGCCAGCAAAGGGATTGCCCATCAGCTTTACGACCAGCGTGAAGATGAGATCGGCAAGGTGTTGGCAATCTCCTGTATTACCGGGATGGGCACGGCGGTGAAGATCAAGAAAGTGCTGGAGGAAAGCTTCGGTGAGCTGATGGCGGAAGACACCCGCATGGTATTGGTGGATTACAACGAAGTGCGCAGCCTGGAGCGATTGCGTCATGCGATAGGCGGTAACGAACGTCTGGTGGGTATCGTGGGGACCTTCCAGCCCGGCTTGCCGGATATCCCGTTTATCGCGTTGGAAGAGCTGTTCTCCGAACAGGGGCCGGAACTGGTGCTCAGCCTGTTGAACCCGGACCTTGGCAGCGCCGAACGCCAGTTGCAGGTCGAGCGCTGTTCAATGCGTTTTATCAGCGCGCTGACGCTGGAGAGCATCATCAACCATATTTCCGTGCTCAATCCTCAACGTATCCTGCAAGAGATCGAAGCGGTGTTGCATCAGATTTGTCGCACGCTGGATTTACAGCCATCAAGGCAAGTGACACTTCGCTTCCTGATCCACTGCTGTTGCATGGTGGAGCGTATCGTTTTAAGCCACAAACCGTTACAGATTGCCCTGGATGCCCAGCAGGATATCGACCAACAGGCGTTTTCTGTCATCAAAGACGCGTTTTCGCCGATTGAACGTGCCTATTCTATCCGCCTGTCCGATGCGGAATATTTTTATATCTACGAGCTTCTCTACCGCTAGACCCTGCCATAGCGGGCCTTCACGGCCCGCTCACCACTGACCTCCCTCCGGTGTGCCACAAAATTGGCACAGGCATTGCTATATCTCTAGGGAACGGAAATTTTCAATGACTTTCAATAGATTGCCAGGAGGCCATTTTGGCTGCATTACCACAGATTTTACTACTGACCCACGGCGGCTGGGGCCAACAACTGCGTGAAAGCGTCCGCATGGTGATTGGCGAAACCAGCGGGATATTCGATATCGCGCTGATGCCGGTCGACACGCTGGCGGAGTTCCATAAACGCGTTGAACAACAGGTGAAAACCATGCCGGAGGGTTCATTGATCCTCACCGACTTTATCGGCGGCACTACCTCCAACGTGGCGGCTCGCTTGAGCCGTGACTACGCCATCGGTGTGATTTCCGGCCTGAATGCCACCTTGCTGCTGGCTGCCATCGATTTACGTGAGCAGGGCAATTTTCTCAACCATCTCGACGAGTTGGTTGAACTGGGGCGCAACAGCTGCCTCGACGTAGTTAAACAAATTAAATCAATAACATCAGGGGAATAATCATTATGGCCAACATCGTTTTATGCCGCATTGACAGCCGTTTGATCCACGGTCAGGTCGTTACCAAGTGGGTTGGGCAGTCGCAGGCCAACCGTATCGCGGTAGTGAGTGATGAGCTGGAAGCCGATCCGTTTATGAAAAGCATCTATCTGATGGCCGCTCCGCCGAATGTGAAAGTGGATTGCTATGGCAACCAGAGTTTTGCGGCGGCTTGGCGGGAGAATCAACTGGGGGAGGGCAACGTATTGGTCTTGTTCCCGAACCTGGTTACGGTGCAACAGGCGGTGGTCGACGGGTTTGACGTCAAAAATATCCAGGTGGGTGGCCTGGGTGGTGGGCCGAACCGTAAAGCGGTATTCCAGAACATTACGCTGGATGAGGCAGATGTGGCGATCCTGCGTGACTTACAGCAACGCGGTGTGACGGTGTTCTTCCAGACCATCCCGGAAGACAAGCCGCAGGCACTGGCAGATATTTTGAAGAAGTTCTGATATTCGGCATCTGATCGATTAGGAGCAATACCATGGATAACTTGACCATTGCCATTTGTATGGGGCTGTATTACTGGTTTGCCCGCCTGCGCTTGGGCTACACCCTCTCGGGGATGTTGGTGCAACCCATCGCCATCGCGGTATTCGTCGGCTTCCTGCTGGGGGATATGAAAACGGCGATGATTATCGGCGCCGGGATGCAGTTGGTGTATCTGGGCGTCACCTCTACGCCGGGTGGGAACGTCCCTTCAGATCCGGCGCTGGCGGCCTGTATCGCGCTGCCGATCGCCGTGAAAGCGGGGATGGATCCTAACCTGGCGATCGCGTTGGCAATCCCGTTTGGGGTGATTGGCGTGTTCGTTGACCAGTTACGCCGTACCGTGAACGCCGTTTGGGTACATATGGCCGATAAGCACGCGGAAGAGGCCAATATCAGCGGGATCATGCGCTGTGCCTTCCTGTATCCGGCACTGCTTGGGCTGGTGATCCGCTTCCCGGTGGTGTTTGCCGCCAACTATTTCGGCCAGGGCGTGGTCGAGAAGTTCCTGGCGTTGATGCCACATTGGCTGACCCACTCGTTCGAAATCATGGGCGGCATCCTGCCTGCGCTGGGCTTTGCGATCACCATCATGGTTATCGGCAAGAAAAGCCTGCTGCCTTACTTCATTGCCGGGTTCTTCGCGGTGTTGTATCTCAAGGTCGACATCATGGCGATGGCCATCTTCGGTACCTGCGCGGCATTCCTGGTTAAAAACATGGCCAAAGGTGAGGGAGCCTGATCATGAGCAGCGACATCATGCAACACGAGCTGGTGGAAAGAGCACGCCAAACCAACGTGCTGACCAAGCGGGACATTACCAAAGCCTGGTTTATTTACTGGTTGGGAGCCGAAGTCTCCAACTCTTATGAACGTTTACAGAGCCTGATTTTCTGCGCCTCAATGACGCCGATTATTAAAAAGCTCTATCCGCAGAAAGAAGAGCAGGTTGAGGCGCTGAAACGCCACCTGAACTTCTTCAACAGTGAACAGACCTTTGGTGCGGTGATCCAGGGCGTTGCCATCGCCATGGAAGAACAGAAGACCCGTGGCGAGCCGATTTCCGATTCGTCCATCACCGGGATTAAAACCGGCCTGATGGGGCCGCTGGCCGGAATTGGTGACTCGGTGGTCTGGGCGGCGATCATGCCGCTGTTGATCGCCATCTTCATACCCTTCGCGGCCAACGGCAGCGCCATGGGTGGCATCATGCCGGTGGTGTTGTATACCGTTATCACCATGGCGATCAGCTACGGCTTGGCCCACAAAGGCTACACGCTAGGGCGGGAATCGATCATCGGGCTGCTGCAAGGGGGCAAGATAAAAGAGCTGATCTACGGGGCCAACGTGCTCGGGCTGATCATGATGGGAGCGCTGTCTGCCAGCTACGTCAAGATCACCTCGCCGCTGAAAATCAGCGCGTTGGAAGGTTCCGAGGTGGTAGTGCAACAGATCCTGGACTCCATCGCCCCCGGCCTGTTGCCGCTGGCTGCGGTGTTCTCGATCTACTTCTATCTGGTCAAAAAAGGGCCGCGCTATACCACCATTCTGCTTTCGGTAGTGGTACTGAGCGTGGTGTGTTCCCTGTTAGGCATTTTGTAATGGAGCAGCGATGAATATTTATCAACGGCTCGGGCTGAAACGGGTGATCAACGCCAGCGGCAAGATGACCCTCCTTGGTGTTTCTTCGGTGCCGAAAGAAGTGATGGCGGCCACGGCCGAGGCGGCGTCGGCCTTTGTGGAAATTGATGCGCTGGTGGATCGCGTTGGCGAACTGATCTCTCAGCATACCGGTGCGCAAGACAGCTATGTGACCTCCTGCGCCTCCGCCGGGGTGGCTATTGCGGTCGCGGCAGCCATTACCCGGGGGGAGCCGGAGCGGGTGGCACTGATGCCATGTAGTAAAGGTTTGGCGAATGAAATCGTCATGCTACGTGGCCACAATATTGACTACGGTGCGCCGATCACCACCGCTATCCGGCTGGGCGGCGGTAAGGTGGTTGAGGTGGGGCAAAGCAATCTGGCGGCCCGCTGGCAACTGGCAAAGGCCATCACGGCGCAGACGGCGGCGCTGTTTTACGTCAAGTCGCATCACTGTGTGCAAAAGGGCATGGTTGCGCTGAGCGATTTTGTCTCCGTGGCCCGTGATGCCGGGCTGCCGCTGATTGTGGATGCGGCCGCAGAGGAAGATTTGCGGGCCTATGTTGCAGCCGGGGCCAACATGGTGGTGTATAGCGGGGCCAAAGCGCTGGACGCACCGACCTCCGGTTTTGTCACTGGCGATCGGCAATGGGTCGCCTGTTGCAAGGCCCAGCATAACGGCATTGCGCGTGCGATGAAGATCGGCAAGGAGAACATGGTGGGGCTGGTGATGGCGCTGGATCATTATCAGCAACATCAACCGGACTGGAGCCGCCAATTACCGGCATTGCGCGAATTGGCACAGCAGATTTCCGCGCTGCCGGGCCTACAGGCGGAGATCGAACAGGATGAAGCCGGGCGAGCGATTTATCGGGTGCGGGTAAGCGTAGACACCTCCAGGCTAGGATTAACCGCCTATCAGGTGGAAGAGCAACTGCGCACTGGCGAGGTGGCGATTTACACCCGCCATTACTGGCTGAATCAGGGCGTCTTCAGCTTCGATCCACGGGCGCTGCGCGACGACGACTTTGCGTTGATTGTGGAGAGGTTGACGGAAATTGTGCAACAGGCCAGGGGGCAACATGCAACAGCTTGATTTTTACCAGGGGCGAGTGGCTATCAACGTGCTGGCCAAAGATATCCCTAACGCATTACAGGTACACCATGCCGCTGAAGGACATGCCGCTATTGGCGTGATCTCGGCGCAGTTCACCAACGTCGAACAGGGTGTGGCCGAGGTGAAGCGCTGGATGGAGCACATCCCGGCTATTTCCGTTGGCTTGGGGGCAGGGTCGGCGGCACAGTTTTATAAGGCGGCAATGATTGCGGCGGCCACCGCGCCTGCACACGTCAACCAAACCTTCACAGGCTGTGGTTTTGCCGCGGGTGCATTGGCGGCCCGTGGCATCAGCAATACCTGCATCAATGCCTTGATCTCGCCAACCGGCACGCCAGGGAAGGTGATCATTTCCACCGGAGTTCACAGCAGCCAGGGCGAGCCTGCCGTGGTGAGCTGTGACAGCGCTGTGCGTATGATCCTCGATCTGGGTGGTCATGCGGCCAAATTCTTCCCGATGGGGGGGGTATCGTCGCTGGCAGAACTGCGCGCATTGGCGGAAAGTTGCGTGCGCAATGGCATGACCATGATCGAACCCACCGGCGGGATCGATACGCGAAACTTCCTGCCAATACTGGAAACCTGCCTTGACGCAGGAGTCGCAAAGGTGATGCCACACGTTTACAGTTCCATCATCGATCCACACAGCGGAGAGACCCGAGCCGAAGAGGTCGCGTTGCTGCTGGAAGGCATCAAACATATCCTGCGCTAAGGCGCGTGGCGCCTGAATTTGCCGCACTTACCGGCTAGCGAAATTCTCACAAGGCTCAGGAATAAATTCGAGCCTTTTTTTAATTTTTAAAAACATTAAGGCTCTTATTTATAACTCATTTTTTTTCGCTAAATGTGAAAACGGCGGTTTGCTTTCTGATTTTCGCTATGGTAAAACTAATGCAGTTGAAAATTTTACATTCATGAGGATATTGGGCAAATCGCACGGTGTGCGGCTGAAGATAGAGAATAATTATGATGAAACTTAATGGAATGCCTCTCAGAACATCTTGTTGCCAACTTTTCCTTTCTGCCATTCTTGCCAGTGAGCATCACTGGTGCAGCGAGCTATAGCGTCTTTCTCCCTTTACCGGTGCTGATGACTGGGTTCACTTCCCGTCTTTTGGCGTTGCCGGGCAAACTTCTTTAATACGTTTGGGTAGGTTTATCCCCAGAGATTTCTATATCTCAAGCGCCGCCGTGCGCCTGTTTGATGAGATAGATTGGGATAAATACGCCTTAGCGTGCGTGATTCGCCGTTTGGGAGAAAAATTATGATTTATTGGATCTTTTTAGGCTTTGCCATTACCGCCGAAATAATCGGCACTCTGTCCATGAAATACGCTAGCGTCAGCGGCGGTATGACCGGACATATCGTCATGTATGTGATGATCACCCTGTCTTACATCATGCTGTCATTAGCGGTAAAACGCGTGGCCTTGGGCGTTGCTTACGCCTTATGGGAAGGGATCGGCATCCTGTTTATTACCCTGTTTAGCGTGATGCTGTTTGATGAGCCAATCTCGGCGCTGAAAGTGCTGGGTCTGGTGGCGTTGATTGCCGGGATCCTGCTGGTGAAATCCGGCACCCGCAAGCCACGAAAACAGGTCAGCCCGCGAGGTAACAACCATGCAACAGCTTGAGTTGTACCACATTGGGTTTCTGGCCTTGGCCATCGTACTGGAGATCGTGGCCAACATCTTTCTGAAGATGTCTAATGGTTTTAGCAGGGTTTGGCTGGGGCTGCTGTCCCTGGTATCGGTATTAGGGGCGTTCAGCGCGCTGGCGCAGGCGGTGAAGGGGATCGATCTTTCGGTCGCTTATGCGCTGTGGGGCGGTTTCGGTATTGCCGCCACCATCGCTGCCGGTTGGATCCTGTTCGGTCAACGGCTCAATGCCAAAGGCTGGATGGGGCTGGCCCTGTTATTGACGGGTATGGTCATCATCAAACTGGCTTAACGGCCAAATAAAAACCGCAGGTAGCTACTCTTGGATTAAGGGAATGACCTGCGGTTTTTTGTTTTACAGCGCCGCGATGATCTTGATTTCAACTTTGTATTTAGGATTCATTAGACGCGCTTCTACGGTACAACGTACCGGCGCGCTGCCTGCAACTACCCAGGCATCCCAGGCGGCATTCATGGCGGCAAAATCATCGCCGTTGGCCAGGAAAATGGTGGCGTCTAAAATCCGGCTCTTGTCCGAACCCACTCGCTCCAACAGCACATCGATAGCGGCCAAGGCGTTGGCGGTTTGCGCCGTAGCGTCATCGTCCAGATTTTCCGGGACGCTGGTGTAATAAACGGTGTCATTGTGGATCACCGCTTCTGACCAGCGCTGTGCCGGATCAATTCGTTCGATATTCATGCAATTATCTCCTTATCATCAACGTCATAAGCGTATCACAGCCAGCAATGGATGTGTGTGTGGATAAAGTCGGTGGTAGCGGCGTAGCAGGCTTGGCATAATCACCGCTGAATGAAACCGGCAGAGAGATAGCGTGGCAGACGATTTCGCACCAGAAGGCGCATTGGCGCAGGCAATTAAAGGGTTCAAACCCCGTGAACCGCAAAGATTGATGGCAGAAGCGGTAACGGAAGCCATCAATTTCAAACAGGAACTGGTCGTCGAGGCAGGAACCGGCACCGGTAAAACCTACGCCTATCTGGCACCGGCGCTGCGTTCAAAGCGCAAGGTGATTATTTCCACCGGCTCCAAAGCCTTGCAGGATCAGCTTTACGCCCGAGATCTGCCCACCGTGGCCAAGGCATTAAAATATAAAGGCAAGCTGGCGCTGCTGAAGGGGCGTTCCAACTATCTGTGCCTGGAACGTCTGGAGCAGCAATCCATGGCCGGTGGCGATTTGGCTGGCCAGACGCTGATCGATCTGGTGCGGCTGCGCAGCTGGTCAACCCTGACGGAAGAAGGGGATATCAGCTCCTGCAGCGATGTGGCGGAAGACAGCTTTGTCTGGCCATTGGTGACCAGCACCAACGATAACTGTCTGGGCAGTGATTGCCCGCTGTATAAAGAGTGCTTCGTCGTCAAGGCTCGACGCCGGGCAATGGATGCCGACGTGGTGGTGGTTAACCATCATCTGTTTCTGGCGGATATGGTGGTCAAGGAGGGCGGTTTTGCCGAACTGATCCCGGAAGCGGACGTGATGATCTTCGACGAAGCGCATCAGATCCCTGATATCGCCAGCCAATATTTCGGCAAGCAGCTCACCAGCCGCCAACTGATGGATCTGGCCAAAGATATCACTATTGCCTACCGTACCGAGGTGCGCGATAGCGCACAGTTGCAAAAGAGCGCCGATCGCCTCAGCCAGAGCACGCAGGATTTCCGTTTAGCGCTGGGGGAACCGGGTTTTCGCGGTAACCTTCGTGAGGTGCTAACTCAGCCTAACGTCCAGCGCGCCTTGCTGTTGCTCGATGATGCTTTGGAACTGTGTTACGACGTGGTCAAGCTTTCCCTTGGCCGTTCGGCGTTGCTGGATGCCGCCTTCGAGCGTGCGACGCAGTTCCGCGCCCGCCTTAAGCGGCTCAAAGAGGTCAACGAACCCGGCTTCAGCTATTGGTATGAATGCAACTCACGCAGTTTTGTATTGGCGCTCACGCCATTGACGGTATCAGACCGCTTCCGCGAAATGCTGGATGAAAAACCGGGCAGTTGGATTTTCACCTCGGCAACGCTGTCGGTGAATGAGCAAATGGGTCACTTTACCGATCGCTTGGGGCTGAATAAGGCCAAAACCCTGCTGCTACCCAGCCCGTTTGACTATGCCAATCAGGCGCTGCTATGCGTCCCGCGTTTCCTGCCTTCGCCGAATCAACCCGGTGGCGCACGTCAGTTGGCCCGAATGCTGCGGCCAATGATTGAGGCTAACCAGGGCCGCTGTTTCTTCCTGTGCACTTCGCATCAGGTGATGCGTGAGCTGGCCGAAGAGTTCCGCGCCACCTTGACGCTGCCGGTGCTGTTGCAAGGGGAAACCAGCAAGGGTCAACTGTTGGCGCAGTTTGTCGAAGCGGGCAATGCGTTACTGGTGGCAACCAGCAGCTTCTGGGAAGGGGTCGACGTGCGCGGTGATGCGCTCTCTTGCGTGATTATCGATAAGCTGCCGTTTACCTCGCCGGACGATCCGTTGCTGAAGGCGCGCATTGAAGATTGCCGTTTACGCGGCGGTGACCCGTTCAATGATGTGCAACTGCCCGATGCTGTGATTACGCTCAAGCAGGGAGTTGGCCGTCTGATCCGCGATACCGACGATCGGGGCGTGCTGGTGATTTGTGATAACCGCCTGGTGATGCGTCCTTATGGTGAAGTGTTTCTCAACAGCCTGCCACCAACGCCACGTACCCGCGATCTGGCACAGGCTATTGCCTTCCTCAAGGGTGAATAGGCGCGACTTCTGGGGTGTGCTACAATGCGCGCCCTGTATGAAACCACTGATATTTCCCGCCTGAGGTTTGGCATGTCCACGCGAATTTTAGCGATCGATACGGCGACGGAAGCATGTTCTGTCGCTATCTGGAATCAAGGCGAAGTTCACGCCCTGTTTGAACTGTGCCCACGCGAGCATACCCAGCGCATTTTGCCGCTGGTGCAGCAGGTGCTGGCCGACACCGGATTATCCCTTTCACAACTCGATGCCTTGGCCTTTGGTCGTGGCCCTGGGAGCTTTACCGGCGTGCGTATCGGCATTGGTATTGCCCAAGGGTTGGCGCTCGGCGCCGAACTGCCGATGCTCGGGATTTCCACGTTGCAAACCATGGCGCAAGGTGCCTGGCGCATGACTGGCGCGCAACGAGTGTTGGCGGCGATCGATGCCCGCATGGGCGAAGTCTATTGGGGCCAGTTTGAACGCCAGCCTGATGGCCAGTGGCTGGAAAGCGCGGGGGAAGCGGTGCTGTCTCCACAGCAGGCTCTGGAGCGAGCGCAACATTTGCAAGGCGATTGGGCCCATGTGGGGACCGGTTGGCAAACCTACCCAGATTTGGTTGCAGGTTCCTCGCTGCACGTTACCGACGGGCAAATGCTGTTGCCGCAGGCCGAAGATATGCTGCCTCTGGCGCTACAGGCTTGGCAACAAGGCCTGGCGGTTAGCGTGGAGAATGCCGAACCGACCTATTTGCGTAACGAAGTCACCTGGAAGAAGCTACCGGGACGCGAATAGTTTCCTATAGTTAATCTAAAGTTGCCGCCGATAGAAAACAGCTCCGCTTGCAACTTGCACTGATGAACGTTGTCGAAGTTACAGCTAATTCAGGAGATTGCGATGATCTTAACCCGTACTGTGAGTAAAAAGCTGTTAACGCTGGCAATCGCAAGCAGCGTGTTGGCGCTCTCTGGCTGTGTGACCATTCCGGATGCCATCCAAGGCACCAGCCCTACGCCGGTCGATCGACTGTCAGTGGTGCAAAACGCACCGAAACAGTTTACCGGCGCGGAGGCACGCTTCGGCGGTACCGTGGTTGCGGTGGCTAATGAACGTGGGCGTACCATCCTGGAGATTGCGGCGGTGCCGCTGGATTCTGGCGCTCGCCCGATATTGGGGGAACCTTCGCAAGGCCGTTTGCTGGCTTCGGTTAACGGCTTCCTCGACCCGGTCGACTTCAGAGGGCAACTGGTCACCGTGGTTGGGCCGATCACCGGCCTACGGGACGGTAAGATTGGCATGACGCCTTACCGCTTTGTCACCATGGATGCGACCGGTTTCAAGCGTTGGCGCATCGCTCAGCAGATTGTGATGCCGCCACAGCCAATGGGGCCGTGGGGCTGGCATAATGGCCCATGGGGCCCAGGTTGGGGCGGGGGTTATGGCTGGTATAATCCAGGTCCGGCGCAGGTGCAAACTTTCGTTACGGAGTAAGGACGCAGATCTGAGGCTTCGGCAAGTAGGATAGTTTTTATACTTTAGGGCGGCTTAATGGCCGCCTTAACTTTTTTTGTTGTGCGGTTGCGTCGGCAATTAGTGACGCACATCGCAACCTGAATATTGTTTAAAACCCAAACTGGTACGCTGAGTTAAAATATTGTTAAAGTTTGGCTGCAATTTTGGGGGCTACGATGATAATTAGTAATGATTTCAGGAGTAATAGCTTGGAAAAGGTCTGGTTAAAACGTTACCCGGCGGATGTTCCGGCAGAAATCGATGCCGATCAATACTCATCCCTGATCGAAATGTTTGAGAATGCGGTTGCCCGTTACGCGGATCAACCCGCCTTTATCAACATGGGTGAGGTGATGACCTTCCGCAAGCTGGAAGAGCGCAGCCGAGCATTTGCCGCCTACCTGCAAAACGAGTTGGGGCTGAAGAAGGGCGACCGTGTGGCGCTGATGATGCCCAACCTGTTGCAATACCCGATCGCTCTGTTCGGTATTTTGCGGGCGGGGATGGTGGTGGTTAACGTCAACCCGCTGTATACCCCTCGTGAGTTGGAACATCAACTGAACGACAGCGGTGCCAGCGCGATTGTCATCGTTTCCAATTTCGCCCACACCTTGGAAAAGGTGGTGTTCAAAACCCAGGTTAAACACGTCATTCTGACCCGCATGGGCGACCAGCTTTCTGCAGCCAAAGGCACGTTGGTCAACTTTGTGGTGAAGTACATCAAGCGGCTGGTGCCCAAATACGACCTGCCGGATGCCATCTCGTTTCGCAGCGCGTTGCAGCGTGGCCGCCGCCTGCAATACGTGAAGCCAGATATTATCAATACCGATCTGGCCTTCCTGCAGTATACCGGCGGCACTACCGGCGTGGCGAAAGGGGCTATGCTGACCCACCGCAACATGCAGGCCAATCTGGTACAGGCCAAAGCGGCTTATGTGCCGTTACTGCGTGAAGGGCAGGAGTTGGTGGTTACCGCCTTGCCGCTGTATCACATCTTTGCGTTGACGGTGAACTGCCTACTGTTTATCGAGTTGGGCGGCCGTAGCCTGCTGATCACCAACCCACGTGATATTCCGGGGCTGGTGAAGGAGCTGGCAAAATACCCGTTTAGCGCCATGACCGGGGTAAATACCCTGTTTAATGCGTTATTGAACAATGAAGATTTCCAGAAGCTGGACTTCTCCACGCTGCGGCTTTCCGTTGGCGGAGGGATGTCGGTGCAGAAATCGGTGGCGGAAAAGTGGGAAAAGCTGACCGGCCATCATTTGCTGGAAGGCTATGGGCTGACGGAGTGCTCTCCGCTAGTCTCTGGCAACCCGCATGATTTGAAACACTACAGCGGCAGCATCGGCCTGCCGGTGCCATCTACCGATATCCGTTTGGTGGATGATGAAGGCAAAGATGTGCCGGTCGGTCAACCCGGTGAACTTTGGGTTAAAGGGCCGCAAGTTATGTTAGGCTATTGGCAACGCCCTGACGCGACGGACGAAGTGTTGCGCGATGGCTGGCTGGCGACTGGGGATGTGGTTACCGTGGATGATGAGGGCTTTATCCGCATCGTTGACCGTAAGAAAGATATGATCCTGGTTTCTGGTTTTAACGTCTACCCGAACGAGATCGAAGAGATCGTTAGCCAGCACCCTAAAGTGCTGGAATGTGCGGCCATTGGGGTACCCAGCGATGCTTCGGGTGAAGCGGTGAAGATTTGTGTGGTGAAGAAAGATCAGACACTCACCAAAGAAGAGTTGCTAACCCATTGCCGTCGGCACCTGACAGGGTATAAAGTGCCAAAAATTGTTGAGTTCCGTGACGAGTTGCCGAAGTCGAACGTCGGCAAAATCTTACGACGGGAACTGCGTGACGAACAGAAAAAGCCCAAGGCTGACGATGCCGCCTAGGCCAATCGTTGCTCCCCTTTTCAACAGCGCCGGTGAATAAGCCGGCGTTGTTGTGTTTGAATCCTAAAAATGACCAAGAGAATGATGTTTTGAATTATCAGTTGATCACTACCGACGCCGGATTGCAGCAGGTCTGCGAGCAGGCAAGAAACTACGCCCAGGTGGCGCTGGATACCGAGTTCGTCCGCACGCGTACCTATTATCCGCAGTTAGGCCTGATCCAGTTATATGATGGTGAACAACTTTCCCTGATCGATCCTCTCCCCATCAAGCAGTGGCAACCCTTTATCGACCTGCTGGCCGATACCGCCGTCGTGAAATTCCTGCACGCTGGTAGTGAAGATCTTGAGGTGTTTCTGAACGCCTTCAAGACGCTGCCGACACCGATGGTCGATACCCAAATCCTGGCGGCCTTCAGCGGCCATACGCTGTCCTGTGGCTTTGCCAAGCTGGTGACGGAGTACATGAAGGTCGATCTCGATAAGAGTGAATCGCGTACCGACTGGTTGGCGCGGCCATTGACCGAGCGCCAATGCGTTTATGCCGCAGCTGATGTGTTCTACCTGTTGCCGATGGCCAAGCAACTGGTGCAGGAGACCGAGGAGGCGGGTTGGACCGCTGCAGCCGATAACGAGTGCCGTTTGCTCTGCCAACGGCGCAGTGAAGCGCTGGCGCCGGAATTGGCCTATCGCGAAATCACCAATGCCTGGCAGTTACGTCCGCGTCAGTTGGCTTGCCTGCAAAAACTGGCCGAGTGGCGTTTACGTCAGGCGCGTGAACGCGATCTGGCGGTGAACTTTGTCGTGCGTGAAGAGAACCTATGGGCCGTGGCGCGCTATATGCCGGGTTCGCTGGGTGAACTGGAGGCGCTGGGGCTGAGTGGTCCGGAGATCCGCTATCATGGTAAAACCCTGGTGGCGCTGGTGGCGGAGGCTAACGCTCTCGAAGAATCAGCCTTGCCGGCACCGTTGAGTAACCTGGTCGATCATCCTGGCTATAAGAAAGTGTTCAAGGAGATTAAGGCTGCCATTACGTTGGTAAGTGAGCAGAGTGGCCTTAGCGTCGAACTGCTAGCTTCGCGGCGGCAGATTAACCAGTTGCTGAATTGGCACTGGAAATTGAAAGAGAGCGAGTCACAGCCTGAGTTAATCAGTGGTTGGCGTGGTGAGCTATTGGCCGCGCCGTTGCAGGCGATCCTACAGGATTATTAATCGTTAAAGATCGGGCGGGGCAGTTTAAATCAAACTGTTCCGTTTTATCTCGCTAAAAATAAGGCGAAGAAAATATTAATCGCCAGCCTTCACCATAAAGAAAGTGGTGTCAAAAAGAACTGAGAGTCGTCTCAATAGTGCGGAGTTTTTATTTTTGCACGCGCGTTTATAACTGGACGAATATACAGTTACCCCCTGTATAAAAATATACAGGGGGCACTCATTGCATCGCAATCATTTAGGTGTTTCTTCCGATTCCGGTAGCGTCACGTTAAGTTCAAGTACCGAAATATCGTCCCCTTTCTGCTCGAATTGCACGTGCAGCATTTCGGGGTCGATCTGAATGTATTTACAAATTACCGCTAGAATATCGCGCTTTAAATCAGGCAGATAGTGGGGTTCGCTGTCCCCACGACGACGTTCTGCGACGATAATCTGTAGCCGTTCCTTGGCTACACTGGCTGTCGATTTTTTGCGGGACAGAAAGAAGTCTAACAGAGCCATGGTTTATCCCCCAAAAAGGCGTTTCAGGAAGCCCTTTTTCTCTTCTTCGATGAAGCGGAACGGGCGTTCTTCCCCTAACAGGCGGTGAACGGTATCGTCATAGGCCTTACCGGCATCGGACTCACTATCAAGAATAACAGGTTCACCCTGGTTAGAGGCACGTAATACCGACTGATCTTCCGGGATCACGCCAAGCAGCGGGATACGCAGGATTTCCAGCACGTCTTCCATGCTCAACATGTCGCCACGGCTGACGCGGCCCGGGTTGTAACGGGTTAGCAGCAGATGTTCCTTGATCGGGGATTCCCCTCTCTCGGCACGGCGCGATTTGGAAGCCAGAATGCCCAGGATACGGTCGGAGTCACGTACTGAAGACACTTCCGGGTTGGTGGTGATGATGGCTTCATCGGCAAAGTACAGCGCCATCAAGGCACCGGATTCGATCCCTGCAGGTGAGTCGCAAACCACAAATTCGAAGGCCATCTCGTCGAGATCGCTGAGTATTTTTTCCACGCCTTCACGGGTCAGGGCGTCTTTGTCACGGGTTTGCGAAGCGGGCAGAATGTAGAGGTTGTCGGTGCGCTTGTCTTTGATTAACGCCTGGTTCAGCGTGGCGTCACCTTGGATAACGTTCACGAAATCGTAAACGACCCGGCGTTCACACCCCATGATGAGGTCAAGATTACGCAGACCGATATCAAAGTCGATCACCACGGTTTTCTTGCCTTTCTGGGCCAAGCCGGTCGCAATGGCCGCACTTGATGTGGTCTTGCCAACGCCCCCTTTACCCGATGTAACAACAATAATGCGTGCCATGAAATGGATTCCTTGTCAAAAGGGCTTAATTTAAAGGTTGTATGGTTAAAGCATTATCCAACAGGCTGAGCCTTGCTGCCTGCCCGAGGTACTCGGACGGGATCTGATCGCTCAACCAGTACTGCCCTGCGATAGAGACTAGCTCAGCACCCAGGTGCGTGCAAAAAATCTGACACTGGGTATCGCCAGAGGCGCCAGCCAGTGCGCGGCCACGCATGCTACCGTAAATATGAATATTGCCGTCGGCAATCAGTTCTGCACCGGCGCTGACGCTGCTGGTGACGATCAAATCGCTGTTACGGGCGTAAATCTGTTGGCCTGAACGGACTGGAGTACTGATGATGCGCGTTTTGGCTGGGGCATTATCAGGGACCGGCGCAATCACCGGAGCCTGCGGGGCCGCCTTCTGGCCTTTGCCTTCATTGAGCAGTGGCAAACCGGCGCGGGCGATGGACCGCTTCTGCCGCTCATCTTTGCAACCGCTGATGCCGACCACGCGCAGCCCAGCCGCAGTGACCGCCCGTTGAATTTCTTTCCAGTCTGCGTCGCCGTTAAGCGTAGCAACATTAATAACAACAGGGGCATTTTTGAGAAAAGCGGGCGCTTGTTCCACCTTTTCTTGCAGTGCCTGGCGTATTACCTCGGGTTCGCAATTATGTAAATGAACCACCGATAGGGTAAAACTGCTGCCTTTTAGCTCAATTGGCGATTGTGACATCTATCCTGACTCAGTCTCAGCAACTTAAATCCCCGGAATACCACTCGGGGTGCGATATTCCGAAGTACTATAAGCATGTTATAGTCAGAGTTATATCCAGGCAAGACGCTGCCTCAATTAAATAGAGTTTTAAAAATGTTTTGTGTCATCTATAGAAGCGCCAAGCGCGATCAGACTTATCTTTATGTCGAAAAAAAAGACGATTTCTCTCGGGTGCCGGAAGATCTGATGAAAAGTTTTGGCACGCCGCAGTATGCCATGATGCTGTCGCTTGACGGGCGTAAGAAATTGGCTTCAGCGGATATCGAGAAGGTGAAAGAAGCCCTAAAGCAGGAAGGGTTTTATCTGCAGTTCCCACCGCCGGTGGAAAACCTATTAAACCTTCATTTGTCTGACGCCAACAAATAACCGGGCGTCGATTTTCAACCCTGTGTTAACGCCAGCTTTTAAGCACCATCTGCATCTGGCGGCAGGTCGTCACGGGTAGGGAAAATCATGAAGAAGATGTCGATGATGCTAACGCTGCTCCTTTTGGCTGGCTGCGTTAAACAGGTGGGGGCGGCTCCTGCGTCTGCACCTGTTGCACCGCCTGCCGGGAGTACGCTGGCCGAAACCGGGCGTGATCCCGCGGAGTTCCCGGCCTATGTGGAACAACTGAAGCGGCGGGCCATCAAGCAGGGTATCCCTGCGGCTACCGTTGAGGCTGCCTTTGCCAACGCGCATTTTGTCGATAGGGTGATTAATGCCGATCGCAATCAGTTGGAAAAGAAAATCACGCTGGATGATTACCTCAGCCGGGTGCTGCCTGCTTGGAAAATCCAGCGGGGCCGCGAGATGCGCCAGCAATATCAGCCACGGTTGGCGCGAGTGACTGCGCGCTATGGCGTCCCGGAGCAATATATTGTCGCGCTATGGGGTATGGAAAGCGCCTTTGGCAAGATACAGGGTAAGGAAGACGTTGTTTCTGCCCTGGCGACGCTGGCGTTTGAAGGCCGGCGCGAAGCGTTCTTTACCAAACAGCTGATGGCGGCCTTAAAGATTATTGACCAGGGCCACGTTGATGCGGGCAACCTGAAGGGATCCTGGGCGGGAGCGATGGGGCAGAGCCAGTTTATGCCAACCTCGTTTTTGACCTATGCCGCAGATGGGGATGACGACGGTAAAATCGATATCTGGAATAATCTCGACGATGTGTTTGCCTCTACCGCCAACTACCTGGCTACCGAAGGCTGGCAACCTGGGGTTGGTTGGGGTCGTGAAGTCAAACTGCCCGCGCAATTCAACGCTGAACAACTAGGGTTGAAAGACTCCCAGGGGCATAGCGAAGAGAAGTGGGCGGCCAAAGGGGTGGTGTTAGCAGAGGGTTCACCCTTGCCAGTCTCTGGCCTGCGTAGTTGGGTGATCGCTCCAGATGATATGCAAGGACGCGCATTCTTGGTTTATGATAACTTCCGTACTCTCATGCATTGGAATCGTTCGTATTATTTCGCGATCAGCGTGGGAATGATGGCCGACGGTATCGGTCAATAGGTCGGTAACTACCCGGTGCCTGGAATGGCACCCCGTATGTATCATGGGCTGAGGTTATCTGGCCCCTACACTGTGGTTGGAGAGGCGGTATGTATCAACATAGAGACTGGCAAGGAGCGTTGCTTGATTTCCCGGTAAGCAAAGTGGTTTGCGTAGGCAGCAACTACAGCGATCACATCAAGGAGATGGGGAGTGCAACCCCGTCTGAGCCGGTGTTGTTTATCAAACCTGAAACGGCATTGTGTGATATTCGTCAACCGGTAGCGATCCCCAAGGGGCTGGGGTCGATCCATCATGAAGTCGAGTTGGCGGTGCTGATTGGCACCCCGTTAAAGCAGGCCAATGAAGATCGCGTGGCCCGTGCCATTGCGGGGTATGGCGTGGCGCTGGACTTGACCTTGCGCGATCTGCAGGCCGGGTTCAAGAAGGCGGGTCAACCTTGGGAAAAAGCCAAGGCATTTGATGGCTCCTGCCCGATCTCCGGTTTTATTCCGGTGGCTGAATTTGGCGATCCGCAAAATGCCGAGCTGTCTTTGTCGATCAATGACGAACTGCGTCAGCAGGGCAATACCCGTGATATGATCAATCCCATTTTGCCGCTGATCGCCTATATGAGCCGTTTCTTCACGCTGCGTGCGGGCGACATCATTCTGACCGGGACTCCTCAAGGAGTCGGGCCAATGGTTTCTGGCGATATGCTGAAAATCTCGCTTAACGGTAAGACCCTCAGCACCCGAGTGATTTAATCCCGCTTTATTTTTCTGCCTGCCGGGCCTTCCGGGTGTTGCAGGCAGAAACCTCTTTGGTCACTTACACTGTTATTATCCACGTTGGATGTCGTTGCGGCAGGCAGGGGCAGCCGGGGAAACGTTTCCTTTTGCGCTGAGTGTCTATATAGTGTGCCCCCTTGAACCTGCTTGCAGGTGGTTTGTTCATTTACCTATTTTCGGAAGTCGATATGTCACAACTCCCTTTTTGGCAACAGAAGACGCTGGACGAAATGTCTGAGGCAGAGTGGGAATCGCTGTGCGACGGATGTGGGCAATGCTGTTTGAACAAGCTGATCGATGAAGATACCGATGAGATTTACTTCACCAACGTGGCCTGCGATCAGCTCAATATCAAATCCTGCCAGTGCCGCAACTACGAGCGCCGCTTTGAGCTGGAAGAAGACTGCATCAAGCTGACGCGCGAAAACCTCACCACGTTCGACTGGCTACCGCCAACCTGCGCCTATCGCCTGATCGGCGAGGGCAAACCCTTGTTCGACTGGCACCCGTTGGTCAGCGGATCAAAAGCGGCAATGCACGGTGAGCGTATTACCGTACGTCATATCGCGGTGCGTGAAAGCGAAGTCGTGGATTGGCAGGACCATATCCTCAACAAACCTAGCTGGGCCAGGTAAGTGGCTGCTATAACCAGAAACTGTGGCCAAATAATTACGCTTGTCACCGCAACACCGTAAGCTAAGTCAGGAGGGAGCCATGCAGGTTAGCCGACCGTTGAGCGCATGGACGCGCGATACGAGCCTCCAGGGATGGATTCACGGCGTGTCGGCGTTCTGCATGGCTCCCTCCTGTAGCACTATTACGTACAGCTACGTATTACTAGCGCTTTTTAGAACGTAGTCTGCGGCCTTATCGCACCACCAGGACCGAGGTTTTGGCATATCTGACGACTGATGATGCCGTTGTGCCAAGCAAGAAGGTAGTGATACTAGGCCTTCGCGAACCGACAACGATCAAATCGGCGTTGATCTCATCGGCAAAATTCAAAATCCGATCCCGTGGCGCGCCGATCTCTACCGAACAGTGCACTCGGCCTTCCGGAATATCAAAAGCAGTAACGGCTTTCTTTAACTCCGCCAGTGCAATCTGTATCCGCTCATCATCGCTGGGCAGCAACCGCTCGGGGTGCGATAGCCCATATTCATAATAAGAGAGCATAGGGGAGAGGACGGCGAAAAAATGGATATGCGGGTAGTCGATGTTTGCCAGTGAATTAATCGTGGGAATGACTTTCTGTGTTAACTCGATTTCAGCCAAATCAATGGGCGCTAATATAGTCTTGTACATACAACCTCCATAATGAGTAGGTGATGTGCATACTACTGCGTGATTAATATACCAAATTTGCTGCCCAAATGGGGTGACACAGATCGAAGTTATGGCCGATCCAGCGAATAACCCGCGGATCGGCTGAAAAGACAGGCTTTCTATATCAATGGCTTGTGTAACAACGCTTGCAAGACGTTCAGCGGCGCATGCTGCGGGGTTTTCATGGCGCTCACCGGTAAAATAAAGGTCTGTTCCAGCATATACTGCCCGGCCATGGCGGCATGGGGAGTTTGATCGGAAAAACAGATCCAGCTGCTTCCTGGGGGGAATTCAACCGCCTGCTGGGGGCCGCTTTCCTGATAGTCTTTATCTGCCTTCATCGCATCATGCATTTGCAGCATCAGATGATCGTAGTGACTACGGCGCGTTTTGGTAATACCCACTTTATCCTGCAACCAACTGGCAAAGGGCGAATAACGCTTCAGGCGTGGCAGAAAACGTTGCGCCAGCTCAGGGAACGGCTCCCCGACGCGCCACTGGCGGCTTTCACCATGAGGGTTGATATTGGTGAAGATGCGTAAAATACGGTTGCCATAATTGGGGCGCGAAGGGAACGCATCGACATGCAGGCGGCGGTCGTCCTTGCGCCATGAAGTCGAGGCTGTCCATGCAGAGATCGGGTGCAGACGCAGGCTATTGGTGGGCATTTGCACTGCGTGCCGATATTCGGGCAGGACGGAATTGATCAAATGCTGGCAGGCTTGATAGTGCCGAGCCATTAATTTATGTACCGCTTCGCGTTTGGCCTCAAGGGCAACCCCTGTCAGCTTTTGCTGTTCAGGCTGATAGCTAATATTCTTGCGTTTGGGATCGACCAACTCTGGAGTGAGTAAGGTTTTTTCCGCGTCGGTCAGATTAAAGGCCAGATGAGGGAAATAGAGTACCTTGCCGCTTTCCAACTCGGCTACGGCATCCAAAGTAGCAGAATAGGTGGCATTCCAGTCTAAATAGGGCAGCGTCGTGATGGCCGATTGCGGATTGATTTTATTTTCTAACATAGTGATCCCTTGCTCAAAATACTCTGTCTATCTTTTTGGCTGCGACTGTTCAGTGTTTGAGCGCCTGCTGCCCTGGTAGACGTAGGCGTTTTATCATGTAGAGCATAGCCGAAATCGTGTGCTAACCGGGCGGTCAGGTTAAACAAAAGTTAAACGAGAGAGGAAATAAATCAGGGTGGATGAGGGGAGTGGCTTATATATGTCATCATTTTATTAGTACCCGCCCTAAAGTATTAATACGGTGAATGAAAAACGGCCAATCAGTGATTAAGTGTAGCCAATATATCTGTGTTTGAAAGGGATGAATTACCAAAGGTTGGACGGTATATCAGCGGGGAATCGCAACAAAACTTAATGTTATGTAAATTACGAGGTAATCGCCTGGTGTACGCTTCTTTTTAAACAAAATCTTAGGTAGCTTGTCGGCACCTCCGCCTATGATGAGAATGTGATGATGAAGATGGTACGCCTGTTTGCCGTGGCCGGAGTACTGATCGTGCTCGTGTATTACTTTACCCATACTTGATGTTGCTTACCCACCACACACGATGCCATTGATTATCCAAACGGCCGCAGCATGCAGCGGTCCTACTCGGTAAGCCTGGTGATAGGGTGTCAGTAGCAACAAAAAACGGCGCCCTTAGGCGCCGTTTTTGCGATGTTCTAGCGTTAGCGGCCAAACAGATCGCGTTTACGTTGGCGGACAAATTGGCTGAGCAGAACCACAATCCCGATCAGCAAATAGGCAGCAAAAATCCCCACCAGCCATTGTGGCATTTCCAACGACAGGAACTGCCACTGACGCACCGAGCAGTCACCGGACGCGTGGAACACCGCTGGCGCCCATTTGTCTAGTGGCAGCCAGGAAGGGAAGCTGACAAAGAAATCACAGGTATTAAACGGCGATGGATGCAGCTGGATCATAGTGTGTTTCCAGGCTAACTGCAGGCCTTCCCAGGCGCTGTATATCCACAACAGGATCGCCACATAGCGTAGCGGCGACTTCGGTGCCAATGCACCAAGCAGCGACGCTCCCAAAATCCCGAATAGCGCGACGCGTTCGTAGATACACATTACGCAAGGCTGTAACAGCATCACGTGCTGAAAATAGAGGGCGGCCAACTCCAGTACCAATGCAGTCAGAGCCAACAACAGCCAAGCACCGCGCCCCTGCGAGCAGCGGTTAAAGAATTGCAACATATCTATATTCTTCCATGCAGTAAGCAATTGAACCGGCAGTGTAAACCAATTCATCCCCGCTGCCAGCTATCTAACGACGATTCAGTGAAAAATATCGTCGTTTGCGGGGACGGTTATGGCGGCTAATGTGCAGCGATTGGGGCCGTTGCGTCAAGCGGTAGCGGCATTAGCCACTGCCATTGGGTAAACAGGTCCGTTACCGGTGCCAGAGTATGCTGCACACACAGCAGGCCAACCAGAGTCAGCACCACCGTGTAAGGCAATGCCATCCAGACCATGCGGCCATAAGACAGACGTACCAACGGTGCCAGAGCAGAGGTCAGCAGGAACAGGAAAGCAGCCTGCCCGTTGGGTGTAGCTACCGAAGGCAGATTGGTGCCGGTATTAATCGCTACCGCCAACAGTTCGAACTGTTGCAGAGAAATTGCTCCTTCCGCCAATGCTGCCCGAGCTTCGTTAATGTAAACCGTACCGACAAAAACGTTATCAGAAACGGAAGAGAGCAGACCGTTGAACAGATAAAACAGGGAAAGCTGTGAGCTCGGCGGTGCCTGTAGCACATAGTGGATCACTGGAGTAAACAGCTGCTGTTCAATGATCACTGCCACAACGGTGAAGAACACCGTCAGCAGCGCGGTAAAGGGCAGGGCTTCCTGGAAAGCCTTGCCGATCGCATGCTCATCGGTTACGCCGCACAGTGAGGTCGCCAAAATGATCACCGAGAGGCCAATCAGCCCCACTTCCGCCAGGTGGAAGGCCAAGGCAATCACCAACCAGAGGCCGATTAACGCCTGTACCACCAACTTCATTTTTTCCTGGCGGCTACGCTTGGCCGTTGCCTGGCGATCGAACTCTTTCAGTACGCTACGCACCTGATCCGGCAGTTTGGTGCCGTAGCCAAAAACTGCAAAACGTTCAACCAGCAGGCAAACCAACAGACCGCAAATAAACACCGGCAGCGTGACGGGGGTCATACGCAGGAAAAATTCGCCAAAGCCCCACCCGGCGCTTTTGGCGATGATCAGGTTCTGCGGCTCGCCCACCATGGTCATCACGCCCCCGAGAGCGGTGCCCACGCCGGCATGCATCAGCAGGCTGCGCAGAAAGCCACGGAACTGTTCCAGCGTCTGTTTATGGTCGGCATCTTCCAGGCGGCTATCGTCACTAATATCGGTCTTCTGATTGGAGGCGACGTTATGGTAGATAGAATAAAAACCTGTGCCGACGCTAATCACCACCGCTACCACGGTCAGGGCATCCAGGAAGGCAGAAAGCAGTGCCGCGGCAACGCAGAAGGACAGCGATAGCAGCATCTTTGAGCGGATGTTCAGGAGCAGTTTGGTAAATACAAACAGCAGCAACTGCTTCATAAAGTAGATGCCTGCCACCATAAACACCAGCAGCAATAACACCTCAAGATTACTGGCAATTTCCGCGCTGACGTGTGCGGGGCTGGTCATGCCGATCAACACTGCCTCAATGGCCAGTAGTCCACCGGGCTGTAACGGGTAGCATTTCAGCGCCATAGCCAGCGTAAAGATGAACTCGATAACCAGTAACCAGCCCGCCACGAAAGGGCTGACCAGGAAAAACACCAAGGGATTGATCACCAGAAAACTGATGATAGCCAGTTTGTACCAATCGGGGGACGCCCCGAGAAAGTTCTTTACCAATGCCGAGCGTATTGTCATATCCATGCTTGTTTTTGCGAAACCTCAAAGTGAGTTGGCTCGTCATACCCTAACAACGGCAGTGGGCCTGATGCAAATAAGGAAGTCCTAATAGACTGAAATTTCGGCGAAGTGGTTTTTTTCATCTTTTTGCCAGCTTATGCACACTTTCGTTTAATGTTTTTGGCTCGCGCTATGTGATACCCCGGCGATCTGGTATGATCTGCCGATTACAATTACTGATTATCGTCGTTACGGAACATCAAACACATGGTTATAAAGGCGCAGAGTCCTGCCGGTTTCGCGGAAGAGTATATTATTGAAAGTATTTGGAATAACCGCTTCCCTCCCGGCTCTATTTTGCCCGCGGAACGTGAGCTTTCAGAACTGATTGGCGTCACGCGCACCACATTACGTGAGGTTCTGCAGCGACTGGCCCGTGATGGCTGGCTGACTATTCAGCACGGCAAACCGACCAAAGTGAACAATTTTTGGGAAACTTCCGGCCTTAATATTCTGGAAACCCTGGCCCGGCTCGATCACAACAGCGTACCGCAGCTGATCGACAATCTGCTGTCGGTGCGGACCAATATTGCCTCGATCTTTATCCGTGCGGCGGTGCGTAACCACCCGGAGCAGGCGCAGGAAGTGTTGGCGAAAGCGGCGCTGGTTGACGATCAGGCGGATGCTTTCAACCAGCTCGACTATGAAATTTTCCGTGGCTTGGCCTTTGCCTCAGGCAACCCGATTTACGGCCTGATCCTCAATGGTTTGAAAGGGCTGTATACCCGCGTTGGCCGTTATTACTTCTCCAACCCGGAAGCGCGCAAACTCGCACTGACCTTCTACAACAAACTGTCTAGCCTGTGTCATGAGAAGATGTACGATCAGGTGATGGATTGCGTGCGTAACTACGGTAAAGAGAGCGGGGCTATTTGGCAGAGTATGCAGGGCACTATGCCAAGCGATCTGACAGAAGCGCGTCGTTAATTCGCGTCATTCCCGTAATCAGTTAGTTGAAGGGGCGCTGTATGCGCCCCTTTGTCATATTGCAGCCTTATAACGCGTTGGGCCTTGGTGGGCAGCGGTCCAGCAACTCAACGCTGCCATCTTCGTTTTGCTGCTCCAGAATAATGTCGAACCCCCACAGACGATGCAGATGCTTCATCACCTCACGGCGGCTTTTATCCAATGGCGCACGGTCCTGCGGAATATAGCGCAGCGTTAATGAACGGTCGCCACGCAGGTCCACATTCCAGACCTGAATATTGGGCTCGTGGTTACTCAGGTTGTACTGAGCCGACAGCTCCTGACGTATCGCCCGGTAGCCCGCTTCGTTATGGATAGCTGAAATCTCCAGGTAATTGTTGCGATCGTCATCCAGCACGGTAAACAAGCGGAAATCACGCATCACCTTCGGTGACAGGAACTGGCTGATAAAGCTCTCATCCTTGAAGTCACGCATGGCGAAGTGCAGGGTATCCAACCAGTCTTTGCCGGCGAAATCCGGGAACCAGTAGCGATCTTCCTCGGTCGGCGACTGGCAGATCCGTTTGATGTCCTGGAACATGGCAAAGCCAAGCGCGTACGGGTTGATGCCGCTGTAGTATTGGCTGTTGTAAGGTGGCTGGTAGACCACATTGGTATGGCTGTGCAAGAACTCGAGCATAAAGCGATCCGTCACGCGCCCTTCGTCGTACAGGTGGTTAAGGATGCTGTAGTGCCAGAAGGTGGCCCAGCCCTCGTTCATCACCTGCGTCTGTTTTTGCGGGTAGAAATACTGGCTTACTTTACGCACGATGCGCAGTACTTCACGCTGCCAGGATTCCAGCAACGGGGCGTTTTTCTCCATAAAGTAGAGAATGTTTTCCTGCGGCTCCCGCGGAAAACGCACGGCCTGTTCCGGCAGGGCTTCGCGATCGACTCGCGGCAAGGTTTTCCACAGCGAGTTGACCTGGCTTTGCAGATACTCCTCACGACTCTTTTGGCGGGCTTTTTCTTCCACCAGCGAGATTTTTTGTGGCCGTTTGTAGCGATCGACCCCGTAATTCATCAGCGCATGGCAGGAGTCCAACAGCTTTTCTACCTCTTCCACGCCATAGCGTTCCTCACACTCGCTGATGTAATGGCGGGCAAACAGCAGATAATCGACAATCGAACTGGCGTCGGTCCAACTGCGGAATAGATAGTTATTTTTGAAAAACGAGTTGTGCCCATAGCAGGCATGAGCCATAACCAGTGCCTGCATGGTGATGGTGTTTTCTTCCATCAGATAGGCAATACACGGGTTGGAGTTGATCACGATCTCATAGGCCAACCCCTGCTGGCCATGCTTATAGCGCTGCTCGGTTTCGATGAACTTTTTACCGAATGACCAGTGGGTATAGTTGATCGGCATCCCGACGCTGGAATAGGCATCCATCATCTGCTCGGAGGTAATGACCTCGATCTGATGCGGATAGGTGTCGAGCCGGTAATGTTTGGCAACCCGGTCGATCTGTTCCAGATACACCTGCAACAGGTCGAATGTCCAGTCCGGTCCATCGCTCAGACGTTTATCTTCCTTAACCTTTTTCTGTGTCGAAGTAGTCATCAGCGCACCCTCGTTATGAACGGCGTCGGCTCTTTTGGCAGACCCTTTAACAATGATAGTCCAAGTCGTAATAAATCGTTTGAAATCATCCGTGCTGAGTACTGATAACCACTTGCGGTTGCTACGCGTAAACCAGCTTTGCGGCCTGTGGTGGCACTCAACCAGGCATTCGAACCGCGAGGCAGAGGAAACTGATGCCCAATGGGGATGGTTGGAATTATTAACCTGCAATATTTAATTAAACAGATTTATGTTCCAAATTGGGTGGGTTGTCAATCCCGGTGCCACTGGCGATTTTCGCTGATGTGTTTGGGGGCCGAATAGCCTGTTTTATCGGCAAAATGCGCTTTAACAGTATCTTATCGTTATTTTATGTCCGCTATTGCCAAAGCCGGGCGCATCAACGATAAAATAATTGTGAATACTGTCACGATTAATAAACGATTTGTTGAGTAGTTTTTTCCACTGAGTTAATTTCCTGTTATTGGTAGATTGTGCTTTATCGATCCTTGGGCTGGAGTCAGCGATGAGAGTGGTTATTTTAGGTAGCGGAGTGGTAGGGGTTGCCAGTGCCTGGTACTTGGCAAAAGCGGGTCATGAGGTGACGGTGATCGATCGTCAACCCGGGCCAGCCTTGGAAACCAGTGCGGCCAATGCTGGGCAAATATCTCCGGGTTACGCCGCACCTTGGGCAGCTCCTGGGGTACCGTTGAAGGCGATTAAATGGATGTTCCAGCGTCACGCGCCGTTGGCAGTCCGCCTCGACGGCAGCAGTTTCCAACTGCGCTGGATGTGGCAGATGCTGAAAAACTGCGATACTGCCCACTATATGACTAACAAAGGCCGTATGGTGCGTCTGGCGGAATACAGCCGTGACTGCATTAAAGCCCTGCGCCAGGAAACCGGCATCCAGTACGAAGGCCGTCAAGGCGGCACGCTGCAACTGTTCCGCACCCAGCAGCAGTTTGACAGCGCTGCCAAGGACATTGCCGTGCTGGAGGATGCCGGGGTGCCTTACAAACTGCTGGAGGCCAGCCAGTTGGCGACGGTCGAACCGGCGTTGTCGCAGGTTGCTCACAAGCTTACCGGCGGATTACAGCTGCCGAATGATGAAACCGGGGACTGCCAACTGTTCACCCAGCAGTTGGCCAAGCTGGCGCAGCAGGCCGGAGTCAACTTCCTGTTTAACCGCAACGTTGAACGTTTGCTGGTGGAAGGAGATAAAATTACCGGCGTGCAGTGTGATGGTGAAATCATGACTGCCGATAGCTATGTTGTGGCGTTCGGTGCCTATTCTACCGCACTACTGCGCGATCTGGTGTCCATTCCGGTTTATCCGTTGAAAGGTTACTCATTAACCATCCCGATAACCGATGAAGCGTCAGCGCCGTTCTCTACCGTGCTGGACGAAACCTATAAAATTGCCATTACTCGCTTCGATAAGCGCATCCGCGTGGGCGGTATGGCGGAGATTGTTGGCTTCAATACCCAGTTGGAGCAGAAGCGGCGTGAAACGCTGGAAATGGTGGTACGCGATCTATACCCGAACGGTGGGCGAGTTGAAGAGGCCACATTCTGGACGGGGCTGCGCCCGATGACGCCAGATGGCACGCCGATTGTGGGGCGCACCCCGCTGAAAAATCTCTATTTGAATACCGGCCATGGCACCTTGGGTTGGACGATGGCCTGCGGCTCCGGCCAGTTGCTTGCCGACTTGATCTCTGGGGTTACCCCGGCCATTGCTTCAGACGATCTGGCGGTGGCGCGTTACCGCGCAGACTTTCGGCAGGGGCCTGTTGTTCCATTGAATGACGTGCACCCGGCACGCTGAAACCCAATCTGATAGGAGAGCCCATGCCTCGCCCGATTACCGCTACGCTGCATTTGGCCGCGTTGACCAATAACCTGCAGGTAGTTCGTCGTTTTGCACCCTCGGCTAAAATCTGGGCCGTGGTTAAGGCCAACGCTTATGGCCATGGTTTGCAGCACGTCTGGCGCAGCCTGGCCGAGAATAGCGATGGTTTTGCCTTGCTCGATCTGAACGAGGCAGTGTTACTACGCGAATCTGGTTGGCAGGGGCCGATTCTGTTGCTGGAGGGCTTTTTCCAGCCCTCAGACCTTATGCTGATCGATCGTTACCGGTTAACCGCGGCGGTGAACAGCGACTGGCAACTACAGGCGATTGCCGAAGCGCGTTTACAGGCCCCTTTGGATGTTTATCTCAAGTTGAACAGTGGGATGAACCGCCTAGGGTTTGCCCCGGAGCGGTTGCACAGTGCTTGGTTAACTGCAAAGGAGTTGCACAATATTGGTTCGATAACGCTAATGAGCCACTTTGCCACCGCCGACGGTCCTGAAGGCGTAACGGAACAGATGGCCGTGATTGACCGCGCCACTGCTGCGATTGATCTGCCGCGTTGTCTGGCCAACTCGGCGGCCACCTTGTGGCACCCGCAGACGCAGGCGGAATGGGTGAGGCCGGGGGTTATACTTTATGGCGCATCACCCAGCGGCCACTGGCAGGACATCGCCGATACCGGTTTGCAACCGGCGATGACGCTGAGCAGCAAAATCATTGGCATCCAACAGTTGCAAGCGGGAGATCGGGTGGGGTATGGCTGGCGTTATGCCGCTGGTGGGGCGCAGCGTATCGGCGTCGTGGCCTGTGGTTATGCGGACGGCTACCCTCGCCATGCGCCCACCGGCACTCCGGTCTGGGTGGACGGTGTTCTGACACATACCGTAGGTTCGGTTTCCATGGATATGATGACGGTGGATCTGACACCGTGCCCGCAGGCAACTATTGGTACTGACGTCGAACTGTGGGGGAGGCATCTGCACGTCGATGATGTGGCTGCCGCAGCCGGAACCTTGGGTTACGAGCTGCTGACAGCCTTGGCGGCACGGGTGCCTATTGTTATTGAGAAATAAGTTCAGCCGATTTTTTTCAACTGCCCTTTGATTTGCTTGCTGCGCTGCCGTGCGTGTAGCGCCAGCAGGCAACCTACCAACATCACCAACGCCAGCGACAGTTTCGGCTGCAGCGGCAACGCCATCGCGATCAGGCCCAGCGCGGCCCCTCCGGCCATCTGAATAAAACCTACCAGTGCTGAAGCCACGCCCGCTTCGTTAGAGTAAGGCTCCAACGCATAGCTGGTTGACGGCCCCATGACAAAAGCCAATCCGGCACAGGCGCAGGCCACGGGCAGGATATAAGCCAACCAATGGCTTTGTGCAGCTTCACCCAGTAGTGCCACCCCCAACACTAAAGCGAGACAGCCTAACCCCATCAGTATGCCGCCGGTCGCCAGGCAGAAAGGGCGGCCAATCTTGTGAATGATGCGGTTGGCGACAAAGCTGACCAGCATGATCCAGAAACCGTTGGCACCAAATACCAAAGAGAACTGCAGCGGTGATAGCCCGGCGGTGCCCATCAGCACGTTAGGTGCCAATGAAACATAAGTTAGCGCCATCCCCATCGCCCCGGCGTTGACCACTGCAAAGGAGATAAAACGGCGATCGCCAAGAATGCGCAGATACTGGCGTACCGGCAGCCCTTTGACGGCAACGGTAGTAGCGGGGCGGGTTTCCGGCAGGAAGAAGATGACCAGCAATAATACCACCGCGGCATAACCGACCAGGAACCAGAATGGGGCGCGCCAGCCGAAGGCTTCTGCCAACAAACCACCGAGCAGCGGGGCCAGTGCAGGAATGATATTCAGCGTGCCGTTGAGAAAACCGAAAGCGCGTGCGGCGTCATCGCCATTCATCCGATCGCGCACGCCACTGAATGCTACAACGGCGGTACAGCAAACGGCCACGCCTTGCATCAGGCGTGAAGCGACAAAGATATCTGCCGTTGTCGCCAGCGCAGCCATGGCTGCGCCCACCATATAAATCAGGATCCCGGCGATAGCCACAGGCTTACGACCGTAATTATCCACCAGCGGACCGGCGATCACTTGGCCAAGACCCAACACCAGAATAAACAGCGAAATGGTGGATTGGATCAAGGCTTCGCTGCTGTTAAGGCCCAGGGCAATGGCAGGAATGGTGGGCAGATAGAGATCGATTCCCAGAGGGCCGAGCAACACCAGGCTAAGCAGGAGAAAGAGAAATTTTTGCATAACAAAAATGGCACATCCGAATGACAAAGAGAACTAGAGTAGAGATCCCAACCGCAAATGGGAAGCGATAACGTATTGATGAAAGACAGGAAACCGTTTGCGCTTGATTTTACCTGGCGCGATCATTTTGCCGCGGGCTGGCGGTAATAAAGCGCTGAAATGGTATCTGCAACGTAGCGCGCCTGGTGTTTGGCATCATCCAGCGCCCGGTGTGGTGTGCCTTCAAACGGACGCTGTTTCTTGGGGTTGAAACCATGCAACTCTGCCAGCGTAATGATAGTGCGGGCGTCTTGGGTATCCCAGAACTTCCAGGGGCAGGGCATTGCCAACTGGTGGTAGGCATGTTCCAGGATCGAGCAGTCAAACTCTTTGCCATTGCCCCAGACTTTCACCGTATCGGTGCTGTGCATATGAATAAAACGGCTCAGGTTGGTCAAGACCCGCTTGAGACTTTCGCTGCCCCCGAAGGCCAGTTTACGAGCTTCGTCTGACTGTTTTGCCCACCAGGCAACGGTATCCAGGCTGATTGTCCGACCCGGTTGTTCCTGCTGGCTGTTCACTGCCGCTTCAAATTCTGCTCCTAACTCACCGGTCTTGGGGTTAAAAAACACCCCGGCAACCACCAGGATCACCGCGCTCGGGGTAATATCCAGCGTTTCAATATCTAGCATCAAATGGTTCATGGGGTCTCCAGGCTGAACAAGCTAGTGATGGTACTGCATACAGTCTGGCAGAATATCCAGTGACTTTGAAATAGGCGAAAACGGTCTGATCACGGTATGATGACTTTAGTCATGTTGCAGAGTTGGTAGCTAGCGTTGAGAACACTTATTTTTATTCTATGTATGATCGGCTATCTGCTGGTATTAGGCTATTTTGGCGTTTACGTTACCGATAAAATCTGCGAAAACGCGCAAAACTTAAGTAAACTTTGCCGTGTGGTGGATATCTCTGAACCTCACATCCCACCGTCATCCGTCACCCCAGATAGTCGCGGGTGACTAATAGCGTCAATATCGCCGTTATCCCGATTAACACGGCCCATTGGCGCCATCCAAAGCGCGCCAACCATTCCTGTTGCACCTGGTTAGCGTTGAATTGCCTAACGGTTAGGGTACCAGCCAGTAACATTGTCATGACGACCCAAACCAGGCTCAGGCTGGCGGCGGAGAACTCAGTGTGCAAGATATTGGCGTAATACAGGCGCATGGACATAAAGTAGATCAGCAATACCCAACTGAACCCTCTTCGTTTCTTCAGGATCTGGCTGAGCAGAAAAGCGATAAACAGGCTATGAGCCATGGAGATTAACGGTGATTCAAAGGGGTGGCGAACGCAAGTGTTGTATACCGCCAGATAGAGATTAAAGACCAGTAACGCATACACCGTATAAACATACCAGCCATAGACCACTTTCAGTCTTCTGGAGGGGGCTGAGATGGGATTTGCTGTTTGAGTCATGCACTCTCCTTGAGTTATCCAGATTTATAGCATTTAAAAGCTAAATGAAAACTAAACGGCTCAGCAGCATAACCTGCTGAGAAAAAGGTTTTTTTTCAAGATGACGTACCAATCATAAGGCAATAAACCCGCCTGAAACGCCCAGCACCAGAGTGTATTTTGCTACTTGAATTCATTGATGGTAAAGATAATAATTATCATTGTTATTAGTATTTGTTATCTAACAACATCTGAGCACCGTGACTTCTGTTCGCCAAACTGGCCAGCGTTGCCAGCGCGGTTCGTTTTCGGTGCAATTTCAATAGATCCCATGGGGAATACAGGTATGCCTGCGTTTTTTCCTGCCAGTCGTTCTTATCTTTACTGCTCGTTAGCGATTTTCCTGCCACTGACCTCATTTGCTGAAGATACCCTCGTGGTAACGGCAAAACCCGCCGATACGGCGGAAACGGCAACGCATGGCTATGAGGCCAGCACCAGCCAGGGGGCCACTAAAACGGATCGGCCCCTGATACTCACTGCGCAATCCGTCTCCGTAGTAACACGCCAACAGATGAGCGACCAAGGGGCTTTGACGGTTAACGATGCGCTGAAATATACCCCAGGCGTATTCACTAACTTCTCTGGTGGCGCGACGCGTTACGAAACTATCGCTCTGCGCGGTTTCCACGGTGGCGACGTCAATAACACCTTCCTGAACGGCCTACGACTGCTTAGCGACGGCGGCAGTTATAACGCTTTGCAGGTCGACCCTTGGTTCCTGGAACGCATTGACGTGATTAAGGGCCCGTCCTCCGTGATGTATGGGCAAAGCATCCCTGGTGGGTTGGTGGCGATGACCAGCAAACGGCCGCAGTTTGCCAGTGAAAACCACGTCAATGTGATGGCGGGTAACAACAATACCAAAGGCGGTGCATTTGATTCGACGGGGGCACTGAACGATCGGTGGGCATACCGTTTGACCGGCATTACCCGCACCAGTGACACCATGTATGACCATCAGCGTGAAGAGCGCTATGCGATTTCGCCTTCGTTGCTGTGGCAACCGGATGAAAATACCTCATTATTGTTGCAGGCCAATCTGCAAAAAGATCCTTCCGGTGGCTACCACAGCGCGGTGCCGTCGGACGGCAGCATATATACCACCAGTGGGGACAAGCTGGGCCGGGGATTTTTTGACGGGGAAAGCAGCCGCAATGTGTTTAAACGTTGGCAGCAAATCTACAGTTATGACTTCTCGCATAGTTTTAACGACGTCTGGTCATTCCGTCAAAACGCCAGCTACACCCACTCCAACGTTGAGCTGGAGCAGGTTTACCAGATTGGCTGGAACGCCGACCGCAGCGAGTTGAACCGTTGGTACAGCGGCTCCAATACGTCGTTGGATGCTTATGCCGTGGATAACCAACTGGCGGCGGAGTTCGCGACGGGTGCGTTGGAACATAAGGTGATGCTGGGGCTGGATTATCAACGTTTTACCAATAACCTGTGGGAAGAGTCTGGTTCGGCCACGCCGTTGAACCCGTTCACCGGCGTTTCCGGCGGGCCAGATATCACTATTCTCAGCCATACCGATTCTAAACGGCGTTATGAGCAGACCGGCGTCTATCTGCAGGACGAAGTCAGCCTCTATAACTGGTATCTCAATCTTTCCGGGCGCGTTGACCGTTTGGAAACCAAGAATACCGTGCTGAATACCGATTCTACCGATGCCCGTACTGACGACCACTTTACGGGCCGAGCCTCTTTGCTGTACCACTTTGACAGCGGTTTCTCGCCGTATATGAGTTACAGCTCCGCGGTGACACCTGCGGTCCTGGCCGATAAAGAGGGGCATCTGCTCAAACCGACCACCAGCGAGCAATATGAGGCCGGGCTGAAGTATCAGCCTCCTGGTAGCAGCTCGATCTACAGCATTGCCCTCTACGATCTGACGCAGAATGACGTAGCCAACCGCGTGGTGAAGGACAGCTACTATGTGCCTGCCGGTAAGGTACATTCACAAGGGATTGAACTGGAGGCCCGTAGTCAGGTGAGCGAGCGCCTGAATATCATTGCCGGTTACAGCTACAACAAAGTGAAATTCAAAGACGCCGTTGACGGTAACGATGGCAATACGCCATACCTGGCGCCTAATCAGATGGCTTCTTTATGGGGGCAGTACAAGGCTGGGCTGGGTATCAATCTGGGGGCTGGCGTGCGTTATATTGGCAAACAGTGGGCGGATAATGAGAATACTCTGCGTATTCCTTCGGTCACGCTGCTGGATGCTTCGGTGCGCATGGATCTGGACAGCGTAAAACCGTCGTTGAAAGGGGCTTACGTGCAGCTGAACGCCAATAACCTTACGGACCGGGAATATGTTGCTGGTTGCTATGGCACTGGCTACTGCTATTGGGGAGCGGGGCGTTCAGTTATCGCTACCGTGGGGTATGACTTTTAACGGCTAAACCGTACTCATCCCGCTGAACGTTAGCGGGATGAGGTGCTAAAACAGCGAAAACAACAGCACCACGGGCAGGCTGAGTGGCCAGGTCAGGCCGATGATCAGCGCGCTAAGCAGGCGGATGGGGAGGGTATCGCGGCTGACCAGAAAAGTGACAATCATCGAAACCAACAGGCCAATAAAATAAACGTATTGCGTGACTTCCCACAGCGATAACATGAAAACCATCCCGGTAATTTTTACCGCTCATTTTAGGCGGCTCCCCGCAAGTAATCAATGTGTTAATGCGGTGTAAAAGGGTGGAGGGGGTGTCTTGTCGCACAGGTGAAAGAGCGCCTTATCGAAATTAATTATAAATAGCCCTTGCTAATAACTCTGGGTTATGAGTAAATAGCGTCATCGGTTTGAAGTACAGACCTTATGAAAGCAGTTTTAGTAAAGTAGTTCTCAGTATTAGCGATATCCGACAGATACCTCTTCTTCCGCGAATTTCCTTCTAGTGCCCCCATAAGTTTCCACTGAATTGCAGACCTCATTCGCCATTATGGCGGCCTAAAAAATAATGAAGGAAGTATCTATGTCTAATAAAATGACTGGTTTAGTAAAATGGTTTGACGCTGGTAAAGGTTTTGGTTTCATTTCTCCTGCTGATGGCAGCAAAGACGTGTTCGTACACTTCTCTGCAATCCAGGGTAATGATTACAAGACGCTTGATGAAGGCCAGCAGGTTGAATTCAGCATCGAAAATGGCGCCAAAGGCCCATCAGCAGTCAACGTTACAGCAATGTAATGTGACTCGGTAGTGTGGTTGAAACTTGCAATAGCGATGATGGTGTAGACCGGAGCAGACAAGCGATATCGACACTACCACATCAATCCCGGCCTGGTGCCGGGATTGAATATATCCTCCTAGCCATGAGGGTAGACAGAAAAGCCAATTTCACCAAAGTTTGCTTTTCTGTTGTGAAAAAGCCGTGCTTAGGCTGTGCAATGCTGGAGTGTTCGATGGACGCTTGCGCCGCATCATGACAGCCGGGAAAGCGACCGGCACTACTTTTAACCCTGGCGTTTACGCCGGGGTTTTTTACATCCAGTTTCCCCGCTCGAAAAATATTTTCAGATTACTGCATCCAATATTCTCGTTCACTACGTATATGGCTATGTGAGGACATCTTCCCACATCACCCTTCGAGGATATAACCATGAAAAAGCTTCTCTGTACTGCCCTGTGTTCATCACTGTTGTTCAGTAGCGTCTCAATGGCTGCCATGATGTCCGATACGGTAATGGTAGGTGGTGCCGCCATGTACCCCAGCAAAAATATTGTCGAGAATGCCCTTAATTCCAAAGATCACACCACGCTGGTTGCTGCGGTGAAGGCGGCTGGCCTGGTTGACACTCTGCAAGGCGCAGGTCCGTTTACGGTGTTTGCTCCGACTAATGAAGCCTTTGCCAAACTGCCTGCCGGGACGGTCGATACCTTGCTCAAACCTGAGAATAAGGCGGCGCTGACCGGCGTGTTGACCTACCATGTGGTTGCCGGCCGCTATGATATGAAACAGTTGGAGAAGAAAATCAAGGAAGGGCACGGCACGGCCGAGCTGAAAACGGTCAATGGCCAACCGCTGTGGATTATGAATAATGGCCCCCACAATATTCAGCTCAAAGATGGCCAAGGTCATATTGCCAACATCAGCACCTATGATGTCTATCAGAAAAATGGCGTGATCAACGTTATCGATAGCGTTCTGTTGCCAAAATAAATCCCGTCTATACTAGGTGCAGGCTGCCAAAAGGCTGCCCGCACCTTGATAGGACAGGACATGACCAAAGCACTTCCCGAACAGCATGTCGAATTGATGCAGGCCGTTGCGCTTGGCGACCGCAACGCATTTGAACAACTTTATCGGCAGACCTCGCCGCGCTTGTTTGCCGTTGCTCTGCGTTTACTGCGCCGTCAATCCTGGGCCGAAGAGGTGCTGCACGAAAGCTTTATCAGCGTGTGGAATCGCGCTGCCAGCTATGACCCCAATCTCAGTTCCCCCTTGACCTGGCTGACGCACATTGTGCGCAACAAGGCTATTGATTGGTTGCGCAGTGCTGGAGGCCGGGCGGGGCAAACGGAAGAGGAGTGGCTGGATGACCTGGGGGCGAGCACGGAAGAACCCGCTAGTCAGTTGCTGCTGGGTGAGGAGGCTGGAAAGCTGGCCGAATGCCTGAATCATCTGAACGTTGAACAACGTCAGAGCATTGTGTTGGCTTACTACCAAGGCATGTCTCATGGCGAGGTTTCGGCACATCTGCAACAACCGCTTGGCACGATCAAAAGCTGGATCCGCCGGGCACTGGATCATTTGAAAAACTGTGTGGGCCTATGAAAAGCAAAGGTGAGTATGACTCGGCGTTAGCCGCAGAATATGCCTTGGGCACGTTGCGCGGGCCTGCGCGGTTGAACTTTGAACAGCGTATCCAGCGGGAGCCGACGCTGGCCGCCTTGGTTGCACGTTGGCAAACGCTGCTGGCTCCGTTGGATCTGGCACTGAGCCCAGTATTGCCACCGGAACGCGTGTGGAAAAAGATCAAACTTGGTTTGCCCATTGAGGTCGCGCAACGACGTAAACGCTGGGACTACCTTGGCTGGGCACTGGCTGCCGGTTTGGCCGCGTTGTTGCTGGTGCCGCGTTTTATCACCCAGCCGCAGGATTTTGCTCCGGCGGTGGTGCTCAATGCAGGTCAGCAGGGCAGTGGGCAATGGATTGTCAGCATGGACAGTGGCAAACGCCATCTGAGACTAACCCCGCTTAACCCGCAAACGTTAGCCGTAGCCAATAGCCTGCAACTGTGGGCGATCTCGCCCGGTGAAAAACCACGTTCCTTAGGGTTGGTTGCTGCAGAGAAGCCGACCGAGCTGGCAGTGAACTCGATGGCGCTGGCGCAGGGCATGACCATTGCCATCAGCCTGGAGCCAGCGGGTGGGTCACCTACAGGGCTTCCGACCGGTCCGGTACTGTACAGCGGCCAGTTCACATCACTATGATCTGATTGATATTCTTGCCGATGGTTTTTCGCTGAAGGCGACGATAATCTCATTTACGACCATACTAAAGTTATCAACCATCGTTACAGGTGACTTTATGATATGGATCGAGCAAGGGTTGTACTTGAGAGTGGTGCAGATGGACAATGCACCCAAGCCTTATCCGTTGGATAGCGGATTCAGCCTGTATACGGCCTATCGTGCATTGGGGATGTATAATCCTTCGGAAACCGCCGATGCTTATTTCATCCTCTCGAACGATCGCGATGAGATCTGGTTTATCTGCAACCGCCATCTTAGGACGGTGGGCCTGTTTCCTGATATCCACGATTTTAGGTATTTGTTGTGACTTCGAAACATAGTCACCTTATGGCTGCCTGAACCATTTTGTGAATCACCAAAAATCTCGCCTCGGTGAGATTTTTGCCATTTGAGTCCTAACGATTAGTTGTGGCATGGCTAGTACAACCCTCGCGAATACACCTCATCCTTCTGCTTTGAGATACTGCTTATCTAAAGCCGTGTTTTGGCTTCAACGGAGGAATTCAAATGCAGACAAATAGACAAGGTGTTACCGATCGCGAGGTGTTGCTGTCATGAGCCTGGCGGGGTTAATTCAGTTTTCCAAAGGTCATTGGCAACTATTGTTGGTCTGCTTGCTTGCAGCCCTGTTGTTCAGCATGCGTCAACGCATCGAAGATTTGAATAGGGACATCGACCAGTCTCAAAAAGATAACGAGGCGTTGGGCTTCGCATTAATCGGCAGGGATGAAACCATTCAGGCGCTGAAAGGTGCGGCGGATGCCGATCGTCGTGCTACCGAACAACAGCTCAAGATTGAACAGCAAAAGAGAGTAAAGGCCGATGCTGAAAATAGAACGTTACGCAAAGCGCTGGAGGATAACGACTGCGGTCATCAGCGGTTGCCTGCTGATGCTCTCGATATCCTGCGCGAAGCGACCAAAACCGGTGCCACCGGCTCCGCAACTGATCTACGTATATCCGCCAGCGGTATTGCTACAGCAGTGTGAGAAGACACCGTTTACCGGGGAGACTTTCGGGGATGCCGTCATGGCCTTACAAGTGAGCCAGAGTGAGCTTGATATCTGCGCCTCACGGATCGAAGCGTTGATCACATGGCAGGCCGAGCGGTTATCGGTCGGCGGATAATGTGCTGGTTTGGTATTCCTGCCTCAGAGAAAAAGCTTGACTTAAATTAACTTGACGTTAATGATAATGCCTATCATTACCTATTGATGATTCTTGATATAGCGTAGGATGATTTAACAACCCGTCGGGTCTTAACCATAGGGAGTGGTTATGATTAAGAATAAAAAATTCACTATATCAATATGTGTTGGCATCTTGATCTATGCCTTGTCTTATTTCCTTTCCAGCAAGTATAAGGGCCGCTTTGCAGTTACAGACGTCCCTAGTTTTATTGTCTTGCTATTTTTTATTATTGGTCTCTGTGTGGTTGTCAGGTTTGTCATAAGGAAATTTTTCAAACTGGATTGGTGATCTCTATTACTATTAAAAAGGAACGGTTATGAGAGCATTAACAATAGAACAACTTAATGTGGTTTCAGGTGGATTAAATCCAGAGCCAGGATATGGGGCACAAGCCAATGGATTCCAACCTAATATATCAGCAGGTGATAATGGGATGGGCTTGGGGAAAGACCCTCTGTCCAATACTATTGGTGGGGCTCTTATAGCAGGGGCTGGCTCCTTGCTTGGACCAATGGGAACCATTGGTGGTGCAGCTCTTGGAGGGATGCTGGGAGGTGGGGCATTTAACGGCCCAGGTTCCGGTGGTCACGGTAGTGCATCAAGCGCTGTAGGAGCAGGGAGCTAAATAGAAATACGCTTTATGCATTTATACAATCATTCATCAACATTATGATAAACGTGGTCCGCAAAAATAGAAGTGTTCTGCGATGTTGGTTACCATCACTATCATTCAATAGCAAAAAAAACGGCCAGCTAACTCTCGTTACTGGCCGTTTTCTATTAGATCACGCCGTTTGCTTATGAAACAGTTCCCTGAATACCGGATAGATATCATCCGGCTCGCGGATATGCTGCATGGCAAAGTTTTCAAACGTCGCCTGCAGATGTTCATATTCACGCCACAGCGTCTGGTGAGCACGGCGGGTAATTTCGATATAGCTGTAGTAACGCACCATCGGCAGAATGTTTTTTGCCAACAGTTCATGGCACAGTGGCGAATCATCAGCCCAGTTATCCCCGTCCGAAGCCTGAGCGGCATAGATATTCCACTGTGCAGGATCGTAACGCTCCTCGACCACTTCGTTCATCAGCTTGAGGGCGCTGGAAACGATGGTGCCGCCGGTTTCCTGTGAGTAGAAGAACTCCTGCTCATCCACTTCTTTAGCCTGGGTATGGTGACGAATATAGACCACCTCAACGTTCTTATAGGTTCGGCTGAGGAACAGATACAGCAGAATATAAAAGCGTTTGGCCATGTCTTTGGTTGCCTGATCCATCGAGCCTGATACGTCCATCAGGCAGAACATGACCGCCTGGCTGGAGGGTTCAGGCCGACGTTCGTAGTTCTTGTAGCGCAGGTCGAAGGTGTCAATAAACGGCACGCTGTCGATTTTCTTGCGCAACTCGGCAATCTCCTTACGCATGCGCTCTTCTTCCAGCAGTTGCACCGGTTCGGTGTTCTCCAACTGGGCAAGGCTGTCTTCAAACTCATGCAAAGCACGCCGCTTACCGGCGGTCATCGCGGTTCGACGCGCCAGCGAGTTTTGCAGCGAACGCACCACGCTGATATTGGCCGGTACGCCGTTGGCGGTGTAGCCTGCACGGTGGGTTTTATATTCGGTCAGCTGTTTGTACTGATTTTTCTTCAGGTTGGGCAGCGCCAGATCCTCGAACAACAGGTCGAGATACTCATCTTTGGAGATCTGGAAGACAAACTCATCCTGGCCATCCCCATCCTGGCTGGCATTGCCCTGGCCACCACCACCACCGCCGCCGCCTTGTGGGCGTTCAACGCGGTCATTTTGTACGAAGTGATCGTTACCGGGATGAACGCGATGGCGTTTACCGCCGCGCCCTTGATGGAACATTGGCTCGTTGATATCGCCACCGGGGATCGATACCGATTCCCCGCTGTCCACGTCGGTAACCGAACGCTTGTTGATGGCTTCGGCAATCGACTGTTTGATTTGCGACTTATAGCGACGCAAGAAGCGCTGGCGGTTCACCATGCTCTTGTTTTTGCCATTCAGCCGTCGGTCAATGAAATACGCCATACATCCCCCAAACAACGTTGCCAACTTTCTCTACCTTGGGTGTTTCAGGCTGTAGCCGTTAGGCTACAACCCGAAATCCTCAGGTATAGGCTATCTATGACGTCAGCGGTCGTCGGTTTATGAAGATTTTCTCACCCGCAGATACCATTCGCACAGTAGACGAACCTGCTTGCGGGTGTAGCCTTTCTCCATCATCCGGTCGACGAAGTCATCGTGTTTTTTCTGCTCATCCGTTGAGGTTTTAGCATTAAAGGAAATGACTGGCAGCAGCTCTTCGGTGTTCGAGAACATTTTCTTCTCGATAACCGTACGCAGCTTCTCGTAACTGGTCCAGTTCGGGTTCCGGCCGCTGTTATTGGCACGGGCACGCAGGACAAAGTTGACGATTTCGTTGCGGAAATCTTTCGGGTTGCTGATACCCGCTGGCTTCTCGATTTTCTCCAGTTCAGCGTTCAAGGACTCACGGTCAAACAGCTGGCCGGTATCTGGATCACGGTACTCCTGATCCTGGATCCAGAAGTCTGCATAGGTCACGTAGCGGTCAAAAATGTTCTGACCGTATTCGGAGTAGGATTCCAGATAGGCGGTCTGGATCTCTTTGCCGATAAACTCGGCGTATTTCGGGATCAGGTAGCCTTTCAGGTGCTCCAGGTATTTCTCCGCCAGATCCTGCGGGAACTGCTCACGCTCGATCTGCTGTTCCAGGATATAGAACAGGTGTACCGGGTTAGCCGCAACTTCGGCATGGTCAAAGTTGAACACCCGAGACAGAATTTTGAAGGCGAAACGGGTCGAAAGGCCGTTCATACCTTCATCCACCCCGGCATAGTCACGATACTCCTGATACGACTTGGCCTTCGGATCGGTGTCTTTCAGGCTTTCACCATCGTAGACACGCATCTTCGAATAGATGCTGGAGTTGTCTGGCTCTTTCATACGCGACAGTACGGTAAAGCGAGCCAGCGTTTCCAACGTGCCAGGGGCGCAAGGCGCGTGGGTCAGTTCGCTGTTATCGAGCAGTTTGTCGTAGATTTTAATCTCTTCCGACACCCGCAAGCAGTAAGGCACCTTGACGATGTAAACACGGTCGAGGAAGGCCTCGTTATTTTTGTTGTTGCGGAAGGTCACCCATTCCGATTCGTTAGAGTGCGCCAGGATAATCCCGCTGAACGGCAGGGCAGAGATCCCCTCGGTACCGTTGTAGTTACCTTCCTGGGTGGCGGTCAACAGAGGATGTAGCACCTTGATCGGCGCTTTGAACATCTCCACAAACTCCATGATCCCCTGGTTGGCGCGGCACAGTGCGCCGGAGTAGCCATAGGCATCCGGATCGTTCTGCGCGTGATTTTCCAACTTACGGATATCCACTTTACCGACCAACGCAGAAATATCCTGGTTGTTCTCATCGCCCGGTTCGGTTTTGGCGATGGCAATTTGTTCAAGTATTGAAGGACGAACCTTCACCACTTTGAATTTGGTGATGTCCCCGCCGAACTCATGCAGGCGTTTAGCGGCCCACGGCGACATAATGGTGCCAAGATAGCGCGTCGGGATGTTGTATTCTTTTTCCAGAATAGTGGCATCCTCCTGCGGGTTGAACAGGCACAGCGGATGGTCATTGACCGGGCTGCGCTCGCCGTTGGCGCTCAGGGTGTAAATCGGTACACGCTGCATCAAGGCTTTCAGCCGTTCTGCCAGTGAGGATTTACCGCCACCCACCGGGCCCAACAGATAAAGGATTTGTTTCTTCTCTTCGAGGCCCTGGGCAGCGTGTTTCAGGTAAGAAACTATCTGTTCGATAGCTTCTTCCATGCCGTAGAACTCCTCGAATGCCGGATAGCGTGCGATCACGCGGTTGGAGAACAGGCGAGACATACGCGACTCAAGCGCGGTATCGACCATCACTGGTTCACCGATAGCCATGAGTAGACGTTCTGCCGCATTGGCATAGGCACTGCGATCTTGCCGGCAGATGGAAAGAAATTCCTGCAGTGTGAACTCTTCGTCCTTGGCAGCTTCGTAGCGCTGGCGATAGTGGTCAAATATGTTCATGGCGATGCCCGTCCTTTCGTTATTAGCACAGGTTAAAAAAGGAGCTGGTGTTGGTATTCTGGCTCCCGAAAGCGTGAAGCTATGACTGAGTACAGCAACCCGTATGCCAACTTGGTGCGCTTATTCTCGCGAGTTGCGCTGTATTGCCACTGGGCTCAGCCTAAATTCACCTTCTGATTTTAAGCTTAGTTGCATACTGGAAAATTTCCTGCAAGAGAAAGGGTCTTTTTTAAGTCATTTCAATGACTCAGTTAGGGCGAGGGGCGGCAAATGCCTTGTCTGGCGCGGGTTGCGGCAAAAAACGTCATCTTTTTGCCATCAATAATTCATCTTTGGGTTCTAAGTTATTCGATCTTGGTTGTTTTCTATTGTAAAGATCCGGCAGGCCCGTCGGTTTTCACATAAACTATAGCCGTTAATTACATCTTGTTATCTATGGAAAAAGCCAGTGAAGATATCTAAACTCAAAACGCTAGCAATTATCGCTTCCGCAATGGTTTGTGCGCACAGTGCTCAGGCAGGAAGCTGGTCACTCGGTGCTTCAGCGCTGGTCAGCCCAGATCCTTATCGTGGTTATCAGGATCGTGTCTATCCCGTTCCTATCATCAATTACGATGGCGATGATTTTTACTTCCATACGCTGTTGGCCGGTTACAACCTGTGGAAAGATCAGCAAAATCAGCTGAGCCTGATCGCCTATTATTCACCGTTGCACTATAAGCCAGGCGACAGTGACGACGACCGCATGAAGCAGTTGGACAAGCGCCGTAGCACCATGATGGCCGGTGTTGCCTTTACACATAATGCCGAGTGGGGCTCGATCCGTACGGCCTTCTCTGGCGATATGCTGGACAACAGTAACGGCCTGGTGGGCGATATTGCCTATCTCTATAAGTTCCAGGTGGACTCCTGGAGCTTTGCTCCTGGCATCGGGGTAAACTGGAACAGCTCAAACCAGAACCAATATTACTATGGCATCAATGGTGATGAGTCCCGCCGTAGTACCTTCAACACCTATAAGCCGAGCGATAGCTGGTCGCCATACGTCGAATTGAGCACCAACTATAATATCAACGCCAACTGGAATGCCTTCTTCACGGGGCGTTATACGCGCCTGGACAGCGAAGTTAAAGACAGCCCAATGGTTGATAAATCTTATACCGGCATGTTGTGGACGGGTGTGACTTACACCTTCTAATGGCTGGTTGCACTATCATGGTGCATTAGGTGCATCGAAAAGGGGCGGAAACGCTCCTTTTGCACATCTGTAGAGCGGTGGATGAAGAGAAGAGGGGCGAAATGATTCGCCCCAGTTTGATCAGCTATTTTTAATGCTGCGGATTTTCATCGCCAAGCGGGCTGGTTGCTCCCCAGAGGCGATCAGCGGCTTGCTTACGCGCCCGGTTTCCACACACACCATGGTTTTGTAACCGTCGTTTGGCATGTCGGCCATGCTGCAGGAAAGCTCGACGCCTGGGTTCCAGGCGATCACATCACTCATATAGTGATGATTGACCTCGATGGTGCGTTGCAATACCGGGTCTTTGATCAGACTGCAAGGCGTGGCCTGCGTGTAAACGCGATCGGTTTGCCCGGTAAACTCCAGCTCGCCAACCTGACGTGCCTCGATCCCCTTCGCCACCTTATCGATGTAATGCTCGCCCAAACCGGCAACTTTCACCTTGTCGATGTCGCCGATCTGGAAATAGCTGTGCAGAGCGGCGGTAGCCTGGTAGTCACCGTGTGATTCCAGCTCCATCTCGCACTCTTCACCCAGCTTGAAGCGGGCGATCAGGGTGAAAGCATGTGGCCACAATTTGCGGGTTTGTTCGTTATCTTGCAGCGTGAAGGTCAGGATCACGCCGTTTTCATCTTCATCGTGCGCGGTAAGCTGCCACGGCTGATTACGGGCAAAGCCGTGGGATGGGCTACCTGCCGGGCCAAACCAAGGCCAGCAGATCGGTACGCCGCCGCGGATCGCCACGCCGTTTTTGAATGGCGTATTGTTGCTCAGCCAAAGCACCGGTTTATCACCGCTTGGCTGCCAGGCCAGCAGGTGAGCCCCTTGCAGAGTAATGGCCGCACGGACTTTCGGGTGAGAAACCACCACCACGGGCAGTTCGTCCAGTTGGCGTTGGCTGATAAAAGGGGTGATTTGTTCGCTAACGGGTAGGGTGAAGATTTTTTCGTTCATGTTGTTGCCTTCTTTTCGCCGCAAAAAACAAATAAAAAGGGCGACACTAGTGTCGCCCTTGATAATCAACTGCGCATCAAGCCATTACTTGGAGATGTGAGCGATCAGGTCCAGTACTTTGTTTGAGTAGCCAGTTTCGTTATCGTACCAAGAAACCAGTTTCACAAAGGTGTCGCTCAGCGCGATACCGGCTTTAGCATCGAATACAGAAGTCAGTTTCTCGCCGTTGAAATCGGTAGAAACCACTTCGTCTTCGGTATAGCCCAGCACGCCTTTCAGCTCGCCTTCTGAAGCGGCTTTGATAGCAGCACAGATTTCTTTGTAAGAAGCTGGTTTTGCCAGACGGGCAGTCAGGTCAACCACAGACACGTTCGGAGTAGGAACGCGGAACGCCATACCGGTCAGTTTGCCGTTCAGTTCTGGGATGACTTTACCTACAGCTTTAGCAGCACCGGTAGAAGAAGGAATGATGTTCTGGGATGCGCCGCGGCCGCCGCGCCAGTCTTTGTGAGACGGGCCATCAACGGTTTTCTGAGTTGCGGTAGTCGCATGCACGGTGGTCATCAGAGCTTCAACGATGCCGAACTTGTCGTTGATTACTTTAGCCAGTGGTGCCAGGCAGTTGGTGGTACAAGAAGCGTTGGAAACGATTTCTTGGCCAGCGTAAGACTTGTGGTTCACGCCCATAACGAACATTGGGGTGTCATCTTTAGATGGGCCAGTCAGAACAACTTTCTTAGCACCTGCAGCGATGTGTTTACGTGCAGTTTCGTCAGTCAGGAACAGGCCAGTTGCTTCAGCAACGACGTCAACGTTGACTTCGTTCCACTTCAGGTTAGCCGGATCTCTTTCTGAGGTACAACGGATGGTTTTGCCGTTAACAACCAGGTGGCCGTCTTTAACTTCTACAGTACCGTCGAAACGGCCGTGAGTAGAGTCATACTTCAGCATGTAAGCCATGTACTCTGCGTCTAACAGGTCGTTGATTGCAACGATTTCGATGTCAGAACGTTCCTGAGCAGCACGGAAAACAATGCGACCGATACGGCCAAAACCGTTGATACCTACTTTGATAGTCATATATTCCACCAGCTATTTGTTAGTGAATAAAAGGTTGGTTGTAAAATTACAAAAACCTTACCGAGCGTCAAGCGGAATCGTGTCAATTCTTGCTGCAAGTCAAACCAGAGGCCCGGTTTTGCACACAAATCGCACATTCCATTTACGTTTGTCCTTCCATCGATATGGGGGCAAACCGCCAAGTATAAAGTCAGTACGTGCAAGATATGTGATCGAAGTCACATATGGTGGCAGCGTAACCTTTATGCCGTACAGTTTAGGCTAAAAAGGCCTGCAGCGTTGTTAATTTTTTGTTATTATTACTCATTGTTTTCGTTGACATTATCCACATTGCGGGAATAGCACAAATGGCTAAAGAGACAACCCCTAAGACACCGCTCACGGAACTGAATGAAATCCAACGTTATGTGACGCAAGAGCGTGGCACCGAAGCCCCCTATAGCGGTAAATTACTGCATAACCAGCGTGAGGGCGTGTACCACTGCCTGTGCTGTAACGCGCCGCTGTTCTTCTCCGCCAGCAAGTTTGATTCTGGCTGCGGCTGGCCCAGCTTCTATCAGCCCGTTTCGGACGATGCTATTCGTTATCTTGATGATAATTCACATAATATGCATCGAGTCGAGATCCGCTGTGGTAACTGCGACGCGCATTTGGGGCACGTATTCCCCGATGGTCCGCAGCCGACTGGCGAACGCTACTGTGTTAACTCCGCGTCACTGAATTTCACCGACGACGAGAATGGCGAGCAGACGGCAGGTTAAGCTGTAACTAAACCAACAAAATCGATTCAGCTAATTATTCATTCCCGGGTGAGGACATGCTCTGATGGAAGTAAAAGATCTGATTGCGGCCATGACGCCGGAAATCTACCAGCGGCTGGTGCTGGCTGTGGAACTGGGCAAATGGCCTGATGGTGTGGCACTGACGCCAGAGCAGAAAGAACACAGCTTGCAGGCGGTGATGCTGTGGCAGTCGATGAACAATGCGGACCCGCAACATATGAGCATTGGCACCGACGGGCAAATCGTGATGAAAAGCAAACAGGAGCTGAAGCAGCAGTTTATGGCCGAGCCGTTGGCCAAGCTGAAGCCGCAGTAATCTGTTGCTGGCAGGGCGATGTTGCCATCGCCCTGAAGGTTTTACTGCTTCTGCTGGCTCAAGCCTAAGCTTTCGGCTAACTGGTGGGCCAGGCGGTTGTTATCGTCCGCGCCATACTCCCAGAACATCGCCCCTCCCAATCCTTTGCTCTTGATGTACTCGGCCTTGATGGCTACCGAGCGCGGGTTTTCATAGCTTATCGCGAACAGCGGTTTGCCTGCGGATGACTTCATCATCAGATAGGGCACCTTGGCCTCGCTATCCCAATGCGCGGTGAAGCGCCGTTGCGGGTCTTTCAGCATCTTGTTCACAATATCGTTGTACTTGATGTAACTGTCTTTATCCAAATCCACGCCCAGCGACTTGAAGACGTCTTTTTCACGTGTGGTGAAATAGGGCTGGGTGACGGGATGCTTGGCCGCATCTGCCACATCCCAATCAATACCCGGCTCGGTGGCGCGTTTAGGTACCCGGCCATAGAAACCGATCCCCAGATTGAGCTGAGTTGGCTTCAGCCCGGCGACCAGATAGTTGTTGACCACAAAGTCGGCGCTGTACTTGTCGGCGGCGGCCACGGTTGGCCATTGTTTGGAGTCATAGAGATTGGAGTTGAAATACTGGGTACCGTACGCCATGTCGTAGGTCATCAGATTGATGTAGTTCAGATAGGGCGCGATAGCCTTAACGTCTACCCATTCCTGCGGACTTTTGACGTTAGCCCCGACGGCGATGGTCAGCAGTTTTTCTTTACCCAACGCCTGATGCAGTTCGCTCAGTAGGGCGGTGAAATTGGCTCTGTCAGTGGGCTGGCTTTCCACCAATCCCCAGGCACCGTTAACCGGGTATTCCCAATCCAGATCGATACCATCTAGCTGATACTTGGCAATCACCTCCTGCACCGAACGAATAAACACCGCCCGGCTTTCCGGTGTGGCTGCCGCGCCGGAGAACCCACGAGCTCCCCATCCGCCAACGGACAGCAAAACCTTCAGCGCCGGATTTTGCTGGCGCAATACGGGTAATACCAGCAAGGGTAGCAGTTTACGGGTTAAAGCCATGTTGTCTCCTTTGGTCAGCAAGGCCGACCTGAACCGCCTGGGGCGGTATCAATAAAGCCGGGCTCGGTAGGCCCCGGATGCGTATAACTTATTGATGCCTATGCATCAGAAGCCATAACAGCAAAAGAGACGGGAGGGGACAAGGTGAGCGCGCAGAAGAATGGTGAGAATGTGAGCAGCGTCGAAAATAAAGCGGTTGGCAGAGGATATGGGGCGCTGAGGTCAAGCAGCCCCAAAAATCGTTAGCGTTGAGTAAACTGTGACAGTGTAACTAACTGTGCGCCAGCCGACTGCATTTCTGCCAACGCCTGCTCGCTGTCATCGGGGCTTAAATTGACACCGCGGCAGCCATCGATGATGACCTGGGTCTGATAACCTAAACGCAAGGCATCTAACACGCTGAACTTGACGCAATAATCGGTGGCCAGCCCCATCACGGCGAGATGAGTGATGCCTCGTTCCTTCAGCCAGCCATCGAGCGCCGTTTGTGCCCGGTGGCCATTATCAAAGAAAGCACTATAGCTATCGATATCCGGGTTCTCGCCCTTACGGAATATCGCTGCGATGGGTTGCTTATCAAGCTGAGGATGAAGTTCTGCGCCAGGGGTACCCTGAACGCAGTGCTCCGGCCACCAAACCTGAGGCAGGCCTTCCAGTTCTCCAAGCGTACCAATCTGTGCGTTGGAGTTAATCGCAAAACTGCGATGATCCGCCGGGTGCCAGTCCTGGCTGGCAATCACCGTTTCGTTACGGGCCAGGCTGGCTGCGATAGCCTGATTGGCGACGTCAATGGTGGCATCACCTTCTGCCACGCCTAAGGCGCCGCCGGGGCAAAAGTCGTTTTGTAAATCAATCAGCAACAGAGCAGTTTTCATCAGAGTTCCCACTTCGGATTAGCCCGCAGCGCTTAATTCGCCACGCAGGTCTTGTTGCATCAGGCTGCGGATCTCTTCTGGGGTTAACGGCTGGCTCAACAGGTAATGCAGCTTGGTCAGCGCGGCTTCCACCGTCATATCAAAACCGCTGATGACGCCGGCATGAGCCAGGGCATTACCGGTCGCATAGCCCTCCATATTGACCCGGCCAGAGATGCATTGTGTCAGGTTGACCACTACGATGCCACGCTCGGAGGCATCACGCAATTCATCCACCAGTTCGGCCTTTTGCGGCGCGTTACCGACGCCGTAAGAGCGCAGGATCAAGGCTTTGACCGGTTGCAGCAGGAAGTTACGCACCACGGCACCGGAAATTCCCGGATAAATCGTCACCACGCCGATGGGCTGTGGCGTGATGTTATGCACGATCAATTCCCCGTTGCACACCGGAGAGGCGATGCCGGTCTGGCGACGTATGTGGATACCTGCTTCCAGCAAGGGGGGCAGATTGGGGGAGGCAAAAGCATCAAAGCCGTCGGCATGTGCTTTGGTGGTGCGGTTGCCACGAAACAGCTTGTTGTTGAAAAACAGGCTGACCTCGTTCACCGGGTGATTGGCGGCCAGATAGAGGGCATTCAACAGATTGGTTTGGCCGTCGGAGCGCAATTCTGCCAGCGGGATTTGCGAGCCGGTGACGATCACCGGCTTATCCAGGTTCTCCAGCATGAAAGATAGGGCTGAAGCGGTAAACGCCATGGTGTCGGTGCCGTGCAGAATAACAAAGCCGTCATAGCGAGAGTAATTCTGTTTGATGTCGTCGGCGATATGCTGCCAGTCTTCGGGGGTCATATCAGAAGAGTCGATCAACGGGGCATATTCATGAATGGTGAAATCCGGCATCTCTGGGCGATGGAACTCGGGCATCAGTGCCAACTGGCGCTGTAGGTGGCCGGAAACCGGGATGTATCCCTGTTCGGAACGCTGCATACCGATAGTGCCGCCGGTATAGGCGACGTAAATGGATTTCTTTTGCATGGCTTCGATCTTGTGGCTGTCAGATAGGCTGAATTATAGGGAGATAGCAGGAGAAAAAAAGCCCGGCGGATGCCGGGCTAGAGATTTATTTGTTAACGGACCTCTCCGCAAGTCAGGCATATGGCATAACGATGCTGCGGATCGTTCAGGTTATTAAACAGGCCAGGCTGTTCTTTCACCGCCAGCGCCACCGATGCCAACGGGGCTGGCAGCATTGACTGGATCGCCTCAGGCAGCATGGCGTGGATAGAAACGCCAAACTGGCTGAGCAGCATATCCGTCATACTAGGGGCATCGATAAACCAGTTGAGTTGCCACTGTGGCAGCTTGGCCAGCTCTGCCGCCTTCTTCACGGCGTCGTCAAAGTCGCCCAGTTGGTCGATCAGGCCATTTTTCTTGGCGTCGCTACCGATCCAGACGTGACCTTGAGCAATTTGATCGACCTGCTCTGGCGTCATCTTCCGGGCGGTTGCCACCAGGTCGATGAAGTTTTTATAACCGTTCTCGATGTTCAACTGCATCATCTGCGAGAACTCTGGCGGCAATGCTTTCGTCACGGCCAGGTCGGCCAGTGGTGACGTCGCGACGCCGTCGGTATGTACCCCAACGCTGTCCAAGGTGTTCTCATAGGTGTTGATCACACCGAAGATACCGATGGAGCCGGTGAGGGTGCTCGGGCTGGCAATGATGTAATCTGCCGGGGTCGACACCCAGTAACCGCCAGACGCGGCCATTCCACCCATGGAAACCACTACGGGTTTACCTGCGGCGCGAACCGCTGCCAACTCGGAACGGATCACTTCTGAAGCGCTGACGCTACCGCCAGGGCTATTGACGCGTAGGATAACGGCTTTGATTTTCGGATCCAGACGCGCCTGACGCAGTTGTGAGGCCGTGGTGTCGCCACCGACCGATCCTGGCGTCTGCGGGCCATCCATGATCGCGCCATTGACAAAGATGACGGCGATCTCACCGCCCTGATCCGGTGACGGCTGCGGCTGGTAATCGTAGATGCTGACCGCATTGAAATCATTGCTCTGTTTGTCCCAACCGAAGGTTTTCACCAACTGTGTTTCTATCGCAGTGCGAGAGGCCAGCTCATCGACCAGTTTGCTGTTCAGGGCGAACTGCGCGGTGTCGCCACCCGTCGCCTTTAAACCACTGAGAATATCTGCTGCGCCTGGGAACAACTGATCTGGCGTAAGTTGACGGTTAGCCGCCACCGTATCCAGATAGTTTTGCCACAGCCCGCCAACCCAACGGCTATCGGCTTCCCGCGCAGCCGGTGACATATCATCACGGATCAGCGGTTCTACGGCAGATTTATAGGTGCCCACGCGGAAAATATTGGTGGTGACCTTCAGCTTCTCCAACAGGGATTTGTAATAAAGGTTGTTGGTGGCGAAACCATGCAGATCGACGGCACCCTGAGGTGACAGGTAGATCTTGTTGGCGTAGCTGGCCAGATAGTATTGCGTTTGGTTATAACTGTCGCCGATGGCAAAGATCGGTTTACCACTGTCGCGGAACTCACGCAGTGCCTTGCCGATGTATTGCAGGGAAGGCTGATCCGCCCCGGCAAAATCATTCAGCTGCAACACCATACCGGTGATGTTTTTATCCTCTTTGGCCTTGCGAATGGTATCCACCACGTCAAACAGTGAGTTTTCCTGCAGACGGTTGCTGGAGGCGCCCAACAGTTCGCGTCCCCACTGACGAACCCGGTTGTTTACCGAAGGTTGATCGACCACCACGCCGCTGAGATCGACCAGCAGTGCGCCATGCGGTGTTACTGCCGAAGAATTGCCTTGGAGTGAAAGATAAATACCGACCCCGACCAGGATCAAGAAAATCAGGAACAAGTTCAGGATAAGTTCCCTGACGAAATTCAGCAGACGCCATGTCCATCTGAAAATACCAGCAATAATTCGCCCCAATGTGCGCATGTGCTCTCCAACAAGAGTCTAGAATGTTCCGCTATCCTAATGAGCGGCCGAAGAAATGTCAGCTTTAAATCATCTGCCATTTATCCCCCTGCAGCCTGAGTGGCAACGGGTATAGACAGTATTACAGAGGCTGTAACTCTATGTAGAGCTATGTTAACGTGATTTAAACGAAAATTGTTATCAGGAGTTAATGATGGATGCTCTGGATCTTTTACTCAATCGCCGTTCTGCGTCACGCCTGACCGCACCGGCACCCGCAGGTGAAGTGCGTCAGAATATCATCAACGCCGGGCTGCGCGCGCCGGATCACGGTACGTTACAGCCTTGGCGTTTTATCCTGATCGAGGATCAGGGTCTGCAACGTTTCAGTGAATTGCTGCAAGCCGCCGCCAGACAAGATGAACTGGATGAGAGTGCGGTAGAAAAGGCCAAACAGGCACCTTTTCGTGCGCCATTGATTATCACGGTGGTTGCTCATTGCAGTGAAAATCCGAAAGTGCCGCGCTGGGAGCAGGTTGTCTCTGCCGGTTGCGCGGTGCAGGCGATGCAAATGGCCGCCTTGGCGCAGGGCTTTAATGGCATCTGGCGCAGCGGTGCCTGGACAGAGCATCCGTTGGTGCGCGAAGCCTTCGCCTGCCGCGAGCAGGACGAGATCGTCGGTTTCCTCTATCTAGGCACGCCGCAGTTAAAAGGTGCCACTAAAGTGGTCGCTCCGGACAGTACGCCTTTCGTCCGCTACTTCTGATCCGCCATGCGGGAGCTCGCCGAGAATGCGCGATAACCCGCAGTTTTGTACTGTTTCTGAGCAGGTCGCACGCATAATGCCAACCTGCTCTTATCAATCCCCTCGGCAAGCGCTACCCTATATCCCATTGTGATATCCTTACGTTCGTTTGTTACCCAGAGGGAGTGGACTATGACATCGCCGGCCATTCGTTTGACCCAGTACAGCCACGGCGCTGGCTGCGGCTGTAAAATCTCACCCAAAGTGCTTGAAACGATACTGCACAGCGAGCAGGAAAAGTTTATCGATCCCCATCTGCTGGTGGGTAATGAAACGCGTGATGATGCCGCAGTGTATGACATCGGTAACGGCGTGGGCATTATCAGCACCACTGATTTCTTTATGCCGATCGTCGACGATCCGTTTGATTTTGGCCGTATTGCGGCAGCCAACGCCATCAGCGACGTGTATGCCATGGGCGGTAAACCGATCATGGCCATCGCTATTCTTGGCTGGCCGATTGCCAAGCTGCCCGCAGAGGTTGCCCAACAGGTGATCGACGGTGGCCGCTATGCTTGCCAGCAGGCGGGGATTGCATTGGCGGGTGGCCATTCTATTGATGCCCCAGAGCCGATTTTTGGCTTGGCGGTAACCGGCATCGTCAAAACCGAGCTGGTGAAGAAAAACAGTGCGGCGCAGGCAGGCACCAAGCTATTCCTGACCAAACCGCTGGGCATTGGCGTACTGACCACCGCAGAAAAGAAAAGCAAACTGCTGGCCGAACACCAAGGCTTGGCTACTGAGGTCATGTGCCAGTTGAACAAGCCTGGGGCAGACTTTGCCGAAGTGGCAGGCGTAACGGCGATGACCGATGTTACCGGCTTTGGCCTGCTTGGCCACCTTAGCGAGATGTGCCAGGGTTCCGATCTGCAGGCAACCGTATGGTTCGAATGCGTGCCGAAACTACCGGATGTCGAACGTTATATCAGCGAAGGCTGCGTACCGGGCGGTACCGGGCGTAACTTTGAAAGCTATGGTCACCTGGTTGGCGCCATGAGCGATCTGCAACGTCAATTGCTGTGCGATCCGCAAACCTCCGGCGGTTTGCTGCTGGCGGTATTGCCGGAAGCCGAAGCCGAAGTGCAGGCGATAGCGGCCCGTCATGGCATCACGCTGAACGCGATTGGTGAATTGCAGGCCGCACAGGCGGGTAAACCACTGATCGAGGTTGTCTAGTGTCAACGGTGCAGACTCGACAGGATACGCAAGACTACCAGCGCCTTTTTCTACAGGATGTGCCGCTGATTGACGTGCGCGCGCCGATAGAGTTTACGCAGGGGGCATTCCCCTGTTCAGTTAATCTGCCGTTGATGAGCGACAGTGAACGTCAGGCGGTGGGCACCTGCTACAAGCAGCATGGTCAACAAGCTGCGATCGCTCTTGGGCACAGCCTGGTCAATGGTAAACTGCGTGAGCAGCGCACGCAGGCCTGGATCGAACAGTGTGCCCGGCAGCCAGAAGGTTATATCTACTGTTTCCGCGGTGGTCTACGTTCGCAATTGGTGCAACAGTGGCTGAGAGAGGCTGGTGTTGACTATCCACGCGTGGTAGGCGGTTACAAGGCGCTGCGCAATTTTTTGCTCGGTGCGCTTGAGGCCGCCGCTGCGTTGCCTATGCTGATCGTTGGCGGTAACACCGGTTGTGGCAAGACGCTGCTGATTAATGAATTGGCGGCCGGTATCGATCTGGAAGGGATCGCTCATCATCGCGGTTCGTCTTTTGGCCGTACGCTGGTGAAACAGCCCACCCAAATCAATTTTGAGAATCAGCTGGCTACGTGCATGTTGAAGAAACAGCACGGTGGCTGCCGCCATTGGGTGCTGGAGGATGAAAGCCGGATCATCGGTTCGAATAATCTCCCATTAGGGCTGTTCAATGGTATGCAACAGGCTGCCCTGGTGGTGATTGACGATCCGTTTGATGTGAGAGTGGCACGCCTGCAAGATGAGTATATCGACCGGATGCGCATTGCCTTTGAGCAAGCCTATGGCGAGCAAGACGGCTGGCGGCAATATGATGAATATTTGCACCATGGCCTGTTTGCCATCCGCCGCCGCCTGGGACTGGAACTGTTCCAGCAGTTGACGCTGCGTCTCGAATCGGCGCTGCAGGTACAACGGCTCACTGGCCAAAGCGAAGCGCATCAACAATGGCTGGTGCCGCTGCTGCAACACTATTACGATCCGATGTATCGCTACCAATTAGAGAAGAAAACCCAACGTGTGATCTTTCGCGGTAATTACGCGCAAGTCAGAGAGTTCCTGATGACGTATAGCCAGAATAACGGTGAATAATGCGACTGTTTATAGCCGAAAAACCGAGTTTGGCCCGCGCCATTGCTGATGTCTTACCCAAGCCCCATCGTCGGGGTGACGGCTTTATTGCCTGTGGCAGCAACGATGTGGTGACCTGGTGCGTTGGGCACCTGTTAGAACAGGCCCAGCCGGATGCTTACGACAGCCGTTACGCGCGCTGGTCGTTGGCCGACTTACCGATAATCCCGCAGAAGTGGTTGTTGCAGCCGCGCCCTTCGGTCAGCAAGCAGCTGAACGCGATCAAAAAGCTGCTGGCAGAAGCCGACGAAGTGATCCACGCGGGTGACCCGGATCGGGAAGGGCAGTTGCTGGTGGATGAGGTGCTGGATTATCTGGCATTGACTCAGGAGAAGCGCCAGAACGTGCGGCGTTGCCTGATCAACGATCTCAACCCACAGGCGGTGGAGCGTGCAGTACAGCGTCTGCGTGATAACCGTGACTTTATCCCGCTGTGCGTTTCCGCGTTGGCGCGTGCGCGTGCCGACTGGCTTTACGGCATCAACATGACCCGGGCTTATACGCTGCTAGGGCGTAACGCGGGCTACGACGGCGTGCTGTCGGTTGGGCGGGTACAGACGCCGGTACTGGGGCTGGTGGTGCGTCGCGATGAAGAGATCGAAAACTTCGTTTCGAAAGACTTCTTTGAGGTGAAAGCGCATATCGTCACGCCGAAGGAAGAACGCTTTGTCGCCCTGTGGCAGCCGAGTGAATCTTGTGAGCCTTACCAGGATGAGGAGGGGCGTTTACTGCACCGGCCGTTGGCCGAACACGTGGTTAAACGCATCGAAGGCGCACCGGCGCTGGTCACCTCGTATAATGATAAACGGGAATCAGATACCGCTCCGCTGCCGTTTTCCCTTTCAACGCTGCAGATTGAAGCGTCGAAACGCTTTAACCTCAGCGCCCAGCAGGTGTTGGACGTTTGCCAACGGCTGTATGAAACCCACAAGCTGATCACTTACCCGCGTTCTGACTGCCGTTATCTGCCAGAGGAACACTTTGCAGGGCGTCATGCCGTGTTGAACGCCATCAGCGTACATCAGCCGGATCTCTATCCACAGGAAATAATCGATAGTGAACGCCGTAACCGCTGTTGGGACGATAAAAAGGTTGATGCGCACCACGCGATTATTCCCACGGCGCGTGCCAGCAAGGCCAGCCTGAGCCAGGATGAACAAAACGTTTACAGTTTGGTGGCCCGGCAGTATCTGATGCAGTTTTGCCCGGATGCGATGTTCCGCAAGTGCGTCATCGAGCTGGATATCGCTGGCGGCAAGTTTATCGCCAAGGCACGTTTCCTGGCCGAAGCGGGCTGGCGCACCTTGCTGGGCAGTAAAGAGCGTGATGAGGAAAACGAAGGTGCACCGCTGCCTGTTGTCGCCAAAGACGATGAATTACTGTGCGAGCGTGGCGAAGTGGTAGAACGCCAGACTCAACCGCCACGGCCTTTTACGGATGCCAGCCTGTTGTCGGCCATGACCGGGATTGCGCGTTTTGTGCAGGATAAAGCGCTAAAGAAAATCCTGCGAGCGACCGATGGTTTAGGGACAGAGGCAACGCGCGCAGGCATTATCGAGCTGCTCTTCAAGCGGGCGTTCCTCTACAAGAAAGGGCGCTATATTCACTCCAGCGAAACCGGGCGGGCACTGATCCATTCATTGCCAGACCTGGCGGCACGCCCTGATATGACGGCGCAGTGGGAGTCTACGTTGACGCAAATCAGCGAAAAATCCTGCCGTTATCAGGACTTTATGCAACCGCTGGAAGGCGCGCTGCAACAGCTGATCTATCAGGCTAAGCAGAGCCGGGCCAGTATAGCGTTTCGTGGCTTGTCGCCTGCACCGTCAGCCGGGGCGAAAAAGCGTAAAAAAAGTGCCGGAAAGGCACGGGAGAAAAGTGAATGAGCCGCATATCCTTGTTGATCGGTTGTTTGGCATTGTTTTCCACCGGCGTATTGGCCAATCGCGGTAACGTCGATGTCGTCGTACCGGTGTCTCCAGAAATATGGGGTACCGCACGTACCACGACAACGCCGCCGCCCTGCAACCGTTGCTGCATTTATCAGAATCAAAACTATTCTGAAGGTGCGCTGCTGAAAGTGGGCGACGAGATGATGCAGTGCGCGCGTGACCCTAACGTCACGGGCACCAATCCGTTAATCTGGATCCGCCTCAAGCGGTGATTGCAGAGTGTGTAGGGGCACTGGCTGCCCCTAGTCGGATAGTAAGCGGATATAGCTTTCCACCAAGGGAATATCGGCGGGGGCTAGCGGGTAGTTTCTGGCCTGTTCGGGAGTAACCCAAGCAAATGCGCTATGGCAATGTAGCTGTAATTCCCCGCTAAAGGAGACAACCTGCCAAGCATGTAGCCGAATAATCCTCTCCTTTTGCGGCCACTGATTGCTGGCCACAAAACTCCCCACTTTGGCGATAATGCCCAGCTCTTCCCTCAGTTCACGGGAGAGCGCCTGGGGCTGGCTCTCAGCCATTTCGACCTTACCGCCGGGAAACTCCCATAGGCCAGCCTGATCGCTGCTGCTATCGCGTTGAGCGAGCAGGATCTTGCCGTCTTGTTCGATAATGGCGGCAACGACATCAATGATTTTCATAGCTTGGATTCTATATCGCCCCGACGTGCATCGGGGCAGGGGGATTACAGTGCAAACTCGGCCCAGACAGGAGCATGGTCTGAGGGTTTTTCCATACCACGGATCTGATAATCAATGCCGGTGGCGGTACAGCGCGCAGCCAATGAGGTGTTAGCCAACAGTAGATCGATACGCAGACCACGGTTTTCATCGAAACCTCGCGAACGATAGTCAAACCACGAGAACTCATCGTTACGCTCAGGGTTGGCATGCCGGTAGGTATCTACCAGACCCCAGTCCAGCAGGCGGCCCATCCACTCACGCTCTTCCGGCAGGAAGGAGCATTTGCCGGTGCGCAACCAACGTTTGCGGCTCTCTTCACCAATACCGATGTCCAGATCGCTTGGACTGATGTTCATATCACCCATGATCAATACCTGCGACTCTGCCGGCAGTTGTTGCAGATAATTTTGCAGATCTTGATAAAAGCGGGTTTTGGCTGGGAATTTGATCGGGTGGTCGCGGCTTTCTCCCTGCGGGAAGTAACCATTAATCACCGTCAATGTGCCTTGTGGCGTTGCCAGGTCGGCCATGATGATACGACGCTGCGCATCTTCTTCATCAGTAGGAAAACCACGGCGTACGGCAAGAGGTTCATCTTTAGTCAGCAACGCCACGCCGTAATGGCCTTTCTGCCCATGATAGAACACGTGATAGCCGTGTTGGCTGACTTCTTCCAGCGGGAACATATCGTCGTGGACTTTGGTTTCCTGCAGGCCGATCACATCCGGCTGATGCTGCTCGATAATTGCTGCCAACTGATGCGGACGTGCACGCAGTCCATTGATATTAAAAGAAACAAACTTCATGAGCGCTGCCGTTTTTATCCGAAAAAATGTGTTCAGATAGTAGCAGAGTTTGGCCGAAAATGTAACGCGGACCAGCGGCGGTATGCCGCTGGTGGCCAGGGATTATTTCGCCCAGCGGTCGTAATTCTGCGGTTGATAGTCATCAAACTGCTGGATTAAGGCTGCCGGAGAATCGCTGATATGCAGGGTCTTGAGATAATCATGTCGCATAAAGCCTTGATCGGCGACGTGCTGTAAAAACTGGCTTAGCGGGTGGTAAAAACCGTTAACATCCAGCAGCCCGACCGGCTTGCTGTGGTAACCGATTTGCCCCCAGGTCCAGATTTCGAACAGCTCTTCCAGCGTACCGATACCGCCAGGCAGGGCAATAAAGCCGTCGGCCAGTTCAGCCATCCGCGCTTTACGGGTGTGCATGTCAGGGACGATTTCCAATTCGGTCAGGCCACGGTGTGCCGTTTCGGCCTCGACCAATCGCTGGGGAATGATGCCTATTGCTTCGCCACCGGCCTCTAGCACCGCGTCCGCTACCACACCCATTAACCCTTTTTTACCACCGCCATACACCAGACGCCGCCCTTGGGTGGCAAGCAGATGACCTAATTGGCGGGCATGTTCGACATAGGCTGGATTATTACCCTCGCTGGCACCACAAAAGATACAAATGTTGTTACGCATGACTTTCCCTTGCTGCTTTTAACGAAGCCAGTGGTATAGCGAATTGTAGGGTTTAGTTCAAGGGGAATTGGTATTGCGATGGTGGTGGGAAGGATAACTTCGTAGGGATGAAACTAGGTAGTGTTTTATACCGCTACACCCAGGCTTGAGACAGGTGGGAGTCATTGCAGGTTAGCCGACCGTTGAGCGCATGGATGCGCGATTGCGAGCCCCCAGGGACGGGTTTACGGCGTGTCGGCGTTCTGCATGACTTCCACCTGTAGCACAATAAGGAGCAGCTATTTGGTTCGGTGGTACATGATGATTTGACGGAAATATTTAGTCTGTGAGGGGTATACAAGGATGGTGGTGGGGAGGATGACCGCGCAAGCGCGTTGTCCACTGCGTGGACTCGAACCTTGGTCGAAGCTTCTCATCCTCCCCTGCTCAGTGCTGTATGGGAATGAGATGATGATTTAAAACTGGGGAGGTATATAAGAGATGGTGGTGGGGAGGATGACCGCGCAAGCGCGTTGTCCACTGCGTGGACTCGAACCTTGGTCGAAGCTTCTCATCCTTCCCTGCTCAGGGCTGTATGGTAATGAGATGATGATTTAAAACTGGGGAGGTATATAAAGAGATGGTGGTGGGGGAAGGATTCGAACCTTCGAAGTCTGTGACGGCAGATTTACAGTCTGCTCCCTTTGGCCGCTCGGGAACCCCACCATGGTATTCATGGTTGCTAATTTTGAACAGAAAGTTGGCAAATTCTCTCTGGTACTACTGAAACAACTTTACTTTGAGTGATTCATGAGGCTTCAGATTTCTCTGTTTGCTCATTGCCATAAAATAATGGTGGTGGGGGAAGGATTCGAACCTTCGAAGTCTGTGACGGCAGATTTACAGTCTGCTCCCTTTGGCCGCTCGGGAACCCCACCATGATGCTCATGGTTCACTACTATTTACTGGGAATCGGCTAGATCCCTTTGTACTACATCATTGCTTGCGAAACGTCTGTCTCGGTAAGCGGGGCGCATCATATCAAATGAAGCGCTTGTGTAAAGCATTGAAATGCAGAAAATGAATTGTTTGTCGCTTTTTTATTCTCAGCGGTGCTTCCGTGAACGAAAGACACCGCTTTGTTAACCAATTACAAGATCACCGTGCGGTTACCGTAGACGAACACGCGTTGAGCCAGTACACGATACAGTGCGCGGCTAAGCACGTTTTTCTCCACGTCACGCCCGGCACGCATCATATCTTCTGCCGAATAGGTGTGATCGACATGAATAACGTCCTGCATAATGATTGGGCCTTCATCCAGGCTGTCGTTCACATAGTGCGCCGTTGCCCCGATGATCTTCACGCCACGCTCATAAGCCTGGTGATAAGGGCGTGCACCGATAAAGGCTGGCAGGAACGAATGGTGAATATTGATCACCTGGTTCGGGTAATGCTGAACAAAAGCCGGGGTCAGCACGCGCATATACTTGGCCAAGACTACGTAATCAGGCTGATATTGGTCGATCTGCGCGATCATCTGTTGATCATGCTGCTCACGCGTCAGCCCTTCGTGGCTGACCAGATGGAACGGAATGTCAAAGCGTTCAACCAGCGTCTGCAACGTGGTGTGGTTGCCAATGACGGCGGCAATCTCAACGTCCAGGCCGCCATAGGCGCTTTTCATCAGCAGATCGCCCAGGCAGTGGGCTTCTTTGGTGACCAGCACCACAATACGGCGGCGGCCTGCGCTGTGCAGTTCGCGCTCCGAACCCTCTGGTAACGCGCCGTCCAGATCGGCCAACAGCGTCGTATCATTGAAGATCCCTTCCAGCTCGGTACGCATAAAGAAGCGACCGGTGAGGTGATCGACAAACTCATTGTTCTGCACAATGTTCAATTCGTGCTTGTAACAAATGTTGGTGATCTTGGCGATCAGCCCTTTGGCATCGGGGCAGATGGTGCGTAAAATTTTTCTTTGTACGTTTTGCTGTGGCATGAGTGTGTCGATTCCGTCTGATTCTGAACCCGCAGGCTTATTGCCCGCAGCACTTTTTATATTTTTTGCCTGAACCGCAGGGGCAAACGGCATTTCTGCCCGGTTGAGGTTTGGTTCCGTCGATATAGTACCAGCGTTGTTCAAGGCGAAGGAAGCGGGAACGCTCATGCATGGCACTCTCGCTTTCTCCATCGCGCGAACGGGCGATGAATTCCACGAACCCTTCATCGGCGCTATTGCCAGCGGTTTCCGCTACCACCGTCAGCCCAAGCCATTCGGTATCGCCAAAGCTGCTGCTGATGGCGCTGCGCCACTCTTCGGGGTTGCAGTCTGGGTGCCAGGTCGCAATTAGATAATCCACATCCCGTTTTACATAGGCGGAATATCTCGAACGCATTAATATGCCCGGCGACATAGCGTATTGAGTACCTGTTATATAGGGCGCACAGCAAGCGCTGTAGTCCTGCCCGCTGCCGCAGGGGCATAGCTCAGTCAAAATAACGCCTCTCAGTAGTTAGCTCGCACGATGTATAGCCGCGGCTAAAATCAATTTAACGCATATGTTACCTAACATCATTCGTTGATGACAATGTACCCTGCGATTGGGTTGAGTGAATTCACCGAGCAAAGGATAGGCAAAGCATGCGGAAAGTTAAAATCGGGTTGGCATTAGGGGCCGGTGCCGCCAAGGGGTGGGCGCATATCGGCGTGATTAACGCACTGCGTAAGCTGGGTATCGAAGCCGATATTGTTGCAGGATGTTCCGTGGGAGCACTGGTTGGGGCGGCGTTTGCCAGCCATCGGTTGCCAGCGATGGAGAAGTGGGTACGATCATTCAGCTACTGGGACGTAATCAGACTGATGGATCTGTCCTGGCAGCGCGGTGGTTTATTACGCGGTGAACGCGTATTTAACGTCGTTGGCCAAATACTGAAAATTAACGACTTTACCGACTGCTCATTGAAATTCGGTGCGGTGACCACCAACCTCAGTACCGGCCGTGAGCTGTGGATGACCAAAGGGGATATCCACCAGGCCATTCGTGCCTCCTGTAGCATGCCGGGTTTGTTGGCACCGGTCTGGTTTGACGGATATTGGTTGGTGGATGGTGCCTTGGTCAACCCGGTTCCTATTTCATTGGCTAGGGCGATGGGGGCAGACATCGTGATTGCCGTGGATTTGCAACATGACGCGCACCTGATGCAGCAGGATCTATTTTCGGTACGCAATGATGCTGGCGAGCAGAGTGAAACAAGCATTAGCGATGCCAATAACTGGCGCGACCGCCTGCGGGAACGCATGAATAAAATGATGCTGAAGAAAACCACCTTCACCCCCACGGCGATGGAAATCATGAGCACCTCGATTCAGATGCTGGAGAATCGAGTGAAGCGAACCCGTATGGCCAGTGACCCGCCGGACGTGCTGATCCAGCCGTATTGCCCACAGATATCTACCTTGGATTTCCATCGCGCCAGCGAGGCGATAGAGGCGGGCCGCTTGGCAGTCGAAAAACAGATAGATGTTTTGGCACCATTGATAAAAAATAAATGATTACCATTTGTTAGGGTGGAATGATGCTATTGGGCGTGTTTTCGACAGGCGCAAGTGCTCATTATGAGCCACTATTACAACATCAAAAGGGAAGAGGCTGGGTCGATGGCATTACCACTGATAAGCAAGCGCATCTTAATCGTTGAGGACGAACAGGTTTTCCGTTCTGTGCTTGTAGGTTATCTTGCATCCTTGGGAGCACAAACCAGCGAGGCGGCCAATGGCCTTGTGGCGTTGAGTGCGGTTGAAGAGTTCGCTCCCGATCTCATCCTGTGCGATCTCGCCATGCCGGAAATGGACGGCATCGAGTTTGTTGAGCATCTGCGCTTGCAAGGGATAAAGATCCCGGTATTGGTGATCTCGGCGACCGATAAAATGGCGGATATCGCCAAGGTGCTGCGGCTCGGCGTTCAGGATGTGCTGCTGAAACCGTTGAGCGATCTCAATCGGCTGCGCGAAGCGGTACTGGCTTGCCTCTATCCTAATATGTTTACTTCGCAGGCGATCGAAGAGGCTGAGCTGTTTCAGGATTGGCAGGCATTAAGCCAAAACCCCTCCGAGGCCGTGAGATTACTCAAGCAGTTACAGCCACCCGTGCAGCAGTCTATTGCCGGTTGCCGTATTAATTATCGGCAATTAACCACCAGCGAAAATCCGGGGTTGGTGCTGGATATCGCGGCGCTATCGGATAAAGACCTGGCGTTTTATTGCCTGGATGTCACCCGTGCGGGAGATAATGGCGTGATGGCTGCCTTGCTGTTGCGTGCTTTATTCAACGGCTTACTACAAGATCATTTAGCCAATCAACAGCATCGCCTGCCGCAAATGTCTGCATTGTTAAAACAAGTTAACCAATTATTGCGCCAAGGCAAGTTGGAAGGCCAATTTCCGCTGTTGGTGGGCTATTATCATGCCGAATATAAGAATCTGGTGCTGGCCTCTGCCGGTTTGCATGCCAATGTAAATACAGGGGATAACCTGATTCAATTAAGTAATGGCGTCCCCTTGGGCACGCTTGGCACCACTTACATGAATCAAATAAGCCAACGCTGTGATGCCTGGCAGTGCCAAGTCTGGGGGCGCGGCGGTCGGTTACGTCTGATGCTGAGTGCTGAATAAATCATCAATGGAACTCCAGCAATTGCCTCTGCCTATTCTCCATTAACGTCGTTTCCATAGGTAGTTGTCTTAATTTATTGCTATTTGAGCTTGGGGTAATACTCAGCGGATTTAAGCTGGTATACTTTGCGGGTTTTTCGTATGGCGGAGTAAGTGCGCAATTTGAGAGCGAAAAGAGAGCTACTTAGAAAGATCGTCAGGACTTCAGTAGCCATTTGCGGGTGATAAGCTCGTTGGTGAGCTCTTTGACCCATAGCGTGTCGAGACGAAAAGACCACCCAACACGGGTAAAGAATTGTTGGTTTGGCTGCGGCCTAGGGCGGCGGACAAACAGAAGTAGCTTGATAACTTTTTGTTAAATTTGAAAATTAGGACTTCCCGATGAAAGTAACCGTTTTCGGTATTGGCTATGTTGGCCTGGTACAGGCAGCCGTGTTGGCTGACGTGGGTCATGATGTCATGTGTATCGACATCGATGAACAGAAGGTCGAAAACCTCAAAAAAGGCAATATTCCGATCTTTGAACCGGGCCTGACCTCGTTGGTACAGCAAAACTATGAAGCCGGTCGTCTACATTTCACTACCGATGCAAAAGCCGGTGTTGCTCATGGCGCTATCCAGTTTATCGCCGTGGGAACGCCACCGGACGAAGATGGTTCTGCCGATCTGAAATATGTCACCGCCGTGGCACGCACCATCGCCGAACATATGACAGACCGCAAAGTGGTGATCGATAAGTCAACCGTACCGGTAGGTACCGCTGATAAAGTTCGTGAAGTGATGACCGAAACGCTGCGCAAGCGCGGCAGCGACTTGGCGTTTGATGTCGTCTCCAACCCAGAGTTCCTCAAGGAAGGGGCCGCTGTTGCCGATTGTATGCGCCCTGAGCGTATTGTGTTGGGCACAGACAACAAAGACGTCATTGAGCCGTTGCGTGAGCTGTATGAGCCGTTCAACCGTAATCACGACCGCATGATCCTGATGGATATCCGCAGCGCAGAGCTGACCAAATATGCCGCCAACTGCATGCTGGCGACCAAAATCAGCTTTATGAACGAAATCTCCAATCTGGCAGAGATGCTGGGTGCGGACATTGAAAAAGTGCGTCAGGGGATCGGTTCGGATTCACGTATTGGCTATCACTTCATTTATCCAGGCTGTGGCTACGGCGGCTCCTGCTTCCCGAAAGACGTTCAGGCGTTAATCCGCACCGCAGAACATATCGGTTATCAACCGAAACTGTTGCAGGCGGTAGAGCAGGTGAACAACCAGCAGAAATATAAGCTGACCCAGTTCATCAAGCATCATTTTGCTGATGATATAAAAGGGAAAACCTTCGCGCTGTGGGGCCTGGCGTTTAAACCTAATACTGACGATATGCGTGAAGCTTCCAGCCGCGTGCTGATGGAAACCTTGTGGGAGTTAGGCGCCAGCGTGCAAGCCTATGACCCTGAAGCCATGGCTGAAGCGCAGCGTATCTATGGGCAACGTGCCGATCTGAAACTGATGGGTACCAAGGAGGCGGCGTTACAGGGAGCCGATGCGTTGGTGATCTGTACCGAATGGCAGAATTTCCGTGCTCCGGATTTTGATGCGATTAAGTCAGCCTTGAAGCAGCCTGTCATTTTTGATGGCCGTAACCTGTATGATCCAGAACGACTGCAAGCTCGCGGTTTTACTTATTATGGTATTGGTCGTGGCGCATCGATTAAGCCGGTCATTTAAGAGGTGAGCATGAAATTCCTGGTTACAGGCGCTGCAGGGTTTATTGGTTATCACGTAACGGAGCGCCTGCTAGCCATGGGGTATCAGGTTGTCGGTATCGACAACCTGAATGATTATTACGCTGTCAGCCTGAAACAGGCACGGCTCGACATGCTGGCTAATCAGCCAGCATTTCAGTTTATCAAACTGGATTTGGCCGATCGCAATGGAATTGCCGAGCTGTTCGCTGAACATCAGTTTGAGCGGGTCATTCACCTCGGCGCCCAGGCCGGGGTGCGTTATTCGCTGGATCACCCCTTGGCTTATGCGGATTCTAACCTGATTGGCCATTTGAACATTCTTGAAGGGTGTCGGCATAATAAGGTTGGGCATTTGCTGTACGCGTCCTCCAGCTCGGTTTATGGCCTGAATCGCAAGCTACCGTTTTCGACGGATGACTCTGTCGATCACCCAATATCCCTGTATGCTGCGACGAAAAAAGCCAATGAGCTTATGTCGCACAGCTATTCGCATTTATATGGTCTGCCAACCACTGGCCTGCGCTTTTTCACCGTATATGGCCCTTGGGGGCGTCCTGACATGGCGCTGTTTAAATTCACCAAGGCGATATTGGCCGGTCAGAGCATTGATGTATATAACCACGGTGAGATGCATCGTGATTTTACTTACATTGATGATATTGCCGAGGCGGTAGTGCGCTTGCAGGCCATTGTTCCTCAACCCAATGCCAATTGGACGGTGGAACAAGGGTCTCCAGCCAGCAGTTCTGCGCCTTACCATGTCTATAATATCGGCAATAGTAGCCCTATTAAGTTAATGGAATATATTCATGCCCTGGAGGCTGCGTTAGGTATCACGGCGCGCAAAAATATGCTGCCGATGCAGCCTGGTGACGTTTTGGATACCAGCGCGGATACCGAGGAGCTGTACCAGACTATCGCGTTTAAACCTGAGACTAGCGTTGATGAAGGGGTTAAACGGTTTGTTGATTGGTATCGGGCGTTTTATAACGTTCAGTAACCGAACGATAGAAGGGTAGAATAAAGGGGCTTTGGCCCCTTTTTCTTTTCCTGTACATGAGAATTTTGCTAGTCAACCGGAATAACGCGTGTGAAGGTCAGGGGGATTACCGTGGCTGCAAAGCAAAAAGGCTCCCATAGGGAGCCTTTTGAAGGTAACTAAAATGCTATTACAGCAGGAAATCGTCCAGAGATTTGCCTTGCTCTTCGATAGCTTTTTTAATCACGGCTGGAGTACGGCCCTGGCCAGTCCAGGTTTTCATTTCGCCGTTTTCGTCTTTATACTGGTATTTAGCTGGGCGTGCAGCACGCTTTGCTTTACCAGCGGCTTTGGTAGCAGCCATAGTTTGCAGCAGTTCGTTTGGATCAATACCGTCTGCAATCAGCATTTCGCGGTATTGTTGCAGTTTACGAGTGCGCTCTTCAATTTCTGCTTGAGCCTGGCTGTCTTCTTCGCGGCGTTCGTTAACAACAACTTCCAGCTTCTCCAGCATCTCTTCAAGTGTTTCCAGGCTGCATTCTCTTGCCTGTGCACGTAGAGTACGGATGTTGTTCAAAATCTTCAATGCTTCGCTCATTGTTCTAGCTCTCAAATTATATTGGTGGGGGGCGTGACGATAATAATAGAGTGCTCCTTTCTTTTCTGCAATAGCCAAATTGAAAGAGTGACTAAATTTATCTTTAAAAAACCGATATTGAGAACTGTCCGACTAATAACATAGGGGGATCAGGCTTTAATCCCCCCTGGTTTTTATGCCAAATTGTCCAACCGGATGGCATAATCGCCGAGCTTAAAGTCATTTTGGTCCTCTCGTCATAATTATGCTCTATAACAGTATCGGGAAGGATTTGTGTCCATAATCACTTCCCCAAAAGGACTAGTACTGTAAAGAATGGGGGTATAGCGGTAAACAGCCTGACAGGAGAGAGTAAGTTGTTAAGCGTTCCAATTAACCGGGTAGTCATCGCTCAAAACACATTTAATTGCATTGTTGGCGGGAGGGGCTGGGCAGGCTGTTTGCTCGCTGGCAGGACATATCCGTTTGAGCATTAATGAATTTAGTTAATCATTAACAAAAATTAATTGTGCTTGATAAACCACAGTAATCTGTAAATAGATGTAAAAGTGTCCGTTGCGCGTGTAAAATGTTTCACATGAAACTTGGCTTATGGCTATTTTCTTAGGTCAAGATAATGTCAGCCCGCTTGCTGAGTCTGACCAGGGTCTATGCTACACTGTCAACCTGCACCTTCCGACAGTATATACCCGTCGTCTTTCAGGCCGCAGCGTTGTTAACCGCAACAGACTCATCAACCGGGGGCGAATATATTCTCCCTTATTGGCAGGGGCGCAGTGAAGCGCGCCAGCTAGACCAGATGATGAGTCAGCGGGGGGCTCAGCTACGACCAGAAAGTCTTAGGGTATATATTTTAAACCATTGGAGTCGCGGCCACATGGCTCAGCTTTATTTTTATTATTCCGCTATGAACGCGGGGAAATCGACGGCACTGTTACAATCTTCATATAATTATCAAGAACGTGGTATGCGCACGCTGGTGTTCACCGCGGAAATCGACCACCGCTTCGGCGTGGGCAAAGTGAGTTCGCGGATTGGGTTGTCGTCGCAGGCACAGCTTTATAATAACGCCACTCAGCTGTATGCCATGATTAATCAGGAGCATCAGCAGCAGCCCGTACATTGCGTGCTGGTGGATGAGAGCCAGTTTCTAACTAAAGAGCAGGTTGAAGAACTTTGCGAGGTGGTCGACCAACTGGATATTCCTGTGCTGTGTTATGGCTTACGTACGGATTTTCTTGGGGAACTGTTTGTTGGCAGCCATCATCTGCTGGCCTGGGCCGATAAACTGGTCGAACTGAAGACCATTTGTCATTGCGGGCGTAAGGCCAATATGGTGCTACGCCTGGGGGACGATGGCAAGGCGATGCATATGGGGGAGCAGGTGGTGATCGGGGGTAACGAAAGCTATGTTTCGGTATGCCGCAAACACTACAAGGAAGCGATCAAGACCCCAGTGTGATATTGCGCCAGAAGCGCCGCAGAAGGCCTATGCGGCGTTTTTGAATGCCGACCTGTGGGGTAGGGTAGTATCGTTGTCAAAATCGTGTGGTGCTCATTGGGAACAATTTGTCTCACGCATAAAAAAACCCGCCTTTCGGCGGGTTTTGACCATTCAGAGAACGGTTATTTCTTGGACTTTTTTTCCGCTTTGGCTGCAACTGGTGCCGCAACTACCGCCTCTTCTTCAGTCGCTTCGCTGAATTCGCGACCGTAGAAGGTATCCATCAAGATTTGCTTGAGTTCGGCAATCAGCGGATAACGTGGGTTAGCACCGGTACATTGGTCATCGAACGCATCTTCAGACAGTTTGTCGACCTTGGCCAGGAAGTCGGCTTCCTGTACGCCAGCTTCGCGGATCGAGGTTGGAATACCCAGCTCTGCCTTGATTTCGTCCAGCCATTTCAGCAGTTTTTCGATCTTCTGCGCGGTACGGTCACCGGCAGCGCTCAGGCCGAGGTGGTCTGCGATTTCCGCGTAGCGACGACGAGCCTGAGGGCGGTCATACTGGCTGAAGGCGGTCTGCTTGGTCGGGTTGTCGTTGGCGTTATAACGAATAACGTTAGAGATCAACATGGCGTTAGCCAGGCCGTGCGGGATGTGGAACTCAGAACCCAGTTTGTGGGCCATTGAGTGACAGACACCCAGGAAGGCGTTGGCAAACGCGATACCGGCGATGGTAGCGGCGTTGTGTACACGCTCACGAGCAACCGGGTTTTTCGCCCCTTCGTGATAGCTGGCTGGCAGATATTCTTTCAGCAGTTTCAGCGCTTGCAGCGCCTGGCCGTCGGAATATTCGTTAGCCAGTACGGAAACGTAGGCTTCCAGGGCGTGAGTGACCGCATCCAGCCCGCCGAAGGCGCACAGGGATTTAGGCATGTTCATCACCAGGTTGGCATCGACAATCGCCATGTCCGGGGTCAGAGCATAGTCAGCCAGTGGGTATTTCTGGCCGGTGGCGTCATCGGTTACTACCGCAAACGGCGTGACTTCTGAACCGGTACCTGAAGTGGTGGTGACGGCGATCATTTTCGCTTTCACGCCCATTTTCGGGAACTTGTAGATACGCTTACGGATGTCCATAAAGCGCAGCGCCAGATCTTCGAAGTGGGTTTCAGGATGTTCGTACAGCACCCACATGATTTTCGCGGCGTCCATTGGTGAACCACCACCCAGCGCGATGATCACGTCTGGTTTGAAGGAGTTCATCTGCTCGGCACCTTTACGTACGATGCTCAGCGTTGGGTCAGCTTCAACCTCAAAGAACACTTCAGTTTCAATACCGTGCGATTTCAGAACCTTGGTGATCTGATCGGCATAGCCGTTATTGAACAGGTAGCGGTCGGTAACGATGAAGGCACGTTTTGCCCCGTCGGTAGCCACTTCTTCCAGCGCGATTGGCAGTGAGCCACGGCGGAAGTAGATTGATTTCGGAAGTTTGTGCCACAACATGTTTTCTGCTCGCTTCGCTACAGTTTTCTTGTTGATCAAATGTTTTGGACCGACGTTTTCAGAGATGGAGTTACCACCCCAGGAACCGCAGCCCAACGTCAGTGACGGAGCGAGTTTAAAGTTGTACAGGTCACCGATACCCCCCTGAGAAGCCGGGGTGTTGATCAGAATACGTGCGGTTTTCATTTTGTCGCCAAAATATTCCACGCGTGCAGTCTGGTTGTCTTGATCGGTGTACAGACAAGAGGTGTGACCGATACCGCCCATGGCGACCAGTTTCTCGGCTTTGCTGACGGCGTCTTCAAAGTCTTTGGCCCGGTACATCGCCAGGGTAGGCGACAGTTTTTCGTGAGCAAACGGCTCAGATTCGTCAACCAGCTTCACTTCACCAATCAGGATTTTGGTGTTGGCTGGCACTTTGATACCGGCCATTTCAGCGATTTTTGGTGCAGACTGGCCAACGATAGCGGCGTTCAGACCACCGTTTTTCAGGATGATGTCCTGAACGGCTTTCAGCTCTTTGCCCTGCAGCATGTAGCCGCCGTGGGAAGCGAAGCGTGCGCGCACTGCATCGTATGCGGAATCTACCACAATCACGGACTGTTCAGACGCACAGATCACACCGCTGTCAAAGGTTTTTGACATCAGGATAGAAGCAACAACGCGTTTGATGTCGGCAGTTTCATCGACGACAACTGGAGTGTTACCGGCACCAACACCGATAGCGGGTTTACCAGAGCTGTAAGCAGCTTTAACCATGCCTGGGCCACCGGTTGCCAGGATCAGGTTGATGTCTGGGTGATGCATCAACTGATTGGACAGTTCCACCGTTGGCTGGTCGATCCAACCGACGATGTCTTTCGGCGCGCCAGCAGCAATGGCAGCCTGCAACACGATATCTGCGGCTTTGTTGGTGGCGTTCTTGGCACGTGGGTGCGGAGAGAAGATAATGCCGTTACGGGTTTTCAGGCTGATCAGCGCTTTGAAGATCGCGGTAGAAGTTGGGTTGGTGGTTGGCACGATACCGCAAATCAGGCCAATTGGCTCTGCAATGGTGATGGTACCGAAAGTGTCGTCTTCGGAGAGGATCCCGCAGGTTTTTTCGTCTTTATAGGCGTTATAGATGTATTCGGAAGCGAAGTGGTTTTTGATGACTTTGTCTTCAACGATACCCATGCCTGATTCTTCAACGGCCATTTTAGCCAGAGGAATACGGGCATCTGCGGCGGCGAGGGCAGCGGCGCGGAAGATCTTATCAACTTGCTCTTGTGAGAAGTTGGCATACTCGCGCTGGGCTTTTTTGACACGTGCAACTAGCTCGTTCAATTCAGCGACATTCGTTACAGCCATGATGCTCTCCTGATAAATGTTAAACTCTTTCAGTAAATAAGCCGTTCGAGGAACTAGTATAGACATCTGTCAGGAAGGCGTCTGTTAGATCATGAGACTTTTCCCGCAGTTAGCGACCCATACTGCTGATTTACTTAAAGAGCTTTACCAAGTGCAAGTTGGTAGTAGGCAAGCGAGATAGAAATCGGTATCCATACCTCGTACTCCCTTTTGACTACGACTAAGAGCTTAACTATTCCTGAGTAGATATTTTGTGATGTACATCATAAAAATCGCAAGCTGACACCTTTCAGCTAGTGTTTGTTGAGAGTAATTATCAACAAGGTGCTTGACGATGACGCGATGATACTTGATAACAGCATGCAACACACAAAGCATTAACAATAGCGAATTGTTTTGTAACATTCTGTTGAGGTAGGGAAAAATGCTGGTCGAGTGGATGGATTAGCTGGCGCAATTCCATTACATTAGCGCGCATCGGCAGTGTCTCTTTATACAGCTATTTATGCGGAGTTTTTCGTGGGCCAATCTCTGTTGGATTTTTCCGGCTACATCAAGTTCTTTGTCGGCCTGTTTGCGCTGGTCAACCCGGTAGGTATTCTGCCGGTGTTTATCAGCATGACCAGCTATCAGGCCGAGGTCGGGCGTAACAAAACCAACCTGACGGCTAACCTGTCGGTGGCGATTATTTTGTGGACCTCGCTGTTTCTGGGCGAGGGCATATTGCGTATGTTTGGTATCTCCATCGATTCTTTCCGTATTGCTGGCGGCATTCTGGTGGTGACCATCGCCATGTCGATGATCAGCGGCAAGCTGGGTGAAGACAAACAGAACAAGCAGGAAAAGTCAGAGAGTGCGATCCGTGAAAGCATCGGGGTCGTTCCCTTGGCGCTGCCGCTGATGGCCGGGCCGGGAGCCATCAGTTCCACCATAGTCTGGAGCTCTCGTTACCACAGCTGGCAGAACCTGTTAGGTTTTACCGTGGCAATCGCCTTGTTCGCTTTCTGTTGTTGGCTATTGTTCCGGGCAGCTCCGCTGCTGGTGCGTCTGCTGGGGCAAACCGGCATCAACGTCATTACCCGTATCATGGGGTTGTTGTTGATGGCGCTGGGGATCGAATTTATTGTCACCGGCATCAAAGCCATTTTTCCTGGGTTGTTATAACCTTATTAAAGCCGCGGATAATCCTGTTTGCGGCTTAAGTAATTTTTAATTTTTCAAATTATCCCAGCTGATGCATTATTAAAGTGCATAACCTGCCTGCTTTTTATTCTATTGCCCCACCCTGTGGCACAAATCTCACTTTATCGGTTGATAAAGCACCAAGATGTTATTTTCTCCACTTTTAAAAACCGCGTGACGGGGGTTTTTGTCTCCCTATGGGTAAAATTGTTGTTAATTTAATCACATCATTCTGTAGGGCTTGTCTCCGTTTCACACAGGTGTTATTAGTGATTAAGCACGGATAGGCAGGTGTTTATTCTCTGAACGGCATTTTTGTTAACTGAATGTTTCTTTTGGGTGGTTTTTTTCATCCGTGAAGAAAAGGTTAAAAATGAAGCTGTTACTTATCCAGTAAAATCATGGTGTTAATCGGTTTGCGGGCAGGTGGGAAGGCTAGGTGTCTGTAGGGCCATGGGATAATAAAAGAGAAATGCTTAACATTTCTGTAAAAATTATTAGCTATGAATTTTTGCTTCTGCTAATTTCCGAGCAACTCGTTGGAAAGAAAAATCTTATCTTTGGTGCGCCAAGTAGGAATGATTTTTGCTGGTATCCGTATATTTAGCCCGCTTGATAACTATTTCACAATTATTGCTTAGCCGTGAAAAGGAGCCTGTAGTATGCCGCAAACCACGAAGCATCAACCGTTGGCCGTTATCATCGCCGCCGTGTTGGGGATGAGCGCCAGCCAAAACCTGCAGGCCGTTGAGGTTCCGGCCGGGGTGCAATTGGCACCACTGCAGCGCATGGTGATCAACAACGGTTCAGAAGTCGCTTCATTGGATCCGCATAAGGTCGAAGGAACGCCTGAAAGCAATATTATCCTCAACCTGCTTGAAGGGTTGGTCAGCACCGATGCCAATGGTCATCTGGCCCCTGCAGTGGCGGAAAACTGGGAAAATACCGATTACCAGACGTGGACCTTCCACCTGCGTCCAGGGGCGGTATGGAGTGATGGCTCTCCGGTCACCGCGCAGGACTTCGTATACAGCTGGCAGCGGCTGGCGGATCCCAAGACCGGTTCCCCTTATGCCAGCTATCTGCAATACGCCCGAATTGAGAATATTGACGCTATTCTTGCCGGTAAAAAACCGCCTGAATCGCTTGGCGTAAGCGCCATTGATGATAAAACGTTGAGGGTGACGCTCAGCGAGCCGGTGCCCTATTTTGTCAGCATGCTGTCCCATACCTCAATGAAACCGGTGAAACAGTCCGTGGTTGAGAAATTTGGCGATAAGTGGACACTGCCACAAAACTACGTGGGCAACGGGGCATATCGCTTATCCGAGTGGGTCGTCAATGAACACATCATGCTCGAACGCAGCCCGAGCTACTGGAATAACAGCAAGACGGTAATCGAGCAGGCCACGTTCCTGCCGTTGTCTTCAGAAGTCAGCGATATTAACCGCTACCGCAGCGGTGAAATCGATATTACCAATAGTGCCATCCCGCCGAATCTGTATGCCAAAATGAAGCGTGAGATCCCGGAACAGTTGCACGTTAACCCTTACCTGTGCACCTTCTATTACGAGATCAACAATCAGCGTGCGCCGTTTACCGACGAGCGCGTACGTGCGGCAGTCAAGTTGACGCTGGATCGCGACATTATTGCCAACAAGATCATGGGCCAGGGCCAAATCCCGGCCTACAGCTTTACGCCAACCTTTACCGAGGGGGGCAACTTCAGCCAGCCAGAATGGGCTGGGTGGACGCAGGAAAAACGCAACGAAGAAGCGAAGAAACTGCTGGCGCAGGCCGGGTTCACCGCTGAGAAACCGCTCAAGTTTACCTTGTTGTACAACACCTCCGATCAAAATAAACAGCAGGCCATCGCTGCTGCCTCAATGTGGAAGAAGAACCTCGGCGCACAGGTCACATTGCAAAATCAGGAATGGAAAACCTCGCTGCAGAGCCGCCATGAAGGGCAGTTTGATGTGGCCCGTGCCACCTGGTGCGGCGATTACAACGAACCGAGCGCGTTTCTGAATATGCTGCTTTCCAACAGCAGCAATAACACCTTCTTCTATAAAAGCCCGGCGTTCGATGCGCTGATGGCCAGCACCCTGCAAGCACCGGACGCCGCTGCACGAGGGGCCATTTATCAGCAGGCGGAGACCTTGCTGGACAAAGATTCTGCGTTGGTCCCGGTTTATTATCGGGTCAGTGCGCGGCTGGTCAAACCTACGGTTGGCGGTTTCACCGGCAAAGATCCGCAAGACTATATCGATCTGAAAAACTTTTACATCATCAAACAGTAATGAAGGGTGTTACCGGCGGTGATAGCAGCCGGTAATACACAGGAAAGGCAGCGTCGTTTCGTTCCACGACGTCCAGCCAAAGCAACCCCCGGTTAACGGGCAACGCAGCTCCCACGACGGAGTTGTGATAATAAAAACTGGAGTTTAACCACATGACCAACATCACGAAGAAGTCCCTGCTGGCAGCAGGCATTATTGCGGCGCTAGGCTTGACGGTGGCAGGAACTGCTTTTGCGGCCGATGTGCCAGCGGGCGTTCAGCTGGCAGACAAGCAGGAAATCGTTAAGAACAACGGTTCCGAAGTACAATCCCTTGACCCGCACAAGATCGAAGGCGTGCCTGAAAACAACGTCACTCGCGATCTGATTGAAGGTCTGGCAAATAACAGCCTGGACGGTTCAGTGGTGCCGGGTGTCGCAGAAAGCTGGGATAACAAAGATTTTAAAGTGTGGACCTTCCATCTGCGTAAAGACGCCAAATGGTCGAACGGTGAGCCGGTAACGGCACAAGATTTCGTGTATAGCTGGCAGCGTTTGGTTGACCCGAAAACCGCCTCACCTTATGCCAGCTATCTGCAATATGCTCATGTAGAAAACGTGGATGACATCATCGCGGGTAAGAAAGACAAATCGACGTTGGGCGTCAAGGCCATCGACGATCATACCTTCCAGGTGACGCTGACCGAGCCGGTGCCGTATCTGGTAGAAATGACTCCGCACTACGCCATGAAGCCGGTGAATAAAGAAGCGGTAGAGAAGTTTGGTGAGAAGTGGACCTTGCCACAGAACTACGTCAGCAACGGCGCGTACAAGCTGAAAGACTGGGTAGTTAACGAACGTATCGTGCTGGAACGTAACCCGCAATACTGGGATAACGCCAAAACCGTCATTAATAAAGTCACCTTCTTGCCGATCGCGTCAGAAGTCACCGACGTCAACCGCTATCGCACCGGCGAAATCGACATGACCTATAACAACATGCCGATCGAACTGTTCCAGAAGCTGAAGAAAGAGATCCCGAACGAAGTGCACGTCGATCCTTACCTGTGTACTTATTACTACGAAATCAACAACCAGAAAGCCCCGTTCACCGATGCTCGCGTACGTGAAGCGCTGAAGCTGGGGATGGATCGCGATATCATCGTCAACAAGGTGAAGAACCAGGGCGACCTGCCAGCTTACAGCTTTACTCCTCCTTACACCGACGGTGCCAAGTTGACCCCGCCAGAATGGTTTGGCTGGACGCAGGAAAAGCGTAACGAAGAAGCCAAGAAGCTGCTGGCCGAAGCCGGTTATGGCCCTGGTAAACCGCTGACCTTCTCACTGTTGTACAACACCTCCGATCTGCACAAGAAACTGGCCATTGCCGCTGCGTCTATCTGGAAGAAAAACCTGGGCGTGGACGTGAAGTTGGTGAACCAGGAGTGGAAAACCTTCCTGGATACCCGCCATCAGGGCACCTATGACGTGTCACGTGCTGGCTGGTGTGCGGACTACAACGAACCAAGCTCCTTCCTGAACATGATGCTGTCCGACAGCAGCAGTAACACCCCGCACTATAAGAGCGCAGAATTCGACAAGCTGATGGGCAACGTCTTGACGGCGAAAACCAAAGAAGAGCGTGCCGATCTGTATCAGAAAGCCGAAGTTCAGCTGGATAAAGACTCTGCCATCGTTCCGCTTTATTACTATGTGAATGCTCGCCTGGTGAAACCTTACGTGGGTGGTTACTCAGGCAAAGATCCACTGGATAACGTTTACGACAAAAACCTGTACATCATCAAACATTGATGCGGCAAGGGCTGGCGGCACAGGTCGCCGGCCCATTTCAAGACAATAAGCCGTTATCAGGCTGAAGCACAGGGCTAGGGCAATGCTTAAATTTATCTTTCGTCGCCTGTTAGAGGCGATCCCGACACTATTTATACTTATTACCATCTCTTTCTTTATGATGCGCCTCGCACCCGGCAGCCCGTTTACCGGTGAGCGTGAGCTGCCACCCGAAGTGTTGGCCAACATTGAAGCCAAATATCACCTTAACGATCCGATCTGGAAACAATACGGACACTATTTGGTGCAGCTGTCGCAGGGCGATTTTGGCCCTTCATTCAAATACAAAGATTATTCGGTTAATGACCTGGTCAAGGCTTCGTTTCCCGTTTCAGCCAAACTGGGTTTTGCCGCTTTTGTTCTGGCGGTGGTGCTGGGGGTGAGCGCTGGGGTTATTGCCGCGTTGAATCAGAATACCAAGTGGGACTATACGGTGATGGGGTTCGCCATGACCGGTGTGGTGATCCCCAGCTTTGTCGTGGCCCCTTTACTGGTGCTGATTTTCGCCATTACCTTGAAGTGGTTGCCCGGTGGAGGCTGGAACGGTGGGGCGCTGAAGTTCATGATCCTGCCGATGGTGGCGCTGTCTTTGGCCTATATCGCCAGCATCGCGCGTATCACCCGTGGCTCGATGATTGAGGTGCTGCACTCCAACTTTATCCGTACCGCCCGTGCCAAAGGTTTGCCGATGCGCCGCATCATTCTGCGTCACGCATTAAAACCTGCGCTGCTGCCGGTGCTGTCGTATATGGGGCCAGCGTTTGTTGGGATTATCACCGGTTCGATGGTGATTGAGACTATTTACGGCCTGCCAGGAATTGGTCAACTGTTCGTTAACGGTGCATTGAACCGTGACTATTCGCTGGTGTTGAGCCTGACCATTCTGGTCGGCGGCTTGACCATCCTGTTTAACGCGATCGTCGACGTGCTATATGCCGTGATCGATCCGAAAATCCGTTACTAAGCTGGAGCACGCAAGATGTTGACGAAAAAGAACAGCGAAGCTCTGGAAAACTTCAGCGAACAGCTGGAAGTTGAAGGGCGCAGTCTTTGGCAGGACGCTCGCCGCCGCTTTATGCACAACCGTGCGGCGGTGACCAGCCTGTTTGTGTTAGCGCTGATCACCCTGTTTGTGATCTGTGCCCCCTGGCTGTCGCAGTTTGCTTATGATGACACCGATTGGGCCATGATGTCTGCCGCGCCTAACCTGGAGTCCGGGCACTATTTCGGTACCGATTCCTCAGGGCGTGACCTGCTGGTGCGCGTGGCCATTGGTGGGCGTATCTCGCTGATGGTGGGGGTTGCTGCGGCGCTGGTGGCCGTGGTATTGGGCACCTTGTACGGTTCACTTTCTGGCTATCTGGGCGGCAAGACCGACTCGGTGATGATGCGTTTGCTGGAGATCCTGAACTCCTTCCCGTTTATGTTCTTTGTGATCCTGCTGGTGACCTTCTTTGGGCAAAACATCCTGCTGATCTTTGTGGCGATCGGCATGGTGTCGTGGCTGGATATGGCGCGTATTGTGCGCGGGCAGACGCTCAGCCTGAAACGTAAAGAGTTTATCGAAGCAGCGCTGGTGTGCGGCGTATCGACTCGCAATATCGTCCTGCGGCATATCGTGCCAAATGTACTGGGCGTGGTGGTGGTATACGCCTCGCTGCTGGTGCCGAGCATGATCCTGTTTGAATCCTTCCTCAGCTTCCTGGGGCTAGGTACTCAGGAGCCGTTGAGCAGTTGGGGCGCATTGTTGAGCGATGGCGCCAACTCAATGGAAGTATCACCGTGGTTGCTGCTGTTCCCAGCCTGTTTCCTGGTTATCACTCTGTTTTGTTTCAACTTTATCGGCGATGGCCTGCGTGATGCCCTCGACCCGAAAGATCGTTAAGGAGTGCAACCATGAGCATTAATTCTCAACCACAAGACGGACTGCTGCTGGACGTCAAAGATCTGCGTGTAACGTTCGGTACGCCAGACGGCGATGTTACCGCGGTGAACGATCTCAATTTCGATCTGCGCGCGGGTGAAACCCTGGGCATCGTCGGGGAGTCGGGTTCCGGCAAGTCACAGACGGCATTTGCGTTGATGGGCCTGCTGGCCAGCAATGGCCGCATCGGTGGCTCGGCAAAATTCAACGGCCGTGAAATTCTCAATCTGCCAGAAAGCCAGCTCAACAAGCTGCGGGCCGAAGAGATCTCGATGATCTTCCAGGACCCGATGACTTCATTGAACCCTTATATGCGGGTTGGTGAGCAGCTGATGGAAGTGTTGATGCTGCATAAAAAAATGAGCAAAAGCGAGGCGTTTGAAGAATCGGTACGCATGCTGGATGCGGTCAAAATGCCGGAAGCCCGTAAGCGTATGCGGATGTATCCGCATGAGTTCTCCGGCGGGATGCGCCAGCGCGTGATGATCGCCATGGCGTTACTGTGTCGGCCAAAACTGCTGATTGCCGATGAGCCAACCACCGCGCTGGACGTTACCGTGCAGGCACAGATCATGACGCTGCTTAACGAACTGAAGCGTGAGTTCAATACGGCGATCATCATGATCACCCATGATTTGGGCGTGGTTGCCGGGATCTGTAACAAGGTTTTGGTGATGTATGCTGGCCGCACCATGGAATACGGTAGCGCCCGCGATGTGTTTTATCATCCGAGCCACCCATATTCTATCGGGCTGCTTAACGCGGTGCCGCGTCTGGATGCTGAAGGTGAAGCGTTGATGACCATTCCCGGTAATCCGCCGAACCTGCTGCGTTTGCCGAAAGGCTGTCCGTTCCAGCCGCGTTGTCCGCATGCGATGGAGCAGTGCGCGAGTGCTCCGCCATTGGAGCAGTTTGGTGAGGGGCGCCTGCGCGCCTGTTTCAAGCCGGTGGAGGCGTTGGTATGACCGCAACCGATAAAAGAGTGCTGCTGGAAGTCGCAGACCTGAAAGTTCACTTCGATATTCATGATGACAAGCAGTGGTTCTGGCAGGCACCGAAAACCCTGAAGGCGGTTGACGGTGTAACCGTGCGCCTGTTTGAAGGCGAAACGCTAGGGGTGGTAGGGGAGTCAGGCTGCGGTAAATCCACCTTCGCACGGGCAATTATCGGCCTGGTGAAGGCGACCAGTGGCCGCGTTGCCTGGTTGGGCAAAGATCTGCTGGGCATGAGCGATGCCGACTGGCGCAAGACGCGCAGCGATATTCAGATGATTTTCCAGGATCCGTTGGCCTCGCTGAACCCGCGTATGACCATCGGTGAGATCATCGCCGAACCGCTGCGTACCTATAATCCGAAAATGCCGCGTCAGGAAGTGAAGGATAAGGTCAAAGCGATGATGTTGAAGGTGGGCCTGCTGCCGAACCTGATCAACCGTTATCCGCATGAATTCTCCGGCGGGCAGTGCCAGCGTATTGGCATCGCCCGCGCCTTGATCCTGGAGCCGAAACTGGTGATTTGTGATGAGCCGGTCTCCGCCCTGGACGTGTCTATCCAGGCACAGGTAGTGAATCTGCTGCAGCAGTTGCAGCGTGAGATGGGGTTATCGCTAATCTTTATCGCCCACGATCTGGCGGTGGTTAAACACATTTCCGATCGGGTGCTGGTGATGTATCTGGGCCATGCGGTGGAGCTGGGAACCTATGATGAGGTCTATCATAACCCGCAGCATCCTTACACCAAGGCGCTGATGTCGGCGGTTCCGGTGCCGGATCCTGACAAGGAGAAGGAAAAGCAGATCCAACTGCTGGAAGGGGAACTGCCATCACCGATCAATCCGCCTTCGGGCTGTGTGTTCCGCACCCGTTGTCCGATTGCCGGGCCGGAGTGCGCTAAAACTCGCCCATTGCTGGAAGGCAGCTTCCGTCATGCGGTATCATGCTTGAAAGTCGATCCGTTGTAATGCATTGATTAATAATAAAAAACCTGCCATTTGGCAGGTTTTTTTGTACCGTTCACCGGCTTATTCTTTCCACAAAATGTGGCACAGCTTGTTATCTTTCTCGCGGCAGATCAGCACGCGGGCAAAGACATCGTTGATAGGCTCGCCATCGCTGTCCGCCAGGCCGATCACCACCTCGGCAAAGAAGTCCGGATTCAGATCGTAATCCACGTGTTCCTGCCAGTCTTCTGCCGGATCGTACAGCTCGGCACCGCCGCGCTCTTCAAACTGTAAATTGAACAGCAGAATATCCGCGGGATCCAGATTGTCGCCTGCCAGCTCAAGGAAGATGTCGTAGGCTTGTTCCAGCGTTTCATCTTCGGTAAGGCGATTATTCAAGTCCATATAAAAATCCTGATAACAAATGATTTGAGGCTATTAAACCATGCTCGTTGCCGCTTTTACAGCAACGGGCTGAAAAAGTAAAACAGGCGTTCGACCAGGCGGTGCCAGTACGGGCGCTTCAACCATTGCTCGGCATCCAGCAGTTGCGAGCGGGCGATGTAATCATCTTGCACACAGGCCAGATCGGCACCAAAGCCGCTGTCGTCAATCACCAGGGTGATCTCAAAGTTCAGCCACAGGCTGCGCATATCCAGATTGACCGTGCCGACCAGGCTGAGCTGGCCATCGACCAACACGCTCTTGGTGTGCAACAGCCCGCCTTCAAACTGATAAATCTTCACGCCCGCTTCCAGCAGCTCCGAGAAGAAGGCACGGCTGGCCCAGCGCACCATCATTGAATCGTTGTCGCGTGGAACGATAATGCTGACGTCAACGCCACGCAGCGCAGCCGTGCAGATGGCATGCAGCAGATCGTCGCTTGGTACCAGGTAGGGAGTGGTCATGATCAACTGCTCACGCGCGGAATAGACCGCCGTCAACAGCGCCTGATGGATCATCTCTTCCGGGAATCCCGGGCCAGAGGCAATAACCTGGATGGTGTGACCGCTTTCCTGCTCAAACGGCATGATATTCACGTCTGGTGGCGGTGGCAAAATGCGTTTGCCGGTCTCAATCTCCCAGTCACAGGCGTAAACGATACCCATCGTGGTTGCTACCGGGCCTTCCATGCGGGCCATCAGGTCGATCCATTGACCAACCCCGGCATCTTGCTTGAAGAAGCGTGGATCGACCATATTCATACTGCCGGTGTAGGCGATGTAATTGTCGATCAGCACCACTTTGCGATGTTGCCTCAGGTCCATACGCCGCAGGAATACGCGGAACAGGTTCACCTTGAGTGACTCAACCACCTCAATACCGGCGTTACGCATCATGCTGGGATAAGGGCTGCGGAAGAACTGTACGCTGCCAGCCGAGTCCAGCATCAAACGGCAATGTACGCCACGGCGTGCGGCGGCCATCAATGATTCGGCGACCTGATCGACCAGCCCACCTGGCTGCCAGATGTAAAACACCATCTCGATATTATGGCGTGCCAGTTCGATATCCCGCACCAGGGCATTCATCGTTGAATCGGTGGTCGTCAGCAACTGAAGCTGGTTGCCTTTGACGCCATCAATCCCTTGGCGGTGGTGGCAAAGCTGGAACAGCGGGCGGGCCACTTCACTGTACTCGGTAGCAAAAATCCGGCTGCTTCCTTTAAGCTCATTCAGCCAGCGAGCGGTTGAGGGCCACATGGCTTTGGCTCTCTCTGCGCGGCGCTTGCCCAGGTGCAGTTCGCCAAAGGATAAATAAGCGACGATACCGACCAAGGGCAGAATATAGATCACCAGCAGCCAGGCCATGGCCGAAGGCACGGTGCGTCGTTTCATCAGAATACGCAATGTGACCCCGGCGATAAGCAGCCAGTAGCCAAACACCAAAAGCCAACTAATTACGGTATAAAAGGTTGTCATAAAGGCAAAAATTTCCGTTGGTAAGCCACCAATAATGAGTGTACGCACAGAACAACAAAGGTGAAACCTTTTCTCGGTAGTTAAGTTACATAAAAATGATTGACCAAAGGAACTTGCTGAAAATAAAAACCGTACTTTTTGTCGTCTCTGATAGAGCTAATGTGGTGAAAGGGCGACTTGGATCGTACGTTGAAAGGGATATAATGCCCGCGGTTGGCATTGATGGGTAACGTAAAATGAGACGCAGTAGAAATGAAGTGGGCCGCTGGAGGATGTTACGGCAGAGCCAGCGGCGCAGGCACCGTTGGTTAGAGCGCCAGTCGTGCAGTAATCGGCATATCATTCGTGTTCGCCGTCGTTTGGACGATCAACACCGCAGAGCCTTATTGTTCGTTGTGGCTTACGAGTGGTAAAACAAGAACAGCCCGTTATGGGCTGTTCTGCTATTGGCTGGACCTGGGTTATTTACCCAGATAGGCGTTCAACATCCACACCTGTTTTTCCTGCTCTTTGATGTAATCGCTCATCAGAGAAGAGGTACCCTCGTCACCGGCCTCTGCGGCCAGCGTCAGCAGTTCGCGCTGCTGTTGCAACAAAATGGCGTAACCTTCCAGCAAGCCGCGCAGGGTGCCTTTATCGTCGGTGACATTGGTGTCTTCCTTGATATCCGCCGTTTTCAGATAGTCACTGAAGGCGTGGCGAGGCTGTGAACCCAGAGTCAGAATACGCTCTGCCAGTTCATCCACCTTGGTCAGCAGGTCATTGTAGGTTTCTTCAAACTTGACGTGCAGTTCAAAGAAGTGCGGGCCGGAAATATTCCAATGGTAGCCGCGCACGTTCATGTACAGCACCTGGTAGTTAGCCAGTAGGGCGTTCAGTGCTTCAGAGAGTTTTGCTGATTGTTTGGTGTCCAGGCCGATATGAGTCTTGGTCGCTTTCTTTGCCGTTGCCATAATAATCTTCTCCTGATTATTTGTTTCGATTATCTAGATTGATATCCATACAAAACAGGTTAACCGCATCTATCATAAGGTTAAAGTTGCTACTAAGCATCAATTCAATCGTTCAAACCAATTTACCCGCCATCTTTCAAGCTGCTTACATTCATCAATTGGCTAATCGGGTAGGGGCGCTGCATGCTGCGCCCACTTAACCTCATCGATTAAATTACACCTGCGCCCTTTTGCGCAAAGCAAATTTTAGCACACCGGCGCTCAGGCTGGTGAGCAATGCGGCGGCGATCAGCACGGCAATAAAGGCCTGATCAAAGGCGCCTCTAGCCAGCTGGATCAGCCTTTCTGCGCTGTCTGCGCCCATATTTCCGGCTAACCGTAGCGCCTCATCAATGCTGTCATATGCGAGATCGCCTGCAGGAAGATTGGCAGGCAATATCAGGCTGTGGCTATAGACCGCCGTCATCAACCCGCCCAGCAGCGTGACGCCTAACACGCCACCCAACTCCCACGAGACGTCTTCAATGGCGGCGACCATGCCCGCCTTGTCTTCCGGGGCGTTGAGCATAATGGCCGTTGAGGCGGCTGTGATGGCACCGCCGAGGCCAAAGCCCACCACAAACAGGCAGACCAACTGCATAATGACGTTGCCTTGATACCACAGCGCGACACCCGCAATGCCTAAGGCGGTGAGAATAAAGCCGCCTACCAACATGGAGCGCTCGCCATAACGCGGTAGCAAGGCCCCAGCCAACGGGCCAGCCAGAGCCGAGGCTACTGGAATGGGTAAAATAAACAACGCGGCCAGCAGCGGCGTCATCCCTAGCACCAACTGTAACCGCTGGCTTAACACCAGCTCGACCCCTATCAGCGCGATCATTGAAACGATCGCCACACCGACACCGCTGGCAAACAGCCGATTGCGGAACAGTGAGAAATCGATCATGGGGTATTGCGACCGCTGCTGACGGCGGACAAACAGCGTCAGGAACAGCGTACCGAGCGCCGCCGCAATGGCGAAGTCACTCAGGGAGAACGCGGGTTTGCTCAGCTCTTTCAGCGCATAGATCGACGCCACCAGGCCGAACATGATCTGTAGCGAACTGATAAAGTCGCAGGGGCGTTGACTGTCTCCACCGCAACGAGGGATCAGATAGACCGCCAGCGGCAGAACCAGCATCACCACCGGCACGTTGATCAGAAATACCGAGCCCCACCAGAAATAGGACAGCAGAACGCCGCCTACCACCGGGCCAAGTGCGGCGGCGCCGGAGGCCACGGCGGCCCAGATGCCAATCGCCAGCGCACGTTCACGCTCATCGGTAAAGACGTGGCGCACAATGGATAGCGTGGCTGGCATCATCATCGCAGCCCCGATGGCCAGGAAAGCCCGTGACGCAATGAGCAGCTCGGCACTGGGGGAGAACGCGGCGCACAGTGAGGCCAAGGCAAAGACCGGCAAACCGGCGATAAACATTTTCTTGTGGCCAAGACGGTCGCTTAACATGCCAGCGCCGGGCAGCAGGCCAGCAACCACCAACGGGTAGGCGTTAACGATCCATAGCTTTTGTGAGGCTGTGGCATCCAATGCCTGGGTCAGGCGCGGCAACGCGGTGTAAAGCACCGTCATATCGGTAATGATTAAAAATAGCGCACTGGAGATCATTGCCAGGATCAGCCAGCGGTTTTGGGCGTGCATAAAGAGTATCCTAGTAAACCGATGACGCGGCTGCGTCACCTTACGGTAACCACCCGGTAGTACCGGTGGTATACTGCTATAATATAAATCCATACGTACGTATTGAAAAGGGGCTTTCTCAATGGGGCGTCAACGGAGTATCGATCGTGACAAGGTGCTGGATACCGCAGAAGAGATTGTGGCGACCCAAGGTGCGGCAGGGTTGACCATCGATTCGGTGGCTAAAGCCATGGGGATCTCCAAGGGGGGAGTACAATATTGCTTTGGTAGCAAAGATGCGCTCATCGATGCGATGTTTGACCGTTGGGGTAAGGTTTATGAGCAGGTTTTTGACGATATCGCAGGCAGCGATCCGGACCCATTAACCATTGTCCAGGCGCATATGCAGGCTACCCGCAGTTCCGATCAGGCTTCCAGCGCCAAGGCGGCCGGGTTGATGGCGACGTTAATTCAGACGCCAGAACACCTGGACAGTACGCGAGAATGGTATCGCAGCCGCATAGCAGGTTTGGATCTGACTACTGAGGCGGGGAGAAAGGCGCGATTGGCCTTCCTGGCCACCGAGGGTGCCTTCATGCTGCGCTTCTTCGGCTTTATGGATATCACTCAGCAGGAATGGGAAGCGATGTTTACCGATCTGCAAAAGTGGGTTCTTAACGATACGGCTCGCAATGGTTGACCTATCACACTGATAGATGGCGATCGCTCCGGGTGGCGAGTATGTTTAGCGAATAAAGATATTCCCTCGAAGAACCCACTTTTAGCCAGCCACCTCCGTGCTGGCTTTTTTTTTGCTTAAAATACCTGCTTGAAGGGTTTCACCGTGACTTCGCCGTATACTCCAGCGTCCACGTACGGGTCTTGTGCTGCCCAGGATTTTGCCGCCTCCAGCGAAGGGAACTCGGCGATCACGGTAGAACCGGTAAATCCAGCCTGGCCAGGATCGTTGCTATCGATAGCCGGGTTAGGGCCAGCGACCACCAACCGGCCTTCATCACGCAGTGCCTGCAGGCGAGCCAGATGGGCGGGGCGAACCGCCATACGCTGTTCCAGCGTGCCAGGTACGTCTTGTGCGTAGATCAGATAAAGCATATTTCACCTTTAAAATCATTGCCATACAACGGTAATCACAAAGTAGCGCAAAACCTGTGACAAGGGAATGCCAATCCAGATAAAAATTCATTACCGTGTTGAGGATAGCTGCGTGTGCTGCGATTGACGAGTGAGGGAACACATTGGTTAACAATCCGTATGCAAAGCGCAATAAAAGGCTAATTAAACGTTAATATCCCTATGAGTTTGCTGGTTTTAGCGCCTAATGATGCCGATTAAAGCGATAGTTTGTCTTTCGTTATTGAATATGATTGCTATTTGCATTTAAACTTGGCGCACCAGAGGAAACAGAATCATTATGCCGCTAAACAAAATGTTCCTTATTCGCCGAATTTCCGTGCCAATTGTCCTCTCCGTTGGTTTGCACAGTGCCCTGGTGGCCGCCTTGCTCTACGCTTCCGTCAACGAAGTGTTGGAGCTGCCGAAGCAGGAAGATGCCCCTATCAGCGTCATGATGGTGAATATGACCGCGTTGGCAGAACCGCCACCGCCGGCTGCGGCGGAACCGGAGCCACAGGTAGAACCTGAGCCTGAGCCAGAACCAATCCCGGAGCCAGAGCCGCCACCGCCGGTACCGGTAGCCATCCCTAAACCGGAGCCGGAGAAACCCAAGCCGAAGCCAAAACCTAAGCCGAAGGTAGAGAAGCCGGTCAAGCGTGAAGTGAAGAAGACCGAGCCGCGTGAACCTTCGCCGTTCGACAATCAATCCGAAGCCAAGCCGATCGACAAGGCACCGGTTAAACAGGCACCATCAGCACCCGCGCCGGGAACTTCCCGTGAGTTGGGGCCGAAAGCTCTGAGTATCGGCAAGCCGATGTATCCACCGCGCGCCCGGGCATTGCAGATTGAAGGCAATGTCAAGGTTCAGTTCGATGTCGATAGCGACGGGCGGGTTACTAACGTGCGTATTCTGTCTGCGGAACCACGTAATATGTTCGAACGTGAAGTGAAGCAGGCAATGCGTAAATGGCGCTATGAAGCCAAAACCGCGCAGAACCTGACGAAGACCATCGTCTTCAAAATGGAAGGCTCGACAGTTGAGTAAGCAATAAAAAAGGTCGCATTTGCGACCTTTTTGCTATCTGGCGTAGGCTTATTCGCCAACGCGGAAGTTCATCTTACCGTCTGGCAGGGCGCGAGGGCTGCCTGCGTCATCTACCGCTACATAGGTAAAGACCGCTTCCGTGGCACGGTAGCGCTGGCCGATCGGGGCAGAAGACACCTTCTTGACCCAAACTTCCACATTGATGGTAATGGAGCTGCGGCCACTGCGGATACAGTTGGCATAGCAGCACACCACGTCACCCACCGCGACCGGCTTGAGAAAGGTCATGCCGTCTACCCGCACGGTAACCACGCGCCCTTCGGCAATCTCTTTGGCCAGGATCGCGCCGCCGATGTCCATTTGCGACATCAGCCAGCCGCCAAAGATATCGCCGTTGGCATTGGTATCTGCCGGCATGGCCAGCGTGCGCAGCACCAGCTCACCGCTAGGCAAAGGTCGTTGTTCGGTCATTATTTCTTCTGCTCTTCTGGCATATGACGGTAAATATAGATACCGCTCAACAGGGTGAAGACCAGCGTCAGCACGGTCAGGCCGAATACCTTGAAGTTAACCCAAACGTCCTGCGGCATCCAGAATGCCACATAGATATTGGCCAAGCCGCAGGCCAGGAAGAACAGGGCCCAGGCAATGTTAAGGTGGTTCCAGACGCTGTCCGGCAGGGTCAGCTCTTTACCCAGCATGCGTTGGATCAGCGGCTTTTTCAGGATCAGCTGGCTGATCAGCAGCGCCAGGGCGAACAGGGTGTAGATGACAGTGACCTTCCATTTGATAAACAGGTCGTTGTGAAACACCAGAGTCAAGGTGCCGAATACGGCGACCATGGCAAAGGTGATCAGCGTCATCTTCTCAACCTTGCGATATTTCAGCCAGGTAAAGACCAGTGCCAGGGCGGTGGCGACGATCAAGGCACCCGAGGCGACGTAGATATCGTAAAGCTTATAAAAGGCAAAAAAGACAATCAGGGGTAAAAAATCAAGAAACTGCTTCATAAATCAATCCATCATAGGTTCATCGGGCGACTATACCGGATTTGGCGCGCTCTGTGTATCGCACTAAAGGGCAGATTATCGGTGTTCGTCCGGTAGATTGCTGCTGTAAACGCCAGAATTTGCATAAACTTACGATTGTTACCCTCGGTTATTTGCAAGCGCTGGGTGTACCACGCATATTAAGCATAATAATAGCCGCATAATTTACCCTGGAAAATAGCTATGCAGTGGAAGTCTCTGCGGGCGTGGACGCCCGGTTTGACGCATTTGTTAGGATATGAACGCAGTTGGTTGAAGCCGGATATTCGTGCGGGGTTATCGGTCGCAGCGGTAGCTTTACCGGTGGCGATCGCCTATGCCGAATTGGCCGGTGTCAGCCCGGTGGTCGGGCTTTACTCCTGTATTTTACCGATGATCGCCTATGCCATTTTTGGCTCGTCGCGGCAGCTGATTGTTGGGCCGGATGCGGCCACCTGTGCGGTGATCGCCGCCGTGGTGACTCCGCTGGCCGCAGGAAGTATGGAGCTGCACTGGCAGCTCACCATCATGATGACCGCCATGACGGGGGCTTGGTGTCTGCTGGCTAGCCGCTTCCGGCTCGGGGCCTTGGCAGACCTGCTTTCGCGCCCGATCCTCAGCGGATTGCTGAATGGCGTAGCGGTGACCATCATTGTCGATCAGATCGGCAAAGTGCTGGGGTTCGGTACGCCACCGGCGCAGCTGATTGAACGTATTTATGCCTTGCCCGGTAACATTCTGCATAGCGATTGGCCGACGATGGGCATTTCATTGCTTACGCTGACAATGCTGGTGGGGGTTAAAAAATTGCGGCCTAACTGGCCTGCGCCGTTGTTTGCCATCGTGCTGGTCGCCTTCATCACCTGGGCGGCTAATTTGCAGCAGCACGGTATTATTACCGTAGGGGGCTTCAGCGGCATGCTGCCTATCGTTCAGTGGCCGGATTTTCAGCCGGGCTTACTGCGTGACATGGTGATACCGGCGCTCAACCTGGCGGTGGTCAGCTTTGTCAGCATGATGCTAACGGCGCGCAGCTTTGCGGCGAAAAATGGCTACGAGGTCAATGCCGATGCGGAGTTCCGTGCGCTGGGGCTGGTCAACATTGTTTCTGCGCTGTCGCAAGGGTTTGCCATCAGCGGAGCCGATTCGCGTACGGCGGTAAACGATGCCAACGGCGGCAAGAGCCAATTGGTATCAATTATTGCCGCCATCGTCATTGGCATTGTGCTGCTGTTCCTGACTTCACCGCTGCAATTTATTCCGGTGGCCGGATTAGGCGTGGTGCTGATGTACGCCGCCTGGTCGTTGATCGACATTCGCGGCATCTGGATCCTGCGCAAGCGCAATGCCCAGGCGTTCAGGCTGGCAGCCTTCACCTTCGTCAGCGTGCTGCTGGTGGGGGTGATCAGCGGCATTGGCTTAGCGGTATTGCTTGGCCTGATGCAGTTTCTGCGCACCGTGTTCCGCCCCACGGAGCAACTGCTGGGGGTCAATGAGGAAGGCATGATCCACTCAATGGGCAACAACAACGGGGTGAAGGCGGTGCAGGGCGTGATGATGTACCGCTTTAACTCCCCGCTGACCTATTTTAACGTGGCTTACTTCAAACGGCGCATCCTCAATCTGGTCGACAGTACGCCGTTCCAACCACGTTGGGTGGTAGTGGATGCGGTGGCCAGTTTTACCCATGCGGATATCAGCGTGCTGGCGGCCATTGACGAGTTAAAGCGTGACTTGTTACAGCGTAACGTTAAGCTGGTGTTGGCCGGACGGCGCACCGAGTTAACGCGCTGGTTCCGTATCAATCAGGTGGGGCGTGATAAGGATTTGATCCTGGTGCCCGACCTTTATCTGGCACTCAAGCTGATACAAAGTAAGGAACAGGCCGAACCGGGCACGGCACAGTAAATAAAAAGGGCACGCTAAAAGCGTGCCCTTAAACGTCAACCGACCCTATTTATCTTTTATCTAAGGACACGCCAGAAGTGGGCGCTGTGTCCCGCAGCAGCATATACAGCCGGAACAGATAAATCAGCAGTAAGGCAGAAACCAGGTTGCTTAATGCAGTCAGAACGATGCTGGCAACGTGTGGCGTCAACACCGACAAGTGGCTGACCATAAACAGCACCAGTAGTTTGGCCGCCAACCACAGCATCATCGCCGGTACGATCACCCGCGCGTTAGCAAAGGCCAGCTTGCAGCTCAGTTTCAGTGAGGCAAACATGCCTTTCCCATCGGCCACGGAAATCACCGGGGCCAACGAGAACGAGATCGCCATGATCACACCGGGCACGACAAACAGCGTCAGGCCAAGCTGGGTCAGCAAGGTGCAGACAAACAGCAGCAGCAGTAAACGCGGCAATAGCGGGGCAGATATCCCGATAGCCCGCAGCGCACTGGTACGCTGGCCTTCAGAAACCAGGCGGATCAGCGTCAACATGCCCCCCACCAGCAGCACGTTACCCACTAAAGCGGAAATCGTCGCGGCGGCGGACACTTTCAACAGCACCATCTGCTGTTCAGGCGTCATTTGCTGAATGATTTCCTGGATCCCCATGCCGGCACCGGCGTTGGAGGCCAGATCACTTTCCGTCGCGGTCAGGATCTTCAACTGCTCAATATCGGGGCTAAACGCCTGATTAAGCAGCACAGAAATGAATGCGGTCAGCAGTGCCAACAGCACAATGCTGGCAACCTGATTACGGAAAAAGTTAAAACTGTCACGGTACAACGTGTTGGCCGTAATTGGCATGCTTGGCATGCAGACTCCTTGGCGTCGGGAACGTAGTTAAATCAGTGGGCGATTGTACCCTGTTCCGCGCCGCTGTGGCACCCCGCGAATGGCACTGTGCTGATTTCTTGGGCGATTATGGTCTCTGACAATGATAATGGCAGGGGAACCGGCAAGGGCGGCAGGCCGTAGCGCTCACGGGCCCGATCGCAGGCTTCATTGCGTAGGCCGTTTTCCCCGGATTGATCGAATTCGCGGCAGGGGCTGGGGCGATTGAGGTAGATCGAACAGGAAACCGCCTGACCAATCTCACCTACCAGCGAGGTGCAGCGTGGTGACTTGCTGTTGGTCCCTTGCATACAGCGCAGAAAGGGGCTCAAGGGTTCAGTTAAGGATATAGGTACCACGCCGCCGCCATCTTCCGCTTCGGCCCAATAGAATGATACTCGAAAATAACCGCAGCAGGCGCCGCAGCTGGTGCAGGGATTTTGAATTTCGCTCATCTTGATTGCCACCGACTCCTTACCGGCCCAACCAAAACCAACAGGAATAATGAAATTACGCAGTGGCATTTTTTTTAGCAACTTTTTTTCGGTAACAGAAATTCAAACATGCATCATATTTGCAACAAAAGGCGTTTATTGATTCAGATCAATTATCGATTTATTAACACCTTAGGTGGCTTTGTTTTTGGTGGGATTTTAAATTTTTACACTTAAGATGTGATCTCGATGGGATCATAAATACCTGTTAATAGGTATATTCATCGGGACTGTAAACCACACAAATGGAATGGATAATGAAAAAGACAACTCTGGTGGTGTTAGGGGCTCTGATGGCTCCTATGGTAGCAAGCGCGCATCAAGCGGGTGATTTCCTGTTCCGTGCAGGGACTGCAACAGTTCGTCCTAATGCAGGTTCGGACAACGTTTTAGGCCAAGGATCGTTCAACGCCAATAACAACACCCAATTGGGTCTGACTTTTGGCTATATGGTGACGGACAATATCGGCGTCGAGTTACTGGCTGCAACGCCGTTCCGCCATAAAGTTTCTCTGGGTGGCCCAGCGGTCAACGGGGATATTGCAACCGTTCGTCAACTGCCACCAACGCTGATGGCGCAGTACTACTTTGGCGACAAGCAAGACAAGCTGCGTCCATACCTGGGCATCGGTGTGAACTACACCATGTTCTTCGACGAGAAATTCAACGACAACGGCAAGGATGCGGGTTTAAGCAACCTGGATCTGAAAAATTCCTGGGGCGTAGCCGGGCAGGCGGGTCTGGATTACAACCTGGATGAGCACTGGATGTTGAACATGTCGCTTTGGTGGATGAATATCGAAACCAAGGTACGCTTCGACGCTGGCGATCAACATCAGAGTATTGACACTCGTCTGGACCCATTTGTCTTTATGTTTGGTGCAGGCTACCGCTTCTAAGCCAGCAGTAAAGGAGGCGCTGTTCGGCGCCTCCCTCTTCAGTTATTTAATGCGCATATCGTTTTCGACAGATTTAACCCCTGCCACGCCGCGAGTCACCTGAACGGCGCGATTGGCATCGGCGCTAGAGCTGACGAAACCGCTTAACTGAACCTTGCCTTTAAAGGTCTCGACGCTAATCTCGGTGGATTTGATGGTTTTATCCGCCAGCAGTGCTGACTTCACCTTGGTAGTGATGACCGTATCGTCAATATAACCGCCAGTCCCCTCTGATTTTGCCGTTGGAGCACAGGCAGAAACTGCCATCGCCAAAATAGCTGCCATGCACAGCGCCGAAAGGGTTTTAAATAGCTTCATAAATGACTCTCCTTGCAAATGTTATTGTTGAAATTAAATGCTGATTTCAATCAGCTAACGAAATCGTATGCACTGAGCCACTGAATATTTAGCGGCAAATATGATTGTGGGGCAGGTTGCTGGTTTGTTCAAATTGTTTGCAAAAATATCTTTGGCAAGAATGAGGCTAAACAATGTGTTATCACCGGATACTTTCGTAGTATCCGGTGATTGAGAGCGGGAGATTAAACGCGGGTAGCGGCTTTCATTTCACGTACAAATTTGCCCAGCTTGGCCAGCATTTCTGCCGGTTGTGCCTGATTCTGTTCGATGATCTTAACAATTGCCGAACCGGAGATTGCCCCGGCGGCCCCGGCTTGCAACGCATCCTTGACCTGTGAAGGTTCAGAGATGCCAAAGCCTTGCAGCGGTGGCGCCGCATGATACTCGCGCAGCTTATTGACCAGGTGGTGCAGCGGTAACTGCGCCCGGCTTTCCGTCCCGGTTACCCCGGCGCGTGACAGCAGGTAAGTGTAACCCCGGCCGTGGGACGAGATTTCACGCAGTAAATCCTCATCCGCATTTGGTGGGCAGATATAGATTGGCGCGATGCCGTGGCGAGTTGCTGCCGCGCGGAAAGGTGCGGACTCCTCGAAAGGTACGTCCGCGATCAACACCGAATCAACACCGGCCTGCGCACAGCGCTGATAAAATGCGTCAATGCCGCCGTGGAACACCAGGTTGGCGTACATCAGCAGGCCAATCGGAATATCAGGGTGCTTCTGGCGGATTGCCGTCAGCATTTCAAAACAGTGCGTTGGCGTAACGCCAGAAGCGAAAGCACGCAGTGCTGCACTTTGAATGGTTGGGCCATCGGCCAACGGATCCGAGAAGGGGATCCCTAACTCCAAGCCATCTGCACCGTTCTCCACCAGCGTATCGATAATCTGTAACGATAGCGTCGGGTTTGGGTCGCCGAGGGTGACAAACGGCACGAAGGCGCCTTCTTTATTATTTTCCAACCGTTTGAACAGTTGCTGATAACGTTCCATCAGATTTCTCCCCGTGCTTTCAGAATGTCGTGAACGGTAAATATGTCTTTGTCGCCGCGGCCGGACAGGTTAACCACCAGGATCTGTTCTTTCTGCGGCTCTTCACGGATCATTTTCAGCGCGTGTGCGAGGGCATGGGAAGACTCCAACGCCGGGATAATTCCTTCGTGGCGGGAAAGCGCTTTGAAAGCCTCCAGCGCTTCATCATCGCTGATAGACACGTATTCTGCGCGGCCGATGCTGTTCAGATAGGCGTGTTGCGGGCCAACGGAAGGGAAGTCCAAACCGGCGGAAATCGAGTAAGACTCCTCGATCTGGCCTTCAGAGGTTTGCATCATCGGCGATTTCATCCCGAAGTAAATCCCCACCTTGCCATGTTTCAGCGGCGCACCATGCTGGCCGGTTTCGATCCCCAGGCCAGCGGGTTCAACGCCGATCAGGCCAACGCTGTCATCATCGATAAAGTCGGCAAACATGCCGATGGCGTTGGAACCACCGCCAACGCAGGCCAATACGGCATCCGGCAGACGGCCTTCACGCTCCAGCACCTGAGCTTTGGTTTCTTCACCGATCATGCGTTGGAATTCACGCACTATGGTCGGGAACGGGTGTGGGCCTGCGGCAGTGCCCAGCATGTAGTGGGCCTTATCGTAAGAGCCAGACCAGTCGCGCAGCGCTTCGTTACAGGCATCTTTCAGCGTGGAAGAACCGCTGTGCACCGGGATCACTTCAGCCCCCATCAGGCGCATACGGAATACATTAGGTGACTGGCGTTCAATGTCCTTGGCACCCATGTAGATGCGGCATTTCAGACCGAGCAGGGCGCATGCCAGCGCAGAGGCCACACCGTGTTGGCCAGCGCCGGTTTCCGCGATGATCTCGGTTTTGCCCATGCGTTTGGCAAGCAGCGCCTGGCCCAATACCTGGTTGGTCTTATGGGCACCGCCGTGCAGCAGATCTTCACGCTTTAGGTAGAGTTTGGTTTTGCTACCGGCAGTCAGGTTTTTGCACAGCGTCAGTGCCGTTGGGCGGCCCGCATAGTTTTTCAGCAGATCGATAAACTCTGCCTGGAACTCAGGGTCACGCTGGGCGCTGACGAAGGCTTCTTCCAGTTGTTTCAGGGCTGGCATCAAAATTTGCGGCACGTACTGACCGCCAAATTCGCCGAAGTAAGGGTTAAGCAGCGTCATTATTTTTCCCGTTATTATCCGTTAAATGAGGTTCGCAATCAGTAGGCGCGCAGGGTTTGGAACACCGCTGCCAGACGCCCGGCATCTTTGATGCCGGGTTGGCTCTCTACGCCAGAGTTGAAATCGAGGCCCGCACAGCCCAGTTGGGCCGCATCTAGGCAGTTGTCTGCACTCAGGCCGCCAGCCAGCATCACGTTGTCCAGCGTTTGGCCCTGCAACACCGACCAGTCAAAGCGAACTCCGGTACCGCCAGCGCCGTTATCCAGCAGGTAACGATCGACCTGTTGCAGATCGCGAGCGGGCAGGCTGTCTTTTACGCTCAAGGCTTTCCAGATCTGACAGGTGGCAGGCAGCTCGGCGCGCAGGGCGTTAATATAAGCTTGGTCTTCCGCTCCGTGCAGTTGCACCGCATACAGACCAAGGCGCTCAGCAGTTTGCGCTACCGTAGCGATGGGCGCATCACAGAAAACACCCACGTATTTCAACGGCGCTCCGGCGATCACTTCCCTGGCGCGGGCAATGTCCACGTTACGTGGGGAACGGCCAACGAAGATCAGACCGCCGTAGTTGGCACCTGCCTGATAAGCGGCGGCGGCATCTTGCGGCCGGGTCAGGCCACAGACTTTGTTGTCACCGAGGATCACGCGGCGTACCGCGCTGCGCAGGTTGGCCTCCGACATCAATGCGCTACCGATCAGAAAACCGTTGGCATAGCGGCTGAGTTCACGGATCTGGCGATAGTTATTGATGCCGGACTCGCTGATCACCGTCACGCCATGTGGCACTTTTGGAGCCAGGGTGCGGGTGCGATCCAGATCGATAGACAGATCGCGCAGATCGCGGTTGTTGATGCCAATCACTTTGGCTTCCAGCTGTACCGCACGCTGTAATTCTTCTTCGCTTATCACCTCGGTCAGCACGCCCATATTCAGGCTGTGTGCCACCGCAGCAAGTTGGCGGTACTGTTCGTCATCGAGCACTGACAGCATCAACAGAATGGCGTCGGCCTGGTAGTGACGTGCCAGATAGATTTGGTAAGGGTCGATCATAAAGTCCTTACACAGCACCGGCTGGGTCACGGTTTTACTCACCAGCGGCAGAAAATCGAAGCTGCCCTGGAAGTATTGCTCATCGGTCAGCACCGAGATCGCCGAGGCGAAGTCCTTATACACCGAGGCGATTTCCACCGGGTCAAAATTCTCGCGGATCAGCCCCTTGGAAGGAGAGGCTTTTTTGCATTCGAGAATAAATGCCGTTCTGGCGCCTTGTAGCGCATGATAAAAGCTACGCTCGCTTGGCACGATTTCGTTTTGAAAGCTGGCTAATGGCTGTTGTTGCTTACGTGCCGCGACCCACTGCGCCTTGTCACGAACAATCTTGTTGAGCACGGTTTCCTGCATCATTTATCCTCTTGCTGCCAAAGCAGTGACACGCTGGTAAGCCTGCCCACTGTGGATCATTTCCAATGCCTGCTGCGCGTTCTGGCGCAGGTCTTCCTGTCCGAATAGTTTCAGCAACAGTGCGACGTTGGCGGCGACCGCCGCGGCGTGCGCTGGCTCACCTTTACCTTGTAACAACCTTGCCAGAATGTCACGGTTTTCTTCCGGCGACCCTCCCAGCAGGGAGCCCAGCGGGTAGCTGTCCAAGCCAAAAGATTTAGGTGTCAGCTGATAACTTTCAATTTCGCCGTCATTCAGCTCGGCGACGTGAGTGGTGGTGTGGATCGCCACTTCATCCATACCGCCACCGTGCACGACGGCGGCGCGCTGATAACCCAATACGCGCAGGGTTTGGGCGATTGGCAGCACCAGCTCCGGGCTGTAGACCCCAATCAACGCCAACGGTGGGCGAGCCGGGTTAATCAACGGCCCGAGTACGTTGAACACCGTGCGGGTCTTCAACTGTTGGCGTACCGGCATCGCATGGCGAAAACCGGTGTGATACTGCGGCGCAAACAGGAAACATACGCCCAGTTCATCCAAAGCCTTGCGGGATTCTTCTGCAGGCAGATCCAGACGGATCCCGAAGGCGGCCAACAGATCGGATGAACCGGAACGGCTGGAGACGCTGCGGTTGCCGTGCTTGGCCACCTTGACCCCACAGGCTGCGGCAACAAAAGCGCTGGCCGTGGAGATATTGATGCTGTTGGTGCCGTCACCGCCGGTGCCGACGATATCCGCGAAGGCATAGTCCGGGCGTGGGAACGGTAGAGCATCGGCCAAGAGTGCCTTGGCAGCTCCGGCGATTTCTTCCGGGTGCTCACCGCGGATCTTCATGCTGATTAAGGCCGCCGCAAGTTGGCTAGGTTCCAGCTCACCGCGCACGATAGCGCTGAATAACTGCTGGCTTTCTTCCTGGCTCATCGACTCCGATCGATACAGTTTTTCAAGAATAGGTTGCATAGTCGGTTCCCCTTGATTATTTCGCCAACGCCCAGGCCAACGTCTGCTCAAGCAAACGCGCGCCTTGGGTGGTCAGAATGGATTCTGGATGGAATTGGAAACCACATACGCGGTGTTCATCGTGACGCACTGCCATCACCATGTCGCCGAAGCGAGCATTGACGGTCAGCCCTTCAGGGATATTGCTGCCGACCAGCGAGTGATAGCGGGCGACCGGCAGCGGGTTGGCCATACCGGCAAACATCCCCTGGTTATCGTGAGTAATGGAAGAAGCCTTGCCGTGCAAAATCTCACCGGCCTGGCCAACGTGGCCGCCATAGGCTTCCACAATCGCCTGATGGCCGAGACAGATCCCGATGATTGGCATCTGGCCGCGCAGGCGTTGCAACAGCTCTGGCATACAACCAGCGTCGGCTGGAGTACCAGGGCCTGGGGACAGCATTAAAATAGGCTGCTCCATCTGTTGCAGGCGCGCGATGATGATCTCGGCGGCAATCTGGTTACGATAAATGACTACCTGATGACCGCTGGCACGCAGTTGATCGACCAGGTTGTAAGTAAAGGAGTCGACGTTGTCGAGCAGTAAGATATCGGCCATTAGAAAATCTCCTTGGCCTGATGCGCGCTGGCGATGGCACGCAGCACGGCACGTGCCTTGTTACGGGTTTCATCGGCTTCTGCCTGTGGAACGGAGTCCAGCACCACACCGGCACCGGCCTGCACGGTGGCAATACCGTCCTCAACATACGCGGAACGAATGACAATACAGGTATCGAGATCGCCGTGAGCGGTAAAGTAGCCCACGGCACCGCCGTAGCTGCCACGACGGGTGCCTTCAGAGGCGGCAATCAGCTGCATGGCGCGTACTTTCGGGGCGCCGCTCAGCGTGCCCATATTCATACAGGCCTGATAGGCATGCAGCACGTCGAGATCGCCACGTAGCTTGCCGACCACGCGGGAAACCAGGTGCATCACGAATGAGTAACGGTCTACCTTGGTCAGGTCGGCAACATAGCGGCTGCCAGCCTCACAGATACGGGCCAGATCGTTGCGGGCCAGATCGACCAGCATCAGGTGTTCCGCCAGCTCTTTATGGTCGGTACGCATTTCCAGTTCGATACGGCTGTCGAGATCCAGATCCAGCGAACCGTCGGCGCGGCGTCCGCGAGGACGAGTACCGGCGATCGGGTAAATTTCGATTTGGCGGCTGGTAGCTTCATATTTCAGCGCGCTTTCCGGCGAGGCACCGAACAGCGTGAACTCGTCGTCCTGCATAAAGAACATGTAAGGGCTTGGATTGTTTTCCTTCAGCGTCTGGTAAGCCGCCAGTGGGTTAGGGCAAGGCAGGGAGAAGCGACGAGAAGGCACTACCTGGAAAATCTCACCGTGACGGATCGCCTGCTGCAACTGGCTGACCACCGCGCCGTACTCTTCATCGCTCTGATTGCAGCTTAGCTGCATGTCTTCCAGTTTTTGATGAGGAATGGCGATTGGAGTTTGTTGCAATTGCACCTGAAGCTGTTGGAGACGCTGCTGCAAACGCAGAGTTTCAGCGTGGTCACCGGTAAATACGCTGGCTTGCAAACGGGCCACACCGCGCTGGTGATCCAGCACCAGCAGCGTTTCCGCCAGGTAGAAACAGAAGTCCGGGCAGCGTTGGTCTTGGCGCAGCTCTGGCAGGTCTTCAAACCCGGCTACCAGGTCATAGGCAAACAGGCCACCGAGCAGCATAGCTTCACGCTCATCGGCTGGGGCGTCGACCAGCGTCAGCATCGTGCGCAATGCATCAAACACCGACAGTGAACGCAGGCGTGCATCTTCGTCTTGTACCGTATCAATTGCTGGGAAGGTTAGCTCACGGCCGTTAGGCCGAGCCTGGATTTGAACGTCGGCAGGCAAGGCTTCATCCAACAGTGGCAGCAGGGCTGCACCGTTAGCGGTCAACGCCTGAAGGCTGACCTTACGGCCCAAGGCGGTAATGCGCAGGGCACTGTCGACAATCAGCAGGCTTTTCAGGTTTTGCTTGCTGTTGATTTCCGCCGAGTCCAGCAACAGGGTGGCAGGGCGCGCGCCGCACAGCTGATGAAAAATCGCCGTCGGATCGCTGCGGTAACCGGCCTGTGCCGTGAGGAGTTTGAGCTGTGGTTTGATGTTCATCTTCGGTAGTTCCAGTCAAATCTTGTCCATAAAAAAGCCCGCTGTAATGAGCGGGCCTAGGGAATCTGCAGTGTCAGATGACAGGTATGCGTGATTACTCGACCCTTGATTGGGAAGTACGCCACCAGCGAAGAAGAGAAGTGTGCTTAGTCATCATGTTGCTCTCTGTATTTTCATCCAACACGGTTATTGCCGTGAACTTGTGTACTAGTTAACTGGAACGAGGAGGCAATGTCAACTCTCTTTTTGCACAATATGTTAGCGGCCAGCGTGGAGTCGTTAATCTGGCGGGAGCGCCATCGGCAGAATAGATTTCCGTCCGGCCAACCATAACGGGTATGATAGAAAGCCAAGCCATCGCAGGATATCCCTTTTGACAGACAGCAGCCCACAATCCTCCGCTTTTACCCTGTACGATCTCCACAGCCACACCACCGCTTCGGACGGTTACTTAACGCCGACTCAACTGGTGCAGCGAGCCGTTGAGATGCGCGTTGGCGTGCTGGCTATTACCGATCACGACACCACCAACGGATTGGCAGAGGCCGCGGCCGCGATAGCCGATCTTGCCTTGCCCTTGCAGTTGGTTAACGGCGTGGAGATTTCTACGCTGTGGGAAAACCATGAGATCCACATTGTTGGGTTGGGGCTCGATATCACCCATCCGGCGCTGTTACAGCTGCTGGTCGAACAGACCGAGCGCCGTAATCTGCGGGCGCAAGAAATCGGCGTTCGGTTAGCAAAAGCGCGCATTCCCGATGCCTATGCCGGAGCGCAACTGCTGGCGGGGGATGGGGCGGTTACCAGAGGGCATTTTGCCCGTTTTCTGGTGCAGCAGGGCATAGCTGGCAACATGGCGCAGGTGTTCAAGAAGTATCTCGCCAAAGGGAAAATCGGCTATGTTCCGCCACAGTGGTGTACAATAGAACAAGCCATTGATGTCATTCATCAATCCGGTGGCCAAGCGGTGATGGCGCATCCGGGCCGTTACGATCTGACGGCAAAATGGCTGAAACGTCTGTTGGCCTATTTTGCCGAACACGGCGGTGATGCGATGGAGGTGGCGCAGTGTCAACAAGCCCCCCATGAGCGTACGGTGTTGGCTAAATATGCGCAGGACTACCAATTATTGGCGTCTCAGGGTTCGGATTTCCATCAGCCCTGTTCGTGGATTGAGTTGGGGCGCAAACTGTGGTTACCCGGCGGTGTTGAACCGGTTTGGCGTGATTGGCCACAGCCCCAACAGAACTTAGTCGATTGATTTAACGCGGGCGTTGTTTTGCGCGTGCATCATTTTCAGGAGTTAGAGATGAGCCAGCTATTTTATATTCACCCGGACAACCCGCAGCCGCGCCTGGTCAATCAGGCCGTAGAGGTGCTGCGCAAGGGTGGCGTGATCGTCTATCCAACAGACTCTGGCTACGCGCTGGGCTGCAAACTTGAAGAGAAGACGGCGTTGGAGCGTATCTGCCGCATTCGCCAGTTGGACGGTAACCACAACTTCACGCTGATGTGCCGCGATCTGTCCGAGCTGTCGACCTATGCCTATGTGGACAATTCGTCGTTTCGCCTGATCAAGAACAATACGCCCGGCAATTACACCTTCATCCTGAAAGCGACCAAAGAAGTACCTCGTCGCCTGATGAATGACAAGCGTAAAACCATCGGTTTGCGCGTGCCATCCAACCCGATCGCTCTGGCATTGCTGGAAGTGCTCAATGAGCCAATGATGTCGACCACGCTAATGCTGCCAGGCAATGATTTTGCTGAATCCGATCCGGAAGAGATCAGCGAACACCTTGGCAAGCAGGTGGATCTGGTGATCCACGGCGGTTTCCTGGGCCAGCAGCCAACCACGGTTATCGACCTGACCGAATCCTCCCCGGAAGTGATCCGTGAAGGGGCGGGCGATCCAGCGCCTTTCCGCTAAACTGCCGGACGAAGTCAGTGCCAAGGAGGGATAAAGCCTGTATAATAAGCGGTTGGTTTTGACCAAGTGCTAATCTTTGCGGCCGTCTCTCCTTGCTGAGAGTGGCGGCAAAGTCCCCCCGACGCCTGTGAAGGCGACATTAGAGGTTGCTCAATGAGCGAAAAGTTACAGAAAGTATTAGCGAATGCTGGCCATGGCTCGCGTCGTGAAATAGAAACCATGATTGAGGCAGGTCGCATCAGCGTCGACGGCAAGATCGCCAAACTGGGCGACCGCGTTGAAGTGGTCGCCGGGATGAAAATTCGCCTGGACGGTCATGTTGTCTCGATCAAAGAATCCGAAGAAGCGGTTTGCCGCGTGCTGGCTTATTACAAGCCGGAAGGTGAACTCTGTACCCGTAGCGATCCAGAAGGTCGCCCAACGGTCTTCGATCGCCTACCAAAACTGCGTGGTTCTCGCTGGGTAGCGGTAGGGCGTTTGGACGTGAATACCTCAGGCTTGCTGCTGTTTACCACTGACGGTGAACTGGCTAACCGCCTGATGCACCCAAGCCGCGAAGTTGAACGCGAATACGCCGTGCGCGTGTTCGGCCAGATCGACGACGAAAAGCTCAAGCAACTGAGCAAAGGTGTCCAACTGGAAGATGGCCCGGCGGCATTCCGCACCATCACCTTCCAGGGTGGCGAAGGGATCAACCAGTGGTACAACGTCACGCTGACCGAAGGCCGTAACCGTGAGGTGCGTCGCCTGTGGGAAGCCGTTGGCGTGCAGGTAAGCCGCTTGATCCGCGTGCGTTACGGCGATATCGATCTGCCAAAAGGCCTGCCTCGTGGCGGCTATACCGAGCTGGATCTGAAGGCGATCAACTATCTGCGTGAGCTGGTGGAACTGCAGCCGGAAACCGTCAGCAAACTGCCGGTAGAACGCGATCGTCGCCGTGTGAAGGCCAACCAGATCCGCCGTGCGGTAAAACGTCACAGCCAGGTCGCTCCCGGCAGCCGTCGTGGTGCACCAGGCAGCAGCAAACCGGGTAAACCGGCCAAGCCTTCCAAGCGTAGCTAAATTTATCACCGTGGCCTTGCCTTCTGGCTTGGCCACGGGTTATTCAGTTACCAGTCAATACCCTGCTGAGCCTTGATCCCCGCTTCAAACGCGTGCTTCACCGGCCGCATCTCCGTCACGGTATCCGCCAGCTCCAGCAAATCGCGATGACAGCCACGCCCGGTGATAATCACCGTCTGGTGTGCAGGACGCTGCTCAAGGGCTTCCAGCACCTCTGACAGCTCTAAATAGCCGTAGGTGACCATATAGGTCAACTCGTCCATCAGCACTAGATCCAGGCTGCTGTCGGCCAGCATCCGCTTACCGTGTTGCCAGACGGCCTGGCAGGCGGCGGTATCGCTTTCCCGATCCTGGGTTTCCCAGGTAAAGCCGGTTGCCATGACCTGAAATTCCACGCCGTGCTGTTGCAGCAGGTTTTTCTCGCCGTTGGGCCACTGGCCTTTGATAAACTGGATCACTCCGGCCTTCATCCCGTGGCCGACGGCACGAGTGACGGTGCCAAATGCAGCGGTGGTCTTGCCTTTGCCATTGCCGGTAAAGACCAGCAACAGACCGCGGGTTTCCTGCGCGGCGGCAATGCGGGCATCCACCTGTTCTTTCAGCCGTTGCTGGCGTTGTTGGTGACGATCTTCAGCCATGTTAAAAGCTTCCTTATTCGGCGGCGCCGGGTTTACGGTTGGGTTGAGCATCGAAGCTCATGCCGGTTTTACGGCGGCTGTCATCGCCCATCAAATACAGATAGAGCGGCATGATATCGGCCGGTGTTTTCAGCTTGTTTTTATCTTCCTGTGGGAATGCAGATGCGCGCATTTTGGTGCGAGTTCCGCCAGGATTGATGCAATTTACCCGCAAGTTTCGGTTTTTATACTCATCGGCCAATACCTGCATCATCCCTTCGGTAGCAAACTTGGAAACGGCATAGGCCCCCCAGCCAGCACGGCCGGTGCGGCCGACGCTGGAGCTGGTGAACACCAACGATCCCGCATTGGATTTCAGCAGCAACGGCAGCAGCGCCTGGGTAAGCATGAAGGTGGCATTCACGTTGACCTGCATCACTTCGTTCCACATGGTCATCGAAAGCTCGGCCATTGGGGCGATGTCGCCCAACAGACCAGCGTTTTGTAATACGCCGTCCAGACGTGGCACCTTGGTGGCCAAGTCTTCCGCCAGGGTTTGGCACTGCTCTGGCGTGGTGTGTAACAAATCCAGCGTAACGATATGCGTCGGGGCGCTGGAGATGGCGGCAATTTCGGCCTGGACGGCCTGCAGTTTGCTTTCCGTGCGGCCAAGAAGCACTAGCTGTGCGCCGTAGCGAGCGTAAGTCAGCGCCGCTTCACGACCAATGCCATCGCCCGCCCCGGTGACCAGAATAATTCGTTGTTCGAGCAGATCCTGCTTAGGTTGGTAATGCACAATAATTCCTCGCGCCTGGTTGGCGGCTCCCGCGCTATGGCTGGGAGCTTGGGTGGATAGCGGATCGCTGGCAGGAGCAGGGTTGCTCAACCACTATGGCGATCCACTGCGAATTTTGTCGGTAATTTAATGAATAATGTCTGTTATATGCCTGAAATGGATCGCATTTTCAATGAGTAACCTACAGAAACGGCATTCTTTTGTAACAAAAACGGTACAATAGTGGCTTGGTTATCGCTGCGGGCAACCCCATAGCACGGAGGTGTGCCGTATGCTCATCAATCTGAATTTTCATTTAGGCGCGACAGCCGTGGTGCCATTTGCTAAAAAGTACCTAGGGGCGCTGCATGCTGCGCCCGCTCAACTAACAAACTGTAAATAAAGGCGGTATCTGTGGAGTTTATATCTGTTTATGGCCTTTTCCTGGCCAAAGTTGCCACGGTGGTGATTGCTATTGCCGCGCTGGTGTTGCTGGCGGTAAGCCTCGGGCAGCGCAAGAGCCAGCAGAAAGGGGAACTACAGCTTACCGACCTGGGTGAGCAATATCGTGAAATGCAGCGGGAAATGCGTCTTGCCCGCATGGGGGCGGCAGAGCAGAAGGCCTGGAGCAAGCAGTTCAAAAAGCAGAACAAGGCCGACGACAAGCTGAAAAAACAGCGCGCCAAGGCCGGTGCGGTAGAGGCCGTCAAACCTTGCCTGTATGTGCTGGACTTCAAGGGCAGCATGGATGCCCATGAGGTCAGCTCACTGCGTGAAGAGATCTCTGCCGTGTTGGCGGTGGCTACGGCCAAGGATGAGGTGTTGCTGCGTTTGGAGAGCCCTGGTGGGGTGGTGCACGGCTATGGCCTGGCAGCGTCGCAGCTGGAGCGCCTGCGTAAGGGAGGTATCCGCCTGACGGTGGCGGTGGATAAGGTCGCGGCTAGCGGCGGTTATATGATGGCCTGCGTGGCCGACCGCATTGTGGCGGCCCCGTTCGCCATCATTGGTTCGATCGGCGTGGTTGCGCAGATCCCCAACTTCCATCGCTTGCTGCAAAAGAGCAATATCGATGTGGAATTGCACACCGCGGGCCAGTTCAAACGCACCTTGACCCTGTTTGGTGAGAATACCGAACAAGGGCGGGAAAAGTTCCGTGAAGATCTGAACGAAACCCACGAGTTGTTCAAACAGTTTGTTCATCAGCAACGCCCTTCATTGGCTATCGAAGAGGTCGCGACCGGTGAGCATTGGTATGGCACTCAGGCAAAAGATAAAGGGCTGGTTGACGCGGTCGGCACCAGTGACGATCTGCTGATTGCCGAGATGGAAAACCATGAAGTGGTGGGGGTACGCTATGCCCGCCGAAAACGCCTGATCGATCGCTTTACCGGCAGTGCGGCAGAGAGTGTCGATCGTCTGCTGTTGCGCTGGTGGCAGCGCGGTGAGAAACCGCTGTTGTAAGCCGGTAAATCGGTGAATGCACGGGGCCTGATGGCCCCGTTTTTAATGGTTAACCCACCAGATGGTATTTCTCGGAAAGCACATGAGCCAGGTGCTTAAACATATTAAATACGGCGGTGGTTTTTGCCGTTGGCAGCCCCTCGGGATCTAAAAAGAACTCGCCGCGGAAAACCAACACGCTGCCTTTCTGCTCAACGTCGGTGGCCACCATGCCGTGCATATAATCTTCGTGTTGGCGGATGATGTTATTTGCTTCAGTAAGCAGATCTGCTCGTTCGATGGGTTGAGTGTTGTTACGCATTTATTTCTCCTGCTAGCGAAAATTCTGAACGTATTCTAGCGCGGGTTCGCGTTTATCCGCAAACCAGCTAAGGTTTAATTGCCGTCTGGACGGCCAGTGATTTGACCGTCCGTGGCGAAATGAGGTTTTCCGCGCTAATTAAGTTGCGTCGCGTTTGTTATCAGGTAGAGTGTGGGATTTTGCGGCTTCCGGTGGAAGGATTTGTTTACGCTCAACGCAGGTCATAGCTGGCCTGGCTTCTGGGGTTTGGCGTGAACAGGTTAGGCTGGTGAAATGCGTTCAGGTTGACCAGTTAGGCAACCATTAGAAAAAAACAGGTTGATCTCTTGCCAGAGTACCGCAATATAAATAAGAGATACGAATTGCCGCGGTACGGCGAGACAAATGGCTTCTTTTTAGAAGTATTAAATTCAGGTAAAGGTAATTATGGGCAAAGCTCTCGTAATAGTTGAGTCCCCGGCAAAAGCCAAAACTATTAATAAATATTTAGGTAATGACTACGTGGTGAAGTCCAGCGTCGGTCATATCCGTGATTTGCCGACCAGTGGCTCAGCTAGCAAAAAGAGCGCTGAGTCAACCGAAGACAAAACCAAAGACAAAGCCAAAAAGAAAGTCAAGAAAGATGAAAAGACCGCGCTGGTCAATCGCATGGGCGTCGATCCTTACCACGGGTGGGAAGCGCAATATGAGATTTTGCCCGGTAAGGAAAAAGTGGTCGCCGAGTTAAAGTCGTTAGCCGAAAATGCTGACCACATTTACCTCGCAACCGACCTTGACCGCGAAGGGGAAGCCATCGCCTGGCACCTGCGGGAAGTGATCGGTGGGGACGACAAGCGCTTTAGCCGCGTGGTGTTTAACGAAATCACCAAAAACGCGATCCAGCAGGCGTTCCAAGCGCCAGGCGAGCTGAATATCGATCGTGTCAACGCACAGCAGGCGCGTCGCTTTATGGACCGCGTGGTGGGCTACATGGTGTCGCCACTGCTGTGGAAAAAAATTGCCCGTGGCCTGTCTGCTGGCCGGGTGCAGTCCGTTGCGGTACGGCTGGTGGTGGAGCGTGAACGCGACATCAAGGCGTTCGTACCCGAAGAGTACTGGGAACTGCATGCCGATCTGCTGGCGAAAGGCGAAATCGCGCTGCAGATGGAAGTCACCCACGCCCACGATAAGCCGTTCAAACCGGTTAACCGTGAGCAGACCCATGCCGCGCTTAACCTGCTGGAAAAAGCCCGTTATACGGTGCTGGATCGTGAAGACAAGCCAACCAGCAGCAAACCGGGTGCACCGTTCATCACCTCCACGCTGCAACAGGCTGCCAGTACCCGCCTGAGCTTCGGCGTGAAGAAAACCATGATGATGGCGCAGCGTCTGTATGAAGCCGGTCATATCACCTATATGCGTACCGACTCCACCAACCTGAGTCAGGATGCGGTCAACATGGTGCGTGGTTATATCGGTGACAACTTCGGCGACAAATACCTGCCGAAAGCGCCTAACCAGTACAGCAGCAAAGAAAACTCCCAGGAAGCGCACGAAGCGATCCGTCCTTCCGATGTCAGCGTATTGGCTGAACAGCTGAAAGATATGGAAGCGGATGCGCAGAAACTGTATCAGCTGATCTGGCGTCAGTTTGTCGCCTGTCAGATGACACCAGCGCAATACGACTCCACCACGCTGACGGTGAAAGCGGACGACTTCCTGCTGCGTGCCAAAGGCCGTACGCTGCGTTTCGATGGCTGGACCAAGGTGATGCCTGCGCTGCGTAAGGGCGATGAAGATCGCACCTTGCCGTTTGTGGAAGTGGGCAGCGAGCTGGATCTGCAAAAGCTGATCCCGAGCCAGCACTTTACCAAGCCACCGGCGCGTTACAGTGAAGCTTCACTGGTTAAAGAATTGGAAAAACGCGGAATTGGCCGTCCATCTACTTACGCCTCGATCATCTCGACCATTCAGGATCGTGGCTATGTGAGGGTAGAGAGCCGCCGGTTCTACGCGGAAAAAATGGGTGAGATCGTCACCGACCGCCTGGAAGAAAACTTCCGTGAGCTGATGAATTACGACTTCACCGCGCGCATGGAAAATGGCCTGGACCAGGTCGCCAACAACCAGGCGGAATGGAAAGCGGTGCTGGACGAATTCTTTGCCGAATTCAGTGAGCAGTTGGAAATCGCCGAGAAAGACCCTGAAGAGGGCGGTATGCGGCCGAACCAGATGGTGATGACCAGCATTGACTGTCCGACCTGTGGCCGCAAAATGGGTATCCGCACCGCCAGTACCGGCGTGTTCCTTGGTTGCTCCGGTTATGCGTTGACGCCGAAAGAGCGCTGTAAAACCACCATCAACCTGGTGCCGGAAGCGGAAGTGCTGAACATCCTGGAAGGGGATGATGCAGAAACCAACGCCCTGCGTGCCCGTAAGCGTTGCCAGAAGTGCGGCACCGCGATGGACAGCTACCTGATCGACAACCAGCGCAAGCTGCACGTGTGTGGTAACAACCCGGCCTGTGACGGCTACGAAATCGAGCAGGGCGAATTCCGCCTGAAAGGTTACGACGGCCCGATCGTTGAGTGTGAAAAATGTGGTTCCGAAATGCACCTGAAAATGGGGCGCTTTGGCAAGTACATGGGCTGCACCAACGAAAACTGCAAGAACACCCGTAAGATCCTGCGCAGCGGTGAAGTTGCGCCGCCGAAAGAGGATCCGGTCCCGCTGCCAGAGTTGCCGTGCGAGAAATCGGACGCCTACTTTGTGTTGCGTGATGGGGCGGCAGGCGTGTTCCTGGCGGCCAACACCTTCCCTAAATCGCGCGAAACCCGTGCGCCGTTAGTGGAAGAGTTGCTGCGCTTCAAAGATCGTTTGCCGGAGAAATTGCGCTATCTGGCCGATGCGCCGGTGGCCGATCCGGAAGGCAACAAGACGATGGTGCGCTTCAGCCGTAAAACCAAGCAACAGTATGTCTCATCAGAGAAAGACGGTAAGGCCACCGGCTGGTCCGCATTCTTCGTTGATGGCAAATGGGTTGAAGGCAAGAAGTAACCCGTACGCAAGGCAACAGCAAAAAACCAGCTCACTGAGCTGGTTTTTTATTGGCGAAAATCGGCTGGCGGATCTATTCTTCTCTGCTTTTTCTTATTTTTATCGGCAAGGCTCGGCGTTGATAATCATGCGAAAAGATCGTTATCATCTTGTGAAGCGGCTCTATACTTGGTAGCGCGACATGATATAATGGTTATATAAAAACGTTTTTTATGATTAAAGCTTATTAGCAACGGCGTTTTCATCAGCATCTGGGCGAAATCACTGTGTTTAAGGCTTGTGAGAATTAAGCATACCGGGCAACACCGAGATACCTGGCTGCGGCAAGCCGCAGTGTTTTAACCTAGGATGGTATTCAAATATGAAATTGCAGCAGCTTCGTTACATCGTAGAAGTGGTGAATCATAACCTCAACGTCTCTTCCACGGCTGAGGGTCTCTATACCTCGCAACCGGGTATTAGCAAGCAGGTGAGGATGCTGGAGGATGAGCTCGGCATCCAGATTTTCGCCCGTAGCGGCAAGCACCTTACCCAGGTGACGCCTGCTGGCCAGGAAATTATCCGTATTGCTCGCGAAGTGCTGTCCAAAGTGGAGGCCATCAAGGCCGTTGCCGGGGAACATACTTACCCTGACAAAGGTTCGCTGTATGTGGCAACCACCCATACCCAGGCACGCTACGCCTTGCCCAATGTGATCAAAGGCTTTATCGAGCGTTACCCGCGCGTATCGCTGCATATGCACCAGGGCTCGCCAACGCAGATTGCCGAAGCGGTTTCCAAAGGCTCGGCAGACTTTGCCATCGCTACCGAAGCATTGCATCTGTATGACGATTTAATCATGCTGCCGTGCTACCACTGGAACCGGGCGGTAGTAGTGAAGCCCGATCATCCTTTAGCGGGAAAGAGCCACATCACCATTGAAGAGCTGGCCGAGTATCCTATCGTTACCTATACCTTCGGCTTTACCGGGCGCTCAGAGCTGGATACCGCGTTTAACCGGGCGGGGTTGACGCCGCGCATCGTGTTTACCGCTACCGATGCAGACGTGATCAAGACTTATGTACGCCTGGGGCTGGGTGTTGGCGTGATCGCCAGCATGGCGGTCGATCCGGTGCAGGATCCGGATTTGGTGATGGTGGATGCCCGCGATATCTTTACCTATAGCACCACCAAGATCGGTTTCCGTCGCAGTACCTTCCTGCGCAGCTATATGTACGATTTTATCCAGCGTTTCGCTCCGCATCTGACGCGCGACGTGGTCGATACCGCCGTGGCTTTACGTACCAATGATGAGATCGAAGCCATGTTCAAGGACATCAAACTGCCGACCAAATAGGCCGTTAACTTGAGCCGCATTACACCATTTAAACCGCCGAAGGGCGGTTTTCCATTGTCTGATACCTGCTAACTCATTGACCTACCAGTAGCTTCCCGCCTTTGATTGCTCTTGCCTATCGTTATGATCAATACGTGTTGTTATCAAAACGTTACATGGCGTTTGTGTTATCTTTAAATAACACCTCAGAAATCACCCTGGTTTGACATAATAAAAAATGGAGGAGCTATGTCGTCCGATCTTCGTAAAACGAGTATGGATAAGCTGGTAGCATTGGGTAGTGAGTATCACTATTACAGTTTGCCACTGGCGGCCAGACAGTTAGGGGATATTGACCGGCTGCCGAAATCGATGAAAGTGTTACTGGAAAACCTGTTGCGCCATGTGGATGGTGATACGGTACAGGTTGACGATCTGAAGGCGATCGTAGGCTGGTTGCAAACCGGCCATGCCGATCGCGAAATTGCTTATCGCCCGGCGCGGGTGCTGATGCAGGACTTCACCGGCGTGCCTGCCGTGGTGGATTTGGCGGCAATGCGTGAGGCCGTTCTGCGCCTGGGCGGGAAAGTCGATCAGGTGAATCCGCTATCACCGGTCGATCTGGTTATTGACCACTCGGTCACTGTCGATGAGTTTGGCGACGATGACGCCTTTGGCGAAAACGTGCGTATCGAAATGGAGCGAAACCACGAACGCTACACCTTCCTGCGTTGGGGGCAAAAGGCCTTCAACCGCTTCCGCGTGGTGCCACCCGGCACCGGCATCTGCCATCAGGTGAACCTGGAGTATCTGGGGCAAACCGTTTGGCATACCGAAGAGAATGGCCAACGCATTGCTTACCCCGATACCCTGGTGGGGACCGACTCCCACACCACCATGATTAACGGCCTTGGTATCCTCGGTTGGGGCGTTGGCGGTATTGAGGCCGAAGCTGCCATGTTGGGCCAGCCGGTCTCGATGCTGATCCCGGATGTGGTGGGCTTTAAACTCAGCGGTAAGTTACCTGAGGGGATTACGGCCACCGACCTGGTGTTGACGGTCACCCAAATGCTGCGTAAGCATGGCGTCGTCGGCAAGTTTGTTGAGTTTTATGGTGATGGGCTGGCCGATTTACCGCTGGCGGACCGGGCAACCATTGCCAACATGTCGCCAGAGTTTGGGGCAACCTGTGGCTTCTTCCCGGTGGATGACGTGACGCTGAGCTACCTGCAGTTAAGTGGTCGTAGCGCTGAGCAGATCGCATTGGTGGAAGCCTATGCCAAGGCTCAGGGGATGTGGCGCAATCCAGGCGATGAACCGGTGTTTACCAGCACGCTGTCGCTGGATATGTCGACGGTTGAGGCAAGCCTGGCAGGGCCAAAACGCCCGCAGGATCGCGTCGCGCTACCGCAGGTGCCAACAGCATTCACCGCCGCGACCGAGCTGGAAATTGGCGGTCAGAAAGATAAGCAGGAAGTGAAAAGCTTCACGCTGGGTGGCAAAAACCTGGAGCTAAATGCTGGCGCGGTGGTGATCGCAGCCATTACCTCCTGTACCAATACCTCCAACCCGAGCGTGATGATGGCCGCTGGCCTGTTGGCCAAAAAGGCCGTTGAAAAGGGTTTGAAGACCAAGCCTTGGGTGAAAACCTCACTGGCACCGGGTTCCAAAGTGGTGACCGAATACTTCGACCGCGCCAAACTGACGCCGTACCTGGAACAATTGGGCTTTAACCTGGTTGGCTATGGTTGTACGACCTGTATTGGTAACTCTGGCCCGTTGCCCGAGCCGATTGAGCAGGCGATCAAGGAAGGGGATCTCACCGTCGGGGCCGTGCTGTCCGGTAACCGTAACTTTGAAGGGCGCATCCATCCGCTGGTAAAAACCAACTGGCTGGCTTCGCCGCCACTGGTGGTTGCCTATGCGCTGGCAGGTAACATGAAGGTTGACCTGACCAAAGATGCGTTGGGCGTAGGTCGCGACGGGAAACCGGTCTATCTGAAGGATATCTGGCCTACCAGCCAGGAGATTGCCCAGGCCGTGGCCGAAGTCAGCACCGAAATGTTCCATAAGGAATATGGTGCAGTGTTTGATGGCGATGCCAGTTGGCAAGCGATCCAGGTGACCGGTTCCGCGACCTACGAATGGCAAGCCGACTCTACCTATATTCGCCATCCGCCATTTTTCAGTACCATGAAGGCGCAACCGGATCCGGTGCAGGACATTCACGGCGCGCGTATTCTGGCAATCCTGGCAGACTCGGTGACCACTGACCATATCTCGCCTGCGGGCAACATCAAGCGTGACAGCCCGGCGGGACGCTACCTGAGCGAACGTGGTGTCGAGGTGAAAGAGTTCAACTCTTACGGTTCGCGCCGCGGTAACCATGAAGTAATGATGCGGGGCACTTTCGCCAACATCCGTATCCGTAACGAAATGGTTCCGGGCGTGGAGGGCGGTTATACCCGCCATCTACCTTCGCAGAATCAGATGGCGATCTATGATGCCGCCATGCAGTATCAGCAGGAGCAGGTACCACTGGCGGTGATTGCGGGTAAAGAGTATGGCTCTGGCTCCAGCCGCGACTGGGCAGCCAAAGGCCCGCGTTTATTGGGGGTGCGAGTGGTGATCGCGGAATCCTTTGAGCGCATCCACCGTTCCAACCTGATCGGTATGGGCATCTTGCCGTTGGAATTTCCGCAGGGTATAACGCGCAAAACGCTGGGTTTGACGGGGGAGGAACTGATCGACGTGAGTGGTTTGCAGGCGTTGCAACCCGGCCAGATGGTACCGGTCAATATCACCTATGCCGATGGTCGGCAGGTGGTGGTGAATACCCGTTGCCGTATTGATACCGGCAATGAGCTGACTTATTACCAGAACGACGGCATCCTGCACTACGTTATCCGTAAAATGCTGTAGAGAGAACAAGGGCGCCAAAAGGCGCCCTTGTTGTTATTTTTTGTCCAGCAAGTGGCCCATTTTAGCGGCCTTGGTGGCCAGATAACGTTCGTTCTTCGGGTTACGGCCGACGATCAACGGCACGCGCTCGGAGATATTAATGCCCGCTTCGCTCAGGATCTCGACCTTCTTCGGGTTATTGGTCAGCAGGCGCACTGCATCCACCCCCAGCAGTTTGAACATATCGGCGCACAGGGTGAAGTCTCGCTCATCGGCGGCAAAGCCTAGCTGATGGTTAGCTTCCACCGTGTCCGCTCCTTTATCCTGCAAGGCATAGGCGCGTATCTTGTTCAACAGACCGATATTACGGCCTTCCTGGCGGTGATACAGCAGAATGCCGCGGCCTTCCTCGGCGATCTGTTCCAACGCGGCTTCCAGCTGAAAACCGCAGTCACAGCGCAGGCTGAACAGCGCATCACCGGTCAGACATTCGGAATGAACCCGTGAGAGGACCGGTGTTTCGCCGGTAATATCGCCGAAAACCAGTGCCAGATGATCGTGCCCGGTGGCCAGTTCTTCGAACCCCACCATCAGAAAATCACCCCATGGTGTTGGCAGTTTGGCTTCCGCCACACGTTTAAGCTGCATGTCACTCTCCAAAAACACTACCTGTCAAATCGCTGCGTGCATCCTACGACTGGAACAGGGGACTGACCAGCATTAAAACAGACGGCGACGATCGCTATTTCATTCATTGTCAGCTATTTTGCCATAACTTGTGGCCGAGCGGTGCTCAGCAAAGCAGCATATGGTGTTTTACCGCTCCTATTGTTGCAATAGGTCAGTTATCTATCTAATTTCTCTTGTTTTGCTGAGTTATCAAGATTGTTACACTGCGGGTTAACCACAGTGGAAGGATAATGGGATGTTAAAGATAGCAAAACGCACGGCGGGTGGAGCGATTGTGCTGATGTTGTTGCCGCTGGCGGTCTGGTTGTTTGGCTGGCACTGGCAACCCGGCGGTAATGACGGCCTGTTAAAAGCGCTGTTCTGGGTAACGGAAACCGTCACTGCGCCCTGGGGTATTCTCACCAGCCTGATCCTGTCGGCCTGGTTTCTGTGGTGTCTACGCTTTCGGCTGAAAGCGGCGGTAGGGCTGTTCATCCTGTTGTCTGCGGCAATCGGGATTGGGCAGGCGATCAAATCTTCCATCAAAGAGCAGGTACAGGCACCGCGGCCGTTTGTCGTGTGGCTGGAGTCGACCCATCAGATTGACGAAAAATACTTCTACTCGCTGGACAGGAAGCAGCGTAGCGCGCTGGTCAAAGAGCAGTTGCTGGACCAGGCGCTGGTACCTGAATGGTTGAGTAAACACTGGCAGTTTGAAACCGGCTTCTCGTTCCCTTCAGGCCACACGATGTTTGCCGCTATGTGGGCATTGCTGGGGGTTGGGCTGTTGTGGCCGCGGCGGCATTATAAAACCGTAGCGGTGTTGATGATTTGGGCATTTGGCGTGATGGCGAGCCGCCTGATGCTCGGCATGCATTGGCCGCGGGATCTGGCGATGGCGATTGTCATTAGCTGGTTGCTGGTTACCCTGGCCAGTTGGTTGACTCAGCGTTGGTTTGGGCCACTCACCATTCCACCGCAGGAGCAGCAGGAAATCGGCGAGCGGGAATGCGAGCAGTAATTTAGCAGGAGAGGTGATGAAAGCTTAGTGTGACGTTGTCACTAATGGCGGCTCCAACCCGGGGCCGCATCAACGCGGGTTTTTACCCTGCATTGCAATCTGTCCTTTCGCCCCCATATCTTATCAAACTCGTGATTTTGAGAAGCTTTCTCATTAATTTGCTCAGGCGCTGCATTTGTTGCTGAATATCCCAGCAGATCTGCGGTTTTATCGTCTGCCAGGGTTTCCCTGCTACGACGGGAAATGCTAACTTAAGTCATAGGGACGCCACTTAGCGGCAATTACCCGTGGGCGGCAAACCCTGTATTGGGTTCCGGTTTGTGGCCTTGAGGGTAGAGTTCATCCGATTCACTCGGCATTGCGGGAAAGAATGTGAAATATTTACTGATTTTTTTACTGGTTCTGGTGATTTTCGTGGCTTCAGTCACGCTGGGCGCGCATAACGACCAGGTGGTGACGTTTAACTATTTGGTTGCCCAGGGCGAATATCCGGTATCAACCCTGTTGGCCACCCTGTTTGGTGCTGGCTTTGTGCTGGGTTGGATTATTTGTGGGTTATTTTATCTGCGCACACGCATCGCTCTTGGGCGTGCAGAGCGGAAAATCAAAAGGCTGGAACTGCAGCTCGAAGCACCTGTCGAGCCGGCATCGTTGCCCGCAGTCAGCAAGGAATAATCTGTTATGTTAGAGCTGCTGTTTCTGTTGCTGCCTGTAGCTGCCGCGTACGGTTGGTACATGGGGCGCAGAAGTGCTCAGCAGGATAAACAACAGGAAGCCAACCGCCTGTCGCGTGAATACGTGGCTGGGGTTAACTTCCTGCTTTCCAACCAGCAGGATAAAGCGGTCGATCTGTTTCTCGACATGTTGAAAGAGGACAGCAATACCGTTGAAGCTCACCTTACGTTGGGCAATCTGTTCCGCTCTCGTGGTGAAGTCGATCGCGCCATCCGCATCCATCAGGCCTTGATGGAAAGCGCTTCTTTAACCTTCGAACAGCGTCTGCTGGCGATACAGCAACTGGGGCGTGACTATATGGCCGCCGGGTTGTATGACCGCGCCGAGGACATGTTCAGCCAGTTGATCAATGAAGAAGACTTCCGAGTTTCCGCGCTGCAGCAATTACTGGTGATCCACCAGGCCACCAGCGACTGGCAGAAAGCCATCGAAGTGGCAGAGAAGTTGGTCAAGCTGGGTAAGGAAAAGCAACGCGTCGAGATCGCGCATTTTTATTGTGAGCTGGCCCTGCAGGCGATGGGCAGTGACGATCTGGACAAGGCGATGGGCCTGCTCAAGCGCGCGGCCTCGGCGGATAAACAGTGCGCCCGTGTGTCGATCATGGTTGGGCGTATCTTCATGGCGCAAGAGGAGTATGCCAAGGCGGTAGAAACCCTGACGCGCGTATTGGATCAAGATAAAGAGCTGGTCAGCGAAGCGTTACCGATGCTGCAGGAGTGCTACCAGCATTTGCCTCAACAAGAGCAAGACTGGGCGGACTTTCTCAAACGTTGTGTGGCGGAGAATACCGGAGCCACGGCAGAATTGATGCTGGCGGAAGTGATCGAGCAACGGGAAGGGAGCGATGTGGTACAGGTGTACATCAATCGCCAGCTGCAGCGCCATCCGACCATGCGCGTGTTTTATCGCCTGATGGATTATCATCTGGCTGATGCAGAAGACGGTCGCGCCAAAGAAAGCCTGCTGTTGCTACGGGATATGGTAGGCGAGCAGATCCGTACCAAACCGCGGTATCGCTGCCACAAATGCGGTTTTACCGCCCATTCACTTTACTGGCATTGTCCTTCGTGCCGGGCCTGGTCTTCGGTTAAACCGATACGCGGGCTGGACGGGCAATAAAACAGCTTGTTAGCTAGGGGCGCTGCACATGCGGCGCCCGCCAAGATTGTCCGGGTTACTTTTTCTTGCCGCTTTTCGCGCCGCCTTTCAGCAGTTGACGCAGCTTCTTCAGCTCTTTCTGGCTAAGAGGTTGTTCAATCTCCTCTTCGGTGCCCTGATTATCGATATCGTCATGATGCAGCGGAGCCGCTTTCTTACTGGCTTTGGCAGGGACTTCGAAGCTATGTTCCAGCCGTTGGCAAACCTCTGCACTCAATGAAAGCTGGTTCTCCAAGGCAATCGCCTTGATTTGCTCTTTCAGTGCCAGAGGGATCTTGATGGTTAGTGTCGATATCTCGCTCATTTTGCTGCCTTTTACGCGGGAGGTTACCATCAAGCTAAGTCAGCCGTGCAGATCTGTCCAGTGTGTAATAAAAATTTAATAATTTTGTAACATAAATGGGCTACACCAATGCGCTACGCTTTCCTCATTTTTTTGGCCGAGATACTATGAGCCATGACTGAACCCGATCTCAATTTACTTATCGCCCTTGATGCGCTGCTCGCTGAGGTCAGCGTGGCTGGTGCTGCGCGTCGTCTTGGTTTAAGCGCTTCTGCCATGAGCCGCACGCTCACCCGGCTACGCACCGTTACCGAAGATCCCTTGTTGGTGCGTGCCGGCCGCCACATGGTGCTGACGCCTTATGCCGAGGAGCTGCGGGAACGTACGCAAAATGCCGTATTTGCGGCGCGTTCGGTGCTGCGCCCATCCGCCACAGAATTGAACCTCGCCACGCTGGAACGCACCTTTAACATTCGTGCCAATGAGGGGTTTGTGGAGGCATTTGGAGCTTCACTGATTGCGGCAGCCGCCAAGGCTGCGCCTTTGGTGCGCCTGCGTTTTTCGCCCAAGCCAGAGAAAACCTCAAAGCCTCTGCGTGAGGGTCTGGTTGATCTTGAGATTGGTGTTTTGGGGACCATGGGGCCGGAAATACGCGTGCAGGCGCTGTTTAGGGATCGCTTCGTTGGTGTGGTAAGAGCGGGGCATCCGCTGGCGCGGGAACCAGAGGTGAAGGCCAGCCAGTATGCCGCGTTGGGCCATGTTGTCGCTTCCCGGCGTGAGCGTACCTACGGGCCGGTAGACGAAGCATTGGCTGAACTAGGTTTGCGGCGCAACATTGCCGCCGTGGTACCGAGTTTCCCGGCAGCCTTGGCCGTCGCTCAGGAGTCCGATCTGGTGGCGTTGGTGCCTGCCTCATTCCTTATCAATCAACCAGTAACCAATATTGATGGGGGCGTAGCGACACTCTGGGCTTTTGAACTGCCGGTTACGACCAGACTGATTACGATATCGCAGCTGTGGCACCCACGTGCCGAGGCGGATCCGGCTCATCGTTGGTTGCGGCAATTGGTACTGAATGTCTGTCGCAAGTTGGTACCAGAATAAAAACAGGTGGGCTGTGGTGTCGAAGGGGATGGGCGCCTTATGCAGCGCCCGTTCAGATAATCTAGAGGGTGACTCGAACTTATTTATAGATGATCGCGTTGCCATGCAGCATGTTGTTACCACCGGCGGCGACAATGCGATAGCTGCTAGCGCCTTGGGCTTTGGCTTTAGCCGCCAGCTTGGCTTCCAGGCTGCTCAGCGTGGTAACACCACCGGCAGATACTACGCCAACTTCAGTCAGGCTCTGTGCCTGTTGCTGGCTGACTGGCTCAGCGGCAACGCTGGCAAATGAGGTTAGGACCAGAACGGTAGCTGCTGCAAAATATTTGATGCCTTTCATGAGTATCTCCAATTTGGTTTTGAGGGTGAAAGTGTTTCCGCTTTCGATGTGTTGAATGATATAGCATTTATAAACGGATGAAATCGGATAGGCTTGAGCATGTTAATCAAATTATTTGATTAAGAATTTACGCTTCTTTACCGCGTTTTACTCACCCTGGGTTAAGGGCGCAAGGCGTTATTGACAGTCGATGACCAACGCTGTGTTAACATTACGTAACGGCAACGGGTTGCGTGACTGGGATTTCCGCTGTCTGGCATGTAGAATGCGGCGGTCAGTTTTGCTGGCGGCTCACTCATCACGTCCATTTCACACAAGGTAGAAGCTATGAAGTCTGAAAATAACTCAAATAACAATGACTTAAAATCATCGCCCATCATCGTGGCATTGGATTACGCCGACCGTTCCGCCGCATTGGCCTTTGCCGACCGTATCGATCCGCAAGATTGCCGGCTAAAAGTGGGTAAAGAGATGTTCACCCTGTTCGGGCCTGAGATCGTGCGCGATCTGCATCAGCGCGGATTTGAGGTGTTCCTCGATTTGAAATTCCACGATATTCCTAACACCACGGCGCATGCCGTAGCCGCTGCGGCGGAGTTGGGCGTATGGATGGTGAACGTACATGCCAGCGGTGGTGCTCGCATGATGAACGCAGCCAAAGAGGCGCTGCTGCCTTATGGCGCGGATGCACCGCTATTGATTGCCGTCACCGTGCTCACCAGCATGGAGGCGGAAGATCTGCGCGCCATTGGTATCGAACTCAGCCCGGCAGAGCAGGCGGAAAGACTGGCTCGCCTGACGCGCGACTGTGGCCTGGACGGTGTGGTCTGTTCTGCGCAGGAAGCTTCACGCCTGAAAGCTGCTTGTGGCGACCAGTTCCAACTGGTTACTCCTGGTATTCGCCCTGAAGGCAGTGCCGCAGGCGATCAACGCCGCGTGATGACACCGGTGCAGGCTCTGGCCGCCGGAGTTGATTATATGGTGATCGGCCGTCCGATTACGCAATCCGCCGATCCCGCGGCAGCGCTCAGCGCTATTCGAGCCTCACTGGTTTAAGGAACCCAGCATGAATGATGATAACAGCCGCCTGGTGTACTCTACCGACAGCGGGCGTATCAAGCAGGAAGAAGCCAAGCCAGAGCGTGTCAAAGGCGATGGCATCGTGCGTATTCAACGCCAGACCAGCGGCAGAAAAGGCAAGGGGGTTTGCCTGATCACCGGTGTCGATCTGGATGATGTGGCACTGGATAAACTGGCTGCCGAACTGAAAAAGAAATGCGGTTGTGGTGGCTCGGTGAAGGATGGTGTGATCGAAATCCAGGGCGACAAACGTGACCTGCTAAAGCAATTACTGGAAGCCAAGGGCATGAAGGTTAAGCTGGCTGGCGGTTGAGCAGCTAAATGAAATATGCCGCAGTGTGTCACTGCGGCTGCATTCATCGAAACGATAAACGTAAAAATAGACCTGAAAGTTTTTTTCAATTAGACGTCAAAGCGTGAACGCTTTTGTCAGCCTATCGGCAGAGGTATCAGCAAGCCGTGGCTTATTTACTCACCTGGTGACCGATGATGCCACCAACAGCGGCACCGCCGACGGTCCCCAACGCGCTGCCGTTAGTCAGCACCGCACCGCCTACCGCACCTGCACCTGCACCAATCGCCGTGTTGCGGTCACGTTTAGACATATTCGAACAGGCACTCAGCGACAGAGCCAGGGTGATCACCACTGCGGCAGTGGCCAAACGTTGATTAATGATCATAATGAATTCTCCTTAGCATCGGCTATATGGAACTACTTTACTGGCATAGCACAGCTTTAGTATAGGCAGTAATCAGCAAACTGGCCTGAGACTGTCTTCCAGACGACCTTGAAATAAAAAATGGCATTTATTGCACAAAACAGGGCAAATAAAAAATCAGGGCGTTTTTTTCGCCTTGTTTCAGTATAAATCTCTGACGAGGGATAAATAGGGAAATAGTCTTAATTTAGCCCGGGTCGGCAGGCGATTATTCCGAATCCGCCGCCACACATCTTGGTGTATCCAGCAGAAATCTACGTGGTCTTTAGCGATCTATCCCATACCGCCCAGTGGCATGCCTGCTGACAATAGTCGCAGACCAAGCCACAAGGACAAGATCATGCTCAACGAACTAAAACAACAGGTGCTGGAAGCCAACCTTCAACTTCCGCGCCATCATCTGGTGACCTTTACCTGGGGCAATGTCAGCGCCGTAGACCGCCAGCAGGGGCTGATGGTGATCAAACCTTCCGGCGTTGAGTATGATGCCATGACCCGTGAGGATATGGTGGTGGTGGAACTGGAGAGCGGCAAGGTGGTGGAGGGGAGTAAAAAGCCTTCTTCCGATACGGATACCCACCGGGTGCTGTACCTGAACTTTGCTGCAGCGGGTGGGATCGTTCATACCCACTCGCGCCATGCCACCATTTGGGCACAGGCCGGATTAGCCATCCCCGCGTGGGGAACGACACATGCGGACTACTTCTATGGTGATATTCCCTGTACTAGGCTAATGCGCGACGAAGAGATCAACGGCCGTTATGAGTGGGAGACCGGGCAGGTGATCGTCGAAACCTTCAAAGAGCGTGGGTTGGATGCCGCTCAGATACCGGCAGTACTGGTACATTCCCACGGTCCATTTGCCTGGGGCAAAGATGCTGACGGCGCGGTGCATAATGCCGTGGTGTTGGAAGAGTTGGCCTATATGGGGATCTTCTCGCGTCAGTTAGCACCGGGGCTGGGCAATATGCAGCAGAGCCTGTTGGACAAGCACTATCTGCGCAAGCACGGAGCACATGCCTATTATGGGCAGTAATCTCACCACGGGGCCGAACGGCCCCGCAGCCGTTATTGGTTAACCAGATCCAACTTGATACCCTGGCGTTTAAGCAACTGCTGGTAGTCGTTGGCGATACGCGAGTCGGTGATCACCCGCCCAATCTGGCTCATGGGTTCCAATGGATTAGGTTGGATCTGGCCGAATTTTGACGAGTCGGTCAGCACTATGTTCTCTACGCCTTTGGCTAATACCGCATTGACCACGTCGGCACGCATCATATCGCGGCCGGTGAAGCCGGTCTCCGCGTGATAGCCATCCACCCCGATAAACGCCTTGCTGAAGTGCACCTGCTGGATACACATGCGGGTTAACGGGCCGACCACGGTTTCACTCTTCTTCTGGAACATGCCGCCGAGAACGATCACATCGCAGTCGGTCTCTTTCAGCAGATGGGCGATGTAATGGCTGACGGTGATCAGCGTGACGCGCTTGCGCTCGGCCAGATAGCGGGCCAGTAAGGCGTTGGCACTACCGCTCTCGATAAAGATGGTTTCGCCATCGTTGACCAGCGATGCAGCATATTGTGCCAGCTTCTGCTTAAGCGTGAAGTTGGACATCATGCGGGCATCAACGTCGTCGCTTTCCAGCGCAACGGCAGAACCGTGAACGCGTTTCAGATAGCTGCGTTTTTCTAACAGATTGAGATCCTGACGGATCGTCACCTCAGAAACGCCAGAGGCGCGCGCCAGTTCGCCAACGCTGATGCGCCTGCGGTCATTCACCAACTGCAAAATGGTTTGTTGTCTTGAATTCATAGCGGCCTGATAGGCGGCCACCAAAGGGTGACCGCAACGATTCACTGATTAAAGAGTATGTTCGGTACGCGCGATAATGTCATCCTGCGCATCTGGGGATAATGCGGTAAAGAAGGCAGAATATCCAGCTACGCGTACCACTAAATCGCGATATTGGTCAGGATGTTGCTTTGCGGCCAACAGCGTTTCCCGTGACACGATATTATACTGCACGTGCCAGCCATGGTAAGCCTCGAAGAAAGTGCGCAGCATCAGCATCAGTTTTTCGCGATCACGCGGGTTCTCCAGCGTTGACGGGTTCAGCTTCTGGTTCAGCAACACGCCACCCAGAATCGATTCGGTAGGCAGTTTGCTCAGCGAGTTGAACACTGCCGTTGGGCCTAGATGGTCGGTGCCGGAAGCCGGGCTAGCCCCTTCCGCCAATGGCGTATGCGCTTTACGGCCGTCTGGCGTAGCCATGGTGGCAGCACCAAACGGAACGTTGGCCGAAATGGAGGAGGTGCCCGCATAGTAGGTACCGCCGATCGGGCCACGGCCAAAGCGGGTGTTGTGATACTGCTTCAGCTCGTCGATATAGGTCTGATAGGCACGTACCAGCAGCTGATCGACATCATCCACGTCGTTGCCGTACTTTGGCGCCGCATTGATCAAGCGTTGGCGCAGCTGTTCGCCGTCCAGGCCAGCAAAATCGTTAGCAAGAGCCTGAGCCAGCTGTTGCTGACCAATAATCCCCTGATCGAACACCAGCTTGCGTACCGCTTCCAGGCTGTTACCCAGGTTGGCGATCCCGACCTGCAGACCGGATACCCAGTCATATTTCGCACCGCCTTGTTTGACACTCTTGCCGCGCTCGATGCAATCATCCACCAGAGCCGAGCACACAATGTCGTGGGCATTTTCTTCCAGCACGGTATCGACTACACACTCAATCTCAATCGATTTGCGGGTGTAATAGCGGATCTGCGTATCCCAGGCATCCAGCACTTGGTCAAACTGGCTAAAGTTACCCTGAGACAGCCCCAGCTCCTGCGGCAGGAAAATCTTGCCGGAGGTGGCGTCGCGCCCTTGCTCCAGAGCTGCCAACATCACGCGGGCAAAGTTGATAAAGCTCATCCCGGTACAGCGGTAGCCCCATTTGCCGCCAACGGCGGTCTCGATGCAACCGATCGCGGCGTAATCATAGGCGTCCTGTGGTTCGACGCCCAGCTTGATAAACTCGGGGATCACGATCTCATCGTTGTTAAACGCCGGCATGCCGAAGCCGCAGCGGATCACCTGCACGCAGGCGTCAAGGAAATCATTACTGATCCCGGCGTGATAGCGCACGCTGAGGTTAGGCTGCGTTGAACGCAGACGGCCACAGGATTCCAGAATGGTGTAAGAGAGCGGGTTGACCGCGTCACAAGGCTGGCCATTGACCAGTTTCTGGCCGCCGATGGTGACGTTCTGATACAGCGGGCTACCGGCGGAGGCTTTGGAGTGCGAGCCGGAACGGATCTTGTTCACTTCCAGCAGTTTCAACCAGCAGCTGTGCAGCATCTCGATGGCTTTTTCGCGCGGCAGGCTTTGCTCCAACTCCACGTCACGGCGATACCAAGGATACAGATATTGGTCTAGGCGGCCGAAGGATACCGAGTGTCCGTTGGATTCGATCTGCAGGAACAGCTGAATGAAGTAACACAGTTGCAGCGCCTGCCAGAAGGTCTGTGGCGGTTGATGGGCGATCAGTTCGCAGTTGGCTGCCATGGTCAACAGCTCTTCACGCCGCCAGATGCGTTGCTCTGCCTGGGCCATTTCACGGGCCAACTGGGCAAAGCGCAGGATGTGCTCGCTGAGAGCGTCCAGCGAGATGTCGATGGCCTTGAGGAACTGTTCCTTATGCAGGTCGTCCCAGTCCGTCAGGTGCAGGCGCTCACGGCGCTCAGCCACTTTCTCACGCAGGCCATCCAGACCTTTTTCCAGTAACAGCGGGAAGTTGACCGCCAGGTGCGCATCGCCAGACGTCATGTTGCCTTCCGCCTTGATGATACCGGTAGCCAGCAGGGCTTTTTGCTCATCGGTGAACATGCCGTAGCAGCGATCCTGCACGGTCTGGCCACGCCACCATGGGCATAGGGTGTGCAATACCTTTTTATCCTGTTCGCTGACGGAGAAGCCAGCGCCGGGGCGATCGGCCAACTCGTCAATTTCGCTTTCGATCCAACTGACGGTGTATTCCGGGAAGATAGGCGCGGCACGTAGCTGACTAGCCTGGTTACCGATAATCAGCTCATCATTCTTGATCCAGATGCTCCGTTTGGCCAGATGGTTGGCCAACGCCATGGCACGCCTTACCGGCAGCGGCTTATCCTGATGCTGCTGGTACGTTTCGGTATAGTGCTGTGCGCGTTCGGTACAGACCGGTGGCTTGACGATATGGATCAGCGCGTTCTTGTGCGCTAGCGTGCGTTCGGTCAGGGTAGTCAGATCCAGCGTTGTCATGGTGTTATCCTCGCAAAATGGCGGTCAGACCTTTGGCGCTGGCGTAATCTTCGGCATAGGCCAGCAGTTCGGGGTCGTCAAGTGGGGTACGGGAAGCGTAATAAGGCGCGCCGAGCAGATGGTATTTATTCATCCCCAGCGTGTGGTACGGTAAAAAATGGATCTCTTTGACGCCGATTTCATCGGCGGCAAAGTCGGTAATGGCGCGGATTGAGTCGCGATCGGCGTTAAATTCGGGGATTAACGGCACCCTCACGGTGATCTGAGTGCCAGCGGCGGCCAAACGGAGGAAGTTATCCATCACCCGTTTGGCGGAGCCTTCGGTCCATTGCTTGAAGCGAACTTGATCGACGTGTTTCAGATCGGCCAGCATCAGGTCTAGCCAGGGCAGAGATGGCTCGATATAGGACCAAGGCGTATGCAGGCAAGATTCTACGGCGGTATGGATACCGGCCTCGCGCCCGCGTTTGAGCAGTTCAGCCGCAACCTCTGGCTGCATAAACGGCTCGCCACCGGATAGCGTCAGGCCACCGCCGGTACGCAGATAGTAAGGTTTATCGCGCATCACTTCGGCCATCACCGCATCAAGGTCGAGCGCCGTGCCGCAGACGCTCAGCGCGCCAGTTGGGCAACAGCCGTTTAATGCGTCATAATCGGCGGCAGTCAGTAACGAACGTTGCAGGGTTAGGGTGTTGTCGTCAACGCGGGTGATAGCGTGCGGGCAACTCTCACTGCACAGGGTACAGGCCGCCAGACACAGGCGCTCATCAAACAGCAGTTCTTGCTGGCGCGAACGGCTTTCCGGGTTCTGGCACCAGCGGCAGCCAAGTGAGCAGCCCTTAAGGAACACCACGCTGCGGATGCCTGGGCCGTCATGTGTTGAGTAGCGCTGTAGATTGAAAAGCATTCGTCACCTGTGAAGTCTAAAATCTTCTTACGTAAATTAAATAGGTTTCGAATGAAAGTTGATTTGATTTTAATCAAATGATGGCGGCTTTTTTCGCTTATTATGTTCACAGTTTGAATCTGCCCACAAAAGAATCAGGAGAAGGTTATGGAACTGTATCTCGATACCGCCGACGTCAGCGCAGTGAAACGTTTGGCGCGCGTCTTGCCGCTGCACGGCGTGACCACCAACCCCAGCATCGTTGCCAAAGAAGGCAAGCCGATCTGGGAGGTTCTGCCGGCCTTGCGTGATGCGTTAGGCGGTACCGGCAAGCTGTTTGCCCAGGTGATGGCTAACGACGCAGAACGTATGGTTGCCGAAGCCGTCCTGCTGAGTCAACGGGTGCCGGGCCTGGTAGTCAAGATCCCCACCACCGCAGAAGGGCTGGCGGCAATCAAGAAGCTGAAATCCATGTCGATCCCCACCTTGGGTACCGCCGTTTACGGCGCTGGTCAGGGGCTGCTGGCGGCGTTGGCCGGGGCAGAGTATGTGGCACCTTACGTTAACCGTCTGGACGCACAGGGTGGCGACGGCGTTGAAATGGTGCACGAGTTACAACAGCTGTTGTCGCTGCATGCTCCTCACGCCAAGGTGTTGGCGGCCAGCTTCAAAACGCCACGTCAGGCGTTGGAGTGTCTGTTGGCAGGTTGCCAGTCGATCACTTTACCGGTGGATGTGGCAGAACAGTTTATTTCCACTCCGGCGGTTCAGGCGGCGGTAGAGAAGTTTGAACAGGATTGGCAGGGGGCTTTCGGCACGACGCTGATAAGCTAAAGTGCATTGACAAGGGCGGCACCTGGCCGCCCTTGTAGGCATTCGATGAGACTGTTTCAACTGGCTCATCCCGTAGCCTGGCCGTTCAGTTAGACACGCCCGGTTTCCTCACGCAGTACAATAGTGCTTTCACGTACCGTAGGCGTTTTGGAACCCAACGCGCGGCGCACCACGAAGAAGGCCGAAACCAGCATCGTCACCGCAACCAGCATAAAGAAGGCGCACAACGCGGCGTTAATCTGATTGGCAAACACGATGGTCTGCATATCCGCAATGGATTTGGCCGGGGCGATAACCGTGTTCGATTCAATCCCGGCAGAGAATTTCTTCGCCTGCGCCAGGAAGCCGATGCTTGGTTTTTCATGGAAAATCTTTTGCCAGCCCGCCGTCATTGAGGTGATAAACAGCCAGATGGTCGGCAAAATGGTCACCCAGGCGTAACGCTGTTTCTTCATCTTGAACAGCACTACGGTGCCCAGGATCAGCGCCATTGAAGCCAGCATCTGGTTACCAATGCCGAACAGCGGCCACAGCGTATTGATCCCACCTAACGGATCCACGACGCCCTGATAAACAAAGAAGCCCCAACCGGCCACGGCCACGGTGGTGCCGGCCAGGTTGCCGAACCAGGAGCGGTTGTTCGCCAAGCGCGGAATGGCCACGCCAACCAGATCCTGCACCATAAAGCGACAGGCGCGGGTGCCCGCATCCACCGCAGTGAGGATAAACAGGGCTTCAAACAGGATGGCAAAGTGATACCAGAAGGCCATCATCGCCCGGCTGTTAAACACCTCGCTGATGATATGAGCCATGCCAACGGCAAAGGTTGGCGCGCCACCGGCTCTGGACAGCACTGACTTCTCGCCCACATCATGGGCAATCTGCGTCAGCGTTTCCGGGGTGACCATAAAGCCCCAGCTGTTAATTGCCTGTGAAGCACTTTCCACCGTGGTGCCGATCAGCGCCGCCGGTGAGTTCATGGCAAAGTAGACGCCTGGGTCGATCACCGAAGCGCAAATCAGCGCCATGATGGCCACGAAGGACTCCATCAGCATGCCGCCGTAGCCAATAAAGCGGATATGGCTCTCACGCTCAACCAGCTTCGGTGTGGTGCCACTGGAGACCAGGGCGTGGAACCCGGAGATTGCGCCACAGGCAATGGTAATAAACAGGAACGGGAACAGTGAACCGGCAAACACCGGGCCGCTGCCATCGATAAAGCGTGACACCGCCGGCATTCTCATTTCCGGCATCGCGAACACAATGCCCACCGCCAGCCCCACGATCACACCGATTTTCAGGAAGGTAGAAAGATAGTCACGCGGAGCAAGCAACAACCACACCGGCAGCACCGAAGCGACAAAACCATAAATCACCAGCACCCAGGTCAGGGTGGTGCCGTGCAGGGTAAAGAACGGCCCCCAGTATGGATGCATGGCGATGTTGCCACCGTAGATGATCGCCATCATCATCAGCACAAAGCCGATCAGCGAAACCTCGGCAATCTTGCCTGGGCGGATAAAGCGCATGTAAACGCCCATAAACAGCGCAATCGGGATGGTGGCAGCAATGGTGAACAGACCCCAAGGGCTGTCTGCCAGCGCCTTAACGACCACCAACGCCAGCGCCGAGAGGATGATGATCATCACCCCAAGTGCGCCCAGCATGGTTACCACACCGGCAAAGGCGCCTAACTCCTGCTTGGCCATTTCCCCCAGCGAGCGTCCGTCGCGGCGGGTGGAGATAAACAGGATCAGGAAATCTTGCACCGCCCCAGCCAACATCACCCCAACCAATATCCAGATGGTACCAGGCAGGAAGCCCATCTGCGCTGCCAGGATCGGCCCAACCAGCGGGCCAGCACCCGCAATCGCAGCAAAGTGGTGACCAAACAGCACCCATTTGTTGGTCGGTACATAGTCCAGGCCATCGTTATGGCGTTCCGCCGGCGTTAACCGACGGTCATCGAGTTCAAAGACGTTCTTGGCAATAAACCGGCTATAAAAGCGGTAGGCAATGCTGTAGCAGGCGACGGAAGCCACCACCAGCCAGACAGCGTTGACGTGTTCCCCACGGCTCAAGGCAAGCATGCCGAAAGCGAAGGCACCGACCAGCGCCACCGCGAGCCAGATTATGGCTGACTTGACGTTTTTCATGTTCCGCAACTCCTTGTTGTGCAGAGGTAGAAAGGTGATTTTTTTAGTTTGTGAGTACGTCAAAACGTTAACGACTCATTAAACGTAGGAGGTTTGAACGCGGACGGTGGCTGGTCGGATCAGAAATGTGAACTCAGTTGGAGTTTGCTGAAAGAAGCGTGCCATACGGGGACAGAATAGGTTGTTGCAGGCATAAAAAAAGGCGATACCGAAGTATCGCCTTGATCGAACACGGATAACGTTAGGCCACCGGTCTGGCAATTACGCTGCGGGTTTCCATACGCACTTCGGCAATGTTCACCTGCAGACTATCGCTCTGGCGATAAACCACTTCGCCCTTCACCTGCACGGTGCCGGTCTCTTGGCTACACACCATCTCGTCGCGAACCGCGTGGATAAACGGGGCAGGGATAAAGGCCATCGCGCCGTTGTCCAACAGGCGTACGCGCAGGCCACCACGGGTTACGTCGATGATCTCGGCGTTGAAACGTTCATCGGTTCCGGCCTTATCCTTGAGGAAACGGGCATACAACCAGTCACCAACGTCGCGCTCTGCCATGCGGTTCAAACGGCGACGCTCGGCCAGTTGCACGGTGACGTCGTCCTGCGGTTTTTCCGCTGCCTGCTCGCTGATAATGGCTTTCAGCAGACGATGGTTGACCATATCGCCATACTTACGGATCGGAGAGGTCCAGGTGGCGTACGCCTCCAGCCCCAGACCGAAGTGCGGGCCAGGCGTGGTGCTGATCTCGGCAAAGGTCTGGAAGCGGCGGATGCGGCTGTCCAGGAACTGGGTTGGCTGCGAGTCGAGGTGACGGCGCAGTTCGCAGAATCCTTCCAGGGTCAGCAGCTTCTCGGCATCGGCTTCAACGCCGTTGGCCTGCAATACGGCGACCGCTTGCTCAACCAGGGCCGGATCAAAGCCGTTATGCACGTTATAGATGCCAAAGCCCAGACGATCGCGCAGCACCAGGGCGGCACAGACGTTGGCGGCGATCATGCACTCTTCAACAATACGGTTGGCGGTGCGGCGCTGTTCGGTCACGATGTCCAGCACTTCGCCTTTCTCGCCGAGGACAAAGCGATAGTCCGGGCGATCCTTGAATACCAGCGCATGCTGATGGCGCCAGGCGCTGCGTGCATCGCAAACCTGTTTAAGCAAGGTGATCTGCTGTGCGATGCTCTCGCTCGGTGGTTGCCAGCCTGCGACGCCATCCAGCCAGTCAGAAACCTCGTCATAAACCAGTTTGGCTTTGGACTCGATTTCGGCGGCAAAGAAATGGATATCGTTGCCCAGCGCACCGTCTGCGGCGATAGTCACGCGGCAAGCCAGCACCGAGCGGCGCTCATTCGGGCGCAGCGAGCACAGGTTGTCGGACAGATCGCGCGGCAACATCGGAATATTGAAGCCCGGCAGGTAGTTGGTGAACGCGCGCTTGCGGGCGATTTCATCCAGATTGCTGCCTTGCTCGACGTAGGCGGTAGGATCGGCAATGGCGATGGTCAACAGCAGCGAGCCGTCACCGTTGTCTTGCACGTGCAGCGCATCGTCCATATCTTCGGTGCTGGCGCTATCGATGGTGACGAAGTCCAGCGCGGTCAGGTCCTCACGGATCAGAGCGGTCTCTTGTTCGGAGATCGCGACCATGTCTGGCGCTTCTTTTTCAAGATTATGACGAGCCAGCGTGACCCACCACGGCGCGAAGTGATCTTCACCGTCGGTGATGAACTGAGTCAGATCGGCATTGAAAGTGCGATCGCCGTTCAGTGGATGACGGCGCATTTCTGCGACGGCCCAGTCACCGGCTTGGAAGTTATGGGTGACTTCACGCGCCGGACGGCATGGGATCGCGTCTTTCAGCAACGGATGATCGGGGATAATCGACAGGCGATCGTCTTTTTTCTGCACCCGGCCAACAAAGCGCGACAGGAAAGGCTCAACCAGGGTTTCCGGTTCAGCGATTTCGCGCTCTTTTTCGGTATGCAGGGTGGCGACGATACGATCCCCATGCATGACTTTTTTCATGTACGGCGGCGGAATAAAGTAACTTTTCTGCCCGTCGACTTCTAAAAAGCCAAAACCTTTCTCAGTCCCTTTTACTACGCCTTCAACACGCGGGGTTTGAGAGTGAAGTTGCTGTTTAAGCTGCGCCAGCAGCGGGTTATCTTGAAACATATCGTCCAGTGAATGGGTTGTGAGTGGCAAGATTTGCGGCTGACAGTTTTACGCGAATCACTCCTTGCGGGCAAGCCAAACGTCACGCTTTTCCGACGAAGGCTCGCGATTATTAACGCAATACTGCTCCAGGGACGCGACATGCCACGTCCGTTCGAACTAAACGATACGCAACGTAGGTGCTTGAGCGCAGCGGCGGATGGCGACGGGAACCGATTTGGAGGTCGGCGTGCCGGTGCCATCACCAAAACTGGCCAGCGGCACCAGCGGGTTGGTTTCGGGATAGTAGGCTGCCAGATTACCGCGTGGGATATCGTAGCTAACCAGCTTGAAGCCGCTGACCTTTCTGGTTACGCCATCGTTCCACAAGGTTTCGATTTCCACCAACTCCCCATCCTGCAGACCAAGATCGGCTAAATCTTCGGGATGAATAAACAGCACTTCGCGCTGGCCGTAAACACCGCGATAGCGATCGTCCAGTCCATAGATGGTGGTGTTGTACTGATCGTGTGAACGCAGGGTTTGCAGCACGAACGGCGCTTTTTCTGCCCCGATTTGCGGGAACAACGTATCGGGTAGTGGAGCGGCACTGAACTCAGCTTTGCCGCTCTGAGTTGCAAAGCGCAATTCGGCAGCGGCGTTGCCCAGATAGAACCCTCCTGGTTGCTCACAGCGCTGGTTAAAATCGTCAAAGCCGGGAATGGTGGCCTGAATATGCTGGCGGATCAGTGAATAATCGTCGGCCAGCTCCAGCCAGTCCAGCTGTTGGTTGCCAAGTACCGCGTCGGCAATGCCGCAAACAATCGCGGTTTCAGAACGCTGGGTGTCTGCCAGCGGTTTGCCGATGCCTTCGGAGGCGTGCACCATACTGAAGGAATCTTCCACCGTGATGTATTGCGGGCCGCTGGCCTGCATATCCAACTCGGTACGCCCCAGCGTCGGCAGGATCAGCGCATCTTTACCTGTGATCAGATGGCTGCGGTTCAGCTTGGTGCTGATATGCACCGTCAAATCACAACGGCGTAGGGCTTGGGCGGTACGCTCGGTATCCGGTGCCGCTGCTGCCAGGTTGCCCCCGAGCGCAATCAGCACCTTGACCTCACCACGCAGCATCGCTTCAATGGCCTCGACCGTATTGTGACCGATCTCGCGGCGTGGGCTAAAGCCAAAATGCTGCTCCAAACTATCCAACAGCGCCTTGGGGGCTTTCTCATCGATGCCCATGGTGCGGTTGCCTTGCACGTTGCTGTGGCCGCGTACCGGACATAGGCCCGCACCTGGCTTGCCCAACTGGCCGAACAGCAATTGCAGGTTGGTGATCTCGCGCACCGTCGGTACGGAGTGCTTATGCTGCGTCACGCCCATCGCCCAGGTGCAGATAACACGCTCTGCGCCTTGGTAAATCGCCGCCGCATGACGTAGCTGGGTTTCGCTCAACCCGGATTGCGTGGTGATCTGTTGCCATGAGGTGGCATCCACCTGAGCCAGATAATCTTCGATGCCCACGCAATGCCGATCGATAAACGGCTGGTCGAACAGCCCTGGTTTATTGGCGGCAATCCGCTGGCGATGGGTTTCCAACAGTGCTTTCACCATGCCGCGCACTGCCGCCATATCGCCACCCAGGTTGGGCTGGAAGTAGGCCGAACTGATGGGGGAGGATATGGGCGTCAGCATCTGGATCGGGTTTTGCGGGTCGGCAAACCTTTCCAGCCCGCGTTCGCGCAGGGTATTGAAACTGACGATGCGTGCCCCCCGGCTGGCTGCGTGTTTCAGGCTGTGCAGCATGCGGGGATGGTTGGTGCCGGGGTTTTGGCCAAAGACAAAAATCGCGTCGGCTTGCTCGAAGTCATCCATACGGATGGTGCCTTTGCCGACGCCAATGCTCTGCTTGAGGCCTACGCCACTGGCTTCGTGGCACATATTGGAACAGTCTGGGAAGTTGCTGGTGCCCAGCATCCGGCCAAACAGCTGATAAAGGTAGGAGGCTTCATTGCTGGCGCGGCCTGAGGTGTACAGCTCAATCTGGTTGGGATTATCCATTGCCTGGATATGGCTGGCGATAAGTTTGAAGGCATCCGGCCAGGTGATGGGCTGATAGCGATCGGTCTTGGCGTCGTAGCGCATTGGGTGCGTCAACCGGCCTTGATACTCCAGGAAGTAGTCGCTTTGCTCGCGCAGGGTGCTGACGCTGTGGGCCGCAAAGAATGCCGGTTCCACCGCATTGCGGGTCGCCTCCCAACTGACCGCCTTGGCCCCGTTCTCGCAGAAGCTGAAGGTGCTGTGGTTGTCATCGCCCCAGGCACAGCCGGGGCAGTCAAAACCGCGCGCTTTGTTAACGCGCATCAGGTTGCGCAGATTTTTTAGCGCCTGTTTGCTGTCGAACACATAGCGGGTGGTGGCTTCCAATGAGCCCCAGCCGCCCGCCGCGCCGCGATAAGGCTTGATTGACGGTTTAAATTTCATGATTTTCTTCGCAGGTGATTAATGTAGCTAAAAGGTGAATGCCTTTTTAAGCATTTTGAGTATTTATGTGGCAAGTCTAGGGGCGTGAGGGCTTGGCGTCTAATCGAATAGAGCAATGATGGGATAGACGACACTTATCGCAACTGCCAGCAAGGCCATAGCAAATGATATACTTCGTGCAGAAACCATTTTCCGAGCCAATACATGGATATTAAGCAACTGATCTACCTGTGTAATCTTGAGCGGGAACGCCACTTCGGCCGCGCCGCAGAGGCCAGCTTTGTCAGCCAGCCGACCTTATCCATGCGGCTGAAAAATCTGGAAAAAGAGCTGGGTGTCTCGTTGATCAACCGTGGCAACAACTTTGAGGGCTTCACCGCCGAAGGTGAGCGGGTCTTGGCTTGGGCGCGGGAAATTGTTTCCGTTTATCAGGGGCTGAAGCTGGAAGTAGAGTCGCTGAAACACGGGTTGAACGGCACGTTGCGCATCGGCACCGTGCCGCAGTGCAGCATTTCGCTAGCGCAGATGTTAAAGGCGGTCAGCGAGCGTTACCCGCAGTTGGACTATCGCGTAGCGGTATTGAGCGCCGATCAACTGTTGGAAGCGCTGACTGCGCACACGGTGGATATCGGCATCGGTTTCTTTGAGCTACCAACGCTCAAGGAACTGCATTTCCAGTCCCAATCTTTGGCCGACAGCGGCATTGACCTGGTGTTTCATCCGCAGCATTTCCCCGAGCTGGTGGGGGAAAGTCCACTAACGCTGGCAACCGTGGCCGAGCTGCCATTATGTCTGGCTGAACCGACGCGTTACTTCCGTCGTTACCTGGATCAGCAGTTTCGTGATGAGGGCTTAACGTTGCATACCCGGATGGAAACCACCTCGATCTTCCAACTGCTACAGGGGATTTTTGTCGGTTTGGGATGCGGGTTATTCCCCAGCGGAAATTTGCAGATGGAAATGGTGCCGCAGCTGCAACGGCGCAGCGTTGCCATTGCGCCGATGTCACGTCATGCCGCCTTGGTGATCGCCGAGCCAGCAAGGGCCACGCCGCTGGCACAGCACTTTTTTGATGCGGCTCAGGCGTGGTTATTGCGCTAGCTCGACTTCTACTGCATCGCCAAGACTGTAACGCAGCCGGTTTTCCCAGGCGTACAGCGCGCCGGTTAAAATTACGTCCAATGCCTGCGACCGATCCAATCCGCTGTTAAGCAACGGCTGCACGTTTTGTGCCGTGAATTTCTCAGGTGTTCGCGTCAGATCGGCTGTCACGCCGATCACGGCAGCGGTCACCGGATCGTCGGCCACCTCAAGCGCGTTATCAATCCCAGCCACTAATGCCAGTGCCAACTCCCGATCGGCAATGTTATGGGCTAGCGTGCCGGCACAGTAATGGCTGCCATTAATGCGTGATGTCACCAGAGCAACCAAAGCCTTCAGGCGTGCAGATAGTCCGTTAACTGGGTGATTAATACTGTTAAATACCGCATTGCGCTCATGTAGGGCAGGCGCGTCGTGAGCCAACAGCAGGTAATAAGACTCGCTGCGGGCGTCCGGGTGGCTTTGGTCCAGAATGTCGAGCTGCCGAGCCTGGGCCTGCTCGACAACGATCTCCGGCAGGCGAGCTTGCCATGACCGTTCCGTACAGGAAAATCCTGCCGGAGCGGCATCTTCGATTTGGGGAAAACCGGGTAACACCACGGCGGGTCTGCCTGCAAGTGCTGCAATACCGGCGACCACCCGTGCTTGATAGCTAATGAAACCGATGATTTGCGAAAAGGTCACAGTATCTTGCGTGCTCAGGCCAACTTCGCCGAGCTGTTGTATAGCCTTGGAGCAAATCAGGGTCGGCTGGCTGGCGAGTTGGCGGGCGTATTGGGTGATTTGTGCCAGGCGGACATTGCTTTCCCGCGTAGCATCCGGGCTGTCCAGAGGGGCGAGGCGAGCGGCGTAATGGCTACAAAGCGATTGTACGCCGGTGACCTGCGCCACCGTCAGGGCCGTCGACAGACGATCGTAAGGTGACAATGTCACTTCTCGCGAAGCGATAACTTGCTCGGGGAACAGCACTGAATAGCAGGCCGAAGACGCAGTAAAAACGTCAATGCGATGGCTGAGGGCGGCGTTCAATCCCTCGTCGGTAAACGTACCCAGGCCTAACAAAAAACGCTCCCGCAAGCTTGCGGCGGCAGGCTCGAGTGGCGAACTGTCGCCTGAACTACGCTGGGTTTCGTGGTACCACTGGAAAGGGGTTAGGCGATGGTCCATCGGATAAAATCCTTCTTCAATACAACAAGCCACCGCTGCGGTTGGCAACGGTGGCAGGGTAAAAAACCACGGAGCAGGCGTCAGTCATGGCTGCATAGACCATGACCATAAATAGCGAAGCCGGCGGCGAAGATGAGCATCAGTTGTGAGAGGCGTTGGTGGCGAGCATTGTTCATCAGCGCGATATCCTGTTGTTTGCATGGCTCAACGTAGCGGATATCCTCACCGATTCGTTTGGCGAGATAAAATAATGTTAAGTGCTAATTAATAACGTAAAGGAATAAAATAGTTAGCGGTCGGATCGATGAGTAGCAAGATGGCATCCCCAAGGCTCCAACTACCGCAGCATACAACATGGCTGGTAATTGAACGTTTACTGAGATGATGTAACCTTGCTCAAGATTTGCACCATGGCACGGCATAACTACGCCGTGCCATGGTTGTAATGGCGCTAGATTAGCGCCAGTTATGGGTAATTATCACGGATTTTGGCAACTAATTGCGGCACAGTAAGATATCGAGTGTTAGCGGAATTAAAACCTGCCGCCGTCACGTCGCCAGGCATCGGCAGTGAGCGCTTCGCCAAAGTGGCTGGCAATCAGCCGCTTGGTGAGGTCGTGCAGCGGTGCGGCCAGCACTTCGGCGGTGCTGCCACGCTCCACGATTTCCCCTTCATGCATCACCATCACCTGGTCGCTGATATGCTTCATCATCCCCAGATGCTGCGTCACATAAATATAGGCGATACCGTGCTTTTCCTGGAGCTCCAGCATCAGGTTGATGATCTGCGAACGCATCGACATATCCAGCGAAGCCAGCGCCTCGTCGGCAACAATCACCTTGGGTTGCAGGATCAACGCCCGCGCCAGCGCCACGCGCTGTTTCTGCCCGGAGGCGAGCATGTGCGGATAATAATAAGCATGGTCCGGCAGCATCCCCACCTGGCGCAGGGTCTGGTTGATGCGCACCTCGCGCTCTGCGGCTTCCAGGTCGGTGTTCAAACGTAGCGGTGCATCAAGCAACTGACCGATGCGCTGGCGTGGGTTGAGCGAAGTGCTCGGATCCTGGAAAATCATACGAATGCGCTGGCTGCGGTAGCGATAATCGCCATAGGCCAGCGCATGGTCGTCGATCAGCACTTCACCCGAAGAGGGTTCCACCATGCCGGAAAGCATCTTCGCCAAGGTCGATTTACCCGAGCCGTTCTCACCGATGATCGCCAGCGTCTGGCCTTCACGCAGGGTAAAACTGACTGACTTGACCGCTTCCACATGCTGGCGGCGGAACAGCCCGGTGCGATAGCGGTAGGTTTTGGTCAGGTTGCGCACTTCCAACAGCGTTTCCATGTTATTGCTCCTCCATGTTCAGCGGGAAGTGGCAGGCGAACAGGTGATTCTTCACCGGGCGCAGGCGAGGGGTTTCAATACATTGCTTTTGCGCATACGGGCAGCGTGGCCCCAGGCGGCAACCGATCGGCAGATGCTCCAATGAGGGGATCGCTCCCGGCAGCGTATTCAGGCGGCTCTTATGCGGCAGTGAACGGCCAAAGTCCGGCATGGCGCGGATCAGCGCCTGGGTATAAGGATGGTGAGGGGCGGCAAGCAGATCTTCACATTGCGCACTCTCCACCGTCTGACCGCAGTACAGCACGTTAACCCTGTCGGCCCATTTGCTCATCATCTGCAAATCGTGGCTGATCAGCAGGATGGTGGTGTTATTGTTTTGGTTCAGACGCGCCAGCAGGCGGAAGATCTGCGCCTGCGTGGTGGGTTCCATGGCGTTGGTTGGCTCATCGGCAATCAGCAATCTTGGCTGATTGGCCAACGCAATGGCGATCATCACTTTCTGGCATTCCCCTTCGGTGAGTTCGTAAGGGAAGCTGCCCATGATATCGAGGTGATCCTTGATACCGACGCGGTGCAACAGCTCGATCGCCCGCCGTTTGCGCCAGTTAAAGCGCTGCCACCAACGGCCCTTGTAAGTCCAGCCGGGAATGGCCTGGGCCAACTGGCGGCCAATACTTTCGGAAGGGTCAAGACAGGATTGCGGCTCCTGGAAGATCATCGAAACGTTGTGGCCCACCAGTTTACGCCGTTCGCGCGGGCTGAGCTGCAACAGGTCGATGTCGTCAAAGCGGAAGCGGTCGGCGGTAACACGCCAGTTATCTTTGGTCACGCCGCAGATGGCTTTGGCTATCAGGCTTTTTCCTGAGCCGGATTCGCCTACCAGGCCGCGCACTTCACCTTCGGTCAGCGTCATGCTGACGCGATCGACGGCCTTCACCGGCCCTTCGGCGGTCATAAATTCAATCGTCAGATTGCGGATATCGAGTAACGGCATTATTCCACTCCCGCATTGATCGCGCGGCGTATTCCGTCGCCCAACAGGTTAACCAGCAATACGCTGATCAGAATAGCGGCACCGGGCAGCATCACGGTCCAAGGTGCCACATAGACCAATTCCAACGAGTCGCCTAACATGGCTCCCCATTCCGGGGAAGGCAACTGCGCCCCCAGATCGAGGAAGCCCAACGCCGCGATATCGAGAATGGCCATCGACAACGCGCGGGTGAATTCGGTGATCAGTACGGCGGCAATGTTTGGCACCACGGCGTACCACAGGATCTGCATCGTCGAAGCGCCATCCAGACGGGCTGCGACCACGTACTCTTTTTCCAGCTCATCGTGCACTGCGCTGTAGATGGTACGCACCATCCGTGGCAACAGCGCCAGCCAGACGGCAAGCATGGCGTGCTCCAGCTTCGGCCCGAGGAAGGCCACCACGATAATCGCCAGCAGCAGTGAAGGGATGGAGAGCAGGGTATCGAGAATATGGTTGAGCATCGCAGACAGCAGGCCACGGGTGACCCCCGCAAACACGCCCAAGATCACGCCACAGACGGCGGCGGCAATGGTCACAATCAGTGCCGAACCATAGGTGGCGGCGGCGCCGGTCAGCAAGCGGCTGAGGATATCGCGGCCCAGATCGTCGGTGCCCAGGAAGAACGACACATTACCGTAGCGTGACCAGGACGGCGGTAGCAACTGATATCCCAGGAACTGCTGATCGAGGGCATAAGGTGCCAGCAGGCTGCCGAACAGGGAGAGAAACAGCAGGCCGAGCACCCCATAAAAACCAATCATCGCCAAAGTATCGCCGTAGAAAATCCGCCAGGTATAGAGCAGCGGGCTAGGCATTTTCTTTTCGCGGTATACGTTATCGAAGGGCATACCATTCCTTATGTTTCAGCGGGTTGGTTGCCGCGCCCAGAATGTCGGCCAGCACGTTAATGGTGATCACCAGCGTGCCGATCACCATCACGCCTGCGGAGATGGCCGCGTAGTCCTGTTGGCGGATGGCGTTAATCAGCCAGCGCCCCAGCCCTGGCCAACTGAACACCACCTCGGTGATCATGGCCAGCGTGAGCATGGTCGAAAATTGCAGACCGAGTTTTGGGATGATCGGCGGTAACGCGTTGTGCAACACGTGACGGCGGATAATGGTAAAGCGCGACAGGCCACGGGTTGCGGCAGCCTTGATGTAGTTTTGGCTGAGGACATCGTCGGTGCTGATGCGCATCAAGCGGATCACCTCGGTGATTGGGGCCACCGCCAGAGCGGCAATCGGCAGCACCATATGGCGCAGTGCACTGGCAATCATCTCATTGCGATAAGGCGAGTCAGACAGCCAGGCGTCAACCAGCGCCAGACCGGTGACCTGCTTGACCTGATACAGCAGATCGAAACGGCCCGACACCGGCAGCCAGCCAAGATGCAGTGAAAAATAGAGCATCAGTAGCAGTGCCAGCCAGAACACCGGAATGGAAAAGCCCAGCAGGGCAAAGGTACTGATGGCGGTATCTTGCCATTTGCCGCGCATCACACCGGCAATAATGCCCAGCGGAATGCCGATAAACAGGGCCAGCGTAAAGGCTAAAATGCACAGTTCCATAGTGGCCGGGAACACTTCGCGCAGCTGTTCGCTGATCGCCTGGCCATTGATGCTGGAAACGCCAAAGTCCCAGTGCAGCAGGCTAACGAAATAGAACTGGTAAGCATCCAGCAAGGCGGCACCGTTTAGCGGCGCGCGCGGGGTAAAGTAGCTCAGGCTGAAGCTGACCAGCGTCAGGAAGAACAGCGTGATCAGCAGCAGCAGGATGCGGCGTAAGGTAAAGATAATCACTTTTTCGCGGCCTCCGCCGGTTCACGGTATACCCCGGCAAATGATGAGTTGCCGAACGGGCTCAACACCAGTCCTTTAATATCATAACGGTAGGCCTGCAAACGCAAAGAGGAGGCCAGCGGCAATACCGGCAACTGCTGTTCGAGGATCTTCTGCGCCTGCTGATAATGCTCGATACGCTGTGATAACTGCTGTGACAACAGGGCATCCTGCAACTGTTCATCAAAAGCGGGATCACACCAGTGAGCATAGTTGGTTTGCGAACGGATTGCCGCACAGCTCAGCAGCGGACGGAAGAAGCTGTCCGGATCGTTACTGTCGGTTGACCAGCCGGTGAGCGTCAGATCGTGGTTCATTTCCATCAGCCGGGCTTCCTGGAAGCGGCCTTCTACCGGCACGATGGTGACATTAATGCCGACCTGAGCCAAATCCGCCTGTAGCAGTTCCGCCGTTTTCAACGGGCTGGGGTTATAGGATTGCGATGCGGTTGGCACCCAGAGCTTCAGATCCAATGGCCCCACACCGGCTTCACGCAGCATTTCTCGTGCCTTGGCCGGATCGTATTCGGTGACGTGGGCATCATTATCATAGGCCCAGGAGGCGCGTGGCAGGATCGAGGCGGCGGTCTCTGCCGTGCCGTAATAGATCGATTGCATCAGGCGCTGGTTATTAATGGCCAACGCAATGGCCTGGCGCACCTTCAGGTCATCCAGCGGCGGCTTGCGGGTGTTGAAGGCCAGATAGGCGATATTCATCCCAGGGCGCAGCGTCAGGCGTAAACGCGGATCGTCGCGCAGGATCGAAAGCTGGCTGGCGGCGGGGTAGGCCAGCACATCGCACTCGCCGGTCAGCAATTTAGACAGGCGGCCCGTACCCCCGGCCCCCATGTCGATCACCACCTGCGGCATGCGCGGTTTCCCTTTCCAGTAAACGTCATTACGTGCCAGACGAATATATTGCCCGGAACGGTATTCGTTCAACAAGAATGGGCCGGTGCCGACCGGTTCACGATCGATCATTTCCTGGGTGCCATCCAGCGTCAGGTTGTCGGCATATTCTGCCGATAGCACCGGTGCATAATGGGTCGCCAGATGCCACAGGAAGGACGCATCCGGCGCCTGCAAGCGGAACTCGACGGTGTATGGGTCCAGCTTTTTCACGCTTTGCACAGAGTCGGCAAACTGCAAACTGTCGAAGTACGGGTATTCACCGCCGTTGACATTGTGGAACGGATGCTTCTGATCAAACACCCGCTGAAAACTGAATACCACATCGTCGGCGTTCATTTTGCGGGTGGGCTGGAACCAGGCGGTGGTCTGGAAAGGCACATCCCGGCGCAGGTGGAAGCGGTAGGTAGCGCCGTTGTCCAGCACTTCCCAACTTTCCGCCAGCTCTGGGATCAGGCGGTAAGTGTAAGGGTCGACGTCCAGCAGCCGATCGTAAAGCTGGGCGGCCAGAGTATCGACCGTCAGACCGCTGCTGGCCATCTGCGGATTGAAAGTGTTCAGAATGCCGCTGACGCAATAGACAAAGCCGCTCTGGCGGATGTCTGCTGGCGGTGGTGCTGCGCTGGGCACAGCCGGTGTCGCGGCCAGGGCAGACGTTGCCAGGCAGCCGAGCGACATTATCCAAAGAGGTAAACCACGCATAGACGCTTCATGGGTTATTAAGCAATAACGTTAGTGTATCGCACTCTGACCAACAGCCCAATTCCTTGAGCAAAATGGCTGAAATTTCGGCGGTTTGGTTAAGCTTGCCGCTGTTTTCTGGCGTGTCGGCCTCCGTCCGAAATCCGTGCTGGTGGATAATGACCCAAGCTTAGTGTGGTAATGAGAAAAATTCTCAACAAAGTGCTTTACAGATGATACTGAGAACTATTATCATCATTTGGCAGTTCACGGAAGGCCACACCTTGTGGCCCTTTGTGGAAGGCACGACATTGCTCACATTGCTTCCAGTGTTTACTTAGCCAGCTCGGGTGCTGGCTTTTTTTTTGCCTCTATTTCAGGTGAACGGCAAAACCGGCGCGGCCAGGGGCAATGTCTTCTCGCAGCGTTAACTGTGGGATCGCATAATCGCCAAAGTTTTGCTTACGGAATGGCAAAGGCTCGGTGCTTGCCAGCGTATCCAGTCGTTCCCCCAGTGCCGCACAAAGCTCAGGAAATTTCGCCTCGTCGAAGCGATCGGTACGGTACGCCACAAACGGTGGCAGCACGTCAAAGCCGGGGTAATACAGAATGCCATGGTGAATCGGGAACAGAATATCCGCTATCGGGCCGTTGATACCGCGTGGGCTGTAATGAGACTCCCAACCGCCCGCAGTGACCAGCAGCATAGCCCGTTTCCCTGCCAGCGTACCTTCGCCATAACGATCTCCCCAATGCGTATCGGAATGCTCGCCAACGCCGTACGCGAAGCCATAGGCATACACGCGTTCTACCCAACCCTTGAGGATGGCTGGCATGGAGAACCACCACAGCGGAAACTGGAGGATCACGGTATCCGCCCAGAGTAACTTCTCCTGTTCTAGCGCAATATCTGCGCTTTGCGTTCCTTGCTCCAGAGCGATCCGGGAATCCATCGCCGGATTAAACCGGGCAGCGCTATCCCGATCCGTACGGTCTTCACCATCCAAAGAAGCTTTCCATTTCATGGCGTACAGATCGGAAACCTGTATCTGATGCCCAGCGTCCTGCAGATGTTTGACCGCAAAGTTTTTTAGTGAGCCATTAAGCGATTGAGCTTCCGGGTGAGCGTAGACCAGCAGAATATTCATCATTAAGTTCCATTGCTGTAAAGAGAGCAACAGAGTAGGTTAGCGCCAGGTATAGTTAAAATTGATTTAGATGATGACAGGTATTTGCATGAGTAATTTCGGCAGACTGGATCTCAATCTATTGGTGACGTTGGATGTGTTGCTGATGGAATTGAATGTTACGCGCGCGGCGCAGCGGTTGTCGCTGTCGCAACCTTCGGTAAGTGCTCATCTGGCCAAACTGAGAGCGTTTTTCGACGATCCGCTGCTGCTACCTGGCCCAAGAGGAATGCGGCCAACGGCCAGAGCGGAGGCATTACGTGAACCTTTGCGGCAAGCGTTGGAAGTGCTCGAACACACCGTTTCACCCATCAGTCCTTTTGAGGCGGCCAGCGCGAATATCACCTGGCGCGTTGCCGCATCCGATTATGGCGAATCCACGGTGCTGTTACCCACATTGGCACGGCTTCGTCAGGCTGCCCCCAACAGCCGATTGGCGGTGTTGGAACTGGCACCGACCAGGATTGCCCGGCAGGCGGAGTTGGGGGAGATCGATCTGGCCTTTCACACTCCGGACAGTGCACCGGCGGGGATGCGTCAACGCGTGTTATTCAAGGAGAAGTATGTGTTGGTGGGCCGCTTCGGTCATCCTGCGTTGATGGCTCGCCCCACGCTGGCGCAATTTAGCCAACTGGAGCACGTAGTGGTTTCGCCAAACGGCGGGGGATTTAGCGGCATCACCGATCACACGCTGGATCAGGTTGGGCTTTCGCGCCGGGTGGTGCTTTCCGTCCCGCATTTTCTGTTTGTGAAATCGGTGATCGCCAAGACGGATCTGGTGGCGATGCTGCCCGAACGCCTGGTACGCGACAGCCCTGAAGTACAGATTGCCGAGCCACCAGTGGAGATCCCAGGCTATGAGCTGGCAATGCTATGGGATGAGCGTTCGCATCGCGATCCCGCCCATCAATGGTTACGCGAATTGATCGCCCAGTCGGTTTAACTTCCCTCAGGGTCGCTACCTTGCAGCAGCGCATGCTTTTTCAACATGCCGCGGAGCTGATGATAGGTCAGCCCCAGTAAATCGGCGGCTTTGCGCTGATTGAAACGGCCCTGTTTCAATGCCATTTCCAGCAGGGTTTTCTCTTGTTGATGCTGCCAGCTTTTAAAATCCAGCGGCAATGCAGGTAACTCACTGGTCGGCGCGGTTGCCTCATCATCAAGCGGCGCTGAACGCTTGGCAAAGGGGTTAATGATGATCTCATCCAGTTCATCCTGGCCTGAACCATGGCGGTAAACGGAGCGCTCAACCACGTTTTTCAGCTCACGCACGTTACCCGGCCAGGAGTAGCCGAGCAGCGTCGCCCGCGCATGTTCACTAAAGCCGGGGAACAACGGCAGTGACAGCTCGCGGCACATCTGAATGGCGAAATGCTCGGCCAACAGCATGATGTCTTGCTGGCGTTGGCGCAGCGGCGGCAGTTGCACCACGTCGAACGCCAGGCGGTCCAGCAGATCGGCACGGAATTTACCGGCGGCGGCCAGCGCGGGCAAATCGTCATTGGTGGCGCACACTAGCCGAACATCCACCCGCAGCGGTTGGCTGCCACCCACGCGCTCCAGATGGCCGTATTCAATCACCCGCAACAGCTTTTCTTGCACCAGCATTGGCGCGGTTGCCAATTCATCCAGAAACAGGGTGCCGCCATCGGCACGTTCAAAGCGGCCAAGATGGCGTTTTTGTGCGCCGGTAAACGCGCCAGCCTCATGGCCAAACAGCTCCGAATCCAGCAGGTTTTCATTCAGCGCCGCACAGTTGAGGGAGATAAACGGTCCTTGCCAACGGTTGGACAGATAGTGCAATCGGTGGGCGATCAGCTCCTTACCGGTGCCGCGCTCACCGATCACCAGCACCGGTTTGTTGAGCTTGGCCAACTGTGAAACTTGCTCCAGCACCTCCACAAAGGCGTTGGCCTCGCCCAACAGGTTCTCTAACGGTTCGCTCATGATGAAATTCGCCAATGTTTGGTGAAAACACTCACTCTACAGCAAGCGTGGCGAGAGTCAAAAACAAATAATCTTTGTATTTCAATGAAATAAAAGTTGGCACGCTTCTTGATTAACTCTTAGGGCAAGTTGTATAACTTAACTCGGCGCTTCAGACGCCTTCAGAACCAAGAGGAAGTAAATTATGGGTATCTTTTCTCGTTTTGCCGACATCGTGAACGCCAACATCAATACTCTGCTCGATAAAGCAGAAGACCCGCAAAAGCTGGTGCGTTTGATGATCCAGGAAATGGAAGACACGCTGGTTGAAGTGCGCTCCACCTCAGCGCGTGCCCTGGCGGAGAAAAAACAGCTGCTGCGCCGCATTGAGCAGGGTGAAAACCAGATCAATGACTGGCAGGACAAAGCCGAACTGGCGCTGCGTAAAGATAAAGAAGATCTGGCCCGTGCGGCGCTGATCGAAAAACAGAAAGTGGCCGATCTGCTTGCTACACTGAGCCAGGAAGTGGCTACCGTAGAAGAGACGCTGGCCCGCATGAAGAGTGAAATTGGCGAGCTGGAAAACAAGCTGACCGAAACGCGTGCGCGTCAGCAGGCATTAACGCTGCGCCATCAGGCGGCTTCTTCTTCACGGGATGTACGTCGCCAACTGGACAGCGGTAAACTGGATGAGGCGATGGCGCGTTTTGAACAGTTTGAGCGCCGTATCGACCATATGGAAGCCGAAGCGGAAAGCGTCAGCATTGGCAAAAAGAAAAGCCTGCATCAGGAGTTTGCCGAACTGCAGGCGGACGATGCTATCAGTGAGCAACTGGCGGCAATGAAAGCCAAGATGAACCGCCCGGAATAATGCTTAAGCGGCCACCCAGCGTGGCCGCCACACTACGGCCAATAAGAAGGAATTGAGATGAGTGCTCTATTACTTGCCATCCCGTTGACAATCTTTGTGTTGTTTGTCGCACCGATTTGGCTTTGGTTGCATTACAGCAACCGGCAACAGAGCGGCGTTCAACTGAGTCATCAGGAGATGCAACGTCTGACGCAGCTGGCGGAGCAGGCCTCACGCATGCGCGATCGTATTCAGGCGTTGGAAGACATTCTTGATGCGGAACACCCGAATTGGAGGCAGTCGTAATGCGTAGAGACCAGGACAGAGGAAAGTTTGGCGATCGTCACGATCGTTCTTACTACAACGACGACAGCGGTTCATACAAGGGCAACACGTTAGGCAGTAAAAAACTGTACCGTGTGCCTGAAGAAGGCATGCTGAAGGGCGTTTGCGCTGGCCTTGCCCACTATTTTGACGTGCCCGTGCGTTTGATCCGGGTGATTGCCGTGCTGTCGCTGTTCTTCGGGCTGTTCTTCATTACGGTAGTCGCCTATATCGCCTTGGTCTTCGTGCTTGAGGAGGCTCCAGCCAGCCGTTATCAGGATGAACATCAGGCCACACCGCGCCAGTTGCTCGATAAGCTGGAATACGAATTGAGCAGCGGGGAGCAGCAGTTGCGCAAGGTCGAGCGCTACGTCACGTCTGACACCTTTGGCGTGCAGAGCCGTTTTCGCCAACTGTAACCTCTCTTAACGATGCACGGGCCTGCGTATGCCGCAGGTCAGGCATTGCACCGACTTTTTCCCCAACATTTGCCAGAGGGCCGCAACCATGAGCAAAACCTATGCGATTAATGCCCCAAAAACTGCTTCACCAAAATGGGGAGTAGGTGCATTGTTGAAGACCTTGTCGAAAGTCATCATCATAGCGCTAATGAGTTATGGCCCGGCGGGGGCAACCGCGTGGTTGCTGAAAACCGTCAGCCGCAAACCGCTGCGTTACGTGTTGGCCCTGTTGCTGGAACCGCTGGTTCGCAAAGGGCTGAACAAGGCGTTCGGGCGCTATGCCAAGGAGAACAATGAAACGACTGCAAAATGAGTTAACTTCGCTGGTCAATCGCGGGATGGATCGTCATCTGCGGCTGGCAGTCACCGGCTTGAGCCGCAGTGGTAAGACGGCGTTTATCACCGGATTGGTCAATCAATTACTCCATGTTCACAGCGGCGCACGTATGCCGCTGTTTTCCCCTGTGCGGGAAGAAAGGCTGTTGGGGGTGAAACGCATTCCTCAACGCGACCTCGGTATCCAACGTTTCACCTACGATGAAGGCCTGGCGCAGCTGTATGGCAATCCGCCAAGTTGGCCAACGCCAACCCGTGGCGTCAGCGAAATCCGCCTGGCGCTGCGCTATCGCTCCAATGATTCACTACTGCGCCATTTTAAAGAAACCTCCACGCTGTATCTGGAGATCGTCGACTATCCGGGCGAATGGCTGCTGGATTTGCCGATGCTGGAACAGGACTACCTGGCCTGGTCACGTCAGATGGCTGGGTTGTTGCAGGGCGACCGCGCGCGCTGGGCCGAGCCTTGGCTGGCCTTGTGCAAAGATCTCGATCCGTTGGTCCCGGCGGATGAAAACAAGCTGGCGGCAATCGCCCAGGCTTATACCGACTACCTGCTGCGCTGTAAGGCTGAAGGGCTGCACTTTATCCAACCTGGGCGCTTTGTGCTGCCTGGCGATATGGCCGGAGCGCCTGCGCTGCAGTTCTTCCCGTGGCCGAACGTCGATGCGGCAGGGGAATCGCGCCTGGCACAGGCGGACAAACATACTAATGCGGGTATGCTGCGCGCCCGCTTTAACTATTACTGTCAGTCGATCGTCAAGGCGTTTTATAAAGAGCACTTTGTTCGTTTCGATCGCCAGATCGTGCTGGTGGATTGCCTGCAACCGCTCAACAGCGGGCCGCAGGCGTTTAATGATATGCGTTTGGCGCTGACTCAGTTGATGCAAAGTTTCCACTACGGCAAGCGTACGCTGTTCCGCCGCCTGTTTTCGCCGACCATCGACAAACTGATGTTTGCGGCCACCAAGGCGGATCATATCACCGCCGATCAGCACGCCAATCTGGTTTCGCTGTTACAGCAACTGGTGCAGGAGGCCTGGCAGAATGCCGCGTTTGAAGGCATCAGCATGGACTGCGTCGGCCTGGCTTCGGTACAGGCGACCGAAAGCGGCATTGTCGATCATCATGGGCAGCCGATCCCGGCATTGAAAGGCCACCGCCTGGACGATGGTGCACCGCTGACGGTCTTCCCCGGCGAAGTGCCTGCGCGCCTGCCTGGCCCGGCGTTCTGGCAGCAACAAGGGTTCCATTTTGACCAGTTCCGCCCACGTATGATGAGCGTTGACAGCCCGCTGCCGCATATCCGTCTGGACGCGGTGATGGAGTTTTTATTGGGAGATAAATTACGATGAGCGAGCCGTTAAAACCGCGTATCGATTTTGCCGAGCCGTTGCAGCCGCCACAGGAACCGGTGTTGCGCGCAGGCTTGGAATTTGACGAACAGCAAGCCGAGAAATTCTATCCGGCAGCGCCAGAGATGGAGCAGGAAGAAGAGGAAGGGCGCGCGGAAGGTATCGTTAACGCAGCGTTGAAACCCAAGCGCAGCTTGTGGCGTAAAATGGTTAACGCCGGGCTGATGCTGTTTGGCGTCAGCGTGGTGGCTCAAGGTGTCCAGTGGGTGCATACCTCCTGGGTGCAGCAGGATTGGATTGCGCTGGGTGGTGGGATCGCCGGTGGGTTGATCGTCTTCGCCGGTATCGGTTCGGTGGTCGGGGAATGGCGCAGGCTATACCGCCTACGCCAACGGGCAGAAGAGCGTGACGAAGCTCGGGAACTGCTGCACAGTCACGGCCTGGGGAGAGGGCGCGAGTTTTGTGAAAAGCTGGCGCGTCAGGCCGGGTTGGATCAAGGGCACCCCGCATTGCAACGCTGGCAGGCTTCATTACATGAAACCCAGAACGACCGCGAAGTGGTTGCGCTGTATGCCAAGCTGGTGCAGCCGGTGTTAGATAATCAGGCGCGGCGCGAAATCAGCCGTTCGGCGGCAGAGTCGACGCTGATGATCGCCGTCAGCCCTTTGGCCTTGGTGGACATGGCCTTTATCGCCTGGCGCAATATCCGCCTGATTAACCGCATTGCGGCCCTGTATGGCATCGAACTGGGCTATTTCAGCCGTATTCGTCTGTTCCGTCTGGTGTTGCTGAATATCGCCTTTGCTGGTGCTTCTGAACTGGTGCGGGAAGTGGGCATGGACTGGATGTCGCAGGATATTGCGGCGCGGTTGTCTGCGCGGGCAGCGCAGGGGATTGGGGCAGGTCTGTTGACGGCGCGATTGGGCATCAAGGCGATGGAACTGTGCCGCCCGTTACCCTGGTTAGAAGGCGATAAGCCAAAACTGGGTGATTTCCGTGGTCAATTGATTAACCAACTGAAAGACACCATGAAAAAAGGTCAAAGCAAGGTCTGACTCCACCAGGCTGCGTCAATCAGACGCAGCCTGGTGGCCGCACCGTCCAAAACTCCCTTCTTTTTGTACACCGCTGCAATACCCATTAATTGTTAATGATAAGTTAATCAAGTGTTTGTTTTGCGGTCTTGGTCACGAAAAATCCCACGGACCGCGGCAAAGAAGACGGTATATTTGACTAACAATTAATCTGAATATCTGACTACGCCAGCGGGTAATCCCGCCGTATTCACTTGCTGCTTCAGCACCAAGACATCAATCCCAAGGACAGGAGGTAATGAACATGCCGCACCGTGAGCCGAATTTAGAGACCTTCCAACCCTATGCCGATGAAAGCCAAACCCTCCGTCGACATATTCATCAATACCCTGAACTGGGATTTGAGGAACGACAAACCGCCGATCTGGTGGCGGGAAAGCTTGAGGCGTGGGGGTATCAGGTGACACGTGGGCTCGGTATCACCGGCCTGGTTGGGACGCTGAAAAGAGGTAACAGCCCCCGCACGTTAGGTATTCGGGCAGATATGGATGCCTTGCCGATCCTGGAAAATACGCAACTCCCTTACAGCAGTCAGCACGAAGGCATCATGCATGCCTGTGGGCATGACGGCCACACCGCGATGTTGCTTGGTGCGGCACATTATCTGGCCGATCACGCCTGTTTCGATGGCACCTTGCATCTCATTTTTCAACCTGCAGAAGAGGGGTTGGCAGGTGCCCAGAAGATGATCGACGATGGCCTGTTTAAACGCTTCCCCTGTGACGCCGTTTTTGCCATGCACAACATGCCGGGCTTCCCGCAGGGGCAGTTTGTCTTTGGTGAGGGGGCGTTTATGGCTTCCAGTGATACGGTCACCATCACCATTCACGGCAAAGGGGGCCATGGAGCGATGCCGAAAGGCACCGTTGATGCCGTGGTCGTCGGAGCTAGCATTGTGATGGCATTGCAGACGATCGTCGCGCGTAATTTGGGGGCGCAAGAGCCGGGCGTGATCACCGTAGGTTCATTCCAGTCAGGCATGGCCAGTAATGTCATCGCCGACTCTGCGGTATTAAAACTCAGTGTACGCGCGTTGGATCCGCAAGTCAGGGAGCTGTTGGAAGAGCGCATCAAGACGTTAGTGGCGGCCCAGGCGGCCTCATACGGTGCCAGGATCGATATTGACTATGATCACACCTATCCCGTGTTGGTTAACCAACCGGAGATGACCCGTTTTGCCAAGCAGGTGGCGCAAAATTTAATGGGTGAAAGCCATCCGCAGCAGGTAATTGATATTCCAGAACCGTTGATGGGCAGCGAAGACTTTGCCTTTATGCTGAACCAGTGCCCTGGCAGTTATTTACTATTAGGTAACGGCAAGGGTGAAAACAGCTGCATGGTACATAACCCCGGCTATGATTTTAATGATGAAATTATACTCAGAGGGATCGCCTATTGGTCTGCGTTGACGCAGGAATTCCTGAAGGAATAAACCTCGGCCTTTAATAACTTGCTAATGCTGCTGAATTTGTCGGGGTCGAACATGTTTGATCCTGGCATAACATCGATTATCTGGACGGACGCCGCATGTGGCGTTCCTACATAAAAGGACAGGCCATGGATAGCGTCAAGGAAAGAAAGTCCCCGGCAAGGGCCATTGTGGCTACCACGTTAGGCAATGGCTTAGAGTTTTTTGATTTGGTGCTGTACGCATTTTTTGCGACCTACATTGCAAAAGCTTATTTCCCCGCGACAGATCCTTTGGTGAGCATGACGATGACCTTCCTGATCTTTGGGATGGGTTATCTTGCCAGGCCGTTGGGGGCGCTGGTCATCGGCCATTATGCCGATAAAAAAGGGCGCAAGCCCGCCATGACGCTGACGTTCCTGCTGATGGGGCTCAGTACCCTGACGATTGGTATCACCCCGTCATATGAGAGCATCGGGACTGCGGCCCCGATCATTATTACCCTGGCCAGGCTGATGCAAGGCTTCTCCGCAGGCGGTGAGTTAGGCGCATCAACCACCCTGCTGGTGGAGTATGCTAAACCCCATAATCGCGGGTTTTACGGGGGATGGCAGGTCGCGAGCCAAGGTGCGGGCAACGTATTTGCCGCCATGACGTTGGTGATCCTGGTCAATTGTATGCCAGAGGCGAGTGTGGAAGCCTGGGGTTGGCGTATTCCGTTTCTGTTTGGCATCGTGATTGTTCCGGTGGGGCTGTATATTCGCTTTAAGCTGGAAGAAACCGCCACTCACACCTTACCAACGGCCAGCGAAAGCGTCAGCAAAATCCCCCTGCTGGAAGTGATAACTACCTACTATAAAGAAACCTTGGCGGGAATTTTGCTGACGATGGGGGGAACCATTCCGCATATGATCATCATGTTTTATATTCCCAACTACGCCATCAGCATATTAAAGCTGGATACCAGCTATAGCATGTTGATTGGTGCCGTCGCCGGTTTGATTACGTTGATTGGTGGCCCGCTGGCCGGGATGTGGTCAGATAAGGTCGGCAGAGTTCGGTTGATTGCGTGGGCGAGAATAGCGATTGTTGTACTGATTTATCCGGCCTTTTATTTACTCAGCACTCACCCCAGTGTTGAAATGCTGTTTGCGGTGATGATTGTGCTGAGCATTATCAATATTATCGGTGCTTCGCCTTCCATCACCATTTTGCCGGAAATATTCCCAAGACGGGTAAGAACCACCGGGTTATCGTTGGTGTATAGCGTTGCCGTGGGGATCTTTGGTGGTTTCTCACTATCGGCGGCTTCCTATCTAATCAAGCTAACCGGCAATACTACGGCTCCGGCGTTTTACGTGATTGCTGGCTGTGTTTTATCGCTGTTTGCCTTCCTGTACATCAAGGAAACCAGCCAGACGCCGCTCAATTAATGACCTCTCCCTGCAACCCTCTCAATGAGCGAGAGGGGTTGCTCTTTTGGGTAAGCAAGGTTACTTGGACACCCACGATCATGCGGCTGAACAGGTCTTCTATCAGGACGCTTAAAGCATCATTACCATTTATAGCCCATGTTCACGCTGTAATCAGGATCCTGATTGGTGGAGTAGGGATCGGACTGGCGCAGGCGATCGGTTTTTTTCACCGGGCCATTAAGCCTAGAATACGATTTGTCGCGTGGGCGGCTGCAGCTGGGATGGTCGCATTCAAGATTGGCACTGAAGCCGGTTTCATCTTTTGATTCTGACCAAACCATTGGTGCCTTGGCAGTTTTTTCTGCGGGCCCTGGTGTCGCCTTGGGGGCGGGGGCGTCTTTAATGCTGGGTTCCGGCGCCTTGTAGGATAGGTCCAGCGCCTGGGTTGGGGCGCTCAACAACAGCGTGGTGCAGCAGAATGCTGCCAGTGTATGCTTTCTAAGCATGGTCAATTTCCCGTTAATAGTTACTCTGCGCAACTATAAAATAGTCAGACGAGAATTACTATCATTTGTAACCAGTGAGGTCGCTTTTTTTAGTTTGTAACCACAGATTGACGAAAGAACATCCGCCTGTAATCGCGTGATAATCCGCTGCCAAAATAATGCAGAATATAATAACTCTCTAGAAATAAGCTAAAATTACGCCGATGGTGTTATTGGCTGGCGTTTAAAACCGCTAATAGCAGTGATAAACTGGAGCTCTGTCAACTTTTGCTGACAGATCGCTTCTTCCTTCCGGGGGGAGAGGTTATCATCATCACCAGACATCCCCGCACCTGCAGAGATAAGGCCAATACTGATGCGTTTGGAAGTATTTTGCGAAGACCGTCTCGGTCTCACTCGAGAATTACTCGATCTTTTGGTATCGCGCAGTATCGACCTGCGCGGCATCGAAATAGATCCTATCGGCCGTATTTACCTCAATTTTTCCCAGCTGGATTTTGATACCTTCCGCGCGCTGATGGCGGAGATCCGGCGCATCAGCGGTGTGACCGATGTGCGCACCGTTAACTTTATGCCTTCTGAACGTGAACACCGTGCGTTACGTGCGTTGCTGGAGTCGATGCCGGAACCGGTGTTTTCCATCGATATGAAAGGCAAGGTGGAGCTGACTAACCCGGCGGCCCAGACGCTGTTCAACTTCAGCGAAGACAAGATCCGCAATCAAACGGCGAGCCAGCTGATTGGCGGCTACAACTTCAGCCGCTGGCTGGAGAGTGAAGATACTAAGCCGCATTCCGAGCGGGTGGTGATCCGCAGCCAGGATTTCCTGATGGATATCACCCCGATCTATCTGGAAGATGAGCAACAACAGAATTCCCCTGTGGGCGCCGTGGTCATGCTCAAATCCACCGCCCGCATGGGCCGCCAACTGCAGAACCTGTCGGTCAATGATGATACCGAGTTTGACCATATTGTCGCCGTCAGCCCGAAGATGCGCCACGTGCTGGAGCAGGCGCGCAAGTTGGCCATGCTGGATGCCCCATTGCTGATTGTGGGCGATACCGGCACGGGGAAAGATATTTTGGCGCGGGCCTGCCACCTGCGCAGCCCACGTGGTAAACAGCCGTTCCTGGCGCTGAACTGTGCCGCCTTGCCTGATGATGTGGTGGAGAGCGAACTGTTTGGCCATGCGCCGGGCGCTTATCCGAATGCGTTGGAAGGTAAGAAGGGGTTCTTTGAGCAGGCCAACGGTGGCTCAGTGCTGCTCGATGAGATTGGCGAGATGTCGCCACGCATGCAAACCAAACTGTTGCGTTTCCTCAACGACGGTACTTTCCGTCGAGTAGGGGAAGAGCATGAGGTGCATGTGGATGTCCGGGTGATTTGTGCCACGCAGAAAAACCTGACCGAACTCGTGCAGCGCGGTGAATTCCGTGAAGATCTCTATTACCGCTTGAACGTGCTGACCATCACCATCCCACCGCTGCGCGAACGCCCGCAGGATATCATGCCGCTCACCGAGCTGTTTGTGGCGCGTTTTGCCGATGAACAAGGGGTCGCCAGGCCGAAACTGGCCAACGATCTCAGTAGCTTCCTCTGCAAGTACGGCTGGCCGGGCAACGTGCGACAGTTGAAGAACGCCATCTATCGTGCTCTGACCCAAACGGACGGTTACGAGCTGCGCCCGCAAGATATCATTCTGCCGGATTTTGAGGTGGAGATAGCGTTAGGGGATGAAGTGATGGAAGGCTCGCTGGATGATATCAGCAAGCGTTTTGAACGCTCGGTGCTGACTCGTCTGTATCGCACTTATCCCAGCACCCGCAAACTGGCCAAGCGCTTGGGCGTCTCGCATACGGCAATTGCCAATAAGCTGCGGGAATACGGGCTGAGCAATCGCAAGCTGACCGACGACAGCGAAGAATAGCGCTACTTTATTTCAGGTATAAAAAAGCCCGGTTTATAAACCGGGCTTTTTGGTATTTACAGGCTTATTTCAGCGCGGCAAGCGCGGCATCATAATCTGGCTCGGTGGTAATTTCGTTTACCAGCTCGCTATACAGCACGTTGTCCTGGCCATCCAGCACCACCACGGCGCGTGCGGTCAGACCGGCCAACGGGCCTTCGGCAATCTCTACACCATACGCCTGCTTGAAATCACCGCCGCGCAGGGTAGACAGAGTAACCACGTTGTTCAGGCCTTCAGCACCACAGAAGCGTGACTGGGCGAACGGCAGGTCGGAAGAGATACACAGGACCATGGTGTTATCCAGGCCACTCGCCAACTGGTTGAATTTACGCACCGATGCGGCACAGACGCCGGTATCAATGCTTGGGAAGATGTTCAGGACTTTGCGTTTACCCACGAAGCTGCTCAGGGCAACGTCTGACAGGTCTTTGGCAACCAGGGTAAAGCTTTTTGCCTGCTCGCCCTGCTGTGGCAGTTTGCCTGCTACAGTGACAGGGTTGCCTTGAAAATGTACGGTCTGAGTCATTGCTCGGTTCCTTTCAACGATGTTTATACAAAGATGTGAAGCCGATTAACACCGAGTTCACAATCTCGAAGCAGTTTAAGGCAACAATCGCACCTTGGATAGATAAAGTTTATCAACTGCAGGTATAGTGGACTGACTTTATGTGGTTTTTTCGCTCGGGAGCCGTTATGAGAAGCATGCGTTTTTACCCTGAAGCCTGGCCATTGCACACCGCCTTTGTGATCGCACGCGGTAGCCGGACCGAAGCCAAAGTCGTGGTGGTAGAGATTGAACAGCAGGGGATGTGCGGTGTCGGTGAATGCACCCCTTATCCGCGCTATGGCGAGAGCGAAACCTCAGTGATGGAGCAACTGGCCGAAGTGTCCACGGCCATCGCACAAGGGGTAACCCGGCAGGAGTTGCAACGCCTGATGCCTGCGGGGGCGGCTCGTAACGCGGTCGATTCGGCATTATGGGATTTGGAATGCCGCCTTGCGGGCAAAGATCTGTGGCAATTGAGCGGAGTTACCGAGCCGGAACGAGTAGTGATGGCGCAAACGCTCAGCATTGGCTCGCCGGAGGCGATGGCGTTTGCCGCTAAAGAGCTGGAACAACAGGGCGCGACGCTGCTGAAAATCAAGCTCGACGATCATCTGATCAGCGAAAGGCTGGTGGCGATCCGCACGGCGGTGCCGCAGATGACGTTGATCGTCGATGCCAATGAATCCTGGCAGGCGGAAGGTTTGGCATCGCGTTGCCAACTGCTGGCGGATTTAGGCGTGGCGATGCTGGAGCAACCCTTACCGGCCAGCGACGACAGCGCCCTGGAAAACTTCATCCATCCATTACCGATTTGCGCCGACGAGAGCTGCCATACCAGCGGCGATCTGCCTCGGTTGGTGGGGCGTTATCAGATGGTCAATATCAAGCTGGATAAAACCGGTGGGCTGACCGAAGGATTACAGCTTGCCGCACAGGCGCGCGCTCAGGGCTTCGAGATCATGCTTGGCTGTATGCTCTGCACCTCAAGAGCCATTACGGCGGCGTTGCCGTTGGTGCCTGGTGCCCGTTTTGTGGATCTCGATGGCCCAACCTGGCTGGCAAAAGACGTAGTGCCCGGTTTGGCCTTTGAGTGCGGTGCTATTGAGCTTTCACGCTAGTCAGCATAGGTCAGCAACTCGACCATGGCGGCAAGGTAGTTTTCACTAGCGGCGTCGGCTGAGATCGGCGGGAACTCGGCGGTGATGCAGGGCAAGGACAAGTCTGCGCACCAACTGCCGAATGAACCCGGGGTTTCATAGCCAACGCTGGTCACCAGCGGCAGGGCAAACTTATGCGCCAGCCAAACGCCCAGCGCGGAGCTTTCCGGATCTTCTATACAGGCCAATGGCTCATGGAAGGACACCACCCAGCGTGGCTTCAGGCGATGGATCAGATGGCATAATCCCTGGGTTTCCGGTTCGGAACCTGGCCTGCCGCCGGTGGAGAGCCGCACGTCACGAGCCTCCGCCGCGCTGTTCCAACGGTAGACCGTATCGCCTGAGCGCCAGTTGGCCGACGGGAAATTACGGTTCAGATCGACGCCGTTGGCATTGGAGCGCAGCCCAAGCTGGCAACCATCCGGATTGACCGCCAGGATCACATGATGGCGCAGTTGGGCGGGGGCGATACTGCGCAATGCGCAGGATAACGTCACCACTGCGGCAGTCTCGTCCCCGTGGGTGCCTGCAATCACCAACCCGGTATCCGGGCCGCTTCTGGCCGCCGGGAAATACAGCAGTGGGGCGCCTAACATCGATTTACCGTAAGTTTCACCTGCAACTGCCAGCTGGCCACGCTCACTGCGCGGTCTGTGTTGGGTCATGGGGTTTCCCTTTAAGCCAAAGTCAGAAAGAAATGCGATGTTATTGAGTGTATTACGCTTTCGCTCATCTTTCCCAGTCTGTTAAGCGAATAAAGTGATGTCTATTGTTATACTATCGGCAAGTGCTAACGATAAAGAGGATTTAACATGCCAGTTGCCAGAATAGTCGCGCGTTACAGCGAAAATGAAAAAGACACCATCACCCTACTGTGCGGCGTGGATGCAGAAAACCAGATCCGCCAGGGTGAATGGTTTGGCGTAGTGAAAAATGACGATGGGCGTGGTGACGAGTCCAACTATCCGTTCACCTTGCACGTGGATCATCAGAAAGGGGAGTTTTTCCTCGATTATGGTTTTGACGACGCCGAATCACGCCAGTTGCAAAAAACCGATATCCATCTCAACCCGTTGGTAGAGAAAGGCTATTTCACCATCTTCGATGAAGAAGAAGGGGAAGAGTTCAGCTATAAGATCGCCAGTATTCATCTTTACGACTGATCCTGCCTAAGCAATCAGCCCGCATTGCCGATAATGGCTGCGGGCTTTTTTTTGGATCAAACATCCACTTTTTACATTCTTGTTACGCCAGGCTATAGGTGGCGGGCATCTTTGTGCTATATGATAAAAAATTCATGGGGTTAACTGGGGCATATCTAACATGACGAGAAGAAAAATTCTGGCGAGTTTTCGTTTAACGCTTTGCGCGGTCACCATCAGCGCGGGTATTAGTGGTGCTATGGCAGCTCAGGTTCCCCCAGGTACCGCTCTGGCGGAGAAACAGGAGATCGTGCGGCACATCAAAGATGAGCCGGCGTCGCTCGATCCGATTAAAGCCGTGGGCCTGCCAGAAGCGCAGGTGGCACGCGATCTGTTTGAAGGGCTGGTGAATCAGGACGCGCATGGCAAAGTGATCCCCGGTGTCGCCACCCGCTGGCAGACCTCGGATAACCAGACCTATATCTTCACGCTGCGCAAAGATGCCCGCTGGTCCAACGGTGACCCTGTCACGGCGAAAGACTTCGTTTATAGCTGGCAACGGCTGGTCGATCCGAAAAGCCTGTCGCCGTTTGCCTGGTTTGCTCAGCTAGCCGGGATCCAGAATGCCGAAGAGATTATCGCCGGTAAGCTGCCCATCGATAAGCTTGGCGTGGTGGCAGTGGATGACCATACGCTAAAAGTGCAGTTGAACAAGCCTGTGCCCTATTTTGTCAGCCTGACGGCGAACTTCAGCCTGTTCCCAGTCCCTAAAGCCGTGGTTGAGCAATACGGCAACGATTGGACCAAAGTGGGCAATCTGGTTGGCAACGGCGCATTCAAACTGCAAGAGCGAGTGGTTAACGAGAAACTGGTATTGGTGCCGAACAACCATTATTGGGATCATAAACACACCGTGTTGACCAAGGTGACCTTTGTACCGATCAACCAGGAATCTAACGCCACCAAGCGTTATCAGGCTGGTGATATCGATATTACCGAATCCTTCCCGAAAAACATGTACCAGAAGTTGTTGAAGGATATCCCAGACCAGGTTTACACGCCGGATCAACTTGGCACTTATTACTACGCGTTCAATACCCAACGTGCGCCAACCAATGACGTACGGGTGCGCAAAGCCTTGTCTTACGCTATCGATCGCAAGATCATTGCCGAAAAAGTGCTGGGCACCGGCGAGAAACCGGCCTACCACTTCACCCCTGATGTCACTGCGGGCTTTAAGCCGGAAACCAGCCTGCTGCAGCAACAGTCCCAGGAAGAGTTGAACGAGCAAGCCAAGGCGCTGATGCAGGCGGCAGGTTATGGCCCGAACCATCCCCTGAAATTGACCCTGCTGTATAACACCTCAGAGAGCCACCAAAAGATTGCCATTGCCGTGGCGTCAATGTGGAAGCAAACCTTGGGTGTTGACGTTAAACTGCAAAATCAGGAGTGGAAAACCTATATCGACAGCCGTAACACCGGCAATTTCGACGTGGTTCGCGCCTCCTGGGTGGGGGATTACAACGAGGCCTCGACCTTCCTGTCACTGCTGACCTCTTCACACAGCGGGAATATCGCCAAATTTAACAGCCCGCAATACGACCGTCTGTTGGCCGATGCCAGTCGCGAGACTAATCCAACGGCGTTAACCGCGGATTATAACAAGGCCGAGCAGATGATTGCGGCCGAGGCCCCGATCGCCCCGATCTATCAATATACCAACGGGCGTCTGATCAAGCCTTGGGTGAAAGGTTACCCAATCACTAACCCAGAAGATGTCGCCTACAGTCAGGAAATGTATATTCTGAAACATTGATGTTCAGAGTCCTGACGCCTGCCCAAGCCCTCGCCAACGCGGGGGCTTTTTACTTTAAGATCCCGTTATGGCGTTGCCACTTTGATCCCTAAGGCAATAACGCTAGACTCTGTATCAACGGCAAAATAATGAGGGTTTTGAATGGATGTCATTGAGGGGCGCGAACTGCAGGTGCCCGACGCGGTCTATGCCTATCAACTCGACGGCAAGGGTGGCACCACGCCAATTGAGAATGACGATAAGATCACCAGCGAGGAGCCGTGCTGGCTGCATCTGGACTACGCCCACCCGGCCAGCGCCGAGTGGCTTGCCAACACGCCTCTGCTGCCGGATCTGGTAAGACAAGCGCTGGCGGGGGAAAGCACCCGACCACGCGTCACCCGGTTGGGCGACGGGACGCTGATCACGCTGCGTGGCATCAATTTCAACACGGACTCGCGGCCTGACCAACTGGTGACGTTCCGCGTTTATATCAACGATAAGATGATTATCTCCACCCGCCATCGTAAGGTCTACTCGATCGATGAGGTGGTCAATGAATTGCGCAATGGCCAGGGGCCGATTAATAGCGGTAACTGGCTGGTAGAAATCGCTGATGCTCTCACCGATCACACCAGTGAATTCATCGAAGATCTGCATGACAAGATCATCGATCTGGAAGATGCACTATTAGAGCAGCAAATCCCTGAGCGTGGGCAATTGGCGCTGATCCGCAAACAGTTGATTGTGCTTCGCCGCTACATGGCCCCGCAGCGCGATGTTTTCTCGCGTTTAGCGAGTGACCGCCTGCCGTGGATGAATGACGATGAGCGTCGCCGCATGCAGGACATTGCCGATCGCCTGGGGCGCGGATTAGATGATCTGGATGGCAGTATCGCCCGTACGGCGATCCTGTCTGATGAGATCACTACCGTGATGGCCGATGCCATGAACCGCCGTACTTACACCATGTCGCTGATGGCGATGGTCTTCCTGCCAACCACTTTCCTGACTGGGCTGTTCGGGGTCAACCTGGGGGGGATCCCAGGCAGCGGTAGCCCGCTGGCGTTTGCCTCTTTCTGCTTTATGTTAGTGGCATTGGTCGGGGGCGTTGCCTGGTGGCTGAGGCGTAGCCGCTGGTTGTAACGACAAATAGTGGCGAAAACGCGAGTAAAGTTGAGCAGTATCAACATTTGCTTACGCGAACTGCGGCATTCTTACTCCCGCAGGTGAATGCAACGTCAAGCGATGGGCGTTGCGCTCCATAATTGTTTTATTTACTTATTTTTAGAATTATTGCATAGCACATTTAATTCAATACGATGCCGGTTTAATCACCGGCATTTTTTTATGCTTTTTTCCCTTTGGCGAATCCCAAACAACCGGCTCACTCCGTAGGGGCGCTCACATGCTGCGCCCAGTTAGAGACATGCCGTCCAAGATCGCCCAATTAACAACACGCCGCCCGATTAGGCTAAGCCGCGCTTTCGTCCCAGAAGCTGGCTTCTATCTTGTGGCCATCCAGATCGCGGACGAAACAGCCGTAATAGGCGGCACCGTAATGTGGCCGTGAGCCCGGTGCACCGTCTCCTTGTGCCCCAGCGGCGACCGCCTGCTGATAAAACTCATCAACCTGCTGCTTGCTGGTGGCGAAGAAGCCAATATGCACGCCGTTCGCGGTGCCTGCGGGTTTGCCATCTATCGGCAGTTGCAACCAAAATTCAGGATAGTCACGGCCATAGCCGATAGCGCCAGGGTGTTCCAGCACGCGTCGGCAGCCTAACGCCCCGAGAACCCGGTCGTAAAACTGTGCAGCGGCATCGAAATTGTTGGTTCCCAGCGAGACGTGGGAAAGGCAGGGGGTGATATTCATCGTTGGTCTCCTTTGACTGTATAAATAAACAGTATAAGGTAAAAACCGCACTGTCAGGCACTTTATGCGTGAATTGTGAACAGGATCTAACATTAAGCGGAGAAAAAACCTCCGCCTGCGGGCACAGGCGGAGAGAGGGACTATTTGATTTCCAGCACGTTCAGGCGTTCAAACGCGGGCGAGCCGTTGTCATCCGAGTCTTCCGGCTGCCAACCCACCGGCTGCAGTGGAATATCTTCACGGTCAAACGCCAAGTCGCCACCATCAACTACTTCGCTGCCGTGGTGAATACCTTTGAAGTCAAACAGTTCGGTATCGCACAGATGCGAAGGCACCACGTTCTGCATGGCGCTGAACATGGTTTCGATGCGGCCTGGGTAGCGTTTGTCCCAATCGCGCAGCATATCGCCAATCACCTGGCGTTGCAGGTTTGGCTGTGAACCACACAGGTTGCACGGGATAATCGGGAATTCTTTCGCTACCGAGAAACGCTCGATGTCTTTCTCGCGGCAATAGGCCAGCGGGCGGATCACCACGTGTTTACCATCGTCGCTCATCAACTTGGGTGGCATACCTTTCAGCTTGCCGCCGTAGAACATGTTGAGGAACAGCGTTTGCAGGATATCGTCACGGTGGTGGCCAAGGGCAATCTTGGTGGCACCCAGCTCGGTGGCGGTACGGTAAAGGATACCGCGGCGCAGGCGTGAACACAGCGAGCAGGTGGTTTTGCCTTCCGGGATCTTATCCTTCACGATGCTGTAGGTGTTTTCTTCAACGATCTTATATTCCACCCCCAGGCTTTCCAGATAGGCTGGCAGGATGTGCTCGGGGAAGCCGGGCTGTTTCTGATCGAGATTCACCGCGACCAGTGAGAAATTCACCGGAGCGCTTTTTTGCAGATTGCGCAGGATTTCCAGCATGGTATAGCTGTCTTTCCCGCCGGACAGGCAAACCATGATGCGATCGCCTTCCTCAATCATGTTGTAGGCGGCGATGGCTTCACCCACGTTGCGGCGCAGGCGTTTTTGCAGTTTGTTCAGGTTGTACTGAGCTTTTTGGCTAATTGTTTGATTTTCTGACATTTAAATCGTGCTCGTTCTCATTTGGGTGCGCTACGGCGGTATGACACTTTTAGCGGGCAAGTTTAGCATTCTCTGGGAGGATTTGGTCATTATTCGTTTGAGCTGTGGTAATGTCAGGTCAAGGCTCATAGCCATTCAGGGATAGACTGTGGTTGGCATCGCAACAGATTTAAAGGATCTCCTCGCAAAGACGAGACCTGATTTTACCATTCAAAACTTACGTGACTTCACTGACTGGGCTGAACAGAGGGTATTGGCTGGTGATCCTTCTAGCAATTTGCTGATATTGGCTTCGCTAGGGCTGGACAAGGATTTAGTCAGGGAAGAGGTACAAACTTATTTTGCTGCATACCTCAAAGATATCGGTAAGCCCTATCCAGATAGCTTGGAGGCCACGGTCTACTATTTTCGACGATGCTTTAAGATTTTGGCCTGGTCTGAGGATGAAAATGTCGTTTGGGGCGCGTTAATCGACACGTTCGATCGCTGGTATGATTTTGATAGCCCAATGTTAAGTCGAATTGTTAACTATTGGAATGGAGTCCGAAGCGATTTCGTTGATTGCTTTGATGAGGAGTATGGTTATTTACATGTTATGTTCCCAAGGCACTTCGACATTCCACGTCAAAAACAGTGTGATTACATCAGGGCAACCGCAAAGCGCTTTTTCTGGCTCTTGGAGTGCGAATACACTTGCTCACTGATATTAAAAAACAGCTCGTAAGTGTTCAGGTGACCACGATCGTTTGTATGGGCGTAGCATGCAGCGCTTCTTCATGGCGAACCAGAGCAAAAAAGGGCGCGAAACCGCGCCCTCAAAAGTGTTACTCCGAAGCTGCCTTCTCCGACTTCCCAGCCAGCAGGCTTAGGAAATCATATTTCTCCTTCAGCTCTTTTTCTGCTGCTTCATACAGCGCGGCGGCAACCTCAGGCTGCTGCGTGTTGAGGCGGCGGAAACGCTGTTCCTTGTTCAATGTCGCCGTCAGCTCACTGTTCGGTGGCCGGGAGTCCAGCGCCAACGCGGCTTTGCCTTCCGCAGTACGACGTGGATCGAAGCGATACAGCGGCCAGAAGCCGGTCGCGGTTAGCTGCCGCATCTGGTCGTGGCTCAGTGCCAGATCGTAACCGTGTTCCTCACAAGGGCTGTAGGCGATGATCAGGGAAGGGCCGGGATAGGCTTCCGCTTCCTGAATCGCTTTCACCGTTTGGTTAAGCTGCGCCCCCAACGAGATCTGCGCAACATACACATGGCCGTACATCATCATGCTGACGCCAAGATCCTTACGAGCCTTGCGCTTGCCGTGTTCACCAAACTTGGTCACGGCCCCCAGTGGAGTGGCCTTGGATTGTTGCCCGCCGGTATTGGAGTAGCACTGCGTATCCAGCACCAACACGTTGACGTTTTCCGTCAGGCTCAGCACATGATCCAGACCGCCGAAGCCGATATCGTAGGCCCAGCCGTCACCGCCGATCAGCCAGATAGACTTATCTACCAGATAGTCGGCATCGGTAGCTAGCTGACGGGCGTCGTTACCTGCCACGTTAGCCAACAGGCTACGTAATTCGGCGATCTGCTGGCGGCGCGGGCCGGTGGCGATCTCGTCTGCCTGCAATGAGGCCACCAACTGGGCAGGTAATTGCGGAGCCAAGGTATCGAGCAGGCGCAATACGCGGCGGCGGTGCTGATCCACCGTCAGGCGGAAGCCCAGACCAAATTCGGCATTATCCTCAAACAGCGAGTTTGCCCAGGCTGGGCCACGGCCATCGGCGTTGGTGGTGTAAGGCGTGGTGGGCAGGTTACCGCCATAGATAGAAGAACAGCCGGTGGCGTTGGCAATCAGCAACCGGTCGCCATATAGCTGGGTCAGCAGCTTGATATACGGCGTTTCGCCACAGCCGGAACAGGCACCCGAATATTCAAACAGCGGAGAGATCAGCTGTGAGGTGCGGATATCGATGCGTTCCAACTGCGAGGCGTCGATCTCTGGCAGTTGCAGGAAGAAGTCATAATGAGCCTTTTCCTCTGCCAGATGATCGAGGCGGGATGCCATATTGATCGCCTTGATTTCCGGGTTCTGGCGATCTTTCGCCGGGCAAACCTCTACGCACAGGTTACAGCCGGTGCAATCTTCAGGGGCGACCTGCAATACGTATTTCTGGCCGCGCATATCACGGGATTTTACATCCAGCGATTGCAGCGTGGCAGGGGCGTACTCCATGGCTTCTGGTGGAACCACTTTGGCGCGAATGGCAGAATGCGGGCAGGCGGCGACGCAGTGGTTACACTGGGTACACAGGTCCGGCTGCCAGATCGGCACTTCTTCGGCGATATTGCGTTTTTCCCACTGCGTGGTGCCTACAGGCCAGGTGCCGTCCGGCGGGAATGCAGAAACCGGCAGGGTATCGCCCAGCCCCGCCAGCATCACGGCGGTAACGGTTTTGACAAAATACGGCGCGGCGTCGGAAACCACCGGAGGACGTATCGGACTGTTGCTGTCGAGTGGGCGCAGCGGGATTTCCGTCAGCTCACTCAGCGTGGCGCCCAAGGCCTGCCAGTTACGTTCGACCACCTCTTGGCCCTTGTTGCTGTAGCTGCGGGCAATCGCTCCCTGTAGCTCCTGCAACGCCACTTCACCCGGCAGGATCTTTGTCAGATGGAAGAAGGCCATCTGCATCACGGTATTGATGCGGGCACCCAAATGACATTCGCGCGCCAGCTTGGCCGCGTTGATGATGTAAAGCTTTGCCTGGCGCTGATGCAGGATCGCCTGGACCTCCTGCGGCAGGCGTGACCAGACTTCATCCGCGCTATAAGGGGTATTAAGCAGGAAAATACCGCCAGGTTTTAGCCGCTCCACCATTTGATACTTGTCGATAAACTGCCATTGGTGGCAACCGACAAAGTCGGCACGGTCGATAAGGTACGCCGAATTGATCGGCTTATCGCTAACCCGCAGGTGTGACACGGTCAGGCCACCGGCCTTTTTCGAGTCGTAGACAAAGTAGCCTTGGGCAAACATCGGCGTGCTGTTGCCGATAATTTTGATGTTGTTCTTGGTGGCAGAAACCGAGCCATCGCTGCCCAAACCATAGAACAGCGCCTCCAGCGAGGCCCGCTGAGGGAGCGTTTCTTCGTGGAGCGGTAGTGACAGACCGGTAATATCGTCGAAAATACCCACGGTAAAACGGGGGCGGGGCTTATCCAGCATCAACTCGCGGAAAATGGCCAACGCGCAGTCTGGGCCAAACTCCTTGGAAGACAGCCCATAGCGCCCGCCAATCACCATCGGCATGCTGGCGCGTTCGCCACGGCTAAAGGCTTCTGCCAGCGCGGTCATTACATCCAGGTATAAAGGCTCGGCCAGAGCACCCGGTTCTTTGGTGCGGTCAAGTACCGCAATTTTTTGTGCGCTTTCCGGCAGTACGGCGAGCAGATGTTTGGCGGAGAAAGGACGGTAAAGCCGAACTTTAAGAACGCCCACTTTTTCACCGCGCGTCAGCAGGTGGTCGATCGCTTCTTCACAGGTACCGATGGCGGACCCCATCAGGATCACCACGCGTTCGGCCTGCGGGTGGCCGTAATACTCAAACGGCTGATAGCTGCGGCCGGTGATGGCCGCAAACTTGTCCATCGCCTGCTGCACATGCTGGTAAGTATTGTCGTACCACGGATTGGTCGCTTCCCGCGATTGGAAGTAGGTATCCGGATTGGCTGACGTGCCGCGTATGACGGGATGATCCGGTGAGAGAGCCCGGCTGCGGTGGGCGTCGATGGCGTCCTGCGGCATCATCTGCTGTAGCGTTTCGTCGCTCAGCGGGGCGATCTTGTTGATTTCGTGCGAGGTGCGGAAACCATCGAAGAAATGGATGAACGGCAGGCGGCTGTTTAGCGTGGCCGTCTGGGCGATCAACGCGAAATCCTGCGCTTCTTGCACGTTGCTGGCACACAGCATGGCGCAACCGGTCTGGCGTACGGCCATTACGTCGGAGTGATCGCCAAAGATGGATAATGCATGAGTGGCGACGGTGCGAGCGGCAACGTGCAGGACAAATGGCGTTAGCTCCCCGGCCAGCTTATACAGCGAAGGGATCATCAACAGCAATCCCTGGGACGAGGTGAAGGAGGTGGAAAGTGCGCCGGTTTGCAACGCACCGTGCACGGTAGCAATGGCTCCGCCTTCGGACTGCATTTCCACCACGTTGGGGACGTCGCCCCAAATGTTTTTCTTGCCGTCACTGGACCAGGCAGCGGTTTGTTCCGCCATGGTCGAACTCGGGGTAATTGGGTAAATGGCAATCACTTCACTGGTGCGATAAGCCACGGAAGCGACAGCGTTATTACCATCTGTAGTAATCATCTGCAGTACCTTTCTGTGCTCACAAAGCTGCAAAAGTCAGCTTCTTATAATCATCAGTAAAGTCTAACAGAGGGGGTTATTTGTGCTTTATCGCATTTGTGTGGCGCACAAAAATCTGGATGTAAGGTGATATTTCGTTAAAAAATAATTACTATTTGCAGCGTAATGGTAAAGCGTTGCCGCGATGTAACGCTAATTTAATCTCCGCGTCCTAATATTGATGTGACGCGAAACAGAAAGAAGAAGTTGAAAATGACCGCATTTATCTATTTAGCCATGGCGATTATCGCCGAAGTGATTGCCACCACCTTGCTGAAAGCCTCTGAAGGGTTTACCCGCTTGTGGCCATCGGTGTTTGTCGTGTTGGGTTACGCGGTAGCATTTTGGGGGCTTTCGATGGTGGTAAAAACCATGCCGCTAGGGATTGTCTATGCCCTCTGGTCGGGATTGGGGATCGTGCTGGTGTCGATTGCCGCGGTGTTTATTTACCAGCAAAAGCTGGATTTGCCTGCGGTGGTTGGTATGGGGCTGATTATTGCCGGTGTGTTGGTGATTAATCTGCTGTCCAAGTCGGCAGGGCACTGATCGGGAGCGAAATGCTTTCAGGTCAAAAAAAAGCCAAATTAATGGCTAATCATATTTCTATTATTAAGCTAACAAGCTAGATTACTAAAGTTGTCTTTCCGGTTGCCGCTTGATGATGAGCAGGCGGCAACTTGAAGCTCAACGGGTGGACATCAAAGATAACCAAACGGGCCCATCGTTCCAGTGGCTCGGGTTATCAGCAATGGCAAAATTACACAGCATCGTTTCGGTTCAGGGGTATGAATAATGATCACAGCAAAATGGCTGCTTGCCGGCGCCATACTCTCTTTGGCTGCCTGCAGCAGCAATAACGACCAAGAACCACAGCAGATCGCCACCAGTGCCAATATTGGTGCGATACCTACCAGCGAAAGCTGTGCCAGCGTGGGCGGGGTAACCACCATTGCCCATTCGCTCAACGGCGATACGCTCAGAATGTGTCAGATGCCGAACGGCAAACAGTGCGAAGAGTCGGCGCTGGGCCGTGGAGCCTGTTCCCGGTAAGTCCAATTTATCCCGGACGTAGCGTGCGACAGATTGGCAACCGTTGTTACCTTCATCACCGTGCCAGCTCCCTCTCCCTTTGGGAGAGGGTTGGGGTGAGGGAGAAAATTAATTGACCCAGTCTTTCAGGGTATATACCAGTTGGTGATCGCTGCCGCTCAGGGTCAGCTGTTGGCCGTTGAGCGAGACTTTTGCACCGTTAGCCAGCAGTGTGCCTATGGTTTGATCCCATTGGTTACGTTGCGGATCCGCGCACATCATGCGGGTCGTAGCGAGGTTTTTCACCGTCAGCACGCCGTTTTCTAACTGGCCCTGGCCGAAGAAACGGTTGCACATAGATCCGGAAATATTCATTTTCTCGCCGAACTCGATGCTCGGGCCGCTGCCTTGTTTCGCCTCAACCGCTACACCATCCACGCTTTGCAACACAAAGTTGTGATGCAGCAGATCGCTTTCTACTACGGTTTGTTGTTTGGTTTGCGCGGAACCACAGCCAGCCAATAGCGCACAGGCCATTGCTAAAGGGATCAGTTTTTTCATTATTGTGAACCTGTTCAGGTTTGGTCTGAAGGATCAGGGGCGCTAAGCGCGCCCCAAAGTATTAGGCATTAAGCTGATTAGGGCAGGCTTCACCCCGCGCAAGCTGTTCAATATTTTTCAACGTGGTTTGCGAGATACTGGTCAACGCCTCTTCCGTCAGGAACGCCTGGTGCCCGGTAAACAGCACGTTATGGCAGGCGGACAGGCGGCGGAAAACGTCGTCCTGGATCACGTCGTTGGATTTGTCTTCAAAGAACAGGTCGCGTTCGTTCTCGTATACGTCCATCCCCAGCGCACCAATCTTCTGCTGTTTGAGGGCATCGATAGCGGCGGAAGAGTCGATCAAGGCACCGCGGCTGGTGTTAATCACCATCACGCCGTCCTTCATCATGGAGAACGCGTCCGCATTCAGCAGGTGATGGTTTTCCGGCGTCAACGGGCAGTGCAGGGTGATCACGTCCGCCTGGGCATACAGCGTTTTAAGATCGACATATTCGGCACCCAGTTCTAACGCCTGCGCGCTTGGGTAGGGATCGTAGGCCAAGAGCTTCATGCCAAAGCCTTTCAGAATACGCATGGTGGCTACGCCGATCTTACCGGTGCCAATCACGCCTGCGGTGCGGTTATGCATATTGAAGCCGATCAGCCCTTCCAGCGAGAAGTTGGCATCGCGGGTGCGCTGATAAGCACGATGAATGCGGCGGTTCAGGCACATCATCATGCCCACGGCGTGTTCGGCGACGGCTTCAGGTGAATAAGCCGGAACGCGCACCACCTTGATACCCAGCTCTTTCGCCGCATCCAGATCGACGTTATTGAACCCGGCGCAACGCAGGGCGAGGATCTCGACCCCAAGCGCGGCCAGCTCTTCCAGCACTTCCCGGCTACCGTCGTCATTGACGAAGATGCATACGGCCTTACAGCCGATAGCCGTTTTGGCGGTTTTCTTGCTTAGCAGAAAGTCGAAAAACTCCAGCTCATAACCAAACTGCTGATTTACCAATTCAAGATACTTACGGTCATACTGTTTGGTGCTGTAAATCGCCATTTTCATCGTGGTTTCTCCCGCGTGATTATGTGATAAAATTAACATATTTTGCCAAATACGACAATGGTTTAGCGACCTGTGGCGGGGCAGGCCTTTTAGGGTTTTATGCTGATAATCAGTGTATTAGCCATTTTCTGTATTCACTGGGTAAATATCAAAATTGCGAAACCTGCTCTATAAATGATGAGATGGGTTCACCTTCACCTGCCAGGGGATCCGTGTCATCATTGCGCCTGGCTAATCGATGTTTATCAGGAACTAAACCTGCGCTTAATGACCAAGAGATTAAAAGTATTCGTAGCGATCGTAACGGGCATCATCCTGTTGATCATCGCGCTGTGGCAAACCTTGCCTCGTTGGTTGCCGCGTGCGATAGCGCCTTGGTTACCGCAGGGTAGCCAGCTGGTTTTACAAGGGCCCTTGCGTTGGCAGCAGGGGGCTTTGCATCTTGATGGGCTAAAATTTAGCGCCCAAGGCTGCGCCATCGCCAATGTCAGTGAACTGCAACTCGCCTACCAAATGGGAAGTTGGCATTTAAAGGGTGAACGAGCGGACGTGGATACCGCCTGCCTGTCAAAATTGCCCCCCTCCGAGGGGGACAGCACGCCATTGGCGCTAGACCGATTGCAAGCGATGCTGCCGCCGTTTGACCTGAATATCAATCTTCTCACGCTCACCCCATGGCAAGCCTACGCCGGTAAATTGCAACTGTCGTCTGCGGCCACTGGCCAACGGTTGCATTATCAAGGTAAGAACGTCACCGCCGAGGCGCAGTTGGATGAACATCAGCAACTGACGTTAAGCAAGCTTAGCATCACGCCACCCAACAGCACGGTTCCTGTTCAACTGACAGGCAAAGTCACCGTACCGCTGGATATGGACAGTTTGCCGATCCAAGGGGCGTTGCAAGGTGAGATACAAACCGCCTATCTGGAAAAACCCTTGCTGCTGGATTTGCACTGGCAACAGCAGCAGGGCGTATTGACCCTGACGGAAAAGGGCAGCGACCAACCGTTGGCGACGCTCCCTTGGGCACTAACGCCAAAACAGATCAGCATCGAAAAAGGCGAATGGCGCTGGCCTTATCTGGATCAACCGCTCAGTGGTGGTTTGAATGTGGCGTTGCATGACTGGAGCCAGGGGTTTGACGAAACCCAAATTACCGCACGTTTGAACGTGATCACTGCCGGGCACAACGGCAAGGGTAACGCGGTGCTGACGTTGGGGCCGGGTAGCCTGAGTCTGACCAACAGCGATCTGGGATTCCAGCTTACCGGGCAGGCAAACCTGGCCAATCTCTCGCTTACGGCGTCAATCCCCGGCATTATCAGCGGCTCGGTCCTTAACCCAACGCTGGTGCTACAGCCGGGGTCTTTACTGCGCGCCTGGGGCCGCCCGGCACCGGACATAAAACTGGATGAGGCTCGGCTGCCGCTGGCTGGAGTAAAAGTCACCGCTCTTGGGATCAGTGGCCGTTTGCAGGCGATTATCAGCGCCAGCGAAAGTTACTGGGGCCGTTTCAAGCTGCATCTGGACGGCCAGGCACAAGATTTCTGGCCAGACCATGGTCAGTGGCAATGGCGCTCTTGGGGTAACGGCAAGTTACCCCCGCTACAGGCCGCCTGGGATGTTGCAGGCAGTGGGCGTTGGCAGGACACCAGCATCACCCTGGATCGACTTTCCACCGGTTTTGATCGGTTGAAGTACGGCATGGTCACAGTCGCGACGCCGCGCATGACGCTCAGCCAGCCGATCCAGTGGCAGCGGGATAGCAAAGCACCGAGCCTTACCGGCGGTGTGCAACTGGTGGCTGACAAAACCAGTTTTGGTGCAGGCCGTTATTTGCCGCCTTCGGTACTGGATTTGCAGTTGCAAGGTACGGGGCCAGACAGTTTCCAATGGCAAGGCGCTTTGCAGGCCGAGCAGATTGGGCCAATCAAGTTGCGGGGCCGCTGGGATGGTGAACGCCTGCGGGGTGAAGGCTGGTGGCCAAAACAGTCGTTAACGGTATTCCAACCGCTGATTTCACCCGATCTGAACATCAAACTGCGGGCAGGCGAGTTCTATGCACAGTCGGCATTTTCTGCTGCGCGAGTGCAGGGGTTTGAAGCCGGTGGCCACTGGGTGGTGCGCAATGGCGGCATGTGGCTGCAAGATGGCGAATTGAGCGGGCTGGACTTTGTCTTGCCCTATCGGTTTAAGAACCACCTGTGGCAGCTTGGGGCCAAACGGCCGATCATGCTGCGCATCAAATCCATAAAGACGCTGTTTGAGATGCAGAATATTACCGCCGATCTGCAAGGTACCTATCCCTACAGCGAAGCGTATCCGTTGACGTTGAGCAACATCGGTGTGGATATGCTGAACGGTCATATCAGCCTTTCGGCATTACGGATGCCGCAGCATGATGCGGCGGTGCTCAAACTGGAAGAAATCGACCTCAGCGCACTGTTTACCGCGCTCAAACCGAAGCAGTTCGCCATGTCTGGCCGCATCAACGGCGAGTTGCCGCTCTACCTGAACCACCCCAAATGGCTGGTGCAAAATGGCTGGATCGCCAATGCGGGGGTCATGACGCTGCGGCTGGATAAAGATATGGCCGATGCCATTGGCAGCAATAACCTGGCCACCGGTGCCGCCATCGACTGGCTACGCTACATGGAAATCAACCGCTCAAAGGCGCGGGTCGATCTCGATAACCTGGGCGAATTGACGCTAAAGGCGCATATCGATGGCGTAAATCCGCAGAAAAATGCCAAGCGTGAGGTTATCCTTAACTATAGCCATCAGGAAAACGTGTTTCAGCTGTGGCGCAGCCTGCGCTTCGGCGACAATTTACAAGAGTGGCTGGAGCAGACGCTCTCTAAACCCGAGGAACAACAATGAAGAACGCGACAGGGCCATTGCTGGCCGCCGTGTTGGGCGCATCCTTGCTGAGCGGTTGCGTACCGCGCATTGAGGTGGCGACGCCTAAAGATCCCATCACCATCAATATGAACGTCAAAATTGAACATGAGATCCGTATCAAAGTGGATAAGGACGTTGAGAACCTGCTGAAAGACCAAAGCGGTCTGTTCTAGGAGCCAGCATGAAAAAACGTTATCTGTGGTTGATTGCCGCCGGTTGGTTATTCAGTGGGATGGCTCAGGCGTTGACGCTGGATGAAGCCAAACAGCAGGGGCGGGTTGGTGAAACGCTCAGTGGTTATATCGCTCCGGTGAAGCAGGACGCGGAGACTCAGGCGTTGGTGAAAAAAATCAATGCCGGACGCGCCGAGAAATATCAGCAGGTGGCCGCCAGCAATCATATCGCCATCGATGAAGTTGCGCGGATGGCCGGGCAGAAGCTGGTGACACGAGCGCCAGCAGGGGAATATGTCCGTGGCATTAACGGCCAGTGGTTGCAGAAATAAAAAAAGCGCGCCTCTAGGCGCGCAACGGAATTTAAACGACTTATTGTTATGAGGGTAAAACGGATTTTGCAGGTGTGTGACTTACCAGAGCGCAATCTCTGCGCCCTGGCATCGCTAATTAAGCGGCGATCACTTCGGCCAGTAACGCTTTGGCATCGGCCTGGGCTTTGGTCGCAACGTCTGGACCGTAGGCAATCCCTTCGGCAAAGACGAACTCAACCTCGGTAATACCGATAAAGCCCAGGAACAGACGCAGGTAAGGTTCTACCAGGTCGGTTGGGGTGCCTTTATGGATGCCGCCACGGCTGGTCAGAATGATGGCACGTTTGTTTTTTACCAGGCCTTCCGGGCCGTTCTCGGTGTAACGGAAGGTCACTCCGGCACGGGCAATCAGGTCAAAATAATTCTTCAACTGAGTTGGGATGTTGAAGTTGTACATCGGAGCGGCGATAACGATAGTATCGTTGGCTTGCAGCTCGGCAATCAGTTCGTCTGACAGGGCCAGAGCTTCTTTCTGGCGTGGAGTCAGCGGGGCATCTGAAGGACGCATTGCGCCAACCAGTTCGCCATCCAGCACCGGGATTGGCTGTGCAGCCAGGTCACGCACGGTGATGGTATCGTTGCTGTGAGCATTGGCCCACTGCTCAACGAAGAAATCAGCCAATTGGTTAGACTGAGAATAAGTTGCCAGGATGCTGGATTTTAGAACCAATACGTTGCTCATCGATAATTCCTTTCGTGTTGACTGTGACATCAGGGCTGGTCGCCCGTTGCATGAGGTACACTCTATTCATATTGTTCCAACAGGGATAGCGGAATATTTCGAGATCTACGTTCGATTTTATTGAACAAGAAAACCCAGGTTAAATGGATGGATTATGGGGAGAAATGCCATTGTGGTATCCTGCTGCGCTAAGTCAAAAAATCGATAAACCTAATTTAATAAACGCAGTTATTGGCACCGACACGTCAGCTATAACATCAAACCTAGTCCCTGACGTTAAGCAGTAGCTGCGAAGAAACAAGGAACACCGAACGTGAAATCTACGCTCGCGGCATTGTCATCCCAACTGGGTGACTTGATGCTCCGTGATCAGCAGCGCCTGCAACGCCGGTTGCAAGGTGCGCGCAAAGTCAAAAGCCCTGAAGCTCAACAGGCGGTTGCCGCAGAAATAGCGGGTGATATCGAGCAAGCCATGCTGAAGGTGCGCTCCCGCGCGGCCTCGTGCCCGAAAATCACTTACCCTGAAAGCCTGCCGGTCAGCCAGAAGAAGCAGGACATTCTTGCCGCCATCCGCGATCATCAAGTGGTGATCGTGGCGGGTGAAACCGGCTCAGGGAAGACTACACAGCTACCGAAAATCTGCCTGGAGTTAGGGCGTGGCGTCAAAGGCCTGATTGGCCACACGCAACCGCGCCGCCTGGCTGCACGCACCGTTGCCAACCGCATTGCCGATGAGCTGGAAACCCCGCTGGGTGGCAGCGTCGGTTACAAGGTGCGCTTCAACGATCAGGTGGGTGAAAATACCCTGGTCAAACTGATGACCGACGGGATCTTGCTGGCCGAAATCCAGCAGGATCGCCTGCTGATGCAGTACGATACCCTGATCATCGATGAGGCGCACGAGCGCAGCCTGAACATCGATTTCATCTTGGGTTACCTGCGGGAGCTGTTGCCAAAACGCCCGGATTTGAAGGTGATCATTACCTCGGCCACCATCGATCCGCAGCGCTTTTCTCGCCACTTCAACAATGCGCCGATCATTGAGGTTTCTGGCCGTACCTATCCGGTCGAGGTACGTTACCGGCCAGTGGTGGACGACGCCGACGATACTGAACGCGATCAGCTTCAGGCTATCTTCGACGCGGTGGACGAATTGGGGCGTGAAGGACCTGGTGATATCCTGATCTTTATGAGCGGTGAACGTGAAATCCGTGACACCGCCGATGCGCTGACCAAGCTCAACCTGCCGCATACCGAGGTACTGCCGCTGTATGCCCGCCTGTCCAACAGTGAACAGAATCGGGTGTTCCAGTCGCACCATGGCCGCCGCATCGTGCTGGCGACCAACGTGGCAGAAACCTCGCTGACCGTGCCGGGCATCAAGTACGTTATCGACCCAGGTACGGCGCGCATCAGCCGCTACAGCTTCCGTACCAAAGTGCAGCGCTTGCCTATCGAACCGGTGTCGCAGGCTTCTGCTAACCAGCGTAAGGGCCGCTGTGGTCGTGTATCGGACGGTATATGTATCCGCCTGTTCTCGGAGCAGGATTTCCTGTCTCGCCCGGCGTTTACCGACCCGGAAATACTGCGAACCAACCTGGCCTCGGTCATATTGCAGATGACCTCGCTGGGGTTGGGCGATATTGCCGCCTTCCCGTTTGTCGAAGCGCCGGATAACCGCAATATTCAGGACGGTGTGCGCCTGCTGGAAGAGTTGGGGGCCATCAAAACCGCGGAGAACGGCCACTATCAACTGACCCCACAGGGCCGTCAGTTGGCGCAGTTGCCGATCGACCCACGTTTGGCTCGAATGGTGCTGGAAGCCCAGAAGAGTGGTAGCGTGCGCGAGATGATGATCATCACCTCGGCGTTGTCGATCCAGGATCCGCGCGAGCGGCCGATGGATAAGCAACAGGCCTCCGATGAAAAACACCGCCGCTTCGCCGACAAAGACTCCGATTTTATGGCGTTCGTCAACCTGTGGGATTATCTCAAGGAACAGCAGAAGGAAAACTCTTCCAGCCAGTTCCGCCGCCTGTGCCGCAACGATTTCCTCAACTATCTGCGGGTACGTGAATGGCAGGATATCTACACCCAACTGCGCCAGGTGGTGAAAGAGCTGGGCCTGCCGGTCAACAGCGTGCCTTCGGACTACCGCAGCGTACATACCGCGCTGCTGAGCGGCCTGCTTTCGCACATTGGCCAGAAGGATGCGGATAAGCAAGAGTTTACCGGTGCGCGCAACGCCCGTTTCTCCATCTTCCCGGGCTCCGGGCTGTTCAAGAAGCCGCCGAAATGGACGATGGTGGCAGAACTGGTGGAAACCAGCCGCCTGTGGGGGCGCATTGCCGCGCGTATCGAGCCAGAATGGATTGAGCCGATGGCTCAGCACCTGGTCAAGCATCATTACAGCGAACCGCACTGGTCCAAATCCCAGGGCGCGGTGATGGCCAGTGAAAAGGTCACGCTGTTTGGTCTGCCGATCGTCGCAGCTCGCCCGGTAAATTACAGCACCATCGATCCGCTGCTGTGCCGTGAACTGTTTATCCGCCATGCGCTGGTGGAAGGTGACTGGCAAACGCGGCACCCGTTCTTCGCTGCCAACCTGAAGCTGCGTGCCGAAGTGGAAGAGCTGGAACATAAATCGCGCCGCCGCGACATTCTGGTGGATGACGAGACGCTGTTCAGTTTCTACGATCAACGTATTCCGAGCGACGTGGTGTCCGGGCGTCATTTTGACCAGTGGTGGAAAACTACCGGGAAGCAGAACCCTGAGCTGCTCAACTTCGAAAAAGAGATGTTGATCAAGGACGGAGCCAACAAGGTCAGCGCGCTGGATTATCCGAACTACTGGTATCAGGGCAACCTCAAGTTGCGGCTGACCTACCAGTTTGAGCCGGGTACTGACGCCGATGGCGTTACCGTGCACATCCCGTTGCCGATCCTCAATCAGGTGGAAGAGGCCGGTTTTGAGTGGCAAATCCCCGGTATCCGCCGTGAACTGGTGATCGCGTTGATCAAATCGTTGCCTAAGCCGATGCGCCGCAATTTTGTGCCAGCCCCGAACTACGCTGAAGCTTTCCTTGGCCGGGCAACGCCATTGGAGATGCCGCTGCTGGATTCGCTGGAACGCGAGCTACGCCGCATAACTGGTGTGACAGTGTCACGTGAGGATTGGCAGTGGGATCAGGTGCCCGATCATCTGAAAATGACCTTCCGCGTGGTGGGTGAGAAACACAAAACCCTGCGCGAAGGTAAAGATCTGGCCGCGCTGAGGGCCCAGCTCAAAGACAAGGTGCAAGAGACGCTGTCGGCCGTGGCTGATGATGGCCTGGAGCAGAGCAATCTGCATATCTGGAGCTTTGGCAAACTGCCTGAGTTTTATGAGCAGAAGCGTGGTGGTTACTCGGTCAAGGCCTATCCGGCGCTGGTGGACGAAAAAGATAGCGTAGCCATCCGTCTGTTTGACAGCGAACAGGAGCAGCAGCAGGCCATGTGGCAAGGTACGCGCCGTTTGTTGCTGTTGAACATCCCGTCGCCGATCAAATATCTGCATGAGAAGTTGCCGAACAAGGCCAAGCTTGGGCTGTATTTCAACCCGTATGGCAAGGTACTGGATCTGATCGACGACTGTATCTCCTGTGGCATCGACAAGCTGATTGCCGAACACGGCGGGCCGGTGTGGGCGGAAGAGAACTTTGCCCGGCTGCAAGAGTTGGTGCGGGCCGAGCTGAACGAAACCGTTGTGGGCGTGGCCAAACAGGTGGAACAGATCCTGACGACGGTCTTCAACATCAACAAGCGTCTGAAAGGGCGCGTTGATATCTCGTTGGCGTTGGCGCTGTCCGATATCAAGGCCCAGCTCAATGGCCTGGTTTACCGTGGTTTTGTCACCAATAACGGTTGGAGCCGCCTGCCGGACACCTTGCGTTATCTGCAAGCGATTGAGCGCCGCCTGGAGAAGCTGGCGATCGATCCGCACCGCGATCGCGCTCAGATGATCCGGGTGGAGCAGGTCCAACAGGCGTGGCAGCAGTGGCTGAACAAGCTGCCGCCAAAACGCCAGCAGGATGAAGAGGTGAAGGCAGTACGCTGGATGATTGAGGAGCTGCGCGTCAGCCTGTTCGCTCAGCAGTTGGGTACGCCTTACCCGATTTCTGAGAAGCGTATCTTGCAGACCATCGATCAGCTCTCTGCGTAACCTTTAAGCCTTGCTGAACAGGCGAGGCTTAACAGGCTACATCCCAGCAGCGTTAACGGCAGGTGCTGACCCATGGCGGCCAGTGCCAGGCCGCCAGCGATCAGCAGATAATAGAGTAATCCCAATACCGCTCCGGCAGCACCCAGCCGGTTGCGGTAATGCTTCAGCGCCAGGCTGAGAATATTGGGAATGGCCAAGCCAAAGGCAACGGTCACCGCCATGCAGGGCAGCAGGATCATCAGACTTGCCTGCCAATACCACGCACCCACTGCGGCCAATAGGGCTAACAGACTGGCCATTTGGATCTGCCGGTAAGCGCATAATCCTTTTTGCAGAAGATAGCGGTTTGCCGCTGCGCCGCACAGGCTGCCAAAGGCCAAAACAATCCCCGAATAACCAAACTGTTCGCTGGTCAGCCCCAAGGTCTCAAAAATAAACGGGGCCAGACTGAAGTAGCTGAACGCCATGATGTTGAAACTGGCAACCAGCAACGCCGAGCACCAGATTTGCCTATCGCGCAGCATCTCCTGTAAACAGGAGAGTAAAGCGATACCGGCGGTTTGCTGGCGGGTTTCTGGCAGCGCTCGCCAACACCAGATCAGCAACAACAGCGCCAATCCTGCTTGCGCGGAGAAAATGGCCATGCGACCGCCCCAAAACACCAGCATTCCGCCGCTAAACATCCCCAACACCGGGCTTATCGACAATGCCATACCAATTATCGCAAACATCTTGCCTAATGCCTGCCCCTGATAGACATCGCGCAGCATAGTCTGCGTCACCACAGAACCAACGGCGGCACCAAAGGCGATAACGGCGCGCGAGACGATGAGCAACGTGAAAGCGTTGCTCAGCAACGCCAGCAAGGCTCCTGCCGTATACAGCAGCAAACCGGCGAGCATGGCGGCTCTACGGCCATATTTGTCGCTGATCGTTCCCCAAAACGCCACGCCGAAAGCGAAGGCGAAAAAATAGACCGACAGCGTGTGGCCGGCCTGCGTGGCATCGATATGGTAATCAAAGCGGATAGCGGTTAACGCCGGGCTATAGAGCGTTTCCAGGATTTGTGGTGCCATGATCATCACGATGATCAGTGGCAGAGGCAGATTTTTGACGGACATAGCATTCTCCCAAATAAGTGACAGCAGTATAGGGAGATGGCGATTGTTCGATTACAATCATCAGGACAAAAAACAATGAAAATGGGACTGCGGCATGGCACTGATCCTGCAACATCAGGTTTTTGATCCGGATAGTTACTTCGCTCCGGTGGTGGGAATTAGTGCCGAACTGGCGGAACATGATTCTGGCGTACATCAGCATCAACGGGCCCAGATCCTCTATGCCCCACGTGGCTGTATGACGGTGACGTTAGCCGAACGCTGGCTGATCCTGCCGCCAACGCGCATTATCTGGATACCGAGCGGCGTGAGGCATCGCGTGCAACTGCGCGGGCAGGTGGCTTACCGTTCGCTCTATTTTACGGATGCCGCGATGCTGGCAATGCCGCACAGTGCGGTGTTAGCCGCCAATCCGTTACTGGCCGCGGTGATAGAACGCATCGCACATTGGCCGTTTGACTACGCGCAGCAGCATCCCCAGGCGGAAGATCTGTTGCGAGTCTTGCGCAATGAACTGAGGGTGGCGGAGCAGGAAAATACCAGCTTGATACTGCCGAGCGAACCGCGCATAGCGGCCTGGATTGATAGCTTAAACGGCGTCGATCAGCTCCCTGGGCTGGTGGTATTAGCCAAGGCGATCAATCTCCATCCTAAAACGTTAACGCGAATCTTCCAGCGGGAAACCGGGCTGAGCTATCAGCAGTGGTGCCAGCAATGGCGTTTGATGCACGCCATTGAGTTACTGGCGCAATTGCCTTCCGTAAGCGCGGTTGCACAGCGGTTGGCCTTCTCTAGCGACAGCGCATTTATCGCCTTTTTCCGCCAGTATACCGGCACCACGCCAAAGCGGTTTATGGCGGGTGGGATACGAAGTATGGAGTAATTCCTGCTATTTTTCTTGATTGGCAATACTGCAATGGTGATTAATGTCACAATATTTCTATTTTTATAAAATTAGTTAAATGCAATAGTGGTCACATTTTAACTATTGACAAATCTATAATTTGAAAATTTCAATCAATTTTTTGTGAACCAGATCTTCAATTGCAATGTATTTCAAATTAAAAGTGATTTCAATCACGAAATGGCATCGGATTGCGTTTCCCATTATTACTCCATAAGCTGCAAAGCAATTCCCAATCCTCTTGGAATAACGATAGGAAAAACACATGAATGGATTGATAGATTACTTCCCGGAAAATGCATTTACCGTTCACCAGCAAAATTGCGACTGGCAGCAGGCTATTGATTTATCGATGTGCTGTCTGCTGGAAAATAATATCGTTGAGCCACGTTATGTGGCGGCAATAAAGCACAGTACGCAAAATAATGGCGCCTATTATATTCTTACACCGGAAGTGGCTATGCCCCATGCACGTCCGGAAGAAGGGGCTTTGGGCACGGCATTAACCCTAACGGTATTGCCGCAGGGGGTTTATTTCAATGATGACAATCCGCAGGTGAAAGTGTTAATCGGCCTGGCGGCAAAAGATGCCGACAGCCATATCAATGCCATCCAGTTATTGAGTGAAATGTTCTGTGATGACCAGGCAATTGAACAGCTTACTCAGGCAACCAAGGTATCAGAAATAAAAGAAATCATTCTGCGCTTCTGATTTTATACACTCAAGGATCATTATAATGGCCAATAAAACAATGCGAGCCAGAGTGCAAGCTTTTGGCGGGTTCCTGACGGCTATGGTAATCCCTAATATCGGCGCATTTATTGCGTGGGGATTTATTACGGCACTGTTTATTCCCACCGGCTGGATGCCTAACGCCCACTTTGGGCAACTGGTCGGTCCGATGATCACCTATTTGCTACCGCTGATGATCGGCTCCACCGGTGGCTACCTGATCGCGGAAAAACGTGGCGCGGTGATGGGGGGGATTGGCACCATCGGCGTGATTGTGGGGGCAGATATTCCTATGTTCATCGGCGCGATGGTGATGGGGCCGCTGGGCGGGGTGATCATCAAATATATCGACACCAAGCTGGATAAGCGTATCCCCGCTGGCTTTGAGATGGTGGTCAATAACTTCTCACTGGGGATTGTCGGCATGTTCTTGTGCCTGTTTGCCTACGAGGTGATTGGCCCAGCGGTACAGCAGGCTAACCATTTGGTACGTGCTGGCATTGAATCTCTGGTAGCCACTGGATACCTGCCGCTGTTGTCGATTATCAACGAACCGGCGAAGGTGTTATTCCTGAATAACGCCATCGACCAGGGGGTGTATTACCCGCTGGGTATGCAGGATACGGCGGTGAACGGCCGCTCGGTGTTCTTTATGGTGGCCTCTAACCCAGGGCCAGGGCTTGGTATCCTGCTGGCGTTTTCGCTATTTGGCCAGGGTATGAGCAAAAAGTCGGCACCGGGCGCGATGATTATCCATTTCCTCGGGGGTATTCACGAACTCTACTTCCCGTATGTGCTGATGAAGCCGCTGATGATCATTGCCATGATTGCTGGCGGGATGGCGGGGATCTACGTGTTTGATCTGATGGGTGCTGGTTTGGTTGCCGGGCCAAGCCCGGGTTCAATCTTTGCCTATCTGGCTCTGACGCCGCGTGGTGGCTTTGCTGGTACCTTGGCAGGCGTCGCCGCCGGGACGCTGGTTTCGTTCCTGATTGCCGCACTGATCCTGAAAACCGAGAAAAAGCAGGTGACCGAAGATAGTTTTGATGACTCACAGCGGCAGGTGAAAGCCTTGAAAGCTGCGGGCAAAGGGCAAACACAACCGATCCGTCACATCGCATTTGTTTGTGATGCAGGCATGGGTTCCAGCGCGATGGGGGCAACCACCTTCCGTAAACGTTTGGAGAAAGCCGGGGTGCCGATCAGCGTGAAGCACTACGCCATTGAAAATATTCCGCCGGAAGCCGACCTGATCGTGACGCACTCTAGCCTGGAAGGGCGAGCCGAACGGGTGAGCGATAAACCCAAAGTATTGATCAGCAATTATCTCGGTGACAGCAATCTCGATCGTTTGTTGGAACAACTGGTTGCCACACACTCAGAAAAGGAAGCCGTATGAAAACCCAAGCCGCCGCTATTTATGGCCAAAACGACGTTCGCCTGCGTGAGTTTGAATTACCGCCTCTAGGTGATGATGAACTGTTGGTTAAGGTCATTTCCGACAGTGTGTGCCTGTCTACCTGGAAGGCCGCCAAATTGGGGGCTAACCACAAGCGGGTACCTGATGACGTTGCCGAACACCCTGCGATCACTGGCCATGAATGTGCCGGGATCATTGAGCAGGTGGGCAAAAACCTACAGCAACGCTACCGGGCTGGGCAACGTTTTGTGCTGCAACCGGCGATGGGATTGCCGAGTGGTTATTCGGCGGGTTATAGCTACGAGTTTTTCGGCGGCAATGCCACCTATATGATTATTCCACAGCAGGCTGTGGAGCTAGGTTGTGTATTACCGTATGAAGGCAGCTATTTTGCGGCGGCCTCTTTGGCAGAGCCGATGTGCTGCATCATAGGTGCCTACCATGCCAATTACCATACGACGCAATATGTCTATGAGCATCGCATGGGGATCAAACCCGGCGGCAACGTGGCGTTATTGGCCAGTGCCGGGCCGATGGGCATTGGTGCGATCGATTATGCCATCAACGGTAACATCCGCCCTGCGCGGGTAGTGGTCGTGGATATCGACGAGGCGCGTTTGGCGCGGGCCAGATTGCTATTGCCGGAAAGCGTAGCGCGTGAAAAAGGCGTTGAACTGGTGTATTTCAACAGCAGCAAGGTTACCGACCCGGTGGCTGCCTTACGTGACCTGACGCAGGGCCACGGCTTTGACGATGTCTTCGTTTATGCTGCGGTGGCCGATGTGCTGGTGCTGGGGGATGATCTGCTGGCTGAAGACGGTTGCCTGAATTTCTTTGCGGGCCCAACCGACAGTGAATTCAAAGTGCCGTTTAACTTTTACAACGTGCATTATGCATCCACACATGTCGTGGGCACTTCGGGGGGCTCGACGGGAGATATGTTGGAGGCGCTGCAACTGACCGCTGAAGGCCGCATTAATCCTTCGGTGATGATCACCCATATAGGTGGGCTGGATGCCGTGCCGGAAACCATCATCAATCTACCTTCGATCCCCGGCGGGAAAAAGCTGATCTATAACTTTGCCACCATGCCGTTAACCGCAATTGCCGACTTCCCAGAACTCGGGAAAACAGACCCATTCTATGCCCGCTTGGCGGAACTGGTGGCTGAAAGCCACGGCGTTTGGAACGAACAGGCTGAGCGTTTCCTGCTGCAACATTTTGGTGTGGAAACAGGGGTATAACTGCCGATGAAATCGCTGGCTTATGACATTGTACGCACCACTCAACAGGCTGCATTGGCTGCCTGGCCGCTGCTGGGCTGTGGTGATAAAAATCAAATTGATGGGGTGGCCGTCGCGGCCATGCGTCAGCAACTGAGTGGTATGGCCATGCAGGGGCAGATTGTGATCGGTGAAGGCGAAATCGATCAGGCTCCCATGCTGTATATCGGTGAGCGGTTGGGGAGCGGGAATGGCCCGGCCGTGGACATTGCTGTTGATCCTATCGAAGGCACGCGGATGGTGGCCATGGGCCAATATAATGCGCTGGCCGTGATCGCCTTTGCCCCACACAATGCTTTGTTGCATGCCCCAGACATGTATATGCGCAAGATGGTGGTGGGGCCAGGAGCTAAAGGGGCTATCGATTTGCGGTTGCCTCTGGAGCAAAATCTGCGGCAAGTAGCGCAGGCATTGGGTAAGCCATTGCATCAACTGCGCATGATCACGCTGGATAAACCGCGCCATGAACTGATCCGCCAACAGGCGCAGGCGCTGGGGGTGAAGATTTTTGCCATTCCTGACGGTGACGTGGCCGCCAGCCTGATGACCTGCCTACCAGGTGGTGAAGCCGACATCATGTATACCTTGGGTGGCGCGCCGGAAGGGGTCATATCGGCCTGTGCGGTGCGTCTGCTGGGCGGAGATATGCAAGCCGAGCTGATCGATTTCTGCCAGGCGAAAGGCGATACGCCAGAGCACAGATTATTGGCGCAGGAAGAACGGCGGCGCTGCAGCAATATGGGAATTGAGATTAACACCATTTTGCCGCTCAATGCCCTGATCGCCAGTGATGAGGTGATTTTTTCGGCAACCGGGATAACCAAAGGTGACATTATCGGCGGAATAAAACAAAAAGAGGGGTACTTGAGCACAGAAACCCTTATGATTAATGGTACCGACGGGTCGTGTAATAGAATTCATACGTTACACTTGCATTGATGGTATCGCAGGACGAATGAAAACGCTGACAGAAGATGAAATAATTGAACGACTGGACGAGCAGGAACAATTGCTCAATTGGTTACAGAAGGCAAATGAGATTTTATTTTCTGCTGTCAAAACCTATTTGCCACAGGTGTTTGTCAATAACGATCCCGACATACTCGAATATGCGGTAAAGCCATTGCTGGCAAAATCCGGCCCTTTGGACAATATGGATGTCTCCCTGCGCTTATTGTATGCACTGGGGAAAATCAAAAAAACCGTTTATGCCGATATCATCTGTCTTTCACAATTTAGCCAGCATGTGCAGGCGGAAAATAGCTCGCTGAGCTTTCATGATGAAATGACCTTTGATTTTATTTCCAACCTGAATGCCATTACGGAAAACGAACAACTTTTCAGTGCGATAAGAAAGATGAAGTTTTCCAGCTTTGAGGTTTTTAATAACGAGCGCTACGGCAACATGATTAAAACCGGATTAACGCTGGCGGTGACTTCGCTGTTAAAGGAACTGACCAATGAAAATAGCGCTAACAGTTAATGGGCTGACGATCGATGCCTTTTTTAACGATGAGGAGGTCGAACAGGTGCACTTACCTTTACTGCGCCTGTTGGCCCAAAAGCAGCAGCAAAAGGGGGCGCGCCTGGTGGTTTTCCTGGCGGCACCTCCTGGCAGCGGTAAATCGACGCTGACGGCCTTCTGGCAGCATTTATCGGCACAGCATGATGAATTACCGGCCTTGCAAACTCTGCCGATGGATGGCTTTCACCGTCCTAACTCCTGGCTTGATGCACAAGGGTTGCGCAGCAAGAAGGGAATGCCAGAAACCTTTGATCGTCAGCAGCTTGAGTTGGCGTTGGCTTCACTCGATCAACCACGTGTATTGTGGCCTACTTACGATCGCGTGTTGCACGATCCGGTACCCAACGCTATCGAGGTGACTGCACCGGTAACGATCGTAGAAGGTAACTGGTTGTTGCTTGATGAGCCAGGTTGGCGCGATCTGGCCCGTCACAGCGACTTAACGCTATTTATTCAGGCACCAGCACAGCAACTGCGGGCACGGCTGATCGAGCGTAAAATGCGTGGTGGTTCATCACTGGAGCAGGCCGGCACCTTTTATCAGCGAACCGATGGGCCAAACGTTGATAGGGTATTGCAGCACAGTTTGCCCGCCACCATTACCCTCCGGTGGGATAATGGTGGCCTGCGCTGTTCGGAGGAGTTACTTACCGGCGGCTAAGAGATCCAAAGCATCGCGAATGCCGGTAACTGACAGTGCGCGGTTATCGGCCCGGTAGCGGTCTTGTGCTGCGGGTGCAGAGCTCTGGATAGCGATAAGTCGCCAGCCTTCGGCGGTCTTTAATATCAATGGGGAGCCGCTGTCACCGGGTAAGGTGTCGCACTGGTGTGATAACACGCCTTGTTGTGCCCAACCGGTGACTTTACAATTTTGATGGCTGTACAGATCGTCCAGATGATCTTCTGGATAACCGGCCTGGGTGACCAGGCGCTTTGCCAACTTTAAGGTTTGCGTTAACGCTTTTCCGTCACCTTGCCATAATGGCAACGGTTTAATCGCCAGCGGTTTGTTATCTTTTAGCCTGATCAACGCAAAATCATACGCTGCCGCCGCTGGTGGCACGATCCAGCCGTCGCCATCCGCCTTCAGCTTTTTACCTAATGACTTATCGACCAGCGTTTCTATATTTTCCGTCTGGTATTGCCAGCCTTTGCTACCGGAAATAAAGCGCAGCGCCACGGCCTTATCAAGATTGCCAGGAGGGGCCAGTACGCAGTGGCCTGCGGTTAGCGCCAGATGGGGAGAGATCAGCGTAGCGGTACACAGGTTACCACTGGCGGTTTCTACCTGGCCAATAGCCTGCCACGGCCAACCGCTGGTTTCGGTGACTTTAATACGGTTATCTTTGCCAAAAAACAGACGGGTTTGATCGGCCGCAGACGCCTCGGAAGGGCTATCAGCATGCGCAGAATGGGATAAAGCCAAAGGAAATGAGCACAACAACAGTAAAACAGAGATGCGCATAGGTTTCTTGCCTGACAAATTCGGATCATCCATAGACACACTGAATGCTAACTATAGACTGATTTAGCCGCGGTGTAGATGGTCGGTGATTGATTTTCCGATAATTTCCTGAGAAAAATCGGAGATTACAGATAAAAAAAGCTGGCGATGAGCCCGCAAACGATCAGGGTGCCAAGGATGATTTCGAACCGATAGCGACGCAGCATAGACAACCCCCGATGAAAAAACACCCGGCGAACCGGGTGTTGACAACTCTTATCAAAACAGGTGAGGGGTGCCTCACGCCGGTTGACTATCAGGCTGCCGGAGTTGCTGCTTTGTTGCTGGATTTTTTGTGATGTTTTTTAGCTGCTTGAGCTTTCTGGGCCGGGGCTTTTTTACCGTTGGCATTGTGATGCTTCTTGGCTGCCTGAGCTTTTTGCTCGGTCGTTTTCTTGGCGTGATGTTTTTTCACGTGGGTGGTTTTCGCTGGTGCGGCTTGGGTAGTGGCGGCGGGTGCAGCAGCAGGAGCGGCGGCCTCAGCGGCGAAAGCGATAGATGACAAGCCCATTGCAGCGGCAACAACCAGAGCTAATACTTTTTTCATCGGTAGATCCTCAACTATCTGTTGGTTTGTAACCCCACTGCGGGGCCGTTGAAACAATCTTATGCAAACAGAAGAATACTTTCCGTGAGTGATTGGTTTCGGCGTGTAACCTAATGTACGAGCGATTAGGGGAGGTTATCGCTAGTATATGTGATCGGTCAGGGAGGAGGGGCTAAGCTAGGTGTAAAGTCGAAGTGCGATCGTAGTAGTCGTAGCCGTAATTGCTTCTTATAACTTAGCCATTAGTGGGGATGATGTTGAACGCTGATACGCTGTGAATTCGTGCGTCGATGTGCTTAACGGTAGTAGCTACATCATCCTTTCGATAGCAACTGCTGTTATGCGCTTTGGGATAACAGTATAAGTAAGTTGAGCTTAGTGAGTATGGAGCAGTATTAAAGGGAGATAGGTATTCCGAAATGAAAAAGATAATTCCGATTTATGTTGCAGTTTCAGGTTCCCATCCGTTTTTTCCAGGCGAGACATATCGCGTGCCCGCTCATGCTGAGTAGATTAAAACGAGAGTAATTTAAGGTTTAATTTAATAAAAATCAGTAAGTTGAGTGGCATGAAAATATTGTAAAAAAATAATTTACATAATCCCATCAATGTTTTACTGTATAAGAAATGATCAGTGGGTGAGGGCGTCCAGTTTTTGGCCTTGGTCTATTTAATACAAAGCCAGAGGGCTTAATTTTGTGGTGAAAGCTGGTATGTTAATAAGGTGCTGATGGAAAATGCTGAGGCCTGACCTGCAATCGGCGACTGAAAATTGGACACTCTTTATATGAGGAATAATTATGGAGAGGCTACAATTAATAGCCATTAAGAGGACTGCAATGGGGACGGCCTTTTTTTGTACTGGCCCATATGACTATGATCACGGATTCGATCGTCTGATGTCATGCAAGACACTCGAAGATTTGAGAAGTGTTGTGTTTGGTGACATCTTACTGCATACGTTTTTGGAGCAGAGGAAGGTCGATGAAGTCAAACAGTTTGTTCTCAAGGAAGCGATCCAACTAGTTTCAGCCATAGAGCATGTTTCATGGGATGTCGCTGAAACTTTGTTGCTCCAGGTATTAACTGACGTAACGCGTCAAGTCTTGGGAAATGAGCAGGCTCGAGATATTGTGTGATAAATTTTAGGTCCAGTATGGCTAATGTGGTTTCTTTTAATATAAACAAAAAACCTTGATGTAAATTTAACTTTTTTGTTTTATGCGAAAAGGGAGATTTTATGAAGATAAAAAATTTCACTCACCGCTTCATTAATAACTGGATGCGAATCTCAACATATGTATTCCTTATTTTCTCAGGAGGGAACTTTCTAGGTAATAATCTTAATTCAAATAATATTATTAATCTTTTAACTGTACTATTTGGTTGTTTTTTTGTGGGCTTTGTATTCGTTTTTTTTCAAAAAATGGAGGAAGTAGAAGATGAGAGAAATTAGAGATATAGATTTGCCGAAGAGATGGACGAAGCTTGGATGGTGGAGTGCACCAAGGCTAGCTATATCCACGATGTGATAATGAAAATGCCCATGGGTTACGAAACGTTGATAGGTGAGCTCGGTGAGGGGCTTTCCGGCGGGCAGAAACAACGTATATTCATTGCGCGTGCACTATACCGGAAACCGGGGATTTTATTCATGGATGAAGCAACGAGTTCTCTCGATAGCGAAAGCGAACGTTTCGTAAATGTGGCAATAAAGAGGTTGAATATCACCAGAGTGATAATCGCACATAGGGAAACAACGTTACGAACCGTGGACCGAATGATTTATCTATAAGAAAATGTGGATTGAGCCAATTGAAATTGCGCTAAAATTCTATCGCATGACGGCCGTCCTTTCCGTCAATACTGTATAGCGTAATTATGCTTGGTATCATTAGTTACAACATACATAAGTAGTCGTAAAAACCACGAGCCTGCAACACCTGCGCTCGAGGATAGGGTGTGCACTATGTGGCATCATTAAGCCTAACAGGTAAGAATAAGGCGGGACGCTATTACGGCAGGCGTGTCGGGGCGCAATGCCCCGGAAGATTTACAACAACGAAATCCTATCCCCCGTCGCCGGGCTAATCGTATTAGGCAACCACAGCTGCCCCCAAGAGCCAGTGCAATGGCAGCCCATCACTTTCTCAGGTTTGATTTGTTTGAGAAAACGCTGTACCTGCAATAATCGCAGAGGCGAGGCATATCTCAGGTGAAAGCCGCCAATCAGCGCGTGGATCTTATCGATACCGGTGATCTTCTGGCAGTGCCGTACAATATTGATTATTCCCCGGTGGCCGCAGCCAGTGATGATTATCAGGCCTCGATCGGATTTATAAATCAGCACACCTTCATCGGCGATGTAATCAGGGGATTGTTGCGCATTTTCAATAATGCCGTAGGCTTTGGGGGTAGGCACCTCGATTTCACCGGACCAAAGGAACCGCTCACTGATTTGCACTGGGGCTCTGGTCAGCTCCATGGCGTGGCGCGAGTAATCCACTTCCGGCGATAACCGTTTGATTTTCTTTATCCGGCCCAGAAGATTAACGGCGGCATAGCGCACGTCTTGCACGCCGGGGTGGCAAATGATTCTGCTGTTATCGGGCAACCAGGGGACACCACCGCTGTGATCGTAATGGCCATGAGAGAGCACGGTAGCGGTCAGGTCGTTGAGGCTAATCCCCATTTGAGCCGCATTTTTTAAAAAACTGCCGTCCGGACCGGTATCAAAAAGTACGCTGTCCGATTCATCCTGAACTAGCAGGCTCAACCCGGCTTTGGCGATTAACGCTTTATCCGCCCCGGCAGCCAGGCGATTTTCAAGTAACACATTGATGGTTAAAGTCATGTGGACTCTATTTTGCAAATCCGTACGTTAAGTTATACCAGCAACACCTTAACGTACGGAGGGGGCGGAGATTACAGGTAACGGCTTTCCAGATGCCGGCGGAAATAGCTTGGGTCTAACGTCTTACCCGTGGCGTTGGTGATCAACGTATCGGTAGGGTAACGGCTGGCGTGACGCCAGATATTTTGCTGTAACCAATGGAATAGCTCGGTTAAATTACCGGCAGCAATATCTTCGCTCAGTTTTGGCATTGCGCTGCGTGCACTGTCAAACAGTTGGGCCGCATACATGGCACCCAAGGTGTAAGTTGGGAAGTAACCAAAGGCGCCGTCCGTCCAGTGGATGTCCTGCATACAGCCGTTGCGATAATCGCCCACGGTATCCAAGCCAAGGTAGCTGTGCATCTTCTCATTCCACAGCGCTGGAATGTCCTCTACCTCGATCTCGCCCTCAATCAATGCGCGCTCGATTTCATAGCGTAATATCACATGGGCAGGGTAGCTGACCTCGTCGGCATCGACGCGGATTAGACCCGGCTTCACCCGCTGATTAAGGCGAATAAAGTTGCTCTCTTCCAGGGCCGCTTGTTCACCAAACTGATTGACGATCAGCGGCCGCAGGACTTTCAGGAAGTCACTACCGCGAGCCAGCTGCATTTCAAAGAACAGGCTCTGTGATTCGTGGATCGCCGTCGACCGAGCTTGCGCTACTGGCTGGCCTAGCCACTCACGCGGCAGGTTTTGTTCGTAACGGGCGTGGCCGGTTTCATGCACGATGCCAAGCAGCGCGGTAAGGAACTCTTTCTCGTTGTAGCGAGTGGTGATACGCACATCTTCCGGCACGCCGCCGCAGAACGGATGAGCACTAACGTCAACCCGGCCGCCGTCGAAGTCAAAGCCGAGCAGTTTCATCACGCTCAGGCTCAGCTTACGCTGGGTGTCGACATCGAACGGACCTTGCGGGATCAGGCAAGTCTCCTGTTGCTGTTTGGCGACCACCTTTTGCAATAGGTCGGGCAACCAGGTTTTCAGATCGCCAAAGATACGGTCCAGATCGCTGCTGCGCATGCCAGGCTCATACAGATTGAGCAACGCATCATAACGGCTGACGCCCGCTGCCTGTGCGCGGATCTGCGCCTCTTCACGGCTTAGCTTGACCACCTGGCGTAGGTTATCGCTAAAACCTTCCCAGTCGTTGGCCGGGCGTTGTGCTCGCCAGGCATGTTCGCAGCGCGCACCGGCAAGGGATTTGGCTTCGACCAGCGCTTCTGGCACCAGCACGGCATTGTCATACTGGCGGCGCATTTCGAGCAGGTTGGCACGGTCAAATTCATCTAGCGCTTCTTGTTGCGCGCGGTCGAGCAGTTCACACGTTTTCTGTGCCGTCAGGATTTGATGCTTCAACACGCTCAATTCCGCCAGGGCTTCGGAACGCGCCTTGTTGCCCCCCGGCGGCATCATGGTTTGCATATCCCAGCCGCTGATGGCCGAGAGATGGTCAAAACGCGAAAGGCGGGTGAATAGGGCGCGAAGTTGGCCGTAGGCCGTAGTGGATGATGCAGATGTCATTTGTTCAACTCCATAGTGGATCCGTTGAGCCAACGGGGCCGGATCGTTATGCCGGCTCTGTTTTGGTATCTAAAGGGGGTTTAATCGGCCAGCAGAAGCGGAAACTGGCGCCGCCCAAAGAGCTGGCCTCCACAAAGACCTGGCCTTGATAAGCCACGGCGATGGAATGCACGATCGCCAATCCAAGCCCGCAGCCGCCGGTAGCGCGATCGCGGCTGGGATCGAGGCGGACGAAGGGCTCGAATACCCGTTCGCGCTCTTCTGGCGGAATGCCAGGGCCATCGTCTTCCACCTGCAAGCATGCGGCGTCACCGTCAAACCACAGGCCGACGCGTAAACGCCGTTCGCTATAGCGCAGGCCATTGTTGACCAAGTTGTCCAACACGCGCTCCATCAGCCGCAGATCGACACCGCCAAAGTCACCGACATGCGGGATGTTCAGCTCAATGTCGCGCTCTGGGTGGATCAACTGGATATCGGCCACCTTATCCTGTAGCCAGCCGGGCAAATCGATAGGCTCGATATTTAGCGCGACCTGAGGCCGATCCAGACGCGCATAGGTCAATAGCTCGTCGATCAGGGATTCTAGCTGGCCGATATCCCGATTCAATGCCTGCTGCTCGCCGTCGGTCAGGTTATCGCTCATGGCCAATCGGTAGCGCAGGCGTACCAGCGGAGTCCGTAGCTCATGGGCAATACCGTCAATCAGCTGTTTTTTACTGACAATCAGCGTGTTGACGTTATCGGCCATCTGATTAAAGGCAACGCCAAGCCGGTAAAGGCTCGAGGTGGGTACAAAGTGTGTACGCTCATCGAGATGCCCGGCCCCCAGGCGTTGGGCGGCATTTTCCAGTTTCAGCAAGTCCTGCCAATGCGGGCGCATCCACAGGAACACCGGCAGGGCCAGCGACAAGCCGATAAAAATCAGCAGCACCAAATCCAGGATGCGCATCTGGTGCAGATAAAACAGATAAGGGATGGGGCCAACGACCAGCACGTAGTGGCTACGGGGAATGCGCTGCATAAAGGTGTAGCGATCGTCCAGTGCAATAATCTCTCCCATGTGCAGACGCTTGGTGAGATCTTCATTCAGGTTCTGCTTACCGAGCGGCTCGATATGCAGTTTGAACGATAAGTTTAGATCCAGGGTGGCGATGGTTTTGTTCCAGTCTTTTAGCGGGATCTCCCGCAGTTCGCTGCGCATCAGATACAGCGAACTCTTCATCAGGTCGTCCATCGATTGGCGCCCGGCGCGTTCGGCGGTGACTTTGTAAACCAGTCCAACCAGCATCGCCATTACCAGAAAGCAGACGAACAGCAGTAAAAAGAACTGCACGAACAATTTTCTCATTGTTGCACCGATGCCCAGGCGTTGGGGGCAAACAGATAGCCCTTGTTGCGCACGGTCTTGATGCGAAACGGATCCAGGGCATTGTCATACAGTTTGCGGCGCAGGCGTGAAATGGCCACATCGATGCTGCGATCCATACCGTCGTAGCTGACACCGCGCAGGTTTTGCAGCAACGCTTCACGGGCCATGATTTGCCCGGCATGGGTGGCCAGCTCCCACAGCAGATCGAAATCTGAAGTGGAGAGGGTGACGATTTCTTCCCCCAGCGTCACCTGGCGGTTGACCGGATCGATGCACAACAAACCAAAATGCACGGCATTATGTTGGGTGATGTTCTGCGTTTGCTCTTCTTTTGGCTGGTTGCCACCGTGTTGGCGCAGGTGTAAACGCAGGCGTGCCAGCAGCACCGCAGGCGGCGTGGTTTTCAGGATGTAGTCATGCGCACCCATTTCCAATGACAGGATGTGATTCATATCGCTGTCCAGCGAGGTGAGCAACACGATCGGGCCGGGATAAACCGGGCGCAGATCGCGGCACAGCGTCATGCCGTCCTTGCCGGGCAGCATGATATCCAACAGCACCAGGTCTGGTTGTTCCCGCTCAATACAGGCCTGTGCCGTATCGCCACGGGGTTCGATGATGACGTCGATGTCATGTTTGCCCAGATAGGCGGCAATCAGTTTGCCAACCTCAGGATCGTCTTCTACAAAAACAATTTTAGTCATAATAGGGTGGTTTTATAGGAAAAACGGCATTCAGCATAGCGCGCTGTTCGGTGTTGCGCCATGCCCATTATTTAACGCAGTGGTCGCCCACCGTCTACTCCGTGAGTGCGTCCGGTAACGTAGCGGCTACCCATCAGATAATCCACCAGGTTGACTACCTCACTTTCCCCTGGGGCGATCTGCATCAGGGATTTGGTCAGTGCCTGCTGACGATAGGTTTCATCATCACCGGTGTTGAACATGATCAGCGCCGGGGCGATCGCATTCACTTTGACTTCGGGGGCCAGCTTGCGGGCAAAGGAACGGGTCATATTATCCAGCGCGGCCTTACTGGCGGCATAGGCAATGTGCTTGTCGCTGCCTTTCTCCACCACATAATCCGTCAGGTGGATGATATCGGCACCGGCTTGCCCTTGGCCAAGCAGGCAGGGTTCCAGCAGTTGGTTTAGCAGGTAGGGCGTGTAAACGTGGATCTGGAGCATCGAAGCCATAACCTGTTCCGGCGGAGTATCGGCCGATTCTGCCAACCAGGCACTGGCGTTATGGATCACGGCACGCAGCTTTGGGGCAACCTGTTTTACCTGATCGGCAAAACGATAGATCCCTTCATGGGCAGAGAAGTCACCCTGCAGGCAGATCGCACCAAGGTCTTGGAGTTCGGCTAATGCAGGGTATTCACTGCGATAGGCAATAATGACCGGAAAGCCCCGTTGTAAGAACGACTTGGCCAGAGCCAGCCCAATTCTGCGGGCACCGCCGGTGATCAGCACAGGGGCCGAGTTGTGAGAGACCATCGAGTAAAGCTCCTGAGCAAACTGGCAAATATTAAGGTAATTATGCCATTATACGTCAGAAAGCGGATAACGCTTGCCATCGATAACATTTCAGCACTGGCCACCAGAAGGGTAACGAAGATGAACAACGATCATCTTGCATTCGTCGCGCGCAGTGAGAGAGTCTGTTTTGACTACACCCATTTTTTATCTGCTTCCTGCAAGAAGCAGTGGCGCTTTATAGATGCAATCTATGGTGTGATGCCCATTTTTGGCATGGTCGTGAAATCGCGCGTGGCAGACTCACGCTCGCGTCAGGATCAGTTGAAAGAGTTGGCGTTACAGGTGGTTTCGACGCAGGTCAGCGATGAGGTCAATATTATTCGCCTGATCGATCTGGCTCGGCAGCAGCGTTTGGTGGTGTTTGATATTCAACTGCCGTATCCGCTGGCGGCGGAGCAGTTGGACGCCATTGAGAAAAAGTGCGGCGAATCAGTGCTAGTGACGCAGGTGGGTGAGAGGATCACCATTAACGCCCAACCGGTGCCTGGCAATTAACCGGGTGAGGTCACCCGGTTAATTGAGTCGATCAATGCAACATAAACCATCCGGCCGGGAGGGTTGCAGCCAACAGCAGCATAACGGTGCCTTTCTCTAGTCGGTTGAGCAATTTCACCTCCTGATGTCCACTGCGGGCATACATAAACACCAGCAAGCCAGGTGCATACAGCAGCACCGACATCAACAGGTGCATCAGACCTGAAGCATAGAGTAGCCACAGCCCATACAGGCAGGCACCGCTGGCGGCGAAAATCAGCCGCTTGTCCTGCCGCTGACGGGCCACCTTGAACAGGAAGGCTCCCACCAGGAAATACGGCACCAGGATCATCTCGGAAGCGATGGTCAGCAGCGAATTGTAGTTGCTGCCGGTTAGCCAGATAATTACCAGCGCAATTTGCACCGCACCATTGGTCAACCACAAAGAGGCTGACGGGGCGTGGTTCTGGTTTTGCTTGCGGAAAATTTTGGGGAATGCGCCGTGTTGAGCGGCCAGCAGAGGTACTTCGGCCGCCATGATGGTCCAGCTCAGGTAGGCCCCGCAAACCGAAACGATCAGGCCAGTGGCGATGATCACATCACCCCAAGGGCCGATCAGGTCAACCATCAGCACCGCCATTGACGGGTTGCGCATTTCAGCCAGCTCACTGCGTGGCACCACGCCGAGCGACAGCAGGGTGATCACCAGATACACCGCTAAAGCGGAAATCACGGCCAGCATGGTGGCGCGGCCAACGTCCTTTTTCTGTCTGGCGCGGGCGGAAACTACTACGGCTCCTTCAACACCGATAAACACCCACAGGGTGATCAGCATGGTGTCTTTAACCTGCTGCCAAACTGGCGTACCAAGAGCAACACCGTGGAAATCCAGCGTGAAGGTATCCATGCGGAACGCGATAGCGGCCAGCACGGCAAACAGGCCGAGCGGCAGCAACTTGGCGAGGGTGGCTACCAGATTGATACTGGCCGCCGTTTGCACGCCGCGCAATACCAAGGCGTGGACGATCCACAGCAACAAGGATTCGGCGATCAACGCCTGCCAGGTGTTGCCATCGCCCAGGATCACCGTGCCGCTGCGGTCTGTAAACAGGCTTAGTGCAGCAAACACGATCACCAGATAAGAAACGTTGGCGATCACCGCACACAGCCAGTAACCCCACGCAGAGCAGAAGCCCACCAGTTCGCCAAAGCCTTCTTTGGCGTAGGTGAAGATGCCACCATCCAGGTCGGGGCGCAGGCGGGTCAGTAACAGCATGGCAAACGCCAGGAACAGAATGCCGACGCCGGTGATGGCCCAACCAATCAGCAAGGCCGCCGGGCTGGCAACCTCGGCCATATTCTGCGGCAGGCTAAAGACGCCTGCGCCCAGCATTGAGCTGAGCACCAAGGCGGTTAACGCGGTAAGACCAAGTTTTCTTTCCAATGATGGATCCCGAGACAGAATAAACAACTATGCGTTCCGTGCAGGCCAGCCATAACGTCATGGCAATTACCGCAAGGGCAGGTAATAGAGCTAAAAATTGGCGCAAATTCTAAGGGGAGATGCTTGCAGATGCAATGATTGGTTATGCGCAATGGATAAAAACTTATTCAGCAGCGGCATAAAAAAAGGCTGCACGGTGGCAGCCCTTCGCTCAAGGTGACAGCGGGGATTATTTGAACAGATCGGCGCTGACGGTCAGGTTGCCGCCGCTCTTGTTCTGCCACTGGCGCGTCACATGGTAGTACTTGGCGCCTTTCTCTGCGGCACGTTTCGCCACTTCGGTAGAGACGTCGGTCATGCTGTTGAAGTGGCCGGTAAAGGTCACGGAATCAAACGGCACCATCTGCGCGGCGGTGACGTTATTCACTTCCTGAATTTTTGTGCCGTTCGGCAAGGTTACAGTGTAACGCTGGCCGGTAGAGGTCTGAGTTTCGAAGAAGCGGCCAACGTCGCGGGCTGGTGAGCCGGATGAGGCAACGCCTGGGATCTCGACCTTGGCGGCTTCTGCACCACCAGCAGCCAACATGGCTTTACCGGCTTCAGAATCGGCAGGTACGGCATCCGGGCTTTGCACCACACGCTTCGGCGCATCGGCTTTATAGATGTAAGCGGTGATGAACTGGTTGCCGCCCTGGTTGGCATCCACCTGACGCACGATAAAGAACGAGGCAGCACCTTTCTTCTGTGCGGCTTTGGAGATGGCGTCGTTGATGTCTGGCTGGCTGCGGTAGAAGCCGCTGACGGTGACGGTATCGTAAGGCTCAAGCAGGAAGGCTTCGTCTTTCGGCAGTTCTTTCACGCCGTTAATCACGCGGTATTTGGTCTCTTTGCTGACTTCTGGGGCATCTTTATGATAGACGTCTGCGGTGACGCGCCAGTTGCCGCCATTGTTGCTGTTGTTGATGTCCTGGATATAGAAGGCGTCGGCCCCCATTTTATCTGCACGGCGGGATACGGCATCGGCAGCTTCGTTGATGGCAATAAAACGGCCGGTAATGGTGATGCGATCAAACGGCTTGATGGCCGCTGCTTTCTCAGGAGTTAACTCTTGCGCGGCATGCACAGACAGCGCAGTAAGTGATAACAAGGCTGATGCGATGATCGTGGTCTTCAGCTTCATAAAAAATCCTTTCGCCAAGCGCAGTAACGTTGATAACGTGCTGAACAGTTTAGGTGTAATTCAGCCGCAGATTATGCCATGTAACCTTGGCAGGTGTCTCAGCATTTTATGTGATGCGATGCGACAAAGCCGAGCCACACTAGATGAGCCACGTTGGGCCAACAGGTTATAAGTTTCAATAATAAAGCGTTTAATCTCATTAATGTTAATTATTCACAATTTTATAACTTTTATGCTCGCTGTCCGCGGCTGACAGGAAATGGCTTAGGGCGGGTTCTGCACAATAGTGCGTTGAAAAGGGCCTTCCGGGCAGTTTTTGCATCCAGATTTGAGATTTGTCATAGCCTTAGCTGCATTTTTATGTAAAAACTGACGGGTAAACGTAAGCAATTATGGATCATCGATCACATTTTCAGTAGGTTATAGGTGGCACCTTAATTTGCTGACAGGCAAGGCTGATAAAAAACTTGCCAGCCGGTGCTATCGCTATGGGTAACACGATAATAAACATCATCAGAACAGGTGAGAAGGGAACATTATGCGTATTGGTGTACCAAGAGAACGGTTGGCCAATGAAGCCCGAGTTGCAGCAACGCCGAAAACGGTAGAACAACTGCTGAAACTGGGCTTTACCGTCGCGATCGAAAGCGCGGCGGGAAAACTGGCAAGCTTTGAAGATGCAGCTTATCAAGCCGCAGGGGCGACAATTACCGATACAGCCGATGTGTGGCAATCGGATCTGATCCTGAAGGTTAACGCACCTCTTGAGGAAGAAATTGCGTTAATGCGTGAAGGCAGTACGTTAGTCAGCTTTATCTGGCCGGCACAAAACCCAGAATTGATGGCGAAGCTGGCGGCCCGCAACGTGACCGCTATGGCCATGGATTCCGTGCCACGTATTTCACGTGCGCAGTCCATGGATGCTCTGAGCTCAATGGCCAATATCGCCGGTTATCGCGCTATCGTTGAGGCGGCGCACGAATTCGGGCGTTTCTTCACCGGCCAGATCACCGCCGCCGGTAAAGTTCCCCCGGCCAAAGTGATGATCATTGGTGCTGGGGTTGCTGGCTTGGCCGCTATCGGTGCGGCTGGTAGCCTGGGGGCGATCGTTCGCGCCTTCGACACCCGCCCGGAAGTGAAAGAGCAAGTGCAGAGTATGGGCGCAGAATTCCTCGAGCTGGACTTTGAGGAAGAAGCAGGCAGCGGCGATGGCTATGCCAAAGTGATGTCTGAAGCCTTTATCAAAGCGGAAATGGCGCTGTTTGCCGCTCAGGCAGAGGAAGTAGACATTATCGTCACCACGGCGCTGATCCCTGGCCGCCCGGCACCAAAGCTTATTACCAAAGAGATGGTGGCTTCCATGAAGCCGGGCAGCGTGATTGTCGATCTGGCCGCGCAAACCGGTGGCAACTGTGAGCTGACCGTGGCCGATCAGGTGACCGTTACCGAAAACGGCGTGAAGATTATCGGTTATACCGATCTGCCAAGCCGCTTGCCGACGCAGTCCTCACAGCTATACGGCACCAACCTGGTGAACCTGCTGAAGCTGTTGTCGAAAGAGAAAAACGGCGAAATCAATATCGATTTCGAAGACACCGTGATCCGCGGCGTGACCGTAGTTCGCGATGGCGAAGTTACCTGGCCAGCACCGCCGATCCAGGTCTCCGCCCAGCCTAAGCAGGCTGCCGCCGCGCCAATCGAGAAAGTTGAAAAGAAACCAACCTCACCAATAGTGAAATACGGTCTGATCGCACTGGCGATCATCCTGTTCGGTTGGTTTGCCAATTCGGCACCGAAAGAATTCCTGTCTCACTTTACCGTGTTTGCGCTGGCCTGCGTGGTAGGTTACTACGTGGTCTGGAACGTCAGCCATGCATTGCATACCCCGTTGATGTCGGTCACTAACGCGATCTCAGGGATTATCGTGGTCGGTGCGTTGTTGCAGATTGGTCATGGCGGCTGGGTGAGTTTCCTCTCCTTTGTCGCGGTACTGATCGCCAGCATCAACATTTTTGGTGGATTCACCGTCACTCAGCGCATGCTGAAGATGTTCCGCAAAAACTAAGGGGTAGCAAAAATGTCTGGTGGATTAGTTACAGCTGCATACATTGTTGCCGCTATTCTGTTTATTTTCAGCCTGGCCGGTCTTTCGCGCCATGAAACGTCCAAGCAAGGTAACCTGTTCGGCGTGGCCGGGATGGCGATCGCGTTGATCGCCACCATCCTCGGGCCGGATTCCGGTAACGTGGGCTGGATCATTATCGCGATGATCATCGGTGGTTCCATTGGCGTGTATCTGGCCAAGAAGGTCGAAATGACCGAAATGCCAGAGCTGGTGGCGGTGCTGCACAGCTTTGTGGGTCTGGCTGCGGTGCTGGTCGGCTTCAACAGCTACCTGGATCACGGTACGGTGGCCATGGAACCGGTGATGGAAAATATCCATCTTACCGAAGTGTTCCTCGGCATCTTCATCGGTGCGGTGACCTTTACCGGTTCTATCGTGGCCTTTGGCAAACTGCGCGGCATCATCTCTTCCAAGCCGCTGATGCTGCCTAATCGTCACAAGCTGAACCTGGCTGCTCTGGTGGTTTCCTTCCTGCTGATGGTGCTGTTCGTGCGTACCAACAGCGTTGGTTGGGAAGTGTTCGCACTGCTGATCATGACCGTGATTGCTCTTGGCTTCGGCTGGCATCTGGTGGCGTCAATCGGTGGGGCAGACATGCCGGTGGTAGTGTCGATGCTGAACTCCTACTCCGGTTGGGCAGCAGCGGCGGCAGGCTTTATGCTGAGCAACGATCTGCTGATCGTAACCGGTGCGCTGGTCGGTTCTTCCGGTGCGATCCTGTCGTACATCATGTGTAAAGCGATGAACCGCTCGTTTATCAGCGTGATTGCCGGTGGTTTTGGTACCGATGGTTCCTCAACCGGCGACGCAGAAGAAATGGGCGAATACCGCGAAACCACGGCGGAAGAAGTGGCCGAACAGCTGCGTAACTCCACCTCGGTGATCATCACCCCAGGCTACGGCATGGCGGTGGCGCAGGCGCAGTATCCGGTTGCGGAAATCACCGAGAAGCTGCGCGCGCGCGGCATCAAGGTGCGCTTTGGTATTCACCCGGTGGCGGGTCGTTTACCGGGCCACATGAACGTGCTGCTGGCGGAAGCCCGTGTGCCGTACGATGTGGTGCTGGAAATGGACGAGATCAACGATGACTTCCCGGACACCGATACCGTCCTGGTCATTGGTGCCAACGACACGGTGAACCCGGCGGCGTTGGAAGATCCGCGCAGCCCAATTGCTGGTATGCCGGTGCTGGAAGTGTGGAAAGCGCAAAACGTTATCGCGTTCAAACGCTCGATGAATACCGGCTATGCCGGTGTGCAGAACCCGCTGTTCTTTAAAGAGAACACCCAGATGCTGTTTGGCGATGCCAAGGCCAGCGTGGAAGCGATCCTGCGCGCGCTGTAATATCACTGTAGGAAAAACACAATGCCAGCCACTTTTCAGTGGCTGGCATTTTTTTATCGAACTGACCCCTCACCCTAACCCTCTCCCACAGGGAGAGGGGACCGATCGAGTTGGGCTGAAAGTGTAGTAACTCACTTTGAATGAGCACCGTTCGAGAGTGTTTGAAATTGTATTAACCCACTTTGAATGAGGACCGTTCGAGAGTGTTTGAAATTGTAGTAACCCACTTTGAATGAGGACCGATCGAGTGTGTTTGAAATGGTAGTAATTCACTTTGAAGGAGGAGCGATCGAGTTTGCTGAGATGACCTCTTTACTTCCAAAAGCGCAGGGGCTAACAGCTCCCTCTCCCTGTGGGAGAGGGTTGGGGTGAGGGGATGCTATTGGCCGTAATAGGCGTTCTTGCCATGCTTGCGCAGGTAATGCTTATCCAACAGCACCTGCTGCATGTTGCCAATCCCCGGCGTCAACTGCCGCGAAAAAATCCCCATATAAGCAATTTCTTCCAGTACGACCGCGTTGTGCACTGCGTCATGCGCATCCTTACCCCAGGCAAACGGCCCATGGGCATTGACCAGCACCGCCGGAATGGCGCTTGGGCTGATGCCGCGCTGGCGGAAGGTTTCAATAATCACCTTGCCGGTATCCAGTTCATAATCGTGCTCGATCTCGTCTGCGGTCATCAACCGGGTGCAAGGGATCGCGCCGTAGAAATAGTCGGCATGAGTGGTCCCCCAGGCAGGGATATCCAACCCGGCCTGTGCCCAGATAGTGGCATGGCGTGAATGGGTATGCACGATGCCGCCGATGTCAGCAAACTCGCGGTACAGCGCCAAATGGGTAGCGGTATCTGAAGAAGGCTTCTTGTTACCCTCAACTCGTTGTCCATCGGCCAGATTGACTACCACCATATCCTCCACCTGCATATGCGCATATTCCACGCCGGAAGGCTTGATCACCACCAATCCGCGTTCACGGTCAACGGCACTGACGTTGCCCCAGGTAAAGGTCACCAGCTTGTGGCGCGGAAGGTCGAGGTTGGCCTCCAATACCTGCTGTTTAAGCTGTGGCAGAGTTAGCATGTCATTCCTCCTTGCTGCATTTGTTGTTCAATCCAACGGCGGGCTTGCACGATCTCGGCAACCGGTTCGTCGGCCTTTTCGGTCCACATCTCAATCAGGAAAGCGCCGCGATAGTTGAGCTGCTTCAGCGTGCGGAACAGGGCGATAAAATCCACACAGCCTTCACCGAATGGCACATCGCGGAACTGACCCGGTGACGTCTCAGTGACCGGGAAGGTGTCTTTGAGGTGAATGGCCGCGACGCGGTCAATGCCGAGCTGCAATTCTTGCGCGACGTCGTTACCCCAGGCGCTAAGGTTGCCAACGTCTGGATATACCGTGAACCAAGGAGAAGCCAGTAGGGAGTCCCAGCTTTTCCACTTGCTGATGGAACTCATGAATTCGGTATCCATGATTTCGACCGCCAGCATCACCTGTGCGGCAGCGGCACGTTCCACCGCCCATTGCATACCCTCGGTAAAGCGGGCGAGAGTTCCTTCGTCCTGCTGCTCGTAATAAACGTCATAACCCGCCAACTGAATGGTGCGAATGCCAACGTCTTTGGCCAGTTGGATAGCCTGTTCCATGATCAGATAAGCCTGTTGCCGCGTAGCCTCGTCATGGCTGCCGAACGGGAAACGGCGATGGCCGGAAAGGCACATCGAGGGGATGCTGATGCCGGTTTCCAACATGGCGCTGACCAGCGAAAGACGCTGCTCTTTGCTCCAGCTCAGACGTGCCAGCCGTTCATCACTTTCATCGATCGACATCTCGACAAAATCAAAGCCGCAGGCCTTGGCCAATGCCAGCCGCTCTGGCCAGCTCAGGTGTTTCGGCAGCGCTTTTTCGTAAATTCCCAACGGATGCTGGCGCATATCAAGATCTCCAAATGTCATCAATGGCGGTATGAAACTGACGTGCGGCCACCACCGGATCGGCAGCCTCGGCCAGCGCACGCCCGGCAATAAACGCCGTCACGGCGATGTCTTTAAACAGCGGCAAATCGGCCGGGACGATCCCGCCGGTAACCGAAAGCTCAATCCCCAGATCGGACAGCGCCTTCATGGTGTCCAGATCCTGTTGACCCCAGGTTTGCCCGCTGGCCTGAGCATCGCGGCCACGATGGTAAATCGCCTGTTTGATACCCAGATTGCGCCAGGCTTTGGCATCTTCCAGCGTCCAGCGGCCAAACAGTTCGATCTGGATTTCGCCCCGGTAGCGTTCGGCCACCTCCAGCGCGCTAGCCATGGTGGCCAGGGGAGCTGCACATATCACGGTCATCCAGTCGGCGCCCTGCGAAAAAGCCTGTTCGGCCAGAGTTGCTCCGGCATCGGCCACCTTCAGATCGGCGACCAGCGTATGTTGCGGGCAACGTTCACGCAGGGCGCTCACGGCCCGGATCCCTGAGCTGATGCATAAAATGGTGCCTGCCTCGATGATGTCGACGTACGGATGCAGACGGTCGACCGTTTGCAGAGCGGCATCCAGCCGGGTGTGATCGAGCGCCAGTTGCAGGCGCGGTTTGATGGTCATACAGCCTCCTTGAAATTGCCGTGTTGCAACGTTTGTAGCGTGGCAACCAGCGCCTGATAACGTTGGTATTTGCGGTGGTAAACATCCTGAGCAGCGGGATCTGGCAGAACGGTTTCGATGCGTGGAGCCAATGCCCGCTGCGCGGCGGCAAAGTCGCTAAAAGCGCCGGTACCCACCATGGCGGCCATCGCCGCGCCCAGACAGCCGGTTTCTTCCACCTGCGGCAGCTCGACCGGTAAGCCGCTGACGTCGGCAAACATTTGCATCCAGGGGGCCGATTTAGCTGGCCCCCCGGTGACGCGCAGTGCCTTGGTCTGGGGGAAACATTGCCGCATACGGTTCAGGTGGGTCATATGGCAGAACACCACGCCCTCGAAAATCGCCTGGACCAGATGTTCGCGCTGATGGAAGGCCTGGATGCCGTAGAAGCTGGCACTCAATCCCAGCCCGGCGTTGGAGCCATAAAGGAAGGGGGCAAACAGCAACTGGCTGCCAGCCTTGGGCAGGTCTGCCACCCAGCGGTTGAGTTGCGCGTAGTCGTGCAAGCCCCATTGCTGGCAAAACCACTCCAGATTGGCAGCGGAGGTAGGGCTGGCTTCGTGGACGATGTATTTACCTTGCTCGGCGTGGCGGCCATAAACGAACGGATAGCCGGAGTCGGAAGCGATCGTTGCGGTTATCCCACTGGTGACCGACCAGGTGCCCATCACCGCGTTGAGTCGGGTTTCATCCTGCAACCCGGCACAGAGTGCAGTGGATACCACGTCAAACAAACCGCCCACCACCGGGGTGCCGACTTGCAAGCCGGTCAACGCCGCGGCTTCAGCACTAACGCGCCCGGCGATCTCGGCAGAACCGACAATCGGCGGTAGGGTTGGCACGATCTCGTCGATGCCAAGCAACTGTGCCAGCGCCGGGTCATAACAGCCGCGCTCCATCTGATACAGGTTGGATTCGGAGATATTGGTTTCTTCACAGGCCAGTTCGCCCGTCAGGCAGTAGCGCAGGTAGTCATGCGCCATCAGCACGCTGCCGATCTGTGTGTAGCGCTCGGGTTGATGCTGCTTGATCCAGCGCAGCAACGAAACCGGATGGCCGGTCCATAGCGTCTGGCGAGTCTGCTCGTACAGCGCTTGCGGCATGCCCGCTTGTTGCCAGGCCATCACCTGTGCCAGTGCCCGCTGATCGGAAGACAGAATGGCGTTACCCAGCGGTTTTCCCTGTTTATCCAACAGGAACACGCCTTTGCCCTGGGCCGAAATCCCCAGCCCGTGAACGGCTGCCGCGGTGACACCGTTATGTTCCAACACCTCGCGGATCACGCTGGCGGCGGTTTGCCATAGTGCGGGCATATCCCGTTCCGCCCAGCCAGGCTGTGGGGCGACGATCGCCAAATTACGGCGAGCAATGCCCAGTTCTTTACCTTCGGCGTTATACAATCCGGCCTTGATAAAGGTGCCGCCGCAATCGAGCCCGAGCCAGTATTTCATTGCTCGCTCCCGGCGACCTGGTCGCACCTGTTTGGCAACATCAGCGCCAGCATTGCGGCGATCGCCAGTGAGGCTGCCAGGCTATAAACACCAACGTCCTTGTTGAACAGAGTGATCAGCACGCCGACCATATAGGGGCCGCAGAAACCGCCAAGATTGCCCAAGGCATTGATCACACCGCGTGCGCCACCGGCCACTTCAGCGTTGAATAATTTGGGGGGAATAGTCCAGAACACGCCTGCGGCCGCCTGAATAAACACGCCGCAACCGACTAACGCGGCATAAGACCACCAGATGTGATCTTTCAGCAGTACGGAAAGCGCCATGCAAATAGCAAAGCAGGCCAGCGGCAGGGCAACGAACACTTTGCGTTTACCGGTGCGATCGGACAAGGCGGAAACGATCAGCATGCCGAAAATGGCGCCAATGTAGGGCAGCACGGCAAGCCAGCCCACCTGTTCCATATTGCCGTTGGTCAGGCCCTTCAGAATGGTGGGCAGCCACAGGGTGTAGCCGTAGATCCCGGTTTGGTAGAAGAAGTTAACCAGGATCAGTTGCCACATGATCCGGTCGCCCAGCACGCGCCGCAGCGAAGCATTGCGCACCGTTTTGCCTTTGATCAGCAACTGTTCGTCATGCAGGGTTTTGATCAGGTAGTCTTTTTCAGCCTGTGAGATCCACTTGGCTTCCTGTGGGCGGTTGCTGATGGTGAAACACCATAACGCCATCACCACCAGTGATAGACCACCTTCCACCAGGAACAGCATGCGCCAGTCCCAGGCGGTGATGATCCAGCCGGAGAGCGGGGCGGTGAGGATACCGGCGATCGGCACGAACATGATCACGATGGCATTGGCGCGGCCACGTTCCTTGTCCGGGAACCAGTTGCTGATCATGGTCAGCACTACCGGTAGCATACCGCCTTCTGAAACACCCAGAGCAAAGCGCAGGAACAGCAGTTGGTATTGATTGGTCACCAAACCGGTCAGCACCGAGATCACCGCCCAGGCAAGCAGCGACCAGCCAATAAACTTTTTGCCGTTACCGTTAACCGCCAGCTTGCCGCCGGGCACTTGCAGGAACAGATAACCGATGAAGAAGATGCCGCCCGCCAAGCCGGCCATGGAGGCGGTGATCCCCAATTCAGCGTCCATGCCGCCAGGCATGGCGAAGGCGATATTAACGCGGTCCATATAAGAAATAATGCAGGTGATCAGAATAGGCGGCACAATTCTCAGCCAGCGTAATTTGGGTATGGCCTGATTTTGGCTAACAGCAACAGAAGCAGTATTCATGTTATTGATACCTTCGCATATGTAGGGGGCTCGGAATAAATCCGTATTATTGTTTACCGTTTTATGGGTATTATGTGATGTTCTATCTTATTGGTGTCGTAATTAGGCCGCTGCTTAACGCCAAGGCGTTGATACCATCCTTGATAATAGCGATCCGTTGTTCAATACTCTCTTGTGCCGAGGTGGACAGTAATTTGATACCGGCATAGTTTAATTCTGCCAACGGAGCCTGATTAAATAATTGCCGCGCACTGTCCAGCGTCATTAAGGATTCATGACAAACATAATGACTCCCATCAAATGAAGCAAAGGGTGCATGCGTATCCTCCCATTCGCCATAAGCACCGTGGCTGGCGGTGCCGGAGAACATCAGGGCGCTTAATAACCCTGCCTGTTGACACTGTTTCACCTGTTGTAAAGGCAGGAGGTCATTATGCCCTTCAATAGCAGAGCGGCCCCAGTTGATGGCCAGGGTTAGCGTATCGCCAAAGTGGCGGTTAATCGCCTGTGCCGCGATGATCTCATCTTCCAGCGTCAGGAAACCCTTGCGTGGCTTGGGCCCGGTCAGTGCATCGCAGTGCTCAATCACCAAATCGCATTCCCAGTGCCAACCGGCAATGTCTTCCAACGAGGCAATGAAGGCCTGCCGCGCCGCGGCACTGTCTTTTTCCTGCCGGTTGGGGGCCGATTGAAGCTCCAGGGCTACCACCTGTTGGCGACCGGCGCGATCGTTGGTGCGCTTAACTTTGTCATGTATTGAACGGATATAATCCACCGCTGCCTGGCGCTCCTCCTCATTACGGGCGGCGAGGCCAAAATCCCGCCCGCTGCCGCGTCGTTGCATGGTCCCCATTACTGCTGTAAGCACCAGTTGCCAGTGGCTGGGGATCTGCTTAAGCAAGAAATCGTCACCATAAGGATGCAGTTCGTCCAGGCAAGGCTGCTCCAGCCCACGGATCAGCGGCAGTTCAGTCAGCCGATCCCAGAATTGAACTTCCTTCTCACGTTCGAGCTGATGAAATGAAGGGGCGCAAGGATAAGCACCAATAATAAAGCCCGGCGTTGTGTTTTCCATATTTTTCACCTGATATTATCGCAATCAATGAAACGGCTAAATTCACGTTATGAGATAGTCTTTAATTCATCGTGCTGGAAAGTAATGTTATCGGTATTTTCACTACCACCTTTCTGATATCGCAGGACGTTTGATTAATACAGGCAGGGCGATGGACATCCTGCGGATAAAATACCGCAAAATTACCGGGCTGCATGGTTAACCAGGATTCGTCTTCTACGTCCTGATAGAAAATAATGTCACGCTGCGCTAATAATTCCTGATGAATAACGTTATTTCCTCTGTCTGCCGCAACGCCTATTAATTCAGTGCCGCTTACCAGGAACTGCACGTCGATATTTTTACGGTGTACTTCAGGGCGCAACTCATCTTTATGTTGCGTGTGAAGATCCAGCACCTGCACTACATAACCGGTTTGCGGATCCTCATAACGCCCGGCAGACAGAATGGTAAAGTCGGTGTTCTGCAAATAGGCCACGGCTTTGGCAATCGCCGGGGGGTAGTGTTCTGCTGCCGTATGGGCAATATGGCCGAAGATCATAAACAGCTCCTTAAAGTGCCTGAATGCGGGCCCAGACGCGATCGTCTACCGGGATGCCTTCGCGTTGATTTTCGGCGCGGACGTGCGGGAAGCGGTGGCCTGGCAAGCGAATGGCGACTTCTGGGTTATCACGCTCGGCGCTGGTAACGTAATCCATTATGCGCTGCAGCTTTTCATCACGGGTTTTGCCATCGATCAGGCGGTCGATCTCAATGGCGATAAACACCTGCGAAATGCCGTATTCATCACGGTTATCTTCGGTAACTTCTGCGACTGATGAACCGCCAGAGAGCAGGGTAGCGATCATATCCAGCACTATCGACAGCGCAGACCCCTTCCAATAGCCCATTGGCAAGATACGCCGATTTTCCTCAATGGTGGCCGGATCGCGCGTCAGGTTGCCGTCGTTATCGAATCCGCCGTCTACCGCCAGTTTTTTGCCCGCCAGGCGATTCATTTCCAGCGCGCCGTAGGAGAACATCGACATCGACATATCTACCATGGTGATCGGGTTACTTGGCACGGCGACGATCAACGGGTTAGTGCCGATACGGCACTCTTTAGCCCCCCAAGGCGGCATGACGGCGATCGAGTTAGTCCAGCAAATGCCGATATAGCCTTGTTCTGCAGCTTGCCAGCCGTAACCTCCGCCACGCATCCAGTGGTTGGCATTACGTAACGCCACCAGGCCAATTCCGTGTTGATCCGCCAATAGCATGGCACGATCCATCATCTTACGGGCGGTGAGGTTGCCAATGCCCTGATGGGCATCCCACTGTTCGATGGCGCCTAACGACAGTAGCTTGCTCGGTTCGGCGTCAGGCACGATATCACCTGCGTCCAACTGCTGAATGAAACGTGGGAAGCGGTTGACCCCGTGGGAATAGACGCCGCTTTCGGTGGTATCGGCAAACAGAGTGGCACACTCATCTGCCGTGGTTTCCGCCACTCCCCGTGCCAGCAACACGCGTTTGAATTGCTGCTTTAATTCGGTGTAGCTCACTCTCATACTGCTTCTCCCTTATGGTGAACTGGGTGTTTTGTGTTCTTTTAATTTCAATATGCGAAATTGCATTTCAAATAAATGCTATACCCCTGTCGGGATGAAGTCAAAGCCAGAGTGAAGTAAATTTTTATTGAAAAACAGTCAGTTAAATTAACCTGGTGATTATGTGATCGGCAACACAGTTTGAGGGTGCTGACGTGCTACAGACGTGACAAAGCAGGGAGAGGCGAACTCCCCCTGCGTGATGACCAGCCCATGATTACCCGTGGGTATTCAGGACAATGCGGTACAGCGATGTGGTGGCGGTAATGTAGAGCTCATTGCCTTCCGGCCCGCCGAAGGTACAGTTGGAAACGCACTCCGGCACCGGGATTTTGCCAATTTGTTCCCCTTGAGGATTAAAGATAATCACGCCATCGGCACAGCTGCAAAACAGATTACCGGCGCTATCCAGGCAGAAGCCGTCCGGGATCCCCGGTGCGACCTGGGCAAAATGCCTGCCAGCCTTCAACTCCCGTCCTTCCACCTGATACACCCGCAGTTCGCGACGTCCAAGAGTAGGGAAGTCAATAATCGACATATCCGCCACGTACAGCAGGCTTTCATCCGGAGAGAAGGCCAGGCCGTTGGGCCGCTGCAGATCGCTGGCGGCAATGTTCAGCGAGCCATCACGGGGATCGAAGCAATACAGATAGCAGCCGATCACCTGGCTTTCGGACTTGTAGCCCTCTTCATCGCCGATGATGCCGTACGGTGGATCGGTAAACCATAATGTGCCGTCGGAGCGCACCACGATGTCGTTTGGTGAGTTGAAGCGTTTGCCGTCCACCCGGTCGACTAGCAGTCGTACACTGCCGTCGTGCTCGGTGCGGCTGATACCCCGTCGCCCATGTTCACAGCTGATGACACGCCCCTCGGCATCACGGGCGTTACCGTTGGCATAGTTGGATGCCGCTCGCCATACGCTGAGCTCGCCATTACGGGCCCAGCGGAACATGCGGTTGCCTTTTACATCGCTGAATACCACCGCATCCTGCTGTGGTAGCCATACCGGGCCTTCGGCCCAAACGGCGGGGGAACACAAACGTTCCAGTCGTTGTTCGATCATCTCAGCCTCCTGATTACTTCACGCCCCAAATCGTTTTGTAATGCCCCTGATAGTCATTTTGTGGGTCATACATGTTATTTGGGCCACCGTCATTGGCGATATTCTCGCGGGTGACCAGATGGGCCGGAGTCACGTAACCGGAAGGTGCCTGCTTGGCGAAGGCACGGTTAAACTCATCCAGCAACTGCCAGCCGTGCAGCTTCAGCGGCTCGGGCACGGTGGCAGACTGGCTGTCACCGGAACGAATGCGTTGATAGGCAGAAATAGAGCCGTCACCGGCCGAGATATTAAACGGCGCATTGCTGCCACCTTTACCAGCAGTTTTCAGCGCCGGGGCCATAAAATCGAAATACAGATCGTTGATCGCCAGCGCGTACTGGAACTTGTCACCGTATTTCTGCAACAGACTGAAGGTCATGGCTGGCATGCGGCTGGCGGTATCTGCCAGCGGGGTGTCGATAAACTCCACCAGCTTACAGCCGCTGCATTTGGCCACTTCTTCTTTCATCACGTTGGCCTTGTCCAGAGCGATTTGGTACAGCGAATCGGTAAAGATCAGCACGCTGGCCTGCCCACCGGATTTCACGACCGCGTACTGTGCGGCGATGCGTGCTACCTCATTGGAATCGGAAGTGACGTTATAAAACACATCGTATTTGGCGATGGGGCCGGGCTCCGGCACCGCGTGCCAGGCCGTCAGAACGATCCCCTGAGCCACCGCCTTTTTCAGCGGGATTTTAGCCACGTTGGGGTTCCAGCCGCCGATCACGATCCCGTCCGGCTTTTGGGCAATGGCCTGATTCAGCGACGACAGTTGGTCTTTCACCGAACCACCGCCGTCCAGCGTTTCCAACTGCCAGCCCGCCACCTTGGCTGCTTCGCTCAGCCCTTGTTGCACTCCTTGCACGCCGCCGTTTTTCATGTCAGAGGCAATAAAGATGATTTTCTTGTTCGCCTGCAACTGCGGCCCGCTGGTAGGGCCATCCCATTGGGTACTGCTGGCCGTGGCTTTGGCTACCGCCGCCGTGGCCTGATCGAGATAGGCATCTGCCCAGGCCGGTGAGGTGGCCAACAGCAGAGTGGTGATCCCGGGCAAAATCCAACAATGTTTCATGGCTGTGCTCCTGATTAAGGATTGATCGCTTTTTGGTTGTTGTTGTCGGCAGATGCCGCCTGACTGCGTTGTACTGCTTTCTGATTGAGTAACCGACGGCGTTGGGCATAACCGGCCAATGTGATGGACAGCAGCAGCGTTGCGCCGTTGAATAACGGTTCGACCCAGAACTCTCCACCAAACTGTTGGATCCCCGCGATGCCGATCGCCAGAATGGCAATGCCGACCACGGTGCCCCAGACGTTCACTCGGCCTGGACGAATGGTGGTACTGCCGAGAAATGCCCCCACCAGGGCGGGTAACAGGTAATCCATCCCGACGCTGGCCTGGCCTACGCCCTGTTCGGCAGCGATCAGCACGCCGCTAAAACCGGTGAGCACGCTCGAGGCGATAAAGGCGCCAATGGTGAAGCGATTGACCGAAATACCGTTGAGCCGCGCCGCAGCCGGATTGCCGCCTACCGCATACATGCACCGGCCCAGCGGGGTATGTTCGGTGATCAGCCACAGGATGACGGCGACGATCAGCACATAGAAGGCCACAATCGGGATCCCGGCGATTTCGGTGTGATGCAGGGCGATAAAGGCGTCGGGCAGGTCGCCGACAATCTGCCGCCCGCCGGAGTGCCATAGCGCCAGCGCATACAGCACGGTGCCTGAACCCAGGGTGGCCACGAAGCTGTCGATATCCGCCAGCGCTACCAGGATGCCGTTAAGCAGGCCGTACAGCGCGGAAATGACCAACACGGTCAGCACCGCCATCTGCCAGGAGAAGCCATATTCCACCTGTAAGGTGATCGCCAGAATGTGCCACAGTACGATACCGAAACCGACGTTCAGGTCGATCTTGCCGACGATCATCGGAATGGTGGCCGCCAGCGCCAGCAGGGCGATCTTGGCCTTGCTGGAGAGGATCGCCTGTACCGTCAGCATCGAGGCGAACGACGGCGTGGTGAGCGAGAAGACGATCACTAACGCAATACACAGCAGCAGCAGGCCATAACGGGTAATGATTTGCATCAGCCATGGGCCAACGCCGTCCTGTCCCAGGCTGACGCGCTGTTCCAGCGCCGTTGATTTGACGGACGTTTTATTCGACATGGTATTCCTCCACAACGGCTTCCCCAGCGCTGGCAGAGGCCAGCTCCAATAAATTGGCGAACGAGACTTGTTGGTTCTTCAATTCGCCCACCACTTTCCCCCGGTTAAACACCAGGGCGCGGTTACAGATATGCGCGATCTCTTCAAAATCGTTGGAGATCACCAATACCGCCACGCCGGCTGCCAGGGATTTATTTAACAGATGATAGATTTCGGCGCGGGCGCCCACGTCAACCCCAGCGGTAGGGTCTTCCAGGATCAGCAACGGTGCCGCAAGATGCATCCAGCGGGCCATCACCACTTTTTGCTGATTGCCGCCGGACAGGGCGCTGATATCGATATTGACGTCTTTGGGCCGCACGTCGAACAGTTGCACCTTCCACCAACTGGCACCGATTTCGGCTCGGCGGCTATAGCGCGAGAACAGCTTATGGCCGCTGGCGCAGGGGTTGATAAACAGGTTTTCCCGTACGCTCATCGACATCACCAGGCTTTCGCCGGTGCGATCGCCAGCGACAAGCGACACTCCACAGGCCATAGCCTGCTGCGGCGTGGTGGCTGAGTAAGGTTTATCGCGAAACTGGATTTCTCCGCTGTCCCGTTGGCGCAGGCCAAACAGCAGGCGGCCAATCTCCTCCTGGCCAGCGCCGCGTAGCCCGGCAAGAGCGAGCATTTCACCCGGCTGCAATTCAAAGCTGACCGGGCCGATATCCCCGACGGTGATGTTATGCAGTTGCAATACCGGCGGCTGGTGCTGCGGCAGCGGTTCACGCTGATCTTCCGCCATCGCTTCACCCACGATCATCTGCACCAGATCGCGCAGGGAATAATCGGCGGTATTGCCCCCGGCAACGTAGCGCCCGTCACGCATCACGCAAACCCGATCGGCAATTTCAATCACCTCATCCAGGCGATGGGTGACGTAAATCATGCCGACCTTTTTGGCACGCAGCCGGTTGATCACCGCAAACAGGTGGCGTACGTCGTTGGCGGGTAGGGAAGCGGTAGGTTCATCCAGCACCAGCAGTTCGGCATTCACCGCCACCGCCCTGGCAATGGCCAGCAATGACTTTTCCGTGCGGGAAAGCTCAAATACACGTGCGTCTGGGTCCAGGGCAATCCCCACATCCTGCAAGGCTTCCAGCGCACGGCGGCGAATGGCTCGCCAGTCGATCAGCCCGAAACGGCGGGGAAACCCCATCACCAGCGCCATGTTTTCCGCAACCGTCATCCATTCAATCAGGCCCAGATCCTGATGGATAAAGGCAATCGGCTGGCGGCTATCACTTTTAATCGCCGCCGCCGAGGCAATGCTGTTACCTTGAAAGTGGATATCGCCGCCATCGCGGGGATACACTCCAGCCAGGACTTTGATCAACGTGGATTTACCCGCGCCGTTTTCCCCTAGCAGCGCCAGCACTTCGCCGGGCATCACCTGCAGGCTGACGTCGTTAACCGCGATGTTGCCGCCAAAACGCTTGACGATATGGCTGAGCGTAAGAATGGGTTGATCCGCATTGCCTTGAGTCATGTGATGCGCCCCTGTGTCGGTTCGCGCCATCAGCGCGATGCCAATAAATGAAGTCCTGCTGTTTTAATCAACCTTAAATTTCAATATGCGAAATCAGATTTCAAAAATGATATGCCTAACGTCGAGCTAAAGCAAAGCCGGGGCGGTTTTAATTCTCCTTAATAAACAATGGATTATTTTTAATTTTGTCAATTTGTGACGCACAACTCACTTATAAGGTTGCCGGAATGTTGCGGGTTTTAACCTCACTACTGAAAATGATACGGCGTTCCAACTTCACCTGATGCGGCCCTTGGAGTAACATTCTCCCCCTGTAGGTCCGCTTCTTACGCCGTGGCAACGGCTGGCGGCTCAACAATGGAGAGACTTCGCTATGAGCCTGAAAGCTGTTGACGAAAAAGATGACAAAAAAGACAAACCCCTGGGCAGCCAAAGCCTGTTTCGTGGTTTGCAGCTGATTGAAATATTGAGCAATTTCCCTAATGGTTGCCCGCTGGCGCACCTGTCCGAGCTGGCCGAGATGAACAAAAGCACCGTGCACCGCCTGTTACAAGGGCTGCATACCAGTGGCTATGTCACGCAGGCGCCTTCCCCAGGCAGTTACCGCCTGACCACCAAATTTATTTCTATTGGTCAAAAGGCGCTTTCCTCATTGAACATCATCCACGTGGCTGCGCCGCATTTGGAGCAGTTGAACCTGGAAGTGGGGGAAACGGTCAACTTCTCCAGCCGGGAAGACGATCATGTGATCCTGATCTACAAGTTGGAACCGACCACCGGCATGATGCGTACCCGTGCCTATATCGGCCAGCATATGCCGCTGTACTGTTCGGCGATGGGTAAAATTTTTATGGCCTATGGCAAGAGCGACTATCCGGATCACTATTGGCAAACCCATCAGCAGGAGATCCAGGTACTGACGCGTAATACCATTACCGAATTGCCGAAGATGTATGAGGAGTTGGCGGATATCCGCAAGCAGGGCGTGGCGATGGATCGCGAAGAAAACGAGCTGGGCGTGTCCTGTATTGCTGCCCCGGTGTTCGATATTCAGCAACGGGTGCCTTATTCCGTTTCGGTTTCGCTGCCTACGGCCAAGCTGCAACAGGTTGGCGTAGAGTCGTTGATGAAACCGCTGCTGGAGACCACGCGGCGCATCTCTCAGGAATTGGGGTTTGTGACGCAGGAGTGATTTTGCTAAACAAGGCAGATCCCTGACGGAATTTGTGCTTAATTTAACAAGATTTGCGCAACATTTGTGCAATCTAACACATCAGATCACAAAAAAGGGACACAATGAGTTATCTTATGTCCCGATTTCATCCCTTTAACGGATCCTAGACCCATATGATTATCAAACCTAAGGTTCGCGGCTTTATCTGCACCACCACTCATCCGGTCGGTTGTGAAGCCAATGTTCGTCGTCAGATTGCCTACACCAAGGCACAGGGCAAGATTGCCAATGGCCCTAAACGTGTGCTGGTGATCGGTGCATCTACCGGTTATGGTCTGGCTTCCCGTATTGCCACCGCCTTTGGCAGCGACGCTGCCACCATTGGCGTATTCTTCGAGAAAGCGGGCAGCGAAAGCAAAACCGCCACCGCTGGCTGGTACAACTCGGCCGCTTTCGATAAAGCCGCTAAAGAAGCTGGCCTGTACGCGAAAAGCGTTAATGGCGATGCCTTCTCCAACGAATGCCGTGCCAAGGTGATTGAGCTGATCAAAGCTGACCTGGGCCAAATTGATTTGGTGGTTTACTCACTGGCTTCGCCGGTGCGTAAAATGCCAGATACCGGCGAAGTAGTGCGTTCCGCACTGAAGCCAATCGGTGAGGTTTATACCACCACCGCTATCGACACCAACAAAGACCAAATCATCACCGCTACGGTTGAACCGGCGAGCGAAGAAGAGATCCAGAACACCATCACCGTGATGGGCGGCCAGGATTGGGAACTGTGGATGTCGGCGTTGGAAGAAGCGGGCGTGCTGGCCGAAGGTGCCAAGTCCGTTGCTTACTCGTATATCGGTACCGACCTGACCTGGCCAATCTACTGGCACGGTACGCTGGGCCGCGCCAAAGAAGATTTGGATCGCGCAGCTACCGCTATCCGTGGCGATCTGGCTGCCAAGGGCGGCACCGCTCACGTTGCCGTGCTGAAGTCCGTGGTCACTCAAGCTTCTTCGGCCATTCCGGTAATGCCGCTGTATATCTCCATGGCCTTCAAGATCATGAAAGAGAAGGGCATTCACGAAGGCTGCATGGAACAGGTTTCCCGTTTGATGCACACCCGTCTGTACGGCGAAGAGATGCCGCTGGACGATCATGCCCGTATCCGTATGGATGACTGGGAACTGCGTGATGATGTGCAGCAGGCCTGCCGCGATCTGTGGCCGTCAATCACTTCGGAAAACCTGAGTGAACTGACCGATTACACCGGCTACAAGCAGGAGTTCCTGCGCCTGTTCGGCTTTGGTCTGGAAGAAGTGGATTATGACGCGGACGTTAATCCTGATGTGCGTTTCGATGTGGTAGAGCTTTAATTTCCTACCCCAGAATGTCAAACAGGGCCCAATTGGGCCCTGTTTGTTTTATAAGGCACCGAAATCAATCCTCATCGTCGTGCTCGTCGTCTTCATCCATCACGATCGGGCAGTCGAAGTCATCCGGCTTGAGCACCAGCAGGTCACATTTCAGATGGTCGATCACCTGTTCCGCGGTATTGCCGATAAACGCGGCAGAAATACCGGTGCGGCCCAAGCTACCTAACACCACCACGCCCGCTTGCAAATGCTCGGCCAAATCCGGGATCACCTCCTCCGGCAGGCCTTTCTCCACATGGGTGAACTCTTCGTTGATGTGGAATTTTTGCCTTAACGCCTTCATGGCGATCAGGTGCTGCCCGCGGATTGCATCGTTATAGATGCTGGGGTCAAAATCGGGCAGTTCGATGGCTATATTGATCGGAGTAACCGGGTAGGCACCCACCAGGTGTACTTCGGTTTGATCGACGTTTTGCGCCAGTTCGAGCGTTTCTTGCACCAGCCGGATATTGAGTGGGTCATGATAAGGCTCTTCGCTGGAGAGGTTGACCGCCACCAACGCTTTACCCCCTTCAGGCCAGGGTTGGTCTTTCACCATCCACACCGGGCAAGGGCATTTGCGCAGCAGATGCCAGTCCGTCGGGGTGAAAATCACCGATTCCAGCCTGTCGTGCTGATGGGCCATTTTCAACAGTAAATCGTGCTTGCCGCTCAGCACTTCCTGAATGATCGCCTCATAGGGACGATTGTGCCACACCACTTTGATTTCAATGGGGACACCGTCTTCAAGATAGAAGCGGCATTGCTCTTTAATCCACGCCGCCCGTTGGCTAATCACCCCTTGCCGCATCGCCGTTCTTTCGTCAGGGGAAAGCAGGGTGGTCATTTCGTAAGAGAAATCATAGATAGGAAGGAAGGCCTTAATCCGCCCGCCGTTCCGCTTGATCAGGTAAACTGCCCGGCGCAGCGCCGGTTGATCGTCCTGATTGGGGTCAATAGCCACCAGTAGATTCTGATACTTCGCCATAGGGCCTCCTTACAGCTGTAGATCAACAGTCTGTTCACATACAGAGTAACCCAACATTGAAAAACAGAACAGCGGCAGAGGGGGGCTGGGCCAACAATTTCAGCGAATTATTGGCCCAGTAGGGGATCAGGCGCTTACGGAGACGTTGATGCGTGCGGCACCCGCCAGTTGTGACAGGGCGTCTGCGTTTTCGATGGTGATGTATTTGCCTTTCACGCTGAGGATTTCGCTTTTCTGGAAACGCCCCAACAGGCGGCTGATGGTTTCCACCGTCAGGCCCAGATAGTTGCCGATATCGCCACGGGTCATGGTCAAACGGAACTCACGCGGTGAGAAGCCACGTTCGGCAAAGCGGTGCGACAGGTTATAGACGAAAGCGGCCAGGCGCTCTTCGGCGTTCTTCTTTGACAGCAGCAGGATCATATCCTGGTCGCCTTTGATCTCACCGCTCATCAAACGCATGATTTGCTGGCGCAGATTAGGCATTTTGCCCGAGAGATCGTCCAGCGTTTCAAACGGGATTTCACAGACCATGGAGGTTTCCAGCGCCTGAGCGAAGCTTGGGTGCTTCAGGCCACCGATGGCGTCAAAGCCCACCAGATCGCCCGCCAGGTGGAAGCCGGTAATTTGTTCGTCACCCTGTTCGGTGATGGTGTAGCTTTTGATGGTCCCGGAGCGGATGGCGTACAGTGATTTCAGTTCGTCACCGGCTTTAAACAGCGTTTGGCCTTTCTGGATCGGCTTTTTTCTCTCGATGATGTTGTCGAGTTGGTCCAGCTCATGCGTATTCAGCGTAAAAGGAATACACAATTGGCTGATGCTACAGTCTTGGCAATGGATCGCACAACCACCAGACTGGATACGACGAATCACGCGTTTTTCCGGGATCATAGATTAAGCTCACGCAATAATTGATATGAGTCAATTTTAACATCTTTTGCGGCAGGTGATAAGTACAGCAAGAACAACAATGGCGACATTTTGTGTGATTTTTAAACAGGGCTATTGCTCATCATTCCGTAGCATACTGATGTTTAGTGATTTATTGACTTCGGAAAAGGCTGGCTGATATTGACTAAAACCATATGAAAAACGAATAAATCTCGCATTATCATCGGCTTTCTGCGATTAGTCTTATCGATTGTAGGGGTATGGGTGGGCAGATAGCTTTCATCCGTGATGGTAACGTAGGTTAACGAGTAAATATTTCTACACAAATCCGTGCGGTGAATGAGCCCGCCAGTGATGACCGTACTGTGCAGGAGCGAACGGGCGCAGCATGCTGCGCCCAGCTTTAAAGTCAGGCGCTATTTTTAGCCAAAGCATCATTAGCCGGAACATAGCGCGGGACGTTGTTATGTCCTGGCTGGTCGACTTTGACGATCAGCGTCAACACCGCTGCCACCAGATACAAACCGGTATACACCCACACTACGCCTTCGATATCAAAGAAGGGCAGCACTATAGAAGCGATGGCCGGGGCCGCGAAGTTGCTCAGGCCAGCGGAAAGGTTATAGATCGATATAGCTGCACCTTTGTGGTTGGGTTCCAGTACCGGGAACACTGCGGTCATAGGGACGAAGGCCGCAACGGTGATCCCAAGCATGACTGCGGGCACCAGCGCGATCCAGAAGTTATGGCCAAAATGCACCGGCAGGTAGTAAAACGCCAGGCTGGAGATGGCGCAACCGATGCAGCCAAACCAGCGCACCTGGCGCAGCCAACCGATTTTCTCCCCCAGAATGCCCCACATAATGTTGGTGAAGATGGTGACAAAGAAGAACACCGCCCAAATTTGCAGCCACTCGGACATGCTAAAGCCCAGCCGGCCTACGTACAGCATCGGCATAATCACCGCAAAGCCAAACAACGACAGCGTGTTGATGATGCGGATCAGGCAGGAGAGGAAGATATTGCGGTTGGTGAACAGGATAGTCACCGCGCGGGAAAGCTCTTTGAGTTTCTCCTGCGGTGACAGATCGGCCTTGGAGCTGGCCTCACCCACGTTGCGCAGCAGGAACATCGCCATCAAGCCACCGGCAGCCACCCAGACAATGGCAAACCACAGAGTGCCGGTTTCGCCCATCAACGGAATGGTAAAGCTGGGCAGATAGCTGCCGACACAGCCGATGCCGATCGAGTACATCGCCCAGAACCAGCCCATCGCGGAAGAGAGCTGCTGTTTAGGGACGTTCTGCACCACCAACATCACAAACGAATAGATAAACAGCGGATAGGCCAGGCCACGAATGCCGTAAAACAGCAACATCAACGGGTAGTTACGCATCCCCAGGCCCAGCAGCATAAACAGCACGTGCATCACCAGCCACAGGATAAAGCCGATGCGCATGGCTTTTTGTGGCGTGATGATTTCGGCCACCACGCCGGAGCTCCAGGCCGCCAGCGCCGCTGCCAGACCATACACGGTAAACACCAGCGCCGATTGTGCCGGTGTGAACCCCATATCGGTGATGTGTTTAGACAGAAAGGCCATCTCAAAGCCGTCGCCGCTCATGAAAATGGCAATGGCGATGTAGCCCCAGAACAGGTTCATCGGCAGGCCGAACCAGTGTTTATGTGTTTGTGGCATAACAAACTCCAGGATAGGTGTAAGGGTACAGTCTTATTATTTTTTACCGCGCCGGGATCATGCCCGGCGCAGGGCCAATTGTTGTTGGTAGAGCTGACGGTAGGTGGCCAGACGTTCCGCGAGCAGAGGTTGGCGTTCGCCGTCCGGCAGGAAGCGCCGATCGATGGCGGGTTTGTGGCAAACCTGCTCCACCGTTCCACCTGCTGCCAGCCATCCCAACCGCGCCGCGCCCAAAGCGCCGCCGGCTTCACCGCCAAGATGGGTGACCACCGGCAGATCGAGCACGTCGGCCATCAGTTGCGCCCAATGTTCGCTGCGAGCGCCACCGCCAATCAGTGAACATTGTTCCAGCCGGGTTCCGGCTTGCGAAAGAACGTCCAGGCCGTCCGCCATACCGAATGCCACGCCTTCCAGCACCGCATAGCCCATTGATGCACGCTGATGGCTGTGTGTCAGACCGTGGAACGCGCCGGTCGCCAGCGGATCGTTGTGTGGCGTCCGTTCACCGGACAGGTAGGGTAAAAATACCGGGGCCAGGCGCTGTTCCGCCAGGTTCATCTGGGCGATTTCGGCCAACAGCGTGGGTTCATTGCTGCCCACCAGTTGGCAGAACCAGCGCAGGGCACTGGCGGCAGTAAGCATCACGCTCATCTGATGCCAGCGCTCAGGCAAGGCATGGCAAAACGCATGGACGGCGGATTGTGGATTGGGGCGGAAGCGATCGTTCACGGCGAACAGCACGCCGGAGGTCCCCAGCGAGATAAATGCATCGCCTGGATTAACCGCGCCAATGCCCACCGCGCTGGCTGCGTTATCTCCACCGCCACCGGCAATGATAATATTGTCAGCAAGGCCCCAGGAGCGCGCAATATCGCCTTTCAACTGGCCGGAGACTTCGCTGCCTTCTACCAGACGCGGCATCTGATCGCGGTTGAGGCCACAGGCAGCGAGCAAGGAATCTGACCAATCCCGCTTGCCCACGTCGAGCCACAGCGTGCCAGCCGCGTCCGACATATCCGAAACCTTGTCGCCACTCATCATCCAGCGCAGGAAGTCCTTGGGCAGCAGCACGGTGGATATTTGCGAGAAGATTTCCGGTTCATGCCTGGCAACCCATAACAGCTTGGGCGCGGTGAATCCCGGCATCGCCAGGTTACCGGCAATGTCATGCAACTCCAGTGCGTTCTGCGTCAACTGCTTGCATTGTTCGGCGCTGCGAGTGTCATTCCATAAAATCGCCGGGCGCAAAACCTGATTATCACGGTTGAGCAGCACCGCTCCGTGCATCTGACCGGAAAGCCCCAGCGAGCGGATCTGCGGCCACTGTTGCGGAATTTTGGCGCGCAAACGGCTCACTACCGCCTGCGTTGCTCGCCACCAATCGGCCGGGTCCTGCTCTGCCCAGTGGGGATGCGGACGTTGTACTTCCAGCGGCTCACCGGCGCTGGCGATCAGGGTGCCGTTGTCATCAATCACCACAGCTTTGATTTCTGAGGTGCCTAAATCGAGTCCTAGATACATGGTTCGCTCCCTTTATTGCGCCAGCCAGTGATTAACCCGATCGATGGATTGGCGCAGCAGTTGGCTAAAGGCACGGCTGTGGGCCAAGGTGCTGAACAATTTCTCATCTGAGGCAAATACCGCCACCGGATCGGCCGCTGCGAACATCTGGTGGACAGCGGCGGCGTCCAGAATACCGTCCTGATATTCATAAGGCAGTTGGCCTTGGTGCCAGCGCTGCATAAAGACAAAGAACAGGGCAGGCAGCATGGCCGTGGCTTTCGGCTCTTGGCCGCGCTGATAACACTCTTGCAGCGTTGGGGTAATGAAACCGGGGATTTTGGAAAAACCGTCGGCGGCAACGCGCTGGTTGGTATCGCGAATATAGGGGTTGCTAAAGCGTTCCAGAACCACGTCACGGTAGGCGGCCAAGTCGAGCGGGCTCGGCGTCAGGGAAGGGATCACGTCCTGGGTCACATAATCATAAGCCAACTGGTGGATGGCCGGGGTGCCGGTGCTTTCATGAATAAAGCTTTGGCCAATCAGCGTACCGGCCCAGGCAATGCAGCTATGGCTGGCGTTGAGGATGCGGATCTTGGCTTCTTCATAGGGCAGCACGGATTCAACCATTTCGACGCCGACGTTCTCCAACGCTGGCCGCCCGTTGATGAAATCATCTTCGATCACCCATTGGATAAAGGCTTCCCCCATTACAGGCGCACGATCCTGGAAGCCGGTGGCTTCGGCAACGCGCTCGGCAACCTCCGGCGCTGGCCGTGGTGTGATGCGGTCAACCATGGTGTTGGGGCAGCGGGTGTGGCTATCGATCCAGGCGATCAGCTCTGGTTCTTTACGCAGTTGCAGGAACTGCATCAGGCCGTGACGGAAGCGTTCACCGTTATGGCGCAGGTTATCGCAGTTCAATAACGTGACAGGGTCACCATTAAGCTGCTTTCTGCGTGCCAAGAGCTGTGCCATGGTGCCGTAAATAGTGCGGCAGGCGCCCAGCAGATCGGCCTGAATATCGGCGTTAGCGCGATCCAGATTAAACTGGTTATCCAGATAATAGCCACCTTCGGTAACGGTGAAGGAAATGACTCGGGTTTCTGGTTTGGCCCCTTGCGCTGTCAACGCAGCCAGTTCGTTATCCCAGGGAATGACCTTGCTGATGGAGGTAATGGTTTCGTACTGGCGAACGCCCTGTGGGGTGACGGTTTCCAGCACGTATTGGCCTTGTTGCTCAGCCAGCGTATCCAGTAACGGCGTGGCGTCATCGCGAATGTTGGCAAGCGCAATCGACCAGCGGCTATCGCCCGCTGCAATCAGGCGATGTAGATACCAGGCCTGATGAGCACGATGGAAAGATCCGGCGCCAATATGCAGCCAAATGGCCTGGGAAGAGTTCACTGGTTTGCTCATAACGTTCTCCACTAAAGGTTATTTTAGGGCATCCGCCCTTGCATTGGGCATTTGCTCCATTGATGGCGATAGATTAAATAAACTTTTGCCCTTTAAATGGGCTTTAGCTCACAAATGTGCAAATCGGCCTCTGCGGGCAGGTGGAATGCCGGTAAAATGACGCCATCAGGGGTAGCGGGTGAAATCAACATGGTCAAACACGATAAGAAGCTGGATCAGGCGGCGCGCGCCGCCTGGATGTATTACGTGGCCGGACAGACTCAGAATGAAATTGCCGAGGCGTTGGGCGTATCGCGCCAGGTTGCGCAGCGGCTGGTGGCATTGGCGATCGACAGCGGTCTGATCAGCGTCAACATTTCCCACCCGGTAGGGCGCTGCATGGAATTATCGGCCCGTCTTAGCGCACGCTATGGCTTAACGCTGTGCCAGGTGGTGCCTAGTCAGGGAATGGAGAGTGCCGGGATAAACCGCGCAGTGGCGGTAGCCGGGGCTGAAGTGATGGCGCAGTTTTTGCGCAGTGAACAGCCATTGAACATTGGGGTTGGTTCAGGCCGCAGCCTGAAGGCGGCGATCGATGAGCTGCCGGAATTGGAGCGGCCACAGCATAGCTGCGTCTCGCTGATCGGGGCGATCGCGGCTGATGGCTCCTGTACCCGCTATGACGTACCGCTGTGGATGGCAGAGAAAACCCAGGGCCGCTACTTTATCCTGCCCGCACCGCTGTTTGCCGATAGCGAACAGGATCGCGCCCTGTGGTGCAACCACCGCATTTACCGCACGGTGAACGACAAGGCCAGCCAGGCCGATGTGACCTTTATTGGCATTGGCACCATCGAATACCACTGCCCACTGCACAAGGATGGGTTTATCACCGCAGAAGATGTCGATCGTCTTTGTGAGTCTAACGCAGTGGCAGAAATGCTCGGCCATTTTATCGATCCGCAGGGCCAGCGGGTGGCTAGCGAACTCGATCGGCGGCTAACCAGCGTTAATCTGCACCAACGGCCGGAAAAACCGGTGATTGCTCTGGCAGGTGGTGCGGAAAAACATCAGGCCATTCGTGCGGCCTTACTAGGCCGCTGGATCAACGGCCTGGTGACGGATGAGGAAAGCGCGTTGGCGCTGCTGGCCGATTAAATCAGATCCTGGGGCAGGAAACCTTCATGTTTCAGCAGCCATTGTTTGCGCTGGACCCCTCCGGCGTAACCGGTCAGCGCTCCCTGAGAGCCGATCACTCGGTGGCAGGGCACTACGATACTGATTGGGTTAGTGCCGTTAGCCATGCCAACTGCGCGTGATGCGGTTGGCCTGCCAATGCGCTTGGCCAATTCCCCGTAGGTGATGATCTCCCCACAGGGAATTTGCCGGAGTTGCTGCCAAACGGTGCGTTGGAACTCGGTGCCCGCAGTCATCACCGGCACAGTGTCGATGACTGCCAACTCGCCAGCAAAATAGCGCTGCATCACTTCCGTCAGGCCGCCGGGGTTGGCTTGCTCCTGTATCACGAAGGGAGAGGCTCGATAATGGCTGTTGAGCAGCTTCATCAGGCGTGCCTCGTGATCGGTCCAGTCCAGCGCGCGCATCCGTCCTTGCTCATCGCCGATCAACACCAGTTCACCGACCGGCGTCGGCATACGATCAATAAAAAAGGTCAGCATGTTGTTCACTCCTTGCGTTTGATAGGGCGATTATTACATGAAAGAGCCGGATGTGATGGCGGATTTCGGACATGCTGATGGGGCGGGGGCTATAGGGAAAAACAGGGTACACCCAAGTAGGTATACCCCGAGAGGTGAAACGCCAAAATGTTAGTAAAACCACAAAGTCATTTTCGATGACTAATTGTATGACATAATTCCGTCGATTAGGATTAATTGTAAATTAACGTAATTCGTTGTAGAGAAGGGTCATTAAACACTGATTCACGAATGGGTTTTCCCATTAATTCCGAACCCATATTATCCAATGGCATTTGGATAAATTCATTGGTGTTGAAGGCGGTTTCACGATAGCAACTGGATATGTATTGACCATCATTGCGCGAAATCTCGCAGGTTGGGGCGCTGATTTTGCCGGAAAACTGGATGCTCCCTGAGATGGCGTTGTGGCTAACCTCTTGTTTTGAATGAGCTGAAAGGGGTAATGCTGCCAGCATGGCCAAAGCCGTAATAATAGATTTCATAAGCTATTCCTATTAGCATAATAGTAAAACCATCCATTAACAAAAAAGTCGATTATTGTCTAAAAAACAAACTTCCATTGTCTGGTGATTTAATTTCCAACGTGACTATAATGTATTGAGTAAATAATAATAACAGCAATCGTTCGTTAATTGAATTTAATAGTAGGGATGGCCAGGCAGTAAAACCATGATTTAGATCATAGTGGGGGGAATTTAGGGGCGATGTGAGGATTATTACTTTTGATGCTGCTTATAATAACGGGTGTGACTTTAAATAGCGATATTAATGTTAAGGCCGCATATTTATCGTTATTCTGCGGCCCTTAATCTAACGCTTTGGAGTTACAGCATCCCTGCGCTGCCACAGATACGGATCTTTTCTGCTACCACTTCTTTCATCGCCAATTTACCCGGAACGATGTATTTGCGCGGATCGTTGGCTTCGGGATGTTGCGAGAAATAGCTCTTCACCGCATCGGCAAAGGCGATTTTAAGTTCGGTAGCCACGTTCACCTTACACACCCCCAGCGAGATGGCTCGCTTGACCATCGCTTCCGGGATACCGGAGGCACCGTGCAGCACCAACGGGATCTCCAGCTGTTCGCGGATCAGCGCCAGACGGTCAAAATCCAGCTTGGGCTCCCCGTGGTACAGCCCATGAGCCGAACCGATGGCGACGGCTAGGGAGTCGATCCCTGTAGCCGCGACAAACTCGCGGGCGGCTTTTGGGTCGGTATAAAAACCGTCTGCGGCATCGACAATCAGATCGTCCTCCTGGCCACCCAGGCGGCCTAGTTCCGCCTCTACGCTAGCCCCATAGCGATGGCATAACGCGACGGCCTGCGCAACCAGCGCGATGTTCTGCTCAAAAGGCAGGTGCGAGCCATCGATCATCACCGAGCGGATCCCGGCTCTGACCTTGGTGGCGATATCTTCGAGTTCTTCGTGATGGTCTAGATGCAACGCCAGCGGCAGGTCATGGCGCTGGGCTGCCGAGCGGCAAATTCCCACCAGATAGTCGGTACCCGCATAGCTAAAGGTGCCCGGGGTCCCGGCCATGATCACCGGGGATTGCAGTTCAGCGGCGGTTTCTGCCACTACCTGCACCGTTTCAAGATTGTGTACGTTGAACGCTGGCACGGCATAGCCCAGCCTTTGCGCTTTCAACAGCATTTCACGGTTGGATATCAGGTACATAACGGCTCCTCACAGCTCGGTAGCAGAGTAGGGATAAATGGTCACGCCTTTTACCACGCGGTTGACTTCCCCGGTTGGGCAGGGGTTATCCGGCGTCAGGCCGCGCGCCAGCGAGGTTTCAAACGCCAGCATTTGGGCAAACAGCAGATAGGGGAACAACAGCCAGATATCGTCGTCGGCATGATGCAAATCGGACTGGCCCGTTTTCTCCGTTGGCGAATTACCAAGACCAACCATTTGCCTGGCCAAACCGTCACGCTGGAGTTCGTCCCACAGATCCTGCTCATAACGCTCGGTATAGCGGTTGCTGGAGAGCATCAGCAGTACCAACGTCTGTGGATCGACCATAAATTTAGGGCCGTGACGCAGGCCTAGCGGCGAGTCATAGCGGGTGACGATCTGCCCGGCGGTCAGTTCCAACATTTTCAGCGAGGCTTCCTCCGCCAGGCCGGTGAAACAGCTACTGCCGAGCACGATGTAACGGCTAAAGCCGCTGCTGGCCAGGGTTTTTACTTGGGATTGCAGCGATTCACGCAGTTCTCTACAGCGCTCGATCATCTGTGCCAGTGGTTGCTTGGCGGCGTCCAGGGAATAGGGGCCTAACAGCAGCGCGGTGCTCAGCATCATGCAGCTGAAGCTGGAGGTCATGGCAAAGCTCTGGTCGTTTGAACCCTGTGGCATCACCAGGGCACAGACGTTTTTACGGCCGTGGGCATAGTTGGCCAACTGGCTATCCGGGTTGCACACCAGCATCAGGTGATAGCACTGGGGGAGCAGTTGATCTGCCAGCGCTACCGAGGCGACGCTTTCCGGGCTATTGCCGGAACGGGCGAAAGAGACCAGCAGCGTCGGGCGTGATGGGTCGAGAAAATGCTGCGGATTGGCGACGATATCGGTGGTGCCATAGGCCGCAACATCCCGGCCGGTTTTTTCCCTCAGCCATGGGGCCAAGGCCCGGCCGGCAAAGGCTGAACTGCCAGCACCGCACAGCACAATCTGCAGGCGCGGGTTTTGCAGCAGAGGCGTCAGGAAAGCGGAGCATTGCTCCTGTTGGGCGACCAACTGCTGGTGCAAGGCCGCCCAAAGGTCCGGTTGCTGCCAAATCTCACGGGCGGTATGCAGCGCATGATGTTGCTCCAGCCAGTCCGCATCGTAAGAAAAATAACCTGTCATGATGGTAACTCCTTAAAAAAAATCGGTTTATACCTGATAAATGCCTGTTGATGCCTATTTAGTGGTCGGCGATAATCACCTGGATCCCCAGGTTTTGCAGCGCATGCAGGTAATTGGCTGGAATGCGGCTGTCGGTCACCAATCGGTGGATCTGGCCGATCTCGCGGATCATGCAGAAGCTGCTGCGGCCAAACTTGCTGGCATCAACCACCGCAATCACTTCGCGGGCCACTTCGCACATGGCGCGGTTAAGCTGGGCCTCACCGGGATCTGGCGTGGTGATACCGCCCACCAAATCAAAGCCGTCAACGCCGAGGAAAAATTTATCAAAGCGATATTGGCGGATGTGCTGCTCGGCAGCGGGGCCATACAGCGACCAGGACTTGCGCCGCACGCTGCCGCCGACCACCATCAAATCCACCTGTTCGTTGCTGGCCAATTCGAAGGCGATATTCAAGGCGTTGGTCATCACCACCAGGTCTTTCTTGCCGGCCAACTGGGTGGCCATCTGGCTAGTGGTGGAACCCGAGTCGAGAATGATCGCGTCACCGTCGTTCACCAACGCGCTCGCGGCACAGGCAATGGCGAATTTCACATCGCGGTTGATGCGCCCCTTGTCCTGGAGCGGGCGATCGAAGGCGAACTGTTTATTGAGCATCGCGCCGCCGTAGGCCCGTACCGCACAGCCACTTTTTTCCAGATGGCGCAGATCGCTGCGAATGGTGACGGTAGAGACGGCAAATTGGCTGCTCAACTGTTCCACGCGCACCGTGCCCTCACGGCATAGCTGGTCGATAATTAATTCTCGCCGTTTAACGGTATTGATCATGAATAGCTGACTCCTGATTTACCCGTAGCAAACCCCGGCCGTGGCATAGGGGCCACAGCAACCGTTACAGGCGTATTTTCAGTCTTTCGTTGCAAATTACAGCAAACGAAACCGCGCAACGCAATCGAAAAATTTAAATATAATCTTATATTTCAACCAGTTATTGTTGCCATATCTTTCGGTTGGTCATCAACCGAAAGCCGCATGGAAATAAACTGAAAACCGGTAATGCCTTATTTATTCGGCTAATATCCCTTTTGCCGCGCCAATTAATTCCGCCGTGGATGAAAGCTACCCACGATGAATAATGCGGGTGAGCTTTCCTTAAATTTTTTATTGCCAGCTTTGGCGCAACAGTGCCGCACCGCGTACGCCGCTGCTGTCGCCATACACCGGGGGATAAACCATCGCCGGTTCTGTCCCTGGCAGTAGCCAGCGGCACATGGCGGCGGGCAACTGTGCATAGAGTTCACTTACGTTAGAAAGCCCGCCCCCTAACACGAAAGCGTCCACATCCAGCAACAGTTGCAGGCTGGCCAACGCGCTGGCCAGGATATCGATGTAGATCCCCATCAGGTGTTGCGCTAACGGATCGCCCTGACGGTAACTGGCGATCAGGGCCGGGACGTTGGCGGCGCTATGGCCAAAGTGTTGGCTCAGGGCCAGCAGACCGCTGCCGGAGACATAACGCTCAAAGCAGCCGGTCAGGCCGCAGTTGCAGACAAACAGCGGCAGATCGTAACGCTGAGCCAACTGGGCCGAGATGGGTGTATGCCCCCATTCCCCAGCCAGCCCATTGCGGCCCTTGTGGAGCCGTTTGTTCATCACCAGCCCACCGCCAGCGCCGGTACCGATGATGGCACCAAACACCACTTCCAACCGTTCGGTCTGGGGCGTGCTGGCCTCCGAAAGTGCAAAACAGCGGCAATCGTTTTCAATCTCTACCGGTCGCGACAGCTCTTGAGTGAGATCGTCCGCCAGGCAGTGGCCCGTCAGGCAGGGCACGTTTACCGCCAACTGCTTGCGGCTGCGTGGGTCGGTGATCCCCGGCAAGCCAATGCCGATGCTGCCTTGGGTGTGCAGGCTGCGATCGGCCTGGCTGACCAGTTGCGCGATACAGGCGAGAAACTCGCGATAGTCGCCGGTGGGTGTACTGACACGCTGGCACAGCACCTGATTCAACTGGGCATCATAGGCGGCCATTTCGATTTTTGTGCCGCCAATATCAAAACCGTAACGCATAGCATGAGTAGCCACGGCTTTACTCCTCACCCAAGGTGATGACGGCGTTTTCCCGGCGGGCGCGTTCGGCGGCAAAGACCATCAGGTGGCTCTGCAACGTTTCCTGCGGGCCAGACAGCACCTGCGAAGGATCGTTGGCGCGCACGGCAGCGATAAAGTGCTGCATCAGATAATAATCGCCGCCGCCGTGGCCAGACATGGTGTGCAGGTCTTCGGCCTCGTCCACGTCATACAGCGTTTCGCGGTCGTCAAGGAAGGAGGTGATGCGGATGTAGCGGCCATCGCCCTCCAGGCATCCCTGGCTGCCAAAAATGCGCGTTTTGCGATCTTCCATTTTGGTAAAGGCGGTCATGGTAAAGGCGGCGGTGCGGCCACCGCTAAACTGCATATTCACCACCTGATGATCCACCACGTTGTTATCACAGCGGTAGACACAGCGACCATAAGGGCCGTTGCGCAGCGCGGCGACCAGATGTTCCTGATCGACTTCTGGCGTCAGCACCCGCAGGAAGCCCGGCGTTGCCTTGTGGTTTTCGCCAAGGTAGATGCGTTTGGCGGAATAGGGGCATTCGGCCTCAACGCCGCAGTCCAGGCAGTTATCCGCTGCGCCCTGAGGCTGGTTTTCCTGGTGGAAGTGGCGTAATCCACCGAATGAGCTGACCTGCTCGCAAGGCGTATCCATCACGTAACGGATCCAGTCAATATCGTGACAGGATTTTTGCAGCAGCATAAAGGCTGCCTGCTGGTCGTTGCGCCAGTTGCCACGCACGAAAGAGTGGGCCTGATGCCAATAGCCCACCGGCTCCAGATGTTGCAGGCTAACGATGTCGCCAATGACCTTATCGCGCAGCAGTTGCTTGAGTTTCTGGGTATAGCGGGTATAGCGCAGCACGTGCCCGACGGAGAAGATGATCCCCTGGCGCTCCACTTCTTCAACGATGGTGCGGCACTCACTGGCATCAGGTGACAGCGGTTTCTCCAGCAGCATGTGATAACCCTGTTTGGCGAAGGCCAGGGCCGGTGCCAGATGCAGGGTATCTTGGGTGCAAATCATCACCGCATCGGCCAGTTTGCCTGCCGCCACGGCCTGCTGCCAGTCGGTAAAGACGTTTTCGGGCGAGATGTCGTGCTGGGCTACAAACTGCTGGCGATAGGTATCGCGCGGTTCAGCGACCGCCACCACCTGCATCAGTTCTGGGTGAGCCAATGCATAGCGAGAGTAAATCTCCCCACGAGCACCGGCACCAATCACCAACACGCGTACCGGACGGCCAGTAAAGTCATTAGACATTGCAAAGTACTCCCAAATTATCCCAGTGACTGGGTAGCGTTATTATTCAGGTTGTCACCGCTGGCCTGATCGAACAGGTGGGCGCGGGCCAAATCAAACGTCAAATGGATCTGTTCGCCGATGCTCGGTTCCCAGTCTGGTTGAGACGCAATCCGCAGCACGAAGCGTAATCCGGCCAGTTCACAGTGCAGCAACTCTTCGTTGCCCATGCGTTCAATGGTGGCGATACGGGCCGGGAAACAGTTTTGGGTACCTGCAGCGCACAGGCGCAGCGCTTCAGGGCGAATACCCAGGCAAACGCGCTGGTGCGGATAGTGTTCCAGCTGTTTTTCCAGCGCGGGCGGCAGGGTCAGCAGATAGCGATCGTCGATACGCAGCTGTGTTCCCTGAGCATTACGCAGCAAGTCCAGGTCGTGCAGGTTCATCGACGGGCTGCCGATAAACTCGGCGACAAAGCGGTTGGCGGGGTGGTGATACAGGTTGATTGGCTTGTCTACCTGCATGATGGTGCCCCGATTCATCACGCAGATGCGGTCGCCCATGGTCATCGCCTCGACCTGATCGTGCGTCACATACACCATGGTGGCGGCGGCGCCTTCCTGTTTCAGTCGGTTATGCAGTTCGATGAGCTGTACGCGCATGGAAACGCGCAGTTTGGCATCCAGGTTGGAGAGCGGCTCGTCGAACAGAAACACCTTGGGTTTACGCACGATGGCACGCCCAACTGCCACGCGCTGGCACTGGCCACCGGAGAGCTGGCCGGGTTTGCGATGCAGCAGATTGGTGATTTCCAGCTTCTCGGCAGCATCCTGTACCCGCCGGTCGATTTCAGCCTTGCTCTCTTTACCAATCAGACCAAAGGCCATGTTCTTGTAGACGGTCATATGCGGGTAGAGCGCATAGTTCTGAAACACCATGGCGATGCCGCGATCTTTGGGCATGGTGTCGTTAACGCAGCGGTCGTGGATCATGATTTGGCCTTCGCTGACGCTTTCCAGCCCGGCGATCATGCGCAGCAGGGTGGATTTGGCACAGCCGGACGGGCCGACAAACACCATAAACTCACCGTCCTTGATATCCAGATCCACGCCATGCAACGCCCGGAAACCGTTGGGATAGACCTTTTTCACACTGTTTAATTGAATACCGGCCATGTCTGTTTACCTTATTGTTCGCGGTTAGCCTTTAACGCCAGCGCTGGCGATGCCCTGGATGAAATAACGTTGGAAAAGAATGAACAGCATCAGCATCGGGATCACCGCCATCAAGGCACCGGCCATCAGCAGCGGGTATTCCACTCCGGCACGGCTGGACAGCGAAGCCAACCCCACCGGCAGCGTCAATTTTTCGGTGGTGGTGTTGACGATCAATGGCCACATCAGGTTATTCCAGCTCCACAAGCCGTTAATGATGATGCAGGCGATGATGCCGGGGCGGATCAGCGGCAGCATGATGCGCCAGAAGATGGCGAAGTAGCTGTAGCCGTCGATCAGCGCCGCTTCCTCCATCTCCTTAGGGACTGCCAGGAAGAACTGCCGCAGCAGGAAGGTGGCGTAAATGCTGAAGATCCCCGGCAGCACCAGGCCGGTAATGCTGTTGACCAACCCCATCTTCTGCACTACCAGGAACTGCGGGATCAGAAATGCCTGGCCCGGCACCATCAGGATCGAGATGCACACCAGAAACACCGCGTCACGGCCACGAAAGTGCAGGCGAGAGAAGCCATACGCGGCCATGGTGGCGATCACCATTTGCAGCGTCACGGTGGAGAAGGTGGCCAGCAGTGAGTTGATATAAAAATCCGCAAAAGGGATCTCGCGCATGATCTTGCCGTAGGCCTGCAAGCTGGGGTTTTCCGGCAGCAGGGTCAGCGGGATCTGGATGCTTTCGGCCTGGGTTTTCAGCGAAGTCACCAGCATCCAGATAAAGGGCACCACCGAGGCCAGCGCCGCCAGCGTCATAAACAGATAGACCAGGGCTCGTTTGCTTATCGTCATCAATGGCTCCTCAGCTCACTCTCAGGCGTTTGCCGATCGCCATCTGCACCAGTGTGATCACCAGCGTCACGGCGAACAGCACCACGGTAATGGCAGAGGCGTAACCTTTCTCTTGCAGATAGAAAGCGTATTTGTAGAACAGATTGGTGATGGTCATCACGTCACCTTCCACCAGCGCGCGGTCGAACATCAGGAACACCACGTCGAAGATTTGCAGGATCTCGATAAAGCTCATCACCGACACAAAGAACAGCGTTGGTACCATCATCGGCAGCGTGATAAAGAAGAAACGGCGCAGGGTGCTGATACCGTCGATATCGGCGGCTTCATACAGCTGACGGGGGATGCTTTGCAAACCGGCCAGCAGGATGATGATTTTCAGCGCCAGCGACGACCAGATAATGATGATGGACACGCTGATGCGTACCACGTCCGGATCGGAGAGCCAGGCGACCGGCGCAATGTGCAGCAGGTTTAGCCCCTGGTTAATCAGGCCAAAATCCTTGTTGAACAACCACTGCCACACCATTGCCACTGCGGCAGGCATGGTCACCGCCGGTAGAAACAGCAGGGTGCGCAACAACGCTTTGCCACGAATGTTCTGGTTCAGCCCAATCGCCAGCAGCAACGACAGCAGCAGGATCACCGGCACGCACACCACCACATAAAACAGGGTGTTGAAGGCGGCGGTATAGAAGTCATCGTCCTCAAACAGGTTGATGTAGTTGTCAAAGCTGATGGTCGTCCAGCTCATAAACTGGTTGAGGTCGGTAAAGCTGTAAAAAATGTTCTGTAAAAACGGGATGAAGTAAAACACCGTCAGGCCGATCACCAGCGGCAGGATCATCACCCAGCCCCAGAAGCGTTCGGCTCGCTCCAGGCGGCTTAATGCGGCACGAGGTCTGCTCTTTGCCTGTTTTATGTTGGCCGTAGCCGTTTCTGCCAGCGACATGTCGCCATTCCTCACCTTTGACTGCTCAGTGTTTCCGCTGCGACCTGCCTTCGGGTAGGCTGGCCGCAGCGGGGGGAATTACTGCTCCATGATGCGTTCGATCTTCTTGATCGATTTATCCATTTCCGTACGGGCATCCGCGCCCATAAAGATTTTCTTCAGGCTGCCGATCCACATGTTTTGCCACTTCGGCGTGTTGGTGCCTGCGGTTGGATAGGCCTCGGTCACTTCCAGCGTTTGGATGTACGGGCTGACGTCAACCTTTTTGACTTCCTCTACCCAGGCTTTAGCCGCGACCTTGTTGGCCGGGATCACCACTTTCGCCAAAGTGGCCTGCGAGGCTTCGCTGCTCATAAACTCGATGTACTTCCAGGCTTCTGGCTTGTGGTTACTCTTGGCGGACATGGCATAGGCCAGGCTGTGAGCCACGCCAGACTGGCGCTCGATCTTCGGCATCATCACCACGCCGATATGGTCGTTGATCAGCGGATTGTTGGCGAACGGTGCGGCCAGCCAGGAACCGGCATACACCATGGCGGCGCGGTTGGACTGGAAAATGTTCTCGGTCTTCACTTCGCTCATCTGCTGGGCGGTCGGCATCAGGCCGTCTTTCATCATCCCTTGTAGCTGCTGGTAGACCCAGATGGCGTTGTCGTTGGCGATATCGGTCGGTTGGCCATCTTTTGGCACGATATGATTGCCTTTCTGGAACAGCAGGTTCATATAGCTGTCCTGGCCGTCGATGCTGAGATCCATCACCAGCGGGAAGGCGCTGCCCTTCAGGCCGGTTTGCAATTCGGCGGCCTTCTTCTTCATGTCATCCCAGGTCCAGTCGCTGGTGGGATAGCTGACGCCAGCCTGATCGAACAGTTTTTTGTTGTACCACACGGCGATGGAGTCGACGTCGCGCGGGATGGCCATCTGCTGGCCGTCGTATTGATAAGCCTTAACGGAGCTGGCAACGATATTATCCAGATTGACCGTGCCGTCTTTTAAATAATCGCCCAGCGGTTGCATAATGCCGTTTTTGGCATATTGCACAAAATAGGGCATGTTAATCCAGAATATATCCGGTGCGACACCGCCGGCGGCGGCGGAGTCTAATTTAACAAAGTATTGTGCGGCGGGCGTTAATTCTATTTCCACTTTGATATTCGGGTTGGCCTGCTCAAATCGCTTGGCAATTTCCTGTTCGGCAGGTAATTGGTTTCGATCCCAAACCGCATAACGCAATGTTATCTGGTCGGCGGCATATAACATGGTCGGCAACAATAAAGCGGCTGCAACAGCGGAATGCAACAGAAAACGTCCGGCGTTTTTTCTAGGTGACATTGCTTTACCCTCGGTGTTGGCGAATACATTTTTTGGTGAACGTGATTTCTTTCTATCCCTTAACTTTCAATGTGTCAATGCAGCCCTTTTGCCCAAAAATGGGGCGCGTATCTTTCACTGTTGTTAACAACGAAAGGTCAAAGCCACCAACCGAAAGGCTTTTTTGTTGATGAATTGTTAATGTCGAACGGCGAAAATCCGTTGTCGGGCGGCAGTTATGGCTTGCTGGGGTCATAGGATTAACTGATAACCCTTGCACCATAATGGGGATTAAAAACGTTTTTATTGTGCAGGCCGCGGCATCTTTCATTTTTGTGATGCAAATAAACAAAAAAATTAATTTTTTGCCGGGCGAGAGGGCATTCGCTAGCTTTTTTCGTTGGCCTATATTGCCTGTGGTGAAAAAACGCGCTAGCCTGAAATTAATTCAATCCCACCGTAAAATAATACAGGGCAGCTATTATGCGTCTCACGCTACTATTTACCCATTGCCTGGAGAAGGTATTTCATCGTCAAGCCGCACCGCAGGTAGAACAGCAAAACCAATTCAGCTGCCTGAATAATGAAACCCTCTCATGGCAAGGCGTGTATTGTCTGTACCGCGAGGATAATGAAACCCGCCGGGAATTACGTTATCAACTTGAGGGGCAATTGGCCGATGATATCAGCGTGCGCCATGTGCAGTCGGTGCCCAGCCATTTTCCCTGTTATGCCGAGGCCGATGAGAACTATCTGACGACCGAGCCTGGCCTATTTCCCGACCCGCTGATGCCCATCCAGGATCGGCGTTTTTTTGCCGCCTGCCGTTATTACGCTAGCCTGTGGCTGACCTTTACGCCGCCAGCACAGGGTATTGCCGGTGGCGACTATCCGCTAACGTTGCGGCTGTTTGATCAAGAGACGGGGGAAGAGCTGGCCGCAGCCAGTATGACGCTGCATGTGGTGCCTGCCGCGTTGCCAAAGCAGAGGCTGCTGCATACCGAATGGCTACATACCGACTGTTTGGCGGACTATTACCAGATTGCAGTGTTCAGCCCGCAATACTGGCAGGCGGTGCGTAACTTGGTCCGCAACGCGGTGGCAAATGGCGTGAATATGCTGCTAACGCCGATCTTTACGCCGCCGCTGGATACCGCCATCGGTGGCGAACGCACCACCGTGCAGTTGGTTGGGGTGAAACGCACCGTTGCAGGTTACCAATTTGATTTTGAACGATTGGCGCAGTGGGTAGCGATGGCGCAGGAGGAGGGGATCGAACACTTCGAAATTGCCCACCTGTTTACCCAATGGGGCGCAGCGCATGCGCCAAAAATTATGGTTGAGGTCGCGGGGGAAATGCAGCCGCTGTTTGGTTGGCATACCGATGCCCACGGCAGCGAATATAAGCAGTTTCTGCAGGCATTGATGCCAGCGTTAACCGGCTGGTTCCGGGCACGGGCTCTGCAACGGCAGGTGTGGTTCCACATCTCGGATGAACCTAAACTGGAAAATATCGCCGCCTACCAACGTGCCAGCGATTCGCTGCAGCCGTTGCTAGAGGGGTTCCGTACCTTCGATGCACTCTCCGACTTTGACTTCTATCAGCGTGGGTTGGTAGAAACTCCGGTAGTCGCCACCGATCATATCGAGCCATTCCTCGAGCATCAAATCCCGCAGCTGTGGGCCTATTACTGCTGCGTGCAAAGAACCGAGGTAGCCAACCGCTTCTTTGCCCAGCCTTCGGCCCGCAACCGCATTCTGGGTATCCAGCTTTACCTCTATAACATCAGCGGTTTCCTCCACTGGGGCTACAACTTCTATAACAGCAGCCATTCCCGGGAGAAACTGAATCCCTATGCGGTTACCGACAGCGGCAACGCCTTCCCCTCTGGCGATCCTTTTGTGGTTTACCCTGGGCCGAATTTCATGCCGATAGAGTCGCTGCGTTTGCGGGTATTCCATCAGGGGTTGCAGGATCTGCGGGCCTTGCAGTTGTTGGAGAGCCTGACCGATCGCGCCACGGTGGAGCAGTTGATCGATCAAGAGCTGGGGATGCGCATCACCTTCAAACGTTACCCTCATCAAGCCTCTGTGCTACTGCGGCTGCGGGAACAGGTCAACGCCCGTATAGAGGCCGCTCTGTAAACCAGAGAATAGAGGGGCGAGCATTCTCGCCCCTGACGCCTTATTTCATCTTTCCGTCATCAAACGGTCATGTTCAGGTCATGACGCTGGATTAAGTTTGCAGCGACTAGGCCAGGAGATGACCCGATGTTTACTTTGGATAGCCTGCTGCAAGATGTCTTCCCACAGCATTCTCCCCCTGCCTGGCAGCGTAGCCTGCTAAGAACCTTACTGCGTGAAAAAGAATTCAGTCAGTTTGCCGCCGACTATCCTCACCTGAAAGGGTTGGATCTGATCGAGCAGGTGGTGGACTACTTTAATTTGAGCTGCGAACTGGTGGATGGGGATCTGGAAAACATCCCCAGCCAAGGCCCGGTGGTGTTGGTTGCCAACCATCCCATTGGTTCGCTGGATGGCTTGGTGCTGTTGCGGACGGTGGCGGCGGTACGGCCAGACGTCAAGGTAGTGGCCAACCAGTTGCTGAGCTGTATCGAACCTTTACGTCATCTGTTTGTACCGGTTGATAACCTGGGCAACCGGACCAACCGCCAGCAAATCTCAGCCATGCAGGCCCAATTGGATAATCAGGGCGTGCTGATCTTGTTTCCAGCGGGGGAAGTGTCCCGTATGAGTCCCAAAGGAATACGCGATGGTCACTGGCATACCGGATTTCTGCGGCTGGCCGCCAAGGCGCGGGCGCCGATCGTACCGATCCATATCAGCGCCAGAAACAGCGGCCTGTTCTATTTGACCTCGCTGATTTATCGCCCGTTATCCACCTTGTTATTGGTGCGAGAGATGTTCAAACAGCAGGGCGGACGGATCAAAATCCGCATCGGCGGGCGCATTCCGTTTGCCCATTGGCATGATGGCCATACTCAAGCACGCGATCTCGCCGAGCGTTTCCGTCGCCATGTCTATCGGTTGGGTCAAGGAAAGCCAGGGCTGTTTACCAGCGAATCGGCCATCGCCTTGGCGGAAGATCGCCTCGAGTTGAAAAAAGCGTTGGCGGCCTGCGAGCGACTGGGTGTTACGCCGGATGGCAAAACCATTTTCCTTTATCGCCGTCAGGGGGAGGCCAGAGCACCGATCCTGCGGGAGCTTGGCCGCCTGCGTGAGATCGCTTTCCGTGCCGTGGGGGAAGGCTCGGGGCGGCGGCGCGATTTGGACAGCTATGACGACGACTATTATCACCTGGTGCTATGGGATGAGGAGGAACTGGAGATTGTCGGTGCCTACCGCTTTATCCCCACGGCACCGCAGTTGGCCAGCAAAGGACTGGAAGGCATCTACAGCAACAGCCTGTTCCATTACGATCGCGATATGACACCGATCCTTGAACAGGGGATTGAGTTGGGCCGCAGCTTTATTCAACCCGCCTATTGGGGGAAGCGCGGTCTGGATTACCTGTGGCTCGGTATTGGTGCCTATCTCGCCAAATATCCCCAGTATCGCTATCTGTTCGGCCCGGTATCCATTTCAGGAGGCATGCCGGTTGCCGCCCGCGATTTGTTGATTGCCTTCTATCGCCTCTATTTCGCTCCAGACCATGCCATGGCCCAGTCACGGCAGCCTTATCCGGCCTCTTTACCGCAGGTATTGGCCCAGTTTGCCGGTGATGATTATCAGCAAGACTTGCTGCTGCTGAAAAGCCTGTTGAGCAACCTCGGCTGTTCGATCCCGACTTTATACAAGCAATACACCGAGCTGTGTGAGCCCGGTGGCGTGCAGTTTATCGACTTCGGTACCGATCCGGCGTTTAACCACTGTATCGATGGTTTAGTGTTGGTCGATCTGACGCGGCTGAAGCCTGTCCGCTATCAGCGCTATATTGCCGCTCATCTTTAGATCGGCTAACAACGTGAGGGAGGGCGCGCCCATTCATAAAATCAATGGGTCATGACACCGGCTCCGCTTTGACCGAAAGTGCGGCCGCGCCAAATTCTCCCATGGGATATTGGTAGCCGGTGAGAGGATCGCCTAGAATTAGCGCTTTCTTACGCCGGAGTGCCCAATGTATCACCCCTATACCCCAACCTTGTTGTCTGCCGATGAGCCTGCGGCCGTGAGCGTTGAGCTGCCACAGGCGACTTCTCCTTTCTTACTGCTGTGCGATCACGCGGGGCAGGCCATCCCAAAACGTTTGGGCGATCTTGGTCTGGCCAGCGGCGATATCGATCGGCATATCGGCTGGGATATCGGTGCGCTGGCGGTTTCCCGTCTGCTGGCTCAGCAGTTGGATGCGACACTGATCCATCAGCACTACTCACGTTTGGTGATCGACTGTAACCGTATGCCGGGGATTGCCAGTTCGATCCCACCGTTATCGGAAGTTACGCCAATTCCTGGCAACCAAGGGATCAGCGCGGCCGAAGCGGGCGCCCGCGAACAGGAAATTTTTCAGCCTTACCACCAGGCCATCAATCACACGCTGGCCGCTCGCCGCGCCAATAACCAACCCAGCGCGGTGATCGCTATGCACAGCTTTACGCCGGTGTTTAAAGGCGATGCGCGGCCGTGGCAGGTTGGGCTGCTGTTTAACCGCTATCCACAATTTGCCCTGCTGTTGGCGGAGTTGCTGCGTGAAGAAGGGGATTTACAGGTTGGTATCAACGAGCCTTATGCGATGACTGATGCGACCGACTACACGCTGCCGGTACATGCGGAACGCCATGAATTACCCTATGTTGGCATCGAGATCCGCCAAGATCTCATCGGGGATAGTGCAGGCCAGGCAGCATGGGCGGCTCGTTTTGGCCGACTATTGCCATTATTATGGCAACGCTGGGAAATTTGACTTTAGTATTGATGGCGGTGATGATTGCGTAAGGAAAGCGTTAGCGTCGATGGACAATGCTGGGAGTGACGGGTGGAACATATTGATAACGGACGGTTTATCAAGCAGGAGCGTTTTGAAGTTCTGGCAATCTTGCGCGACATCTATAAGCAAAGAACGCCGCTGCGTGTCGTTAATCAACAACACGAATTCATTGGCCAATTATTAAGCGTTGGCGCTGATAACATCGTCTTTGATTGCGATGCTCCAGAGCAGCTCTCCGGTGGGAAATTCAGCATTGTGATTGAAAACCATGATGCAAAAATCGAATTCTCCGTTGACCAGGCGCAACTGACCGAGCATAACGCCATGCCGGTTTACGAGGCGTGCCTGCCGAAACAACTGGTTTATATCCAGCGCCGCCGCCAGTTACGTATCACCACGCCTTATTGGCGTGAATTCTTCTGTAACGGTGAACACAGCGATGGCACCCCTTACCAACTGCGTATCCACGATCTTTCGCCGGGTGGCGTTGGTTTGCGTATTGATGGCGCGGTACCCGACTATATGCAGCCGGGGCTGGTGTTCAATAAGGCTCAGTTGGATTTGGGAGATTACGGCAAGTTCAAGGTGAATATGGAACTGATTGCCGTGAATCAAGATCACGATATTGATGAAGACCAAACGCAGCATTTCATGCGCCTGTCCTGCCGTTTTCTTAAGATGGGAATGCTGACCGAACGCAAAATTCAAAGCGCGGTGTTTGCTTTTGAGTTGGATTTCAACAAGAAGAAAAAGCGTTGAGTGGCCATGGCGCAGGGGCTACCTGCGCCGTCTGCCGTTATTTCAGCGCCCGCAGGTGGCCGATCTCCTGCCAACCGTGACGCGCCGCATCTTCCAATACCGCACACACCTCATGGATCGCCGTCGGCACTGCCTTGCTGAAAGGTTCCCCCTGCAGCAAATGGGCAATTAACAGCGCGGTGAACATGTCACCCGTGCCCTTCACCGGCGAATCGATTTTGGCATGGGTGAAGCTTTGCGCCTCGTCGGCAGTGACCAGCAACAGGCCAACTTCTTGATCGCCGTTTGCCACGCCAGGTGCACTGGTAACCAGCACCCACTGCGTATTACCTTTGAGTAGCGCCCGCGCAGCCTGTTCGGTTTGCTCACGCGTGCTCAGTGCCATGCCGCACAGCTGCTCCAGTTCGAATCCGTTTGGCGTCAGGCCATGGGCCAGATTGAGGTATGGCGAGCGATAGCTTTCAACCAGACGTTTATCGACGTAAACCCCTTCGCCATAGTCTCCCATCACCGGATCGATATAGATCTTGATACCTGGATTGAGGGCAATCACCCGTGGCAGCCAGTCGGCCAGAATATGGCACTGCGCCACGTCACCCAGGTAACCGATAATGATGGCCCGCGCGCGGCACACGACTTGACGGGCGATCAGATCTTCCAGAAAACCGCTGAACCATTCGCTGGAGATCGCTCCCCCGTGCGGCGCGCCGTAATAGGGCGGGCAACCAAACAACACGCTCGGTACCTGCAACACCTCCAGGTTCTTCTTCAACAACGTGCGGTAGGCAATGCCATTCCCCACGCTACCGTAGACCACCTGCGACTGAATGGTGATCACATCAATGGGTGGTGGCCGCAGTTTAGAGCCTTGTTGCATGTAGACTTCCTTGGTTCATTGTTATTCAAGCGCAACGGTCGGCAGAGGTAACTCGCCGAGGTAGGGAAGTTTAACCTATTGAAGGGCATGGCTACAGTATGTCGCGGGAGAGTTTGATGATTTTTCGTTGGATCGCATGCGAGTTTTCCTGCGGCTAATCGTGATGCGAATCACAAAGCTTGCCGTTGCCGGTTGCCTGGCGATCGCGTCCGCGGTATTACTTGCGCCGTAGCCTAATAAGCTACTCAATCATTTTTATGATGGCGTGTTACTGCGCAAGCAGGCAAGACCAAAATAGAAATGCACTTCTTCTGCTGAAGGGGAGCATTTTCATTTTGGTCTTTTTTTTGCTTTTTTTGCCGGGGAAAACCTATGGATTATAACAAGTTGGGCTTGGACATATTGGCACTGGTCGGGGGGAAGGGTAACGTCAGTAAGCTGACGCATTGCGCCACCCGCCTGCGGATGGAGTTTAACGACGACAGTCGGGTAGATGCGAAGGCGATTGAAGCTTTGCCCGGCGTGATCAGCGTAGTCGAGCGCGGTGGCCAGTTCCAGATTGTGGTGGGCAACAACGTGCAGCAGACTTTCCGCGCGTTGCAAAAAGCGATTGGCCAACCGTTGGGCAAACCTGACGGACAGCCGAAAAACAAGGCCAAGGGCGGTGTCTTTACGCAGATTATCAGCGTGATTTCGACCACCTTTACGCCAGTGATCCCGGCTATTACCGGCGCGGGGATGATCAAGGCGCTGCTGGCGATCCTCAAGTTAACTGGGGCGATCAGCGCGGCCAGCCCAACTTACCATCTGCTGGATACCATCGCCGATGCCGCCTTCTTTTTCCTGCCGGTGCTGCTGGCCTACGGCGCCTCAATCAAGTTTGAGTGTAATCCTATTCTGGCCATGACCATCGCGGGAGCCTTGCTGCACCCCAATCTTGCCCAGATGCTGGCTGCCGGTTCGCCAATCGATTTTATTGGCATCCCGGTGCGGTTGGCCGATTATGCCGGTTCAGTGCTGCCGATCATCTTCACGGTGTGGCTGATGTCCTATATCGAGCGCTTTGCCGAAAAAGTCTCGCCGACCATGATTAAATTCTTCACCAAACCGATGATCATCCTGCTGGTGACCACGCCGCTAGCCTTGGTGGCGGTGGGGCCGTTCGGTATTTTCCTCAACGATCTGGTAGCCAGCGGCGCGGCGATCATCGATGGCAAGGCCAGTTGGCTGATCCCGATGTTAATGGGCGGGCTGCAACCGTTCCTGGTGATCACCGGCACGGCGTGGGCAATGACGCCTATTGCTACCGGCCAGTTGAGTAAAAACGGCTTTGAGATGATTAATGGCCCCGGTATGTTGGCTTCCAACATCGCCCAGGGCGCGGCAACCCTGTGCGTAGCGTTCCGCACCAAGAATAAAAATTTGCGCCAGTTGGCCTCATCTGCCGGTTTCACTGCGCTGTTGGGGATCACCGAGCCTTCACTGTACGGCGTCACGCTGAAACTGCGTAAACCGCTGATCGCGGCCATGATCGGCGGCGGCTGTGCCGGTGTTTACGCGGGTGTCAGTGGTTTGGTGCGCTATGCCTTTGTTTCACCGGGTTTAGCGGCATTACCGGCCTTTATCGGCGAAAACCCGATGAATATCGTGCACGCCCTCATCACCTGCGTCATCGCTATCGTCGTGACCTTTGCCTTGACCTGGATCCTGGGCTTTGAAGATCCGGTTGATGAAGAAGAGTCAACGGTGACAGACAGCGCGCCGTCTGTTGATGACGCGTTGCTACACAGCCCGTTGGCAGGCCAACTGGTGGCATTGGAACAGGTGAATGACGACGTATTCTCACAAGGGTTACTTGGCAAGGGTGTGGCGATTGTGCCTGAACAAGGTGTGTTGCGCGCGCCCGTGGACGGGGAAATCGTGACCTTCCTGCCTTCGAAGCATGCCGTAGGCATTAAGGCCGATAACGGCATGGAAGTGCTGATGCATATCGGCATCGATACCGTCAATCTCAACGGTGAGCATTTCAGCTCTCAACTGCAGGTGGGCGATCGGGTGAAAACCGGTGATGAGCTGGTACGCTTTGATATTGCTGCGATTACCGCGCTGGGTTACGACATCATCACCCCGGTGCTGGTGGTCAACAGTGAGCAGTATCCGCACCTGAGCTGTCGGCAGCCTGGCCCGGTGAACTTTGGTGAGCAAATTGTCGCGCTGAATATTCAGGAGCAAAAAGTATGATTTACCAACAGCTGAACGATTTTCCACCAGGCTTCCTGTGGGGGGCCTCAACCTCGGCTTATCAGGTTGAGGGGGCATGGGACGAGGACGGCAAAAGTCCTTCCATTGTTGATATGCTCGATCATCCCGCCGAGACGGCGGATTTTAAGGTGGCCAGCGACCATTACCACCGTTTTCGTGAGGACGTTAAGCTGTTCGCCGAATTAGGGCTGAAGGCGTACCGTTTCTCCGTAGCCTGGACGCGCATTTTGCCCAACGGCACGGGTGAGGTGAATCAGCCTGGCCTGGCGTTTTATCGTGACCTGATCGATGAACTGCTCAAGCACGGCATTGAACCGGTGGTCACACTCTACCATTTCGATCTGCCCTATGTGCTGGAACAACAGGGCGGTTGGAGCAATCGGCAGACCATCGATGCCTTTGTCAAGTATGCGGACGTGCTGTTCACTGCCTTTGGCGATAAGGTCAAATATTGGCTGACCATCAACGAGCAGAACACCATGATCCTGCACCCTGGAGCCATCGGTGTGCCGAAGGGCGGCGAGTTGCCTTCCAAGGTAGTGCTTTATCAACAGAGCCACCATATGCTGGTGGCGCAGGCGCGGGTCATGGCTTTGTGCCATCAGCGTTGCCCCAAGGGGAAAATCGGCCCGGCGATCAATACCACTTCCATGTATCAGGAAACCTGCCACCCGTTGGATGCCATCGCCGCCCACAACTGGGAAACGCTGCGCTGCTGGAGCTTTCTGGATGTCGCGGTACATGGCCGATACAATGCGTTGGCCTGGCGATATTTGCAGGATCGTGGCCTTGCCCCTGTGATTGAAGACGGAGATGTGGAGCTACTGCTGCAAGGGCGGCCGGATTATGTGGCGATTAACTACTATTCCACTGCCACTATCGCAGCCAGCCGTGGTGATGCCTCGGATATTACGGCTCGCGCGGGGGATCAGCAAATCATGCTGGGTGAACCGGGCGTATATCGGGCAGCGGAAAACCCGTATGTCGACAAAACGCCCTATGGTTGGGTGATCGACCCCGTGGGCCTGCGGCTGACGTTACGCAAGGTTTATGAACGTTATCATCTGCCGATTTTAATTACTGAAAATGGCATCGGCGCGCCGGACCAGCTATTGTCTGGGGATATCATCAATGATGATTACCGCATCGATTTTATGCGTGCGCATATCGAACAAATGCAGTTGGCGATTAACGATGGTGTCGATCTGCTGGGTTACTGCCCGTGGGCGGCGATCGATCTGGTCAGCACGCATCAGGGCTACGCCAAGCGCTACGGTTTTATCTATGTCAACCGTGGTGAACAGGATCTGCGCGATCTGCGGCGTATCAAGAAGCACAGTTTCGCCTGGTATCAGCGCCTGATTGCCTCGAACGGCCAACAACGTGGATAACACAGTTTAATGATGAAAGTCATCAAGGTGCTCAATAACAGCCTGGTGCTGTCCACCGACAGCGATAACCGCGAAGTTATCGTGATGGGCAAGGGCATCGGGTTTAACAGCAAAGTGGGAGATGTGCTGGCTGCGGCCAGCATAGAAAAAGTCTATGTGGTGCAGAATGGTCAAACCGGCCACGACCATCTGCGCCTGATAGAAGCCACGCCGGAGCAGCATATTGAACTGGTGCAGATGATCCTCAGGCTGGCCAACAGCCAGCTTGGCGGCCGGGTCAACGAACAGATCTTTTTCACCCTGGTGGACCATCTCAGTTTTGCGATTGAGCGCTGCCGTAAAGGCATCGTCATACAGAACCGGCTGTTGCATGAGGTAAAACGCTTTTATCCGCAGGAGTTTGCCGTAGCATTACAGGCGCTGGCGCAGATCAACGAGCGCTTGGATATCCTGTTGCCGGAGGCAGAGGCGGGGAATATTGCCTTTCATCTGGTCAATGGCCAGACCGACGTACAGAGTATGGAGCACACGCTGCTGGCGGTGAAGATGCTGAAGGATATCTTCAACATCATCAAATACCATTTCCGCATCGATATCGCCACAGACTCGCTCAATTACTCGCGTTTCCTGCTGCATATGCAGTTTTTCATTCAACGCATGATCGATAACAAACAGGTGAAGTCGAAAGACGATTTCCTGTTCTCGCAGGCGACGAAAGAGTACCCAGATGCCTATCGTTGTGCACTGGTGATCCGTGACTATGTGAAAAATCTGCTGGAAATGGAGATGTCCAACGACGAGCTGCTGTACTTGGTCATCCACCTGACGCGGATTGTCGATCGGGACGATTAAGCTTGTTCTACGGCGCCTACACCGTAGCGATAATGGCTCTGAAATGCATTAGACATCATGGCTTGGCCGCGTGCATTATGCCAGATAACAACTGAGATAATGTGGGAAACGCCATGTCAGATCCTAATGTGCTACAGGGCCAGGAGATCGCCGAGCCGCCGAGCAATACTCAACTGTTTACCGGCTTTCTGATGCTGGGCCTGATCGGCTTTGGCGGGGTGCTGCCGCTGGCGCGCAGTATGTTGGTGGAACAACGCCGCTGGTTAACCGCTGAACAGTTCACCGAACTGCTGGGACTGTGCCAGTTCCTGCCGGGTGGCAACGTCATAAACTTGTCGGTGGCGGTGGGGATGGAGTTTCGCGGATTGCGTGGTGCGCTATCGACCTTGCTCGGGCTGATCTGCGCCCCAACGGCAATTGTGGTTGGTCTAGGCGTGATTTATGCCCGCTACCAAGACGATGCTCATGTGCAGCACGTGTTTGCCGGTTTAGCCGCAGCGGCGGCGGGCTTACTGCTCTCTACCGCATTGAAAATGCTGCTGCCACTGTGGGGAAAATGGTTGCCGTTAGCGATTGTCGCCATTGCTTTGGTGGCGATTGCCTGGCTACGTTTGCCATTGCTGCCCACCATGCTGGTGCTGGCACCGCTAAGTATTCTGCTGGCGTGGAGGAAACCTTCATGATGGCGGTGTTAATCTCGCTGGCGATCATTTTTACCGAGCTTTCGCTGATGGCGTTTGGCGGCGGCTTTAGCATCCTGCCGGAAATGCAGCGCCAGGTGGTGGAGGTGCATCAATGGATGAGCGCACAGGAATTTAGCGCGCTGTTCGCCATGGCACAGGCGGCACCGGGGCCGAATATGATGATCGTGCCGCTGATTGGTTGGCACGTCGCGGGCTGGGCCGGGCTGCTGGTTTCCTCCGTAGCCAAGTTTGGGCCGTCGTCCATTGTCACCATCCTGGTGATGGGCGCATGGCGGCGTTTTAAAGATAAACCCTGGCGGCGTATCGTGCAGGTTGGGCTGGTGCCGGTCACTGTCGGATTGGTTGCCGCGAGCGGCGTGCTGATTGCCCAGGCTTCAGCGACCAGCTGGCGATTGGCGATATTAATTGTGTTAACGACGCTGCTGAGTATGAATAAACGTATTCATCCATTATGGATCCTGGCGGGCGGTGCGGTTCTGGGATTAGTGATTGGGTGACGCCTTAACTTTCTAAAAGGGGCCGCATGCTGCGTCCTTGCTCATTAATCTCAAGCCACCCGTTTTGGCAGGTGGCTTTTTTATCATGGCAGTTGACGGTAATCCTCGTCGGATACCGGTTCCAACCACTCATTGGAGGAACCCTCGGCCGGGACCGCCACGGCAATATGCGCAAACCAGCTATCCTGGGCTGCACCGTGCCAGTGTTTGGCGCCTGCCGGGATATTGACCACGTCCCCGGCGGTAAGTTGGCGAGCCGGTTCATTCCACTCCTGATACCAGCCGCGCCCCCCGGTCACCAGTAGGATCTGGCCGCCCTGATGGTGGATATGCCAGTTATTCCGACAGCCTGGTTCAAACACCACATTGCCAATGGCTACCCCTTCAGTGGTCAACATGTTCAGGTAGCTGGTGCCGGTGAAATATTGCGCATAGGCGTCATTTTTTGGCCCTTTGGGGAAAATACCGTTACCGTCAAATTTCTCGTTCATTTTATCTCCGCCGTCAAATTACGCCTGCTTTCAGGAAGCAACCAAAAGGGTGGCCGATGTGCTTATGGCCGACAGGAGGAAGTGTATTACAGGGCCAATTCAATGATAAGGTAGCCAAATATGCATACACCTATGCAAATAATTCATTAGTCACGACAATGTCCTGCAAGCACGTGGCCTTACCTGGCGGCGTTCTTAAGGGCAAATATGGGTGGAAAGAACCATGAAGCAAGCGTTTAAAAACGGCATATTGGCGTTACTGTTATCCAGCGTGGCAGGGGCCGCCTGGAGTGAGCAAACCCTGGTTTTCGTTCGCCACGGTGAGAAGCCAGACAACAACAGTGGTCAGTTGACCTGCAAAGGTTTTAACCGCGCCTTGGCACTGCCGGAGGTCTTGATTTCCCGCTTCGGTAAGCCTGAGGCCATTTATGCCGCTGGCCCCAAGAAAAATAAGCTGGGCAGCTCCATGCGGGCATTGACCACCATCACCCCAACGGCCATTCGGCTCTCACTGCCGGTGAATATCCAGTATCACGCCGATGACATTGCTGATTTGCAGACGGCTCTGCTGGACGATCGTTTCCGCAATGCCGTGGTGTATGTCTCTTGGGAACATCACAATCTGGTGCAGGTGGTAAAAAATATCATCACCGCCGAGGGAGGTAACCCACAACAGGTTACCAAATGGTCGGGGAATGATTTTGACGGTATCTATGTGCTGACTATTAACCATGACGCGTCCGCCAACAAGATCCGCTTCGAGCGTCAAACCGAAGGGCTTAACAACGTCGCGGATACTTGTCCAACCGGAATGAAGTGACAATATCAGCGCAGAAATTCAGTCACTAGGGGCACGGTACGGCGCCCCTGTCTATTCAGCAATATTACCACTTTGATTTTTCACTATTTCTCAAGGTAGAGGCTGGGCGGTACGCCAAGTACACGACGGAATAGTGCAGTGAAGGCACTTGAGCTCCCATAGCCAAGGTCCAGCGCAACGCGAGTAACCGATTCCCCATTGTTGAGGCGGGTGATAGACGCCAGCAAACAGGCTTGTTGGCGCCACTCAGTAAAGCTCACCCCAGTTTGAGCCCGGAACACTCTGGTGAAAGTGCGCCGACTCATGCCTGCCTCCGCAGCCATTTTGTTGATATCGATAGAAAGAGACGGATTTTCAATCAGTTGACGGCACAGTCTGGCTAACCGAGGCTCGTCTGGCAACGGAGTATTTAGCAACAGTGATGGCATAGCGGCAATTTCATCAAGCAACAGAGACATAATCTTGCCTTCTCTATTATTCAGGTCATAGAGCGCTGGCAAATCCACTGCCTGTGCTAACAGGTTCTGTAGCAAGGGGGACACTCCAACTACCCGACAGCCATCGGGTAGTCCTGCGGCATGAGCAGCGTCCGGGGTAAAAAATGCGTTCAACATGGTGACAGGGCCACGCATATGCATCTCATGGTCGATGCCAGCAGGTATCCAGCATGCACGCTGTGGTGGAACTACCAAGTTTTCGCGCGCCGTGAACACGCTGATCGTCCCAGAGGCGGCATAGGCAAACTGGCTGCGACGATGCGTATGGGAGGGGAAAGTCGAAGACGCCGGGTAGTCATTTGCTGTAACTACGGCAATTCGTGGGATGTCTTCGTAAGGATCGAGTAACGTATTACGCATGGCCCAAACTCTATAATAATTGACTCAATATTGAAAGCGAGCTGCTGCTGCGGATCCTACAATGGCCACGGTAACGAAATCATCTGGCACATTCAGTTTATTAGGAGTCGATATGTCCAACACGTTTCACCGAGTAGGTAGTGGTCCGCATCCTGTCATTGTTCTTCACGGGTGGTTTGGTGATTGCCATGCTTTTGCGCCAATGGAGGATGCCCTCAGCCGCGACGAATTTACTTTTATCTTTATGAACTACCGTGGATACGGGAGCATGAGTTCCGCAGTTGGCACTTATAGCATGGATGAGATTGCGAGGGATACCTTATCCCTGGCAGACGAGCTTGGATTCGACACGTTTAGCTTGGTAGGCCACTCGATGGGTGGAATGGCAATTGAACGTGTAGCGGCCCTGGCCCCTGAGCGCGTGCGTATGCTAGTGCCTGTCGCACCGGTTCCTTCCTGCGGTGTGGCTTTCGACCCTGTAGGGCAAGTATTGTTTAATGGCGCAGCTGATAGCATCGAGAATAGAAGGATCATCATCCATCGAAGTACTGGACAGCGCCTTTCACGAGCGTGGATCGACTGGAAAGCAGAGTATTCAATGGCGCATTCGTCCAGAGCCGCTTTTGCCGCCTACTTGAATGCATGGAGCAACACTGATTTCAGCGCGGAGGTACAGGGTTTACCACACAGGGTTAAGGTGCTGATCGGGGAGCATGATCCGACATTCAACACGGATCTGATGCGTTCTACCTACCTTGCATGGTATCCGAGGGCTGAACTGGAAATACTTGAAAATGCAGGTCATTACCCAATGAATGAAGTACCGCTCGCGCTGGCAACGAGCATAGAGAACTTCTTGCGACAGGCCTGACAAGGCGATCTAAAGTGCGGACAATGTGGATTGTTCGGCCTAATAAGCCGCTAATTTGCATGAGTAAATAAGGTCAAGACCGGTGAAATAAATCATTGAGGTGGGATGACACACCGCACCTCAATGATTACCGTCTTAATCCATTAATTAACTTAAACTCCTAACGGCAAGAGCAAGTCATCCACGGCGCTGCGCAGGCGGGCCTTCATGGTGCAGTAACTTTGCTGAGCATAGTTTTCTGCCCATTGCTGATCGGCAATGGCTTCCAGCTTCACCGCACAGTATTTGGTTTCCGGCGTTTTCGAGATCGGATCCAGGTTATCCTGGGTCAGTTCATTACAGGCGCCAATCCACCACTGGTAGGTCATATAAACCGCGCCCAAATTAATCCTCTCGCTATAGTTGGCTCGGGAAATCACCCCGCCGCGGCGGGAGGCCACCCAAACCAGTTGCTGGTCGGCAATGCCCAGCTCAGCGGCGTCTTGCGGATGGATCTGCACAAAACCAGGCTCATCCGCCAGCGTTTGTAGTGCCTTACAGTTGCCGGTCATTGAGCGGCATGAGTAGTGGCCGACCTCGCGCACGGTACACAACACGAGAGGGTAGTTTTCATCAGGGATTTCTGCGGGAGCGCGCCAGGCTGTAGCAAACAATTGACCTTTGCCGGAAGGGGTCGTGAATTGGTTCCCCTGATACAGGTAAGGTGTCCCCTGGCTGTCCAAGGTGGTACAAGGCCACTGCACATGGCCGAGTTCACCCATTTTTTCGTAAGTGGCTCCGTAAAACAGTGGGCACAGCTCGCGCATCTCGTCCCAGATCTGTTGGTTATCTTCGTAGTGCATTGGGTAACCCATTTCAGTCGCCAACAGGCTGATAATTTCCCAGTCACGTTTGACGTTATACTGCGGCTCGATAGCTTTCTCAAAACGTTGGAAACCACGGTCGGCACAGGAGAACACTCCGCCATGCTCCCCCCATGAGGTGGCAGGCAAGATCACATCGGCCTGTTCGGCCGTTTTGGTCATAAAGATATCCTGCACCACGATAAAGTCCAGCGCGTCGAACCCACGACGGACCAGGCTAAGATCGGCCTCGGTCTGTAATGGGTCTTCCCCCATGATGTAGTAGGCTTTGACTTTACCTTCAAGGGCCAGATGCGGTATTTCGGTGATACGGTAGCCTACTTCGGCGTCCATCTGTGCAGCGTCAATCCCCCAGGCTGCGGCAAATTTGGCTCGTACTGCGGCGTCGGTCACGGCCTGATAACCAGGGAATTCGTTTGGCAGAACCCCCATATCGCAGGCTCCCTGAACGTTATTTTGTCCACGAACCGGCCCAACCCCCACGTTGGCGCGCCCCAAATTACCCGTGAGCAGTGCCAGGCTGGCAATGCCTTTCACCACGTCGACAGCCTGACCAAACTGTGTTACGCCCATGCCCCACATAATGGTGGCGGAAGGGGCACTGGCGTAGATACGCATTGCCTGGCGGATCTGCTGGGCAGTGACCCCTGTCAGGTGCTCCACCGCTTCTGGAGAATAGTCTGCCACTTGCTGGCGATAGGCGTCGAAACCTTCGGTATAGTTGGCAACGTAATCGCGGTCATACAGGTTTTCTTCAATCAAAACGTGAGCGAAGGCATTCACCAGCGCCATATTACAGCCGTTGTTGATTGGTAAATGCAGATCGGCAATACGCGCCGTTTCGATGCGGCGTGGGTCGCATACGATAATCTGTGCACCTTTCTCTTTGGCCTTCAACACTCGGCGAGCCACGATAGGGTGCGAGTCTGCACAGTTGTAGCCGATGATCAGCAGGCACTTGGAGTTTTCGATATCGCCGATAGAGTTACTCATCGCGCCGTTACCCAGAGTCGCTTGCAAACCTGCAACGGAGGGGCCATGGCAAACGCGGGCACAACAGTCGACATTATTATTACCGATCACCGCCCGGGCGAATTTCTGCATGACATAGTTGGTTTCATTACCCGTCCCGCGCGATGAACCGGTATGCATGATGGCACGCGCACCATATTGCTGCTTGATCTCTTTCAGACGCTGTGCCGTGTAGCGAATAGCCTCCTCCCAACTGACAGCCTCAAATTTGCCACCTTTCACACGGCGGATCAGCGGCTGATTAAGGCGCGGAGTCAGCAGTTTGGTATCATTGAGGAAGTCCCAGCCGTAGTAGCCTTTCAGGCAAAGTTCCCCCTGATTGGTTACCCCGTCTGCCGCTTCGGCACGCAGGATTTTGCCATTTTCTACTACCAGTTTCAGTTTGCAGCCTGCGCCACAGTAAGGGCAGACAGTGGTGATTTTTTTCATGGTGAACTCCCGGATTACCCCTGTAACTTTTGAGCGCAGCTAAAAAGCTTTCGGGGATGGCAAGGTTTATGCTCCGCCTATGGCAATACATAAAACATGCCAACCAGGAAATATTTTTTATAACAGTAGGTTGCAGGGGGGGTGATGATGTTTCGACAGTTTTTCGACATAAATGACGATGCGGTGCCGGATTTTCGTCACTCCTTTTATCGTAAAACAGACCCAAGTATAGGCGGGGAGGTATCAACAATAATTATGGTTCCTCCGTATTACTTTAGACCATGGCTATCGATTTATTTCCCGCTGCTTACTTTGATTGTTGTTAATAAAATTACCATATCGTTTTAACGGTTTTCATTATAGGAATGATTAATAGGCATATACTGTCGAATAAAAACAACTTGACCTTGATAAAATAATTTAGAATGATAGTCATTATCAATTTATGGAAGGTTATTCTGTGATGACCTCATTTGAGAAATGAGTAGGTGTTAGCACCTTTAGACGTTTTTACAATGCCTGAACAATCTCTCTTATTCTATAATATTCATTGAAATCAATAGTGTGATTTTAAAAATAGGTTCATTACTTACATTTTAGGGGGGGGTAATGAAAAACATTCTATTTGTCTTTTTTTGTGTTTTTCTTGGGGTTGCCATAGGTTCTATTGCGAGACGCTTTAACGCATCTCCGTTATTTCAGTCCTTGGCTATTTCTACTGGCATAGCAATCGTGATGTTTATTTATTATCAAGTAACAGGAGTTTTTAAATGAAAGTCTTAAGCTTTGATGAAGTTAATTTGGTTTCAGGTGCAGGAAGCTAATAAGCCATTAATATGTATGAGTAAACAAGGTCAATACGAATCCTACTGCAATGGGCTGTAATCTTTCGTGATAGTGGGGCAATCATTGAGGTGGTTTACCTCACACCTCAATGATTTTTGTGTTAATTCATGGATTATCTTAAGTGGGCAACGGTATCCCTACACTTATATTTAATACGGTCACTGAACTCCACGTTTCCATCGATATAGATTGAACCTCCCCGGCTTGGAAAACATCACCAGGTTGCCCAGCAGGATCAGACACAGGCCGATCACCGCATTCAGATGCCACTGGTAACCCTCATACAGAGTGGAGATCGTCAGCGCCACCAACGGGAACAGCAAGGTGCTATAGGCGGCGGCCCCTGAGCCGATGCGGCCTAACAGGGTGAAATAGGCGGCAAAGGCGATCACCGTGCCAAAAATCGCCAGATAGAACAGCGAACCCAGATAGCGAGTGGTAAATTCGAGCTGCAATGAAGCGCCCTGTGCCAGTGCGATGGCAAACATCAGCAGTGCGCCGTAGCTCATGGCGTAAGTGTTGGTGGAAAGGATATCCAGTCCACGGCGTTGATGGCGTGTGCTGAGCATGTTCCCCAGCGAAAAACCGTAGGTGCCCAGGGCGCTCAAGCCGATACCTTTAAGCAATTCTGGCGCCATCTGGGTCGCCATCAGATCTTGCCAAAACAGCGCCACGATGCCGATCATGCCTAACAGCGCCGCAGGAAGCAGGTTGGGGCTGGGGCGTTGGCGGAAGAAAATCATGCTGTTAACCGCGTTGAACAACACCGCCATCGAGAAAATCACCGATTCCAGCCCGCTGCTGATATAGGCTGCGGCCAGGTAGAAACAGTAAAAGTTAAAGCCAAACACACAGCAGCCCTGCAACATGCAGAACAGGTGGTCCCGCAGGCTAATGGCCCGCAGACGGCGTAGCGCCAGCATGGCCAGCCACATCACGGCGGCAGCCAGCAGGAAGCGGTAACCGATCGAAACGGGGATCGCCACCGTGCCTTGTTGCAGGGTAATCGCAATCCAGGTGGTGCCCCAAATCAGCACCACGGCAAGATACAACAGCGTATTCATAAATTCTCCTGTGAATGATGACGGGAGTATTCATCTTTTTGCGCCGTAACGCTTTCAGCCTTTTGCGGCCAATTGCATATTCTTGCGCTTTTTTTGTTAAAAGCGCCCGGTGACAACTGGTATCCCGCGCCAGCACTCTTTAAACTGAAACGGCTTGGATCACAGGAATAGGGCAGCTATGGCATACCTGGCATTTGAAACACTGCACCAACATAAAGCCCGGTTGCACAATAGCGTGCAACTGGGATCTGGCGTGCAACTTGCGGCCTGGTCCAACTGCAACGACCGTATCACCCAGGAAAGTGCCGATCACCACACCCTCAGCCTGTACGTGGCGGATGGTTATGAGTGCTATCAGAAGGTACCAGGGGGGTGGCAGAACGGCGGCGGCCCGGATCGTTTTTGCATCATGCCGCGTCATTACGAATCCACCTGGGATGTCCGCAGCAATCTCTCTTTTGTGCATCTGTACTGTACCGACCAGCATTTGCGCCATTTGGTGGAGCAGACCTGGGATCGCAGCCCGGCGTCCATCAACGTAGAGCCGCTGTCGTTTGCGGAAGATCCGCAAATCACGCTGCTGTATCGCCAGTTTTTACTTAATCACAATTGGCAAGATAGCGCCAACCAACTGGCACTGAGCAGCGCCTCTACGCTGTTGATGTCGCATATGCTTCAGCGCTACACCCAGTTCCAATGGCGGCTGCCCAGCGTGCGTGGTGGGCTGGCACCGGCCGTGCTGAAGCGGGTGCAGGAGTTTATCTATCACCATCTCGATCAACCCTTGGTGCTGGCAGACTTGGCCGCTCAGGCGGAATTGAGCGAGTTTCATTTTGCCCGCATGTTTAAACACAGCACCGGGCAGGCGCCGCATCAATATGTGATGCAGGTGCGTTTGCAGCAGGCGGAGAAATTACTGCGCAACACGCTGATACCGCTAACCCAGATTGCGCTGGACTGCGGCTTTAGCTCGGCCAGCCATTTCAGCCACCGTTTCAAGGCATTCTATGGCTATACGCCGATACGGTTGCGGCAGCAAAGCCGTTAATCCCTGAGGAGAAAGGATATGGAACAACCATTTTGTGGTGTTGAGGTACTTTTTGTCGCGGGTTTTGGCCCGATCACCCAAAACACCAGCCAAAGTGCCGCGTTTTATCAGCAAGCGCTGGGGTTGCCGCTAAAGCCAATGGAAGGGAATGAGGACTATCTGCTGACCGAGCACGATGCCTTGGCGGGCGTGAAGCACTTTGCGCTGTGGCCACTGGCGCAGGCGGCCCAATCTTGCTTTGGCCAGGATCAATGGCCACAAGATTTGCCGGTGCCACAGGCGTGGATGGAGTTTGACGTGGCAGATATGGCGAAGGCTACCCAAACGCTGCTGGATCAGGGCTATCAACTGCTGGTAGCCAACCGTCTGGAGCCGTGGGGCCAGAGCGTCACCCGTCTGCTAAGCCCGGAAGGCTTGCTGGTCGGCGTAACCTTAACTCCCTGGATGCGCGGTTAAGCAAGTCGGCATTGTTTTGGTCTGTGCGCTAAGGAGAGCGACCATTGAAATTCTGTCACTACATCAGCACTCTATTATCGGTCATGCTTTCCTTCTCCGCACTTGCCGAAGAGTCGCCTATCCGGGGGCATGGGCGAATTGTTCCGTTCAAATATGGGCCAGCCATAACCCCGGACAACCAGGCAACGTTATTGCCTATATACCCGCGAGTGTATCGGGATTTGTTTCACTGTAAGCCGGTTTTTAGATTGACGGGGAAAGTTGATGAGATGGTATGGGTCAACACTGCTGACTTAACACCTCTCGAAATCAAAGAGGGGAACGCCGAAGCCCTGTTTTACAGTGAGACCGATCTGCTGTTAAAAACCACAGGTTACCAGCAAGGGGACTGCCTGGAAGTTGTGATGGAAGTGGACGATGGCGGTGATATTTACGAAGGACAAAAAATTTTGACGGTTTACGCAATGGTAAATGCGCACGGAATTGTCCACTTCAGGCAACCGTTCAAAGAGTACACCCTCAATATAAGATAAGGTTGATGCGTGCTCGCCTTGGTTGACCCATAGCCCGCTTACGACAAGGGGCGCGATAGCTGCGCCCGTCTAGTCTGGAAAAACGGTTATGGCAGAGGGAAGGCGGTCGGGTTTTGGCTCATGACATCGATGAAAACGTCTTTGAATGACGCCCAGAATTGCATAATGCCTGCCAGGTTGAAGGACATGCCCATCAGCCCCATTACAAACCAGCAGCTAGTGAACAACCCGAGGCTGCTGAACACAAACGCCATGCCGTTACGGCTGGCCTTGCGGCACACCAAATTCAGTTGGCTGGCCAGAAACATCATCACTGCGCTCAGTAATTCCCAGCGCATCATAATAAAGCCAGTGGCTATGGTACTCATCGAAGGTGATCCTTTGCTACACATGCCGCAGCCAACTCCAGGTATCAGACCTTGGGGCAGAATGCGCATTGGATAGACGGTGGTTTAGGTTGTTGGTGTGATCTACGTCACATTGTAGCATTGGAATAATTGGCGTCTCAATAGTCGTTATGGCCTGTCTGACAAATCCTGGCAACATTCCAATATGTTGAAACATTTATGCCAACTCATTAGCAACCTTTTAATGTAGCCCCCGGATTATTAACGCTATGCTTGCCGGCTTTTCGCCCAGTCAAACAGGTAAGACTCTGCGCATGGCCCAATTGCAAGATCCATTCCGTGACCATCCCGCCGAAGAAACGTTGTTCATTCGCCGTGCCTGCGTGGCGATGGTGCTGGTCGTCGCCTGTTTTGGCTTGCTGGTTTTCAACCTGTATCAGTTGCAGATCAAACAGCATGCGTTTTACCAAACGCGCTCCGATCAAAACGACATCAAGATGCTGCCCATTGCCCCCCATCGTGGCCTGATCTTCGATCGCAACGGCATCCCGTTGGTGCGCAATATACAGCTGTATCAGATTGAAGTGACCCCCAGCAAGATTGCCGATATGGCAACGCTGTTGCAAAACCTGACGCCCATTGTAGATTTGACGCCGGATGATATCGCCGCCTTCCGTGACGATATGCATCACAATAGCCGCTATAAGCCAGTTACGCTGAAGACCGGGCTTAGCGAAACCGAGGTGGCTCGTTTTGCGGTAAACCAGTATCGCTTTGACGGAGTGACCATCGAGACCTACCAGCAGCGGCAATATCCTTACGGGGCACAGTTGGCTCATGTGGTGGGGTATGTCTCCCGCATTAACGATAACGACGTTAAAAAGCTGGAGCAGCAGGGCCTGGCGCAAAACTATGCGGCCGACCACAATATTGGCAAACAGGGGCTGGAAGCCTATTACGAGAAAGAGTTACACGGCACCACCGGCTATCAGGAAGTGGAAGTGGATAACCACGGGCGTATCGTTCGCCTGCTGAAGGAACAACCGCCCCAGGCGGGCAAAGATATCTATCTGACGCTGGATCTGCACCTGCAACAGTACATTGAAGGCTTGCTTAAAGGGCAACGGGCGGCGGTGGTGGTTGCCGATCCGCGCGACGGAGGTATTCTGGCGATGGTCTCCAGCCCTAGCTACGATCCCAACCCGTTCGTCAAAGGTATTGGCTATCAGGCCTATAAGTCGCTACTCAGCAACCCGGATTTATCGCTGATTAACCGCGTGACGCAGGGGTTATACCCGCCTGCATCAACGGTAAAACCTTATATGGCGGTATCGGCACTGTTTGCCGGTGTCATTACCCCAACCACCACTTTCTTTGGCGCACCCACCTGGACCTTGCCGGGAACGCAGCGCCGCTATCGCGACTGGTTGAAAACCGGGCACGGCCTGCTGAACGTCACCAAGGCGATCGAGGAGTCGGCCGACACCTTCTTCTATCAGGTCGCCTATGAGATGGGGATCGACCGGATCCACCAGTGGCTCAGCCAGTTTGGCTATGGCCAACCGACGGGAATCGATCTGAACGAGGAATATCGCGGCGTGCTGCCGAGCAGGGAATGGAAGCAACGGGTACACAAGAAAGGCTGGTACCAAGGTGATACCGTCTCGGTGGGTATTGGCCAGGGGTATTGGATCGCTACGCCGATCCAGATGGTGAAAGCGCTGACCACGCTGATCAACAGCGGCAGGGTGAAAACGCCGCATCTGTTGTATTCGATGAAACGGGGCCGGGAAGTCGAACGCTACCGGCCACCAGAGCAGGCCGCGCAGATTGGCGAGGCCAAATCGCCGTATTGGGGAATTGTGCGCAACGGTATGTATGGCATGGCGAACCTGCCTAACGGCACCGGGTATAAGCTGTTCCATACCGCGCCCTACCAGATAGCGGCCAAATCGGGGACCTCACAGGTTTTCAGCCTGAAAGAAAACCAGACTTACAATGCCAAAATGATCCCGGTACGCCTGCGTGACCATATTTTCTACACCCTGTTTGCGCCGTATAAAAACCCGCGGGTGGCGATGGCACTAATTCTGGAAAACGGGGGTGGGGATGGTGTCGTTGCAGGGCCAACGGCCAGGGCAATCCTGGACCACATTTTCGACCCGGCCAATGCGCCAGCGCCGAGGGATAGCGACGGTAGCCAGACGTTGCTGGGCGACAGTGACGATGTGCAACATTAAAAGCGATTTTCTCACTACAATAATAAAATCAATAATTTATTTATAACTGGTTGTTAAGGTGGCAAGGGGGGAGGGAATACGGGCTTTGCCTATCTGCATGAAAAGCGACACATGAAGCGGGCAGGCGAGGCGGGGATAGCATTGCGCCCAACGACTACAAATGAGGTTATGTCCATACGTCTAGTATCGAGCATAAGAAACAACTGTTAGTAGTAATTTGTATACAACAAACCTAAAAACGTATAGCCCATTTTGGGGAAAACGCCATTTACATTGACCTGTTTATATAAGATTAATCACTAAAATTAGCGTAAACATTCCTAATGATTAGTTCGCCTTAAAAAAATATCAATAAATATCAGTGTGATAAAAACCACTATCAGACTAAAGTTTTCAAAATCACTAAAAGTAAAAATTAAAATCCATTTATTGTTAGCTTTTTGGTTTATTATTCTTTAGTTATTCTTATTTTACTTTTTTTTAGAGGTAAATTTCATTTTCTATTGAGTGTTTAAAAAACTATTGAATTGTTTCGCTAATCATATAATCTCAAATCACAATAATTTTTAACATTTTCTTATCATTAACTAAACATTCACTTCTACATGTAGAACGTCAAAACTAATGAGCCAAACTAATATAAATGTATCTGAAAGCAAGAAAGAAACGGGGCTAATACACCACATAACACTTGTGATAGGTTTAGTGTGTGTAGGTATTGGACAAACTCTACTTTATACGATCCTTGGTCCTGCAAGTAGAGAAATTGGTCTAACAGAGTTTAATGTAGGTTTGATTGTAACGATTGCAGCTTTAGTCATAACTTTGTGCTCTGGTGTGTGGGGGAAGTTGATAGGAGCGTTTGGTAGCAGGAATTCATATTTAGCAGGAATGATTTTTTATACCATTGGAACATTACTTTTAGCGTTCGTGCTGAAATTTAGTTTAAATCATTATCTTAGTGTTGCTGGGGCATTTATTTTCCTGCTAATAATAAGATGCATTACAGGTGCTCTAACTGCGGGGATTCATCCCTCGGCTATGACCTATATTGCAGAAAACACAAATCGGACCAATCGAGGTGCTGGAATGGCACTAATTGCTTCAGCATATGGCATTGGCTCTGTAGTTGGTCCACTATTAGGATCATCATTAGGTACATTTTCATTACTACTGCCAATTTATGTTGCTGCTGCAATTTCTTGTATTGGGACTGTTTTAGGCTTCATTGTCCTTGCGCCAAGTGAGTCTACACCATCGATGATGAAAGAGAACAATACAAGCATTAAATTAACAGATGCAAGAGTACTACCAATTTTCATTGGTGTAGCATGTATATACATTGCATTTTCCGCATTCCAACAAACAATATCATTTTACATACAAGATATATTCTCTTTAGACCCAAAAGAAACTGTCGCTAAAACAGGGGTTACAGTATCCATAATGGCTATTGTTATGGTTGTTGTTCAATTAGGATACATTCAGGTATTTAAACCATCTGTGAAGTCTCTTTTATTGCCAGGGTGTGTTTCATGCGTTTTGGGTTTTAGCGGCATAATGTTTTCTAACAGCTCTATTGTTATAGTTAACATATCTGCCGGAATGCTAGGTATGGGATTTGGAATGATGATTCCATCAATACAGTCAGCAGCATCGTTGGCGGTAAATCATGACGAGCAAAGTGGCGTTGCTGGTTTCCTTTTCGGTGCATCCGCTTTTGGCTATGTTTTAGGTCCATCAGTAGGCACATTAATTTATAGTTTCTCTCATGATTTTCTGTTTGTTTTCGCTATTGTCTCAATTGTTTTGTCAACGTATTTTACTGCGAAAGTTGTTTACCAAAAAAAGTAAATAAAAGTATCAAGTAAATTCAATGCCTTATGTGCATCAGGTGTTGTCAGTAGGTGCATTAATGCACTAGTTAATATCAATACTCATCATAAAGGACAGATCAAATGCAAACAAATCGTATTGTGGGTAAAGCAGCAGAAACCAAGCCAGCTCGTATGGTTTCCGAAGCTCGTTTTAATATGGCGTTTGCATAATCTATAAAGCTATCACAAGGCTCTTAAACATCGAGGGCCTTTAATAAGGACTAATTATGTCAAAAAAAAGTGAATTTCTAACTAATGGTGTTACAAAATTGGCTTTTTCATTTGATGCCCTAGAGCCTATAAGAAAACTATATTTAGACATCATGCAAGACTCTTTGGAAGCTAAAGTGGATATTGGCATAAAAGCGCATGAGGATTATAGCGAAGAGTTTAATTCAGTTAGCATGAGATGGTATTTCGCCAAGTCGCCAGAGGCAATTAAAATTTTCCGTGATGTCCTTGATGGTTGTGAGCTAGCACTAAGTCGTGATATCATTGGAAATGATCGCGGCAATATGCGAGTGGTACAGGCTAATATTATTGAAACGGTTGGTAGTTATCCTACAGGAAGATGGCATTCTGATTTTTACCATGAAAAGTTAGGTGTTAATGAGAGCGGGACTCTTTTAACGCCTCTTTTCCCATTCCAACCATACTTTGGCGGTTTAGAAACAACATCAGCCCACCGTGATGACTATGATAATTATGATGAGCTTTCAATAGTACATCAATATAAAGAAGGTGAGGCTATTCTTTTTGATGGAACAGCAACAATACATAGAACTCAATCATATAAAGCATATCCAAACGATAAAAGGATTCTTGTATGTTGGCAATTTGGATGTACATATGAAGAGTTACAACCTATTTTAACAACGATAGGTGAAAATAATGGGGATCCTATGTTCTTTCATGAGCATGAATATGTTTAATTGTCAATTAAGCCCCCGCGAATGCGGGGCTTAGCTATCCCCATGGTTAAGAAATTTTTTCCTCTAATGTTATTTGTTCATTTGGCAACTCATCATCCGGTTCAATCAGATGAAACATGCTGCCTGCTGCGAATTGGTGCGCCTCCTTCCTGTCCTGCACAGACCAATAGGTAAATAGGTATCGGGTTCCACTCCCCGGCGGGTGTATTTAGCTGGTGAGCACTGTAGGCATATCGGTTCACCAAGTTGATTTTTACGTAGTTCTAGGAATGCATTGCCGAACACCAAGTAGTTCAGCGCATAGCGGCTGAACTCCTGTTGGTTGAACAGGGGGGGCAGAATAAAGGTAGATGCCAGAATATTGCGCTTCACAAACTATCGCCATTCAGTCAATGATGTTCACTAAGTGACTGTTTTAAATAGCTGTAAAATTAAAGTAACAAAAAAGCGTTTGTTTTTACTTTCTTACAAACTGCAACCTTCTGGCAACCTGACTCAGGTTAGACTTAGCGGATAAATAATCAGTTTAAAAACGTAGGCTTAACAGTGGCTCCTCCAACCAAGAAAAACGGTAAAAACTACTCGACGGCGCGTTTTGGCTGGATTTGCGCGGGCATCTTGGTCTGCTTTTTTCTCTTGATGTTCCGGGTCGGCTATTTACAGCTGCTGGAACACCAACAGTTGGCCGATCAGGCTGATCAGCGTTCCATTCGAACCCAGGTGGTGCCCACCAACCGAGCGATGATCACCGACCGTAACGATGCGGCGCTGGCGGTCAGCGTCTCTTCCAAAGACATCGTGTTGGATCCCAAACATATCCTCGATACCCAAACCGATACCAGCACCGAGCGCTGGCAGAGTTTGGCTAACGTGTTGCAAATGCCGCTTGCTGATGTTCAGCACCTGATCCAGGCCAACGCCCGTAAGCGCTTTGTCTATCTGGCACGCAAGGTGGAGGATGACAATGCGGCCTATATCAGCAAACTGCACCTGACCGGCGTTAGCACCGAGCAGGACTTCAGCCGTTTCTATCCCATGGGGCAAGACGCCGCCGGGCTGATTGGCATTGTGGGGCAGGATAATCAGGGGCTGGAAGGGATTGAGCTGGGTTTCAACCCGTTGTTGCAGGGTAAAAACGGCCTGCGTGTCTATCAGAAAGACGGCAGCGGTGCGGTCATCGGCGTGATCAAAAGCGTAGATCCAGTGCCGCCACCGAACGTGACGTTAAGCATCGACAAATTTATTCAGTACGTGCTGTTTTCCCAGATCCGCGATGGGGTGATCGCCAACCAGGCCGATTCCGGCTGTGCGGTGCTGGTGAAGGTGAATACCGGTGAAATCCTCGGCATGGCCAGCTATCCCTCCTTCAACCCCAACAACTACGCCAATACGCCGGTGAAAGACATACACAATGTCTGCAGCAGCGACAGCTTTGAACCTGGCTCGACGGTTAAACCGGTAGTGGTGATGGTGGGATTGGATCACAAGCTGATCCGGCCAGATACCGTGCTGGATACTACGCCTTATACGGTGAACGGCCATCTGATCAAAGACGTAGGCCATTGGTCGAAATTGACCATTACCGGCGTGCTGCAAAAATCCAGCGATATTGCGGTTTCGCATATTGCGTTGGCTCTGCCTGCCACGGTATTGCCTGCCGTTTATCGCAGTTTTGGCCTTGGGCGGCCAACCGATTTGGGGATTGGTAACGAAAGTAGCGGCTATTTGCCCGCTCACCGCGCGCGCTGGGCTGATATTGAACGAGCGACCTTCTCCTTTGGTTACGGTTTGCGCGTCACTCCGCTGCAGATGGTGCGCGAATATGCCACCATTGGTTCATTCGGTGTTTATCGTCCGCTTTCCATCACTAAAGTCACGCCGCCGGTCATGGGGCAGCAAGTCATGCCTGCAGAGGTGGTAAAAACCGTGGTGCACATGATGGAGAGCGATGCGTTACCTGGGGGCAGCGGCCTCAGTGCCGCAGTGCCTGGCTATCGCTTGGCGATCAAGACGGGTACTGCTGAGAAGATGGGGCCAAACGGCAAGTACGATGGTGGCTATATCAACTACACCGCAGGCGTGGCACCGGCCAGCGATCCGCAGGTGGCCCTGGTGGTCATGGTCAATAACCCCAAGGCAGGCAAACACTTTGGTGGCTCGGTGGCGGGGCCGGTATTTGGCAAGATTATGGCCCAGGTGCTGGAGCATATGAATATCTTGCCGGATGCTCAGCCGTTGAAGGTGGTGGCAGTAGCCAAGGGCTGAGTGGCCATTACTTCTCAACTACCCGCAGATCGATTCTGCGGTTTTTGACACGATTGGCTTCGCTATCGTTAGGCACCAAGGGGTAAGCCGAGCCGTAACCTTCTGCGCTGATACGGCTTTCCCCAATCCCCATTTTGACCAACGCCATGCGTACCGCATCGGCACGATCTTGCGATAAACGCCGGTCTATCTGTTCATTGGCCGACTTATCGGTATAGCCCCCCAGTTGGATCTCCACATCCGGATAAGCACGCAGAATATCGACGATGTTCCTCAGCTGTTCTTGTGATGCAGGGGTTAACTCGGTGCGGTTGGTGTCAAACTGCAGGCGATCCAGCGTAAACCAACGTTTTTCGCTAGTGGGGGCATTGCTCTCAATATAGCTGATCAGCAGGTTCTCGACGCTACGCTGCGACAACAGAAGCTGCTTGCCATCGGCCAACCGGCGGTAGGTCACATCGCTCTGGCCGCTGGCCTGCATGGGTTGTAACACGCTAAAACCGCGCAGTGAGAACAGCAGCGATACCAATAGCAGCGCCAGCATTAGCCACGGCCAGATACGGCGTTTGGGGGGCGCCAGCGACCCGGTGCGGGAAACGGCCGGATCGGCTGGGATAAGCGCAGGCAACTGGTTGAGCACCGCCGTTGGTTGGGCTGCGGCAATCTGCGGCAACTGCCACTCGAGCCAGCCTTTTAACGACGGTGATTGTAGAGAACGTTGGCGAAGATATTCGCCCAACAGGCCAAATACCACCGCGGAGGCCACGGAAAACAGCCGCTCGGCGACCTGTTTTTCCAGCACATAAAAGCTCACAAACAGCTGGGTGAGGCGCTTCACTTTGTGGCCAAGCACCATCGTCAGCAATGCAGGGCTGAATTTACCCAGTGCTTCATCCAGAAAGCGCAATTCGAAGGGGGGAGTGCGCCCGACCAACTGGCGGAAACGTTGGGAGTTGTCATTACGATGCAGGTAGTCGCGGGTCTTTTGCAGGATCAGGGCACCCATACCGTTAAGGCACAGCGCGATCTTTTCTTTAGCCGTTACCAGCTTTTGTTCCAACACCGTCAGCACCTGGGGCGAGATCGCCGCCATCTGCTGGTTAATGACATTTCCCATCTGGTACATTCGAACCTCCATTTCATCTGCGCGTATTCTGCACCGCAGAGTATGGTCAGTTCAACTTGTTAAACTACGAAACTAACATGGATAAGTCTGATATTTCAGCCTGATTAGGCTGTTTTCATAGTGTGGCCGATTCTGCTGGTGAACCAGGGCCCCATCTCTGTCGGGCAGAGTAACAGACTGGCCTGCTAAGCCGAAGAGATTATTGATTAAAAAATGAGTAGCGAAGCGGAAAGGAAGGTTGCGCCTCCCGAAGCCCTGGTTTGCCAAAGGTGATGTTCGTTTGATCATGGCTCTTTTGGGGACGGAGTTTGAATTTCAGCGGTGCATTATGGTTGAAAACGCTTTCTGTTTGAAAATTATGCGTCAACGCAATGCAGGACATGATGCAAAACTCTTCACACTTATCGATCATCCAGATAAATCAGCGGGAATGAAAGTTTAATAATGGCCATTTTTTAAATAGGATGAAAAGTAAAATACTTTAATTCAGGTTATTTCTCGAATTAACCTGAATTAAATCTGTTGTTATTTTGAATAATCCTAATCGGTGGGATTGTTCTTGCAAAAATAAATCCCGTTTAATTAATAAAAAAATGATATATATGACCAGCTAGAATGGCGTTATGGGTTTTTATTCTGTATTTATGCTTCACAATTAGAATAATGTTCTATTTTATTTGCTGATGATATTTTTTACTGAGGCTTTATTGATTGTTTTAAACATTTCGCGATAACATTCTCTTTAAGCAATGCAGACAATTCCCTATTGCAATTTTATTGTGTTATAGGTTCTGACATCATTGCCATATTGTATCTGCGTATTATGTCACTTTCACACGAAGCTGCTTCAATGGATTTGACGATGGGAGTTAGAAAGGATGAATCTTGGTGTGGATATTATTGAGATCGCACGGGTAAACACCGCATTAATGCGAAGTGGCAATCGGCTGGCACAGCGTTTGTTAACCCCGGCAGAGCAGCAGGTACTGGGGGATTTGGCCGACAATGTCGAACGACTGGCTGGCTTCTGGGCAGCCAAAGAAGCTGCCGTGAAGGCTCTTGGTACCGGGTTCCGCCTGGGGATCCTGTTCCACAACATCGAAATCAGACACGATGAGTTGGGCTGCCCTTATTATTTCTTTAGCGGTGAATTTGCGAGATTGATGCAGGAAAAAAAATTGACTCATGCCACGCTGAGCATTTCTCACTGTCAGTCACATGCCATTGCCGCAGCGGCATTGGGTTAATTATAAAATAAGGGAATATCTATGTTTCACTATCCCGATATCGGGGGTAAAAATGTGGTTGTCACCGGCGCGAGTGGTGATATTGGCTTAGCTATTTGCGAGAAATATCTTGAGCAACAGGCTAAGGTTTTCGCTATTTACCATCATGACAATAGCGGTCTGGAAAAATTAAAAATCTCTCATCCGCAAGGTGATAATCTGCATATCCTGCAGTGCAACGTTGCCGATGTTAGTGAGGCTTCCAGACTGGCCGATGAGCTCGAGAAACAGGCTCATGAGGTACATGTGCTGATTAATAATGCCGGGATCTACAAAGACAACGTATTTTCCGCGCTGACGTATGAAGAGTTTGATCAGGTTATCAAGGTCAATCTGTACGGCACCTTCACTATGACCAAACGGCTGTTGCCATTATTGCGCCATGCCCGCAATTCAACGGTGGTGAATATATCTTCGATATCCGGTATCACCTCCAGCTTTGGCCAGAGCAATTATAGCGCTGCCAAGGCCGGCATTATTGGCCTTACCCGCACCTTGGCCAGCGAAATGGCCTCGAAGGGGATCCGCGTCAATGCCGTGGCACCGGGGATGATTGAATCCAGAATGGTGAAAAAAGTGCCGCGCCAGATCGTGCGCAACGTCATGTCCGCTATTCCGTTGAAACGTCTTGGTCGTGTCGACGAGATCGCCAACGTGGTGGCTTTCTTAAGTTCAGACGCATCCAGCTATATCGTTGGTCAGACTTTGGTGGCCGATGGCGGCCTGGTGATGCGTTAACCGACAGGAATGTTATATGGCTAATTATAACAAGAGCTTAGTCCAGCCCAATCTGCTGCTGAAAATGGGGTCCTGGCGTGCACCGATATTTATGGTTGACCGCATCGTGGACTTTTCACCGGGAGAAAGGGGCTCGATTACCGTGATCAAGCACGTCACCTTTAATGAATCCTATATTCCGGGGCATTTTCCAGACAACCCGGTAATGCCTGGCGTGATGATCGCCGAGATCTTCGGCCAGTCTAGTGAATATCTGAGTTTGCTGAACGATTTCTGCCAGTTGCATGAGCGTGAAACCCAGCAACCGTTGAAGAAATTTGATGAGGTATCACGGGCGTTGCAGACGCCAGAGGGCACGGCACGAGTGATAGCTGAGCGGGCGCGCGTGTTAGGCGTGCTGGCCTCTCAGGACGTCAAGTACAAAAGCATGGTCGCGCCGGGCGACACCATTGAAGTCAACAGCCGCCTGGCGTTCGCCGATATGAACGGGTTCCACCACTACGAAGTGGAGGCGCGGGTTGGCCGGAATGTGGCGTGCGTCGGGCGGATCGTCAATTTTCGTACCGATCGCATTCTGGCTGAAGGCAAAGGTATGTACGTTTAACTAACAGGGAGTAATGCCGCTATGAGCAACATCGCGCTTATTGAAAGGATTGAACAGCGCAAGTCTGTGCTGGAGAAAATCAAAACGGGGCTAATAGAACGCCTGAACCTCTATCAGAGAGTCAATCAGATTGACGATGACACACCGCTGTTTGGTAGCGGGTTGAAGCTGGATTCGGTGGATGCCACCGAGGTCGTCGTGTTGCTGGATGAAATTTTCGGCATCCGTGTGACAGAAGGTGACGATCCTTCCTACATGCGTAGCGTCAACACCCTGACTTCGTTTGTTATCGCCAAGCAGGGGGAAACCACCAACGGATCAGCAACAGGAGCGGACAAGGAATGACCAAACTCACTGACATTCATCAGCAGAATGGGGCGGTAATGGGGGAGCGTAACGGCGTTGCTATTCCCCTGAGTTATTTTGCTGCGGAGGAGGAACACAAGGCGGTACGTCAACACATTCTGCTGTCCGACTACTCCCATTTTGGCATCGCGGCCATCAACGGTGACAGCGCCTGGTCGTTGCTCAACCAGCTGGTTTCCGGCGATGTTTCATCGATCCGGGATGAGCAAGCCATGTACAGCCTGATCCTCGATGAAGCAGGCAACATCATTACCGACCTGTATATCGCCTGTGATGACGAACGTTTTCTGTTGCTGTCGGAGTGGGTCAGCGGTGAAACGCTGTGCGAGATGCTGCGTGCCAAGCTGGCAGGCAATGAAGACGAGTTTGAGGATATCGACTCGATCGAATCGCTGACGCCAGAGTGGGGCATGTTGCACTTCGAAGGGCCGTACGCCTGGGAACTGTTGGCCGAAGTTTATGGGATGGACGTGATTGGCCTGCCATACCAGGAACACATGCACGTTGAGGACGATCTGATCCTGCTGCGCAGCGGCAAACACGGCGAGTACTCTTACAAACTGATGGGGCCACAGGATCTGCTGGCCGATGTTTGGACCCAGATGCTGGAGGCTGGCGAAAGGTACGACATGCGTACCGGCGGGCTGAACTACCAGCGGAAAGTGCGCCTGGAAAACCCTTGCTGGGAACCTGGCATGTTCAATTCATACACCGGCTGCCCGATTGCTTTGCAAATGCAGTGGGCAGTGCGTTACGACAAAGAAGCCTTCACCGGCCTGGCGAGTTTGAGCGAACGCGTAGAGCAGGGCTGCAGCCACCGCATCGTGGGGATGAGCATTGCTGGGAAACCGGACGCCATCCCGCAGCGTGGCGACAAAGTGATGTTTGACGGTAACTGCATCGGTGAAGTGATCGTCTGCGATTACTCGGCAGACCTGCAAGCCTTTGTGGGCCGTTTGTTCCTGACCGATGCCTGGGCTTGGGCAGACATTGATGGCTATCACGTAGTAACGGCTAATGGCCCGGTGGCGGTGACTACGTCGGCGGTGCCTTTCGCGCGTAACTACAGCTTCCTGATTAATCCTTCTGAACACAGTTATGTCGACAGCTCGCGCCCACGCAATCTACTGCAACAGCTTGAATGGCAAAAGCTGAGGGAAGAGAACGAGTAAGCCGAACACCCCCTAAAACATCACGTTATTTTGCGCCATGGCAGCATGGCGCACTCACATTTGATTTCTGGTTTGCTGACACGGAAGACACTATGACAGTCACGCGTAAACGAGTGGTGATCACCGGTATGGGTCACCTCTCTTCCATTGCCACTAACGCTGCCGAGTTCAAACAGGCACTGCTGAATAAAACCTGCGGGATCAAGCCCAGCAAAAAGTACCTGGAATGGTTCGAGGATGCGAACGCCTCCGAGGTATTACAGCCTCTGAGTTGGCCCGATCTCCCTGCTGATACCGTTGCCTCATTGGATAATGCTTCATTGTGGGCCTATAAGGTTGGCCATGAGGCTTTGCAGCAAGGGCAGTTACCACGCGGAGAACTACGGGATAAAACCGGGCTGATCATCGGCGTTTCCTCTGCCGGTACCGAGCCCTTTATGCCATTGATCGAACGCCAGACGGAGCGCTTCTCGTTGAAGAAGGCCATGATCTCCGGCAGTTTTTCTTCCTGTAGCGCCATTGTCTCTTCACTGCTGGGATTGAAAGGGGGCTTTGAACTGGTCGCTACCGCCTGTACGGCCAGTACCAATGCGATGGGGATAGGTTATGACCTGATCCAGAACGGCAAGAATGCCACGGTGCTGGTAGTTGGCACCGAGCCTGTCTATCTGCCGACCTTTGCCGGATTTTACGCGCTCCATGCCATGAAACGTACGCCGTCCAGCCCGTTCTCCGGTGCCCCAGGGATGTCGGTTGGCGAAGGTGCTGGCGCTTTGTTGCTGGAGGAATACGAACATGCCGTCGCTCGTGGCGCGACGATCTATGGTGAGATGGTCTCTTACGCCACCTCTTGCGATGCCTATCACGAGACAGCCCCAGACCCACGGGCCGAAGGGGCGGTACAGGTGATGCGCCATGCGATGCAGAATGCCGAGATCGGGCCGCAGGATATTGATTATATCAACGCCCACGGTACCGGCACGGACGCTAACGATCGCTGCGAAACGCTGGCCATGAAGAAGGTCTTCCCGAATATCATGGCTATTCCGGTGAGTTCAACCAAGGCTTATGTGGGACACAACATCGGCGCCGCCGGGATCATTGAGCTGACCGCCTGCTTCCTTACCTTGCCGGAAAACAAGATCCTGCCAACGCTCAACTTCACTACGCCGCGCGCAAACTGCGATCTCAACTACGTGCCCAACGAGTTCCAGGAAGCCGAAGTCAAGATGTTCATGAAGAACAACTATGCCTTTGGCGGTAACAACTGCTGTGTGATTGCCAGCGTCAAGCCAGAGCAGAGTCCGGTAACGCATTATCAACCCAAACGCGTCGCGATCACCGGCATGGGGGCGGTCAGCTCCGTGGGCCACACCTTGCAAACCATGCTGGAAAAAATGTGGGCGCAGGAGCCACTGTCACAACTTTTCTCACCGGAGCTCGATGACGATACGCGCCATGGATTTCGTGAATTACTCAATGTCATGCTGAAAAACCAGGGTGTGGCTAACTACATGAGTAACCGCTTCGGCGCACAGGATGTGGAATACGAGCTGAACAAACCGGGCGGGGTGCATCAGGTGCAAGGGTTGGATGCCCGTAAGACACTACGCCGCTTTGATCCGCGTAAAGCCAATACCATCAGTACCTTTGCGTTACTGGCTCTTACCCAAGCCATGAACGACGCCGGGCGTAAGATCAAACGGGATGGCCAGACGATTGGCATGATCCTTGGCATGTCCAAAGGGCCGCATTCGACGGTGGATCGTTACCTGCAAAGCCTGTTCCCAGACCCAACCAAAGTGCGGACCTCCGAGTTTCCAGGTGCGCTGATGAATGCCATTTCGACGTTCTGTTCCATTTCCGAAGGGATCAAGGGCTATAACACCTCGCTGGCCACAGGTATCAATGCCGGATTGGGTGCTTTGACTTACGGCTACGAATTGGTCCGCCAGGATCTGCAAACGCAGATGATTGTAGGGGGGGCGGATGAAAATATGAACACCTTCGTCATCTGCCTGCAGGCACTGAACAGCGATCTGCTGCTGACACGCGACCCGGCTGATTTCCAGATCTACAGCAAGGACGGCACAGGCTATATCCCAGGTGAAGGTGCGGGCATGCTGCTGATTGAAGATTTACAGCATGCACAGGATCGTGGGGCCCACATTCACGCCGAGATTGTCGGCTATGGCAAATCCAGCGATGGCTGTTACTTTGCCAAGGATGATATGCCAGCCCGCATCGAGTCCATGGCGGTGGCCATTCGTCAGGCATTGCACGAAGCAGATATGGCACCGGAAGAGGTGGATCTGATCTGTGGCACCAGTGATGGTACCGCCGCCCGTGATGCCGTTGAGATTGGGGCGATCCGAAGCGCCTTCGGAGAAGCTCGCCGTAACCTGCCGTTTGTTAACTACAACGCCTGGTTTGGTCTGGTGGAGTCCTGCGTCGGTATCCTCAATATCGCGGTGGTCACGGAGATTATGAAGCGGGGTGAAATCCTGCCGATCCCTTACACCGAAAACTTCTGTGCGGAGGATATCGCCTTTGTCACCCAACCGCTGAAGAAAACCGTCCGTAACGCTCTGGTGCTGGGTGCAACGGAAGGCGGTAATCACTATGCCGTGGTGCTGAGGAGTATGGCGTGATCCAGAATGCCGTCCTGAGTGGTTGGGGCGTCACCAGTGCTTATGCGCCGGATTTTCCGGCGCTGATCAAGGGGCTGAGCGAAAGCAGGTTGGCCAGCACACAGCCCTGGTTCGCCACCGAAAGCGAATGGCAGGATCTGCGTTTGAGTTGCAACCCGCACCATGTTGCTGACCCTCTGCCGGCCGGTACGATGTTGACCCGCCTGCAGTCGGTTATCAATCAGGCGCTTGCCGGAGCTGGGATGACAACGGATCAATTGCAGGGCAAGCGGGTTCGGGTTTATCTGGTAGGCCATGGTGAACGGCCAGACATTGCTGATTTTATGGGGTATCAGGATCGCAACGACCAGGAAGAACTGCGGTTATTCCCAAAAATCAAACGGCTGCATGCCAAGAGTTACGGTCAGGATCGGCTGGCGTGGCAACTGACGCAGAGCTATCAGCTCAGTTGGCCACCGGTTTCGCTTTATTGCGCCAGCAACTCTTCTTTAGCCGCGGTCCATTTGGCCCACTCGGCCATTGCTGCCAATGAGGTTGATTTGGTGCTGGTCATTGGCTGGTTTGAAACGCTGACGCAGGACATTGTCTTCCTGGGTGGCCAGGACATGCTGGGGGAAGAGGGTTCACAACCGTTTAGCAGCCATAACAGCTGCATTCTACCCACCAACGGTGTCGTGGCGCTGATCGTTGAAAGCGAGCAACACGCTCGTCAACGCAACTTTACTTCGCCTGTCAATTTGCGTAGCTCAGTGTTTTGCCAGAGCAGCGGTGCCAGGGGCAGCAGTTCCTTCACGGCGAATTTCCGCACTATTGCCCAGACGTTTGAGCGGGCACTACTGGAAGCCGGGCTCACCGCGCAAGATATTGCCTGCGTTTTCCCTCATGCCAATGGGGTGATTGCCAGCGACAAGGCAGAAGCTATGGCGCTGCAAAAAGTCTGGGGGAAAGGCGGTGTTCCGGTAGTCAGTTACAAGGGGCAGGTCGGTTACATGGAGAGCTGCTGTGGTTTGCTGGACCTGATGCTGGCGGCGGATGCGCTACAACAACGTCGTCTGCTGGCGTTGACCACGCGTTACCCGATTAACGACAGTCTGCAAATTTATGTTCATGCCGATAGCCCACCGTTGGCACTGAAACGGCAGCACATCCTCAAGTCTGGCATCGGGCTCGATGGTTCGGCCATCGCCATGGTGATCTCCGCTAACAGAGAGGATGCTGATGAACACGGTTAAACAAGTGATACCGGCGGCGGCCATCAATCTGGTGGGGTTTTCCCTGCTGGAACCCTGCACGCCGATGCACCGGTTTTTTCCTAGCTGGTACAACGTGTGGGAAGCCTGGTTGCATAAACAAGCCAATGCCAAAGCGGGCAGCGACCAGTGGTTGTTCCGTCGTTTCGGCATTGACAGTGAAATGCTGCCTGAAGAGGCGCTGCGTAAAGCCAATTATCGTGGCTGGCTGAACGACATGAGTGCGGCCTGCGCTCAGGCGGTGGCACAGTTGGGGAGCAAGGGGGAGTTTCGCCTGCGCAATGAGCGTAATGCGTTGATTTATTGTGATTCCTGGGGGGAAGCATCGGTATTTGAAGGGGTCAACAGCTGGCGAGACTCGTTGAGCGTCGATATTCTGCCCAAAGGTATCGTGCGGGATTACGGCATCAAGGATTTCACCTGCAAATTGCGCGGTGAGCGTAACGGCTTGCTGAGTGCGTTGCGGATGGCGCAGGACTGCCTGAACAGTAATATGGCCGATAACGTCATCATCTGTGGCCAATTCCGCAGCTTCCCGGTGTTGGTTTTCTCTGAGGCCGAACACTTTCCTTCATCCAGCAAACGGGGGCCGATCCCCGCCAACAGTCAGTTCAGCGTTGAGCGGGTCGGTTGCCTGATCCTCAAGAAGCAACCAGGCCAGGGCGTTGCTCTGCATTTGAGTGATTATCAAGCCTTGTCGGGGTCTACCCAGCGGCGCGCGCTGCAGTTGGCCGACCACTGTAAGCGTTATCTGGCTAGGGATACCCAGGCCGTGTTGGGCGTAACACCACCGGCACTGTCATTTCGCGCCGTGCAGCGGCAAGCGTTTGAACAGTTACCTGCCGGTCTGGCTTGCGTCTCGCTCAGTGAACTCTACGGCGACAGCGGCTGCATGAATCCGGCGTTGGCCTGGCAGTACCTACTGCAAAGCAATATCACCGGGCACAGCTTGTTGAGTGTGCTCGACGGTGAGGGAGGAGCCTGGTTGCTGGAGAACTGGATACCACAAGCCTGTCACTTACTGTCAAATCATCGGGGAACATCATGACCACCCTACATAGTGCACAACCTCTGCCTGTGGTGTCGATGCAACAGGCAGGCAAACGCTTTGGTAAAGGGCCGGGTGCCATTGTGGCGCTGGGATCGATTACCACCGAAATCCATGACGGCGAGTTTATCGCGTTATGTGGGCCGTCCGGCAGTGGTAAAAGCACGTTGCTCAATCTGATGGGCGGTATCGATTATCCCACCAGTGGCCATGTCTATTTGCTGGGTAACGACCTTTCCACGCTCAATGACCAACAAGCCGCTTGCCTGCGTGCTGATGCCATCGGCTTCGTATTCCAGTTCTTTAACCTGCTGCCGGTACTGAGCGTGTTCGATAACGTTTATTACCCACTGATGCTTAACGGCTTCAGCCGCCGCGTGGCGCAGGACCAGGTGATGGACATGATCGAAAAAGTGGGGTTGGCGGCGCACTACAAACGCACGCCCGGCGAGCTTTCCGGCGGGCAGCAGCAGCGCGTGGCGATCGCCCGTGCGCTAGTGAAACGTCCACGCTTGATCGTTGCCGATGAACCCACCGGCAATCTGGATACCCGTACCGGGCAGGAGATCGTGGATCTGCTGCTTACCATGAATCAGGAACTGAAAACCACGTTTGTTATTTCCACCCATTCATTGACGCTGCGCGATCGGGCCAAACGGGTGTTGGAAATCAGGGATGGGGAGTTGGAAAATGATGTTGTTATCGCTTAAGCGTTACGCTGTCACTTTATTGGTGTTGGTCAGTGGGCTGTCGCAGGCCACTGGTTTGCAGGAAGCGCAGGACAACCCCAACTTACAGGCGATCCTGGCGGTTAATTCCCAAGCGCCAATGAGTACGTTGACCCGTGCGGCCAGCCAATTGCAAGCTTTGTATCAACAGCACCCGGATCGCCACATTGCCAAAATGTTTTATGGCTACGCACAACTGTTTATGGCCACGGATTTTCTGGCCAAGAAGAATTATATGCGTGCGGCAGAAACCTCAAAACTGGGTTTTTTCTACATAGATGAAGCGGCGGAAAGCGAAGAGAACGACTGGCAGATGCGCTTTCTGCGTGTGCGGATGGATGCATTTGTTCCAGCCAGCCATGGCCGTTGCGTCGTGGCCTTGAAAGACCTGGACTATTTGCAGCAGAACCCGGCGGTGCCCGCTGATTTGAAACCGATGATCACGCTGATGTCCGCCCATGCGCTGGCCAGTTGCCAACGTGTGGCCGATGCCAAGGCGGCCTGGGCGGCGTTGGCACAGCAGGGCGCAGAGGGGAAACGTCTGTCCGAGCAAAGTACGGCACCTGAATGGACGCCTGCTGAACTGAGCGCCATCATCCAGCCGCTGGCGGAGGTGCCGCTATGATGAATATCCTGTTCTGGATTGCCAACATAATTATCATTTACGCTTTGTTGGTGGTGATCGTGACGGCGATCCGTAAACCTACCGATATCCGTTATACCTTCCTCAATCTGTTTCGCCAGCGCCGTCGTTCCGGGGTGACGCTACTGGCGATCACTCTGGGAGGGGTGGCGGTATTTATCTTTGGCGGGTTTGTCGATTACTCGTTCTGGGCGCTGCGTGAACAAACCATCCGCACCAACCTGGGGCATATTCAACTTTATCAGCAAGGTTACCTCAGCAGCGGGGCCAACAATTCGCTGCAGTACACCATCGATAATTACGATGAGGTGAAACAGCTCCTGCAGGCCGATCCGGTGATTGCCCCGAAGATCGCCACCATTACCGGGCAACTGGCGTTTACCGGCATCATTTCCCAGTATGACAAGGGAGCTTCCACCTTCTTTACCGGCGTGGGGATCGAACCTCTAACCTCGTTGGTGCTGGGCTCGCTGGATAAAATCATTTCTGGTAGCGACCTGTCGCGGGTTGAACAGCAGGACATCACCCTGGGTTCTGGTATCGCCAATGCCTTGTCGGCGGGCTATGGTGACTGGGTCGACATGTTGGTGGTCAACCCGCAAGGTGGGCAAAACGCCATGTCTTCTCAGGTACGCGGCGTCTTCCAGTCCGGCATCAAAGAATACGACGATACGGCGATCAAGATGCCGCTGCACACGGCCCAGCGTCTGTTGCAGACCCAGGATGTCAGTAAAATCATCATCATGCTGCAGGACACCAACCAAACCGAGGAAGTGCTGGCGCGGATCAATCAGTTGATTGAACAGCATCAGTTCAAGCTGGAAGCGCGCTCCTGGGATGAGTTAGCCATTTTCTATCATCAGGTGGTGAACCTGTTTGAAGGGATCTTCCTGTTTATCAAATCCATCGTCAGCGTCATCGTGGTGTTCATGATCGGCAACACCTTGATGATGAGCGTCATTGAGCGTACGCGCGAAATCGCCACGCTGCGCGCACTGGGCTTAAACCAATCCTATATTGGCCGCCTGTTTGTGTTGGAAGGGATCATCATTGGCATTATTGGCTCGGCGCTGAGCGTCAGCTTCGGCATGCTTATCGCTGCACTGATCAATATCAACGGCATACCGATGCCGCCTTCGCCTGGTTATACCCAGGGCTATCTGGCCTTTGTGCTGTGGGATCAGGATTTCAATCTGTTCTGGTTCTCCTGTGCGTTGCCGCTGGTGACCGCATTGATAGCGTCCATTATCCCGGCACGCCGGGCATCGAAACTGGTTATAGCGCAAGCATTCCGCTTTGTTTAAACCCTCAGGGAGAGAAGAGACATGTCAAAGGGACAAACCGTACTCATTACCGGCGCAGGCCGTGGCATTGGTATGGCGATCGCCGAAAAACTGGCGCAAGAGGGCTATGACCTGATCCTCAACTACCGCAAGGATCAGGGGAAAAGTGCGGCCAACCTGCAACGCTTTGTGGCAGCAGAAACCCGCGTGAAGGTGACCTTGGCCAAAGCGGATATCGCCGAACCGCGCGATATAAGTGAAATGGTGAAAAAGCTCAGACAGCAGGGGATCGAACGTATCGATCATCTGGTGCTGAATGCCGCCGCCTCGCCGTTCAAAGCCTTTATGGACATGACGCGCAGCGACTGGAAGCTATTGCTCAATACCAACCTGATCGGCAACACCGCCTGCGTACAGGAAGTGGTACCGATGATGCCTCAGGGCGGTACGATCTGCGTGATTTCCAGTCTAGGTAGCCAGCGCGTATTGGAAAAATACCCGCTCGGCATCGCTAAATCGGCACTGGAAAATCTGGTGAGCTACCTGGAGGTGGAACTGTATGACCGCAATATCCGGGTCAACGGCATCTGCGCCGGGGTGGTGAATACCGATATGTTGCCGTACCTGGACGAACTGTGGTCAGCAATGTTCGAACGTTGGAATAACGCACCGCGCCGCTGGAAGGTGGAGCCGGAAGAGGTGGCCAACATTACTGCGTTTCTGGTCTCTGACCAGTCGAGTGCGATACGTGGCAGCACCCTTATTGCCGATCTTGGCATGATGCTGGATATATAGCCCCATAAACAAGGAACGTTCCCATGAAATATCAATTAGCTGGATGCCTGATTTTACTGGGTCTGTCGGTTGTGGCTCAGGCGGCAGAACCGTTGGATCGTCATCAACTGAATAGCCTGACCCAGGAAGATCAGCAGGCCCGTGAGATTATCCGTCGTGCCGATCGCGTGAGGGCACCCGACCGGCCTTTCCGCTATACGCTGACACTGCTGGAGCATAAGGGAGGGCGTGATGTCACGGAGAACCAGCAGGTGCTGGATATTTCCATGCGCTTCTATAAGCCTTCGGAGCAGGTAGAGAAAGGGGATGCGCGTGCGTTGGTGCGTTTTATCTCCCCGGTACGAGACAAAGGCAAAGCCTTGCTCTCCGATCTGGACAAAATGTGGTATTACGCTCCAGACCTGCGGCGCCCGATCCCCATTTCCCGCCAGCAACGCCTGGTGGGGCAGATCTCCAACGGTGACGTGGTTGCCGCAGACTTTGATTACTCCTATATCTCCCGGCTGGTGGGTGAAGAGGCCTGTGGCCAGACGATCTGCTACAAACTTTCGTTACAGCGCCGTTGGCCCTATGTCACTTATCCAGCGATCGGTTACTGGGTGGAAAAAGACACCGGTTTCCCTAGCCGGGCCGATTTCCTTTCCGCCGACGGTGTGCCGATCAAGCGTTCGTACTATCGCGATTATCAGCAGGTGTTGGGCCAGATGCGGCCAACTACCATCGTGGTGGAAGACGCGCTGCGCAAGGATAACTACACCACCATGCGTTACAGCGACATCCGGTTGGAATCGTTGCCGGAAAGCAACTTTCAGAAAGAGTATCTGCTGAGGTTGAACGGTTGATGGCGAGCAGGCGATCCCCGATGAGCGGGGTTCTGCTGCTGGTGGGTGCCTATAGTAGCAGCGGTTGGGCGGTTGACTGTCTTATCCAGCGCGGTTACGCGGGCATGGAGGGGATATCGTCCCATTCCTCGGACTCATTATGGCAGTTTGACGACCCGGCATTTCGTAACAACGCTATTGCCAATCTGTACCTTTCCGGCGTGGCGCGCTGCACGTTGACCGAAACCCTCAGCGTCAAGACGCAGGCCAGTGGTGAGTACGCTATCCAGGCACGTCAGCCGGGAGTTCTGGAGGATCAACGCCGCCAGGGGCTGGGCATACTCAACGAGGCTACCGCCAGTTGGGCGGTCAGCGACAGTGGGTACATCGATGCCGGTAAGGTACGTAAAACCAGTGGTTATCTGTTCTCGGTTGCGCCGCTAGACCTGCTGCGCAATATCAGCAGCAATATGCGTAGCGTGCGAGTGTTTGGCCTGGGGGATCGCGGGCACAACTTCTACGATGAAGGGGCGTATGGCATCAGCAGCTCATGGTACCGCAACGAAGGGACCTTCACGTTAGCGGCCTTTCCGCGCCTCAAGCGCAACAACCAGCGTCAGGAAGCCGCTTCGGAATGGGACGCGATCCTGCGTACCAACAGTACCGACAGATACTATGCCAGTTACACTGCGACCGGGCTGAAGGCGTTCAACCCGACTTTTTCGCTACTGGCTGGCGATCGGAAAACCGTGGCGTTAGGTACTAGTGGCAACCTGACGGATATGCTGATCCTCAGCGTTGAGGGGGCGATTTCCCATGGGCAGACCTGGCGCCATCTGGACATGGCTTGCGCACGTGCCATGCGCCAACTTGCCAATGTGCAGGAGCCGTACAAAATGCGCGCCAATGGAGTGCAAGCGGATATCGGCGTTGGCCTGCGTTACACCACTGGCGACCAAAGCGAATACGGCGCGGAATATTATGGTCAGAGCCAGGGCTACAGCCGCAGTGAGTGGCAGGACAACGTCGACACCATTCGCTTCGTTAATGGGGGTTACGGGCAGTCATTGCCACCGCTACCGCCATCGTTCATGGCGGATATCCGTAACGGCTATCAGCAGTACTCCCGCATGATGGCGGCAGAAACCGATAACGTCGGGCGCGGCGGCGACCTGCTCGGCAAACACTACCTCACCCTCTATACGCGCACCAATAAAGAGCAGGTCGGCAGTATCGACTGGTCGGTCTCCGGCATGGTCAACCTGGTGGATGGCAGCAACGTGCTGAATCTGCACCTGAGCACGCCACTCAAAAACAACATTGAGGCTTACACCGGCGTTGCCGCCAGCTTCGGCAGTAAAGAGAGTGAATTTGGCACCTTCGGAGAAAAAGGAAATATCTATGCAGGTATGCGAATCAATTGGTAATACACCGTCCGCAACGAACGTCGCGGACGGTTGGATGATGATTTTCCCAGGACAAGGATCCCCGGCGATCGGCATGGGCAGCGATGTCTGTGATGTTTCACCGGGCACCAGGGCGGTGTGGGATTGTGCCAGCGATGTTTCCGGGCTGGATGTACGCAAACTGTGCCAGAAAGGGCCGATGACACGCCTGACCAAAACCCTTTATCAGCAGTTGGCCGTCACCACCGTTAACGCCGCCATGCTGACGTTGTTACGCGAACGGACTCCCGTGTTGGAAACCGGTTATGCCGGGCATAGCGCAGGTGAATACACCGCGCTGTATGCCGCCGGGGTGATGGATCTGGAAACGCTGTTCCGCGCGATCACGCTGCGCGCGACCATCATGCAAAACCTGGCCGAACAGCGCAAAGGGGCGATGTATGTGGTCAAACCCTACAGCCATGATGCGCTGCGCGAGCAGATCGACAATCTTGGGTTGGGAACCGTACTCAACGTGTGCTGTGACAACGGGCATCAACAGCAAGTGGTAGGAGGGGAACTGACCGCAGTTAAAATCCTGGTTAATCATCTGGCGCGCCACGGGGTAAATACCATCAAGTTGGGCGTCAATGGCGCCTGGCACACACCGTTGATGCATGATGGGGTGGCACAGATGCGCCAGGCATTGGCCGACCTGCCATTCTCTGCGCCGGTTTGCCCGCTGATCATGAACAGCAGTGGCAAAGCGGAATACGACGTGGCGAAGATCAAGGAAAACCTGGCGTTGCACCTTATTCATACCGTGCGCTGGCGTGAAAGTATGGATCGGTGGGCCCTGATGGGATATCGCCGCTACCTGGAGATCAGCAACAAGAAAATCCTCAGCCACCTGTTGGCGGAGCACTACGGGGCTGACGAGGATTACCATATCCAACACTATTACCATATCGTTGGCAGCAGCGTTAAGCATGCGGGGTAAGGGCGATATGATGCCAACATTGACTACTTTCAGCCAAAGATACATGCGAGGAGCCGTGATCCCCGTGGTATTGGTCTCCGCTATTCTGACCTCGTCATTGATCCGCAACGTCATTGACATTACTCTGCCGGAGATGATTGCCGGATTGGGGGCGATCTGTCTGTCGATTGTCTGGAGCATGATGCGCGATGGTCAAGGTTACTGGGCGTATAGCGTATTGACCTTGAGGGTGTTTAAAAACCCGCAAGCGGTCGCGGGCCAGTATAAAGAGCGTAAAACAGCAGGGATGGCGAAATTGCTGTACCAGCCTGGCTGGGCTTCTTTGGTCATACTGTGCCTGGCGGCGGCACTGAGCGGACTGATATGGCTGTGCGGCCCAGACTGGCATTATCCCTTGATTGTGCTGCTTGGTGTCTTGGTGCTGCCAGCCTTGATGGTGGTTCAGTTAGGCAAATCAGCGCCGTTCAATATCCTGCTGGCCTTGAAGTCCTACAGTGAGCCCGAAAGCTATCGCCCTCGGCAGCGGCGTTTGCCAAGATTGGTGGCCGAAGATTTGCTATTGAATCTGCTAACCAATTTCGCCCTGGTCTTGCCGATTGCCCGTAAGCCCGCATTTAGCCTGGTTCCCGGCTATGCCGATCCTGCTTTTATCGTCGCGTTTATGATCCTGGTGGGGGCGGTGACGCTGTTTATGCTGGCGTTTGCCAGCCGGACACGACGTTATGTGCTGTTTGGGGAGTTACTCAATGGCACGCTGGACGCCCACTCTGTGCCTGCTGCTCCCTGGGCGTTCACCGGCAAGCTGACGCGTTGGCAACGTGGTCTGCTCTGGCTGCTGGCTTCGCAGCTGTGGGCTATTGCGATCTGCCTGGTGTTTGCGGCATTGCAGAACACTGCGCAATTTATCCCGCTATACCTTTGTGCATTGTTGCCGTTGCTGGTCGTTTACTGTGCGGAACGCTATCAGACCTTGTATAACAACTACAATGACGCGCTGGAAATGCACAAACGCCATCAGGTATATGCCAATAACGATGCCAAAACGATGAAGTAATTCATGGGGGGCTTCTGGCGCCCCCCATGTGACTAGGGAAGTCTGCGGTTATTGGATATTGAAGAAGCCAACGCGCAACAGCACTTCAGCGACCACAATCAACCCGCTGCCTAAGGTAAGCAACCGCTTGTTGATGCGTTGGGAACGCCAGCAGAATGCCAGTGCGCACCAGTTTTAAACTCATTGTTGAAAGTGGTATGATGATAACCATTACTTGATGTGGAGAATGGGTAGAATGGATACTACCGAAGAACTCAATGGCACGTATTACTATCACGGAATAGACAATGTCACCGCTCAAGAATTGTTTTGGATAATTTTTGTAGAAGAGTTTGCCAAGCATGAAGGGCTTACCATAGAAAGCGCGGCGATGATCATCATTGGCTGGCCTCTGATACCAAAACAAAAAGGGTTAGGGAAATCAACCTGGGGGACAAGCATAGCCTCTATAGCCTCTCGAAGGATCTTTAAAGATATGCGTTTTGCTGGACAAGTAGAAACGCCTGTCGGTTTTATGAAAACCCGTATGACCAGCAAGATCGGGACAGCCGTAGGGCGATATGCCCCCTATGTGGGTTACGCACAGGCGATGATCGTTTTTAGCATCATAGCTAAAGAAACACGGAATAAATACAATCTGATTGCACGACCTGAACACCGTATTGAATGGACGCCTTTCTAATGGTCGATGAAAACGAAATCCTAACATACCTCACTGAAAAATATAGTCTGCATAAAAAGCCCGTCCTTAAAGAATGGACTTTTCAAGAGCACTTTAATTTTGTTCAGGAAGAGTTAGAGGAAATGCTCGTTGACCTGTTCACACGTTACAAGATATCGCATGATAACTTTGATTTGGATGAATACTTTGAACCGGAATGGCCTGTATGGTTGTGGTGGAAGAAGCTACAACGAAGAGTATACAAACCACTCACGGTCAATATGTTCATAGAATCCGCAAAAGCGGGAAAATGGCTGTATCAATAAGAGATTCACTGCCCCCTGTCTTATCATACAGCCTATACGATTATGTTATAGACACGGTTTATGCCGTTAACGCTTAAAAGACCCTATCATCCCAAATGCTATAACCAGACGTACCGGCCATCCGGTGATTCCAGGAAATGGATTTATATTTAAGGACGATCTTCTCATGCGGCATCATATCATTATCATTTATGGAATGCGGATAGATACATGTAATATCGACAATGCTGGCTTCCGTCAGTTTAATTTCGTAGTAAAGCTCTAACTGTCCTGTCGTATTTATTCTGTAAAAATAAAATATCGCTTCTATAAGCTCATTGTCAGAAATTGCCATCGCTAACAGGGGCGAGGACTTATCAATAGGTTTAATAAAGTGAATAGGATGATGCTGTACGTTCTGCTCACGCGTGATACTATGATCTAACTCTAATACTTGTGCTTGGTCTTCATGACCTGTCTGGGTTCTGTTACCAATAGAGTCGAATGATGAACATCCGGCGGAAATCAAACCTTGTTTTTTTCCTTTAAGACTCACATAAATCAGGCTAGACATAGTATTTCCTTATATAAGTAGAGATCACTTTATTACAACCCTGTCGGAACTTTAATTTCCAACGTGAATTTGTGGTGAACGCCATTACCATCAGAGAACTTCATCTCAGCGTAATGGCCCTCTGTTTCAGCAAACAGTGTAAATATTGATTCCATCATGACTAATAATGCTTCCTCTGGAGCCATGACGCTATCATTAACGATACGCCTGAGTTGTTGATCTAACTGACTCACAAACTCATCTTTTAACTCGTTATTCACTTTATCTAAAAAGCTCTCAGCAATTTCCATATCACTGACTCCATTAGTAATAAAACCAGTAAAATTCGATATCAATGAAAATGTGAGGATATTTTTTCAAGCGTAAGCTTGAGTGTACGCCCATCTGAGACTTTCATTTCAGCGGAGTCGGTTTTCATTATGCCAAACAACGAAATACATCGTTTCATCATTAGCGCCATTTTTTCTTCAGGCGCTAATGGGCTTTCACTCAAACTATGGCTAATTTGTTCTGACAATTCAGCCATGGCCGGGGATTGATGACCGAAAAAAGTCCGTGTTTCTTTCTCTTTGTCCATCTGAGTCACTCCCTTTATTAGGGCGGAAGCCCAAGCTTGAAAAAGTGTACACTAAGCATGCTTTTTTAACAATATTGCCAAGATTAGCACAGTGGGACCCACCCTTGTCATCAGTAATACAGATTAACTATAAACAACTGGGGTTGTCTATAAAAATGCATGCGTAGTAGTTTCTGTTATTCAAAATTAAAATATCAGCCCATTGTTTCATTATAAAAATGAATGTTATTGACGCTTTTATCTATGCCTGATGGGGGGAGGGTAAAAATGTGAAAAAAGACGTTGCTATTTTACTTGACGGCGGCAGGGGATGCCCTGAGCCAAACGGAGCACAAATCCCGGTGGACAGAGGCTGCGAAAAAGCGACAATAAGCGGGTTAACTTAATCAAAGGACATGAAGTAATGCATACACTTGACGCTATTGAGCAACGCCGCGCGACCAAACAGTTCGATACCCAGCATGTGATGACGCTGGATGAGAAGAAGGCGCTGCTCAATATTGCCCTGCAAAACACCCCTAGTGCTTTCAACCTGCAACATTGGCGTCCGCTGCTGATCGAAGATCGTGCCCAGCGTGAGCATATCCGCGAGGTGGCCTGGGACCAGGCGCAGGTGACCGATGCCTCGATGCTGGTTGTGCTGTGTGGCGATCTGTCCAGTTGGGAATCCCAGGTGAAAAACATCTGGCGTGAAGCGGCGGAACCGGTGCAACAGTTTATGTTGCCCGCTGTCGACCAATATTACCGTGGTAAGGCTCAGGTACAGCGTGATGAAGTAATGCGCAGCAGCGGCCTGTTTGCTCAGACTTTGATGCTGGCAGCCAAGGCTCAAGGTTATGACTCTTGCCCAATGGACGGCTTTGATTTTGACGCCGTGGGCAAGATCATCAATAAGCCAGAGCACTACCAGATTGCGCTGATGGTGGCGATTGGCAAGGGCATCGGCCAACCTTATCCGCGCATTGGTAAGCTGCCGGTTGATGAGATTGTGCAGATCGACCGTTTTTAATTGAATAGCCTCTCTCCCCGTTGGGAGAGAGGTTGCTGAACTAACCCATCCCCTGAATAATTCTCCCCAACTTTTCACGCTGCTGTTCACTCAGCGCTTGCGCACTGCCGTGGCCCGCATTCTCAGCGATTAATTGATATAACCCCACCAGCCAATCGTAGATATACAGCGCCGTGTTGTTGATCGGTTCCGCCGGTAATGCGGTCATGCGTAGCTCGGCGCTCTGGCTGGGTTTGGTAAAGATCTTATGGCCGCGGTTAATGCGGCTTTCTGGCCGTTGCGCCTGCGGGCGCAGCTGGAAGCCAAGCCAGGCGACAAAATCTCCCAGCACCGTCAAGGTACAGGCGATTTGCCGCTCGACGTGATTTTCCCTGCTGTGGCCAACGAGTCCCGGTTCGGCCAGGGCATTCCCTAAGCGTTGCCAGATATCCAGCCGGAAACTGGCGGTGATCAACTCATCGGCCAGCGTGGTCAAGGTGGCTGTTTCAACCGCCAGCAGGTCGATTAACGCACGATGATCGGCCAGATTACGCAGTTGGGTGATCCATAGCTGTTGCACCTGCAAAACCACGTTAGCACCAGACTCCAGCGGTGATGCCGCTGCAGGTTGCTCGTCAAACAGATCTAGCTCGATCGCCAAAGGATCGTCGTTATGTGGGCGATCTTGTTGCTGCTGGCAAAAGAGTGGCAGTAGGGCGTTGCGGTCTGGCAACAGGTGTTCCAGCAGTTCGCCATGCAGTGTGGTGCGGCCCTGCAACGCTTTTACCGTAGCCTTGGCGAGGGGCGCTTTATCCTCTGTTGCCACGTTGGACCAGCGGCCAAGCAGGTTATGCCGTAACTCTTGCTCATAACGATCGAAACGTTGTTGCAGGCGGTTATGGCGGGCTGCGACATTCACCGACGTGAGCAGGTAGTCGGTCATACGCCGGACTTCATCTTCATTCATCGCCAGTAGCGTTCCCCAAACCTCGCCGGGTTGGCCAACGTACCGTTGGACGGCGTGGTCAAAATGGGCCGACGAACGCCGATCGCACGGGGTAAATGCCCAGATCAAATCGGGATGGCCACGGCTATCGGCTTCCTGATGTTGTTGTACCCAATGATCCAGCGCCTGGCCGACCATTGTGGCTTCTTCACGGCAGGCCGCAGTATGGCAGACGATCAAGGCTTGCATGGCCTGTTGGTCGCTATAACGTTGCAGCAGCGTGAGGCTCTTGGCCTGCTGCAGACTCTCGTCGTCTGCCCTATAGGCAGGTAGATCCAGATAATCGGTTGACGCAAAGCCGCTATGGGCCGGGTGGCTCTGTAAAGGGATCAACAACTCTGCGGTCAATAATCTGAGGTCTGCCGAGGGCATCGCCATCATACCGTTATCGAGTTTGAGCTGAACCTTGTCATCGGTCTCTTCCAGGCTTGCTGGCATCAGGATGCCATAGCTGGGCTGCTGATTTTCATCCGTCAGCAGGCTGAGCGGAGCTCGTACGCTTGATGCGCCCTCCAGTTGATCCAAGCGGTAAGCCAGACGGCGATAACATGCGGTTAATGCCGGTTCTTTCCCCCATAGCGGAGCAAACAGCTGCGCCCGGTCGTCAACGGACAGATAGGGAGCGATAGCCAAGGCGTTTGGCCAGTATTCGCTTTCCCAACGATGTTGTAACTGTGGGTCGTCGCTGCGCAAGCTATCCCAGAGGGTAACGATATCATCGGCACCGATACCTGGCACTGCCTGAGGTTGGCAACGTTTTGTCAAAGAGGCGATGAGCTCTTCGACCTCTGTTTTTTCTATTGTCTGTTGCGTATGGCTGCTACGCGCCAACATCCACACTAACTCTACCGACGTCAGCAACTGAAGCTGCACCGGATAATCAGGATCTTGTTGAGGTACGGAGTGGCTAAAGCGGATCGCTATCCCTACGGCGGAGTGCCCCGGACGGATATGCGTCAGGTAATCCAGCGTTTTACCGGCGAAGGTAGTCGCCAGGCAGTCTGGCTCGGCCGTAGCTAGCGAGGCGATAAGATGATGTTTTGCCGCTTGCGAACGGCCATAAAAGCCCAGTGCTCCGCGTTGAGTAGCAGCAACCGCCAGCCGTTGAAGCCGGATGCGGCAACGGCGTAGATTAAGCATCAAGGTAGGCGCTTCCAGTGCGAAACGGGGCGTCTGTAGGCGGGTATTATCCGCCCAGGCCAGCGCCTGAGCGATACCTTGATTTAATAACGGCCAGCGCTGGCTAAGCGGGGAGATTGGGGAAATGGCTGACTTCATGCAAAAACGCTCCCGCTGTCGATCCAATAGTGGGTAGCCCCGGTGGCACTGTCGATCAGCGTATTCAATTTGAGTTGCAGATGTTCGGTGGGCACCGGGCTACCGTCTTCCAGTTCGGCGCTAGTGATGCTCCAGCGAGCGGGAAAGTCCGGCTGCGGAGCAATTTTAACCCGTAACAGGTTATCGCCAGCCAGGTTACGCGCCAGCTGCGGATCGATAATCGTCAGGGTAAACAGCGGGGCGGCGGGCCAGTGTTCGTTATCTAACTGGCGGAATCCCAGGCACAACGCACCGTTGAGGGCAAAGCTGACGTTGCTGTCCAAACCGCCATCCGGTGTATCCAGATCGAGCTCGGCATAGAAAACCTGATTGGCAGGCAAGCGGTTATCCGCATCCAGGCGGCCCAGATAACGCACGGTTGAATAAGGGCGGAAATCGGCCGCCTTAAAGTAAACGCCTGGTAAACGCAATTCCAGCGCTAACAGGCACAGCATGGCACCGACCGCCGCAGTGGATTTGGGATTATCGATCCGCCCTTGCTGGCTGAAAGGATACCAGCCGCTGGTGTGATAACCATCCAGCGAAACGATGCGGTTGATCGGCACCGGCTGTAGCTGCCGGAACAGGGCCTGAATGCCGGGGAAACGGGAAGGGCGGCCAGTGAGCAGCAGCACGTCGCAGTTGTGCAGGGCGATCACCTCGGTCAACAACCGCAGATTGCGGGTAAGCGCCATGCGCGGTGCCAGGAATTCACCATGCAAGTGGCTCAGCCGTAGAATGAGCGGCGTCTGCAAAACATCGAAAAGTTCCGCTTCTGCCGGTAAACCGCGTTGTACCGCAGCATTGATATATTTCAATACGTTATCGGTAGGCCTTTGCGTTAACAGTTCGCCCAGCACGGCGTCGATCTCGCTGCGAGTCTGCACCGGGGTGAAGCTTTCATAACGTTCCAGGATCGCTTGAGCGAGCGGGATGAAAAGTTGCAGTGTCACTTGTTGCTGTAGCACTGGGCTCTCGTCCTGGCCAAACAGTTCTGCCATCAGGGCTGTCGGTTCCGCCACGCCGACGCGTTTGAACTCGGCCTGTAGGGCGGGCAGCAGATACAGGCGGATCACTTCCAGCAGAATGTCATCGCCCGCCACCTTGAACCCTTCGCGGAATAACAGATGCGGGGTCACCTTGACGTTATTGCCAGCCGTCTCTTCCAGACGGTACTGGGTGATCGCCAAATCGGTGGTGCCGCCGCCGATATCCACCGAAGCAATACGCAGCGTTTTCCCCGGTTCAGCGGAGTCCGGACGTGCCATGGCGCTAAAGAACGCCTCAGCCTGACCCGCGAAGTTGACCTGGATTTCGTTATACAGATAGACCATCTGGCCGCAGGTGGCCTCATCCCACTCCATCTGCACGGCGGGGACCGGCACCGAACTGGCTATGCCGTTCAAGTCTTCATCTGCCGAATGCCAACCCATGCCTTGCCACACTAGCGCGATCGCCTCATGCATCCGCTGACGGAAGATTTCACGTTCCGGTACCGGCATGGCGGAAGGCAGGGTCAGTATGATATTACGCAAACGGCGAGGTGCTGCGCCGTCACGCAAAGAGAGCCGCTGGGCCACGCTGTTGATCTGCATCAGCGCCTGGGCCAACAGTTCGCTCAACATCAAGGCCATCAGCGAACTGCGGCTGTAGTTTGGGGTGAAAACCGGCAGGCGTTCTTCCGGTGGCAGGCTGGATAACGGCTGGCCTTGGTCATTGATCAACTGAGCCAATGGCGTCGCGATAGCAGGCGGCTCCTGCAGGCAGTGCTCTGCCGTACGGTTGAAGCGCCAGCCAGGGCCGTAACTCTCCTCATCCCACAGATAGCGCCGTGGGCTGGACAGGCCGGTTGATGCCGTATCGCCTTGTCGCTGCTGAGCCAAGCGGCAGGCTTCATGGCCGACTCGGGTCAGGGAAGGCCAGAGAAACGCATCGTCGCGGCCACTTTCAAACGAGTAATTCGCCTTGCCAAAGTTGGCGGGGGCGAACTCCGTGCGGCTGGAAAACAGGCCTTGGTGTAGATAATGCGGTTCGCTGAGATCGCGCAGTTGCAGTTCATAGCTGTGTTTCAAGCCGTTGCGTTCCGCCGGGTGATCTTCTACCAGGATGCCGCAGGTATGAGAGTTGCCGACATCGAGGATCAAATCCACATTCACTGCGGGTTGCTGCACATCGCGGCCTAGGGTGATATTAGGTACGTTTAACTGGCTGGCCAGCAGCTCCAGCAGGTTCAGGTAGTGCGCCTGATATTCAAATTCACGCAGCGAAGCGTTGATATTGCGTTCCGGGCGTTGTTCCAGGGCGATGGCCTGTTGGGTAAAGACCTCACGTAGCCAGCCATCAACCCAGGTGGCATCCAGGAAATCACCCAGATCCTGGCTATGGTGTGCTAGCGCAAAGCTTAGGCCAGTGGCGATGTCCTGCTGATTAGGCGCCAACTGTTGGTTTTCATGCCCTGCTGGATAGGTTTGGGTGTCAAATGCCAACGTGATGCGCAGCGTATGGCCCTGCCGGTCCGGCTGCTCCAACCGTCTGATTTGCATACGCGCCCAGTTGTCCGGCCCGCTGAGAAAACTGTTTGGCGGGTTGAAGCGCAAGAACGGCAGCGGTAACCAAACGCGATCTAGCAGCCGCAATGATTGTTCCAGAGGAAAGCTGAATTCCGGACGTACCATTTCGGCCGGTTCGCCGGGGGCCACCGGCAGGAAATAGCGATCTTTGGCCTGATGATAGTTCAGCCGCAGCAGTGGGCCGTTGGCAGTCTGACGGACAAATTTGCCCGGTCGCTCGGCGTCCAACACCGGCGTAAGGGAGAAGTCCAGAAATTGGATCCCGCTGTTGGGTATCAGCGTAACGCGCTGCGGATATGCGATGGGGGTCGCCAACATTATTTACTCTCGCGCTTGATCGTCATAGGGAATACCGTTTCGTTGTTGCCATAACGCCCGCTGCATTCTGCGGCGGCGCCAGCTTCACCTTGCTTACACACCAGTTCCGGCATTTGATAACGGGAACCGTCGCTGCAACGGGCCTTGGTACGGCTGTTGATCACCAGATTGCCGGACTGCATCAGGCCGGCGTTGACCTCGACCCGGCAGGTGACTTTGTCACCCTGTACGATCCTGGCGGTGCCCTTGCCACGGCTAAACTGATATAGCAGGCTCGGCGGTTTGCCGGTAAGCGGATCCTTGATCGCCAAGGTGACGCGCCATTTGCCGTTGAGGAAAGCGGTAGAACCGACCTTTACCGCTTCGGCGGGTAACGTCAGCGCCAGTTTATCGACCACTACCGGCGTGAGGACCGGCGGAGGAAGCACCTCCGCATAGCCTAATGGCAACTGTAGAGCGGCCGCAGTAACAACCGGCTTGGGTTGTACCTTGGCTGGCTCAACCGTTTTTATGGCTGGCTGAGGGGTTGGTTTAGGGAGCAACAACCAAATCGCGGCGGCCAGAATGAAAACAGCAGGCAGTAGCAGCAGCCACCAGGCATGGTGAGGCTTGTCATCCGCCGTGGTTGGCAGAGGTGCGGGCGGCTGCGGTTCAGCAATGGGCTCAGCAATGGGTTCAATAATTGGCGGGGCGATGGGGGGCGCAGGGCGATCTTTCGGGCGCAGGCAATCCAAAGGCGCGTTGCTGATCTTGCCATCGGCTTTCACGCAGCCCCAGAAGGTGATCACCGGTTTGCCATCCACCAGGAAAACGGCGTTCTGATCCGGGAACTGCATGGCCTTGCTGAGCAGCGTCGCAAACATTTGCAGGTTGGCTTTACCGCTGTGGCGAGCGCGTAGACTGATGGCTTCTGCGGTGGTCTGAAAATGTTCCAACAGCGGCAAGGCAGCCGCTCGGGCTTCGTCATCAGCCGCCGGCCAGGAGATCGCCCGTCCAGCAATGGGCGCATACCAGTCAATGCGGTCGCCTTGCGCGTTGGGGATCGGGATCGCCAGGCAATCCGCTACGGCTGACTGTTGCTGAAGGCGCAACGCCTCACGCAACTGCGACGCCAACGCATAAACAGGTTGTCCATTTTCGCCCAATGTAAGAACGTCATCTAGATTGCCACTGCGTAAAAAGGGTTTTGCCACACCGGATGCCTTGCTTTTAAGCCTAAACGGCTAGTTTAGGTGGCGATAGCCTAATCAAACGTCTGAAAACAGGGGCAAAGTGGCATCTGTTTTGTGCATCGGATTGCCAGCGGTGGCGAACGATATTATCCTGCAACTAGCTGTCTTGCTTTCCCGAGAAAGACCTTGAGTTTAATTGGAGTGGATGTAGCGATGAAAACGCCAGAGATACCTGCGAATGAAGTACAGCGATTGAAGGCTCTGCGTTCCCTGCATCTGTTGGACACTCTGCCAGAAGAGCGCTTCGATCGGGTGACACGCATGGCCCGCCGGCTGTTCGGTGTCCCCATTGCCTTGGTGAGTCTGGTCGACGAAAACCGCCAATGGTTCAAGTCCAACTGTGGGCTGGGAGCGGCTACGGAAACGCCAAGAGATATTTCGTTGTGTGGTCACGCCATTCTGGGTAACGATATTTTGTTCATTCCCGATACGCTGCAGGACGATCGCTTTGCGGATAATCCTCTGGTCAAAGACTCGCCACACATCCGTTTCTACGCCGGTTGTCCACTGAGCTACTCCGGCGATCTGAAGATGGGGACCCTGTGCCTGATCGACGATAAACCCCGGCAGTTTGATGCCGAAGATGCGGTGGCGCTGCGCGATCTGGCCTCGATGGTCGAAGATGAGCTACGTGCCTTTCAGGCATCAACTTCTGACGAACTGACGCAAATATCCAATCGCCGTGGCTTTATCTCCCTGGCAGGTCATATGCTGCAACATTGTCAGATGAAAGGGGTTAAGGCCAGCCTGATATTTATCGACCTCGATAAATTCAAATTGATTAACGACACTTTCGGCCATGGGGAAGGTGACCGGGCGTTAATCTATTTTTCCGAGCTGATGAAACGGGTGTTTGGCTATTTTGACGTGATAGCCCGTTTGGGCGGTGACGAGTTTGTCGCGCTGATGGGCAGCCGTAGCAAAAGCGAAGCCGAACAGGGGATTTTAGCCCTGCAACGCTACGTGGATGAACATAATGCCTCGCAGATCACCCCTTACCAACTGGCGTTCTCGTATGGCATCGTCGAGTTTGATCCCGCCACGCCCCATAGCCTGGAAACCTTGCTGGCAGAAGGGGACTCCACCATGTACCGGATCAAGAAATCCAAGTGTATGCGGAGTTAATCGGCAAGTTATTCGCCGCACCAGACTTATGTTGAATCGATGGCTAATTCGGTAGGGTAGTACTCAGCATGCGTTACGTTACTATTAAGTGTGAGACAGTAGATTGAAAACAAAACAGTCAAAAATTCCCAAATCAATTTATAGGCCCATGCATTGCGACGAGTTTGACCTCTGGGCGGACCTCTCTTTAAATGACTATATTGAAGACCTGATGACAAATCATCGGTACAGCCGTAAAAAAGCCCAGGAAGAAGCGTCGAAATCATTTAAAACAGCCTTGCCGGCGGGTATCAACACTCAAAATAACCATTTTAGAACTTATGAACATGACGCTCAGGCTGTGGGATATCAGTGGTTCAGCTTGGAGGATAACTCAGTTTTTTTGTCAGATATAATGCTTATCCCAGAGTTTCAGGGTAAGGGGATGGGCAGGGATTTTATCCGTGCGTTTCTGAATGAGCTGACTGGCCAGGGCGTGTATGAGGTAGAACTAAGAGTGTCCCCGGATAATCAAAGGGCTTTAAAGTTATATAAAGAGGTTGGTTTTCGGATAACGGGTTTTGATATGAGTCTTTTGCTGGAACCCGAGTTATCAGAAATCCGTTAATCATAATGTTTGGGGACAATGGTTTACTTCTGATTGCCTGCTTACATCGCCTGTTATATTCAGAAAAAAAGATTATTAATCCCGACTCCCTTACCGTGCATTTTGCTGTGGACTGCAGTTACCTCAAATCATCTCTGGGAAGATCGGCGGTATTTCAATCAGTTGCTTTTCTTGGGAGTTGGCATCGATCAGCGCAAACGCCGCCTGCAACATCTTGTTGACGTCCTGCTTCACCATCACGATGTCATGGCCTAACAGCAGTACGAAAGGGTCCCAGTCAAAGCAGCCCATCACTGGCTGCTTATCACCGCGATAGCCAGACGCCACCAACCAGCGCATCACGCCTTCGAGCGAGATCGTCGAGTTGACGAATAGCCCGGTTTGCAGATCGCCGCCTTGAGCCATAAAGGTCTTCATCGCCAGTTCGGCCTTGTCTGGGGAATAGCCGCAGGCCAACAGGTTCTCTTCGATGACCTCAACGCCTAACTGCCGGTGGGCATCTCTGAAGCCGCGCAGGCGTTCCGTGGTGTTATGGTCAACCCCGCGCCCGCCAACAAAGATCAGTGGCTTGAGGTAGCCCAGCCGTTTTTCACAGTTGGCCAGAATTCGTAACGTCAGCTCTTTAGCCCCGGCATAGTTATCGGTGATCACCGAAGGGGCGAGGGTGCCTGGCAGATCGAGATTCAGCGTTGAAATACCGGAAGCAGCGCAGATCTCGGTGATATTGTCGGGGGCGGTGGCACCGGTGGAGATGATCCAGTCAACCTGATAGGAAAGCATGGTGCGCGCCGCTTCGATTTCCAGTTCAGGATCGCGGCTGGTGCAGGTAATCACCGGGAACAGGCCGCGTTCACGGGCCATCGATTCGAATAGCTCGACGATCGAACCGAAATAACGGTTGTCATACTTGGGGACGATCATGCCGATCATGGTTGATTTGCGGCGGCGCAGCAGGCTGGCCTGCTGATTGACGGTATAGCCTTGTTCTTCGGCCAGGCGCAGGATTTTATCTGCCAGTTGGGCGCCAATGCGGCGCTTTTTCCAACTGCCATTGAGCACGGCGCTGACCGCACTTGAGGAGGCTCCGGCCAGTTCGGCCAGATCGTAAATCGTCGTTTTTTTTGCTTTGAACCCAGTCACAAATTTCGCTCCCCAATTTTCTATATCTTGACAGTAAAAATAAAAAGTAGCAATTATGCTCAATCGATTGAGCGCTGTAAGCAAAGGGTGTGACAGGGTGCGTAAACGTCCCCTCACCCCAACCCTCTCCCACAGGGAGAGGGGGCTGGCACGGCGTTGAGGTCAGGTGCGGAAGTGCGTTTCCAACCCTTGCAAATATCAGGCTGGGTCAGGAAAAGGGGTACGTTTTAGCCCTTGCGAATTCGGTGCTGAAGTTAGGCTCGATAGCTAATCCGTGGCACGCTCGGTTCCCTCTCCCTTTGGGAGAGGGTTAGGGTGAGGGGCAATATTGACAGCCAAATTCTTAACGCGATGAATTAACACGCGGTTACTTCGTCGTGACGATTTAATCTCTTGTTTAATAAAGGAACCCAACCATGACAGATTTCACCCAATTGAATTTCTCCCTCAAAGGTAAGGTCGCGGCGATCACCGGCGCGGCCTCGGGTATTGGCCTGGAGTGCGCGCGTATTTTCCTGCAGGCCGGGGCTAAAGTGGTGCTGATCGACCGTGACCAGGAAAAGCTGCAACGCCTGACCGATGAACTTGGCGAAAACGCGTGTCCACTGGTCATCGATTTGCTCAACCCGCAGCAGGTTTCCGGCATGCTGCCCGGTATTTTAGCGGCGGCCGGGCGACTCGATATTTTTCACGCCAATGCCGGCGCCTATATTGGCGGCCCGGTGGCAGAAGGGGATCCGGACGTTTGGGATCGCGTGCTTTATCTCAATATTAACGCCGCGTTCCGTTCTGTGCAGGCAGTGCTGCCGCATCTGATCGAGCAAAAGTCTGGCGATATTCTGTTTACCAGTTCGATTGCCGGGGTCGTCCCGGTGATCTGGGAACCGATTTATACCGCCTCAAAATTTGCCGTTCAGGCATTTGTGCACTCCACACGCCGACAGGTGGCCCAATATGGTGTCCGGGTTGGCGCCGTGTTGCCGGGGCCGGTGGTTACCGCGCTGTTGGACGATTGGCCAAAAGCCAAGATGGAAGAGGCTCTGGCCAACGGCAGCCTGATGCAGCCAAGGGAAGTGGCCGAAGCGGTATTGTTTATGGTAACGCGCTCGAAGCATGTCACCGTACGTGATCTGGTGATCCTGCCAAATAGCGTCGATCTCTGATAGGTGAAAATGATGAACAATCAACAGCAGGTCGTTATTGGTGTCGATGTGGGTTCAGGCAGCGCACGGGCAGGGGTTTTTGATCTCTCGGGTACCATGTTGGCGCATGCCAGCCAAGAGATCACCCTGTTCCGCGGTCCGGAAAATTATGTTGAACAATCCAGCCGTGAGATATGGCAAGCGGTGTGTGCCAGCATCAAGCAGGCGGTTGCCGCATCCGGTATTGCCCCAGACAATGTGGCAGGCATCGGCTTTGATGCCACCTGTTCCCTGGTGGTACTCGATGCAGACGGCAACCCCCTGGCAGTAGGGCCATCTGAAGATCCCGACCGCAACATTATTGTGTGGATGGACCATCGGGCCACGGAGCAGGCCGAGCGGATCAACGCCACCGGACATCCGGTGCTCAACTACGTTGGCGGTAAAATCTCCCCAGAAATGGAAACGCCCAAGCTGCTTTGGCTGAAGGAGAACCGTCGTACGGTCTACGATAGCGCCTGGCAGTTCTTCGATCTGGCCGATTTCCTGACCTGGCGTGCCACTGGGGACTTGGCTCGCTCCGTCTGTACGGTGACCTGCAAATGGACCTATCTGGCCCATGAGAAACGTTGGGATCCGGACTATTTCCGTACCATCGGCCTTGAAGAGTTGGCAGACGAAGCGTTCCTCCGCATTGGGGATCGCATCCAAGAGCCCGGTACGCCTTGTGGCGAAGGCTTGACGACAGATGCCGCCAAAGAAATGGGATTAGTAGCGGGGACGCCCGTCGCCGTGGGCTTGATTGATGCCCATGCTGGCGGGATTGGTACCGTCGGTGTCGGCGGTGGCGTCACCAATAACCTGGCTTACGTGTTTGGCACGTCGTCCTGCACGATGACCACCACGCAAAACCCGGCCTTTGTTCCAGGCGTTTGGGGGCCATATTACTCTGCAATGGTGCCGGGATATTGGTTGAATGAAGGTGGGCAGAGCGCGGCGGGGGCGGCGATCAAGCAGTTGGTTTCGTTCCACCCCGCGGCACCAGAGGCAACGGAGCAGGCTAAGGCATTGGGGATTTCACTGCCAACCTTGCTGGCCGATTTGGCGCTGACCAAAATGGTTTCTGCGTCGGAAGCGGCAAAACTCGCCAATGGCCTGCATGTGGTTCCCGAGTTCCTTGGCAACCGCGCCCCCTTTGCCGATCCCCATTCCCGTGCTGTGGTTGCCGGGTTGGGTATGGAAAGCAATCTCGATAATCTGGTGGCCCTGTATGTTGCTGGCATTTGCGGGATTGGCTATGGACTCAGGCAAATCCTCGATGCCCAGTCTCAGATGGGCGTCATCGTTGAGCAGATCGTGATCAGCGGCGGGGCTGGCCGTCATCCGTTGGTGCGGCAGTTGCTGGCGGATAGCTGTGGTTGCGCCGTGCTGACAACCAAGGCAGAAGAACCGGTATTGCTGGGGTCGGCTATCCTGGGTGCTGTGGCGGGGAAGGTTGCCGCCTCGGTGGAGCAGGCGATGGCGCAGTTTTCCGAGTTGGATAGCCAATATCAACCGAATGCGGATTTCCACCCGTTGCACGCTAACCGCTATGAGGCCTATAAGCTGTTGCAAAGCGCGGCCAAACGGATCCGTGAGGAGCTGCAATAAGTCTGGAAACTCGAGGGGCGCAGCCATGCTGCGCCCCTACGTATTATCTTCTGCCGCTTCCTTCAGTAACCATTCGCTAAATATTTCCATCGCCGGGGTCATTGCCTTCGATTTTAAATGGGTTAACCAATAACTGCCCATGTTGATTTCGGTAGCAAAAGGGCGCACCAACTGTGCGGTGGCGAGCTCCCGGGCAAACATTTTCGCTGGGGCTAACGCCACACCACCGGAATGGATGGCGCTCTCGATCATCAGACGGGATGAATCAAAGATGGCGCCATTCACTCTCACCGCCTGCAGGCCAGCGGCGGCAAACCAGTTTTCCCACTCTTCAGCACGGTAAGAACGCAGCAAATCCTCCTGCAGCAGATCGGCAGGGGTAACGATCCGCTTAGCCGTAGCGGGGGTACACAACACGGTCAACGGAGCATCAAACAGCATTTCGTTATGGGTTGATGGCCACAAACCGGTACCAAAACGGATGGCGAAATCCAGCCCTTCGGCGGCCAGATTGACGACGTTATTGTTGGTGCGCAACCGCAGTTCGACAAAAGGATGCTCTTGCCTGAACCGATCAAGACGCGGCAACAGCCAGCCCACGGCAAAGGTGCCGACGGCGGCCACGGTGAGCACCTCCTGGAATTGTCCCCCTTCAAACTGCCGGAAGGCTTTTTCAATATGACCAAAGGCGTCGGTTAACACGGCAAACAGCGCCCGTGATTCCTCCGTCATTTCTAAACCACGGGGTAAGCGTTTAAACAGCACCATGCCCAGGCGTTCTTCAAGCAGCCGCACCTGTTGGCTAACGGCGGCCTGGGTAACATAGAGCTCCAGCGCTGCCCGTGTGAAACTCAAATGTCTGGCAGAGGCCTCAAAAGCACGTAGGGCATTCAGGGGAAGATTAGAGCGCATGGGTATTATCCAAAAGATTTTCTTTATGCTAGAGAAAATTCTTGTCGCTTGTCAATAACGGCCTAACAGAGGATATTTCCCGCCATCTGAAAAGAACTCCGCTGCGTTAATCCATTTTATGTGAGGCAAAACATGGTTAGAAATACATTACGTCAAACCACCCTGATGGTCGCTACGGTTATGCCGTTGCTGTTCGGTAGCGCACCGTTATGGGCGCAACCCGCTAATGCCAAGGCCAATATTCAGCAGCAACTGTCTGAACTGGAGAAAAACTCCGGTGGCCGCCTGGGCGTGGCGCTGATCGATACCGCCGATAATTCGCAGATCCTGTATCGTGGGGATGAACGTTTTCCCATGTGCAGCACCAGCAAGGTGATGGCAGTGTCGGCGTTGTTAAAACAGAGCGAGACGGATAAAAATCTTTTGGCTAAGCGGATGGAGATCAAACAATCCGATCTGGTCAACTACAACCCGATCGCCGAAAAACATCTGGATACCGGGATGACCCTGGCCGAGTTCAGCGCCGCCACTATCCAGTACAGTGACAACACGGCGATGAACAAGATCCTTGAGCATCTTGGCGGCCCGGCAAAAGTGACAGAATTTGCGCGTACTATCGGCGATAAAACCTTCCGTCTCGATCGTACCGAACCCACTTTAAATACCGCCATCCCGGGTGATAAGCGTGACACCACCTCGCCGCAGGCGATGGCAAAAAGCCTGCAAAACCTGACCTTGGGCAAAGCGCTGGGTGAACCACAGCGTGCTCAACTGGTTGAATGGATGAAGGGGAATACTACCGGCGGAGCCAGCATTCGCGCAGGTCTGCCAACCACGTGGGTGGTCGGTGATAAAACCGGCAGCGGTGATTACGGTACCACTAACGATATCGCCGTGATTTGGCCAGCTAACCACGCACCGTTGGTGTTGGTGACCTATTTCACGCAGCCACAGCAGAATGCCGAAGCCCGCAAAGACGTGTTGGCTGCGGCTGCTAAAATTGTCACCGCAGGACTTTGAATCGGGGATATTCATCGCGTAGATGCGCAGTGATTTTTTCAGCATAAAAAAGGCCGGAAAATCCGGCCTTTTCCGATCACGCCTGGCGATTAGTAATCAATGGCATCGCGGATAATCGGGCAGGTCATACAGTGGCCGCCGCCACGGCCACGGCCCAGCTCACTACCGACAATCTCAATCACCTCAACCCCTTCTTTACGCAGTTGGGTATTGGTTTTGGTATTACGGTCGTAAGCCAGCACCACCCCAGGAGAGAGCGCCACCATGTTGTTGCCGCTGTCCCACTGTTGGCGTTCGGTGTCGTAGTCGTTGCCTTCGGTTTCCACCACCCGCAGTTTTTTCAGGTTCAGTGCTCCGGCAATGGCTTCAACAAAGGTGCCTTTATCGCGGCTCAGCTTCATGCCGGTTGGGCCAGAATCCGGGCGCAGCGAGAAGGTTTTGATCTGATTGACGATAGCCGGGTAGAGCGTCACTACATCGCGGTCGCAGAAGGTAAAGACCGTATCCAGGTGCATGGCGGCACGCAGTTTCGGCATGGCGGCAATCATCACCCGTTCAACGCCGGAATGTTTGTTGGCAAACAGCGCGGCGGCCAGCTGGGTGATCGCCTGATGCGAAGTACGCTCACTCATCCCAATCAGCACCGTTTTGTTGCCGATCGGCATCACGTCCCCACCTTCGAGCGTGGCGGTACCGTGGTGCACCGTTGGGTCCCCCCACCAGACGTTAACATTGGCTTCGCCAAAGTCTGGGTGGAACTTGTAGATCGCCGTGGTCAGAATGGTTTCTTCGTGACGGGCAGGCCAATACAGCGGGTTCAAGGTCACGCCGCCGTAGATCCAGCAGGTGGTATCACGGGTATATAAGGTATTCGGCAGCGGTGGCAGCAGGTATTCGGTAATGCCTACCGCTTCGCGGATCAGTTTCAGCTCTTCGTGGTCGGCATAGCCTTCTTTGGCCAGCTCGGTAGTGGAAAGGCCACCGATCAGCACCTCCGCCAACGCCCGTGGTGCCAGGCCATCAAGGAAGCTGCGGGTTTCATTCAAGATCCCCAGTGACACTTCATTAGGCACAATCTGCTGATCCAGGATCCACTTTCTGGCTTCGGGCAGCGCCAGGGTTTCAGCCAGCAGGTTGTGCATTTCCACCACGTCCACGCCGTGTTCACGCATCTTGGTCATGAAGTCAAAATGGTCACGCTTGGCGCGCTCAACCCACAGCACGTCATCAAACAACAGCTCATCACAATTACTCGGCGTTAGCCGGTTATGCGCCTTGCCAGGGGCGCAGACCATGACTTTATGTAATTTCCCTACTTCTGAATGAACACCAAACTTGGACTGCGTCTTTTTTTTAGTCGACATAATGACTTGCCTCGATCAGATTGTGATAACGCCAGTGGCAATGCTGTAGATTGCAGCAACGGCGGCGACCATAACGATTACAAAGAGCCCCATCTCGGCCGGGGTGAACACTTTTGCGTGCTGTTCACGTTTGGCCATAATGTATAGCAGCGTGCCTGGGCCATAGATGATGGCGGAGAGCAGCAGATACTTCATACCACCGGCGTACAGCATCAGCAGTGCGTAGAAGGTGGCGATCAGCGCGAAGATCAGATCCTTTTTATGATCGCGTTTGTCGGTTTCGTAGGTTTCGCCGGTCATGGCCAGCTTCAGCCCATAGGCACCCACCAACAGGTACGGGATCAGCGTCAGGGAACTGGTCAGTTCGAGCGCCAGTTGGAAGGCGTAATCACTAAACAGCGTCAGGATTAAGAACACTTGAATGGTGATGTTGGTCAGCCAGACGGCAGAAGAGGGCACCGCATTGCTGTTTTCGGTAGCGAACACTTTCGGCATACTCTTGCTTTTCGCGGCGGAAAACAGCACTTCTGCCGCCAGCAAAGACCAGGAGAGATAAGCGCCCAGTACCGAAACAATCAGGCCCACGCTGATGAAGATCGCCCCCCAGCGCCCAACGATAGCTTCCAACACGCCCGCCATCGAAGGTTGGCGCAACGCCGCCAGATCGGGACGGAGCAGCACGCCGTAAGACAGCATGGTGATCAGCACCAACAGGCACAGCACCCCGATGAACCCCAACACCGTGGCAATCCCCACGTGGCTGCGTTCTTTGGCATAGCGGGAATAGACGCTGGCACCTTCAATCCCCAGGAAGACGAATACCGTTACCAACATGGTGCTGCGCACCTGGCTGAACAGGGATTCGGGTTCCGCGGTCGGGACGATGGCGGCGGCGGCATGACCTACATAGCCGTAGTCGTTAAGGTGAGAGAGATCGCCCACGCTTGCCAAAGAGGCTGCAGAGGCTGCGGTCTCTGGTGTTCCCCAGAAGTTGAGTGCAAACACGTCACTTTTGAAGGCAAAGATCAGCACAATGATAAAGATGAGGATCGGCAGGATTTTGGCGATGGTGGCAATGGTGTTGATCGCCGCAGCGCTTTTAACCCCGCGCAGTACCAGAATGTGGAATCCCCAAAGAATGACCGAGGCAAACAACACCGCGGGAATAGTATTGCCGTCGCCAAATATCGGAAAGAAGGCCCCCAGGGTAGATTTGATCAGCACAAAGTAAGAGACGTTACCAATACAGGTCCCGGCCCAGAAGCCAAGTGCAGAGGCAAATCCTAGATAATCACCGAATCCGGCTTTGGCATAGATAAACACGCCGGAATCGAGATCGGGTTTACGTTGCGCCAGCGTTTGAAACACAAAGGCCAGCATTAACATCCCGCCGCCCGCAATACACCAGGCGATAATGGCACCAAACCCTCCCGTAGCGCGTCCAAAGGTAGCCGGTAAAGAAAATATACCGGCCCCTATCATGGAGCCCACTACCAGTGCGGTGAGTGACCATAGGGACAGTTTATTCGTTGATGAGCTCGTCATGGTTTTCCTTACTGACACCAAGTCAAATAAAGTATTGCGTAATTAAAGGATAACGTTACCAACCGACTTACGATTAAATCATAGTCATAACCGGCAAATTTTCCTGTCGCAAATAACTTTTTTCTTCAACATCAGCACTGTTGATTCCGATTGCAGGTGAAACGCCGTCGCCTGACGGAATAAAAAACCAATCATGAGAATATTCTTGATTAACAATCCTTTAAAGCTAATGAAATTGATGATAATGCTTTATTTTGGCGGGTTGTAACTTGCAGATATAATTATATTTGTCATTTTTTTAAATAAAATCAATAACATAATAAAAAGTAACGGGTTGTTACTGGCTTGGGGGCTCAATGTGTTTCAAGCATAAAAATGCAGGTTGTATAAAAATAGTTAATATATCAAAACCTGTCTATCGGATTCTAGGAAAACTCCTATGATATGAGTAGTCATTCGGATCATGGTTAAAGATGCGCGTTGTGCAGTGAGTGTTAATGTACTAAGATTATTTTTATAAAAAACAGTAGGGTGTGTCACGTCAACCCGGTGATGGATGGAAAACCATGATCAACAATGTCAGCCAGCAGGCATTAAAGAGTTTAAGTTGTTTTGCCGCCGTCACCTTCTTCTCGACCAGCCAAATGTGTGCCTTCGAGTGTTTCCTCCATGCGAATACCATGGGCATATTGTACTTTGTATCTATTATCGCCAAACCGTTGTTTTTTATCATTATCGGTTATATGGATGAGGTGGAGAAACTCACCAGGCAAGAAATCATGGTGAAAATAAAATCCATTATCCTGATCATGATTTTCTGGAACATTGTTTCATCCTTGATCAAAACCCAATACATTCATCAGGGATATATTCTACAAAATGGCATATTACTCAATATGGGGATCATCTATTTAATTTACCCCATCATCCTTAAGGGTATTAAACATTTGAAAATCACTGCGGCCGTGTTTGCCGGGCTGGTTGCCGTTATTGCCCTGTTGGACATTTTCAGCCCGTTGGATACCCAAGATGACCCGCTGTTTATCTCCAGTTATTCGTTTATTTGGGTCTGGGGCGGCTACTACATTATTGGCCATGTGCTGGGGGAAGCACCGGGTCGCAGGTTCACCAAAAAACCCAGCGTGCAGTGGGCCGCCAGGCTGCTGGTGATCCCCATCGGTATCTCCATGTATTTCTACGAACTTTACCTATCAACCCATACCCAGATCAGCGTCGCCGGCTGGTTTGTATTGGAGCACTTGCACCTGTTGGGCATGAGCCTGGCGCTGTTTATCCTGTTTGATAATATCGCCATCAAGAGCCGATTGCTTACCCGCGTCGTGGAGTTTATCAGCCCAGCGATGGTGGGCGTCTATATCGTTCACTACAGCGTGTTCTATTTCATTACTACGCTGTATGACTTTAATGACGCCACGCTTAAATTTACCTTACTGGTCCTGGTTTTTGTGGCCTCGGTATTAGTTTCACGGTTGTTGTTACTCAACCGCTTTACGGCTCGGATTATCTCCTTCTGACGGGGCAGCCACCGGGATATGGCGAATATTAAAGCCGGTGATGCCTAGTGCCAGAGTGATCAGCGGTGCGGCAATATTAAAGATGGCAAACGGCATGTAGGCCATGGTCGAGACACCCAGTACCGCAGCCATATAAGCGCCGCAGGAGTTCCAGGGGATCAGCGGTGAGGTGACAATCCCGGCATCCGAAACGATGCGCGACAGGTTCTCAGGCGCCAGCCCCCGCTTGGCAAATTCGGCACGGTACAGCCGGGTAGGTAGCAGCAGCGCAATATACTGATCGCCCGCGGCAATATTCAGCCCAATCGCGGTAGCAACCACCGAGGTAAACAGCTTGCCCACGGTTTTGGCCCGCAGCAGCAGCGGCGTAACCAGTTTGTTCAGCAGGCCGAAGTCATCCACCATAATACCAAACGTCACCGCGCCGATAATCAGCCAGATCGTAAACAACATGCTGTCCATACCGCCGCGTGACAGCAGGGCATCAATCTGTTCTATACCTGAGTTCTCCTGGAAGCCGGTCGCCATCGCCAGCCAGGCCGCCTTGATGGCCAACAGCGGGCTGGCAAGACCGGGTTCGACAATAAAGCGTTCGATCACCTGCGGTTGCATAAAGGACGTCATGATCCCCGCCATCAAGGCCGAGCACATGATGGCTAACGGGGCGGGCACCTTGGCTACCGATAATGCCAACAGGAAAACCAGCGGCAACAGGTTCCACGGGGTGATGTGGAATAGTTCGTTAAAACGGGTCAGTTCGTTGTTGGTGATGGTGGCATCAAAGGCACTGTGCTGATTTAGCCCTAACAGAATAAAACCGATCAGGGCAATGACCGCCGCCGGAATGGTGGTCCAAAGCTGGGCGCGAATATGTTTATACAATTCGACGCCGTTGAGTTGAGCGGCCAATACGGTACTTTCAGACAGCGGCGAGATCTTGTCACCCACGTAAGCCCCGGAAATTACGGCACCAGCAGTAATTTCTGGTGATATCCCCAGCATATTGGCCAGCCCAACCAACCCGACTCCCAAGGTGCCCGCCGTGGTCCAGGAGCTGCCAATACTTAAAGAGACGCCAACGCAGACCAAAAAGGCTATCGGGTAGAACCAGTTGGGGGTGATCATGATAATGCCGTAATACACCATGGTAGGAATGGTGCCGGACATGTTCCAGGTGCCAATCAGCGCCCCAACGGAAAACAGGATAAAAATGGCCCCCGAGATGGTGGCAATGCCTTTGCGGCCAGACTCGGAAACCTCCTCCCAGCTATGGCCATTCTTCAGGATGACCATAGCGGTGATCATGGTGCTTAGGATGATGGCCACCTGCAAAGGACCGTTGACGGCTTCAAGTCCAAACAGAGCAACGGAAGATCCGACCAGCAAAATCAACGTCACTATCGGCAGTAGAGCATCCAGATAGCTTGGGGCTTTAACAGGGCGGGGAGTTTTAGCTGATTTGCTCATGGGCACGGCTCCACAGACAGTTAAGACAGGAGAGTTCAGGCAACGGCGATACCTGCGGTAGCTACTGCGGTAAGTATAGCCATGGGCGGCATAGGGCAATGATTATTTTAATTATTGCGGGTCAGCGTTGAAGCTTTGTAAACGTGCAACGATCTGCCGATCCAGTGGCAGGCAGCGGAAATCGGTCATGATCTGCAGCTCTGCCGCCGAATTGATGGCGGTAAGGTAGCTTTTTCGGAACTCGGTTGGCGTCATGCGGCAATATTTGTTAAAGGCAAAAATCAGCTGTTTATGGCCGCTGAAACCGCAGGTGTAGCTGATGTCGGTGATCGGGATATTGGTGTCTTTCAGCAGCAGTTTGGCCTTATTAATTCTGATCATGGTCAGATATTCTTTAAAATTGTAGCCGCTGATCTTTTTGAAGATACGGGAAAAGTGGTGGTAGCTGACGCCAGCGTGCTCGGCAATGGTGGCCAGGTTGAGCTCATCGTCAAAATGCTGGTTGATAAACTCAATACCGTATTTGACCAACTGTTGGTCTTTTTTCCTGACGCCAACCTGCTGTTGATCTGCCTGGTTTGGCGCTGCGGCGGCAAGCGTGCCCAACAGATGATAAACCAGGGCAATGCGGGTAAACGAGGGGGGTGCGGTGACCAGGTTATCGAGCAGGGCGATCACGGCATTGCTAATTTGCCGCTCTGTTGCGCGGTCGCCCTGATTAAATATCAGCGGGGCCGGATGGGTTTCATCAAACAGATGGGGGGAAAACTGGATGGTCAGCAGTTGGCTGTTTGGGGCGCGAGCTTCAAGAGAATGAATTTCATCCGGGTTGATATACAACATGCTGCCCGCACTGGCTACCGAGGTGGCATGGCCTAGGGTCACGGAAAACTCGCCGGACAAGATGCAGATCAGCTCAGGGGCAGAGTGCCAATGGGGTTCGCAGTAGTAAACCTCGGCGGCGAAAACGTTGAGCTTTTCGGCGTCAAACGAGATCAGTTCATAGCCGCTGCCCTCATGGATCGCTGCTTGCGCCTGCGGATGGGATTGCGGCTTGGGTTGCCGGGTGACAGAGAAAGGAAACATCGGCTTATTTATCCCCAGAGGCTGGTGATGAAAATACGGGGGTGGGATCTTTCTCCCTCACCCTAACCCTCTCCCCAAGGAGAGGGGACAGCCCGTGCCACCGTGTGATCCCTGTGTTCAACCTTTGCATCGAACCAACACCTCATACCTATCGCTCTTAACCAAATTACATCACCGTACCAGCTCCCTCTCCCTGTGGGAGAGGGTTGGGGTGAGGGACTGGCGGCTCAATGGCTCCCAGCAGGCTCCGCTAATACAGCCTCCAACTCCTGCTGAGTAATAGCAATAGCCAGGAACTCCGTCAGGGCGATAAACAGGCCGCAGAACAGATCCGGAGCAATCGCGATGAGCTTTTCGCGCATCAGCGCCTCCGGCATGCCGTTTTTGCTGACCAATAACTTCACCACGCGGTCAAAAGCCGGCGGGGTAGCGATCAGCTGTTGCAACGAATTATCCACCTTTAGCGGTAAATAATAGGGCTTGGCGCACAGCTTGACCACCGTGCTCAGTGCAATATCCCGCGAAGAACGCGCTACGTGAAGCTGGTACTCGCCAGGATCGACCACCCAAGCGGCCATGCCTGGATGGAAACAGGCAAAGTCCGGCCATTCGAGCGTCATAGTCACCATTTTGCTTTCACCCGCCTCAAGGTGCACTTTGGCAAAGGCTTTCAACGCCAGGACTTCACGTGCCAGATCTCCCTGCGGTGCAGTCAGGTAAAGCTGTACGATCTCTTTACCGGCCCGATCGCCACGGTTGGTCACCTCAACGCTGACGGTTAAGGGCTGCCCCTCCTCAAGTTCCGTGACCGAAGTCGCCAGCTTGGCATAGCTAAACTGGCTATAGCTCAGGCCAAAACCGAATGGGAACTGCGGCGTCAGCTTACGTCGGTCGTAGTAGCGATATCCGACATACAGCCCTTCGCTGTAGTGATGGCGCAGGTTTTCACCTGGGTAATCGAGCCAGGCCGGAGTTTCTTCCAGAGTGTTAGGCACCGTAACCGTCAGCTTGCCACAGGGGTTGGCCCGGCCAAATAGAATATCCGCCACCGCACGGCCCATGCCCTGGCCCGCAAAGAAGGTCTCCAGCAGGGCTTTGCAGTCTGATAGCCAAGGCATCACCACCGCATCGCTGTTAGCCAACACGACCACCACATTAGGCTGCCGTTTGGCTACCGCACGGATCAGCGCTTCATGGCTAGGCAAGATATTCAGATCCCGGCGATCGCCGTTTTCGCCATCTTCGCCAATGGCAGTGCTGACGAACACCACGGCAACGTCCGCCTTGCTGGCTAGCTCAACCGCATGTGCCTGCGCTTGCGGGTCGACGTGATTATCATCGGGTGTGCCGATGGCATAATCGATCTGGAAGTCGTTACCAGCCACCTCGAAAATTTCATCCAGCGGACGATCGAGCATGTAAGGCACGGTGGTAGCACAGCCCGAGCCCTGGATCACCGGCTCCTGCGCCGGTTTACCCAATACGGCGATGGTGGTTTTCTTGCCGGCTTGCAGCGGCAGGATATTCCCTTCGTTTTTCAATAACACCATCGATTCGACAGCCAACTGTTGTGCCAAGCGATGATGTTGCGGGTAATCGGCCTTGGTGCCCGGCTTGCGGTGGCGCTGCACCTTGTCGAGCAGGGTTAACATCCGCAAGCAGGCTGTATCGAGAATCTCTGTAGGGATCTCTCCGCGTTCGATCGCTTGCAACAGCTCCTGTTTATCACGCTGGGTTTCCGGCATGGCCAAATCGTTACCCGCCAGCAAAGAAGCGGGCCGGTCTTTGATGCCGTACCAGTCGGACATCACCAGCCCATCATAACGCCACTCATTGCGCAGCACCTCGGTTAGCAGCCAGTGATGTTGCGAGGTTTGCACGCCATTGAGCCGGTTATAGGACGACATCACCGTCCAGGGGTTGGATTTGTCGATTGCCCGCTTGAATCCCGAGAGGTAAATCTCCCGCAGCGCCCGTTCTTCCACCACCGAATCCATCTCGGTGCGGCGATATTCCGAGTTGTTGGCGGCAAAGTGCTTCAGGCTGGCACCCACGCCACCGTCCTGCAGCCCGTTGATCAGGGCTGCGGCCACGTCACCGCTGACCACCGGATCTTCCGAGTAATATTCATAGCCACGGCCTGCCAAAGGCGTGCGGCGAATATTGATACCCGGGCCAAGCAAAATACCGACGCCCATCTCCTGGCACTCTTTGGCCAACGCCTCGCCCATTTGGTACACCAGGTCCACGTCCCAGCTACAGGCCAGAGTAGAACCATTCGGGAAGCAGGTAGCCGGTTTGGATTTGCTGAACAGCGCCTCAGAGCCACCTTTTTGTTCTTCCTGCTCTACCTCGCCTGCGCTTTGCCCAATCACGGCGAGAAAATCGCTAATATGCCAATTTTCCCCTTGTTCGATCTGGCTGGTGCTGTAACGGACGCCGTAGGTGCCATCCGTCATCACAATGTCGCTAATGCCATGCTGCGGGAAACTGGCTGTGCGCCACAAACCGCTACCGCTGAGCAGCGCCACTTTCTCTTCGGCAGTCATGGCGGCAATGATGGCGTGGAAATCTTTTTTCATAGGGATACCTGCTGGTTACTGCGCGCTAGCTTTGCGCAATTCAATGTCTTTGATGATATTTCGGTAGGTGTGCTCATCCAACTGGTAGAAGAAGATAAACAGCATACCCAGGGCAAACATCAGGCCGGGGAACAGCGTCATCATCATATTGATGCCGTTGAGCGCGTTGGCGCTGATATGCTCGGACGAATAGTCAAAGTAATCGAGCATCAAGCCAGCACAACCGCCGCCAATCGCCATGGCAATTTTGGTGATGAAATTAAAGAAGCCATAAATTGCCCCTTCGGTACGTACGCCGTGTTTCCATTCGGCGTACTCCACGGTATCGGCAATCATCGACCACATCGCGACAAAGCCCATCCCCAGAGTAATGCTGTACAGGCACACGCCGGTCATAATCAGGTAGGCGTTATCTCCTGCCAGGAAGTATTGGAACAGCAAGCCGACAATCCCGATCAGCAGCCCCAACTGGACCATTTTCTTTTTGCCCATCAGGCTGATGATTTTTTCTGAAATCACCGTCCCCACCACATAGGCCGCAGATTGGATGATGAAGAATTTGGCGGTAAAGCTTTCATCCCCCAGGGTGTATTTGATGAAGTAGATCGCAATGGCCATCCATACCGTATAGGCGATATAGAAAAACACCGTGAACAGGGAAAGATGGATTAACGGCAGGTTGCCGGAAACGGCGGTGATCATCTCTTTAAGCGTGGGAGCCTGTTGATCTGGCAGGCTTTTCACCCGCTCTTTGGTCATGCCAAAGCAGGCCAGGAAGAAAAAGGTGGCCAACAGGCTAAAGCAGCTGACGGCAAACACATAGCCCATCTTCTGATCGGTAAACTGTGAAATCAGCATGTCGGCAGTGGTCGAGACAATCAAGTAACCCACGATGGCCAACACAAAGCGGTAAACCGACAGCGAAGCCCGCGAGCCTTCGTGCTGAGTCAGCATATTGGTCATGGCCGAATAGGGCGTGTTGACCGCCGTGTAGGCCAGGCAATAGAGGGTGTAGGTGATCAGCGCGTAATAAAATTTATAGTCACTGTCAAAGGTGCTGAAACACAGGACCGTCAAGATCCCCAAGGGCACCGCGCCGTACAGCAGGTAAGGGCGCAGCTTGCCGTGCCGGGTTTGGGTTTTATCAATAAAGTAACCGACAAAAATATTAAAAATCGCATCCAGTACACGGGCGATCACAAAGATCAGGCTCGCCTGTACCGCGCTGATGCCGTAAATATTGGTATAAAAAAACAGTAAGAACAGGGAGACAAAGCCAAACGATAGGTTGGAGGCCAGATCGCCGAAGCCATAGCCCATCTTTTCCCGTACGCCGACCTTCACATAACTGTCTGAGACGATTTCTGTTGTTTTCATTTTACTTACTCACTCAGGTTGATTCGCCTTGAGTATACCGAGAGCGCCAAGAGTGGCTTGCCAGCGGTTGTTTATACAGTTCCTATTTTTTGCTCGCCCCCGGCTTTGTCACGGAGTTGTGAGAATGCTCACAGGTATTACATGTCCGACCGTAGGGGCGCTGCATGCTGCGCCCGATTCTCAGCTATGGCGTTTGGTGCACTTATAAACTGCATACCCTGCGTCTTCCGCCATGTCATGGTTTGCCTTAGGCTGACTGACAAGTTAATTCAGGAGTCAGCCAACCATGAAATCCGCAGCATCAAATGACCTAACAACCCTGCGTGGCGGGCTAATCAGCCTGGCCTTGCCAACGCTGCTTTCCTCGCTAGGCAGCAGCATCACCAACGTCAGCCTACCCACATTAGCGCAGGTGTTCGGCGCTTCGTTTCAAGATGTGCAGTGGGTGGTGATCGCCTATCTGCTGGCGATCACCACGCTGATTGTGGGCGTTGGACGGTTGGGGGATATCATCAGCCGTCGCAAGTTGTTACTGGCCGGACTGGGCCTGTTTATGCTCGCCTCGCTGGGTTGTGCTGTCGCTCCGACCATCTGGTGGCTGATTGCGGCCCGCGTTGCGCAAGGGTTAGGGGGAGCAGTGATGATGGCCATCACCTTGGCGCTAGTTGGTGAAACCATCAGCAAGGATAAGGTCGGACGGGCTATGGGGTTGCTTGGCACCTTGTCCGCAGTGGGGACCGCGCTTGGCCCTACGCTGGGTGGCGTTTTGATTGCCGGGTTCGGCTGGCAGTCAACTTTCCTGATCAACCTGCCGCTGGGGGGCGTTGCGCTATTTTGCGTTTATCGCTATCTCCCGCAAACCGATCCGCAGCAGGTAACAAAACAGAGGAGCTTTGATTTCGTTGGAATGGCCTTGCTCGGTTTGACGCTGGCGCTATTTTCGCTGGCCATGACGTTAGGGCACGACCATTTCGGCTCGCTCAATAGCCTGCTGCTGCTGGGAACCGCCGTTGCGGCCAGCACGTTCGTCTGGGTTGAGAGAAAAGTGGCAAGCCCGCTGGTCCAACTGGCCCTACTGCGTCAGCCAATCCTGAGCAGCGGCCTGCTAACTAATATGCTGGTGAGTGCGGTGATCATGACGTCCTTCGTGGTAGGGCCGTTTTATCTTGCACACGGGCTAGGGTTAGCGCCACAGCAGGTTGGCTTGGTAATGTCCGCCGGGCCGCTGATCGCCGCATTGGCGGGTGTGCCATCGGGATATCTGGTCGACCGCTTCGGGGCACCGCGGATGATTAGCCTGGGATTACTTGGAGTTTGCCTGGGAGCATTAACCTTATCGATGGTGTCACCTACGCAGGGCGTTTTGGGCTATATCTCGCCGATCTGCCTGATCACCGCAGGCTATACCTTATTCCAGGCGGCCAACAACACGGCGGTGATCAAACAGGTTGGCATCGAGCGGCGTGGGGTCGCTTCTGGTCTGTTAAATCTGGCGCGCAACCTTGGCTTTATCATCGGGGCTTCCGCCATGGGGGGCATATTCGCCTTGGCTTCGGCAACTAGCGATATACGGTTAGGGAGCGCGGTAGGTTTACAACTCACCTATCTTGTGGCCGCCATTTTAGCGGGGCTCGGGTTGTTGATGGCGCTGTGGAGTCAGTTTTATCACAGAGGGCAGCCTGTCACACAAGAGTGACGTTGTCACCGATGCGACTGCCACCGACATCTCTTTCACAATGGTTCGCGGCCGCGCTACGATGATGTATCTGGCCCAGCCTAACTTTAAGAGAGAAATGATGAACCAACCTATTGCCACCGTGGCCTTGGAAAAGGCCTATCGCCTGCTTAATCACGGCCCAACGGTGTTGGTATCCGCAGGCCACGACGGTGTTATTGACGTGATGGCCGCCGCCTGGGCCTGTGCGCTGGACTTCTCGCCGCCGAAGCTGACGGTTGTGCTGGACAAGATGACCAAAACCCGTGAGCTGATCGAGCAAAGTGGGTGCTTTGTGATCCAGATACCCACTGCGGCTCAGCTACAGCTGACCTATGAGGTCGGTAACCGCAGCCTGCATACCGAACCCGACAAACTGGCAAACTGTGGCGTCGAGTTGTTCAGTTTTGACGATCGGCCACTGCCTTTTGTGGCCGGATGCTCCGCCTGGCTGGCGTGTCGGCTGATCCCGGAGCCCCATAATCAGCAGGCCCACGATCTGTTTATTGGCGAAGTGACCGGTGCCTGGTCCGATACGCGGGTATTTAAAGATGGCCACTGGCATTTTGACACCGCCGAACCAGCACTGCGAAGCCTGCACTATATTGCCGGCGGGCAGTTTTACGCCATCGGTGAATCACTGATGGCCAAGGTGAAGTGACCATTGCGTGAGGCATTAACAACGGTTAAGCGGGTGATACAGTTGCACTGTTATCTTTAAGAGGGGCCGTGGGCGCAGCATGTGTGCGCATCGCTTTGTCATCAATCTTACCGCATGGCGTTTTTCCCAAATTCCATGCGGTCCCTCTATTCATAGCCTAAATATCTGATAACTTAATCCCACGCGTTATTTTATGGAAAATTGATCCCCAGGGAGACAGCGGTGCGTCATTTCGAATTCAAAGATGATAAATCAAACAAATTTTGGCAAATCGAGCAGTCGGACAGTGATTTAAACCTGCGCTGGGGCAAGATTGGTACGCAAGGGCAAAGCCAGACCAAGAGTTTTGATAACGAAGCCAAGGCCTCGGCTGCCATGACCAAGCTGGTGAAGGAAAAAACCGGCAAAGGCTACGTTGAAATCGCCGTTGATGAAAACGCCACGATTGGCGCCACAGCGCCAAAACCGAAGGTCGAACCAGCAGAAAAACCCCGCGCTGAGTCCATAAGCGATACCCCAGCAGAAAGTGCGCCTCCGGTCTCTGCTGCCACCATACTCTCGCAATCCGTGACCTCTTCGGACATCGCTAAACCTGCGGGCGAAACACCACCGTGGTTAGCCAATGGTGAACCGATTTCCTTACCGAAGAATTTAAGCGTTCAGGCATTGGCCAACCGCGCCCATCCGGGCGAAAAGCCAGAGCTAAACGATAAGCAGAGCTGGATCAAGCTTCGCAACCACCTCTATAAAAGTGACGATTTTCAGACTGACTTTGACTCCTCGTCTGCGGAGTTGCGCCAGACTTATGTTGCAAGCTGGCAACGGTTGGCCGATCAGCAGATGGACGGCACCATTGAGTCAGATGCGGTGTTGTTTGCCCTGGCATGCAATGCCGGTAGCAACCGTTATTACGGCGATAACAAGACAGATATTACCGACTTTTTAGTGGCCAGAAAGGGATTGCCGTACGCGATTGATGTGCTATTACTGGCGCAAGGGATCTGTGTTGAATCAAACTGGGATAGTGATGCGCAAAAGCACAGTTATTACCTCAATACAGATATCGCAGAGCCGCTAAGCGGTTCGTGGATGTCCCCTTATAGCTGCGCTGAGTTGCATTTCCGTAAGTTCCTGGCTTGTGCCGATGAGGCCGAATGGCAGATTTGCGTGGATAAACTGCTCGCGGGCTTGCCGCAGCTGCATGTTAGCCGCCAGCCGTTGATTGCCTTGTTACTGCCTGAACGCCCAGATATCGCGAACCGGTTAGCCGGTGAGTTGCTCCAACAAGGGGATAGTGACGTCACGCCATGGCTACAATTGGTCGCCACCGACGAGTCTGTCCTGAAGTCTTTAGGCGTAATGAGCCGTTCTACCTATCGTCATGCTGCATTCCTTAACTGTGAATTTAGTATCGCTACGCTGATTGCAGAGCGCGGCGTTAACGCGGTACCGATCCTGGCCTACCAGCCGGAAATTACCCTTACCGGTGATGCTCTGGCCTGTATTGGTACGCCAGCAGCAATTACCGCGCTGGCACAGGTTTCCGGCCAGGGTAAAGCGTTTCTGGCGCGGTTTATCGACGCCGCGCACCGCTGGCCGTTGGCATCGATCCCGGCGCTTGCCGAGCTGTTGGCCTCTAACAATAAAGACAGCGGCATGCTGAGCGCTTGCTTAAGCAATCTGCTGCTGGCCAATCCTGAGCAAGTGGCCCAGTTGCTTCCCTGGATGAGCGGGGCCGCGCAAGCCCAGGTGCAAGATTTGATTGCCCGCGTATCTGGTCCGGTTGAATTAGCCGATGAAGCTGATTTACCCCTGGTGCTGGTCAGCCCGCCTTGGCTACAGAAAAAGAAAAAACGCGAAGCGGCAGTCCTGGTACTTGAGCCACAGGTGCTGGCACCGGTACTCGATTTAACCGATGAAGAGAAAAAACGGTGGTTAGCGCTGAATGGCTGGGAAGAAAAACGCTATCAGGCTGCCGCAAAAAATATGAACACGCTGGCCAATGAGCTGGGTTTCCAGATTTATCAATCAGGTAACAGAAAGAGCCAGAACGAAACGGCAGCCATTGCCATCAGAAACCGCGATACCCAGGGCCTGATCGATGCCTGGAAGGCTCAGCTTGAACAAACCAGTTGGTCAAACTTTAGTATGCGCTTTACCTCTCTGTTGCCCGATGAGATGGCACTGGCGTTATGGAGCAGTTTATCTACTCACCAATGTAGCGGTGAGGAGTATATGGTGGCCAAATTTGGTGAAGCGGCGCTACCTGGCCTGATCAACGCGGTGCGCTCTCGCCCAACAGAACTGACCAATGTCTGGGGTCACGTGGGCGCCAGCGAATTGGCCCCGCTGATTGCCCGTGCCTACCTCAAGCTGAAAACGCTGCGTAGCGAAGCCCAACAGTGGCTGTGTAAATATCCGCACCATAGCGCTATCGGCCTGATCCCTGCGGCATTAGGCAAAAAAGGGGAAGCCAAAGATTGTGCTACCTCGGCGTTACGGATGCTGGCCACGCAGGGGCACGAAGCGTTGATTATGCAGACCGGTGAGGCTTACGGCGATCCAGAGGTAACCGACGCACTGCGCGCTATGTTGGATGAAGATCCGCTCGATCGCTTCCCGAGTAAAATCAGCAAATCTCCTGACTTTTATCAACCCGCTGGCTGGCGTCGTCCGTTACTGAAAACGAGTAAAAAAGCCTTACCGGACAGCGCGCTGGAACACTTGGGAACCATGCTGCGCTTCCCGGTCAGTGAGGGGCTGTATGAAGGGATCAATCAGGTAAAACAGGCTTGCGATCCAGACTCACTGGCGGACTTTGCCTGGGATATGTTCTCGGCATGGTTATTTGCTGCAGCGCCGTCAAAAGAGGGCTGGGCCTTTATGTCTCTCGGCCTGTTTGGTACCGATGACACCGCACGCAAGCTCACGCCGTTTATTCGTGCCTGGCCGGGAGAGGCTCAGCACCAGCGGGCGGTTAACGGCCTGGAAGTGCTGAATCAGATTGGTTCCGACGTGGCGCTGATGCTGCTGAACGGTATCGCGCAGAAGGTCAAATTTAAAGGCTTGCAGGATCGGGCGCGGGAAAAGATTGCGGCCATTGCCGAAGCCCGCGAGTTAACCATTGAGGAATTGGAGGATCGTTTAGCGCCGGATTTAGGGCTGGATGAAAACGGCTCGCTGCGGCTGAACTTTGGCGATCGCCAGTTTACCGTCAGCTTCGATGAAACCCTGAAACCGTTCGTGCGCGATATGGATGGCACCCGCCTGAAAGACCTGCCGAAGCCGAAAAAGACCGACAATCAGGAACTGGCCAATGAAGCGGTGAACATCTTCAAGCTGCTGAAAAAAGATGCCCGCACCGTGGCCGCCCAGCAAGTGGTGCGCCTGGAAATTGCCATGTGCCAGCGTCGCCGCTGGACACCTGAGCTGTTCGAACTGTTCTTGGTGCGCCATCCGCTGGTTCGTCACTTGGTGCAACGCCTGGCTTGGGGCGTCTATCTGATGGACGATGATTCTACACACGGCGGCAAATTGGTGGACTGTTTCCGCGTTGCCGAAGACGGCAGCCTGACCACCGCAGAGGATGATGAATACACCTTGCCGCAGGGCGATAACGTGCGCATTGGTATTCCGCACGCGTTGGAGTTGCCTGAGCACCAGGCGGCAGGTTTCGGCCAGCTGTTTGCCGACTATGAGCTGTTGCAACCGTTCGTCCAGTTAGGCCGTGATACTTACAGCCTGACCGAACAAGAGCGGGAAAGCCGTGAGCTGCTGCGCTGGAAAGGGGCCGTAGTCCCCACTGGTCGTATTCTTGGGCTGGCTAACAAAGGCTGGCGCCGTGGCGATGCCCAGGACGGCGGCGCGATCATGGACTTTATCAAACCCATCGATCGCCGGTTAGGGTTTAGCCTGTCCTTTGAACCCTGCATTATCGTGGGCATGGTCGATGAATACCCTGAACAGACGCTGGAGACGGTGGTGATCGACGACGGCCAGTATTACTGGCAGCGAACCGAAGAACGCAAACCGTTCACTATTGTGGATGACATCGTCATCAGCGAACTGATCCGCGATATGGAAGCCCTGCGCGCCTAAGCTTGCCTTGATCCCGACGTATGTCGGGATCGTACCGCCTACCAAGAGAATCCATCCCTATGTCTGAACAACAAAAAATGCAGCGGCCACCAGCGGAAGTTCAATACGCAGAACAACTTGCCCTGTTGGCTGAATTGGATAACCAACCGCGCCCGCCGGGCTGGGCACTGAGCCTGAATGCCGCCCGGCGCTTTATTCTGGGTGACGAAAAGTTGGGCATTGAGCGCAAAATTGTCGCCGACGTGGCCTCGATTGAGCGGATGCTGGTGACGCTGGCGACTGGCCGCGGCCTGATGTTGGTTGGTGAGCCGGGCACCGCCAAATCCATGCTGTCTGAACTGCTGGCGACCGCCATTTCTGGCACCTCCAGCCTGACGATCCAGGGCGGGGCATCGATTACCGAAGATCAGATCAAGTATTCATGGAACTACGCCATGCTGATTAACGAAGGGCCCTCGTTGAAAGCGCTGGTTCCGGCACCGCTTTATCAAGGCATGCGCGACGGCAAAATCGTGCGTTTTGAAGAGATCACTCGTGCGCCGTTGGAAGTGCAGGACTGCCTGCTGGGCATGTTGTCCGATCGCGTGATGACCATCCCCGAGCTGAATGATGACCATAACCTGCTGTATGCGCAGGAAGGGTTCAACATTATCGGTACCGCCAACACCCGTGACCGCGGCGTGAACGAAATGAGTGCCGCCCTGAAGCGCCGCTTTGATTTTGAGACCGTATTTCCGATCATGGACTTCCAACAGGAACTGGACTTGGTGGCTACGGCGTCCAACCGGCTGTTGGAAAAGAGCGCCATTCCTCATACCGTCCCCGTTGAGGTGCTGGAACTGCTGGTCACCACCTTCCGCGATCTGCGCGGCGGTGAGAAATCAGCGGGTAAAGGCGGCGACAGCGCCATGGATCGGTTAACCGCCGTGATGTCGACCGCCGAGGCGGTGAACGTAGCCCATGCGGTGGGAGTGCGGGCGTGGTTTCTTGAACAGCGTAGCGGTGAGCCTGCCGATTTGGTGGAGTGTATCGCCGGGACGGTGGTCAAAGACAATGCGGACGATCGGGCAAAACTCAGGCGCTATTTTGAGCAGAAGGTCGCGAAAAAGCCCGGTAACCACTGGCGGGCCTATTACCAAGCCAGACACCGTTTGCCTTAAAGGCGCTGCGTAATGAATAAATCACCGGAAATCATCGGTATCCGCCACCACAGCCCGGCCTGTGCCCGGCTGGTAGCGGCGAGAATTAACACGCTAAAACCGCGCTACGTGCTGATAGAAGGGCCGATGGACTTCAACTCCCGGCTTGATGAGCTGTTTTTGCCACATCAGTTGCCGCTGGCTATCTATAGCTATGGCGTGCCGCAACAGCCTGGGCAGGGCGTGCGCAGAGGTTCCTGGTCACCGTTTGCCGAGCATTCTCCAGAGTGGCAGGCTCTGCAACAAGCGCGGGCGATCAAGGCGGAAATGCGCTTTATGGATCTGCCGGCCTGGCATGCTGCGTTTGCCGATATTGCTAACCGCTACGCCGATTTAGCCGATGCCGAACAGCAGCAACGGGCAGAGGATTTTGAACAGGCACTGAGCCAAGAGCTGGGCATTCAGGGGAGCGATGCGCTTTGGGATCGGTTATTTGAAGATCAGTGCGATGTGCAGGAGTTGGAGCAACGTCTAAGCCACTATTTCAAACGGTTACGCGGAGAGGTTCCCGGTTCGCAGGGGAACCAGGATCGTGAAGCCATGATGGCCCGTTGGATCCGCTGGGCCATGGATCAACGGGACGGGGCCGTGTTAGTGGTGTGTGGCGGCTATCACGCACCTGCCTTGATGAAGCTGTGGCAAAACCTCCCCAGTGAAGAACATGAGCCTGAGCTGCCCGCTATAAGCCAATGTTTTGACGATTGGCAAGGCGACGCTCAATACACCACCGGCTCTTATTTGGTGCCCTACAGCTATAAGCGGCTGGATGCTTTCACCGGCTATGCCTCGGGCATGCCGTCACCGGCGTTCCAGCAGTGGGTGTGGGAATTTGGCTTGGAGCAGGCAGGACTATACGCTTTCCAGCGCATACTAGAGCGGTTGCGCAAGCTTAACCTTCCGGCATCGACCGCTGATATGGGCGCAGTTTATCTACGGGTTCAGGCACTTGCGCGGCTGCGCGGCCACCAGTTGCCGTTACGCAATGACTGGTTGGATGCCATGGCCGGTTCGCTGGTGAAAGAGGCGATGGATGTCCCGCTGCCGTGGACCTATCGCGGCCCTTTACGGCCAGGAACCGAACCCATCCTGGTACAAATGATGGCGGTATTGGCCGGAGAGTCTCACGGCAAGCTGGCAAACAATACGCCACGCCCACCGTTGTTGATTTCGCTGGAGCTCGAACTTGAACGGTTGGCGATTACGATCCCCTCAGAGGTCAAGCTCGACCTGCTTAAACCTGAAGATCGCCAGCGCAGCAGAGCCCTACATCAGTTATTGCTATTGGCGATCCCGGGCATCCACTGCCTGAAGGGCGTTGGGCAAGCCATGTCGGGTGAAATGAGCGAACACTGGCAGCTTCGAGCACCGCTTGAGCAGGTTGCTGCGCTGATTGAGGCGGCCTCCTACGGCGCTACGCTGTCTGATGCGGCACTGGCCAAGCTGGAAGAAGCCTTGCTGGAGTTGCACGGTAGCCAGGGGATGGTGGTGGCGCTGGTTAAATTACTGAATCAGGCGGCGTTGGCCGGGCTGGCGGATTTCAGCAGCCGAGTAGTAGAACAGCTTACTGCGGCGGTGAGCCAGGAAGGGAGTTTTGAGGACATCGGCTTCGCGCTGGAAGCGGCCCACACGCTGTATCGCCACGGTGAAAGCGTGGGTATGCAAGGATCAGCGATCTTGTTGACGGTGATCCAGATAACCTTCGACCGCGCGCTGTGGCTATGTGAAAGCTATGGCGGCGTGAACCCCGCCGACAGCCATCGGCACATTGCGGCATTTCAGGCGATCCGTTTGGTGACGCAGGATCTGCTCGCACTGCCTGATACCGACCGCAATACGTTATTTCCCACGCTGGAAGCCGATCGCGCGCTCACCGTTTGGCAAAGAAAAGCCGCGTCTACCGATGCCGATCCGCTAAGCCGTGGTGCGGCTTTGGGCGCATTACTCAGCCTGAATGACACCCATCCTGATACCATATCACCGATCGCACAGCCGCTAGCGCTGCTGGCCACCCTGGCAGCCAATAAAATGGGCGATGCGCTCAGCGGATTAATTGCGTTGGCGCGCCACCACTTGACCCAGGATTTAACCTTTGTTCACGGCCTGAACCAGCTGGTTACCGCATTGGACGACGAAGACTTCCTGCTGGCCTTGCCCGCGATGCGCGGTGCATTTGCCTGGCTGCCACCAAGGGAGCGCGGTGAGTTTGCCCGCCAGATACTGGAGCTACATCAGGCGAGTCATCTACCGGTTTCGTCGTTAAATCGCGAAATTAGTGCCGCAACGCCGCAGGAGATTGCTGCAATGCAACAGGCAGAAAAGCGGGCGCTGGAAATCCTTGGCCAATGGGGGCTGGTGTAATGGCAAATCAATTGACTCCAGAGTTACAACGCTGGCGCTTGCTGTTAGGTGAAGCCGCCGAGGCCTCGCTGGGTGAACTAGACGATCACTATCGCTCAGTTGATAGCGCTCTGGAATGGCTGTATGGCCGGGATCCGGAACGTTTGGCCCGTGGTGAACGCGGAGCCAGCCTGGGTAAATCCAACCTGACCACGCCTGAGTGGATTAATGAGATTCAGCAACTGTTCCCTAAAGAGGTGATCGAACGGCTGGAAGTGGACGCGGTTGAGCGCTACGGCATTGACGATGTAGTCACCAATCTTGACGTGTTGGAACGTATTGAACCCTCGGAAGCGTTACTGAAAGCGGTGTTACATACCAAACACTTGATGAACCCGCAGGTGTTGGCCGCCGCACGCCGGTTGGTGGCGGAAGTGGTACGGCGGATCATGGAACGCCTGGCGCGTGACGTACGTCAGTCATTTTCCGGCAGCCGCGACCGGCGCCGCCCCTCGCAGGCCAAAGTGGCGCGTAACTTTGATTTTAAACGCACCGTTGCCGAAAACCTGCACCGCTGGAGCCCGCAGCACGGCAAGCTGTTTATCGAAACCCCGGCGTTTATGAGCCGGGTTAAACGCCATAGTGAACGTTGGGACATCATCCTGCTGGTAGACCAGAGTGGTTCCATGGTGGATTCGGTGATCCATGCCGCCGTGATGGCGGCCTGCCTGTGGAATTTACCGGGCATGCAAACGCGGTTGGTCGCTTTTGATACTGCCGTGGTGGACTTGACCGCAGACGTCAGCGATCCGGTTGAACTGCTGATGAAGGTGCAACTCGGTGGCGGCACCAATATCGCCAAGGCGGTGGGTTATGCCCAGTCCTGCATCACCAATCCCCAACGCACGATCGTGGTATTGCTGAGCGATTTCTTTGAGGGCGGCAGCGAAAGTGAGCTGGTCCGGCGGGTGCGTACCTGCATTCAGACCGGAGCCAAAGTACTGGGGCTGGCGGCGTTGGATCATCAGGCCAATCCACAATACGATCGTGATATGGCTAACCGGCTGGTCGCGGTCGGCGCACAAATTGGCGCCATGACGCCCGGCGAACTGGCGGCCTGGCTGGCAGAAAAGGTACAAGGATGACTCAACGTTCCGATTTACTCGAACTCACGCCGGAAGCCCTGATGGCGTTAAGCAACGCGGGCTTCGTCAAGCGCGCGCAGAAAGAGGTCGCAGAAGGAAAACTGCCTGAACTGACAGAGCGTGATGACGGCTGTATTGAGGCCAGGTTCGGCGACGGCAACCAAGTCATTTTTCCGCCAGGTAAAACCTTGCGGGATGCGACCTGTAGCTGCCCGGCCAGCAGCATGTGCCGCCATCGGGTCATGCTGGTCCTGGCCTATCAGGCGTTACATGCTAGCGGGTTGCCCCCAGAAGCTGACGATGTTCAGCCGCAAGAACCTGTACCAGCTTGGTCACCGGCCAGATTTAGTGAACAGCTTAGTGATGTCCCGCTCTCGGTCATTAGCCGGGCGAAAAAGTTGATCCAAGGCAGCGTCGTAGTGCAGTTGAGCAAAGGTGGCGGGGCGCAAGCTACTCCGTCAGCGCGTTTACCGATGTGTGACGTGCGGTTTTTCTCCCGTAGCAGCCTGGCGCATGCGCGCTGTGACTGTATTCAGGAGACGATTTGCGAGCATATTGTGATGGCGGTCTGGGGGTTTGAGCAGGCCGAACTCTGCCAGCCGGATTTTGAGCAGTTAACGCTGCAAATCCGCTTGCCTGACGGAGAACAGGCGCAGGCAAACGCCTTATTTGACCAGCCAGAGGCGGTGCTATTACAAACGTCGTTGGATAAATTGCTGCTCAAACTGTGGTCGGACGGCAGCAGCCAGCCAGAGAGGGCCATCAAGCCGCTGATGGCGGAAGTGAGTCGCCATGCCCAGCAGCTTCAGTGGCGCTGGGTTAGCGAAAGCCTGGCGGATATTCAGCAAGGGATGGCCGATCAGCATAATCGTTCAAGCCGCTATCATCCGGTCGAATTCTTGCAGCGCATCAGCGGGCTTTCCGCCCGGTTAGTCGCGGCCAGGTGCATGGACCAACAGGCGCAGCAGCAGAGCTTACCACGCCTTCCAGCGGCTGAAATTCTTGGTCTGGGCGTCAAAGGTGAGATCCAACTGGAACATCTGAAACTGGTGTCACTCGGTGCACGTTATTGGGCCGACGAGCAGCAGGAAGGGGTGGATCTGATCTACACCGACCCGGACTCCCAAGCGCTGATGGTGATCGAACGCCAGTGGCCTAAAAATAGCGATCCACAAGGCGTGGCGACACCGATAGGCAGCCGCAGGATTGCTGGTCACCCGGTTAAAAAACTGGCGGCTTGCCAGGTGATCACCAATGCCGCCAAGCGCCGGGCAAACGGGGCGTTGGACATTGCCAGCGGTAAGCAATATACCAGCGTGTTGCCGCTCTCTGCACGTGCGTGGGAGCTGTTGGGGGAACCGCTCAGGCAGCCTGATGCCGCAGCGCTGAAACGTCATCTCCAGCAGGCATTGCCAGATTTTGTACGCCCCAGGCAGCCGATCGAACAGCTGCATATCTTACCGATTAGTGAGGTGCTCGACTGGTGCTGGGACCCGGCATTACAGTGCTTGCAGATTGATATCTTAAGCGGAGAGGATCGTGATGATAATTTTGTGACGGTGTCACTAAATTACGATAGTGCCACCCCTCAGGCTACAGAGCTATTGGCCAGGGCAATGCTCACGCCAGCAACTCCGCCACGGTTGATTTCGGGCAGGGTGAAAATCGAGTCAGGAAAGTTGTTTATCGAGCCGTTGGCCGTAGCCAGTGACACCCAGATATTCTCGCTGTGCGCCGATGAGGCTGAGCCTTTTCCAATGGATCGCCAGGCCGATCTGCAACAGCGTTCGGGTATACAGCAAGCGTTGGCAGACACCGAAACGTTGCTGGCACAGTGGTTACAGCAGGGGATCCGGCATCTTGGGGGGCGTGGGATTGAGCGGGTGGAAATCCTGGCCGAGGCGCTAAATGGCTATGGCCTGATGCAGCTGTCTGCAGGGTTAAACGAGTTATCCGAGCGTATTCGCTCTAATAACCACACAGAATTAGTCCACCGGTTGATGACGATTTATCAAACGCTGCGCCTGGTGAAAGACCGGCAGAGTAATTGACTTTGACAGCGCCATGACAGTTCGACTAAGCTTGCCCCACTCATTTGGGGAGTAGCCTTCCTTCATCATGAAGGAGGATGTGTCAACATACTCAGCAAGTTGCTGTGGCACATCCGTCGATCAGATTGGCGAGACCATAGGGGTAATATTTCTTTTGGATTGGACGAGGAATATTACACCATGGTTTACAACGTCCAGTCGGTATTTCCATCATGACCCTTTTTTCTGTTTTATTCTCAAATTACCTCAGCAAAAAACCGGGCAAATTGAGGGCTAAAGGATGACACTGTCATTTTTCCAGCTCGCGATATCCTTAATCATCATCTTGATTGCCTCTGAAATTTTCACCAATGCCCTGGAACACCTTGGCGAAAGGTTGAAGATCTCTGAAGGGGTAACCGGTTCGCTTTTTGCCGCTATTGGCACCGCCTTGCCTGAAACCATGGTACCCATTTTGGCTCTGGTTGCCGGCACGTCGGCGGCTAATGTTAACGAAGAGATTGGCGTGGGGGCGATATTGGGCGCGCCGCTGATGCTGTCTACGCTGTCTGTCTTTTTGATGGCGCTGGCTGTGGTAAGACGGCGGGGTATTAACGGGGCAATCACCCCAGAGCCCACCGGGTTTATACGAGATACGCATTTCTTCCTGCTGGCTTTTGTGTTAGCCGCAATCGCCTTGTTCATTCCTGTAGAGATGAAAGTCGCCAGGATGGGCGTCAGCGTGTTGTTGGTCTTGCTTTATGTCACCTACATGGTAAAAACCTTACACGCGTCGAAAAAATTAGTGGCTGAAGGCAATGGAACCGCAGCAGATAACGTCATGTTCTTATCCCGAGTGGGATTGCCCACCACGCTATTCACCATCATCCTGCAAACTTTAATTGGTTTGGGCGTATTGGTGGCGGGGGCTTTAGGTTTTATAGACGGTGTGGCCGCAGTATCGGAAAAGCTTGGCATCTCTGTGTTGTTACTGTCATTGATTATCATTCCTATAGCTACCGAATTGCCAGAGAAGGTGAACAGCATTCTATGGATTCGCAAAGGGAAGGATACTCTGGCATTAGGCAATATTACCGGCGCAATGGTTTTCCAAGGCACCATATTACCCGCCATCGGGATATTATTGACGCCATGGCAACCCCGGCATGAAGTGCTGATCGGGGTGTTTATTACGCTTTCATCGGCATTTTGGCTGTGGATCAACGCCAGAAACAAAAATCTGAAAGTGTGGATGCTATTTATTAATGGGGCTTTCTATTTCGCTTATATTATCGCCTCAATCTCATTTAGCGGCTAAATAATTACCATCCCTGCATCCGATGTAGGTCAAAGCGATAACCCTGCTCACTCCCCCACGGAACTGATTGCTCACAGACCTTGACCTTCCCCTTGTGGGAAGGTTTAAGCTTTTTGTTACCGAAACTTCCCAGGAGTAGAACCATGGCTTCCGTTTTCGTCTCATCAGGTTCCAATCAAGCGGCTCGCCTGAGCCTGCCGGTCGAAGGAATGACCTGTGCATCGTGCGTTGGCCGTGTCGAACGCGCTCTAAAAGCCGTTCCAGGCGTGCAAACAGCTACGGTCAATCTTGCCACCGAGCGGGCAGATGTCACCTTTAGCGGCGTGGCCGATCCACAAGCGACCGTTAGTGCTATCGAGAGCGCCGGTTACGCCGTCCGTGAAGAGACTACTGAACTGGCGATCGAAGAAATGACCTGCGCATCCTGCGTCGGAAGAGTTGAGAAGGCGCTGACACAACTTCCAGGCGTCCTCTCTGCCAGCGTCAACCTGGCGACCGAGCGTGCGCGGGTACGGCACCTCGCCGGGGTTATCTCCACCGCTGACCTTGAAGCGGCGGTTGTGCAGGCGGGTTACAAGGCCCGTCGTTTGTCTGCCGAAACGCCGAATGTAAACGATCAGGATACCGAACGCCGCGAGAATGAAGCGCGCGGCTTACGCCGCTCTTTGCTGATTGCGGGCATTCTCACTTTGCCGGTCTTTATCCTTGAGATGGGCTCGCACCTTATTCCCCCGATGCACCATTGGGTGCAAGGCGTTTTGGGTGAACAGACGAGCTGGTATATACAGTTTGTACTCGCCACCCTGGTGCTGTTCGGCCCGGGCCTGCGCTTTTTCCGCAAGGGTATCCCGGCGTTGTTGCGTGGTGCTCCCGATATGAACTCGCTGGTGTCGGTGGGTACGGCAGCGGCGTACGGCTATTCGGTGGTGGCGACTTTCATTCCCGAGGTGCTGCCTAAGGGAACCGCTAACGTTTACTTCGAAGCCGCCGCGGTCATCGTGACCTTGATCCTGCTTGGGCGCACGTTGGAGGCTCGCGCCAAGGGGCGAACGTCTCAGGCCATCAAACGGCTGGTCGGGCTTCAGGCAAAGACCGCGCGCGTTGAACGTAACGGCGATACCGTTGAGATCCCGCTCGATCAGGTGACCACCGGTGACGTGGTGTTCGTTCGTCCAGGGGAGAAGATCCCTGTCGATGGCGAGGTCGTCGAGGGGGCATCTTATGTGGATGAGAGCATGATCACCGGCGAGCCGTTACCCGTATCGAAGGGCGTAGGCGCTGCCGTTGTGGGTGGCACCATCAACAAGACCGGCGCTTTCAGCTTCCACGTCACCAAGGTTGGGGCCAATACCGTGCTGGCGCAGATCATCCGCCTGGTTGAGGAAGCGCAGGGCTCCAAGCTACCGATCCAGGCGCTGGTGGATAAGGTGACCATGTGGTTTGTACCGGCAGTGATGGCTGCCGCCGCGCTGACGTTCCTGGTCTGGCTGATCTTCGGCCCGGATCCGGCGCTGACCTTTGCGTTGGTGAATGCGGTGGCGGTGCTGATTATCGCTTGCCCGTGCGCCATGGGGCTGGCTACGCCGACATCAATTATGGTCGGTACCGGGCGCGCCGCAGAACTTGGCGTGTTGTTCCGTAAAGGGGAAGCCTTGCAGGCGCTGCGTGATGTGAGCGTTATTGCTCTCGACAAGACTGGCACCTTGACCAAAGGACGCCCAGAACTCACCGATCTCGTTCCCGCTAAAGGTTTTGAGTACAGCGAAGTGTTGGCTCTGGTGGCGGCGGTCGAAACCCGCTCTGAGCACCCGATCGCCGAAGCGATTGTGCTGGCCGCCAAACAGCAAGGCATCACGCTGGCCCCCCGTTGAAGGCTTCGACGCCGTGCCGGGCTTTGGCGTAACGGCCAAGGTTGATGGCAGGGTGGTCTCCGTCGGTGCGGATCGGTTCATGACGCAGCTTGGCCTTGATGTGGCGAGCTTCAAGTCTGCTGCCCAGCGCCTGGGTGAACAGGGTAAGAGCCCGCTCTATGCCGCTATCGACGGTCGCCTGGCGGCGATTATTGCGGTTGCCGATCCGATCAAGGAAACCACGCCAGAGGCTATTAAGGCGCTGCACGCGTTGGGCCTCAAAGTGGCGATGATCACCGGCGACAATGCGGCAACGGCGGCGGCGATCGCCAAACAGCTCGGTATTGATGAAGTTGCGGCAGAGGTATTGCCCGACGGCAAGGTTGCTGCGCTGAAAAAGTTCCGGGCCAACGGGGCGCGAGTGGCCTTTGTGGGGGACGGTATCAACGACGCCCCGGCGTTGGCGGAAGCGGACGTAGGGCTAGCCATCGGCACCGGTACCGATGTAGCTATCGAGGCGGCCGACGTAGTGTTGATGTCTGGCGACCTGCGCGGGGTGCCGAACGCTATCGCACTCAGCCAGGCGACGATCCGCAACATCAAACAAAACCTGTTCTGGGCCTTTGCCTATAACGCGGTGCTGATCCCGGTGGCGGCAGGTGCGCTTTATCCATGGAACGGCACTTTGCTTTCGCCGATCTTCGCGGCGGCGGCGATGGCGCTCTCCAGCGTCTTTGTTCTCGGCAACGCGCTGCGGCTTAAGCGCTTCCAGGCTCCGATGACGGTTGAGGCTTCTAGCGGGACGGCGGAAAGCGGGGCGGAGATTATCCCCGTTACCGCAAGTAAATGACCGATGTCGGGCCATGGTGATGCCCCTCACCCTAACCCTTATGTCTTGATCTTCTCCGCCTTAGCGGAGAAGATCCCCGACTGATCATCGGGAGATAGCCGGTGAGCTCCCCCTAACCCTAGTGCCTATGAGCCCGTGGGAGAGATTGTGCCCCGGCTGTCTATTTCCCTGTCGCCTTGTAGACCGAACGGTATCCTGTGCCTATGAGCACCTACATATAAGGATGGTCCGGCGATAAATTTCAGACATGGTTATGGAGTGCCATAATGCGTAGAACCCCTGTCGGCGTTGATATCGCTAAACACAAATTTGATGTCGCCGTACTGCTGGACAATCAGAAGTATAAAACCAAAAAGTTTGCCAATACCCCTTCTGGATGCCGCGAGTTCGCAGCCTGGTTGAGCCGCTTTGGCGACTGTCATGTCTGTATGGAAGCCACCGGGAGCTACAGCACGGAACTGGCCACTTATCTGGCAGACAACAACTACCACGTCAGTCTGATGAACCCGGCGTGTATCCATTCCTTCGGCAATACAGAACTGGCCCGGAACAAAACGGACAAAAGCGATGCAGCGATGATAGCCCGCTACTGCGCACTGCATCAGCCTGCCCCGTGGTTCCCAGCCCCGTTGAGCGAGCGCCAGTTGACCGCGTTGGTCAGGCATCTTAAGAACCTGGAAGAGATGCGTCAGATGGAAGAAAATCGCCTGGAGGTGGCCGAAGCAGTCATCGTCCCTTCACTCAATGAGCACATCGCCACGTTGGATGAACTGATACGAGAAACGAAAAAGAAAATCAGTCAGCACATCGATGATAACCCTGACCTGAAACGGGACAGCGAGTTGCTAAAAAGTATCCCTGGAGTGGGAGAGATGCTGAGCTCCAGCCTGCTGGCCTTCGCAGGAAACCTGCGTCGGTTCACCAGCAGCAAGGCCCTGGTAGCGTACGCAGGACTGAATCCACAGCGATGTGAGTCGGGGATGTTTAAAGGGAAAAGCCGGTTATCGAAAGTGGGGCACGGTGAGCTGCGAAGTGCGTTATACATGCCCGCGGTAGTGGCAGGCCAATACAATGTTGTGGTTAAAGACTTAACAGAAAGGCTAAAGTTGCGTGGGAAGTCGGGCAAAGAAAGAGTGTGTGCGGCGATGCGAAAGTTGCTGCAACTGGCCTATGGTGTGGTGAAATCAGGAAAGACATTTAATGCGGAAATACCGCTTGCCGGATAGCCGACAAGACGGTATCTCTCCCACAGGGAGAGGGGACCGACCGTGCTACAAATGGATTCAAGTGTTTACCTTAGCTCCGGAGCTTCGAGGCTGTGTAAGTTGATCTCCATACCTGACCGCAGCTCCGAATCAGCTCCCTCTCCTTGGGGAGAGGGCTGGGGTGAGGGAGACCAGTGACAATAACGCTAACTGTAGCCCCATGAAGGAGTGAACGATGAATATCGGTCAAGCAGCCAAGTCCTCCGGCGTTTCAGCCAAAATGATCCGCTACTACGAACAGATCGGTTTGCTCCCCTAGGCCATACGCTCGGATGCGGGCTACCGCCATTACAGTTCTTAGGACGTACATAGCCTGCGTTTTATCCGCCGATCACATTCCACGGCGTCTAATGGGCACTACTTTCTTATAGTTAACACGCTTTCTAACGCACCACTTTGTAAAAACCTGTTGGTCACTGGTGTCACAACCACGTTACGGTTGACTGGTAGGATCTTGATCCCTTCACCCAGAAATACGGGAATGGTTGTGATATGTAATTGGTCCAATTCACCAGCATCGGCGAAAAATGCAGCGGACTTACCCCCTCCAACGACCCAAACATCCTTACCTTTTGCCGCCAGTTTTGCATGCCTGGCAATATCATTAGCATTGCCACAAACTTTACTTATACCTGTGCCTTGCGGTATTGCCAGATCCTGACTTGTCAAAATGAACGCCGGAATATCTTTATAAGGCCAGTCGCCATGGGCATTTTCCATTATCCAGCTATAGGTTTTGCCTCCCATAATCACCGCGCCAATACTCTGGTAGAAATCATCATAAGGTGTAGCATCATCGCCTAAAATAAAATTAGTCAGCCAGTCAAGCTCATGATCCTGGGTGGCAATGTAGCCATCCATAGATGCTGCAACATAATAAATTAACTTCGACATTCGATATCCTTGGTTTGCTAAGCGGGCGCAGCATGCAGCGCCCCTACGTTTTGAGCCTGTTGGGTGTTGTCAGCAGTCTTGCGACTTGCGCTTCTTCGGCGAACTTCACCACTTTATCATCAGGCGTATTAGCATGCAGGCAAGACTGGATTCTGGGCAACCTCTTGCCTCAACGGCTCAAATTGGCACTGGCTGAATAAGCGGAGGATCGCTACTGGAGTCAAAGGGTTGAGTGCCAGCGAACGGTTAAACTGAAACAGACTGCTGGCAGTGTCGTACAAATTGGTATCAGAAGCCGGAAATTCAGCATAGCCAAAGGTGCGGAACGGCGGAGTTTTATCGCGTACTTGAGGACACCTAACCGCGAGTTGTTCCACCCAACGAGAAAATATTGGCCAATCTATCATGTCATCTTCCGTCAGTGCTGCCATACCGGCAAAGCACTCCTCGGTAAACACGTAGGGATGCTGCGCCAGCTTTTGCCATACGAGTCGGGCGCCTGTGCTCGGATTTGGATTAAGGAAAAACTGCCGGTTATGAGCCAGCCTGCTCAGGACAAACAGATCCATCGATTGACTAAGCTGGGCCAATATATGGCTGGATATGGCACGTTCCGCCAGTTCACCTCTGACCCATACATTGACGTCGTCCAGTAGCTCCATCATCAAAGCTTCATCTTCATGATAGCGAGAAACCAGCCGGCACCTGACCAAATGAGAAGGATCTTTGGTCAGTGACTGCAACAGGGCTTTAGAGGGATTGACCAGCCGGAAAATCATATTTTCACGCACGGCCTCATCCGGATGATGAATAGCAATATTTGCCCAGCATGCTGGCCATGCCGGGTTGGCTGCCGACTTATCAAGGATAGGGCCAACGGGGTCCAAAAAATAGTCTGAGTACACTTTGTCCGCAGCGCGGTCATGGTCTGCTCTTGAAGCCATTGATTGGCTGGCAAGCCCCTCTACCAGCGTTGGATAGTGGGAATTCAACGCCTCCCATGCCAATGCCTCGCTGGCATACTGCCATGGTTGCCAACGCCAGACCAACTCTGGCCATACCATGCAAGGCACGATAAACGGCTGTTTGCTTTGCTGCGCAACCTGAATTTTCACATCCAGCGACAAGGCGGGCAGCACATCTAGCAGAACCTGAGTGGCGGTATCTTGCGCATTAGCGACGGCTTTTAAAAAACGATCTGGGAATGCCGCCCAACCGTGTTCAATCAGCAAGGCCGCAAAATCTGGCGCATTGAGGAGCTTACTGACGGTATTACTGCGGGCTTGGCCTAAGTCTGAGATGTCCATGGATCGCTGCTTTTGATTATTCCTTCAGTGGGGAAATACTATCCGATCGGGGATGTGGTGAATAGATGGGGGGGATGCATTCTCCGAGCGAGTTCTCTACCGGGTGCTGGGAGGCGAATTTCACCACTTTGTTCATCCTTGTCCGCCATAAAGAATGTACTACTGTTAATAGATGTATCCGTGATGGAAGAAGCTTGGTATGGCAAAACCTTCGTTCCCCCGTTTGATTGCCGTGTGCCTGCTGGTCATTGCAGCCCCTTTGTCTGCTGTAGCGCTACTTGCGCTAACCGTTACTGAGAGAAAAACGTACAGAGTCACTGCACCGTATCTTTCAGGAGAAGAGGGCTCTCAAACAACACCACTCATATTTAAAGAGGTCATTTAAATGCTTAATAAGTCAGTGGCTATGGTATGTTTGTTAACAGTGGTGCCCGCATGTGTCGCAGGTGAAATAAATTTATACTCTATTAACACCGGCTCCTTTGTGTATCATACGATAAACAATGAGGGACAATACACGGAGAACTTTGATAACAAATTTTTCTCCGTAGAACGAAAGTTTTCTGAGGATTCAAAATATAGTATTTTGGTTGGCACAATGAAAAACAGTTTCAATGACCGCTGTATCGCACTGGGTCTGCGAAGAGACTGGATGTCTAATGACTCTGGATGGGTTTTTAAGGGTGTTTACGGATATGTTGGTGAGTTCTTTTTTGATGCTTTCAGTCAATGTGGTAATGACGGCTCATATAAAAAGTTCAAGGATACTACCGGCGTGGGGTTCTCTCCCTATATCTATCATGCGGTTCAATACAACTTTACCAGCTACTTTGGGGTGGAAAGTGGTATTATTCTTCCCTCAATCTTTGTCGTTAGCGCACAATGGAGTTTCAGGTAGTTTTCAGCGACAGGCTTTGCATGTATGCACACTCGTGCTCTGTGCCAAGGGCCAGGCATCACACGGCAAACCAAACCATTAAAAAGGGATAACCTCTTGACCATACGCATTAGGCTCACTGTCGCACTAACATTGCTTACTGCGACACTGCCTGTATTAGCTAAAATGCCAGAAAACTTTGTCTATACCAGCTCAGGCGATCTTGAAGCGGCGTCAGTCATTATGGAGCGTAGCGACATTGGCGGTGCGCAGATCGTTTACAATTGGCGCTCACTCGAACCTGAGAAGAACAAGTACAACTTTTCGCAGATTGAGCAGGATCTTGCTCGTCTTAAAGGAGCCAAGAAAAAACTTTTCATCCAGATCCAGGATCGGTTTTTCGAACAGAATGCCCGATACGTTCCTGATTATCTGATGAATGATGCCAGGTACGGTGGTGGGATATCGCCACAATTTGACAATCCTGGCGAAGGAAAGCCGATTGGCTCGGGTTGGGTGGCGCAGCAGTGGGATCCCGCTGTGCGCCAACGTTATCAGGCTCTGTTGGCAGCGCTTGCAGAGCGTTTCGATGGCCGAGTCTATGGTGTGAACTTACCCGAAACAGCCATTGATCTTGATGAGAAAAAGCCACCCAAGGGATTTACCTGTGATAACTATTTCGCAGGCGAAATGGAAAATCTCACCTTTGCGCGCAAGGTGTTCACCAAGTCACATGTGGTGCAATATGTTAATTTCTGGCCGTGCGAATGGAATAACGACCACAATTACATGGGGCGGCTGTTTGAGTTCGCAAGTGCCAATAACATTGGGCTTGGCGGTCCAGATATTGTTCCCAACCGCAAAGCGCAAATGAAGAACTCATATCCGTTCTTCAACAAATACAAAAATAAGCTGGCACTCGTTGCCATGGCAGTGCAGGAGCCGACCTTGACCTACAGGAACCCCAATACGGGCAAGCCATTTAGCAAGGATGAGTTTGTGCAATTCGCAGAAGACTATCTCGGTGCAGATATCATTTTCTGGAGCACGACTTCTCCTTGGTTGGCGAAGAAATAGGAAGCAGTCGCCTAAGAAAAGAAAGCCTCACGGAGTAATCATGGGGGCAGGTCACGGCCCGTTATATTTTCCCCGGGCGGCTGAGCAGTTATTAATAAGCACCAGATGATCGAGTCGTTAAACGGTTAGGTCGATAGCTTTCAGGAAGTTTCCTCATATAAAAGGGCCTACTCCTAGATATCAGCGAATCCGCCGTAACCCCTCGGCATCAGTTTTGTGGCCATTCTTGCTTCAGCAATGCATAAATCAGTTCATCGCCCCATTGACCATCAAAGCGATCGTTCTGTCGTAAATGTGCTTCTTTGCGCATACCCAAGCGTTCGACCACGCCGATAGAGCCGCGATTGGCTGCATCAAGTCGGGCAAAAATGCGGTGGAAACCCACTTCAGTGAAGCCGCGTTCCAGCACCGAACGTACCGCTTCTGCCGCATAGCCTTTACCGGCATAAACCGGATTGAAGATATAACCGATTTCTCCTTGCAGTGCCGCGCTGCTGGCCAGTTTCAGTAACACTTCACCAATGAGTTCGCCGCTATCTTTCAATGTGACGGCACAATAAAAAGTGTCACCGTCTTCACTGAAACGTGAGGCTACGGCCTTTGCCAATCGCTTTTCCATTTGCGCCTGCTCCGGCGGTGGAGCATACAAGTAGCGGTAGACTTCAGGCAGGCGATGGTAAGCCGCATAGGCGTGGAGATCGTCAGGGGTAAAGCGGCGTAGCCGCAGGCGCTCGGTGGAGAATGGCAGGGTAATCGAATGCAAGAAATTATCCTTTTCTAATGTGTTGTTATGGTGAAGGGGATCGATACTACCAATGACCCGTTAACGTTCCAGCATAGAAAGAATATGATTTTTGGTAAGCGGGGCCAGTTGCACCTGCTGGTTGCTAGAAGGTTCAAACCATATCACTTCTTCGATTTCTGCAGCGGGTAGAAAGTGGGTCTCTTCGGTGATGATTCTGAACATGTCAGCAATCAGCATGTGCCCAGGCTCATTTGCTGCGAGATCCGTAAAGCGCCCAAGTGGGATCATCTCATCAGGATTGAAGGAGGCATTCAGTTCCTCTTCCAGTTCACGTGCAAGTGCCACCTCTGGCCGCTCGCCGGATTCAATTTTTCCACCCGGTTGCATAAACCACTCCGTGTTGCGTTTTCTGACCAGAAGGATCCGGCCAGCCCGATCGGTGATGACGGCCGCAGCTATATGAATTTGCTTACTCTCTGACATTCTGAATCCCGTTGTTTGGTATAAAAGCACCCCGCGTGAAGGCATCAAATGTACCAGAGTGGGGAGGGTGATTCCTAGCCTAGTCAGGCAAAGCAGATCCTCTAACCTGTGCTACGCTCTGGTCTACAAAATCTTGAAGTGGAACTACATGATGACTACACCTGCTGCCAGCTTTCAGTCCAGTTCTTTTGTGATTGCAGTTCGCGATCTCAAAACAAGCTCTGCGTATTTTAGCGATGTCCTGGGATTTGACTTGGCATGGCCGGAGGGGATGGGCTGGCAACTAGCCACCAGGGGATGCGTGCGTATCATGTTAGGTCATTCGCCGGATGCTATGTCACCCGCGGAAACCGGCGATCACAACTATTTTGCTTATCTGTATGTCGATGATGCCCAGACACTTTATGACGAATTTGTCAGCAAGGGGGCAATCATATTGGCTCCCCCCGTTGATAAACCGCATGGCATGCGTGAATTTACCGTAGGGACTCCCGAGGGGCACAGAATGATGGTTGGTCAGGATCTCGATTAGCGTGTGCTTACCCGCTGTGAATCCTAGGAAGAAACAGGGCGTTTTATACTTAATCTGACACTTTCTGCTTTGGGTTGTATAAGATATGACCGTCTGCTCAGTGCCAATAGCGGACGTTATGCTAATCATTGATGAGATGATTCGGTTGGAGCGTACGCTTAGCCAGTTTCTTTTGCAGAATGATAACCATGATTGGGAACCCTGATGCGGAAATTGCACATACCCCGAGCAACGTGTTCATATTTTGTGGTGCTATGGCGTGCCCAGGTAATAGAAAAGCTGACAGAAAAAATGCGACCGTTGTGATCATGTACATTATTGATGACTGCAATGAAGAGAATCCCGCTCGTTGCCTGTCATCAGGAAACTGAATGGTCAGCGCCGAGGAGGAAACCAGACGACTGTATGATGCACCGAGAAATACAGTAATAAATAGCCCCGCATGCGGATAGCCCAGAATGGGTATTAGCAAACTCACTATAAAGACGATGGTTGACCCTGTAGCCAGAACCAAAGCAGAGAAACGGGAAGTTAACGCGCCTGTCATTTTTGTTGACAGGTATCCTGCAATGCCCCCGGCGAAAAACAGCCATGGCAGCAGGTCTTGAGAGGCGCCCAGCAGTTGGGTCATTAATGGTACCAGAACAGGAATGATCAGCATCGGGCTAAATTGTACCAGCGCATTACTGGAAGCGAACAGCAAAGTATTAACGTCGAGAGGCAGTGCGTAGGGTGTGTCGAAAGAGAGTGGATCCTGAGGGATGATGGAAACAATCAGTGGCAATGCCAACAAACACAGTGTACTGATAAACCACAAAGCGACATGCCAGCCGTAATGAGCACACAAAAATAGTATCGCGGGCATTCCGACAATGCTTACCATCGAAAATGATGCAATGACCGTCGCCAACATTTTTCCGCGCAAGTTAGCCGGTGCGAGATTTATCAATATACTGATACCCACCCCCATTGTTGTGCCTCCTACCAGTCCTGCGCAGAATCGTAATGCAAGCAGAAGACTAAAACTGGAGGTGAATGTCGTCAAAAATGTCAGTATCCCCAGGAGTGCCATATTGACGAAGAGAAAACGTTTCTTATTGATACGACCAATCCAGTAAAAGGCGATAATTCCCGAGAGGACTGCCCCGGATGTGTACATGCCGGATACGTAGCCTGAGAATGATACGGGAACGACGAAGTCTGCTGCCATAAAAGCAAAAATAGGGTTGAACATCATATATTCCAGTGCATTCGTGAACTGGATAAAAGCCATGACAACCGCTATCCGGATGAGGGCTTTATGATTAAACGTTGTTGTGACCAGTGACATAGCAAGCGACCTGTGGATGAAAGATATCTGAGTTTAACTGCTATCAATGCGGTTCATTAGATGGTAAAAATGACACTTATTGTTATCATTTATGGGATAGTTGATGCGGCCAGCTCTTGATTTTAATACCCTGAAAGTTTTCATTGCGGTGGTTGAAAGAGACAGTTTTGTTGGGGCATCGAAAATCCTTGAAATGCCGACATCAAACGTGAGTCGTTGTATTTCTCAGTTAGAAGACAGACTGAATCTTCAGCTTATTGAGCGCAACACCCGACATATGAAACTCACCCAGGCGGGACACTTGCTCTATACCCGGGCAAAGCCATTACTGGAAGCGCTTGAGCAGACTGAAACAGAATTAACGTTGCGGCAAATGCAGCTCAAGGGGCCACTACGTATCTGTATTCCCAATGAAATAGGTCCTGCACTGCTGGGTTCTGTGGTTGCCGATTTTGCCTGCCAGCACCCGGATCTGGAAATAAGCTGTGTCACAAATTTGTCTGGTTTTGAATCCCTGCGAGACGATCTGGATTTAGCCATCATTGTGAGCCGTGGCCAACTGGATGACAGTGATTACATAGCCCGTCATCTGGTGACAATCCCTTGCACTATCGTTGCCGCCCCCTCCATCATTCAGCGTTATGGCATCCCTTCTCGTATACGGCAATTTGAAGAATTACCCTGTATTACCACGGTAAATGCACTTAAAGGTGCTCCTTGGCAGTTTATGAATAAAAAGGGGGGATTCGAGACGATTAAGGTTAAAGGCCATTACAGGGTAAACAGCGGAGAGATGGCAGGACGCGCGGCGGTAGCGGGTGTTGGTTTCGCCATTCTTTCGAGACAGGCCTGCCAACCCTACATCGACGATGGACGGCTGATCGAGATTAAGTTTGAACAACCGCCAGCCCCACTTCAATTGTTTGCACTTTATTCTGACAGGCGTTATTTGCCAGCTAAAACGCGAGCGCTCATTGATTACATACAGCAGAATTTGAGTAATACATCCTTAGCAACCTAAGGCTACATTAAACAGCCACAGAGAGTCCTGGTGTTACAATAGTCTCTAAATGCACAATGTCTGCAGTTCGCTCATAGCCGACACGGTTCCGCCCAGTGGACAGGACAATGCCAGCATCGGACTTTGCAAGCACTACGCCGAGTTAATCAACGGGTGCAGGTCACGACACTACGATAGATACCTTCACTTTCAAAACGGGCAGGCATTACTGGCTTTGATCAACGCTTCGCTAATAGGATGAACAAAATGCAGCTCACTGGCATGCAGCATCAGCCGCGGCGTCCGTTCGGTGCCAGGTATTAGGAGACCGCCATACAGATCGCAGCCCCAAATAGGGTGTCCCAACTGCTGGCAGTGAATGCGTAGTTGATGGGTGCGCCCGGTCTCCGGGGTTAGTTCTACACGCGTCAAAGGCAGTAACGTCCCGTCTTCCAACTCGTGATTTAAGCGTTCAACGACACGATAGCGGGAGCGGGCGGGCTTGCCGTGGATTGAGCAAATCGACATCAGTGGGAACAGCGCCGGGTCTTTGGCAATCGCAGCATCTATCACCCCGTTGTTGTCGTTCAGGTGTCCGCAGAGCAGTGCGCTGTAAACTTTGGTCACGGTGCGCTGGCTGAATTGCTGGCAGAGGGCTGCGTTGATAGTCTTATTGCGTGCAACCACCATCAGCCCGGAAGTACCGAAATCAAGGCGGTGAATCAGGGTGCAGCCGGGGAATATCTGTACCAACCGATGATGCACCGAATCGAGATTTTGCGGATTCTTCCCCGAGAGGCTGAGCAGCCCGGCGGGCTTATTGATGAGCACAAGGTGATCGTCCTGATAGAGGATCTCTATCTCGTCATGGCACGGTGGGGCAATAAAAGTATCGAAAATCGTAGACATCATGCTGCCGGATAGAGAGTGGATGTGGATAATAACGAATTTTCAGCAGGCTGGCGAATCTGGCCTTTAGCCTGATTGAGCAACGGTAATTTTTGATGAAAGTGATACTTGTACGACATGCGCAAACGGAATGGAATCAGCGCGGCATTATCCAGGGGCATATGGACAGTCCGGTGACTAAACGAGGTGTGCTTGAGACATCAGCTTTACTGGCAGCGTTAACAGACGCCGCTTACCCTACAGACTGTGTCTACGCATCTCCTCTTGGTCGTGCCTGGCATATGGGTCAGGAACTAGCGGACCGTTTTCTCTGCCCGTTGGTTGCGGACCCCGCGCTGAAAGAGCAGGCATTCGGTCATTATGAAGGGATGACACGGGAACAAATACAATATGACCATCCCAATGAAGCAGAGTTGCTATTTGGGCGAGATGCGCAGTTTTGTCCCCCTGGCGGTGAGTCGCTGACGCAGGCCGCTCAGCGAGTTATCAATTTTATGCGCCACCAGCAAGCGGTAGCTCCACACCAGACAATATGCATTGTATCTCATGGCCAAGTCAGCCAGGGCGTTCTGGCCTTGCTCAAAGAGGGAAGAATCGACAATTTTCCCCGTTATACTCAACCGAACGCGAGTTACTCTGTTTTAGACCTGGTTGGGGATAAATGCGTCTCTCTGCGATGGGGGATCGCGACACATTTACTTAAGCTGTTGTGATTATTCATGAACAATCATTAAAACCGGGAAAGGGCACCCGGTCACAATGTCGATACTCCGTAAATTATCGCCACAGCTAAATGTGTAACTGACCATTTATCAGCGTGCAACTCTTCCCACCAATCCAAGGCTCACCGTCAATAAAGCGAACGCTAACCCGGCCATCTCGATATAGTTGGGTGCCTTGTCGAACCTGATATCCCTGCGCCGTCGAACCAACGTCGGGGAAGTTATTTTCCTTCAACAAACGGGCCAGGCATGCATTGGCACTGCCAGTCACTGGGTCCTCTACCAACTTACCCCCTTCAACCAGAAACGCTCGCATTTCATAGTCTGCTGGCTCACCCGATGAATAGGCACCATAAATCACCACGCCATCAACCTCATGATCGGTTTGCAGCTTCTTAATCGTGGCATGATCCGGCGTCATCGTCAGGCAGGATTGAGCGCTTGGCAGACGTACCATAAGCCAGCGAATACCCATGTCGGCAATGACCGGCACCGTATCGGCTTCGATAACCGCAGGTTGAAAAGCGGCCATTAGCATTTCCCTTTCTGCTGCAGTCAGCGTTCGAAGCGTTACCGCCGGCGCAGCAAACGCCAGCGTTCCTTCAGGTAAGATATTGACCGCCACCAGACCAACCCCGCATTCTTGCATCACCACGCCCGGCTGTTTGGTCACCAGCCCAGCCTCCAGTAATGCATAGGCCGTACCCAAAGTCGGATGTCCGGCAAAGGGTAACTCTTTTTCGGGGGTAAAAATGCGTACCTGATAATCGGCCAGCGGATTAGTCGGTTTGAAAACAAACGTCGTTTCCGAAAGATTGGTCCAGCGAGCTAACGAAAGCATCTGCATTTCATTCAAGCCCTCTGCCTCTAGGATCACCGCCAAGGGATTCCCCTGCAATGGCGAAGTGGTAAATACATCCACCTGTTTGTAGGCGCGAGGTTTCACATCATCTTTTCTGAGCATTTGACGTCATCCGCTAGGTATAAGGCTTGATGATAGCGCTATTAAATGACGCACATCAATTGCTAATACCTTAAAATGGTTGGGTTTTGTGATACGTTGGCACTCATTGAGGCAGCCCCGGAAATTAACAGAGGAATACTACATGCAGAGTTTATTTTCGTTAACCGCTGGCGCCTGTGTGCGTTGGCACGATTTGCCAGGCCAGGGTATCCCGATTGTGTTTGTTCATGGGCTTGGGTGCGCGTCTTCCTATGAGTATCCACGCATTGTGGCAGATCCGGCATTTGCGGGACGACGCGCGATTCTGATTGACCTTCCTGGATATGGCTTTAGCGATAAACCTCGTGATTTTGATTACAGCATTGCTCATCAGGCAGACGTTGTGATCGAAGTGATTACTGCATTGAATCTGTCACATTGCCATCTCTATGGTCACAGCATGGGGGGCAGTATCGCGATTGAAGTAGCAGAACGATTGGGTAAACGGATAGGTAAACTGGTGGTTTCGGAACCTAACTTTTATGCCGGTGGCGGCGTATACAGTCGCCTACTGGTGGAGAGACCGGAAGCTGAATTTATCTCGCATGTGTACGACGAAATGCTGGCAGACCACACATCCCCCTGGAAAGGTTCGGCCCAAAATGCGGCCCCCTGGGCAATGTGGCGGGGAGCCAAAAGCCTGATTGATGGAGCTTCACCGCCATGGATGGAGACTTTCCTCAATCTGTCCTGTTCACGCTCACTGATTTTTGGCGAACAATCCTTACCGGACCGTGACTTTGAGTATGTCAGCCATCAGGGTATATCTGTAGCAACAGTGCCACAAGCAGGGCACTCTATGTCCTGGGAGAATCCGTCGGCATTTGCCGTGGTGTTACACAAGGCATTTAACGATTGATTTAACACCATCGGTTATCATCCAAGCCAATAGAAAAACTTTTAACAGATGCTAAATTTTACCGTTTGCCGCCGATCATCAAGTTCTACAAACTAAGCGCGTCTGATAGAACCTTTAGCCCTCAATGATGGAAAAATAGCAATGTTGAAGAAATCCCTATCCTGTGTGCTGTTACTCGCCACCTCAGGTTCATTGTTTGCAGCACCGCAAACGGAAAAACAGATAGCCGACATTGTTAATCGCACCGTTGCGCCATTGATGCAAGAGCAGGGCATTCCCGGCATGGCCGTGGCGGTGATTTATCAGGGGCAGCCTTACTACTTCACCTGGGGATTGGCAGACGTTGCGGGCAAAAAGCCAGTCACGCAGCAGACCTTATTCGAGCTGGGTTCGGTCAGTAAAACGTTCACAGGAGTGCTGGGCGGTGATGCCATTGCTCGCGGTGAAATCAACCTAAGCGATCCGGCGAGCAAGTACTGGCCAGCACTGTCTGGCAAGCAATGGCAGGGGATCACCTTGCTGCACCTGGCAACCTATACCGCCGGTGGCTTACCGCTGCAGATACCGGAAAATGTTACCGATGAAGCATCGCTGCAGAATTATTATCAAACCTGGCAACCGCAGTGGGCTCCGGGCACCAAGCGCCTATACTCGAACGCCAGTATTGGCCTGTTTGGCGCACTGATGGTCAAACCGTCAGGCATGAGTTTTGAACAGGCGATGACCCAACGCGTGTTCCAACCGTTGAAGCTATCGCAAACCTGGATAAACGTGCCGCAGCAGGAAGATAAGCACTATGCCTGGGGCTATCGCGATGGGAAAGCGGTTCGCGTTTCTCCGGGCATGTTTGATGCCGAAGCCTACGGCGTGAAATCGTCGATACAGGATATGGCAAGCTGGGTTCAGGCTAACATGGCGCCTGCCAAAGTGAAGGATGCCTCGCTGCAGAAGGGGATTACGCTTGCCCAGTCGCGCTACTGGCATGCCGGTGATATGTATCAAGGTCTGGGTTGGGAAATGCTGAACTGGCCGGTTAAAGAGAAAACCGTGGTCGAGGGTAGCGATAATAAAAACGCACTGGCAGCGCTGAGCGTCACAAAAATCACTCCGCCAGCGCCACTATCAAGCGCCTCTTGGGTACATAAAACCGGCTCAACCGGTGGATTTGGCAGCTATGTAGCCTTCATTCCTCAACAGGATCTCGGCATCGTGATGCTGGCTAACAAAAATTATCCTAATCCTGTGCGGGTTGAGGCGGCTTATCGCATTCTTGAGGCGTTGCGGAAGTAATTGAATTAGAAGGGCGCAGCATGTGCAGCGGCCCTACATTTTTAGCCCAGCAGTCTCAGGGGGCATATTGTCCCCTGATCTAACCCAAGTCCAAGTTATTTTCCATCACAAAAACCAGATCAATCGCCTTAATCAAACTGGCAGCCTAGCTAGCTCTGTTCTATACGAAGGGTGATTATGGTTACTTAAAAAGCATTCGCTCACGTAAACCTTGAGCTTTATCATAAGTTTACTGCATACCTGATTGATTATCTTGACCTATCATTAATTTGTGGCAACATTCAGACACACCTTATCTAGGACAAACTTCAGCAAAAATTGGTTTTGATCTTGATTAATCACTAAGGGTAATCAATGACCGTAACTATTCTTATTGAAAGTTTATGCCAGTTGGGGATAGGTTGAATATCATAAAGTATATTATTATTTTTCAAAGGGATGTATTTTCATGAATATAAAAAGTTTATTTTTATCAGCATCTATTTTGGGTGCCTTACTTCTAAGTGGTTGTGCTAGTGTCCCACTTGCAACAGAGCAAGAGTCCGTACAAGCTAAAAGCTTCACAACTCCGGATGAAAATAAAGCTGGTTTGTATATTTATAGGGATAGTTTTGTTGGCAAAGCGCTAAAAAAAGATATCTATGTTGATGGTAAATGCATCGGTGAAACAGCAGATAAAACGTTTTTCTACACACAGGTAACTGGTGGGGAAAAGCACAAGATTTCAACGGAGTCAGAGTTTTCTCCAAATGACCTGTCCATCTTCACTGAGTCTGGAAAGAATTACTTCGTAAGGCAATATATAAAGATGGGTGCTTTTGTTGGTGGTGCTGGCCTCAGTCAGTCGACAGAAGAGGAAGGGAAAAGAGTGATCTCAAAGCCAGGAGTTAAGCTTGCCAAAGAAGGACGTTGCGACAACTGATACGACTCGGTAAAAGTAGCAAGGTGCCGTTGCCTTTAAAAGGTGGCACCTTAATCTCTCTGCTTGGGTATGCAAGTAGGGTGAATGTGGGTGATCTAACTCACAATCAATGACAAAACCCACCAAGTTCCTCAACTACCCCAGCGACTTTTCAGGTAATTGACTGCCTGCTGGGTCTGTGGCTGATTGAGATAGTTCTCTCTGAACAGGATCGTGCCTTTAATTTGCGATACGGACTCGTTCAAATCCAGCTGCTTTTGTAACTCCTGCACGCCACCGTTGACCATCCAATCTGGCTCGTTCTTTGACGGGATCCCAACTTTATACAGTGCAACGCCGATATAAAGACGCGTATTGGTGGCGGTCACCACATTAGCCCACCATTTGGCGAGCACATCATAACGGGCCGCGTCACGCGCGAAGGGCCAATACAGCTGTGGGGCAATGTAATCCAGTAAACCAAGCTGTACCCAACTGCGGGTGTCGGCATAAGATTCATCATAGGCTGCAGCCCCTCGCGTATTGGAACCTGCCGCATCGTGTGAGTGGTTACGCCATACGCCAGAAGGGCTGACACCAAATTCAACGTCGGGCTTCAACTTCTTGATAGTCCGAGAAACTTGCCCAACCAATTGCTTAGTATTGTCTCGCCGCCAGTCCGCTTTGGATCCAAAATGTTGCCCATACTTTTTGAAGGTCTGGCTGTCGTTGAGCACGGATCCAGGGGACTCCGCATAGAAATAATCATCAAATTGCACGCCGTCAATATCATAGTTGGCAACCACCTCCGCCACGATGCTGGTGATCCAGTCCCGCACCTCCGGGATACCTGGATCGAGCACAAATCGGTCGCCTGCGATGCGGATCCAGTCGGGGTGTAGCACATAGACGCTGGCTGGCTGCTGCGACAATGTGCGGTTCAGTTTATCAATGGTTACTGGCTTGGTGTTGACGGATACCCGGTAGGGGTTAAACCAGGCATGGACTTTCATGCCACGCTTGTGTGCCTCATCCAGCATAAACTGCAGCGGATCATAGCCTGGGTTGTCGCCAATATTCCCCGTCAGCACATCTGACCATGGCAAAATTTTTGATGCCCAGAGGGCAGTGCCATCAGGCTTAACCTGAAAAAAAACGGTGTTGATACCCAGAGTCTTCAGTTTATCCAGCTTGCCTTGCAATGCTTCCTGCTGTTGTTGAATGCGGATGGCTGGGCTGCTGGCATTGAGCGATGTTACTGGCGGCCAATCGAGGCGGGAAACGGTTGCCAGCCAGATGCCGCGCACGGGTTCCTGGCTTTGCTGTGATTTACCCGGGTGTGGCTGTTTTGCCACCGAAGGCAACGGAGTGACTAAGGATTTCGCAGGTTCGGAGGTGCAACTGGCCAGTGAAAGCACACCGGCAAGAAGTACGATTAGCTGTTTAACTTTGGTAAAGCTATGAGAACAGGCGATGATTCGCTCCGGCTTCTATTGATTACTCATTGGGATAGCCCCAACACAATCTTATCATTCTCTTATTATTCGAATTTTAGTCAATACCGGTAGGGCAGATTGATTGGACGCCAGCTGATTGTGGTGACCTGCTGCATCGTTTCCTCTCAAGGAGTTGGATTGGAGTATGGCCGTTAATCTGCCGTTTAAATCCGTTACACTATGATGTCTTCTATCCCAAGGATTTCACCGTTGTAGTGACTAACTTGTCCGATAAAGATCTCGATCTCAGTAAGTTATGTTTACAAGCGTCCTCTGCTAACAAATTACTCCTTCAATTTAACTAAAGAATCTTTTATGAACAAACGCCTATTTGCTGTTTTTCCCGCCATTATTCTTTCAGGCTGTGCTGCCACATGGGAACCGTTAGGTACGCCAACAATGACCCTGCAAGAGGCGAATAACCTTTGCGAAACTGAGTCATTAGCTCAGTACCCGGTTAAAAATGAGGTCGCTACCAGAAGCGTTGAAAAGCAGGTTTCATTGAAATGCAATAAAGATGACGATGGCTGTAACAGTAGTGGTTATAAATATGAAAATAAATTAGGCGTTGAAAGCTACCCCTTGGACGTGAATATAAATAGCCGGAAAGCCGCATTTACTGCCTGCATGGAAAAAAAAGGTTGGAAAAACACCAGCTGGCTATAAATAACAGGCCGCGTTTCTGAAGTCTGCATTTTTGATGCAAAGAGCTGTGCTCCAGGCTGATACAACGCCCGGAGCTCGCCCTTTGGGAGTGCCACAATTTATTTAGTAAACTCCTCTTCTGTATCAACTCTATCGCAGATCACCTTTACACCAGAAAACGACACTGTACCAGCTCCCTCTCCCTGTGGGAGAGGGTTGGGGTGAGGGGCCAGTAAAGCCAGTGTCTCAAGCCGTGCCGGGGTCAAAGGCACTCTTGGTTGCGGTAGGGGCCAGTCAAACAGATGTCGGGCCGCCGTGGCGCAAATTTTCCCCTGGCAAGCACCCATACCGCAGCGGCTATGCAGTTTGGTAGCTCCCCAACCCGTTTTGGCATCAATCTCTCCCAGCGCTACATCCTCACAGCGGCACAGAAAGGTGTCGGCAGCACCGAGGGTTTTCAGCGTTGGGTTGAGTACAAACGTCTGGCTGACAGCGGCGGCAAAACGCTGCCATACGCTACGTTTTGCCAACAATGCCTGAGCACGTACGCTATTACCGCTGGCGGCATACCCGGCAATCGCACCTTCCGCCAAAGCCAGTTCACTTCCCCCCACACCGGTACATTCACCCGCCGCATACAGGTTGGCCACGCTGGTTTGTTGCAATGCATCAACGGCAATGGACGCATTCTCTATTCTGCACCCCAATAGCATGGCTAATTCGATATTCGCCACCAGCCCGAATCCACAGGCAAGTCGATCGCAGGCGATCGTACGAACCTGCTCCCCTTGTTGGACGCGAACTGCGGTCAGCCGCTGCTCGCCTAGCGCTTCCACTACATAGCTATTGGGACGATAGCGGCGGTTAATCAAGCGGAATGATTGCCGTACTTTCACTGGCCAATGCCACAACCCGCTGGCGAATCTCGCCAGGCGTTTCATCGGGGCTTGTTCGGCCAGCAGTATGACCTTACCACCCGCTTTGGTGACGCTATCGGCAACCGCGAGTAGCAACGGTCCGCTGCCAGCAATGACGATCCGTTCGCCTTGCAGCGATAAGCCATTTTTGAGCTGCGCCTGTAAGCCGCCAGCCCCTGTTACGCCCGGTAGCGTCCAGCCAGGGAAGGGCAATAACAGCTCGCGCGCACCGCAGCATAAGATTAAGCGCTGATAGTCGATCGTCCCGCAACCCTGGGCATTTTCATACAGCAGTTGCTGTGGTCCGCTTTGCGCCACGACTTTTGTCGCACTGAGCAGGGTGACGTTATCCAACGCCTCAACGGCTTGCCGATAGCGTAGGGCGATCGCGGGTAAGGTGACCGCTGGCCCATCACGCCAGATTTGCCCACCAGGCCGAGGGTTATCATCAAGCATGACTATGCGTTGCCGGCTTTCGCCTACGGCCAGCGCTGCTGCCAATCCGGCAGGGCCAGCACCAATAATCAACACTTCGCATTGCAGGTTGTTCATTTCTCTCCGTTCCTTTCGATACTCATCTCGGGTTGGCACAAGGTTTGGCAGGCCAACTGCTGTACGCCATTGATGATCACTCGGCATTCCTGGCACACGCCCATGCCACAAAAGGGCGCGCGTGGCTGCTGGCTGACGGAGATCCGGCAATGATCTTGTCCACTTAAGCTGAGTGCGGCGGCCACGGTGATACCTTCCTGTACCTGATAAGGCTGCCCGGCAATGGTTAAGGCGATCAGTTTCATTGGTGGGCCTCGTTTGTAGTGAACATTCGCGCGGCTCGATAAGGGGAGTCATCTATTGCTGTGCGCTGCTGTTGGATTTGTGCGGCGATCAAGGCGGCGCTGCCCATTGCCGTGGTGACGCCCAGCCCTTCATGGCCCAGAGCCAACCACAGCCATGGATAAGCCGGGTGGGGTCCTAACAGGGGTAAACCATCCGCCGATGCTGCCCGACCCCCCGCCCAGCAGCGGATGAGGCTCATGGTTGCCAATGCGGGCAGGAACTCTGCGGCACGCTTGAGCATGGTGGCGAGCAACGGCATGTCGATTGCCGGATCGAGCGAATCAAACTGGCGTGAGGAACCGATCAGCAGTTGGCCGGTTGGGCGAGCCTGAACGTTAAAGGCCACCGAGGTCCCATCAGAGGCATGCGCACTAGCACCATAGCCCAACTCAACCAATTGGTGCCTAACCCGTTGCGGGTATCGATCGGTGATCGCCAGTTGGCCTTTTTTCGCTCTGAGCAGCGGGGCTGGCAACAGCTTGTCGGCGTGTAATCCGCAGGCTAACGCTATCACCGGTGCGCTCAGTCGCTCCCCGTTGGCCAGTATCACCGCCTGTTGTTCCAACGCGACCACTTCACCGTAAACCCGCCGTACTGCATCCCCCGCATCTTCAACCAACCAGCGCGCAGCATTAGGGGCATAAATAATGCCATCCCCCGGCACGCGCAATCCTCCGGCCAAGCCGCTACGCAACATAGGTTCAAGCTGTGCGACTTGTTGTGAGTCCATGAGTTCACTGTTGACCCCAAGTGCTGCCATCCGCTGCTGCTTCACTTCGGCAATCGCCATTTCTTGCGGTTTTTCCGCCAACCACAGCGTACCGCAGCCGCGCCAGGCACAGTTATCCGGCATACGGTCCAGCACGCTGCGCCACAAATGTAGGGAGTAGGCACTCAGCGCCAGCTCTGCGGGGTTGTCATCCATGCAAACCAAATGGCCCATGCCCGCAGCGGTGGCGCCAGGGCGGCGATCGTCAATCAGTAACACTCGTAACCCTTGTTGTGCTAACTGCCACGCGCAGGCAGCACCGATAATGCCTGCGCCAATGACAATCACATCGGCGGTTGCCATTAACGTATCCCCCAGGCGAAAGCGTCACGCTCATCCAGCAACAGTTGGCTATCGGCGCAGATAAAAGCCTCCCCGCGAATAAACGGCGTCACGCGGTTGCCTTCACCAGGCTGGTAATATCCGCTGAATTCACTGCCGATCACGCTGGCCTGCCGCCATACTTCACCTGGCTGTAATTTACCGTCTGCCGCCAGGCAGGCGAGTTTGGCGCTGGTCCCGGTGCCGCACGGCGAGCGATCGTAGGCCTTGCCTGGGCACAACACGAAATTGCGGCTATCGGCACGTTGATCGGCGGCAAAAAGCTCAATATGATCGATGATCCCTCCGTCTTCACCGTAGATCCCCGCGTTTTCGAGCGCCTGCCGTACCGCCCAGCTAAAGGCCGTTAGCGCTTCCAGATTGTGGGTGTCGATCGCCAAATGATGATCGCTGATGAGAAAGAACCAGTTGCCCCCCCAGGCGATATCGCCGGTTACCTCGCCATAGCCGTCAACGGTCACGGCTACCTGCTGGCGGTAACGATAGGCGGGGACATTCTCAATGGTTACGCTGCCATCGGCGTGTAGCGTGGCGTTCACCGTCCCAACAGGGGTTTCGATCAGATGTTCGCCAGCGCTAATGCGCCCCAGGTAAGCCAGGGAAGTGATTAATCCAATCGTGCCGTGGCCGCACATGCCCAGATATCCGGCATTATTGAAAAATATCACCCCGGCCGCGGCTTGCGGTGAGCAGGGCGAGCACAGTAACGCTCCCACCAAGACATCGTTGCCCCGGGGTTCCAGAATGATGGCGCTGCGCCAGTCATCATAGCGTTGTGCGAAAAGCGCCTTTCGCTCGGCCATGCTGCCACTGCCCAGGTCGGGAAAACCGTCGATAATCAGCCGGGTGGGTTCACCGCCGGTATGGGAATCGATCGCTCGTAAGGTGATGAAGGGGGATGCAGGTATCATCGGAGCCTCTCAAGGTTAATTAATTGTTACCAACCACCTAAGACTGACCGAAAGCTACCCTTGCGGCTTGACCTGTTTCGGCAAAGGCCATGCCGAAATCAGCACAGTGCTAAATTGCCTGAGCGCCCCCATCATTCAGGGGATAATAAAAAGTATTTATTTATCAGAATATTAATTATTTTTCAGCGCCAGAATTTGATTCGTTAGCCTGAAATCTGCCAAAAGTTTGCGGTGATCCGCATATTGGAAACAACGCGCTTGATAAGTTACAAAAAAGTTAATACTGATCCAGGTGAGTTAAAAACAGCCAATTATGGCCACTTGCTGAAAAGGGTATTGCTATGCGATTAACCTCAAGCTTTCAGGCTCCTCTGCTCACTCCCTGCATTGCTGAGCAGCAACCACAAGAGTGCTTTGCTGTCGAACACCTCACTCAGTTCTGTGATGGGTTGGTGCAACAGCGTCCCCATTCGTTACATAGCGTATTGAACTCGCTGGCATTGATTGCGCCGCTGCTTAATGCCATTCCCAATGTGGTGTTTTTTATCAAGGATGCGCAGGCCCGCTATCTGTTGGCCAATCTCACCTTGGCCAAACGCTGTGGTTTTAAAACGGTGACGCCGCTGTTGGGTAAAACCTCGGCAGACGTTTTCCCAACCCAGTTGGGTTCAGGTTATACCGAGCAAGATCTGCGGGTGTTACACCAAGGAGTGCAGATCCAGGATCAGCTTGAAATGCACCTATACAGCGGCCGTGAAACGGGCTGGTGCCTGACGCAAAAGCTGGCACTGTATGACCAGCAGGGCAAGATTATCGGTATGGCCGGGATCTCACATGATTTGCAGGAAGCAAAGGCTAACCACCCGGCCTATCAGCGATTGGCGGCGCTGGATGTTTATATCCGTCAGCATTACGGCAGGCCGATCGCGATGGAAGAGTTGAGGGCGCTGACCGGCCTTTCCGTGGCGCAAATCGAGCGCTACTGTAAACGTATTTTCCACCTGACACCTCGCCAGATGATCCACAAAGTCCGGTTAGAGAAAGCCACAGAACTGCTGGCCGGCGATATGCCAATTACCGAGATCGCTTTGCAATGCGGTTATACCGATCACAGTGCTTTCAGCCGCCAGTTCAAGGCCATGACCGGTGCTAGCCCCCGCGATTTTCGGGCCACATTAGTTCCCTAATTAGCTGAAATTATGAATTTTATGATGCAACTGCGTCACAGGCTTCGCTGCGCGCAATTCCCCCTCATTATGCCAATTTCGTCCTCGCATTCGGTGAAAACCGTCAAGCCGCTGCCGAGAATACCGGTCAATCTGTTATTGAATTTCACCATAAATTAACCGGCAATTAACATTTCAAGCAAAAGGGACCCATACGATGAGCAATAAAGCGATTAACTGGAGTGGGGTATTTCCGGCAGTCAGTACGCAATTTCGCAGCGATTTTTCTCTGGATCTTGATGCTACCCATGCGGTGATCAAAAACCTGGTCAAAGACGGTGTCTCTGGCCTGGTCGTCTGCGGCACCGTGGGTGAAAACACCTCGCTGACGATGCAGGAGAAACTGGCGGTGATCGAGGTGGCGAAAGACGCCGCACAAGGCAAAATACCGGTGATCGCCGGGATTGCCGAATTCACCACCGCCTTTGCACAGAATATGGCGCGCGAAGCGGAAAAAGCCGGTATCGACGGCGTGATGGTGATGCCTGCGCTGGTTTATTCATCCAAACCGCACGAAACTGCAGCACACTTCCGCAGCGTGGCCACCGCCACCGATCTGCCGATCATGGTCTACAACAACCCGCCGATTTATAAAAACGATGTCACACCTGACATTCTCACTACGTTAGTCGACTGCGACAACATCGTCTGTTTCAAAGACTCTTCTGGCGATACCCGCCGCTTTATCGATTTACGCAATGCGGTTGGCGATCGTTTCGTGTTGTTCGCCGGGTTGGACGACGTGGTCCTGGAAAGCCTCGCCGTAGGAGCAGAAGGGTGGATATCCGGCATGTCCAACGCATTCCCACGCGAAGGGGAAACCTTGTTCCGGCTGGCGAAGCAAAAGCGTTTCGAAGAAGCACTGGCCCTGTATAGCTGGTTTATGCCGTTGCTGCATCTGGATGCCCGTCCAGACCTGGTGCAGTGCATCAAGCTCTGTGAAGAACTGGTCGGCCGTGGCAGCGCGGTGACCCGCCCACCGCGTTTGGCACTGCAGGGAGAAACGCTGCAAGAGGTGACGACGATTATCAAAACCGCTCTGTCCAACCGTCCGACGCTGCCAGATGTCGGCCTGTGATCTCTCAAGGAGGCCCGGTATTCAGCCGGGCTATAACAGGCAATCGAACAGGGGAAACCAATGCCAACTCACAACACATACGCCCTTAGCGGCAAACAGTTTATTGGCGGGCAGCGGATAGCTAGCGGTAACGCCGAACTCATCAGCCTGCGGGCCGATAATAATCAGCCAACAGGTTATCGCTTCCATCAGGCCAGCATTGCAGAGGTTGATGCCGCAGCGCAGGCCGCTGCCCGAGCCTTTAGCGCCTATAGCCAAACCAGCGCCGAGCAGCGAGCAGATTTTTTCGCCGCCATAGCCGATGAATTGGACGCGTTAGGGGAGGAGTTTTTTGCCTTTGCCACACAAGAGACCGCGCTGCCTATCCCTCGTCTGATTGGTGAGCGCGCTAGAACCAGCGGGCAGATGCGACTGTTTGCCGAACTGCTACGCAGCGGCCGCGTGCACGGGGCGAGAATTGATTGCGCATTACCAGAGCGTACACCGCTGCCAAGGCCTGATTTACGCCAGTATCGCGTCGCCATCGGTCCTGTGGCGGTGTTTGGTGCCAGTAATTTCCCGCTGGCGTTCTCGACCGCCGGGGGTGATACCGCTGCCGCGCTGGCCGCCGGTTGCCCGGTGGTGTTCAAGGCACATAGTGGCCATATGATCACGGCGGAATTGACCGCGCAGGCTATTGAACGTGCGGTGCAAAAACAGCAGATGCCTGCCGGTGTCTTCAATATGGTGTTCGGCAGCAGCATCGGTGCCGATTTGGTGCAACATCCTGCGATCCAGGCGGTAGGGTTCACCGGCTCGTTGCAAGGTGGCCGGGCATTATTTGATTTGGCGATGCAACGTCCACACCCCATCCCGGTGTTTGCCGAAATGTCGAGCATCAACCCGGTGGTGGTCTTGCCACAGGCATTGGCTCAGCGTGGTGAAAAAATTGCGCAAGAGTTGGTTGCCTCTTTCACGCTCGGTTGCGGTCAATTCTGCACCAAGCCGGGGCTGATTATCGGCCAGCGCAGCCCGGCCTTCAGCCAGCTGATCGCCGATTTACAAACTCAGGTTAATGCCAGCCCGCCACAAACCATGCTGAATGCCGGTACGCGGGATCATTATCTGAGTGGCTTGCAGAGATGGGATCAACATCCTCAGCTACGGCATCTGGCCGGAAGCAGGGCAGAACACCCCCATCTGGCGGTAGCCCAGCTCTATCAGGCCGACAGTGGTTTGTTACTTAACGCCGATCCGCTGTTGCAGGAAGAAGTCTTTGGCCCCGTGGCGATCGTGGTTGAAGTCGCGGACCGGGCGCAACTGCTTGCCGCACTGGAAAGCCTGCAAGGGCAACTCACCGCCACGCTACTGGCTGAACAGGAAGATCTTGGTGAGGCGAGTGAATTGGCACAATTACTAATCCACAAAGCGGGGCGTGTCCTGTTTAACGGTTATCCGACCGGCGTGGAAGTCTGCGAAGCCATGGTGCACGGCGGCCCGTATCCGGCGACCAGCGATCCCCGTGGCACATCGGTCGGTACGCTGGCTATCGAGCGGTTTTTGCGCCCGGTCTGCCTGCAAAACTACCCGGCAGCGTTATTGCCCCCCGCGCTGCAAGACAGCAATCCTCTGAACCTGTTGCGCCTGGTCAACGGTGAATACACCCGCGCAGCCCTCCATTCACCTGCGGCAATGAAATAATTCGAAAGGTAATGCTATGACCATACAGGGAAAATTTAAAAAGCAGCTGACGTTAACCGATCTGACGTTTATCGGCCTGGGCGCGATTTTTGGTTCCGGCTGGCTGTTCGCCGCCAGCCATGTTGCTGCCATCGCGGGCCCTGCGGGGATCTATTCGTGGCTGATCGGTGGGCTCGCTGTACTGCTGCTGGGCATTGTTTATTGCGAGCTGGGTGCCGCGCTTCCGCGTGCCGGTGGCATCATTCGTTACCCGGTGTTTTCCCACGGGGAGCTGATGGGTTATCTGTTGGGGTTCATCACACTGATTGCTTTCTCCAGCCTGATCTCTATTGAAGTCGTCGCCGCCCGACAATATGCAGCAGCCTGGTTCCCAGCGCTCAGCCAGCCAGGCTCGGGCGATCCCACGTTGATCGGTTGGCTGACGCAATTTATCTTGCTGTGTCTGTTCTTTACGCTGAATTACTACAGCGTGAAGACGTTTGCCAAATCCAACAACCTGATCAGCATACTCAAGTTCATCGTGCCGGTGCTGGTGATCGTGGTACTGTTCACCTTCTTCAAGCCTGAAAACCTGCACAGCCAAGGCTTTGCGCCCTTTGGTTCCGCCGGGGTGGAAGCGGCGATTTCCGCCGGTGGGATCATCTTCGCCTATCTGGGGCTGACGCCAATTATTTCGGTGGCCAGCGAAGTCCAAAAGCCGCAGCGTACCATCCCGATCGCGCTGATCCTGTCGGTGGTGCTTTCCACCATTATCTATGTGCTGCTGCAACTGGCTTTCCTCGGCAGTATTCCAAGCGAAATGCTGAGCGGTGGCTGGCAGGATATCAGCAAGCACTTTTCGCTGCCGTACCGCGATATTGCCGTTACGCTGGGGATGGGGTGGTTGGCTTTTCTGGTGGTGAGTGACGCGATCGTTTCACCGAGCGGCACGGGCAATATCTATATGAATGCCACGCCGCGAGTTGTGTATGGTTGGGCGCGGGCAGGGACTTTCTTCAAAATTTTTACCCGCGTCGATGGTGAGTCGGGGATCCCGCGTCCTGCACTTTGGCTGACTTTCGGGCTGGCTATCTTCTGGACGTTGCCGTTCCCTTCCTGGGAAAAGCTGATCGGAGTGGTCTCCGCCGCACTGGTACTTAGCTATGCCATTGCCCCGGTTACCGCCGCCGGGCTACGCCGCAATGCACCGAATTTGCCGCGGCCGTTCTTTGTCTGGGGATTTAGCGTGTTAGGACCGGTGTCATTCATCATTTCGGCATTGATCGTTTACTGGTCAGGCTGGAACACCGTCTCCTGGCTGCTTGGCCTGCAAATTCTGATGTTCTTTGTCTATATTCTGTTTAAAAACAAAGTGCCGACTCACGCCGTCAGCCTGAAGCAGCAGATTTGGTCCTCGCTGTGGCTGATCGCTTTCTACGCCTTGATCATCGTGGCTTCCTATCTCGGCAGTTTTGGCGGCATCAATGCTATTGGCCACCCATGGGACACCCTGCTGGTAGCGGCCATCGCGCTGCTGATTTATTACTGGGGAGCTTACACCTGTTTACCTCAGGCAAATTTTGTCGGGGACGAGGAAGAGTAATGCTAAAGGAGGAAACAACAATGACCAACACCGTCAATCTTACGTTGTCAGAGGCCTATCAACTGGCGTATCGAGCCTTGCACAGTAATGGTTTCAGCACCAAGCATGCCGATGCGGTGGCAAAGAACGTCACCGCCGGTGAACGCGATGGCTGCCATTCCCATGGTTTGTATCGTGTACTGGGCTGTGTCCGGTCGCTGCATGCCGGCAAAGTGATGGCTGATGCCGAACCGACGTTCACCGACAGCGCTCCGGCGATTTTACGCGTAGACGCGCAGGGTGCGTTCTCGTTGGTGGCCTATCAAGCGGCGCTGCCTGCCTTTATCACCAAAGTTCGTCACTGTGGTATTGCCGCATTGGCGATCAATCATTGCGTCCACTTCTCTGCGCTGTGGGCGGATATCGAGCCGCTTACCGAACAGGGATTAGTAGCGTTGGCTTGCACCCCAAGCCATGCTTGGGTAACGCCCGCCGGGGGGAGCCAGCCCTTGTTTGGTACCAACCCGATCGCCTTTGGTTGGCCACGCCAGGGACAAGCCCCGTTTGTGTTTGATATGGCGACCAGCGCAGCTGCACGCGGTGAGATTGAGCTGCATCGCCGAGCGAATAAACCGCTGCCAGAAGGTTGGGGAATCGATAGTCACGGCAAACCGTCCACCGATGCCGCCAGCGTACTGCAAGGCGCAATGTTGACGTTTGGTGGCCATAAGGGCTCAGCATTGGCAGCGATGGTGGAGCTGATTGCCGGGCCGTTGATTGGTGATATGACCAGTAAAGAATCGTTAGCTTACGACCAATCAACAGGCTCTTCACCTTATGGCGGAGAGCTGATCATTGCCATGGATCCTGAGCGTTTTCTGGGGGCGGAGAAGGAAGAGCATTTCGCCAGAGCGGAAGGGCTTTTTAATGATATGGCAGAGCAAGGATCCCGTATTCCTGGGGAGCGGCGTTTTAAGGCGCGTCAGCACAGTGAGCAGTTCGGTGTGACATTACCGCTGACGTTATATAAAGAGATTGTGGCGTTGTGTCAGTAATCCCTAGCAGGCTCATCGTTTACCGATGGGCCGATGTGCTCCCATTCCTCTCTTTCCGCTGTAGTGTAGATATACGCACAACAATATGTTAACAATATTGAAACAATAAATTCAGCGGTAAATGGTGGGGACGGTTAACGAGCAAGCGGCGTTACCGGATATTTGGTTGACACATTTCTTCAAGGAGCAGGGCATGAGACAACAACGCTGGTGGGGAGTCATCGCGACATTGCTCCTCATCGTGATAGCCTATGCTGACCGGGTAAATATCTCCGTCATGCTGGTTAACCCCGAGTTTCTCAATCACTTTGGCCTGGTAGACAATCGCGCCTATCAAGGCACATTGATGACCGCCTTTCTGCTAGGTTATGGCCTTTCAGCCATGTTGTTGACGCCGTTTCTGGAAACGCTATTCGGTTATCGTAAAGGCTTGACCCTCAGTGTGGTTCTCTGGGCGCTCTTTACCGCGGCTTCTCCGTTGGTCGGATCGTTCATCATTTTACTGGTCGTGCGGGCCTTCCTCGGTGTCAGTGAAGGGCCACTTTTCTCGCTGAAAACCATGTACATCAGTGACCATTTCGCCGCCAATGAGCGGGGAAAGCCCAATGCGGTCTCTGCATTAGGCGTGTCTTTAGGTTTGGTGATTGGTTTTCCGCTGGTGACTTTCCTGATGAGTCATCTCGGTTGGGCCCTTTCTTTTCACGTTCTGGCGTTAATCAATCTCCTGGTCGGCTTGCTTTTGGTGCGTGTGTTTATCCATCCTAGAACAACCGGAGTGGTGCAGCGCAGCAGTGAATCCATGATGCAACGTGTCTGCCATACCTTCATTCTGGCTTGGAAAACGCCCATGCTCGGCTGGATCATGCTGGTTGAGATAGCTACGCTCAGTTATCTTTGGGGTTCCAGTTCCTGGCTGCCCGCTTACCTGACCAATGAGCGTGGCTTTTCCATCAAGCAAATGGGTTGGCTAGCATCGCTACCCTTTATTATCAGTATCTTCTCCAAGTATCTTGGCGGGGTGATCCTGGATCGCGTTCGGCCACAGCAGATGCCATTGATTTTTGCCTTTGGCGGGGCAGCAACGGCTATCTGTATGCTAGGCGTGATGCTGAGCTCACAAAGTAGTTGGCTGGCCGTGTTCCTGCTATCGGCCAACGCTTGTTGGGGGGCACAAGGTGCGGCAATTCCTACCCTGATCCAACACCATGCCAAAACAGAAAGCGTTGGTTCTGCCTACGGGCTGATCAACGGCGTGGGGAATATCTTTTCGGCATTTATTCCCTTGCTGATGGGGCTGGTGATGATGTCGTTTGGCACCGTCTCTTCAGGCTTTTCCGTGCTGGTGGCCTCGCAGATTGTGACTATGTTCGCTGGTGGAATGCTGTTTGTTCGCATGCAAGGAAACCGGCAATTCACCACGGCGTGGTGAACGTGAAGGGCTTGGCATTGCTAGTCGATCCGCAATTCGGCAGCAAGCAGCTCCAGCATGGCATCCACTTTTGGCTGCAGTTGCCGCCCAATAGGCCACACCAGATTGAGCGGCAGACCGTCAGTCGTCAGTTCCGGTAGGATTTGCACCAATTCACCACGTGCAATTTCATCGCAGACCAGCCATGTTGCCAACTGTGCGATACCGCACCCAGCCTTAACGGCGGCAACCTGAGCTTCGCCATTTCCGACAATAATGCGGCCCTCCATTGTGCGCCGCTCAATCATTCCAGCATCATGCGCGATCAGCCACGGGCTCGTGGTTCCATCGGCCTTACCATAGAGCACGGCATCATGGCGAGACAGTTCGGCGGGCGATGTCGGTGTCCCGTTGCGGGCCAGGTAATCGGGAGAGGCGCAGAAAATGAGGCGTTCACAGCCCAGGTAGCGATGGCCAACTGAGGTAGGCCAATGATCCGGGCCACCGATACGCACCGCCACGTCAATGGCTTCTTCAAGCAAATCAACGAAGCGATCGGTCAAAGAGACATGCGGGCGTAAGTGCGGGTGCTGCTGTGAGAACTGGAGCAGCAGCGGCCAAACCCGAAGGCGGCCAAATGTCGCCGGAGCATCTAGCCGCAGACGACCCATCGGTTCGCTGTGCTGTGCGGCGAGCACGGCTTCAGCTTCTTCCAAATCGGCCAGCACTCGTACGCAAGTGCGGTAGAACGCTGCCCCTGCATCCGTCAGAGCCAAACGGCGGGTGGTGCGTTCGAAAAGCCGGGTCCCGAGCCGATCTTCAAGGCGCGCCACACTTTTGCTGACGGCAGAGCTGGTCAGGTGCAATTGCTCTGCCGCTGCCGTGAAACTGCCTGCATCGGCCGTCGCCACGAAGGTTTCGATGCCCTTAAGCCGCTCCGATGGGATCATGCTGCCCTCACTTACTAAGGAATTAAATTCAATAATGTCGGTAAAATATATCAATAATGAGAATATATTTCTTAAATATACTAAGGGCAACAGCAAATCCCCATGCAGGAGCCTTTTTGATGTCTTCGATTACCGTACCGGGCACCGCCATTTCGGCGAGCCGTAGCCGTCTTTCCATCGTCATTCTTGCGGTGGCGGCTTTCGTCATCGTCACGACCGAATACCTGATCGTCGGACTATTGCCAGCATTGGCACGCGACTTGGATATTTCAATTTCCGCTGCTGGCCAATTCGTTACCTTGTTCGCTTTCACGGTGATGCTGTTCGGCCCTGTGCTGACTGCGCTGTTGTCACACATTGAACGTAAGCGCCTGTTTATCTGTATTCTGATGATCTTTAGCCTCTCAAACGCTCTGGCCGCAATCGCTCCGAACGTTTGGGTGCTTGCGATTGCCAGGTTCATTCCCGCGCTGGTGCTGCCCGTGTTCTGGGGGACGGCCAGCGAGACGGCCGGACAGATTGCCGGGCCGCATCGTGCCGGTCGCGCAGTATCGCAGGTGTATCTGGGGATCTCAGCCGCCTTACTGTTTGGTATTCCACTGGGAACGCTAGCGTCGGACCTTATCGGCTGGCGCGGCACCTTCTGGATACTGGCCGGGCTGTCGCTGGTTATGACATTGGCCCTGGCGATCTTCATGCCGACCCTGGCACGCCCCGAACGGCTTAGGCTGGCAGAACAGACTCGCATCCTCAAAGACCCGTATTTTGTCGGTAACGTTGTGTTATCGGTCGTTGTGTTCACCGCAATGTTTACGGCTTACACTTATCTAGCCGACATGCTGGAGCGCATCGCCGGTGTGGCTCCGGCGCAAGTCGGTTGGTGGCTCATGGCCTTCGGTGCTATCGGCCTGGTCGGTAACTGGCTGGGCGGGCGCTTTGTAGACCGCAACCCACTGGGCGCTACCGCCATATTCTCGTTATTGCTGGGCATAGGCATGATGGCCAGCGTACCAGCGGCAGACTCGCTCATTCTGTTATGGTTGGCACTTGCGCTTTGGGGTATCGCCTATACAGCGCTGTTTCCAATCTGTCAGGTTCGGGTGATGAAGTCCGCCTCACACGCTCAGGCGCTAGCCGGAACGTTGAACGTCTCTGCTGCCAATGCCGGTACGGGCCTTGGCGCCATTATCGGTGGTCTGGTGATCCCTCAATGGGGATTGGAAAACATCGGTTTCGTTGCCGCAGGCATCGCGATAACGGCCATTTTGCTGGCGGCTTGGCTTGTACGCTTTCGGCGGCAAAGCGCGAAATAACTAGGAAAGGGAAGGTGACCGACTATGCGGTCACCTTGGCAAAAATCACGTCTCAACTAAATTGCTTCAATCTTTCAAAGCCTTGCTCCAGATCGGCTTTCAGTTCATCCATATCCTCCAGCCCAATCTGCAAGCGCAGCGCCCGGCCGCCGGGTTGCCACTGCGTCACGGTGCGGTATTCGGCACAGTTAAACGGGATCACCAGGCTTTCAAAACCTCCCCACGAGTAACCCATGGCAAAAATCGACATGTTATCCAACATGTTATCAACACCAGCCTTGGTATATTCCGGCTGCAAAATGATAGAGAACAGGCCCGAAGAACCTGTAAAGTCGCGTTTCCAGAATTCATGCCCTGGGCAATCAGGGAAGGCCGGGTGGAGCACTTTCAATACCTCCGGGCGGGATTTTAGCCAATGAGCCATCTCCAGCCCGCGCTTTTCGGCCTCCTTCAAGCGTAAGTACATGGTCCTCAAACCCCGTAGGGCGAGAAAACAGTCTTCTGCGCCCGGCAACATCGCCATCAGATCATAGGTTTCGCGTAATTTAGGCCACCAGGCATCATTGGCTGAAACAACGCCCATCAGTAAATCGGAATGCCCGCCCAAATACTTGGTACCCGCCTCTACGGAAATATCACAACCATGTTCATGGGCGCGGAAAAATACCGGCGTTGCCCAGGTATTATCAATAATGGTGGCGATCCCTTGCTGTTTTGCCAGCGCCGCCATGGTTGGAATATCCTGGATTTCAAAGCTTTGAGAGCCAGGAGATTCTAAAAACAGGGTGGTAGTGTTAGGGCGGAACAAGGTGCCGATGTCTGCGCCAATCAATGGATCATAGTAGGTGGTTTCGATCCCCATTTTGCCCAACATCCCAGCACAAAACAGGCGAGTAGGTTTGTACACGCTGTCAGGCATTAACAGGTGATCGCCTGCTTTCAACGTGGTGAGCAATGCCAGCGCAATTGCGCCCAGCCCGGAGGGGGAGAGCACTGTCCCTGCCGCTCCAGCCAGTTCGCTCCACGCATTTTCTAGATTAGCGATCGTGGGTGTGCCCATCGTCCCGTAGTTAAACTCGGCTCGGTTATGCTCAATATCGCTGACGGTAGGAAAAATAACCGTTGAACCCCGATAAACCGCTGCGTTGACAAATCCGGCCTGTTTGGCGGGATCTCGGCCGATCTGTGTAATCCGGGTGCCGATGCTGAAATCCGAGCTTGGTGATTTACTCATTGCTAACCTCATCGTTTATTCGAAAAATTTAAAGAAGGGGGACAGGCAAAGCAAAATACCGAAGAAAGTGATAAACCAAACGGCGGGCCCCTTAAACTTATGAAGTGCTTCGACTTTATACACCAGATAGCAAGGGATCAAGCATGATACCAACCCGAACAAAGGGCTCCCCAGTTGCATAAAGAACAGGATAGAGAAGCGGGTTGAAATCCACGCCCATAACCCCAGCACAACGCCAACGCTGATGGCAATGTGAAGCACTTTTTGATTGATTTTTTCTTCCGGAATAAAACGGCAGATAATATTAGTCACAATCCCTTTGATCGCCTCCTGGAACCCTAAATAAATCCCGAGAAACGCCGTTAAGATGGCAAAAATATTCAGCAGGGCGCTCATTACTCTCACAACAGATCCGGGAATAACCTGGGCTGCAATAGCTAACGCAGAGATATTTTGCTCAAAAGCGGAAACGGCCTGCTCATGGCTGATAGCAAAAGTGAACGAGAAGGCAAAGAACAATACCGCAACCGCCAGGATAATATAAGCAACACGGTTGGCGCGGATAGCTCGATAGGTGGCAATACGTTTATCCGATTCAACTTTACGATAAGCAATGTTCATCGGGCTAAGTATCTGAACAAACAGAATGGAGAAAAGGGTAAAGGGTAACGTCAAAAACACGTCGCGCATAAATGGCAGCAGTTCAGGGAAGGCAGTAATATTATTCAAGTTCCAATGTGGAACCATCACGACCCCTAATACAACGATAATCCCAAATTTAACGCACACCATCGGGCCGGAGACCTTGAACAACAACCGTTCCCCTTGAGCGGCAATGCTGACCAAGGCAACCAGCACCACCAACCCATACCAGATGGAGTCTGACAGCAAGCCTTCCGTCAGCCCAAAGGTCTGAATATAGGAGGCGCTGTCAAAAGTAACGGCCAGGGAATAAGAAAACATGCCGTGTAGTAACATCAGGAAATAGGCAATACCTAGCCAAAATCCCCAGTTTTTCCCGAGGTATTGCGTAATGACGTTAGTATAGTCTTGGCAATCTTCACTTTCTGATAATGTTTTAAGGTAAAGACTTTGCAACAAATAAATCGCCGGATAAGAAATGATAACCGAAGTGATAAATACCCAAATGCCTTTAATGCCCACTTGAACCGGCATGAAAACAATGCCGGAACCGATGGCCATACCTATGCAGAGAATAACCCAGCCGAAGTCATATCGGGTAAACGGAATGCTTTTATACGCGTCTTTAGACTTGATATCTGTATTTATTATGCTATTCATCATTGTCTTCCTGTCGCAAGATGATCACAGCCGTGTTCTCACGAAATGAGAAGTTATGTAAAACATCGCGTTTGTCAGAGGTAATCTGATCTGACATAGAAACATAGTACGTACTGGTAAGTAAAACTTAAAGCAGCTAGCGGTGTTATTAAATGAAAATACTTGTGCGTGAAACGCAAAAGTTGATGGCTGTCCTATTTTATGTGCTTTTTATGAAAACTGACTGAAAGGGTTGGTAGCGTCGCTATCTAGTGAGTATAGTCAATTATAATGTATAGGAATTTTACTGACTTAGCGTTTTTTTGCTAGCCTGATATCAGATCCATGCGGCCGTATAAATTCACAAAGGGGTACCGGCAGATGATGTCGTCAACCAGGGGTTCCGTTTCATTCAAGGCAAAAATCGACAACTACGCCATCTTCCGGCAGTTGGAAATCTTTATCAAGGTCGTTGAATGTAACAGTTTTTCTGCCGCAGCGCTGAAGTTGAACCTCACGCCGTCATCGGTGAGCCGCAGCATTTCCCAACTGGAAGAGTATCTTGGCATCGTTTTGCTGAAAAGGACCACGCGTAACCTGATTTTGACCGAGCCAGGCAAATATCTGCTGTTCCGGGCGCAGCACCTGCTGGCGGATCTGGATGACTCCTTGGTTAATACCTCCAGTTTCCGCAGCCACCCACAGGGCCAGCTCAAAATTACCTGTTCAATTGCCTTCGGCGTTACCCATCTGATGCGTTTGTACAGTGACTATAGAGAAATCAACCCCGACGTCAGATTGTCTGTCGATTTAAATGACCAAAGCGTCAACCTTAACGAAGAGAATATCGATATTGCGCTGCGTATTACCGCACACCCGCCGAGTAATTTTGCTTTGCGCAAAATCTGTAAGATCAACTGGGTTTATTGCGCCAGCCGGCGCTACTTTGAACGCCGTGGCCTGCCGAAAACCCTGGCAGACCTGGAGGATCACGACTGCCTGATCAATCCAAACGTTTCTGATAACTGGCACTTTATTGGCGGCGATGGGCATTCGTTAAAAATCAATAACATCGTCGAGGTGAACAGTACCTTGGGGCTGCTACAGGCTGCGCTCCATCATCAGGGGATCGTCAATCTGCCGACCTACATGCTGGGTGACCATATCGCTGATGGCGAGTTGATCCCCATTTTGCTGGATCACGAAGCTAAAGAGCATGAGTACCATCTTTTCGCACTGTACCATCCAGGGCATTATCAAGATCCCAAGGTGAGAAGCTTTATTGATTTTATTGTGGAAAAAATCTCATCGACGCCTGTCTGGGACGATTGGATGGCAGGGTAGCTGTGTTTGTCATCCAGAATGTGAAGTTGATGGCAGAGTAGGCATTAAGGTTCCGACAACAGATTGACTGGCAGTGGATAAGCCATTACGGTGCCGTAAAATAAATGGAAATAGGGTGAATTTAAATGCAGCTGATTTATCCCAGTGATTACTTTAACCCTGCCAAGGCCGATGAAACCTTTGAGCAGGAGTTTAACTGTGCCAGACAGAATGGATTAACCTGTGTGCTGCTGTCCTCTGAACACGCCTCGATGGGAAAGTACAAGTTCTCTCACCGCTTTGAGCCAGATGTCCCCGTGATATGGCGTGGATGGATGCTGAGCCCGGAAGAGTATCAACAACTCCATAGAGCCGTTTCGCTGAGTGGCGGGCAAATGCTTGAATCATTTGATGATTATATTCGGTGTCATTACATCACCGGCTGGTACGAAATTTGCCAAAAGTATACGCCGGAAACCGTATTGGTCAGTGCAGATGCTGATTTCGATATGCTGACCGATCGGCTTAAGTGGCCGTGTTACTTCGTTAAGGATTATGTTAAATCACTGACAACTTCCAGAGGCTCTGTTGCCGCAAATGCCGATGAGATCCGCGAAGTGTTGAAATCCATTGAGCACTTCCGAGGGAAGATTGAAGGGGGAGTCAGCCTTAGACGTTTTGAAAATTTTGTCCCCGAGAGTGAGCGCAGATATTTTTCATTGAATGGCAAGGTTTTCTCTGCTGACGGAATTATTCCAGAGGTGGTTATTGAAATCGCGCAGCTCGTCGATGCTCCATTTTTCTCCATCGATATGATTGAAAATGATGCAGGTCAGCTCCGGCTTATAGAGATCGGGGATGGGCAGGTATCCGACATCAAGGAATGGCCGGTTGAGCGCTTTGTACGGATATTTATGGCGTCATAGGAGCCCAAATAGGCAGGCGTTTCAGGGGCGCGTAAACGCCCCATTTAACTTACTCAAATAACCTACGGTGTAGCGCTACAACCGCGCTGTCAGCGACTTCGCTTGGTAGCATGAAGCAAAGATTATCATTTGATGCGCCATGGAAAATCATGCGCACGGCATACTCATCCAGATCCACAAATGTATCCCGGCAAACGCCCGCGCCACGATGGAGTTGATTGCCAATCAGCGTGACCAAGGCCAGCCCGGTTTCAATCTCAACTCGGCAATGAGAAGAGAGTGCTGTAAGCAACGCGGTGGTCAGGGTGTGATCTTCTCCCGAAGTGGATCCCGTGGAATTCAGGGCTAGCGCTATACAGCTCTCGGAGGTGGTAACCAGGTCCACATCAACCCGATGTTCTGCCAGAATCGCGAACATTTCGGCAAAGAATCTGTATGCAGGTTGCGTATGCAGGTCGTGCAATCTCAACAACGTCTGTTTACGGCGAATGGCAATCGCACGATAAAGTGGCGGATCCTCCGTCTCGCGGCGAACCAGCGTTCCACCGGCAGCGGTATTTTTGCTGGAACCTACAAAGACCGGGATATTTTTCCGCATCGCGGGTAACAGGGTCGCCGGGTGGAGCACTTTCGCACCAAAAGCAGCCATGTCGCTGGCTTCGGAAAAGGAGATATGGTCAATACGCCGGGCCTGCGCCACAATGCGCGGATCGGTGGTGTAGATCCCGGCCACATCAGTCCAGATATCGACACGTGCGGCCTGCAATGCTTCCCCAAGCAGGGAGGCGGTGTAGTCGCTGCCGCCCCGGCCCAGCGTGGTGGTATGCCCGGCGTCATCACTGCCGATAAAACCCTGGGTGATAACAATCGCCTGCTCAATACGCGGCCGCAGATGGGCTTCTGCCTGATCCTCGACCAGGTTGATATTGGGTTCGGCGCAACCGTAGAGGTTGTTGGTTCGAATGACTTTACGGGCATCAAACCATTCTGCTTGCGCTTCACGTTCACGAAGCACTTCAGCAAATAACAGGCTCGACATCAACTCGCCATGGCTGACCAGTTCATCACTCAGCGCCGTGGAAGGCATTGTCAATGCCGTCTCGGCAAGGCGGGCAATATTTTCAAGGAGCTGATCGATTTCTTTGCTGATGACCAGCGGCGCTTTCAGGCGGGAAATAATGTTGTACTGGATAGTGCGAAGGGTATCAATTTTATCCATACGATCACGACTTCCCAGCCCTTCAGAAAGTTCGACCAATAGATTTGTGACCCCTGCGGAGGCAGACAAAACGACCAGGCGGACGTGGTCATCAGCAAGAACAATGCCGGCACTGCGATTCATCGCGTCAAAGTCAGCAACGCTGGTACCGCCAAACTTGGCAACGACGAATTGTGGATAAATGCGTGTCATAACAATCTCATATCAGGGCGCCATAAAAAATGGCAAGAAAATTTTCATTCTCGGCATAAGGGAAGCACGCTTCGCCTTACGAAATGTCCGCCCGCGAACATTTCTGATGACAACCCAGGAAAGCCTCCTGTTGTCGATAACGTGTATTGCCTCTTACGCGTTACCGGTGTGATGCGCATTAATTCTTTATTTACGGAGAGTAAAATAAGCGCGCCATAGTAAGTGATTTATCTTAATGGATCGACATTTTTATTTTATTTCGCAATAAATCAGTAAAAAAGAATGCCTTACAGGCCAACACCTAACATTCTTAACGGTAAAATCGTGTAACAAAAGAATAAAACCATAGCAAAACGATGGTTTTCATGACGTTGTATCTAATCCGGGCATTCGTAACGCTTTGTGCGATATTGGTAACAAAAATTAATGCGCAGCGAAAGGTAACTTATTGTTATGATTTGACTTTAAAGGGTTAATTGCATGTTGAAACAAATGATTGAGTACACCATTAAAATGCTATATATTGGCCGCGTTTTTACAGGCAATCCCCTTAACCTTTTATTCAACCCGGCGTTAATAATACCCGAGGTTGTAGGAGTGATATGATGACGGATAAAGTCCGTATTGATACTTTAAGTGCTAGTTCATTACCACAAAGCAATGATACCTTTTTAGCGAGACAGGCCGAGTTTGAGTCTAACGTCAGAAGCTATCCACGGAAACTGCCATTGGCAATTGCCAAAGCGCAGGGCGTTTGGATTACTGATGTTGAAAATAATCAATATCTTGATTGTCTTGCAGGCGCCGGGACTCTGGCGCTGGGTCATAATCATCCTGACGTGCTTCAAAGCATTCAAAGTGTCATCAGCAGCGGCTTACCGTTACATACGCTGGACCTTACCACACCTCTGAAAGACGAATTTTCCTCCTATTTACTCTCTTTATTACCGGGCCAGGGCAAAGAGTATTGCCTGCAATTCACCGGTCCGTCTGGCGCTGATGCGGTTGAAGCCGCGCTCAAACTGGCTAAAAAAGTAACCGGCCGTTCAAGCATCATCAGTTTCTCCGGCGGCTACCACGGTATGACGCACGGTGCGCTCTCCGTAACAGGTAACCTGTCACCAAAAGAAGCCGTCAGCAACATGATGCCGGAAGTGCAGTTTATGCCTTATCCGAATCAGTATCGCTGCCCGCTGGGCATCGGTGGCGAAGCAGGTGTTAAAGCGCTGACGTACTACTTCGATAACTTGATCAATGACGTGGAAAGCGGCGTACGCAAACCAGCGGCGGTGATCCTCGAAGCGGTTCAAGGCGAGGGCGGTGTGAACCCGGCTCCAGCCGAGTGGCTGCAGCGCATCCGTAAAGTTACGCAGGACCATGGCATTCTGCTGATCATCGACGAAGTCCAGGCTGGTTTCGCACGCACCGGTAAGCTGTTCGCGTTTGAACACGCAGGTATCGAGCCAGACATCATCGTTATGTCTAAAGCTGTCGGTGGCGGTCTGCCGTTGGCCGTACTGGGCATCAAAAAACAGTTTGACGCATGGGCGCCAGGCCACCATACCGGAACATTCCGCGGTAACCAGTTGGCAATGGCCACCGGTCTGACCACGCTTAAGCACCTTAAAGACAACGCCATTGCGGATAAAGTTGCCGCCCAGGGCGAGTGGCTGAAAGGCAAACTGGCCGAACTGCAAAAACGTTACCCGGCTATCGGCCATGTACGCGGCCTGGGCCTGATGATCGGCATTGAAATCGTGAAGCCTAACGAAGCACAGGATCACATGGGATGCTATCCGGCGGATGGCGAGCTTTCGGCATTGCTGCAGAAAAAATGCTTCGAATCCGGTCTGATTCTGGAGCGAGGCGGCCGTCATGGTTGCGTACTGCGCCTGTTGCCATCACTGCTGATCACCGACGCTGAGCTGGAAATTTTCCTCGATAAATTTGAAAACGCCTTGCTGGCCACTGGCATGGAGCCGGTTTAATCGGAGTTAACTATCGTGTCTGATAACAACCCAATTCTGTCCGGTTCGGCGCAAAGTATCGCCGCCTACCAGGATGCCATTGAGCAAAGCAGCAAAGCCGTTATCGAATGGTTAAAGCAGCCAGAAATGTATCAGGGGAAAACCGTCGACCAGCTGCGCGAGCGCATTCAGTTGAACTTTACCTCTCAGGGCCTGGGTAACCAGGCCGCCATTGAGCGTGCAGTTGAGTATTTCCTCAAGGACAGCCTCTCTGTACATCACGCACAATGTGTGGCGCATTTGCACTGCCCGAGCCTGGTGATTAGCCAGGCAGCAGAGGTGCTGATCAATGCCACTAACCAGAGCATGGACTCCTGGGATCAAAGCCCGTCAGCCACCATCATTGAGATCAAACTCATCGAGTGGCTGCGTGAGCAGATAGGATACAGCGCCGGTGATGCCGGCGTGTTCAGCAGTGGCGGTACCCAGAGTAACCTTATGGGGCTGATGCTGGCGCGTGATGCTTTCTTCGCGCGTCAGGGGCACTCCGTTCAGCAGCAGGGTTTAACGGGCGATCTGAGCAAAATCAAAGTGTTCTGCTCCGAAAGCGCACACTTCTCCGTGCAAAAAAACATGGCGTTGATGGGGCTGGGCTACCAGTCAGTCACTCAGGTGAAAACCGATGCGTTCTCGCGTATGGATATCGCTGACCTGAAAACCAAACTGGCGCAGGCGAAAACCAACGGTGAGCAGGTGCTGGCGATTGTGGCCACCGCCGGTACGACCGATGCGGGTGCGATTGATCCGTTAGAGGAAATCACCGCGCTGGCCGCGCAGGAAAATATCTGGGTTCACGTTGATGCCGCATGGGGCGGAGCGCTGCTGCTTTCTGAGAAGTATCGCCACTACCTGAACGGCTTGGAATCCGCAGATTCCGTGACACTGGATTTCCACAAGCAGTTCTTCCAGACTATCAGCTGTGGTGCATTCCTGCTGAAAGACGCACGCCATTACGAGCTGATGCGTTATCAGGCGGCGTACCTGAACTCTGATTTTGACGAAGAACAGGGCGTACCGAACCTGGTGTCAAAATCACTGCAAACCACACGTCGTTTTGATGCCCTGAAACTGTGGATGGGCCTTGAAGCGTTGGGTAAAAAGCAGTACGCCGAAATCATTGATAATGGCGTTACGTTGTCACAGAAAGTGGCTGAGTATGTCTCTGCACAACCGCATCTGGAACTGGTTATGCAGCCACAGTTGGCAAGCGTACTGTTCCGTTTCTGCCCGAAAAGCGACGATCGTGCGTTTATCGCGCTGTTAAACCAGCGTATCGGCGATGTTCTGTTGGCATCAGGTAGCGCCAACGTTGGGGTAACAGAAGCAGATGGGGTAACATGTCTGAAGCTAACGCTGCTGAACCCAACGGTTTGTCTGGAGGACGTAAAAATCCTGCTGGCCAGCGTGAAAGAGACGGCTGAAAAATTGCTCAACGCGTAATCCTTTAGTAACCAAATCTGCGTCGAGTTGCTAGTCAATTCGGCGCAGCAGAAAGGCTTCCTCTGGTGAAATCTGTTGGGTAATGACAGCCATTAGTTCTCAGATTTCACGTAGCGCGATCAAAAAAGGAGGGCGTTTTGCACGATATTGCACAGCTTTTGCCAGTAATCCACTCACTAGAGGTTCAACTCCATCAGTCGGCAACGCGTAACGATGCTAATCTTGTCGAGGAATTGCTGCATGACGATTTTGAAGAGATCGGCTGTTCCGGGCTGCACTATGACAGGCAGCAAACCATTGCGGCGCTAAAGTTGGAAAGCGGCCAGCCACAGATTTTTGCCGAAGAGTTCAAACTGGTGAAGATTGCCGATGGTGCCGTATTGTTGAGGTATAAAAGTTTTCAACGTGATGTGGATGGCAGCATAGTTCGCCGTGCCGAGCGTTCTTCGCTCTGGTTGCAATCGTCACAAGAGCGCGGAGGCCATTGGCAGATGCGTTTTCATCAAGGAACACAGATCGAGGATTGAAGCCAACTGTGTATCAACTCGAATAATCGCCACCCATGAACCAACTTCTAGAAAACCAAGCAGACAAAGCGTGAAGGTGAGGTGAGATAAACATAGCGGGATAACCCGGTGCGTAATTACCAATGCAATTTAACATAATATACATTATACGCACCTTGGTAACGGTACGTGAAATCTGAGGTTCTGCGGCCATGGTTTGTCCTGATGCAACAACGCTTCTAAAGCAGTCAGTTTTCAGGAGCGGCTCCATTCCCCCAGAACGGCAGCTACACAATGCTGACACAGACTGGTGACCATCAGCAAAAACCGATCCATAACCAGCCTTGCGGTCGATGGACAAAAACTCATTAAACTCAATGTCGTTCTCTTCAGAGCGATGACCACAACGGTCACATGATTTTGCAAATACGTGCTGAGTCTGTTGCGGCTTTAAATATTGCATTCTCCCTCCTAACAGATTTCAGGTACAGCTGTGCCGATTGACGCAGCTGAGAAAATGGTTTTCATCGCAGGCGTCTTTTCTACATAACGTTTAGAGCACCGGCTAGGCCTAAAAACGCATTCCTTAATTTGTCGGGGTTTAGACATAATGAGCTACCATAAATTTGTCCCTCTTTGCTTATCCCGCAGAACGGCGAAGTCATTATGTTTGATGTGATGTGTATTTCACGAATGATACCGCCATCAGAGAAAAGTGAAATTGACTCATTCTCTTTCCCCTGGCGTGGCATTAAACGAGTACAGCGCGTGAAAATAGGTAGGCCGAGGGAAGAAACAATCTGATTATAGACATCTACGCATGCATCAATAGATTTAAGCCCAAAAAGGTTATCTACCCTTCCCCATCGCGATGGATTACCTGACACTTTTAGCATCGATCCTCTTATCGAAATAGAGATTACATCGCAAAAAGACCCTTTATGCTGAAAAGTTGGCTGACTTAGCGCCGATGCTTCACCACTTTCAATATGAATCCGCTGATGCAACCGACAAAGCTTGTTCTTCATTAGCAGTTGGTTGAGTTGACGCTCCTGCTCGCACCCATCCCTAGATTCTACGACCACGCGAAATCATTGGAACAATGTCTGGTTGTTCGAGTGCCCAACTGTCTCGACCTTTGCCAAGCCTGGCCATCATCCCATCATCACGAGCCGCAAAGATAAGCTTTCCATCTAAGAAGTCTAACCAACAAAAACATAACTTCCTCTGCCAGAGCATTTAGATCCTCAAAATCTTCTCGTAAGATATCTTCCAGTCCTTGATCTCGTGCCATGAAATATGATGAGCGGGTAGGATTTCGTTTTCGCAATCTTCACGTTAACACTATGGCCAAGCAGATACCTAAAACCAACCTGTTGATCATTTTTACCTCATCAACAGGTCAAAACCCCCTGCCTTATTGATCGCGCTACGTGAAATCTGAAATGGTATGGCTACACTAACCGTGCAGATTTCACCAAAATGTATGTCTGTGATGACTCGTTCAAGCCTCTTCGTCGTTTCTGTTCTTCACTCAGTGCTACAATAGCAAAACTGTCATGATCCAGAGTTGCCCTTAGCATTAGTATGGCTTATCATACCGAAGTTCGGGTGTCACAGAACCCCGAACCGCTTCGCGGAAAAATGATGACCCAGAAAAGCGAATGGCAATTTAATGTTAATAAAAGGATGAAAAAATGACAGTTACTGAATATGCAAAAAAAATCGCCATAAAAATATATAACAACCAAGATAATTACAAGGAAATAATTAAAGAGGCAGAGAGGGTTTTAGATAATTCTAATATAAAGCAAGAAAGTAAAGATGAGTTCTGGGTGATACTTTATAAGGAATTATCCAGCAAACCAGTTGTCTGTATGGATAGCCAAGACTCTGGAGATTTAAATAAATTACTATATGCAGCCAAAGCGGCTATAGCTGCGAAAACAAAAAAATAACCATAGGATGAGCAAGGATGAGCAAGGATGAGCACAGAAACATATAATATTGCATCAATAATTATCTACTCTTTCTCGGCAATAATTGCGCTAATCATGTTAGGTGTTGCTATATCACAACTTGGTAATTTAACTGAACAAATCAAAGAGGCAGTAAAAGCAAATAAAATCAGTGGGCTAGGAACTTTTCTTGAGGTCGAGAGTCAACTGAATAGTAGCCGTATTGAACTGGCAAAAGCATCGATCAATATTATAGAGTTACAAAAAACAGGTTCTCAGGATGAAATATCATCAGCTTCACTATACTTTAATCAATGCGTTGAGATGTATTTGAACAGCATAGATAGATTGTGCTTTTGTATTATCAAAGAATACTTTGATAATGATGAGATGAAAATAGAGTATAGGCATGTGATAAATGATGCAGTGAGCGAACATCCGACCTACTTCCAACAAGCATCCAAACACAGGAACATAATAAAAATTCACGGAAGATGGGCAGACAGTTAGTGGTTCGTACAATGGCGTTATGCTAAAAAGGCCGCTACGGGGAATATTTTCGCAGCGGCCTTTTTTCAACATAACGCGTTGACATTATGCGCATCAAGGATGTAGAGGCTCAATGCTAATGTCTAATTCTGGCTCAATCCAAATGTCTGCGCTATGGTTGTCTTTCGGGGGTTAACTTTCTTTTTACTGTGGGGGTAAAAAAAGAAACTGCCTGGAGAAATGGCCATGGGTACGTATTCAGGAGCAATTGCGGGCCATCAATCCAGTTCTGGCTGATCCAAGCTTGTTACGAGCAAGTGCTAAGCGCTAAAATCTGCGTTACAATCTGACGATGGATCATAAATCTATCACATGGATGAATATGAATAAGTTACATGTAATTAAAACAGCCTTAATCATTTCCCTTAGTCTACTTCTAAGCGACTGTGATGATAAAGAAGAAATCACTTATCGCATTCCTATTCCTGAGTATGTCAGCAACGCAAATACTGCGCTGCAAAACAGATATATTAGTCAGTTTGATGATAAATATAAATGTAGACCTGCGGACGTTGATGGTCTTTGGTTGGTGGCCTGCTCCAGGGGTTACGGAATGGAGTCCATGCGCGGTAAAGATGAGCCTCTCTTCGCATTATTTGAAATCAAGGAACAAAATGGAGGAGAGAGGTATTGCATTGATCCCATGAATGGCTATGCTTTAATTCACACGACTGTCCAAGAGGATATATTCAGAGGCATGTTTTTTTGCAATGAGACTGCACGCGACGGTGACTTAGCTGAATACTACGATGAAATCGAACGGGCATGGTTTACTCCCGCAGCGAAGTAATCATTATATCCATACTCGTGGGTTGCCAACTTAATTTTAAGTGAGTATTGAAATGTCGAATGAGAAGCATATTTTAGCTCTTTTAAGAAAAGCAAAAAAAGATCCTAAGACCATCTATGAGCTTAGCGAAAACTTGCTGGCCGATATTGTAGATGCTGTAAGTAAATCTCATAGCATTGCATGTCGTAAAAGTTGTGCGCATTGTTGCTATTTGAGGGTTTCAGCTTATGATTATGAGTTGGTGACTATTTATAAATATCTTACAGAAAAGGTATCAAAAGTCCAAAGAGAGCTTCTGATAGAATCAGTTAATGAGCAATATGAGAATGTAAGAGGAATGACATTAAAAGAACACCATCACACTAACGTAAAATGTCCATTTCTGGTAAATAATTCCTGTACAATCTATCCTGTTCGTCCTCTATCATGTGCAGCTTATCACTCGCGTTCAGAGAGTATTTGCAAAAGATCGTATGACAACCCATCTGATGAATCCTTTTCAATACCATTAGATCCGCACATAGAATCACTGAGAGTTAACAAGCATATATTTGTACAAAATAAGCTTGAAAAAGATAATGAAGGCCATGAATTGATTCAGGGTATCTACAGAATGATTCATAATAAAAATAGTCTTAAGGAATGGAAGAATATAAAAACCTAAAGGATGCTTGTTCGGGCAAGTGCTAAGCGCTAAAATCAGCATTTGGTAAGTAGACGGGTAAACACCGGCATCTAAAAAGGACGTTTGACATGATAAAATTTCCGACCAAAAAGCGCGTGGATTTATACGTTAAAGAAGTAAGCCCTGAGCAGTTACATCAGGATTTGGCTGATGCTCAAGAGTTTATGTTTGATGCCTGGGAAATAGATGATCTTGACGCCGTGCTAAAGCTCATCAGAAAGGCGATCAGGAAGTCCCCGCTTTGTGCTGATGCATATTCATTCTATAGTGAGATATCTAAAGAACAACCTACAGCCAAAATTGGCTATCTCGAAACGGCTTTGTACGCGGCCACCATAGCACTTGGCGAAGATTTCCAGGAATTCGCAGGGCGTTTCTGGGGAGCTGGAGAAACCCGGCCATATATGCGAGCCAAAGCCGCTTTAGCTGATGCAATGTGGGAGGCTGGTAATTTTTACCCGGCCATGACACATTGCCGCGAAATGCTTCACCTTAACCCTAATGATAATCAGGGCATCCGTCATCTCTTAGCGAGTTATTACATCGAGCTTGAAATGGTGGACGAGCTGGCCGTGTTACTTGACGATTACTCAGGAGATATACGGCCTTACCTACAGTACTCACGTGCCCTGCTCGCCTACAGAAATTCATCGCCGGATGCAGATGATATTGCAAAAGTTGCAATTAGCGCCAATAAGCACATTCCAGGATTACTAGCAAAGCGTCGTATGCAACCCAAGTCTACTACGGGATATATAACATTGGGTGCATTAGACGAAGCGATTGATTATATAAATAATAATCTTAAGCCCTGGGTAAGAACTCCGGGGGCAATTCAGTGGTTAAGTAAATTAGCCATGAATGAATGTTAGAACTCATTAAAATGATTATCAAATTATCCATTGTGATAAAAGATCATAACTTTAAAAAGGAAGAATGCAATATGAATGAAAATGTTAGTTTTGAAATTTGGTTGTCGGCAATGGTCGAGTATTACTCAGATCTATGGAGCACAATATTATTTTGGAGTGGGATAATATTAAGCGTAATTTTAGAGGTATCTGGACAATCTACTGACATCGGAGGCTCTTTAATAAAGGTAAGTCTAGGAATTCTGGCAATAAGGCTGATTAACCATAAAATGGTTAGTGGAAAATGGTCAGGATGGTAAAATCAATCGCCCGTTGAATCGCTTTAGTATTTAACGTGGTGCTATCCCCTTTAGCGCCAAAATCCGTGATGTTGACCACGGTCGGTAACGGGGTAGTTTTTACCGTAACGCTTTGGCTCGCGTCTGATAGCGTACCATCGGCATAGAGCGCTTTAACGGTAAATGAATACTGACTCTCGGGCTTTAAATCCGTTACTTTGAAATTCTGGATCACAATCCGCTGCGAAAAATTATCTTTGTCATTCGCATAAAAATGATTGATGTAAGGCTTGGCAGGTGAAAACCGATCGTTGTTTTCACTGGCTTTACCAAGCAGTTTCCCTGCTGAATAAACCAGATAGTCAGCGATATCTCCGGTATCTTCTGGCGCTTTCCACACCAACATCAGGCTACTGTCGTCAGCAGACAGGGCTGGAACATGCAATTGCTGCGGTGCTTGTTTATTTAGTGGAGCGGCAGATACCTGCGGAGTGGTTGCAATCAAACTGGTTGCCATACACAGAAACATAGTCTTAATCGTTATAGAGGAAGGAGAGAGCTGTATTCTCATGGGGATCCCTTATCACTGGAAGAACAGTCAAGGTTGCTGTACCCAAAGAATCGCAAGTTGCAGGCAAACAACAGCTGAACGGCAAACCGCCCCGCCGGCTCAGTTTAGATAGCGTCTATAGCGACTAGAGCAAGGCAAACGAAAACCCGCAGATTGAAAGGCTAATAGGTATACAGCGCATTGAATATTAACTCTTTTACTGTTAAATCCAAATAAAAGAAACGCCATTTTATTAAAATAGACATTATGGTTTATTGATTTGTGACAGGTGTCAAAAATGGATCACATAGCGCGAGTCCCCTCACCCCAAAAACCTATGTAGAGAAATATTGAAGTGGCATTCAGCACTGGAATGCCACGGAGTGAGCCCTAGCGATACCGGCTAGCCTACCTCAGCGCCAGTTCGGATCCTTCATTACCGAATAGCGACCGCTGCCAAGGAAGGCGATAGCCAGCCCGGCAAAGAAATACACCGCCATATCTTCTGCTCCCCAGGCCCCTACCTTGGTCAGCATCAGCGCCTTGCCGGGATCGATCAGCAGGTAAGCCGCCAGCATGGTAAATGCAAACACCAACGCCGCCGGGCGGGTAAAAATCCCCAAAATAATCAACAGTGGAGCTACTAGCTCACCGACGAAAACGCCGTAACCGATAAATCCTGGCAACCCATGTTGAGTCAGCAATCCCTGGATATAATCGATGCCGCCGATCAGTTTATGCCACCCATGGAATATCATCATAATGCTGAACGCCAAGCGCAGTATCAGTTTGCCCAGATCCGGACGATCCATGACACGATTAAACCAATTCACCATGTTGCACCTATTGAGAGTTAATGATAATCGCAATCAATCTAATCCTAAGTTGCATTTTTACAACGAAATTCGTAGTAAACCTTGATCTAACACATTAAATAAACTTTCATAAAAACCGACGCCACCTGCATGCCCGCCTCCTTAGATCGCGGCGTTATAGTAAGCATGAGAAGAATTATCTTTCTATCTATAGGGATCAAATGTTAATAATTGGCATTTTATGCTGACATTGGTTTTTTGGTAGCTAAACATATCGCCATCGTGGGGATTATATATCATTAAATACTTTATTAATGCTTAAGCTTGCGGAATATGGCCTCTCATACCATATTTATTACACTCTGAAGAATGTGGTGGATTAAGAGAAATAAAAAACTTAACCACGTACTTTAACCCGTAACATTCGGAACGAGCTTTTATTTTAATGAGGTACCACGCGCCTGCGCAATGCTGGCCCGCTCTGTGTATTTCATTTTATTTAGCATAGCAATTCACCGCTAATATCATTAGCCCGGGAAGTAAACTTTGTGAGCCTCACGTAACTGTTCGCCACCAGCGGCGATCTTGCTTGCGCGCAGCACACGCTATTCATTTAAATTCAAAAGGTTAACATGCATCAAATTACCGTTATTGTTTTTACAATAGCGTTATTTTTAGTGCATCTAAAAAACAAAAATCATGAACATCCACGTTACTGGAGGCTCAGGGATTAATACGCCCTATTAATCCATAGCAATAAATAGAATGACTAATGCAACCTGTTTTATTGATTTTTCCCGGTGGCAGTATTAAGGCCGCCATAATAAAAACCCATACAGGCAGCACCTTATGAGCGATGAACAACTTGCATCCGATGCGGCACTACAGCAATTTATCGATCTTTCCCGTTTATTAACCGGTTTCGACCGCTTTGAGTTACTCGGTACGGGTCAGGCAGCCTTTTATTTTGACTGGGTACAAACGCACGCGGCAGAACGTTTTGCCACGTTGTTGGCAACGTACGGCGATCTCCCGGCAGATGCTGCACAGCACTCTTACTTTGTAGAAACCCAACTGCTGGGTTCTGAAAAGTTGTCAACGTTGGTGAGTAGCATTATCAAACTGTGGTACCTAGGCCAGTGGTATTCGCCAGACAACCCGAATGATACCCAGATCCCCAGTGCTAACAGCTATCAACAGGGCTTGGTGTGGGATGCGATCCATGCCCATCCACAGGGTGCCAAACAACAAGGCTTTGGTGCCTGGTCTGAACCGCCAGTCACCACATCCACAGTGGTGAAACTATGAATATCATCACTCCTGAACAAGCAGAGACAACCGAGTACGACGTGGTGATCGTAGGGGGTGGGATCTCCGGCGCCATCGTTGCCAAAACCCTGACGCAGGCGGGAAAACGCTGCCTGATTGTCGAAGCCGGTACCGGATTGGGGACGGACTATCAAGGCTATCTGGACTACCTCAACACCTTTTATACCGCCACCATCAAAATCCCCAATGCGCCCTACCCAAGCAATCCTAATGCCCCGGAACCGCTGGAAACCGAAGTCAGCAAGACGCCAAGCGATAAAGGTTACTTTGTCCAGCGGGGGCCGCTGCCATTCAGTTCGACCTACACCCGTTATCTCGGTGGCACCACCCTGCACTGGCTCGGCACCTCGCTGCGCATGCTACCAGAGGATTTTCGCCTGAAGTCGCTGTATGGCGTGGGTATCGATTGGCCGATCGATTATCAAGAGCTGGAGCCGTGGTACCGTAAGGCGGAGCTGGAGCTTGGGGTTTCCGCCAATGTGGAAGAACAGTCCTACCTTGGTGTCACCTTCCCACCTGGCTATGTTTATCCAATGCACGGCCTGCCCGCGAGCTGGAGCGACAAGCAACTGGCCAGCCGTATCGATGGCATGCAGGTGGAAGATGACGGCAAGTCTTACACCCTGAAAGTGCGCGGAACGCCCGCCTCACGCAATAGCGTTCCCAATAGTGATTACGATCAGGGCCGGGGCTATACCCCAAAAGGTGCCGTGGGTAACGACAAAGTGGGCCACCGTTGCATGGGTAACTCCAGTTGCGTGCCTATCTGCCCTATTCAGGCCAAATATAATGCACTGAAAACGCTGAACACCGCCAACCACGAAATGCTCGATATCGTGTTGCAGAGCGTGGCGTTCCAATTGGATATCGACCCACACAGCAAGGCGATCAACAGCGTTCAGTTCAAACACTATCGATATCCTGGCGATGACTCCTACAGCCTGCATACGGTGAAGGGCAAACGCTATGTGCTCGCCGCCCACGCTGTCGCCAACGCGGTGCTATTACTGGCCTCCGGTGCCTGTAAAGGCAACGATCTGGTTGGCCGCCATCTGATGGATCACCCAGAGCTGTTGACATGGGGGCTTACCAAAAAAACGCCATTGTGGCCGCTACGTGGCCCATTAGCGACCTCCGGCATCGAGGATCTGCGCGGTGGCAGCTTCCGTAAACACCACGCACCGTATCGGTTCGAAATGGGCAACGACGGTTGGCTGTGGCCAGCTCAGGCGCCATCGAAAGATGTGATCACTCTGGTAGACGACGAGCAACTGCACGGTAAAGAGTTACGTCAAAGGCTCAAAGACCAGGTTTCACGTCAATTCCGCTTCGGCATCCTGGTGGAACAGCTGCCGGAGTACGATAACCGCGTCACCATCGATCCGAATTATCTAGACATAATGGGTAACTACCGCCCGGTCATTCACTACGATTTATCGCCCTATACCCGAGCCGGTTTCGCCAGCGCCTACGATATGTCGATGAAAATCTTCGACCAGGCCGATATCAAAAACTACTCGTCCTATTCAAAAGAGGATGCTGGAGCCTTCGTCTGCCCAGACGGCAGAACTCTCACCTTTAACGGTGCCGGGCACTTTGCCGGAACTCACTGCATGGGCGATTCACCAGAAAGCTCAGTGGTGAATAAGGACCAGCGCACCTGGGAGCATCCCAACCTCTATCTGGTGGGCTGCGGCAACATGATCAACATGGGTACCTCAAACCCGACGTTAACCATGTCGGCGCTCACCTGTTGGGCTGCACACAACATCCTGCAGGATCTGAACGGGGGGCATCATGCGGCAGATTGATTGGCAGCAAGCCACCGCCCAACCCTATGATGCGGTGATCGTAGGTTCAGGATTTGCCGGTTGTATCATGGCCAAGCAGTTGACCCGCGCTGGCCGCCGGGTGCTGATCGTCGAAGCCGGGACGGGCAACGACAGCTTTGGCCAGCACCTGGATCATGTGCAAACCTTTATGCAGGCCGTGGCAAAAACACCTAACGCACCCTATCCCGATTCCCCTAACGCACCACAGCCGGAAGTGACTGACGTTGAACCCATCACGCCCGGTAAGCCTTCGCACAAAGGGTATTTCGTGCAGATGGGGCCCTATCCCTTTGAAAGTAACTATACCCGCCGGCTGGGTGGCACTTCGCTGCACTGGTTTGGCAGCTGTCCACGGATGCTGCCGGAGGATTTTGCCATGGCCACGCTGTTTGGTCGTGGCGTGGACTGGCCGCTGAGCTATGAAGAGTTACTGCCGTATTATCAACGCGCTGAACTCGAAATTGGCGTTTCCGCCGATGTGCAGGATCAGCAATACCACGGCATCCATTTTGCGCAGGGCTATCAGTACCCGATGCAAAAGATCCCCCAGAGCTATCTGGATCGCTGGATGATCGCCGGATTGGCCCAGGCCGAATTACCCGGTACGGCAGACAAAGCCCAGATCCGCTCTATTCCGCAAGGCAGAAACAGCGTGCCCAATGCAGGTTATACCCCGCGTGGTGCGGTGGGAAATCCGGCCGTGGGTCGCCGCTGCATGGGCAACTCCAGCTGTATTCCGATCTGCCCGATCCAGGCTCGTTACAACGCGTTAAAAACCCTGGTGGAAACGGATGCTGATTTGCTGATCCAGGCGGTTGCCTCTCGTCTGCATATCTCGCCAGAAACGGGGAAAATCAGCGCGTTGGACTGCAAGGTGTGGAAAAACGACAGCAGCCATGACTTTGAGCCGATCACCTTACACAGCGAGCTGTTTATTCTGGCCGCCAACGCTATCGAAAATGCCGTGTTATTACAGGCATCACAGGCCTGTCAGTCCAGCGGAGAGCTGGGACGTAACCTGATGGATCACCCCGCCATCTTGTCTTGGGGATTAGCGCCGGAAACGATAGGCGCATTTCGTGGGCCGGGTTTGACGTCAACGCTGGTGAACTACCGGGGTGGCGAATTCCGCCGCGATCGCGCCGCCTTTGTGCTGGAGATCGGCAACTGGGGCTGGAGCTGGCCACGCAACGAACCGGTGGACAGCACGCTGGATATGGTGGATGACGAGCGATTGTATGGCAAGGCGTTACGCCAACAGCTTGGGCAGGTACTGCCCCGGCAAATCCGCCTGGACATGATGACCGAACAGCTGCCGGATGCCGCCAATCGCGTCACCATCGACGATCGCTGGCGTGATCCGCTCGGTAATTACCGGCCAGTGATCCACTACAACGTGGACGACTATAGCCAAGGCGGCATGGCGTTTGGCCGCGAAGTGGCCAGCAGCCTGTTCAGCCAACTGGGTATCAAGGATTTTACCCACTACCAGTCGGACAACCCCGGTTATTTCACCTGGCAAGGTAACGGTTACATCTGGGCGGGCGTTGGCCATATTGCAGGCACCCACCGGATGGGAACGCGGCCAGAGAATTCGGTAGTCAACCGGCACCAGCAAAGCTGGGATCACCCCAACCTTTACGTTATTGGCTGCGGCAGCATGCCAACGCTGGGCACCTCAAATCCCACGCTCACCATGACGGCCCTGACCTTCGCCACTGCCGACCATATACTCGGACGGAAACATTGATATGAACATGACCGCAAAAGCCAAGACCTTCCAGCTTGCTGAAACCTCGTTTGCCCAACTCGGCTATGTGCAGTTTGCCGACGAAAAAAGCCTGGCGCAGGATCTGACCGAACTGCGCAATCTGCTGCAAAACGCCATGCAGTTGGAGCATGCAACCATTCCCCCCTATCTGACGATGCTCTATACCCTGGATGACGACGTTGACTGGCGCATCATCGAAACCCTGCGTTCGGTGGTGGTGGAGGAAATGCTGCACTTCACCCTGACGGCCAACCTGCTCAACGCCATCGGCGGGACACCCGCAGTCGATTCGCCCGATTTCCTGCCCAGCTATCCAGCGCGGCTGCCTTACGATATTGATGATATTGAAGTGAATCTGTACGGCTTCTCCAAAAACGGCATCTTCCAGGGCATGGTGATCGAGCATCCGAAAGATGTCCGCCCGCGCGCCATCGCCAATGAAGTCCCCAGCGATATGACCATCGGTGAGTTTTATCTTTACATCGAATCGCGGCTGCGGGCAGCGGTGGAAACCCATGGAGAACGGGCGATTTTCTGCGGCGATCCGCAGCGCCAGATCCCGCCGGATGTTTTCTACTACGGCGGCGGGGGCAACGTACTGAAAGTGAGCGATCTGAAATCCGCGGTAGCCGCCATGAAACTGATCACCGATCAGGGCGAAGGTACAGAAAACGATATCTGGGTCGTGGATGAAGATGAGTTGGCCCACTATTTCCGTTTTAGCCAGATCTACAATGAACGGCTGTATCAAAAAGGCGATACCGTGGCCAGTGGCCCTACCGGCGACCCCTTCCCGGTGCCGTGGAACAAAAGCGTGCTGATCGACAGCAATGCCAAGGTCAGTGATTATCCACCCGGTGAAGTTCGTGACGCCATCATCCGGTTTAACCAGCGTTATTGTCAGTTACTCGGCGATCTGCAAACTGCATTTACTGGTGCCCCAGACAAGTTGATGGCCGCCGTGGTGGCGATGTGTGCGCTGCGGGATGATTTCCGCGCCATAACCGCCAACCCGTTCCCCGGCAAGGAGTTATTTCACTGCGCCCCCACGTTTGAGTACACCGTGGCTAACCACCAGCCGCTGGGTAAACAGGTGTTGATGGCTGCTCCGGCCACCGCAGCCGTAACCTTAACCGACAGTGCTGATGCCAGTGCAGATGCCACTGCCAGCAATGAGGCTACCCTGGATCAACTACAGCAAGCCTATTCCACCGGTAACCTGCAGTTGGCTCTCTCCTGCATGAGTGACGAGGTGATCTGGGATATCTCCGGCCCCAGCGAATGCCCCTATCTGGGCGTGTTTTACGGCCACGAGGGGTTTACCCGTTTTTGGACGCTGCTTGGTGCAACGGTGAATTTTGGCAGCGCGGGCGTCGAGAAATCCTTCTTCAGCGGCGATCAGGCCATGTCCTACGGAGGAGAACAAGGCACGACCAAATGCGGCCGCGTGCCCTATCGCTACGACTGGGCGATCCGTTATCAATTCAATGAACAGCATCAAATCACCCTGATGCGTCAGTACTTCAACCCACTGAACATTCTTTCGGCGCTGAAGGCCGCGCCTTATCCGGTACCGGCGGCTTGCCCACACTCGGCCAAACCTCAATCCCAACAACAGTAGGAACCACGCACATGTCTAATCAGCAAAATGATTTACCCAGCATCCCGTCGCCGTTCACCATGCCGTTCTACTACGCCTCACTGACCAACGTTGGCGTGTATTATCTGGTGCCATTGAGCCGTGTGGAACCTTATTTGCAGGGAACCGGGCTTAGCCCGGCGCGGTTTGGCGACAAGGCGATGGTGAGCTTTAACTTCCAATTGTATGCCGGACAGTTTGCCTCTGGCCTCAATACCCCGCCGGAGCAATGGGGCAGCAGCGGTGCGGCGATCACCCAGGAGCTGGAGCTCAACATTGTCGCCTATCCTGAGCACCGTAAAGACCAATTGGCCCCGATTGGCTATCAGGAGTTTATCCAGGACGGCGATCAAACCAAGCTGTACGGCAATCATCGCGTCTGGGTGCCTTGCGATGCCCCCATCGCCATCGCCGCCGGTGAGCAGCTGTTTGGCGAGCCTAAATTCCAGACCACTTTCAAGGTCAATTTGGCCTCGCAAAATCCGGTGCGGACCAACTCTGCGGTCTATCAACCCGAGTGGGTAGAAACCTGGGGCTTCCGGGTGGACGACCCCAAGGATGCCAACACCGCAATCTTCACCTGCATCGTCAACACCTTGGGCATCAAGTCGATCCCGGGCAACATCTCGCCGATTACCGAATATGGCGTTCACGACAACAAACTGATCGGTTGCCGCTGGAACATCCTGCAGGCGATGGATACCTATTTCCTCAACGGCGGCCACGGTGAGGCAGTAAAACTGGTGCTGGGGACCAGCAGCCACCCCATGCGTAAAGATCTGGAGCAGTTGATCGGTGGTTGCGCTCCCGTGGCGGTACAAACCCTCAACTCAGCCCCGGCGGCCATTCAAAGCCGCGCCTATTACCCATAGCCGTTTGCCCCGCCGCCGGTTCGGGGCGGGGATGATTTTTCGCATGTCACGTTCCGGGAGCCAACTATGAGTGAAGTCGACAATATCTACTTTTCCCGCTTTGCCCAGATCAAGGGGCAGTCTTTTGACTATATCGTGATTGGTGGCGGTGCCTATGGCACCAGCTTTACCCACCGGGTGCTGCAACATAATCCCCAGGCCCGCATTCTGGTGCTGGAGAAAGGCGATTACCTGATCCCCGACCATATTCAGAACATTCCACCGGCCTACATCAAACTCAACACCAGCGTGGGTATCCGGCCATGGACCTACCATGGCTCTGCCGATATGAAATTCAGCCTCAACTTTATGCCGCAGATCCCTTATGTCGGCGGCCGCGCGCTGTTTTGGAACGCCTGGACACCGCAACCCGATAGCAGCGAAATGCCGGACTGGCCACCGCAGGCGATCGAGCGTCTGGATAATCAGTGGTATCCCACCGGCGAATTTATGGGGAGGCGCTACTCCCTGGACATCCCCGGCAATCGCAACCAGTCACTGAATCGCTTTATGGGTGAGCGCCTGTTCTCGCAGTTGGCCAATATCAGCGGAGCCAAGCCGCAGCCAAGCCCGAGCGCTTTGGACTCGGCCATGGCAACTGGCCAGGGAGTGGCACCAGAGGATTGGGCCAAGTTCTCGCCCATTTCAGTACTGGTGAATGATGTGCAGGCTTACGCCTCACTCAAGGTTGTGGTCAATGCCGAAGTGGAAAAACTGATTGCAGAAAGTGACATTGTCACCGAAATCATCACTAAAGAAGGGTCACTAAGCGTCGGCAACGCCAAAGTGATTTTGGCCTGCAACACGCTGGAAGCCGGGTTTATCCTCACCAAGTCTTTCCCTGACGATAAACTGGTGGGGAAAAACCTGTGTGGTCATATCCGTTCCTGGCTGGCCGCCCGTATCCCCGCCAGCAGCCTGCCGGCATTGACCAACCAGTTGCAAACCGTGGCCTATTACCTGCCCGGCATCGATAAAACCACCAACCGCCTGATGCACACCCACATCAGCGTGGTCCATAACCCGCAACCCGCAGAAAGCTACGACGTGCTGTATCGCATTCTGCCAGATGCTTCTTCACCAGAAGCCGTTGCCACCTATCAGGATCCTGACTACGTGGTGATCATGCTGCATTCGATGGGGGAATTCCTCGGGGAACGCTCGGCAAACTCGTGGAATTACGTCACGACCAACCCGCTGGGCGAGGCCGAGGTGTATATCCAGATGAAGGAAACCGACCGTCAGTTCTGGGATGCAATGGATAAAACCACCTATGACGTGATGTACGCTCTTGCCGGAGATGCCCCTCTGGAGTACCAGCACAATAATCCGGACGGCAGCTTCACCTGGGAACCTTCACCGCCAGACAATATTCGCAATCAGGGATTGGTGCACGAAGCTGGCACCTTATGGATGGGGGATGATCCGGCCACCTCGGTCACCGCCCTCAACGGTCAGATGCACCGTTACCCGAACGTATATGGGCTGGGCAGCATGTTGTTCCCCCGCCCAGGCTCATGGAACCCAACGCTGACCGGCGTAGCCCAGTCTTTCGCCCTGGCCGATGAACTCAGTGGCCCACATCAGGATCAAAATCAATGAAGCGACGTAAACTGAAAATTGATGTGCAGAAAGTCCCCAAATCCTACCGCGCCTATCTGGAACTATTGGCCAGCAAGGGAGAGGTGGTGGCGATACCTGACGAGGTGGATTGGTATCTGGAGATCGGTGCCATTCTGCGCCACGCCTGCGAAACGGAAAGCCCGATGCCGCTGTTTAGCAAGGTGAAGGGCGCACCCGGTTTTCGGGCAGCAGAAATGGGCCCGACGGTCAGCCGCGTGCCGGGTAAACGCTGGCAGCGTCTGGCGCTGATGCTCGGTTTGCCGGACGATGCCCAGTTGCTGGAGATCCAGGATGCCTTTCTGGATGCCATCGGTCAGGAGCCACATCCGCCAGTGATGGTCGATCCGGCTACTGCCCCGTGCAAGCAAAACAAATGGGTGGGCGATCAGGTGGATATGACCAAAATCCCGGCCCCTATCCTGCACGACGGCGACGGTGGCCGCTATTTCCAGACAGCCGGAGCCATCATGGTGCGTACTCCACCGGGTGAACCTGTCCCGGAGGACGCATACACGGTAGATAAGGACGCCTGGACCAATTGGTCCTTCAGCCGGGCGATGATCGCCGGTTCACGGCCGCAGAATAACCCAACGCCAAAACCGCCTCACGCCAGTTCGGTCGGTGTAGCACACGGCAATGGCCCGCATTATTCGAAGAACAATATTGTCGGCCTGTGGCTGCCTTTCCAGCATAACGGCATGATCTACAATATGTGGACGGCCCAGGGGAAAGACTGTCCGTTTGTGATTGCCCTTGGGGTACCCCCGGCGGTCACCATGCTGCTTTCTGCGGCTCCGCCTGCCTGGCATGATGAATACAACTATGCTTCGGCGTTCCTTGGCCACGGCATCGAGATGGTGAAAGCGGAAACCTGCGATGTGCTGGTACCTGCCGAATGTGAAATCATCATCGAAGGCTATGTCAGCGCGGATAAATCCGTGGCTGAAGGCCCGTTTGGCGAGTTCCCCGGCTACCTTTCCAACCAGTCCAGCCTGAAACCACTGGCGAAAATCACCTGTGTCACCTTCCGCGATGAGGCTATCTTGCCGATCTGCATTCCGGGTGTTCCGATCGACTCTACGCTGATGCTCGGCTGCTTCTGTTTATCCGCCACCGCCAGAGTGTATTTTGAAAAGTCCGGTCTGCCGATCATCGACTGTTTCAGCCCGCTGGAGGCCTCTTCCCACTGGCTGGTGATCCGGGTACGTGACGACTGGCATAAAATCACCGGCATGACGGTCAAAGCCTTTATCGACAAGATTGCCGAGGTGTTCTGGACCAACCATATTGGTAAAACCACCGCCAAGCTGATCATCGTAGGCGAAGATATTCCTCCTGATGACAGCAACAAAGTGACCTGGGCATTGGCCACACGCAATAACCCGGTGCAAGGCGTGTTTCACTATCCGCAATATGACTCCGACGGTACCGGGTTACAGATTTACCTGGATGTAGCCACCAAACTACGCGGGCGCGGCGGCTTGGTGGCCTACAGTTGCCTGCAGATCCAGCAGCAGGTTAACCAGCCGTTGGAGCAGGTATTGAGCTTTGCCACCAATTATCCGCTGCCGCTGCAGGAGAAAATCAAAAGCAAATGGTCTGAATGGGGATTTGATCGCTAAAAAACCGTCCCCGCACCGTTTCGACGGTGCGGGAACAACCCGATTACCTGCCCTTGTTATCACTCTCACCGTTGCTGAAAAACGCATCAATATTGAGATCGTGATTAACCACCTCACCATTGAGCGATCGCACCAGCAACTCACTACCTAACAGTTGCAGTGAGAGTACGGCATCGGGTTTGACGCGTTTGATCTTGTTCATATTCTGGCTTTCGTTGACCAACGTGATGGTTTTGGTGTCTGCCGCACCCACCTCTTTGGCTGCCAATATGATAAAAGCGTTAACCGCATCGCTTTCGGTCAAGGCAACAATGTATTTCGCCTTTTCTGCCCCGGCTAATGCCAGCGTCGCAACGGCGGAAGGATCGCCTTCAACCACATCCGCATGGTCAGGGTAATGTTGCTTATTGCCTGGCTCGCAAACAATGGTCACGTTACCGCCGCTTTCAATCAATCCCTGATAGACATTTTGTGCCAATGAAGAGGTACCAACAATAATATAGTGATTTTTGCGAACCATGTGAGAGAACCGCCCTTTGATAATACGTTGAAGATTTTGACTGATTAGCACGCCAGCAACCGAGGCCAGAGAAGCGGCAAAAACCGTAATGCCAAAGATAATCACCGTGAGAGTGAACATTCGCGCAGCAGTGGTATGCGGAATGATATCGCCAAAGCCGACAGTAGACATGCAGACCACAGCAAAATAAAACGCCGTAGGTAAGTCGGTGACCGCGGGGGTGAATTGATCGCCAATGTACAGCGTTCCTAACATGCTGTAGACAATCAATGAGGCTATGCTGGTGACGGCAAAAAAACTGGTACTCGCCAGCTTACGTTGGTCGAAACGGCGCCAGTAGATGATCATTCCCAATAGGGTAACCAGTGAATACCCTGCCAACACTGTGATTTGCTTATAGATAGCGATATCAACGATGACGATGCAGCTGAGCAGCAGTAACGAGAAAAACCAGGCAATACGCGTCCTTAACAGCAACATACCCGCCATAAAGAACAGCACGGTGCCAATCATAAAGCGGGGAATATCCATCGCATCAAGAAAGCCCAGCGCCTGTTGCCAGGAACTGAAATTTTCCACAAAATCTTGAGAATGTTGCAGCCCATGCCACAGGATCGGGCTGAGTACCAAGTACCCATTATGCGCAACCATCAACGCCAGGATAAACGTGGGTGGTACGTATTTTTCTATTACTCTCACGATTTTCATAACTTTCATCATTTCAACACCATGACTTGGCCGATGGCCTATTTATAGTGGACGATCCGTCCGTTGTTGGGTAACAGGCACAAGAACAGCTCCAACCAGGGTTGCTCAAACAGCGTGGTTGACCGTTTCTGCTCAAACGCCCCGGCATGCCGTTGATAGATACCGATGATGTTATCGGCCATTGAGTTACTCATCAGGATGAATGTTCTTCTTCATCAACCAGACTTTTTGCCCGTTGCTTCATAAACACCACCTCTTTCGGGCTGGACAGGTTGACGTTATGAGCACGCAGGAGCTTCAAAATATTGAACAGCAGATCGCTCTTGGTAGAGCCGACCATGCGTGGGCTGGCAACGTAACCTGTCACGCTGAGGATAATCCCGTCTGGGCCGAGCTGGCTGAAACGAACGTACGGGGCAGGCGTTTCCAGAATGGATTCGTGTTCATGGTAGGCACTCAACAACACGTTGCGTACCTGCTCGGGATCGATATCGGTGGGGAAAGTCAGCGCGACGGTGACCACCCCTTGAGCATTCCCCATGGTGGCGTTACGCACGTTCTGCGAGATTAGCTGAGAGTTAGGCACTATCATGGTCGAGCGATCGCTCAGTTGGATCTCGGTGGCGCGTACATTGATGCGCCGTACATCCCCTTCAACCCCGCCGATACCGATCATATCCCCGACCTTAACCGGGCGCTCAGTTAACAGGATCAGGCCAGAGATAAAGTTCTTCACGATTTCCTGCAGGCCAAAACCGATACCTACCGATAGCGCACTCACGATCCAGGCCAGGTTATTCCACTGGATACCCAACGTCGCCAGCGTGATCAGGATCAGCAGCACATAGCCGACGTTGCTGAACAAGGTAACCAGCGAGGCGCGGATACCGATATCACTGATGGTTTTTGGCAGCAGCTCATGGCTTAACCAACGTTGCGTGACCCGCAGAACATAGATACCGATCGCCAGGCAAACCACCGCATTGAGCAGGTTGCTTGGCACGATATTCAGCCGCTTCAGGCCTTCGCCGCTCAGGATGGCAACAATCTTTTGCAACAAGGAGTTGGGCGTGGTGGTGCCAAAAGAGCCATTGATCAGGGCAACAATCATCAACAATATCAAAGAACATTTGGACAACGCCGTGAAGATGACGGTCAGTTGCTCAAGATGACGATCTTTAAAATGGAGCGATTTTTTCAGTGCCCGCCCGCTGGCAGTTTGGGGGGAAAAGATGGCCGTACAGAAATCGGTAGCAAAGATCACCAGGAAATAGAACGCCATCAGTACCAGTGCCCCCCAAATCAACTGATAGGTCAGGAAGCGAGCGAAAGCCACATAGCCAATCAACAGTGATAACAGGATCACGGTTGCCGATACCACAATAACGATATGGACTATCCCGGCAATCACCGAGCGTTTTTCCAGATGCATCCCCTGCTGCTCTAGCTTATAGCGGATACGGCGTGCCCGAACCGGTATTGCGAACAAGATTAATGCCATCAATGCGGTAGCCAGACCATTACCTAGCACCGTGCTGCCAAGACTGGCACCAATCACGTTATTAACCAGTTCCACGGTGCCAAAAGCCATGGCCAATCCGGCCAATAACGGCGACAGGAAACGCATGCCGCTCGCAATGGCGTCATCCATCTGCGCCAGACGCCATGATGGGCGGCTCAGCGAAAGATACGCCCTGCCTAATCCCGCGATCAGCGCGCAGAAAATCCCCAACTGCATAAAACCATCAGCGAAATCCTGAACCTGAGACGTTAGCGGCTGAACACGAGCAAACGCAGAAATCAGCAGATTTAGCGCCAGCGTGGTGGCAAACAGCGTGATCAGCACGGTCATTAATGCCATAAAACTGCGGCGCAAGCGGCCGTCGGGTAAATAGCGGATACACACCCAGGCAAAAAACTGCTCCACGAAATAACGCCCGAGAGACCAGCAAGCCGCAGCCAGGATCAGTAAAGCTATCGTCCCGTAGCGCCATTCGTCTTGCCAACTGGCTTCCAGGGTTTGCTCCAGTTGCTGCTTAAAGTCATTAAGACGAGCTAAATCCTCAACCTGTGAAGAAGACTCTGGTAACCAGAATTGCGAACTAAGAATACTGCCGGTATTCAACGCCAACTGGGATTTGAAGGCCACGCGGCGCAGATCGGTAATTTGTTGCCCTAAGTCGAGCGCCCCCGTTCTGATGGCTTGCGAGCGTTTTACGGCATCGTCCAACTGTTTTTTGGCATTATTGAGCGTATTGCGTTGTTGCACCACACTGGCGGTTTCGGTCATTACTCCAGGTTCAGGCTGCGGGCCAAGCACGTCCAACTGTGCCTGTAACTTCACCTGCATGGGTTGCAGATCGGTAGTCAGCTTTTCTGCGTCCGTGGCCAAGACCTGCGTGGCGTCAAACAGCTTGTTCAACTGACCATCAGAGCCCGCCTTTGAGACCTGCTGTTTAATCGTATCCAGCTGTTTTTGATAACTTTTCAGTGAGGCCGCTATTTCCTGCGGGCTGAGTTCAACCGCAGCCGCATTCTGCTGCGCTGCATTGGCTAACGGGGCCAGCGGTAAGCCGAACAACAAAAAGGTGAACAGGAAAATCTGTAATGACTTGATCATAACGGTGAATGCTCAGCATGGGGTTGGCGATAAACGCAACAGGCGAAATGATGAATATCACTGCGCCTGATCAACAATAAGCGATGAGTATAATAACAAGCTATTCAGTGAAAAAGCGCATTAATCCTAGAAGGTTAGTAGAAATTTTAGCTAACGCCTCACTTGCTCTTATTTACCCCCCTATAGCGCCCTCTCCATAACCGTTCACAGCTCAAAAAGAAACCGCCAGACGGTCGTTTTATGAACATAAAAATCATTACATGATCGTATTTCGATAATTTATTATTGTTTTACGATAACCAATGAATTAAAGTCACTGCGATTTCCATTCAACGACTTGAGGTTTTTATGACATTAGATCGCCTTACCCGCTTCAGCCAACGTATGGCCACCATCACATTGTGCTTGTTACTCGCCATGGTGCTGTTTAATGCTTCCTATTGGTTATTCCCAAGCCTCGCTGCTAATGATGGCTACGGATTTCATGTTTCCATCTCAAACGATTTAATCAGCGCCTTGGGTGTTGATTTATACCTCTTCCCCTGGTGGCAAATTGCCGGTGGCATTATCTTTTCGAGCGTGCCGCTGCTGGCACTGGCACTCGGGTTGTATCATTTACGCAAGCTGTTCCAAACCTATGCTCAACGTGCCTATTTTTCAGGTACAGCGGCGCACCATTTGGGGAAAATGGGTCAATATGTCGCCCTTTGGACGATTTTGGAGTTATTGTGCCAGCCCGTTCTCAGCTATTGGATAACCATGCATGAGCCTGTTGGCCAACGGATGGTGACATTAGGGATCGATACAGGGAATATTGTTGCCCTGTTTCTCGCGGCCTGTATTGCCGTCATTGCACAAATCCTGAAACAGGCCAGCAAGTTGCATTATGAAAATCAACAGTTCGTATGAGGTTAACCCATTATGTCGATCATCGTCCGGCTAGACGTGTTGTTAGCCACACGCAAAGTCAAATCCAAAGACCTGGCCGCCGCAGCCGGCATCACCGAACAAAACCTCTCGCTGTTAAAGCAAGGCAAGGTGAAAGGGATACGTTTTGCTACGCTGGATGCTATCTGCCGCTATCTTGATTGCCAGCCTGGGGACGTGCTGGAACATATTCAGGACCCAGAAATCTACGCAGAAGATGAGTGATCGGCCCAAAACGTAACCCAACCCATTGTTTCACCGAGTGGGCGCAGCATGCAGCGCCCCTACCTACTGAGCCGGTGGAGATCTGTTAGTCGTCTCAAACTAACAGGTAGGCCAGTAGCAGAAACCACCAATCCCCTTTATAATCCATTCACCTATCAACCTATAATTATGAAAAGGAGGTCCCCAATGCTGTCTTGTGAATTGTTTATACTTTCACATCACCTTGGTGATCGTCGCTGCTCAAGCATTACCGGTATCGTGCTCCGATAACCTAAGCTTGAGCGAAGTTTACTCACATCAAAGTTCTTCCCTCCGGCTTACCGGGTTATCGTCGGCAATTTTTTGACGATAGGCATCTGCATGCCTGTAACCTTGAGTAAGCACCATGACGACTTTACTTTCTGCACAATCTGTTGGTATTGATACCGCTTTCGGCCCGCTGCTGGCTGAGGTTTCCTTTAGCCTGAAAAAGGGCGACCGCATCGGTTTAATTGGCCATAACGGCTGTGGCAAAAGCACCCTGCTTAAAATTCTCAGTGGCGATCTGCCTGCCAGCGCGGGTACTGTCACCCCATCACACCATTGCCTGATGGCTCGGGTTGAACAACACCTGCCCGAAGCCTTGTATCACTGCACTCTGTTGGAGGCAGTGCTCACAGGCCTGGCTGATGGGCAACACCAGCCTGAACGTTGGCAAGGAGAAGTGTTACTCGCTGAACTGGGATTCGACCGAGCAGCATGGGATCTGAGGGCCGGCACCCTGAGCGGTGGCCAGCATACCCGCTTGTTATTAGCCCGGGCGCTGATCCGCCAACCTGATTTGCTGCTACTGGATGAACCCAGCAACCATCTGGATCTGCCGACGCTGCTGTGGCTGGAGCAATTCCTCAATGGCTGGAACGGTAGCTTCGTGCTGGTTTCCCACGACGGCCGGTTACTGGACAGCGTAACCAACTGTACTTGGATCCTGCGTGACAAAACGCTGCAGTATTTCCGTTTGCCTTGTTCGCAGGCGCGCATCGCCCTCCAAGAACAGGACTTGGCTGATGAGCACCGCCATCAGGCTGAACAAAAGGAAATTGATCGCGTAGAGAAAAGTGCCAAGCGCCTGGCTGTCTGGGGCCAGGTGTATGACAACGAAGATCTCTCGCGTAAAGCCAAGCAGATGGAAAAACAGGTGGTTCGATTAAAAGACCAGCAAACCACCTTGAGCGCAGGCAACCAGTGGCGGCTCCGGCTCAGTGGTGAAGCACTGCCTGCCGATCGACTGCTGGCGTTGGAGCAATTAGCCATTCGCCCTGCTCCCACCGCGCCGGTGCTGTTCAGTCTGGATCATCTCCAGGTAAAAAGTGGCGACCGCATCGCGTTAGTAGGCCGTAATGGCTGTGGTAAGTCTTCATTGCTGCACTTCCTTTGGCAGCAATACCAGCAAGCAAGCTGCCAAGGGTCGATTTTTCACCCTCGCGTGCGTATAGGTTATTACGACCAGAGTCTGCAACAGCTTAACGATGAGGACTCGTTAAGCGATGCTCTGTGCCACTTCGCGTCCCTGACCGAAGATCAACGGAAGATGGCGCTGATCGGTGCCGGTTTCCCTTACCTGCGCCATCAACAGAAAGTGTCTACGCTGAGCGGTGGCGAGCGTTCGCGGTTACTGTTTGTTGCGCTTACTCTGGCCAACTACTCACTGTTGCTGCTCGACGAACCGACCAACCATCTGGATATGGAAGGTAAAGAAGAGCTGGCCGCAACGTTGCAACAGTTTGCGGGAGCCGTGCTGCTGGTCACCCACGATCGGACGCTGATGGAGCAAAGCTGTAATCGCTACTGGCTGATAGACGATCGCCAACTGAGAGAATGGCACGATCTTTCATCCATCTATACCACCCTGGGTGGTGTCGGTAATGCTGAGCTGGTGATATCCCCTGAACACGAGCTGGTCGCTGAACCTGCGATATCGACCAATGAAGATCACCTGCTGGCGACTCTGGTTACTCTGGAACACAAACTTGAGGAGGATTTAACGCGTAAACCCAAACATCAAAAGCCGCAGTTGCAGCAGCAATGGCGGCGCGAGATCGCGGAGATTAATGGCAAACTTGGGTTGATTTAACCCAACTATGCGCGCGACTAGCGTATGAACCAAATTGAGTTCGGTCATCTGCTGGTCGCGCCATCCATGAGTCTTTTATCCAGACTCATGGAGTGTTAACAAATCACGATGGGGTTGATCATCAACGACATCTTGATGGAAAAATTCAGATAAATCGTAAGGCCTCCCCTCCACCTGCTTTTAACTAGGAATAAACTCAGAAAGCTCACTGTTATCCAAGAATAATCCCACTTAATATATTAGGATTATTCTTGCTTTTGTTGTTGTGCATTATTTATTGCAATAAAGCAGGTTGGAAAAATATTTTTTATCGACAAACCCATGTAAATTATTAATCGATTTCAGTATTCAGCCCTCTAAGATCGCGATGCTCGATCACAATGGAAAACACCAACCAATTGATTTTAAATAAATTTTTATTTTATTTATTATGTCATCCTGAGCATGTATTTATTCATCACCTAAGCGTGTCTAATTAAAAAAACAGATCGATAAAATATCGTATATAACAGCAAAGTTTCATTCACGTATTTAAAACTTTATGTTACGCTCTATCCTATAACAGTACCAACCTAATAATAGATATCCAGATACCCTTCACCTAGGAAGCCACACTTCATGGAGAACTGTACATTGACCAGTGTCAGAGAGTTTATATATAGAAAGCATGACGGCGATATTAAGACATTCGCACAATTGCACAGAACCAGTGTCTACAAAGTTAATGAGTGGATCCGCCGGGATGCGCACATCATTAACGGGAAAATCTGTATCCCTACCAGACATTCAGCCTGATCCTTTACTTCATCAGGGGGCAGAATAACCTTAGTAAAAATCGCAGTCCTGCCCCTACTGACATAACTTAGTATTTCCCTCCCAGAATGTAGTTTTAGAACGCTACTGAGTCGTGTTTCTGTCAGCCTCGTGGAGGCACATATCATTACCCAAAGAGCCCACGCTCAACGGCAGGTTTTATCCCGTCGTGGCTTTTTTGGACTCAACAGATAATCTATTACTGCATCATCCACACAGCTGTCTACGCCCGTCAACGCCAGCGTATGGCCATCCCCTTCGCGGGTAATCAGCGGGCTTTTAAAACTCGAAGCCATTTCTCGGGCATTACGATATGGCGTAACCGGGTCATAGCGCTGGGTAACGAACAACAACGGCGGGAGAGCGGTAGAAAGTACTGGAGCATGCGGTTCCAGATGGCCAGGATATGGCCAGAAATCACAGGTCTCGAGTGGATACTCATGCAGCGGTAAGTAATTGGGAAACGAGGCTGCTGTATTGATTTGTTGGCGCTGCCGGCGTAATAGTTGCTGGTCGGCATCAGGCTTCGCCATATCTGCACAGGTGATCACCATTCGCGCATCATCAGCGTCTGGGGTATAGCTTTCGTCGATAAGATCGGTCACTGCATCATCGGCTTTGCCCTCATCAATTTTACGCAAGGCGGTGGCCAGTTCTGGCCAACGTTCCCGCCAGGGCAACAGGTTACGCGTCAGTGTGATCACGTCATCGGCAGAGATTTCATAACCCGACGAAGTAACGAAAGGAGCATCGTGCAATTTGCGCAGCATCCTGTGGTACCGCTGGATCGCCCAGTTAGGTTCGCTGGTTAAAGGACATGAGCCATTTTTCTCACAGTCGTCGGCAAAACGCAGGAAGCTTTGCTGATAACCCCGCTCCTGATTGATGCGTTGGTTAAAGTCATCTTCTTTCAGGTTCACTACGCCATCGAGCACCAACGCGCGGGTTTTCTTGGGGAAGCGCTCGGCATACAACTCCGCGACCTTGGTACCGTAAGAATACGCCACGGCGGTCAACGCGGGTTCACCCAACGCCCGGCGAACGGTATCAAGATCGTTAACAGCTTCGTGGGTGCCCATATGTTGCACCACGTCGGCTCCAGTCTGCTTGATGCAGGCCGCCACCCTATCCCGTGCCTGTTGCTCTGCACCAGGAATATCGTTTTCATCGGGTGACGGTGTTTCCTCACTGGCTGTTGGTTGGCAAGAAATTTTGGGTGTCGATTTCCCCACGCCGCGCGGATCATAGCCAATGATGTCGTAAGATTTTTGCAACCGCCAGGCGGGACCCTGCTCGGCAATTTTTGGATTGAGCCCTGGCGAGCCAGGTCCATCCGCGATGATCACCACACTGCCTTTTCTTGGGCCTACCGCAGGTAACCTCGTGAGAGCCAGCCGAACGGTTTGTGCTGCATTCTGGTCACTCAGTGGCGCGTCGACATAGCCACATTGTAACCCGGCCGGAGGCGGGCCATCGCTGAACCAGTGCTGAAAGGCGATGCTGTTGCAGGGTTGCCATTGAATGGTACCTGGTGCAGTGCCGGTTGGTTTGACCAAAGGCTTGGCATAGGCTGGCAGTTGGAGCACCACGGCCAGCAAAAACAGAACACGAAACGCAGACATGACGAGTCCTTTCAGCAAACGGTTATTCTGGATTTTAACGTCGATACATTAAACCGCCTGCCAACAGATCATGGAAGGAGTATCGAGGGAACCTTATACCAAGCGGCAAGAAAGGGTCATTGAAAAAGAACGCATTTGAAGGAGGATAAAACCGGAACCGACGCGGGTAGCGGCGGCTCCGAGGTTTCGAGAAGGCCAGACCATTTTTACCGACAGTAATGGCGTAGCACTGCCCCCTCAAAACCCTTTAGGGCATTTCTATCAGAAACGATAGCCAGCACCAACGGTCCAGGTACCGACTTTAAAATCACCCAGTTTTGAATACTCGTAATGAGCATCAAGAGCAATATTAGGGGTGACGTTAAACTGTAAGCCAGCACCGTAAGCAACGCTGGTCTTGCTTTCGTCGGTGTTAGAAGAGTAACCCCGCATAGAGATATTGGATGTCGCCTTGCCGTGGCCAAAACCGATTAAGCCGTAGGCGCTGATATAGTCATTAAAGCGATAAGCTGGGCCTGCAGTCAGTGAGTAATATTTTAAATCACCATCGCCCACTTTGTTACTGCCATAATAGAAATCATACGACTGCGTGGTGTAGGTGAATGAAGTGATAAAACCTAAATTGTTATCAATTTCATAGCGATACTTTAGGTTAAAACCCTTTGGGTTCTCATTCAGGTTGTTGCCATCAACCTTCACGTGACTCTGAGCGTAACCTAAAGAAATGGTGCTTTCACCTGCAGCCTGAACGCCGAAAGACAACGCCATTGCGCCAGCCAGAAGTACTGATAAATATGTTTTTTGCATGTTAATCTCTTAATCCATGAGTCAATAAAATTCGCTCTGCAATAAAATAATGTGCTATTTGAGCGAATTCGGAATTTAACCATGAAGTTTGTGGGATGTCTCGATCTACTTCACATAAATATCAATTCCTCTACAGAAAAATTGATAGCAACAAGCAAGTCAGATTGTTTTTTAGGCATCCTGAACGTTATTTATATGGCTTGCTGGAAATTTCTTGTGTGACCGTTCAGTTTGCCCCCTTTCACACCCTGGCAAGTGCCATCCGCAGAACAACCTTGTGACCTGTAGTATTTGATTTTTAAACGACCTATCACAGTCATAGGTTAATAAAGTCAATACCATCAGCTACGATTACTCTGAGGCCGTAGAACATGGTTGATCATGGCCTGGCTGATAACCCATTGAGGGATATCATTTTACGTAAACAGTTAAAGCCGTACGCCACAAGGCTAAGAAAGGTTGATTATGGCACGCACTACCCCCATCGAACGCTACCGCAATATCGGCATCTCGGCGCACATTGATGCCGGCAAAACCACGACGACCGAGCGGATTCTGTTTTACACCGGGGTCAGTCACAAGCTGGGCGAAGTCCACGACGGCGCCGCTACCATGGACTGGATGGCGCAGGAACAGGAGCGCGGGATCACCATTACTTCCGCCGCCACTACCTGCTTCTGGAACGGCATGGAGCATAATTATCCTCAGCACCGGATCAATATCATCGATACCCCCGGGCACGTCGATTTCACCATTGAGGTGGAACGTTCGATGCGCGTGCTGGACGGTGCCGTGATGGTGTATGACTCGGTCGGCGGCGTGCAACCGCAATCTGAAACCGTGTGGCGTCAGGCTAATAAGTACAAGGTGCCACGGTTGGCCTTCGTCAACAAAATGGACCGCACGGGCGCGGACTTTTTCCGCGTGCGCAATATGATGATCGAGCGCCTGAAGGCCAATCCGGTGCCGGTCGTGATCCCCATCGGTGCAGAAGACCATTTTGCTGGCGTCGTGGATTTGATCCGCATGCAGGCCATCTTTTGGGATGAAGCGACTCAGGGTATGACCTACCGCTTCGAGGCGATCCCAGCAGAGATGCTCGAGCAGGCCCAAGAGTGGCGCGACAAGATGATTGAAGCTGCGGCGGAAGGCTCCGAAGCGCTGATGGACAAATACCTCAATCAGGTCGAATTAACCAATGAGGAAATCGTTCAGGGGTTGCGCGCCCGCACCGTTGCCGGTGAGATCCAGCCAATGCTGTGCGGTTCGGCATTCCGCAACAAGGGGATCCAGCGCATGCTGGACGCGGTGATCGAACTTATGCCCTCTCCGCTGGATGTACCGCCGATGGAAGGCCATGACGAACGCGATAACATTATCACCCGTAAGGCCGATGATAATGAAAAATTCTCGGCGCTGGCATTCAAGCTGATGACCGACCCGTTCGTTGGCCAGTTGACCTTCGTGCGCGTCTATTCCGGCATCGTGGCCAAAGGCGATAGCGTCTATAACCCGGTAAAAGGCAAAAAAGAGCGTATTGGCCGTATCGTGCAAATGCACGCCAACGATCGTAAAGAAGTTGATGAGCTGCACGCTGGGGATATTGCCGCCTGTGTGGGCCTGAAGGATGTGACCACCGGCGATACGCTATGCGACCCCAATGCCATTATCACGTTGGAACGCATGGTGTTTCCAGAGCCGGTTATCGCGCAGGCCATCGAGCCAAAAACCAAGGCCGACCAGGAGAAAATGGGGATTGCACTGCAACGCCTGACTTCGGAAGATCCTTCGCTTCGCGTACGCACCGATGAAGACTCCGGCCAGACCATTATCTATGGCATGGGTGAATTGCACCTTGAGATCATAGTCGACCGGATGCGGCGCGAGTTTGGCGTTGAAACCAACACCGGCAAACCGCAGGTCTCTTACCGCGAAACCATCCGCCAGAAAGTGACCGACGTAGAAGGCAAATTTGTGCGTCAGTCCGGCGGTAAAGGCCAATATGGCCACGTGGTATTGACGGTGGAACCCAATGAGCCCGGTAAAGGCTTTGAGTTCTTTGATGAGATCAAAGGCGGCGTGATCCCCGGTGAATATATTCCGGCGGTAAAAAAAGGCCTTCTGGAGGCGCTGAATAATGGCGTGCTGGCGGGTTATCAGATGGTCGATGTCAAAGTACATCTGACCTTTGGTTCCTACCACGATGTGGACTCCTCCGAGCAGGCATTCCGTATGGCGGCTATCTTTGGGTTTAAGGAGGCCTGTCGCCTGGCTAGCCCGGTGATCCTCGAGCCGATCATGGCGGTAGAAGTGGAAACGCCGGAGGATTACGCGGGTAACGTGATGGGCGATCTGTCGTCACGACGCGGAATGGTGCAAGGGATGGAGGATATCCCCGGTGGCGGAGGCAAAGAGATCCATGCCAAGGTGCCGCTGTCTGAGATGTTCGGTTATTCCACCACCCTGCGCTCCATGTCGCAAGGCCGTGCCACCTACACCATGGAGTTCAGCCACTACGCAGAAGCTCCACGCAATGTGGCCGAAGAGATTATCCACCACAGCAAACGTTAAATGATAACGGCTACGGGGAAACCCGTAGCCTCATATTTTGACGAGCGCAGCATGCGGCGCCCCTAAGCCTTTAACGTGTCTCCTCTAACGCAACCACCATCGGCTCCAGCTTGATGCGCATGGCGTAAATCACCCCAACCGTCAGGCAGGCAATACCGCATAGCGTCAGCAGTGGTGGCCAGCTATGGCGCAGCATAAAGGTATAGGCCAATCCTGCCAGGATCTCGAACACGATCAGCGGCCCAAGCAGCACCGTCGGTAAACGCTGGCTCGCTTCGTTCCAACACAACGTACCTAACCAAGAACACAAGACGCCAATAGCAATCATCAACGGGATAAACACCTGTGGCCGGGGGCCAAACGGCAGCGCGAACTGCGGCTGTGTCAGCGCCAATTGTCCGCAAACCAGCAAATAGCCCACCAACGCCAAAGGTAAGGTCACAATCCCCTGCGCCGTGGCCCAGGTCGTGGGTCGTTTATCCGGATTATCGCGTAACCAACGCGCGTTACGCAGAGGGAACCAGGTCCAACACGCCACCGCTAACAGTGCTAATCCCAAGCCGCTGGTATAACGCCAGACATCAATAGGCTCGCTATTGCCCTGCAGTTCCGCAACGTTGACCAGCACCAGCCCGAGGGCAATCACCAGCAAGCCCGGAGTCAATTTTCGCCAGGATAGACGACCGTCGTGATGGCCATAAAACAGATTGGCGGCGACCGATATCACCACCGGTAGCGTGCCGATAATCATGGTTGATACCGGCGCTCCGGTACGTTGGATCGCACTGGCCAGGCACAAGTAATACAGTAGATTGCCGATTGCGGTCAGTTTTAACGCCTCTAGCCAATCTTTTGCCAGCAACTGACGCAGGCGGCGACGATCCAGCCAGGCCAACGGCAGCACGACAAGCCCAAAAGCCAGATAGCGCCCGGTGGACTGCAACGCGGCTGGATAGTCCGGCACCAATACCGGGCCAATAAAGATCAGGCCCCACATCAACCCGGCAATAAGAGCAAACATCACACCGGCAAACATAGTGACACCATCATCAAAAGCAGTTCTCAAGTGGCGTTAGGATAGAGGGACGTGGAGGCAGAATATTGTACCAGGTTGCTGTTTTACGCCCGTTTTCGCGGCAGAAGTTAACGCATCACCTGCTTTTGATAGCGCGCAGGCGTGACACCGTAACGATTAACCAGCGCTTTGGTAAGATGTGCCTGATCGCTTAACCCCACAGCTACGGCCACCTGGGCCGCCGGCATTCCCCGCCCGAGCATCTGCTTGGCCTTTTCGAGCCGGATCGCCATCAGCATCTGATGTGGGGTGACATGGAATTGCGCTTTGAATTTACGTTGGAAATGATACGGGCTGAGCGAGACCAGCGCCGCCAGATCGCTCAACGTAATAGGTAAAGCAAAGTTATCCCGCAGATACTCCTTAACTATCACCATACGGTGAGCGGCTTCATTCTGCTGCGGCTGAGCAATACGAGCATGAGGGCGCAAAATATCAACGACGGACAGCAGTAAACTATCGAGCGCCAACGTGTCCCGGGTTTGCCATAACGCCGCCAGCGTTTGCGAAAGCCGCTTGGCCGCCACTGCATCATGGTGGATCACGTCGTTGAACCAACAGCCCTTCTCACCGGAAATCCGCTCCAGCGCCGCAGGCTCCAGATAGATCATCCGATAGTTCCAACCGCCTGCCGTTTCCGCTTCACCGGTATGCAGCTCGTCCGGATTCATCAGCACCAAGGCACCCGGAGCGGCTAAATGCTGTGCCCCACGGTAGCGAAAGCGCTCCGCTCCGGCTTCCACCGTGCCGATGCCAAACGCATCATGGGCGTGTGGCTCAAACGCATAGCGATCAATATGGGCCTGATAAAGCTCCACGCCCGGCAACTGCGGCAAATGCCGGAACTGGGCGCGATCTTTCTCAAACGGAAACTGTTCTGGCACACCTTGCACTTCCCTGGCTCCTGTTACGTTTTAAGGTTGGCATACGCCGGGCTGATAATGACTCGGCAACACTAGGTTTATCATTTTAATACCACGTTGTCCCGCCTTCCCTGGCGGTCAGCAAGAACTAAGGCAATTTCTCCAGCACAGTAAATAAAACCTGGGCAGCCGGGGTTAAGCCGGTCATATGCATACAAGCGTGCACCATCCCAGGTAAACGCTGGCAATTCACCTTAACGCCGGCTTGCTGCAATCGCTGTGCATAGCGCTCACCTTCATCCCGCAGCGGATCGTATTCACACACCAGGATCGTCGCTGGTGGTAAGCCCGCCAGCGTTGACGCATACCAAGGAGAAGCGTAAGGCTCGCGAGCGTCGGTATCCTGCCCTAGGTAATTGGCCCAGCACCACCCCATGATCTCCCGCGTCAGGTAGAAACCTTCACCATATGCGGCAAAGCTGGGCATGGCCATCTCGCTATCCAACGCAGGGTAAAGCAGGTATTGGTGTTCTACGGCTGGCCCTGAACGATCCCTGGTCATCAGAGCTGCCGCAGCCGCCAGGTTGCCCCCCGCACTATCCCCGCCAAGCGCAATTTGCAGAGGGTCAATGCCGATTTGCGCTGCTTGTTCCGAGGCCCAACATAGCGCCTGATAAACGTCATACAACGGCGTCGGGAAAGGATATTCCGGTGCCAGGCGATAGTCGACAGACAGGATCACTCGCCCAGTGGCATTGGCCAGCGCGCGGCAAGGTCCATCGTAAACGTCAAGCGAGCCCAGACACCATCCGCCACCGTGAGCGAACACCATCGCCGGAAGCGGCCTATCCTCTGGCGCATTTAGGGGAATATAACCGCGCACGCTAATAGTTTGCCCGCCGCCAACCGGGAGGTGGAACGCCATTATTTTTTTGACGGGCTGGGGGGCCCCCTGCAAGCGCTGTAACCCAACTGCCGTTTGCGCACGTAGCTCTTCCAGTGAGGATGGTGCGGGCGCATCGGCCTGTTGCTGCAAAAATAGCGCGATCTGCTTATCCAGCGGCATGGACTTTACCCTTCTGTAAAAAAGGCAGGATCAGGGCGATAAATTCCTCGTGGCACTCCTCGGTAATGAAATGCCCACAGCCAGGCACCACTTCCCCTTGGAGTTGACGAGCCTTGCCCTCCAAGGTAAGGAAGGGTGCATCGCGTGTTGCATGTTCTGCGCCAATCGTCATCACCGGCATCGTTAGAGGCGTTTTAGCCCGCTGTTGGTTTTGTCGAATGGTCTCAGGAATGGCCCGATAATAATCAAAACCGGCCCGCAAGCTACCAGGCACCGAGTAAGCCGCGATGTAGGTATCTGCAGCGACTCGATCGCGCCGGTAAGACCAGCGGTTGAAAATGTACCCCAGATACTCAGCCTCTCGGCCAGTGGTCAGGGCTTCGGGCAGGTCGGTTAACTGGTTAAACATAAAATGCCACAGGAAGATGTTGTCCTCGGCAGGAACAAAGATCGGCGGTGCTTCTGCCAAACCGGGGATCACCGCTTCGGTCAGCACCAGCCTGCTAACCGCCTGAGGGTAATCGCTGGCCAACGCATAACCCAACCACATGCCAATATCATGGCCGATCACCGCATAGCGCTGATGCCCCAGCTGCATCATGACCTGATGGAGTTTTTCGGCAACGCTGCCGGTGTCATAGGCTCCAAGAGGTTTGTCCGAGTCTCCTATACCAGGAGGATCTACAGCAATAGCCTGAAAGCCCGCATTAGCTAACGCCTGCATAACGTAACGCCAGGTGTACCAGGTTTGTGGCCAGCCAGGGATCAGCAGCACCGGTTGCCCACTTCCGGCGATGGCGCAGTGAATACGGTGGCCGTTGATTTTAATATAGACGTGTTCGGCCTCGAGCCCATTGGATAATGGCCCGTGAGTCAGCATAGTCATAAGGTGCTCCAGAGGTTAGCGAATGCCCAGCAAGGCGTTGATTTGTTGTTGGTTGACCGGCGCACCGGCAAAGTCATCGAACACTTTATTCGTGACCGGAATAATATGATTGCGGATAAACGCGGCGCCTTCTTCGGCCCCGGTTTGTGGATGCTTCAGGCAGCATTCCCATTCGAGCGTGGCCCAGCCGGCATAATCGTACTGCGTCAGTTTGGAGAAGATGCCTTTAAAGTCCACCTGCCCATCCCCTAATGAACGGAATCGCCCTGCACGATCCGCCCAGGATTGATAGCCGCCGTAAATCCCCTGCCGACCACTTGGATTGAATTCTGCATCCTTAACGTGAAACATATGGATGTGATCTTTATAGATATCGATAAATTCCAGATAGTTGAGCTGTTGCAGCACGAAATGGCTGGGATCGAACAGCATTTGGCAGCGTGGATGGGCCGCAACGCGCTGATGGAACATTTCAAAGGTAATGCCATCATGCAGATCTTCGCTGGGGTGGATCTCATAACACAGGTTGATGCCCTGCTCATCACAGGCGTCGAGCACGGGTAACCACCGTTTGGCCAGCTCATCGAAGGCCGTTTCAATCAGCCCTGCTGGCCGTTGCGGAAATGGAAACAGGTAGGGCCAAGCCAACGAACCGGAGAAGGTGCCCATTTCAGTCAGGCCTAAGCGGGCCGATGCTTTTGCCGCCAACAGCAGGTTTTGTTTGGCCCAAAGCGTTCGCCCTAGCGGATCGCCACGCAGCCCCTCCGGTACAAAGCTATCGCATAGCGCATCATAAGCTGGATGCACTGCCATCAGTTGGCCAAAAATATGCGTGGTCAATTCGCTGATCACCAGGCCGTGCTGCGCCAGCATGCCGGTGATGTCATCGCAATAGCTTTGACTTTCCGCCGCCGTTTTCACATCAAACAAACGGCTATCCCACGCGGGGATCTGCAAAGCTTTAAAGCCGGTCTCTTTTGCCCAGGCGGCAATCGCTGGCAGGCTGTTGAACGGGGGAGCAGCATCACTAAATTGGGCTAGGTGCAGGCTGGGGCCTTTTATTGTTTTCATCGTCTTTCCTATTGTTTGCTGATTGACAAACAATAGACTTAAATCCAATCATCGGCAAGAGGATTTTGAAATTCGTTGGCGTTATCCGCCATTTAAGCGATCCTGTAGCCCGCGGATAAATCACCGGAGAAGATGACGATGGCAGGCAGACCCAGAGAGTTCGATCGTGAACAGGCCCTATTACAAGCACGGAACCTGTTTTGGCGGCAGGGATTTGAAGGCACCTCGATGTCCGACCTGGTGGCCGAACTGGGCATTGCTTCGGCACGGATCTACAAGGCCTTTGGTTCGAAAGAGCTACTGTTTCGTGAAGCGATAGCACACTACGAAGCCCACGAAGGCGGCTTTGCCGAGCGCGCTTTCGAAGAAAAGGCCAGTGTGCGTGAAGCCATCAAACAGATGCTGCTCGACGCCGTTGCCCTCTACAGCCACGGTGAATTTCCCCAAGGATGCATGGTGGTTTCATCTGCGGTCAGCGTCAGTGAAGATAATCAGGGCGTCATGCGCTGGTTGATGGAGCATCGCCAACAACGCACCCAAGGCATTATCGACAGATTACAGGCTGCGATTCAGGCTGGTGAACTGCCCGCCAACACCGATACAGAAAGCCTTGGCGATTATTTTGCGGCGTTCCTGCATGGCTTGTCCGTTCAGGCTCGGGATGGTGTGAGCCGTGCCCGGCTGGAAAAAGCGGTGAAAGTCGCCCTTACTATGCTCGATCGTCCCCCGGCGTAAAGTCATACCCACACTTTTAATGTGATAAGATTAAAAAATATTCAACGAACCAGTTGAGTATTGACGCTGACGTTCTATATTTAACCATATGGTTAAATTATCTTCCTCACCGCTGGACGCCATTTTCCACGCACTGGCCGACCCGACAAGGCGCGCCATTCTGCGCACATTGGCCGAAGGCGAACACAGCATCGGTGAACTGGCGGCGCCGTTCGAGATGTCGTTTGCCGGAGCTTCCAAGCATATCAAAGCGCTGGAGCTTGCCGGGCTGGTGCAACGCACCGTGCAGGGAAGAAACCATATCTGCCGGCTCGCTCCCGAGCCAATGGTGCAGGCCATGCAGTGGCTGCAAACCTACGAACATTTCTGGAATGAGCGGCTGGACGCGCTAGAACAAGCGCTGCTGCAGGCCGACTCGCATCCTCCGACGGAGTGAACCCATGAACGACTACGGTATGATTATTGAAACCGGTACGCTGCGGATCCAGCGGCTGCTGCCCGGCCCGCTCAAACGCGTCTGGGCCTACCTGATCGAATCGGATAAACGTGCCAGCTGGCTGGCCGCCGGTGAGATGCCCATGCAGGTCGGGGCCAAGATCGAGCTGCTGTTCTGCAATGCCGATTTGGCCGGTGTGGATGAAAAACCGCCGGCAAAATACAAATCCTGTGCTGGTAAAATTGCCCAGATGGGTCATATCACCTGCATTCTGCCACCACGCCTGGTGAGCTTTACCTGGGCAGAAACAGGGGAAGCCCGCCCTTCTGAAGTCACTATTGAACTGACCGAGCAAGAGGATAAGGTGCTGTTGACCCTTACCCATCGCCGCCTGGCCAACCGCGAGACCCTGCTCAGCGTCGCCAGCGGCTGGCATACCCATCTGGATCTGCTGGCCGATCGCCTGCTGGAGCGGACACCAAGCCCGTTCTGGGCCTCAATGAGCCGGTTGGAAGACGAGTACCGGGCCAAACTGTAAGCCAGCGGGATGAGGATCGCGGTTCTCATCCCCCGTTCCCACTCATGAGAATTAACAACCCCCACCTGCTGACTGGCGTATAATGCGTTGCACCACTATGATGCCCTTGAAACATGGAGTTACGATGCGTCAACGTATAATTGTTTGCCCGTTAATTGAAAACGATAACGCCTATCTGCTATGCAAAATGGCGGCCCATAAAGGGGTTTTCCCCGGCCAGTGGGCGCTATCCGGCGGTGGTACCGAGCCAGGAGAAACCATCGAGCAGGCGTTGCGTCGTGAAGTCAGTGAAGAATTGGGTAGCGATCTGGTGCTGGACCGCATTCAACCCTGGACGTTTCGTGACGACGTGCGGGTGAAAACCTATGCAGACGGCAGCAAAGAGCAGATCTATATGATTTACCTGATTTTTGACTGCCACGCGGCCAACCGCACCATCACGCTTAACGATGAGTTTGAAGAATATGCCTGGGTGCGGAAGGAAGAACTGGCCAGCTACGACCTGAACGAGGCGACCCGATTCACGCTGCGCCAACGTGGGCTGCTGGAGTAGTGATACCCCTCACCCTAACCCTTATGTCTTGATCTTCTCCGCCTTAGCGGAGAAGATCCCCGACTGATCATCGGGAGATAGCCGGTGAGCTCCCCCTAACCCTAGTGCCTATGAGCCCGTGGGAGAGATTGTGCCCCGGCTGTCTATTTCCCTGTCGCCTTGTAGACCGAACGGTATCCTGTGCCTATGAGCACCTACATATAAGGATGGTCCGGCGATAAATTTCAGACATGGTTATGGAGTGCCATAATGCGTAGAACCCCTGTCGGCGTTGATATCGCTAAACACAAATTTGATGTCGCCGTACTGCTGGACAATCAGAAGTATAAAACCAAAAAGTTTGCCAATACCCCTTCTGGATGCCGCGAGTTCGCAGCCTGGTTGAGCCGCTTTGGCGACTGTCATGTCTGTATGGAAGCCACCGGGAGCTACAGCACGGAACTGGCCACTTATCTGGCAGACAACAACTACCACGTCAGTCTGATGAACCCGGCGTGTATCCATTCCTTCGGCAATACAGAACTGGCCCGGAACAAAACGGACAAAAGCGATGCAGCGATGATAGCCCGCTACTGCGCACTGCATCAGCCTGCCCCGTGGTTCCCAGCCCCGTTGAGCGAGCGCCAGTTGACCGCGTTGGTCAGGCATCTTAAGAACCTGGAAGAGATGCGTCAGATGGAAGAAAATCGCCTGGAGGTGGCCGAAGCAGTCATCGTCCCTTCACTCAATGAGCACATCGCCACGTTGGATGAACTGATACGAGAAACGAAAAAGAAAATCAGTCAGCACATCGATGATAACCCTGACCTGAAACGGGACAGCGAGTTGCTAAAAAGTATCCCTGGAGTGGGAGAGATGCTGAGCTCCAGCCTGCTGGCCTTCGCAGGAAACCTGCGTCGGTTCACCAGCAGCAAGGCCCTAGTAGCGTACGCAGGACTGAATCCACAGCGATGTGAGTCGGGGATGTTTAAAGGGAAAAGCCGGTTATCGAAAGTGGGGCACGGTGAGCTGCGAAGTGCGTTATACATGCCCGCGGTAGTGGCAGGCCAATACAATGTTGTGGTTAAAGACTTAACAGAAAGGCTGAAGTTGCGTGGGAAGTCGGGCAAAGAAAGAGTGTGTGCGGCGATGCGAAAGTTGCTGCAACTGGCCTATGGTGTGGTGAAATCAGGAAAGACATTTAATGCGGAAATACCGCTTGCCGGATAGCCGACAAGACGGTATCTCTCCCAAAGGGAGAGGGAACCGATCGAGTGCGTTGATTGTCTTGAGTAATACCTAAAACGTTAATTGTCTTATGTTGTGGTCTAGCAATATCGAATACCGATTAAGGTTTTTTACGCCACAGGCCTTTCTGTTTTTTATTCCCTACTTTCCGAAGCAGCACAACCTCATCAAAAAAGCCGGGCAGCTCCCTCGCCCTACGGGAGAGGGTTGGGGTGAGGGGCAATCGGGGACGGATTAGCCTGCAATTGCCCCAGTTCTTCAAATTCCCCCTAACCCGATAAACAGCCCGGCAATGGTGGCGCTCATCAGGTTGGACAGCGTCGCCGCCAATAGGGCCCGGAACCCTAACTGGGCAATTTCCGAGGCCCTTTCCGGTACCACCGCACTGAATGCCCCCACTACCACGGCAATCGAACCAAAATTGGCAAAACCGCACAGTGCGAACGAAATCACCGCGATGGTTTTCGGATCGAGCAGCATCGCGCTTTCTTTCAGGTAAGGAGAGAAGCTGAGATAGGCGACAAACTCGTTAATCGCCAGCTTCTGGCCAATCAGCCCCCCAGCCAGATCGGCATGTTCCCAGCTCACGCCCATGATGTAGGCTAACGGAGCAAACAGATAGCCCAGCAGACTTTGCAGGCTGACGCTTTCAACGCCAAACAGGCCGCCCACGCCGCCGATGATGCCGTTGATCAACGCGATCAGCGCAACGAAGGCCATCACGACCGTGGCAACACCCACCGCGATTTTCAGCCCCAACATCGCGCCGTTGGCTGCTGCTTCGATAATGCTGGCTGGCCGTTTATCACTGAATGACATTTCGCTGAACTCAACACGGGAAGGCTCCGTCGCCGGGCTGAGCAAACGGGCAAACAGGATCCCCCCCGGGATAGCCATCAGGGAAGCTGCCAACAGATACTCAATGGGGACGCCCAAACCGGCATAACCGACCAGCATCGAACCGGCAATCGAGGCCATACCGCTACAGATCACCGTGAACAGTTCATTGCGGTTCATGTTTTTAACAAACGGCTTCAATACCGCAGGCAGCTCATTTTGCCCCAGAAAAATGGTGGTAACGGCGGCAAAGGACTCCACCTTGCTGATATTCATAAGGCGCTGAAAGACATAGCCAAGAATATTGATCACCCATCTCATTACCCCAAGGTAATATAAAATAGAAATCAATGAGGTGATAAAGATGATGGCGGGTAGCACGTGAAAAGCGAACACAAAACCTGCCCCATCGAAAAGCTCATTCATTTTCGGCCCTACCAGGCCGCCAAAAATAAATGCGCTCCCCGCATCGCTGTACGAAATCACGCGATTGACGCCGCTGGCAATGGCGTTAATTAACCATTTACCTGCAGGGACATACAACATAATAGCGCCAAGCAATACCTGAAGTAACAATGCCGCACCGACCGTACGCAAGCTTATTTTTCTTTTATTGACTGAAAACACAAAGCCAATGAATAACAGGATCGACATACCTGCCAGACTGCGCAACAACTCCATAAGGCCCCCTTCTATTTTGTTTACTTCCTTCTTTACTCGGCAAACGGCAATAGCCTGCCGCCTGCCGAGGCAGAAGTGATTTATCAAGGACAAACGTAGAGTGCTAATTTAAGCGTTAAGCGCAATTTCGCTGATAATGACCCGCGATCTTGGCCGCCAGCTCAGCATTATTAAACACCAGCTGAATATTGGCCTGCAGGCTGTCGCCGCCGGTCAATTCAGCGACTCTGGCCAGCAGGAATGGTGTACTCTCCTTGCCGGACACCCCCTGTTCCACCGATTCCTGAACCGCCTGCTCAATGGCCTGGTTGATCTTTTCTTCAGGCATGGCGTACTGCTCTGGGATTGGGTTGGCAATCACCATTCCGCCCTGTAAGCCAGCCGCCCACTTGGCGGCCATTGCCCGGGCGATTTCCTGCGGCGTATCCAGGCGTACGCTAACGGAGTAAGGGCTGGTACGACTGAAAAATGCGGGCAGGCTATCGGTGCCGTACCCCACCAAAGGCACGCCGTGGGTTTCCAGATATTCGGTGGTTAAACCGAGATCCAGGATCGATTTGGCACCGGCGCAAATCACCGCCACGTTGGTTTGTGCCAATTCCTGTAAATCGGCAGAAATATCAAACGTCTGCTGCGCGCCACGGTGCACACCGCCAATCCCGCCGGTGGCAAATACGCTGATCCCGGCCAGTTCGGCAATGATCATGGTAGAAGCCACGGTGGTTGCGCCGTTTTTGCCGCTGGCAATCACAAACGGCAAGTCGCGGCGGCTCACTTTGGCGACCCGGTGCCCTTCGCGGCCCAGCGTTTCTATCTCATCATGGGATAGCCCCGCCTTCATGCGCCCATTGATCACCGCAATGGTCGCTGGCACCGCCCCGTTGGCACGGATCTTTTCCTCTACCTGCAAGGCGGTTTCAACGTTCTGCGGGTAAGGCATGCCGTGGGAAATAATCGTCGATTCCAACGCCACCACCGGCCGATTTTCGGCCAGGGCAAGCGCCACTTCAGGAGCGATATCCAGATATTGATGGGTGATTAGGCTATTTTGCATGATTGTAATTCCAAAAGTTTTTGAACGCTGCCTTGCGACAGGTTCGGGTTATTGGTGAACTCAGAGGCCAGGGTCATTGCCGAACAGCCCTGGGCAAAACGGATACTGTGATCGAGTGGGAAATCCTCCAGCCAGCAACTCACCAACCCCGCCATCATGGCATCCCCGGCTCCGGTGACATTGACAACCTGAGTCGGCAGCGGTGCCGACCAACCGTGCTGGCCATCTACTTCGCTGAAATAAACGCCGTGGCTCCCCATACTCAGCGCCAAACGCTGTACTCCTTGCTGGTGGAACCATTGGGCCACCGCCGGTGCGTCGCTAGCCTGGGCTATTTTCATCCCGCTGAGGATTTCTGCCTCAATCCGATTCGGCTTCAACGTATGGATATGCGATAGCCAGTTTTTGATTTTTGGCGCTTTAAAAGCGGAAACCGTATCGACAAATACCGGCACATTACCGGCATTGGTAAATAACCAGGCCAGCGCGTCTTCCGTCAGGTTGCAGTCCAGCACCAATACGCCACAGTGCTGAATTAAATCTTTGGAATGGGATAACAGCGCCGGGGTCAATTTTTCCAGGATGCGCATATCGTTGATAGCGACCAGCATTTCACCACTGCCATTCAGCAACGAAACGTAGGTCGAGGTATTCTCACCATGCAGTCGGTGGCAATTATCCACGTTGACGCCCGCCAGTTTTGCCTGTTCCAATAGCGTCGTGCCGTAGAAATCGTCACCAACCACGGAAACCAGGTGGCATTCGCCCCCTAATAACGCAATGTTCTGTGATATATTTCGCCCAACCCCGCCTGGGGTACATTTTATTTTCCCTGGATTGGAGTCTTCATAAACCAACTGCGTATTGGCATAACCACAAACGTCCATGTTTACCGAGCCAACGGTGACCACATAACGATGTTCGGAGAGAATATAGCCTTTACCTTTAATATAACCTTTATTCATCAAATTCATGATGTGGCCTGCCACACCAGAACGGCTAATACCTAGAATATCGGCGATTTCGTGTTGTTGAATCAACGGGTCCCGCCGAAGGAGTTGCAGTATCTGTTTTTCCCGGTTGGTCATAATTAACACTTGTTTGTTTTTGAACAGGTGTTTGTTTTAAATCGGAACCCGACAACAGTAAAGCGGCAACTATCGGAGTTGAGATTATGATCGTAACTTGTCGCCGCACCGTTTTCAGCGGTTAATCTGTGACGTTAATCATATTAATCCAGGCGTTAAACACCTTTCCTTATGGTTTTTATACCAGGGGGAAATTTTATGCTGAAGATAAACTCATTAAAACAATAGGATGGATTTCGCGGTTATTTAAACCAACACGTGTTGGTAGCCCTGCTAATTACAAGGATTAATCTCACTACGGTTAATTTCGATTACACAGAAAAACGATCGGCCTCACACAATTCTCTTTCATGGCATCGATTATAGCCATCCGAGAGCAGTCACCTGCCCTCGGAGAGCGTTAAACGTAGTTACTTATCCTTCAGCCCGCGGTTGATCAGCATCGGTTCAATACTCGGCTCCTGCCCACGCCATTTAACGTACAGCTTTTCCAAATCCTGGCTGTTGCCCTGTGACAACACCTGCTCACGGAAACGCTGGCCATTCTCTGCCGTTAATCCGCCGTTATCGCTGAACCATTGGAAGGCGTCATCTGCCAACATCTCCGTCCACAGATAGGCGTAATAACCGGCCGCATAGCCGTTGCCCCAGATATGCTGGAAATAGCTGGAGCGATAGCGTGGTGGCACATAGCTGAGGTCGATCTTGTCCTGGCGCAGCGATGCAGCCTCGAACTTGTCCACGTCCTGCTGCGGCTGATCGGCGCCGAGCATATGCCAATGCATATCCAGCAGCGCGGCGGCCAACAGTTCGGTCATGGCGTAACCCTTGTTGAACTTGTCGGCCTTGTTGATTTTATCGACCAACGCCTGCGGCATCGCTTCACCCGTTTGGTAGTGCTTGGCAAAGTGGGCAAATACCTGCGGATCGCTGGCCCAGTGCTCGTTAAACTGCGACGGGAACTCGACAAAATCGCGGGCAGTGTTGGTACCGGACAGGCTTGGATATTGCTGATCGGCAAACATGCCGTGCAGCGCATGGCCAAACTCGTGGAACATGGTTATCACGTCATCATAGGACAGCAACGCTGGTTGGCCCGCTGCGGGTTTGGTGAAGTTGGAGACGTTGTAAATCACCGGCTTGGTGCCGTTGAGTTTGGACTGCTCAACGAAGTTGCTCATCCAGGCGCCGCCGCCCTTGTTGTCACGCTTAAAGAAATCGGTGTAGAACAGCGCCAGAGACTGGCCGTCTTTATCAAATACCTCGTATACCCGCACGTCAGGATGATAAACCGGGATATCTTTACGTTCTTTAAAGCTGATGCCGTACAGCAAATTGGCGGCATAGAATACGCCGTTATGCAGCACGTTGTTCATCTCAAAGTAAGGCTTGATCTGTGATTCATCCAGATCGTACTTCTCTTTACGCACCTGCTCGGCATAGAACTGCCAATCCCAGGCGGCCAGCTGAAAACCGCCGTTTTGCCGATCGATCACTGCCTGAATGTCTTTGGCCTCACGCTCTGCCCGGGCCGTAGCGGCAGGCACGATATTACGCATAAACGCCAACGCCGCATCCGGGGTTTTCGCCATCTGATTTTGCAACTTCCAGGCGGCATAGTTCGGGAAGCCCAGCAGTTTGGCCTGCTCGGCACGCACTTTAGCTAACCGCGCCAGGGTTTGACGGGTATCGTTGGCGTCATTTTTTTCTGCGCGGTTGATCGAAGCTTTGAACAACTTTTGGCGAGTATCGCGATCTTGCAGGTTTTGCAAATCAGGCTGTTGCGTGGTGTTCTGCAATACCAACAGCCATTGCTTATCCAGCTTGCGTTCACTGGCCGCCTGCGCTGCTGCCGCCAACTCGCCCTCTGAAAGCCCGGCCAGCAGGTTTTTATCACCTATCGCCAATGCGCCGTTTTTGCTGGCAGCCAGTAATTTATTGGTGAACTGGGTACTCAGCGTCGCCGCTTCCTGGTTCAACGCTTTAAGTTGGGTTTTATCCGCTTCAGAAAGATTGGCCCCGGCCAGCACATAGTTCTTGTAGGTAACCTCTACCAGCCGCAAGGACTCGGGGTCCAAGTTGAGGCTATCACGCCGATCGTAAATCGCCTTGATGCGCGCAAACAGTTTGCTGTTGAGCATGATGGCATCGTCTAACGCCGCCAGCTTCGGTGAGGTTTCTTCATCCAGCTTTTGCAGTGTGTCGCTGGTGTTGGCGGAGGTCATCGCACCGAACACGTTCATGGTGCGTGTCAGCAGTGCGCCACTTTTTTCCAGCGCCACGAAGGTATTGTCAAACGTAGGCTCAGCCGGGTTATTGGCGATCTTTTCGACTTCTGCCAGTTTCTGCTGGATACCGGCGGCAATGGCCGGGGCATAATCGCTTTCGCTGATGACATCAAAACGAGGGGCCTGGAATGGCAACTGACTGGCGGCAAAGAACGGGTTTTCTCCCTGCTTATCCTGTTTAACTTCTCCGGCCACTTTCGCCTCCTTTGTCTGGGTATGGGTTTCTGCCAGCGCGGGCATGCTTAACGCAACGCCGATCGCCAGTACCAGGGTTGATAAACGCATCAAATTGAAACTCCTCCATGTCTTAATCCAGGGACGCTGCGTCCACTTGGATAGAAGCTGCAAATTCAGCAACATAGCCTAGCTTAGGCTCAGATGGTCGTTTGAGCAAAAATAACCGCAACAAACTGGCCACGTGGCAAATCGGTAAAAACCGAACCGGTTCGACGCTAGATTATCCCTACGGGCACATTTGCCGTGCCCGTTAATCATCGCGCCATTAACTTCTTTTGTTCTCCCCCATGATGGGTTCTGCCCGACAATCCGACAGGGTGATTTTTGAAACGGGTTTCTGTTATTCGTGCTGAAGCCACTAGAAATGAACACGGCATTTCCGCCCATATTCTTACCCTGACGCTGTTTATCCCGCCAGCGGCCAGATCGCTAACCTCTATTCAGGGGAATAGGCACAGGATTTTATTTAGGATATTATGTCATTGTAATTATTAAACATACGTAACAAGGAATGTTAGTGATGCTGAGTGTCGCCAGTTTTACGCTGTTTGATGTTTTTATTCTATTAGTGCTGATCGCGGCTCCCTTTTTATTGGGGGCGATTATTCTATTTATACTGGCCAGATCCTTTAGGCACTCAGGAAGCCGTATCCTGTTACTATGGCTGGTTTTACCTCAAATTCTGGTCATATTGATCGTATGGTGGGGGTTAACTTTCTACGGGATCTCTCCAACCTTCGACATGTTCCTCATGGCTTCTCTCGCAATGCTTGGGGGGATTGGGGGTTGTTCTCTTCTGTTCAGAGCACTGAGACCTGTCACTGGCGGGGTACTATTGGGCCATTTCTTTGCTCTGGCCTTGTTTTTCGTCGCCATTGGCACCTTCAAACCAAGTTGGTATGCCGAACTACAGACTGCCAGAGATATGCACCAGCTACGTAATATCGCCCAAAGTAGTGAAGCCTTTAATCGGCGGCTTGAGGATCCGACGTTTCGCCAGGAAATGTTGGTTAAAGCCGCAGATAACACGGATATGCCTGAAACAACGTTTAGAGCGTTGCTGGCCAGAGGCGCAAATCCATTTCAGACATATGCCTTTAATGGCTCAATCTTCTCAACTGCGGTAAAGCATCATAATCTAAATGCGCTTCGCGTGTTTAGTGAACAACTGGATGGCGATGATGAACAGGCGAAAAACAACCGAGCCTTCCTTCGCAAAGATAATCCGTTAGATCAGCATTTCTACTTCTCGGTTACTCCGACTGAAGAACAGCTGCAGCGGTATAAAGCTATCGTGAAAATTATCCTTGATAAGATGCCTGAGCTACTGAGTAATGAGGTTTACGCCCGAGTTTTATCACAAGCAAATGCGGAACTTATTCAGTTTTTATGGGGATACCATCCTCCTGAAAAACCAGTCTACCGTATTCAGGCCGAAGCGCTGCTGGGTATGTTGATTGTCGCAGATAAAATCACTGCTGATCCAGGCATCCTTAAGGAAAAACCTGCCGCCGATTACTCTGCGTCGCTTTGGGAATACTTGGTTGAGTATGCTCCACGTCCCGTGATCCAGTCGATACTCGAGCGAAATGTCGTGCAGTGGATGGATTATAAAGATAAAAAAGGGAACAATCCGGTGCTGAAAGAGGCTATCGGCCGAGCAAAAAAATATACTGGTGATGACCCGCAGGTACTGACGATAGTGATGCGCGACATATTAGCTCACCATGCATCTTGGTCGCCATCGCAGCTTGCTCACGGTTTTTATACCGAGGAGGCAGGCTCGCATGTGGTCAGTGCATTACACAAAGCCGGTATCACCTGTACGCAACTCAGGGACGCGCTGTCTAACTTCATCAATGGGTATACATTTGAGAATGGTAACCAACGGATCGAGGAAGTTTGCGGCGTGCAAAAATAAGGTTTTGCCGCATTAAGCCAGATACCAACGAACAGACTGGGCGATGACTTCAACGGGATAGTGTAGCGACACCCTCAAAGCCGAAGCGGGTAAAGAAATCAGCCAGTAGGATCTTGCCCGTTTCCACACCGATGAAAAAATAAGTCGCATCTGCCGCTAATCAACGTAATATCGATGATCCGCCCCGTTTTAACGGGAGCGGATTTTTGCCGTTTTAGGCCTGAAAAGCGAGGTAATAATAATGATGCACAGTGACCTTACTCAGTGCCGTGTGAACACCGATCGGTTGTTGATTGCCCCTTTTACCGCAGCAGACGCCGACGATGTTTACCAGGCGATCACCCCTACGCTAACGCGTTTTTTAACCTTTGAACCAGAAGAGTCTCCCGAGGCGTTTGCCAACGTCTGGGAAGGCTGGCTGCCGTTGATCCGCGAAGGTGAAGAAGTCATCTTTGTGGCACGGCTGCGTGACAGCAAGCAATTCGTTGGCTTGGGCGGCGTGCATAATCTGCATCAGCAAAAACCAGAACTCGGGATCTGGGTGAAAGAAAGCCTGCACGGTAACGGCTACGGCCGCGAAATCGTCCATGCCATGGCGAAATGGGCCAGCGAACGCTACCATCCGCCGTATTTCATTTATCCGGTCGCCGAGCAGAACACGCCAAGCCGCCGCATTGCCGAATCGCTGGGTGGCACCGTGCAAGGCCGCCGCGAAAATATCAAATACGACTGTGTGGTTTACCACGTACCGGCCATCACCGGTTAAAATTGCAGGGTTAACGCAACCGCGTTAGAGTGGATGCAGGCTAAAAACAGTTAAGGAACAGCAGCATGATTATTTTTGTCACGGGCGCTACCTCCGGTTTTGGTGAAGCTATTGCCCGCAAGTTTATCGGTGAAGGCCATCAGGTGATTGCCACTGGCCGTCGTGTGGAGCGCCTGGAGGCGCTGCAGGCAGAATTAGGTGAGGCACTGCATATCGTGCGTTTGGATGTCCGCAACCGTGCGGCGATCCAGCAAGCCATCGAAGAGTTACCCGCAGCGCTGCGCAACGTCGACGTGCTGGTGAATAACGCCGGTCTGGCGTTAGGCCTGGAACCTGCACACAAAGCCAATGCGGACGATTGGGAAACCATGATCGATACCAACACCAAAGGGTTGGTCAACATGACCCGTGCGCTGCTGCCAGCCATGGTGGAACGCAACGTTGGCCACGTGATCAACATCGGCTCCACCGCCGCCAACTGGCCTTATGCCGGTGGTAACGTTTACGGCGCTACCAAGGCCTTCGTTAAACAGTTCAGCCTGGGTCTGCGCGCCGATCTGCACGGCACCCATATCCGCGTTACCGATATTGAGCCAGGCATGGTTGGCGGCACCGAGTTCTCCAACGTGCGTTTCAAAGGGGATGACGGCAAGGTAGATAAAACCTATCAAGGGGTAGATGCCCTGACGCCGGATGATGTTGCCGAAGCGGTATTCTGGGTAGCAACGCTGCCTGCCCGCGTCAATATCAATACCTTGGAAATGATGCCGGTCAGCCAGTCCTTTGCCGGGCTGAGCATTCATCGCGGTTAATGGTTTTTCTCTGTGGCAGGGCAACCAGCCCTGCCATCTCAACTCACGCAGTTCGCCAGCCAGCAACGATAATCAGCATCCCTAGCAGAGCCACCCCAGCCCCCAGCCAATCCATAGTCGACAACTTCACGCCATCTACCACCCGTAGCCAAAGCAGCGCCGTTGCCACATAAACGCCACCATAGGCGGCATAGACTCGCCCACTGGCCGCAGGATGGAGTGTCAACAACCAGACAAACAGCATCAGGCTAAGGGCCGCAGGCAGCAACAACCAGGCACTGGCGTTTTTCTTTAGCCACAGATACGGCAAGAAACAGCCAATGATTTCGGCCAATGCCGTGGCAAAAAACAGTAAAGTGGTTTTTAGCATTACCGCTATTCTCTCAGTAAATTAAACGAACAAGGCGATGCGCTGGTGCAATATAACAGCACGGTGATATATTTAACCCATGCCATAGCCAGTGTTGCTGGTGGATGCAACACTCATTTATAAGGATGAAACGATGAAATTACTCTCCCTTCCGCGCCTGATGTTACCGGCTGCCATGTTATTGCTGGCCGGTGCCTGGCAAGCTCCTGCCTTGGCAGCCACTTGCACCCAAGGCAGCACCTGCGTCACGGTTGATGGCAGCGGCGGCGCAGCCATGAGCAATGAACAGGCTCGCCAAAGCAAAGAGCAATGGAATGAAACCAAATCGCTGCGCAGCAAGGTGAACACCCGTGTCGAGAAAGAGTTTGACAAGGTTGACCGTGCTATTGATGACGAAGATCGTTGTGATAACAGCTACAACGTCAATGCCTATTGGGAACCGTCAACCCGTAAGTGTCTGGATCGCACCACTGGCCGTCCAGTCACGCAGTAATAGCGAGTAAGGGTAAACTATTCAACCTGATGCTGCTATCCTGACTAAGAACATTCGTCTCAAATAAGGATCCAATGATGAAAAAAGCGCTTGTAGTAGGTGTACTGCTGTTAGCCACCGCGCCGCTGGCCGCTTTTGCCTCATGTGAGAGCATAAAGGCGGATATTGCCCAGAAGATTGTCAATAACGGCGTACCGGAATCCGGCTTCAAGCTGGAGATCGTGCCTAACGATCAGGCGAACCTTGCCGGTGGACAGGTGGTCGGCCATTGTGGCCAAGACACGCAGAAAATCGTCTATACCCGCCTGATTAACGGCGACGACAGCGGCGACGCGGCGCAAACTGGCACCAGCCAGGATACCCAAGCCCCGCAGTAACCACCTTCAGGGCGCGGTTTGTTACTGCGCCCCTCCTCTTTATTAAGCCTGTTTAACCTCTTCACCTTCGCCCTGCGGCCGATGACGCGCCGGGATCAGCATAGCCGCGCCCAAGGCAAACAGCGATATCAACGCCGAGACCAGGAATACCCAATGCATTGAGGCGGCGACATGCCCAATGAGATCCGCCAGCGCCTCTGGCCGCATGGTGTTGCGAACCTCTGGCTCCATTAACTGCTGCACCGGATCAACCGTTTGTGGCAGACGCAAATGCAGGTTGATATTCAACGTGGCCCCCAGAATGGCGGTGCCGATGGCCGATCCGACCATCCTGGTGAATACCGTGCAGGCAGTTGCGATACCGCGAATACTATAATGTGCCGCATTCTGTACTGAAACCAGGAAGGTGGTATTGCACAACCCCATACCGACCCCGATGATAAACGCCGCAACCCGCCCCCACAGTAACCCACCCGAAGGCTGTAACAGCAGCAGGATAAAGCCACCGGCCGCCAACAGCAGCGCACCAAGCAGAGCTGTAGTGCGATAAGAAGTCAGCAGCATCAAACGCCCGCTCAGCATACTGGCCAGCGGCCAGCCAATCGACATCAAGGCCAACGTGGTTCCGGCTTCCAGCGGGGTTCCGCCCTTCACGCCCTGGATAAAGGTTGGCAAGAAGGCGCTGATGCCCATCATGGCAGCACCGATCACCACGCCGCCAATATTGCCAGCCACAATCACGCGGTTTTGCCACAGGGCCAATGGGAACAACGGTTCAGGAGCACGGCGCTCCTGACGAATTAACCGGTTGAGCGCCACTAACGCCAACGCCAGCAACGGTATGACCCACCATCCCAGCATTTCCGCCTGCAAGAGTGAAAGCAGCAATGCAGCGACAAAGATCGTCAGCCAGGCCGTTCCCGCCAGATCCAGCGCATGTTTGCGCCCCTGTTTGAGGTCAGGCAGGTAGCGCCCCAGGAAATACATCGCCAGCAGGCCAATGGGCAGGTTGACCCAAAATACCAAAGCCCAAGTCGTGTGTTGCACGATAAATGCACCCAGTAACGGGCCAAGAATAGCCGAAACACCCCAGACGCTAGAAAGATACCCCATCACTTTTGGCCGTTCGGTGGCGCTGTAAATATCACCGATCACGGTGGTGGCGATCGGCATGATCGCCCCGGCGCCCAGTCCTTGCAGCAGGCGGAAGGCAATCAGCCAATACATATTCGATGAGAAACCGCACAGGACCGACCCCAACAGGAACAGCGTGGCGCCAAAGAAAAAGATCGGTTTCCGACCGTATAAATCTGCCAGACGCCCGTAGATCGGGATGGTAATGGCCTGTGCCAGCAAATAGACCGAAAACACCCAGCCCAACAACGAAAAACCACCCAGATCGCCAATAATCGTCGGCATCGCGGTGGCAACAATGGTCGCTTCGATGGCAGACATGAACATCGCCAGCATGCAGGCAAGCAGGATCAACGGCCGATGAGCTACTTGGGCAGTGCTCGAAGAAGTGTTAGTGGTCATCAGTTTACCCTGTGTCCCTATGTCTTTTATTTTACCCGCAGTATAACAGCCGGGGGGACGCTGTAGTTTGTCAGGGGATGTTGTGAATAAAAATCCCGCAACGAAGCAGCAATTGAACGTATTGTTACAACGTCACACAAAAAAAATAAGTACCCCATTGAATAATAAGGTATTTCTTAGGGGCGGCCTGTAAGCCAAGCCACGCCTGCTTTATCGTTAAAACCTATCTGAACGATAGTGCATACCAATGATAGTGATTGATTTTAATCAAGTTGCTAACCGCCCCGGGCCGTGACAATCTGATTTTACCCTCACCATTACCTCTTAATACGTAGGGCTATTTGGAAATCAACTCATTGGAGCGAGAACATGATTAAAAAAATTATTCTGGGCTGTGCCGTTACCGCCGTCATCGGCTATTTGGGGACCGTCGGTTATGTCTATCATTACGATCAACAGCGTAACCCCGCCGTTGCTGGCAATCAAATCGATACCCTGCTAACCCGCAATGGCTGCGACTATTGTCACTCCAACTCGGCTCAGCTTCCCTTCTATGCCGAGTTACCGATCGCCAAACAAATTATGGCGCAGGATATCCTCAGTGGAAATCAGCATTTCAACCTCGATGCTACCCGCTCCGCTCTGCAACAAAAAACTGCGGTGCCTGAAGTCGATCTGGCTAAGCTGGAAGCCGTACTGCAAAACCAGGAGATGCCACCGTCAATGTATAAGATGGTCCACTGGGGCGGAAACGTCAGCGACGGCGATCGTAATGAACTACTGAGCTGGGTCCGTCAACAGCGCGAACAGTTCTACACTTTGCCAGAGACGCCAGCCGAACTGCGCGGTGCCGCTTTACAGCCGGTGCCAGCCTCGCTACCTACCGATCCGCAGAAAGTGGCGCTGGGCTTTCGACTGTTCCACGACCCGCGCCTGTCGAAAGATAACAGCATCTCATGTGCCCACTGCCATAAGCTGGGCGAAGGTGGCGTGGATGGGCGCGTCTCATCGTTGGGGGTTGGCGATCAGGTCGGGCCAATCAACGCCCCGACGGTGTTTAATGCGGCCTTCAATATGGCGCAGTTCTGGGATGGCCGAGCGGCAGATTTACAGGCTCAGGCCGGTGGCCCGCCGATGAACCCGATCGAGATGGCCTCCGAGTCCTGGGATGAAATCATTGCTAAACTGGATCAGGACGTCTTGCTGAAGGCCGACTTCCAGCGCGTCTATGCTAACGGCTTCACCGGAGATAACATTACCGACGCCATTGCCGAGTTCGAAAAGACGCTGATCACGCCAGATAGCCCGTTTGACCGTTACCTGAAAGGCGATAATGACGCCCTAACGGCGCAGCAAAAACACGGCTATCAACTGTTCCAGCAAAACAAATGTGGCACCTGCCATACCGGGGTCAACCTTGGGGGCCAGTCCTATGAGGTCATGGGGCTGAAAGCGGATTACTTTGCCGCTCGCGGCAACCCCACCGAGGCCGACCTTGGGCGTTACAATGTCACTAAAAATGATAACGATCGCCACCGTTTCAAAACCCCAACGTTACGAAACATCGCTCAAACCGCCCCTTACTTCCACGACGGCAGCGTGACTTCGCTGCACCAGGCGGTCAAGGATATGCTGACCTATCAGGTCGGCGTTACCCTACCAGACAGCGATATCAACGATCTGGTCGCGCTGCTGGAAGGCATGAGCGGTAAATATCAGCCTGCCACGCCTCCGGGCGGTTGATACTGTAGCCACAACGCCAGGTTTCTGATAAAGATTCTCTGGTTTTCAGGTGGGTAGACAAGCACAATGCCCACCTGAACCTCTTATTCTTCATCACTGCCGACACATGAATCAATTGGTCCCTCTGCACCACTATCGCGCCCTGCTGCGCCATCTGTTTATTGCCATCCTGCTCGGCATTTGTGCTGCGTTGGCCGTGTGGTTATTTCACCGCGCCATGTTCGGGCTTGAATGGTTGTTGCTGGATCACGAGGAAGGCAGTTTGGTAGCCGCTGCCGCTGCACTGCCCGGATGGCGCAGAGCGTTGACGCCAGCATTGGGTGGATTAGCCGCTGGCTTTTTGTTGTGGATCTACCAGCGTTACCAACATCAAAAACCCATCGCGCCAACGGATTATATGGAAGCGATTGAAGCCGGTGACGGACGGCTAGCCGTTAACGCCAGCCTGATAAAATGCCTGGCCTCACTGTTGGTGGTTTCCAGCGGTAGCACCATTGGCCGCGAGGGGGCGATGATCCTGCTGGGGGCGTTGGTGGGGTCGGTATTTGCCCAGCGCTTTACCCCGGCGAAAGAATGGAAATTGTGGGTGGCTTGCGCTGCCGCAGCCGGGATGGCTAGCGCCTATCATGCCCCGTTGGCGGGTAGCCTGTTTATCGCGGAGATCCTGTTTGGTTCGCTGATGCTGGCCTCGCTTGGCCCGGTAGTGATCGCCGCCGTGAGCGCGCTACTGATGACCAATCTGCTGAACGGTGGCCAGGCTCCGCTCTATATCGTGGAGCCGCTTGCTGCTCCCTGGCCGGTGCAGTATCTGTTAATGGCCTTGGTGGGCATACTGGCAGGAGTTTGTGGCCCGTTGTTTCTGTGGGCGATGGCGGCCAGCGGGCGGGCATTTCGCTCGCTCAATCTCATACCGCCATTACAGCTGGCGCTTGGCGGGCTGATCGTCGGGTTGCTTTCCTTGTTGTATCCCGAAGTCTGGGGAAATGGTTATAGCGTGGTGCAATCGTTGCTCTCGGCACCACCAGGGATGCTGCTGGTCAGTGCGATCCTGATTTGCAAACTGTTAGCCCTGTTGGCCAGTAGTGGATCAGGTGCACCTGGGGGCGTGTTCACGCCGACATTATTCGTGGGGGCCGCATTGGGCTCGGTAGTGGGCCAGATGTTTGGCCTATGGCCAGAGTTGGGTACTGCAGTGCCCATTCTGCTGGCACTGACCGGTATGGCGACATTGCTGGCTGCCACCACTCATGCGCCCATTATGGCAGCATTAATGGTGTTTGAGATGACCGGGGAATATACCCTGCTGCCAGGCATTCTGTTGGCTTGCGTTATCGCCACTACCATTGCTCGCGGGCTACGCCCACAGTCGGTTTATCACAATGTGTAACGGTCAACCAGCTGCGAAACATCCAGATATTGTGCCAGCTCACGTTGTTCTGCGCGCGGCAGATACGGGATCTCACCCAGCAATGGAGCCGGAATACGCTGCTGCATCGCATCGATAGTTTCTGCATAGTGAGCTAAACCAGGGTTGATACGATTAGCCACCCAGCCCAGCAATGGTAAGCCATCGTTAATAATTGCCTGTGCAGTTAATAGCGCATGACTGACACAGCCCAGTTTGATCCCGACCACCAGGATAACCGGCAGTTGTTCCTGTACCACCCACTCGGCATAAGGACGGAGATCGTTCATCAATACCCGCCAGCCGCCGCTGCCCTCCACCACTACCGTATCGGCCTTGGCGGCGAGATGGTGCAAACCACGGCTCATCAGTCCGTAATCAATATCCTGGGTTGCATGGGCATGAAACACCTCATCCAGACAGGTGATCGGATTGATTTCATCATAGGACAGCGGCAGTGAGGAAGAGGCCTGTAAAACTAAAGCGTCTCTATTGCGGATGCCTTCACCGGTTTCATGGCAGCGCGCCGCAATGGGCTTATAACCCGCCACTGAGCGACCTTGCGCGGCGAAAGCCTGCAATAAACCGCGGGAAACCACTGTCTTACCTACGTCGGTATCCGTGCCTGTAACAAATAAACGCTTTAACATGAATAGATTGCCTTGAAATGCCTCGTTAACCTAAAAAACCGCCGTAAATCACGACGAGAGTCGTCCTACGGGAAAAGTCTAGGGGATGCAACTCAACGGGGGCTTGAGGTAGCTCAATCTTTTGGCGGTAAATAATAAGAAACTCTGATAAGGGGTATCAAGGTCAAAGGAACGAAAACGTACCCAGGTTTTTGTGGCGCCGAGTGCCTCGTATCGGCATGATCCAGGGAGCTAACTACCGTGGTTTTAATGGTCGTTGAACCTAACCCCTATTTTCTTTTTGTCCACACTGGTGGGGAGTTTTTCTGGGTGAATAACTTTCCCGATGGGGGTATAGCGGTAGGATGATTCAAATGACTCATAGAACAACACCAACGTTTGCGTACCGTACAACATGAGATCGCCTGCCTGAATAGTCCCAGGCCGTACAGGGCTTGAAGGCAGCTTATGGGGAAGTTCGGCAAATATCTCATTCCCATTCAACTCTTCCATACCAAGTTGCAATGGTAAAGAATTAACAAATGCTTTAGCCGCTGGATTGTCGTGAAGTTTGACCTCAAATTGTTGGTCATCAATATTCATTTTAACCATCATCGGGCTCTCCTTAAGGGGCGGGTTAATGATCATGTCGGCATGGCCTGCCAAAGTACAAGCCAGCAGCAGACCCGGTATTAATGTGTTCTGATATTTCATGCGATAAACCCAAAAAAATTAGCCACACCCGTCAGGATGCGGCTTTTGACATTATTTGAGATTAGCCTTAAAGAACGACGTCAGCTTGGCAAATGGGATCATGTCGCTACGGTCATAAAGATCGACATGGCCTGCCCCCGGCACGATGTACAACTCTTTCGGCTGTCCGGCACGTTTGTAAGCATCTTCACTAAATTCTTTCGAATGCGCCCGATCGCCAGTGATGAACAGCATCGCGCGTGGCGAGATCGTTTCAATATCGTTGAACGGATAGAAGTTCATAAACTTCCCAATGCTGCTCAACATCGGTTTGGTTGTCAGCTCTTCTTTCTCACCCTGTGGTGTATAACTTCCTCGCGGTGTGCGATAGAAATCGAAGAATTCTCGTTGAATTGCTGGCGTTGAATCATCAAGCTGGTTAACGGTACCTGGGATATAAGCAATGTCTCCGCCATTAAACTCAACAGCTCGTTGTTCTATTGCAGATTTAATGAATGCTTTACGCTGTTCAGGCGTAACGGAATGATGAAGACCATGGCGGAAAGCCGCCCCCATGTCATACATACTAACCGTGGCCACGGCCTTCATTCTCGGGTCAATTTTGGCAGCACTGATAACGAAGCTCCCGCTACCGCAAATACCCAGCACGCCAATTTTCTCCGGATTAACGTAAGGTTGAGTATTCAGATAATCGACCGCGGCACTGAAATCATCCGCATAAATTTCCGGAGAAATAAGATGGCCGGGTTTTCCTTCACTTTCTCCCCAGAAGGAAAGATCAATTGCCAACGTCACAAACCCTTGCTCGGCCAGTTTCTGGGCATACAGATTTGAGCTTTGTTCTTTTACCGCCCCCATCGGATGGCCAATGACAATCGCCGGGTTTTGTGAATTCTGATCCATCCCTTTCGGTATAAACAGATTGCCGACCACACTCATCTGATACTGGTTTTTGAAGGTCACCTTTTGCTGGGTGACTTTATCGCTTTGGTAAAAATTATCGGCTCCGTTAGACATATCGGCGCCAACTGCCGCAAATGAACTGATTAACAGCCCTAACAGCATGGTAAATTTTCTCATCAGAGAACTCCTCATTGGGTTTGGTGGATATCTTTACGTGACGTCAATAACGCCAGGGCGGCCGCTATCACTAACAAAATGCCGCTGATGGTGAAGGTGCTTTGATAACCGCTGTGGTCAAATGCTAACCCGCCGATTGTGGAGCCTAATGCGATGGACAGTTGCACTATGGCAACCATCAGGCCACCGCCAGCCTCCGCATCTTCCGGCAGTGTTCTAGCGATCCACGTCCACCAACCGGTGGGTGCAGCAGTGGCGATTAAGCCCCATAAACCAAGCAGTGTTGCAACAATCCAAACACTCTGACCAAAAGCGATCAGTGCTCCGGCAATAGCGGCCATTAGCAAAGGGATGGCAATGAGTGTGGGGTAAAAACCTGATGCCAAAAATGCGCTAATCACCAGGGTTCCGATAAAGCCAGCAACTCCTATTGCCAGTAAAATAAGCGACAACGTAGTGATATCTACCTGCGTTACCCTCTCAAGAAACGGACGTAGATAAGTAAACAAAGCAAATTGGCCCATAAAGAATAATCCGCAGGCCGCAAGCCCCATCGCCACAAGCGGGTTAGCCAAAAGACGAAAAACAGTACCGTTACGCTTATCGCTTTTATCAGCCTTCATTGCAGGCAGGCTGAACCACTGCCAGATAAAAACAATCACTCCAACCGGAACAAGGCAAAAGAATGCGCCTCGCCAACCGATAATCGAGCCCAGATAACTGCCAAGTGGTGCGGCTATAACGGTTGCCAAGGCGTTACCCCCGTTAAAGATGGCCAGCGCACTTGGAACCTGGTGTTGCGGAACCAGGCGAAGAGCAGTAGCGGCTGATAAGGACCAGAACCCACCAATAGCAATACCAATCAGGGCACGGCCAACCATGTAAATCAGGTAACTGGGTGCTAACGCGAGAATGGCTCCGGAGAACGCCATCAACGCAGTCATGCTCAACAGTAATGTCTTGCGATCGAGACCTCCGGCCAGTGTAGAAATGGAGAGACTCGTCAATACCGCAAATACGCCGGAAATAGCGATCCCCTGCCCAACCAGCCCCTCACTGATCCCTAGCTCTCCCGATATGGGCGTCAGCAGGCTGACAGGTATAAACTCCGAAGCAATGAGCGCAAAGACACACAACGTCATGGCAAATACTCCGCTCCAGTATGCGCGTTCTTTATGAGGTGATAGATCGTTCGACAAGATGGGCATAAATTGCTGACTCCGAATAACCCCCGGCAGTTTTCAGGTAAACCGCGGCCGAACGCTATTCGCAGGAATAACGTCAGGAAAGTAAAAATGGAAAGAGCAACAGCGTTTATCCGCCATCGCTTAATAATCTCTTGCTGGAAATTTTACACTCAGGGTGCATCATTACTAGCTAATGAATACTTAATAGGTTTATAACTGTAGCTTATTAATGAGACGGGCCATACCTGATGAAACGCAACCTGAACGACCTGCTCTATTTTGTCACGGTCGCACGTGAAAGCAGCTTTACCCGTGCCGCAGCACAGCTGGGTGTAACGCAGCCTGCACTCAGCCAGGCGATTTCTGCACTTGAAGATCGTATGCAAATTCGCCTGCTGACGCGTACCACCCGTAGCGTATCGCCGACTTCCGCCGGAGAGCGGTTGCTACTGGCTATTGGTAATCGCATCGATGAGATTGAAGCCGAACTGGATATGCTGACCGCGCTGCGCGATAAGCCTGCAGGTACGGTCCGTATCACCTGCGGGCCAAATGTTTTACACAGTACCCTGCTGCCAAAGCTGACCCCGCTGTTGCATGAGTACCCGGATATTAATATCGAGTTCGACGCAAACCATGGTTTTCGCGATATCGTGGCAGATCGGTTTGATGCGGGCGTTCGACTGGGTGACACCATTGATAAAGACATGATAGCGGTACCCATCGGGCCCAAATTACGTATGGCCGCAGTGGCATCTCCGGGCTATTTTTCACGTTATCCTATCCCCAACACCCCCCATGAGTTGACGCAGCACAGGTGCATAAATCAACGTATGGTCAGGTCTGGGGGGTTGTATATCTGGGATTTCGATCAGGATGAGGGGGATCTTAATGTTCGCGTCAGCGGACAGCTCATTTTCAATACCTCTGAACATATTGTTGCTGCGGCGCTTGCAGGACACGGGATTGCTTTTTTGCCAGAAGAAGAGTTTGGATCACATATTAAAGAAGGTAATCTGGTGCGTGTGCTGGAGCAATGGTGCAAGCCCTTCCCCGGCTACTATCTGTATTATCCCAGTCGCAAACAGCCTTCTCCAGCATTCTCGTTGGTCCTTGAAGCACTTAGGATCGGTCGAAAGCGTAGCCCTGCCAACGAGACAGTGGAAGCGTAGTTTTTGGGTTCAATTCCCGGGTAGTTAATGCCACAGGCTAAATCAACCTTGTAGCAACTTCACCAACAAAGAACCGTTATACATGGCTTCTTTCACCAGTGCGGCTCCCGGCATGGTGCCTTGGTTGAAGAACTGGGTGGATTCAACTTGAACATGCTCGCTGTACGCAGGCAAGGATTGCTGACGAATGCAGGAAGCAATCGCCGGATGCAGAATTTCAGCGGCCCGGTTCAACGGTGAACCTACCAGGATTTTTTCCGGATTGAACAGGTTGACCATGATCGCCACAATGCGCCCGACGCTGTGCCCGACGCCAAGAATAATATCTTTGGCTAACTGATCGCCAGCCATTGCCGCATCGCATAGCGATTCCACGGTCAATGGTGCGCCATGCAGCATGGAAGACATCGAGCCTCCCAAACGTTGCTGGACAATTTCCAGCATGTTTTCAATACTGGCGACCGTTTCCAGGCAACCATGGTTGCCGCAATAGCAGCGTTTACCGTACGGATCGACCTGTGTGTGACCTATCTCCACCACGCTACTGCTACCCGCATGCAGTACGCGTCCGTTAGTGATCACCCCTGCACCAACGTTATGATCGATGACGACCTGAATGACGTTGTGGCTGCCACGGGATGCGCCATACAGCGCCTCTGCCATCGTCCAGGCGCAGATATCATGCTGAACATAAACCGGCAGGCCCGTCAGTGCCTCTAGCGCTGGCCCCAACGCCATTTCGTTGACGTCATAAAACGGCATGCGGTGAACAATACCCGCGGCGGTATCAATCATGCCGGGCAGTGTGATGGCGATGGCGGTTAAACGTTCCAGTTTGCTTTGGTGACGGATAAAGAACTGATCGACTTCACTAACGATACGCTGTAATAACGGTTCGGGATGTTCGGCTTTTAACGGCAGCAGTTCTTCAACCACCATCTTGCTACTGAGATCGCGCAGCGCCAGGGTAATGGTGCCACGGCTGATACGTGCAGAGAGGTAATGCCAGGCTTCGGTGTCAAGCACCAGGCCAACGGCCGGTCGGCCACGGCTGCCCACTTCCTGATATTCGGTTTCTTTAACCAGATGCGCTTCGAGCAGCTCACGCACTATCTTGGTGATACTGGCAGGTGCCAGCTGTGCCCGCTTGGATAATTCGATGCGCGAAATCGGTCCCAGCCGATCTATCAGCCGGTAAACTGCCCCTGCATTGGTTTGCTTGATCTGATCAATATGCCCAGGCTGCCCATCCGCAATCACACACCCGCTCCTGCTATTTTTCGCGCTTCTAAATAAAGATTAGGGGCTATGGTGGGGCTTTTGGAATACAGCGTCAACTATTTGATTCGTTATGTGATTAACAGCACAAATTCACCGAGCTTTCCGCCAAAAACGCCTCTTATTTACCCAGCTTTGGGTTCGAGCATCAGCGCCATTAACGCCTTGGCCGCTGCCGTTAACGGCCTGCTGCGATGATGCACCAACCAGACCTCAGTCATCGCCTCCGGCTCGGCTAAGGGGAGATAGGTCACCCCATCGATCTTCACTCTGCCAAATGACATCGGCAAAATGGAAATCCCCAACCCGGCCGCGACCAGACCGATAATAGTCATCGCTTCCCCCACTTCTTGCGTGATGTAAGGGGCGATCCCGGCATTGGCCAGTAAAGCCAGAATTTCGTCATACAGCGCGGTGCCCACTTCGCGGGAAAAGAACACGAAGGGTTCCTGGGCCAAATCGCTGAAACGCAGCGTGCCTGATGCCTTTAGGGTTAACGGGTGGCCATTCGGCACTACGGCAAGCAAGGGCTCGCGTAATAACAACTGATGCTGCAGTGCATCCGGCAAGCGGGTATTGCGCATCACGCCCAGATCAAGGTCACCGTTGAGCAGCGGTTCAAGCTGTTGCTTGGTGTTCACCTCACGCATTTTGATATGCACATCCGGTGATAACTGGCGAAAGGCTCGCAAGCTACGGGAAACCACGCTGATAAACGGAGCCGAAGAGGTAAAACCAATCGTCAGTTCACCCAGTTCACCACGCTCCAGGCGCGCCGCCTTCTCTGCTGCCCGGTTGACCTGGGCAAGCACCTGATAGGCTTCTTTCAAGAACATCTCCCCCGCCTGAGTCAGGCTGACATTACGGTTATTGCGTGCCAGCAAACGCGCGCCCACCATATCCTCCAGTGCCTGGATCTGTTGGCTAAGGGGCGGCTGGGAGATCCGTAGCCGCTCCGCCGCCCGGCCAAAATGCAGTTCTTCAGCGACGGCCACAAAGTAACGCAAATGTCTGAGCTCGATATTCATACTTTAAACATCTTAATTAGGATGATTAATATATTAGACAAAAAACTGGCCGCTCCCTATGATTTTGTGACTCAAGACGTATTTTTTATCTCCCTAACCCGGTAAGGAACCGCTGTGACAACCGCTTCGCGTTCTGCGGCCAGTATGCCAAAAACGCTGCCTGCGCCTGACAGTGCCCCAACAACCAAACGCACCACGCTGAATAAACTCCCCTACATCGAACGCGGTACACCGCAGTTTATGCGTGTGACCTTGGCGCTGTTCTCTGCCGGGCTGGCTACCTTTGCACTGCTGTACTGTGTGCAACCGATCTTGCCGGTGCTTTCGCAAGATTTTGGCATCTCCCCAGCGGAGAGCAGCCTTTCTCTTTCCTTCTCCACTGGGATGTTGGCCATCGGCCTGATGTTTACCGGCCCGCTGTCAGATGCTATCGGCCGTAAGTCGGTGATGGTGGTGGCCCTGCTGTTGGCGGCAATCTGTACGCTGATTTGTGCCTTCATGACCAGTTGGCACGGCATCTTGGTGATGCGGGCGCTGATTGGGCTTTCGCTGAGCGGGGTTGCGGCAGTCGGTATGACCTATCTGAGCGAAGAGATCCATCCTAGCTTCGTGGCCTTTTCTATGGGCCTTTATATCAGCGGCAACTCCATCGGTGGGATGAGCGGGCGCCTGGTGACCGGGGTGCTCACCGATTTCTTCTCCTGGCGGATCTCGCTGGCGGTGATTGGGGTGTTCGCCCTGGCGGCGGCTTGTATGTTCTGGCGCATTCTACCCGCGTCCAAACACTTCCGCGCCAGTTCATTGCGGCCAAGAACGTTGCTGATTAACTTTAAGCTGCATTGGCACGACAAAGGGCTGCCGCTGCTGTTTGCCGAAGGGTTCCTGCTGATGGGTAGCTTTGTGACAATGTTCAACTACATTGGCTACCGCCTGCTGAGCGAACCTTATCATCTTAGCCAGGCAATTGTGGGCCTGTTGTCGGTGGTGTATCTCACCGGTTCGTACAGTTCACCGAAGGCAGGCGCCCTGACCTCCAAATTTGGCCGCGGCCCGGTGCTGCTGGCGTCCATTATCATTATGCTGATCGGGATACTGATCACCGCCCTGGCCCCTGTCACTGTGATATTTATTGGCATGATGCTGTTCACTGCCGGTTTCTTTGCCGCCCACTCGGTTGCCAGCAGTTGGATTGGCCGCCGCGCACGCCGGGCCAAAGGCCAGGCATCTTCGCTCTATCTGTTCTGTTATTACGTGGGTTCCAGCGTTGCCGGTACGCTGGGCGGCGTGTTCTGGCATAACTTTGGCTGGGGCGGCGTAGTCGCCTTTATCAGCTTGATGCTGTTGCTGGCCCTGCTGGTTGGCCATTACCTGAAGAAATTGCCGGAAGCCGCGCGTATCTAACCTCCAGACCCTTTCCGCTCAGGGAAGGGTCCACCTTAGCTCCCTGTTCAGCCAGGTTCACTCATTGCTAATGATGATGATGCGGCTGAAGTTGCCACCCTGGTTACACTACCCTACAATGTATGTTGTAACTAAAATGCGAGGTAATGATGGATAAGTACAGCCTGATCGGCAGAATGAATGCGCGTTTTAGCGAACTGGAACAGGCATTGGCGCAACTCCACCAGCAGGTCCAGCCGTTGCGGTTGCTGGCAGCGAGGGTGTTCAGCCTGCCAGAAATCGAGAAAGGCAAGGAACATACCGCCATAGAACAGATCAGCGTGGAGCAACATGTGGGCCAGGCTGCCCGTGACCTCGCACTGGAACACTACCAACGGCTGTTTATCCACCACAACCGCCAACATATCAGCAGCAAGGCGGCGGTAAGATTGCCCGGTGTCATTTGCCTTGAGACCGAAAGAGCCGAGTATCTGGCACTACAACAGCAGATCGCCCTGATCAACCGCCTGAAGGCAGAGTTAGAACAGATCATTACCATCGAGTCTGGCCTGGCTCCTGAGCAACGTTTTGAGTTTGTGCACACCCACCTGCATGGTTTGATCACCCTTAGCGCCTATCGCTCCATTACCCTGCTCACCAACCCGGACTCGGTGCGTTTTGGCTGGGCCAACAAGCACATCATCAAAAAGGTGAAGCGCGACGATATCCTGGCGCAATTAGAGAAAAGCCAGAAAGCCGGGCGCGCCGTTCCGCCCTACAACCGCGAACAGTGGGCCGAGTTGGTGGGCCGCGAAATTGACGACGTCAGCCGCCTGCCGCAGAACGCCACGCTGAAAATCAAACGGCCGGTAAAGGTGCAGCCAATCGCGCGCGTATGGTATCAACCGCAGCAAAAACAGGTACAGCACCCCTGCCCGCTGCCGCTGATTGCCCTGTGCCAACCAGAGATGGGCGCACAGGTGCCGAAGATCGGTGAACTGCTCAATTACGACGTGACGGCGGTAAAACACAAATATAAGCCGGAGGCTAAGCCTCTGCGCCTGCTAGTGAAACGCCTGCATCTGTATACCGATGTTGAGGGATAATTAACGGGCGTAAAATCAGTTTATCGCGGTATTTGGTTGAACGGGCACAGCATGTGTGCCCCGTATGGCGAATCTAGCAGTGGAAGAATTACTCGTCGTTAAGCTGGTAAACACGCAGCCGATGGCCATCAAGATCGGCCGCAACAAAGGTGTAGCCGAAATCCAGCTCGACCGGAGATTGCACGATAGTTAATCCTTTATCCCGCCATTGTTGATAGAGCGCATCGACCTGTTGCGGTTGTTCACACATAAAGCAGATTTCTGTACCGCCGCCGGTCGCCGCTGGCGCAGGTTCTACGGTATGTTTTGACCACATACCCAGCTTGAAACCGTTATTCAAGATAAACAAGGCAAAGGTGGGAGACTGCTCGACAGGTTCAGTTCCCAACAGCTGGCGATAAAATTCGGCGCTTTTTTCTGGGTTATCGACATAAATCATGGTCATGCTTGGGGTAGTCATCACGTTATCCTCTGAGTGGGAACCGGCTGGCTCCTGATAACGTCACTCTAGTGCCCCCTACTGTCAGTTTATGGCAGCAGGATCATTGTGCAATGCCCTCGCTTTCCCGCCACTGCTTCATCAGTGCCCGGCGGCCGCGCGGGTAACGCAGTTCTAGCGGCGTCAAGCGGCCAATACGATCAAGGCGGAAATGGCGTATCGAGCCACGCAATTCACACCAGGCCATCAGGATCTGTACCTGTTCAAAGTAGCCCATGGCAAATGGCCACAAGATACGCTCGCTGCCATTACCGGCATAATCCCGATACTCCACCTTGATTTTACGCTCCAAACGGATGGCTTCACGGATCGTCACCAACGTTTCATCGGCCACATAGGCAGTAGGCACCGGGCCGATTAGCAGCGTATTGGCATCCAGCTCTTCACGCAGTTCCGCAGGCAACACGGCGGCAATTTTTGCCAACGCATTGGTCGCCGCCCCAGCAAGCTGGCTGTCACCCCGGCGTTCTACCCAGCGCATACCCAGAACCAGAGCCTCGATCTCAGTTTGCGAGAACATCAGCGGCGGCAGCATAAATCCCGGCCGTAATACATAACCGATCCCTACTTCGCCAACAATATCTGCCCCCTGCTGCTGCAAGGTGGCGATATCGCGGTATAAAGTGCGCATGCTGATCCCCAGCTCTTCGGCCAGAGAATGCCCAGCGACCGGGTAACGATGGCGGCGCAGGATCTGCATCAGATCGAGCAGGCGTTGAGTGCGGGACATGGGTTACTCTCGTTGCAGCAGTTGTTGAATAAAGTCGGCAAAGGCACGGGCCTTGGCCGAGATGAAGTGCCCACTGGGAAACACCGCCCACAGCGCCAACGGTGGTAACTGCCATTGCGGCAAGACGGCAACCACCTTGCCCTCACGTAATTCACTACGAAACAGCCCTTCACAGGCTACCGTCGCACCAAAGCCAGCCACCACCATTTCACGTAAGCATTCGGTAGCACTCACGCGTACCCGGCCCTGCAATCGGACCTGTTGCTGCTGTTGTTCATGGGTGAACAGCCACTCCTCAGCGCCACCCGCACGGTGATGGATCACCATATCATGCTGTAGCAACTCCCGTGGCATTTGGGGCATCCCTGCTCTGGCAAAATACGCCGGTGCCCCGATGACTCGTTGCGTTGCTGAGCCCAATTTGCGGGCGGTAAAGCCGGAGTCAGCTAAATCACCAATACGCAAAGCGATATCGATCCCCTCGGCGATCAGCCCCAACTCGCCTTCATCAAGCAGCAGATCCATTGCCAATTCCGGGTTTTCGTGTAGAAACCGGCTCAAGTCCGGCAGTTCAATCATACGGGAAAACACCGCAGACGAAGCGACCCGCAGCCGACCAGTTAACACCTCGGCCACGCCTGACACGGCCGATTCGGTTTCCGCAACCTCATGCAAGATGTGCTTGGCCCGCAGATAGAGCTGTTGTCCCGCTTCCGTCGGCCGTAAACCGTGAGTAGAGCGAAGGAGCAAGCGCGTATTCAGCTGTTGTTCCAACCGGACAATCGCCTTGGATACCGCCGGTTGACCCACGTTAAGCCGCCGGGCCGCAACGGAAAACGATCCTGCCTCAAACACGCTGATATAGGTGGCGTAGTCGCCTAGCTTATCCATCCTGCCATTCCCCACTGGAATAACCATTAGTGATCACCGCACTCTACCCCCATACAACGACAATAGGCAAACTGGTTGCTGTCCATTCGCTATTTTAAGGAACAACATGAAACTTCAGGATCAGCTCGACGCGTTCAAAGCCGCTTTTGAAGCAGGCCAACTGCCCTTCAAGCTTGCGCCCTCGGACCATGAACTCTTACGTCAGGGTATCGACGAGCTTATCAGTACAGAAATGGCCAACAACGCCTTGTCGGTTGGAGATCGCGCCCCTGAGTTTACTTTGCCGGATACCCAGGGTAACCCAGTCTCTTCCCGGCAATTGCTGGCTCAAGGGCCGCTGGTCGTCAGTTTCTATCGGGGAGGATGGTGCCCATACTGCAATATGGATCTCCAGGCACTGCAAGCAGTTCTGCCTGAGTTGCGTGACGGTGCCAACCTGGTGGCCATCTCGCCACAGTTGCCGGTTAACGGCCAGCAAATGCAGCAAGCGCATGGCTTAACGTTTCCTTTGCTGACGGATAGCGGCAATAGCCTGGCAGCACAGTTTGGTTTACGTTTCGCGTTGGCGAATGATCTTGTCGAGCTTTACACCAACAGCTTGGGTATCGACCTGACCGAGCTTAACGACGAAAGTGGATGGACATTGCCGATGCCTGCCCGCTTCGTTATCGCGCCTGGCGGTGACATCATTTATGCAGAAGTTAACCCGGATTATACCCAGCGTGCGGATCCACTGGCGTTGGTTTCATTGCTGAAGGGGTGAGCCGCGCTGCCAGGCGCTATCACCGCGCCTGGCCTTTGGCCTTATTTCCTCATGCTGCCGACCATCTCCTCTGGCCGTACCCACTCGTCAAACTGCTGTTCGGTCAAATAGCCCAACTTCAGCGCCGAGGCTTTCAGGGTTAATCCTTCCTTGTGGGCCTGTTTGGCGATTTCTGCCGCCTTGTCATAACCAATATGGGTATTCAAGGCGGTAACCAACATCAGCGACTCGTTAAGCAACTGGCCGATGCGTTCGCGGTTCGGTTCAATCCCCACCGCACAGTGCTCATTGAAGCCGCTCATGCCGTCTGCCAGCAAACGAACAGATTGCAGATAGTTGTGAATAACCAGCGGGCGGAATACGTTCAGCTCAAAGTTACCGGACGCGCCGCCAATGTTCACCGCCACGTCGTTGCCCATCACCTGCGCACAGAGCATGGTCATCGCTTCACACTGCGTGGGGTTGACCTTCCCCGGCATGATCGAGCTGCCCGGTTCATTTTCAGGAATTGCGATCTCACCGATGCCACAACGTGGGCCAGAGGCCAGCCAGCGCACATCGTTGGCGATCTTCATCAACGAGGCGGCCAAGCCCTTCAAGGCACCGTGGCCATGCACCAGCGCATCGCAGGTTGCCAAGGCTTCGAACTTGTTCGGCGCGGTGACAAAAGGCTGCCCGGTCAGTTCTGACAAAGCCTTCGCCACCCGCACAGCGTATTCGGGATGAGTGTTCAGCCCGGTCCCCACAGCCGTACCGCCCAAGGCCAACTCACTAAGATGCGGGATGCTGGCTTCGATATGTTTGAGGTTATATTCCAACATCGCCGCCCAGCCGGAGATTTCCTGACCCAGCGTCAGCGGCGTAGCATCTTGTAGATGGGTGCGGCCGATTTTGACGATATCGTGGAAAGCTTCTGCCTTGGCATGCAGCGTGCGGTGCAGCGCTTTCAACTCAGGGATCAGATGCTCGCGCACCGCGATCACTGCCGCTACATGCATTGCAGTAGGGAAAACGTCGTTGGAGCTCTGGCTTTTATTGACGTCGTCGTTGGGATGGACCCGCCGCGCATCACCGCGTTCGCCCCCCAGTAACTCGCTGGCACGGTTGGCCAGCACTTCGTTCATATTCATGTTGGTCTGGGTGCCGGAACCGGTTTGCCAGATCGACAATGGGAATTCATTGGGGTGCTTGTCCGCCAGCACTTCATCGGCAGCCTGGATAATCGCCTTGCCCCGCTCTGCTGGCAGCAACCCCAGATCCATATTGACGCTGGCTGCCGCACGCTTGGTCATCGCCAACGCATGGATCAGCGCCGGGGGCATTTTTTCTGACGAGATACGGAAATGTTCCAACGAACGCTGAGTCTGCGCGCCCCACAGTTGGTCGGCGGGTACTTCGATGGGGCCCATTGAGTCTTTTTCAATCCGAACGCCTGCCATCACGGTCTCCTTAGCACAATTCCTAAAATGAAGGGGAAATGCCAACGAGTGATAGCCCGTTGGCGAGCCTCCTCAGTATAGCCAGATAATAACTATTCGCATTAACGTCCTGCGCAAACAGCATTTTTAGCCATCTTGGCTTGCATGCGCCTGCGCCACATTGTTTACTTAGCGCAATTTTCTTGAGAAAGCAGGGATACGATCATGCAAAAAATGACTAATGCCATCCAAAACTACGCCTGGGGCAGCGTTGATGCGTTAACCAAGCTATATGGCATTGCCAACCCGACAGGCAAGCCAATGGCCGAACTGTGGATGGGTGCCCACCCTAAAAGCAGCTCACAGGTCACCGATCAGGCAGGAAACCTGCGTTCTTTGCGTGAAGTGATTGATACCGACCAGCCTAAACAGCTGGGTGCCGAAGTGGCACAACGCTTTGGTGAACTGCCGTTCCTGTTTAAGGTGCTGTGTGCCGACCAGCCGCTCTCCATTCAGGTCCATCCAAGCAAGAGTGCCGCAGAGGTAGGTTTTGCCAAAGAAAATGCCGCCGGTATTCCGTTTGACGCCGCAGAACGCAACTATAAAGACCCGAATCACAAGCCGGAACTGGTGTTTGCCCTGACACCGTTCCTGGCGATGAATGGCTTCCGCGAACTGGACGATATCGTTGCGCTGTTACAACCCCTTTCCGGCGCACATCACGATATCGCCGCCTTCCTGCAACAGCCAGATACCGCCCACCTGGCGACCCTGTTTGCCAGCCTGCTGGGAATGAGCGGTGAGCAAAAAACGCTGGCGCTTGGCGTGCTGAAAGCCGCCTTGAACAACCAGCAGGGTGAGCCTTGGGACACCATCCGCTTTATCGCTCGTTTCTATGCCGACGACAGCGGCCTGTTCTCTCCGCTGCTGTTGAACGTAGTCAAACTGGCACCGGGGGAAGCCATGTTCCTGTATGCCGAGACCCCACATGCCTATCTGAACGGCGTCGCGCTGGAAGTGATGGCAAACTCGGATAACGTGCTGCGCGCGGGCCTGACGCCCAAATTCATCGATATTCCTGAACTGCTGGCCAACCTGCAGTTCCGCCCACAACCGGCATCTGGCCTGCTGACTCAGCCAGAGCAACGTGGCAAAGAACTGTTCTTCCCGATCCCCGTTGAGGACTTTGCCTTCTCGTTACACGATCTCGATGCCACACCGCAGCCACTGGCGCAAAACAGCGCGGCGATCGTGTTCTGCGTAGAAGGTGAAGCAACGCTGGAGAAACAGGGCCAACAGGTCATCTTGCAGCCAGGTGAATCCTGCTTTATTGCCGCCTTTGAATCCCCGGTTAACGTCACCGGGAGTGGCCGTATCGCCCGCGTTTATAATCAGTTGCCCTAATTGACGGTAAAATATAGGTAAATAAGTTGCTAAGATGATTAGTTTACCTACACAATAAAAACGCCTACGGGCGTTTTTTCGCAGGCCCAATTGGTCGCCCTGCCCTCTACCGGCTTTACAAAGGAATAACAGAACTATGAAAAAATCGTTAGTCGCTGTCAGCGTCATTGTGGTGCTCGGCGCAGCATGGACTGGAGCCTCTTGGTACACCGGCAAGCTTATCGAGCAACGGATGGGGGAAATGGTAGACACCGCCAATAGCCAGTTGAAGACCATCCTGCCTAAGGCCGGGGTCAAGATGAGCTATGAAAACTACCAACGCGGGATTTTCAGCAGCCAAGCCCGTTTTGTGCTGCGTGCCGATGGTAGCATCACCACCGACGATGCCCTGCTGAAGTCCGGCGAAGAAGTGGCCTTTATTGAAACCGTCGATCACGGCCCATTCCCGCTGGCCCAGTTGAAAAAATTCAACCTGATCCCAAGCATGGCCTCGGTACATACCGAGCTGGAAAACACGCCAAAAGTCAAAACCCTGTTTGAAATCACCAAAGGCAAGTCGCTGTTCAGCGCCGACTCACGCATTGCTTACAGCGGCGATGTCGCCAGCTCCATCGATGTGATCCCGGTGGAATACCAGAAAGACAAGTCCTCACTGAAATTCAGCGGTGCCAAAATTGACGCGGATATCGGCAAGAACATGCAAACCGCACTCCTGGACGCCAGTAGTGACGGCCTGGTGATCAGTGGCCCGAATCAGTCTGGCCAGAACGAGCAGATGACCATGCAAGGGCTGACGCTCAAAAGCAACACGCATCTGGGCCAATTCGGTCTGAGCCTGGGTGAGCAAGCGCTGGGCATGAAGCAACTGACCGTGGCTGTCGACGGTAAAGACGCCATGACGATGGAAGGCTTCAACCTGGCCAGCCAGTTCGGCGAGAAAGGCAATAGCCTCGCAGGCCAGTTGGATTACACCATGGCGGCGTTGAAAATTCAGGGCACCGATTTTGGCGCGGGTAAACTGCTGCTGAAAATCGATAACCTGGATGCTAAAGGGCTGAAAGAGTTTGCCGATCGTTACAACCAGCAGGCCATGGCCTTGCTGCAACAGGCCGAAACGCTGTCGCCAGAAGCCTACCAGCAGCAAACGGCTGAGATGCTGGTGCAAAACCTGCCGCTGTTGCTGAAAGGCAACCCAACCATCAGCATCGCACCGCTAAGCTGGAAAAATGCCAAGGGTGAAAGTGCCTTTACCCTTAACCTCGATCTGCTGGATCCCGCACAGGCTGGCGCTGCGGCCGAATCACCGGACCAACAGCTTGCCCGTTCGGTCAAAAAAATCGACGCCCAGTTGACTATTCCGGTCGCTATGGCGCAGGAAACCATGGCTCAAGCGGCACAGCTGCAAGGTGCCAGTGCACAACAAGCACAGCAGCAGGCCGAGCAGCAGGTGAAAAGCCTGGCGGCAATGGGCGAGATGTTCAAGATCACCACGCTGAAAGATAACGTGATTGGCAGCAGCTTCAAATATGCCGATAACCAGATTGAGCTGAACGGCACCAAAATGTCGCTGCCGGAGTTCGTGGGTATGTTCGGGATGCTGGGCGGCGCTTCCGCACCAGAAGAAGACAGTGCACCAGAACCCGATCAGCAGGATGCCGCTCCGGCACCTGAGCAGCCGATGATTCAGGGTCAGTAACACCACAGGGGCTTGGCGATACCAAGCCCCTATTCTCCTCCCCGCTGTAATAACTCCGCTTTTTCTTAAACCTCGCCGTTCTAGCGCAAATCGATTGCCAAGACAGTCATTCTGCCATCACAATCCTTGCCAATATTGGCCGTATTGCCGGACCTCTCAAGCTGTAGAAAGGGATTATCGAGTATGAAAAAATCATTAGTCGCCGTCAGCATTATTGCCGTCCTTGGCACAGCTTGGAGTGGAGCTTCCTGGTATACTGGCAAACTGATTGAGCAGCGGATGGAAACGTTGGTCGCCAATACCAACCAACAGTTGAAAGAGTACCTGCCCGATGCGGGGGTAAGACTTAGCGTTGAAAATTACCGACGTGGCATCTTTACCAGCCAGGTGCGTTACGTGCTACATAATGAAGATCCCTCCATGCAGATCAACGGGGATAAAGTGGCATCGTTGGTCAAGATCGACCACGGCCCCTTCCCACTGAGCCAGGTGACACGATTGAATTTGCTGCCGGCAATGGCCTCGCTGCACGCCGAACTGGAAAATACGGCGGCCCTCAAAACGCTGTTTGATCTCACCAAAGGCAAATCACCCATCACCTCCGATACGCGTATTACTTTCAACGGGGATATTTCATCGGTTGTCGATGTACTCCCGCTGAATCACGAGCAAAGCGAATACCGGCTGACATTCAGCGGGGCTAAACTGACGGCTGACATCAGCCACGACCTGAAAAATATCAGGTTGGATTTCAATACTGATAACCTGGAAATCGCGGACAAACACCAAGGAAAAATCGTATTACATGGGGTGACATGTCAAAGTGATACCAAGAAAAACCCCTTGAATTTCAATCTAGGCACCCAGTTTTTACGCGTAAAGCAGCTACAGGTCGTTGGAGATGCCCAAGATGTCCTGGTGGAGGGGTTTACTATGGCCAGCCAGACCGATGATAAAGATGATTACCTGAATGGCCAATTCGATTACGGCGTAAGTGCGCTGAAAATCCACGGCAACGACCTGGGATCGGGCCAACTGAAGTTAAAAGTTAACAATGTAGACGCCAAGGCAGTGAAAGCCTTTATCGATTTCTACAATCAACAAAGTCTCAATCTGCTACAGCAATATGAAGCCACTCAGCAGCAATTGGCCAAGTTGGTTGAACACAATATGCCACGGTTACTGAAGGGCTACCCAACCCTCCGCATTGCGCCAATGAGTTGGAAAAACAGCCAGGGCGAAGCCACCTTCACCTTTAATCTAGATCTGCAAGAGCTACTCCCGCCGGGCACGGTGGCAGCCCCACTGGATCAGCAACTGACACAGGCGATCAAAAGGCTGGAAGGCCATCTGACAATCCCTGAGTCAATGGCAACAGAATCAGCAGCTCAGCTAGCGCAGTTACAGGGCGCCTCTACGCAACAAGCGCAAGCGATGGCACCGCAGCAAGTGCAAGGTCTGGTCGCCATGGCGCAAAAATTTAACCTTGTGACGCAGCAAGACGGAGTGATTGGCGGCAACTTCCACTATGCGGATAATCAGGTCGAGCTCAATGGCAACAAAATGTCACTGCAGGCGTTTATTGGCGGCTTTGCCGGGGACGCTCCAGTAACCGAGGCAGCACCAGAACAACCGGCTCAATGCCATTAATCCATGCCAAGGTCGTAGGGGCGCCGCATGCGGGGCCCGCTTGGGTTACATTGCTCTAGCCATAGACCGCATCGCGGATCTGCATGGGATATAAACCGCTCATACCCTCAATTGCGGTGTTGGTCAGCGCTACCACACTCAACTGCGCGACCGGGTCGTAAAACCAGCTGTGCCCATATACGCCGCCCCATTGCATAGTGCCATTATTCTGCGGCGTGGCTGCCAATGCGGCATCCACCAGCACCGCGCCACCAAAACCAAAGCCCCAACCCGGCCCCTGAATTTCTGCCTGCGCTGCTACATGGGGTTGACGCATCAAGGCAACGGTTTCTGGTTGCAAAACTCCGTCGCTGCCATTACGCAGCGTCTCCACCAGGCGCAGCACATCGTCAGCGTCGCCAACCATTCCCGCGCCAGCCGAAGGATAAGCGTGGCGGTCAAGCGCTCGCGAAGGCGCAAACTCCACGTCAAAACCAAACTCCTCAGGAAGCCTCAGTAGAAAGCCGTCATACATCGCTGCCGGTTGCGGTTCAGCATTGTAATAGGCAGGAGCCAGCTTATCCGCGCTCAACGTATAAAAACCGGTATTCCCCAGCCCTAGCGGTTGGCCAACCCAGCGCTCGAACAGCTGCGGCAAAGGCATATCCGCTACCTGCTCCAACACCGCACCCAATACGTCAATTGCCAGTGAGTAGCTGAATTCGCTCCCCGGCTCAGCCTGCAACGGAGCCTGTGCCAACCGCCGCAGATTTTGCTCCAGCGTTAACAAGGACCTCTCCATGCCGTCGTGGACCCCTAACCGCTGGTAGATCCCGCCCGCTGGTTGCTTGAAACGGTAATCCAGCCCGGCAGTATGGGTTAACAGGTGACGAATGGTGATCGCTGGCCGCCGTCCATCGGGCAACGCCGGGGTAAACCACGGTAGCCAACGGCTAACGGCATCATCCAGACTCAGTAGTTGCTGTTCTACCATGCGCAGCGCCGCCAGCGTGATGTAAGGTTTTGAGACCGAAGATAGCCGGAATTGGCTGTTTCTCTGCATGGGTTGCCGCTGTTCGCGATCGGCATAGCCGCTGGCACCGGCGTAAATCACCGCCCCATGCTGAGCCACCAGCACCACGCTACCCACGATCCGCCCTTCGGCGATCGCCTGCTGATTGACTGCCTCTATCCGTTGTGTCAATGCCTGAGCCATAACTGTGATCCTCTTTAGGTAATCAGGCCAGTCTACGGTGTTGATCATTAAATAAAATAGGCTAAAATTTAATGAATCATTAAGCTGGGATTATCAATAGATGAGCTCACTGCTGCAATTACTGCCGTTTTTCGACGCCGTTGCCAAATTGGGCAGCTTTACCCAGGCGGCCAATCATCTGGGCGTCACACCGCCTGCGGTGTCACAAAATATCCGCGCGCTAGAGGCCCACCTGGGAGTACGCCTGTTCAATCGCACCAGCCGTTCAGTCAGGTTAAGCGATGAAGGGCTGGCATTTTATGAAAGAATCGCCCCCGCTATGGGCCAGATTGAGATCGCGGCAGAGAATGTCAGCAGCCAACGTGGTGAGCCAAGCGGCTTATTACGAATTACCTTGCCGCAGTTGGCCGCGTCGATGCTGGTCATGCCCTATCTGCCGGAGTTCCATGCGCGCTATCCTGAACTTAAGCTGGAGCTGTTTACCGACGATCGTTTTGCCGATCTGGTGCTGGATAATTTTGATGCGGGCATCCGCATGCAGCGGATGTTGCAAAAAGATATGGTGGCCGTCCCTATCGACCACGGCCAACAACATGTGGTCGTGGCTTCTCCAGGTTATTTGGCACAACACGGCCAGCCCCAAACGCCACAGGAGTTGCAGCAGCATGACTGCATGCGCTACCGCTTTCCCGGCAGTGGCAAACTGGAACCCTGGTATTTCAGCAACGGCACTGAGCATTTGACGCTGGAGGTCAACGGGCGGCTGATCTTCAATGAAAACCAGCTGCTTAAAGACGCGGCGATAGCGGGATTAGGGCTCACCCAACGCTTTCGGGCCGCCGTACACAAAGAGTTGCAGAGCGGGCAACTGCGAGAGGTTCTGCGGGATTTTAGCCACGTCGCGCCCGGCTTCTTTATCTACTTTCCGGCAGGCCGGCATATGCCGCTCAAGCTGCGCGTCTTTATCGATTTTATGCGGGAAAAACGCGAGCAACAGATCAAGCCAATCCACGCTTGAGCTACTGGGTCATTGAAGACCTGGGAGGGATCTTTCACTTTTTGCTTTCAGCGTGGCATCAGAATGCGGTTCACTCATGACATTGCTGATTAAGTATCCAGGCAGAAATAGCACTTAGGGAACCCGGCGAGTAAGCCTGTTGTCCGGCCAGCAGAAATCCGCCCTGCTTCCACCAAGGCCACTGAGAGGATAGCTGGTAGTCAAACCATTCGCTCCGTAAAAGCCCGTGGGTAGCATCAGCGACCCGTCTGATACAGCGAGGTGTTTTGGCCGGTAGTTCTTCGCTCCAGACAGCGATCGTTTCGTGCGGATCGACATTCCGATCGTCCGCCCCCATCAGGATCATTACCGGCGTTTGCATCGCTGAAATATCTTTCCTTGCATCGGCCTGTGAGTTTCGACGCTCAAAGTCCTGCCGGGTACAACGAAAAATACAGGGAGATGCGGCTGCCTCCTGCGTAAACTGCCTGTCAAAAGCGGCGGCTTCACGTTCTTGCGCCTTCACGATATTTTCAGCTGACAGGCCCTCAGATTGCAGACGTTGCCCCGTATAATAAATCCCCTGAGCTCGCCAATTTATCGCCGCCCCCACCAGAATGACAAAGTCGGTTTTTACCTGTTGGCTGGCCTTTGGCACAACCCAACCCGCCTGAGAAAAGCCAAGAAAACCTATATCGCTGTGGTTAAACTCCGGTTCCTGTTTCAGTTTTCTCAGAGCAGATGCTGCTTCTTCTGCACGATCTGACAGGGTTTGTGCCAGCCAGTTACCACTGCTGGCCCCAACGCCGGGTTTATCCCATGAATAAACCGCTACTCCTTGGGCAACCAGGAAATTCACCAACGGAATATAGCCGCCTTCAGACCAGCGGTCTTGAGCGCCATCGCCATGAACCAGCAGGACAAGCGGTGGCGATATCTTCCCAGAAGGGAGGATTAATGTGCCTTCCAGAATGTCCTGATGATGCTCAAAGCTGATAGTTCGTTGGTGACCATCATCGGAAAGTTCAAATTCAGATAACCGAATCAGTGAAAAAACGACCAGGAAGCTCACCATGCAGAAACCAAATATCCCATATTTGTTCATAGCCGCTCCCAAATTAAATCTCATACCGCGTCGGTTATATCAAAAATTTCGCTTTAATTTAATCGGCATCAGAGCAAGCCTATTTAGAAACACCTGAGAATTTACAAGATTGGGACAACGGCAAGATTGGAGATATAGCGGCGGATCAGGCCGATCCGCGCTTGATCAGCTCTGGGGACAGGATCACATTCTGCGGGGCCAATGAATCATCGCCAATACGTTGCAACAGCCGCAGGGCAGCACTGCGTCCAACCTCACGAGCCGAGCTGGAGATAAAGGTCAGCGGGGGTTCGGTCAGTTCGGCCTCCGGCACATCGCCAAAACCGATCAGCGCCACCTGTTGACCATAGAAACTGTCCATCCCTTCCGAACCAATACTACGGCCACTGCGCACGATACCAAAATAGGCACCCAACGCCACCGAGGCCTTATGGCACACCAACGCACTGATATTGGGATACTGACGCAACAGGTTTTCGGCAGCTTCAGCCGCTGCCCGTTGATGACAATCGCATTCGACGATCCACTCTGAGCGGAATGGCAGGCCGTATTGCACCAAGGTGGCACAGAATCCCCCCAGGCGTTCGGCGCGGGTGAGTGAATCGCTTTGTCCACCAAGGTAGGCGATCTGGCTATGACCTCGTTTGATCAGAAATTCGGTGGCCATTTTCGCGGCCTGCATATTATCTGGCCGCACCACGTCTACACCTTCCAGCCCATTGGAACGCGCGGCACACACCAGCGGCACCCCCTGAGCTTCGGCTTTCTCTTTCAGCCCTTTCGCTGTTCGTACCCCACCCGCCAGTACCATGCCGTCGACGCCGTGCTCCAGAAGCATATCAAAACAGCGCATCAGCCCTTTGCCTTCGCGCCCGCTTTGGGTCAGAAACAGCACTTTGCCATTGGCTTCCAGAACCTCACTCACCCCGGCGGTCATCTCGGCATAAAACGGCTCACAGATATCACGCAGGATCAGCCCTACCACCCCCGATTCGCCACCGCGCAGCGTCGCGGCCTGACGGTTGCGAACATAGCCAAGCTGCTCGATCGCCTGATTCACTCGGCTCATGGTGGTGGGAGAAATACGCCCTTTACCGCTCAGCACCAGGGAAACGGTGGTCACGGATACGCCTGCCAACTGTGCGACGTCGGTGATAGTGATCTTTTTGATGGTTATAACCTCTGCAATGCCCTATCAGGGCGAGTTTCACCCTGATAACAAATGGTATACCGAATCTCTCAATGCAGTAAAACGATTTACCCACATAAGTATTGTCACCGCAAAGGACCGTTCATAATTGTGATTAGGGACGCATTTTTACTAGGTAAAACGTTTTATCTTATTTTTACCTAATCAGGTACACACAACATTGCATGCTTTTTCGCCAGGAGTCGTCGGTTATGCCAGCGTCTAAAAAACAAAAAATTACGCTTTGGGAGTTTTTCCAAAGCCTGGGCAAGACATTTATGCTGCCCGTCGCACTGCTTTCATTCTGCGGCATCATGCTGGGGATCGGTAGCTCACTAAGCAGCCGTGACGTGATCACGTTGCTGCCTTTCATTGGTCATCCGGCTTTCCAACTGCTGTTCACCTGGATGAGCAAGATCGGCTCCTTTGCCTTCAGCTTCCTGCCGGTGATGTTCGCCATTGCCATTCCTTTGGGCATGGCGCGTGAGAACAAAGGCGTGGCCGCCTTCTCTGGTTTTGTCGGCTTTGCCGTGCTGAACCTGGCGACCAACTTCTACCTGACCACGTCAGGCGTGCTGCCTACCGTCGATCCGCTGGTGCTGAAAGCCAATAACATCCAGAACATCCTGGGCATTCAGTCTATCGATACCGGTATCCTAGGTGCAGTGATCGTCGGGATCATCGTTTATCTGCTGCACGAGCGTTTCAACACCATCCGCCTGCCGGATGCGCTGGCGTTCTTCGGGGGTACTCGCTTCGTCCCAATCGTCACCACTGTGGTACTGGGCCTGTGCGGCCTGATTATCCCGCTGATCTGGCCTTGGTTCGCTGCAGGTATTAACGGGTTGGGCCGTATGATTAACGGCGCTGGCATGTTTGGGCCGATGATTTTCGGCTCCGGCGAGCGTCTGCTGCTGCCCTTCGGGCTGCACCATATTCTGGTAGCGCTGATCCGCTTTACCGAAGCGGGCGGTACGCTGGACGTTTGTGGCCGTGAAGTCAGCGGTGCCTTGACCATCTTCCAGGCACAGCTCTCTTGTCCAACCACCCACGGCTTTGCCGAAAGCGCTACCCGCTTCCTGTCCCAGGGTAAAATGCCTGCCTTCCTCGGTGGCCTGCCGGGTGCGGCGTTAGCCATGTACCACTGTGCCAAACCGGAGAACCGTCACAAGATCAAAGGGCTGCTGATTTCCGGTGTAGTGGCTTGTGTGGTCGGTGGTACCACCGAGCCGATCGAGTTCCTGTTCCTGTTTGTGGCTCCGTTCCTGTATCTGATCCACGCTATTCTGACCGGTCTGGGCTTCACCGTGATGGCCTTGCTGGGCGTCACTATCGGTAACACCGACGGCAACATTATCGACTTCGTGGTGTTCGGTATCCTGCACGGCACCGCAACCAAGTGGTATCTGGTGCCGTTGGTGGCCGCCATCTGGTTTGTTGCCTACTATGCGATCTTCCGCTTCGCCATCCAGCGCTGGAACATTAAAACGCCGGGCCGTGAGGCGGAAACCACCGCTACACAGAGCGCCCCTGTCGGTGCCGTGGGTAAATCCGGCTATAACGTGCCTGCTATCCTGGCGGCGTTGGGCGGTAAAGAGAATATCGTTTCGCTGGATAACTGCATTACCCGCCTGCGTATGTCAGTTAACGATATGAGCAAGGTGGATGATGCGGTGCTGAAAGCCAACCGGGCTATCGGCGTGGTACACCTTAATGACCATAACCTGCAAGTGGTGATTGGCCCGCAGGTGCAATCGGTGAAAGATGAGTTAGAATCACTGATGGCCAACGCATAACCTTCCCCCCCGGGCGCAGCCTGCTGCGCCCTTGTTCGGAGTTTCACATGTTTGATTTTTCTACCCCGGTAGATCGTCACGGTACCTGGTGCACCCAGTGGGACTACATCGCCGACCGTTTTGGCACCGCAGATCTGCTGCCTTTCACCATCTCCGATATGGATTTCGCCACCGCCCCCTGCATTCTTGAAGCTCTGCAACAGCGTCTGCAACACGGCGTGTTGGGCTACAGCCGCTGGCAGCATGAAGACTTTCTTGGCGCGGTGCGGCATTGGTATCAACAACGCTTCAATGCGCCCATCGATACGACCAAGGCGGTCTATGGCCCCTCGGTGATTTACATGGTGGCGCAGCTGGTGCGTATCTGGTCGGCTCCGGGGGAATATGTGGTCACCCATACACCAGCCTATGATGCGTTCTATAAGGTGATCTTGGGTAATCAGCGTCAGGTGTTACCTTGCCCGCTGCACAAAGTGGATAACGATTGGCAATGCGATATGGCCCATCTGGAAGCCCTGCTGGCCCGTCCACAAACCAAGATCCTGCTGCTGTGCAGCCCGCAAAACCCCACTGGTAAGGTGTGGACACAGCATGAACTGGAGCAGATGGCAGAGCTGTGCGAACGCCATGACGTGAAGGTGATCAGCGATGAGATCCATATGGATATGGTTTGGGGAGAACATCGTCACACTCCATGGAGCCAGGTGGCCACCACCCCGTGGGCGTTGCTGACTTCCGGCTCTAAAACCTTCAACATTCCGGCGCTCACCGGGGCCTATGGCATTATCAGCGATGATAGCGCGCGGGATAGCTACGTTCAGGCACTAAAAAGCCGCGATGGATTATCCTCCCCTGCGGTGCTGGCAGTAGTAGCCCATATTGCCGCCTACCGCCACGGCGAGCCTTGGCTAGACGCCCTGCGCGACTATCTGCAAGATAACCTGACCTACGTGGCCGAACGGCTCAACCAGGCGTTACCGCAGCTAAACTGGCAGCCACCGCAGGCCACCTATCTGGCGTGGATTGATATACGCCCGTTAGGCATTGACGACCGCGAATTGCAGCAGGTGCTGATCGAACGAGAGAAAGTCGCCATCATGCCAGGCTTTACCTATGGCGAAGAGGGCCGCGGTTTCCTGCGCCTGAACGTCGGCTGCCCGCGCAGCAAGGTTGAGGCCGGGATGGATAAGCTGATCGCCGCGTTGCAATTTGTCCTGGACGCAAAATAGGTCATATCGCCAGGGGCATAGTGCCCCTGGTTTTTCATTGAGCGTCAACTCCCCTCAGCATTGTCATGGTACCCGTTAAAACCCGAACCATTGCGATTGACCTGATTTCATCGACTAATGACCCGAGAGCATGTCACGGCTTATCCCTGCCCCATTTTATAGTAAGCCCACTCGCATCCATCCTGTCGGACAACCGCAAACACGATAGATTAGCCTCAATATCTGATGAATGACTGGAGCAATCGATGAAATTAACGCAAATCCGCAATGCTACGCTCGTGCTGGAATATTCCGGTAAAAAATTTCTTATCGACCCGATGCTGGCAGAAAAGGAAGCCTGGGATGGCTTTGCCGGGAATGCTCGCCCGCACCTGCGTAATCCCATGGTTGCTTTGCCTGTGGCCGTAGAGAATTTACTGGCTGTTGATGCCGTTATCCTGACCCACACCCACACCGATCACTGGGATGAGGCGGCACAGCAGGCTGTACCCAAAGACATGCTTATCTACACGCAGGATGAGAACGACGCGGCGCTGATCCGTTCCCAGGGCTTTCGCAACATTCGCGTGCTGCAAGATGAAAATCATTTCGTTGACGGTCTGACTATTTATAAAACGGACGGTCAGCACGGCAGTAACGAATTGTACGCAGATGCCCAATGGGGTGATTTACTGGGTGATGCATGCGGGCTGGTCTTCACTCATCATGATGAAAAAACGCTTTATATCGCGGGTGATACCGTCTGGGTTAAACCTTATGTAAGAAGCCTGCAACGCTTCAAGCCGGAGATTGTGGTGCTAAACACCGGCTATGCTGTCAACGACCTTTACGGCCCGATTATCATGGGCAAAGAGGACACGCTTCGCACGCTACAGATGTTGCCGACTGCCACCATCGTGGCGTCTCATATGGAATCGATTAACCATTGCCTTCTTACGCGCGCGGAGTTAAAAGAGTTCACCCTTGAACACAGCATTGATGATCGAGTGCTTATTCCTGCAGACGGTGAAACAATGGCGTTCTGATCAATCACGCCGTCTGATTGAGGGAAGGATGCCATTACGAATCCTTTGGTCAGTCAAAATCAGCATGTTAGCCGTCGGTGATCCGGCGATTGTCATTTACGGTAAGGTTAACGTTATGTCTACACTGACGGTCGCCGTGATCGCCACGGCCGGATTTAGCCCGTTTCACTTTTCAGTGCCGTGTATTATTTTCGGACAGTCGATGCCGCAGCCGGATTTATTCAGCGTCGAAATCTGTGCTGAACAACCGGGCATCGTTCTGTCTGATATTGGCCTGTCCATCAATGTGGAGCATGGCCTTGAGCGGCTTGACGTCGCAGACATTGTTATCGTGCCCTACTGGCATCATCCTGAAGAAAGACCCTCGCAGGCGCTGCTGGATAAGCTCATAAGCGCATGGCAGCGCGGCGCAGAAGTGGTGGGCCTTTGTCTCGGCGCTTACGTGCTGGCCTATTCCGGTTTGCTTGATCGGCACCGCGCCGCAACGCACTGGGAGTACGAACAGGACTTTATTGAAAGATTTCCCGCCGTGCATCTGGACAGCAACTCGCTGTATACCAGTGATGAACGTCTTATTACCTCTGCCGGCACCGCCGCCGGCATTGACTGCTGCCTGAATATTATCCGTGACCATTACGGAACTGCGGTTGCCAACCGGGTGGCACGAAGAATGGTTGTTCCTCCCTACCGGGAAGGCGGTCAGGCTCAGTTTATTGAACGCCCCATACCGGTATCGACGCGTGACAGCAAAATGAACGAGTTGATGGACTACCTGCGTCGCAATCTGGACAAGCCGCACGATCTCGACTCACTGGCCGGGTTTGTCAGCATGAGCCGGCGAACGTTGACCCGTCATTTTTTCAAGGCAACCGGAACCACGCTGGGAGAATGGCTTAACGCAGAGCGTCTGCAAAGAAGCCAGGAATTGCTGGAAACCACGGACGACAGCATTGAAAGTGTGTCGGACATGGCGGGGTTTCAGTCGCCGATTTCTTTCCGCCAGAGTTTTAAGGCGAGATTCAGCGTCAGCCCAAGCGAATGGCGCCGGGCATTTCGTGGCCCTGCGCCGGTGGATCTGGAAAAGACCTGAGCGCAAGCCATAAAGAACCGTGGCTAAATATAAAACGCATGGGGGAGTCCATCGTCGCTTTATCCTGAACGGCGAACTTGCGATTTAATGTGACAATTATCACTTTTTTATGCAACTCAATAGCTATTTTCATTCGTTTGTTTTTATACTGATCCGCACTTTACCTATACAAAAATAATGAGTGCCGCCATGATTGACTCCCGCTTGCCCCTTACCGATATTCACCGTCATCTGGACGGTAACATCCGCGCGCAAACCATTCTTGAACTCGGCCGCCAGTTCAACCTAGCCCTGCCAGCCAACGAGCTGGCTGCCCTGCTTCCCCATGTGCAAATCACCCATACCGAACCCGACCTGATGAGCTTTTTGCAAAAGCTTGACTGGGGAGTCGCGGTGCTGGGCGATCTGGATGCCTGCCGTCGCGTGGCTTATGAAAACGTGGAAGATGCGGCAAATGCCGGGTTGCACTACGCCGAGCTGCGTTTCTCCCCCTACTACATGGCGATGAAGCACCAGTTACCGGTGGCTGGCGTGGTGGAAGCGGTGATTGACGGCATTCGCTCTGGTTGCCGCGACCGCGATATTGACGTACGCCTGATTGGCATCATGAGCCGTACCTTCGGCGAAGCGGCCTGCCTGCAAGAGCTAGACGCCCTACTGACCCATCGCGACGGCATCACCGCGTTGGATCTAGCTGGCGATGAGCTAGGCTTCCCTGGCAGCCTGTTCCTTAGCCATTTCAACCGTGCACGTGACGCTGGCCTGCGCATTACCGTTCATGCCGGTGAAGCCGCTGGTCCGGAAAGCATCTGGCAGGCGATCCGTGAGTTGGGTGCAGAGCGCATTGGGCACGGGGTTAAAGCGGTGGAGGATCCAGCACTGATGGATTATCTGGCGCAGCATGGCATCGGCATTGAGTCGTGCCTGACTTCAAATATTCAAACCAGCACCGTAGCTTCGTTGGCACAACATCCGCTGGCCACCTTCCTGCGCCATGGCGTGGTAGCTTCCATCAATACCGACGATCCAGCTGTGCAAGGCATTGAGATTGAACACGAATACCGCGTAGCGGCGCCGCAGGCCGGATTAACGCCGCAAGAAATCCGCACCGCCCAGGAAAACGGCCTGAAGATGGCCTTCCTCAGCGAGCAGGAAAAACAGGCGCTACGCGCGAAAGTGCTTGGCTGATCCCTTGCTGCAGGCTCAGCGGCACTGGCCGTTGGGTCTGCTCTCAGGATCTTGTCTTGGCCGTTCTGGATATTTCCATCTCAAAACGCAAAACTCAGTAATCATGAGTTTTCGCTCCATAAGTATCAGACTATAGCCCCAGAATAAAATGTGCTATGGTTGATTTTTGAACTCGTCATTTATCCTCAACAGTATAGACGTCAGAAACTAAAGTTATAAATGGTGCGCATATGGATTTGTACAGATATACGGAAAACTTATCGCTATTTATTGATATTGCCAGAAATGGTTCATTTTCTTCTGTTGCACGCAGGCACGGGGTGAACCCATCCTCGATCATGCGCAAAATAAACAGGCTTGAAGATGTAATGGGGATAAAGTTATTTATCCGTTCGCCCCGTGGTCTAATGCTTACCGATGCCGGAGAGGCCTTATATCTTCGATCAATAAAAATTCTTGATGCTCTCAGTGATATGTATAGTGAAATTGGCTCAATGAATACAGGGCTGAAAGGAATTTTACGTGTTAGCTGTTTGCCTACCTTCGCCAAACTTCATATATTCCCATGGCTAGCTGAGTTCAAGAAAAATTTCCCTGATATTGATCTTGCGCTGGATTTAACTGAACGGTTGACCAATCCATCGATCGAACGGCTTGATGCCGTCATCAGAATTGGCCCCCTAAAAGACAGCGCTCTGTATGCCACGCATATTGCAGACCAGTATTGGATAGCATGTGCAAGCCCGTTTTATCTGCAAAACCATGGTCATCCAAGCGGGCTTGATGAACTTGAAGGGCATCATCTGCTAGATAAATTTCAGGATCCCTATTCGATATGTTGGCGGAGAGTGATCTATCAGGATCCCGAGAGGAAGCATCATATCTATCTACGCTGCAATGATTTTGATGCACTGCGCAATTCGGCTGTCCATGGATTAGGTATTGCATTCCTTCCTAACTGGGTGGTCGGTACTGATATCAACGCAGGACGACTCGTGAAAGTCTTTGATGATCCTCAGCGGCAGACTCAGGAAATCCACCTCTTACGTGCCGAACCAAAAATTTCCCCTAGGTTGACAGTGTTTCTTCAGGCACTACATAAACACCTGGCCAACGAATTGGGGAAACCTCAACAATAAACCCCATATTATAAATAAGGGGGAGAGGGTCGCCGGAACAAAGACAACATACCTGTGAAGTTGAAGAACATGACGATCAGGGAGGTGATAACGCCAAGCAACGCAATGCCAAACCATCCAAATCGCAGGCTTAGCTCTGCGCCTATACGTGTGCCAAAGGCTCCGCCGAGAAAATAGCAAAACATAAAAACAGTATTGAGCCGACTGCGGGCGACTTCCGACAATGCCAGTGCCCGTAACTGATTGCCAACTAGGCCTGCACGTCCCCCAACATCTAGAAAAATGACGCTGATGATGAGTGCGGTCAAATAGTGTCCTGACATTGCCAACAGTAAAAAACCGACTATAGCGCAGAGGCTGCCTAAAAAAACAATCGCCTGTGGCGTATACCTGTCCGCCAAATTACCGATGATCGGTGTCATCAGGATCCCTGCGATTCCAGCAAAACCGAAAGCTCCAACAATATCACTACCGAAATGATAAGGAGGACGAGACAGAAGCAAAGCCAAAGCCCCCCATAGTGCACTGAAAGAGCCAAACAGTAAGGCTCCAGACAGACAGGCTTTGCGTAACTCGCTCTCTTGCCGGAAATAGGTTAAGAGCGATACGATTAACTGCCGGTAAGGCATCGGATTTTTTGATGGGCAGTTATGAGGCAGTAAGCGATAGATTATCGCGATCATTATCGCATTGATGGCCGCTGCTATGATGTACATAGCACGCCATCCCCAGTGCTCGCCAATAACGCCTGAAAGAATACGAGCAAACAGCACTCCAGCCATCAGTCCACTCATCACTATTCCGACAGCCCGCCCCCGCTGTTCTGGGGGCGCCAACAAAGTCGCCATTGGAATAATTATTTGTGCCCCTACTGCGGTCATACCAATGGCGATATGACTTATCAGTAGTTGTGCAATATCTTGAGCCATAGCAGCGAACAGTGAGGCAGCGGCATTAATCCCCAGTAAAATACCCAGCAGCCTCCGCCGCACAACGCGATCGCCCAAGGGGACAAAAAAGACCAATCCTGCAGCGTAAGATAACTGAACAACCATCGCAATTGAGCCTACCGTCTTGGCATCTGCGCTGAATTCCCTGGAAAATAACGCCAGTAACGGTTGGTTATAATAAATATTCGCCACAGACAGAGCACACAAACAGGCTAACGAAAAGTAAACCCTTGTATCTATCATAGTAAATTCACCATTGTCATTAACTGCTTCAGTTGAATTAAAATGAATCAAAAAAAAAATAATAAATACCCTGCTTTCATTTTATTTACTGGCGACAATAGTGGAATACCATTAAATCAGATAATGGCTTTGCAGATACCGCAAAGCTCATGCAGAGAAAATAAGAGATTTATCCAAAGTCTGAAATCCGTTTGCCAGTTGGGGACGGCACCGATCCCGATATCCACCAGTGCCAAATCCCCGACCGGACAATTCCGTTAAGCCCACAACCCACGGCATGTCAGGGCTGATACGGCAGCACCACCCGGTGACTCTCCTCGATCAGGGCCACAATTTCCGTTCGTGGCCCCTCCAACCAAGCTTGGCTGCGGTAGAAATCCTGCAATACCTGTTCCATTTCCGCCATGCCGTCAAACCGCCGCAGCAGGTAATAGGCATCGGGATCGTGTAGCGAGACACCGTACTCCAGCACAGTGATCCCTGCGGCCTTATGCAGCGGCACGCTGTCATGCTGCATGATGTGGTGAAAACGCTCGCCGCTACCCGCTTGTAAACGATATTGCAAAATCTCGACTACCTTGCTCATGCTACGTCCTTGTTATTTAGTTACGGCTACTTCACGCTGCTGGGCTGTTTTACGCGCATAGCGCTGTGCCAGCACCGCACATACCATCAACTGTACCTGATGGAAAATCATCAACGGTAATACCATCGCCCCAACGGCGGCAGCAGGAAATAGCACGTTGGCCATCGGAATGCCGTTGGCCAGGCTCTTTTTCGAACCACAAAACACGATAGTGATCTCATCCGCGGTATCAAAGCCCAGCCAACGTGCGGCATAGGTGTTGATAACCAGTACCACCGCCAACAGCACCAGCGACATCACCAGGATCGTCAGCAGCGACCAGCCGTCAATGGTGTGCCAAATCCCCTCAACCACCGCCGCGCTGAACGCGGTATAGACCACCAGCAGGATCGAGGAACGGTCGGTGAGGTTAATCAGTTTGCGATGGCGATCGATCCATTTGCCAATCAGCGGACGCGCCAGATGGCCAATAACAAACGGTACCATCAGTTGCAGAATAATCGAGCCAATGGCATGCAGTACGTCAGTATTGCCTCCTTGCGTATGCATCAATGCCCCCACCAGCAGCGGAGACAGGAATACCCCAAGAATGCTGGATGCCGAAGCGCTGCAGATCGCCGCCGCCACGTTCCCTCCTGCTGCGGAGGTGAAGGCGATTGCCGATTGAACCGTGGCAGGCAAAGCACACAGATAGAGGAAACCCAGATAAACGGTAGGCGTCATCAAGCCCGGCACCAGCAGGTTCATCGACAACCCTAACAAGGGGAAGAGCGCAAAGGTACTGAGAAACACCACCAGGTGCAGCTTCCAGTGGCTCATGCCGGCAACGATCGCCTCACGGGAGAGTTTCGCCCCGTGCATGAAGAACAACAAGGCTATCGCGGCGGTAGTTAAATGTTCGAAGAAAGTCTGCCAAATCCCTTCACAGGGTAGCAATGAGGCCAACAGCACCACCATCAGCAGTACCAGTAAAAACTTGTCGATACGTAGACGTTGTAACCAGGACATCCTGCAAAATTCCTTGCTATTTAATACGTAAAAAGGGTTCAGAAGCGCTCTGAACCCTACTGTTGTTATTGATATTAGCTGACCGGTAGCGCTTTTTGCTGTTTGGCCGACTCAATGCCCAGCTCGATCATTTCCATAACCTGTATCGCCTCGCTGGCCGGAACTGGGTTGGTACCGGCACCGGAAATTGCGTCACGAATGGCGGCGTAATAGGCCGGATAATTGCCCGGAATGGTCAATAGCGGCTGTTCCGCCAACATGCCATCACGTGACAACGTCACTACTCCGTCGCGCATGTCGTAACCCCAGTCGGCCTGCGGCAAACGCTCACCGGCTTTCAGGCGGTCTTCCTGCGGATCCAGACCATATTTGATAAAGCTGCCCTGCGTGCCGTGCACAATGTAACGAGCAGTTTCTGCCGCGGCCAGCACCGTGCCATGCAGCACCACACGCCGATGGCCGTAATTGAGCACCGCATGGAAGTAATCTACCGATTGTGAACCCGGGCGTAGCTCGCCGAGATCGACAAAAAGCGTTTGTGGCTTGCCAAACAGCTGCAACGCCTGGTCGATCAGATGCGGCCCCAGATCGTACCAAATACCGCTGCCAGCCCCACCTTGCTCACGCCAGCGCTGGCGGACTTCCGGGCGGAAACGATCGAAATGGGATTCAAAATAGACCACTTCTCCTAACGCGCCGTCTTTTAGCAAGGCTTTTAAGGTCAGGAAATCGCTGTCCCAGCGGCGGTTATGAAACACTGAAAGCAGTTGTCCACTCTGAGCAGCCTGCTGTTGTAGCTGCTGCGCCTGTGACAGTGTCACGGTAAACGGTTTATCCACCACCACATTTTTGCCCGCCGCCATCGCCTGTTGCGCCAGCGGGAAATGGGTATCGTTCGGGGTTGGAATGACAATCAGGTCAATCGAGGGATCGTTAAACAGCGCCTGCGGGTCGCTGACCACCGTCATCATCGGCCAGTCAGCGTGGACTTTACCGGCGTCGCTGCTGGAAACGGCAGCCAACTCCATGCCAGGGGTTCCTGCGATCAGCGGAGCATGAAAGGTCTTGCTGGCGTAACCATAGCCCACCAGGCCAACGCGGATTGTTTCAGACATCTTGTTTCCTCATACAGGGCGATATACGCATCAATTCCAGGCAGATGAAATGCTACGTCCGTGTAAGTTGGGGCAAGAAAGCTACCCCTGAGTGTTGCCGCTAGAAAAATGAAGTAGGGATTGATGCGATTTGACACCATCATGCGGGCTGGAACAAGAGCTAAATGCAAATCGATAATAAACGGGCAATACAACAAAGCGGGCGCTGCACGCGGCGCCCCCAACAACGATCGTATCCGTTGGCCGATTAACGGGATGCGGCAATCAGTGACCGATCCCGGGAATGGTTCACCGGGTAGTTGATCTCCAGGCTACGGCGGCGAAAATCGCTGGGGCTGACGCCAACTCGCTTACGAAACACCCGGGAAAAATAGAGTTGATCGTCATAGCCAACCACCCGGCCAATGGTGGCAATCGATTCCTGGGTAGTTTGCAGCAGCAATTTGGCGCGGATCACTCGCTGATCTTCACGCCAGCGCAAGATATTTATCCCGACCTGGTCACGGAACAGATGTGCCAGCCGCGATGGCGAAAGACAAACGTGGCGGGCCACTTCATCGATACGCAGCTCCCCTGCCAGATTGCCGGTAATGAACTGGCAAGCCTCAATCACCCGTGGGTCCATAATCTTCTGTGGGCTGAGGGGATCCTCCTCCATCGCGCGCAGCAACAGCCGTTCCAGCAGGTTCATGCCAATTTCTTCGGCAAAACGGCGGCCGGAGCGTTGGGTCTGCTCAATGTTGGCAAACAGACGGTCAAATTCGGTCAGCAACGGGTTGTTGGGCAACGTCAGACGCCCCACCTGATGCGCCTTGCTGTGCCATTCCAGCCAGTCGGCCCAATAGGCCCGCGGGCGGAAATACACCCAACGGTGATACCAGCAGTCACTATCCGGTGATCGGCCATAGTTATGCGCCGCCTTGGGCGGAAACAGCAGGAGATCGCCGGGGTTACAGTAAAACGTTTCCTCACCGTCAAACACCTTGCCCTGGCCTTTAATGGTCAGATTGAGGATGTAGCCCTTCATGCCGCCGGGGCGGTCGATAAAGAAATCCAGCGGCCCGTCCGCCATAATCGGCGTCAGCCCGGCAACCAGGTAGGCGTTAAAGGTGTAACCCGGCAACAGCGGGTTCGGTTGGGGTTCCTGAACCATGCGATGATACATCTGGCCTCCGAATGTGTCGTTTCTTTATCCCAAAACTTGGCAAGATGAGTGGTCTGCTTCCCTCACCCTACCCCTCTCCCACAGGGAGAGGGAACCGATCGAGTTCGTTGATTTTTCTGTGTAATACCTGCCTTTCCTCTTACTACCTACTTACCGAAGCTGCACGGGCCAACCACGCGCTCCGTGCAGCTCCCTCTCCTTTGGGGAGAGGGTTGGGGTGAGGGGAAAATAGAGATTGCTGAATAAACGACAAAACACTATCCACCTATAGCAAGTTTACCCATTCGGCAAAATGCTGCTCATAGCAATCGCAAAATTGTGATGGGTCTTCACGCCCTGCTCTTCGCTTGTTGCTTGTAGCGGTCAAAAATCACCGCGGCCAGCAGGATCACGCCGCGCACCACATACTGCGAGAACGGCGAGATGTTCAGCAGGTTCATGGCGTTCTCCACCGTACCCAGGATCAGGATCCCGGCGATAACGTAGGAAATTTTACCGATGCCGCCTTTGAGCGAAACGCCCCCCAGCACGCAGGCGGAGATCACGATCAGCTCATAACCGATGGAGGTCATCGGCTGGCCGCTGGTCATACGCGAAGCCAGAATAATGCCCGCAGCGGCAGATACCAGTCCGGAAAGCACAAAGATGATGATCTTGGTACGCACTACCGGCACCCCGGCCAGACGAGCCGCCTCCTCGTTGCCACCGATAGCCAGGGTATTACGGCCAAAGGTGGTTTTATTGAGCAGGAAACCAAACAGGATAAGACAGCCGATAGTGATCCAAATCGGTGCAGGCAGCCCCCACCAGTTGGCATAGCCGAGCGCAAAGAACCGCTCATCTTCGATCCCCACCGCTTTCCCATCGGAAATGATATAGGCCAAGCCGCGGAAGATTTGCATGGTGGCCAACGTGGTGATCAGCGCGTTAATCTTGAGGCGGGCGATCACAAAACCATTGATCAGCCCAGAGAGCACACCTAACAGCAAACCGGCAGCCACGCCGATCCACAGGCTCTCGGTCATGTTGATCACCACCGCCGCGGTGACACCCGCACAGGCGATAACCGACGCCACCGACAGGTCAAAATCACCTGAGGCCAGACAAAACAGCATGCCACACGCCACCATCCCGGACATGGAGATCGCTAGCCCCAGGCCTTTCATATTGATAAAACTGCCAAAATTCGGCACGAACGCAACGCAGGCGACAAACAGCACGGCGAATACCACCAGCATGCCATAGCTGTCCCAGATACGCGCCAACCCAAGGCCACCGCGGTTTTTCACAGAATTGGTTGTCATGCTCGACATCTCTTGCTCCTTCACAATCAGGCTATCGCCGCAGCAATATCGGGGGTACGTAACATCGCCAGGCTGAGGGCTTTTTCCTCAGTGGCCTCGCTATGGGTCAACTCGCCAGAGATCGCCCCTTCACGCATCACGATGATGCGATCCGCCAGCCCCAGCACTTCGGGCAAATCGCTGGAGGCGAACAGCACCGCAATGCCCTGCTGCGCCAGCTGATAAATCACGTGGTAGATTTCGTGTTTTGCGCCAACGTCGATACCGCGTGTCGGCTCATCCAGCAGGATCACCTTCATCTCTTCCGACAGCCAGCGGCCCAGGATCGCCTTCTGTTGATTGCCACCGGAGAGGTTCATGATCAGCTGTTCGGCAGTGGGGGTTTTGATATTCAGCGCGCGGATGTGGTGATCGGCATTGCTGGTTTCCCAGGCGTTATCAATCAGGCAGCCCGCCTTGATGCTTTTGCGGCGTGCGCTGATGTTGATATTGTCGCGCACCGAGTGCACCGGAATGATGCCGTCGGCCTTACGATCTTCCGGGCACAGCATTACGCCTGCACGGATAGCATCGATCGGTGAACGGACATCAAGCCGCTTGCCATCGAGCATCAATTGGCCCGCAGTGACCCGCGTAGCGCCAAAAATCCCTTTCATCAATTCGCTGCGCCCTGCACCCACCAGACCAAACAGGCCAACAATTTCGCCAGCGCGTACGTTGAGGCTGATAGGCGTTTTCACCCCGACGGCCTGCAGATCGGTAAGCTGCAACCGCACTTCTCCCAACTCGCGTGGCTGGTAGCCATAAACATCGCCAAGATCGCGACCCACCATCGCCTGCACCAGCACTTCATTGTTGACCTGCTGCATATCGTCGAAGGTACGTACATAGCGGCCATCCTTAAACACGGTGATGGCGTCACTCAGCGCAAAGATTTCCTCCATCCGGTGTGAGACATACAGGATCACTCGCCCTTCAGCCCGCAGCTCGCGGATCACCCGGAACAGCTGCTCAATTTCACGTGCCGACAACGAACTGGTCGGCTCATCAAACGCAATCACTTTGGCGTTACGCGCCAGAGCCTTGGCAATCTCCACCATCTGCCATTGACCAATCGACAGGTACTTCAACGGAGTATCCGGATCGATGTCCAAACCGAGGTGTTCCAGCTGTAAGCGGGACTCATAACGCAGCAGTTTACGATCCACCAGGCCATGTTTGGTCGGCAACTGGCCAAGGTAAATGTTCTCTGCCACGGTCATTTCCGGCACCAGATGCAGTTCCTGGTAGATAATCGCCACCCCGGCGTTCAGCGCGTCGGTGGTATTGGCAAACTGTACGGCTCGCCCCTGGAGGTGGATCTCCCCTTTGCTTGGGGCGTAATTGCCGCTGAGGATTTTCAGCAGCGTCGATTTCCCGGCGCCGTTTTCCCCCATCAGGGCGTGGATCTGCCCGGCCTGACAGTTGAAACTGATATCATCCAGCGCTTTGACGCCAGGGAAGCTTTTACCGATGCCTTTAAAAGCCAGATAGGGCGTGACGGCAGTCATAGTGCTTTCCTCAATGCTGTGCGATAAATGGCCGCCCGCTTGGTACAGGCGGCACGCTCCTTACATCAGGCCTTTTTTCTGCAGTTCCACCTGGAAGTTGTCGCGGGTGATCAGCACCACGTCGGTCACTTCGGTGAATTTCTCTGGTTCCACGCCTTTCTCTACCCAGTCATGCAGCATCTGAATGCTCTTGTAGCCATGAATATCCGGGCTTGGCAGCAGTGAACCGTAGAAGCCGGTTGCCTGTTTCTTGGAAAGCTCGCTTACCGCGTCAACGCCGTTGATACCAATGCCGATCACGTTAGGCGCTTTAAAGCCCTGACCTTCGGTGGCACGCACGCCGCCCAGCACGGTATTGTCGTTCATCCCGACGATCAGCCAGTTTTTCACTTCAGGATGCTGCACCAGCATCGAGTTGGCGGCATCAAACGCCCCTGGGATATCGTTGGATTTGGTCGGTACCTTGTAGATTTGCTGTTCTGGGAAACCCGCGGTTTTCAATGCATCCATCGAGCCACCGGTACGGCGGCGTGCCGTGTCCAGTTCATCGGAGGTGATCGCCATTACGCCGGTCTCTGCCACTTTCCAGCCACGCTTGTTCATCTCTTTCCACAGCTCGGCACCTTGGCGCTCACCTATCTTGGTGGCCGCCATCATCACTAGCGGCACACTCTCCATCGGCTTGCCTTTGGCATTAACAAACTGGTCGTCAACCGCGATCACTTTCAGGTCGTAGCTGCGTGCCTTGGCGACAATCGCCGAGCCGAGTTTTGGGTCTGGGGTGCAGATAACAAATCCCTTGGCCCCGCTGGCCGCCAGGCTGTCGATGGCATTGAGGGTTTTCTCGCCGTCCGGCACGGCAATCTTGATCACTTCAAACCCCAGGTCTTTACCCGCCTTGTCGGCAAATTTCCATTCAGTCTGGAACCAGGGCTCTTCTGGCTGTTTAACCAAAAAACCCAGTTTCATGGTCTCTGCGATAGCTGAATGTGACATAACCGCCGTCAGACCGATCACTGCCAACGCCTTAGTGAATTTATGCATGGTACTCTCCGCTGTTTTGCTTTCATCGGCAGAAAAATCGGGCCGCCGTGAAAACGTTATCATTATGAGATCCTGTCACGGCAATGGCCTTGCATCTCGCTTCTTGCCGTCGACTCAGGTAAGACGCAAACAGTTTTAGCCGGTATTTGTTAGTTAAATGTAGAGCGCTATCACATCCCGAGATAACAGCAGATATGTGCATACATTTAGCAAATTTAACCAAGTGATAACTTTTGACCCCCATCACAAAATCACTGTAGCAAGCAGAAAAGTGCATACTTCCAGCCAATGCTTCCTCACCTGCCTCCCCGTCCCGCTCCTATCGTTAATCTCAACCTAACAAGTAAGGAGTCCGCATCATGACGGCAGGTGCTATTGCCCTGGGATTAGACTTCGGCAGCGATTCAGTGCGGGTACTGGCTGTCGACTGTCAAAACGGTAACGAACTGGATACCGAGGTGGTCTACTACCCTCGCTGGCAGCGTGGTGATTTCTGTAATGCCGCGCAGAACCAGTTCCGCCACCATCCACTCGACTATATCGAAGCCATGGAGCAAGCCATCGTCGCCGTAGTGCAGCGCATGAGCCAGGAACAGCGGCAGAGCGTGGTCGGGATTGGGGTTGATTCCACCGGCTCCACTCCCGCCCCGATTGATGAATATGGCGACGTGTTGGCGTTGCGGCCAGAGTTTGCCAGCAATCCCAACGCCATGTTTGTGTTGTGGAAAGACCACACCGCCATCGAGGAGGCGGAGGAAATTAACCAGCTTTGTCGCCGTGGTGATTTCCCCGATTATTCGCGCTATATCGGCGGCGTTTATTCCTCTGAGTGGTTCTGGGCCAAAATCTTGCACGTTTCACGCCAGGACGAGGCGGTACGCCACGCAGCCGCCTCTTGGGTTGAGCTATGCGACTGGGTACCGGCACTGCTTTCTGGCACTACTGCACCGGATCGGTTAAAGCGCGGACGTTGCAGCGTTGGGCATAAAACGCTGTGGCATCCGGATTGGGACGGTTTGCCACCGAAAGCCTTCTTTGCGGCCTTGGATCCGATGCTGGTGGAAGATTTGCCCTATCCACTGTTCAACGGATCCTACACTGCCGATTTGCCGGTAGGGACGCTGAGCAAAGAGTGGGCCACACGGCTTGGGCTATCAGAAAGCGTGGTGCTGTCCGGTGGCGCCTTTGACTGTCATATGGGGGCAGTGGGAGCCGGAGCGCAGCCTTATACGCTGGTGAAGGTGATTGGCACATCGACCTGCGACATTCTGATCGCCGATCGTGAGCGCGTGGGAGATCGCGCCATCAGCGGCATCTGCGGCCAGGTGGACGGCAGCGTGGTGCCGCAAACCATCGGGATGGAGGCCGGGCAATCCGCTTTTGGCGATATGTACGCCTGGTTCAGCCGCCTGCTGAGCTGGCCACTGCGTGAAGCCGCCAAGACGCAACCGCAACTCCAGACACAGCTGCAACAAATCGAGCATGACATGCTGGCCGCCCTGACCGCCGCCTGGGCCAAAAACCCGTCTCTTGACCATCTGCCAGTGGTATTGGACTGGTTCAATGGCCGCCGCACCCCCTACGCCAACCAGCGCCTGAAAGGAGTGATCACCGATCTCAATCTCGGCACCGATGCGCCCACGCTGTTTGGTGGCTTTATCGCCGCAACGGCATTTGGCGCCCGCGCCATCATGGAGTGCTTCGAACAGCAGGACATTCCCGTCGATAACGTGCTGGCTTTGGGCGGTATTGCCCGCAAGTCACCGGTGATTATGCAGGTTTGCGCCGATGTGATGGATCGTCCGCTACAGATTGTCGCCTCCGACCAGTGCTGCGCGTTGGGTGCAGCCATCTTCGCCGCCGTAGCCGCCGGGCATTTCAGCGACGTTCCGCAAGCTCAGCAGCATATGGCTTGCAGTATTGAACGTACTTTGCAGCCCGATCCCGCAAACGTCGCGCGTTACCAACAACTTTATGAACGCTATCAACAGTGGTGCCAGGCCGCAGAGCCGCGCTTTGCCGCAATCACCAAAAATTAATACGCCGTGGCAGATCCCTCGGCTCAATAAAACCTCTAGTTCCAGGAGTTTTTGATGAACATCTTTAAGCAACGTGAAGTGTGGTTCGTGATCGGCAGCCAGCATCTTTATGGCCCCAAAACCCTGCAACAGGTGATGGAAAATGCCGAGCAGGTCGTGAACAGCCTGAACCGCGACGCAGGTTTACCGGTGAAGATGGTGCTGAAACCGCTGGTCACCACGCCGGACGAAATCACCACCGTCTGCCGTGATGCCAACTATCACCAGGACTGCATCGGCATCATCACCTGGCTGCACACTTTCTCACCGGCCAAAATGTGGATTGCCGGCCTGTCTATCCTCGATAAACCGCTGCTCCAGTTCCATACCCAATTTAATGCTGAGGTTCCGTGGGACAGCATGGATATGGACTTTATGAACCTGAACCAGACCGCCCACGGTGGCCGCGAGTTCGGGTTTATCGGTGCCCGTATGCGCCAGCAGCACAGCGTGATTGCAGGCCACTGGCAAGACAAAAATGCCCAGGAGCGAATCGCTCAATGGATGCGTGTTGCCTGCGCCAAACAGGAAAGCCAACAGCTGAAAGTGGCGCGTTTTGGTGACAACATGCGCCAGGTCGCCGTGACCGATGGCGATAAAGTGGCCGCGCAGATCCAGTTTGGTTATTCCGTGGATGCTTATGGCATCGGCGATTTGGTCAACGTGATCGATGAAGTGAGCAAGGGCGATATCGATGCTCTGATCGAGGAGTACGAAGCCAGCTATGAGCTGAGCGACGTAGCAAAAGTTAACGGGGCCAAACGGCAGAACCTGATTGATGCAGCCGCCATCGAACTGGGCATGAAACGTTTCCTCGAACAGGGCAAGTTCCACGCCTTCACTACCAACTTTGAAACGCTGCACGGCATGAAGCAGTTGCCAGGTTTAGCGGTACAGCGCCTGATGCAGCAAGGTTACGGCTTTGCCGGTGAGGGCGACTGGAAAACCGCGGCCCTGCTGCGCATTATGAAAGTGATGGGCAGCGGCTTAAATGGCGGCACCTCGTTTATGGAGGATTACACCTACAACTTCCAGCCGGGCAACGATTTGGTGGTGGGGTCCCATATGCTGGAAGTCTGCCCTTCCATTGCCAAAGAACAGAAGCCACTGCTGGATATTCAATATCTTGGCATCGGTGGCAAGGCCGACCCGGCCCGCCTGATCTTCTCTACCCCGGCAGGCCCGGCGGTGAATGCCAGCCTGATCGATATGGGCGATCGTTTCCGCCTGCTGGTCAATCAGGTTGATACTATTGAGCAGCCTAAACCATTACCTAAGCTGCCGGTGGCCCGGGCGATCTGGCGCGCTCAGCCTTCCCTGGCTACGGCCGCAGAAGCCTGGATCCTGGCAGGTGGTGCGCACCACACGGTGTTCTCACAGTCACTAAACGCCGACTACCTGCGCCTGTATGCCGAGATGCACAACATCGAATTCCTGCTGATCGACAACGACACCACCCTACCAGCGTTCAAGAACGAAATCCGCTGGAATGAAACCTACTACCAAATCAACCGTCGCTAAACGCTCCCGCAAAAACTGCAACCGGTTTCAGAAACCGGTTGCAAACTCATTTCAACTCGACCTAAACTAGACTCAATATTTAACGTATAGAGAGAATAGTTATGTCTGCTTTCCCGAAAGCGTTCCTCTGGGGCGCGGCTAGCGCGGCGTATCAGGTTGAAGGCGCACACGATGCCGACGGCAAAGGCCCATCCATCTGGGATACCTTCTCCCACCTGCCGGGTACCACTTACCAAGGCACTAACGGCGACGTTGCCGTCGATCACTATCACCGCTTCCGTGAGGACGTGGCGCTGATGGCCGAAATGGGGATGCAGAGCTACCGGTTCTCAATCTCCTGGCCGCGCCTGCTGCCACAGGGCCGGGGCACCATCAATGAGGCCGGGGTCAAATTCTACAGCGATCTGATTGATGCCCTGTTGGAACACAACATTGAACCGATGATCACCCTGTACCACTGGGATCTGCCGCAGGCATTGCAAGATGAAGGCGGTTGGGAAGCACGCAGCACTGCGGAGGCTTTTGAAGAGTATGCCCGCCTGTGTTACCAACGTTACGGCGATCGCGTCAAACTGTGGTCTACCTTCAATGAAACCGTGTGCTTTATCGGCTTCGGTTACATCACCGGCGGCCACCCACCGGGCGTACAGAACCCGGCACGTGCGATCCAGGCCTGTCACCACGTCTTTGTAGCCCACGCTAAAGCGGTAGCCGCATTCCGTACCAGCGGCATTGCCGGCCAAATCGGCTTCGTCAACGTGTTGCAAACCCATACCCCGCTCAGCCAATCAGCGGAAGATCTGGCGGCCTATCAGTTGGCCGAAGGGATCTTTACCCACTGGCTGTACGATCCTGTGCTGAAAGGGGAATATCCGGCTGAACTGCTAGAACAGACTCAGGCGCTGTGGGGCGTGCCGCAATTCGCCCCTGGTGATGAGCAACTGCTGCGTGACAATATCTGTGACTTTATTGGCCTGAACTACTACAAACGTGAAACCATCGCGGCCAATAATCAAGAGTCACATCTGACCATCAACACCACCGGTGAGAAAGGCAGCGGCCACCAGCAGGGTAACGAATTCGGCTTTAAGGGGCTGTTCAAGTTCGTCCGCAACCCGAACGGCGTGTATACCGATTGGGACTGGGAAATTTATCCGCAGGGCCTCACCGAAGGCATCATGAATATCAAGGCGCGTTACGGCGATATCCCTATCTACATCACCGAGAACGGTCTGGGAGCCAAAGATCCGATTATCGACGGTGAAGTGGTGGATGACGATCGCATCGACTATCTGCGCCAGCACATTGGTGCCATTGAAGACGCTATCAAACAGGGGGCTGACGTACGCGGTTATTATCCATGGTCGTTTATCGATCTGCTGAGCTGGCTCAACGGTTTCCAGAAACAGTACGGCTTTATCTACGTTGACCACAACAAGGATCTGGCACGCCAGCGTAAGAAAAGCTTCTTCTGGTACCAGAAGCTGATCGCCAGCAACGGTGCGGAACGTTAACAGCCGTTAAGTGGGCGCAGCATGCAGCGCCCCTACAATGAGAACCGGCTGAGGTTTGTAAACCATGTCATGCCAGTCAGTGCAATCTGACTGGCATTTTGCCGTTGGTACCGCCTTCTCCTCGCGCATTGGCTCATATTTGAGTAAGCTATGCCGCTTACTTTGTTGGAATACCACTCAGGATCTCGTATGACCCAAGCTGAATACTCGCGCATTGGCGGTTGGTTGCTAGCCCCGATGGCCTATCTGATCGTTACCCTGCTCAGCGCCAGCCTGATGTTGGCCCTGTACGGTATGGCCATTTTTATGCCGGAATCACGCGAGTATCTGAGCACCAATGCTCAGGCTTTCTCCACGCAGTGGTATTTATCGGTGCTCACCACGCTGGTAATGTGGTGCTTTACGCTGTACCTGCTGTGGCTGTTCTGCCAGCGTTCACAACGTTTTCCAAAGCTGTTCCTGGTCTGGCTGCTGATCACCGTGCTATTGGCGATCAAGGCGTTCGCCTTTGCCCCCGTGCCCGATGAACTTGCCGTGCGTAGCCTGCTATGGCCGTTGGTGATGGCCGCCCTGCTGGTGCCCTATTTTAAGCGTTCCCAGCGCGTGAAAAGCACCTTCACCGAGAAGTAACCACGGCAAGGCACGATTTGAACGCCCTGCTGTGTAAATTTTCAACAAAACGGGCAAAAAAGCGCAATACCCTTGCGATTAGTATGTTGTCGTTACGCCGCCGATTACCGATAATAGGCGGCTTTTATTTTTTTAGGCATTGCAATGACCGAATACCTGCTCTTGTTTGTTGGCACCGTACTGGTGAACAACTTTGTCCTGGTGAAATTCCTGGGCCTGTGCCCCTTTATGGGCGTTTCCAAGAAACTGGAAAGTGCCATCGGCATGGGTATGGCCACCACATTCGTGATGACGCTGGCCTCGGTCTGCGCCTGGCTAATCAACAGCTTTATCCTGATCCCGTTGGATCTGGTTTATCTGCGCACGCTGTCCTTTATTCTGGTGATCGCCGTCGTGGTGCAATTCACCGAAATGGTGGTGCGTAAAACCAGCCCGGCGCTCTATCGCCTGCTGGGGATTTTCCTCCCGTTGATCACCACCAACTGCGCTGTATTAGGCGTGGCGTTGCTCAACGTCAACCTTGGCTACAACTTCCTGCAGTCTGCGGTTTATGGCTTTAGTGCCGCCGCAGGCTTCTCATTGGTGATGGTGCTGTTTGCCGCCATCCGTGAACGCCTGGCGGTCGCCGATGTGCCCGCGCCGTTTCGCGGTTCCTCTATCGCCTTGATCACCGCTGGCCTGATGTCTCTGGCCTTTATGGGCTTTACCGGGCTGGTGAGATTCTAATGACTGCGTTGTGGATTGCGGTGGCGGCATTAAGCGCCTTGGGATTGCTGTTTGGCCTGGTGCTGGGTTTTGCCGCACGCCGCTTTGAAGTGGAAGAAGATCCGGTTGCCGAACAGATCGACGAAATTCTGCCGCAGAGCCAATGTGGCCAATGCGGTTATCCCGGCTGCCGCCCCTATGCCGAAGCGGTTGCCAATGGCGAGATGATCAACAAATGTGCCCCGGGGGGCGAGCAGGTGATGCTCAAGCTGGCCGAATTACTCAACGTCGAGCCACAACCGCTGGACGGCGGTGCCGCCGTGGCAGAGCCGGTGCGTAAGGTCGCCTTTATTGACGAAGCCAACTGCATCGGCTGCACCAAGTGCATTCAGGCCTGCCCGGTGGACGCCATCGTGGGTGCCACCCGCGCCATGCACACGGTCATTACCGATCTCTGTACCGGCTGTGATCTGTGTGTTGCGCCCTGCCCAACCGATTGTATTGAAATGAAACCGGTCGCCACCACGACCGCCAGCTGGAAGTGGGATATGCAAACCATTCCGGTGCAAGTGATCCCCGTGGAGCAACATGTTTAATCTGTTCGCCGCTTTGAAAAAAGATCGGATTTGGGATTTTGACGGTGGCATTCATCCACCCGAAATGAAGACCCAGTCCAGCGGTGTGCCACTGCGCGTGGCTCCCCTGCCCGACATTTTTATCGTCCCCTTGCAACAGCATCTGGGCCCAGAAGGTGAGCTGTGCGTCAAAGCCGGTGACCACGTACTGAAAGGCCAACCACTGACCTTTGGCCGTGGCCGCACCTTGCCGGTACATGCACCAACCTCGGGCACCATCCGCGCCATTGAACCTCACGTTACCGCCCATCCTTCAGGGCTGGCGGAACTGTGCGTGATTATCGATCCAGACGGTGAAGATCGCTGGTGCGAACTGACGCCGGTCGCCGATTACCGCCAACTGGATGCGGCAGAGCTGATCCAACGTATTCATCAGGCCGGGATTGCCGGACTGGGGGGTGCGGGTTTCCCAACGGCCAGTAAGCTGCAAGGTGGCCGTGAAGAGGTGGAAACCCTGATCCTCAACGCTGCCGAATGCGAGCCCTATATCACCGCCGATGACCGGCTGATGCAGGAACAGGCCACTCAAATTATCGAAGGCACCCAGATCCTGCGCCACCTGCTACAACCCAAAGTGACGTTGATCGGCATCGAAGATAACAAGCCGGAAGCCATCGCCGCTCTGAAAGCCGCTTTGCGCGGGCAGGATGGCATCGCCCTGCGGGTGATCCCCACCAAATATCCTTCCGGTGGTGCCAAGCAGTTAACCAAAATTCTGACGGGCAAAGAAGTGCCTCACGGCAAGCGTTCGTCCACCATCGGCGTGCTGATGCAGAACGTGGGCACCGCCTTTGCCATCAAGCGGGCGATTGTCGATGGCGAGCCGTTGATTGAACGCGTCGTCACCTTAACCGGTGAGGCCATGAGCCAACCGGGCAACGTCTGGGCGCGCCTCGGCACGCCGGTGCAACACCTGCTGGCCTTTGGCGGCTATCAACCTCAATCCCAACAGATGGTGGTAATGGGTGGCCCGCTGATGGGCTTTACGTTGCCAACGTTAGACGTGCCGATCGTCAAAATCAGCAACTGCTTACTGGCCCCGACGGTTGACGAAATGGCCGTACAAGAACCAGAGCAGTCCTGTATTCGCTGTGGGCTGTGCGTTGATGCCTGCCCTGCCGGGCTGTTGCCGCAGCAGCTTTACTGGTTCAGCCGTGGCGAAGAGCACGAGAAGGCGCGTAAGCACAATCTGTTCGACTGTATCGAATGTGGTGCCTGTGCCTACGTTTGCCCCAGCAATATTCCGCTGGTGCAATATTATCGCCAAGAGAAGGCCGAGATTAACGCGTTGGATCAGGAAGCGGCACGTACCGCCGAAGCCAAGGCACGTTATGAAGCCAAGCTGGCCCGCTTAGAGCGTGAGAAGCTGGCGCGCGAAGAGCGTCATAAAAAGGCCGCGGTGAAACTGACCGACAACGATCAAGATGCCGTTCAGGCGGCTTTGGCTCGCGTGCGCAGCAAAAACAGTGAGGCTGCTGGCATTGCTATCACCGGCCAGGAGCCGGATAACAGCGCAGCCATAGCTGCCCGCGAAGCGCGTAAGGCACAGGCCAGAGAGCGCAAGCTCGAGCGAGCAAGCGAAATGCCTGCGGCGACAGCGGTGCAAGAGGAAGACCCGCGTAAAGCGGCCGTGGCTGCGGCGTTGGCTCGAGTCAAAGCCAAGAAAGCGGCGCAGGCACAAGACGCAGAGAGCGTGGCGGAAACGGTAGCTTCAGAGGATCCTCGTAAGGCTGCAGTAGCGGCAGCATTAGCCCGCGTGAAGGCGAAAAAGGCGGCGCAGCAAGCAGAGCGTTCTCAACCACTAGTTGACGAGGAACCTATCCCAACGGCTGAACCGGAGGATCCACGCAAGGCTGCCGTTGCTGCCGCGCTTGCCAGAGTCAAAGCCAAAAAAGCGGCGCAGCAAGCTGAGCGTTCTCAACCACTAGTTGACGACGACCCCATCCCCACGGCTGAACCGGAAGATCCGCGCAAGGCTGCCGTGGCCGCAGCGCTGGCTCGAGTCAAAGCTAAAAAGGCCGCACAACAGCTAGCTACGGTAGATAAAGAGTAAGCGGTATGGGGGTCTTGCCGAACGTAAGGCCCCACTTAATCGATAGAAATCAGGTAGGTGTAATTGACATCGATCTGCCGCAGTTTGGCATCCTGGTTCCACGCCTTAGCTTCGATTATCTCCATCTCAACACTTCCGCGTACTTCATTGCGCAGCCCTGGCATCACGTGCGAGATCAGGTAAGAGATAAATTTCACGCACTCTTTGGCCGTCCCCTGATGGGTAATCGCGATGTACTCGCGCGCTGGCAAGCGAATATCTTCAATCTTGTGGCCAGAAAGGATGTCCTTCTTGAATTCCGGCTCCACCGCCATGGTATGCGTGACTGAACACTCGCCTTCGCCACGCTCATTGGCAGAATGGATGCTGTAAACCTTGTGGCACTCCATATTCAGCCCTTTGAAGAAGTCATTAAAGATTTCCCCCTTCATGGCGATACAGGAAGAAATAGCCATCTCTTGGGCAGTATCAAATTCCATCTCACGCGTAAAACCGACCAGGTGCGTATCAGGTAACGTCAGCCGTTGTATCTCCGGATAAAAACCTGCCTCATACACGGCTTCGAAGTCGAAGCGCGGCATCAGGCTCTTCACGTCCCATTTTTCCATGGTACGGTAGCGGTTTGGCGTAATGCCAAAACGTTGCTTAAACATCCGGGTAAAGGTCTGCTGTGAATCAAAGCCCAACTCATCGGAGATATCGATAATCGTACGGTTGCTGATACGCAGCGCGACCGCCGCACGGGTAAGAATGCGTGAGCGAATATAGGTGGCGAGCTGGATACCGGTGATTCGCTTGAACTTGCGCTGCAGGTGCCACTTGGAGTAGCCGGAGATACGCGCAACTTCATCCAGATTTGGCCGAGTCTCCAGATGAATTTCGACCCATTCAATCAGTTCTTCAATAAATAAAATATCTTCATTAGTCATTATTAATTGTTCGCTACTTCAAAAATGCTCAGGATAGTAACCTACGTTAATTATATGAAAGTTGTTATTCCGTGCGCCAAGCAGTCCAAAAATAGCAGCTCGATCATCAGTATGACAACCCATACTGCACGTTTTACACCCAGCCTGGCTTTTTCTCACCGCAAAAGCTGAATATCCTTATGATTAGCACGTATTACCCGGCATATGATTGAGGTAGAATGCAGCGCTGTAATTTCCCCCGGTGCCCGCACCGTGAATGCACTGATTAACATGGCAAAGAAATGGTAGTTATTCTATGAAGTTCAGGCCGGTACAACAGGCAGCCCCCAAGGGCTTACACATCGCCAGCTCTCCGTTTACCCATAACCAGCAAAGCACCAGCCGCATCATGCTTTGGGTGATGCTGGCCTGCATTCCCGGCATGGCAGCACAGCTATGGTTCTTTGGCTATGGCAACCTTGTTCAGACCGCGCTGGCCATGGTGACCGCTCTCGGGTCCGAGGCCGCCATTCTTGCGCTACGTAAACAGCCAGTCAAGGCTCGGCTGGCAGATAATTCCGCCCTGCTCACTGCGCTGTTGCTGGGCATTAGCCTGCCACCTCTAGCTCCCTGGTGGATGATCGTTATCGGCACCTTTTTCGCCATTGTGATCGCCAAACAGCTATACGGCGGACTTGGGCAAAACCCTTTCAATCCGGCCATGGTGGGTTACGTGGTGCTGTTAATCTCCTTCCCGGTACAGATGACCAGTTGGTTACCGCCGGAAGAGCTGCGCGCAACCGCCCTGACCCTGCCAGATACCCTGCTAGCTATTTTCAGCGGCCACACTGCCCAGGGGGCCACTCTGCACGAATTGCAGATGGGCGTCGATGGCATCAGCCAGGCCACGCCATTAGACGGTTTTAAAACCGGCCTACGCAGCGGCCACTCGGTCGAGCAAGTGCTCCAGCAACCGCTGTTCGGTGGCACCCTGGCCGGTATCGGCTGGCAGTGGATTAACCTGGGCTTCCTGCTCGGCGGCCTGTTTATGCTGGGCCGTAAGCTGATCCACTGGCAAATCCCGTTCAGCATGTTGGCCGTCATTGCCTTGTGCTCAGGATTGGCCTGGACGTTGGATCCGGCCCATCAGGCTTCCCCGTTGATCCATCTGTTTTCCGGGGCCACTATGCTCGGGGCTTTCTTTATTGCCACCGACCCGGTCAGTGCCTCTACTACGCCCAAAGGTCGGCTGATATACGGCGGCCTGGTTGGCTTGCTGGTCTGGCTGATCCGCGTGTATGGCGGTTATCCCGACGGGGTAGCCTTTGCCGTACTGCTGGCCAACATTACCGTACCGTTGATCGATCACTACACGCAGCCACGCGTGTATGGCCACCGTTGAGGAGTCATTATGCTTAATTCCATGAGAAAGCATGGCACCACACTGGCCGTGTTTGCCGCGGTCACCACCGGCCTGACCGCCGTGGTGTACCAGTTAACCAAAACCACCATTGCACATCAGGCGGCGTTGCAACAAAAAGCGTTGCTGGACCAGGTCGTCCCGCCGGAACATTATGACAATGATATGCAGAGCGAATGCCTGCTAGTCAGCGATCCGGCTTTAGGCAATGGCGCGCCGCACCATCTGTATCTGGCCCGCAAAAATGGTCAACTGGTGGCAGCCGCGTTGGAAACGACCGCGCCAGACGGTTATTCTGGGGCGATCCAACTGCTGGTCGGGGCCGATTTTAACGGCACGGTATTGGGAACCCGCGTGATAGAACATCACGAAACGCCTGGGCTGGGCGACAAAATCGAATTACGTATCACCGACTGGATCACCTTCTTCAGCGGTAAAAAGATCGACGGCCCGGATGATAAACGTTGGGCAGTGAAGAAAGACGGCGGCATGTTTGATCAGTTCACTGGGGCCACCATCACCCCGCGAGCGGTGGTCAACGCCGTGCGTCGTACAGCGTTGTTTATGGAGACGCTGCCGCCTAAACTGGATACTTTGCCTGCCTGCGGAGCCAGCGAATGAGTGAAGCCAAAGAGTTAATCGTACAGGGGTTGTGGAAAAACAACTCTGCGTTAGTGCAATTATTGGGGCTGTGTCCGCTGCTGGCGGTAACGTCAACTGCCACCAACGCCTTGGGGCTTGGACTGGCTACCACACTGGTGCTGACCATTACCAACGGTTCCATCTCCGCCCTGCGCCGTTGGATCCCGAGCGAGGTCCGCATTCCGATTTATGTGATGATCATTGCCGCCGCAGTGAGTATCGTGCAGATGCTGATCAACGCCTACGCTTTCGGCCTGTATCAGTCGTTAGGGATTTTTATCCCGCTGATCGTCACCAACTGCATCGTGGTGGGCCGGGCTGAAGCAGTAGCGGCGCGAAAACCGGTAGGACTGGCATTGATCGACGGTATGGCTATCGGCCTTGGTGCCACCAGTGCCATGTTTGTGCTGGGCTCGCTACGCGAGCTGATTGGTAACGGTACGCTATTTGATGGCGCTGACCTGCTGCTAGGCAGTTGGGCCAAGGTGTTGCGCATTGAGATTGTCCATTTCGACACCCCTTTCCTGCTGGCCATGCTGCCACCAGGTGCCTTTATCGGTCTGGGCTTGATGCTGGCAACCAAATATCTGATTGATGAAAAAATGAAGGCGCGTAAAGCCAAGGCCTTGGCAGTTGAAGCTAACATGGAACAGGGACACGCAGAGAAAGCGCTATGAATAAAGAGAAACGCCTGGAGATCCTGACCCGCTTGCGGGATAACGACCCGCATCCGACCACCGAGCTGGTGTATACCACACCTTTTGAGCTGTTGATTTCCGTGCTGCTCTCCGCTCAGGCAACCGACGTCAGCGTTAACAAGGCCACGGCCAAGCTCTACCCGGTTGCCAACACGCCAGCGGCCTTGCTGGCGTTAGGGGTAGACGGCGTCAAAGAATACATCAAAACCATCGGCCTGTTTAACAGCAAAGCCGAGAACGTGATCAAAACCTGCCGTATTCTGTTGGAAAAGCATGACGGTGAAGTGCCGGAAGATCGCGCAGCACTCGAAGCCCTGCCCGGCGTGGGGCGTAAAACGGCCAATGTAGTGTTGAACACGGCCTTCGGTTGGCCGACCATTGCCGTTGATACCCATATCTTCCGCGTCTGTAACCGCACCCACTTCGCCCCAGGGAAAAACGTGGAGCAGGTAGAGGAAAAGCTGCTGAAAGTGGTTCCCGCCGAGTTTAAAGTCGACTGCCATCACTGGTTTATCCTGCATGGCCGCTATACCTGTATCGCCCGTAAACCGCGCTGCGGTTCATGCATTATCGAAGACCTGTGCGAGTTTAAAGAGAAGGTCTATCCGCTTGATTGAGAGTACCGGGCACGGCGATCCGTGTCCGCGACTCTTCCCTCCGGTTTTTTATCAAAAATGTGACGTCGGGCAGCATTAACCTTGGTGGAATCCGGGATTACCCTACAAACTCGCTGTTTCAGATATTTTCAACCGTAAAATTAGTCAAAAATTGTGGTTAACCTCACGTCTTGACGATCACATCTCATTTACAAACCTCACTACCGATCTGTCCATTTTCAGAAATTTTGCATAACCCAATTTATGCACAACAAACCAAGGCCTAATCAATCATGAGCATTGGTATGGACTGGATATGGCTTAAATAGCAGAAGATATAACTAAATTAATTCAGGATAGCTTTTAATCAAAACAAAAACTCGGCAAATTTAAAAATGGCAAACGTTAATACTGCATAACATTTGCAACATAGTTGCATAGCGCTGCCTATGTTATATGTAACAGAACATGTCAAAAAGCTTGCCACGTTGACAAAGATAGTGAACATTAACCGCCGGCATTCATCCTATAACAATGCAGAAGTGTGCAGCCCTGCATCACATTCTGCTATTTCCCGTCCTGACAATACGGGTAGTGAAAAAACCAGAGGTACCAGTGTCAACTGCAAACAACAATTCTTCGGAAAACATTAGCCTTAACGCGTTTAAGCAACCTAAGGCCTTCTACCTGATCTTCTCGATTGAACTCTGGGAACGTTTCGGCTACTACGGTCTGCAAGGCATCATGGCAGTCTATCTGGTCAAGATGCTTGGCCTGAGTGAAGCCGACTCGATTACGCTGTTCTCCTCATTCAGTGCGCTGGTGTACGGTTTCGTGGCCATTGGTGGCTGGCTGGGGGATAAAGTTCTCGGCTCCAAGCGTGTGATCGTCTTGGGGGCCATCGTGCTGGCCGCCGGTTACGCCATGGTGGCCTATTCTGGTCATGATATCTTCTGGGTTTATCTGGGGATGGCCACCATCGCCGTGGGTAGCGGTCTGTTTAAAGCCAACCCTTCTTCCCTGCTGTCTACCTGCTATGAGAAAGACGATCCGCGTTTGGACGGTGCATTTACCATGTACTATATGTCCGTCAACATCGGTTCATTCTTCTCCATGCTGGCAACCCCGTGGCTTGCGGCCAAATATGGCTGGAGCGTCGCCTTCTCACTGAGCGTGGTGGGGATGTTGATCACCCTGGTCAACTTTATGATGTGCCACGGCTGGGTTAAGCAATACGGTTCAAAACCTGACTTTAAGCCCCTGCAGGTCAAAAAACTGCTGATGGTGATCGTTGGTGTGGTAGCACTGATCGCGGTTTCCAGCTGGTTGCTGCACAACCAGATTATCGCGCGCTGGGCACTGGCTATCATCTCTGTGGGTATCGTCATCGTGTTCGCCAAGGAAACCTTCGCCTTGCACGGCGCAGCACGTCGTAAAATGATCGTGGCCTTCCTGCTGATGCTCGAAGCGGTGGTGTTCTTCGTGTTGTACAGCCAGATGCCAACCTCACTGAACTTCTTTGCTATCCACAACGTTGAGCACAATATTCTGGGGATCGCGTTTGAACCGGAGCAGTATCAGGCACTGAACCCGTTCTGGATCATGATGGCCAGCCCTATTCTCGCTGCGCTGTATAACAAGATGGGCGATCGTCTGCCGATGCCGCACAAGTTTGCCTTCGGCATGATCCTGTGCTCCGGGGCGTTCCTGGTGCTGCCGTGGGGCGCAAGCTTCGCCAACGACCAGGGCATCGTGTCCGTTAACTGGCTAATCTTGAGCTATGCGCTGCAGAGTATCGGTGAGCTGATGATCTCTGGTCTGGGCCTGGCTATGGTGGCTCAGTTGGTGCCACAGCGCCTGATGGGCTTTATCATGGGCTCCTGGTTCCTGACCACCGCCGCCGCCGCGCTGATCGCCGGTAAGGTCGCGGGTCTGACCGCCGTCCCAAGCGACATTAACGATGCGCATGCTTCTTTGGCTATCTATAGCCACGTGTTTATGCAGATTGGTATCGCCACGGCGGTGATCGCCGTGCTGATGATGCTGACCGCACCGAAGCTGTACCGCATGACGCTGGATACCGCAGAAGATACGGCAGCAAAAGCGAAAGCTGCAGCTCTCTAATCTCTGCTGTAACCTGACCTCAAAAACGCCGGAGCCTAGCTTCGGCGTTTTTTTATGGTGCACAGAAAAATTGCGAAACGCTTCGCTATCTGAACAATCGAGTGCATTCAACAGCATGGGTATTAAGTAGACTGCAGGTGGGTGCTCTGGATCTTTCCGTCTGGAGCATTTGGTAAAGGATGGAAAGAGAAAAGCCCCGGACCGATTTACATCAATCCGAGGCCGATCTCACTCCTAAGCAAGGTGAGGTTAGCCTCTTAAAATCCCAAAATCAAGGGACAAGGAGGTTAAGAATGCCGCAAAAACTGCTGGTTTTATGCCTGATCGTTATCTGTGTGACGCTGATCGCATTCACCTGGATAACACGTGATTCGCTGTGTGAGTTACGTGTCAGGCAAGGAACAACGGAAATTGCCGCCATTCTGTCTTGCCTGAAACAGCGGTAAGGCGATCCCACGGATGGGGTGCGCCCCGTCCGTAACTTGCTGGGAGACGTTCCGTGAGCACCCTTTTTTGCACGTCAAAATTCACGGCTACGATTAAATCCGTGGGTAATGGATCAAGTCGTGAATGCGTACCGGCTCTACGCTGGCATTATGATACGCATGTGGGCAATCCGCCTGGAAACGCATGGCTTCGCCGCTGGCAAGGCTGTACCACTCGCCATTAATCGCCAGTTCCAGTTGGCCACTAATGACAATGACATGTTCAATCACGCCCGGCTCATGAGCCGAGGATTCACTGAGCGCGCCAGGAGCCAAGTCGATCACAAACATATCAAAACCCAGTTGGCGGTCGAATGGGAACAGCGGCACCACACGCATGTCGGCATTGTCTTGATTGAAGATTGGCAACTCGCCATAACGATGCAGCATAGCCGCCGGTTGCAGCGGCGCCGTTTCCAGAAAGGCAGAGAAAGCCACGTTAAACCCGGTAGCAATTTTCCATAAGGTCGCCACCGTTGGGCTGGACTCACCCCGTTCGATCTGCCCCAGCATAGCCTTGCTGACGCCCGTATTTTCGGCAGCCTGATTAAGGCTCCAACCGCGTTGCGTACGTAATGACTTCAGCGTTTGCGCCAAATGGCTGGCAAGATCCTGCATAGCGGTTCTCCTGATAAACCTGCGGCGATTATAGCCCCTTGTGCGCTATAACGCACGATGCTATGCTCCGTCAATTCGTACGTTATAACGCACACTGACTCGGGAGCGGTTATGCGTCCTGCACTCTCATTACGTGATATCTCCTTTTCTGCCATCGTTGCCGGTTTTGTCGCCGTGCTGGTCGGCTATACCAGTTCTGCAGCGATTATCTTTCAGGCCGCTGCTGCCGCAGGGGCCAGCCCGATACAAATTGGCGGCTGGCTGAGCATGCTTGGTCTAGGTATGGGTATCACTTCATTGGGGCTCTCGCTCTATTACCGTACGCCAATCCTCACCGCCTGGTCGACGCCTGGTGCCGCGTTGCTGGTCACCAGCTTGCCTGGAACCCCGCTCAATGAGGCCATCGGGGTATTTATTTTTGCCAGCGGGCTGATCCTGCTGTGTGGTGTCACCGGCCTGTTTGCCAGGTTGATGAATCATATCCCGCAGGCCATATCGGCAGCGATGCTGGCCGGCATATTGCTCCGCTTCGGGTTAGATGCCTTTGCTTCCTTGCAGATCAATTTTTCACTCAGCGCCGGCATGTGCCTGGTGTATCTGTTCACCCGCCGCTATCTGCCGCGTTACGGGATCGTTCTGACGTTGCTGGCCGGGCTGATCATCGCGGCGTTACAGGGTAACATTCATTTCACCCAACAAACGCTGTCCTTCGCCAAGCCGGAATTTATCGCTCCGCACTTCACGCTGTCGACGTTGCTGGGCATAGGTATTCCTTTCTTTGTCGTGACGATGGCCTCGCAGAACGCGCCAGGCATCGCCACTCTCAAGGCCGGCGGATATGACGTTCCCACTTCCCCCTTAATGAGTTGGACTGCCCTGACGGCTCTGGTGCTGGCCCCCTTTGGCGGCTTCACGGTGTGTATTGCCGCCATCACCGCCGCCATCTGCATGGGGCCGGACGTACATCCCGATCCCAAGCGCCGTTATATGGCTGCCGTGGCCGCCGGCGGCTTTTATCTGTTAGCTGGGGTGTTCGGCGGTACCATTGGCATGCTGTTCAGCGCGCTGCCGGTAACCTTGATCCATACCATCGCCGGGCTGGCGTTATTAGGCACCATTGCCGGTAGTTTGCAACGCGCGCTCCAGGATGATAAACAGCGGGACGCTGCGGTGATCACTTTTCTGATCACCGCTTCCGGGCTGACGTTGTTAAACGTGGGGGCTGCCTTCTGGGGACTGATTGGCGGTGTACTGGCTTACGCTATTTTCTCATTACCACGGCGCAAAATGCCTTGAATCCCGCTATTGGCTCTCAACGATTGGCAGGATAAATCCGCCATCACCCTGCGGCAGCGCGATACCCAAGGCACGCGCTGCCAGTTCTGCCACACGAAAATCGATATCCGCTGGCTCACCATCTTCCAAAAACCAGGCCGCGGAAAGCCCCGCCCAGGCCAGGATCCACTGCAGCAGACGGTAACGTTCCAAACCAGCCAAGGAGCAAACCTGGTCAACGCGACGATGGAAGATATCGGGATCGGTGGCGACACCGTAATTGGGGTTGCAGAAGATATTGGCGTAATCAAATCCACGCTCGCCATACAGACGCTTGGGATCGATCACTAGCCAGCCGCGTTCGGCAAAATCCAGCACGTTGTCATGGTGAATATCCCCATGCAACACCCCTTGATCCCTTGGGCTGGTCAACAGTTCTGCCGCAGCGGTAGCACTCAGACGCAACATACCACCATGAGCCTGTGCTGCGGGCCATAAGGCATTAAACCATTGATGCAAGGGGATCAGTTCGGGATAAGGCTCATCTCGCGGCGCATGCAATTGGGCAATGACCTGGCACAGAATAGCGGTTGCCCGTTGGTCTTCACCGTGGCGTACCAGTTGTGCCAATGACAAAGGCCCCATAGCCCTTTCCAGCAAAATGCCGTCATCATGCCAGGCCAGCACCCGCGCAGCACCTTCTCCACGCCACCAGCACATCAGCAGGCCGCCAAATTTTTCTTCCTGTTCGCGGGCAATTTTCAACATTGCGGGCATCATTTGATAGCGTACCGGCATCAACAGGCTGCTGTGGGTTTCAAACGCTGGCCCGTCTGGCTCAAGTTGCCAACGTTGCAGATAAGGAATAAATGCCTGGTTGATCACCCTTATGCACCCTTATTGCATGAACGACTGCCTGGGATGATAGTATTACCAGGCAGCATCCTGCAAAACTTTCGGCTGCACGCGCTGATGAGTGCGTGCTCTTGGTCATCTCGTGGGGTCATCATGTCATTAAAACGCACCAACTATGCAAAATTACCTAAGCCGGGTGGGCCCTATGTGCACGCGGTACTCCACGCCGATACGCTGTACGTCTCTGGCCTGACCGCCTTTGCCACCGAAGCCCAGGGGCAAGCGGTACAAGACCAGGCTCGCGCCATACTGGAACAACTTGCGGCCGTGGCTGCCAGTGAGGGCACCAATCTTAAATCACTGATCAAGATCACCGTTTTTCTGACCGAAATAGCCGACTTGGCCGCCATTCGTGACGTCCTGTTCGACTATCTGGACGGTGCACTCCCTGCCAGTTCTCTGGTTGCCGTCAGCGCCCTGTTTTCGCCCGATTTGAACGTCGAGATCGAAGCCATTTTGGCACTGTAAATCAGGGGGCGCTATAACGCGCCCTCATCCAGTTCACAAGGCCCAATCTTGAACCAGGCCTTGGCGATCTTCCCTTGCTCAATCTCATAGATGGCAATAACGTCCATCTTCCCGCGCCCCTGCGGAAAATTGCGCGTGACCACCTCTTGGTCTATGACCAAATTCTCAACCACCATACGTTTGATACGCTCACCGTAAAGGCTTGGCTCTTGGAAGCGGGCAAGATGACGCTCACGAATTTCACCTTTACCACGGGCAAGCAGCGTATCCGGATGCTGATAATACAGCGCATCGTCTGCCCAGCAGGCCATAAAGGCGTCGATATCACGGGCATTGTAGGCATCAAGCTGCTGTTGCACGATCTCTTCTGGGCGTACTGTTTTGCTGTTCATCGTAATCCCCTGCATAACGTTGAATCCGAGGTTAAAGCTCGACGATTTCATCCACCTGATGGTGAAACACGTAAGGATCGGAGATCAGCGCGAAGGCTTCATCATCCGGATAAGTGACCGCAACTTGATAGGCTTCACCGGCAAAACATTTGATGGCCTCCAGCGAGGTCCAATAAGTTGCCAGAAAGAAATGCGCATAGTCTCCCTGCACCTCTTGCCTGACAAAAGCCCCACGGTTGCCCGCAATCGCTTTAGCATGCTTGACGCCTGTGACATGCAAATGATCGGCAAATCCTTGCCGATGTTGTAGCGGCACGCAGCCGTGCCAGGTTCTGACAATCATCGCCACCTACTGAATATAAAACCGGAAATAGTGAATAAATAACCTATCATGTTTTTAGCCGATTTCAATCCGTCAACGCATGATTTTTAAACCGATGCAGAAAGTGACATGACAGCCCTTATCCGCTATGACGCTGTCGGGAATAATCTGCTAATTTAGCAACTGGACTGATTGATGATGAGTGACTATGCAGCAAAAGCCGGTTTTGCACGAAGCCAGACAGTTGAAACGCCTTAACGCCGCAACGCGGCGGCAGTCGCACATGTATAAGTGGATTGCCCTGGTGGCGGCGCTGGATGCATTGTTGGTGTTTTATTATGACCGGGATATGCGTAATGTTTCATTTTCAACCCTGGTGGCCCTGGTTTGCGGCTATCTGTGGATCCGCGATCGCAATAAAGCACGCGGCTATCGGCGTGAGTACGACGACAAATACGGCAACTCTCGCCACGAGTAATCCCTCCTCACTTCCAGCCTATTGATAAGGATCGATTTGTGCATTCTCCAACTGTCTCCCCAGAGCTGCTACAACCCTTCACTCCGTTTCAGGCATTAGCCCAAGAGCTACTACCTCTGACGCTAGAGGGCGATGATGGCTCGCATGATGTGGCCCACCTGCACCGCGTTTGGAAAAATAGCCGCCAAATCAGTCAGGATGAAGGAGGAGACCAGCAAATTCTGTGTGCCGCCGTGTTGCTGCATGACTGCGTTGCGGTAGAGAAAAACTCTCCTCAGCGCCACCTGGCCTCACGCATGGCGGCAGAAAAAGCCAGCATCGCGCTGGCAAGCCTTGGTTGGTCTGTTGGCGATATCAGCAAAACTGCGCACGCGATCGAAGCCCACAGCTTTTCTGCCGCTATTCCCCCGCAAACGCTGGAGGCCAAAATCCTGCAGGATGCCGACAGACTGGATGCGATTGGCATGATCGGCGTTGCCCGCTGTTTCTACATCGGTGGCCGCATGCGTAGCGCCCTATACGATGCCGCCGACCCGCTGGCGCAACAGCGCCAGTATGATGACAAGCGATTCACTCTGGATCACTTCGAAACCAAGCTGTTCAAACTGCAGGAAGGGTTTCAGACTGAGGCAGGCCGAAGGATGGCGGCATTACGCACGCAACGCATGCGCCGCTTTCTCAGCGAACTGCTGGAAGAAGTTTGATAACTACAGAGCAATATCTTTGCCATAAATGCTGTACACTGAAAGTCAACTTCACAACACAGGTTGCCAAAATGAAGAGACTAACGCTGAAAGAGATGACAGAAAGCGAACAACGTGAAGTAAAGACCGATCTGGACAGAGCAAGCAAAAACCTCGAGCGCCAGTTAACCAACTCCGAACATAATAAAATTAAAGACGAAGCCATCGATCGCATTATGGCCGCACGTGAAAAGATTGCCAAAGCGACCCGCGCAGAACGCAAAGCCAACCGGGCACAGCCAACAGGTGCCACCTTCAGTTGGACTGCTTCCATCAGCACGCGCCCACATCGTTGATCACAGACCCCGTTTCGGCGGGGTCTCTGTTTGATAAGCCAGATTCATCTACGCCCTGCCATTATTAATATCCCTATTATCATCCGGTTATCCATTGACAGTTAACCGTGACCTGTCCACTATCGGGGGACATTCACAGGTTATGAGATCGCCATGTCCCCTTTCATCCAACAGGCCACACCGCAGCAAACCGCGTTGACCGTGGGTGAAGCTTTGGCGTTTACTTCGAAGAAACAGCCGCTCATTTGACCGGGGCGCGCTGTCCCGTCAGATGAGCTGACTGGATGGTGTGCAACGCGATACCCCTCTCTGGTTTTTTCATCTGACTCCTAGTCGGTCACGCAGCAGGAGTTTTACATGGCTTCATTTTCCGGTATTTGGGTAGCACTGGTTACCCCATTCAATCATGACGACGTTGATTTCCCGGCAGTCAAAAGGCTGGCTCAGCATCTGATCGCCAAAGGCGTCGCTGGCGTGGTGGTCTGCGGTTCGACTGGCGAAGCCGCGGCCCTGAGCAAAGAAGAACAGTTGGCGGTGCTGGATGCCGTTCTCGAAGTGGTGCCAGCCCGCCAGGTGATCATGGGCCTTTCCGGTAATAACATGGCTAGCACCTTGCAGATGCAGCAGGCCATCAACCAGCGCGATATCGCCGGTGTGCTGATCCCCGCGCCATACTATATTCGCCCTTCGCAGGCGGGCCTGGTGGAGTATTTTACCCGCCTTGCCGATGCCTCTCGCGTGCCGGTGATTTTGTATAATGTGCCTTATCGCACCGGAGCAACCTTTGAGCTGGCAACGCTGCGGCAACTCGCCCGTCACCCGCAAATCAAGGCGATCAAAGATTGTGGCGGCTGCCCTGAGGCCACCATGGCGCTGATCCACGACGGCGAGATCGACGTGCTGACCGGCGAAGACCATCTGATCCTGACCACGCTATGTCTGGGGGGCAGTGGCGCAATTTCCGCTGCGGCACACCTGCACCCGGAACGCTTTGTTGCTCTGGTGGAACAAGTCGCGCAAGGGGATCTGGCCGCCGCACGCAGCAATTTCTATACCCTGCTGCCGATGATCCAGCAGATGTTCAGCTACCCGAACCCAGGCCCGGTTAAAGCGGCACTGTCGCAGCAGGGGCTGATAAAAAACGAGCTTCGTTCCCCAATGCAAACCGCACCACAGGCGTTGCAGCAGCAAATCGCCGATTTACTGGCGCAGTTGCAACCTCTCGCCCTGGCGGAGTAATAAAATATTGTTCGCAAAACCGCTGTAATTTTTCCGGCCTAGGACTAGGATGGGAAGTTAAACCTGCCTGTCCTTCATCACCATCAAGGAGTTTTCGATGAAATTGTTCTATAAAGCTGGCGCCTGTTCCCTGTCCCCTCACATCGTATTACGTGAGGCCGGGTTGGATTTCACCGCAGAGAAAGTCGATTTAGCTCACAAGAAAACCGAAAGTGGTGCCGACTATCTGGCGATCAACCCGAAGGGGCAAGTCCCGGCGTTGGTACTTGACGATGGCAGCCTGCTGACCGAGGGCGTGGCGATTGTGCAATACCTGGCGGATCGCGTACCGGATCGTAACCTGATCCCGGCCGCTGGCACGCTTTCTCGCTATCATGCGATCGAATGGCTGAACTACGTGGCTACCGAGTTGCACAAAGGCTTCAGCCCGCTGTTTAACCCGAAGACGCCGGACGAATACAAAGCGATTGCCCGCGATAAGCTGGCTAACCAGTTCAGCTACCTGGATTCAGTGCTGGAGAAGCAGCATTACCTGTTGGGCCAGCGTTTCAGCGTGGCGGACGCGTATCTGTTCACCGTGTTGCGTTGGGCGAAGGCGTTACAGTTTGATCTCACGAAGCACGCACACCTGACGGCTTATTTCGATCGCGTAGCGGCTCGCCCGGCAGTGGCAGCCACGTTGAGTGCCGAAGGTCTATAAAGCCTGAATAAAAGAAAGGGGCCACATTGGGCCCCTTGTCAGTATCAAAACAGATTATTTCCAGTCAACCAGGCAGTAATGCTTTTTGCCACGACGCAGCAGCGTGTAACGGCCAAACAGGCGATCGCTGTCGGTAAACAGATATTCAGGGTTGGACTGCTTCTCACCGTTGATGGTCACCGCGTTGGAACCGATCATGGTGCGAGCCTGCCCGCGAGAAGGAACCAGCTCTGCATTCACCAACGCCTGTTGCAGATCCGCATCGTTCTCCAGCTTGATGGTTGGCATGCCATCCTGAGCCAACTGCGCAAAGTCCGCCTCAGTCATTTCGTGCAGAGCACCAGAGAACAGGCTCTGGGTGATACGTTTCGCCGCGGCCAACCCCTCAGCGCCATGGACCATACCGGTCACTTCTTCTGCCAGCACATACTGGGCGCGCGGTGCTTTGCCGCTGTTCTTGTCTTCTTCTTCCAGCGCATTAATCTCTTCAATGCTCAGGAAGGTGAAGAACTTCAGGAAGCGATAAACGTCCGCATCCGCGGTGTTGATCCAGAACTGGTAGAATTTGTACGGACTGGTTTTTTCCGGAGCCAGCCATACTGCGCCACCTTCGGTTTTGCCAAACTTGGTACCGTCTGACTTGGTGATCAATGGCACCGTCAGGCCGAACACCTGTTTCTGGTGCATACGGCGAGTCAGGTCGATACCCGAGGTGATGTTGCCCCACTGGTCGGAACCACCGATCTGCAGCTCCACCTGATGGCGGTTATACAGCTCGGAGAAATCGAACCCCTGCAGCAGGTTGTAGGAAAACTCGGTGAAGGAGATCCCGGAGTCATCACGGTTCAGGCGCTGCTTGACCGCTTCCTTGTTGATCATCTGGTTTACTGAGAAGTGTTTACCGATGTCACGCAGGAAGGTCAGCACGTTCATGCCGCCAAACCAATCGTAGTTGTTGGCCGCAATGGCGCTGTTGCTGCCACAGTCGAAATCGAGGAACGGAGAAACCTGCTTGCGGATTTTCTCGACCCATTCGTTGACCGTTTCCGTGGTGTTGAGTTTGCGTTCGGCGGCTTTAAAGCTTGGGTCGCCGATCATACCGGTCGCGCCACCTACCAACGCTACCGGCGTATGGCCGGCCAGTTGGAAACGCTTCAGGCACAGCAGAGGCACCAGATGGCCCAAATGCAAGCTGTCAGCGGTCGGATCGAAGCCGCAATACAGTGCAATTGGCCCTTGCGCCAGTCGCTCTGCTAACGCTTCCTCGTCCGTCACTTGAGCCACCAGGCCCCGCTCTTGCAGTTGTTGAATCAGGTTGATGCTAGCCATCAATTTCTCCATGTATAAACGAATGCACCTTTGCCGGTACACGGCCTTCGCCCATTGGCGAAAATCACAAAATTCGGGGTAGCGCATAGAATAAAGCGCCAGCGGCATCAGTGCCAGCGCTTAAGGGGGATTTTCCGTCTATCAGGGTGCCAGTCGGTCAATTTTCCAGTCATTTCCCTCGCGTTGATACAGGAAACGGTCATGCAAGCGGTGCGCGCCCCCTTGCCAGAATTCAACGGAGTCGAATCTGACGCGGAAACCGCCCCAGAAACTGGGCAATGGCACTTCTCCTTGCTGGAACTTTTGCTTCAGTTCGAGGAACTTGCTTTCGAGGATGCCACGGGCAGAAATGCGCGTTGACTGTTGCGATACCCAAGCGCCTATCTGGCTGTCTTTGGGCCGACTGTTGAAATACTTCATCACTTCCAGCGTCGATAGCCGCTCGGCCTTGCCGAGGAAGATCACCTGGCGATCCAGCATATGCCACGGGAACAGCAGGCTGATATGCGGGTTTTGCGCCAGCTGCTGAGCTTTGCGGCTGCCCAGGTTGGTATAAAACACCAGACCCTGGTCATCGAAGTGCTTGAGCAACACGATACGTTGGAAAGGCTGTCCCTGCTCGTCCACGGTAGCGACGCACATGGCGGTAGGATCCGCCAGACGCGCCTCACAGGCCTGTTTGAGCCAGCGTTCGAACAAATCCAGGGGGTTGGCGGTCAAATCGTTACGGCGCAGCCCGCCACGGGTATATTCACGGCGCAGATCCGCCACATCAAACTCATTATTATCAGTCATCTGGATTAGCAACCAAGCGGTAAATTCGTTGTCATATTCTGCGCCTGTAGCAGCAGGATCTCAATCATTCTGCTGCTACAAGGTAGGTTTATTGAGCCAGCACGCAGTCGCTCATGATCACTTTATCATTGCGCTCGACAAAGGCGTTTGGCCCTTTCGACCAGAAGGTGTATTTACCGTCGCTGTATTTGGCACCGGACGCCGCCACCACCTGTTTCAGCTTCAGCTGTTCGCCGTCCATCAGGAAGCTGACCGTGCTCTCTTCACCATTGAGCTCCACGGTGAGCTGTGTCGTTCCGCATTGATAATGCAGCGTTTCGCTCTTTTGTGGAACCACGTAGCTGCAACCCGCCAACGCGAGAACCCCGGCAACCATCACTATTTTTTTCATCAGGTGCTCCTTAAGATATTAACCCTTTCTTTATCCTAACAGAGCTAGCGGTGGCCCAACGGCAAAACCGGATAAATCCCACCCAGCAGAGTTTCACAACTGGCACCGGTAACCGAAGGCAGATTTCCCGGCAGACCGGAAATGGTTCGGAATGCCAGCCAGGCGAAGGCCAACGCCTCCATGTCATCCCCACTGACGCCAAAGTGATCGGTGGTAGCCACCTCGGTCCCCGGCAGTAAAGCGGACATTCGCGACATCAGCAGTGGATTACGGGCACCACCACCGCAGACCAGCAGCCGCTCACAGCCCCCAGCCAGCATCACCTGCTCGCTAATGGTGGTGGCGGTCAGCTCCACTAGCGTGCTCATCACATCCACCGGTGCTAACCCCGGCAACGTCGCCAGCTGTTTTTCCAGCCAGCTGATATTGAAATATTCACGACCGGTACTTTTCGGTGCCGGTAAGGCGAAATAAGGATCGGCCAACATCTGCTGCAATAGCGGTAAGCAAACGCGCCCTTCCATCGCCCAAAGGCCATCTTTATCAAAAGGTTTCGAGCGGTGGCGCCATACCCACGCATCCAGCAGCATATTCCCCGGCCCGGTATCAAAACCGCGCACCGGTGCGCCGGGCAGTAGCAGTGACAAATTAGCGATGCCGCCAATATTCAGCACCATGCGGCGTTCGGTTGGGTGAGCTAACAAAGCCTGATGAAACGCCGGAACCAAGGGCGCCCCTTGGCCACCATAGGCCATATCACGGCGGCGAAAATCCCCCACGGTAGTGATATTAGTCAATGCCGCCACCCGGTTATTGTCCCCTAGCTGCATCGAAAAGCGTGTCTCACCCTCCGGTTCATGCCACACCGTTTGGCCATGACAGCCAATGGCGGTGATTTCATGGGCCGGAATACCGGTCTGTTTTAACAACCCCAGCACCGCTTCACCGAACAGCGTGCCCAACTGGGCATCCAACCGTCCTACGGCAGAAAGCGTCGTCTGCTGCCCTTGACACATCCCCAGAATATCTTTTTTCAGTTGGATCGGCATTGGGTGGCTATAGCTTGCCTGTTGCGCCACCATACGTTCATCGATCGCGGCAAGCACCACGTCGATCCCATCCAGACTGGTGCCGGACATAACACCAATATAGCGGCCTGACTTCATCAGCACTATCCTTTACCCTTTCCAGGTTGCAACCGTTTTCACCCTTTAAATAGACCAGAATTGTGCGATTAACGCCATGAATTATGATGTCTTTTTTACAGGCTGTGAGCGAAGTTGTTTATTTTATGTCGAGCATTGGTTACATAATAAGCAACTCAAGGGAGGATAAAGCGCCGGTTATTTGTTTTCAGTTCTGTCACAAAGTTAAACCACCGTTTATTATTGGTTGAACAGAGAAAAGCTAAGCTGTATACAGAAGGCAACACATGGGTGATATCAAACCGATTCAACCATCATTGCTGTAATATTTATAGAACTTGGTTTGGGTCTATCTCCCAGATCTGGATTACCAACTGCAGGAGCTTTATATGATCAAGCGTCTTCTTGTTGTCGCTCTCGCCTCCGTCACACTGGCGGGCTGTGCAAACCAAACCGCGTCCGGTGATGTCTATTCCGCCTCTCAGGCCAAACAGGTACAAACCGTGACCTTTGGGACCTTGGTATCCGTACGCCCGGTGCAAATTCAGGGCGGTGAAGGCTCAAGCATGCTTGGCACTATCGGCGGCGCAGTCCTGGGTGGATTCCTGGGTAATACTATTGGTGGCGGTACTGGCCGTAGCCTGGCAACCGCAGCGGGTGCCGTAGCCGGTGGTGTGGTAGGCGATAGCGTCGGTAGCGCTGCTAGCCGTAGCAACGCCTGGGAGCTGGAAATCAAAACCGATAACAAAGAAAATATCGTGGTGGTACAGAAAGCCGGGTCAACTAAATTCAGCCCAGGTCAGCGCGTTCGTATGGCGCAAAATGGCAGTACCGTTACCGTTTCTCCACTGTAACGTCCTTGCCTGAATGCAAAACCGGAGGCCCCTGGGCCTCCGGTTTCTGTTTGTTGCTGTGACTAAGCATAATAAAAAGGCGCTGGATTTATTGTTTTTCTTGCAGTTCGATGATGTTCTGTTCCAGCTTGCTAATCAGACCAACTAAAAGTCTCACTTCTTCTGCCGAGATACCGCTGAGTATTTCGCCTCTGGTCGACGTGATCACACTATCCACTTCACGAATAATCGGCTCTGCCGCCTCGGTCAATTTGATGCGCTTGGCACGTCGATCGTTAGCGCAGGTGTGACGGGTGATCAACCCTTTTTCTTCCAGCTGATCCAAGGTACGTACCAAGGAAGGCTGCTCAATACCGATCGCTTTTGCCAACTGGATTTGCGACTGTTCAGGCGGTAATCGATTGATATTGTGCAATGTCACCCAATGCGTTTGTGTAAGCTCCAACGGCTTTAGCCGATGATCGATCAGCGCACGCCAAACACGAACTAATCGTGCTAAATCTGAACCTAACGTTGATTCCACTTCCCCCTCCTTATAGTTAGCATGCTAACATTACTCCCAAAAGTGTAGCCCATTTTGGTTAATTAACATTAAAAACACAAATGTATATAATCCAAATCGCAAAAATAGACACATTTCTCTCGGTAATTGGTTATCCTCTATGCAAACATCCTTCATATTCACTCATCGGGATTGCTAACGTGAATACGACCTGGCTCCACACTGCGTCACCACTGCCCGATCTGGTGCTGGGTGCATCGCTTTATTTCCCTCCTCTCTTTAAAGCTTTCTTACTCGGATTAGTCTTCTGGCTGCTGGTGCATCATTTGCTACGCGACTGGATGTACTCCGGTGATATCTGGCACCCTATGCTGATGGATCTATCCATTTTCGTCATTACCGTCAGCGGTTCCCTGTGGCTCCTAGCGAGTTGGTAGCTCATGAAGCATAAGACATTAAAGTATTTTTCGACGGTTATTGTTTGCGCCATCGCGCTTTGTGCCGGCTGGTGGTTATGGAATTACTACATGCAATCCCCTTGGACACGCGACGGTAAAGTGCGGGCTGAGCTCGTCAACATTACCCCTGAAGTCTCTGGCAGATTGGAGAAGATACTGGTTCATGATAACCAGTTCGTTACTGCGGGCAGCCTGATTTTCAGCATTGACCCAGTGCCTTACCAAATTGCGTTGGACAATGCCGAGGCGGCGCTGGCCAAAGCACAGGCCGATATGGCCAAGGCCGATCACGAAGCGTCCCGTCGCCGTAGCCTGCCCCGTAACGTCATCTCCTCTGAAGATCTGGATGAGTCAAACCTGGCTGCCGCCTCCATGAAAGCCTCGTATAAGGCGGCTCAGGCCAATCTGGAACAGGCCAAATGGAACCTCAGTAAGACGCGGATCTATGCTCCAACCGACGGTTACATTACCAACTTACAGGCCCGAGTCGGCAACTACGCCACCGCAGGAACGCCGTTGGTGGCGCTGGTAGACACCCATTCGTTCTATGTGCTCGGTTATTTCGAAGAGACCAAGCTCAGGCATATCAGGGAGGGCCGCAAAGCGGATATCGTGTTGTATAACGGCAATATTCGGCTGCAAGGGGTGGTCGAAAGCATTGGCCGGGCCATTTACGACCAAAGCGCTGACAGCAGCAGTGATTTGTTGATGGATGTGAAACCCAACGTGCCTTGGGTGCGCCTGGCACAACGGGTGCCGGTACGTATCAAGCTGATCGATATTCCGGCCGACCTGACTCTGGTAGCCGGTACCACCTGCACCATTTCAATTCATCAGCAGGACTAATGTGTGAACCTGCCCTTTCTTGAATGGAAGCGTTCGCCCTGGGGTAAAGCCACCGCAGGGCAGTGGCGCTATGCGTTACGCAACACCCTGGCAATGTGCCTGGCGCTGTGGGTCGCCTTCGTTTTACAGCTGGATGAACCCTATTGGGCGCTGACCTCCGCCGCCGTCGTCAGTTTCCCGACGGTTGGCGGCGTGATCAGCAAGAGCATTGGCCGCATTTTTGGCAGCCTGCTTGGTGCCATGGCGTCACTGCTGATTGCCGGTTGTCTGAACGATCCCTGGTTGTTCACCCTGTCGATTGCCAGTTGGTTGGGGCTGTGTACCTACATTTCCAACCACTACCAGAACAATGTCTCCTACGCCTTTGCCCTGGCGGGCTATACCGCCGCTATCATCGTGTTTGGCACGGTTAATATTACCGACACCCAGCAAATTTTTGATATCACCCAGGCACGCGTCTGTGAGGTGATCACCGGTATCCTGTGCGGCGGCCTGATGATGATGATCCTGCCAAGCACCTCGGATGGCGCAACTCTGCTGGTATCGCTACGCCGCATGCACTTACGCCTGCTGGAACACGCCGCCATGCTGTGGCAACCGGAAATCAGCCTGCGGATGCGTACCTCCCACGAGGGCGTTATCGGCCAGATCCTGACCATGAACCTGCTACGTATTCAGGCCTTCTGGAGCCATTACCGGCTGCGTCGGCAAAACAATATCCTCAATTACATGCTGCACCAGCAATTGCGCATCACCAGCGTTATCTCCAGCCTGCGCCGCATGTTGTTAAACTGGCCAGACCGCCCGGAGAATCTGGCGGCGGTGTTAGAGCAGTTGTTGAATGAATTACGCGATCCCACCACGGACAAATATCGGCTGGCGCATATTCTGGTCACCATCGCCCCTCAGGATCCGACAGATTATCGCCATCGGGCCTTCTTCCTGCGCCTGCGCCACTTTTGCTGGCTCTATCTGCGCTGTACCCGTTGGTTGCAACGGCTGGAAAGCGCTACCCAGGTCAGCGATATCGAACCACCGCGGGTTACCTCACTAGCGCGCCATACAGACAGCGTTGAGGCCGCCTACAACGGGCTTCGCACCTTCTTGTGTATCCTGATCGGTTGCGCTTATTGGATCACGACCCAGTGGGACGCAGGTAGCTCTGCGCTGACGCTGATCGCCATCAGTTGCGTGCTCTATTCCTCTACCCCTTCGCCGATCAAATCCATCACCACCTTACTGAAGGCCGTTTCCCTGCTGTTTGCCTTCTGCTTTGTGATGAAGTTTGGCCTGATGATCCAGATCGACGACTTCTGGGTGTTTTGCGCCTTCCTGTTCCCGACCCTGGTCACGATGCAGATGATGAAACTGCAAAATCCACCCTATGCCCCACTCTGGGGTCAGTTGATCGTGTTTATGGGATCGTTTCTCGCCGTGACCAACCCGCCGAGCTACGATTATCAAGGCTATATCAATGACAGTCTCGCCAAGATTGCCGGTGTGCTGTTGGCAGGGCTGGCGTTCCAAATCCTGCGGCCCAGTTCGGACAAACGTAAAAGCCGACGGATTATCCGCGCATTACGCCGTGATTTTATCGATCAGTTGAGTAAGAAACCGCAGCAAAGCGAAAGCCAGTTTGAGTCGCGTATCTATCACCGCATCAGTCAACTGAATCAAAGCCTGGATCAGGAGGCCCGCACCTGGCTATTACGTTGGGGAGTAGTGCTGCTGAACTGCAGCCACGTGGTCTGGCAACTGCGTGATTGGCAAACCCGATCAGATCCGCTGGCCGCCGTACGTGACGTCTGTATTCATTGTTTGAAGGGAGTCATGACTGAGAAAGGAGTGCAGCATGCGTCGTTGGACGCCACCTTGCAGGAGTTGCAGCGTATGAGTAACACACTTGCCCAACATCCAGAACAGGCAGCACGTGATTTGGCGGGCTTGATTTGGCGGCTGTACTGCTCACTGCAGCAGTTACAGCAGGCGATCATTCCACCGGAAGCGATAACAGCGCCCACGCCAGGCTGACGCGGGCAGCTGATTTATTTGATTACGCCACAGGCGAAGCGATCGCCACCACCACCCAGCGGTTTGGGTTGATCGGAGTGGTTATCCCCCCCGGCGTGTACCATCAGCGCCTTGCCTTCGATTTCGCTGATTTTCTTCAAGCGCGGAGCCAGCACCTGAGTGTCAGCCATGCCGTCCGCCGTGACATAGATTGCTGGCAAATCGCCTAAATGCCCGTTGGCATCATAAGGCCCGAGATGCTTGCCGGTTTTCTCAGGATCAAAGTGGCCCCCCGCAGCCAGTGCGGCTACCGCCTTGCCCTCTTTCATACCCGGCTCACAGCTGCCTTTCTCATGAACGTGAAAACCGTGCACACCGGCAGGCAAGGCTTTCAGTTGCGGGGTGAACAACAGGCCGTAAGGCGTTTCGCTAATTGTGATTTTACCAATGTCCTGACCAATTCCCTGGCCGGTCACCAGATTCATTTCGACATCAACCGTTGCCGCCTGCGCAACGCCACAGGCCATCAAACCCAATGCCGCACACCAATAACGTTTCATCACTCAATCTCCATGCGATAGTTATAGTCCTTAGGGAGTATATACCGATTAAACCTTGCTACAGGGGAAACCGTCGTTAATCAGCGCAGCCACTGAGCCGGTTATAATATTTTGTGACCTTGCTCCCGTATTCCTTGGTTTTCTGCCCCCCTGCGTCGGCAAGTGTCATTAACATAAAGATACTGGCATTCTTAATGTTTTGGGCTGCAAGCTTACTGATAATATTTAGCCAAGGGGTGCAAGTGAAGTAGCGGCAAAGGACATCGGATAAGGCTGGCACGATGCCAGCCTTACCCGCTCAACTTAAGGTACGTCGTAACCCAGTGCCGCTTTACGAATGCGGAACCACTGCTGGCGGCTCAAGGTCAGCTCTTGCGCCTTCAGGGCCGAACGTACGCGCTCGATCTTGCCGGAGCCGATAATTGGCAGCGGTGCCGAAGGCAGACGCATCACCCAGGCATACACCACCTGCTCAATGGTTTCGGCACCAATCTCTTGCGCCACCGCTTGCAGTTCATCGCGTAACGGCTGGAACTCAGCATCGCTGAACAACCGCCCGCCACCCAGACATGACCAGGCCATCGGTTTGATACGCAACTGCTGGCATTGATCCAAGGTGCCGTCGAGGATCGCAGGCTGATAGATCGGGGAAATTTCGACCTGGTTAGTCACCAGCGAGAACGGCAGACGCGACTGCAATAAGGAAAACTGTGCTGGCGTAAAGTTCGAAACGCCGAAATGGCGCACCTTGCCGCTTTTATGCAGCGCCACAAAGGCTTCTGCTACCTCATCGGCCTCCATCAACGGATCGGGGCGATGGATCAACAATAAATCCAGGTAGTCCGTATGCAGGTGCGATAATGACTGCTCTGCGCTATGCACGATATGCTCGCGATCGGTGATGTAATGCCCGATAGGGTTACCCGGCTTGGCGGTGGTCGCGATGCCGCACTTCGACACCAGCTCCATCCCCTGGCGCACCGAGGGCTGTAGCTTGATAGCCTCGCCAAAGGCCTGCTCGCAGGCATAGCCACCATAAATATCCGCGTGGTCCGCCGTGGTCACCCCCAGCTCAACGTGTTGCTTGATAAACGTCAGCAACTGCTGCGGAGACATGCCCCACTCCATCAAACGCCAGTAGCCGCAAATCATGCGTGAGAACTCTGGCCCAAGGGGTGCCAGCTTAGTACGATTCAGCATTGTTAAACCTCATGACAATAGTTAACGCCAGCATACACAAGCGTCCAAGACGTAGGAAACGCAAAAGTGGCCTTTACGTGCGGCAGATCGAGAAAATCAGCATTAAAGTTAAAACAGTGAGGGCTGCTCAGGCGGGATCTCTTCCGGCTGCTTGCCGGTACGCAGTGAGCGCAGGTAACGCTGGCGACACAGGCGCAGAACGTCCTTTTTCTGGACATCGTTCATTTGCATCCAGCCAAAGCGCTCCTCGCGGCTGCGCAGGCAACCACGACAATAGCCGCGCTCATCGGCCTGGCAAATGCCACGACACGGGCTTGGGATGTCAAAGAACTCGAGTTGCTGCGCCACACGTCCTCCTGCGTTGTCATGCTAATTGAAGACGTCATCGGGGCCATTGGCAAGTGGCTTTTCCCCATGACGGCGAAAATATTCTCGCAAATAGTGCAACGCCTGGCGCGTTTTCTCCGGTAGAACCCGCTCCAGAGTTAACGCATGCAGCCGATATGGCGCTGGCCTCCACTGCGGTAACAGAGCGATTAATTCCCCCCTGCGCAGTTCATCACCAATTTCATACAGCGGTTGACCGGAAATCCCCAGACCATTGCGGGTAAAGGCCCGGATCACGTTCATACTACCGCTGACAACCTGCCCCGCCGCCAGGCGTAGTTTGAATGTTTCGCCCGCATGGTGATGTAAATCGAGATGCAGCCCATGACCGCTACCGGTGATCCAGCGGTGTTGCACCAGCTCCTGGGGCGTTTCCGGCACGCCATGCTGGCTAAGATAACGCGGCGCGGCGCAGAGCACCATGGGCCAGGCGGTCAGCGGGTGAGCAATCAGGTTGGTATCTGCCAGTTGCAGATTTACGCGCAGCGAGATATCTACCCGCTGCTCGATCATATCCACCACCTGGTCGTCTGCCAGAATGCGCAGCGTCAGCTTTGGGTGCGCCAGCAGCAAGGGAGCCAGAGCCTCAGCCAAGGGGCCGCTACCGATCCCGACGGTGGTGGCAATACGTAGTTCGCCCACCAGCGTATCCCGCAGTTCCGCCAGCCGCTGCTCCGCGCGCTGTGCTTCCTGCAACATGGCTTCGCAACCGGGATAAAAGGCTTCCCCCGCATCGGTCAGTGCCAAACGGCGAGTCGAGCGGTGCAATAACGGCATCCCGAGCGACTTTTCTAACGACCTCATATGCTGGCTGACCGCTGAAGGCGTCATCTCTAGCCGACGGGCCGCCGCAACAAAAGATCCCTCGGCTACCACGGTGGCAAATACCGCCATTCGATTCAGTTTATCCATGATTATGAAGTTTTACTTAATCAAGAAAGCATAAATATGGCACTAATCAGCCGCATTGTTAAGGCTTATAGTATTTCTACTGCGCCGCCACTGAGTGGTACGGCAACCCACTAAAAAATATTTCACAGGAGAGACCTCATGAAAGTCGCCATTATTGGAGCAACCGGTTTTGTTGGCCGCCGCGTAGTGGATGAAGCTTTGGCCCGCGGCCTGCAAGTGACCGCCATCGCCCGTCAGAAAAAAGATCTGCCGGATAATGCCAATCTCACCGTCGCCCTGGGTGACGTGGCCGACGGCCCGTGGCTGGCACAACAGTTAGCTGGCCATGATGTCGTGATCAGCGCCTATAACCCAGGTTGGGCAGAAACGGACCTGTATGAGAAAACCGCTAAAGGTGCCCAACAAATCCTGGCGGCGGTAAAACAATCCGCGGTTAAACGCCTGCTGTACGTTGGCGGTGCCGGTAGCCTGGAAGTCGCTCCGGGAGTTGAGCTGGTTGATACTCCGCAGTTCCCGGAAAATATTCGTCCAGGGGCCCAGGCGGTACGAGATTTACGTAATGCGTTGAAAAAAGAAACCCAGTTGGATTGGACCTACCTTTCTCCTGCCGCGTTGCTGGAACCCGGCAAGCGTACCGGTCAGTTCCGTTTGGGCACGACACAATTGTTGATGAAGGGTGACGCGCCGGCCAGTATTTCGGTAGAAGACCTCGCGGTTGCCATTATCGACGAAGTGGAAAAACCGCAGTTCATCAAGGCACAGTTTACCGCTGCCTATTAATCGTCCGCCAGCGGCTGTAATCGTTGCAGCCGCTGTCCTGCCACTCACTACGTCTAAGGTTATCTTAAGTTTCATCTGATAAATTTCGGCGCATTACCTCATGGCAGGATCCAGATTTGGCAATGCGCTTACGTCCATCATTACAATGCAACAGCTTGGGTTTTATCCTGGCTTGCGCCCTATTCTTCACGGTTTTCCAGAACCTGCTATTTATTCACCAGGCCTGGTCATATATCACCTTTGATAGCGTACATAGCGTCATTTTTGCGGCGACTATGCCAGTGGTTATTTTCTGTGCCCTGAATATTATCTTCAGCGTATTAACCATTCCGTTCCTGCGTAAACCCCTGGTTATTCTGTTACTGCTCGGCAGCGCGGCGGCCAACTATTTTATGTTCAGCTACGGCGTGGTGATTGATGGCAATATGATGCAGAACGCCTTCGAGACCAACCCTCAGGAAGCGACGGCATTGCTCACCCCTCGTATGGGGCTATGGCTGCTGTTGCTGGGCATTTTGCCTGCCGTTTTCGTGTGCTTTGTCCGCATCAATAAAACCCGCCCTTGGTGGTACATGATTGGCCTGCGCGCGGCCAATGTGATGCTTTCCGTGGTGGTGATCCTGTTGGTTGCAGCGTTATTCTATAAAGATTACGCCTCGCTGATCCGCAACAATAAAAGCGTGGTGAAAATGCTCACCCCAAGCAATTTTGTGTCTGGCACCATCAAGTACGCTCAACACCGCTATTTCCACCAAAATCTGCCGCTGGTCAAGATTGGTGAAGATGCTCATTTAGGCCCAGTCATTAGCAGCCAGACCAAGAAAACCCTGGTGATACTGGTGGTCGGTGAAACCGCGCGGGCAGAGAATTTTTCGCTAGGTGGTTACTCACGGGAGACCAATCCCCGCTTGAAGCAGGACCATGTGGTTTATTTCAAGAATGCCAGTTCCTGCGGTACCGAAACGGCTATCTCCGTGCCCTGTATGTTCTCCAACATGCCACGCGGCGACTACGACGCCACCTTGGCCGCACACCAGGAAGGCATGCTGGACGTGATGGCTCATGCCGGAGTGAACCTGCTGTGGCGCGAAAATGACGGCGGTTGTAAGGGGGCCTGCGATCGCATCCCACATATCGACATGACCAAGCTGAAGCTTTCGCAGTATTGCGACGGCGATGTCTGCATGGATAACGTGCTGCTGCATAAACTGGACGATTATATCAACGGCCTGAAAGGGGACGGTGTGATCGTACTGCATCAGATGGGAAGCCACGGCCCGGCCTACTACCGCCGCAGTACGCCCGAATTACGCCAGTTCTCACCCACCTGTGACAGCAACCAGATCCAGGACTGTACCCACGAGCAACTGGTGAATACCTACGACAATTCGCTACTGTACACCGACGCCATGCTGGACAACACCATCAAGCTGTTGCAGCAATACAGCGGCAAATTCAATACGGCGATGGTCTATCTTTCCGATCACGGTGAATCGCTCGGGGAGAATGGCATGTATCTGCACGGTACGCCTTATATGTTCGCGCCTTCTCAGCAGACCCACGTGCCTTTCCTGATGTGGATGTCGGCCGATTATGAACGCAATTTCGGCATTAACCGCCAATGCCTGCAATCCTTGGCGGATAACGACAAGGTTTCACAGGATAATCTGTTCCACACCCTGTTGGGCATGTTGAACGTGCAGACACAGCAATATCAGCCCAACCTGGATATTCTGCAGCGCTGCCGCAGCTAGACTGACGCAGCATGCTGCACACCGGCATGAGGTCTTGTGCAGCAACTCGATAGAATGTAAGTTAGTCGACGTTTTTACCGTCAGAGCCGGGGATTTTTTCCCGGTTTTTTTTATCTGCGACTTGACCTAGACCAATCGGTCTATTATTCTCATTTTCATTATGACAAAACAGACGAATTGCAACGGGGATACCCGAGAACATCTGCTCGCTACCGGCGAAACGCTCAGCCTGCGCCTTGGTTTTACCGGCATGGGCCTCAGTGAGTTGCTCGCTACCGCTGGCGTGCCCAAAGGGTCGTTCTATCACTATTTTCGTTCGAAGGAAGCCTTCGGCGAAGCGATGTTGCAACGCTATTTTGCCCATTACGACGCTCAAATGCAGGCGCTTTTTGCCGACTCTCGCAGCGACGCGCGTAATCAGTTATTAAGTTATTATGCCCAGGCCATCAGCTTCCACTGCCGCAGTGAGTGCCATAACGCTTGCCTGGCAGTGAAACTCTCCGCAGAGGTCAGCGATCTTTCTGAACCTATGCGCCATGCGTTGGAAGCTGGCACCAGCCGCGTGATTGGTCATCTGCAAGACGCGATCGAACGTGGTATCCGTGAAGGTTCACTGGCTATCACTATGAGCCCGGCGGCCACGGCGGAAACGCTGTATTCGCTGTGGTTGGGCGCATCGTTGCGGGCTAAAATCCGCCACTCTGTTGCCCCACTGACCTGTGCGCTGGAAAGTATCGAATTGCTGTTGCGCCCAGCGCAGCCATAAACTCCCTTTTTTACCCGAAAGACATTGTAGCGATACTGTTTACCATCACTAGTCGACTGGTCTAATACTATAGGATGCACTATGAAGATTGAAAAATTGTTCTCTCCGCTCAAAGTTGGCCACACCACCTTACCCAACCGAGTGTTCATGGCCCCGCTGACTCGTCTGCGCAGCATCGAGCCAGGTGACATCCCTACGCCGTTGATGGCGGAATATTATGCTCAGCGTGCCAGCGCTGGCCTGCTGATCACCGAGGCCACCCAGATTTCTTTCCAGGCGAAAGGTTATGCCGGAGCTCCCGGTCTGCATACCCCAGAACAAATCGCCGCGTGGAAAAAAATCACCCAGGCGGTACATGACAAACAGGGTCATATCGCTGTGCAACTTTGGCACGTAGGCCGCATCTCCCACTCAAGCTTGCAGCCTGGCCAGCAGGCTCCCGTCGCACCTTCAGCGATCAATGCCGAAACCCGCACCACGGTGCGTGATGAAACCGGTGCCTGGGTGCGTGTGCCAACCTCTACCCCACGCGCGTTGGAAACCAACGAAATCCCGGGGATCGTCAACGATTTCCGCCAGGCTGCGGCCAACTCGCGTGAAGCCGGTTTTGACTATATTGAATTGCACGCCGCGCATGGTTACCTGCTGCACCAGTTTATGTCTCCGGCGTCCAACCAACGTACTGACCAATACGGTGGCAGCATTGAAAACCGTACCCGTCTGACGCTGGAAGTGGTCGATGCGAGCATTGCTGAAATCGGAGCCGATCGCGTTGGTATCCGTATCTCACCGTTGGGCCCGTTCAATGGCCTGGACAACGGCGAAGATCAGGAAGAAGCGGCGCTGTATCTGATCGAAGAGCTGAACAAGCGCGGTATCGCCTACCTGCATATTTCCGAGCCGGATTGGGCCGGTGGCAAGCCTTACTCAACCGCGTTCCGCGATGCAGTAAGAGCGCACTTCCAAGGCGTGATTATTGGCGCGGGTGCCTATACGGCGGAGAAAGCGGAAGAGCTGATCGCCCAAGGCTTTATTGATGCCGTCGCCTTTGGCCGCAGCTATATTGCCAACCCAGATCTGGTGGAACGCTTTAAACAGCAGGCTCCACTCAACGAGCAGCGTGCCGATTTCTTCTACGGCGGCGGTGCCGAGGGTTATACCGATTATCCGACACTGTAACGCTCAGCTAAACAGGGGCGCTAAATACCGCAATACACTAAGCCTCTGACAGGTGGGGTCATACAGGTTAGCCGACCGTTGAGCGCATCGACGCGCGATACGAGCCTCCATGGAAGGATCCACGGCGTGTCGGCATTCTGTATGGCTCCCGCCTGCTGCACTATTATCCGCAGCTATTTTTGTTTGTGACAACGTAACCTACCCTATCACCAACCGCACGCGTTGAATTGCCTTATGCGACAAGGCTATACTGTCTGACGCTGTTCAAGTCACCTGCCGTCAGCCGCGGCATATCCAATCAGAGGAAATTATGCGCTTACTCCATACCATGCTCCGTGTCGGCGATCTGCAACGCTCCATCGACTTCTATACCAAGGTATTAGGCATGCGCTTACTGCGTACCAGCGAAAATACCGAGTACAAATACTCGCTGGCCTTCGTGGGTTATAGCGATGAAAGCGAAGGCTCGGTCATCGAACTAACCTATAACTGGGGCGTCGACAGCTACGACATGGGTTCCGCCTTTGGTCATCTGGCTCTGGGCGTCGATGATGTAGCCGCCACCTGCGACAACATCCGACAGGCCGGTGGCAAAGTCACACGCGAAGCCGGTCCAGTCAAGGGCGGTACCACCGTGATTGCCTTCGTCGAAGATCCAGACGGCTACAAGATCGAACTGATCGAGAACAAGCATGCAGGTCACGGCCTCGGTAACTGAGGTTTCTCCAGGGCGCGCCATGCGCCCTGCTTTCTATCTCCGCTGCACCAAGACAAGAAATTTGTCATAATGCGCGCTGAATTCGCTAAAGATAAGAAACTGATGGCCGAAAAAAGTGATCTTAACGCCCTGAGTGGCCGTTTCCGTGGGTTTTATCCCGTTGTTATTGATGTGGAAACCGCCGGGTTTCATGCTCAGACCGATGCGCTGCTAGAGATTGCCGCCGTCACGCTGAAAATGGATGAAAATGGTTGGTTACAGCAAGATGAAACGCTGCATTTTCACGTAGAACCGTTTGAAGGGGCGAACCTGCAACCGGAAGCGCTGGCCTTCAACGGTATCGATCCACATAACCCACTGCGTGGTGCAGTGAGTGAATATGATGCGCTGCATGCGATTTTCAAAGCCGTGCGTAAAGGCATTAAGGATCAGGGCTGTAACCGGGCGATCATCGTGGCGCATAATGCCAACTTTGATCACAGTTTCCTGATGGCCGCCGCCGAGCGCGCCAGCCTGAAACGCAACCCGTTCCACCCGTTTGCCACCTTTGATACCGCTGCGCTTAGTGGGCTGGTATTAGGGCAGACGGTGCTGGCCAAAGCCTGTATCGCCGCCGGTATGCCGTTTGATAGCAGCCAGGCACACTCAGCCCTGTATGATACCCAGCAAACCGCCCAACTGTTCTGTGAACTGGTCAACCGCTGGAAACGTCTCGGTGGCTGGCCGATTGCCAACGTTGAATCGCAATAGCTTGCTGGCAAACTGACAGACATAAAAAATCGGGCGGCACTGTTAAAGGTGCCGCCCGATTTTATTGGGTAAAACCCTGCGCCATTAAGGCTGCTGGTCTTCCTGATCTTTATACTTTTCGGCCGTTTCTTTGATCAACGGCTGCAGTTCACCACGCTGGTACATCTCGATGATGATATCGCAGCCGCCAACCAGTTCACCATCGACCCACAGCTGCGGGAAGGTTGGCCAGTTGGCGTACTTTGGCAGCTCAGCGCGGATGTCCGGGTTTTGCAGAATATCAACATAGGCAAAACGTTCACCACAGGCTGAAAGCGCCTGCACGGCCTGAGCAGAGAAACCGCAGCTTGGCAATTTCGGTGAGCCTTTCATATACAGCAGGATCGGGTTGGCAGAAATTTGCTGCTGAATTTTTTCAATCGTCGTCATTATTGCTTCCTCAAGCCACATCATGGCTACAACATGCATCACACTGGCTATTGTAGCGGCAGGACCGGTGCCAAGAAAACGCCATCTTTTGCAGGGACATTCTCTGATTGCCTTAGCAAAAGCGGCGGACACACCGAACCGGTTAAAACATGGCCCCAGAATAACATTTTTAATCGGGACGTTTCACTATTATCTTTGCCCTGCGCAATGCCGGCGAGCAATAAGCCAACCACATGATCTCTGTCGCTTTTTTAGGCGCCAGGCGTTTGATTTTGCAACAATAAAAATGCCATTAACGTTTTCTCACAATATGGATTAGTATTTATGAGATCCACGCTGTTTTATAGGGTGAATTTCGGGAATACTGTGACTCATTCGATTTCTGTTTCGGAGCCAAGGTTGGTAACGTCGATATGCGGTTAATTATTACACTTTTTGTGCTGCTATTTACGCAGCTCTTCTTCAATTTGGCGCACGCTGCGCCACAGGCACGTGTTTCTGCCGAGCAGCGCAAGAGTCACGTTAATGAAGCCCGGCCAGACGACCGCAAGAAAAAGAAAGCGGAGAAAGCCAATAAAAAAGTGAAGGCAGCCACCCCTCCGAAAACGCTAAAAACCAAACCAGCAACGATAAAGACCGCAAAAAAAACCACCAGCGTTAAAACTAAAAGCCAGGCAACCAAAACGGCCAAGCTAAAAGTAACTCCGCCTAAAAAAGGCTATAAAAAAGGTTATGGTCGCCATCGTGAAGAAGGCAAAGCTACGGCAAAATTGGCTGGCCGCGAAAAGCCGTTGAAACTTTCCGCCGCTCACAAAAAACGTTATCAGCACGCCAAGCAGACCGCCATGGCCAAGCTGATGGGGCAAATGGGTAAGCCCTACCGCTGGGGTGGGTCTTCACCTGGTACAGGCTTCGACTGCAGCGGGCTGATTTATTACGCGTACAAAGACGTGGTGAAAATTAAAATGCCGCGTACCGCCAACGAAATGTACCACCTGCGTGATGCAGCGCCGATCAAGCGTAATGAGCTTGAGAAAGGCGATCTGGTGTTCTTCCGCATCAACAACCGTGGCACCGCCGATCACGTTGGCGTCTATCTTGGTAACGGTAAGTTCATCCAGTCACCGCGTACCGGTGAAGAAATTCGCATCAGTCAGTTAGATAACGACTATTGGCAAAACCATTACATTGGTGCCCGCCGCGTAGTGACCCCTACCACCATCCGTTAACCTTTCACGGCTGAGCTAACTGCTCGGCCGTGCTCTCTATCACCCGCTGCAACTTTAAACAATCAGTCACTTGGCACACTTTGGATGTTCTTTTCGCTCGGAAAGTTGTTAAGATTAATAACCATAACAAAAGTGGTGCAATTGCGTTTTTCCGCCCTCGGCCCCTTAGGCCTGCAGCGTCGGAGAGGCGTATTGTCTATAAAAGGAGAAAGCAATGTCGTTTGAATTACCTGCATTACCATATGAGAAAAACGCTCTCGAACCGCACATTTCCGCAGAAACGCTGGAATACCACTATGGCAAGCACCATAACACCTACGTGGTTAACCTGAACAATCTGGTGAAAGGTAGCGAGTTCGAAGGCAAATCCCTGGTCGAGATCGTCAAGACCTCCACCGGCGGCGTGTTCAACAACGCCGCTCAGGTCTGGAACCACACCTTCTATTGGCACTGCTTATCACCGCAAGGTGGTGGCGAGCCAACGGGCGCAGTGGCAGAGGCCATCAATAAGTCATTCGGCTCCTTCGCCGCCTTTAAAGAGCAGTTCACCGATGCCGCCGTGAAAAACTTCGGCGCGGGCTGGACCTGGCTGGTGAAAAAAGCGGACGGTAGTCTGGCGATCGTCAGCACTTCAAATGCGGCAACCCCGCTGACCGGCGCAGACGTTCCGCTATTGACCGTTGACGTGTGGGAGCATGCTTACTATATCGACTACCGCAATGCGCGGCCAAAGTACCTGGAAAACTTCTGGGCGTTGGTTAACTGGGCGTTCGTGGCAGAAAACCTGGCTTAACGGCGGGTAACTAGCTAATAATAAGGCGCGGCATCAAGCTGCGCCTTTGTTTTTCTGCTGCGGATCAGTTCAATGCGGCAATAAAACTGAAAGCAATAATCATTGCCAAAGCACCCACGGTGGTGAGTAATGACATCTTCAAATTGGTATCCATATACAACTCCCTCTCAGATTGGCTTTTCCAGAGCATAAGCCACACAGTTTATACGTCAAATCATTTTCCCACAGTTCGTGATTAAAATCTTGTTATGATTTCCCCGCTGATAATTACCGATTAGCTCTTCCACTTTTCTTCAATATGCGACAAAATCCGCAGTTCACAACTGCGTACCGATAAACTGCCCCTCCCTGTTCAAGCGATTTACGACTTCAGCACTAAAAACTCAGTTTTCGCTTATCTGGGGAAGGATCTACGCAGGCAAACGATTAACATCATACTTACATGCTGTAACATGTGGGTTTAGGAGTCATTTTTTACATGGCAACGATTAAAGATGTGGCCAAACGCGCTGGCGTTTCTACCACTACCGTTTCGCACGTTATCAATAAAACGCGTTTCGTCGCCGAAGATACCAAAACGGCCGTTTGGGCCGCCATCAAAGAGCTTCACTATTCACCTAGCGCCGTGGCCCGCAGCCTCAAGGTCAACCACACCAAATCGATCGGTTTGCTCGCCACCTCGAGCGAGGCCCCCTATTTTGCCGAAGTGATCGAAGCGGTGGAAAACAGCTGCTACAGCAAAGGCTATACCCTGATCTTGTGTAACTCGCACAATAATCTGGATAAACAGCAAGCCTATCTGGCAATGCTGGCGCAAAAACGCGTCGATGGCTTGCTGGTGATGTGCTCAGAATATCCAGATCAGCTACTGGGCATGCTGGAAGATTACCGTAACATTCCCATGGTGGTGATGGATTGGGGTACCGCGCGCGGAGACTTCACCGATACCATTATCGACAATGCCTTCGAGGGCGGCTACCTGGCAGGCCGCTACCTGATCGAACGTGGCCACCGTGACATCGGTGCCATTCCTGGTCAACTGGCGCGTAATACCGGTGGAGGTCGCCACCAGGGCTTTCTGAAAGCCATGAAGGAAGCCAACATCGAAGTGCGCGAAGAATGGATCGTGCAGGGGGATTTCGAGCCTGAATCTGGCTACAAAGCCATGCATCAGATCCTGTCGCAAAAACATCGTCCAACCGCCGTTTTCTGTGGCGGTGATATTATGGCCATGGGGGCGATCTGCGCCGCCGATGAGCTGGGGTTGCGTGTACCGCAGGATATCTCGGTGATTGGCTACGACAACGTGCGTAATGCCCGCTACTTCACCCCGGCGCTAACCACCATTCACCAGCCGAAAGAGCGCCTGGGCGAGATGGCCTTTACCATGCTGTTGGATCGCATTATCAGCAAGCGTGAAGAATCGCAGGTGATTGAAGTGCATCCAAAACTCATCGAGCGCCGCTCAGTTGCCGATGGTCCTTTTGTCGATTACCGCCGTTAACTCCTGTTGGGGCGCTGCAATACTGCGCCCGATTAACCACCCGGCTCCTCTTCACTGAGCCATTCCTGATTGAGCGTTTCGCTGTCGCCCAGATAGTCCAACAGCCAGGCCATGGCCGGAGACTGGGCGTTTTGCTGCCAGGTCAGGCAGCAGGCACTGGGCGGGAAAGGCTCATGCAGTGGCAACACTACCAGTTCACCACTTTGTACCAACGGCAATACCCGATGCGCGGGCACCATGCCCACACACAGCCCGGCACGCAAACAATCTACCGCAGAAACCCAGTCCGGCACGGTCAACCGCCGCTGGTTGTCTAGCGACCAGGTTACCCGCTTGGGTAAATTGCGCGAAGTATCTTCCAACAGCAACGAGGGATAAGGCCGTAGCTGTTCGTCGCGCAGCTTTCCTTGCAAGGCGGCGAGCGGATGTTTAGCATGGACTACACAGAGCCAATTCATAAAGCCCATATCGCGAAAAGCAAAACCGCCGCCCACCGGCACCGCACGCGTTGCACCAATTGCCATCTCAGCGCGGCCATCGACCAGCGCATCCCACACGCCGTTGAATACTTCCGGCTGCACCATCAGTTCTACGTCGGGGAAATGGCGATAAAAATCCAGCACCAACTGGCGGCTGCGCTGGGGTTTGACGATCAGATCGACCGCAATCCGCAGTTGCCCGCGCCAACCGTTGGCCACCTGCTGACACTGTCGTCGGGTATCGAGCATTTTTTTGATAACAACTCGCGCCTCCTTAATAAACAGCGCCCCCGCTGGCGTGAGTTCCACATCGCGGTGACGGCGTTCAAACAAAGGCACTGCCAGCCATTGCTCCAGTTGACGCACCGTATAGCTCACAGCAGAAGGAACGCGGTGCAACTCCTGTGCCGCCGCGCTGAAACTGCCGGTTCGCGCTACCGCATCTACCACATCGAGTGAATATTCAGACCACATATGTTTGCCTTCAAATTTTTTAACAGCACCTTGCAAATATTACCGTTTCACAAGCAGAGATCCAGCCGTATACACTTGCCGGCGCTTCAAAACCTGCGACAACATAATTTTAACGAGAAATAGCAATGCGAAATTTTGGATTTATGTTCTACCTGGCCGGCCTGAGTATGTTGGGCTATCTGGCTACCGATATGTACCTGCCCGCCTTTGGGGCAATGCAGCAGGATCTGCAAATCTCCGCTGGGGCGATCAGCGCCAGCCTGAGTATCTTCCTGGCGGGCTTTGCCTTCGCCCAGTTGCTGTGGGGGCCGCTGTCCGACCGTATTGGCCGTAAGCCCGTGTTATTGATTGGCCTGGCGCTGTTCGCCGTTGGCTGCCTCGGTATGCTTTGGGTCGAGAACGTGGCACAGCTGTGGTCACTGCGCTTCATTCAAGCCATTGGTGTCTGTTCCGCCGCCGTCACCTGGCAGGCGATCGTGGTCGATCGCTACCGCGATGGCAAAGCCAACCGCGTTTTCGCCTCCATTATGCCGCTGGTCGCTCTCTCTCCGGCGCTGGCCCCACTGCTGGGTGCCTGGTTGCTCAACCATATGGGATGGCGGGCCATTTTCGCCGTGCTGCTGGGGATCACCGCCCTGCTGCTGATCCCCACCTTGCTGCTGAAAGACCGTAGCAGACTGGTACCTTCCGCCGATAAAAAGCCGAGCCTTGGCTTTATGCAGATCTTGAAATCCCCGGTGTTCAGCGGCAACGTGATGGTTTTTGCTGCCTGTTCTGCTGGCTTCTTCGCCTGGCTGACGGGTTCACCCTTTATCCTCGGCGATATGGGGTATAGCCCCAACGATATTGGTCTGAGCTATGTGCCGCAAACGCTGGCTTTCTTATTAGGGGGTTATAGCTGCCGTAGCGCCTTAAATCGCATCTCTGGCAAAACCTTGCTGCCGTGGTTGCTGTTAGCTTACGGTGTCAGCATGGTGGCGTTGTATCTGATCGCCACGCTAAGTGAGCCAACGTTGACCACTCTGCTGATCCCGTTCTGCTTTATGGCGTTAGTAAACGGTGCCAGCTATCCTATTCTAGTGGCCAATGCGTTGATGCCCTTCCCCAACAACAGTGGCAAAGCCGCTGCGCTGCAAAACACGCTACAGTTGGGGTTATGTTTTATCGCCAGCCTGTTGGTTTCGGCATTTATCGCCCAACCGCTGTTAGCCACGGCTACCGTAATGGTGGCTACCGTATTTTTAGCGGCCTTGGGCTATCTGATCCAGCGTGGGAAAGGAACGGATGAAACTCAGATGACACAGCAGAAGCGTGCCGACTCCGTGTCATAATTATCTCTGTAAATAGTCACTTAATGAAAATTCTTGCCGAGCGCGATTTGCAGTTGAGTCTACGCCTCGGCAAGCCTATACTCAAAAACGACCTTTTAGAATAACAGTTATACTAAGCTCTTATTGCAGCAACTGCTGCGTACGTGGATGGCATCACACTTTATTTAAGGTTGCATTTACCCGCGTCCTTTGACGCAGGGAGTCTCTTAAATTTCCTCTGTTCAAGTCGGATTTCAGACACCACGGTGAATTTTTACCGTAGGTATACGTATGTCCCTGTAGAAATTGTCTACGCTAAATTCTGCAGGATCATAAGTCAGAAGAAGGTGATGGAGAAGCTATGAGTTCATCGTGTATAGAAGATCTGAGCATCCAGGACAACCATTGGTATCGTATCGCTCATGAAATGCTTAGCATGGCCGGCATTGAAATCAATGGTTCACGCCCTTTCGATATTCAGATCAATAATCCCAATTTCTTTAAACGCGTACTGCAAGACGGCTCTCTGGGGCTGGGCGAAAGCTATATGGACGGTTGGTGGGAGTGCGAGCGGCTGGACATATTTTTTCAGCGGGTTGTCGCAGCTGGCCTGGAAAAGAAACTACCCCACCACCTGAAGGATATCTTGCGTATTGCCGCCGCCCGCCTGACCAACCTGCAATCCCAAAAACGTGCCTGGATTGTTGGCAAAGAGCATTACGACCTGGGTAACGATTTGTTTACCCAGATGCTGGATCCCTATATGCAATATTCCTGCGGCTATTGGCAACAGGCCACGACGTTGGAAGAAGCACAAGAGGCCAAGTTACGGTTGATTTGCGAAAAACTTCACCTGCAGCCCGGTATGCGGGTATTGGATATCGGCTGTGGCTGGGGCGGTCTGTCTGCTTATGCGGCCAAGCACTACGGCGTTTCCATGGTGGGCGTCACCATCTCCGCCGAACAGCAGAAAATGGCGCAAGAGCGCTGTGCCGGGCTGGACGTGGAAATTCTGCTGCAGGATTACCGCGATCTCTACCAGCAGTTTGACCGCATCGTCTCGGTCGGCATGTTCGAACACGTTGGGCCGAAAAACTACCGAACCTATTTCGAGGTGGTGGAACGTAATTTAAAACCCGATGGCATTTTCCTGTTGCATACCATTGGTTCCAACGAGACCGATATGAACGTTGATCCGTGGATCAATAAATATATCTTCCCCAACGGTTGCCTGCCGTCGGTGAAACATATTGCCCAGGCCAGCGAAGGCCGCTTCGTCATGGAAGATTGGCATAATATCGGCGCAGATTACGATCGCACCCTGATGGCCTGGTATGAACGTTTCAAACAGAGCTGGCCACAGCTGGCTTCGCACTATTCCGAACGTTTTGAAAGGATGTTCAGTTATTACCTTAATGCCTGCGCAGGAGCGTTTCGCGCTCGCGATATTCAACTTTGGCAGGTGGTATTCAGCCCTAAAGGCGTTGAAGGCGGCCTGCGAGTACCCCGCTAAAATCCTTTACCCCAACCCACAGGGTTGGGGTAAAGGGTTATTAACCGCAATAAACGCGAATGATTTTGTCTTCACTGTCACCCAGGAAGTTCAAGCGCTTTAGATTGAAGTCCATGGTTACCATAGAGTTATAAGGAATAGTCCGTACCTGCTGGGGAATATTGACCCCGTCCAACGCAGACAGCGGTTTACCCACATAATTCTGATACTGCGATGCACCACAGGTATCATCTTCGGCCTCGGCAGACTGTGAGTTCGCCTGTTCCGGGGAGCTTGAACAGGCGGTCAGCGCCAACAGCGCCGCTAGCATCATCGTTTTCCCGTAAAACTTCACGTTTGGCTCCTATGTGTGGTTATTGGTGCAGGGTTATCAGACTTTGGGTACAGACGGCTTGGTGACAGCTAACGCAGCCTCACGATTAGCTAGCACACGCTCGACGGTATCCACCACCGCCTGAGTTTGCGGATCGATTTCGATATTGACCTTATCGCCCAGGCGCTTTTTACCCAGCGTGGTGCGCTCAAGGGTTTCCGGGATCAAATGCACACAGAAACGGTTATTGACCACCTCGCCTATGGTCAGGCTGATGCCATCGATGCCGATGAACCCTTTATGCAGCACATATTTCATCAAATCGATATTCGGCATACGCAGCCAGATCTGACGATTATTTTCCGAGGTATAAATCTTGGTGACTTCCGCCGTACAGATAATATGCCCGGACATCAGGTGTCCGCCGATTTCATCGTTAAACTTGGCGGCTCTTTCCAGATTGACCACATCACCCAGTTTAAGATCGCCAAGATTGGTCAACCGCAGAGTCTCTTTGATCAAATCAAAGCTGACGCGATTGCCTGCAATCTCCGTGACGGTCAGACAGCAGCCGTTGTGGGCTACCGAGGCCCCCAACTCCAGCCCTGGTAACAGCTCATCAGGCATTTCAACAACGTGGGTACGGAAGTTGGGTTTTTCATCAATGGCAACCAGCGGGGCGGTGCCTTGTACGATACCGGTAAACATGTTGGCCTCTTCTTTATGACTATGTTCAACGCGCTGTAAGCAGTTTGCCCCAGTTATGGCAGAAAACCAAACGCACAGCGGCAAAAAAGCAGTGCTTGCCTAGTTTATATCCTGGGATTAGCGTCCTCAGCTAACTGCGCTGTAGTTTCAAGGCGACGAATAGAGACTCTTGGATTTCAAGCTACAGCTTGAAAGACGACGCGTATAACTATTTCTTTACAACCTTTGCTTAACCCCGACTAGCAGGTACAATCTTTTCGGCATATTCCGCAGTTTTTAGTTGTTGCTGATGCAGCGACACCCCTTCCCATAAATAATTAGAAAGGTGTATACGTGCAGAAGTACTTTATTGAGGCGCGTAGTTTATTGGCCCTCGCAATTCCGGTCATCATCGCGCAAATATCCCAAACCGCAATGGGCGTGGTCGATACCATCATGGCTGGCTCTTATAGCGCCACGGATATGGCCGCCGTTGCCGTCGGGACCTCTATCTGGCTGCCGACCATTCTGTTCGGCCACGGTTTACTGCTGGCCTTGACCCCAGTTATCGCCCAGCTCAACGGCGCGGGCCGCCGCGATCGTATCGCGTATCAGGTGCGTCAGGGCTTTTGGCTGGCATCGGGGGTTTCACTCCTCATTATCGCCGTGATTTATAACAGCCAGTTGGTGATCGACATGATGCACAACATCGATCCGTTGCTGGCTGAAAAGGCCGTTGGTTTCCTGCATGCCATTATGTGGGGAGCTCCCGGCTATTTGTTCTTCCAGGTCGTCCGTGGCCAGTGTGAAGGCTTATCCAAAACCAAGCCCGGCATGGTAATAGGATTTTTGGGGCTGTTGATCAACATCCCGATCAACTACATAATGATTTTCGGCAAGTTTGGCATGCCGGAAATGGGCGGCGTCGGTTGTGGTGTCGCCACCGCCAGCGTGTATTGGATGATGTTCCTGATGATGCGCTGGTATACCAAACGTGCATCCTCGTTGCGGGATATCAAGCTGGAGGAAGGCGCACGCCGTGGCCCGGACTGGCAGGCGTTAAAACGCCTGATCGGCATTGGTCTACCGGTTGCCCTGGCCTTGTTCTTTGAGGTGACGCTGTTCGCCGTGGTGGCATTATTGGTTTCACCGCTAGGCATCGTTGCGGTTGCCGGACACCAGATTGCCCTGAACTTCAGCTCACTGATGTTTGTACTGCCGCTGTCGCTCGGCGTTGGGGCCACCATTCGCGTTGGGCACCGTCTGGGCGAAGGCTCGGTAGAGGGCGCTCGGATTGCCGCCTATGCGGCGATTGCCGTCGGCATCGCCATGGCCAGTTGCTCGGCGTTGTTCACCGCTGCCTTCCGCGAATCTATCGCCCTGCTGTATAACGATAACCCTGCGGTCGTGACCATGGCCTCCCATCTGATGCTGCTGGCGGCGATTTACCAGATATCCGACTCTATCCAGGTGATCGGTAGCGGTATTTTGCGGGGCTATAAAGATACCCGGGCGATCTTCTACATCACCTTTGTGGCCTATTGGGTTCTCGGATTGCCCAGCGGCTATCTGCTGGCGCTGACGGACTACATCGTGCCGGCGATGGGGCCGAGCGGATTCTGGTTCGGCTTTATTATCGGCCTGACCTTCGCCGCCATCATGATGGTATTTCGGATGCGCTGGTTACAACGCCAACCCCCGGCGTTGATTTTGCAGCGTTCCACACGTTAATAGCGTTCGCCGGTTTGCCCCAGGCAAACCGGCGAGTTCCTCGCCAGCCATTGCAGAAAAAACCGCCTTACTGCACATAAGCTCAGCAATCGCGTGAAATACCAAATAAAATTGCGTTTTTCCCCTTGCCAGCGGCCAGGTTGCTCGTTAATATTCGTCCCCGCTGTCAGCCATGACAGAGAGGAAAAAGATGCGTCTGTAGCTCAGTTGGTTAGAGCACCACCTTGACATGGTGGGGGTCGATGGTTCGAGTCCATTCAGACGCACCAAATTCCTGAAAGTAGCACAGTGCGTCCGTAGCTCAGTTGGTTAGAGCACCACCTTGACATGGTGGGGGTCGATGGTTCGAGTCCATTCGGACGCACCACTTCTTGTTTCGCTTCCCAGTATTATCTCTCGCCTAACGGTAACCCAATTTAACAGTAATACCGGACAGAGCGTCAGCACGTCGCGTATCATCAGCACAGTATCCTGATGGAGGTAATTTTGATGTCGGTTTTTAAATCACAGCTGCCGTTCGAACAACTCGACAATGGCCTCGCCCGCCGCCAAGGGCTAATGAGCGATGGGAGCACCGCCTGGGAAGTCAAGTTTGCCGCAGGCACCTTTGACCAACTGCAAAAACGCCCCTACCCCCAACACATCCGCGTCCTTTCTGGGATCTTCGAATTCACCGTCGGCAGTGACGTGCATACTCTGATGGCCCAGGAAACGTTGGCGATCCCTGCCACTACCGTTTTTGGCTGTTTCTGTCTGGATGACGGAGTCCTGCTGGAAATCCAGAAAAATGTTTGAAAACGCGATCGCCGTCACTTTATTTTTTTCGAAAACATAATCCGTTACAGTAATGCTAATTGCGCAACAAACCCGTTGGCAGGCGGCTTATTTGCGCCACATTTGCTGACTTTATGTACAAAACTGCCAACGACTGCGGTTTTTTGTTTTGTTTCCAGCCGCATAGCCTTATAATGCGCAACGGCTTTCAGTTGAATGGTTTCAGCCCTTGATCTGCGAAAACGCAATTACAAAAAATTCTCATCCTCGCTTTTTGCGCAGCCTACCCGCACCTGGGCATCGGCCGAATTTTTCCACCCCATTTCGACCAAGGTCACCTATCCTTAACTATGTTTTGCATTGCCAGGCACAGCCCAAATCCCTTACCGATGGCCTAGCCACCGGTACCGTTAGTTTTATAATCCATCACAACTTGCAGAAAAAATCGTCATGAAAAAGACCAAAATTGTTTGTACTATCGGCCCGAAAACCGAGTCGGAAGAAATGCTGACCAGCCTGCTGAACGCGGGCATGAACGTAATGCGCCTTAACTTCTCCCACGGCGATTATGAAGAACACGGTAACCGCATCAAGAACATGCGTGCGGTGATTGCCAAAACCGGTAAAAACGCCGGTATCCTGCTCGATACCAAAGGCCCGGAAATCCGTACCATGAAACTGGAAGGCGGCGTTGATGCAGCCCTGGTTGCTGGCCAGACCTTCACCTTCACCACCGACCAGAGCGTTATCGGCAACAACGAGCGCGTTGCGGTGACCTACCCTGGCTTTGCTGCCGACCTGAAAATTGGCAACACCGTGCTGGTGGATGATGGCCTTATCGGTATGGAAGTGACTGCGGTTACCGAAAGCGAAGTGGTTTGTAAGGTACTGAACAGCGGCGATCTGGGCGAAAACAAAGGCGTTAACCTGCCGGGCGTATCCATTCAGCTGCCAGCGCTGGCCGAAAAAGACAAACGTGACCTGATCTTCGGTTGTGAGCAAGGCGTAGACTTCGTTGCGGCTTCCTTTATCCGTAAGCGTTCCGACGTGCTGGAAATCCGTGAGCACCTGAAAGCTCACGGCGGCGAAAACATTCAGATCATCTCCAAGATCGAAAACCAGGAAGGCCTGAACAACTTCGACGAGATCCTCGAAGCGTCTGACGGCATCATGGTAGCTCGTGGCGATCTGGGTGTTGAAATCCCGGTTGAAGAAGTGATCTTCGCGCAGAAGATGATGATCGAGAAGTGTAACCGTGCACGCAAAGTGGTTATCACCGCGACCCAGATGCTTGATTCAATGATCAAGAACCCGCGCCCTACCCGTGCAGAAGCCGGTGACGTTGCCAACGCCATCCTGGACGGTACCGATGCGGTGATGCTGTCTGGTGAAAGCGCCAAGGGTAAATACCCGCTGGAAGCCGTTACCATCATGGCAACCATCTGCGAACGTACCGATCGCGTGATGCCTAGCCGTATCGACACCCTGAACGACAACCGTAAACTGCGTATCACCGAAGCAGTATGCCGCGGTGCGGTAGAAACTGCCGAAAAACTGGACGCGCCACTGATCGTGGTTGCCACCAGCGGCGGCAAATCAGCCAAATCCGTGCGTAAGTACTTCCCTAACGCTGTGATCCTGGCGCTGACGACCAACGAAGTCACTGCCCGTCAGCTGATCCTGAGCAAAGGTATCACCACTCAGATGGTCAAAGAAATCGCTTCTACCGACGACTTCTACCGCATTGGTAAAGAAGTTGCTTTGGCCAGCGGCCTGGCACAGAAAGGCGACGTCGTGGTGATGGTTTCTGGTGCTCTGGTACCAAGCGGCACGACCAATACTGCCTCGGTTCACGTGCTGTAATAATAAACGTGACAACCAGTCTGTGTCCCAAACGCCGCTTAGCGGCGTTTTTTTTATCTGCAATAACGCACTTTCAGAAAAACGCAACCATTAAAGCGGTTTATTTCGCCAATTTCATTTGAGAGTTGTCCCATAGAATCAGGCTGTTTTCCTTCGATTTTTTAACTATTTTGCAAAAGAAGATGCAAGTTTGAGCGAACGATCAAAATAAAGGGCCCTAATACAAAAAATTTATTCTCTTTCGAAAAAAGTTTGTGTAATACTTGTAACGCTACATGGAGATTAACTCAATCTAGAGGGTGTTATAATGAATCGTACTAAACTGGTACTGGGCGCGGTAATCCTGGCTTCTACTATGCTGGCTGGTTGCTCAAGCAACGCTAAAATCGATCAACTGTCTTCTGACGTTCAGACTCTGAACGCTAAAGTTGATCAGCTGAGCAACGACGTGAACGCAATCCGTTCTGACGTTCAAGCAGCTAAAGACGACGCAGCGCGCGCTAACCAGCGTCTGGACAACCAAGCACACGCTTACAAAAAGTAAGTTTGCTTCGGTTATTGAAAACGGTGCACATTGTGCACCGTTTTTTTTTGCCTATAAATTCCCCTGCACATCACCCCATCCAATACCTTAGGCACAAAAAAAGGGCCAGGCTCAATGCCGGACCCCATGACTTTCGCACCATCAAGGTTTAGTTCACTGAGCTAATCGGTGCACCAGACTCGCCAGAGGTATCAGCACCCTCACCAGGAAGCGCTGTAGGCGGTGTAGTGACCTCGGAAGGGTCTTGCCCTACACTGACCAGCACTGGCATGCCAGAACGCCGTACGATGGCGCTGTCGAGCATTGCCTTATCGGTCTGTGGATCGGCAGCAAAGGCTTTCTGATTTTTAGAAAGCGCGATTGGCATGGTCTGCGGATCGTCACTGGCCACTCTGGACAATGGCTGATGCACTTCTACATAGCGTTTGCCGTCTGGCTCAACGGAGACTTTCAGCGGTTCATTGACGATTTGCACTCTGGTGCCCTGTGGCACCTGGTTGAACAGCGCTTCGATATCGTCCGGGCGCAGGCGGATACAGCCTGAGCTCACACGCATCCCGATACCAAAGTTGGCATTGGTGCCGTGGATCAGGTATTCACCGTGCCCCATGGCCAGACGCATGGCAAACAACCCCATCGGATTCTCTGGCCCGGCTGGTATTACCGCAGGCAAAGTCACGCCCTGTGACTGGTAGCGCTTGCGGATGTTGGCGGTGGGCGTCCAGGTTGGATTCGGGATCTTCTGGCTGACCGAGGTCACCTTCAGCGGCGTATTCATACCGGTCTGGCCAATACCGATCGGGTAGACGATCACCTTATCTTCCCCTTTCGGGTAATAGTACAAGCGCAGTTCCGCCAGATTGACCACAATGCCTTCACGTGGGGTATCCGGCAGCAGCATCTGTGTCGGGATCGTCAGCGCCGATCCCGGTTTAGGCAGATAGGGATCGGTACCCGGGTTGGCTTCCAGCATGCCCAATAGCCCAATCTTGTAGTCAGCCGCAATGGCTTCCAGCGAACGGCCATCGTTTGGCACGTTGTAAATCGTATTCTCACCAATCAGACGGCTGCCTGGCGGCGGCAATGGGTATTCGTTCGCACTGGCGGCCTGGGTGCCGGTCAGTACAGTGGCGAATAGCACGCCCATTAGAGTCAACGCACGTTTCATTCTGATCCCTATTGTTATTACGGTTCATTGCAAGGCTAGCGATCGCTGGCCAGCAGGTAAATAAGATAAATGCTCGTTCGATATTAGCAAGATCCGATTTAAAGGCAATAAATTGCAAAAAATCAACATGTTATAACGTAATCAAACGCAGGAATTGTCAATGACTCGTCAACGGGTAAGCGGCTGAAATACTTATGATTTGTAGAAAAAAGGCGGGGTTTGGCTGGATTTGTAAAGGCTCATTGACATAGCGTGCCATCAATAAGCCTTGGGATATCCGGTCAGGCGAGCTGTGCCGCTTTACCGCGAATAGCGCGGATCATCGCCTCCAAACCTTGAGAACGAGAAGGCGTCAGATGTTGGCTCAAGGCCAGTTCGCTGAAGAATGGGCGTATATCCAGATCGAGGATTTGCTGCGGCGTAAGCTCATGATAAACAATAAACACCACCGCCAGCAGTCCCTTGACGATAGCAGCATCGCTATCGCCATGAAACTCAACCTGCCCTTGCGCGTTGTTGCTCATCACGATCCAGACCTGGCTTTGACAGCCGGAAATCAGGTTGGCCGCCTGCCGCTCGCTTTCATCCAGCGGTGGCAACTGGCTACCCAGTTCGATCACATACAGGTACTTCTCCTCCCAGTTCAGGCAGCGGGAAAAATTACGCACCAATTTATCTTTGTCTGGCAAATGCGCCATGGGGTTCCCTTTAATGATTAGCCTAACAAGCTGTGGATGCGCTGCAAACCGGCGACCAGCCGATCCACTTCCTCGCGGGTATTGTACAACGCCAGCGAGGCACGGCACATACTTGGTACCTGGTAGAACTCCATCAGCGGCATGGCGCAGTGGTGCCCAGTGCGGATCGCAATGCCGTATTGATCCAGGAAACTGCCCACGTCGTAGGCATGATGTTCACCCAGGTTAAAGGCAATCACGCCGGCACGCTGCGCAGGGCCATAAATCTTCAGCGTTGGCACCTGCTGCAGTCCATCCAATGCGTAGCGCATTAGAGATTGCTCGTGATCGTGGATATTTTCCAACCCCAGAGCCTCGACATAGTCGATGGCAGCCCCCAGCCCCATCATACCCGCCGTATTAGGTGAACCGGCCTCAAACCGCCATGGCGGCGCTGCAAAGGTAGTGCCTTGCGTCAGGCTGACACGTTGGATCATCGCGCCGCCGCCTTCCCATGGTGGCATCTGTTCCAGCAACGACTGCTTGCCATACAGAATGCCGATACCGCTAGGCCCGTACAGCTTGTGGCCAGAGAACACATAGAAATCGCAGTCAAGCGCCTGGACATCGATACGCTGATGCATCACCGCCTGAGCCCCGTCCACCAGCACCTTCAGCCCAGCTGCTTTGGCCAAGGGAACGATCTCACTCAGCGGGTTGACGGTTCCCAGCACGTTCGATACCTGGGTGATCGCCAACAGCTTGGTGGAGGCATCGATCAGACCCGGCAGTTGCGCCAGATCCAGGGTGCCGTCTGGCTGCAATGGCCAGATACGCAGCGTGATGCCTCGCTCTTGCGCCAGCATTTGCCACGGCACAATGTTGGCGTGGTGCTCCATCTCGGTGATGATGATGCTGTCGCCCGCCGTCAGCAAATGGCGGCCAAAGCTGTTAGCCACCAGATTGATGCCTTCGGTGGTGCCTTTGACGAACACGATTTCTTCCGCCGAGCCCGCATTGATAAAGCGCGCCACTTGCTCACGCACGCCCTCCATCTGCTGGGTAGCTTCGGCGCTCAACGTATGAATGCCGCGGTGAACCGCGGCATAACCGTGACGGTAGAAATCCAGTTCGCGGTCAATCACGCTCTGCGGTTTCTGCGCGCTGGCAGCACTGTCCAGATAAGCCAACGGTTGCCCATTGACCTCCCGAGCCAGCAGGGGAAAATCACTACGTACCCGTTCCAGGGGATAACTCATGCCGCCTCCTGGGGTAAACGATCGGCGATACGCGCCAGCACCAACTCCCGAATGACCGGGTCGGCAATGCCCTCCGTCAGTTCAGCGGCAAAGGCAAAGATGATCATCTGCTGCGCCGCGTGCTTATCAATACCGCGCGATTGCAGATAGAACAGCTGTTCTTCATCGATCCGGCCCACGGTGGCACCGTGGCTGCATTTGACATCATCGGCGTAGATTTCCAACTGCGGTTTGGTATCTACCTCCGCCACCTTGCCCAACAACAGATTGTGGTTGTTCATCTGGCCGTCGGTTTTGATCGCGTGCTGCGCGACCTTGATCATGCCGTTAAATACCGCCTTGGCCCGATCGCTGACCACCGTTTTGTGCAGTTGGCGGCTTTCACAGTAGCCTTTGTTATGTTCCAGATAGGTACGGGTATCGCATACCTCTTTACCTACCGGCAGCACCAGGCTGTTGATGACCAGATTGCTCCCCTCACCGTTTAACTGTGCACTGGTGTGGTGGCGTGTCAGCCCCGCTCCCAACAGGAAGCTGTCGCTTTTAACCCGCGCATCGCGGCCAACCAGCAGGTCGTTATGGGCAAAGTGATAACTGGCCTGGCTCTCAAACGCCAGTTTGCAATGATGCAGCTCGGCATTATCACCCACCGTCACGGTCAGGCGCGCACCGGTGAAGTGGGCCGCAGCGCTGACGCTGGCATAGTGTTCGATGACCGAAGCTCGTGCACCACTTGCAATCTCCAGGTGGTGCCGGTGATGCAGCGTATTCACTTCTCCGGGCTGCTCGCGACCAGTGCTGAGATGCAACAGATAGAGCGGTTTAGCCGGAGCTTTGCCTGCCGCCAGGCTAATCACACTGGTTTCCTGCGCCAGGCTTTCGGTCAAATGCAGAAAAATTTCTGGCTGGATCGGTTCTGGCAGCGTTATTGGCGCATCATAGGTCACCCTGTTCAACTGGTAGTCACCAAGATCCTCATCGCTCAATTGCGGACATAAGCGCCCATCGACAAACACCAAGCGATACGCATCAATCTTCAACGCTAACTGGTCACGCTGCTCCTCGCTAATCACGTGGTCTACAGGCTCCAGAAACTGCTGCTCCAACAAGCCTTCCAGCGGGGTATATTTCCAGTTTTCCTGCTTGCGAGTCGGCCAGCCTTGGCGCAAAACCTGCTGCCAATGGGCTAACGCATGCGCAGACTGCTCGCCGCCGCGGGCTTCGAACAGGCTGTACATCTGCTGTAGTGCCCGTGAATTACTGTTGGTCGGAAAGCCAGCCATAGCCCTGCTCCTCCAACTGTTTCACCAATGAGAAATCACCGGACTTCACGATGCGCCCCTGGGAAAGCACGTGAACGTAATCCGGTTTGATGTAATCAAGAATGCGCTGATAGTGGGTGACAATAATAAAGGCGCGCTTGCCGTCACGCAGCGAATTGACGCCGTTGGCGACGATCTTCAGGGCATCGATATCCAGCCCGGAATCCGTTTCATCCAGAATGCACAGCTCCGGCTCCAGCGCCGCCATTTGCAGGATGTCGTTGCGCTTCTTCTCACCGCCGGAAAAACCGACGTTGACCGAACGGGTCAACAAATCCGCTGGCATATTCAGCAACTCGATCTTCTGTTCGATAAAGTCGGCGAAGTCGAAGCGATCCAGCGCCTCTTGGCCACGGTAATTACGCACCGCATTCACCGAGGTCTGCAGGAAGAAATGGTTGCTGACGCCGGGGATCTCTACCGGATACTGGAACGCCAGGAATACGCCCTCACCGGCCCGATCCTCAGGAGCCAGCTCCAGCAGATCTTTGCCTTTAAACGTCACTTCCCCTGCGGTGACCTCATACTCTTCCCGGCCAGCCAGCGTGGCGGAAAGCGTGCTTTTGCCAGAGCCGTTGGGTCCCATAATGGCGTGCACTTCGCCCGGTTTGATGTCCAGGCTCAGCCCCTTGAGGATCTCATTACCTTCGGCGCTGACGTGCAAATTCTTGATACTTAACATGCTGTGTCCTCTGATCGCGCTGCTGCGCTATAAATACGGGTGCTTAACCGACGCTGTGTTCCAGGCTGATAGCCAGTAACTTCTGTGCCTCTACGGCAAACTCCAGCGGCAGCTCGGAGAACACGTCCTTGCAGAAACCATTGACGATCATCGAGATGGCATTATCTTCGCTGATGCCCCGTTGCAGGCAGTAGAACAGTTGGTCGTCACCGATTTTCGAGGTGGTAGCCTCATGCTCAAGCTGGGCGCTGTTGTTGCGAGTTTCCACATAGGGGAAGGTATGTGCCCCGCTGTTGGGCCCGATCAGCATTGAATCGCACTGGGTAAAGTTACGGGCGTTTTCCGCCCCAGGCAGGATTTTCACCAGCCCACGATAGGTATTTTGGCTGTGTCCGGCGGAGATCCCTTTGGCAATAATGGTCGACTTGGTGTTTTTACCAATGTGGATCATCTTGGTGCCGGTATCCGCCTGTTGGTAGCCGCTGGTCAGCGCCACCGAGAAAAACTCACCGATCGAGTTGTCGCCCTGCAAGATCACGCTTGGGTATTTCCAGGTGATTGCCGAGCCGGTTTCAGACTGTGTCCAGGACATTTTGGACCCTGAGCCTTCACACAGCGCCCGCTTGGTGACGAAGTTGAGAATACCGCCCTTGCTTTCGCCGCCGCCGGAGAACCAGTTTTGCACCGTGGAATACTTCACTTCGGCGTCTTTATGCAGGATCACTTCAACCACCGCCGCGTGCAGCTGATAGCTGTCGCGTACCGGCGCTGAGCAGCCTTCGATGTAGCTGACATAGCTGCCTTCATCGGCAATCAGGATGGTGCGTTCAAACTGGCCGGTTTTCGCGGCGTTAATACGGAAATAGGTGGAAAGCTCCATTGGGCAGCGTACGCCCTTCGGCACGTAGACAAAGGTGCCGTCAGAAGCCACTGCTGCGTTAAGTGCGGCAAAGAAGTTGTCGTTATGCGGCACCACTCGGCCCAGATATTTACGTACCAAGTCTGGATGGTCGTGAATGGCCTCACCGAACGAGCAGAAGATCACCCCACTCTCTGCCAGCTTTTCACGGTAGGTGGTCGCGACAGAAACCGAGTCGAAAATGGCATCTACCGCCACTTCACTACCTTCACGCACAGGTACACCCAACTGATTAAACGCCAGTTCAACCTCGCTGGTCAGGTAGCCGTTCTCCGAACTGGCACCAGGCTGCTGCTCCGCCCCAGGCTGAGAACCGCAGGAGTCATCACAGCTACCGCAGGACGGCGCTGAATAGTAGCTGTAATCCTGATAGTTAAGCTTGTCATAGTTGGCTTTCAGCCAGTGTGGTTCTTCCATTTGCAGCCAGGCACGGTAAGCCTCCAGGCGGAATTCCAGCATCCACTCGGGTTCGTTACGCTTGGCAGAGATGGCGCGTACCACCTCTTCGTTGATACCTTTGGCCAACTCATCGGTGGCCAGTTGGGTAAAGAATCCTTCCTTATAGCGACCTTCGCTGACCCAAGCCGGTACATCTTTCGCTGTTTCTACGTTGCTTCGTGTCATGTTGATTGCATCGCTTAAACGCCAAAGCTCTCACCGCACCCGCAGGCGTTCTGAGCTTTAGGGTTATTAAATTTGAACATCTGATTCAGCCCTTCCCGAACAAAATCTACCGTGGTGCCATCGATAAACGGCATCGCTTTGAGCGGCACGAACAGCTTGGCCCCGTCACGTTCGAACAACAGATCGTCGCTGGCCGGTTCGCGGGTCAAATCCAGTACGTAGGCAAAGCCCGCACAGCCGGATTGTTTGACGCCGAGTTGCAGCCCTTTCACCTGAGCATCCTGCTGCATGAGTCTGATTATCTGCTTCACCGCGCTGTCGCTCAGCGAAATGCCTTGCCAGACGTTGTCTGCCAAAGAAAAAGTACCAACATCTTCCGTATGCATATGGCCTACCTCACATTCGTGTTTACTACAGCCGATCTGGCTTACCGCCCATGTTAGTGATAATGATTATCACTTCAACTTTTTGTTTTGCGGGGGTATTTACCAAACGCCCGGATTTACGCTCGGCAACACGATAAATCGATGGCGTATCCAAGCAAAATAGATATGGGGATAATTTTTATCCCTCTGAATTCATAGCAATTCATCATATCTCGTACGGCTTATCCCGCTGTTCCGACAAGGTTATAGCGCCGGATAAGTCGTCTGTTTTAAACATTCATAGAAAATACCTATTTCTGCATTTTGTCTGTCTGAAAAATGCCTTTCCCTGCTTTAAGTCTAGTCGCTCGCGTGTTTTTAGCCCGTGGCGGTCAAAAGACCGACCACAGAAAAAAATCTGCGGGGAGCATTGATCATCGCCACAGCTACAAATATGATAATGATTATCATTAAGCTTTAATTGAGCGTGGACCTATGGCTATCTCGATGAATGCGTGGCTGCTGAGCAAAATTGATGAATACAAGTTCAACATCCGTGATGCCACGGTGGATTTCTATATGGCGGAAGCGGCGCTACAGCGGCCTGAATGCAACATCAATCATCTGAAGCGTTACAACGGTGTCAGCCTTGGCATGGCGAATTTATGCCTGGAAAATGGCGATGACGAGAGCTACCTGCATGCGCTGAGCAAACTGCATAACCGGCTGATTGTCGAGATCAACAACCCACAGCGTTGTCAGCTGTTCCGCGTGCAGTGCTATCATTTTGCCCGGCATACGCTAACGCTGATTTGCCAGAAATATTCGATGGAAGGCGGCTGGGACAAGGCTACCGCTTTTCAGAAGGATTTTGTGAAACGGGTGCCGTTCCAGCTGTAACGTTTACCCCGCAGGCGAAAACCTGCGGGGTTGGTGTTACTCTAATACTGCCGTGGTCAGCCGTGAGGTACAGCAGAGGCGATCGCGATCGTCGAAGATCTCAATCTGCCAGACCTGATTGCGGCGGCCGGCGTGCAATGCACGACAAACCCCGCGCACCTGCCCTTTAAATACCGCGCGCAGGTGGTTGGCGTTAATCTCTAACCCCACCACCTTTTGTTCCCCTTCGGTGCACAGATACCCCGCCATTGAGCCCATCGACTCGGCCAGCACCACCGAAGCCCCACCGTGTAACAGGCCAAACGGCTGGGTAGTGCGGTGATCGACGGGCATCACCGCCTCTAAATAGTCATCTTCCAAGCGGGTAAACTGAATGCCCACATGGGCCACCATGCATCCTTCACCGCTTTGGTTGAGTTGTTCCAGCGTTGTTTCACGTTTCCACAGCTTCACGCAATCATCTCCAGAAGTGCCTGTAATGGATGCCGCACGCCATTGCCTTCAATGCGTTTTACCTGGCTGCGGCAAGAATAACCGGTCGCCAGACAGCGTTGCCTTGGCAAACGCTGTAGCGCCTGATGCCATGATAGCTCATAAATCCCCAGGGAATTTTGCAGATTCTTGGCTTCGTGACCGTAAGTGCCCGCCATGCCACAGCAACCCACGCTGACGTTTTCCAACTTGGCGCCAAAACGGGCAAAGATGGCGGCCCACTGCTGGGTACTCGCCGGTAATGCGGTAGTTTCGGTACAGTGGCCAAACAGATACCAGGCTTCACCGGTCGCAGGCTGTTCTGCTCGTTCTGCCAGCAACTGTTGCAACCACTCATGAACCAGTTGCACCTGGAAATTACCCCGCTCGGCCCCGAGAATTTCTTGATACTCGTCGCGATAACACAGCACCAACGCCGGATCGACACCCACCATCGGCATCCCCAGTTTGGCTACCCGGTTAAGAAAGTCCGCTGTCTTGCGCGCCGTTTTGGCAAAGCGTGTCAGGAACCCTTTGATATGCTGTGCCTTGCCGTTCGGTGAGAATGGCAACAGCACCGGCTTGTAGCCCAGCTTTTCCACCAGCCGTACAAAGTCTGCCACAACCTGGGCATCGTAATAGCTGGTAAACGGATCCTGCACCACCAGCACATGCTGTTCGCGCTGGCTTTCGCTCAATGCTTCCAACTGTTCAAGCGTCATGCTGAACGCGCTATGGCCCGACAGTTGTTGGCGTAACGTTGGGCTCGATAGCAGCGGTAAATCCACCATACCGATGCTGCTGCGGCTCAGTTCGCGCACCCATGGCTGCTTGAAGAAGAAGTTGAACACCTTTGGCGCTTTGGCCATCAACGGGGTATAGCTCTCAACGCCAGCGACCACGTAGTCACGCATTGGGCGCAGATAACGGGTGTGATAAAGCTGCAGGAAGCGCGAACGGAAGCCCGGCACGTCGATCTTGATCGGGCACTGGGTCGAACAGGCTTTACAGGCCAGGCAGCCAGACATCGCTTCTTTGACTTCATGGGAGAAGTCATATTCGCCCTTGCCTGCATGCCAGCTATTACGGGTTTTCTCAACCAGCGTGCGGAAGCTGAGGCGCTGCTGCGGCAACTGCTTTTCCAGTGCGACGGGGTCCACGCCCTGCTCTGCCAATAAGCGTAACCATTCGCGAACCAGGGCCGCTCGGCCTTTCGGCGAGTGGATCCGATTCGCGGTGATCTTCATCGATGGGCACATCGGGCTGTGGACATCAAAGTTAAAGCACAGTCCGTTGCCGTTACACTCCATCGCGCCACGGAACGAAGTGCGGACATCGATGGGGATGCGGCGATCCAACGTGCCACGTTTCACCGCATCGACTTTCATCATAACGGCATCTACGCCCAGCGGCGGGCAGATTTTCCCCGGATTGAGGCGATTGAGCGGGTCAAACGCGGCCTTGATGCGGCGCAGTTCTTCATAGAGCTCCTCGCCGAAGAACGCCGGGCTATACTCCGCCCGGAAGCCCTTCCCGTGTTCTCCCCACAACAGGCCGCCATACTTGGCGGTTAACGCCACCACCTGGTCAGATATTTGCTTCATCAGCACTTCTTGCTGGGGATCGCACATATCTAAGGCCGGGCGCACATGCAGCACACCAGCATCAACGTGGCCGAACATACCGTAGCTCAGGTTATGGCTATCCAACAGTTGGCGGAACTCGGTGATATAGTCGGCCAGATGCTGCGGCGGCACGCAGGTATCTTCGGCAAACGGGATGGGTTTGGCCTGCCCTTTGGCGTTACCCAGCAACCCAACCGCTTTTTTGCGCATATTGTAGATACGCTCAATGCCGGTCAAATCGCCGCAAATCTGATAGCCGATCACCCCAGCCTGTTGCTCGGAGATCAGATCGTCCAGACGCTCGCACAACGCTTCCATCTGGCCGTCGATCAGTTCCTTATCGTCACCGGCAAACTCAACGATGTTCAACCCGAGCATCTCTTTATCGGGCACGTTGGTGATCAGTTCGCTGACCGAGTGCCAGACGATATCTTCGCGGGCCAGATTCAGCACTTTAGAGTCGATGGTTTCCACCGACAGCGCCTTGGCTTCCACCATAAAGGGCGCATTGCGCAGGGCCGAATCGAAAGAGTCATATTTGACGTTTACCAGCCGCCGCACCTTCGGCAGCGGTGTGATATCCAGCCGCGCTTCGGTGATAAAGGCCAAGGTTCCTTCGGCACCGGTAAGAATGCGGGTCAGATCGAAGGTTTGCAGATCGTCGCTCAGCACGTGGCGCAGATCGTAGCCGGTTAGGAAGCGGTTAAGCTTGGGGAATTTTTCCAGGATCAGTGCGCGTTGCTCGCGACAACGGTTCAGCACGGTGTGGTAGATCCGCCCCTCTGGCGTATCTTCCTGGGCAATCGTTTCCGCCAGCGGCGTTGGCATGGCGCGAGTGTCGATCATTTCGCCCCCCAGCAACACCGCCCGCAGCCCCAGCACGTGGTCTGAGGTTTTGCCGTACACAAGCGAGCCCTGGCCAGACGCGTCGGTATTGATCATGCCACCTAGGGTGGCGCGGTTGCTGGTAGAAAGCTCCGGCGAGAAGAAATAGCCGAACGGCCGCAGATACTGGTTAAGCTGGTCTTTAATCACTCCGGCCTCTACCCGCACCCAACCTTGCTCGACGTTGATGTCCAGAATGCGGTTCATGTAGCGCGACATATCAACCACAATGCCGGTGTTAAGTGCCTGCCCATTGGTGCCGGTGCCACCACCGCGCGGGCTGAAGGTGAGCGCCTTGAAGCGCTCCTCGTCGGCCAGCCGGGCGATAAGCGCCACATCGGCGGTTGAGCGAGGAAACACCACCGCATCGGGCAACAGCTGGTAAATGCTGTTATCCGTCGCCATCGTCAACCGATCGGCATAGCTAGTGGCGGTATCGCCGTTGAATCCGCTCTGTTTTAACGCGGCCAAAAAGTCCAGCACCCGTTGAACGAGGCCGGATGCCTGAGAAATTTGTGGGATCATTCGCTTGTTTGACTCTGTCTGCTCTTCATTGCTTAACCGGGCCCGGAACTGACCCTCCCCTGTCTTTTATTATCACGATAACCGCAAGGGCCGTTACCCGCCCCTGCATCATCGCTATCTACCTCATAATGGCGGGTGTTTTGCCGCTTGTACATCCTGAATTTGGCATTATTTGGCGGGGAAAATGATAGCGCAACCGATGGCTGCGCTTTCGGCAGAAGAAAATCTGGCGGTTATTCCACTGCGCTTAATAGTGAAAGGCGGTACCGCTGATGACGTTCCACGGCAAAATGTGCTGCTGACTGTGAAAGTTGCCAAAAATGCTCCATGATAAAAGGGTACCAAGGAATTAACTCACTAGGATGAAAACGCATTCATGACACAACCGCAACGCCGCTACGATTTACCGACGATAATTTTTGGTGTGCTGTTTATCGCCATTATGATCGTCGCCAGTTTTTGGGTCATTCAACCCTTTATTCTGGGATTTGCCTGGGCATCGATGGTGGTGATCGCCACCTGGCCGGTATTGATTAAACTACAGAGCCTACTTTGGGGCCGCCGGTCGCTAGCCGTGCTGGTGATGACCATCCTGCTGCTCTTACTGTTTGTGCTGCCTATTGCCCTATTGATCAGCAGCGTGGTGGACAACAGCGCGCCAATCGTAGCCTGGGTGAACTCGCCGGGCCAGCTCCACGTTCCACAGTTGGAGTGGCTGCGTTCCATTCCAGTGATCGGGCACAAAGTCTATAACAGCTATCATCTGTTGGTGAACACCGGTGGTAACGCTCTGGTGGCCAAAATTCAACCTTACTTTGGCCAGACCGCCACCTGGTTTGTCACCCAGGCAGCACATATTGGCCGTTTCCTGATCCACTGTTCGCTAATGTTACTGTTCAGCGCCTTGCTGTACGCCCGCGGTGAGCAGGTTGGCATGGCGATCCGCCATTTTGCCGTACGCCTTGCTTCCACTAGGGGCGACGCGGCCGTGTTACTGGCCGGGCAAGCGATCCGTGCAGTCGCATTAGGCGTGGTGGTGACCGCATTGGTGCAGTCGATCCTGGGCGGTATTGGGCTGGCCGTTTCCGGCATTCCGGCGGCCACCTTGCTGACCGTAGTGATGTTCGTCTTTTGCCTCGCTCAACTGGGGCCATTGCTGGTCTTGGTCCCGGCCATTATCTGGCTTTACTGGACCGGTGATACCACCTGGGGCACCGTGCTATTGGTGTGGAGCTGTGTGGTCGGAACTCTGGATAACTTCCTGCGCCCGGCGCTAATCCGCATGGGTGCCGACCTGCCGTTGATTCTGATCCTGTCAGGCGTTATCGGTGGCCTGCTGGCCTTCGGGATGATTGGTCTGTTTATCGGCCCAGTCGTGTTGGCGGTCTCTTATCGGTTGGTTAGCGCCTGGGTGAACGAAGCTCCAGAGCCCACCGCCGATCTGGAAGAAGTCGCTAAAGATTTAGAACAGTTGTGATCCCTACATCGCCTGCTCATTCATTGGGCAGGCGATAAATCCAAATATTCCCATTCCCCACCGCATCGTTCCCGATAATTATTCTGCTGACTCACCTGGTGCAAAATAGATACCAATCAAATACCTGTTCTTGCAATGCGCCAATACAATCCAGGCTGTTTTATTGGGACGATTCTTAATGACGCGCGCCAGATAACTGCCTAGTATGAAACTCTATCTTGCTGAAAAGCATTGCTTTCCATGCATTGTTTGCCAGTCAAGTCATCTAACAGAGTTACTCCGAATCACTGAATTGCTGTGTGTAGTCTTTGCCCGTCTTTTGATGGGCTTTTTTTTGTGCAAAATAACCCGCCAATATAAAAAAACCGCCAGGTTTAACCGGCGGTTTTATGTTTTCAATAGACGTTGTTATTCAGGTTTACTTTCTTTGTGACAAATTAACCCAGGTCTGCACCACGGTATCCGGGTTAAGCGACAGGCTATCAATCCCCTGATCCATCAGCCACTCGGCAAAGTCCGCATGGTCTGACGGGCCTTGTCCACAGATGCCGACATATTTGCCATGACGCTTGGCCGCCTGGATCGCCATGGAAAGCAGCGCCTTGACCGCCTCATTGCGCTCGTCAAACAGCTCAGAGACCACTCCGGAATCGCGATCCAGCCCCAGCGTAAGCTGCGTCATATCGTTGGAACCGATAGAGAAGCCATCAAAGTGCTCAAGGAACTGATCGGCCAGCAAGGCGTTGGAAGGGATCTCACACATCATGATCACTTTCAGCCCGTTCTCGCCGCGCTTCAACCCTTGACGCCCCAGCTCTGCCACCACGGCTTCCGCCTGAGCCACGGTACGCACAAACGGCACCATTACCTCAACGTTGGTCAGGCCCATCTCATTGCGTACTCGCTTCATCGCGGCACATTCCATGGCGAAGCAGTCGCGGAAGCTGTCAGCCACGTAACGACCCGCGCCACGGAAACCTAACATCGGGTTTTCTTCGTGCGGCTCATATTTCTCGCCGCCGACCAGGTTGGCGTATTCGTTAGATTTAAAATCGGAAAGGCGCACGATCACGCGCTTCGGCCAGAATGCCGCGCCCAACGTGGCGATCCCTTCGGTCAAACGACCGACATAGAACTCGACCGGATCGTCATAGCCCAACATCAGCGTCTTGATTTCTGCCTGCAGCTCTGGAGTTTGCTGGTCGAACTCCAACAGGGCACGCGGGTGTACGCCGATCATGCGGTTGATAATAAACTCCAACCGGGCCAGCCCTACGCCTTCATTTGGCAAGCGAGCGAAGTCGAACGCACGGTCAGGGTTTCCGACGTTCATCATAATCTTCAACGGAAGTTCCGGCAGTTCAGTGACTTCCGAGCTTTGTACGCTGAACTCCAGCATGTCGCTGTAGACAAAGCCGGTGTCGCCTTCGGCGCAGGAGACGGTGACTTTCTGCCCTTCTTTCAGCAGGTCCGTTGCGTGGCCACAGCCTACAACGGCAGGGATCCCCAGTTCACGTGCAATGATCGCTGCATGGCAGGTACGTCCACCACGGTTGGTTACGATCGCTGCCGCCTTCTTCATGATCGGTTCCCAATCCGGGTCAGTCATGTCGGTGACCAATACGTCGCCCGGCTCGATACGATCCATTTCGCTGATATTGTGGATGACCTTCACCGGGCCTGCCCCAATGCGATGGCCAATGGCTCGCCCTTCCACCAGCACGGTGCTGTTACCGTTCAGTTGGTAGCGTTCCATCACCTGCTCATTGGAGCGCACGGTTTCTGGCCGCGCCTGGACTATCAGCAGCTTGCCGGTGTGGCCGTCTTTGGCCCACTCGATATCCATCGGGCGGCCATAGTGTTTTTCGATCAACAACGCCTGATGTGCCAGTGCCTGGACTTCATCATCGGTCAAAGAGAAACGATTGCGTTGCTCTTCTGGCACATCTTCGATACGGACCTGTTTGCCGTGATCCTGTGAAGGTGCGTACACCATGCGGATTTTTTTCGAGCCAAGGTTGCGGCGCACAATGGCCGGTTTGCCCTTCAGCAGCGTCGGTTTATGGACATAAAACTCATCCGGGTTGACCGCCCCTTGCACCACCATTTCCCCCAGGCCGAACGCCGAGGTAATAAATACCACCTGATCAAAGCCGGACTCGGTATCAATGGTAAACATGACCCCAGAGGAAGCCAGGTCGGAGCGCACCATGCGCTGCACACCGGCGGAAAGCGCCACGCCACGGTGATCGTAACCCTGATGCACACGGTAAGAGATGGCCCGGTCGTTAAACAGAGAGGCGAAGACGTGTTTGATCGCCACCATCACCGCATCAATGCCCTGCACGTTGAGGAAGGTTTCCTGCTGGCCAGCAAACGAGGCGTCTGGCATATCTTCGGCCGTGGCGGAAGAACGCACGGCAAAGGAGGCTTCGCTTTCGCCCTCGGACAGTTGTTGGTACGCCAGGGTAATTTCACGTTCAAATTCCGCGTGGAAAGGCGTATCGATCACCCATTGGCGAATTTGCGCACCGGCCTTGGACAGTTGAGCAATATCGTCCACGTCAGTCTGATCCAGCAGCTGATAAATGCGCTGGTTAACCCCACTTTGCTCAAGAAAATCGTTAAATGCCTGGGCGGTGGTGGCGAAACCGTTGGGTACGGCCACGCCCAAATCGGAGAGATTGGTGATCATTTCACCGAGGGAGGCATTTTTGCCACCGACACGGTCAACGTCGTGCATGCCAAGCTGGTTGTACCAAAGCACATTACGCAAGTCTGGGCCATTGTTAGACATCGAGACAATCCTTATTGCTATCAGTAGGGTATTGACGGATTTTTGACGGGTACCGCAAAAACGGCACCCACCCACACTAGCACAATGATCCATAGACAATAGACAGGTGAATCGATCAAGCCAATGAAGAAAATAGCAATTAAGAGAATTCCAGCGAGCACAATTTTATTAGGGATCGTTCCCTAACTGGCTAAAAGCTTACAATTCAACAAATTATGTATTATTTAAACTTTTGCTTAAATACCCGTAATTTTAGTGATTGATTTGACGAAAATAGCACCAATTTGCGTCGGAGCAGGTAGTTAAAATAGCACCATTCATTTTATTAAAAATGAAATATAGTTTTATTAAATATATTCAATTGCCGCGAATGATCCCCAGCGTCACAAAATTTCTGTCCTCCTCTTTACCGTATGTGGGTATGCAGACCATGATGTTGCTATCAGTCGTTTCAGGCATTAAGGAGTTATGGGTGGAAAGAAGCGTTTTTTATATCTCGGATGGCACGGCCATTACCGCCGAAGTATTGGGGCATGCGGTGCTGTCACAGTTTCCCGTCAAGGCCACCACTTTCACTCTGCCCTTTGTGGAAACCGAAGCACGTGCGCGGGGCGTATGCCAGCAGATCAATGATATTTACCAACAAACCGGTGTGCGCCCACTGGTGTTCTATTCGATTATCTCGCCGGAGGTTCGCCAGGTGATCACCCAAAGTGAAGGATTCTGCCAGGATATCGTGCAAGCCCTGGTTGGCCCGCTACAGGGAGAATTAGCGGTGGATCCAACGCCGGTCCCTAATCGCACCCACGGGCTGACGGAAAACAATCTGGGCAAGTATGACGCCCGGATCGCGGCCATTGAATACACCCTGGCCCATGATGACGGCATATCGCTGCGCAATCTCGATCAGGCGCAGGTGATCCTGCTCGGCGTATCCCGCTGCGGTAAAACCCCTACCAGCCTGTATCTGGCGATGCAATTTGGTATCCGCGCGGCCAACTATCCGTTTACGGCCGATGATATGGACAATTTGCAGCTACCTGCCGCGCTAAAGCCGTTTCAACATAAATTATTTGGGTTGACCATTAACCCAGAGCGGTTAACGGCGATCCGCGAAGAACGCCGCGAAAACAGCCGCTACTCTTCCCCGCGCCAATGCAGGATGGAAGTTGCCGAAGTGGAAGCACTGTTTCGCAAAAACCAGATCCGCTACCTCAATACCACCAACTATTCGGTGGAGGAAATCTCCACCAAGATCCTCGATATCCTCGGTATGAGCCGGCGAATGTTCTGATAGTAGGGGCTGGCCGGATAGTCGTCCATCCCCCCTCTTTTGTGCTTTTTTACCGGTTTTAATCAGCCGATCACAATCTCTACGGTTGAAATCAGCCGTTTTTGCGTTATTGTGATCGCCATCACTTCCCGGTATTCCTGCCGTCGCGAAGAACAGTTTTAGAGACAATCATGCACAAAACAGATGAACTGCGGACCGCGCGCATCGACAGCTTGGTCACGCCTCAGGCGTTGGCAGAAAAGTTGCCGATCTCAGCATCGGTAGCCGATAACGTGACAGCGTCACGTAAACGTATTGAAAAAATCCTCACTGGCGAAGACAAGCGCCTGTTGGTGGTGATTGGCCCCTGCTCCATTCACGATCTGGATGCGGCAATGGACTATGCCACCCGTCTTAACGTACTGCGCGAGCGCTATCAGGATCGCCTGGAAATCGTGATGCGCACCTATTTTGAAAAACCGCGCACCGTAGTGGGCTGGAAAGGCTTGATTTCCGATCCCGATCTGGACGGCAGCTATCAGGTCAACCGTGGTATTGAGATGGCGCGCAAGCTGCTATTGTCAGTAAACCAGCTTGGCCTGCCAACGGCGACCGAGTTTCTGGATATGGTGATCGGCCAGTATATTGCCGACCTGATCAGCTGGGGCGCGATTGGCGCTCGCACCACCGAAAGCCAGATCCACCGTGAAATGGCCTCTGCGCTCTCTTGCCCGGTCGGTTTCAAAAATGGCACCGACGGCAATACCCGCATCGCCATTGATGCCATCCGTGCCGCGCGCGCCGGTCATATGTTCCTGTCGCCAGACAAAACCGGCCAGATGACCATTTACCAGACCAGCGGTAATCCTTATGGCCATATCATCATGCGCGGCGGCAAGACGCCAAACTATCACGCGACCGATGTGGTAGCCGCCTGTGATAGCCTGCGCGAGTTCGATTTACCTGAACAGCTGGTGATCGACTTCAGCCACGGCAACTGCCAGAAATTGCATCGCCGCCAGTTGGAAGTGGCGGAAAACGTCTGCCAACAGATCCGCGCAGGCTCAGTGGCCGTCGCTGGCGTGATGGCTGAAAGCTTCCTGGTGGAAGGCACGCAAAAAATCGTGGCTGGCCAATCGCTAACCTACGGCCAATCCATTACCGACCCTTGCCTGAGCTGGTCGGACAGCGAGCAGTTGCTGGCTATGCTGGCCGATGCGGTGGATACCCGTTTCTGATTATTTTAGCCAGCATGCTTTTGGCCTGCTGGCTCTCATTTATCCGTTCACGCAGTATCACTTTCGTGATGGGATTGAAAACTCAATAATTCATCCACTCAATCATAAAAACCAAAAAAGGGATGAAAGAAAGCGTTACGTACAACATACCTATGTTATCTATTTCTTTTAGACGTTTCTTTCCTTTAACCCACCGTATTACACAAGCCAATAGCATGAGAATAATGCAAAAATTTGCAGTGAAAATCTTATAGCCACTAGATACCCCTGCAAACAAAAGCATCAAAGAGGCAAGTGCCATTGTATTCCTCTTAACGTCTGGAAATACTCCCACCCCCACAAAGAAGTGGCAACACACTGATAATATTAGAAAAATAACAATTAACACATTCATATCATCTCCCTATGTAACAATTAGCTCATACTTTCCCTATTTACGTAGATACCACAAAAAAATAATATTACACATTCAAAAACCCAAGCGTCAATGCCTGTAAAATAAAAGCTGAACACCTATGATTACTCACTCAATTAAACATTTTAAATATAAAATGGCATTTGCATATGATGCTGGCTTTAATTTAATCATTGTTTTCCTACGAGTAAGTGGGGATCTTAAACACTGCATTACCGGATCTTCATCACCTAAATCAGGTTATTGATGCCATATTCTACGAAGTATTCTTACGTCATTCCGCTATACTTGCCAAACATCTGAACTAAACCGATCTGGAGCCCTCTTCCGTGAACCATTCACTGCTGTCCATTCCCTGTATCACCCTGCAAGGGGAACATAAAACGCTGGCCGACTTCCCGGCGCGAGCCTACCTGGTGGTCAATACCGCCAGCAAGTGTGGCTTTACCCCGCAGTATGCGGGCTTGGAAAAGCTGTGGCAGTATTATCGCTCACGCGGGTTGATGGTGCTGGGCTTCCCCTGCAATCAGTTTGGCGGACAAGAGCCGGGCAATCCGCTGGAGATTGCCAACTTCTGCACCCTCAACTATGGCGTCAGCTTTCCGCTGTTCAGCAAGATCGACGTCAATGGCGCGCAGGCGCATCCCCTGTTCAGCGAGTTAAAGCGCCGCGCCCCCGGTCTGTTAGGCAGCCAACGTATCAAGTGGAACTTCACCAAATTCCTGCTCACCGCCGATGGCGAGCGCATCACACGCTTTGCCCCCATCACCAAACCTGAGCGCCTGTTCAGCCGTATCGAAACTTTGTTGAAATAGCCGTTTTATCAGCAAATTGATCGCAATCAATCTAGCCCCGGTAAGCATGACGACAAAAAGGTTCCATCGGTAAGAAAATTTCCCTTGATGTAACCTTTCGTTCACATGATAATGATTATCAATTTGATATTAATTACCATTTACCGGTTGAATTTATGGACAATCTCAATAATTGCCAACAGTCCAACAACGCTTTGGTGACTCCTGACGGCAGTGCTCCTGCCGCTTTACCGCCCTGCTTCGACAGTGCCGAGCTGCTGGGCACCGATGGGCTGGCGGTGATCATCCATCAAGGGCAACGCTATCAACTTCGCCAAACCAAAGCGGGAAAATTGATCTTAACCAAATAACGTCTTAGTTCCTTTTAACGCCAGCCACCCCGATCTTGCGATCCAGGCAGCCAGCAAATCTATTGATATGTTTAAAACATACGGAGAGTTGCCACATGCCTGCCATTTTTGCCTCCCGGCTGCGTTTATCCGCATTAAGCCTGGCCATTGCCTGCGCTTTGCCTACGGTGGTTTTTGCCCAGACCGACACCAGTGTTTCCGCTGCCACCAAGGCACAAGAAAAAAACAAAGATGAGACCATGACCGTGGTCGCCACCGGTAATCAGCGCAGCAGTTTTGAAGCGCCGATGATGGTGACGGTGATCGACGGCAACAGCCCTCAGAGCCAAACCGCCACCACCGCCGGCGATATGCTGCGTCATGTGCCTGGGGTTACCGTAACCGGTACTGGCCGGAGCAATGGGCAAGACATTATGATGCGGGGTTACGATCGCCGTGGCGTATTGATCCTGGTTGATGGTATTCGTCAGGGAACCGATACCGGCCATATCAATGGCACCTTCCTGGATCCTGGCTTGGTAAAACGGATTGAAGTAGTGCGTGGCCCATCGGCACTGTTGTACGGCAGTGGCGCATTAGGTGGGGTTATCTCCTATGAAACGGTGGATGCCGCCGATCTGCTGTTGCCCGGCCATAACACCGGCTACCGCGTGTTCGGCACAGCGGCTACCGGCGATCATAGCCTGGGCATGGGCGCCAGCGCTTACGGTAAAACTGACGATCTCGATGGTCTGATCTCTTTCGGCACCCGCGATATCGGTGATATTCGCCAGGGCGATGGCTTTAATGCACCGAACGACGAGACCATCAGCAACGTTCTGGCCAAAGGCACCTGGGCCATCGATGACAACCAGTCCCTGAGCGGTAATCTGCGTTATTACAACAACCGGGCGCAAGAACCTAAGAACCCGCAAACGCCTGATGTTTCCAGCAGCAATGTGTTAACTGACCGTTCTACAATTCAGCGTGACGCACAGCTCGGCTATAAGCTCAAGCCCACAGGCCAGGATTGGCTGGATGCCGATGCCAAGCTCTATTACTCCGAAGTAGAGATCAATGCGCATACCGACGGCAGCACGGATGAAGCTCGCAAACAAACTACCAAAGGTGGCAAGCTGGAAAACCGTACCCGCCTGTTTGCTGACAGCTTCGCTTCGCACCTGTTTACCTATGGTAGCGAAGCCTACCGACAGGAACAGACGCCGGGGGGGGCAACAGAGAGCTTCCCGCAGGCCAAAATCAACTTCGCTTCCGGCTGGTTGCAGGATGAGATCACTCTGCGTGACCTGCCCGTCTCTTTCCTGGCCGGGACGCGTTATGACAACTACAAAGGCTCTAGCGACGGTTATGACGACGTCAATGCCAACAAGTGGTCATCCCGTGGTGCGATGAGCGTTACCCCTACCGATTGGCTGATGATGTTCGCCTCCTATGCTCAGGCGTTCCGCGCACCAACCATGGGCGAGATGTACAACGACTCCAAGCACTTCTCGATCCCGATGGGCCCGACCACCATCACCAACTATTGGGTGCCTAACCCGAATCTGAAGCCGGAAACCAACGCCACGCAGGAATACGGCTTCGGCTTGCGCTTTGACGATCTGTTAATGGCCGATGACAGCCTGCAATTCAAGGCCAGCTACTTCGATACCAAAGCCAGAGATTATATTACTACCGGTGTCACCATGGAGTTAGGCCGTGGCCCACGCGGTATGTACTGCATCAGCTGTACCACCTTCTCAACCAACATCGATCGCGCCAAGATTTGGGGATGGGATGCCTCGCTGAACTATAAAACCCGGTGGTTCGGTTTGGATCTGGCCTACAACCGCACACGTGGTAAAGATGAAGCGACGGGTGACTGGCTCTCCAGTATCAACCCGGATACGGTCACCAGCGTGTTGGATATTCCTATTGCCGAGACCGGTTTATCCACCGGCTGGGTTGGAACCTTTGCCCAGAGTGCCCACCACGTGGCTACCGGCTACACCAAGCAAGCCGGTTATGGCGTGAACGATTTCTACCTAAGCTATAAAGGCCGCGAAGACCTGCAGGGCGTCACCACTACCGTGGTACTGGGGAACGCCTTCGATAAAGAATATTACTCACCACAGGGCATTCCGCAGGATGGTCGTAACGCCAAACTGCTGGTCAGCTATCAGTGGTAACCCTTTGAACCACAGCGGGCAGACCGTTTTTGCCCGCTCCTCACCCACTAACACAGGAATCAAATTAATGAGCGAGACCCTATACCAACGTTATGAGCAGGCGAAAATTGATCACCCAGGTAAATATGCCCGCGATCTGGCCGAGCTGTTGGGTATCAGCGAAGGCGAACTGACCCACGCCCGCGTCGGCCACGATGCTCGTCGCCTGCAGGCCGATGCCCGTACGCTGCTGACCGAACTGGAACAGGTTGGCGTCACCAAATCCATCACGCGTAACAGCTATGCGGTACACGAGCAGGTTGGACGTTATCAGAATCAGCACCTCAATGGCCATGCCGGGCTGATCCTCAATCCGCGCGAGCTGGATCTGCGCCTGTTCCTCAACCACTGGGCCAGCGTTTTTGCCCTGAGTGAAACCAACAAGCGTGGCGTGCGCCACAGCATTCAGTTCTTTGATCATCAAGGCGACGCGCTGCATAAGGTCTACACCACAGACGAAACCGATCTCGCCGCCTGGTTCGCCCTGGTCGAGCGCCATCAAAGTGCGGAAAACCCGACACTGGAGCTGCAACCGGCCGAAATTAAAGAGAGCAACAGCGCGCCAGATGCCGCCAAAATCGATGCCGACTGGCGAGCCATGACCGACGTCCACCAGTTCTTCCAACTGCTGAGCCGCAATAATCTTACCCGCCAACAGGCCTTCCGCGCCGTGGGTAACGATCTGGCCTATCGTGTGGACAACAGCGCGCTGACGGCGCTCCTGGAAGCCGCCAAGTCTGCGCAGAACGAAATCATGATCTTCGTCGGCAACCGGGGCTGTGTGCAAATCTTTACCGGCCAGATTGAGCGCCTGATGCCGCAGGACGGCTGGGTCAACATCTTCAATCGCCACTTTACCCTGCACCTGATTGAAGGGGCGATCGCCGAAAGCTGGATCACCCGCAAACCAACCAAAGATGGCGTGGTCACCAGCCTGGAGCTGTTTGCTGCCGATGGCACCCAGATCGCGCAACTTTACGGGCAGCGTACCGAAGGCCAACCGGAGCAGCTCCAGTGGCGTGAGCAGGTTGCTGCACTTGAACCGAAGGAAGTCGCCGCATGATAGCTTCATTGCCCCGTCGCCTGGCGCTGTGCATCGCCCTGGCGTTTCCATTAGCCGCCGTGGCGGCCGAGAGGATTGTTTCGATAGGCGGTGACGTGACCGAAATTGCCTTCGCGCTGGGCGCGGGCGATGAAGTTGTGGCACGAGACAGTACCAGTTTGCACCCTGCTGCGGTGCAGAAATTGCCCGACATAGGCTATATGCGCCAGCTGAATGCCGAAGGTATTCTGGCGCTGAAACCCACCCTGATCCTGACTACCGAGTTGGCAGAGCCAGCGTTGGTGCTCAAGCAATTGGAAGACAGTGGCGTAAAGGTGGTGCGTATCCCTGGGGATACCACCGTGCAGGCGGTGCCCGAAAAAATCAGCGTGATAGCCGATGCCATCAATCGCAGTAGCCAAGGCAAGCAGTTGGCCGAACGCTATCAGCAACAGTTGGCAGCGATAGCCAATACGCCGCTACCGGTGAAAGTGCTGTTCGTGATGAGTCACGGAGGTATCACCCCCATGGCCGCGGGCCAGCAAACCGCGGCAGATGCCATTATCAGAGCCGCTGGGTTGAAAAACGCGATGCAAGGTTTCAGCCGATACCGCCCGCTCTCGCAAGAGGGCGTGATTGCCAGCGAACCAGACTTGCTGTTGGTGACTACCGATGGCGTTCGCTCCATCGGTGGCCAGGAAAACCTGTGGCTGTTGCCCGGCATGGCTCTGACACCGGCGGGGAAAAATCGCCGCGTGCTGATCGTTGATGATATGGCACTGCTCGGTTTTGGTCTGGAAACGCCGCAGGCGCTGGGCCTGTTGCGTAAAGCGGCGGAGCAAAAGTAATGCGTTGCCGAACCTCACCCCGCCTGGCGATCGTCAGCCTGCTGATCCTGCTGACGATCCTGGCGCTTGGGGCCGCTAACCTTGGGGCGTTGACACTGTCATTTCGCACCCTGTGGCAAGCTCCTTTCAGCGATGCCTCCTGGCATATCTGGCTGAATATTCGCCTGCCACGCGTGCTATTGGCCGTAGTGATCGGCTGCGCGTTGGCGGTTTCCGGGGCGGTGATGCAGGGATTGTTCCGCAACCCCTTGGCCGATCCCAGCCTGTTGGGGATCAGCAGCGGCGGCGCACTGTTCGTCGCCCTGGTGATCGTCATGCCGCTGGCTCTGCCCCCGCTCATCGCTCTGTATAGCCATATGCTGGCGGCGTTTCTTGGCAGCCTGCTGGTTTCAATACTGATTTACGGCATCAGCCGCAGCGGACACGGCAGCCTGTCGCGGCTGTTGCTGGCCGGTATCGCCATCAATGCGCTGTGCATGGCAGCGATTGGCGTGCTGTCGTACCTCAGTAGCGACCAGCAATTACGTCAGTTTTCGCTGTGGATGATGGGCAGCCTTAGCCAGTCACAGTGGCCCACCCTGGTGGTATCCGCTTCGCTGATCCTGCCTGCCGCATTGCTGACGCTGTTACAGGCTCGTCGTTTGAATCTGCTACAGCTGGGCGATGAAGAGGCACATTACCTTGGGGTCAATGTGCAACGCGCCAAGCTGCAGTTGCTATTGCTCAGCGCCCTGCTGATTGGGGCCGCCGTAGCGATGAGTGGCGTGATCGGCTTTATTGGCCTGGTGGTCCCCCACCTGGTGCGCATGCGGCTTGGGGGCGATCACCGTTGGTTGTTACCAGCCTCTGCCCTCGGCGGTGCCTGCCTGCTGCTGGTGAGCGATACGCTGGCACGTACGCTGGTCGCTCCGGCAGAAATGCCAGTAGGCCTGATGACCAGCCTGATCGGTGGTCCCTATTTTCTGTGGCTGGTGATGCGCCAGCGGGAGCGCACGGGTGGATGATTCATCAACGCTGACGGCACGGCAATTGCGTTACAACCTGGGGGAGCGCCGGTTGATCACCGATGTTTCCCTCAGCATCGCCAGCGGTGAGATGGTGGCGATTATCGGCCCCAACGGCGCGGGGAAGTCGACCCTGCTTCGCTTACTTACCGGTTATCTGGCCGCAGACTGTGGCGAGTGCCGCCTGCAAGGTAAACCGCTTGAGCAGTGGCAACCGCAGCAGTTGGCCAAGGTCCGGGCGGTAATGCGTCAACACAGCGAGCTGGCCTTTCCGTTTACCGTAGAAGAAGTGGTGGCCATGGGACGCTCCCCGCATAGCGGGCGCGATGCCAAACGGGCGATCCAACAGGTGATGGAGCAGACCGATTGCACCAGCCTGGCCCACCGTGATTACCGCCAGCTTTCCGGCGGGGAACAGCAGCGGGTGCAACTGGCCAGAGTATTGGTGCAGTTGTGGCAGCCACAACCCGCACCATCCTGGTTATTCCTTGACGAACCCACCTCGGCGCTCGATCTGTATCATCAACAACATACCTTACGCCTGCTCCGCTCCCTGACGCGTCAGCAGCCGTTGGCGGTCTGTTGCGTATTGCACGATCTTAATCTGGCCGCGCTGTACGCCGATCGCATTCTGCTGTTGCATCAGGGCCGCCTGGTCGCTTCCGGTACCCCGCAGCAGGTATTACAGACGGATATCCTGACGCGTTGGTATCAGGCAGATCTCGGTGTCGCCGCCCACCCAGAGACCGCACTGCCGCAGGTGTTTTTACGTCAGTAACGGTAAGCCATGGAGGGCTTGCTGCATTTAGCTCGAACAGGAAATTTCCAGATGCTTGCCCCAATCCGGTGGCAAGGCCGCCAGATCGTCATACTGGGCATCATCGGCAAAAGGTTGCAGCAACGCCTGGTGCAAACGTGCCAGCTTAGTGACATCGTCCTGCTCTGCCGCTTCGATGGCCTGCTGCGCCAGATAATTACGCAAAATCAGTTTAGGATTCGCCAGCTTCATCGCTTGCTGGCGCACGGCATCACTCACCTGTTCAAGCTGTAAGCGCTGGCGATATTGTTGATACCAGCCGTCAAACGCCTCTCGATCGATAAATTCATCGCGCATTGGCGTTTGCGACTGTTGCTGCTCAACATCGCTCAACAGACGGAAGGTGCGAGTGTAGTCACGCCCTTCTTGTGCCATCAGACTCAATAAGCCGGTCAGCAGATCGTTATCCTGTTTTGACTGGGTGAAGAAGCCTAGTTTGGCACGCATTTGCTCGCCATAAGCCTGCATCAGCGCCGGTTCATAGGCGGCTAGCGCCTGCTGTAACTGCTCGGCACTCAGCAAACCGGACAGCGTTTGCGCCAATCGATGCAGATTCCATAGCCCCACGGCTGGCTGGTTATCGAACGCATAACGGCCCTGATGATCGGAGTGATTGCAGATATAGTCTGGCTGGTAGTCATCAAGGAACCCATAAGGCCCATAATCCATCGTCAGGCAGAGGATCGACATATTGTCGGTATTCATCACCCCGTGGGCAAACCCCACGCACTGCCAGTGAGCAATCATACGTGCGGTACGTTCCACCACATCGGTAAACCACAGCAGATAGCGATCTTGTTCATCAACCCATTGCGACCAATGGCGCGCAATAACGAAGTCCGCCAGTTGCCTGACCTGTTCCGACTGTTTGCGGTAATAGAAATGTTCGAAATGACCAAAGCGGACATGGCTTTCCGCCACTCGCAGCAGCATTGCCCCGCGCTCCGGTTGTTCACGGAACACCGGATGCTCGCTGGTGACAATTGTCAGGGCCCGCGTCGTCGGGATCCCCAAATGGTATAGCGCCTCGGAGGCCAGGAATTCACGGATCACCGAGCGCAGCACCGCCCGCCCATCGCCCATGCGGGAATACGGCGTTAACCCAGCGCCTTTCAGATGCCAGTCCATACTGCGGCCGTCCGCGAGCCGCTGTTCACCCAGCAGGATCCCCCGGCCATCTCCCAACTGCCCCGCCCAGGAACCAAACTGATGGCCGCTGTAAACCTGCGCCAAAGGCTGCATGCCGGGTAACAGGGTTTCACCTGCCCAGATTGGCGTTTTCTCTGGAGTAAACCAGCTAGCGTCCAACCCCAGTTCCTCAGCCAGCGGCTGGCTGTAATACAGCAAACGGGCCGCTTTGAGCGGCGTCGGCTGCAGTGCGGTATAAAAACCAGGCAGCTGTTGGTAATAAGCGTTTTCAAATTGCGGCATAGGCCCTCCGTAACGCTTAGTGTAGAGCCTGGAGGAGCGGATTAACACGGAGGATTTACAAGGGAATCGCCCCTGGCCGGAAAGCAGCAGGGGCGTGGTAGACTAAAAAGCGGTGGTGAGCCCTGTTAGCTTGGTTATTTAGCGCCGGCGACGTGAGTCTTTTAATGACCTACTACGCGCATGGCTAAAGTGCTTTATCAATGATAAAGCGACAATAATTATCAGTACTGGGATCACGGTAAAAATCATCCAGTCCACTATTTACCCCGGTGTGTAAGCAAAAATCAGTTATTATTATCGAACTCTTCAGCAATCCTGCGTAGAGACCGCAGATTATCCACACTGATGGCAGGCCATAAAAATCCCTGTAGCCCTAAAACACCGGTGTTGGTCAGTTTATTGAAATACTCATGTTTCTCAATGCCGCAAACAATAACTCCCTTACAAAGTTGATTGATATTCTTAAGCAGTGAATCGATAACCAGGTCATATCCCTGTTGGGTAACCAATTGCCAATAAAAACGTTTGTCGATCTTCACAACATCAAATAAACCATCGTACAACGCGGTCAACGTCGCTTTGCCCGAACCGAAGCCATCGAGCCACAGCGAAAAGTAAGCACTTAACAAGCGGATTTTCCCGTTGTCTTTCCCCGCGGAAAGGTTGGGGAAACTCTCGTTGATTTCAAAGGCAATAAACGGCAACTGCTGAACGCGTTGACGACGCTCTTCGCTGCCAAGCAGCCAATCGACAACCGTTTCTTCGATATTAATGGTCAACAGCACCTTGTTGGCAACAAACCACGAGGCCTGCTTTTCGGCCAGCATTAACTGGTCGTTGAATAACTCAATCCTTTGTTCCGGGGTTAATAACCGCAGGCCGATCTCCGTAGGCATCGCCAGGTTATCGCCCGAGCCAGTAAAACGGGTGAGAAGTTCCACCGCCAGTAATCTTCCCGTCATGGCGTAAATCGGCAGGAAGACATACTGACTAATAAAATCAACGTCAGATTGAATATTCATTTTAATGCCAGAGGCTTAATGGCGTGCAAAACATCCTATAACAATAAGTTATACCGATCAATCCCTGGGAGATAGTTCAGAAATAGTAATGCGATTAGCCAGGCATTGCCAAGTAATTGATAGTTTTAGCGATGTTTTTTTGTGCAGGCAGTCAGATGCGTTAATTTACTTTGCGGCAGCTATCGTTACAAATTAATAGCCTTATGCAAGGTGTGAATTCATTTTTGATGTTCAACGATCAGGTGATGCGGCGACCACCTGATTTTATTAATAAAATTCCTAATTTATTTGCCACACAGCACTACTTGATGGTTTCCAACAGCCAACGCCGCAACTCACTAAGCTCGTTCTCCTGCTGCGGATATTGCGCTACCAGCTGTGCACAACAGTCTGCCAACGCCTCGCTGCGATAGGCACAGCCCACCAGCTTTTCGGCCAAAGTCTGTAATGGCGCAGGGTTAAGGCTGTCGGTGAAGATCTGCGCGCGTACAATCGCGCCCTTCTCCACGTCAAAGAAGATATCCACCCCACCCCAGGTAAAGCGCTCATTCAGCAAGTGGCTAAACGCTGGCGCTTTGCCAAAATTCCATTCCCAACTGCTCTGCTTGGCAAATTGCTGGGCAAAATCAGGCAGGTCTGGGAAGACATCCGGGGAGATCACTTCCGGCTGTGCCGTTTCACCATAATGGGTGAAGAAAGCCTGAATGACGGCGTCACAAACCTGCTGATGGTCGATTTCTGGCACAAACTCGGCCAGGTTGGCGACCCTGGAACGCACGGAAGTGATGCCTTTCGCCTGCAATTTTTTCGGATCGGGATTGAGATAGTCTGCCAGGCGATTGAGATCGGCATTCAACAGCAGCGTACCGTGATGAAAACCGCGATCCTGAGTTTCGCGGTAGGCTGAGCCGGAGATCTTGCGCACTCCGTCGGCCGTTTCGACCACCAAATCGTTACGTCCGGAAGCCGAAGCATCAACACCCAGCTGTTTCAGCGCCGCCAGAATAATGCCGGTAGAGACGGTTTTATCATAACCGGGCTTACCGGCCATAAAGGTAAAGCAGGTATTGCCCAAATCGTGAAACACTGCCCCGCCGCCGCTGCTGCGCCGTGCCAGACGAATGCCATCCTGCTCCATCCGCCGGGTATTGCACTCTTTCCACGGGTTCTGCGACTGGCCGATCACCACGGTTTCGGCATTACGCCACAGGAAGAGGATTTTTTGCGTGGTCATTTCGCGGAAGATGCACTCTTCTACCGCCAGATTAAACCAGGGATCGTAGGAATCGGAAATCAATAAACGTAAGGAATTCATGGCAGTCACCTCATCATGCAGTGCTGCCATAATACACCAGATAGCGGGTTTGGGGCGTTAAATCCGGCGCGCCTGCCAGTACACCTTGCGCCAGTAAACGTTGTTGAGTGAGGAACGCGTCACGCCTTTGCTGGTAGAAGCATGAATAAACTCGTCGTTGGTATCGTAGATCCCCACATGCAGGCCATTCTCTCCGCTGCCGGTTTTAAAGAACACCAAATCGCCCGGCATCAGCTCGTCGCGCGAGACTTTGGTCCCCAGCCCGGTTTGCTGCGCCGTGGATCGCGGTAATTGCATATCAAAACGATCGCTGAAGGTGCGATAGACAAAGCCGGAACAGTCAACACCGCCGCGATCTAGCCCACCGTAGCGATACGGGGTGCCATACCATTGACGCAGTTGCTCGTTCAATTGCGCTACCACCACGATGGAATCGGACAAACGGCCACTCGGCGGCGGCGCATGGCTACTGCAACCGGCGAGAATTAAACTGGCTAATAGAAACCACACACGCATCGCATTTTACCTTTCACTTGAACACCGAAGCGGATCAACCGCCTGCGATATTTCACCACGCCACCCCAGGTAAGGAGAATGCTGTTTGGCATTAATTTATCGCTCAAGATAATAAAAAGGCAAGTTTTGTCCATGAGATATTCGAATCAACAGCGTTTTTTTCCGCTATTAACGATTTTTTGCCGCCCGATGGCTGTTAATCAACCAGACGCCGAACAGAATAAACAGCGTCCCCAGCGTTTTGAGCAAGGTGGCCGATTCATTAAACCAGGGTAGGATCACCGCCGCTAGGTAAACCAGCGCGTAGCTGACGCTCAATAGCGGATAAGCCCGGTTCAGTGGCAGATAATGTAGCGCGAAGAACCAGCACAGCATTGATAATGCATAGCCGAAGATGCCAACGGCCACCGCTATCAAGGCAATTCCGTACTGGCTGAGTAACGGCCAGGTAACATCGGCAAACGACAACAGCGGGATTTGCCCCATTCCCCACTTCATCAGCAACTGGGCCAACGTCACTAACAGAACGCTGCCCGCCCCCCAAAGATAACCTTTCATGATTGCAGACTCATCAGCAGGATCCCCAGCATGATCGACGCCACGCCGCACCAATGACGCACCGTAGTCGGCTCGTTAAACAACCAGCGTGCCGCCAGCGTCACCAGGACAAAATTGAGGCTCAGCATCGGATAGGCCAGGCTGAGCGGCAGGCGCTGCAACACATTTAGCCACACCAGCATGCCCAGCCCCAATAGCAGCACCGCCAGCGCCAACCAGCGCAGCGTTAAAGCCCGCCGCCGATCGCCAGCCTGTTGCCAGGTAAGGGCAGCCTGTTTCTGACACAGCTGCCCCGCACAGGTGAACAGGCTAACCAGGATCACCAACAAATACCCCATCATGGTTGCTGCTTATACCATACCAATGCCATGCGGTGCATCTCGACCACGCTGTCTGGCGGTGGCAAATCTGTCGGCACGTGCTCACCACGTGAGAGTTGCATTACCAGTGACACATCCCCCTGTTTGCGAGCCTGAGCCAACCAGCCAGCAAAATCTTCTTCGCCGATATAGTGGCCACGTGCATCGGGATACGCCAAGCCATAACTCAGCTCGCCTTTTTCACCGTACATCAGCACATCGCTGCGTTTCAGTTCCCAAGCCAGGCCAGCGGCGATACCCACACGATCGGCCAACACAAACTGGCTCTGGCTGAGCGTGGCGATATTGTCACGAATGAAGTTTTGCGGCTGCTTGGAGTCGATCACCTGCTGCGGAATAGCGTAGCCGATCAACAGACAAAGCAGCAGCGGACAGGCGGCCGCCCAGGTCCAGCGTTTTGCGTTATCACGAGCGGAAATCACGGCAAACAACAGCCAACCACCAAAGGCAATCAGGCCGAGCACGATTTTTGGCCACTCATCGGCGGTAAACAGATGCACTTTATGTAACACACCGGAGCCGATGAGCAACAACGCGATAATGCCAATCAGACCAAACAGGCCATTCAGTAGGGCATTCACCTTAAAGACGCGAGTACGTAACTGCCCCGCGCAATCCTCGGCGTAAGCCGCCATCAGCAGTGCCAACGGCGCCATGCAAGGCAGAATATAGGTCGGCAGCTTGCCTTTGGCGATGCTGAAGAAGATCAGCGGCATCACCACCCAGCTCAACAGGAAAAACAGCTCCGGGCGCTGCACACGCTCACGCCATCCCTTAAGCAGGGAACCTGGCAACAACCCCAACCACGGCAGTACCGCAGCGATCAGGATCGGGATGTAATACCAGAAAGGTGCCTTATGCTGGGCATTCTCTTCGGCAAAGCGCTGAATATGCTCCACCCAGAAGAAGTAGTTCCAATAATCCGGCTCTCGTTGGGCCACTGCCAGCGCCCACGGCAGGCTGAGCAGTACCGCCACCACGATCGCCACTGGCCCATAGCAGAACAGATCTTTGACCTTACGCTGCTGAATAACAATGGGGATAACGGCAATCACCGGCACTGCCAGCGCCAGAAAGCCTTTGGTCATAAAACCCATGCCACAGGCCAGCCCGAGCAACACATAGCCACCCAGCTTACCTTTGGCTGTGGTGGCTTTCAGCGTCAGGTAATAGCTGACCATGGCTGCCGTCAGCCACAGCGAGATCATCGGATCGAGCACGCTATAAGTACCGATACTGAAAACCAGCACCATTGACAGGAAAATCAGCACCGCCAGGTAGGCACGACGCGCATTTTTCCACATCAGCCAGGCCAGAGCAAAGACCAGCAAGGCGGTCAGGCCAGTGCTGAATATCGAGCCAAAGCGCACGGCAAAGTTGCTATCGCCGAACAACCACTGGCTAATGTTGTTAAACCAGTAACCGGCGACCGGCTTTTCAAAATAGCGCAGGCCGAGCAGATTAGGCACTATCCAATCTCCGCGTGCCAGCATTTCACGGCTGATTTCGGCGTAGCGGGTTTCATCCGGCTGCCACAGCAGCCGCCCATTCACCGGCAGCAGATACACCAGGGCAAAAAAAATGGCCAATACGATGGCCCAGGATCCTTTCAACGCTTTCATGAAACCTTTTCTCCCCCAACTTCGGTTTGATAACCCAACCAGCCTTCTCGGCCAGGAAATGGTGCGCGTATAATGCGGCCTAGCGGCAGTGATGACACGTCTTGGGGCAGCAATGCGCTCAGCGGGCAGAACTCGATGCCTTGCTGTTTTGCACGCTGTAACAGCTGTTCGAACATGGCCGACTGCGACATACCTTCCACCTCGGTATGTATGGTGTACACTGGCACCCCACGATCGTTTTCTATCGCTCGCAGAATATAATCATTGAAATCCGCCATGCTGGTTTCACGGCCAATCACCTCATCAAAGGTGGGGAGCGTAACGGGGATTTGCACCGTGCCCGGCTGGCCGTTCTCTAATAGCGGACGGAAAGGATGGGTGCCGCGGCAATCACTGTTGTACTCGAAACCAAAACCTTGCTTCACCTCCACGACGCGCTGATCGGCACGCCACCCCGCCACCGCCGAAAATCGGACCGGTTGGCCGATCGCATTGGCCAGTGCATCAACACCCAACTGAACCTGACGTGTCAACTCGGGTTTGGACCACTGCCCCACCTTGGCCTGCCACCCTTGATGATCCCAGGCATGCAACCCCACTTCGTGGCCCACTTCCAACGTGCGCTTCATCAACGGCCCCAAAGATCGGGAAATATTCCGCCCAGGCCACGCAGTTCCCGCCAGCAGGATATCCCAGCCATACAGGGAAGCGGCCTTGGAACGTAGCATTTTCAACAGGAATTGGGGACGAAGCAGGCGCCACAAGTGGCGCCCCATGTTGTCCGGCCCGACGCTGAAGAAAAAGCTGGCCTGAATATCGTATTTGGCAAACAGTTCCAGCAGGCGCGGCACCCCTTCACGGGTACCGCTAAAGGTGTCTACATCAACTCGCAGGCCGACCTTCCTCATGCACCATCACCTTCCTTTACCGTGGTACGCAGGAAGTAGTCCAGCGTCTCGGCAACGGTTTGCTGCATAGCGATCGTCGGCTGCCAGCCGAGCAGGCGGCGAGCATTCTTGATGCTTGGCGTACGGTGTTCAACGTCCTGATACCCTTTGCCGTAGTAGCTACTGCTTTCCACGTCCTTGAAACCGGCAAACGGCGGGAAATTGCCGCGCAGCGGATGCTCATTGAAGCTGGCCAGCAGCATTTCCGCCAGCTCACGAATACTGGCTTCGTTGGTTGGGTTGCCGATGTTGACGATCTGACCATCGCATTGGCCGTCGCGGTTTTCAATAATGCGGTACAGCGCTTCAATACCGTCGTTGATATCGGTAAAGCAACGTTTCTGCGCCCCACCGTCCACCAGCTTGATCGGTGAGCCTTCAACCAGGTTCAGGATCAACTGGGTGATCGCGCGCGATGAGCCGATACGCGCCGCATCCAGGTTATCCAGGCGTGGCCCCATCCAGTTAAACGGACGGAACAGCGTGAACTTCAGGCCTTCTTTGGCCCCATAAGCCCAGATCACCCGATCCAACAGCTGTTTGGAAACCGAATAGATCCAGCGCTGTTTATTGATTGGCCCGACGATCAGACGCGAGGTGTCCTCATCAAACTCTTTATCGTCGCACATGCCATAAACTTCTGAAGTGGACGGGAAGATGATGCGTTTGTTGTATTTCACACAGTCGCGAACGATTTTCAGGTTTTCTTCGAAATCCAACTCGAACACGCGCAGCGGATTACGGGTGTATTCGATCGGTGTGGCGATCGCCACCAGCGGCAGAACCACGTCGCACTTCTTGATGTGATATTCGATCCACTCGGAATGAATGCTGATATCCCCTTCCACAAAGTGGAAGCGTGGGTTATCCAGGAAACGGCTGATGGCATCAGAACCGATATCCAGGCCATAGATATCATAACGATCTTCGCGCAACAGGCGTTCAGTGAGATGGTTGCCGATAAAACCGTTCACGCCCAGGATCAGCACGCGGGTACGGCGCTTCATCACAGAGCTTGGCTTGGCAGCCAGACGTACGTCGCTCACCATGCCCATTTCCGCTGCCAAGCGGCTGCCTTGTACATACAAACCAGATTCGCTCTGGCCAGCCACGATTTCCAGCGCGCCTTCACCACAGGCAATCACCAATGGGGTGGTGCTCAGCACCGTGCCAGGCTGCTTATCATGCGCGGTGTCCAGCACGCGTGCGCGCCAAACGATCACTTTGCGCTGGCCCAGATAGCTGAATGCGCCCGGATAAGGTTCGGTGACAGCACGTACCAGGTTGTTGATTTCATGAGCAGACTTGTGCCATTGGATCTCACCGTCGGCAGCGGTACGGCGGCCAAAATAGCTGGCCTCCGCTTCGTTTTGCACCGTCAGGCTGGCCGTACCGTTTTTCAGTTTCGGCAACTGCTCTTTCAAGACAATCTGCGCCGCTTCCAACACTTTTTTGTGCAGCGTCAGCGCGGTGTCCTGCTCGGAAATCGCCACTTTATGCTGACCTACGATATCACCGGCATCCGGACGTTTGACCATCTTGTGCAGCGTAGCACCGGTCTCGGTTTCGCCGTTCACCAGCGCCCAGTTGATCGGCGCGCGACCACGGTAGCGTGGCAACAGTGAACCATGTAGGTTAAAACCGCCTTTAGGAGCCAGAGAAAGGATCTCATCGCTCAACATATTGCGGTAGTAGAAAGAGAAAATGATATCCGGCTGTAGTTCACGGATACGCTCAACCCACAGCGGATGATTGACATCTTCCGGCGCATACACCGGCAGCTCCAGTTCAGCACCCTGGCGAGCAACGGAAGAGAAGAAGTTGTTTTCACCTGGATCATCGGTATGGGTAAATACGGCCTGTACGTCATAGCCCGCTTCTGTCAGCGCTTTCAAACCTGCGCAGCCGATATCATGGTAAGCAAATACAATAGCTTTCATCATTCTTCTTCCTGATTATTTTGGGTTGGTTTGGCACCGACCACTTTCTGGACAAAATAGCGGGGACGAGCGCGGACGTCGTTATAAATCCGGCCGATGTACTCCCCTAACAATCCCATACCGACAAACTGTGCACCGATAAAGGTGAATAACACCGCAAACAGCGTGAACACTCCGCCTGCCGCCCATTCCGGCCCCAGGACCAAGCGCAGCACGATCAGCAACACCGCCAGCACGAAGCCTGACAGCGCAATCACGCTACCTACCACGCTGAGCAGACGCAACGGCGTGGTAGTCAGGCAAGTGATCAGGTCATACATCAGGTTGATCAGCTTCATCAGGCTATATTTGGAGTCACCGAACTCGCGCTCAGCGTGACGCACCTCGATCTCCGTGGTACGGCGAGCAAAGGTGTTGGCCAGGATCGGAATAAAAGTACTGCGCTCATGGCAGTGCAGCATCGCCTCAATGATATGGCGGCGATAGGCACGCAGCATGCATCCATAGTCGCCCATGGATTTACCGGTCGCGCGCTGGATCATCATATTGATCATGCGGGAAGCCGTCTTGCGGAACCAGGAGTCCTGACGGTTGGCACGCACGGTCCCCACCACGTCATAACCCTCTTCCGCGACGCTGACCAGACGGGGAATTTCCTCCGGCGGGTTTTGCAAATCGGCATCCAGGGTGATCACCAGATCGCCACTGACCTGATTGAAGCCCGCCATGATGGCGGAATGCTGGCCGTAGTTACGGTTCAGCAGCACGGCAATAATGCAACTATCAGGCTGTTCCGCCGCAGCGGTCAGCATGGCGGCAGAGTTGTCGCTGCTGCCATCATCAATCAGAATAATTTCATAAGGTTGCAATAGTTGTTTACAGGCGGCGGTGGTGCGCTCCAACAAGGCAGGTAAACTCTCCTGCTCGTTGTACACCGGGATCACCACCGAAACTTTGCTAATAGGTTCAGCGCGAGACACGGGAAGACTCCAATACGGAAGACAAGGCATTGACCACGCGATCGACATCGGCTTCGGTCATATCTGGGAACAGCGGTAAAGTGCACAGGCGTGCCGAGTTCCATTCGGTATTGGGCAGTGACAGCTGTGGGTAACGTTCGCGGTAGAATTTTTGCGTATGGGCGGCGCGGAAATGCAGACCGGTGCCAACCCCAACTTCTTTCAGCCGTTCCATCAGTTGATCGCGCCCAATGCCGCAACGTTGTTCATCAACACGCACCATAAACAGGTGCCAGGCGTGATCGTGCGGATAATCTGGTAACCCCAACGGCTGGAAAGGCGAATCTTGCAGCGCGGCCAGGTAACGTTCCGCCAGCACCTTGCGCCGGGCGTTCAACTCTGGCAAACGCGCCAGCTGCACCACAGCAATCGCCGCATGAATATCTGACAGGTTGTATTTGTAGCCAGGTTCAACCACTTCTGCCTGCGGCTTACGCCCCTGCAGTTGGCGGTCAAAAGCGTCAACGCCCAGGCCGTGGAACTTCAGGCAGCGGACGCGATCGGCCAGTTCATCGTCATCGGTCGCGATCAGGCCGCCTTCAGCACAGGTCAGGTTTTTGATGGCGTGGAAAGAGAAAATGGCAGTACCCCGCGCGCCCACCCATTCACCATCGAAACGGGTGCCTACGGCGTGAGCCGCATCTTCAATCAGGGGGAGGTTGTGGCGTTCAGCCACTGCGCGCAGTTCATCCATCGGTAATGGTGCGCCCGCATAGTGAACGGGAATAATCGCTTTGGTACGTGGGGTGATGGCCGCCTCAACATCGGCTGCACTGACCATCAAAGTGTCCCGGTCAACATCGATCATCACCGGCGTAGCGCCAAGCAATTCGATCATGTTGAGGGTGGAAACCCAGGTTTGTGAAGGGGTAATGACTTCATCCCCTGGCCCGATATCCAGAGCCATCAGAGTGATGTGCATTCCCGCCGTTGCAGAGCAGACGGCAACCGCATGCTTGCAGCCGAAAGTTCGGCAAAACTCGCTTTCCAACTGCTGATTTTGCGGCCCGGTGGTGATCCAGCCAGAACGCAACACCTTTTCTACCGCCGCAATTTCTTCATCCCCAATGGCCGGGCGTGAAAAAGGCAGGAATTGATCCATAATTAAACCCCAAACGTCTCGATTTTCTTTAAACTACTGTAAGACTTTTACATTTAACGAATAGTAAACGTCGCAAAGAATGATCACTGGTGGATTAACTGCCAATGTACTTGGGCAAGCTTAACTAAACCTTAAGGGAGAAATTATTATCAGGAAACCTTCTGTAAAACTTCTTCATCAAGGAACTTATAATTAGTTGCATAATCATTGAGTTATGCAGTTATATTTTTTTACTTATTTTTTTTCAACCCGATCAGCGTAGCAGGTAATCGTGGATTTTCCATCTTATTTTGTGAGCTTAACCAGAGAATTTGTCCCCATGCAGGGGAATTATATCGAGCACGTTTACTTTCCGTTTAACTTCTAATTAACCGATTAAAATAGCAGCTAAACATCGCTAGGCCGTTTTGGTCATAATCCAGCGCTGCTCTCCTACCGCCTGCAAATGAAAATCCACGTCATAAACCTTGGATAATAACCCCGGCTCCATGACCTCGTGGGTCCCCCCCTCGGCGACCAACCTTCCGGCTTGCAGCAACCAGACCCGATCGGCCTGTTGCAAGGTATGATTGAGATCGTGAGCGCAAACCAGGGCGCTGCGGCCACTTTGGCAAAATTCGCGCAACAGGCGATCGAGCGCCACCTTTTGCGCCACATCCAGGCTGTTGGTCGGTTCATCCAGCAGCAGTAATTGGCTTAGCGGGTTAACCGTTGGCCAAACCTGTAACAATACTGCGGCCAGCCGCACACGTTGCCATTCCCCCCCAGAGAGTTGAGTCAACATGCGGGATAATTTATCCGCCAGCTTTAGGCTACGTGCCAAATACAGGATGGCTTTTTCCAGGTCACCTTCGTCCGCCCCGGCGGGCTGATGTAAGGCGAGATATTGAAATACCGGCATCAGCGCAACCGGAGGCTGCTGCTGGCACAGATAAGCCCGGTGTTTTGCCAGTTCATTCCCCGTATACGCTTCCAGCAAACGTCCAGACAGCCGAACTTCGCCAAACCCTGGCAGCATACCCGCCAATCTGGCCAACAGCGTACTCTTACCCGCGCCGTTTGGGCCGATCAGGTGCACCTGCAACCCAGCGGCGATCTGCCCAGAAAACGGCATCAATCGCCCTTCTACCCCTACCTCACTGAGCTGCAGCATGGTTCTGAACGCTCCTTTACTTGGCCAAAGCCTGTTTGATGGCCTCGGACACCTGTGGATCTTCTGGCGTCATATCCGGCGAGAAGCGTTGGATCACCTGACCGTCGCGGCCAATCAAGAATTTCTCAAAGTTCCACAGGATATCGCCGGTCTGCTTCGGCGCACGGCCCTTGCTGCTCATCCGCTCCAGGAAACCACTGCCTTCTGGTGCGACGGCCTGTGGCTGTGCGGCAATCAGTTCCCGATACAGCGGATGACGGCCCTCACCATTGACTTCAATTTTGGCAAACATCGGGAACTGGACGCCAAAGGTGCCACGGCAGAACGCCAGGATCTCCTCATTACTGCCCGGTTCCTGGCCAAGAAACTCATTGGAAGGGAAGCCCAACACCGCAAAACCCTGCTCACGCCAGGTTTCATAAAGCTTTTCCAGACCTTCATATTGCTTGGTCAGGCCGCATTCCGACGCTACGTTGACCACCAGCAGTACTTTGCCGGCATAGGCGTTCAGCGTGGTAGATTGGTTCTCAATGGTTTGCAGGGGAATGGCATAAATGGGGTTGCTCATCAGATGTTTTCCTTTGGTTTTATTTGCAGGTGAGACAGAAAAACGCCGCCGGTCATTACCGGCAGCCGGTTTACCTTACGCTTTTTGTCCGGGCCAGTAACCAGATAAAAAGAGGCGCTCCCAGCGTTGCAGTAACCACGCCGATGGGTAATTCTGCCGAAAACAGCGCAATCCGCGCCACCACGTCAGCCACTAACAGCACGCCCGCGCCCGCCAGCGCGCAGCCAGGTAACAGATAACGTTGGTTGGTCAAACCGCTGAGGCGCAAAATATGCGGGATCACCAGGCCGATAAAGCCAATCACACCCGCCAAGGCCACACTGGTGCCCACCAGCCAGCCGATGGCCAGCACCAGCAGATTACGCCATACGTGCAGGGAAAGACCCAACTGCCGCGCCTGCATTTCGCCAAGCGCCATCAAGTTCAGCACCTTGCCTTGCGCACATAGCCACAGCAGCGCCGGCAACAGGGCTAACAACAGCCATTTCTGCCGCCAATCCACCCCGCCGAAACCGCCCATCATCCAGTACATCAGTTGCCGCAGGTCGAGGCTCGAACTGAAATACACGGCCCAGGTCATAATCGCGCTGCACACAATCCCCAGCGCTACCCCCACCAGCAGCAAACGTGCGTTGCTCAAGCGGCGACGGCGGGCAAAAATCAGCAACAGGAAGGTCATCACCAAGGCACCTGCGATGGCGTTCATGCTCATCAGCGCCACCGGCAGCAGGCCGTTGCCAAACAGCACCGTCAGCACCAGCGCCACTCCGGCACCGTTGGATACGCCAAGCAGTCCAGGCTCCGCCAACGGGTTCTCAAACAGAGCCTGCATCGCCGCCCCGGCCACCGCCAGGCTTGCCCCCACCAGCATCACCGCCAGCGCTCGTGGCAGGCGCAATTGCCAGACAAACAGCTGTGCAGGCTCCCCCAACCACTGCGCAGGCCAGATCCACAGATCCCCGGCGCTCAGGCTGAAGGAAAATGCCAGTACGACGCCCAGCGTCAGCCAGGCCAAATAGCGTTTATCACGGCGGTGTTGATGCTGTTGTAACAAAGTGAAGGTCTGACTGCTCGGCATAACTACACAACTTCCCTACTGGCCGATAGCGGCCTGAAAATAACGTCTTGCAGCAAATAGTAGGAGGTTCGGCCGTTTAGGGGAAGAACTGAGTGAACGAATGGTGGGGAAAGCAGCGGCTGGCAATGCCGATCATCGAGGTGATGATGGTAATAGATGGGAACAGCATGCAGCGCTGACCAATTGAGGTTGGTAAACCGCCCAAAGAAAAAGGCCGCTTGCGCGGCCTTTTTGGCGTTGTGTAACCTACTCTTTCGGGCTGGCGTTCTCCACCCGGCTTTTCAGTTTCTGTCCCGGACGGAAAGTGACCACGCGGCGCGCCGTAATCGGAATGTCCTCACCGGTTTTCGGGTTGCGTCCCGGACGTTGGTTCTTGTCTCGCAAATCAAAATTGCCAAAACCAGACAGCTTGACCTGTTCTCCGTTCTCCAAAGCTCGACGGACCTCTTCAAAGAACAGTTCTACCAGGTCTTTGGCATCCCGTTTGCTAAGCCCTAGCTTCTCAAACAGGTGTTCTGACATTTCAGCTTTAGTAAGCGCCATAGGTTCAATCCCTCAAGGATGCTTGGAATCGCTGTTTTAGAGCCTCTACACATTTTGCAACGGTAGCGGCAATCTCCTCTTCTTCCAGTGTACGGGCGGTATCCTGCAACACCAGACTGATAGCCAGGCTCTTATAACCCTCAGCTACGCCCTTGCCACGGTACACATCAAACAAGTTTACGCCAACTACCTGATTTGCGCCAACTTTCTTACACTCTGCCAAAATATCTTCTGCGGCGACGTTTTCAGCCACTACAACGGCGATATCGCGGCGGTTTGCAGGGAAGCGAGAAACCTCACGGGCCTGAGGCACGGCGCGGCTTGCGAGCTTGTTCCACTCCAATTCAAATACCACAGTACGGCCGTTAAGATCCAGTTTACGTTCAAGTTCTGGGTGAACCACACCGATGAAACCGACACGTTCGCCGTGTAAATAAATGGCCGCACTTTGCCCAGGATGCAGGGCGGGATTGGACTCTGCCTTGAACTGAATTTCGGATAATTTACCGGTCAGCTCCAATACCGATTCCAGATCCCCTTTCAAATCATAGAAGTCCACCGGCTTTCTTGCCAGATCCCAATGCTCATCATGGGTATGCCCGGCAATCACGCCAGCCAGCATGACATCCTGACGGATACCCAGATTTGCCGCAGTATCAGGCACAAAGCGCAGCCCGCTCTCAAACAGGCGCACCCGAGTTTGCTGGCGATTCTGGTTGTATACCACCGCCGAAAGCAGGCCAGTCCACAGTGACAGACGCATTGCAGACATCTCTACCGAGATAGGGCTTGGCAGGATCAGGGCTTCTTCACCTGGGTGCAGCAACGCTTGCACTTTCGGGTCGACAAAACTGTAAGTAATTGCTTCCTGATAGCCATGATCGACCAACATGGTCTTCACGCGCTTGAGGGTCAGATCGGATTCGCGGTGTTTGGTCATCACCAGATCGGCGCGCACTGGCACATCCGGGATGTTGTTGTAGCCATAGACACGGGCCACCTCTTCCACCAAATCTTCTTCGATCTCCATATCGAAACGCCAGCTTGGTGCCACCGCGAGCCAGTTGTCGCCCTGCTCGGTAACCAGGCAACCCAGACGACGCAGAATATCGCTCACCTGCTCGCTTGGCACCACGTGGCCAATCAGACGGTCCAGCTTTTCACGGCGCAGCGCAATGGTGGCACGCTTCGGTAAGGTGCTCTCATCGCTAACGTCAATGATTGGGCCAGCCTGCCCTCCGCAAATGTCGATCAGCAGGCGTGTGGCACGCTCCATCGCTTTATGTTGCAGTGCCGGGTCTACGCCACGCTCGTAACGATGTGAAGCATCAGTATGCAGGCCATGGCGGCGAGCACGGCCAGTAATCGACAGTGGGCTGAAGAAAGCACACTCCAGCAGCACATCCTGGGTTTCATCATTCACGCCAGAGTGTTCACCGCCAAAGATGCCGCCCATGGCCAGCGCTTTTTGCTGATCGGCAATCACCAGGGTGTCTGCCTGCAGTTTGGCTTCGTTGCCATCCAGCAGACGCAGGGTTTCACCTTCGCGAGCCATACGCACCACGATACCGCCCTCAATGCGATTGAGGTCAAAGGCGTGCATTGGCTGGCCCAGCTCCATCAGCACGTAGTTGGTCACATCAACCACGGCATCAATCGAGCGAATACCGGCGCGGCGCAGCTTCTCGCGCATCCACAGCGGTGAAGGTGCCTTCACGTTGATGCCTTTCACTACGCGGCCAAGGTAACGTGGGCACGCCTGAGGGGCTTCTACACGGATTGGCAGAGTATCGGTGATAGTGGCAGCTACCGGGCTCATATCCGGCTCGCTCAGCGGCAGTTGGTTCAGCACGGCAACGTCGCGCGCGACGCCAATGATGCCCAGGCAATCGGCACGGTTCGGCGTGACGCTGATTTCGATCGCGCTATCGTTCAGTTGCAGATAGTCACGGATATCGGTGCCGATCGGCGCATCTGCCGGCAGCTCAATGATGCCGTCATGATCGTCTGAAATCGCCAGTTCGGAGAACGAACACAGCATGCCTTCAGAAGGCTCGCCACGCAGCTTGGCAGCCTTGATTTTAAAGTCACCTGGCAACACGGCACCGACGGTAGCAACGGCTACTTTCAGGCCAGCACGGCAGTTTGGCGCACCACAAACGATGTCTAACAGGCGTTCACCGCCCACATCGACTTTGGTTACGCGCAGTTTGTCGGCGTTCGGGTGTTGACCGCACTCCACCACATGACCCACGACCACGCCGTTGAACACGCCAGCCACCGGCTCAACGCCGTCTACTTCCAGGCCGGCCATGGTGATTTGATCGGATAATGCTTCGCTGCTGATGGCCGGGTTTACCCACTCGCGCAACCAGAGTTCACTGAATTTCATGTGATATTCCCGCCTTACTTAAACTGTTTGAGGAAACGCAGATCGTTTTCGAAGAACGCACGCAGGTCGGTGACGCCGTAACGCAGCATCGTCAGACGCTCCATACCCATACCGAAGGCAAAACCGGAATAGATTTCCGGATCGATGCCCACGTTGCGCAGTACGTTCGGGTGCACCATGCCGCAACCCAACACTTCCAGCCACTTGCCGTTTTTGCCCATGACATCCACTTCGGCAGAAGGTTCGGTGAACGGGAAATAGGAAGGACGGAAACGAACCTGCAGGTCTTCTTCAAAGAAGTTGTTCAGGAAATCGTGCAGCGTCCCTTTCAGGTTGGTGAAGCTGATGTCCTTGTCGACGATCAGCCCTTCCATCTGGTGGAACATCGGGGTATGCGTCTGATCGTAGTCGTTACGATACACACGGCCCGGCGCGATGATACGGATCGGTGGCTGCTGGTTCTTCATGGTGCGGATCTGCACGCCAGAGGTTTGGGTACGCAGCAGGCGCGTCGCGTCAAACCAGAAGGTATCGTGATCTGCACGGGCTGGGTGATGCCCTGGGATATTCAGCGCGTCGAAGTTATGATAATCGTCTTCGATTTCCGGGCCGGTCTCTACCGAGAAGCCCAGTTCGCCAAAGAAGGTTTCGATACGATCGATGGTGCGAGTAACCGGGTGCAGGCCACCGTTCTCCAGGCGACGCCCCGGCAGCGAGACGTCGATGGTCTCCGCCGCCAGGCGAGCGTTCAGCACAGCAGACTCCAATGCGTTCTTACGCGCGTTCAGCGCATCCTGAACTTCCTGTTTTGCCTGGTTGATCACCGCCCCGGCTGCCGGGCGATCTTCCGCTGGCACTTCACGCAGGGACTGCATCTGTAAGGTAAAATGACCTTTCTTGCCAAAATATTCGACGCGTACCAAATCCAACGCGGCAACATCTTGGGCATCTTCTACGGCTGCCTTGGCGTTGGCAACCAGCTCTGCGAGATGTGACATTGCTTTCCTCTTCCTCTGGCCTTGTGGCCCTAAGTAATTGTTATCTATTATTCCAACACGCCTTTGGTTGATCTTCAAAGAATTTCAAGCCGTAGCCAGGCAAGTGCCGTGGGCCTGAAAGGCGCTGAAGGTGGCCAAAAACAAAAAAGCCTCCACTTGGGAGGCTTGGGCGCTACTTTCCGTTTCTTTTCTTACGCGCAAAGCCTCCTGAAGTCAGGCGCTAAAGTAAAAAAAGAAGCGGAAAATAACAGCGTGCATGTTGGTAGTACCTTGTCGATGGATTGGCAACCAGTGTGATAGCGCCAGCCGATAAAAGTCAATATCTGTATTGGGAACAAACAGTAAAAGAGGGAGCAAGCTCCCTCTTTTCAACCAGCTTACGCCAGTGCTGCTTTCGCTTTTTCAACCAGTGCGCCAAAGGCCACTTTGTCGAATACTGCGATGTCAGCCAGGATCTTACGGTCAATTTCAATAGAAGCTTTTTTCAAGCCGTTAATGAATTTGCTGTAAGACAAGCCGTTCTGACGAGCAGCTGCGTTGATACGTGCAATCCACAGCTGACGGAACTGACGCTTACGTTGACGACGGTCACGGTAAGCATACTGACCTGCTTTGATTACTGCCTGGAAGGCAACACGATAAACGCGCGAACGGGCACCGTAGTAACCTTTCGCTTGTTTCAGTATTTTCTTGTGACGTGCGCGTGCAATTACACCACGTTTTACGCGAGCCATATGCTCTCTCCTAAAGTCTTATTCTAGATTCAAAAAATATGGCTTATGCGTACGGCAGGCACGCAGTAACCAGGACCAGATCGTTTTTAGACACCATGCCTTTCGGACGCAGATGACGTTTACGCTTGGTTGCTTTTTTGGTCAGAATATGACGCAGGTTAGCATGTTTGCGCTTAAAACCACCGCTGCCGGTCTTTTTGAAGCGCTTGGCTGCACCACGTACAGTTTTAATCTTTGGCATGTTAATTAAATCCACTTCGCATTGTTAAACAACGAATCAGTGAGGCGAATAAAACCCACGCACGCTTGCACGGCGTGGGTTCGATTACTTGGAAGCCTTACTGTTTCTTCTTGGGTGCGAGCACCATAATCATCTGACGGCCTTCGATCCTTGTTGGGAAGGATTCGACCACTGCCAGATCAATATCTTCACACAGGTCTTTACGGACGCGGTTAAGCACTTCCATACCGATCTGCTGGTGCGCCATTTCACGCCCACGGAAACGCAGGGTGATCTTGGCTTTATCGCCGTCTTCCAGAAAGCGAATCAGGTTGCGTAGTTTGACCTGATAGTCGCCATCATCGGTGCCAGGACGGAATTTGATTTCCTTAACCTGGATAACTTTTTGCTTCTTCTTCTGTTCTTTGGTCGACTTGCTCTTCTCGTAGAGGAATTTGCCGTAATCCATGATCCGGCAAACTGGCGGTTCGGCATTTGGGCTGATCTCTACTAAATCAACACCCGCTTCCTCAGCTTTTTCAAGAGCTTCATTCAGACTGACAATACCAATCTGCTCGCCATCGACGCCGGTTAGGCGAACTTCTTGCGCGCGAATTTCTTTGTTAATGCGATTTGGACGCGCCGGTTGAACTCGTTTTCCGCCTTTAATACTTTATTCCTCCAGTTGATGAAGACTTCGGCTGCGTATCTCATGTAGCAGCTTGTCTACGACTTCTTGTACGTCCAGGCTCCCCAGGTCTTTGCCACGGCGGGTACGAACGGCAACTTTGCCTGATTCGACCTCTTTATCACCGCACACCAACATGTATGGAACCCGTCGTAAAGTATGTTCGCGAATTTTAAAGCCAATCTTCTCGTTTCTCAAGTCCGCTTTTGCCCGAATGCCTGCATCTTGCAGTTTTTTGGTCAATTGCTGGACGTAATCAGACTGGCTGTCGGTGATATTCATCACCACTACCTGCACTGGAGCAATCCAGGTTGGGTAGAAACCGGCATATTCTTCGGTAAGGATACCGATGAAGCGCTCCATGGAGCCAAGAATAGCACGGTGTATCATTACCGGGACCACGCGTTCGTTGTTTTCGCCAACATACGACGCGCCTAAACGGCCCGGTAAGAAGAAATCGAGTTGCACGGTACCACATTGCCATGCGCGATCCAAACAATCATGCAAGGTAAATTCAATTTTTGGTCCGTAGAAAGCGCCCTCACCCGGCTGATATTCAAACGGAATCCCGTTTTCAGTCAGCGCAGCGGCCAGATCGTTTTCGGCTCGAGTCCACATTTCGTCAGTCCCAATGCGCTTCTCTGGACGGGTGGACAGTTTCACCACAATCTTTTCGAAGCCAAAGACACCGTACATATCGTAGACCATTTTGATGCAGTCGTTCACTTCGGAACGCACCTGATCTTCGGTACAGAAGATATGGGCATCGTCCTGGGTGAAGCCACGCACACGCATCAGGCCATGCAGCGAACCTGATGGCTCGTTACGGTGGCAGCTACCGAACTCGCCCATACGCAGCGGCAGGTCACGGTAAGACTTCAGGCCCTGGTTGAAGATCTGCACGTGGCCCGGGCAGTTCATCGGCTTGATGCAATATTCACGGTTCTCTGAAGACGTGGTGAACATGGCGTCTTTGTAGTTTTCCCAGTGGCCGGTTTTTTCCCACAGCACGCGGTCCATCATGAACGGCCCTTTCACTTCCTGATACTGGTGCTCTTTGAGCTTCATGCGCACAAAGGCTTCCAATTCGCGGAAGATGGTCCAGCCGTCGTTATGCCAGAACACCATGCCAGGGGCTTCTTCCTGCATATGATACAGGTCGAGCTGCTTGCCGATCTTGCGGTGGTCACGCTTGGCCGCTTCTTCCAGGCGTTGCAGGTAGGCATTCAGCTGCTTCTTGTCTGCCCAGGCAGTGCCGTAGATACGTTGCAGCATTTTGTTTTTGCTGTCGCCACGCCAGTAGGCACCGGAGGTTTTCTGCAGTTTGAAATGGTGGCAGAAACGCATATTCGGCACGTGCGGGCCACGGCACATATCCACGTATTCTTCGTGATGATACAGGCCTGGGCGATCGTCATGGCTGATATTTTCATCCAGAATCGCTACCTTGTAGCTTTCGCCACGGGCTGCGAAGGTGTCGCGGGCTTCCTGCCAGCTCACAGTTTTCTTGATGACGTCATAATCTTTGTCGGCCAATTCATGCATCCGCTTCTCCAGCAGATCCAGATCTTCCTGCGTCAGGGTATGGTCGAGGTCAACGTCATAGTAGAAACCGTTGTCGATCACCGGGCCAATGGCCATTTTGGTATCGGGCCAGAGCTGTTTGATCGCATGACCCAGCAGGTGCGCACAGGAGTGGCGCATGATTTCCAGGCCTTCGGCATCTTTGATGGTGATGATAGCCAGTTGTGCATCGGCTTCGATGACATCGTTGGCATCGACCAGTTCACCGTTAACGCGGCCAGCAATACAGGCTTTGGCAAGGCCAGGGCCAATATCACGGGCAACATCCATCGGGGAAACGGCATGGTCGTATTGACGCTGACTTCCGTCAGGAAGAGTAATAACAGGCATTCATAATTCCTTATCTACAGTGGTGACCCACACGACAGATCACATGCAGTACAGATATTTTGGTTAGTGTTGAGTCAGTTATGCGTCATATCTCGCCCACAATTGCCAGATTGACGCACAACTTGGTCCGTTAGTCACACGCGAACCTCCAGTGGCTGTTCACAGCCTTGCGAATAGTAACATTAAAACTGTAGAGGATAAATAAAGCGCAGATTACTCTGCAGCAGAATCGATCTGGGCTTGACTTACCACGATGACTCGGTCAAATTACCCGGGTAAAATAATTTAACCCGGATATAAAACATGAAAACCATCAATACGCCAAGCTGCACCGCATTTTTGCAGCATCAACGGGTAGCCACCGGGTCTTATGCCGAAGTTGCACAAGCACTGGCTGCGCTGGATCTCACTGCCGGGGGGCTGTTAGTGTTTGATGATGCTACCGGCTCCCAAGTGGATTACCCTTGGCCAGCAGGCTACGTTTGGCCCCAGCCTGATGGCGATGTCACTGAGCTTGATGGCGAACCGGCAGCTCAGCCCTCGGTTGGGAGGCCCAAGCTCGGCGTGGTAGCCCGCGAAGTGACGCTTCTTCCCCGTCACTGGGAATGGCTGGCACAACAGCGTGGTGGAGCCTCTGCGGCACTACGTCGTCTGGTTGATGAAGCCCGGCGCACCTCGGTCGAGCAGGATAATGAACGCCGTATCAAAGAGAACAGCTATCGATTTATGAGCGCCATCGCCGGTTCTTTACCAGGCTATGAAGAAGCCACGCGTGCACTGTTTGGCCACGATGGCAAGCTGTTTGCCGAACGCATTGTGCACTGGCCTGCTGATATCCAGGCACATCTGGCCTGGATGACTCGCGATGCCTTCCCCCGGTGATAATAACCCGGCGGGCGCAGCATGCGGCGCCCCTACATATGAGTTTCAGTATCACTAGAGCTCTTTATACGTCTTTCAGGCGCAGGAAAAACGATTAAATGCAAACCCGTCCGCAGCACAAGCAGCCACCGCTTTGGCGCATCTATCTGATCTTTTTGGTGCCTATGGTGCTGTCCAACTTCCTGCAAGGATTTTCAGGCACGCTGAACGGCATCTATATCGGCCAGATGCTCGGCACCCCTGCACTGGCCGCCATCTCTGGCATGTTCCCGGTGGTGTTCTTCTTTATCTCACTGGTGATTGGCGTTGGTGCCGGTGCCTCGGTGCTGATTGGGCAGGCATGGGGCGCGAATGAACCAGAAAAAGTCAAAACCATTGCGGGTACGGCCTTGATGCTGGGCGTGACGCTTGGCTTACTGGCGGCAGTATTTGGCAGTCTGTTCGCTCGCCAGGCGCTACAAGCCCTAGGCACGCCAGCGGACGTGCTGGAAGAGGCGGTTTCTTACGCCCGCATCATGATGATGATTATGCCCTTGCTGCTGGTATTTGTGTTGTTCACCCAGTTGCTGCGCGGCGTCAGTGACACGATCTCCCCACTCTTGGCCCTACTGCTGTCTACCATCGTCGGCTTGCTGCTCACCCCGGCCCTGATCCGTGGCTGGCTGGGTTTTGCCCCCATGGGCATACAGAGCGCGGCTCTGGCGGGTATGGTCGGTAACGCAGTGGCGATGGTGTATCTGACATTGCGCCTGCGCCGCAAAAAACACGTGCTGGCCCCCGATCGGGCCATGCTGGCCGCGCTCAAGCTGGATACGGTGGTGCTACGCAAAGTGTTACGTATTGGCCTGCCCACCGGTTTACAAATGGTGGTAATTTCTATCTCTGAATTGATCATCCTGACGCTGGTCAACCGCCACGGTTCGGATGCCACGGCAGCCTACGGCGCCGTGACACAGATCGTTAACTATGTGCAATTCCCGGCCCTGTCGATTGCCATCACCGCCTCTATTTTGGGTGCTCAGGCCATCGGCGCTGGCAAAACCGAACGCATTGCCCCCATCTTGCGTACCGGGTTGTATATCAACCTCTGGTTGACCGGTTCGTTGATTATTCTGGTCTACCTGCTGTCGCATTGGCTGTTGGGTCTGTTCCTGACCAGCCAGGTAGTATTGGCAGAAGCGGAGCATTTATTGCATATCATGCTGTGGAGCATGCTGGTATTTGGTTTCCAGGCGATTGTCGGCGGCATCATGCGCGCCAGTGGCGTGGTGTTGGTACCGGTGACAATATCCATTCTCTGCATCGTGGCCGTACAGTTGCCAGCGGCCTACCTGCTCAGCAATCACTTTGGCTTGGAGGGGGTATGGATGGCATTCCCTATCGCCTATTTGACAATGCTGGCATTGCAAACAACGTTTTATAGGTTGGTATGGAGGAACAGAAAAATTGAGCGTCTAGTCTGACACGGATAGCCACAGTACTTATTTGGGCGTAGTGACTGCGCCCCCATTTCATTCTTTTGCTGGGGTTTGTTATATGTCGAGTATTCTGCAGTTGTTTCAGGCCATCGGGGTTGGGCTGGCCCTACTGTTGCCACTGGCCAACCCGCTAACCACCGTGGCGTTGCTGCTCGGTCTGTCGGGAAATATGACCAACGAAGAACGCAACCATCAGTCGCTGATGGCTTCGGTCTACGTGTTCTGCATCATGACGGTCGCGTTCTATGCCGGTCAGCTAGTGATGAGCACTTTTGGAATTTCCATCCCCGGGTTGCGGATCGCCGGAGGGTTGATTGTCGCCTTTATCGGTTTTCGCATGCTGTTCCCACAGCAAAGTGCCGATGAAACACCGGAGGTAGAAACCAAAAGCAGAGAGCTGCACAAGAAAACCTCGGCCAATATCGCGTTTGTCCCGCTGGCCATGCCAAGCACCGCCGGGCCGGGTACTATCGCCATGATCATCAGTACCTCATCCAGCGTCCACGAAAATACCCTGGGCTTTGCCCACTGGGTGCTGCTGGCCGCACCGGTGGCCATTTTCCTGTCGATAGCGATCATTTTGTGGATCTGTTTACGCAGTTCCACGGCGATCATGAAACTGGTTGGTGAAAGCGGTATTGAGGCCATTTCCCGCCTGATGGGCTTCCTGCTGGTGTGTATGGGCGTGCAGTTTATTATCAACGGCGTGTTGGAGCTGATTTCTACCTACGTACCAATGACCTAACCCTACCGGCCCCGCTGTTGCGGGGCCAACTTGCTCCCTATGCCAAACCGTAAACCAAAGCGGAAAGCGCAATCAGCCCCATCACCAGCACAAAGACATTGCTCAATGCTCGATAACGGCGCATAGCCGGAACCGCGCGCACCGCATACATCGGCAGAATAAACAGGATCACCGCAATCAGCGGACCGCTGATGGTTTCAATGATATGCAAGGCGCTCGGATTCCAAACGGTGGCCGCCCAGGTCAGCAAGAACAGCACCACACCGGAAATACGATGGGTTGTGACTGCAGTGAGTGGCTTGCCAACGGCGCGTGTTAGCCCATCGATCAGACTGGTTGCCCCTTCGGTAACGCCTAATGAAGTGCCAAGATAGGATTTTGCCATCGCCAACATCGCCATCACCGGCCCAAGATAGGCAATCAGCGGGTTGGAAAATTTGTTGGCCAGGGTGGTCAACACCGTGATGTTCTGTGCTTTCGCCTGCTCCATCTCCTGGTGCGAAAGACTCAGCACGCAGCTGAACACGAAGAACAGCACGGTGACGCAAATCAGCAGGTAGCTGTAACGCATAATCCGCGCACAACGGCGCTCAGCGTTGTCACCATATAAGCTTTTCTGGGTGGAAGCGAACGACGAAATGATCGGCGCATGGCTAAAGGAAAATACCATTACCGGGACCGCCAACCACAACGAATGCCAGAGGTCGGGGCTGTCAAATTGGGTGTTGGCCAAACCACTGACAAAGTTCTCGGTCTGCCAGGTGGGTACCAGATACAGCGAAATCCCCATCAGAAACACCAGCAATGGGAATACCAGAACGCCCATCGCGGCCACGATCGTATCCTTTCCACGCAGCAGTACCAAATTGAGCACCACCACCACCGCCAAACTCAGCCAGATGCGGGGTACCGGGGCAAAGTGAAATTGATGGGTCAGAAAGCTGTCCAACGCGTTGGTGATGGAAATACTGTAGACCAGCACGATGGGGAAAAACGCCATCAGGTACAGCACCATAATGATCTTGCCGGCTAACACGCCGAAATGTTCGACCACCACGTCCTGAATGTTGCCATCGCGGCTGGAGCCGGAAAGGACAAAACGGGTTAGTGCCAAATGGGGTAAATAAGTCAGAGGGAAAGCGAACAGTGCCATCAATAGCAGCACCAATGGGCCATTCAGACCGGCATTGATCGGCAGAAACAGGGTGCCGGCACCCACGGCCGTGGCATAAAGCCCGAACATCCAGACGGTGTCGGTCTTGTTCCATTTGGCAGGTTGAGCAATGGCCAACCTGCCATGATCTGGAGAAATCGTACTCATGAGACAGCTTACCTTAATCTACAGCGCCAACGATTGCGCCCGACGGAAACTCCCTTCTCCGTAGAATGTTTATATAAAACAGGATATTAATGGCGAGAGAAATTCACCTACCTGATAAAAGGACGGCAAAGGATAAAGAAAATCTCTGGAATGGTCTATATTTCGGCGGTTAACTGCGCGCTTCGTGAGCAGCCTATGCCGCCCACGAGCCATAGGGAATGAAACAAAGCTTAGGCGCTGGCGGCGGCGACAAACCGGCGTATTTCGCCAATATACTGCGGGCCGTAACTACATTGCCCTACTTCTATTTTTGGCTTGTTACGCCCATGGAAGTCGCTGCCGCAGGTAACAAACGCCGAGCGGCTCAGGGCAAACTCATACAGCTGGCTGGCCAACTCCGGTGAATGATAGCTTGAGAACACCTCGACCCCCATCACACCAATCTTCAGCATGTCATCGATGACTTGAGTATGGTCCTGCTTAACGTTGGCACCGATATGCGCCAGGATCGGTATTCCCCCATTATGGCGGATCACCTCCACCATGCGGTTCATGGCGGGATAGGTGACCGGCATATAGCACACCTTTCCTGGGCCAAAGAAGTCCCAGTAGAAGTTGATTAGTGGCATATCGGCCCTTTCCCCCCCGGGTCGATAAGGCATCAGCAATGGATGCCCATCATTACGTGGATCGTCGAGTATCACCTCGCCCATCTGCTCTTCCTGCGGGATAGCGCCACCGCATACCTGCTCCAGGCGTTGCTCATCCAGATGGAATTTCAACCCGCGCAGCTTGGCAAACTTCTGCGGCGTCAGTTCCCGTTGAATGCTGCTGAAATTGTTATAGATTTCGACAAAGTCATTGCTGGGGGTAAACCCGTAGCCCAACAGGTGGAAGTTGCGCCCAGCGAAGGTGCAGTCGATCTCGATACCAGACAGGACATTGAGGCTGGACGATGCCAGCGCCTTGGCTTCCGGCACCGAATTGGCATTATTATGGTCGGTCACCGCCAACGTACTGATACCGTTGGCCAGGCAGCGTGCAATCAGCGTCTCAACCGGGAAGTCTGCATCATCGCTGTAGTTGGAATGCATATGCAGGTCGATTTTTTCCATGGCAATGTCCTTTGGCGAATGCTCAAACCAAGACCATACTAAAGCCGCCCTTGAATGCATACAGTGGATTTGACACTTTGTATCGTCAGGATCACAAAAGCGTGGGTCTGCTCACGGGATGTAGATCGACATGTTGACGAGATGGATAACGGTGCAGACTGTTAACAGGCATTGACGGTGCCAAATAGCTGTGGCTACTTGGTCATCCATCTAAAATGCCCCACTTTTCCAGGGCATCTCACCTGATGAAATCTGCTTTTTTGCCAAAGATGGCAAACCGCAACGCATCATGTTCGGAAAAGCAGCGTATCGATTAACCTCGCACATTTCCTTTTGAACTTGATGCGCTTTCTGTAGGTATATTTTCGACCAAGACTAATACAGATACGCTTACGCCTATCAACCTCAAAAGCGATGGAAATGTACACCACCATTAATAAAACTATTACCATCACGCCTATAGCCTCCCTTTAGTTTCAACGCTCCCCTGCGATTAACATTAATAACATTAATGAAATTTTTATTCACCAACAAATAAAATCAGAACAACCCAATCAATAACAGTGACATAGAACAAATATGAAGTGCAATATCTCGCAGAAAGGTAAAAAACTCAGGTCAAATAGTTTAAAGACCCAGGAATGGGCTGTTAAAGGTGATTAAAAATCACACACCATGAAATGATTAACAACTCTAACTTATTTAAGGATAATTGAGATAAATAAAGGGCCTCGAACGAGGCCCTTGTGAGGATTACTTGGCACCCACAGGCGCTGGCTCTGGGACAGTAGAACTGCCCATCGCCTTCTCATCGCGGATAATTGAACGATCCTTACGCACGTCAGCTACATCGGAAGCACTGATGGCTTTGGCATTATTACCCCAGCTGGAGCGGATAAAGTTCACCACGTCCGCAACCTGCTGGTCGTTCAAGCGCCAGCCAAACGGTGGCATGGTGAGGTTGGAAACCGCCCCCTTCACTGCTGGCGTGGTATTGCCGACCAGCACAATGTGGATCAGCGAGGTCCCGTCTTCGGTCTGCACCACCGGGTTGCCCTTCAGCGCCGGGAAGGCACGCTTGTAACCAACACCATCGGTACGGTGGCAAGCGGCACAGTTATCGACGTACAGCGCGGCTCCGGGCTTGCTGTCGTTACCACGCCACAAATCTTTGGCGACGCTGTCTTCAACCGGAGCGGCCTGCTGTTTACCGTCTTTCGGCGGCAAGGTTTTCAGATAGCGGGCGATCGCGGTCAAATCCTCATCGCTGAGATATTGCAGGCTATGTTCGACCACGTCGCTCATGCCCCCAAATACCACCGACTTATCGTTGCGGCCGGTTTTCAGGAACTCGGTCAGTTCGCTCTCGCTCCAGGTGCCTAAGCCATCTTTATTATCGCCACGCAGGCTGGATGCTACCCAACCGTCGATCGGCGCGTTACTGCCAGACAGGTAGTCATCCCCTTCCGTGTTGCTCAACGCCTTCTCTTGCATAGTCAGGCTGCGCGGCGTATGGCATGCCCCACAGTGCCCCAGCCCTTCGACCAGATAGCGGCCACGTTCGATAACCGGATCGGCGTTGGCGTTTGCCGCGAAATCGGCCGGTGTTGGTGCAAACATCGAACGCCAGATGTGTAGTGGCCAACGCATGGATAACGGCCAGGGAATATCGGAGTCTTGGTTCGCTTGTTTGACGGGTTGCACGCCGTGCATGAAATAGGCATACATGGCACGCATATCCTCCTCTTTCACCAGCGCAAACGAAGGATAAGGCATCGCCGGGTACAGGGTGCTGCCGCTCTTGGCGACGCCTTTGCGTACCGCATTGTCGAAATCTGCAAAACTGTAATCGCCAATGCCGGTGGTTTTGTCCGGGGTGATGTTGGTGGAATAGATAGTGCCAATCGGCGTTTCCATCGCCAAACCACCAGCAAAGGGCACACCGTTTTTACCATTGGTGTGGCAGGCCACACAGTCACCGGCACGTGCTAGATATTCACCACGTTTGAGCAATTCGCTGCTGACCGCCGCGTCCTGCGCCAAAACGGAAAAACTCAGTGCACTGAGAACCAGTGCGGGAACCAAAGCTTTCATCACTCGCATCCTCATGCCTGCACCAATGGGCCTGGGTTTTTCAGATACTGCTCGCGAATGGCGCGGGCAGACCAATAGGCCAACGCGGCAACGGTGCCGGTCGGGTTGTAGCCCAGCCCCTGCGGGAAGGCCGATGCGCCTATCGAGAACACGTTATGCACGTCCCAGCTTTGCAGATAACGGTTTACCGCGCTGGTCTTGGGATCTTCTCCCATCACCGCTCCGCCGTTCATGTGCGTAGTTTGGTAGCTGGTGGTATCGAAATGGCTGTTGGCGTTTTTCGGGCTGCCGGAAATCAGTTTCGGGTTCATCGCCTTGGCGATCGGGGCCATCTTGTTGAACATAAACTGCGCCATCTTGATGTCGTTTTCCTGCCAGTCGAAGGTCATGCGTAGCAGCGGTTGGCCAAAGACGTTCTTGTAGGTCGGATCGAGATCGAGATAGTTGCTACGATAGGACTGGTGCGCGCCATGCGCATCCATAGAGACATGGTGCGTATAGGCATCCGCCACCGCGGCTTTCCACTTGCTGCCCCAGGCTGGAGTACCAGGAGGCGTTGGCAGGCCGGAGATCGGTTTGGTACCCGCCTGGTTGACCCAGAACGGTGAGCCACCGACAAAGCCCTCCTTGCCGTGGTCAAAGTTATCCGCGTTGAAATCATCCACGCCGACGCCGTTACCGCCCGCGCCAATAAACGGGTTGGTATGGACGTCCTTATCAAAGAACGCCTTGATGGTAGTCATGTTCTGGTAGGCAAAATTACGCCCAACCACCCCTTCACCGGTCTGTGGATCGTAAGGTTTGCCAATACCGGAGAGCAGCATCAGATGCACATTGTGGAACTGGAAGGCCCCGAGGATCACCAGATCGGCAGGTTGTTCAATCTCACGCCCCTGGGCATCGATATAGTTCACCCCGGTCGCCCGGCTTTTGTCAGCTGTCAGGTTAACTTTCAGCACGTTAGCGTTGGTGCGCAGCTCAAAGCGCTTCTCCATCCGCAGTGCTGGCAAGATATTGACGTTTGGCGACGCCTTGGAATACATGTAGCAGGCATAACCGCTGCAGTAACCGCAGAAGTTGCAAGGACCCATCTGCGCGCCATAGGGGTTGGTGTAGGAATCTGACGTATTGGCAGAGGGCAGATTGTAAGGGTGATAACCCACCTCACGCGCCGCCTTTTCAAACAGCTGCGCGGAGAAGGTGTTCTTCTGCGCTGGCAGTGGGAAATGGTCGGAACGGTCTGGTGCAAAGGGGTTTCCGCCTTTGTCTTTACCCACCAACTGCCCCTTCACTGACCAGGCTGTGCCGGAGGTACCGAATACCTTCTCGGCCTTATCAAAGAACGGCTCCAGCTCGTCGTAGCTCACCCCAAAATCCTGGATCGTCATGTCTTTTGGAATAAAGCTTTTACCGTAGCGCTCTTCATAATGGCTGCGCATACGCAGCTCGATAGGATCGATACGGAAATGCACGCCAGACCAGTGCAGGCCAGCTCCGCCCACTCCGGTACCCGGCAGGAAAGCCGCCAACTGGCGATAAGGTACTGCGGTTTGGCTTGTGTTGTGACGGATAGTCACCGTACTTTTTGAAAGGTCCTGGAACAACTTGCGGCGGATATTATAGGTTAGTTCATCGATCACCTGCGGGTAGGAGCCGTCTGGGTAGGTATCGCGCATCGGGCCACGCTCAAGCGCCACCACGTTTAGCCCGGCCTCGGTCAACTCCTTGGCCATAATGGCACCAACCCAACCAAAACCGACGATCACCACATCCTGCTTCTTCATTACCGTTGCCATAATTACCCCCTCTCCCCACGAATCGATACCGGTGGGAAGGGATAACGTTCCCCTCGCTCAACCCAGTCCATAAAGTCGGCGCGCGCGCCCGGAAAATTAATCAGCTTCCATCCCACCATTTCTTTGTTACCGCCATGGATTGGATCGCTGAAAAAACCTTCACGGGTGTTTTGCAATAGGTAAGAGAAGAACAGCTTGGCAGGCAGTTGCGCAAACTCGGCCTCACCGGATTCAAACTTCTGCAACAGCGCATCCTGTTGTGCGCCATCCAGCTCGGCGAATACTTTACCTGCCGTTTTCTTGCTGTAGGCATCCGCGTCGCTGATACCCAGGTTATAAATCTGTTTCGGCACCAACGGCAGTTGATAACCCATTTCCGGTGCAACATCGGGATTGAACGGCCCTTGCATGTACCAGATTGAGCCGGTGGCATAAGGCGTATTCATCTGCCGATCGATAAACTCCGGCACGCCTGCTTCCAAAGCGCCCGGGCCGCGCTCGTCCGCAGGGATCAAACGCGCGACCGCCGCCTGGACAAAGGCCCACTCTTCGGGGGTAAAGAAGGTTGGTTGATAGTCAGCCTGCTTGGGGGTGTCGCTAGCGGCAAGCACGGGTGTGGGCGCCGTCAGGGCACTCACACCGCTGCCACCGATAACGGCTGCGGGGATCAGCGTCATCGACTTCAGCAAGAAATCACGCCGGGAGTTGTTGGTTTTATCGTTCGACATAGCACATTCCTTCCAAAAAAAATCACAACTATTTAACCTCAACCTCGCGTTCCATACGGAGTTTAAACATATATTGTTACGTAATTGTTTATTTTTTGAAGGTCAGAATGTGAGCTTTGGCAGCAATGTTACCGGTAACTATTTGATTGAGCGTAAAGTTTTCTTTGTTAATGTAAAATTAACAATTTGTGCGGTTTTTTAGTTCAAAAGGCGGGAGAACAACGGAAATGGGATGCAGAGCACATTTTTACCGGCAAGAAATAGCAAAACCGGCCCTTTATTGGGGCCGGCTGTAGGCAATCTGAGGCTAGTCAGCCATCGCTTGATAAGCAGTGGTAACCTTCCACAAGTAACGCGGCGCTTGCGGTGCCGGGTGTTTCTTCTGGATATGCTGATAAAACTCGTCCGGGCTCATCTGATTGATGCGGTTTACCGCCACACGTTTATCCGATGAGAAGGTCCGTAACATCGCGCCTGCCCCGTTCACATAGGAAACGATGGTGGCATAGCGTAACGTTTGTGGATTGGTGATCCCGGCTAGCTGCTGGCTTTGAAGAATATTGATATAGGCTGTTCCCAGATCAATATTGACCGCCGGATCCTTCAACTCACGTGAACTTGGCTGCCCGTTCTTTCCCTTCATACGGTAAGCATCGCGTCCAGCGGTTGAGGCTTTCAGCTGCATGAGCCCCACGGCATTCGAGGTGCTGACCACGTTCGGGTTAAACCCGGACTCCACCTGAATGATCGCCTTAATCAGCGTTTCGTCGACGCCATAGTTGCTGGCAGCCTGACGGATATAATCGTTATAAGCGACCGGTGTCCCGGTACGGTTGCTTGGTGTTTGCGGTGGAGTTTTTAGCCAACCGCCCGAAGTGCCACTGCCTGCCTGATTGCCGGTTGTTTGCGGATCTTTCGCACAACCGGCTAATAGTACGATTGCCATCAGGCAACCTATTTTTGTTTTCACAGAATCCCTCACTCCTTTCAATGAGTTGCGTAGCATATACAACGGGTAAGGATACCTGCATAACTTTTTTGGTCTATTCTCAGGCTATCCATATACCAAGAGGTGATTTATGAGTCAATCTTCGTCCATAGGATTTGTGGTGACTTTCACCTATCCGGAACAGAGCTTAACCGATTTAGCCAAATTAACCGGACAAATGACGCTGGCCGGTTTTTCCACCATGCTCAGCGACAGCGAGGGCGTTCCCCATGAGCTGGGGATCAACAGTTTTTCGCTAACAACGCCATTAAATCAAGAAGATGTCAAACAGTTGGCGCAAGGGTTGGGCGAGGTGGCATTGGGGGCAAAACCCGAAGTGGAGATAGTCACTGGCAGTGATTACTTTAAGCGGTTACATCCCGATACATAAAATGTTATAACTCACACGGCGGTACTATTTCATTAACAACAACATAACCCCTTGGCAAAGCTTGGTGATGCTTGACTTCCGCTCAATTGATATTGATAATCATTTTCATTTGAATAAGGAGACGTCATCATGCCAATGAAAAACAACGTATTTACTCGTCGTCGTTTTAGCTTGTCCCACTTTCGCCCCCTTGCCCTGCTCTGCATATGCCTTAGCGTTGTTGCTGTGAGCCAACCGGCTTCGGCAAAGGAAAAGCTGCGCGTGGTGACCACCTTCACCATTATCCAGGATATCGCCCAGAACGTGGCGGGCGACGCTGCCGTAGTGGAGTCCATCACCAAGCCTGGGGCGGAAATCCACGACTATCAGCCCACGCCGCGGGATATCGTTAAGGCACAGCACGCCGATCTGATTTTATGGAACGGGATGAACCTGGAGCGCTGGTTCCAACGCTTCTTCGAAAATATCAAACAGGTGCCCGCCGCCGTGGTAACCGAAGGGATCACCCCGCTGCCGATCCACGAAGGCCCGTATAACGGTAATCCAAACCCCCATGCCTGGATGTCGCCAAGCAATGCGCTGATCTACATTGAGAACATCCGCAAAGCGCTGGTGCAGCACGATCCTGATAACGCCGAAACCTATAACCGCAATGCCAAAGCCTACGCTGAAAAAATCGCGGCGCTGGATGCCCCGCTACGCGAGCGTTTGTCGCGTATTCCGGCAGCCCAGCGCTGGCTGGTAACCAGCGAAGGCGCCTTTAGCTATCTGGCCAAAGACTATCAGTTGCAAGAAGTCTACCTGTGGCCAATCAATGCCGACGAACAGGGCTCACCGCAGCAGGTGCGCCGGGTGATTGATACCGTGCGGGCCAACCACATTCCGGTGGTGTTCAGCGAAAGCACCATTTCGGATAAGCCTGCCAAGCAGGTGGCCAAAGAAACCGGCGCACACTACGGCGGCGTGCTGTATGTCGATTCGCTTTCTGCCGCCGACGGGCTAGTGCCCACCTATATCGATCTGCTCAATGCCACCGTGCAAACCATCGCCAAAGGATTCAATCAATGAGTGCAGAGACCTTTATCCGCCCCGAACTTAGCGTGGATGACGTATCGGTCACCTATAACAACGGCCATACGGCGATCCATAACGCCAGTTTTACCCTTAGCGGTGGTTCGATCTGTGCGCTGGTGGGGGTTAACGGCAGCGGGAAATCGACCCTCTTCAAAAGCATCATGGGCCTGGTAAAACCGACATCTGGCCAGGTGACGCTGAGCGGGCAGCCGGTTGTCGCCGCGCTGAAGAAAAATATTATCGCCTACGTGCCGCAAACCGAGGAGGTTGACTGGAACTTCCCGGTGCTGGTGGAAGACGTGGTGATGATGGGCCGCTACGGCAAAATGAACTTCTTGCGCATTCCTACCAAGGAAGACCGGCTGCGGGTCGATAAGGCGCTGGAACGCGTTGGCCTGACTGAATTACGTAGCCGACAGATCGGCGAGCTTTCCGGCGGGCAGAAAAAGCGCGTATTCCTGGCCCGTGCCCTGGCTCAGCAGGGAACTGTGCTGCTGCTTGATGAGCCTTTTACCGGCGTAGATGTCAAAACCGAGAACGCCATTATCGATCTGTTACGTTCGCTGCGCGATGAGGGGCACCTGATCCTGGTATCGACCCACAACCTCGGCAGCGTACCGGAGTTTTGCGATCGGGTGATCCTGATTAACCGTACCGTGCTTGCCGCCGGCCCGCTCGAGACCACGTTCACGCAAAGCAATCTGGAACTGGCGTTCGGTGGCGTATTGCGCCATATCAACCTCTCCGGGCCCGACCTGCACGATGACAACGATCCCCGCACCGTAACGGTAATCACCGATGACGAGCGCCCTGCGGTGTTTTATGGCCATACCAAGAGCGATCCTCCGGCGCAAAGTCAGCAAAAGGAGAATACTCCCTGATGCTCGAGATCCTGCTGCAACCGTTCAACTACAACTACATGGTCAAGGCGATGTGGGTCAGCGCCATCGTCGGTGCGGCCTGCGCTTTTCTGTCGGCGTATCTGATGCTGAAAGGCTGGTCGTTGATGGGGGATGCTCTTTCCCACTCCGTGGTGCCTGGCGTGGCCGGTGCCTATGCCCTCGGCCTGCCCTATGCAGCCGGTGCGTTTTTCACCGGCATGCTGGCCGCGCTGGCGATGACGTTGGTACGCCACGTTACCCGCCTGCGTGAAGATGCGATTATCGGCTTTATTTTCTCCACCTTTTTCGCCGTCGGCCTGTTGATCATTTCGCTCAATCCTACCTCGGTGAACGTGCAGTCGATCATCTTCGGCAACATTCTCGGCATCGCAGATGAAGACGTGTTGCAGGTGGAGATTATTATCGGCGTTTCGTTATTGATCTTATGCCTGGTGTGGAAAGACCTGCTGGCGGTATTTTTCGATGAAAACCACGCGGTGTCGATCGGGCTTTCGCCACTCAAGTTGAAGATACTGTTCTTTACCCTGCTTAGCGCCTGCACCGTGGCCGCGCTGCAAACCGTCGGCGCCATCCTGGTGATCGCCATGGTGATCACTCCCGGTGCTACCGCCTATCTGCTGACCGACCGTTTTGGCTGGCTAGTGATTATCGCCATCGCGATCGGTGCGTTGACCAGCGGCTTGGGTGCCTACCTCAGCTTCTTCGTCGATGGGGCCACCGGCGGCGTGATCGTCACGTTGCAAACGCTGGTGTTCCTGGCGGCCTTCCTGTTCGCACCGAAGCACGGGCTGTTAGCCTCAAAACGTCGCGTAAATCGTGGCAACTCTCCGGAGGGCAACTGATGGAATTCCTGTTGCAATGGCTCTCTGAGCCGTTCGCCTATCCCTTTATGCAACGCGCCATCATCGCGGCTATCGTCACCGGTGTCGTCTGCGCCGTGTTGTCTTGCTATCTGGTATTGAAAGGCTGGTCACTGATGGGTGATGCCATTTCTCACGCCGTGCTCCCCGGCATTGTGCTGGCCTTTGTGTTCGGTATTCCGCTGGTGATTGGCGCATTTCTTTCCGGCATTTTCTGCGCGGTCGCGACGGGTTATCTGAAAGAGCACAGCCGGGTAAAAGAAGACACGATGATGGGGATCGTATTCTCCGGCATGTTTGCCTTTGGGCTGGTGCTGTTTGCCCGCATCGATACCGATCAACACCTCAGCCATATCCTGTTCGGCAATATGCTGGGGATCACCGACGGTGAGCTACGGCAAACGTTGTGGATCGCCGGGATCACGCTGGCAATCGTGCTGCTCAAGCGCCAGGACTTCATGCTCTACTGTTTCGATCCCAATCATGCGCGCGTTATCGGCCTGCCGGTGAAGTTACTGCACTACGGCTTACTGTGCCTGCTGGCGTTAACCATTGTGGCCTCGCTACAGGCGGTGGGGGTGATCCTGGTGATTGCGATGCTGATCGCACCGGGGATTATTGCGTTCACGCTGTGCCGCAGTTTCAACCGGATGTTGATTGTTGCCACCATCGCTTCGGTTTTTTCCTGTGTGCTGGGTACACTGATCAGCTTTCATATCGACGGCGCAACCGGGCCGTGCATCGTGGTCGTACAGGCGCTGCTGTTTGTCATCGCCCTGCTCTATAGCCACTTCAAACCCGTGCAACGCAACGAAATCACCGTAGTTAAAAACCATTAAGCCGCCCTCACCCTAACCCTCTCCCCCAGGAGAGGGAACAGAATGTGCCACTGTTGTGGTCTAGTAATATCGAACACCGATAAAGGTTTTTACGCCACCCGCTCCCTGTGGGAAAGAGAACAAAACGTGCCACAGACTGACTCCTGCACCTATCCCCGGCTCCGCTCCAGCCCCCTGTGGGAAAGAGAACAAAACGTGCCACAGACTGACTCCTGCCCCTACCCGCGGCTCCGCTCCAGCCCCCTCTCCCTGTGGGAGAGATACCGTCTTGTCGGCTATCCGGCAAGCGGTATTTCCGCATTAAATGTCTTTCCTGATTTCACCACACCATAGGCCAGTTGCAGCAACTTTCGCATCGCCGCACACACTCTTTCTTTGCCCGACTTCCCACGCAACTTTAGCCTTTCTGTTAAGTCTTTAACCACAACATTGTATTGGCCTGCCACTACCGCGGGCATGTATAACGCACTTCGCAGCTCACCGTGCCCCACTTTCGATAACCGGCTTTTCCCTTTAAACATCCCCGACTCACATCGCTGTGGATTCAGTCCTGCGTACGCTACCAGGGCCTTGCTGCTGGTGAACCGACGCAGGTTTCCTGCGAAGGCCAGCAGGCTGGAGCTCAGCATCTCTCCCACTCCAGGGATACTTTTTAGCAACTCGCTGTCCCGTTTCAGGTCAGGGTTATCATCGATGTGCTGACTGATTTTCTTTTTCGTTTCTCGTATCAGTTCATCCAACGTGGCGATGTGCTCATTGAGTGAAGGGACGATGACTGCTTCGGCCACCTCCAGGCGATTTTCTTCCATCTGACGCATCTCTTCCAGGTTCTTAAGATGCCTGACCAACGCGGTCAACTGGCGCTCGCTCAACGGGGCTGGGAACCACGGGGCAGGCTGATGCAGTGCGCAGTAGCGGGCTATCATCGCTGCATCGCTTTTGTCCGTTTTGTTCCGGGCCAGTTCTGTATTGCCGAAGGAATGGATACACGCCGGGTTCATCAGACTGACGTGGTAGTTGTTGTCTGCCAGATAAGTGGCCAGTTCCGTGCTGTAGCTCCCGGTGGCTTCCATACAGACATGACAGTCGCCAAAGCGGCTCAACCAGGCTGCGAACTCGCGGCATCCAGAAGGGGTATTGGCAAACTTTTTGGTTTTATACTTCTGATTGTCCAGCAGTACGGCGACATCAAATTTGTGTTTAGCGATATCAACGCCGACAGGGGTTCTACGCATTATGGCACTCCATAACCATGTCTGAAATTTATCGCCGGACCATCCTTATATGTAGGTGCTCATAGGCACAGGATACCGTTCGGTCTACAAGGCGACAGGGAAATAGACAGCCGGGGCACAATCTCTCCCACGGGCTCATAGGCACTAGGGTTAGGGGGAGCTCACCGGCTATCTCCCGATGATCAGTCGGGGATCTTCTCCGCTAAGGCGGAGAAGATCAAGACATAAGGGTTGGGGTGAGGGGAAAATCCCTACTATGACGTTTCCCGTGTAACAAGGAACTCGGCAAGTTAGCCTGAACCAAGCAGCATTCAGCATAAGCGTACTTAAATTAATCAATAGCGTATATACTTTGACCAGACACGCGGCGATGATTTTTTCGTCAATAGATGGCGCAGCTGTGCGCCACATCGTGTTTTCGCAGCAGGAAAGACGCTAACCTAATGAAATCGCAGGCAACACAGAAGGGGATTACTATGTGGCAAGCCGTTAGCCGTCTGTTGAGTGAACATCTTGGCAGCGCAGAAATCCGCGAAAGGACTGAACTGCCCGGGGGAGAAATCCACCCGGCGTGGCGCGTGAGTTACGGTGACAGCGAGGTGTTTGTTAAATGTGATACCCGCGAAATGCTGCCGATATTTACTGCGGAGGCCGATCAACTGGCCTTGCTGGCTCGCAGTAAGACCGTGCGCGTCCCCGAAGTGTATGGGGTTGGCAGCGATCGCGATTACAGTTTCCTGCTATTGGAGTATCAACCCCTTAAGCCGCTGGATGCGCACGGGGCGCACTGCCTCGGGCAACAACTGGCCCGCCTGCACCAGTGGAGCGAACAACCGCAGTTCGGCCTCGACTTCGATAACGACCTTTCCACCACACCGCAGCCCAATGCCTGGCAACGCCGCTGGGCGGAATTTTTTGCCGAGCAACGCATCGGCTGGCAGCTACAGCTGGCGGCGGAAAAGGGCATGACCTTCGGTGATATCGACGAAATTATTGACGTGGTGTATCTGCGGTTGCAACACCATCAACCTCAGCCTTCCCTGCTGCACGGCGATCTGTGGCCAGCCAACTGTGCTCAGGCCGCGGATGGGCCTTTACTGTTCGATCCAGCCTGCTACTGGGGCGACAGAGAGTGTGATTTGGCGATGCTGCCGCTTTATCCTGAATTGCCCGCCCAGATTTATGACGGCTATCAGAGCGTGTGGCCGCTGGAGACCGGGTTTATCGAACGCCAGCCGCTGTATCAGCTTTATTACCTGCTCAACCGCAGCAACCTGTTTGGCGGCCAACATCTGGTCATGGCGCAGCGGGCCATCGACAAGCTGCTCCATCCAGAGACGCTGTAATGTCATGGGCGCCGCATAGGGCGCCCGTTCTTTGCAGATCTACGCCACTCCGGCCATTTGCCCTAGCAGCTTGAGCACAAAATAAGCCACCACGGCGATCACCACCGGCAAGATATACAGCGGGAAGTATTGCAGCAATATGGTGTGGTGCGGCAACGTCACCCGCTCTTCCAATTGCTCACGCGTGTGCCCTTCGCTGCCCTTGGCCTGTTCCAGGATCATCTGATCTTCCAATCCTTCACGGATAAACTTCACCTGACGCGACATGCGCGCACCGGAAGTCTGCAATGCCAGGCCGACAAAAATCAGGAAATAGATAATGATAAACATCAGATTAGCGCCGCTAAACAGGCTCTTATCCACGTCCGGTACCGGTGAGTTGTACCAGAAAATATTCAGGAATGGCGTATTGAAGCGCACCATGTCGACCATGACGTGGACAAAATCCAGCATCACGGCGTTGATCCCTCTGGACTTCTCACTGTGTTGATAAACAAAACCCAGCAGTGAAACCAGCGTTGACAGTAACGCCGGGATGAAAACGACCCATCCGAAAATGCGTTTCAGTATGGCAACGCGCCCAGCCTGTTGATACGTCATGTGTTCCCCTTGTAAGCGACGCAATCGTTGTTGCGCTAAGTCTACCTGTAGTTAATGAAACTCGCCCACCGTTTTCTTTATCTTCCCCCCAGTTCCAGAGAGATCCTGTACTTTGGGAAAACACCCCGGGCCCGAAGGGTGCAGGCGCCTGAACAAAAATGATAGAGTGGCGAAAACATTTTCTTTTACTGGTGCTGCAGGAGTTAATTGTTAATGGCTTATTCGCAACGCATAGCAACCGCAATTTTTGATATGGACGGTCTACTGATCGACTCTGAACCCCTGTGGTTACAGGCAGAAATGGATATTTTCAGCTCATTGGGCCTGGATCTGTCCGATCGTCACAACCTACCGGATACGCTGGGTTTACGCATCGATCTGGTGGTACGAATGTGGTTCCAGGCCATGCCGTGGCAAGGGCCTTCTCAGGAGGAAGTGGCTGGCCGCATTATCGAGCGGGCCATCGAGTTGGTACGGGAAAAGCGCCCGTTGCTGCCTGGGGTGCAACAAGCGCTGGAACTGTGCCGTAGCCTGGATTTAAATATTGGGCTGGCCTCCGCCTCTCCGCTACATATGCAGCAGCAGGTGCTGAAGATGTTCGATCTGGAGAGCTATTTCGATCAGTTGGTTTCAGCCGAATACCTGCCGTACAGCAAACCGCACCCGGAAGTCTATCTGATCGCCGCCGAACGCCTGGGCAGCGATCCACAGCACTGCATTACTCTGGAAGACTCCTTCAACGGTATGATTGCCACCAAAGCAGCGCGTATGAAATCGATCGTGATCCCTGCGCACGAATACAGCCAGGATCCGCGTTGGGCCTTGGCCGACCTTAAGTTGCAAAGCCTAGAGCAGTTAACTGCCGCCCATCTGGCCTGATCTTGACGGCATCGGCCCCACCGGTGCCCTTTTCCCTCCCCCTGCACTCGAAAAATAAATAAAACACCATTTCATTTTTATTGAATTAAGACACCATTCAAATTATGCTAGTCGCATAAAGAAAACACCGGGCCATTAGGTGACACTGTCACTGCCACGCAGTTGCCATCGAAAGCCCGGTGCTTTCTTCCCTCACGGCAAGAGAGCAACGCTATGATTCTGAATTCCTTCGACTTAATGGGCAAAGTGGCGCTGATCACCGGCTGTAATACCGGCCTGGGGCAAGGCATTGCGATTGGGTTGGCGCAGGCCGGTTGCGACATTATCGGCGTGAACCGCAGTCAGCCCGTTGAGACCATGAGCAAAGTTACCCAGACTGGGCGTCGATTCCTGAATTTGAACGCCGATCTCGGCAATATCGACGCCATCCCTTCTCTGCTAGCCACCGCCGTTGAGGCGTTTGGCAGAATCGATATCCTGGTGAACAACGCAGGAATTATCCGCCGTGAAGATGCCCTGAATTTCAGTGAACAAGACTGGGATGAGGTGATGGACGTCAATATCAAGACCCTGTTCTTTATGGCACAGGCGGTGGCCAAACAGTTCATCAGCCAGGGCAGCGGCGGTAAAATTATCAATATTGCTTCGATGCTTTCTTTCCAGGGCGGCATTCGCGTACCGTCTTACACCGCGTCGAAAAGCGCGGTACTCGGCCTCACCCGGCTATTGGCCAATGAATGGGCACAGTACCAGATTAACGTTAACGCCATTGCACCGGGCTATATGGCCACCAACAATACCCAGCAACTACGTACCGATGAAGACCGCAACCAGCAGATCCTCGAGCGCATCCCGGCAGGGCGCTGGGGCACGCCGGATGACTTGATGGGCCCGATCGTCTTCCTTGCCTCGGCAGCGTCCGACTACGTTAATGGCTACACGCTCGCGGTAGACGGTGGCTGGCTCGCTCGCTGATCTCCACTGCGAACATATCCTTCCTCCGAATTTGAGCGGGCGCAGCATTTGCAGCGCCCCTACATTACCAGTCTTCCTGTATACCTCGTCCGTCATAAACACCGTTTCAACCCTTTGTAAAACGGCGTTAAATTAACAACTCGTTACAGGGTAACCGCTTCCGTAACTGTAAAAATTCCCATATACTGGATAAATTAACAGTTTAGTGGCCGGAATTTAGCAACATGACCGCGGAAGGACATCTCATATTCTCTGTTGCCTGCGCGATCTTTGCCAAGAAAGCGGAGGTGACACCCGTGCTCGCCGCTGGCGATTGGTGGCACATCATTCCCGCCGCGCTACTGACGTCACTGCTACCCGATATCGATCACCCTAAATCCATCCTGGGCCAGCGCCTGCGCTGGATAGCCATCCCGATATCTCGCGCCTTTGGTCACCGCGGTTTCACCCATAGCCTGTTGGCGATCGTCGGCGGCATGTGGCTATTTCAGCTAGAGGTGCCGCGCGGTTGGCCCATCCCCGCAGACGTGCTGCACGCCATGATTATCGGTTATTTCAGCCACCTGCTGGCCGATATGCTCACCCCTGCCGGCGTGCCGTTGCTTTGGCCCTGCCGCTGGCGTTTCTGCCTGCCAATATTGAACTCACAAAAAGGCAACCAGCTGGAGCGGGTACTGTGTATAGTTTTGGTGGCTTTCGCCATCTACTGGCAAGGGGATTACACCTTTCCCGTGCAGTCGTATTTTGAGCAAATAAAAAATATCCGGCTGTGATCACAAAAAACCGTCTATTTTCCCGCCTTTCCGCTTATTACATCGACGATTTCAAGCCAAAAGTTATATTAAATTCTTTTTAGATATAAGTGCGCTTCATCGCAAACTGTTACGATATTTACATCGCATTACATCGGTGCTTGGCACCTTTAATTATAAAAAACAAGATTGGAGACATTGGGGATGAATCTACCGCTCGTATTAAACGTGCTGGTTTTTGCCGCCCTCCTTTTGCTGTTGGCGCAAACCCGCCATAAGCAATGGAGCCTGGCTAAAAAAGTGCTGGTCGGCCTGGTACTTGGTGTGGTGTTCGGTTTGGCACTGCAACTGGTTTACGGCGCGGACAACCCGGTACTGAAAGCGTCTATCGGCTGGTTTAACATCGTCGGTAACGGCTATGTACAGCTGCTGCAAATGATCGTGATGCCACTGGTTTTCGCCTCTATCCTGAGCGCGGTAGCCAAGTTGCACAACGCTTCCTCGCTGGGAAAAATCAGCTTCCTGACCATTGGTACCCTGCTGTTTACCACGCTGATTGCCGCACTGGTGGGCGTATTGGTCACCAACCTGTTCGGGCTGACTGCAGAAGGTCTGGTCCAGGGCACACAAGAAACGGCTCGTTTGTCGGCGATCGAAACCAACTACGCGGGTAAAGTGGCCGATCTGAGCGTACCGCAACTGATCCTGTCATTTGTACCGAAAAACCCGTTTGCCGATCTGACCGGGGCTAACCCAACGTCAATCATCAGCGTGGTGATTTTCGCTGCCTTCCTGGGTGTGGCTTCGCTGCAACTGCTTAAAGATGACCAACCGAAGGGCCAGCGCGTGCTGGTAGCTATCGATACCCTGCAAGCCTGGGTGATGAAACTGGTCCGTCTGGTGATGAAGCTGACGCCTTACGGCGTACTGGCGTTGATGACCAAGGTCGTTGCAGGCTCAAATATTCACGACATTATCAAGCTGGGCAGCTTTGTGGTTGCCTCTTACCTTGGTCTGGCGATCATGTTCGTGGTTCACGGCCTGCTGCTGAGCTTCACCGGCGTTAATCCGCTGAAATTCTTCCGCAAAGCGTGGCCGGTGCTGACCTTTGCCTTCACCAGCCGTTCCAGCGCTGCCAGCATCCCGCTGAACGTCGAAGCACAGACTCGCCGTCTGGGTGTGCCGGAGTCGATTGCCAGCTTCTCGGCTTCATTTGGTGCCACTATTGGTCAGAACGGTTGTGCGGGTCTCTACCCGGCAATGCTGGCGGTAATGGTTGCGCCAACCGTAGGCATCAACCCTCTGGACCCACTGTGGATCGCAACGCTGGTCGGTATTGTTACCGTCAGTTCAGCCGGTGTTGCCGGTGTGGGCGGTGGTGCGACCTTTGCTGCGCTGATTGTTCTGCCAGCGATGGGCCTGCCGGTAACCCTGGTCGCCCTGCTGATTTCGGTTGAACCGTTGATCGACATGGGCCGTACCGCGCTGAACGTTAGTGGTTCGATGACCGCAGGTACCGTCACCAGCCAACTGATGAAGCAGACCGACAAAGCCATTATGGACAGCGAAGACGAAGCGGAACTGGCTCACCGGTAACCCTAGACTGATTTGCAACTGAACCGGCGCCCAGGCGCCGGTTTTTTTTCGCCAGGACTGCCAATGATATCTCATTAGTATTAGTGTGTAGCAAATAGGATCCGTGGAACCCATTATGATTGAAACCCGCCTGCTACATCAGTTCATCGCCGTCGCCGAGGAATTGCACTTCAATCGCGCAGCGCAACGGCTGCATATGGCGCAGCCCCCGTTGAGTCAGGCTATTCGTCGGCTGGAGCATGAGATCGGCGCTCCCCTGTTTGAACGCACCAATCGCAGCGTGTCGCTCACACCTGCCGGAACCGACTTTCTGGCAACGGCAAGAAAGGTGTTGCGCCTGCTTGATGAAGGCGTCGAACAGACTAGGCGGGTAGCGCAAGGCATCGAAGGCCATCTCACGTTAACCTTCATCAATATCGCCCCCTATAACGCATTGCTAGGCGCATTGCAGCGCTTCCGCGCTGCATTCCCCGCCATCTCCTTCACGATGCGTGAGGCCACGACTCAAGAGCAAATCGAGGCTCTGGAACATGGCCGCGCCGAGCTCGGTTTCATGAGGCCACCGGGAAGGACAGCTCCGGAGCTGCACTTCGAGCGCATTCTGCGCGAACCCATCGTGATCGCTCTGCCAACCACACACCCTCTCGCGTGCCACGAAATCATTCCACTGACCGCACTGCGCGATGACGCCTTCGTATCGTCACCACGGCACCTGGGCCAGGGCTTCCATGACCAACTGGTTGAGCTTTGTGCAGCGGCGGGGTTCATGCCACGCATTGCCCAACAGGCGCGGCAGCTGCACACTCTGGTTGCGTTGGTGGCCAGCGGCTTCGGCGTAGCACTGTTGCCCGCGTCACTGGCGCAGGAGGGTCGCAAAGACGTGGTATTCCGACCAATCCAGGTCAATGCACCAGACGCACTGCGGCATGTGGAATTGCTGATGGCTTGGAACCCGCACAAGCCATCTTCAATTCGCGACAAACTGATCGATGAGGTGCGAGATGCCATGGCATCGGCACCCTTGATTGAAACTTGATAAGTCTTGTTTCGGTACAAATAAGATATTTTACACTCAGGAGCGGTCACTCCATCATCGTGCCATTGCCAAACGGAGGTACATGATGACAGATCGACGCTCAGACGAGCTTTTCAAAGACAAGGTAGCTATCGTCACCGGTGCTGGCCGCGGGCTTGGCAACGCTTACGCCAAAGCCCTCCTGGAGCGTGGTGCAAGGGTAATCGTTAGCGACCTGGGTACCGGCCTGACCGGCGATGGTGCTGACCCAGACGTAATGAGCGAAGCGGTTCATGACTTGCAGGCCGACCCTGGTTCGTTCATCACCCACAACGGGCGCCTGGATAACGAGATGGGTTGCCAGCAACTTGTAGCGCTGGCCATCAAGCAATTCGGCGCGCTGGATATCCTGATCCATAACGCTGGTTGGGTCGGCTATCAGCCCATTGAGACACAGGAAGAGGTATTCCTTGAGCGCTCCCTTGGCATCAACGTGCGTGCGCCTATCTGGTTGAGCAAGCACGCCTGGGTGCATCTCAAACGTTCCCCATCACCTCGGATCGTGCTGACAACCTCTGACCGTGCCATGTATCAACGCTACGCGCAGCCAGGCCTGACGGCCTACGCCGCTGGCAAGATGGCCCAAGTCGGCATCATGAATGCCCTGAGCATGGAAGGAAAACCGGACGGCATCCTGGTCAACGCTATCTCTCCGGTGGCTAAAACCCGCATGTGGGGGATCACGCAGTCTCCCACAGACCTCAAGCCCGAGTGGGTGGTGCCAGGCTTGCTGTATCTGGCCAGCTCGTTATGTCAAGACACAGGCGTGATCCTGCGCGCCAGCAACGGCCAGTTCACCGCCACCCGCTTTTGTGAAAACCCAGACGTAACCTATCCTACGGATCTGGCGCGCATTGAGTGTGCCAGCGTGGAAGACGTCGCCCACAATTGGCAACGCATCAAGGAGTTTGGCGATGCGTGACGGGGGTCATCTGCACAAGATCGCCGAAGTCCGCGCCGACCTTGGCGAGAGTCCTGTCTGGGATAAAGACAACCGCCTTTTGTACTTCGTCGATATCTCTGGTGGCAAGATTAACGTGATGACCCCGCAAGCACGGGTGGCAACCGTTTATCAATCATCGGCACGCATCGGTGCTCTGGCCCTCACGGATAGAGGCAATCTGATCTTCACCGAAGACGCGCGGGTTGCCATTCTTGATCCCAAACAAGGAGTGGTCCGCACGCACTCCAGCGCAGTCCATAACCAAGCCAGTTATCGGTTCAACGATGGGGCCTGCGATCCGCAAGGACGCTTTATCACCGGCCTGATGCACGAGGGGCCGAACCGTGAGGCCGGAGCGCTGTACCGCTATGACAGTGAACTAAACGCCCAAGCGATCCAGAGGAATATCGCACTGCCTAATGGCCTGGCCTGGTCGGAAGATGACCAAACGCTGTTCTTTGTCGATTCCATCGCACAATCAATATTTCGGGCCGCTTATTCGACCTGCGGGGAACTGGAGGCCGTAATGCGCTTCGCCGAAACCTCGGCAGAACTGGGACGTCCCGATGGTATCGCCCTGGATCGAGCCGGAGGGCTGTGGGTCTGTATGTTCAACGGAGGATGTTTGCTGCGCTACGACCGTAACGGCAGCCTGAGCGGGCGCGTCGCCATGCCCGTACCGCGCCCCACCAGTTGCTGCTTTGGCGGGGAAGGTCTGGAAACCTTATTCATCACCACGGCGCGCTTTGCCATGACGGCTTCAGAACTGGCTGAATACCCTGATTCTGGGGACCTCTTTACTATTCGTCCAGCCATTGCCGGTGTTCCACGTCACTTGTTCAAAGAGTGCAAGATAGGCGAATAGCAGAGTAGTTGGATTTTATAAACCGAGGAGAGATTTCGAAGGCTGGGCGAGAAAGCGTAGGGGTGAAGCTATGCTCAGCCCCCTACAACTACGGCAAGCTTAAAACGGATAGTCGTGATAACCCATTTGCGCTGAAATCAGACGAGCGGCGGTATGTAACTGCGCCACGTAGCCCTCTTTGCCTTCTTCAGAGAAACGGATGGTCGGGAAGGAGATGCTCAAGCCCGCGATCACCACGCCAAAACGGTCAAACACGGGCACCGCGATGCAGCGCAAGCCTTCTTCCTGTTCTTCGATATCTTCGCCAAACCCCTGCTCACGTACCTTATCCAATAGCGGCAGTAACTCTGCAGCGCTGGCGATGGTGTGCGGAGTGCTGCGGGTAAACTCGACATGGGACAGGATTTCTTCCACTTCGCCGCGATCGCGCCAGGCTAGCAAGACTTTACCAATCGCGGTGCTGTGCAGCGGGTTGCGGCGACCGATGCGTGAATACATACGCAGGTTATACATGGAGTCGATTTTGTGGATATAGACGATGCTGTCTTCATCCAGCGCCCCCAGGTGGATGGTCTCACGCGTCTGGTTAGACAGTTCACGCATCTGGATGTCTGCACTGCGGATCAAATCGACGTTTTGCAGCGATTTGGCACCCAGTTCAAACAGCTTGAGGGTCAGCGAATATTTCTCCGACTCCCCTTCCTGTGAGACATAGCCCAGCGACTTCATGGTTTGCAGGAAACGGTAAACGGTACTTTTGGACATCATTACCCGCTGTGAAAGCTCGGTAATGCCGATCTCACGCTCATCACCCAGTGCCTGCAGGATGCCAAACACTTTCAGCACTGATGAAACGGAATCCGGTTGTTTGTCTAGATCTGCGTTAGCCATGGTTAATACCTTAACTTAACTATTTTTGTTTTAGGAAATTTGAACAAGAGTTTCAGTATAATCGGAACATTTCACCCCATGCAATGGAAGTTGCGCAATATTCGCCATTATTGATGGGATTAGCGGCAGACATCCCACTACTTTTACATTTAGCACAGAAACGGCGGGTGCATTCGGCGGGAAATATGATTAGCATTGTAATATTCCCCCTGTTTAATAACTACCTCCATGACAACGCTTGCAAATTCCGACGGCTTACCGGTCCCGCAACGCTACGGAGCAATCCTGGCCATTGCGCTAGGCATTACCGTTTCAGTGCTTGACGGAGCGATCGCCAACGTGGCCTTGCCGACCATCGCCCGCGATCTTAACGCCAGCCCGGCCAGCTCGATCTGGGTGGTCAATGCCTATCAGTTGGCGATCACCATCTCGCTGCTATCGCTGGCTTCCTTGGGCGATCTGATTGGCTATCGCCGTATCTATCAGGCTGGTCTGCTGGTATTCAGCATTACCTCGTTATTCTGCGCACTGTCCGATTCGCTATTAACACTGACGATTGCCCGCGTGCTGCAAGGGTTTGGTGCCGCGGCGATTATGAGCGTCAATACCGCCCTGATCCGCATTATTTATCCGCAACGCTTTCTTGGCCGAGGCATCGGCATAAACTCGTTGATCGTAGCCTTCTCCTCCGCCGCCGGGCCTACGGTCGCCGCCGCCATTTTATCGGTGGCCTCCTGGCAGTGGCTTTTTGCCATCAATCTGCCGATCGGCATCGTCGCACTGATGCTAGGGATGAAATTTTTGCCGGCTAACAGCCAGAAAAGCAGCAATCAGCGCTTTGACCCTACCAGCGCGGTGATGAATGCCCTGACGTTTGGCCTGCTGATCACCGCCATCAGCGGTTTTGCCCAAGGCCAAAGCCTGCTGCTGATTGCCGCTGAAATCGCGGCGTTGCTGGTGATTGGTTACTTCTTTGTGCGCCGTCAGTTGCGGCAGACATCCCCTTTACTGCCGGTGGATCTGCTGCGCATCCCTATTTTTGCGCTGTCGATGGGCACCTCGATCTGCTCTTTTGCCGCCCAGATGCTGGCCATGGTGTCGTTACCCTTCTTCCTGCAGGCCTCTCTGGGCCGTGACGAGGTGGCGACGGGTTTGCTGTTAACTCCCTGGCCGTTGGCCATTATCGTGATGGCGCCGATTGCAGGCCGCCTGGTGGAGCGTGTTCATGCGGGGTTACTGGGAGGGATTGGTTTGGCGACCTTCGCGCTCGGCTTGTTCCTGCTAGCGCTGTTGCCACATAACCCGACGGATCTGGATATCATCTGGCGCATGGTGCTGTGCGGTTCGGGCTTTGGGTTATTCCAATCGCCCAACAACCACACCATTATTTCTGCCGCCCCACGCCACCGCAGCGGCGGAGCCAGTGGCATGCTGGGCACAGCGCGATTATTGGGGCAAACCTCTGGCGCGGCGCTGGTGGCTCTGATGTTCAACCTATTCCCCACCAGCGGCACACACGCTTCGTTGGTGTTGGCGGGGATCTTCGCCAGCGTCGCTGCCGTAGTGAGTTGCCTGCGCATCACTCAACCCCGTGCGAATCTCGCTGAACCTGGCAAATAGCTTATCGGACGCAGCATGCGTGTTATCTGCGGCGCCCGCTTGAATAGCAAAAACCCCGGCGAGCCGGGGTTTTCGTTTGATACCGGGTTATTTCAGATACTGGCCGGAACGCAGCGCTTCGATACGCTTGTCCAACGGCGGGTGTGACATAAACAGCTCGCTGAACGACTTGGATTTGCCGTTGATGCAGAAAGCCATCAGGGTGCCCGCTTCCTGCGGTTCATAGCTGGTTTTCAAACGTTGCAGCGCAGCGATCATCTTCTCGCGGCCGACCAGTTTGGCTGAACCCGCATCGGCGTGGAATTCACGATGACGTGAGAACCACATGGTGATAATGCTGGCCAGAATACCAAATACCAGCTCCAACACCATCGAAACACCGAAGTAAATCATCGGGTTGCCGTTACCTTCGCCTTCCCCATCACGGTTGCCTAGGAAACCGGCGGCCACCTGGGCAATCAGGCGCGACACGAAGATCACGAAGGTGTTCACCACCCCTTGGATCAGCGTCATGGTCACCATGTCGCCATTGGCAACGTGGCTGATTTCGTGGGCGATCACCGCTTCCGCCTCATCACGGCTCATGCTTTGCAACAGGCCGGTACTGACCGCCACCAGCGATGCATCGCGGCGAGCGCCGGTCGCAAAGGCGTTGATGTCCGGTGCCTGGTAGATGGCCACCTGCGGCATGGCGATACCCGCCTGCTGCGATTGGCGGCGCACCGTGTCCAACAGCCAGCGTTCGGTTTCGTTACGCGGCTGCTCAATCACTTCCCCACCGACGGAGCGTAGCGCCATCCATTTGGACATCAGCAGTGAAACAAACGCACCGCCAAAACCGAACAGACCGGCCATGATCATCAGGCCCTGAACGCTACTGGATTGGATCCCTGTCAGGCTAAGCACCAGCCCGAAAACCAACATCACCGCCAGGTTGGTGAGCAGGAACAAAGCTATACGCATCATAGAATGTTTACTTCCTCGTTATTTGTTAACAAAACGCGACCTCAGATACCCAGATCTTATGGGCATTGGTCACAATTTCAAGATTGGCAGGCCATTAAGCCACTAAAAATACGTAACTTTACAAAGTCACGAAGAAACAAGGGTTTTACAAAGTGTAAACGATTTCTGAGCCCAGAGTGGAGACCTCAACAGAAATTTTAGTGCGGGTATGGCAAAAAAAAAGCGCACCCGAAGGTGCGCTCGATAGCGTTAAACCCGCAAATAACTTACTTGGTGGCGGCCGTCTGTTGCGATGGCTGCTGCTTTTCATTATTGGCCAGATCCAGTGCGATCTTGACCGTTTCATCCAGATACGGATCCGGTTCCTTGTAGTCCTTTGGCAGGTCTTCCAGGGACTTCAACGGTTTCTTACCCTCACGCTCAAGACGCTCATTAATACGCTTCAGGCGCGTAGCATCATCGTCATGGTTCTCTTTCTCACGGGTAGCCAGATTGAGAGAAACGATGTTGCGCTTGTCTTTCAACGCCTTGTAATGGGCAATATCCTGCGCGATGTATTGGAACTCGGGATCCTTGGCGATACGCTGCGCATGGTCTTTCAGCAGTTGCGGTTCAAACGGCTTCAAATCACCGGTTTTGGTGTAGGCAGCTGCATTAATGCTATCCCACGGCATGGCGTTATCTTCGAAGCTCTCGCCGGTTTCTGCCGGATCGATCCCCGTTGGCATCAGAATATCTGGCGTAACGCCTTTACGCTGGGTACTGCCACCGTCAACGCGATAGAACTTCTGGATGGTGTACTGGACAGAACCCAGTGCAGGCCATTCAGGACGCAGCATCTGATCGTAAATCCGGTTCAGTGAACGGTACTGCTGCACCGTGCCTTTACCAAAGGTAGGCTCGCCCACGATCAGCGCACGACCATAGTCTTGCATTGCCGCAGCAAAAATCTCGGAAGCGGAGGCGCTGAAGCGGTCAACCAGCACCACCAGCGGGCCTTTGTAGTAGACAACGCCGTCGTTATCCGCATCTTCGCGGATCTTGCCGTTGTTATCACGCACCTGAACAACCGGGCCACTTGGGATAAACAGACCAGAAAGCGATACCGCCTCGGTCAATGCCCCACCGCCGTTGCCACGCAGATCGATAATCAGACTGTCGACGTTCTGCTTGGCCATCTTTTGCAGCTGAACTTTGACGTCATCGGTCAGGCCGACGTAGAAGCCAGGGATGTCCATCACTGCGACCTTCTGCTTGCCGACGGTCTTGATAGTCATTTTAACTGCGCGATCTTCCAGGCGGATACGCTCACGAGTCAGCGTAACTATCCGGGTTTTGGTGCCTTTACCTGCCGGCAGGATCTCCAGGCGAACCTTGCTGCCCTTCGGCCCTTTGATCTGCGAGACGACGTCGTCAAGACGCCAGCCGATCACGTCAACCATCGGTTTGCCTGCCTGGCCAACGCCGACAATACGGTCACCTACGGCGATCGCCTTGCTCTTGGCTGCCGGGCCGCCTGCCACCATGGAGTTGATCACGGTGTAATCATCATCCATCTGCAACACGGCACCAATCCCTTCAAGCGAGAGACTCATCTCGGTATTGAACTGTTCGGTATTGCGTGGAGACAGGTAGTTGGTGTGCGGATCGATTTCGTGGGCAAACGCGGTCATGATCAGCGAGAACACGTCTTCGCTGTTGCTTTGCGTCAGGCGTTTGATCGCAAACTGATAACGCTTGGTCAGTGTGTCACGGATCTCTTTATCCGTTTTGCCGGTCAGCTTCAGGTTCAACTGATCGTATTTGACCTTGGCATCCCACAGGCGGTCCAATTCTGCCTTGTCTTTCGGCCACGGCGCTTTGCTGCGGTCGACGTCAATGGTGTCGTTGCCGGTGAAGTTCATCGGCTTGTCGAGCAACGATAGCGCATACTGATAGCGCTCAAAGCGGCGTTTTTGCGCCAGATTGAACAGCGCATAAGGCGTAACCAGTTTGCCGGATTTCAGCTCTTCACCCAGCGTGCTGCGTTTGTCGGCAAATTGCGCGACGTCAGAGGCCAGCAGCACATTATGGCTGTAGTCCAGCATATTCAGGTAGCGATCGAAGATCTTGCCTGAAAAATCCGCATCCAGAGCAAACTGGCGATAATGAGAGCGAGTGAAGCGCGAGGTTACGCGCTCACTCACGGTTGCATGTTCAGCTTCCTGCTCAAGCTTGGGCAGTTGATCGATGCGGATGTTGGCTGTATCCGCTCCGTAACTGACACCCGCCCACAGCAAAGCCGCAACTGCGGTTAATCTGACAAATTTGTTCATGCCTTGGTTGGCCTCCGTATCAGAACTGCAAGTGTTCTGCGCGCACAATCATCGCCAGACCGGAGGAGAGCTGTACACGAACGCCATCTTTGGCGATTTCGAGTACGGTTGCGTCCATCGCGCTCTGACCTGCTCTGACTTTGATTTCCTGGCCAATTTGCAGTTTTGAGATGTCTGTGACTGGCACATGACGCGGCTGGCTGGCCTCTTTGGCTACACGAGGTTCACGAGCTTGCTGTGGGCGTGCTTGTTGTGGGCGCGGCTTGCGGTTCTCTGCTGCGGCTCCGCCTTCACGACGTACGGCTGGCTTTTTGCCGGCAGGACGCGGACGACGAGGCTCGGCAGTGGCAGACTCACCAGCAGCTTCACGTTTTTTGGCATTCTGTTCGGCACGCTGTGCCTGAACGCGCGCTTTGGCTTCTTCAAGCTGCTGGCGAGCATGATCGACATGCTGCTGTTCCAGCTCACCGCACGGGTTACCGTCCAGGTCTACACGCTGGGCGCCAACTTTGACACCGTACAGGTAACGCCAGCTTGAGGTATACAGGCGCAAAGCTGAACGCAGCTGCGTTTTGCTGAGGTTCTCTTCCCCTTGTACACGTTCTACCAGATCCTGAAAAATACCGATTTTCAGCGGGCGTGCTTCGCCTTCGGCGCTAAAGCAGAGCGGGAAACGCTCGGCAAGAAAAGCAATGACTTCTTTAACTGTGTTCAACTTGTGTTGATTTTCCATGAAATTTCCTGATTACAACGGGTTGCCAACAAGCCGCAGGCATGAACAGGCGTCATTATAATGACGCCATCGCTAAATGCCACGTTAACCGTAGATCAACTTGCCGCTACAGTGACATATTTCGCAAAATTGCTCTGTGCCAGCCGTGCGCAAAGCCCCGCCACCACTGCTTTCAGGCCGATTTCGTCCTGTTCATCGAAGCGTTGATAAACTGTGCTGTCGATATCCAGAACACCGATGACCTGACCACTGACGTCTAACGGCAACACAATTTCCGCGTTGCTGGCGGCATCGCAGGCGATATGTCCTGGAAATGCATGAACATCGCCAACGCGCTGCACCTGGTTCTGCGCCGCTGCCGTACCGCACACGCCCTTACCCAACGGGATCCGCACGCAGGCAATCTTGCCTTGGAACGGACCTAGCACCAGTTGATGGCCTTCCATCAGGTAAAAACCGACCCAGTTCACGTCATCAAGACGCTCATTGAGTAGCGCACTGGCGTTAGACAATGCGGCGATAAAATTATCTTCCCCATCCAGCAATGCGCTCAAATCGCGTTTTAATTCCGCGTAGAATGATTCTTTAGTCATGATTAACCGTTCAAATACTCAAAATAGCTTCGACTTAACCCGTATAAAATAAGCATTAAATGCGTATAGCCACAAGGTTAATCATCTGTTGCTTCACAAAACACGGTACAACAGGGTATGTTTGCCGTCTAAAAATCATTTGTAACCTGCGATGCTAATCCCTTTTTACCGGTTGATAGCATTGACGGGTTGGTTTTCAAGCTACGCTAAGTAGACCTCAGGTCGCCAAACAGCATTCATGATGAAGATACTCGCCATTACCGGCCCGCTCTCCAAGGCTCGCCACCAACGCTGTTGTGAATGCGATTTGCTGTTCACGTTGCCGCCGTTAACCCGCAATCAGGCCGCCTACTGCCCACGTTGCAACGCCAAAGTGGTGAATGGCCGCGACTGGTCAATGACCCGCCTGACCGCGGTAGCCGTCACCATGCTGTTACTGATGCCCTTTGCCTTTAGCGAGCCGTTGATCAGCATCCGCCTGCTCGGCACGAAGATTAACGCTAGCCTGTTGGAAGGCATCTGGCAAATGAGCAGCCAGGGGGATCCGTTTACCGCCAGCATGGTCGCCTTCTGCACCATCGGCGCGCCGTTGACGCTATCTCTGTCATTGCTGTACCTGTGGTTTGGCCATGCGCTCGGCATGAACCTGCGGCCAGTGCTGCTGATGCTGGAACGCCTGAAAGAGTGGATCATGCTCGATATTTACCTGATCGGTATGGTGGTCGCGGCGATCAAGGTCAAGGAATATGCAGATATTGAACCCGGCAGCGCCCTGATTGCCTATCTGGCATTGACCCTGCTCAGCCTGCTGACGCTGATCCACATGAACCTGGAGCAGATGTGGGAACGCTACTATCCGCAGGAACAGCCAGAGGGCAAACCAGAGGCATTACACGTCTGCCTCGCCTGCCATTTTACCGGTTTTCAGGATGAGCGTGGCCGCTGCCCCCGCTGTCATGTGCCGATGTGTCATCGCCAACCTTACAGCCTGCAAAAAACCTGGGCCGCGCTGATTGCCGCCATCGTGCTGCTGATCCCCGCCAACCTGCTGCCGATCTCGGTGGTCTACGCCAACGGCGCGCGTATGGAAGATACCATTTTCAGCGGCGTCGTTTCGCTGGCCAACTCGGGCAACATGCCAATCGCCGCCATCGTATTTATCGCCAGCGTCCTGGTGCCCTTTACCAAGGTGATCGTACTGCTGGTGCTGCTGTTCAGCATTCATTTCAAAACGTCGCACAGCCTCAAAACCCGCATCCGGTTGCTCCGGCTGGTCACCTGGGTTGGCCGCTGGTCGATGCTCGATCTGTTCGTGATCTCGTTGATGATGTCGCTGATCAATCGCGACCAACTGTTTTCTTTTACTATGGGGCCAGCAGCTTTTTACTTTGGGTCTGCGGTTATTTTAACTATCCTTGCCGTACAGTGGCTGGACAGCCGATTGATTTGGGATGCACATGCAACAGGAAACGCCGAATACGCCGACTGAGGCGCGGGTCAAAAACAAGCGCCGAATCTCGCCATTCTGGTTACTGCCGTTTATCGCCCTGCTGATTGCCGGGTGGCTGGTCTATACCAATTACCAGGAGAGCGGCAATAGTGTCACCATAGACTTCCAGTCTGCGGCGGGTATTGTCGCTGGCCGTACGCCGGTACGTTACCAGGGTGTGGACGTGGGCACCGTGCAAAGCATTTCGCTGAGCAAGGATCTGCGGAGTATCGTGGTTGAAGCCAGCATCAAGAGCGATCTGGAAGACTCACTGCGGGAAGGCACACAATTCTGGCTGGTCACGCCCAAAGCCTCGTTGGCTGGGGTGTCCGGCCTGGATGCACTGGTCGGTGGTAACTACATCGGCATGATGCCGGGCCGTGGCAAACCGCAAACCCACTTCACCGCGCTGGATACGCAGCCGAAATACCGCCTGAATACCGGCGAGTTGATGATCCACCTGCAAGCAGACGACCTCGGTTCCCTGAACACTGGCTCGCTGGTCTATTATCGCAAGATCCCGGTCGGTAAAGTGTATGACTACACTATTTCGCCGGGTAACAAGGGCGTGATCATCGACGTGCTGATCGACCGCCGCTTTGCCAATCTGGTGAAGGACAACACCCGTTTCTGGAACGTTTCCGGTTTTAAAGGCGATTTCAGCCTGTCCGGCGCCAGCGTGCAGATGGAGAGCCTGGCCGCGCTGGTAAACGGTGCGATAGCCTTTGACTCCCCGCTAGACAGCAAGCAGGCCAAGGCCGATCAAAACTATACGCTGTATCCGGATCTGGCCCGTAGCCAGCGTGGGGTTAACATCTCACTGGACCTGCCCGACGGCAATAGCCTGAGCGAGGGCCGCACGCCGCTGATGTATCAAGGATTGCAGGTTGGCACGCTGACTCGCCTGGCCCTGCAACAGGATAGCAAGGTCACCGGCGAACTCACCATCGATCCTTCGGTGGTCGATCTGATGCGCAGCGGCACGCGCATTGAGATGCGTAGTCCAAAAGTCAGCCTTAACGACGCCAAGCTGAGTCAGCTGTTAACCGGTAACACCCTGGAATTGGTGCCGGGTGAAGGCGAACCCCAGCAGCATTTTACCGTGTTGGACAGTAGTAAAACGCTGCTGCAACAGCCTGGCGTGGTGACGGTCACCTTGAATGCCCCGCAAAGCTACGGCATCGACGTTGGGCAACCGTTAATCGTGCACGGTATCAAGGTCGGGCAAATCCTGACCCGTACCCTGACCGACGGCGGTGTGACCTTTACGGCAGCGATCGAAGCTCAGCACCGCAGCTTGCTGCATAAAGACAGTAAATTCGTGGTCAACAGCCGGGTGGATGTCAAATTCGGGCTGGACGGCGTGCAAGTGTTAGGTGCCAGCGCTCAGGAGTGGCTAGACGGTGGCGTACGCCTGATCCCTGGGGGTAAAGGCGAACCGGACGCGCAGTATCCGCTGTACAGCAACGTGGAAAAAGCCGCCGAGGGCATCGTCGGCAACAGCCCACTGCCCACCTTGACGCTTACCGCCACCAGCCTGCCAGATGTGCAAGCTGGCTCGGTGGTGTTATACCGCAAGTTCCAGGTGGGGGAGATTGTCAACGTACGGCCCAAGGCCAACGAGTTTGACGTTGAGGTTTATATCAGCCCGGAATACCGCAAGCTGTTAACCAGCGAAAGCATTTTCTGGGCGGAAGGCGGTGCCAAGGTGCAATTGAACGGCAGCGGCCTGACAGTGCAGGCTTCCCCGCTCAACCGCGCGCTGAAAGGCGCTATCAGCTTTGATAACCTGCAGGGCGTAACGCTGGATAAAGGGGCCAAACGCGTGCTGTACGCCTCAGAAACCGCCGCTCGCGCCGTGGGTAGCCAGATCACGTTACGCACCTATGATGCCAGCAAACTATCCCCTGGCATGCCAATACGCTATCTGGGCATTGATATCGGCCAGCTTGAATCACTGAAACTGGCACCGGAGCGTAACGAGGTGTTGGCCAAAGCAGTATTGTACCCAGAGTATGTGAAAACCTTTGCCCGTCTCGGCAGCCGTTTCGCCATCGTTTCACCGGAGATTTCTGCCGCTGGGGTCAATAATCTTGACTCCCTGTTGCAGCCCTATATCAACGTGGAACCCGGCCACGGCGGATCAATGCGTACTTTTGAGCTGCAGGAAGCCAGCATTACCGACTCCCGCTACCTGGATGGCCTGAGCGTGATCCTGGACGCCGCCGAGACCGGTTCGCTGCAAATCGGCACGCCGATCCTGTTCCGTGGCATTGAAGTGGGTACCGTGACCGGTTTCTATCTGGGGGCGATGTCAGATCGCGTGCACGTCTCGCTGCGAGTCAGCAAGAAATACCAGCATCTGGTGCGTAACAACAGCGTCTTCTGGCTGGCCTCTGGCTATAACCTGCAGTTTGGCCTGACGGGCGGCGTGATCAAGAGCGGTACCTTCCAGCAGTTTATTCGCGGCGGTATTGCCTTTGCCACCCCACCTAGCATTCCACTGGCCCCTAAAGCCACGCCGAACAAACACTTCCTGCTGAATGCGGAAGAGCCTAAAGATTGGCGCGAATGGGGCACCGCTATCCCTAGGGACAACTGATAGTTCTCGGCAGGGTTCAATGTTCTGAGCCCTGCCGCTCCCCCCAAGATAATCCATACCATTACTGCTTTGCCATCCATCCCATTGATCGAAACTTGTCGGTATTCTCAGGCAGGCAGTTTATGGTAAACTAGCCCCTTCGATTTTTTTCCGCCCTGAGAGCTCCCTGTGGCTAAACCTGCTCCTGCTTTTTTGCCTCCTGCTTTTCTCGACGCAACTCGCGCCATCATGCCTGACCATTTATCCATGGATGACTTCATCGCTATTTGCCAGCAACCCTTGCGGCGTAGCCTGCGGGTCAACACGCTGAAAATCAGCGTTGCGGACTTTCTGGTGCTGGTCAAAGACTACGACTGGCGGCTGGAACCCATCCCCTGGTGCCCCGAAGGCTTTTGGATCGAGCGCGATGACGATGCATTACGGCTGGGCAGCGCGGCGGAGCATCTAAGCGGCCTGTTCTACATTCAGGAAGCCAGTTCCATGCTGCCGGTGAGCGCCCTGTTTGCCGAGCGTGAAACCCCGCGCCGAGTGCTGGATGTCGCCGCAGCGCCGGGTTCCAAAACCACCCAGATCGCCGCGTTGATGGGCAATCAGGGCGGCATTGTCGCCAATGAATATTCGGCCAGCCGAGTCAAGGTGTTGCATGCCAACATCAGCCGCTGCGGCGTCAAAAATACGGCGCTGACCCATTTCGACGGCCGGGTGTTTGGCGCAGCCTTACCGGAAAGCTTTGATGCCATCCTGCTGGATGCGCCCTGCTCTGGTGAGGGCGTGGTGCGTAAAGATCCGGATGCCATGAGCAACTGGTCGCCAGAAAGCGTAGCCAGCATCGCGCAAACCCAGTGGGAACTGATCGACAGCGCCTTCCACGCCCTGGCCCCCGGCGGCGTGATGGTTTACTCCACCTGCACGCTGAATGCCCAGGAAAATCAACAGGTGATACATCAACTGTTGGCAACCTATGGCGACGCCGTCAGCATTGAGCCGCTGGGTGACCTGTTCCCACAAGCGCAACTGGCCCTCACTCCAGAAGGCTTCCTGCACGTATTCCCACAGATTTATGACAGTGAAGGCTTCTTCGTCGCCCGGCTACGCAAAAATCACAGCGTTTCGGCATTGGCCAAACCGAGCTATAAGCTGGGCAAGTTCCCTTTCGCCCCACTTTCGGCCCAGGAGTCCGCACTGGTGGCGCAGGCTGCCGCAGCCTCGGGTTTGGTCTGGGATGAAACCAGTAAATTATGGGCGCGGGATAAAGAAATCTGGCTGTTTCCAGCCGCGCTGGAGCCTTTGGTCAGCAAAGTGCGTTTTTCCCGCATTGGCGTAAAGTTGGCGGAACGCTTCCCAAAAGGGTTCCGCTGGCAGCATGAGGCGGTGATCGCCTTGGCGGCCAGTGACAACCCACAGACTTTTGAGCTCGATGCAGCACTGGCACAGGAATGGTTCCATGGCCGCGATCTCTATCCCGCGCAACCCCCACAGAGCAATGAGTGTATCGTTACTTATCAGCATCAGCCGCTAGGGCTGGCCAAACTGATCGGCAGCCGGATTAAAAACAGCCTGCCCCGCGAACTGGTGCGCGACGGAGTACTGGATTTCCATCAATAACGTCTAATAGGCGACGGTAACCGTGACAGTGTCACTATAACTCCCCGCTGGCTGGTTGTTTTGCGACAGGTTAACCGAGGCGGTATAGGGAAAGGATTGCGAGGTACCCGTGCCCGTCGCGTTGCTATTGGTGGCGGCGGTCCAAACGGTGCTATCCCCCTTGAACAGCTGATACTGAATATAGCTGGTGGTGCCGTTTACCGTAGACGCCATTTGCCGATATTGCCCCGAACTGGCGACGCTGCTGGTCAGGTTGACCGAGTAGCTGGCGTTGAGGGTGCAACGTACGCTGATGGTATTGGACACAACCGTAGTGAGGCCAGACGGCAACGCCGCGCTACCGAACCCGACATTTGGCGCGCTGTCGATATAGCAAAAATTGGTGACAACCAGCGACAGGCTGATATTGGCGCCGGACGTTATACTCCCGGTGTCCGCGACACAAATGGGGCCAAGCGCAATCGAGCAGATGCTCCAGTCCCAAGCGATCGGAATGGTATCCGTATAAGTGCCAGCAGCCAGATTAGAGTTCATTTGTGGCCGGATAAAAATCGGCAGCGTGCTGTTTGGCCCGGTAAACAGGCCTAGTAAATCCAGTGCGGTAGTACTGGTCCAGGTAATGACGCTGCCCTGATTATACAGGGTGCTACAGCCACCCTCCTTGCACAGACTGTATGGTAGATACTGGCCGGTTGCCGCACTGTATAAACGCGGCTGGTTGCCAACTGGATGTAAAGTCGCACCGATGGTGGCCTTAATGGTGTTAGTACCGCCAATATTAAGCAGCGAGCCGGTACATTTCAGCCCGCTACTGACAGAGGTGGTTAACGGAGTCGTGCTGACGTCAAAGGAATTTTGTGTGCCCAGGCTGCCCGCGGTTGCAGGGGCGGTGCAGCCCGCCCAACCGAATGGCATAACCCCCACTAACAGCAGCAATGCCAATCCTGCTCGCATCCATCGTAATAACATAATCATGATTTTTTCTCTTCGGCACTGCCTTGGCAGACCAGCGGCCCGACCTGTTCAATGCTGTGATAATTGGGGTTCAGGTCGAAATCCACACGGCACATTGAGCGGTCGTCCTGCTGAATACTTAACTGGCCGTGGGATTGTAAATGTGAGAAGTACACCAGCCCGTCATAGCCGACAACGGTGGTTTGTTGCGTGGTTTGTTCCGTGACCAACGTGCCCAATTTCAGCGGTTGCCCGGCGGTGTCATGCAACGTGATATTGGCCGAGAGGACTTTTTGTACCGGGAATTTCACCACCATCCCGCTGCCTTGCTTAACGGCAATGCGATTGTTGACCTGGTTAGCCACCACGTCCGCCGGTAACGGCAGTGTGTCGATCTCGACCTTGGCCGGATAGTACGAACTGATCGACGGGATCAACAGGTGCCCATTGCTGTCGGTGGTGCCCATCTTCTGATTCTCATACAGCACCGAAACCCCGGCATAATTATCGGTATCCACCACGATAAACGCGTCGTTGATCTTGTCCGACAGGAACCAGGAGTTAGCCATGAACACCACTGAGCCGCTCAGGTCTGCCCAGTTGGTATATTCTCCTTGTGGGCCGAAGATGCCGCCTTGCAGCGTGGCATAGCGGGTTTTCCAGGTGGCATCGGCCTGTTGATAGGCATCGCCACCACCGCTGTAAGCCAGGTTCCAGCCCATGCCGCCATCCGTGGGAGCCGCCTTGCTGGCCCCCACCTGATGCTGATAATGCCCATTATTGTTACGTGCTAACCCTGCATTGAGGCTGACATCACTACCCAGTGGAATAATGAATTGCAGCTGCGCACTGTAACCGTTATCCCCCAACGTTTTATTGAGTGAGACAAACATGCTGCTCTGGCCCCACAGGGCACGGCTGTAAGAGAAGTTCACCAGGCGGGTATGCGAGTTGTCATAGGCCTGCACGTCGTAATAGCCCAAGCCCAAGGTGCCATTACTCGAGCCAAACGGCGAAGCGCTGAAGGTGGCCTGATCGGATTGGCGGCTCAGGCGGGTATTGCTGGTGTAAGACGTGAGATCCTGATAACCCACGGTGCGCGATGCCCGCTGTGCCGAAAAGCTAAATAACGTCGAATTATAGGAGTAGCCCAGTGTGTACTGGCTACCGTCTTTTTTGTCCGTCACGTTAGTGCCCAGCGGATTGTCTATATTCTGATTGGGGTCGGGCATACCTGGCGTATTCGGCCGGACAATCTGGTCGTTCACCACGTCGCTGGTCGCCACCGGCGGATGATTAGCCTTGCTCTGGCTGGCAGACAGGCTGAGCGTACCCCATGTTCCCACCGCGATATCGGCCCCCAACCCGCCGAGTGCCAGCCCTTGCGTGGCCTCGCTGTGCCCGGAAAGCGTCAGATAATTACTCAGCCCGTAGCGGTAAATCCCGCTGAAAGCCGCGTCGGAATAATCGCCGTTGGAGATGCCATAATCCTGGCGCACCGCGCCGAGTGACACATCAAAGTCGCTCAGGTTTTTACGCAACAGGGTGTTGGAAACATAAAACGGCACCGTGGTCGATACCTGGCGCCCGACCGCATCGGTGGTGACGATCGTCGCTTCACCAGCCCCGTTGATGTAAGGCACATTGGTGAGGGTAAACGGCCCGGAGTTCAGATTATTGCTGCTGGCCTTAAAGCCGTTGAGAAATAAATCCACGGTGCTGGGGACCGCTGCGGTACCGCTATATTGCAGCAGCGGATAGGTCACCAGATCCGGGCGCAGGGCAAAATTGCGACTGATGCGTAATCCCCCCATGCGGGCCGAATTACTCCAGGTTAGCGAGTTGCTGACAAAATCCCCCAGTTGGTAGCTGATCAGATCTTGTTCATCGCTATAACGCCAGAACGTATCGTAGCGCAGATAGCGGTCTTGTACGGCACTGCCGCCCTCGCCCGATGCGGTGTCGATATTGTAGCGATAGGTCCCAGTGTTACTGATAAACCCCAGGTTGCTAAACAAACGCTGCTCCATCCAGGTGGCAACCGATCTGGAGCCTTCGTGGGGGTCGGTATAATAGGAGTCGTAGTTTAGCAACAGACCGGTGCTGCTTTGGGCCATCGTGTAATTCATCAGCTCGCCGCCGCCGACGTCCTGTTTTGGCAGCCAGGCATCCGGTACCTGAAAAATCAGCTGCTGGGCGGCAGAATCATATTTCACCTTCACCCCAGGCAACTCCTCGACCTTAATCAACCCTTGCTGACCCTTGGTCTGCACGTGGTTCTTTGCCAGCACGCCGGCCTCCACGTAATACGCATTGTCCCGATAGGTCACAGGAACCACCTGCCCGTCGCTCTGACCATTGACGACCAGGGTCAGGTAGAACATCGCATTGGTGATCACCGGTGCCGCACGCGGGGCATCGGGCAATGATGAGTATTCCTGCGCCTGAACGCAGAAGGTACTCAGGCAAAGCAGGCACAGACCGCCCCGGCAATTCAGCGGATACTGATGACCGGAACGAGTAATGGCTCGGATCGGCATTAGTCGCGCTTCCTGCCGCTATTCGCCGCGTGGAATGACGATGGGTTTGGTGTTATCGGCAATTTGCGCATTGAGTTGCGCACCAGGGCTAACCCCGGCAGGAACCGGCCAGCGCATCGACTGCCCAGGCAAGACGTAGCCCATAAAACCCGCGATCATGGTTTTCACGCCCTGCTGTTGGTTGCCTTTCTCCGACCAGAACACATTACTCAGCCGCGCATGCACAATGCCGCTATTACGCACCTGCAAATAGGTTTTCCCGCCGTCATTGACCGTGTGCCATTGCAACACTGGGCGCGTCGCCGTGGCGGCATCACGTTTGATATCGCTACGTTCGTTGGTCCATAAGCCGCCACCATCCATAAACAGCGGCAGCAGATAGCGCATCTGTAACTGCAGCCCGACCACCGCCTTACTTTGCCCCCCGGCAGCGCCGTTGATCGGCGACGGGATTTCATCAACGATGATGCGGTAGGCCTGCTCAGTATTGGCCGGTACCGGCGTATTGCGGATCAGCCTGATCAGTTGGCGTTGCCCCGGTGGTACGGTGGCAAAAGGTGGGCTGGCGACCACGTTATTCTGATCGGCATAGCGCTCGTTAAAATTTTCCTGTTTCCACGCCAGCACCCGCACCTGTAGAGAAACGGGTTCTGCCCCGCGATTTTCCAGCCATAAGGCGGAACCGTTCTGATCGGACTCAATGATTTGATATACCGGCCAGACCAGCACCGAGCTGGCGGATTGTGCCGTGATTGAAGCACACAGGGTGTAACTCAATACTACAGCGCTGATCATACGGGTAAACAAGGTAGACATGGCTCATATCCTGATGATTCAATAAGTTAATGTTACGGTGACCGTATCGGTATAAGTGCCTGCCGAAGGCAGTGTGGTCACGGCGTATAACCGGGCATAAACCGGGTAAGTTTGTGTGGTGCTGGGAAAACTGGGGATAGACATCACCAATGCGCCATTGCCCCAGACCTGACTACGGTTGGCATCGCGAAACAGCTGATAACCCAGCGTGTCGCTATTGGCGCTGTTTTGCATAAAACGCCGGGTAGCGCTGCCCCCGTGGATGCCGTAATCCATGGCTATGCTGACGGTCGCTCCCGGCGTACAGGTCACTACCACCGAACCGGCACCGGCGGTGCTCACGGTATCGACATTACTGGCAAGGGTCGTCATGGTGCCAAAATTGATGGTGCCGAGGTTGGATGTGGGGCTGGAAAACGAGCTGCCAAAAGCACAGCCGTTGGTCAGGGTTGCCGTCACGGTAAAGGTGGTGGTAGTTGGCGTGGCAGCACGTAGCGCACCGCACATCATCAACGGCAGCATGAGCAAGGAGACATGGCGCATCAATGCCCCCGCTACCAGGACACGGTGACATTCACCGTATCCAGATAAATACCGGCTGCCGGTGTGGTTTGCGCGGGAACACGGCCATAGACGGTGTGCCATTGATCGGCTCCGTTGCCAGTGTCACTCAACCCGGTGGTGTTATCCCAAATCGTTCCCCCAGGTTGGTTGGTGTAAAGGTTGTACAACACGCTAGCCGAGCTATTGGTGGTATTTACCATTTTGCGATTCGTAACCACGCCGCTGCTGCCCCCATCCAGCAAGATTTTATAACTCAGACCACTGACGCATTTGACACGGATTGAGCCGGCAAACTGGGCGCTGGTCGCGTTGATCACAGTGTTCACAGCGGCAAAATTGCCGAAATTCATCGTGCCAAAGCTGGTATTGCCAGACGTCGTTGTTCCCGCTTCACAGGCGGGCAGCAACGTAGCCGCAATACCGATCGTCGCCGCCTGGCCTAAGGAAATGTTGAGCAGCAAAGACTGCGACAAGATCGCTGGCAACAGCAGCAATACCCTGATCCCCATGCTCATTCCTTCCCGTATAGAAAACCAGCCAGGGGCTGATTCGCCCCCGACGGAATAACAGCCTTACCAGGAAAGCGTGGCGACTACGGTATCGTTGTAAGTCCCTGCGGTTGGTGTGGTACTGAGTTGGTCGCCAGGTAATACGCGGCCATAAATCGGGATGTTTTGCGCCGTGGTGCCCGTCGTTAAAGCAATCGGTGTATTAATGGCGATTTCCGTGGTACGTGCACTATCAGAATAGAGGCGATAAGGAATGGTGTCGCCGCCGGAACTCATGGCGCGCAGCCCGCCCGTTGCCGCCAGACCGCCATTGAGCGACAGCGTCGGGCTAAGGCCGTTGCTGCAGGTGATGGTGACTGCGCTGGAGCCATTGGCACCAAACACCGTACCGTTGATTACGCTGGTCAGATCGGAGTAACTGCCAAAGTTCAAGGTCCCCCATTGGTTGGTGCCGCCAGTCGCGCCGCCATTACCCACGGTACAGCCGCTACCGATCGTCAACTGAATACCGACTTGCCCTGTCAAGGTCCCCGCCGCCTGCACACCAGAAGCCAACGTCAAGGTTGCAGCAGCCAACAAGGCCAGTAATAAACGTTTTTTTTCGCCCATGATAACTCCCAATAACAACTTACACCGATGTGTATTCATGCAACCAGGTTGCGTATGGAAATTCTCTGGTGGACTCACGCACTGCCAAAAACTGCCAAAGGACGACGCTCAAGCCGGGTTCTGTTTTTTTGCAAGGGAACCCTGACGGTAACAACCTGATGAAACAGGCTATCGTGGTTAAATATAGATTAATAAATTTAGCTTAAGCGGAATTTATCTGCTTTGAATGAAATAAGAATAAAAAACCATTTTCCATGTTATTAACAAACTTTACTCCAGCAAAGCGCGCTATACCTCGACTTTAAAATTGTTAAGGAGTGCGATAGTGAGGAACGTTAATATTTATCGTGACTATTAAGTAAGCATTGATGGTTGGGTCTAGTGCCACGGCAGCGTCCCGCGGACCAATGGCTACTTTTTTTGTGACTTTTTCGCCTGTTTGTCTATGCTTATTGGGTGGTCACAACTGGTCACACCTCATACCACTAGTTTCAGCAAGGAGTTCCAATGGGCAAAACCGTCGTGAAAATAGGCAGCTTCGAGGTTGATGACGCGCATTTAACGCCAGCATCTGAACACGCCGAAGGGAAAAGCACCCTGGCGATCCCCTGCAAATCGGACCCCGACCTGTGCATGCAGCTAGACGGTTGGGACGAGCACACCAGTATTCCGGCTATGCTGGATGGCCAACAGTCGCTGCTGTACAAACAGCATTACGATCGACATGCGGATGCCTGGGTGATGCGGCTGGAGTAGAGAGGTTCAGGAGAAAGGACGCGCCGTGTTCCCATTGGGCACGGCACGTTGTTTTATTCGATGGCGATACCGCGCCCGGCAAAGAAACGGCCAAAATCTGCCAGTGACATTGTCACCTTCTGGCGACTGGCAAGGCTATCACCGGAAGGATTATGAAAGGTAACGCTATGCCGATCTGCAGCGAACACCAACACTAGATGCCCACCCCGCGCTGGCGGCTGTGCCGCTGGCTGCCGGATACTCGGATGCACCGAGGCGATAAAATAGCGGTGTTGCTCCAGCAACTGCGGCAACTGACGTTCATCGAGATTGACTCGCACCTCTGCCGTTAGCGCAAACTGTTCACGCACAAACACCACAAAGGGCGCATAAATCAGCCCCTTGATCCGTTCGCCGTCGCGCACATAGGCCCCGTAAGGCATGCTGCGGCGTGCCAGCTCCAGCAAGGGCGGCGCCGTGCCATCCCGGTGCGTCAGCACCATTTTCAGACAGGCCATGCCGCACACGTGGTTGGCCCACTCAACATATTCCGCCTGGCTGGCCGCCCCGCTCTGCACCCAATTGGCATCATCCGCCAACGTGGCACGCCCGGCAATCAGATCGGCAGCCAGCTCTGGCGTCGCCCATTGGCACACGTAGGGCACTTCAGGCTGAGACATCACTCAGAATTTTTCGATAACCTTGAAATGCATCAACACCAGCGTCATATCCGGTGAGAACAGTTCATACTCTTCGAAGAAGCGTTTGTGCTCTTTGCGCCAGTAATCCAGCGAGCGATCGCCTTCCCCCTCAGCCAGAGCATGAGCAGCATCCACTTGCTCATAGGTGCTCATATCCACCTTCGTCAGCTCAATGGCGCACACCGGCTCATTCTTGCCGTCCACCACTACAAAGACATCGCCAGGCTGCGGAATACCTTCGCCATCCAGATTGGAACAGGTGGCGGTTTTGACGCCATCCAGCACCAGCTTCACCAACTCATCCGCCTGCTGTTCGGTATCACCAAACGCCCAACGTTCTACATTTTCATACTTTTCAGGAATGGCCATTGCTTTACCTTTATTGATTGAGTCACAGGTGCTCAGGCAATATTACACCGTATTCCCTCACGTCTGCATCCATCACGTTGCCGCACCGGCTCGCAGCCCCTGCTTTTTACCTGACTTTACGGTAAAGTTCTGTGCGTATCGCAGTGCAGCATTCATACTGTGGATCAACATGTCCTCAATGGCAGCCAACCTGCCAGGGCAATAAAATGAACCAGGCAGAGCAAGATCCCGATGACACCTTCAGTGATTTACTGAAAATCATCACAGTTATAGCCATCATCCTCATCGCTCTGGGTAGTTGGTACCTCTGCGTCTAAAGAAAAATAAGGAACCCCGAATTGCCAACCAAGCGTATGCGTACCAAACACTGGAAAATGTTTGTGATCCTGGTGCTGATCTGTCTGGCCCTGCTGCTATTGCGCTGGGCAGCTATCGTCTTCGGCTAATCCTGCATTTTGTTAACCGCCTCTCCCGCTCGGGTAGGAGGCGCTTTGGCCACTGGCTCCAACAGCTCACGCAAATAGGCGATGCGGGCCTCCCCCTGTGGTAGCCACCAACGGCACCAGCGGTTTTTCACTTCGGCATCTCGGCTAAGTTGATAATAAGCCGCTAATTGTTCGACCAGTTTCATGGTTGCGCCCCTCTCGTTGATTTGACCAATCCAGTATTGAATATAAAAACCAGAAGAAACACTGATGGGATGATTTTTATACTTCCGGTTTTATTTTCTCTATGGCCTGACGGCTGGCGTAGCCGGTTGGCAACTGCTACATTGAGCAAAAATCACCCAGCCGAGGTTAGCGATGAAGTTCTCGGAACAGGAGATCAAACCAGTATGGGATGAGGTTGCCCGATTGATTGGCGACAGCGTGATGCAGTTGCGTCATCGAGGCGAGGAATTGTCGGTGGAGAGCCTGTCCAGGCAGTTGGCGCAGCATCTGGCGGAAAGCCACGATATCGAGCAGCGCATCCTGATCGGTGCAGCGATCAACATGCTGAAAGAGGGAAAGTGAATCGCCAACCGAAATGGTTGGCGATCCTGTAAGAGCCCAAGGTATGCAAGCCCGGCCTCTCTTGGTGTTATATTCTCACGTCAGCCCTGGCAGAGTAATCGGAATAGTCCAGATTGGTGACAAAGAATGCGCAGGCTCGGCCTACAGCCCCCTATAACAGCGTGGCAGGCACGATATCGGCCCATAAGGCCCGCGCATCATTGCCCTGAGCCACCAGCCTTAGCGGGCCATCCCCTGGTAGCCACCAGCAACCCTGTCGTGCGGCCAGCAACTTGCCGTCTGGCAACTGCCATTGCCCTCGCAGCACATACAACACACCGGCATGCTGTAGCGATAGCCCGATGGTTTCAGCAATGCGTTGCACCTGCGCCTGGTAGTGACCACGCCGCGTCATGATGTTGAAGTCCTGGCTGCTGCCGCCTAATAATCTGGCCTCTAGCGCCACATCCCCAGAGAAAGCAAACGGCTCACCGATGCGCTGCAACCGGTGATCGATCAGGCCTTCGCTGAACAAATGTACGCCATCGCCTTCCAGCAAAGTGATGGACCGGTCAATGCCGTTAAAGGCCGAGAAAGGCCCATTCTGCGCGATGGTAGCAATGCTGGCACGCCAGCCGAATTCGGTGTTGCCCGGCGGTTGGCAGGTAATTTCGCGAGTTTCTCCGCCGCCATTACGCCAAGGGCTCACCGGCAGCTCGGCAAAATCGAAACGGTTCAGTTTCATCACGCCTCCTGTTGGAACGTTTTCAGCACCTGTAGGAACTCAGCGCTGCTTTGTTGTTGCAACGCGTGACGCCCCTGCTCAATCACCTGCCGGCCTGCAACAAATACGTCGCGGATCTGCTCTTTGCCCCCGGCAAACAACCAGCGGTTGAGGATAGAGGCATCAGGCGCAGATGCCAGATACGGGTCCTCACCATCCAGCACCAACCAGTCCGCACGATAGCCTACCGCCAGCTTGCCAATTGCCGTACCACAGGCCTGAGCACCGCCCCGTAGTGCCTGTTGATAAAGCACGTCTGCCACAGCGGGTTGCTCTGACGTGGTCAGGCGGTTACGTCGCTGATCGCGCAGCCGCTGCCCATACTCAAACCAGCGTAACTCTTCCACCACGTTTAGGGAAACATGGCTGTCCGAACCGATCCCCCAGCGCCCCTGGTGGTGCAAATAACTGTCGCCTGGGAAAATGCCGTCACCCAGGTTGGCCTCGGTAGTCGGGCATAATCCGGCTACCGCTTTGCTGCGAGCCAGTTGCTCAAGCTCTTCACGATCCAGATGAGTGGCATGCACCAGACACCAGCGGCTATCCACCGGCAAATGTTCATACAGCCAGGCTACCGGGCGTTGACCGCTCCAGGCCAGGCAGTCGTTGACCTCTTTTTGCTGCTCGGCGATATGAATATGTACCGGCAAGGTCTGGTCAGAGGCCGCCAGGATCTGCTGCATCTGCCCCAGTTCAACCGCCCTCAGCGAATGGAAACATAACCCCTGATTCTGCAATGGCTGGCCTGCCAGTTGGCGGGCTATCACCTGTTGCTGTTCGAGGTAGCTCTCCACACTCTGAATAAAGCGCCGCTGCCCCGCTTGCGCAGGCTGGGCACCAAACCCGGCGTAGCTGTAAAGCACCGGCAACAGGGTCATGCCAATGCCTGCCTGAAGCGCTGCCTCACTGAGGCGACCTGTCATCTCGCCCCGGTCGGCGTAGGCTTTTCCTTCCGGTGTGTGATGCAGATAATGGAACTCGGCAACCTGGGTGTAGCCGCCCTTGAGCATTTCGATATACAGTTGACGGGCGATAACCCCAACCTGCTCCGGGGTTAAGCGCTGAACCAGGCGATACATCAGATCGCGCCAGGTCCAGAAGCTGTCTTGTGGGTTGCCCGCGACTTCCGCCAGCCCCGCCATCGCGCGCTGGAAGGCATGAGAGTGCAGGTTCGGCATGCCCGGCACCACGTCGCCGTGCAGGCGCAGGCAGCCGTCTGAGTCAGTATTGGGGGTCACTTGGGCCAATTGGCCGTGAGCATCGACTTCAAGCCGTACGTTATGGGCCCAACCGGTCGGAAGCAGTGCGCGAGAGGCAAAATAAGCAGGCATAGCAGTATTCCAAAGTAGGTGTAACGGCTAAGAACGCACGACTGTCACGCCGCGCAGGTAAAAAATTTGTAAACCAGTTTCATTCATCTGGTGAACGGACGCTTACTTGTATATACATATACATATCTTCAACATCAACAGTAAACTGGTGTTATTATTTTTTTATTTGACGAGGTTAACGTCGTGGTAGATCAACAGACCGTGTTGCAGCTGGCTGCAGCAATGAGCGAAACCCCCGCCCCGATCTATCAACGGGTCAAACAGGCCATCGTAAGCCAAATCCGTGCGGGCCACTGGCAGCCGCACCAACGCGTTCCCTCGGAAAGTGAACTGGTCAGCGAGCTGGGCGTCAGCCGCATGACCATCAACCGGGCCTTGCGTGAATTGACCAGCGAGGGCTTTTTGATCCGCATGCAGGGCGTTGGCACCTTCGTGGCCGAGGCCAAGGCACACACCGCGTTGCTGGAAGTACATAATATTGCCGATGAGATCGCCGCCCGAGGGCACCGCCACAGCAGTAAAATTTTGCAGCTGACCGCCCGCCCGGCCAGCGCAGAGGAGGCGACGGCATTGGGGATCCCGCCGGGCCAGCAGCTGTTCTACTCGCAGATTGTGCATTATGAAAATGACGTGCCGGTGCAGGTGGAAGATCGCTGCGTCAATCCGCTGGCGGCCCCAGATTATATGAAGCAGGATTTTGATCGGGTCACGCCCTATATTTACCTGACCCAGTCCGCTCCGCTGACCGCAGGTGAACATATTGTCGAAGCCGTGGTGCCAACCAAGCAAGAGCGCGAACTGCTGCAATTGGAAGACCACGAGCCAGGCCTGCTGATCCATCGTCGCACCTGGTCTGGCAAAATGGTGGTGACCTCTGCCCGCCTGCTCTATCCAGGCAGCCGCTATCAGCTGTTTGGCCGTTTTATCAATCAGGTTTAAGTTGGACAGAGCGTGCTACCCAGGGGGCGCAGTTCATGTGCAGCGCCCCTAGTGCCGTTTCCGGTACCGCTAAACCCTGCCTTTTTCGCGTTTCATCACATCTCGGTAACAAATATTTATCCCCTCTCTTGTCGCAGCCCGGCGAATGCGCTAGGTTGTTTTTAATTGTATATACAACCATGTGGGAGCGGGAACACCATGACGTCTGAGATCCACTGCGACAGCCTGTGGCACGGGGCCGATATCGTCACCATGCGTGACGGCAAATATCACATCATCAGCAACGGTGCGATCGCCGTGCGCGCAGGCAAGATTGTCTGGTTGGGTGAACAGGCCACTATGCCAGCCTTGAACGCGGCCAAAACGGTGAAGCTTGACGGTGGCATCATCACCCCCGGCCTGGTGGATTGCCACACGCACCTGGTGTTTGGCGGCAACCGCAGTGGTGAGTTTGAACAACGTTTGAACGGGGTGAGCTACGCAGAGATTGCCGCTCAGGGCGGTGGGATTATCTCCACGGTCAAGGCCACGCGCGATGCAGAAGAACCCCAGTTACTGCATGAGGCGCTGCTGCGTCTGCTGCCACTGCTGGCCGAAGGCGTCACCTGCGTGGAGATAAAATCCGGTTACGGATTAACGCTGTCCAGCGAGCTGAAAATGTTGCGCGTGGCACGTCAATTAGGCGCGACATTGCCGGTCGAGGTGAAAACCACCTGCCTGGCCGCTCATGCCCTGCCACCGGAATATGCCGGACGCAGCGACGACTATATCGATCTGGTGTGCAATACCATCATCCCTGAAGCCGCAGCAGCAGGCCTGGCAGATGCAGTAGACGCATTTTGCGAACATCTGGCCTTCTCCCCTGAGCAGGTTGAGAGGGTTTTCGCGGCCGCTGAGCTTGCTGGCCTGCCGGTGAAACTGCACGCGGAGCAGCTTTCGGCTCTGGGTGGCAGCACATTGGCGGCACGGCATCATGCCCTTTCCGCCGATCACCTGGAATATGCCACCGAACAAGATGCAATGGCGATGGCAGCGGCCGGAACCGTGGCGGTACTGTTACCGGGGGCCTACTACTTGTTACGAGAAACGCAGTGCCCACCGGTTGAGCTGTTCCGCAAACACGGCGTCAAGATGGCCATTGCCAGTGATGCCAACCCTGGCACCTCACCCGCACTATCGCTGCGTCTGATGATTAATATGGCTTGCACCCTGTTCCGTCTTACGCCGGAAGAAGCGCTGGCAGGCGTCACGCTGCATGCCGCCAAGGCTTTGGGCCTGCAGGAAACCCACGGCTCGCTGGAAGTGGGCAAAGTGGCCGATTTTGTTCACTGGCCGCTGGCACGCCCGGCAGAGCTGGCTTACTGGTTGGGCGGCCAACTGCCCTGCACGGTGATTTTCCGAGGAGAAGTCCGTTAATGATTTGCGATCCTTTCGAGTTCCAGAGCGGCCAACTGCCGCTGTTGATCAGTATTCCCCATGCTGGCACCCGCTTGACGCCAGCGGTTGAGAAAGGGCTCACCGATGAGGCCCGCCCCCTGCAAGACACCGACTGGCATATTCCACGGCTGTACGATTTTGCCCGTGCCATGGGTGCCAGCATCCTGGTGGGTAACTATTCGCGCCTGGTGATTGACCTCAACCGGCCGGCAGATGACAAACCGCTCTACACCACTGCCACCACCGGTCTGTTTCCGGATGTGTTGTTCGATGGCCGCCCCAGTTTTCTGCCAGACGCCGCCCCTTCGGACGAAGAACGGGCCGGATACCTGCAGAACATCTGGCAGCCCTACCATCAGCAACTACAGAATGAGCTGACACGGCTAAAAGCCCAACACGGTTACGCCTTACTGTTTGACGCCCACTCGATCGCCTCCGTGATACCGCGCCTGTTCGACGGCAAGCTACCCGATCTCAACCTGGGCACCAACGGGGGTGAAAGCTGCCCTTCTTCACTGAGTGACAGGCTGGTCACCTGTTGTCAGCAACAACAGCAGTTCAGCCACGTGCTCAACGGGCGCTTTAAAGGGGGCTACATTACCCGTGCCTATGGTCAACCGCAGGAAAACCAGCACGCGGTGCAGCTGGAGCTGGCGCAGGTGAACTATATGTCCGAGCAGACATTTGAGTTTGATGCCGCCCGTGCCGCACCTTTACAACGCCTGTTGCAGCAGATGATAGAAAGCATGCTGGCCTGGGGCGAGCAACAACGCTAATCCGCCACAACTCCGGTGCCGCTATTGCGCCGGAGTCAATCTTGCCCTCACCGATATCCCCTCCTGTCTTTCATAACCTTCCATGACGATTTGAGCACTGCATCCCAATTTTGATGGAAAGGTTGCCCACTGGTCTGAACAGCGCACAAAACAGCGGCCCGTGACTTTTGCCTTGCGCCACAATTGGGCCTCTTTCATCCCATGCCCACCCGTTGCTGGCCAGAGATCAGGGATTGAAAGACCACCCTTGCCTTACCCGCCATCCACGTCTCTATCGTGGCTGTGGTAGACACTCGTGTGTAGTCGGCCACGGTGATGTGTGGCGTTCGTTATCTCAGGAGGAAACTATGTCTGACACCCCGCTAAACTGGCGCGCCGCACAGGCAACCGCCGCTCAACTGTTGGCAGGCTGGCAAACCGCAGGCCAACCCGGTGGGGCTATCACCCTGTTTGACACTGATAATACCCAGGCAGTGGTGTGTGCTGGGCTGGCCGATCTGGCACGCCGCGATCCTTTCACTGCTGATACCGTGGTGCGCTATGCCTCCATCACCAAACATATTTTTGCCGCGCTGGCGCTTAATGCCACCGATAACGCTCTGCAGCTTGACGATCGCCTTGGCAGTCTACTGCCCGAATTGCAGGGACAATTGGCGGAGGTGACGGTAGGCCAGGCTTTGGACATGACCAGCGGGCTACCCGATATTCGGCAAACGCTGGGGCTGCTTGGCGTCTCGGTCAACACCGTCAGTGAGGCCCAGCCAGTAATGGAGTTTATCCATGGTTTAACCCGGCTCAACTACCCGCTAGGCAGTGAGATCACCTACACCAATACCGGCTACCGCCTGGTAGAAGCGGCGCTGAAGACTAAAGGGTACGCTTTTGATGATCTGGTTCAGCAGCATCTGGCCCGCCCTCTGGACGTACAGCTACAAGCCCCCGAAAGCTGGTTTGATGTGGTGTCTGGGCTAGCTCCCGGCTATTGGCATACGGCCAATGGTTGGCAACAGACCAGCGCCGGCTTGCATCTCTCCGCCTCTGGCAGCCTGACAGGGAGCGCCAACGCCCTCACCCGCTGGTTGCAATGCCTGCTGGCCAATAACGGCCCTGGCAAAGGGGTCCTGACGCAGCTAAGTGCCCCGCGTCGGCTCAGCCAGGGCCAAGTCAGCCGTTACGGACTAGGGCTGGCGCAAACGCCGCTTGGCAGCCAGATATTGCTCGGCCATGGCGGTTCTCATGCCGGTTATAAGACCTATTTTCTGCTAGCGCCTGACCGGCAAGCAGGTGCCCTGCTGGTCGCCAACCGTGAAGATTGTGACAGCTTTGCCATCATTTTACAGGTGATGGCGGCGCTGTTGAACGAACCGCTGCCCCAACGCAGCACGGCGATCCCAGATGGCATCTACGCCACCCGGGCGGAACCCTATTGGTTGGAAGTTAAAGGGGGCAACGTGGCCTATCTGGGCTCCAACGAACCGCTGTATCAAAGTGAAGACGGTTATGCAGTATCGCTCTCGGCCCATCAGCCAATGCGCCTTAAGTGGACAGGTGAAGCCATAGAAGGTGAAGTTGGCCACGTTGCACGCCGCTTTCTGCCGGTCGCTAGCGAAACGGTTTGTCTCAAGCAGGTTCAAGGGCACTGGTATCATCCACAATACCGCACCGCGTTTGAAATTTGCGGCAACCAGATCCACATCGGGGTCGGCCCGGCGGTGCAAACCGGCACCCTAAGTTCGCTGGGGGATGGGAGGATATTGGTTGAAAGCAACGATGGGCCCAACCTGAATCGGTTTTGTCTGTATTTCCGCGGTTACCAGGTCGATCTGATCGCCAGCCGCAGCCGTGTACTCACGTTCAAAAAGAACATCTGCGCCCGAGCGTAAAGGTTCGCCGTGCCATGACGGGGCGCTGCATGCTGCGCCCGCCTATCAGCCCGACATATCATTCACACTAATTATTAAAAAACAGGTCGTGGCTATCAGGCAAAAAATTGTTCACGCGCAAAACTACTCATGATATCCGAGTAAATGCCGTAGATTTTTCTTGCGGCAAAATAAGCCATCCAGTAATTTTAGTCGGCCACAGAAATGAGTAAACCTGCTCTTTTTCGTTGCACCTCAAAACCCATCTTATGTCATCGATAAATGATACTACTCAATTTCCCGCAGTCCCGTGCGGGATTTCTTTTACTACTTTTCACTACTATAACGCCACTTTTTAGTCTTTTTTGTTGCTGTTTTGTTGCGAATAATTTACCTTTAGGCCTTGAAAAGCTCAACCACTCAGCGTGGCGAAACCGCTATTTCTGGGCGTTTAGGAGTTATAACCATGCACATGACGTTGATGGAGTACATCCAGCTGCACTTCAATGGTGATATTTATCGCTATGCGCAATTTGAAGGTGTCAGCCGTGAGCAAATCCTCAAGTGGATCGACAATGAGTGCTACGTTATCAAGGGTAAATTGGTTATGCCGGTTAAACATTTACCCGCGGAAAGTTAGCCATAATGATGAAAAAAAACCCCGCCAACGCGGGGTTTCCTGTTTCTGATACCACGAAAAATCAGAAGTTATAACCGGCAACCAGGTAGTAACCCCAGCCGGTAGACTTGATTGGCCCCTGCGGCGTACCGATGTCCACCCCATCATTCCATTGACCACCGTTATGGAAGTAACGTGCCACGAAGGAGTAATGCCAGTGATCGTAGTTCAGCGCCAAAATGTGGCTGGAGGCGATAGAGTTGCTGGTACGTGCCTGACGGCCATCCACCACGAAGTTGTCGCTGCCCAGATCGGAATCAAAGTCAAAGTTGGTGAAACCGATATAGCTCAGGTTGCCGCCCCACATTTCGGTCAACGGCACAAAATATTTCACCTTGAAGCGATAGCCGTCCCAGCTGTTCTCGTTGGATGCACCATAGTTCTGCCATTGGTATTTGGCATAAATGTTCATCGACAGGCTCATCGGCAGACCGGTTTCGATATCGGTACCTAGGCCCATATACCAGGTGCTTTGACGGGAGGCGTTGTTACGCCCCATGTCGTAAATGTAGTTGTTGGCAAAATACCACTCTTTGAACGGCCCAAAGCCCAGGTTGGTGCCGGTCAGTTTGTCGATGGAGAAGCGCGGTTCGATCTCCATAAACAGCGGTGAACCTTTATCCCAGATACCACGGTTTGGCGTGTTACCGGTGCCGAAGAACTTTGGCACATCCACGTAGCCATAGAAATCCAGCCAGTCTTTCTTGGCAAAGGCTTCATACTCCAGATACACGTCATTGTTCAGCTGCGGCCCGAAGCGGGTATGGTAGCTGCCTACTACGTTGACACTCTGATGCCACCAGTCTGAAAGATACTGGCTGTCTTTGCTTTCTGCCGCCATGGAAGCGGGGCTGAAAGACGCGGAAAGAAGCACACCTGCTGCGAGAGCTATTTTCTTCATTTTATTACCACATGCTGAGTGGGCCAATTCCCTGCCCGTTGGAATGATATGTGTCTGGCGACGCCTGCTGTAAACGAACGGTTACCTATTGCCGTTAGCCGTGCGCATTATAGAAAGCTCTCACTGTAATAATCTGTGATCCAGTCAGGCATTTTACCATCGCGTAATCGATTGCGTTCTCATTTTTTAAAATAAATTGCAGTACAAAACATTTTTGATGTGATTTTCATCATGTCGATAAGTTTCAAATGACGATTTTTGGTGTCTTGGTGTACAACACCAAATTTTAACCTGGGGTTAAAAAGCGCGTAAAAAAGCCGACGCTTATGTCGGCTTAGTGGCAGGCGGGCACGGGATACGTCCCCTTGGATGGCGAACCGGTTGTTTTGTCAGCGGGCTCCGGGTACGGCCTTGGCAATGTTCTCTTGCCGGAATATCACCTCATCACCCGTGGCAATTTCCCACTGGCTGACCGGGATATCGACTTTCGGCGAGGCCACGACTACCGAGCCGTGGATCAGCTTATCGTCACGGCGCAGGATCATCACATCCAACTGGTATTCATGCGGTAGGTTAGCGGTGGTCAGGCGAACGATATCACCAGTGCTGAAACTGTGACCATTAAGCGCTGGCTGCTGAATAAATTGAATATCTTTTCTCATTTTCCCGTTCCTTCTGGCAGAACACTTACCTTGAGATTAGCTCGAAATTCATTATTCTGCCGCCTGCGCAGGTAAAAAATAGGCCTCAGTCGGCGCGGGTGGCCCGCCAGCAAATCAGCGATCCTAGCGTGACCATCATCACCCCTTGCCAGAAGTTGAGGGTCAGCGCGGTGCTGAGTACCACGGCGGCAAACACCGATGACAATACCGGGGTAAAGTAAGATACGGTCGCCAGCAGCGTCATATTGCCATGCAGGATCCCGACGTTCCAAGCGGCATAGCCAGCCCCCATCGCCGTCCCCACGCACAGCAATGCCACCACAACCGGCAGGCTAAAGTGCATGCCGCTTTCATTACTGAAAGGATATATCAGCCACAGCGCCAGCGCGGTCAGCGAGATAAACAGCACTACCGCGTTTTTGCCCTGGGCGATCCTCTTGGTCACGTTGCAATAGATGGCCCAAATCACCGCACCGCTGAATGCCAGCCCGTAACTCAACGGATTACTGCGCACGTTGGCCAGCATTTGTGCCGGTGACCAACCGCCGCTGCCACTCATGATCCAGCCAATCCCGAACAGGGAAAGTAACAAACCAGGCACCACCCACCATTTGGCCTTTTGCCCATTGAACAGAATGGCCATCAACACGGTAAAACAGGGCCAAAGGTAGTTGATCATCCCCAGCTCAATGGCCTGCATACGGTTGTTGGCATAGCCCAGCGACAGCGAGAGGCAAATCTCATACAGCACAAACAGCAGACTGCCGAGGATCAGATAGGAACGGCGGAACTCGCGCAGCTTGGGAATGCCCATCACCCCCAGCAGAAACAGCGTGCCCACGCTATAGATCATCGCCGCCCCGCCGACCGCCCCCAACCCTTCGCTGACGCTGCGGATCAGGCCAACCACGCTGCTCCATAACACAATGGCCAGCAGGCCGAGCAAGGTAGCTTTATGGGAAGCAGACAACGGAGGCATTAGCGTAGGATCCAATTGGTTATTTTTATACGATTTTTTACTCTACTGCCCTACCAGGGAAAAAGAAAGGGCGCAACGTTGCGCCCATGCATTTACTGCTGAGGTTGGCGCTCCAACTGCGGCGGCGGCTGGCGGAAACGACGGGTAAGATAGGCTAGATAGCCAAACCCGAGCGCCGCCCACAGCAGCCCCATGGTCAGGGAGCTTTTTTCCAGGTTCAGCCACAAGATCCCTACCGTCAACGCACCCACCAGCGGCAGGATCAGGTAATGGAAGCGGTCTTTCCAGCTCTTGTTGCGCCCTTGTCGAATATAGAAGTGGCTGATCACCGAAAGGTTGACGAAGGTAAAGGCCACCAGCGCGCCAAAGTTGATCAGGGCGGTCGCCGTCACCAAGTCGAAGGATAATGCCGATAACGCCACCAGACCAACCAGCAGCACGTTAAGCGCTGGCGTGCGCCATTTAGGATGCACGTAACCAAAGAATTTTTCCGGGAACACATTGTCGCGCCCCATCACATACAGCAGCCTGGACACGCTGGCATGGGAAGCCAGGCCAGAAGCCAGGGTGTTGATAAAGGTGATGCACAGGAAGATCGACTGGAACAGCTTGCCGCCCACATACAGCGCGATTTCCGGCAGTGCCGCATCAGGCTGTTTGAAACGCTCCAGCGTCGGGAAGAACAGCTGAATAAAGAACGACACGGTGATAAAGATCACCCCACCATAGAGTGCAGTAAGGAAAATAGCGCGCGGGATCACACGGGCGGCATCGGGCGTTTCTTCACACAGCGTAGTGACGGCGTCAAAACCCAGAAACGAAAAGCACAGGATGGTGGCGCCGGTAATAATCGGCAATAAATGGGCGTTTTCACTGATAAAGGGTTGCAGACTCCACACCTGGCCAACCCCTTCGCCATTGTGCAACCCTCGTACCACCAGGAAGATAAACACCACGATAATCGCCACCTGCGCCACCACAAACAGGGTGTTGAAGTTTGCCACCAGGCTGACGCTTTTCAGATTGATCGCGGTGATCAGGATCACAAAGCCTACCACCCAGACCCACGGCGGAACCTCTGGGAACAGGGCCGTAAGATAAATTTTGGCCAATAGCGTATTGATCATCGGCAAAAACAGGTAATCCAGCAGCGATGACCAGCCAACGAGGAACCCCACGTGCGGGTTGATAGCCTTTTGCGCGTAGGTGTAAGCCGAGCCCGAGGTCGGGAACTGGCGCACCAGCTTGCCATAGCTGATGGCGGTAAACAGCACCCCGGCCAATGCCAACAGGTAGGACGCCGGAACGTGCCCGTCTGTCACGCCAGAAACGATACCGAAGGTGTCAAACACCGTCATTGGCGTCAGATAGGCCAGGCCCATCATCACCACTTGCCACAGTTTCAATGTCTTGCGCAGTTGCGGTTTGCCCGCGCCATTATCGTCGATGGCACTTATCGTCATTGGGTTATTCCTCACCGGCGTCCTGTACGCCAAGTTGGAAGAAGTCATCACCGTCGCGCACGGCTTCGCCAGGCCACAGGTAGCCCGCGGGAATGCGCCGGCGCGCGGTAGGATCGGGCTGAGGACGTCAGGCGTTTTTCAGCATCCACTCGATTTCGGTTTCGGTGATCAGCCGCTCAAACTGCTGCAGCTCATCGGTCTTACAGGCCAGATAGACGTGGCTGAAACGTTCGCCCAGCAGCGCATTGAGCACCGGCTGGTGTTCGAACTCATACAGCGCATCGCTCTGGCGGATCGGGAAAGGTAGCCCCTCTTGCTCCAGCCCGTTGCCGGTGACTGGCTCAAGCAGCGGTAACTGAGTGTCGAGGCCGTAGACAATCCCGGCCAGAATGGTTGCCATCACCAGATAAGGGTTGGCATCGGCACCCGCCACGCGATACTCCACGCGGTGGCTGTCGCGATCGCCACAGGGAATACGTAACGCTACGGTGCGGTTGTTATGGCCCCAGGATGCCTGGGTAGGAACGTACATCCCCGCCTGGAAGCGGCGGTAAGCATTAACGTTAGGAGCCAGCAGCGCCATAGAGGCAGGCATCAAGGCGATCATGCCAGCCAGCGCCTGCTTCAACAGCGCGGAATCTTCGCCATCCGCATCGGCAAAGACGTTGTTACCTTGCTTGTCCAGCATGCTGATATGCACATGCATACCGCTGCCCGCATGTTCCTCGTAAGGCTTAGCCATGAAGGTTGCATGCATATGGTGTTTCTCTGCCACCATGCGTACCAGCCGCTTTAACGCCAGGGCATGGTCACAGGCCTGCAATACATCATTGGTGTGATGTAGATTAACCTCAAACTGGCCCGGTGACGCTTCCGCTACCGCACCGTCGGCCGGGAGCCCTTGCAGGCGAGCCAGTTCGTCGATTTCGCTCAGCACGTCGGCAAAGTGGTTGAGGTTATCTACCGAATAGACCTGGCTCTGGGTGTTACGCTCCTGGGTGCCGGGGGCGCAAGGGGGTTGCAAATAACCTTCCGGATCGCGTTGGCGATCGATGAGATAGAACTCCAACTCTACCGCTACTACGGGGAATAACCCGCGCTGACGCAAACGCTGCCACACTCGGTTCAGCACATTGCGCGGTTCAACGTCAAAGGGAGTACCATCTTCATCCAGCATGGTGAGCAGTACCTGGCCCAGATATTGCGGATCGGCCGCCGATGGCGTCAGGGTTCCGGCTACCGGCACACAAATATGGTCCGGCTCACCCATGTCCTGCCCCAAACCCGCCTCTTCCACCACGTTGCCAAGAATATCCATCGCGAACACCGAGGCTGGGAAGTAACAGCCCTTCTCCAGTTTACCCAACCCGCTCACCGGAATGCGCTTGCCGCGGAAGCTGCCGTTGAGATCGGTCAGCAGCACGTCGATATGCTGGGTTAACGGATAACGTTCCAGATACTTCTTCACTTCGCGCTGGAACGTGCTACTTCGCCTTTCTTCATTATGTTGCACAAAGTTTTCGACTTCTACGATGTTGGTTTGCATGTTTCACCCGCCGTTATGTTTGGTCTGTGGTTCTCACACTTACTGGCTTCGATGTTTTGACCATCTTGCTCAATATAATGTCCACCAATGAAACATAGATGCAACAAAAATGTTTTGCAAGTGTTAATTTTGGTTTGAATATTGGCCATTCGACTGCTAGATTTAGTGAATATTGAACAAAAAAGGCGATTAAACGGCTTATCGGTCATAATTTCGAACAACCTGTAGGGGATAGCATGGGCAATATATTTAACAGACCAATCGTCGGCGTCGTGATGTGCAGGTATAGGTTAAACCAGCACCTCACCCAGACCTTGCAAGAAAAGTACCTAAATGCAGTGTTAGCTGCCGGAGGATTACCGATCGCCCTGCCGCACGCGCTGGCAGAGCCGGAAATGCTGGCAGAGTTGCTGCCCCACCTCGACGGCATCCTGCTGCCGGGTAGCCCCAGTAATGTGCAGCCGCACCTTTATGGTGAAAACGGCGATGAGCCTGACGCCGATCCTGGGCGCGATGAATTGAGCCTGGCGCTGATCGGCCAGGCACTGAGCAGGCGCATCCCCCTTTTCGCCATTTGCCGCGGTATGCAAGAGCTGGTGGTCGCGACGCAAGGTACGCTACACCGTCGTTTATATGAACAACCCGAGCTACTCGAGCACCGTGAAGATCACGATCTGCCGCTGGAGCAGCAATATGCCCCGGCTCATGAAGTTACCGTGCAAGACGGAGGATTGCTGGCGCAGCTGCTGCCGGATTGCCACCGATTCTGGGTGAATTCCCTGCACGGCCAAGGAGCCAAAACCCTCGGCCCAAGCGTGCGTGTTGAAGCCTATGCCGCCGACGGCCTGGTGGAAGCCCTCAGCATTCGCGATCAGCCCTTTGCCTTAGGGGTGCAGTGGCATCCTGAATGGAACAGCGATGAATACGCCCTGTCCCGTCTGCTGTTCGAAGGATTTATTAACGCCTGTCAGCACTATCAGAAGGAAAAACGCCTATGAGCGACGTCAGCTTGGCTCCGGGGAAACGCTTGTCGCAGATCCGCCAGCAGTTAGGGCTATCACAGCGCCGGGTAGCCGAACTGTCTGGCTTGACGCACAGCGCCATCAGCACCATTGAACAGGACAAGGTCAGCCCGGCCATCAGTACGCTGCAAAAGCTGCTGACTGTGTATGGGCTGTCGCTATCGGCTTTCTTTACCGAACCGGAACAGCCGAATGAGCCGCAGATCGTGATCGACCATGACCATCTGATCGAAATCGGCAGCCAGGGGGTTTCGATGAAGCTGATCCACAACGGCGATCCCAACCGCACCCTGGCAATGATGATCGAAACCTACGATCCGGGCACCACCACCGGTGAACGGCTCAAACATCAGGGGGAAGAGATTGGCACCCTGCTGGAAGGCGAAGTGATGCTGCAGGTCAACGGGCAAAGCTTTCACCTACGGGCAGGCCAGAGCTACGCCATCAACACCGCGATCCCCCATAGTTTCAGCAACACCTCGGCGCGCATTTGCCGAATTATCAGCGCACATACGCCGACGACATTCTGATTAACGGAGCAAGGTATGGACTTCCACCACCTGGAATATTGGCAACAACGGGCACAGGCCCTGAAGATTGAAAACCGGCTGTTTATCAATGGCCGCTACCTCCCGTCGGCAGAAGGGGAAACCTTTAGCATTCAGGATCCTGCCGGGGCTCGTGAACTGGTACAGATGGCCCGTGGCAGCCACATTGATATCGATTTGGCCGTCAAGGCGGCTCGCGAGGTGTTTGAACGCGGCGACTGGTCGCAAGCCTCCCCTGCCAAACGCAAGGCAACGTTGTTCAAACTCGCCAGCTTGATGGAACAACACAGCGAAGAACTGGCACTGCTGGAAACGCTGGATACCGGCAAGCCCATCCGCCACAGCCTGCGCGACGATATCCCAGGGGCGATCCGCTGTATCCGCTGGTACGCCGAAGCCATCGACAAGGTGTATGGCGAAATTGCCCCAACCGGCCATGATGCGCTCGCCCTCATCCAGCGGGAGCCCATCGGCGTGGTGGGTGCCATCGTGCCGTGGAACTTTCCGCTGCTGTTAGCCTGCTGGAAGTTAGGCCCGGCGCTGGCGGCCGGTAACAGCGTAGTGCTTAAACCCTCGGAAAAATCACCGCTCACCGCGGTTTATCTAGGCGCTTTGGCACAGCAGGCAGGATTACCCGATGGCGTCCTGAACATTATTCCTGGTTTCGGCCACGATGCGGGCAAGGCGTTGGCACTGCATAACGACGTTGACGCTCTCACCTTTACCGGCTCCACCCAGGTGGCCAAGCAGTTGATGAAGTACGCCGGTGAATCCAACATGAAGCGCGTGTGGCTGGAGGCCGGTGGCAAGAGCGCCAACATTATCTTCGCCGACTGCCCGGACCTGGATAAGGCGGCGCAAGGCGCGGCGGCCGGGATCTTTTATAACCAGGGCCAGGTGTGCATTGCCGGTACGCGCCTGCTGGTAGAGGAAAGTATTCAGCAGGCGTTTTTACAGGCATTGCAGCGGCATGCAGCGGCCTTCGCACCGGGCAATCCGCTCGATCCGCAAACGCTGATGGGTACGCTGATCGACCAACAGCACTGTGAAAAAGTCACCGGCTATATCGAACAGGGTTTGAGCCAGGGAGCCTCGCTGTTCCTTGATGGGCGAGCTCATCCGCAAGGCGATCATCACGGCTATCTCGGCCCTACTATTCTCACTCAAGTGGATAACGCGATGCACGTCGCGCGGGACGAGATTTTTGGCCCTGTCTTGGCCGTCACGACCTTCAACGGTGAGCAACAGGCACTCGCATTAGCCAACGATAGCGAATATGGGTTGGGTGCGGCCGTCTGGACCCGCGATCTGTCACGGGCACACCGCATGGCCCGCCAGTTGAAAGCGGGCACCGTGTTCGTCAACAACTACAACGACGGCGATATGACCGTACCGTTCGGCGGCTACAAGCAAAGCGGTAACGGCCGCGATAAATCGCTGCATGCGCTGGATAAATTTACCGAACTGAAAACCACCTGGATTTCACTGGAATAAGGAATTGATGATGACTGAACACGTAAAAAGCTACTATGCGGCAACGGTCAATGACCATCAGCCTTATCCGCAGTTGAATGAATCGATCGACTGTGACGTCTGTATCGTGGGGGGGGGCTACACTGGCCTGTCATCGGCGCTGTTTCTGGTCGAAGCCGGTTATAACGTGGTAGTGCTGGAGTCTGCCCGTATCGGCTTTGGTGCTAGCGGCCGCAACGGTGGCCAACTGGTCAACTCCTACAGCCGCGACATCGACGTGATCGAAAGCCGTTACGGTGCAGAAAGCGCCAAGCTGCTGGGTAGCATGATGTTTGAAGGTGCAGAGATTATCCGCAGCCGTATCAAGCGCTATGCCATTGACTGTGACTATCGCCCCGGCGGGATCTTCGCCGCGCTTAACAATAAGCAGTACCACGCGCTGATCGAACAAAAGCAGCACTGGGAGCGTTACGGCAATACGCAACTTGAACTGCTGGATGCCGACCGTATCCGCCGGGAGGTCAGCAGCGATCGCTATGTTGGCGCGTTACTCGATCACAGCGGCGGCCATATCCACCCGCTCAACCTGGCATTGGGCGAGGCCGAGGCCATTCGCCTGCAAGGAGGACGGATATTCGAACAGTCCGCAGTCACCAATATCCGTCACGGAGAGCCAGCAGTGGTCAGCACCGCCAACGGCCAAGTCACCGCTCGTTACGTGATCGTGGCCGGGAACGCCTATCTAGGCGATAAACTGGAGCCAAGGCTGGCCAAACGTAGTATGCCGTGCGGGACTCAAGTGGTCACCACCGAGCCCTTGGCTCCAGAAGTGGCAGCCTCACTGATCCCACAAAACTATTGCGTGGAAGATTGCAATTACCTACTGGATTATTACCGTTTAACCGGTGATAACCGGCTGCTGTACGGCGGTGGTGTGGTCTATGGCGCCCGGGATCCGGATGATATCGACAACCTGATCCGCCCCAAGCTGCTGAAAACTTTCCCGCAACTGAAAGGCGTACGCATTGATTATCGCTGGACCGGCAATTTCTTGCTGACGCTATCACGCATGCCGCAGTTTGGTCGGTTGGAAAACAATGTCTACTACATGCAAGGCTACAGCGGGCACGGCGTGACCTGCACCCATCTGGCGGGCAAGCTGATAGCAGAGCTGATGCGTGGCGATGCCGAACGTTTTGACGCCTTTGCCAAACTGCCGCACCTGCCGTTCTTTGGCGGCCGTAACCTGCAAATCCCCTTCACCGCCATTGGTGCTGCCTACTACACTCTGCGCGATCGAATTGGGGTTTAATTCATCGCTGCCTCCGCACAAATCTGTTACTTAAATTGATACATTTTTCTAACTAGGCTGATTCTTAGAGGTCGGACTAGTTAGAACCTTTGTTTAGCAAAATTATCAGTAAGTTAGCGATCTTAATTTTTATTAAATACCGGTTAATATTTTACAGGCCATTTACTTAATATTAATAACTGCCGTTACGAAATAGAGCGGATTTTAAACTGAAATTTGCTGGTTACACTATATTTTATATTGCTTCTTTGTTGCTCTACCGACAAAAAAACAATATTATAAGACTTAGGATTAACGTTAATTAAGTTAATTACACTGTCTGACATGGAGTGAATCAGCATGACAAAGCCTCAATATCTCATCGAAGGAGATGTCCTTTTCTGCCCGAATAGCGTCGGTTTTTATCATCAGGAACTTCAGGAAGAAATCGTCACTATTTCCTCGTCTGCAGCTCGACTTTTCTCCTTTCTTATTAAAAATAAAGGAGAAATTGTTGAGAGAGAAGTGCTTCTGCAAAAAGTGTGGGATGATTACGGTCTACAGGCCAGCAATAATAATCTCAACCAATGCCTGAGCACGCTACGGCGGATCATCAAGAGCATGGGTATTGATAAAAACATCATAGAAACCATACCAAAAGTAGGGTTAAGAATAGCTAGTGATGTCGCCATTGAAGAGATCGCAATTAATCAGGGCGAGCCTGAATTACCTCGTAAAGAGAAAAAGAATTTTCTGAGCAAAATTAAAATCACTTACGTTTTAATTGCGTTGGTGATTATATTAACGGTGACTACCGTGGTGCATATATTTCACATCTACCAGCACTACTACCAATCAGATGCGAACTATACCGCTATGACGTGGAACAATCCGGGCTGCGAGTTAACTGCAGATCCGTCAGTAGGTCATATGCCTAAGCTGTCCTCTTTTGCTAACACAGGCAGTCACCTATTAAAAAGGGAGCTGGTAAGCTCCCTGAAACTCTAGACATTCTCGCCAAGTAGCGGCGCAGTATGCTGCGCCCGCTGATTTAACCGATAGGCTCTAGCTCACATCGCTACGCCGATAAAGCGCAACACCTACGGCCAATACGCCAAGCATGCCGGCACAGCTACGGTTTACCCAGCGCATCACGTTCGCCGAGAATTTCCGCATCGCATGGCGGCCGCCGTAGGCATAGATCGTCATCATCACGCAGTCGATCATCGCGCTGACCAATGCCAGGATCAGGTATTGCATGGCGATCGGCTTTTCTGGCTGAATAAACTGCGGCAGAAAGGCCGAGAAAAACAGCAGGCCCTTAGGGTTGGACAAACCGACCATCAGGGAACGCAGGAATGCCGTTTTCCCGGTCGCAGCGGCGGCGCTAGCGTTTACCGCCAACGCCTTTACCGGCGCTCGCCACAGCACCCAGGCCAGGTAGACCAGATATAACGCACCACCCCATTTCACCACGGCAAACAACTGCTCAGAGGCCTGCAACAACGCCCCTAGTCCGCAACCGACGGCGCCGATCAGCAACAGATCGGCCAATACCGCCCCCAGGAAACCGTAACTGGCAATACGCATACCGTGGATTGCACCATTGTTTAGCGCCAACAGCATGGACGGGCCAGGCGTCACCATAACCGCACTGACGGCAATCACGTAAAGCAAAAGCGTAGTTAACTCCATCAACAACTCCGGACAAATGTAAAACTCTCTGCGCCGCTGCATCGCAACACGACAACTTCGTTATGGTGGGGAATATAGGGGATCTGGCCGATGTGATTCAAGTCACATTCTGTCCGGAACGGAGTGATGGAGCAAGAAACCATCCCCCAAGCCATCAATTCAACAAAAAACAACCAGCATGCGGACTTATTGCTCACAAATAGCGAACAAATTCACAAAACGTATGAATAAAGCCAAATGTATACAAATTAATTAACTATAATGTTGCAATAATGCAGCAATTTATTGATGAACTCTCGTCTCAAAAAACATATAGTAATAGCAGATTAATCATCAATGATTTCCCTGGTGTTGTTGTGTTTGCCCCTCATTTTTTGCGGGGCTTTTTTCTTCCCCCTGACCCGTCATCCCACTTGTTACTCCCTTTTTAGCGTGCGGCTAGCTTCGTCTCTACCAGTGGTTTACCAATCTATGTGGAGCTATCACCGAGCGATAAAGGTACACTGAACTCCTCCTACCTCTACCCGGTGAAAAAGATGTCTTTCTTTGATGCTTTTAAGCTATTCGGTGACGCCCCCGTTGATGTCACCTGCCCTGAATGCGCAAAAAGTTCGCCGCAAAATCGCAGCAAGGTGAAAAAAAACGTCACGCTGATCTGCCCCCACTGTGGACATTATTTCCGTAAACGCGAAGATTGAGAGTGCCAAGAACGAACTGCGTCGGCTGAGATAGGCGGGAGTGGCTGCAAATAAACCGCTATCAATGGGCTCGATAGCGGCAAAGACCACATGGGACTTCGGAACGTTGTTTGAATGGATATGGCAAACACGGCCATTATATTCATGTATAGAGAGTGGGTTATGCCTACCCTCTTCATTTAGGAATTTATCCCGAGATTTCCAGTGTGGCTTACACCGTGAGTATGAACTCCCAGCCTCTGACGCTCAACTCGGTTGGAATAAAAGCACTGCTTCTAAACTACCATCAGTTTCCCATCCGCATATGAGCCATAATGTCATTCACCGCATCGTCAACTGTTCTGTGGTTGATGACCATAACAATGGGGCAGTTTACTTTTTCCAGCCATTGCTGATGCCGGACAGCATTTCTACTGACGTCAATTGATGTCTCATACGCTGCAGCCCATTCAACAAACTCCCTGTAGCGCTCATATTGATCACCGCCGGGTAAAATGGCATCCCCGAATCTCATTGACTCTCTGTGGCGGATACGTTCAAGACGAGTTTCATTTTCTACGTATACGTAGACCACAAGCTCAAAGAATGGGATAAACATGTCGCCCCAGCCACATAGCGAGCCACTCAGTATCCACTGTCTGTGGGATGCCAATGCAGTTGACAGGCGCCGTTGTCTTTCTTGAGTTTCATACACCACGGTATAGGGCGACGATGTGTTGCGCCAATAGAAATCATCGGAATCAAAATGTTGGCAATCAATTCGTTCAGCCAATCGTCTTGCGATCGATGTCGTCCCCACTCCAGAGGCACCCAAAATGTGTATTCTGTTTATTTTCGGCGTCACCGGGGGCTGATTTTTAAGTATTCTGGCCATTAAACTATTTAGCCCTATTGGCAAACTGAATCGAAGACCTGGATCGCCGAAACGGGACTGTTTTTTGCCTGCGGCATCAGCATATACCCCACAGTACATTGCATTTCACTACCGGCGCCCCATTTCACAATCAGCTCTCCTTTGTCTTCCGCTACACGAGCATACATTTGCCCACCTTGCCCCACTGAACCCACATTGTTGCCTTTACTATCAAAGATATCGGCGCCGAACGGTACCGGTTCCCCCTGATAGGTCGCATTCACCAGAATCGCCGTCCCTTGTTTAGTGTTGTATTTCAATTTCACCACTGCCCCGGAATACGGTGCAACTTTCTGGCTGGTGTTATCCAACTCAACATCCGCTGCGGTGCCTTTCGGATCAATACTGATTTCGTTCATCTGGTAGGGATTCAGGTAAGGCACCATTGCATAGCCGCGGGAGTTAACGTTCACCCCAGGATACGACGACACGCTGGCCCCTTCTGCTCCCTTGGCCTCTACCAGGGCAAAGGTGTCTGAGGTGTAGGGAGTAAAGGTGATCCCTCCTGCGTGGGCGATCACCGTCCCTGTCATACCGGCAGAGCCGCTCTGGTAGCCTTTCCCGGTGCTGTAGGTTCCACTCAGTGCGCTGACGCGGCTGCGGTAGTTGCCATTCACCGAACCGCTGGTCCCCATCCCCTGGTTGGCGTTCATCGCGGTTATGCCATAACTGAACTGATTCTCCACGCCGGAGGTACCAGATACCGTGGCCTGCTGGCCATAACGCCCACTGCTGTCATGAGACAGGTCCATTCTCAGCTGTGGCGTGTGGAGTTCGTCATTCCGGCCCAGTGGCAAGCTGAAGCTTAGCAGGTAGTTAGTTTGCATCTGCCCGATGCTTGAGTGACTGCGGTTGGCACTGATGCCGTATGACAGGCTCTTATAGCGGTTGTTATACCCCACCTGATACTGTATGTCGCTGCCATCCTGATTCCAGTAATCCTGCACTGAGCCACTGACATACAGTTGCCCCCAGTTATCCGGCAAGCCTTGCCCGGCGGTCAGCGTCAGGCGGTTTTTGACTCGTGATATGGAGTCCAGAAAATTCCCCTGTTCTGCCGCATCACGGGTTTGCGCGGCAGTCAGAAAATCCAGGTAGTTTTGGGAAGAAGAGCGATGGAAGACCGCCGAAAGGTTGCTGTTGGTTTCGCTGATAAGCTTGCTGTAGCTCAGTTGGTAACGCTGCCCGCTTAGGGTGCCGCCTGGCTGGCTCCGCCCGTTCGCATCGGTGCTATCACCCAGTTTCGTGCCAGCCTGAGTGACGTCAAAGGCCAGTGCCCCGATAGGGATCCCCAATGCCGCCCCTACCTGCACCGCATAGTAATCCTGGCTGATTTGCAAGCCACCATAGCCGGTAATGGCATTGGTCAGGCCATATTGATAAGTACCCTGGAATAGAGTCGGTTCATCACGCAGGTTTTCGCTACGCAATTGACCCGCAGTGACGGAATAGCGCGATGACCCCGGGCGCAGCAGTTGTGCCACCGAAGCATAAGGCACACTGAAAGTCTGTTCGGTGCCATCGGACTCACGCACGGTAACCACAAGATCGCCACCGTAACCGGTCGGGTAAAGGTCATTAATCAGGAACTCCCCCGGCGTCACTGTGGTTTCATATAAAACCTGGCCCCCCTGAGTCACGGTCACCCGAGCATTGGTGCGGGCGATCCCCCGGATTTCCGGCGCATAGCCACGCAGGGATTCCGGTAACATCCGCTCGTCGCTGGCCAGTTGAGCCCCGGTAAAAGGCAAGGTATCAAACAATTGCCCGGTAGTATTCGATTCCCCCAGCAACATTCGCCCTTTCAGTAGCGGAATGTCGCGCTGTAAATAGGTATTAATACTGCTGTATTGGCTGGGCCCGTCACTCATCTGGCTATAAGAGCCGTTGTGACGCAAATACCAAGCCCCCACGTTCAGCCCGGCGTTCACCCCGGCGAACAGCGAGTTAAAGGTGTTGCCGTGCGATTCGCTGGTGTAACCATTAACGTTGTAACCAAGCAGGAACGCCGGGATACCGCTGTCCCATAATTCCGGGCTCACTGTGCCCCGGGCAATATTGAGCATGTAAATCTGAGGGATAATGATATCCAGGCGTTGTTCATTACTGTCGAAATTCACCTGGGCTTCAGGAAGCTTATTTTGCAGATCCATACATAGGGCGCCGCTAGACTGCTGTTTTAAAAAGTCGGCGGGCAGTTTTTCGTAGTTGAACGCAATATTTCTAATAATGTCGCTGGTCAAGCAGGGATAGACCGACTTATCGGCCCGAGACTTGAATTCAATATCGGTATTACTGATCAGTTGATCGTTAACATACAGCGCGGTTTTGTAAATTCCGGGCAACCCTGAGGCGCCTTCAGCGAAACGGCTGAGATCGACCGACTGAACGTCATCAACGTTCAAAAAAGACGAGTCGAACTCCAGGCTCTTGGCACTGGTTTGCGGTGCGTTTTCAGTTGCCGCGTTGACACTTCCCGCCACAAAAATCGATAACGCCGCTACCGCAAAAGAGGCGAACGGCTCACGAATAGCGTAGCGCAAAAATTTTGACATCCCGCCCCCTCAAGAGCTTGATACCGGGTCTATCACTAAGACTTAAATATAAAAATAGTGATAGATATTATTATGTTACTTTATTACAGCATCGAAGGGGTTGACCGCACCATAGTCATTAACAACACTCCCACTGATTTTGTTGCCCCCATTGCCAGCCAGATTCAACACCATGCTTGAGCGCGGTGCCACCATGGCGTTATCGAGTTTTTTGCCGTTGACTGACAGGTTCACAAAGTTGACATAAAACGGCGTGGGATTGGTTGCCTGTACTTTGCCGCCTTGCGTGTTCCAAGTTACCGCTTTAGAAGCATCATTGGCATTGCCTTGCAGGCCCGCCGGACGATAGAACAGCTTGATCCGGGTACGGAAAGCCATTTGCAGACGGTTTTCGTTCGTTTTGGCTTCGCTCTTGGCCGGAACTTCCAGCACATTCAGCCAGAACACCGATTCCTTATCCATTGGCAAGCTTCCGCCAGCATAGCTGATACGTAGTGTCTGGCCCTTACCCTGCTCAACCCGGTTCATGGGTGGAGTCAGTACAAAGGGAACTTTGATTGCCGCAGGTTTGGCATTGGGATCGCCATTATCTATCCAGCTCTGCAGCAGTACCGGCGAGGGACCGACATTATTGATTTTGACGCTGACTTCTTTGGCGTCCGACGGATAAATCACACGAGTTCCGGTGAGTACCACGCTGGCCAGGCTGCTGCCACTGAAAAGGGCAATCGCGGCAAGAGTGCAAACCTGACGCGCAGTATTTAGAGGAAAAAGTTTCATAAAAAACTCCTAACCCAACGGGAGATAAAGGGGGATGACTCCCCCCTTCTAAAACTGCTTATTGATACTGAATAGAATAGACTACATTGCTGATCACGGTGCCAGCAGTAGTGGCTCCTTCAGCATAATAACGCACTGCATAAGGCAGGGTAGCGCTACCGCTAGTAACATCTTGATAAGTGGTGTTGGTCACCTGGTTCGCGTTACCGGCCTCGATCACTGCCCGAGACGTGCTGGACGCATCCAGCAGTTGCAGACTGACGTTTGAAGCCGTGCCTGTCAGATTTTTCAGGCGCCCAGTAACGGAATCTACCGAAGCACCCGCTTCAAAGAAGGCTGAGGCAGTCTGCAATGTGCCTGAACAGTTGTTCAGTGCCATCACGAAACCCGTTTCACCAGCGGTTTGGGTCGCGCCGTTCAACTGGCTGGTGCCAACGGTTGGCAGCACGACAGTGGCGTCTGCCGTCTGACCATCGACTACGACATCACAGGTGTTGGCGGTCAGTTCACCGTTGAAGGTGATGGTACCGGTAGAAGCGGCCTGAGCCAGACCCACTGAACCAAATACCGCAACCAGGGAAGCTACAACTGTTAATTTTTTCATATTTATTCCTAGTGACCTTACGTCATTAAACTAATAGGTTACCCACAAAAATGTGGGTATATTTATGCAATACATAACTCTATAAATATGACGAGTACATATCGGCAATAACACAGCATTGAAAATGCAGGACAATAACTGGTGCAATAAAATCAAATAGAAATACATTCACAAGATATCAATGAATGGTAGTTCCGTGTTGAAAGCCTTTTCAGCGAACCTTTATCCCTTACCCCATCACGAATCATTCGTTCGGTGTTGCATACTGCCTTGCTGTTGGGATAAATATTATCGCCAAGAACAGAATATTCTTAGTGAAGTAGTATAAAATGCAGGGTAAAACATTTATTACCATTAAAATCAATAGATTAAACAACGTTCTTATATGAAAGACCGGATTTCTCTATTGTTCTAACAGCACTGCAATTCCATATAAGAAAACCATGCAACAAATTGATATATAACAAAAAACCAATAAAATGGATTTTGGCAGCGATACGCAGATAGCTTCGCTTACCCATAAGTTACTTACTGCTCTGCAGCAAAGGTAAAGCTCATCGGCGTTTGGCTGCTGATCTGTTTTTGAGGAAAACAAACGGGAGCCATAAGGCTCCCGATACTCAATAGTGAATTTTTAGTTATTGGAATTTCAGCATGAAACCAGCCATAGCCTGATAATCACCCGCTTGAATATTTCCCGGCACACCATCTCCCTGAAGGTAAACGGTAAAAGGAAGGGTGTTATTACCATTCTGGAGCGAAAAGTTTTTGCTGGGTTTTCCCAGCTCAAGCACATTTCCTGAACCATCGGTCAAAGCAACACTGGCACCGCTAGCCGTACCTGTAATGCCAAGACGACCATCCTTTCCCTCCGCGCCAACGCTTTTTTGCTGGAATTTATCCAGCTCACTGTTTCCTCTCTGCAAGTTGCTGGTATCGACACGCAGAGCAATACTTACAATGTCACTCATGCTTTTCTCCAGGCGTAAAAAAACCACCCGAAGGTGGTTATAGACAGGATTTTATTCCTTCTGTTCGTTTTTTTACTCCTCGCCACGGGTCCAGTGAACCTCTCAGCGAGTAGAAATCAATCTTGGTTATGCCGCCATCACTATAGACATCTGCATTATCCGCTATCGAAATAATGCTGTAGTACTTCCCTGTTTTCTGTGATGTAACAGCTCCTCCCCCAGTCATATTACTTTGCCACGCAACCAAGATACATTCCTGCGTCTCCTGAACTCCGTTAGATGTCGTAAAAGAGGCGACAATCTCTTGATCTTCTCTATAAGTGTAGGGGTTAACGCACCCTGTGAGAGTTATCACTCCTAACGTCAGAAGTAGCCTTTTCATGTCCCTATCCCTTCAATATTTTAGGCTAAAGAGTAACAGGATATCATTGCTAACAAAACCAACAAGTAGACTACTGAGGAGGTAAAAATAATGCCATATCCTTGTAAGAATTAGCTTTCCTATAACTTTCCCCTTCATTTCTCATGAATAACCGAAAGCGCCGTCGCTTCAATCACCAAGATATCTAAGAACGCGGTTACCTCATCCTCTACGCCATGCAGTTTCATCAACCAGGGCAAACTGTGCAATCAAGCCCGCTTATACCGCTCATACCTGCACGCCATTGCTTGGCCATAATCCAATGTTAGCTCAACATCTGCACTCAATAATAACGATGCAAAGACTGGCAATAGCAAATGGGTATGGTTGGAATAGATTCGTCAAAATGGTAGATCAAGTATTGCCAAGAAAAAGCGGAACATTCGAACTGCAGTTAACTGATCCAACATCGAGTTTTGGCTTTTTTTCATACAGTTTTGCAGAAGATTTTTTGAAGGGGAAAAAACAAACGGGAGCCATAAGCTCCCGTTATCATCAAACGCTAAAACACACTTACATGTGTTTAACGATAGCGTCGCCAAACTCTGAACATTTCAGCAGTTTAGCGCCTTCCATCAGACGTTCGAAATCGTAAGTCACGGTCTTGGCAGCGATAGCGCCTTCCATGCCCTTAACGATCAGGTCAGCAGCTTCGAACCAGCCCATATGACGCAGCAATATATATAGAGAATGGCTTCAACCTCATGAATTTAAAAGATAAAGAAGCGTTTAACAAAGCCAAATAGCACTTATCAGGGTTCCACTAACTATCTGTTTTTGTTATATTGATTTCAAGTTTTGATAACCACTCCGCGACGTGGAGTTGACATAATTTCAAGGATGGACAAAACAAAAGTTGATGAAAATGCATTGGTTTAATGAAATTTTTGAAGGGGCAACTCAAGCCATCGGCTCTGCTTATTTTAATCTTCCAGTATTTGGCGGAACATCTGTATTGCGTGAAAGGCATTACTGCTATGAGCTTTACCATCAATTACGCTCAAGATGGCCCCAAGACGAACAGAAAATTCTTTCTGGTGAGATTGATAAAGCTGCTCATCACCACTTGAAGGGGCTGATAGGCTCCGAGCCTATCCCTGATTTCCTCATACATATTCCTGACACCATGACCAACGATACAGTGATCGAAGTGAAGTCAGCGACTTTTAGTCATACAGGAGTAAAAAAAGATCTTGTTAACTTGTCGCGCTTTACCTTAAATGCAGGATATGAAAGAGCAATATTCTTGCTTTTCGGCCCTGACATCAGCGAAGATCTCATCGAAAAAATCTCTAAAAATTACAACGATCTTCTTAAAGATGGTACTGCATTGGGAAACATCGAGTTTTGGATTCATGGGGATTGCGGAGAACAGGCCATATACCTTCGTACTTTGGCCCCATCATAGCTCTCCGTCATGGGGTGTCGGGGGTCGGAGGTTCGAATCCTCTCATGCCGACCAATATTCGATAGAGAAACCAACCACTTATGGTTGGTTTTTTTATGCCTGGAATTTGGCAATGGTAAAACGATGGTAAAATGATGGTAAAACTGCCGACATAAAAGCCATTTTCGCGACGTTCAAAATCAAAAAAGCGTGAAGTTATCATCAAACTCATCAGCATGCCTTTCAACGCTCCGAAGGATCATGATGTAGTCAATCCCCTCACTAAGTGACACTGGCCTCTCTATCTCAAAGATAAAAGCATTATCGTATGCTTTCCCCAGCCAGTAACCACCGCCACATTCCTTTGGCCGCTGAATGAACATCACTCTACCGGGTGGAATGTAATCTCGCGTTTCCCCACGATAGAGGATGTCATAATCCCCGTCTTTGCAACCCATACAACCCTCACAAAACAACTGTTCATGCATACAGTATAAGCATGACATAATCATTGTGTGAAGATCGATTTGGTTGGTGAATGATAGGATACTGATCAGCAAAGAAAGATATATGACCGGGATTTCTCCCGGCCTTCTTACTACTCCTTATGCTCTTCGATCGGTGCAGGCGTTTCACCTGGCGCCTGTTCTTCGCCACCCTCCGGCTCTGTTACCTCCGGGGTGACTTCCGGCACTTCCTCGCCCTCCGGTATCGGCTCATACTCTGGCTCATCGCAGCCAGGCATCTCGACACGCAGATCAATCCAGCGACCGGCAGGGATGTCGATCGGCTGACCTTCCTTGTATCCGACTTTGACGTTCTGGGCGAACTTCGGCGCGGTAGAGTTGACCCGGTGGAACGTCTTGATCAGCAGGTCACCGGTTTCATCAACTTCGTAATCAACCCAGACCAGCGGCAGCTTATTGCGGTCTGTCGGGATTTCGATACCGCCATCCACCCCGCCCCACTCTGCATCAGCATTAAAGCCAAGAGTGCCAGAGATACGATAGACGCCTTCGGAAACTCGCTCAGTTATCACACCCTGGCTTTCGTCGTTCAGCTCGCTCTCGCCGGTACCGAATAGCTTCACGATCGGGGAGGCTTTCTTGATAAAACCGTTGGCGTCTACTGTAGTGTTACCTGCATGCCACATTGCATACCACGGACTCCATGTTCCAGCAGAAACCCGAACACGGGTAGCTAGGGCTACTTTTAAAGCGCCCTGTTCCCATCCGAGTTGCCAGCGAGAGCCGCCATCGTAACCGCCAATAATTCCTGCAGATGCCACATTGCTGGCTGCCCCCGCCGTATTTGCAGGCGTGTTATAAAACATATTCTGCCCCGTATTTGTCAGGTCGGAATATGTCACTGGCGTTGTCCCGCCCACTCCAAAATCGCCAACTTTGATTACAGGCGCAGAGCCAATATAAATATTATTCAGAACGTGAGCTGTACCTGTTCTAGCATTAACATAAAATACCGGTTGGCCACGTGTCACACCCGCTCCCAATGTAGCCTGAGTTGAAGTCGGTACAACTGAAAATCCATACCACGTGCCAACACTATAGTTGCTCGGGCTGGCAAATTGAGCACTATCGGAACCACGGAACGTAAATGGGGCGTTATTAATCCCCCCTTCCACAGCATCAACAACCGTTTGAGCAGTCGGGTGGGCATTTGATACCAGTGTTCCCTTTGGTGTTGATACAAAACCATCGGCTCGTCCCTGTATTACATATGATGTACCGCTCCAGCGAATATTTATTACTCCAGTATCCGTCTGGGCATAAATGGCACTCTTTTCCCTCCCTTGACTATCACATAAACGCAATGAAAGATTAGATGTGGCAGCGGTAGCTTTTATTGTCTGGTCACCAGTAGATGTTAACGTGCCAATTGTAGTCAAATCACCAAGGTTATTAATATACGTAAGTGCTGTTATAGTGGTCCCATCAGTATCATAAAACCAATACCCCCCGGATCCGTTCCCTCTGTGATTTACAAAATCCGTGCTACCCCTTCCTGCTGCGCGGCCCCACAATGCCCAAGTACCTTGGCTGTCTGGAATTAATGGGCCAGCTGCGCCTGATGTTAGCCGGGTCGGTCTAGAGAATAAGACCGGGCCGACAACACGCTGCTCTGCTGTATCAACTTTACTCAGTGCGTTCGTCATTGCTGCAGCCGCGTTATTCTCGCTGGTCTTTGCGGCCGCAGCTGATGCCGATGCCGCTACCCGCATCTGGTCTACTGTCGCCACAATCGCCGGGTTAAGGTCGCTCTCGCCTGGGATTAGAAGGAAATCGTTTAGCGTCCCTGTCTGGGAGTTTACCTTAACCGAAATACTGCCGCGCTTCTCCGGCAGGCGACCGAATGCGCTGATGAAAACATCATAGTCACCAGGTTCTACAGTTAATGTATAGCGCCCTGTAGCATTCGTCACAGAGTTGGAGCGCTCTTGAGTAATTACCGTGGCCGAGGTTCTTAAAGCGCGCAGCTCGATTACAACGCCTTCCAGCGCATCACCCATTGGGCCTTTTAATACACCACTAATTACTGCCATGATTTTATTCTCCAAATAAAATAACGCCATGTGAATGACATTGTTGGCACCCCTTAGAAAAGAGATGTAATAATACATAGATAGGCTAGCTTACAAAATATTGAAGCCACCTGTTGAAGGGGTAGCCCATAACATTACAGTGTATTGTGTTGACTCTCCACTCCCTTGATTTAACGCCCCTGCATGAACGTTGATATCCAATGCCTCACCACTTGCTATATCCCTTGAAAATGGGAACATCACAGTATATGTAAAAACTCTATCCCCAATTCTTGCAAGCTGCAAACCTCTCACTGCTGTACTTTCATTATGATTAAAGAAGATTTTTGTTTTTTGATTACTATACATCGAAGCCATAACATAACCATAAACACGCATCGGCATTAACGGATTACCATTGTAGCGAATAACTCTATTGGCATTTGTATGTATAAGTTCAAAATCAAATGAATTACCTTCAACTAGATTACCTTCAATATTAGCTGCTGATAACTTACCTTTTATAACGCACGTGTCATTTATTAATACGTTATTTAGCTCACCAGCGCCAGCAAACACACTCCCGCTAAAGTAGCCGCTTTGCGCTTCTACATGGCCACGAATGACTACGCTATTAAAAATAGCACCGCCATCTTTATTTATTGCCCAACCAGTCGTCCCTTCGGAATTGAAATTATCAGACTGGATATGCTGGGCTATCTTCAAACTATCAATAGACCCGTCTTTGATGAATGCAGAATTCATAAAGACCTGGCCGCCCTCGATAGCAAACGGCGTGGACACTGCCGAACCAGTACCGCTGGCAGTGTTCAAAATAGCGAAACGGTCAGCTACTACCAACACTTGGCTCTGCATACCCTCTGGTGTGTTCTCCACACCAACGCCGATCCCTGCGGTGTATAGCTTGCCATCTTGCGTTTTACCGACTTTGACAGACCACATGTCCTGCAGCTTGCTTGCGTCCTCCACCGGCCCTAGCAAGTCCTTGCCGAGCTGCGTTTGCGTTATCTGGCCAGTTAAGTAGTCCAGCACATCACTAGCGTCACTGCTCGATGTGCCAGCTGTCCACGCTGTCCACGGCCCGGCATTGCCGAGACGATCGACTAGGCGAGCCTGGAACCAGAAATTTACGCCAGCGGCTAGGCCGGTCATAGTATGGCTGCGCTGTGGGTAGGCATAATCGCCCAAGTGCATTTTGCCGCTACCGTTTGAGCTCTGGCTATACCAGATCTCCGTCCTCTGCGTGTCCTCTGCACCCGGTGGGAACGCCCAATTCAACACGATGCCAAACACCTGGCCAACCGTGGTAAAGCTAGCAAGCGCGGGCGGCTCTCCGATTTTGCCCTTCAGCACCATTTCCGGTGCGTTAGCCCACACGCTCGAAATCTCTGCCGGGTTTATTGCCCGGACACGCGCCTGGTACCGGCCAGCGTAAATACCCTGCACCTCGAAACCCAGCGTTGAAACACGCGGGCCGGGTATCCAGTTGCCGTTATCCCTGCGCCATTCCGTTTCGTATGCAATAGCACTCTCGGCTCTGTCCCACGTCACATAGAGCGTGGCCACCGCCAACCCCTGGATCGTCGCAGAGTTCTCTCTGATCCGGACGTTCTTCGGTGGAGCCTGTACGCCCGGAGGAATAACGCTGATCGGGCGGTCTTCGATACGTGCGCCGGTGTCGATACGTGCGTACTTGTCCGGGTCGTGTTCGATGGCCGTGATATCGAACGAAACGCCGTCCTCATTTTCTGTAATACCGGTGACACGGAATTGTTGAATAGCCAGATCGGACGCATCAACAGCCCAGGCACATTCTGCCGCTGGCGGCTCGCTGTAAGTGGTTGAGACAGCCACTACTTTGCCGCTCACGGCGCTGATCGTGCGGGCCTGTGATTTTCCGCTGGGCAGGTTAACGATAAGACGCTCACCAACTTTTGCCGACGAGACGCGATCCAAAGTGAGGTTGCGGCCAGACACCGCACTGATACGGCCACCGAGTGGCCGCCCTGCCATTGCCTCATCAGCCACACCGATAATCCAGCCTGGTAGCGGGATATTGCCATCCATCCCGACCGTGAAAGAGATCACCCTGTCTTTGTCGTTGGTCAGCAACAACCATTTCCCACGGCGGATAGCTTCTGTTTGACGGGTGCAGCCGATGGCCGTTAAATCGGCCTGCTTGACGTTGTAACGCCGGATCAAGTTGTTATCGAACACTGGCTCTACAGAGTCCTGATAGCCGTTTGCAGGGTCGCTCCAGCTCACCATTGCCACACTATAGTGTGTCTTCTCACTGGCGCTGCTGTCCGTAAACAGCCCATCTTTGACGTTGGCGCGCGTGTAGATGTAGTCAACATCGCGTGGCATATCCGCCAGCGCATTCATACTGTTATTTGCCCAGTAAGTCATGCCCCGGAAGATGTTCGCGAAGTCGCGCAGAACAGTCCAGGCTTCTTCCTGCGATTGAATGTAGGCATCACAGAGGAAACGCGGCTCGGTACCGCTGCTACCGCGACCATCGGGTACCAGTTGATCGCAATATTGCGCAATGGCGTACAAATCCCACTTGGTGAGCGCTAGGTTCTCAGCCTTAACGCGGCTGCCGATGCTGTAGCGGTCGTTGATAAGCAGATCGTAAAACACCCAGGCGGGGTTATTCGTCCATGCCCATTTAAAGCTGCCGTTCCAAGTGCCGGTGTAGGTACGCTTGATCGGGTCGTATGTCGTGGGGATACGGATCACGGAGCCTTTCGGCTCGCAGGAAACCTGTGGGATATTTTGGAACTGCTTTGCGTCGAACTGGACGAATAGCAGCGCGGTTTCTGGGTACCGGAGTTTCACGTCGATCAGCTCAGTAATCGACTCAATGACCATCTTGTCAGCTATTCGGTTGCTTGTACTGTTTGGTGTGATCCTGCGCACACGCACCTGCCAGCCGGTGGTGGCCTTCGGTAGATTAATGCGGTGGCTGCGCTCGTATTTTGTCGTGGTTTTGCCATCAACAGCCGTTTTCAACACCTCTCGGTAAGCACCGCCATCGGTCGCAACGTCTAGCGCATACTCGATGCGATAGCCCACTACGTCGCCGTTATCCCATTGCTCCTGCAGTTGCTGCCATGAGAAGCGAAGGCGAATAGCTGAGAGTTGGGTGTTGGTCAGCGAACGAACCCACGGGTTCTGGCTGGTGAGTTCGGTACTAACGGTTATCTCGTTCTCAACATCCGGCATGCCGGGAATGTAGTCCTGGTCGGGGGTGCCAGAACGAAACTCCCACTTCACACCAGGAAAGTTTTCCGAGCCGTCTGGGCTGATGATCGGGGTGCCATCGAGAAAGATATTTTTTCCGTCTAAGCCACCGGCCAATTCTCCCTCGGCAAGCGCAAGCAGGATTTTGGCGTAAGAGGTAGATTGCAGGGAGTCAGGGGACTCAACAGGCGTATGAGCATCACCACCGCCCCCCTTGCGGCCTTCAATTGTTGCCATTAATTTTCTCCAGGCGTAAAAAAACCAGCTCTAGGCTGGCCATTGAGGAATGCAGATTGTTTACTGCTGGTCTTCGGCGAAGATCCCTGCAGAGATGATGGCACCACCGATCCGGCGCTTGCCGTAGAGAATCGGTACCGGGTTGCCCTGAGCGATTGTGTTCACAGGTCCGCCAAAGGCATAGCTCGGCTTATTATCCGGGCTTTCGCGCCTTGCGGCCCCTCCCTGCATCGGGGAAAGCATTTGGGCAACACCGCCAAGCATCATTGCAGCACCAGCCTGCAAGGCATAAGACCCCCAAGCGCCACCGCCAAAAGCCTGTCCCCACGGGGACATGCCAATAGCACCAACGACGACCAATACCGCGCCAAGGATAGTCTGGAACACACCCGCCTTCTTACTGCCTATAATAACCGGGGCGATCCTGATACCTTCACTACCTGAAAATTCGAGTTCGTCTTTTCCGATATTTTTTTTCCCTACAAAAATAGAGAATGTCAGTCCCCTTTCTTTTGCGGTCTGTAAGAATCGCTCAAAGCCTGGAATGGTTATGGATAGCGCCTTGATTGCTTCTTGCGGCGTGGATACAACTAGTTTGTGAACTCGACCGAATGTTGAGCCTAGAACGCCATAGAGTCTGACCATTCTAAATTCGTGTGATGCAGTATTCATATTCACCCCAATAAAAAACCCTCCAGAGAGGGCTTATTTGCAATTCCCATCGATTATCTATAAATTGACTTTTTCACCACACTTCTATTATCTGGTTTTGTACACGTCATAAATATAACACCATCATTAGCCCATATCTTTATTGAGTAAATTAATGACGTATCAGCTAAAACCCTTGTTGGATAACTTGAGACACTACTTAACGTACTCCTACCAATCTCTTTACATTCGGCGAAGCTCACTATTTCGTCCGCCAATGTTTGCGGTACCCCTTGCTCAGGATAATTACCAGATCCGACGAGACTATTTAGCTGCTCTTTAGTATATTCTTTAGCTGTGGCAAAAAAAGAGGCTACCATCAGTATAGTTAATAGCAATTTTTTCATTTACCTATCCTTTGGTTACAATTTGTCACATCGTATCACTGCTTGACGCCAAGATCACTATAGCGAAGCGTGATGATCGTCCGCTCCTGCCAATAACCATCGTAAGGGACATGCTTGCTAAACTGTCCATACATGTGATGGAGCATAACTCCATCACCGATATAAACCCCAGCATGGTTCGGCTCATCGGCACGTACCTGCATAATGATTACGTCGCCGATCTGCAGATCACCAGTTGCCGGTTTAAACCCAGCCTCGCCATAGTGCTGCATGTAGAGGTTTTCGCCTCGGTTCCACCAGCCATCTGAACGGTCAAAGTTGGGGAGTTCAATATTACTTTCCTGTCGGTACCAGTCCCGCACTATAGCGTAACAGTCCCAGATACCATGCACGAACGGGCGACCTAGCAAAGGCTTGGTGCCCTCAATAGGCATGACCGTTCTGATATCGCCCTCCGGCCAACTGGCGATAATCCATGGTAGCTGTGACAAGTCACATTGCGCTATGTCGATCTGGCTCGGCTGCGTTGTGGCGTCAGGATGGCTGTGAACGATAGCGACGATCTCCCCCGCATCCTCCGCTGCTGCATAATCCTCCGGGTGCATGCTGAATTGCTCTGTTGGTTCTGGTGCCGTATTCCGGCAACGAAGATACTGCTGGCGGCGGCCATTTTGCACCACCAACCCGCAGCATTCCCTGGGGTACTCCGCTTCTGCATGCGCCATGATGGCGCTGATAATGTGTTTTCTCATGGCTACCTCTTTAGCAATGCGGAGCCAGGGAAACCGCCAAACGGCAAAGGATTACCCTTTCCCCAGCGGGGTTCGCAGCCGGTGGACAGCAGGCCAGAACAAACATCTTTCGACGGGTCACTAACCGGCTTGCCGTTTGCGTCGAAATACTTGGTACCGGTGTACCCGCATGACGCCCCGCGGTACTGGCCACGGATGCACCAGGTGCAAAGGCTATGGATCTGTCGGGTTGGGATCATGGTGCCCTGCAGGTCGGCAGGCGAGGACAGCGCGAACTGGATGCCGGTATTGTTGCCGCTGATCTTGCGGTCGATGTACCACACATCAATTTTTTGCTGTGTCGCGTCGGCCTGCGGGTTGCCCTCTGGAAAGTTTCTGGCATCGAGGTAATGCGCGTAAGTATCGCGGATCGTGACCTTGAACATAGCCAGATTTTGGTATGCCAGGCACATCGAACCAACGGTGCCATCTATGTTACCCACTGACAACGTAGGGCTTGGTGCGGTGCCGTCGCTAGTGACCTCCAGCCCCTCAATCTCCACCGGCCACGGCTTGTACTCCCGGCCACCGAACCAGATGGATTTTGCCGGTAGCTTGGCCGGATCATCACCGACCTTTTCCAGCTCTGCCGGAGTGAACGGGATCGGGTGGCAGTGAAAATACAACTCCGGCCCGCTAAATTGACTGCCGTCAACTTCGAACAGGCGGATTTTACTCCCAGGCTCAAGCACCTGGTGATCAGCATTGATAGACATGGTTTTACCTATGGTCGGAAGGCGGTCTCGAACGTAGCTGCAAGCTGGTACATCTGATCGCCGCGGGCATTCTTGCCCAGCGCGGTAACCTGATACGTTTTGCAAGTGAACAACCCAGGCTCAAAATTTGGCGTAATCCATTTAAAGGACTTATAACCGGCATGACGTTTGAAAAAACTCCTGATCTCGAAAGTGCGCTTCCAGTTGCCGACAAATGTTAATGACCAGCTTTGAGGCTCAGCATTCATCCCATCGCCAACCTGCTGTTTATAGCCATCGCCAAATTGCACTTCACGTACACGAAAGGAGTGATCGCCGACTGGGTTTAACCTTGCGGCATAACTAAAAGTTTCCAGTGCCATTAAATCACCTTCTTCCCCTATTTGCGGTGTTTAACATCCCTCCCTGGGCTGTAGCTTTTTCCATGTACACCTTGATGCGTTGATCAACGTATTTTCCAACCTCACTACCGAACTGTTCCATGCCTGGCGGTGCGGATGTGGTCGTTTGCCCATCGCTGTAGACTGTAATGTTTACTGTCGGTGCACTGCCACCAGCACTCACCCTGTTCAGTTGGCTGGCGGTCGTCGGGCGAATCCCCAATGATCCACCAGCGGCAACTGGCGAAACTAGCCCACCATCGGCGTAACCTCGCATCATGCCGTAGAGATTCTCTACGCCGATCCGCTCAGTGGCTTCCTTGGTGAAAACAAACTCCCCCTTGTGAACCACACCAGCCGGATCGTACTTACCGCCAACACCGGTAAAGCCGCCGAGTTCATACGCCCTAAAATTGGTACTCATCCCCATTGCACCAGTGCTTGCAGAGCCTGCTGCGCTGGCAGCCCCTGAAGCAGCTCCGGAGGCTGCACCACCGATACCACCAGACAATCCGCCCATAATGCCGGTGATCGTCTGCATAATGGAGCTGGTGACCAGCGCTTGCGCGGCCATCTCTATAAGGTTTTGAATAATCGATTGTGTGAGAGAAGCGAAAAGGTTAGTCATACCCTCCTTGAATGTCTGTGTACCTGTCAGCATGCCCGTAAGCATATTGCCGAGCCGCTCCTGTGAGGTCTGGAACAGGTCAACCGCCATCTTCTGCATATCGCCTTGGCTGGCATACAGTTGTAGTGATGCCTGGTAACGCTGCTCCATCGCTTCACGATCCGCCGCAACAATGAGCTGATTGGCGCGGCTTTGAGACACTACACCCGCAGTGGCATAGCTCTCGATCAGTGCATGCCTTTTAGCCAGTTGGTTTTCAAGGTTCTGGATAGGATCGATATTACCGGCCAGCTCGGCGGTACCGGAAACAGCGTAACGCTGAGCGGCCTCGGCCTTCGCCTGCAGATAGGCGGTGTCGATATCCTGCTTGCGGCGGGCGATCTCCTCCGCCCCCTTGATTTCGCCGTCTGCAATCTGACGCTGTAGCTGTTCACTGGCCTTTTTCTGAGTATCGGCTGCCTGCCGGTAGGGATCGTTAGCAATAGTAGCGTTGTGATCCTCCCAACGCTGTTTTGCCACTGCAAGTTTCTTATTGAGCTCCTCAAGCCCTGCTCGCTGCGCGTCAGTCCACTTTGTACCAGATTCAAGAGATGCAGCGAATAATGCAGCCGCTGCGTCACCCTCTTTCAGCCGGACACCTTCAACCTGAATCTCTTTGTTCAGGTTGGCGATCTTCTGCTGGTAGTCGCCAGCAACACCAGCCCCCGCCTTTGTCGTCTTGTTGCGTTCTTTCTGTTGCTCCTGCAGGTTAAATTCAGCTGCGGCATTAGCCTCGATAGCTGCTTTTTGATCCTTCATATCAGCAACGACATTGCCAGAGCTATCAACTTTCAGCGCCTCACCTTTGATGGCATCCTGTACGGCTTTCAGTTTTGCCCGTTCGACGCCTTCAACTTTTAACAGGGCAAGACTTTCTTGCTGTTTTTTAATGAAGTCGTCATATTTCGCCGTATCGACAGGGGGCTTTGCGCTGGTACCTGATTTTTCCTGCTCGGCATTGAGTTCTTTAAGCACCTGAAGGGTTGTTGCCAATGCGGTAGACGCTGCACCAGAAAGGTTAAAAGTTTCAACCAACCCCTTTTTCAAGATATTGAATGACGCTTCAGATTCAGTGGTTACCCGGTTCAGCTCCCCTTGCAACTTAGACTGATTACCAATAGTGCTAGCAAGCTTATCTTTCGCGTCATTCAAATCTCGAGTGGTTTTATCGAGATCTCGCTGGGCTTGAGCGGCTTTTTTTGTAAACTCATTACTCTGGTCTTGCTGGACACCAAGCTTGGCTACCAATTTGGTATATTCTTCAAAATCAGATTGTGCGGATGCTTGGGCATCTGCCAATTCCCTGATTTTATCCTTCTGGGCAAGGATGGATTCTGAAGTATCAGCCAATGCGCCTTTCAGTTGAGCCTGATTGAGGCTATTCATCTTCTCTACGACCGAGCCTAGTGAGTCAGCATAAGCGATGGCTGATTGTTGAGCCTGCTCCTGCCGCTGGTTGACGACATACCAAGCGGCGGCACCTGCCATGATTAATCCAGGGAACCCACCAACAAGCCCTAAAGCACCAGACAACAACCGGCTACCCAACGAGGTGACGTTATTCAACGCGCCTTGTGCGGCTGTTCTTGCTGCAATGCTGCGCGTAACGCCACGCTGCGTAGCCTCCAGCCGTCTTTCCGCTGCCGCCTGCCCATCGGTTCCCCGCGCTGCGGCCAGCGCCTGCTGCGCTCGATACTCGGCTGCCCGTGCTCGTGCTGTTGCAACCTGAGTGCCGCGTACTTGCGCAGCGGCCAGAGATACCTCAGCTCGATATGCGGATAGCATGCCCGCTGTTGCGCTCCCCACGCTTGACACCATGCCGCCGAAATAGCGCACGGCACCAACAGACACCAGCGCCCCGAGGGATAATGCGACGGTATCAATGTTTTTAGACAGTCCATCCAGACCGGCAGAAATGGTTGCCGTAACACCGACAGCATTATTCTGACCACCCACCCACTGCTGGAAGGCGTTCATAACGCGAGTTGACGCCGCGCTAACGCTGTTGGGCATCGTCTCGAACTCTTTACGCAACTGCCCGAGTTGACTGATCAGCGCCGGTACGATCTTCGGCGTGGTCAGTTCGCCCGCGTCGGCCAACCCTTTAAGATCTTTCTGCGCAACGCCAAGCCCATCAGACAACGCTTTCATGACCCTCTGACCAGACTGAGCAACGGAGTTAAAATCTTGACCACGAAGAACGCCGCGCCCCAGCGCCTGTGATAGCTGGGTGATCAACGATGCCGTTTCGTCAGCTGATGCACCAGACACTTGCAGACCGGTGGCCAGTGCGTCAGTCAATGACAAGATATCTTTGGTCGTGTAGCCGTATTCACGAAGCGAACTGGATGCCCGCGAGAACAAAGCAGCGTTAGACTCAAACGTTGAGCCGGTGTACTGACTAATCTGCATCAGCCCCGCCTGCGCAACAGCAAAATCCTGTGCAGAGGTAGTGGCCAGCTTCACCCGCGCATTGAGCGAGTTCCACTTGTCGGCCATGGCGATCAGGTTCCCAGTAGCGAACGCCCCGGCAAACGCACCAGCCATCGCCAATGCGCTGCTGCGCACGGTCGCCAATTGCCCATTCAGATCAGCAAGAGCTCGCTGACTCTGACGAGTGGCATTCTCTGCCTGGCGGTTACCCTGCGTCATTGTTCTGTGATAATCGGCCCCCATGCGTGAGGCACGGGCGATCTCAGTCTGGAAGGAGCTGGAGTTAGCCGAAATTTTAATGATTAGCTCACGCAGAGATGCCATATTTCACCCATAAAAAAACCCGCCGCAGCGGGTGTTAACTAGCCAGATTTTCCAGAAATGCCTCAAGCCCAGCGGTATCCTCTTCTTCCGCATCTTCCTCCGCGTTCCATCGAATCAACATATCCCCGATGGACAATGGATCCTTGGTTCGCTGGGCATTGAAAACGGCGGCGGCGATTTGCGCGGCGTGATAATCATTACGGTCATCGCCGATCGGGCTTATCCGGTCAAAAGCCATCCACATGCGCAATTCACTGATGCTGATAGATTTCTGAAGCTCACCCAGGGTTTTACCGAGGCGTAGAGCCAGTTGCATCAAGAAGAAGGTTTCTGGCTCTCTGACTTTTTTTCAGCGTCTTCCGGCGAGGTTTGCAGGGCAAGCGCTTGCTTAAGCAGACGGGAATGCACCGGCCCGTAAAAACCCACAACCTCGTCCAGCTCTTCGCGGGTAAATACCGGAGTTTGATCTTCATCGAGCAGGACATCAATAAACATTACAGCGTCAGCGCGGATGTTACGTTGCGTCTGCTCCGTGATGGAAAGCTCAACCGCCTTTGCGCCCTCTTTGGGCTCTTCAGGCTCCATAATCTCGCACCACTGGCCCCACCCTGCTGGCGAGGGTTCACGCAGGATCACCTTCGCGCCTCCCCACTCAGGGACCTTTAGTGGTTTGGTGCGAAAACCCGACATGGGTGCAGATGCCAACGCCTTGAGGTCTGATTTCTTTACTGCCATGGGTTAATGCTCCTGTTAGGCTGCAGTGACGGTCACAACACACGTCGCGGTTTTAGCGCCGTCCGTGGTTTTGACGGTGATCGTTGAGGTGCCGGGGGTTAGGCCTGTGATAACGCCCTTGTTGGTCACCATCACATTACCTGGGGCGGAGGATGTCCAGGTCACGCCGCGGTTAGTGGCTGATGCCGGGGCGATCGTTGGGGTCAAGGTCAGGCTGGCACCAGCGGCAACGGTGGCCGTGGCTTTATCCAGCGTTACACCGGTTACCGGGATGTTGACGGCGTAGATCCGTACGGGTTTACCGATAATGCGCAACGTATAGGAAGCGGATACGATGCCGGATGTGGCCGCACTCCAGCTGTTTTGACGCACTTCGGCAAGGTAGGCAAAGCCGTTACCGGAAGGGAATACGATACGAATAGCGCGGCGGCTGTCGTCTTCATAGGCATCCATCAGGGAATCCTGGGCAGCATCGTAACCGCTCCAGTTTTTACCAATGGTCATTTCAGACGGGGCTTTCAGGCCGTTTGTCATCTCCTGCTCTTCGGAGCACAGCGTGGTAACTTCAATATCAGCCTTTTGGCCGCCTGTGTAGCTGAGTTCCTTTGTGCTGCACGATGCGGCAAGCCAGGTAACACCAACAGGATTAGCTTCGCTGACTTCACCAGCGGAAACGCTGATCACCGTGCCTTGCGTTTTTTCATACTTACTTGTCATGAGTTTTCTCCAGACATAAAAAAACCGCTCGTAAGCGGCTGTGTAAGGGGGTTGGGTTATCGCCACACCCTGAATTCGAATGAGGCGCGGAAAAGACCGGTGTCGGGTTCGTGGCCGCTGAATAGATGGACTTCGGCGGGTAACAATACGGTTACCGCCTCCTCGGCCTGGGCGCGTATGGCCTTCGCCTCGTCAATGCTGCTGGCGTACACGTCGATCTGCACCATGGAGGCCGTTTCAGCGGTACCGCAGAACACATCACCCCGATTTTCATCGGGAACGGTGTAGACGATCCACGGTGGCTTTACTGCTGGCTGCCCCTCCGGCGTAAGTTTGACGACATACGGGTAAGCCTGCCCGCCCACCAGCGGTTTTAACAACGGGTTAAGATCGGCTTCGGTCATTTGGACAGTACCTTATCGATCGCCTCGTTGACCTTGGCAAACGCCGCCTCTGCCGCCGCCCCCTCTTTGGCATCGTATGCGGGTCGGATAAACGGTACAGGTGCCATCTTCACCGTCCCCAGCTCCACAAAGCGCCAGTAGAAAGCATTTTTCGGGTTGCTGGCCTTCATCGAGTTATCGCTGTTGCCCGTTCGTGGATTGCGACCCCGGATATGCACCCCGGCAACCGCCCCACCATCTTTTGCCCGCATGTTCACAGCAACGACATTACGCGCCAGCTTGCCGGTTTTCTTCGGCGCCCGCGCTCGAACTTCATCACGGAGCACGTTTGCACCCGCCCGCGTAGCCTGACGTAAAACGTTGCGGTTCTCAGCTTTGCTTAACAGCTCCAAATCCTTCGAAATGTCGAGCAGGCCGGAAAAATCCAGATTGCCGCTGATCATGGTTTCACCCCACTTTTACAGAGAATTTCCAGCCGGGTTCCCTTGGGATCGGGGATTGGTGGGCCGGTAATCTCCAATACAGCCCCTTTAAACGGGCCGTTCAGACACAAAAGCCGAGAGGCGGCGGTAACATCGGTGCGGTGACGCATCCAAACGCGGATAGTGGCTTCTGCCTTCTCTGCGCCGGATGCCACCAGCTCGCGCCCGCTGATCGCCTTCACCTCTGCATAAACAGTCTTACCGTCGCGCCACTCCTCCAGTTCCTGCCCGGAGGGTAGTTCCACCGGGACAAAGCTCTGAATGGTGACGCGGTGGCGCAGTCGGCCTGCTTGCATAGCGCCCCCTTACAGCGGAATAAATCGGTAGGGCTCCAGCAGAGCCTTAAACCCGAGCGGAATACTGACTTTCTGTACATCGGCGGTATCTTCACGGTTTTCGTACCAGTGACCGACAGCCAGCATGATGGCTAGCATAACGTCATCACTGACCAGTAGCCCTTCGCTCTGCCCCTCGGGAACCGACTCATCATATAGCTTCCGGTTGGTGTAATTTTCAGCCTTGCGCCGCGCCGCTCCCGCATAAAGCGTTAACAGCTCATCGTCTGAATCATCATCGTCATCAAGACGACATTGCAGGCGCAATTGTTTGATGCTTGGCTTCATCAATGCTCCTTACCTGCAACCTGTTGCCAGATTGCAGGCATAAAAAAACCGCCGAAGCGGTGCAGGAATACGCCGGAATAATGATTATTTCCCGGTCAGCGCCTTGATCGCTGATGCATCTTCCAGCACACAATCGAAACGATGGAAGGCCAGGAACGCGGTCTGATCGTACTCGGCAAAGCGCTCAACCAGGCGTTTCAGTGTCATATAAGTGATACGGCGCAGAATGAAGCGGTCGAAGTCACCGCAGTAAACAAACTTTTTACCCGTTGCCATGCTGTCGATCGCCTGATCGATAACGTACTGCATGCCCAGCACCGACGCAGGCGCAACGCCGACAATATCCGGCAACCACAGCGGGCGTTTATTACCGTCTACCAGCTCAGTAAGCGTTTTCAGCGTGGAATCGTTGAACGCCAGGCGGAATTTAGGCCCGTTGCGGTAGGCAGGATCAATGCTGTGCTTCAGGGTGTTAATGTCCGTCCAATCGAGCGTTACCGCCTTGGCCGGTACGGTACCGGTTACCGATACCTCAAGCCCCTTGGGCTGCACTGGTGATCCTGCGCCGGTACCTTTAACGATGTATTTTGCTTCGCCGCGCCCGATACGCTGGGCGATGCGGCCAGCCAAATACGCCTCGATATCAACCCCGCTATCCTGCAGCAGCTCGTTAGAAACGCGGATGATTTTGGAGCTCAGCTTCTTGGCCCCCAGGATCGCGGTACCAAATTCCACATCCTGCTCTGATGCGGCCGTATTTTCGCCCAACAGCTCCCCTTCTTCCGCCGTACCGTCAGACGTTGACCAGGTGATGTCCTGCCCATTGGATGAGTTCAGGATCTGCGCCACGCTAGCAATACCGCCGTAGGCCTTCATGGCATCAACGATTTTAGCCAGCATCTGGGTAGGTACGGTGTAACCGCCCTTTTCATCCGGCGAGGTACCTTGTGCGCGGAGTTCACGCACAGCGGCGCGCTCTTCGGCACTCAGCTCGGCAAAGCCCTGGCGCAGGAACTTATCGAACGCTGCGGCGCGGATTTCGTGCTGTTTATGCTCTGGGTTGTCTTTGTTCAACTGCTGGCGCTGTTCATTCTGGTTATCATCAACAAAGGTCTGATCCAGTGCGCGCAATTCCTCCTCGCGGGTGATTTGCTCATCGAGCCTGGTCAGCTCATCCTTGGCCTTGTTCCATTCGGTACGCTGCTCTTCCGTCCAGGCGGTATCCCCGATCTTGTCGTTGAGAGCGCGCATATCGGTGGCGATGGTGTTACGTTTTTGCTTCAGTTCGTGCAATTTGATAATAGGCATGGTCTTTCCTTACGCGTTTAATAAAGTCAGCAGGCGCTCACGCGCCATTCTTTGGTTTACGGCATTAGTGAGCGCGCCACTGTCTCGCGCTTCCTGCCAGGCTTTCATGGATCGGACGGCTGAATCAGCCTCCTGATAAGCGGGATAGGTCACCGGGCTTACGTCGAACAGGCGCGAAACCTTGGTGATCTCACGGATCACCACCCCTTGTTCATCCTGATACCAGTCCTCGCCATCACGGGCGACGCGGAAGGAAAAGGAAGATTGGTTGATGTCGCCGCGCTGCATAGGGCTGATCACCAGATCGCGAATGGTCTGGGTTTCCGGCGCCACAATGTTGTATTGCAGCCCCCGAGCATCCACGGATAACGATAAAGTACCCGCCGAACTGCGGCCCAAGATGAAGTTGGGATCGTGGTTAAACAGGCCGCGAACGTCATCTTTGAGCACATCATCAAAAGCACCAGGCTTGATGATTTCGCGAAAGCCCCAGAGCACCTCTGAGCGGCTATCGAATACCGAGCCGTAGCCGATAATGTGCGTAGGCTGGTTTTCTTCCTGCTGGGCGCGCACCTCACCACCGTAACAGCGTGTTTCTCTGTCACTCATCGGGCTTTTCCTCTTTTGTTGGGTCTGTAATGTCTTTGGCTGGGTTGGCCGCATTAACGCTGACAAGCATTTCATCCAGGCCGTCAACCGGGTTCATATCTTCGAAGGCACGGGCCTCGTTTCGGCTCATCCACCCGTCTGTAATGGCAAAGTGGTAGAACTGGGCGCGTTCCTGCGGGGTACCGCGTAGCAGACCAGCCAGGTTAAACCGGATGTAGTACCCGGCATTACGCTCGGCGACAGTAAACAGGCGGCGGTTAAGTTCCTGCTCCCAGTTCACGATCCACGGCATGACCGTATGGCGAACAAACTGGATAGATTGCTGGGTGATGTTGGAGAACGTCGCCTTTTCCAGGTCGTTGATCATGTGCGCCGGAATATTGAAGATCCCGGCAATCTGCGACCGGTTAAGCTTCATCAGGTCGATAAGCTGGGCATCAACCGGCGAAACGGTCAGAGCGTGATAATCCAGTTCAGCGGGCAGTAACAGCGTTTTATTTTCTTGGCTGCGCAAGGCATGCGTGGCCTTTTGCCACATCTCTTTAAGCCGCGACCACGACTCGGCATTCAATGCGGATTTAACGGATACGATCCCCGCAGGCCGCGCATTGCCACCAAAAAAGTTACTGGTGTACTGCTGGCCACTCATACCCATGCCGATCGTTTCAGCATGCTGCAGAATGGGACTCAGCCCCATTTTTTGGTTATTGCCCAGCGCCCGGATGTGGATCATGTCGTGGGGGTTAATGGCAAAGCTGCCCTCTTCGTTGTATACCCCGTAAGTGTACCGACCACCGGTATTGAGCAACGTGGTTTGCCATGGCATGCAGGCTTCCAGCGCGGTCACTTCACCCCGGCGAGATCGAACGATCTTTGTGTACCCGTTACCCCACCCCAAAACATGGCGCTCTTTCAGTTCCCGCCATTTATAGCTGGTCTGCCACTCGTTAGGCTCGTCGTGCACCAGGTAAAAGAGGGGGTGATCCCGGCCCTGAATCACCTTATCGCCGGTTTTGCGCATCACATGCACCGGCATCTGCGCCAGCGTGGAAGACAGCACATAGATACAGGCATAAACCGCCGCCAACCTCATGGAGGTTTCAGGGCTGACAAAGACATCACCCGCACGAAAACCCATATCTAGACTGTCACCAGTGATCGGGGTGGCGGGATTTTCCAGCGACTCGCTACGAAATAGAGCATCAAATAGCACGTTTATTCCTCCTGGCCGCCGCCAGCGCGAACGCCAGCATTGAACCGCCACCAGCCATTAGCGCGATCGCGGTGCCGTATTGCAGGTAAAGCCCTGCGACGAGCAAGCCGAAGCCGGCCAACCCGCAAAGGTCGATAATGAGTGATTTCATAGGGTCAATAGTTCTTCGTCTGGGTCGAGAGTGGAAAGGAAATCAACATCGCCACCGCCGTTAACCAACACCCGGCTCATGCCTGTAAACAAGGCTGCGGGGCCGTCAATCTTGGCCTCCGGGGTCGATTTGTTGGGGAAAATGTTATCGTTCTTATCCGGTTTAACGGTAACGTTGCTCATCATCCAGTTCATCACCGGGTGGTTGCTGTGGTGCAGTCGCCCGCCGTACACAAGCGCCTCGATCTCTTTCATCGCCTCGGAGAAATTGCGCACCGTCTGTGGCACCTCCACCAGCGGCAATCCCTCTTCGGCCAGCGCCAGGCTAAACTGGGTGGCGCTCCAGGGGTCAAAGCCGATTTCACGCAAGCTTTCACCGGCTACCCACAGCTGCAATTCCTCTTTGATCTGCCCGTGATCGATGACATCGCCATCCGTCAGCGTCAGTTTGCCAAGCTCGGCCCACTTGCGGTACAACTCAGCCATCTGGCGGGAGCAGCGATCGAGCCGCCCTTCCGGCAGCCAAAACTTGAAGTCGGCGTGGACATGCCCGTTATTGGCCTGCCAGATCTTCACGGCAGCACAAATATCGATTTTGTTCGACAGGTCAACACCCACCCATAACGGGTAGGTCTTCAGCTCATGCTGTGGCGCAATGTACTCACACTTGCCCCATTTCAGCATGTCCATCCATGCGGCCTCGGCGGTCACCCACAGGTTCATGTGCTTGGTGAAGAAGTTATGACGGGCGGAAACTTGCTCTCGGGCTTTCTTGGCCAGGCGGCGCAAATCGTCCCAACGCTTGCAGATACCTAACCCCGGATTGGCTTTCTGCCAGACCTTTTCATCAAAGGGATCATCATCTTTATCCAGGGTAAAAATGATGCCGAAGAAGGTATCATCCTCAAACTGGCCGGTCGCCGCCCCTTGCAGAACCTTGATGGCGTAATCGCGCAGCTCGTAACAGATCCCCTCTTTGTTAAACCCTGCGGTCGTAATACCGAACAATAATGATTGCAGACGTGCACCGGTTGCCGTTTCGAGCACATCCCACACATCGCGGGTTTTATGGGCGTGAAGCTCATCAACGATAGCGCAATGAATGTTTAACCCGTCCAGGTTGTTGGCATCGCTGGACAGCGGGCCGAAACGTGACGAGGTTTGCTCCTGAAAGATCGCCAGCTTGTTGAACTCGAACAGCCTGCCCAATGTTGGCCGGGCCTGTTTGATCATGCTTTTGGCATCTTCGAACACGATCCGGGCCTGCTCACGTGTGGTGGCAGCAGAGTAAACCTCGGCCCCGCCCTCGCCATCTGCGCCCGTCATGTACAGACCAACACCGGAAGACAGGGTGGACTTGGCATTTTTGCGCGCCACTTCGTTGTAAGCGGTGCGGAACCGGCGAACCATCACCGGGCGGCCACTGCCATCATTGCGCAGCACTACTTCACCGGTATTCTCATCAATCAACGGGATGATGAAGCCGAAAATGTTAATCAGAATGAAAATGTGCCAATCCATCAATTCGATCGGCTGACCAGCCAGCGCCCCTTTAACGTGTGGCACAAACTTGTAGAAATTGAGGATGTGTTGCGCTCGGGCTTCGCTGAATGTGATCCCGCGCTCCGGCCCGACCTTGAGATCGTTAAGGAAACGCTGGCACGACAGCCTGACCAGTTCGCAGGCAACAATCTCCCCCGCCACGACGCGCTCGGCGTAGCGAATACCATCGGCAACTTTAGCCATTAATCTCTCGCTTTCATAAACTCAGCCATCGGATCAACCTGGTCGGGACCGGTGGTATTTACTTTTGAACGGCTGGAAGGGGTCATTCCAAATTCGCCCAACATCCCGCGCATGCGTTTCCATACATCTGCCTTCATTGCAGCCTGCGGGTGTGGCTTAACTAAACCCTCATCAGTTTTGTAGCTGTACCCTTCCTGATCCAAAACTTCGCAGTGGTGCCGGTACTCGGTGTAGGCTTCAACCAACAATTCCAAAGCCCGCGCATCGAGCTGAGACATAACGCCGAGGGCATCAAGCTCCTCAGCCATCCGCTTAAACCAATACTTTCCCTGCTTATCAAAATGCTTGGGAGTTGGGGGTACCCCTGATGGGGGTTTTGGCTCATTTTTATTTATGGCCCGTTTTGATGGGTTCCCCCTGACCAAACGTAGATGGGTAGGGGTTTTCGGTGGCCCTGACATAATCGAAAACTCCTATTAATCATCGCTTGGGGTATCCCAAAAAAAAGTTTCTAACCTGCGGGTATGTAAGAAAAGGTAATGCGGCGGTACTTTGGGCGAAATTTTGCAGAGATTTGATCCCCCCCTCTCGGTGATGAGAATTGATGTCATTTGAGCCGATCGCGGCCTGTTTTCGCCCTGTGACATGGCCAGCACAGGCTTTCAAGGTTCAAATCGTCATCGGTACCCCCATGTGCCTTGGGTACGATGTGATCCACTGTGGTAGCCGGTACCGCTCGACCGCTCCGCAGACACTCCTGGCAGATGTGGTTATCACGCTTGAGGATGCGGACGCGGCGAATAGTCCAATCGTTACCGTAGCCGCGCTGGTGCCTGCTCTTGCCCTGTTGATGCACCTCCCAGCCGGTGTTCTGGTGTTCGGTACAGTAGCCTGAGCGGTCAGTGGTGGTATGGCAGCAACCGTGCTTACGGCATGCCCTGGGTATCCTTGGTGGCATGGGGTACCTCAAATAGAAAAGCCCCGGACTATGCCGAGGCTTGTAAATTTCACAATGAGCAATCAATTCAGAGTGATTGGTTTTTAACTTAGTCGATTGCTGAGTAAAATATAATTACAAAAACTAAGCCTTATGTTTTCTTTCTTCTTGTTTAATTCGTGCAAGATCAACAATAGCTCGCGTCCTCTTATTTCTCTCTTCTCTTTCAACATACCAATCATTAAGAAGCGTCTCTATCAAGCGAATTAACAAATCCGCTTCATCAGGCTCAACATCAACAATAAGATTTATATCCTTTTCCATGTGAGCGCCGATATTACCTATACTTCTTATGGCATCAATTGCACTCCAAGTACTGTGATCCACCTTATCCTTAATACCATTAATCTCATCAACCAAGCGTCCTGGCTTTACTTCCCAAAAATCTCTAATCATTCCTTGAAGGCATCGTCTTGCTAAGGTGGCCGCAGCTTTAGGTGACAAATCCCTTATTAACACCGATTCTTTATAATCATCAAGAATCGCTATTGGAATATAGTCTGGAAATAACTTAACATTAGCCTGAGGTTTCAACCTCCATTTATCAACAACCTCTTCGAGGTCATAAAGATTTCCATAACTATCAGTCTCAGATTTTGTTATATAGACTCCAACGGTATATTCTTTACAATTTTCATTAGGGCAGACAAACACTGCCGAATGTAACGCCATAGGCCCATATTTATTTTCATGACTAAAGAAAAAACTGTTGCTTTTTTTCCGCATATTCTCATAAACAGCTACGGAGCCACAGTAAGGACACTCCCATGATGACATACCTATCTCCTTTTCACGATTGGCTAACGCATCATTATAAGGGCTTCATGTTAAGGCTGTCTCTCCATTTATTGAGATTATCCACCCTACTGGAACAGATCTTCAATGCTGATTGTAAGGTCAACGCATAGTTAGCCGCATCTCCCCAAGTATTCCCCTGAAAAAATGGATGCTCACAAGGAATGAAAACTGTCTCAGGAGGGAGAAGGATTACTGGTTTAGGTACCATTTGTAGAGAGTGGCTGCAAGAGCTCAATAACAGCGCTAGGCATATCGCGAGCGGCACATTCGTCGTTTTTGATCGCATCCTTGTATTTCCTCTCGTTGTCACTGGCTTGTTGTCTTAACTGCCGTTCTTGCAGCAACTGTCTGGTCAACAGCACACGATTCTGGGCATCTTGTGTCTGCAACGTAACAATCACCCCAGCCTGTTGAGCTAGATCCTTTAATTGTTGCTCGTTCTGTAACTTCGTCACTTCAAGCCTCTTCGTTAATACAGAGGTACTGATGGCCAAAACTAAAGCAGTCACCAGCAGACCGAGCAAAACACTAATCCTTAGCATTGATAACCATTTCATAGCAGCACCTTACTAGCCTTCTCAAACCTAGCCTTACGGTCATCAATACCATTCAACCCGCCATTGATTGCTTTAGTTACAGCGACAACATCAGAGCTATATTGCCCGCACTTATTGCTTGACCAGAACCAACCAGCAGAACGCATAGCATTAGCGTCCAGTTCCAATAGCTCAGGGTGGCTCACTAAGTCGAGCTTAAGAGCCGTGCCGCATGCGAGATGATTATTCAAGCCTGTAAGCTGCTTTAAACCGCGCCCGCGATATTTCCATCCATCACCCGGAGCTTTATTTCCCATCCGGCCACCATATACCAAGTTTGCTATAGCTTCTTGCTGTGCGGATTGCTGCACGGTACGTCCCAACATCTTGCACTGATAATCGCTCAAGCGCTTTGCTGTTGAGAGCGGGCCAAATGTGCGGAATAGACCATCAACGCTGTAATTGAATGACTCCACCAGCACTTTAAAACCGTTGGACTCATGCCCAACTTGAGCAATAAACATTGCCTGGTCTACCGGCTTGGTGATGTTGAACTCTTTGAATGTAGCCACCAGATGAGGATACCAACGCGCGGCTAACTCGGCGCTGATACCTGCCGCCCGCTGAAATTGATTTTGTGTCATAGCTGTTTTCTCTGAAGGGGTTTAGCCAGGCGCATTACGTTGCCACCTGAAGACCAGACAGCAACACAGAAGCCTATATTGATTAAGGTTTCCGACCAGTTAGCGTTCTGATAATCGCCGGTCAGTATGCGGATAGTTACCGAGGCGCAAGCTACAATGAGCAGCCATGCAAAGAAGGTAACAATGGGTCGATGGGTTGCCCCGTTCCTACGGTATGCCATGAGACGGAAGGCTGTTGCACCGCATGCAATAGCATTGATTGTCAGCAGGTATTCATTCATCTGTCTCCCCCTCGCCGGGTAATATCGTCCAGCGCTTTTGGGTCTGAAGATTTGGCGATAAGGTACATCAGCAACCGTACAGCAACAGCCCCGCCCACCAGCGCCCCTATGGTGTCCCCTACTTCAATGTGTTTACCCGGCAGAACGGATAAGAAGGCTTCGATAACGTCTGCAAAGAATTCAGCAGAAAACATCCCTGTCAGGAACGAAGAAGCAAACATCCACACTTTCTTGAAGTTAGACAAGTCACTCGAAGACAGGACGAAAACCGCTGCCCCTGCAAATGCACCGACTACCACAGCAGGATCAAGGTTGGAAAATACACCAACAATCGTTACGCCAGTTACTGCCGCTGCCGCCGCCCCGGTTCCGGTAATCGGCTCGCTCATATTTGCTCCTTAATGTTTGCTGTTCGCTCAGCAAACGCCGGGCGCAAGAAATAAAAAAAGGCCACCAACTGGTAGCCTTGAGAGCCTGATTATTTTTTATATCAGGCAGTAGTGGTATCTTGGAGGTGCTTAATCAACCAAGAAGGATAGCTAATGTCTAAGAAAGACGATATTCCAGTATTCCCTGTTGCAGGTTGGCAGGCCGGGCCTTTTCCTGGGTATAATGCGATTGCACTGAAGTTTCAGTTTCTTTCTAGTGAATTACAGAAACTTGATGAAGTTCAAGAAAGTCAATTCTTTGCAATGACGCCTGAGATGGTCAGAGAACTTATTTCAGACTTAACAAGGCATGTTGAGACGTTGGAAAAGTCCGGCGTTCAATCCCCAATAGGCAGTAAGCATTAACACTGTATACAGTCAAAATTGCCTCTGAACTAAAGCGTCTGATTTCAAGGGCGCTTTTTTGCTGCGTGATGCCCATTTTCTTCACCTGTGCCCCAGTAAAAGAAAAAGCCACGCAATAGCGCAGCCCTTATGTGTGAAACCACGGACTATGCCGAGGCTCGTTTATCCCTCCGGGTTTATCTCCCTGAAGGTTTGATCAAATCGTTCCTTCTCAAGCTCCACGCCCAGGCCAATACGGCCCAGCTTTATCGCCTCTTTGATGGTGGAACCAGATCCCATAAAGAAATCTGCCACTACATCCCCGGGGCGACTGCTGGCGCTGATAATATGCGCCATCATGGCTGCTGGCTTTTCGCAAGGGTGTTTGCCTGGGTAATACTGCACCGGCGGGAACGTCCAGACATCGGTATACGGTACATCTACCGATACGGAGAAAGGCCGCCGCAACTGCTTGTACTCCCGGCAAAGCTCCTTATATTCCTGGTTCAGTGTGGCATATTCACGAACAAGAGCATGATGCGGCTTTTCAAGTCCAGCAGCTTGGTGCCGTTCGACTGCCTTACGCCGGAAAAGGTGCTGTAACGCCAGATACTGATCTTCGCTGGGCAGTTGCCATTGGCTTTCACTAAACCAGTGGCTGGCCATTTGGCGGCCGGTGGCGGCGTTGATCTCTTTTGCTGATACGTTAAGCGCCTGTCGCGCCGATCTGAAATAGTCGATCAGCGGCTTGAAGACGTTTTGTTTCAACTCGGAGCACTTGGCAGCGTGACCGGTATCTTTTGGCTGGTATGGTCCGGCGTAATGCCCTGCAAAGATGATCCGCTCTGTTGCCGGGAAGAATGCCCGCAGACTCTCTTTGTTCTGGCGTCTCCACGGCCCGGAGGGCTTGGCCCATACGATATGGCTCAACACGTCGAACCGCTGGCGTACCAACAGTTCAGTATCGGAAGCCAACCGGCTACCGCAGAAAATATACATGCTGCCGTTTGGCTTGAGTACCCGCCAAAACTCAGCCAGCAGCGCATCCAGCCAGGCTAGATAGTCTGCCTCGGTCTTCCATTGGTTATCCCAATCACAGCTCTTTACCCGGTAATACGGTGGGTCAGTAGCGATCAGGTCGATGCAGTTATCAGGCAGGGTTTTGATGTATTCGATTGTGTCAGCGTTGACAAGACTGGTACCTGAGATCATGAGCGCCCTCTTTGATAAGCTCATACCGCTGTTAAGCAGCATGGGCAAAGGTTCGCTTGTGACCTAAAAGCATGAGCAACTGGCGGTTAGAGTGCTGATAACACCTAGCTGCCGCCCATTTCACAAACTCCAGAAACGACAAAACCCCGTCAGAGCGAGGTTTCTTTGATTGGATAAGCTACTAACTGCGTAACCACTCTTATCACATTACAACAGCTTTTGCGTACGCGTTAGCATTAATATAATATAAAAATCCAGCAGCTAACGAGATTAGTTAGAATGAATATAATTTCAATTTCAAGGAAGTAAGAAATGACTGCAGAAATCGCCGTTTTCAATAAATCTGCGGTTGCTCTTGCTGCAGATTCCGCGGTTACAATTTCAGGAGGAGGAACTCAAAAAATTTATAACGGTGCGGAGAAGCTCTTTGCTTTAACAAAACATCACCCTGTTGGTTTAATGGTATATGGGAGTGGTGACCTGTGCTCGGCACCTTGGGAATTAGTGATTAAAGCATACAGAAAACAACTAGGTGAAACCTGTTTCGATAAGCTGGAGGAATACTCCAAAGATTTTTTCGAGTTTTTAGAGAAATCACAAAATCTCGTTACAGATGGGATGCGCTCTGGTCATCTATATCAATATCTATCTGAAGGTGTATTCAATAACTTAGTTGAAAAATTTTCATTAACAAAAAACCCTCAGTACTGGAATTCGTTCTCAATACAGACCTTTTTCGCAGATCTAGAAGATTACTGTAACTCTCTACTAGAAAGCTTATCAGACACTGATTTTCTTGACGATTTCTCAGGTGATGACGTAGATGATGCTACTCGTTTCTGTGAGGATGTCTCGCTACGAATCATAATCGAAAAATTTGCTGATACACCTATAGAAGAGATCCCTTCAGGACTAATATCCGTTCTTACGAACGTTTTCGCCGCCATGATTTGCAAAAGAAGTGACGTTGGAAACATTTCTGGCATTGTGATTGCCGGTTACGGCAACGAAGACTACTATCCTAAAGTGTTGTCCTACGATGTTTGCGGTTTTTATAACGGAAAAATACGTAAGTATATCAATCAAGAAAAATGCTCAGGCAACGGAGAGGGAGGAGTAACTCCTTTCGCTCAAGATGATGAAGTAACAGCATTTATGCAAGGTTGTAGCCAAAATCTAATCCAAATGCTTCATGGCGAATATCAAGGGTCAATAGTTAACCTCCTTGAAGGAATTGATAGCGTAATCACTGAAAAAGTGTCTACTGAGCATCTGGATGCTCTAAGATCTGCTATTGTTGAGATTGTAGAAAACACTGTCTCCGATTGTGATGCACGTATAGAGCGATTTGTGCATGAAAACTATATAAGTAAAGTAGTTAACATGATCAAGTTCTTACCGAAACAAGACCTTGCCTATATGGCTGAATCTTTGGTCAACTTAACTGCGTTTAAACGTAAAGTTTCCGATGATAGTGAAACTGTAGGTGGACCAATTGATGTAGCTGTGATATCAAAGGCTGACGGATTTATTTGGGTGAAAAGAAAGCATTACTTCGACAAAGAATTTAACCACCACTACTTTGCGAGGAGTTAGGAGGTCCATAATGACAATGAAGCAATCATATCAAGAGTCTAAGCCTAAGAATGTTAATGATTTTTTTACAAAAAAAATAAAAGAGCAAAATCTTAAAGAGGAAACAATTCTTCATAAGCTGCTGAAAAAAAACATGATTCCATCATAACCATTAAACTCTGCAACTGCGGACTCTAATGGTGTGTATGATCTACCCTATGAGCGATCTCTCTCATAGGGTATTTTTTACTCCATGTCTAGTCTTACGTCTAGCATGGCCAGGCAACCACCGATAAAGCCCTCTGCCGCCTGCATCTTCTTCCGCACAGTTCCATCCGAACACTTCCATCCCCGAGCGATAGAACGTATAGACTGGCCACAATAGTGATGCCTCATAACCAGCTCATGTTCCTCTGGCTCAAACTTAAACAACTTGGCAATGCAACCATCAATTATCAGACCGTCATTGTCGCTGCATGCCTGCTTCCCGCTGGATTGTGGCGGCAAAAGCCCTTTAAACCCAGCCGCTATGCTGGAATAGCCAATACCTTTATTATCACGAGCCCACACACCCCAGCGGGATAAAACCTCATACATATCTCTCATGTTAAATTCTCCAGGTGTCTGGCCCGCATGCCAACTCACCAATTACTCCACGTTAAGAAATTGCGCCCAGCGCAACGGACAAATCAAAAAACTCGTACCACAGATCCACCTGGCTTCCGTGCTCCACTTCCCACCGTGACATGTCACGATGTAAATCATCATGATGCTGGCGGCATAGCGGAATAGTGAGAAGGTCATGAGCCTTGGTTCCCATCCCGCCTTGGCCATGACCAATAATGTGATGAGGATCGTCAGCTCTGGCCCCACAGCAGACGCATGGCTGCGACTTAACCCACTGCAAATACTTCGCGTTAACCCATCGGTGGCGCTTCGGTATCTTCATGAAGGACTGCGGTGGCTCTGGGTCTATCTTCAACACCTTGATTGCCTTGCTGGCCTTTGCCGCCACAACCTCCTGCGCCGCTGGCGTATGAGTGATATCGGCTTCCTTTTTGGTACCTGCTGGTACCGTGTGGGGCTTCACACGCAAGGAGGCGGCTGATACATCCTCGGGCAGAAGATCGGCCAAGTCATGGAGTACGGCCCACCAGCACAACTCAGGCAGGGTTAGCTGGTGGCCTTCCGGTAGCAGGAAGTGACCGCGCACCCGATCGACAATCCAGGCAGCTCGGTTTGTGTCGGCTATTACATCCAGCTTTGGTAGTGTTTGCCCGGTATAGAGGTTGTCGTGGCTCTGACAGAGACATAAGGCGCTATTGCCATAGCGGAGGGTTACCATATGCCGCGAATGCTCACCATCGACCTGGCAGGCTGATTTCTGAGATACCCAGTATTCCAAGGCGTTAATACCACCAGCGGCCCGGATCACTCTGTCTTGCTGATAGAACGGCTGGAAGCGTGGGTCGTTCGCTATCAGTTGATCGGCAGCAGGCAGCGCACCGGATGGCAGCTGACTGAATTCGTGCGGTTCGGTCGATATCAAAACACGCCCGCCGAACATAGGCAGCAGCGCCTTGCCTGGCTTGAGGAAAACCAGCCCGAGCTCGGGCTGGATGATTGGTTTAAGGAGTGCTCTCACGCGGTCACCTCAACCTTACCAGGTACCATAATCACCGACTGATCACACTGGTTGCCCCAGGTATGCCAGCCAGCCGCCTGCTTACGGGCGAACAGCTCAATGCGTGGAACATCCCCCAACAGCTGCACCAACTTCTCGCGGAACACCTCAGGCTTTGCGCTGTGATCCATTCGTGGTGCCGTTACATGCTGACAAATCGATGCATCCAAGCGCGGCGGCAGCTTACCCTTGACGGCAAACAGACAATCTTCGCTATTGGCGCGGGTCATATGGCCCATACCGATCGCGCTATTGCCCTTGTTGCGGTTCGTCTTGTGCCAGGTGAAGCCCTTCATGGTCATTAATCGGAAGCCCCAGGCTTCTACAACTTTAAGTGCCTCGATCGGTTGAGTCGGCACCCACCACATGGCCAGCAAACAAGAATCAGCGGCCAAATCCCAAACAGGTAAACGGCAAATGTCGGCTACCTTCATCGTTGAGTATTTGAAACCAGCCCCACGTTTGCCATCGGCGCACTTGTCGTTATAGGTCCACGGTGGATCCGCATAAATCAGACTGTATTCCACTTGGCCCCCTTCATGGCTCGACGTGCCAAGCGCTTAACGCCGTAGTAATCCCGGCCAAAGTTCTGGCGCTGCCATGCGGTCAGCCAGCCGCGCTTTATGGCGTAGGCCCGAAACTCTCCGCGATCCTGCCAAGTGCGAGCGGCTTCGCGCAGTAGGTACCAGCGACGGAGGTGATGCAGGATCTCCCTCGTTCCTGTGATGAACGTCATGCGGCCTCCTGCTCTACGGCTACCAGGCGGTAGAAATAAACCATCTTCCCGGACTCGGCCCTTGCCATCTGGCGCTCTTTGATCAGGCCATTACGAGGCTTGCTGAATTCGCGCAGCCGGGCGCTAATTGCTGACTGGGTATCTGCCACGCCGTACATCTGCAAAACCAGTAGCTCCAAATCACGCAGAGTGCGCCACGTTGCACCAGCCGCGGCAAGCATTACCCTGGTCTGTTGGCTGTCTGGGTTGTCTTTGAGCATGCCAGCGCGAACCAGGCCACGAATGCCGGTGTTGATACGGTCGCTCTCGAATACGTCCACAGGGATCGTTAATTTTTTCATGATGATGTCCTCCCGGTTTTCGCCCGGATGCGTGCCAGCATCTCTGAGCCAATGCGCTGATAGTCGCCGTTGGTGTCCAGTAACTGTGCTGGAGCTAGCGGGCGCTGTTTATTGGCGATCTGGATAACGGGCGTGGGAATGGGTTCACCTGCTGCCAGTTTCTTGGCCCACAGATTGAGTTGGGTTTGTGCCGCTTTACGGGTTTCGGCCTCGGTGTGGTTGTAGCGGTGCATGGCATTGCGTACATCAAGCACGATCCAGTACATGACAGCATGCGACCAGGGGAAAGCCTCGGCTGACTCATGGAGATCATGCTGGGCGCTGTATCGGTCAAACTCTGCTATCACATCGTCAATCGACGGCAACCCGGCAACAGCCGCGGCCCCTTCCCTGCACCAACCGATGAACTTGCCACAGCTTGGCCAGAAGTCTGTAGCCTGCTGTCGCGCCATACGCATACCGGCCTTGACCTGCTCCAGTGAAGTGATCCCGTTCTCGGCGAACGCCAGGATCCATTGGCGCTTGGCCGCGGCAACATCTTCCGGTGTGCTGAGTGCGGTCTGTCGGGCAGCAGGGAATATCTGCATCAAGTTGGTGAACAACGCATCAACCAGCTTTTCAGCCTGATCGTTCACCACACGGCGTTGTGGCTCTTTTGGCATCATGCTGGCCAGTGCGCCACCATCGCGGTTTTGAACAACTGCCATAAGTTTATTCATAGGGTGTTCTCCCAAGCTTCGGCGCTGTTCCAATGGCCGCCAGTCACTGCGCCGCTTTGAGGATTGGCTCTGAGTTTGAGGGTCAGCTCGTCCCATTTTTCACGCAGTTTCGACGGGCTGAGGACGTTCTTGCACCAGAAGGCATCCCGATTAACCAGGCCGTAGAGCTCGCAGATCTGGCGATGAGTGCGGCTGTCGATGGTGCACATCAGGCGGATCTCGTTTGCCCATGACGCCCAGCTAGGTTCTTTAGGGCGGGAAATCTCGCCATCGCTCTCGGCGGCCTGTTCGTACATCCGGATGATGCGGCCCCAAATCCACTCGGCGCAGCGCAGGTCTTCAACACTGCCCCACTGGCGTTTCTTGGCACTGAATACTGCGGCCTCTGGGTGAAGAGCTAGGAAAGTATCCGCCTCTGGTTCGTCGGGTTGCTCGGCAACCGGACAAGAAGGGTTTAATGGAGGATCTGTTTTAACTGATGGATCGGCTGTACCGGGTACAGGCTCACTCGGCGTTTTTTGGCTGTTCTGTGCAGGGTCACCGTGTGAGCCCTCACCTTGTGAGCCGTCATGCAGTGAGCCTTCACCACGTACAGGCTGAACGGGTTTCTTTGAGCCTGCATACTGTGCAGGCTGAATATTTCCCTCCGCGTAAAGCTTCGCAAGATTCAACTGGTACATGTTCGTGTCTTGCTGGTGCTTGCCCTTACGTTCTTTGCTTGGGCGCTCGATTTTCGTCAGCCAACCCAGCTCAACCAGTTCGTTAATAGCTCTGCGGGTACCGCTATCAGAACGGAGGCTACACTTGCGCATCAGCGTTTTTACGGCAGGCCAGGCCAACCCCTCATCACTTGCATGATCAGCGATCGACAGAAGCAGCATTTTTCTGGGCTGAGTCAGGCTCTGTAGCTCCCAGACCATCGACATCAACTTAATGCTCATCCTGCACCTTCTTGAATTTTCTACCGAAGTCGCGGCGCGGGCAGGCACAATCATGCTCATAGCCTGGACGCCGGAAAATTACTCGGTGGTTCAGTTGATCAACCCCAGTCACGCGAACTACCACGCCGTGACTGTCACGACAGAGCATTTCAAACGGCACGATTACCTCGTTTTCCATTCGATCCTCCTTTGGGCTTTTTCGGGGTTTGAAAGCGGCAATGCTGGCGCGCCTGCGCAAGGCAGTCGTCGAAACAACGCCCTTTGCGGCTGGCTTGTGACATGCGGCGGTAGAGATCCACGCCCTCTTCTGCCCCCCCCCTGGCGACATCTTCGGGAAAGCCCTCGCCAACGAGCTGCGTCACTATGTTTTTACGGATGAATTCGATCGGGTTCATGGGCGGGCTCTTTTAGTCAGGAACTCCCCGTTACCCACAACCCATGCCGCAAAGCTGTGGTTGATAGCCAACCGCCGGCCCTGTACATTCAGCTCATACCGAAACGCTGTAGCTGACCGCCCACCGGTAACAGCTCGGCAACGAAGTTGCGGAATACCCGCTAAATTTCGTACACTGCTCATGCGTTAATTACTCCACACGTTTAATTGATGCGACCGACGCCCGGGACCGCATATCCTGGGCGTCACCCTCTCCAAACATCATCACTGTCACGGCATAGATTTCTGCCACCAGTGATTGCACTCGGTACCCTTTGGCCTTAAGCCGCTTACTCTCGCTTTTATCCAGCACCCCATCGGATGTGAATTCATTATGTGCCTGGGCAAACTGCCCCAGCGCCGCCATCAACTCGTTGAACTTGATCAGTAGCTCTTCGTTATCCACCTGACCGACTTCCGGCAGCTTCACGAACACGCCACCAGCACGACGACACATTGCCTCTGTGATATCAGTCCGGCCCGAGATCGATTCCATCTCGGCAGCCATGCCAAGCGGTACTACCTGACCAGCGATCTGGCGTACCCGATTACGCAGCGCGTTTTCGGTACCAGTTAGCGGATCCAACTGCTTGGCCATGGCGCTGTATTTGCCAGGCGTCAGGGTGATCAGCTTGTGTATGGCTTCGCTGATATCGTCCTGGGTTGGAAAGTCTCTGTTGTCCACAAGGTTTCCCCCCTTCTGTGGTTTTGGTTAAGCCGCTGGGGCGGTAGACTTTTTGTAAAGCAGTGGGTTAAACACAAGCCTTCCCCCCGTTCGCGCAAATGCCTCAGCTGCGCGCCCTTTCGGGATTAGCATTCCAGGCCTTTTTCTCCATTGATAAAACGCCTCTGGAGAAATGCCGAAAAATGCAGCAGCTTTGTTTGGATTGCCAAAGTAGTCCTCCAGCTCTTTAGTGGTCATAACACCCTCCTTTTCTAAGAATACTTAGATACTATTTCCTAATTTAATTTTGGTCAATAAAAACTAAGATAACTTAGCTTTATTTGATTGAGGGTGATGCTTTGGAAACACTCGGACAGAGACTAAAAGGGCTTAGGAAGGCCAAGAAACTTACCCAGGCTCAGGTAGCAAAGGCGCTGAAAGTTAGTGACGTTACAGTGGGGTACTGGGAGCGTGATCTTAATGAGCCGGGCGGTAAGTCTCTTACAGGGCTAGCCAGGTATTTCGGTGTAACAGAGGAATATCTACTTTATGGGAAAGATGATGTTTCCAATGTAGCGCCGGCCACTCTCGGCTCAACAAGAGTTCCTTTAATTAGCTATGTGCAAGCTGGTGTTTGGACGGCTGAAAGTGACGCGAGAAGCTTGGAGGGGAACGTAGACTATCTGCTAACAGAGCAAACCCTATCCAAAGGGGCTTTTGCATTAAAAATCAAAGGGAAATCAATGGAGCCTGACTTTAAAGAGGGCGATTTGATTATTATTGATCCAGACATAAACCCTCTCCCAGGCGATTACGTCGTAGCAAAAAATGGAGAGCATGAGGCAACTTTCAAAAAATATCGTTCGCGTGGCGTTACCCAAGATGGCCAGGACGTCTTTGAATTAGTCCCACTAAATCCTGATTATCCCACCAAAAGCTCGCTTACAGAACGCATTGAAATAATAGGTGTTCTTGTTGAGCATCGACGTTTATTGCGCCGCTAAAAACCCCTTTTCAATCCTTCCTTAAAACCTGTGTCCGCAGGTTTATGAACTAAAATCTAAGTTTATTTAGTTTTTTAGCTTGACGATATAGCTAAGTTATTTTAGATTTAAGCCATCATCAGCGAACAAGCAGGACGCCCACGAAGTAGCCGCCCGAGGCGTATGAAGAACGGGATGATTCGCTCAGTAGTGGTACTCGGTAAGGAAAGCAGAGTATGAGCAAAAACGGATGTAGAGCAGTGGTGTTTAGCGTTTTGGCGGGGTCTGTCATTTGGGGCGCGCTGATTGTAGCAGTGATACGTATCGCCGGATAAGGGGGATCTTAACGATGAAACCTACAGCACTTAAGCCCGGTATGCGGGTACTGATTCAGCCACATTATGCTTTAGGTGAAAAATACCACGGTACGTTTATAGAACGTGTTCCACGCCATTTCACTCGGGCCGCTTACAGCATCATCCGGGTTGATGAGTTTGCGGGGGCTAAAGGCTCTGATGATCTGGGTGATACACCATATGGTGATTACGACGTTTCGCGCCGAGTGTCACCACTGAAATAGCATGCGCCGTGTCGGCGGCACCGTAGCGAAAGCGAGCGCGGATATCCGACGAAATTACATATCAGGTGGCGTACTGTCCGGTCCCTTAAACCTGGATAGTCTAAGAACCACCGGAACGGTGCGCCACCTGATGTGTGAGTAATTAACCGGGAGGATCTGCGCTATGCGGGCGCCCTCCCATCTTTAAACCCGATTTTCCCTCAGCGAAAAGTTGCCAATTCTGGCGGGGCTTCGCTTTGCCGAAAATCAGTGTGGGGTAATTAGCGATGTTCAACACAATCACGATTGATACAGAAACAATGGATGTAAAGCCATCGGCAGTGATCCTTTCTATCGGTGGATTCGCTTTCAATATTCGGGATGTAAAAGGCGTTCAATCATCGATCCTTGAGATAGCCCGCAATCCAGAGCTAGCGAACTACTCCCCCGCCGCTTTTTATGGGTTGGTTGATACCTTCGGCCAGTTGATGCAAGGCCGGACAGTTAGCGCTCAAACGCAGCAATGGTGGCAAAAGCAGGAAGAGGAAGCGCATGAAGCGCTTGCAGGCCAACGTGAACCACTGAGCCAGGCGCTGGTTAACCTTACCGCGTGGATCCAAAAGCACCCGGACGCGCGCATATTCTTCCGCGGCACCGATTTTGATGGTTCGATCCTCGAAAATGCTTACCGTACCTGCGGCCTAACCTGCCCTTGGCATTTTGCCGGTAAGCGCGATGTTCGTACGTATATCGATGCCATGGTGAAAGGTACCAAAGGCTACCTGCCCAAAACCCACCAGCCATGCTTTGCCATGGTTAAACACCACTCCCTGCATGATGCCATGAATGATGCAGAGCAGATGGCTATCGCCTACCAGGTGAATTCTCAACAGGTAGCTAATTGTGGCTAAACCATCTGCTGAACGTAAAGCAGAACAGCGCGCCCGGCAACGGGCCGCTGGTGATGTGCTTCGGGAATTGCGCCTGGATGCGCAAGAAAACAAAATGGTCGAAGAGGCTTGCGTGATCCGCCGTCCTGGCCGGAAACCGTATGATTTCAATGAGTACGTTTCCATGCTGATCCGTAAAGACCATGCGGAACTGAAAGAAAGGCTCACGGAGCTGAATGGTAAGAAGTGCCAACGGTGCGGCGAACGGCTGCCGGTCGGTAAGTGCTGTCTCGATACCGAGGCGGCATGCTGGGTAAACCTCGGCTGGCATGATCTTAAATTAATGTGACGTGTCACACCCGTATGCGGCGGGCTATGTGTGGAGAAAACCTATGCTACAGATGTTAACCCTTGAAGAATGGGCAGCGGAGCGATACCGCAGTAAACCGCCCTCACTGAATACTTTACGACGTTGTGCAAAGGAAGGCCACTTCGCCCCACCAGCACGTAAAGAAGGCAAGTTATGGCGTGTACGTGAAGATGCGGAGCTGGTTGGCCCGCTCACTTCCCCAATCATTAAGCACACTGACAATCCAAAGTTACTGAGGATCTTGAGCGATGGCAGCCCGTCCACGTAAGAATAATGTTGATATCCCTAACCTATACCCGCTATTTAGCCGCAAGGTCAACAAGGTGTATTGGCGGTATCGACATCCAGTAACGGGAAAGTATCACGCCCTTGGTGATAATGAACAGGAAGCCCGTGAAATTGCGATCGAAGCGAACAGCCGACTGGCGGAGCAGCGTAGCCGGCAGATCTTGGCTCTAAGCGATCGGTTGGCTCGGATTAAGGGTAAGGAAATTACTGTCAGTACCTGGCTCGATCGCTATTGGAAGATTCAAGAGGAACGCTTAGCCACGCAAGATATTCGGCCAAACACTTTTAAGCAGAAACATAAACCCGTGGCGTTGATGCGCCACAGTCTTGGCATGAAACCCTTACCTGCTGTTGATGCTCGCGATATCGCGGCAATCCTTGACGAGTACAAAGCTATTGGGCAGGCCCGTATGGCTCAGGTTGTGCGTTCTGTTTTGATCGATGTGTTCAAAGAGGCTCAACATGCAGGAGAGGTCCCACCGGGTTATAACCCTGCAGAGGCCACTAAGCAGCCGCGGAGGAAAATTACACGCCAGCGCTTGAACTTAGAAGAGTGGCAGAAAATCTTCGATATTGCTGATAAACAGCATCAATACATGGGCAATGCGATGCTCTTAGCCATAGTCACAGGGCAGCGCCTGGGTGATATCTCAGAGATGAAATTCAGTGATGTCTGGGATGATCACTTGCATGTTTCACAAGAAAAAACAGGTTCCAAGTTAGCAATACCGCTTTCTCTTCGATGCGATGCTTTGAACATATCCTTGCGTGAGGTTATCTCGCGCTGCCGAGATTATGCTGTAAGTCCGTATCTAGTACATTACTTCCGTTCGACATCAATGGCCCAGCGTGGCGCCAAAGTTTCCGGTAATACGATGACAACCAACTTTCGCAAGGCCAGAGATAAAACTGATATTGATTGGGGAAACGGTACACCAGCAACATTTCATGAACAGCGTTCGCTCGCCGAGAGGCTGTATAAGTCCCAGGGCGTAAACACACAGATACTCCTGGGACACAAAACACAATCTCAGACGGACCGCTATCATGATGATAGGGGCAAGGATTGGATCAAAGTCAGCTGCTAGCTTTAGGTGTATTAGCTCAGACCTGAGCTGACAGTTCCCACGGAGAGAACGGTATCTTATCAACAATCGGCTTTAAGCGAAGAACAGACGTTACACTTACTATCCTTACCCCCCCCTAGATTCACTAACATGGCTCTAAGATATCTGGTAAACTTGAGTCCATTCGCATATCTTGTTTACATATGATGAATCAGTGATGGACTTGTAAATAATTAAAAAACATTGAAAATATTTGAATAACGTTTAGTATCTTCTTAGTGACCGCGGAATGATGTTTTTTAGGTGTCAAGCTAATTAAAATCATCGTAAAAAACCAATTTTGCGATTTTAGTTAGATTCCTTGTGAGTTGAGTTGGTTTGATAGTTAAAGATTTTTATTTACGGAGTGTTTTATGATACAAGAACTTACTTTAAAAAATTTTAAATCCTTTAAAAAATTAGATTCATTTAAAATAAATGATCTCACAGTTATTGCGGGAAAAAATAACTGCGGTAAATCTTCTATACTTCAGAGTCTTTTATTGTTGAAGCAAACTTTAATCAAAAGAGATGGGGGTCAATTGGAATTAGAGGGAGAATACCTAACTTATTCCAACTTAAAAGAAGTTTCATTTTCAATGCCAAGTGTGAATAGAGCCAGCATTGGATATGAGTTTGTAGTCTCAAACTACTCAAAAAAAGGTCGAATTAATCTTTCATTTGGCAATAAAAAGAAATTAGACCACTACTTGCCAATTGTTAGTGAGTATAAAGTCGAAGTGCATAATGAAGTCGGAAATAATAGAAAAGTAAACTTTCTTAATTACAAATTAAAAAAGAAAGACTCTCCTGTATATTTATCTTCTTTATTTAAAAATGATCGAATTGAAATAGGTGGCACGGAGACTATTTTATCTTCTTTTTATCCGGAGGTTTTTTCATTTAATTTAGTGGAAAAATCAAGTAATGAGAAGCCTCGTATAAATAAAATGTCATTTCCAGTGGAACTTTTCTTCAGTAGTGAAATGCAATTAACCGACACATTAATTGAAGATATACGCAATATAAAATACCTTGGACCATTAAGAGCGTTACCAAAAAGAGCATATGTCCATTTCACTGAGGTAGCATATGAATTACTCCCATCAGGGGAGAATGCGGCCCATGTATTGTGGGCGCGACAAAATGAATCCGTAAAGTTTAAAGGTAAAGAGTATAAGTTGAAAGAGGCTTTAAACCTTTGCATTGAAATGATGGGGTTAAGTCAAGAAGTAACACCATCAAGAATAGGTGATTTAATATATAAGATTAATTTAAAAAACAAGGATAGCAATGCCGACGTAACAATTTCTGACGTTGGATTTGGTTATTCTCAAGTAATTCCTATCATATTAATGTGTTTATTGAGCAATCCTGGTGACCTGATTTTATTAGAACAACCAGAAATTCACTTGCACCCCTCAAGCGCGGCAAATTTGGCTGACTTATTTTTAGCCTTTATTGCAGATGGAAGACGTATTATCGTTGAAACCCATAGCGCTGAAATGATTAGCAGACTACGCCTTAGAGTAATTGAAAAGGTAGACTTAAAAAACAAGATTAATATAGCATTCATTGAAAGTTCGTCCGAGAAACAACCGCAAGGAGCGACAATAAGACAATTCCATATTGATGAAAATGGTATGTTCCCAGAATACCCTGATGGTTTTCTTGATGAGTCGACTAAAATAGCAGATGCAATAATAAAAGCGCGAATCTCAAAAAATGATTCTTTAAAAGCTCCGTGGGAAAAATAAAATGGCCAAAGTCACTTTCTGCCCACATCATATAATCGATATCAAGGAAAATATTACTCCTGAAGTAATCGAAAAGTATTTCATTGAACCTTTAGTTAACTTCTTGGAAAACGCGTTTAATAACGAATTAACTGTATGTGTATCTCAAACCCTTATGACTGAATTTGAGAACACTCATCCATGGCGATTAATGAATGATCCGATTTGGAAAAAATGGATTAATGATTGGTATAGTCTTTTAAAACCTCTCCTTAGTAGAGCAGAAATCCTTAAACATCCTATATTAGATGGTGAAGGCTTGACTCGTTGTGATGAACTTCCAGCGCATATTAATAAAATATTTGACGATTTTCTTGATGCAATTGCAACGCATACGTTACCGAATAATGCTAATGAAGAAGCAATTTTCATCCCAACTCCATGGTGTGCTAATTTTAACGAGTTTATTACAATAGATAGTCCTGAGCAGATAAAATTTGCTAAATTTACGTGGTACAAAATTTATCCATCTAATCTTCCTTGTCAAGGCGAATTTCCTTTTGTACCACCTGAGGCATGGAGGCGCAGCATTATACCTCGTAAAGGTAATGCTCCGAGTCACGGTTATATAGATTCAGCTCGTCGCGAATGGATATGGGACTTATTACACAAAAATCATTGGGATGTACAAAACCCAGGTGGTGGAAGAGATAATTATACAAACGTATCACCTGAAGGGAAAGTTTTAGACAATGATTGATTGTCTAAATTCTTTCTAACTAAATACCACGTCCTATGGACGTGGTTATCGGTTTTAGCTCTATCAATAATGCTACTCATGGGAAATCCATATCTATTATATCCATAACTGATATGGAATTTTCCATGAGTAGGATTGAAAACGAATCGCATGTGATATGGCATTGTCAATACAATATAATTTAGACTTCCAAGTGCCGATTTCTAATACTGAAAAACAAGGTAGGGAATTACGCTAATTTTTCTAACTTTTCAATTGAGTACAAGTGAAAGTGCTTTGTGTATTGGTAACAAATATGGGTGAACCTGTTTACTAAGTTAACTAACCTTTGTATAAGTATTTTTAGTTTATTTCGGCGGTGTAAATAATGTCCATTTTTTTGCACAGAGCAGCCCTGTCAGATTGGGGTTGGTTTAGTGCCCTAGCCGTGTCAGATCCGAGGTATAACACTTGAGGGTTCCCCCTCAAACTTTTACTCTTTCTCAAACCCAAAGGTCACGCGATGCCGTGTTAAGTATTTTTTATTCTCCTCAAACAGCCCATCAATTTTTGAGTCCAAGGGGATTTTCAAATCACGAAGCAGACCTGCAAATTCTGTCTTGTGCAATAAGTGCCCATTATCATCAAAACTGATCATGCCCCGATCGAACAACCTGTCCAGGTTAGGAATGAGGGGGAATCCGTTGTAAGGGTCAACTTTCTCTTTGTCATTTGAGATAGACCACGAAACAATATGGGACGCGGTTAGCATTGACTCAAGCGCAATGCCTGTGACCGCGCATTTTCCGCCCCACTTCTTAAATAATTTATCTCGGTAGGGACCGTGACCAACACGAGCCTGAATGATGGTTTCTTTGGTGCTTCCGGTTGCTTCTTTTACCTTAGCAGTCTCTTTATTGAAGTCTATTGAGACATTTTCACTAATGAAGCTTGCTATCATTTTTGCCGCGACTTCGGGAATCTCACACATATACGTTTGTGTGCACGAACCATTCTCGGCAAAGACTGATGGACGACTTGACTCATTATATGAACTCATAAATATCTCGCTAAACTGCGAAACATCGATCGGGTGCTCCAAAACGGTCAACTCTACGTCTACTCGAGTGCCCTCACGTTCCCATTTATCAAAGGAACGACTAAGGGGGCGTGGTGCAGGTTCTGCGTCGGCCGTGGCGGTAGCCACATAGACTATCTCCCTATCCTTATTACAAAAGATGACGTCTCCGGCTTTTACGCCCTTTACTGCCTCCCACGAAGCATTGCTGAACTTTTGCCCATTCTTGTTCATGCCATATTGTGGAGCCCAGAGGAAATTCTGCTCTTTAACTTCTTTATAGCTACTACCAATGTTCACCCAGAAAAAGCTCATTCATACCTCTTGTAGGATTCTTTTCTCATGACGAAAAGTGCATTTATAGGTAGTTTATCGGCAGTTTTACAGCAAAATTTAGACTCTGCTCAACCTTTAGAGCTTAATTCTCAAAAGCCCCTAAATGGTAGAGTTTTGATAACTTGTTTTGATAACGTTTTGATAACCGTTGCATTTTGAATAATAAAAAACGGGAACCATCAGGCTCCCGTAATCATTCAGCGCTAAAACACACTTACATGTGTTTAACGATAGCGTCGCCAAACTCTGAACATTTCAGCAGCTTAGCGCCTTCCATCAGACGTTCGAAGTCGTAAGTCACGGTTTTAGCCGCGATTGCGCCTTCCATGCCCTTAACGATCAGGTCAGCAGCTTCGAACCAACCCATATGACGCAGCATCATCTCAGCGGACAGGATGATGGAACCTGGGTTCACTTTGTCCTGGCCAGCATACTTAGGCGCAGTACCGTGGGTGGCTTCAAACAGCGCACAATCGGAACCGATGTTGGCACCAGGGGCGATACCGATACCACCAACCTGAGCGGCCAGGGCGTCGGAGATGTAGTCACCGTTCAGGTTCATACAGGCGATCACGTCGTATTCTGCCGGGCGCAGCAGGATTTGCTGCAGGAAGGCGTCGGCGATCACGTCTTTAACCACGATCTCTTTACCGGTGTTCGGGTTCTTGATTTTCAGCCATGGGCCGCCGTCGATCAATTCACCACCGAACTCTTCACGTGCCAGTTCGTAGCCCCAATCCTTGAAGGCACCTTCGGTGAACTTCATGATGTTGCCTTTGTGAACCAGCGTCACTGAATCACGATCGTTGGTGATAGCATATTCGATAGCCGCACGAACCAGGCGCTTGGTGCCTTCTTCGGAACAAGGCTTAACGCCAATACCGCACTGCTCTGGGAAACGGATCTTCTTCACGCCCATTTCGTCGCGCAGGAACTTGATCACTTTGTCCGCTTCTGCAGAACCCGCTTTCCATTCAATACCGGCGTAGATGTCTTCGGCGTTTTCACGGAAGATCACCATATCGGTCAGCTCTGGCTGCTTAACCGGGCTTGGTGTGCCCTGATAATAACGCACCGGGCGCAGACACACGTACAGATCGAGCTGCTGGCGTAGTGCCACGTTCAGAGAACGAATACCGCCACCCACTGGCGTAGTCAGTGGGCCTTTGATCGCTACGCGGTAGTCACGAATAAGTTCCAGTGTTTCTTCCGGCAGCCACACGTCTTTCCCGTAAACGTGGGTGGATTTTTCACCGGTATAGATTTCCATCCAGGAGATTTTACGTTCGCCGTGGTAGGCCTTTTTAACCGCTGCATCCACCACGTGGATCATGGCAGGAGTCACGTCAACGCCAATACCGTCACCTTCGATGAACGGGATGATAGGGTTATGCGGAACAACCAGTTTACCCTGGGCATCAACCGTAATCTTTTTACCTTCTGCCGGAACAACTACTTTGCTTTCCATCAACCTCTCCTTTCTGTCTTCAAGCGCAATTTTTGTTAATGCTTTGTAAGATGCGTGTCAATACTACTTGAATATTCAGCTCGCGCCAATCCGAAACGGATTAGGCTATAATGCGCTTATCATTCGAAATCTCAAAGACCATGACTAAATTCTCTGTTAAAAATCACCAAGTTAAACGATTCAGCCGCAGTAAACCCGCAGCACGCCAGAAATCCCAGGCGCCGCGGCGAGTGGTCATCTTCAACAAACCCTTTGATGTGTTACCACAGTTTACCGACGAAGCAGGCCGCGTCACTCTGAAAAAATTCATTCCTTTCAGCGATGTTTATGCCGCAGGAAGGCTCGATCGCGACAGCGAAGGCTTACTGGTGCTGACCAACGACGGCAAGCTACAGGCACAGCTAACCCAGCCCGGCAAACGCACCGGTAAGATTTATTATGTGCAGGTGGAAGGCGAACCCCAGGAGAGCGATCTGGCCGCATTGCGCCTTGGCGTGACGCTGAACGATGGGCCAACCCTGCCCGCCGGAGCGGAACGGGTTGAAGAGCCAGAATGGCTATGGCCGCGCAATCCACCGATCCGCGAACGCAAGACCATCCCCACCAGTTGGCTGAAAATCACGCTCTACGAGGGCCGAAACCGCCAGGTGCGTCGCATGACGGCACATATCGGCTTCCCTACCCTGCGCCTGATTCGTTACAGTATGGGCAATCTTTCTCTGGGGGGCTTGCAACCTGGGGAATGGCAGACCGTCGATTCACTATAAGGAACCGCCATGTTTAAGCCGCACGTCACCGTTGCCTGCGCGGTTCATGCCGCCGGTAAATTTTTGGTGGTCGAAGAAACCATCAACGGTAAAGCCCTGTGGAATCAACCAGCCGGCCATCTCGAAGCGGATGAAACGCTGGTCCAGGCCGCCGAGCGCGAACTGTGGGAAGAAACCGGCATCCGTGCCAAGCCGCAGTCTTTTCTGCGGATGCATCAGTGGATCGCGCCAGACCGCACGCCGTTTCTGCGCTTCTGCTTTGTGATTGAGCTGGAGCAGCCGCTGCCCACCGAGCCGCAAGACGATGATATAGACTGCTGCCTGTGGCTGACCGCCGAGCAGATCCTGGAGGCTGAAAACCTGCGTTCACCGCTGGTGGCCGAGACGATCCGTTGTTATCAGCAGCCGGAACGCTACCCGTTGTCGCTGGTTGCCAGCTTTAACTGGCCGCTTTAACGGCAAATAAGGGCCGTGCGCGCAGGCGGCCAACGTGGTAAAATCCTGCGCTTGTTTTTTATCGCACAGTACGTGTTCAAGTTCGTGAGATCCCCATGTCAGACAACAGCCAGAAAAAAGTGATCGTCGGAATGTCCGGCGGCGTCGACTCTTCCGTTACCGCCTATCTGTTACAACAACAGGGCTATCAGGTCGCTGGGTTGTTCATGAAGAACTGGGAAGAAGACGATGACGAGGAATACTGCTCGGCCGCCACCGATTTGGCCGATGCACAAGCCGTCTGCGACAAGCTGGGCATCGAGCTGCATACGGTGAACTTCGCGGCGGAGTACTGGGACAACGTGTTCGAGCTGTTCCTTGAAGAGTACAAGGCGGGCCGTACCCCTAACCCGGATATCCTGTGCAATAAAGAAATCAAATTCAAAGCGTTCCTGGAGTTTGCGGCTGAAGATCTGGGGGCGGATTTTATCGCTACCGGTCACTATGTCCGCCGCCAGGACGTGGACGGCAAAAGCCGCCTGTTGCGCGGCGTCGACGGTAACAAAGACCAGAGCTATTTCCTGTATACCCTGAGCCACGAGCAGGTCGCGCAAAGCCTGTTCCCGGTCGGTGAGTTGGAAAAGCCAGAGGTCCGCCGCATTGCGGAGCAACTGGAACTGGTTACCGCCAAGAAAAAAGACTCTACCGGCATCTGCTTTATCGGCGAACGTAAATTCCGCGACTTCCTGGGCCGCTATCTGCCAGCACAACCTGGCCCGATTGTTAGCGTCGACGGCCAAACCATCGGCGAGCACCAGGGCTTGATGTACCACACCCTCGGCCAACGCAAAGGCTTGGGCATAGGCGGTATGAAAGACAGCAGCGAAGATCCGTGGTACGTAGTGGATAAAGACGTCGCCAACAATATTCTGGTGGTCGCTCAAGGCCACGAACATCCGCGCCTGATGTCTATCGGCCTGATCGCCCAGCAGTTGCATTGGGTGGATCGCCTGCCGTTGACACAACCTCTGCGCTGTACGGTTAAAACCCGTTATCGCCAGCAGGATATTCCCTGCACCGTGACGCCGCTAGACGCCGAGCGCATCGAAGTTCGCTTCGACGAGCCGGTCGCAGCCGTCACCCCAGGCCAGTCCGCCGTGTTCTATCAGGGCGATATCTGCCTGGGCGGCGGCATTATTGAACAGCGTATACAGGAGTAACCGTGGCGAAGAATTATTACGACATCACGCTGGCCATGGCCGGGATTAGCCAAGCGGCCCGTCTGGTACAGCAGTTGGCGCACGAAGGGCAAATGGATAGCGAAGCCTTCCATACCTCACTCAACAGCCTGTTGCAGATGGATCCCCCTTCTACCCTGGCGGTGTTCGGCGGCGAAGAGCGTAACCTGAAGATGGGGCTGGAAACCTTGATTGGCGTACTCAACGCCAATAACAAAGGCCCGGCCGCCGAGCTGACCCGCTACACCATCAGCCTGATGGTGCTGGAGCGCAAGCTGAACACCAACAAAACGGCGATGAATACGCTCGGCGAGCGGTTGAGCCAGTTGGAGCGTCAGTTGGCGCATTATGAACTGGGTTCAGATACCATCATCAGCGCCCTGGCCGGTATCTATGTCGATGTTGTGGCACCATTGGGGCCGCGCATCCAGGTAACAGGTTCACCCGCCATCCTGCAAAATCCGCAGGTACAGGCCAAAGTTCGTGCCACCCTGCTCGCCGGTATCCGTGCCGCCGTGCTGTGGCAGCAGGTTGGCGGTAGCCGCCTGCAGTTAATGTTTTCCCGTAATCGTCTGCTCAAGCAGGCGCAAAATATCGTTGCTTATTGTTAAACTTCCCAGGAGTTGCTACCGATGGAATTATCCTCACTGACCGCCGTTTCCCCCATTGATGGACGCTACGGTGATAAAGTCAGCGCACTGCGCACCATTTTCAGCGAGTATGGCTTGCTGAAATTCCGCGTGCAGGTTGAAGTACGTTGGCTGCAAAAACTGGCCGCTTGCGCAGAGATCAAAGAAGTTCCCGCTTTTGACGCCGACGCAAACGCTTACCTTGATAAGATCGTCGCAGAATTCAGTGAAGAAGACGCCCAGCGCATCAAGACCATCGAGCGCACCACCAACCACGACGTTAAAGCGGTGGAATACTTCCTGAAAGAAAAAGTGGAATCAGTACCTGCTCTGCACGCCGTGTCTGAGTTTATCCACTTCGCCTGTACTTCTGAAGACATCAACAACCTGTCCCATGCGTTGATGCTACACACTGCGCGTCAGGATGTGGTGTTGCCACACTGGCGCAAAATCATCGAATCCATCAAAGGGCTGGCGCTGGAATATCGTGATATTCCGCTGCTGTCACGTACCCATGGCCAACCCGCTACCCCGTCTACCGTGGGTAAAGAGTTTGCCAACGTGGCCTACCGGATGGAGCGTCAATATCGCCAGTTAGAGCGCGTTGAGATCCTCGGTAAAATCAACGGCGCAGTAGGTAACTACAATGCCCACATCGTCGCCTATCCGGAAGTGGACTGGCACCGTTTCAGCGAAGAGTTTGTCACCTCGCTGGGAGTGACCTGGAACCCGTACACCACGCAGATCGAGCCGCATGACTATATCGCCGAGCTGTTCGACTGCGTGGCACGTTTCAACACCATCCTGATCGACTTCGACCGTGATATCTGGGGTTACATCGCCCTGAACCACTTCAAGCAAAAAACCATTGCCGGTGAGATCGGTTCTTCCACCATGCCGCACAAGGTTAACCCGATCGACTTCGAGAACTCCGAAGGCAACCTGGGCCTGGCTAACGCGGTACTGGGCCATCTGGCTAGCAAACTGCCGGTTTCCCGCTGGCAGCGTGACCTGACTGACTCCACCGTGCTGCGTAACCTGGGCGTGGGCCTGGGCTATGCGCTGATTGCCTATCAGGCCACAATGAAAGGCATCAGCAAGCTGGAAGTGAACCGCGCACACCTGCTGGACGAACTGGATCACAACTGGGAAGTGCTGGCCGAGCCGATCCAGACCGTGATGCGCCGTTACGGTATCGAAAAGCCGTACGAGAAGCTGAAAGAGCTGACCCGTGGCAAGCGCGTAGATGCAGCCGGTATGCAAACCTTTATCGATAGCCTGGAACTACCGGAAGACGAGAAAACCCGCCTGAAAGCCATGACGCCAGCTAACTACATTGGCCGCGCCACCACCATGGTTGACGAGCTGAAGTAAGCGCCTTCCCTTGCAGCTTTAGAGGCTCTTTAGTTACCCGCCCAAGGGCGGGTTAACTTTAACCGAGCTGAATCTGCCCCCCTATGAAATAACAAGCCCTGCCGTTTATAGTGAGCTATCTGTGAAACGCCGCCCTTTATGGTAGAAAACTCGATCGTGCTCACCGATGGGTCTTAGTACACGGCAGGGAACGCCCGCAGCGACCACGTCTGCAGGCACATCCTTGGTCACCACGCTCCCTGCACCAATAACGCTGTTACGACCGATGGTAATACCAGGGTTAATGATGACCCCACTACCAATCCAGACATTATCTTCAATGGTGACGGGCAAAGAAAACTGCTGGCCGGTAATACGCACCGCAGGATCCACTGGGTGCCCCGTGGTAGATATCGTGACATTCGGCGCAATCATCACGTTGTCGCCAATCAGCACCTTACCGTCATCCACCACTACCAGATTAAAGTTGGCGTAAAAGTTTTCACCAATAGCGATCTGGCTACCATAAGCAACATGCAGTGGCGGCTCAATCCAAACGTTCTTGCCGACGCTCCCCATCAGTTGACGGATCAGCGCTTCACGTTTTTTTTGCTCTGAAGGCCGCGTATGATTAAAGTCATAAACCAATTCTTTTCCGCGCAGGCGCTCTTCTGCCATACCTTCATCCATATCAGTGTATAAACACCCACTGGCTAACTTTTCCCGTTGCGTCATCATCGTATTATCCTTGTCGTTGACTATGCCATATTCCTTACGGCTTCTGGTTCAGGTTTAAACGCTGACAGCGGCCCACGTCCCGACAAAGTGAAGACTGATATCAGAGTAAACGATAGCGCAATAAGCCCCAGAATAAGGTAGGTTCCGTGGAAGCCGACTTTTTCATACATATTCCCGGCAAAGACCGACATGAACATAATCGCTAATTGTTTAAAGAAACAGAAACAAACCAGATAAATAGTGGCAGAGAAGCGCACCTCAAATACCGAAGTGATATATTTAAAACAGCCAACGATCAGGAACGGAATTTCAAACATATGCAAGGTTTTCAGAATAACCACTTCTACCGGTGTAGACGCAAATGAAGAGCCGATAATACGTATCGACATGATGAGCCCCGCGAGCAACAGCGCATTCTTCCCACCGATGCGGTTAACAATGAGCGGGGCAAAGAACATGATTGACGCATTCAGTAACTCTCCCATGGTGGTGACATAACCAAAAACACGCGTACCTTGTTCGCTTGATGAGAAGAACGAGGTGAAGAAGTTGGCGAATTGCTGATCAAACACATCATAGGTACAGGAAACGCCCACCACATACAGGGCTAAAAACCACAGTTTAGAGTCTTTCAGTAATTCGAACGCCAAGCGCAAATTAAACGGCTTACTGTTAGCCCCCAATTTGTCAGCAACCTGGGCGGTACTGCCTGCCTCAGGTTTAGCGATAAGTAACAGGATCGCCAGTATCACGGCACAGCCAGAACCGAGCCAGAATACAAACTCGTTGTTGATGGTGAACATAATGCCGACCACCGAGGCACACAAAGCCCAGCCCACACAGCCAAATAAGCGTGCTCGGCCAAATTCAAACGAGCTGCGGCGGCTTACCTTCTCAATATACGCCTCAATGGCTGGCGCACCCCCGTTATAAATAAAACCAAGGTAAATCCCGCCAGCAATGGAACCCAAGACAATATTAGTGCGTAATAGCGGGCCGAAAACATAGATAAAGAACGGTGCGAATAATATCAGCATCCCCGTGATTATCCACAGCAAGTGTTTTCTTAACCCCAGTTTATCTGACAGCAGGCCAAATATCGGCTGAAACAGTAATGAGAAGAAGGATATGCTGGCAAAGATAATGCCGGTATCGCTTTTACTGACCTGATTGATGTCATGCAACCAGATAGGGAAGAATGGGAAGTAGGCCCCCATGATGAAGAAATAGAAGAAGAAAAACAGCCCAAACATCCAGAAGTTGGTATTTTTTAAATAGTACATGCGAACTCCTTGTGCAAAACCCAAGCGCGTTTGAGTCCATACTCAGGTACGCGATATTATTTATATATTCATCAGGTAGGATGATGGATGTTTTTCTGTATTATAAAAAGTTGGGTTGTAGTGAGGTGCTAAACCCACTACTCCAGTCACATAGATAATCCTGTGACTGGAGTAAACAAGTGCGACCAAGAATCCATCCCATGATAAATAAGTATTATTCACCGTACTGCCAAACCAGCTTATAGTTATAGTGCTCAGCATCCAGGATAAAATCCGGGCTCACACTCGGGCTCCATGAATCATCGCCGCCGACCCCCATGTGGAAACCATCTATATTGACCCAAACCCCCTGCTCCGGGCGCAACAAATGGTTATGCGAGGTATCCGCTAATTGTTGCTGACTATATTGGCTGAGGCCAAAGTGGAAATCCCCCTGCCACCGCCAACGACCAAATTTCAGTTGGCGAGTATTGCAACGCAATCCATTCTCCGTAGGGAAAATGTATGGCGTCTGTAGCTCAGAAAGCGGTAACGTCCACCGCCCAAGCTGAGCGGAAAGCTGGCGGTCAGGGTAGTTTTCGTGTGGGCCTAACCCCAGCCACGTTGCTTGTTCGGCAACCTCCGCCAACTGGCAGCTCAAGCCAATCCGCGCCGGTGCTGGAATTCCGTAGGCTACATCAACATTGACATCAATCTGCAGTTTACCCTGGCAGTCGATCAAATAGGTCTTGCGGCTGATGAACATGATGCTGTTTTGGTAGGCATAAGCATGGGCCGTGCGGATCTGCACGCCTTGTGAAATCGAATCGGCTTCACATTGCAGTAAGCGCGTTTCTAGCGCGTACATACCCGCTCTCTTCCAACGTTCTACCCATGCATTAGGATCGATGTGAGCGGCATCGCTCACACCAATGTCATTATCAAGCGGTGCACGGGTAAAGTTGTCGCGTAACGGCGTCAACAGAGCGGCGTTTTCATCCTGCCACCACTGCTCAAGCAAACCGGTTTGCCGATTGAACTGCCAGCGCTGTGTACCCCACTCAATGCTGAAAGCGTCATTATGCTCGTTTAACCGAGGTGACTGCGCCTGAACGTCATTGTGATCGATTGGTAAGGTTAATGGTCGAGGTAAACGCCACTGGTCCCAGGCACAACGATGATGCTCTTCAGACCATGCCGTTGCCTTGATTTGGCGAACCTCCACGTTCAACCACAGTTCACCGCTCTCTTTCAGTTCGGGAATATCACCCAATACGATTTTCTGTGTCCCCTGCGCCGCTAATGACAGTTCAGCCTCTCCCTGTGCGATAGCTTTCCCGTCCAAGGCTACATTCCAATAAAGCCGCTCGTTATCGCTGGTACGGAATAAATACTCACTGTTCACTTCAATCGTTAACGGCTGCTGTTCGAGCAGTTGGAACTGGAAAAACTGCTGGGCACGCTGCGCTTCAAACAGTGCCGGGTGCGGGCTGCGATCGGGGAATACCAGCCCGTTCAGACAAAATTGGCGGTCGTTAGGCGTATCACCGAAGTCGCCGCCGTAGGCCCAATAGGTTTGGCCGCTGTCATCTGTGCGATTCAGTGCCTGATCGACCCAGTCCCAAACAAAGCCCCCCTGGAGTCGCGGATGTTTACGAAAAGCCTGCCAGTAGCGATCAAAGCCACCAAAGCTGTTACCCATCGCATGGGCATACTCACACAGGATCAGTGGGCGGTTTTCATCGGGCATGCCGATCCACTTCTTGATCGACCATTTGGGTACTACCGGGAAAGGCTGATCCTGGTCGACACGGGCATACATGGGGCACACAATATCCGTTGCCGCCGAATTGGCACCGCCGCCTTCATACTGCACCGGACGAGTAGGATCCTGGCTTTTCACCCAGCGATACAGCGCATCATGGTTGCTGCCGTGGCCGGACTCGTTGCCCAGAGACCAGATGATGATGCAGGCATGGTTGCGATCGCGTTGTACCATGCGCGTAACACGCTCGCTCATGGCAGGCAGCCAGAGCGGATCGTTCGACAGCCGGTTCATCGGCTGCATGCCATGCGTTTCAATGTTCGCCTCATCCACGACGTACAGGCCGTAGCGATCGCACAGCTTGTACCACAGCGGGTGGTTCGGATAATGGGAACAGCGCACGGCATTAAAATTATGCTGCTTCATCAGCAGGATATCCTGACGCATAGTGGCTTCATCCATGACCTGCCCCTGCTCAGGATGGTGCTCATGGCGGTTGGTGCCACGTATCAATAGCGGTTGTCCGTTAAGCTTCAGTAAGCCGTTGCTGATTTCAACCTGGCGGAAACCCACATCATAGGCTTCAGCCTCCACCAATTCACCTGATGGGGAGAGCAATTTGACCACTGCGCGATACAGTGCCGGGGCCTCTGCACTCCACAAGGCGGGTTGTTCCACCGGCAGGCGCAGAGTCGTCCGCTCATCATAAGCGCCGCGCTCATCGATTATCTCGCTGCCGAAGGCCTGAGTTTTTTCGCCGATCAGGGCATCTTCACGCCACAGTTGCACCTGCACCTGGTGTTGTTGTGGCTGATGAGCGCGCACCTCTACTACCAGTTCCCCTCGGCGGAAACTGTCACTTAATGGCGTGGTGATAGAGATATCGCTCAGGTGAGTGGCGGGTTTATGCAATAGGCTAACATCGCGGAAAATCCCGCTCATGCGCCACATATCCTGATCTTCCAGATAACTGCCGTCGCACCAGCGTAATACCATCACCGCCAGCCGGTTTTCCCCTGCAACCAAAACGTCGCTGAGATCGAATTCGGCAGGTAAACGACTGTCTTGTGAATAGCCAACCCACTGACCATTGCACCACAGATAAAACGCAGAATTGACACCGTCGAAAATAATTCGGGTTTGTCCCTGTGCTAACCACCCCTCATCGACATTGAATGTGAGCGAATAACATCCTGTGGGGTTTTCTGCCGGGACGAAAGGCGGATTAACCGGGATCGGATAGGTAACGTTGGTGTAAATCGGTGCATCGTAGCCAGCCAATTGCCAGTTTGACGGCACCTGTATTTCATCAGCGTTGTCCAGGTCGCTCTGTAGCCAGGTCTCCGGCACCCTTTCTGGCTGACTAAAATAGCTAAACTTCCAGGTGCCATTTAACGAAGCAGACTGAGCTGAAGCCCTATCTTCTCTTGCATCTTGCTCATTGCGCCAACTTTGAAATGGCGGATGCGCGGGTAGGCGACGGTATTGCGTACAGGCAGGATTTTCCCAGTCTCGACGAGATAAAACAGCGCTGAGTGATTTCCCTGTTTGAGATGAGTTCATGCTTCCCCTTCAAATGTTATACGCTCACAATAAAATGAACAATGCGCGTAGGGGTGTAAAGCAAATATACTTGGGAAAGCGAGGTCGGTCACAAATTAAGCTCAGGGATCGCAACCGATCCCTGACGTTAGCGGCTATTTGCCCTCAAGCGCGGAGATTTGACGTGCGATACGCAGCAACTCCTGAGACAACGATTGCAGCGATACCTTATCCTGATTTATAGCCGCCGTGGTATGCCTTTGCACCAGACTAGTCGTCAGACGCAAAGAACCGGCATGAGACATATGTCGATCTTCCAGACACTGAACCAGGCGTTTAACGCTTTCCTGCCCCAACATCCGAAAGTCCTGCTTAATGGTGGTCAGCGGTGGGTAATAATAAGCACTGTCTTCAGTATCATCGTACCCCACTACCGACATTTGCGCTGGAATGTGCAACCCATACTCCTGCAGCGCGCGCAGCACCCCTAACGCCATTTGATCGTTAGCAACCAATATCGCCGTAGGGTGTTTTGGCAAGCTCAGGATCTGCCCGGCAAGCTGATAACCGGAAGCCGCACTCCAATCGCCATGGAGTACCGAACAAGGCTTCAGCTGATGCTCTGCTAAGGTCGTCAGCCACCCCTGATAGCGCAAACGCGCCGAAATCGAGACCAGCGGCCCGGTAATCAGTGCTATATCACGATGCCCAAGAGCAACGACATGTTCTACCCCTTGACGAGCCCCCTCATAGGGATCAAACAGAATGCTGGAGACATCAGAATCAGGGTCGACGTCCAAAAACAGCGCAGGCACCTCGCTACAAACTTGTTCAATTGCGTGAGCATCTTCAGCGCAGAGCGAAACATTAATCAGCAATCCATCTACCCTTTGCGACAACAGCTCATTTATCGCAGTGCGACAGGCATGAACGCTAAGATCTTCCACCATGGAAATCACCACGTTAAATCCCATCTGGTTTGCCTGCGTTTTAATTGCCGACGCGATTTGAGAAGGTGCGTGCAGAGCTAGTTCTGTAGTCGCCAGCCCCAGCGTAAAACTCTGTTTGCCTGCAAGTTGCTGCGCGACACGGTTTGGTACGTAATTCAGCGCAGCCATGGCCTGCTCAACCTTCGCGCGGGTTTTATCCGAAACGTGTTCAGCACGATTTAATACCCGCGACACGGTTTGGTACGACACTCCAGAATACTCGGCGACGTCATTCAGCGTGACAGATTTAGGCTTCATACGGTTTCTCGCGTCGATTAATGCAAAGAAATCAAGCTAATGAGTATCAATCATAGCAGTTTAAAAAGCTATCCAACCAGGTATTATTGACAGTACGGCCTGAAGGTATTGATTTCAGGCCTTCGGCCCTTAAAGACTGAACCCGTAAATCACACAACCCTTATTTTTTACTAAAAACTGGTGAAAGTTCGCCGACATCACTTACAATGCCAGATAACGAAGTTTGCCGTTCAGGCTGTGAGATAAGGATAGATATGGCAACGCTGAAAGATATCGCGGCCGAAGCAGGAGTTTCATTAGCGACGGTCTCCCGGGTTTTGAATGACGATCCCACGCTCAACGTCAAAGAAGAGACCAAGCATCGCATTCTGGAAATTGCCGAAAAGCTGGAATACAAGACCAGCAGTGCCAAAAAGCATCTGACTAACGCGGTGGTACAGCACCACGTGCTGGCGCTATACAGCTATAAGCAAGAGATGGAAATCAACGATCCTTATTACCTTTCCATCCGTCACGGCATCGAAACCCAGTGCGAGAGGCTGGGGATTGAACTCACTAACTGCTATAAAAATAACCAGCTACCGGACCTGAAGAAGATCACCGGCGTACTGATCGTCAGCAAACCCACGCCTGAGACCCTGCGTAAGGCAGCGGCGTTAACCGACAACATCTGCTTTATTGATTTTAATGAGCCCGGTTCCGAATACGACTCGGTGGATATCGATCTGGCAAGGATCAGCAAAGAGATTATCGACTTCTTTATTGAGCACGGGGCCAAACGCATCGGTTTTATCGGCGGAGCCGATGAGCCGAATAAAGCGGATATCCGCGAAGCGGCCTTTGTAGAATATGGGCGGCTGAAAGGCGTGGTCCGTGAGCAAGATATCTATCGTGGTGACTTCTCTAGCGCCTCTGGTTATGAGTTGGCGAAAAAAATGCTGGCTACCGCGGATTATCCTACCGCGCTGTTTGTCGCCTCAGACTCCATTGCCATTGGGGTGCTGCGCAGCATTCATGAGTTGGGGTTGAAAATCCCACAGGACATCGCCCTGATCAGCGTGAACGATATCCCGACCGCGCGTTTTACCTTCCCACCGCTTTCTACCGTGCGTATCCACTCGGAAATGATGGGGATCCAAGGGGTCAACCTGCTATTGGAGAAGTCCCGTGATGGCCGCGCCCTGCCGCTGCAGGTCTACGTGCCAAGCAAGTTAAAGCTGCGTGAAACCACCAAGTAACTGATCGCTCAAGTCTCGCCATGTTGGGGCGCCGCATGCTGCGCCCGATAAAGCACCAATCCCGCATCCAAACGCCCTGTTATTAGTAAAAAACACTAATAATTACGGGATTTTTTACCTCAAAATACACCAATTTATGCCAATTCTCTCCGCCTACTACACCAATCAGCCATTTCTTTAACCCGATCACAGATCCACTAGCGCAATGGACATAAAGCGTGATCGAGTTAAAGCAAAACAAATTATCGGCTATATTTTAGTAAATGTTTTACTAAAATCATTCCAAGCATTGACGCATTCCATGCCAAGACTGCGGCCTACAGCATTCAGACCAGGAGAGATGACGTGAATAATTGGGAAAACTTTCAACACCTGCATGAGAACCGAATGGCGCCCCGCGCCTACTTCTTCTCATATGACTCACTCAAGCGTGCCCAAACCTTTCAGCGCGCCCTCAGCAGCCACTTTATAGCGCTCAGCGGCCAATGGAGCTTTAACTACTTCACCAATCCGTTGCTGGTGCCCGAAGATTTTTATTCACAAAGGATGACTGACTGGGGCCAGATCACGGTGCCCAGCATGTGGCAAATGGAAGGCCATGGCATTCTGCAATATACCGACGAAGGCTTCCCCTTCCCGATCGATGTGCCTTTCGTCCCCACAGACAACCCAACCGGTGCTTACCAACGTAGTTTTACGCTGAGCGAACAGTGGAACGGAAAGCAGACCATCATCAAATTTGACGGTGTTGAGACCTATTTTGAAGTGTACGTCAACGGCCAGTATGTGGGCTTCAGCAAGGGCAGCCGCCTGACCGCCGAATTTGATATCTCCGGTTACGTGCGCTCAGGGGAAAACCTGCTGGCCGTGCGAGTCATGCAGTGGGCGGATTCGACCTACATTGAAGATCAGGATATGTGGTGGACAGCCGGCATCTTCCGCGATGTCTATCTGGTGGGCAAAGAGCCAGTTCACGTGCAGGATCTGACCGTTCGCACCGATTTTGCCGCCGACTACCAAAGCGCGACCCTGTCTTGCGTACTGGAGATCGAAAACCTATCGGGGACACCGCTAGCGGACTACGTGATTGAATATGCCCTGTTTGATAACGATAACCTGCTGGTACAGCAGAGTCTCGGCGCACAAACCCAGACCCATTTTGCTATCAATCTGGCAAATCCAATCCAGTGGTCTGCGGAAAACCCTTATCTCTATCAGCTGTTTATCACGCTTAAAGACCAAAACGGCACCGTGCTGGAGGTGATACCTCAACGCGTCGGGTTCCGCGATATCAAGGTGCGTGATGGACTGTTCTACATCAACAACCAGTATGTGATGCTGCACGGCGTCAACCGCCATGATAACGACCATCTGAAAGGCCGTGCGGTAGGCATGGATCGCGTCGAAAAAGATCTGATCCTGATGAAACAGCACAATATCAACTCGGTACGTACCGCCCATTACCCTAACGACCCGCGCTTTTATGAACTGTGCGACATTTACGGGCTGTTCGTCATGGCCGAAACCGACGTCGAAACCCACGGCTTTGCCAACGTGGGCGATCTGAGCCGCATCACCAACGATCCGGCCTGGGAAACGGTATTCGTCGATCGCATCGTGCGTCACGTTCACGCGCAAAAGAACCATCCGTCGATCGTGATGTGGTCGTTGGGCAATGAGTCCGGCTACGGTTGCAACATCCACGCGATGTACCACGCCACCAAGGCCATTGACGATACCCGCCTGGTGCACTACGAGGAAGACCGCGACGCCGAGGTGGTGGATATCATCTCCACCATGTATACCCGCGCGCCATTGATGAATGAGTTTGGTGAACACCCTCACGCCAAACCACGCATCATCTGTGAATACGCGCACGCCATGGGCAATGGCCCCGGCGGCCTGACGGAATATCAGAACGTGTTTTACCAGCACGATCATATTCAGGGTCACTACGTTTGGGAGTGGTGCGATCACGGCATCCTGGCGCACGATGAGCAAGGCCAGGCGTTTTACAAATACGGTGGCGACTTCGGCGACTATCCGAACAACTACAACTTCTGCATGGACGGGCTGATCTTCCCGGATCAAACGCCTGGGCCGGGCCTGAAGGAGTACAAGCAGGTTATTGCGCCAGTGAAAATCCGCGCGCTTGAGGCTCGCCTTGGCACCTTCCTGGTTGAAAACAAGCTGTGGTTTACCAATCTGGATGATTACACCCTCACCGCCGAGATCCGCGCAGAAGGGGAAACGCTGGCAACGCGGTCTCTGCGGCTGAAAGATCTGGCGGCCAACTCTTCACGGGAGTTCCGCCTTGAGCTGCCTGAGCTGGATGAGCGCGAAGCCTTTGTAAACTTCACCGTGCGTAAGAATTCCAGCACCCTATACAGCCCGGCCAATCACGACATCGCGGTGTACCAGTTCCAGCTCAAAGAGAATACTGCGCAGGCAGAAGCCTATACCAACCTCAATGCCCTGCCACTACGGGTAGCAGAAAGCCGCCTGGCGTACAGCATCAGCGGCCAGGACTTTACGCTGACCTTCTCCAAGGTGAACGGCAAGCTGACCTCCTGGATGAGCAATGGGGAAGAAATCATCGCCTCTGCTCCGGCATTAAGCTTCTTCAAACCGATGATCGATAACCATAAACAGGAGTATCAGGGCCTGTGGGAACCCGCTCATCTGCAAATCATGCAAGAGCACTTCCGTACATTGGACGTCGTTCAGGCCGATGGCCGCGTTGAAATCACCGTCACCAGCATCATCGCCCCGCCGGTCTTCGACTTCGGCATGCGCTGCTGCTACCGCTACCAAATCAATGCCGAAGGCCAGCTCAACATGGAACTCAGCGGCGAGCGTTATGGCGATTACTCGTACGTGATCCCGGCCATCGGGCTGGATGTCGGCATTAACGGCGGCTTTGACCGGGTGAACTACTATGGTCGCGGCCCGGAAGAAAACTATCAGGACAGCCAGCAGGCCAACCTGATCGATATCTACCAGACTACGGTGGCCGAGATGTTTGAACACTATCCGTTCCCACAAAACAACGGTAACCGCCAGCATGTGCGCTGGGCCGCACTCACCAATCGCCACGGTACCGGCCTGCTGGTCAAACCGCAGCAACCGATCAACTTCAGCGTCTGGCAGTACACCAGCCAGAACCTTCATCAGTCGCAGCACACCAATGAGCTGCAACCGAGCGGTTATATCACCCTCAACCTTGACCACCAGGTGATGGGCCTGGGTTCCAACTCCTGGGGCAGCGAAGTCCTCGATTCCTACCGAGTTTACATGGCGCCCTTCCGCTATGGCCTGACCCTGATGCCACTGCAAGCCGGTGACGTCAGCGCCCAGGCGCTGGCCAACCATGACTTTGCCAACGACTTCTTCACTCCAACCACCAACGAGGCCTGATCCATGCACGTATTAGACAACCTGGAGCAATTCAAAGTGGTTTACCGTGACGGCCGTAAATGGAACCGTTGTGTGGAAGCCATTGACAACATTGCCAATATCAAAGACGGCGTGATGCACTCCATCGGCGATACGCTGGTTTATATGATTGAAGACGGCGTCACCCGCAATCGCTTGACCTTTGAAGGCAATCGTCGTTATTTCACCATCCATTACTACCTCGAGGGCGGCGAAACGGTAGAGTTCGCGAAAAAATCCACCCTTTCCCCCGTTGAGGCCTACCGCGATGAAACCGACCGCGAATATCTGCAAGGCACCGGGCAAACCTGTGAATTACGTGCCGGGCAACTGGCGATTTTTGACAACCAGGAAGCCTACCGCTTCCACGGCGATAACCGGGTAAGAAAAGTGGTGCTGCGGGTCACCATTGAGGATGGCTACATGTTGAACAAGTGATCCTGCTGGCTATGAAACGAACCGGGCGGGAAATCACTCCCGCTCAATTCAGATTGAGTTCATCATTGATGTCGTTCATCGGAGGACGCTATGTCCGATTCTTTACGTGGCACGATTGGCAAGTTTGCCCTGTTGTCGATGACCTTTGCGGCGGTGTTCAACGTACGCAATATCGTCAACAACAACATTGAACTGGGCTTGAGTTCAGCCCCGGTATTTTTGTTTGCAACCCTGGTCTACTTCATTCCCTTTGTGTTTATTATCGCGGAGTTTGTGTCCGCCAATAAGAACTCGGAGTCGGGAATGTACGATTGGCTAAAACAGCCTCTGGGCACCCGAGCAGCCTATATGGGGTCGTTCCTGTATTGGTTCGTCAACCTGTTCTGGTTTGTATCATTGCTGCCTAACGTGATTGCCTATGCGTCGTACGCCATTATGGGCCGCGAATACGCCTTTTCACCTGTGATGGTATCGATCATCTCGATCGTACTGTTTGCCGCCACCACCCATATTTCCACCAAGGGTGCCAGTTGGTTGGGCAAGATTGCCGAAGTCGTCGCCTATGGGGTGTTTGCCCTGTTTGCGATTTACGTGCTGGGCGCGCTGATGGCGCTGAGCGGCGATCACGTCCCGGCGCAACCGATCACGCTGGAGGCGATGACGCCGACGGTGAACTGGGCAACGTTGGGTATCATGTGCTGGATCTTCCAGGCGGCTGGCGGTGCGGAAACGGCAGCGGCCTACCTCAATGACGTCAAAGGGGGCCAAAAGTCGTTTATCAAGGTGATTATCATTGCCGGTGCGGTTATCGGCGGGATGTATGCCGTCGGTTCCCTGCTGGTTAACGTGTTTGTCGCGCGTGAAAACCTGACCTACGCGGGCGGCATGGTGGAAATATTCACCGGGATGGCCAAGTACTTCGGCATTTCAGAAACGCTGGTAGGCCGCCTGGTGGGCATCGTACTGTTCATCGCCATTTTTGGTTCGATGATGATGTGGACCTCTGCGCCGGTGAAGATCCACTTCTCTGAGATCCCGAAAGGCGTTTACGGCCAGAAAACCACCGAACTGAACAAGCATGGCGTTCCGGTTCGTGCTGCATGGTGGCAATTTGCCTTCGTGTTCGTGATGTTGGTGGTTAACGGCTTTGGTTCCGAATCGGTACAGCAGATGATGAACACCGCGATCAACCTGACGGCGGGTACGGCGATGCTGCCGCCGATCTTTATCATGGTGGCCTACTTCGTGTTCCGCTGGAAGCATGACGATACGCCGCGCGAGTTCCGCATGGGATCGCGCAAGTTTGGCATGAGCGTGGTTTCGGTGCTGATCACCATCTTTGTGGTCAGCATGACGGCGTCGGCATTCCCGCCGGGGGTCGATCTGATGAAAGCCTTCTTTATCAACGTCTGTATGACCGCGGTATTCTCGGCACTGGCCTGGTGGTGGATTTCACGCTTCGAGGCTAAACAGGTAAGAAATAAAGCGGCGCTGAGCGAACAGTAAGCTACATAGGGGCGAACATGCACATGTTCGCCCCCTACATATCAAGGCATAAACGCCTGCAAACGCTGTATCTGCTGGCCATCGGAGCCAAAATTTTCGTCAGCCAGCCAACCTTCGAACGCACTACGCATCTGGGGCCAGTTTTGGTCGATCATGGCGAACCAGTCGGTATCCCGGTTGCGGCCCTTGATGACCAATGCCTGCATAAAACGCCCTTCGTAGTGGAAACCAAAGCGAAGTGCCGCCTGCCTGGAAGGCGCATTCAGGCTATCGCATTTCCATTCACAACGGCGATAGCCCAACTCGTCAAAGGTGTGTCGCAACATCAGGTAAATCGCCTCGGTGGCGCAGGAGCGCTGCTTCATCAGCGGTGACCAACAGACGTGGCCAATTTCCAACACGCCGCTGGCCTCTTCAATCCGCATAAAGGCCACCGTGCCAACGGGCAGATCGGTGGCTGAATCGAACACCACCAGATTCACCAGCGTCGGGTTGGCCTGCAGGTTTTCCAGATGCGCACGCAGTTCCTGCGGGCTTTCAGGCCGCTCCCTCATCAGGTAAGTCCAGTCACGTCCATCTGGCGCAAGCTGGTAAGCCGCAAATAGCGCGGCAAAGTCCCGCTCGGCGTCCAACATCGCAAGGTGGCAAAATTTGCCCGTCAGCGTCACCTCCTGCGGCCGTGGCAAGGCATGCCATTGCGCCAAGGGTTCGCCCACCGGCTGACCATATTGATTTATCGCCATAAAAGTATTCCGTCTGGTTGCTTCAAAAGTAGGTTCTCCGCAACAGCATATACCGATGCCAGATCGCAGCATACAGACCAATTAACCCCCAGCGACTAGACCAATCACCAACCGCCTGTTAAGGGCATGAGTCAAGGTAAACTGTTAATGAAATGATCTAAATCAAAAACAATGTGAAGAAAATGTTTTGAAACAGATGCTTTATTGTTTGTTTTAGCTGCCAAGACTTAAACTTGAATCACCATACCAGTAGCTTGCTAATCATTGTTGGTCATGGAATAGCAACTCTCTCTGCCCGTTTTTACGGCCCAAGACTGCGGCCACGCGGGCATTTCTGTGAAACATATTCAAGGTGGAATTATGTCTCGACAGCACTCTCCAGAACCGCCTCGGCGGAACTTTCTAAAGAAAACGCTAGCACTAATACCGCTGGCTGCCGCTGGAAGCACCAGCGTTTTGATGATGACGCCCTCACCAGCCTCGGCGGCGGGTGTCTCCTCTCACTATGTTCCCGCTTATTTCAATAACGAGGAATGGCGCTTCCTGCTGGCGGCTTGTGATCGACTGATCCCCAGCGATAGCAATGGCCCCGGTGCCGTCGAAGAAGGCGTGCCGATTTTTATCGATAAGCAGATGGAAACGCCTTATGGCCACGGTGGCCTGTGGTATATGCACCCGCCGTTTGTCCCTTCGGCCCCCGAACTGGGTTATCAGTCCAAACTGACGCCGCGTGATACCTACCGTATTGGCATTCGAGGCCTCAATGCGCACTGCCAGCAGCAGTACCAGAAAGCCTTTGCAGACTTGGAACATAGCCAGCAAGAACAAATCCTGACGGCGCTGGAGAAAGGTGAGCTGGATTCCGAAGCCCTGCCCGGTCAAGCCTTTTTCAGCCAACTGCTGCAAAACACCAAAGAGGGTTATCTGGCCGATCCGCAGCACGGCGGTAACCAGTCGATGGCCTCATGGAAACTGATCGGTTTCCCTGGTGCGCGGGCGGATTACACCGACTGGGTCGATCATCCTAATCAGGCCTATCCCCTTGGCCCGGTAAGTATCTCCAGCAAAAGGAATGCATAAATGAGCACGATAAAAAAGCCACCGGTAGACGTGGTGATTGTCGGATTTGGCTGGACCGGTGCCATTATGGGCATGGAACTGACCGAAACCGGCCTGAGCGTATTGGCACTGGAGCGCGGTGAGCAGCGCGATACTTACCCTGATTTTGCCTATCCACGGATTGCCGACGAATTGACCTATGGCATCCGTCTGAAACTGGAGCAGGAGATGGCGCACGAGACCGTCACCGTGCGCCACACGCCAGCGGATTTCGCCGTGCCTTATCGTCAGCTTGGATCCTTTTTGCCCGGCAACGGCGTTGGCGGTGCAGGCGTCCACTGGAACGGCATGCACTGGCGCGCCCTGCCCGCCGATCTGAAAATGCGTACGACGGTGACGGAAAAGTATGGCGACAAATGGGTGCCCGAAGGCATGTTGTTGCAGGATTACCCTCTCAGTTACACCGAGCTGGAGCCTTACTTCGATAAGTTCGAGAAGGTCTGTGGCACCGCAGGCAAGGCCGGTAACCTGCAAGGCAACATCATCAAAGGCGGCAACCCGTTCGAAGGGCCACGCACCAGCGAATATCCCACTGCACCCCTCAAGCAGCTCTATTCCGGTTCGCTGTTTGGTAAGGCGGCCGAGTCGCTCGGCTATCACCCGTTCAGCATTCCAGCAGCCAACTGCTCGGAGCCTTATACCAATCCCTACGGCGTGCAACTCGGCCCCTGTAACTACTGCGGTTACTGTGAGCGCTTCGGCTGCTTTATGTATTCCAAGGCCTCACCACAGACCACCATTCTGCCGGTGCTGATGAAGCGGAAAAACTTTGAATTGCGCACTCAGTCGCAGGTCATCAAGGTCAATTTGGACAGCAGTGGCAAAAAGGCCACCGGCGTCACCTATGTCGATGCCCAGGGCCAACAGATTGAACAACCGGCGGATCTGGTGATCCTCAGCGCCTTCCAACTGCACAACGTGCGTCTGTTGTTGCTCTCCGGCATCGGTAAACCTTATGACCCCGTCACCGGCGAAGGAGTTGTCGGCAAGAACTACGCCTATCAGATGAACAGCGGCATTTCGCTGTTTTACGATAAGGACACCCACTTCAACCCGTTTATCGGAGCCGGAGCCGCGGGCATGGTGATCGACGATCTCAACTCGGAAAACTTCGATCACGGCGCGCTAGGCTTTATCGGCGGCGCCTATATTTCCGCCACCCGCACCGGTGGCCGCCCGATCCAACAGATGTCGTTACCGCCGGGGACCCCCACCTGGGGCAGTGGCTGGAAACAAGGTATCAAAGATAATTATCAGCACTCGATGAGCATTGGCTCTGAAGGCTCAGTGATGCCCTATCGCGACTGCTATCTCGATCTCGATCCCACCTATCGGGATGCCTATGGGCTACCGCTGCTGCGCATGACCTTCGACTGGAAGGCTAACGAGATCAAGATGACCCAGCACATTACCAGCAAGATGGCGAACATCGCCAAAGCCATGGAGCCGAAGCAGATGGCGATTTCGGTGATGGGCAGCGGTTCGCACTATGACGTGCGCCCGTATCAATCCACCCACACTACCGGCGGGGCAATCACCGGCGACAACCCAAAAACCAGCGTGGTGAACAAGTATCTGCAATGCTGGGACGTGCCCAACGTGTTTGTCACCGGCGCCTGCGCCTTCCCGCAGAACCTGGCTTATAACCCCACCGGGATCGTCGGTGCGCTGGCCTATTATTCAGCAGAAGCGATCCGTAATCAGTATCTGAACAACCCCGGCCCGTTGGTTCAGGCCTGATACGCAAGGAGAAGACGATGAAAGGATTAACCCCCTCGCTGCTGGCCTTGCTGGTATTAAGCGCCAGCGCTCTGGCCGCCGAGGATACCCACCAGGTCGGGCAAATCGCTCATGGCGAATATCTGGCCCGCGCCGGTGACTGTGCCGCCTGCCATACCGCGCCAGGTGGCATGGCATTCGCCGGTGGGCTGAAGATGACCACCCCGGTTGGCGCGATCTATTCCACCAATATCACCCCAGACAAAACCACCGGGATCGGTGCCTACGATCTACAGGAGTTTGCCGACGCCCTGCGTAAAGGCATTAGGCGCGATGGCACTCGGCTCTACCCGGCCATGCCCTATCCCTCTTTCGCCAAAATCAATGATGAGGATATACGCGATCTGTATCTCTACTTCACCCAACGGGTAACGCCGGTGGTGCAGCAGAACAAGGCTAGCGATATCCCATGGCCGCTGAATATGCGCTGGCCGTTGGCGATGTGGGACGGCATATTCCGCGAGGATGGCGCCTATCAGCCAGACGCTAACCAAAGCGCACAATGGAACCGTGGGGCCTATCTGGTACAAGGATTGGGCCACTGCGGCAGTTGCCATACGCCACGCGGCATTGGCTTCCAGGAGAAGGCGCTGAACCAGACGGATGACGACTATCTGAGCGGCGGGACGCTGGAGGGTTGGCACGCCGCCAGCCTGCGTGGCGATGCAATCAGCGGGTTGGGTAGTTGGAACGCGGCAGATCTGACTCGTTTCCTGAAAACCGGCCACAGCGACAGATTTGCCGCCTTTGGCTCCATGGTAGACGTGGTACAAGACAGCACTCAGCACCTGAGCGACGAGGATTTGCAGGCGATCGCCGCCTATCTGAAATCGCTACCTGCGGGGGATGAGCAGAAAACGCCAACGGCCAACCAGCCGCTGGCACTCTACAGCACCGACCAAGGCAACCCAGGCGGGCAGGCTTATCTGGATAACTGCGCCGCCTGCCACCGCAGCGATGGCCAGGGCTATCGCAATACCTTCCCACAGTTGGCCCATAATCCGGCGTTGCTGGCGGAAGACCCGGCTTCGGTGATCAGCATCATTCTGCATGGTTCACGTACGCCGATGACTTTAGACGCCCCTACCGGGCTAACCATGCCGGACTTTGGCTGGCGTCTGAGCGACCAGCAGGTGGCCCAGATAGCCACTTTTGTACGCACAAGTTGGGGGAATAACGCCGCTCCAGTCACCGCCGATCAGGTCAAAGAAATACGGGAGAGCAGCGCCACCAAACCTTCTCAGTAGTAAATACCACAACGGGCCTGGTCTGCCAGGCCCAACCATTTCCACCGATCTCACCGTGCACGGTTGCACCGCCCGGCGAAATCACCTTAAATAAGCTATCGCATTGAGGCTACAGGATTTCGGTCGACTATGAGCACGGATCCCAACCAGCGCCTGCTGGACAAACTGCAACACGATCTGACCAGCGCTGGCGCTATGCCGCTCTACCTGCGCTTTAACGAATCGGTACGGCAGGCCATTGAGCTTGGCGTATTGAGCCAGGGGGATTTTCTGCCCAGTGAGCGCCATTTCACCGAACGGCTGGGGATCTCGCGCATTACGGTACGCAAAGCCCTTGCCTGCCTGGAGCAGGACGGCATTATCGGCCGCTCGCGGGGCTATGGCACCTTCATTCAAAATACCGTGGCTCAACCTAAACTGGCCTATTCGCTGGCGGATGTGAAAGGCTTTTCACGCGAAGTGATGCTGCAAGGCCGTAAACCGGACACCATGTGGATCAGCCGTGAGCAAATCCCGGCGGATAGCGCACTGGCCGAGAAACTGTCGCTAGCCGAGCATACGCCGGTGTACAAACTCAAACGTATTCACTTTATCGATCAGCGCCCCATGTCGGTGGCGGTGTCTTATGTGGTGGCGGAGGCGATAGCCAACGTTGATGATATTGGCGTTTCTCTGTATGACTACTTCCGTTTGAACAACGTGGAGTTGGGATCGCTGCGTAGCCAGGTCAGCGCCGCCATGAGCGACGGTGAAACCCTGCAAGCACTGCAGTTGAAAGAACCTATGCCGCTGCTGATCATCAAGCAAACGCTGTTCGACAACCGGAAAAAACCGATCGAATACAGCGAAAGCTTCTGCCGCAGCGACATGTACGAGTTTATCAGCGAGGATTGAGTTCCTCGCTGGCCAGGAGCTGGGCCAGGGTTGGCGCACAATCCCCACCGGCCTGTGATACCACGTAACCGGCGATGCTATTGGCTAGCGTCATGCTTTGGCGGGCGGTCAGGCCCAGTGCCAGCCCGGCTAGCAAACCGGCGCTGTGGCTATCGCCAGCACCAATGCTGTCTACCACTTTGACCTGACGAGCGGCGATCCAGCCTTGATCGTCCGGCCCGGCAAAGTAATATCCGCCTTCCCCGCCGCAGCGCACAACCACCAGTTGCCCGGTGGTTGACCATAACCGCTGGCAAAAACCGGCAATATCTTCCTGCATGCCAAGGTGCTGAGCTTCACGCTGGTTTAGCGTCAGGATCACCCCAGGGCGGATCAGGCGTTGCAACAGGCTCTGCGCCATCACGTCAATGCGCGGGCCAATATCCAGCACCACCCGCACCTGTTCGGGCAGGCGTAACAGCCAATCCACCAGCACGTGGCCCTGCCGGGCACCCAGTTGATAACCGGAAAGGTAAACCAGCCCGCTTTGTGGCGTCGCGTCTGCCAACCACTCAGGCTGCCACTGGTTCTCAATGCCATCGATAGAGATAAAGGTACGCTCTCCGTCCGGCTCGACCAGCGCCAAACACCAGCCGTTATCCTCACCACCCACTTGCAGATCGGAACTCACGCCGCGCTGCGCCATCTCGTTACGCAAACGCTCTGCCCACACGCCTTCTCCCACCGGCAGCAGATTGCGGCTGGTAATGCCCAACTGGCGCAGAGCCACGGCGATATTCAGCGCGCAGCCCCCTAAATGCAGCCCCTGCATCTGGGCCGACACGTCGCCACCGCGCACTGGCAAAGCATCGGCGCTCACCACCATATCCATCACCGCTGCGCCAATCACCGTCACCGGGCACTGCTGATGCCAGCCGCCCTGGGTCAGCGTCTGCAATAACTCGCGTCTTTCGTTACTCATTCAGCCTCCTGCCAGCGCTGGCGGAAACGGAGAAAGGCCTGCGCGTAGTGGTTGATATCCAGCGGATTCACCCGCTTTAATTCTGCCAACATAGTCGCGTCAAACGCGTCGATACCGTTCAGGGCACCGCAGATCGCCGTTGCCATCGCGCCAATGGTGTCGGTATCACCGCCCAGGTTGGCGCACAGGATCGCACAGCGGGTAGGATCGGTTTGCGCCAGTTCGACCATCGCCAACGCGGCCGGCACGGATTCTATGGTGCTGACCCCTGCGCCAACCAGTTGGTAAACCCGTTCTGAGGCCTGCTCGGTACCGCCAGCCTGTTCGACTACCTGGAAGGCCAGTTCGATACGCGCCGCTAAAGAAGCGCTGAAGGTGGTGCTCTGGCGGCGCTGAGCGTAATCTGCCACTCCCGGCAATGCCAGACGGATCTCTGCCCAACTGGCCCCTTCGACCGCCTTGGCAACTGCCCAGGCAATCACCACCGCACCGGCAACCGCGATATCGGATTTATGCGTCGGGCTGGAGGCCAGCCAAACCTGCTGGCAAAACTGCTCCAACGGCGCAGAAGGCAGCACACAACCCAACGGGGAAACCCGCATCGCCGCGCCGTTGGTCACACCGTTGTTTTCCAAATCGCTAATCGGCGTGCCCTTCTTCTGCTCCCCCAGTGCCAGTTTGGAACTCGGACCAAGGATGTTTTTGTTGAAGGCGTCAAAACTATCGACCCAGCGGATCACGTTGCGGGCAATCAACTCCGGAACCACTTCACCATCGGCCTCGATCAACGCGTCGGCGAGCGCCAGAGCCATCGAGGTATCATCGGTATACTGCGCTGCCGTGAAATAGCAGGCGGCGCTGTTCTCTGCCGGGCCGTCGAGGAAGCGGTCGATCCAGCCAAAGTGGCGCTTAACCCGCTCACGCGGCCACAGCTCGGAAGGCATGCCGAGCGCGTCGCCCAACATTTGGCCATAAAGTGCGCCCACCACGCGTTGTTCCTGGGTTAACTGCTTCATCTTTTTCTCCTGAATTTTTACCTTGCCGGGCAACACGCCCGGCGCAACGAATTAAGACCGTGCTACGTCAATCGGGGTGATGTTGTCGCTGCGTTCACGGAAGAACAGCAGGAACAGCAGCATGACGCCCACCACCATCACCGCACCAACGCCCCACACGGCGAACCAGTCAAACGTCATACCGTCTCGCGGCTGCTCGAGGGCGAAAGTGGTCATTGCACGGCCCCCGAGCCAGTTACCGATAAAGCTGCCCAACCCCTGGCAAATCAGGGTGATCAGGCCCTGCGCGGCGGTACGCATATGCGGCGGCGCTTTTTTGTCGACGTAGATATAGCCGGTCACGAAATAGAAATCGTAGCTGACACCGTGCAGCAAAATGCCCAGGAACAGCATGCTGTAAGCCCAGACGTCGGCGGTGCCACCGTAGATAAAGAACACGTAGCGGATCGCTGCGGTCACAAAGCCCAGCAGCAGCACCTTTTTGATGCCGTAACGCTTAAGCAGCAAAGGTAGCGCCAGCATGGCGAAGATTTCCGAAACCTGCCCCAGCGTCATCCAGCCGGTGGCATTTGGCAGCCCAACCTGCGTCAGATAGCCATTGGCAAACTGGTAGTAAAACGCCAACGGCATACAGAACAGGAACGAGCACAGGGCGAAGGTGGCAAATGAGCGATCCTTCAGCAGGCCAAGCGCGTTCAGGCCCAGCAACGCCTTGATATCCACCGGGCCAGAGCCTTTGGCTGGCGTATTGGGCAGCACAAAGCTGTACAAACCGAGCGCGATCGAGGCCACACCGGTAATGATTAACGGCAGGTTGCTATCGGAAATATTGCCTAACCCCAGCAGCGGCGGCAGCATAAAGCCCACCACCAGACCGGAGGCAATCCAACCCAAGGTGCCCAGTACGCGGATGCGCGGGAACTCTTTTTCGGTATCGGTAATGTTGGCAAAGGCTATGCTGTTGGTCAGCGCCACGGTCGGCATATAGGTGATGGCATAAATCACCAGCAGCGGGAAGAAGGTGGCAAAGGTGGTTTGCCGGGCGATGATAAACATCAGCACCCCGCCAGCCAGATGCAACCAGCCCAAGACTTTTTGCGCGGCGAAGTAGCGATCGGCAATAACGCCAACCAGTACCGGCGAGAGGATTGCCGCAATCGCCGTACTGCTGTACGACCAGGCAATTTCACCCGGCGTAAAGCCCAGTTTGTTGAGGTATTGCCATAGGGGAACAAACCACGCTCCCCAGATAAACCACTCGATAAACATCATGACAGACAGCTTCAGATGAGGACGTTTCATTATTATGTATCCTTGCTGGCTACCTTCCCGGCTTCGGCTCGGGAAAGCGGTGTAGGGTTCCTGGTATTAGTATCATAACGATACCTATATAATACCTTAATGATACCTTTAATCCTTTGCAGCGATCCTGCTCACACTTCAGGCAGTCAGCTTTGTTTAAGTTTTGTTTACCTTTGGCACTGCGCTGTTTATCCTGCGTTTATCAGCCATTGCCGATAATCAATGGATGACAGAATTAAACGATCAGGGAATGGTCAGCTAATGCGCGTTACCACAACGTGGCCAACAGCGTGTAACCTTTTCAGTGTGGGTGCCTGGAGTTGCACCCGCCTAAACAACAGGAGTCTGTACCATGCGAGTACTGGTTGTTGAAGACAATGGCCTATTGCGCCACCATCTTAGTGTGCAAATGCGTGAAATGGGGCATCAGGTTGATGCCGCAGAAGATGCCAAAGAAGCTGACTATTTTCTGCAGGAACATGCGCCTGATATCGCCATTGTCGATCTCGGGTTGCCGGGTGAAGATGGCCTGAGCCTGATCCGCCGTTGGCGTGCCAACCAGATGAAGTTGCCGATCCTGGTGCTGACCGCCCGTGAAAGCTGGCAGGATAAGGTGGCGGTGCTGGAAGCCGGTGCCGATGATTACGTCACCAAGCCCTTCCACCTGGAAGAAGTGATTGCCCGCATGCAGGCCTTGATGCGCCGCAATAGCGGCCTGGCTTCACAGGTGATCGTACTGCCACCGTTCCAGATCGACCTCTCACGCCGTGAGCTGAGCGTCAACGAACAGCAAATCAAACTGACGGCCTTTGAGTACACCATTATCGAAACGTTGATCCGTAACGCGGGTAAAGTGGTCAGTAAAGATTCATTGATGTTGCAACTCTACCCGGATGCCGAACTGCGCGAAAGCCACACCATCGACGTATTAATGGGCCGCCTGCGTAAAAAACTACAGGCCGAATACCCACAGGAAGTGATCACCACCGTACGTGGTCAGGGCTACCGTTTCGATGCCAAGTGAGCATAATGTTCAACAGAGATAAAAAGCCCTTCTCACTGCGCGCCCGCTTTCTGATGGCCACCGCCGGGGTGATCCTGGCGCTGTCGCTGTCCTACGGGCTGGTTGCGGTCGTCGGCTATATCGTCAGCTTTGATAAAACCGCCTTCCGCCTGCTGCGCGGTGAGAGCAACCTGTTCTTCAGCCTGGCGCAGTGGAAAGACCAGAAGTTGACCATTGCCATCCCGCCCGATCTCGATCTCAACTCCCCAACGCTGGTGTTTATCTACGACGAAAAAGGCAACCTGTTGTGGAGCCAGCGCTCGGTGCCGGAGCTGGAAAAACGGATCCAGAAAGAGTGGCTGGAAGAGTCCGGTTTCTATGAGATAGACACGGACACCCGCATCAGTAGCGAAGTGCTGGGCGACAATCCCAAAGCCCAGGATCAGCTGAAAGACTATGACGATACCGACCATGAGGCGTTAACCCACTCGGTGGCCGTCAATACCTATGCCGCCACCCCACGCCTGCCCGCCTTGAGCATCGTGGTGGTCGACAGCATTCCGCAGGAGCTGCAACGCTCGGACGTGGTGTGGGAATGGTTCAGCTACGTTCTGCTGGCCAATCTGCTACTGGTCGTACCTCTGCTCTGGCTAGCTGCGTATTGGAGTTTGCGGCCGATCAAGGCGCTGATAACCCAGGTGGGTGAATTGGAAAACGGCGAGCGCGAGCAACTGGATGAAAATCCCCCCAGTGAACTACGTGGCTTGGTACGGAACCTGAATATCCTGGTGCGCAACGAGCGCCAGCGCTACACCAAATACCGTACTACGCTGTCCGATCTCACCCACAGCCTGAAAACCCCGCTGGCGGTATTGCAGACCACCCTGCGCTCGCTGCGTTCCAGCAAGCAGACCACCATCGAAGAGGTCGAGCCGATCATGCTCGAGCAGATTAGCCGTATCTCGCAACAGATTGGTTATTACCTGCATCGGGCCAGCATCAACTCTGGTCAAACCGTGCTGACCCGCGAGATCCATTCGGTTTCTGCCCTGCTCGACAGCCTGAGCGTGGCACTGAACAAGGTCTATCAGCGTAAAGGGGTAGTCATCACCCTCGATATCTCACCAGAAGTCACCTTTATGGGCGAGAAAAACGACTTTATGGAGGTGATGGGCAACGTGCTGGAGAACGCCTGTAAATATTGCCTGGAGTTTGTGGAGATCACCTCGCTGCACTCGGACAAATACCTGACGATCGTCATTGATGACGACGGCCCCGGCATCCCCGAAAGCAAGCGTGAGCTGATCTTCCAACGCGGCCAACGCGTCGATACTCTGCGCCCCGGCCAGGGGATTGGCCTGTCGGTCGCCGCCGAGATCATCGAGCAATATGACGGCCAAATTACCATCAGCGACAGCCCGCTGGGTGGAGCACGGATGGAGGTCACCTTCTCCCGCCAGCACGACTCCCACCATCACGATTAAATTCTCTCGCTCAGGCCCCGATCCACGGGGCCTAACTTCCGTTATAATCCCTGCAGGCTCACTCTATCCTGGAATAGAACATGGATTACCAATTAGATCTCGACTGGAACGACTTTTTGCAACGCTATTGGCAAAAGCGTCCGGTAATTATCAAGCGTGGTTTTAACAACTTTATCGATCCGATTTCCCCGGATGAGCTGGCCGGGTTGGCTATGGAAAACGAGGTGGACAGCCGCCTGGTGAGCCATCAGGAAGGTCGCTGGCAGGTTGGCCACGGCCCGTTTGAAAGTTTCGACCATCTGGGCGAGAACAACTGGTCATTGCTGGTGCAGGCCGTAGATCACTGGCATCAGCCTTCCAGTGCGCTGATGCAACCGTTCCGTAAGCTGCCAGACTGGCGCATGGACGATCTGATGATTTCGTTCTCGGTGCCGGGCGGCGGCGTTGGCCCACATCTCGATCAATACGACGTGTTCATCATCCAGGGTACTGGCCGCCGCCGTTGGCGCGTGGGCGAAAAAGTGCCGATGAAGCAGCACTGCCCGCACCCGGACCTGTTACAGGTTGAGCCGTTTGACGCCATCATTGACGAAGAGATGGAGCCTGGCGATATTCTGTATATCCCACCGGGATTCCCTCATGAAGGCTACTCGCTGGAAAATTCGCTCAACTATTCCGTCGGTTTCCGTGCGCCGAATGGCCGTGAAATGGTGAGTGGCTATGCAGACTACGTGCTAGCGCGCGAGTTGGGCAGCAAGCGTTACACCGATCCGGATATCGCGCTGCGCGATCACCCGGCGATGGTTCTCCCCCATGAGGTCGATGCACTGCGTGGGATGATCCTGGAGCTGGTGCAGCAACCGGAGCACTTCCAGAACTGGTTTGGCGAGTTTATTTCGCAGTCGCGTCACGAGCTGGACATCGCGCCGCCAGAGCCGCCTTATCAGGCCGGTGAAATCTATGAGCTGCTGCAACAGGGTGAGCCATTACAACGTCTGGGTGGGTTGCGCGTGCTGCGCGTTGGCGACCAATGCTTTGTCAACGGTGAGCTAATCGACACCGAACATCTGCAAGCCGCCGATGCCCTGTGCCAGCACGCCAGCGTTGATGCCGCCTTGCTGGGCGACGCGGTGGACGACCCATCGTTCCTGGCCCTGCTAACGGCGTTGATTAACAGCGGTTACTGGTATTTTAACGACTAATCATAATGAGTGAGGGGCAAACTGGCCCCTCACTCAATCTATTAACGCAAAAAACTACCGTTTAGCGCGCTCGGCACTCAGAGTGGCAATGCGCATGATCACCGCAACCGCCTGCTCCATCCCTTCCAGCGTAATAAACTCATGCTTGCCATGGAAGTTATAGCCACCGGTAAACAGGTTTGGACAAGGCAGCCCCTTGAAGGATAGCTGCGCGCCATCGGTACCACCGCGGATCGGCTTCATCACCGGCTCAATATCGCAGTCCCGCATCGCCTGCTGTGCCAGCTCGATCACATGAGGATGCTCGGCCACCTGCTCACGCATGTTGTAGTAATTATCTTCGATCGCCACCTCAATGTAGCAATCCCGTGGTAACCCACGACCAACCTTTTGCGCGACTTCAATCATCTTGCGCTTGCGAGCCTCAAAGCCTTCACGCTCAAAATCCCGCAAGATGTAGTGCATCTCGGCACGTTCAACGTTCCCCTTGATGCTGTTGAGATGGTAAAAACCCTGATACCCCTCGGTGTGCTCCGGTGTTTCCTCGGCCGGTAGCTCCTGTTGGAAACGGGTTGCCAGCGACAGCGCGTTCACCATCACCCCTTTGGCACTGCCTGGATGGACGTTATTGCCGACGATTTTGACCGTCACCGCCGCTGCATTGAAGTTTTCACACTCCAGTTCGCCCACCCCACCACCATCGACGGTGTAGGCCCACTCGGCATCGAACGCAGCAACATCAAAGAAATGCGCCCCTTTGCCCACCTCTTCATCCGGCGTGAACGCCACGCGGATATCGCCGTGAGGAATTTTTTGCTGCTTTAGCCGCACCATCGCGGTCAAGATCTCGGCAATCCCGGCTTTATCGTCGGCCCCCAACAGCGTTTTGCCGTCGGTGGTGATCAGCGTTTGCCCCAGCATCTGATGCAAGATCGGGAACATCACCGGCGATAACACTTCATCACCGATGCCCAAGGCAATGTCACCGCCGCGATAGTTTTCCACTATCTGCGGTGTCACATGCTTACCCGAAAAATCGGGTGAGGTATCAAGGTGAGAAATAAAGCCAATGGCCGGCACTGGCCAGCTCACATTGCCAGGCAGCGTGCCCATCACGCAGCCATGTTCGCTTAGCGATACCCGTTCAAACCCCAGCCCAATCATTTCCTGTTGCAACGCACGCGCCAGCTTCAGTTGCCCTTCGGTACTAGGCACATGTTTGACGTTCGCTTTAGCCTGTGTGTCAAATGAGACGTAGTTAAAAAAGCGATCTAGTAGTTTATCCATGGTTCCGCCCTCAGAATTTCGCGTTTCATTATGCGGAACCGATCCGGATCAAATATTGAGACAGGTCATTAATAATCAGATTTAACACAAATCATTAAAGCAAGTGATGGTTTAATAGGGTAACTACCGACGCAAAAATCGGCCAACGGGCATGACTTATAGGCGGTTTGGCTTTCAATTACCGGATTCAGCGTCTATTATGCGCCCTCTTAAATTTTTGATCGGCGCCGCTGGCTTTGAGCTTCAGTACCTGACGGGTCACTCCCGTAAGCTCGCGCAGTCTTTTCCAGCGACGGTTCTATCTGCACCACCGTACGGGATAGAGACACTAAAATGACTGAACAATCCTCTTTGGTTACACTGAACGCCCTGAGTAAAAGCTTTGACGGCAAAGAGATCATCCGCGATCTCAACCTAAAGATTAACGATGGTGAATTCCTGACCCTGCTTGGCCCTTCCGGCTGCGGGAAAACTACCGTGCTGCGGTTGATTGCCGGGTTGGAAAATGCCGACCACGGGCAGATCGTGCTCGACGGGCAAGATATCACCGCTATTCCGGCCGAGCATCGGCACGTTAACACCGTGTTTCAAAGCTATGCCCTGTTCCCCCATATGACCGTGTTTGAAAATGTCGCCTTTGGCCTGCGCATGCAGAAAACCCCAGAGGCAGAGCTAACGCCGCGCGTGGAGGAAGCCCTGCGCATGGTGCAATTGGACGAGTTCGCTCAGCGCCGCCCGCATCAGCTGTCTGGTGGGCAACAGCAACGGGTCGCGATTGCCCGGGCCGTGGTGAATAAACCTAAACTGTTACTGCTCGACGAGTCGCTTTCGGCACTGGACTACAAGCTGCGCAAGCAGATGCAGAACGAGTTGAAGGCGCTACAGCGCCAATTGGGCATCACCTTTGTGTTCGTCACGCATGATCAGGAAGAGGCGCTGACCATGTCCGATCGGATTGTAGTGATGCGCGACGGGCGAATAGAACAGGACGGCACTCCACGGGAAATCTACGAGGAACCCAAGAACCTGTTTGTCGCCAGCTTTATCGGTGAGATCAATATCTTTGACGCGGTAGTGCTACATCGTATCGATCCGCAGCGGGTGCGCGCTCGTGTGGAAGGCCGCGAATGTGATATCTACGCCGATCTCCCGGTCGAGCCAGGGCAATCCCTGAAGGTTCTGCTGCGCCCGGAAGATCTGCGCGTCGAAGAGGTGAACGACAGCGAGCAGATAGATGGCCTGATCGGCTACGTGCGCGAACGCAACTATAAAGGCATGACGCTGGAATCGGTGGTTGAACTGGAAAACGGTAAGATGGTGATGGTCAGCGAGTTCTTCAATGAAGACGACCCTGACTTTGACCACTCGTTAAACCAGAAGATGGCGATAACCTGGGTTGCAAGCTGGGAGGTAGTGCTGGCCGATGAAGAAATCGCGTAATTTGCTGCAAAACCTGGTGATCATCGGCACCGTCGGCTGGCTGGTGCTGTTTGTTTTTCTACCGAACCTGATGATCATCGGTACCAGTTTCCTCACCCGTGACGATGCCAATCTGGTGCAGATGGTGTTCACTCTGGATAATTATACCCGGCTGTTTGATCCCCTATACGGCCAGGTGATGCTGCACTCGCTGAACATGGCGGCGATCGCCACCTTGTGCTGCCTGCTGCTGGGTTATCCTTTTGCCTTTATTCTGGCTCGCCTGCCGCAAAGGGTGCGTCCGCTGCTGCTGTTCCTGCTGATTGTGCCCTTCTGGACCAACTCGCTGATCCGTATCTATGGCCTGAAGCTGTTTCTCAGCACCCGCGGCTATCTGAACGAGTTCCTGATGTGGGCCGGGATCATCGATACGCCGTTACGCATCATGTATACCTCTGGCGCCGTGGTGCTGGGGCTGGTCTACATCTTGCTGCCGTTTATGGTGATGCCGCTCTACTCCAGCCTGGAAAAGCTGGATAAATCCTGTCTGGAGGCGGCCCGCGATCTCGGGGCCAGCAAGCTGCAAACCTTTATCCGCATCATCATTCCGCTGACCATGCCAGGCATTATCGCCGGTTGCCTATTGGTACTGCTGCCCGCTATGGGGCTGTTCTACGTGGCCGACCTGATGGGCGGAGCCAAAAACCTGCTGATCGGTAACGTCATCAAGAGCCAGTTCCTGAATATCCGTGACTGGCCGTTTGGTGCCGCCACCAGCATTTGCCTGACGCTGGTGATGGGGCTGATGCTGTGGATCTATTACCGAGCCGCCAAGCTGCTGAACAAAAAGGGGGAGCTGGAATGATCGGACGCCTGTTGCGCGGTGGCTTTATGAGCCTGATTTACGCCTATCTCTATATTCCCATCGTGATCCTGATCGTTAACTCGTTTAACACCTCGCGCTTTGGCATCAACTGGCGGGGTTTTACCACCCACTGGTACAGCATGTTGATGAACAACGACAGCCTGTTGCAGGCCGCTGGGCATTCACTGACCATGGCGGTGCTGTCCGCCAGCTTTGCTACCATGATCGGCTCTTTGGCGGCGGTGGCATTGTATCGCTATCGTTTTCGTGGGAAACCCTTCGTCGGTGGCATGCTGTTTGTGGTGATGATGTCGCCGGATATCGTCATGGCCATCTCGCTGCTGGTGCTGTTTATGCTGCTAGGCGTCTCGTTGGGCTTCTGGTCGCTGTTATTTTCGCATATCACCTTCTGCCTGCCCTTTGTAGTGGTCACCGTCTATGCGCGTCTGAAGGGCTTTGACGTCAAGATGCTGGAAGCCGCACGCGATCTGGGTGCCAGCGAAATGGTGATCCTGCGCAAAATCATCCTGCCGCTGGCGATGCCCGCTGTCGCCGCCAGTTGGTTGCTAAGCTTCACGCTGTCGATGGATGATGTCGTGGTCTCTTCGTTCGTGACCGGGCCGAGCTACGAGATTTTGCCCTTGAAGATCTATTCGATGGTCAAGGTCGGCGTATCTCCTGAAGTGAACGCCCTGGCGACCATTCTGCTGGTGTTATCGCTAGCGCTGGTGCTCACCAGCCAACTGCTGCTGCGCGATCGGCAAAAACACTGATTTGCCAATGGGATAAGCGTCTTTACCCCGTTGGGTACGCCACTTATAATGGCCGCTCTCTGGGGTATGGCGCATCACGCTATACTGTAAAAACATGCACTGCTAAAGGATCCGCACCATGAAAAAGTGGTCACATCTGCTCGCAGCCGGGATGATGGCACTGAGCCTTGGCTCAGCAAACGCCGCGGACGACGGCAAAACGCTCTATTTCTACAACTGGACCGAGTATGTCCCGCCGGGTCTGCTGGAACAGTTCACCAAAGAAACCGGTATCAAGGTGATTTACTCCACCTATGAATCCAACGAAAGCATGTATGCCAAGCTGAAAACCTACCAGGATGGCGCGTACGATCTGGTGGTACCCTCCACCTATTTCATCGCCAAGATGAGCAAGGAAGGGATGCTGCAAAAGATCGACAAAAGCAAACTCAGCCACTTTAACGATCTCGATCCCAACCTGTTGCACAAGCCGTTCGATCCCAACAACGATTACTCCATTCCCTATATCTGGGGCGCCACCGCCATTGGCGTCAATACGGATGCCATTGATGCCAACACCATAACCGCCTGGGCCGATCTGTGGAAACCGGAATACAAAGGCCGCGTGCTGCTCACCGATGATGCACGTGAAGTGTTCCAGGTCGCGCTAAGCAAACTGGGATATTCAGGCAATACCACCGATCCCAAACAGATCGAGGCTGCCTATAACGAGCTCAAGAAACTGATGCCAAACGTGCTGGCGTTCAACTCCGATAATCCGGGTAATCCGTATATGGAAGGCGAAGTCGATCTGGGCATGGTATGGAACGGTTCGGCCTATGTCGCGCGCCAGGCCGGTACTCCATTGGAGATCGTCTGGCCGAAAGAAGGCGGCATTTTCTGGATGGATAGCCTGGCCATTCCGGCTAACGCCAAGAACGTCGAGGGTGCATTGAAGCTGATCGACTTCCTGCTGCGCCCAGAGATCGCGGTGCAGGTGGCGGAAACCATCGGTTACCCTACCCCCAATCTGGCCGCGAGAAAGCTGCTACCTAAAGAGATCGCCAACGACAAGTCGCTGTATCCGGATGATGCGGTGATTGAGAACGGTGAGTGGCAAAACGATGTGGGTGATACCAGTACGCTGTATGAGACCTACTTCCAGCAGCTAAAAGCTGGACGCTGACCTAGATTAAGGTGTGGAGAACATATTGAATTTCCCCACACCTTTTAACCCGACGCTCGATTAAGGCTTATCCGCCCGCTCGACCTTGCCCATCAGGAACTTGTGCACAAAGCGTGGCACCACCTCGCTGGCCGGGCCGTAATGCTTCTCTTCGAACTGGCTTTCCACCAGGCTCGGCTCCAGATTCAGCTCCATGGTATAAGCCCCGCCCAACCGTGCCTCGTGAACAAAGCCTGCCGCCGGGTAAACATTGCCAGAGGTGCCAATCGCGATAAAGAAATCGGCCTTGGCCAACGCGGCGTAAATCTCATCCATCCCCAACGGCATTTCACCAAACCACACCACGTGAGGCCGCAGAGGCGCAGGGAACTGGCAGCAGTGGCAGCGTTCATCCACGCTCAGGTCTCCCAACCACTCCACCACCTGCCCAGAACTGGTGCAGCGTACTTTCAGCAGCTCGCCATGCATATGCAGCACCTGCTTGCTACCGGCACGCTCGTGCAGGTTGTCGATATTCTGCGTAACCAGCAGGAAGTTCTCCTCCCCCAGCCACTCTTCCAAATCGGCCAGCGCACGATGAGCCGCATTAGGGCCGATATCCGACTGCTGCAGCTGCCGGCGGCGCGCATTATAAAACTCCTGCACCAAGGCCGGATCGCGCTGATAACCGTCCAGGGTGGCGACATCTTCCACCTTGTGCTCTTCCCACAGCCCATCGGCAGCGCGGAAAGTACGGATGCCAGACTCGGCAGAGATCCCTGCTCCCGTCAGCACCACGACAAACGGCTTTTTCAGCTCTGCCGCCGCCATGGTATCGCGTTGGAATATCCGCGAGCGAAAACGCTGATGCCGCACATGCTTACTCTTGCGAAACTGACACAACCGATGGCGAGTGTGCATGAACTCTCCTTATTTATGACTTTCCACCAAATTGAGGAACGCTGCCCCACGAACACCGCCAGCATCGCCATAGCGTGCCTTCTCGATGCGTGGCAGTTTGGCTACCCGTAACAAATGGGCTGGCAAACGCTGGGGCACCGCCTGATAAATTGCGGCAAAATTCGATAAGCCGCCGCCAATCACCACCAGGTGGGGGTCGATGATGGTCAGCAGGTTGCCCAGGCAAATGGCCAGGACATCCAGAAATCGTTCTACGTGCGCCACGGCCTGTGGCTCACCGGCCTGATAATGCGCAATGATTTGCTGCGCTGGCAACCGTTGTTGATAAAAATGCGCATACATCCACTCAAATCCGCGGCCCGAGATGTAATTCTCGATGCAACCGTCATGGCCGCAGCCACAGGGAACGCGAGGAATATCACGCCCGAGCACCTCCAGCGCATCCACCGGCAAACGGAAGTGGCCAAACTCTCCGGTGATGAAGTTACGCCCAGAGATCACTTTACCATTAACGATCAAACCACCGCCAACACCGGTACCCAAGATAATGCCTAGCACCGTCGGGTAATGGCGGAACTCTTCGTCCCAGGCTTCCGAGAGCGTGAAGCAGTTTGCGTCGTTATCGACCTTGACCTCGCGGCCAATCAGCTTGCTCAGATCGCGCGGCAGCGGCTGCCCCATCGCGGCCGGGACGTTGGCGGTAAACAAGGTGCCATCTTCATTTGGCAACCCTGGAATACCTATACCCACCTGCCCCTGCGTACCACAAACGGCATCGGCCTCAAGGGTAAGATCGCGTAATACCGCCAGCAGTTGCCGGTAGTCGTCACGCGGCGTCGGCACCCGCTTTTGCCAGATACGCTGCAGGTTGGCGTCGAACACCCCAAGTTCAATCTTGGTGCCGCCCATGTCGAAACCGTAGTACATAACTCGCCCTCAGGGTAAAAAAATGGGGCCCGCTACCGGCCCCAGGTTTTTATTACTGCCCGCTCAATACGCGGGCCGGATCGATGCGGCTGGCACGTCTGGCCGGATACCAACTGGCCAGCAGGCTAAGCACGATTGCCGTACCCAGTACGATAGCGACATCCAGCCAGTGCAGCTCGGACGGCAGGAAATCGATAAAGTAGATGTCGCCAGACAGGAAAGAGTGGCCCATCAGCTTTTCGATGCCTTTCATGATATTGGTCAACTGTAGCGAGGCAATCACGCCAACCACTACCCCGCTAAGGCTACCTACCAGCCCGGCCAACAGGCCATACCAGACAAAGATGGCGCGGATAAAGCCGTCTTTGGCTCCCAGCGTACGCAGCACGGCAATGTCGCCACTCTTGTCCTTCACCGCCATCACCAGGGTGGAAACGATGTTGAAACAGGCCACGCCGATCACCAGCACCATCGCCAGATACATGATGGCGCGGATCATTTGAATATCGCGATACATAAAGCCGTAAGTGCCAATCCAGCTCTTGATATAGACTGTGGCATCGGCGACTTCCCCGGCGTCACGCACCAGCTTGTTAGCGGCGAACACGTCGTTGACCTTGATGGCAATCCCGGTGACACTGTCACCCATATCCAGATAGTGCTGGGCATCCGCCAACGGCACCATGGCCAAGCTGTGATCGAGCTGACCGCTAAGTTGCAGAATACCGGTGACATGCAGGCGAATACGCTTCGGCTGCAACAGTTTCATCTCAGGATCGCTATTGGGGATCATCACCGTGACGTAAGAGCCCTGCTTCACGCCCAGAGCGTCGGCGACCCCTTTGCCCAGGATCACCTGCTGCTCACCGCTTTTGAAATTGGCCCAGGCATCGCCCTGCACATAACTTGGCAGCGCGCTAAGCTGTTTTTCCTGCGCAGGATCGACCCCTTTTACCTGCACGGCGCGTAGCTGAGCACCATTTTCCATCAGCCCGGTAAAGTTGATATAGGGTGCCGCAGCCAAAATGCCCGGTACCTTTTCGACCCGTTGCAGGATCTCCGGCCAGCCGGTGAACGGTTGCTTGACCGGTTCGATCTCTCCGTGCGGCACCACCGCCAGAATACGGTTCTGCAGTTCACGTTCGAAGCCGTTCATCGCGCTTAGCCCGACGATCAGCACCGCCACGCCCAGCGCGATGCCGATGGTGGAGATCACCGAGATCAACGAAACCATGCCGCCGCGCCGCCGGCCACGGCTGAAGCGCAGCGCCATCAGCAATGAAAGTGGCGAAGCGCTCATTACTCGGCCCCCATCAGGGTCAATTGTGCCTGTAGATGGCCATCTGCCATTTCCAACTGGCGGCTCAGGCGTTTAGCGAGTTGCAGATCGTGGGTGACCACCAAAAATGCGGTTCCCTGGCGTACGTTCAATTCGCCCAGTAAATCGAAGATGCTGTCTGCGGTGCGCTTATCCAGGTTGCCGGTCGGCTCATCTGCCAACACCAGTGAAGGATTATTCACCAACGCACGGGCAATCGCCACGCGCTGACGTTCACCGCCGGACAGCTCGGACGGGCGATGTTTGCTACGTTTTTCCAGGCCCACGGCCGCCAGCATCTCCAGCGCCTTTTCCTTCGCCAGCGCCGGTTTCGTGCCACCGATCAGCAGCGGCATCGCGGCGTTTTCCAGCGCGGTGAAATCTGGCAGCAGATGATGGAACTGATAGATAAAGCCGAGCTGGCGGTTGCGCAGTTCGGCTTTGGCAGTGGAAGAAAGCTTGTTCAACGACTGCCCTTTGTAAATCACCTCACCCGAAGTGGGCGAATCCAGCCCCCCCAGCAGATGCAGCAAAGTACTTTTACCGGAACCCGAGCTACCGACGATCGCCATCATCTCGCCCGGTTGCATGGCAAAACTGACATTGCGCAGCACGTCGGTATGCAGGTTGCCTTCCTGATAGGTTTTACACAGGCGCTCACACTGCAATAAAGGATGGTTACTCATAACGTAAAGCCTCAGCGGGTTGTACGGCGGCAGCGCGCCATGAAGGGTAAAGCGTGGATAACAGCGAGACCGCCATCGCCACTACGGCAATGATCGTCACCTGAAGAGGGTCAACCGCCACCGGCAGAGAAGCCCCGTCAATCAACGCGCCAAGGATCGGCATCAGGTTGTTCAGATTGGTGGCAAGCAGCACGCCTAACAGCGTGCCCAGCAACGAACCGATAATCCCGGCGCTGGCCCCCTGCACCATAAAGACCGACATGATCTGCCGCCGCGTCAGGCCCAGGGTTTGCAGAATGGCCACTTCGCCCTGCTTCTCCATCACCAACAGGCCCAGCGAGGTAATGATATTGAATGCCGCCACCGCCACGATCAGGCTAAGCAGCAGCCCCATCATGTTTTTCTCCATGCGCACCGCCTGGAACAACTCGCCCTTGCGTTCGCGCCAGTCTTTCCACTGGGTGCCTTCCGGCAGCGTTTGCTGGCTAAGGGTGTCCACCGTCAACGGCTGTTGCAGGAACAGACGCCAGCCGGTGATATTGCCCGCCGGGTAGCGCATCAGACGTGAAGCATCTTGCTGGTTCGCCAGCAGCTGATAGCCGTCCACTTCACTATTGGCATGGAAAGTGCCAATCACGGTGAACAGACGTTGGCTTGGGATGCGGCCCATCGGGGTAAACTGGCTCGCGCTCGGTACCATCAGACGCAGCTGATCGCCACGCTTGACGCCCAACTGCCCGGCAAGCTGTTCACCGATAATCAGGTTGTACTCACCCGGTTGCAGCTGTTGCTGTTTAACGTTGACCAGATAAGGCGTCAGCGGATCGGGCTGCTGCGGGTCAACCCCCAACATGACGCCAACGGCCACGCTGCGAGCGCTTTGCAGCACCACATCGCCGGTAGTCAGCGGAGTGACTCGGGTGACACCATGCAGGTTTTGCACGGCAGAGGCTGGCAGCTGTTCAGGGTTGATAGACCCCTGCTTGCTGGTGATCAGCGCCTGCGGCATGAGCCCCAGGATGTTGTTTTCGAGATCTTTCTCGAAGCCATTCATCACTGAAAGCACCGTCACCAGCGCCATCACCCCCAGCGTAATGCCAATGGTGGATAGCCAGGAAACAAACCGCCCAAAGCGGTCTGAGGCTCGCCCACGCATATAACGCAGGCCAATAAATAACGCGACAGGTTGATACATGAAATCCGTTTTGTTGCCGTAGCTTAAGCAAAGTGATCAAGGATAATAAAGGCTCTACCGGGTTTATGGAACCACCCGGCCGGTTTTATTCATCATGTTTGCACGGGTTTACAGAAAATGCCGGATTTTGACCTTCCTGATGGCACGGTTGTTTCGACTGACAGCCGCTTAACCGTTTGACAATCCGTTTACAACGGGCAAATTAATAGGCTGAACGAATCAATGCCAACCACATGAGGTAGTCATGACCGTTACGTCCCACTGCATCACCGCCGCCGATATTGCCAAAGCGGCCGAAATCCTGCAAAACCACGCGATCCGCACACCAGTAATGACTTCCCGCCAGGCGGATGAGATCGCCGGTGCCCAGCTCTTTTTCAAGTGCGAGAATTTCCAGCGCATTGGGGCCTTTAAATTCCGTGGTGCCTTTAACGCCATCAGCCAATTGACTCCGGCTCAGCGCCAGGCCGGAGTGATCGCCTTCTCATCCGGCAACCATGCACAGGCCATGGCGTTGGCGGCCCGTGAGCTTGGGGTAAGCGTCACAATTGTGATGCCACATGACGCCCCCGCCGCCAAGCTGGCGGCAACCCGTGGCTACGGTGCAAACGTGGTGATCTATCAGCGGCAAACCGAAGACCGGGAAGCCATCACCCAACGGCTAGCGGCGGAACAGGGCTTAACGGTGATCCCACCTTACGATTATCCGCAGGTGATGGCAGGCCAAGGCACCGCAGCTAAGGAGTTGATCGAAGAAGTTGGCCCGCTGGATATTTTGCTGGTTTGTACCGGTGGCGGCGGGCTGCTCTCTGGATGCGCCATTGCGGCACATCACTGGTCGCCCGGCTGCCGGGTATTTGGCGTCGAACCCGAAGCGGGCAACGATGTGCAACAGGCATTCCGCAGTGGTGAAAAAGTGTGGATCCCGGTACCAAAAACCATTGCCGACGGCGCACAGACCCAGCAGGTAGGCAATCTCACCTTCCCGATCATTCAACACTATGTGGAAGATATTCTGACGGTGACCGACCAACAGCTGTGCCAGCAAATGCGTTTCTTTATGGAGCGGATGAAGATGGTGGTTGAACCGACCGGCTGCCTGGCTGCCGCTGCAGCGATGAATCACGTCATCGATTTGCGGGGCAAAAAAGTCGGGGTGATCGTCAGCGGTGGCAACGTGGACGTCGATAAAATCGGCCAGTACCTCGCCATGGCGCAGAATTGATTAAATTACCGCCAACAGGAAGCTTGCTCGCGCTTTTACCGGTGTCAGTTTATACGCCGCTGGGCTAGTATAACCAAGGTAAAAGGTGATGGGCTTGAACCACTTTATAGCCCCCTCTCCCAAAGGGAGAGGGAACCGAATGTGCCTTAGCCATACTCCGTTACCTAACCGCAACACCGTTCCAGCTCCCTCTCCTTGGGGAGAGGGTTGGGGTGAGGGAGAACGAGTCAGCTTTAGCCAAACGCCAGGTAAACAGGATTTTGTGGTATTCACGCGTCAAGTGCCACGGTGAACACCACAAAAACTGTTATTCAATTCATTGATTAAAGATAACTGAATGAGCATTTCTGATAAAAGCCGCAGCTCCGCATCCTCCTACCGTTACTCTCTTCCTGACCGCGCGGGCGATTTACGCCAGCTAGGGCAGCTCACCGGTTCTGCCTGTGCCGTTGAATGCGCCGAAATCGCCGAACGCCATCCCGGCCCGGTGATGCTCATCGCCCCGGATATGCAAAATGCGTTGCGGCTGCGTGACGAAATCCAGCAGTTTACCGACCAGATGGTGACTACCCTTTCGGACTGGGAAACGCTGCCATACGACAGCTTCTCGCCCCACCAGGAAATCATCTCGGCGCGGCTTTCCAGCCTGTATCATCTGCCGACCATGGCACGCGGCATCATCATTCTGCCGGTGAATACGCTGATGCAACGCGTCTGCCCGCATGAGTTCCTGCATGGCCATGCGTTGGTGATGAAAAAGGGCCAACGATTATCGCGGGATCTGCTGCGGGCACAGTTGGAACAGGCCGGTTATCGCAGCGTCGACCAAGTGATGGAACATGGCGAATTTGCTACGCGCGGAGCGCTGCTTGACCTGTATCCCATGGGTAGCGAAGAACCTTATCGCATCGACTTTTTCGACGACGAGATCGACAGCCTGCGCACCTTTGATGTGGATAACCAGCGTACGTTGAGCGAAGTGGACGCCATCAACCTGCTTCCAGCGCACGAGTTCCCGACCGATAAGGCCGCCATTGAGCTGTTCCGTAGCCAGTGGCGTGAACAGTTTGAAGTGCGTCGCGACGCCGAACATATTTATCAGCAAGTGAGTAAAGGCACCTGGCCTGCCGGTATCGAATACTGGCAACCGCTGTTCTTCAGCCAGCCTCTGCCCTCACTGTTCAGCTATCTGCCAGCCAATACGCTGCTCGTCAACACCGGCAACCTGGAGGGAGCAGCCGAGCGTTTCTGGCTCGATGTCAATCAACGCTATGAGAACCGGCGGATCGATCCGATGCGGCCGCTGCTGGCCCCGGATACCCTATGGCTGCGGGTCGATGCGCTATTTGCCGAGCTGAAAGCCTGGCCGCGAATGGCGTTGAAAACCGAGGAGCTGCCTGCCAAAGCCGGTTGCACCAACCTGGGCTATCAAACCCTGCCGGATCTCGCCGTCCAGGCCCAGCAGAAGGCCCCACTGGATAATCTGCGACGCTTTATTGAAAGCTTCACCGGTGGCGTGGTCTTCTCGGTAGAGAGTGAAGGCCGCCGTGAAACCCTGCAAGATCTGCTTGGTCGCATCAAGCTGAGTACCAGTCTGATCCATCATCTGGATGAGGTCGAAGCATCGGGCCGTTACATGATGGTCGGAGCCTCCGAGCGTGGCTTCCTGGATACGCTGCGTGATCGGGCGTTGATCTGTGAAAGCGATCTGCTCGGTGAGCGCGTCAGCCGTCGTCGGCAGGATAATCGCCGCACCATCAATACCGATACCCTGATCCGCAACCTGGCAGAGCTGCACCCAGGGCAGCCAGTGGTGCATCTGGAACACGGCGTTGGCCGCTACGTTGGCCTGACCACGCTGGAAGCTGGGGGCATCAAGGCGGAATATCTGATCCTCTCCTACGCCGGTGAAGACAAGCTGTACGTGCCGGTCTCTTCCCTGCACCTGATCAGCCGCTATGCCGGAGGAGCCGACGAGAACGCCCCGCTGCACCGGCTTGGCGGGGATGTCTGGTCGCGAGCCAGGCAGAAAGCCGCCGAACGCGTGCGTGACGTGGCCGCCGAGCTGTTGGACATCTATGCCCAACGTGCCGCCAAGAGCGGTTTTGCGTTCAAACATAATCGTGAGCAGTATCAACTGTTCTGCCAAACCTTCCCGTTTGAGACCACGCCAGATCAGGAACAGGCCATCAACGCGGTGCTGAGCGATATGTGCCAGCCACTGGCGATGGATCGTCTGGTCTGCGGCGACGTTGGCTTTGGTAAAACCGAAGTCGCGATGCGTGCCGCCTTCCTGGCCGTCGAAAACGGTAAGCAGGTCGCGGTACTGGTGCCGACAACCCTGCTGGCGCAGCAGCACTTCGACAACTTCCGCGATCGCTTTGCCACCTGGCCCATCCGCATCGAAATGATGTCGCGTTTTCGCAGCGCCAAAGAGCAGCAGCAGATCCTGGAAGAGGCGGCCGAGGGCAAGGTCGATATCCTCATTGGCACCCATAAGCTGTTGCAGAGCGATCTGCGCTGGAAAGATCTGGGGCTGTTGGTAGTTGATGAAGAACACCGCTTTGGGGTACGCCACAAAGAGCGCATCAAGGCAATGCGTGCAGACGTAGATATTCTGACGTTAACCGCCACGCCAATCCCACGCACCCTGAATATGGCCATGAGCGGCATGCGCGATCTGTCGATCATTGCTACCCCACCGGCCCGCCGTCTGGCAGTGAAAACCTTTGTCCGTGAGTACGATAGCCTGGTGGTGCGCGAGGCCATCTTGCGTGAGGTACTGCGCGGCGGCCAGGTGTATTACCTGTATAACGACGTCGAGAATATCGATAAGGCCGCCGAACGCCTGGCGGAGCTGGTGCCAGAAGCACGGATTGCCATTGGCCACGGCCAGATGCGGGAACGCGATCTGGAACGGGTGATGAACGATTTCCACCACCAGCGCTTCAACGTGCTGGTCTGTACCACCATTATTGAAACCGGTATCGATATCCCCAGCGCCAATACCATCATTATCGAACGGGCAGACCGCTTTGGCCTGGCGCAGCTACATCAGCTGCGTGGCCGCGTCGGGCGTTCGCACCATCAGGCCTATGCTTATCTGTTAACGCCAAACCCGAAGGTCATGAGCACCGACGCACACAAGCGGTTGGAAGCGATTGCCTCGCTGGAAGATTTGGGGGCCGGGTTCGCGCTCGCCACCCACGATTTGGAAATCCGTGGTGCTGGGGAACTGCTGGGGGAAGACCAAAGCGGCCAGATGACCACCGTGGGCTTCTCGCTGTATATGGAGCTGTTGGAAAGCGCCGTCGACGCCCTGAAGAACGGGCGTGAGCCTTCGCTGGAAGATCTCACCAGTAATCAGACGGAAGTGGAACTGCGCATGCCTGCGCTGCTGCCCGATGACTTTATCCCTGACGTGAATACCCGTTTGTCCTTCTATAAACGCATTGCCAGCGCTAAAAATGAGGGTGAACTGGAAGAACTGAAGGTTGAGCTGATCGATCGCTTTGGCCTGCTGCCGGATGCAGCGCGTAACCTGCTGCAAAGCGCGGCGATGCGTCAACAGGCGCAGATACTGGGGATCAAGCGTATCGAAGGCAACGAGCGCGGGGGCTTTATCGAGTTTGGCGAGAAGAACCGGGTCGATCCGGGTTATCTGATTGGCTTGCTGCAAAGCAAACCGCAGGTTTACCGCCTGGATGGGCCAACCAAGCTGAAGTTTATGCTGGATCTCACTGACCGGGCCGAACGACTGAAGTTTATCGGCGAGCTGCTGGCGGCGTTCCGGGAACATACTTTGGCAGTTTGATTACTGCACCGTTCTAGCGCCCTTTTAAGGGGAAAGCCGTTCCCTGATAAGGACGCCAGAACGGCTCCCTCTCCCTGTGGAGAGGGTTGGGCCGAGGGTAAACTCCGAAGATCAGACCTTGGTCAGCACCAACTGGCCACTTCTATCCAGCGGGATCTGGGTGCCTGGATCGTGATCCATGCGGATTTTGCCCTGCTGGTCGCCAATCTTGTAAGTCACGTCATAGCCCAGCATTTTCTGCGATTTGTCATACACCGTTTTGCAGCGCTGCTGCGTGCTGGTGGTAGTGTCGTTGTCTTGCAAGGCCCCCTGCACCTGGTGACCGGCGTAGCCACCACCCAACGCACCTACCACGGTCGCAACATCACGGCCACGGCCACCGCCAAACTGGTGACCAATCACCCCCCCAGCAACCGCGCCCAGCACGGAGCCAGCGATGCGGTTTTCATCCTGGACCGGCGCACGATGGGTCACCGTGACGTTCCGGCACTCCTGCCGAGGGGTTTTGATGGTTTCTTTGATCGGTGTTGCGGCGAGAACCTGCGCATATTGTGGGCCGGGAGTGAATACGTCCAGACCGGCCACGGCAGCAATTCCCAGAGCGGCTGCAATACCAATCCCAACACCGGCTAACATTGATTTGTTCACAGGAAATCCTCCTGAATGTGTTACCACGCATTATGCACCGGGCAAGCTCGCCTCAATCATAGGCAATCCCCCCGGTTTACGGCGTGCGTGACGCGCCGTCTGTAAACGCCCTAAAGTCTGCACAAGGAAATTCACCCTCGCAATAAGACTCCGTGAGCAAAATGCGATGAAAGCGGTCCAAAACCAATGAATTAAGAAGAATCTTAACCATGCCCGTTGTTCACGAATCGAAAACCGTGAGACATGGGTGCGGAATCAAACCGCTGTGTTGGAAAAATCGGCAGTGTATACGGTGAACATGGGTAAAGACGTGTCGATTCCTTACCGAAATTTTGCTGCTTCGATACCGTCATAAAGCTGATCGATAAAGCGGACAAACGCTTTAAATCCATCATTAATGAGTGATGTAAAATACTGACATTCATCCTCAGTGAAAATTAGCCGGGTTATGATTTCATCATCAGCTCCCATTGTGTGTCCTGATTCATGGCTTGCATGCAGGGAACCACAAAATTCTAGTTTTAAACTGGTTCCACTAGTTATCTCATTCAGAGTTGTGAACATGATGTTTCCCGTTGCCTCCATCACTTCAATAATGACCAATCTTGATTTGGCATCTTTACCCGCTATTAACTCTATGAGGTCGTAAGTCAGTTTTCGGCTTGCCGAAAGCTCCTCTGACCAGAGGTATTGTAGTGTTTCGGTGAAGGGACGACTTTTGTTCATGTCTAGCTGTTGCAGGTCAGTTATGTACCAAGGCCAATGATTCGAGTCCTCCTTCGCATGTTTATTGATCGCTTCTTCAAGTTCATTCTTAGGGGAAGCAAAAGGTAGCACATATTTATTTATGTCTCCGAAACTCATAATAAAATGTGACATGCCAGGTAGAAAAGAAAGTCGTTCCTCAAGCGGAAGTGTTGCATTGCGGATATGAGTGAAAAACTTGTGTTTGGAAAAAGCGTCTTTTTGAATTTCAATCGCGAGTGACACTTTATTCATCATCTTAACACCTGTTTTATAAGTGACATTTTATGGCTCAAAAACAGCAACCATGTTTTTTGAACTATGAAGTTAATCGTGGGCTTTAAAGAGTATGTCAACGGCGATACTTTCTCTGTACGGCCACAGTTACTATAGCCCAATATTTGATTAGTCAATTCTTAACAAGGTGGTGACTCGCTCCCCGATGCCATTGAACAATGTATTAAAATGTCAGTGAATTGAGTGCGGTGAAAGTCGCACACTCCGTTCTTAGGGGCGCAGTCTGGCAACCTACTGATCTCACGGCAATAAAAAACCCACGCGGCAAGCCTACGTGGGTTTTCATCAACCGAACGAATGGGTTAAAAAAATTAGTGCATCTTCAAGCGCGGACGGATCACGCGGTTGATACCACCCACCAGCATCATCAGGCCGGTTTTGGTATAGCCGTGCAGCGCTACCTGGTGCATACGGTACAGCGAAATATACACCACGCGGGCGATACGCCCTTCGACCATCATCGAACCGCGCATCAGGTTGCCCATCAGGCTACCTACGGTGCTGAAGCGGGAAAGCGAGACCAGTGAACCATGATCCTTATAAACGTAAGGCTTCATCGGCTGATCGTGCATCATCGCCAGGATATTGCTATAGCAACGTGATGCCATCTGGTGGGCAGACTGTGCCCGTGGTGGCACAAAACCGCCGCCTTCACGTGGGCAGGACGCGCAGTCACCAATAGCAAAGATGTTGGCATCGCGGGTAGTTTGCAGCGTTGGCTCAACCACCAGTTGATTGATGCGGTTGGTTTCCAGCCCGGCAATCTCTTTCATAAAGTCCGGTGCCTTGATGCCCGCTGCCCACACCATCAGATCGGCATTGATAAATTCGCCGCCTTTGGTGTTCAAGCCATGCTCATCGGCGCTGGTCACCATAGTATTGGTTAATACCCGTACGCCAAGCTTGTTCAGTTCCTGGTGCGCCGCTGCGGAAATACGCGGCGGCAGCGCTGGCAGAATACGCTCACCGGCTTCAACCAGGGTAACCTTCAAGGCGCTGTTATCCAGCCCTTCAAAGCCGTAGCTGTGCAGCTGTTTGACCGCGTTATGCAGTTCTGCCGACAGCTCAACGCCGGTAGCCCCACCGCCCACGATGGCGATATTCACGCTCTCCTTCTCTTCCGGATTGGCAGAGAACTTGAGGAACAGGTTCAACATCTCGTTATGGAAACGGTGCGCCTGATTCGGGTTATCCAGGAAGATGCAGTTATCTCTTACCCCTGGGGTGCCAAAGTCGTTCGAGGTGCTGCCGAGCGCCATCACCAGGATGTCGTAGCTCAACTCGCGGGCGGGAACCAGCTGGCAGCCCTGCTCATCGCAGATCTGCGTCAACTGCAACGTTTTATTTTCACGGTCAATGTTGACCAGTGAACCCAGTTGGAAGTTGAAGAAGTGGTTACGCGCATGCGCCAGGTAGTTCAACGCATCCACACCGTCATCCAGAGAGCCGGTAGCCACTTCATGCAGCAACGGCTTCCACAGATGGCTGTGGTTGCGATCCACTAGCGTGATCTCCGCTTTATGCTTACGACCCAGTTTATGGCCCAGGCTGGTTGCCAGCTCCAGACCACCGGCACCACCGCCGACAATAACGATTTTCTTCTTTGGCGTTGTCAAAATGACCCCCTGAATGTGAACCAATTGTTGCCTAAGGGTAAATAAATAATATCCTTAGAATACATAGGGTTCGCTTAAGTTAAACCTGCAATCTGGGGCCAGAATAACACGAGAGGTTATTTGGTCATACCAAAATTGATGTACGTCAAAGTTTTTTGGTTAAAGGCTGGACGAAGGGTTTTTTTGAGGATTGTGATTCAAATAGTTAGCGTGAGATCACAGTTTTGCACTTTGCTACCCACCGGCGAAAACGGGCTCGATAAAAACAAAAAAGCCGCAATTGCCGCCCTTAGGGAGCAGCAGTTACGGCTTGGTCATGCGTTATAAAACTGTTACGCCAGCGTCTTGAATGCCTTGATGCGCTGAAGGTGTGGCGAGATGTTTTTAAACTTGTGACTCTGCTGTTCATCCCAGACGATTTCATAATACTTGTGCAGCAACTCGGCACTACGCTGGCTGTCCAACACTTCGTCCTGACGAGAAAGCACCACCAGGCAGCGATCACGGTTCTTCTCACGGAAATCATCCACGCATTTGGTGGCGATATCGCGATACTCTTCCGGCCGGTCGATCTTGCCGTGCATATGTTCTTCCGGATACAGGTTCGGGTTGAAGATCACCTGACGGATACCGCACAAGAAACCGATACGTTCGGCCCAAAAGCCCCCAAGACCCACGCCGCAGATCAGAGGATGGACATCCCCTTCCTGCTGAACCGCCTTGTCCACCTCTTTCAATAAATGCTGCATATCATGGCGCGGATGCAAGGTGCTGTAGCTGATAAAGCGCACGTCCGGATCGATGAACTGTAACTGCATAATCTTTTCATGATTGCCGGGACTGGTGGAATCGAAGCCATGCAAATAGATAATCATGTGGTTCCTCGCAACAAGCTGGGGGCCGCTGGCAGCCCCCATTATTAACGCCGCCTTCATGCGGCGCCCTGGCCGTTCACCCCGCTGAGCGTTGCTTATGCTCTTCCCAGCGTTCATGCAATTGACTCAGCGCATGATGCGCTTTTTGCCAACGGTCGGAATCGCGCAGTTCCTGACGGGTGAACTGACCGCGATGATATAACCGCTGCAATTTCTCTACTTTGACCGGGGACAGGTTATCTAACACGCTGACCGCCCCTGCCCGATTATTACAAACCAGGATCATATCGCAACCGGCATCCAGCGCCGCCTGGCCACGCTCGGCATAGCTGCCCATGATCGCCGCCCCTTCCATCGACAGATCGTCAGAGAAGATCACGCCCTCAAAGCCTAGCTCCTGACGCAAGATTTGCTGCAGCCAGTAAGGCGAGCCGCTGGCCGGGCGCGGGTCTGCTTCAGTATAGATAACATGGGCTGGCATGATGGCATCCAGCAATCCGCGTTGGATCAGATCGCGGAAAATAGTCATATCATGTTCGCGGATTTGGGCCAATGGCCGCGGATCGCGCGGAGTTTCTTTATGCGAGTCCGCCGTGACTGCGCCATGCCCTGGGAAATGCTTGCCGGTGGTTTTCATCCCGGCGCTGTGCATCCCCTGGATAAAGCGTTCGGCCATCACTAACGCCTGCTGCGGATCGCTATGGAAAGAACGTTCGCCAATTGCCGCACTGGCGTGGCCGATGTCCAATACCGGGGCAAAACTGATATCGATATCCTGGGCAATCATTTCCGAGGCCATCAGCCAGCCAGCTTCCTGAGCCAGACGCCCGCCTTCCTGAGCATCGTTGAGCGCCGCAAAGGACTGCGCCGCCGGTAAGCGGGTAAAACCTTCGCGAAAGCGCTGCACACGCCCGCCTTCCTGATCAACCGCCACCACCAGTCGCGAATGCGAGGCCGCGCGGATCTGGCGAACCAGCTCACGCAACTGCTGCGGATCGGCAAAGTTGCGGGTAAACAAGATCAGGCCCCCTACCAGCGGGTGTTTTAAAATCTCGCGTTCTTCTGCGTCCAGCTCATAGCCGACGACATCTAGCATTACTGGGCCCACGGCCACCTCACATCAGTATTCATGATTAGTTTGACGATGATAAACAAAAACGCCGGTATAACGCTGCGCCCCAACGCAAAAATTCCGCATCCTGACACTGCTGCCAGCGCACTTCACACCACATCAGTATCAGATAATCCACCCACGGCAACCAACGCCGGACCTGTGAGGCCAACTGCGGCAAATCGGCATAGCCGTGGGGTTGATATTGCTCCAAAAAGCGTTGTTGCACAGCCGGGGAAAATTGATTGAAGCGAAACATCGCCGCCAGCTCCAGGCCGATATCGCCATCGGCGGCATACTCCCAGTCGATCAGCCTGAGCTGCCCGGTCTGTCGCAGCAGATTGCCGGCATGAATATCCATGTGCAGCGTTGCCAACTGCAACGGGCGCGGCATGGTGCCGTTGATGAAATAGCGCTGCCAACGCAGCCAACCAGGAGTGATCCGCCGGCGATCAATTTGCTGCCAATAGCGGGTAAATTGCTGTTGCAGATCCAGCCGGTAACCACTCAACCCTCGGTTATGCAGCCGAGCGGTCAGCGCTGCCAACTCCCCGTTGGCCAGCATGGAAGCAAACGCCGTTTCGTCAACGCTCTCACCGGCAAGCCATTCGACGATCAACCACTCAGGGCTCTGTAACCACACCTTTGGACCTATGCCCAATCCAGCGCGCTTCAGCACTTGCCCCTCACGCCGACGGTTAACGCCGAGCATGCGTTTTTCCGGCGTCTGCGGACGGGCCAGCAGTTGCACATCGCCACTGTCGATCCGCCAGCTCTCGCCGCTCAACCCTTGTACCAGGCTAAAATGACAACCGGCGGTATTTACCGCCGGCAGTCTGTTACTCAAGAGTCGCCGCAGCTGGGATTCAGTATTTGACGTCGCCATTGCCTGACCAGACGATCTCACCGGTTTGCACCAGCATCAGCTGCATTTCCATCGACGGTGACTTCACATCGCCACTGACGGCGCTATACAACACGTATTGCGCGTTGACGATGCGTGCCAAGCCAATCGCCTTGCTGCGCGACCCGAGGCTATCTTCCGCCGACAGGCCCAGCGTCTGTTTGGCGCTCGCCAACTGCGCTTCCGGCACGACGGCAAAGGTCTTGTTGGATGCCAAAGCCTGGTGCAGCGCCGAGGTAGCGTTGCCGATGCTCAATGAGCCATTGGTATTGTTTTTCACGCTGTCCAACAGCAATACGCTGCCAGGCGTGACGCCATCGGCCTTCAGCATCTGATTGACCAACGGCTGCACGCTGCCCAGCCAGTCAAGCTGCTGGATCTTCGGCGGCTGTGGCACCGGCTCGGTGGTTGGTGGCAACGGTTCAGGCTGAGGCTCTGGTTGCGGCTGTGGCTCTACCGTGACCGGTGCCGTAGGCTCTGGCGGGCGTGATGGACAACCGGTTAACACCAACGCGGCCAGCGCCACCCATAGGAACTTTTTCATTACCTTCTCCAACGTAACCCAAAACTTATAAGTATAAATACAGACGTACACGCTTGGCATCAAGGTTGCCATTCAACGAATAAATCTCGGCGTCTGAATTGGCAGCGACGGTGACCGTGCGCGGCTGTTCAAAAGGCAGGATGTCCAGCCCCTGTTTGTCATACCAGTAGAAACGATAGTGGAGGGTCACCGGCGTCGTCTGGGTGTTGCTGAGCACCGAACTGGCCCGCAGACGGCCAGACGCGTCGGCAATAGACGGGTTATCCGCCAGAATACCTGCCGTCAGTACCGGTGAATCCATCACCACCGTTTGCCGTTCATTGACCGAGATGCCCTTCGGGCTGCTACAGCCCATCAGTATCGCGGCGGGGAGCACCAGCGCCATCAAGTAACGCGTCGTGTGAATATAGCGCATGGTCTTCCTCGGTTAACGTGACAACAACGGGCCCAGAGCGCGCCCACCCACTAAATGCATATGAATATGATAGACCTCCTGCCCGCCGTGACGATTGCAATTGATGAGCAAGCGGTAACCGTCTTCGGCAATCCCTTCCTGCTCGGCAATTTTGGCCGCCACGGTGATCATACGGCCTAATGCGGCCTCGTGTTCCACGGTCACATCGTTCACCGTTGGAATGAGCACGTTCGGCACGATCAGGATATGGGTCGGTGCCTGTGGGGAAATATCACGAAATGCGGTAACCAGTTCGTCCTGGTAGACCACATCGGCAGGGATTTCACGGCGAATAATTTTACTGAAAATCGTTTCTTCGGCCATCTGGAACTCCTTGTTCAGCGAAAATATTGGTTTACGCAGTATCGTGACAAATTCTACTGCTATCAACCCGATTGCGCACTTTCCGTATCGAATGATGGAGAATCACACAACCTTACTAGTTTACCGGCGGTTATTGGCTACCGATCAACTGAGGCGCATGGTCACGCATCCAAGCAGCCAACGAGTCTAACGTGGGGCGCAACGTTTTACCCAGCGGCGTTATCTGGTACTCCACCCGTGGTGGCACCTCTGGAAACACCTGGCGAGTGACAAGACCGCATTGTTCAAACTGGCGGAGCTGACGCGTCAGCTCTTTTTGCGCAATTGGCGCCACCGCGCGTTGTAATTCGCTAAAGCGTATCGGGCCGTCGATCACCATCAGGCGATACAGGATTGGGATGGCCCATTTGCCCGAAACCAAATTGACGAAGCTCACCATCGGGCACGGCTCCCCCGCAGGCGGTAACGCATAATTTTTTTCAACCTGCCCTTTCACTGTTGACGCCATTGCATCCCACCTTGTCCTTTAGTATCCAAATGGTACCTACTATGCAAAAGGTACTGACAGACCAATAATGGCGTAACTGACCAACGAGAGGAAGGGTTATGTCACGATTAGCAGGTAAATACGCGTTGATTACCGGGGGAACCAGCGGCATCGGGCTGGAGACGGCCCGGCAGTTTATTGCCGAAGGAGCGACCGTGGCGATCACCGGGCGCAGCGCAAGCGGGTTAACAGCGGCTGGCGAAATGCTAGGGGATGTCGTGCTGTTGCACAATGACGCCGGGGATATCGGCCAACAGCCGATTTTGGCCGCGCAGTTGGCTAAAAGCTGGCCCCGGTTGGATATCTTGTATATCAACGCCGGTGATGTCACCCACCTGCCGTTGCAGGAATGGGATGAGCAGCGTTATGACCAACTGATGAACACCAATCTCAAAGGCCCACTGTTTTTGATCCAGGCTCTGTTGCCGTTGTTGGGCAACCCTGCCTCGGTGATCCTGTGTGGTTCCGTCAGCGCGCATATTGGCCTGGCGCAAAGCTGCGTCTATGCCGCCAGTAAAGCCGGGATTTTGTCTTTGGCGCGTTCACTTTCAGCCGAGTTGCATCCGCGCGGAATTCGCGTCAACGGCCTCAGCCCTGGCCCAACGGCAACTCCGGCACTGGGCAAGCTGGGTTTACCGGCACAGGCTGAACAGGCGTTGCGCGAAGAGATCCACGCGCTGGTGCCGATTGGCCGCATGGGGACCGCGCTGGAATTGGCCAAAGCCGCCGTATTTCTCGCGTCTGACGAGTCCAGCTACATGGTGGGAAGTGAACTGCTGATCGACGGTGGCGTGGGGAATTTAGCGCGGAGTTGAAAGGCTGCTGTAGGGGCGCTGCATGCTGCGCCCGTTGAGATCTTGCCACTGTTTGCTCCTCGAGTTTAGCGCTTCAGCAAAACTTCCAGCCTGGCTTTCACCTCACACCATTCATCATCGATAATGCTGAACCTGACCGAGTTACGTTTGCGCCCGTCGGGCATTATGCGCTCATGGCGTACAATCCCCTCCTGCTTGGCACCAATCCGCAGAATTGCCGCGCGTGACCTGTCGTTCAGTTCGTCGGTGGTGAACTGCACCCGTACCGCCTGTAAAATCTCAAAGGCATAGTTGAGCAGCAGGTATTTCGCTTCGGTATTCACGCCGGTGCGCTGCACCGATTGGCTCAGCCAGGTGTGGCCGATTTCCATTTTGCGATTACCCCGGTCGATTTTCCAGAAACGGGTGCTGCCGATAATGCATCCGCTATCCCGCTGAACAATGACAAACGGCAGCATGGAACCAGCATCACGGCCCGCCACGGCAGTGGCGATATAACTGTCGATCGTACTGGCACTGGGCACTGCGGTCACCTTCAGGTTCCACAGTTCGCCATCAGCAGCGGCGCTCAGCATTGCCTCACGGTGCTCTGGCTGCAAGGGTCGTAGTTCGATTTGATTGCCGATCAACGTTGATGGTTTGAGCACGGATGGGTTGGGCATTTTTCCCTCTCTTGCAGCATCGATGGACAGCCATCAGCATCGCAATAAACAGGGAAAAAAACCAACAAATTAAGCAGGGTGTACACTGAGCCCGTTCAGCTTACTTGTTCTATGTACCAAAGCGCTGATTTATTACCCGGCGGGATTAGGGGTAAAATTCGCGTGGGTGCTCTGGATCTTTTTGTCCTGAGCATGAGCAAGGGATAGAAAGAGAAAAGCCCCGAATCGATGTAAATCAACCCGAGGCCACTCTTATGCTCCAACAACATAAAGGTAGCCTCTTACCCACCGAAAGGCAAGGACAAGGAGGCTATCATGCCGCAAAAATTAGTAGTAATGGCCCTGGTTATTCTCTGTATCACCGTACTGGTGTTTACCTGGATGACCAGGAAAAGACTCTGTGAGATCCGCATTCGTAGCGGAGAAACGGAGGTTGCGGCCATGATGGCTTACGAATCCGCAAGGTAAGGCAACCCAACGGCGGGGCTTGCCCCGCCTGTTGGTTGTTTGAGCTGAGATCCATGAGCACCCCTCCCTATCTTGTTAAGCCATCCCACACAAAAGAGCCCGCAGCCGCCATAGCATAGGTAAGAAAAACAGGTGCAAAAACCAATGAGTTATATAGAAATTCGTCACCGCAAGAAACGGGTAAAAAACCAATAAATAACAAGGATGAGCACAGAGCCGGTTCAGCTTACTTGTTCTATGTAACAAAGCGCTGATTTATTACCCGGCGGGATTAGGGGTAAAATTAGCGCGGGTGCTCTGGATCTTTTTGTCCTGAGCATGAGCAAGGGATAGAAAGAGAAAAGCCCCGAATCGATGTAAATCAACCCGAGGCCACTCTTATGCATGAACACCATAAAGGTAGCCTCTTACCCGCCGAAAGGCAAGGACAAGGAGGCTATCATGCCGCAAAAATTAGTAGTAATGGCCCTGGTTATTCTCTGTATCACCGTACTGGTGTTTACCTGGATGACCAGGAAAAGACTCTGTGAGATCCGCATTCGTAGCGGAGAAACGGAGGTTGCGGCCATGATGGCTTACGAATCCGCAAGGTAAAGCAACCCAACGGCGGGGCTTGCCCCGCCTGTTGGTTGTTTGAGCTGAGATCCATGAGCGCCCCTCCCTATCTTGTTAAGCCATCCCACACAAAAGAGCCCGCAGCCGCCATAGCATAGGTAAGAAAAACAGATGCAAAAAAACCAATGAGTTATATAGAAATTCGTCACCGCAAGAAACGGGTAAAAAACCAATAAATAACAAGGATGAGCACAGAGCCGGTTCAGCTTACTTGTTCTATGTAAAAAAGCGCTGATTTATTACCCGGCGGGATTAGGGGTAAAATTCGCGCGGGTGCTCTGGATCTTTTTGTCCTGAGCATGAGCAAGGGATAGAAAGAGAAAAGCCCCGAATCGATGTAAATCAACCCGAGGCCACTCTTATGCATGAACACCATAAAGGTAGCCTCTTACCCGCCGAAAGGCAAGGACAAGGAGGCTATCATGCCGCAAAAATTAGTAGTAATGACCCTGGTTATTCTCTGTATCACCGTACTGGTGTTTACCTGGATGACCAGGAAAAGACTCTGTGAGATCCGCATTCGTAGCGGAGAAACGGAGGTTGCGGCCATGATGGCTTACGAATCCGCAAGGTAAGGCAACCCAACGGCGGGGCTTGCCCCGCCTGTTGGTTGTTTGAGCTGAGATCCATGAGCGCCCCTCCCCATGTTGTTAATCAACCCATAAAAAAAGGGAGGCCTAAGCCTCCCCATTAACTCCCCTACCTGAATCAGTTGTTACGGATGTATTCATCCATATCGGTTTTCAGGTTGTCGGATTTGGTACCAAAGATCGCCTGAACACCTGAGCCAGCCACAACTACACCGGCAGCACCCAGTTTCTTCAGACCAGCCTGGTCGACCTTGGATACGTCGGCCACGCTAACGCGCAGACGGGTAATACAGGCATCCAGGTTGGTGATGTTTTCTTTACCGCCGAATGCCTGAACCAGCGCAGCAGACATTTCAGAACCGCCCTGAGCCACCTGCTCGGAAGCATTGTCTTCACGGCCAGGGGTTTTCAGATCCAGTTTGGCAATCAGCACGCGGAAGATGGTGTAGTACACCAGACCGTAGATGACACCAACGATTGGGAACAGCCAGATTTTGCTGCTGTTGCCGCTCAGTACGATGAAGTCGATCAGGCCGTGTGAGAAGCTGGTACCGTCACGCATACCCAACAGAATACAGATTGGGAACGCCAGACCGGCCAGGATCGCATGGATTACGTACAGGATCGGCGCAACGAACATGAAGGAGAACTCGATCGGCTCGGTAATACCGGTCAGGAACGAGGTCAGCGCAGCGGAGATCATGATACCGCCGACTTTGGCACGGTTTTCCGGCTTGGCTGAGTGCCAGATGGCAATCGCAGCAGCAGGCAGACCATACATTTTGAACAGGAAGCCACCAGACAGCATACCCGCAGTTGGGTCACCCGCCATGTAACGTGGAATGTCGCCGTGGAACACTTGACCGGCCGCATTGGTATATTCACCAATCTGCATTTGGAACGGAACGTTCCAGATGTGGTGCAGGCCAAAGGGTACCAGCGCACGCTCAACAAAACCGTAGATACCGAATGCCACCACAGGGTTCTGATAAGCCGCCCATTCGGAGAAGGTCTGAATAGCCGTACCGATTGGTGGCCAGATGAAGGAGAGGATCACACCCAGAATGATAGCGGCCAGACCAGAGATGATCGGCACAAAACGCTTACCGGCAAAGAAGCCCAGGTATTCTGGCAACTGAATGCGGAAGAAGCGGTTAAACATGTAGGCAGCAATGGCACCGGAGATAATCCCCCCGAGCACACCGGTATCCGCCAGGTGTTTGGCCGCAATCTCTTCGGCTGGCAAATGCAGCACCAGCGGCGCAACCACGGCCATGGTTTTCACCATGATGCCGTAAGCCACTACCGCGGCCAATGCAGAAACGCCGTCGTTGTTAGTGAAGCCCAGGGCAACACCGATAGCGAAGATCAACGGCATATTGGCGAATACGGAACCGCCGGCTTCCGCCATCACGTGAGAGACTACCAGCGGTAGCCAGCTAAAGTTGGCGGAACCCACGCCCAGCAGAATACCTGCGATAGGCAATACGGAAACCGGCAGCATCAGCGATTTACCTACTTTTTGCAGGTTGGCAAATGCGTTCTTGAACATAGTTGAGTGTGCTCCTGAGTAATAGTGCTTTGCTACTTCTCGCGAATTTTCGCGTTGCAGAGGGGGGAGAGAAAACCCCTGCATTTTCAGGGTGTCTGAGCACCCCTTTAATTTTTACGCAGAGTAAAATAAATACCCTGAACAATGTTTGATGGCAGTCACGTTTCGATGAATCTGACCGGCCATTTTTCAAAAATCGTCTACTTTTTGCGAAGAAAGATGAAAATTTGCCCGACCGATCCCCTGAAACGGGTGGGAACATTACCCGTTTCGAGGATTAATTACGAGCTTAAAAAGAATTAGATTATCGCCAGCGGTTTGCTAAGCCTAGACGAAGGTTCAGAGTTCGATGTGAAACAAACGTGAAAAGTTGGTGGTGGTCGCTTGCGCCAGGTTTTCTAGACTGACGCCCTTCAATACGGCCAGGTATTCTGCGACGTCACGCACATAGGCGGGTTGGTTTTCTTTGCCGCGATGAGGCACCGGCGCCAGGTATGGCGAGTCGGTTTCCACCAGCATACGATCTAATGGCACATAGCGGGCCACCTCGCGCAGCGGCTCGGCGTTACGGAAAGTGACAATGCCGGAAAACGAGATATAGAAGCCCAGATCGAGCAAGGCTTTCGCCGTTGGCAAATCTTCGGTGAAGCAATGCAGCACGCCGCCGCAATCCTGTGCGTTCTCTTCACGCAGAATGGCCAAGGTATCGTCACGCGCGTCACGCGTATGCACAATCACCGGTTTGTTGAGATCCCGGCCAATACGAATATGTTGGCGGAACGACTCTTGCTGTAACGGGATATTGTCTTTCTGATAGAAGTAATCCAGCCCGGTTTCCCCCAGGGCAACCACCTGCTCTGCCGCAGCCAGACTGCGCAGTTCGGCATAATCGTAGCCCCCCTCCAGATTCAACGGATGAACGCCGCAGGAGAAGGCGACATCGTTACGTTGACCGATCAGTTGGGTCATCGCCTGGTAACCCGGCAGCGTGGTGGCAACCGCCAGTACAAAGCCCACATCCTGCGCTTTGGCTTTGACCAGAGCATCGTCCACGCTGTGGTGCAAGGTGGCGAAGTCCAGGCTGTCGAGGTGGCAGTGAGAATCTACTAATAACATGATAATTAACTCTTTTACAACGAATGAGGGGGTGAGTAGCCGGTAGCGCCGAGCATCTGCTCCCAACCGAGTAACTGTTCTGTCAGCAACAGCTCGCGATTAACGCCGACCACGCTGAGTAACTGATGGCGGCAGTTAAGCCACTGCTGCATGATTTGCTGGAGCGAAACGCTGCTCAAACGGCTGGCCAATTGCTGGACCAGTGGCAATTGATCCTGGTTCAGAGCATAGCTCGCGGCACCCTGCTGGTATTTCATCGCGTCCATCAGCAACGCGCATAGCCAGTGTAGCCGGTCCGCCACGTCGTCATGGTTCAGTGCCGGCAACAGGGCCAACATATCGCACTGCGGCAGAGCGGTGTTCAAGGCGTTGCACAGTGCGGCCCGCTGTTGCCAGCGATTCGGTTGCAGCAACTGTTCGGCTGCGAGTGGAGCACCGTCATGCAAGCGTAATGCGGTCAGGCGATCGACCGAATTGCCCGCGCCCTGGCGGTTAAGCCATTGCAGACTCAGCTGTTCATCCGGGCTGGCCAGATGCCAGTAGAAACAGCGGCTACGCAGTGTCGCCAGCAGGCGTGAGGGCTCACGGCAACCTAGCAGGAAGTAGGTATTGGCCGGAGGTTCTTCCAGGGTTTTCAGCAAGGCGTTGGCGGCGGCCTCGGTCAACAGTTCTGCCTGCGATAGCCACACCACCTTGGCTCCCCCCTGCTGGGCATGGGAATAGAGGACCTCAATCACCTGGCGGATAGGTTCGATACCCAAGCTACTCTTGCCCTTTTCCGGGGCCAATACGTGGTAGTCCGGGTGGTTGCCTGCCAGCATCAACCGGCAGCTGTGACACTCACCGCAGCTCTTTTCACCATTGCGCTTTTGGCAGATCAGCCAACGGCTAAGGGCATAGAGTAGCTCAGCATCGCCGTTGCCCACCGCCGCATGCAGCAGTAATGCGTGATGGCCACGCCCAGCCGCATACTGCCCCACCAAATGACGATAGGGAGCGTTAAGCCACGGGTACCAGTTCATTACGCCCCTTCCTGCTGTTGCAGCCACTGTACAACCACCTGGCGAATATCGGCGGTGACCTGTTCCAGCGTTTGTGCCGCATCTATGGTAACGATGCTCGCATCCTGCGCCGCCAGTTCAAGATAGCGCGCGCGGGTACGTTCAAAGAACGGCAGCGCTTCTTGCTCAATACGGTCTAACTCTCCGCGCGCACGCGCCCTTTGCAGGCCTACCGACGGAGGCAAGTCGAGATAAAGGGTCAGGTCGGGGCGGAAGTCACCCAATACCGTATCACGCAGCGAACTCATCAAGTGTGGATCGATTCCCCGGCCCCCGCCCTGATAGGCTTGCGCGGAAAGGTCGTGACGATCGCCCACTACCCAGGCTCCCCGCGCCAACGCCGGTTGGATAACGGTTTCCACCAGTTGCACCCGCGCGGCATATATCATCAGCAGTTCCGCCTTGATGGTCGGCAAATCGCCGTCTGCGCCGCATTTAAACAGCTCGCGCAGCTTCTCCGCCAGTGGCGTACCACCCGGTTCACGGGTAAATACAATGTCATTAATACCCTGCTCGTTAAGCACGTTGACCACGGTATTGCGCGCGGTGGTTTTACCCGCACCTTCCAAGCCTTCAATCACTACAAAGTTACTTTTCATTCTTTTCCTTTTGTACCTGCCGATAGACACGCACCGCAGCATTATGGCTTGCCAGGTTGGTGGTGAACGTATGGCCACCCTTGCCGTCGGCAACAAAGTACAAATAATCGGTTTTAGCCGGATTGGCAGCGGCTTCCAGTGAAGCACGGCTCGGCATGGCGATCGGCGTTGGCGGCAGGCCACTGATCACATAGGTGTTATAGGGCGTTGCCGTCTCCAGAGCCTTACGGGTGATGTTCCCGGTGTAACTGTCGCCCATGCCGTAGATCACCGTAGGATCGGTTTGCAAACGCATGCCCAAACGCAGGCGATTGATAAACACCGAAGCGACCTTGGTGCGTTCCTCCGCTACAGCCGTCTCCTTCTCAACGATCGAAGCCATCGTCAGCAACTCTTCCGGCGTTTTGTATGGCAAGCTGGTGTCTCGCGCATGCCAAACGTCCTGCAATGCCTTGTACATCCGCAACTGCGAGCGCTTTAACAATGCCTGATCGGTGGTTCCCGCCGTATAGAGATAGGTATCTGGATACAAACGGCCTTCCAGCACGCCACCTTCCGGCAGCCCCAGTGCCTTGGCGATTTCCGCCTCGCTTTTACCTGCCAGGGTATGTTTGACGTATTTGGACTCTTGCAGCACCTGCAGCCAATCTTTCAGACGCAACCCCTCGATAAAGCGCGCGCTGAACTGGGCTTCTTTGCCGCTCGCCAACAGTTTCAGCATCTGGCGCACCGTCATCCCCGGGGTTAAACGGTAGGTACCCGCCTTGAATTCGGCCAGTTCCGGCTCCAGGCGCAGTAACCACGGGAACCAACGGCCATTGTGGATCAGCTTGTCGCGTACCAGCAGCCCTTCCAGCGCCACACGGCCAGTGCCTGCGGGCAGTTTGAAGTAGGTTTCCTGCCCAATCGCCAGCGGAGTCTCGGCAAAGCGTTCAATCCGCTGATGCCCCCAATACAGCGAAGCCAACGCCAGGAGCAGCAGCAGTACAACAATCTTGAGCTTTTTTCTCTTCATCGATCAGCCATCATTAACAGTGTGGTCGCAAAAAATCATACAGTTGGCGCGAAGGGTAGCGCCATGATTGTGCCCTATTCACCGGCAGCAACGGCATCAGCGCGTTGCATATCAGCACTTCCTCCGCATCGGCCAGCGTCTCCAGCGGTTCACTGACGTAATGCAGTAGATACTCGCTGCCCGCCAGAAGTTCAATCACGCGGCGGCGCATCACACCGGCGACACCGGCCTGATCCAGATTTGGCGTAAAGACGCTTTTTCCTTTACGCCAGAACAAATTAGCCGCACAGCATTCCACCAGCATACCCGCAGTGTCAAGCACCAGCGCCTCATCGGCATCGGCCTGGTCAAGATGTGCGCGGATCAACACCTGCTCCAGGCGGTTAAGGTGTTTCAGGCCAGCCAGCAATGGATTACGCCCTAGCGCTACCGGGCTGAGCGTCAGGCTGATCCCTTCCTCACGCCATGACAGGTAATGAGCGGGATAGGTGCTGCGTGAAACGATCCGTGTAGGAGCAGCGCAGCCGCGCGGGCTGTAACCTCGTCCGCCGCTGCCTCTGGTCAGTATCGCTTTGACCACGCCAAGGGACAGAGAGCCTGCCGCATGGCGCATCTCAAGTTCCAATGCCGCCCAGTCCACTGCAGGCAGCAGCAACTTCTGTGCCGCCTGCTGCATGCGCTCAAGATGCCAAGGGAAAAGATCGATGTTGCCATCCACTACTCTGGCGGTGGTAAAGCAGCCGTCGCCAAACTGCAAACCGCGATCGCTGGCTGCCAGGGCGTCATGTTGTTGTCCATTGATCCAGTACATGCGTTTCCTCACTGTGTTATCACTACAGCATAACAGGCGCATACTACGATAAACGGCCTGGAGCCATAAAAAAAGCCCGGTCAAAATGCACCGGGCCTTTATCAACTTAAGTTGGCAATAATTATACGCGACGGAAAATCAGCGAACCATTAGTGCCACCGAAGCCGAAGGAGTTACACAGCGTGAACTCCATATCTTTGGTCTGGCGCGCTTCGTGTGGTACGAAATCCAGATCGCAACCCTCATCCGGATTATCCAGATTGATGGTAGGTGGAACCGCCTGATCGCGCAGAGCCAACACGGTAAAGATCGACTCAATCGCCCCAGCGGCCCCCAGCAGGTGGCCGGTCATCGATTTGGTGGAGCTGACCATCACCCGGTTGGCATCGCTGCCAAATACGGATTTCACCGCTTGGGTTTCTGCCTTATCACCGGCCGGCGTCGAGGTGCCATGCGCGTTGATATAACCAATCTGTGACGTTGTCACACCTGCATCACGCAGTGCGTTTTCCATCGCCAAGGCGGCACCAGCACCGTTTTCCGGTGGTGATGTCATGTGGTAGGCATCGCTGCTCATACCAAACCCGACAATTTCGGCGTAAATTTTCGCACCGCGTTGTTTTGCGTGTTCGTACTCTTCCAGCACCATCATCCCCGCACCATCGCCCAGGACAAAACCATCACGGTCTTTATCCCAGGGGCGGCTTGCGGCCTGTGGGTTGTCATTGCGGGTTGAGAGCGCACGAGCCGCCCCAAAGCCGCCGACACCCAGAGGGGTACTGGCTTTTTCTGCGCCACCGGCCAGCATCACATCGGCATCATTGTAAGCAATGATACGTGCGGCATGGCCAATGTTATGGACACCTGAGGTACAGGCAGTAGCGATGGAAATACTTGGGCCACGCATGCCGTACATAATGGTCAGGTGACCGGCAATCATGTTCACAATGGTCGAAGGCACAAAAAACGGACTGATTTTCCGTGGGCCACCGTTAACCAGTGAGCTATGGTTCTCTTCAATCAACCCCAGGCCGCCGATACCAGAGCCGATAGCGGCACCAATACGATTGGCGTTCGCCTCGTTGATATCCAGCCCCGCATCCTGCATGGCTTGCATGCCGGCGACGATGCCGTATTGAATGAAGGCATCCATCTTGCGCGCATCTTTGCGCGAGATGAAATCTTCACAGTTAAAATTCTTTACCAAGCCAGCAAAGCGCGTTGCATAGGCAGTAGTATCGAAATGGTCGATCAGGCTGATGCCACTCTGACCGGCAAGAAGAGCATTCCATGTGGACTCTACCGTATTGCCGACAGGAGACAACATGCCCAGTCCGGTCACAACTACTCGACGCTTAGACACGTTTGTCCTCCAAGGAGGGAAAATATGACGCTAGGGATAGAAAAAACTTAGGCGGTCGAGTGACCGCCTAGATATGTTCGCTTACTGCTGGCTAGCGTTGATGAAATCAATAGCTGCTTGCACAGTAGTGATTTTCTCAGCTTCTTCGTCTGGAATTTCGGTGTCGAATTCTTCTTCCAGAGCCATTACCAGCTCAACGGTGTCAAGAGAATCAGCGCCCAGGTCTTCAACGAAAGAAGCGTTGTTCAATACTTCTTCCTGCTTAACACCCAGTTGCTCAACAATGATTTTCTTAACGCGTTCTTCGATAGTGCTCATACTCTTAAATTTCCTATCAAAACTCGCTTTCGCGATGGTTTTCGTAGTGTATAAAATGTTGAAAAAGATGCAACTAAATCCCGGCTGGTCAAACCACGATTTTACGCTATTTTGCGGTTTTTACCTCAAATAACGCAAATAGTTTTCGCATTTTTTAAATCATATACATGCCGCCATTGACATGTAACGTTTCACCGGTGATGTAGCTGGCCTCGTCAGAGGCTAAAAATGCAACAGCGCTGGCGATTTCTTTAGCTTCCCCAAGCCGGCTAGCCGGAACCTGAGTCAAAATGCCTGCGCGTTGATCTTCTGTCAACGCCCGTGTCATGTCCGTCTCAATAAAGCCAGGAGCCACGACGTTGACCGTAATGCCACGTGAAGCGATCTCACGTGCCAAAGACTTACTAAAACCAATCAGACCGGCTTTAGCCGCCGCGTAGTTAGCCTGCCCTGCATTCCCCATGGTGCCAACAACGGAACCGATAGAGATGATACGGCCAAACCGCTTTTTCATCATAGCTCGCATTACCGCTTTTGACAGACGGAATACGGAAGTCAGATTGGTGTCCAGGATATCCTGCCACTCCTCATCCTTCATTCGCATCAGCAGGTTATCACGCGTAATCCCGGCATTATTCACTAAAATGTCGATTTCGCCAAATTCTGCACGAATCGAGGTCAAAACGTTGTCGATAGATTGAGCATCAACCACGTTCAGCATATAGCCTTTGCCGTTCTCACCCAGATAGCTGCTGATGGCTTCAGCACCGCTCTCGCTGGTAGCGGTGCCGATAACCTTGGCGCCACGTGCAACAAACAACTCTGCAATAGCCCGGCCAATACCGCGGCTTGCGCCGGTGACCAGGACAATTTTCCCTTCGAAGCTCATGGTTATCCTCTTTTACTGTTCCAACGCCGCAGACAGGCTGGCAGTATCGTTAACCGCTGCCGCCGTCAAAGTGTCGACAATGCGTTTGGTCAGGCCGGTCAGCACTTTGCCTGGGCCCACTTCCAGCAGCAGAGTCACCCCCTCTGCCGCCATAAATTCTACGCTTTCCGTCCAGCGCACCGGGCTGTACAGCTGGCGAACCAACGCACTGCGGATTGCTTCTGGCGCGGTTTCTGCGCGTACATCAACGTTATTGACTACCGGAACCAGCGGCGCGTTGAAGGTGATGTCTTGCAGCGCTACAGCCAGCTTATCGGCAGCCGGTTTCATCAGTGCGCAGTGCGAAGGCACGCTCACCGGCAACGGCAGCGCACGTTTGGCACCGGCCGCCTTGCAAGCTGCACCTGCACGCTCAACCGCTTCTTTGTTGCCCGCGATAACGACCTGCCCCGGAGAGTTGAAGTTCACCGGTGAAACTACCTGGCCTTGAGCAGATTCCTCACAGGCTTTGGCAATCGAGGCATTATCCAGACCGATGATAGCGTACATGGCACCGGTACCTTCCGGTACCGCTTCCTGCATCAGCTTGCCGCGCAACTCGACCAAACGGATAGCCGCAGCAAAATCCAGCACACCGGCACACACCAGCGCCGAGTATTCACCCAGGCTGTGGCCGGCCATCATCACAGGCATGTTACCGCCCTGCTGCTGCCAGACACGGAAGATGGCAACGGAGGCCGCCAACAACGCTGGCTGTGTCTGCCAGGTTTTATTCAGCTCTTCTGCCGGGCCAGTCTGCACCAACTGCCACAGATCGTAACCCAAAGCCGCTGAAGCGTCGCTAAAAGTTTGTTCCACAATGGGAAACTGTGCGGCCAAATCGGCCAACATGCCAACGGTTTGTGAACCCTGGCCTGGAAAAACAAAAGCAGTTTGCGTCATTTTTTTATTCCTGTTGAATCAAAAACGAACCAGCGCCGAGCCCCAGGTAAAGCCACCGCCGAATGCTTCCAGCAACACCAACTGACCACGCTGGATGCGCCCGTCGCGTACGGCTTCGTCGAGCGCCGCAGGTACCGAAGCGGCAGAAGTGTTTCCGTGACGATCGAGCGTCACTACCACTTTCTCCATCCCCATACCCAGTTTTTTTGCCGTTGCGCTGATGATGCGCAGGTTGGCCTGATGCGGAACCAGCCAATCCAGTTCACTGCGGTCAAGATCGTTGGCCTTCAGCGTTTCATCAACGATATGTGCCAGTTCGGTGACTGCCACTTTAAACACTTCATTACCCGCCATGGTGACGTAAGCAGGCTGATCCGGGTTCTGACGATCTTTATTCGGCAGCGCCAGCAGATTGCCATAGCGACCATCGGCATGCAGGTGGGTGGAGATAATGCCCTGCTCCTCAGAAGCCCCCAGCACTACCGCGCCCGCACCGTCGCCAAACAGGATGATCGTGCCGCGATCTTCAGGATCGAGCGTGCGCGACAGCACATCTGAGCCGATCACCAGCGCATGTTTTACCGCGCCGTTCTTGACGTACTGATCGGCCACGCTCAAGGCGTAGGTAAAGCCAGCACAGGCCGCCGCGATGTCAAACGCCGCGCAGTCCTGAATACCCAGCATCTGCTGCACCTGGCAGGCAGAACTTGGGAACGCATGGCTTGAGGTGGTGGTCGCCACCACGATCAGGCCGATATCTTCTTTAGCCACACCCGCCATTTCCAGCGCGTGAGACGCGGCATGGAAGCTCATGGTTGCCACGGTTTCATCCGGGGCAGCGATACGACGTTCACGAATACCGGTGCGAGTCACGATCCACTCGTCAGACGTATCCACCATTTTTTCTAAGTCAGCGTTGGTGCGCACTTGTGCGGGTAAGTAACTCCCCGTACCGAGAATCTTTGTATACATGAACGATCAGTCACTCTTGGGTAATACAGCTTCAAGGCGCGCAGCAATCCTGTCCGGAACTTGCCGCTGCACCGCCTGTACAGCCTGTTCGATTGCCACCGCAAACGCGTTTTGGTTTGCAGCGCCGTGGCTCTTGATCACGGTTCCCCGCAATCCTAACAGACATGCACCATTATACTGGTCGGGGTTCAGATGACCAAAACGCCTTGCCACCCTTTTTTGTAACCAACGACCCAACAATTTTAACCACCACGCCTGTTTTCCCCCATCGGAGGATGACTTGAGTAGCGACAAGAACAGTCTTATCACACCTTCCATGGTTTTCAGAGTGACGTTGCCGACAAAGCCGTCGCAGACCATCACATCGGTTTTACCGGTGAGCAGGTCGTTGCCTTCCAGATAACCAATATAGTTGATTGCCTGCGTTTTTTTAAGTACGGCGGAGGCTTCGCGGATATTATCCAGTCCTTTGGTTTCTTCTTCGCCGATATTGAGCAGTGCCACACGTGGCTGCGCGATACCCAATACCTCTTCCGCCATCACTGCTCCCATGACCGCGAACTGCACCAGCATCGTGCTGTCGCATTCTACGTTGGCCCCCAGATCCAGCACCACGGTTTTACCGCGCTGTTGGTTAGGTATCACGGTCATCAACGCCGGGCGTTCAATGCCGTCCAACGGTTTGATCAGCAGCTTGGCCAGCCCCATCAACGCCCCGGTATTCCCTGCACTGACACAAGCCTGCGCCTCACCGCTTTTAATCAACTCCAGCGCAATGCGCATAGAGGTACCTCGGCTGGCCCGGATCGCTTGTGAAGGCTTCGCGTCACCGGCAATAACCGATTCGGCAGGTACGACTTGCAAGCGTTCCAGGACAGACGGATCGGCTTTGGCAAGTAACGGGGAGATGACGTCGGGATCGCCGACTAACAGGAGATGAAGCTGTAAATTAGAGGCCAGTGCCTGCAATGAAGCAGGCACTGTGACGCAGGGACCGAAATCCCCGCCCATTGCATCTAACGCCAGGGTTAGACGAGTCAAAGTATCGCTGACTTAGCCGATAACCTTGCGACCGCGGTAGAAACCGTCGGCAGTGATGTGGTGACGACGATGAGTTTCACCGGAAGTCGCATCTACAGACAAGGTGGTGGTGGTCAGGGCATCGTGTGAACGACGCATGCCACGTTTGGAACGGGTTGGTTTATTTTGTTGTACGGCCATGGACCTTACTCCTCGATTACTTACGCTTTAAACTGGCTAATACGGCAAATGGATTTGGTTTCTCCGCCTCAGGAGGCAGTTTGCCAAACACCATGTCCGCTTCGGACACTTCACAGTGTTCAGATTCATGTACCGGAACGACAGGCAGTGAAAGAATAATTTCATCTTCAATCATTGCCAACAGATCGACTTCGCCAAACTCGTCAACTTCGATCGGTTCGTACGCTTCCGGTAATGCCTCAGCCTGCTCATCATTGACGACCGGGCTAAAACAATATGTTGTGTGGACCTGATGCGCAAACGGGACACCACAGCGTTGGCACATCAGCGTTACCGCGACGTCCGCATGCCCTGTTATCACCGCGAGGCGCTGGTTATCAATATCAAATGACAACTGCACTTCGACATCACTGTCCACACTGACCACGGAGTCGGCAACACGTGTAACCAGCTCAGGCGCATAGGAACCAACATAGTCCAGGCGTTTCTGAGCGGTACGTACCGCATCAATGGTCAAGGGTAATTTTACCTTTTGCATAGGGCGCGCATATTAACTTTGTAACGTCATAGAGTCAAAGAAAAAGGCCCTAAAACGGCACCTTTCACCAATATTCGCTTCCAGAGCGGCCGACAGTTTAAGATGAGCGACATATTTACGCTATGGTTTGTGGAAAAAATTATGCAAAGACTCTTACTCGCCTCAACGTCAGTCTACCGCCAGCAACTGTTGGAGAAACTGCACCTGCCCTTTATTTGTGCAGCACCGCAAACCGATGAAACACCGCTGCCCGGTGAAAGTGCCGAGGCTTTGGTGCTGCGCCTGGCGGCGGCCAAGGCTCAGGCGCTGGCTATGGCCTATCCTGATTATCTGATTATCGGTTCCGACCAGGTCTGCGTGATCGCCGGAGAAATCACCGGTAAGCCCCATAGCGAAGAGAACGCTCGCCAGCAGTTGCGTAAGGCCAGCGGCAAACTGGTGACCTTCTATACCGGTTTGGCGCTCTATAATAGCCGTAGCCAACGCCTACAGGTGATGTGTGAACCTTTCCACGTTCATTTCCGGGCCTTGAGCGAAGTGGAAATCGAAACCTATGTACGCCTGGAACAGCCGCTCAACTGCGCAGGCAGCTTCAAGAGTGAAGGTTTGGGGATTGCGCTGTTTGAGAAGCTGGAGGGCCGCGACCCGAATGCGTTGATTGGTCTACCGCTGATCGCATTGTTGGAAATGTTGCGGGCTGAAGGGGTCAACCCGCTGGTATAAGCTTATTTTTTGGCTGCAGCGGTCCGTTGGCGCAATACCTGCAGGCAATGACGCAGTTCGTCATCCATCGGCGCTTCGATGCGCATCGTTTCGCCGGTGGCAGGATGTTCAAAGCGCAGCGCTGCCGCATGCAGGAACAGGCGTTTCAGGCCGGTGCCCGCCAATTGGCGATCGAACTCCCGGTCACCATAACGGTCATCAAAGGCGATCGGATGCCCAGCATGCAAGGTATGCACACGAATCTGGTGGGTACGCCCGGTGATCGGGCTGGCCTTCACCAGCGTGGCATGTTCAAAGCGCTCTTCGATCTTGAAGCGGGTCTCCGAAGGTTTGCCTTCGCTGTTGACGCGGACAATGCGCTCCCCGCTCTGCAAAATATTCTTCAGCAACGGTGCCTGCACCGCTTTGCAGTGCGACTGCCACTCGCCGCGCACCAACGCCAGATAATCCTTCTGCATCCCCTTGAGGCGCAACTGCTCGTGCAGCGAACGCAGCGCCGAACGCTTCTTGGCCACCATCAACACGCCGGAGGTGTCGCGATCCAGACGGTGCACCAGCTCCAGAAAACGTGCTTCCGGACGTAATGCCCGCAATCCTTCGATCACGCCAAAACTCAGGCCACTGCCGCCATGCACCGCCGTTCCCGAAGGTTTGTTGAGTAGCAACAGGTGATCGTCCTCATAAAGGATGCAATCCGCCAGGGCAGCAACTTTATCCAGCTTGGCAGAAACCGGCGCATCTTCACGCTCGGCGACCCGAACCGGAGGAATGCGCACCACGTCGCCCGCCGCCAGTTTATATTCAGCCTTGATGCGGCCTTTATTGACCCGCACCTCGCCTTTGCGCACGATGCGATAAATCATGCTCTTCGGCACGCCTTTCAGGCGGGCAAGCAAAAAATTGTCGATTCTCTGACCGGCTTCATCGTCAGAAATCGTCACTAATTGTACTGCGGGAATGTTCGTTTTCATGGGGCGGGATTCTAAATAGAGCGCGTCAATAGCGCCACCTCTTTTTATGTGCTTAACTGTCTCTCAGACTGTGAAAGAAACGCCAGCGAACAATAAGGCAGCAAGCCAGGTTGATCGTTTGCGGTTTCCGCCACAGTTAGCGCAAAGTCACCTTGCTATAAAGGTACTTGCAATGGAATAATGCTGTAACTTTCCGTGCCGATCCCCTTGAAACGAGGAGAATTGCGGAATTATACAGTTTGTCTGGTTGCACAAAAACGCAGCAATGGCGTAAGACGTAATGTGAAATCAAACAATTAGCGGGCTGCGGGTTGCAGCTTGGCCGGCAAATGGAATCAGATCTGTCAACATACATCAGAGGCTATTCCCTGAGTCAAAAGCGCTGTGTTTCACAAAGAAATACAGGCTTACCGAGATAATGCGCCCCTATGCAGGCGACAACCGTGAGGTTGACGGCTTTGCGAGAAGACACGGGGTTTTCGGTTTTAACCTGGCCATGAGGTTATTTTGCCCGCAGCTTTGTCGATAATGTAAAAAAAACGAGTAAGTTAAGATGAAAAGAATGTTGATTAACGCAACTCAGCAGGAAGAGTTGCGTGTTGCCCTTGTAGATGGACAGCGGCTGTACGATCTGGATATTGAAAGCCCTGGCCATGAGCAGAAAAAAGCGAATATTTACAAAGGCAAAATCACTCGAATTGAACCTAGTCTCGAGGCCGCGTTCGTTGATTACGGCGCTGAACGACATGGTTTCCTTCCGCTAAAAGAAATCGCTCGCGAATACTTCCCAAGCAATTACTCTTCCCATGGTCGCCCAAACATCAAAGATGTGCTGCGTGAAGGCCAGGAAGTCATCGTTCAGGTTGATAAAGAAGAACGGGGTAATAAAGGCGCTGCCTTGACCACCTTCATCAGCCTGGCCGGTAGCTATCTGGTTCTGATGCCGAACAATCCGCGTGCCGGTGGTATTTCCCGCCGCATCGAAGGTGACGACCGTACCGAACTGAAAGAAGCGCTCTCCTCGCTGCAATTGCCAGACGGCATGGGTCTGATTGTCCGCACCGCTGGCGTTGGCAAATCTGCCGACGCTCTGCAATGGGACCTGTCATTCCGCCTCAAGCACTGGGAAGCGATTAAAAAAGCCGCCGAAGGCCGCCCTGCTCCGTTCCTGATCCACCAGGAAAGCAACGTTATCGTGCGAGCATTCCGCGATTACCTGCGTCCGGACATCGGCGAAATCCTGATCGACAACCCGAAGGTACTCGATCTGGCCAAAGAGCACATCGCTGCCCTGGGCCGCCCGGACTTCAGCAGCAAGATCAAATTGTACAGTGGCGAAATTCCGCTGTTCAGCCATTACCAGATCGAATCGCAGATCGAATCCGCGTTCCAACGTGAAGTGCGTCTACCTTCCGGTGGTTCCATCGTGATCGACACCACCGAAGCCTTGACCGCTATCGATATCAACTCCGCGCGAGCAACCCGCGGTGGCGACATCGAAGAGACCGCATTCAATACCAACCTGGAAGCCGCAGATGAAATTGCTCGCCAATTGCGCCTGCGCGACCTGGGTGGCCTGATCGTTATCGACTTTATCGATATGACCCCAGTTCGTCACCAGCGTGAAGTGGAAAACCGTCTGCGCGATGCCGTCCGCCAGGATCGTGCCCGCATTCAGATTGGCCGTATCTCTCGCTTCGGCCTGCTGGAAATGTCCCGTCAGCGCCTCAGCCCGTCACTGGGTGAGTCCAGCCACCACGTGTGCCCGCGCTGTACCGGTACCGGCACCATCCGTGATAACGAATCGCTGGCGCTGTCTATTCTGCGCCTGATCGAAGAAGAAGCGCTGAAAGAGAACACCAAAGAAGTTCACGCCATCGTACCGGTTCAGGTTGCTTCCTACCTGCTGAACGAAAAACGTGATTCTGTCAGCGCGATCGAGAAGCGCCAGGGTGGCGTGAAAGCGGTCATCGTGCCAAACGATCAGATGCAGACTCCGCATTACTCCGTGCTGCGCGTACGCAAGGGTGAAGAAACACCAACCCTGAGCTACCTGCTGCCGAAGCTGCATGAAGAAGAAATGGCCCAGCCGCAGGATGATGCGCCAGTCGAGCGCAAACGCGAGCAACCGGCTCTGGCTTCCTTCTCTCTGTCACAGGATGCTCCTCCGCAGGAAGAAGAGCCTGTGGTTAGCAAGCCTGCCGTTGCCGCCAAACCGGCAGTTGCATCAACCCCTGCTGCTGAAGCCAAACCTGGCCTATTGAGCCGTCTGTTTGGTGGCTTGAAGTCACTGTTCGCCGGTGAAGAAACGCCAGTGGTTGAAGCTAAGCCGGTTGTTGTAGCTGAGAAAACAGAAGACAGCGACAATCGCCGTCAGGATCGTCGTGGCCAACGCCGCCAGGGTTCTGGCCGTAAAGGTGAACGTGGCGAGCGTAAAGAACGTGGCGAAGGGCGTGACAACCGTGAACGTGGTGATCGTGAGCCACGCGAAAATCGCGAGCCGCGTGAACCACGTGAAAACCGTGACGACCAGCGCCGCAACAACCGCCGTAACGCACAGCAACAGACCGCACCAGCGGCTGCCAATACCGAAGTGCAGACTGAAGAAGCAGCCAAGGTACAGCGCGAAGATCAGCAACAGCGCCGGGAACAGCGTGCCGAGCGTCAACGCCGTCGTCAGGAAGAAAAGCGCCAGGCTCCGCAAGACGTCAAAGTGCCAGAAACTGCGGAAGTCGTTGTTGCCAGCCATAGCAATGACGAAGATGAAGACCGTCATCAGCAGCCAACGCAGCGTCGTCAACGCCGTCCACTCACGCAGAAAGTTCGCGTCCTGTCGGCGGAAGAAGAACTGCATCGCGCCGCTGAAGAGCTGTTAGCGCCTAAAGCGCCAGTTGCCAAGGTAGAAGAAAGCCAGGCTCCGGTAGTGGCTGAGAACGTTAAACTGTTGCCACAGACCATTGCGGCCCAGTCTGAAGATGACGCGCAAGCTGATAACCGTGGAAACGGTGAAAACGGCATGCCACGTCGTTCTCGTCGTTCTCCACGCCATCTGCGCGTCAGTGGTCAGCGCCGTCGTCGCTATCGTGACGAGCGTTATCCGAACCAGTCGCCAATGCCGTTGGCCGGGGCGTTTGCCTCACCAGAGATGGCTTCAGGCAAGGTTTGGGTCAGCTATCCTGTGGCACAAGCCGCCGTCTACGTTGAACACGAAGAAGCTCAAGCGCCAGTGGCGGTAGAAACCGTAGCCGTTGCTGCTGCACCGGTGGCTGTTGAAGCCGCTCCTGTTCAGCCTGTAGTCAACGAAGCGCCAAGCGTCGTTGAAACCGCTCCGGCAGTGGCTGAATCGGTGGCAGCACCGGTAGTTGAAGCCCCGGTAGAAACTGCACCGGTTGAAACCGTTGTCGTCGCTGCCGAGCCAGCCGCTGTTGTGGTAGATGAAACCGTTGTCAGTGAAACAACTGAGGATGAGAAGGTTGCAGATGCCACGGTACAAGCTGAACCCGTTATCGCTGAGCCCGCAGTGCAAGAGCCTGTAGTGGAAGAAACTGTAGTGGAAGCCGTTGTGGCCGCCCCTGCAGAGGCTACTGTAACCGCAGAGCCGGAAGTCGTGTCAGCACAGCCAGAGGCTGCTCCAGCTCCAGTGCAAGCGGCCCCAGTGGTTGCACAACCACAACCGGCACTCTACAAGCATATCGCTACCGCCCCGATGACCAAAGCGCCTGCGCCGGATTATAAGCCGGAAGCCGCGAAGACCAGCGAGTGGCAGCGCCCTTCCTTCAACTTTGACGGAAAAGGTTCTGCTGGCGGCCATGCAGCGGCGAATCAGGCCACTGCTCCAGCGACCAAACCGCAGCCGGTTAACGACTAAGTTAATCCCTGCCATAAAAAAACCCGCCTAGATGGCGGGTTTTTTCTTACTACTGAAAACTCATGCCCTTCTTTTCAGTTTGTTAACGCCCAATGCCCAAGTTGCTCTGTTCGCCTAAGCCAACTGATTTCAACTTGTCATTAACTAACAGATGCATCCAAACCGTTTTCCGCTTATCCTTTCACCCCGGCGTGAATAACCCCCGTTTATTCGCTTTTATTAAGATTTTTTGACCGCCGGAGCTCTGCACCATGACCGCACAACCCCAAGCCCTGAAAATCCGCCGCCCTGACGACTGGCATATCCATTTGCGTGACGACGACATGCTGAAAACGGTTCTGCCCTATACCAGTCAGGTGTTTGGCCGGGCGATTGTGATGCCGAACCTGGCCCCACCGATCACCACCGTTGCCTCGGCACGTAGCTATCGTGAACGTATTCTGGCTGCGCTCCCCGCAGAACATAACTTCACGCCGTTGATGACCTGCTACTTGACGGATTCCCTCGCTGCGGCAGAGCTGGTCAACGGGTTTGAGCAAGGGGTGTTTACCGCTGCCAAGCTCTATCCAGCCAATGCCACCACCAATTCCAGCCACGGCGTGAGCGATGTGACCGGGATTTATCCCCTGCTTGAGCAGATGCAGAAGATGGGTATGCCGCTGCTGATCCATGGTGAAGTCACCGATGCCAGCGTGGATATCTTCGATCGCGAGGCTCGCTTTATCGAACAGGTGATGGAGCCGGTACGCCGCCAGTTCCCGGAATTAAAAATCGTATTCGAGCATATCACTACCCGGGAAGCCGCTCAGTACGTGCAGGAAGGCAATCGTTTCCTTGGTGCCACCATTACGCCACAGCACCTGATGTTTAACCGCAACCACATGCTGGTAGGCGGGATCCGGCCACACCTGTTCTGCCTGCCAATCCTCAAGCGTAACATCCATCAGGAAGCGTTACGCAGCGCCGTTGCCAGCGGTTGTGACCGCTTCTTCCTCGGCACCGACTCGGCACCTCATGCCAAACACCGTAAAGAGACCAACTGTGGCTGCGCAGGGGTATTTAACGCCCCGAACGCAATGCCCGCCTATGCCACCGTATTTGAACAATTAGGCGCGCTGGAGCACCTGGAAGCCTTCAGCTCGCTGAATGGCCCCCGCTTCTACGGCTTGCCGGTTAACCAGGACTTTATCACGCTGCAACGCCTGCCGGTGGCCCAGCCAGAGGAGATCACGTTGGGTAATGAAGCCGTGGTGCCCTTCCTGGCCGGTGAGACCATTAACTGGTCAGTGACCGACTGCTAAATATTTTATTTCTGCTCTTGCCTCCGGCGCCAGTTGACTGTATAAATATCCAGTAGACAGTTCCGGGGGCAATTATGCGTGTTGAAGTCACTATAGATAAAACCAAACCACTGCCGCCGGGGGCTATCGAAGCCCTGACCGGCGAATTCAGTAAACGGGTCAATCGCCAGTTTCCTGACACTACCGTCCAGATCCGTTATGCCGGTGCCAATGGCCTTTCCGTCATGGGCGGTGCCAAAACAGATAAAGACCTGATCGAGGAGATACTCCAGGAAACCTGGGAAAGTGCCGACGATTGGTTCAGTGCAGAATAATTCTGCAATGTCGTTGTTGCCGGGGGTCGCTCTCCGGCTTTTTTGTTTCTGCCGTATCGTCGTTTTGCCTGGAAGAAACAGCACTTGTGGTCTGTAATGATTAGACAACTTATGGTGCAACAAAGGTATAAACAATGGTTCCTGATAAAGACAAGCCCGAAGAAGCGATGACCTTTGGCGAGTTGCTGGCCCTGATCGCCGATCAAAAACGGCGACTGAGCGTACTCGAGGTCGCTTTCTCTTATTTGTCTTTTGGCTTGAATGACAAAGCCAACCAGTTGCTGATCCACAGCCTGAAACTGGAAGCACAAAATCAGAACCGCGATCCTGAAATGCAAAAGCATTTCGCCCATTTGGCAGCCGAATTGGAAAGTCATGCGCACGTGAAACTTCCTCCTGCCGCCGAAGAGTAATATTGTTAGATGACTTAAGCACGGGCGCAGCATGCAGCTGCCCCAACCCTTTACCTAAAACCCCCAGCTATCCACTCCGCTAGCCGATTAATTACGCAAAAAATATTTATTTGCAATAAACCGCAGGAAAACACCCCACGCCAGATCCTGAATGCGTATACTGTAAAAGCTCACCATGAAGGTGAGACACATTGATCCTCGTTAGTAACTCCAGCTAGTCACTACTTGATAAGGGGTCTTTATGGACAGAAATGATGAAGTAATACAGACACATCCGCTTGTTGGCTGGGATATCAGTACCGTCGATGTTTATGATGCCATGATGATTCGCCTTCATTACCTGTCTTCACTAGACCAAACAGCCGAAGAAGCGCAAGTGGATCGGACTCTTTGGCTAACCACAGACGTTGCTCGCCAATTGATCAATATTTTAGAGGCTGGCATCGCCAAGATAGAATCTACGGATTATTTAGACCTTGATCGAAGAAAACATTAACCCATTCACCCTCAACCGCTAAGGCGTCGGCAATTAACCGGCGCCTTTTCTTTTGTATCGACCCGCATCGGTTCATGGTGCATTACCGCCGCCAAACTCTTATCATATCTGCCATCAGCGACACATCAAAGAAAGGACATGGCACGTGGAATATGACTTGATCATCGTGGGTAGTGGCTCAGTTGGGGCTGCTGCAGGCTATTATGCGACAGCCGCAGGCCTTAAGGTCTTAATGATCGACAGCGCTTTCCCCCCGCATCGTCAGGGCAGCCACCACGGCGATACCCGTATCATCCGCCATGCTTACGGCGAGGGCGAAAAATATGTGCCTTTTCTGCTGCGTGCCCAGGCACTGTGGAATGGATTAGAGCAGAAAAGCGGCGACAAGCTGTTTCATCCCTGTGGCGTGCTCACCCTGGGGCCACAAGACAGTGAATTTGTCACCACGGCACAGCGCAGTGCCAAAAACTTTAACCTCAATACCGAGTTACTGAGCGCCGAACAGATCCAACAACGCTGGCAAGAGTTCACCGCGCCAGCGGGTTATGTCGGCCTGTTCGAACCAGATGCAGGGATACTGCGCTCGGAACTGATTGTTGCCAGCTACGTCAGATTGGCCAGAGAAGCGGGCTGCGCCCAACTGTTTAATTGTCCGGTAACCGCCATCGAGCCAATCGATCAGGGGGTTGAGGTCGTGACTTCAGAGGGGCGCTACCAAGGGCGTAAAGCCGTGGTCTGCGCGGGAACCTGGGTCAAAAATCTGTTACCACAGCTTCCTGTTTCACCGGTGCGTAAGGTGTTTTCGTGGTATCAGGCAGATGGTCGTTACAGCGAAAACAACCGCTTTCCGGCTTTCACCGTTGAAGCGCAAGACGGCTGCCACTACTACGGTTTCCCCTCTGAGAATGACGGCTTAAAGGTCGGTAAACATGATGGTGGACAACCGATGGAGACAGCGGATCAGCGCAAGCCGTTCGGCTCCCTGGCCAGCGACGGTACCGAAGTATTCGGCTTTCTGCGCCACTTCCTGCCAGGGCTTGGCGTCTGTCTGCACGGTGAAGCCTGTAGCTATGATATGAGCCCGGATGAAGACTTTATTATCGACACCCTGCCTGGCTGCCAACGCCTGATGGTGATCACCGGCCTGAGTGGCCACGGATTTAAGTTTGCCAGCGTACTGGGTGAGATAGCCGCGCTGTTTGCGCAAGATAAGCCTTCATCCCTGGATATCACGCCCTTCAGCCTGCGGCGTTTCTGACCGTTCAATCCCCTGTTCGCCCCGCTCTGGCCAGCGGCAGGGGAAAACCCCAGCGATATGAATACACCAACCTACTGATATTAATGAAAAATAAGCTATGGACGGAAATATCTTCCTATAGCCACTGGATTTCCGAATTGATCCCACAACCGGGTAAGGCCTATTTTACATAATTAGGCTCTAGCCGTTTTGTATCTTCAACAAGGACGTCACTATGAAACTACTCGTTGTGGACGAATGCTGTTTCACTCGTATTGGGATCGCCAACCACTTTACTGACAACGTGTTTGCGTCAGTAAACTGCTGCCCAGACATCGACACCGCGCTTCCTCTACTGGCCAGTTTCAAACCCAGCCATATTTTGGTGAATCTGTCCAACTACTGCCGCTGCACAACAGACAATCAACTGCTTTCAGCGTTTATCACGGCGGCCTGGCGTGCAACGGTATATATTTATCTGGATGCTCCTTATCCCTACAGTGAAAGCCCGCTGCGTATTGCCAGCAATACTTTTTTATTCAACAAAACCGTGCTACCCATTGCGCTAAAAACGCTAAGTAAAAGCCCAAGTGAGCTAATGAAGGATGAAGAGGCTCATTCGCTTTTCAGCCCGCAAGAATTGACGGTAATGCGCTATTGGATGTCCGAAATGCCGAATTATCGCATCGCCAAAAAATTACAGATCAGCGCCCATACGGTGTACGTGCATAAACGCCATATCACCGAGAAAATCAACGTGCGTAACCGGCTTGAATTTTATTCACTGTATAACATACTGCGTTATTTCTATCCGCCAGAACCCACCACCTTTAAGCCGGTGGGTTCGGCTTCGTTAGAGCTGCGGGCCGCCGTTTAAGCCTTATTTCGGCGTGATTTCGTTTATCTGGCGCCCATCGCCGAGGAGCATGGCCACCTTGCGTCCTCCATCCATGGTTTCCAACGTGATGCGCGCGATAATGGTCAAGGGGACCGAAAGCAACATCCCCACGGGCCCCATCAGCCAGCCCCAGAAGATCAGGGAAAGAAACACCACCAACGTAGAAAGCCCCAGCCCACGGCCCATGATCCGCGGTTCCAGCATATTACCGATGATCAGGTTGATCAGGATATAACCCGCAGCCACCACGGCCGCATCGGCAAAGCCGTTAAACAGCAAAGCCTGGATCAGCGGCGGAATAGCGGCAATGATCGAACCAATATTGGGCACATAGTTGAACATGAACGCCATCATGCCCCAGATAAAGGCAAAACGAACGCCAACCCAGCTCAAAAAGCCCCAGACGATCAGACCTGTGGCCAGGCTGATGGCGGTCTTGATCACCAGATAGTGCGTGACCCCTTGCAAGGCCCTGCGGATAGTGGCCATCCCTTCGGTGGGATTATCCAGCGCCTGCTGCAGCTTAAAGGGCAAGACCTTTACCTCAAACAGCATAAAGACCACCGTCATCAATAACAGGAAGATGCTGGTCATCGCGCCGGAAAGTTGCCCTAGCAGGCGGGTCACCAGGTTCATGGTGGCGCCAGGATCGACATATTTGACCACCGCATCTGCCGAGAAGGTAATATCCAGATTGAAGCGTTGCGCCTGGTATTGCAGTTCACTCAACTTCTCCAGCATCATGCCTCGATACTGTGGCAAGGAGCGAGCAAACTCATTTAATGAAGCCCCCAGCATACCAATCAAGGTCAGCAACAGCACGACGATGGCAACCACCAACAGCGTCACCCCCAGCGCTCTGGGCACCCGAAAGCGTTCCAGTAGCAGCACCAGCGGATTTAACACGATGGCCAAGAACACCGCCAGCAGGAATGGCACCACAATATCTGCCGCCGCCTTTATGCCAGCCAGGATCACCACCAGCATGGCCAGCATCATGATCAAACGTAGCTTGCGGTCATTAAACTCGGGTATGCCCATGAAAGTTCCTTGTGTGATACAGGCCCGCCAGGCCATTGATAAATACATGTTAGCAAATTATTCCTTGCTGTCGCAGGCATATCATCCTCAAGTTGCTGAAGGAATTAAATTAATCTTGGTCGACAGGGTGAACAAATAATCGTCGCTAGTCGTTATTCAATTATTTGCCAAGGTTTTTGGTGGTATTTACGAAAAATGACAAAAGCTGACAATGAAGAATAAAGTCGATAGATTTCAATTGGCCAGCATTTCCCCAACATCGCCAAAAAAACACCCTCTCCAACGATTCCTTTGACCAACTTGCCACAACTCAAACAAATCTACTGATTAATATTTTTATGATGTTACTTAGTTAAATTTATTATTGATTTATGTTTCTTAAAGTTTAAGTATTGCTGTCGGTAAATGAGTTTTGTAAGGAAAACTGATGCTCTGGAAAAATACCGCCGACCGCTTTGGTCACGTTTCTGTACTGATCCACTGGCTGGTGGCGCTGACCGTTTACGGCATGTTCGCCCTCGGATTATGGATGGTGACGCTGGGCTACTACGACGTTTGGTATCACCAGGCGCCGGAGATCCACAAAAGTATTGGCACGCTGCTATTTATCGTCATGGTGGTACGAGTGGTTTGGCGTTTTATCTCGCCGCCGCCCAAGCCCCTGGCAAGTTATAGCCGTCTTACGCATATCAGTGCCGTGCTCGCCCATATCGCACTTTATACCGTGCTGTTCGCCATCCTGATCAGCGGCTACCTGATCTCGACCGCCGATGGTCAGGCAATCAGCGTATTTGGCTGGTTTGACGTACCGGCCAGCGTGACCGATTTGCCACAGCAGGCCGACACCGCCGGGACTATCCACCTTTATCTGGCTTGGGCCGTCGTCGTGCTTTCAGTACTGCACGCCCTGGCCGCGCTTAAACATCACTTTATTGATGGTGATGTGACTTTGAAACGGATGCTGGGACGCAGCACCGATTAACCCTTTGGATTTATGGAGATATTGCTATGTTGAAGAAAACCGTATTAGGCTTGGCCGCGGGTGCCCTGCTGTTAAACGCCGGTTCCGCTCTGGCGGCCAACTATAAAATCGACAAACAAGGCCAGCACGCCTTTATCGAATTCCGCATCCAGCACCTGGGCTACAGCTGGATTTATGGCTCTTTCAAAGATTTTGACGGTGGCTTCACCTTCGATGAAAAAGACCCTGCTAACGATAAAGTCAACGTAACCATCAACACAGCCAGCGTAGACACCAACCACGCCGAGCGTGACAAACACCTGCGCAGCGCCGATTTCTTGAACGTCGAAAAGAACAAGCAGGCTACCTTTACCTCTACCGAAGTGAAAAAAGACGGTGAAGGTTATGCCGTAGTCGGCAACCTGACGTTGAACGGCGTGACCAAGCCGGTCACGCTGGCAGCCAAACTGGTCGGCGAAGGTAAAGATCCTTGGGGCGGTTACCGCGCCGGTTTCGAAGCCAACGGTAAAATCAAGCTGAAAGACTTTGGCATCACCACCGACCTCGGCCCGGCTTCCCAGGAAGTTGAGCTGATCATCTCGGTCGAAGGCGTTCGCGAGAAGTAATACATTCTTTATACAACAAGGGCGCTGAATTTCAGCGCCCTTGTTTCTATTTCTATCCTACGCGCAACACCCTACTCTTTCGGTTCTGGGATATGCATGGTGGTTTGCAACAGCCCTTTGGACTTATTGAAGATTTTTACGCCATTCTCGCGGCCAGCCCGGCGGGCTCGCTGTTCTTCACGCGGTAATTTCAGCTCTTCACGGCAGGTCTCGCTGCAGCAGCCAGCAAACTTCTCGGCACAGCTTGGGCACTGGATAAACAGCAGATGGCAGCCGTCGTTCAGGCAGTTGGTGTGAGTATCACATGGCGCACCGCACTGATGGCAGTTGGCGATCACGTCCTCTGAGATACGTTCCCCCATGCGCTCGTCAAACACAAAGTTCTTGCCGATGAACTTCAGTGGCAACCCCTTCGCCTTCGCCTGGCGGGCATACTCGATAATACCGCCTTCCACGTGATAGACGTTTTTGAAGCCATTATGCAGCATATAGGCGCTGGCTTTCTCACAACGGATCCCACCGGTACAGTACATGACAATATTTTTGTCTTTCTGCTCCTGTAGCATCTCCACCGCCATCGGTAGCTGATCGCGGAACGTGTCGGAAGGCACTTCGATCGCCTTCTCAAAGTGCCCGACCTCGTACTCATAGTGGTTGCGCATATCGACGAACACCGTATTCGGATCGTCGATCATCTGGTTAACGCGATCGGCCTGCAGATACTCACCCACATTGGCAGGGTTGAAGGTCTCATCTTCAATCCCATCGGCCACAATACGTTCACGCACTTTCAGACGCAGTACCCAGAAGGATTTGCCATCGTCTTCCAGCGCAATATTCAGGCGCACCTGGTCCAGAGCCGGGTGCGAAGCAAACAACACGGTTTTGAACGCGTCAAAGTGACTCTGCGGCACGCTGATCTGCGCATTGATGCCCTCTTTGGCCACGTAGATACGGCCAAACACCTTCAGCTTATCGAACTGAATATACAGGCTATCGCGAAATGCTTTGGGGTCGTCAATGGTGAAATATTTATAAAAAGAAACTGTGGTGCGTGGCTCGGTTTCGGCCAGCATACGCGCCTTCAGTTCCTCATTAGAAATTCGGTTATGTAACACTGGCATGGTGTACTTTCCTGTCTTTCGGGAGGTGACTGATTGAGTGCCCACGGGCCGTTAGCCCGCGCGCGGCGCACATCATACCCGAAAATAGGCTGCAACACAGCATTAACCCGGCGGCAATGATTTCCGCACAAAGCTTGACGTTATTGGCAAATACCGATAAGCCTAGTGCAAGTTGTAGCAACGAATTTTGACGGACCATGAGGAAATTATGAGCCAGCTGTTTACTCCGATCACCCTGGGGCTACTGCGGTTGCCTAACCGTATCATTATCGCCCCCATGTGCCAGTACTCTGCCGACAACGGTAAAGCCACCGAATGGCATACGATGCACCTTGGCCATCTGTCTCTTTCCGGGGCGGGTTTGCTGATTGTGGAAGCCACTGCGGTATCACCAGAAGGACGTATTTCTCCGGGGGATCTGGGCCTGTGGGACGACGCTACCGAACAGGCACTTGCCGACGTGGTACAGGCGGTGAAAAAACACGCCACCATGCCTTTGGGGATCCAACTGGGACACGCTGGCCGCAAAGCTTCCTGCGCTCTTCCCTGGCAAGGTGGAGCCCAGTTGGCCAGGAGTGAGGGCGGTTGGCAAACGCTCTCTGCCTCTGCCCAGCCCTTTAACCCTCTGGATGAGGCTCCACAGGCCATGAGCCTGGAGCAAATTGAGCAGTTGAAGGCGCAATTTGTTGCAGCGGCACGGCGTGCCGACCGTCTCGGCTTCGATCTGATCGAACTGCACGGGGCACATGGTTACCTGTTGCACCAGTTCCTTTCGCCACTGGCCAATCAGCGCACCGATCAATACGGCGGATGTCTGCAAAATCGGATGCGATTGTTGCTGGAAATTTTCAGCGAGGTGCGGGCGGTGTTCCCCGCCAACAAAGCGCTTGGCGTGCGGATCTCCGCCAGTGACTGGGTTGAAGGCGGCTGGAACGAACAGCAGTCCGTTGAGCTGACCAGCGCTTTAAAGGAATTGGGCTGCGATTACATTCATATTTCCAGCGGCGGCCTGTCGCCGCAGCAAAAAATCCCGGTGGGGCCGAACTACCAGGTCCCCTTTGCCGAAACCATCAAACATAAAGTAGGGATACCAACCATCGCCGTGGGGTTGATCACCGAACCGGAGCAGGCAGAAGCGATCGTCGCCACCGGTCAGGCCGATATGGTCGCGCTAGCGCGCGGTATTCTCTATAACCCACGCTGGCCGTGGCACGCAGCCGCCAAACTGGGGGCCCAAGTGCAGGCTCCGCCGCAGTATTGGCGCTCAGAACCACACCGGGTGAAAGGATTGTTCAAAGACCATTAAAACGGCCTCAAGCGGGTGTCTAGCGCCCGCTTGACCATTCCGTTGCCCCAGAAATAACCGCCCCAGCCAGCAGTCCGCCCCCCGCTACGGCTAGCAAAGGGTTGTACTGCATATAGGCACCAAGACAGCCAAGTAACCCACCGATCACCAATAGCCCAGCGCTTAACCATGATGTCAACATAGTTACCTCCTGAATCAATAAACGGATAAAACACTGCCTGACTTATAGGCCGATTCTTACTTCATTTGGCCAAAAAACCAACAACCGCACCTAATTTAGGCCTAAAAAGGGTGTTTTAATGCGGTGAGTTTTCCTGTTACATAAGAAAAATGTCACAATACGCTACTATAAACGGCAGAAAACCATTGCATAGACCGAGTCGTTCAAGCAACCCGTGGCCAGCAAAAAATTCTGATGGCGACCCACAACAAGACTTATGGCAACTCGACGTGCCTATGCATTTTATCTGTTATTACTGTTAAATGACTGCTTCTAAGCTGAGAACCTATGACGCAAGTTCCTTCTTTCAATCGATCTTTACTGCATCCACGCTACTGGCTTACCTGGTTTGGCATCGCCTTACTCTACCTGCTGGTCCTGCTGCCCTACCCAATCATTTATCGTTTGGGGACCGGATTAGGTCGCTTTTCAATGCGTTTCCTCAAACGCCGGCGAGCGATAACTGAGCGTAATCTGGAGCTGTGCTTTCCGGATATGCCGAGAGCCGAACGTGATGCGTTGATCGCCAAGAACTTCGAATCCGTGGGGATGGGGCTGTTTGAAACCGGCATGGCCTGGTTTTGGCCCAACTGGCGTATCGAGCGCTGGTTCAGCGTCAGCGGCCTGGAGCACATTCAAAAGGCACGGGACAATCATCAAGGGGTGCTGCTGATCGGCCTGCACTTCCTGACGCTGGAGTTGGGTGCTCGTATCTTTGGCATCCACAATCCGGGGATCGGCGTCTACCGTCCACACGACAACAAGCTGATGGACTGGCTACAGACCTGGGGCCGTATGCGCTCGAACAAATCCATGCTGGATCGTAAAGACGTCAAAGGGATGATCCGCGCCCTGAAACAGGGTGAGATCATCTGGTACGCACCGGATCATGACTACGGCCCGCGCAGCAGCGTGTTTGCCCCGCTGTTTGCAGTGGAAAAAGCAGCGACCACCACCGGCAGCTATGTGTTGATACGCATGGGGAAACCGGCGATCATTCCCTTTACGCCACGCCGCCTGCCAGAAGGTAAAGGGTACGAACTCATCATGCAGCCAGCAGTGGAAAATTTCCCGCTGGATAACGAAGTCGAGGCTGCAGCCTTTATGAACAAGGTGGTAGAAAAAGAGATCCTGATGGCGCCGGATCAATATATGTGGCTACACCGCCGCTTCAAGACCCGCCCAGAAGGTGAGCCTTCTCTCTATTAATCGCTACGGGCCGAGATGGCCCGCATGATATTGTCGCTTTCCCAGCAACAGGAGCTTCTATGTATATCGTCAGCCTGACCTACCACCGCCCGATTGAAGAAGTAGAAGGCCATCTTGAAGGGCATATCGCCTGGTTGAAGCACCATTTTCAAGCTGGCAGCTTTATTGCCTCTGGCCGTAAGAACCCACGTACTGGCGGCGTGATCCTGGTAAAAGACATGGAGCGCTCCAAGCTGGATGCCATCCTGGCAGAAGATCCCTTCGTCGCCGTGGCCAATTATGAGGTGACAAACGTCGCTCTCACCACCACCAACGCCGGATTCGAAGCCTTGGCCGGTGTCTGAAACCCTCGTTCCCGCGTTGTCCTGCGCGGGAATAATTGTCATTCCCTGTTTTAAAACTTTATTTCATTTTCACGCAAAATCACACAGTTGCTCAATTGATAACCTGCGTTATTAGGCGCATACTTACCAGGCTAACTTTTTTTGCCTTGCGTAATCGCCAGGCATATCTTCCCCCGCACGGAAACCTATGGCCCCGGCAGCAGAACCTATCAATTGGCAACGTAACCTGTTCATCACCTGGCTGGGCTGCTTTCTGACCGGTGCGGCCTTTAGCCTGATCATGCCGTTCCTGCCGCTTTACGTTGAAGCTCTTGGTGTTACCGGCCATCAGTCGCTGAATATGTGGTCCGGATTGGTATTCAGTATCACTTTCCTGTTCTCCGCTATTGCCTCACCGTTCTGGGGCAGTCTCGCCGATCGCCGTGGGCGTAAGCTGATGTTGCTGCGTTCTGCGCTGGGAATGGGCATTGTAATGGTGCTGATGGGCATGGCGCAGAACATCTGGCAGTTTCTGGCACTGCGCGCGGTGCTGGGGCTGCTCGGCGGCTTTATTCCCAACGCCAATGCGCTGATTGCTACCCAGGTGCCGCGCCATCGCAGCGGCTGGGCGCTGGGCACTCTATCGACCGGCGGCGTCAGTGGCGCCCTGATTGGCCCATTGATTGGCGGTTTGCTGGCTGACCAATATGGCCTGCGCCCCGTGTTCTTCATCACCGCCACGGTACTGTTTATCTGTTTCCTGCTGACGCTGTTCTGCGTACGAGAACAGTTCACTCCGGTACAGAAAAAAGACATGCTGCATGCGCGCCAGGTGTTTGCCTCGCTCAAAAGCCCCAAGCTGATCCTCAGCCTGTTTGTTACCACCATGATTATCCAGATCGCCACTGGCTCGATTGCCCCAATCCTCACGCTTTACGTGCGCGAACTGGCGGGCAACATCAGTAATCTGGCATTTGTCAGCGGTTTGATCGCTTCGGTACCCGGCGTTGCCGCCTTGATGAGTGCGCCACGGCTGGGAAAACTGGGCGACAGGATCGGCCCAGAGCGGATCCTGGTGTTTATGCTGGTGATTTCCGTGCTGTTGCTGATCCCGATGGCCTTTGTCCAGACACCGTGGCAACTCGGCGTATTGCGCTTCCTGCTCGGCGCTGCCGATGGCGCACTGTTGCCTGCTGTGCAAACCTTACTCATCTACAACTGTACCAATCAGGTTGCCGGGCGAATATTCAGCTATAACCAATCTTTCCGAGATATCGGCAACGTTAGCGGCCCACTGCTCGGCGCTGCCGTTTCTGCCAGCTATGGATTCCGCGCGGTATTCTGCATGACAGCGCTGGTGGTGCTATTTAACGCGTTCTATTCCTGGTGGTGTCTGCAGCGGCGGCCAGCCAGAACGCGTGAAGACACGTTGCAAGAAGAGTAATAGCGCTATTTATCGCCAGTTGTTCTGATAAATATTGCCCAAACCCCGTTTCCCTTACTTTTACTATTGTTACCATCCCGCTTCATCCCGCCCCCAATCTCGAAGAATAATATTATTAACACCTTGTTTTTATACATAAAAATCACAAACAGAGCAATAAACCACCTGTCAATGAAAATAACGCCACAACCAACATAAAAACCAATAAAGTAGATGTTTGTCGACTTTTCGTCTAAAAAATGGGATACAGGTACTAGACAAAGCCACCATTCAGTTATCAAATGGTTAAATAATATCACGCCAGAAGTAACATTCTGACCAAGTGAATAAAATAGCCTGCAGGGTTTTCAAGCTTAATAGGCACTGCGGCTGAGGTTTTGTCAGGTAATCCGCATCAGCGGGATTACCTCACTTACAGACACAGACATACCACAGTATCTGCTGCCGGCGCGCAGCACATTATATTGGGAAGACTTTATGCAATCCTCTGTTAATCAGAAAGAAAGCCGGACGTTCCTCGGCCATCCATATCCTCTCGGCTCGCTGTTCTTCACTGAAATGTGGGAGCGCTTCTCGTTTTATGGCATTCGTCCGTTACTGATCCTGTTTATGGCCGCCACGGTTTATGACGGCGGCATGGGTTTGGCGCGCGAAAACGCCTCGGCGATCGTCGGTATCTTTGCTGGCAGTATGTACCTGGCGGCACTGCCGGGTGGCTGGTTAGCCGATAACTGGCTCGGCCAGCAAAAAGCCGTTTGGTACGGTTCGATTCTGATCGCTTTGGGCCACCTGTCGATTGCCCTGTCCGCTATTATGGGCAACGACCTGTTCTTCGTCGGCCTGATGTTTATCGTGCTCGGTTCCGGCCTGTTCAAAACCTGTATCTCGGTGATGGTCGGTACCCTGTACAAAAAAGGCGATGCACGCCGTGACGGTGGCTTCTCGCTGTTCTACATGGGTATCAACATGGGCTCCTTTATCGCCCCGCTGATTTCCGGCTGGCTGATCCGCTCACACGGTTGGCACTGGGGCTTTGGCATCGGTGGTATCGGGATGTTGGTGGCCTTGGTGATTTTCCGTGTGTTCGCCGTACCGGCCATGAAGCGCTATGACAGCGAAGTGGGTCTGGACTCAACCTGGAATAGCCCGGTTGCCAAGAAAAATGGCGTGGGTGCCTGGCTGATTGCGCTGGCCGTAGGCGTTGCCGCGATCGTGATTATGATCTCACAAGGCATCATCGTCATTAATCCGGTCGCCGTTGCCAGTATGCTGGTTTACGTCATCGCCGCCTCGGTCACGCTGTACTTTATCTACCTGTTCTTCTTTGCCGGCCTGAGCCGTAAAGAACGTGCGCGTCTGCTGGTCTGTTTTATCCTGCTGATTTCTGCCGCCTTCTTCTGGTCGGCCTTCGAACAGAAACCGACCTCGTTCAACCTGTTTGCTAACGATTACACCAACCGCATGATCGGCGACTTCGAGATCCCGGCGGTATGGTTCCAATCGATTAACGCACTGTTCATTATCCTGTTGGCGCCAATCTTCAGTTGGGCCTGGCCGGCTCTGGCCCGTAACAAAATCCGCCTGAGCAGCATCACCAAATTCGTGATTGGTATTCTGTTTGCCGCCGCAGGCTTTGGCCTGATGATGCTGGCCGCGCAACAAGTGTTGGGCAATGGCGGCGCTGGCGTGTCACCGATGTGGCTGGTGGGCAGTATCCTGATGCTGACGCTGGGTGAGCTTTGCCTGAGCCCGATTGGCCTGGCGACCATGACGCTTCTGGCACCGGATAGAATGCGTGGCCAGATGATGGGCCTGTGGTTCTGTGCCAGCGCGCTGGGCAACCTGGCCGCGGGCTTGATCGGTGGCCACGTGAAAGCGGATCAGTTGGACATGCTGCCAACCCTGTTCGCCCGCTGCTCTATTGCTCTGGTGATCTGTGCCGCCGTGCTTATCCTGCTGATCGTCCCGATCCGCCGCATGCTGGAAAACACCCAGGGCAAAAGCGGTGACAAACCGGTCACGCATGCCTGATAGACACTAAGTAATCAGCCTTTAGCCAGCGCAAAGCGCTGGCTTTTTTATGCCTGCCAGGCACGTGCTTGCAACACCACGCGATAACCATCCAAATCTTCAAACGTTTGTCCATGCACATCCCAATAAGGGTTGTAGGCCTGCACTCGTTCAAAACCACTGGCTAGCATCCGATCGCACCTTCTCTGCCAACATGTTATTTCCGGCACATAAAATACCAACAGGTTGTCCTGTGTCGGTGCGCGTCCAACCAGTACACCACGGTGATGAGTGAATTCCAGATGATAGGCATGGCGCGGATGGCCAAGCATAATGCCATCGAACCCCTGGTGATTTGCAAACTCACCCAGTTGTTCAAACCCGAGCCCCTGGCAATACATTTTGGCAATCGCGGCCAAATGATCGGTGGGCCGGGCGATCCGTAATACCGCGTTGGCAAGCTCCATATTTCCTCCCGTTGGCAAACAGCTAGCCTAAGCCGTTTCATGGCAAAACGGCGTACAGGAAATGCGCTTTGCGGTAGCGGCAAGACATGGCATGCTGCAACAGACACGTCATCAGGATCCAGAGGAGAAACAATGCTGTTTAACGTCGATTTTCTCCCAGAGAATCAGTCTATCGTGCCATTTTCAAAGGACTATCAGGATGGTGATAGCGAACCGGATCACAGCCACAACTGCGCTCAACTGATCCATAGCCTTAGCGGTGTGGTACAGGTGAATACACACGTGGGCAGTTGGGTAGCCCCCCCAGGCCGTGGCGTTTGGTTACCGGCCAAAGTGGAACATAATCTGCGTTTTAGCGGTAACGTGGCGATACGCACGCTGTTCGTCGATCCCCTGGCCCGTGCCGATTTACCTGCTCAGTGCCAGGTTGTGCAGATTTCTCCCTTATTGCGTGAACTGATTATCAGCGCGATGGATATTCAGCTCGGCTACCGGCCCGGCGGACGAGAAGAACGTATTATGGAACTGATCCTCGATGAGTTGCGTATGCTGCCGATCCTGCCCCTACACCTTCCCGAGCCACGCGATGGCGTCTTATTGGCCCTGTGCCAGCACATTCAGCAATCTTTGGCGCAGCCTTGGGAGTTGGAGCTGGCGGCGCAGCACATCAACGTCAGTGGCCGTACGCTGTCCCGTCGCTTCCAACGTGAGACTGGCCTACGCTTTAGCGACTGGGTGCGTCGTGCCCGCCTGCTGGCGGCGCTCAACGCCCTGGCCGCCGGAAGATCGGTGCTGGAGGTGGCTTTGGATCTGGGCTATGACAGCCCCAGCGCGTTTAGCGCCATGTTCCGCCGCCTGCTTGGCGTTTCCCCCAGCACCTATTTTGCCCAGGCTCAGCCAGCGATCACGGCAAACAGCGGCCAGCCACGTTGAACAGAGCCTGGAGCGAGGCACTGGCCGAGTCGGCGTCAATCCCTACGCCGTAAATTGCCTCCCCCCTTGCTGGGGTACAACGGATATAGGTTACTGCCCGGCTATGGCTCTGATGCCCCAGGGTGTGTTCATGGTAATCGTCGATAGCCAGCACCAGGCCAAAGCGCTGGCATAACGCATCTACCGCGCTGGACAACAGCCCATTACCGCTGCCTTGCAACTGCATGGGTTCCCCCGCCAGAGCCACCTGCGCCGTAAAGCTGTAAGCCGCCCCACCCTGGCTTTGCGTTTGATAGCTGAGCAGCTGTAAGCGCGGCTGTTCCACCAATCCGTAACTGTTGCGGAACAGTCGCCAGATTTCCGCCACCGTCATCTCCTTGCCGCTTTCATCCGTGGCCTGTTGCACCACTTTGCTGAAATCGATCTGCAAGCCACGTGGCAAACGCAATCCATGATTCTGCTCCAGCAACCACGCGGCACCGCTTTTGCCAGACTGGCTGTTAACGCGGATCACCGCCTCATAGCTGCACCCCACGTCCGCCGGATCAAGCGGCAGATAAGGCACCTGCCATAACCCATCTTCACGCTGCTGTTGGGCGGCAAAGCCTTTCTTGATGGCGTCCTGATGCGAACCCGAGAACGCGGTAAACACCAACTCACCGGCATAAGGATGGCGCGGATGTACCGGTAACTGGTTGCACTGCTCCACCACTTCAACCACTTCCTTCAACCGGCTGAAGTCCAACCCTGGCGCGATGCCCTGGGTGTACAAATTGAGCGCTAACGTCACCAGATCGACATTGCCCGTGCGTTCGCCGTTGCCAAACAGGCAGCCTTCCACTCGGTCAGCCCCCGCCAGCATGGCCAACTCGGCGCAAGCAACACCGGTACCGCGATCGTTATGCGGATGCACGCTGATGGTCACCTGCTTCCGCTGGCTGAAGTGGCGACAGAACCATTCGATCTGGTCGGCATAAATGTTCGGGGTACTTACCTCCACGGTGGCCGGCAGGTTGATAATCATGGGCCGCAGGCGTTCAGGTTGCCACACGTCCGCCACCGCCTCACAGATTTGCAGGGCAAACTCCAGCTCGGTAAAGCAGAAAGTCTCTGGAGAGTACTCGAAGCACCAGTCGGTTTCCGGATGTCGATCGCACCATTGGCGAATACGGCGTGCGCCATTCACCGCCAGCGCCACGGTAGCGGCCTTGTCCTGCTTGAAAACGATATCGCGAAACATCGGGGCGGTGGCGTTATACAGATGCACGATGGCACGTGGAGCCCCTTGTAACGACTCCATCGTGCGATCGATCAGATCGTCGCGCGACTGCGTCAGCACCTGGATTGAGACGTCATCCGGGATCAGCCGTTGCTCGATCAAGTGACGCACAAAGTCAAAATCGGTTTGCGATGCGGAAGGAAAAGCCACCTCGATTTCCTTAAACCCGCAGGCCAGTAACAGTTGGTAGAACTGTAGCTTGCGAGCGTTATCCATCGGCTCGGCCAACGCCTGATTGCCGTCACGCAGATCGCTGGAACACCAGCGCGGTGCCTGCTGCTGGGTACGCCCCGGCCACTGACGATCGGGTAAATCGATGGCCGGGAACGGCCGGTACTTGCTTGCTGGGTTGGCTAACATCCTGATTCTCCTACAGACCAAAGGGGGTAGCCATTATTTCCTGCCCGTAGCCAGGCGTCTCCCGGCTGATGGACAATCATCGTCGCAAAACGGACAACAAAAAATTTGCATCCTGCGACGATGCGACAACAATTAATGCTGATGTTCCCCAAGATGATTGAAAAAGGAGATGAGCATGAGCCTGTATGCCACGCTGGAAGAAGCGATCGAAGCCGCTCGCGAAGAGTTTATCGAAACGGCGGAAGGCGGCGATGATGATGAGCCGCCGGTACCCCAACAGTTTAACCTGCAGAAATACATCATGCTGGATGGCGATACGATGTGGCAGGCCGAGTTTTTCGAAGAGGAAGGTGAGTCTGTCGAATGCATGACGATGCGCAGCGGTGCTGCCGCCCAGGCCATTTTTGACGGTGACTACGACGAAATTGAGATCCGCGCCGAGTGGATCAACGAAAATACGCTGCATGAGTGGGAGGAAGGGGATTTTCAGCTCGATCCTCCGCTGGATACTGAAGAAGGCCAGAGCGCTGCCGACGAATGGGATGAACGTTGAGCCAGTTGGGTGGGCGCCTGGTCGCCCACCCTCGCCTTGACGCCCCTGGCTACGCATTGCATGCTACTACATTCTCCCCCTTGACACAGGCAGGTATCATGCTCATCAGGCAAGCGGTTCCCAGTGATTATCCCGCAATTCTGGCGCTACAGGCGCAAAATACTCCAGAGCAACTTAGCCCCCAGCAGCGGCAACAGGGCTTTATCGTCTCGCAGATGAACGAAAAACAGCTGGCAAGTATCAACAGCGGCCTGGGTATTTTGATCGCTACCGAAGAAGAACAGTTGGCTGGTTTTGTCTGCCTGATGCCAACCGACGCCCAACCCCGACCGCCGGTAGTGGATGCCATGCTGCACACGTTGGCCACACAGCGGTTTCAAAACCAGGCATTGGATCAACAACGGGTATTTCTGTACGGCCCGGTATGCCTGAGTGCCGATTGGCGGGGAAAAGGCGTGCTACGCCAGTTGTTTACAGCGGTGAAAGCGCGAACTCAGCAGGATTTTGACGTTGGCGCGCTGTTTGTTAATGAGGATAACCCGCACTCGCTGGCCGCCCATGTCGCTGGCCTGGGAATGACGGCGTTGACCACTTTCGATTGCAATAACCAAAGCTATCAACTGGTGGTCTTCGCAACCAGAGGCTAGAACCTATTCGTAAGGCCCGTGCTGAGCATCAAACGGCAGCATAAAGGTATCCACCACCAGCGAGAGCGGTACATCAATCACCATAACACTGCGCCAGGGAGTATCACGCAAATCCCATTGCACCCCTGGATAATATTGGTGCCCGTGGCCTGCACCAGGCACCGTACGGCTGATAATGCTACCGCAGCCAGATAATGTCGTCGCCATAGCGGCCAACAGTGCCAGACGGACTAGTGAAGCCATTTTCAACATCCAAACTTTTTTGAGATTGAAACGAAAAAGGGGAACACGCAGTGCGCATTCCCCTTTAATTAATACTAATCGTCAGCGTTGGCCGACGGGGTGAGCCAGTTCATTATGCGGTAATTGCCGATAATGTTCGCGCCAAGCCTCGCCCTGCGGCAGCAGCCAAATGCGCTGATGCAGGCGTGACAACGCCACCGGATCGCTTAGCAGCTCAAGGCGTTTGGCTTTCGCCAACTTCTCTGGCCCTACTTCCAGCGCCTCGTTCACCCGCTCTTCCCGCGTCCGATCGATAATGGCGCGCAGATGGTGACGAGCCGTTGCCAGCGCGGCAGCCAAGGCGTTGTAGGACGGGTCCACCGCAGCATGCATAAAACCGTTGCGCAAGGCACGCTGGCGATTAAGCTGCAGATAGGTGTCTGTGGCAACCAGCTCACGCGGCGGATCGTACTCTTCCGGGATCAGGAACAGCTTGGCTCGCTTGCTCTTGAGACCGAGCGTAGCGCGACTCGACAGCGCCGAAACAAACGGTGACAGGATCAGCGAGAAGACGATCGGTGACAGCCACCACAGGAAGTTCAGATCCAGCAATGCCATGCCGCCGCCCCAAACCAGCCCCAGCAACATTTGCGAACCGTGACGCTTGAAGGCTTCGCCCCAAGGGGTGTCATCATCATCACGCTGCGGCGAGTTCCACACCACTTCCCAGCCCAGGAAGGCGCTGACCACAAACACGGTATGGAACAGCATGCGCACCGGCGCCAACAGCACTGAGAACATCACTTCCATCAGCATGGAGATCAGCAGCCGGATCGGCCCGCCGTACTGCTTCGAGCCTTTTGCCCAGACCAGCACGATACTCAGCAACTTCGGTAAGAACAGCAGCACCATGGTGGTAGAGAACAGCGCAATCGCCAACTCTGGCTTCCACTGTGGCCACACCGGGAACAACTGCCGGGGTTGCAGGAAGTATTGTGGCTCCACCAGGGTATGCACTATCTGCAAGGCAGTGGACAGCGCAAGGAACATAAACCACAACGGTGCCGACAGGTAGGACATCACGCCTGTCAGGAACACTGCGCGGTGTACCGGGTGCATGCCTTTTACCAGGAACAGACGGAAGTTCATCAGGTTGCCATGACACCAGCGGCGGTCGCGTTTCAGCTCGTCCAGCAGGTTAGGCGGTAACTCTTCATAACTGCCCGGCAGATCGTAGGCGATCCACACGCCCCAGCCAGCACGACGCATCAGTGCGGCTTCCACAAAGTCATGGGAGAGGATGGAACCGGCAAACGAGCCCTCACCCGGCAACGGTGCCAACGCGCAGTGCTCGATAAAGGGTTTTACCCGGATGATGGCGTTATGACCCCAGTAATGGGATTCGCCCAACTGCCAGAAGTGCAGACCAGCGGTGAACAACGGGCCATAGAGGCGCGTGGCGAACTGCTGCACACGGGCATACAGCGTATCCATGCCTGAGGCTTTTGGCGCAGACTGGATGATACCGGCGTTCGGGTTGGCTTCCATCAAGCGCACCAGACCGGTGAGGCACTCGCCGCTCATCACGCTGTCCGCGTCCAGGATCACCATGTAGCTGTACTCACCGCCCCAACGACGGCAGAAGTCGTCGATGTTGCCGCTCTTGCGTTTCACACGACGGCGGCGACGGCGGTAGAAGATACGGCCGTGGCCCTCAACATCGCGGCACAGTTCCATCCAGGCTTTCTGTTCGGCGACGCAGATATCGGGATCGTAACTGTCGCTCAGCACATAGATATCGAAATGCTCGAGCTGACCCGTCGCCTTCACCGACTCATAGGTTGCCCGTAACCCGGCAAAGACCCGTTCGACATCTTCGTTACAGATCGGCATGATCAACGCGGTACGGTGCGCTGGGTCGATCGGCTCATCACCTTTGATAGTCGAAGAAATGCTGTATTTATCTTTGCCAATCAGCAGTTGCAGGAACCCCATCAGCGCCGTCCAGAAACCGGCAGAGACCCAGCAGAACAGAATGGCAAACAGGATCAGAATACCGGTCTGCAAAAGATAAGGTAATATTTGCAACATCGACTGCATCAGATCCTGATCGAACATGGCGATAGGATCGATCAGCGCCCAGCCCTGATAAGGCAGGATGGTTTTCATGTACCAGGTGGCGATACCGGTTTGCACCAACATCAGGATCAACAGCACGTAACGGCGCATTGAACCGACAATACGCCAGCGGTTTTCCGCCTCGGCTTCTTCTTTGCTGGCATGACGATTGTGCGTCTTACGGCCCAGCAGAGTATCCCAGAAACGCCCCACCGGGTTGGTGCGCCAGGCTTCAGGGAACATGGTGGTCCGTTTTACCGGCGGCGTGGCTTTCAGGATGGTGCGCCCTTCCGGGTCACAATCAAAATCGTCATCATCGACAGCATCCGGCCAAGCCTGGCTGATGCGTGCCTTGACCGAGGCCAGGGCAATGTCATCGGCAGGCAGCGACGCCACATTGACATCAGCGGCTCCCATCTGCCGATGCAAAGCCTCCAGTGCCGGGGTATCACCCGCCATCACTTGTTGTTTGAGCACCCCTGACCGCTCATCGGTCAGGGGCATTGCCGCAAGATATTCCTGGGCAGTTTCAGTAGACTTATTCATTGGCAGGTAGCTGATAGCTCCAGGTTTCCGTCAAGGTCTTGTCACCGTTGACCAACGCAGCACGCATTTCTACCGGCTGTTTCTCGTCTTTCACTTTCAGACGCACCGTCAAACGCCAGCCTTTGGTGACCGGATTATAGCGAACGCTGTTTTCCACCATTTCGCCGTTGTCACCAATGCTGATCTGAGAAGCCACCGGCGTATCGGCATCCAGCGCTTTCAGTGCCGGACCGACGAAGTCAACCAGGAAGGCCACGCTGCCGTCCGGCTCGCGGATCAGGTTTGACTGCTTCACATCACCGGTTGAACGCATGGTTTTACCCACGTAGCCGATATCCTGTGAATGCAGCTTCTCTTCGTCGCGGGTGAAGTACAGGCGGTAGTTCAAGGCCAACGGCGTTTTTGCATCAGGCAACACGTCCGGCGTCCAGAACGCCACGATGTTATCGTTGGTTTCATCCGCAGTTGGGATCTCTACCAGCTCAACCTTGCCTTTGCCCCAATCGCCGCGCGGCTCAACCCAGGCGCTTGGACGCAGATCGTAACGATCGTCCAGGTCCTGGTAATCACGGAAATCACGGCCACGCTGCAGCAGACCAAAACCTTTCGGGTTTTCGATGCTGTAAGTGCTGACGGACAGGTGCTTAGGATTGTTCAGCGGACGCCAGATCCACTCGCCGTTACCGGCATGGATAGACAGACCGTTGGAGTCATGCAGCGCCGGGCGGTAATTCAGCGTTGGCGAAGGATTGCTCGGCCCGAACAGGAACATGCTGGTCAACGGTGCCATACCCAACTTGCCCACTTTGTCGCGCAGGAACACTTTGGACTGGACATCTACCGTGGTATCGCGGCCGGGGTAAACCACAAAACGATAAGCGCCGGTAGCACGTGGAGAATCCAGCAAGGCATAAATCACCAGGTGTTTGTCGCCCTGCTTAGGACGTTCGATCCAGAACTCGCGGAAACGCGGGAACTCTTCGCCAGATGGCAAGGCGGTATCAATCGCCAGCCCACGGGCAGAAAGCCCATAAACCTGCCCTTTACCCACTACGCGGAAATAGCTGGCGCCCAGCATGCTCATGATTTCGTCGTTCTTATCCGCACTGTTGACCGGATAGAGCACTTTAAACCCGGCGAAACCGAGCTTCTTCACCGAGTCGGGATCGTGCTTGACGGGGCCAAAGTTGAAATAGTCCGGGCTGTATTTGATCTCTTTGACGCTGGTGGCCGTGACCTCATTGATGGTAACCGGCGTGTCGAAGTACATCCCTTGATGGTAGAACTCAAGCTTGAAAGGGGTTTTCAGCTTACTCCACACGGCTTTATCGTGATTGAACTGGATCTGCTGATAGTCCGCGAACTTCATATCGCGAAACTGAGAAGGAAGGTTGCTCTTCGGGGCTTCAAAGCCTTTTCCTGCCAGATCCTGTGCCTGTTTGGCCACATCGTCGATAGAAAAAGCCCAAGCCTGCGAACTCAACAACGTGCATAAAACGGTAGCACCTAACCAACGTACGCTCGTGGCGTGTGGTTTTTTTGATAATAGATTTACTAGCACATCCCCCCCTATTCGTGTGCTCAAAATATTCAAAATCCATATTAATGGATTATTCTGCTCGCCGACAACATGATAAACGTGTGCTGATGTTTACGGCCTAGAGTTTAAGCAGTTGTGCAGCGTAGCAAGCCGTGCTCCAAGACGCTATGGAAAAATGTCGGTCGCTATAGTAGGGTTTGAGTTTGCGATTACCCCATTGCCGACTTATTAAGCGGGTTTACACTCCCCTGATGCAACCACCAGCGGTAACCTATGACTAACAGCACTAACCAGCGCGAGTTTTTCCTGGATTCGATCCGGGCCTATTTGATGCTGCTGGGCATTCCTTTTCATCTTTCTCTGATTTACTCCAGCCACTCGTGGGCGGTAAACAGCGCGGCCCCGTCGTTTTCGCTGACGGTGCTGAACGACTTTATTCACGCCTTTCGCATGCAGGTGTTCTTCATTATCTCCGGCTACTTCTCCTACATGCTGTATGAACGCTATGACAGCCACCGCTGGTTGAAGGTACGCCTGGAGCGGGTTGCCATTCCGCTGTTGAGCTCTATCCCATTGATTACCCTGCCACAGTTTTTTTTACTCAAGAACTACACCGATAAATTAACCGGTTGGGATGATTTTACCCTTTATCAAAAAATAAACGTGGCGGTTTGGGAGTTGGTCTCCCATCTGTGGTTTTTATTAACCTTGTGCTTATTGACCTGCGCCTGTTTTTATCTGTTTAAAAAAATTAAGGCGATAAAAACGCCGATGGCACCGCGGCCAATAAATAAAATGACCACTCTCAGCAATATCTCATTGTGGTTTTTATTGTATGCCTTTATATACGGCGTGTTTCATCGCATTATTTTAATCACCGCCCCGCATTTACTGTCTAACGGTCTGTTCAACTTCGTGGTGATGGAAACCCTGTTCTACCTGCCGTTCTTCATTGTGGGTGCCTATGCGTTTAAGTACTCCTGGCTGAAAGCGGTGTTCCTCAAACCCTCGTGGCCAGCCGTACTGGGCTCACTGCTGCTGTTGGTAGCCTACATGCTCAACCAGAAACTGCTGGCGCACAGCAGCTTCGGGTTTGAACTGGAGATCATGATCAAAGCCGTGCTCGGGGTCCTGATGGCCAACGTGGTGTTCGCATTTGGCCATGCGCTGCTCGATTTCCATTCGCCCCGCATTACCTATCTGGTCAACGCTTCGCTGTTTATCTATCTGGTTCACCATCCGCTGACGCTGATATACGGCGCCTTCGTGACTCCGCTGATCTATAATAATCTGCTGGGTTTCCTGCTGGGTCTGGTGTTCGTCTTTGCTTGCGCCTTCCTGTTATATGAATTGCACAAGCGCATCCCGCTGTTACGCTTCCTGTTCTCTGGTAAAGCCTAACCTCCTGTGTAAGGGCGTTGCTTGCAGCGCCCTGCAAACATAATGTGGCCCTCTCAAGGAGACCGCATGCTGCGCCCGCTTAGCTATAATTGATCGGTGGTCAGGCACATAGTGCTCAACCTATCACGACCCGTTGATGCAAAGTTGTGCTGGAGCATATTGCGGTGAGTTGTTATAACTACCGTGCATAAGAAAAAATCCACATCCCTGCCTTACGGTAGCGATTGGGCTCACGAACCCTAAGGGATGGCGCATCACCATCGCGTGCGCCGGTAACATTTCCCTTCCGTCACGACAGAGAGGATTTTTAATGACCGATAAACCGACCGCGGCAACCGAAGCCGTAGCAGAAAACGCCACACTACTGAAAATCTTGGGTAGACTGCTGTCCGCACTGGATTCTTCTATCAGTGGCAAAGATCGCAGCGTATTGGTCACCGAGCTTTCCAGCCTCAACCTGGACGGGATCTCTGAGGCCGAAAGGAAACTGGCAGCCGAATTAATCAAGCGTGCTCTGCAATCACTCGATCACTAACCTCCCGCCTGCTAACCATTAAGCCTCCTGCTGGGGGGTTAATGGTTTTTCATCAATAACCTGTTTCCTACCGTCCTCAATGAGCTGATAAATAGGCACAAAAACCGCAATACCCACCTTTCACCTCTCTTTTCATCAAAATTTGCGGCAAGTAGCCATAATGACACCGTTTTTTTGGCAATCAGCCTTGGCGTTGCACAGGACAAACAGGCTATTATGATGCGGTGTCTTTGCTTTGGCGCCCCCCCTTTCAGCTCAACTCGCAGGAGAACATTATTTTGGATGCCAGCACGATCAATAGCTTGTTCATCATCGGTGCCGTGTTGGTGGGAGCAAGTATTCTGCTCAGTTCTTTCTCTTCACGCCTGGGTATTCCCATTCTGGTGATCTTCCTGGCGATAGGCATGCTGGCCGGTGTTGACGGCCCTGGAGGCATCGCCTTCGATAACTATCCCGTCGCTTATCTGGTCAGTAACCTGGCTCTGGCCGTGATCCTGCTCGACGGCGGTATGCGTACTCGCGTCAGCTCCTTTCGTGTCGCGCTGTGGCCAGCATTGTCACTGGCTACCATCGGCGTACTGATCACCGCCGGTCTGACGGGCCTGGCCGCCGCCTGGCTGTTTAACCTCGATTTGATCCAGGGGCTACTGATCGGTGCCATTATTGGATCAACCGATGCGGCTGCGGTGTTTTCACTGTTGGGTGGCAAAGGCCTGAACGAGCGTGTCAGCGCGACGCTGGAAATTGAGTCCGGCAGCAACGACCCGATGGCGGTGTTTTTAACCATCACCCTGATTGCCATGATTTCCGCTGGCGAAACCTCGCTAAGCTGGATGTTCATCGTCCATCTCTTGCAACAGTTCGGCATGGGCATCGTACTCGGCCTGGGCGGAGGCTGGTTGCTGATAACGCTAATCAATCACATCAAGCTGGCGGAAGGGTTGTATCCGCTGCTGGCGGTAAGCGGCGGCATCTTGATCTTTGCATTGACCACGGCCCTGGATGGCAGCGGCATTCTGGCGGTCTATCTGTGCGGCCTGCTGCTGGGTAACCGCCCAATCCGTAACTACCACGGCATTGTGCAAACCTTCGACGGCCTGGCCTGGCTGAGCCAAATCGGCATGTTTCTGGTGCTCGGGCTGTTGCTTAACCCGCACGACCTGTTGCCTATCGCCATCCCTGCCCTGCTGCTCTCGCTGTGGATGATATTGTTTGCCCGCCCGATATCGGTGTTTATCGGCCTGCTGCCGTTTCGCAACTTCAACCTGCGCGAACGCATGTTTATCTCCTGGGTGGGTTTACGCGGCGCGGTGCCGGTGATCCTGGCGGTGTTTCCGATGATGGCCGGGCTACCCAATGCCAATCTGTTCTTTAACGTCGCGTTCTTTGTGGTGTTGGTTTCACTGCTGTTGCAGGGCACTTCGCTGTCCTTTGCCGCCAAAAAGGCCAAGGTGGTGGTGCCACCGGCATTAGCCCCGATCTCCCGCGTGGGGCTGGATGTTCATCAGGAAAACCAATGGGAGCAGTTTGTCTATCAGCTAAGCGCAGAAAACTGGTGCGTTGGCGCGGCGCTACGCGAACTCAAGATGCCACCGGGAACGCACATTGCCGCGCTGTTCCGTGGCAAAGAACTGTTACACCCTAGCGGCAGCACCCGCTTGCTGGAAGGCGATACCCTGTGCGTTATTGGCCATGAACACGATTTGCCTGCGTTGGGTAAACTGTTCAGCCAGGCACCTACGGTTACGCTGGATGAGCGGTTCTTCGGTGATTTCATTCTGCAATCTGATGCGCGCCTGAGTGATATCTCTCAGGTCTACGGCCTGAATCTGCAAGACGGTGTGGACGATCAGCAAACGCTCGGCCAGTTCGTTAGCCGGTTAATCGGGGGCGAAGCCGTGGTGGGGGATCAGGTGGAATGGGATGGTTTGACCTGGACTATCGCGGAGATGGATGCTAATCAAATCAGCAAGATAGGCGTCAAGATCGTCACCGATTAACCCGTTAATCGCCATTAACCATTCCCTTGCGGGAACTAATCCGGCCCGGAAAACTCTTAATGACAGTCATTAATGCCCGCCCCAGCGTTGAGGTGGGCCGTTTGCGGCACATCAACCGTCGGATAAGATCTTGAGCAGCAAAACGAAGTTCTTTTCAGCCTTGACCGTCATCGCTTTAAGCGTTGCCTTGCTGGATTTGGGTATCGCCGATTTGGTCCATCGAATACTACTTGGATGATGTAACCTGATGCAAAAACAACAAGAGAAAGATTTACTGGGAAAGGTGCTGCTGACCGTTTCTGCCCTGTGCCTCGTTACCGTGGCCGGGCTGTTGATCTGGGGTTTTGTGCTGGATTGAGGCTATGTCTGGCGGGCGGGCATAAAAAAACCGCCGCAGCGGTTTTTTTGGCAATTCAATCAGATTTTGCAGCCTTCGCAGTCTTCTTCATCCTCAAGAATTTCAGGAACTTCCCTAGCCTTCTGTGCCGCATTTTTTTCTGCTTTGGCTAATTCATCATCAATGTCAAAATCAAAAATATCATCACTCATCGCTATTTCCTAAGAATAGTCTCATGCCAACGGCTATTATAGCCAACCTCGACACCGGTGCAACCTATTCAGCTCAGCGCGGCTTGTGGCACTGACGGGGTAGCTAATTTTTTGGCATAAGCCAGATCGTAAACGTCATAGAAATCAATCTCGCCCTTGTTGGCGATGATTTCCTGCATACGGGTTTTCAACACCGAGCTTACCGTAGGTTCGTTCAACAGTGCCTCAATAGCCTGCGGCGACAGTGCGCGCGTAAAGTACCATTCCCCATTGTAACAAACTCGCAGATCCAGTACGCCGATGTCCTCAAAGCGGTAAACCGGCTTGATTTCTATCAGCAGCATGGCAAACATAAACAGCACAAAGGCAGTAAAACCCAGGAACGAATACAGCCCCATGTAGGGCACCGGGTACATCACCGCGATCACCGCAAAATAGCCAGCGAACATGGCAAAACACAGCCAGCGATGGGTACGTGCAAACTCGCTGTTGAAGCGCGGCTTACCATCACGCCCTTCCCGCCGGTTAATCTGTTCTATCTCCGCAACCAGGATGTTCTTAATCGTATCCATCGCCATACCTTAATGCCTCAGCGCATCGTGACTATCACCAATCTCAGCCCAAGCTATCACAATGACAGTTTATTGAGGTAGATCAATTCCTGCATTATTCGCCGCAAACTGTTATAGGATCAGCGTGACTGTGATGCCCTTCCCTGCCCCTGCGCGACCATAAACATACGCTGTGCAACATCATCCGCCTGCTTGATTTTACGTTTCTGCGGTTCGTCACAGCGATGTGCAGCACGTACATAGGCGATTTCATGTGCCTGATCGATCATCGAAATCACCTTGTCGCACGCTGTTTTATCCATATTACCCAAAATGGTGGTGATGATTGCCTGGTAGGCATTGGAGGCCGCAGTGAGTGCCTGTTCACGGGCTTCCAATGCCTCTATACGCTGCAAAAGCACTTGAAGCAGTTCGGTATCAGACATATCCACCTCCACTCACCAGGCAATGCTGCCTGTAATAAGTGTAGCAAGGGTTGCGCTATCATGATGGGTTTCAATATGTTGCTACTGGGATAGAATAGCGGCACATCCTTTGGGACCTTCAATACCTATAACAAGGAGCATCACATGCCATCAAAACGTTATCGTTCTATCCCGTTGCTTGCCGCGCTGTTGCTTTGCGCCTGCTCCGCCTCACAAAGTAGCGTTGAAAGACACGCTCGCCATGCCACCTTCCAGTTGGCGGAGGCGCATTTCGGCCCTGATACGCGCACCGATATCTCAAAATCGACGAAAGCCGCCATCCCATTCTTTGAGCAGTTCTACCAGACAGGAAAAAAAGATCGCCAAGATGGACTGACCCGTGAACAGGCACAGCAAAGGGTGAATGAGTTCCGCAACCCTGATTTTTTACCTGAATCAGAGCAAAAGGCGACGATGTATAATCAATCCTATACGGCTGACTCGCCGAAAAAACAGCGCGAGATCCTGCTCGAAAATGCTATCGCCACTTACTGGGATGGCTATGACGGCAAGCCTTAACCAGACGACCAGCTAACAGCACCGCCTCTGCTCTTGCGTCTGTGTGGGGGCCTTAACTCTGTATCATTCCTGTACTGTTCGGGGACATCGTAGACAGGTGTTCGGGGACATACTGAACACTTTTCAACCCCCTTTATTGATGAAAATCCACCCATCCCTCAGACTTTCCCGCCGTAAAAGTCACTGAAAAACATAACTTTTTTTACTCGGTTTGATTCAAGCTCCAGATAACGCTAAGCTATATGACAAGAAAAACTAATCCTAAGGATGACTTTTTTTGTTTAAAACCCTAATTATTGTGATGAGACTCTCAGAAAAAAACCACGAGGACGATCTGCAAAACAGAGGTAACATTAGCCTGACTGATATCTTGACCAATAAAAATGAGCGGGCCGACGAACTCGCCGACGATCAATTTTGCATGGGATGATTTATGAAGCTAAGAAAAAAAAAGCATAAACCACTACAGATTAATGACATCACTATTATTGATGACAGCAAGTTAAAAAAAGCCATTACCGCCGCCGCGTTAGGCAACGCCATGGAATGGTTTGACTTCGGTGTTTACGGCTTTGTCGCCTACGCACTTGGCCAGGTGTTCTTCCCTGGCGCCTCGCCTGGCGTGCAAATGATTGCCGCTCTGGCCACCTTCTCGGTTCCTTTCCTGGTACGTCCTTTGGGCGGTGTCTTCTTCGGTGCCATGGGCGATAAATTCGGCCGCCAGAAAGTGTTATCCGTTACCATCATTATTATGGCGATCAGTACCTTCTGTATCGGCCTGATCCCGTCCCACGCCTCGATTGGCATCTGGGCCCCTATCCTGCTGTTGCTGGCCAAACTGGCACAGGGCTTCTCCGTCGGTGGGGAGTATTCTGGCGCAGCCATCTTTGTGGCCGAGTATTCACCGGACCGTAAACGCGGATTTATGGGCAGTTGGCTCGACTTTGGCTCCATCGCCGGCTTCGTATTAGGGGCAGGTGTGGTGGTACTTATCTCCAGCATCGTGGGTGAGGCCAACTTCCTCGACTGGGGCTGGCGTATTCCGTTCTTCCTGGCAGCACCGCTGGGGATAATTGGCCTGTATTTGCGCCACGCCTTGGAAGAAACGCCAGCGTTCCAGCAGCATATGGACAAAATGGAACAGAACGATCGTGCGGCCATTGAGAACCCGCCGAAAACCTCGTTCAAAGAGATCGCTACCAAGCACTGGAGAAGCCTGCTGGTGTGCGTAGGTATCGTGATCTCAACCAACGTGACCTACTACATGCTGCTGACCTACATGCCAAGCTACCTGTCGCATAACCTGCACTATTCCGAAGACCACGGCGTGCTGATTATCATTGCCATCATGCTAGGTATGTTGTTCGTCCAGCCACTGGTCGGCATGACCAGCGACCGCATTGGCCGTAAACCCTTCATCATTGGCGGTAGCCTCGGTCTGCTGGTGCTGGCCATCCCTAGCTTTATCTTGATCAACAGTAACGTTATTGGCCTGATTTTTGTTGGCCTGTTGATACTGGCCGTGTTGCTCAACTCCTTTATCGGGGTAATGGCCTCCATTCTGCCTGCGATGTTCCCTACCCACATCCGTTACAGCGCGCTGGCGATTTCATTCAATATCTCGGTACTGGTTGCGGGTGTCACACCAACGCTGGCCGCCTGGCTGGTCGAAACCACCGGTAACCTGTATATGCCAGCCTATTATCTGATGGTGGTAGCCGCGATTGGTCTGGTTACCGGCCTGTATATGAAAGAAACGGCCAACAAGCCGCTGCGCGGTGCTGCTCCTGCCGCCTCTGACCGCTCAGAAGCCAAAGAGCTGCTGCAGGAAACTTACGATAATATCGAGCAGAAAGTGGAAGATATCAGCCAGCAAATCGCCGATTTGGAGAAGAAAAAGCAAACGCTGATCGACCAGCATCCAAAACTGGATTAATTCTCCTCGGTGAACAAACAGGCCAGAGCTCGTTAGCGTAACGACTCTGGCCTTTTTATTAGTCTCAATGGGCGCTGCATGAAGCCGGTCAAGATGTTGTCAGCGGCCTCGTTCAACTTAGCCAGGTTATGAACCCGTAGCAGATTCGCTAGGAAGTCTTAATGCCATTTGTCGATGGTTTTACCGTCACGATAAAAATACCCGCCATAATGACCAGCAGGCCAATACCCAGCGTGAGAGTCAATTGCTCCCCCAGAAAGACAACGGACATCAGTAAGCCTATCACCGGCACCCCGAGCATCGCCGTTGACATGCTGGTGCTCGACAGCCACATGCTGGCGGCATTCACCGCAACAAAGCAGAACGCGGTCGCCAGCGGGCCCATAAACAGCAGTATTTCGATTAACGATGTAGAACCATCGCCGGTATATGGCCCTTCGCATACCCGAGCCATCAACGCCAACGGTACGCTTGCCAGCAACATCTGCCAGGGAGCAAGCTCATACGCGCTGCACACTCCTTTATGATAACGCAAGTGCAAAATGCACATCGCCCAGGCAAAGGAGGCCGTCAGCAACATCAGGTTAGCCACAATCATAACCTTATCGCCCCAGTTAAACGTGAACGGGTTGAACAGTACAATGACCCCTACACCACCCAGCAACGATCCCATCAGTTGCCGACGCGAAAGCGGCTGCCGGAAAAATACCACTGCGATTGGCGTGACCCAGAGTGGCGTGGTGTAAGCCAGGATAGCGGATCGGCCAGCAGGCACTTCGGTCATGGCAAAAGCACCGAGCACGGTAAATGTCAGCATTTGCAGCAGCCCGACGCTCACCACTAACGGCCAATCCTTGCGGGGCGGGAATCGCAACTTTTTGGTCAATATCTGTAGAGCAAACAGGCACAGCGCACCACTGACAAATCGGGTGGAAGAAAGCCAAATCGGCGTCATATGTGAAAGCCCTGCCTTCATCACCGGCCAGTTAGCCCCCCAAATCACAATGGCCCCAACCAGCAGCAGGACGCCTTTGATTTTCACGCTATCAGGCGTATAGCTCGGCACGCTTGGCGAGCTGGTTAAGTATTTACCCTCAGTATCCACAGCGGTTTCTCATCCATTCATGCAATATGCTAATTTTATCTGGATAACCGGGGAAACTTTCTCTTATTATGTTTTTCAAATCGGTTTTTATGAGTCATTTTAACCTCATAAATCACATTTTAAGGGTAAATTCTCTCATATGAAGAAGCTTGATCGCACAGACGTTGCCATTCTGAACTCGATGCAAACTAACTCGAGGATCACCAATGCTGAGCTTGCCCGTTCGGTCAATCTATCCCCAACTCCCTGCTTCAACCGTGTAAAAGCCATGGAGGAGTTGGGCATCATCAGGGGGCAAGTCACCTTGCTGGAACCGGCGGTGCTAGGGCTCCATGTGAACGTATTTATTCAGGTGAGTTTGGAAAAGCAGGTTGAAGGTGCACTCAGTAACTTTGAACAGGCCATTGATCAGCGCCCAGAAGTGATGGAGTGTTACCTGATGACGGGCGATGCCGATTATCTGCTGCGGGTATTGGTGCCCGATATCCGCGCGCTTGAGCGTTTCATTCTGGATCATCTGACCAAGATACCGGGCGTAGCCAACATCCGCTCCAGCTTTGCCCTCAAGCAGGTGCGCTATAAAACGGCGCTGCCGCTACCGGCCGAAGGCATCAGCATAGTCTCGACGAAATAGCCGTTTGATCACGAGTCACGCCTGAGCTGACAAACTTCAACCTGAAATAAACTGCGCGGAAACGGGCGCCTCCGCGCATAGAAGGATTATTTTTTCTTGGCTGTAGTCGGGTTTGGTTTGGCTTTCTTTGGCTTGGCAACGACTTCTGCAGCAACGGTTGACTCTTTAACCGCTGGAGCCGATGTCTTGGCCCTCGATTTTGCCGCTACGGGGGCCTTGTCGACATTGTTTTTTGCTTTGGCTGCAACCACTGCAGGTTTACTTGGCAATGTAGCCATCTTAACCTCCGAGGCAGGGAGCGCTGTAGGGTTGTCCTTAGCCTGAACAGCACCGGGCTCTGCAGCTAATGCCTTATACTTTTCCACCAGGTTTTGGTAAGTGTTTAACGCTTTGGCACCATTAAAGGCGTTGTCAATTTTCCCTGCGCGGATCAACTCGATAACCACCTGCTGGGCCGCTAGCTCTGGATGTTTCGCCGGGTTAATAATCTCAATTTCAAATTCCATCGTCATCTCCTGAGTGAATAGCCGAGTCTTGTAGCATACCAGTTGCCGCTGGCAACAAAATCGGGCTGAATCCATTCAATTTATAAATCGACGATAGAGAAGCCATAGCGCTCCGTTTGTATTCGACCACCGAATGAGAAAATGCTTCGTTGCTTGTTGAATCGCGTTAAGGGCTATTGAGTGCTAGATTTAGATATACCCCTCAGCCACCGAAATATCCGGTCCGTTTCCGTGGCAATAGATCGGCTCATTTTGGAGGAACTACAATGTCAAAAAATGCAGCTGTTATGCTGACACTGACGCTACTTGGCATCGCCCCGGCCCACGCCATCAACGCAAAATTTGCCCAGCAGTTGGAGCGTTCTGGCTGTACCCAAGTGACCGAGGCTCAAGGCTGTGACATTCACAAAACCAAGGCCGAGAATGCCAAGGCCGGCTTTGGAGCCGCCCCCACTGCTGACACCAGTGCCAGCCCATATGCCGGTGAGTGGGTTGCCACCTTTCCAGAGACAGGTGCCACGGTAGCGACAATCAGTATCGATGGTAAGGATCGTGTATTGGTGAACGGCAAGCAGGTCAAGGCAAAAAAATCTGATGGCGCGCTGGTGTTCAGAAGTGGCACCATCACTTATACCATTCAAGGAGATCGTCGCCTCAAGGGGCAAGATGTCTGGGTGGATAATGATGCAGGCAGCAAAGGAGTGATTAATGCCAAATAGAGAAAACGAGGAAAATAGTAGATCGCAGAACTAGCGGCACCAGCAGCTCAGTACGCTAAAGGATTTTTTGGGTTTCCTTTAGCATTTTCAGCATGATTTTCCCTGAGTCAGGGGCACTTTTGTAAATACTCAATGCTTTATTTCGGTATATCCCACGATACGTTTTGGCCATGAGCGGGAGAGGTATGAGCACAAAAGGGATCATGCCCGCACCAAACGCTGCCAAACCAAACACCCAGTCCATTAGAGTAACGATCAGTAGAACAAAGCAGTAATGGGCTGCGAAAGCTATACCCGCGCATTTTTTGGCCCAGCCAGGTACAAACAGCTGCGCATAGATCTTGTCATTTCCAAACTCTTCCACAATGCTCCGGGCGGTGGCAAGCATACCCGAAAACCAAAAGCAGGGTATATATGTGATGACCAATGAAAACACAACAATAATATCCCACTGACTCATGCTTACTCCCCTGTTTTTATGGTGCGAACCTTTCAGTGTTATTACCATGAAGATGGGATAGTGACAAGGACCAGCATAAAAGGACGTGCTATGTACTTGATTATACTAGCTCATTGTTCTGCATTACACCTTCGAGGATAACGCCCAAGGCAAATCAAATGTTCCAGGTATCTGCACAGCTATCGAAGTATCTCGCTTTGCCGAGCCGCGTCGATTTGCGCCCCTACTTTAGCGGCGATCTCAACCGCTTTTTTTACTACCTCGCCTGCGTTTAATTTGGAACCTACGACTAATCGCCTCTCTACGCTGTCGCAAAATTTTTCTAACCCAGGGAAACTTTTCGCCATGAGTTCTCTCAGCGCTTGACTATCACATTCATCGTCATTGAACTCGTCCTTCACCCAGATAAGCCTTAACGTGAATTTCGATTTTTCATCATCATTTTTGGTCTCACGAAAGATATTCAGATAAATTGGCCAATATCCATCAGAGCTCTGCATCAGCGATTGCATCTCTGCCGTGGAAAATCTAAGCCATAAGCGTCCATGCTCAATGTTTTCATGATCAAGGTCTGGTAATTGCTTGCGCAAGCTGACCAAAACAGAGCCGATCCCTCGGGCTTGCACCAAGAGATCGCATAACTGACGGTTTTGTTGAATGAACAGCAATAGTTCGCTTTCTGGCCCACTAAAGTGCAGAGGTTTCCACTCTGTTGGACCTATCCTTCTGGTTTTTTTGATCGCTTCCACCACAGTCTCATGCTGTGAAGCTAACTCTGCCGCCAGCTCTGAAACGCGTTTTTCGTTCGGGCCTTGCCATCCCGTCTGCTTTTGGCAGTATGCCATCAGCAGTTGGGCAGCTTGGTTATTACGCTCTATGTGATGGCGAGCCCGATTTGCAGACGCTTCCAACCAGCTATAGTCGAGCAAAGTCCACTTATTGCCTAACGACTTTAAATGTTCTTCGGTGTACTGCGACAAATCGCGATCTACCACCAAATAGGCAAAGTCGTAATCTTTAAACACCTTGCGACTGCTGATTTGAGCATTCACAGCGGTGTAATAAGAACTCAGTTGACCTTCCGTTAAGGCGGCTCCAGCCTTATTTTCTATGGTCACGACGATACGATTGTTCGGATCAATCAAAAATAGGTCAAGACGCCCCCTTTTATTGGCCTCGCTGATTGACAAACTGAATTCCCTGGCGATGAACGTAGAACCGAAGCTTGATGTGCGTACACGACCTGGTGTCCATTTCTCAAAGAAGGCCTTATTTGAGAACTTATTCGTCTGTGCGCCTGCATTATAGGCAGCCACCAACAAGTCCTTAACCACGGCATCACCTTGCCCATGGCCTTCGTTAGGATGGAGACACCAGGCGAGCATATCGGAGTGTTGTGTTTCAGACAGCGAGATAACGTCCAGAAAGTCGTCCGAAACCTTTACACACTCGACCAAGTCGACCAATCGATTATCAGAGAGAAATGAATACAGGTCCTGCGATTCCATAGCTAATTGTCCATTAATAGTTGGGATTGCTGGAAACTCTTTGGGAGATTTCCGTAGTAGGAATAACGAGAAAAAGTTGCAGGGGGTGCCGCTAGTGGGGTTGAATAGTATGCCGACTGCGACTTCTATCTTCCGAGAGCCTCTTCCGAAAAGGTTCCAAAGCAGATTTCAGGCACAAAAAAACCGCCTCTCGGCGGTACGACATTACTACATATTGCTTTGATTATTCTTAGTGTATTTTCCTGGTACCCGGGGCGGGACTTGAACCCGCACAGCCATAAGCCGAGGGATTTTAAATCCCTTGTGTCTACCGATTTCACCACCCGGGCTCGGGAAAATTGGAGGCGCGTTCCGGAGTCGAACCGGACTAGACGGATTTGCAATCCGCTACATAACCGCTTTGTTAACGCGCCTTAATTCTGTTTGCCTTTGCAGGCTAAAGCTCGCAATCACCAGCTTTACTAAATTTGGAGCGGGAAACGAGACTCGAACTCGCGACCCCGACCTTGGCAAGGTCGTGCTCTACCAACTGAGCTATTCCCGCATTAATCAGAACTTGCTGATTTTTTTAAATCTTTTGGCAACTCACCGCTGCCGTCTGATGCGATGCATTCTACTTATCTGGCGTGGTGAGTCAATAAAATTGTTATCTCACCGGGTTCGTTTGCCGATTTTTACATCGCTTCGATCAAGGTTCCAGCAAATCGCGGCGTGCCGCGTTCAAATATTGGAACATTGACCAGAAGGTCAGCACGGCCGCGATGTACAGCAAGCCGAACGACAGATACTCCACCGTAGGCTCCGGCCGCCACAACAGGCCAACCAATGACATCATCTGCGCCATGGTTTTCACCTTGCCAATCCACGAAACCGCCACGCTGCTGCGCTTGCCGATTTCCGCCATCCATTCGCGCAACGACGAGATAATGATCTCGCGGGCAATCATGGTTGCCGCAGGCAGAGTGATCCACCAGGTGTGATAATGCTCCGCTACCAGCACCAGGGCCACCGCCACCATCACCTTATCGGCAACCGGATCGAGGAACGCACCAAAGCGGGTTGTCTGCTTCCAGCGACGGGCTAAAAAGCCGTCAAACCAGTCGGTTACAGCAGCAAACACGAAAATGACCGCACAGAGCATGGGAGCCCAGACGAACGGCAGGTAAAACGCCAGGACGAAGAATGGGATCAAAACTACGCGGAACAGGGTAAGCCAAGTCGGTATATTCAATTGCATAATGCTGGTAACTATCTGGCTGGAGTGGAAATTAAGAGTATGTTGCTACATTGCCCTCAGTGTTTCAATGCATTGTAGATCTTTTCTGCCAATGCTTGTGAAATACCCGGCACTTTTGCAATTTCCTCAACGCTGGCGTTCAATAATGGTTGAAGTCCACCCATATACTTCAACAGCACCTGACGCCGTTTTGGCCCAACGCCGTCAATCAGTTCAAGGGCGCTGGTGTTTTTGACTTTCGCCCGTTTCTGGCGATGGCCGGTGATCGCATGGTTGTGTGAGTCATCACGAATATGCTGGATCACGTGCAGTGCCGGCGAGTCCGAAGGTAGCGAAATCCCCTCCCCCTCAGGGACGAAGAACAACGTCTCCAGCCCGGCTTTGCGATCGCTGCCTTTGGCAATACCGATCAACAATGGTTTGTTCTTGTCCCAGGTCACGTTCAGCGAATTGAACACGTCAATCGCCATACCCAGTTGCCCTTTCCCGCCATCAATAAAGATGACGTCCGGGATCTTGCTCTCTTCCAGAGCTTTACCATAGCGCCGTTTCAGCACTTGCGCCATCGCGGCATAGTCATCACCCGGCGTGATGCCGGTAATATTGTAGCGCCGATACTCCGAGCGCAGTGGACCATTGCTATCGAACACCACGCAGGAAGCCACGGTCTGCTCGCCCATGGTGTGGCTGATATCGAAACACTCCATCCGGTTTATTTCGGTCAGGTTCAGCGTTTTCGCCAGTTCCGCCAGCCGCTGATGGATAGTCGATTGCTGAGAAAGCTTGGTGACCAGCGCCGTCGAGGCATTGGTACGTGCCAGCTTCAAGTAGCGGGCACGGTCGCCACGCGGCTTGCTCTGGATCTGGATCTTGCGGCCAGCCAGTTCGCTTAGCGAGCTAGCCAGCAGATCTTTTTCCGGTAACGTAAAGTCCAGCAGGATCTCGGCTGGCAAAGTGCGCGCCTGGCTGCCTTGTAAATAGAACTGGCCCACAAAGGTCTGCACCACTTCACTCAATTCTGTACCACCCGGCACTTTCGGGAAGTAGCTGCGGCTGCCTAACACTTTACCCTGGCGAATAAACAGCACGTGTACGCAGGCCATACCCGCATCGAAAGCCACGCCGATCACGTCCAGATCGTCGCTGTCTCCTGAGACAAACTGCTTTTCCGTTACTCGCCGTACCGCCTGGATCTGATCGCGGATGCGCGCAGCTTCTTCAAAATTGAGCAGTTTGCTGGCGTTTTCCATCCGCGCAATCAACTGGTGCAAGACCTGCTGATCCTTACCGGACAAAAACAGGCGCACATAGTCTACTTGCTGACGGTAATCTTCCTCACTCACCAAACCGGCGACGCATGGCCCCAGACAACGGCCAATCTGATACTGCAGGCAAGGACGTGAGCGATTGCGGTAGACGCTGTTATCGCATTGACGCACGGGGAACAGTTTTTGCAACAGCGCCAGCGTTTCACGCACGGCGTAAGAATTGGGGAACGGGCCAAAGTATTCACCTTTGGCATGCTTGGCACCACGGTGTACCGTCAGCCGTGGGTGGCTATCGGCACTCAAAAAAATCAGCGGATAGGATTTATCGTCACGCAACAGAACGTTATATCGGGGCTGATACAGCTTGATATAATTATGTTCCAACAGTAGCGCCTCGGTTTCCGTATGGGTAACGGTAACGTCAATTTGCGCGATATTTTTGACCAGCGTTTCCGTCTTGCGGCTACTGACCTGAGTGCGAAAATAGCTCGCGAGACGTTTTTTCAGGTCCTTGGCCTTACCCACATAGATCACCGTCCCCGTCAGATCATACATGCGATATACGCCAGGCTGACTGGTTACGGTTTTAAGAAATGCCGGTGCATCAAAACGATCATTCACTGCTTAACAATGTCTCCGCGTTGAACAGCCCGTGTCTGATCGCCAGATGGGTCAATTCAACATCCCCGCTGATATTCAGCTTGGTGAACATACGATAACGATAACTATTCACTGTTTTAGGGCTGAGATTCAGCTGTTCTGAAATCTCATTCACTTTCTTCCCTTTAGTGATCATCAACATAATTTGTAATTCACGCTCAGACAAGGTACTGAACGGGTTTTCCGCCTGCGGCTCCAACTGGCTTAATGCCATTTGCTGGGCGATGTCCGAAGCGATGTAGCGCTGGCCAGCATGTACCGAACGGATCGCATTAATCACCTCTTGCGGTGCTGCGCCTTTGCTCAGATAGCCAGCTGCGCCCGCCTGCATCACCTTGGCAGGCAACGGATTCTCAGTATGAATAGTCAACATGATGACTTTGATATCGGGCGTGTAACGCACAATCTTACGGGTGGCTTCCAGCCCCCCAATACCCGGCATATTCATATCCATCAAAACGATATCGACAGTGTTGCCGCGGCACCATTTTACGGCATCTTCACCGCATTGTGCTTCGCCAACAACTTTAATGCCTTTGATATCTTCAAGAATGCGTCGTATCCCTGCGCGCACCAGTTCGTGGTCATCAACAAGAAGAACGCTAATCAAGGAAAATTCTCCAAAATAAGGGAGTAACGCAATCAATCAGCCTCTGTCATCTAAACAGATATTACTTGGTTTTCAGCAAAGAATGAATACAGATTAATACTTACTCTCGGTTAACTATGGCCAGGTTTGTCGACCCCTGTACCACCTTTGTTACGATTAAAGCACTGGTTAACGGATAAAAAACCATCAAGCCTATTAGGCTCAATACATTACCACCATGATACGCCATTTTACGCCTTCTGGCGGGAAAATTAATCGCTGTTTTCACAAAACCAGATAATAACCACCCTGCCAATTATCACCCGTAACTATATGAATTACAAAAAAATAACAAAATTACGCCATTTTTAATCACGTACAAACCGCTGTAGGTAAACCCTTATTCAGAATACATAACCGTTGTAGATGGGGAAAAAGGTGACATTTCAAGAGAAAATAACCGTCCTAAATGTCAATAGCTTGCAGATGAAATAGTTATTCATCACGTCGAATTAAGCCAGTATTACTTTATAAAATCCACGTTATCTGAAAGCGCACATCCCGTCGCTAACTATAAATGAGTATACAGAGGAATTACACCTCTAGCGCAAAAAAATGCCCTGCCGACCAGCCCTAACGGGCATCGTGCCCTCGCCACGCGGCCTCAGCGATACGAACTGCCGATGCTGTGATATACTCCGCGCCCTAAATGAGGCACGGGGTCTGCCTGGGTGGGTCGGCAGCGGGTTGTTGTGCATCAAACCACATTTCATATTTCACTTCAGGCTTACGCCTTAAAATTCAGGAGATAAAATGAGCAACGTTGACTTCACTACGTCTGCAAACCCGCAAGCGCTGGCCACCGAAGTGGCCTGCCTCAAAGCTACTTTGACGTTGATATTAAAGGCAATTGGCCAGGCTGATGCCGGTAAAGTGATCATCAATCTGGAACGTTTTGCCGCTCAGGTAGATGACCCGGATCAGGCTGAAATCTTCAAGAACAGTATTCAGCAGATCAAGCACGCCTACCGCCAATAATCCGTGCGCTATCAGGCCCCCGTTTGGGGTCTGATAACGGCTTGGCGATGTAATTAACGCCCCTCCTGAACGGTCGAATGATAAGTTTCGTAACAGAATATTTTCTATCATTAACTTAACCTACATTCACTCTAGCGCATTAATCATTAGTTGAAAAAACAACAATAGGATTAGTCCCATTTAATCATTAATAATGTTGTGGGATTTTTATTACCCCATTATTGTTCGTGACGCGAATAAATAGCCCTATAGATTAGGAATTAACTTACCTTTTCGCGCAGTATCTGCACGGGCATGCTGGCCAGCACCGTTTTCTTTGGGGGGGTGATTGGCCCGCAAGGTGCGGGCCGGGTTTGATGAAGACTCACTACTGATTATCGGACTACCATCACCGAGATCTTGGCGTGGCGGACAATGGCGGCCGCATTCGAGCCGAGCAGGTAGGTTTTGACACTAGGACGGCGAGAGCCAATCACGATCAGATCGGCTGAGATTTCCTCGGCAAGTTGTAACACCTCGTCACGTGGCGAACCGAAGCTGATGGTATAAGAAAGACGCTCCAACGGCAGGTCGATCTTCGCCATGAGTTTCTTCAACCCCTCCACCGCCTTCACTTCAGCCTGATTTTCAAACTCTTTGATGCCAAACGAATAGGCGGTCACAAACGCCGAAGCATCCGGCAAGGCATGGAAGAAATGCACCTTGGCCCCAGACATCTTGGCCAGATACTCCACGTGTTCGAGCGCATGTTCAGTCAATACGTCTTCTGCAAGATCTACCGGTACTAAAATGGTCTTGTACATATTCAATCCCCTCTCTGTATTACCGTGATGAACACAGCTTACCGCTGGCCAATGGGAGCTTGTACCTATTTATGATGCTTTTGTGATCAACAGGTGTAGCTGGTGGCTTCTCGACCTTTTGACCACCATGACTCAACCAATGATTTATACTTTTGTGATTTAAACCGCAAAACCAACCAAATGTACGCTGCACGCCCGGCGATCCACTGCCAAGCCGCGCCAGCTGCAGCAATAAACTGATTAGAACTCAACTGCTCCCCGCGCAAAGCCCGCTATTAACGCCCCTCAAGCACAGACAGACATCAGCATGAGTTTAATCGCCTTTTAGCATTAGTTTTTCTCATGCGAGTTTTATAAGCCCCTGTTTAATCAATGAGATAACCACTACTGGTACTGTTCATTTGCCGCGGTAAAGAGTAATCTTCCGCCCCCTAGACGTCCGATTTGCCTCCCCCTGAGTAAAGAATAATCGGCTTTGATCCCACCTCATTATGTTGTAAAAATGTTGCACAAAGGTGGTGATATTGAGTTACCTTACTTTTGTCGGAAAAACCGGCTAATACAGATAAAAAAGAGCCACTTCAGAGCTCGCCATTCCACTCATGACAGGTAAAAACAGGACAGCATACGATGGTAGATCATTCTAAAATAGCAGTGGACGCCACGCCCGGATCAGAAGATCACCTAAGGCGAAACCTCTCAAACCGACATATCCAGCTGATCGCTATCGGCGGTGCCATTGGTACAGGTTTGTTTATGGGTTCCGGTAAGACCATCAGCCTGGCCGGGCCTTCCATCATCTTCGTGTACATGATCATCGGCTTTATGCTGTTCTTCGTGATGCGCGCGATGGGCGAGCTGCTGCTCTCCAATCTGCAGTACAAATCTTTCAGCGACTTTGCCGCCGATCTGCTCGGCCCCTGGGCAGGGTTCTTCACCGGTTGGACTTACTGGTTCTGTTGGGTGGTGACCGGTATTGCCGACGTGGTGGCCATTACCGCCTACGCGCAGTTCTGGTTCCCCGACCTCTCCCAATGGGTCGCCTCTTTACTGTGCGTGTTGCTGCTGCTCAGCCTGAACCTGGCAACGGTGAAAATGTTCGGTGAGATGGAGTTCTGGTTTGCGATGATCAAAATCGTCGCGATAGTGGGCCTGATCATCGCCGGTCTGGTGATGGTGGCGATGCACTTCGAATCCCCAACCGGCAGCGTAGCCTCCTTCTCCCACTTATGGAATGACGGCGGAATGTTCCCGAAAGGCATTAGCGGCTTCTTTGCAGGCTTCCAGATTGCGGTGTTTGCCTTTGTGGGTATCGAGCTGGTGGGAACCACCGCGGCCGAAACCAAAGATCCGGAAAAAGTGCTGCCACGCGCCATCAACTCCATCCCGATCCGCATTATCATGTTCTACGTCTTCGCGCTGATCGTGATCATGTCGGTAACGCCTTGGAACTCGGTGGTGGCCGATAAGAGCCCGTTCGTCGAGCTGTTCGTACTGATTGGTTTGCCAGCCGCAGCCAGCGTGATCAACTTCGTGGTGTTGACCTCTGCCGCCTCTTCCGCCAACAGTGGCGTGTTCTCCACCAGCCGTATGCTGTTCGGCCTGGCGCAGGAAGGCGATGCGCCTAAATCCTTTGCCAACCTGTCCAAGCGTGCGGTACCGGCAAACGGCCTGACCTTCTCTTGTATCTGTCTGCTTGGCGGCGTGGTGCTGATCTATCTGATCCCGAACGTCATGACCGTATTCACGCTGGTCACCACCGTGTCGGCCATTTTGTTCATGTTCGTCTGGACCATCATCCTGTGCTCGTATCTGGTCTACCGTAAGCAACGCCCGGCACTGCACCAGAAATCGATCTACAAGATGCCTGCCGGTAAGTTGATGTGCTGGGTATGCATGGCGTTCTTCGCATTCGTGCTGGTGCTGCTGACGCTGCGCGAGGACACACGCCAGGCGCTGGTCGTCACGCCGCTGTGGTTTATCATTCTGGGGATCGGTTATCAGTTTGTGCGCCGTAAGAAGTCGGCCTAACCCTAGTTATTACAACGCCGCGCTCTCACGCGGCGTTTTTACAGTTGCGGCATGCAGCGCCCGCCCCTATGTCAACTCTACTGGCTTTGGTTTACGCCGAATACGCAACTCACTGGCAATCACCCCCAGCACAATCAACCCTGCGCCAATCAGCGCCAACCCAGGCAAACGCTCACCGGCGATACGGCCAACTATCCCAGCCCATACCGGTTCACCGGCATAAATAACCGTGGCACGGGTAGGTGAAACGCTGCGTTGTGCCCAGTTCATCGTCAGTTGGATCACCGCACTGGCGATCCCCAGCCCTACCGCGCTGTAAAGCAGATAGTTGGAAAACGCCGGAACCGACTCCCCGGTAGGAGCCATCATCAAAAACGATAACAACGACGCAGTAGCCAACTGTACAATGGTCACCCGCCGCACATTGACCTTGCCCGCAAAAGCACCGATTAAAATCACCTCGATAGCGATCGCCAGCGCACTGACCAACGTCAGGAATTCACCGCCGCTGAATGCCAGGCTGGAACTGCTTGGCCCACTCAACAGCATCAGCCCGACGAAGGCCAGCAGAATGCCAATCCAGGACATAATCCCCGGCATACGGCCAAGGACTAACCACTGCAATAACGGCACAATCGGCACGTACATGGCGGTAATAAATGCCGACTGGCTGCTGGTGATGGTTTGCAGCCCCATGGTTTGCAGGCCATAGCCGAACATGATCGAGGTGCCGATAAACACCCCGGCCTTGATTTCGTACCAGGTCATCCCCCGCAGCGAACGCAGAGAAAACAGCACCAGCGCCAACGTCGCGGTGCCAAAACGTAGCCCGACAAAAAAGAATGGCCCGCTGACCAGCATCGCCTGATGCACGGCCAAAAAGGTGCCGCCCCAGAGCATGGTGATAAGGACCAGCACGGCTTCCTGGGGTTTGATCTTCAGAAACAGCGAGGGAGTAGAGTTTTTCTTGACCGTTGACACTGACTTGCCCTTCCTGCTGGGTGCAATAAAATACACAATTTCTGCCAGTATGGGGAAAAGGCTAGCAATGGGCAATATCGTGCCGGATTGGCAGCAGCAATCGCCGCCCGGTGCCGAGGGTTGACAACCCATCCTCCTGGGTCTTTTTACTCTTCCTGGGCCGGGACTTCCGGCAGCGTTTCCAACGGCGGCTGTATCCCCTCAGAGATGTAATCTACGGCAGCCAGGGTGCGCTCGTTACCCATAGCGTCTTCCACCACCACATGTTTGATAGCGCCATCAGAAAGTATCACTCGCTTAATGCCACGTTCGGGTTCCATATCTCCTCCCTGTGTGAATATCTGCCCCTCAAGTTTAGCCTGTGCAGCGCTTGTCGGGTTGCGGTCTAAGCGTTTATCTGAATACCCTTCGCATTTTTTATCATAGGGCACCGGTTATCAGAGCTCCAGGCGGCAATACACTTTGTATAGACAGCGAAAAACCATCACTAGCAGTTATACATAGAAGGCAAACCATCAATCATCCCTATCTTGTTTGCGGAACCCGAGCAGGGTTAAAATGCCGACCAGCCTACCGCTCACCCGTTGAACGTCCGGTCGATTCAAGCTGTGTCCGCCTGTCAGCCAACCAAAGCCAGGCGTTCTATTTTTTGCGTACTGCAAAGGGAAATAAGTCAGTGTCTAAAGATTTTGATGAACTAATAAGAGACATGGATCTTATTATTGAAAATGTAGACAGTTTCAAGGCTATGGCCCCACGCATGCCGCCACCGGCGGTAGAAGCGCCGCCAACAGCCCACTCCTACGATTCATTCTGCGAAAACATTGCGCTGAAAGTGGTACTGAAGGTTCTGCTGTCATCGGTAGACAAGATCGTCAAGGTGCAAATCGCCAACCGGGTTGAGCAAGAGATCGCCCAGATCGAGCAACAGGTCGTCTTGGCTGGCGGTGGCCCGGTTGCGCCCGAAGACCTGGCGCAGATGACCCACTACGTGCGCCGCACCGTTCACGATTTACTCAATTGAGTTCCGCCAGAAAAACGGCGATGCGTCAGGGATGGATTACTTCAGGCCGGATAGCAAGGCTTGGCGAGTATCGGCATTCAGGGATGGGTTGAATAATCATCGGGCATACCCGAATCAAGCGTACTCCAGGCGTTTCGGCTGCAAGCCGGGCGTTTGGGGTTTCGTCACCTTGACGGCTTTCGCCGGATCGCCTGCCACAAACTCCAAGGTGGGCGAGTAGTAAAAAGGCAACCATGCCTCGAAATTCTCTTCCCACTCCCATTTGACTGGGCATGGCCACAGAATATCTTCGTGCAGAATGTAATAGATCCACCGCCCATGAGGGCGGCGCGGCTTAAGTGTTTTCATAATGCCATCAATACTTTCTCACCTGTTGCGAGCTGGCCGCGAAATCGGTCGCTCAGTCATAATACCTCAGTGGGGCCACTTGAAGCGAGGAGCACCACGAAACGGGGTGCTTAACAGGTAATTATACGATAAAGGCACGGATTTTGCGGCAAAGTAGCGGAGTTTAATCCGCTACTTTGCGCAATGCATTACTGCGAAGTGATGGTAAATCTTACTACATGTTCAGTGAGGCATAGTGCGGTTGGCAAGTTAGCTTGCTCTTGTCACTATCCTCTGCCCTAAAGGGCGTATCCCTGGTGAAGCACAATATTCTCTATTCGGTATACTCTTGAGAAAGGTCAATTATTCCCTTCTCTTACCAACAACATACCCATTTTTTGCCATCAGGAAAACAGGTGAAAAACACCCTTGTAATCATTGACAATAAATGTTAACAAAAGCTAATCAATACAGAGACCTTAATGAACGTTTGAATTATTAGCATGAAAAGGAAAGATTGGCCATGAAGATTAACGTAACGGACACTCCAAATCCGCAGGACGAAGAGTTCGTGATTGACAGCCTCTGGGCGCACAACCATCAGTATGATGAGGTAGATATTCATCCGTTATTCCTGACCGTCACCGACGATCGCGGGCAGATTGTGGCCGGGCTGGTTGCCAGAACCTGGTGGGGGGGATTAGAAGTCCAGTACCTGTGGGTAGGTGACGAGTATCGCAAAAAAGGCTACGGCCGTGATCTGATGCTGCGGGCAGAACAGGAAGCCGTCAAGCGCGGTTGCCATATGGCCTATGTCGATACCTTCAGTTTTCAGGCGCAGGCGTTTTACGAAAAACTGGGGTACCAGCCGTATGGCAACTTAGCGGGTTATGCGCACCGCCATACTCGCATCTATTTAGCGAAAAACATCTGATAGCGCTGAAGTATGAGGGGTTCAAATGGATTCATTTTGGCAGAGCAATGAATTATATTTAAAAGGTCTCATCACCATGATGGAACATTTAAATGAGCCTTGGGGCATTAAAGATTTATCTTCACGCCATATTTATATGAATAAGGCGGCCTATCTTTATACCAACACACCTCTCAATTTCGATATTGCGGGCAAGCTTGATGCCGAGTTCCCCGCCGATTGGGCAGAGTTTGCCCCCGACTTGCAAGAACACGACAGGAAAACCGAAGGAACGCGCGATCGCGTAGCCGTTATCGAGACGCACTTCTGGTACGGCAGCGACAGCCTGGTCCCCTTTGTCAGCGAAAAACTGCCTATTTATAATGACAAGGAAGAGCTGGTTGGCACCATGTGGAACGCCCGTCCGTTGGACAGTTTTTCACCGCTAAAATATATCAACCAACAAAAGCCCAGCATATTAACCACCGAAGTCAGCATCCAGATTTTTACCCAGTCTGAGCTGGATATCATATTTTTAATGCTGCAGCGCTACACCAACAAAGAGATTGCCAGGTTATATGACGTCAGCAATAAAACCATAGAAAATAGAATCTACAACATCTACCAAAAAGCCGATGTGCATACGCTCCAGCAGTTCGAAGAGTATTGCAAACAGGTGAACTTGGACAGCTACATTCCAGTACGCCTGATTGAAAAAGGCATCCAATTTATTTAAACGTTAACGAGAGATTATCGTGATTAAAATTGAAGACTACCCACTGAGCCGGGTACCGCAGGATAAGAGGGTCTCCTTCCTCAGCGTCGCCATCGTGCATATGGGTATGCTAACGGCCTTGGACCAGTTTATGCTGGGTGCCGTGCTGGGTAACTCAATGACCCTGACCGATGCCTTTATCGCCATCTCGATTGGCAGCCTGATCTTTGGGGTCGTGACGTTCGGGCTGGGCTTGGCCGGGATGAGAGAAGGTATCTCCGGCAGCCTGCTGGCTCGCTGGTGTGGCTTTGGCCGCATAGGCTCGGTGCTTATCGGCCTGGTAGTGGCCGTCAGCCTGTTGGGCTGGTTTGGCATTCAGAACGCCATCTTTGCCAAATCGCTTAACTTCGCCTTGGGCGATCGCCTGGGCTTCCCGCTGTCAGCCTCACTCTCCGGCCTGTTTTTGACGGTGCTGGTCGCTTTTGGTTTTAAAGCGCTGCGCATTACAGCTCGTATTGCTGTGCCGCTGTTTATCCTGCTGGTGTTCTTTATTTCCTATAACGTCCTCTCCGGGCAGAAACTGCATGAGGCCATTCTGCTTGCACCGATGGGGGACGCGTTAACCATCAGCGCGGGCATCACCATCGTCGTTGGCGGTGCCATTGTTGCCAGCCTGATGACCCCTGACCTGACCCGTTACTCCAAAAACAAACGCCACGTGTTTGGCATTACGCTGCTGACCATTATTGCCGGTGAATTCGTGGTTAACGGTCTGGCGATTTTTATTGCCAAAACGCTCGGCACCGCAGACGTGGTGACGATCATGGCCCAGAGTGCGGGCGGTATCGGTTTGCTGGTGGTGGTGTTCTCTACCCTGCGCGTCAACGATCTGAACCTCTATTCGTCGTCCTTGGGCGTGGTGAATGCGGTTGAAGGGATCACCGGTAAAAAGCTCAAATATACCGCGACCACGGTGATTATCGGTCTGTTGGGCACGCTGCTTTCGGTTCTGGGGATCCTGGATCGGTTTGTGGATTTCCTGACCGTGCTGGGCGTGGTATTCCCACCGATCCTCGGCGTCATGCTGGTGGATTATTTCGTGCTGCGCAGCCACCGCGATGCGCTGGACGCCAGCCGCCAGCTCGGCCAACTGCCGCAAGAAACGCCACTCATCGGCTGGGCAGCGATTATCGCCAGCATTGTCGGTAGCGTGATCGGCCTGGTGACGGAATGGGGCGTGCCAACCATTAACTCACTGCTGGCAGCCAGCGTGATTTACTGGTTGTTTAAACGCCTGTTTGGCCGGGCAACCAGCCTGCAAACTGCTTAATTTGTCGCATTAACAGGGTCGAGCATATGTTCGACCCTGGCTAAGCGGGCGCAGCCTACGGCGCCTCTACAAGATGAAACCTTGGTGGTGGTATCAGCCGGTCAGGTCGCGCTACCGGGAATAACGATATTACTGTCCGCCAGCGACCCCATCTGATTGAACATCACGCAGGCCGCATCCACGATATGCATGGCGATTGCGGCACCACTCCCCTCCCCCAGTCGCATATCCAGATGCAGGTAAGGTGCCAATTGCAGGTGCTCAAGCGCCGCAGCCGCGCCCTTCTCCGCGGAAAAATGGGATGGCAACAGGTAATCCCGAGCCTGAGGCGCAATGCCGCAAACCGCCAGCGCGGAAGAATATGAGAGAAAACCATCGAGGATCACCGGCAAACCGGCGGCCGCAGCCCCCAGCATCACGCCAGCCATTCCCACCAGATCGTATCCACCCAGCTTCGCCAACACGTCCAACGCGTCTTGGGTATCCGGCTGATTTACCTCAATCGCCCGACGCACCACGTCCACCTTGTGGTGCAAACGATCGCTGGGGAAATTGGCCCCAATGCCGACTACTTCCTGCGGATCGCGGCCGGTAAAGACGCTAACTAACGCAGCGGCTGGCGTAGTATTCGCCATCCCCAACTCACCAACGCCAAACAGCTTCACCCCAAGCGCCGCCTGTTCCAGCGTCAATTGAGCCGTGGCCAACAGCAACTCCTCCGCCTGCTGGCGCGTCATTGCCGCACCACGCGCAATGTTGCCGCTGCCGCGCCCAACTTTCATGTCGATCAGGCCCGGCAAGGGTTCGCTGTCGATGCCAACATCCACCAGCTTCACCTCGGCACCGGCATTGGCCGCCAATACGCAGACGCCGGTATTGCCTTTCACCATATTCAGCGCCTGGATCACCGTTACTTCACGCGGTGACACCGCTACTCCTTCGGCATAAACGCCGTGATCGGCCATCATGACGATGATTTGCTTGCGGCTGGCGGCCATCCCGCTAAAACCGCGCATCCCGGCCAGTTGGGTTGCCAACTGTTCCAGGCGGCCAAGGCTGCCTGGTGGCTTAAGCAGGCCATCAATCTTTGCCGCTGCCTGTTGCATGGCGGCCGCGTCCAACGGCTTAATCAGGTCGATTAACGATGACAATGTTTGCATACTTTATTCTCTACTTGCAGGCTGCCAATGAGCCTGGCTGTTAAATACCTTTAGCGTGACAAACCCCTGGTTGAGTTCCACCACGCTGTAGGCTCCCTGGGTAAACGGGAAGTGCCACATCCCGGCGGCAGGCAGCTTTAGTAACCCTGCCAGCAACAGGCTCAGGGAGCCTTGGTGCGCCACCAGCAGACGATCGCCATCGCCCTGTTCGTCCAGCAGACGTTGGGCCTGCTGGCTAATTCTCTTTGAAAACAGTGGAAAGGACTCCCCCGCTGGCGGGCAGGCTCGCTGCCAATCCGCCACCCAGTCGGCCCAGGCTGCACTATCCTGCTGCTGCAAATCCTGGTGATGGCACATTTCCCAGTCACCAAAATTCATTTCGTTAAAGCCTCCGTCAGGTTGGATCGCCAGTTCCCGCTGCCCAATCACAATCTCGGCGGTATGCCGGGCACGTAGTAACTCACTGCTGATCGCCTGGGTAAAAGGCACCTCGGCCAGCCATTGTGCGATCTGCCTGGCCTGCTGTTCACCTTGCTCGGTCAACGGTAAATCGGTCATGCCACAAAATACGCCCTGTCGATTCGCCGCCGTTTGCCCGTGTCGTACCAAAAATAGCCGCATAACGCCCACTCACAGCAGTGCCAGTAAGAAGATCAATTCGGCAATTTCTATCGCCGCCCCCAGAGTGTCACCCGTTTGCCCGCCCAGACGGCGGCGCAGATAGGCTCGCAGCAACAGCACGGCGATCAGCGCACAGCCAAGCGCAAACAGCCCCTGCCCATGCCCTAACAAGGCGACCAAAGCGGCCCCTAGCGCCAGAGTGAACAGCGTTTGCCCCCCGCTGATCTTGCCAATGTAAAGGTTCCCCAGCCCGTTACCTTCACGGGCATAAGGCTGGCGATACATCATCAATACCACCAGGCTCCGGCAGGCCACTCCCGCTGCCGCTAACGTGACCAACATCGGTACCCCACGCAATGCCAGTTCGCTGATCACCAACACTTTGGCCACGACGATAAAGATCAGCGCCAAACCCCCATTGGTACCAAGGCGGCTGTCACGCATGATCTCCAGCATTTTTTCCCGGGTGCGGGCCGAGAACACGCCATCACAGGTATCGGCCAATCCGTCGAGGTGAAAGGCGCCGGTAACCAGAGCCAATGCCAGCACGTAGCTCAACGCCGCCAGCGGCACCCCACACCAGGGGGCCAACAGGGTAAAGACGGCCCCACTGATTGCACCCACGATCAGGCCAATCAAAGGGAAACCGACAATGCCGCGCTGGTAATTATCCATCGCCAATCCCTGTGTCCAACTCGCGGGCAGCGGGATACGCGTCATCAGTTGCAGGGTGGCCCAAAATAGTCGCAGACTCATTTGATCTTGACCTCAATACCAGAAATCACCAATAGCACCGACTCGGCGGCGGCGGCCAAACGCTGGTTAACACGCCCGGCAATATCACGGAAGTGTCGTGCCAAACGGTTTTCCGGCACGATGCCCATCCCCAGTTCATTGGTGACCAGATAAATCGCCGCCGGGCTGCGGGCGCAGGCGGCCAGCAGATCATCGATCTGCCGTTGGATTGCCGTTTCAACCACGGCAAAATCGATGCTTTCCACCGGCGTCTCCCCGGTCAGGTCAAACATCTGGTTGGCGATCAGCGTGGTAATACACTCCAGGATCACCGCATCTCCCGCCCCCGCCTGTTGGTCGATCACACTGGCCAGTTGCTGGCTCCCCTCCCAGGTACGCCAATGAGCGGGCCGGGCTTGGCGATGCAGCTTGATCCGTTCGGCCATTTCCTCATCGGTGACCACCGAGGTGGCGATATACAACACCCGGTCACTGACACCGCTCGCTAACCTTTCGGCCAGCGAACTTTTGCCGCTGCGTGCTCCGCCGGTGATCAGGATCATTGTGCCTCCGTTTGCTGGTGCTCGGTCATCAAGCGGTAAATTTTATCCATATCAATATGTTCCCGCATCTTATCGGCCAACAGATCAAACTGTTGCTGCTTGTAATCGGCATAATCGAAAGCCGGGCCGTCGTAAACCGCTAGCCCTTTACGCTGGCGCAATTGGTTTAGTAGCGCACGGCAAAAAGGCGCGCTGTCGAATAAGCCATGGATATAGCTGCCCAGCACGTTACCGGTGGGGTTCACTGCACCGTCGAAGGCGCTATCCGGCTGCCCATTGCGTAGGGAAAGGCGGGAGAAAGGCGTAGCCTCTGAGCCAAGCTGGGTGGTGCCCATATGGATTTCATAACCAACGACATCCTGCTCGCCACAGCCAGACCAGAGGCCGGGCAACCCAGGCTCACATTGTGCTGTCACCTGCGTAGTGACTTTTTGCGGTGCGAAGCGGGTGGTGACATCCAGCAAGCCCAAACCCGCCATCTGTTCCACACCGGACTCCACGCCATCAATAATGTGCTTACCGAGCATCTGGTAGCCGCCGCAAATACCCACGATCTGCACTCCGGCCCGGTGCTGATCCTGTAACGCCGCCGCCAACCCGCTGTGCTGTAGCCACTGCAGATCCCCCAGGGTATTTTTGCTACCCGGCAGGATAATCAGATCGGCACCGGCCAGCGCCGCCGGGTGCGAAACATAGCGCAGCCCTACGTCCGGCTGGGCCGCCAAGGCATTAAAATCGGTAAAGTTGGACATATAGGGCAGTTGTACCACCGCGATGTCCAGCTCATAGCTACTGCCTGTCGGGGCATATTTGCCATTTTGCAACGCCACACCATCCTCATCTTCCAGATCGATATTCAACCAGGGCATCACGCCCAGCACCGGCACACCGGTCAGCGCCTCAATCTGCTCCAAGCCCGAATAGAGCAAGGCAATATCACCACGGAATTTATTTATGATCACCCCTTTCACCCGAGCTTTTTCATCCGGTTCTAGCAGTGCCAACGTGCCATAAATGGCGGCAAATACCCCGCCGCGATCGATATCGGCCACCAACAGCACTGGCGCATCGGCGATCGCCGCCATGCCCATATTGACGATGTCACGGTCGCGCAGGTTGATTTCCGCCGGGCTACCCGCCCCCTCCAGCACCATGATGTCGTAGCCGCTGGCCAGGCTGTGATACACCTCGCTGATTTGTTGCTGTAACTGCGGCTTGTACTCGTGATAGCTGACTGCGTCCATATTGCAGGCCACTTTACCCATCAGCACCACCTGCGCCTGACAATCGCTGGTCGGTTTCAGCAGGACCGGGTTCATTCGCACATCGGGTGCGATACCGGCGGCCTCGGCCTGAAAGATCTGCGCACGACCCATCTCTTCGCCACGGGCGGTAATGCCAGAGTTGAGCGCCATATTCTGCGATTTGAACGGCGCACAGCGATAGCCATCCTGCATGAAGATCCGGCACAGCCCGGCCACCAGCACGCTTTTACCCACATCGGATGCGGTTCCCTGCACCATCACACACCGTTTCATCACTTATTCTCCACGTAGCGCTGGCTGAGCCGCGCAAACCATTATTATTTCAAGCGCCAAGCCATAGCAGGCGCAACGCGGCAAACAGCAGCAGAGCCAACAGCGAGGCCGTCATCATCAGACGCGTGCTGCGGGGAATATCTGCCAGCTCGATCTCCCGCCGAGCCTCACCGATCCACGGCTTTTCGACCCGCTGACCAAAGTAGTTGTTAGGACCGCCAAGCCGTACTCCCAGCGCTCCAGCCACGGTCGCTTCCGACCAGGCGCAGTTGGGGCTGGTATGCTGATAGCGATCGCGCCAGCCGATACGTAACGCCTGGCGATAGTTCAATCCGTGCAGCCGGGCCGCGCAGCTCAGCAGTAGCCAGCTAAGCCGGGCGGGTAACCAGTTGGCGAAGTCATCCATCCGCGCCGACACATAGCCGATGGCGCGGTATTTCGGCGTTTTATAGCCCACCATTGAATCGAGAGTGTTAACCGCTTTATACGCCATTGCCAACGGTGCCCCACCGATCAGTAAAAAGAACAGCGGCGCAATTACGCCATCCACGCTGTTTTCCGCCACCGTTTCCACCACCGCCCGGGTGATTTGCGGCTCTTCCAGTTGTGAGGTATCCCGCCCGACAATCCACGACAGCTTGCGGCGGCTCTCCTCAAGATCGGCACTCTGCAGGGCCCGGTGAACCTCCATGGCCGCCTGTTCCAGGCAGCGTCCGGCGAGCAGGGTATAGATCAGCCAGACTTCCGCCAGCCAGCCCAACCACGGGTGAATATGCTGCATCAGCGTTAAAAAGCCCCAACTGACCAGCCAGACCAACCCTACGACGCCCAGCCACAACAGCCCGCCACCAAGTTTTAGCGCCCTCTCGCTATGGCAAATCCGGCGGATCGCGCGTTGCAGCACCGTGATCAGGTTGCCGATCCAGCGCACCGGATGCGGCCAGTGCGGCGGGTCGCCTAACAGGCTGTCGAGCAGAAAGGCCACGAACCAGGCTAGCAGCGTCATGGCACGCACCTTATAGCCACGATCGAGAAAACTTGATGGTGGGTTAATGACATAAAAAAATCCCGACCTCTCGGGCGGGATTTAGGTGTCAACAGGATACGACCAAGCGGTGCAACATAGCTGCACGTATCTCATGACAACCCCCTTCCCACCGAAGGTGTTGAATGTGTGACCAACTGGTCGGTCTTCTGGCTTAGCGTCATCCTTATCCACTCCCTTCCCAATCCTCAGATCAGTGGCGCAGTGGACTCGTCGGCATCACAGCAGCGGGGGCTGCGGGGGAGTTACACCCCCTTCCCAACCACAACCTGTTATCGTTCAGGATGTGGGTTATCCAGTTGGCAATAATTCGTTTAATTACCACGTTTTCGCTTCAATAAACGCAACGCTTCAATTTATCGCTTAGTTATCATCTCGATAGCCTCGACAATCGCCATGCCATAATAACCTGTTGATATCGCGAATACACGCCAAGATCTGGCATTCACCAGAGCGACAGGTTTGGTTTACGCCGGATCAACGGCGATTACCCTGTGTTATCCTGCACGCAAACTTGACAGGGGGAATAGCAAAACCGTGAGTGAACATGGTGGTAACGTACTGGAAATGGCGTTGAAAAGCGGCCTGGATCCGGCCGAGATTATTGATTTCAGCGCCAATATCAATCCATTGGGCATGCCCGCCAGCCTGAAGGCGGCGATTATCGAGCATCTGACCAGCGCCGAATGCTATCCCGACGTTGAATACCGGCGTCTGCATGCAGCATTGGCAGGGGTTCATCACTGCCCGGCGGAAAATATCATGGCAGGCAACGGGGCCACCGAGCTGATTTACGCCATCGTGAACCGGCTACGCCCCCGCACGGCGCTGCTCCTAACGCCTGGGTTTGCCGAATACCGCCGGGCATTGCAGCGGATTGACTGCCAGATCGAGGACTACCCGCTGGATGAAGCCGGTGGATTTCAGCCCGATGAGCGGTTGCTACAGGTGCTGGCCGAGCGCCAACCGGACTGCCTGTTCCTGGCTACCCCCAACAATCCGACCGGGCTGATGCCAGACCCCGCGCTATTGCAGGCCATTGTCGCCTGTTGTCGCCAGCACAATATTGCGTTGATCGTTGATGAAGCCTTTATCGACTTTCTGCCAGATGCGCCGGGGCTGATCCCACAAATGGCGGACTATTCACGCCTCTACATTCTGCGTTCATTAACCAAATTCTTCGCCATTCCCGGGCTGCGGCTCGGCTATCTGGTCAGCAGCGATCGCGCTGGCCTGCAACAGATGAAACAGCAACGCGAACCCTGGACCATCAATGCCTATGCGGCACTGGCCGGCGAAGTGATCCTGGACGATCTCGATTACATCCAGCAAACCCACCAATGGCTGACAGAGCAGCGTGCTTGGTTGTTTGACGCGCTGACAGCCTTGCCGCACTTGCGTATCTGGCCAGGGGCAGCGAACTATATATTCCTACGCTGCCTGCGCCCCGGCTACGATCTGCAGCAGGCGTTGTTGCAGCACCGCATCCTGATCCGCCACTGTGCCAACTACCCTGGCCTTTCCGCCGACTATTATCGGGTGGCGATCAAGAGCGAAGCGGCCAACCGCAGGCTGATAGCCGCGCTGCAACAGATACTGGAGGAAGGCTAAGGCGCAGGAGTTTTTAGGCATCAAACGTTAATCTTTGATTATCGGAACGGATGCAGTATGGCAATTACGGCGGAGTGGTTGTCTCATACACCAGGCCGTCGCTATTGCCCAACTTAGGGTAATCGAAATCATGGGCTGGAAAGCGGAACAGGCGGTTACGCCAGCGATCAAACTGCACGCGATAGTTATAGCTATCAGGCAGTTTTTTCATTCTGAACCAGTGCTGGCCGCCATCGGTAGAGACTGTCATATGCAGCGGGTCGTTGAACGCTTTCTCCATCATCAGCAGATCATTACCCGCATAAAGCGTGCCTAAGGCTTTTTTACCGGTTTCCAGCAGCGGTTGCAGCGCGCCATTCTCCCGCAACCGGTTCAGGCTATAAAGCCACCGTGGCCGCTGGCGTAAGACAAAATCAAAATCCCCTTGCGGGCTGATGTCGGCCGCAACGATATCTCCGCCCACCCACTGGCTGGACTGGATTTGAGCTGATTTCAGATTGAAATCAAGCAGCAATGAAGCAGTTAACCGATCCTGTTCCCCGGTATTATGGGGCTGATTACTGACTATCACCCGATCGCCGCCGTTATAGTACCAACTGGCCGCATAGAGAGCAGGGTCGATCCCGCGTTCCGTTAACAACCTGACCAGATCGAATACCTGTTGCCAATGCTGGCCGAGATCGTCCGACCGGTAGAGTTTACCCTGTTGAACCAGCAGCACGCTCTGCGCTCCAGAGAGCCCCAAAAGCTGATAAGTCTGGTTACCACCGGGGGCTTGCCACTGGGGTAACCAACACCAGTTACGCCCACCATCGGCAGAATAAAATACGGCATCTTTACTATAAGAACGGGCGCCGAACACCACCAGGCAATGCCCCTGAGCATCACACTGTTGCTCAGCCACGTAGCCCAAAAAACGGGCGCTGACGCGCAGCTTGCCATTCTCTTCGATGATGAGTTGGCTGACCGGGATCGTGGCGCTGTCATCATAGCTCCGGTGCCGGATTGTTCCACGGCCAACCTTAGCCTCCAGCATCAAACGTAACATGGTGGTATCAGGGGATATCTGCAGGTTTAACAAAGGGGGACCAATGTCTGCCAGCACATCGATCTGCACCGAATTTTCATAGTGATAGATCAGCGTATTCTGGTCACGCTCAATATTCGTGATCCGTGTATTTATTACATCGCTGATACCCGTCAACAGCATCCCTTGTTGAAAACTGCTCAGGCGTTCCCCACTCATAACTACCGCAGGACGTTCTGCCTGATAATTTCGCTGCCATTGCCAGTCGGGGGCAAACCCGGCAAAGCTGTCGATATAAAACAGCATCCAGGAAATGATAAGCCCCAGTGCCAGCAGGATGATGCGCGTTAGGCTATTGCTGAACATCAGGGGACTTCCTGAATATAGGCTTTGCCACCGTTGCGTTTTTTAAACAACACCAACAGTTGGCGGGCAAAGACAAAGCGCGCCGCACTGAGCGAGTTCCTGCGCGTTATCCAAGTGCAGACCTCCACCAACAGCATGAACACGCAGAAAATCATGATGCTCATCAGAGCAAAGTCATAAAACATGACTGCGGCGTCCAGCCAGTCCCACTTATCCGGCACACTGCCCTGCTCCCACCAATCATGCAGGGTGAAAAACACCAGCATCACCAGTAAAAAACAGCAGCAGCCAAACATCACTTTATACATCAGCTTGAGCTGGTGAAAAGAAACGGCAATCCCGCCGAGCTTGAGATAGGCGCTGCCATCCCTTTCATTACACAGGCCCAGCACCGCATTATCTTGCTGATTGACCACCAACATCAGCGGATCTTCGGCCGCCAGGAAGAACGGATGTTGCCGATAGAACAGCGGATTAAGGTCTTCCATCAGCGAGTTAATTCCGCTACGAAATGAGAACCGCTCTCCATTGCAGCTAAATTGGTACTCGATAAAATCCCGGCGGCTTTTGCCTCCGCCGGTAAAATCGCGGCGCGCGCTAACATCGGCAGCCTCTCCGCTCACGCTGGTCAAGGTGACTTTATCGGCCAATAGCAAATCATTCGGCAGCAGCGCATCCAGATCGTTAGCCAATTCTTTGCTGGCCTGTAGTGAAGGCGCACCGCCTCCCGGCTCGGTTAATGATTCGGTGGTGGTAATGCAAAGGGAAGTGTCGCCTTGTTTGACGCTCTCCAGCCCTTTTAACAACCTACGCGTGTGACGGCTGGTTCCCACCATCAGCGTATGAAACGAAGCCACGAACCACCAGCAACCAAAGATGAAAACAAAAAGCAGTAGCACCATCACCCAGATATTCAGCAACTGGAAATAACCCACTGCTGAGAGCGTCATCACTATGATCGCGCCCACCAGCTTCATCAACGCAGCCGGTTTGCTAAGGTCGGCCAGCTTCGGTTGTAGCTCCCCCTTTTCAGGCGAAACCAGCCAATGCAGCCAGTAGCTGCCATCAGCCAACTGATGGGCACCGATATACACACGATCCCCCGATACCAAACGGTATAACACTTTGGCATCAACAAACTGTTTGCTGTAGGTATAGAACACCTTGTCCCCGGCCAAAATGCGCCGTAGCTTACTTTCGCTGGGCGCGTTGAGATTGTGGCGGATAAAGGACAGCTCATAGAAGCAGATTTTTTTCATGGTTGCTAACGACCAGGCACGGATTAAAAACGATGTTCGAGCAACTTATCCTGCTCTACGGGATAGGCTTTACCATCGAACTTGAGCTCGACGCGAGTCTTGGCAACGATGCTGTTGCTTTCCACGCAGTCCTCCCCTTTTTTGCTGGCTTCCTTATGCGTCGCCATCGTCTGTAGTTGCAGATCCTGGAAGCCGTTGTGTGCGTTCTTGCCAAGCGCCAATGCGCGATGGGTCGTGGCAAAATCCCCGGCACACTGGCCATCCCACTCACCGCTATATTCATTCATGGTGAGATTGTTGAGCACCAGATTGACTTGCCGATCCTGCAGGGTATAGAGGTTAAGGCGTTCGATGCTAAGGGGATTGACCGAGGAGGAGCCCCGGTGGATAAAACGCACCCCGAAGGCGCGTATCGCCGGAGATAATTGATAGCGCGCGGTGTCGATGGTCACGCTACTGGTGTAGATGGCATCATCCATAATCGCCTTGGGATGATATTTGCTAGCCAGCACCTTGCCGGTCTGGCTATCAACCACCAAAACGGCGACGTCAAAGTCGGTAAAATCGGGTTGGGCCTCTTCCTTGGGTTCCAGCATCAGTACCGCAATGGTTTTATCCGGGGCATAGGGCCACACCTTACAGGTGGACAGCTCGGTATTCATGCTCACTTTGGCGGCGAAGGGTTTAGCCAGATCGGCTAGGAGGGGCTGGCAATCGGCCAGAGAAGAAAAAGAAACCAGGCATAACGCCAGTACACCTATCACCCTGTTCATAGCAATATTCCCTGTAATTTTTTAATTAACTCATGTGGTTAAAAGTTGTGCGACAGCACAGTATCAAGCGCACATAGCTAGCAGGGAATCTAACGATAAAATTGGCACAAATCCAGCCGCTTGTTATTTTTTGAGATCAACAGGGGAGACTGCTGGCAGCTATCGCAAAGTCACTGCCAGCAAACTAGGGTTAATAGATTGATAGACTCAGATCACACCGCTGAGCAGGCCGAGCCCCAGCAGCGATGAGCCGCCGCCAATCACCCGCGCCCAGCCACTGTGCGTAGACGAAGATGCCATCAGATAGCCGATACCCAACCCCGCCACGTGCAGCAGCGCCGTTGCCATCACCATACCGGAAAGCGCCGCCACCGAATGGGAAAGCTCCGCACCGTGGGCCAGGCCGTGGAAAATGGCAAAAGCGCCAATAATCAACGCGCCCGTTATCGCCGACAGTTTCAGCTGTAAGGCAACCATCACACCTATGCCCAGCAGCGAGGCGGCAACGATAAATTCAGTGCCAGGTACGGTGACGCCCGCCATGCCAACCAACGCGCCGGTCAGCAGCAAACCAGCAAATGCCAGCGGCGCCAGCCACCACTGCTTGGTATTCATGGCGCTCCAGATACCCACCAGAACCATGGCGACCAGATGATCCATCCCGGTCAGCGGATGGATAAAGCCTTCGGTAAAGCTTAATACGTGATGCGCGCCGCCGTCATGGCCCACATGAGCAAAGGCCAGCATGGGGAACAGCGCCAGTAGGGATACAGCCACAGCTTTGACATTAATACGCATAATGAATACCTAAATTTTCCAGTGAATGAAGGTGGTGGTTTTACTCATAAAAACAGTTAATTACGTTATAAATTCATCCTTATACCTGCCTTGAAAGTCGGTTGGCGGCAATCAGCGCCTGCCCCAAAGCCAGACCGCCATCGCCAGCTGGTAAACGGGATGGCAGCAAGACTTGTAATCCGTCTAACTGCTGGATCAATAGTTGCCGCAGCAGCGCGTTATGCATCACTCCACCGGACAGCACGACAGTATTGATGCCGTATTGCTTTGTCGCGTGGCGAGCCAGTGCGGCAAAACCCTGGGCCAAGGCAACATGGAACGCATAAGCACGCTGCGCCGGGGGAGCTTTATAGGCCAGCCATTGCTGCCAGAAGGTGGCCAGTTCCAGCTGATTGCCAAGCAGCGGCAGCGAAACCGGCGGCTGATGAGGCGGGCTTTGCCATGCCAAGGCCTCCAACTGGCAGGCAGCCTCTCCCTCCCAGGAAATTTGTGGCGGCACGATCTGCAATGCTGCTGCCACCGCATCAAACAAGCGCCCGGCGGAAGAGGCCAACGGCGAGTTGATTTGCCGTTCTACCGCCCGCAGTAAGATCGTCGCCTGCGGTTGAGGGATTGCGGCGGCCTCTGGCAACGTCTGCCAATCGGGGACAAAACGCTGTAACTGGGCCAACAGGTTGCGCCACGGCTGGCGAGCGGCCACATCGCCCCCCGGCAATGCCACTGCGGGCAACCCGCCTAAATACTCACAATGCTGATAATCCACCAGCAGGCATTCACCGCCCCACAGTTGCCCGCCAAGACCATATCCCAGCCCATCCAACGCCAGACCAATCACCTTACCGCCGTCGCGCGGCCAGCCATGTTCCGCCAGGCAGGCAACCAGATGGGCATGATGATGCAGCGTGGTGACACAAGGGATCGCCCGCTCATTGGCCAACGCCTGGCCCTGCTGGTGGCTGAGATAGCCGGGGTGAGCATCGATGGCGATCGCCTGCGGCACCACACCGTAGATTTCGCCAAAAAGCGTCAGCAATCGTTGTTGCTGTTGTCGGGTGGTTTCATCTCCTAGCGAGCCTAGATGCTGGCTGACCACCGCCCGGTCATCCCACAGCAGGCAGAAGGTATTCTTGCTGTCGGCTCCCAGTGCCAGAATGGCCGGTTGGGTGGTAAAGCCAGGGGGTAAGGGCATCGCATCGGGGACATAGCCACGTGCCCGGCGCAACATCTCGCTACCCTGCCCGGTCAAGCGTACTAAAGAGTCATCGGCTCGCTGGACGATCTCGCGGTTATGCAGCAGCCAGACGTCAGCCACCCCAGCGAGTTCATCCAGTGCCTGTTGGTTGCTCAGTGCGGGAGGTTTGCCTGCCGGATTGCCGGAGGTCATCACCAGTGGCCGCGCGACCTGTTGCAACAGCAGATGTTGCAGCGGATTTGCCGGTAACATCACCCCTACCTCATTGAGCCCCGGCGCAATCTCCCCGCACAAGGGACTTTGCGGGTGAGCTATTACCAGCACTATCGGGGCTGGTGGGCTACGCAACAGCTTTAACAGTGCCGTCGGCTCCGCGACCTGAGCACATTGTTGCAGCCAGTGAGTATCCGGCATCATCACCGCCAGGGGCTTGGCAGGGCGATGTTTGCGCGCGCGCAGGCGCTGTACCGCAGCAGAATTGGTAGCATCACAGGCAAGATGAAAACCGCCGATCCCCTTCACCGCGACGATCTGCCCGGCAATCAGCGCCTCAGCGGCCAGTTGCAGCGCATCGTCGGCGCTGGCAGTAGTTTTGCCTGCGGCATCGCTGAGCCATAGCTGCGGGCCACACTCCGGGCAGGCGGTAGGTTGTGCATGAAAACGACGGTCGGCAGGATCCTGATACTCCGCCAGGCACTGCGGGCACAGCGGGAAAGGCTGCATCGAGGTATTGGGCCGATCGTAGGGCATCCGGCGGATGATGGTGAAACGTGGGCCACAGTGGGTGCAGTTGATAAACGGATAGTGATAGCGCCGGTTATGCTGCGAGTTCAGCTCTGCCAGGCAGGCGTCGCAGGTGGCCGCATCCGCCACGATATGGGTATCCACTTGCCCTGCACCGCTAGTGGCAATGGTGAAACTCGCTGGCCGTTGCGGCCAGTTAAAAGGTGAAGAAAAGACGCTATCGATCCGTGCCAGGGGCGGGCACTCTTGCGGCAGTACCCGCAAAAACTCCGTTATGGCGGGCGATTGCCATAGCTGGACGATCACCCCGGCGCCATCATTGCTGACCTCGCCGCACAGGTTAAAGCGCCGCGCCAGCAGCCAAACGTAGGGACGAAATCCGACCCCTTGCACCTTGCCCTTAATCCGCAGGCGAAGGCCGTTGCTGCTGGCGATATTCTCCGGCTCAAAATCTGCCATGTTGTCTCGACTCTCCTGTTAGTCCAGCGATCAATCTGTATCTCCCCAACCCTCTCCCCAAGGAGAGAGAGCTGATTCGATGCCGTGGTTGAGTACCGCGACCGACCTGTTGTCCTCAGCCACGATCAGGTGACTCTCTGCAACTGAAGCAAACTCGGTCGGTCCCCTCTCCCTGTGGGAGAGGGTTAGGGTGAGGGGTCAATCTCCACGGCCAAACACCTAGCAGATCCGTGGCAAAGGCTCATCCAGCGGCAGATCCAGCCGGCGGGAAACCCCGAACAGCCCGGTGAGGCTCACCTGCTGGCGCTCGGTGGTATGGCCAATCACCGCCGCATCGCGCCCCAGAGGATGCCGATGTAACGCAGCCAACACTTCCGCCTCAGCCTCGGGTGCCACCACCAACACCAGCTTGCCTTCGTTGGCAAAGTTGAGCGCATCCAGCCCCAGCAGTTCGCAAATTCCCCGCACCGCCGGTTTCAACGGCAGTGCCGCCTCGGAAATCGCCATGCCACAACCGCTAGCGGCGGCAAACTCATGCAGCACCGCCGTTACGCCGCCACGAGTCGCGTCACGTAAAGCACGCACCCCGGCAATCGGTAACAAAGGAGCAATCAGCGGAGCCAGCAGCGCGCAATCGCTGCTTAATTCACTCTCCAGGCCCAGCCCTTCACGCAGGTTCAGGATGGTTGCGCCATGATCGCCCAAGGTGCCGCTGACAATAATGCTGTCCCCAAGGCGGATGTTCGCAGCCCCCCAATTGACGCCAGCCGGGATGGTTCCCAAACCGGTAGTATTAATAAAGATTTTGTCTGCCGCGCTACGGGGCACCACTTTGGTATCGCCGGTCACAATCTGGATCCCGGCCTGCTGCGCCGTGCTGGCCATCGACTGGACGATGCGTTCCAGCGTGGCATACGGCAACCCTTCCTCCAGGATCATGGCGCAGCTCAGATAACGCGGCTGGGCACCACTGACGGCCACGTCGTTAGCGGTGCCGCAGACCGCCAGTTTGCCGATATCACCACCGGGGAAGAAAATGGGGTCGATAACATAACTGTCGGTCGATACGGCCAGACGATCGCCCGAGGTAGCAAGCTCATCCAGTGAAATTCGTGCCTGATCTTCCCGAGCATTTAATGCCGGATTGGCAAAGGCGGGCAGCATGAGTTCTTCAATCAGGGATTGCATGGCGCGGCCACCGCTACCATGGGCCAGAGTAATTTCCCGCCCGTTGTTCTCTTCACGCATTATGAGGTCTCCCTGCGATACTGATAGTAAGCCGAGCAGGCCCCTTCCGAGGACACCATCAAGGCACCAAAGGCGTTCTCTGGCGTACATTGCTTGCCAAACAGCGGGCAGGCATCCGGTTTGCAGCGCCCAGTCAACACTTCGCCACAACGTGAACGCGGATCGTCCGCTACCCGCTGCGCCTGCGGTTTAAACCGCAGCTCTGCATCAAAATCCGCATACTCAGGTTTGATTTGCACGCCAGAGTGGGCAATCTCACCCAGCCCGCGCCATTCGCTACTGTCTTTCAGGCCAAACACCTCTGCCATTGCCCGCTGGGCCAGAAGATTGCCCTGTTCCGGTACGATGCGCCGGTATTGGTTTTCTACCGCACGGCGGCCATCACGCAACTGTTCCAGCAACATCACCAAACCCTGCAGAATGTCTAACGGCTCAAAGCCGGTCACCACCAGCGGCTTCTGATAATCCGCAGCAATGAACTGATAGGGCGTGTTGCCGATCACCATGCTGACGTGGCCCGGTGCCAGGAAGCCATCGATGCGCACATCGGGCTGCTGCAACAGGCTGCGTAAGGTGGGGATCAGAGTGATATGTTGGCAAAACAGGGTGAAATTGCGCAGCTGACGCTGGCTGGCTTGCTGCAAGGTCAAGGCGCTGGCGGGCATGGTGGTTTCAAAGCCCAGGCCAAAAAACACCACTTCGCGCTGTGGGTTATCCGCCGCCAGCTGTAGCGCATCCAGCGGCGAGTACACCACCCGGATATCGGCACCACGGCGGCGGGCATCCAGCAACGACCCATTGCGGCCAGGAACCCGCATCGCATCACCGTAGGTGCAAAAAATCACCTCCGGATGGGCGGCAATCTCCAGGCAGCTATCAATGCGCCCCATCGGTAATACGCAAACTGGGCAGCCGGGGCCGTGGACAAATTCCAGGCTGTCCGGCAACAGTTGGTCAAGACCAAACTTGAAGATCGCGTGGGTGTGACCGCCGCAGACTTCCATCACCTGTAGCGGCAGGCGCTGCGACTGGGGGATGGCTAACATCAGCGTTTCGATGCGCCGTAACAGCGCCTGGCATAACGCCGGATCGCGGAATTCATCAACGTAGCGCATTGGCATCCTCGTCATCCCGTGCCAGCCCGACGGCGCGCATATGCTGCAATGCTGCCAGCGTTTCCAGCGCTTCCTGTTCGTCGAGCAGGCTCATGGCAAAGCCGACGTGCACCAGCACCCACTGGCCGATCAGATCCTGCGGTGAGCCTTCACAGACCAGCGCAATATTGATCCTGACCGCCACGCCGCACACGTCGGCCCAGGCCAGTTGGTGGATATCCTCCCCCACTGCGGTCACCTTGCCGGGCACACCGAGGCACATTATTGTTCCCCCAGCCAGTTCAGCCAGAGATCCATCCCCTCGCCGCTGGTCGCCGACAGTGCGATCACCTGGATTGACGGATTAACCTGGCGGGCAAAGGCGATGCAGTTTTCCACCGAGAAGTTCACATAGGGCAGCAGATCAATCTTGTTGATGATCATCAGCGTAGCGGCGGCAAACATGTGGGGGTATTTCAGCGGTTTGTCTTCCCCTTCCGTCACCGACAGCACTGCGACCTTATGCCGTTCGCCCAGATCGAAGCTGGCTGGGCAGACCAGGTTGCCGACGTTCTCGATAAACAGCAGGCTGTGATCCTGCAAATCCAGGCGGTGTGCCGCGTCGTGTACCATCTGCGCGTCCAGATGACAGCCCTTGCCGGTATTAACCTGAATGGCCGGTACGCCCGTGGCGCGAATACGCTCGGCATCGTTACTGGTTTGTTGGTCGCCCTCAATCACCGCGCAGGGCAATTTGCCCGCCAAACGTTCCAGCGTGGCCGTCAGCAAGGTCGTTTTGCCCGAACCGGGGCTGGAAACCAGGTTCAGCACCAGAATATGCTGCGCGGAAAAGTGTTCGCGGTTGTGGGCCGCCAGATGGTTGTTCTTGCTCAGTACGTCCTGTTCAATCTGCACCAGACGGCGCTGCCCGATACCCGGCGCATGGCTCCCCGCCTCGCCGTGCCCATAGTGCAGGTCTTGCGAATGCGGTTGCACCTCTGGCATAAAGCGTTCCGCCGCAGCGACATCTGCGTAATGGTGATGCACATCGCCCTGGTGGTAATAGTGATGGTGATGATGGATCACCACGCCTGCCGGTGCTTGATGTTCCCCGTCATGGTGGTGATGATGATCAGGATGATGGTGGTGAGCATCATGATGGTCGTGATGATGGTGGTCGTCATGGTGATGATGTTCATCACCTTCGATGGTTTTTTCGCCACTGGCGCAACCGCAAGTCGTACACATCGTTATTCACTCCTCAAAATTATTCCACTTCCAGCTGCTTTAACCGCAGGCTGTCACCGCTCTCAACGCGCAGTTGGTGGCCGCCGCACTGAGGGCAACCTTCATCATGTTGTTCAATCTGCACGCTCATGCTGCAACTCCAGCACCAGGCGCGGGCCGGTTGGTAGTCCAGCAATAGCTGGCACCCCTCTGCCAGCGTATGGCGGGATGCCGAGGCGAAACTGAAACGCAGCGCGTGCTCTTCAATACAGGAGAGCGCCCCAATTTCCAGCCACACCGCCGTCACCCGTTTAGCTCCGTGCTGCCGAGCCTGCTGCTCTATCAATTCCATCGTGCTCAGGCACAGGCTGATTTCATGCATCTACGCCGTTCTCTGTGACAGACCAAAAAGCGCCCTGCGCCCAGGATTACTGGGGATGTTGCCATCCGCCACCGGTAGCGAAAGCGCCATCCGCGCGCTCTGTTGTGCCAACGCCAGCGCCTGGTCGGCCCCCAGATGGCGATCCAACGGTGACATCAGTGAACAAGCCAGGTATTGTCCGCAACCCGCAATCTCACCGACGATAAATCGTACGCTGCCACAAGGCAGGTTCAGCGCCAGCTTGTCCCCTACTGCATAGGGATGCCAAACCTGCTCAGGGCCGGGCAACACCAGCAGGCTAAGCATCCACGGTGTGAGAATGGTGCCGACCCACTGCCGTTCAAACAGCTGAAAGCCACAGGCACGCACCGGGATTTGCGGTTGGAAAAACGGCAAGTCCTGCATCTCACCGTCGGCGATCGCCTGAAAGGCGGTTTCCAACAGCGCGCTGGGGTTGAGCTGAAAACCGTTAGTCACAGTCTGCATTCGCCACCTCTTTTGGCTCCGCCACCACGCCGCTCTCTTGCAGCGCCAGCAACACCTGGGCCAACGCTGGCTCAATCGCCTGGCTGACCACGGCGCTCAGACCAATTCCGGGCTCCAGCGACTCTGGCACCACGCCCACCAGGGTGAGCCGACGCGGAAACTCATCCGTCAGCCGCAGCGCCATCAGCACATCGGAAAGCCCCAGTTGATGGGGCGAAACCTTACGGGTAAACAGCGCCGGGATCTCTTCGTCATACAGCACCGCGACGCTGCCCGGTGCAGCACCGGTCAACACCGCATCCGCCACAATCAGATGATCGCGATCGGCCATCATTTCCATCAGTTCCATCCCCGAGGTGCCGCCGTCCAGCACCTCAACATGGGCAGGTAAGCGATAGCGCTGCTCAAGCGCTTCGACGATGCGCACGCCCACCGCTTCATCACCCAACAACAAATTACCTATGCCTAATACCAAGATTCTCATTACAACACCTTGACCCTGGTCACTTCATTGCCGGTGGTGTCTACAATATGTACCGCACAGGACATGCACGGGTCGAACGAGTGGATAGTTCGCACCACCTCCAGCGGTTTGCTCGGATCGGCCACCGGCGTGCCAACCAGCGAACGTTCGTAAGGACCGGGCTCATCGTTAAAGTTGCGGGGTCCGGCGTTCCAGGTTGAGGGCACTACCGCCTGATAGTTGGCGATCTTGCCGTCCTTGATCACCACCCAGTGCGACAATGCACCGCGCGGAGCTTCGATAAAGCCCACGCCCCGGATCTCACCGGTCAATGGAATATTCGGTGGGATAAAGGTTTCATGGTCGCCGCTGCCGATATTGCTCACCAACGCCTGCCACTGCTGGCCCAGGGTTTCATGCAGCACGCAGGCATGCACCGTACGCCCTACAATGCGGCCCAGGGTCGACGGCAGTTGATCGGCGGTTAGCGCTTTGCCGGTCAGGGCCTGGTAGTGACTGTTGACCTTGGCAAAATATTTCTGGGTTGGTGGATGCTCGGCTTGCAGGGTACACATCAGCCACGCCAACGGCCCCATCTCTACCGCTTTGCCGTAGAAGGTTGGCGCTTTTACCCAGGAGTATTTGCCATCTTCCTGCCAGCCGGTGTAGTTAGGCCGGGTCAGCCCTTCCCACGGTGCCAGCGGTTCATCGTCCTGATACCAGGCGTGTTTACCGCTCTCCTGAATGCCCTTGATCAGATACTCATCGCGCTGGTTGGCGATCGGACGGAACTTGCCGTTCTCCAGATAACCACCCGGCATCAGGAACTGGTCGCCTTTACGATCGATCGGCAGCTCCGGCACGCAGAGATAGCAGTCTGAGCCTTTGCCGAGGGTTAGCCACTCAGGGTAATGCGCCGCGATCACCGCGCTGTCCACCAGATAAACCTGCTCGATAAAGTCGCCCAGGCGATCGATAAAGGTTTTCAGGTACATCAGGCGCTCGAGGTTCAGCACGCTAGGGGCATCGAGGTTGATCGGGTTCGCCACCCCGCCCACCGCCAGGTTCTGAATGTGCGGCGTTTTACCGCCCAGTATTGCTACCACGCGGTTGGCATCACGCTGGCATTCCAGCGCCTGCAAATAGTGGGCAACGGCGATCAGGTTAATCTCCGGCGGTAACGCCATGGCCGGGTGCCCCCAGTAGCCATTGGCAAAGATGCCGAGCTGGCCGCTGGCGACCAGATCCTTGATCTTCTGCTGCACCCGGATGAACTCTGCAGCGCTGTTCAACGGCCAGCTAGACAGGCCACTGAGCAAATCGGCAGCCTTCTGCGGGTCGGCCTTCAGCGCCGAGGTGACGTCCACCCAGTCCAGCGCCGAGAGCTGGTAGAAATGCACGATATGGTCGTGAATGCTGTGGGCGGCCGCAATGATATTGCGGATGTATTGGGCATTGACCGGGATCTCCATCCCCAGCGCATTTTCCACCGTCCGCACGGAGGCTAACGCGTGAATGGTGGTGCACACGCCGCAGATCCGTTGGACGATCATCCACGCGTCACGCGGGTCGTTACCTTGCAGGATCTCTTCCATTCCGCGCCACATGGTGCCTGAGGACCATGCTTTAACCACCTTGCCGTCTTCGATTTCACAGTCGATGCGCAGGTGGCCCTCAATACGGGTGACGGGATCAATGGTGATGCGTTGGCTCATGCTCTACCTCTAACTGGTTGTTTTCATTCTTGTGTTGATGCGCAGGCAGCACCGGTAACAACCGGATCAACAGGATGTACGCACAAACTTCAATTGCCACAAAGCCGATGGAGATCAGCAGTTCGCTGGCCGTCGGGAAATAGTGGTAGCCATTGCCAGGGTCGTAGGCCAGCAACGCGTAATTCAGTCGCCAGAACGACGCCCCGCAGACCATGCTCAGCGCGCCGAGAAACAGCAGGCGTGAGTTGCGGCGGTTACGTTTCCAGCGGAACATCACCAGTGGCACCAGCATCAACAGCGTTTCCACCCAGAACGAGATGGCAAAGCGATCGAGATGCCACAGATAGTCCGTTTTGCCGCGCCAGATCAGTTCCCCAAAGCGCAGCACAATAAACAGCAGTAAGAACCCATCGATGATGTAGGTCATGCGGGCAAACAGCGGCGTTTCCTCCGGCCCTTTCCCCCGCAGCCCGGCCTGCACCAGCGAGCCTTCAAATATCACTATCGAGAAGCCCAGGATCCCCGCCGTCAACAGCGAGAACAGCGGCAGCATTTCGTAGCTTTGCCACAGCGGGTGGATTTTGATCCCCGCTGCAATCATCAGCGATCCCATGGAGGACTGGTGCATGGTTGGCAGTAATGCGCCAAGGGCGATCACCAGGAACATCACCTTGTTGAGCCGTTTGAGCGACACCTTCCAGCCCAACCGCTCCAGCAGCGCAGGGGCGAACTCCAGCGCCACAATACCCACGTAGATCGTCATACAGACCGCGGTTTCAAACAGCACCGACGAGGTGTTGAAATGACCGGGAATATAAAAGTAAGGCAGGTTCCAGTAACGGCCGACATCGATGGTGATCGACAGCCCGCCCAGCGAATAGCCGAACAGGCTGGCCAACAGCGCAGGCCGCACCAGCGGGTGATATTCCCCCCGGTTGAACACATACACCGCCCAGGCCAACGCCCAGCCGCCGCAGGCCAAACCGGTGCCCACCAGCAGATCGAACGCGATCCAGATCCCCCAGGGGTAGCCGCCGTTCAGATCGGAAACATCGCCCAACCCCAACACCAGACGTTTGAGGATCAGCAACAGGCACAGCACCACAAAAGGTGCCAGCATCATCACCGGCCAGCTCACCAGCCGCCCGCCGAGTGGCTGCGTTTTATGCGTCGTCATGTTTATCGTCCTTCTTGTCCTGACGCTCGTTTCGCTGGTTGCGCTGCACCAGGAAGGTGATCCCGGCCAGAGCGGCAAACGGCAACACCATGCCTTTGTACAGCGTGTGCTGGATATGCTCGGAACGCGCACCGGTTGACAACTCCTCTAGCGCTGGCAAACCGAGATCCTCGAAAGGCACACCGGTCAGCACTAGCACCTGCGTTCCGCCGCCCTCATGCTCGCCATACAGATGCGGTTGGTAATGCGGCAGCGGATGTTCGTAATGGTCGTTGCCCTGTAGGGTTTGGCGCGGGTAACGGTAATTCTCACCGGGCTTGCTGGCCAGACGCTGCTTGGCTTCGGCCATTAACTGCTCGCGGGTGCCAAAGATCACCGCCCCGGTTGGGCAAACCTCGACACAGCCTGGCAGCCCGCCCTGATCCAGCCGGGCCACGCCTTTCTGGTTACAGAGTTCGCATTTATGGATCTTGCCGAACGGGTTGTCGTAGTCGTATTTCGGCACGTTGAACGGGCAGCCCACCATGCAGTAGCGGCAGCCGGTACAGACATCCGGGTTGTAATGCACGATGCCGGTTTTGGCATCTTTATGCAGCGCCTGAACCGGGCAGACAGAAACGCAGTTGGGATCGACACAGTGCATGCACTGCTTTTTGATATAGGCGTAGCCGTTGTCCACCTGATCTTTGTGCTTGCCGTCTCCGCTGGTCCACACCTGAATAATGTTATTGGTGTAAGGGCTGAGCTTGTCGTTGTTCGACCAGGTCGCTTCGGTACCCGCGTAGGCATAGGTTTCGCCATGCGGTTCATCGGTATGGTTGATACGTTGGCATTTGCTGACACAGGCCTGGCAACCCACACACAAGGTCGAGTCATACAGCATGCCCAGCGAGTTGGGGATGGGCGGCTTGTTCTCCGGCCCGGCCTGCGCCGCAGGGGCAACCCCTGCCAACATCGCGCCACCGCAGGTCAGTTTTAGAAAATTACGTCGATTCACGGCTTACTCCTTGCTTGGCGGCTGCTCGTCGTCTTTACGCTGCGTTTTCTGCTGCCGCCCCAGCTCTTTCACCGCCATCAGGCTGACACCGGCAACCAGGCCAACCACGCCGCCAAGCAATCCCATCGCCGTTGGGCTGACATGCCCGCCTTCGATGCTACCCACTTCGGGTTTGGCGTTGCGGGGGGTAGGATTTTCAACGCTGGCCAACTGGGCGATCCCTTTGGTAAAGCCGATACCCTGTTCGTTGCAGCCGTAACAGGGGTGACCGATCCCAACCGGCCAGATGCCACCGCCCACGTCGCAGAACTCCAGCGTTGAGCAGTTGCCGTAGGTTTCTGGCCCCTTGCAACCGAGGTGATACAGGCACCAGCCCTGCCGATGGCCATCATCACCAAACTGTTTGGCAAAACGCCCGGCGTCAAAGTGCGGACGACGCTCGCAGTTTTCATGGATCAGGCGGGCATAGGCGAACTCGGGGCGATTTTTCGCATCCAGCGCCGGTGGCCGTTGGTAGGTGATGATATGGGCCACCGTCGCCAGGAAGTTGTGCGGGTTGGGCGGGCAGCCGGGGATGTTGATCACGGTTTTGCCGGGTAAAATCTCCTGCAGGCTGACTGCGCCGGTCGGGTTAGGCCCGCTGGCCGCGACGCCGCCCCAGGCAGCACAGGAGCCGATGGCGATCACCGCAGCGGCATGTTCTGCCGCATTACGGATATGCTCAACAATTGGCTTACCGGCCACCATGCAGTAGACGCCGCCATCCTTCATCGGAATGGAGCCGTCGACCACCAGCACGTATTTCCCTTTGTATTGCTCAATCGCGCGGTGCTTGTTTTCTTCCGCCTGTTCACCGAACGCAGCAGAGAGGACTTCGTGGTATTCCATGGAAACCACGTCAAGCAACAGGTTCTCGATCGTTGGGTGAGTGGCCCGCAACAAGGACTCCGTACAGCCGGTACATTCCTGAGCCCCGATCCAGATAACCGGTGGCCGCTGTGGCGAACCTACCGAGTCGGCTATTTCGGCGGCGGCTTTGGTACTGAGCCCCATGGTGGCGGCCAGTGCCGCACATAACTTCATAAAATCGCGGCGATTCACGCCATCCCGGAAAAATGCTTGATTTTCCCTTATCATTATTATCTATCCCCTGTTGATGACCGACATGCAAGCCCGTAAACACAGTATGCGGGTGGTTAATATATTGTTATTTTCTGGCTATCCCGAGTTGATCTTTATCAACCTTTGCTGAGGTAACAGTTAATATTTGCGTAACATGAGAAAAATCGCTTCAGCAAAAAATATTTTTCTTGCATATTTATCTGGCTGGATTTATTCGCGCACGTATTTAAATAACAATAACTCTCATTACCTTTTAAATTAAAAATCCTAACCCCGTTAAATAAGTCGCCAAGCAAACAACAAGAATAATAATGTATTCACATGCATCGTTTTGTAACAATTAATATCCCCCCTGCCTCAGCATAAGCTTTACGACACAATCAAGCGTGATGAGTATAGGAAAGCCCGGGGCAGGAAAACACGTAATATGCCGTTTTAGTTTATAATTTTATTGCAGAGTCATCAGCGGGGCCTTGCTTGGTAACGGTGTTGCGGGATGTCGACCTTTTACCGGGTTTTTCCTACCACTGCGACGGCTGGCGGGGATTGGTCATCATGCAATCCATCGTGAATTAGTCAATGAATGACTTTGCTAATCCCTCTGACTCGCGCGTACAGGGGGGCTTATGTTGCACGAGGCCATAACAATATTGTATCGACGCTGGATTTAAATCACCAACCTCCCCTAATCCTGCCAACCAAATATGCTATAGATTGAGTCCTTGGACTGAACATAGCGCTTGCTGTTTTGAAAAAAAAAGCAACCAACCCGCTTTATTCTCTTGCGAAAAGCTAAAACTTGACCTCAAGCAAACTTCATCTGCCCCGCGCACGAGTATACTTATTAAGAGGTAATCTAATTATCAAGCTGAGAGATAACTTTGCATAGCTAATATTACCAATGCAACTTCATTAATATAGACGGCTTTATTCGCTACAGGTTAGCACTTTTAATATATCACACCACGGTTGCCTGGCTTAAAACGTCTTGCCAAGAGACATCATGGGTTAATAGCAAACCAGACATCAGGCGTTATCGGCAGCGAAATAGGCCAGCACAGGGAGCACTATCATGAACGATAACCACAACCCGGACCTGCTTCATCACCCGTTCAGCCGTCGTAAGCTAATCAAAACCGGCTCGGCTACCGGCTGTTTACTGGCCGCCACTTCGGGGCTGGTGCTGCCCTTCCGTAAAACCGCTGCCGCCGAGCCGTTGCCAAATGCCCAACAGCCGGAAGACAAGGTGGTCTGGAGTTCTTGCACCGTAAACTGCGGCAGCCGCTGTGCGCTGCGCCTGCACGTGCGGGATGACGAAGTTTACTGGGTGGAAACCGACAACACCGGCAACGACCAATATGGCAACCATCAGGTACGGGCCTGCCTGCGCGGGCGCTCTATCCGCCGCCGTATGAACCATCCGGACCGGCTGAAATACCCAATGAAACGCGTCGGTAAACGCGGTGAAGGCAAGTTCAAACGCATCAGTTGGGAAGAAGCGCTGGATACCATCAGCGGCCAGTTGAAGCACACCCTGGCGCAATACGGTAATGAAGCGGTGCACGTGCTGTACGGTACCGGGGTCGACGGCGGCAATATCACCAACTCCAACGTGCCTTATCGCCTGATGAACTCCTGTGGCGGCTTCCTCAGCCGCTATGGCAGCTACAGCACCGCGCAGATCACCGCCGCCATGCCCTATCTGTACGGTGCACAGCAGGGCAACAGCCCGGATGATATCGCCAACAGCAAGCTGGTGGTGCTGTTTGGCAATAACCCGGCGGAAACCCGCATGAGCGGTGGCGGTGTGACCTACTATCTGGAGCAAGCCAGAGCAATCTCTAACGCCAAGATGATTGTCATCGATCCGCGCTATACCGATACCGCCGGTGGCCGTGAAGATCAATGGGTGCCGATCCGCCCAGGCACCGATGCTGCGTTGGTTGCGGGCATCGCACACGTGTTGATCAGCGAAAACCTGGTGGACCAGCCGTTCCTGGATAAATACTGCGTAGGGTATGATGAAACCACCCTACCCAGCAGCGCGCCAAAAAACGGCCATTACAAAGCCTATATCCTCGGCCAGGGTGACGATGGTATCGCCAAAACGCCAGAGTGGGCGGCTCGTATCACCGGGATACCGGCCAACACCATTATCCAACTGGCGCGCGAAATCGGCATGACCAAACCGGCCTATATCTGCCAGGGCTGGGGGCCACAGCGTCACGCCAACGGTGAACAAACCGCCAGGGCCATTGCCATGTTACCGATCCTGACCGGTAACGTCGGTATCAACGGCGGTAATACCGGCTGCCGCGAAGGCAGCTTCGATCTGGGCGTGGAATGGTTCGACATGCTGACCAACCCGGTACAAACCAAGATTTCAGTGTTTACCTGGACCGACGCCATCCTGCGCGGCCCGGAAATGACCGCCAAGCGCGACGGCATCCGTGGCAAAGACAAGCTGGACGTGCCGATCAAGTTTATCTGGTGCTACGCCAGTAATACGTTGATCAACCAGCATGGCGATATCAGCCGTACCCACCAGATCCTGCAAGACGACAGCAAGTGTGAAATGATCGTCGGCATCGAACACTTTATGACCTCGTCGGCCAAATACTGCGACATCCTGCTGCCCGATCTGATGCCAACCGAGCAGGAAGACCTGATCTCTCATGAGTCCGCAGGCAATATGGGCTACGTGATCCTGGGCCAGCCCGCCACCACGCGCAAGTTTGAACGCCGCCCGATTTACGAGATCCTTTCCGAGGTGGCCAAACGGGTTGGGCCACAGGCCGAAGCGACCTTCACCGAGGGACGCAACCAACAGCAGTGGATTGAATACCTGTGCGAGAAAACCCGCGAGCGCAACCCGGAGATGCCAAGCTATCAAGAGATGAAAACCGCCGGTATTTATAAGCGCAAATGCCCGGAGGAGCACGTGGTGGCCTTCAAGGAGTTCAGAGAAGATCCGCAGGCCAACCCGCTGAAAACGCCATCGGGCAAGATTGAAATTTATTCCGAACGTCTGGCGGAAATCGCTGCTACCTGGGAGTTGGCGCCAGAAGATGTGATCCACCCGTTACCGGTCTATGCCGCCGGCTTTGAAGGTTGGGAAGATCCGCTGAGCAGCCAATATCCGCTACAGCTGTTTGGTTATCACTACAAGGCCAGAACCCATTCCAGCTACGGTAACATTGACGTGTTGCAGCAGGCTTGCCCGCAGGAGGTGTGGATCAACACGCTGGATGCGCAGGCGCGCGGCATCAAGAACGGCGATCGGGTGAAGGTCTTTAACGGCCGGGGCGAGACGCAGATCCAGGCGAAGGTAACGCCACGCATTATGCCCGGCGTCACGGCAATGGGCCAAGGTGCCTGGCTGGCGGCGGATATGTTTGGTGATAAGGTCGATCACGGCGGCAGCGTGAATATTCTGACCCACCATCGCCCTTCCCCGCTGGCCAAGGGCAATCCGCAACACACCAATCTGGTGCAGATTGTGAAGCTGTAGGTGGTTTGGGGCTGGCTGAACTCGGCCACCCCCTTCAATACCGTTGTGACTACATGGCGATGCTGTGGCAAGGCTATGCATCGGTCAACCCGGCAGCGCCCCATCTAAGTTATCTGACATTGCGCAGCCATCAGGCACAGGCGGCGCTTATTGACGTAGGGGATTTTGACGATCGGTAACCAATAACCGATATGCATGTCTGCCGGGACAACGGTGGTCTGCGTATTCAACTGCGGCGCGGAGAATTAATGCTGACGGTGGAGGTGAGCGACGGTAGCGACTCGCTACCGTACTGGCATACAACGCAAGGTGCGGTATGACTGCGATTTAACCATCAAAACCACGACAAGATTGGCCCCAAACTGATATAGCTAGTATCAACTTGATAATCTTATGCTTATCAATATGATAAATTATCGTCGCACAGCGTCTTTGCCATACCGACCTTGGTGCGGCCTCCCCCTCTTAGACCACCAAATACTCTCCCCTTACGCCATAAACCAGATTCACTTCACAAATCCCACATCCGGCTGATTTCTCAAGCCATTATGGCCTGTAAGTTGCTGCTGTTGGCTATCGCGACTTTTTCTCTCACCGAGGAGAGCAGGATGCCTGTAGGAACCTCGCCCGAACGCGTCGATGCGCAAGCCAAAGTCACCGGCCGGGCACGTTATACCGACGATATGACCATGCCGGGTATGCGTCATGCCAAATATGTTCGTAGCCCGATTGCCCATGGTCTGGTTACGCGTATCGACACCAGCAAAGCCCTGCAACTGCCGGGGGTTGAGGCCATATTTACTTATCAGGATGTGCCGCAGCACGGTTTTCCGACGGCGGGCCATGCCTGGTCATTGGATGCCAATAAGCGTGACGTAGCGGATAAACAGTTGCTGACCCAGCATGTACGCCATCACGGCGATGGCGTGGCGATCGTTGTCGCCTGCGACGCGTTAACGGCAGAGAAAGCCGCCATGCTGGTTGAAGTGGAATATCAGGAACTGCCAGCGATGACCACAGCAAAAACCGCGCTGGCAGCCGATGCGCCGCTGTTACACGGTGGCAAAAGCAATCTGCTGAAACAGCACCAGCTCAGCGGCGGCGATCCCGTGGCGGCATTGGCTGCGTCAGAGGTCGTGATCGAAGGCAACTACAGCACACAGGTAGTGCAACATTGTCATCTGGAAGGGGTGATTTCCTACGCTTACATGGACGAGATGGATCGCATAGTGATCGTCTCCAGCACCCAAATTCCCCATCTGGTACGCCGTGTGGTAGGCCAGGCGCTAGATCGGCCATGGTCGTCCATCCGGGTGATCAAGCCCTATATCGGGGGTGGGTTCGGCAATAAGCAGGACGTCTTGGAAGAGCCGATGGCCGCATTCCTGACCTGGAAACTCGGCGGCGTGCCGGTCAAGGTTGAACTGAGCCGCGAAGAGTGCTTTTTGGCATCTCGTACCCGTCACTCGTTCTCCATCAGCGGTAAGATGGGCATTAACCGCGACGGTATCCTGCAAACCTATAGCCTGGATGTGCTCTCCAATACCGGAGGGTATGCATCTCACGGCCACTCCATTGCCTCCGCCGGGGCCAATAAAATCGCCTATTTGTATCCGCGTATCGCCTTCGGCTACCAAGCCACCACCTTTTATTCCAACCTGCCGAACGCCGGTGCCATGCGCGGCTACGGTGCACCTCAGGTGACCTTTGCCCTGGAATGCATGATTGACGAAGCCGCCGCCCAACTGGGGATGGATCCGCTGGAACTGCGGCTCAAAAACGTCGCCCGCCAGGGGGATGTCAATCCGCTCAATCACAAGGAGATCAAGAGCGCCGGGATTATCGAGTGCCTGCAAAAAGGCCGGGAACTGTTTGAGTGGGATGCCCGTCGTGCCGCCTGCCTGAACCAAAGTGGCCCCATCCGCCGCGGCGTTGGCGTGGCTTGCCTGAGCTATGCGTCCAATACCTATCCAGTTGGCGTCGAGATTGCCAGCGCCCGGCTGTTACTGAACCAGGATGGCACCGTCCATCTGCAAGTCGGCGCGACGGAAATTGGCCAGGGATCGGATACCGTGTTTGCACAAATGGCGGCGCAAACCATCGGCGTGCCCTTCTCTTCCCTCTACGTTATCTCCACCCAAGACACCGATATTACCGCCTACGATCCCGGTGCCTTCGCCTCGCGGCAAAGCTATGTTGCAGCCCCTGCCATCCGCCAGGCCGCTACAGAGTTGCGCGCCAAGATCCTGACCCATGCAGCCTTTATGTGCAGCCAACCCGAATGGGCGTTGGATGTGATCAACGGCGAAGTGGTGCTGAAGGAGATGCCGGAAAAAGTGTTGTGCTCGGTGCAAGAAGTTTCCATGAGCGCCCATTACGATCAGGAGGTCGGTGGGCAGATTATGGCCGAGGTGTCCTGCAAAACCCGCAGCAATCCGCCCGCCTTTGGCTGTACCTTTGTTGACCTCACCGTCGATATTGAGCTGTGTAAGGTCACCATCAACAAGATCATTAACCTGCACGATTCCGGCCAGATCCTTAACCCACTGCTGGCCGAGGGCCAGGTGCATGGCGGCATGGGGATGGGCATCGGCTGGACGCTGTTCGAAGAGATGATCATCGACGAGCAAAGCGGCATCGTGCGCAATAACAATCTGCTGGATTACAAGTTCCCTACCATTCTCGATCTGCCAGAGTTGGACTGTGCGTTTGTCGAAACCTATGAGCCGCAATCTGCCTATGGGCACAAGGCGCTGGGTGAGCCGCCGCTGATCTCTCCCGCCCCGGCGATCCGCAACGCCATCTGGATGGCAACCGGCGTGAAGATAGATGAGTTACCACTAACGCCCAAAACGCTCTATCGCTATTTTTCGCAAGCGGGCCTGATCGAGTAACTGGAGAAAATTATGTACGATATTGCGCACTATTATCGGGCGACCTGCATAGACGATGCCGTGCGGCAATTAGCCGCCGATCCGCAGGCCCGGTTGATTGCTGGCGGTACCGACGTGCTGATCCAGCTCCATCATATGAACGGTAAATATCGCCATCTGGTGGATATCCATGGCCTGAACGAGCTGAACGGTATCGAGCTGCTGCCGGATGACACGCTGCGCATCGGCAGTGGCACCACCTTTAGCCAGATTATCGATTCACCGTTGGTGCAACGCCATATCCCGATCCTGGCAGAGGCAGCCGCGACGATCGCCGGGCCCCAGGTGCGGAATATGGCCACGCTGGGCGGGAATATCTGCAACGGTGCCACCAGTGCCGATTCCGCCTCACCCTGTGTGGTGATGGAAGCCGAGCTGGAAATCGCTACCCCCACAGGGCTACGCCGCACGCCGATCCAAGGTTTCCACACCGGTCCAGGCAAAGTCGCGTTAGGGCAAAATGAGGTCGCAGTAGCGTTGCTGTTTAGGCCACAGCACTATCAGCACTTTGGTGCCAGCTATTACAAATACGCCATGCGTGGTGCGATGGATATTGCCACCATCGGCTGCGCGGCGGCCTGCAAAATTGAAAATGACCACTTTAGCACGGTGAAAATCGCCTTTGGCGTAGCGGCCCCAACGCCGATCCGTGCCCCAAATGCCGAGGCCGCAGCTCTGGGTCAGCCATTCAATGCGCAAACGCTCGCCGCCGTGCGTGAGGCGGTCATACGTGACGTGCTGCCACGTTCATCCTGGCGTGCCAGTAAAGAGTTCCGTATGCAAATCATCCGTACGCTGGCAGAGCGCGTGCTGGCCCAGGCGGCCCAACGTGCTGGAGGAGAGTTATCATGTTGATCAATTGCACCATCAATGGCCGCCCCTATCAGTTCGAGGTCGATCCCCGCCTGTCGCTGATGGAGTTACTGCGCCAGCAAGGGCTTAACAGCGTCAAACAAGGGTGCAGCGTGGGCGAGTGTGGTGCCTGTACCGTACTGATCGACGATGTCGCTACGGACACCTGTATTTATCTGGCGCTCTGGGCCGATGGCAAAACCATCCGCACCACCGAGGGCGAGGTGAAACAGGGCAAACTGTCTGCCGTACAGCAGGCTTATGTGAATGTGGGGGCGGTGCAGTGTGGTTTTTGTACGCCGGGACTGGTGATGACCAGTACCTCGATGGTGGAACGTTTTCGCGGCCACCGCCTTACCGAGCAGGAGATCCGCCGCGGCCTGGCTGGGAATTTATGCCGCTGCACCGGCTATACCTCGATCGTCAAGGCAGTGGAGCAGGCGCAGCAGCTGGATGATGAGATACCGCGTTGAGAAACGCTGGTAAACGCTAGTGGCGGATTTGCGCCAGCTCTTCTTCTGAAAGACCGGTCAGCTGTATGACCATAGCGTGATCGAAGCCCTTAGCCAGCATGGAGAGCGCTATCTTCAAGATGGCTTCTCGCCCTTCCTTTCGCCCTTCCTTTCGCCCTTCCTCAATACCTTTCTCTATACCTTTATCGAAACCTTTCTGCTCGAGATATTCTGCAATAGTCATCAATTCCTCCTCATGCTGCGGCGCGCGTCTGGCCAATTCACGGAGCAGTCTCTCCGGTTTGGTCGTACTCCCCATCTGCAGCATATAGTTAATCAACGATATCAGTTGTTCTTTAGTAGTGTATCCGGCCAACAATAATGTGACCAGTCGTTCCTGTAGTTCGAACAGATCGCGATGGCGCACATGTTTTTGTAACAGCTCCAGAATGGCCATACGGCGGTGTTGCATGATCTCATCGTCGGGAATGACGGTAACGTCAACTAAAGGAAAATGTCCCGCGTAAAGTTGCCTAGCCAATTCTGGGTCACTGAACTCCTCAAGCCAACACATCGAATACGGGTAAGGTGTGATCTGCCCGTGGTAAAAGAGCATCGGAATAACTAATGGTAGCCGATCGTGACCCGCCTGAAGATGGCGTTGCATTGCGGCAATGGCATAACGTACCAAACGGAATGCCATATGCTTGTCGGGCGAACTTTGGTGCTCAATCAGAGCATAGACATAGCCGTCATCCTTACCGGTTTTCAGCGAGTAAAGCACATCGGAGTAATAAGCACGCAGGTCGCGCTCGATAAAACTACCTGGCTCTAGCTTTAACGTATTCAGATCGCAACTTTGCCGCAAATCTGGCGGCAAATGCATGTCCAGAAAGTCGCGGGCGGTGGCGGGATGGGTGAGGAACTGCTTAAAAACCGCATCATGTGGAGTGGGGGTAGGCTTTTTCATGTCGGTCATCCTGGACAAAACATGAGCAAAACCTACTACAAGCTGAACGTGGTTAAAATTACCTACGTGCAACCTCTGGAGTCAACTCGCAAAACGAGGTTGAACGCTGATAGTGGGCGCAGCATGCAGCGCCCCTACCTTTAGCATCGAGTGCAAGTTGGTCAGCAATCTGCTCGGTTACCCCATCAAATCGCCCAGCCGCCAGCATAGAATGCCACTAGCGCCACTGCGATTATCACCGTACCAATATTCAGCTTGCGCCACTCGTTAGAGAACACGCGGCCAATCACCAGCGTGCTGAAGCCTAGCATAATGCCGGTGACAATGTTACAGGTCAGCACGATAAATACCGCGCACACCAGGCCAGACATGGCATCGACAAAGTCGTCAAAGTCCAGCTTGGCCACGTTGCTCAGCATCAGCAGGCCCACATACATCAGCGCCGGTGCCGTCGCATAGCCGGGGACCAGATAAGACAGCGGTGACAAGAACAGGATCAGCAAGAACAGTACGCCCACCACCGCCGCCGTCATGCCGGTTTTACCGCCAGCAGCCGTTCCCGCAGCAGACTCGATATACACCGCAGCCGGTGAGGCCCCAACCAACGCAGAGAACATGCTGCTCATGGAGTCGGCGGTGAACGCCCGGCCACCGTTGATAATCTGCCCATCCTTGTCCAGCAGGTTAGCCTGCCCGGCGACCGCCCGGATGGTGCCCGTGGCGTCAAAAACAGCAGTCATTACTAATGCCAATACGCTGGGCAGTATCGCCGGATTCAACGCCCCTTTGATATCCAGGCTGAAAATCAGCGAGCTACCGTCCGGCCCGGAGAGGCTGGGCAACGCAAACAGCCCCTGATATTTCACATTAGGGTCAAAAATTAGACCGATAACGGAAATACCGATGATCACCAATAAGATCCCGCCCGGCACACGTAATTTCTCCAGCCCGAGGATCATCGCCAGGCCGAGCAGCGACATCATCACCGGGAAAGACACAAACGACCCCAGCGCCACTGGCAAGCCGTCCAGCGGGTTTTTGATCACCATACCGACACCGTTGGCAGCGATCAGCAGCAGGAACAGGCCGATACCAATCCCGGTGCCATGCGCGATGCCCATCGGTAGGTTACGCAGGATCCATGAGCGCACCCCGGTTACGGAAATGGCGGTGAATATCAGCCCCATCAGGAAGATCGCCCCCAGGGCAACGGGGATGCTGATATGCTGGCCAAGCACCAGGCTGAAAGCGGTAAACGCCGTCAATGAGATGGCGCAGCCAATAGCCATCGGCAAGTTAGCCCACAGGCCCATCACCAGTGACCCCACACCGGCAACCAGGCAAGTGGCGACAAATACCGCAGCAGGAGGGAAACCCGCCTTGCCCAACATGCCGGGCACCACGATCACCGAATAGACCATTGCCAAAAAGGTGGTCAACCCTGCCAACACTTCCTGCCGTACGCTGCTGCCCCGCTCGCTAATCTTGAAATAGCTGTCTAGCGAGCTGGCCGCTTTTTCTGACGTCGCCTGCGATAAATTATTAGACATATCAATGCCCTCTGAAAGTTTACACTCACCTACCCCACGGGCTTGACGTTACGGCACTCGCTGGGGTAACACCAATCCTGGCAAATTGCAGTGCGGTGGTTTTAAGTACGTTCATACACCAGCCGGCCATCGACATAGGTGCGATAGATCGACCGGTCATCCCCTAGCGTCATCATGACAAACAGCTTATCCACCAAGGTTTTTGAGTTGTCGTAGCGCAACTGTTGCAGCGGCGTGGCCGTCGGCTCCAGCACCACAAAGTCCGCCTCTTTCCCCAGGTTGAAGTTACCAATGGTGTCCGCCAGCCCCAGAGCATCGGCCCCGCCCAACGTCGCCAGATAGAACGCCTCATACGCCGAGAGCCGGTAGCCCTGCAGCTGCATGATTTTGTAAGCCTCATTCAACGTTTGCAGCATGTTGAAGGTGGTGCCCGCGCCGATGTCGGTGCCCATTCCCACCCGCACCTTTTTCCGCCAGGCGTTGGGCAAATTAAACAGGCCGCTGCCGAGATACAGGTTGGAGGTCGGGCAAAAGGCGATGGATGATTGGGTTTGGTGCAGACAATCCCACTCGGCGTCTTCCAGATGCACACAGTGGGCAAATACGCTTTTTCTGCCGGTCATGCCGTAGTGATGGTAAACATCGAGATAACTTTTGCGCTCTGGGAACAAGGCTTTCACCCAAGCCACTTCATCCTTGTTTTCCGACAGGTGGGTATGCAGGTAAACATCCGGGTATTCCTGGCGCAGGCGTTGCACCATCTCCAGTTGTGCCGGTGAGGAGGTTGGCGCAAAACGCGGGGTGATGGCGTATAACAGGCGGCCATTGTTATGCCAGCGCTCAATCAGCGCCTTGGTTTGGCTATAGCTGCTTTCTGGGGTATCCAGCAGGTAATCGGGCGCGTTGCGATCCATCATCACCTTACCGGCGATCATCCGCATATTGATATGGCGCGCCGACTCAAACAGCGCCTCTACCGATTCGGGATGCACGGTGCCGAACACCAGCGCAGTGGTGGTGCCATTACGCAGCAGCTGCTTGATGAAAAACGCCGACATCTCGCGGGCGTATTCCAGATCGTTATAGCGCTTCTCCGCCGGGAAGGTGTGCTTGTTCAGCCAGTCCAGCAGTTGTTCGCCATAGGCTCCTACCATTTCACACTGCGGATAGTGAATATGGGTGTCGACAAACCCTGGCACGATCATTTTACCGCTGTAGTCGCGTACCCGGATGCTGTCGGGGATCTGGTGGTGCCCCTCTTCCCAGTCGCCAAACCACTCCACTCGCCCATCACGAATGATCAGTAGTCCGTCTTTAATAAAGCGCAGATGGCCCTCGATTTCTTCCGGATGCTGTACGGTGCGGGTGATATCGAGAAAACTGCCCCGCACGGCCTTGATTGATTGTTCACGCTCCATACTGAAATTCCTTGTCGCCATAAAACGGATGTTGCCAGGCGGGCGCCGCATACAGCGCCCCTAAGTAACCTTTGTCAGCAATCTCAATCGGTGTTTTTTTCCGCTGTAACCACCTCGAATTCGGCCTCCTCGGCGTCAGGTTTCTCACGCGGGTTTTGCGGTATCAGCAAATTGAGAAAAATGGCCGTGAGCCCACCGGCGCAGATCGGGTTTTCCACCAGCACATAAATCGACTCGGGCAAAATACGAAACACTTCCGGATCGTAAGAGACGCCAAGGCCCAGCCCCAGCGAGGTGGCAACGATGATGGTTTCGCGACGGTTTAAACCGTCGGAGATAATGATGCGTATCCCAGCGATGGCGATCATCGAGAACATCAGTGTCATGGCGCCGCCCAGCACTGGTGCGGGGATAGTGGTAAAGAAGCGGCCAATAACGGGAAACAGCCCCAGCACCACCAGGATCACGGCGATATATTTGCCGATATGGCGCGAGGCGACGCCGGTCATCTGGATCACGCCGTTATTCTGGGAAAATGTTGTCAGCGGCAACGAGCCCAGCATGGCGGCAATCACCGAGACCAGCCCATCGGCCAGCACTCCACCGCTCAGGCGTGCGGTATATTCATCCCCCTTGATGGGCTGCTCGGACACTATTGCGGTAGCGGTGATACTGCCGACCGCCTCCAACACGCTGAGCAGATAGATGATGCCAGCCACCAGGAAGGCATGCAGATCGAAAGAGAAACCGTATTTAAAGGGAACGGGAACGGTCATTACCGGCAGGTTTTGCATCACCGAGAAATCCACCATGCCCAGGCACAAGGCCACGACATACCCGACAATCAAGCCGATGGCGATGCCCCCCATGCGTAATAATGCGTTCTGGCAACAGTTAAACCCGATCACCACCAGCAACACCAACAGGCCGATACCGATATTTTCGTAGTTGCCAAAGGTGCCGCTGCTTTTCGCTGAATAACCGCCGCCAAAATCGATAATGCCCACCTTGATCAGGCTCAGGCCAATCATCAGCACCACAATGCCGCTCACGGTGGGCGTGATCACCCGTTTCAGATAGGGCAAAATAAACGAGGAGCCCACCACCAGGAATGCACCAACAAAAGAGATGCCCAGCAGCGTGGACATGATCGCTTCCACATGCAGGCCATCGGCTTTCATCGTGCTACCCAAGGCGATCATCACCGTCACAAAGGAAAAGTTGACCGATTGAATGGACAATAAGCCAGAGCCTACGCGGCCATAGCGATTCACCTGCAACCAGGTGCCAATCCCTGAGGCTATCATTGCCATCGATACCAGATAGGCCGTGACGTCCGGCGGCAACCCCAGCGCGGTGCCGACGATCAGTGCAGGTGCCACCATCGGCACAAAAATAGCCAGTAAATGGGTGATTGCCCCCACGATGCATTGGTCGAAAGGTGGTTTATCTTCCACCCGATAAATAAGGTCGTTATTTGAAGTAGGCATATCAGACATCTCTTTACTCCATTCCAGTAAATTTGATCATCTGATTCAATAAGCTCCACGCCCTGCACTTTCGCCATGTTGATCCCACGGGCTAGCCTGAGCGATGAGCTCATATATGGCGGCAATAACAGATTAGCCTTTGGCTAATATATTGAATCGTTTATACCCGCCGCCGGTTTAACTCGGCAGGTATAGCGGGATAATGACCGTAATTGGCCACTATCCCGGTACGACTTATTACAGAGTCTACGCTGACAGCTTATTTAACCCCCTCAAGATCTTCTCTGGGGTGAAATGCCATTCGCGCAGCCAAACGCCACAGGCATCGTGGATCGCCATAGCGATGGCCGGGGCCGCTCCGTTGACGCCAATCTCGGAGATCGACTTGGCCCCATATGGCCCCACCCGATCGTCGCTGGGCACCAGGAACGCCTGGAAATCCAACGGGATATCACCAATCTTCGGTGCGCCATAGCTTTGCAAATCACGAGTGATCGGCGAGCCTTGGCTGTCATAGATAATCTCTTCCGTCATGCTGTGGCCGATGGCGCGCATTGAAGCCCCGTAGATTTGCCCCAGCGCCAGCTCCGGGTTAACCGGGGTGCCGCAATCGAGCAAGGCATAAAACTTATCCAACCGGATCTCCCCGCTGCGCACGTTGACCGCCACTTCGGCAAAGTTGGCGCCAAACGGGAAGGCAAAGTCAGAGGAGATATAGCTGGCGGTGGCCACCAGGGTGCCAAAGCCGGTGCCCGTTTCTGCCTTATGGGCAATCTGGGCGAACGTCACTTCGCCCTGTTTACCGCGCACCACGCCTGGAACCACCAGCGTGACGTCGCTTTCTGGCTCACCCAGCATCTGCGCGCCGTGGAACAGGATTTTCTTCCTGAGATTTTCCGCCGCATTCTTCGCCGCATTGCCGGAAAAGCAGGTGCCGGAAGAGGCGTAGGCCCCTTTATCAAACAGGGCATGATCGGTATCACCGGAGATCACATGTACCTCGGAGAACGGGCAGCACAGCACTTCCGCTGCCAGTTTGCCCACGACCGTATCCAGCCCGGTGCCGATATCCGCCCCGCCGGAATGAACGATAAAGGTACCGTCCGATTCCAGCTTGATCATGCAGTTGGCCTGATCGATATCCGGAATACCGGATTTTTGCATGATAATCGCCACGCCACGGCCAATCTGCCAGTCTCCCTGACTGACTTTCGGTGAGCTCCACTGGATCAACTCACGCCCTTTGCGCAAAATCGGCTCCAGCGCACAGCTGGCGGCACTTGGCACCGAAGTCGGCATTTTGCCTTCACCAATCGCCCCGAGGATTTTCAACTCTTGCCCTTCAACTACCCGATTACGCTCGATGATATCCAGCGGATCCATCTGCAGTTGTTCCGCCATCTCCGCCAGGATCATGGTCAGGGCGAAGTTGCCTTTTGGTGCGCCGTACCCCTGATAAGCGCCGTTCGGGCAGATGTTGCTGTAATAGGTGGTTACCTGGAAATTGACGTTATCGCAGGGATAGAGCGGCAACGACAGCGCCGGGCCATTGCTGGGCACCGTCAGCGCATGGTTGCCATAAGGGCCGGTATTGGCCAGGAAGTTCATATCGATTGCCGTCAGGCGGCCATCTTTTTTCGCCCCAATCTTCACCCGCACCTTGGCCACGTGGCGTGAGGTGTTGCTGATGAACTCTTCTTCGCGGGTATAGTGGAAATAGACCGCACGGCCGGTCACGCAGGTTGCCCAGGCACACACTTCTTCCAACAGGATATCCTGCTTGGAGCCAAAACCGCCGCCGACCCGCTCTTTGATCACGTGCACTTTATGCTGCTTGAGCCCGACGATCCTGGCGACCTGGCGGCGCAGGTGCCAAGGCACCTGGGTTGACGCGTGGATCACCAGCCGATCGCCGTCCATGTAGGTGTAACAGACGTGCATTTCCGCCGGGCACTGCTGCACCTGTTTGGATTCGTAGGTGCGCTCCAGCACCACGTCCGCCTCGGCAAAACCTTGATCCACGTTGCCAATGCGTCCATGTACCGCGGCGGCAATATTGCTGTGGGGTTTGGCACCAATCGGGAAATTGATCGTCACATGCTCGGTGCCACGCTCTGCGCTACCCTGGTTCTGCTCGGCCAGGTCCTCCGGTGCGCCGTGGACGTAAACAATCGGCTCGTCGTGTACCAGCGGTGCCCCTTCCGCCATCGCCTCATCGATCGACATCACCGGTTTAAGCACTTGATATTCGACATCGATCAACGCCAGCGCGGCCAACGCAATCTCTTCGCTCTCGGCCACAACCGCCGCCACCCGGTCACCCACGTGGCGCAGCTTTTGGCCAAACATCCGACGATCTAGAGGTGAAGGTTCTGGCGCGCTCTGCCCACCGGGGGTGTAATAGATATCCGGGCAGTTGCGATGGGTGATCACATGCACCACCCCAGGCAACGCCTCGGCTTTGCTGACGTCCAGATGTGTGATCAAGGCATGAGGATGCGGGCTGCGCAGCATCTTGATGATGCAGGCATTGCGGGCCACGCGGTCTTCCACATAACAAGGCTTGGCCTGTACCATTTTCGCCGCGTCCACCTTAGGACACAGCTTACCGACCACGTTCAGATCGCTGCGGAATTCGGGAGCCGCGAGCGACTGGAATTCAGGATCGTTACGGCGAGCCACCGCCAGCGCTACGACCTGATAGAACTGCTGATAACCGGCATCACGGCTGAACAAGCCTGACAGCGCATCGTCTATTTGCGCGCGCGTTGGTTCCTCAATGCGGGCCAACAGATCCGTCAGGATCAGCGCCGCCGCCGCATCGTTATAGCCGGACTGGACGATCCCCACGTCCACCATTGCCTGTTGCACCAGGCTGAGCTGGTTCCAGCTCCCCAGCGCTTCGGCCGTGGTCACCGCGCCATTATCCAACTGGGCGGCGATCAGCAACGAGGCGTTGACCACCACACCGTTAAGCAGGATCGCGTCCGAACCGGCAAAGCCGAAGCCGTCATCGCTATTGCGGACCGAATGCATTCCCAACGTAAACAGCAGTTGCTGGACGTTTTCGCCGGGTTGGCACTGCATCTCCTGCGGGATGTCGTTAAGCGTAAAGCGAATATTCATCATGCTTTCTCCCCTGATGCCTGGCAAGCCGCCAACAGGTCTGCCACCACCACACCGGTGATATAGCGCTTATAGGCGCGGCTGCCACAGATGTCGTCTGGCGGAGATATCATCTGCGCCACTGCCTGCTCCAATGCCGGGCCACTCAGACCACTGTTCTCTGCATCACGCAGGCGGCCAGGAGCCATCACACCGCTCAGGGCGATACGAATTTTCGCCTGCGCATCGCGGGATACGGCCGCAGTCACCACCGGCAACCCCGCCGCTGAACGGGCAATTTTACGGGTAGCGCAGGTACGGTAAGGATCCGGCAGTACCACCTCCAGCAGTAATTCACTGCCGCCGCACAGCGGATAGTCTTCCAGCGCCATCGTCTTGCCGCTGCCCACCACCACCTGGGCACTCAATGCCAGCAGCACCGGCAGCAGCACCGAATCTTTCGTTGCCGAAACGACTTCACCACCCAGCGTGGCCTGATTGCGAATATGGCGGGAATAGACAAAACCCAGCGCCTCACGCAGGGCCTGCGGGATAAGCTGGGTATCCATTAAACGCTGTAAGGTAATGGTGGCACCGATATGCAATGCCCCCTGCTGCCAGCTCACCTGATCCAGCCCCAGCTGCGACAGCCCGATGGCAATCTTTTGCCGTGTTTTAGTGGGTGTGGCGTTTAGTTTGCTGCCGCCAGCGAAATAGACGGCATCCTGCTGGTACTGGCGTTTTAGCTCTAGCGCCTGCTGTACCGATCCTGGCCGATAGAATTGCTCAATCATGTTGCACCCTCATCAATGTCAGCCGCCCCGGTGTTCGCAGGGCGGCGACCGGTTTACTTCAAGGTATCCATACGCTGCCACAGCTTGGCCGCTACCTTGCGCGCCTCGGCGTAGATCGGTTCCACATCGAACGGGAACTGGCGATCCTGATAGACCATGCGGCCTTCCACCATCACGCTGTTGACGCTGCCAGCCCCCATGCCGAAGGCCAGATGCCCGCCGATATTCTGCGCCGCCAGCGGCGTGGGTGACGGGTAGTCGCAGATGGTCAGATCCGCTTTGTAACCGGCGGCCAGGCAGCCGAAGTTGGCGCCAAAGTTGCGCGCCAGCAGTTGATTCCCTTTGGCCAGGAAGCGGGCAAAGCTATCCGGCCACAACGGCCCGCCCGCATCACGGTGTTTAAAGAAGGCAAACTTCAGCTCTTCAAACATGTCTGAGCCGATGCCGTCGGTGCCGAGCGCCAGGTTGCGGTACTGCGCCAGCTGATGGTTATAGCCCACGTGGTTGTTCATATTGGAGCGGGCGTTGTGCACCAGGAAGGCATCCTGCTGGTTGATCAGTTCGATGTCCGCTGCAGACAGATACAGACCGTGGGCGACCAACGTTTTTGACCCGATCAGGTCGTATTGCGCCAGGCGCTCGATCAGATCCTTGCCATATTTGTCGTGGCTATGGGATACGTCATAGCTGTCCTCGGCGGCGTGGATATGCAGACCACGGCCGGTACTTTTAACCGCCGCTTGCAGCATCTCCAACCCGGCATCAGAAACCGTGAACGGTGCGTGAGCGCCAATATGCGCCTCCACCAGGTAAGGCTCCTTACCGGCTTTTTTGGCGACGTCGATCAACTGGGCAAAAGCAATATTCTCCTCCACGCCAGCCCGCAGTTCGCGCTCCCCGCCGTTGCGATCGGTGGTTTCAAAACAGGTCATGCCGCGCAGCCCGGTCTCGATAAAGCCTGCGCGCAGGGTTTTCAGCGAACCGGCGATAAAGTTGGGCGAGGCGTGGTGATCGATCACCGCCGTACAGCCGCTCTTGATGGCTTCCAACGAGCAGATCAGACCGCTGTAATACAGCGATTCCTCATCCAGCGCCCGATCCAACCGCCACCACAGGTTCTTCAGCGTGGAGATAAAGTCCGGGCTGGGCGCGATGTTGGCCATAATCCCGCGTGATAACCCGGAGTAGAAATGGTTGTGGGCGCACACAATCCCTGGCATCACCCATTTGCCGTGCATATTGCGCACTTCCGCCTGGGGATATTTGGCCGCCAACCCTTGCCCCACCTCTTTGATCAACGCCCCTTCAATGGCGATATCGATACCGTGCTGTACGCTGGCGGGGTCGAGCTGCACGCCGGTTGCATTGGTTAATATCAGCATGACTACACCTCCACCTGGCCAAGGAGATAATGATGATGAGTGTGCACATGGCTGATAATGCGGCACATCTCCTCCAGTTCCGGCGGCACTTGCTCAAGCTGGCCGTCGCTATCGATCTGCAGTTGGTAAAGCTTGCCGTCCTGCCGTACGCTGACCTGCGCCCCATCCACCAGGAACCCTGGATTGGTGCTGTTGGCAAAGTCCTGCGGCAGGCTGTAGATCGTTACTTTGTCTTGGTATGGCTTACCCTGCCACGGGCAGAACTGGGCGCAGTTGCCGCATTCATTGCAGTAGGCGTCCAGATGCAGGGTCTGGAAACGATCCTGGAAGCCCGGTATGGCAATCGACACGTTGGCGCGGTTCGGGCAAACGTCGACGCATTTGCTGCACACGTAGTTACATTCCAGGCAGCGCTGGGCCTCTTGGGCCACGAAGGCCTCGCGCTCGGTTTTATCCACCAGCGCTACCGAAATAGCGCCTTTGCGGCGATAGATTTCCGCCGGATCGACGTTCGACCAGTATTTGTCGGCGTGATGGGTTTTGACGTTCTCCCGCGCCAGCACCGTTTCAGCGGCGTTGCGGGCGCTACCGATGGCAGCAACAATGGATGACGGGCCACGCTGCACGTCGCCGATCAAGAAGACGTTCGGCCGGGTAGTTTCGCCGGTGGCGGTGTTGACCTGCGGATAGCCTGCGTCATCCAGCGGTACGCCCAGCTTATGCAGCACTTCCTCGTCAGCCTGCTCGCCAATGGCGGTGATCAAGGTATCCATTTGCAGCGTCAGGGTCTGTTCGGTGGCGACCGGGCGGCGGCGCCCCTTCTCGTCCGGCTCTCCCAGCGCCATCACTCTGGCCGTCAAGGTACCGTTGGCATCAAAGTGTTCCGGATTGGTGAGGAACATAAACTGCACGTTGTCCTCTACCGCCTCCTGATACTCTTCACGGTAGGCTGGCATCTCATTGAGCGTGCGGCGATACAGCACGGTGACGTCCTGCACGCCAGGCACCTTCAACGCGGCCCTGGCACAGTCCATTGCCGTGTTACCGGCACCGACCACGGCCACGTGTTTGCCCAGGTTCATCGGCTTACCGAGGTTGAAATCGCGCAGGAACGGCAAGGATTTGTGGACGTTGCGGTTATTGCCCGCCAGCTTCACGCCGCTGTTTTTATCGGTGCCGATACCGATAAACACGTAGTCAAAGCCCTGCTGTTGCAGTTTGTCGACGGTCAGATCGGGATCGCAGCCATAAACCATCTTCACGCCGTGGGCGGCCACAAAGTCGATATCGTGCTCGATAAGCTCCGCCGGGATGCGGAACTGTGGAATGATGTTTTTCACCACCCCACCCGCATTCGCCTCACGCTCAAACAGCGTAACCTGATACCCGGCCCGCGCCAGGAAGTACCCGGCTGACAGACCCGCCGGGCCAGCTCCCAAAATGGCAACTGGGCGTTTGCTGCCAGAGCCAGCCGGTTTATGCCAGCGGCGCTGATACTCATCCCAGCCCTTCTCCAACGCCACCTTTTTCAGTTCGCGGATGTTCAGCGCGCTGTCGTAATCAAGACGGGTGCAGTTGTACTGGCACTGGTGATCGCAAATATGCCCGGTAATAGCTGGCAAGGCGTTGCGTTGATAAATCAGCTCCAGCGCATCGGCATAGCGTTGCTCACCCAGCAGCCGGATATATTCCGGGATATCCTGTTTGATGGCGCAGGCGGTGACGCAAGGAGCCACATAGCAGTCAATCATCGGTAATGGGCCACCCGCGTCGATGCGATCCGTTGATTTCCAGTGTTTCTGGGTGTATTCCATGCTGACGGCCTTGTCTGCCAGCACTTGCAGCTTATCGACATCGATGCGCGTCATCTGCCAGCTATCGGAAGCGTCCAGCTCTTGCATGCACTCCGTCAGGCGTAAATAGCCACCGGGCTTGAGCAGGTCGGTGGCCATGGTGATTGGCCGGATGCCGGTGTCAAAAATCTCGCGGACGTTAAACTTGCTTGCCCCGCCGGAATAGGAAATCGGCAGTTCCCCGTTGAACTCGCGGGAGAGAACCGCCGCTACGTTGATGGAAAGCGGGAACAGCGCGCGCCCGGACATATACATCTCTTCACCCGGCAAGGCGCCTTTATGGTTGATCGCCCCCAGGGTATTGGTCAGTTTGACCCCGAAACCCAACTTCTGCTGTTTCCCCAGGGCGGTCAGGCGGTGCAACATCGCGATCGCCTGCTCCAGTTTGAGATCGTGCTCGAAAGATTCTTCTTTCAGCCCGACATAATCAAACCCGCAGCTATCCAGAATGGCACGCACGCGCGGATAACCCAGCAGCGTCGGGTTTAATTTGACAAAGGTATTGAGCCGTTTCTCTGCCAGCATATAGCGGCAGATGGCTTCAATTTCATCTGGCGGACAACCATGCATGGTCGAAAGGGTAATACCGCTGACCAGTTGCGCTGGAATATGCTCTGGCAACTGTGCCAATGCCCCGCGTTGGGCGGATAAGGCGAACTGGCTAATAAAACCCTCGTCCTTAACCCATGCGGCAAGAATATGTTGATACTCGGCATATTTCGGGTGCTGTGCAGAGTCCATCATGTTATGGATAAAGTCCTGCATCGGCGGCTGTTTAATCCCATCGAGGTTATAACCCACGCTCATATTGAAAATGAAGGATTTACTTTCCCCTTTGGCCCGTGGATCAAACATCTCCTCCAGCAGGTGCAGGGCAAACCAGGCTTTTAAATATTCATCATAGGCTTTGAGCAGCGTGAACTCTGTTGACCATTCGGTGTTGAAGCATTCGTCTTCGGCATCGATACAGGGCTTTTCCAGCTCCAACCGATCGAGGATCTGCACGGTTTTCAATTCGATAAAGCGTCCGCCGGTCAACCAGGAAACGATGATATTCTGCGCCAACTGAGTATGCGGGCCTGCGGCCGGGCCAAGTGGCGTTTCACAACTTTCATTGAAGACGTTAATCCGCCGATCGTCATGTTTGCGATAAAACTGCTTTTCTGGAATACCAAAAATAGACCGGCTCTCATGATATTCATCGAAAATCCGGGTTAACAGCGCCTTGAACGGAACGGGACGCATTAAATCTCCCATAGCTTTATCTCCTTGCGGCGAAATGCCTGAATGATGAGTCTGTAAAAACCTGAGGGCGGTTTTCCACAGCGGATAGGCATAACGCAGCAACAATCAGGCCAAATCTCCCAACGTGGTTGGCCAGCGGTTAAATTCGTGAGGTAGTTCTAATTGTTAATTTTATTTGTGAACGGGCTCACTATCGCAACTGAGAATAACAATCAGTGCAGGTAGTCGCTTAATCATCACGGCTACGCTAATAGAATCAATTATCAAAAAAACATCGCCAGCTATCACTTTGATACGGCCAAATAGCACTTCGGTTAAAAACGAGACCGCAATCGATAAAGTATGAATGTTTGCCAAATAGCGATTACATCAAGGTTGTTTGCGATTAAATCGGCACTCTATCCTGAAAAAACTGCATATTGGTTATCGGTTAAATCACCGTTATTTACCCCGTTTTCTGGCTCACAAAACAGGCTATTTATGACGCCCAGCTTCAGAGAATTATTCAGTGAGGAATATCACCGCCTCGATCGGGGCCAGCCGCTGCTGATCGCCCTGATTGGCGCCGGGGGGAAAACCAGTACCCTGCACTGGCTGGCGCAGGCCTTTTATCACCAGGGCAAACGCGTGCTGTTCACTACCACCACCAAGATGTACTTGCCCACCGCTGCCGACTACCACCACCTGTTGATAGGCCAACCGCCCACCACCAGCAGCACCCCGGCCATTACCGCCTGCTTCAGTCATTATCAGCCGCAGGATAACAAGGTTATCGGGTTAACCCCCGAGCAAATCGACGCAATCAAACAGCATGGTGCCTTCGATGTGATCCTGGCCGAGGCGGACGGCTCCCGAGGGTTACCCCTGAAAGCCCCGGCAAGGCATGAACCTTGCATCCCCTCCCGCAGTGATTGTGTTATCGCGCTAACCGGAGGCCAGGTGATCGATCGTCCCGCAGACCCACAGCAAATTCACCGTTGGGCGATTTTCTCCGCGCTGACGGGGGTCACGGCCGGTGAAATACTGGATCACCGGGTATTCGACACCCTGATCTCGCACCCTGAAGGGATGTTCAAAGGTACACCCTCTCAGGCGCGGCGGGTCTGGCTGATCAATCAGGTTTCTCATTGTGATAATCAACTGGCAGCCAGGTGGCAAACCCTGCTGCGGCCAGAGCTGACGCTCAGCGCCATCTGGTTTGGCGCAGTGCAGGAGACCCCGGCGATCCGCCACCTGATACGGCGCTTAACACGATAATATTTCTGAGGTTATTGACGAGGTCATCATGAATATCTTCGCCGAAGCTGCACGTTTAGAAGAGCAAAACCAGCCCTTTGCGCTCGCCCAGATTATCGAAAGCCGTGGATCTACACCGCGCCATTCGGGACAGATGCTGGTGATGGCCGACGGTGGCTGTATTGGCACCATCGGTGGCGGCATGATCGAACGCCTGGTGATTGAACAGGCAATTGCCGCCATTACGGAGCGCAAGGCCAGGGTGTTTCATGGCCGCATGGCACGCACCGGGCAGGATGCAGTAGGCTCGGACTGTGGAGGCGCGATGTCGGTATATATCGACGTGCATGGTCTACGCCCGCGCCTGATATTGATCGGGGCCGGGCACGTCAACCGCGCCATCGCCAGCGCCGCCAAGCCGTTGGGCTTTGATATTCACGTTGCCGATATCTACCCGACCAGCCTCGACCCGGCGCTATTTCCGGTGGGCACTACCCTGGTTCATGGCGAGACCTTCTCAGAGGCCATCGACAAGATTAATATTGATCCGGCCAACTTTGTGATCATCGCCACCAACAATCAGGATTGCGAGGCACTCAACGTGCTGATCGAGCAGCCGCTGCGCTATCTGGGATTGCTGGCCAGCCGCCGCAAGGTGCAAACCTTTACCCAACAATTGCGCCAGCGCGGCGTAGATGATGAGAAGCTTGCCAAACTCCATGCCCCGGTCGGCTACAACATCGGCGCAGAAACGCCGGAAGAAATCGCCATTAGCGTGCTGGCAGAACTGCTGCAAGTGCGCAACCAATCTGCTGGCGGGCTGATGAAAAATGACATCCGCTTAACGCGCGACAAACTGGTGGTGATCCGTGGCGCAGGTGATATCGCCACCGGCGTGGCGCTGCGGCTGTATCATGCCGGCTTTCAGGTCATCATGCTGGATATTGCCCAACCGACCGCCATTCGCCGGACGGTGGCATTTGCTCAGGCGATGTTTGACGGCAAAACCTGCGTAGAGGGCGTCACCGCCTGCCTGGCCAACGACGTCAACGAAGCTTTCGACATCATCAACCGTGGCGAGATCCCGCTGCTGGTTGACCCAGAGACCCGCAGCCTGGAGCAGCTCAAACCCCGTTTTCTGGTGGATGCCATCCTGGCCAAGCAAAACCTGGGGACCCATCGCAATATGGCCCCGATTACCGTGGCTCTTGGCCCTGGCTTCAACGCCGGACAGGATTGCGATGCGGTGATCGAAACCAATCGCGGCCATGCGCTGGGGCGGGTGATTTATCAAGGCTACACCCATCCCAATACCGGCATTCCCGGTAATATCGCTGGCCACACCACCCGTCGGGTGATCCGTGCACCCGCCGATGGCATTATGCAATGTCGCGTCGCTTTGGGGGATTTGGTGCAGGAGGGGGATGTGGTGGCCCACTGCGGCGAGGTGCCGGTGATTGCGCCGCTTTCCGGTATGGTACGCGGTTTGCTGCATGATGGGCTAGAGGTCAAAACCGGCACTAAAATCGGTGATATCGATCCGCGCGGTACGCTGGCAGATTACACCACGGTGTCAGATAAGGCGCGGGCCGTCGCCGGGGCGGTGCTTGAAGCCATGATGAAACTTGGCCGCAGATAACGATTGTTGACTCACAAGGGGTGCAGTATGCAGCGCCTCTTGTGAGTCTGGTGTCTGTGATTAATGGCTAATCACCGTACCGGTTTTGCCTTCAATGCCCTGCTGAGCCTTGCTCAAGACCGTGATCAACGCCTGACGCCCTGGCTTGGATTCGGCAAACGCCACCGCCGCTTCTACCTTCGGCAGCATTGAGCCTTTGGCAAAGTGCCCTTCTTCGATAAAGCGCTGGGCATCGGCAATGCTCAACTGCTCCAGCCATTGCTCATTCGGTTTGCCAAAGTTGATCGCTACCTTTTCCACTGCGGTGAGGATGATCAGCATATCGGCATCGATCATCTCTGCCAGTTTGGCACTGGCCCAGTCTTTGTCGATCACCGCGCTGGCTCCCCGCAGATGGTTACCTTCGCGGATCACCGGAATACCCCCGCCACCCACGGTGATCACCACCTGCCCGGCCTCCATCATGGCGCGTACCGTTTCTTTCTCGACGATGTCGATCGGCTTGGGCGAGGCAACGACCCGGCGGTAGCCACGGCCCGCATCTTCTACCATGTTGTAACCGTTCTTGGTCAGCTGGTTGGCTTCGGCCTTGGTAAAGAACGAACCAATCGGCTTGGTGGGATTGAGAAACGCCGGATCGCTGCCGTTAACGATCACCTGGGTGATCAAAGTGGCAACCGGTTTAACGATATTGCGATCGAGCAACTCTTCACGCAGGGCGTTTTGCAGATCGTAACCTATATACCCCTGGCTCAACGCGACGCACACCGACATCGGCAGCATCGGCGTATGGGCTTCACTTTTTGCCGCCGCCTCAAACGCCAGGTTGATCATGCCCACCTGCGGGCCATTGCCGTGGGTGACCACTACCTGGTGACCGTGCTCGATTAAATCGACAATCGCCCGCGCGGTGGTTTTGACCGCCTGCATCTGTTCCGCCAGGCCCTCACCCAATGCGTTACCGCCCAATGCCAGCACTATTTTCTTGTTCATGTTGATCCTTGTTGTTTAGTGAGGTGTTACCCCATTTTTGCCGCGATCTGGGCATTGAAAGGCCGACGACGCAAGAACTGCCCGTACCCTTGCCGCCCGGTAAATTCGCCATTACGCGCTACGACCTCGCCCCGGCACATCGTCAGCACCGGCACGCCCTGGCACTGAAAACCTTCATAAGGGGAATAATCCGCCTTGTCATGAAGCCGATCATGGCTGATAGCCGTGGATTGGCGCGGATCAAAGATCACCACGTCAGCATCTGCACCGGGGTTTAGATTGCCTTTACGCGGCCACAGGCCGAACAACCGCGCCGGGTTGCTGCTGGTGAGCGCCACAAAGCGTGAAGGGGAAATCCGTCCGCTCATCACTCCGTGAGAGAACAGCAGCATCATGCGATTCTCGACCCCAGGCAGGCCGTTCGGGCAGCGGGTAAAGTCCCCTGCCGCCATTGCCTGCCGTTGGTGGTAAGGGAAAGTACAGTGATCGGTAGCGACGGTATCGATCGAACCGTCGGCAATGCCCACCCATAGGCGATCCAATTCCCGTTGGTCACGCAGAGGCGGGCTGAGGATGTATTTCGCCCCATCTTCACGCAGGTAACATTGTTCGTTGAGCAGCAGATACTGCGGGCAGGTTTCTACCCACACCGGTTGGCGCTGTTGGCGTGCCAGACGTAAATAATCCAGCCCCAGCCCATTGGATAAATGGACGATGTACAGCGGCGCGTTGTCTGCCAGATGGGCCAGATTGATCATCCGGCTAATTGCTTCAGCCTCACATTCCAACGGGCGGCTTAATGCGTGATGGATCGGCGCTGTTTTACCGGCGGCCACCAGCGCAGCACGGCGCAGAGCAATCGCGGCATCGTTTTCTGGGTGGACGGTAGTCAATGCCCCAGCCTGCCGCAACTGCCCCAAGGCTCGCAGCACGTCGGTATCATTGATCTTGTAGAGGTAGGTCAGATACAGCTTAAAACTGCTGATCCCTTCGTCATGCACCATGCTGGCCATCTCTTCGAGAATGCCGTCGTCAATATGTTGGATCACGCCGTGAAAGCCGTAATCGATCGCCGCATTGCCGGCCGCATACTGGTGGTAGACGTTGAGCTGATGATGGAGATTGCAGCCCGCCGGGCCAAATCCCATATGATCGATAATGGTGGTAGTGCCGCCACAGGCCGCCGCGCGAGTGCCGCTGAAAAAATCGTCACAGCTACGGGCGATGCCGACATCGATATTGAAATGGGTATGGACATCAATGCCGCCGGGCATGACATAACAGCCGCAAGCATCGATAACTTCACAATGGTTATCGGCTTCGATCGCCGTGTCGCGCTGGCAGATCACCCCGTTTTCAATCAACAAATCCTGAGGATACTGCCCGTCGCTATCAACCAGAATGCCGTTCTTAATCAACTGCTTCATTGCTGGCACTCCATAAAAAAATCCGGCGGAGGGGGCCGGGTATTTAACCGTGTGATGCTTGCTGGGTGCTGGATAGGCCCCTCACCCTAACCCTCTCCCACAGGGAGAGGGAACCGATCGAATTCGCGGATGTTTTAGCGTTCTTCCTGAAGAAGCAGAGGCTCGCCTACTAGATCACCCTCGTTACAGATGAAATATGCACATTTGAAATCACTCTGCACCAGCCCCCTCTCCCTGTGGGGGCCGATCGAGTTCGCTGATTTCTTTGCGTAATACCTTTCCTTTTGCACCCGACTGTCCGAAGCTGTACGGGCCAGCCGCACGCTCCGGACAGCTCCCTCTCCCTGTAGAGACCGCTGATTTCTATGTGTAATATCTTTCCTCTTGTACCCCACTTTCCGAAGCTGCACGGACCAACCACACGCTCCGGACAGCTCCCTCTCCCTGTGGGAGAGGGTTGGGGTGAGGGGACGCTTATTTCTGCAACTCTTCCAGATAAGCCAAAGGCACGGCGGCATACATAGCCGCGCAGGTCACCAGATGGTCTTTCCAGGTTTTCTCGTTCGGCGCGTGGGCTTCAGGCTCCTTGCCCGGACCGAAACCGATCACCGGAATACCGTGGCGCCCCATGATGGAAACCCCGTTGGTTGAGAAGGTCCACTTATCCACCACCGGCTGCTTCTTGAACAGGCCCTGATAGGCCTTGCTCAGGGTTTTCACCGTGATGTGATCTTCTTCGACCTTCCAGGTTGGGAAGTAGCATTCGGTTGGGTACACCAGACCGGTGTAGGACGGACGGCTATAGTCATACATCGACACGACTGCCTTGGCCGCCTGCACCGCTGGTAACGCACGGATCTCGTCCAACGCCCCTTCCCAGGTTTCGCCCCAGGTCAGGCGGCGGTCGATAGATACCGCACAGCTGTCTGCTACCGCGCAGCGGCTAGGTGAGGTAAAGAAAATCTCTGAAACGGTGAGTGTGCCTTTGCCCAGGAAATCGTCATTGCCCAAGTTGCCGGACAGCTGTTGCAATTCGTTGAGGATTGGGCCCATTTTGAAAATGGCGTTGTCACCACGTTCCGGTGCCGAGCCGTGGCAGCTGATGCCTTGCACATCCACGCGGATTTCCATACGGCCACGCTGGCCGCGGTAGATCTGGCAGTCGGTCGGTTCGGTGCTGATCACAAACTCTGGGCGGATGTTGGATTGCTCAATAATGTACTGCCAGCACAGGCCATCGCAGTCTTCTTCCTGCACGGTGCCGGTCACCAGCAGCGTATACTGATCTTCCAGCCCCAGATCCTTGATGATTTTGCCCGCGTAGACCATGGAAGCCATGCCACCTTCCTGATCCGATGCGCCACGGCCACCGATGATCTCGTCGTTTTCCATGCCCTGATACGGGTCAAAGGTCCAGTTCTTGATGTTGCCGATGCCGACGGTATCGATATGCGCGTCCATCGCAATCAGGTGTGGGCCGTGGCCGATATAGCCCAGGATGTTGCCCATCGGGTCAATCTCGACCTTGTCGAACCCGACCTTCTCCATCTCTTTCTTGATACACATCACCACCCGTTTTTCGTCACAGCTTTCACTCGGGATGGCGATCATGTCCCGCAGGAAGCGCGTCATCTCATCTTTGTATTGGTAGGCTTTCTCTAATACCAATTCGAAAGGAATTTGCTTTGCCATTGTGTTCTTTCTCCAATTTTTTATAACCCCTCGCTGCTGCGAGAGGTTGAGTAATCTGACGGCGGTGGTTAAACCGGAAGCTTCCCTTCCCACACCACTTCGCGATAGTGCTTCACGTCGGTATCGCCTTCGGAGCTGATTAACAGCACTACCGACTGGCTATTCAGCCCGAGTTTTTGCATCAGCTGCGCACGTTGCGGGCTGTGATGTACCGCAGCCAGCACGCCCAACCCCACGGCACCGGACTCGCCGGAGATAATGCGCGGATCGTTACCCAGCGGATTACCCAACACCCGCATCCCTAGCGCCGCCACGCTGTCCTGGCAGGAAATAAACTGCGTGGCGCAGTTACGCAGCAGCGGCCAGCCCAAGGGGTTAGGCTCACCACAGGCCAGACCGGCCATGATGGTGGCCATATCGCCGCCCACGTTGACGATTTCTCCTTTTACCCCGGAGCGATAAACACAGTCGGCCAGCTCGGGTTCGACAATCACCGAATGCAGCTTATCCGCGCCTAACACGTCTACCAGATAGCCCAGCACGCCCGCGGCCATCGCCCCGACACCGGCCTGTAACAGCACATGGGTTGGCCGCTCGATCTGCATCTGCCGCATCTGTTCGGCCGCTTCGTCTGCCAGCGTGGCGTAACCCTGCATGATCCAGGTTGGGATCTTGGTGTAGCCTTCCCAGGCGGTGTCCTGTACCACTTGCCAGCCGCGTTCCTGGGCCGTTTTCATGGTCAGTCGCACGGTATCGTCGTAGTTCATATCGGTGACGATGCACTCGGCACCCAGGTTGAGAATGTGATCCACCCTCTCCTGCGCCGAGCCTTTAGGCATATACACCACCGCATGCTGGCCTAGCTGTTGCGCCGCCCAGGCAACCCCCCTGCCATGGTTGCCGTCGGTGGTGGTGGCGAAGGTCATCTTCTCGGTCGCCGTGGCTTTAAACTTTTCGAAAGAAAACGCATTGATATCAATCTGGTACTTTTCACACAAAAGCTGGGCAATGGCGTACGCACCGCCGAGCATCTTGAAGGCGTTTAAACCAAAGCGTTTGGACTCGTCTTTGACCAGGATTTTCCGCACGCCAAACAGCTGCGCGAGATCGTCCAACGCGCATAACGGCGTTGGCTGATAACCCGCGATCTTCTTATGAAACTCGCGCGCTTTCTGCGCTTGCGCCTTAGAGAACAGAGAGGAGGTTTCGCCGTTAAAATAACGGTTATCCTCTATCGCCACTTTCAATGAAAAAACCGACATAACCGCTACCTCTTCTGGTCGCATTAACTTTCACCGTGCAGGGACACCGCCCGGTATCCCTGACCAGGTAAATTTATTTAATGCGTTTTTCTGCTTCTTTCAGTAATTGATCCAACACCAGACCCGGGTTGGAGAATTTGCGCGCCATGATCATCGCCGCGATGATATAAGGCTTCCAGCTGGCTTCCTTATAGGTGGCAATACGGTACTTCTCGAATACGCTGGCACAGACTTCCCCTTCACTGCAGGAGACGTCGGTGATGTCCGCTGGCAGACAGTGCATATAGAGCGCTTCGCCGCCTTTGGTCAGCTTCATCATCTCTTCGGTGCAGTGCCAGTTTTTGTAGTAGGCGTTTTGCGCCAGGCACTGTTGCTCCAGCGCCTTGAGGCCCGCGTGATCGTTGGCACGCAACAGATCGGTACGCTGCTCCATGACCTTGTATGGCGCCCAGGATTTCGGATAAACGATGTCCGCGCCCTGGAAGGCTTCGGCCATCGAGGTCACCTGTTGGAAGCTACCACCGGAAGCAGCAGCGTTGTTCTTCGCCACTTCGATCACGTCCGGGATCAAGTCGTAACCTTCCGGATGGGCCAGCGTCACCTTCATGCCAAAGCGGGTCATCAGCCCAATGATGCCCTGCGGCACCGACAGCGGTTTGCCATAGCTGGGTGAATAGGCCCAGGTCATGGCGATCTTCTTGCCTTTCAGGTTTTCCAGGCTGCCGAAGTGCTCCTGCAACCAGGCCAGATCCGCCATGGCCTGGGTTGGGTGATCGATATCGCACTGCAAGTTGACCAGTGCCGGGCGCTGTGGCAGCACGCCCTTCTCAAATCCTTCATCCAGCGCGGCCCCCACCTCACGCATGTAGGCGTTGCCTGCCCCCAGATACATGTCGTCACGGATACCGATGGCATCCGCGCAGAAGGAGATCATATTGGCCGTTTCACGCACCGTTTCCCCGTGGGCGATCTGCGATTTACCTTCATCCAGATCTTGCTGCGCCAACCCCAGCAGGTTGAGCGCCGAGGCATAAGAAAAACGGGTACGCGTGGAGTTATCACGGAAGATGGAGATGCCTAAGCCACTGTTGAAAATCTTGGTGGCAATGTTTTCTGAGCGCATGGTTTTCAGCGATTCCGCCAGCTTGAGCACCAGTTCCAGCTCGTCACGGCTCTGTTCCCACGTCAGTAAAAAGTCCTTTTGATGTAAATTGGACTTTAACGCGCTTATTTCCTTAATTAACTGGTTAACTGTTCTCATCTTTGCCCCTAAATAGAGAGTGTGGTGGTGATCCGTTAAAACAAGTGCCTAACCTCGGAATAACCAATACGCTTTTTCAGCGTCTGGCTACAGGACAATCAATAAGCGTGCCAACAAGGGGAAAGTTAAGCTGCGTAACATAAAACTGCGGAGTATTATGATGGCGATCACATAAAACGGGACTTTCGGGGCGGTTAATGTGAAATTTACAGTCAGGGTGTTGCTGGCAAGGGATAATTCCCTACGGCGTAAATCTGCCATTTATAATTATCAGCCTTTCTCGCAACCCAAAATGATAGCAATTAGCGCGCAGTATCATTTTGATAATAAAATGTGATGCTAACAGCAGAATCTCTATTCTCTGTGGGATTAGCTTGATGACTATCAAATTATAGCTAGCCGTAGTGTATTATCGTTTCTTTTTCAATGACGATAACGGGAGACGCGTGATGATAGCACCGGCCACTGCCCAGTCGGCTCTTATGCAGATCCAACCGACAATTTTGCGCTTTACCAAGATGCTCTCCAGCGTGTTGCTGCTGGAGGTAGAGATTGTCGATGCCAACCTGGTACGCGTGGCAGGCACTGGCCCGTATGGCAAACAATTTGGCATCAAGCTCGGCAGCAATTCCTGGTTGTTGAAATATGTGCTTGATACCAAAAACGAAAAAATAGTCACCCACTCCCGTTACGACCCGGTGTGCGAAGGCTGCACCAGCAAAGATGAGTGCCAGGAAAAGGCCTTCCTCGGCATTCCTATCCTGTTCCAAGATGCCTGCATCGGCGTGATCAGCCTGGTGGCCTTCACCCTGGAACAGCAGCAAAGGTTACGGGATAACCTGCAAGAGTTCTCGGGCTACGTGCGCAATATTTCCAACGTTTTCGTTTCCAACTTATTGGAGACGCAAGGCGGCAGCGGTGGTTTAAATAAAGTGCTTTTCAGCCTGATTGAAAATATGGATCAGGGGGTGTTAATACTCAATGAAAAGAGCCAGGTTAAGTTTGCCAATATGATGGCCTTAAAACAGCTCAATATGCCGCAGGAAAATATTATCGGCAAAACCTTTACTATTCGCGCCCTCACTTTCCAGCAAAATTACACCAGCGGACATCTGCAACATATTCTCTCCTTCGACGATAACCAGGAGATTATGATTGGCCAGTTGCATCAGGTTCAAGATCATCAATTATTTTTAATGGCTTTTCATCAGTCACACTCCTCATTTGACGAAACGCTGAGCCTGCAAGACCCGCGTATTGAGCAACTGGCGGGGGAAAGCAAACCGATGCGTCTGCTGAAGAGCTTAATCACCCGTATTGCCCCCAGCCCCTCCAGCGTATTGGTGGTTGGCGAAAGCGGCACCGGCAAAGAGGTGGTGGCGCGGGCGATCCACCGGCTGAGTAACCGCAGCGATAAACCCTTTATCGCCATTAACTGCGCCGCCATTCCGGATCAACTGTTGGAGAGTGAACTGTTCGGTTACCTGAAGGGGGCATTTACCGGCGCTTCGGCCAATGGCAAGGTGGGGCTGATCCAGGCGGCCAATCAGGGGACGTTATTCCTGGATGAGATCGGTGATATGCCGCTAATGTTGCAGGCCAAGTTGCTGCGCACGGTGGAATCCCGTGAGGTGTTGCCGATCGGCTCCAGCAAGCCGATCCCGGTCGATATCCGCATTATCTCCGCCACCAACCAGAACCTGGCACAGTACATTGCCGAAGGCAAGTTCCGTGAAGACCTCTATTACCGCCTGAACGTTATCCCCATCACCCTGCCACCGCTGCGTGAGCGCGAAGGCGATATCGAACTGCTGGTGCACTACTTCCTCAGTTTGCACACCAAGCGGATCGGCATTATCTACCCCGGCATCTCGGCAGAGGTACTCGAGCTGCTACGCCGACACCGCTGGCCAGGCAACGTGCGCGAACTGAGTAATTTGATGGAGTATCTGGTTAACGTGGTGCCGAGCGGTGAGATCATTGATACCTATCTGCTGCCGCCCAATCTGACCCGTGGGCAACATCTGGAGGCTCGCGCCAGCGTATCTACGTATAAAACCACAGAGAGTTGTGAAAACCACGATATGGCGGGTTTGGAGAGTATGGAGAAACTGATGATTGAGGAGGCGCTGAGCCAACATGCGAACAAGAAGGTGGTGGCGGAGAAGCTGGGGATTGGTATCGCGACGCTGTATCGCAAGATAAAGAAGTATGAGCTGTGTTCTCATTGAGGGGGAAGATTAATTGTGTGCCGGGCTGGCGCGTTTAGCTGGCTAGCCCAAGACTGTCCTTGTTCCTGCTATCAATATCTCTTTTCAAGGCGTATAGCGCTCTTATCTCAATCTGCGAAATGCATCGCATTATTCTTGCTTCAAAGAACCTCAATTTACATATGAAAACAACTGGACCCAATAAAACCACATATTGTAGTATTCACATCATATCGTAGTAAAATGTACGGTATGTTATGGTTGTCTTGTGACATTCAGGAACCAAGGCAACTATGGCGATCAGTAGCGAAGAACGTGATTTTTTCATTGCGTTGGGCAAACGCATTACCAGCCTGCGCAAAGAACGTACCATTACTCAGACCGAATTGGCTGAGCAGTTGGGCGTTTCCCAACAGACAGTGCAAGCATGGGAGGCTGGCCGCCGTCGCATCAAGGTGTCTTCACTCCCTGCCATAGCAAACATTTTTTCGGTTTCACTAGAGGAATTGTTTGGAGCAACGACGGAGTCTTCCCTCCGCGAGAGTGTCCCGACTCCGAAGTGGCAGCAGCAGATAGAAGCGATTGCTAATTTGCCGCAGGAAAAACAGCAGATAATTTCTGAGATGTTAAGCGCCATGATTGCACAGGCGCGTAACTAACTGATAAGTAACGCGGCGATAACGGGTTGCAGCCCACTATCGCCGCTCACCACAAGCAACTAAGCAGGAGTTGATTATGGCTAAGAGCGATTCTAAGTCAGGCACCACTGTAAATAAAGCCCCCAAGGCAACACGCCATTACACCGTGGGCTATTCGCCCAACCGAGGTATCAAGAAGCCCGCGCCACAGCTGATTATCAAGGGCTATTGGCTGGAACAGCACGGCTTCTTAACGGGCCAGTCGGTCACGGTAAATATTGAACAGGGAAGATTGATTATTCAGGCGGAGGGCAATGTATGAACGGATGCGCTATTATACAGACAACCGCGGGCGGGATTATTCCTGAGCTGATTATCGATGGCGTGGATATTACCAAGGCGGGGTTTGTGGCGGGTGCGGTATTTAAGATAGAACCGTATCAGGATGGATTGTTAATAACGTTGGTATCTAATACGGGAGAGATTGAGCGGTTATTATTGGAGGTGGATGCTCACCCTCATATCGGTGCGGACTGGATACGGGATAACGGTGAGCTGTATCTGGCGGGAGACTGGTTGACGCAGTGCGGCCTTACCGGGCAACCACTGGCGATCAGCGTGATTCCCGGCCAGTTGGTGATTCAGGTACAGCAGGGTAATATATTGGCGTAGTAACAGATAAAAATAGCCGGGAAGATCTAGGGGAGATCATCCCGGTCCAACTATAGATATATCTATATAAAAATCATGCTCGTAAATCATATAGATCTTTTGCTTCCTCATCCATATCTAGACTACCAAGAGCACCAAGATCTAAACTATAAATTTTATCACCATTATCTTTTGAGCAAATAAAATATCCAAGATCACCATCTTGTCCTATTAAAAAATAGTCCGGCCCAACCTCTTGTATTGTATACGTTTCATTTCTCTCAATGACATCTAGATAATTAAATATATAAACAGAGCCTCCTTGCTTATTTTCTATCTCATAGACTTCTTTATCTTGAACTTCCTCAGATAAAAATTTCTTATACGCATTTGGTAATTTAACACCTTGACTCAACTCTATGCGTTCTAACTCTTCTAAAACTTTATCTTTATCCATATACAACCACCTTTATTATTAAAATGACAATGCATTAAATATCAAAGAACGGATTGAATTTGTTACTTTCCCTGAGTCCATCAAAATATTTATAGGCATTATTAAGGGCTCGTCTTGCTTGTTTTACCGGAACTCCAGCTTTTAACATTTCGCTATAACTAGTATTGAACTCCTGCTTCAACGTTGTATCCTAACCACCAGGTAAAGCACGTCGAACTCGTTGAGCCACACTAATTTTAGCGTGAGGGCTACCAGATGCTGATTTCAATAATGTTGCTGGTGCAGAGTCTCGGTGAAATACACTAGTTTTTTCTTGGTCCATGCATCCTGAATAGGGTGATGACCTTGGACAAAACCATCAGTTTTGCTATTCGCATGTCCCGAAGCACGATTTACTCCTGGAGATAAATTACCATGGGGATCTACATCACCGGCTCTATAACCATTCGGTGCATTACATGTACTCAACCCAGCGGATCGATCCATCCCAGCGGGTTATGCACGTAACTATAAGGGTTCAGCCCCCCGCCAGCCCTATCGGGTCTGGCGTCAGGTATCAACCCACTGGTTGATCGTACCTACATTTAACCAAAGGCTTTGCATCGTAGTCCGTATGCTACCGCCCTATTTTGATGATTTTATCTGCACAAAATTATTGCAAATAAAATAGTAATGTAAATACAGACTAATTGGGAAGCAGGGACACAATCGATATCAGCGTAACACTAGATATTCGGAGCTACGAGTTGGATTTAGCTGGGAGTGGCCTTACCGGACAACCGCTGTCGACCAGCGTGATGCCTGGTAAGGTGATGATTCGAGTTGAGCCAGCAATACTGATGAAATAAAAGGCAACGGTGATAGAGAAGCTCCAATACGGAGCTTCCATAAATAAAACCTAAATGATACCCCCCTTAGACCATGCATCTGGCAAATAGTATTGGAAGGTACCTATAAATTTTAACCCTGAAAAATCTTTTTTATCATCAGGGAAATCAAATTCCTCATTTAATATCGATATATAAGAGTTAACCTTCACTAATCCTATTTCATTACATTTAGCAATTAAGGCATCCTCATATGACTCACTAAATGGTATCTCAACAATCAAATCCATTAAGTCCACCACACCCTCTGAAACGTATACAGAGAATGTATCCACATCATATGTTTGTCCGATGTCTTTGCAAAAACCACATGCCTCACCATAGCTATCTTGATCTATATATTCATCAAAATTTTCATCAGCTATACCAATCCATATACTTACTGGATAACTTTTTCTATTGTTTTCCATAAATCATCCCTTTCCACATTTGAATGCCCTAACAAATTCCGCACCATTTTTCACATATTGATTTGCAAATGACTTGATTGTTTTTATTGCTTCAGATTTTGATGTGACTTGACTTAACCTCTCAGAGAGAATTGTATGTGCGATAGAGCTTGCACGACCTGATTGGCCAAGTGGCAATTTAGCTCCCGTAGAATGTGGCCCTTCTAAATAAGCACCTATATTTCTAGGGTCTGGCACATTTTGGAACCAGACACTCGAACGTGGCGTTGATAGTTCAATAAGTTCATTATAAGTAAACCCTAATGACTTGGCTTTTTCAGCCATCGAAACAGGGAACCACTCATGAGCCCCGCCACCATTACGTAACGCATCCGTTACACCAGTCTTTATGGCTTTATTAGCCATTGCCTCTTTTACATCTTGAACACTAGCAGAGTCAAACCATTCACCGAAACTAATGCTACTTTGATTCCAAGGATAATCAGCCGCCGCTAATCCCAAAGGATCCATAGAATCCAACGGATTATGAACATATGAGTAAGGAGTTTCGCCCCCCGCCAGCCCTATCGGGTCCGACGTCAGATAACATCCTGCCTGCGGATCATAATATCTGAACCGATTGTAATGCAGCCCTGACTCGGCATCCCATAGTTGGCCTGCAAACTTCAGCCCCGGATCTAACTGTGGGTTCTGATCTGCTTTGCCTAAGGCAATCCCCCACAACGATTCCTGGGGTCTACGCCAGACGCGTTTTCCTGCGGTGTTAAAGAGCGCTAACGGTTGTCCCGAAGGAGCACAAACGGCAAACTGTGTTTCAAACACCCAGCGTACACCTTCCTCTGAAGGCTCAGTTGCATAAGTACACTCTTGCTGGGCAATCAGCTCCCAGCCATTAAATACCCAGTGCCGGACCTTTTGCAAGTGCCCATGCCGATACTCCCTGATTTCCGCTATGCTGTCCCCATCCCACAGATAACTGACACGTAGCCCTTGTTCTTCGCAGCATTTTTCCGTGCGGCGACCAAAAGGATCATAGCGATACTGCCAACGTCGGCCCTGAGCATCCTTCAACGCAACCAACTGGTCCTTCGAATTCCAGATAAAACGCGTATATTCCGGCCGATAACCCTCTCGCTGAATACGCTTAACGGTCATACGCCCCGCGACATCATATTCATACCAGTTTTGACCCAGTTGCTTTAGCCTATGGCCCCGTTGATAGATTTCATCATGAGCAACAAGCTGTTGTTCACCGGTTTGCCTTTGGGCCACGTAACCACTGGCATCATAGCGATAGTGCTCTTTTAATGAACGCCCGTTGCTGACCGATACCACCTGCTGATTACCATTCACCACATAACTCAGGCGTTCATTGTCATCGTTGGCCCCCACCAGATTCAGCGCCGCGTCGTATTGATAAGTCCTGTCCAGACTCGCCAGCGTCGGTCTTGGAATATCATGGACCTCTTCAGGACTGAAGATCTGCGTTTGACGTCCGGCCCGTTGCCGGGTCAACATCCCCATCTCATCGTAGTCCTGGCAGAACATAAACCCTGCCGGGCTCACACGTTCACGTTCATGCCCTTCCTTGTCGCTAATGAACTTCAAGTGTTGGGCATCGGGTAAATCAACCCCTGTTAGCTCACCAACGCGGTTATAGTGGAAAACCGTTGTTAAAACGGGTGATGAGTTCGCAGAAGACAGATGGCGGATCACCGTGAACTCATCCGGGTATTCCCGGGTAATTTCACGTTCCTGGTTCACTTCACGTACGATGCGATCGTTTTCATCATAGGTGAAGGCCAACTCATCACCTTCTGTAACAACGCTGAGCAAACGCCCGATCCGATCATAGATGTTGCGCGTTTCCCCTTCAGGCGTGGTTACTACCAGCAATTGGCAGCAGGCATCATATTCATAGCGTGTAACCTGGCCTAACGCATCCCGCTTCTCAATGCAGTTGCCATCCTCATCATAGGAGTAATGCCATTCGGTACCGGCATAATCCCGCTCGGTGATGACACGGCCAACCTCATTCAATTCATACTGATACGATTCTCCCGCAGGGTTAGTCACTCGGCATAACGCCAACGTGTCCTTATCATAATGATATTGCCAACGGTTCCCTTCACCATCCGTCCGCGCCATCGGCAGGTCAAAGGCGCCGTACTCCATGCGCCACACCACACCATTCGCGTCGGAGTAGGCCGTCAGGTTGCCATGCCGATCGTGAGTAAAATCTTCATGGCTTTCGTTCGGGCGGGTATTTTTGATCAGTCTTCCGCGACGATCGTATTGATAGCCCCATTCGTTTTTACCATTCTGCGATAGAGAGCGCACGCGGCCCTGTTTGTCATAGCGCAGTTGCAAAGCACCACGCTCTTCATTAAACAGGGTGAGCAGATGATGCTGGCCGTCATAATTTAAAAACTGACGCATGCCATTACTGCTTTCCACGGTAACGACCAGGCCTGCCGCATTATAATTTAGCGTGGTTGCCGAGCCATCAGGCGCGAGGAAATGGTTTGGCTCCCCTTTGTCGTCATATTGTTGCAGCCAGACACGTTCAAACGGATCTTTTACTGAGGTTAACTGCTGTGCCGAATTGTACGTATACTGCCAACACTCACCCGCCTCGTTAATATAGCGTGATACCAACCCGGTGGTTCCCAGGTACTCAAACGCTATCGTTCTCCCTTGCGGCGATATCTGGCTGAGCAAGTGATCAAATTCATCATAAACATAACGGGTGGTGCTGCCATCAGGTTGCTGTACGGCGGTGACCCGTTGTTGCTCATCATAATAGTAGTGTGTAGTATGGCCTTTCCCGTCAGTAACCTCGGTACAGCCTGGGCTGTAGTTGAACGTAACGGTATAATACCCCTCAGCGGCTTCACTGAAGGTACACCGGCCTACACCGTCATACTCATAACGCGTCCAGGTTTTATCATTATCAAACCAACGTGATATCCAGCCCTGAGAGGTGTAATCATAAAACAGGTGGTAATACGTCAGACTATCTGCCTCAACCAAGTAGCCCTGCGTATTTTGCTGATAACTCACCAACACATCATTAAGACCGGAGTCAATCCGAATAATCTGGTGAAGATAGCCATTAACATGCCAGCTAAATGTCAGAACGATCCCATCACTGTGATGAACTTTGGTTAATCGTTGCTGTTCATCCCTGTGAAACACAATCGAGTTACCGTGAAGATCGCGATGGGCATGTAATAAACACAAGGTTGGATTGGTGGTTGAAACGATAAATTGACGCGAGATGCGATTGCGTCTGTCCGTTAACCAGAACCCTTCATCGCTACGCGCCAGAATATAATCTGGATGTTCAGGGTTACACGCCTCATCAAAGCCAGCTGGCAATGAGAAGTACAGCGATTGCCCGTCAAATAATTGGACTTCGATAAGATCCTGGGAGTCATTAAGCAACAGACATTCGCTAAAGTTGTCAGCCCAGTTTTTGGCAACAATACCCTTACCTACATAGTCAGCGACGAACGTTCGAGTAAAGAATAAGGGGATAGTCTGCCCCAATTCGAAGTCGGTTCGCTGCTCCATGACCCTACCGGTCACCACATCAATCGGGTCACCTTTAAAGAACTTTTTGGTCGACTCAGAAAAACGCTTGAACCCGGTATTATTTTTAAAAGCATGTCGCGCACAGCCGGAGTTTCTCCGTACATTACGGGCCGTTTTCAGTGCGCCAATCTTCGCCCCTTTAACCAAAGCCTTTCGCCCTGCACGCGTAAACAGTTTACCAAAACCCTTGACCATTCCCCTGCTTGGGGGGATTAAGAACTCGACGGCAATGAATATGGCTTTCTGCCACCAGGAAAACTCCTCGGCCACATTGAGGTAGGTCGCTCCCTCCACACCAATAAAGACGGTCTTAGCCCCTTGTTTAATGGTCGCGCCACATTCGATTTTATCGCCCTTACGGGCCGCTGGCTGACCATTAATAAAGACCGTATCACTGCCTTCTGCAATTTTTGGTGGCGGTGCTGAAGTATGTTTGGAACACGCGACGGTATCCGTCACCCCCGCAGAGAACCCCTCTGATACCCCTTCAGCCAATGAACTGTCCGCTGCCGATGCGGGGGCTCCCGGCTCTTTGATTTTGACGCCAGCCCTTGCAGCGAGCGCACCTTCTATCACCACACCGAACGCACCCGTGACGATAGTTCCATCCATACTGCCCATGTCTTCAAAGAAATTTGTTACCGCATTACTGGCACCGGTGATCATATCGGTCATGCCCAGCATCAAGCCGTCACCAATAGCGGAACCAACTTTGGCCGCCGCACTGGCTACTCCCGGAGATCCCAGTTCGGAGGCGGCGTAGGCTGCCCCCATACAGCCCACAGCAGCAATACCCAGAACCAAAACCGCCGGACCGCCTATCAATGCGGTTGTCACGGCAATGACGGCCGCCGCAATGATGGCTCCCGCCACCACGCCAGCCAATTTTGCCCAAAAACTGGCATGCTTAATCGCATGGCCGATCGTTGCCGCAGGTTGACCTTCCGTAGGTTTGGGAATTTCACCGGACGGCTTATAGCCATGCATCGCGCCCATTCGGGCAATGCGGGTTCCTATAGATTGTTGTAGCATCACGCCTCCCTGCTATTAACGCGGTTTGAAGCCCATTATCGTTGGCAACAATGAGGCCTTCTGGCTATGACTCATGACCCCAGGGGAGGTAAACGTGAAATTCACCAACTGGCTTCCTTTGGCGTACATCACTACCAATTGGTGCATTGGTCCTTCTGGGCTTTTCCAGTGGTATTCCAACTGGTAGGCGGGTTCATCATCAAGCACGATCGGTTTGCGTTCGACTTCCTTATACCCCGGTAAATGTGCCTCAAACTCTTTCAACGTATCTTCATACGTTTCCTCTGGGGGAATGCCTTTACTGATGGCAGCCCGAGTTATCGTGAGATTAATGCCGCTTTCATCCGGGCAAATAAACACATTAACGCTTTCATCTCGCCACCCTTCAGGAGCAACAAATGTGCCTTCATTCATCTGATACATTTTTAAAATCCTTTTTAAATTATTTTGGTGAGGCATTCAGGCCAATATAGGCGCCATTCACGGTAATACTGGTGCCCACGATCGCGATATTGCCTGCGGCATCAATAGTGATAGATCCCCCTTTCGTATTGAGGACCACCCCACCTTCTAACGACTCCAGCGTAATATTGTCTTGAACTACCAACGTGTCGTTGACTTTAGGTGCAAGCGCTTTGGCGATAGCGGCGGCGGCCGCCGCGAACCCACCTACAGGCGTGTCACCATCTGAACCTCCTGGTTTGATTTCCGTATAGCGGCCCCCGTTAACGACCAGATTTTTTTCGCCTTTGATCACTTTATTCTGCGCGCCGTCGACGGAGATTTCCTGATTTGCTCCCACAGCGACGGTTTGATTCTGTGTCACGGCGACAGACTGATTCTGACCCACCTTTTCATCGTGATTGGCGATAACCGTGGTACTGCGGTCATTCAACACAATCGTACTCATATCCTTCTGGGCATGCAGAAACAGCCCCTCGCCCCCCTTGGCATCCTCGAACCGCAACTCATTGAAACCCTCGCCCTTATGGGTCTTGGAGCGGAACGCCATCTGGGTCTTGCTGGCAGGCAGCGATCCCGGTGGGATATTGTTGGCGTGATAGGTACGCCCGGTGACGATCGGTTGGTCCGGATCGCCATGCAGGAAATCCACCACCACTTCCTGGCCGATACGTGGAATGGCCAACATCCCCCAACCCTGTCCGGCCCACGGTTGGGTCACGCGGATCCAGCATGAGCTGTTGTCGTTGCTTTTACCGTAGCGGTCCCACAGGAATTGCAGGCGGATACGGCCGAACTCATCACAGTAGATTTCTTCCCCGGCTGGACCCACCACCATCGCGATCTGTGGGCCGTCCATGCTCGGTTTCGGCATCGGCGTCGGCCGCCAGGTCTGGGTGTGCGGCAGGAAGACGAACTGGTTGCTCAGCGTGGTGCCTTGCCCACCAGACTCCTGCTCTAGCGCTTGAGGCTGGCTGCCGCTGTGCTGAATGCTCAGCAGTTGCCACTGGTGGTTCAAATCGCTACGCGGGTGGCTGGTCAACGTAAACAGCAGCCCCGGTTGCAGGGTAAAGTCGTTACTCTGCCCATTCCCCAGGTTGGCATCGTTGCGCAGGGCTTCCAGGCGGTAATGGGTAAAGGCCTTGCCGTGCTGTTCATCTTTGAAACGCCCAGGGAAGTCGAAGTGTTCGTAGTCTGGCCGTTGGTTTTGCAGCTCGCTGGCCTGCTCATTAAAGGCCGCCGACCACTGCGGGTTTTTAAAGGTGTAATCCTTCAGTTCCACCACGGCGGTACGCACCTGTGCGCTACGGGTGAAGGTGGTGACACACAGCTCCAGCGCCTGAGAGGCTACGCCTGGGTTATACGGCAGCACAGCGCCCTGCGGCAGGGTGCCCACGTCATCGGTATACACCACGATGTTTTTGCCTTCGGGGTATTCGAAGTAGTAGAACATCCCCTCTTCGGCGGCCAGCCGCTGGATGAAGTCAAAATCAGATTCCTGATACTGCACGCAGAACTCACGGGCCGGGTGGGGATTGCGCAAGCCAAAGGCAAAATCGGTGATGCCGTTCTCTTTCAGCAAGGTGGTAATGATGCTTTCGATGCTCTGCTGCTGGAAGATGCGCGAGTTGCGCCGCAGCGTGGTGCGCCACAGTGCCGGGCGGATCACCATGCTATAACGAGTCTGATGCAGGCCGGTATCGCCCTGTTCAAAACTCGCCACCATGCCGGTGATGCTGCGTTGCACTACCCCTTCACGCTTGATCACCAGCGTCGCATCTTCATCCAGCACCGCGGCAAAGTCGATGGCCGGATCGGCACTGGCCAGGCCCACGTTCAGCACGAACGGTGAGGAAAGCATCTCGGTCAGGCTGAAATCCACCACCACAAAGGTCTGCGGAGGCAGGTTCGCCGTGGAGAGCGTGAACTGCAACCCACTCGGTTCCGCGCCGCCCATCAAGGCACTGGCAGCCGAGGACGCCATCGCCGTGGCGCTGCCGCCGCTGGCAAAGCTCATCGGCTTGACGCCCGCAGATGAGGCTATGCCCGCTGCGCTCCCCCCGCTGACAATGTTCTTCGGATTGATGCCTACGGATGAGGCTATCGATCCTGCCTTTTTGGCAATATCTGCCGCCTGCGATACCACCTTGCCCGCCTTGCCGCCTACAGCGCCAGCCGCAGCTCCCACCATATCCACCACCTGATCGCCACTGACTGACGGCGTCTCCGTGGCCACAATGTTCTTCGGCTGCACGCCCCCCTTGGGGGCGTTTTTCTTGTCATCAGCAAACATATCTTTTCCTTCCTGGAGGTTAGCGGGCAGATGCTGCCTGCTGCGTGAGTTGGTGATAGCGACTGAGCAGTGCATTCCAGCGCTCGTCTATCTGCTTGAGCAGCACCGGTGAAGCCGGTTGTTGTTGTTCCACCGAAACCGCCAACTGCCGCAGCAACTCTTCCAGCGGCGTTTCACGGTTCAGTTCATTTTGCATCTGATAAACCTGCGTTTTCAGATAGGAAAGCGTCAGGCTGCCGCGCGTTTGTTCCTGTTCAAGCAGCTTGTCCGACAGCGCCTGCAAGCGCTGCTGCACCTGGAAATAGCTGCTGTCGGCCCGCTCGCTGCCGAGCCGCGCCTGTAGCAGCCGTTGCCAACGCTGGCTTTGGGCAATCTGCTCCGGATCGGTCGGCCACAGCTGGTTGGCCAGCGCCACCGAGGCATCGGCGGTACGCAACCCGGCCAACGGAGAAAGGTTCTCCAGCGTGTTCAGTTGCTGGCCGTAGCCGTCCAGGTTCGGTTGCGCCAGCCACAGCTGCACCGAACCTTCTGGGGTGGCGGCCAGCCCCGCCAGCCGCTCCTGCATTGGTTTGACCTGCATCAGATAAGCCGCACCGGCAACCACCAGGCTGCACAGCACACCGCCGCCAAAGCCCCAAGCCGTTGCAGCACGTTTGGCCGCTTTAGGGATGACCGGTGGTGGCGGTGCAAAACGCACTTCCACATTGGGCAACGGTTGTTCTATTGGCTGTGGCGCGGGTTCTTCGTAGGCCGGAGGGGGTTCATTCGCTGCCGTTTTTGCCCCCGAGAACAGGGTGCGGATCGGCTCCGCCTCGGGCACCGAGAGATACACCATCGAGGGCATCTTCAGCGGTTGCGCTGGCGGCTGTTTGGCCGCTTCATGGGCGGCTTCCAGCCGTTTGGCGGTGTTCTGCATCAGGTACAACAGGTTTTCAATGCGTGGCACGCGTTTGAGCTCAACCTGCTGCAGTTTGTCGCACAGCAGTTGCAGCGCCCGCTCGGCGCGGTACACCAGGCGCAGGTCGTCAATGCCGAACTCGTGCTGGCGCAGTTGGCTACCGACGCGGGCGTTGAACCACTCCAGTATTTCCGAGCGGGCCTGCGGCTGCTCTGGCCACAGTCGTTCCCATTGGCTGACCACCATGCCCGCCAACAGCTCGCAGCTTTCGGTAAACCCGGCCAGCCCATGCCTTTGGGTACGCGCCAGGGCGTAGTACACCGTGGTTTGCAGATCGACTCCGTTGGTACGGAACAGCGTCAACGCCAGCGACTCAATCAGGCGCCAGTTAACCTCTGGCCGCGCCGGGTGGTTGATCTTGTTGATCTCTTCACGAATGGCGCTGAATTCCGGCCAATGGCGCGGATCGCCGCCGGTTTGAATGATGATATTTTCTGAGGCTTCGCTCATGCGGACTCATCCTTAAAGCGTCTCTCTGCCAAGCGCGGCAGAGAGACGGGATAACAACGATTAATACAGCGTGTCTGGCAGAGTGAACTTGCTGAACAGACCGCCAGCGAACGGGTTGTCGGACTCATCCACATGGATGCGGTAGGTCATCTCGCCGCCGTCCACCTTGAAGCGGACATCGAACGAGTTGGTGCCGACGTTGGTCAACTCACCGGCGTTGATCAGCCGCAGCTGTGCCCAAGGGCCGCTGAAGGTGATGCTGCGTGGAGACTTGCCGTTTTCATCCGGAACCAGCGTTACCTTGCTTTCTACCCCGGCCCGCATGGAGTTAGGCCAAACCAGATGCACCATATTGCTGCGGCCATGGGCGTAATCCAGCAGTTGCCCATCCAGGTTCAGCACGCTGCGGCGTTTGTTGCCGCTCAGCACCACCGGTTCGATGGCGAACTGGGTACCCAGGCCGTTTTGTGCCGAGAAGAAGGTTTCGCGGATCTTCTGCGCCTGAGCCAGCTGTTGCAGCACGTCTGGGCGGATTAACAGTTGCCCGTCGCTGCCGCTGCTCAGGTTGTTATCCACGAACGGCTTCAGGTTCTGCTGGTAGAAGCTGTCCAGGGTGCCTTTCGGGCCGAAGAAGCGTTCAAACTCGCTCAGCGGCACGTCCTGCTGCGACTTAGGATCGAACGGATAACGGCCAGCCAGGTAGGTGTGATACTGCTTCACCACCGTCTCGTTCCACTCGACCTCCAACGATTGGATGGCTTCCATCATCACGACGCGCCAGGCTTGCTCGGCCAAATCCCCGACCCAACGGTTCAGCGGTTCCGGCAGGTTTTTCGCCAACTGCTGAACTTCGAAGATCGGGTCGCTGCTGTTTTGATCCAGGCGCAGCTGTACCGCCTTCATGGCCGCTTTACCCGGTGCCGGTGAGTTTTGGATCGCCAGCAGGTAACGGTGCAGTTCGGTCAGCTTTTGGTAGACGCTTTGCAGCACGCTGCCTTTGTCACCGTTCTCAACCAGCACGGCGGTTTCCGGCGCGAACTCGCGATTGATGCGGCCCAGCAGTTGATAATCGGATTTTTGCATCAGCTCCTGGCGTTCTTTACCCTGCAACGCGTCAGGCACCGCAGGCAGCCGAGTGTTATCACTCAGCGTCTGCAAGGCACGGCGGAAAGGCTGCTCACCGCTGATCACCTGTTCGATGGCGCTGATCGCCTGCGGCAGATCTTCAAACTCACCGACCGACAGGTTATTCATCGCCGCACGCCAGGTGGCGGTATAGTCACCGATATACTGCTCGGTCACCTGCCGCTGGATCTCTTTGCGATCCGCCTCGCTATACTCGACGTTTTTGCTGAGATCCAGCACCCAGCTGTCCATCACCGTCAGATCCACCAGTTGGTCATTCTGCTTGGTGAAGTAGTTCTGCAAACCGTTGCGCGTCAGGAACTGCGGCACCACCAGTAGGCGATCGTTGTTGGAGATAAAGATGTCATCAAAGCTGGCACCTATCTGATCGCGCAGGTTCAGGGCCGGAGGCAGTGCTTCCTGTGCCTTGATGCGCAGGTTCTGGTACACCCGCTGATAAATCGACAGCTTGCTCAACTCGCGCTGTGCCAGCTGGATCGGCTGGCGATAAGGGATAAAGTTCTTGATGGCAACCTGATCGCCACTTTCCCGCGCGGCACGCCAATCGGTGTGCTTGAGCGCATAGTCCAGATGGCCCATCAACTGCTGTTGCACTTCGCGCTGGCCGTTAAACTGCTGGCTCCAGCGGTCGCCCATAAATTGTTCCACCAGCGCCACGTTGCGGCCACTGCCGTCTTCCAGCATGCGCATCACACGCAGGATCTCGAGTTTCTCTTCGCTGCCTGGAGGCGCAGCATTCAACTGCTCCAACAGGCCACTCATCAACGCCGGAACAAAGCGCTGCTGCAACAGCTGCAGATAGGTGCTTTCCACATAAGGGCCGATGTTGTTGCCTTGATACAGGCCCATGTCCGCCAACAGGCTGTTGCGCTCATGGTAGTTGCCATAAGCCAGCGTGGCGTCACGGATCGGGTTCAGCAACGGCAGCTGCAGGTTGCCATAGCGATCGTCACCCTTTGGCGTCGGGATGGAGAGGAAGGTTTTGGCCTGGGCAAGAACCTCTTGTCCGGCACGGTAGTTGCTCTGATAGTAGTATTGCCAGCAACCCCACAGCGTCATCGCCACCACGGCGCCCACGCAGGAGAACACCATCAGGCGTTTTCTGGAATTACGCAGCCACAGGCCGTTTTCCCCCGCCAAATTCGGTTCCGCCAGCAACACCTGATTAAACAGCTCTTTGGTGAAGTATGGGGTCGTTTCGGCGACCGGCCAGGTTGGGAAGGCCTGCGGCGACAGGTGATACTGCACGGCGGCAGACTGGGTAAACACGTCATCCATCTGTCCGCGCTGTTGGGCAGAAGTCAGGTAGATACCGCGCAGCAGCGGCTGTTGATGATCGCCGCTGTAGAGGATCCCCTCCAGCAGTTGCACCACATACTCTTGCAGGCCCTGCATCTGGCGGGTAAAGCTGAACAGCTGGCTACGCTGCCCGGCATCAACGCCGTTGAGCATCATGTCTGGCATCGCGCCGTTCAACTGGGCGATCCATTGTTGCCAGAACTGCTGCAACTCTTTGCGCCACACCTCCGGCTCGGCGGCGTTCAGGCTAAATGTCACCCCCAGCACCGCTTCGCGTTGCGCCTTATCCAGCGTCTGGTACATCGCTTCAAACCCGTACAGCAGGTCCAGTTTGGTAAACACCACGTACAGCGGCAGTTGGCTATGCAGCGCCTGGCGCACATCCTGCAAACGCTGATGGAGGCTGGCAACCATGTTTTCGCGCTGAGCTTTGTTCGCCGTCAGCAGTTGATGCAGATCGACGGTGAGGATCAGGCCGTTCAGCGGCTGGCGTTTACGGTGTTCAACCAGCCAGTTCAGCAGGCTTTGCCATAGGCGGCTATTGAGCGCCGCTTTGCCCACTATGGACAGCGTTGGCTGCTCGATCAGTTCACCTGCCGGATCGATCAGTACGGCCTGTTCACCCAGCCAGCAGCGCACGCGCAGCTCACCGGCGTCTTCCACGCTGGTCAGTTCCGGGCTGGCGATTTCGGTCAGCTTGTAGCCTTCTTTGATCAGGGTGCTTTTGCCGCTGTTGCGGGTGCCAATCACCATGTACCAAGGCAGGCGATAGAGATAAGCCGGGGTATTCAGCCGCCGTTGCAACTGCTGCTTCCAGACGCCCAGATACTGGTCCTGCTGTTCGATATCGGCCAGGATCGGATCGTCGACCTGCGTTTTGGCCTGCAGCTGCAGCTTTTCCAACTGCTGTAAACGCCGCACCATTTTGAAGGTGAGCCAGCACACCGCCAGCAGCACCACCAATGCAGTCACTAACCAGCGGCTCAGCAAAGGTTCGAACGGTTGGTAATCCTTCAGCTTCCATTCCGGCCCGTAAATCCAGACCCAAATCAAGCCGATACAGGCCAACAGCGCCAGCACCACCGGCACCGAGGCTTTGATGCGCGGAACGGCCGGTCTGGCAAAATGAATAAATGAGGGCAATTTCATGCGTTAACGCTCCTGTTCCCTTCCCTGGCCATCACGGCTTGAGCTGCCGCTGCTTGTCTGTGAGCAAGGCGATCAACGCCGGTTCCCATTCGCTTAGCTGCACTTGCTGCCCCACCTGCAACAGGTTGTGGTAGTGCTGCTGTGCCAGCGCCGTCATCCCCGCTTTTTCCAGTAACTGGGCGCTGAGCAATTGCAGGTAAAAACGGTCCCTGGGTTCGGCTTGCTGCGATTGCCGATCGATCATCTGTAACGCGGCTTCCAGTCCTTGCTGTTGATAGCATTGCCAAATTTCATCCTGTTCAATAGTGTGACCTCCCCCTTTGGCACCCGTATCCTGCTGTAACCAGCTGGCAGATTCAGGGGAGAGGAATGGCGTCATATCGGTAAAATAAAGGGTGGTTAACGCCGGCATGCGCTCGATAAAGGCGCTCAGTTCGTCGCGTATGGCCTGCGCAACCCCTGCGTATCCCAGCCGAATAGCGATCTGCGCCGAAAGCGCGTGGCCATCCAGCCAGTAAGGTGCCAGCGCCAGGCTCTGTTCTACCTGTTGCCACAGGGCCAGATCCGCAGTGGCCACGCGCCCCAGATAATCGGCCATGCGATCGACAGAAACGGCTGCCAGCGGCGTGCGTCCATCGGCCTGCGCTATCGGTGGCGCGGTCAAACTGCCCCACAGGGCATGGCGACGCAGGCGGAAACCAATGGCAGCCTCGGGGTGTAGTTCACACAGCAAATCCGCCATTTTCAGCAGCGTTTGCCGCCAGGCTTTATCGCTGGAGCTATCAATGCTCAGGCTGGGGCTGATCGTTCTACTGGCAGAGGCTGATGCTGATGTCGATGCCGCACCAGACTGAGGGCGTTCTTCCTCCTCAACCACCGGTTCAACGGTGCGAGTAGGCAACCGCGCATAGCTGGTTCGCAGGCTATCCACCTCTTTCGCCAGGGCCGGTTCGTCGCTGTGCCAGACCTGGGCCAGATGTGCCAGCAAACCTTGCACATCCTGGCGTTGGGCATCCGTCGCCCGTTGGCTAAAGCTGCCGCTGGCGCTGTCAAAACGCTTGAGGATCTGCTGGGCAAAGCGGCGCTTATGCAGCGGGTTCAACGGCCAGGCGCTGGTCCAGAAGTTCTGCACGTAGGCGGTCAGCAAGGAGATCGCCAGCATCAGGTCGCTCGGTTCGCCGCCGTGCTGCAAGGTACGCAGCAGGTGCACCACCAAACGGAAGTCTTTGCTTTTTTGCGACAGCAGAGCCATCGCCTGCTGCTGAAGGTCATCAATATTCAGCGAGCTGTGGGTCAGCGAACCCACTTTGACCATCTGGCTGTCGATATGCTCCCATTGCGGATCGTCATCGGCCAACGCCTTGGCGGTCTGCTCGGGCGTCAGCGGTGTCAGCAATAATGCATGCCAGGGATGTTGTGACGTGCTATCCATAGTCCTCACCAGTGGCAGGCGTTACGCAGCGGTTTCAGCGCTGGCGTTAACTGCGAAATATTAAATGTCAGACGGGGTAACCCGCCGTTGGTACCGTCGATCGTCAGCGTCTGCGCCGACATCAACCGCTTGATCTCATCAATACCGGCCAGGCCCCGGCTGGATTCCAGCAGATAGCCGTTTTCACGCAGGAACCACTGCACGTTAAACCGGTCGCTATCCGCCGTTAGCGTCACCGCACCGTCTTTTTGCGGACCGACCAAGGCGATCTGCAAACGGGTAATGTTGTCGATGCAGCTCAGCATCAGCACTGGCCGCGGTGGTGGCACACCAATCGCTGGCGTGGTCAGCACCACCTGCGGGTTGTTGCCCTGCCCTTCGCTTATCAGGAATGCCGTCGAGTGATCGCGGCGGCCTTTTTCCTGCGCCATGGCTCGCTGCCAGGCTGGCCCGGCCTGTACCTGACCAGGATTGTCGCCGCTGGCCGCTGACAACGCGTTGTCGTAACAGTCCAGACGCACCAGCGGCGAGCTTTCACTGCGGCAGTTCATCAGCAGCGCCAACTGATGCGCATCCCCTTCAGGCTGCGACAGCGACAGGCCACTTAGCCACTCGGTGGCTGAATGGCTGCCGGAAAGCAGTAACGAACCGATCAATAACCACGTATTCATAGCTAACACCTGTATTTCGCCAACTTGTAACCCAGGGTGCGCGGCGTGATCCCCAGGCTGTCGGCGATGCGGTTTTTGTCATTGCCGTACAGACGCTGGCGCTGCGTCAGTACCGCGGCTTCAAACGCCTCCACCGCGCTAGACAGGTCATCTATCTTGCTGTAATCGCGTGATAGCTCTGGCGAGGTGGAAACGTCGGAGGTGCTCAGCGAGACCATCAGCTCATCCAACTGTTTTTCACGCACCTTGAACATCGATCGCAGCTGGACCAGTTGCGATCGCAGATGCTCTACCTCTTGCAGCTTGTTGAGGCGGTGCTGAAAAATCTGGCAATAGATAGAGAACATGCCCCGGCTGTCCACAAATCGATCGATATCCTCGGCAAACACCGCAATCACCCCGCAGGCCCGCCCCTGAAAATCAAACAGCGGTACGCCATACATGCTGCAACCGTTGGGCAACGCCTCAATAAAGCCACGAAAGCCGTCATCTTCGATGCGCACCCCGCGATTGAGCGCGTACCAGACTTCGGGTGCGCCATTACGCAGCACCCGCACCAAGGGGTGGTTGGTGTCTTCGATATCGGCTTCCAGCTTCACCGTAGCGCGCCGGTTGGCATCAGAGAGGCGGAGGCATTCCAACTGCCCCTCGCTGGCGTTGAACATCGCCACCATCAAGCCGTCGAACCCGTGACGGTGGTGATCCAGCGTCAAAAAGCCATGGACCAAATGCTCGACCGAATCGTTTTCCAGCAGCGCCAGTAAGCATTTCAGCCGTTGCCTCATAGCGCCTCCTCGACCTGTGCGGTAAACGCATTTCCCTCCGTGGCAATGCGGATATGGCTGATTGCCGTACCTGCCGCCATTTTTTGCAATAGCAGTAGGGAAACCGGCGGCAGCAACGCCCCGTCGATAATCGACTCCAGCATGCGCGCCCCGTTCTCGGCACGGGTGGCGCGCAGCAGGATCTCTTCGATCACCTCAGGCTCAATCACCACTTCGGCGTTAAAGCGCTGGCGCAGCAGGTTATCCAGGCGTTTGAGCTTGCCGTGGATGATGGTTTGCAGCGTGTCCTTGCCCAGCGGCAGGTAAGGCACCACTTCCATACGCGCCAACAGGGCCGGTTTGAAGAAGGCCGCCAGCTCGGGGTACAGCAGTTCACCCAGCAGTTCCGGCTGTTCGGCGTGATCGACAATGGTCTGATAGCCCAGGTTGGAGGTCAGGAAGAACACCACGTTCTTGCAGTCGATGATGCGGCCTTCGCCGTCGGCCAGTTCACCCTTGTCGAACGCCTGGTAGAACAGGTTGAGCACGTCGGGGTGGGCTTTTTCGACTTCATCGAGCAGCACCACCGAATAGGGTTTCTGGCGGATGGCTTCAGTCAACACGCCGCCTTCGCCATAGCCCACATAGCCCGGCGGTGAACCGATCAGGCGCGAAACGGTGTGTTTCTCCTGGAACTCGGACATGTTGATGGTGGTGAGATAGTGGCGCCCGCCGTACAACAGCTCGGAGATCTGCAATACGGTCTCGGTTTTACCCACGCCGCTTGGCCCCACCAGCAGGAAAGCACCCATTGGGCGACCCGGACGGCGCAAATCGGCCCTGGCGGTCAGCAGATGCTGATGCAGGCAGTGGATCGCGGTTTCCTGGCCTTTGATCTGTTCGCCAAGATACGTTGGCAGCTCGGTGACCACCGACAGTTCACTCTGCGACAGGCGGTTTAACGGCACGCCGGTCCACTCGGCGATCACTGCCGCGATCTGATGTTTATCCACGTGTGGAGAAACCAGGGTCTGATGCTGTTGCAGTTGTTCCAGCTCGGCACCCAGCGCAGCCAGATTAATAACCTGTTCTTCCGTCGCGTTTTCTTCCTGCGTCAGCAGCTCTGCCCGCAGGGCGATGATCTGCTGCACCAACTGCTGCTGGGTTTGCCAGCTGGCATTCAGATCCGCCAGTTGCTGTTCGATCTCAGCGCGCTGTTGCTGCAACACCGATAAACGCTCATCCGGCTGGCTCAGGTTGAGGCGCTGTTCACGCTCCAACATCTGGATTTCCATCGCCTGCTGGTGCAGCTGCGTTTTCAGTGCCGATACCTGACGCGGTGCCGAAGTCAGGTTGATCGCCACCCGCGCGGCGGCGGTATCAAGCACGTCGATAGCCTTGTCCGGCAGTTGGCGGCCAGAGAGATAGCGATCGCTGAGCACCGCCGACGCCTGTAGCGCCTCGTCGTCGATCAGTACGCCATGCGCCTTCTCATAGATGGTGCGCAGGCCGCGCATGATCACCGTGGCCTCTTCGGCACTCGGCTCAGAAACCTTCACCAGTTGGAAACGGCGCGACAGCGCGGCATCCTTCTCAAAATACTTTTTGTATTCGCTCCAGGTGGTGGCGGCGATGGTTTTCAGCTCACCGCGCGCCAACGCCGGTTTCAGCAGGTTAGAGATATCCAGGCCACCCTGCTGATTACCCGCGCCGATCAGCGTATGGGCTTCATCAATAAACAGGATGATCGGCGTGGCCGACTGGGCAACTTCCGCCATGATCCCTTTGAAGCGCTTTTCGAACTCGCCTTTTACCGCCGCACCGGCCTGCAACGCGCCGAGATCCAGCGTCATCAGTTCGCTGTTGCGCAGCTTTTCCGGCACCTGGCCGTCCACGATACGCAGCGCCAGGCCTTCGATCAGAGCGCTTTTACCCACGCCTGCCTCACCCACCACGATCGGGTTGTTCTTGCGGCGGCGGCACAGGATATCGATCATCAGGTCGATTTCCTCGTCGCGGCACAGCACAGGATCTAGCGTGCCTTTACGGGCCTGCTCGGTCATGTTGCTGGCATAGCGCGCCAGTAGGCTTTCGCCATTGGCGGCGGCAGTTGCGGTTTTATCGCCCGCTTTCGCTACCCGAGGAGCTTCTGCGGAATCGGCGGTCCAGTCAGCAAAGTTCTGGCGCAACAGTTCGCGATTCACCGGGGATAACAACCGGCTGGCCGCCGGTGTTAAATAACGCATAGGGCTCAGCAGTAAGGTCAGTAACATCACCCCGCCGCGCAGCTGGCTGTGATCCATTTCGGCCGACGCCAATAGCCAACTGTCCTGCAACCACTCCACCAGCAAAGGGGAGAAGCTGGGATAAGCCTGAGTGACCGACTGATAGCCGGAAATACGTTGATCGAGTGACTCACGCAATGCGTCAGTGTCCACGCCAGCATGATTAAGGATCACCCTGACGTCGCTTAAGGGGCTGGCGACCATCTGCATTAATACCTGCGAGACCGTCACTTCCGCTTCCTGCAGGCTGACGCAGTGCGCCGCCGCGGCCTCCAGGGCATGGCGGGCGATGGGATTAAGGCGGTTTACCAGCGTGGGCAAGTCAATTTGAATCATCTGTGCTTCCTAGCTCAATAAATTGTTTAGCTGCTGCAAAATATCCTGAGTCTGTCCATGTAACTGGATGGCATAGAACAGGTAAATCACCGTCAACAGGCCTAAGCCACCCCATAGCAGGTGCTTGATGGTCAACCGTTTACTCAGGTAATAACGCCCGCCGGTGCGGCTTTGTTTCTGGTGCAAGACGGTCGCAGGCGCTTCACCGCGCAGCTGTTGCAGTTGGTGATGCAGCCGACGGAACAGCCGTTCAAAGTCATCGCTGTTTTGCAATGTCACCTTGTAACGGCCGCGATAACCCAGGCAGAAACACAGGTAAATGAACTCCAGCAGATCCTGATAACGTTTGGGTTCGCCCATCAGGCGTTCCAGCAGGACGTACACCTTCTCGCCGCCCCAGGTTTCGTTATGGAAATGCACCAGCAAGGACTGCTGCAACCAGCCGTTTTGCGTATTCCAACCGTGCCCCAACGCCGTCTCATCGATAAAGGTACAAAGCACGTAGCGGAACGAAACGATCGCCCCTGGCTCGTAGCCTTTGGTTTGCAGGAACTGCTCAATGGCGCGGATATCCGTTACCACCTGCTGATAAAGCTGGTCTGGCAGCGGCTGGTTTTCCATATCTTTCAAGCGCAGCACCATGCCGAGTAACGGCGTGGCGGCGTCCACCATCGCATTCAGGCTCTCGCCGCGCAGCGGGAGCTGATATTGCCGATACGAAGTGACGGTTTCCGTTTCGGGCAGCGCGGGGTTATCCGTGACGGCATGCATTTTCATTAGCTGCTCCTAATCGCCCAGAACTGCATATCCAGTTCAGGGAAGTCACCCGAAACGTGGAAGGCAATCGCATTGCTTTGCAGGACCTCTTTCCAGGTCGGGCTTTGCCGATCCAACATGAAGTAGGTATAGCCGGAATGGTAAGGCAGTTGACGCGGGGCGGCAGAGAGCGCCACCAGCGGTACACCAGGCAGTTGCAGGCTAACCAGCTCACGGATTTTCTCCAGCGAGGTGATCTTGGTTTGCTGCACGAATTGTCGACGCAGCTGTTCCTGCGGGATCTGCGCCCGAACGGCCAGCACAAAGTCAGCGCTGCGCAACAGATCGCTATCGTTGATCGTCCCCACACGAATGCCGTTAGGCTGTGGATGCAGCTGTACCGAGATAGCACGCGGTGTCAGCACCGTGCTGAGCGTTTGGCGCATCGCCAGGAACAGCGGCTGGAAGCAATCGGTCAGGTTGTCATGGTTATAAACGATGAAGCTGCCTGCCAGACGTGATTCGTCGGTAAAGGTGCGCAATTCGCCGCAGGTTTGCACCAGGTGGCTATAAAAATCCTGTGGGTGCAGCACCGCCTGATGAGACAGATGGGTGAACAAAGGCTGCATGCGGTTAAACACCTGCAGCATCATGAATTCGGCCACGTCGGCAATCCCCTGCTGGCCCGGCGAACCGATACGTTTGGCCAACAGCCGGGCGCGCTCCACCAAGGTACCCTCCACTTCATCCATAAAGTCTTTCAACTGTACGGAGGCGTGCAGAGTGGTGCAGGTAGGAATAAATTCTTCATCCAGGATCAGCGAGCCGTCCGGGTGCTTCTCTTTAATGCGGCAGACCGGCAGCACGGAATAGGCGCTGAGATCTTCGGAGCCCTGCATCAAACGCGGTGCCAACTGGGCCAGCAGCAGCTGGCTGACATCGCCGCCGTCGGTATGCAAATCGCGCACGTCATCGGTATGTTCGGCGTAGCGGATCGCCCCAGGCAGTGGGCTGTGCGGGCTGGCAACCTCATTGATGGTGTCGTTGAGCATCGGCAACGCCAGATAGATATCGCGGCTGGCGGCATCGTTGCAGTTCAGTACGTCCAGCGGCTTGGGCGCGCAATCCTGATAAGGAATATCAAACACCGTGCCATCGGCCATGCTGCCGCTGGCGTTGGTCAAGCCGATACGCCCCAGCTTGAGCAGTTCCTGATTGATCTGCAGCGAGTGGAAGCCATAGGTGTAATTGGTCAGCGCGGTGATACGGCGCTGCAGCTGGTAATCGTTATGTCTTTGTTGCTGTTGAAAGTGTTGTGGCTTAATGAACAGGCCTTCGCGCCAGATCACCCGATTCTTGGTCGGCATGGTTATTCTTCCTCTTTCCTTAAGTCGATTTCATCCGCTTTAACGTGGATCAGCACGCCGTAGTTATGACCAACATCTTTGATCTTGATGATTTTTTTCCATTCAGCGCGATCAACGTCGGCATAGTAGGCAATCACCCCCAGATAGTGGGTCTTCTCTTCCAGCTCAATAGCGGGTAACGGTTTATATTGGCTCGGCAGCAGGGTGTATTCCTGATGGTCGATGTAGTTCTTACTGAGCGTTTTCTTCAGTATTTCCGTGTCGAGCTGGTCGTAGTCGGCGGCCAGCAGTTTGGAATCATCGCTCAGGTACACCACCGCAATCTCGGTCGGCGCGGCCTCGCCTTTCTCATTGGGGTTGATATTCGCGTCCGCCAGCAGCGTCAACCGCAGCGTAGAAGGCTGCTCGGTAGCGCGCTCCGGCTTCTTGTTTTTCCATATCGTGCAGCCTGACAGCATCAGCACCAGGCATAGCGCAGTCGTCAGAAAGTATCCTCTGCCACCTTTCATCGTTCGCTGTCCTTCATCCCCTGGCGCAGCGCCTGGTCGTAAGCCTGTTCATACACTTCGCCAAACAGCTTTTCGAAGCCCTGCTGGCGGCTGGAGGCCAATTCCTGGTAGTAGTTTTTGTACATTTCCCAGGCCCAGGCGGAGTCTTGTTCCTGGCGCTCGTTGCTGCGCATGTAATGGCTAAAGCGCGTCAGCAGTCGCTCTGGGGAGAAGGCTTCCAGCATGGTGCTCAACGCCTGGGCAATCGCCTGTTGGTTGGCCTGATGGTGCAGGCGCAGGTTATGCAGGCTCTCGGCCACCGCCGCCGGGGCGGAAAGGTGGACCGGGCTTTTTTGATCGGCAAACAGCAGGCTGAGCGTGGTGTCGTAGTCCATATTCAGACGCAGCGGGTTATCTTCGATTGGGCGCAGATGTTTGTCCCGCAGGCCGTGTTGGCTGCGCTGCAAAGCCAATAACCCTTCAATGGCAGCCCTGAGCGTTTTACCGGCTTCTTCGAGGAAGTCATTGGCCTCCTGGCTGTTGCGGATTGGCAGTTGCGCGCCAAAACCCCGCATCAGCGGCGTGATCGCCACGTGCTGCTGTTCCATCTTGCTGTCTGACGGTGCCTGCTGGCCGGAAAGAAAACTGCTGATTTGCGGCAGATCGATAAACTCCTGATCCATGGCACTGTCCTTGGTGATATCAGAAAGTGGAGAAGAGAACAGCGGATCGCGGTAGCGATCCTGTTGTAATGATTGATCGGCACCGGTGAGGGGGCTCAGAGGTTCGTGCATCGTCAGGCTTTCGGTTTCCAATACCCGCAGCGGGTCGTGGCTGAAACCGTTGGCGACCGTGGCGGCCAGGCGGTTGTCCTGCTCATGGTGGGAAGGCTGCGCATTGCCTCCTTCCATCATCGCTTCCAGCGGGTTGCTGTAGCTGGAGACCAGCGATTCCGGTGAAACCATCAGCGGGTCGATCATATCGGCGTTCGAACGACTGATATGGCTCTTGATGGCCAGATTGCCCACGCTGATCTCGTCACCTTGCTGAATGCGCACCAAACCGGAGTTTGCCGTCAGCATCGACTGGTTAATACTCACCGCACCGTTGAGCACCCGCAGGCAAAAGGACCCATCCCGCCATTCAATGGCAAACTGTGAAGGGCTGATATTACCGCCCTGATCTTGAATAGACCAATGATGGCTGCCGTCACTGCCCACCACCCCACCCTGTGCATTAAACAGGCTGCTGGCCGGTTTGCCACTTTCCAATCTGTCGCTATTGACGACTCGCAATGATAGCGTCGGTTGCTGTTTATCCATGATCTCTCTTCCTGAATCTTGATTGTCATTCCATAACGCTAATGGTTACGTGGGGCTGTTGCTCGGGTTCCCCGAGGAAGCTGGTCCAGCCCAGCAGGTTGTTTTGTTCTGTCCCCAGGATCATGCCGCCCACCTGCTGCTCTGCCAGACCCAGGCGTAAATCCCACGAAAACTGGTCACGCATAATGAAAGCCACAAACATCTCTAACGGCTCGTAATTCTCCCCGTTAGGTAAAAATGACAAGAACTGTTCACGCGTCAGTTGGTTAAGGCACAACTGATATTTGCCGCTGCGATCCGCCACCTGCGATCCCAGCGAGAAATTGACGCCCAGCACCGATTTCCCCTGGTATTTCTGGCCGCTGACCTTCACCCTGCCGCCCAGGCGGTTCTGCTGCTCCGGGGCGATTTTGACCTTGCGCAGCTGCCAACTTTGCAGCGTCACATCCGCCAGGTTGAAACAGTGTGCCACCAGGCTGCAAATCACTTCCGGTGCCCGCCCAGGGCTGGCCAGCAAGCCGGCATAGGCCAGCATTTTGCCGTGGTGGATACGCAGTTTTTTGCGGATCGCCTCGTTACTTAATCCCACTAGCGCAAACATGCGCTGCGAGACATCATCGTTACCGCCCTCGTCAAAGCAGATGTAGTAGCGGTATTTGCGCCAAATCTGATGCAGCAGCGTTAACAGCCGGTGGTTGAACACGTTGAGAAAATCCGTCAGGCGGTTTTCGTTCTGGGCATCTTCCCAGGCCAACGAGTCCAGGTAATAACCGGGCAACGGCGACTGGCTGCCATGCAACCCAAGGAAAGAAACTTCCAGCTCAAACTGGCCGCGAGCGGAAGTCTCCAACGCGATCACGTCACGGGTTGGAAAAGCCAGGCTGGCGGTCGATTTAAAGCGGATTGCCTCATCGGCTGGCCTGGATGAACCCGGGGATTTTTGCCACGCTACCGCCATTTGGTTGAGCAGCTCGACCAATTGGTAAAAGTTATAGCGTGACACATCCAGCACTGGCTCAGGCGGTACGCCTTCACCCGCGCTTACATCAATGCATGTTGACCCGTCTGTACCGGCCATTGGTAACATTCCTGATTATCAAGATTGATGACTTTCAAAAGGTGGAACGAGTTGACGCTGGCATACAGGGAGAAGAAGCGTGCCAACACCGTACCAAACAGGTAGAGCTCACCTTCAGAACCAAAAGCGCTTTGCTCCAGCCAGAGGGTGGTTTGCAGACCTCTGACCGGTAAACCCCGGAACAACCTGTCGATCGGCTGGGTTTCGATACGCGAAATCGCGTCCAGTTTTTTTTGCGACGACCGAGCGGATTGCCGGTTGTGTACGCTGGGGAAATCATAGGTTTGCAGGATCTGTTTTAACGAATCCTTGTCCAATAATGACATGTAGTTCAATGACATATTGGACAATAAAGACCATTGCAGGCTGCCATCCAACACCGGATACAACGGTACCGAAGGCCGGGTAATATTACGGAAGGTGGCAAAGGACGGGCCTGCTTGCGTCCGTTGGCAGATATCACCCACGCGTAGCGCCAGCGGTAATTCGCGGTTGGTACAGGTCATGCTGACCGACACGTTTTCTTGCGACAGCGCTACCTCCGTCTCATCACTGCGCACAAAGGAGATGTAATGCTCAAAGCCCTTACGGAACAGCGAGTTTTTCACCCGCAGGCGGTAATAGAGCATGTTGCGTTCCTGCGCAGGTTCCACCTGATGATGGAAACTTTCGAACGCCGGATAGCTTCTGGCCTGCCCCCGCCCGCTGCCTTTGGGATCTTTACTTAACCAGCTCTCTACGCGATCGATCGAGAAAATCTCGTAGCGTTCAGGATGATGGTAACTGGCGCACAGCGGATATTCGGTTTGTGTGCCATCCAGGGCTATCGCCTCGCTATCGCGTTTGAACAGGTTCACCGCAGGGGTGCAGTTCAGGCGCAGGGTGGTTGGCCGTATCTTGACCTCAGGAGGCAATGGCTGGGAGAAATGCAGATTGAGGGTGAACTCGCTGGCTTTCAGATGCGCGGGGAAATCCACCACCCCAGCCACGTCAAAGAACAGGAAGCCTTCCGGGAAACAGAAATACTCCTGCAGGATACGGTAGCCGACATAGGCGTTTTTCGGGTAAGGCAATAGCGCATCTTCGCGCTCAAAGCCCACCGGGTTGAAATCAAAGTCCGGCATCGGGATAGTAATGCCGTTGACCACCAGGTCGGCCCGTTCGAAATAGTGACTGATCCAGAAATAGAGCTGGGTACTGGTGTAACCGTCCTCACCCAGATAGAAACGCAGTTTATCGAGCCGCATTTCCTGTACGTTCAACTCCGCCTTGGCGCCGAAGTGAATGCTCAATATCCCCTGTTCGTTGCTGTTGTTGACGGCGATATCCTGGATACCCATCGGGAACAGCCAGACATCCCGGCACAGCGTGAAGCTGCACTGGGGGCCGTGTGTTTCGCTGTCGTTTTGCAACGCGCCACGTTCCGCCCTTTGCGCAATCGGGACGCTCTCGATCTGGCTACCGCGCTCGATCAACGTCGCTTCAGTGAGTGCACTGCTGTTCGGCGTGTATTCGACGATGGTCATGCTGGGCACTGGCCGCAAATAGTTCGGCCACAGCATATTCAGCAGGCCGTGTGTCAACTCCGGAAACTGGTCATCGATCTTTTCGCGCAGGTTGCCGGTCAGAAAGGCGAAGCCTTCCAACAGGCGCTCAACGTCCGGATCGGAACCCTGTTCGGATAAAAAGGCAGCAAGATGCGGCCGTTCGATTGCGGCATCCCGCCCTAATTGCCGGAGGTAATCCAGCTCATCCCTGAAGTACTTTTCGAACGACATTATGCTTCCTGGTTTAGGCAGTAACGGCGGTTGCTGTCCAATTGGATATTGAACTCAACCACATCGCCGATATTGTCGAAATCAACTTGAGCACTGATATGGAAACTCAATAACAGTGGGTCCCCCTGATCCACCAGGGATTGAACGGCAACCTCGGAAATTCTTGGCTCGTAGCGTTCAATACACTCCTTGATGGCCTGCTCAATACTCTTACGGAAATCAGACGTGGTTGCCGTGGCATCATTGAGATCAATAACCCCCAGGCCTGCAGCACTTTGGCAGGCTCCGGGGCGCGAATTGAGGACTTCGTTCAAATGCTGCTTGATTGAGATTAATAGCTCTTGAACACGGCTATGTGAGGAAGGGCCTAAGCCCTTCCCCTGGATACGCTCAAACAAGCTGGCAGAACTTCCTCGCTCCCAATTAAGAAGCGCAGCCATGGCCTGTTATTCCTTATCCAAACGACCAACCAGCGAGAGCTCGAAACTCGCTCCCATGTATTTGAAGTGTGGACGCACCTGCATCGCCACCTGGTACCAGCCCGGATCCCCCTCGACATCCAGCACCTGGATCTGAGCAGAACGCAGAGGGCGGCGGCTGCGAACATCGGTCGGTGGGTTTTCCTGATCGGCAATGTATTGCTTGAGCCAGATGTTCAGCTCGCGCTCCAGATCCTGACGCTCTTTCCACGAACCAATCTGCTCACGCTGCAGCACTTTGATGTAGTGAGCCAGACGGTTGATGATGAACATGTACGGCAGTTGGGTACCCAACTTGTAGTTGGTTTCCGCCATCCGGCCTTCGTGGGTATTCGGGAATACCTTCGGCTTTTGCACCGAGTTGGCCGAGAAGAACGCCGCGTTGTCGGTGCCTTTGCGCATGGTCAGGGTAATAAAGCCCTCTTCCGCCAGCTCAAATTCACGACGATCGGTGATCAGCACTTCGGTCGGGATCTTCGCCTGTACCTGGCCCATCGCCTCATAGAGGTGAACCGGCAGGTTGTGCACCGCACCACCGCTTTGTGGCCCGATGATGTTCGGACACCAACGATACTTGGCGAAGCTGTCTGTAAGGCAGGCGGCCAGCAGGAATGCGGTGTTGCCCCACAGGAAGTGTTCGTGATCCTTGCTGACGTCTTCGTAGTAGTTGAAATTCTTGATCGGATTTTCAACGGTGGAATACGGCAAACGCAGCAGGAAACGTGGCGTGGTCAGGCCCAGATAGCGGGAGTCTTCCGACTCGCGCAGCGCACGCCATTTGGTGTGTGCTGGCCCTTCGAACACCGACTTCATGTCTTTGATGGCTGGCAGCTCGGTAAAGCTGTTGATACCAAAGAAGTCCGGCGCAACGCTGGAAAGGAACGGCGCATGTGCCATGGCCCCAACGGCGCTGACATATTGCAGCAGCTTCATATCCGGGGTGCTGTTGCTGAACGCATAGTTACCGATGATGGCTGCGGTAGGTTCGCCGCCAAACTGGCCGTAACCGGATGAGTACACGTGCTTGTAGAAACCAGACTGGATAATTTCCGGCGAGAACTCAAAATCTTCCAGCAGCTCTTCTTTGGTCGCGTGCATGATGTTGATTTTGATGTTTTCACGGAAATCGGTGCGATCCACCAGCAGCTTCAGTGAACGCCAGGAGGATTCGATTTCGCGGAATTCTTTGGCATGCAGAATTTCGTCCATCTGAGCACTGAGCTTTTTATCCAGCTCGATGATCATTCTGTCGACCAACAGCTTGTTGATCGGCTCTTCGTTGGTGCCGGTGTCCAAAATGCTGCTGATAAATGCAGCAACGCCCTGTTTGGCGACGTCATAGCCATCATTACCCGGCATCATGCGGGTCTGAGACATGATCTCGTCTAGCAGGAAAGTGGTACTGGTAGGCTCGGCAGCTAAAACCGCATTTTCTTCATGTAAAGACATACGTTAAATTCCCTCTTTCCGTCTCAATTATTTCTGATTAAGAATGTCCAATTCCTTTAGCAACTGCTCACGCATTTCTTCATTGCCTAGGAGATCTTGCAGACGAGAACGGAAGGCAGGAATGTTACCCAGAGGCCCTTTCAGGGCGACCAGCGCTTCCCGCAGTTCCAGAATTTTTTTCAGTTCGGGGACGTTTTTCGCCACGTTGTCCGGTGAGAAATCGTCGAGGGAATTGATCGCCAATGTGACCGGCATCTCTTCTTTCCCCTCACCTTCCAGGTGATTGGGTACAGTGAACGAAAGGTTGATATTGGCTTCGTTCATCACCGCGTTGAAGTTGTTCTTGCTGACGGAAACGACCTGACGTTCTTCAATCGGGGTGTCTTCACGAACCCCCTTGAGATCGCCAACCACCATCAGGTTCAGTGGCAGTTCAATTTCAGAGGTTTGATCGCCCGTATTAGGAACGTACTTAATGTTGATCCTTTCCTTGGGGGCAACACTGCTTTGATTATTCTTACTCATCACTCGTCCTTTTAGTCACAATAAGGGAATACCAGCTAATGTTTGTTGAATGAGCACCGGAAAATGACATTCAGATATCATCCATGCTAATAGAGTTAGCACCATCCATTCAGATAGCAAATCTATCACCGTAAAACTAAATACCTTCGTTTATGTCGCACTGAGGTCCAGGAGTAATCCTATTTCGCACGTAAATATGGGAATTTTCCCATATTCCGCAAAAGCCTGCGAATTATCCTAAATAATATCAAAAAGCCCGAAAAATCAGTTTACGGCTTCCGACGAAGCTGGACATTTCCTGCATTAGCATAGCTTCACTGAATGTATCGTCCTCGATCTGACAGGTAAAAGTCCATAAATTTTTCTTTACTAAGCTTCCTAATAATTTATCACCTGGCAAGAGCAACTTTCGGCTTATGATCATAAAAAATAATTTCACAAAAATTTATAAATTCATTTAAAACAACAACTTAAAAAACAATGTAATTATTTTAATTATGGTAACGACACAAACCATAACTATCATCAATATTTAAACCAGCATAAAACACCAATAATGCAAATATTATAATTTTTTATCCCATTAACGATACCAATAAACATTGCAAATTTGTGAGTGGCTTGGCACTAGGGAAAGTCCCGATTATAGTGATGGCCGAAGTGAGAAGTGGGGCAAGTGACATTCGAGGTCGATTAATATCGGCTAGTCGGTGTGACTAGCATTGAGTTAATACCAAGCTAACTGACAAGGATCTTTAAGATGCCAACTCCAGCTTATATCTCTATCACAGGGAAAACCCAAGGTAATATTACCGCCAGCGCATTTACCGCTGAATCTGTCGGTAACATCTTTGTTCAAGGCCACGAAGACCAGATGCTGGTTCAGGAATTTGAACATATCGTTACCGTACCAACCGATCCGCAGTCTGGCCAGCCATCAGGGCAGCGTGCACATAAGCCATTCCGCTTCACTGTGGCTTATAACAAAGCTGTTCCATTGCTGTATAACGCATTGGCCTCTGGCGAAATGCTGCCAACGGTTGAATTGAAATGGTACCGCACCTCGATCGAAGGTAAACAAGAGCACTTCTTTACCACCAAACTGGAAGATGCCACCATCATCGATATCGACTGCAAAATGCCACACTGCCAGGATCCAACCAAGGCTGAGTTCACTCAACTGGTTCGCGTTTCACTGGCATACCGTAAAATCACTTGGGAACACACCACCGCCGGGACTTCGGGTTCTGACGACTGGCGTGCCCCAATCGAAGCCTAAGGCCAGCCTTAGCTTCACCCAAGCAGCCAATCGAAAGATTGGCTGTTTTTATTTCCGCCTACCACCAAGCTCGATGGCCAGCGGCTAGCCGCCAATCAGCTTGCCTCTGACAATGACTTTACCCGGTTTAATATGGTGATCGACGGCCCGGCGGATAGCCAACCCCAACGCCTGCCAGGCGATTTCATGCAGATCGTGGGAAATACAGGGGAAATTAAAACCGTAAATTGCCGCATTAGAGACTTCATCAATACCGAACAGCGAGACGTCTTTCATCAGCGCCAAACGGTGATCGACACAGGATTTGATGATACCTAGCGAGATCTGGTTATTGCAGCCGACAAAATAGTCCGGCGGCGGCTGGCGATCGAGATACTCGTTGGTCACGCGCAAGGCGGCATCCATATAGAAATCCGCATGGATAATCTCCAGGCTCGCCACCTTGCCTTGCAGCGCAGCAATCAGCCCGGTAACCCGCTCTTTGGCCACGTTGGAATCCTCTGGCCCGGAAACCACCACCACCTTTTGGCTGTTCTGCTCCAGCAGATAACGCCCCGCCTGTAAACCGCAGTCCAGATTGTCGATATACACGCCGCTGCAAAACGCCCCATCCAGTTCCCGATCGACCAGCACCACCGGGATGCCGAGCCTTTCCAGGTTTTTCAGGTAGCCGGGCGTATAGTTTCGGTCCGATGAGATCACCGATAAAATGATGGCATCCACGTTGTAGCCAATCAGCTTGTCGATAATGCGGTTTTCATTTTCCTGCGACTCATAAGAGTCAAACACCAGCGTATCGTAGCCCGCTTTCTGCGCCTCCAGCGTCATCAGCCGGGTGAGCGCGCCAAAAAACGGGTTGGCCATATCAGGGTTGACGATGCCGATCGTTTTGCTTGCTTTAGCCCGCAGATTGCGTGCGGCGGTGTTCATCACATACCCCAGACTCTCCGCCGTCTTGAGGATGCGATCGAGCGTATCGGGGTGGACTTTGTCCGGCTGAGAGAACGCGCGGGATACGGTAATTTTGCTGACATTTGCAAGCGCTGCGACGCTCTCTAGCGTCGCTTTCAGTGGTCGATCGGCCGCCAAGTGTGACTCCTGGTTGGAACATCTCATTTTGTACCATGGCAAGGTGATCAAGGATTATCACCTCTTATGTAAATACTCTCATCACTGCAGCATCAACCGACGCGCCGGACGTTGGGATCGGTAAAAACATCTAGATCATCACGGCTTTGCGATGAAAACTCAGAAACCACCGCACCAAGCTTACCTGCCTGGAACCAGTGTCTGGTATTAGGCTTGATTGTATATTGTTCTCCCGCGCGCAACAAAATATAACGCTGGCAGGTATACCACTGTTCGAACCCGGCTGGAGGTTGACAGACTGGGCTCCCCCGCTCGGTGTTCAAGGTCAGGGCATCATCATCCACAAACAGATAAACCTCACCCCAGCGGCAGCGGAACGTTTCCTGTTTGCCCGGAGTATCATCAAACGGCGGATGGAGATGCTCCGGGCAGGTTTGGTGTGGGAATAGCACCAACTCCTTGGCGCAGTAGCGCGGGGTGTTAATGTAAGTCAGTAGCTGTAACCCCGAGCGCGGGTAATCGGCCAGGCCGAAATCCGTCAGCTCGATCTCCCGTTTTTCCACGTCGGTCAACCGTATGCCACAGCCTGCAAGCAAGGTTTGGGTTCTTTCTAGCGCATCGATAGGTCGCTGCATGATGTCCTCGTTAACGTTAATGATATCGATACCATCATAGTTAACATCGCACGCCAATAAATGTGATCTTCACGACTATTTGACATCATTAAACCAACAACTTTTAACACAAAAGCAAAAAACACAACCAACATCACACATTTTTAGCCCGTCCGCGCTTACTATCCTGCTCATTGAAAATGATATCGATACCATAAAAATGATACGAAAGGATGATAACCATGCAAGCATTAGTGCTAGAAAAACCCGGTAAAATCAGCATCCAGGATTGTCAGTTTGATGAAGTCCTTGGCGAAAACGATGTACAGGTCAAGATCCATTCCGTCGGTATTTGCGGCAGCGATGTGCATTACTATCAGCATGGCCGTATCGGGCCGTTCGTGGTTAACGCCCCGATGGTGCTCGGCCATGAGGCTGCCGGCGTCGTCATGGCGATTGGCAAAAACGTTCGCCATCTACAGGTTGGCGATCGGGTTTGCATGGAGCCTGGCATTCCCGATCTGCAATCACAGCAATCCCGTGCAGGGATATACAATCTGGATCCAGCCGTTCGCTTCTGGGCCACGCCGCCGATCCACGGCTGCCTGAGAGAGAGCGTCATCCACCCTGCCGCCTTCACCTTCAAACTGCCGGACAACGTCAGCTTTGCCGAAGGTGCCATGGTGGAACCCCTGGCCATCGGGATGCACGCCGCCACCAAGGCTGCGATCAAGCCGGGTGATATCGCGCTGGTGATTGGTGCTGGCCCCATCGGCGTGGTGACCGCTCTGGCGGCGTTGGCCGGTGGCTGCTCAGATGTGATCATCTGCGATCTGTTTGCAGAGAAGTTGCAGGTGGCCGCCAATTATGAGGGGCTGCACGCGGTCAATATCAAAACCGGCAACCTGGCGCAAAAGGTCGCCGAGTTGACCAGCGGCAACGGCGTCGACATCGTGTTCGAATGCAGCGGAGCCAAACCGGCCATCGGCGGCGTCAGCGAGCATATTGCTCCCGGCGGCACTGCGGTACTGGTCGGCATGCCAATTGACGCCGCACCAATGGACATCGTGGCCGCCCAGGCCAAAGAGGTCACCTTCAAGACCATTTTCCGCTATGCCAACATGTATCCGCGCACCCTGCGTTTGCTCAGCTCCGGCAAGTTGCGGGTACAGCCGCTGATCTCGCAAAGCTTCAAGTTCAAGGACAGCGTGGCGGCCTTTGAACGCGCGGCGGCGGGTCATCCAACTGACATCAAAATCATGTTGGAAATGGAGTAACTCATGGCGCTCTATGCAGGCATCGACTGTGGCACACAAGGCACCAAGGTGGTGATTGTCGATGGCACATCCGGCACCATCGTGGGCGAAGGCAGTGCGCCGCATGAGATGATCAGCGACTCTTCCGGGCGCCGTGAGCAGTTGGCCGAGTGGTGGATTGAGGCATTGCTGCTGGCGTTTCGTCAGGCGATCGACAGCGCCAGCATTGATCCAGCGGCGATTGTCGCCCTGTCGGTTTCCGGCCAGCAGCACGGCTTCGTTGCTCTGGATGAGCAAGGCGAAGTGCTGCACGCGGTAAAACTATGGTGTGACACCGCTACCAAGCGGGAAAACGACGTTCTGCTGGCAGGCCTGGGTGGCATCAAAGGTTCCCTGCAGAAGCTGGGGCTGATGGTAGCGGCGGGCTATACCGCGTCCAAGATCCTGTGGTTCAAGCAGCAACATCCACAGCTGTGGGCACGGTTGAAAACGGTGCTGTTACCGCATGACTATCTCAACTTCTGGCTGACCGGGGAACGGGTGGCGGAATTTGGCGATGCCTCCGGCAGCGGGCTGTTTGACATTCGTCAGCGCTGCTGGGATCGCGATGCCGTAGCGCTGATCGACGATAGCGGCCTGCTGTGGAATGCCCTGCCTCGCCTGATCAACGCCGAGCAAAGCGTTGGCTATCTGCGCCCGGAAGTGGCGGCGCTGCTGGGTCTGCAACCTAATGTCCGGGTGGCCAGCGGCGGCGGCGACAACATGATGGCGGCAATCGGCACCGGTAATATTCGCTCCGGCATCGTGACGATGAGCCTCGGCACCTCCGGAACGCTGTTTGCCTATGCCGATCGGCCGGTGGTCAGCCATTCTGAAGCGATTGCCGGTTTCTGCTCCAGCAGCAACGGCTGGCTGCCGCTGATTTGCACTATGAACGTCACCTCTGCCAGCACCTCGGTACAGCGTCTGTTGCACCAGGACATAGCCGGATTTAATCAGGCCCTTGCCGCCACCGAACCCGGAGCGGCAGGCGTGATGATGCTGCCGTTTTTCAACGGCGAACGCGTTCCGCAACTGCCCGCAGCCAAGGCCAGCCTGCATAACCTGGACAGTGACAACTTTACCGGGGCCAACCTGTGCCGGGCCGTGGTAGAAAGCGCTACCTATGGCCTACGCTACGGCCTCGACCTGTTCCAGCAGCAGGGTATTTCCACCAGCGAAATTCGCCTCACCGGCGGCGGCGCTCGCAGCGCTTGCTGGCGGCAGATCGTCGCCGACGTGATGAACTGCCCGGTGGTGTGTCTGGCAGAAAAGGAAACCGCTGCGCTGGGTGCTGCCATTCAGGCCATGTGGTGTGACAGTCTGGCGACCCAACCCGAGCTGTTGGCCTCAGAAGAGTTAACCAGGCTATGCCAGCGCTTTGTCCGGCTGGATGAAGAGACCCGCGTGATGCCGGATCCGCAGCGCCAGCGGCAATATGCCGATCTGTATGCCGGTTACCTGAACCTACTGCAAAAAGAGTATCCCGAGGTGAAGCTATGACACGCGATCCCCAGACCAAAGCCCCGGCCTACTTGCTGGAGGTCACCGGCGTGAGGAAGTCGTTTGGCTCCGTCGTCGCGCTGAAAAATGCCGAATTCTGCCTGCGCAAAGGATCGATCCATGCGCTGTGCGGCGGCAATGGTGCGGGGAAGTCCACCTTTCTCAGCATCCTGATGGGCTTTATCCAGCCCGACAGCGGCGATATTTTCGTCAATGGCCAACGCTGTGAATTTGCTCATCCGAAAGAGGCGCTGGCGGCTGGCATCGCTATCGTGCAACAAGAGCTGAGCGCCATCCCCGATCTGACGGTTGCCGAAAACATCTGGCTGGGGCGCGAACCCCGCCGCCTGGGCTTTGTCGATTTCAAAACCATGAACCAGCAGACCGCTGCGCTGTTGCAGGACCTGCATTTTGCCCTGTCGCCGACGGAAAAAATGCGCAACCTCAGCGTGGCGGAACAGCAGTTGGTGGAGATCGCCAAGGCCCTCTCCCACTCCGATGCCGACATCATCATCATGGATGAGCCTACGTCGGCCATCGGCGAGGAGGACGTGCAGAAAATCTTCCAGGCGATCACCCGGCTGGCCACCAAGGGCAAAGGCATCATTTACGTCTCGCACCGTCTGTCCGAGATTTTCCAGATTGCCGACAGCTACACCATTTTCCGTGACGGCAGCTATATCCATGAAGGTTTGTTGCAAGATATCACCCGCGAGCAGCTGATTGAGCACATCATTGGCGGCGAGTTCGAAAGCGAGTTTGCCAAATTCAATCAGCCCGGTGATGAAGTGATGATGGAGGTGCAGAACCTGTGCTGGGGCAACAAGATCCGCGACATCAGCCTGACGTTAAAACGCGGCGAGATCCTGGGGATTTACGGGCTGGTGGGGTCCGGGCGCAGTGAGTTCCTCGATCTGATCTTTGGCATTCAGCACGCGGACAGCGGCACCATCCAGATCGGCGATCGTCAGCTCGCCAAGCATTCACCACAAGAATCAATCAACAGCGGTCTGGCCTATGTGACGGAAGACCGCAAGGATACCGGCCTGGTGCTGTGCCGCTCGGTTAAAGAAAATATCAACGTGGCTTCGCTGGGTGCCATCAGCCAACTGGGTATGATTAACCCGAGCCAGGAACAGCAGCGCGCCAACGACATGATCCAGCGCTTCAACATCAAAACCCCCGATGCCGACCATATCGTCGGCAACCTGAGCGGCGGCAACCAGCAGAAGGTGGTATTGGGGCGTTGGGCCTTGCTCGATCCGCAAATCATGCTGCTCGATGAGCCGACACGCGGCATTGACGTGGGGGCCAAAAAAGAGATCTACCGCTTTATGTCCGAATTCGCGCTGAAGGATAAAGCGATCATCATGGTGTCTTCCGAGCTGTCAGAAATTATCGGTATGAGTGACCGCATTCTGGTGTTTCGTAACGGCATGCTCGCCGGTGAATTATCGACTAAAAACGCCACGCAGGCGGAACTAATGAAACTGGCCGTATAGCCAGGCAATCAACTCATTATTTTAAAGAGAACTTACTATGAATGGCACCCACTCATTAACGCCCGGGTTGGCTTTTTTTACGCAAAATAAACGGCATCTGCACAAATACGGCATTATTATCGCCTTCTTCGTGTTGTGTCTGATCGTCACGGTGATTGGCGAAGTTCAGGTGGCGCAAGGTGCCTGGAGCAGCAATTACTTCTTGAGCGATGAGAACATGCTGATCGTTCTGCGCCAGATCTCGATTAACGGCATTCTGGCCATCGGCATGACCTTTGTGATTATTACCGCCGGGGTCGATCTTTCCGTAGGCTCGGTCTTGGCGCTGAGCGGCATCGTCGCCGCCCGCTTTGCCACCACCAACAGCGGGCTGTCGATCGGCGATACCGCGCATGCCGTGATGGTGCCGCTGATTGTCGCCCTGGGCATCGGCATCGTCTGCGGGCTGATCAACGGCACCATTCTGGCCCGCTACCGCTTGCAGCCTTTCATCGTCACCATGGGGATGCTTTCCGCCGCCCGTGGCCTGGCGCTGCTGACCACCGACGGTAACCCGGTTTCGCAACTCAACAGCGATTTCCGCTGGTTAGGTAATGGCTATGTGCTGGGCATCCCGGTGCCGGTGATTATTTTTACCGCCCTGTTTGTGCTCGCCTGGATCCTGCTCAATAAAACCATCTTCGGCCGCCATGTGTATGCCGTGGGGGGCAACCAGAAGAGCGCCCGCACCTCGGGCATCAGCGTGATACAAATCAAGGTGTTGGTCTACACCCTGTGTGCTGCCCTGGCGGGGATCGCCGGTTTGATCCTTACGGCACGTACCGGTTCGGCACAAACCAACGCTGGTAGCGCCTACGAGTTGGACGCCATTGCCGCCGTGGTCATTGGCGGCACCAGTATGGCTGGCGGCGTCGGCACCTTGGTTGGCACCCTGTTCGGCGTATTGATTATCGGCGTGATGAATAACGGCCTCGATTTGCTCGGTGTGCAGTCCTATTACCAGCAGATCATCAAGGGCGCATTGATTGTTGTCGCCGTGTTGCTCGACCCGTCACGCAAACAACAGCGTGACTAACTTACCTCATAACAACAAAACCCCTATAACCAGGAGTCACCATGAACAAGATGACCAAAATTGCGTTGCTCACCTCCGGCCTGCTGCTGGGGACCTCAACGCTGGCCCAGGCCGCCCCGGTGAAAATCGCCGTGTTGATGTACGGCATGAAGGCCGAATTTGTCCAACTGATGGAGAAGGCGGCGAAAGAGCATCCTGAGGTTAAAAATGGCAACGTACAGCTCACCGTTTACGACGGCCGCTACGACCCGATGGTGCAGAACAATCAGGCAGAAACCGCCATTCAGACCAAGACCGACGCCATCATCATTAACCCGATGGACTACGAGGCCAACATCGACGTGGTGACCATGGCCAACAAGGCCAAGATCCCGGTGGTGGTCACCAACGCCCGTTTGAATACCGATCAGATGACCTCTGAAGTGGTCTCTGACGACGTGCTGGGCGGGTATCTGGAAGCCAAAGCGGTACTGCAGAAAATGAACTGCCAGGGCAACGTGGTGATTATCGAAGGGCCAAAAGGCGGCAGCGGTGAGATCCAGCGCGGGCAAGGCAACGACAAGGCCATTGCCGAATGTGGCCCAGGCAAAATCAAGGTGCTGGAGCGCAAGACGGCCAACTGGTCACGCGCCGAGGCGCTGCCGCTGATGGAAAACTGGTTGCAGAAACACCGTGGCCAGATTAACGGCGTCATCGCACAAAATGACGAAATGGCCTTGGGGGCAATTGAAGCTATCAAGGGTGCCAATCTGAACGTGAAAGACTTTGCGATTGCCGGGGTCGACGGCGTCTCTGATGCCATTCGGGCCGTACAGGCTGGTGAGATGGTGTCGATTCTGCAAGATGCTCATGCCCAGATGCAGGGTTCTATCGATGTAGCGCTGCGCGCGGTAAAAGGCGACAGCTATCAACCACAGTCGGATATCTGGAAGCAGTATGCAGGCCAGATGCAGTGGGATAACGGCACGGCTAAACGCTATTCGGTGCCATGGACCGTGGTGACCACCGAGAACGCCGCTCAACTGCTGGATGCGCGTAAGTAATCATTCGTCAACCCACCCCAGGGTTTTGAGCCTGGGGTTAATAGGATTAAAACGGGCGCAGCATGCGGCGCCCCCTTCACCATCAATTCACCGAAATGCCCCACTTCTTCATCCGCGATAGCAGCGTAGTGCGTTTCAGCCCAAGACGCTGTGCAGCCCCGCGTGGCCCAGCAACCACGCCGTTGGTTTCTTTCAGCACGCGGAGCACCCGTTGGCGCTCATCCTCCTCCGGCGATACCTTTTCCATGGCAGCGACAGGCGGCCCCCCTGAGGATTGCGAATACTGCAATTCGGGTAGCGGCAGCTCAAGCACCGAGCCGCGCGTCAACAATACCGCCCGCTCAATCACGTTCTCCAGTTCACGCACGTTGCCCGGCCACGGCATCTGGCTTAATAACCGCAGCGTTTGCGCCGGGATACTGTCGATGGTGCGCTTCATGCGACGAGCAATTTTATGGGTCAGGAACTTCACCAGTTGGGGGATATCTTCAGGCCGTTCGCGCAGCGGTGGAATAACGATCGGAAACACGTTCAGACGATAGAACAGATCGCTGCGAAATTCACGATCGGCCACCATCTGCTGCAAATCCCGGTTGGTGGCGGCAATCAGACGGATATCGACGGAGATCGGTTTATTGCCACCGACCCGTTCAAACTCCCGTTCCTGTAACACCCGCAGCAGCTTGGGTTGCAACTCAATGGGGATCTCCCCCACTTCATCGAGGAATAGCGTCCCCTTCTCCGCCAGTTCAAAGCGGCCCATACGTTGGGTCGAGGCCCCGGTAAACGAGCCTTTTTCATGGCCAAACAGGTCGCTCTCCAACAGGCCCGCAGGCATCACCGCACAGTTCATTTTCACCATGCGCTGGTCACGTCGTTCGCTCAGGTTATGGATCGCTCGCGCAATCAGCTCCTTGCCGGTGCCCGTTTCCCCGAGGATCAGCACCGAACAGTCGCTTTTAGCCACGATTTCGACCTGTTTGAGCACCGCAGACATCCCCGCGCTGCGCCCGACAATCTCGCTCAGATCGGGATGATTGACGTTGATCTGCTCGGTCAGATACAGGTTTTCATGCACCAGGCTCTCTTTAAGCCGGTTGATCTCCTGGCAGGCCAGCGCATTATCCACCGCGATGGCAATACGCTCGGCAATCTGTTGTAGCACCCGTAAGTTGGCCGCGTTAAAACCATCTGCCTGGCATTGCGCCAGCTTCAGCACCCCCAGCTTCTTTTGGCCGAATATCAGTGGCAATACGCACAATGCCTCGATCCTACCCTGTGATATATCAAATAGCCGACGTTCATAGCCAGAAAGCTGCTCGGCATTTTTCAGGTTCAACAGCAGCATTTCGCCGCTGCGCATCACCCGTTCGGTTAAGGTGCCAGCCAATGCCACGTTGTACTGTTGGCGTTCGGCAGTATTGTTGTTCAGATAGTGGGTGGAGTAGATGGTGAGCTGATCGGCGTGGTTACTGCGTAATACGATACTGATGGCGTCACTGTTGAAAAAGTGGTGAATTTTCTCCGAGATCTCCCCCATGACATCATCCAGATCCAGCTTTGACAGCACCGCATTGGTGACATCCACCAAGATACGATAGTCATCCAGCTCATGACGCAGCTGGTGCTGTTGCCGTTGCGCGTTTTCCAACAAAACGATCTGCTGCGTGGCCAGCGCCACCACTTCCATCAGCGTTTGCAACTGCACCAGGCTGGCATCGCTGAACGGCTCGCTTCCGCTACGCAGTAATTCACAGCCACCGAGCGGCCGCCCGCCCGCATGTAGCGGCATCAAACAGTATTGGTTGAAGGGAGGATGCAACTTCAGGGCGCGGATTTGCGGATAGCGATCGTGCAGCTCATCAGCCTGCCAGCGTTGGGGTAACGAGCTGTGTTGAAAGCGGCTCACCGGGCCATTCGCCAGCAACGTTTCGTCCTGATAGTTTACCGACTGCAGCGCTTGATCCAGCCCGTGAAAACTCACCCGTTCACTGTGCGGATCAAATAGCACCAACGCGACGCTGTCGGCCAATTGCATGCGCTGCAATACCTGACGCAATTGCAGTAACAGATCGATGAAATTATGCTGCCCGAGCAGCATGCGCGTAATTTCGAGCAGGTCTTGTTGTTCTAAGCGTACAGTCGACATGGTTTATCACTTGTCTGAGTCACGAAGATTATTGCCAGCGAACATCCCCACAAAGAGTAAGGTTTGTTAATGGTAATTTCTCCCGACCGGATCAACAAAACACCGCAACAGGAATATCATTTGCCGGGGATAGCACAATTTATCTCCGTTCCTGCTCGGTCTCACCTGCCAGGAACAACGCAACATCCTGCTCCACTTCCCCCATAGCCTGCAGTGCCGACAAGGTTTCCTGTGCTTCGTGCTCATCCAGGCGGCTCATGGCAAAGCCAACATGGATCAACACCCAGCTACCGATAAGCGCTTCTGGCGGTTCATCGTCCTGACACACCAGGGCAATATTCACTTCTCGTTGCACACCGCAGACGTCAACCCAGGCGTGCTGGGGTTGGTTTGCGTCCAGCGCCACAACCTTACCGGGAATGCCTATACACATGCCTTTTCCTCTTGGTTATTCAATTTCCAGGCGCTTGAGTTGCAAGCCGTCATCCGCCTGCACCCGCAGGTTGCGCCCGCCGCATTGCGGGCAGACCAGGACCTGGGGAACCAGCAACTGGACATCCGCCCGGCAGTCGTGACACCAGCACTGTGCCTGTTGTTCGAGCAGATATAACTCGCAGCCTTCGGCCAAGGTGCCGCGACAAACCATGTCGAAGCAGAACCTCAGCGACTCCGCCTCCACGCAGGAGAATGCGCCGATCTCAAACCAGACGGCGGTAATGCGCCGGGCCTGATGTTGCCGGGCATGTTGCTGCATCATTTCCATCGCATGATGGCACAGGGTTATTTCATGCATCTGGGCTCCGTTGTTCGGCGATTAATCACCGATGCTTCAGCTAGTGCAATTACGGTGCCAAGGTGATCCCATGGCCCCTCACCCTAACCCTCTCCCACAGGGAGAGGGAACCGATCGAGTTGGGCTGAAAGTATAGTGATCCTTCATAAGCACCGGCTGACTCACCTTCGCTAAAGGGGGCGACCGAGGTTGCTGATATGACAGCCCTTCTCCCAACAGAGTAGGGGTTATCAGCTCTCTCTCCCCTAAGAGAGGGGACAGTCCGAGACGCAAATTAAGTCCCGTGATCGACCACAGCGCCAATTTAACTCCCCCTCCACAGGAAAATTGACTTAACAAGCCGCAACTTTATTCCCGCACTTATCGACAACGCCGATCGGCTCCCTCTCCCCGTGGGAGAGGGTTGGGGTGAGGGGCAAACCGTCATTTTTGCTACCGATTTCGACAAAAATGACGAAGTGACGACGCCAACCCTGGCGGAACGTGACGAATATCCCCTCCCGCTTCGTCGTTTATGCCCATCCGCCGTTCATGCGCGACACATAAAATCACAACCAACTGTTTTATATCAATTTATTAGGCTTGGCACGTTTTGTGTATAGCTAACGGCAGCACAGACCTACAGGCTCGCCGCCTGGGGTTTAACGATGGAAGGTAATCAGGAGTGACTGATGAACAGGTTTATCATGGCCGATCCGCAAAAATGCATCGGCTGCCGTACTTGTGAGATCGCCTGCGTAGTGGCCCATAGCCAAAACCAGGATGTCTCGGCGCTGGATGCCGCCAACTTCACGCCTCGCCTGCATCTGCTGAAAGGCGGCAATGTCAGCACCGTGGTGCTGTGTCGTCAGTGTGATGATGCCCCCTGCGCCAGCGTTTGTCCCAACGGGGCCATCAGCCAGAGCGACGGCATGGTCAAGGTCACGCAGGAGCGTTGCATCGGCTGTAAAGCCTGCGTCATGGCTTGCCCATACGGAGTGATGGAAGTGGTCACCCGCCCGGTGGCCCATCAGGGTAATGCCTTGATGTTCCCCACCGCCGAGAAGGCGGAAGCGCACAAGTGCGATCTCTGCACCGGACGTGCCAATGGCCCGGCCTGTATGGAGTTTTGCCCCACCGATGCGTTGCTCTGTGTGGACCAACAGCTACTGCAAAAAATGAACGCAGAGAAACGCCGCCGCGCCGCCCTCAATCCACTGTCGTTGGCGATATAAGCATGAACCGCTTTCTGTCGGAGGAACGGCCATGAACCGCTTTGTTATTGCGGAGCCTCAACACTGTATCGGATGCAATACCTGCATGGCTGCCTGTACCGAGGTGCATAAGGCCGAAGGACTACAGTCGCATCCCAGGCTGACGGTGACCCGGGTCGGAGAACAAACGGCGCCGATACTTTGCCGCCAATGTGAAGACGCCCCTTGTGCGCGCGTTTGCCCGGTCAATGCCATCACGCACGGCGAGCATGCCATAGAGCTGAATGAGACCCTGTGCATTGGCTGCAAGCTATGTGGCCTGGCCTGCCCGTTCGGTGCAATTACGCCGGCGGGCAGCGGGCCAGTCAATATCCCGTCGATGTTTGAGCAGTACGTCCCGGCAGAACTGCTGCCCGACGTGCCAACCAGCCCCGCAAACCAATCGCCCTATCTGTCCTGGAATGCCGGGATCAAAACGGTAGCGGTGAAGTGCGATCTCTGCGCCTTCCTCGCCGATGGGCCAGAATGCGTGCGCATCTGCCCAACCAATGCCCTGCATATCATCGATGAGCAGCAGCTTGAGCAGGAAGCGCAGGCCCGGCGTTTGGCGCGAGCCGGCCAGGTCGCGATCGGCTGGCCATCCTCTCCTTCTCTCGTCAGGGGGCAGAAATAATCATGGACTCTCTCACTCTACTGTTTTGGGCCTTGGTGATGTATGTCGCCGGTGGCGTGTTATCACTGCTGCTGTTTCGCCGGGAGCGCCTCGCCATTTTGCTGGCGGGCATCAGCGCGATAATGGGTGGCCTGTTAGGGTTGTGCAGCGCCGTCCCGGTCCTGTTAAGCGGGCAAACCCTCACCTTCTCTACCCCTGGCCTGTTCTCGTTTGCCGCCTTTGTGGTGCGCATGGACTCGCTGGCGGCCTTTATGCTGGTAGTGATTTCGCTGCTGGTCACCGTTTGCGCGTTGTATTCCATCGCCTATGTGCAGGAGTATCGCGGCAAAGGCGCCGCGAGCATGGGGTTCTTTATGAACCTGTTTATCGCCTCGATGGTCGGGCTGGTGGTGATGGATAATGCGTTCTACTTCATTATCCTGTTCGAAATGATGTCGCTGGCCTCCTGGTTCCTGGTGATCGCCGATCAGGATGACGAATCCATCAGCGCCGGTTTGCTGTACTTCTTTATCGCCCACGCCGGTTCGGTGCTGATCATGATCGCCTTCTTCCTGATGTGGCGGCAGAGCGGCAGCCTGGACTTTGATTCCTTCCGTTCGCTGTCGCTTTCCCCTTGGATGGCGTCGGTGGTGTTCCTGCTGGCCTTCTTTGGCTTTGGGGCCAAAGCGGGGATGCTGCCGCTACACAGTTGGTTACCACGCGCCCACCCGGCTGCCCCTTCCCATGCTTCAGCGCTGATGTCCGGCGTGATGGTGAAGATCGGCATCTTCGGCATCATCAAGGTCGGGATCGATCTGCTGGGGGCCACCGAAATGTGGTGGGGCATCGTGGTACTAGCCTTCGGCGCGGTGTCTGCGGTGTTGGGAGTGCTGTATGCGTTGGCCGAGCACGATATCAAACGCCTGCTGGCCTGGCACACGGTGGAGAACATCGGCATCATTTTAATGGGCGTGGGCGTGGCGATGGTCGGTATGGCTAGCGGACACCCGGTGATGGCGGCGTTGGGCCTACTCGGCGCGCTGTATCACCTGCTCAACCATGCGGTGTTTAAAGGTTTGCTGTTCCTGGGTGCTGGTGCCGTGATTTGGCGTGTACATACCCGCGATATGGAACAAATGGGCGGCCTGGCGAAGCTGATGCCGCTCACTGGGCTGGCATTCCTGATCGGCTGTATGTCGATCTCCGCCCTGCCGCCACTGAACGGTTTTATCAGCGAGTGGTACACCTACCAATCGCTGTTTTCCATGAGCCACGACGGCAACTTTGTGATGCGTCTCAGCGGCCCGATTGCCATGGTGATGCTGGCGATCACCGGGGCGCTGGCGGCGATGTGTTTCGTCAAGGTCTACGGCGTCAGCTTCTGCGGCGGCCCGCGCAGTGAAAAAGCGGTGCAGGCTCGCGAAGTGCCATGGCAGATGACGGTCTCCATGCTGTTGTTGGCCCTGCTGTGCGTACTGCTCGGCGTGGGAGCCAGCGTGGTCGCACCTGTGTTGGCGCAGGTTGCCATGACGCAGGTTGGCACTCATGACGTCACCGTCGTGCAAGGTTCCATGCTGGTGCCGCAACTGGCCAGCCAAGCCATGCTGTCACCAGCATTGACCTTTATCCTGCTGCTCGCTCTGCCGCTGATCCCATTGGCGGTGTATCTCCTGCTGAAAAGCAATCAGTCTAACTTCCGCCGCCGTGGCGACCCTTGGGCCTGCGGCTACAACTGGGAGCAGGCGATGGCGGTATCCGCCGGGGGCTTTACCCAGCCACTGCGCGCCATGTTTGCCTCGCTATACCGTCTGCGCAAGCAGCTCGATCCAACTCCGGCATTAGCGCGAGCACTGGAACAGACAACCGCAGGGGCAACCCGCGCCGAGCCGTTCTGGGATGACTGGATCATCCATCCGCTGGTCAAGGCCTCTCAACGCCTGGGGGTGCGGTTGCAGGGCATGCAGAGCGGTGACTTCCGCTTCTATTGCCTGTATGTGGTGATCGCCTTGGTGATCCTGCTGTTGCTTGTCGCGGTTTAAGGGAGAAATAGCATGTCGATGCAGGAAACACCGTCGTTAATGATGGGACTCTTCGCGCTGATGCAGGCGCTGATAATGCTGGCGCTCGCGCCGCTGTTCACCGGGATCTCCCGCCAAATCCGCGCCCGGATGCACTCGCGCCGTGGCCCCGGCATTTGGCAGGACTACCGCGATATGGGCAAGCTGTTCAAGCGCCAGGAGGTGGCTCCGGCGCAGTCGGGCGCCATCTTCCGCGTGATGCCTTATGTACTGCTGAGCAGCATGTTGCTGGTGGCGATGACGCTGCCCATCGTCACGCGGACGTCGCCGTTTGCCGGTGCGGGAGACTTGATCACCCTGCTCTATCTGTTCGCACTGTTTCGCTTCTTCTTCTCGCTGTCTGGTCTGGATACCGGTAGCCCGTTTGCCGGGATCGGGGCCAGCCGCGAACTGACGCTGGGCGTATTGGTAGAACCTACGCTGATCCTGGCGTTATTGGTGGTGGCGTTGATTGCCGGTTCCACCAATATCGGCACCATCAGCGTCACCCTGACCGAAGGATGGAGTTCTCCAACGGCCACCCTGCTGGCCATGCTGGCCTGCGGTTTCGCCGCGTTTATCGAAATGGGCAAAATCCCCTTCGACGTGGCAGAGGCGGAACAGGAACTTCAGGAAGGGCCGCTGACCGAATACTCCGGCTCCGGCCTGGCGCTGGTGAAATGGGGGATAGGTCTCAAGCAGGTGGTAGTGGCCGAGCTGTTCCTGGCGGTGTTTATTCCCTTTGGCAAGGCGGTGGAACTGACGGTGCCCGCGCTGGCGCTGGCGGCAGTCATCATGCTGGCCAAACTGCTGGCGGTGTTTGTCATCGCCTCCATTGTTGAAAATACCTTGGCGCGTGGGCGGTTCTTGTTGACGCATCACGTTACCTGGCTCGGTTTTGGCGTAGCGGCGCTGGCCTTTGTCTTTTATCTAACCGGTCTGTAGCCGCCAGGAAACCCATTATGGAAAATACGCTCTGTTTGCAATATACCGCCCTCGCCACGCTGTTGCTGCCGTTTATCGGCGCGCTGCTGACGGCCTGTGTGCCGCAACGGATGGCCAAGTGGATCTGTACCCTGTTTGCGCTGCTGGCCACGCTGGGGACGGTAATTATCGGTTGGTTATTCCTGGCCCATGGCAAGGCGGATACGACCATCACGCTGCTGCAATACGGCAACGTGGCGCTGTTCGGTTTTATCATCGACCGCATCAGCACGCTGATTGTCTTCGCGGTGGTGTTTCTTGGCCTGCTGGTCAGCCTGTATTCCACCGGTTACCTCACCACGGCCAACCGCGAACATCCCCATGAGGGCAGCAACCGCTATTACGCTTTTCTGCTGATCTTTATCGGCGCGATGGCCGGGCTGGTAATGTCCTCCACCATTCTGGGGCAGTTGCTGTTCTTCGAGATCACCGGCGGCTGTTCCTGGGGGCTGATTAGCTACTACCAGACGCCGAAAGCACAGCGCTCGGCCATGAAGGCCCTGCTAATCACCCATATTGCCTCAATCGGCTTATACCTGGCGGCAGCGACGCTGTTCCTCAATACCGGCACCTTCGCTCTGAGCGCCATTGCGCAGCTCAACGGTACGGCCAGCCTGGTCGTATTTGGTGGCATCCTGTTCGCGGCCTGGGGGAAATCGGCCCAGCTTCCGTTGCAGGCCTGGCTACCCGATGCCATGGAAGCCCCTACCCCGGTGAGCGCCTATCTGCACGCCGCCTCTATGGTGAAAGTGGGCGTCTACATCTATGCCCGCGCCATCCTTTCTGCGGACTCTGTGCCGCATATTATCGGCTGGGTCGGCATCGTCATGGCGACTATCACCCTGATTTACGGTTTCCTGATGTACCTGCCGCAAAAGGATATGAAGCGCCTGCTGGCCTGGTCCACCATCACCCAGCTCTCCTATATCTTCCTGGCGTTATCCATTTCCATCTTTGGCTCTAAAACCGCCTTTCTTGGCGGCGTGGCCTACATCTTTAACCACGCGTTTGCCAAGAGCCTGTTCTTCCTGGTGGCCGGAGCACTGAGCTACAGCTGCGGCACCCGGATGCTGCCCCGCTTGCAGGGCGTGATGAACAAGATGCCGCTGCTGGGCGTAGGATTCTGCGTGGCCGCGCTGGCGATCACCGGGGTGCCGCCGTTTAACGGCTTCTTCAGCAAGTTCCCGATTTTTGCCGCCGGTTTTGCACTGTCGCGCGAGTTCTGGCTGATGACGCCGCTGATGGTACTGGTGCTGATCGAGTCGGTCGCCAGCTTTGCCTGGTTCATCTATTGGTTTGGGCGCGTTATTCCCGGCAAACCCAGTGATGAGGTGGCACAGGCCGCTCCGCTGCCGCTGGTGATGAGCGTGGTGCTAGTGATTCTGATCGCGATGTCGGTAGGTTCCAGCGTGATTGCCGTCGCCTGGCTTGGATAAGGGAGTTGATTATGACTGGTTCACTGATCGTCAATAACCTCGCGGGGCTGATGATGGTCACCTCGCTGCTGGTGATTGGCGCCAAACGGCCCGTGGCCTCGTGCTGGCTCTATGCCTTGCAGTCGCTGCTACTGGTGCTGATCTTCTTTACGCTAGGGCAAACCCTGGGCGCCCACCAGCTCACGCTGTGGGCGATCAGCGCCTTTATCACCAAGGTGGTGCTGGTGCCGGTGATCATGGCCTATGCCTTTCGCAAAATGGACGATCCCTCGGCGAACGGCAGCCTGATCGGCCCGGTGATGCTGATGCTGGCTGCGGCGGTGATCGTGCTGCTGTGCTGGTTTGTGGTGGAGCCGGTGCAGGTGCCATTGTTGGCCTCGCTGAAACCGGCGCTGGCGGTATCGCTGGGGCATTTTATGCTCGGCCTGCTGTGTATCGTCACCCAACGCAACATCCTCAAACAGGTGTTTGGCTACTGCCTGATGGAAAACGGATCGCACCTGACGCTGGCGCTGCTGGCGAATCGCGCGCCGGAGCTGGTGGAGATTGGCATCGCCACCGATGCCATTTTTGCGGTGATCGTGATGGCCGTGCTGGCGCGCAAAATCTACCGCACGCTCAACACGCTGAATGTTGAACAACTGACGGCGTTGAAGGGGTGAGATGATGAATAATTCCACCATGCTGTTTCTATTACTGCTGACGCCGCTGGCCTTCTCGCTGTTGACCTTTGCTTGTCGGTTGCTGGGCAATGCGGCACGGGCCTGCGTTACGCTGCTGCACTTTGTCGGTATCATGCTGCTGCTGGCGATTTCCCTGTGGGTGGTGATGCAAGTGTACCAGCAAGGCGATATTCTGGCTGCCGGGCGCTGGCTGCACCTGGATAGCCTCAGCGCCCTGTTCCTGGCGATCCTCGGCATCATCGGCTGCCTTACCGGGCTTTACTCTATTGGCTATATGCGCCATGAGGTCGATGAAGGCGAGATATCGGTAGCGACGCTGTGCCACTACTACGGCTTCTTCCATCTGTTCCTGTTCACCATGCTGCTGGTGATCACCAGCAATAACCTGATCCTGATGTGGGCGGCCATCGAAGCCACCACGCTCAGCTCGGCGTTTCTGGTGGGGTTGTACGGGCAGAGTTCCTCGCTGGAGGCGGCCTGGAAGTACATCATTATCTGTACCGTCGGGGTGGCCTTCGGACTGTTCGGTACCATTCTGGTATACGCCAACGCGGCCAGCTTTATGCCCGATCCCAACGACGCCATCTTCTGGACGGAAGTGCTCAAGCACGCCACGCAGTTGGATCCGATGCTGATGCATCTGGCGTTTGTGTTCATCCTGATTGGCTTTGGCACCAAAACCGGGCTGTTCCCGATGCATGCCTGGCTACCGGACGCCCACAGTGAGGCACCAAGCCCCACCAGCGCCCTGCTCTCTGCCGTGCTGCTCAACTGCGCGCTGCTGATCATTATCCGTTACTACATCATTATCAGCACCACGCTGGGCCATGACTTTACCGGCACGCTGTTGATGGTGTTTGGCTTCCTCTCCGTCGCGGTGGCGGCCTTCTTTATTCTGGTGCAGCGCGATATCAAACGGCTGCTAGCCTACTCCAGCGTAGAGAACATGGGGCTGATCGCCGTGGCGATCGGCATCGGTGGTCCGCTGGGTATTCTGGCGGCGCTGCTGCATACCCTGAACCACAGCCTGGCAAAAACCCTGCTGTTCTGCGGCTCCGGCAACGTACTGCTGAAGTACGGCACCCGCGATATTACCGTGGTGAAAGGGATGCTGAAATGCATGCCGTTCAGTGCCGTGCTGCTGGCCGGGGGGGCCTTGGCGCTGGGCGGTATGCCGCCGTTCAACATTTTCCTCAGTGAGTTTATGACGGTCACCGCCGGGCTGGCGGCTGGCCATATTACGTTGACCATCGTCTTGTTGCTGCTGCTGACGGTGGTGTTGGCCGGTTTGGTCCGCATGGTGGCCAGCGTGCTGTTCGGCGACAAGCCAGAAGAGGTCAACAAAGGCGAACTGGGGATACTGACGACCTTACCGATGCTGATCCTGCTGGTATTGATGCTGGTAATGGGCACCCATATCCCGCAACCGGTCAGCCGACTGCTGGAAAACGCGGTCCACATCGTGATGAACAACAAGCCTGGCACTCATGCCCAGCCACTGAGCTGGCCATGGGCCGTTCAGAATCATTCCTCTGCGGCCGAACCTCAGGCAGGAGAAGTAAAGTGAGCTACGAAACCCACGTATTGACCCTCAACAACGACGAGAAACTCGGCAAAGGCTACCTGGCCAAAGTGCGCGAGAAGTTCCCCTCCGCCCTGCTGGATGCCGAGTGGCAAACCGCCAACCAGGTCACCATCACGGTCAAGCTGAACTCATTACCCGAGATTGTGGAATACCTCTATTATCAGCTAGGCGGTTGGTTGCCGGTGCTGTTTGGCAATGACGAACGTACCTTGACCGGGGACTTCGCCGTCTACTACGTGCTGTCGATGGAGGAAGGAGAAAAGTGTTTTATCACCGTCAAGGCTCAGGTTAGCGCCATCACGCTGGAGTTTCCGTCGGTTACCCCACGCGTTCCCGCCGCCGTGTGGGGCGAGCGTGAAATCCGCGATATGTACGGTTTGATCCCAGTAGGGTTGCCGGACGAGCGCCGTCTGGTGCTGCCGGACGACTGGCCAGACGATCTGTACCCGCTGCGTAAAGACACCATGGATTACCGCCAGCGCCCTGAGCCAACCACCGATGTGGAAACCTACCCGTTTGAAAATGCGGCCACCGGCGAGTCGCGCGTGGTGCCGATCGGGCCAATGCACATTACCTCCGACGAGCCAGGGCATTTTCGCCTGTTTGTTGACGGCGAGCGCATTGTCGATGCCGACTATCGGCTGTTCTACGTGCACCGAGGCATGGAGAAGCTGGCCGAAACCCGTATGGGCTATCAGGAGGTCACCTTCCTTTCCGACCGGGTCTGCGGGATCTGCGGCTTTACCCACAGCGTGGCCTACACCACCTCGGTGGAAAATGCGTTGGGGATCTATGTACCACCCCGCGCCCATGCCATCCGCAGCATTCTGCTGGAGGTCGAACGGCTGCACAGCCACCTGCTGAACATCGGGCTATCCAGCCACTTTGTCGGTTTCGATACCGGCTTTATGCAGTTCTTCCGCGTGCGTGAAAAGTCGATGACCATGGCGGAGCTATTGACCGGATCGCGTAAAACCTATGGGCTCAACCTGATCGGCGGCGTGCGCCGCGATATCCTCAAAGAACAGCGAGTTAAAACCATCAAGCTGATCCATGAGATGCGCGCAGACGTGACGCAACTGGTTGAGATGCTGCTCGCCACGCCGAATATCGAGCAGCGCACCAAAGGCATTGGCCTGTTGGATCGGCAGATCGCTCGCGACTACAGCCCGGTGGGGCCGATGATCCGCGCCAGCGGCTTCAAACGCGATATGCGCTTTGACCATCCTTATGCCAACTACGGTTCGTTGCCGAAAACGCTGTTCACCTTCGACGGCTGCGACGTGTATTCACGAGTGATGGTACGCGTGCAGGAAGTGCTGGATTCGCTGGCGATGATCGAATACGGCCTGGATAACCTGCCGGGCGGCCCGCTGCTCACCGAAGGTTTCCGCTACCAGCCGCACAAGTTTGCCTTGGGCTATGCCGAAGCCCCGCGCGGTGAAGATATCCACTGGAGCATGCTGGGGGATAACCAGAAACTGTTCCGCTGGCGCTGCCGGGCGGCCACCTACGCCAACTGGCCGGTGCTGCGTTATATGCTGCGCGGTAATACGGTTTCCGATGCCCCGCTGATTATCGGCAGCCTCGATCCCTGCTACTCCTGTACCGACCGCGTCACGCTGATCGATATCAACAAGCGCAAAGCGAAGACCGTACCGTACAAGGAGATTGAACGCTACGGGATCGAACGCACCCATTCACCGTGCAAGTGAGGGAGACAGCATGCTGAAACTGTTTAAAACCATCCTGAAGGCCGGTGAAGTCACGGTGAAATACCCGTTTAAGCCGCTGGAAGTGTGCCCGGGGTTTCGTGGCAAGCCAGAGTACGATCCTGAGCAGTGTATCGCCTGTGGTGCCTGCACCGTGGCCTGCCCGGCCAATGCATTAACCATGGAAACCCATGAGGCCAGCGGCGAGCGCGTCTGGCAGTTGTTCATTGGCCGTTGCATCTTTTGCGCACGCTGTGAAGAAGTTTGCCCGACGCGGGCGATCCGGCTGTCGGAAGAGTTTGAAATGGCGGTGATGCACAAACCCGATCTGTATATCCGCGCCACCTTTACCCTGCTCAACTGCCGCAGTTGCCAGCAGCCCTTTACGCCAACCAAATCGGTGGATTACGCCCTGGCGTTACTGGCCCACGCGGGTATGGGCACCGACGGCATTGAGGCCTTACGGCCCCAGTTCGAGACCTGCCCCGCTTGCAAGCGTAAACAGGCTCTGAGCCAACATCGGCCAATGAAACTGAGCCAGCTGGCGGGAGCGAAATAATATGACGATGCCCGATATCAAGGTTAATCATCACCGCAGCACGCCGATCACCGTTGATGAACAGACCGCCAAACTCAAAAGCAAGCTGCTGAAGGATATCAAACGCTCGGCCTACGTTTATCGCGTGGACTGCGGCGGCTGCAACGGCTGTGAGATCGAGATCTTCTCCGCCATCACGCCGGTATTTGATGCCGAGCGTTTTGGCATCAAGGTGGTCCCCTCACCGCGCCATGCCGATATTCTGCTGTTTACCGGCGCGGTCACCCGGGCCATGCGCGTGCCCGCGCTCAGAGCTTACGAATCGGCACCCGATCCAAAAATCTGTATCTCTTACGGGGCCTGCGGCTGTGGCGGCGGGATTTTCCACGATCTGTACTGCGTCTGGGGCGGCAGTGAGTCTATCGTACCGATTGACGTGTGGATCCCTGGTTGCCCACCGACGCCCGCCGCTACTCTCTACGGCTTTGCCGTGGCCCTGGGCCTGCTGGAGCAAAAGCTGAAGGGCGAAAACCACCTTGAGCAGGTAGGCGAAAAGGCAGCATTGCTGCTGCCGGGCATCCCACTGCATACCCGCGTACTGATTGAACGCGAGGCACGCCGTCTGGCGGGCTACTACCAAGGCCGCATCATCAGTGACCGTTTCCTCTCCCTGTTGGCCGGAGCCAGCATGGATGCGGCCACGTTGCGCCTGGAAGAATGGTTGAAACAGGAAAACGACCCTCGTCTGCGCGAGATTGTCGCTTGCCTGATTGATTGCCTGCAACAGGAGCTGACCCATGCAAAATGAAGGTAAGGCGGTGTTCTGGTCGTTACGCCAGAAGTTTCTTGATAGCGATGACGACATGCCTGCCCAGGCGCAGCAGGTGATGTATTACTCGCTGGCGATTGGCCATCACGTGGGGGTGATTGACTGCCTGAACACCGAGTTGAGCTGCCCATTGCCGCAATATCAAGCCTGGGTTGAGCTGTTCCCGGAAGGTGAGGCCCAACGCAAGATGCGTGGCCTGCTGACCTTTGGCGAAATCACCATCGACTCCACCCACACCAGCCTGCTGGCCAATGCTCTGGCCCCGTTGATTGATAGCCAACCGGCGCCCTTTAGCGAATGGAGTACCAAGCTGCTCGGCCTGCTCGCCGAGATTGAGCGCGAGCCTGCTATCTATCTGATTGTGAAAAAGGTGACGACCCCATGAATGTCATCCTTACCGTAGGCAATAGCATGATGGGTGACGACGGTGCCGGGCCATTGCTGGCCGAAATGATGGCTGACGCGCCAATCGAGGGTTGGATCGCCGTCAACGGCGGTTCCACCCCCGAAAACGTCACGCATCAGATCCGCGATCTTAAGCCCAGCCGGTTGGTGATTGTCGATACCACCGATATGGAGCTGGCTCCTGGCGAAATCCGTATCGTCAATCCTGACGATATTGCCGAGATGTTCTTTATGAGCACCCACAATATGCCGCTCAATTTCCTGATCGACCAGCTACGTGAGGATATTGAGGAAGTGATATTTCTCGGCGTTCAGCCGGACGTGGTGATGTTTTATTTCCCGATGACGGAGAAAGTGATGCAGGCGGTACGGGTGATTTATCAGCGGTTATCAATATGGGATACGGGAGAAGGTTTTGAGCAGTTGTAAACCTCTGCCAATGATTATCGAGTAATACAGGCGTGCCATTAATCCACATCAAGTCAGCGTGGCACAATTTATGCTTCAAATAAGTGAGACACATTTTTCGTCACCGGGGAGATTTTCAGGCCCAGTGGCGTGTTGAGCAATGTCGAACAGGTTTAAACAAGGAGTGCTGGAGATGAAAACAGTCATCACGGTCTGCCCCTATTGCGCTTCAGGTTGCAAAATCAACCTGATAGTCGACAACGGCAGGATCGTTAAGGCCGAAGGCGCTAACGGCGTGACCAATCAGGGCGAGCTATGCCTGAAAGGGTATTACGGCTGGGATTTCGTTCACGATACCAAGATCCTGACGCCACGGCTGAAAACGCCGATGATCAGGCGGGAACGAGGTGGCAAACTGGAGTCGGTGTCCTGGGAAGAGGCCATTGAGTTCGCCAGTTCACGCCTGCTGGCCGTTAAAGAGAAATACGGCCCGAATGCGATTATGACGACCGGTTCCTCACGTGGGCCCGGTAACGAAGCCAACTATGTGATGCAGAAATTTGCTCGCGCCACCGTCGGTACCAACAATATCGACTGTTGCGCACGCGTCTGACACGGCCCCTCGGTTGCAGGTCTGCAGCGATCGGTCGGTAACGGCGCCATGAGTAACTCAATCTGCGAGATTGAGGATACCCAGTGTATTTTTGTCTTCGGCTATAACGCCGCGGACTCACATCCTATTGTCGCCCGCCGCATTCTCAAGGCGAAGGAGAAAGGAGCCAAAGTCATTGTTTGCGATCCGCGCTATATCGAAACGGCGCGTATTGCGGATATCCATTTACCGTTGAAAAACGGTTCCAACATCGCCCTGATCAACGCGCTCGCTCATGTGATGATTGAGGAGAACCTGTACGATCAGGCGTTTGTTGAGCAGCATACCGAGCAGTTCGATGAGTATCGCGCCATCGTGGCGGACTACCCACCGGAGTCGGTTGAAAAAACCACGGGCCTCACCGCCCAGCAAATCCGTGAAACGGCACGCATGTATGCCAGCGCGCCGACGGCCACCATCCTGTGGGGCATGGGCGTCACCCAGTTCTATCAGGGCGTGGAAACCGTGCGAGCGCTGACCAGCCTGGCGATGCTGACCGGTAACCTGGGCAAGCCGAACGTCGGGGTTAACCCGGTGCGCGGGCAGAATAACGTTCAGGGTGCCTGTGATATGGGCGCGTTGCCAAACACCCTGCCCGGCTATTTCCAGGTCACGGATGCCGAGGCACGGGAAAGGTTTGCCAACGCATGGGGGATCGACGCGATGCCAGCCGAGATCGGCTATGCGTTGAGCGAAGTGCCGCACAATATCGACCATGGCAAACTCAAAGCGCACTACATCATGGGGGAAGATCCGCTGCAAACGGAGCCGGATTTAGCCACCATCCGTAGAACCTTTGAGAAGCTGGATTTGCTGATTGTGCAGGATATCTTCATGACCAAAACCGCCGCAATTGCCGACGTTGTTTTCCCGGCAACCTCCTGGGGCGAGCATGAAGGGGTGTATACCGCGGCAGACCGCGGCTTCCAACGCTTCTATAAGGCGGTGGAGCCGGTGGGCGATGTGAAGACGGACTGGCAGATCATCAGCCTGATGTCGACGGCCATGGGTTACCCGATGCACTACAACAACACGCAGGAAATCTGGGACGAACTGCGCGAGCTGTGCCCACTCTACTATGGCGCTACCTACGAGAAGATGGCGGATCTGGCCTACATTCAGTGGCCATGCCCAACGTTGGATCACCCAGGTACCCCTTATCTGTACGAAGGCGGGGAATTCTCTCGGCCCGGTGGCAAAGCAGAGTTCTTTACCTGTGAATGGGCTCCGCCGATCGATCAGCTCAGCGATGAGTTCCCGTTCGTGCTGTCGACAGTACGCGAAGTGGGCCATTACTCCTGCCGTTCGATGACCGGCAACTGCAAGGCACTGGTCGCGTTGGCCGATGAACCAGGCTATGTACAGGTCAACTCGGAAGACGCCGCACGGCTAGGGATTGAGGATCAGGCCTTGGTGTGGGTACGTTCACGTCAGGGCAAAGTCATTACCCGTGCCAATGTCAGCGAACGTCCTAACCGGGGTGCGATCTACATGACCTACCAATGGTGGATCGGTGCCTGTAACGAGCTGGTGGCGGAAAACCTCAGCCCGATAACCAAAACGCCGGAATACAAATACTGTGCCGTGCAGATTGAGCCCATTAAGGATCAAGGGCAGGCAGAACACTATGTTCAGCAGGAGTACAGCAAGATCAAACAGCGCCTCCGCGAGGCCGCTGCGGGCTAATCTGTAAAAGCCGAACCTCAAGGACGAGGTTCGGCTTTCCACGCATCTCTCACCACCCGCTATTCATCCTCACACTTCTGCCAGTGGCTGCCATACTAAAATTCCCAATAGACGATTTATCCCGTGGCTCACACCCCCGCACAATACCCCCTTACTTTATAAAGGATTGATCGTTTTCAACGATCGGTCTGATCTTATTGATCTGTACAACCAATTATCTTTGTCTTTCCGCCACCTATAAGATCGCCTTTTATCGTTCTCTGGGATATATCAGCAAAATATGACGTTCGCGATGAGTGCTGGCAAGGCCGTGTTACCTGACCGTCGCTTGCCCAACGGACTACTGCACCGCGATCGGGTACAGCGCATCCTGGTGATCAAGCTGCGTCACTTTGGTGATGTCCTGCTAACTACCCCGTTGCTCAGTACGCTGCGCGCCAATTACCCCAACGCCCTGATTGACGTGCTGGTGTATGACGGTACCGAGGCGATGCTGGCGGGCAATCGGGATGTCTATCTGACCTATACCGTCGATCGCAGCCTAAAACGGCAGAGCTGCAAGGCACAGTATCGCGGTGAGCAAGCCCTGTGGAACAGTCTCAACACTGGCCACTACGACCTGGTGATTAATCTGTCCGACCAGTGGCGGGCGGCGTTGTATTGTCGCTTTCTCAAACCGACGTTCAGCCTGGGGTTTGCTTACCCCAAGCGTAATAACCGGCTGTGGCGGGCTTGTCATTCGTTGTTGGTGCCGGTGGACGGACATAACCAACGGCACACCGTGCTCAATAACCTCTCGATTCTGTCCCCATTGGCCTTACCCACCTTGGAAACCAAGGTGACCCAGGCTTACCGGCAGCGCGATGTCGATGAGATTGACCGCCTCAGCCAACATCATCACCTGACGGATTTCGTGCTGATCCAGCCTACTGCGCGCTGGGCGTTCAAAACCTGGTCGGTGGCGGGATTCACACGGGTTATCGACCATCTCACCGCCAGCGGAGAAACCGTGGTGCTGACCTGCGGGCGTTCTGCCGATGAGATCGCCCTGATAGCCACTATTCTGGCCCACTGCGCCATGCCACAACGGGTGGTCAATCTGGCCGGTCGCCTGGACCTGCCGGAGCTTGCCGTCTTGATCGATCGGGCGAAGCTGTTTATCGGGGTGGATTCGGTAGCGATGCATATGGCCGCCGCCCTGCAGACGCCTTCCGTCGTGCTGTTCGGCCCCAGCAATCTGCAACAGTGGTCGCCCTGGCAGGCTCCGCACATCCTGTTATGGGCAGGCAACTACCGCTCATTACCCCACCCCGACGAGGTGAACACCGCTACCCCGGAACGTTATCTGGACGCCATTCCCGCCAGTGAGGTTATCCGGGCCATAAACCGCCAGCTCACCTGCTTGGAAATCCCAACTTCCCGCACAGTGAATGACACCGTGTTTAATTAACCCTGATTTGAGCCACTCCATGCCATCCACCGAACCCTATTCCGTATCGTTACTCTCCCCTGCCCGCCTTCGGCTATTTGGCTTCACGGCATTTTTGCTCGGCGTATCCCTGCCGACCTCCAATGCGCTGATGAATGCTTCGCTGGTGTTAGCGGCGCTATGTCTGCTGTGGCAGCGTGACTTTCGCCACCTGATGCCTTTGCTCAAACAACCGCTGGTATGGCTGCCCGCATTGATGTTTGCACTGCTGGCCGCCTCGTTATTGACCCAGCACCACGAATACGGCCCGAAGATGGTCGGCAAGTATCAAAAGCTACTGTTTGTGTTGCCCTTGGCACTGTTCTTTATCACCGACTCCAGGCTTATCACCCGCTTTATCAGCGGTTTTCTGATCGCCAATGCCGTGATACTGGCGATCAGCCTGATTTCGGGGGTCGGGCATGTAACGCTGGGTGGCCTCGATCCACAGAATCCAACGGTGTTTAAACTGCAGATAACCCAGAACGTGTTTATGGCGTTTGCTGCATTGATATGGCTAACCCGTGCTTTTGCGCAATCAGGTGTGCTGCGTTGGTGCTATGGGGCATTGGTTCTACTGGCAACGGCGAACGTACTGCTGATGGTACAGGGGCGTACCGGCTATGTGGCGCTATTGGTCGGCGTGGGGCTTTGGTTACTGCTGACGCTACCCCGCTGGCAGCGGCTGGGGGTACTAGCCTGTGGTTTGCTGCTGGCCATTATGCTGATTTTTATCCCCAATAGAGCGACGGAGCGCCTGACGCTCGGCCTTGCTGAGGTACGCAATTGCGTGTTGGCCCCGGCAGAGCAGGCCTATCAGGCTTGCGACAACTCGATGGGACAGCGCACCGCCTTTGCCCGCGAATCGCTGCGCCTGATAAAACAGGCCCCACTGCTGGGTAACGGGGCCGGGAGTTTCTGGTATGGTAATGCGCAGACCGGTTACGGCGTGCATAACCCGCACAATGAATACCTGCTGGAAACGGTACAAAATGGCTTGCTGGGGCTGGCGCTGTTTCTGGGGTGGATGTGGTGCTGCTTCCGAGCAGCCTGGCGGCAACCAACAGCCTGCCGCAACCTGCTGGTTGCCGTGCTCGGTAGTTATCTGGCCTGCCACCTGTTCAACTCGTTCCTGCTCGATTCCGCCGAGGGGCATCTGTTTATGGTGTTGGCTGCCGTGCTGGCAGGCTACCGAGTTGCTTCGTCCCAGCCAGATCCTGCTCGACGTTAAGGTCTGTGGAAATGCCGTCACTGGCTGACCGGTACTGCAATGCAGGACCGGTCAGCGATGCTTAGGTTATTTCCTTTTCGCTGACAATGACTTTTGACACCAGGCCATAGTCGATCGCTTCTGCCGCTGGCATCCAAAAATCGCGCTCAATATCGTGCAAAACCTTTTCCAGCTTCTGCCCGGTTTGGCTGGCGATCAAGGCCGCGATCCTTTCCCTGATGCGGATAATTTCTCTGGCCTGAAGTGCCACATCGGTAGCCTGACCGCCAATACCGCCGCTAGGCTGGTGGATCAGAAAACGGGTATTGGTCAAACAGAAGCGGCGTTCCTTGGGGACCGCCAAGAACACATTAACTGCGGCGCTCCCTACCCAACCGCTGCCGATCATATTGACAGGGGCACTAATAAAGCGGACGACATCGTGGATCACATCACCCGACTCTACATGGCCGCCTGGTGAACAAATCAGGAAATTAATCGGCTCGCAAGCCTCGTCGGACAGCGCCACCAGTTGCTTGACGACATTGTAGGCCACCGTGTCGTTGATTTCCCCAAACAACAAGATAGTTCGCGACTTGAAGGTTCTCTCGTCCAAAAAGCCATCGCGCTGAGGGGGACTTATTGCCGTTTTTTCTGCCATCTTATACCTCGTCTGTTTTATGGATCGTCCCCGCCATCAAGCTCGGGGTCCGTGGTTAGTGCAGCACTTTACTCAACCGGATGACTAATGACTGGTGAGCGAGTAGCCCTGAATTCTGGCGCCAGAGTCGCCAGGGCCAATATCGCCAAGCCGGCACCAATCCATAATGCTCCCGGTAAGCCCAGTCCTGCGCTGATACCTACTCCGCCAATCCAGGAACCAACCATAACACCCAGCATAATGCAGGCCGTATGTACCGAATTAACCAACATGTTGTTCCGGCCAACCCGCGCGCCACGCGTCACCAAAGCTGGATTCATCGACACCCCCGTCAGGCCAATCACCACCAGCGCCGCCACGGCAACCGCTTTGATTTGGCCGAACATGGCAAAGATAACCATAGCAGCAATCGTTGCCACCAGGCCGACAACAATCACCGCGATGGTATGCGCATCAGCCAGCCGGCCCACGATAGTGTTCCCTACCAGCGTTGCAAGGCCGTAGATGACGAGCAGGAGTGGCACCGTTGCCGGTGAGAAGCCGCTGATATCGGTCAGGATCGGTACGAAGTAGGTGAAGCCAGCGAAAGTCGCGCCAATAAGCAGCAGGCTGGTTGCGTAGATCCCCCACAGTTTACCGCTTTTGAACGCGGCCAATTCCGATCTCAGCGATGACGTACCTGATGGCGCTGGCATCGCTGGCATCACCTTAATGACCAGCAGCCCAACCAGTAAGGCAATGACGGCCACGGCCATGAAGCTCACGCGCCAGCCGAACCATTCCCCCAGCAAAGTCGCGCCTGGCAGACCGAACACGGTCCCCACCATTAAACCGCCGAGGACTACTGACGCCGCCCGGGCAAACAGCTTCTGGTCAACAAGTTCAGCGCAGGTTGTCAGCGCCACACCGAAGAACGCCGCAGCGGCAATACCGGTGATGACCCGTGCAACAACCATGATGTTATAACCTTGTGCCATAGAACCAATGACTTGGCCAACGATGAACAAGGCAATTAACCCGAGCAACGCATTTTTCCGGGAGACTTTGAGTAGACCCACCGTCAGCAGTGGTCCACCAATAGCCATCGTGCCAGCATAGATCGTCACCAGATAGCCAATGGCCGGAAATGACACGTTAAACTCCGCCGATAATTCAGGCATTAATCCTGAAACCATATATTCGCTGGTCGTGAGCGCGAAAATGCCAGCACCGAGCAGATAAACTATAAAAGACATGGTAATTAACCCTCCCGTAATTCAGTGATGGAAAAAATGAGAGATATCGCCATGCATAAGAGGATGCCAATACTGGTTACATAGGTCATAAGGACTTCCTTGTCATTGTTATCTTACCAATTAATAACGAAATTAATTCACAACAAAACATTAACAACCTATACGCCTGAATATTCCCCCTGTCAAATTAAGTGATAATCCGCTGTACGCTTGATCGGCTGGTTCAAAAGTCACTTAATTAATTGAACGAGAAAATATAATTCAGAATAATATTCATTATTTTTATATTTCTTTTCCAGGCTTGATCCGCCCTATATAGCCAGGAATTTCTTTTGCAGGTTTGCGAGAGCTGGCGAATGGAGCCCTCAATAAGCAAATGTGTAAGGTTGATAGCCGCTGTACGAGGCCTAATCCAATGCCGGAAAAACGCCGATGATGTGGTGCCCCCTTCTTCTCCAAAGATTTAAGAGGAAGATGTAAAATGCCCTCTTAAATCCCGGAAGAAGATACGGCTTGTCTTGAGTTAATTCAGTTTGGCTTTGGAAAAATCACTGCCCATCAAGCTGACGCTATAGCTACTGACGTTGCTGCGCGTGGCATAGAAGGTTTTGCCATTCGCCAGGGCAATCCACGGAGCCTGCTGGTAGAAGATTTCCTGCGCCTGACCGTAGAGTTTTGCTCGTTCGGCAGGGACGCTAGTCAACCTGGCCTGCTGTACCAGATCATCATAGGTTTTATCGCACCAGCGCGCGGCATTCGAGCCGGTTTTGATGCTGTTGCAACCCAGCAGCACCTCGGCAAAGTTATCCGGATCGCCATTATCAGACATCCAGCCAAACAGTGCGGTGTCATGCTCGCCCTTACGCATACCGGCGAGATACTCTCCCCACTCGTAAGAGACGATTTTCGCCTTCACGCCAACCTTTTCCCAGTCGCTTTGCAGCATTTCCGCAATACGCTTGGAGTTCGGGTTATACGGGCGCTGCACCGGCATTGACCACAGCGTGATCTCAAAGCCTTTTTCCAGCCCGGCCTGTTTCAGCAACGCCTTGGCTTTTTGCGGATCGTAGCCGTAATCCTGCAGGTCTTTATCAAAGCCCAGCATATTTGGCGGCAACGGCGATTTCGCCACCGTGGCAGAACCTAAAAACACCGCGTTAACTATCGCCTTTTTGTCAGTCGCGTAGTTTAGGGCTTGGCGTACCAACACGTTATCTAGCGGTTTTTTCTCGGTGTTAAATGCCAAGTAACCGACGTTCAGTGCATCCACCTTATGTAGGGTCAGGTCTTTGTTTTTATTGATTTCATCAAACTGTACCGGAGCCGGCGCGGGGATAATCTGGCACTCGTTGGTCTGGAGTTTCGCCAGGCGCGTCTGTACGTTCGGCGTTATGGAGAAGATCAGATGCTTGGTCGGCACCTCTCCATCCCAGTAATTAGGGTTGGCAGCATAGCGGATCAGTGAATCGACTTTATACTGCTGCAAAACGTAAGGGCCGGTGCCGATTGGCCAGGTATCCACGTATTCTGGCGTGCCTTTTTTCAGCATCGCATCGGCGTATTCGGCAGAAAGGATCGACGCAAAGTCCATCCCCCAGTCGGCCAGAAACGCGGCGTTCGGCTCGCTCAGAACAAACTGAACGTGATAATCGTCCAGCTTTTTCACTTCCTTAATCAGCGTATCCAGACCTACGTCGTGGAAATATTCGTAATTGCCCTGCGATACCTTGTGGTATGGGTGATTGGCGTCTTTCTGGCGTAACACCGAAAACACTACGTCGTCAGCATTAAAATCGCGGGTCGGCTTGAAGTTTTTGTTGCTGTTGAATTTCACCCCTTGGCGCAGGGTAAAGGTGTAGGTTTTGCCGTCTGGGGAAATTTTCCATTCGGTTGCCAATGACGGCGTTGGCGTGTTGTTAACCGGATCGAAATTGATTAAACGGTTATACAGCACCTGCGAGCTGGCAACGAACGTTGGGCCAGAGCTGGCAATCTGCGGGTTGAACGACTCCGGTGACGCCTCGGAGCAATAAATCAGCGTATCGTTGGCCGCAGCCATGGCAGCACTTGCCGGTAAGAGTGTGCTCAGCGCCAGCGCGAGCAGCGTTTTCCCTGTAGACATGGTCATCGCCTTGTTTGACTTTTTTCAGGCGACAATCTCAGCACGGACGGGGAACCCAGGCAAATAACCAATTGCTCTCAGGTTATGCCAAAACCGTTGTTTTTGCTGTTTTATTCAGCTAAACGGGCGCAGCAATGCCACGCCCCAACAAAGTGAACACCCTTAGCTCAGCAGTAGCCCATCATCATCCAGCTTTTCGCCACGAGTTTTCTCAAACATCGCCAACAGATCGGTAACCTGCATGTTCGCCCGTTGCTCACCGACAACATCCAGCACCACCCGCCCCTGGTGCAACATCACGGTTCGATGGCCATGATCCAAAGCCTGGCGCATGGAGTGCGTCACCATCAGTACCGTCAATTGCTGCTCGGCAACAATGCGGTCGGTCAGCGCCAGCACAAAAGCCGCCGTTTTAGGATCGAGCGCGGCGGTATGCTCATCCAGCAAGAGCAAACGAGAAGGCTGTAGCGACGCCATCAACAAACTGACCGCCTGACGCTGCCCGCCAGACAGCAGGCCCATGTGATCCCCTAAACGATTCTCCAGCCCCAGTTCCAACGTGGCCAACTTGTCTCGGAACAGCTGCCGCTGTTTGCTCTTGACCGCTCGCTGAAATCCTCGCGTTTGACCGCGCTGCAGAGCCAGTGCCAGATTCTCCTCAATGCTCAGCCCCTCACAGGTTCCCGCCAGTGGATCCTGGAATACACGGGCAACCATACCGGCACGACGCCAGGCGGGCATCAGGGTAACGTCCTGTTCATCAATAAACACTTGGCCGCGATCGGGGGTAATATCACCGCTGACCGCATTGAGCAGCGTAGACTTCCCTGCCCCGTTACTGCCAATGACCGTCACAAACTGCCCTGCCTCAATGTTCAAAGACAGGCCACGTAATACCGGGTTCTCCAGCGGGGTTCCAGGGTTAAAGGTTTTAAACAACTGCTCGGCACGCATCATGATGGCTGCCTCCCCCGCTTGCTTTTCAATTTTTGTTTCAACTTCGGCAGGACCAGCGCCAACGTAACCAGTAGCGCGGTGATCAGATTCAGATCCTGCGCCTGCAAGCCGATAAAGTCTGCATTCAGGGCCAGTGCGATCATCAGGCGGTACAGCAACGCCCCTAACAGGGTTGCCATAGTGATCAGGAACAGGCTACGGGCAGGCAACAGTGTCTCACCAATGATCACCGCCGCCAGCCCGACGACGATGGTGCCGATCCCCATGGAGATATCCGCGCCCCCCTGAGTCTGTACGTACAGCGCCCCCGCCAGCGCTATCAGCGCATTGGACACCGCCATGCCGATCACCGTCAGCCGACTGGTCGCAATCCCCTGAGCGCGCGCCATCCGCGGATTCGCTCCGGTAGCCCGCAGCGCAAGGCCGACTTCTGAGGTCAGGAACGCGTCGAGCGCCAGTTTGACGACCACCACCACCAACAACAGCAATAACGGCTGGATCAGCCAGGCGTTGTCCTCAACCTGACTGATGAAAGGAGTGAAAACGCTGGGTAAGCCGATCAGGGCCAGGTTTGGCGCGCCCATAATGCGCAGGTTGATGGAATACAGGGCAATCATCACCAAAATGCTGGCCAGCAGTTGCAAAATACCGAGCCGCACGTGCAGCCAGGCCGTCAAACAGCCGGCACCGGCACCCGCGATAGCCGCCAGCAAACACGCCAGCCAGGGATTATAACCGCTGACAATCATCACCGCGGCAACCGCGCCCCCTAAAGGGAAGCTGCCATCGGCCGTCAAATCGGGAAAATTGAGCAAGCGAAAGGAGATCAATACGCCCAACGCGACCAGCGCAAAGATCAGGCCGATCTCCAAAGCGCCCATCAGGGAAATTAACGACATGCGTACCTCATAAACAGCTTGGCCCGCCACCTGCGGCAGGCCATTTACACCCGATGTAAACCATCATTCAACGCAGATCGTTATTTGATGACTTCTTGTGCTGATTGCACCAGTTCCGCTGGCAGAGTGACACCCTGCTTCTGGGCGGCGGCAGGGTTCACGCTCAGGCTGAGCTTATTGCCTACCTCAGGAGCTATTGCACCTGGCTTCTCGCCCTCTAACAGACGGACGACAATTTTACCGGTCTGACGGCCCAGATCGTAATAGCTCATCCCCAACGCCGCAGCTGCACCACGTTTGGCAACGCTATTGTCACCGGCGATCAACGGGATTTTAGCCTGATTGGCAATGCCGACCAGCGACTCGTAGGTGGAGATAACGTTGTTATCGGTATTGGTGTAGATCACGTCGACTTTGCCTACCAGGCTTTTGGCCGCTGGGGCTACGTCGATGGTACGTGCGGCAGGAACCTCAACCAGCGTCATCCCGCGTTTGGTTAATTCATCTTTCAGCTCTTTGACCACCACCGTCGAGTTGACTTCCCCTGGGCTGTAGACCATACCGACCCGCTTGGCATCGGGTTTAACCTGCAAGATCAGATCGACCTGCGGGCCAATGGCTACGCTGTCTGAAACGCCGGTAACGTTGGTGCCACTCGGCTGCCAGTTACTGACCAGCTTGGCCGCCACCGGGTCGGTTACCGTGGTAAACACCACCGGAATGGTCTTGGTAGCCGCCACCACGGACTGCGCCGCAGGCGTTGAAATCGCCACTATCGCATCGGGCTTGTCACCGATAAATTTACGCGCAATCTGCCCAGCGGTGGCCGTATTTCCCTGCGCGCTTTGGAACTGGACCTTGACCTTATCCTTGTCATACCCCGCAGCCTTTAGCTCATCAATCACCCCATCACGGGTGGCATCCAATGCCGGATGGTCAACGATAGAGAGGATCGCCACGGATTTCGGCGCAACCGCGTAACTGCTGACAGCAAATAAAGCGGCGGCGAGAGCTACAAAAATATTTTTATTATTCAAAGGCATGGTCATATCCTTTTCAAGTTGGCGTGGGTGCCAGAGGGGGTGATTAATCATCCTAGCACAGTGTTTTATCGCCATCTATCGGATAACGTTTTGTTATCATGTGGTTAACATACAGAATGAGAAGAAAACACTCGGGCCGGTTACATGGGGCAGTGATTCGGGTCACAATCCGCCACTGTTGGCCTCTCGTTGTTCGATGCGTAGGCCATTAAACAGCGCCCACAACCCGCGTAGCGAGCGGGTAATGGGCACCGATAAGAACACATTAACCGCGGCGCTCCCTACCCAACCGCTGCCGATCATATTCACCGGAGCGCTAATAAATCGGATGACATCGTGGATCACATCACCCGATTCTACATGGCCGCCAGGTGAACAAATCAGGAAATTAATCGGCGCGGAGGACTCGTCAGACAACCCCAGCAGCCTTGCAAAAGTCACCAGCCAGCCGGCAAATAACCAAACAGTGACGCAATTGCATAGACCGCACTTCCCAGATACAGCAGTACAATACTCACCTGCAACAGCGGATGCGTGATCCAGTTACATTGCCAGAGCGGTACCCGGTCGCCATTTTTGCGGGCGCCCCGCAAAATCAGTATCGGCATGATCGACAAGATCACGCCACTGAAGACACCGGCGAAATACAACGCATTGACGAAAGAAACCAGACCACTGTAGGCCAGCGCGAACGGTGGCAAAACGACTACCATCAACACGCCGAAGCGGCGCAACGGCCGTTCGTCGTCCCCCAACCTGAACTTATCGAAAATATTACTCACGAAGCTGCCGCCCAACCCCCAGTAGGATGTCAGCATGGCACATAGCGCAAAGATATTGGCAGAGAAGAAAGCCCATTGGCCGAGCGCCTGCCCCCACGAGATCGTCGCCACGTCAGAAATATTACCCAACCCACTGAGCGCGATCACCGACATCGGCACCACTGCCAACAGCACAAAAGTCGTTACCATCCCGACAATAATGGCCTTGGGAAGTTGTTCTGGCTTATTCGCAAAACCACGCGCCATCTCAGGCACAATATATTGGGCAGAAAAACAGAACACCACCACACTGAACACGGGCACCATAAAGAGCCAATCACCGTCAAGCAGGTTGCGCATCTGGGTGGTCTCTTTCAATAGCGTCGCGATAACCAGAGCGCTCAACATGACAACCATGCCGATACTGATAAACTTTTCGCCACGACCAATGGCCTTCAAGCCGAGATACAGAACCAACGCCGCTGGGATAAAAAACAGCAGGCTGCCGAGCGCAGGCGAAATGCCGAGCAGGGATTGCAATAATTTGCCGCTACCAGACATGTAAGCGGTAAGCGCGCCGATACTATTGACACATACTGAAGCGAACATGACCCATGAAGCAAAACCGCCGACATAGCGCTGGGCCAAGCCGCTTAGCTGCAGATGTTCTCGGGTACGAAGGGTGGATTCAGCGACATACAGCATAGAGATGGTGGTTACACAGCCAACCAGTACCAACCAGAATAGCAAAGGTAAATAACCTGCTTTACTGGAAGCGTACGCGATAGAAAGCACGCCTGCACCGATATTAGTGCCGACGATCATTGCGACCCCTTCAAGGAAAGTCAGTGATTTGACGGGTGCAAGAGTCCGTTCCCCTGCGGCTAATGCCGGGGAAATGCCGATGTTTTCGCAAGACATAAATCATCCTTTGATACCCGGTAGCGTTAATGACCAGGAAAAGTTAGCGTCTAGAGGGTTGGCTGTTACTTTTCATTCACAAAAATGAAACAACCTCACTTGGTTATACAGTGTACGGCCCTATAAACGAGTGCCAATCACGATTACTTGAGGGATCCAATTGTGTTCTTTAAGGGGGAATTATTATTGCAGCGATTCAGCGAACAGCATGATGGCAAGCGGCATCGCGGCTTTATGAGGCGAGCCGCACCAGCGATCTTTGTGCTTCGGGCGATTATTGTCTGGCTGGTGTGTACGAGGATTTTTGCAGGACGTGATCAGAGGGCATAAAAAAGTGTGGGAAAGTCGTCAAATGGTTCGCCTGCTGAGGTTAGGATAACCAACATCATTTCATAACAATCCCATTATATCAGCCCTATTCCGTCACTACCCGTCAGCCCTCTGATTTTACAGGCTCATCGTTTTTGCCGTCAGCTTTTGTGCTCAATGGATAAAAACGCCATGAGTTTTTTAACAGCAAATCGCCATGAATTAGCATGGCTTCTTTGTTCAATAAATCTCAGGAATATGTTTCAAAGGATAGTCTGGTGACTGATATTTTCCGATTTTGCGTTTAGGCAGTTTAATCTTCGTTTTTGGCAACCGCTTGTAGGGAATATGCTGCAAAAAATGGTGGATAACATTTAGTCGAACCCGTTTTTTGTCTTCTGAATTAGCAACAAACCAGGGAGCCCAAAGGCTGTCTGTGGCAGCAAACATGTCGTCCCTGGCTCGGGAATAGTCGTCCCAGAGTTCGAAAGAACGGATATCTATCTCTGAAAGCTTCCATGTCTTGCGGCCATCATCAATACGTGCACGCAGTCGACGCTCTTGTTCCTTTGGGCTTACATCCAGCCAGTATTTGATGAGAATTATGCCAGACTCCACCATTAATCGTTCCACCATCGGAACCGTCTCCAAAAATTGATGCGTCTGCTCTGGCGTACAAAAACCCATAACTCGCTCGACGCCAGCTCGGTTATACCAACTACGATCGAAGATAACGACCTCTCCTGCTGCTGGCATGTAAGGCATGTAGCGTTGCAGGTACATTTGGGTTTTTTCACGTTCGGTTGGGGCAGGAAGGGCAACAACACGGAACACTCGTGGACTGACTCTTTCGGTCAGTGCTTTTATCGTACCGCCCTTGCCAGCCCCATCGCGTCCCTCAAACACGATGCAAACTTTCAGCCCCTTGGCAATCACCCAGCTTTGTAAATGGACAAGTTCTTCGTGTAACAACCTGAGCTCTTGCTGATATTTTTTTTCCGGGATTTTTACCGTGCCTTTTCCTTGTGGCACACGTTTGCCTGATATGCGCTTGGGGTTCTTTTCTTTTGCAAGACTGGCATCGGGTACGATTTTGTTTTTCTTTCCGTTAGTCATGAAGTTACCCCACAATATCATCAATATGACGCTAGCCAGACGTTGAGCGTCCCCTCACAGCGCTTGGAGGGCTGCGTATGCAGGACGGATAAGGAGTCAGGAGCCGATGAGCAACCACGTGGTCTCATCTCATACCATATCGTAGTTGTTATTTCTTCATGCTGCGAACGGAAGGCCGCTTCATTATGTCTACTGTTGTTGGAAAAGTTGCATTGGTCACGGAGAGAAACAAGCTGTTGATGGAGAAACAAATAGCTAAATAACTTGCATACCGTCCTATCCCTACCTTTGGCCGATCTGGAGCGGATGGTATATTTACTGGATAGCATAAAACGAAAAACCCCAAGCCTTTTGAGCTTGGGGTCATTCATAATATGGCGGAGGAGCAGAGATTCGAACTCTGGAACGGTTTCCCGTCGACGGTTTTCAAGACCGTTGCCTTCAGCCACTCGGCCACCCCTCCGTAATGCAGCGAACTATAAACACAGCCGATCCCGTTGTAAAGCCTGAAACCGTTCAACCGAACGAAAAAACGGCATCTGCAAGCTGACCGATGAAGAAATCAACAATCCGGGGGCAGCAATACCCTAGTAGTCACGTAGGGTAAAGAATGGTAAACAAACTTTAATCAATGGCTTGCACTGCACTATCATCATGATCAATTTTGTGATGACCTGATAAGAGAGATCATATGGACCGCATTGTCGTCTCATCCTCCTCGCACGACTCTTTGCTAAGCACGCATAAAGTCCTGCGTAACACCTATTTTCTGCTGTCGTTAACGCTGGCCTTTTCCGCACTGACCGCAACCGCCAGCACCATGCTGGGCTTACCGGCTCCTGGGCTGCTGTTAATGCTGGTCGGCTTTTATGGTTTGATGTTCCTGACCCATAAGCTGGCCAATAGCCCTGCCGGTATTCTGGCAGCCTTCGCCTTCACTGGCTTTATGGGCTACGCCCTTGGCCCGATCCTGAGCTCGTTCCTGAACGCTGGCGCGGGTGACCTGATCATGTTGGCGCTGGGCGGTACCGCAGTGGTGTTCTTCTGCTGCTCGGCCTATGTGCTGACCACCCGTAAAGACATGTCGTTCCTGTCTGGCATGATGATGGCGGGCTTCGTAGTGCTGCTGGTGGCGGTTATCGCCAACCTGTTCTTGCAGATCCCTGCCCTGCACCTGGCCATTAGCGCACTGTTTATTCTGTTCTCTGCCGGTGCCATGTTGTGGGAAACCAGCAACATCATTCATGGCGGTGAAACCAACTATATCCGTGCCACCGTCAGCCTGTATGTTTCGCTGTACAACATGTTTATCAGCCTGCTGAGCATTCTGGGCTTCGCCCGCAGCAACTGATACAGCACTTTGTTTTGACCTGAGCCCCGCAATGCGGGGCTTTATTTTTGCCGGAGCAAAAGTTTGCTAGACTGTGGCCCGCAATGAATTACCGATCACCGAGGCTGTATGTTGGAGTTTGAAGGTCAGACGATTGAAACTGACGCCCAGGGCTACCTGAAAAACAGCGCCGACTGGCACGAAGGGCTGGCCCCACTGTTAGCGGCACAGGAAGAGATTGAACTGAGCGAAGCGCATTGGGAAGTCGTACGCTTTGTGCGTAGCTTCTATCAGGAATTTAATACCTCTCCGGCCATTCGCATGCTGGTCAAGGCGATGGCGCAAAAATACGGCGAAGAGAAAGGCAGCAGCCGCTACCTGTATCGCCTGTTCCCGAAAGGCCCGGCCAAACAGGCGACCAAGATCGCCGGGTTGCCAAAACCGGTGAAGTGTATCTAGCTACGGGTTAATAGCGAATACTGAAGCCCTTATATTCGGCAACCCCACGCGGTTCCACCAGCACGCGGTCAACGCGAGCGCTACGTGGGCCGCCGCTTTTCAGCCACGCCATCAGTTGGTCAACGGCCTGTTGTTCGCCACAGGCCAGCACTTCCACGCTACCATCATCCAGATTACGCGCATAGCCAGTTAACCCCAAAGCCGTAGCCTGGTGTTGAGTGTTATAGCGAAATCCTACCCCCTGCACCACACCATAGACATACGCGGCAATACAAACTTGTGTCATAATCGGCTCCTGATCGATTTCATTACAGGCATTCTCTGCGCTGATGCCCAGAGTGTGTCACTCTTTTTCTCTATCTGGCAGCATACTTAATTATGACCGCACGCTTGATCCTTGCCAAAGGACGTGACGAAATCATAAATCATCATTTAATTCAATTGGTTGAAAGCAATCTAGATTAAACTTTGTGCTATTTTTTGCATTGGTTTACATCAATTGCAGTCACTATGAATCAGTAAGTTAGTACCTGATAGTGACCTGAAAAAGTAAAGCATTACCGCAAACTGGCTCCCGACTCCTGAGAGTTGCTTTGCGGTAATTTTTTACCCCTCACACAACCAAGTCATCAAACTTACATTAAGAATGAAGTGCATCAGCAGACCAGTAGAAGTAAGCATCCGCCCCCATTGCTGCATCTACAGTCACTTTGAATGATGTGTCATTCGTTATGAGATCTACACGGATCGGCGCTGTAAAGTTTGCGGAGCGCGTCAGCGAAACAGTTGTTGGCCTAACACTCATGCCGTGGAAAACATCCACAAACAGAGCCCCAGCAGGGATAAATGTCGCACCGCTACCTCTATTAACGAAACCAATAACATCAAAAGCCCTAAATGGCATGATGTTGCTAACAAAAATAGGCGTTACCGCTGGATTATCACGCTCAATCTTCCCGCCGGTGATGCGTACGCCATTGTTGGTAACTAGCTTATAAGCCCCCGCGTTGTTCACAGACGTCAGTGTTTGAACATGCATATTATCAAAGCGGATATTATTGCTGACAGAATCACACGCAATGCAAGGCGACCCAGTAAGCGCAAATCCAGAAGAGAAAATATGACCGCTAAACGTTGCGTTTAGCGCATCTGAGTCCACTTGGATAGCTTGCAGACGGCTTGTAGCAGAGTTCAGCTCATATGTGGTTCCGTAGCTGTTACCACTGTAACGCACCGGGATGTAATCGCCTGTTGATCCATGGATAAATTTAGTGTCACGACTGTTGTTGGCGTAAACCCCGTATCGGCGTGAATTCGATGTTGTGATCTTCATGTAACTGGCGATATCTGAAGATGCCATGCCATCATTTTCGATGTACAGCCCGTCATATGGCCCCGCAATAAGCAAATCAAGCATGACAAGGCGGCGACACTGCTTGCCTGATGCTGACTTCTTCACCCACACGGATTTAATGTTTGATGATGCGTCTTCGTTGCCGATATTCAGTACAACGCCGTGCAAGCTACCCACCCCTTCGAGGATTAAACCATTATTTTTTGCCCAACCCGCCTCCAGGTGCAAGATAGAAACATCCTCAACCTCATGAAGAACGGATCCGAAATCATCCCAGTTGCTATACCATTCGCGGATTGCCCCCCAGTTACTAGAACCTTCTGCATATAAAGCTTGGCCGCAGGATTCACCATTCTCTCCCGTGTAGATCACGATGCTGTTTGCTGATGTTTTATGCTGGCCTGATTGCTCAAGCATAGTTCTAAGCAATCTCCCTTTATAGTTGTAACCTCTCACGTTGATGTCACAGCTGCGCACCCCCTGGAAAACAAAGGCCTGCTGCACAGAAACTGGATCTGCCTGTGAGTAATCTGGAGAAGATGAGGCCCCGCCGCCGCCATGCACGGAGAAGAAGAATACGCTGTCGCGAGTATTGACGAACTTGAGCGCAGTCCCGATGCCATTAGCTGGCAAGAATGGGCTTTTGATAATAACTGAACACTCAACACGCCCCGCAAAATCTGCAACGACAGTTGACGTTAGCCGATATCCGGTGCCTTTCCCGCTTGTTAAGTGCCGGTTGCTTCCACCGGTAACCCACTGCATCGCTCGGCTAACAGCTTCAGTATCATCTGCGGTTCCATTGCCGACCGCGCCAAAGTATTCGAGAGTTAACGGGATTGAAGAGGTTAGCAGCGAGTCCCCAAACCCAACGTTAATTGTACCATTTGGCGCTATCAGCGCTTGCCTGAGCATGTCAGGATCGTACTTTAGGATGTTAGGGAAGTAGAACTGCTGCACATTGTTAGCGTCGTATACAGCCATGCTGTGGCCTTCTACGGTCACAAATTTTGAGATTTGCCCGTTATAAACCGGATAACCACCGGCGTTAATGACAACCGGTTGCGAGACTGGCACAACACTTCCATCTTCGTTTTGCAGATATACCTGGATCTGATTTTCTGGGATTGTCGGGTCGGTATCGATTAGGCCTATATAAACCTTGCCCTTAGCATTTCCTTTAAATGCTCTTGCCTGCGTAAAGAGTTGTGACGGCATTGATACAACAACATTGGGGACGATAGGATCGGCCATTTAGTTTTCTCCAGGCGTGTGGAAGCCACACAAGGCGCGGCTTGCAGTGGTTTTTGTTAATGGTTTTCAGACCACAGTGGTCTTATTGTGAATAAAAACAGTAGATCATATGATGCCGATCCACCTTGTGTGAGGTATCAACTTATGGCCAGAGATGACCCGCAATTCAATTTGCGCCTACCAAAAGAACTGAAAGATAAGGTTAAGCAACGTGCGTCACTGAACGGCCGCTCTCTCAATGCCGAACTTGTGCAGATCGTACGTGATGCCCTTGCGCAGCCGTCACCCGTTGCAGGCTACCGGAGCGACACGGAAAAGTTAGCCGATCAGCAGGCTGAAACCGTCAAGAAGATGGTTTTCGAAACGCTCGTGCAGATGTATGCTGATAAAAAATAACCCGCTCGCGGCGGGTTAGGTTATGGTCTTGCCTTCTGTAAATACTATGCCACATCAGCACCGTGAATGAGATGACGTAGCGCCTCTACCCCGTTGGCGTTGTAGCGGAACGCCTCGACCTGCTTGCTTGAGTGCGCCGACTTGTCCAAGAAGAATTTGCCGTACTGTTCAGTTTTGAGGTTGTTCGCATTTGCGAGGCGACCGATTTTGTTGGCTGACACATCCAGCATTTCGCCAACTTCGCCAGCTGTATGATAGTGCTCTTCGATAACCGGCAGCGGGATGGCATCAAAGCCAGCAACGGGATTGATGATGTTCGCCGCTGCGCACTGCTTGGCTTCTGGGCTAAGGTGTGGCATCAGGTCAAACAGACTAGTTACCGCCTCAACCGACATCTTCAGTGTGCGAGCACGACGATACTCAGGCAGGCCGCTATTGCTTTTGGTCGGCAGAGTTTCTCCGGTTTCCAGTTGACGCCAGCGCTTTGCCACCTTATGACGCAAGGGGATGCTGTAGCCGGTCATCAGTGTGAGTGTCAGGTCTTGGTCTAACCAGAACTCTTGGTAGGTACGCCCTTTAGCGTCTTGGTAATCTCCTAAGAACTCAGGAGATTGAAGATTGAGCGCATCCAGCATTTTCCGACAGTCTGCCATGACGTTATCGTGACGCTTGCCGGTCAGCGCCGCAATCTCACGGCTTGACATTTTAGTGACAACAGATCTTGCTTTTGCTACAGTTAATGAAGTCATATTGATTTCCTATTTCAGTTTTGACACGGCCGCCAGCTCCACACTGGCGGTTTTTATTTGCGTCATCCCATACGCCTATCAGTGCAACTCCTTTTTACCGTTCAGCTTGTCCAGCATTGGTGCTGCGTGACATGCGTGAATGCCGTTCTTGTCGATATTTGCCGTCTCACGGATCAGCGCTTCACGTGCTTTTTCTGTCATATAGCGTGTCTCATGGCCCATGTCGTAAAAGTACCCAGAGAAGGTAGAGCCGATCTGCTTCATTGCCGGGTAAATCGCCTTGCTCACGCGCTGGCTTTTATCCATCCAGATCCACATATAGGACAGGTTAATCAGCTCTTCATCTGTGAACTGTTTTGCTATCGGTGAATGCGCAACTTCTCGGTCCAGAATATCCAGCACCCAGCGGCGGAACTCTTTGGCTACATCGGTGCGGGAGAACATGGCGATCAGGTGTGCGCCGCGCAAGGAGAAAACGCGAACCTTTTTGCGGTAGTTTCCTGAGGTACTCACTTCGAGTACCTGAGTCATCCCGCTGGAAAACTCATCGGCGTACTTGTTGTAGATCATCGTTACAGCGCGGCTGTTTGAGTACTCCAGCGCTTTCGCAAGATCCGATGAGGTAAGCCATGTGCCAGTGATGTTAGAAACAGGAACCAATGCTTTACCTTGGAAGTTGAAGTCTGATTTTGCTACAATGTGCATGTCGATATTTCCTTTGTCGGATTTGTTCGATGAGAGGCCCAGAGTGTTAGCGCACTTCTGGGCTTCGCTGTTTTTACTGACCATTCGCCCTTTCCTCACGCAAGCAACGCGCCAAACACTGCACAATCGCAGAGTTAATCGAAATGCCATCCATCTCTGCCATGCGGCGGATATCCTCTTTCATGCGCTCAGGCAAGCGAAGCTGAAAGCTATCGTTCTTGCGCCCGGTATAAAGTACATCTTGCATTTGCTGCCTCCTTTTCTGATAGCATCATTTTGATGCCTGACATCATTATGATGTCATTGTGGGTGATGTCAATATGATGCTACCTTGTTTTGCATAAATAATTACGGCCCATGAAAATGACTGAAAAAGAAGACCAGAATTTTATCGAGCGATTTACGGTAAGAATGCCTGACGGAATGCGTGATGCCATAGCCGAGCGAGCCAAGGCTAACGGGCGGTCGATGAACTCGGAGATCGTGCAAATCCTAGAGGATGCTCTCAAAGCCAAGGTCATAGCGTGGGATGATGACTTTTTGCCCGAGAAAGAGGCTGACACGGTGATCATGTCAGAGAAACAGTTGAGTAAAATTGTTAACATTGCTACTGAAGAAGCGCTGAAATCTGCTGTAAAATCTCTATCTGAGAAGTTCGAGTTTGTGCCAAAGGCAAAGTCATAGGAGGTTGGGATGAGTGATTCGATGTATTTTGCACTACTTGTTGCGGCTACCATGGTGATAGGTATTGCAATGCAAATCGCATGGATTTTCTTCTCTAATTACCTTGAAAGGAGAAGGCTTGATGCACGATTCTCAGAAATATCGATAGCTATAGGTAAGAACTCACAACGCCCAGAAAATTCCGGGCTTGTTATTGATTATCTTAAGAATAAATTTTCACCTTCAAAATTTGAAAACAGAATAACTGATGCAATCGGGTTTGCTTTCAAAGTAACAATCTATTTTCTTAGTGCTGCAATTACAATCCTATACTTATCCATGATTTTCGGGCGTATTTTTGACTTTTGGAATGTCGAACCAGTTCTTCTGTGGATGCCGATGATTTTACAATTGACTATCAATATATTTCTGTTGGTGTTATCTGTAATTGTAAAAATACTATTTGGAAGGTATCCAACAGAGGCATCATCATTCAATAAGTCGTATGCAAAAACATTGGAATAGCCATCCGTGGCTGATTACTATTTTTCTTCTGCCGTACCTCCGAGCCAATTCAACAGCCCAACCTTGGCGATGGCCTGCCGCGTCGGATTATCGAGAGTGGCAGCCCAGCGCTGATACTCTCTGCTTCTGGTCAGCGCCTTCTGAACTCCTTCTCGCGCAGAGGCCAATCGGATTGAGTCTCCTGAAGCCATCAGGCGAGCTGCATTTCTGAACTTACTGGAAGCAATCAACTGATCTGCAGCTACAGTTCGCGCCGTTTTCTTTCCGGCGAGCGTTGAGGCGATGACAGATGCGGTGCCAATACCAGGAGCACCCAATGAAGATGTCACCCCTTCAGCTGCTGCCGCTTTTTTTCCGATGTTGTACACCTTCGAGATCATCCCGCCATCCTTGTCGAACTGGTCGAGAAGCGACTGAATTCTACCGGTCGATATCTCGCTTGACTTAGCCACACGAATGCCATTAGCAACTGCATAAATGTCGTCTAGGCGCTTAGCGGCATCTGCCGGAAGATGCTTTGTCACAGCAGGAAGTGCCCCGCTGCGCTTAGCCCCAGAGTACCAGTCTACAAAACCAGGGATGTTGAGTTGCTGCTCTTTTCTTGAACCCAGCGTAAAGGCGTCATTCAGCGCAGACGCTACAACCTCCTGCCGCATGTGTGGCGGCGTTGCTGCAATCAGTGTGTTGAACTGCTGAACGTTACCTTTTCTCAGCCCCTGAATGGCTGGGGAGAGTCGAGATGTAAACGTGCCGCCGAGATCCTTACCCAGAGCAGTGACCATGTGGTCTTCAAGCTGCTTGCGCTGTGAAACCAGCCCTTTAGCCACATCCCACTTGTCCCCCATGCCATGAGCCGCCGCAACAACCTTCTGATCATCAGTTATCGCACCATACAGCTGCTTCAGTTCGGCTGATGTCTGGTCTTTGAACGGCCCCTCGTTTTTACTAATTGCCGCGCCGATCTGTTTACGGGTGTTATCGAGCAGGGCATAGGTTGGAGTGCTGCCTTTTTTACCAAGCTTGGAGAAAATCATCTTCTCAGCCGGTGATAGGTTCTCTATGCCACCCAGATCTTTTGCCTTACTCTTCAGCATTGAAATGGTGTTCGTTGCTACAGATGGCGCTCTGGCAGGTATTTTGCTGCTGATTTCACCGTAGATGGCATCTGATTTCTTGGTAAGATCGTCAATAGCTTTTATGGACTCCGTTTTAAACTTATCGGAGAGTCCTACCTTGTTTGACGTTCCGCCAGCAACCTCAATCAGGTCATCAGCCTTTTGAGCCAGGGCGTTTATCGCTACATGTTCCTGCGCAGCGAGTTGACTTGCTGGCACTGACTTCAACCCTTGCTCTATGGCCCGGTATGTTGGGTTTTTAGAGAAGTGGGAAGGAAGTAACTGCTCTTCCAACCCCAGGCGCTTAGCTGCATCAATGGTGCTTTGATTTGGCCTTACCTCTTCGGCGGCACGAAATGCCTGTGGAGTTACACTTGCCGATTCGCCACCTGCACCTTGTACGCTCACATTGCGAGACAATAGGGAAGATTCTGGGGATTCCGCTATGGTTCTGGCGGTAGCTCCCAGGTCGGAAGATTGCGCCCCTTGAGTCACTACGTTTCGCAGGTTTTCCCCTGCGGCCTCTACCCCGCGATTCCCGAAGGCTTTCGCGGCTGCGCCAATTCCTTTCGCCGCAAGATTAACTGCTCCGCCAGCAGCGACACCAATACCCAGGTCTTGGAGCACCCCACCCATAGAGCCATTTTCACCGCTGTTTGCCGCCAGGGCTCCGGTGGCGTTCTCTGCGAGTAGGCGTGATGCCCCCTGGGTAACCCTTCCCGCCAGCGTCGGGGCTGCAGCACCAAAGCGTGATGCCGATACAGGAGTCAGATAAGGCAATGCTTCAGCGAAGATCTTCCCTTCGGTCGACTGTGGCGTCAGAGCATCCTGTGGCAAGCCTACGCCAGAGGCAATGCCCTGGGTGGTAAGTCTCGGTGATGGCGAGTATGTGCCGTCACCGATTCCGAGCTGGTTGGCCGCCCACGAGCCCGCGCTGGTGAAAGCATCGGCAATCTCAGCAGGAATGTTGGCTACATTCACACCAGCCTGAAGCAATGCCTTCCCAGTTTCTGCGAATCCAGCCCCGATTTTCTGCGCTTGTGTTTGCTCTTGCGGTGACTGCGCTGCAGCTGCGGGCGGATATGCGGCAAAGAACTGCTGACGGGCGGCTTCAGCCTGGTCGCCAGCTTGTGGGGCGACAACTTCATTGAAATACTGATCTTGCGCCGCCGCCTGCTGATCCGGTGGTAACTGTTGAAATTGAGGGGATGCGATTACATCCTTCCATGCTTTGGCCATCATTCACCCCATAGACTGGAGAAGCCCGCTTGTTGCTGAGGGGCCGGTGCTTGCTGAGATTGCTCAGTGGGTAACTGGCTCTTCTTACCGCTGATTTTTAGCTCGTATTCTTTATTTTTTATGTCTGTGTACTCCTGAATATCTCGCAGAGATTGTTGCATGGCTTCAGGGCTGGAGTAATCAAGCTGCGGCATACTTTGGAAGTACAACTTTGCTTCGGCGATAGTGTTTATGCCGCTCGCCCCCATGTCTTTTGCAGCCGCAACGCCTTGGTTCTGCATCCGCCCCTGGATGCGCCGGGTAGCATTATAAAGCTGCCTCTGCTCTTTGTTGCCGGTGATACGACTTCGCACATCAGCGCCGAGCGCTGGGCTCCCCGTGCCGCCTGTCATACCAGTCATGAAGTCAAGCTGGTTTGAGTCGGCGTTGGCGATCGTGTCGATATCCTTTTTCATTGCATAGTTCTGCGCGTTTGCTGCCGATGTCGCTGGTGCGGCTATTGCACTGGCTGGCACTCGAACCATATTCCCAGAGTCATCTATGCCCTCATAGAAGGCATTAGCCCCTGAGCCATGCAGCTTTCCAGATACGCTAACAGTTCTGCCATCAGCTAACTGAACAGTATTGTCACCGCCAGCGTCTGGCCGACCTCTTACGCGAAGATAGGTTTTCTGCTGCTCAGGGGAAAGGCTATTGAAATATTGATACTCGCGAACCGACGCAGGAGTTGAGCCGCCTGCTGATCGCGCTGCGTTTTGAGCACTAATGTTCTGCCCGCGAATCTGAATATCTTGGCCGCGAGCCTGTAGCCCTTCACCGGCTTTGTTGCTGCGCACCTGCTCGGCTAGCTTTCCGCGATCAATGTCGCGGCCAACAGCCTTATCTTGAAATTCGAAGTATTTCTCCGGGCCGATGGCTGCCATGCCAAGATGATCTGCAAACTCCCCAAAGCCCTGGGGATTTTGTTGGTACATTGTCGCCACGTCAGCAGGGTTTACGCCTGCTCTGGCTAGCTCACCAGCGTTAGACTGTAGCCACTTCCCCATTGTTTCAGGAGACTGTGCCGCCAGCCGCGCTGATGCCGCCAAGCTGCCTACGGTGTTACGCTGGTCATCATCGATAAATCCCATGCCCTTCTGTACGGCTTCGAATTGCTCTGGGTATTGGGCAGCCAGTTGGCGCATGGCCCCTCTATCGCCTGAAGCATAGGCACCCGCATAGGCCTTTTGGAATTCACCTTGCCGCTGTTGTTGCTGGCCCTGCTTCCAGGAGTTGAAGATTGACCCCGTTGCGTTTGCCAGCTGCATACCGAGGTTATTCTCCCCTGCCCGTGCGCGGTCGTTATTGTCACGGATCATGCCAAGCGTGGCATTAATATCACTAGCCTGTGGGGCGTTGGTATTGTTTGACCCAATCCCTGCTAGGAAACTGCCTGAATTACCCTGCTGCCAAGTAGCCATAATCCCACCTTAAAACAATGAGCCAAGAGCACCAACACCCGCCCCAATGGCCGTCCCCCAACCGGGCATTATCGCTGTACCTGCCGCTGCACCGGCTGCCGCTCCTTGCAATGCTCCGCCAAACTTTGACGGCTGATTAGCATTGGCCGCTGATAATGATGCTTGCTGCTGGAGAAGCTGCCCGGTGTTATTTGCGTAGTTCTGACCCGCACTTGCTTGACCCTGAAGGGCACCCAAGCCAATGTTGGCCAGGTTCTGGTAGTTGTTCATCTGTCCGCTTAACCAGTTCTGCCCAAGCATGGGAGCTATCGCAGCCAGGCCGTTGGCGGTAGCAGTGGAGCCAAGCCCGCCAGTTGCTTCTGCAGATGCAAGCTGCTGATAACGCGACTGATTAGACATGTCCTTGAACTGTCCCGAGTTGTAATAATCACTCAGCGCTGACTGTTGTCCTTGCAGTGATGATAGTCCCTGCAACTGACTGACATACTGCTGCGCCAGTGGTGTGAATGGCGCAAGGTTCTGCATGTTGGTTTGCCACATCTCACGCTGAAGCGCCGTTGCTTCGCGAGTCGCATCCGCTTGAGCTCCAGCGCCATTGTCGCCACCACCCTTGCAGAGCACAGCGCGATCACGCACCTTATTCATTAGTTGGAAAATTAGCATTTTTGCATGTCCTCATACTGGGAGCGCTTGAGCTGGTAAAGCGTTACGCCAACCGGATGGCCGTTGCTGAGATAGGCGTCATCAAGATGGCCGATTCGCGTAGCACCGAGCAGTCGGATAATCGCTCGACCGTATTTCGTGGTGTCAGGCACCATCGTGATGCTGTTTGTGAATGGGGAGTTCGCCAGTAGCCAGCGACAAAAAAGCCGGTGACCCTCAAGCGCATACTGACCACGGAAGCCGGGATTGTAGATGGCGTGACACTCAACAACGCTGTGCCAGAAGTTTCGCACCTCATGCACTCCGACGAGCATCAAGCCTTCATAGATGCCGAGGTAAACAGCATCTGGTTTAATGAAGTAGTGATCGCCGTTGTCCACTATATTGCCCGTGTTAGCCTGGTCGTTTAGGAACGCCTGCAACTTAACTGGGTTGTCGATTAGCTTGATTTCCATGCTACTGCTCCGCGATCATCTTGATGGTGGTGGCCGTGAAGGCTGAGCCGTTGGATTGGATGGTCATCGTGCTGCCGTTAGTCGCTAGGAAGCCGCCCTGGTCAACGCTGAAGAATGTCGCCATCAACACATTGTCATTCGTTGTAGCAGCATTTCGGCTGACAACGAGAGTGTCGGGAACCGCGCCAGAGAATGTCAGTTGCATAGACCGGTTTGTCGTCCCGCCGGTCCATGTACCTATAATCGACAGCTTAAAGTTGACCGTTTTGTTTTCGTTAAAAACGACCATCTTGTCGGCGGTAGTGTCGAAGAACGGCGTGAAGGTGCCTGATGTTGGCGTTAACGCCTTCAGTAGCGTGACCAGGTTCGTAGCTGTAGTCGGGATGTTGAGTGATATACCGGTAAATGTAAGTTCTGACTTCTTGCGCGTGGTTTTGTATTCCAGCGCGGTTAAGCGTGTACCGTGTGCTGTCACTTGCGTTTGTAGCGACGTCACGCTGGCTTGCAAGTTGGTGATATTGGTTTCGGCAGTCGTTACACGCACTGTCAGTGCGGTAAGGTTCGTTTGCAGGGTGACAATATTGCCCTCTGCCGTGGTAACTCGCGTTGTCAGCGTGGCAACGTTGGTCTGCAAGCCAGTGATGGCGCTTTCGGCAGTCACCATCCTCACGGTGAGGGCTGCGATGTCGGTCGTGTTCTGGGTGATGCGTGTTTCGTGGTCGGCCAGCTCAGCCTCGGCTGCCGTGATGCGAGCTTCATGATTTACCAGCGTCGCTTCTGCTGCGGTAATTCGCGCCTCATGGTTAATCAGAGTTGCTTCTGCAGCATCCAGGCGTACTTCATGGTCAGCAAGTACCAAATCCTGCTCGTCGTTTTTCACCTGAGCATCCCAGGCCCCCTGCCCGGCTTCGTTTGCCTTTCCCGCTACATTACCCAGGTCTGTTCCCTGCTGAACAACGTAGAGAAAGTAAGGCTGCGAGAAGATTTTAGGGAGTAGCGTTGCGTCAATGCGCGTGGCCTGCACGATGACAGGCACGTTTAAGTTGTCATCAGCCATTATTCCACCCGTATAGAGCAGTCTGAGAGCGTCACAGGAGAGCGAGTAATTACCCTAACCTTGAACCCGATATTCTTGCGAGCTCGGCCTATACGACGCCACAGGACGCGCTTGTCGTATATAAACGGTGCGTTGGCGTCAATCATCTGCTCTCGGCCATAGTTAGAGCCATCTGCGGTTGCAGAGATGAATAACCGCTCAGCGAATTGCGATACCCCGGTAGCCGCTTCCAGTTCGAAGTCGAACACCCTGGCGTTATTGGCCTTGAACATCGGGGTAAACAGCAGGTGCTCGGTCTGCTTGTCATATTGAGCTGAAGAATCAAACTTTAACGCACCTGTTTGAGGCTCGTTTTTATCTCCAACGCTGATCTGATTGCCTTCATACATATAATCGATAGCGCGATGTGCAGTATCAAAAAGCCCTGTGCGCAAAATGCACCACTGCGCACCGTTTTGACCAGCAGATGCATCATAACAAAGCACATGGCGTGGTAAGTGAACTAGCAATAGCTCGTGTGAATCAAAGCGCACCGTTTCCATAACTCCGGCCCCAATTTCATCCGCGCTGTATTCCCGTAAAATCTTCTCTACCGTTGCAGAGGCAATAACCTGAGTTTGGCCGGAGTTGATGACATAAATCGAAGGCGCACCGGTAGCCTGGTTGCTGATGAATGCAAATGAGTCCATAAACTCAGTTTTGCAATAGGTTCCTGCAATTCCCTTCTGCACCATCAGTGATGGCTGGGAAACGTAAATTGCGGACGTCGCATCTGTTGCGCCGGTCAGAGAGAAGTATTCAATGGTGCTGCTGCCAAACATCACCACAAAGTCACGCCACACGCCGCAGCCGATAATCCCGTCAGGCTGAGACTCAGCACTATAGAACGGACGGAAGCGGTCAGGATGAGACTCGTCCTCTAAATCTGTGACGCCGAACAGTTGAGTGTCATTCTTCACCCACACATATCGCCCCCTTGCCCGGCATATGTCACGAACGTAGCCAATGTCGTACTGGGCGTATGTCACATCACCGATGCTCTCAGGCCAGTTCTGTAGTGTTTTATTTGTTCCGTCATAGCGATATAGCGTCATTGAACCGTTAGCGCCTACAGCCTGACTGGTGGCGCTGTGTGCCATGCTAACGCGACCACTCCCGGCTACATCACCGCGCTCGGTGCTGGCGTTATAAATCTTCCCGCCAAGCACCCGATAAACCACGCTCTGAACTGTGTTGAACTCAGCCCCTCTCGATGTGCCAGCGACATCCGACCGCTTGGCTATGCCAGGAAACGACCTTAGATAGCCGGACGCATTCAGGACTTCTTTCGGTGTCGCCAACATATTCACCGGCAGCAGATCAACATAGTCAGCGTTGCGGTAGTCTTTTCCGAGTCCTTTAGCCAGGGGGAGTTGAGTCGTCGGCATTATCTTCATCCCTATTGTGGAAATAGTTATGGCCGTTCAGCGTTAATAGCCGGTTACCAGAGCCGATTGGCATGCGATTCGGATAACCTGCCTGGGCTTTGGCTTTCTTGGCCTTGCTGGCCGCTGATGATTTAACGAGAAGCTCTTTGCCGTAACGGGCGGTGGCGACAACTTTCCCCATCGCTTCCATCACGTAATCGGGGGCGATGCGCACAGCGAGGTTGTGATAAACGGCGCTGAGGTGTCCGATTTTCAAGCCGTGGTCATCACCAGGGTCTGGCGCAACATCATCAGCAGAGAACAGATAGCCAACGTCGATCCCATTCCCGTCCTCGTACCATTCTGCCATCATCATTTCGAGGTCATTCACAGCGTCCTCGACTGATTGCGGCTCGACGTCGGTCAGCGTGGCATTTGATGCGATGCCGATTTTTCTCAGGGCCGCATTAACCAGATCACCCTTCGTTGTCAGGTTCATCAGTGCTCACCTTCTTTTGGCGGCCGGGTTTCTTCTTTGGCTCAGGCTCAGGCTCAGGCTCAGGCTCAGGCTCAGGCTCAGGCTCAGGCTCAGGCTCAGGCTCAGGCTCAGGCTCAGGCTCAGGCTCAGGCTCAGGCTCAGGCTCAGGCTCAGCAGATGATTTCAACAATTCATCCGGATGTGCAAACCAGCCTGCATCGAGATATTCCTGCACCTCATCCTTTGGAATGATCGCCCAGTCATAACCGACGCCTTTCCATTTCTTTGTGTCGCCATGGCGAAATACCATCTGTGTCATGTTCTGCTCCAAATAAGAAAGGGGCCGAAGCCCCTTTGGTTATGCCTGATTTGCCAAGCCCACGCCGATTGCTTCCGGCCGAACCGCTGTCGGCGCATACCACAGCGCAATACGGCACTTGCCGGTCAGGGTGCTGATATCGCCCTGATAGGCCACGACGCCGTTAATCCCAACGTTTGGAATTGCGAAGCTCTGGGTTTTCATGCCAGAGAACAATTCGTGGTTGATTGGGATCGGCTGAGACACCAGGCGGATAGAATCATCAGCCCAGAACACGTTTGACTGTGCGGTCGTGGTGTTCAGGATGTTCACCGTCATTGTGTCAGCCAGGGAGGTATTAACGTTGGCGTAAGCTTTCTCTTCCGGCAGCAGGGTTGTGTCATCCAGAGCTACCGGCTTAGGCGTGATGGTTACCTGCGCACCGTTCACGGCAACGACTGAGAAAGTCGCGTCCTGAGTCAGCACGTTCTTCGCCATCTGAGCCAGGAACTTGACGCCGGTGAAGGAGATCTTGTCGCCACGCTTCAGGCCAGTGCCGGAGCTCAGCGTAACCACTGCGGTGCGGTTGTCCACGTTCTCACGGTTGCCATCGGTATCAGCAACCCACGCTTGAGGCTTGAACTTCTGCGCACCAGCCACAGTGATGCCGGTCGCCGTTGAAGCTGGCAGAGTTGGCATTTTCGGAGAGCGGAGCACGTCGTTAAAGCCTGCCACCTGGCGCTGGATGGTGCCTGACTTGTATGCTTCTTCAGGAATGCGGCCAAAAAAGTCTTTGCCGGTCAAATCCTGCCCTGCACCACGGTAGTCGGTTGGGTTGAAGAAGTAAGACAAGCCAGAGCTGCGATTCAGTTCACGAGAGAAGATGAGTGCTTCCGCTTCGGAAATGAAATCCCAGCCAGTAGTTGCTGAGCCGATAGGGTCAGCACTGGTAACAACCAGGGAGCCCATTTCAACCGCTTGCTTGGCGATCGAGGTTTCCACGTTGTTAGCCAGTTTCTGGCCGGATGCCTGGATGCGGCGACGCAGTGAACGCTCGTCACGCAGGTCATCGGCGCGCAGTGTGAAGAAGTCGTTATCCGGTACGCCCATGTTACACTTAACAGACAGCTCCAGGATGCCGGTAGCCTGCCCGGTCAAATCCCAGCCCTGTTGTGTTGGTGCTTCTTGCTCCAGCGGCATCCACACGGTGTTCTGTGAACGCTGCATGTCACCAGCTGGCGGTGTGTATTTGCCAACGCGCTGAGCCATTGGCGTGAGGTTTTCCACGGTCTCGATAATCTCATCGACCATGTAGGTGATTACTTGACCTTCGTTAAGAGCCATTATTTGATTCCTTTAATCTGATTTTTAATCTTGCGGTAGGTCTCCGTGTCTCCCTTACTTGCGGCCTCTTCCATCTTCTTCTGGAGAGAGGCCACGTTTGCCGCAGTGACTGAGCCATTGATAGGCTCATCAACCGCAGGTGCGCCGGATACTTGCTTACCGCGAGGCTTGAGAGTTAAACGTTCTGATATCCGAGTGAGTTCAATCAGCGCTTGCTGCCCGTTCATAGCCAGGAGGCCACGAACTTTCTCTGGGTTTGAGCCCAGGTGGTAAATGAGCGCGGCGGATTTCTCAGGGAAAAGCGCCATGATGTCGGCACCAACTTGCGGCGGCACCAACTGCATGAATGCGTCCTCTTTATCCTGGAAGTCAGGGATGTTGAGCTTTTCCGCCGCGTCATAGTGCTTGCGGGCTGCATCGGCGTAATGCGCTGACTGCTGGGTGAACTCCTGAATCTTGCGGCCTTGCTCTGCTACGCCATTGCTGCGAGCATCCATAGCCTTGACCTGCCAATCGCTATTAGCGGCGCTGAATGCCGCCAGGGCGCGAGATTGGTCATAGTCGTACTTAGCCAGCGCCTCATCCGAAAGGAAGTCGTTTACGTCTGGCTGCTTTGGCAATTCAGGGGTAACCCGTAGGTTCTCCGGCACCTCGCCACGCTTCACAGATTCCATCTGTTGCTCAAGCTCACGTTGACGCTTGCGCTCCAGACGTTTCGCTGCAAATTGCGCGTTGGTTGCCGGGTCTTGTTTCTGTTTCTCATCGCCACTCAGGACAATCTCGAAGCCCTGTTCCTGCCCTTCGCCAGAGTTGGCATTAACGTCTGGCTGATTAACTACAGGTGCCGCCTGTTGGGTAACGGGCAGGGATTGTTCTTCAGTTGCCTGAATTTCGGTGGTTGTGTCCATGTCTAGCTCTCTCTTATTGAGGAATCTCGGCTGCTCTGCCGGAAGGTTGCATTGCTTGCTGCATGAGACCGGCTAAGTCCATGCGTTTTGAGTGGAGTTGCTCTTGCCCTTTGAGGACAAGCTCAGCGTCAGCGCGGGCTGCGTCGCCCTGCTTATTCTGGAAGTCGCCAAGCAACTTGAGTGCGTTGATGACGTCTTGTTTCTTGGTGCTGTCAGCAGATGCGAGGATTTCAACAACTCTCGCCGCTGCCACTTGTGCATCAGATTGTGCTTTGAATGCATCAACCTGAATGCGAGCCTGGTCGTTCTGGGCTTTCTGCAAATCGGCTTGACCGGTAAGCAATACGCCCTGCGCCTGAACCATCTCAGCACTTGGTTCTTGCGGCTTCTGCTGCGCCTGCTGCACCATCTCAATTTCTTCAGGTGTTTCAGGTTTCTTGAGGCCCATCGTGACGAGTTGCTTGTTGGCGTACTCGCGCATGATTTCCACACCCTTGCCATCAAGCAGCGTGAAGTATTGCAGCATGAGCATTTGGAACTCAGGCGTACCCTGTGGAACCTTGGCCAGCAGTTCAAGGATCTCCGCTCGGTTCTGGCTCTTCATACTCTGGAATGACGGGCCAACATCGGTATAGGTTTCATACCGGCCACGGACATCGTTAAGCACAATCGACCGCCCGGTCTGGTAGTCGATAACCTCAGACATCAGCTGCACGTCTTTCTCGCTGCCATCAGGTAGCGTGGTCATAACGGTGCGGGGAACGTCGTAGATGTCGTTAACCATGGATGCGTAGATTTGCCCGTCACGGCGCATGGCTGTGGCCAGGTTGTCCTGGAACACATACGTTGACAGGTCGGCCCGCATGTTCAGTTGGTTGACCGTGTCGAATGCCACTTGCCCGTTGGCTGCGTCAGAATCAACGCCAAGCTGCGACACTTCTTTCACTGCATTGGTGGCTGCTTCCAACATGTATGCGCTGGCCTGCGATACTTCCGGGTTCTCCATGTAGGCGATAGGTTGCGCCGGCAGGTCGCCGCTGTTTTCGTCAGTGCGGTTTACCAGGTAATACGGGTAATCGTCCGTGCCGCTATACATGTGCTCGTAACCGGCGATTTGCTCCGGCCAGAAGAAAGGTTTCTTCTTCGGCGTTCTAGCTACCGTATCGGCGTTAAAGCTCATGATCATGTTGCGCAGGCGCTGGCCGTCTTTCGTCAGCCTGACAACGCCCTCGTACACCTCTTTGTCACCAGCAAAGCCCCATTCTCCATAGACTGGCACGATTGGCAGGTGCTCACCGGCTATTAACTCGCGTGACTTGAGGATTGCCGAACTGGTGAGGATCGTCTTGTAGACACGGCAACGCTTAACTTTGCGCTCACCGACTTTCACCATGCCGGACTCTGCCAGCTCATCAATTACATCGGCAATGTCGCGCTTGAAGTAGCTGACCGGCTCACCACCAAGCGGATCTTGATAGATGAATACAGTCTCTTTCTTCTCTTCGACCTCGTAGAACTCACCGACGTAAACGACATCTTTGTTCAGCCATGGGAATAACCAGTTGCTATCCGGGATCTGGAAATCTGGGATGTTGTCAGCGTCAAAGCCATAATCAGCGGCGAACGATTCCCACCCGGCAATGCTGAGCGGCTGAATCACCGTTACATGCTTGGCGTCAGACTTGTCCATCAGCTTACTGTTGCTGTCCCAGATGACGTGTGATGCCGCTTCGTGAATTGGGATGCGGCGGATCACCTGGTTATTGCTGGTCGGGTCTTGGTCTTCGTACTCGGTAACAATGCGCCAGGCACCGAAACCGGCCTCTATCTGCTCACGCACTGCGATGTTAACGGCAATCTTCGCCGAGTTGTGCCGCATGTCAGTGCGATACATGCCCATAAGCGTGTCAGCGGAATCAGGCGCTGCGCCATCTTTCGGTCGATACAGGACATCAATCGGGTTCTGCCGCATCTCTGCGACGAGTTTGCGCACTACCGGACGGACTACATCGAACTGGCCACGGTATTGCAGCGTTGTGTATTGGTTCAGCCAGTCATCCCACTGCGACACACGACTAAAGAACAGATCGTTGGTCGCTTCGGTTCTGGCTTCATCGCTAGACATCCAATCCCGATCAAACAGCGTCAGGATTGCTTGCAGCTTGTCATCATCAGCCATTATCTACCTCGTGGAATCGGCTTAATTGGGGCGGGCATTTTCTTTTCTTTTGGCTTTCTGATGTCGCGCATCATCTTGGCGAAACGTCGCATCATGTAGGCATATCGAACGGCATCAATGACGTCGTCGTTTGTCTTGGAAATCTTTCCGTTCGCATCTCTGTGATAGAGGCGGAACTCTTCGAAGAATGGCTCGCAAGTGTTGAATGCCCGGAACCGGCTATCGAGCATGAGGTCACGCAGCTCAGCAAGCCCTGGCTCTACGGCGTTACCGCCATCAGGCCACGTAGCGTGTTCTGGCAGCATTTGGAAACCGGCGTCTGCGTACTGAACCTTTAGCTGCTCACCGCCGCCCTTCTCGTGCTGATGTCCGTCATGCGGCCAGGCTACTGGTATCTTGCTGGCCCACGACTTAACAGCACCCCAAGCTTGCACGGCTGTGTTCTCTGACTTCTTCCACACCCTTGCGAGATAGAAAACGTCCTCGTCTTTATCCCACCAGAGCTGAATGTGAGCCTGCGGGTGACCCCATCCGAAGTCTTGACCGTCGATAACGTAGAAGTGATCAGGGCATTCGAACGGCTGGCACTTGATCGTCTCTTCCGGTATCTGGAAGATTCGACCGCTACCCATCGTCGGTATGCCTTTGGCACGAGCCTCGCGCTCATGCTCTGGGTATGAGGCAACGATTTGTTCTTTCTGCTCGTCGCTGTAGTGATCGGCGTCGTAGATTGTCATGTTGACAACCTTCTGCGCCTTGCTGGGGTTCTTGATAAACTTCTCTACGACCTGCGACATACCCATGAGGGGGGTAAATGTCAGCATTGAGAACTGGCCGTATTTGTTTGTACGTGTCAGCCCTTCGCTGTAGATGGGGTAAGGCGGTTCTTCGTCAAACCATACGCCATGAATGGTGTCACCCTGCCAACGAGCTCGGCCTTGTGAGTACGGCTTGAAGTAGCAGATGGAAATGCCATCCTCAACGCCATCGGCATTGTGGTGCTTAATCAGGAGATGATCGACAAGGTTCGGGAAGAAAGGCGACTTCTTCCAACTGATGATGTCCTCTTTGGGGATTGAACCATAGCCAGGCTCGTCGTTCTCTTCGATACGTCCACAGAGAATGCGCTGAGTGGTCTTAGTTACTGTTTCGTTGGTCTCCCCGCCGATCCAGAACACCACTGGTTCATAGAAACGCTTACCGCCCCAATCACCCTGCCATGCACCATCGTTTGGATAGCCAGCGGTGCCTGGGTAGCGCCCTGTGAGATGGAATGCTACCTCTGCGCCACCGGTGAATGATTTACCAAGCTGGTTACCTGCCATAAAGCATCGTTCAGGGTAATCTGCACCAGCTTCTATAAACTCCCTCTGCTTGCCATACGGAGCAAACTCGTAAAGCTGATGAGTGGCCCTGTAATCTGCTTCGGCCTCCAGGAGTTCAAGCAACTCTATCTGCTCGTCTTCTGTCAGCTCATCAAGGATCGCTTCTTCCACCACGGCTGAGTAACTCCTTAATCCGAGAGCGGCGCTTATCGCGATCTCCCTTATCAGGTGTCACGTCTTCAACTTGCGACTGCTCTTTGAGGCCCAGGTCACGGGCGATGATGTTTGCGTTCAGTAGGTCGGCTGCTGCGCCGGAGAACTTCTGGTTGTAGATGATTTCTTCTGCTCGCGTAGTGATGTCCGAAAAACCTTCCATCGCCTTGAATGTGTACCAGGCAGATCGGGCTATATCGAGGAAAATGCATAGCCCGACGATGGTCATTGCTCGCATCTTAGGTAATTCTTCTTTTGTCACTACGCCTTGAAACGCGAATGCTTTAGTTTCTTTTAGTGGGTTAGCCTCCACCCATTCGAAATACTCACAGCATGCATCCCACAGCGCCTCAGGCGATTCGAATTTCGGGTTTCGCCCATGACTACTGCGGGCCTCCCAGAATCGGTTGCCCTTTGGTGCTGCCATCTCTCTATCCTCGTTAACTCAAATCGCAGGCATTAAAAAAGGCCGCCTTAGCGACCTATTCAATGCATTTCTGAAGCCTCGTTATTAGCTCCTCTACATCCTGCCTTTCCCATACGGCATAGAACGCATCATCCTCATAGCAACCATCACGACCTTCGCAGTTGAAATCCATGCGTACTGAAGTGCCTTTCTCTTTCGCTGAGGAAAGAGTGCTGATGAATTCGTCTGAATTTTTTACATCAATTGAGTCGTGTATTTCTTGGTAGAAATAATCATTACTCAGGCTGTCACCTTTGATGTTTAGCGGCCCAAACGAGTAGGATTCAAACACACTGAACAATGTGTTTTTTGGCAGGGAAAGAAAGGTCTTCCTATCTACAATTTTCATTTTAGCGACCTCTCTTTTAGTCTGGGTATACCAGCGGCATCCAGTGGGTTATCTTTTCAGATCCAGAATCAACGAATGCCTGTGTTCTTTGCCAGTATGTACCCATGCAGGTTAATTTGAACACATCTCCGGTATCGCTAAGCGCTATTACTTCAGCGGACCATCTATCTTTTTTGCTTTCTGGCAGCCTTTCTTCAACGCTTATCCACTGGCTTTTATCATCACCCATAACAACCTCGTCTTAGTTGCTCGTCAAAGGATGAGTGGCAGACGGTGACGATGCCGCTTTTCGGGAGCTACCCTAGCCATTCATTATGATAACTCATTATCCAGCCCACTCGGTGAATAGGCTGTGTAATTGGTTATGCAGCAGGTTCAGCAAGCCAGTCATTGGCGAACAAATCGCCCTGCGATGGAACCCAGCCAGGCTGCATATTTCCTTGCGCATTTTTCAAATCAAGGTGTGGCGCAATATCCACTACACCCAGAGGCGAAATATCAAGATCGGCATATGGGGTTCCCTCTCGTGGCAGCACGTTACTAGTGCCAGGGATTGCGATAACAAACTGGCCTTTACCATTCCAGCCTTCGCGGTAAATTTTTGCGCCACTTTTAGCGGCTTCTAATGCATCACCAAAATTCATTTTATTCCCTTATGTTATGGTTATTGCTGGAAAATTGTTAATGCTTCTTCGGTCAGCTTGATAGCCTTATCGACTCGTGACACCGGCTGGCCTTCTACCTGTGCTTTTGCGTAGGCATCCTTGAACAGCTCATATTTGAACTGATCGCCACCGATGAAGGAGATAGCCTTCTCACCAGCAGCTGTATCGCTCATGACCAAACGGAAGATCTCCAGGTTCATGGCTTGTAATTCTGTCATTTGAATAATTCCCATTGTGGGGAGTCTCCTGAAGTACGACTTATCCCTGTCAGTTGGCTCCGTGAGTGATTGGATAGATTACTTGGCTAGGCATACATCGTTGATGTAGTCCTGCAGACCGTCTATTTGGCTACGAGCGGTTTCGATTCGCTCTCTGAGGGTGAAATAATCCCGTTCAGCGGAGTCAGTAAGTCGGGCGCTGGTTCCATCAGCCACGCTGCCGGCGGTGGTGGCTGAGGCCGATTTACAACTGGCGTTGAGTTGCAGCCGCTTAACGCCATTGGCAACATCACGCTGCAAATCAGCAATCTTACTTTTGGCATCTGCTAATTCCCTTGTGCGATGAGTGTCGATAGCGCTGGCGCGGATTTGTAAGTCGGATTGAATGCGGAGGCTTTGGGATAGTTCTCCGTTTGTTTTCTGGAGGCCATCGCGTTCATGGCGTAAGCCCTGGTTGGCATATGCGAAGTAAGCCAGCAGGCCGAGCACCAACGACACGATAGCCATCTGCCAGTGCGGTAGCGGCCACTTCATGCAAGCTTTCCTCCCGCTGCTTTGTACTGAGCCAGCAGGAGATCCACTTTATGCTCCGGCTGCCCATAGCCTGCGCCAGGAAGAGACGCCCAAATGTTCCGGCAATTATTGATAGCCTGGGCAATCTTACCGGCCTCTATGTCTGCTAACGCCCTGCGTTCCTTGATAAGCTGAATAGCCCACTTATCCTGTGACGCCGGGCCGAAATCCGAAAGGTTGAGCAACGCCCGGTAATGCGCCCAATCCTTCAACATGAACTGATACCGACCAGAGGCGTTTGATGTCAGCCCTTTGCTGTTGATTACCTTCGACTGACGGCCCTTGTTGAATGGGTGATCGGAGTAATCGGTGAAAATTTCCGGCTTTTTGTCAATGCCGGTGACAATGACGTCATAGCCATTGTTCTTTGTCGCTGGGCTTGTTGATGTGCCCTCTGACCAGGCCAGCATGTCGAGAAATGCCTGGAGATTTTTACTGATAGCCATTTTCATCACCTATTAGCGAACAATGCGGCACATCTTCGTTGCAAGCACTTGGCCGCCGATAGCTTCAACGCGATCGACCGACTTGCTGCACAGAACGCGCAAGGCTCCGATTTGAGCACCCCACTCATCACGCTTCCAACGCTCGACAAGGGCAAGCACTTCGTCATCAGTCTTTGCATTGATGAGACCGTACTGAACTACTGCGGTTGGGTATGCGTAAGCAGCGTCATCTGCGCGCTGATTGATTTGAGCGATCAGCCACCCAGCAATGAGGATTGCCATTAAATACGGAGCGCTGGAGCTGCAAGCGCCGATAATCTTTTGCTTAATCACTTCTATTCTCCATTGCCTGTTTTCTTGCTGATAAAGCGGAGGGCATATTCACGGAGCTTCTCAACTCCGATAAAGCCAATCATGGCACCGGCGAAAACATCAGAGCCATCCGGCATTCCGAGATAAACCAGGCCATTCGACACACTGAAAGCCAGCAGGCCGCAGAGAATCCCCTCTACCCACTTGTTCTTTCTTCGCTCACCGTCGTGAATAATTCGCGCATAACAAACAGCGCAGGCAATAGCAGAGCCTCCAAGTGCAGGCCATAGCGCCTTTAAGGCATTCACAATGCCAGGCCAGAGGTCAGGGTTATCTTTCATTTTCATGGTCCTCACCTCCCATGAGCGGGGTGTGATTGATGTGTGATAGGGAGATAGCCGCCACGCCGTAGTCACTCGGAGACAGTAAGGGTGTTTGCAGTTGATGACTGGCGTTGGCGTGGGGCTATGTTTGGCGGTGAGTTAGGGATTCGAACCCTATGCCTTTCGGTTAACAGCCGAGCGCACATGCCGCATGTGCTTCCTCACCAAATAGAAAAGCCCAGCGATTAGGCCGGGCTTGAATGGTTGCCGGTCTATCCCGGCTGTAGAAGGCTGAAGCATAACAATCACAGGTGAAAGCTGGATTACCAGGGGCTACGGCTCAGTTTCGGAGCTAAAACGTAAAAAGCCCCGCGGTGGCGAGGCTCTTTTTAAATCCACCGTAACACTCAGACGGATTTCTACTGTTAGAGAATGATATTCTAGCTTTCTGCATTTTGCAAGCAGCAATCGTTACCGGATATCAATTTTACGTAAAATTGCCGGTAACTTTCCCAAGTTGGCGATTAGCTTCTTCCTCTGATGCAAGCAACTCTGTAATCAACTTCTCGTAGAATGGTTTTACAGCCTTATCCCAAACTGTAGAAGTCAGCCCTGGTGCATAGCCAGAAATAGCCCTGAATGCGTCAGCCGCGGGCACCCTCTCGTATCCACGCCCCAGGCACTGCTTGCATGTTCGCTTAACTGGAACACCCTGCAATTCACTCTCTTCCCTGTGAACGGCTTCGCCTCTCCCCTTGCACTTGCAGCAGGCCACCGATACCTCGCCCTTCCCGTTGCACTTCTGGCATAACGTGTGGGTTTCCTCTTCAGCAAGCTTGGGTGGTGTTTTCTTGCCGCACCCTGGGTGCTTAATGACCATGGCCCTTGCCTTGATAACGCCTGCGCCCTTGCAGCATTCACACTGCTCAACCCCAGCCGCCGATCTGCAATAGTCCTTGAAAGCAAACTTTGCGAGCGTTTGCACAACCTTCACCTTAGTATTGCTACTGAGCTTGCGTAAGGCTGCAACCTTGTCGCAATGCTTCATTCCGTACTGAGTTAATAGCTGTACTGCGCGCCTTTTCTCGTTGTCACTGATTTCCATCTTGCCGAGGAATGCTGAATAACCGAGAGGGGCGCGACTCTGACACATCCCCATTGCTGCCATGACATCCGTGCCGGTCAAAGTATCGGATGATGTGGCGCGTGGGGAGTCGTTTATCTGGGTCGATTTGGCGAAGTGATATTTAACAACGCTGTCTAAGTTCATACCCTCACCTCAGTGTTAACCGTGCCTTGCTTGTCATGCCTGGTCGTGAACATCGGCATTATCCCGCTGTAAGCTGGCTTTACTTTCATCACGTCAGTGCATTGAAATACGCCGTAGTCCCGGTGATATTTCTTGCGCATAAAGCGAGCCTCTTCGATTGCTGGTTCGAGTTCGGTAAATACGGTTGCCATCAGGCTGCCTCCGATAGTTTTTTAAGTGCTCGGGTTTTGGCTCTGTACGACACCCTGAGCGTGTCGAGTTCTTCTCGGGTGTATCGGTGAGGAGTGTTGTTGTTTTCAAGCGCCAGAACGCGCTCAAGGCCGATTTTCGCTATTAGGTTGATGCGGTAGGCGGTGATAGCGCCGGAGTGATGGACGTTGCAGGAGGCGCACTGCAAATGGCACCCGTCCTCATTGAAGCGGAGCTGGCTCGCTGCCGCCGTGGTGCGGTAATGTCCCGCGTGATATTCCGTTGCCGTTGTCGTGCCACAGCTTATGCAGCCGCAACCCTCGTCCCTAGCCCGGATATAGTCGTTAAATGCCCGCTGGGTCATATTCATCCAGTGGCTTAACGGCTTTACCTTTTTCTTGCGTTCGTTCCACTCTGCGCGAGCCTTGGCCTCAGATTGCTTTTGTTGAAGCTCTGAATTGCGCTTTACGAGTATTATTGCACAAGATGGACTACATACTTTTTGAAGGGTGTTGCGAGGGGTGTATTGGGTTTTGCATATGCGGCAGGTCTTGGGCTTCGGCGCTTTGCCTTTAGCCATTCTCCCCTCCCTGAATCTGAACGATGGTAAGCAGATGTCCGAACACTGCGCCGGTGTCGATATAGTTCTGGTTTGCCGAGCGAGCTGGCTGGCGTGTTGGTGTGTGACCAAAGTAGAAATGGTCTGCGCCCGTAATCTCCCCCGTCACACCATCAGCAATCGAGTTGAACCGGTCACGGCTCCAGATGGTTTTCGTCTCCGATACTGGCTTGCCAAACTCATACTCATTCGATGGGTAATCAGCATGGGATACCACTACGGTTCCGGATGGCGTGGTCACTTCGATGATCAGCGGCAGAGACTCGGCTTTCGATAGCAGCGCTCGGGCCAGAATCTCCTGGTCATAGTCGAGTTGGAAGAACCACATACCTCCGTTGTAGCACCACATATTCACATCACCGCGCCCGCTCACTGCTTCGATTGCCATTTGTTCGTGGTTGCCGCGCACCGCCTTAAACCAAGGCTGAGTAATCAGATCCAGGCATTCAACGTTTTGCGGCCCTCGGTCTATCAGGTCACCAACGGATATCAGCAAATCCTGGTCACGGTCAAAGGCCAACTCATCAAGCTGAGACATCAACCGGTTGTAGCAGCCGTGCAGGTCGCCAACGATGTAGATATTTCGGTATCGGCTGCCGTCTATGCGCTCATAAATTCCGTTGCGCTCACTCATCCTCTTCCTCCTGGTTGCCCATGGTTTCGTCTACTCGCCGGTCAATTTCCCGGTTGCAGGATTCGCAGATGTAACACTCGCTATCTGATAGCTCTTTGGGACAGTTGCAGCATTTCATCGCATACCCCTTGCGCGGCGGCGTAGCCACATGCTGTCGACCAGTGTCGCGGTGTAGTTGAAAGTTGGGATTTCTGCTGCGGTTAACTTCGGCTTGCGGGGTGATCTGCTGGTCTTCTTGAATATCAATCTCTCTTCTAGTCTGTCCCATGCTGATTTTCTTCGCCTGCTCATGCGGCACCTCTCAGCAACGAATCGAACTGATACAGCCTGCTTGTGCTGCGGTACGCTTCGAACGATGGATGCCCGGCAAGCGACGGAACAAACATGAGGCCCATATCGCACCACTTGTCTGTGTTGTCCGTGTGATATATGCGGGATTTAGCAGCCGCTTTACCGGACTCGCTGCGGTTTTTGTTAACGGTCAGCATGCATTTGACGAGCCCCATTGAAATGCCTTTGGCGCTTATCGAAGCTTGCGAGCGACCGAGTGCTATCCCGATAGTTTTGTTGTCGGTCTTTTCGTAATGCTGCACTAAGTACGCCATTTCACTTTCAGTCCAATTTGGCTTTCCCATTACGCCACCTGTTTCTGTTTGTTTGCCTCACCCCAACGTTGCGCCCATTCGATGCGCTGCCGGGACTCTTCGCTGAACTTGACGCCCTGCTCAGTGCCGAACCAGTAGATAGCCTCGATAACGTCCACCATCTCGCCTACCCGCATCTTGCTAGTGCGCTGGCCGAACATCACAACGCCGCCACCGATACCCGGCGCGGTTCGCTGCTCTTGCTTTTTGGTCTTGGCTACCAGGGCGGTAATCATGTCCTTCCAGTCGTCCTCGTCGTACTTCTCGCCGAACCAAACGACCTGCACAGACAAATCATGCAGCAGCGGCCACATCTTTTTGTTCTGCGAAAGTGTTCGTTTTGGTGGGGATACTTCGATTTCGATTGGCTTGGATTGGTCTAGCGGAAGGTTGTCGATGTAGGCTTTCAGGTTCTGGCGTATCTGTGGGGTTCTCAAGTAGAAAACCTGTTTATCCATCAGCTTGTTCCTTTTTCGATATAAGACCATCTGGAATTTCAGGCACTTTTTTAAACTCCCACCACTCGGAACCGTCATATTCGCCACGCTCAGACCATGTGCCGTCTTCGTGCCAGATAGTCCCAAAAAGCTCTTGGCTGCCGAATCCAGAGTTATATTCAAAATTCAACTGTTCAAGAAAGTCATTAAACTCTTGCTCTGAATAATCCTTTCTCAGCGTGAGTGTTTCTGCATTACCACGCCAGCAATCACCTTTGATGATTTCCGCACAAGAAACCCTCGGATTGCTTTTGGTGTGCTCTAGAAACTCGTTTTTGGCATTACTCATGGCTTCACCTTGCGTTTCTTCTGGGCCTTCTTGACCAGGCGGCGGTAGTTGCGGGATGACCAGTTGCGCATTCCCTCGCTGATATTTTCGTTCACGCTTTCCTGATACTTCAGATGCTTTTCGTTCATGGCTTCTCTGGCTCCTGTCTGAATAGCTCGATAAGAGCTGTCATGTTCTGTTCTGAGTGATAGCGGCCTTTGCAGTTGACGAACTCGCGGGCAGCTTCGATAACTTCTAGTCGCCAGTCCTGCATGAGTTTTAGCTTTCGCATTCTGGCTACAACGTCACATTCGCCGTCTATGGCAAGCTTTTCGAATTGCTCATCTGCGTAGTCACTCATACCCCTTCCCCTTTGAAGTTTCCGCACATGCTTATCAGCACGAAACCGGGCAGATAATCACTGACATCCGCTACGTGCATGGCAATACGTGATACATGGCGATCGGTGTACTTACCATCCCACTCGTGTAGATGCAGTATGTCGCCAGCCTTGAAATTTCGGTCGTTCTTGCGCAGCTCGGCCAGCTTTAGGCCGTTGGATACAGCCTCAAAATGAACTGGCTGAATTTTAAGATGATGCTCCATCCCCTTCCCCTTTGATTCTGATGCCGATAGCCCGGAGCGACTGCTTGCAATCGCGCAAGCAATCGAGAGCCTCATCCATCACGTAATCATCTTCATCCGGCAGTTCAGCAACGAGGTTTTCCCGGCTCGATATCCAGGCCGCGCTCCATATGGCAATTATGAACCTCATACTTTCGTTGAGGTATAAGCCATCTTGATCGGTGACTGGATCAAGCTATGCAGCTTTTTCAGCCACCCACTTTTCGAATTCCTGTCTTGCTAGGCTCTCTGTTTGCTTATCCATCAATCTTCACTCCTTCAATTTTACCGGCGCGGATGGCGTCGTAGATGCGCTGACCCACAGTCGAGTTTCCGTTTCCAATGACATATTGCACGGTAATTTGCTCGCTAATGCGCTCCCGCCTTTCCGCCTCTATCTGCTCAGGGGTGCGGATGGGGCGGAATTTTTGTGGTTTATCGGCCACGCAATATACCCTCTCAACGCTATATCTCTCATCCTGAAGAACGGCGTATTTATCACCAATAAATTTAACCAGAACCTCACTCCATTCCTCACGGTCGTAAAACTCACAAACCGTCCCCACTGGCGGCAGACCTTCACCGGTCCAGTGCTGTATGTCTTGCTTATCCATGGTTAACCTCTTCAAGCCATCTATCAAAATCGTCAGCAGTTTTTACCCAGGCTGGCATCTCTACAAAACCACTCTCGATACTCGCCTTAATACTTTCGAAGTCTTCATCGGTTAGCTGGTAATCGTCGCTATCCATGGTTATCTCCCCTGCCCATAGAAAATCCTCGTATCCCTCATCACGCTTCTGTGACGCCGCGTAAATCTCCAGCTCGCTGTAGTAAACACCGTTGTATCTGGCTCCAGCCCACACCGGATCGCACTCAGCGTAGATAGCTGCGAAAGTGTTGGCGGGTAGTTTGCAGAGAGTGCTTAAGCGGAGGTCTGATTCTTGGCGTTCTTGCATGAGGATCTGGTGTTTGATGAAGTGGCCTAGCATGGCTTCCTCGGCATGTTCAGTTTGGCCCGCAGTTCGGCTATTTTATCCAGCCCCTTCTCGTTGCTGACCGGGATATGCAGCTTGGGGATTTGCACGACTGGCGCGGGGATCGGCTCGTTAGCCTCGACTCGCTTCGCCATCGCCGCCAGTTCCTTGCCGCAGTGCTTCAGCAGTTCCGATTCGCTCAGGTTCAGGCCGCGCATTTCTGAGTAGAGCTTGGTCACCATCCAGTAGGCCGCGTTGCTCGACCAGGGGAAGGCTTCCGGGCCGGCGTAGAGTCCTCGGCGCTTGGCGTAGTCCATCACCATGTCGTACAGCTCAGCGGTATCAGGAAGTCCAGAGGCGCGAATAGCACCCTGCTTGCACCATGCTATAAATTTACCAGGCGACGGCCAGAATGGCGACTCACTGGCGCGGGCGTGCTGCATACCGGCAGATATCTGCTCACGACTGCGGATACCGTTCTCAGCAAAGGCGGCGATCCACTGGCGCTTTGCTGCCACTTCGTCGTTTGGGTCGCGGAACGTCGTGTTGACCGCTGCCGGGAACACTTGCTTCAGGTTCCGAAACAGAGCATCGACCAGCTTCTCAGCTTCAGGGTTAACCATCTTGACCGCTTCAGGTGCCGAGCCAGCCATGCGGGCCAGCGCTGAACCGTCACGATTTTCGATAATGCGAGTTAGATTGCTCATATGAAATCTCTCTCCCATGCCTCTCGGTTGTTCCAGTCAGCTGATTGATTGGAAATCACTGGCTGCCCAGCAAGGGCTTTCAGCCTCTCCACCTGTGCCGCATCCCTCAGCACCGTTTCAATCCCGTCGTATACCTTTTTCGATGGGTTGCCCCCCATTAGCCACGAGTCACACTTCGCTCCCTCGATCGCCTTGCAAAGGTCATCCGTTGAAAAACCGTCTTTCAGGCGCGCTTGGATTCTCCCTCTGCGTTTTGCGTCCAGCTTTGCACCGGGGTGATTCATGGCTTCCCGCCAGAAATCAAAAACAGTCCTGACACTCACGTCCCCGCTAGGGGATGTGTGTTTATTATTTATATTCTTGTTATTACCTTCTTGTTCATGATGTGCGGGGAATTGTGCGGCCTTATGTGCGGCATCACCCTTCAAACCCGCGCCATTGCTGGCTTCGCTATGTGCGGGGAATTGTGCGGCCTTATGTGCGGGTAAATTGTCTATTTTTTCGGCATATTCGGAGTAGTTCAGGATGGTGATCACCCTGCCTTTCCGCTTCTCACCGTAGATAGAAATCATTCCGTCCTTGACGAAAAAAGCCAGCATCCTTTCTACAGTGTCGCGGCTTGTTGGCACTCCGTTTCTGTCGCACAGAGAGAGGCCCAAATCAGCCGCAGTCACGACCAGTTGACCGGCTTGAAGATTCCATTGGTTACCTTTGAAATTCACTGTACGGGGCTGGCGCTGCGCTTCCAGTAGCAGGTTTTCCCAAAGGGTTCGCAGATAAACATCCTTCGCCCATGGTTTCTTCTTGATGCTTCGGTACAACGGGACATAACCAAGCTTCTGGTTTTCCATCCTGTTGCTCCTGGCTTGCCCCTCGCGTTGATCGGGGAAGGTTAATATTCTGGCTGTATTCATTCGGTCGCCTCGACTTCGTAATCAGCAAAGTAGCCACCAATCATTTTTTTGAAGCGAGACTCGGTGACAGTGAAGGCTTTCCGGCCTAGCCTTGGTCTTTCGTTTGGTGGGATCATGGTGCATGAGTAGAGAATGCGGCGTTGCCACTTCCCCGGCATGTCCACAACGGCCAGAACTTCCAGAATGCGGCGGCCTTCAGCATCAGCAACGTAGTAGGTCTGTTCGCCATAGCCACAATCAGCTGGCTCTTGCTTCTTGTGGCACCCTCCAACCCACTGAGTTACGGATTCGATATCACCATCATAATTCTGGTAGGTGTATTCGTACTCCTTGAACGGGTATGGGGTATCAAACTTATCGCCAGCCTTTAGCTGGCCCGTATCACTGTTTACTGATCCAGTGTTTTGCATGTATAATTACCTCAGAAATTTAGTGTTATCTGCTCTGAACCTCGGACTGCCATCCGGGGTTTTTCTTTTGGCGTCAGCAACATCGCCACCTGCTTAGCCAGCCTTGCAAGGTCATCGTCAACGACGCCCCACTCCAGCACCGCCAGCAGCATTGCCATTCTTGGTACGAGTGAATCCTTCCACCTGGTTACCTGTGACGGAGCTACCCCAACCGCATCAGCGATAGAGCTAACCCCTTTAACAGCAATCTTGTTCAATAGCGCACTCTCAATCTGACGAGCGGCTTTGCGTGTCTTTGCAACTTCCATACGTGATAATTTCCCTATCAAAAGTAATGATGTAGATGTGATCAGCCCGTGGGTGACCACTGTTGTTCCCTACATTGCGGTAGGGGGAGCCTGTTGTGTTAAAGAGCGGTGGTTCTATGCGGCGCGTTCTGGGTGAGGGAAAAGCTTTGGCAAATCCGGGCGGATTTCGTAGGCTTTTACTTTCCCATCAGTTGCATCCACGATGGCTGATACGTTTTCAGGAGAAACTCGCTTCTTGTTATGCAGCCAGCACCAGACGTTTGGCTGACTTACTCCAACTGCGTTTGCCAGTTTCTTCTGGCTACCAACCACCAGGATGGCCTTTTGTATAACTTTATTGACCATAATTAATTCCCTTCGGTTTAATTTAAAGGAATAATACCCGTGGGTTTAGTAAATAGCAATACCCCAGGATATTTGACTGTCGATACCTCTGGTTATATGTTCGGCGGTATGAATACTTCAACTCTTGCCGAAAGGCTAAAAATAGCGATGGAAGCTGGTGATATCTCTCAGACATCACTTGCCGAGAAGGCTGGGATTGCTCAACCGACTATCTGGAAGATCGTTACTGGTAAGACGCAGAGTTCAGCCAAAATCGTTGAGATTTCTACGGTGCTAGGCGTTCGCCCAGAGTGGCTAGCCAAAGGCATTGGCCCAATGCGTGACGGTGACAGTGATAACGGCAATGCAATCACCACTTATGACAAAGAAGCCATCCCTGGCTTGTTCATTGTGAACTTATGGGATGATAACGGCGAAACGAAGGATGTTGTTGCTGTACCAGACACTATAAAGTCACCTAACTGTCGAGCATACAAGCTTAGGTATGACAGTGGTTACCCTGAAGCTCCAGATGGTGCGATCATTGTAGTAGATACCCTAGAAACGCCTGGGCACAACGATTTCGTATATGCCAAGGTGAAGGATCAGGCGTCCGTCTACAAGTTTACAACTGGCGGAGAAAACGGCTTCCTGATTTCAAGTGAACCTCGCGTCCCCCTAATACCCGTAGGAGATGACGCAAAGATTATCGGTGTCGTCGTGTATCTATCACGCTCATTCAAGCGATAAAATCCATAAATCCTACACCTCATTAGAGGTGTGGGCCCGCTCTCTTCATACCTGCCGACCCCAGTGCGAACAAAAGCTGTACGCATAAAAAACCTCTCACTATCTTGATATTTATGGTTAATTTCAAATTAACTGTTTTTATATACAGTATAATACTGACTTTCATCAGACCAAAGATCAAGACTCACATCAGAATATTTTTAGCAAACCGCTAAACGCCACATTAAAAAAACTTTTTTCTCATTGTTATCATAGAATTATACCTATGAGTATTAATTTTATATCCCTGGGTATTGCTATGCATTATAACCTTGGGTATAGTCATTCCATCAACACGAAACACTGACACGAAGCCAGCAGTTAGCCAGTGTCACGCTCTTTAACATTGATGGGAATAAGCCGCAGAAATGCGGACCAAAGTGAAGTCTGCTTTGGGATTGGATGAATGCGCAGGCTGATGCGCGCGGATTAACTGCCCGTATCCCGGTCTGGTTAAGACAGTAATCCGTAAAGACGATGGACCACAGAACGCCGGATTTTCCGGTGGCGGGCAACCGCACTGAGGAAGACGCTCCACGGTCTCAAACTCGTTATGAAAAGGTGGAAGCCCTAAGCCGGAGATCAGTACCGGTCATCCAATCACCAAAGCAGATAACCGGAGGTATTTATGACAGTCGTATACACCTACGCAGCAACAGAGAATGCGCGGAGCCGTCGCAAGGCTCGCCGGGCAGGATTACAGCCAGTGGCAGCGGCAACAAAGCGCTGCGACAGGGTAGCCAAGGCGCTAACCCTGATAGATGGCCCAGCGTCACCACGGCAGCCACAGGAGGATTGTGGGGCTATGTGCTTACCTCAAGTAGCGATGTTCAACGCAGGGCATCGTAAGACCGGAACGGTAACAGCACGATGAAAGAGATAAACGACTTTGTAGGCTGGGGTGTTGATGGTCAAGGAAAGAAGGTTCTGTTTTGCAGCAACTGCAGAGCAACTTTTTACGAGACACGCAGCGGTTCAAAAATAATTCAGGCTCAGCGGGTGTTTGGCAAGAAGCACAAATGCCCGGTGGCATGACGCAGTTCACATCATTAAGTGAGGGTTAGACGATGAAAAGTTACGACGTGGATTTATACCGGGAGTTGCGCGCCGATGGATTTGCCGCCATAGCAGCGCTGTTCTACGCCAGAAAAGCAAAGCGCGGCTACTAACGCCCGCCGGGGCATCTATCACAAGTCGCCATGCGGCTTTTTTTATGTCTGGAGAAAATATGAACTCGATTTCTATAGCTGGTTTCTTGGTTGTTATCGCCGGGATTATCGGCTGGATTATGAACATTTGGAAAATCATCGACTCTGGCTTTGTTCTGGCCGAATGGGGCGGTATGCAAGTGGCGCGTGTTATCGGCGTGTTTGTTGCTCCGCTGGGTGCGGTGCTGGGCTGGTTCTGACTTAGATGCGGGGTGCAGCATGTCTTATCGCGGGAAGGTATGGGCAGCCATGATAAGCGGCTGCACTGTGTTTTGGATTGTTATGTGGGGGATTTGGGGATGAGTAAGTTTAAGGGAGCGCCTTTCACGGCAAGAGATACATATGTTTTTGATGCTGGTAATGAGCAGGCCTGCCATGTCTATTCAAGAGCTGGATTCAATGGCGACTTTGATATCGCACGGCTATTTGCAGCCGCGCCTGAATTACTGGAATCACTGCAGGAGGTAATGGCGGCACTTACAGAACTTGGCTTTGATGGCCCGGCAGAGCGAAAGGCGCAGGCAGCAATCAACAAAGCTCTCGGCAAGTAGCTCAGTACAAAGCTCATTTTCGAGTGGGCTTGATACTGGCTCCAGACCAGTGCATTACCCTCAATGTCATCAATTAGCCGCTCAAGTCTGGGCGGCATTTTTTTATCTCAAATTCAGGAGTCACCCATGCAAGAGCTCGCATTTGCTGGGTGCCCAAGCATGGGCGCTCAGTACGAATCACTACTCGAAAGAATCACTCGCCGGATGCGCGTTATAGGGCGCTGGCTTAAAGACACTCTGAACCAGAGAGGTGAGCCCTAATGAACGTATCCCGCGCATTGCAGCTAATGGCGATGCTAGCCATTGAGCGCAAAGACGACAACTTATTCCAAGTATCACGCTGCCTATTTTATCGGGGGTTGAAATGAATCCGTATGCGAACTACGACCGGGCCGAAGAGGTTCGAGAAAGCAAAAGTGAATACGAGCAATCCAAGAGCGAGTGGATTCGCGATAAGGCCGATGAGCTTTCTAAAAAGTGGCCTGAGTTACTCAGCGATTTTGCTAACCCGTTCCTGCGCTCTGGATTGGGCCTCTACGGCGATGGCGCACAGGATGCATACGCTGACATGGTTGAGCGCATTTGCCTTGCTGAGGCAACCAGGCAGGCCAGCGAGAACGAGTTTTTGAACGGAACATTCAGGGAGGTGGCGTGATGAATCAGCAGTTAGTAACTCAGGTACACAGCCTGATTAACCCGCTGAAAGCTGAGTTTGAACAGATGTGCTCAGAGCCGAGCATAACGTTCAAGCGTGAGGCGGAGTTTGCAATGCAGATTTTCGCCAATAACGACTATCTGGCCGGTGTTGCTGTTCAAAACCCAGTATCAACCTGCAGCGCCATCAAGAACATCGCAGCGATCGGGATAACGCTTAACCCAGCGCAAAAGCTGGCCTACATGGTGCCACGTAAAGGCGCTATCTGCCTCGATATTAGCTACATGGGCCTGATGCACATCGCGCAGCAATCAGGCGCGATTAAGTGGTGCCAGTCGGCAATCGTGCGCAAGAACGACAAGTTTATGCGAGTGGGCATCGATAAGGCCCCACGGCATGAGTTTAACGAGTTCGACACCATAGAGCAGCGTGGCGATGTTGTTGGTGCTTATACGGTAGTCAAAACGGACGAAGGCGACTACCTGACCCACACAATGAGGGCTGAGGATATCTATTCGATTCGCGACCGCTCAGAGGCTTGGAAGGCGTTTAAATCGAAAGGCAAGGCCTGCCCATGGGTTACCGACGAAGAACAGATGATATTGAAAACTGTTGTTAAGCAGGCGGCAAAGTATTGGCCTCGTCGTGAACGCCTGGATGCTGCCATTGACTACGTAAATACCGAAAGCGGTGAAGGTATCAACTTCAACCAAGAACGGAGCCAGGAACGCGACGTATCCCCCGCTACGCTGGAAACCCTGCAAACCATCACCGACCTTCTCACTCACATGGATAAAACATGGGAAGAGGACATGCTTCCACTGTGCTCACAGATATTCCGCCGCCCTATTGCCAAGGCTGAAGAACTGACAGAGACAGAAGCTATCAAGGCCCATGATTTTCTATCCAAAAAGGCCAAGGTGGCAGCATGACACCAGAAATTATTCTGGAGCGCACCGGCGTGGATGTGCTCAAAGTCGAGCAAGGTGATGAAAGCTGGCTGCGGTTAAGGCTTGGCGTAATCACCGCCTCTGAAGTTTCGAACGTCATATCAAAGCCCCGCAGCGGAAAGAAGTGGTCGGATATGAAGATGTCCTACTTCCACACGCTGCTTGGCGAGGTATGCACCGGCGTGGCCCCGGAGGTTAACGCCAAGGCGCTGGCATGGGGCAAGGAGCACGAGGAATCAGCACGGATGCTGTTTGAGTTCACCACCGGTGTGAATGTGGCGCAGGCCCCGATTCTGTTCAAGGACGACACGCTACGCACGGCCTGCTCCCCTGACGGTCTATGCAGTAACGACTACGGCCTAGAGCTTAAATGCCCTTTCACCTCCCGCGACTTTATGAAATTCCGCCTTGGCGGCTTCGATGCTATCAAGGTGGCTTACATGGCTCAGGTGCAATTCAGCATGTGGGTAACCGGAAAGGATGCCTGGTTCTTTGCTAACTATGACCCGCGAATGAAGCGTGAAGGGATTCACCACGTTGTCGTTGAGCGCGATGAAAAGTACATGGCTGAGTTTGACGAAATGGTGCCTGAGTTTATCGAAAAGATGGACGAGGCGCTGGAAGAAATCGGCTTTGTATTTGGCGAACAATGGAGGCGCTGATGGCTGAAAAGTGGGAATCCTACGAACTTCAATTCATCAGGGAGGTGGCTGGAATTATGCCTGCCTCCCTCATCGCAGAAAAGCTTGAGCGCACCCAACGAGGCATTCAACGAATGGCCCGGAAGATTGGCGTCAGTTTGCGCTTGAAGCTTGAACAAAAGGAACAACCATGAACGTACTGACTTACGAGCAACTCAAGCAGCGGCTGGATGCTGTTGTTGCTGAGCGCGATGCGCTAGCGGCGGAGAATTGCATTCAAGACTTCATCATCACTGCAGTTAAAGATTTAGCCCGCGATAGCGAAGGTGTTATCGGCTGGCATCTCAACGGTGACGTTGCTTCATGGGATGAAGTTCTACCGGAACTATCCGACAGCGAAACCCCCGCCACCGGCGCAGCACTGGCAGAAGTAGAGGCTAAAGCGATTGAGAAGTTTATCGCGAAGAAGCTTAAGCAACTCGAAGCCATGCACCCGGATACTCACGCATTCGGCGCCACAGCTATGTCTATTCGGTCGCAGATTAACGAGCTGCAAGCGTACGTTGTCGAGCTGCGGGAGGGCCGGGTATGAAAGAGCGTCCAATGCTTTTCAACGGCGACATGGTTCGCGCAATCCTCGATGGACGCAAGACGCAGACGCGGCGAGTGATGAAGCCACAACCGGAGCCATGCGATTACGTCGATGAGCATGGGAAGCCTCGTGGTGGTCATTCGTGGCCTAGCAATATCTTTCAAACGATGCTGCATGTCGAAGAGGAATTGCAGAACGGAAAAGGTGACTGGGTTGGCTTGGTTGGCGATGCCTGTCCATTTGGTGACATTGGGGATCGGCTTTGGGTGCGTGAAACATTCATGGATTTGACCGGCACCGGTATTGAAGCCATTACCGGCCAGTTTGAGGGGTATACATACCGCGCTGATACCACTCCCTATGGTGATGAAGTCCGCAAGGAGTACAAGCTCAAGTGGACGCCATCACTTCACATGCCACGTAAAGCCTGTCGCCTGGTGCTGGAAATCACCGCCGTTCGCGTTGAGCGCCTGAACGATATCAGCGAAGAGGATGCCAAGGCAGAGGGTGTCGGTTCTGCAACATGGTTTGCAGCCAATGGGGTGCCAGAAGATAAGTGGGAAAGCCTTGGCGAGCATGAGGCATTGCAGCCGAGCCATATCAACCGGTTTGCCACGCTCTGGGAGTCCATCTATGGAGCTGAAAGCTGGCAGGCTAACCCATGGGTGTGGGTGATCGAATTTAAGCGCGTGGAGGCCCGGTGATGGCAACTAATAGCGAACTGAAGCGCTGCGATACTTGCAACGGGTACGCAGGCGAACCGAGAAAGCTAAAAATCGGTGACAAGTGCGAGTTTGTTGTTGAAACCCGCAACGGTCGCAGCACCCGATTATCTGTCCGGGTTGGCAAGTTGTTGCAGGTGTTTGGCCCGGGTGAATATTCGGTCATCTAACGCAAAACCCTCTACAGCACAAACAGCATTTCACACCCGGATGATCCGTCGCCGATCAGTTTAGCCATGTTCGGTCGTTGCACGTGTGACAGCGAGGCCCATCATGAAGAGTGATAGCGAACTGAAAGCGTTTAGCGTCCAGGCGGATGAGTTTGGTTGCATCCGCTTTGCCAAAAACCATGTTACGGCGCGGCGTGAAGGTGCCAACGAGCTGGAAGTTGAATTTGGCGATATTGTCTCTTGTCGTCGCGTTCCTGAGCTTGATAGCTACGCGGCCACCGGTAACGTGCCTTGGAAAGTCCTTATCACCGAGCACGGTTGGAGTCAGGAATGCGGCTACTGCAATCGCATTGTTTATGCAGATTCAGAAGGGTTCGTTTTCGATGATGAGAAAGGCCAAGCCTATTGCAGCATTGAATGCCAAGCGCGGCATGAAAACTACGACCGTGAAGTGCTGGGCGGGCAGCACACACAGGGGGAGAGAGGCTAATGGAAAACGGAAAAATAATTGCTTGGCGTTATGAGATTTGCAACGTTGGCGGCCAGTGGGTTGAGGAACAGACGCCACACAAGCCAGATGAAGAAATGTTTGCTGTTCGCAATGTCTTGCCAGTGTACGCCCAGGAGGAAGCAAAGCTATGAGTAAATACATTTCATCACGCATTCAGCCGTTAAGAGAGCTTCTGAACAAACCTAGCGTTTTCCCTGGCAAGCAATCGGCATTGGTGACAGTAGCAGTTCCTGAAGATATGGCCGACCTATGCCGGTTTGTCGCCAAGAACCCAGGGTTACTTTCAATGCTCATCGGGTATTACGACACGGCAACGATGATGCAGGAGCAACAGCATGACAGATAAATTAGAAGCACTTAGCCAGCCGGTTGGTTGGACAACGCAAGAAGAATTAAACGAAGCAAACGGTGGCGTGGGCTGGATGTTTCTTTCGCCCATGAAGCAACCGGATGAGATTGCGCTGTATTCGCAAGAGTACGTAACCGCACTGCTTAATGAAAATGCAGAGTTGAAAGCCAGTCTTTCCGAGTGGGAAGACTGTAAGCATGACGGGGCCACTTATCACGATATGAGTGGGCGTGAACGTTGTGGAAGATGCGGAGCAGACTTATGAAAAAGTTAAAAATCACCGTTGAAGACGCGAAAGCAACACTTCGTGACGCTGCCACCGGACCGGATAGCCAAAACTGGCGTTACTCTCCAGCAGTAAAAGCGTTGCTCAACAATCATGACGAACTGCTTGTAATTCTTGGCGAGGCAAAAGTCGCGTTGGAAGAGAAAAACCAGCGCATAGCAGAGCTTGAGAAAAACCAGCGTACTAAATGGGATCGCTGCCTTGATGCCGAACACACAAAAATGCAGGCGCTTTTAAGTCAAGCAGAACGCCGCGCAGATTCAACAGAGCAACGCGAGGAACATCTTAAAGCTGACGCTGCGGTGATGGGAAAACGAATAGCAGAGCTTGAGCAGCGACTACAGCAGCCTATCAAGTTGCGGAAATGCGATATCGGCATAGCCTGTGAGTTTATTAGCGAACACGTAGTGGTGAGCCTTGCGGCAGTGATGGTAGAAGCTGCAACGGCAGGATTTAAGGTTGAGGTCGAGGGGGAGTGATATGTCAGAGCTAACGAAAGCGGAGAAAGCCTGGATTGCCGAGGTTCAGGCTGTACTTAATAAATGCCCATCGAAGCGTATCGGGTTTTATACGATTGGCGACCCGCAAGTGTACCTATGGGATATGGACAAGAAAAAAAATGTCTTTGGGCATAAAGGGGATTTTAGCCCCGCCGTAGAGAATGCAGGTGCGGGGTTTGAGCTGCACCTAAACTTCCCTGCGCCAGTAGAAAGCGTATCGGCTTAAGAGGTGATGCATGACCATACCAACGGTAACAACTGAAACCATCAACGGCGTAGCTGACTTAAAGGCCGGTTACACGCTCGGTCACGCTGACGTGGCGATATTGAAAGCCCTAGCCGCCGAGCTGCTGGCTGTAAGGGAGGCGCGGAGTGTGCCGGTGACAGATGAAATCTACGCCGAACTCTATCGTTTGCGCATAGAAAATAAAGGTCCAGATGGGTTCGAAACATGGAGGGACGCCGCTGTTTTCGAGCGCACTCGTCGCGCAGATGCTGAGCGCAACATGAGTGGCGAAGAAATGACATATCTTGAGGCTATGTCACTACTTACTGCTGAAGATGCGCAAAATTTAAGTGCGATAGAAGCATTCCGGCGGGGAGCCAATTACAACGGAAAAATCAATGCGCATGCCCTACGTAACTCAATGCGGTATCAGTATCTACGAGATAAAGACGCATTTGGGGCAGAAAATGAACCCGGCCTGGCTGGGTGGAATGAGTTAATTGAATTAGAGGGTAATGAATTTGACGCTGCTATAGATGCAAGGATGGCGCACCCAGATATTGCATACACCGCCCCGCCAGCGCCTGCGGTGCCTAGCGAACTGCTCGATGCAATGGCCGAGGTCATCCGCATTTCCGATCGTGACCATGAAGCATGGGATCGAGCAAAGGCCGCTATTTCCGCCTGCCGCGCCGCATTGGCAGCAGCACCTACCCCTAACAAGTAATCCCCCTTCACTCTTCGGAGTATCCCCCTATGAACATCATCAGTGTGCAGTTACCCAGCGCATTCTTTACTGCTGGCCGCGTTTCTACGGACGAATTAAGCAGCGTTATCCATCAGGGATTGTGGAAAAAACCGGTGTAATGCCAGCACCGGTTGTTGTTTCTCTGCATGACAAGAAGGCCACGCTAACGTCGGGCTGCGAGGCTGGTGATGTTCTGGAAATCTTAGGCTTAGGAGACAAACCATGTACGCAGACCAATTAGACCAAGCTTCTGAGCTTGAGCAATTCAACATTCAAGTAGCACTGAATTCTCGGCAGCACGAGCCTGCACCCTCACCAATCTGCCTAAATGGAGATTGCGGTGAGCCATCAGTGCCAGGAACCAACTTCTGCTGCAAAGAGTGCCGGGAAGATAACGAGCGCCATCAGTGGAGCCTGAAGAATCGGAGGGTTGCATGAAGATTAGAGTTGATTGGGAGGTGGTGATAGTCATCGCGCTATTGTGCGCTGCGGCGGCGATATTGGGGATGGGTATGGAGGGGTAAGGCGTGGACATACTCACAAACAACGTTATCCGTAGCCAGGCCAAAGAAGCCATCAAAGAATTCAGCCAACCAGGCAATACACTCACCTACCGGCAAATCCTCGATAAACACGCTCTGAAGGTTGCACACTTGCTGCCAACAAGGCCACCAGCCTGGCTGCAGTTGAATTGTGTGTGTCATGAGGTATATGCAGAGAAATAACTAGTAACTTATCAAGTTATTAATTTACCAACCAATGCCCACTGCATGGGTGGGGATCATCACGTCTTATTTGCGGGAGTTTGCATGCTGACAATCAGACAATGGAACGAGCGGCAGCCAATTAAGCGAAACGAAGAAACCATAAGGCGGTTGATTCGTGAAGGCAAAATCTGGCCCGCACCAGAGAAGGATGGCAAGGAGTGGCTGCTGTCCGAAAACGCAAAGAGAATCGACGGGCAAAGCAAAAAGCCTGGCGGTCTTTTATCGAGGATCAGGAATGGCAAGAGTCAGGAACTCAAGGCGGCGCGACCTTCCGCCAAACCTCTATGTTCGTAATGGGGGTTACTACTGCTACCGCGACCCAAGGACGGGTAAGGAGTACGGATTAGGAAGGGATAAGCGACTGGCAATAACTGAAGCAATCTCAGCAAATCTGGAGTTTATGGCGGGTGATGGTGAGCGAACTTTGGCACAGCGCATCCAGGAAGACGGCGTGGTTACATTTCATGCGTGGCTCGACCGGTACGATGCCATTGTTGAGCGCCGAGGCTTGAAGGAGTCAACGATGGTAAATCACCGTAGCAAGCTTGGGATATACCGTGATTACTTCCCAGACAAGCCTATCGCTGAGTTCACAACGAAGGATATCGCCGGATTCGTTAACCACTACGTTGAACAGGGGAAAAGCTCAAGCGCAAAAATCATGCGCGGAACGCTGCTAGATATATTCAGGGAGGCTATTGCAGACGGAGCCATACAGCACAATCCCGTTGAAGCCACCAGGAACCCAAAGACAGACGTCAAGCGATCACGTCTGTCTTTGGCGGATTTCAACTCCATAAGGCGATGCGCTAGCGCCCTACCATCTTGGTTTGTGCCTGCACTTGATATGGCGCTTGTAACCGGGCAGCGCATGGGTGACGTGTGCAATATGAAATGGGATGATATCTCTAACGACAGGCTTCTGGTCAAGCAAGGGAAAACCGGATCAATGGTCGCCATACCGATGAGGCTGAGCATAGCTGACGTTAGCCTTGAGCAACTTATCGGCGATATCAATAAAACCAGCGACTACATCATTTCACCTCGCACAGGTGGCAAGGTAGCTGAAAGAACAATGTCGGATTATTTCACGAAATCGCGTAAACTATCCGGCTTATCGTGGGAAGGAGATCCGCCCTCTTTCCACGAAATCAGAAGCCTTTCCGCCCGTCTTCATACAGAGGCGCGAGGAAGTGAATTCGCCCAGCGCCTTTTGGGTCACAAATCAGCCGAAATGACAGCTCGCTATCAGGACTCTCGAGGCTCTGAATGGATGGAGCTTCCTTTATGATTGTGACTTTATTTTGACTGATAGTGACCTGTCAGTTGTAATCTGTTGTAATTAAAGAGTAAAAATTATGCGCCTGTTTCTTGCCAAAGGACGTGAAAAGTCCTTACTCCGTCGCCATCCGTGGATTTTCTCTGGCGCTGTTCTCCGTGTCGAAGGTAAAGCCCAGTCCGGCGAAACCATCGATATCCATGACAGCCAGGGCAAATGGCTGGCACGCGGTGCCTATTCACCAGAATCGCAGATTCGCGCACGCGTCTGGACCTTCAAGCAGGACGAAGAAATTGATATCGCTTTCTTTATCAGCCGCTTGCAGCAGGCACAGAGCTGGCGTGATTGGGTCGCAAAGCGTGACGGGCTGAACGGTTATCGCCTGATCGCCGGTGAATCTGACGGTATGCCGGGGATCACCATCGATCGCTTCCAGAACTTCCTGGTTTTACAGTTACTGTCCGCCGGTGCCGAATATCAGCGCGCCCCGCTGCTTTCTGCTCTCCAGCACTGCTACCCAGAATGCGCGATCTACGATCGTTCAGACGTTGCCGTACGTAAGAAAGAGGGCTTGCCGCTTACCCAAGGCCCGGTGCTGGGCGATCTTCCCCCGGCCCTGCTACCGATCACCGAGCACGGTATGAAACTGCTGGTGGATATTCAACAAGGCCACAAGACCGGTTTTTATCTCGATCAGCGTGATAGCCGCCTGGCTGCGCGTAACTATTCCGCAGGCCGACGCGTGCTCAACTGCTTCTCGTACACCGGCGCTTTCGCGGTGTCTGCCTTGATGGGCGGGTGTGAGCAGGTCATTAGCGTAGATACGTCACAGGCCGCGCTGGATATCGCCAAGCAGAACGTTGAACTGAACCAGTTGGATTTGAGCAAGGCCGAGTTTGTACGTGATGACGTATTCCAACTGCTGCGCAACTACCGCACGCAGGGTGAGAAATTCGACCTGATCATCATGGATCCACCGAAGTTTGTCGAAAACAAAAATCAGTTGGCCAGCGCCTGTCGCGGTTATAAAGACATCAATATGTTAGCCTTCCAGTTGCTGAACCCGGGTGGCATTCTGCTCAGCTTCTCCTGCTCTGGCCTGATGCCGACCGATCTGTTCCAGAAAATTTTGGCCGATGCTGCCGTAGATGCCGGGCGTGATGTACAATTTGTAGAGCAGTTCCGACAGGCTGCCGACCACCCGGTGATTGCGACTTATCCTGAAGGCTTGTATCTGAAAGGGTTTGCCTGCCGGGTGATTTAACTTGAAATGCGCTGTTTTTGTCCTCATATAGAGTTCAATGCACTGTTTCTCAGGAGGTCATATGATAGCCAGCAAATTCGGTATCGGTCAGCAGGTTCGTCACCGGCTGCTGGGGTATTTGGGGGTAGTGATTGATGTCGATCCAGAATACTCTCTGGAGCACCCAAAAGCAGACGAGATTGCAGCCAATGACGAGTTGCGCCTCGCCCCGTGGTATCACGTAGTGATGGAAGACGACGAAGGCCAACCGGTTCACACTTATCTGGCAGAAGCGCAGTTGGCGGGGGAAGCACAGGATGCACACCCTGAACAGCCTTCTCTGGATGAACTGGCGGAATCCATTCGCAGCCAGTTACAGGCCCCCCGGCTGCGTAACTAAGCGTCAAGCCTGAGAAACCAGCGCCTCTACGTAGAGTAACGGGTTGAAGTCTATCAGCAGTCTCAAACGCCAGGGCCAATCCTGGCGTTTTCATTCAATCAGCGTGCCAGCCCCAGTCGCGGGATCTCAATCTTCGGGCAACGATCCATAATCACCGTTAACCCGGCCTGTTTGGCCAATGCTTCCGCCTGTTCGTTGATCACCCCGATTTGTAACCACAACACCTTGGCGCCTATCGCAATGGCCTCTTGTGCCACCCCATACGCCGCCTCCGAGTTACGAAACACGTCCACCATATCGACAGGATGAGGAATATCCTCCAATGAGGCATAAACCACCTGCCCAAGCAGCGTCTGCCCGGCCAGCTTCGGGCTCACCGGAATGACCTGATAGCCTTGCGCCAGCAAATAAGCCATTACGCCATAGCTGGGCCGCGCCGATTTATCACTGGCCCCCACTAGCGCAATGGTTTTGACCTGCTTGAGTACCTCTGCAATTGCTAGGTCTTGCATGTTTCGCTCCTGATGTTTTCCGAAAAGCATTTTCATCAGTGTAACCGAAACGCCAACATCGGTTAAAATTTGTTATCAGTCTGCATCTATACTGCCTGCAGGCTGGTTTGAGCCAAATCATATTTCAAATATCATCAAAATGTGTGTAAATGTAAATTAAACGGCATTCTGAAAAGATTTGACATAACTAGTGGCGTATCCAACACTAGTCATACTGTTTCACGAAAAGGAAGTAACAATGAAATTTGGTCTGGTGGTTGCGGGGCTGCTTGGAATATCGCTAAGCGTTTCGGCCGCAGCTACGACCCTGAAGCTTTCCCCGGACATCGAGCTGATGGTGGTCGACGGCAAGCAAATGACGGGCTCGTTGTTAAAAGGAGCCGATAGTCTGGAATTAAATGACGGGCAGCATCAGCTGTTGTTCAAAGTCACCAAATCCGTACGTAAAGAACCACGGTCTCAGATGTTTTACACTTCATCCGCGCAGATTGTGGTGTTCAATAGTCAAAACGTCAGCGCCGTCACCATTGAGCTACCGCGTATCGAGAATGAGCAGGATGCCCAGCGGTTTGATAAAGCGCCGAATTATAAAATTCTAGGTAACCACGGCAAGCCGTTGGCAATCAAACACGATGTATTACCACTAACAACCCCACCCAATGGGAATGACCTGGAGAAGATCGTTGCCGATTATAACGCTCAAAATCGCCCGGCCTCCGTTCCGGCGTTAGCCCATCTGCGTGCCAGCGTGCTCTCGGCGACACAGGGTAGCCCAGCGGTTATCGCCCTGAACGGCGACAACGTTGCCGAGGAAATGCTGCAATACTGGTTCCTGCGCGCCGATCCCGAGACGCAAAAACGGTTTATCGCCTGGGCCGGCCAATCTCGCAACCGTTAAATGCTGCCAACCACGCCTTTATGCCGCAAAGGCGCGGTTTGGTCGCAATTTCCCGCGTTAGCACTAGGCAGTGAAATACAGTTTCAGTAATCTGTGGCGAATCATTCGATTTTCCAAGGACAGCGACATGGAACAAACCACCCGCACCATCGCAGCACGCAAGCATATTGCGCTCGTTGCTCACGACCATCGCAAGCAGGCCTTGCTGAAATGGGTTGAAGACAATAAGGAAGTACTTGCCCAGCATCAGCTGTATGCCACGGGCACCACCGGCAATTTGATCCAGCGAGCCAGCGGTATCCCGGTGCAGAGCATGCTGAGTGGCCCGATGGGCGGCGATCAGCAAGTCGGTGCACTGATCTCCGAAGGCAAGATCGATATGCTGATCTTCTTCTGGGATCCGCTAAACGCCGTCCCTCACGACCCCGATGTCAAAGCCTTGCTGCGCCTGGCCACGGTCTGGAACATCCCGGTGGCGACCAACCGCTCCACCGCCGATTTCCTGATCGACTCCTCGCTGTTCAAGAGCGAAGTAGTGATCGCCATTCCTGATTACGAAAAGTACCTCGCCGAACGCCTGAAATAATACCAAGGCCTGGTGTAGTGCCAGGCCTGTGGTTTACGGCTTTCTTTGCGACGGCACGCCAATCTCTTGCAACTGCTCGATAAATACCGACGGGCGTTCGCGATCTTGTAATAACCAAACCTGATGCCTGGCCCGCGTGAGGGCGACATAGAGCAAACGCCGCTCCTCCGCATCCGGGAAATCCTCAGGCTGAGGCAATAAAACCTCTTCAAGCACGGATTCACGGACCTCCGCCGGGAATCCATCCTTGCCTTCATACAGCCCGGCAATGATCACGTAGTCAGCCTGCTGGCCTTTGCTGGCATGAATGGTCATAAACTCGATATTCAACTTCGGCCAACGCGTTGCCGCCTTTTGCAACACCTCAGGCTTGAGATGGTGGTAGCGCGCCAGCACCAAGATCCGTTCTTGCGGCTTCGCATAGCCACTTAGCTTGTCCAGCAACGCTTCCAACTGCTCCTGCGGCAGGATAACCACCGACTTCTTGTTGCCCTTGGTCAGGCTATTAAGCGGTTTTTTCAACTGGTGCGGGTTCTGTTGTATAAAGCCGTTGGCCACCTCACCGATCCGATCGTTAAAGCGGTAGGTGGTATCCAGCGCACACTGCTCGCCTACGCCAAAGTTCTCGGCAAAGGCGGTGGTCAGCGACAGCTCTGCCCCGCTGAAACGGTAAATTGCCTGCCAATCATCGCCGACGGCAAACAGGCTGGTCTGCTTGTTTTGCTTACGCAATGCCGCCAGCAGTTGCGCACGCTGTGGTGAGATATCCTGGAACTCGTCCACCAGAATATGCTTCCACGGGCTGATAAAGCGCCCCTTTTCCAGCAGATTAACGGCTTGATGGATCAGCCCGGCAAAATCGACCGCTCCCTCATCCTTCAGCGCGGTTTTCCACGCTTTCAGCAACGGTGCCATCAGGCGAATGCGTTTGCTGAACAGGTCGCGGATCTCTTCATCGGCCTGCTCTATCATTTCGGCCTGGCTACCTCCGTGGGTGCGCATCAAGCCAAGCCAGCGCTCCAGGCGCCCACTCAAACGCTCTGCCAGACGCCGGTCATGCCAGAAATCGCCCTCAGGCAATTCCCACTCCAGCTCTTCCGTTAACCATTGTCGCCAGCCTTTGGCCTGTGCTTTCTTCTCGCTGCACTGCTGTTGCCAGTGGGTAATTAGCAACGTCCTGCGCGCTTTACTGTCGCTTTCCAGCTTGCTGATCACCGGCGCTTTCCGGCTACCCTGCTGGATAATCTGTAGCGCCAGCGCATGGAACGTTTTCGCCTGGATCGCCACGCTGCCCAAACGTTCCTGGATGCGTTCGTTCATCTCTTCGGCGGCTTTGCGCCCAAATGCCAACAACAGGATCTGCTCAGGCTCGGCCTCTTGACGCAGTAGCAGCCACCCCGCCCGCGCCACCAGCACCGAGGTCTTGCCACTACCGGCTCCTGCGAGAACCAGCACGGCATCCTCGCCGTTCACCACGGCCCGGCTTTGCGATTCATTCAACGGTGACGTTTCAACGGTCTGGAAGAAATCCTGGTGGGTTTCCAGCATCCGGTCGCACCACCGCTGATTGCGTTGCGCCACGCTGCGCATACCAGATTTGAGCCACTGCAGGCACAAATGATAGCTTTCACGGCAGTTTTCAAACTCTTCCAGCCGCGCCACCGGCATGGGCAATGCGCCAAACGACTGGTGGATCTGCTGCTGCAAGCTGCTCAATTCGGTACGTTTGAACCACTTGTCCTGTTGCTCAATTTGGCGGATATGATCGACCTGCTGTTGCAATACCTCGGCGCTCACTTCACTCATCTCGCTGCTCCACTGCTGCCAAGACTGCTGCAGATAGTGGTAAAAGCGCTGGGTTTCCTGCCACTCGGTACCGTGCAGGCGCACAACCTTTTCATCCGGCAGTTCGAACTCAAGCTCCCCCCAGACGATCCCGCGTTTACAACGCATCTGAATCAACTGGTTGAAAGGGATCAGGTATTCATGCTTCTCACCGCTCACCTCAACCCCGGCATGCAACAACCGTACGCGGTTGTAGGGATGCTGTGCCAGGTGCTTGCCCAGCGATGTCGCTTTAAGTTCCATATGCCCACGCCATAATCATGTTCAGAGTTGCCGCCAGTTTACCCGCGTTAAGCAATGGCACTCTAGCGTTAAAAAAAGGGTAGAATAGTTTTTGCGTTATGCTGATGAATACTTTCCCCGTGCCGTTTGGCCATCATTAGAGCAGAATGACGACTATGCGTACTGTATTGAACGTTCTTAATTTCGTATTGGGTGGTTTTTTCACCACACTTGGCTGGCTGATTGCCACCTTCTTCAGCGTCGTGCTGATTTTCACCCTACCATTGACCCGCTCCTGCTGGGAAATTACCAAAATCTCCTTGCTGCCATTTGGCAACGAAGCGATTCATGTCGATGAATTATACCCAGAGAAAAGCAATGCCCTACTGGCTGCTGGCGGTTCTTTGCTGAATATCATCTGGCTGGTCCTGTTCGGCTGGTGGCTGTGCCTGTCACACATTATTGCGGGTATCGCCCAGTGCATCACCATTATCGGTATTCCGGTAGGCATCGCCAATTTCAAGATAGCCGCTATCGCCCTGTGGCCAGTCGGCCGCCGCGTCGTGCCGGTTGAGGTGGCCCAACAGGCGCGGATCGAGAACGCCCGCCGCCGCTTTTAATCGCGTTAACTTTTCTCCCATTTAGGAGCTTGTCGTGCTCTCTTTAGCACCCAAAATTCGGCGTTATACCTATAACAGCAACCTGCTTTATAACCTGCGTATTTTTATCGCTCTGGCTGGAGCCTCTGCGGTGCCGTGGTGGTTGGGCGTCCCTAAACTGACCATTCCGTTAACGCTGGGTGTTGTTGCCGCCGCGCTAGCAGATCTGGACGACCGGCTGGCAGGAAGATTGCGAAATCTGCTCATTACGCTAGTTTGCTTTTTTGTGGCCTCGACATCGATTGAACTGCTGTTTCCTTACCCCTGGCTGTTTGCCCTCGGGCTGACGACCTCAACCTGCGGCTTTATCCTGCTGGGGGCATTAGGGCAGCGTTACGCCACTATCGCCTTCGGTGCCTTGCTGATCGCCGTCTACACCATGCTTGGCACCTCCATGTACGACGCCTGGTACCAGCAACCGGTTCTGTTGATTATCGGTGCCATTTGGTACAACTTGCTGACGCTGATCGGCCATGTGCTATTTCCTATCAAGCCCCTGCAGGAAAACCTGGCCCGCTGCTATGAACAGTTGGCCAACTACCTGGATGCCAAGGCCAATCTGTTCGATCCAGATGCCGAATCGGACGCCGACCTGCCATGGGTTGACGTGGCGATGGCCAACAGCACCTTGGTCAGCACGCTGAACCTGACCAAGGCTTCACTGCTGACCCGCTTGAAAGGCGACCGTGGCCAGCGCGGCACCCGCAGAACGCTGCACTACTATTTTGTCGCTCAGGATATCCATGAACGCGCCAGTTCTTCTCACGTACAGTATCAGGCGCTAAGCCAACAGTTCCGCCACAGCGATATTCTGTTCCGGTTTCAGCGGCTGCTGGCCAAGCAGGCCCGTGCCTGCCAGCAACTGGCGCAGTCGATACTGCTACGGCAGAAATATCTGCATAGCCCGCGTTTTGAGCCCGCTTTTTCACGCCTGGAAGAGGCGCTAACCCGGATTACCATTACCCCAGAAAATCGCGAACTGACCAGAGCGCTATCCCATCTGCTGAAGAATTTACGGGCAATTGACGCTCAGTTGGCCAATATCGAGTCTGAGCAGTCCTTGGCGAGTGGCCAGACCGAGGAAAACAACCTGTCAGACGACCGGCTCACCGGTTGGAGCGATATTCGCCTGCGTATCAGCCGCCACCTGACACCACAATCCGCCCTATTCCGCCACGCCATCCGTATGTCGGTGGTGTTGTGCGTGGGCTATGCGTTTATTCAACTGACCGGGATGCAGCACGGTTATTGGATCCTGCTGACCAGCCTGTTTGTCTGCCAGCCTAACTACAACGCCACACGCAGGCGCTTGGCGTTAAGGATCATCGGCACTCTGGCGGGCATTTTGATCGGGCTGCCGATCCTGTATTTTGTGCCCTCACTGGAAGGGCAATTGATCCTGATCGTGATCTCCGGAGTATTGTTCTTCGCCTTCCGAACCGTGCAATATGCCCACGCCACGATGTTTATCACCCTGTTGGTCTTGCTATGCTTTAACCTGCTGGGCGAAGGGTTCGAAGTGGCTGCCCCGCGCGTCTACGATACCCTGCTGGGTTGTGCCATCGCTTGGGCAGCGGTGAGTTTTATCTGGCCAGACTGGAAGTTCCGTCAGTTACCGGCCATGGTGCGCAAGACACTGAATGCCGACTGCCGTTATCTGGATGCCATTCTGGTGCAGTACCATCAGGGCAAGGATAACGGCCTGCCTTATCGTATTGCCCGCCGCGATGCCCATAATAGCGATGCAGAATTGGCGTCGGTGATCTCTAACATGTCTGCTGACCCTAAAGCCGATAAAACCATTCAGGAAGCGGCATTCCGCCTGCTGTGCCTGAACCATACCTTGCTGAGCTATATTTCCGCCCTGGGCGCTCACCGTGAGCGCCTGGAAAGTGCCGCCGTGCTGGACTTGCTCAACGATGCGGTTTGCTATGTTGATGGTGCATTACACCACGACGCTCATGATCGTCAGCGTATCACGCAGGCACTGGAAGCCCTCTCCGAGCGTATTACTGCGCTGGTTCCGGAGCCGGAAAGCAAAGAACAGCTGGTGTTGCAGCAAATTGGCCTGGTGCTCGAATTGCTACCAGAGCTGACGGCACTCAATACACAAATTACTCAAGCCGGTTGATAGTTCAAGGATGTGGGCCGCAGGCGCGGTCTTCTGACCGCGCCTCAAAGGTGGGAAAGAGCGCGTTGTTTTCGAACCATTCGGTCAACGACTCCCTTTGTAGATTAGGCAAGGCGGCATGGTGGTAGCCCGCCATGGCCCCCGCCAGTGACATCAGCACTTTCATGCCCAGATTTTTTTGCTGTTGCAGCAACTTCAGATAGCTATCTCTGGCCCCCAACAGGCGAAAATCATAAATATTGCATATGCCTGCTCGCCACAGCTGGCGCTCTAATGAGGCATCAATATTCGGTAAATCTTTCAATCTGCCATTGCAGCGTTTTTTTACCTTTATCTCTTTACGCGTCTCACAGATAGCCTGCCAAGCAAGCGCACACAGTTCGCGACGCTGCCGCCACAACTCTTCATTCACCCAGTAATAGCGCATGACCATGGGGACCCCTCGCTTTAAATAGGTCATATTCACCATGCCACGCTCACGAAAAGCGGTTTCCAGACTTTCCGTTGCACGCAAATACAGCTCACCTTCGGTAATGACCGCAAACATTGTGCCGTCCGCCAGCAGGCCATAGCCGCCAAACTGCGAGCGTAGGGCAATATTTCCCAGGGCGGCAAAGCAGGACTTTGCCTGTTCGATCCTCCTTAACGATCCTCCATTCATTTAACTCTCCTTATATGAAGCCACAGCCATTAGGCATGTTTTGGTTGGAATAAACGTAACGGGAACAACTAATTAAAAAAAATACGCATTATCCCTAGTCGTGCCAATCATAAATTCAAGACGTACAATAAATAATCTCAATTATGCGAAGCGTTACGAAAATTTGGGTTGATCTTCTGTTTCGATGGCTATACTGTATATACATACAGTAACACTACGGGCGGGAGACGACATGCGTACTCAATCACTTTATCAACCTCATTTTAGCCAATCCCCAATGCCGGCAAAGCAAGCGGTGATCCCTGCGCAAGAGGGCAACGAAAATGGCCTAATCAGTGAGCTTGTTTACAATGAGCGGCAACCCGCCGTAGCTCAGTTATTGGTGCCTTTGTTGCAGCAGTTGGGCAAGCAATCACGCTGGTTACTGTGGTTGACCCCGCAGCAGAAACTGAGCAAAACCTGGCTGCAGCAGGCCAGCCTGCCGGTTGATAAGGTCGTACAGCTTAATCAGATCAATCCACTGGCTACCGTAGATGCCATGGAGAAGGCTTTACTGACAGGAAATTACAGTGTGGTGCTAGGCTGGTTACCAGAATTGACACAAGAGGATCGTCTAAGGCTGAGTCGAGCGGCAGAATTGGGCAATGCCTATGGGTTCATTATGCGACCCCAACGTGACATCGTTGCTGCCGACAGACACTGTTCAACCTTAAAAATTCACTCTTCTTTGTATCATTAAGTAAATTTAGGACTTTTCCCATCACTTTTATCGCTTGGTCTGGCAATCGCAGGCAGATCGGGCGAAAAGCGAGGTTGGCTGCGGTTCGGCGCCACCTTCCATGTTAAAAAAAGACTCGTTTAGCCCCCCGATATGTTAGAGGATATGTCTAATTCCATGTTTTTTTTTAGAGCTTTATCACATCACACTTGTAACTTTCGCGCCACGTTGTAGACTTTACATCGCCAAGGTTGCTCTATAACGCCAGAAAAACTGGCAGAGTAACAAACGAGGGCTCAAACCTTGGCGAAGGAATTTAAACCAAGGGCTTAAAGCAGCTTTAAAGCTCATTGCCTATTTGGATGATAACGAGGCGCAAAATGAAAAAGACAGCTATCGCATTAGCAGTGGCACTGGCAGGTTTCGCTACAGTAGCGCAAGCCGCACCAAAAGACGACACTTGGTACACTGGTGCCAAACTGGGTTGGTCCCAGTATCATGACACCGGTTTCTACGGTAACGGCTATGAGAATGGTATCGGCAACGGTCCTACTCATAAAAGCCAACTGGGTGCAGGCGCGTTCTTGGGTTACCAAGCGAACCAATACCTGGGCTTCGAAATGGGCTACGACTGGCTTGGCCGTATGCCTTACAAAGGCAGCGTGAACAACGGTGCTTTTAAAGCTCAAGGCGTTCAATTGGCAGCTAAACTGAGCTACCCAATCATGGACGATCTGGACATCTACACCCGTCTGGGTGGTATGGTTTGGCGTGCAGACTCGAACGCTCACTACGGTGCAACCGATCAGCGCCTGAGCAACCATGACACTGGCGTTTCTCCACTGGCAGCAGTGGGTGTTGAATACGCACTGACTCGTGACTGGGCTACCCGCCTGGACTACCAGTGGGTTAACAACATCGGTGACGCAGGTACCGTTGGTGCACGTCCAGACAACGGCATGCTGAGCGTAGGTGTTTCCTACCGCTTTGGCCAGGAAGTTGCTGCTCCAGTAGTAGCTCCAGCTCCAGCCCCAGCTCCAGTTGTTGAGACCAAGAAGTTCACTCTGACTTCTGACGTTCTGTTCGCGTTCAACAAAGCGACCCTGAAGCCAGAAGGCCAACAAGCTCTGGATCAGCTGTACACCCAACTGAGCTCACTGGATCCGAAAGACGGTTCTGTTGTCGTTCTGGGCTTCACTGATGCAGTAGGTTCAGCAGAATACAACCTGCGCCTGTCTGAGCAACGTGCACAAAGCGTTGTGGATTACCTCGTGTCTAAAGGTATCCCTTCAGACAAGATCTCTGCACGTGGCATGGGTAAAGCTAACCCAGTTACCGGTGACTCTTGTGGCTACCGTTCAGGCCGCGCAACTGCAGCTCAGATCGCATGTCTGGCTCCAGATCGTCGCGTAGAGATCGAAGTTAAAGGCATCAAAGAAGTTGTTTCTCAGCCTCAGGGCTAAGTAAGCGCTTCTTAGTAAAAAACCCCGCATTGCGGGGTTTTTTTTGGCTTTAACATTGGGTAATGCTATTTATCATCCTTACCCAGGATCGCCTGTAGATCCTGTTTCAGCGATGACATCTGGGTGGCATACTTCTCTTTGCGCTCGGCATCTTCGATCAGCTGTACGATGGTTTCCGATAGCGTCACGCCACGGCGATGCGCCAGCGCAGCCAAACGTTGCCAGACCAGGAACTCCAGATCGATCGATTTCTTGCGCGTATGCTGATGTTCTGAGTTAAAATGACGCTTACGCCGGGCGCGGATGGTTTGCTTCATCCGGTTATCCAACGTCGGATTCATGTGCTCATCGATCCACGCCAGCACTTTGACCGGTTCATTTTCCAGCTTCAGCAGTTGGTCAATGACCTCCTGAGCAAGGCTGTTTTCAATGTAGCGGGTGATCGCTTCACCTTCCCGGTGCTTTTTCACCAGGTACTTCCATTTCCAACCGCTCTCCAGATTTTCCAGTTGCTGATATTTCATCATGAACTCTGCTGTGACCGTGTAACTTTAATAAGCATAACAGCTTTAGCCAATTTTTCCTCGGCAATTACCCGCCGTTTTTGACTGTTTTTTGCACTGTCATCGAGCAATGTCAAACTCCGATGCTCAACAATGACTCTGGAGGTATCAAGCTGGCGTTATTCTTGTATAATCGCGCTTTCCCTTTTTGACGATTGCATCTAACACTTTGACCAATAACCGACTTGAATGGCAATCTCTGTTGCCTGCTGCTACGCCTTATCAGGCGATTTTCGATTCCGCTGCTCAATTGGCACCCGTGGCCTTTTCTGCAATCCAGCCCCGTTTGGAGAATGCGCTGACGCTGTTTTTGCATCCGCTGTCTCTGCCACGTTTTATGCTGTTGAAAGCACAGGAAACACGTGAGTATCTGGCGTTGATCGCCCGAGCGGCAGAAGAGTTGCAACCGCAGAATACCGTTAAAGGCAGTCACTACGTGATTGAAGGCGACACCGTCAGCATTAAGAATGCCATGCGCGGCGATGAGCCTTTTGCCGCAGGCGGTGCTTGCGTATACCAGGAATGGGTTGAGCCAGAACAGTTATTTGGCTGCGTCAGAATGCATAATGGTGCGATCACCTTGCAGCCGGGCCTGGTCCATCAGGCTAACGGCGGCGTGCTGATCCTGTCGGCGCGTGCCCTATTGGCACAGCCGCTATTGTGGCTGCGTCTCAAGCAGATGATTACCCAGCGCCAGTTCCAGTGGCTGACGCCAGATGAAACCCGGCCACTGCCGATTTCCATCCCGCCGATGCCGTTGGAGTTACGCCTGATTGTGGTGGGCGATCGCCATGGCCTGGCTGATTTCCATGATATGGAGCCTGAAGTCTGCGGGCAGGCCGTCTACGGTGAATATGAAGACGATCTGCAGCTCACCGAGCCAGACGATATGGTGCAATGGTGTGGCTATATCAATAGCGTGGTCGCCGAGCAGCAATTACCACCGCTGGCAGCGGACGCCTGGCAGCCTCTGATGGTCCAGGCGGTGCGCCATACCGGTGACCAGGGTAACCTACCGCTATCACCACTGTGGGTCAGTCAGCAGCTTTCTGAGGCCGCTCTGTATGCCGAAGATGATCAGATCACCGCTAAAGCGTTAGAAGCGGCGCTGAATGCTCGCGAATGGCGTGAAAGCTATCTGTCAGAACGCATGCAGGACGAGATTGAGCTGGGCCAGATCATGATCGAAACCGAAGGTGAGGTGATTGGTCAGATTAACGGCCTGTCGGTGCTGGATTATCCAGGGCATCCACGCAGCTTTGGCGAACCTTCACGCATCAGCTGTGTGGTCCACCTGGGCGATGGCGAGTTCACCGATGTGGAGCGCAAGGCTGAGCTGGGCGGCAATCTGCACGCCAAAGGTATGATGATCATGCAAGCGTTCCTGATCTCCGAATTGGATCTCGATCAGCAGCTCCCCTTCTCCGCCTCGATCGTCTTTGAGCAATCCTACGGCGAAGTTGACGGGGACAGCGCCTCACTGGCCGAACTCTGCGCCCTGATCAGTGCATTGTCACAGCAGCCGATCACCCAGCAAATCGCCGTGACCGGTTCCGTTGACCAGTTTGGTAATGTGCAACCGATCGGTGGCGCAAACGAAAAAATCGAAGGTTTCTTCGAGGTTTGTCAACGCCGTGGCCTGACGGGCAAACAGGGGGTGATCCTGCCAGCCAGCAACGTACGGCACCTTTGCCTGCGCCCAGACGTCGTCGAAGCGGTGCGTGTTGGGCAATTCCATCTGTGGGCGGTAGATAGCGTTGCAGAAGCCTTGCCGTTATTGACCGGCTATCCGTTCGCCGAGGAGCAGCAGCCTAGCTTGCTGGCCGCTATCCAGGAGCGAATTGCACAGGCCATGTTGCCAGAACGGCGTCCGTTGCCGTGGCCATTGCGCTGGCTTAACTGGTTTAGCCGTGGCTGATCGGACTTGTTCAGCGTACACGTGTAAGTTAAGCTGCGTCCTTCATCAAAAAAAGGTTTACTGAGAACATGGTAGATAAACGCGAATCCTATACGAAACAAGATCTCGAAGCATCGGGCCGTGGCGAACTGTTTGGCGCCGGTGGCCCACCGTTGCCATCAGGCAACATGTTAATGATGGACCGCGTGGTCAAGATGACCGAAGACGGTGGTAGCTTCAATAAAGGCTACGTAGAAGCTGAGCTCGATATCAATCCGGATCTGTGGTTCTTCGATTGCCACTTCATTGGCGATCCGGTTATGCCAGGCTGTCTGGGTCTGGATGCCATGTGGCAGTTGGTAGGGTTCTACCTAGGCTGGATGGGCGGTGAAGGCAAAGGCCGTGCTCTGGGCGTCGGCGAAGTGAAATTCACCGGACAGGTGCTGCCAACCGCCAAAAAAGTCACCTACCGCATCAACTTCAAACGCGTGATCATCCGCAAGCTGATTATGGGCGTGGCTGATGGCGAAGTGCTGTGCGATGGCAAAGTGATCTATACCGCCAGCGATCTGAAAGTGGGCCTGTTCAAGGACGCTGCAGCGTTCTAACGCCTTACGGCGGCCTCTCTCGGTCGCCGTTTATTTCTCCCCTCCTTTGTTATTACTGTTCTGGTCGTTTTATCGCCACACAGTGACTACAATAAATGTATCCACCAAGAGGGCAGCATGAAAAAAACCAGTTTTGCAACGACCCCCTGCCCAATCGCCCGTTCGTTGGGGCGCGTGGGGGAATGGTGGAGCATCCTGATCCTGCGCGATGCCTTTCATGGCCTGAGCAAATTTGACGAGTTTCAGCAAAGCCTGGGGCTCTCCCCCACGCTGCTGACCCGCAGGCTTAAATTTCTGGTGGAAAGCGGCATTCTGTATAAGCAACGCTACCAGACTCGCCCGGTACGCTACCAGTATCTGCTCACCGAGCGCGGCAAGGATTTCTTCCCGGTGTTGGTGACGTTGTTCCAGTGGGGCAATACTCATCTGACTGAAGGGGCACACAGCGCGGAACTGGTCGATCGGCGCAGCGGTCAACAAATACAGCCTCTATTAATCGATGCGCTAACCCAGCAGCCTATCGCCCTACAGCACATCACGTTGGCGGCAGGCCCTGCGGCCGGAGAGGCCATGTCACGCCGTGCTTCTCTGATGCAGCATCACTACACCTTACTTAATGAATCATCCAAGGAGTCACTATGAGCAGTCGTCGTATAGTTATCACCGGTATGGGGGCCGTCTCTCCTTTGGGTTGCGGCGTAGAGCCGATCTGGCAACGCCTGTTGGCTGGTCAGTCCGGGATCAGCCCGCTACCCGAAGAGATGGTGGCAGATTTGCAGGTCAAGATCGGCGGCCAAGTGCCCACGCTGGAGCAGGATGCCGCTGCCGGTTTTGATCCCGACCTGAGCGTGGCACCGAAAGACCAAAAGAAAATGGACCGCTTTATACTGCTGGCGATGGCCGCCGCTGACGAAGCCATTAAGCAGGCTGGCTGGAGCGCCGATAGTGAGGAGAAACAGGAACGGACGGCCACCGTGATCGCCTCTGGTATTGGTGGTTTCCCAGCTATCGCCCACGCGGTGCGCACCACAGATAGCCGCGGGCCGAAGCGCCTCTCTCCTTTCACCATTCCCTCCTTTTTGGTTAACCTGGCCGCGGGCCATGTCTCCATCAAGCATCAATTCAAAGGGCCGATTGGCGCACCGGTCACCGCCTGTGCGGCAGGCGTGCAGGCCATTGGCGATGCAGTGCGGATGATCCGCAACGATGAAGCCGATATCGCCTTATGCGGCGGAACGGAAGCCGCTATCGATACCGTCAGCCTGGGGGGCTTTGCCGCTGCCCGAGCCATGTCAACCACGCCAGCGGATGCCGCTAGCAAAGCGTCACGCCCGTTTGACAGCGCCCGCGACGGCTTTGTGATGGGTGAAGGTGCCGGGATGTTGGTGATCGAGACGTTGGAACATGCGTTGGCACGTGGTGCCAAGCCGTTAGCAGAGATTGTCGGTTACGGCACCAGTGCGGATGCCTACCATATGACCTCCGGGGCCGAAGATGGCGACGGCGCCTATCGGGCGATGAAGATTGCGCTGAAACAGGCTGGCGTCACGCCCGATCAGGTTCAGCATCTGAATGCGCACGCCACCTCAACCCCGGTTGGCGATCTGGGTGAAATCAACGCCATCAAACACCTGTTCGGCACCGATGGGCATATCGCCATCACCTCCACCAAATCGGCCACTGGCCATCTGCTGGGAGCCGCAGGCGGACTGGAAACCATTTTCACCGCTCTGGCGCTGCGCGATCAAATCGCTCCGGCCACCCTGAATCTGGAAAATCCAGACCCTGCCGCCGCCGGTCTGCATCTGGTGGCCAATAAGGCGGAACCGATGGCAATGACCTATGCCCTGTCGAACGGATTTGGTTTTGGGGGAGTCAACGCGAGTATTTTGCTGAAACGCTGGCAGGAATAATTTTACGCTTAAAACGAAAACCTCCGCTTGTTTGGCGGAGGTCGTTCCTTAATTCATGACAGAGAGCCGCTTAAGCGGTCACAGCCCTGTCCTCCATGGCTTTTCGCCACCCTCCCAGCCAGTTAGCCCGGGCATCTAAAGATTGGTAGGGACAAAGTTCCCTCGAACGCCCTGCAATACCTGCTTGGTAACCGCGTGATTCAGCCCGCTCCAGACGATCTCTTTTCTGTCTCTTCATGCCTCGTTTCCCTCGTTGTTACTCTGTGGAAAGAAAACAATGGCCGCACGTAATACAGCCACATTTAAGGAATAGCCCTAAATGGCGAGAAGATCAACGTTCAAATTTCATACCGTTGTCATATTTGTGAGCTATGCACGGCGCATAAGCTAAGTGGCTGATATTGCTGAACTGGATTTAATTTCATGATAATAAAAGAAAAAAATCCCGGCAAGGCTTTTACTTTGCCTTACCGGGATGGCTTTAGAACGAATTATTACAAGCTATGATTAAAGGCGAGCTGCCTGTGCGGCAATCTCCTGCGCTTCCTGCAACCAACCCTGGGCCAAGGTGCGGACCAAAGCGTCATAGCCATCTTCACTCTGTTTCAATTCCAGGTTGAATGGCCGTTTGATCAGCCTGCCCTGATGGCTCAACACCCATTCACCACGGACGATCGCTTTACCGTCGTAGCGGCCATGGAAGCCGCTGATGGTGACGTTAAGCACATCCTGATCGCTGCTCATCGGCTGTGATGACACCACCCAACCCGGCAAAGCGCTGCCCAGGTTGGTCACCAATGTCTGTTGCAGTTGCTGATCCAACGGGCTGGCCCACAGGTTGTTTTGCCCAATCACAAACTGCACGTCGTTGGTCTGGTAGACCACCCCACTCTGCGCCAGGAAATCCGCCACGCTGACGTGCTCCAACCACAGCTGGCGCGACGCCTGGGTGCCACTCACCTGAGTCGGGGTTCCCAACGCCGGTAACTGATAGTAAGTCTTGTTGGGCGTACTGCTACAGGCGCTCAGCAACAGCGCCAGAACTACCGGGATCCATTTTTTCATTTTTTGGCCTTCTTCGGCTGAGGGTCATTACTGCCCGCGGCTTCAAATACCAGGGCGTTGCTCTTATCATTCAAGGTACGCAGAACCGGTTGCAGCTCACGCAGCACCTGATCGAGACGTTGCATATCGCCAACCATTTTGTTGTAGGCTGGTGAGCCTGGCTGGAACCCCTTCATGCTGCGATTGAGTTCTTGCAGGGTTTTCTGCATATCTTCAGGCAATGCCTTCATCTCTTTACTGCTGATGATGTCATTGAGCGACTGCAGGGTTTTCTGCGTTTCTTTCATGGTCTTCTGGCTTTCGGCCAGCGTTTTGGTCGCTTCGTTGATCATTGGATTGATCGGCATCGAATTGATCTTGTCCAGCGTCTGCATCAACTTCTGCTGGATCTGCGCCAGGCCACCGCTGGTGGTTGGCAACAGCGGATAGCCGAACAACTCACGCGGCCCCTTCCACGCTTTCTCCTGTGGATAGAAGTCCAGATCGATATACAACGCGCCAGTCAGCAAGTTGGCTGACTTCAGCGCGGCACGCAGGCCACGCGACTCTGCATCTTTCAAATGCTGCGCGATATCGAAGTTCTTGCCCAACTGTTGATTAAAACGCTCAGGCTCAATACGGATCAGCACCGGAATACGGTAGTCGTTATCCAACCGCTGGCGCATACCCTCTTTGTAGAATGGCACTTGCCCCACGGTACCCAAGCGAATACCCCGGAACTCAACCGGAGCCCCCGGTTGCAGCCCACGGATTGATTCGGAGAAGAACACCAGATAATCGGTATGCTCGGTATACAGCGAATCCTGAATATTGCGCTGGCTATCGAACAGAGCAAACTCGGCCTTTTCTTTCACCGCTGGGCCACGCTCCCAACCTTCTGGCACGTCAAAGCTGACGCCACCGCTAAACAGCGTCGCCAAGGATCCCATTTCCACACGCATGCCTTGTGCGGACATATCGAAGGCAACGCCGCTGTCTTTCCAGAACCGGACGTTGGTAGTGATCAACTGATCGTAAGGCGCGGTAATAAACAGCTGATAGCGCATGGAGCGCAGCTTGGGATCGAAATAGCTGGTTTCCACCGAGCCAACGCGGTAGCCACGGAACAGTACCGGATCGCCAGCGTTCAACTGGCCGGATTTGTCACTGTCCAGTATCACGCGCAACCCTTTGGCATCGGGAGAGGCCAGCGGCGGAGCATCCAGCAGCTGATAATCCGCTTTTCCAACCTTGCCCTTGTTGCCCGGTTGCAATTCAATGTAGGCACCGGAGAACAAGGTCCCCAGCCCGGAGACGCCTTCACGGCCAATCTGCGGTTTCACCACCCAGAAGGCCGAATCGTCACGCAGTAGCTTTTCCATGCCGGAGTTCAGGCGAGCCTGCACCAGCACTTTACTCAAATCTTCGCTCAGGGTGACGCTTTCCACCGTACCGACATCCACACTGCGGCTTTTGATCTTGGTTTTTCCCGCTTCCAAACCTTCGGCGGAGGTCGTGACCAACGTCACTTGCGGCCCTTGATGGCTGAAGTGATAAAACAGGATCCACGCACCGATCAACGCGGTGACAATGGGAATGATCCACACCGGCGACCAGCGCTTGATCTTCTCAACATCCGCGACGCCATGATTACTTTCCGTCACCTTGCGGCTCCTTTTTTATTGTTTCATTTGCGCGATCCCAGGTTAAACGGGGATCAAACGCCATAGCAGCAAACATGGTGAGAATGACCACCATGGCGAACAGTAGTGCCCCAATGTCTGGATAAATACTCATCAACTGTCCCATACGTACCAACGCCGAAAGCACGGCGATCACAAACACGTCGATCATTGACCAACGGCCAACAAACTCCACCACTTCATAAATCAGATGCATACGCTCGCTATCGGCATTGGCCTTGCCTTTGCCATTGGCATCCAGGCATAGCCAGCCAATCGCCAACATCTTGAGCGAGGGCACCATAATACTGGCAATGAAAATCACCATCGCCACCGGATAGGACCCTTCTCCCCATAGCAGCACCACCCCGGCCATGACCGTTGATGGCATTTTATTGCCCAACGCCTCGGTGATCATAATCGGCATCAGCATCGCCGGAATATACAATATGATCGAGGTGACCAATAACGCCATCGTCCATTGCAGGCTGTGGCGGCGGCGTACATAGCCCACCGTGTGACAACGCGGGCATTTGGACTGCTGGGCGGGCAGGATGGCCGTACAGCAGGAGCAGGAACGAACTCCCTGACGCAGACCGGTACGCCCAACCTGCAACGGGCGATCAATCAACGGGGCGGGTTCAATATCCTGCCACAGCCAGCGGCGATCGACGCATTGGAAGGCTCGCACCTGCAGCAGGCAAAACAGACAGTAAGGGACGAAACTGGAACCAATGCCGATATCACCATAAGCCATCAGTTTGACAAAGCTAACCAGCACGCCAGCCAGGAAGATCTCGACCATACACCAGGTCTTCAACTGGAACAGCACTTTGGCCATCCAGATCTTCCATTGTCGTGGTAGCCGCACCCTGGCACACAGCAGAATAATCGCCAACATGCAAAACGCCGGGATCAGTTGCACAAACACCATAAACAGGGTGGCCATGCTGGCATAGTCTTCTGCCACCATCACCTGAGGAATTTGGATCAGTTTGATTTCATTGCCCAGACCGGCAACGCGCATATTGATAAACGGGAAGATATTGGCTAACACCAGCATGAATAACGCGCTGAGGGCAAAACCAATCGGTTGTTTGCGCGGTTCTGCCCAGCGGGCGCTGAGTGTCGTTTTACAACGGGGACAAACGGCCTTGGAGCCTGATTGCAAAGGCGGCAACGCCACCAGCATATCGCATTGTGGGCACAGTATCAGGTTATCCTGTTGAGGCTCGCCATGCATCGCATGACTCTGCTGCTTATGACTTTCGTGGGAACACACCATTATCCTCCTTAACCGTGTCGCTCATCGGTACAGCCTGGGTTGCCCACAGCAGCAGCGTGCGGGCAACCCGTTTCCGATCAGCCGTTTTTCATTGCTTCCAGCTCTTCCCAACGGGCAAAGGCTTGTTCCAGTGCCTGCTCCGCAGTGGCAAGATCGGCCAGCACCTGCTGGGTTTCGCTGTGCGGGCGTGAGAAGAATCCCGCATCACTCACCTGTGCCTGCAAGGCTTCAATATCCATTTCCAGTTGTTCAAGACGCTGTGGCAACTGCTCCAGTTCGCGCAGCAGGTTATAACTCAGTTTGGCTGCTGATTTCTTGGGCTGCTCGGTTTTTTTCTCCACCGTAGCCTTGGTTTGGCTGGTGGCTACCGTGCGGATCGGCTTGGCGGTGGCACGCTGATGGTGTGCATCGTAGTAGCCCCCGACGTAAGTGTCGATCACGCCATTGCCTTCGAAAATCCAGCACTCGGTCACGGAGTTATCAACAAACTGACGATCGTGGCTCACCAGCAATACGGTGCCCTGGTAGCTATCGATCATCTCTTCCAACAGTTCCAGCGTTTCGACGTCCAGATCGTTGGTTGGTTCATCGAGGATCAGTAAATTACTCGGCTTAAGGAATAATTTTGCCAGCAGTAGGCGGTTACGCTCCCCGCCCGACAACGCTTTGACCGGCGTCATTGCCCGTTTAGGGTGGAACAGGAAGTCCTGCAGATAGCCCAGCACATGGCGCGAACGACCATTGACCATCACTTCCTGCTTACCTTCCGCCAGGTTATCCATTACGGTACGTTCTGGATCCAGCTCGGCGCGGTGCTGGTCAAAGTAAGCCACTTCCAGCTTGGTGCCACAGTGCACTCGCCCGCTGTCGGCTTTCAGTTGACCGAGCATCAATTTCAGCAAGGTGGTTTTACCACAGCCGTTTGGCCCCACCAATGCGATTTTGTCACCGCGCTGCACCTGAGCACTGAAGCCCCGGACCAGCACTTTGTCGGCGACCTGATAATTGACGTCTTCCATTTCGAACACAATCTTGCCCGAACGCACGGCCTCTTCCACCTGCATCTTGGCGGTGCCCATCACTTCACGACGTTGTGAACGCTCGTTACGTAACGCTTTCAGAGCGCGCACCCGGCCTTCGTTACGCGTGCGGCGTGCCTTGATGCCCTGGCGGATCCAAACTTCTTCCTGCGCCAGTTTGCGGTCAAATTCTGCGTTCTGCAGCTCTTCCACCCGCAGCGCTTCTTCTTTGCTTTCCAGGTACAGCTCGTAGTTGCCCGGCCATGACACCAGCTTGCCGCGATCGAGATCGACAATGCGCGTGGCCATATTGCGGATAAACGAACGGTCGTGCGAGATGAAGACGATGCTGCCCTGAAACTCTTTCAGGAACCCTTCCAGCCAGTCGATGGTGGTGATATCCAGGTGGTTGGTAGGTTCATCAAGCAGCAACACGCGCGGTGAACTGACCAACGCCCGGCCCAGTGCCGCTTTGCGCAGCCAACCACCGGACAGGGAGGACAGCTCCGCATCGCCGTTCAGCCCCAGTTGCAACAGGACTTCACTGATACGGCTGTCTAGCTGCCATAAGCCCTGATGATCGAGGATCTCCATAACCTGCGCCATACGCGTCAGGTTCTTTTCGCTCGGATCCAGCTCCACCTGATGTGAGATAGCATGATACGCCTTCAGGTGTTCCGCTTGCTCGGCCACGCCTTCGGCCACAAAGTCGAACACCGTGCCGCCGATATTGCGCGGAGGATCCTGCTGCAAACGCGCCACAATCAGATCCTGCTCGTAAATGATGCGCCCATCGTCCAAGGGGATCTCTTTACCCAGGATCTTCAGCAGGGTCGATTTACCGGCCCCGTTGCGCCCAACCAGGCAGACGCGTTCATTGTCTTCAATATGAATTTCGGTGTTGTCTAACAAAGGTGCATCGCTGAAAGAGAGCCAGGCACCGGACATGCTGATTAACGACATAGTAATTATTTTCCTTCGCCGGCGTGGGTGACCAGCCAGCAGTTGTGGATCTGACGGTTACGGGCAAAGTCTTCTGACTGTGTCTTGGCGGTAATTTCTTTCGCCTCCAGACCCAGTGCGTTCAGACCTGCCAGATCCATCTGGAAACCGCGTTTGTTGTTGGAGAACATGATGGTCCCGTTACGGCGCAGTATCCGTTGTAAATCTTTCATCAGCGCCAGATGGTCGCGCTGTACGTCAAAGGTGTTCTCCATCCGCTTGGAGTTGGAGAACGTCGGCGGATCGATAAAGATCACATCGAACTGTTCGTCGGCATTGTGCAGCCAGGACAGGCAATCTGCCTGGATCAGGCGGTGCTGTCTACCGGTCAGGCCGTTAACCCGCAGGTTCTTCTCCGCCCATTCCAGATAGGTACGCGACATATCCACCGTGGTGGTGCTACGTGCGCCCCCCAACCCGGCATGTACGCTTGCGGTGCCGGTGTAGGCAAACAGGTTGAGGAAGTCTTTGCCTTTGCTCATCTCACCCAGCATACGGCGAGCGATGCGGTGATCGAGGAATAACCCGGTATCGAGATAATCCGTCAGGTTGACCCACAGCTTGGCATTGAACTCTTCTACCAGCAGGAACTCCCCCTTCTGCGCCAGCTTCTCATACTGATTTTTGCCCTTCTGACGTTCGCGGGTTTTCAGGATCAGCTGATTCGAAGGCAGCTCCAGTACCGCTAACGTGGCGTTAATCACGTCAAACAGGCGCTGGCGGGCTTTCTGCGCGTCGATGGTTTTCGGCGGCGCGTACTCCTGCACCACCACCTTACTGCCATAGCGATCCACCGCCACGTTATAGTCAGGCAGATCGGCATCATACAGGCGATAGCACTCGATCCCCTGCTGCTTTGCCCATTTATCCAATTTCTTCAGATTCTTGCGCAGACGGTTGGCAAAGTCTTCTGCCACCTGCACACCACCAGCACCCTGCGGGTTTTCTGCCAGCTGGTAGTTTTTCTGTACGCAGTCCAACGGGCCGTTTTTCGCTTTGAACTGGCGCTCTGCGCGCAGCTGCAGGCAACTGAGCAGTTCCGGTGAGGCGCTGAACAACGAAAGCTGCCAGCCACCAAAGTGGCTCTTCATGATGCGCCCTAACATATTGTGCAGCGCAATCAGGGCTGGTTCGCTCTCAAGGCGTTCACCGTATGGCGGGTTGCTGACCACCGTGCCTACCGGGCCTTCCGGCAGTGGGTTGGTCAGTTTGCTGACGTCATTAACGTTAAAGGTGATCAATTCGGCCACGCCCGCGCGGCGGGCATTACCCTTCGCCATTTCGATGACACGACGATCGATATCGGAACCGAAGAAGCGTGACGGGGTTTCTTGCAGGCCACGTTTCGCACGCACCTGCGCTTCGGTGATCACTTCACGCCACAGTTCGGCATTGTGGCCGTTCCAGGCGGTAAAGCCCCAATGTTGACGATGCAGGCCAGGCGCGCGATCGGAGGCGATCATCGCCGCTTCGATCAACAGCGTGCCAGAGCCGCACATCGGGTCCAGCATCGGCGCCCCTGGTTGCCAACCGGAACGTTGGACAATCGCTGCCGCCAGGTTTTCCTTCAATGGAGCCTGGCCGGTAAGATCGCGATAGCCGCGCTGGTGCAAACCTTCTCCGCTCAGATCGAGCGCTACGCTGGCCATATCACGCTGCAGGAAAACGTTCACCCGAATGTCCGGCTGCTGTTTCTCTACCATTGGCCGATCGTTGAGCTTGCGGGTAAAGCTGTCCACAATGGCGTCTTTGACCTTCAGCGCACCATATTGGCTATTGCGGATCTCTTCATTGAGGCCGCTGAAGTGCACGGCAAAGGTTTTATCCAGGCCAAATATCGATGGCCAGTCAATGGCCTGCACACCGAGGTACAGATCCAAATCGCTGTGCACGCGAAATTCATTCAGCGGCAACAGAATACGCGAAGCCAGGCGGCTCCAGAGCAGGCTTTGGTACAGAAGACGATCGTCACCCTGAAAATGTACTCCCCCCTGCACCACTTTGCAGGAGTGAGCGCCAAGCCGCTCCAGTTCGCTTTTTAACAGTTCTTCCAGTCCACGCGCCGTGCTGGCAAACAGAGTGTTCATATCGTGCTTATCACCAAAAAGAAAATTGTTGCGCATTATAGCTAATCCAGACCGCTTGTCATAAAGTTGCTCCCTTCTATTTCATTTATCGCACGGAGGCAGGGGTGATCACGCTCTCCCGACTTTACGTTCATCCGGTCAAATCACTACGGGGTTTGCAGCTTTCTCACGCTCAGGTAGCCAGCAACGGCCTGGCTTTTGATCGCTCTTTCATGATCACCGAGCCAGACGGTACCTTCATCACCGCCCGCCAATACCCGCAGATGGTGCTGTTTACCCCGGCGTTGTTGGCGGATGGTCTGTTTCTGACCGCACCGGACGGTGAAAGCGCGGCGATCCGCTTCATTGACTTCGCTCCCGATGCGCAGCCGACCGAGGTGTGGGGCAATCATTTCACCGCGTTGATCGCGCCGGTGGCCATCAACAGTTGGCTAAGCGGTTATTTTCAGCGCGAGGTCCAGCTGCGCTGGGTTGGGCCTGAATTAACCCGCAGGGTAAAGAAGCACCCGGAAATCCCACTCTCCTTTGCCGACGGTTACCCTTATCTGCTGATTAATGAAGCTTCGTTCCAGGATCTGCAGCAACGTTGCCCTAGCAGCATCAGGCTGGAGCAGTTCCGCCCGAACCTGGTGGTGACCGGCAGCCCGGCCTGGGCAGAAGATGGTTGGCAGGTGATCCGCGTCGGCGACGTGATGTTCGATCTGGTAAAACCTTGCAGCCGCTGCGTATTGACCACGGTCAGCGTCGAACGTGGCCGCAAACACCCGAGCGGCGAGCCGTTGAGTACGCTACAACAGTTCCGCACTGCCGATAATGGCGACGTCGACTTTGGCCAAAACATGATTGCCCGTAACAGCGGTATTATCCGCGTCGGCGATAGCGTTGAAGTGTTGTCAACCAAACCGCCGCGGCCTTATGGGGCAGGCAGGGTCGTCGAAAGCCTACAAGCACCGCAGGACAGCACCACCAGCGTGAGCATTGAGTATCAAGGAAAGGTGTTTGCCGGTAATAACCAGCAGATCTTGTTAGAGCAGTTGGAACAGCAAGGCATTCGCATCCCTTACTCCTGCCGGGCTGGCCTGTGCGGCAGTTGCAAGATAACGCTGGTGGAGGGCGAGGTTGCGCCGCTAAAGAAAAGCGCAGTGGCCGCCAACGGCACCATCCTCTGTTGCAGCTGTATTCCTAAAAGCGATGTGAAGCTGGCGTAACGCTTATTACACTGCCCTGTCGTAAGCCGGGGCAGACTGTTCATCCGGGATGCAAGGTTTCAAGCGATCGTGCATCACTTTTATCGCATCCCCCAACACCATGGTGCGCCCAGCCAACGCCAGCTGATTTTGTGCCAGCAAGCACAGGCTGGCATTATCCCCGGCTTCCACCACCAGCAGACGCGCCTCGACACCGCTATCCATCACCTTCACCGCCGCCAACTCGCCATTTTTTGGGCGTAGCGGATAGTGTTGCTGAGCAAAATGCCAGCTCTTGGGCATCAGGGGTTTGAGAAAACGGAAGGCCACCAGCGCATTTAATACCAACTCGGCACGTTGTTCATGGCTGAGCTTTATCTGTTTGCACTGTTCTTCATAATCAAAATAAAGCGCTGCATCATCGACGCAGAATGCACATTCAGCGAAGGCGTCCGGGGTTAGCATTTTTGCCGGAAAGCGTGAACGGAAGATCATACCATTGGCTAAATCGAGCATCAGTCGATCGTGCTCAGCGTCAAAATACCAACGCCAATTGTCGTCAGGTTTTATCTTCATTGCTTATCCTTCTCACCACATGCCAACGCGTATTACGCAAAAGGCGATTTTATCACCAGAAAGGTTGCTTAAACATCGGATAATTCCGCTACCGAACAAAATATAGACGAGCCGGGGGCAGAAATAAACCCCCGGTCGAAAATGAAAGGTAAAATATTAGATATGGGTAACGATATCTTTAATCAAACGCGGTCCGTGGAAGATAAAACCGGAATAAATTTGTACCAACGTTGCCCCGGCCTCCATTTTTTCCCGCGCCGCCGTCAGGGAATCAATTCCACCAACGCCGATAATCGGCAAGCGCCCTCGCAACTCTTGCGACAAACGGCGGATCACTTCAGTGCTGCGTAACTGTACCGGACGGCCACTTAATCCCCCTGCCTGATCGCAGTAATTCAACCCCTGAACCAGTTTACGATCGAGAGTGGTATTGGTGGCAATGACCCCATCTATATTATGACGCACTAAACTGTCCGCTATTTGGATCAGTTCTTCTTCTGAAAGATCCGGCGCGATCTTTACCGCAACCGGCACATATTTGTGATGGCGAGCCTGCAATTGGGCCTGCTTATTTTTTATCGCCGCTAGCAGATCGTCCAGCGCTTCACCATACTGTAAGGATCGTAATCCCGGGGTATTGGGTGATGAGATATTAATCGCGATATAGCCGGCATACGGATAAACCTTATCCATACAGATCAGATAATCGTCTTTGCCCTGCTCGACCGGCGTGTCTTTATTCTTGCCGATATTGATCCCAAGCACGCCACCAAAATGGGATTTCTTAACGTTTTCAACCAGATTGTCTACGCCATGGTTATTGAACCCCATGCGGTTGATCAGCCCTTCGGCCGGGACCAGGCGGAACAGACGCGGTTTATCATTGCCCGCTTGCGGACGCGGCGTAACGGTACCGACCTCAACAAAGCCAAAGCCCATCGCGCCAAAGGCATCAATGCACTCGCCGTCTTTATCCAGACCGGCGGCCAAACCTAATGGGTTGCTAAAAGAGAGCCCCATGCAGCTCACCGGCTTGCTCGGCACCGACTGACGGATAAGAAACTCTAGTGGGGTGCCGGTAATACGGCGCAGTTGACTGAAGGTCAATTCGTGAGCGCGCTCGGGATCGAGCTGGAACAAGGCTTTCCTGACGATGGGGTAGTACATGTACTCTCCTGATTTCCCGGTGATATCCTGCTGACTTGAAGTCGCAAGTCAATCGCTGTGCCTGATGGGGATACAGGTGGGGATCATGCAGAACGCCGACACGCCGTAAACCCATCCCTGGGGGCTCGCAATCGCGCATCCTTGCGCTCAACGGTCGGCTAACCTGCATGATCCCCACCTGCTTCAGGCTTTCGGTGTTGCGGTTATTTAGCGACAACCTCAAGTCAGCAGGATAGGCCTGTCGACCGGGGGCGTATTATCCGGTATCCCCTCGCCAATTGGAATTGATTAAAGGCAAAAAAAGCGCGTTTAGCGCAATCGTTTCCCTTGTATGGCACTACTTCCCCGCTTTTCCCCCTTTACGCATATCAAAATCAAAAAATGAGATTTAAAAATCACCCCCTTTTGCTGTTAGCTTTAAAACACTTTACGAACATTAATTTAACATTGATAACTTTTTGATATAAGGAGTGGCGATGCGCGTTTTATCCCTAGCTGGCAGCCCAAGGCTCCCCTCACGCTCGGCGGCGCTGTTACAACTGAGCCAACGCTGGCTACAACAGCAGCAGGTGGAAGTGATCCCCTATACCCTGCACGATTTTCAGGCGGAAGACCTGCTGCGCGCCAATTTTAACAGCCCTGATATTAAAGCCTTCGCCGCGCAACTTGCCGCTGCGGATGGCCTCTTGATCGCCACGCCGGTTTATAAGGCATCGTTTTCTGGCGCGCTGAAAACCTTACTCGATCTGCTTCCTGAACGCGCGCTGGAACACAAAGTGGTTTTGCCGCTGGCCACCGGCGGCTCCATTGGCCACATGCTGGCGGTGGACTATGCGTTGAAGCCAGTGTTGACGGCGCTGAAAGCCCAGGAAGTGCTGCACGGCGTGTTTGCCGATGACGGCCAGATAGTACTTAACGGTGAACAGGCCCAGCTATCCGATGGGGTGGCCGCACGCCTGAACGAAGCGTTGGACAGTTTTTATCTGGCGCTCAACCGCCGTAAACCGCCGGTGCCAAACACCGCCGCCTCTCTGTTAACCCGGCAAACTGCCTAACCGCCTAAGGAAATCATCATGCCCCTCTCTTTCCGCCGTTGGCTTAACACCGGTGCGCTGGCCGCCATTATGGCGCTGGCGCTGAACAATACCGCCGTCGCACAAGATAACGCGCCTGCTCAGTTTCGTATTGGCTATCAAAAAGGCTCGGTGAGTCTGGTGTTGGCCAAAACCCACCAGTTGCTGGAACAACGCTTTCCTGCCACCAACATCAGTTGGATCGAATTCCCGGCGGGCCCGCAGATGCTCGAGGCGCTGAACGTCGGCAGCATCGATCTGGGCAGCACCGGCGATATCCCGCCTATCTTTGCCCAAGCCGCCGGGGCCGACCTGCTGTACGTCGGCGTAGAGCCGCCAAAACCCAAGGCGGAAGTGATCCTGGTGCCGGAAAATAGCCCGATCCACAGCGTCGCCGAGTTGAAAGGCCATAAAGTGGCCTTCCAGAAAGGCTCCAGTTCACACAACCTGCTACTGCGGGCACTGCAAAGGGACGGCCTGAGGTTTACCGATATCCAACCGGTTTATCTGACGCCCGCCGATGCCAGAGCGGCCTTCCAACAGGGCAACGTCGATGCCTGGGTGATCTGGGATCCCTACTATTCTGCCGCGTTGCTGCAAGGCGGAGTGCGGGTATTGACCGATGGCAGCGAACTGAACCAGACCGGTTCTTTCTACCTGGCCGCTCGCCCTTATACCGAAGCCAACGGTCCGTTCATCCAGCAGGTGCTGGCGGTGCTGACCCAGGCCGATGCGCTGACGCATAGCGATCGGGCGCAGAGCATTACCTTGCTGGCCAAGGCGATGGGCTTACCGGAAGCGGTAATTGCCAGCTATCTGGATCATCGCCCACCGACGGCCATCAAACCCCTAGGGGACGCCACCATTGCTGCCCAGCAAAAAACCGCCGATCTCTTTTTCGCCAACCGGTTGGTTCCGGTGCAGGTCGATATTTCTCAACGCGTCTGGCATCCAGCCGCACAATAATCAGGAGAGAACCCTATGAGCATTAACGTATTCTGGTTTTTACCGACTCACGGCGATGGCCACTATCTCGGGAGTTCAGAAGGGGCACGGGCGGTCGATTACGGTTATCTTCAGCAGATCGCCCAGGCCGCTGACCGGCTTGGTTTCGGCGGCGTGCTGATCCCAACGGGGCGCTCTTGCGAAGACTCTTGGCTGGTTGCCGCTTCATTAATTCCGGTCACGCAGCGGCTGAAATTCCTGGTGGCCCTGCGCCCCGGCATCATCTCCCCGACCTTGGCAGCCAGGCAGGCCGCCACGCTGGATCGGCTTTCCAACGGCCGCGCCCTATTCAATCTGGTGACCGGTGGCGATCCGGAAGAGCTGGCAGCGGAAGGTTTGCACCTTAACCACACCGAACGCTATGAAGCCTCCGCCGAGTTTACCCACGTATGGCGCAAAGTGCTGGAAGGTGAAACTGTCGATTTCGCCGGTAAGCATATTCAGGTAAAAGGTGCCAAGCTGTTGTTCCCGCCGGTGCAGCAACCTCGCCCACCGCTGTATTTTGGCGGCTCCTCTGAGGCGGCACAGGATCTGGCAGCCGAGCAGGTCGAGCTGTATCTGACCTGGGGAGAACCCCCTGCCCAGGTGAAAGAAAAAATAGAGGAAGTACGAGCCAAAGCAGCGGCCCTGGGGCGCAAAGTCCGCTTCGGTATTCGCCTGCACGTTATCGTGCGCGAAACCACCGCAGAAGCCTGGCAGGCGGCCGACCGTTTGATCGCCAACCTCGATGATCAAACCATTGCGGATGCACAGAAAGCTTTTGCCCGCTTCGACTCCGTTGGCCAACAGCGTATGGCGGCCTTACACGGTGGCAAGAAAGACAATCTGGAAATCAGCCCTAACCTGTGGGCCGGTGTCGGATTGGTGCGTGGCGGTGCGGGCACTGCGTTGGTGGGCGATGGTCCGACGGTCGCTGAGCGCATTCAGGAATATGCCGATCTGGGCATCGACACCTTTATTCTTTCCGGTTACCCGCATCTGGAAGAGGCCTATCGCGTAGGTGAACTGCTGTTCCCACATCTCGATCTGGCGACCAGCGAACAACCGACCCAGTTGCGTGCGATCAAGCCACAGGGCGAAGCGGTCGCCAATATCTATATCCCACAAAAAGTGTCACAAAGCTGAGGAGAACAGTGATGGCGATCGGTGCACAACAAATTCTGCACCGGCTGGCCCCCTGGGCTTTGCCGGTAGCGCTGGTGATTGGCTGGCAGACCGCCGTTGAGGCGGGTTGGTTGTCTAACCGTATCTTGCCCGCGCCGAGTGCCGTGGTGGCAGCCTTTTGGGCCTTAACCAAGAGTGGCGAGCTATGGCAACACCTGACCATCAGCAGTTGGCGTGCGCTGATTGGCTTCAGTATCGGTGGCAGCATTGGCTTGGTACTAGGGTTCATTACCGGCCTGTCCCGTTGGGGAGAGCGTTTGCTCGACAGCTCGGTACAGATGATCCGTAACGTGCCGCATCTGGCGCTAATCCCGCTGGTGATCCTGTGGTTCGGCATCGACGAGTCCGCCAAAATCTTTCTGGTGGCGCTGGGTACGCTATTCCCGATCTATCTGAACACCTATCACGGCATCAAGAATATCGACCGTGGCCTGCTGGAAATGGCGCGCAGCTACGGCCTGAGCGGCTTTAGCCTGTTTACGCAGGTGGTGTTACCCGGCGCGTTGCCTTCGATCATGGTCGGCGTGCGTTTTGCGCTCGGGTTTATGTGGTTAACGCTGATCGTCGCCGAAACCATCTCCGCCAACTCTGGCATCGGCTATCTGGCAATGAACGCCCGTGAATTTCTACAGACCGATGTAGTGGTGGTCGCCATTATTCTGTATGCCCTGCTCGGCAAACTGGCCGATGCCTGCGCACAACTGCTCGAACGTGTCTGGTTACGCTGGCACCCGGCCTATCAACTGAAATCAGGAGAAGCATAATGACGGCCCCGACTCGTATTCCGCAAGGCACCCCCATTACGCTGGAAGGCATCGCCAAGCGTTATGGCAACCGCACCGTGTTGGACGATTTGCAACTCCGCATCACCGCGGGCCAGTTTGTGGCCGTGGTTGGCCGCAGCGGCTGTGGTAAAAGCACCTTATTACGCCTGCTCGCAGGGCTGGAAACGGCCAACAGTGGGACCCTGGTAAGCGGTAATGCCCCACTCAGCCACGCCAAAGACGATACGCGTCTGATGTTTCAGGATGCTCGCCTGCTGCCATGGAAAAAGGTGATCGACAACGTGGGGCTTGGCCTGAGCGGCAACTGGCGTGATGCTGCATTGCAGGCGTTAACCACCGTTGGGCTGGCCGACCGTGCCAATGAATGGCCAGCCGCGCTGTCTGGCGGGCAGAAACAGCGTGTCGCCCTGGCCCGTGCGTTGATCCATCGCCCACGTTTGTTGCTGTTGGATGAACCCTTGGGGGCACTGGATGCGTTAACGCGTATTGAAATGCAGGGGCTGATCGAAACGCTTTGGCAACAGCATGGCTTCACCGTACTGCTGGTCACGCATGACGTTAGCGAGGCGATCGCACTGGCCGATCGGGTGCTGTTAATCGAAGAAGGAAGTATCGGGCTGGATCTGACTGTTGATTTGCCACGGCCGCGCCGAAAAGGTTCGGTAAAGCTGGCAGAGTTGGAAGCAGAAGTGTTGGCAAGAGTGTTGGCGCCACCGCAAACCGTTGGGACTTCCCGCCGGGTGGCAAATTAATCAGGGGACGGCAAATGCCGCCCCCTTGCTTTTACGCGTCTAACGCCTTGGTGATCTTCTCAAACAGATCGCCAGACAGGTTCTCCAGCCCTTTCAACTGCTCCAGCGCCTGACGCATCAACGCCTGACGAGAGGCATCGTAACGCTTCAGGCGGATCAGTGGTTCAATCAGCCGCGCAGCAACCTGTGGGTTACGCTTGTTCAGATCGCTGAGGATCTCCACCAGGAACTGATAGCCGCTGCCGTCTGCCGCATGGAACGCCGCCGGGTTAGCCGAAGCGAACCCACCAATCAACGAGCGGGTGCGGTTTGGATTACTCAGGCTGAATGAACGGTGTTGCAACAGCGAACGTACCTTACCGAGTACGTCTGCCGCCGGGCTGGTGGCCTGCAGGATGAACCACTTGTCCATCACCAGACCATCGTGATGCCAGCGCTCATCAAACTCGGCCATCAAGGCATCACGGCAAGGCAACTGTGCCCCCATCGCCGCAGCCAGTGCCGCCAGCGAATCGGTCATGTTGTCAGCCTGCTGGAACTGTTGCACCACCAGCTTGTCAGCCTGCTCTACATCGCCGAAAGCCAGATAGTGCAGACAAATGTTACGCAGCGAACGCTTGGCAATATCGCCGTGCTCAACCCTGTACCCTTCAGTTTTGTTAGCGTGATACACCGCCAGCCACTCATCGGCCAGCTCTTTAGCCAGGCAACGGGTGATCGCTTCATGCACCGCAGAGATGGCTTGCGGATCGATGATGGCGAACAGCTCGGCAATTTCGTTTTCCGATGGCAGCGTGAGGATCTGCGCGGCCAGGGCCGGATCCAGCTTCTCATCCAGCAGCACCGCCCGGAAGGCATCTGCCACGTGCAGCGGCAGCGACAACGGCTGTTTCTGCTGATATTTGGCCACGTTCAGCTTGATGTAAATGGCCAGCAGGCTCTGGGCGGCATCCCAGCGGGAAAACTCATTACGCGCATGCTGCATCAGGAACGTCAGTTGCTGATCGCTGTACGGATAATCCAGCTTGACCGGTGCCGAGAACTCACGCAGCAGCGAAGGAACCGGCTTATGCGCGACGCCATCAAACACAAAAGTCTGTTCGGCGGCGGTGACGTTCAACACGTTATTGACCGGAGAGCCGTCTTTCTGCAAGGCAATAACGTTGCCTTCGCTGTCGTAAAGCTCAATATCCAGCGGAATATGCAACGGCAGTTTTTCTGGCTGATCGGCCGTCGGCGCGGTTTTCTGGCTGACGTGCAAGCGGTATTGCTGATCCTCGGCGCTATAGTCATCACGCACCGTCAGCAGCGGCGTGCCAGACTGGCTGTACCAGCGGCGGAACAGCGACAGATCGACGTTGGAAGCGTCTTCCATTGCCTGCACAAAATCATCGCAGGTGGCCGCACTGCCGTCGTGGCGTTCGAAATAGAGCTGCATCCCCGCCTGGAACTGTTGTTCCCCCAGCAGCGTGTGCAGCATGCGGATCACTTCGGATCCTTTCTCATACACCGTCAAGGTGTAGAAGTTGTTCATCTCGATCACTTTATCCGGCCGGATCGCGTGCGCCATCGGGCTGGCGTCTTCGGCAAACTGCGCCCCACGCATAACCCGCACGTTATCGATGCGGTTGACTGAACGGGAACCCAGGTCGGAGCTGAACTCCTGATCGCGGAACACGGTCAGCCCTTCTTTCAGACTAAGCTGGAACCAGTCGCGGCAGGTCACGCGGTTGCCGGTCCAGTTATGGAAATATTCGTGGCCGATCACCGCTTCAATATTCAGGTAATCCTTGTCGGTGGCGGTTTCTGCCTTGGCCAACACATACTTCGAGTTAAAGATATTTAACCCTTTGTTCTCCATCGCCCCCATGTTGAAGAAATCCACGGCGACGATCATGTAGATATCCAGATCGTATTCCAGGCCAAAACGGGTTTCATCCCACTTCATCGAATTTTTCAGCGAGGTCATGGCCCAATCGGCACGATCCAGGTTGCCACGATCGACAAACAGCTCCAAGGCCACCTTACGACCAGAACGGGTGGTGAAGCTATCGCGCAACACGTCGAAATCCCCCGCCACCAGCGCAAACAGATAGCTAGGTTTCGGGAACGGATCCTGCCATTGCACCCAGTGACGGCCGTCTGCCAGGTCACCTTCAGCCACCCGGTTGCCGTTCGACAGCAGGAACGGATAACGTGCTTTATCGGCGACGATGCGGGTAGTAAAACGGGCCAGCACGTCTGGGCGATCCAGATAGAAGGTGATATGGCGGAAGCCTTCGGCCTCGCATTGGGTGCACAGCGCTTCACCAGACAGGTATAGCCCTTCCAACGCGCTATTTTTCGCCGGATGGATGTCGTTGACGATCGTCAGGGTAAACTGAGCCGGTAGTTGTTCAATCACCAGTTGGTTTTCCTGCTGGCGATAGGCGCTCCACGGCTGTCCATCAACTTGAATACTCACCAGAGTCAGGTCTTCGCCATTCAACGTTAATGGGGCACCGGCGGCACCCTGCCGTTTGATCTGGCTGACGGCGGTAACGCGCGTGGTGTCTGCATCCAGTTCAAAATCCAGGTCGATATCGGTGATGGTATAATCTGGGGCGCGATAATCGTGGCGATACTTCGCCTGTGGCTGTTGTGTCATAAAAACCCTTTGACGTCTCAGTGAGTTACAGATCCCGGACTCGAAGCGCACCGCTGTGCAGGACGACGCGGTACCTCAATGGCCCGATTGTGAATAAACTGTATCACAGCTATAAAAAAAACCCAGAAATGGCAGCAAATCGCACCAAGAAATCACACGACTCACGCAGACATTCGCTGTGGTTTGCTATGCTCCAGCTACCCTGGCGCTTCGCTTAACGTCAAACTCAGCATTTTATGCTTAAGCAGGCGCAGTTCCGTCCCCGTTGGCAACCGAATTGCGGAGGAAAACCAGCGGTAGCAATGATATAATCATTCAAGAGCCAGTAGGAGAAACAGATTGGCATGAAAGTAAAATACCTGATCTATTTCTTCACCTTTGCCATCATGCTGTCCTTTGCGGTTTTTATCGCCAATGGGCTGATAAAGGCCCGTGCCAGCCATGAGCAAAGCTTGGAAAATCTGTACAAAATCAGCAGGACCAAAGAGGTGGCCGAGGCCTTTCAGGCTACACTGCTGGCACACCGGTTAAAACGATTAGGTCTGGCGGATAAATCCGTCACCCAAGCTGAATGGCAACAGGCCGATCAACAGGCACGTGAAAAAATCGCGATTGTTAAATCCAATGTCGACGCCGACCTCGCTCTGCGCTTGGGCATTCGGCAAAAGATTGCCATACTTTCCATGCTCGATTGGATGGAAAGGCTGCTGGATAACGATTCGCGTCAGGTCACGCAAGTCGATACTGCCAACAGCAATCTGTTCAATATCAACAGCGCCTATTATATCGTCCAGACCACCAAAGCCTTCTACCGTTATACCTACGACACTCGGCTGATCAATGCGGACTCATTTCTATTTTTGGAGGCCGTTCGCCTTAATAACCGGCTGAATATGTCGCTGACCGAACTGATCGATCAGATTATCGACGTCAATCTCAGCAGCCAGGAACGCAAGAATGCTTATCTGAAGGCCATCCAGTTGACCGGGGTGTTCACCCCGCTCGGTACTCGTTTGGCGTTCTTAAAGCTAGCCTATAACGATCCGCAGATTGCTGAGCTGGTGGATGAGATACTCCGAAATATCTCCAGTCATCGGATCAGCAACATTTCAGACGGGTTATATCAAGCCATTACCCATAATACCGTCTATGACATCAACCTGATCGCCAGCTATATCGAGGAGATGGACAGACTTTCCCAAAGGCTCTATGAGCGTAGCTTTGAGCTGGAGATGGCCGCTTCCGAAGCCAAAATGTATGATAGCCAGACAGCCATCTACGGCATGATTTCTCTGAGTGGGCTGATTGCCCTGTTCATCCTGCTGCCTTCCATGATCTTCTGTTCCAACATCACCCGCTGGCTGACCAAAACGCATAAAAATATTCTGCGCCTGTCACAAGGCGATATGAATATTGATGACAACGACGCTTTTTACAGCAAAGAGCTGATCGCCATCAGTGACGCCATCACCCAGCTCAAACAATACAATCAGGTCAAGATCGCGCTGGAAAACGAAAAGCAGCAGCTAATCAAAGAGCTGGAAGTCTCGTCATTCTTCGATCCCTTAACCAACATTTATAACCGCCGCAAATTTTTCCTCGAGTGTGAGATGCTTGCGCAGAGTAGCTATCCGCTGGCGTTCTGTCTCATCGATATCGATAACTTCAAGCGTCTTAACGATACCTATGGCCACGATGTCGGCGACCGAGTGCTGGTAATGTTCGCCCAGTCGTTAAGTAACACCTTCCGTTCCAGCGATATCTTTTGCCGCTATGGTGGTGAGGAGTTTGCCCTGCTGCTCGGCCACTGTTCCCTGGAAAATGCCCGCAGCATGATGGAAGCGCTGCGTGAACAAACCCAACAAATGTGCCTGGAGTTGCTCAACGGAAAACGGGTGCGCTTTACCATCAGCTGTGGTATCGCTGCCGTAGGCGACCTGTCACAACTGCATCCAGCCATCAAACAGGCCGACGAAGCGCTCTATTTTTGTAAGAAGAGCGGGCGCAATCGGGTCAGTATTTATACGCCAACCGGTTTTATCTGAATCGGTGTTTAAAATAATTAACCTCATAATTTTTATGAGTAAATCAACTAAGCCATTCAGTTTATTGGATTAAATGGCTTTTTCTGGCTGAGGTTATGCCCCCGGTAAAATAAAGGCACGTTTTATCCTCGACCCGTTCCGGCCATTTGTGGTGTGATGAGGCTTCAATAACAGGATAATCCGGGTATACTCCCCCCACTTTTTTGATTATCCGGATTTGGACACGCGCCTGACGAGGATGCTGTAACGCGATATGACTCTATACGCTTCCCCGATTTTGACTTCACTGCTTGATACTGACGCCTACAAGCTTCATATGCAGCAAGCAGTGTTCCATCGCTACCCCGCAATTACCGTTGCGGCGGAGTTTCGTTGCCGTGGCGACGAACTGCTGGGCGAATATGCCGACGAGATCCGCGCGCAGGTTGCCATGATGAGCGAGTTGGCGCTAACCGAAGCCGAACACCGCTATCTCTCCAGCCTGCCTTTCTTCCATCAGGATTACCTGAGCTGGCTGCGGGAGTTTCGCTACGATCCGCAGCAGGTCAGCATTAGCAATCACGACGGCAAATTGCATATCCGTATCGCTGGCCCCTGGCGCGAAGTGATTATGTGGGAAGTGCCGTTGTTGGCCGTGATCAGCGAAGTGGTGCACCGCCAGCGTTCGCCACAGGCCACGCCAGAGATGGCCATTAGCCAGTTGCGCCAGAACCTGGCGCAGTTCAAGCAACTGAGCGGGGATATTGATATTTCACGCTTCAAGCTAATGGACTTTGGCACCCGTCGCCGCTTCTCCCGCGAGGTGCAACAGGCCATTGTCAGCACGCTGAAAACCGAATTCCCCTATCTGGCTGGCACCAGTAACTACGATTTGGCGCATCGGCTGGATCTGATCCCGGTTGGCACGCAAGCCCATGAGTGGTTCCAGGCTCATCAACAGATTAGCCCGGTACTGGCCAACAGCCAACGTGCCGCCTTGCAGGCCTGGCTGGATGAATATCCCGCTCAGCTCGGCATTGCACTGACCGACTGTATCACCATGGATGCGTTCCTGCGTGATTTCGGCAAGCAGTTTGCCCAGAGCTATCAAGGTCTGCGCCACGACTCTGGCGATCCGATCGAATGGGGTGAAAAAGCCATTGCCCATTACCAGCAATTGGGGATCGATCCCATGAGCAAGACGCTGGTGTTTTCAGACAATCTGGATCTGGATAAGGCTTTGGCGTTGTATCGCCACTTTGATCGGCGCATCAACCTGGCGTTCGGTATCGGCACGCGTCTGACCTGCAATATCCCCGGCGTCAAGCCGCTAAATATTGTGATCAAGCTGGTCGAGTGTAAAGGCAAGCCGGTAGCCAAACTGTCCGATAGCCCAGGCAAAACCATCTGCCAGGACCCCGCGTTTGTCAAAGCGCTGCGCAAAGCCTTCGATCTGCCGCTGGTGAAGAAAGCCAGTTAAGGTGCCCCCTCTCTCCAACCCTCTCCCACTGGGAGAGGGAACTGTACGGCGCTGCATTAAAGAACAAGAGTCAGCCGGGGATACAAACCGTGTGGGCATTTCTCACCGGCGTTCCCCCTCTTCCTTTATATACCTCCTGTTTTTTTATCCCACTGCAATAAATGTTGTCTCATTCTGATGATTTCTGCTTGTGCTCTGCAACGCGGCAAGTAACATAGCAACATCCCCAAATTCTTGGGTTGTTAGCCTATTTCTGAAAAACTTATAAGAGAGAAATCTATGAGCGTAGTGCCTGTAGTCGACGTACTGCAAGGTCGTGCTGCGGTTGACAGTGAAGTCACCGTGCGCGGTTGGGTACGTACCCGGAGAGATTCTAAAGCTGGTATCTCCTTCCTCGCCGTTTATGACGGCTCCTGCTTTAATCCGTTACAGGCCGTCGTTAATGATTCTCTGCCGAATTATCAGGACGAAGTGTTACGCCTGACCACCGGCTGTTCCATTGAAGTGACCGGTACCGTGGTAACTTCGCCGGGTGAAGGCCAGAGCTTCGAACTGCAAGCCACAGCCATCAAGGTGGTGGGTTGGGTTGACGATCCTGACACCTATCCAATGGCGGCCAAACGCCACAGCATCGAATACCTGCGCGAAGTTGCCCACCTGCGCCCACGCACCAACCTGATTGGCGCAGTTGCCCGCGTTCGCCACACCTTGGCACAGGCAATCCACCGCTACTTCCATGAGAACGGTTATTTCTGGGTTTCCACCCCACTGATCACCGCCTCTGATACCGAAGGTGCCGGTGAAATGTTCCGCGTCTCCACGCTGGATATGGAAAACCTGCCACGCACTGATAAAGGTGCCGTCGATTTCAGCCAGGATTTCTTCGGTAAAGAAGCCTTCCTGACCGTATCCGGCCAGTTGAACGGCGAAACCTACGCCTGTGCGCTGTCAAAAATTTATACCTTTGGCCCCACCTTCCGTGCCGAGAACTCGAACACCAGCCGTCACCTGGCTGAATTCTGGATGATCGAACCGGAAGTTGCCTTTGCTACCCTGGACGACGTTGCCGGGCTGGCCGAAAGCATGCTGAAATATGTCTTCCAGGCGGTGCTGGATGAACGTGCCGACGATCTGCAATTCTTTGCTGAGCGGGTAGATAAAGACGCCATCGACCGTCTGAAGCGCTTTGTCTCTTCCGATTTCGCCCAGGTGGACTACACCGAGGCGGTCGAGATCCTGCTCGCTTCCGGCCAGACCTTCGAGAACCCGGTTTCCTGGGGCATCGATCTGTCGTCTGAACACGAACGCTATCTGGCCGAGCAACACTTCAAGGCTCCGGTAGTGGTGAAAAACTACCCGAAAGATATCAAAGCCTTCTACATGCGCATGAACGAAGATGGCAAAACCGTTGCGGCGATGGATGTGCTAGCACCGGGCATTGGTGAAATCATCGGTGGTTCTCAGCGTGAAGAACGTCTGGATGTGCTGGATCAGCGTCTGGCAGAGATGGGCCTCAATAAAGAAGATTATTGGTGGTATCGTGACCTGCGCCGCTATGGCACCGTGCCACATTCTGGTTTTGGCTTAGGTTTTGAGCGTTTAATCGCCTATGTGACCGGGGTGCAGAACGTCCGTGACGTGATCCCGTTCCCAAGAACGCCACGTAACGCCAGCTTCTAAGTCATAAAACCCAGCATAATTTAAACATTTTCTTTACATAATAAAGGCCAGCTTAGCTGGCCTTTCGCATTTTTGATTATTGACCTGCATCACAAAGTTCCCCAAAATACACAAATTGTTACACATCGTTTCTTCCTGAAACCTGATTACGACATTGGTAGCATTTTCGTTCTAGATAAACCTGCCCGTGAATGGAACACTGCGTGCAGACACAGGACGACACCAATCTATCAACAATAGTTCCAAAAGAATTATTGGCGGCAGTGGCAAGGTGTCCGAATAAAACCAATGAGGGTAATAATGATGATGAAGCGCAACATTCTTGCAGTAGTGATCCCAGCTCTGTTAGCAGCTGGTGCAGCCAACGCAGCTGAAATCTACAACAAAGACGGCAACAAACTGGATCTGTACGGTAAAGTTGACGGCCTGCACTACTTCTCTAAAGACAAAAGCGAAGATGGCGACAAGTCATACGTGCGCTTTGGCTTCAAAGGTGAAACCCAGATTACTGACCAACTGACCGGTTACGGCCAGTGGGAATACAACGTGCAAGCTAACCACGCTGAGTCACAAGGTACCGAAGGTACTAAGACTCGTCTGGGCTTCGCAGGTCTGAAATTTGCTGAATTCGGTTCATTCGATTACGGCCGTAACTACGGCGTAGTGTATGACGTTGAAGGCTGGACAGATATGCTGCCAGAGTTCGGTGGCGATACTTACACCACTACCGACAACTTCATGACCGGTCGTACCAACGGTGTTGCTACTTACCGTAACAACAACTTCTTCGGTATGGTTGATGGTTGGAACTTCGCTCTGCAGTATCAAGGCAAGAACGAAAACGACAAGCGTGAGCTGAAGAAACAAAACGGTGACGGTGTTGGTGTTTCTACCACCTACGCAATTTTGGATACCGGTGTCAGCTTAGGTGCAGCATACTCTTCATCTAACCGTACCATTGACCAGAAAGATAACAGCACTGCTGGCGGTAACGTAGCTGATGCATGGACCGTTGGTGCTAAATACGATGCCAACAACGTCTACCTGGCAACCATGTATGCGGAAACCCGCAACATGACTCCATACGGTAGCGCGTCTAACACCATCGCTAACAAAACTCAGAACTTTGAAGTGGTAGCACAGTACCAGTTCGATTTCGGCCTGCGTCCATCTATCGCTTACCTGCAGTCTAAAGGTAAGAACCTGGCTGGCCCTAACGGCACTGACAACGATCTGGTTAAATACATTGATGTAGGTACTACTTACTACTTCAACAAAAACATGTCTACCTACGTTGATTACAAAATCAACCTGCTGGACGAAAACGACTTCACTCGTGCTAACGGCATCGCTACTGACAACATCGTAGCTACCGGTCTGGTTTACCAGTTCTAAGTTGTTGCACTTGATGACGGTTCGCCGTCAGCTAAGTTAAAAAACAGGGCTTCGGCCCTGTTTTTGTTTTTAGCGCTTCCGCCAATTTTTTATTCTGCCAATCTGCCCTTCCCCGTCATTTTTTGTGCTGAATCTGCCGCCGTCACAAGATCGAGGTGTTTTTCTCGCAAACGGTTGGCAAAGGCGATAACTGGCGCTACCCTGATGTTTCTGTCTGCTTAACTCTAGGCCATGGAAGCATCTGACATGTTTGAAAAAATCACCGCTGCACCTGCCGACCCGATTCTAGGTCTGACCGACATTTTCCGCGCCGACAAGCGTGAGAATAAAATCAACCTGGGGATTGGCGTCTATAAAGACGAAACCGGCAAAACGCCGGTGCTGACCAGCGTTAAAAAAGCTGAACAGTATCTGCTGGAAAATGAGACCACCAAAAACTACCTGGGTATTGAAGGTATTCCTGAATTTGCCAGCTGCACGCAAGAACTGTTGTTCGGCAAGCAGAGCCCAATCATTGCCGACAAGCGTGCCCGTACCGCGCAAACCCCTGGTGGTACCGGTGCCCTGCGTGTCGCGGCCGACTTTATTGCCAACCAGACCAGCGCCAAGCGTATCTGGGTCAGCAATCCAAGCTGGCCAAACCATAAAAACGTCTTTGGTGCCGTTGGCCTGGAAGTGTTGGAATACAACTATTACGACGCCGCCAACCATGCGCTGGACTTCGACGGTCTGCTCACCAGCCTGAACCAGGCTCAAGCAGGCGACGTAGTGCTGTTCCATGGTTGCTGCCATAACCCTACCGGTATCGATCCAACCGAAGCACAATGGGCTCAGTTGGCTGAACTGTCCGTAGCCAAGGGTTGGTTGCCGCTGTTCGACTTCGCTTACCAGGGCTTCGCCAAGGGCCTGGAAGAAGATGCCCAGGGTCTGCGTATCTTTGCTGCCAAACATCAGGAACTGATCGTTGCCAGCTCCTACTCGAAGAACTTTGGCCTGTATAACGAGCGTGTCGGTGCCTGCACCGTGGTAGCTGCCGATGCAGAAACCGCCGAGCGTGCCTTCAGCCAGGTGAAAGCCGCGATCCGTGCCAACTACTCGAACCCGCCGTCACACGGTGCGGCCGTAGTTGCCACCATCTTGGGTAACCCAGCGCTGCGCGCCATTTGGGAACAAGAGCTGACCGACATGCGTCAGCGCATTCACCGTATGCGCCAGTTGTTCGTTAATACCCTGCAGGAGAAAGGGGCGCAGCAGGATTTCAGCTTTATCATCAACCAGAACGGCATGTTCTCCTTCAGCGGCCTGACCAAAGAGCAGGTTCTGCGTCTGCGTGATGAATTTGGCGTGTATGCCGTTAACTCCGGCCGCGTTAACGTGGCAGGGATGACGCCGGACAATATGGCGCCGCTGTGCGAAGCCATCGTTGCCGTGCTGTAAGTTGATTTTGCATTGAAAAAGGGGCGCATTTGCGCCCCTTTGTTCTTTTGCGAGAGGTGTCTTTACCAGATAGCCGGTTCTTCGCGCAGGAACGGGTTGGTTTGACGTTCATGACCAAAGGTAGACATCGGGCCATGTCCTGGAATAAACGCCATATCGTCGCCCTGAGGCAGTAATTTGTTGCGGATTGAAGCGATTAGCGCCTGATGGTCACCGCGCGGGAAATCGCTGCGGCCAACGCCACCGTTGAACAACACGTCACCCACTAATGCCAAACGTGCCTGTTCGTTGATAAAAACGATATGACCAGGCGTATGGCCAGGGCAATGCAGTACGTTCAGCGACATTTCGCCCACCTGCACTTTATCCCCCTCTTCCAGCCATTTGGTCGGCGTTAGCGCGGCGCATTCATCCAGGCCAAACATACGGCTCTGTGCTGGCAAACCTTCAAGCCAGAAGGCATCTTCCTTATTTGGCCCATAGATCGGTACCTGATAATGCTCGGCCATTTCTGCCGCCGCGCCTACGTGATCGAGATGGCCGTGCGTCAGCAAAATCTGGCTGACCTGCACGCCCTTTTCGGCAATGGCAGCCTTCAGTTTTTCCGGATCGCCACCAGGATCGACCAGCGCCGCCTGTTTGGTGACGTCGCACCAGATGAGCGTGCAGTTCTGACTGAACGCCGTAACGGGGATAATATGGTATTTCATAAAGCTCCAACGACAACGGCACCACGCCCAAGGGGCGGGTGCCATTCAGCGATCATGATGCACAATGATTACCAGGTCCGCACCGGGCCGGTATCGATGTGCACAAAGTTACTACGTGGATAATAGCCTACCCCGCCGGCGCGCATTTTTAACGCCGCCTTACGGATATTACTCAGTTGGATCCCTTCGATATGGAAATCCATCGCCTGGCCTTTGGTGTGGTAGCTCTGCTTGGCCACGCCACGGCTGTGCTCACGCATTTCGGTATTGGTCGCCATTGAACGGTAGCCGGAAATCAGCTGTACCGGTTTGCTGGTACCCAGCATTACCTGTAGGCGATAGAGATGATCAAACAGAGCCGGATCGATGCTCTTGACCTTATTGGCCCGATAGTCACGGAAGATATGGTTCAGGCGTGCCAACTCTTCTTTATTGTAACCTTTACCGTTGAAGAACTCGGCCTTGATGGATTCGCCGGTATTAAGATTATTCAACAACAGAATACGTGGGCGAGAGGTAGAAAGACTGGCAAACGCCTGCCCTGGAAGCAGTGCGATACCCACGGCGGCGCTACCTAACGCCAGCCATTTACGGCGATGATGATCAATTTTGTCCATGACTCTTTAAACTCGGCAAGAATGTCAAAATATATGCACAAAACTGCGCACTGCCCGAACCATAACCGCCAGCGTATGCGGAGTCAACCCGCGATACGCTGTGGTTTACCCGTGCTCACAAAAAACAGAGCCTGTTACTGGCTAGACATTCAGACCGTTATTTATCTAGAATTACTGCATTTATTGCATCAATTTTTCGGCCTGAGCCAAAATTTGTGCACCCGATCTCACTGTCGCATCATAATTGTAAATATCTGTACGGAACTGTGGCTTGCCATCATCAGAGACCCAGGCCGTCAGGTAATACAGTTGCACCGGGATGTTCTGGCGGATGTTTACATACGTCGTATTGCCGCCTTTCAGCGTGGAGGAAACACGCGCGTTGTTCCAACCGGCATCCTGTAACAACATATTGGCCAAATCGGAAGCCTTGTTAACGCGCACACAGCCAGAGCTTAACGCCCGGATATCCTTCTGGAACAGGCCGTGGTTCGGGGTATCATGCAGATAGATGGCATCCGAGCTCGGCATGTTGAACTTGAAACGCCCTAACGAGTTGCTGGTCCCCGGCGCCTGCTGGATGCGGTAAGGGAAATTGCGTGGTGAAACCACACTCCAGTCAATCATTGCCGGATCGATCACTTGCGCATCGTTGCTCCAGCCAGAGAATACCCGATAGCCGTGTTTCTGGAAGTAGCTCGCATCATGCATGGCCTTGGGCACGATATCTTCACGGATCAGCTTGGTTGGCACGTTCCACGGCGGGTTGACCACCACGTTATTCAGCGCACTGCTCATCAATGGCGTTTTGCGGCTCGGGCGGCCAACAATCACCCGCGAAGATAATACTTCATTACCATTCAGATAGTAGGTGAGCGAGTAGTTCGGGATGTTGACCATAATGCCGGTATCAACGTGCCCAGGCAGAATGCGCAGGCGCTGGATGTTCAACGCCAGCAGTGAAGCTCGAGTTTGTGGCGAAACGTTCAGCCATTCACGCGTCCGGGCACCGATAACGCCATCAGGCGTCAGCCCTTGCCAGGTTTGGAAGCGTTTGACCCCTTCCACCAGATCTTCGGTGTAACGATTATCCGTTACCGAAACCGGACTGGCAGGTTGTACCTGCGCGGTCGCTTCTGGAGAGGGAGCAAGATCTTTGATCGATGCCGCGCCCGGGCTTACGACAGCCGCTGCGGTAGCACGATCCTTCTCTTCATCCACCGACAGATCGTCATCCGCCGCCGGGGTCGTCGCGCTGGCGTTGTTGACCTGAGGCTCAGGCGAAGCAGATGCTACCGCCGGAGTGGCGATTAGCATTCCGGTACGCGCCAGAATATCGCGCAGTGCGGGAATATCGTCGCTGAGCTGACCTGGACGCAGGCTTGCACCATTGGTCATTTGTGGCCACGGGCGCCCAGCCGCCAGCATTTCGCGCAGCGCCAAATGCATTTTGGCGTACTGAGGATGCTGCGGGGCCAACGAGTTGATATACGCCAGCGTTTTGCCCTGATGTATCGAGAGCTGCCACTGGTTGATCACCGTATTCGCTGGCACCTTCAGCTTGTAAGGAACATTGCTGTACAACCAGTTGTTGCCGTTAGCCCCGATTGAGGAGACAAACTGCAAATAACCCAGCATCGCATCCGACAGCACAATATCACGTGCCATATCGGTGATGAGCGGATCGGTCAGCAGTTTTACCCATTGAGTAAACTGCGGCTGTACGCCAGAAATGGCCAACTCAGCCAGTTGCTGCTGAAATTGCTGTACCGCTTCCCGATCTTGCCACATAGGCTGCATCTGATTGGCAGCGTACAGCGGTGCCAAAGTGGAGAGATAATAAGGCACAACGCTTTTCGGCAATGCCGCCAGCAGTTCGGCACGACTTTGTGCCACGGACATTCCCGATGACGATGACGCCACCGGTAACGCCGGAACGGTTGCCCATGCGGAAAACGACACGGCAAAACCACACGCTATTGCGCAACTCAATGCCAGACGTCGTACTGAGTTTCCATTTTTAAGCAACATCCCTTGCCCCCTGTAGGCTCACAAAAATACCGCACGGACTATTATTAGTTTCAGTATACAAACAGAACGGCGCTTTTGCTCTCAGCGCCGTAAATAACCGTTTCATTCCAGCTTACCACCGGCAAAAAAACACGCCTATCATCCTCGTCATACAAAAAAATAGCCACCTTCAGGCGGCTATTTTCAGATTTATAGTGCACTTTTTTAGCTTTGTGGCGTTTATTCCGACACCGAATCTAAAGCTGGTTGTTCACTGGCGAACCCACGCAGGCCAACCACGTGCACATGCTCATGGTTCTGGAACACCTTACGCACCAGTTTATAGGTGGTCCCTTTTTCCGGGCTGATGTTTTCTGGTGCAGCGATAATCAACTGCATCTCCAGACGATCGCACAGCTCAAACAGCGTGGCGATGGATTTGGCATCCAGACGCGCGGCTTCATCAAGGAACAGCAGGCGGCAAGGCGAAATATCTTTACCCCGCAGGCGGCGTGATTCCTCTTCCCAGCTCTGCACCACCATGACCAGAATTGACATACCGGTACCGATCGCTTCCCCGGTAGACAACGCGCCACTTTCCGCACGCAGCCAGCCGTCGGAGCCACGGAACACTTCCACTTCCAGCTCCAGATAGTTACGGTAATCCAGCAGCTCTTCACCGATGGTTTGTGGCGTGCGCTGGCCCATATCGATCTGCGGGTTCAGGCGCTGATACAGCTTGGCCAACGCTTCCGAGAAGGTCAGACGGTTGCTGTTAAACAGATCCTGATGCTGTTCCTGCTGCTCGGAGAGCACATCCAGCAAGGTGGCATGCGCTTCCCGTACGTTGACGTTCAGCCGCACGCTCTTCACCTGACCGAAGGAAACCGCTTGCAGCCCCTGGTTAAGCATCCGGATACGGTTCTGCTCGCGCTGAATGGTCTTGCGGATAATGTTCGCCACGCTCTTCGAACTGATCGCCAGTTTCTGTTCGCGGGCGGTCAGCTCTTCGGTCAGACGGCCCAGTTCGATCTCCATCTGTTCGATAGCTTCGACCGGATCGTCGGTGCGGATAATATCCTGACGGATACGCTCGCGCAGATGCTGATAGACCGCGATAAAGAACTGGATCTTGCGCTCTGGCCGTTTCGGATCTTCCGACAGGCGCAGCACGTCACGCAGATGTTCGTTATCCGCCACCGCCAGACGCAGCGCACCCAATGCCTTATCCGACATCGAACGCAGCTCGTCACCGTCCATATAGGCCAGTTCACGACGGTGCAGACGGCGTTCAACCCCGTTGTCTTTCACCAGACGCATCACGGCACACCAGCCCGCCTTGGCGGTCACCACCTGCTCACGCAGTTGGTAATAATCACGCTCCAGCTTGCGCAGTCTCTTTTGCAGGCTGTCCATTTCCGCTTCGCAGAAGGTCAGCTGTTTCTCCAACTGGTTACGGCGGTTACGGTTATTACTCAGCGAGGCATGTAATTCGTCCCGGCGCTGCCGCGCGCGGGCTTCGGCATTGGCATCGGCCTGCACGCCAATGTCTACCAGTTCCTGGCTCAGCTCTTTAAGCATGTCGCGTTTGGCGTCATAAGAGCTTTTCAGCGAGGCCAGTACCTGGCTGTATTGCGTAAACTGGGTCTGATACTGGCGCAGTTGCTCGCGGGCGCGGGTGCGTTCCGCTTCCGCATGTTCCAGGCGTTGACGCAGTTTATCGTTGAGATCGTTATCGGCATTCTGCATGCCAGCAGAATCGGTATAGCTGAAGTGAGCGCGGCGCTGTACCACTTCCGTCAGGGCAAAGGCTTGTTGTTTGGCCTGGCGTTGGGTGGCCTGGGCCTGTGCATAGTCCTGCTGTAGCTGCTCATGCTGCTCCGGATCGCTTTGCAGCACCGATAACATAGGCTCCAGCTTGGCCAAGGAAACGCCGTGCTGTTGGATATAGCGCGCAGCATCCTGCGCCTCTTCCATTTCCTCGCGGATCTCTTCGACACGATCCTGCAAGGTTTCATCATTCAGCAGTGAGACCAGCGGCATCAGGCGGTTGAGTGCGGAAATGCCCTCTTTGGCCTGATCGTATTGCTGACGCTGCTGTTGGTTCTGCGCTTCGTGGTTATTGAGCGCACGCTCAATTTCACCACGGCGGCTGTTCAGAGCACGGATATCCGCTTCAGGATCCGCGTCAAACGCCACGGCGAGGTGCGAACCGATAAAGCGGCTGAACGCCTGGTGAGAACGCTGGGTTTTCTGCACGTCAAATGACAAGGTGGCGTAGCGTTCGGCCAAGGAGTCACGTTCTGCGTACAGCACTTCCAGGCGATTTTCCCGGGCAGCACGGCCAAACAGCGGCACCTCAGGGTAGCGCGAGTAACGCCACTGGCGATCGGCGATTTTCACCACCACCGCTTTTTCTTGCTCTTCGACGGCGAACACGCTGTCGTCAAACGACTGCGGATCCCCTTCGATCAGGTAGAGATCTTCCGGGCAATCCTCCAACCCTTCCAGCATCTCGCGCACCAGCGACAGATCCGGCACCACAATGGCGTGGCGCGACGGGCCGTACAACGCAGAGAAGTACGGGGCATCGTCAATGGTGACATCGTCATAGATTTCAGACAACAGCACACCGCCAAAGCGCTCCGCCAGCGTTACCAGACGCTGATCTTCTGCCCCGCTCGGCTGGCTGAGACGTTCAATCTGCGCTTCGATTTCACGCTTGCGGCTGGCCACTTCATCACGTTCAACCGTGGTTTCGCGTTCGCGCTCCAGCAGTTGCTGCATGTATTCGGTAACCTGCTGACCATCTTCGAAGGCTTCACCGCTCTGCTCGCTGAGCTGGGTCAGTGAATCCTGCGCGGCCAGCCAAATCGGTGCCCTGGCGGTCAGCTCCTTGATGCGCTGCTGGATCTGCTCCAGCTCCTGGCGCATTTCCATCCGACGCTCACCGGCCTCGCTGACGCTTTGGGACAACGATTCCAAACGCTCTTCCAGCTCTTGCTGCAAGGCATCAAGTTCATCCGGCTGATAACTCTGCCCGTGACGTTTGCAGAACTCCTGCAACAGACGTTCGGCATCCTGCTGCGAGCGCAGACGTTGCTCCAACTCGCTCAAACGCATCCGCAACGGCTGCACACGCTCGGCCTGATGCTGCTGCGAAGGCCAGTCACGCAATAGCTCACGCGCGGTTTGCCAGGCTTCACTGCGGCTGACTTCGCCCGCAATTTTACCCACCAGCTGATAGGCCTGCTCGAACTGGCTGTGAGCGGCATCCGCCACGCTTAACTTTTGTTCCAACTGCAACAGGGACTCTGTCGCTTCCTGCTCACGCGCCTGGAAGGTATCCAGCCACTCTTCGGCATTTTCGGCGGTGAGTTCCGGCACCTGACACAGCGCACGGGCGCGCTCAAGAGCCTGAAGTGCCTGCTGATATTGAATGGCACGGGTTTGCTGCACGTCCAACGCCTGCTGGTAATCGGCGAGCTGGCTTTTCAGCTCATCCACCTCCAGCTCTGCGGCTTCGGCACGCGCTTCGTTTTCCGCCTGCTGCTCGCTCGCTTCGGCGACAACCTCATTCTGTTCTTCCAGACGGTAGGTCAGCTCTTCCAGATCGCCTTCATAGCGTTCGATCTTTTCCTGCTGGCGCATTGCGGTCTGCACCAGATTGAGGTGATCGCTGGCGGCCTGATAATCGGTTTCCAGATCGGATTCGGCACCGCTTTGCTCAGCCAGCTCACGCGCCATTTCAACATGGCGGAACTGCTCGGCGGCCAGTTGTTTGCGGCTGCTCAGTAACTCGTTGCGCAATACCAGCGCCCCATCCAGATGGATACGCCGTTCATTGGCATGGCGCATGTAGTCTGCGGCAACGTACGAGGTCGCTTCGGAGATCAGATGCTTGAACAGATCGCGGTCCGACTGGGTGACGCGGATCGCTTCCAGCGTCATGCGGTTCTCGCGCAGAGCGGCTTCCATATCCTGGAACGCTTTACGCACGCCGCCGTTTTCCGGCAGCAGGTAATCACGCAGAGAACGGGTGATGGCACTGGAAATCCCGCCGTACAGCGAGGCTTCGATCAGACGATAGAACTTGCTGCGGTCGGAAGAAGTGCGCAGGCGCTTGGGCAGCACCCCCAGATCAAACATCAGGGCGTGGTAATCGGTGATGGAGTTGAACTGCTTGAACTGCACCCCTTCCATCTCTTCAACACGCTCTTTCAGTTCCTGCAACGAAAGAACCCGAGCCTGACGCTCACCGACGGTCTCGGTCAGCAGTTCGGTCGGTTGCACTGCCGTTGGCAGCCCCTGAATGGTGAAAGGTTTGATATCGACCTTACGATCGCGCCCCGCAACCTGTTGCAGACGAACCCCGACCACCACACGCTGGTGGCGTGAGTTGACTACGTCCAGCGTTGAGTAGCAGACACCGGCACGCAATTTACCGTGCAGGCCTTTGTCGCGTGAACCGCTGGTGGCGCCAGCTTCGGTGGTGTTACGAAAGTGCAGCAGCGTCAGATCCGGGATTAGCGCCGTGACGAAGGCCGCCATGGTGGTGGACTTACCGGCCCCGTTACCGCCCGAAAGCGTGGTGACCAGCTCATCGAGATCAAAGGTTCGGGCAAAGAAACCGTTCCAGTTAACCAGCGTCAGTGAGCGAAATTTACCGCGTTCAATCATTCCTGTTCATCCTCTGCACTGTCCTGGGTAGCTTCTGCCTGCACATCTTCCGCATCAACTTCATCGTTCAGTGACAGGCTGTTTTCTACCGGCATCGCCTCACCGTCGCGGATCATCCGCAACTGGGCTTCGCGCGGATCGTCACCGCTACGCACATCGGCACCGAAGCGGAACACCGCCTCGGTAATGCGGAATTTGCTGTTGTCATTGCCCATGAAATACACCATGCCCAGACGGCGCAGGCGATTGAGCGAGGAGCGCACTTTTTCATGCAGCTTCTGACGGTCAAGATCCGAACCGGTGGAGCGCTGGTTGACGAACTTCAGCAGCTTGCTCTCATCCGCCAGGCTCAGCAGCTCATCGTACAGCTCCTGCTGGCTGAAAATACCTTCATGCGCCAGGCGCTCGGGGCTCAGGTAGAGGTAGCACAGGATCTTGCCGACCATCATGTCCAACTCGGAAAGCACCGAGCGTGGAATGAGCGTGGTCGAGCGCGGGCGCAAATAGAAGAACCCTTCCGGCGCCCGGATCAGCTCGACGCTGTAACGGGTATAAAACTCTTCCAGCTCGTCTTGAAAATCCATGAGGAATGCGTGGTTGTCCAACTCATCGATACCGATGTGACGACCTGCGCGCAATTGGCTGTCCAACGCCGGAAACAGCGTGTTAGACAATGCCTTGGCCAGCTTGACTGGCATTACTTGTTCAATATTTGTCGATGACATGGGCCTGTACCTTGGCTCCGTAATCATTGATTGCCTGCCACTGCGCGGGCAACCCTGAAAAATCAGCTTCAGCCACACCAAGGCGCACTGCCTGGTCGACCACTATGCGGGCAACGTCAAAGTGACGCACACGCGGATATTGCGCCAGATAATCGCGCATCACTGCCCCTAAATCGAGCGGCATCTTTTGTTCCTGATAAATCTTCAGTGCCTGTTCGATCATCGCTGCCAGCTGTTCGCGAATTTCGCTGAACTCTTCATATTCCAGATCTGGCGGCAGTTCCCCGGTGACCTCTTCACTGCGCAACGCCAGCTCTTCGTCACGCATATCGAGCAGACGATCGGCGTTGGCATGGGTCAGCGTCCAAGGATTATCGAAGTAGTTTTGTACCGATTGGCGCAGGCGTTGGGCAAACACGCGGTTTTTATCCATATCGATGGCGGTACGGATAAACTTGTGCACGTGGCGATCATAGCCGATCCACAGGTCAATCGCCTGTTGGCCCCAACTGATGATGCGATCCAGCTTGCTTTGCAAATCAAACACCAGCTTATCGACAAAGCCCAGCTCCATCTCACCCAGCGTGGCATCCTGAATCCTCAGCAGGTTGGCCTGGAGTTTATCACCTGCGGCCTCCAGCGTATCCTGAAGTTCACGCAAGGTACCGGAGGTTTCCGACAGCAGCATCTCACAGCTGGAGATCGCCGCACGCCAATCCTGGTTGAGCAGCGCCGCGATATCGGTTTTCACGCTCTGTTGCTGTTCATCCATTAGGCGCTGGGTCAGATCGATACTGTCGAAGATCTCCGCTACCGAGTATTTCAGCGGAGCAAAGACGTTGCGGTGCCAATGGAAATCATCGCCGCCCTCTTCGGCAGCGTCTGCGGCACGCTTCAACTCTTCCGCCACGATCGACAGCTGCATGGAAAGACGCAGGGTCGAAAACTCACGCTGGCGGATATAGTAATCGGTTATACCAATACCCAGCGGCGTCAGGCGATAGATAGCATTGCCGTCCGCCAACTCGCTGGTAAAACGGTTCAACAGGCGCTGGCGCACCATGTCGTTAATCGCATTGTTGGCGCGTATCGCCACCGTTTCATGCGTCTGTTCAAACCCTTTGCTGACATGGCGAAATGCATCAACCAGCTCACCTTCGCTCATCTCGCCGTCCAGCCGCTCACCATTTAACGTGGCGATAGCCAGCAAAAACGCAAGACGCTCAGTGGGGAGCGAAATAGAGAAATCATTTTTCCGTGCCCAGGCGACCAGTTCGGGTACTGTCTGGGAAAATTCACTCATAGTTCGTCCTTCAGGTTCGGTTTATGCGCCGAGACGTGAATATAGCGCCCCAAACTCACGTAAGGCTCTTGCCGACAATAAAGCTGTTCAAGCGCCAGTAACTCTTCAAATTTTTGGGTCTGTAGCTGCCTGCTTTGCAGATAATCATGGAAAACCCTCACGCCGGTTTTGCCTGAAATCTGCATGCCCATCTGCTCCAACCAGCCGTAGACCAGCGGTGGGCTGTGTGGATACTGCGGCGACAGCGAGCGCTTGCGACGCCGCCTGACCTCGGGATCCACCAGTTGGAAGTTGCCCAACACCACATTACGCATCAACAAACCGTTGGCATTAAAGAACATCAGTGACAGTGCGCCCCCGGGCACCAGGCAGTCATACAACGCCTGCAAGGCCACCTGCGGTTCGGCGATCCACTCCAAAACCGCATGGAACAATATCAGATCGACCGGTTGTGCCAAATGCTGACCAATCTCTTGCGCCGAACTTTGTATGAATTGCATGTTCTGGCTCACACCTTTCTGCTCGGCCAGCAACGCAGCGCGTTGGATCATCTCACCAGAAAGATCGCACAACAAGACCTGATGTCCTAATTCTGCCAGTTGGCAGGCCATGTGGCCTTCGCCCCCCCCAGCATCCAGAATGCGCAGCGGCCGCTGTGGTAACTGAGCCAGCAGCGTGGTCAGATCCTGCCAGACTACCGCCTGACGGATTTTCCCCTTGGTGGTGCCGTAAATATTACGCGCAAACTTCTCGGCAATATCGTCAAAATTGCGATCCTGCATGGACAACGGCTCCGCTGATTCTATCTTGGCCGACGGCAAAGCGCCTGCCCATTCAAACCTGCTATTTTGGCACAGACTGGCTTAGAATAAATCTTCTTGCAGCATGAATGCGGCCAGATGTCGTTTTTTCGCCCAAAAGGACCTGATTTTTGATGTTATTTCACTTAAAAAAATTTATTGGCGGCCTGATGATGCCTCTACCCGCCCTGCTGTTGTTAATGGGGCTGGCATTATTGCTGCTGTGGTTTACCCGTTGGCAGAAATGCGGCAAAGTCATATTAAGCCTGAGTTGGCTGCTGTTGCTGTTGCTCAGCCTGCAACCGGTCGCCGATCGCCTGTTGAAGCCGTTAGAATCCAGTTACCCGACCTATAGAGGCAACGGCCAGATTGACTATATCGTGGTGCTTGGCGGCGGTTATACCTATAACCCGGACTGGGCCCCCAGCTCTAACCTGCTCAACAACAGCCTGCCACGAGTGACCGAAGGCGTCAGGCTATACCTGTCGCACCCGGGTAGCAAGATGGTCTTTACCGGTGGAAAAGGCGCGAAAACGCAAAGCAGCGCGGCCACCGCAGCACTGGTGGCGGAAAGCCTGGGTGTGCCTGCCAGCGACATCGTGCTGGTGGACCGCCCGCGGGATACCGAACAGGAAGCCGCAGAGGTCGCCAAATTGGTAGGGAAACAGCCGTTTGCGCTGGTGACATCCGCCAATCACTTGCCGCGTGCCATGCGCTTCTTTGAGGCTCAGGGCCTGCACCCAATCCCGGCTCCGGCCAATCAACTGGCCATTACCTCACCGCTGAATATCTGGGATCGGGTGATGCCTTCCGCGATGTTCCTTGGGCACAGCGAACGGGCGGCATATGAAACGCTGGGCAGTCTGTGGCAGCAGCTAAAAGGGGATGGTGAAGTCAGCAGCAATTAGTGAGCCAGCCAGGGCCGTAGCTGTTGTGCGGCCTGATCGAACGCCGGGCGATCCAGCTTGCCGGTATGGATCATCCTGGCTACCGCCTCCCACACCACATAAAGCCAACGACGAGACAGGAAAGACTCCGCCACTGGCGCACGCTGTAGATAGCGGAACAGCAATTGATCCGGCATCCCCGCCTCGCAAAGCCTGAACAGCTCATATTCCCGTGGCGCCCACAGCATCATGCCTGGGTTGAGCATCGCCAGCAGTTGGTCGGTTTTGGCATCTTTCAGCATGCTGCGTAACCCCAGATTACCGTGCACCAGCACGCAAGGGTCATCAAAATCGGCAAAGAAGTCGATCAGCATTTCGCGCGTGCGGTACAGCAGGCGGCGGTCTGCCATGCTTAACAGCGGCGAGTTCATATTACCCAGAGTTGACCAAAGTACTTCGATACGCTGCTGGTACCAACTGCACCAGTCATTCTCCTGCGTGCTGTCAACCGTGCCCACGCAGCCGTGGCTATCGATACGGTGCCAGGCCAGCATGCCGTCGACAATCTGGTCCATCAAGGCTTCCCAACGGGCCAAAGTCCGGGTTGGAGCCTCGACCGAGACGCCACGCAGGCGTTCGATCAGCAATATCTCTTTGTAGGGCGCTTGCCGGGTGTAGACCACGCCAAACACCGTTGGCAGACGAATGTCCCCTTCACGCGCCAGCATGGATAACTTGTAAGCTTCCTGCTGGGCAATGCCCTCACAGACGAAGCTTTTCGCCATCAGCGGGATCGCATGATCCTGACGATCGTACAGTGAATACAGATGGGCATAAGGCTGTTCGCTGACGCGTTCCAGACGACCGACGGACTCTCCCAGCACAATACTCAATTCGGCACGCAGCTGCTCCATGGAACGACCCCCTCCACATTAAGGATAAGCAACTGTCATCATTGAACGGTGAGCGGAGAAATTCTTCAATGCAGATCAATAAAAAGGGTAAATCAGGGAATTGAGATGGCCGGGGTCTCCGGCCAATAGATGACTCAACGCTTGATGCTGTCCCGCACTCGTTGCAAGTCTTCCGGGGTATCGACACCGACGCTCGGAATGGCCTGCGCCACCGCGACGTGGATCTTTTCGCCGTACCACAGCACACGCAACTGCTCCAGCAGTTCAATCTGTTCCAGCTGGCTTGGTTGCCAGTTGACGTAGCGGCGGACAAAACCGGCGCGGTAAGCATAAATCCCGATATGCCGCAGCAGGCTATTGCCAATAGTCTGTTTTGATTGAGCAAAACGCTCACGATCCCAAGGGATGGTGGCACGTGAGAAATAGAGCGCATAGCCTTGCGCATCCATCACCACCTTGACCGCATTCGGGTTGAAGGCTTCTTCTGCGGTTTCGATCGGTACCGCCAGCGTGGCCATCCCTGCGCTACTGGCCGCCAGGTTTTCTGCCACCTGACGCACGATAACCGGCGGGATCATCGGCTCATCGCCTTGCACATTGACAATGATTTCATCATCAGCAAAGCCACATTTTTCGATCACTTCCGCCAGGCGTTCGGTGCCGGAATGGTGGTCCGGGCTGGTCATGCAAACTTCACCGCCGGCAGCCTCGACCGCTTTGGCCACCTCAGGGTGATCGGTGGCGACAATCACGCGGGAAGCCCCTGATTCACGGGCTCGTTCCATCACATGCACCACCATCGGCTTACCGTGGATATCCGCCAACGGTTTACCCGGCAAGCGGGTGGACGCATAACGCGCCGGGATGATAGCGATAAAACTCATGCGTGTTTCTCGTCCAGTGGGATGGTGCGCGCTTCGTTTTCCAGCAATACCGGAATACCATCACGTAATGGGTAGGCCAGGCCGTCCAGTTTGCAGACCAGTTCCTGATGTTCTTTGTTGAAATAGAGCTTACCGTTGCAAACCGGGCAGGCAATGATTTCGAGTAAACGGTGATCCATGCTTCCTCCAGGGGAAGATATGCTAACAGGGAAAGTGCGTGAGGATAGCATAACGCCATAGGACCGGTTAATCACCGCCTGATTTGCTCAGACGGTTGCCGAACGGGAAATTTTTCTGCGGGGGTTGAATCACTCCATTAGCAGGCGTAGAATTTTTTGTGATTTACATCACAAAAAAATGAGAACCTGCAAATGATCAAACGTCTTCATAAAATCATCGCGCTGTTTGCCAACTACAGCAACTAACAAAGCTCAGGGCGAGGGGCGTTAGTTATTCTACTTCCCAGCCCTGCCCCCACTCTGCGGCCAACAGCGCCGGAACATCGCCCAGCGAAATCTGCTGCGCCCCGTGCCATTTCGCCGTACGGGTGATTGCCTGACGAATATCCTGACAACGCTGCTTACCCAGCTTGACCCCAGATTCAAGATGGAAACTGATCGCTTCAAACACGCCCTGTTTGCGGTGCATTTTCGCATCTACCCGGCCAATCAGTTCACCCCGTTGCAACAACGGCAAAGTGAAATAGCCGTACTGGCGTTTTTCTTTTGGCGTGTAGCATTCCAACCGATAGTCAAAGTTGAACAGTTCCAGCGCGCGCCGCCGATCCCACACTACCGGATCAAAAGGAGACAGCAGGCAAGTTACCGTAGATTTCAACTTCCCTTGTACCGCCAGCGCCAACTCGGCTGCCAGCGACTGATGGACATAAAATTCCCCTTCCAGCCCGTCGATAGCGATCTGGGAGATCTCTCCCTGCTGTAATAGCATTGCCAACAACGGTCTGGGGGCGACGCGTTTCAAGCGGTAATAATCCGCCAGCCATTCGGCTTTAAACACGCCGAGATAGCGGCAACTGCGGGTGAGCATCTGTTGCTGCGCCGTCGCCTGAGGTAAGGCATGTACATCATCATCCCACTGCGGCAATAAACGTTCGGTGAGATCGTAGACACGGTGAAAATTACGGCGTTCAGCCACCATCAACTTGCCAGAGGTAAACAGAATTTCCAGATGACGCTTTTCCGGCTTCCAATCCCACCAGCCGTTAGCGCCTTTCTTTTCGGCGCTAAAATCGGCCGAACGCACCGGCCCATTTACCGCGATATGCTGTAGCAGTTCATCGATAGCCTGTTGGTGCTGTTGCACCCATTCCTGCGAGTATTTCCACCCCATCCCCTGAGGTTGCAGCATGCGGTGGCGTAACAGACCAAAGTCATCGATAGGGAGAAAACAGGCTTCGTGCGCCCAGTACTCAAACAGTTTGCGGCTAGCCAAGGCCTGTTCCAGCCATTCTGGCCGATAATCACCCAAGCGACTGAACAGCACCAGGTAAGGGCTGCGGGCCACCACGCTGATGGTGTCAATTTGCAGCAACCCCATACGATCGATGGCGGTAATCACATCATCGGGGCAAGCCTGGCGTTTGATCGGGGATAGCAGCCCTTGAGCGGCAAGATGAAGCGCGCGGGCAGAGGAAAGCGAAATAACGGGGATTGGCATCCTGATATCCAAGGGTCATTGAGCAATGGCCTGATGATAGAGGATCCTGGAGAAATTTTCTTCGCCAGTGCATGGGGTGGCGGCACCGGCACTGGCGAGGAAAGTTTGGGTCAGAACGCGATAACGTCTGCCGCTGACAGCCCGTGAGAGCTACGATAAATCGAGAACTCGACGTTCTGACCTTCGTTTAATGACTTGTTCTTGGTATTGGCGATAGCACGGCGGCTAACATAAATTTCGTCACTACCATCGACCGGTGAAATAACACCATAGCCTTGAGCCTGATCAAACCATTTCACTTGGCCCATTTTTAGCATTGTATTCTTAAACATATTTTATATCCTTTCACTTGAGCATCCTTCACAACGTTATTTTTGTTATTGTGTGGACGCTACCAGCCCATCCTAAAGTTTCTCGTAACAAACCTCTCGTGAGCAAAAATTAAAAAACCCGCACTACGGCGGGCTGTTTGAGCTTAATATCTTCCGCATAACTCAGCATAAACGCGTCATTATGGTTGTATTAAGCTCTCTATACGCTATTCCCTCTAAACTTACAGAGCAACAACGTTGGCGGCAGCCGGCCCGCGCGGGCTGTCCTGAATGGTATACTCAACACGCTGGCCTTCTGCCAGAGTCTTGAAACCTTCGGTCATGATTGCAGAGAAGTGTACGAATACATCTTTGCCGCCATCTTGTTGTTCAATGAAACCAAAACCTTTACTTTCGTTGAACCACTTAACCTGACCCGTCTTCTTAGACATTACTATTACCTTTTAAATATTTACAAAAACCTGCCCTATGGCAATTTGGCCGTTTTTCAGAATCATTACTTATGGGAGGTACTTAGAAGGTTCGTCTTTGAAGCGGAATCAGATGATAACGTCTTGGGAGGAACTACTTAATCTATACTCGTACATAAATAGCGCTGCATCACAGGCCGGTATGCATTAACTCATAAACTCATCATCAAGACAAGAGGTTTATCACACTTTTTAGCTATATCCGCCAAAAATATTCCTATCACACTGATTTTCAAAATTTAAACCCCTCTTTTTTTTAGCTCACCGAAAGAGCATTTCGCTCATCACTCACCACTTGGGGTGATACCTGCAAATGAGAGCCAACGCATAAAACACTAATATCGTTAGCCAATCGATAACAAATCACGAACCAACTGACTAGACTTGAGTCAAAAACACGGTGAGGTGTCATCTGGCCAGCACTATTGGCGGCCTAAACCGCATTTTTCAGATTTTATTGAGCTAAGGAGCTAGCAGTATGATCGACCAGCACTTCGTCTCGCCGAATGACATTCGCGCCAAATTTTCCCTGGCAATGTCGGCCATGTATCAACAAGAGGTGCCACTGTATGGTGACTTGATCGAACTGGTCGCTGAAACCAATCGGGAGGTGCTGAGTAAAGATTCAGCCTTGGCACATGGGTTGCAGATTACCGGTGAAATCGGTCGATTATCGATGGAGCGCCACGGCGCTATCCGCGTCGGCACGGCAGCTGAATTGCAGACTTTACGACGACTGTTTGCCGTCATGGGCATGTCTCCTGTGGGTTATTACGATCTCACCGCTGCTGGTGTCCCCGTCCACTCCACCGCCTTTCGTGCCGTACATGAAGCCGATCTGCAAGTCAGCCCGTTTCGCATCTTTACTTCGTTGCTACGGCTGGAACTGATTGAGAATGTGGCGCTACGCGAGCTGGCACAACGGCTGCTGGATCGCCGCTGCATTTTTACCGAGCGGGCTTTGGAGCTGATAGCGTTACATGAAGTTCAGGGCGGGCTGGATGCTGAACAGGCGCAAGAATTCGTTGCCCAGGCGCTCGAAACCTTCCGTTGGCACCGTTTGGCCACCGTCAGCGCCAGCGAGTATCAACAGTTGCACAATCAACATCGCCTGATCGCCGATATCGTCGCCTTCAAAGGGCCGCATATCAACCACCTGACACCAAGAACGCTGGATATCGATCGAGTACAGGCGGCAATGCCAGAACGCGGGATCCCGCCTAAAGCGGTGATCGAAGGCCCACCTACACGCAACTGCCCTATTCTGCTACGCCAGACCAGTTTCAAAGCGTTAGAGGAACAAGTCCTGTTTATCGAACCCGACGGTCATCAGGTTGTGGGCCATCATACCGCGCGTTTCGGTGAAATTGAGCAACGGGGCGTAGCCCTGACCGCCAAAGGGCGAGCGCTTTACGATCGCCTGCTGCAGGCCGCCCAGGATGCATTACAGGTTCCGGCTACGGAAGATAATGCTCCACGCTATTACCAACTGCTGGCTGAGCATTTCCAAGCCTTCCCGGATGATTACAATACACTGCGCGTGCAGCAATTAGCCTGGTTCCGCTATTTCCCTACCGAATGCGGGCTGGCGGCTAAAGAGACCGTTGAGCAGCACAGCACGCTTGAACAGCTCATCGCACTGGACTACATCCGCTTCCAGCCGTTGGTGTATGAGGATTTCCTGCCGGTCAGCGCCGCCGGAATTTTTCAGTCTAATCTGGGGGGGAGCCGCCATGCGCGATACGCGGCGTCATCAAGCCGTGCGGCGTTTGAACAGGCATTAGGGGCAGGCGTGATTGATGAGTTGGCGCTTTACCAGCAAACACAGCAGCGCTCACTGCAAGCTTGCGCGCAAGCCTTGGGCTTGCACGCTTTGGAAGCTTAGATTATTTGATTAACTTCTGGATCCCTTGCAACAGTCGCTCGGCCTGCTCGGTGGGAAGTACCGCTTCAACCGGTAAATACCACCAGTCAGGCTGGGCAAAGGCACGGCATTTCACCGCATCCTTCTCGGTCATCAGCAGCGTTTGGCCTTGGCTCGCCAATGCGGCTAACTGCCCGTGGTTGTATTCCTGGTGATCGGCAAAAGCAACCTCGCGCTCGACTTCAACTCCCAACTTTTCTAACGTGGCGAAAAATCTTGGAGGATGACCGATCCCTGCCATCGCCACCACGTGGGGCAATTCGATCGCCGGGCGGCGTTCACCGCTGGCGATATTTACCGCATCCTGCGCCTGGAGCTTCATGGCGATTTCCCCCGGCTGGGCAACACCGCCATTTGCCACACAGGCATCCACCGTCTTTAAGCGGGATACACGCTCACGCATTGGGCCAGCGGGTAGCCACCAGCCGTTGCCGAAGCGACGAACGCCATCGATCACCACCAGCTCAAAATCACGCTGTAAAGCATAGTGCTGGAGGCCATCGTCGGTGATGATCAAATCAAGCTTGCCCTGGTTCAACAAGGCTTGCACCGCTTCGGCGCGCTTTGGTGAAATAGCCACCGGTGCCCCGGTGCGCTGAAAGATCAGCACGGGTTCATCACCGGCCTGCCGGGTGGTAGTCTGAGCATCCAGCACCAGCGGATAGACCGCCGACTTGCCGCCGTAACCTCTGGAAACCACGCCGACCCGGTAGCCACGCTGTTGCAGCTGTTCAACCAACCAGATCACCATCGGTGTTTTACCGTTGCCACCCGCAGTGAGGTTCCCCACGATAACGACCGGCACCGGCGCACGCCAACTCTTGCGCAAGCCACAGCGGTAGCTAAGGCGGATCAGGCCGCTCACCAGGCCATACAGCCAGGAGAGCGGCAACAGCAGCAGGTAAACCAGTGAACTACCTGACCAGATACGCTCTATCATTACTGACCAAACTGCATGCGGTGAAGTTGTGCGTAAGCCCCTTTCTGCTCGATCAACTCGGCATGCTGGCCACGTTCAACGATACGCCCATCTTCAACCACCAGGATCTCGTCGGCTTTCTCGATAGTCGACAGACGGTGGGCAATTACCAATGAGGTACGGTTTTTCTGCAGTTCGTCCAAGGCCGCCTGGATCGCACGCTCGGATTCGGTATCCAGCGCGGAGGTGGCTTCATCCAGGATCAGGATTGGGCAATCTCGCAGCAAGGCACGAGCGATGGCAATACGCTGACGCTGACCACCGGAAAGCATCACGCCGTTCTCACCGATCACCGTATCCAGACCCTGCTCCATTTTATCAATGAAGTCGGTGGCATAGGCCATGCGCGCCGCTTTCTCGATCTCTTCACGGCTGTAGCGCTCTTCACGAGCATAGGCAATGTTGTTGGCAATGGTGTCATTGAACAGGTGGACGTTCTGTGAGACCAGGGCAACCTGATCGCGCAGCGAGGCCAGGGTATATTCCCTCAGGTCGTGGCCATCCATCAGGATCTGCCCTTCCTGCACGTCGTAGAACCGCGTCAGCAGGTTGGCAATCGTCGATTTACCCGAACCAGAACGACCAACCAACGCCACCGTTTTACCTTCTGAAATGCTCAGATTGATATCACGCAGCGCTGGGATCTCACGCCCCGGATAGGCGAAGGTCACATTACGGAATTCGATATCACCTTTGGCACGTTCAACCTGGCGAGTACCGGTATCCTTTTCCTGTTCCAAATCCAGGATCGAGAACAACGTCTGGCAGGCCGCCATACCGCGTTGGAACTGGGCATTCACGTTGGTCAAGGATTTCAGTGGACGCATCAAGGCAATCATGGCGGAGAACACCACGGTAATGGTACCGGCGGTCAGCGTATCCATCACGCTAGGGAAGCTTGCTGCAAACAGCACAAACGCCAATGCCAATGAGGCGATCAACTGAATAATAGGATCGGCAATAGAAGAAGCCGAAACCAACTTCATCCCCTGCTGACGCATGCGGTTACTGACGGTGTTGAAGCGCTCGGTTTCCACCTGTTGGCCACCAAAGATCAGCACTTCTTTATGCCCTTTCAGCATCTGTTCGGCACTGGTCGTCACCTGCCCCATGGTGTTTTGCATATTTTTACTGATATTGCGAAAACGTTTGGAGACCAGGCGGATTGCGAAGGAAACAATCGGTGCCAGCACGATCAGGATCAGTGAGAGCTGCCAGCTGTAATAAAACATCATGATGAACAGGCCGATGATCGAGGCCCCTTCACGCACCACGGTAACCAACGCGCTGGAAGAGGATGAAGCTACCTGTTCCGAGTCGTAGGTAATACGTGAAAGCAGAGTTCCTGTTGATTGCTGGTCAAAAAAGGCCACCGGCATTCGCATCATATGGCCGAACAGGCGGCGGCGCATCTGCATTACCACCATGCCAGACACCCAGGAAATACAGTAGCTGGAGACATAGCTGGTGATGCCACGCATCAGCATCAGGCCAATCACGACCAACGGCATCCAATGCAAGACTCGGCTATCGGCTTTACCAAAGTCGTCTAATAACGGTTTGAGCAGGGACAGCATCAACGTATCCCCCGCGGCGTTTAAAACCAGCGCAATGGCGGCGACCACCAACCCGGTTTTAAACGGTGTGATCATCGGCCAGAGGCGGCGGAACGTCTGCCAGGTGGACAGATCTTTATCATTCATCATGCAAATACCAGCATCGGAAGAAATAGCGGCCCATTCTACTCATTATCCCCCTCAACGCCAAACCACTGATGATACCAACGTGGATTTAGTTGTTCGCGAAAGCCTTTAACTTGCCAATCATGACGATAAAAAAACACGCTGAGCTGCCCTGAGCGGGCCGTATCACGCCAGGGAATGTGATTTTCCCGATAGCGTTTGACTATTTTTGCTGCCGGTAACCGCCAGGCGTTATAGCGGGATGCCGAGGCAAACGCCAGCTTGGGGGCAACGGCACGCAAAAATGGCGGCGTTGAAGATGTCTTGCTGCCGTGATGAGGCACCTGAAGGATAGTGCTGGGTAAATTCGCACGTTGTTTCAGCAATGCCTGCTCAGCTCGGCGTTCAATATCACCCGTCAGCAACAGGCTGAACTTGCCGTCATCGACACGCACTACGCAGGAATCATCGTTAGCGGCATAATCCACCCTTGCAGGAGGCCACAACACCTGAAAGTTTAGCTCTCGCCACACCCATCGCTGCCCTTGTACGCAAGGCAGGTGGCCAACGTTAACGATCGGCGTACGCACGCTGGCCTGTGGAAACGCCGCTTCGAGTACCGACAAGCCGCCGATATGATCCAGATGGCTATGGCTGATCACGATTTGCTCCAGCGAGATCTGCCGCCAACGCAGGAATGGCAAAATGTTGCGCTCTGCCGCGCTGGAGGCTTGCCAGCGGTTGCCCGTATCAAAGATGACGGCCTTACCTTCTCGCTCGATCACCACCGCCAGGCCGTGCCCTACGTCGAGCATATCTACCCGCCAGCGATAATCTGGCGATCTTTCCCGCCCGAATAGGCAACCTAGCACCACAACGGCACAACCAACAGGAAAGTGATACCACCAGCGAAAACGCCAGCAAACCACGGCTAACCACCCAAGGGCGCTAAATTGCAGCAAGGCAGCCCCAACCTCTAGCCACCCTTGCTCGAGCCCGGGAAGCGGCCATAAGGCCCAACTGACGGTAAGATCGGCCAATTGCCAACACCAGTGGCTTACCGGCGGAATAAAAAATAGCATCAATGCCAACAATATCAACGGAACCGACAGCAGAGAAACGATCGGTACCGCCCAAAGGTTGGCGGGTAACGATGTCCAGCTCAAGCCATGAAACAGGCCAAATTGTAACGGCATCAGCAATAGCATCATACCTAGTTGCATGTGTAGCCAACGCAGAGGTGCCCAACCCCAAGAAGTGCTGAAGCGCCTGGGCAACGGTGCCCATTCGAACCAAAAGATTAAGGCCGCAACCGCCAGGGCGGAGAGCCAGAAGCTGTCCGAAAGCACCGACATAGGATCGCACAGCAACAGCAGGCTGATACACCACAGCCAGATTTGCCAGGAAGTGCAGGAAACTCCTTTAAGGCGCAGCCAAAGCCACAGAGACAAGGCAATAAAGGCCCTCATTGCCGGAGGTTGCCCACCTGCCAACCACACATAGCACAGCGCCATCAACCAACTGACGACCAGCGGCAAACGGTAGCCGATGTAACGCGCGGGCAACAAAAACTGCACGCCACGCGCCAGCCCCCAGGCAAAGGCAGCGGCCAGGGAAATATGCAGGCCAGAAATGGCCATCAGGTGAGCCACGCCGGTTTTCATCAGTTGCCCACGCAGTTCATTACTCATCAGCGAGCGTTCGCCAAACGCCAGCGCCAGCAACACCGGGCGTTGCGTCAGTGGAATGAACGATTGATCCATTTGTTTGACGATCAGTTGGCGCCAGTTGCAGCCCTTATCCAGTGCCGTTGCAGAACGTACAAAGCCACGCAACGGTTGCCGATTAGCAATGGCCCAACGCTGCCCGTCAAAGCCCCCTTCATTCAGGCTGCTATGTACCGGACGGAAGCGAACCTTCATTGCCCAACGTTGCCCCGCACAGGGCTTTTCGCCACGCCAGTTTGCCGTAAAGGACAATGCAGGAACCAGCCATCGCCCGCCAACCTGCTCAATACGCAGTTGCACCTGTGGTGTTTCAGCCCCGTTCAGCCAAATGCTACGCACGGAAGCAATCACGGCTTTATCGCCGCTGGTCGTCAACGTTGCAACTTGCTGCATCAACAGGCTGGCACTGCCGGTGGCGTAGATAAAGCCCAGCAGGCAGCAGCATAGTGCCTGGCGCCATGGATTCGGCTTATATCGCCAGAGCCACAAAGCCGCAACGGCTAGCCCCATCAATAAAGGCCACGACGGTAAGTGGGACAAAAACAGTATCGGCAGCATCCCCATCACCAAAGCGATGGCGGCCCTATCCAGTGAGATCCTGATTTCCGCGCTCCTTGCCAAGTTTATCCTGCAACAAATGTGACTTCTCAGACGATTAACCGCCAGTTGCAGGTTGCTACTCAGGAAAGGAGGTCGTAAACAATCGGTTGGCTATTTGGCATTTGCAGGAAAGGTTGCGGAGCGGAGCGCAAATTTTGGCAGGTATGGAAGGATTTTTCAGGCGAAAAAAAACGGCACCCTAAGGCACCGTTTTATATTCTTTACAAGCAACAACACTATGGGTGGTCAGCGACTAGCCATAGATATTGGCACGGTCACGTAACTCTTTACCTGGCTTGAAGTGAGGGACGTACTTGCCGTCCAACTCAACTTTATCACCCGTTTTAGGGTTACGGCCGACGCGCGGAGCACGGTAGTGAAGAGAAAAACTGCCGAATCCGCGGATCTCGATGCGCTCACCTTCGGCTAGCGTAGCTGCCATGTGTTCGAGCATCTCTTTCACTGCATCCTCAACGGCCTTCGCCGGAATATGAGATTGCTGGCCAGCAAGTCTTTCAATAAGTTCAGACTTGGTCATAGTTCCTCCAAGCTTTGCAGCTAAACTACCGTATCGGGGCGGTCAGAAACCGCCCCCCGTCATTACTCGCCTTTAGCCGCTTTGAAGGCTTCAGCCATAGCGTTAGAGAAGTTGCTTTCTTCCGGCTTGGTGTTGTTAACCGTAGCGATTGCATCTTTCTCGTCAGCTTCGTCCTTCGCACGGACGGACAGGCTTACAACGCGGTTCTTACGGTCAACGCCAGTGAATTTAGCTTCAACTTCGTCACCAACGTTCAGAACCAGAGTTGCGTCTTCAATACGGTCGCGAGAGGCTTCAGAAGCACGCAGGTAACCTTCTACGCCGCCTGCTAATTCAACTGTAGCACCTTTGGCGTCAACTGCAGTGACTTTACCAGTAACAATAGTACCTTTCTTGTTCATAGACAGGTAGTTATTGAACGGATCTTCAGCCAGTTGCTTCACGCCCAGGGAGATACGCTCGCGCTCTGCGTCAACTTGCAGAACCACAGCTGCGATTTCGTCGCCTTTCTTGTATTCACGAACTGCTTCTTCGCCTGCAACGTTCCAGGAGATGTCAGACAGGTGAACCAGGCCGTCGATGCCGCCGTCCAGGCCGATGAAGATACCGAAGTCAGTGATAGACTTGATTTTACCTTCAACGCGGTCGCCCTTGTTGTGGGTTTCTGCGAACTGCTGCCATGGGTTGTTTTTGCACTGCTTCAGGCCCAGGGAGATACGACGACGTTCTTCATCGATGTCCAGAACCATCACTTCCACTACATCGCCCACGTTAACAACTTTGGACGGATGGATGTTTTTGTTGGTCCAATCCATTTCAGAAACGTGTACCAGACCTTCAACGCCTTCTTCGATTTCCACGAAGCAGCCGTAATCAGTCAGGTTGGTAACACGACCAGTCAGCTTGGTGCCTTCTGGGTAACGTTTAGCGATAGCAACCCATGGATCTTCGCCCAGTTGCTTCAGGCCCAGAGATACACGAGTACGCTCGCGGTCGAACTTCAGCACCTTGACAGTGATTTCGTCGCCCACGTTGACAATTTCGCTTGGGTGCTTAACGCGTTTCCAAGCCATGTCAGTGATGTGCAGCAGGCCGTCAACGCCGCCCAGATCCACGAATGCACCGTAGTCAGTGAGGTTCTTAACGATACCTTTAACTTCCATGCCTTCCTGCAGGTTTTCCAGCAGTTGATCGCGCTCTGCGCTGTTTTCGGATTCGATTACTGCACGACGAGAAACAACAACGTTGTTGCGCTTCTGATCCAGCTTGATGACTTTGAACTCAAGCTCTTTGCCTTCCAGGTGCAGAGTGTCGCGAACTGGACGCACGTCAACCAGGGAACCTGGCAGGAACGCACGAATACCGTTCAGCTCTACAGTGAAGCCACCCTTAACTTTGCCGTTGATAACACCGACGACAGTTTCAGCTTCTTCGTAAGCTTTTTCCAGCGTGATCCAAGCTTCGTGACGCTTAGCTTTCTCACGGGACAGCAGAGTTTCACCGAAGCCATCTTCAACAGCGTCCAGCGCAACGTCAACTTCGTCACCAACCTGGATTTCCAGCTCGCCCTGGGCGTTTTTGAATTGCTCAGCCGGGATGGCAGATTCAGATTTCAGACCGGCGTCAACCAGTACGACATCTTTATCGATAGCAACAACAACACCACGAACGATGGAACCCGGACGGGTTTCGATTGTTTTCAGGGATTCTTCAAAGAGTTGAGCGAAAGATTCAGTCATGTTTAATCTTCAGGGTTCTATAGTTTAACGTCCATTTAGCGTCCCGCCGAATGGGGTTGTTTCACATACCTTGCCATTGGCTTCCTGCCGACAAGGTTTAGGTTACAGGGGTAAAATTTTACCCGATATATTCAGTTACTGCTATGCAGTACGATGACAAATATGACAAAAAGCTAAAAACGCCGCCGCGCTTATTGCTGCGGCAACGCCAAAACTTCATGTGCATATGCCAACGCCCGCTGGATCACTTCCTCGATCGACATGCTGGTAGAATCCAACACGAGGGCATCGAGAGCCGGTACCAGTGGCGCAATAGCCCGATTACGGTCACGGTCATCCCGCTCCTTTATCTCGGCTAAAAGACGTTCAAAGTTAACATTAAAGCCCTTTTCCTGCAACTGTAGCATGCGACGATGCGCACGCTCTTCGGAACTGGCGTCAAGGAAAATTTTAACCGGCGCATCCGGGAACACCACCGTGCCCATGTCACGGCCATCGGCGATCAGGCCCGGTGCCTCGCGAAATGCGCGTTGGCGGCGCAGCAGCGCCTCACGAACTCGTGGGAATGCGGCCGTTTGCGAAGCCGTATTGCCAACGGTTTCGGTGCGGATCTCATTACTGACGTCCTCACCTTCCAAAATAACCTGCAGCTTGCCGTCCTGAGCAACAAAGCGGACGTCGAGATGGGCGGCCAAGGGGACTAACGCCTCTTCAGAGGTGATATCCACCTGATGGTGCAACGCTGCCAGGGCCAGTACGCGATAAATCGCGCCGGAATCCAGCAAACGCCAACCAAGGGATTCTGCCAGCGCCTTGCACAGCGTGCCTTTGCCTGCACCACTTGGTCCATCAACGGTTATCACCGGAACTGTAGCCGTCATTTCTCTCTCCTTCAGGTAGGAACCTCACAGGAACACGCCCTGCTGTCTGCCCAAGTAGGAGCAGATTCGGGGGCGTATTATACGCGCCTGTGGAGTTTACTGTTACCGCGAACTGTCTGATTGCCGAAAAGATGGGCACTAATCGCAAAAAAGGCCTCAAACGAGGCCCATTGATAACGGATATAGAGAAGATTAGGCCAACTGGCTGATACGCGCCAACTGCTCAAAATAGTCCGGGAAGGTCTTGGCGGTACACTTCGGATCAAGAATGGTCACCGGCGTATCGGACAGCGCCACCAGCGAGAAGCACATCGCCATACGGTGATCGTTGTAAGTGCCGATCTCGGCAAACTGCAGCTTGCTTGGCGGCACGACGTGGATGTAATCCTCACCTTCATCCACCTCGGCGCCAACTTTGCGTAGTTCTGTTGCCATCGCCGCCAGACGGTCGGTTTCTTTTACCCGCCAGTTGTAGATATTGCGGATGGTGGTCGGCCCGGCCGCGAACAGCGCGGTGGTGGCAATGGTCATCGCCGCATCTGGAATGTGGTTCATGTCCATATCGATGCCTTTGAGCTCACCGCGGCTGCACTCGATAAAGTCATCGCCCCAGGTGATGTGCGCGCCCATTTTTTCCAGCACGTCGGCAAATTTGGTATCGCCCTGCACGCTTTTCTTACCGATACCGGTAACACGCACTGTGCCGCCCTTAATCGCCGCAGCGGCCAGGAAATAGGATGCTGAAGAGGCATCGCCTTCTACCAGATAGTCGCCTGGTGAACGGTAAGTCTGCTGCCCACGGATATGGAACACGCGATAGTTGTCGTGCGTGACTTCCACGCCGAAAGTCCTCATCAGGTGCAGGGTAATATCGATATAAGGTTTGGAAACCAGCTCACCCAAAATATGGATAGCGGTGTCTTGGGCCGCCAACGGTGCCATCATCAGCAAGGCGGTCAGAAACTGGCTGGATACGCTGCCGTCAACGCTTACGTCGCCGCCGCGGAAACCGCCACGCAGGCGCACAGGTGGATAATCGGTTTGTTCAAGGTAATCGATTTGCGCCCCGCCCTGGCGTAAGGCATCCACCAGATGGCCGATCGGGCGCTCTTTCATGCGCGGTTCGCCGGTCAACACCACGTCGCCCTCTCCCAGACACAGTGCTGCCGCTAATGGACGCATTGCCGTACCGGCATTACCGAGGAACAGCTCCAGCGGCTGCGCGGCAACCAACGGGCCAGCATTACCCTCAACGGAACAGGTGGTGCGATCGTCGGAGAGCTGGTAACTCACTCCCAGCGCCTGCAAGGCATTCAACATATGACGCACGTCGTCGCTGTCCAGCAGGTTGGTCAGCCGGGTCGTTCCCCGCGCCAGTGCAGCCAGTAGCAAAGCCCGATTGGATACGCTCTTGGAGCCGGGTAAGTTGACGGTGCCATCGACCAAAGCAACCGGTTGTAACGTCAGGGAATCCACCATGTGAACAAAACTCTCCAGAATCTGATAAACGAAACGGCCCCGGGATAATGCCGGAGCCGCTTTAATGCAAAAGGACAACAGCGGTACGACCGCCCGTTCAATGCGGGCGGTGGCAATCAACCATGGCGGCGTTCAAAGTCGACCATAAAGTCGGTCAGGGTCTTCACGCCGGCCAGCGGCATCGCATTATAGATGGAAGCACGCATGCCGCCTACTACGCGGTGGCCCTTCAGCGCCTGCAGGCCAATGGCTTCTGCTTCGCTCAGGAACACTTTATCCAGCGCAGGATCGGCAAGCTGGAACGGCACGTTCATCCAGGAGCGGTTGGCAACGGCCACACGGCTACGGTAGAAGTCCGACTGATCGATAGTGCTATACAGCAACTCGGCCTTGGCCTGGTTACGCTTTTGCATTTCCACCAGGCCGCCCTGCTCTTTCAGCCATTTGAATACCAGGCCAGACAGATACCAGGCGAAGGTTGGCGGCGTGTTGAACATCGAGTCGTTTTCTGCCAACACGGTGTAATCCAGGATCGACGGGACTTCACGGCGTGCTTTACCCAGCAGGTCATCACGCACAATCACCAGCGTCAGGCCAGCGGGGCCAATGTTTTTCTGTGCGCCCGCATAGATAACGCCGAAACGGCTGACGTCCAACGGACGGGAAAGGATGGTCGAAGAGTAATCGCCAATCACCACTTTATCGCCAAAGTCTGGCGTTTCATCAATGGCCACACCGTCAATGGTTTCGTTCGGACAATAGTGGACGTATGCCGCGTTATCGCTCAGTTGCCACTCTTTCATCGGCTTGATGCCGCTTAAGCCGTCAACGGTGGTTTTGACGTCGATCACGTTGGGTTGGCAGTATTTTTCCGCTTCGGTGATCGCGCTGTGCGCCCAGTAGCCACCATCGATATAGTCGGCGGTGGTGTTATCACCCAACAGGTTCAGTGGCAACGCGGCAAATTGGGCACGGGCACCGCCGTGGCAGAACAGCACTTTATAGTTGGCGGGGACTTTCAGCAGATCGCGCAGATCCTGTTCGGCCTGTTCGGCGACGGCGATAAATTCTTTACTGCGATGGCTGATTTCCATCACCGACGTGCCAAGACCGTGCCAGTTGCACAGCTCTTGTTCCGCACGACGCAAAACTTCAACCGGCAGCATCGCCGGGCCTGAGCTAAAATTATAAACCTGAGTCATTTCCCCTCACCACATTCACTGTGCGCCGTAAAAATCGGCTTTCGACATATGCCCGAAGTTAACGCTGATGTTAACCAACTCTATCGGTTTTATCACTCACGTAACCCGGCTGCAATGCTTATTGTTCCAAGGGTGAGAAACTGGCGAGGCCGCAAATAACAGGCTCTGCGGCCTCAGGGTTTATTTATGCCATAAAACGCTGTGACACTGGCGTATTCAGCGGGTTAACGCGGTTTTTTGTGCTGTATTCAGCTTACCCGGCTATGGGACAAGGCTGCGATCCATTTACGGTTACCACAGCGTGGGCAGTCGTGTTCGGGTGATGGCGTCAAGGTGGAGATCAGGCTACACATCCCGCAGGCATAGTCACCCTCCACATCAATCTCAACCACGCTTTTAACGCATTGTGCCGGTAACACTGGTAATCCTGGCCGTACCTGCTCATCCGGGTAGAAATACACCGATATGGTGCCGTTCACCTCCAGGATGGCCAATCTCACCTGCCCAAGGTGCTCAACACCGGCCTGACGGAGTTCCATAAAGAACTCATCATGGGTGATATTTTCCCGGCACAGGATATCCCAATCGAACAGCCCCTCACTGACCAGAATCAGCGGCTCGCCCTCCATCCAGGTCTGGAGTTTTTGAAAGCGATCCATCAACCAGGTGGAAAAGCGGTACATCACCATCATACAAACGAAAACCATCAGCACCGGTAGCAAAGGAACATCGTGATAAAACGCGACGTCACCCGCGGCGGACCCCAGAGTCAGGATGATCAGCACTTCAAACAGCGACATTTGGCGTACGCCACGGCGCCCGGTCATTTTTAAGAAGATAAACACCAGCAGAAAAGTGAACAGGCAGCGTAGCGCCACCTCGGCCAGGAACTCTGGCGTGGTCTCGTCAAATGCCATTCTTTGGATATCAAATGCCTGCATGAAATCGTTCCTGCGAAAAGAGATTTCCTACAGCATAGTCGGAGCGGGGAAAATGGGGGCATTACGCCCCCACTTGAGTCAGGGATCAATACTGATTAAACATCGCCTGGATCTGTTTGGCGTCTTTGGTTTGAGTTAATGCCAGTTGCAGCAGAATTCTCGCTTTTTGCGGATTCAGCGTTCCGGCTGCCACAAAACCGAGTTTAGTATCATCCACTTCCGCATCTTCAGTAGTGGAGCCGGTAGGCACACGGGAGGAACGCACTACCGCTACGCCGTTATGGGCCGCCGTGGCCAGCGTATCAAACACGGTTTTATACAGGTTGCCATTACCCACCCCGGCGCTGACGATCCCTTGATAACCTTCGGCGATCAGCGCCTTGGCTGGCGCGTCGGACGCGTTAGCATAGTTATAGATAATACCAACCGTCGGCAGCGTACTCATCTGGTCGACGTTAAACGGCGTTTCGCTGGTGTGCTTGCGCTGTGGCGAACGTTGGTAGTCGATTTTGCCGTTGTGGATGTATCCCAACGGGCCAAAATTAGGTGACTGGAAAGTCTGTACGCCGGTGGTATTGGTTTTGGTCACGTCGCGGCCATCGAGCACCGTATCATTCATCACCACCAGCACGCCACGCTTGGCCGATTGAGGGTCAGCGGCTGTGACAACTGCGTTATACAAGTTAAATGGACCATCGGCACTCATGGCCGTTGCCGGGCGCATCGCCCCCACGATCACGACCGGCTTATCGCACTTGACGGTGAGATCCAGGAAATAAGCGGTCTCCTCCAGCGTGTCGGTACCGTGGGTGATCACGAAGCCATCGGTTTTGGCACAGTCCGCATTGATTTTCTTGACCAGCTTGAGCCAAACTTCGTCATTCATATCCTGCGAACCGATGTTGACCACCTGCTCGCCCTGCACGTTGGCAACCTTTTTCAACTCCGGCACCGCATCCACCAACGCCTCTACACCCAGTTTACCTGCGGTGTAGTTAGACTTGGTGGCCGAGTCGCCGCCACCAGCGATAGTCCCGCCGGTGGCCAGCAAGGTGATGTTAGGTAACGCTAGTGCCGAGCCGCATGCCCCGGCCAACAGTAGTGCCAACACGCTGAGTTTCACTGATTTCATTACGTTTCTCCATTATTGTTAACCCGCTGAATTATCGTCTTTATCCCTAGAAAAACTGTGACTTCTGATCGGCTTTAGGAATACGTGGAGCTTGAGAACAAAACCCCGTATCATTGCGCGTTTTTAGTACGCCACATAAGTGAAGACAATGACGCAAACTTTTATTCCTGGCAAAGACGCTGCGCTGGAAGACTCCATCGCCCGTTTTCAGCAGAAATTAACCGATCTGGGTTTCAATATCGAAGAAGCCTCCTGGCTGAATCCGGTGCCACACGTCTGGTCAGTGCATATCCGCGATCGCGATTGCCCGCTGTGCTTCACCAACGGTAAAGGTGCCAGCAAAAAGGCCGCGCTGGCTTCCGCGCTGGGCGAGTATTTCGAGCGCCTGTCGACCAACTATTTCTTCGCCGATTTCTATTTGGGCCAACAGATTGCCGAAGGCGATTTCGTTCACTATCCCAATGAGAAATGGTTCCCGATCCCGGCTGACAACTCACTGCCACAAGGCATCCTGGATGAGCGCACGCACGCTTTCTACGATCCGGAGCAGGAACTGACTGCCAGCGATCTGATCGATCTGCAGTCTGGCAATAGCGATCGTGGCATCTGCGCCCTGCCATTCACCCGCCAGTCAGATCAGCAGACCGTTTATATTCCGATGAACATCATCGGCAACCTGTACGTGTCCAACGGCATGTCCGCTGGCAATACCGCCAACGAAGCGCGGGTTCAGGGCCTCTCCGAGGTGTTCGAGCGCTATGTGAAAAACCGCATCATCGCCGAGTCCATCAGCCTGCCGGAAATCCCGAGCGAAGTGCTGAACCGCTATCCTGACGTGGTTGAGGCGATCGCCAAGCTGGAAGCCGAAGGTTTCCCGATCCTCTCTTATGATGCTTCGTTAGGCGGCAACTACCCGGTGATCTGCGTGGTGTTGTTCAACCCTGCCAACGGCACCTGCTTTGCCTCCTTTGGGGCTCACCCTGATTTCGGGGTCGCGCTGGAGCGTACGGTTACCGAGCTGTTGCAAGGCCGCGGCTTGAAAGATCTGGATGTGTTTACCGCCCCAACCTTCGACGACGAGGAAGTCGCCGAGCACGCCAACCTGGAAACTCACTTCATCGATTCCAGCGGTTTGATCTCCTGGGATCTGTTCAAACAGGATGCCGACTATCCTTTTGTCGACTGGAGTTTCAGCGGCAGCACGCAGGAAGAGTTCGCCACCCTGATGAGCATCTTTAATAAAGAAGATGCCGAAGTGTACATCGCCGATTACGAGCACCTGGACGTGTACGCCTGCCGTATCATCGTACCGGGGATGTCCGACATCTATCCGGCAGAGGATCTGCTGCTGGCAAACAACAGCATGGGCGCGCACCTGCGTGAAACCCTGCTGCAACTGCCGGGCAGCGAGTGGGAGCCGGAAGAGTACCTGGCTCTGATCCAGCAGTTGGATGATGAAGGGTTGGACGATTTCACCCGCGTACGTGAATTGCTGGGCATTGCCTCTGGTAAAGACAACGCCTGGTACACCCTGCGCGTTGGCGAACTGAAATCCATGCTGGCATTGGCCGGTGGCGATCTCGAGCAGGCACTGATCTGGGCCGAGTGGACGCAGGAGTTCAACGCCTCGCTGTTTACCCCAGAGCGCAGTAACTACTATCGTTGCCTGCAGACACTGCTGCTGTTGGCGTTGGAGCCAGAACGCGATCCTGCTCAATATCACACGGCCTTCGTGAAGATGTATGGTCAGGATGCGGTTGACGCTGCCTCTGCGGCCATGAGCGGTGAAGAGCGCTTCAACGGCCTGTTTGCCATCGACAGTGAATTGAAAGCCCTGCCGGCCCACCAAGCGCTGTTGGCGGCTTACGAAAAGCTGCAAACTGCCAAACGCCGTCACTGGGCGCAGGCATAAGCCTGATTGATACGCCGGTAGAACCTTACCGGCGTTACTCCCAAAGAAGCAGCCTTGACCCGATTGCCGATCAAAAAACAGGCAAACCCTGACGTTGCATGTTTTTATCAAAAGCGCACTTATCAGCCAACAGGATAATTAAATCGCCAATTGTTACGTCAGCGTGAAATATTAATTAACCATCAATTAATGCTTATTCATCTAAAAGCGACAATAAGTACAAAAATTTAACCCTTCCCAGTCCAAAACGGCGTTAACTTCAAAATTTTTTGTAAACATTAAAAAATATTTTTTACATTAAAATCAATAATATAACCCAATAAACCCTACTAAATTTGCGGTTTTAAGCCGTTTTACTTCCGCGCGTTATGATCCAAGTCAATTTTTACCCTATACTGCTTTGCTAGTATCTCAGTGTGTTGTAATAACCCTTAAGAGCGAGAGTTAGTGTGAGAGCTGACAACCCCTTCGATATGCTGTTACCTGCCGCGATGGCGAAAGTTGCCGAGGATGCGGGGGTGTATAAAGCCACCAAGCATCCGCTGACGACTTTTTATTTAGCGATCACCGCAGGTGTGTTCATTTCTATCGCCTTTGTTTTTTATATCACAGCGACCACCGGCACCGCCGCCATTCCTTTCGGCCTCGCCAAGCTGGTGGGTGGTATCTGCTTCTCCATGGGGTTAATGCTGGTCGTCGTCTGCGGGGCGGACCTGTTTACCTCCACCGTACTGACCGTGATTGCCAAAGCCAGCGGGCGTATTACCTGGGGGCAATTGGCTCTTAACTGGTTAAACGTCTATATTGGCAACCTGATTGGTGCCCTGTTCTTCGTTGCTCTGATCTGGTTCTCAGGCGAGTATATGGCGGCCAATGGCCTGTGGGGTTTGAACGTATTGCAAACCGCCGACCATAAACTGCACCACACCTTTATCGAAGCCGTCTGTCTGGGCATCCTGGCTAACCTGATGGTTTGCCTGGCCGTCTGGATGAGCTACTCCGGCCGCAGCCTGATGGACAAGATGTTCGCCATGATCCTGCCGGTAGCCATGTTCGTTGCCAGCGGCTTTGAGCACAGTATCGCCAACATGTTTATGATCCCTATGGGTATAGTGGTTAAGCACTTTGCCACGCCAGAGTTTTGGCAAGCCGTGGGGGCAGCACCCGAGCAATTCGCTCATCTGACCGTAAGCAACTTTATCATCGACAACCTGATCCCCGTCACCATCGGTAACATCATTGGCGGTGGTCTACTGGTTGGGTTGACTTACTGGGTAATTTATCTGCGTGGCGGCAAACAGAATCACTAATCTGTTGGCTGGCACGGCGCCGGGTTTACAAAGAAATCCACATTAGAAGGTAGGTGTATAATGACCGAACTTAACGAGAAGTTAGCGACCGCTTGGCAAGGTTTCAGCGAAGGTGACTGGCAGAAAGAAGTCAACGTACGTGACTTCATCCAGAAAAACTACACTCCTTACGAGGGTGATGAATCCTTCCTGGCTGGCGCAAGTCAAGCCACTACCACTCTGTGGGACAAGGTTATGGAAGGGATCAAACTGGAAAACCGCACCCATGCGCCAGTTGATTTCGATACCAACGTCGTCTCCACCGTGACTTCTCATGATGCGGGCTATATCAACAAAGATCTGGAGACCATCGTTGGTTTGCAGACTGATGCTCCTCTGAAGCGCGCGCTGATCCCATTCGGCGGCATCAAGATGGTTGAAGGTTCATGCAAGGTTTATGGCCGTGAACTGGATCCACAAGTGAAGAAAGTGTTCACCGAATACCGCAAAACCCACAACCAGGGCGTATTCGATGTTTACACCAAAGACATCCTGAACTGCCGTAAATCTGGCGTGTTGACCGGTCTGCCAGATGCGTATGGCCGTGGCCGTATCATCGGTGACTACCGTCGCGTTGCTTTGTACGGTATCGACTTCCTGATGGCCGACAAGCTGAACCAGTTCAAGTCTCTGCAGACTCGTCTGGAAAATGGCGAAGATCTGGAAATGACCATCCAGCTGCGCGAAGAAATTGCTGAACAGCACCGCGCCCTGGGGCAGATTAAAGAAATGGCCGCCAAATACGGCTACGACATTTCCGGCCCAGCCAGCACCGCTCAAGAAGCCGTGCAGTGGACCTACTTCGGCTACCTGGCCGCGGTGAAATCCCAGAACGGTGCAGCCATGTCCTTCGGCCGCGTATCTACCTTCCTGGACGTGTTCATTGAGCGCGATATCAAGGCCGGTAAACTGACCGAACTGCAGGCGCAGGAACTGATCGACCACCTGGTCATGAAACTGCGTATGGTTCGCTTCCTGCGTACTCCTGAATATGATGAGCTGTTCTCTGGTGACCCAATCTGGGCAACAGAATCCCTGGCCGGTATGGGTGTTGATGGTCGTACGCTGGTAACCAAAAACAGCTTCCGCTTCCTGAACACGCTGTACACCATGGGGCCATCTCCAGAGCCAAACATGACCATCCTGTGGTCTGAAAAACTGCCGTTGAACTTCAAAAAATACGCCGCGAAAGTGTCTATCGACACCTCCTCCGTACAGTATGAAAACGACGACCTGATGCGCCCAGACTTCAACAACGATGACTATGCCATCGCCTGTTGCGTCAGCCCGATGATTGTCGGTAAGCAAATGCAGTTCTTCGGTGCGCGTGCCAACCTGGCGAAAACCATGTTGTACGCAATCAACGGCGGCGTTGATGAAAAACTGAAAATGCAGGTTGGCCCGAAAGAAGCCCCAATGATGGACACCGTACTGGACTATGACAAAGTCATGGAACGTATGGACCACTTCATGGACTGGCTGGCCAAGCAGTATGTGACCTCGTTGAACATCATTCACTACATGCACGACAAGTACAGCTATGAAGCTGCGCTGATGGCTCTGCATGACCGTGATGTTTATCGCACCATGGCTTGTGGTATCGCGGGTCTGTCCGTAGCAGCCGACTCCCTGTCTGCCATCAAGTACGCCAAAGTATCCACCATCCGTGATGAAGACGGCCTGGCTGTCGACTTCAAAATCGAAGGTGAATACCCGCAGTTCGGTAACAACGATTCTCGCGTAGATGACATCGCTTGCGACCTGGTAGAACGTTTCATGAAGAAAATTCAGAAACTGCGTACCTACCGTAATGCGGTACCAACTCAGTCCGTGCTGACCATCACCTCTAACGTGGTTTATGGTAAGAAAACCGGTAACACCCCAGATGGCCGTCGTGCTGGCGCTCCATTTGGTCCAGGTGCCAACCCAATGCACGGCCGCGATCAGAAAGGTGCTGTAGCCTCTCTGACCTCCGTAGCCAAACTGCCGTTTGCCTATGCGAAAGATGGTATCTCTTACACCTTCTCCATCGTGCCTAACGCGTTGGGTAAAGATGACGACGTGCGTAAAGCCAACCTGGCGGGTCTGATGGATGGTTACTTCCACCACGAAGCGTCCATCGAAGGCGGTCAGCACCTGAACGTGAACGTGATGAACCGTGAAATGCTGCTGGACGCGATGGAAAACCCTGAGAAATATCCTCAGCTGACCATCCGCGTATCGGGTTACGCAGTGCGCTTCAACTCGTTGACTAAAGAACAGCAACAAGACGTGATTACTCGTACTTTCACCCAGTCGATCTAATCGCGGTTTCTCCGGGGCGGATCACTCTGCCCCACTGAACAAGTGTTACCAAGGCCGGATATTCCGGCCTTTTTACTAAGTCCCCCCTGACTCTGGTCTTGAGTCTGTTTTGCCAGGTATCTACGCTGCTGATTAGCCTGTGATGGGTATATACTGCATGGATATCTGGCAAAACAGTGAACCGGTACGTAACCGGCCAACAGGAATCGTTTTACCTGGCGCCTTTTTTCGCCACATCGTTGATCCCTGCCTGGCGGTTACCAGCCTATTGTAGACTGCGTTTGACAGTCGATTTTGGAGAAACCCGCAATGTCCTTGAAAGGCCGCATCCACTCTTTCGAATCCTGTGGCACCGTTGATGGCCCTGGTATCCGCTTTATCGTGTTCTTCCAGGGTTGCCTGATGCGCTGCCTGTACTGCCATAACCGCGATACCTGGGACACCCACGGCGGCAAGGAGGTCACGGTTGAAGAGCTGATGACTGATACCGTGGCCTACCGTCACTTTATGAACGCTTCCGGCGGCGGCGTAACGGCGTCCGGCGGCGAAGCGATCCTGCAGGCCGAATTTGTTCGCGACTGGTTCCGCGCCTGTCACAAGGAAGGGATCAGCACCTGTCTGGACACCAACGGTTTTGTCCGCCGTTATGACCCGGTGATTGATGAGCTGCTGGATACCACCGATCTGGTGATGCTCGATCTGAAACAGATGAATGACGATATTCACCAGAACCTGGTGGGAGTTTCCAACCATCGTACGCTGGAGTTTGCTCGTTATCTGGCCAAACGTAATCAACGCACCTGGATCCGCTACGTGGTGGTGCCAGGCTGGTCTGATGATGATAAATCGACGCATCTGCTCGGTGAGTTCACCAAGGATATGACTAATATCGAGAAGATCGAGCTGTTGCCTTACCACGAACTGGGCAAGCACAAATGGATCGCGATGGGTGAAGAGTACAAGTTGGACGGCGTTCATCCGCCTAAGGCCGACACCATGGATCGCGTGAAGGGGATCCTGGAAAGCTACGGCCACAAAGTGATCTATTAAGCTCCCACAGATGCCCTATCCTTCTTCCTGTTAGCGGTCTCTTGATCAGGCCCCCTGCTCAAGAGACTTCGCAACATTGCGGTTGAACTGCTTCTTTGCAAAATGCAATTAATAAATAACACTTAACAAAGAAGGGGTTGCAGGGGAGATATTGGTCTTTTAAAGATTAACCAGACTTAAATATCGATTATTATAACAATTACAGATAATTACCTTACTCACTTACCTGCTCCAGTTTGATTCCCGCATAGATTAAATTACTTTCCCCCCATCTATCTTTACTTATTCATAAGATAAATTTACATATTACCTGCTTAGTATAACTGCGTCGTTTGAGTCAAACATCAGCAATGCTGGTAGAAACGACGGTGGTTTACGCGTCAGCGCTGAATTCTACAACGGCTGGTCATGGCCGATTAATACCAACAAAGGGACATGTTATGAACTCCTTGAATCATCTATTAGTAAGAAACCGTAGCTGGGCAACAGAACAGCAATGGCGGGACCCGAGTTACTTCTCACAGCTTGCAAAATCTCAGCACCCTGAAATTCTATGGATAGGCTGCTCTGACAGTCGAGTCCCTGCTGAAACTATCGTGCGTGCACAACCCGGCGAGCTATTTGTCCATCGTAATATTGCTAATATGGTCGAAGAACAAGATGATAATTTGATGAGTGTGGTGCAATACGCCGTAGAACATCTTGGTGTAAGCAGCATCGTCATTTGCGGGCATTACGGTTGCGGTGGGATCCAGTCAGCTTTAAGTACTCGAAACGTTCCAGTAAAAGACTCCTTAACACGCCGTCTTGCATCTCTGCGCTTCTCTCTGGCCCCCCATCTGGTCACTCTAAAACCTCCCGAAAATGAAGAAACTGAGTATTTGAAAAAGGCCGTGTATGCCAACGTACAGGTACAACTGAATAAGCTCAGTAAAACCGCCATAATCCAGAGAGCCTGGCAGCAGAATAAAGCATTGACGCTATTTGGTTGTATTTACGATATGCACACGGGATTCCTGAATGTACTGGCGCAATACCCCGACGACGGAGCGATATCATGAGATACGCTAATGTGCGCTTTGATCTTCCGGCTGGATTAGTCGTATTCCTGGTCGCTCTGCCACTGTGTCTGGGGATCGCTCAAGCCAGTGGAGTTCCACCCTTCGTGGGTTTACTGACTGGGATCATCGGCGGGCTCCTTGTCACACTACTCAGCCCTTCCCCTTTTTCCGTTAGCGGGCCTGCGGCCGGGTTGGTCACTATTGTTACTAGTGCAATCGTTTCTTTGGGCGATTTTCCAACCTTCTTGTTCGCGTTGCTACTGTCAGGAATATTTCAATTTGTCTTTGGTATGCTACGCAGTGGCCAATTGGCGGCACTGATCCCCAGTGCGGTGATCCACGGTATGTTGGCAGGTATTGGCATCCTACTTATTTTACAGCAGTTACCACTGGCTATGGGATACCCTGTAGGTCATGGGCTGAGCGAAGACATCACTTTGCAGCAACTACAAGCAGACATTACCCCGGCAGCCATAATAGTCAGCATCGGGGCGCTACTGCTTATCAAATTCTGGGGGAGCTCTTCTGTTAAGCAGCGCCTGCGGCTTTCCGCATTACCGGGCCCTCTGATTGCCGTTTTATGGGGATGCTTATTTGTCTGGCTCGCACAGTATTTGTCACCCGAGCTGGCAAACCTGGCACGCATTGAATTGCCTGCGCTGACAAGTGTGGAAGCATTACAATCTCAACTCTCTTTTCCTAACTGGCAAGCTTGGCGTAATCCTACGGTCTATGTGATTGCCATGACTATTGCCATCGTCGGCAGTTTGGAAACGCTGCTCAGTCAGGAGGCATTGAAGAAAATTGCCCCCATGACGCCAGAACCAAGTGCCGATAAAGAGCTACGTGCGCAAGGGGCCGGTAATATGCTAAGTGGCCTGATAGGGGGCTTACCTATCACCTCTGTGATAGTAAGAAGTTCTGCCAACGTGCAGGCTGGTGCGCAAAGTCGCCTGTCAATCCTCATCCATGGGCTATTATTACTGTTCAGTGCGGTTCTATTTACTGATTTACTTAACAATATTCCCTTGGCGAGTTTAGCGGCAATTTTGATTTATACTGGCTTTAAGCTGGCACATCCAAAAATTATCTTATCGCTATGGCGGCAAGGCTTACAACAATTTATCCCCTTCACCGCCACCCTGTTCGGTATTTTATTTCTCGGTATGTTAGAAGGGATCGCGCTTGGACTCGTTGTACAACTGGCAGGAAGTTTGTATCAAAGCAACCGCAACGCCCTGCGGTTGACGCATTACGACAATCACTACTTAATCAAATGTCAGCAAAACCTGACCTTTCTGAACAAGATGCGATTAAAACATTTATTGGGACAAATCAAGCCGGATAGCGAAGTGATCATAGATTGTGAAGGTATCGACTATCTGGATGATGATATTCGCGAAATGCTCAATGAGTACCGATATAGTGCAGCTAAAAAAGGGATAAAAATTAGCCTGCACTTATCGGAAGATATCTTGGTACGCAATATCAATTAATTGCCCGCCACTCGAAAGATCGGTCTTTCATGTTCAGGCCGCAGCCAACGGGGTGTGGTGATGGTCAGGTTTCTTCAGCAGCATCATCAAATAAACCAACGCCACCCCCGCAATCATCACAAACAGCAGCCGATCGGAGTAGCTCTGCATCAGCATCGACGTCATCGCGGGCCCTAGCAAGCTGCCGACGGTATAGCTCATCAACAATGTCTGGTTCATCGCCACCAACTGATGCGGCAGCACCTTTTCGCAGGCCCAGGACATCGCCACCGGGTATAAGGTAAAACCAGCACAGCCCAGAATAAACAGCGCCGGAGCCATTGCATAGTTACCCAGCATCGCGATGCTGGCAAGGATCACCACGAACACCTGAATGCGCAGCACCAACAGGCGGCCATAGCGATCGGCCAAACGCCCTATAGGCCACTGACCCACGATGCCGGAACTGACCAGCAGCGCCATCCAGTAACCCACGTTGGCATCACTCATCCCCTGATGGTTTAAATACAGCGGCATCAGGCCGTACAGCGAGCCCAGCACGATCCCCGAGATAATACAGCCGTTGATGCCCAACCGGGCGTCACGACGTTTAAACATCTGCCAGATTGAGGCCTGCTGTGGCTCGTCATCTTGGTTATTAACCCGCGCAAACAGCATTGGCAGCATGGCGGCCATAACAACGGCGGTCACCCACGGCACCACATCCAGCAGCTCGGTTGAAACACTGCTTAGCAGCAACTGCCCCGCAACCGTACCGAGGTAGTAAACTATCATATACGCCGCCAACAGTTGGCCACGGTTACTCAAATTACCGCTGCGCAACAGCGCGCTTTCAACGATCACCCAAATCCAGGCACACCCTACCCCGGCAAAGAAGCGCCAGCCGATCCAGCTCCAGAAGTCCAGCGACAGCACCATACCCACGGTAGCGAAGGCAAAGACCAGACAGGCAAGATGATAGCTGCGGGTAAAGCCAATCCGCTTGATCAGTTTGCCCGCCACCAGCGTTCCCATCAGGTTCCCGGTAAAGTAAGACGAACTGACCACTCCCACTTGCCAGGTTGGCAATTGAGCATGGGTTAACCAGAGGGGAACCAAAGTGTTCAAAACGGCGATGGAAACCGTAAGCAGCAATAGGCCGCAGAGCAACATAAGCACTGGGCGAGAATATGCGGACATAGTGAAATTGAAACCGAACAGACAGAGTAGAGTGCGCGCATCATGCCACTGGCGATAAAAAAGTCAATCGGCGGTTAACGGGCGATCGCACAATATGTTTAACAACGGGTTAAAACTGGCTTTATAGCTGTTCCGGCAACGATTTTTCACCCGAAGCTGCCAGGGAAATATGCCCGTGAAAGCAGGATAGCTTGCAGAGCCCGCAGCCATTACACAGCGTATCGTCACACTGCAATTGGCGGGCACCGTTTTCAGAAAGCTGGAAGGATAAAGCCTGTTGCGGACAGTTGATGGTACACATCCGGCAGCTGTCCTGGCGCCCCAGGCAGCTATGGCTGATTTGCGGGCGCAGCAGCGTGTCGCAGGGCATTTTGTCACGCAGCGCCCCGGTTTGGCAGGCGGCGGTGCATTTGCGGCAGACATCACACTCGGTGAAATCGATGCTCAATACCGGCTTGCTTTGCTCGAGGCTCAATAAACCGTACGGGCAGCTGCTCACACAGCCGCCACAGCCGTTGCACAACGCACTGAACAACGCCTCCGGCAAAGCCTGAGGTGGACGAGCCACCGCAGGCAATGTCACAGAGGGGACTTCCTGCTCCGGCAAGGCTTTACTACGATCCAGCCAACCAGTCAGCAACCGGCGGCGGCTATTGCCTTGCGCAGATAACTGCTGGTCGTTGTTCATTAGAAATACAGCTCCAGGCTCGGCACCGGTGACGGGCACTCTTCCGCCCAGGCTGCCAGCGTGATTTGTGCCAGCTGAGCCACACCTTGATAGAACGGATGTCCGGCATGTTGCTGCAGCAGCTCCAGATAACGCGGAGCCCACGGAAGAATGTGCAGCGCAATCAGCCCGGAAATCATTTTGTGCTGCTTCTCTTCGGCCAACCAGGCCGCCATCATCAGCAAAGTGCCAATATGGTCTTCCGGTTCATTCTGGTCGCGCTGGGCTTCGATACCGTTCACCCGCAGCCATTGGCGCAGGCGCAGCGTCGAATCACCAAACAGCACGCTCTCTCTATCCAGATAGACCGAGCCCCAAGGCGGAGCAACCAGCGTATGTGGGCCAACAAACAGGCGTTGATAAGCTTCTGACAGCGTCTCTGGCTGGTTTCCAGTCAAACCTTCCGCAATCAGGGCTGCTGCCTCTTGAGCGCCTTCATAAGGCCATTCGGTCAACCACTGCGGGTCGGCCAGGGAGTCCAGTAAAGGCTGGCACTCTTTGCTCTCCGGTGGGGCATACAATAAAACACCTAGCACACGGCCAGTCAGGGCAATTTTTTCAAGCATCATAACTTGGGGCTTCTCCAGGGGCGCAGCCAGGCCGCGCCCAGATTAACGTTAGCCAGCCACGGCCATGCCAACGGTCATATGCAGGCCGTAGAACACGCCACGGCCAATCAACTCACCGGCAAAGACTAACACAAAGCCCAAGATCAACCCCATGACACTGGCGTTACCACGGCGCAACTGCGGGCAAATCCAGCAACCCAGGCCGAGAACCAGCAATACCAGCCGCCATACCATCAGTTGACCGTATTCCGGGATCAGCGCCGACGCCTGCTGTACCGAGCTGCTGATGGTCGCCAACTCACTGCCCTGCAACAGCGCCGAGCACAGGCTAAGCAGCAGCGCCAGCACGCTGATCATCATCAATTGACCACGACCAGCCACTTGCAGACCGGCGGCCCGCAGCAGCAACACGCCCAACAGCGGCCCGCCGATAAACACCGACAGGAAGAAGTTCAGCGTGGTGTAACCGTTGTGCCAAGTCGGTACGGTATCAATCTGGTAGACACGCGTCATGGCGTAGACAAACAGCAGGCCTAGCACCATGGTAAGCACCAGCCAGGCTTTACCCAGCGCCGGCGGCATTTTTTTCAACACGGCCAGCAGCCAATAGAGGCCACCAACCGCAAAGAATACCGAACCGCTGGCGATTTCATTACTCAACGCCGACTCACCGATGCGATTGAGCGAGTTAAAGGCCCTGATCGGCGTCCCCAGGTGCATCACGGAGGCGATAAAGGCGATCCCCATCAGCAACCACAGGAAAAACATAGAACCGTGTACCGCCTTGCTCTGGCGATCGGTCAGATTACCGGCGATCAACGCCAGCCCCATTACGATGACGCCGCCCACCACAAACTGCCCTAATACGGTGAACACCATCAGCGGCCATTCATGCCATCCCGTTCCCATTTTAAACCTCCTTCGGATTAGCCAGATGGCCGGTAGTGTCACCACTCGGGCGGCTGTTGGCGTTAGGTTTCAGTACGATGCACGGTTTGGTGAAATGCGCGGCCGGTAACGGTGCCACTTGCGCCAGGGTGCCATGTTGTTTACGCAGTTCGTCGATCGGGCCAAAGTCCAGGGCACGCAGCGGGCAGGACTCGACACAAATCGGCTTTTGGCCAACGGCGACGCGTTCGTAGCAGCCATCGCACTTGGTCATGTGGCCTTTCGCTTCGTTGTACTGCGGTGCGCCGTATGGGCAAGCCATATGGCAGTAGCGGCAACCGATACATATCTCTTCGTTCACCACCACAAAGCCGTCTTCCCGCTTGTGCATGGCGCCACTTGGGCACACTTTGGTACAGGCCGGGTCTTCGCAGTGGTTACAGGCGATCGACAAGTAATAGGCAAACACGTTCTGGTGCCAGCTATCGCCGTCCTGCTGCCAGTCGCCCCCGGCATACTCATAGATGCGGCGGAAGCTGACGTCCGGGGTCAGGTTTTTATAGTCTTTGCAGGCCAGCTCGCAGGTTTTGCAGCCGGTGCAACGACTTGAATCAATGTAGAATCCATATTGCGTAGTCATCAGCTACTCCTTAAAGTTTGGCGACCTGGACCAGATTGGTGTGAGAAGGATTGCCCTTGGCCAGCGGCGACGGGCGCTGGGTGGTCAAGACGTTGATACTGCCAGCATGATCGATACGGCTACCATCTGGCGCATACCATGCTCCTTCGCCCATTGCTACCACGCCCGGCAACATGCGCGGCGTCACCTTGGCATTAATACGTACCTCACCCCGATCGTTGTAAATACGGATCAGGTCTCCGTTGGCTATGCCGCGGGATTGCGCATCAATCGGGTTGATCCACATTTCCTGGCGGCAAGCGGCCTTCAGCACGTCGACGTTGCCGTAGGTAGAGTGGGTTCTGGCCTTGTAGTGGAAACCGGTCATCTGCAATGGATATTTGCCGCTTAACGGATCGTCGAGGCTTTCGAAACCGGCCGCATACACCGGCAGCGGATCGATAACGTCGTCCTTGGATAATTCCCAAGTCGCTGCCAGCTCTGCCAATTGGGCAGAATAGATCTCGATCTTGCCTGAAGGCGTTTTCAGTGGATTAGCCTGCGGATCGGCCCGGAATGCTTTGTAAGCCACATGGTGACCATCGGGATCGCGCTGCTTGAAGATCCCTTGCTTGAGGAACTGTTCAAACTCCGGTAGCGCCGGAATGGCTTCGCGGGATTGCTGATAAAGGTGACGCAGCCACTCTTCCTGAGTCCGCCCCTCGGTGAAGGCCTGCTCAACCCCCATACGCCGGGCGATCTCGCTGATCATTTCATAAATGTTCTTACATTCAAACTGCGGCTTGATCGCCTGATCGGCGAAGATGACGTAGCCCATATTGCCGCTTGAGGCATCCAGGCAAAAGTCCATCTGCTCAGAGGCGGTGCAATCTGGCAGCACCAGATCGGCATATTTCGCCGACGAGGTCATGTGGTTATCGATTACCACGATCATCTCGCACTTCTTCTCGTCTTGCAGAATGTCATGGGTACGGTTGATTTCTGAGTGCTGGTTGATCAGACAGTTACTGGCATAGTTCCAGATAAACTTGATCGGCACGTCCAACTTGTCCTTGCCCTGCACGCCGTCACGCTTGGCGGTCATTTCCGGCCCACGCAGAATGGCATCGGTCCACATAAACATGGAGATGCTGGTTTTAACCGGATTCTCCAAGGTCGGCATCCGAACAAACGGCAGGCCGTAGGAGCCTTCGCGCGCCCCCGTGTTACCGCCATGGATCCCGACGTTACCGGTGAGGATCGGCAACATGGCGATGGCGCGTGAGGTCAATTCACCGTTGGCATGGCGTTGCGGCCCCCAACCTTGGGAAATGAACGCCGGTTTGGTACTGCCAATTTCGCGCGCCAGTTTGACGATGCGATCGGCCGGGATACCGGTAATTTTTGAGGCCCAGACAGGCGTTTTCTCAATGCCGTCTTCACCTTGGCCCAGGATATAGGCCTTATAGTGCCCATTAGCTGGAGCCCCCGCAGGTAAGGTTTTTTCGTCGTAACCCACGCAGTATTTATCCAGGAACGGCTGATCGACCAAGTTCTCGCTGATTAACACATGCGCCAACCCGGCAACCAGTGCCGCATCGGTGCCAGGGCGAATAGGGATCCACTCGTCTTCCCTACCGGCAGCGGTATCGGTGTAGCGCGGATCGATCACAATCATGCGCGCATTCGAACGCTCACGCGCCTGCTCCAGCAGGTAGGTGACCCCACCGCCGCTCATGCGGGTTTCGCCTGGGTTATTGCCGAACAGCACCACCAGCTTGCTGTTTTCGATGTCCGTCGGGCTGTTACCGTCCGCCCAACCGCCATAGGTATAATTCAGCCCCATGGCGATCTGCGCGGTGCTGTAGTCACCATAGTGGTTCAGATAGCCGCCGCAACAGTTCATCAGACGCGCGATCAACGTAGAGCCCGGTGGCCAAGAGCGGGTTATTGTGCCCCCCAAGGTGCCGGTACCGTAGTTCAAATAGATGGCTTCATTGCCATAGTCTTTGATGATGCGCTTCATGTTGTCAGCGATCAGCGTGTAGGCTTCATCCCAGCTTATCTGCTTGAATTTTCCTTCGCCCCGCTTGCCCACGCGGAGCATGGGGTACTTCAGGCGGTCCGGGTTATACACGCGGCGGCGCATTGAGCGCCCACGCAGGCAGGCACGAACCTGATGCAACTCTTGGTACTCATCGTTGCCAGTATTATCAGTTTCGACATATTTGATCATACCGTCGACCACATGCATCCGCAGGGGACAACGGCTACCGCAGTTTACCGTACAAGCACTCCACACCACTTTTTCTTCGGGTTTGGCAAGGGCGGATGTCGGAGAGGTTTCAGCGTTGGCACGACGGCTGAAAGGCAGGGAAACGCCACCAACGGCAAGGGCAAGCCCGCCAATGGCACTATTTTTGACCAGCTTTCGTCTGGAACACTGAAAGCCGGTTAGAGGTTTTTTGGGGGACTCGCTCATAATATTTCGCTCTGGGTTGCTTCAATCAGCCAGCGGTATGGCTACAGGAAAATCTGCAATCAACTACGCAGATCGGTTTTAAAATGGCAGGTAATGGTTTTTTTATTTTGACCTGCTCTAGGTGGAACTATCCTCCTAAATAGGTAGTTCCACCTTGTTCACAATCAATAAATAGTTGATATCACTGCCATTGTTGATAATGATTATTATTTCATACCTTTTCGATCTCGATCAGATTGGTGTGCTGCGGGTTACCTTTCGCCAGCGGCGATGGCCGGTGGGTGGTGAGCGTATTCATGCAGGCACCGTGATCGATACGATCGCCGTTCATGTTGGCCTGATGCCAGGCTCCTTGCCCCATAGCTACCACGCCTGGCATGATGCGCGGTGTCACCTTGGCGGCCACGCGAACTTCGCCACGGCCATTGAATACCCGCACCGTTTCGCCGCTGGCAATGCCGCGCTGGCTGGCATCCAGCGGGTTAATCCAGACTTCCTGCGGGCAAGCCGCCTGCAGCACATCGATATTGCCGTAGCTGGAGTGGGTCCGGGCCTTATAGTGGAAACCGAACATTTGCAGCGGGTAGGTGTTACGCAACGGATCATCCCAACCTTCAAAGGTTGAGGCGTAGACCGGCAGCGGGCTGATGGTCTCGTCCTTCTCCAGCTCCCAACTGTTGGCGATCTCTGCCAACTTGGCAGAATAGATCTCGATCTTGCCTGAAGGCGTTTTCAACGGGTTAGCTACGGGATCGTCACGGAATTTTTTATAGGCCACAAAGTGCCCATTCGGGTCTTTACGCTTGTAAATCCCCATGCTGCGCAAGGCTTCATAGGAAGGTAGCTGCGGGTCCTTCGCCAGCATTTTGGCGTACAGGTATTGCAGCCACTGCTCCTGGGTGCGCCCTTCGGTAAATTTTTGGTGTACCTCAGGCCCAAGGCGACGCGCCACCTCGCTCATCACTTCATAGATAGGTTTACGCTCAAACTTGGCAGAAGTGGCCGGCTGGATAAAAATCAGGTAGCCCATATTGCCGGCATAATCGTTCGGGATGATGTCCTCCTGCTCGACCGTCATCAGATCCGGCAGCAAAATATCGGCGTATTTCGCCGAAGAGGTCATAAAGTTTTCCAGCACCACGATCATTTCACACTGGGAGTCATCCTGCAGAATGTCGTGGGTTTTGTTGATATCGGAGTGCTGGTTGGTAATGGTGTTACCGGCATAGTTCCAGATGAACTTGATCGGCACGTCCAACTTGTCTTTGCCGCGTACCCCATCACGTTTGGCGGTCATTTCCGGGCCACGGGCGATGGCATCGGTCCAACTGAAGCAGGAAATCTGCGTTTTTACCGGATTTTCCAGCACCGGCATCCGCTCTATGGTGATGGTATAGGTTGATTCACGCGCACCGCTGTTACCGCCGTTAATCCCTACGTTGCCGGTCAGGATAGGTAGCATGGCAATGGCCCGCGAGGTGAGCTCACCATTTGCCTGGCGCTGTGGCCCCCAACCTTGAGAGATATAGGCCGGTTTGGCACTGCCAATCTCACGTGCCAGCTTGATGATACGCTCGGCCGGAATGCCGGTGATCTGCGATGCCCACTGTGGGGTCTTCTCAACGCCGTCCTCGCCCTGCCCCAGGATATAGGCCTTATAGTGGCCGTTGGCAGGTGCACCGGCGGGTAAGGTTTTTTCATCGTAACCCACGCAGTAATTATCCAGGAACGGTTGGTCGACCAAATCCTCGCTGATCAACACATGCGCCAATCCGGCGACCAGTGCAGCATCTGTACCAGGCCGGATCGGGATCCACTCATCTTCCCGCCCAGCAGCCGTATCCGTATAACGCGGATCGATGACGATCATGCGCGCGTTTGAACGTTCCCGTGCCTGCTCCAGAAAGTAGGTGATACCACCGCCACTCATGCGGGTTTCCGCCGGATTGTTGCCGAACAGCACCACCAGCTTACTGTTTTCGATATCAGAGGTGCTGTTACCTTCATTGCTGCCGTAGGTATAAGGCATGGCACAGGCGATCTGGGCGGTACTGTAGGTGCCATAGTGGCTGAGAAAACCGCCGTAACAGTTCATCAGGCGGGCGACCAGCGAGGCATAGGGTGAAGAACGGGTAATATTGCCGCCGACAATGCCGGAGGTGTAGTTGATGTAAACCGCTTCATTGCCGTATTTGGCGACGATACGTTGCAGGTTGGCGGCAATTTCGCTGTAAGCCTCTTCCCAACTGATGCGTTTGAATTTGCCTTCGCCACGTTTGCCGACGCGTTTCATCGGGTAATTCAGTCGTTCCGGATGGTTCATGCGCCGCCGTATGGAGCGGCCACGCAGACAGGCACGCACCTGGTGGTTGCCGTAAACATCATCGCCCGTGTTGTCGGTTTCCACCCAGTAAACTTCATCATCGCGCACGTGCAGCCGCAAGGCGCATCGACTGCCACAGTTAACCGAGCAAGCTCCCCACACCACTTTATCCTGCGGCACGGGTTGTACCGCGGTGCCGACCGTTTCTGCCACGGCATGACGGCTAAAAGGCAACGAAAAACCGCCAGCAGCCAGGGTCAAACCCGCTACCGTGCCGGATTTCATTAGCGTACGGCGGCTGATACCGTTGGATGATGTTGCAGATTTTTGCTTCGACATAGCTCACTCCAGGTCTTGCCCGAACAACGGGAAAAGTCATGCCTTGGTCGGCAGAGACAGGAGGAAGCTGAATTAGTGCTGGGTGGTTTGATGTGGAAAAATAATTCCCCCTCCATAGGTAAGGATATTACTCACAAGGAGGTAAGAAACTTTGTCTGCTATCAATAAATGGTGCTTTCATTCGTAAATAAAAAACATTCATACAAAAAAAGCGCCCGTAGGCGCTTTCGATACACTATTTCGTTACCACCGTGAGGTGGGTTAACCGATATATTCCAGGCCGCCCATGTAAGGGCGCAATGCTTCTGGCACCTGAATACGGCCATCTGCCTGCTGGTAGTTTTCCAGCACGGCAACCAGAGTACGGCCTACGGCCAAACCAGAGCCGTTCAGCGTGTGCACCAGGCGTGGCTTCTTCTCGGTCTTGCTGCGGCAACGAGCCTGCATACGACGAGCCTGGAAATCTCCCATATTGGAGCAGGAAGAGATCTCGCGATAGGTGTTCTGCGCAGGCAGCCACACTTCCAGATCGTAGGTTTTACAGGAACCAAAACCGATATCACCGGTGCACAGCAGCACTTTACGATATGGCAGGTTCAGCAGCTGCAGCACTTTCTCCGCATGGCCGGTCAACTCTTCCAGCGCATTCATCGAGTCTTCTGGGCGCACGATCTGGACCATTTCGACCTTGTCGAACTGGTGCATACGGATCAGGCCACGGGTGTCACGCCCGTAAGAACCGGCTTCTGAACGGAAGCATGGTGTATGCGCGGTCATCTTCAGTGGCAGATCTTCTTCATCGAGGATCTCGTCACGCACCAGGTTGGTGACTGGCACTTCCGCAGTTGGGATCAGCGCATAGTTGCTGCTTTCTGATTCCTCTTCCAGCGGTTTGGTATGGAACAGATCTTCACCAAACTTCGGCAACTGGCCAGTCCCGTACAGCGTGGCATGGTTCACCAGATAGGGCACGTAGGTTTCCAGATAACCGTGTTGTTCCGTGTGCAGATCCAGCATGAACTGGGCCAACGCACGGTGCATACGAGCCATTTGACCTTTCATTACCACAAAGCGCGCACCGGTCAGTTTCACCGCTGCGGCAAAGTCCAGCCCACCGGCCATTTCGCCCAGCTCAACGTGATCGCGTACCGGGAAATCGTACTGACGCGGCTCGCCCCAGCGGCAGATTTCCAGGTTTTCGCTATCGTCTTTACCATCCGGCACCGCATCGTCCGGCACGTTCGGCATCACCAACGCGTAATCACGGATCTCGTTCTGCAGCTTATCCAGTGCGGCCTTGGCAGCATCCAGCTTGTCACCCAGTTCGTTCACTTCGCGACGCAGTGGCTCGATATCTTCACCGCGCGCTTTGGCCGCGCCGATGGATTTCGATCGGGAGTTACGTTCTGCCTGCAGTGTTTCAGTTTCTACCTGCAGAACCTTACGGCGCTCTTCTTGCGAACGCAGCAGATCCAGATCGAGTTTAAAGCCTCTGCGAGCCAGTTTTACGGCGACTGCGTCTAGCTCATTACGCAGCAGATTGGGATCGAGCATGCTAATCCTGTGCTTGTTGTTATTGAAAGAGAAATTGTGTTTTATGCCGCAACGGTATAGCCGCATAAAAGAAGTGTGATACCCGCTAACCTTACCGCAACGGCAACGCTAGCGGTAGCGTTTTGTCTGGCTATTTTGATCCTGCTCAGCCAGCCATGCCAACTTTTCACCGATTTTGCCTTCCAGCCCGCGCGAGGTTGGATGATAGTAGCGCGTGGTGGCCATTTCTGCCGGGAAATAGCTCTCTCCGGCCGCGTAGGCGTTGGGTTCGTCATGGGCATAGCGGTATTCTGCGCCCAGACCCATTTCTTTCATCAGCTTGGTCGGTGCGTTACGCAGATGCTCCGGCACGTCATAGTCCGCCATCTCTTTGGCATCACGCATGGCGGCTTTAAAAGCGGTATAGACGGCGTTGCTTTTTGGCGCACAGGCCAGATAAACGATCGCCTGTGCGATGGCGCGTTCCCCTTCCGCGGGGCCAACGCGGGTGAAGCAATCCCAGGCGGCAATGGCCACCTGCATTCCGCGTGGATCGGCGTTGCCAACGTCTTCAGAGGCAATGGCCAACAGGCGGCGCGCCACATATAGAGGATCGCCACCAGCAGTAATAATACGTGCATACCAGTACAAGGCGGCATCCGGTGCCGAGCCACGCACGGATTTATGCAGCGCTGAAATCAGATCGTAATAGCGATCGCCTTTGTTATCGAAGCGCGCGCTGCGTTCACCGGAGACCTCTTTGAGCAGCTCCGGGGTTAATACCCGCATGCCTTTGCCGTCGATTTCCGCCATATCGGCCATCATCTCCAGGCTGTTCAAGGCGCGGCGGGCATCGCCACCCACCAGTTCTGACAGCATGCGCTTGGTTTCCGGCGGCAGCGCGATGTTTTGATCGCCAAAACCTCGTGCCTTGTCTTCCATGGCCTGATCCAGCACTTGGCCGATGTCGTCCGCCGTCAGCGCTTTGAGCAGATAGACCCGCGCGCGTGACAGCAACGCCGAGTTCAGCTCAAAGGAGGGGTTTTCCGTGGTGGCGCCGATGAAGGTAATGGTGCCGTCTTCGATATGTGGCAGGAAGGCATCCTGCTGGCTTTTATTGAAGCGGTGGACTTCGTCAACAAACAGGATGGTACGGCGGCCTGCATCGCGGTTTTGCCGGGCGCGCTCGATAGCTTCGCGGATCTCCTTGATGCCGGAGGTTACCGCTGAGATGCGCTCAACATCGGCCCGGCCATAGCGGCCAATCAACTCTGCCAGCGTCGTTTTCCCGGTTCCCGGCGGCCCCCACAGGATCATAGAGTGCAACTGCCCAGCCTCGATGGCGCGTGGCAACGGCTTGCCCGGGGCCAGCAAATGCTGCTGGCCAATGTATTGTGCCAACGTGGTTGGCCGCATACGCGCGGCCAGTGGCTGGAACTCATTATGGGAAAAATCGAGTGACATGTTGCTCACGTAGACCTCACTGGCGCTGGTCGTCCAGCGTCACCCCCTTCGGTGGGGTAAATTTGAATTTGGCAGCATCAACGCTGCTGCTCTGCTGGCTCTTCAACTGATAAGCGCTACGCTGGCCATCTTGCTCAACCGCAGCAAAGCTCTTGATGGTGCCGCTATTGGTCACGGTGATGGCAAACTGCTTCAGATTACCGCTGCTGGCCTTTGGCGTCAGTTCGAAATCATCGCCCTTCTGCTTCACGTTGTATTTTTTCCAGTCGTTAGCATCGTTACGGGTGATCAGCATAAAGGGCGTATTGCCAGTGGCGTTCTTCAGCCAGGTGGCCGTCACCTGCTCGACGAACGGGTTGTAGAACCACAGGGTCTCGCCGTCCGAAACCAGCACGCTCTCATCCGGCGAGGTCATGTGCCAGTTAAACAGATTGGGGCGTTTTACCCATAATTCGCCTTCCCCTTGCTGCACAGCAGCGCCGTCACTACTGGTGACAGTTTGGGAGAAGCTGGCATGGAAACTGTTTACTTTCGCCAGACGACTTTGCAAATCTTGCGCAGCATCCGCCAACACGGAAGTAGACGCGAATCCCGAAAGCAGACAACAGGCCATCAACAGTTTTTTCATTATTTCAGCTACCTTATGAAATGCGTTTACCGCAAGCTGGGTCAATATAACCCTGAACACCTCCACTCTACCCGAAGCGCTCGGCCGACAGCCAGAGCACGATTCCGATAAAGCAGGGGTTTACGCTTCTTTGCACAAGGGCCGCAAAGCGGCCCTTTTATGATGGTTACAGCGCCTGATGGCAATCAATCATGCCGTGGCGGGGCAAGCACCTCACGGTTACCGTTATGCCCCTGCTCGCTGACAATGCCCTGCGCTTCCATCTGTTCGATGATACGCGCGGCGCGGTTGTAGCCGATGCGGAACTGACGCTGTACACCGGAAATCGAGGCGCGGCGTTTATCCACCACAAACTCGACCGCCTGATCGAACAGCGGATCCAGCTCTTCGTCACCGTCCAGACCACCGCCTGCGCCACCCTCACCGTCTTCACCGGCGCTGAGAATACCCTCTTTATACTGCGGCCGCTCACGCGCTTTCCAGTCTTTGACCACGGCATGAACTTCCTGATCGCGGACAAACGCCCCGTGCACACGCACCGGTATTGAAGAATTCGGTGCCAGATACAGCATGTCACCCATCCCCAGCAAGGATTCCGCTCCGCCCTGATCGAGAATGGTGCGGGAGTCGATCTTGCTCGATACGGTAAAGGCGATACGCGTCGGGATGTTGGCCTTGATCAAACCGGTGATCACGTCCACCGAAGGACGCTGGGTTGCCAGCACCAGGTGGATCCCCGCAGCACGCGCTTTCTGTGCCAGACGAGCGATCAGCTCTTCAACCTTTTTGCCCACCGTCATGATCAGATCGGCAAATTCATCCACCATCACCACGATGTACGGCTCTTTTTCCAACACCGGCGGCGTGATATCCATGCTGTCGCTTGGCTTCCAGAACGGATCCGGGATTGGCCGCCCCATCGCCTCGGCCTGATCGACCCGCTCGTTGTAGCCTGCCAGGTTACGAACTCCCAGGGCAGACATCAGCTTATAGCGGCGCTCCATCTCTGCCACGCACCAACGCAATGCATTGGCGGCGTCTTTCATGTCGGTAACCACATCGGTCAGCAGGTGTGGGATGCCTTCGTAGACCGACAGTTCCAGCATTTTCGGATCGATCATGATAAAGCGCACTTCTTTCGGCGTGGCCTTATACAGGATACTGAGGATCATGGCGTTGACCCCAACCGACTTACCGGAACCGGTGGTACCGGCCACCAGCAGATGCGGCATTTTACCCAGATCGGCGACCACTGGCTGACCCGCGATATCTTTACCCAATACGATCGCCAGAGGCGATGGGTTGTCGCGGAAGGCTGGGCAATCCAGCACTTCGCGCAGATACACGGTTTGCCGTTTGACGTTCGGCAGTTCCAGGCCGACGTATGGCTTACCCGGGATCACCTCCACCACACGCACGGCGGAAGTTGACAATGAGCGGGCCAGATCGCGCGACAGGTTGGAGATACGCGCGGCCTTGACGCCAGGAGCCAAATCCAGTTCGAAGCGGGTAATGACCGGACCAGGCAGAATATCGACCACGTCGGCCTTGACGCGGTAATCCGCCAGGCTGGCTTCCACCAGCCGCGCTTTCTGTTCCAGCGCAAAGGTATCGACCGGTTCGACCTCTTTCGGGGCCTCGGTCAATAGATCCAGCGTTGGCAGTGGCGTAGTCGGTTTCTGCAGCGGCATATCATTACGCATCAGGAATGGATGGATCAGGCTGTCCATCGCTGGTGCTGGCGGTTGCTGCTGAACGGGTGGCTGATAAGTCTGTTGCGGCTGGTAACCAGGCGCAGGGTTAGTTTGCGGACGCGGCGCCTGATAAGCGGGCACCTCAGGCTCAAACTGCCCGAACGGCACGTCGTCTTCCAACTCGCTTTCCAGCTCGATGCTATCCTCAAGCTGTGGCGACAAGGTAAACAGCGGCTCGGTTGGTCCGTCATCCACCAGATCCGCCATCGGTGAGAAACTGTAGGCCTGGCGGGTATCCACCGGGCGAGTTACCGGAGCTGGTTCTGGTTCAGGCTGCGGTTCTTCTACGCCATAGCGAGCCTGTTGCTGCGCGGCAAATGCCTGACCGAGTTCGGCCTCACGCTGCGCATCTTCGTCATCTTGTTGTTCTTGCGAATACTCTTCGCCATAGCGCTGGCTTTGCTGTTCGGCAAAGGCTTGACGCAATGCAGCTTCTTGCAGGACTTCATCTTCTTCCTGCGGGTTGCTGAACGGTTCTGGCTGAGGTTCATCCCCACGGTTGCGCTGCTCCTGCTCCGCGATCCGCTGCGAAGGCAGCTTGATGCCGTAGGAGGCCAGCTCACGCCGGGTTGGAATACGCACCGGATTTGGCCGTGGCAGTTCCGGGCCGATGCCCTGCTTGATCTGCGAGCTCGCATCACTGGTGGCTGTAAACGCAGGCATGAAGGTGTTGTTCACCGCGCCAGCGGTTGCTGTGGCTGCGGCAACCGCCGCTGGCTTCACTACCTCTCTGGCGCTGAAACCCGTTGAGCCAATAACATCGTCGCTATCCCGCTGAGCCGCAGAGAAATCAAACGGTGACGGCTCTGGTTTTGGCGTAACGGGGGTCTGCCAGTCACCCAGGCGCGGCTCATGTTCCTCACGATAAGGCTCCGTTACGCGCGTCGTTCTCGGTGCCGGTGTCTCTTCAGGCAGTTCAAACGAATACAGCGGCGGCGTGTCTTGTGGCTGCGCAGGGGTTAATGGATGCTGATTGATGGAAGCAGGCGCTGTCGGGGCAACGGTGACCGGAGCCTGAACGGCCGCTTTCGGCATTACCGGGATATCAGTAACGACCGGCGCTGGCTCGGCAAGCGGGAGGTCATCATCGCTGGCACGCAACCCACTTAATAAAGGATCTGCGGCATCTTGCGCTGCTTCTTCGGCGGTTTCGGTCACGGAAGAGGCAGAGAACAACGCGTCGTCCTCATCTACTGCCAGAGCAGCAGGTGCCACAGGTTGGCCGCTTTCTTCGCGATCGTCGAACACGACATCGTCATCGTCGTGATAGCGGTCTTCACGGCGTGAACGGTTAGTCATAAAGGTAGCGGCGCCCAGCACGACACCACCAATTTTTTCCGCAATCACCAGCCATGACCAACCGGTGAACAGCGTCAGCCCCACTGCCCAAATGCCGAGCAGCGCCAAAGTGGCGCCAATGCCGTTAAACCACGGCAACATGGCATTGCTTAGCAGGCTGCCAATCACCCCGCCGGAAGCGAAGTAATAGAGATCGTCAACGTTCAACGCCGCCAGGCCACACGAGGTGAGCACCAGCGCCAATGTGCCGATCAAACGTAACGAGAGCCCAAAGAAATCGACGTAATCGCCGTTATCGCGCCGACGGTAACCAGACAGGCACAACACCAGCATAATCGGTGGGATCGCATAGGCAAGGACCCCAAAGGTGAAGAACAACGTGTCGGCCAACCATGCGCCTACCCCGCCGCCCAGATTGTGGATAGGCTCATGCCAGGCAGTTTGCGACCAACTAGGATCGGAAGGATTGAAACTGACCAATGCAGCCATAAGGTAAACGGCAAAAATTGCCACCACGATCAACACAGCCTCGAGCAAACGTCGCCCACTGCTGAGTTTTTTCAGGGTAACTTCTTTATCTTCTGTGTATTCCTGGCTCAAGAAAGGCACTCCAGGTTCCTGTTGACGGATAGAGTAACGGCGCCGAGAAGTTTCCCCGGCGCCAAAACTGTATGAATAAACAGGAGTGTAACGAATTTAATCAGGTTTTGCACCTGCACCTTACCGTGTTTTGATAACCAGACGGTTACTCTGTTTGACTTCTTCCATCACGACGTAAGTACGGGTGTCATTCACCCCCGGTAAACGCAACAGAGTTTCGCCCAACAGCTTACGATAAGCTGACATATCTGGTACACGGGTTTTCAACAGATAGTCGAAATCACCGGAAACCAGATGACACTCCTGAATTTCTTCAAGTTTTTGTACCGCAGAGTTGAATTGCTCAAACACATCCGGCGCACCGCGGTTCAACGTGATTTCCACGAAGACCAGCAGGGAAGCGTCCAGATAATGCGGGTTAAGCAATGCGGTATACCCATGAATGAAGCCTTGACGCTCAAGACGGCGCACACGCTCCAAACAAGGGGTTGGGGATAACCCCACGCGCTTTGAAAGTTCGACGTTCGAAATGCGCCCATCCTTCTGCAACTCATTAAGGATGTTGCGATCGATACGGTCGAGATCTTTACCCGGGCGTTTTTTAGTATCTACCATTATTATTGTCTCTCTTATGTTCTTCCCTGCACTTGCCACACCCTAGCCAACGTCAATGTGCAAGGATTTGTTCCAAGCGAAGACCCGATGCCAGTGTTTAGCGGTTCATCCCCCTGAGGGAACAGGATACGTAATACCAACCGCCCTTGTGCTTCGTCACTCTTTGTCACTACCATCTTCCGCCGTTGCCCAGCCTGTCTGTCACCTCTGGGCAACGAATTCAAATGATTTACGTTCAGAAATCCATCAACCCCGTCAGGGCAAACCCTCCCTCACCCGTCGCGCCCCGACAATATTCTGCCTGGGTGGCGAAAATGCCTACGATTTGCAGCTGTCACGGGGTTAATTTCTTCTTCCAATGATGTTTTCGCAAATGCGCAGCGGATTGTCAAAGTAAAAGAACTAAAATCAGTAGAACGTACCGCCAGCAAAACTGAGCACCTGATTTTTTATTAGGAATTTCCCCTACCCGAAACCGGGTAGTTGCCCACATAAACCCGACAAAAAACGCATTTTTAACCCATTGCTGTACAAAATTATTGCTGCTGTTACCTCTCCCAGCCCAAGGATAAAATCGCGGCTAATAGGCGCTGATTATCAAACAAATCGGTAACAACATCCCCTGGCGCTTTTTTTACTGCCGTATTTTCCCTACAATCGGTTTCATTGTCCGCCATTGTGGGAAACGAGGTTATTCATGGGCACGGCTAAACATAGCAAATTATTGATCCTGGGCTCTGGCCCGGCTGGCTACACCGCAGCGGTTTATGCAGCACGCGCGAACCTGAACCCGGTATTGATCACCGGTATGGAGCAAGGCGGTCAGCTGACCACCACCACCGAAGTCGAGAACTGGCCAGGCGATGCCGAAGGCTTGACCGGCCCGGCGCTGATGGAGCGGATGCGTGAGCACGCAGAAAAGTTCGACACCCAGATCGTGTTTGACCATATCAACAGTGTCGATCTGCAGAACCGTCCTTTCCGCCTGTTGGGTGATAGCGGCGAATATACCTGCGATGCCTTGATTATCGCTACTGGCGCATCGGCCCGTTATTTAGGCCTGCCATCGGAAGAAGCTTTCAAGGGCAAAGGGGTCTCCGCCTGTGCCACCTGCGATGGTTTCTTCTATCGCAACCAGAAGGTCGCCGTAGTCGGTGGTGGCAACACCGCCGTGGAAGAAGCGCTGTATCTGTCAAACATCGCCTCTGAGGTTCACCTGGTGCACCGCCGCGACACTTTCCGCAGCGAAAAGATCCTGATCAATCGCCTGATGGAAAAAGTGAAGAACGGCAACATCATCCTGCATACGGACTGCACGCTGGACGAAGTGTTGGGCGATCAGATGGGCGTCACCGGGATGCGCTTACGCAGCACCAAGGACGAAGAGCAAACCAAAGAGTTAGAGCTTGCCGGCGTATTTATCGCGATCGGTCACAGCCCGAACACCGCGATCTTTGGCGGGCAGCTTGAGCTGGAAAACGGCTATATCAAGGTGCAGTCCGGTATTCACGGCAACGCGACCCAGACCTCCATTCCGGGCGTATTTGCCGCAGGTGACGTCATGGATCACATTTACCGCCAGGCGATCACCTCAGCCGGAACGGGCTGTATGGCCGCACTGGATGCCGAACGCTATCTCGACGGTATCGCACAGGCCGAAGTTAAGTAAGCCCTCATCAGCAATGATAGCGAGGCGGCCTGTTGGCCGCCTTATTTCTATCCCCCGCCCCTGAAAGTTCAAAACAACCCCCTCCACGCTAAAAACGTGACTGTTGCCCAAGTGATGAAAGGGATATTTAGTTCACGTCTACCGAGTGACGAGGTAACATTAGCGTTCACTTGTCTTATTTTCCGCTGAGACAAACACTTTTTTAACAGTACGTTAACCAAGCCTGCTACAACAGGCATCGGCGACGCAGACACCTGATGAAAAAAACCAGACAGCACCAGTTAACCCGTTGGCTCAAAACACAGAGTACGTTGGCGCAGCGTTGGCTACGTTTATCCATGCTGTTAGGCCTGGCAAGCGGCATCTTGATCGTCGCCCAGGCCTGGCTGTTGGCCTCACTGCTCCATGCGCTGATTATTGAACATCAGCCCCGTGGCGAACTGGTTTCGTCGTTTATCTGGTTGGCCGCCACCTTTGCCCTGCGCGCCTTCCTGAGCTGGCTGCGCGAACGGGTTGGCTTCATCTGCGGGCAGGTCATTCGCCAGCGTATGCGTTCGCAGGTGCTGGATAAACTGCAACAGCTTGGCCCCGCCTGGATCCAGGGCAAGCCCGCCGGGAGCTGGGCCAGCATCATCGTTGAGCAGATTGAGGATATGCAGGATTACTATTCCCGCTATCTGCCGCAAATGTATTTGGCCGTGTTTATCCCAGTGCTGATCCTGATCACCGTCTTCCCGATCAACTGGGCGGCCGGGTTTATCCTGCTGGCTACCGCCCCACTGATCCCGCTGTTTATGGCACTGGTCGGTATGGGTGCGGCCGATGCCAACCGCCGTAACTTTGTCGCGCTGGCAAGGCTCAGCGGCAATTTCCTCGATCGCCTGCGCGGCCTGGATACTCTGCGTCTGTTTAATCGCGGCCAGGCGGAAACCGATCACATTGCCAAATCCTCAGAAGATTTTCGCCAGCGCACCATGGAAGTGCTGCGTCTGGCCTTCCTCTCCTCCGCCGTGCTGGAGTTCTTCGCCTCGATTTCCATCGCCGTGGTGGCGGTCTATTTTGGCTTCTCCTACCTCGGTGAACTGGACTTTGGCAGCTATGGCATGGGCGTAACGCTGTTTGCCGGTTTTCTGGTGCTGATCCTGGCACCGGAGTTTTTCCAACCGCTGCGCGATCTGGGCGCCTTTTACCATGCCAAAGCCCAGGCCGTGGGCGCTGCCGAAGCGCTGGAAACCTTCCTGGCCGCCGAGGGCGAGCAGGTTGGCAATGGCTCTCAAACGCTAAATAGCGAAGAACCACTGACCATACGGGCACAGCAGTTGGAAATCCTCTCGCCCAATGGGGTAGTGCTTGCTGGCCCCCTTGATTTTACCTTGCCTGCCAACCGGCGCATTGCCTTAGTCGGGCTTAGCGGTGCGGGGAAAAGTTCGTTGTTGAATCTGCTGCTGGGCTTCCTGCCCTATCGTGGCTCGTTGCTGATCAACGGCATCGAACTGCGCGAGCTGGATGCGGTTAACTGGCGTCAGCAACTGGGCTGGGTGGGGCAAAACCCCCATCTGCCAGCCCAAACTCTGCGGGACAATATTCTGCTCGGCTACCCACAGGCCAGCGAAACCCAATTGCAGCAGGCCGTCGAACAGGCTTACGTCAGTGAATTCCTGCCGCATTTACCGAAGGGATTGGCAACCGATCTGGGCGATGGCGCTGCCCGCCTTTCCGTTGGGCAAGCTCAGCGTGTGGCCGTGGCGCGAGCACTGCTCAGCCCCCGCCGCTTGCTGTTACTGGATGAACCTGCGGCCAGCCTGGACGCTCACAGCGAACGTTTGGTGATGCAGGCGCTGAATGCTGCCTCCCATCAGCAGACCACGCTGTTGGTCACGCACCAGTTGGAAGATACCGAAGATTATGACCAGATTTGGGTGATGGACAGCGGCAAAATCGTGCAGCAGGGCAACTACGCCACGCTGAGCGCCCAGCCCGGTCTGTTTGCCAAACTGATTGCACACCGCAGCGGGGAGCTATAATCATGCGCGTTTTGCTGCCATTCCTGGCGTTGTATCGCCGCCACACGTTTCTGATTTTACTGGGTATCGTGCTGGCTATCGTCACCCTGCTGGCCAGTATCGGCCTGCTGGCGCTGTCCGGCTGGTTCCTGGCCGCCTCTTCGCTCGCCGGGTTGGCGGGGTTGTATACCTTCAACTACATGCTACCGGCCGCTGGCGTACGGGGCGCGGCAATCTTCCGTACCGCCGGGCGTTATGCAGAACGGGTCGTCAGCCATGACGCCACTTTCCGCGTGTTGTCCCATCTGCGGGTATTTACCTTCCGCAAGATCCTGCCGCTGTCACCGGGTGGTATTGCCCGCTTCCGTCAGGCTGAGCTGCTTAACCGCCTGGTTGCCGACGTTGATACGCTAGATCACCTCTACCTACGCGTTATCTCGCCAATGGTCAGCGCTGCGGTGGTGATTGTGGTAGTCACCTTCGGCCTCAGTTGGCTGGATGTTCCGTTAGCCCTGACGCTGGGCGGAATATTGTTATTGCTGTTGCTGGCCGTTCCGCCGGTCTTCTATCGCGCAGGTAAGCCCATCGGGGGAGAGTTGACCCTGTTACGCAGCCAGTACCGCACCGACCTGACCGCCTGGCTCCAGGGGCAGGCCGAACTGGTGGTGTTTGGTGCGCTGGACAGTTTCCGGCATAAGCTCAACGCAACCGAACAGCGCTGGCAGAGCCGTCAGTGGCAACAGGCTTCACTTGGGGGGATTGCCCAGGCGCTGATGATCCTGGCAAGTGGCCTCACCGTTACGCTATTGATGTGGCTTGCCGCTGCGGGGATCGGTGGCGATACCCAACCCGGGGCCCTGATTGCCCTGTTTGCCTTTGCCGCCCTGGCCTCTTTTGAAGCCATGATGCCCGTCGCCGCCGCGTTCCAACATCTGGGCCAGGTGATCGCTTCGGCGACCCGGGTCAAGCAGATCATCGATCAGCAACCGGAAGTCACCTTCCCTGCCAGTGGCCCAGCTTCACAGCCGTGCGCAGAACTGCAACTGAGCGAGGTGTCTTTCACCTATCCCGACCAGACGCTGCCGGTGTTGAACAACGTGACGCTGAACATCGCCGCTGGAGAGCATATTGCGCTGTTGGGCCGTACCGGCTGTGGTAAATCGACCCTATTGCAATTGCTGACCCGCGCCTGGAATGCCGACGGCGGCCAAATCCTGCTCAACGGCCAACCATTGGCCAGCTATGATGAAGCTACGCTGCGCGCCATGACTACGGTAGTGAGCCAGCGGGTGCATATCTTCAGCAGCACGCTGCGTGAAAACCTGCGTATCGCCGCACCTGCGGCCAGCGATGAGGACTTAAACCTCGCACTGCAACAAGTTGGTCTGGATAAGCTGCTGGAAAATGAGGGGCTGAATGCCTGGCTGGGTGAAGGTGGCCGCCAGCTTTCCGGCGGTGAGCAACGCCGTCTGGGCATTGCCCGTGCCCTGCTGCATCAAGCCCCGCTATTGCTGCTTGATGAGCCAACCGAAGGGCTGGATGCCGAAACCGAACAACAGATCCTGGCCCTGCTCCGCCAGCATTGTCGCGGCAAGACATTAATTCTGGTGACTCACAGACTCTATGGGCTGGAGCATTTCGATCGCATCTGCGTGATGGACGGTGGCAGTATCGTGGAACAAGGCAGCCACGCGGCGCTAATGCGCCAGCCTGGCCGTTACGCCCAATTCCACCAACGTATCAGTAATCTATCGCTGTAGAACCGCCTGTGGGCGACGCTAAGAGGTTTTATGCGCATTGTTAAGCTGTCATCGCAGTCTGTAGCGTTTCCCTCACCAGAGGCCGCCCTGCACGATCCTAACGGACTGCTGGCCATCGGTGGCGATTTGACGCCTGCGCGGCTGCTGGCAGCCTATGAGCGCGGGATCTTCCCCTGGTATTCGCCTGGGGAAGCCATCCTATGGTGGTCACCGGACCCTCGAGCGGTGCTGTTCCCAACGGATTACCATGTCAGCCGCAGCTTCAAGCGATTCCTGCGCAACCCGCCGTTCCGCATTACCCTCAATCATGATTTTGCCGCCGTGATCGCCGCCTGTGCATACCGCCCCGATGAAGGCACCTGGATCGGCGAGGAGGTACAGCGTGCCTATTTACAACTGCATCACCTTGGGCACGCCCATTCCATTGAGGTGTGGCAGGGGGAAGAGCTGGTCGGCGGCCTGTACGGTGTCGCCCAGGGAGCGCTGTTCTGCGGTGAATCGATGTTTAGCCGCACCACCAACGCATCAAAGTGTGCTTTATGGGCGTTTTGCCGCCATTTTGCCGCTTATGGAGGAGAATTGGTTGACTGTCAGGTGCTTAACGCTCACACTGCCCGGCTTGGAGCGAGAGAAATTCCCCGCCGCCAATTTTTGCAGCAGTTGAGCAACCTTCAGCGCAGGGTGTTAGCGCCGGAATGCTGGACAGCGCAAGTCATACCCCCACAGCTGGTTGAACTGCCCTCCCAAACTGACTAATTTTGTGGAATCGGTGCATTGTTCACCGACACTCCTTTACATAATGTGGGTTTTTCGGCATTATCTTGCCGGTTAAAAACTAAGGTAGTTACACCTAGAGGATTCGATGGCCAAAGAAGACAATATTGAAATGCAGGGCACCGTTCTTGATACGCTGCCGAACACCATGTTCCGTGTTGAATTGGAAAACGGGCACGTGGTTACCGCTCATATCTCCGGTAAAATGCGCAAAAACTATATCCGCATCCTGACGGGTGACAAAGTCACTGTAGAGCTGACCCCGTACGACCTGAGCAAAGGCCGCATTGTCTTCCGTAGCCGTTAATCGGCTCACCCGTCGCCAGCCACTGGCGACACCGAGGATGTGATCCCTCAAAAGAGCCCTTTCCGTTTACCCCCGCAGCAACGTTCTCCACCGAGTTGTGTTGGCGCAGGTAAACTGAGAGGGCTCACTCATTTTGTTGAGGCGAATCTGTTCGCCCCGACCTGGTTCAATTTCGTAGGCCGTGAAATTCACGTATAAAAAAAGCGATGCCAAGGCATCGCTTTTTCGTTACCAGCCTACCGCTTAGTGCACCGCACCTTCATCCGCTTTACGCTTCTGCGCGCTGAGGAAGTGGTAAGTCAGCTGTTTCTTGTCTGCGTCCAGCTCGACTTTCACCGAGCCGCCGTCCACCAGTGAGCCAAACAGCAGTTCGTTGGCCAGCGGTTTTTTCAGGCTTTCCTGCATCACACGCGCCATTGGACGAGCGCCCATCGCACGGTCATAGCCTTTCACCGACAGCCAGTCACGCGCTTCGTCGCTCACTTCCATCGACACGCCCTTCGCATCCAGTTGCGCCTGCAGTTCGACGATAAACTTGTCGACCACCTGCTGGATCACCGCAGGAGACAGATGGTTGAACCAGATGACGTTGTCCAGACGGTTACGGAATTCTGGCGTAAACACCTTCTTGATCTCGTCCATCGCGTCGATGCTGTTGTCCTGTTCGATCAGGCCAATCGATTTGCGTTCGGTTTCACGTACCCCGGCGTTGGTGGTCATCACCAGGATCACGTTACGGAAGTCTGCTTTACGGCCGTTGTTATCGGTCAGCGTCCCGTTGTCCATCACCTGCAACAGCAGGTTGAACACGTCCGGGTGCGCTTTCTCGATTTCATCCAGCAGGACCACCGCGTGCGGATGTTTGATCACCGCATCGGTCAGCAGGCCGCCCTGGTCGTAACCGACGTAGCCCGGAGGTGCGCCAATCAGACGGCTGACGGTATGACGTTCCATATATTCGGACATATCAAACCGCAACAATTCGATATCCAGCGCCTTCGCCAGCTGCACGGTAACCTCGGTTTTCCCTACCCCGGTCGGCCCGGCGAACAGGAAGGACCCCACCGGCTTGCGATCCTGGCCCAGACCGGCACGGCTCATCTTGATCGCTTCGGTCAGCGCCTCGATGGCCGGATCCTGGCCAAACACCAGCATTTTCAGGCGGTCGCTCAGGCTTCTCAGCACGTCGCGATCGCTGGCAGAGACGGTCTTTTCCGGGATACGCGCAATACGTGCGACCACGGATTCAATATCCGCCACGTTGACCGTTTTCTTACGCTTGTTCACCGGCAGCAACCGGCTACGCGCACCAGCCTCATCGATCACGTCGATTGCCTTGTCCGGCAGATGACGGTCGTTGATGTATTTCACCGACAGCTCTACCGCAGCACGAACCGCTTTAGCGGTGTAACGCACGTCATGGTGCGCTTCATACTTGGTTTTCAGACCATTGATGATCTGAATGGTCTCTTCCGGCGTCGGCTCGGTAATGTCTATTTTCTGGAAGCGACGCGCCAGCGCACGGTCTTTTTCGAAAATATTGCTGAACTCCTGATAGGTGGTGGAACCAATCACCCGGATCTTGCCGCTCGACAGCAGCGGTTTGATCAGGTTGGCGGCATCCACTTGCCCACCGGAAGCCGCACCGGCACCGATGATGGTGTGAATTTCGTCGATAAACAGGATGCTGTTCTTATCCTGCTCCAGCTGTTTGAGCAGCGCCTTGAAGCGCTTCTCGAAATCGCCACGGTATTTGGTGCCCGCCAGCAATGAGCCAATATCCAGCGAATAGAGGGTGCAGTCTGCCATCACCTCTGGCACGTCGCCCTGCACGATCCGCCAGGCCAGCCCTTCGGCAATGGCGGTTTTACCTACGCCGGATTCCCCCACCAGCAGCGGGTTGTTTTTACGGCGGCGGCACAGCACCTGAATGGCGCGCTCCAGTTCACGGTCACGGCCAATCAGCGGATCGATACCGCCGACGCGGGCCAGTTGGTTGAGGTTGGTGGTGAAGTTTTCCATACGGTCTTCCCCTCCAGGCTGCTCTTCGTTTACCGGGTTTTCCGCATTAGGTGCCTGGCCCGGCTCATCTTTACGTGTACCATGTGAAATGAAGTTCACCACGTCCAGACGGCTGACGTCGTGTTTACGCAGCAGGTATGCCGCCTGGGACTCCTGTTCGCTGAAGATCGCCACCAACACGTTGGCACCGCTCACTTCGCTCCGGCCGGAGGACTGCACGTGGAATACCGCACGCTGCAGTACACGCTGGAAGCTGAGCGTCGGCTGAGTATCGCGCTCCTCTTCGCTGGTGGGCAGCGTTGGTGTGGTTTGTTCGATAAAGGCTTCCAGCTCCTGGCGTAACGCGGCCAGATCCACCGTACAAGCCTCGAGCGCTTCGCGCGCGGCAGGGTTGCTGAGTAACGCCAGCAACAGGTGCTCCACGGTCATAAACTCATGTCTGTGCTCGCGCGCTCTGGCGAAAGCCATGTTGAGACTGAGTTCCAATTCTTGATTGAGCATAGGCACCTCCCCAATAGATTGCCTTTTCAGGCTTTTTCCAGCGTACAGAGCAACGGATGCTCATTCTCCCTTGCGTAACGGTTCACATGGACCACCTTGGTTTCCGCGACCTCAGCGGTGAAAACACCGCAGATCGCCTTGCCTTGATAGTGGACCGTGAGCATCAGTTGCGTTGCACGTTCAATATCATAAGAAAAGAACTTTTGCAGAACGTCAATCACAAATTCCATCGGTGTGTAATCGTCGTTGTTAAGTATAACTTTATACATTGACGGCGGTTTTACCGCATCGATTTGTTTTTCTTCGGCCAAGTGTTCAATATTTAGCCAATCGTTGCTATTGCCCATTGCTGCTCATCTTCTCTGCCATGCCTCAGTATATGGGGCCATGTTCGGGTTATTCAAACGGGAGTATCAAGACTATTTTACCATCTTCGCGGTTAACGTGCCGCAGCACAACGCGATTAATCACCCTTATCGCGGCCACAATTTGTTACCAAACCATGTCAATAGCGTTAACTACTTCAAACTTTGGTGAACTGCCCGACGCGGTCATTGGCCGATCCCTTGACGTGTTGATCATTTGCTCTAGAGTGTAATTTTGTGAGTTGTTGGTCTTTTGACCAGTTGGTGCTCACCTGGATCAGTTATTCATCTCATTTTAAAAATAGCATTGCGAGGGATGTAGCAACATGGAGACGGGTACTGTTAAATGGTTCAATAACGCCAAAGGGTTCGGCTTTATCTGCCCGGAAGGCGGCGGTGAAGATATCTTCGCGCATTATTCAACAATTAAAATGGATGGCTACCGAACGTTGAAAGCGGGCCAACAGGTCAGGTTCGACGTACATCAAGGGCCGAAAGGGAACCACGCGAGCCTGATTATGCCGCTGGAAAGCGAGGCAATGGCCTAAACGCTCCCCTTCAGCCACTTCTGCACTGTCAACTCAAAATGCCAGCCGCCATACGGCTGGCATTTTATTTTTGCCGTTACTCGCGCGCCAAGGCGTCAATCGGATTCAAGCGGGCAGCGCTGCGTGCCGGCAGATAGCCGAACACCACGCCAATACCGGTGGAACACAAGAACGCACTTAGCAAGGCCACCGGCGGGAAGCTGATCTGCCAGCCCGGCATCACCAATTGCACCAGCAGGCCAATCGCGAACGACAGCGCGATCCCCAGCGCGCCCCCCACCAGGCAGACCAGCACCGCCTCGATCAGGAACTGTTGCAGGACATCGCCAGAGCGCGCCCCCACCGCCATGCGAATGCCGATTTCACGCGTCCTTTCCGTTACCGAGACCAGCATGATATTCATCACCCCAATCCCGCCAACCACCAGCGATATCACCGCCACCAGGGTCAGGAACAGTTGCAGCGTGCGAGTGGTTTTCTCCGCGGTTTGCACCAGGCTGTCCATGTTGTAAGTGAAGAAATCTTTCTTGCCGTGGCGCAGCGTCAGCAACCGCGTCAACTGCTGTTCCGCTTCCTGGCTGTTATAGCCCTCACGGATACGCACGGTGATCGAGTCAAAATAGTCGTTGCCCATCAGGCGATTGGCCATCGTACTATAGGGCACCCATACGCTCAGCGCCTTGCTGCTGCCGAACATCGACTGCTTTTCCTTGGCCACACCAACCACCGTGGCTGGCATATTGCCGATCAGGATCACCTCACCCACCACGTTTTTTTTATGCGGGAACAGCCGCCGCTGGGTATTGGCGTCGATCACCACCACCTGCGCCTGGGATTGCACCTGTAGGGCATCGATGCCTACCCCCTGGGAAAGCGTCATGCCGTAAACTCGGAAAAATTGTTCACCGACGCCCGCGACGTTGGCGGCCACATCAATATTGCCAAACCGTAGCCGCATGCTGCTGCTGATACTCGGCGAAAGCGCACTGACATAGGGTTGTTCACGCAACGCGCTTAGATCGCCATACTTCAACGCCTGGCGGAAGCTGGGATCGTCATCACCAAAGTCTTTGCCGGGATAGATGTCCACGGTGTTGGTGCCAATGGATTTGATGTCTGCCAGGATCATCTGCTTGGCCGCGTCGCCGATCACCAGGATTGAGACCACCGAGGCAATGCCGATGATGATCCCCAACATGGTTAACGCCGTGCGCATCTTGTTGGCTGCCATAGCACGCCAAGCCATCACCAACGCCTCACGGAAACGGCCAGCTACCTGCTGCCAGGAAGGCGCTGGCTTGGCCATATCCAGCATTTTGGCCTGCGGGTTACCCTGCGCCTGTGGCCGAGAGTCGGCGATGATTTCGCCGTCGCGGATTTCGATAATCCGCTCTGCCTGCTGTGCTACCGCCGGATCGTGCGTGACGATAATCACCGTGTGCCCCTGCTCGCGCAGTTGCTTGAGGATCGTCATCACCTCTTCACCGGAATGGCTGTCGAGCGCACCGGTCGGTTCATCCGCCAGGATCACCTGACCACCGTTCATCAAAGCCCGCGCAATACTGACACGCTGCTGCTGCCCCCCCGAAAGCTGGCTTGGCCGGTAGGTGATACGTTCCCCCAGCCCCAGACGTTGCAACAAGGCCGCCGCCCTTTCGCGCCGTGCTGCCTTGCCCAGCCCGGCATAAACCGCAGGCACCTCCACGTTATGCGCCGCACTCAGATGGGGTAGCAGATGATAGCGTTGGAAGATAAAGCCAAAGTGCTCGCGCCGCAGCTGGGCCAGCGCATCGCCATCAAGCGTTGCCACATCCTGCCCGGCCACACGGTAAGTCCCGGCGCTGGGCTTGTCCAGGCAGCCGAGAATGTTCATCAGCGTCGATTTACCGGAGCCAGAAGCCCCCATAATCGCCACCATCTCACCAGCGTTGATGCGCAGACTGACGTTTTTCAGCACGTCTATGGTCTGGTCGCCGGAGAGGTAGCTACGCCGGATATCACTCAGTTCTAACAGTGCCGTCATCAGCTGGCCTCCGCGCCGCCGCGGCTGACAATCACTTCTTCACCGGCCTGCAACCCACTGACAATCTGCACATCCACATTGTTGCGAATGCCGATCGTAACTTCGCGCTTCTCTTCCTTGCCCTGTTTCAGTACCGAAATGTGGTAACGGTTATCGGCGATCTGATCCCCCAATGCCGCCAGCGGGATCACCAGCGCATCGCTGACGCCAGCCAGCTGAATATGCACCTGCGCGGTCATTTGCAGACGCAGCAAGCCCTGTGGGTTTGGCACTTCGAAACGCGCATAATAGAAAATGGCATTGTTGACCTTCTCTGGCGTGGGCTGAATGTCTTTCAGCTCGCCGTCAAAACGTTTGCTCGGATCGCCCAGCACGGTAAACCAGGCTTTCAACCCCGGCTTGAGGTGGATCACGTCCGCCTCGGAAACCTGGGCCTTCACCATCATGCTACTCATGTCTGCCAACGTCAGAATGTTGGGCGCTTGCTGCGCGGCGATCACCGTCTGTCCCTGCAAGGTGGTGATCTGCACCACATCACCGTCCATCGGCGCTTCGATACGGGTATAAGCGAGATTGATCTTGGCGGTATCCAGGCTGGCCTGATTTTTGGCGATCTGTGCTCTGGTGGTTTCAACCTGCGCTTTTTTTACCGCCAGCTCAGTGGTGAATTTATCCAAATCCTGGCGCGACACCGCCTGCACCTTGGCCAGTTCGCGGTTACGCTGCAAGGTCACCGCCGCAAGTTGTTGCTCTGCCAAAGCCTGTTGCAGCTGGGCTTGCAGTTGCTGCAGCGTGGCTTCGCCTTCGCGAATGCTGTTTTGTGCCTGTTCGGGATCGATAATGCCGAGCAGTTGGCCTTTTTGCACCTTATCGCCAATCTCGACCTTCAGGCTCTCCAACTGTCCGCTGACCTGAGCCCCCACATCAACCTTACGCACCGCGTCCAGTTGGCCGGTTGCCAATACGCTTTGTTCCAGATCGCGTTTAGCGACCTTGACGGTTTTAAACTCCACCGGAGCCGGATGGCTAAAGTGCCAATAAGCCACAACGGCAAGCACCACCAGAACGGCACACACCAGCAACCCACGTTTCTTACTTTTGAATAACCACGTCAATGTTTGTTCCTACCTATTTCCTGTCATTCTCAGGCTGCCAACCATGGCAACCCAAGTAAATTAGCATGTTGCGTTTCCGATAACTAAACCAAGGCTCAACGTATTTCGAGCAAGGCAATTTTGCCGTACCGTATTGAACTTCTGTTTAGTGAAGCCTTGATGAAATAGTCATTTAGACACAGACCAGGATTTCATCATGTCTCAGCTCAGCTATCCACTCATATCGGCCAAACCGGCCAGCCAACTGATGACGGCACTGATCAACGGCGAGAAAGTGCCCAGCAATGCCTGGAAAAAAACGTCATTCCGCCTTAAGTTTCTTGGCCGTTCGCTACTGTGCTGGCCCACGACTCGCAGCCTGCTCAATACGCTGGCCGCCAACCCGCTGCTGGATGAGATTTTAAGCGCACAACCCAATCTACCCTGCAAACTGCATCGCCCCTATCTGGCGAACAACATGAGCCGCATCGACCGTCTTTTTGCCCTGCGCGATCACTACGATCTGCTCTCTCAACGCATGCCGCTGAAGGTGCACCTCGGCCAACTGGGTAGCCATCCCTTTACCTTAAGCCGTGCACAGGACAAAAATGGCGAGCAGATCTGCCTGCAACTGGCCTCTCTGGACCACTTGAATAAAGAGGGTGAAACGACCCTGCTGTTGCGCAATAGCCAAGGGATCATGCTGGCTGAAATGACCTTCACCTTGATGAATTACCAGCAACAACCCACGTTATTTATCGGCGGTATGCAAGGCGCCAACTCCACGGTGCCGCACGCTGAGATCCAGAATACGACCAAAGCCTGCCACGGCCTGTTTCCAAAACGCCTGGTGTTGGAAGGCATTTGCCACCTGGCCCAACAGCTGGGGATCCGGCAGTTGATCGCGGTAGGCAACACCACCCATATTTACCAGAACTGGCGCTACCACCACAAAAAGAAAAGCCAGCTGCATGCCGATTACGATCAGTTCTGGCTTTCCATGGGCGGCAAGCAACTCGATAACGGCTATTTCCTGTTACCCGAGCGCATTGGCCGCAAGCCGATGGAAACCATCGCCAGCAAAAAACGCGCGGAATATCGCCGCCGTTACCAGTTACTGGATGAGCTTCAAGAGGGGATTAGCAAACACTTTTGTTAATCCGCCCGGCCCCGCGCCAGCCACATCACGCGGGAGAACATTTTCTTCAACAACGGTGGCACCGAGTCGGTGCCCCACGCCCCGGCCTGCATGGCCACCTCAATCGCCAGATCGGGTTTTGAAGTGTGATGCACCGCCTTGAGGATCACCTTACGCACCGGCATCTGTACCTTTAGCGGTACCGAAGCCACCCGGTGATAAACCGAGCTGAATCCCTCCCGATACATGAAATGTTCCATATCCGGCGCAGGCAGTGCGGTCAAACGATCGCGCTCGTTATCCTCGTGGTTATCCAGCATGCTGCGCACGGCATTGGCATATTTCTTCCCGGCTTCGTCGCCATCCACCAGGGCGTGCCATTCAATGCCCATGCGCCGGGCAAACTTCAGCAAGGGTTTCAGCCCGCATTGGGCAAACTCAATGACCCGCACACCTTCGGACTCGAAACGATAGCCACACTGGCGCGCCAGTTCGTTAAGCAGCCAGACCTCGGTTTCCCCTTCCACCAGCAGCCAGCAGCGGGCAAACAGCGAGGCGGGCCGGTTAAAGCGGATATGGAACGCAATGCGCCGCCCGTCCTCCGCACTTAGCCCCTTTGGCCCGAGGCGATAGGTGGCAACCCGGGCCGATTCGCGCACCAGGCGGCAAATATGCTCCACCGGCACCAGCGACACCAGCTCGCTGGAGTTGGTGGTGGTAATACGTTGCAACGGCATCTGGTTGAGCAACCCCCAGGCTACCGACAGCATGATGGGATGCAAGCGCGTTTCCGGGTCTTCTACAAGCAATAATGGCCGTGCATGGGGATCGAGTTTTACGTTTCCCTTGGCCTGCAGTAACGTAGAGAACATCCCCAGCAGGATCAGTCGCATGCTGCGGCTGTTAGGTTCGGCAATCATGCGGTTGATGCTGTCTAGCGATCGCCACGCCTGTTGTTCCGGTTGGCGACGATGGCGAGGCCCGGCAATCTGCGAACCTTGCTCGGCAAAATAGTGTTCAAGCAGTTGCTGCATCGCCGCCAGGCCCTGCCGTAGTTCGGCATTAGTCAACTTTTGCGGATTGCGCACCAGTTCGCGCGTCAGTTGATCCAACTGCTGTGCCAAGGCTTCGTTATCGGCAGGGAGACGATCGCTGAGTGAGCTGGGCCGCAGGCGGCGAATAAAGCGCGCATCACGCAGCCGCAGCACCGGATGAATACGGATCAGGGCGTGCACCAGTTGATCAATATGGTGCAGGTGCAAGGCGTTGCCCTCGGCATCAAGAAAACGCCGCCAGGTGCATACCGTGCCATCATCGTCTAATTCTCCCACACAGCAGTAGTGAATGCGGCTCAGGTTATCTTCCCCCTTCGACCAAAGCGGCGAAAGATGGCGATAGCGCGGCAGATGCGCATGGCCGGTATCCTTTTCACAAAAAGTGAAGATAATCTGCAAATGACGATCTTTGGCCGCTTCGTCGCCAGGCGGGAAGTAAAAATCTTTGGCTTCAAAGCGATACAGCGTCTGTTCGGGGGCCAGCAAAAAGGTCATGGCGTCCAGCAGGCTGGACTTGCCCCAGGCATTTTCCCCAAGTAGCACGGTATTATCATCCAGCGTCAGTGAAAGCCGGTTGATACCGCGAAATCCTACAATCTCAATACGCTCCAGGTACATCTGCTGACTCCTTTATTCGCCTGATACCTTGAGGATGAGCAATAAAGCCATTACAGGTCAAGCAGACATTGCCACCGCGTGCTGCAAACCGCGTAAATCCGCCACTTTACTCCGCCGCCCATTTTGGTTAGCGTGTTAGGTTTGCCGTATTCCCTCCAGATTAAAGGACGCTTGTTTCACATGTATTCAGGACTGCTGATTATACTGATACCGCTAATTGTCGGTTATCTTGTCCCCTTGCGTAGCGTCACCCTGATCCGGGCCATTAACCGGCTGCTGAGCTGGATGGTGTATGTGATCCTGTTCATTATGGGGATCAGCCTGGCATTCCTGGAAAACCTCAGTAGCAACCTGATGCTGATCTTTCAGTACACCCTGGTGTTTTTTCTGTGCATTTTCTGCGCCAATCTTCTGTGGTTATCGCTGTTTGAACGCCGCCGCCCCTGGCACAGTACTCACAAGCAAGAAACATTACCTTCACGCCTGCATATGGCATTGGAATCCCTGAAGCTCTGTGGGGTGGTGGTGGGTGGCTTTGCCTTGGGACTCACCCAGTGGCACTGGCTGCAATTTGCTGGCCAAGGCAGTGAATACGCCCTGCTGTTTCTGTTGCTTCTGGTGGGCGCACAGTTACGCAACAGTGGGATGACGCTACGCCAGATTGCCCTCAATCGCCGTGGCATGATGGTCGCCGTGGTGGTGGCGCTCAGTTCGCTGGCGGGTGGTGCAGTGGCCGCACTGCTGCTGGGGTTGCCGCTGAAAGCCGGTTTGGCGATGGCTTCGGGTTTTGGCTGGTACTCCCTTTCCGGCATCCTGATCACCGACGCCTATGGCCCAGTGATGGGCAGCGCCGCCTTCTTCAACGATCTGGCTCGTGAGCTGGTGGCAATAATGCTGCTCCCTACGCTGGTGCGCCGTAGTCGCTCCTCTGCGTTAGGTTTATGTGGTGCCACTTCGATGGATTTCACCCTGCCGGTTCTGCAACGCAGCGGCGGGATAGAAATGGTGCCTCCCGCCATCGTGCACGGATTCTTGCTGAGCCTGTTGGCTCCGGTGTTAATCGCCCTGTTCTCCTGACGCCCACGGGCGCGGCTCGCCGCGCCTGCTGTCAAAGCGTAATAATTCCCATCCGCACGCCAACTTGTTCTAAATCAAACTTTGTTAAAGTTGTATCACAAAAGCCTTTTTAAGGTTGCGTCATCGATCTATGCTTCAAAACAAGCATTATAAATGCAACTTTAAAAAAGGAAGCGATTATGTTCTGTGTGCAATGTGAACAAACCATCCGGACACCGGCAGGTAACGGCTGCTCCTACGCTCAAGGGATGTGCGGCAAAACGGCAGAAACCTCCGACCTGCAGGATCTGTTGATAGCGGCGCTGCAAGGGCTCTCTGCCTGGGCCTTGCAGGCGCGTGCATTGGGTATTATCGATCATGATGTCGACAGTTTCTCCCCACGCGCCTTCTTCTCTACGCTGACCAACGTTAACTTCGATTCCGAACGCATTATCGGCTATGCACGTGACACCATTGCCCTGCGTGACTCGCTGGCGGTTCGCTGCCGCCTGCTCGACGCCAGCGTGCAGGTCGATCATCCGCTGGCCCAGCTGCAACTGGCTGGTAACGATATGCCTGCGCTGTTACAACAGGCCGCGCAGTTTGCCCTCAATAAAGATAAAGCCGAGGTAGGCGACGATATCCACGGCCTGCGGATGCTGTGCCTTTACGGCCTGAAAGGGGCCGCCGCCTATATGGAACATGCCCATGTGCTGGGCCAGTTCGACAACCAGATCTATGCCGATTACCACGCCTTCATGGCCTGGCTGGGTACCCAACCGAGCGATCTGGACACCCTGCTGAACAACTCGATGGCCATCGGCAAAATGAACTTCAGCGTGATGGCTATTCTGGATCGCGGCGAAACCGGTGCCTTTGGCGACCCACAACCGACCACGGTCAACGTGCGTCCAGTGGCAGGCAAGGCGATCCTGATCTCCGGCCACGATCTGAAAGATCTGCGCTTGCTGCTGGAACAGACCGCTGGTACCGGCATCAACGTCTATACCCACGGCGAAATGTTACCGGCCCATGGCTATCCAGAGCTGAAAAAATTCCCACATCTGGTGGGTAACTACGGTAGCGGCTGGCAAAATCAGCAGACCGAATTTGCCAAATTCCCGGGTTCGATCGTCATGACCTCCAACTGCATTATCGATCCGAACGTCGGCAACTATGGCGATCGCATCTGGACGCGCAGCATCGTTGGCTGGCCTGGTGTCAACCATCTGGAAGGGGATGATTTCAGCACCGTGATCGCTCAAGCTCAGCAGTTGGCTGGCTTCCCTTACAGCGAAATCGAACAACTAATCACCGTCGGTTTTGGCCGCCAGGTACTGCTCGGCGCCGCCGATACCGTGGTTGATCTGGTAGTACAGAAAAAACTGCGCCACGTATTTCTGGTGGGTGGCTGTGACGGCAGCCGTGACGAACGCAGCTATTTCACCGATTTTGCCCGCAGCGTGCCGCAAGATTGCCTGATCATGACGCTGGGGTGCGGTAAATACCGCTTCAACAAGCTGGACTTCGGCACGCTGGAAGGGCTACCGCGCCTGCTGGACGTTGGCCAATGTAACGATGCCTACTCCGCCGTGATGCTGGCGGTCAAACTCGCCGAGAAAGTCGGTGGCACGGTCAACGATCTGCCGCTCAGCCTGGTGCTGTCGTGGTTCGAGCAGAAAGCGATCGTCATTCTGCTGACGCTGCTGTCGCTAGGGGTGAAAAATATCGTCACCGGCCCAAGCGCCCCGGCCTTCCTGACCGACAATCTGTTGGCGGTGCTGAATGAAAAATTCGGCCTGCGTTCGGTCACCACCGTAGAGCAGGATATGCAAACCCTTCTCGGCTAAGGCCGTTGTTCCGGGGCTGCCCATCGCGGCGGCCCCGTTTGTTTTGAGGTGCCCCATGAGCCAACCCAGCCCACTTTGCCCCAACCCGATGCAGGTGCACTCGCTGCAACAGGAAACCGCCGACGTCTGGACGCTGAACCTGATCAATAACGACTTTTATCCTTATCAGCCCGGTCAGTTTGCATTGGTCAGCATTCGCGACAGTGCAGACACGCTGCGAGCCTATACCCTCTCCTCTTCGCCCGGCCTGAGTCCTTTTATCAGCATCAGCGTACGTTGTCTGGCGGATGGCCTCGGCTCACGCTGGCTGACGCAAGAGGTCAAACCTGGCCAAACGCTCTGGTTATCAGACGCCCAGGGAGAATTCAGCTGCGTGCAACACCCCAGCGATCGCTACCTGATGCTGGCTGCCGGCTGTGGCGTCACGCCGATCATGTCGATGTGCCGCTGGCTGGTGGTGAACAAGCCGCAATGCGATATCCGGGTGATCTTTAACGTCCGCACCCCGGCCGATGTGATTTTTGCCGAACAGTGGCAACGGCTATGCGCCGCCCATCCGCAATTGCAACTGACATTGATGGCTGAGCAGGATGCACAGCCCGGCTTCCTGTCTGGCCGCATCAATGAACAGGTGCTGCAACAGGCCGCGCCGGACATCAGCTCACGCATCGTGATGACTTGCGGCCCTGCCCCTTACATGCAACAGGTTGAGCAGCTTTGTCTGGCGCTCGGTGTCCCCGCTGCCAACTTCCATCAGGAACAGTTCCACACCTCGGCAAAGCTGGATGATGGGAAAAACGAACAATTAACATTGCGCATCGGTCAGCCGCTGCGTGAATTCCGCGTACCGGTCGGCAGCACCTTGCTCGCCGCTTTAGAAGCCCATAAATTACCGGTCAATGCCGCCTGCCGGGCTGGCGTTTGCGGCTCGTGCAAAACCCGTATTATCGACGGCCAATACACCACCACCAGCACCATGACGTTAACCCCGGCGGAAATCGAGCAGGGTTACGTGCTAGCCTGTAGCTGTCAGCTACAAAGTGACGTCACCCTCGCCTGAAGCTTTGCCCCATCTTCCCGATGGGGCACATATCGGTAAGCGTATTCCCTGATGCCCTTCTACACTTTCTGTTTGCCTTTAATCGGGCGAGTACCCCTCATTTTGGATAATGACTGGAGGAACTATGAAGCAAACAGTAGCCACGCTGATCGCCAAAACGTTGGAACAGGCCGGGGTAAAACGGATCTGGGGCGTCACCGGCGATTCGCTCAACGGCCTGAGTGACAGCCTGCACAGGATGGGAACCATCGCCTGGATGGGCACCCGCCACGAAGAAGTCGCCGCCTTTGCCGCCGGTGCCGAAGCGCAGCTCACCGGCCAACTGGCGGTCTGCGCAGGCTCCTGCGGCCCGGGCAACCTGCACCTGATCAACGGCCTGTTCGATTGCCACCGCAATCACGTCCCGGTGCTGGCTATCGCCGCCCATATTCCTTCCAGCGAGATCGGCAGCGGCTACTTCCAGGAGACTCACCCACAAGAGCTGTTCCGCGAATGCAGCCACTACTGCGAGCTGGTTTCCAATCCAGAGCAACTGCCGCGAGTGCTTGAGATCGCCATGCGCAAAGCGATCCTCAACCGGGGTGTCTCAGTGATCGTGCTGCCTGGAGATGTCGCCCTGCAAATGGCGCCAGAAGATGCCAGCATGGTGTGGCATACGCCTGCGCACCCACTGATGCAGCCACCGATGAGCGAACTACAAAAGCTGGCAGAAACGCTGAACAGCGCCAAAAATATCACCCTGATGTGCGGCAGCGGTTGCGCCGGATCGCATGACGAAGTCGTCAAACTGGCCGAACTGCTGCAGGCCCCGATTGTGCACGCCCTACGCGGTAAAGAGCACATCGAATGGGATAACCCTTACAGCGTCGGCATGACCGGGCTGATCGGTTTCTCCTCCGGCTACCACGCCATGATGAACGCGGATACCTTGGTGCTGCTAGGCACTCAGTTCCCTTATCGGGCGTTTTATCCTGGCAATGCCAATATCATTCAGATCGATATCAACCCCGGCAGCATCGGCGCTCATTGTCCGGTTAATATGGCGCTAATGGGCGATATCAAAACGACGCTCAGCGCCTTGCTGCCGCAGCTGCAAGCCAAGAGCGACCGCAAGTTCCTGGATAAAGCGCTGGAGCATTACCGGGAAGCGCGTAAAGATCTTGACGGGTTGGCAACCGCCAACGATGACCAGCCGATCCACCCACAATATCTGGCACAGCAAATCAGCAACTCAGCCACGGATGACGCCATCTTCACCTGCGATGTCGGCACGCCGACGGTGTGGGCGGCTCGGTATTTGAAAATGAACGGCAAACGCCGCCTGCTCGGTTCGTTCAACCATGGCTCAATGGCCAACGCCATGCCGCAGGCGATTGGTGCCCAGGCCACCGAACCGGATAAGCAAGTGATCGCCATGTGCGGTGACGGTGGCTTCACCATGCTGATGGGGGATTTTCTGTCGCTGGCCCAGTTGCAGCTGCCGGTCAAGGTGGTGGTATTCAATAACAGCGTGCTGGGCTTTGTGGCAATGGAGATGAAGGCCGGTGGCTACCTTACCGACGGCACCGATCTGCACAACCCGGACTTTGCCGCTATCGCCAATGCGGCAGGCATCAAAGGCATTCGGGTAGAAAAGGCCTCCGAGCTGGACGCGGCATTGCAGGAAATGCTAGCCCATCCTGGCCCGGCCTTGCTCGACGTGGTCACGGCCAAACAAGAGCTGGCGATGCCGCCGCAGATTAAATTCGAACAGGCTAAAGGGTTCAGCCTGTATATGCTGCGCGCCATCATCAATGGCCGGGGTGATGAAGTTGTCGAACTGGCTAAAACCAACTGGCTGCGCTAATCGCTTCTGGGGGCAATGAAGTTGGTTGTCCCCTGCATTTTCCGCTTTTGCCCTGCGCCAATCCGGTTATGATGAAAGCCTCTTCCTCATTGGCTACCAAGGACCCGTATGCTTATCGATTTACGCAGTGACACCGTTACCCAACCTAGCGCAGAGATGCGCACCGCCATGGCGCAGGCTGACGTCGGCGACGACGTGTATGGCGACGATCCCACCGTCAATGCCCTTCAGGCCGAAGCGGTCAGGCTCTCTGGCAAAGAGGCGGCATTATTCCTGCCCACTGGTACCCAGGCCAACCTGGTAGCCCTGCTGAGCCATTGCCAGCGTGGTGAGGAATATATCGTTGGCCAGCAGGCGCATAACTACAAATATGAAGCCGGTGGCGCCGCCGTGCTGGGCAGCATTCAGCCGCAGCCGATCGAAGCCAATCCCGATGGCACGCTGCCGTTGGATAAAGTCGCCGCCGCCATCAAACCCGATGATATTCACTTTGCCAAGACTCGTCTGCTGAGTCTGGAGAATACCATCAGCGGCCGCGTGCTGCCGCTGGAATATCTGCAACAGGCCTGGCAGTTCACTCGTGAGCACAAACTGGCTCTGCACATTGACGGCGCGCGTATTTTCAACGCGGCGGTAGCGCTTAACGTACCGCTGAAAACCCTTGCCCAGTATTGCGACACCTTCACTATTTGCCTGTCGAAAGGCCTGGGTGCACCGGTCGGCTCCCTGCTATGCGGTAGCAAAGAATTTATTCAACGTGCCAACCGCTGGCGTAAGATGACCGGTGGCGGAATGCGCCAGGCCGGTATTCTGGCGGCGGCCGGGCTCTATGCGCTGGAGCACAATGTCGAGCGGCTGAAAGAAGATCATGACAACGCCAAATGGCTCGAACAACAGCTACGTGACATTGGCGTGGATATTGCCGAACCGGGCGCACAAACCAACGTGCTGTACCTACGCCAATCCCCGGAGCTGGCGGCCAAGCTCGGCCCCTGGATGCGCGAACGTGGTGTGTTGATCAGCGCCGGGCCGTTAACCCGTATCCTGACGCATCTGAACGTTAGCCGCCAGGATCTGCAAAAAGTCGTCGATCTATGGCGGGAGTTCTTGCAGCAGCACGCTTGATTTTTTTGCAGTAACACCGGGAGGCCCCGCTTCCCGGTTCTCGCCAAACCCGTTATCTCAGCCTAGTTTCAAAACCTGAAGGGATATCATCTATGAGTCATAAATTGCGCCAGACGTTATTAGCTCTCACCCTCGCTAGCAGTGGAATGATGTTTACCTTGCCAGCCAGCGCCACCCCGGCACCGGCCCAACAGCAGACACAGGCTCCCGGCTATTACCGCATGATGTTGGGTAACCTGGAGGTGACAGCGCTGTATGACGGTTATACCCACCTTGCGACCAAGCTGTTCCATGGCGTCAGTGAGCCGGATATGCAAAAGCTGTTCGCCCGCATGTTCACCGACAGTAAGTCAGGCATACAGACGGCGGTTAACGCGTTTCTGGTGAATACCGGTACGCATCTGGTTTTGGTCGATGCCGGTACCTCGCAGTGTTTTGGACCAACCTTGGGGGCTATCAAAAACAACCTGCGCGCGGCAGGTTATCAGCCAGAGCAGGTTGATATGATATTGCTGACGCATCTGCATCCCGATCACGCCTGCGGCATCACCGATCAGGGCAAAGCCGCCTTCCCTAACGCTACTGTCTATGCCTCCAAGGCCGATGGCGATTATTGGCTGAGTAAAAAGATAGCGTCCAAAGCCCCGAAAGACGCGCAGCCGATGTTCAAAATGGCCCAGGACGCAGTGGCCCCTTATGCCGAACAGGGCAAGCTGAAATTGTACAGCCCTGGGGAGCAGTTACTTCCTGGGTTGGAAGTGATAGCGACACCGGGCCATACGCCTGGGCATACCTCTTACCTGTTCAGCTCCGGCGGCCAGAAACTGCTGTTGTGGGGGGATATCGTCCACAGCCACTCTTTGCAGTTTGCCAAACCTGAAGTCGCGGTGGACTTTGACACGGACTCCAAACAGGCGATCGCTACCCGGCAGAAGGTGTTTGCCGATGCGGCTGAAAACAAGCTGTGGGTTGGCGGAGCGCACTTACCGTTCCCTGGCCTGGGCCACGTACGCGTCGAAGGCAAAGGTTATGCGTGGGTGCCGGTTGAATATGCACCGGTGGTCGTTGGCGAGAAGAAACCTTAACGTAGATTGTTGACAACGGGCGGCGCATGCGGCGCCCGTTTAATGACGCATAGTGCGGTAACTCAAACCACCATCCGGCCATAGAGCCAGTAACCCACAACCAGTATCAGCAGCAGGTTCAGCACTACGCTGAGAATAAAATAGGTTTTGAACGGCTGTTTCTGTGTTTTATGACGGAACATCCGTTGCCCGATAATGGCCCCTATCCAACCGCCCAGCACGCCGAACAGCAGCAGGGTGATTTCCGGCACCCGTTGCCAACTTTTGCAGGCGGCCAGCTTATCAGCTCCGTAGATCAGCAGGGTCAGCAAGTTTACCAGCAGCAACCACGTCCACAGCGGAGCGGGAAAACACAGGCTGCCAGCCAGAGCAATTAGCAGCAGCAAATAACACAGGGAATTGATTTTCATCGGGCATGGGCTCGTTGCTTGATCGCCGCGTAGTGTGAACCGCCCTCCGTGCAGATGCAACCATTGATACCCATACATAAAGTGCATTTATCCCGCTAATTTGGCATCCTGTCGTTCATGCTCACATTAACATCAATAAACTAAGGCAGCGCAATGACCTCCCAACGTATTCTGGTTCTTGGAGCCAGCGGTTATATTGGCCAACACCTGATCCCCCGTTTGACCGAGCAGGGCCACGAAATCACCGCCGCAGCACGCCGTATAGAATGGTTGGAAGAGCAAAACTGGCCGCACGTAAGCTGCCGCTACGTGGATGTCTATCGCCCAGAAACGCTAACGGCGGCGCTATGGCAGATCGATGCCGTTTACTACCTGATCCACGGCATGGGCGATGGCGATGATTTTATCGAAAAGGAACGCCAGGCGGCGGAGAACCTGCGCGATGCCTTGCGAGGATCCAACGTTAAACAGGTTATTTTCCTTGGCGCACTGCAACCAGAGGGCAATAGCTCCCCCCACCTCATCGCCCGTAAACTGACCGGCGAAATCCTGCGTCAAAGCGGCATTCCCGTCACCGAATTGCGCGCCAGTATCGTGGTTGGCCCTGGTTCAGCCGCGTTCGAGATTATGCGCGATATGGTCTATAACCTGCCGATCCTGACGCCACCGCGTTGGGTGCGGTCAAAATCGTCCCCGGTCGCACTGGATAACCTGCTCACTTACCTGACCGAGCTACTGCAACATCCGGCGCAGGAAAACCGGATTTTTGACGTGGCCGGGCCGGAGTACATCAGTTACCAAACCCTGTTCGAGCGCTTTATCAAGATCAGCGGCAAAAAGCGCTGGCTGATCCCGGTGCCGCTGCCGACACGCTTTATCTCGGTATGGTTTATCAGCATGATCACCTCTGTGCCAACCTCGATTGCCAGCGCGCTCATTCAGGGGCTGAACCATGACTTACCTGCCGATGGCAAACCGCTGCAAGCCTTGATCCCACAGCCACTACAAACCTTTGATGAGGCCGTGAAGGAAACGCTACGCCGCGAAGACGAGGTGGTCGACTCTGCCGACTGGGGTTACGATCCTGAAGCCCGAGCCCGCTGGCGCCCCGGTTATGGTTTCTACCCCAAACATGCAGGCTGTGAGGTGGATACCCAGGCTTCCAGCGAAGCGCTATGGCACGTTGTGCAGCAGTTGGGTGGTAAAGAGGGATACTTCTACGCCAACATTCTGTGGCAAATCCGCGCCCGCATGGACGATATGATCGGCAACGGCGTCGTTTATGGCCGACCGCAGCGTGACACCCTGGAAATCGGCGATCTGGTCGATGGCTGGAAGGTGATCACCAAGAAGCCATTACGGCAGCTGGCATTGATGTTCGGGATGAAAGCTCCGGGGCTTGGCCGCCTGACCTTCAGCATCAAAGACCTGGGCGATCGCCGCCAACTCGATGTCCGCGCCTGGTGGCATCCTGCCGGTTTCAGCGGGCTGTTATACTGGTTTGTCATGATGCCTGCCCACCTGTTTATTTTCCGTGGCATGGCCAAACGGATTGCCCAATTGGCCGAAGAGTACGATAACCAGCGTCCTCATTAGTCGAATTCTCGATCAACCGCACAGTTTGCTGCTGCGGTTAGGTCCTTTCTCATTGCATAGCGCACAAAATCACGAAAGAATGGCACCTTATTTGCTGGGGCGCGCTAAAACGCCCTCAGCATCCTGATTTTTGGTGAGAACAGAGTGAGTTATGAAGGTATTGGTCACCGGTGCAACCAGTGGGTTAGGCCGTAACGCCGTTGAATATCTCCGCCGCCAAGGCATAAAAGTACGTGCCACCGGGCGCAATCAGGCCATGGGTTGCCTGCTGGAAAAAATGGGTGCCGAATTCATCCATGCCGATCTCACCAACCTGATCTCTTCACAGGCCAAAGCTATGCTGGCGGATGTCGACGTGCTGTGGCACTGCTCCGGTTTCACTTCCCCATGGGGCACGGAAGAAGCCTTCGAACTGGCCAACGTCCGCGCTACCCGTCGTTTGGGGGAATGGGCTGCGGCCTACGGTGTAGAACGGTTCATTCATATTTCGTCGCCGGCGATTTACTTTGATTATCATCATCACCGCAATGTGGATGAAGACTTCCGCCCGATTCGTTATGCCAACGAGTTTGCCCGCAGCAAGGCCGCCGGAGAACAGGTGGTGCAACAGTTGGCGCTGTCCAACCCGCAAACCCATTTCACCATCCTGCGCCCACAGGGTCTATTTGGCCCACACGACAAAATCATGCTGCCGCGCCTGCTGCATATGATCAAACATTACGGTAGCCTGCTGCTACCGCGTGGCGGGGATGCACTGGTCGATATGACCTATCTGGATAATGCGGTACACGCCATGTGGCTGGCCACAGTGAAGGAAGAGACTCCTTCTGGCCGGGCCTACAACATCTCCAACCAGCAAGCCTGCACGCTACGCACCGTGCTGCAACAGCTGATCGATGAGTTGGGCATGAAGTGCCGCATCCGCTCGGTGCCCTACCCGATGCTCGATATGATGGCTCGTGGCATGGAAAAGCTGGGCAGTAAAAGCGATAAAGAACCCGTGTTGACCCATTACAGCGTCGCCAAGCTCAATTTCGATCTGACGCTGAACACCACTCGCGCACAGCAGGAACTGGGTTATCAACCCGTGGTTTCGCTTGAAGAAGGCATTAGCCGTACCGCTCGCTGGTTGAAAGAGCACGGTAATCTGCACGGGCTATAACTAACCCCTCACCCCAACCCTCTCCCACAGGGAGAGGGAGCTGTTAGTCCCTGCACATTTGGTAGTAAAAAGATAATCTCAGCAAACTCGAACGATCCACTGTGGGAGAGCGTGAGGGCATTTCTTTTGGCGTTAGCGCATAGCTCCGTATTTGCTTAGCAACGCCTCTATAATCGCCTCGCTTTCTGCATCTGGCTCACCGCGATAATCGCTGGGCCGGAAATGCATCTGAAACGCCGCTACCAGATTCCGCTGCTGCTTGGCATCCCATGTAGGATCAACGCCATAGCCGTAGCGCGCCAGCTTTTCCAACAGTGATGCCATCGCCACCGGCTCATGCTTATCACGGCCTGCCAGGTAACGTTCCACCTCCCGCTCTTCCGGCCAGGCACCAATACCTGCCTGCGCCAGCTGTTGCCATGGGAAGAGTGGACCAGGATCCTGTTTGCGCTGCGGGGCGATATCGCTATGCCCTACGACGTCCGTCGGTTGCAGCGCGTAACGCTGTACAATATCGCGGCTAAGTTGGATCAGTAACGCAATTTGCTCTGGCGTATAAGGCTGCCAGTCTGTCTCCAGCAAGTTACGCGTAAAGCCCCGGTTGACGATCTCAATACCGATCGAGGTATCGTTCAAATTGGTACGCCCACGCCAGTTGCTGGCACCCGCATGCCAAGCTCGCAGCTCTTCGGGCACCAGTTGATACGCCACCGGTTTACCGCCCTGCAGTGGCGGATGGGCGGGCAGCAAGTAATGGGCGCTGACGTGCTCGTCCGTCAGCGTTTTCAGCGAGGAGTGAAAGTCTTCTGCGGTGTAATGCATCACCAGGAAACGAATACGCTGATCGGCCCCCGGTGCCTGATGCAGGGTTTCCAACTGATAGCTACCGTGATCCACCAGCGTGCTGGTGGATTGCTGTTGGCACCCCGTCAAAACGCCAATGGCGGCGATCCACAACCACTTGGCCACAGTATGCTCCTTTCCGCAGTGATGCGCCGCCATCAGGGGATGACCGAGTCTGGTACAGTCTCAGCCGCTTGCAAGGTTTGCATCAGCTTGCGTCTATCGTAATAACACTTGCCCCACGACGCCAGGCAGGACGCCCCTAGCGCGCCTTCAATCGAATCATAAATGGGATCGAACTCGCCGCTAAAGAAACTAAACAACACCCTTCCCAGCGTGGCGGCTCCCCCAATCAGCAACCAGGTCATCACCTGGGTTAGTTGGCTGATTTTCAGTTGCAGTTCACTGCTTCCCTGCTCGGTATTTTTCATTTCACTTCCTGGTTATCTCACGTTATCCCCGTTTAGCGGCTGACTTTTACCGCGGTGCCACTGACGCTGACCATCAGCATGGTGCTATCTTTACCCACGGTTTGATAATCGATATCGATGCCGACTACCGCGTTAGCCCCCAGTTCTTTGGCCTGCTCCTGCATCTCCTGAAAGGCCAGCTGACGTGCCTTGCGCAGCTCTTTCTCGTAGGCACCGGAACGGCCACCAACGATATCACGCACACCAGCAAAAAAATCGCGGAAAATATTGGCACCCAGAATCGCCTCGCCGGTAACTACGCCGCAATATTCGGTGATGGTAAACCCTTCCAGGGTGTGGGTAGTGGACAATTGCATCAAGAACTCCTTATAAAATCAAATCATTGCTGTGGTAGGACAGCTAATTTAAGCGGATGTTCTGTGTCACAATGGCACACAGCACCAATGCAAGGACCAAAAACGCCTTTATACTGTAGGCTAGTCCCGTGGTTTTCGGTCTTCATGGTTGAGAGACTTTTACATAAGGTTATGAGATGAAAACAAAAACGCTTGCTGTTGTTTTACCCTTGGCCCTGTTCTTAAGCGCCTGTACCAACGTCGAACCGGCCTTTAAGGATGTTGGCGTCCGCACTGGCGCCTGCGTGGACGGTGGCCCGGATACGGTAGCCCAGAAATTCTATGACCTGCGCATTCAGCAAGGCCCAAGCACCGCTCTGCCGGACAGCAGCCGTCTGGCACAGTTGCAGCCTTACCTGAGCCAGGTGCTGTATCAGGATCTGGTCAGTGCCGCTCAGCACCCTGGCAAACACGCCATCACCGGCGATCTGTTCTCTGGCAATGCCCAGGGGCCAACCAGCGCATCGGTTGCCAGCGCCTCCACCATTCCTAACACCGATGCCAAAAACATCCCGCTGCGTGTACAGCTGACCCACCAGAATGAAGGTGCCAACACAATCAACTGGCAGGACGAAGTGCTGATGGTCCGTGAAGGCACCTGCTGGGTAGTTGACGACATCCGCTTCCTCAACATCCCGCCGCATGCCGCCAGCGGTACGCTGCGTCAGGTTCTTGAGAACCAGTAACACCAAGATGGCAGCCGGGTGTATCACCTTCCCGGTTGCCAATTCCCCCCTCAGAAATGCTCAAAATTCCATCGCCCTGAGAAAAATAGCTAGCTATCTCACAGTGTGCGCGACAAATCCGCCATTCCGCCAGCGCTCACGGTATCTTCTGCTATTATTTAGTCATTCTGCGACGTACTAATAAATTTTAACTCACAAAGATTGCATAAGTATTCTGTGGAAGTTACCATTCCCGGCATCAATGTCTATTCAATTTCAGCGCATGAGTATTCAACTAAAAGATATCAACTGCTTTTATGGCGCACATCAGGCGCTGTTTAACATTACACTGGATTGCCCTGCCGGCGAGACTCTGGTGCTGCTTGGTCCAAGCGGCGCGGGTAAGAGTTCACTGCTGCGGGTGCTTAACCTGCTGGAAATGCCACGCTCTGGCCACCTGCAAATCGCGGGCAATCAGTTCGACTTTAAACAGTCACCGGGGGAGAAATCCATCCGCGAACTGCGCCAAAACGTGGGCATGGTGTTCCAGCAGTACAATCTCTGGCCACATCTGACCGTGTTGCAAAACCTGATCGAAGCGCCCTGCCGCGTACTTGGCCTGACCAAGGCACAAGCGATGGCGCGTGCCGACAAGTTGCTGACCCGGTTACGCCTGACCGATTTTGCCGACCGTTTCCCACTGCATCTCTCCGGTGGCCAACAACAGCGCGTAGCCATTGCCCGTGCGCTGATGATGGAACCTCAGGTGCTGCTGTTCGATGAACCTACGGCCGCACTGGATCCGGAAATTACCGCACAGATCGTCAGCATCATTCGCGAGTTGGCGGGCACCGGTATTACTCAGGTGATCGTCACCCATGAGGTTGAAGTCGCGCGTAAAACCGCCAGCCGCGTGGTCTATATGGAAAATGGCCATATCGTCGAACAGGGCGATGCCAGCCACTTTGCACAACCGCAAACCGTAGAGTTTGCCAATTACTTATCACACTAATAGCGATATTTGCTGTTCTCAGGGAGTTTGCGATGAAAAAACTACTAATCGCCGCCGTTCTGGCTGGCATCAGCGTTTCTGCCTCAGCAGCCGAAACTATTCGTTTCGCTACCGAAGCTTCCTACCCTCCGTTCGAATTCGTCGCGGCGGATAACAAAATCCAGGGCTTCGACGTCGATCTGGCCAACGCTCTGTGTAAAGAGATGCAGGCCGAGTGTACCTTTACTAACCAAGGCTTCGACAGCCTGATCCCAAGCCTGAAATTCAAGCGTTTCGATGCCGTGATGGCCGGTATGGATATCACCCCTGAGCGCGAAAAGCAGGTGCTGTTCAGCAAGCCTTACTACGATAACTCGGCCCTGTTTATTGCCGAGAAAGGCAAAGTGGCCGACGTGGCCGCGCTGAAAGGCAAACGCGTTGGCGTGCAAAACGGCACCACGCACCAGAAATTCCTGACCGATAAACACCCGGAAATCACCACCGTGGGCTACGACAGCTACCAGAATGCCATTCTGGATCTGAAAAATGGCCGTGTTGATGCGGTGTTCGGCGATACCGCCGTGGTTAACGAGTGGCTGAAAGAAAACGCTGCGCTGACCGCCGTGGGCGATAAAGTGACCGATAAAGACTACTTCGGTAGCGGTCTGGGCATTGCCATGCGCCTGCAAAATACCGAACTGCAGGGCAAATTCAACGCCGCCCTGGATAAAATCAAGCAGGATGGGACTTACGAAACCATCTACAAAAAATGGTTCCAGCAGTAATCATCATCCATGAATGAAATCCAACCTTTAGCTAGCGCCGCCGGGATGACCGTCGGCCTTGCAGTTTGTGCCCTGATCCTCGGCCTGATCCTGGCGATGCTGTTTGCCGTCTGGGAGTCATCCCGCTGGAAAGCGGTCAGTTGGCTCGGCACCGCCTGGGTGACCCTGCTGCGCGGCTTGCCAGAAATTCTGGTAGTGCTGTTTATCTACTTTGGCTCCTCACAGCTGCTGATGATGCTGTCCGACGGCTTCGTCCTGAACTTCGGCCTGTTCCAGTTACCGGTGCAACTGTCCATCGACAATTTCGAAGTCAGCCCGTTCCTGTGCGGCGTTATCGCCCTGGCCCTGCTCTATTCTGCCTACGCGTCGCAAACGCTGCGTGGGGCACTGAAAGCGGTGCCACTGGGTCAGTGGGAATCCGGCCAGGCTCTCGGGCTAAGCAAGACGGCTATCTTCTTCCGCTTGATCATGCCGCAAATGTGGCGTCACGCGCTGCCGGGGCTGGGCAACCAGTGGCTTGTGCTGCTGAAAGATACCGCGCTGGTGTCGTTGATTAGCGTTAACGATTTGATGTTGCAGACCAAAAGCATTGCCACCCGCACTCAGGAGCCGTTTACCTGGTATGTGATTGCGGCAGCAATCTATTTGGTTATCACCCTGCTGAGCCAGTACATCCTTAAGCGGATCGAGCTGCGCACCACGCGTTTTGAGCGGGGGCCTGCCTGATGCTTGAATTCATCCCCGAAATCCTCAAAGGCTTGCATACCAGCCTGTCGCTGACGATCGTCGCACTGATTGTTGCCTTGCTGATGTCGCTGGTGCTGACGGTGATCCTGACGTTAAAAACCCCGGTGCTAACGCAGTTGGTGAAGGTCTATATTACGTTGTTCACCGGTACGCCGTTGCTGGTACAGATCTTCCTGATTTACTACGGCCCTGGCCAGTTCCCGTCAATCCGTGAATATCCCTGGTTGTGGAACCTGCTGTCGCAACCTTGGCTCTGCGCGATGATTGCCTTGGCGCTGAACAGTGCGGCCTACACCACCCTGCTGTTCCATGGGGCGGTACGCGCTATCCCGGCGGGCCAATGGCAATCCTGTGAAGCGCTGGGCATGTCACGTAAGCAAACGCTGCGTATTCTGCTGCCGTATGCCTTCAAACGTGCCTTGTCATCCTACTCCAACGAAGTGGTTCTGGTGTTCAAGAGCACCTCGCTTGCCTATACCATTACGCTGATGGAAGTGATGGGCTATAGCCAACTGATGTACGGCCGGACTTATGACGTGATGGTGTTCGGTGCCGCTGGCATTGTGTATCTGTGCGTGAATGGCCTGCTGACGTTATTGATGCGTTTGGTTGAACGCCGCGCTTTGGCTTTTGAACGTCGTAATTGAATCAAGCCTCGCTGAACTAGCCCTGCCTTACGCAGGGCTTTTTTATGACCGAAAATAATTTTCCAGTCATTTATATTGCATAGTCATTCACTAAATGGCATTGTTATCGGCATAGCCACTCACAATGCCCTTGGGGCGTTGTCAGAAAAAAAGGTGGCGAGACAACAATCAAATTTACGACAGGAGCCGTACCGATGAAAAAGCTGTTACTTGCCGCCACCCTTCTCGCCGGGATCACCTTTAACGCTGCCGCCGCAGACACCATCCGTTTCGCCTCTTCAGCGACCTACCCGCCGTTTGAATCTCTGGATGCCAATAACCAGATCGTCGGTTTTGATATCGATTTGGCCAAGGCCTTGTGCAAGCAAATGCAGGCCGACTGCACCTTTACCAACCAGGCCTTTGACAGCCTGATCGCCGCGCTGAAATTTAAAAAATATGACGCGGTGATTTCCGGTATGGACATCACACCAGAGCGTAGCAAGCAGGTAACCTTTACCCAGCCCTATTATGCCAACTCGGCTATCGTCATTGCTCAGAAAGGCAAGTTCACTACGCTGGCGGATTTGAAAGGCAAAAAGCTGGGGATGGAAAACGGCACCACGCATCAAAAATACATGCAGGACAAGCACCCGGAAATCAATACCGTGTCTTATGACAGCTACCAAAACGCCGTGCTGGAGTTGAAGAATGGCCGTATCGATGGCGTGTTCGGTGACACTGCGGTGGTTAATGAATGGCTGAAGAATAACCCGGAACTGGCTGCCGTAGGCGAGCACGTAACCGATGCGCAGTACTTTGGCACCGGCCTGGGCATTGCCGTACGCCCGGACAATCAGGCACTACTGGCCAAGCTGAATGCTGCGCTGGACGCGATCAAGGCGGATGGGACCTACAAGGCAATCAACGATAAGTGGTTCCCACAGTAATACCCTCCGCTAGACTACTGGCCCTCACTGGAGGGCCATTATTTCCGCACCAGTAGCGTCAACACTTCGTAATGGGCAGTATGCGGGAACATATCAAATAGCTGTACACGTTCAACGCGGTAATCCGGCAGCATCGCTAAATCCTTCGCCATACTTAACGCATTACAGCTGGAATAAAGAATATAACCCGGCGCCATGCGGTTGAGATAATCACACAGCTCGTTGCCAATCCCCCGGCGCGGCGGGTTCACCAAGACCAACTCAGGAACCTCTCCCTCGGCGGTGGCAAATCGGGTCGAATCCAGCGCCTGGAAATCCACCTGCTGCAAGCCGAGGGTTTTCGCGGACTGTTTGGCACAGGCTATCGCCTCGGCGCTGATTTCAATGCCGGTCAGCCTGGTTTGCGGCTGTGCGCAATGCAACCCGAAGCCGCCAACGCCACAGAACAGATCCCACATGCTGGCGATACCTAGCGCCCGTACCCAATCCCGTGCGGTGGCATACAGCTGGCTGGCCACCTGCGGATTGGTTTGAAAAAAGCTCTGCGGGCGAATGTATAACGGCACCTGGTTGAATCGCTCTTCCAGCGCCTGCTGTTCGGTCAGCGGGATTTCATGCTCACCTTCCATGATCGCCATGTGTACTGGCTGAATATTGGCGGCGATCACCTTCAACTGCGGCAACTGTTCTTGTAACCAAGGCAAGGCCGCACGCAGTTGCGCCAGCTTGCTTTCGGAACGCAGTACAAAGCGCAGCATCAGGCCGCCGCTGAAGGTACTTTCCGTCAGTAGTAAATATTTCAGTTCGCCACGTTTGCGCGCCACGTTATAAGGCGTTAACCCGGCGCGAGGGATAAAGTCTTTTAATACCGCGAAAATTGGAGCAAAGCTGACCGGATACAACGGGCAATCACACAGGTCTACCGGCGTGCCATCACGGTGCAACATGCCAAGCAACGGCCGCTCAACGCTACCGCTGACCACCATTTTCGCCTTGTTACGAAATGCACTCTGTTCACCCGTCACCGGTTGCAACCACTGCGCGACATCGCGATCCGCCAGCAAGGATTGCAGATGATGTTGTTTTTCTTCCAGTTGCTGGGGATAAGGTTTTTCCAGCCACTGACAGGAACGGCAGGTGCCCGCCGAGTACAAAGCGCAATGCATGAATAGTAACCGTTAAATCAGGATGACCAATGAGGGCGCAGATTGTACCACCCAACGCGGATAAAAACTTACTTACCAGGCAGTAGAAGATAAAACGCCGCCTGGTCAGGCGGCGCTTAAAGCTCGATTAATCGTCAGCAGCATCAGCCACGAGCGGCCCTTTGCAGCTCACGCGCACGCTGTTTTTCCGCCCGCGCCATAAACCACCAGGCAATAAACCCGAGGATCCCAACCACCAGCAGGATCAGCGTCGCCAAGGCGTTAATCTCCGGGTTAACCCCCATCCGCACGCTGGAGAATACCAGCATTGGCAAGGTGGTAGCCCCAGGCCCGGCCACGAAGCTGGCAATCACCAGATCGTCCAACGAGAGAGTAAACGCCAGCATCCAGCCCGAGATCAGCGCCGGGGCAATCATCGGCAAGGTGATCACGGAAAACACTTTCAGCGGTGTAGCACCCAGATCCATCGCTGCCTCTTCGATCGAACGATCCAGCTCACGCAAGCGCGAACTGATAACGACCGACACATAGGCAGTACAGAAGGTGACGTGCGCCAACCAGATGGTAAACATCCCACGCTCAGAAGGCCAACCAAAGGAATGCCCCATCGCCACAAACAGCAGCAGCAGCGACAAACCGGTGATCACGTCTGGCATCACCAGCGGTGCGGTGAGCATAAAGGCAAACCCGGTCGACCCCCGGAAACGCCCAAAGCGCACCATCACCATCGCGGCAATGGTGCCGAGGATCACCGCCGCCGTGGCGGAAGCCGCCGCAATGGTCAAGCTCAGACCAACCGCGCTGATCATCGCCGAATCATGGAACAGTTCGATATACCAACGGAACGACCAACCCGCCCATACGGTAACCAGCTTGGAGCTGTTGAACGAGTAGATCACCAGCATCAGCATCGGTGCATACAGGAAGGTGAAACCAACCACCAGAATCGCTATGCGCCACGGTGAGCGCACTACCGGCAAGTTATTCATCCCTGCCCTCCCATTTCCTTGTTCTGGTGCTTGTGGAACCAGAGAATAGGTACAATCAGCAACAGCAGCATCACGGTAGCAACCGCCGAGGCGACCGGCCAGTCACGGTTATTGAAGAACTCCTGCCAGAGCACGCGGCCAATCATGATGCTGTCTGGCCCGCCGAGCAGTTCCGGGATCACAAACTCCCCCACCGCCGGGATAAACACCAGCATCGAGCCGGCAATAATACCGCCCCGCGTTAACGGCATGATCACGCTGAAGAAGGTTTTCAACGGCTTGGCCCCCAGATCCAGCGAGGCTTCAACCAGCGAGTAATCAAGACGCGTCAGCGCGGTATAAATTGGCAACACCATAAACGGCAGATAGGAATAAACGATGCCGATATATACCGCCAGATTGGTATGCAGGATCACCAATGGCTGATCGATTACCCCCAGCCACATCAGGAAGTTGTTCAACACCCCGTTGTTCTTCAGTATCCCCATCCAGGCATACACGCGGATCAGGAATGACGTCCAGGAAGGCAGGATCACCAACAGCAGCAGGATGTTGCGGGTCGACGGTTTACTGTGCGCCACCGCCCACGCCAGCGGATAGCCGATCACCAGGCAGCACAGCGTTGAAACCGCCGCGATCTGCAAGGATTGCAGATAGGCATCGATGTATAACGGGTCATCGGTCAGTTGCAGGTAGTTGGCAAAGTTCAGCGCAATATCGAGTTTGCCGTCTGCCCAACTCATCAGATCGGTATAAGGCGGTACCGCCAAAGCCAGCTCAGACAGACTGATCTTGAACACGATCAGGAACGGCAGCATAAACAGTAGCAGCAACCACAGCAGCGGCAGCGCGATCACCAGTTTGCGGCCATGGGCCATCTGCAAACGTTGGATAAACGCCTTAATCGGGCCGGGTACTCTTGCCGGAGGCTCCGGCGAACGTTCAGAAAGCAATGTCATGACAGTTACTCCTCACTTTCTCAACTACACCGTCAGAACCACACAGCTGTCGGTGTCCCAACACAGGCGCACTTCATCACCCCAGGTCGGCATGCCTTTGCGGAAGCGATGGCCGTTCTGCAACTGCGCACTGATCATCTGCCCGCTAAGCAACTTCACGTGGTAGATTGACAGATCGCCTAGATAGGCGATGTTCACCACCTCACCCACCGCAAAGTTGCAGCCGTCTTCTGGCACTTCCTCACACAGCATGATCTTTTCCGGGCGCAGAGCGACCTGAATAGGCACACCGTCTACCACCGATGAATCAGGATCGACCTTAAGCGCATGCCGTAAACCGGGGCTTTGCAAGATCAATGCATCGTCTCGCCGCTCCTGCAACACGCAATCGAACACGTTGACCGAACCGATAAACTCGGCGCTGAAACGGCTGTTCGGGTGCTCGTAGATCTCTTCCGGCTCACCGATTTGCACAAACTTGCCGCGGTTCATGATGGCGATACGGCCAGCCATGGTCATCGCTTCTTCCTGATCGTGGGTGACCATGACGCAGGTCGCGCCCACGCGCTCCAGGATATCGACCACTTCCAGCTGCATGCGATCGCGCAGTTTTTTATCCAACGCGCCCATCGGTTCGTCCAGCAGCAACAGCTTTGGTCGTTTTGCCAAACTACGTGCCAGTGCCACACGCTGGCGTTGCCCCCCGGAGAGCTGGTGCGGCTTACGCTTGGCGTATTCCTGCATATGCACTAGCGTAAGCATTTCGGTGACGCGCTCGTTGATTTCCGCGCGCGGCATTTTGTCCTGCTTGAGGCCAAACGCGATGTTCTGCTCCACCGTCATATGGGGGAACAGCGCATAGGACTGGAACATCATATTGACCGGGCGTTGGTATGGCGGCACGTGGGACATGTCCTGACCGTCGAGGACAATTTGCCCTTCCGTCGGCTGTTCAAAACCGGCCAACATGCGCAGCAACGTCGATTTTCCACAGCCAGAAGGCCCCAACAGCGCAAAGATTTCGCCCTTGTAGATCGTCAGGCTGACGTCTTCTACCGCATTCTGGCCGTCAAAGGTTTTGGTGAGGTTACGGATTTCCAGCAGAGGGGTGAACACCTTCTGCGATTTGGCTAGCGGACGAGGGATAACGTCGTTCAATCGGGGTGCTCTCCGGCTAAAGCAGTACGAACAACCACAGCAATTGCCATGGCCCAAAATGGCAATGCAGGCGGGTTAACCCCGCCTGCCGATCATCAGAATCGGGTATTTACTTCCCGCTTTTAACTTTAGTCCATGCCCGCGTAACTACACGGTCAAGTTTTGGCGACTGTACGTTCAGCGTGTACAGTTTGGCGCGAATATCTGCCGGCGGGTAAACGTTCGGGTTATCACGCACCTCGGCATTCACCAGCGGCGTGGCGTCTTTCACCGCGTTGGCATAAAACACGTGATTGCTGATATCCGCGATCACCTCTGGCTTGAGCAGGAAGTTCAGGAACTGGTAGGCCGCATCTTTGTTTTTGGCATCGGCTGGCATCGCAAACATGTCAAAGTAGGTCAGCGCCCCCTCTTTTGGAATGGAGTAGGCCACATTGACGCCGTTTTTGGCTTCCTTGGCACGGTTGGCAGCCTGCATGATATCGCCAGACCAGCCAATGGCCACGCAAATATCCCCGTTAGCCAGATCGTTGATGTACTGGGACGAGTGGAAATAGCGGATATTCGGCCGCAGCTTCATCAACAGATCGTTGGCCGCACCGGTGTAATCTTCCGCACTGGTGCTGTTAGGATCTTTACCCAAATAGTGCAAGACGGTGGCATAGACTTCGCTTGGCGCATCCAGGAAGGAGACACCACAGCTTTTCAGCTTCTCCAGGTTTTCTGGCTTGAGGATCAGATCCCAGCTATCGACCGGGGCATCTTTACCCAGCACCGCTTTGACCTTATCGACGTTATAGCCAATGCCGGTGGTCACCATCATGTAAGGGATACCGTACTTATTCTCCTTGTCGTTATGCGCAACCAGTTGCAGCATCTCGGGATCAAGGTTTTTGTAATTAGGTATCTTGCTCTTGTCCAGCGCTTCAAAAATACCGGCTTTGGACTGGCGCTCAAGGAAGTTGGAGGAAGGAACCACCAAGTCATAACCGGTGCTGCCCGCCATCAGTTTGCCTTCCAGAACCTCGTTGGAATCAAAGACGTCATACACCACTTTGATGCCGGTTTCTTTCTGGAATTTGGCCAGGGTATCCGGCGCAATGTAGTCGGACCAATTGTAGATGTGCAGCGTATTGTCTGCGGCCGACGCGGTGAGGCAAGCCGTCATCAGCAAGCCGCCAACCACACCCGATAACCACTTTTTACGTTGGGTGACCATCCGTAACTTCCTCCAAAACAAGGGGTAAATTTGTATCCTGAAAGGATACAACGCCTTTGATTAGCCGAGCGCAATCGTTGCGATCGCGAGTGAATAGCTATGCAGTTGATTGCATGCGATTTTCTCACCTGCCAGCCCACGAGGTCACAAACAGGAGCGTGAGCCTTTAGCAAGATCAGCAGCATAACCGGAGTTGCCAGACGGTGCCAGCCTCCAGGGTAAAAAACGCCGTTTATCGATTAATTATGCACGGGGTCTGTATGTGATGCGGCAATAACGGCCTAAAAGACGAGAAATATCTGGCAATCAGGGGAGAAACGCAGAATATCTGGTTGTGGAGGAAAGTCCGGGCTGCGTGCCGCCAGATCTGCGGCACACATAATGTACAGCGAAGATTAATGCAGCATCGGTTGGCTGGCTACGGTAGCCGGGTTCTCTTCTTCATCACCCATAAACAGCAGATCGTTCGCCCTGGCTTCCAGGATCACCATCGAGATCTGTTCTTCGCCCTGTTGCATAAAGTGGGCAAACTGCTCATGGGCCACGCCCACGGCAATGCTCAAAGACTGGCAAACGATCAGCTTTGGCAAGTTATCGTCTTGTATATCAACAAAGGCCTTGATGGTCAGCGAGCTGGCATTGATTTGACTGAGATCGGCCACCAGCGGGATCAGTGCGGTTGGCTTGACTTCGGCCAACGCGGAAAACAGGATCACGTTATCCACCAGATCGAGCTTGGCATCGAATACGCCGTCAAAGTTTTGCATGTGCGGCAGGTGTAACGCCTGGCAAGAGTCACATTCAAAAAACGAGATCCCCAACTGATCCAACCAACGTCGTAATAACGCCAAATCGGGGACGATGAGTGAATCCATAAATTACCAGCCTCACAGGGTTCAATGACATGAAAAGGCGCATAGCTTACGGAATATTCAATCGAGATGCCACGATCAAAGGCGCTTAATTCACTAATACGGTCACATCGCACAACATGTCCGCACCTGCTATCCCCCGTATACGCTTGGCGCAACAGAGGAAAGCACCATTTCTCATCCGCCAGATTTCAGACGAAAGCCAGGTCGGGCTCGTTGTTCAATGTACTCAATCATCATGCCGGCAATATCCAACCCGGTGGTGGTTTCAACGCCTTCCAACCCCGGTGACGCATTCACCTCCATCACCAGCGGGCCACGATCGGCACGGAGGATATCAACCCCGGCAACATCCAGCCCCAGCGTCTCTACGGCCTTGATCGCCGTAGCGCGTTCCTTGCCGGTAATATGCACTTTACGAGCCGTGCCACCACGGTGCAGGTTCGAGCGAAACTCCCCAGGCTTTGCCTGACGTTCAATCGCTGCAACGACCCTGCCGCCGACGACCAGGCAGCGAATATCACAGCCATTGGCTTCACGGATATACTCCTGCACCAGGATATGGGCGTTCAGGCCACGAAAGGCGTCGATCACGCTCTCCGCCGCCTGGCGAGTTTCGGCCAATACCACGCCGATCCCCTGCGTCCCTTCAACCAGCTTCACCACCAGCGGTGCGCCGCCCACCAGTTCGATCAAATCACCGGTGTCATCCGGTGAATGCGCAAAGCCGGTAATGGGCAGATCAATCCCCTGGCGCGCCAGCAGTTGCAGCGAACGCAGTTTGTCACGCGCGCGGGTAATGGCCACTGACTCATTGAGTGGATAGCTGCCGAGCAGTTCAAACTGGCGCAGCACGGCAGTGCCATAAAAGGTAATAGCGGAACCAATACGCGGGATCACCGCATCGTAATGTTCCAACCGGCGGCCACGATAATGAATGCTCGGTGCCGCCGGGTTGATATTCATATAACAAGACTGCGGATCGATAACATCGATACGGTGCCCACGCTGCTCTGCAGCCTCACGCAGTCTTTTACATGAGTACAGCGAACCATCGCGCGAAAGAATGGCAATTTTCACTCGTCACCCCTAAAGGCGTTATCACCTGCATTGGCAGGCATTCCCCATAGCCGCGTTTAGTCTTGCGGTCCCTGGTCTTGTTTATCTTTTGGCGGGGTACGCCGATCGTTCTGCGGCGGCTGGCCACCGCGCAGTAGCGGGCCGAACCCTTGAACCACACGCCAGACCAAAAACGCGGCTGCAGGAACCATCATGAAGACGCCTAGAAAGATCATGCCAACCGCCGCCTGCTGCGAAGCCAGCATACCCGGTAAGCGGACGTAGTCATGAATACTCAGATAAGAGAGTATCAACAGCACCATGCCCAATCCTTCAAGCACCAGCACAGAACGCGGTAAGTCACCGAATGAACGCATATTTTTTTCTCCAGACTCACTGTGTCCAGTGTAGTAAATTCGCCATCGCTGCAACAGCTCTAGTTGATTAATCGGTTCTATAAATCAGACCAAGAGGCAGATCCTGCTTTTTTTTAGCTCAGCCAACGGGCATAGTAAGCGCCATGACGTGAGTGATTGCGCAACTGAAGTCTTTTTATGACGGAAGGAATGTCGTTACAATAACGGTTAATGATTAATAACAGACTAGGAGTGTTACATGTTTGCTGTAATCTTCGGGCGTCCGGGCTGTCCTTACTGTGTCCGTGCTAAAGAGCTGGCAGAGAAATTGACTGAAGAGCGTGACGATTTCAACTTCCGTTATGTTGATATCCACGCCGAAGGCATCACCAAGGCCGATTTGGAAAAAACCGTGGGCAAACCGGTAGAAACCGTGCCGCAAATCTTTATCGATCAGACCCACATTGGCGGCTGCACCGATTTTGAAGCCTACGCCAAAGAAAACCTGAACCTGTTCCAGTAAGCTTCAAGCTCGAACAAAAAAGGCCACCGAACTCAGGTGGCCTTTTTTACGATTAGGGTTTTTGCTGCCGATAGAACTGTTGCCACGCATGGAACACCATGCGCATTAATAAATACAACATCCCACCCAACACACACCAGAATACGGCGCTGACCGCATAAGCTAACTCCTGCCAAAACGAATGGCCGGGGGTCAACCAAAAGTGGCGAATGAGTAAACACAGCGGTACCGCACACAGTGCGCCAAGCAAGGGACACAGAATACGCTGCTTGCTCGACAAATAGCTGGCGATAAAACCGGGAATAATAAACAACAGCAGGCCGGTTTCACCATGATGCTCGGATTCTGTCACGCCGACGGCACCGCTCTTCAGGCCCAGAAAAACCAGACTAAACAGTAGAAAACAGCTAAAAATGCCCACCCAGTATCGATAACTTACCATCCACCTCTCCCCTCCATACCCGAAAATGACGGATATCGCGATGTGACCGCTGACTACATCGTAAAACACAGCCTATCGCACCGACCCTGCGACACACAGCCGAAATCGACAGCGCTGGCTGAACTTTTTCCTTGGTCAAAAAGGGTTAAATACGTATGCCGACACAGCTTTATGCTGGCTGTCATACGTGATAGCGACTAGAATAAGCGCCGCCATTCGATGGTTCGGATCGCCTTCCGATGGTTGGTTGTTATCTAAGCTTTATCCATATACTCTATGGCTGAATCTAACTCTTATAGTGTTCTTTATCAAGAACTTACTGGTAAACAATAAGTTATCCCCCGTGAACATAAACGTCGCAAGTTTGTTAAACGGTAACTACATCCTGTTACTGTTTGTGGTACTCGCCCTGGGGCTCTGCCTCGGAAAGGTTCGTCTTGGCTCCGTTCAACTCGGTAATTCCATTGGCGTTTTAGTGGTCTCGCTGTTGCTTGGCCAGCAGCACTTTGCCATTAACACCGAAGCGTTAAGCCTCGGTTTCATGCTGTTTATTTTTTGCGTCGGCGTTGAAGCGGGTCCCAATTTCTTCTCAATTTTTTTCCGCGACGGCAAAAACTACTTCATGCTGGCGCTGGTGATGGTCGGTTCAGCGATGGTGATCGCCATCGGACTCGGTAAGCTGTTCCACTGGGATATCGGCCTTACCGCCGGTATGCTCGCCGGTTCGATGACCTCCACACCGGTATTGGTGGGTGCAGGCGATACGCTACGTAATACCATCACCAGCGGCCCGGCACTGCTTGCAGCCCAAGACCATCTGAGCCTGGGCTACGCCCTGACCTACCTGATTGGCCTGGTCAGCCTGATTTTCGGCGCTCGTTATCTGCCAAAACTGCAGCATCAGGACCTCTCTACCTCTGCCCAACAAATCGCCCGTGAGCGCGGCCTGGATACCGATAGCCAGCGCAAGGTTTATTTGCCGGTGATCCGCGCCTATCGCGTTGGCCAGGAACTGGTTGCCTGGGCAGACGGCAAGAACCTGCGCGAGCTCGGCATTTACCGCCAAACCGGTTGCTACATCGAACGGATTCGCCGCAACGGCATTCTGGCCAACCCGGACGGAGATGCGGTGTTACAGGTCGGGGATGAAATCTCACTGGTCGGCTACCCTGATGCTCACGCACGCCTGGACCCAAGCTTCCGTAACGGCAAGGAAGTGTTCGACCGGGATCTGCTGGATATGCGCATCGTAACCGAAGAGATCGTGGTCAAAAACAGCAATGCGGTAGGCAAGCGCCTGAGCCAGTTGAAGCTGACCGATCATGGCTGCTTCCTCAACCGCGTGATCCGCAGCCAGATTGAAATGCCGATCGATGACAGCATCGTGTTGAACAAAGGCGATGTGCTGCAGGTTAGCGGCGATGCCCGCCGGGTAAAAAGCGTGGCAGAGAAGATCGGCTTTATTTCCATTCATAGCCAGGTTACCGATCTGCTGGCGTTCTGTGCCTTCTTTATCATCGGCCTGCTGATCGGCCAGATCACCATTCAGTTCACCAGCAGCTTCTCCTTTGGTATCGGCAACGCCGCAGGGCTATTGATGTCCGGCATCATGCTGGGCTTCCTGCGTGCCAACCACCCGACCTTTGGTTATATCCCTCAGGGCGCGTTGAATATGGTGAAAGAGTTCGGCCTGATGGTGTTTATGGCTGGTGTGGGCCTGAGCGCAGGGGCAGGTATCGGCAATACCCTTGGCGCAGTAGGTGGCCAGATGCTGATCGCAGGCTTGATCGTCAGCCTGGTACCGGTAGTGATCTGCTTCCTGTTCGGTGCCTACATTCTGCGCATGAACCGTGCCCTGCTATTTGGTGCCATTATGGGGGCACGTACCTGCGCCCCGGCGATGGAAATCATTAGTGACACTGCACGTAGTAATATTCCTGCGTTGGGATATGCAGGCACCTACGCCATCGCTAACGTGTTGTTAACCTTGGCAGGCTCGCTCATCGTGGTGATCTGGCCAGGACTAATGGGGTAGCAAGGCGATCTGAGAAGTGCCGCTACGGCGAAATATTTTTTTATTTTTCTAGCAACGGGTAGAACTTTTCGATCGGGACATAGTCTGAATTAGTGCCACTGCTTTTCTTTGATGTCCCCATTTTGTGGAGCCCGTTAGTCCCGCCTTTTTAGGTTCAAGATTAGCGGGTTTTTTGTTGCCTGAAATTTACGCCTGACCTTCCCCCATTGATTTACACATCGCGATGTTAGTAATGAGACGCTGAAGGCCATTTGGACGCTAGCTAGCACGATCCATGAGATTTGGTGACCCAAATAAGCGGGGAGAAAGTTCAAATGGCTCCAGCCCGAAGAGAGCATGCGCCCAAGCCGGTGCTACGCGTTATCGGGCTTGAACGTAGAGCTATCCGCCTTGATCACGGGCTTTCGGGACTGCGACGGTGCCACAATCAACTGAGGGGCACAGCCTAAAATCCGTCGCCACTCAGACTCTGATGTAAAATAACGGCCTTATTTGATGTTCTGAAGAATGCTTTTCGGTACCCAGCCAATATCTTGATCCGAGAGTCGCTGGCACCATACCCAGCCATTTAAGAATTTTATCGCCAGCAACTCATCTCCTTCATTAACATCAAGTTCTTTGGCCGTATAGTCATCTTTCGCTATACCATGGCCAGGTTTGTCGCTTCGTTCTATCAGCTGTTCTGGCACCCATCCACCGGAATGATTAGCTATGGTACAGAAATACCAATCATCCCAACCTTCATCGCCCTCATATATGCCCCCTATCGTAAGCGGAGTTCCAGTTGTGAACGTTATAGGATCTGGATACTCACTTCGATGTCGCCCAGTTGCGATAAATTTCATGTTGTTCCTCATAAAACATCACCTACCTTCTTCCGATGCTTACAATTATCTGTATGCATATACAGTTTGCAACTATTAATTTCATTGCAAGCTGATCACGCGAAGCTTGCTTAAACCTTAAATAAATCAACTGATTGATATATATAAATTTAATTCATTCGACGCACTGACACTTCCAACACCGAACGTTAGGGTAAGGCAATCGCGGACTATTAGGTTATATTCTTTCCCAGGCCGACAACCTCCACTACACCGGCCTGTAAATCTTTCCATTCATGCATCAGCAAGCATCAACATTTAACCCAGCTTATATTGATGCTGGTTGGGCAGATGACATAGATGATGTGATACGCTCAGGTACGCCTTATACTCAACCCTGTCGGTACGACACATAAATGCCGATCAGCACGTTTACACCAGCAGCATATTACTCATTGAGCAAAGTATCCAAACGGAAATTAACGCATTTCTATATTAATGCAATATAAAATACCGAATGCAGGAGTGCGTTAAAGCTGGAGGAGACTTCTGTTACAAATAACGTTATCCGTAACATCATATTTTACACTAACAAAATTTAACCTATCGAGGTTATTGACAACACTATTCTTTTAATGACAACGTAGTGAAACACCGAGGTATTGTCGCTCCATAAAGGGCGTCTGACATCGGTTATAAATATCATTTACACCATGGAGGTGAGCATGTAAAACCAACACAATAACAGCACCAGAAATAAAACACCGAATTTTGGCAGTTTAATGATTATTTATGTGTCATTTCACAATCCCAAAAGGATTTATAGGATTGCATCATGAAAATGAGTTTCTTAGCTTACCTTTTTCTAGTTTTAACCAGCTTCTTTTTTAGTGAGCACTTAAGTGCAGCTAGCACAGGCACGCTTACGGTGAAGTTTGGTCAGACAACGGAGGATACGTTCAAGATAACTCACCCTGAAGCGGTAAATGTGGGGTTTAACAGCGAACTGAAAGGGAATATCTATAAAGAAACACCCGATAACAATAAGGACAAACGAAGCGATATCGTTTTTGAAAGTACTAAAGATGTTTTTGTCTTGTTTGATGAGAATAAAAATTTAGCCGCATTACACTTACAACTGAAAACCGATCAGTTTAGCGTTATCAGTGCAATTCTAGCTAAAAAATACACCACCGCCGTAAAGAAAACCTCGTTTATCGGCAGTGACTATATGGAACTCTACAACGCCGGTGTTTTGATTTATTTGATGGATCCTTTCTTCTTTTCCAATACCTCACTCTTCTTTATAAGAACCGATGTGAGAAATAAAATCCTAAAAAACATCCCCACTAACCTGCTTGATGATGAGCTCAAGGTACTGAACTACCTTGTGGAGAAAAGCTTTCAATCAACAAAGTAATCAGATAAGTGCCCCTGCTATAATGCTGAACACTACCATAACAGAATAGCGGGCGGAGTTAAAATCAGCATCCAATCACCAGAAAAGCTAAAAAACACAATAAGATATGCTTGAACTTGGGTGTGGCAATAGCGTGCTGGCGAGAAGCAATGATTCGGCCTCTATATCCATGGGCGAATCACTGCTCTGACCTAATTATTGTGATGCCTTTCACTCTCAACGCCATTCAGATCCAACGTTTCCCCATCAATGTTTTTCGAGCGGTACTACGAGCATATCAACCGCAATATGGTTGATCGTGCGGCGCGTACTGGATACCAAACGGCTCCACATATCGTGGTGGTGACCAAAAATCACCAAATCAATCCCCTTCTCACGGATGGCACTATTCAGCGCTTCACTGAGTTCACCACGGCCAATGATCACTTCACTGATGGGATACTCCGCCTGCTGCTGGATAGCGTTAAGCATATTCTTAACTCGTTCGGAGAAGGTCTTATCGGCATAGTTGAATTCGCCACTACCAAACTCGCTGTAGTGGTTAGCTTGCTCATCGATATAAATCAACGACAGCTTGGCCTGCAGTGTGTCAGCCAATTCAGCCCCCTTTCGCACTAACAGCTCGGCATCGTCACTCAGATCGGTTGCAATAACGATATGTTGATAAGTCATATTGTCGGCCCTCCGTATTACCTAATACCCAGCCTGATAACCTACCTATTAATTCTAGTCTAGCCTGAGAGTGGTTGCTTATCCTCTTGTCATTTTACTGCTGGAACAATCCATCTCGGCACCAGGCACTACTGCAAAATCTGTAGGCAGCGCCCCAACGTTGTGAGCCAACTGCGGTCTCGGTTAACCGATTCACCTTTATCTCCTCTGCCCCATCTTCCATTACAAAAAAGTTCAGAAAATAAAGAAAATATAAGATGGTGTGATATACCCGGGAACTCCTTATACTCGGCCCTGTCGATAAGAAAAATCACCTGACCTCCAACGACCACCCCTTTCCCCTCACATTCGACGCTTACTCTCAGATTAATCCAAATTAAGGCTTAATCATTTACCCATGATTGGCCTTGAGTGCCGGAAACGCCACGCGCCATCATCAGGATAACGCAATGTCAATTTCTTCCTCTGCCCGGGTCGCAAGCAATAGCTTGGTTGAACCGGGGGCGATTATCGGTGCGCGCGTCAGCATTGGCCCTTTCTGCATCATCGCAGCCGGCGTCGAGATTGGTGATGACACGGTAATAGCCTCCCATGTAAGCATTAACGGCCTCACCCGGATTGGCTGCAATAACGTTATCGGGCAGTTTTCCATCATCGGCGAAGTGAATCAGGATTTGAAATATGCTGGTGAAGCTACGGACGTGGTGATCGGCGACAGAAACAGGATCGGCAAGAATGCGACCATTCATCGCGGCACCACTCAAGGCTATCGGCGGACAACCATCGGTAATGACAACCTGTTCTTAAACAACGTCCATATTGGCCATGATTGTATTGTCGGCAATACTACGGTTATCGGTGATAACTCGGGGCTGGCCGGGCATGTTGAGCTGGATGATTTTGTGCAGATCGGCAATATGTGCGCGATACATCAGTTTTGTCTGCTGGGTGCCCATGCGCATATCGCCCATCAGTCCGGCGTGGTGCAGGATGTTCCACCTTTTGTCAGTGCCAGTGGCAACCACGCAGCCCCCATCGGGGTAAACGATTCAGCGGCAGCTTTCCAATCACTTAGCGAGCAGCAACAGCAGGTGATCCAAACCCTGTATAACATGCTTTATCACAATGCGTTGGCGATCAATGAGGTGAAACAGGAAGTGCAGCGCTTGAGCGAAACCTATCCGCTACTGCAATGGTTTACTTCTTTCTTCTCACGCTCGGCGCGCGGTATTATCCGCTAGGCGCTGCCATTGAATATTCAGATGGGCGCCGCATGTGAACTGACCCCAAGAAGTTGGACGGTTTAAAATTAAGCAACCATCAAAGCCTGCGTTCTGTACTCCACAGGGCTCAGGCCTTTGAGCTTCTGTTTGATACGATGGTTATTGTAGTAATCTATGTACATGTCTATCTCTTCAGACAGCTGTTCCACACTCTCAAAGCGTTGTAAATAATACAGTTCAGCTTTCAGATGGCCAAAGAAGTTTTCCATTACCGCATTATCCAGGCAGTTACCCTTGCGAGACATGCTCTGTTCTATCCCATTTTCCTGCAACTGATGCTGATAAGCCGCCATCTGATAGTGCCAACCTTGGTCACTGTGCAGCAACGGCTTTTCTTCCGTTTTTAGCGTACTGAGCGCCTTATCCAGCATCGTTTTTACCAGACTGAACACAGGTTTACGGGACATCTCATAGGCAATGATTTCACCGTTAAACAAGTCGAGTACCGGCGATAAATACAGCTTTTTATCCGCCACCTGGAACTCCGTGATATCGGTCACCCACTTTTGGTTAGGCTCCAGAGCGGTAAAATCGCGCTGCAAGGTATTCGGGGCCACTTTACCGACATGTCCCTTGTACGAACGGTATTTTTTACGGCGAACGGGCGATTTCAATTGCAGCTCAACCATCAGTTTTTGCACGGTTTTATGATTTAGCACAGCCCCCATCTTTCGAAGAACACTGGTCACCCGGCGATAGCCGTAACGGCCTTTATGCTCGTTAAAAACAGCCATTATTTGCTGCTTGGTTTCACCATACTTATCCGGTGCTTGATGGCTTTTACAACAATAGTAATACGTACTGCGCGGCAGTTTTCCGGCCCACAGCAAAACCTCCAAACGGTGTTCTGACCTCAATGCTCTGATTATTTTTGCCCTTTTCGACGAGTCTGGGCTTCCTTCTGTTGCATCAAGGCTCTCAACTTTTTTATGTAATCATTCTGCGCACGTAAAAACTCGATTTCCTCCCGCATCTCTTCGGGGGTCAACTCATCAGGCGATTTATCGGCATGGGGGGTTTTGGGATGCTGACGCATTTGGCGACTACGCTTATTCAGGTTGAGGGCTTCAGCCCCATTCTCCCGATAGAGTTTAATCCAGCGTTCCACAGTAAGGTAAGAAGGAATATTGAATTTAGCGGCGACTGTCGCTAAAGAGAGCGGATTTGAAAGCGCGAATTCGACAACAGAGAGCCTGAAGTCAGGTGTGTAATGTTGCTTGCGTCCTAACCGCAGCCCCTGTTCCCCATGATGCTGATAAGCGGCAATCCATCTGCGTAGTTGGACATGGGCAATAGAAAACTTCTTAGCGGTCTGTTTTTGACCGCCGAGTCCGGCAAGATAGTACCGGACAACGTCAAGTTTGAACTGAAGTGAATACTTCATCAGAACTGTACCTCCAAATGTCAGATGTTTGTCCAACATTTGGGGTTCAGTTCACATGCGGCGCCCCTACGTAGCGGAGTCTACAGTCGTTTATTTAGTTACCGCACGGCCAGTATTTTCGCTGGCAGACCAGATGCGATAGCGCACCTCGACGTCCTTCGGCACGTAAACCACGATCGGCAAGCGGCTGTTATAGCGCTGCATCGCGGCATCCCCCAGATGAGCGGCAACGAACTCCTGACGCTTGCTATTATCCGGGCAAGCCATCATGGTAGAGGCCGGAGCCGAGAGCTTCGGCAGTACAAAATAGTCATAACCCCAGCCGGCCAGCGTTTTACTCTCCAGATTGCCGCCCATCATGTGGCGGTTGCAATCCACTTCCAGCGTTTGGCCAATCAGCAGCTCAACCTTAAAGTTTTCTTCATTCTCCTGCTTGGGTAAATAAATGACCTGCCGGCTCATGCCCGGCTCCGCTTTCGGGAACGGTGCTACTTTTTCCAACGGCTGCATATTGAGATCGTCAGTACTTGCGGTGGTTGCAGCAACGACGTTGACAGACGCGGCCATCAGCAGGCTGGTCACTACCATAGAAAGCTTGTTCATTTTTTATCCTTACAATTCATAACCTAAATACCCAACTACGCTAGCATACTTTACGCCGTTAAATTATAGGTCAATTCTGGATATCGTCCCCAAGCCGCTCGCCATCCATTAAGGTTTTCTTAAGACGAGATGATTACAGTAGTCTGATCCATTACCGCCTATGAGCCTTCGTGTGAACCCATCAAACGCCAAACAATCGTCATTAAATCAATCCTCAACGGCTAGCAAAATTCAGACTGACGCCCTTTACTCCTTGCCCGCATCCTTTTACCGTTGGCAAGCCTTTGGGCTGGTGGTGGCTGCGCTGTTGTTTATCTGGTTGTCACGCAATGAACAGCTGGATTGGGTAGTCAGTAATTATTGGTATGACGCCGCCAGCCAGCGTTTTCCGTGGCAGAACAACTACTGGCTGGATCTGATCAACCATCGGTTGTTAAAGATTTCGGTGATCGCCGGAGCGGTACTGGCGCTGCTTTGGGGAATTTATCGCCGTAACGCGCGGCTGATCGTCGCCATGCTGTTGATCGGGATTGGGCCGTTAGTGGTGGGGATCCTGAAGGCCACTAGCGCACACTCATGCCCTTGGGATCTGCTGGAGTACGGTGGCAAAGCAATGTCATTTCCACTGTTTGGCACCACGCCAGCGTTTCCGGGGCCTGGCCGTTGCTTCCCCGGTGGCCACGCTTCCAGCGGCTTCGCCGTGATGGCACTGTTCTTTCTGTTTTATCCGCAACGCCCGCGCCTGGCTTACTGGTGCTGGCTGGCCGGCATCACGCTTGGCATGCTGATGGGCTTTGGCCAGATCATGCGGGGCGCACATTTTCTTTCCCATAACCTGTGGGCCGGGTGGTGGGTTTGGTTCAGCCAGTTGGCTGTTTATTGGTGTATCAGCGGCTATTTTCGCCGTAAGACGAGGTAATATTTAATGGAGCAGTTGAACTATCTTCTTTTCGCCTGGATCGATGCCACCCCGGCCAGCCCAGAATGGTTAATCGATCTTGCCACCTTCATCGCACGGGATCTGATCGCCATTATCTCCCTGCTGATTGTCGGCTTGTGGTTCTGGGGGGCACATAGCCAACTGGCAGCACAGCGAGAAGTGGTAGCCAAAACGACCATTGCGCTATTATTTGCCATGAGCGCTTCGGCAGCTATCGGCGCGCTGTTACCCCATGAGCGCCCGTTTGTCACCGGTATCGGCTATACCTTCCTGGCGCATGCACCAGACAGTTCTTTCCCTAGCAATCATGGCACTGCCATCTTCACCTTCGCCCTGGCCTTCCTGTGCTGGCATCGTGTCTGGTCAGGTATTTTGCTGATGGTCGCGGCCGTCGCCATTGCCTGGTCCCGCGTATTCCTTGGTGTGCACTGGCCACTGGATATGGTGGGCGGTTTCCTGCTGGGCTGTGTGGGTTGTCTGTTTGCCCAATTGGTGTGGAATCTGTTTGGTGATGCCATCGCCCAACGTCTAACGCGCCTATACCATTTCCTGTTTGCCTTCCCGATCCGTAAAGGATGGGTCAAGGAGTAATACCTGCCCGCAGGGGGCAAGCCCCCTGCCAGCTAGAGTATGCCTGTCATCACGCGGAACTCCCGCATCTCCCCTGCTTTTAACATCACCGCCATCGGTGTTGCTGTACTCTCTGGGCTGCAACTGGCCGGCTGGACGAACGCCGTCGCCCGTGAGTTGGCTCGTGGCCGCCGTAAGACGGCATAGCTGAATTGGCCGGTGGCAAAACGGGTTACATACCTTCTGCCGCACGGTGCCAGCATAAAGAACTCGGCCTGATCAACATATAACGAGAGATCGTCAGAACAAATGACCTGCTGCGGATTATCACGGATATTGAGCGCACAGCCCGGCAGATTTTGGCGGAAAACGGCCCCCTCTTCACAGGCATAGTTCATATGGCACATATAACTTAATGGCTGAGCCTGCTCAGCCAGGTTGTCGATCACCATTTCAATACTGAACTGTGTGCTGTTGGCGGCTAACTGAACGGCCGGTTGGATGCGGCAAGGGCCATCGGCAGTGCGGGCTCGTACAGCGATCGCTTCCTCTTCGACTTCCAGCCAGACATCAATCACCGGACCATGATTAGCAGGCAATCCTTGGTGAGAGGCAAAACAGCCACGGGCATCATTACGTCGAGGCTGCAGCTGGCTGGCTTTTGCTTTGAGAGACTGGCCATCAAACACCGCATCCCAAATCATCAAATCCTGGTAGGGCAACAACGTTAAGGTACCCCGCTGATTTTGCAGCACCAACGCGGCGATATCACCAGGAAACATAAACGCGGTCACCGTAAAACCAGCGCCGCGATACACTTCATTCGGCTCTATGCCGAACAATCCAGGGCTCAGATTAATGATCGTCTTCATCTTCTTTCCTCAGGGGGCAGCCGTTGCACAGTGAACGGATTTGTCAATATACAGTCTATGTTATTTAAATAACATTTTCCAGCAAACACTGTGTTAGACGTTGCTGTAAAACTCCAGTTCCCCCTAAAAATTACTGTTAATACAGCTTGAAACATCAATGTTGGAAATGTTAGGATTATAACATCACTAACACCACAGAACGTCTTTACCCCCATAGAGGAAATGACCATGACTACTGAACAGATTGATTACGCTCGCTATATCGACCATACCCTGCTGGCTATGGACACCACGGACAGCCAGATCAACCAACTGTGCGAAGAAGCGCGTCAGCATAATTTCTATGCCGTTTGCGTTAACTCGGGTTATGTCCCGTTGGCCGCTCACCTGTTGCAGGATAGCAACGTTAAAGTATGCTCGGTTATCGGCTTCCCTCTGGGGGCTGGTTTGACCGTCTCCAAGGCTTTCGAAGCCAAAGCTGCCATTGCCGCTGGCGCCCAGGAAATCGACATGGTGATCAACGTCGGTTGGCTGAAAAGCGGCCTGAATGACGAAGTGAAGGCCGATATCGCCGCGGTGCGTGAAGTTTGCGCGGCTATCCCGTTGAAGGTAATATTGGAAACCTGTCTGCTCAGCGATGAACAAATCGTTGTAGTTTGTGAAATGTGTCGTGAACTGGATGTCGCTTTCGTTAAAACCTCTACCGGTTTCAGCACAGGCGGCGCTCGTGAAGACCACGTCAAACTGATGCGTGCTACCGTAGGCAGCGAGATGGGTGTCAAAGCCTCTGGCGCAGTGCGCGATCGCGCTACCGCAGGGAAAATGATTGCCGCCGGTGCAACACGTATCGGCACCAGCTCGGGCGTTGCGATCGTTTCTGGCGATGCGGCTGACACCGGTAGCTACTGATTTTCGCCAGCTCTATCTAGGTATAGCGACATCTAATGCGGGGTTGTGCCCTCAGTGCGAACTGGGTCTGCACGACTCCGCATTATTGTGTTGGAGCGAACGAAAGAAACTTTTGGCTCCTTTATCCCTTTCGGCCACACTTGAGAAACTTGGGGTATAAACCTGTAGGAAAAACTGATGGAAACCCGGCGCGACGAACGTATCAACCGGCTAGTTCAGGCTCTAAAGCGTTCTGACAAGATCCACTTAAAAGAAGCAGCCGCACTGCTCGGCGTCTCGGAAATGACCATCCGGCGCGATCTCAGTGCCGAACCTGCTGCAGTGGTCTTGCTTGGGGGTTATGTCGTAGCCGATCCGCGTATCAACGGGGTCACCAATTATTTTGTCTCCGACCAGAAAGCCAAACAGGTGGCGGAAAAGCGCCGTATTGGCATGTTGGCGGCACCGCTGGTCAATGAAAATGACACGGTGTTCTTTGACTGTGGCACCACCACCCCGGCCATTATCGACGCCATTGCCGATGAACTCCCCTTTACCGCCATTTGCCACTCACTCAACACCTTTCTGGCGCTGCAGGACAAGCCCAACTGCAAGGTGATCCTGTGCGGCGGTGAATTCAAACCGAGCAACTACATTTTCACCGCTGTTGGCCAACATAATGAGTTGGACCACATCTGCCCTAACGTGGCCTTTATTTCAGCGGCAGGCATCACTTTGCAGCACGGCGCAACCTGCTTCAACCTTGATGAACTGGCGATGAAACACAAAGCGTTGGACAAGGCGCAGCAAAAGATCCTGGTCGCCGACCACAGCAAATTTGCCCAAACCAAGCCTGCCTGCATCGGGCCGCTGGCATTGTTCGATAAGGTGATCACCGATCGCCAGCCTGACCCCGAGTTCATCGAGTTTTTCGACCAACACGCGGTCACTTTGCGTTTCTGATCTTGGCCTCACTGCCGATTTTATGCCGTGTCCCTGGTGCTACTTGAGGGACGCGGTTGCAAATTCTTCGTTAAACTCAGGCTTTTTTTTAAGCAATTAAACTTAAAATATTCCTATTGGCCGATAATTACAGGTTAATGGATTGCAACAACTTGCTCGCGTTATTATTCTGCGCAGAACATTATTGCAGTAATTTGCATCAAATCTCCCCCGGATAAAATGGCTCCTTACCTTCAGCAGCCTCGTTATGCTGACTTTTGTTTAAAAATTATCATCTATTTTTAATCAAATTATCAGGATTTATCCTTATTCATATGATGATTAAGATCGTCTTATTACGGTCATCCGTTTCTAGCCATAGAAACAATAAAAATCATTAAATAAGTTTAAAAACAATAAGATAATCTTCCCCCTCACAATAACCAAACGTGATCTAAATCACTAAAATAGCTTAATCCGGCATTTTCGCTAGATCCAAACCAGCACATAAAATATATTGCTCGCCCTGCCACACAAGACAGGTTTTTATCCGGTTAAACATCATACAAACCGGATAAAGGTTGTGGGATTAGTGAGAGCGGTTGCAGCATGATGTTTCGCACAAACGCGTAACATTTGCATGAAAATTTACAATAAAAGCCTTTAACCGCACACATCACGCATTTGGGAGCAAGATCACGGTTGTTTCTGCTGTAAATCGTTATCTTGCCGCCAACAAAATCGGTGGGCAGTTGCTCCTCCGACAGAAACATCGGCGTTGACCCCGTTAACAGCAGAAACCATTTGGACAGGTTAGCAACATCATTAGCCTGATAAACAATTCAGAGGCGCAATTCAACCTCTAGTTGTAACAACTGATTTTACCACTGGCGGGATAGCAACTTATTTCACCAGCGGATTTTAAACTTAAGTTTTTCTTTTTATTTTAAATTATCGTGTTCACCTCGGAGATATTTATGGACACTACACAGACCGGCACTATCGCCTCTGCAGCCTCAGGTTCCAGCACGGCCTGGCGTAAATCAGACACCATGTGGATGTTGGGCCTCTACGGCACCGCCATCGGCGCTGGCGTCTTGTTCTTGCCAATCAACGCCGGTATCGGTGGTTTGATCCCGCTGATCATCATGGCCATCATCGCCTTCCCGATGACCTTCTTTGCCCACCGTGGCCTGTGCCGTTTCGTTTTGTCCGGCAAAAACCCAGGTGAAGACATCACCGAAGTGGTAGAAGAACACTTTGGTATCAGCGCAGGTAAACTGATCACCCTGCTCTACTTCTTCGCCATTTACCCAATCCTGCTGGTTTATAGCGTTGCGATCACCAACACCGTGGACAGCTTCATCACCCACCAATTGGGTATGGCCTCGCCACCACGCGCCATCCTGTCGCTGATCCTGATCGTTGGACTGATGGGCATCGTGCGTTTCGGTGAGCAGGCGATCGTGAAGACCATGAGTATCCTGGTATTCCCGTTTGTTGGGGTGCTGATGCTGCTGGCGCTTTATCTGATCCCTAACTGGAGCAGTGCCATCTTCGAAAACGTCTCACTGGCCGGTTCTGGCGGCAGCCTGGGCCACGGCCTGGTGATCACCCTGTGGCTGGCAATCCCGGTTATGGTGTTCTCGTTCAACCACTCACCGATCATCTCCGCCTTTGCTGTAGCAAAACGCGAAGAGTACGGCGTGGACGCTGAGAAGAAATGTTCCCGCATCCTGGGCTACGCACACATCATGATGGTGCTGACCGTGATGTTCTTTGTTTTCAGCTGCGTGCTGAGCCTGTCCCCGGCGGATCTGGCCGAAGCCAAAGCGCAAAACATCTCCATCCTGTCTTACCTGGCTAACCACTTTAACAACCCGGTTATCGAGTACATCGCACCAGTCATCGCCTTTATCGCCATCACCAAATCCTTCCTGGGCCACTACCTCGGCGCTCGTGAAGGCTTTAACGGCATGATTGCCAAATCGATGAGAAGCCGTGGCAAGACCATCACCACCCACAAGCTGAACCGCATCACTGCCATCTTCATGCTGGTGACCACCTGGATCGTTGCCACGCTGAACCCAAGCATTCTGGGCATGATCGAGAACCTGGGTGGCCCAATCATCGCGATGCTGCTGTTCCTGATGCCGATGTATGCGATCCGTAAAGTGCCTGCCATGCGCAAGTACAGCGGCCACATCAGCAACGTATTTGTGGTCGTGATGGGCCTGATTGCCATCTCTGCCATCCTGTACACACTGTTCGGTTAATAGCGCTCAGCCGGTGCCTTATGGCACCGGCTATCTCGAATCTCCCCTCCTACCCCGCCGCGAACTCAAGCATGACCCATATGCCCCCTAAACGGCAGGCTGAGGGAATTAACTTCAAGAAGGAAGCGAGACTATGGTCAGCGTTTTCGATATTTTCAAAATTGGCATCGGCCCTTCCAGTTCCCACACCGTCGGCCCGATGAAAGCCGGTAAACAGTTTATTGATGATTTGCAGGCTGCCGGGCAACTCCACGATACAACGCGGGTGGCGGTTGACGTCTACGGCTCACTGTCACTGACGGGTAAAGGGCACCATACCGACATCGCGATTATTATGGGCCTGGCGGGTAATCTGCCCCATGATGTGGACATCGACAGCATCGCCGGCTTTATTCGTGATGTAGAACAGCGTGGCCGCCTGTTGTTGGCAAAGGGTGAGCACGAGGTCGATTTTCCACAGCTTGGTGGCATGAACTTCCATAGCACTAACCTGCCGCTGCACGAAAACGGCATGTCGATCAGCGCCTATGCTGGCGATCGGTTACTGCACAGCAAAACCTATTACTCCATCGGCGGCGGATTTATCGTTGATGAAGAAAACTTCGGTCAATCGGCCAACAATAGCGTCGCAGTCCCCTACCCTTATCGCTCCGCAGTGGATTTGCAGCAGCACTGCAAAGATACCGGGCTTTCGCTTTCCGGGTTGGTGATGCAGAACGAACTGGCATTGCGCAGCAAAGAAGAGATCGAAGCGCATTTTGCCGACGTCTGGCAGGTGATGCGTGCAGGTATCGAACGCGGTATGAATACCGAAGGGTTGCTCCCTGGCCCAATGAAGGTACAACGCCGTGCTGCCGCCCTGCGCCGCATTCTGGTCACCGGTGACAAGAACAATATCGACCCGATGAACGTAGTAGATTGGATCAATATGTTCGCGTTTGCGGTTAACGAAGAGAACGCTGCGGGTGGCCGGGTGGTGACGGCGCCCACCAACGGTGCCTGCGGTATCATTCCAGCGGTGCTGGCATATTACGACCAGTTTATCCGCCCGGTGAACACCAACTCCTACAGCCGTTACTTCCTGACTGCCGGTGTGATAGGCACGTTGTACAAGATGAATGCTTCAATCTCCGGTGCCGAAGTGGGCTGCCAAGGGGAAGTCGGCGTGGCCTGCTCCATGGCGGCAGCGGGTCTGGCGGAGCTGATGGGCGGCAGCCCGGCGCAGGTTTGTATCGCCGCAGAGATTGCCATGGAGCACCATCTGGGGCTGACCTGTGATCCACTGGCAGGACAGGTTCAGGTGCCTTGTATCGAACGTAACGCGATTTCTGCCGTAAAGGCAGTCAATGCCGCACGTATGGCACTGCGTCGCACCAGCGAGCCGCGTGTTTGCCTGGATAAGGTGATCGAGACCATGTACGAAACCGGCAAGGACATGAACTCCAAATACCGCGAGACATCTCAGGGCGGTTTGGCCATCAAGGTTGTAGCGTGTAATTGATCTGGCAGAAGGGGCCACTGTTGGCCCCTTATCAAACAAAGATTAGCCGAAAATACCGCCAAACCACTGGGTCAGCTTCATCATCACAAAGTCCCACATGCGGCTAAAGAAGTTCCCTTCCTTCACTTCCTGCATCACCACCAGCGGGTGCTGATCGATAGTTTTGCCATCCAGTTGGAAATCGATGGTGCCTACCACCTGATTTTTCGCCAGCGGCGCTTCCAGCGTCGGTTGGTTAAGCTTGTAGCTGGCCTTCAGGTTTTTCATCTGCCCCTTAGGAATAGTCACGGCGGCATCCTTCGCCACGCCCAGCGGCACCTCGCCCACGTCGCCAAACCACACTTTCTGCGTCACAAAGGCTTTATCGGCCTTGATCGGCGTTGCGGTTTCATAGAAGCGGAAGCCCCAGGTCAGCAACTTCTCGCTTTCGCTAAAGCGCACACGGTCACTCGGAGCCCCTAGCACCACTGAAATCAGGCGCATTGGGCCATCGGTGGCCGAGGCGACCAGGTTATGCCCGGCCCCACCGGTGTAACCGGTTTTGATACCATCCACGTTCAGGTTGGTACTCCACAGCAGGCGGTTACGGTTTATCTGGCGGATCTTGTTGAAGGTGAACTCTTTTTCTTTATGCAACGCGTACTCATCCGGCACGTCACGGATCAGCGCCTGGCTCAGCAACGCCATATCGCGTGCGGTGCTGTACTGCCCTTCGGCATCCAGACCATGCACGGTCAGGAAGTGAGTATTTTGCAAGCCGAGGGACTTGCCGTAATTGTTCATCAAGCCAACGAACGAATCCTGGCTACCCGCCACGAAATCCGCCAAGGCGATGCTGGCGTCGTTACCTGACTGAATGACGATGCCTTTATTGAGTTCCGATACCGGCACCTGATCGCCGGGTTTGATAAACATCAAAGAAGAACCCCGCAGCACTGGGTTGCCGGTTGCCCAGGCATCTTTGCCCACGGTGACCAGATCGTCCGGTTTGATTTTACCGGCCTTCATCGCCTGGCCAATCACATAGCTGGACATGATTTTAGTCAGGCTCGCGGGATCCAGGCGTGTATCCGCATTGCCTTCTGCCAGGATCTTGCCGCTGTTGTAATCCATCAATACATAGGCTTTCGCATCGACCTGCGGTGCGGCCGGAGCCTCTGCTGCCTGTACGGTAGGCACAACCAACAACATGACACCTACGCTGAGGGCCAATTTACCAAGAGGAGTAGAACGGTTATTTTTCATCATGACGTCGCCAGAGTGTCCATTCAAACCATTGAAATAGCGTTAACTTTCAAACATGTTCACGTTTTCAGCCAACCAGCGAGAGTGGCACCAGGCCGCGCTGCCAACCGCGAAATACCCAGCGGCTCCCATTTGGGCCAACGCGGCACCGAAAGTGCCCTCGTTGTGAGTTTATTAGATTGCTCTTATTTTTGCAGGGTTTAGGCTGATTTTTCTGCATTTTTACATAACTGTACGTTACCGCAGAGAAATTGGTTGGAAATCAGGCTATGTGCCAGGTTATGCAAACTTTCAACAAACCGTCGCCGCACTGTCATCAAAGTTACTTATGCTCTGCGCATTTCACCGTGGCAATTGGCTCGACGCCGCGAGTATCCGTTATCCTGTAGCCGCAGCATTCATTGCCGGAGAAATATTGATGGATTTAGCCCTGTTCGACCTGGATGAAACCCTGATTGATGATGACAGCGCCAGCCTGTGGGTTCGCTGGCTGGTGGCCGAAGGGTTCGCTCCGGCAGAATTGGAACGCCAAGAACAGTTGTTGATGCAATCCTATTATCAGGGACAACTGTCGATGGAAGATTATATGCAGGCAACGCTGGTTCCGCTGGCGGGCCTGAGTACCCAGACCGTCGACGGTTGGGTGCAGCGCTATATTCGTCGGGATATCCTGCCTCGCGTCTACCCCGCGGCACGCGAACGCATGCAATGGCATCGCGAACGCGGCGACTGCATTCTGGTGATTTCAGCAACCGGTGAACACCTGGTTGCCCCCATCGCCAAGCAACTGGGAGCCGATGGCGCGCTGGCTATCGGTGTCGAAGTGGCAGATGGCCGTTTTACCGGCAATACCTACGGCACCATGACCTATCAGCAGGGTAAGGTCATCCGCCTGCAACAGTGGCTGCAGCAACACCCTGAACTGCAATTTGCCCATAGCCATGGCTATAGCGACTCCATTAACGATAAAGCCATGCTGGAATACGTCGACAGCGCCACCGTCATTAACCCGAATAGCGATCTTAGTGCGCTGGCAGAAAAGCACGGTTGGGAAGTCTGCCTCTGGGAACGCTGATTTCAAGGTGACAAAAACGGCTTTGTAGCGTAGGTATGAGAGTTACTTTTATCCGTCGATGAGGAGATGCTTTGTGCTGACCATTTGGGGCCGTGAAAATTCTAACAACGTCAAAAAAGTGCGCTGGTGTGCCGCAGAGTTAGGGCTAAATTACACCCATATCAACGCCGGAGGTGCCTACGGTAAGGTTAACGAAGAGCCCTATCGTTCGCTTAATCCCAACGGCCTGGTGCCGCTGTTGCAAGATGGGGATTTCGTGTTGTGGGAATCCAATACCATTGTGCGTTATCTGGCGGCCAAGTTCGGCCAGACGCCATTTTACCCACAGGACCTCCAGGATCGCGCTGCGGCTGAAAAATGGATGGACTGGAATACCTCAACCATCGCCGCCCCCTTCCGCAACGTGTTCTGGGGCATGGTTCGCACTCCGCCCGAAAAGCGTGATATGGCACTGATTGAGGCTGGCATTGCTGAACTGGAGCAACACTTTGCGATCATCGAACGTACGTTGGCGGAGCAGCCTTTCCTCTCAGGCCAAGAGTTCGGCATCGGCGATATTCCGCTCGGCAGCTTTGTTTACGCTTGGTTTTCCATGCCGATCGAACGCCAACCTAGCCCGCATATGGAACGCTGGTATCAACGGCTGTGCGCACGCCCTGCTTACCAGCACGCGGTGATGATACCACTCACTTGATTGCCATAGTGCCCCTAACGGGGCACTTCGTACAACGGAGGTACGAAGCAGTATGTCATTGTTTTATTTACAGGTACGCCGTAACCATCTGACATTGAAAAGCCTTGATACCCAGAAGAGCGCCGCTAGAGTCGGGCCTTTCAGCACTCAACGGCTGCTGATCGGCCAGTTTTTTATTGCCGAATACTGCCTGTATAATCTGGTACCAGAGTTTTTCCCTGGCTTTCTCAATCAGCTCAAGCGCCGCCATTTACGTCATGACATAGTGATCCATGCAATGGAAATGCTGGAAGGCGGCGTAAGCCAGGTAGAGCAGCGGATCCTGCAGGAAATTACCGTTGCAAGCTTTCCCAAAGGATATCACTCAGTATATGCGGACCCGCATCCCCTGAGTGATGATACGGTAAAACGCATTTTATTAATGAATTCTGACCAGGTGCTTACCGCCGCCGATCTTAAACTCACCTAAATTTCAATATGTTGCATTTTTCCTTTGCTGTGCTTAAGTTAGTTGAACCATCCAGGAGGCATAATGAAAATCATCGTAACAGACGCACTACAGCCAGAAGATACCGAAGAGATTCGCAATCATTTGAAGACTTTTAACCACCAATTTGTGGGCGATATCCTGAACAAAAACATCGGGGTTTTTGTCTTGGATGATCAGGGGAATAAACTCGCTGGGTTAACCGGCAGTACCGTAGGCAGTTGGTTAAGCATCGATCTGTTGTGGGTTTCTGAGACATTACGCGGCGAAGGTGTAGGCAGTAAGCTCATCAAGAAAGCAGAACAGCAGGCAATAACGGATGGCTGCAAATTTGCGCGTGTAGATACTTTCAGTTTCCAGGCTCGGCCATTCTACGAAAAACAGGGTTACCAATTGCAAATGACATTGCACAATGCGCCGGTAGAGCATGAACGCTATTTCTTCACCAAAACCCTCACAGACTGACAGGTAACGCGATGGAAACCCAAGCAATGGTAATCAACTGCGTGGCGTACAAGGCCGGAAAACGGCTGACCGACGTGACGATTGAGGATATCAGTGAAGTGGTCAAGGAGCCGGACACTTTTATCTGGCTAGGCTTGTGGCAACCGGAAGACGCGTTTATGCGCAAGATCCAGGAGGAATTCGGCCTGCACGATCTGGCGATCGAAGACGCCTTATGTGCCCATCAACGGCCGAAAATAGAAACCTACGGTGACTCACTGTTCATCGTGGTGAAAACCGCACAGTGGATGAAAGAAGAAGTCGAATACGGTGAGACCCACTTTTTCGTTGGTAAAAACTTCCTGATCAGCGTGCGCCATGGTGCTTCCTCCAGCTATGCCCCTATCCGCGCCAAGGCAGAGGAAAACCCCAAGCAGCTTTGCCATGGACCTGGCTTTGCGCTGTATTCGGTATTGGATTTTATCGTCGACAACTATCGCCATATCGTCGGCAAGTTCGAAACGATGATCGAAGACATCGAGTCCAACATGTTCAGGTCGGAGTTTGACGAAACCGCCATCGAGAATGTCTACAGCCTGCGCCGCCACCTGCTCGGCCTGCGGAATGCCGCCCTGCCGATGGATGAGATCTGCAACCAGCTGATCCATCTGCATGAGGATGTGATCCCCAAAGAGCTGCGGGCCTACGTTCGCGACGTGCAGGACCATACCCGGCAGGTCGCCAGCACGCTAGACGATATGCGCGAGATGCTGACCAACGCCATGCACGTCAATCTGGCATTGGTGACCGTCAAGCAAAACGAAGTGGTTAAGCGATTGGCAGGCTGGGGGGCGATCCTGGCCATTCCAACGGTGATCTTCAGCCTGTACGGCATGAACTTCGCCAATATGCCCGAGTTGAAGTTCCCCTGGGCTTACCACACCACGCTGGGCGTCACCGTCGCCGGTTGCTTCTTCCTGTACCAAAAACTCAAGCGTTCCGGCTGGTTATAGATCGCCATCAAAACGGCCTATACTGCCAGGGTCGAGACTGCTGCTGGCAACGTTACGTTGGGGCGCTGCATGCGCCCGTCTGGCTTTGTCATCAATCTGGGCCGTTTTTGTTTACGCCACCAACATATAACGGTGTAATTTCCCGTTGCCCAAGTGTAAAATCCGCCCGTTTCTATTTTGGATTGAGCTATGTCACAAACTATGACCCCAAAAGCCCCCCGTGTCGGCTTTGTCTCACTAGGTTGCCCGAAAAACCTGGTTGATTCTGAACGGATCCTGACTGAACTGCGTAACGAAGGTTACCAGGTAGTGCCCCGCTATGATGATGCTGAGCTGGTGATCGTGAACACCTGCGGCTTTATCGACAGCGCCGTTCAAGAGTCACTGGAAGCAATCGGTGAAGCCTTGAACGAGAATGGCAAGGTGATTGTGACCGGCTGCCTCGGTGCCAAGGAAAACCAAATTCGTGAGGTGCACCCGAAGGTCCTGGAAATTACCGGGCCGCACAGCTACGAACAGGTTTTGTCCCACGTTCACCAATATGTGCCGAAACCGGAGCATAACCCCTTTACCAGCCTGACTCCGGCGCAGGGCGTGAAGCTGACGCCAAAGCACTACGCCTACCTGAAGATTTCCGAAGGCTGTAACCATCGCTGCACCTTCTGCATCATCCCATCGATGCGCGGCGACTTGGATAGCCGTCCGATCGGTTCCGTGTTGGATGAAGCCAAACGCCTCGTGGAATCTGGGGTGAAAGAGCTGCTGGTGATCTCACAAGATACCTCGGCCTACGGCGTCGATGTCAAACACCGTACCGGTTTCTGGAACGGCCAGCCGGTAAAAACCAGCATGGTCAGCCTGTGTGAACAGCTTTCCAGCCTGGGTGCCTGGGTGCGTCTGCACTACGTTTACCCTTACCCGCACGTGGACGACGTGATCCCGCTGATGGCTGAAGGCAAGATCCTGCCTTATCTGGATATTCCACTGCAGCACGCCAGCCCGAAAATCCTCAAGCTGATGAAACGCCCTGGCGCGGTTGAACGCACACTGGAGCGCATCAAGCGCTGGCGCGAAATCTGCCCGGACCTGACGCTGCGCTCCACCTTTATCGTTGGCTTCCCAGGGGAAACCGAAGAAGACTTCCAGATGCTGCTCGACTTCCTGACCGAAGCCAAGCTGGATCGCGTTGGCTGCTTCAAGTTCAGCCCGGTAGAAGGTGCTGCCGCTAATGAACTGGCCGACCCGGTGCCAGAAGAAGTGAAGGAAGAACGCTTCCATCGCTTTATGCAGCTGCAGCAACAAATCTCCGCCCAACGCTTGCAAGACAAGATTGGCCGCGAAGTGCTGGTGCTGATCGACGAAGTGGATGAGGAAGGTGCCATTGGCCGCAGCATGGCGGACGCACCGGAAATCGACGGCGCGGTATACCTTAACGGTGAAGCCAATGTCAAAGTCGGTGACATCGTCAAAGTGAAGATTGAGAACGCCGACGAGTACGATCTCTGGGGTTCCAAGGTCTGATTTCGACCACCGCGGAAAACCATAAAGGGGTTAGCAGTCATGCTAACCCCTTTATTTATTGGTGAACTACCAGCTAGTTACTTTTCGTCTGGCAGAGCATAAGCAATGACATAGTCACCCCGCTCTGCGGCCTGACGAGCACCACCAGCACTGATGATAATGTATTGCTTACCGTTCTTCGGCGAGACAAAGGTCATTGGACCGGACTGGCTGCCCACTGGCAGACGTTCTTTCCAGATCTCTTTCCCGGTTGCCGTATCGAAGGCACGCAGGTAGAAATCCTGAGTACCAGCAAAGAACAGCAGGCCGGATTGAGTAGACAGACTCGCACCCAGCGTTGGCATGCCAACTTCCATCGGCATACGCATTTTGATGCCCAGCGGCCCCGTATCCTGCACCGTACCTACCGGAACCTGCCACACCAGCTTGCCAGACTTCAGGTCTACCGCTGACATGGTGCCAAACGGCGGCTTCTGGCATGGAATGCCCAGTGGGGAAAGGAAGCGTTCACGGATCGCACCAAACGGCGTACCGTCCATCGGAACCAGACCCATTTCGATGCCGCTGGCGCCGGTCGGCACCTTGCTGCGTGGCACCATCGAGTTGGCCAGCCCCAAACGCATGTCGTTAACAAACATGATGGCATTGTTCGGATCCACCGAAACGCTGCCCCAGTTCATCCCGCCCAACGAGCCAGGATATTGTAGAGCACGGTCGATACCCGGCGGTGTATAGACGCCCTGGTGACGCATCCCTTTGAACTCGATACGGCACAGCAGTTGATCGAGCGGCGTTGCGCCCCACATATCTGACTCGGTCAGCGTCTGGTTGCCAATATTCGGCATTCCTACCGAGAACGGCTGGGTCTTGGAGTAACGTTCGCCAGGCACATTGCCTTGCGGCACTTCACGCTCTTCCACTTTCGCCACCGGCTGACCGTTCTCACGGTTGAGCATAAAGATCATGCCCTGCTTACTGGTTTGCACCAGCACGGGTGTCGTACCACCCTTGCCATCTGGCAGATCGTACAGTAACGGCTGGGAAGGCAGGTCAAAGTCCCACAGGTCATGGTGCGTGGTTTGGAAATGCCAACGCACTTTGCCGCTGGTGGCATCAACAGCCACAATGGAAGAACTGTATTTATCATCCAGCTCGGTACGCTCGCCGCCAAAGAAGTCAGGCGTGGCGTTACCGGTCGGTAGATAGATCAGATTCAGTTTGGCGTCGTAGGACATTGCGGACCACACGTTCGGCGTACCGCGCGTATAGGTTTCACCCGCTGGTGGCAGCTTGGTAATGGCCGGGTTACCCGGATCCCATGCCCAGGCAAGTTCACCAGTATGCACATCATAAGCACGCACCACACCAGGAGGTTCGCCGGTAGAGAAGTTGTCCGCCACGCGGCCACCGACCACCACCAGGTTGCCCGCCACCAATGGGGTTGAGGTTTGCTGGTAATAACCCGGTTTAACTTCGCCCATGCCCGCTTTCAGATCGACGGTGCCGTTATCACCAAAGTCGGCGCAAGGTTTGCCGGTATCGGCATCAATGGCAATCAAACGCGCATCGATGGTTGGCAGGAACAGACGGCGTTCGCACATGGCCGGGGCCGTAGCGTTAGCGGCAACCACTGGCGATGAGGCAGGCTGAGCCGCATTGTCGTAATAACCCAGGCCACGGCAACGCTGCCAGTTAGGGGCTGAGGCTTTAGGATCGAAGGACCACAGTTGTTTGCCGGTATCGGCCTCCAACGACAGCACTTTGCCGTAGGCAGTACAGACATACAGGGTATTACCGATCTGCAGCGGAGTATTCTGGTCTTCTGCACCGGAACCGTTGCTTTGTGGAATATCGCCGGTATGGGCAATCCACGCCACCTTCAGCTTGCTGACGTTAGACTTGTTGATCTGATCCAGCGCGGCAAAACGGTCACCGTGGGTGGTATTCCCCCAATGTTCCCAGTTTTTCTGCTCACTACCGGCAGCCACCGGTTTAACCGGAATATCTTCCTTGGCCGCCACCAATGGCGTAGGCACAAAGGTGTAACCAAATCCGGCCACCAGCGCAACCGCCAGCAACCCAGCCAAAGAATAGCTGACGAAGCCGCGAACCGGATGACCGGCACGTTTCTTCAACCATGGATAGGCCAACGCGGCCAGGAAGGCCAGCACGCCGAACATAAACAAGCGTGAGAACAACGGCCAGAAATCCAGGCCAACGTCCCACAACGCCCAAATCAGGGTGAATACAAAGGCCAGCGCATACACCCATATGCCCGCAGGTTTGAGCTTGATCACCAGTACCGCAGCGATCAGCATCACCACTCCCATCAGCCCAAAATAGAGGCTCCCTCCCAATGAAGCCAGGTAAACGCCGCCGATTGCCAGCGCGAGGCCGATGACGCCCATCAGCCCCCCCAGCAGCCACATCAAGTAATTCCCTATACTTCGTTTATTGCCTGTCTTTGCCATATTCACTTTCTCCCACCGCTAGCAACGCGCAAATGTTGGCGCACTCACTGGTGTCATAAATAACCATCCCAAGATAACAACTCAACGGGGGTTAGGTTCCCCGCTGTACTACTGCTTACTACTCAAATGAATAAGCAACACTCATGCCCCCACCCCAGTTTCTGCCTGGAGCGGGTTCGAAATAGCGGCCATTGCCTTCGTTGACAATCACCGAGCCGACGTACTGGCGATCAAACAGATTGTCCACCCGGCCAAAAACGGTAAATTGCCAGTTCCCTACCGGGTAGCGATATCCGGTATTCAGCGCTGCCACGGTGTAGGACGGTGCCTGCTGTGAATTCTGATCGTTGGTCTGGATATCGCTCATGTAGCGCACTTCAGCACCGGCGAACCAACCCTGCGGCGGCGACCAGGCCAGCGAGGCGTACCCCATATTGCGGGCAATCCCCGGCAGGCGGTTGCCCTTCGGCACCTGCTTTGCGGCAGAACAGATGTTGTCACCGCAGACATCATCGCGGTAAGTGGCATCCAGCAGCGTCCAAGCCATTTGCAGACGCCAGTCGTAGTTGAACTGTTGATCCAGCGCTAACTCCACCCCACGACGACGGGTTTGCCCCGCATTCTTGTAGCTGGTGCGCCCGTTGCTGCTCTCATCGACGACAATTTCGTTTTTGGTATCCGTTTGGAACAACGCCGCGCTGAACAGGCCGTTGCCGATACGGGTCTTGCTTCCTAGTTCAACGGTATCGCTGGTAGCAGGTTTTAGACCAAGATTGAGCCCCGCCACGCCACCTGGGCGATAAGAGAGCTCATTGATGGTAGGGGTTTCAAAGCCACGCCCGGCGGAAGCGTACACATTCCAGGCCTTGGTCAACGCATAGTTGAGCGAGCCTACCGGCAGCCACTGGTGATAGCGGGCATCGCCACTGTCATCACCATTACTGCCGGTAATATAGCGATCGTTGGAGTCGAAATTGACGGTGCTGAAGCGCACTCCGGCATCCAGCGTCAAACGTTGGGTCAGGTTCCAGGACGTTTGCAGATAGGGATCCACATTCCACATCAGGTTGCGTTCATCCCGCCGTAGATTACCCTTGGTCCCTAATTCGTTAACGCCGTTGACTACCGTGAAATTCTCATAGCCTTTGCGCTGCTCGGTCATGGTTTCGTAGTCGAGCCCGCCCGTCACGCTGAAGGGCAATGTGGCCACTTCACCACGATGAGTCCAGCGAGTATCGATGCCCTGGTAATGACGTGCCAGAGAGATCACTCCGCCGGGATGCTGTTCACTACGCTGCTGTACGGCCACTGGAATTGACTGATACTGCGTGGTTTCCCGCTCACCGGCGTAAGTCATGATGCTCAGATCGTCATTGGCGCTCATCTGACGTTCATAGCGCAACCCGGCCTGGGTCTGCGAAATGGTTTTACGCGTGTTGTATTGATCTGCTCTTGGTGCCTGGCGCGGATTGTCATGCCATTCGGCTTCGGTTAAACCACCGGGATCGTCGGCATTAATATCCACCGAGTTAAACAACAGCGTCAGCGTGCTGACATCATCAATGCGCACACCCAAACGCGCGTTACCCAGGTTCTTGCGTGCCCCACTGTGGTCGCGGAAACCTTCGGTGGTAAAACGCGTTGCGGAGACGGCGTAGTTCACGTCACCTGCGTGCGTGCCATCGCCGGTTGCACCGCTGGCTTTCATACCGTAGCGCCAGGTGCCGTCACTACCGCTATACATGCCCGCTTCAATCTTGTCCGGCTGTTGGCCGGTTTCGGTCTCTACGTTGATGACGCCGCCGGAAGCGTTGCCATACAGAGCGGAAAACGGCCCACGCAGGACCTCCACCTTATCCACTGAATTGAGATCGATATTCGACGTTTGCCCCTGACCATCCGGCATGGTGGCAGGAATACCATCCACATAAATACGTACGCCGCGTACGCCGTACATTGAGCGCGAGCCAAACCCACGGATTGACAGTTGCAAATCTTGCGCATAATTCTGGCGATTTTGAATTTGCAGCCCCGGCACGCTGCCCAGCCCTTCGGAGAGATTAATCTGCGGCCTGGCCTGACGAAATTCATCGCCATTAAGCACGCTAACCGCAGCCGGAGTACTCAATTCTGAAAGACCGCTGCGCTTGGCCGTGACCACCATGGAAGATTGCTCCACAGCCCGGTCGCTGGCTTGTACGTTTACCGCCATACACAGAACGCAAGGTAACAGCGCAGAAATGGCGACAGGTGAGATCGCGATATTTTTTTTATTAATAAAATTCATGTAAAAACTGCCATTAGACGCTTGAGAGGATAGGTACCTTTTAGAAAAAACCGAGCATATGTTAATACTTATCGCAACAGTTTGAAAATAGCGGAGAGAAACTCAAACTTCCTTTAACTCGAATTTTACACAAATGATAAATATAGATGATGTATCTCAGAAGGGGGAATAGGAAGGATTTAGATTATTACTTTCAATATCAATGCGTAAAATTAATTTCCTTGTAATTTAGTCGAGTTTAATAATCAAACTGACAGATTAAAAATAAGTAAAGTTATTTTAGAGGGATACTGCCCCGCAAGCTGCGGGACAGTTTGATTGGGTTAACCGATCGGCATGCGATTCGGGTCTGGGTATTGATATTCAAACCCCAGCTCATTACAGATACGGCTGCCGTCCACCAGCCGCCCTTCTTGTTCATCTTCTTGCGCAAACTGTGGAGGTTGCAGATGCAATTGCTCGGCTAGCGCCGGGTAGAAATCACGTTTGAGCGGATGGCCTGGCGCACAAAGATTATAGGTGTGCCCGCCCTTCGGCAGCTTCAGTAGCAGTTGAATGGCCGCGATCACGTCATCCTGATGCACCAGATTGACCCCGTGCGAACCGCCCTTGACGTCAACCTTACCCGCCAGGAAACGCCCTGGATGCCGATCCCCACCCACCAGCCCTGCCAAGCGCAAAACGTCCACCGACGTGTTGGGTAATTGATGCAGCCAAAGCTCCAACTCTTCCAGCACTCGGCCAGCCGACGTCACCGGCTTGAGCGGCGAATCTTCCCGAACGGTGCCGGTGGTTTCACCGTAAACCGACGTGGAGCTGGTAAAGATAATATGCGGCACACCAAACGCTATCGCGCTGTCTACCAGCATACGTACGGCATCAAAGTAGCTTGCGCTCCCCTCGACGGTGCGGCTGGCTGGCAGAGTGATCACCAACGCATCCGTGTACAACAGCTGTTCCAGATCGTGAGCTTCGCAAATCAGCTCCGGCGTCAGTTCTAGGCGATAACATTCGATACCACTCATCCGCGCGGCTTCTACCCCATCCGGAGTAGTTTTACTGCCAACCACTTCATACCCGTGGCCCATTAACGATAAAGCCAGCGGCATCCCTAACCAACCCAGACCCACAATGGCGACTTTTTTCATCAGTATGCCCCTAAGAATCGACTAACAAGCCCAACTTCACCGTTGCAGAGGACCACTGGCCACACCGCAGGCGATAGTCGGATACTCCCCTAGGCTACGCCACCGCGCTGGTGGTTACAATCGGTTAACCTTAAGGTTGAGTAAAGCTGCGTCCGGCTAATAACTCAGTCGCTTTCAATAAATTAAATTCATAACCACAAAAAAGGGTTGCAAGTTATACAACGGATAGTTTAGCTTAATTAGCACCTCAGCACTGGCTGACCCAATTTTAAAGAGAAATGACATGACTCGCGTTCAGTTCAACCACCATCATCACCATCATCCTGACTAGTCTTTCAGGCGATGTGTGCTGGAAGACGATTCTCGAATCTTCCAGTGGCGCGTAGAACGAACTAAACGCAAGAAAGAGCCCTCGGAAGATATCTTCCGAGGGTTTTTTTTTGGCTCCGGACAGACAGAAAATATAATTTTAATAACAAATTCATAAAATTACAGATTAAACAGAGGTTACCATGTTGGACAAAACACGTTTACGTATCGCCATGCAGAAATCAGGCCGCCTGAGTGAAGAGTCTCAGGAATTGCTGGCCCGCTGCGGCATCAAGATCAACCTGCAGCAGCAACGCCTGATTGCCTTCGCCGAGAATATGCCGATCGATATCCTGCGCGTACGTGATGACGATATCCCTGGCCTGGTGATGGATGGCGTGGTGGATCTGGGCATCATCGGTGAGAACGTGCTGGAAGAGGAACTGCTCAACCGCCGTGCTCAGGGCGAAGATCCTCGCTACTTCACGCTGCGCCGCCTGGACTTTGGGGGTTGCCGCCTGTCGCTGGCCACCTCGCTGGATAGCGAATACTCCGGCCCGCAAAGCCTGCAAGACTCCCGCATTGCTACCTCTTACCCGCACCTGCTCAAGCAATACCTCGATAAACAAGGCGTTCGTTTTAAATCCTGTCTGCTGAACGGCTCGGTGGAAGTGGCTCCGCGCGCAGGTTTGGCAGACGCTATCTGTGATCTGGTGTCCACCGGCGCCACTTTGGAAGCCAACGGCCTGCGTGAAGTGGAAGTGATCTACCGCTCCAAAGCCTGCCTGATCCAGCGTGACGGTGAAATGCCGGAAGCCAAACAACAGCTGATAGACCGCCTGATGACCCGTATCCAAGGCGTGATCCAGGCGCGCGAATCCAAATACATCATGCTGCACGCGCCAAGCGAACGCCTGGATGAAATCGTCGCGCTGCTTCCGGGAGCCGAGCGCCCTACCATTCTGCCGCTGGCAGGCTCTCAGAACCGCGTAGCGATGCACATGGTCAGCAGTGAGACCCTGTTCTGGGAAACCATGGAAAAACTCAAAGCCCTGGGTGCCAGCTCCATTCTGGTGCTGCCAATTGAGAAGATGATGGAGTAACGCCATGCCAAACTTCAATACCGTCGTCAATTGGGGCAGCTGCAGCGCGGAACAGCGCGCGGAGTTGCTGATGCGCCCGGCCATTTCGGCTTCGGACAGCATCACCCGCACGGTGCGCGAGATCCTCGATAACGTGAAAACCAACGGTGACAGCGCGCTACGTGAGTACAGCGCCAAGTTTGATAAAACCGAAGTCGCGGCATTGCGCGTAACGGCAGAGCAGATTGACCAGGCCTGCGCCCGCCTGGGTGACGAGATCAAACAGGCGATGGCCGTAGCCGTCGCCAACGTGGAAACCTTCCACAATGCACAACAACTGCCAGCGGTGGACGTAGAAACCCTGCCCGGCGTGCGTTGCCAGCAGGTGACCCGCCCAATCGATTCGGTGGGTCTGTACATCCCTGGCGGTTCCGCACCGCTGTTCTCCACGGTATTGATGTTGGCGACCCCGGCACGCATTGCCGGTTGCCGCCGCGTGGTGCTGTGTTCACCACCGCCGATCGCCGATGAGATCCTGTATGCCGCCAAACTCTGTGGCGTGCAGGAAGTGTTCCAGGTCGGTGGCGCGCAGGCGATTGCCGCCATGGCGTTTGGCACGGATTCGGTGCCACGGGTAGCGAAAATCTTCGGGCCGGGCAACGCCTTCGTCACCGAAGCCAAACGCCAGATCAGCCAACGGTTGGATGGTGCGGCCATCGATATGCCTGCAGGCCCTTCCGAGGTGTTGGTGATTGCCGACAGCGGCGCGACCCCGGCGTTTGTCGCTTCCGATCTGCTGTCTCAGGCCGAGCATGGCCCGGATTCACAGGTCATTCTGTTAACCCCAGACGCCGCAATGGCCGAAGCGGTCGCCATGGCGGTTGAGCAACAGCTGGCGCAACTGCCACGTGCAGAAACCGCTCGCCAGGCTCTGGCCAGCAGCCGCCTGATTGTGGCGAAGGATTTGGCCGAGTGTGTCGCCATCAGCAACCAATACGGCCCTGAGCACCTGATTATTCAGACCCGCAGTGCGCGCGATCTGGTAGACAGCATCACCAGCGCTGGTTCGGTGTTCCTTGGTGACTGGTCGCCGGAATCTGCCGGGGATTATGCCTCCGGCACCAACCACGTGCTGCCAACCTATGGCTATACCGCCACCTGCTCTAGCCTGGGGCTGGCGGATTTCCAAAAGCGCATGACGGTACAGGAACTGACGCCACAAGGCTTTATGACCCTGGCCCCGACCATTGAGATCCTGGCTGCCGCCGAGCAACTGGTCGCCCACAAAAACGCCGTGACCCTACGCGTCGCCGCACTGAAGGAGCAAGCATGAGCATCGAAGAATTAGCACGTAAAAACGTGCGCGAGCTGACCCCGTATCAGTCGGCCCGCCGCCTTGGTGGCAAGGGTGACGTCTGGCTGAATGCCAACGAATACCCGATTGCGCCAGAGTTCCAACTGACCGCCCAGACCTTCAACCGTTACCCAGAATGCCAACCCGCACTGGTGATTGAGCGTTACGCTGCCTACGCCGGGGTGAATAAAGAACAGGTATTGGTCAGCCGTGGCGCAGATGAAGGTATCGAACTGCTGATCCGTGCCTTCTGCGAGCCAGGCCAGGACGCTATCCTGTTCTGCCCACCAACTTACGGCATGTACGCCGTCAGCGCCGAGACGTTTGGCGTAGAGCGCCGTACGGTCGAAGCCAAACAAGATTGGCAGCTCGATCTGCCTGCCATTGCCGCCAGCCTGGATAACGTCAAGCTGATCTACGCCTGCAGCCCGAATAACCCGACCGGTAACCTGCTCGATCCCAACGATCTGCGTAACCTGCTGGAACTGGCCAAAGGCAAAGCTATCGTCGCCATCGATGAAGCTTATATCGAATTCTGCCCGCAAGCTTCGGTTGCTAGCTGGCTGAGCGATTATCCGCACCTGGTAGTATTACGCACGCTGTCCAAAGCCTTCGCCCTGGCTGGCCTGCGCTGTGGCTTTACCCTGGCCAATGAGGACGTGATCGCCCTGCTGCTGAAAGTGATTGCCCCGTATCCGCTCTCAACCCCGGTGGCCGATATCGCCGCCCAGGCGCTGAGCACCGAGGGGATCCGCGTTATGCGCCAGCGCGTCACCGTGATTGCCGAAAACCGCAGTTGGCTACAGCAGGCGTTACAAGACTGCGCCTGTGTCGAGCAAGTCTTCACCAGTGACAGCAATTACCTGCTGGTTCGCTTTACCGCCTCAAGTCATGTCTTTAAAACCTTATGGGATCAGGGCATTATCTTGCGAGACCAAAATAAACAGCCTGGCCTGTCCGGTTGCCTGCGGATCACCATCGGCACCCGTACCGAATGCCAGCGCGTCGTTGACGCACTCAATACTCTGCCCGGCGCATAGGAGCCAACGTGAGCCAAAAATATCTCTTTATTGACCGTGACGGCACGCTGATTGCTGAACCCCCGGAAGATTTCCAGGTCGACCGCCTGGATAAACTGGCGCTGGAGCCGGACGTGATCCCTGCCCTGCTGGCCTTGCAGCAAGCCGGTTTCACCCTGGTGATGATCACCAATCAGGACGGCCTCGGCACCGCCAGCTTCCCGCAGGATACCTTCGATCCACCGCACAACCTGATGATGCAGATCCTCAGCTCACAGGGCGTCAAATTCGACGATATCCTGATCTGCCCGCACAAGCCGGAAGACCATTGCGAATGTCGTAAACCGAAGGTCGCCATGGTCAAAGGCTATCTGGAGCCGGGCGTGATCGACGTGGCCAACAGCTATGTGATTGGCGATCGTCAAACCGATGTCCAACTGGCGGCCAATATGGGTATTCAGGGGCTGCTGTATCAGCGCCAGGCGCTGGGCTGGCAGGCCATCACCCAACAACTGACCAAACGCGATCGCTATGCGCACGTTAACCGAGTGACCAAAGAGACGCAGATTGACGTTAAAGTCTGGCTGGATCGCGAAGGCGGCAGCAAGATCAAAACCGGCGTCGGCTTCTTCGACCACATGCTGGATCAGATCGCCACCCACGGCGGCTTCCGGATGGATATTCAGGTGAACGGCGATCTGTACATCGACGATCACCACACGGTAGAAGACACCGGATTGGCGCTGGGCGAAGCTTTGAGTAAAGCCCTGGGTGACAAACGCGGCATCGCACGCTTCGGCTTCGTGTTGCCGATGGATGAATGCCTGGCCCGTTGCGCACTGGATATCTCCGGCCGCCCGCACCTGGAATATAAAGCCGAGTTCAACTACCAACGCGTAGGCGATCTCAGCACCGAGATGATCGAGCACTTCTTCCGCTCGCTGTCTTACACAATGGGCTGCACCCTGCACCTGCGCACCAAAGGCAAAAACGACCATCACCGCGTCGAAAGCCTGTTCAAGGTGTTTGGCCGCACGCTACGCCAGGCGATCCGCGTTGAGGGCAATACGCTGCCTAGCTCGAAAGGAGTGCTGTGATGAACGTGGTGATCCTGGACACCGGCTGCGCCAACCTCGCCTCGGTCAACTATGCGGTGCAACGCCTGGGCTATCAGCCACAGGTGAGCCGCGATCCAGAGATCGTGCTGCGCGCCGACAAACTGTTTCTGCCTGGTGTGGGTACTGCACAGGCGGCGATGGACCAGTTGGAACAGCGCGACCTGATCGATCTGATTAAAGCCTGTACCCAGCCTGTGCTGGGGATCTGCCTGGGCATGCAGTTGCTGGCAGCCAGCAGTGAAGAAAATGGGGGTATCAAAACGTTAGGGATTATCGATACTCCGGTAACACAGATGACCGATTTTGGCCTGCCTTTGCCCCATATGGGCTGGAATCAGGTTACGGCGCAGGCCGGCGATCATCTGTTCCGCGGCATCGAGGATGGTGCTTACTTTTACTTCGTTCACAGTTATGCGATGCCGATATGCTCAAGCACCATCGCTCAGGCGAACTACGGCGAGCCCTTCACCGCCGCCGTACAAAAAGACAACTTCTTTGGCGTGCAGTTTCATCCAGAGCGATCTGGCAACGCCGGGGCGCAACTGTTGAAGAACTTTCTGGAGATGTAGGCAGCATGATTATTCCCGCTTTGGATTTGATCGACGGTAACGTAGTGCGCCTGCATCAGGGCGATTACGGCCAACAGCGCGACTACGGCAACGATCCGCTGCTGCGTCTGCAAGACTATCAGCAGCAAGGGGCGCAAGTTTTACACCTGGTTGATTTGACCGGGGCCAAAGACCCGGCGGCTCGCCAGATCCCGCTGTTGCGTAAACTGCTGGCCGGGGTAAGCGTGCCAGTACAGGTTGGCGGCGGTATTCGTAACGAACAAGACGTTGCCGCGCTGCTGGAAGCCGGAGCCACGCGCGTGGTCATCGGCTCCACCGCAGTCAAGCAGCCAGAGTTGGTACAGGGCTGGTTTGAACGCTACGGTGCCGATGCCATGGTGCTGGCGCTGGACGTACGCATCGATGCCGCAGGCCGCAAGAACGTGGCTATCAGCGGCTGGCAGGAAGACTCGGAGGCCACGCTGGAACAGGTGGTTGAGCAATATCTGCCGTTTGGCCTGAAGCACGTGCTGTGCACCGATATCTCACGCGACGGTACGCTGAAAGGTTCTAACGTGGGGCTGTATCAGGAAGTGTGCCAACGTTATCCGCAGATCGCCTTCCAGGCTTCTGGCGGCATCGGCAACCTGGACGATATCGCCCAGTTGCGTGGCAGTGGTGTGGAAGGGGTGATCGTCGGACGCGCCCTGTTGGATGGTAAATTCAGCGTTGAGGAGGCTATCGCATGCTGGCAAAACGGATAATCCCTTGTCTGGACGTCAAGGACGGGCAAGTGGTCAAGGGCGTGCAATTCCGTAACCACGAAATCATTGGCGATATCGTGCCGCTGGCCCAGCGCTACGCGCAGGAAGGCGCCGACGAACTGGTCTTTTACGATATCACCGCCTCCAGCGATGGCCGGGTGGTTGATAAAAGCTGGGTATCACGGGTTGCGGAAGTGATCGATATTCCGTTCTGCGTGGCCGGGGGCATCAAGAGTGCCGAAGACGCCAGCCAGATCCTTTCCTTTGGGGCGGACAAGATCTCCATCAACTCCCCTGCGCTGGCCGACCCAACGCTGATCAGCCGCCTGGCCGATCGCTTTGGCGTACAGTGCATCGTGGTCGGGATCGACACCTGGTATGAAGCCGCAACCGGCAAATACCACGTCAACCAATATACCGGCGATGAAAGCCGCACCCGAGTCACCGAGTGGCAAACCCTCGATTGGGTGCAGGAAGTGCAAAAGCGTGGCGCTGGGGAGATTGTGCTCAACATGATGAACCAGGATGGCGTACGCAACGGTTACGATCTGGAACAGCTGAAGCGGGTACGTGAGGTGTGCAAGGTGCCACTGATCGCCTCCGGCGGTGCCGGTACCATGGAACACTTCCTGGAAGCCTTCCGGGATGCCGACGTTGACGGCGCGCTGGCAGCTTCGGTATTCCATAAGCAAATCATCAATATCGGCGAACTGAAACGGTTCCTGGCAGAGAAAGGCGTGGAGATACGCGTGTGTTAACAGAACAACAGAAAGCTAAGCTGGATTGGGCAAAAACCGACAACCTGATGCCGGCAATCGTACAACATGCCGTTTCCGGCGAAGTGCTGATGCTGGGCTATATGGATCAGGCAGCACTGGACGTGACCGAGCAAACCGGCAAGGTGACGTTCTTCTCACGCACCAAGCAGCGCCTGTGGACCAAAGGCGAAAGCTCAGGCAACTTCCTTAACGTGGTCAGCATTACGCCAGACTGCGATAACGATACCCTGCTGATCCTGGCCAACCCAATCGGCCCAACCTGCCATTTGGGCAACGACAGTTGCTTCCATCCGGCAAGCAGCGATTGGGGCTTCCTGTACCAGCTTGAGCAATTGCTGGCTTCGCGCAAAACCGCCAGCCCGGATAGCTCATACACTGCCAAGCTGTATGCCAGCGGCACCAAGCGCATTGCGCAGAAGGTGGGTGAGGAAGGCGTAGAAACCGCCCTGGCCGCAACGGTGAACGATCGCGAAGAGCTGACCAACGAAGCTTCCGACCTGATTTACCACCTGTTGGTGCTGTTGCAGGATCAGGAGCTGGATTTGAGTAAGGTGATTGGCCGCCTGCGCGAACGGCACGAAAAGAAATAATCCTGTTGTGCAGGTAATAAAAAAGCCGCCGGGCGTAAACCTCGGCGGCTTTTTTTATCGTTCAACGTGCGGGGTTATTCCATCCATTCGGTATGGAACACGCCTTCTTTGTCGGTACGCTTATAAGTGTGAGCACCGAAGTAGTCACGCTGCGCCTGGATCAGGTTGGCAGGCAGCACCGCAGATCGGTAGCTGTCGTAGTACGCGATCGCCGCAGAGAAGGTTGGCGTTGGGATGCCGTTTTGCACCGCATAGGAAACCACGTCACGCAGTGCCTGCTGATACTCATCGGCGATTTGCTTGAAGTAAGGTGCCAGCAGCAGGTTGGCGATGTCGGCATTCTCAGCGTAGGCATCGGTGATTTTCTGCAGGAACTGAGCGCGGATGATGCAACCGGCGCGGAAGATCTTGGCAATTTCGCCGTAGTTCAGATCCCAGTTGTTTTCCTTGGAGGCCGCTTTCAGCTGAGAGAAACCTTGCGCATAGGAAACGATTTTACCCAGATACAGAGCGCGACGAACTTTCTCTACAAACTCGGCTTTCTCACCGCTGAAGGCTGCAACTTTCGGGCCGGTCAGGACTTTAGAAGCCGCTACGCGCTGGTCTTTCAGAGAAGACAGGTAACGCGCGAACACAGACTCGGTGATCAATGACAGTGGCTCGCCCAGATCCAGAGAGCTCTGGCTGGTCCATTTGCCGGTGCCTTTGTTAGCCGCTTCATCCAGGATCACATCAACCAGGTATTTACCCTCTTCGTCTTTCTTAGTGAAGATGTCTTTGGTGATGTCGATCAGGTAGCTGTTCAGTTCGCCCTTGTTCCACTCGGCGAAGGTGTCAGCCAACTGCTCGTTGTTCAGATTCAGAGCCTGCTTCAGCAAGGAGTAGGCTTCTGCGATCAACTGCATGTCGCCATATTCGATACCGTTGTGCACCATCTTCACGTAGTGGCCAGCACCGTCGGCACCGATATAGGCTACGCATGGCTCACCTTCGGCCACAGCGGCAATTTTCTTCAGGATTGGTGCCACCAGCTCGTAAGCTTCTTTCTGGCCACCAGGCATGATTGAAGGCCCTTTCAGCGCCCCTTCTTCGCCACCGGAAACGCCGGTGCCAATAAAGTTGAAGCCCTGAGCAGACAGCTCGCGGTTACGACGGATAGTGTCCTGATAGTAGGTGTTACCACCGTCGATCAGGATATCGCCTTTATCCAGGTGCGGAGTCAGCGAGGCAATGGTCTTGTCCGTAGCTTCGCCCGCTTTTACCATCAGCAAAATGCGGCGCGGTGTTTCCAGCGATGCAACAAACTCTTCGACGGTGTAGTGCGGCACCAGGTTTTTGCCCGGGTTCTCTGCGATAACTTCGTCAGTCTTGTCGCCTGAACGGTTAAAGATAGAAACGGTATAGCCACGGCTTTCGATGTTCAAAGCCAGATTGCGGCCCATCACCGCCATGCCGACAACGCCGATTTGCTGTTTGGACATTAGGAACTCCTGTCTGAGGATGACACCTGTATCACGGCTCTTGGCCAACAGGTTTTTGATGTGGCCAACATGTTAACTCAGGATTGTGTTCGCTGGGTAGTGATTGGTGCGATAGGTCACATAATTGCATAAAGAGTGTACTTGGGCGATTGACTTCAAGTTCTCATCTACTGGACGCCTGATTAGCCACTACTTTTTCATAAAGTGTTTTTCAAAGAAGTGCCATGAAAGCGAAGCCATCACTAATGTTAAGGCTAAAACTAGCGTGAGCGACTGCCCATGGGATAGCCAATCAAGTTTTTTGACAGATAGCAGAATGGGTAGATGCCAAAGGTAGATGCCATAAGAGATAGTGCCACAATAATAAAGTGGATATAAAACTCTCTTAAGAATCGGTGTTACTTTAAGAGAACACAGAGACAGAATGATCATGCCGAATGCTGATGCCAACAACGTTCGGAAAAATACCACCATCCATGGATAGTTCCAGAATGATGCATATTCTAGATAAATTGATAGGGCTACTGTTGTTAAGAGCGCCGCAATAGCCATCAAAGAGACCGTAGAGTATCTTCGATTAGACACTATTTTCACCCCAAGATCAGAGGTTATCAATCTGGCCAAAAGGATACCAATGGCAAACTCATCAAGCATCCCTGGGAGTTGGGTGGCACTAACAAATAATTTAAACACACCAAGAGGTTGATCTAAGTTTATCAATGAAAAAGCAGCAAATCTCCACGCATATGATACGGTCAAGGCAGACAGCAATAACACCCACCAAGGAACACGCTTCAGCCAACCAGCAAACAAAGCAATGAAAATATAAAACTGCATCTCCACACCTAAAGACCAGTTGCTTCCATTGATTGCCCCATGCAAATTGTAATTAAGATTATGAATAAACAGAAGGTGAGTAGATATATTTAATGCAAAATCATTAAAAAGTAGCGTAGGTGATATGAAAATAACAAACACTATTAACGTCAAGTAATGTAATGGGACAATTCTACGCAATCGCCTTTTCATAAAGGACGGTATGAATTTTTCAGTCCCATTGTTCTCCAGTTGTTTAAAAGCAGACATGGCGATAACAAAACCGGAAATCACAAAAAACATGTCAACGCCCATCCAACCAAATCGGAACCAAAGAAGAGGTCCGCTGGTAGGAAATGATGACCAATTGAAGTGCTCGATCACATGGTAAACAACGACAGATATTGCAGCGAAACCCCTTAAAATATCTATAGAGTCAAAGTGATATTTGACATTTATCTTTTCGGCTTTGGCCACAGACATTTTTATTATTACCTTTAATAAGAGAACCAACAAGGAACGATATGTTATTTTTATCGATTACACCTAAAGTAAGAAGATACCTAACAATACCGAGTTAGTTTACTTATCATCCTCAACACGAGCAAATTGCGGCATGTTATTTTCAGCTCTAGGGAGTTTACTTAAACAACGATTATTTAAATCCTTTCTTTGTTGGTCGAAGAACCATCCCCACTTATTGAAGTATTTCACGGCAGAAATAATATGGTAAGCTAAAAAACGCTTATCTCTGTAAGAACGTCGCTGTGACTCGTGAACAACAACCGAGTCAGGACAATAGCTTACCCTGTGGTTTTCGCAAATTCTCCTTGACAAATCAACATCTTCAAGGTAGAGAAAGAAGCGCGTATCAAAATAACCAACGTCACGAACAGCCTTATTACTCACTAACATAAAGCAACCAGAAAGCGAAGGTGCGAAGAACGGTTTACTATAATCCGCAGAATGGAGTTCGTAGTCTTGATTCAGCGAACTGGTAAATTGAGAGATAAATCTCCGCATAAATAATTGATAAGGTGATGGCAATGTTTTACACGCATGTTGTAAACGCCCATCAGGGTAAACAATTTTGGGAACAGCCAAGTCAATATTACCTTGTAGGCAAAATTGATATAGCTTATCCACTTCACCTTTCTCAAAATCAATATCTGGATTACAAATTAAAAAATGGCCTGTGTGCTCTTCGAAGCGAGAAAATACCTGATTATGGCCAGCACCGAAGCCTGCATTCTCCTGAACGCGAATAACTTCAATTTTGGGATTATCCAGTTCTAGCAACCAGTGGCAATACGCGCCATTATCTACAATAACCAGCTTTGAAACACTCTCCTCCTCTAACAAGGAGGTTAAGGTTCTGCTTACAGATTGATACTCATGTCGATACAACACAAGAGATGCAATTATTTTCACTTAAAACACCAAATTAAGTACGTGGGTATTCCGGCGAACACATAACGACTCCATCATGTTACCTCCTAAAAATCCACTAAATGTATCATCCGAAAAATCATATATCAGCCAGTATCAATAGTATTTTAAAATCAGTCAGTTAAAAACCTTTCATCGTCAGAAAAAGAAAAAAGCCCTGTATTTTATAAACGTTTGGTTTAATACAGGGCATAGATAATTGATCAGATATTTTAGTTCAGAAAGCGGCGCTTGATGCCTTTAATACCTTCATTTTTAAGCACTTCCCAACCTCTTTTACCTAGAGTCATACCAACCCGTGGATTTGTCAGGGAACGCTTTATCATACTCACAAACCGATCTTTATCGAATTCAGCATTACCACCACGGAAACCAGGGGTCAGAACAATACTGAATTGGCGTAAAGCTTCATCTTTGGTTTGTGGGTCAAACAGCTCAGGATACTCTTTTGCACCTTGCGTAATCCACCATTGATTATAGGTAGTGACGTCAAAAGGCGTTGGGAAAGCATTCTGTAGGTCAATTCGTTCGCGGTAAACGATACGTTGCGCTTTAGAAATTGCCGAGCCGTCAGAGTGCTGACCATATGCCCAAACCACCTTAGCTAATGGATCCTGAGCCAAGTTCTTGGTTTGATCGTCATACCAATCAATAAGTTTATGCACATCAGAGTTTTCACCCGCATTTTTGGATGCCATGATCCTATGCGCACCACTGTCGAAACCGGTAAAGTGGTAGAAGCCTAGCGGTTCACCATCGACAAAATAGTTACCTTGAGGATCAATAGTAAATTCACGGGTGGTCAGGTTCCATGTCGCAACGTTGTGACGGCTAGAACGCATAATAGCAACATCAGTAAAGAATGCAGGTACCAGATCAATCCAGCGCTGGTCAGTAAACAAACCATTAGGAATGTCCGCGCGGCAGAAGTGATAGATACGCTCCCCCCACCATTTAGCGAATGACAGGCCTACATCTGTCGCGGCAACTGCGCAGAATCCAAGGTTGTAAACACCGTGTTTCAGGCTGCAAATTTCATTATCCATTACCGCTGACAACGAAGTCTCTGGCTTGGTTTGATGTGGAGTCAACACCACATTCGCTGAATCAAGAGCTTCCAGGATATCATCCAGGCGTGAGAAAACCACCGTGTCTGGATCAAGATAGATAACTTTCTTGCAGCCTGGTAACTGTAACAATCGCGCTAACATGAAAGGCTTGATGGCCGTCGCCAGTTCAACGATGGTATGGCAATAAGCCCAACCTTTCCAATCAGGTATATCCAATTCAGAAACGGAAACAACTTCATCAAAAGGCTCGTTGCTCAAGTCAATTTCGGGCCTTTTTTCATCGGCTAAAGCAAGATGAATAGTCCATTCTGGGTGATATTTCCTGATGGACTGAAAAAGCATTCTCACTTTAGGAATGTAATTGAATGCCGCACTGGTAAAAACATGAACTTCAGACATATCTGCCTCATTGGATTGAATATACTTGCCGGTGAAATTTTACCAACTCTTGCAATACGATTCCAGCTGACATAGAAGACAAGACTAAACCATCTTGATAAGTTCTAAGGCGTTCAGCTGGCGCTCCCAGATCAAAACTAGCAACAGGATAACCTAGCTCCATCATTTCCTGAACCACATAAGAAAACGTTTCAGGCCAAATAGATGGGAATAAAATTATATTAACACCATGCTTTTCAAGTAAACTTGGCAACTCATCATGCTTGTATGCCCCAGTTTGAGTAACAATATCAGCAGGACAGGATGATTCAACGGTACCAACAATAACTATTTCCGCAGGGTATTGCTTATCTTTTATTTCTTGAGCCAACTCCTTAACAATTTGCGCCCCCTTATGATAACCGATTATTCCGACGACACCTATTTTCAACTGCTGTGTCTGCTGTATATTCGCCTTAGCTGGGAGGTAATCTACAGTATGAGGAATAACAACCGCATTCTCTTCTTGGATCTGCGGGTAAACACGCCGATAGAGATCCAGAGTGTTTTGAGAAAAAGTAACAATTTTGTCAGAGGCGATCATCAATCCCCCCCACTTGTCCCGCCACTCTTCGATATCATTTGATTCAAATAAAGTAGTGAATCCAAAGGTATTGTTACGTAAACATGAAGCACAAACTGACGGATCCGGTATGTCACAATACTTCCCTTGGTCGTTAATCAGGAAGTGGGAAGGACATAACGGGAAGAGATCATGGGCCTGAGTCATCAGTTGAGCATTAGTTTTCATTTTTAAGCCGATAAGAAAACCTGGTATTTCTTCCGGATTTGTAAATGAAACACCTGTATTATAGACAATCTCTTTTATATTTACGAAGGCAAGCAAGTCATAGATAAATTTATAACCAGGTATTTTAAACTTAAACTCGCCTTTTTCACCGCGAACGATTAACTTATAAGATAATGTAGTTATATCAAAAGAAAGCACCAGTGCCGAGTAACCAACACTCATTTTTTCTTGAATCAATCGATTTCTATAATGGTTAACCCCACCACCCAAATCATGATCGATTAAAAAGATGACTCGTTCTCTTTCTGCAGGGTTGAGAAATGCAACAATATCATTAGGTGAACCAAGGTTTTTACTCGGAGTTTTATTTTTATACCGACTGAATTTTTCATATAATAATGAAAATTTGCCAGATTTTATCAACATGAAGGCACGTTTTAGCAACACCGTAAACTGTTTAAAAATCAGTTTCTTCGATGTTGCTCCGCCACTATCCACATCTATAGTTACATTTAGACAACTGTCTGGTATCTCAACGCTTTCAGTCGAACCATCTGAATAGGTACATAACAATTTTAGATCTACAATCTTAGCTTCTGAACCAAATGAACCATAAATAATATATCCAGAATGCTTGGCTTGTTCAAAGCTTGAAAAATAAGCACCTACATCATCCTTGCACTTCCCATAGTCGATTTTCAGAACATTATCAGTATCACTTTCGGGCAAAGATAAACAAAGCTTGGTAATACTTTTATCTTCATGAAAAATCCATCCATAGCTGAAGATAGTTCCATTTTGTTGTACAAAGTAATCGATCGACCAATGCAGTTTACTCATCTCAGTTCCTATTACCTTTAATGAGTCTGGACAATTTCCCTAAAACTCCAGACTGATACATCTGTAACTCAGCTTCCAACTTATGAATTTTATCTAATCGCTCATATGCAAAACGTTCAGCAATATCTTTTGCATTGTGCAAAGCTGCAATTTCAGCGAGCCTGTCATGAGCCAGTTTTTCAGCAATGTCTTTGGATTGCTGCTGGCTGGCAATCACTTCTTTCGCTTGGTGCAGGCTCTCTTTTATCTGGGTAAAAGACATGGAAACACATTCAGCATCATTCACCTCATAGAGACCGGGTAAAACATGTTCCGGGTACCAGGTTATGAGTGAACTTTCCTGTTCTCCCGTTGAGAAAGCATGTAATGCAGACTCTAACTGGAGATAATCGTCAAGCAAGGATTTATCAGCAGAGAAAGACAAAGCCTCAAAAAGCTGCTGGATGAACTCCCCCCGTGTAAGAGAAGAGCCAGAATCAGGAATTGCAAAGCAAGAAATCTTACCTAGTAGGGACAAGGCCGCACGGAAAACCAAGTGGCCAACGGTTAACCCTTCTTTTGCCAACCATTCACGTTCAAAATAGCGAGGTTGCCCTTCTGCATCGATGACAAAGTTGGACGGAATTGCATCCAGATAAGTCGGAGGTAACATGGTACTCTGGGTAAATTCATCATAACTCACCCCTTCACCACGCAGTGCTATTTCCAGACACTCGATATAATAACGGAAATAGCCAGCTACGTACTCCATTGACCACCCCGGAGTCGTCACAATCTTGATAAACTCTGTCGATAATGAGGGGCCTTTGATATAGGTTTCATAACCATCAAGTCTAAAGCCGATAAGTTTATCATCCGGAGCCAAGACGTCACTCAGCAACTCTCTTTTAACAACAACCTGATTTTCCGCGGTATATTTAAAAACCGTCTTTTTGCTAAATGGACGGTGCCTTTCCCCACCATAATGCACAGCAAGCAGATTTTTATCAAAAACCTCCGCAGCGGTATTACTGGCAACCAATAGGAAAGAGTTGCTCATTTCAACCGCTAGTTTGTTATTGAAAACAACAGGCCATGCTAGCTCAGGAATTAAATGCAGCTTCTCTGGCAACTGCATATCGGCGCGAACTGACTGAGTGGCAAAAACAGAGGCATCAAACTCATCACTGTTGGCACCTGCCTCCGTTACCACCGATACAGGCAGTTTATAATCAGGGAAAGGCAATAACGTCTGTACTGAAGATAACCCTACCGTTGCAAGCTTCTCTAGCAAGACATGATGACCGTAGGTTTCAGCCTGCTGCTTCGTATAGCGACCTTCAATGCCATACATAACCTGCCCAATATGATCCTCCCGCGCACCAGCAAAATATTTGAGTCCCAACTGGTTTTCGATCGCGATCAATAATTTACCATCAGGTTTGAGACGCGCTTTGATGTTGTTAAGCATGCTGATGGCGCTATCACTACCTTGGCTGAACAAATTGGAGTATTCAAGTACGCCAATCAAGGTAATCACATCAAATTTATCTTCACATTCAAAGTCGTCGAAACGTTCACTGACAACGGTTACATTGGCCAGGTCCAGCGTTCTGGCTCGTGCTATTGCAGCACGTCTTAGGCTACCTTCAAGAGCAAGAACCTCGGCTCCCGACTCTCCCAAGAAACGAGTAATCGCACCACAGCCGGCACCTATCTCAAGTATTTTGACGCCTGGGGTGAAGAGCGAATTTAATGGCCGCAGTAAATTAGAACGTAAGCTGGAAAAATGATAGGTGGTTACCCAATCAGAACACTGTGCTCTTAGTTCCGGAGATGATACGCTTCGATCTTTAGTATTGTTGACGATATTTAATAGTAGATTTTCTTGAGCATCGCCATCGCTATAAGGAATACCAGTGTAATCAATACGAGCCCAGACGCCTGAAGCTTCGCGAAAAGAATAAAGGTTAGTATCTAAAAACATAATTATTTACCAAATGAAGAGTTAATTTTTAGGTTTAGTTCTAAGTTTGTCATCCCTGAAAAAGATTCCACAGTTGGCACAAGGAAATGAATTACATCGTATCGCCTATCATGCGGTACCACCTCATTATCCTTCATAGAGGCGATCCCTAAAGAAATGAAATAATCACCAGCGCCTAGTTTGTTATCGAATTCAAATTCAACAATTGAGTGGGTATTTTCCCGACCATGTTGAAGGGTATCTTCATTTAGCAAATGTGAATTTGTATTATATACAGTCACTCCTTCCTTGGTTTTCACTGCAAAACCAATGATAGGGTTATGTATATTCTTTTCGAAATAAATTGAACACCGAATTTTTATCTTTTCGTCAGCATAAACAGTTGCAGGGTTAAGGCGTTCATCAGCAAATAACTGATAATCTAACCAGGAAGCGGCACGATCACCCCAGCGATATTCGTTTTTATTATAATTAGCCTTGGTATTAAAGCAGTCTGCATCCAAGCTCAAACCCGACGCAACAGATGACGCTGAGTTTTGGGTATTGTTACCTTGGGCACTAGCTTCAGTTACCACATCATCTTTGGCTGGACTCTGGGTTTTGCCAAACAGTATATCCATATACTTATTGACAGCAACTTTAGGAGAACCTTGATACAACTTATTTCCACCACTAAGAAGAACCGCTTTGTCGCAATGCGTGACAATCTGCTCACCAGAGTGGGTCACTAGCAGGATACTAGTTCCATTATTCTTCAACTGTCTTAAACGGTCAAAACACTTCGCTTGAAACTTAGCATCGCCAACGGCCAAAGCCTCATCGACAATAAGGATATCAGGATCGACTTGTGCCTGCACTGCAAAGGCCAGCCTGACCACCATACCGCTAGAGTAGGTTTTGACCGGCTGTTCAATAAAGTCTCCGATATCAGCAAAGGCGGCAATAGCATCGAATTTATTATCGATTTCCGATTTGGAAAGACCCAAAATTGCAGCGTTAAGATAGATATTTTCTCTTCCGGTAAACTCGGGGTTGAATCCTGAACCTAACTCAAGTAGGGCAGCTATTCGGCCTGTTGTCTCCACAGTACCACTGGTCGCAGTCAACGTACCGCAAATAACCTGCAAAAGGGTAGATTTGCCACTGCCATTTTTGCCAATAAGACCAACGGTCTCGCCTTTCATAACGTCAAAAGAGATACCATTTAACGCCCAGAATTCTTTATAGTAATTTTCTGATTCACTAGTGATAAGGCGTTTTAATTTCGGCAATACAAACTGTTTTAATCTGTCATGCGGATTATTATAGACATAGAAACATTTTCTTATGTCTTTAATGCTGATAGCTATATTATCAGAGGACATCTGCAAATCCCTTTCTCGTTTTTTGGAAAACAAAAAAACCGAACCAGGCAAAAACCAAGCAACCGACTAAATAGATGATATAACTAACCAAAGAAGGAGTAACACCAAAATACATGACATCTCGGAATTGTGCGATAGCAGGTGCTAAAGGATTAAGATTTAGCAGCGGCCTATACTTTTCTGGAATAGCGGTAATTGGATAAAATATAGGCGATAAGAACATAAGTGCAGTGACCAAAATCGTAATCATTTGCCCTACATCTCGCAAAAATACGCCTAAAGAAGACAGCAACCAACCTACACCGGTAACAAAAATGAACAATGGTAATAATATAACTGGAAGCAGAAACACAGTAATATGTGGAATGCCAGCTTCAAAAGTATAAAAGATCAGCCAAACAACAATACTTATTGCTGCATGAAACAATGCGGAACATGCGCTAATTATGGGTAGTATTTCTAATGGGAAAATCACCTTCTTGACATAGTTTACATTAGATAATATTAATCCTGGTGATTTTATTGCGCATTCGCTGAAAAAGTTAAAAACAATCAACCCGGCAAATAACACCAATGCAAACTCAGCTCTGGAGGTACTCTCTGTACTCCAACGCGCGTTAAAGATAAAACTAAAGACAAAAGTATAAACCACCAGCATAAAGATAGGGTTAAAGAAAGACCAAAGAATGCCAAAAACCGAACCTTTATATCTGCCAGACACTTCTCTTTTGGTTAGATTAAGAATAAGTTTTCTATGCAGCCAAAAGCTCGATACTATAGCGATTGGTGATGAACTGTTGCTTTTTTTCATCAAAATATTCCAATAATTATTGCTGAACTCACACAGATTACCTGGAAATGGTTCACATGGGTTTATATATCGAATTATAATTGGTCATTCATAAACCTGAAATGCATATGAGTAATTTCCTATAGACGATAATTGGTTGGTTGTATCTCCGCCCTTTACCACAATAGAGGACACTTGCCATGTTCATTAATTCCCCACAGTTTGTGCCATTTAAAAAAGGAATCAATACTCAGTAAAACGAAAAACCACTAGTGCAAACAATGGGAATAGTCAATAAGAAAAATCCCATTAATATAGCATGTTGAATATTGCGTCAACGTCATGAAAATCCAGTATTTTCAACCAATATCTCCATCAGATTGCCCAAAAAAAGGCACGCTACCGCCCTTGGCATGCAGTAGCCAATAGATATATCTTACCTTTAGAGTGGATTTTTCCCCGAAGAGGGACAGACTACTTGCCATAACAGCTAAAATAGACTATCTGGGTTCGTCCACACAAAACTTCGGGCCATATGCTACCACCATATCGATTAAAACACCTTTAGATTCTTGATAGTTTCAGTATGTTCTTAATTGAATAGCGGTAAAAACAACCAGCTCACTAGCAATGATATGGACCAACGGCTTTTATTGAGTAAGGAAACGTCTTCGAATAGGTGTTCAGTGGACAAATGATAGGGGGATGCAGGGAGGGATATTATTGAATATAATCATAAGGATATAGGTTACTAGATGTTTTGAGGTCGGTATCTTAAACGTAGTCGGCTGTGCCCAGCCGGTTCGCTGGGCACGACGCAATGCACTTACTAACTTTCTATGCTAGATCCGAACAGCTCTTGACTACATTGCCGACTCTATCTTGCCACTGGGATAGCACAACTCCACACGCTTTGATTTTTTCGCAATTTAACAGCGAATACTTCGGTCTTTGTGCTGGAGTTGGGTATTGATCGGTGGTGATAGCGTTAACCTTAGGGCTACGGGTCAAAAGGCCTTGCTCACACGCAGAAGCGAAGATAAATTCGGCGAATTCGTTCCAGGTAACATCTTTGTCACCGCAGAAATGATAAATGCCACCTTCCGCATCAGCTTTCAGCAAGTCGATGATGGCGGCAGCAATATCACCAGCGTAAGTTGGGCAACCGCGTTGGTCTGATACAATGCCCAAAACGTCGCGATCTTGCGCCAGACGCAGCATGGTTTTCACGAAATTGTTGCCATACTCACTGAATACCCACGCGGTACGGATAATGATAGCTTCTGGCTGGGTAACCATGACAGCAATCTCACCATCGAGTTTAGTCTTACCATAAACGCCTAACGGGTTGGTTGTGTCATTTTCGCAGTACGGCGTATCAGCGAGACCATCAAAGACATAGTCTGTTGATACATGAACCAGTCGGCAATTGGCAATTTTGGCTGCCAAAGCCAGGTTTTTAGGCCCTTGTTCATTGATCAGCTTAGCCATTTCACAATCATTTTCCGCTTTATCTACGGCGGTATAAGCTGCAGCATTCACTATCACATCAGGCAGGAAGGTAAGTGTGGTCTGCTTAACCTTCTCGAAATCAGTAATATCTAAAGAATCACTGTCGGTTGCTAGTACTTCCCAACCTGCAGGTAGGCGATCGATAAAGCAACGCCCTAATTGCCCATTGGCGCCGGTCAACAAAACCTTCATTGGCCTAGCTCCTTAAACAGTTTGCCAATTTTATCTTTTTCAGAGAGTAGTGGATTCTCTAATGGCCACTCGATCCCCACCGCTGGATCGTTCCATAACAGACAGCCTTCATGTGCAGGATTGTAATAGTCCGTACATTTATATTCAAAGTCTGCGACATCAGAAAGTACAACAAAACCATGAGCCAAGCCCGGTGGGACCCAAAACTGGGTTTTGTTTTCTTCGGAAAGGATCACCCCTTCCCAAGCACCGTACGTTGGAGAGCCTGGACGGATATCAACCGCGACATCAAACACTTCACCACGCACCACTCGTACTAATTTACCCTGAGGATTTATCTTTTGGAAATGCAGGCCACGCAGCACACCGCGTGATGAACGCGAGTGGTTATCCTGAACAAAATCCAGATCGATATCTAACATTTCCTGGTAACGTCTCTTTTCAAACGTCTCAAGGAAAAAGCCTCGTGCATCGCCAAATACCTTGGGTTGAATAATCTTCACACCATCGATTTTGGTATCTGTGACTTGCATTCTATTTCTCCAAACTCAGTTGCAATAAATACTGCCCGTACAATGTCTTACTAAGCAGTTTAGCCTCAGCCTCTACTTGCTCACGAGTCAGCCACCCTTTGCGGTAGGCGATCTCTTCCAAGCAAGCAACCTTGAACCCTTGGCGATTTTCGATCGTGTGTACAAACTGGGAAGCCTCAATCAGGCTATCGTGAGTACCGGTATCCAACCACGCAAAACCGCGCCCAAGCAACTCAACGCTGAGAGCCTCTTTATCCAGATACATCTGGTTGAGCGTGGTGATCTCTAATTCACCACGTGAAGAGGGTTTGACCTGCTTCGCCATCTCAACAACATGATGATCATAGAAGTAAAGCCCGGTAACGGCCCAATTGGATTTTGGTTCCGCTGGCTTTTCTTCCAAAGATAATGCCCGGAAGTCATCATCAAATTCCACGACGCCAAAGCGTTCAGGATCCATTACCTGGTAGCCAAATACGGTTGCCCCCTGGTTACGCTCAACGACAGACGTCAACTTCTTGCCAAAACTCTGGCCAAAGAAAATATTGTCGCCTAATACCAGAGCACAACTGTCCCCATTGATGAACTCTTCACCAATCAGAAATGCCTGCGCTAATCCATCTGGGCTAGGTTGAATTGCATAGCTCAATGAGATGCCAAAACGACTTCCGTCGCCGAGTAACCGTTTAAATGACGGCATATCCTCTGGCGTGGAGATAATCAGAATGTCGCGGATCCCCGCCAGCATCAATACTGAAAGCGGATAGTAAATCATCGGCTTATCGTAGATCGGCAAGAGCTGCTTTGAAACACCACGAGTAATAGGATAAAGACGTGTGCCTGACCCACCCGCTAAAACAATACCTTTCATTTTCACACCTTAAATTAGCGGGTTAGACCCAGACGTTCCCCGGCATATGAACCATCTTTAACACGGCTCCACCAAGCTTGATTAGCCAGGTACCACTCAACCGTCTTTCTAATACCGCTCTCGAAGGTTTCTTGCGGCTTCCAACCCAATTCACGATCAATTTTCGAGGCATCAATGGCATAGCGCATGTCATGACCAGGGCGATCGGTAACAAAGGTGATCAGGTCTTCATACTTAGCCAGGTTACCTGGCTTATTCGGCGCCAATTCATCTAGCAAACGGCAGATCGTTTGCACGACTTCGATATTTTTACGCTCGTTATGGCCACCAATGTTGTAGGTTTCACCTACTTCACCTTCACAGACCACTTTGTACAGTGCTCGTGCGTGATCTTCGACATACAACCAATCACGTACTTGAGTACCGTTGCCATAGATCGGCAACGCTATACCTTCAAGAGCGTTAAGAATTGTTAGCGGGATCAGTTTTTCCGGAAAGTGGTAAGGACCGTAGTTGTTAGAACAATTCGTTACGATAGTTGGCAGACCATAAGTGCGTAACCAAGCCCTGACAAGGTGATCGCTTGAGGCTTTCGAAGCTGAATAAGGGCTGCTTGGTGCATAAGGTGTGGTTTCCGTGAACAGGTCATCGGTACCGTGCAGATCGCCGTACACCTCATCAGTGGAGATATGATGGAAGCGGAATGCCTTCTTGGCCTGCTCACTTAACGTTTGCCAGTACTGGCGGGCCGCTTCCAACAGGGTATAGGTACCCACAATATTGGTTTCGATAAATGCGGCGGGACCATCAATGGAACGATCGACGTGGCTTTCGGCTGCCAAGTGCATCACAGCATCAGGCTGGAACTCGGCAAAGACACGGTCCAGTTCCTGACGATTACAGATATCCACCTGCGCGAACTGGTAACGTTCGCTGCTTGCTATTGGCGTTAAAGACTCGAGATTGCCAGCATATGTCAGGCTATCTACGATCAAAATTTGGTCTTGGGTATCGTTGATGATGTGCCGCGCAACGGCGGAACCAATGAAGCCAGCGCCACCGGTAATGATAATTTTCATATAACCCTCTAAACAGCCAAGCGTGGCCCATTGCAGCCACGCCAGTGTCTATGATTTCAAATTAACCAAACGTTACTCTGTAGTAACTTGGCTATAGTGACCTTAGAATCCAATCACTTAAAAATCAATAAATTAAAGTATTACTTATGTTAAAGAAGCGTAATATTGTACAAGAACCAACATTCATTCACCATCAGAATACAGGCATGAAAATAAAACGCGGCTATCAGCGATAGCCTTTTGGGTTCTTACTTTGCCAGTTCCAGGTATCGCGCATCATAGTGTCAATACCTCGAGAGACCTCCCAACCAAGTTCTTTCCTGGCCAGGTTGGCGTCGGCCCAGAACGCAGGCAAATCACCATCGCGGCGCGGCAAGATCTGATAAGGGATAGCGACACCGGAGGCTTTCTCGAAAGCATGCACCATCTCCAGCACCGAGAACCCAACACCAGCCCCAAGATTATAAGCTTTGAACCCTTCGACCTTCTTCAAATGATCCATGGCCATCAGGTGGCCTTCAGCCAGATCCATCACGTGGATGTAGTCACGCACACCTGTACCATCTTCCGTTGGATAATCACCGCCGAAAACACCCAGTTTCTCCAGCTTGCCGATAGCAACCTGCGAGATATAAGGCAGCAGGTTATTAGGGATGCCATTAGGATCTTCGCCGATCAGGCCAGACTCATGGGCACCGACTGGGTTGAAGTAACGTAATGCAATAATCGAGAACTGCGGCTCTGCCTTAGCAAAGTCCTGCAAGATTTGCTCAACCATCAGTTTGGATGTGCCATACGGGCTAGTTGTACCGCCAATAGGCGTGGTTTCAACGTAAGGTACTGGGGAGTTTGCCCCATAGACAGTGGCCGAGGAGCTGAAGATAAACTGATGAACTCCGGCACGACGCATTTCATCCAGCAGCACAAGGGTGCCAGAGACGTTGTTCTGATAATACTCTAAAGGTTTGCGGGTTGACTCCCCTACCGCTTTGAGGCCAGCAAAGTGGATCACCGCCGAGATACGGTGACCATCGAAAATGCGATTCAGACACTCCGGATCTTGAATGTCGCCTTGGTAGAAGATGGCTGCTTTACCTGTTAGCTGCTCCACACGGTGCAGTGACTCTTCGGATGAGTTCGATAGGTTGTCTAAGACGACAACCTCTTCTCCACGCTCCAGCAGGGCCAGAACGGTGTGGGAACCGATGTAGCCGGCTCCGCCGGTGACTAGAATTGCCATCTGAACTCCTTGCAAGCGCCTGATGCGCTGAAAATGAATATTTTGAGCTGCTATTCTAACCTTCCGGCCACTAAGAGTATTGAGTCATGATAAAAATTTTACTTAAAAAAAAGGCCACATCTCTGTAGCCTTCTCGAAGTCTTCCGTGTCAAAGCCATTCACCATGCCCACTGCGCCCATTATAGTTGCGTGGAAGGCATTACAATTACTTAGGCTGAATAGTGATAATCTCGTCAATACGATCCTTCCACGGTGACAAGATGACACCTTGGTTTTGTATTTTTTCGCAGTTAAGGACGGAGTACTTTGGCCTTCTGGCTGGCGTGGGATACTGTGACGTTGTAATCCCATTAACAATCGGTGCCTTGGCTAAAACGCCTTGCTTGATTGCTGCTGAAAAAATAGCTTCAGCAAACTCACTCCATGCCACAGTTTCATCGCCACAGAAATGATAGACCCCACCTGCTGCATTTCTCTGCAAGAGCTCGATAATTGCCTGAGCAATATCGCCTGCATAGGTAGGGCAGCCAAACTGGTCGGATACCACACCTAAAGTGTCACGATCCTGCGCGAGCCTTAGCATAGTTTTAACGAAATTATTTCCGTACTCACTAAAAACCCAGGCTGTACGAATAATCAACGCATTCGGTAGGTGGTGGCTAACCGCAATTTCGCCGTCCAGTTTAGTTTTGCCATACACCCCTAGCGGGTTAGTGGGTGCGGTTTCAATATAGGGAGTAATAGCCTCACCATCAAAAACGTAATCCGTAGAAACATGTACCAGGCGAGCCCCAACTTCATTGGCCGCCAAAGCCAAATTCTTCGGACCTACTTCATTAATCAATGCCGCGATTTCATGGTCAGTTTCTGCTTTATCAACAGCAGTGAATGCCGCAGCATTCACGATAACATTCGGTCGATAATCAACTACAGCACTTTTTACCTTAGCAAGATCAGTGATATCAAGCACATCTGCATCAGTTGCCCACACATCCCACCCGGCTGGTAAGCGATCCTGGAAGCAACTTCCCAGTTGCCCTTTCGCGCCAGTTAGTAAGATCCTCATAGTCCTAGATCCTTGAATAACTTGCCGACTTTATCTTTTTCGGACAACAATGGATTATCGATCGGCCATTCAATACCAACCTGTGGATCATTCCATAGCAGGCAGCCTTCATGTGCTGGATTGTAATAATCGGTGCATTTATATTCGAAATCTGCAACATCGGAAAGCACAACAAAACCATGAGCCAAACCCGGCGGAACCCAGAACTGGGTTTTGTTTTCTTCGGAGAGGATAACCCCCTCCCAAGCACCGTAAGTTGGAGAGCCAGGGCGGATATCCACCGCAACATCAAACACTTCACCACGCACGACACGAACCAGTTTGCCCTGAGGATTTATCTTTTGGAAATGAAGGCCGCGCAATACACCGCGCGCAGAACGCGAATGGTTATCCTGAACAAAATCCAGGTCAATATCTAACATTTCTTGATAACGTTTCTTTTCAAACGTTTCGAGGAAAAAACCGCGAGCATCACCAAATACTTTCGGCTGGATGATTTTAACACCATCGACTTTTGTGTCTATTACCTGCATTTTATAACTCCCCAATCAGATGCGACAAATACTGGCCGTAAAGTGTTTTGCCAAGTAATCTGGCTTCTTCAGCAACTTGTTCACGAGAAAGCCAGCCCTTACGGAATGCGATCTCCTCCAGACAAGCGACCTTGAAACCCTGACGTTTTTCAATGGTATGAATAAACTGAGATGCTTCGACCAGGCTGTCGTGAGTGCCGGTATCTAACCAAGCAAATCCTCGCCCAAGCAACTCGACATTCAGCTTACCAGCATCCAAGTACATTTGATTAAGCGTAGTGATCTCTAACTCACCACGGTGGGATGGTTTAACCTGCTTTGCCATTTCAACGACTTCATTATCGTAGAAATATAACCCGGTAACAGCCCAGTTGGACTTAGGCACAGCTGGCTTTTCTTCAAGGGACAATGCGCGGAAATTGTCATCAAACTCAACCACGCCAAAACGTTCAGGGTCCATTACCTGATAACCAAACACCGTAGCACCAGCATTTTTTTCAACCACATTTTCAAGTTTTTTACCGAAACTTTGGCCGAAATAAATATTATCGCCCAAAACTAATGCACAACGTTCACCATTGATGAACTCCTCACCAATCAGGAAGGCCTGAGCCAGCCCATCAGGGCTTGGCTGGATTGCATAGCTCAGCTTAATACCAAAGCGACTTCCGTCGCCCAGCAAGCGTTTGAACGAAGGCATATCTTCGGGAGTAGATATAATTAAAATATCGCGAATACCGGCCAGCATTAACACCGAGATCGGGTAATAAACCATTGGTTTATCATAAATCGGTAGCAGTTGTTTAGAAACACCACGTGTAATCGGATACAGACGAGTGCCTGAACCACCCGCGAGTACAATTCCTTTCATTTCAAATTCCTAAATTAAATTAACGGGTTAAACCCAGACGCTCACCAGCATATGAACCATCTTTAACACGGCTCCACCAGGCTTGGTTAGCAAGATACCACTCAACCGTTTTTCTAATACCGCTCTCGAAGGTTTCTTGCGGTTTCCAGCCCAGTTCACGGTCAATTTTTGAGGCATCAATCGCATAGCGCATGTCGTGGCCAGGGCGGTCAGTCACAAAGGTGATCAAATCTTCATACTTGAGCAGATTACCAGGCTTGTTAGGGACCAATTCGTCCAGCAATCGGCAGATAGTCTGCACCACGTCTATATTCTTACGTTCGTTATGACCGCCAATGTTATAGGTTTCCCCGACTTCGCCTTCACAAACAACCTTGTACAAAGCCCGTGCGTGATCTTCTACATACAACCAATCCCGAACTTGAGCACCATTACCGTATACCGGTAAAGCTTTACCCTCGAGCGCATTGAGGATCGTCAACGGTATCAACTTTTCAGGGAAGTGATAGGGTCCATAATTGTTTGAACAGTTGGTCACAATAGTCGGTAAGCCATAGGTTCTTAGCCAAGCTCTGACAAGATGATCACTTGAGGCCTTAGAGGCAGAATAAGGACTACTTGGCGCATAAGGCGTTGTTTCCGTGAACAGGTCTTCCGTCCCGTGTAAATCGCCATAAACCTCATCGGTTGAGATATGATGGAAACGGAAAGCTTTTTTAGCCGAGTCATCCAAAGCTAGCCAGTACTGACGCGCGGCTTCTAAAAGAGTATAGGTGCCCACAATATTCGTTTCGATAAATGCGGCAGGCCCATCAATGGAACGATCAACATGGCTTTCGGCTGCCAGGTGCATAACCGCATCAGGCTGGAACTCGGCAAATACACGGTCTAATTCTTGACGATTACAAATATCTACATGTTCAAATTTGTAGCGCTCGCTGGTAGCGATTGTGTCTAAAGACTCTAGATTCCCGGCATATGTCAGGCTATCTAAAATCAATATTTGATCCTGGGTATTATTAATAATATGTCGTGCAACAGCCGAACCAATAAATCCGGCACCACCAGTAACTATAATTCTCATGCTAATCCTCTATACATCTGTTAATTGCTTATTTCTGTATTTATGATTTTAACATTATGTGGTGTATCTCTCGAATGATCTAACAGACATGGTTTATCTTTCTTTTCTAAAAATGAGATTTACATCAAGTGCTCATCGGAGTAATAATCAATAAACCAATCGACAAAATTATGAATACCAGTAGAAATTGATGTCCTAGGGGTGAAGCCGGTAGCCTTAAAGAGCTCAGAGGTATCGGCATAAGTATCTAGTACATCTCCCGGTTGCAATGGCATAAAGTTTTTATGTGCAACGCTATTCAAACAAATCTCAAGCTCACTGATATAATCCATAAGGTTTGTTGGGGAGTTATTTCCGACATTATAAATCTTATAAGGTGCAGAACTAGTCGATGGAGCTCCCACCTCAACACTCCAAGCATTATTTACTACTGGTGGTATGTCTAACAGACGGATGATTGACTCAATCACATCATCTATATATGTGAAGTCACGAGTCATCATGCCATTGTTATAAACATCTATAGTTTTATTATTAACTATAGCCTTCGCAAATTTAAACAATGCCATATCAGGACGCCCCCATGGTCCGTAGACAGTGAAAAAACGCAAACCTGTTGTTGGTAACTGATACAAATGAGAATAAGAATGTGACATTAATTCATTTGCTTTTTTAGTTGCCGCATATAAAGACACTGGATGATCAACGCTATCATTCACAGAAAAAGGGACTTTTCTATTTAAACCATAGACAGAGCTTGACGATGCATAGATCAAATGCTCAACTTTGGAATGGCGACATCCCTCTAAAATATTTAAATGCCCGAGCAGGTTGGAATCAGCATATGCATATGGGTTATCGATAGAATAACGAACCCCAGCTTGAGCTGCCAAATGAATAACTCTATTGAATTTTGTATTAAAAAATAAACTTGAGGTAGCAACTCTATCAGATATATCTACATTAAAAAACGAGAACTTACTATTCTCCATCAGTATTTTTAAACGACTCTCTTTGAGATTTACATCATAGTAGTCATTTAAATTATCAATCCCTGTTACACCATACCCTAGTTTAGTAAGCCTTAGACATAAATGAAACCCTATAAATCCAGCGGCACCAGTAACTAAAAAATTCATCTAACTCCCCTCATAAAAATGATAAGCGCAATAATAATTTATTAATTAATACGCCACGTAGATTTAAGAATTTTAATTGTCTCTATATCTGATTATTGTGGCTGGATTCCCAGAAACAATAGCATTGTCAGGGACGTCAAATAAAACCAAACTACCGGCACCAATTATCGAATTATTTCCAATTCTAATATTTCCGCAAATACACGCATTCGCATAAATTATTACATTATCACCTAATATTGGATATTGTTCTGATGATACATTTTTAACTCCAATTGTGACATTTTGGTAAATGGTACAATTCAAACCTAATTTGACATTCTTGCCGATAACTATACCTACCGGATGAGGTAAGATTGTCCTTTTATCATAAAGTTGTTTAATTCCAATGGTAAGGTGACAAGATGTTAACATTCCTGAATGATCATAATATGTAGTTGCATAAAATTTATCTGAAAACCATCTTGGAATACTTCGCAACTTTAAAAAAAACACTCTATATAAATATAAAGATAAAGGGAAAAGGAATCTATTATCTTTCAACGTGTGTTTAACCTTTTTCAGCATACTTCCTCCTAATAATTTTTATAGCTATAGATTGTACGCCAAAAAAACCGAAAGTAATTATAGACAAAGTTTGTATACGGAAACATTCCCATGTTCTCTTGTTTAAAATATTTCCTATATAAGAAGAAAAAACCTGACTAATTAGAGAAGCGAATGCCGCACCTAATAATCCATATTTTGGTATCCATATTATATTTAAAATAAAATTAATAAGCAATCCAAGAACCGCTCTCACCAACCGCATATAAGTAAGATTTATGGTAACAAGATAATTAGTACAAGCTCCGCCTAAAACGGCAAAAACAGTTGAAAATACAGTAATACAAAGCACTGGTAAAGCACCATCATAAGCAGAACCGAATAAAGACTCGAAGAAAATAAAAGAAAAAGAAATCACTAAAATTGCAGATGCGAAAGCACTAAAATACACAAGATCAAAATATAATCTAATGTTTTCCTTTTGGTTATTTGAAGCTAATAATGGAAAAAACGAAGTGGCAACAGCTACCGGAATAAATGAATATGCGTCTGACATTCGAATAGCCACGCTAAATACCCCTAGCTCTTTAGCTCCTAACATCTTGGCAATCATAACCTGATCTAATCTGGTGTACAATATTATTATAAGTGATGAGAGAATAATAGGATATGACTGTCTGAGCAAGGTTTTAATAACTTGCGGGTCAAAATTGGAAAATTTAATTTTTATATCCAAACGCTTCATCTGATATTCCAATACAATACAGGATATAATAACATCTAATGAATACGAAAGAGCAAACCAGATGACATCAGATTTTATAGCAAGAAAATAAACCTTCAAGAATGACGAAAGCAATAATGCAATAAAGCTATACTTTGTAACCACACTTGATTTTGAATTTGCTTGGAAGTAAGAGTAAAACGTTGTCTGAGATTGAAATACTAAACTAGCCAATGATATTAGAAATACTATTTTACTTAGCTGTGAGATATCAATAAAGAATATTATTCCACCACAAATAATCATCACTAATAATGACATCGCGATTTTAGAAATCATTACCGTTGAGTAAATTTTATTTTCATCTTGTTTATTAGTTGAAAACTCTTTTATCAGGATACTATCTAGCCCTAACCCCGTAATACATAGAAGCATAGTAACAATGCTTTGAGAGAAACTTAAAATGCCAGTATCCTCGGGGCCTAATTGCCTTGAAATAAGAGCAAAAAGAATAAAAGTAATTACGACACGAACTATTTTCTCAACAAATATCCACCCAGCATTCCTCAAATATCCATGCATAAAAATCTCATAAACCCGTAAAATTAATAAAAAAGTCAGAAATTGTCGCACCTAGCTTGCAACAATCTTCCACTCTCCCCATTTATTTACATCTAATACTCTTAGAGTTGTTCGACCTGTATTTAATTCAATTAATTGCTGTATACTACAAAATTGTTTGATGTAGGTAACTTGCAACATACATGAACCAGAAAAATCAGGAATATTTTTAAAGCTGGATATATTATTAATCAAGTATTTTCGTGACTCAATCAGATTATCCAAATCCTCACTACCTAGTAACTCAATTCCGTCATGACTCAGATCAGTAAACCTAGAACTAGAACTAAAAACCGGCCTTCCTTTGATATTTAATACCCTTCCGGAAAAGTCTTCCGCAATAGGGTAAATATCGTATTCCAAGTTTGTCCTTGAACTTCCACCAATAATATCAAAGCCATTTTTCCCTCGAAGGCAACCATCAATATATTCATCAGGAAAACTTACTTGCCCACCGACAGATGTAATTACTCTATTTTTATTCCCAACTAAAGAGTATGGCCTTCCAAGATTTCTTCTCACTTGATTAGATTTAGGAGGTAAAGATCGAAAGTGTCTATTATTTATATACGAACCATAAATATCTGAAACAACAATATCATCCTCCCCTGTATCATCTGAATCACAATCCCGAAAGTTTGACATAATAGTAGAGGAATAGAGTTTATCAAGTTTTATGCCTCCCTTGTTTAAATGCCAAAAGTCACACCCAAGAATCTCTGCACTTTTCAATCCAATATTATTATTGGATAAAATCCCCCAACCAGTAAATAAATTCACATCTGTAGAACCATCGAAATAAACGCCAATTATTTTCAATGTATCAATATCATTACCTGATTCATTAAAAATGAAGATACCACTAGTAGCACCTGGCACTATCTGTGTACCGCCAGAAATACTGCCTCCACCACCTAATTGTACAGCATGATTACGGTTATTACCCCATAACTCAGATCCAGATATATAATAATCTGTTGAGTTAATAACTAATGTAGAAGATGATAGCCTGCTATCCTTAACATAAGTAACAAATGTTTTTGCTTTTCTATTAACACTTCCTATAGCTCGTCCCAACGCTACTCCAAACTTATCGTCAGGCCCTCCACCTTTTCGTCCATCTAACCAACATCGCTCTAGACCACAGCTATTACCATTCGTAAAATCTATTGAGTAAAAATCGGAACGGTTGGTAGCAAGATCTGTTATTCGCAAATCTATTAACCTAATATCAGATAAGCCATCTGAATTTTTATCAAAATATCCGGAACGAGCGATAATAGGATAATCTCCACCATTCCATATTAATGCCGGTACAGAACGACCTGGTCCAACGACCGTAACACTATTTCTAACAATAATTGTAGAATTTACATATCGACTAATATCATCCAGCTCCACGTGTCTATTGCCGCTTTGCAACATCATATTTATAGCTTTAGCATTATCAGTAGCAGCCTTAGGATCACTCGCGTTAAGTATTGGAGCATTCCATCTAGGGTTTTTAATGTTAGTTCGACCGGTTATTATATAAGGATTATTTACATAACCATCTTTTGTTACTATTTTAGCACCTTCTTTAATTGCGTTATTTTTCCTCCCCACTACTTCTGCATTAGCATTTTCCATACTGTTCACGGTCCCAACACTAATAAATGATAGTGTTGTAGATTTTATGAAATCGCGTCTTTTCAATGCACACCTCCGCAGGATAGTATTATGACTCTCCTTTATATATGAAAGAGCAACGTATTCATAAATAAGAAATTATTTATCAATAATACAACGATAAAAACCAAAAAACATTAACAATATTATATCAATATGCACCATCGCGCTTCAAAACTACATTAATTGTTTTAAAAAGTATCGCGATATCATTCCACAATGACCAATTTTTGACATACCACGCATCAAAATAAACTCGAGTATCATAGTCAACATCATTCCGACCACTTACTTGCCACAAACCAGTCATCCCTGGTTTTGCCATCAAATAATAATCAACATCCCCTGCATATCGTTCAAGCTCTTGTTCAATAACAGGGCGAGGGCCTACCAAACTCATTTCACCCTTTAGTACATTAAATAGTTGAGGTAATTCATCCAAACTTGTTTTGCGAATAAATCTTCCAATTCGAGTAATTCTAGGGTCATTCTTTAATTTGAAGTCTTTATCCCATTCAGCTTTTGCATTTTCATCGTTTGCAAGTAAATTATTCAACACTTCTTGCGAGTTAACAATCATCGATCTAAATTTTAAGCATTTGAATTTTTTGCCATCCATTCCTATTCTTTCATGTCCATAAATTGCGCTACCACCATCCTTTGAAACTAAATAAATAAGTATAAAAAATACAGGTGATAGTAATGTTACAATGCAACAAGCACCAAATAAGTCGAATGCACGCTTTACAAATCTAGATGTTCTCTTTGCCAAATTATTACTTACACGAAGAATCATAACTTCATGGCTAAAGATAAAAGACATATCTGTACCATAAAGTGGAACACCTCGTAACGTGGGAATTACTGATACTGAACGACAATTGTGCTTAGCAAGCTTTTTAAGCCACTCGTCCCTTAAAAGCTCCTCACCAAATTCTAAAGCAACAATAAACTGAGTTGTTTGAGGGTCACAATTCTCCCATAATTTCCTCTCATCAACAAACACGGGGACGCCGAAAATATTTTTTTCCTGAATTATTCTAGTAGAAAAGAAACCACAAATAGCAAACCCTAATTCTTTCTCGCTCTGTAAGGCAGCAAATGCGTCCCGAGCATTCTTATTTGCACCTATTATTATCGTATGCTTTTTCCACATACATAACTTATCTAGAAACCGCTTGGTTAGCGTTCTACCTAAAGGTACAAGAATGAGGGTAAGTATCCATGTTATTACCCATATAGATCTTGAAAAATGCCATTTTGAAAAAGCCACCAAAGCAAGATCTAACATGGAAAAAATAACAATCGTTCGGATTATTTCTTTAAGTTCGAACCAAAATGGTTTTCTATAACTATAGTGTCGTAACCTCACCCAAAACCAAACAATAGCTAACACAGCAAGAATAGTATGTGAAATTAATCTAGCAGGCATCTCTGTTTTGGGAATGAATTCATTTACATTAAAGCCTAACACACTAATTATGTATATTGATAAAAACAGTGATACCGAAAAGAAAACGAAGTCTGAAGATGCAAGAAACACCTTAATTAAATTGGTTCGTTTTGAGTAACTTAGGGCACTCATAAGCCCCCCCTAATACTTAATGTGCAGTTATTCATCGTATTGAATTTCTCCAGAAATTTTTGTGCATGCTTAACTTCACTCTCATAGGTACTGGAATAACCGCATAATATCCTCCAAGCTTATATCCTATAAATTTCATTGCATTATTTACCAATGCAACCGGGACCAAGCTAGGTTTATTTTTTAAGAGGTATTTTAGCTCTGAAATGATAAATTTCTTGCCTTCCCCCCTTGCACCACCAAAAGATTGTTTAATCCAAGGTTCGTTATCATGAAAAACACCAATATCAAAATAGCGTCTAAACTCTTCAATTGGTGTGTAATTATGAGAATGGAATACAGTTGCATCAGAAGCGTAAGCTATTTTATATCCTTTTGTAACAGCTTTTGCTGCAAAATACATATCCTCGCAGAGAATCGTATTATCAGGAAAACAACCCAACTCTTTAAAAATTGACAGTCGATAGGCGGAGAATGAGTTAGATATAAAGACAGTTTTAATGCCCATCTTCTGTCTACTTTCTAGTGAACTTACATAGGATTTTTTTGGATAATTAAATATCCTGGCATGTTCTGCAATAGCTGTGGCATTTTCATGCGGTAACTGTCTACCAAATGCAGCCGCAACACTCTTATCAATAAATGGCTCTACAATTCTCTGGAGTGATTCTGGAGATGCCAATACTGCATCTTGTGTTAAAAATATGACAACATCTACATTATCATCCAATAAAAAACAACCTAAATTCCTAGTTCCGCCATGGTTAAATTCTTTTTCGTCTATTTTGATAATGTTGCTAGTAACTTTACAAGCAGTTTTGAGAGTTTCGTCTGTCGAATTACTATCAATCACTATTACATTGCTTATATAATCATTTTGCTTTGAGAGACTTTGTACTGCACTTGCCCACAAATCCCCACCATTCCTAGTTGGTATAATTATAGCTACATTCATAACTTTGCCTATTTATATTTTTTTATGGCCGCTTGTGTTGCACTTAAAAAGGCATGTCCCATTTCTTGATCTGGTTCCAAATGACAACCTTCAGCCCATTCATTCCACGCATTTATAAAAACAATTTTTTCACCATCAGGATAGTCTTGAACAGACTCCAATGAATATTCAAGCCAATTTTGGTAAGTTTCTGGTTGATCATTTTGTATAACTGTTGGTGTTTTTCTTCTTGCTGAATTATCCCAACTAGGAAATACACAAGGGAAGAACCTGACACTCTTATTCCAGTTTTTTGAAGTTATACCTTTAACTATGCCACTATAGCTAATTCTATTAGTTGCAGTTCCATTTACCTTTAACCATTGATATAATGTATCAGGCATTATTTTTTTTGCTATAGTAATTAATTTCTGCTTACCCGTTACTTCGGTTGGGAAATCCTTCCGGTTCGGCTGAAAATCTATAACAGCATCAAATCCCAAATCTATAATTTCATTTTCAGATGCAGTTATAAATCCATTTTTTACGGCACAAATATATAGTCCTTCAAGTCCATGCTCTTTAGCTAAACCACGCCATTTCCTAAAGTATTGTTCAACATCGGGAATATGGTCATATCTATATATCAAAAACAATGGTTTGTTATTTATCTTAATATAACGCCTATCTTTAAAAAATCCAACAAGTGTATTAAAATGTTCATCAGCATCATTTTCAGTATAATCTTGTCTAATTAACACCTGTCGGTCTAAACCATCCCAAGCTCGAGTCCAATTTTCATTTGCCCAACACACACAAAATGGAAAATCAGGTTCGTTTAGAGCCATCACATCAGCAAGTGGTTTCTCGAGGAGTTGCTGGCCATTGAACCAATAATGATAGTAGCAAAAACCTGTTATACCATATTCTCTTGCTAGCTCTGCCTGTGCTAGTCTTGACTCAGATAAGCGTAAATCATAGAAACCTAAGTCACTTGGTAAATGTGGTTGTCGATGGCCGACAAATCTTTTTTTACTTTTAGTGACATTTGTCCATTCCGTGAACCCTTTCCCCCACCACTCATTATTCTCTTTAATTGGATGGAATTGTGGTAGATAAAAGGCTAAAACGTGGTCTATTTTACTCTTATTCAATTTTACAGCCTCTTGAAAATTATAGAAAATATCAGTGAGCAGTTATCGCTTAATTTCTGCCTGTAAACTTTTGACGTAATAACATAGTAAATAGCCTTAGCACCAAATGGTGTTAATAATGATTTTTTAAAGTCATTAACAAGACTTATCTGCTGAGAATTTAATTGACCAGAATAACATTCTATAAATTCCGTTAATTGCTTGGACATTCTAGGATACTTATCCTTTCTCTTTAGTTTTATAAATTTATTCAGTATCTTTTGAAGACCCGACATCATTCCTTCTACATTAGAAGAATGTTGCCTATACTTGATATCCGCATTATTGTTGAATAACACTTTCCCAGTTGCTGATATGACTAGGTATACCCACCAGTCATGCATCACAATGTTCTCAGTATTTGGTTTTTTTTCTTTTAACTTTCTCAAAGCACAGTTATTTATTACAACTGTACATCCTGTGGCTATATTTTCTACAATTGCGTTACCTAGTTCTATTTTTTTGCTCGGTTCATGAGTCAGAAATAAATAGTTCAAATTCTCGTCAACAACTTCCAGTCGAGTGAATTGCATAGCTGGAATGGCATTATATTCTTCCAAAATATTCAGCGCATTAATAATTTTATTAGGTAACCATATGTCATCTTGATCACAAAATGCTACGTAATCATAATTATGGTCACATTCATTTAATAAACTAAAGAAACTTTTAACAACACCTAAATTCCCCCCCTCTTTTAATATAATTTTTACTTTGTTGTTTTCTGTATTTATATTTTTAATCAGTTCAACTGTTCTATCTTTAGAGCCATCATCACGAATGTATATATCCAGAAATGCCTCACTAATGTCCATGTTTAAAAGGCTTTCTATTTGCTGAACGATGAATTTTTCACCATTGTAACTTGACAGTAATATAGCTATTTTATTCATAATTGCACTCTTGACTTATCTTATCCTGTTAGAATCCCATTATAACTACTGTACAATTGCTTAGCTGCATAGATTATTAACAAGATATATATGACCCATTTCGGTTTGAAATTATCAATTATTAGGGTTGGTGCAATAATGAATGTCACCGCTCCAAGTAAAGAATATATTCTGTTTGAAAACTCAACATTAAAAGCAAGTATAAACCCTAAAAACAACTGCAGAGAAATAACCTTGCAAATAATTATTTTCTTAGCTTCATTTTCATTACCCTGCTTTATATTAAATATCAAGAAGAACATAATTAGATAAAAAACTAATGTGCCTACTTTTGTTATCAATAGCTCTTTAACTAACTTTCCATCATCTTGAAGTGATACGTAAGTGGTTAGTTTATACGAAATAAACTCAGGTAAATATGAGGCTATAGTTGCAATTGAATTTACTGAGCTTGAAATATTCCCAATAATGTATACAAATAGTCCAAGAAGCGAAAACAAAATAACTTTTGTTTTATTTATTTTATTGGGGTTCAAAAAATAAAGGATGAAACAAAGAACTGCTGAATAGTGGAAAAACACCGCAATTATAATTTTCATTATGAAATGCGCTGGTCGTCTCGACAACACATCATTTATAGATAGCAACACAAAAGCCATAGCTAAACCAATTCTGATTTGTGTCATTTCATGTAGAACAAAGAAAAAGCCAATATATAGGATAACACTTACGATAGGAAAATCAGAGACTTTATAAATTGCATAAATTTTTAAGCTAACGGCAATAAAAGCATATAGAAAAAGAAATGCTTGTACATTATCACCAAAAATAGTATCACTTATAAATGCGATTAACCAAAAACCCGCTTCTTTTCCTGGAAAGTCAACCACCCCATTTGTTGCATAGTTTATAAACAGGTCAGAATATTGTTTTGAATCAGGGTCTAAACCAACAGGTCTAAAACCTGCGATACAAATCAATATTGTCGCTATAAAAAATAAAACTATCAGTTGTACTCTTTTATATTCATTAGACTCTGATGCTATCTGACGTTGTACGTTATTTTTTATTATCATAAAAACAACCTATTGTATCTAAAACAAATTTAGATTGATAAACTTAATTTTAAGATAGTTTTTTTTTAAAATAAAAGACACTACTAATCAATAAAGATATAGATTTCATAATAAAGCTTCTATGCTTATTCATATTCACATAAAGAATTATGCGTTTTGGTAAAGATAGGCTTTTTTCTTTAGTATGAAATCGAATTTTAAAATACGCATTTCTATTTTTGGAACCTTCTTTTAAGGTTCCAATATCTACTTTTTTACACCATGCTGAATAACATAAACTTAGCTGATCTCGTTGCGAATATTCATTCATACAGCGCCACCACATTTCCATTAGTTCAATAACTTTCTTTTCATGATGTTGGCGAAGAATAATATTATTCTCAAATAAGCCATTGTGCTCTGGATACCCATCCTCCCTATATTTTTTTACTACTTGATCAACTTTATCTGCTGTTTCCTTTTTGACTCTCACGCATTCTTTTGCTTCTCTATAAATACAATCCCTCTCCATATGTTTAGGCAGGTAAATATATTCACCTTTATTTTTATATTCACAAACCAAATCTCTAGGGTTACCCAAGATTTCAATATTACTATCTACATAGAGACTGTATTTGTAATTTGGGAAATATAAGTGAGGGAATAACTTTATTTTCCTATTCATCATATGATTGCTTAAATCCGTTTTCTCTATATATATAATCTCCCAAAACTTTGACTCAAGTTTGTCATCATCAGTAAAGCAAATAAATTTACATCCTGAGAATTTATCTTTTGGTTCAATAAGTTTATCATACCCACCAAATAAAGCGGTATATACAACAATTTCTGTCATCTATTTTTCCTGCAAATACCATGTAACACGGATTTTATTTAAAACCCCAAATCTTCAAATATAAGAAATGGGGTTTGTTTTTATTTTTTGTCGTTATTATAGCTATAGTCGTAATAATCATAGCCATAGTTATAATAGTTAGATGCTCTTTTTATAACCGCGTTGAGTATTACACCTTTTATTTCAACTCCATTCTGTTCAAATCGTTTAACACTCATTTCTACTTCTTTTGGACTATTTAATTCAAATCTTGCTACCATTAAAGATGTACCTGCCTTTTTACCAATAATAGCAGCATCGGTGACGGCTAATATTGGAGGTGTATCTACTAGCACGAGATCGTAATTTGAACTTGCCCATGAAAGAATCTCACCAAACCGATTATGCATTAATAGTTCAGAAGGATTTGGAGGGATTTGTCCTCTAGCTAAAAAGTCTAATCCTACATGTGTCGTTGTTTGTACCGATTCAGAAACATTATTTCTACCTGATAACACCTCTGATAAACCATTTTTGCTATCAAGTCCCATCAATTCATGTGCATAACCTTTGCGCATATCACTATCAATAAATAATACTCTTTGGCCTGCTTGTGCTACTACAGCAGCCAAGTTTGCACTTATAAATGTTTTACCGATACCAGGGCTAGCACCTGAGATCATTAATACGTTATTCGTTGCCTCCATCATTGCAAAGTGTAAACTAGTGCGAAGGCTACGTATTGCTTCAATTGCCAAGTCAGTTGGATTACCAAATGCTAAGAGAACATTAGCATCGGCATTAACTTTTTTCCCTTTATTTTTAGATGAAAAATCCAAATCTTTCTTACGTTGCCATTCTGAGAGAGGCACACTCGCATAAACACTTATCCCTAATTCTTCTAGTTGTTCAGGTCGTTCAATGCCCTTATGTAATATTGAACGTAGAAGCGTATAGCCAATCGATACAATACCGCCTAAAATAATACTAAATATTAGTACTATTATCTTCTTAGGTTGGACAGGTTTAGTTTGCGTGACTGCCGGATCTATAATCCTAACATTTCCAATAGTACTCGCTTTAGAGATGCTCAACTCTTGCTCTTTACTCAAGAGTTGCATATAAATCTCCTGGCCTGATTGCACATCTCGACTCAACCGTAATATCTCTTGCTGAGTCTTCGGCATAGCACTAACTCGTTTATTAAACTTTTCTCTTTCCTCTTCAAGAGTTTTCCTTTTTTCAAGTAATGCTCGATATGATGGATGCTCCTTTGTGTAAAGCTTAGATATCTCAGCTTCTTTAAATGTAAGTTCATTTAACTGAGTATCTACTGACACAATTGAATCGAGCACAGACTTTGCTTCTAAGGATAGATCAACCGAATCATTTTTTTGTCTATATTGATTTAATTTGCTCTCAGATAAGTCAAGAGAATTTCGGACTAGCGGGAGTTGTTCTTTTAAAAACCCTAAACTTCTAGCATCTTCTTCAGACTTTCTTTCGATATTTTGCTCTAGATAATTTTTTGAAATATTGTCTAATATCCGTTGAATCATTACAGGATTGTCACCTGTCAATGTCAAACCTAATACTCCCGTATCTTTACCTTTATCAGCAACTTCGAAATTTTCAAGAAGTAAGTTTATAGATTTCAATTCAGAACGTTTTAATATTTTGAATTTCGACCCAACATCAGCATCAATGTTGCTTACTAGAATAGAAAATTCTTTATCCTTAAGAAATCTACCTACTGTTCCTTCGATAGTTGAACCATCATCTTTAGTTATTTCAAAATTTGAATTATCTAATACTTTTAAAATAACATAAGGTTCGTCATCACTATCCACAGGAACTTGTGGGATATTAAATTTATCTATTGATATGCTTTCTGTTTTTTCGCCAGTCAGTCGATGAAGCCCCTTGCCAAATATAGGGAAAAATTTTTGTTCAACAACTGTCGTTAAATCTAAATCTTTTACAGTCTTACTTAAAATCATTCTAGATTTTAGTATTTCAATTTCAGGAGCAGCTTCTGGCTGACTATTTGGCAAAATCTGACTAATGTTACTTAATAGCGAATTACCAACATTCTGTTCCACTTGTACAATAGCATCTGCACGATATATAGGTGTTGAGAATAAACTATACAGGACACCAAGCGTCAAGAATGATGCTGTTACACCAATAATTAACCAACGATTATCAATTAATTCGCCAATGATACGCCCTATATCAATTGCCTCTGAGGTAACATTATTTGAACTATTTGCTCGATTTTTATCTGACATTATAGATCCTGAAATTCTTAGCGTCTTAATGCTTCTACCCATTTTTGGGTGGAAGCATTAAGCTGATTATATACAAATTCAAAAGCCTCACGGCTTTGGCGGTACGGATCACCGATCTCACTCTGATTTAGCCAATGGCCATATAACATTGTTTTCCCCCGAACCTCAGGAGATAGGCGACAGACAGCCTCAATATGAGCTTTTTCCATAACAAGAATAAGATCGTAATCTCTGCACATCGCTGAAGTGAGTTGCTGAGCTTGGTGCCCTTCTAGATTTAAACCATGTTGTTTTGCTATTTCTAATGCAGTCTTTTCCGCAGGTTTACCAACCAATGCTCCTAAACCGGCGGAGCAAATATTTTTCTCAGGTAGCGCCTGTTTTAACAAACGCTCTCCAGTTGGAGAGCGGCAGATATTTCCTACGCAAACAACCAAAATCGAATTAAACATATATTAATTCCACTGATTGATGAAACGTACAGTTTCTGTCATATCGTGCACGCCGGTGATCGTCGGTACTAGCTGACTGATAACTCGGTTCCAACGTACAACAGGCGCAGTTGTCACGTAGACGATGTCATAAGGCTTTAGCTGGAACTCAGTTCCCATGACTAATGCGGAGGCATCTGCCGCGTTCAGTTGGTAAATATTAGCTATTTTGTTTCCTTCAGCCCCGCGTAGTGGCCGAATAACAAACACCCCAGTCGCATCAGACATTGCCTGGTCTATACCATCGGCATTTCCCAGAGCCTCAGTTAATGTCATACCACTTCGGTCCATCTTCAGAGTAGCCTGTTTCTTCACCTCTCCCATCACGAATACTTTTAGGTCATCGTTGCGAGGAATGTAGAGAATGTCGCCAGGATAAAGCAGATGGTTTTGCATCAGGTCGCCCTTTTGCATCAAGGCCTGAAGAGAAATACGCTGCTCTTTGCCATTATGCGTTAGCACTACATTACGCCAATCCGCATTGTCAGATAGTCCCCCCGCAGCATTTATTGCATCCATTACAGTCAGTGGCACGTTAGTAATCGGCTGCTGACCCGATTTAGTAACTTCACCAGTTACATAGACTTTTTGCGAACGGAATGCGGCAATACTCACATCCACCTGTGGGCTCTCAATATATTGTGCCAAACGGCTAGCGATCTCAGTACGAATCTGGGCCATGGTTTTACCAACCACCTTAATCTTACCAATATAAGGATAGAAGATGGTGCCATCAGCATTTACCCAGTTGCCTGTGTCACTAGCACTACGGTATTGGCCTGCCGGAGTAGTCAACTCCGGATGATCCCAAACAGTCACCATCAGCACGTCGCCCACACCGATACGGTACTCATAGCTCTGCAGATCACGTTCCAAGGCTGGGTTGGTTTGCGCGATGACCGGTTTTGGTCGCATTTTCTCAACCAGGCTCGGCGTCATCGGGTAGATATTGACCAGCTTATTCAGGTTAAAATCGCTGTCTTCCTGCTTAACAACGTTTTTACCGCTGGTAGAGAGGTGGGTACCAGGGACCACGGTACAACCGCTGATCACACTGATTGATACCAGGAGCGGTATCAGCTTCCATTGTTTCTTTGCCATCGAATTTTCATCACTTTCAAAGTAAGTAAACTTGCAACGCTAAACACCTGGCCAACCATGGCCGCTTGGGGTGGTGCTTAGCAAAATTTTTTGTTTGCGCTATGTACGGCAGTCCTGCGATACATGCATGAAAGCACTCATTGAGCAAACGTTGAGTCTGGGTTTGCTAAGATGTCTCTCAAACTCGTAGTGACTGGCGCATGCACCAGGAGTGTTTTCATGTGCGAACGAACGCGGGCAAGTCAAAAGGCCCGCTGAGATTTCCGCAGGCCTCTAACTATAAAGATTTTTCCGCTCTTTTTCAGTACAAATTACTACAGTTTTAGCTGCTCGGCCCATTCGCGGAAGGCTTCGCCCTGCGTGGGGTGGCGTAAGCCATAGGTCACAAAGGCTTGGAGATAGCCTAGTTTTTCACCGCAGTTAAACGATTCCCCTACCAGTTCCATCGCTTCTACCGTCTGTTGTTTCATCAGGTCAGCAATCGCATCGGTCAGTTGAATTCGGCCCCAGGCGCCTGGCTGTGTTTTTTCCAAAATCGGCCAGATGTCGGCAGAGAGCACATAACGGCCAACAGCAGAATAATTGGATTTCAGTTTCACTTCACGGCTTGGCTTCTCAATGATCGACGTCATGCGTGAGCTCTCCCCTGGTTGCAGGGTCGTGGTCTCACATTCTGCCACCGAGTAGTCATACAGCACGTTTTCATCCGCAGGCTGCACCAGTACCTGGCTCAGCCCATTCTCTTCGAAGCGGGCAATCATATGCGCCAGGTTGTCTTTGTGCATATCCGCCTTGGCGTCATCCAGCAGCACGTCCGGCAGCACCACCACGAAAGGTGAATCACCTACCAGTGGTTTGGCACACAGTACCGCATGCCCCAATCCTTTCGGTTGCCCTTGGCGGATGTGCATCAGGGTTACGCCCTTCGGCGTGATGGATTTAACTTCATCCAGCAGCTGACGCTTCACGCGCGCTTCAAGCATCGCCTCAAGCTCATAAGACGTATCGAAATGGTTTTCGATCGCGTTCTTGGAGGAGTGGGTAACCAGAATGATTTCCTTGATCCCGGCAGCCACGCATTCGTTGACGATATATTGGATCAACGGCTTATCAACGATCGGCAGCATCTCTTTCGGGATCGCCTTGGTCGCAGGCAACATGCGCATACCCAGACCAGCAACAGGAATGACGGCTTTCAACTTCATCGACATGGTGTTCCTCTTAAAATCTCGTGGTCGTGCTAACCGGCTCAGGCAATTACTTGCTGTTCAGGGTCTGTTTCATCCACTGGGTGAAGTTTTCGCCTTCGGAAGGGTGGCGCAGGGCATACTGGACAAACGCCTTCATATAGCCCAGTTTGTCACCGCAGTCGTGGGATTTTCCGCTCATATGGAAAGCTTCTACCGTTTCCTGCTCCATCAACATGGCAATAGCGTCGGTCAGTTGGATTTCATCACCAGCACCCGGGGGAGTTTTCTCTAACAATGGCCAGATATCGGCAGAGAGAACATAGCGCCCTACTACGGCCAGGTTAGAAGGTGCATCTTCCCGTGCAGGCTTCTCTACCACCGCAGTCATTGGCGTACTTGCACCAGCGGCTAACGCCACGCCGCCGCAATCGACCACACCGTATTTGGAAACGTCCTCTTCCGGTACTGGCTCAACCATAATCTGGCTAAAGCCGGTTTGCTCAAAACGCTGGATCATTTTGGCCAGGTTTTCTTTCTGCAGATCGGCAGTAGAGTCATCCAATAACACGTCTGGCAAGAGCACCACAAATGGGTTATCCCCAATCATTGGTTGAGCACATAACACCGCGTGACCCAGCCCTTTGGCTTGCCCTTGACGTACCTGCATCACCGTTACATCTGGCGGGCAGATACTTTGAACTTCGGCAAGCAGTTGGCGTTTTACCCGAGCTTCCAACGTCGCTTCCAGCTCAAAGGAGGTATCGAAGTGGTTTTCGATCGCGTTTTTCGATGAGTGCGTGACCAGTACGATATCCTTGATACCCGCCGCAACGCATTCACTCACGATGTACTGAATCAATGGCTTATCGACCACAGGCAGCATTTCTTTAGGGATCGCCTTGGTTGCAGGCAGCATACGGGTGCCCAAACCTGCTACTGGGATAACGGCCTTCAATCTTTTTTGCATAAATTTCTTCCACCGACAAATAACAAGTAAGTGTAACAGAGCCAGGATAAGTGGTAGAGCCTTACGTTCAAATGAATTTTTAACTATAGAAATCAATTAATTAAAATATTAAAGTGACGTTTTAGGCACGCTACCGCCCTTGGCTTGCAGCTACCAATGCACTGTAGACAATGTTTGAACTGACGAGCGTGCAGCCGACTCCACGCTCGTAGATGAACCTGAGGTTCTGTTCAGAATTTAATGAGAGGCAAGTCGCAGAATAGGGAAAAGGCTATGCCTTCCTGGCCAAGTGGTCAGTCTTGCTATCATTTATAGGATGCTAAGATTCTTATACTATTGACCCGGTGAAACAAGTCTTAGTGGCTGCATTAAGACCTTTTCAGAATAAGACTACTAGGGATACTCGATTTTTAAGATTTTACTCGTTTAGCTAATTTACAACAAATTGATTATAAAGATAATTATCTAAGTGCAGGATTTATAAGCAGCTATTTGTTCCCTGTTTTCTGCTATCAGCCCCCTTATTGACCAGATCCTGACGCTGTTTAATTATTCTACTGGCATAGATTACCCGCACCTCGTGCGGATTTAGTGTTGAAATCCCCTCCCTCAGCGTCCATCATTCTCAAAGCGGCATAAGCCGTCGAACTAAAAGGTGAAATTAGGCGTATGGAATGGATCGCAGATCCAACAATTTGGGCCGGCTTGGCCACCCTGGTTGTACTGGAAATCGTACTGGGCATTGACAACCTGATCTTTATCGCCATTTTGGCGGAGAAATTACCTAAGAAACAACGTGATAAAGCCCGCATTGTCGGTCTTTTACTGGCGCTGGTGATGCGCCTGTTGCTGCTGGCCTCGATATCCTGGCTAGCCACCCTGACCAAACCGCTGTTTGTGGCCATGGGGCACGCTTTCAGTGGCCGCGACCTGATAATGCTGGTCGGGGGTATCTTCCTGCTGTTTAAAGCTACTATGGAGCTGAACGAGCGGCTGGAGGGTAAAGACGAGGAACACCATGGGACACGCAAAGGTGCGCGTTTCTGGCCAGTGGTCGCGCAGATTGTGGTACTGGATGCCGTCTTCTCGCTGGATTCGGTGATCACCGCAGTCGGGATGGTCGATCATTTGGCCGTGATGATGATCGCGGTGTGTATCGCCATTGGTTTGATGTTGCTGGCCAGCAAACCGCTCACGCGCTTTGTGAATGCTCATCCCACCATTGTTATTCTGTGTCTCAGCTTCTTGCTGATGATTGGTTTCAGCCTGGTGGCCGAAGGCTTTGGCTATGCGATTCCGAAGGGCTATCTCTACGCAGCGATCGGTTTCTCGGTGATGATCGAAGCCTTGAACCAGTTTGCCCAGTTTAACCGCCGCCGTTTCCTTTCCAAGGTGCGGCCTTTGCGTGAGCGTACCGCAGAAGCCGTATTGCGCATGTTAAGCGGCAAGCATGAAGAGGCCGAGATCGACAGCCATTCGGCACATCTGCTGGCAGACAGCTATAACGAGAATGGTGAAATCTTCAACCAGCAGGAACGCCATATGATCGAGCGGGTGCTGGGCATGGCACAGCGTACCGTCAGCAGTATCATGACTTCGCGGCACGATGTGGAATACCTTGGGCTTAACGGCCCGCTGGATAAATTGACGCAGCTGTTGGAGAAAAACCAGCATACGCGCATCGTGGTAACCGAAAATAGCGCCAGCGATGAGCCATTAGGGGTGATCCACACCATTGATGTGCTGAAACAACAGTTGCAGCAATCACCGCTGGATCTGCGGGCCTTGGTGCGCCAGCCGCTGATCTTCCCGGAACAGTTAACGCTGCTGTCTGCGTTGGAGCAGTTCCGCCAGGCCAAAACCCACTTTGCGTTTGTGGTGGATGAGTTTGGTTCGGTCGAAGGGGTGGTGACGTTAACCGACGTGATGGAAACCATCGCCGGTAATCTGCCTGAGGCCGATGAAGAGGTGGATGCACGCCATGATATCCAGCAAACCAGCGAAGGTTGCTGGATTGCCAATGGCCATATGCCGCTGGAAGATCTGGTGCTGTATGTGCCACTGCCGATAGAAGAAAAGCGGGAATATCATACCTTGGCAGGCTTGCTGATGGAGCATTGCCAGCGCATTCCACGCGAAGGTGAGCAACTGAAGATTGGCGACTATCTGTTTGAACCGTTGGAAATCAGTAGCCACCGCATCGTGAAGGTGAAGATCACGCCGTTAGTGACACCTAACGAAGAGGACGAAGAGTAAATCTTTACTGGGCACCCACTTGAGGTGCCCAGCATTGATGTCAAACGGGCACAGCATGCCTACATAGCTTACAGGTGCACTGGCACCAGCAACTCCGTCGCCACAATCACCACCACCAGCCCGACAATCACCGGTACCGAGGTACGTTTCACTACTTCGAACGGTGAGATTTTTGCCATACCAGAAACCGCTACCACTACGCCAGAAACCGGCGAGAGCGTACGGCCCAGGTTGGAAGCTTGCAGCATCGGGATCACCAGGTAAGCCGGGTTAACCCCCATCTGTGCCGCCAGTTTCGGGATCAGCTCAACAAACGCATAGAACGGCGCATTACCAGAGCCGGTCGTCATCGCCGCCAGCATGGTGATCACCACCAGCACCAACATCATGATGATACCGCCGGTACCAAACGACTGTGCCAGGCTGATCAAGCCGCTGATGAAGCCAACGGTGCTCAAGCCTTGGGCAAACACCCCAGCTGCCACCAACAGCATCACCACGCTGGCAAACGCATCGGCCATGCCACGGTAAGCCACTTCTAAACCGGCGAACACCGTTTTGGCGTTGAAGCTGCGGATAAACTCGATCACCGCAGCCATGAACATACAAATCACCAATACGGTAATGATGTGCAGCTCCGGCCCCCATTTACCATCAAAGACCAGTACCCCCAGGATCGGGGTAAACGGCAAGATGGCGTAAAAACCGGGCGCATTGGTAGTGATTTCACTCACGTCCATGATGTGGTGCTGTTCGTTGGCTTTACGGTCGAGATAGCGTTGCCAGAAGAAGTGGGCAATCGCCATACAGATAATGGCAGCGATAGAGATCGGCAGCGTGGTTTTGAAGGCGAAATCCACCAGCGGCATTTCGGCCGCCTTGGCGGCCAGCACCACATCACCCGAAGTAGGCGAAAGGATAATGGCTGCAGGAGAAGCACAGATAGCTGCCGCCGCACCGCGGCTGATCCCCACGTTAACCATCAGCGGGAACAGCGTTGCCATCAATAGCACGCCAAGCCCTGTCGCCGAAGAGACGGCCAGTGACATCAGGCAGGCAACAAAGTAGGCCGCAATCATCAGTAAATAGGGGGAATTGATCATCTGCAATGGACGGGACGCCAGCTTGACCACCACGTCATTGGCGCCAATGTGCGTCATGTAAGCGGCGAAGCCACACAGCATCATGATCATCATGCCGAGATCGCCACCGCGGCTCATCAGCAGGATTTTGACATATTCGAAAATATCGGTGGCGCGCCACCCGGTCGACGTCGCACTCGCGGGCAGCAGATTTTTGCCCATAAAGGCACTCACCGCCAGCAGCACCAGGCCGCCAACCATTAACACCCCAGTGGCAGAATAGCCCTTGATGATGTAACGGCCAACGAACACCGCTACCAAGGCTCCAATCAGAAGTTCCATTATTATTCCTCGATTTAATTATTTTACTTCAGCTCATCGCCCGATAGCAGCCGATTGACGCCACACTCTGCCGAAAAGCACTACAAGATATTATGACATTCATCAATGTTACAGGGGGAAACTATCAACAAATCGTGAAATTCCCAGCCAGATCGCTTTGGCGATAACCTTCCACCGGGCGGGTAGATGTCGTAAGCCGCAGCCAGACAGCCCAGAGCAAGCAAACTGACCATCAAACAGGAAAATAATTAATTTAATTTCAATAAATTAAATGACTCATCTTTCCCCTATCTTACATACAGCCGACATAACATTGTGATCATGATCTGAATTTGTAGAATCTTTACGTCAGATGTTAACGATGTGTGAGTTTGATCAAACAAATGTTTTCTCCAGTTTGGTTATATGATCGCCAATGTTCACGTTGTCATTTTCAGCAAAGAGTTTAAATTTATTATCAACATCATGAAAAATATAACTTAAATAAATATTAACCTTTTTATTTCTCTAAAAATGACAACGTCAACATTGGTTTCGTATCGCTATCTAGCATGATAATGGAGAGGAAAATGAGTCAGTTACCCGAAAAGATGAGCGCGGTAGTTTGTCATGGCCCGCAGGATTACCGGTTTGAACAAGTCCCTACCCCACTACCTAAAGCCAAAGAGTTGGTGATCAAGGTCGAAGGCTGCGGGATCTGTGCCGGCGATTGTAAATGTAAAAACGGTGCCCAGATGTTTTGGGGTGAAAACCCTTGGGTAAAACCGCCGGTCGTGCCCGGCCACGAATTTTACGGTCGCATTGTTGCCATGGGAGAAGGCACAGAGCAGAAGTACAAGATCGGCGAACGCGTCATTGCCGAGCAGATCGTGCCTTGCTGGGAGTGCCGTTACTGTAAGTCCGGCAGCTATTGGATGTGTGAGACGCACAATATCTACGGCTTCCAAAAGGACGTGGCCGAGGGGGGAATGTCGGAATACATGCGATTTTCCGCCAATGCCATCGTGCACAAGATCCCGGAAAGCCTCAGTCATGAAGATGCCGTGCTGATCGAGCCGATGGCCTGTGCCATCCACACCGTTGCCCGTGGGGATATCCAGTTAGACGACGTCGTAGTGCTGGCCGGTGCCGGGCCGTTGGGACTGTGTATGGTACAGGTAGCCAAGCTGAAGACGCCGAAAAAGCTGATCGTGATTGACGCCATCGACGAACGCTTGGAGCTGGCAAAAGCCTTCGGTGCCGACGTGGTCATCAACCCGCTCAAGGAAGATGCCGATAAAATCGTCAAGGCGTTAACCGACGGCTACGGTTGTGATGTTTACATCGAAGCAACCGGCGCACCGATTGGAGTTACCCAAGGATTGCAGATGATCCGTAAGCTCGGCCGCTTTGTCGAGTTCAGCGTGTTTGGTAAGGAAACCACCGTAGACTGGTCAATCATCGGCGATCGCAAAGAGTTGGATATTCGCGGTGCGCACCTGGCACCTTATAGCTATGAAATTGCCATCGATCTTTTTGAACGGGGTCTGGTGACCTCCAAAGGCGTGGTGACCCACAGTTATTCATTAAAAGAATGGGATCAGGCATTCGCCCTGGCCGATTCAACGGATTCCATCAAGGTTATTTTAGTCCCTTAATATTGAGTGATTAGTTTTAAGCAAACAATGATAACGCCCTTTGATGGCGAGGCCGACTTCTGGCCGATAACGACCTAATTATTATAAATAACACTGAAAGAAAAATACCGCCCCTACAACAGGAGAATAAACTATGTTTTCATTATTCAAGAAAACCTTACCCGTGATGCTCGCCGGCGGCATGCTGCTGGCCAGCCAATCGGCATTAGCTAAACAGATCACCATTGGCGTTTCATTCCAGGAAATGAATAACGACTATTTTGTCTCCATGAAACAGGCATTAGAGCAGGCCGCCGGTGATATTGGCGCCAAGCTGTATATTGCGGATGCCCATCATGACGTCTCAAAGCAGATAAATGATGTGGAAGATATGCTGCAAAAGAAAGTCGATATTTTACTGATTAACCCGACAGATTCGGTTGGCGTGCAGTCGGCGGTGATCTCTGCCCACAAGGCCGGAGCGGTGGTCGTGGCGATCGATGCCCAGGCCGAAGGCCCGTTGGATTCCTTTGTCGGTTCGGAAAACTATGATGCCGGTTTCCAGGCGGGTGAATACCTGGCCAAATCCCTGGGCAACAAAGGCAAAGTGGCGATCCTGGACGGTATCCCGGTGGTGCCGATCCTGGAACGCGTCCGTGGTTTTGAAGACGCCATTAAAAAGCACCCGGAAATGAAGATTGTCACCAAGCAGAACGGTAAGCAAGAGCGTGATACCGCACTGACTGTGACCGAAAACATGCTGCAATCGACTCCCGACCTGGCCGGTATCTTTAGCGTCAACGACGTAGGTGCCCTGGGCGCATTGGCAGCCATTGAGAGTAACGGTGCCAAGGTCAAATTGGTCAGCGTCGATGGCCAGCCTGAAGCGATTAAGGAGATCCTGAAACCGAACTCACCGTTTATCGCCACCTCCGCGCAGTTCCCACGCGACCAGGCACGTATTGCCTTGGGGATTGCTCTGGCCCGCTACTGGGGTGCCAACGTACCAAGCACCATTCCGGTGAAAGTGAAGCTGATCGACAGCAGCAACGCCAAAGGCTTTAGCTGGTAAACGCCCGGCCTCGAGTTTGATGACCACGCGGCAATGCTGCTGAATGTGTAGTTTGCCTCAAACCAACGCATTGATTATCAAAGCGGGCGCAAAATACGGCGCCCCTACAACACAACGAGCCGGTTGAGGTTTGTACCCGACCTATTGATTTCGCAACGGTAGGTATAAAACCCGGAGGAGTTAACCGTGACGGCGTTATTAGAATTAAAACAGATCAAGAAGTCCTTTCCGGGCGTGAAGGCGTTGGACGGTATTGACCTCACCATTCAACACGGCCAAATACACGCCTTGCTTGGGGAAAACGGAGCCGGTAAATCGACGTTGGTGAAAATCCTGTGCGGTATTCACCAGCCGGATTCTGGCGAAATAATCATGGAGGGCACCAGCCGCCAGTTTGATAATTATCGGCAGGCCATTAATGCCGGAGTGGGGATCATATTTCAGGAATTCTCGCTTATTCCTTATATGAACGCCCTGGACAATATTTTCCTCAACCGGGAAATCAAGAACCGCTGGGGATTATTGGATCGTAAAGCGATGCGCAAGAAAGCCGAGGCTATTTTCAAACGGCTGACGGTGAATATCGATCTGGATTGCCCGGTGGCGCAGTTGAGCGTGGCGCAGCAGCAGTTTGTCGAGATTGCCAAGGCGCTGTCGCTCGACGCCCGCGTATTGGTTCTGGATGAACCGACAGCCACCCTGACACCGGGTGAAGCCGATCACCTGTTCAGCGTAATGAACGATTTGAAACTGCTAGGCGTCGGCATGATTTTCATCTCGCACCACCTGGATGAAATCTTCACCATCTGCGACCAGATCACCGTCTTGCGCGACGGCACCTATGTGCAAACGCTGCCCACGGCCGACACCAACGTGGATGAACTGGTGAAGCTGATGGTCGGGCGCAAAATCGAAAATGCCTTCCCGGTGAAATCGCACCCTGTCGATACCTCGGTTCGCCTGCTGGAAGCCAGCATTCAGCGCACCAAGCATCAGCAGGAAGATCGCTTCCACCTGTTCAAAGGCGAGATCCTGGGATTTGCCGGATTAGTGGGCTCGGGCCGTACAGAGACGGTCTCCGCATTGATCGGTGCCAGCGCCTGCTATCGCAAGCAGGTCACCCTTGGCGGGCAACCAACCACCCTGCGGAACCCGGCTTTGGCATTGAAGCAAGGCATTGGCCTGCTGCCGGAAAGCCGTAAAACCGAGGGGCTGGTGCTGCCCTTTTCCGTGGCGCAGAACATCACCCTCAACCGCCATGAGCGGTTCGGCAAGATATTCGTTAACGCCCGCAAGGACGACGATATCGTTCAGCGCCTGATCCGCGCGGTAGGTGTGAAAACCCCGGACGCGGATACCGCCGTCAGCACCCTGAGCGGCGGCAACCAGCAAAAAGTGGTCATTGCCCGCTGGCTGAACAATGACTGCAACATCCTTATTTTTGATGAGCCTACCCGTGGCATTGACGTCGGCGCCAAATCCGAAATCTATCAGCTGATGCAACAGCTCACGCAGAAAGGCATTTCTATCATCATGATTTCATCCGAGTTACCGGAAATCATCGGCGTTTGCGATCGCGTGCTGGTGTTCCGTGGCGGCCACATTGTTGCCGAATTGGCAGGGGATGAAATCGAGTCTCATAACATCATGCTTCATGCAACCGGGAGTGCATTATGATCGGAATTGAACAATCCCCACCTACCCACGCGGCCCAGAAGCAGAGCCTCGGCAAGCGCTGGGAGAAGTTGCTGCACCACCCCGCGATGCTGCCTTTTATCGGCTTCGCCATTCTGTTCCTGCTGATGAGCGGGCTTAATGACAGCTTCCTGACGGTCAACAACCTGACCAACGTGGCACGCCAGGTGTCGATCAACGCCATTATTGCGGTGGGCATGACCTGCGCAATCCTGACTGGGGGCATCGATCTCTCGGTCGGGCCGGTGATGGCACTGTCCGGTTCCATTGCCGCTGGCTTGATGCTGGGAGGGATCCCTATTCCTCTGGCGATGGTCGCCGCGTTGGCGATCGGTGCCCTGTTTGGCTTGGCCAACGGTGCCTGCATTGCCTATCTGCGCATGCCACCGATTATCGTCACCCTCGCCTCAATGGGTATCGCCCGTGGTTTGGCACTGCTGTACACCGGCGGCTACCCGATTTCTGGCTTGCCGGACATGTTCTCCTTCTTCGGCCGCGGTTCCGTACTGGGTATTCAAGTACCGGTGCTGATCATGGTTGGCGTTTATATTCTGGCCTACCTGATGCTTAACCATCTGCCGTTTGGCCGCTATGTCTACGCCATTGGCGGCAACGAAGAGGCCGCGCGCCTGAGCGGTATTCGCGTACCTCGCTACAAAGTCCTGGTGTATGTGGTGAGCGGGACAACCGCCGCACTGGCTGGGTTGGTACTCACTTCACGCCTGATGAGCGGGCAGCCCAACGCCGGTGAAGGTTTTGAGCTGGATGCCATCGCCGCCGTAGTGCTTGGTGGGGCCGCCATCTCTGGTGGCAGAGGTGCCATTATCGGCACGCTGGTGGGCGCCATGATGCTTGGCGTATTGAATAACGGCCTCAACCTGATGAGCGTGTCGCCTTACATCCAGAACGTGGTCAAGGGCGGCATTATCCTCGCCGCTATCTACCTCAGTTCCAGCCGCCGTAAATAAGCTAGGGAGAACCGATATGGGATATTTTCTGGGCATTGATATTGGCGGCACGCTGATCAAGGCGGGTCTATACCGGGCTAACGGTGAGGAAATTGCCGTAGCGGAGTGTGATGGGGACACCGTTTCCCCACAGCCCGGTTTTTCTGAGCGTGAGATGGAGGTTTTGTGGTGTGACCTTTGCCAAACCATTCGCCAGGTACTCAGCCTCGCGGGTATAACCGGCGATCGAGTGCGTGGCGTAAGCTTCTCATCACACGGCAAAGGGCTATATGCCATTGATAAAAAGGGCCAGCCGGTCCGCAACGGCATTGTTTCTTCGGATACTCGTGCCGGGGCGATGGTGGTTGAGTTACAGCAGCAGGGTATCGAAGCCGTCACCTACCCGCGTAGCCTGCAACCCATCTGGAACAGCCATCCGGCAGTACTGTTACGTTGGTTGAAACAGCATGAGCCCGCGCAATATGAGGCGATTGATCGGGTGCTGATGGCCCATGACTACCTGCGCTTTCGCCTGACGGGTGAAGCGACGGCGGAGATCACCAACATCTCCGGCAGCAACCTGTTCAACCAGCAAACGGCCGACTACGACCCAGTATTGATGGCAGCTTTCGGCATTGAGGAAGTGGCCGATAAAACCGCGCCGCTGCTAGGTTCTGCCGAGCTTGCCGGGCAAGTGACCGCCACTGCCGCTGCCCAATGCGGATTACCCGCAGGAACGGCGGTGTATGGCGGCCTGTTTGATGTGGTTGGTGCGGCCTTATGCTCGGGAGTGGTCGACGATCGTACCCTGAGTGCCGTTGCGGGTACCTGGTCGATTGCCACCTGTGTCACGGAGGACCTCCTCCCCTCCTCCCATCCCTTTGCCTGGGGGCGTTATTGCATGGAGGGCCGCTATTTTGTTCACGAAGGCAGCCCAACCTCGGCGAGTAATCTGGCCTGGTTCTTACGGCAGTTTTGCGACAACGACCATCAGCGCTATGCGCAGTTTAACCGTTGGGTACAAGAACGCAGCAAGCAACCGAGCGACATCACATTCCTGCCCTATCTGTTCGGCTCCAACCTCGGTAGCAATCTGCCGGGCGGGCTGATTGGCCTGAGCGGGCACCATGACATGGCCGATATCGTGCACGCGATCTATCAGGGCATCGTGTTCTCTCATCTGGTTCATCAGGATCGCCTCGTGGCGCTGAATCCGCGCGTAGAGCGTATTCGCATGACCGGCGGCCCGACGCAGTCCGACGTCTGGATGCAGATGTTTGCCAACGCCGGTAATTTGCCGCTGGAGGTGGTGGACATCCAGCAAAGCGGCTGCCGGGCTGCGGCGATCTGTGCCGCCGTTGGTGCCGGGGAGTACAGCAGCTTTACCGAGGCCGTGCAGGTCATTCAGCCTGAAGTACACACCTATTATCCCGACGCGGCGGCTAACCGACGCTTACGCGATCGCTTTGCGGGCTACCTGAATATCGCCCAAGCATTAAATGAGGCCAACCAGCATGCAAACCACTAATACCGTCTCACTTGGGCTGTACGAAAAAGCCTTGCCAGCGGATCTTGATTGGGCACAACGCCTGGGTATCGCCAGCGAGTTGGGTTTCCAGTTTATGGAGATTTCTATTGATGAGCAGCCGGAACGCCAACAGCGCCTGGACTGGGATCGTCAGCAGCGGCTGGCGCTGATCAACGCGCGTTTTGACAGCGGTATTACGGTGCCCAGCATGTGTTTATCCGCCCATCGTCGTTATCCGTTTGGCAGCCATGATGCCGCCATCCGCCAGCAGGCGCGCACGTTGATGGAAAAGGCGTTGGATTTCGCCGTCGACGTCGGGATCAGGAATATTCAGCTAGCGGGGTATGACGTCTATTACGAAACGGCCGATCGCCATACACGCCAGCGTTTTATCGAAGGTCTGCAATGGGCGGTAGAGCTGGCGGCCAAGGCACAGGTGATGCTGTCCGTGGAGATCATGGATACCACCTTTATCAACAGCATCAGCAAATGGCGCGAGTTTGCCCGGCAGATTGCAAGCCCGTGGTTTACCGTCTATCCCGATATCGGCAACCTCAGCGCCTGGGGCAACGACGTCGATTTTGAGCTGGAGCATGGCATCGACAAGATCACCGCCATCCATTTAAAAGACACCTTGCCAGTACTGCCTGGCACCACAGGGCAATTCCGCGATGTGCCTTTCGGCAGCGGCTGCGTGGACTTTGCCCATACGTTTGGCGTGTTAAAACGGCTCAACTATCGCGGCCCATTCCTGCTGGAAATGTGGACGCGCAACGATGGTCAGGATATCCAACATATCACCCAGGCCAAGAGCTGGATCGAGCAGCAGATGAAACAGGGAGGCATCACATGTTAAGCGAGTTGAAGCAGCAGGTTTTGGCGGCCAATCTCAGCCTGCCGGGTTATGGTTTGGTGACCTTTACCTGGGGTAACGTGTCGGCGATCGATCGCCAACAGGGGCTGGTGGTGATCAAACCTTCGGGGATCGCTTATGAGGTGATGACGGTAGACGATCTGGTGGTGGTGGATTTGGACGGTGTGATCCAGGAAGGGCAGCGTAAACCGTCCTCGGATACCGATACCCATTTGGCGCTGTATCGCGCCTTTCCCGAGATTGGCGGCATCGTCCATACCCACAGCCGTAATGCCACCATCTGGGCACAGGCTGGCCAGGCGATCCCGGCTCTGGGCACCACCCATGCCGACTATTTTTATGGTGACATTCCCTGTACCCGCCCTATGCGTGAGGACGAGATTGCTGGCGACTATGAGCGGGAAACCGGCCAGGTGATTATCGAGACGTTCCAACAGACGAAGCGCGATCCGCAACAGGTGCCGGGGGTGTTGGTCTATTCTCATGGGCCGTTCGCCTGGGGAAAAACGGCGGCGGATGCGGTGCATAATGCGGTGGTGATGGAGGAAGTGGCGGCAATGGCGATGGCCACGCGGCAATTGACTCCGACGATCCCGCCCATGCAACCCGCGCTGTTGGATAAGCACTTTTTACGCAAGCACGGTAAAAATGCTTACTATGGGCAGTAACAGGATGCGATTAGCCTGATAATTCAGATAATGACCCCTCACCCTAACCCTCTCCCACAGGGAGAGCAGCTGTGTTTAAAATCAACGGGTGATGATTAATTTGTCACCCATTTTTTATTATCCCGCAGCATCGCATTCAGGATGGTTAGCAGCTTTCTCACGCAGGCGGTCACCGCCACCTTGAACGGTTTTCCACGCCCTGTCAGGCGCTCGTAAAACTCCCGGATTGTCGGGTTGTACCGCACCGCTGACAAGGTCGCCATGTATAGCGCTGAACGCACCGCGCTTCGCCCTCCCCAGATACTTCGCTTCCCTTTCATTTTTCCACTGTCATGGGCATAGGGACACACGCCAACCAACGCGCTTATTTTGTGCCGATTCAGCCTCCCCAGCTCCGGCAACATCGCAAGAAGCACCGCCATCGTTGTCGGCCCGATACCTTTGACTTCCTCCAACAACGTCGCCTTTTCCCGCCACAGAGGCATCACTTTTATTTGCCTGTCGATATCGTCATCTGCATCCCGGATTTCAGCGGTCAGCCAGTCGATATGCCGCTTGATGCCCGCTGAGACCACCACGTCATCGCAGCTTTTATAGCGGTTTATCTCCATGGTCCTGTTATCGACCAGTTGGCGACGGCGGGTCACCATCCCGGCCAGACGCTGCGTCTGTTCATCCGGTGTGGGGCGGGCTTCGGGCTCCATTCTCCGGCCAAACTCGCAGATGATACGCGCATCATTCGGGTCGGTTTTGTACAGGGTCCCTAGCGCACGAGCGAAGTTTTTTACCTGGCGTGGATTGACCACGGCCACGGGTAACCCAGCCAACTCAAGCGTGGCGGCCAGTAATGAGTGATATCGGCCTGTCGCCTCCATCACGACAAGCTTGACGGTGATGGCAGAGAGCGAACTCAGCAACTGCTGATGGCCTTCCGGTGTGTTATCCAGATGCAGAAGCTGACGAGTTGGGTCGATGTATACGTCAAAAGTGTCTTTGGCAATGTCGATACCGACGGTTGCATGTTCAGTCATTTCAAGTCTCCCGGCCTTGTAAGATACGGGCTGGCTGATGCCGCCCTGGCAGCTGTTCGGGTTAACAGGAAAACTGACGCCACGCCATAAGCTCTCCCACGGGCTTGTTGTCCCAGAGGGGAATCGGGCTGTAGCGTCAGGTACAACTCGGTTAAAGTCTACCCGCCTTTGGGCGGGTAATTAAAGTACCTTAAACATACAAGGGGACCGATCGAGTTCGTTGATTGCCCTGAGTAAGACCTTGCCTTTCTTGTTTTTACTCCCTACTTTCCGAAGCTACGCGGGCTACGTATGTGCACCGTACAGCTCCCTCTCCCTGTGGGAGAGGGTTGGGGTGAGGGGCCATCACTCGACAAGCAACATCCCGGTAAAAAATTCCCGTCTTAATGGTTGATCGCTGTGATTATTTTTAATCGCATTAAACAATAACTCCGCCGCGATTTCCCCTAACACCTGCGTATCGTGATAAACCCCGGCAATATGCTGCCCATAATCCCGCGCCTTGGGCGGTTCATCGATCGAGAAGAATTTCACCCGATGGTAAATACCCAGCTGATGGCATAAAGAAATAGCACCCAGCGTGATAATACCGTTGAGGCCCACGATATAATCCGGCTGATGCCGTTCATCGGCAAGATATTCTTTCACCCGTGCCTCTTGTGAAATAAAATCATAGTCGCCATTGATAATGGTGATTTTACTCCCCTTCTCCTCCAGAGCATCAATAATCCCCTGGGTTCGCGCCAAGGTAATTTCCGAGTCGGCCGGACCACCCAGGATCAGGATATTACTTTCCGGCTGCTCGGCCAGATATTTCCCGGCCAGTTTGCCAATCTCTTGGTTGTTGAGGAAAACGCCACTAAGCTGTTGATTATAAATGTCCCTGTCGATCAGGATCAGCGGAGTGTGATAGCGTTCGGCCTGATCAAGGTAGGCGGGTTGATAGTGCCGATCGTCGCGTACGGCAGAGAGCAAGATGCCCCGAGCCTTATAACCGAACAGCGCCTGTACCGCCTGCATTTCAGCTTCTTCACTGCCGTCGGTATCAAACAGCATAATCTGATAGCCCTGCATGCGGGCAATACGCGATACGGTTTGGATCAGGTTGGAATAAAAAGGGTTATACATGCTACTGGTAACAATGCCGATAATTTGGCTGCTGCTTTTCTTTAATCCCTGAGCGAAAGCATTGGGAACATAATTAAGCTCTTTGGCAATAGCGTGAATTTTCTCGAGCGTTTCAGACTTGACCAGTTCGGGTTTATTAAAAGCACGGGAGACAGTGATATTGGTCACGTTGGCTCGGCGGGCAATATCCACAATGGTGGCATTAGAATTCGCTTTTGACACCGTCAATCCTTGCTTTATTCATTAACAGATCCCTTATTGTAGGGAAGCCATCAGCAGTATGCCAGATGAATATCAAAGGTATTGATTTTGTCGCTCGGGTGGCAAACCCGCGCTCATCCAACCTAAAGAGAGCGCGGGCAGTGTTTGATAAGGTCTACAGCTTATCGAGCAGTTTTTTCAGATCCTGGCCATCCTGGGACCCTTTATTCTTCTCCGCCCACTTGTTCAAGGCGTCTTTGGCACGATCCTGCAGCTTTTTACGCAATAGCTGATCGACCTGCAGTTGATAATTGAGCTGATCCCAAGGGCCATAGACGCGCAGAGGGATCGGCGTTTCGCGCAGTTGTGCGATTAACGTATTGTTGCCCTGCCAACCTCCCGTGACCAGAACGTTCATGGTTAAATCGCACTGTTTGCCAGGCATATTGAGCGTACCGCTGCCGGTCAGGTTCATCACCGGTGATTCTGCCTGTAACTCGCTGAGCGTGATCTGCCCCTTGCTCAAGCTGGCCTTGGCGCTCATTTGTTGCACCGCGGTGTAGCGCTGGTTGTTATCCTCACCACGCACGCTACTGTCATTACGCGCCACGGCTTGCTGGATAAGCTGTTGAATATTCAGGCCATGAAGCTGCGCATTCTGCATGGACAACTCCGCCGTTCCTTGCCAACGATGTTCGAAAGCCTTGGCATTGAGGCGGTCGCCGCTCAAATCGCCCTGCATGTTGAACGTGCCGGTCAGCGCCAATGGCATGTCGAAGGCCTTGAGTACCTCGCCCAGCTCAATGTGCCGTAACTGCGGCTGCAGTTTAATCAGCGGCTTATCAGTTCGCGCATCCATCGAACCAGGCAGGGAGAAATCACCGCCGGCCAACTTACCAGACAGCGTAGCCACCGTCATTAATCCCTGTTGGTTGCTTGCCTGCACCGCCAACTGACTAATTAACATCCCACGGTAGGTAACCTGGTCCGCCTTCAGCTTGAGCTGTGCGTTGAAGTCACGTAACACCTGTAAATTCTGTTGTGGATCGTCCGCCTGATTGGCGATTACCGGGGATGCGGTCACCGGCTGCGGTAGCTTCTCCTCATCAGGGGTTTTTGTCTGCCAGCCCGAGAGCGCATCCAGATTGAGTTGTGTGGCACTGAGATCCAGGGTGTAAGCAGGCACGGGGCCGAACTGCGCGCTAGCACTCCCCGTCAACTGGCTATCATTGACACTGAGCATCAGTTGGCTCAAGACAATCTGCTGCGAAGCCTGCTGATAAACCGCCTGTACGCTCCCTTCCCCCTTGATGGCACCGGCAAGAATATCTGCGCCCTCAAGCTGGTAGCTAAACTGCGTGACCTGTGCACCTATCTGGCGGGGAAACTGTTGTAGATCGAGATTAGCCGCCAGGTTGAAGCTCAGATCGCGTTGGTCGCGATTCACCCGACTGGAAAGCTCGATCTGCGCCTGATGCTTTTCATTTTGCTGCAGGGTTAAATTGATATCGCGAACGTTAATCTGCTCGTTGTTGGCTCGTTGCCAGATCAGCAGGCTATCCACCACCCGCAGGTTGTCGATATCAAATTTCCACAGAGATCCCGAGCCATCATCCGCCTGGTTACCACCGGGGGCGATAGGGGCATCGGGCTGGTTTTGCTCTGCGCTGTCGGGGGTCAGGCGGATAACGGCATTTTTCAGCATCACCTGCTTAACGTAAAGCTGGTGGGAAAGGAGCGGCAGCAGTTTGACATCCAGACGCATATTATCTGCGCTAACCGCCGGAGCCGCTGCCCCTGGCGCCGTCAGCGTCATTCGCCCGGCAAGAATGCTCAACTGCGGCCAGACGTGCCAACGAAGGTCGCCTTCCAGCGTCAGATGATAGCCACTGCTCTGCTCAACCTTCTTGATCATATAGCCGCGGAAATCATTCGGATTAACCAACAGCACCAAGGCAGACATCCCCGCCACCAGCACCACCAGCAAAATCACCAAAGTCGTCAGTAGTCTTCTCATGCCATCCTCGTGTCAGCGTAATACCGGTTCGCTGTTAATCCTTGTCAATACGACTGGCCACGGCCCCTTGCTGATCCCTGTATTTCGCGTCCTGGCGGCTATTGTATGGCCGTGACGCAGGCCCGGAAAGCGGTTCAAAACTCAGCGCACCGATCAACATGCCAGGGCGTAGTGCCAACGGCAGCTTACCTGAATTATAGAACTCCAGCACAATACAGCCTTGCCAGCCTGGATCGATACGGTGTGCGGTAACGTGCACCATCAATCCCAGGCGGGCTAACGAAGAGCGGCCATCGAGCCAGCCAACCAGATCGTTGGGGATGGTGACCGACTCCAGCGTCACCGCCAGCGCCAGTTCACCCGGATGGAGGAAGAAAGCTTCGCCTTCCGGCAGCACGATTTCATCGCTCATTACGCGGTCTAGAGCGGCGCTCACTTCATCCTTTGGGCCACTGAGATCGATAAACGCAGCGGTATGGCCACGGAACACGCGGAACTGATTGCCCAGACGGACATCCACTGTGGCCCCGTTAATGCGCTCAATGGGAGGACGCGGTGAAATCACCAGTTTTCCGTTATCCAGCCAGGCTTCGATATCGCGGTCGCACAGTCTCATTATTTTCTCCATTCCATCAAGGCGCATAAACTTATACGAAAATTGCCACACAACGGGCTCAAGGTCTATGTCGGGACTCAAATAGTTCGTTAAAGACCAGCAAAAACAGGCTGGCCTGTTAAGGACTTATTCAAAGAATTGGCTGATTTTTGCCTTCAGGATATCTATCGCGATACGGTTTTTACCCCCGCGCGGTACGATAATATCGGCGTATTGCTTTGAAGGCTCAATAAACTGCAGGAACATTGGGCGGACGGTTTTCTGGTACTGCGCCATTACGGAATCCATGGAGCGGCCACGCTCATTCACGTCGCGCTTCATGCGGCGCATCAGGCAAATATCCAGTGGGGTATCGACAAAAATCGAGAAGTTCATTTCCTGGCGCAGGCGGATATCCGTCAATAACAGGATCCCTTCCAGGATGATGACTTTCTTGGGTTCGAGATGGATCGTCTCTTTCTTACGCGTATGTTCGGTGTAGCTATACAGCGGTAACTCAATCGCCTGGCCGGATTTCAGCATTTGCAGATGCTGGAACAGCAGGTTGTGATCCATGGCGCTGGGGTGGTCATAGTTGGTTTTGACCCGCTCTTCCATGGTCAGGTGCGTCTGGTCTTTGTAGTAACTGTCTTCCGGGATCACACCGATATGTTGATCGCCAACCTGATCGCGGAGTTCGCGGTATAACGTACTGGCAATAAGGCTTTTTCCGGAGGCTGATGCGCCAGCTATACCAATAATGACGCACTGATGCGACTTGTCAGTCATAAAATTAAAGACCTGATTTCATATGTGGGGAAAGGGGGTATAAAACAGGTCAATTATAGGGAGTTAGTGCTCTCGGCGCCAGCGTTTAGACGGTAAGGCGGGAGATTATCCCCACAAACCGGCGTAATTGACATACAGAGTATCTTTTGTCGGGGGATTTAAGATTTTTTACGCTACTGCAAATCGGCGACTCAGGGTACAATTCACGCCATCATCAAGACCGTCTTCGATCCTATTTCTTAGAGTAAAACCATACATGAACTGGCATTTCCTGACATTCTTTGGTGACAGCATGCTGCTGCTGCCCTGCGCAGCCATCGTCTTTATTATTTTACTCCTGTCCCCTACCAGCAGAAAACCGACCTGGCAATGGATGCTGCTGTTTGGCGGCGTGGGTGCCGTAGTTTGCGTATCGAAGCTGGCGTTTATGGGCTGGGGTATCGGCAGCAGCCAATGGGATTTTACCGGGTTCAGCGGCCACTCGGCCCTGTCTGCCAGTATCTGGCCGGTTTTGCTGTGGTTGCTCTGTGGGCGTTTCTCGTCGCCGGTCAGGCGCACCGCGGTGATCGTCGGCTATCTGTTGGCCGCCGCGGTAGGGTATTCACGTTTGGTGATACACGCCCATTCCACTTCTGAGGTGATCACCGGCCTGGCACTCGGCTTTATCGTCAGCAGCACCTTCTTAATGCTGCAACGTGGCACGCAGCCACCACGGCTGTCCTACCGCAAAATTGCCGTTACGCTGGCGCTGCCCCTGGTCCTGATCAATTCCGGCACTGCAGCACCGACCCAGGGGTTACTGGAAAGGATTGCCGTGACTATTGCGCCAGTAGAAAAACCTTTTGTGCGGGCTGATTTGCACAAAAAACCACAGGTTTCAGCACCTCAGAGTCGTTAATGACCCCTCACCCTAACCCTCTCCCACAGGGAGAGGGAACCGATCGAGTTAGGTTGAAAGTGTAGTGATTCTTCATCAGTACCAGCTGACTGACCCTGCTCATCCTGGTTAAAGTGACGGTCGAGCTGCCTGATCACCTTACTTACTTCCAAAAGAGCAGGGGCTATCAGCTCCCTCTCCCTGTGGGAGAGGGTTGGGGTGAGGGGACAAAGCGGGCACGTAATTCTGGGCGATTAGAGCGCGCGGAAGGAGATCTCGGTAGGGATGGCTTCCCCCTGCCAGTACATCTGAGCCGCAACGCGCCCCGCCAGTTGACGGTACATTTCGGCAAACTCGCTGTCCGGGCGGCTGACCACGGTCGGTTGCCCGCGATCCAGATCTTCTCGCAACGAGATATGCAACGGCATCTGCCCCAACAGGCGGCTATGGTATTTCTGCACCAGCTTCTCTGCCCCACCGGTACCGAAAATCGGTTCGTGATGACCACAGTTGCTGCACACGTGCATGCTCATGTTCTCAACGATGCCCAATACCGGCACATGCACCTTTTCGAACATCACAATGCCTTTAGCGGCATCAAGCAAGGCGATATCCTGAGGCGTCGTCACCACCAGCGCACCGGTCACCGGGATATTCTGCGACAGGGTCAGTTGGATATCCCCGGTCCCCGGTGGCATATCCAGTACCAGATAATCCAGATCCGGCCACAGCGTATCCTGCAACAGTTGCAGCAGCGCCTTGCTGGCCATCGGCCCGCGCCACACCATGGCGTTGTCGTCGGTCACCAGGTAGCCGATAGAGTTGGTCGCTAAACCGTGCGCCATGATCGGAGCCATATGCTGTCCGTCCGGCGAGGTTGGGCGTTCATGTTCAGTGCCCAGCATGTTGGGGATCGACGGGCCATAAATGTCCGCATCCAGGATACCCACTTTGGCACCTTCGGCGATCAGCGCCAGCGCCAGGTTGACCGCGGTGCTGGATTTCCCCACCCCGCCTTTGCCTGAGCTGACGGCAATAATGTTACGCACACCCTTCACCCCGGCCTGGTCGTTGGCGCGTTTCAAGGTGGTGATATCGTGCTTCAGCTTCCATTCGATAGCCTGAACGCCGGTCACGCGCAGCAGTTCGGCGCTTACCGATTCTTTCAGCGCCTCAAACCCACTTTGCCAGGCAAACGGCATGACTAACTCGATATGCAGGACATTGTCCAGCAGCGTACAGTGGTGAATGGCTTTCAGTGCGGTCAGGTTGTTTTTTAACGTCGGGTGTTCGAAGGCGGCCAATACTCCGGTCACCAGGGCGCGCAGAACTTCAGGGTTGGTCTGCTCAGGGGATTTGGCGTTCATCCCGGCTCCTTGATTTTGAATGGGTAGCAACCCGATAAGCATATCAGAACTGCAGGGTAACTCGCTCGTATAACCCGAAAGAAACCGCCCTAGCAGCAGAGAGCGCGATCGGGTAACATCAAAGACCCTTTTCACTCATTAAAGAAAGCAACTTTTCATTATGGCTCAAGTCGCGAAAAAATTATTGGTGACGTGCGCGCTACCGTACGCAAATGGTTCCATCCATCTCGGCCACATGCTCGAGCACATCCAGGCAGATATCTGGGTTCGTTACCAACGAATGCGCGGCAACGAAGTTCATTTCATCTGTGCGGATGACGCGCACGGTACGCCAATCATGCTCAAAGCACAGCAGATGGGTATCCCGCCAGAAGAGATGATCGCGGAAATGAGCCGCGAGCACCAACAGGATTTCGCCGGTTTTGGCATCAGCTATGAGAATTATCATTCGACCCATAGCGAAGAAAACCGTGAACTGTCAGGTATCATCTATGGCCGCTTGAAAGAGAACGGTCATATCAAGCGACGCACCATTTCTCAGCTTTACGATCCTGAGAAAGGCATGTTCCTGCCGGATCGTTTTGTGAAGGGTACCTGCCCGAAATGTAAATCTCCGGATCAATATGGCGATAACTGCGAAGTTTGTGGCGCAACCTACAGCCCAACCGAGCTGATCGACCCTAAATCCGTGGTTTCCGGCGCTACCCCGGAAATGCGTGATTCTGAGCACTACTTCTTCGACCTTCCCGCTTTCAGCGACATGCTGCAAGCCTGGACACGCTCCGGCGCGCTACAAGAGCAGGTGGCAAACAAGATGCAGGAATGGTTCGAATCCGGCCTGCAACAGTGGGATATCTCCCGCGATGCGCCGTATTTCGGCTTCGAAATTCCGGATGCCCCAGGCAAATATTTCTACGTCTGGCTGGATGCGCCAATCGGTTACATGGGCTCGTTCAAGAACCTGTGCGATAAACGCGGCGATCTGGATTTCGACGAGTTCTGGCGTAAAGACTCCACTACCGAGCTGTATCACTTCATCGGTAAGGATATCGTCTACTTCCACAGCCTGTTCTGGCCAGCAATGTTGGAAGGCAGCGATTTCCGCAAGCCAACCAGCCTGTTTGTGCACGGCTATGTGACGGTGAACGGCGCCAAGATGTCCAAGTCGCGCGGCACCTTCATTAAAGCTGGTACCTACCTCAAGCACCTGGATGCCGATTGCCTGCGTTATTACTACGCCGCCAAGCTCTCTTCACGCATCGACGATATCGACCTGAATCTGGAAGACTTCGTGCAGCGCGTGAATGCCGATATCGTGAACAAAGTGGTCAACCTGGCTTCCCGTAACGCTGGCTTTATCAACAAGCGTTTTGCCGGGAAGTTAGCCGACCACCTGGCCGACCCTGCGCTGTACCAGACCTTTGTGGATGCTGCCACCAGCATTGCGCAGGCCTATGCCAGCCGTGAAACCAGCCGGGCGATCCGCGAAATCATGGCGCTGGCCGATCTGGCCAACCGCTATGTCGATGAGCAGGCTCCTTGGGTAGTGGCGAAAGAAGAAGGCCGAGACGCCGATCTGCAAGCTATCTGTTCGATGGGCATCAACCTGTTCCGCGTGCTGATGACCTACCTGAAGCCGGTTCTGCCTGCGTTGACCGAACGTGCCGAAGCGTTCCTCAACTGCGAACTGAGCTGGGATGGCATTGAGCAGCCGCTGCTGGGCCATCAGGTGAGCACCTTCAAGGCGTTGTTCAACCGTATCGATCTCGACAAAGTGAATGAAATGGTCAATGCATCAAAAGAAGATCTGGCCGCCAGCCAGAAGGTTGTCAGCGGACCGCTGGCGGACGATCCGATCCAGGACACCATCAGCTTTGATGATTTCGCCAAAGTCGATATGCGTATCGCGCTGATCAAGAGCGCCGAGTTTGTTGAAGGTTCTGACAAGCTGCTGAAGCTGCAGTTGGATCTGGGTGGCGAATCACGCCAGATCTTCTCCGGTATTCGCTCTGCCTACCCTGATCCTTCACTGCTGGAAGGGCGTTTGACGATTATGGTGGCCAACCTGGCGCCGCGTAAAATGCGCTTTGGCGTTTCCGAAGGGATGGTGATGGCGGCTGGCCCTGGCGGCAAGGAGATCTTCCTGCTCAGCCCGGACAGCGGCGCACAGCCTGGTATGCAAGTTAAGTAAGCTTCTGTAATATCGAGAAAAGTCCCCTCACCCTAACCCTCTCCCACAGGGAGAGGGGACTGATCGAGTTCGTTGATTTTGCTGAGTCATACCCTTCCTTTCTTCTTATTCATTTCTTTACGATCTAGTAATACCTATCGAGTTCGTTGATTTCTCTGAGTCATACCCAACCTTTCTTCTGATTCATTTCTTTACGATCTAGTCATACCTGCCTTTCTTCTTATTTATTTCTTCCCGAAGCAGCACGGACTAATTATATGCTCCGCGCAGCCCCCTCGCCCTACGGGAGAGGGTTGGGGTGAGGGGTATCTCAGAAGCTAGAATGAGGGGAAACACGATCCTGCAAATGCCATAAAATCACCTGTCTCACCCCCTCCCAATTAAGTAAAACCTCATCATTCCAAAAACGAATCACGGTAAAACCTTGCTGCTCTAGAAAATAGGTGCGCTGCTGATCATAAGCCACCTGCCCCGAATGCTGACCACCATCCAGCTCAACAATCAGCTTCGCCTGCCAACACGCGAAATCGGCAAAGAAAGGCCCAACCGGAAATTGCCGTCGGAACTTAAACCCAGCCAAGCGGCGATCGCGCAGCTGCAGCCACAAAGCTTGTTCTGCCTCTGTCATATCAGATCTTAAACGGCGCGCCTTAATCAGCGTGATTGCACTCTTCATCAGCCAAGATTAGCGCCACCAGCACCGTCGATCTCCCGGTTCCTGCCAAAACTGCGCACCCCATCCAAACCAATCGTTATATCACCTGAGAAAAATTCATAAGCCGGCGGATTCCCAATTGCCAGGCATCTGGTTATGATGCTGCATTGCACTAAATAGACGTCTAGACAGAAAGATATCTAAACATCCAATTTTAACGGGAACTCTTCACCTGCTTCGGAGCCAATAATGAAAACGATAAAGACCTCACTGCTCGCCCTCAGCCTGCTGACCAGCCAGTCCCTGCTGGCCGCTGAAGCCACGCTTGCCCCCGTTCCTGACGCTATTGCTCAGCATCAAGGGCAGATCCGTGTGGCGGTGATCCGTAACCTGGGTTCCGATGACAACACCACCCAGTTTTTGGCCGGAGCCATCCAGGAGGGGCGCAAGCTCGGTTTCAAGGTCGATACCTTCCTGAGCAACGGCGATGACGCGCGCTTTCAGGACTTCGTTAACCAGGCCATCAGCCAGAAATATGACGGTATCATTCTTTCTCAAGGCCGCGCGCCCTATTCCACCGATCTCGTTAAGCGCATCGCCGCGGCAGGTATCGCGGTGTCAGCCTTTGATACCGACGTTAGCGGCGAGATCCCCGGCGTCACCGTTTCCCAACAGGATGATGCCTCGCTGGCCAATGAATCCTTCGGCCAACTGATTAAAGACTTCGACGGCAAGGCCAACATTATCAAACTGTGGGTTGCAGGCTTCCCGCCGATGGAGCGCCGCCAGGCCGCTTACCAGCAATTGCTCAAGCAAAACCCGGGCATTCATGAGTTGGAATCAATCGGGGCAGTTTCCTCCGACGTTCAGGGCGATACCGCCAATAAAGTGGGGGCGGTGCTAGCCAAATACCCGAAAGGTAAAATCGATGCCATCTGGGGCACCTGGGATGCCTTCAGCCAGGGAGCCTATAAGGCGCTGCAAGAAAATGGCCGCACCGAGATCAAGCTTTACAGCATCGATATCTCCAACCAGGATCTGCAACTGATGCGCGAAGCCGGTAGCCCGTGGAAGGTCAGCGTCGCGGTAGATACCAAGCTGATCGGAGCCGTCAACCTGCGCCTGATTGCCAACAAGCTGGCGGGCGAGCCAACGCCAGCCACCTATCAGTTTAAAGCCGCCGCCATCCCGCAAGCCTTGCTGGTCAGCCAGACTGGTCCAATCAACGTAGCCTCGCTGGGTAAAATTATTCCAGGCTGGGGCAGCAGTGAAGACTTCATCCAACCCTGGTTTGCCACCCTGCAGGCCAAATCCGGTAAATAATGCTGTTTTACCGAGGGGCTACAGACGTAGCCTCTTTTTTTTAAACAATTTTTCCGTTCGCCCCTTCTCAGCACCACAAAATACGCTACTGTAGTTGCATTGACGTAATAACTGTATGCATCAACAGGTTTGGTTATGAAGGGATTCCCCCCACTGATTAAGATATTGCTGGCAAGTTCGCTGGTGCTGACCATAGGCCGTGGCGTCACGCTGCCCTTTATCACCATTTACCTGACCGAGCACTTCCACCTGCTGCCGAAAAGCGTGGGGATTATCTTGGGCGTCAGCCTGACTATCGGCATCATCAGCAGCTTTTATGGCGGTTATCTGGTCGATCGCTTTAATAAAAATCCGCTGATCCTGCTGGCCATCCTGCTATTTTCGCTGAGCTTTTTTGCTATCCCATGGGTCTCGCACCCCGCTGGCGTTATCCTGGTGCTGGCCATCTTACATACCGCCTATGCGGTGCTCAGCATCGCCATCAAGGCCTGCTTTGCCAGTTGGCTGCCGGTAAACCAGCGTATCAAGGCCTTCTCGATCAACTATACGCTGGTGAACGTTGGCTGGGCCGTCGGCTCATCATTGGGCGTGATGGTAGCCGGTTACAGCCCACTGCTGCCGTTCTACCTGTCCGGCGGGTTGGCGTTACTGACTGTGATAACCCTGAGCTTCCGCCTGCGCAGCTATCCATCGCCACCGATAGAAGACACCGGCAACACTCCAGCGTCGGTTCTCAACTTCCGCCAGACGTTGAATGTGCTGCGCGGCGATCGGCGGCTGATTTATTTCACCCTTGGCAGCACGTTAGGCGCGGTGGTATTTGGCCAATTTACCGGCTATCTGTCGCAGTATCTGATCCTCGTTAGCGATGCCGAATTTGCTTACAAAGTGATTGGCGTGGTGATGATCGTCAACGCCTGCATCGTGATCGCCCTGCAGTATCTGCTGAGCCGCGGTATGCGCCAGGACAACATGTTGCGCTGGCTGATGCTGGGCACGCTGTTCTTCGTCCTGGGGCTGATCGGCTTTATGCTGGCAGGGCTTTCGATATGGCTATGGGTGCTGGCCATGGCGATTTTCACCCTGGGGGAAATCATCGTCATTCCGGTTGAATATATGTTTATCGACTTTATCGCCCCGCCGCACCTGAAAGGCAGCTATTACGGCGTACAGAGTCTGAGTAATCTGGGTGGTGCCATCAACCCGGTGATGTGCGGTTTCCTGCTGAGCTATGCGCCACCGCCGGTAATGTTCCTGGTGTTGATCGCCGCCGCGTTGTTCAGCCTGCTGTTCTTCTTCCTCGGCCACCGGTTGGCGGAACAGCAAAAGCCGCTTGCCAGCCTGAGCAGCGCGGAATAGCCTGGCCCGCTACACTTAAGGTGGGCCACAATCTTGCCAAAATGGCATGATAGGCATAGCGAGAATTCATGATGCGTTTTGTGGCGTAGCTCACAGTTTAATTGTATGATGAATGCGTCAACATCAACGAGAATGCACTATGGGCAACCTATTTAACCTGTGTTGGAAATATGTCAGGGCGATCGTGCTGATCTACCTCAGCCTGTTCGCCGGTAACGCCATTGCGGCGCTGCTGCCGATCGCCATCCCCGGCAGCATTATCGGGATGTTGATCCTGTTTGCCTTGCTCTCCTCACAAATTTTACCGGCCAAATGGGTCAAGCCTGGCTGCCATCTGTTTATCCGTTATATGGTGCTGCTGTTCGTGCCAATCGGCGTCGGCATCATGAAGTATTACGACCAGATAGTTGACGATCTGGCTCCGCTGATCGTGTCTTGCCTGATCAGTACGCTGCTGGTGTTTGTGGTGGTTGGCTATACTTCACATTACTTCCATCGCGAGCGTCCCATCCTCGGTAAAGCAAAAAATGCGGAGGATGAACAATGATGCAAAATATCTGGTGGTCCTTGCCGCTGACCCTGGTGGTATTTTACGCGGCACGCAAGCTGGCGCAAAAGCTCAACATGCCATTGCTGAACCCATTATTGGTCTCGATGGCGGTGATTATCCCGCTGCTGTTGCTGACCGGCATTCCTTATGAACGCTATTTTCAAGGCAGCAAAATCCTCAACGATCTGCTGCAACCGGCGGTGGTCGCCCTTGCTTTTCCGCTATACGAGCAGATCCATCAGATCCGCGCGCGTTGGAAATCCATCATCACCGTCTGCTTTATTGGCAGCATGACCGCGATGATCAGCGGCGGTGCCATTGCCCTGCTGATGGGGGCCAAACCTGAAATTGCCGCCTCGATCTTGCCAAAGTCGGTGACGACCCCAATAGCCATGGCGGTAGCCGAGTCGATTGGCGGCATCCCGGCCATCAGCGCGGTGTGCGTGATTTTTGTCGGAATTCTGGGGGCGGTTTTCGGCCATTCGCTGCTTGGCCTGTTACGGATCAACACCAATTCATCGCGCGGTTTGGCGATGGGGACCGCCTCGCATGCGTTGGGTACAGCACGCTGCGTAGAAATGGATTACCAACAGGGCGCATTCAGTTCGCTGGCTCTGGTTATCTGCGGGATTATCACTTCGCTGACCGCGCCGTTCGTATTCCCGATACTGCTGCGGCTGTTTGGTTAACGGCTAAAAACCTGCGATACATCTCGCATTTATAAGTTTCATTGCAGTTGTTTCATTAAAAAATAGATACAAGTCACATTTTGTTGTGGGCCGGTTGCCTAGAATGTTAACCCGTTAACTTGTAGAGAGACTTCCTTATGCATTCTCGCTTTCACTCCGCCTACAGCGAATTGCCTGCGGCCTTGCAATCCGCCCTGCTGCCCTATTTAGATGCGCCTGATTTCGCAGCCATGTTCAAGGCCGAGCAGATTGCGGCGATCAAGCAACAGTGCGGGTTGGATGACGATGCTCTGGCCTTTGCTCTGCTGCCATTGGCGGCGGCCTGCTCGTTAACGCCGATTTCGCATTTCCACGTTGGGGCGGTGGCGCGTGGCGTCAGCGGCAACTGGTATTTTGGTGGCAACATGGAATTCCGTGGTGCACCTATGCAACAAACCGTGCACGCGGAACAGTGCGCTGTCACGCATGCCTGGCTGCGCGGCGAAGCCAAGCTGGTCGCGGTCACCGTCAACTACTCGCCTTGCGGCCACTGCCGCCAGTTTATGAATGAGCTTAACAGCGGCACCGAGTTGGAGATCCATTTGCCTGCACGGGCAACCGCCACTCTGGGTGATTACCTGCCTTACTCCTTCGGCCCGAAAGATCTGCAAATCAGCGAGTTGCTGATGGATCCGGTCGATCACGGCTTCCAGCTGACGCTGGATGATGAACTGGCGAAAGCGGCTCTGGATGCCGCCAACCGCAGCCATGCCCCTTACAGCACCGCCCATAGCGGCGTAGCGCTGGAAGCCGAAGACGGCAAGGTTTACGCTGGCCGCTATGCAGAAAACGCCGCGTTCAACCCTAGCCTGCCGCCATTGCAGGCCGCACTGATCCTGATGAATGTCTCCGGTGGTGATTGCCAGAAAGTACGCCGTGCCGTATTGGCCGAAGCGGAAGGCGCAATCCTGACCCAGTGGGATGCCACCCGCGCCACCCTGGCGGCCTTGGGCTGCGAAGACGTCCAACGCGTGACCTTCTGATCCCTCAGGCGGAGCCACCGTGCTCCGCCGCAATCCGGCTAAAAAACCAGCAACAAGCGACAATTCCTCATTATTTACTAACAAATGCTGTACATATTTTGCCGATATCTTAGGATCGGCAGTAATAAAGCTTACCCTAGGCAAAGAGTAGAAACTGATGGAACTGGAATACGAAAGCAAACGCCCTCTCTACATCCCCTACGCTGGCCCCATTCTGTTGGAATTCCCGTTGCTGAACAAAGGCAGCGCCTTTTCCGAAGAAGAACGCAGTAACTTCAACCTGCACGGCCTGCTGCCGGAAGCGATAGAAACCATCGAAGAACAGGTGGAACGCGCTTACCGTCAGTATCAGGATTTCAAGAACGATAACGACAAGCACATCTACCTGCGCAATATCCAGGACACCAACGAAACGCTGTTCTATCGCCTGCTGGATTCGCACCTGAGCGAGATGATGCCCATCATCTATACGCCAACCGTGGGCGAAGCCTGCGAGCATTTCTCTGACATCTATCGCCGCGCACGTGGGCTGTTTATCTCCTACCCGAACCGCGATCGCATCGACGATATGCTGCAAAACGCCACCAAGCAGAACGTTAAGGTGATTGTGGTCACCGACGGGGAACGCATCCTTGGCCTAGGCGACCAGGGCATCGGGGGCATGGGTATTCCTATCGGTAAGCTCTCTCTGTACACAGCCTGTGGCGGCATCAGCCCGGCCTATACCTTGCCGGTGGTGCTGGACGTGGGCACCAACAACCCGCAGCGCCTGAACGATCCGCTCTATATGGGGTGGCGTCATCCACGTATTTCTGGCGACGAATATCACGCCTTTGTGGAAGAGTTCATCCAGGCGGTGAAACGTCGTTGGCCGAACGTGCTGTTGCAGTTTGAAGATTTTGCCCAGAATAACGCCACGCCGCTGCTTAATCGTTATCGTGATGAGCTGTGCTGCTTTAACGACGATATTCAAGGCACCGCCGCAGTGACGCTGGGCAGCCTGATCGCCGCCAGCCGTGCCGCTGGCAGCCAACTGCGCGATCAAACCGTCGCCTTCCTGGGGGCAGGTTCCGCAGGCTGTGGGATTGCCGAACAGATCATCGCCCAGATGAAATCCGAAGGGCTGAGCGAAGAAGAAGCCCGCTCTCGCGTGTTTATGGTTGACCGTTTTGGCCTGCTGACGGATAAGCTGCCGAACCTGCTCGATTTCCAGAGCAAGCTGGTGCAGAAAAGTGCCAATCTGGATCAATGGCAGGTGGAAAGCGATGCGATCTCCCTGCTGGAAGTAGTGCGCAACGCCAAGCCGACCGTGCTGATCGGCGTCTCTGGCCAGCCGGGGCTGTTTACCGAAGAACTGATCCGTGAGATGCACAAGCATTGCCCGCGTCCGATCGTGATGCCGCTGTCCAACCCAACCTCCCGCGTGGAAGCCCGGCCAGAAGATATCATCAACTGGACCGACGGTGCTGCACTGGTCGCCACTGGTAGCCCGTTCTCACCGGTAACCTATAAAGACCAGCTGTTCCCGATTGCCCAGTGCAACAACTCCTATATCTTCCCAGGGATTGGCCTTGGCGTATTGGCTGCTGGGGCAAAACGGGTCACCGATGCCATGCTGATGGCCGCCAGCCGAGCCCTGGCCGACTGTTCTCCGCTGGCTACCGACGGCCACGGCGCACTACTGCCGAATATCGATGATATTCAAGGCGTATCCAAATGCATCGCGATGGAAGTGGGCAAAGCTGCTCAGTTGCAGGGTGTAGCTGTGGTGACGTCGGAAGAGGCGTTGTCTAAAGCCATCGAGCATAACTTCTGGCGTCCGCAGTATCGTATCTACAAGCGTACCTCGTTCTAAGTTCCTCACCGGGCCTGTTAGTCAGGCCCGGTTATCACGCCAAGACCAGATTTTGCTGAAAAATGCAGCGTAACACCTGCGGTAAACGGCTCATTGCTTGCGTCTGCCGGGCAGGTAAAGTAGCCTTGAGTCTTACTTTAGCCCTCGTTCGCGCAAGGCATCAACATGTGGAAACGCCTGATAATTAGCCTGTTCATCATCATTTCGGTGCTGATGCTGTCGGCTATCGCGCTCGATCGCTGGATAAGCTGGAAAACCGCGCCTTATATTTACGAAGAAATGCAAACGCTACCACACCGTCAGGTGGGGGTGGTGCTTGGCACCTCCAAATATTACCGTACCGGAGTGCTTAACCAATATTACCGCTACCGTATTCAAGGGGCGATCAACGCCTATAACAGCGGCAAGGTGAAGTACCTGCTACTGAGCGGCGATAATGCCCAGCAAAGCTACAACGAACCGATGACCATGCGCCGCGATCTGCTGGCCGCTGGCGTTGCGCCTAGCGATATCGTGCTCGACTATGCCGGTTTCCGTACCCTCGACTCCATTGTCCGTACGCGCAAGGTGTTCGATACCAACGACTTCATCATCATCACCCAGCGATTCCACTGCGAGCGCGCCCTATTTATCGCCCTGCATATGGGTATCCAGGCGCAATGCTATGCGGTACCTTCGCCAAAAAATATGATGACGGTGCGCGTGCGCGAGATCTTTGCTCGCCTGGGTGCCCTGACCGATCTGTATATCCTCAAGCGTGAGCCCCGCTTCCTTGGCCCATTAATCCCGATATCTGCGATGCACAAGGTGCCGGAAGATGCACCGGGTTACCCGGCGGTGTCGCCGGAGCAGTTGGTAGAGCTGGAGCACAAGCTGACGGCGGAGAAGCTTAAGGCCCAGCAGCAGAAAAAGAGCTGAGTTCACCTCACGCTCCAGCGATTGCCCCTCACCCTAGCCCTCTCCCACAGGGAGAGGGGACTGTACGTGCCACAGATTGGCTCCTGCGCCTGACCACAACACTGAATGCGTAAGCGAGCACAACATGGCCACAGATAAACTCTTGTGCCTGAACGCAGCTCCGTACTGCCCCCTTTCCTTTTTGGGGAGAGGGGACCGTACGTGCCACAGATTAACTCCTGCGTCTGACCACAACACCGAATGCGTCATGGCCACAAATAAACTCCTGTCCCTGAACGCAGCTCCGTTCTGCCCCCTCTCCTTTTTGGGGAGAGGGTTGGGGTGAGGGGGAACAGCGACGAATGGAATAACAGTAAGATGGCATATCTGCCGTGTTACATAGCAAAAGCAAAACGGCCAGCAGATGCTGGCCGTTATCGTAAAGCGCAAAACAGACTTATTTTTTCTTGGCGTACTTCAGGGAGTCCAGCGCTACCGCGAAGATGATAATGCTACCCTTGATGATGTACTGCCAGTAAGGGTTCACGCCGATATAGGTCAGGCCGTAGTTGATGACGGTAAAGATGATCACCCCGGTCACCACGCCCAGCACCGTACCTACCCCACCGGCGAACGACACCCCGCCGACCACACAGGCCGCGATTGCATCCAGTTCATACATAAAGCCGAGGTTGTTAGTGGCACTACCGATACGGCCCGCCTCCAGTAAACCGCCAAAGGCATAGAACACCCCGGACAGCGCATAAATCATGATCAGGTTCAGCGGAACGTTGACGCCAGAGACTTTCGCCGCTTCCGGGTTACCACCGATGGCGAAGATATTCTTGCCGAAGCGGGTTTTATTCCACAGCACCCAGACAAAGGCGATCGCAATAATGGCGTAGAAGGTGATATAGGACAGCTTGAAGTCACCGAATCGCAAGAACCCTTGGGCAAAGGTGGAGAATTTCGGATCGAAACCGGCCACCGGTGAAGCCCCCACGTAATCGTAATACAGGGAGTTAATCCCATACACGATGATCATGGTGCCCAACGTGGTGATAAACGGCGTCACGTTGAGATAGGCAATAATCAAGCCGTTGACCAGGCCAATCACCGCGCCCACGGCGCAAACCAGCAAGATCACCAGCGGGATCGACCAGGTTTCCATATGCGGGAACACTTTGTTGACGTTATCCATCGATTGCAGCAGGGTCGCGGCAATTACCGCTGCCAACCCTACCTGACGCCCGGCGGAAAGGTCTGTCCCCTGCGTGACGATCAGCCCGGCCACGCCCAGCGCAATGATAATACGCACCGAGGATTGGGTCAGGATATTACTCAGGTTCATCAGGCTTAAAAAGGTGGGGTCCTGGATAATAATAATCGCCAGTAACACCAACAGGACCAGATAAATGCCACCCTCTTTAAAATAGGTGAACAAGGTTTTTTTATTCAGTGCGCTCATAATTACGATCCTTAAAGATGCAAGGAGGCTAGCCGCAATATTTCATTTTGCGAGGTCTGTTTGGTATTCACAATGCCCGCAACCTGACCATTACTCATCACCAATATTCTGTCGGTAATTCCCAAAAGCTCCGGCATTTCGGAAGAGATTATAATGATCCCCTTGCCCTTCTTCGCCAATTCGGTCATTAACTGGTAAATTTCAAACTTGGCCCCCACGTCGATACCGCGCGTTGGCTCATCCATCATCAGGATTTCCGGCTGTGTCAGTAGCCAGCGGCCAATGATCACCTTTTGCTGATTACCGCCGGAAAGCGAACCGATATTGGTATGGTGGCCCGGCGTTTTCACCCGCATGGCATCGATCACCCATTGGGTGTCGCTTTTCATCCGGTTATTATCCAGCAGGCCCATCTTGTTTTTGTATTGGCGAATATTGGCAATCAACGAGTTAAAGCCAATATTCAGGTAAGCATAAATACCGGTGGAACGACGCTCTTCCGTCACCAGGGCAAAACCGTGGTTGATGGCTTCGTTAGCACTGTTATTGTTGATATTTTTACCGTGCAGCTTGATGGTGCCGGCCACCTTTTCGCGGATGCCAAACAGGGTTTCCACAATGTCGGTGCGCTTGGCGCCCACCAGCCCGGCAATGCCCAGGATCTCTCCCTGATGCAGATCAAAGGAGATATCGCGGATCGAAGGCTGGTGCAAAGAGGTCAGGCCTTTCACCTCTAAAATCACCTCACCCGGCGTATTCTGACGATCGGGGAAACGCTGGCTCAGCGAACGCCCAACCATCATTGAGATAATCTTGTCCATATCCAGCCCTTCCAGCGGCTGGGTGGCGATCCATTGGCCGTCGCGCAGAATGGTGATTTCATCGCATAGCTGGAAGATCTCTTCCATCTTGTGCGAGATATACACGATGCCGCAGCCACGCTCTTTCAGCTTACGGATAATGGTGAACAGATGATTCACCTCTTTCTCGGTCAGAGAAGAGGTTGGCTCATCCATAATCACAATTTTAGCGTTGTAGGAGAACGCCTTGGCAATTTCGATCATCTGCATCTGGGATACCGACAGCGTGCCGACTTTGGCTCGGGGATCGATATCAATATCCAGTTCGTCGAAAATTTCCTTGGTGTCTTTGTACATCTTGTCCTGATCGACAAACAGCCCTTTGGTGGGATAGCGCCCCAGCCACATGTTGTCCATCACGGTACGTTGCAATACCAGGTTCAGTTCCTGATGTACCATCGAAACGCCCTGCTCCAACGCCTCTTTGGAACTTTTGAAATCGACTTCCTGCCCCTGAAACAGAATACTGCCGGAGTCTTTTTTATAAATGCCAAACAGGCATTTTAATAAGGTGGATTTTCCGGCGCCGTTCTCCCCCATTAGTGCATGAATGGAGTTTGGACGTACGCGTAAATTCACTTTGTCTAATGCCTTTACGCCGGGAAACGACTTACTGATATCCGTCATTTCCAGTAGCCACTCACGAGAGTTTTCGGCCATAAATAGTCCTGGCTAATTCTGGAACCAGCACTCTCCCAAGCTGGCTTGCAGCAGTGGAGAATTAACGGGTTCTTCTAATAAGTTCCCCCGCCTAAATTCCGGCGGGGGCATTTCTCTCTATCTCGGTTTATTTCACAAACTGAGACAGGTTATCTTTATCTACACCCACGTAAGGAATACGTACAATTTTATCGACGATCTTCCATTGGGTGCCGTCAGCAGCAGGTTTGCCCGCGGCCAGGTTCTTCGCCAGATCGAAGGTCGCCTTCGCCTGATTGTCGGCATCGTTCAGCACGGTACCGGCCATCGCCCCGGACTTCACCATTGCCAGTGCTTCTGGCAGGGCATCGACACCAAACACCGGAATGCTGCTCTTGTTATGAGCTTTCAAGGCTTCAACCGCACCCATGGCCATCGCATCGTTGTTAGCGATTACCACTTCGATCTTGTTGGCGTTAGGGCCAGACAGCCAGGCGTCCATCTTGTCTTTAGCCTGAGCGGTATCCCACATCGCGGTGTCCATCTGCAGTTGCTGAGTCTTATCGCCTTTTTCATTCAGCGTTTTGATCACGTAGGTGGTACGCGCTTCTGCGTCCGGGTGGCCTGGTTCACCTTTCAACAGTACATATTGGATCTGACCGTCTTTGTTCAGATCCCAGGCTGGGTTGGCTTTCCAGTGTTTGGCAATCAGCTCGCCCTGGATCACGCCAGACTCTTTAGAGTCGGTACCAACGTAATAGGCTTTGTCGTAGCTATCCAACGCCTTGCGGGAAGGTTCTTTGTTGTAGAACACCACCGGGATATCGTTGGCACGTGCCTTGTCAATCACCACCGGAGCGGCGGCCGGGTCCACCAGGTTGATCGCCAGCGCTTTTACGCCTTTGGCAATCAGTACGTCGATCTGGTCATTCTGCTTGGACTGGTCATTCTGTGAGTCATTCATCAGCAGCGTGACATCCGGAGAGGCCTTGGCATCTTTTTCGATCGCCTTACGCACCACCGACATAAAGTTGTCGTCATATTTGTAAATCGTGACGCCAATGCGGGTATCAGCATGCGCAGCTGCGCCAAACATCATGCTTGCGGCCAGCGCGGCCAGGGTGAAAACCTTCTTATTCATTGTCTGTCTCCGGTTTGTAGAGGGTCGTACTCGGTATTAAGCCTTTAGCCACAATGCACACAGTTGGGCGTGGCAGTTTCAAAAGAATTCCTGTCATCCGTGTTGCTTGTTATTCCTGTGATGCTGTGTCAGCGCCAGATTAAAAGCTTGGCTGGCAAGAGCCTTTGCGCTGGAAAACGACTAGAGCATAGACGGCACTATGTTAATAATCTGTGAATTTTCTCACAGATTGAAAACGGTTACACACTATTAAATGTTCAGAGAGTGACCGAAGCCTCACTTTGCCACGGCGCTACAGAATGGCGGCGTACCAGCGTCGGCATAAACAGGTGTGAAGCCTGAGGTTCAAGCTGCCCGGCAGCGCCCTTCAGCGCCAGCTCGGTAGCCAGCGTGGCCATTGAAACGATCGGATAACGGATGGTGGTCAGCTTGGGGCTGGTATAGCGGGCAATGGGGATATCATCAAACCCCACCAGCGAGAAATGCTGCGGCACTGTGATACCGTTTTCTTTCAGTACCGCCATCGCACCGGCTGCCATGGCGTCGTTATAGGCGAACACGGCGCTAAGGTGCAGGTTGCGACCCAGCAGTTCAACCATCGCTGCCTCACCCCCCTGCAGGTCCGGTGAACCATAGGCACGCCAGCTATCCGGTGGGGAAAAACCTGCCGCGGCCATCGCCTGGCTATAGCCTTGCTGGCGCAGCGGGCCGTCTTCGATGGGGTGATCGGAACCCAGGTAACCGATCCGTTGATGCCCCTGCGAGAGCAGCAAGCGCATGGCAACTTCAGCGCCAAACACATTGTTCAGGCCAACGCAGCGGTGCTCATGGCCCGTTACAATTCTGTTAATTAACACCATACCCGGGATCTGATCCATAAAGGCGATCAGTTCCGCGTCACCTAACGCTTTTGCATGAACAATCAAGGCATTGCAGCGTTGACGGATCAGCACCTCGATGGCATGGCGCTCTTTGTCCGCCTGATGATAACTGTTGCCGATCAGCAGGTATTTGTGGTTTTGCTGCGCCACTGTGTCTACCGCTTTCACTAACGCGCCGAAGAACGGATCGGAGACATCCATCACCACCACGCCCAGCGTTTCACTGCTCTGGGTAGCCAATGCCTGCGCGTTGGCGTTTGGCCGATAACCCAGTTCCGCCACGGCCTTCAGCACCTGTTCGCGGGTCTCTTTGCTGGTCAGGGTACTGTTGTTCAGCACTCGCGAGACGGTAGCGACGGACACACCCGCACGCTTCGCCACATCGCGAATGGTGGTTGAATGCACAGAATTCATGAAACGTCCCGAGGTCGACAGAGTAGACAGTGGCGCTATCCTACCCCGTTTGTCATCCTCCTCAGCGTGAATTACGTCACAGGAAAGAAAACGTTTACATACAATTTTTTAACCTACCTGCGCCAGATCTCATTTTGTCGGCTGACGTAGACTTTCGCCCGCAGCAAGGGAAGTCAGCTTGCGCCATAGCCATTCCATCGGGCCCTGCGCGAAGTACCGCAGCCACAGTGTGGAAAACAGCAGGTTAGCCAACCACACCAAGGGAACGACCGCCAATAGCTGCAAACGGTCGAGCTGTTGATAGAGGCCAAAATGAAAGAACAGCGTGCTGCAAATCAGGGTTTGTAGCAGATAATTACTTAGCGCCATCCGCCCAACCTGGGTTAACCAGTGGCTGATACGCAGACGGGAAAGCGTTGGCCAAAAACCGTAGACCAGAGCCAGGTAGCCAATAGCCTGCAGCGGCGAGCCCAACTCACGCGGCACCTGCAGCAAAAAGCCACTCCAGCGATAATCCCAATTCAGCTGCCACTGCAGCAGCACACCGGGCAACTGGATCAGCAATGAAAGCGGTATCAGCCAGGCGGCCTGACGGCGGTAATAAGCAGGCGAATAGCTGTTACGCAGCCAACCGCTGCGCATCATGCCTGCACCAAACAGCATCAGCCCGGCCAGTTGCCAGCCATACTGCGCACCGATGGCTATCAGGCTGGAAGAGAGCAGATCCAGACGGCTGCGCCAGGCTTCCGGTCCGCCTTGCAGCTTCCAGAACTTCTCATACTGCAATTCGGCCACGCTCGGCTGCCAGAAACTGCCCGGCTCACCGTGAGAGATAAACCCTAGCAGCAACAACACCGCCACGCCGATCAGATACAACACCGCCCCTGTTTTCAACAGGGTGAAGGTATTCTGCGCGTCGCGGATCATCCTCCAGCACACCAGGCCGATCAGCCCGTAGGCCAGCAGGATGTCCCCATCCCATAAGAAAATGGCGTGCCCCAAGCCAATCAGGACCAGCCAGGATAACCGGGCACGGATCCAGACTTTGCCCCGCCGTAGCAGCAGTTGCAGACCGGCACCAAACAGCAGCGCGAACATGGCCAGGAACTTGACCTGAGCGAACAGATCCAACAGTGCCCAGGTCCAGACATCGCGTGTAGAGGGCATACCCAGATAGGCGGGGTTGAGATAGGCGGCTTTCGGCAGGCCAAACGCGCTGATATTCAGCAACAGAATGCCAAGGATGGCGATACCGCGTACGCAGTCCAGCGTAGCAATGCGTGGTAGCCGGGGAGTTTCGTTAGCGTTCATGTTCTTCCGCTGTATTTCTATCAGTAAAAAGGCGCCCACAGGCGCCTTCATCGTCATAGCTCAGCCATCAACCGTGATGGTGACGCACCGCACGCAGGAACTCCTGGCGCGTATTCTGGCTGGACTTGAACAACCCACCCAGCGACGTGGTGGTGGTAGCACTGGTAGCGTCACGAATACCGCGAGCCTTGACGCAGTAATGTACCGCATCGATCGATACCGCCACGTTGTTGGTGCCTAACAGCGTTTGCAACGCCACCAGGATCTGCTGAGTCAGCCGCTCCTGTACCTGTGGGCGACGGGCAAAGAACTGCACGATGCGGTTGATTTTCGACAGGCCAATCACCGAGTCTTTGGGAATATACGCCACGGTGGCTTTACCATCGATGGTGACAAAGTGATGTTCGCAGGTGCTGGTCAAGGTAATATCACGCACCGTCACCATTTCGTCCACTTTCATCTTGTTTTCGATGACGGTGATCTTCGGGAAGTTGGCGTAATCCAGGCCGGAGAAGATCTCATCGACATACATTTTCGCAATACGGTGTGGCGTTTCTGCCAGGCTGTCGTCGGACAGATCGAGGTTCAACAGCCGCATGATTTCCGTCATGTGCTCTTTGATACGGCGCTTGCGCGTCTCACGATCCAACACTTCCCCACATAGCGGGGTTTCCAGGCCACGCGCTTCAAGCGCCGCGTGCACCAGTGCAGCTTCATTACTTAACGATGTCATGGCGATGTATCTCCAGCAGGCGGCCCCGGCAATATCCCCGTGGTCTTTCAAATTGCAGCGTTGTTATCGGCTGTTGGTTACTCGCCCCGAGTGATGAGGAGCAGTATACAGCGCCCCTACAAATCCAGGGAAAGAGCTAACTGCAGCTTGAAAGACGACGGATAGATAACGTGAACCCGATCAATATTTTCCCCCACTCTAGATGAGAGTGAGACGTTTATCCAGTGATTGTGTTTCATCCTGGTATGAAAAATCCGCATCCAGCCCGTAGCAGGCTGGCTGCGGCTATCCCACATTTTTTGTATGTATTTTACTCAAGATAACGTTGGCTTGCTGGCCGTGGCCCGCGCCGGGGTATTGATCACGAGCACACCGGCGATCAGCAGCCCCAGCACCGCTACATACAGCGCGGGTTCCAGGCGATGCGTCAGCGCCGTTGAAACCGCCGAGAGCATCGGGCCCACCAACTGACCGATGGCATAACCCGTGGTCAACAGCCCGGCCATATAGCGTGCGTGATTCGGAGCCAACTCCCTACCGTGCTGGATAGATAGCTGGACTACACTGAGGAACCCACCGCCGGTTAGCATGGCCCCTAATGCCAGGCCGGTAACGCCCGGCACCACTTCGGCACAAAGTACGCCCAGTGCCTGTACCCACAGCGTGATTGCCAGGCGGGTCTGCGTGGTGAGCCGATGACGGGTTGCAATCCCGATGATAATCCCCAGCACCGCCGCACCGCCAAAAATCGGCCAGACAAACTGGGCGAACAGGCTATCAGGGAAACGGGCCGCCGCCATCTGTGACAGGAAGGTCGCAGGCAGGATATAGCCAAAGCCCGCCAGGCTGTAGCTCCACACCAAACGCTTCAATGCCGGGGTGAGCACTAACGGTTCAGGCTTCACATCGGGGCGATGCAACTCCCCTGCCCTTGGCAAGTTAATGCTGATCGCGGCAATTAACACCAACGCCAATGCGCCATACACCAGCCAGGCCTGCGAAGCGCTCAAGCCCCAGCTGTTGATCGCCACCGCCAGCATGCCGCTGATGAATATCCCGGCCCCAGGCCCGGCAAAGACCGCAGCACTTAACGCGGGACGGCCATAATGCGCCAACCGCTCGTTAGTCCAGGCCGCCACCAACACCATCGACCAACCGCTGGCCCAACCAATCGCAAAGCGCACTGCACCATGCAGCCACTCGCCCGACACCAAGGCAGACAGCAGCGTCAGCGCCACTGCTCCCCACACGCCAAGCCACAGACGGCGCTCCACATGGCGGCTGGCACGCATCGCATCATAGGCACCGCACAGGTAGCCCAGGTAGTTCAACGCCGCCACCAGCCCGGCCCCGGTCAGGGTGAACTGGTGCTCAGCAATCATCAACGGCACCTGCGGGGTAAAGGCAAACCGGCCAATCCCCATCGCCACGATCAAAGCAATAAAACCACTCAAGGCTATTTTTAGCGCCATCGCTGTATCCAACCTGTTAAAAGAAAGTTGCGGCTAGCATGCCGCAGTATTACACTCACAAAAACTGAATAATACTCATCAAGTTCATCACGAAAAGAGAAGGTTATGGATCTCACCCAACTGCGCATGTTCTGCTGCGTGGCCGAAACTGGCTCCGTCGCCCGTGCCGCCGAGCAATTGCACCGCGTGCCGTCAAACCTGACCACGCGCCTGCGTCAGCTCGAGCAGGAACTGGGCACCGATCTGTTTATCCGTGAGAAACAGCGTCTGCGCCTCTCGCCGATGGGCCATAATTTTCTCTGCTACGCCCACCGCATTCTGGCGCTCAGTGAAGAAGCCATGAGCATCACCCATGCCGGGGAACCGGCCGGTAACTTTGCGCTTGGCTCGATGGAAAGCACCGCCGCCACCCGGCTACCTACCTTGCTGGCAGCTTATCATCAGCGATTCCCGCAGGTTTCCCTTTCGCTGGCTACCGGCACCTCAGGAGAAATCATCGAGCGTGTACGCGCTGGTACCTTGGCTGCCGCCTTGGTAGATGGCCCGTTGCAACATGATGAACTGAACGGTTGCGTTGCTTTCCCCGAACGCATGGTGGTGATCACCTGCCTGGACCATCCGCCCATTCACAGCGCCCAGGATGTCAAAGGGGAAACCCTGTTTGCCTTCCGCGCCAGCTGCTCTTATCGCTTGCGCCTGGAGTCCTGGTTCAAGCGTGACGGTTCATTGCCAGGCACCATCATGGAGATCCAGTCTTATCACTCCATGCTGGCCTGTGTGGCCAGCGGTGCCGGGCTGGCGATGATCCCGTATTCGGTGCTCAACCTGCTGCCCGGCTACAAGCGGGTCAAAGTTCATGCACTCCCTGCCGACATTGCCGAAACCGCCACCTGGCTGTTATGGCGGCGTGATGCGTTTGGGCCAAACGTCCGCGCGTTAAAACAACTGATTATAGAACAGGCTGAAAGTTCGGAGGTGGATGCCGAGTCCATCCTCCTGACAGAGTAGCCAAAATCTGCACTACTAGAATTTAATGAGGAGAGAATCATGGAATTTATCAAAACCCGTGCTGCCGTAGCTTGGGGACCGAACCAGCCGCTGAAGATTGAAGAAGTCGATCTGATGCCGCCACAGAAAGGTGAAGTACTGGTGCGCATCGTCGCCACCGGCGTTTGCCATACCGATGCCTATACCCTGTCAGGCAAGGATCCGGAAGGCGTGTTCCCGGCGATTTTGGGCCACGAAGGCGGTGGTATAGTCGAAGCGATCGGCGAAGGCGTGACCAGCGTTGCCGTCGGCGACCACGTGATCCCGCTGTACACCCCAGAATGCGGCGAGTGCAAATTCTGTAAATCCGGCAAAACCAACCTGTGTCAGGCCATCCGCGCCACCCAGGGCAAGGGTCTGATGCCAGACGGCACCACCCGCTTCTTTAAAGACGGCAAGCCGATTTTCCACTACATGGGCACCTCCACCTTTGCTGAACGCACCGTAGTACCCGAAATCTCACTGGCAAAAATCAGCAAAGAAGCACCGTTGGAAGAAGTCTGTCTGCTTGGCTGTGGCGTCACCACCGGCATGGGTGCGGTGATCAACACCGCCAAGGTCAAGGCTGGCGATACCGTGGCTATCTTCGGCCTGGGCGGCATCGGGCTGTCGGCGATTATTGGCGCTCAGATGGCCGGTGCCAGCCGCATCATTGGCATCGATCTCAACACCAGCAAGTTCGATCTGGCTCGCAAGCTGGGCGCGACCGATCTGATCAATCCAAAAGATTACGATAAACCTATCCAGGACGTGATCGTCGAACTGACCGACGGCGGCGTCGACTTCTCCTTTGAATGTATCGGCAACGTCAACGTGATGCGTTCGGCGCTGGAGTGCTGCCACAAGGGCTGGGGTGAGTCGGTCATTATCGGCGTTGCCGGCGCCGGTGAAGAGATCGCGACCCGTCCGTTCCAACTGGTGACTGGCCGCGTCTGGCGCGGTTCTGCCTTTGGTGGCGTAAAAGGCCGCAGCCAACTGCCGGGGATCGTGCAGCGTTATCTGGACGGCGAATTCGCACTGAACGACTTTATCACTCATACCATGGGGCTGGAGCAGATCAACGAAGCGTTCGATCTGATGCATGAAGGCAAATCGATCCGTTCCGTGATCCATTTCGATAAATAAGCCAGGAGGCAGAGGATGACGATGTCATTAGAACTTCTCGAAGAGCACCGCATGTTCGGTGGTTGGCAACAACGTTACCGTCACGCGGCGCAGAGCCTGAATTGCAACATGACGTTCAGTATCTATCTGCCACCACCGCGCGACGATAACCCGCCGCCGGTGCTGTATTGGCTGTCGGGTCTGACCTGCAATGATGAAAACTTCACGTTGAAGGCCGGTGCCCAGCGCGTTGCCGCAGAATTAGGGTTGGTGCTGGTGATGGCGGATACCAGCCCGCGCGGCGATGAGGTGCCAAATGACGAAGGTTACGATCTGGGCCAGGGGGCGGGGTTTTACCTCAATGCCACTCAGGCACCTTGGGATCAACACTTTCGCATGTATGATTACATCAGCGATGAGCTGCCTGCGCTGATTAGGCAGCATTTCAGCGTCAGCGATCGGCAATCCATTGCGGGCCACTCGATGGGCGGCCATGGTGCGTTAATGATGGCAATGCGTAACCCGCAGCGTTTTCGTTCGGCATCGGCCTTTGCGCCGATCGTCAACCCTTGTCAGGTGCCTTGGGGTCGTAAAGCCTTTGCTGCCTATCTGGGGGATGACGAAACGCAGTGGCTGCAATATGACAGTTGCCATTTGCTGGCCAGCGGAGCGGAACCGCTGCCGATGTTGATCGATCAGGGAGATGGGGATCAATTTCTGGCAGATCAGCTGCAACCGGCCAAGCTGGCGGAGTTGGCACGCCAGCGTGACTGGCCGTTAACCCTGCGCATTCAGCCAGGTTACGACCACAGCTACTTCACCATCGCTACCTTTATCGAAGATCATCTGCGTTTTCACGCCGAGCATCTGTTTAAATAGTCGATATCCCCTCACCCTAACCCTCTCCCTCAAGGGAGAGGGGACCGATCGAGTGAGTTTGAAAATGCAGTGACGCACCTTGGATGAAGGAGTGATCGAATTTGCTGAGATAGCTTCTTTAACTTCCAAAAGAGCAGGGACTTTCAGCTCCCTCTCCCTGTGGGAGAGGGTTGGGGTGAGGGGTCATCCCTTCAGCTTCGGATCCAATGCATCACGTAGCCCATCGCCCAACAGGTTAAAGGCCAGCACGGTAAAAAAGATTGCCAGGCTGGGGAAGATCGCCACATGCGGAGCAATCACCATATCCGCCCGCGCTTCATTAAGCATCGCTCCCCATTCCGGCGTTGGCGGCTGCGCCCCCAATCCCAAGAACGACAGGCTGGCAGCGGTAATGATTGAAGTACCGATACGCATGGTGAAATAGACCACGATCGACGAGATGGTGCCCGGCAAGATATGCCGCAGGATGATGGTCCAGTCCGAAGCGCCAATGCTGCGCGCCGATTCAATGTAGGTCAGATGCTTCAGCACCAGAGTATTGCCACGCACCAGGCGCGCAAACGCCGGAATGCTGAAGATGGCCACGGCAACAATCACGTTCGCCATGCCACTGCCCATGATCGCCACCACGCCAATCGCCAGCAGAATACCGGGGAAGGCAAACAGCACGTCACTGATACGCATCACGATGCGATCCCACCAGCCTTCGTAATAGCCCGCCAAGAGCCCGAGCACCGTGCCAATCACGCTGCCAACCAGCACCGAGAACACCCCGGCGGCCAAAGAGATCCGCGCGCCCATCAGAATACGGCTGAAAATATCCCGGCCCAGCGAATCCACCCCGAGCCAGTGCACCAACGAAGGCCCTTCATTGAGCCGATCGTAATCAAAGAAGTTTTCCGCATCAAAAGGCACCAGATGCGGTGCCAGCAGCGCAGCGGCCACCAGCAGCAACACAAACACGCCAGCCACCATTGCGACCTGCTGGCGACGAAAGCGCCGCCAGAACTCATGCCAAGGCGTACGCACCGCGTTGGGATTAATCACCGGCATTGCCTTGAGCGCGGCATTACGTCGCCAATATTTCATCATACGGCCTGCCTATTGGTAACGAATCGAAGGGTTGATTGCCGCATACAGCATATCCACCAACAGATTAATCAGAATAAACTCCAGCGAGAACAGCAGCACTTCGGCCTGGATCACCGGGTAATCGCGCATTTCTACCGAATCCACCAGCAAGCGCCCCAACCCCGGCCAGTTAAACACCTTCTCGACCACGATCGAGCCACCCAACAGGAAACCAAACTGTAGGCCCATCATGGTGATCACCGGGATCATGGCGTTGCGTAGCCCGTGTTTGACGACCACCAGTGACTCCGGTACGCCCTTGGCACGGGCGGTGCGCATGTAATCTTCCTGCATCACCTCAACGAACGAGGCGCGGGTGAAGCGTGCCATCACCGCCGCTACCGCAGCGCCCAGCGTGATTGAAGGCAGGATGTAATGCTGCCAGGTATCCGCTCCAACCGTCGGCAACCAACCGAGATTGACCGAGAACACCTGCATCAGCAGCATCCCCAACGCAAAGGCCGGGAAAGAGATGCCCGAAACGGCCAGCGTCATCCCCAACCGGTCAGGCCAGCGGTTGCGCCATACGGCGGAAATCATGCCGATCGCCATGCCAAAAATCACCGCCCACACCATGCTGGCGATGGTCAGCCAGAAGGTTGGCATAAAGCGCGAAGCGATCTCTTCACTGACCGGGCGTTTGGACACCATCGACGTGCCGAAATCGCCCTGCAAAATATTGACAAAGAAATGCACAAACTGCTGTGGCAACGGCTTGTCCAGCCCCAGATCCTGGCGCACCAACTGTACGACGGCTTCGTCGGCCTCCGGCCCCGCGGCCAACCGCGCCGGATCGCCCGGCAGCATATGGACAAACAAGAACACCAGCACGGCCACGATCAGCAGCGTCGGGATCAGGCCCAGCAGACGTTTTAGAAAATAATTAAGCATTGCGCATAAATCCCCCTCACACCGCCCTTCCCGTCAGGGAAAGGGCGGCGCTCAGCCCTTATTTCAAATCCGCGTTATCAAAGTTGAACGAGGTGTCCGGCATCACGTAGAAACCGCTCAGCTGTTTGTTGTTGGCAGACAGCAGGCGCTCTGTCACCAGGAAAATCCATGGCGCATCGGCCCAAATGCGATCTTGGGCATCTTTGTATAGCGCCTGCTTCTGGGCACGATCGGTGGTGGCCAACGCTTCGGCCAGATCCTTGTCCACCTGCGGGTTGCTGTAGAACGCAGTGTTGAACTGCTTAGGCGGTGCGGATTGGGTGGCGAACAGCGGCGTCAGCGCCCAGTCGGCTTCCCCAGTTGAGGCAGACCAGCCGGTATAGAACATGCGCACACCGGTATCCTTCACGCCGACGCTCTCTACCTGCGCCGCACGCTGGCCCGCATCCATCGCGGTGACGGTGACTTTAACCCCAACCTGCGCCAGCTGCTGCTGAGCAAACTGCAACACTTTCTGCGCGGTACTGTGGTTATGGGATGACCACAACGTGGTAGTAAACCCGTTCGGATAGCCCGCTTCTTTCAGCAGCTCACGCGCCTTGGCCGGATCGTATGGCCAAGCGTTGTAGAGGGTGGCAAAATCAATGGCCGGAGGCACCGGGCCTTGCGCCGGAACGGCAAAGCCGGAGAACGCGACCTTAATCAGCGCGTCCTTGTTGATCGCATAGTTCAGCGCCTGGCGCACCTTCGGGTTATCGAACGGTTTCTGCGTCACGTTCATGCTGATGTAGCGTTGCAGGATCGACGGCGCGGCCACCAGATCCAGCTTGCTGTTTTTCTCCAGCACCTTGGCTTGCTCATAAGGGATTGGGAAGGCAAAGGTCGCTTCGCCGGTTTGCAGCATTGCCGCACGGGTGTTGTTATCCACTACCGGCCGCCAGGTGATGCTGTCCAGCTTCGGTAAGCCCGCTTTCCAGTAGCCGTCGAATTTCTTCACTTTCACATAGTCGGTCTGGTTCCAGGTTTCGAACTGGTAAGGGCCGGTGCCCACCGGATGGAAACCAATCTCCTTGCCATACTGCTTGAGGGCCGCCGGGGAAATCATCGCCGCCGCCGGGTGCGCCAGGTTGTTGATAAACGCCGAGAATGGCGCTTTCAGCACGATCTTGACCGTGGTGGGATCGACTACTTCGGTCTTATCGATCATCTTGAACAGGTTATAGCGTTTCAGGCGATTATCCGGGTTACTGGCACGATCCAGGTTAACCTTGACCGCTTCGGCGTTGAATGCGCTGCCGTCGTGGAATTTCACACCCGGCTGGAGCTTGATGGTGTAGGTCAGTCCGTCTTTGCTGACGTCATAACTGTCCGCCAATACGTTCACCAGCTTCATATCCTTATCAAAGCCAAACAGCCCCTGATAGAAGGATTTGGCGACCGCCTGCGACAAGGTGTCGTTGGCATCGTACGGGTCGAGCGTGGTGAAGTTGGACGCTACGGCAATCACCGCATCCTTGGCAGCCCAAGCCGGGCCAGCAGCGGCAGCCAGCAGTACGGCGGCCAAAACATTACGCTTGAATGTGTGCTTAGTCATATTGCTTAACTCTCCTGAGGCAAGGCTAAAAAGCACCGGCGATAGGGTGGCGGGCCACAAAGTGCCCTGGCCCTACCTGCACTAAAGGTGCGGTAACGGGTTCATCGTGCAGCCCACGGATCGGGCTGGGTATTTCATCCACCAGCAACGGCTGGCGTTTATGCGCATGGGTTGGATCGGCCACCGGCACGGCGGCCATCAGCTTACGGGTATAGGCGTGCTGCGGGTTTTCGAACACCGCACGGCGTGGGCCGATCTCCACAATCTGGCCCAGGTACATCACCGCGACGCGATGGCAGACGCGTTCCACTACTGCCATATCGTGGGAAATAAACAGAAATGCGATGCCCAATTCACGCTGTAAATCGAGCAGCAGATTGACAATTTGCGCCTGAATCGACACGTCCAGCGCGGAGACCGCCTCATCGGCAATTACCACTTTCGGATTGAGTGCCAGCGCGCGGGCAATGCAGATACGCTGGCGTTGGCCACCGGAGAACTCATGCGGATAACGCCGCGCATGTTCCGGCTTCAGCCCTACCCGCTCCAATAGCCAGGCGACCCTTTTTTCTGCCTCCGCCCCACGAGCGACATTGTGCACCAGCAACGGCTCCATGATGGAGAAACCAACGGTGAGCCGTGGATCCAGGGAAGCGTAAGGGTCTTGAAAGATAAACTGAATATCACGGCGTAAATGCTGTAAGGCGGAACCTTTCAAGCGGTTGATCTGTTGACCGTTGAAGGTAATGGTGCCGCATTGGCTGTCTACCAGCTTTAACAGTGAGCGGCCAGTGGTGGATTTACCACAGCCGGATTCGCCGACCAACCCCAGCGTTTCACCGGGATAGAGATCGAAGCTGATATTTTCCACCGCATGCACACGGCGCGTGACGCGGTTGAGAATACCGCTGCGCAGATCGAAGCGCGTAACCAGATTTTCTACCTGCAGGATCGGCGCAGCTCCTGCGGGTATGGTGTCTTGCGGCTGGTCGTTATCGTCAACGCCAGCCAACGGAAATTTTGCCGGGAAGTCTTTATCTGCCATCGCACCCAGCTGTGGCACGGCAGCCAACAAAGCTTGAGTGTAAGGCTGCTGAGGAGCGGCGAACAACGCCCGCACAGCCCCCTGTTCCACTTTTTCGCCTTGATGCATCACCAGAACCCGATCGGCAATCTCCGCCACCACGCCCATATCGTGGGTAATGAAGATCACCCCCATCTGCATTTCCTGCTGCAACACGCGGATCAGTTGCAGGATTTGCGCCTGAATGGTGACGTCCAGCGCGGTGGTAGGTTCATCGGCAATCAGCAGCGCCGGTTTACACGACAGCGCCATGGCAATCATCACCCGCTGGCGCATCCCGCCAGACAGTTGATGCGGATAGCGGCCAAGGACGTTTTTGGCCTCGGGAATGCGCACCAGATCGAGCATACGCAGCGCTTCACGTTTGGCGCTGCGGTGATCCATCCCCTGATGCAGACGCAAAGATTCGGCGATCTGCTCCCCCACCGGAAACACCGGGTTGAGCGAGGTCATCGGCTCTTGAAAAATCATCGCCATATCGGCGCCGCGCAAGGTTCGCAGGGTGCTCTGTTTCGCCTTGGCCAGATCGAGCACCTGGCCGTTACGCCGGCGAAATTGCATTGTGCCGCTGGTCAACTCACCGCCACCCTGCTCTACCAGACGCATCAACGCCAGTGAGGTGACCGACTTGCCGGAGCCGGACTCTCCAACGATCGCCAGCGTTTCGCCACGGTCGACGTCGAAGTCCAGATGACGCACCGCCTCAATGACGTCGCCTTCTTGACGAAATTGCACGCACAGATCGCTCACTGCCAGTACACGCTCGGGCGGTAAAATCAGCCCACGTTCTGCCTGTGGCTGGATGGCCGTATCGGTCATTTGCCCTCCCGGCAAGCGTTCAGCGGTAGATACCTACGGAAGGGGCATCGCCGACGTAGCCGAAACCGCGATACATTCCTTCACTGTTAAACGGCAGTGCGACGTTGCCAAAACGATCGATGGCGATCAGCCCGCCGCTGCCACCCAGCGCCAACAGCTTTTCCATCACCACTTTATCGCAGGCCTGTTGCAGGGTTAGACCGGCATATTCAATCAGTGCAGAAACGTCGTAGGCCGCGACGGTGCGCATAAAGATTTCGCCAGTACCGGTGCTGGAGACCGCTACCGTGGCGTTGTTGGCATAGCAACCAGCGCCAATAATCGGCGTATCGCCAATGCGCCCTGCCGCCTTATTGGTCATCCCGCCGGTTGAAGTGGCCGCAGCCAGGTTGCCCAGAGCATCCAGCGCTACCGCTCCCACGGTGCCAAATTTGCGATCGGGATCCAGTGGGTCGCCGCTGAGCGCCGCCGCGCCGTCGTGATCGAGCAACACCCGGCCCTGCTCTGCCTGAGCACGGTGCAGTTGGTCAAAACGTTCCTGGGTAAAGAAGAAATTGGGCTCGACCATTTCCAGGCCATGATTGGCTGCAAATCTTTCCGCCCCTTCGCCGCCAAACAGCACATGAGTGCTGTTTTCCAGCACCGCACGCGCGGCCAGTACCGGGTTGCGTATCCGGCTGACCCCGGCGACCGCCCCTGCGTCACAGGTATGGCCATCCATCACGCAGGCATCCAGCTCATGGGTACCCTGGTGGGTAAATACCGCGCCCTTGCCTGCGTTGAACAGCGGGCACTCCTCCAGCAGCCTGACTGCCTCCGTAACCGCGTCCAGTGCGCTGCCGCCTGCGGCCAAAATAGCCTGCCCGGCAGCCACAATGTCGGAAAGCGCCCGGATATAATCTTGTTCTTTCTCTGCACTCAATGCCGCACGGGTAATTGCGCCCGCACCACCATGAATGGCAATCACTGGTTTGCTCATTGACCTGACACCTGTTTCTATCCGCGGCAATTCAAGCAGGTACCGCATGAAAATGGAGAGAGAATTATTATTTCGTGTTTTTCGACTATATTTAGCCCGGCAATCGATGTAAAGCACAAACTGGTCGCCAAGCATTAAGCGTAGCCTGCTTAGACTGTTTTGTGCATAGAAAGAGCTAAACGTTATAAAAACAGTGGGTTATCTGGTTTTTTATTTATCGCTGACAGATTTAACCAGCCTATTGGCAGCAGCAGGAAATAGACCGGCTCGGCTCATGTTTAATAAGCGTTATCCCATGCCCCTTTCCGCTATTCCCCACTTACACGCCAATGAAAAATATTCAGAAACCCGAACCCGGTTGTTGCAGAAATTCCTGCTCCTCAAACGTAGATTCTCGGCCTAATATCTCGTTACGATGGGGATAACGTCCAAAACGATCGATTATGGCTTTATGACGTAATTCAAACTCCAACTGGTCACCATTATTTAATTGGCGAAACAGCTCCAACGCCTGCTGGTGGATCAAGGCGGATTCGGAATGCATAAACGGCAGATAGAGGAAGCCGCGCTGCTCAACCGTCAGGTTTTCACATAGCCCAGTGGCGATCGCTTCCTGAGCCAGCACCAGCGCCATTCCGTCACAAGCAAAGGAGCGTGGTGTGTTGCGGAACAGATTACGGCTGAACTGATCAAGCACGATGATTTCCGCCAGTCTGCCTTTGATGGTTGCACGCCAATGTGCCAGTTCCCCCTGGGACGCCGCCTGCCACAGCTGGCCAAAGCGGGTGTGCAGCAAACGGTCGAACTCATCGTCCTTCTTAAACCACATGGCTGGGTCGATCTCTTCGAACCAAAAATCCAGTACGTGCTGATGCATGGCTGTCTCCTGTTATTGATTTCAATGCGTTAACCTGGTTTCTCCACCACGGCGTTATCTGCCATAATAGCCCCACTTTGCCGAAAAATTCGCGCACGCCGATTACGGAGTTTTGTTTATGGATCACTGTCATACTTCTGACCTCATTTCTCTTGAGCAGGCACTGGAGAAAATGCTCTCCCAGATCGCGCCACTGCAACAGAGCGAATCTATCGCCTTGACCAGCGCAGCCGGGCGCATTACCGCCACTCCGGTGGTCTCCCCTATCGATGTCCCCCCCTTCGCCAACTCGGCGATGGACGGCTACGCGGTACGTCTAAGTGACCTGAACGGCAACTCTTCGTTAGCGGTGGCGGGTAAAGCCTTTGCCGGGGCTCCGTTTACGGATGCCTGGCCTGCCAACACCTGCGTACGCATCATGACCGGAGCGCCAATTCCCGCCGGTGCGGATGCGGTGATCATGCAAGAACAGGCTGAAGTCACCGAGGCTGGAGTGCGTTTCAACGCCCCGGTAACCGCCGGGCAAAATATCCGTTTGGCGGGTGAAGATATCCTGCGCGGGGCGAGCGTGCTGCCCGCCGGGATCACGCTGGGGGCCGCACAGTTGCCGTTACTGGCCTCATTGGGCGTAGCCGATGTGCAGGTGATGCGAAAATTGAAGGTGGCGGTATTCTCTACCGGTGATGAATTGCAGCCGGTCGGCCAGCCGCTGCAAGCCGGACAGATCTACGACACCAATCGCTTTGCCGTACGCCTGATGCTTGAACAGCTGGGCTGTACGGTGATCGACCTGGGGATTATTCGTGATAATCAGGAAGCATTACGCGCGGCCTTTATCCAGGCGGATAGCGAGGCCGACGTGGTGATCAGCAGCGGCGGCGTTTCCGTCGGTGAAGCCGATTACACCAAGCAAATGCTGGATGAACTGGGTAAAGTCAGCTTCTGGAAGCTGGCCATCAAACCGGGCAAGCCTTTTGCTTTTGGCAAACTCCAGAACGCCTGGTTCTGTGGCCTGCCTGGCAACCCGGTCTCTGCGGCTTTGACCTTCTATCAGCTGGTGCAACCGCTGCTGGCCAAACTGGCCGGTCACACCGAATGGCAACTGCCACCCCGCCTGAAAGCTCGCGCCCTGACGCCACTGAAAAAGTCGCCGGGCCGCCTCGATTTCCAGCGCGGCACCTTCACCAGCAATGCCCAAGGCGAGCTGGAAGTGAGCACCACCGGCCATCAGGGCTCCCACGTTTTCAGCTCATTCAGCCAGGGTAACTGCTTTATCGTGCTGGAACGCGAACGCGGCTCGGTGGCCGCTGGTGAGACAGTGGAGATCGAACCTTTCAATGCGTTGCTAAGGAACTGAACATGCTGCCGGAATTAACCGATGCACAAGCGCTGCGCTACAACCGCCAGATCGTACTGCGGGGTTTCGACTTCGAGGGTCAGGAAAAGCTGCAGGCGGCGCACGTGCTGATCGTTGGACTTGGCGGACTGGGCTGTGCGGCGGCGCCTTATTTGGCTGCCGCTGGCGTCGGCCATCTGACGCTGGTTGATTTCGACACGGTTTCCCTCTCCAATCTCCAGCGCCAGATCTTGCACCGGGATGATCGCATTGGTATGGCGAAGGTCGAATCTGCCCGCATTGAGCTGGGCTCCATCAATCCTCATATCCGTATTGACACCCTGGACACTCACCTGGATGACGAGCAAATGGCGGCGCAGATTGCCGCTTGCGACGTGGTGCTGGACTGTACCGATAACGTGGCGACCCGCGATCTGCTCAACCGCCTGTGCCATGCACAGCGTAAACCGCTGGTCTCAGGGGCAGCCATCCGCATGGAAGGCCAGCTCAGCGTCTTTACCTATCAGCCGGAACAACCTTGTTATCGCTGCCTGAGCAGGCTGTTTGGCGAAAATGCGCTGACCTGCGTTGAGGCGGGTGTGATGGCGCCTTTAGTGGGCACCATCGGCACGTTACAGGCGATGGAAGCCATCAAGCTGTTGGCAAACTATGGCCAGCCTTTGGTGGGTAAGTTGTTGATGTTTGATGCGATGAGCATGCAGTTTCGCGAGATGAAGCTGCCTAAGGATCCACGGTGTGAGGTGTGTGGTAAAGATGCGGCCCCTCACCCTAACCCTCTCCCACAGGGAGAGGGGACAGATCGAGCTCGTTGATTCTTCTGCGTAATACCTTTCGTTCTCTTACTCATCACGTTCCGAAGCAGTCCAAGCTAATTAATCGCCCTGGACTGCTCCCTCTCCCTGTGGGAGGGTTGGGGGAACAGATCGAGTTCGTTGATTGCCCTGGGTAAAACCTTGCCTTTCTTGTTTTTACTCCCTACTTTCCGAAGCTGCACGGGCTAATTACCTACTCCGGGCAGCTCCCTCTCCCTGTGGGAGAGGGTTGGGGTGAGGGGCGTGCGGTAAAGCTCGAAGGTATTAGTTGATACCCTGGCTACGCAGATAGTCTTCGTAGTTGCCGGTAAAGTCGATCACCTTGTTCGGGGTCATTTCCAGAACGCGTGTGGCCAGCGAGCTAACAAACTCACGGTCATGGGAAACGAAGATCAAGGTACCTTCATACATTTCCAACGCCATGTTCAGTGACTCGATGGATTCCATATCCATGTGGTTGGTTGGTTCATCCATAATCAGGATGTTCGGGCGCTGCATCATGATCTTGCCGAACAGCATACGGCCCTTCTCACCACCGGACAGCACTTTTACGCGCTTCTTAATATCGTCCTGGCTGAACAACAGGCGGCCAAGAATGCTACGTACCGCCTGCTCATCGTCCTTTTCCTGCTTCCACTGGCTCATCCAGTCGAACACGCTCAGGGTTTCATCGAACTCGTATTCGTGATCCTGTGCGTAGTAACCGATCTTGGCGTTTTCGGACCATTTCACCGTGCCGTGATCCGGCTGCAGGTCACCCACCAGCGTTTTCAGCAGGGTAGATTTACCGATACCGTTGGCACCCAGGATCGCCACCTTCTCGCCCACTTCAACCATCAGGTTGAGTTTGCTGAACAGCGGGCCGTTGTCGAAGCCTTTGGCCAGCGCTTCCACTTCCAGCGCGTTACGGAACAGCTTCTTGTCCTGTTCAAAACGGATGAACGGGTTCTGACGGCTAGAGGCTTTCACCTCTTCCAGTTGGATCTTGTCAATCTGGCGGGCACGAGAGGTAGCCTGCTTGGATTTGGAGGCGTTGGCACTAAAGCGGCTAACGAAGGACTGCAACTCGTTAATCTGCGCCTTCTTCTTGGCGTTGTCAGACATCAGGCGCTCACGAGCCTGGGTAGCCGCCGTCATGTATTCGTCGTAGTTACCTGGGTAGACACGCAGTTCGCCGTAGTCCAGATCCGCCATGTGAGTACAAACCATGTTCAGGAAGTGACGGTCGTGCGAAATGATGATCATGGTGCTGTTACGTTCGTTCAGCACCTGCTCCAGCCAGCGAATGGTATCGATGTCCAGGTTGTTCGTTGGTTCGTCGAGCAGCAGGATTTCCGGATCGGAGAACAGGGCCTGAGCCAACAGGACACGCAGTTTGAAGCCGGGAGCGATCTCGCTCATCGGGCCATAATGCTGTTCTACCGGAATACCTACGCCGAGCAGCAGCTCACCGGCACGTGCTTCTGCGGTGTAGCCGTCCATCTCGCCATAGGCCACTTCCAGATCGGCCACTTTATAGCCGTCTTCTTCGCTCATCTCCGCCATGGCGTAGATGCGGTCGCGCTCTTCCTTCACCGCCCACAGTTCGGTGTGGCCCATGATCACGGTGTCCAGCACGCTGAACTGTTCAAAAGCGAACTGATCCTGGCGCAGTTTACCCAGGCGCTCATTCGGATCCAGGAACACGTTACCGCCGCTCGGCGCCAGATCGCCACCGAGGATTTTCATGAACGTCGATTTACCGCAGCCGTTGGCTCCGATCAGACCATAGCGGTTACCGCCGCCAAATTTGACAGAGATGTTTTCAAACAACGGCTTACTGCCGAACTGCATAGTGATGTTGTTAGTGCTTAACACAGCGCTCGCTCTTAATTTGATTGGGAATGTGATTTGGCGCGCATTATGCCATAACGCAACACAGAGATCGTGGGAAGTTTTGGTGAAGATTTGCTCGGCGCTCGGGGTGTGGAGATATTCGCCAGCTAAATATCTCCTGCAGAACGAATTAACGGATAACCAAACCAGTCATTTTTACCCCATTTCCTTGACCTGATCTTGCAACATCGCAATAAATGCTCGTGAAGCTGCGCTGCGGTAGCCCTCTTTGCGTTGCAACACTACGGCATGGCGTTCGGGCATGGGAACCGACAGCTTGATAGGCAGCAGCAGCGGATTACTCCGTGCGATGGCCTGCGGCAGAATGGTCGCGAGCTGGCCGTGGCGCACAATCTCGACGATGGCGCTAATCGCATTCGCCTCCATGGCAACCTGAGGATAAATCGCGTGCTGCTGGAAATATTCATCTACATAATGACGCGTGGCGAAGTCACCGTTGAGTAGCACCAACGGCACCTGCTGCACCTCCGCAACGCTCAAGGCAGCGCGGCGCTTGGCAAGCTGATGCCCCTTCCCCACCATCAGTTGCAGCCGCTCCGTGAACAGCCTGGTCGCGGCTATATCCGCAGAGTGAACCGGCTCGAAGGCAATCCCCAGATCCAATTGGTCATCGCACAATAACGCCTCTATCTTATCCTGCGTCATCTCACGGATATTAAGGGTAATCCCTGGGTAGCGCCGGAAAAAACCGTCGACCAATGGGCCAATCAGGTAGGAGGTAAAGGTCGGCGTCATCGCCAAACGCAGGTTGCCGCGTTCCAACGTCGCGACATCCTGAATGGCCCGCTTGCCGGCATCCAGATCCTGTAACGCCAGCCGGGCATAGCGCATCCACGCCTGCCCCGCATCGGTGAGTTGTACCCTGCGCCCGGAACGGTCGAACAGCTCTACCTGCAGCGTCTCTTCCAACTGTTTGATCTGCTGTGACAAGGTGGGCTGAGAAACATGCAGCACCTCCGCAGCCCGGGTGAAGTTCCCCTGCTCCGCAACCGCCAGAAAGTAACGTATGTGCCGCAGTAACATAACGCCTCAACTATTAGTTATCCCTATCGAGGTGATTATAAATGAGTCTTGGAACCTATAGCTAGAAAAGTCCATTCTTGCCTCTATTGAAAGCAAGCCACACATTGATGGAGTCACCATGCAAGAGGTTATTGACGGTTTTCTGAAGTTCCAGCGCGAGGCTTTTGTCGAGCGCACAGAGCTGTTCAAACGCCTGGCCACCAGCCAGAACCCACGCACCCTGTTTATCTCATGTTCCGACAGCCGATTGGTGCCGGAGCTGATCACCCAACGTGAACCGGGCGACCTGTTCGTCATCCGCAACGCAGGCAATATCGTGCCTTCTTTCGGGCCTGAGCCCGGTGGTGTTTCGGCCTCGGTGGAATATGCCGTTGCCGCGCTGGGCGTAGAGGATATCGTGATTTGCGGCCACTCCGATTGCGGCGCCATGACCGCCATCGCCACCTGCAAATGCCTGGATCACATGCCCACCGTAGCCAACTGGCTGCGTTATGCCGATGCCGCCAAGGCGGTCAATCAGGCCAATGAACACGCCAGCGAGCACGATCGTATTAATTCGATGGTGCGAGAAAACGTCATCGCCCAGCTCACCAACCTGAAAACTCACCCTTCGGTCGCGCTAGCGCTCGATCGAGGCAATCTGCGGCTGCATGGCTGGATCTACGATATCGCTACCGGCTGTATTGACGCATTAGATGGCAATACCCGCCGTTTCGTGCCGCTGGCTAGCAACCCAAGCGTCACCGCCAGCCCAGCTATGCAACGTTTCTAATCTACCCAAACCTCTAGGAGTTAACATGACACAATCACTACATAGCGTTTCAGCACGCCAAAGCCTGACCGACGTCATCATGGACGCTAAAGTCCGTAAGGGCCTGACCTTCGAGGCGATTAACCAAGGCACCGGCTTGAGCCTGGCGTTTGTTACCGCCGCGCTGCTTGGCCAGCATCCGTTACCGGAACAGGCCGCCCGTGCAGTAGCGACAAAGCTGGATTTGGATGAAGATGCGGTGCGCCTGCTGCAAACCATCCCGGTGCGCGGCAGTATCCCCGGCGGTGTGCCGACAGACCCGACCATCTACCGTTTCTACGAGATGGTGCAGATCTACGGCTCAACCCTGCGGGCGCTGGTGCATGAACAATTTGGTGACGGGGTGATCAGCGCGATCAACTTCAAGCTGGATATCAAAAAGGTCCAGGACCCCGATGGCGGTGAACGTGCGGTGATCACGCTGGATGGTAAGTACCTGCCAACCAAGCCATTCTAATAATTATGCTGTTAAATTATTAAGTTAATATAATCCAGCACCGGAACCCCGGCGCTGGATCACTCAACCATGAAAATAGCGGCTATCCGCCGGAGCCTCTTCACGCGGTTCCAACCCATAATCCCGCACCACCTCGGCCACCCGCAGCCGGTAGTATTCCAGCACCTCATGCCTGCCACGCGCCTGGGCCCGACGGTGTTGCTCCAGGTTGCGCCACTGCTGTACCGCCGCCTCGTCACGCCAGAACGACAGCGAGAGCAACTTGTCCGGCTCGCTCAGACTCTGAAAACGTTCGATAGAGATAAAGCCGTCAATTTCTGCCAGCAACGGTTTCAGCTCCGCCGCCAACTCTAGATAGGTTTCCCGCTGCCCAGCGGCAGCCCGTAGTTCAAAAATCACCGCGATCATCATCGTTCTCCTCGGCAGTATAAAATTCGGGTACGCGCGCATTTTGCGAAACGCGCCAACGAAAATGGCTTAACAGTTCGGGCTTAAGGTGGTGTTTGGATAAATGGCCGATCCCCACCAAGGCAATCAACCGTGCCCAACGTTCTCCCGGGCAGCGATGAGCACCATAACCGAAGGCAAAACTTTCCTGCGGCGTTTTCAACTGCACCAATACGCTCTGCCCCACCGCCAGCTCTTGACCATCAAGCAACGTAGCCTGTCGCGCAAACCTGCGGGTAGTATGGATCGGCGGAGTTTGCAGCAACACCGCCAGGATCAACTCTTCTGCTGACTGATGAGGTTGATTTGCCAGCAACAGCGTCTGGCCGATTAATCCGGCGGTGCCTTCACAAGCCTGGAACAACAGCCCGATGGCATTGGCGATCGCCAACGAGCGATCGCCAATGTGTTGGCACAGTTGTTCAAACAACGGTCCATCAGCCAGTTGCATCCGGATCTGCAACTTCCCGGCAGCCGCCGCCCCCACAGCCATCTGCTCTGCGCTGCCGCCAGGAGCAATACAGCGCACAAAGTCCAACACCTCATCCACCAAGACAGATCGATCCTGATGGGCTACGCCCAATAAGTCAGCCAGTACGCAGATCGGCAAAGCGTAGTTAAACCGGGTGAGCTGCTCTGCCGTTGTCAAACTGGCCGCTAACCGTTGAGCCACGTAAACCGTGGTCTGGCGGATCTCATCATCGGTGATAGCGGCCAGCGCCACCTCGATCGCTCCCTTTAATTCACGCTGCACGGCACCATCATTCATACGTACCAGAGAGGCGAAAATCGATTGAGCGGGCGTCCCAATTAAAGCTGCGGGCACCGGCTCATCCGTGGGGCGAACGCCGAGTTGAGGATGGGTTAAGGCTTCACGCACCGCTTGCCGCGATGCAACTGAAAAGGGGCAGGCCGTCATGGCAATTTCCTTCCGATAAGCATAGAGAGCAGCCATTGTCGGGTTAGACGAGCAGCAATACTTCGGTTATTCTCGAAGTATGAATGACAATACGCTTGAAGACCGCCTGGCCGCACTGACGGCCGCTATCGCCGATCGCACCCGAGCGCGCATGCTGTGCCTGTTGATGGATGGGCGCGCCTATACCGCAACGGAGCTGAGTGCGGCAGTGGACGTCGCGGCCTCCACCGCCAGCAGCCATCTGGCACGCTTGCAGGAACAGAACCTGATCGGCTGCGTCAAACAGGGCCGCAATCGCTTTTACCGCCTGGCGGGCAAACCGGTGGCCGACATGCTGGAAAGCCTGATGGCGTTGGCCGGCGTAGAACGCCCAACGGTCAAAAGCAGCACCCCGGCCTCATTACGTTATGCACGCACCTGCTATGACCACATGGCCGGTGAGATCGCGGTCCAATTACATCATCAGTTGCTGGCGCGGGCCTGGCTAATCGGGGATAACGACTATCAGCTCAGTGAGTCTGGGCAGGCTGCCTTGACACAGTTGGGTATCGACTGCTCTCCGGCCCCGACCCGGCGGCGCTTTGCCTGCGATTGTCTGGACTGGAGCGAACGCAAGGCCCATCTCGGTGGCGCACTGGGCGCTGCCATGTTAGCTGCATTTGAAAAACGCGGATGGGTTCAGCGCCAGCTAGACAGCCGTGAGCTGCAACTGACCGCCACAGGTCGAAAAGCACTGAGCACACATTTTGGCCTGGCGCTTTGAATACCTGGCGCGCTAGCTTTACTGCCATACTCAATGAGTTTTCCTGTTGACGATCCCGTCGCTTCCGAGGAGTTATCATGTCCGATATTACCCTGTTCCCGATCGCCAAACGTTGGCCCGCCAAGCATCCTGAACGGTTACAACTCTACTCGCTGCCGACCCCTAACGGGGTGAAAGTTTCCATCATGCTCGAAGAGATCGGCCTACCCTATGAGGCCCACCTGATCGACATCGGCAAAAATGAAACCTGGACGCCGGAGTTCCTGTCGCTCAACCCTAACGGTAAAATCCCGGCGATCCTCGATCCTGCTGGCCCGGACGGTAAGCCGTTTGCGCTGTTCGAGTCCGGGGCAATCCTGCTATATCTGGCAGAGAAATGCGGCAAGTTGTTACCCAAAGACCCCGCCCAACGTTATGAAACCATCCAGTGGGTATTTTTCCAGATGGCGTCCGTGGGGCCAATGTTCGGCCAGCTAGGCTTCTTCCACAAATTCGCCGGGCGCGAATATGAAGACAAACGGCCGTTTGAGCGCTACCAGAAAGAGTCCAAACGGCTGCTGGGTGTGCTGGAAGAGCGGCTGCAAGGGCGTGATTGGATTATGGGGTCGGAATATACCATTGCCGACATTTCCCTACTCGGCTGGGTACGCAACCTGATCGGTTTTTATGAAGCGCGCGACGTGGTGGAGTTCGACAATTTCCCCCTTGTTGGCCAATGGCTGGAACGTGGACTGGCAAGACCAGCCGTACAACGCGGCATTAATATTCCTGCCCGCCAAGTCTGATAACCTATTGGGATTGCCAGGAAAGGCTATCCCTTTTCCCACCTCGCTCGTCATAAAAATGTCACTTTCCTGCTCTACTCTCCGATGTAACAAAATAATGCCAACAATATTTTTGTATTACGACAAGGAGCCCTACCCATGCAACAGTCCGTTTCTCTGATCGCCGGTGCCCTATTATCCGCTCTGTTATGCTCCACCGCCCTGGCTGACAACAATCAACTCAACAACCGCGCGGCTCGTGGCGATATTACCGAACCCGGCGGTGCACGCCGTTTGGCAGGCGATCAAACCGCCGCACTGCAAGCATCGCTGTCGAATAAAACCGCTAAAAACGTGATCCTGCTGATCGGCGACGGCATGGGCGATTCGGAAATCACCGGCGCACGCAACTATGCGGAAGGCGCAGGCGGTTACTTCAAAGGGATCGATGCTTTGCCGCTAACCGGCCAATACACCCACTACTCGCTGGATAAGAAAAGCCATCAGCCGGACTATGTCACCGACTCTGCCGCCTCGGCCACCGCCTGGGCTACCGGCGTCAAGACCTACAACGGCGCGTTGGGCGTAGATGTGAACGGCAAAGATCAACCGACGATTTTGGAACTGGCCAAGGCCGCGGGTAAAGCCACCGGCAACGTCTCTACGGCGGAGCTGCAAGATGCCACACCGGCAGCACTGGTTTCGCACGTAACCTCCCGCAAGTGCTACGGCCCAGAGGAAACCAGTGAGCAATGCGCCAGTAACGCGCTGGAAAATGGCGGACATGGTTCTATCACCGAGCAGTTGATTAAAACCCGTGCCGACGTCACGCTGGGCGGCGGAGCAAAATCCTTCGCTCAGTTGGCGAAAAGCGGTGAATGGCAGGGGAAAACGCTGAAGGCCCAGGCCGCCGCATTGGGCTACCAATGGGTGGAGGATGCCGAGAGCCTGAACGCGATTAACCTAGCCAATCAGCAAAAGCCGCTGCTGGGCCTGTTTGCGCCAGGCAATATGCCTGTACGCTGGAAGGGACCGAAAGCCTCCTACCACGGTAATCTCGATCAGCCTGCGGTGACCTGCGAGAATAACCCTGAGCGCAGCGCCAATGTGCCAACGCTGGCAGCGATGACCGAGAAAGCCATCGAGTTGCTGAAGAACAACCCGAACGGTTTCTTCCTGCAGGTCGAAGGAGCGTCCATCGACAAGCAGGATCATGATGCCAACCCATGCGGCCAATTTGGTGAAACGGTCGATCTGGATGAAGCGGTACAAAAAGCGCTGGAGTTCGCCCGCGCCGACGGTAATACCCTGGTGATCGTCACCGCCGACCACGCTCACTCCAGCCAGATTATTGCCGCCAAAGCTAAAGCACCGGGGCTGACCCAATCATTAACCACCAAAGACGGCGCGGTGATGACCATCAGCTATGGCAACTCGGAAGAAGGCTCCCAGGGCCATACCGGTACCCAGTTGCGCATTGCCGCTTATGGCCCGCATGCCGCCAACATCGTGGGGCTGACCGATCAGACCGACCTGTTCTTCACCATGCGCGACGCCATGAACATCAAGTGATCCACACGGGCACAGCATGCTGTGCCCCTACCTATTTCCCTATTCCCCCGCCCAATTAACTAAACCCCTACCCCTGACGGAGCATTTTTCGCCACGTCAATTATCCAAGTTTACCCTTGCGTAACTGCCGATGCGCGCCTATTATCAAAGAATAATCTTGGATTATTAAGTCCCATTTGACGGTTACCCGAATGTCGTCGCTGCAGGAGAATTAAACCAATGGATCGCGCCAATATCATTCACGATTTGCTGAACTGGATCGAAAACCACCTGGATCAACCGCTGCTGCTGGATAACGTGGCTGCAAAATCTGGCTACTCCAAATGGCATCTGCAACGTATGTTCCGCAGTACCACTGGCCATGCGCTCGGCAGCTATATCCGCGAACGCCGTTTGTCGAAGGCCGCACAGGCATTACGCGCTACCCCCCGGCCGATTCTGGACATTGCCCTGCAGTTCCATTTTGATTCCCAGCCTTCATTTTCCCGGGCCTTTAAAAAGCAGTTTGGTGAAACGCCGGCGGTCTATCGCCGCACGCCGCAGCAAGATGAAGTGGCGCTCTCCTCAGAGCACAGCTATCGGCACAGCACACCGAGCCTGCATTCACTCTACAAACGCCAATGCGTAGACGAAGGCTGCACCAACTGGGTCGGCCAGCGTTAAAAGCAAAAAGGCCAACGGGTGTCTAAACCCATTGGCCTTTTCAGATCCCGTTAAACGGATGCAACAACGCCGCCCCTACGTGTCGAACTGGCTGACGTCTTATCAGTTATATTCTAGGGTAAAGGTGGCAATCGACTTGATGGTGCCGCCCTTCATTTTTGCTGCGGTCTGGTAGTAACGCGCCTTGAGCGGCAAGGTGATGGTATTGGTCTGGTTGGCAATGGTATGCCCGGCATATACCGCCGTGCCGCTAGTGATTGGCGTTGAGTTTTTGCCGGTCAGCAGTTGGACACCAACGCCGCTGGCGGCATTGCTATCCTGTACCGGCTGGAGCACACCCGGTGCATTCGAGGTATCGCGGGTATAGTCAAAACGTACGTTCACCAGCCCCTCCCCTGTACCACCAGGCAACAGTTCCGTCCCCGAACCACCTACGCAGTTGATGTTAATCGAAAAGTCCTGCTCTGCGGCAGTACTGCCCACGCCTTTGAACGCCGCAGTAGCTACCGTACTCAGGTTGATCACCTTATTTTTGGAACCGGCGTCCACCGAACAGGATGAGGTGACGATAGTGATACTATTCGCCAATACGTGAGAGATCAGGATCGGTCTGGAAGGCCCCGTCCCATCCGCATAGTAAGAAGAATACTGCCCGGGGGCTAACGAACCGGTACCGGTATTCTGGGCAATTTTGATCACCTCAACCACAAAATACCCCTCAGCCAGATACACCCCGCCGTTGCGGTAGATCTCGTGCGGGTAATAGGCACCTTCCTGCGAGCCGATCTGGCGATAAAGCCGCAGCCCCACTCCCGGTACGTTGGTGGTCCAGATTTTGTCACTGATCGAACTCGGCCCACCTTGTAAAATGCGGCCGTACAACGTGCTATTACCGCTGCAAGAAATATTGTTATCCCGACTGATATCGAATTTGCCAGTGGCCAGGATATCGCCCACCTTGGTATCCGGCGTAATCAATACCCTGCCGACGTTCATGATGATGTCCTGCGGCCTGGTCGTGTTAACCCGGCATTGAGCATAAGCCTGTTGCCCGGCCAACATCAGTAACATAAACAGCATGGCTTGTTTAGGGCGCTGGCGCATGGCGGTGAATTTATGGATAAGGTTGATCATTTGCAGCTCGCCTCGATAATTTCGTAATCAGTGCTGTTTTGTGCTTTGGCCTGGTAGTTCACGGCACACTGTTGTGTCGGCTGAGTCCCCCATTTCACCAATAGCAGCCCCCGTAACGCTTCGGTACGCAGATAGATACGGCTGCCCTGGCCGACGATGCCGACCACCTGGTTACGGGTATCCAATACTTCGGCACCAAAAGGTAACGCCGTGTTGTTCGGGCCTAACGCATGGATAATCAGCGCCTGACCTTTGATGGTCTTGAACTCCAGCTTGGCAATCGCACCGGCATAAGGCGCAATTTGCTGGCTACTGCTTTCCAGCTCAACATCGCGTGACATGCCGTTAGGATCCAACGTGACGTTGGTCATACGGTAGGGAGCAACATAAGGCACCACCGCATAGCCGTTGTCATCGATTCGCACCCCAGGAGAGTTGGTGACGATGGCCCCTGCGGCATCCGGCGCTTCAACCAACACCATGGTTTGGCCACGTTGAGGCGTCATGGTCACGCCGCCGCTATGGGCCACAATGCTGCCGGAAGCCCCGATCGACGACTGGCGGAAATCGCGGCCATAGCTGTAAGAACCGTTCATGGTGGCGAAACGGCTGCGGTATTCCCCATTCACACTGGTATTGGTCCCGCCGCTCTGGTCGTTAGCCAAGGTGGCGCTGTAACTGATGTTGTTATCCTCCCCGGTGGAGCCGTTAATCCCGATGCGGCTGCTGTCGTAGCCTTGGTCGTTATAAGCCAATGCGCTGTTCAGGCTGATGTTTTGCGAGCCAATGTTGAACGGGATCGAGAAATTCAGGAAGTAACGGGTTTCATCGTGGTTATAAGTATCGGTGGTACGCATGGCGGACAAACCGTAGGTAACTCGACCGATGAAGTTGTTGTAGCCCACCTGATACTGTTTGGAGGTACCGCCACGGTTCCAGTAATCGCGCACCGAACCGGTGATATACAGCGATCCCAGATTGGCACCCAGCCCCTGGTTCAGCGTGAGCTGATATTCACTGCGCTGGCGGTTAACCGCATCGGCACTTAAGCCCCGGCTCTCGTTATCACGGGCATACACCGCATCACGCAGTGACAGATAGCCGGAAGTCGAGTAGCGGTAGGCCGCAATGGTGAAGTTGGTGTTGGTTTCCGACATCAGCTTGCTGTAGCTGATTTTGTAGCTCTGGCCGGACATATCGCCCTGTTTCAGGCGGGTGTTGGCCTGAGTCACGTCGACGGCAAAAGCCCCCAACGGTGTTGCCACCGCACTCCCCAGCAGCACCGCGCTGTAACCGTCACTCACGGTCGCACCGGTATACCCGGTCAGAATATTGGTAAACCCGCGCTGATAAGTCGCCTGGAACATCTCGGGCAAGGTATGTAAATTATCATCGCGAACTTGGCCTGCGGTTAACGCATAGCGCTGGATCCCCGGGCGCAACATCTGCGCCACCGAAGCATAGGGAACGCTAAACTGGCGCACAGAACCATCGGCTTCATTGACCGTCACGTCCAGATCGCCGCCGTAGCCGGTAGGGAACAGATCGTTAATCACGAACTCACCCGGCGCTACCGTGGTTTGATAGATCAACTGGTTGTTCTGGCGAACTTCCACCAAGGCGTTGCTTTGTGCCACACCGCGCACCACGGGTGCATAGCCGTTAAGGGAGTCCGGCAACATGCGATCGTCGGTACTCAGTTGCGCACCGCGAAAACCGATCGAATCAAAGAAATCCCCGCTGGTAAAGGCATCCCCCAAGGTCAGCATACCGCGCACAGCCGGAATGGCACGCTGCGCATAGGTGGCCGTGTTCTGCCAATGGGTGCTTTCCTGACTACGCCAGTTCACGTTAGAGTCATGGCGCAGTTGCCAACCGGCAATGTTCACCCCGGCGTTCATCGTCAGATAAGCGTTGGTCGAGTCCGAGTTGCCACCGGAATTGGAGCTGTGCGAATTAAAGGCGTTGAAGTTATAGGACAGAAAACCAGCGGTGATGCCGCGATCCCAGAATTTCGGATCGACATAACCCCGTGCGGTACGGCGTAACGCAACCTGCGGAACGCTGACATCCATACGCAAGGTGCTAGTATTGAGGCGGTAAGACGCTTCCGGCACCCATTCCCCCAGCGGCTTGCAGCTGCTGGTCGTCACCGCCGGATCGCTGCCCATTGCCGCAGTATCGACGCCAAACTCTTCCAGAGACAGCAGGTTAAAGCAGGTATCGGCACTGTCTTTACCCGGCACGCTCTTGAATTCGATGTTCTTTTTGCCCTTCCATTCCCCATTGACGTAAACATCCAGAGAATATTTCCCCGCCAATACCGGGTTGCCGTCACGAAAGCGTGAAAGATCCACACCCTGCGCCTGGCCAACCAGGAAATTGCTGTTAAAAGTGGCTTCGACCGGTGCAGCGGCCTGGTTGGCATCGCTTTGAGCCGCTGCCAGGGAAAATGCCGGGGTGGTCAGGCAAAGGGCACTACCGGTCAACAGCAGGATGGATCTGTAATTGAAAAGTGCCGACTTGACGGCGGCAGAGATAGGTAACTCGTTCATATCCATGCATTCCTTTACCAAATTAAGCGTCCCCACCGGCTGACTTCACCTCGCGGCATGGGGCTTTCCAGGAGTTACTTTTGCTGATTTTTGCTGCGTTGAACCCGGCCACCAAAGTCATTGATGGTGGTGTACTCAATATCAGCGATGCGTGAACTGTCACCGGAAAAGGCCAGCGTTTTTTCCTGGCCTGGGGCCAGCATGTCGCCATGCGGTGCCAGCGCGACTTTCTTGCGATTGGCAACGGCATTGATTTCGGTGAAAGAAACATAAAACGGCGTGGGATTTTTCACTTTCACACCGCCCGCCACGAAGCTCCACTGCAGTTTTTCTGGCGCGTCATTGGCTACGCCGCTCAGACCTTCCGGCCGATAGAACAATTTCACACGGGTTCTGAAGGCCACCTGCAGGAAGTTTTCTGGCGTAGTGTCGGCGGCCGTTCCGGTCGGTGCAGGGGGAATTTCCAGCACGTTCAACCAGAACAGAGATTCTTTGTCTTGCGTCAATGCCGAAGTCGTCAGCGAAACACGCAGCGCCTGGCCGCCGTTAGGCTCAATACGGCTGATGGGAGGCGAAATAATAAAGGGAGCCTTGCTGTTTTCTGGCGTCGTTTCCGCGTTGCCCTCATCGATCCAGGCCTGGATCAACGCCGGCGAGGTCCCATTATTGGACAATTGGACGGTCACTTCCCGCTGTTTGGCCGGATAAATAACGCGAGTGCCGTTAACAATAACGCTGGCAAAAGCGCTGCTGCTGAAAAGCACAGCCATCAGCAATACGCTGTATTTCTTAAACGATGTTTTCATTTTAATATCACTACTATAGAAATACAGCGGGGGAAAAGTTTCCACCCGCCAGAATAAATACCCGATGCTTTCACCCCCTGTAATTAGAGGCTATCAGGGCGAAACTATTCGCCCCGAATGCTCACAGGGAGGAAACAACATTTAACTATAAAATGGACGGGTAATAACTTATTGGTAGATGATGGTGTATTGTACGTTTGAGGTTACATCACCGGCGCCCGCAGCGGCAGTTGCGAAATATTCCGCATAGTAGTTCAGGTCTGCTGAATCACCTTCATTGGCAACGGTAACCCACTGGGAGTTGGTCTGTGCGCCGTTGTTGGTGGCAGCCAGAATTGGCAGGAACTGGTTGTTGCTACCCAGCAGCTGGATTTGCACGTTGGTTGCGGCATTGGTTTTGGTTTGGTTATTCAAACGACCCGTTTTGAAATCAACGGTTGAACCTGGTTCGAAATAGGTTGCTACCTGGCCTTTAGAACATTTGGTCAGGTTAATTGCGAATGGAGTACGGCCCGCGGTGGCGCTAACCGCATTCAGGGTAGAAGAAGATACGGTTGGCAGAGTAACGGTAAAATCTTTACCACCTGGGGTGCTGATAGTACAGGTCTGGTCGGTCACTTTACCGTTGAAAGTAATAGTACCATCGGCAGCCTGTGCTGAAAGAGAAGGAATGGCGGTGGCGCATACAGTCAGTGCTAATACAGCGGACAGCTTAGAGATTTTCATATTTTCGACTCTCGGTGAATTAATACATCCGTTAAGTACATTCAACGATGCTACTCCCTGTCAGGAATGAAGCCCGATGAATCCATTGCCCGGCGAAATATAGTCCAAGAACATTCTCATTGATAAATCGTTTAAAACATTCATAACGCCCCTCATGATAGGAAAAAACCATCAACAAATACCTATCGATCGATGTTGACGATTTACCCGGTTCGTAATAATCTTAATTAGTCAAGTTTAGCGGTCAAAAAATTCGATAAAACGCCGTAAAACCAGAATATAACTCTGTTAATGCGCTTTCAGCCATCTTGAGCGCAAGCCTGTTCCCTCTGAAATTTCAATCTTTTAGGGGAATTTACCACCAGGTAAGATGATTCTTTCTTTAATAAGATTATTACCAATAAACAGCCATTTTTTTCTTTGTTTATTGTTTAAAATCATACAGATAAATTTCAATCAAAGGATTGAGGAATGCGCAGCGATTTTAACGATAAAAATAACGGCATTAATTATGTTTTTCAGCCTATGTTTGCCAAATCGGGGCAACTGCTGGCCGTTGAATGTTTATCACGCTTCTCTTTTGATAGCGAATTTGCGCATTTCTCTCCAGAACAATTCTTTCAGCAGGCCGACCGGGAAACCCGCGTTGAGATCCTGCATCAACAAATTGAATTGATAGAAAAATACCGAGACTGGTTTCAACAACACCAGATCATTGCCACCATCAATGTCGACGACCATTCGCTGCAGGCGCTGGCAAACGGTGCGTTGGCCGATAAAATCCGCGCGATGAATTACCTGCATTTCGAAATCAACGAGAACGCCAGCAGACTGGTAAAAAACCGTGTCCATAACGATCCTTCTTTGAATAATTATTCATTTTGGCTCGACGATTTTGGTTCCGGCTATGCCGGGTTTTCCGCCTTGTATAACAGCCGTTTCCGCTTCGTAAAACTCGATCGACAACTGCTGTGGGACTTTATGAAAAAGCCCGGCGGTGAAGGGTTGATGCGCGCCTTGCTGCGTTTTTTTCACCTGAATCATTACCGGGTGATTATCGAAGGAGTTGAAACGCATGAACAAAAAAAATGGTTGGACGAAATGCCTTATTATGCACTACAGGGGAAGTTGTGGCAGGAATCCAGCATCAAAGATTTAAATCAGCTGCTTGCTGCTGAATACTTTTAACTCATTATGGGTATCCCCAATATGTCTAAAAACAATGTCCTGGTGATTAGTGAGTGTAAGTACAGCTATGTCGGGCTTTCAATGCTGTTGAAAAAGCATTATGGCAAGTACGATATCAAGCTGTTTTCGGACTTTATGCACGGTGGTGCGAAGGCGGAGAAAATTATCAAGCATGATATTGCGCTGATTTTCACCTCGCAAAATCTGGAACAAAGCGTCAACGTGATCGAAAGCCTGGTGTCTGTGCATCAGCAACACATGAGCTCAACGCGTATTCTGGTGTTTTATGATGATGAACGGGTGGCCAAACTGTTGGCGATCCTGGGGATCTCGGTGGAACTGGTATCGGCACGTATGCCGCTTTATTTACTAGAAGAAAAAGTGGAAAACCTGTTGGCGAGTGAAGAGTCTGGGCAATTAAAGGTGCAGAAAACCCGCGAGCTCAGCCCAGCAGAAAGCGATGTGATCTTCAACCTGTTGCGCGGCGATAGTCTGCTGAACATTGCGGCCAAGCGAGGCACCCATCCGAAAACCATTTTTTCACAGAAATACAGTGCATTGAAGAAATTGCGTCTGCGTAATATGAGCACTATTTTCGTCACCAACGGCTGACTCAGGCGAGTATAGTAAAGGGGCGAGTTCATCGATTGAACGTCGCCCCTCGTCGATATACCACCATGCCCTCTCCCGATTATTTATACAAATCCGCAGTGCCGTAAACGTGGTTATTAACGGTAACCGAGGTAATGCGATAGGCACTTGCCCCCTGCCGTTGCGCATCGGCGGCGATCGCCTGTTCAAAGCTGCTCAACGTTGTCGTCTGGCTGGAAACCTCTCCGATTTTTTGCAGCCCTTGTGCAGCACTGCTTGTTACCGGCATGGCCGCCATGACACCGCTGCTGGCTGCTGCCAGCACCAAAGCCAAAATTACAGTTTTCATCATAAAATCCTCTCACTAGCTTGGTGATAACCGGCAGCAAAAGCCGCCGGAGGGATTATGCCTCTACTGACTCATAGCGTCTTTCTTCATACCCTCTTTAGCCATGGAATCTTTCTTCATGCTGTCTTTGGCCATGTGATCCTTCTTCATATCATCTTTGGCCATTGAGTCCTTCTTCACGCAGTCTTTACCCATGCACTCTTTTTTCATGCCCTGTTTAGCCATCCCATCGTGAGACATCTGGCTCATACCGTCCTTTTTCATCGCATCCTTGCCCATGCTATCGGCCGCATTGGCTCCGGTGATACCCAGCATCAGTGCGCTACACATCATCATGGCAAATAACTTTTTCATGGTATTTCCTTTTCTTGGTTAATCGGCACGCGTCGTGCCATGAAACTGCACCGGCGGCAATCAACTACCGCCAAACCAGTTGTAGCCTTGGTCTTCCCAGTAACCACCGGGAAAGTGGTTGGTGACTTCGATCACTTGAATATGTTTGGGATTCTTGTAACCCAGCTTGGTGGGCATCCGCAGTTTCATCGGATAGCCGTATTTACGCGGCAAAATCTGCCCGTCGTAGGTCAGCGCCATCAGCGTTTGCGGATGTAACGCCGTGGCCATATCGATGCTGGTGTAATAGTCATCGGCACATTTAAAGCCGATATAGCGGGCGTTAAGATCTGCGCCAATCGCCTTCAGGAAGGTGGCAAACGGCACCCCACCCCATTTGCCGATGGCGCTCCAGCCTTCGACACAGATGTGCCTGGTGATCTGGCTGATTTGCGTCATCTGGTGCAACTGTGCCAACGTCCAGGGTTGCTTGTGCAGTACCAGCCCCGCCACTTCCAGACGATAATCGTCACCGTTGATATCCGGCGCCTGATCCTCGCTATAGAAGGCATTAAACGGGAATGGCCGAGTGATCATCGATTCGGCATACTCTGGTGCCAGATGGTTGGCATTGAACAGCCAGCCCTGAACCCGATCGTTGAAGCGTGAGATGCGGCTCAAGGCCTGATCTACCTGAGCATTATCACTGAGATCGCAGCCAGTCAGCATCGCCATTCCCCCCAGGGTCAAGCCATTGCGCAGAAAACGGCGGCGCGACGACGATACCAACTGGCGCGCTAACAGACGTTGCGCTTCTTTAACGATATCCTGGCCTTCGCTCAGGCTGAGAGGTTCTTTTTCCGTTTTCATCGGTGTCTCCTTAGCGTCCACGCAACATGGCCAGCAACGTACGTGGCACCAGGGCCACCATCACCAGATGGATCACCACGAAGCCAACCAGCGCCGTCATGGCAAAAAAGTGGATATAGCGCGCCGCGTCGTAGCCCCCAAGCAAGGTACGTAGCAGAGGAAACTGCACAGACTTCCACAACACCAGCCCAGAAAGCACCATCAGGATGCTGACCACGATAGCCACCAGATAAGCCACACGCTGCACCATGTTGTAGTGGCGCAGATCGGCGTGTGACAACTTGCCGCACAGTGCGGCCCAGAGATCGGCCACAAACTGCTTGGGGCTGAGCGGCCAGAATTGGCGTTTAAAGCGGCCACTGAACAGGTTGATCAGCAGATAGCACAGGCCGTTGATGCCAAACAGCCACATACCGGCAAAATGCCATTGCAGCGCGCCCCCCAGCCAACCACCTAGCGTCAGCTCGTTGATAAAACTAAAGTTAAACAACGGGGAAGCGTTATAAATGCGCCAACCGCTGGTGACCATAATCAGCATGGCAAGTGCGTTCAGCCAATGTGTCAGCCTTAGCCACAGCGGGTGGATAAGGGTCTGTTTCGCCGTGATCATCGCTTCTCTCCTGCCCCGTATCGGTTCAATGTCTGCAGTATTCAACGGATTTGTTCCCCAAGACCTCACGCAAAGTTAAATAAAATGTGATCACTTCCAAGGTGGGGGTTGTGTAGACTTCAGGTAGGCCAGTTAACCGCGGTAGAGAAAATGGAAAAGGCAAAACGAATTTTGATCGTCGAAGACGACGGACATATCGCCGAACTGTTGCAACTGCATCTGAGCGATGAAGGCTATGACATCAGCCATGCGGCCGATGGCAATCAGGGTATGGCAATGCTGGAACAAGGGGGTTGGGACGCGCTGATCCTCGATCTGATGCTGCCGGGTATCGATGGCCTGGAAATCTGCCGCCGCGCTCGCAATATGACACGCTATACCCCCATCATTATCACCAGCGCCCGCTCTAGTGAAGTCCACCGGGTACTGGGGTTGGAACTGGGTGCAGACGACTATTTGGCTAAACCCTTTTCCATGCTGGAGCTGGTCGCCCGCGTAAAAGCCCTGTTCCGCCGCCAAGAGGCGATGACCCGTAATCTCCGGATGGAGGCGGGAACGTTAAGCGTGAACGGGCTGGTGATCGATCCCATCGCCCGCGAAGTGTTTCTGAACCAGCAAACGGTGGAACTGACACCGCGCGAGTTCGACCTGCTGTATTTTTTCGCCCGTCATCCCGGCAAAGTGTTTTCCCGCCTCAGCCTGCTCAATCAGGTCTGGGGCTATCAACATGAAGGGTATGAACACACGGTGAACACCCATATTAACCGGCTACGGATCAAGATTGAGCGCAACCCGGCAGAACCCGAGCACATCCTGACCGTGTGGGGCATGGGCTATAAATTCGCGGCTTCGCCGCAAGGGTAAAAGATGAAAAATCTCACGCTGACACAACGCCTGACTCTGGTTTTCGCCCTGCTGCTGCTCATCTGTTGTTCGATCTCCGGTTGGTTACAGGTGCGCAGCAGCACGCAATATAGCCAGGCGGTGATCCAACAGCTTTCCACCAATCTGGCGCAACATATCGCCACCAGCAACCCCCTGTTGAGTTCGCAGGGCTGGAACGATCGGTCGGTGCATACCCTGTTCGATAAACTGATGGCGGTTAATCCGAGCGTTGAGGTTTATCTGCTGGATAAACAAGGCAATATCGTCGGCAACGCGGCGCCTGCCGGGCACATGAAACGCCAAAAGGTCGATCTGTTACCGATACAGACATTGTTGAACGGGGCCGAAATGCCCCTCTATGGTGACGACCCGCGCAATCTTGATAACCAAAAAGTCTTCAGCGCCGCGCCGCTGCGGGTAAATGGCGAGATTGAAGGCTATCTCTACGTAGTGCTGCTGGGGGAAGATTATGATGCGCTGGCCAATAGCGCCCAGATCAACTCTGCCATTTATACCGCGCTGTGGTCGATGGGGCTGGTGGCGCTGTTCGGCCTGCTGGCTGGGGGCTTTGCCTTCCACTGGGTGACACGCCCGATCCGCCGTCTGACCCAGCAGGTTAGTGCGCTGGATGGCGACGGCATCTCAGCACTGCAAACCTATGCCAATGCCCCTGCGGAGAGTCATAGCCGTGATGAGGTCAGCCAGTTGCAGCAGGCATTCCGCCGTATGGCACAGCGCATTACCGAGCAGTGGCAAGCCCTGTCACAACAGGACCAACAACGGCGCGAGTTTATCGCCAATATCTCTCACGATCTGCGTACTCCATTGACCTCGCTGCATGGTTATCTGGAAACGCTGTCGGTGAAATCCGCCAGCCTGACCCCCACCGACCGTCAACGCTATCTGGAGATCGCCCTGGCGCAGAGCCGCAAAGTCGGGCGGTTGGCGCAAGAGCTATTTGAGCTGGCCAGGCTGGAATACGGCGTGGTGAAACCTCAGAAAGAACCTTTCTCTCTCAGTGAGTTGGTGCAGGACGTATTCCAGAAGTTCGAATTGGCCGCCGAGGCTCGCCAGCAGCGCCTGCTTGCCGATATTCAGCCGGGCATTCCCCAGGTGTTTGCCGATCTGAGCATGATGGAGCGGGTGCTGACTAACCTGCTGGATAACGCGATCCGCCATACGCCAAGCGGTGGAGAGATCGAAGTGCGCCTGTGGCCGCAGGGTAATAAGGTGATGGTTCAGATCAATGACAGCGGACCTGGCATTCCCTTGGAGCTGCGCCCGGATCTGTTTATCCGCCCGTCAATTCTCAACCATGCCCGCCGCCATGCGGGGGGTTTGGGGCTGATGATTGTCAAACGCATTCTGCAGTTACACGACAGTGACATTACGCTAGTGGATCAGCCGCATGCTGGAGCCTGCTTTCGTTTCTCCGTGTCGGTACTTTAACTAAAGTACCGACGGCCTGTCCCCAGGGAAGGGGGCTTACGGCATGTCGGCGTCCTGTACCTCTTCGGCACAGCGATTTAATTAAGCAACTCATAATAGGATAAGGCCCCTAATGTCGGCACTTTAACGACTTCATTGGCTGGCTCACCAAACTCCCTCTCCTGGCCTATCTCATCATTGACCACGTTGACCTGATAGGGAATGAGATTGGGGATAATGGCATAACCGCGGCTGTCGGTAACCACATCAACCTGCTCAGGGATCGTCGCATTGGGATGCTTTTTGCTATAAACCAGTGCGTTAGTGTCACCTAACGTTGGCCCTAAGGTAATCCCCGCCTGGTGGGCAACCAATGAACCTGAGCTGTTCGCCGAGTAAAGCGCATAGTTTGTTCCAGACTGGTATCTGATCGCAGATTCACCGGCGGCGTAGCGGTAATTGGCACTCGCCTGATAACTTGCCTTGCTCTGTTTGCCCTTGCGGCTAATCACCCGGTAGTTAAGGTTGTTATTTAAATGCCTACCGCTAACGCCAAGCTCAGTTTGATAGTGATCATAGGGGTTATAGCTGTATCCCAGATTCAGACTGGTGTTATCAATCCCCATTCTCTTTAAGGGTACCCTGAAGGTAATACCAAACAGCATTTCATTTTTTTGCGTAGGGTATTGATAGTATGACAGGTCAAGATCATAGGAAACGTTGACGGTGTTTTGCATAAACCTCAGCGAGTAGAACGTCCGCTTGCCTTGATCTTCTTTGTATTTTTCCTGGTTAATATTGAACGACAAGCTCTGTGAAGTACCAATCAACGCACTTATCGAAAAATCAAAACCATATTCTTTTTTATAGTAATCACAGCAATAATAATCTGTTTTAGCATTATAGGCATAACTATTGAAATCATTAAAGTGAGGCTGTAGATAATACTCGCCATTTAACCTGATGCTGGCATTCGCCTTGTTGAAATTAGCCACATACTGTAAACGCAACTTCTCACCGTTTACCTTGCCCTGCTCTGCCGATGTTATACTGCTGTACTGGTGATTAAAGGTGACATCACCGAATTGATTGAGTCTTTGACCAATACCTAATGAGTGGCTGTAGTAATTGGGCGATATCAGCGCTCCGCCAAATAAAGAGCTTTGTGCAGTGAGACCATATCCAGCGCCTCCCTGAAAGAAAATGGGATTAGACTCTTCCATTCTCTCACTACTCATAAACTTGCCGAATGAGACATCATATTTCCACATGTTCTTATCCAGGATATTGTCCAGTCGACTCCAAGGTACATCATAATAAGCGATGCTACCGTCGCTTTCTCTCACCGTCATGGTAATAGAACCCGATTTGTCAAACAGTTTGATATTTCTCAGCACGAAATCCCCAGCTTGAACCATCGTGCGGTAAACCGGTTTGCCGTTCTGCCGGATCTCAACTTCAGCATCACTGGTGGCCACACCATATACCCAAGGCAACACTGGCCTCTGTGACGAAGGAAACATATTATCGTCAGATGACAATTTTATCCCACGATTAGGGAAGGGATCCAGATAGAAAGTATTATTGTAGCCCTCACCAAAATACAGACGAGAGTTTATCGCGGGGATGTCTCTTTCAGCGTAAAGATCGGAAAACCTTATCCGTTTCTGTGGCATACCCTCATTATCATGAAATTGCCGTGATCTTAATCGCCAATGTTGGTAGTTGATGCCAGACTCTAACTCAACGACTAAGTTATCTTTTCTTTTTCTTCTGATATAACGTTCTCCCTGATATTTTTTATAGTTAACATCATAGTTTATCAGGATAGCTGGAATACCCTCATCTCGATACTCGATAGCCAGGCGAGGATCGGCCTTGACCTCCGTTGACTCTAAGAATGTAAAAAAAAGAAAATTCACCTTATCAATTAAGGTAACGGTAATATTTAATGGATAAAGGTCTTTAACTTTGATACAGCCGGTTTCTGGTACCTCACTCATGTTTTCTGGTGAGAGGATTTCCCATTCTATAAGCTTTTTTCTATCAAAACACGGAAAACCGTCCTCCGCCATGTCCAATTCAATATGACCGATATCCCGGTCCCCTTGGGAGATGTAAAAATACTCACCTGCATGGGCAAAACAGGCTGCCATGAATAGAATAGGAAAAGCGAATAAACTTTTATTCATATTGTTCTGGTGGGAATAATAGAATTTATAAAAATGCACCGGTAGTCATCATTAAACATGCCGGTACATTATTATTGAATTAAAACAGTTTACTTACCTTCGACGGAAGGCAGGATCGCATCCAATTTATCCAACTCACTCATCATGGCACGATAAACATAGAGTTTAGACTGAGCATGGCGCCCATCTAATTTGTTTGTTGCGCCAAGATCACGCAGCTTTTTGAGTAATTTCTGAGTATTTGGTTTGTTGGCATCTGCCTTGGGAATGGCGCTATATTCTGCAAAGAGATCCTGCCACTCTGCTTCCCAAGCCTCTTGCTGGTTGTACCCTGGCGTGATTGCAGTTCTGGTTTTAGCGGCAACGGAACCGCAATACTTATGTGCACCACCGCGTGTGCCGTAAATAACCCAGAGAGGCGATTTTTCCCGAGGATCATTGCCATATGACTGGATATCACTGACGCACTTGGTAACTTCATTACGCATATTTTGCTCTTGGCTGCTGATACCAGCAAAAGCATTCGCTGAGAACACCAGAGTACCGAGCATCAAAAGCCCAATTTTGCTTTTATTCATCTATATAGATCCTTCTAGAATAATTAATTAAAAACATGAATACGCCGTTCTTAAAGGCAGAAGGACCTTAATTTATAGCATTTATTAAGACAATAAAATTCAGCTAAAATGTTTTACTTTCGGATCTTTCATGAGAAATTCTTTAATATAACCAGTAAATTCTCAACTTAACACCGGAAATGATAATATTATCACGCTATTAATAACACCAGGCTGGTCGTTTTATAGTCACTTGTAATGTAAAACAGCGAACGGTTCGCTTACCAGTGTTATATTATAAATCCTGGAATGAAGAATAAAACCAGAATAAAAGTGATTTGCACTGATTTAAGCCAGGTAGATTGACAGTGGAATTGTTTGAACTAACGCAACTGGCATTACCTGAGAAAGAGCTCTTCTCTCTCAGTGAGGTGGAGCAGGATGTATGCCCGAAATGGCAGTTTCATCCCAGTAGCGGGTTCTGAACGCCAACAGCAGCTGCATAAAGCCAACCTGATTCAGCCCCAACTTGCGCATAATATTCAGCTTATGGGTGCAGACGGTCTTATAGCTGCGCCCGATAACCTGAGCGGCATGCTGTGCATTGGCTCCGGCAACCATCAATCCCAGGATACGCCATTCACAACCTGATAATGGCCGCAGTTCCTGCAACAACAGTTGCCGCATCGCTGGGCTACGATAACTGGCGGTGGGATGAGCCGCCGAAATGGCTGCCAGTAAATAATTCACACTATCGCGCTTGGCCACTAATGAGAGGTGTTTTTGCGTTGCAAGCAGCGACAAAATATCCGGGTTGATGATATCGGTGAAAACCACCAAAGACGCCTTTGGCCAAAGCGTACCGAAGCTCAACACGAATCGCACTACCTGATAAATTTCTTCGGTATGATGGTAGAGCTCCATAATAACCGTTTGCTGTTCATTATCATTGAGTGATGAGACAATATCTTTCAGTCGACTTAGATGGCTGATTTTTTTATTTTTCGGGTCAATCAACGCCTGCAGGCCGATCTTTACCAAAGGATGGGGCTCAAAGAGAATAGACGTCTCGTTATAGAAGGCATACATAATTAATTATCCAATTGAAAATATTTTATTTTTTAGTTTATAAAAACCACCTGAAACCCGCGTTCCTTGCCGAATGGTCAATAAAATCCAATCTGGCTAATTAAATACAACTTTTATCCACGTTGATAAACTTATCGTTATAAATAATAAATTTCTGACCTTGCAGTTTGATACCCGGATGCGACAGCGTATCCCCTGGGCGTAAATACTCGGTGATCCCCTCTTCATCAGTGCTATCACAACCGGGTTTCAGCAGAAACTTAAAAAAGGTATTACCGGTGTTTTTGAGCGTACCGCGCTGCTTGTCAAGCTGGTAGTCAAACAGGGTGACACGCGGTCTGACCACCAGAATGGTATCCATTACCACGATCGGCTCCAGATTGGCACCGGCCTTGTTGCTCTGCCCGGTGGTCAGCAGGTTAGTCGGTACCTCGCGAAATGAGACACGATAATAACGCTCTTTATTATCCTTCGGCCCATGGTAGTAGAACTTGTAATATTCCCCCTGCCCTGCCCGCAGCGTCAGTTGCTTGGGGGCAAACAGCAATTCACCCTCTGCCGGTCGGGTTCGCACCTCTTGCTCCCCTGGCCGATCGATGGCACGAATGGAAACCTGATAAAACCGGGCGCTGGCGTTATTGTTCAACACCCGTTTGGCGACAAAGGACTGATCCTGATCCATCGCAAACGTCATGGTGCCCACGTTGATCGCCCCGGCGGTAAAGGGCAGGAAGATTAGCCATAGCAGCAGAGTTTTCACATCATCCCCTTAATTGATATTGCGCCAGGTTGCCTCAACGTGGATTTCACCGGCGGCATGCACATCACCATACCAGGCGTTACCTTCCACCGTTTTCAGCGAGATCGGTGCGTTCATCGGGATCCTGAACTTGACCTTGGTCTTGTTCATCACCCCCACGTCACCGGAAATATCGTTCCATGGTGTGCTGCTCCACAGGGCGTTGGTCATATCGTGCCACTGGCTGTCACAACCGGCATCAAACACCTGCTCCGTCCCCGTGCTGGTAGTAATACTAAGCTGGGCCGGGAATGGAACCTTCGTGGCATTGTCCGGCGAGGAGAAAATACAGTAGTTGATCCCTCCCAGTGACTGCGTTGGGCCGGTCGCCATCACCCTGACCTGATCGGCATTGGTCTTGGCGCTGGTAGTCACAATATAGCCAAATTCCAACGGTGGCTCTGAGGGGCCAACATAGCCTTCCCGGTGCGGGCTGTTATCGAAATCCTCGGAAATAATGCTGATACTGAAATCACGAGGCTTGATGATCAGTTGGTTAGAAGTCGAGAACTCATACCAACCCGATTCCGGCGAGGTGGTGTTCTGGAAACGGAAGTTAATCAGATCGTGCGTACCGCCGTCGGTGATCCCCAGCTTGACCATCTGTTTGAAGAAGTTACTGGCAAAAAACACGTAAACGGCATTGCTGCTCTTCAACTCGTTAAACGTATAGTAGCTGCCGGTACCCGAGGTATTTTTCCAACTGTTGCCATTCAAACTGAATTGCAGATCGGCCGCATTAACCGCCGATGACAGTGCGGCATGGTTGATCGACGGAAAAATATGGATCGAGGTGTTGCTGACGCTGCCATCCGTTTGCAGGTCGTAGCTGACCATCTTGCACATGATACCGCTGCGGGCACCGACGGTTTGGTTGCGGCAGTCCGCATTACCTTCACCGATGATCGGTATCCCATCGCTGTTGACGAACACTTCCGATACCGCATTGGTATTGATGAAGCGCAGGTGTGCTGCTTTGCTATGGGTGACGTTACGTCGATACCAGGTGCCACGGGCCTGATCCTGGCAACGTTCGCCGTTGCTGGCATTGTAGACAACGTTGGTCTGACAACCGTTGATCTGCATGCTGAACGAAGTGCCCGCTCCCATCTGTTTCAGGTACTGATAAAAACTCGGTGACATCATGCCGTGCATCCATTTTGCCCCACCAGAGGTGACGACCGCACCGTAAAACCCTTTCTCATCGGTGGTTTCTGGCAAGATCAGGCTGGTATCCATGTCACAGCCGGCATACCAGTTGATGCAGCGCAGGCCAAGGAACGGGTTTTTAATTGGCGCATTTTCCAGCCACATATCAAAGCGGTTGTTAGCCGTCAGCCCATAATTATAGCCATTATCGACGTAACCCAGGCTCTGCTGGTAAACGGTGCCGGAACCCCCATATTTCAGGCCGGTCCATTTATTGGCACCGGTCAGCCGCGGATCGAGTCCCCCTGCCGGGGTCACAAAGAAGTTATCGTCCGCATTGTTCTCAACAAAGACAAACTTCATCGTGGCGGCATCTCCCAGATTGGTCGGGTTCACCGCCTGCGCCGGGGCGATGCTCAGCAGGCCGCCGATCAACAGCGCCAAACGTATGCTATTAGCCTTCATTGTTCATATCTCCTGGTTGGCCCACTTTGGCGTAGGACTTCAAGCCGCGGCAAACCACGTCGCCTACCCAGACCGCCCCCTGTGCCTTGCTCAGATCCAGTGCCACTTCACAGCTTTGATTGTGACGGTAGGTAAAATCGATTACCGGGAATTTCTTATCCACATCCATCACGAACTCCCCTTTTTCATCCGTACGGGTACGCCCGATATGGTTGTTGATATTGGCGTTGGCCAGCAGCGTGCCATCCTCGGCCTTGATACGGCCAAATACCGTGACCATCTGTTTGATTTGCGGTTCGATGACCGCCACGTTGCCCGGGTACAGCGTCAGGCTGTTCTTACGATTGGTGACGATATCGAAGCTTTCCGCCGAGTTTTTGTTGTTCATCAACTCCACCACATACTGACCATAAGGGGACAGGGGCAGATAGTTCTTGTCGCCGGTCAGCTTGACGACGCGGCCATCCACGCGCGCGGTCAGCATGCCTTCATTTTCCAGGCCGGTATTGATAATGATCCCTGAGTTACCTTCATTGCGTCCACTTGCCGCGATATGACGCCCCTGCCAACCGACGCTGCCGTTAGCGGTCAGGCTGGTATTCACGTAGCCGTCTGCGGAGCTGCTAACGTTGACGGTGCCGGTAGAATACTTGGTGTCAAAACGGGCGTAGGCACCGCCGTTAAAGCTGTTATCACCGTTGGTGTCCCCGGAGATGGCGCGCGACAGATTGGCCCCCACGGTACGGATCGGCCCATCGGCAATCTCTTTACGCGCCGCAATATTGGCCGTGGTGTAGCCGTTCTGGTTAGAAACCCCGGCGCTGAACCAGTTGCCCAGTGGCAAGGAGAAATCGAGCGCAATGTACTTACCGGTATTGCCGCCGGAATGGCCATTATTGTATCGCTGTACCCCGGCACGTATGCCCAGCGTGCCGTAACGGCCGGTGAACAGATTCTGGTAGTAATCTACGTTGTAGTAATGGCTGCTATTTTTCTTGTCGTCGTTATAACTGACGCTGAGCGTGCCGAGGTGAGGCACCATCGCCCCCAAGTTCAGCGAGCCGCCGATCGCCCGGTTATGGGCATCGTTTTGGCGCAGTTTATCGCCGATCACCGTTTTTTCTTCGTTGGCCCACAGCGTACTGAAACCGCCGGGCAGCGTGGCGCTCACGGTGTTGATCAGCGTCCAGGATCGGTCCGTGGCTACCATGCTCTGCGTGCTAACCTGCACCGCATCGATGATCGGTATGCTTAAACGGCCTTCCGCCACCGAAGTGCTGTCCAGAGAATAGCCGGACAGCGCCCAGTTAAAGCGAGACAGGTTGCCAGAGGCTGAAGCCCCCAGCAGGTAGCTATCTTTAGCCTCAGCGAAGCGATCGTTGTCGCCATGCCACTCATCCATACGCACCATACCGCCCCAATACTGCCAGAACATCGGCGCACCCGCGGCGTGCAGCGGACTATAGAGTTTGTTAACCCGCTGCATACGGCGGCTGATCACCTGACCATTGACGATCACCTCAACCTGCACATCGTAAATACCGAAAGGCAGCGTGCCGGTATCCACTTCGTGGTTACCCATGGAGAAATTCTGTACGCTGAGCAGGCGGCCATCACGCGACAGGTGAACCTCCCCCGCCGAGGGGAAGAAAGCGACAATCGGCGTTAATGACTGGGTATTATCAAACACCGTCGAATTGGCACGGCTGCCATAGGACATGCCGTAGATTTTGCTCGAATTGATGGTGGTCACTGGGCCCAGCGATTGCAGGTTCCAACTGTCGAGCATGCCTGCGGCAAAGCGTCGGCCAGCGAAGTCACGCTCATACATCACCTTATACAGCGTCGAATCCTGGTTGCTGCTGCCAATCCCATAGACAGAACCGTTCACTTCCACATGATGCTCACGCAGAGAGGTGACGTTATTCAGCGATAAATAACTGGAGGTAAAACCTTCACTGGCTTTGGTGCGATTGTCGTAAATACCCAGGTTATAGGCTAGCGTGCTGCTTATCTCATCAACACTCGACGCACCAATATCGCTGGCGCGCTCACGCAATACCGTCCCCAGGGCCGATTGCTTCACCACCAATTGCAGGTTCAACTGGCGGAAATCCAACGCCAGCCAAGCATCATCCGACAGCGTGATGCGTTGCTTATCGTCAAAGTTGGCATCATTGAGCGCATTGAGCTGCTTGGTGATCGCGGCGGTCAACTGTGCGCCACCCTCGTTATCTTCCAGGGTGATTTCGCTGATTTTCAGATGGTTATCATCAAGTACCAGCAATGCGCGCCCAATGCGTTGATCGTCTTTCAGGGTGCTGTTTTGTTCAAAATGCAGCAATAACGGGATGCTCATCCCCTCGCGCAATGCCATGCTGAAAGTCTGGGGGATCAACACGCCATCAATTTGGGTTAACCCGGCGGCAAGAGCCGACTGCCCAGGGATCATCACGGCCGGGATAACGCTCATCCCCACCGCTACTGATATCTTGAGTAATGCACTATCCAGTGCTAGTTTCACGTCTAACTCCTTGAACTATTATGCATCCCTTTACTGCAACATCCCGTGGCAGCCCAACTCAGTGTTATTTGACTTGAATAAATTGCTCTCCATACCAAAGCGCAACGTGGCTTTTCTTATCATTGATATCCACTTTGGACAGGCCACGATCTTTACCTGGCATGACAAAATAGTTTTCCTTGCAGTTGCTGCCTTCTTTCTTATTCTTGCAGGGGCCGTAGGCCACCATTTTGAAGGTGGCATTGCCGGTATTGGCGATTTTGTTATTGGCAAACTGATGATTAAAATTAACCTGACGTGGCGTAACCACTAAAATGGTGCCAATACGCGCCGAGGTGGTGGCCACGCCATTGCGTTTGGCGGTATTCTGCCCCGCATCGGTTAATGCCTGATCAAACCAGACAATCCGGTAATAGCGTTCTTGATTATCTTCTGGCCCCTTATAATAAAAACGGATCACGTCCCTGGCGTTGGCTGGCATCATCAGGCTGGCGGGTGACAACAGCATTTCGTCTTTCGTCGCCATCGGGATCACGGTGCCCGATTCCGTCGGGTCGGAAATCCTTTCTATTTTTATATTCACCAGGCGGCCGCTATCCGTCGTATTTTTAATTTCTTTACTTAGCGTCGCGCTATTACTGGGCATAAAGGAACTGATCGCACCGACATCCAGCGCCAAAGCGCTGTGGCACAGAGACAGCAACAGGGGAATAGAAAAATAGAAACGATTCATAGCGGTATTCCAAACTCTTTAGCTGACAAAAACAGGGGGTTTCCCCCCTGTTAGGACGCATTACTCTGGGGCAAAGATTATGCGGTAGTCCAGGTAGCGTTGAACTCTACGCTCACGTCACCACTCCAGATACCTTCAGGCAGGGTGCTGAAATCCGTCACCGCAGTTGTGCCATCAGCAGTTGCGCCGATAATGGTGAAAGTGAACTGGTCTTGCGCGCTGGTACGAACGGCTTTGTCGTAAGCTGCAGACAGTGCGCTCAGGTTACCACCCAGAACACCGGCCTTAACGTCGATCATGGTAGTTTGAGCGGTTTTGCCTACGTTAGCGCCGTTGTAGTCAACGCCGACTTCCAGGGTAGAACCCGAGGTGTCAAGCTGAGTCAGAGTATTGGATACCAACTTGGAGGTCAGTTTAAAATCGGTGGCGGTTCCTTCGCCCTCGATAGTCACGTCGAACAGACCTTTCTGGCTGTTGAAGCCTTTGATGCCTTCAGCATATTGGAAAGACAGGCTGCCGATTGGCGTCACAACCAACTTGCTGGTGGTATCTTTCTTGGCAGTGGCTGACCAGGTAGCCAAGGCTTGTGCGGTAACGTCTGCTGCCTGAGCGGTGCCCACTACTGCGAATGCTGAAACGATTGCCAGAGCAAGTGTGATCTTTTTCATGGTAAAACTCCCTAAGTTATAGATTTCTATTGTCCGTTAAATGTACCGATCTTTGTCATCTCCACTCACTCCGGTATTGCCAGTTGCTAGCGGGATAACGCCAAGTATTGATATGCAACGTGAGTATGCCTCTCGTCCTACTTGGCGAGAAAAATCTTAACCCAAATAAATCTTAAGATAATCATTAACTAGTAAATGTGAAATGTTTAGATTTAAATCCTGCATTTAATCTTTTTAACATTCAATTAAGGATGGAAATCCCACCCACGCTAGGCGAGTAGCAGAATTATCCTAGATTAATTCGATCAAACATTAATCACGTTATAACTACCGTTATTCGGCGTCCATTCTGGTGAAAAATCAGCCTGTACAGTTATTGCCTGTCAGTTAAGGCAACCCATTTCCCCTCACCCCAACCCTCTCCCAAAGGGCGAGGGAGCTAGTACGGTGCCGTGTTCAGGTACAAAGGTGAGCGGCGACAAGGTTGATGCAGAGGCGGAGTGCCGTAATAAAATGGTGGCACGTTCGGTCCCTGCTTCTTTTGGACGAAGGAGCCGGTACGGTGCCGCGTTCAAGGTGCAGAGGTGAGCGGAAAGAGGGTTATTGCAGAGACGGTGTGCCGTAATAAAATGGTGGCACGTTCGGTCCCCCTCTCCTTTTGTACGAGGGTGGCGGTACTACAGGTGCAGAAGTGAGCAGAGAGAGGGTTGAGACAGTGTGCCGTAATAAAGTTGTGGCACGTTCGGTCCCCTCTCCTTTTGGGAGAGGGCTAGGGTGAGGGGCATTACTGTTTCGGGATAGTGAGCCAGCGGAATAATAAGGGGGATAAATCACTGTAACGATCGTACTTGAGGGGAGATAACGTTAGTAAAGTGGTTAAATCTCAGGCCACGATGTTCTGGCTGTCGGTCGTTCACCCCGCCAGCCAATCAGCATCATTCAATTACAGGGAGGATTCGCTTTCCAGACCAGAGCAAAGTTCAATCTTATGCTCTCGCAAAATCTTGCAGCGGAGAAAAAATAGCCGTGAGATGCCAGAAATATACGACTTCACCTGATTTCCACGTATCAGCAACAGGTATTCATCCGGCTGGCATTGGATTTTTTGCCTTGCCACCTGCGCCAGCACATCATCGCTGAATGCCGGATCTGCCCTAACCGTGGAGTACGACATAAATACCGCGCAGTTACCCGATTTACCCAGATAGCTCTCTTGCCGGATACTTGGATTGAAAATATAGAACGCTATGCCTGCCAACACCACACACACGAAGCCCAGCATCCCCCAACCATAGCGCAAGGAAGCACGGGAGAACACCTTGCCTACCACCACGGGTATGGTTTTAGCGACTGATACCGGCGGTTCGGCACCAAGGATCGGCGTATCCTTATCATCTTCACAAGACACAATCTGGATTTCGCTGTGCAGCATAAAACCCACCTTGGGAACCGTGACGATCACCTCCTCATCAATTCCCAGCGCCTTGATCACTCTACGTAACTTGCTCACGCACTGGTTAAGATTATTGTTACTGGAAATCATCCCATAATCATCCCACACCTTTTTGAAGATCACTTCACGGCTCACAGCATCGCCCTGGTGGACAATAAGTAACTGCAGCAAGCGCTTGGATGGGTTGGAGATGGTGACAGTATCGTCAAACAGATCGCTCAAACTCAGCGTTCCGCTATCGACATCGAAGATAATACGGTCATTAAGCTTATATTTCATTATATTCACGACTTTCACTATAAAAACAGACAGCCCAGGCATTAATCGTTAATAAAATCATTTAATTAAAATTAAAAAAAAGCCTTCGTGAACGTTTTTATCGCTAGTAAATAGACCGCGGGTAATTGTCATTAACTGTGGCATTTTTCCTTCTCCCTGGAATAAGAATTTTCTCATGACCAAAACAAAGATTATCGAAACACGCTGATTATTGATATATTGATTCGTTAAATTTCATAAGGATAGATTTTTATGTTGCCATAAATTTATTTTTAGCGAAAAAATTCACCAAAACACCTTGCAGAGCCTGTTTTAATGTAAAAATATCGCAGATTTAACCATCACTAAGATCTTACAGGACTGGGAAAGTCGATGTTTTCGGCTAGCGTTGATAACCTTTATCATTTAAATCAATGGTTTTAACCTGTCACTCTGCCAGATAACCGCCTTGGCATGACACTGACTTTACATAGCGATATAACCTGGTATTAACCATACTCATTAGGGTGTATATCAGCACCGCATTAAGGTGAATCCATAAAAATAACTCATTAACTTTTTATAGGTAAATATTATGTAGTAGCGGGCTGACGGTGCCACCGGCTGGCACCTGGACGTGATGGAATTATTGCGGCTCAATGCCTGGATTATCTGCTGTGGAGTCTGTAGCCACGATCTTGGGGCAGCGATAACCACCCCGGTGTTTATCAGATTGGCGGGATTGAAAGTCACTGCATCGCAGTAAGCAACGTAATATTTGCCTGCGTAATCGCCTCACGCGCCGCTTCCGGCAGGTGATCGTCAGTGATGATCACCTCAAAGACCGAAATCGGCAGCGCCAGATAGGTGGCCACTTTGCCATATTTGGACGTATCACTTAGCAAAATGCGACGGCGGCTGGCCTCAACGATGGCGTTTTTCACCACCACCTTATCCTCGTTCGGGGTAGACAAACCACGCATACTCCATGAAGAAGCAGAGATAAACGCCAGATCGATAAACAGATTACGTAAAGCCTGAGCCGCAGCGGCCCCCACGCAGGAACGGTTTTCCCGGCATACCGTACCGCCGGTGTGGATCAGCTTGCACTGGCTATGTTCCAGCAGATAGGCGGCAATAACAAAATCGTTGGTCACCACGGTGATATCGTCACGATCGCCGAGCTGACGAGCCAGGGCCAACGTGGTGGTGCCTGCATCCAGGTAGATGCAGCTGTTGGCCGGGATCTGCCGCGCGGCCAGTTGCCCAATGGCAGCTTTCTGCTGGCTGAACATCCCTTCCTTATCCTGATGCGAAGGCTCAATCGCCACTCGTTCGGCCGACTGCACACCGCCAGAAACGGGCAGTACGCTGCCCTGCTCTTCCAGTTTTTGCAGATCGCGCCGGATGGTCATGTGTGAGACCCCGAGCCTTTCGGTCAGTTCAGCTATGCTGACTGCGCCGCGCTCGGACACCAGCGCCAAAATTTGTTGGTGGCGTTCAACAGGTATCACGGTTCCCCCTCTGTGACTACGATGATAATAATTGTGATTTTACGTCAATTTTCGTGCGACGGTAGTAAAGCTTTTCAGGCTGTGAAGTCAGTCATAAACATAAAAAACATTTAAAAGCATTATGTTAGCAAGCGTAACCGTTTTTTCGACCGTCTGTTGCATTGTTAATAATTGTGAAGGTGATCACCGATATCCGCGTCAATAACGCTTACATTTAACACATCAAAACAAATAATCACTAAAATTAACAGAGGTGCATCATGGCACAACCAGGAAACTACGCAGTTTGTATCGTCGGTTTAGGTTCAATGGGCATGGGCGCGGCAACGTCCTGCATCAATGCCGGGCTGACTACCTATGGCGTCGATCTCAACCCTCAGGCACTGGCGGCGCTAAAGCAAGCCGGTGCCAAACAGGCCGCCACCAGCGCAGCAGACTTTGCAAACGAACTGGATGCGGTGCTGCTGTTGGTGGTTAATGCCAACCAGGTAAAACAGATCCTGTTCGGGGATAACGGCCTGGCGGCACAGTTGAAACCCAATACGCCGGTGATGGTGTCATCCACCATTGCTGCTGCGGATGCCAAGGAGATCGAACAGAAACTGTTGGCGTATAACCTGCCGATGCTGGATGCCCCGGTTTCCGGCGGTGCAGCCAAGGCCGCGGCTGGCCAAATGACCGTGATGGCCTCGGGCAGTGAGAGCACCTTTGCCCAGTTGCAACCGGTGCTGGATGCCGTCGCCGGGAAAGTGTACCGCATTGGCGACGAGATCGGCCTGGGGGCAACGGTCAAGATCATCCATCAATTGTTGGCAGGCGTACACATTGCCGCCGGTGCTGAGGCGATGGCGCTGGCCGCACGCGCCGGTATCCCGCTGGACGTGATGTACGATGTGGTCACCAACGCCGCGGGTAACTCCTGGATGTTTGAGAACCGTATGCGCCACGTGGTCGATGGCGACTACTCACCAAAATCTGCGGTAGATATCTTCGTCAAGGATCTTGGGCTGGTGGCCGATACCGCCAAAGCGCTGCACTTCCCGCTGCCATTGGCCTCCACGGCGTTCAACATGTTCACCTCCGCCAGCAACGCAGGTTTCGGCAAGGAAGATGACAGCGCGGTGATCAAGATCTTCGCCGGGATCGAACTGCCAAAGAATAAGGAGAACTCATAATGTTACTCGGAGTGATTGCAGACGACTTTACCGGTGCCACCGATATCGCCAGCTTCCTGGTGGAAAACGGTTTACCTACGGTCCAGCTCAATGGCGTACCGCAGGATGATACCCCTGTCGACTCGCAGGCGGTGGTGATCAGCCTGAAATCGCGCTCCTGCCCGGTCGACCAGGCGGTCGAGCAGTCGTTGCAGGCTTTAGCCTGGCTACAGCGCCAGGGTTGCCGCCAGTTCTACTTTAAATACTGTTCTACCTTCGATAGCACAGCCCAGGGCAATATCGGGCCGGTTACTGACGCCTTGCTCGATGCGCTTGGCGAACAGCAAACGGTGATTTCCCCTGCGCTACCGGTAAATGGCCGCACGGTCTATCAAGGCTATCTGTTCGTGATGGACCAGTTGCTGTCGGAGTCCGGTATGCGCAACCATCCGGTGACGCCAATGACCGACAGTAATCTGATGCGGCTGATGGAGGCTCAGGCCAGCGGGCGTTGCGGGCTGGTCAACGCGGCAGAGATGGATCGTGGCGCCGGTGCAGTGCAGGAAAAACTGCAACAACTGGCACAGCTTGGCGTGCGCTACGTGGTATTGGATACCCTGAACGAACAGCATCTGCTGACACAGGGCGAAGCGCTGAAAACCATGAAGTTGGTCACCGGAGGTTCAGGGCTGGCGATCGGCATTGCCCGCCAATGGGCGCAGCCGGGCCAGGAAAAAGCCCAATCTGCCGGAGCACCACAGGGGAAGAAAGCCGTGGTCCTTTCCGGCTCCTGCTCCACCATGACCAACAAGCAGGTAGCACGCTACCGCCAACAGGCTCCGGCACAGAGTGTTGATGTTTCGCGCTGTATCACCGCAGGCGATCGCAGCGCCTACGCAGCCGAGCTAAGTTCCTGGGTAGAACAGCAGGCCGCAAAGCCACTGGCCCCATTGCTGTATGCCACCGCCGAACCGGAGCAACTTCAACGAACCCAGCAGCAATACGGCACCGAAGCCGCCAGCCAGGCGGTAGAAGCCCTGTTTGCCGATGTGGTTAAACGCCTGCAACAACAGGGTTTCAGCCGCTTTATCGTCGCCGGTGGTGAAACCTCTGGCGTGGTCACCCAGGCATTGGGGATCCGCGGCTTCCATATCGGCCCTTGTATTTCTCCAGGCGTGCCTTGGGTACGCGCAATCGAACAACCGGTATCACTGGCCCTGAAATCGGGCAACTTCGGCGATGAAAACTTTTTCGCCAGAGCACAAACGGAGTTTTCAGTATGACGATGACCGCTGACACTGAACGGCTGGCAAGGGAAGAGATGGTGCGCCTGGGGGCTTCGTTCTTCCAGCGCGGCTACGCTACCGGTTCAGCAGGCAACCTTTCGCTGTTGTTGCCAGACGGTACCCTGCTGGCCACCCCAACAGGCTCCTGCCTGGGGGAGTTGCAGGCAGACAAGCTGTCGAAAGTCAGCCTGAGTGGTGAATGGATTTCTGGCGACAAGCCCTCGAAAGAGATCAGCTTTCACCGCGCGCTGTACCAGAACAACCCGGCGTGCAAGGCGGTAGTGCACCTGCATTGCACCTATCTGACCGCGCTTTCCTGTCTGCAAGGGCTGGATACTGCAAACGCCATCAAGCCGTTCACCCCTTATGTGGTGATGCGCGTCGGCCAGGTGCCGGTGGTGCCTTACTACCGCCCCGGCGATCTGCGGCTGGCGGAAGATCTGGGCAAGCTGGCCCCAAGCTACAAGGCTTTCCTGTTGGCGAACCACGGCCCCGTGGTCACCGGTGAGAGCCTGCGGGAAGCCGCGAACAATACCGAAGAAATGGAAGATGCGGCCAAGCTGATTTTCACCCTCGGCAACCGCCCAATTCGCTATTTAACCGATGATGAAATTGCCGAGTTACGGAGCTGAACCATGCCAAAATTTGCTGCCAATTTATCAATGATGTTTACCGAGCACTCGTTTCTGGATCGTTTTGATGCCGCTGCGGCGGCCGGATTTAAAGCGGTAGAGTTCCTGTTCCCTTATGATTACCCTGCCGATCTACTGGCGGATAAACTGCAACAAAATGGTCTACAGCAGGTGTTGTTCAATACCGCGCCGGGCGATGTGGGCGCAGGCGAATGGGGGCTGGCGGCATTGCCAGGCCGCGAGCAGGATGCCCGTGCGGATATCGATCGCGCTCTGGAATATGCCATCGCCCTCAAGTGCCCTAGCGTTCACGTGATGGCTGGCGTAGTGCCGCCAGGGGAAGATATTGCCCGCTATCGGGAAACCTTTATCAGCAATATCCGTTACGCCGCCGACGCCTTTGCCCCTCACGGCATCAAGGTGTTGATCGAAGCGCTCAGCCCACCGATCAAGCCCAACTACCTGTTCTCCAGCCAGCATCAGGCGGCAGAGCTGGTGGCCGCCATCGATCGCCCGAACGTATTTATTCAGTTCGACTTCTTCCACGCGCAGCTGGTGGACGGCAATATCGGCAATCTGATTGCAACGCTTGCCGGGCGCTATGCCCATATCCAGATCGCCTCGGTGCCAGACCGTAATGAACCCGATGACGGTGAGCTGAATTATCCTTGGCTATTCGCCCAGTTGGATAAGGTGGGCTACCAAGGCTGGATCGGTTGTGAATATAAACCTCGTGGAGAAACGACGGCGGGTCTGGGTTGGGTGAAACCTTACCTGTAATCAAGCACTCGTAGCGCCAACACCAGTTTCAATAACATAAAAAATAAACGCACCCGTATCGCCCCAAGGCGATCGCGGTGCCGGACTCTTACCTGAATTAAAGGCTATGCTATGTCTCCAACTATGCTACTGATCATTGCCGTACTGGGTGTCGTACTGCTGCTATTGATGGTCATCAAGGCGAAGGTTCAGCCGTTTGTCGCCCTGCTGGTCGTTAGTCTACTGGTCGCGCTTGCCAGCGGGATCCCAACCGGTGAAGTCATGAAAGTGATGACCGCCGGGATGGGCGGTGTACTCGGCTCGGTGACCATTATCATCGGCCTGGGTGCCATGCTGGGTAGAATGATCGAACATTCGGGCGGCGCAGAATCCCTGGCGCAGCGTTTCAGCAAAGCGCTGGGGCCAAAGCGCACCATTGCCGCGCTAACCAGTGCCGCATTCGTCCTGGGCATTCCGGTGTTTTTCGACGTCGGCTTTATCATCCTGGCCCCGATCATCTATGGCTTTGCCAAAGTGGCTAAAGTCTCACCGTTGAAGTTTGGCTTGCCAATGGCCGGTGTGATGCTGACGGTCCACGTTGCTCTGCCACCACATCCAGGCCCGGTCGCGGCGGCGGGGCTGTTGAATGCCGATATCGGTTGGCTGACCATTATCGGCCTGGTCATCTGTATCCCGGTGGGCGTTATCGGTTACTTCGCGGCAAAATATCTCAACCGTAAAGCCTACCCCCTCTCCATTGAGGTGTTGGAACAGTTGCAACTGGCAGCCCCTGAGCCAGCACCAGAGGGCAAAGCCCCACTCAGCGATCGGATCAATCCGCCGAGCGCCGGGTTGATTACCGCGCTGATCGTGATCCCTATCGCCATCATTATGCTGGGTACCGTTTCTGCCACCATGCTGCCACCAGGTTCAGCGCTGCGTGATGCCTTGTCATTAATCGGCTCACCGGGCGTAGCGTTAATGATCGCCCTGGTGTTGGCGTTCTATCTGCTGGCTATCCGTCGCGGCTGGAGCCTGCAACACACCAGCGATGTGATGGGCGGCGCGTTACCGACAGCGGCAGTAGTCATTATGGTTACCGGTGCGGGCGGAGTGTTTGGCAAGGTGCTAGTCGAGTCTGGCGTGGGTAAAGCGCTGGCAGATGTGCTGACCACCATTGGCCTGCCGTTAATCCCGGCTGCGTTTATCATCTCGCTGGCACTGCGTGCCTCGCAGGGGTCGGCTACCGTCGCCATTCTGACGACCGGCGGGTTGCTGTCCGAAGCGGTTATCGGGCTTAACCCGATGCAGCTAGTGTTGGTCACGCTCGCCACCTGCTTTGGCGGTCTGGGGTTATCCCACGTTAACGACTCCGGCTTCTGGATTGTCACCAAATACCTTGGCCTGTCAGTGGCCGATGGCCTGAAAACCTGGACGGTATTAACCACCCTGCTCGGTTTAAGTGGCTTCGTCTTTACCTGGCTGCTGTGGCTGGTAGTGTAACTTCCCGGTATTGCTAGAGCCGAAGCAGTTCGGCTACAGTGGTGAGTATCTTGAGGCGTTGCTCCGGCAGCGCCTTTTCTCTTGTTCAGGAAGCGAGCCATGACCATTCACACCGTTGCCCCCACCTTGATCACCGAACGTCTGATCCTGGATGCCCACCGGCTGGAAGATTTTGACGATTTGGCCGCCATGTGGGCCGATCCTGCGGTGGTGCGCTATATCGGCAGTACGCCACGCGACAAGGAGGACAGCTGGGGCCGCCTGTTACGCTATATCGGTCACTGGAAATTGCTGGGTTACGGCTACTGGGCGGTGCGGGAGAAAAACAGCGGCAGGTATATTGGCGGCATTGGCTTCGCCGATTTTCACCGAGATATTCAACCCGCACTCGATGTCCCCGAAATGGGCTGGACGCTGATCACGGCTGCACACGGTAAAGGCTATGCTACCGAAGCCTTGAACGCCGCGCTGGTCTGGGCCAAAGAGAATTTCTCACAGGACAAAGTCGTTTGTATCATCTCGCCGGATAACCGCCCTTCGCTTGGCCTGGCGAAAAAAGTCGGCTTTGTGGCAAGCCACCGCAGCGAATACCACCAACTGCCAACGGTGGTGTTATACCGACCGCTCTGAGTCCAAGATATCCTGGATAAAATTATCCCGTAGCGCATCAGGCCGCTGCGGGTTCCACGCCAGCCCAACCTGCCACTGCGTCTGCTCGCCGCTCAACGGCAGAATGTCGACCCCAGCCGGGGCAATAAACGCAATGCTATGTGGCAACAGCGCCACGCCTATCCCCGCCGCCACCAGCGCCAGCAAGGTTTGGATGTCCTCTGCCTGCTGCACCACGTTTGCCCGCAGCCCCTGAGCGGCAATAAAACGCAGCGCTTGCTCACTCAACCCTCGGCCACGCGAAGGTTCCAACTGCAACAGAGGCAAACGGTGGAAATCCGCCAACAGGTTCTCCTCCTGCAACGCCATCGTTCGCGGTGCGGCCAGCACCAGCCGATCGTTCAGCAAAGGCAGTGCCTGCAGAGGAGCAACAACGGGCAAACGCACAAAGCCAGCCTGTAGATCGCCACTTAGCAACAATTGGTATTGCCGTTCCGAAGGAAGATCCTCCAGGCCCACCACCACCGTCGGAAAGCGCTGGCGAAAAGCTGCCACCCGTTGCGGGGCCAGATGAAAACTGGAAAGCCCAAAGCCTAAGGCCAGACGCCCGGTTTCCCCCTTCACTACCTGCAACGCATAAAGATGAAACTGCTGGTAATGGGTCAATAATTCCCGCGCTCTGGGGAGGAGAGCTGTACCGTTGGCAGTCAGTTGTGCACCTTGCCGGCCCCGTTCAAACAGGCGGGTGCCCAACTGCAGTTCGATGGCTTGAATTTGCTTGCTCAACGCGGGCTGGGTGATGCACAGCCGCTCAGCAGCCAGGTGATAGCGCCCCAGTTCGGCCAAGGCAACAAAGGCACGTAGTTGACGATTATCCATTCCATTAGGTTATCAAAAGAGGATTTTAATTGATTATACAGTAATCGATACGGCTGCTGTAATTAACGGACAAAAAACCCCACAGGAGCTTGCTATGACCACGACCCTTCGTGCTGCGTCGGTACAATTTCAACACCGCGCCAACGACAAGAACTACAATCTCGGCGTTATGGAAGACTTTATCGCCCAGGCCGCCGCCGATAACGTGCAGGTCCTCGCTTTCCCGGAAATGTGCATTACCGGCTACTGGCACGTACGCCATCTGGCCGACAGCGAAATCACCGCTTTAGCTGAACCTATCGCCACCAGTCCTTCGTTGGCGCGCATCCGCCCACTGGCAGAACGGTACCAGATGGCCATCGGCGTTGGATTGATTGAGCAGGGTGAAGACGGCCAGCTGTACAACGCTTATGCGGTTTGCCTGCCGGATGGCCAAACCCATGTGCACCGCAAGCTCCATCCTTTTGAACACCCGCTAATCGCTAAAGGCGATAGTTATACCGTGTTTGACACCCCTTGGGGGGTACGCATGGGGATCCTGATCTGCTGGGACAACAACCTGGTGGAGAACGCCCGTGCCACCACGTTGCTGGGTGCCGATATTCTGTTCGCGCCTCACCAAACCGGGGGGACAAATTCACGCAGCCCGCACGGAATGAAGCCGATACCGCTGGCTCTATGGCAGCAACGTAAAGAAAATCCGACGGCTATCGAAGAGGCTTTTCGCGGCGAAACTGGCCGCGGTTGGCTACTGCGCTGGCTGCCTTCTCGCGCCCATGATAATGGCCTGTTTATTTTGTTCAGCAACGGCGTAGGGCGAGACGATGATGAAGTGCGTACCGGCAATGCGATGCTGCTGGACCCTTATGGCCGTATCCTGTCAGAGACCTGGGCGGCGCAGGACGCCATGGTCACCGCCGATCTGGATCTGAGCTTAATCCCCATGAGCAGCGGGCGGCGTTGGATCCACGGCCGTCGGCCAGAGCTCTATGGGCTGCTGACCGAGCCGCAGGGATATGAGCGCGATCCCCGTACGGCGCGTTTTTCATTGCAACCGACCACGGTATTGGGCAAGCCAAATAAATCGATGGATTAACACGTTTGTCTGCAGTTTCAATCTGTTACTGGCAAAAAAAATCCGCCCCTAAGAGGCGGATTTTCATTGAGCATGGCCAGCAAGGCCACGCGCTCATGCCCGAAAGCATGGGGAAATCTTAGAAGCGGTAACCTACGCCCACGTTCCAGGTGCCAACGTCAACGCTGCGGATACGGCTCTGCTCGTAACCCACGTCCAGAGCAACCTGTTGCATTGGGTTGAACTGCAGACCAGCACCGTAGGTGAAGCCGTAGTCGCTGGTGTTGTTGTTGTCAGTACCGTTTTGAGCGTTGGAAGTGAATTTACCATAGCCCACACCGATCACACCGTAGATGCTCGCCCAATCGTTGAAACGATAAGCCGGGCCGGCAGTGATGGAGTTGTATTGTGCTTTGTTGTAGAAGCCGTCTTCAGAACCGTTCTTTTCCAGATGGGTGAAAGAACCGATCACACCCAGTGGGCTGTTGTCGTACTCGTAACGGTACTTCAGGTTGAAACCGTCGGCCTTGTTGGCAACGCCTTGGAGATCGCCCTGGGCATAGCCAGCGGACACGGTGCTCTCACCAGCAAATGCGGTACCTGCTGTTACGGCCAATACACAAGCTGCTACTGCGGAAAGACATGCAATTTTTTTCATAACCACCTCAAACGCGTTTTATTATTAAAGTGCTTCAATTTCTCATACATTGAAAATATAGCAAAAATTAGCGTGAAACTCTGCCTTTAAATGAGTGTCTAAATCTTTGTATCGTGTAACAGAAGATTTCAAGAACACTATAGCATGCTAATTTCCCTACATTTTTCGCGAATTATACTCCTTTTTGTGACGCGAATCACCTATCCGAGTTCCAGAATACTCTTAAAAAAAGCGCACTTATTGCTTGCTTGAACCAAGTTGGCGCATATTTTTGACAGATTCAACTCGGCCCCCCGTTTTTCGCCAACACCTTGCTGCCAATTCCTTTACACTGTGCAACACCTGTACTCAATACCTTCCCAGACGTTGGGGAGCTCCATAAGGCCAGAAAGGATGTCTTCGTCTGTAACCACTAAAGCGTCTTCCACGCTGGTGCCCGTGTGTTTACTGATCATTGCAATGATCTCGATCCAGAGCGGGGCTTCATTAGCCAAAAGCCTGTTCCCGCTGGCGGGTGCCGAAGGCATCACCACCCTACGCCTGAGCATCGGTACGCTGATCCTGTTTATCATTTTCCGTCCGTGGCGCATGCGTTTCGCCGCCGGTAGCCGGTTGCCATTGCTGATCTATGGTCTGTCACTGGGGGCAATGAACTACCTGTTTTATCTTTCATTACGCACGGTGCCACTGGGCATTGCGGTGGCGCTGGAGTTTACCGGTCCGCTGGCGGTGGCAATGTTCTCTTCCCGCCGCCCGATCGATTTTATCTGGGTGGCGCTGGCGATTGCCGGATTGTGGTTTCTGCTGCCGCTTGGCCACGATATGGGCAGTATCGATCCCGTGGGGGCAGCCTGTGCGTTGGGTGCCGGTGCCTGCTGGGCGATATACATTATTTTCGGCCAGAAGGCCGGGGGAGATCACGGACCGGGCACCGTAGCCGTGGGGTCATTGATCGCCGCCATCGTATTCTGCCCGATCGGTGCCTGGCAAACCGGCAGTGCGCTGTTGAACGTGGATATTCTACCGGTAGCGTTGGCCGTCGCGGTGCTGTCTACCGCGTTGCCTTACTCGTTGGAAATTATCGCGTTACCCAAGATCCCCGCCCGTACCTTTGGCACCCTGATGAGTCTGGAACCGGCAATGGCCGCCCTTTCCGGCATGATCTTCCTCAACGAACACCTAAACCAAACGCAATGGTTGGCATTGGCCGCCATCATTACCGCCTCGATGGGGGCCACGCTAACCATCAAACCCAAGCCAAAAGTTGAAAGCCTCTCGTGAGCCCGCTGGCGCCTGGCAGCAAGCCTCCGGCGCCTCGCTCAAAAGGTTGTATGATTGCAAGCCAGTTAACTTTTTTCCTGAACAATAATAGACATACTCTCAGCAGGTCTTTTATTTATTAGGGAGAATCAGGATGATCTATGGCAGTTTGTACAACCCCCGCTTCGGGCGTGGTCTCTCACCCGCTTTAGCCAATATCCTCAATACCGTACGTCAGTATGATTTGCCTAACCTGCCGTTGGGCCGGCACGAGATCGATGGTGATCGGGTGTTTATGAACGTGATGGAGCTAATGACGGAGCCAGCAGAAAGCAAACGCGCCGAGCTTCACCAGGAGTATCTGGATATCCAGATCCTGATCGGCGGCGAAGAGCGGATCGATTTTGGCCTGCCAGACAGTTGGGAAAGCAACGATCCTTACGATGAAAGCAAAGATCTGCAATGGCTGGATATCAAACGCGGCGCGCAAACCCTGAATCTTACGCCGGGCATGTACGTGATCTTTTTCCCATTGGAGCCACACAAGCCCGGATGCCAGATAGCTGGATCAAAAAACATCAAGAAAGTGGTGGTGAAAGTCCACTACGAACTGCTGCTTTGACGCTAAAGAGCCGGTCGCTTGACCGGCCTCCCCCTCACCAGACGCTATTCCACCGCAATTGGAGTATCGACCAGTTTAACGGCACGGTCACCTTGCAGCGTTTTTATCCTGTTTTGGTACTCTTTTACTTGTTCAGCATTTTTCAGCAAAGTGTAAGTCAGCTCGAAATCGGTACTCTTTCCGGGCTGTAACTGTTTGATTCGCCCCTGCTCACGTTCGATTTTTATCGGGTACGCATAGCTGGTCCCTGGCTCGATCCCGGTAACATAGCCCTGACGTTCAGTATCCGTGTTTTTCCACAACGTCAAAACCGGTAACTGGCGGGTATCAAAACCCATTGCCACTCCCCGATCCCCTTTCTTGTTGTTCATCATCGCCAGGGTTTTTCCTTGCGGATCACTGTAAGGCACGATGTTGAACACCATCTCATCGAAGCCTTTGGTAGGCCCCTGGTAAGTATGCCAGTCTTTCAAACCGCCCTTGGCATAATCATTAAACGGAGAAATCTCCTTGATTGCCGCACTGAACACGGCTCCCTCTTCCAGCAGCGGCTTACCGAAGTTACTGTGATAAATAATCTGATAGTCACGCGGATAATCAGCATGATTGGTTAGACGATCGTGAACCGTAAACTGCTGCGTGCCGGGAACGTAACGCAGCTCAGTCCAGGTTTCCAGATTACTTTTCTTAAAGGTATTCTCTTTCAGCAGGCCGCGGATACGGATTTCATACGGCGCTTTTTCAGCAATATCCACCACCACCTTGGAAGCCGGAGTATTTCCTGCACGGCCATGTAACGTATACAGTGTGCCGTTCTCTACGCCCGGATGCCCGGTCCATTCGTAGCCGCAGCGCACCATCATTTCGTTAAAGCCGTCAAGCCAACCCAGCCCGTTGCGACTCTCCAGGTTGATATAAGCCGGATTGACCACTTCGGTCACCGGCGAATCCCACCCCAGCCTTACGCCGGAACCGTTGACATGCAGAATATCCATACCGCGCGTTGGGCTAAGAGTGATGGTCAACCCCTCACTCGTCAGGGTAAGGACTTTCGATCCCTCTTGCTTGCCACCGTGCAAGACTTGCTGTTGCAGGCTGAAACGTGGAGCGGGAATTTTCAGCTGTGAGCTGTCAATCCGCCAATTGCCAAGTTCAATACCGTTCTCACTGTCGGTCAATACGATAGTTTGAGCACCGGCATAGCCAGAAATCAAGGAGATAGCGAGCGAAAGTACAGTAAGCTTGTTCATTTATTGTTCCTTCCTGGTTAGCTGAATGGTTTTAGCAAAACCATCACAAACTAAGTTCTTAGCCCATTTTAAAATGCGATGAGGGTCACTTTTTCTACAATGAGCATGGAAAAAACAAAATTTGCGTGACTTATAGCGGGAAAAATTATGAATACTGAATCATATCTAACAAATTAATCAGATAAAGATCATGTTTATAGCTGAAGCAAGTTCAGCTTAGACCGAGTTCCATACCTAGTGAACATAAAAAGCTGAATCGAATAAAGCTCCCTAGCAGAGGCTAGCCAGAAAAGCCGCGGTTTCCGCCGGAGAGCGCAGTTGGATAAAACGAATATGGCGATTGGCGGCATCCTGCTGCTCTGCCAGATACTTTATACGATTCTTGCGGTAGGTTTTGAGGGTCCACAGGATGATCGACTCACGGCTAAAGAAAGACCGGCGAAAGCTCTCGCAATTGCCAGTATCGGGCCATAGCTCAGTCTGGTGCCAAGCCCGCACCGCTGCGCGGCGAACCGCCTGCCACAGCGTGCGACAGAGTCCGTAGTCAACCCAGACAACCCAATCAACGTCCCGCCATTTCACGGCTTTGGTCCGGGTATAGTTGCCATCCAATACCCACCCCGCAGGGGCTGATACCAACGCCTGTTCGACCAGATGCAAAAACTCGTCATCCGAGGCACCTTGCCAGTTTGGCCGCCAGTAAAGCTTATCCATCTCGATATAAGGTACGGCTAGCTTTTGCGCCAATTGGCGGGCAACGGTGCTTTTACCGCTGCCGCTGGTGCCCACCACGTTAATTTTCATGCTTTCCGACGATATCCATTTTAACTGACTTATAGACATCTTATATTACAATAGGTCTGCTGCATTTCACTCAAGAAGGTTTATAGAATTAACCTTAAATGTCAGTCTACGTTCAGATCCAATAAAACGTTTAACCCCCTCCGCATCGGGTAATGCTGACAAAGCTCCTTTTTGTGTCGTCGCCAGCGCGCCACAGGCGCTGGCTTGCGTCAGGGCTAATTTTAATTGTTCAAAATCAAGCAAACCATTTCCAAGAGAGATATTTGCCAATAGCCCAGCGATAAAGGCATCTCCTGCCCCCGTCGTATCTAAACTGTTCACCTTGTACGAGTCTACGTGTATGACCAAGTCTTGCCATAAGACAATAGCCCCTTGGATACCACAGGTGACAATTTTGAGGCTAGAAGGAAATCTCTTTAGTATTTCCAACGCTTTTTCATCATGAGTAGTACCGGTTATCCAGTATAATTCTTCTTCTGAAAGTTTTAAAATATCGGACTGATTAGCAAATTGCGTTACCGTTGCCAGCATCTCCTGTGGGTTTTCCCACATTGTCTCCCGCAGGTTGACATCAAAGCTCAACATGCCACCGCGTTGCTTTATTAAGCTCATCGCCTTGACCAAGGTCTCCCGGCTCTGCTTGGCAACCAGAGCCAACGAACAAAAGTGCAATATATCATCCTCAAAATCGGGTAGATTTTTAGAGGATAAAAACTGGTCGGCAGAAGGATTTACCAGAAATGTAAAACTGCGATCGCCATCATCCCCCAGCGCTACCAGCACGGTACTGGTATGATAGTGCTCATCAAATTGTATATACTGCGTTGCGACTCCCTCTGAATAGAGAGTTTGCTGGAGAAAGTGGCCAAATGGGTCATCACCGACTCTGCCAATAAAACCACAATCACATCCCAAACGAGCTGCACCCACAGCAACATTTAACGGCGCACCACCAGCACAAGCTTTATATTGCCTATCTGGCTGAGGTAATAAGTCGATTACCGCATCGCCAATTGTCCACAGTTTCATAGTGTTTCCTTAACCACCCAATTTTAGAATAAATATTTGAAGCGCACCCTCATGCCATAGCGCATATCGGTGTCACCTGGATTTATCGTCGAAGCATCCAGCCAGGAAGCATAAGCCCCTAGGTAGGTATTAAAGTTTGGCATATCCATAATATTCGGCAGTTGCCAGGAGGTATGAATGGTGTGAATATCGTAGTTTCCCGGTGCCAGGATCGCGCAATCGCTGTCACAGTCAGCATTCACACTGTTCATATTGAAACGGTCGATTTTGTTATGCGCGTAGATATAGCCCAGCTCAACGCGATGCCATAGCGCATTGATACCGGCGCTGAAGTTCTTTTCATCCGTCGCATCAAGATATGCGGTGCTCAGGTTCACCACCGCCCCGTTCTGCGTATCGGTTTTCAGCGTATTCCAGCTCATGGTCATACCGTAGCCGGTACGCCTGGACTGGTCGACCCAAATGCCCTGCTGATTCTGATAGCCGTAGGCATTATTAACGAGGTTGCTCTCCAGCGCTGCAGCCACCGACCACTCGCCGGATTGCCACGCGGCAACAGGGCGCACGTAAACCACGTTTTTACGGCTATCCAGCGCGTTGCCGTGATAGTTCTGGTCGACAAACAGCGAACTGCCGTCCTCCACCAGCGTATTCACTTCAAAATACCAGTTATCAAGTGTTTTACTGAGCAGGAAGTTGCCGCCGCTGCTGCTGCGCCCGCGCCCCTCTTTCATCATGTAAATGTAACCGTAGCCGTCGGAATACAGGTCATTGGCCGTATTACCAGAATATTCAATAAAGGTATCCTGATTAAGCGGAAACATATCAAAGGCCTCAAAACGACCCATTTTAATCTTCCAGTCATCTTGCTGGCCGAAGAAAAATGCCGCATCATCAAGATTCATTTTGCCATTCATATCCGCCAGCGGCTGTACGCTGAAACCGGCATATTTCCCATTCGACCCTTTACGTAATCCATCAAAGCCAAGCAATATACGCCCGTTAATATCCCAGCGTTCTTTATCGCCTGGCGCCCAGTTTTTATTAGCGCTGGTTTTCAACGAGGTCAGGCTGCCGGTACGGCTAGCGCCATCCATATTAAACTCAACGTCACCATAGAATTTTAATTCGCCATAGTCATTAAGCCGTAATGCCGGTTCGGTCGGCGTCGCGCTGGCCACCGTTACCGGTTTGTCCTGCCGTTTCAGCGCACGAATCTCCGTCTCCGCACGGACGGCCCGCTGCTCGGTCTCTTTCAGTCGCTGTTCCAGGTGCGCCAAACGCTCCTCGATAGATAGCGGTGCTTGAGCGTTCGCGCAAGCGCTTGCTAAAAACGTGAGCAAACAGCCGACCCGGACTTTTTTTACCTGTAAACCATCATTATTTTTCATCGTTAATCCATTATTATTTAATTTATATTTATGGGTGAAACTCGATGATGAAGACAATAATTATCCACCCGCTATGACAAACGGGTTGTTAACACATTTAAATCTATGCTTTAAATCGTTCGGGATGCGGTACCCGCATGCGCAATACTTTATTTACCACATCCCTGACATATAAATAGATTATTCGAGCTGCCAGGCCCCCGCATCTGATAGGGAGGCCGAACCGCTCCAGGCAAATAGCATTAGCTCACGGCGCGCAGCGTCCGGGTAAATACGACTGCTGAGGCACGCTTCGCCATCATTAGCAAAAACTTCCACGGAGGAGCTATCAAAGAACAACCGCAGTTTCAGCGATGCTCCGGCTGTCAACGGTACGCTACGTACCCCGCAAAGGCCATACTGCGGATAACTGCGCTCCAGAACCAGACGCTGCATCTGCGCATCGACATAAACGCGCAGCCCCTCGCCGAAGCTGATGCCATACTGTTCTGCGCTGCTGTTAGCACAATCCCAGTTTAGGATCACCTCCATCGCTTCGCAGTTTTCTACCATCGTGGTCTGCTGATTTTTCAACGTACTCACTGGCCATGGGAACCATGCGCCGCGCAGACCTTCTACCTCTTTGGCCGGACGCATTTGCAGACGGTTATCTGCGCCGAGGCTCAGTTCTCGCGGAAGAGAGAGCATTCCCGCCCAGCCATCTTGCTGTTCGGGCAACGGCGATTCCCACATATCCAGCCAGCCGATAACGATGCGGCGGCCATCGGGAGTCAGGAAGCTTTGCGGTGCATAAAAATCGTGGCCGTGGTCGAGTTCAATAAACTCGCTTTTGCGAACAAACGGCTGCCCCGGCTGCCATTCACCGAGCAGATAGCCGCTCTGGAACAGATTACGGTTGTTGAAACCTCCAGCCGCCATCCCCTGAGGAGAAAACATCAGGATGCGTTTATCCCCGAGGGTGAAGAAATCTGGGCACTCCCACATATAGCCCATCTCTTTTTCCGCCTCATCAAGGACATCTGCATCGTGCCACTGATGCAGGTCGTCCGAACGGTACAGGCGCACCTGGCCGGTCTCGCCATCGCGAGCGCCGACTATCATGTACCAGCTATCCCCTTCACGCCACACCTTAGGATCGCGGAAATGGTGCAGACCCGGCGGAGTATCTACCACGATCCCCTGACGCTCAAAGCAGACCCCGTCGCGGCTAGTCGCAAGACACTGCACCTGATAAAGGTTAGCCTCATCGCTGGTGTCGCCATGGAATTTATGCCCGGTATAAATCAACGCCAGAGTATCGCCATCAACAACCGCCGAGCCAGAGAAGCAGCCGTCTTTATCTTCCGGGCCTTCCGGAGCCAACGCGACCGGCAGGTGCTCCCAATGAACCAGATCTTTACTGCGCGCATGGCCCCAGTGCATCGGCCCCCACTGCGTGGAATACGGATGATGCTGGTAAAAAGCGTGATACCAACCGTCAAACCAGACCAGACCGTTAGGATCGTTAATCCAGCCCGCGCGCGCGGCAAGGTGGTAGCGCGGATACCAACGCAAGTTCAGCGTTTCACGTTTAGCCTGCAGTTCCTGTTCAGCCTTGGATATTGAATACGTCATAGTCTTTACTCTTTTCAATCATATAGCGGAAGGTTGCGACATCAGAGGATCTGAAGATAACTTACTGGAGCGCAACAGGAAGATGGAGATAAAGGTGGTGCAGAACACCAGTAGTCCCATAATCAGATAGGACTGGGCAAAGCCGTATTTTTCGTAGCTATAGCCTGCCAGCGGCGACAGTACCGAGGCGATAACCGAGCTGGTGCAGGCGAACCCCACCAGATAGAGGGTGGCAGACAGGCGTTTGTCGAAATTCAAGCTGTTGTATTTAAAGATAGCGACCAGCAGAATCGGCAGTTCTACCGCGTGCAACAGTTTAGTGATGGAAATCAGCAGCGGCCCTTCGACCAGCCCGGAGGCCACCATACGCAACGCCATCACCATCCCGGCGAAAATCAGGCCATTTTTCGCACCGATGCGGTTAACCAACCACGGGGCGCAGAACATCCCGGCGGCTTCGAGGAATACCTGGAACGAGTTGAGGTAACCGTACATGGCATTGCCTTCCTGCAACGTGGCGAATTGTGAAGAGAAGTAAACCGGGAACTGCTGATCGTAAACGCCGTAAATACAGGTACCGATGACGAAAAACACCAGCGCCCAGAAGCGGGGTAGCGTCAGCAGACGCAGCACGTCATCCAGCTTCACTTTGCCACCGGACACCGCCTCCTGCATCGCGTGCGGTGCAGAAGAGACCCGCAACCGCGCAAGCAGGATAAAGAACACCAGTCCGGCACAGCTGGAGACTGCGAAGTTTAGTTTCGGGTTGATGTTAAACAGAAGTCCTGCGAAGAAGGTCGCTACCGCCCAACCCAGCGATCCCCACATCCGCGCCTTACCGAATTCGAACTGGCTCTGGCGCGCCACGCGTTCGGTATACGATTCCAGCACGCCGATACCGCCGTTAAAGGTTATGCCGATATAAATCCCACCGAAGAGACTTCCGAGCAATATATTGATTTGTAACAGATAACTAAACAATAAATAGGCTGGTCCGGAAAGGATTAACAACCCGGTAAGGGTCCAGAGCAGGTTTTTACGCAGGCCGAGTTTATCCTGGATAAAGCCGTAGCAGATTTGCGCCAATAGCGCGGAGACGGACAACACCGCGTAGATAATACCGGTATCTCCCGCTTTCAGCCCCACTTCCTGGTGCAACCAGATCGAGAGCAAAGAGCCAGTTGAGGACCAGGACACGAAAAAGAAAAACAGTAATGCACTGAGTAGTGGGTAGCTATGAGAGTGATGCGCTTTCATTATGGCATTCTCGTATTGGAATAATGCTCGCATGGTAACGTTAACAAGTAAAAAACCGCTTGTCGTTTTGCTGAGATTCATGATGTTAATCACAAAAGTTAACGTTAACATCAAAAAAATGAGATCATGATCAAAAATCACTCGCTACGGTTCTTTTAATTTCTACGACAGAATAGCCGCTGAACCTTTTACATCAGCAACGTCGTCGTATAGCCTGTTGCCTGAAGGTAATGACGGGAGTAATAGATATGGCTTCTCTTAAGGATGTGGCGAAACTGGCCAATGTGTCGCTCATGACGGTTTCGCGCGCGCTCAATAGCCCAGAAAGGCTAAAGCCTGAGACCCTGGCACGCGTGCAGGTCGCCATCAAGGAGACCAATTACGTTCCGGACCTGTCAGCGAAAAAAATACGCGGCGCCCATGCCACGCCGAATACTATCGGGGTGCTGGCCCTCGATACTGTGACCACGCCATTCTCGGTGGAAATCACTCTGTCTATCGAAGAGACCGCCCGGGCGTATGGCTGGAACAGTTTCGTGGTAAATATGTTCTCTGACGATAACCCAGATACCATTGTCGACCTTCTGCTTTCACACCGGCCAGACGGCATCATCTACACCACCATGGGGCTACGTCAGGTGCCACTGCCGACCAAACTACTCACCCTCCCGTGCGTGCTGGCCAACTGTGAAAGTTTGCACGATCCCGTAGCCAGCTATATTCCGGACGACGAACAAGGCCAGTTTGAGGCGGTGCAGGCTCTGCTCGCAGCAGGTAATCGTCAACCACTCTGCCTGCATCTGCCACAACACCATCTTGCCACCTTGCGCCGCCGTCAGGGATTGGAGCGCGCCTGCCGGCAAGCAGGTATCAACCCTGACACTCTCATGCATGTCTATATGGAGCATGGCGATGAGCACTACCTTGATATCCCGGCCATTGTGCTAGCACATATCAAACAGGGTAATCCGATGTTCGACTCGGTCATTTGCGGCAACGATCGTATCGCCTTTATGGTCTATCAGACGCTACTGGCGCAGGGCCTGCGCATCCCGCAAGATGTGTCGGTCGTGGGTTACGACAATATGGTTGGCATTGGCGAGCTATTCTTACCGCCGCTCTCGACGGTACAACTGCCGCATTACGAAATAGGTCGCCATGCTGCGCTGCATATTATCCAGGGCAAGACGCAGACCGATACGGTCAAAATACCCGCGCCCTTACTCAACAGAGACTCGATCCATTGCAACCTGTGATGGTACAAAAAAGAGTTACGGCGAACACCCTGAGGATAATTGGCTATCAATATGAATTAATGGGAAAATAATCCCTATTTCGACGTTCAGAAACACCCTGCAATAATTGCGCATTGAAATATCCCTTCAATCGGTGTCTATTATTAGTGGGGGATCTCAACCGTTACCCTCTAAAAGCTTAAAAAACGTTTATTATCAATATCTCACGAATCGCCAAATATGTCATACGCCTTTCTGATGAAAATATCCAGCAGTTATCACCTATTTATTTAATCGCCCTTTTCGTCCTGCAAAATAAATTTAAGCTGCTATAATTTCTCCCGTAACAAAATAGGATTACACCCATCAAGAAGAGGATATCTATTATGAGTACCGCTAAACTGGTGAAAACGAAATCTTCTGACCTGTTGTACACACGCAATGATGTGGATGAGAAAACCAAGCAGGCCGCCATCAAGGCGCTGAACCATCAGGTTGTGCAGTTTATCGATCTGTCGTTGATCACCAAGCAGGCGCATTGGAACATGCGTGGTGCCAATTTTATTGCCGTGCATGAAATGCTCGACGGCTTCCGCACCGCCATCACCGACCATCAGGATACTTTTGCAGAACGTGTCGTACAGCTCGGTGGCGTTGCGCTGGGTACGGTACAGGTGGTGAATGACAAAACCCCGCTGAAAAGCTATCCGACCAATATTCACAGCGTGCAAGATCACCTGAAAGCGCTGGCCGATCGTTATGCAGCCGTCGCCAACGACATCCGCCAAGCCATCACGGAAGTTCCGGATGAAGACACCGCAGACATGTTCACCGCCGCATCGCGCGATCTGGACAAATTCCTGTGGTTTATCGAATCCAACATCGAATAAAACCAGCCATCCTGGCGCGAAACAACAGGTTGTGGGCCTTGCCCCAGCCTGTTTTTTTATCTGCAAGCCGAGTTGTATAAAAAACAGGCTGGATTACACTGATGATGATCCAATCAGGATTGCAAGCATTCACAGGTTCAATAGTGAGGTGGGCATGGCAGGCGGATGGACAGCGGACGGCGCGGTGCAGGATCAAATCGACTCAACGGTAGATGATGCCGTACAACGTGCTCGCCAGGCGCTCGGCCACGGCGAAAGCGAACACTATTGCCAGGAATGTGGCACAGAGATCCCCGAAGCCCGACGTCTGGCGCTGCAAGGAGTGCGCTACTGCGTTAACTGCCAGGCGGAAATGGATAAAAAACAGGCTGCCAGCAGCCTGTTCAATCGCCGGGGCAGCAAAGACAGCCAGCTGCGTTAACCCTACTTCCCTTCAAAACACGCCTGTTTGCACCAAATGAAATCGAACTATGGCTATAAAGTTAGAGTTAGTTATCATTATTGATCGATAATTGTTAATTATCGGTTGTTTACCGGCTATTGTTTAGTTGATGATAGCTCAATTGCACCACCAAGGTCTCACTGCACCATTTTGGTGCCCGCAAGTGGTGCATAAAAATTATAATTGGCTATCCAAACCCAACATCATAACGCAACCCCTTGTTTTTATAATGATTGCAAACTTGGCACGATTCTTCCATAGCACAAAATGCAACATAAAAAATGGGTAATCCGCAACCTGTACAGGAATTCCTCTCATGAAGTCTATTTTTAAAGTTTCCCTGGCCGCACTTTCCCTGGCCTTTGCCGTTAGCTCTCACGCAGCAGACAAGCTGGTTGTCGCCACGGACACCGCTTTCGTGCCGTTTGAATTCAAACAAGGTGACCAATACGTCGGTTTCGATATCGACTTGTGGGCGGCGATTGCCAAAGAGCTGAAGCTGGATTACACCCTGAAGCCAATGGACTTTAGCGGCATTATTCCTGCGCTGCAGACCAAGAACGTCGATCTGGCGCTGGCCGGTATCACCATTACCGACGAACGCAAAAAAGCGATCGACTTCTCCGATGGCTACTACAAAAGCGGCCTGTTGGTGATGGTCAACGCTAACAACGACAGCGTGAAAGGCATCCAGGATCTGGACGGCAAAGTGGTGGCAGTGAAGAGCGGCACCGGCTCGGTGGATTACGCCAAGCAGCACATCAAAACCAAAGATCTGCGTCAGTTCCCGAACATCGACAACGCCTATATGGAACTGGGCACCAAGCGTGCTGACGCCGTGCTGCACGATACGCCAAACATCCTGTACTTCATCAAGACCGCGGGGGCTGGCAAGTTCAAAACCGTTGGCGACTCCCTGGAAGCCCAGCAGTACGGCATCGCCTTCCCGAAAGGCAGCGACGAGCTGCGTGAAAAGGTGAACGCCGCACTGAAAACGCTGCGCGACAACGGGACTTACAACGAAATCTACAAAAAATGGTTTGGTACCGAACCTAAGTAACTGATGAAGTTAATAAGCCAGTAAGTTATTAATTGAGCACAGGGGAGGTGTACCCGCCCCCTGTGCTTTGTTGTTATTGATCCCCTTGCTTGGGATCACCGGGAGATAACATTATGCAATTCGACTGGAGCGCCATTTGGCCCGCCATCCCAATTTTGTTAGAAGGCGCCAAGATGACCCTGTGGATTTCGGTCCTCGGTCTGATTGGCGGCCTGATCATCGGCCTGGTTGCCGGTTTCGCCCGCACCTATGGCGGCTGGATCGCCAACCATGTGGCACTGGTATTCATTGAAGTGATCCGCGGTACGCCGATTGTGGTACAGGTGATGTTTATCTACTTCGCCCTGCCCATGGCCTTTAGCGATTTCCGCATCGATCCTTTCACCGCCGCCGTGGTCACCATCATGATCAACTCGGGCGCCTACATTGCGGAAATTACCCGTGGCGCGGTATTGTCGATCCACAGCGGTTTCCGAGAGGCCGGCCTGGCGCTGGGGCTGTCACGCCGCGAGACCATCCGCTATGTGATCATGCCGCTGGCACTGCGCCGCATGCTGCCGCCACTGGGTAACCAGTGGATCATCAGCATCAAGGATACTTCGCTGTTCATCGTGATCGGTGTAGCGGAACTGACCCGTCAGGGGCAGGAAATTATTGCCGGTAACTTCCGCGCGCTGGAAATCTGGAGCGCCGTTGCGGTGGTGTACCTGATTATTACCCTGATGCTTAGCTTCGTGCTGCGTCGTCTGGAAAGAAGGATGAAAATCCTGTGATTGAATTTAGAAACGTCTCCAAGCACTTTGGCCCGACCCAGGTGCTGCACAATATCGATCTGCATATCAAACAGGGTGAAGTGGTGGTGATCATCGGGCCTTCTGGCTCCGGTAAATCAACCCTGCTGCGCTGCATCAACAAGCTGGAAGAGATCACCAGCGGTGAACTGGTGGTCGACGGCCTGAGGGTGAACGATCCGAAGGTGGACGACCGCCTGATCCGCCAGGAAGCCGGTATGGTGTTCCAACAGTTCTACCTGTTCCCGCACCTGACGGCGCTGGAAAACGTGGCCTTTGGCCCAATCCGCGTACGCGGTTTGAAAAAGGCCGATGCCGAAAAGCTGGCACACACGCTGTTAGCCAAGGTTGGGTTGGCCGAGCGTTCTCACCACTACCCTTCCGAGCTTTCGGGTGGGCAGCAACAACGTGTAGCTATTGCCCGGGCGTTGGCGGTGAAGCCTAAAATGATGCTGTTCGATGAGCCAACCTCGGCGCTCGATCCGGAATTGCGTCACGAAGTGCTGAAGGTCATGCAGGATCTGGCCGAAGAAGGCATGACGATGGTGATCGTGACTCACGAAGTCGGCTTCGCTGAAAAGGTGGCCTCACGCCTGATCTTTATCGACAAAGGCCGGATTGCCGAAGATGGCAACCCTCATGACCTGATCAACAACCCGCCAAGCCCACGCCTGCGTGAGTTCTTGCAGCACGTTTCCTGAAGCGATAATAATAAGCCCCGCAAGGGGCTTTTTATTATGCTATTGGGTATTTAGTTTTCTTTGGTCTGGCTCCAAAGATTGACGGGCGAATTACCTTCATGCCGGCGCCAAACACATAGCGGCCATTAATGAACTTCACCTCACCAGTCTCCAGCTTATCTTTCAAACCCTGAGCCGCTGCCGCTTGGAGACGCATGCCCATCTCAAAGGAGAGAGATTCTGCCGAGATAGTGTGCGGTTTAGTAACTTTGAGTAGTAACGACATAACCTCTTCCTCCTGTTGCAACGTCGCTAAAAGCTTCCCATCCCTGTAACCTGCCGAATAACCGACTTTTGGGTTTACCACCAAGGCCAAGAAGCCCATTATAAATGTCAGCCAGATCGGTTTGCCTCAAATATTGGGGATCGTTGGCTGCAGAGAAGACATAAGTTCCTGCGTGACAAAGAGTATAATGGTCATAAATTATACTTGCAACGTTGAGTAGGACTTTGCCGCCTAGCAAACCCGTATGCTGCACATGTTGAAAACCCTTAAAGTCCATAATGGTAGGTTCAATTTCGTCGAATACCACTGCCCATACCCCGTTGCTTGAAAAACGAAAGTTCGGATAAACAGAAAGAATATCGATACCCTTGCTATTCAGATCATGCATCGTAAGAATTTCTTCAAATCCAACGGCATAGGGAACACCACCCACATCAAATAAGCGGTAAACCATCCCGGTGCCAAACGGGTCGCTAAAAGGCGACTGCCACCGAACTCCTTGATTCATAGATCCTCTCCCTGAGCGCGAATAGATGACATATTCAAGCAAATCAAACCACCAGGCACCACCAAATAGCAATGCCTAGTCGTACTCAGATAGGGATCTGTGGAGCGGTATCGCACACTGGCACTTCACATATTGACGAGTGTATTTCCTCAACTATAAGTTTAGGATTTAAAAAGTCGCCCCTATAACAACGTCCATCACCGCAAGTTCAAAACCTCAGTGGATCACATCGCTCTGTTTGACCGAGGTAAACGCCTGCATCAGCTTGACCACGTCCTGCATACCCACATTGACCTGATTGATTATCTCCCCGGCATCCTTGGCTAGCGCCACGCCCCCTCCCGCCTGTTCCACGCAGGTCACCATCTTGTTGATTGCCGCCGTTACCCCTTGCTGAATGGTTTTGGTGACTTGCTCAATCTCGCTGGCCGCTTTACGGGACTGTTCGGCCAAGGTACGTACCTCATTAGCCACTACGGAGAAACCGCGCCCATGCTCGCCCGCATGCGCCGCTTCGATCGAGGCGTTAATCGCCAGTAGATTGGTCTGGGCGGCAATTTTGCGGATCGCCTCAACCATATTGCCAATCTGTTGCGAACAGCGCCCCAAGTCGCTGACTACGCCCGAAGTCTGCCGTGCGGCCATCTCCACCTGCTGCATCCCCTGCACCGCCTGCTGCACAATGATCGCCCCTTGGGCAGCGGTTTTATCGGTCCCCATGGAGAGATGATGGACATTGCGCACCATTTCCTCTTCATGCTGCTGTTGGAAAGTCTGGCGGGTAATGTCCTGGGCGATTTTCACCACCTTTAATACCCGCCCTTCATTGTCGATGATTGGGTTATAGCTGGCCTCAAGCCATACCCGTTCTCCACGCCGGTTGAGGCGTTCGAAACGCCCGGTCAAAAACTCCCCCTGGGCCAACCGTTGCCAGTGCTGATGATACTCGTCAGAGTCGGCGAACTCTGGCGTACAAAGTATGCTGTGCGCCTGGCCGCGTGCTTCTTCCAGCCGATAGCCCATCAGATCGAGCATATTGTCGTTGGCATCCAGGATAATGCCGGTTGGCGAGAAGGTGATCATCGCCATTGAGCGATTCAACGCCGCTAACAGACTCTGATGCTCCTGAGCCTGAGTAATACGGCGGGTCACCTCGCTGGCAATCTTGATGATCTCCACCACCTCACCGTGCTTATTTAACACCGGGGTATAGGTTCCCTGCAGCCAGACTACTTCACCATCCTTGCGAATACGCCTGATATTATCGGTAATAGCTTCGCCGCTATTTAACTTTTGCCAATGTCGCTGATAGGCCGGGCTGGCGACATAGCGTTGATCGCAGAAAATACGATGATGCTGACCAATCACTTCCTGGCGCTCAAACCCCATCGTTTGCAAGAACAGATCGTTGGCACGTATTACGGTGCCGTCGGGTTTAAATACGATCATCGCTACCGCGTCTTCAATGGCTGCCAATTCAGCATGCCACGGGCTATTTGACTGACGGAGGTTTAAAAACATCGGGTAAATCCTTCTGGCAGATGGAGTTAACGGCAAGCACTCTCTATTTTTCTGCATTTCTTGCTCGCCTGTAAGCGCGCTATCGCCCTGAACATTGCGCACGACAATGCTCCAGATTAACTGGATAAAAACGGTTATTAAGCTATGTAATGATTGTTTTTTTAACTAATGAACAGCGTGGGAATTTATTAACAGTATTGAGGATAACGCAAGCCAGACGGAATGAAAGGAACTACAGAATAAATAGTCGTTGCCGGCTCGATCGCCGGCAACGGTCGGGCAATTACTGCCAGCGTTCTGCCGCCCAGGCGGCTTGCTGCTCGGCATCAAAGAAGGTCCAGGCCACAAAACGGCTAATCTTCTGCCCCTGTGCCATTTCGATGGTGCGCACCTCAGCGGCCCCGGCCTGCTTGAGCGCATAATAAATGGCAGGCAGCGTGGTGTTTTTCGAGATCAGCGAGGTGAACCACAGGCAGTTCTTCGCTTTGCCGACGCTCTCTTCCACCATCTTGCGCACAAAGGCCTCTTCGCCCCCTTCGCACCACAGCTCATTGTTCTTGCCACCGAAGTTCTGCACCGGCTTTTCTGCCACCGCCCCTTTGCCCAACTTATGCAACTTGAGGCGGGTACTGGCGCGCGCTTCCTGCTCGGAACCATGGAACGGCGGGTTACACAAGGTGGCATCAAAGCGCTCGGCAACGCCGATAATGCCGTTGAAGATACAGTCCTGCTGTTTCTGCTGGCGCAGACGCACGGTATTTTTTAACGTCGGGTTCATGGCCACGATCATCTTGGCAGCCCCCAGCGAGACCGGATCGGTCTCCGAGCCGGTAAAGCGCCAGCCATATTCGCGCTGGCCGATGATTGGATAAATACAGTTGGCTCCCACGCCGATATCCAGGATCGCCACGCCTTTGCCACGTGGGATCTCGCCGCCGTTGCTGGTCGCCAGCAGATCGGCCAGGTGATGCAGATAATCGGCACGCCCCGGGATCGGCGGGCAGAGATAGTCGGCCGGGATATCCCAATGTTCGATGCCATAAAAGTGCATCAGCAAGGCGCGGTTGAGCATTTTCACCGCGGCAGGATCGGCGAAATCCACCGAGATATCGCCCCAGGCGTTGGGCTTCACAAAGGGTTCCAACCCCGGACAGGTGGCGATCAGGGTAGGGAAATCATAGCGTGAGCGATGGCGATTGCGCGGATGCAGGCCGCTTTTCTGCTGCGGGAAACTTTTCTTTTTTTCCACCGTGACGGGCTCTCTGAAAGGGTTTTCTGGCGCGTAAGATAGCATAAAGCCCGGCGAGGCGCTTGCCGCTGAGGTGAAAAGCGCCAAGTTACACTAGAGTTGGCTGCGCTGTGCCCAGTAGGCCAGCAGGTGCAGGCTGGCAGAATAGTAATCCTCATCAGGTGCCAGGCGATCTTTTAGCGGCCCCCGATCCCCCACCGTCAGATCCCTGACCGCCCTCATCCCCTGACTTTGATTATAGTCGGAGCGCTGGCCGCTCAGCACATCCAGCCAGGCTGGTGTCGCCCGGCGATCAAAGCCGCGCCAAAAGCTGGCAAACGGACTCAGTGACAGGCTGTCAGCCTTGTCCCAATAGAGATAGAGCGGAACCCGCACCGCATCAAAACCAAATCTCGGCGCCCAGTCGCTGGCAGGAGCCATTTGCCCATTGGCCTGAAGCGTAACCCAGTCGCTGGGCAGATGCTGTTTGCCAAAGCGCATTCTGCTGACCATCGTCATGCTATCGTCGATGAGCTTTTTCCACGCTGGCAAATGGCTTTCCTGGTAAAACGCGTGCCAGGCAGGAAAGACAAAATAGGAAGGGTTAACGATCACCGAACCGTTTTGCCTGAAACCGTTGGCACCAGGTAACATCACCCGATATCCGGCATAGTCGATCACGGTATGTTTGAGCAGGGCTTGCTGTATCTGCGCCGAGGAGGTCAAGTAGGCAGGCACATTCCAGCGTTTCCCCGCCTTCAACAAAGCCCAGGCGATTAAGATATCGCCATCGGTGGCATTATTTTTATCGGCTATCGGCACCGCTTTCCCCGGCTCATAGCGCCAGGAAAACAGGCCGATATCCTGGCGATACAGGGTGTTACGGGTCCATTGCCAGAGGTTGTCAAACGCGGGGCGGTCGTCATTGTAAACCGCCAGCAGCATGGCGAACCCTTGCCCCTCGGTATGGCTGACGTTGTTATTGCCGGTATCGACAATCCGCCCGTCAGCTAATAGAAAACGCTGTTTGTATTGTACCCAACCGCTGTCGGTAGCCTGCGCACCAAGGGAAAACACCAACCCCAGCCAAAGCAGGAGTACGTGGAGCCTACCAAACCTGCTTTTCGTCATCATGTTTACCTGCGTTGCTCGTTTCTGTAGCAAAAGACCAGGGTGTTATCCTTGGCCGGGCTGTGCCAGCGTAGGGAAACATGCGGTTCTCCGCCCTGAGCCAGCAGCCAGGCGTCATAGGCCCCCTCAAGCACCGTGGCAAAAGAGAGTGCCCAGACGTCCTCGTTGGCCGGATCGGCACTGTGCGGGTAGGCATAATGAGTCAGGATCATCTGTTCGCCATTCGCCTCAATCTGCACCCTGCCCCAGTCAAACTGACGTAGTAAGGCATTGAGAGCATCCTCCAACTCTCCCACCGTTTCCGCCTCAGGTAATGGCAGCTTCTTCGCCAGGTTGCTCCCCATCAAACGCAGAAAATCGCGGCTATCCGCAGCATCAGCAGAAGCCAGGATGCCGGAGAACACCACTTCGATCAGATCCTGCCAACCCGCCTTAAACTGACGCTGGCGATAATAATCAAGCTCATACCAGGTAGTGTTAATATCTTGCATGGTTATTTTCCATCTAACAGATATTTAAAATAGAGCAAAGCCGTGCTCTCGGAATAGCTGCCGAAAGTGTCATAACCCAACTGCCCCCCAACCAACACGCTTGGCGTGACCTTATAGGTTCCCCCCGCCTTCAGGCTGTAACCAATGCCACTCTTGTCCTCGCTGGCATATCTGGCCTCTTTGCCGTACCCCTGGCTGACCAGGCTTTCCAGTTGAGACTGGAGATTCGGATCGTTCGGGTAGTACAGGCTTTCCTGATTGTTATAGGTCTGATAACCGACGTTGCCGCTCAGCATATAGGTGAAGTTATTCTGCTTTTTGGTGTACTCCACCGGCAGCGAGATGCTGAGATAGTCCTGCGGGCTGAAGTAACCCCCTTGGCCATAGCTGAAATAGCTGAGGTTTTTGTCAAAATCCATATAGTTGACGTTAACGCCCACCTTCAGCTCGCTATCATCATCCTTATAAGGGCGGATGTAGGCTCCAAGGATGCCGGTCACGCTATGGTTATCTGCCACGTTATCACCCACGTAGCTGTAATATCCCGCGCCACCGTAAGCTCCGAGTACGCCATCATCGTATCCAAGATTTACGCCGCCGCCGTTCTTGGTCACCGCCCCCCATTTCTTGCCGGTGATGGTATCTTCGGTCCCGACATAGGAGAGCAGGCTATCTTTTACCGCGCGGCGTTCAAGCGTCATATCCAGCGTTGAGTGCTCGGTCAGCTTGGGTGACCATTTCACGCCACCCACCACCGAACTGATGCCGCTGCCCATTGGCGTACTGCCCACGTCCAGCTTATAGCTGTCGCCGCTTAACGCTAACGCCAGTTCAACCCCGGTATCTTGCTGCTGTCCCGGTGAGTCGGCATAGATATCGTTAGGGCCAAAGGTTTTCGGCTGCGTCACCAGGCCCGCCAGCGTCTGCCTTTCGTTAAAGGCCTGATCCTGCGCCACCGTGGCGGCGGCGCACTCTGGCGAAGTGGCGTCAATAGAACACAGGCTATCGCGGGTGGCATGCAGTTGCTGATAGCGCAGATCGGCGGCCTGTGCGGCAGCAATCGAGTTCTGTGAGGCAATGACGGAGGCCTGAGTTGCGGCCTCGATAGCCCTGGCCTGTTGCAGCGCCCCGGTACCAAAACGGCTGTTGGCGCTGTCGGATGGCGTCCCGGATTTCAGCATCACCGGCGTCACATCAACACTGAGCCTGCCATTATCGAACGGCATGCCTGACAGAGTGATCGGGCTTCTCACTTCCGTGATATTACTCAGGCCATTTTCACCACTGCTGTTATCGCGCAGAGAAATGTTTCCCTGAACCCAGGTGGCAGTCTTGTCCTGCACCTCGTCCATCAACTTATCAATCTGCTGCAAGGTAGGATTTTTCACCACCGCCGCAGGAGCACTAGTGTAACCCGGGGCAGCAACCTGCCAAGGCAGCACCTCACCGTAAGCCGAGGAGGAGGTATTCACGCTCGACGATACCGTGCTCTGCGAGGCAAACGGGTTATCCGCCAGCCGCAAACCGCCAATCACTGCCGGCCCCCCGCCTGGACCATTGACCCGGTTTTTCGCCTCGCGCAGAAACACCATCGCCTGTGGATAGTTGCCGTCCGCTTGAGCAACGCGCGCCGCCAGCAGCAACTGATCCGGCGTTTTAAGCGCAGGCAAGCCGCGCAGCAACTGTTTGGCCCGATCGACATCGCCTTCGGACAATGCGACCCCAACGGCACCTTCGCGCGCGCCCTGGTTCAGACTGTCACGGCTGAGCAGGTAGTTGTAAACCTGCCCGGCCTCTTTGTTCATATTGCCAGACTGATAGAGTCGCCCCATCGCCAGCATGATATCGGTATTTTGCGGGTCGTTTTGCAGCGCGCCGATCAGCTTGTCATACGCGGCGCTGTACTGCCCCTGCAAACGCAGTTTATCCGCCTCATTGATCACGCTGCCGTTGCGCAGTTGGCCAATCTCGCGGGTTGAACTGCGCGCCCGCAGCGCCGGGTTATTCAGCCAGGCATCGGCCTCCTGGCTTAACCCAGCCTGATTGAGCACCGCGATCTGGGCCGCGTAATCGCCCGCATTCCCTTTAACCCCCAGGCGCATGTTGTCACGCACCAGTTGGACCGCCGTTGAGGTATCCCCCACCGTCATCAAATCTTTTGCCAGTTCCCCAAGGGCTGCGGGTTCAGTCGGCGGCTTCTGCGCCAGCTGCCGCAAGATGGCCGCTGCGCTGGTGGTATTGCCCTGGCGAAGATAACTTTCTGCACTGGCCCGCTGCTGGTTGGCCGATGCAGTGGCCGCCAGAGCCCGCATGCTGCTGTTCTGCCTCCCTTGCGGGATACGCGCCATCAGGGTGGAAACGTTCAGCCAGTCGTTACGTTCTGAGGCAAACAGCGCTGCCGCGTACAGGCTGTCTGGCGAAGCGCCAACCTGCATCAGCGGGGAGATCAAGGTTTGCGCCTGCAACTCTTGCCCCTGTTTGTTCAGGATGCGTGCCATATCCAGCCGCACCCAAACGTTCGATGGCTGCTTTTCCAGCGCCTGTTGCAGGATCATCATCGCTCGCTGCGGATCGCCATTCTGCATGGCAACCTCGGCCTGCCTGCGCTGAGGATCGACATTCACTCCCGCCACTGCCTGCGAGACTTTAGGCCGTTGATCGGCTGGAATAGTTTGCAGTATCTGCGCAGCTTCCGGACCTTTGTCACGCTGTTGCTGCAACAGATAATACAGCCCCAGCCTGGCATCATTATTCTGCGGATTTTGCGTCAGCAAGCCGCGATACATCTGCTCAGACGCTGTGAAATCCCCTTTCTTGCGAGCCAGGTCGGCCCGGAACAGCGTCGCCGCATTGCCCTTATCCCCGGTGGCTCGGCTCAAGGGCGCACTGATCGCCAAGGCTTCATCCAATTGCCCTGCGTTGGCAGCCTGCTTGGCTTTATCCAATGTCGCATAAAACGCCGCTTCCTGAGCCAAGGCTCCCCACTGCGCACTCTGTGGGCCGCCCTGTTTTGCCGCCTGGGTGAGGTAGTTTTCTGCCTGCGCGAAGTCTCCGCTGCGCATCGCCGTAAATCCCATCCCGGCCAAAGCATCCGCATCATTCGGGTTGCTCGCCAGGATAGCGGCAAACTGATCCTTGGCGCCGCCCAGATCCCCTTTATTCAGTTCGGAGAACCCAACGCCTTTGGCCGAACCGGCAATAGTCTGCTGATAATAGCCAGCCACGGCCTTGTCCTCCGGGTGCCGTTGCTGATAGGCATCATACAGCGGCTTGTCTGCCGGCAGCGGAGCCAGCCACAGCAGCGCCTGTTTCAACGCCTGGTCCGCTTCATTATTGTTCGGGGCCATCGCTGCCAACATATCGATCCCCTCACGGCGGGTCGATTCCTGATAGGTCAGCACCTTGCCCAGTACCACGCGAGTTTGCGAGTCATTAGGTTGAATAGTTAGCCGCTGCTTGAGGCCATCAATCGCCTCCTGCCTGCCAGCGGGTGACCCCGCCAAGGTGAGGTAATACTCGTTGGCGAGGTTATCGATTGGTGTCTTGCCGTTGAACACCGCCTGATAGGCCGCAGTTGCCTGGGCAAACTCCCCCTTGGCCGCCAACTGCCGAGCCTGCGCTAACAGATTCTTGGAGACCGACGGAGCGGCTTCGGTGTTACTCAACGCCTGGAGACGGGGATCGTTGGGCGCAACTGCACTCAGTTTTTTGCGCCAGATTTCGGCTTTGGCCTTATCCCCGCCCTGCATGGCATACAGGGATAGCAGATACATTGCCTCGGCGTTGTTCTCGTCGATCAACAGGATTTTCTGCAACGCTCCCTGAGCCAGTTCGTCATGCGATTTGTCATGCCAGTAAGCCGCCTGTTGAAACAGGGCTTTCAGCGCCGGGTTATTGTCATCCGCCAGCGCCGACACCGAAAAAATCGTCAGCCCGGCCAGGGAGACCCAATACAGTTTCTTTTTCAGCAATAGGTTCATTGGCGGCTCCTGTCTAGCTTCTGGTCGAGACGTGCTTTAACGTTCATCTTCTGCATCTCTCCCCAGGCGTTTGGCGGCGTGCTTGCGTAGCAAAATATACAGCCCCAGCCCCAACACCACGGAAATCCCCAAACCAGTCAGGGATAAAAGCACCACATGTTTACTGGCATACCAGATAAAGATCAGATACCAGGGCAGTTCTCCGCTCGGGAACTGTTCGCCAACCTGGAAACTGCGTACGCCGTTCTGATCGGTGATCACCGCCAGATCGCCACGCACCCCGGCGTTGATCCGGGCCGATTTCAGATCGTCATAGATCTTGTTCAAGCCATCGTCGGAAGAGGCGCTAGCCACCACCACCACCCGTTGCGGATCCCAACCGGAACGGAAGCTGAAAAATCCACGCCAGTCCGTCAATGAGGAGAGATAGCGATCGGCGTCGATGCCCTGGGTCCGCCAGTTACCTTTCAGGTAGGACTGCAATTTTTCCAGCGTAGACTGCGCCTTCACCACCAGCCCGCCGCTATCGTTTAGCGCAAAAGGCACCTGTTGCAAAAGCCGCTGATAAAAGGCGCTCTGCGCCAGTGAGGCGACCACCAGCACGTCTTTGCCCTTGAAATCGTCCAACTCGCTCTCGTTGCCCCGCAGGCCAAAGCGGATATCCACGTTGCCAATCGAGCTGCCGGTAGCCGCACCTGAGCGAGCGGTCAGGTTCAACAGCATGCGTACTTCGCTGGCCGTGGGTTTTTCCGCCATTAACAGCACGGTTTGCGAAAAATCTGCCAGCTTGGAGAATGGGAAGGAAGCCCCGACGTAATACGAGAGATTGGGCAACTCGGTGAAATGGTAGGTATCGCTCAGATCAATATACGAGTTGGGCCCGATATGGCTCTTGAGGGTATTACTATCCGCCGGATCGCAGGAGGTACCGTTTTTCGGCACGATAGAGAAATAAAGCTCCAGCATGTTGTCGCCGTAAATCAGATACGGTGGCAGGGCCAAGGTGTATTGTTCCTGGCGAATGTCGCCGCCAAACTGGTGCCACAGCAGCTCCAGCAGTCCGTGTTTGTTCACCGAAAGGTTACGCAGGAAGGTGCCGTTCAGCGTGGCGCTGAGCTGGGATTTATTCTCATCGATCCAGTTGTCGGTGGGGAAACGGTAGTTGATTTGCAGCGGGACGTTTCTGCCATCCCACATAAACAGGTCCGGGGCGGCACGAAAAGCAATGCGCACCGCATCATGGTAAACGCCAGTGACGGTCAGTTCCTCATTACTGGCCACCAGCTTATCAAAGCTGACCGGCTTGCTGGTATCGATCCAGCGCGGGGCGTCATAGGGCTGGCGCAGCGGAATAGTCACCGGCTTCACCGCCAGCGACGCGGTTTTCTCCGGCAACGGCTGGCTGACCAGACGATAGGCGGCCTGGCGCATCTCGGTGGCGTTACGCCCCATCACCAGCAGCAGCTTGTAAACCGGGTTCAGTGGATTATCAATCATCTGGATGGTAGGTCCATCGGCCTGTGGCAGAGTCAACTGGCCAATCTGCTCGCCGGGGCGCGCAAAGATAATGCCGTTCTGCTCAGGCAAGCTGTCCTGCAACACTTGGAAGTTCAGGTTGTTATGGCGCGTAATTTTCCCCAGATAAGAGCTGACGATAGCGGCTGCGGCCACCTCTTCCGGCCGTTTTTCCTGGCCGAAGATCACGTCCACCAGGGTGGGTTGCATGGCCTGAGGATCGAAGAACGGGTTAGGGAATCGGCCAAGGTTCGGGCTGATATTCAGCACCTGGTTTTCCAGATGCAACTGGCTAGTTGGCAGCACCTTGAGCCAATACTTATTGGCCGCCCCCTTTTCGCACAACATGGCCGCATTGCTGCCGTTGCCGATGCTGAAACTCAGGTTGTTGCGCGCCACAATCATCGCGGCAGGGATTGGCACCTGCAAACTCACCTTGGCTTCTTGCAATTGGTTAAGCTTCTGGGTGCTCAAGGGTTGTCCATTGAGCATCAGTTGCAGTTCGGTATCGGTTCCCATCAGCGCTGGGGAGATTTCGAGATCCAGCACCAGATTACCGTCCGTCACCACCCAATCCGAGGGTAAGGTAAAGGTGAAGCCGGACTGCTGCTGCCAGTTGCTCAACGTCAAGCCATTGCTCTGCCCCATCTCGCCCACGCTGAGCGTAGAAGCAACCGACTGGTTGAAAACGGTGGCCGGCGGCGAAGCGATATCAAGCGGAGCTGTTTGCTCAGTACTGCCCGGCACTGCCCCCGCTGGTGGAGCATCAGTTGGCCGCGGCAAGGTCGGAAAACCTGGTACCTCAACACTCTCGCTGGCATAAGGCGTTGCAGGCTGCGGATCGGCCGCTATCGCCAGACCAGAAAGCCCCATCCCCAACATCAGGCCGCTGACCAGGGCAATGAACGTAGATCTGCCTGTCGGCAACTTGGTTTTCACCCGGCTCATAGGGCTTGTTCCTTATCCCGCTTTAACTCAGGCCGTTTCTGCTGCTTTTTGGCCCGCCGATCGCGCCAGGAAAAATAGAACAACTCGAAAATGCAGCGCAGGACGCCCAGCAACGAACGCAGTGGCCGATCCTGTGGGAAAGGTTTGGTCTGGATCCAGGCATCCGCGCGCGCCAATACCACCCGTACCAACTCCCGCCGTTTTTCAATCGGCATCTCTTTGAACATTAAGCGGGTCACCGACTTGTCGGCATCGATCAGCTCTACCGGGAAACTGACGGCGCCGGACTTGAGCGATATTTCCACCTCTTCGATCGGATCGTTGAGGAAACGTTCGTCCGGCGTTTTCAATTTGACCCCGCCCATCGAAAGATCCAGGGTTTCGGTACGCATCGCCGCGCCGCTGGCAAAATACAGCACCGCAGGCAAAGTGGCATCGATACGGATGGTTTTTCGGACCTGGCGTGTTTCCCGCGCTACGGCAATGGCGGCCAGCAGGATAATCATACTGAAGCTGGCCCAGGCGATGTTCAGCATAATAACCTGCGGGTTGGCTCCATAGTGATCCGGCATCAACAGGCGGATCACCCCCCAGGCGGTACCGATTAACAGCAAGGACACGGCGATAATATGTGGCCGGACAATATGGAAGTCGAAATAGTTAACGTCCAGCAACGCGCCTTTATCCGTCACGTTAAACTTGCCGTGCTTTGGCGAGATCATCGTCAGCAGGGTTGGTATCACCAGATGGAAACACATCACCGTCTCATAGATTTCCCCCCAGAACGAATAACGATAGCGCCCGTTGGCTCTGGAATTGATATAGATAGACATCACCAGATGCGGTAACACATAGGCGAAAATCAGCCCGGCGGAGGAGGCAATGATATTGAGGTTGAACAGCAGATAAACCAGCGGAGCCACGCAGAATATCACCCTGGGTAAGCCGTACTGGAAATGCAGCATGGCGTTCAGATAGCATAAACGCTGCTGCCAGGTCAGGCCGCGCCCCAGCAAGGGATTATCCACCCGGAAGATCTGCGTCATGCCACGCGCCCAGCGGGTACGTTGGATCACGTGCAACCCCAAGCGTTCGGTAGCCAGCCCGGCGGCCAATGGCAATGCCAGGAATGCCGTGTTCCAGCCCCGGCGCTGCATCTTCAAAGCGGTATGGGCATCTTCGGTCACGGTTTCTACCGCAAAACCGCCCACCTCTTCCAGCGCCGAACGGCGGATCACGGCACAGGAGCCACAGAAGAAAGTGGCGTTCCAGTTATCATTACCCTGCTGCACCGGCCCGTAGAACAGTGCGCCTTCGTTAGGGACTTTGCTCGCCTCTGACAGGTTGCGTTCAAACGGATCCGGGGAATAGAAGTAGTGCGGAGTCTGGATCAACGCCAGGCGCTCATCCACCAGGAAGCTGCCGACCGTCGCCTGCAAGAAGGCGCGGGTTGCCACGTGATCGCAGTCAAACACGGTGATCAATTCACCCTGCGTCACTTTCATCGCGTTATTCAGATTGCCCGCTTTGGCATGGTGGTTATTGTTGCGGGTAATATAGCCTACGCCCGCATCGGCACAGAATACGGCAAACTCATTACGTTTGCCGTCATCCAGCACGTAGATTTTCATTTTGTCTTTCGGATAGTCAATGCACTGCGCCGCCAGGATGGTGTCGCGCACCACGTCCATACTTTCGTTGTAAGTAGGAATATAGACATCTACCGTTGGCCATAGCGACGTGTCGTCGGGCAGCGGTTCAATAGTGCGTTTTAATGACCAGGTGGTCTGAATATAACCAAACAGCAATATCACCAGGGCATACAGCTCGGTGATAAACAGGGCAATACCTAGCACAGCCTCCAGAGTACTGTTGAAATGCAGGGTTTCTGTCGCGCGCCAGTAGATGTAACGTAATGACATCAGGGTCGACATCACAATCATTACCAGGGTAACTTTTTTGCTTTTACTTACCCCTAAGATAAATACGATCGCAATGCAGATCAGGCCAAAGATATACTGATTATCACTGCTCATGGGGGCAATGATAATCAACAGGATAAAAGGTAAGGCCAACAGCAGTAAGAAATAAAAGAGTATTTTATTCATAACTAACCAGACAATCCTTACGAAGAGCCATAAATAGACGTAGTATGATGATACGTCCCATCTCCAACACTAAGCCCTAAAATTACTGCGACCTTTTTACTGATCTGCTCAATATCAAATGCAGCAGCCGACACTGGGCTAATATCCATGATCGCCCGTTGCGATGCATTGGCCTCTGGGACACACTCATCGCGGTGGATGGTACCCAGTAGTTTGTCTTGCAAACGCTGCTCAAAGAAATGGGTCACATCCCTGCTCAACGTACGCCGCATGTCACTCTGGTTGACCACATAATACTCGCCGACCTCATTGCTGGTGGGCGCACTCATGAATTTATGCTGCTCAATAGTGGGCAATAAACTGAGCGATGCGGTATCGGCCAGCAACACCATAATGCGCATGTCCGCCGCGACCTGCATGGCCTGTACTGCTGCGTTACGCCCTGGCGGCATATCGGCAATTACCACCATGCCGGGGATCTTCAGCACCGCACTCAGGCCACGTTGGATAAACATTGGCTCATTGAGAAGGTTGTCATCGAACTGAAGTCGCTGCTCATCGGTGACGTCACCGTAAGGTAAAACGAACAGGTTCGGCCCAACCTTGAGAATAAATTGGCTCCAATCGGATAAACTCGCCGACTGAGCAACAAAACCTCGGTTATCGGAAATAGGCACGCCAAAATGCAGCCTTAACGCATTCTGCGAGTCGAAGTCGACCACCAACACCTTACTGCCGCTACGGGCCAATGCATAAGCCAAATTAGCAGTAACCGTGGTTTTCCCTACCCCTCCTTTCGGAGAACAAACACAAACTAACGGCATGAGGCAATAGACTCTAAAAGTGGTTTGAGTAATGTATTGCGACCGGCATCCATCACCTCACCGGCAGTCGACATTTTCTTGCTGAACATCTGCTTGAAACGTTGATTCTCTGGCTGTGGGGCTGGCGATGGGGTGCTTGCAAGCGAATTAAAAGGGTTACCCTGAGCAGGAAGGGGACGTGAGCTTTCCGGCTGGGCATTTTTGGTAAGCTTAGGCTCCGCCGGAGGAGCGAAACGATCAAAATTATGAGGAATGTGGCCGGGCAAGGCGCTATTTTCTGTTATCACCGTCTTGGGTTGTACAGGTGGTTCGCCCGCTAAAGGTGCGCTGGAAAAAAGATCCGTACCAGCGATCGGCGTTGGCTGCGAGCTGTTGGTAGGGACACCCCCATTGCCTGCTACCTGCTCAACAATAGACCAGCGATACGGCGCCGATGCTACATCGTCTCGGGGAAACTCTTTATAATCAATCCCTTTGAGATTTGTCTTATCTTTAAATCCTTGGACATCATCATATTTACTCATAATCCCGACCTATAAGCTTACGCTTGGCACTGTATGAATACATACAAATCACGAATGTGAAATAGCGTGATCTATAACCCAAATACAGAATGGAAAATCGTCTATGTATTTTAAGCGCTTCTCTTCTTATGATTTAGATAGAGTAGCTTACAAGTCCTTTTTTACAACCAAGATGGAGCAAACCTCCGTCATCGATGGAAAGTCATGCAAGACCCCAAAAGCTGGTGAGCTGAGTGTAATCTACTTCTTTAAAGTTATACACTGAGTTTTAAACGTTTTTATCCCGTCTTATCACATATCCCACCAGCTTATGCCATAATTTAAGTGGTTAGTAATATATAGTCTGGTATTGGAGATTTTTTTACTTAAAATAACCAACATAACAGTGATAAATACTCGGAGCGAAGGTATTCACCCCGAGTAATAGCAGGTAATAAGGGAGATTATCGCAACCTGACCAGCCCCTGCTCCAATGTCTCCACTTGGCCGGTAGCGACCAGGCAGCAGGCAACCTGCCGAGCGATAGGCTCGGGAATGGCAACCTCACCAGCCAGACAACGTTCCGTCCAACGCGCCGTAGTTGCGGCATCCTTGGCGGCAGGCACCTCAGCCAACGCATCCTGTTCTGGCCGTTCCAGCAAAATCTGCTGCTGACCACCGACGATATAGTGGATTTTTGGACAGCGTTGCGGATTGGCGTAAGCCTCCCCTTCGGTACCATGCATCAGCAATCCCCGTGCACCGATCTGGCAGAAAAATGAGGCAACGCGCTCGACGTATTCCGGATGAGAAACGCTGGCGATGCGCAGCACGTCCTGCTCACCAAATGGCGTCGCCAATTTTGCCAGGGTATGGGCGCTGTTACGCACGCCCATCTTCCAGCGCAGCCCAAGCTGTTTTTCCAACGCTGGCGCAAGCGCCGACACGGGGATAAACACCGCATCTCCGCCGTCCAAACGCCGTTGGGCAGTCTGGGGATCTTCAGACCACGGCACCCCAAGCTCACGGAAAATCTCTGCGCTGGTGACACGCGTGCTGTCGTTTACTACGCCGTGAACCACGACCGGCAACCCTACCCTGGCCATTAACAGCGCCAGTAACGGCGTCAGGTTGGCCTGTTTACGAGCGCCGTTGTAACTGGGTAGCACCACCGGCATCGGACGGCCCTGTGGGGGTTGCAACCGCATCACCTGCTGTTGCATTGCCTGATAGAAGCCAAGCATTTCCTCCTCGGCTTCTCCCTTGATACGCATGGCAACCAGGATGGCTCCCAACTCCAGGGGCGGCACAGCATCGGCCAGCATCGCCTGATAGAGTTCAAAAGCCGTTTGCCGATCCAGATCGCGCGCATGGTTCTTGCCACGGCCTATTTCTTTGATAATTTTGCTGTAATCCATCGCTCGCTCCGCTGATTCGGTTTGCGATAAGCATACCTTATCCGCGACGGCGCTCAACCCCGGTAGATTGGCCCGTACCAAGGTTGGCTAGACATAGCAAGATTTACCGCTATAGCGGAATAAGATAGTATCCGTAACCCTACAATGGAATGATGTATTCCCCGTCGAACATGGAATGAAAAATGGAAATTTATCTCGTTCTGGCCGCGATAGCCGTGGTGTTGATCTGGGCCGTGATGACTTATAACCGCTTTATCTCACTGCGCCGTTTCAAAGACGACGCCTGGAGCGGTATAGCGGTGCAGTTCAAACGCCGCCACGATCTGATCCCCAACCTGTTAAGCCTGGTGAAGCGCTATGCTGAGCACGAAAAAGATCTATTTGAGAGCCTCTCCCGCCAGCGTAGCGCTCTAGTTGGCAACACCCCTCAGGTTGCCGAGAGTGAAAAAGAGTTTTCTAGTGCCTTGAGCCGCATTTTTGCGCTGGCAGAAGCCTACCCGGAGCTGAAAGCCAACGAGAATTTCCTCTCCCTGCAACAATCTCTCGCAGAGATCGAAGAACAGCTGCAAATGGCACGCCGCTATTTCAACGGTACGGTGCGCGATTTCAATATTCTGGTGGAGTCGTTCCCCAGTTTAATCCTGGCCCGGCTTTTTAATTTTAAAGCGGATGCGTTCTTCGAACTCGACGATCCCGAGGAAGCTAAAGTTCCACGGATGGACTAGCACCATGACTGCATTATCTGGTTGGGTAGTACGCGTTGTATGGGTGTTATCGCTATTGATGACGGGAGCCACGCTGGCTACGGCTGATGATCTCGCCGTTGGGGCAGCCCCCGTTGCCGTGGCCCCAGACAGAGAGGCGGCGGAACCAAATGCTCCCCGTTGGGTGCGCGCCTATGAGCATATTCTCTCATTTGATACCCAGGCGCACTTTAACCCGGACGGCAGCATGGAGATGCGGGAAAACATCAAGGTGCTGTCTTTAGGGCAAGAGATACGCCGTGGGATTTTCCGCACCCTACCGCTCACCTGGAACCGCCAGGACGGCAAGATTTTCAGCGTCGACTATCAGATTAAAGAAGTGTTGCGCGACGGAGTCGCCGAACCTTACAGCCTGGATAAGTCTTCGAAGACGCTGACGGTGCGTATTGGCAGCGCCGAGCACATCCTGCAACCGGCGATCTATCACTACCAGATCCGCTATCAGGTCAGTAACCACTTCAGCCGCTTCCCGGAGTGGGACGAGCTCTACTGGAACGTCACGGGTAACGATTGGGCCTACCCGATCACCAAAGCCAGCTTCCAGTTGGAACTGCCAGACGCCAGCAATTATCTGGATAACGAAGGCAGAGATACCCGGCTGCGCACGATTGATGTGTATACCGGAACGCGGGGAGCAAAAGAGCACAACGCCAGAATACTTCCCAACGGTGGAGTGCAAACCACGCAACCGCTGGACCAAGGCGAAGGCCTGACCGTTGTCTACACCTGGCCACGAGATATTCTGGCCGGTGCCGCCGCCCCACAAGCCTCTTCACCGTTGGTACACCTGCTATTACCCACGCTGGCAACCAGTGCCATCTGGATACCGGTGCTGCTGCTCGTTGTCTATTGTTTGTGGTGGTGGCGTAACAACGTGACCGCCATCGGCTTGAAGATGCCGCCAGTTGTGCCGCTATATGCGATGCCGACCAACCTGTCGTCAGGATATCTGCGGTTTATTACCCAGCGTAAGTACGACGATGTGGCCTTCAGCAGTGATTTGCTGGATCTGGTCGCCAAACGCGGCGCGGCTATCACGCTCAAAGCGAGCAAATCCACAGGCCCGTGGTTTTCCAGGTTTCAATCGGCGGATGAGCAGTGGTTATCGTACCCATCGGATAACAATAACAAACGGCTGACCGCCGGAGATAAGCAGTTACTTGGCCTGCTGTTTAGCGGCAATCGCAAAAATATCAACCTCGGCCTGGCCTATCAGCGGCCAATGCAAAATGCCCGTAAATGGTTGGAAAAACGTAGCGAAGACCAGCGTGATAAATTATTCAACAAATGGGGTAAACCGGTGCGCCGTGCGGTCTATATCATGCTGCTGATCCCGGTGATCTGCGGGGCGCTGTTTAATCTCGGCGCGGCAGTGATCACCATTCCTGCCCTGATATTCCTGCTGCTCGGGATCTCGCTACTCTCTTTACCACTGAGATTTTTATGTAGCCCGAGAAAAACCTGGAATACTTTTGGGTTCATCCCTTTGGTTATTTCGCTGATATTTGGCCCGCTAGCCACCCTTGGCGGTGGCGCTTTCTTGTTTGGCATGTTGCCCCTGACTCAGTTTCCAGCCGGCTATATTGGCGCGCTGCTGGTCGCCATTGTGCTATGCATCGTCTTTGGCTTTATGATCCCGCGTTATACCCAGCAAGGGTTCAATGATCTAGCCACCGCACAAGGGCTGAAACTGTACCTGGGCACGGCAGAGCGGAATCGCTATCAGGCGCTTTACCCACCCGATCAGTTGGTTGCCCACTTTGAGAGCTTGCTACCGGCTGCGCTAGCGCTCGGTGTGGGCAAAACCTGGGCCAACACCTTTGCCGAATATCTCAGTAAATCCGGAGCTATGTCGGAAGCCTTTGCCGATGCAGACTGGCAGCGCGTGAATCGCTTTAGCCGCTCCTGTACCGCATCGTCTATGGCTACCCCCAGCAGCAGCTCAAGCTCCGGTTCAAGTTCATCAGGCTCCAGCTCTCGGGGATCTGGATCTTCTGGAGGTGGTTCATCGGGTGGAGGTTCCGGTGGCGGCGGCGGTGGCGGTTGGTAATGAACATCGCTGCGCCGGGCAAACCGGCGCAATAATGCTTTAATCGCCCCTAGCTAGCTGCCGATGGATGAAGATCAGCAAGACCAAAGCAACCAGCATCGCCAACAGGTTGTAACCCATGGCACCAGCAAAGGCGCTGGCATAATGCTGTGGATCTGCGCCCCCGGCCAGCAACGGAACAAAGAACATGCCGCTGGCCGCAATCCCCAGAGCACCGCCTACCTGCTGCACCGTTGACACCAAGCCTGCAGCCATACCGGCCTGATGCTCCTTCGCCAAGCCAAGCACCCAATTAAGCAATGGCGTCATACTCAATGCCTGACCAAAGCCCAAAATCATCAGGCCGGGTAAAAGTTGTAACGGATGGCTGAACGCTCGCCCCCATAGCACCTGCACCACCAGCAATACCATGCCACTGGCGTAGACCACCACCCCGCCTGCCAACACAATATTCCCCCAACGTTGCAACCAGCCCGGAGCCAAAAAGGAGGCCAGCATAAAGGCGGCACTGGCCGGAGCAAACAGGCAACCCGCCTGGAACGGCGTCAGCCCTATTCCGGCCTGTAGCAGTAGGGCAAAACAGAGAAAGAATGAGGATGCGGTGGAGTAAATCGCCAGCACAATTACCGTGCCGCGGGCAAAGTGACCTTGGCGAAATAGCGCCGGATCGAGCACCGCATCACCGGAGTGACGGGCAAGTTGCCGTTCCCAACGCACAAACCAGGCTAACAGCGCCACTGCCAGCACCATCATCGGCACGGTCCACCAAGGCCAGTGACGCGATGGGCCTTCCAGTAACGGGAACAGTAGCAGCAGCAAACCGCCAGCGGCCAGCAGCAGACCTTTAGCATCCAGCCGCTGCGCCTGCTCCAGCCTTGACTCCGGAATACGTCGAGCCGCCATCACCGCCAGCACGCCAATCGGCAGGTTGATCAGAAAGATCATGCGCCAACTACTGCCCAGAATATTGGCCTCGATAATAAAACCGCCCAACACCTGGCCACAAATCGCCGCCAACCCCAGCGTCATCCCCAAACGAGCAAAGGCTCGCCGCCGCTGCTCTTCGCCATACAGTACGCGCAATAAGGCATAAATTTGTGGAAACAGCGCCGCCGCCGCCGCACCTTGCAAAAAGCGGGCAACAATCAGCACCCACAGCGAACCTGCCAAACCGCAAAGCGTCGAGGTCAGCGCAAAAGCCAACATGCCATAGCTAAACATACGCCGCCGACCGAAGCGGTCTCCCAAGCGTCCGCCAGCAATCAGCAAGATGCCGAAGGCCAGTTCATAACCAGCGATAATCAGCCCAACTTCAGCAAAGCTGGCGTTGAACTGTTGCTGGATCACCGGCACCGCTACGTTAACCACAAACAAATCGAACATGGTGACGAACCCACCGAGTAACAACACCGGCAGCCCCGGTAATCCGGCCTTTCTGTCAGACAAGGTATGCTCCATAACGCCTCCTGATAACATGATGGCGGCAGTATGGAACATGCTTTAAACTGTTACTATATAGCCAATTATACTATTACCAAGAGTAACAGGACCCGCCGATGCCACCACGTACCCTTAACCGCACCCGTCAAGAGCTGGCAGATTTCCTGCGTATGAAGCGTGAAAAACTCTCTCCCCAGGCCGTTGGCCTTCCGAGCGGCACGCGGCGGCGTACGCCTGGGCTAAGGCGTGAAGAAGTTGCCGCCTTGGCTGGCGTGGGCCTGACCTGGTACACCTGGCTGGAACAAGGGCGGGAAATCAATGCTTCGGTGGGATTTCTGGAGGATCTGGCGCGGGTTCTGAAGCTGGATGCGACCGAACGCTATCATCTGTTTTTACTGGCGCATCAGCGGCCCCCGGTAATAGCAGGCCACCAGTGGTGCCAGGTCACGCCGTTGGTACGCCGCTTGCTGGACGATCTTACCCTGCGCCCGGCCTATGTGATGAACCTGAGCTGGGATATTATCGCCTGGAACCCGGCGGCAGACCGCCTGTTTGCCATCGCTGAGCGTCAGCCACAGCAGCGCAATATGCTGTGGATGCTGTTTGCCGATCCCGAACTCAATCAACGGTTGATGGGATGGCAGGAGCAGGCCCCGCAAATCCTGGCCAGCTTTCGCCGTGATTACGCCCGCGCCCCGCAAGATGCCACCATGTTGCAACGCATTCAGGCTCTGAGCGAAGTATCCCCTCAATTTCGCCAACTGTGGCAGCAGCACGATATTCATGGCCGCTGCCAGGGGCAACGTACTTTCCTGGTTGCAGGGGCAGGTGAAGTGACGTTTGAACACGCCTCGTTTATTGTCGATGAAGACAACCACCTGCGGTTGGTCATGTACAGCGCACAGCCTGATTGTCCCGCCAGTGCCGCCTTTGAGGCAATGCTGTAATCAGCGGGTACGGCGGCGAGCAAACGGATTCTTACGCTTTTTCTCTTTCTTGGCGGCCTCTGCCGCAGATTTCAATGCCGCCTTGTGGGCTTTGTCCGCTTCCGGCACTTCGCGCTGTTCGATCGGGAACACCGGCAGCGCCGCCAACAGGCGTGAACCATAGCTTTTGGTCAACAGACGGCGGTCATAAATCACGATTTCACCGTGGCACTCGTTGCTTCGGATCAGGCGGCCCACCTGTTGGATCAGGTTAAACGACGCGCTTGGCAGGCTCTGCACCTCAAACGGATAACGATTGAGGGATTTAAGCCATTCGCCCTCGGTGAGGATCACCGGGCTGTCGATCGGCGGGAAGGCAATCTTGTGGATATGCACCTGGGTCAGCAGTTCACCTTTCAGATCCAAGCCTTCGGCAAATGACTGTAGCCCGACCAACACGCTGGCAGTGCCCTTCTCTACCCGCTTACGGTGTTCTTCCACCAGCCGGTAGCGTGGCTGATCGCCCTGCACCAGCAACATCAGACGCAGATCGGTGACATAGCTGAGGAAGGTCTGCATCGCACGGTGGCTGCTGAACAGGATCAGCATCCCTTTATGTTGGCCGCTGGCCTGCTCGCCACGGAAAAAGCGCGCCATCTCTTCCAGATGCTCGGCCTCGTTGGCCATCGCCGGTTCAAAACGCATCTTGGGAATGACGATTTTACCCTGTTCGACGTGATTAAACGGCGAAGACAGCGTTTCGAAGCGATCGCCCGCCTTCTCGCTCAGCCCGCTCATCTCTTGCAACCGTGAAAAGCTATTCAATGAGCGTAACGTTGCCGAGGTGACCACCACGTGTGGCACCTTGCGCCACAGTAGTTTTTCCAACTGATCGCTGACACGGATGCCCACGCAATGCAGATAAAGATGGGTAACGTTATCGCGTAGTTCACGCGCAATCCATTTGGAGATCGGCGCATTGGAGGATTTATCCATCGCCGCCAGCCGCCACAGCTTGCTCATCGCTTCCAGGTAGCCCAGCGTGCGGCTCATCTGGATGATGGACCGATGCAACCGCACAATATCGTGCTTGCCGGTCTGCTCGGTGAGGTCGTTAAGAATAAATTCGGACAGGCCGCGCAGGCCGTCCGTCAGTTTGAACAGGCGCGCGCAGATCTCGACCATCTCCGCAGGAAGTTCACCCATTTCGAAACGATATTCGGCGTTGCCGCTGTCTGGCGGCAGATAGGCGTTGGCCTGGTGCTCAAAAATCTGGATCAGCTCGCGCAATTCTTCACAGTGGTTTTTTAGCCGTTCGCTATTGGCCAACCCCGGCGGGTTCTTTGGCCGGTACTGCGTCATGCACTGTTCCACCTGGCGCACGATCATATCGAGCTGGAGGTTGGTTGACAGCGCGGTGATCTCACCGTCAATCTCCAGCGCATCCCGTGCCACCTCCGGCAGATGATGGCCTTCGTCCAGCACCAGCAGCAACTCTTTCGGGTTCGGCAATACCGACTCGGTTTCCAGCGCAGCCATCACCAACGCGTGGTTGGCTACCACCACGTCGGCGGTTTCAATTTCTTTGCGGGCGATGTAGAACGGGCATTCACGGATATAGTGGCAATTGCGCCCCAAGCAGTTGGCCTTGTCGGTACTCAGCTTGCCCCAGAGGGGGTCATCGATCGATAGCGGGTAGTGATCGCGCAGGCCATCCCATTCATGGCGCGCCAGGGCTTTCGCCAGCTTTTGGCACAGCGCCTGCTCTTCACCACTGGACGGCGCCAGCTCGTCTTCGTCCAGGTACAGCATCAGATCGCCCTGCTCGACCACGTCGGTGCTCATCGCCGCCAGATTGCGCGGGCAAACATAGCGCCCACGGCCAAACGCGCCAGTGAATTTCAGATCGGGAATGATCTTTTTCAACAGCGGTAAATCTTTGCTGTAGATCTGATCCTGCAGCGCCACGTTGGCGGTACTGACCACCAACGGTTTGCTTTCGGCACGGCCAACGGCAATACCCGGTATCAGGTACGAGAGCGTTTTACCCACGCCGGTTGGCGCCTCGATCGCCAGATGGCGAGGATAATCTCCGGCCAGGGTCTTCGCCACTTCAGCGATCATCTGCCGCTGGGGGGCACGGGAAATAAAATCCGGTATTTGCTGCTGCAGGGCTTTGTACCACTGGCCGATCTGATCTTTAACTGCGGGGGAAAGCGCCATTCAACTCTTATCTATACGAAATGATGGCGCTATTGTCCCACAGACCGCCCGCGGCGTCAGCCCGAGTTACGGTTGGCTTACCAACATTGCAAAACGCACCGCAATGCCCCCCTTCTCTCACAGTGGAACAGTGAATTTTTTGCGCATAACCTCGCAAGTTTGCACAACAGAACCCCGCCCCTCTGAAACAAAAAACGCCTCTCCTGGATTATTTTTCATCCTTCGATATCCATTTACCTGACCTGTCATAAATACATCACACAACTGCGGTAAAAAATCTTCGCTGCGCTAACTCCGGCAGTAAAGTAAAACAGCGATACAGCTGATGATAAGCGTCTTTCAATCGTACAAAGCAGGGAACACCATGAAACCTAATCTTCTTGCCGTTATTGCGGCACTTTTTATTGCTCAGACCGCACAGGCAGCAGAGATCTACAATAAAGACGGTAACAAGCTTGATTTTTATGGCCGGGTAAAAGCACTGCACTATTTCTCTGACGATACCAGCAATGATGGTGATAAAACCTACGTACGTATCGGCTTTAAAGGGGCAACCCAGATTAACGATATGCTGACCGGCTATGGCCAGTGGGAATATCAGATCGCCGCCAACCATAGCGAATCGGATGGCACTAAAGACACTAAAACCCGTCTTGGTTTTGCTGGTTTGAAAGTGAAAAACTTTGGTTCATTTGACTATGGCCGTAACTACGGCGTTATTTACGACGTTGCTGCCTGGACGGATATGCTGCCGGAATTTGGCGATGACACCTATATCAAAACCGACAACTTTATGACCGGGCGCGCCAACGGCGTGGCTACCTACCGTAACAACGACTTCTTCGGCCTGGTCGATGGCCTGAAGTTCGCGTTGCAATATCAGGGCAAGAACGAAAACGATGCCCGCGCCAACAGCAAAGCTAACGGCGACGGCTTCGGTCTGTCTTCCAGCTACGAAATCATCGATGGCGTCAGCGTTACGGCCGCCTATGCCTCTTCTAACCGGACTACCGGTCAGAAACAGAGCAGCTATGGCAAGGGGGATAAAGCCGACGTGTGGGCAACCGGCCTGAAATACGACGCCAACAGCGTGTATCTGGCCGCCACCTATGCGGAAACCCATAACCTGACGCCAATTTCCGGCACCGCGACCATTAATAATACCCCTACCTCAGTAAGCGGGTTTGCCAATAAAACCCAGAACGTGGAAGTGGTTGCGCAATATCAGTTCGACTTTGGCCTGCGCCCGTCACTGGCTTATGTCCAATCCAAGGCTAAAGATATTGAAAATATCGGTGACACCGACCTGGTGAAATATATTGATGTGGGTGCTTACTATTACTTCAATAAAAACATGTCCACCTATGTGGATTATAAAATCAACCAACTCGATGACAACAACAAGCTAGGTCTAAAAAACGACGACGTGATTGCCGTGGCTCTGACCTATCAGTTCTGATTTACGCTGTGACACATAACCACTACTGCAATTTATAGCTACGGCTATTTCTGAAGTGACTTCGCCGGGCGAATTCGCCCGGCTTTTTCATCACGATGATTGCTCAAAAATCCGACACAAACAGCTTAATACTTGCCTGATTGGCCAATCGCAGCTAGATATAGAGGTCTCATCGCTGCCTTTGGAACCGCCATGCCTATCGATAGCCAGTTCGAGTTTCACTCCGCCTTGCACTACAGCAGCATGCAGCTGGCGCAAATACTCAGCCACTGTTTTGAGAACTACATTGTTCCCTTTGTGATCGACGGCGAAACCTTTAGCAGCCGCTTTGCCGCCGAAGACCTCAGCCTGAACCACAGCATTGTCGTCACCCACCAGCAGCACCCGGTGGCGCTGGCCCTGATCGCGCGCCGGGGCCAACATAGCCGTGTGGCGGCCTTATCTATCCGCCCGGAAATGCGTGGCAGAGGGTTAGGCAGGACGTTGATGCAACGCATTATTGCGGATGCCCATACGCGAGGCGATCGCCGGCTTTCGCTGGAGGTGATCGCCGGTAATCAAGCGGCTCTGGCACTGTATCAACAGGTGGGCTTAGCCATCACCCGCACGCTATGGGGATTTCACGCCCCCTTGGCAACCCCGGAACCCTCGGCAACCTTGCAACCGATCGACCCGTTGGCACTTGCCCAGCAGATGACCGCCGACGGCCAACATGACTTGCCGTGGTTAATTGCCCCAGAGTCGCTGTATAAACTGCCCGGCTCCCCGCGTGCCTTCACTCTGGAAAAGCAGGCTTTTGCTTTGGTGATACCGGGCGCACAGCAGTGCCATCTGCGCATGATTTATGTGCCGCCAGCGCTTCGCGGCCAAGGCCAGGCACGCCTTCTGTTGCAAGCACTACAAGCACAGTTTGCCCCGCTGGCGCTGTCGGCCAACGTATTTGTTCCGGACGATATCGCCCCCTTCTTCCAGCACCTTGGCTGGCGTGAAGATCCTTTGCGTCAGTTTGAAATGACAATGGCGATCTGATGCTTTCCCCCTGAATTATTCAGGGGGAATATTCTGAGGCACGGGTTATAGCAGTGTACGTAGCAGAATAAACATCAGCATACTCAGCACCACGACCGCCAGCGTATTGCGCAGGAAAACGGCCAGAACAATAGCGAATACGGCTCCCCATAGATAAGGGTTTTCGGGCAGTGCGCGCCACTCATCCCCGTTGAAGGCGATGATTGGTCCGCAGATGGCAGTCAGTACCGCGGGTACCGAGAAGCTCAACAAAGTTCTCATCCGTTGCGATAAGCGCACCGGTAGGCCAGGTGCCAGAAAACAGTAGCGGTTGAAGAAGACGATCACGCCCATTAACACAATGGTCAGCCAGATCATTCTTTCCCCCTGCTGCACAGCAGCCCAACCAACATCGCCACCACGGTGGTAATAATCAAAGCGCCAGGTACCTGATAATGGTGCAAGCCAATCGACAGCACCAAGGATGTCAAGACGCAGGCCAGCACCGGCAGATTACGTATCAACGGCACAATAATGGCAATAAATGTCGCGGCGATGGAGAAATCAAGCCCGTAGCTATCCAGATCAATGCTGCTTGCCGCCACTACGCCGAGCAAGGTGGCCAAGAACCAGCTCAAATAAAACGCCAGCCCTGCCCCCAGTGCATACCAACGGTTAAAGCGCGCTGGACCATGATCCCCCGTCAGAGCAAATAGCTCATCGGTCAGCAAAAACGCCAGTGCTACCCGCCACCGCAGCGGTAGCGGAGCAATACATTCCCGTAAGCGCAGACCGTAGAGGAAATGCTGGGCGGTGACAAAAAAGGTGGAGATCAGGATCGCCAGCATACCGGCACCGGTCTTGATCATCCCCATCGCCACCAGTTGCGAGGCTCCGGCAAACACAATCGCCGACATCCCCAGCCCCTCGGCCGCCGTCAGGCCACTCTGGATCGCCATTGACCCCGCAAGTATCCCCCAGGGCAATACCGCCAGGCACAGCGGCAGAATCGACACGGCCCCTTGCAAGGCCGGACGCAGGCGCAACGTTGGCGGCTCCGTGAGTGTTGATTGGTAAGTCATTCTTTTCTCCTTCGAACGAAGAAGTAGCATAGCGCAGGAAAGAGAGCGAGTATTGTATACGCTTGCGTATTTATCTTAACGATTTGACATAGTCACCGGGCGTCACGCCGATGGACTTGCGGAAATGACGGTGGAAATGGCTCTGATCGTGAAAACCGCAGGCCAGTGCCGTTTCCAGCACGCCATTGCCCGCTTTCAACAGCTGGCGCCCTTTACGCAAACGCGCCTGGATCTGGTAGGCATGGGGCGGTAAACCGGTCACCTGTTGAAACTGGCGCAACAAATAATAAGGGCTCAGCCCGGCTTTCTCTGCCAATTCCAGCAGGGAGATATTGGCCTCGGGGAAATCATCCAGAAAGGCTTTGATCCGCGCTATCTGGCTTTGTGCCTTACTTTGCACGGCAGGCACTATGCGGCTTTTGCCGTGGCGCAGCATCAACCAGGTCAGCGCCGAAAACACCAATGTCTCTTTCACCAGACGGTTTTCATTACTGCGCATCATACCGAAGGCTAATCGCAACTGCCCGGCTAGCCCGGCGTCCTGCACCACGGGATTAGGAAAATAGGGCGTGGCCCCGGCGACGGTTTTCAAATCGCGGGATAAGAACGCCAGCAGTTCCGGTTTGGGATACATGGCCTGATAGGACCAGCCGTCTTCGCTGGCAGAGCTGCCGGTATGGATATCATCGGCGTTGACCAGGATCACACTGCCCAACGGCGCGACATGCTCGCCGCCAGTACGGTAAAAACGCTGGGCTCCCTCGTCAATCACGCCTACGCAGAAACCCTCGTGACTGTGGCGGGAGAAGGTCTGGCGGCGATAGGTGGCCTGCAACACTTCCAGCCCGCCGAGATCGTCGACGTGCATGAAATTAGCCTGTTCCTGACGCCCTTTCCGGCTCATGCTCTTCGCCATGCTTACCTTCCCCGCTGAATGAAAAGCATTCTAGCACTCACCTGAACCAGGCGTTTGTACAAAATTGCTCGGATCCTCGGCAGGCTGGCTAATGGCCGCACTGCGCCAGGCGCTGTAGATCGCCAACAGCGGGGCCAAGGCAAACAGCAGGAACAGCCAATGAGCAGCGGAGGACGCGCCCTCGATCCCGCCCGGCGTGGTAAATCCGGCCAGATTGGTGACCATCCCCGCCAATGCCGCGCCAAACGCCGTGGCGAAGAGTTGCACCGTGGTAATGGAAGCCCCGGCAATATCCTTATCGGCCTGAGGGGCCACCTGCAAAATGCGCGTCAGCAGGTGCGGCCAACCAAAACCGATCCCGAAACCGACCAACGTCAAAGCCAGCACGATCGGCCCCAGTGCCTGCCAGTGGCCGTTAGATGGAATTGGCATCAGCACTGCCAACCCCAGCAAACCAAGCAGCACCAGGATCGGCCCGCTGATTATCGCCAAACGGATCCCCACGCCGCGCCAACCGGAGCTAAGGATTTCTGACAGTGTCCAACCTGCTGCCATAGTGGCAGCAATATAGCCGGAAATCAGCGGTGACTGACCATGCAGGGTTTGCAAGAAGTAAGGCACAAAGATCTCGCTGGTCATGCCGATCACCAACAAAGTCACTGTCACGTACAGCGAAGCCAGCGCCGAACCACGACGCAGTGCCTGATGTGGCAGCAGGCGAGCGCGGGAATGTCCCTCACGCCGGATTAGCCCAATCAACAACAACAATGCCAGCACAATCCCGCCCACGTTTAGCCAACCGCTCTCTGCCAGGCTGCCAGCCGACACCACCAATACCGCGCCAGCCAGCAGCAACAACTGCATCAGCGGTAACGGCGTTGGCCGCTGCTGCGGTTTACCCTTGGGCAGAATACGGAACGTAAAGGCGGCGTACAGCACCATGATCGGCAGCAGAATACCGAACGCCCAGCGCCAGGCGTTCAATTCGGCAAAGATCCCGCCGACGGCAGGTCCCACCAACGTGGCAATCCCCCACATCGCGGAGATCAGCGCCATGGCGCGTGGCCAGAGTTTTTGTTCAAACACCAGGTTAATCATCGCGTAGGACAAAGCAAAGATCAGGCCACCGCCAAACCCCTGTACCGTGCGGCCAATCAACATCACCGGCATGGAAGGGGCCAGCGCACACAGCATCGCTCCCACGATGAAGAACAGCGACGCCACCAGATAAGCGCTACGCGCCCCGTAGCCACTCAGCAAACGTGCCGACAGTGCCGAGCCTAATATCGAGGCCACCACAAACAAGGTGGTGTTCCAGGCATAGAGATCCAACCCACCGATGTCCTGCACCACCGACGGTAAAATGGTGGTCGCCACCAGAATATTGATCGCATGCAAAGCGACGCCAAGCGACAGTGCGATGGCACTGGCGGCATTTTTGCCGGAAAAGAGATCGCTCCAACGGCTGTTCTCATCGGTTATCACGGTTATCGTCCTGTTTTCAGAGGAATGGCATTGAGTTGATCTTGCTATTAGGCTAAATTTAACAAGCAATATCTTGGAATAATTAAGGGCGAGGCGCTGTAATATGTCAAGAATTAACTTGGAAAATGGCGAATGCACCGCACATTCGGTCAGTGACCGCTTGCTGAAGCTGTTGAAAACCCACGGTCCGCAGCAAGCCTCAGAAGCGGGAAAGGTCCTCGGCACCACTGGTGAAGCCGCTCGTCAGCAATTCGTCAAGCTGGCAAAAGAGGGTCTGGTGGAAGCCAAGGCAGAAACCCGTGGCGTTGGCCGCCCGGTACAGCTCTGGCAGTTGACCGCCGCAGGTAACGCCCACTTTCCCGACGCCCATGCCGAATTAACCGCCCAACTGTTGCGCACGGTGCGTGACAAACTGGGTGAACAGGCGATGGACCTGCTGATCGACAGCCGAGAGCAGGAGACCCTAATTAATTATAAACAGGCGATGGTCGGTGCAGCCGATTTACGTGAACGTGTTGCTCGTCTGGCGGCTATCCGTTGCCGTGAAGGGTATATGGCCGAGTGGAGTGAAGAGAAAGACGGCGAGTTTCTGCTGGTGGAAAATCACTGCCCCATCTGCAGCGCCGCGGCGGTTTGCCAAGGATTTTGCCGCGCCGAGCTGAACGTATTTACCGAGGTGCTGCAAGCCAAGGTTGAGCGCAGCGAACATATTCTTACCGGTGCCCGCCGCTGCGCCTACCAGATCTCCCAGTCGTAATCCCTTGATTGTAGGCCAGGGACTGGCAGCCTCCCCCGGTAGCATGACACCACTAAATGAGTAGAAAAGCATTGCTTATCGGCCATGCCTTAAGGTTTACTGAGTGTCCTAACGATTTTTCACCCTACCGAATAATAACCCATGCTGAGCCAACAAAATCGTCATCTCCTGCCGTTAATCGGGGCGCTGTTTACGTTATATATTGTCTGGGGATCGACCTACTTCGCTATCCGAGTGGGGGTGGCAAGTTGGCCTCCCTTGATGATGGCGGGCATTCGTTTTCTGATTGCCGGTATCATCCTGTTCGTGTTCCTGTTGCTGCGGGGCCATGCCCTGCCCACTCTGAAACAGTGGGTCGCCGCTGGCACCATTGGCATTCTGTTGCTGGCCGTGGGTAACGGCCTGGTCACGGTAGCCGAGCACCAGGATGTGCCTTCCGGCATTGCCGCGGTGATGGTCGCTACGGTTCCGCTGTTCACCCTCTGCTTCAGCATGTTTTGGGGGATCCGCAATACCAAGCTGGAATGGACCGGTATCGCCCTTGGACTGGTGGGCATTGTGTTGCTCAACACCGGCAATAACCTGGTGGGCAACCCGACCGGCGCGCTGTTAATCCTGTTGGCTTCCGCCAGTTGGGCCTTTGGTTCGGTACTCGGCTCACGCATTTCACTCCCTGCCGGGCCGATGGCCGGTGCCGCAGAAATGCTGGTGGCCGGCGTGGTGCTGACCATCGCCAGCCAACTGAGCGGTGAGCATTTGGATAAAATGCCCACCTTCAGCGGCTTTATGGCGCTCGGTTATCTGATTGTTTTCGGTTCAATGCTGGCGATCAGCGCCTATATGTTCCTGCTGAAAAACGTACGCCCAGCGGTAGCGACCAGCTATGCCTACGTCAATCCGGTGGTGGCGGTGCTGCTCGGCGTCGGTTTTGCTGGCGAATCCCTGGGCCCGCGCGAGTGGCTGGCGTTGGTGATTATCGTCTCGGCGGTGGTGTTGGTGACGCTGGGTAAATACCTGTTTGCCCGCCCGGCCAAGGCACAACAGGTCAACTAAATGCCCCCCCCTTACCCTCTCCCAACAGGAGAGGGGACCAAATGTGCTACCTATTAACTCCCGCGTCTGAGCACTGCACCGCAACAAAACTTGAAGCAACATACCCCCAATTAAACGAGTGTTGTTTCACCCGCTGAAGGGGCTATAATTCCCGCTGTTCTGGACAACCTGCGAAATCATCATTATGCGGAAAAAAGCGTTCCTCATCGTCATCGCCTTATGCGCCTTCGGCTCTCTGGGCGGCGTGTTTCTGGCCGGGCTGAATATGTACACCCGTTCCACCACGCCACAAGAAGAGACCACAACCACCAGCGATGCCGCTACCGATAGTGCCCCAACGGCCACTATCCAAGCGAAATAACCCGCTTTATAACGCCGTGACGCCAGCGTTGGCCGCCAGCCTTTCAAGCTCGGCCACCCGCTGATAAGCAGTACGCGGCACCAGACTAAAATCGCCGATCAGCAGGCTTTCACTGGCCGTATGGTTGACCATGGCACTGGCCGCGGTGCGCAGGATTGCCAATTGTGAGTCTGGCGTTCCGGCCGCCGTGATCAACGGCAAACCCGGTACCGCAGCGGTACGGCCAATAATCTTCAGGCCAGCAACGGCTTGTGGCCGTGCCCGTTTCAACAGGGCAAAGCTGATACAGTCGATGGCCGCAATATCCGCCTGCCCCTCCAGGATCATCTCCAGTGAGCAATAGTGGCTGCCAGAGGCGATCGCCTGACGGAAAAAATGCCCTTCCTGCGCCAGCGGTGCAATCAAGGCTCGCAGACTGTTATACCCCGACTGTGAATCCTGGCTGTTATACGCCACCACGCGATCGCGGAAATCTTCCAGACGGTCAGCCGGTTCCTCCTCACGCACCACCAGCCAACTGCTGTAGTTCGCTCCGCTGCAACCTTCCACACGGTAATGGTAAGTCCCCACCAGCTGTACCTGTGGTAACACCGTCACCAATGGATATCCGCAGGTCTGGCTAAGTAGCAGATCCGGCCGTTGCCAGTGTTGCGGCAGATCCTGCGGCCAACTCAGCGTCTGGGGAACCTCCGCCATCCCCAGTTGCCGCAGCTTATCGCGTAGCGCCTGCCAGAACGGTTCCACCTGTTGGTGGCTAACGCCGTACATCGGTAAAGAGACTATCGCCATGGAAGTTACCCCGCAGAAGTTGAGACAGTCAGCCGTTGCTGACGCCAGGCGGTGAGGTAGCGTACCCAGCGTTCGAACAGCATGTCGGTAATGATCGCCAACAACGCCACTACCACCGCTCCCTGGATCACATACGCCGTATTGAAGCCACTCAGGCCAATAATGATCGGCGTTCCCAGCGTTTTGGTGCCCACCGTTGAGGCTATGGCCGCCGTGCCGATATTGATAATCACCGAAGTGCGGATCCCCGCGACGATCACCGGGGCCGCCAACGGCAGCTCAACGCGCCACAAAATTTGCCAGCGGCTCATCCCCACCCCTTGAGCCACTTCACGCGTGCCCGCCGGAACCGACTCTATCCCGGTCAAGGTGCCTTGCAGGATCGGTAATAAACCATACAGCACCAGCGCAATAATCGCTGGCTGCTCACTAAAACCCATTACCGGTACCGCCACCGCCAATACCGCAACCGGTGGAAAAGTCTGCCCAACGGCAACCACAGTTTCCACCAATGAGCGAAACTCCCGCCCGGCACCGCGCGTCACCGCAATGCCAGCGGTTACGCCAATCATTACCGCAATCAGGCTCGATACGGCTACTAGCGATAAATGCGCAACAACCAGCGAGAAAAAGCTGTCCTGCTGATACACCGGCCGCTCCAACTGTGGGAACCAAGCGGCAAACAGGCCGTGCAGATGGTTCATGCCGAAGACCAACGCCACTAGCAGAGCAAATGTCCACGGCAGCGGATCGCGCCACCAGCGCGTGATGTTCATGATAGCGCCTTGTGTGTAATCAAATCGCTGAAATGCAACACGCCAAGCGCTTGCCCCTGTTCGTCAACCACCGGCAAACGTTCGCAGCCTCGGGCAACAAACACCGACAGCGCCTCACGCAGGCTCATCATGGCCTGGATGGGTTCCCCTTCCGCCTCACCCGGCCGCACCCTTTCGGCTACCGTGCCCAACGCCAACAGCTTGATCCCCCTATCGCTGCGGCCAAAGAAGTCACGCACAAAATCATTCACCGGGTTGGTCAGCAACGCCAACGGAGTGCCCTGCTGCACCACTCGCCCCTGATCGAGCAGTACGATCCGATCGGCCAACCCCAGCGCCTCATCGATATCGTGCGTCACCAGTACGATGGTGCGGCCAGAAAGTTGATGAATACGGGCAATCTCAGCCTGCAACGAGGCCCGGGTCACCGGATCGAGCGCACCAAAGGGTTCGTCCATGAGCAACACCTCAGGATCGGCGGCCAGCGCCCGTGCCACCCCAACCCGCTGTTGCTGTCCGCCGGAAAGCTGATGTGGATAGCGGCGGCGGAACAGCTCCGGCTCCAGTTGCAGCAGCTCCATCAGCTCAGTCACCCGATCGCGGATCCGTGCTCTTGGCCACTTCAGTAACTGCGGTACCGTGGCAATATTCTCTTCTACCGTCCAATGGGGGAACAGACCGATCGACTGGATGGCATAGCCCATTCGGCGGCGTAAATCCTGCGGTTTGAACTTATGGATCTCCTCACCGGCAAACCTGATCTTGCCTTTATCATGCTCGATCAGGCGGTTGATCATCTTCAACGTGGTGGATTTGCCTGAGCCGGAAGTGCCGATCAGCACGGTAAACTCCCCTTCCGCCATGCTCAACGAGAGATCGTCCACCGCCGGTTTCCCCTGAAAAATCTTGCTTACCCGGTCAAAGTTAATCATCTGGCAGTCACTTCCAACATTGAAATTATGAATTTAAACAGCGAATCGACGATCACCGCCATGGCGATCACCGGGATCACCCCGAGCAACACCAGATCCAGTGCGCTGCTGAGTAATCCTTGAAACACGAGCGCACCAAAACCCCCGGCACCAATCAGCGCTGCCACCACCGCCATTCCCACGGTTTGTACCGCCAGGATGCGCACGCCGGTCAGGAACAGTGGCATTGCCAGTGGCAGCTGGACGCCAAAGAAAATCTGCCCGCGCGTCATTCCCATGCCGCTGGCGGACTCAATCACGCTGGCGGGCACGCTTTGCAAACCGGCGACCACGCTGCGCACCAGCGGCAACAGGGCATAGAGCACCAATGCCACAATCGCCGGGGCCATGCCGATACCGCTAATGCCTAAGTTCGCCAGCCAAGGTAGCGCCGCCGCCAGCCCGGCCAACGGGGCGATCAACAGGCCAAATAGCGCAATGGAAGGGACGGTCTGGATGATATTCAGCGTGGAGAAGATGGGACCCTGCCAGCGGGTTGAACGAAAACACAGCACGCCCAACGGCACACCAATCAGCAGAGCCGGTACCATGGTAGCCAGCAAGATGGTCAAATGCTGTAGTAATGCAGCGTCAAATACCTCTTGCCGGTTGTGGTACTCCTTCAGCAGGGAAAGCTGGTCCAACTGATGGGTAAACAGCAGCAGCGCGGCAGGTAGCAGCACCAAGACGTTACCCAGAATACGCCACAGGTGCGAGGGAGTGATCCGCATCATGGCATCTGCGGCGATTAGGCCACTCAATGCTGCCATTAGCGCACAGCCGCTGCTCCAGGATGTACGTGCCAGCGGTGAACCCTGCAATGCCAGTTGCTGCGCGGTATAGCCGCTCAACCAAAAGATCATCGCCAATAGAACAGCGGCAACGCAGGCGGTCAGCAGCGCCCGATTGCGCGTGGGGGTCAACAGGCTGAGCACGGCAAACACCAATAATGGCAGCAGCAGCCACAGCGCGGGGCCATGCAACAGTGAAATCAGAGAGATACTCTTGCCAGACAGTAGGCGATTAGGAGCATAACTGAGGAACGGCAGACCAAAGGCCGCAAGCAGCAGCAAAACAAACAAAGTCAGTAATACGCGGTTTTTCAAGACAATAATCAAAATCACTCCCCGGTACCCGGGTATCCCCTTGGTCTTTTAGGCGGTAATATTGCCGACTGGGTCGCTCACCGCTGCCCGGTCGGCGGGATCAAGGTTACTTAATCAACCCTTTCTGTTTCAGGTAATTGACCGCCACCTGTTTGGCATCCTGGCCTTCTACGGCGATCTGCGCGTTCAACTGCTGTAAGGTTGGGCCGTCGAGCGTAGCGAATACCGGTTTGAGCAGTTCGGCGATATTGGCGTGCTGTTGCAGCGTTGCCTCACGAACAATCGGAGCCGGGGCGTAAATTGGCTGTACGCCCTGTGGGTCTTCCAACGTTTGCAGGCCCAGCGCGGCCACCGGGCCATCGGTCCCATACGCCATCGCCGCATTCACCCCAGAGGTTTGTTCCGCCGCCGCCTTGATGGTCACCGCCGTGTCACCGCCAGCCAGTGACAGTAACTGATCCTGATTAAGCTTGAAGCCATAAGCATTCTGGAAGGCCGGTAGCGCGTCCGGGCGTTCGATAAACTCTGCCGATGCCGCCAGTTTGAACTTACCACCGTCGTTGATCCACTTGGCCAGATCTGCCAGGGTTTTCAGATGGTTGGCCTGCGCCACGTCCTGGCGAACGGCGATCGTCCAGGTGTTGTTAGCCGGGGCGGCATCCAACCAGACGATCTTGTTCTGGTCATAGTCGAGCTTTTTCACCTTCTCGAACCCGGCCTGAGCGTTTTTCCACGCCGGATCTTTTTCATCGGAGAAGAAGAAGGCACCGTTACCGGTGTATTCCGGGTAGATATCAATCTCGCCGGAAGTGATGGCACCACGTAATACCTTGGTGGTGCCCAATTGCAGTTTATTGGTAGTTTTGATGCCGTTGGCTTCCAGCACCTGCACAATGATATTGCCAAGCAGCGAGCCTTCGGTATCAATTTTAGAACCCACGCGTACCGTATCGGCCGCCTGTACAACACCGCAGGCTCCCGCCAGAACGGTCAATGCCAATGCCAAAAAACGTGCGCGTAATGGGGTAATAGCCATGCTTTATCCTCTTTGATGATACTTTCCGGCTATTTCGCCAGATCGATTGGAAAATCCTGCGCGGTATGGGTCCAGCCTATCACATGCTGCTTCTCGACTCTCTCCTGTTCAAACGGGTGTACTTCAACGGCAATCGGCGTCACGGCATGATCGACAAACCAGTTGCCATAGCCCTGCACCACAAACCCCTGGCTGCGTTGCCGGTAGGCCTGCTGCTCTGCCAGATAGACTTTTCGCAGCCCATACCAAGGCAAACCGGGTAAATCATGGTGCACTAAATGATAGTTCAGATTGAGAAACAGCAGTCGCCAAGGCCAGGAGGCCTCATTAATAATAGAACGTGCCTGCGGAGCGTCCACCGCGCGATGCTCATAAAACGAACGGATCTTGGTCAAACCCAGCGCCGGGTAGCTCACCACCTGCAGATAAAAGGCGGCAGAAATGCCCTGCGTTTGCAGCCAGGCAAGCAGAGCTACCAACAGTGCGCCGTGTACCAGCCACATCGTCAAGGTCCGCAGATCACCAGCCAATATGGCTTTCAGAGCGTTGGACAGCGTGGTGATAATGTCCCAGGCCGGGCCAAGCGTGACCCGGCCAATCAGGGTATTACGCACCTTGGCCAACAGAGGCAGCCAAACAGGAAATCGTTGCCACTGCGCCCGGCTGAAATAGTAACTTTCCGGATCTTCGGCAGGTTGGGTCAGATGATCGTCGCGATGATGCTGAATATGGCTGTCGCGGTACAGCCCGTAGGGATACCACACCGCCAGGGGAAGCAGGCCGAACAGTTGGTTGAGCCGCGGCCACCGGGTGGGATGGCCGTGGATCAGCTCATGCTGCAAAGAGAGATACCAGGTAGTCGCCAACGTCAGCAATGGTGCGCCCAGCCAGGGGCCGAGCAGCTGCCAGTAATGCACCACGCCGAACCAACTACCGTAAACCAGCAGCATAATGCCCCAGGTCGGCAGCTCCAACCGCCAGATCCATTGCCGGTTAAGCTGTTGGATCCAGGCTCGTTGTTCGCCATGCAGATAGTGACTATGGGGTTTGGCTGAGGGCATTCTCCGGCTCGCTGAGGCTATTTTTCTCAGTATCGGCGAAGCGGATCGGCGCTCAAAATAACAAAAGTGGTAAAGCAAAGTTAAAAATCAGCATCATGACGTTAGCTGCGTGGATAACAATCCTGGCGGGCAACAACAGGCTATGCGTTAACCTACCCTGCCTTGCCAACCTTCAGAGTCATTCCCCCGTCACGGCATAAGCTTGCAACCGCTCACGCCACCAGAGGCTGGCCAGGCCGCTGGCACTTTCTCGCCAGCCGAAGTAGGCGGTGTCGCTATCGCGCTCTGCCTCCACGCTTTTCGCGACCAACTGGCCGGTTTTCAGATAAGGTTCTGCCAGATAATGAGGCAGATAGCCACAGCCCAACCCGGCCAGCTGCGCCTGCAATTTGGCCTCAAAACTGAATACCGTCAGTTGATCCTGCTCATCCAGCACGTGCAGACTTTGCGGCGAATTCACCCGCGACGAGTCATGAACCACCACTGCGCGATGCTGGCGGATGCTGCTTTTCTGCAACGGTTCCGGCTGGGCTGCCAACGGATGGTGCGGGGCGACGGCAAACACATATTCCAACTGCCCTAGCGGGCTAAAAGCATAGCCCGCGCGCGAAGGCGGCTCACAAATCGCACCGATGATAATATCGGCACAGCCGTGTATCAGCGCCTCCCAGGAGCCAGCCAGCACTTCGTGGCTGAAACGCAGTCGGGTGTGGTGGTGATTACGGTAAAACTCATCAATCAGCGGTAGCAGCCGGGCAAAAGGGAACGATGCATCTACCGCCAGGGTGAGATCGCTCTCCCAGCCACTTTCCACATAGCGCGCCTGCTGTTCCAGATCTTGCGCAGCGCGTAGCAATATCCGCCCCTTTTCCAGCATCAGCTTGCCGGTGGCGGTGAACTTGGCCCGGTGGCCGGAGCGATCGAGCAGCGTGATCGCCAGATCGCTCTCCAGTTTCTGCACCATGTAGCTCAGGGCAGAAGGCGTTTTAAACAGCGCGGCAGCCGCTGCAGCAAATGACCCATGACGATCCAGTGCGTCCAGGATCAATAGCGCTTCCAGGTTTAGTCTCACCCCTTTCTCCCATAGATAAAAAAACTTAACAAGAAGGTAAAAATTCTACGCTATCTTTGAAAACGGCACCTACCTACCATTCATTCCATTGATACAGCGCATCCGTCTTATTCACGGTAATACAATTGGAAGGTACATTATGTCGAAGTTTCAACTGCTTGATCCGAAAAATTCCGCACTCATCTTTATCGATCATCAACCGCAAATGGCTTTTGGCGTGGCCAATATCGATCGCCAACAGCTGAAAAACAACGTGGTAGCGCTGGCCAAAGCCGGCAGCATCTTTAATGTTCCCACTATTTTTACCTCGGTCGAAAGCGAAAGTTTCAGCGGCTATATCTGGCCGGAGTTGCTGGCGGTGCATCCAGAACTCACCCCTATTGAACGTAGTTCGATGAATTCCTGGGAAGATGCGGCATTCGTTAAAGCCGTCGAGGCCACCGGCCGTAAAAAACTGGTGATCTCCGCCCTGTGGACCGAGGTCTGCCTGACCTTCCCGGCATTGATGGCACTGGAAGCCGGATATGAGGTTTATGTGGTTACAGACACCTCTGGCGGCACCTCGGTGGATGCTCATGAGCGCGCTATCGATCGCATGGTACAGGCTGGGGCGGTTCCGGTGACCTGGCAACAGGTGCTGCTCGAGTACCAACGCGATTGGGCACGCAAGGAAACCTACGATGCGGTGATGGATCTGGTACGTGAACACAGCGGTGCCTACGGGATGGGCGTTGACTATGCTTACACTCTGGTGCATCACGCTCCGGCTCGCAACGGCAAGTAAAACCGCGCAGGGCTCACCTTGACTGACCGCAATACCCTCCCGGCCATGTGCCGGGATTTTTCAGGAGTTGGATCCATGTCCCATCAGCAACACGTTACGCTGGTGATCACTCACCATCTGACACCCGGCCAGGAACCAGCCTATGAAGCCTGGTTAAAACGCATCATGCCCGATGCCGCCCGGTTTGACGGCCATCTAGGCGTTAACGTCATTCGCCCCTCCGGTAGTGAACAGGCTTATACGGTGCTGGTCCGCTTCGATAATCTGGACAATTTATACCGCTGGATCCACTCGCCGCAGCGTCTGAAATATATCGAAGAAGTCACACCACTGCTGCTGGAGAGCGATCATATTGAGATCCGCCCCGGAGCCGAGTTCTGGTTCACACCAGCCAGCGCCAACGTACGCCCACCGGCCAAATGGAAACAGTTTTTAATCACCCTGCTGGTGATCTTCCCTTCGACCAATCTGGTGCCCTGGTTTTGGGGCAAGTTACTGCCGGGACTGAGCGGCACACTGGCTGGGCATTTACTCAATGATGCCAGCGTTGTCGCCCTGGTGGTCTTCCTGTGGATGCCGTTGGTTACCCGTCTGTTTCACCAATGGCTCACCCGCCATTAAAGGAAAACGTTATGAGTCACACCGCATCATTGATCATCAGCAACGGTAAATTCCATACCGTCGATCGCGAAAATCCCACCGCTCAAGCCGTGGCGATCAAGGACGGTAAGTTTCTGGCCGTCGGTAGTGAGAGCGACGTCATGCAATACGCCGGGCCGGAAACCCAGATCATCGACCTACACGGCCATACGGCGGTACCCGGCCTGAATGATTCACACCTGCACCTTATCCGGGGTGGTTTGAATTACAACCTGGAGCTACGCTGGGAAGGCGTGCCTTCGCTCGCCGACGCCTTACGTATGCTTAAGGAACAGGCGCTGCGTACGCCCAGCCCACAATGGGTCAGAGTGGTTGGCGGTTGGACCGAGTTCCAATTCGCCGAGCGCCGTATGCCTACGCTGGATGAAATCAACGCCGCCGCCCCAGACACGCCGGTATTTATTTTGCATCTGTACGATCGCGCCCTGCTTAACCGTGCTGCGCTGAAAGTGGTGGGCTACACCAAAGATACGCCAAACCCGCCAGGGGGCGAAATCCAACGCGACGGTAACGGCAACCCAACCGGGATGTTAATCGCCAAGCCCAATGCCATGATCCTCTACGCAACCTTGGCCAAGGGGCCGAAGCTGCCGCTGGAACAACAGGTAAACTCCACCCGCCAGTTTATGCGCGAACTCAACCGCCTGGGCCTGACCAGCGCGATTGACGCAGGCGGCGGTTTCCAGAACTATCCCGAGGACTATCAGGTCATCGCGGAACTGCACGATAAACAACAGCTGACCCTGCGTATCGCCTACAACCTGTTTACCCAACGGCCAAAGCAGGAGTTGGAGGACTTCCAGCTGTGGACGGATATGCTCAAACCCGGCCAGGGAACGGACTTTTACCGCCATAACGGCGCGGGTGAAATGCTGGTGTTCTCGGCGGCCGACTTCGAAGACTTCCTGCAACCTCGCCCGGATTTGCCTGAAGGTACCGAGGATGAGCTGGAACGCGTGGTGCGCCATCTGGTGGAACACCGCTGGCCGTTCCGTCTGCATGCCACTTACGATGAATCTATCAGCCGGATGCTGAACGTGTTTGAGAAGGTTAACCGCGAGATCCCCTTTGCCGGTCTGCACTGGATTTTTGACCATGCAGAAACCATCTCAGAGCGTAATATCGAGCGGGTGAAAGCCCTCGGCGGCGGCATTGCCGTACAGCACCGCATGGCGTTTCAAGGGGAATACTTTGCCGAGCGCTATGGCATCGAAGCGACCAAACAGACGCCTCCGGTAGCTAAAATGCTGGCGGCAGAGTTGCCGGTTGGATTAGGCACCGACGCCACCCGCGTCGCCAGTTACAACCCTTGGACGGCGCTGTACTGGCTGGTTTCTGGCCGCACGGTCGGCGGTATGGCAATGTATGACGACCAGGCTCGTCTGGATCGTGAAACGGCATTGATGCTTTGGACACAGGGCAGTGCCTGGTTCTCTACCGAACAAGGCAAAAAGGGCCAGATCAAGGTGGGACAGCTGGCGGATATAGCCGTGCTGTCACAGGATTACTTCAGCGTACCGGAGGAGCAGATCAAGGGAATTGAGTCGGTCATGACCGTCGTGGATGGCAAAGTTGTCTATGCTGCGGGCAGTTTCTCGCCGCTCTCTCCGCCGCCGTTACCGGTATTGCCTGAGTGGTCACCAGTGGTCAACATATCGGGGCATTATCGCTCAGCACCGCCCACAACCGCCGGCAAGGTGGGTGCATTAAGCCAGCCACACCAGTGTTGTGGCCCTTGTGGCGTTCATGCTCATCAGCATGACATTGCCCGCCGTTCCAGCATTCCCATCTCCAACGAGAATGCCTTCTGGGGTGCCTTCGGCTGTTCTTGCTTTGCGTTTTAACCGTTCAAGGGCCTTGCATGTTGCCTAGTAGGTGCAACATGCAAGGCCCTACGGGACAGCACCGCTAGCCGCCTCTCGGTAACAGGATCAATCGCGGTTGATATCTAACCAGCGGCGCTGTTCGGCAGAGGCGGCAATCGCATCCAGCACGCAGGATACCTTCCAGCCTTCCTCAAAATCTGGCCACATCCGATCACCCGCGGCAATACCATTGACCAGATCGCGGATCTCCACCGTTTTCTGATCGTTAAAGCCGATACCATGCCCGGCGCTGATACAAAACGCAGCGTAATCCGGGTGTTTCGGCCCTACCATGATGGTTTTGAAGCCCTGCCGCTCCGCCGGTTCGTCATGACGATACAGTTTCAGTTCGGCCATGCGTTCCTGAGTGAAACTCAGGGTGCCCTTGGTGCCGGTGACCACATAGGTCAGGCCCATTTTACGCCCGCAGGCAATGCGTGAGGTTTCTATGGTGCCCATTGCGCCATTGGCAAAGCGCACCAGTGCGCTGGCCTGATCTTCGTTTTCGACTTGGCACATCTTGGCCGGGTTGTTCGGATCGGGCCGCTGTTTGATCAGGGTTTGCATATCGCCCGACACCGCGACGATATCCCCCACCAGATAATGTGCCATGTTCACGATATGAGCCGCCAGATCGCCCAACGCCCCCAACCCAGCGGTGGCTTTGCGGCAGTGCCAGTCGATCGGCGTACGCGGGTCGGCCAGATAATCTTCATTATGCGTACCGTAAAAGTGCACCACCTCGCCAATTTCACCGTTGGCGATGATTTCCCGCGCCAGCTGGCTGGTCGGGTTTTTCATATAGTTGAAGCCAACCAGAGTTTTGACCCCTTTGGCGCGCGCGGCCTGCACCATCTCGGCGGCGTCTTGCGCATTCAGCGCCAGCGGCTTCTCGGAATAGACATGCTTGCCCTGTGCAATAGCCGCCAGAGCCATCTCTTTATGCAGGAAGTTCGGGGCACAAATATCCACCACATCTATGGCGGGATCGGTCACCAGTTCGCGCCAGTCACCGGTTGAACGTACGAAGCCAAACTCCGCCGCACGCTGGGCTGCCAGCTCGGGTGTGACCTCCGCCAGCATCTCCAACACCAGCTCCCCTTTCAGCGGGAACACCGTGCTGGCCTGTGTATAAGCGATAGCATGACAGCGGCCAATATAGCCGGTACCGATCAATCCAACGCGCACCTGTTTCATCGTTTTCTCCCTTGCCTATTTTTGGAAAATAAAAATCATTATGTATTTATATGAAATTTAAATTTCACTAACAAGCCGATAATCAACTTTGCCCCGGATCCGTGACTGCCCTCATAAAACGCGGTGGATAAAGAACACAAAGTAAGCAAAATAGTGGGAAGGTACGGCTGGCATAATGCTAAACCCCGCTGCTATTATAAAGCCGAGCGTGTGGCCTTGATGCCACACTTTCGCCTCCTCAACAGAAGACTCCTCATGCCGCCGAAAATCTTGCTCAGTGCCTGCCTGGCCGGTTTCAACGTCCGTTATAACGCCTCCAGCAAAACCGTTATCGATACCACCTTACAGCAGTGGCAAAAGGAGGGACGATTAGTGGTGTGCTGCCCCGAATTGGCCGCAGGTTTCTCTACGCCGCGCCCACCAGCAGAGATTGCGGCCGCAGCTAATGGCGCTGAAGTGATAGCCAACCGGGCCAGAGTGATCGACGCGCAAGGGAACGACGTTACCGACCAGTATCTACTGGGTGCCCATCTGGCGCTGGATACCGCTCGCCTGCATGGCTGCCGCTTTGCCCTGCTGAGCGATCGCAGCCCTTCCTGCGGGAGCCAGACCATCTACAACGGCGCATTCAACGGCCAAACCCAGCCCGGTCGCGGCGTCACAGCTGAGCTGCTACGCCAACATGGCATCGAAGTATTTTCCGAGCACCAGCTCGACGCGTTGATCGAGCGTGTCCGGCTAGTCGAGCTGGGCCAGGCGATCCGCTAGCCGCTGACGCAGATGGGCAATGCCCTGCGGGTGCCGCACAAATTCATCCGCAGGCATCATTTGCCAGCGCTGCCCCTCATTACCGAAGCGGATCGCCGCAATCTGTGCGAGGGTGATTTCCCCCACCATAAACCAGGTAGGCGGCGAGCCAGGGATGATCCCGGCGTAACGCTGCTGCCAGACAATTTGCCGTGCGGACAATAGAATGCCGAACTCCTCCTCGGTTTCCCGTTGCACACATTGCATCGGGGTTTCATCCCCTTCACGTCCGCCGCCGGGCAAGTCCCAGCAGCCGGGCCAGGGGATTGCCGGGTTGTCATCGCGCAGGTAAACCAGCACCTGGCCGCCGTACAGCAAGGCGATTTTCGCCCCGCCAAAGTCTTGGTCAATCATCTGCCCTGCCCCCTTTCAAACCGCAGCATACCAATATGCAAGATCGTTGAGGTATAGTGAAAACCTTCTTTGTCCTGACAGGCGAACAATAATCATGAACTCTGCTTTTTTAGTGACCGCGCAATGGCTTGAGCAACATATCAACGATGAGAATCTGACGCTGGTTGACGTGCGTATGGCGCCTGTCGGCCAGGTGCCGAAGCAAGACATGTTGGCCGAATTTGAGCGGGGCCATATACCCGGTGCGGTGTATTTCGATATTGACGACGTCGCGGATAAAAATACGACGCTGCCGCATATGCTACCCACGGCAGAAGCCTTTGCCGCCGCCGTAGGTAAACTGGGCATTAATGACCAACAGACCATTGTTTTCTATGATGGAGGCAATCAGTTCTCTGCCCCACGCGGTTGGTGGACGTTCCGTAATTTCGGCGCGCAGAACGTATTCGTGCTTGATGAAGGTTTGCAGGGTTGGACATCACGCGGTAACGCCTTGGAGACCGGCCCTGCGCAGCCTACTCCTGCCACCTTCCGCGCGCACTTTAATGCCGAAGCGGTGGTGGATATGCAGCAGGTGGAACAAGCGATGAACGACCAACGGCAGATCCTCGATGCCCGTGCCGCACCGCGTTTCTATGCCCAAGCCCCGGAACCGCGCCCAGGCCTGCACCGTGGCCATATTCCGGGCAGCATCAATATTCCGTATGGCGATCTGCTGGAGAACGGACGTTTCAAATCACTCGAGGCGCTGAAAAAAACCTTCGATGAAAAAGGGGTCGATATCGACGCGCCCACCATCGTCAGCTGTGGTTCTGGCGTCACCGCCGCCGTACTAGCCTTTGGCCTGCAATCACTGGGCGCCAAGCAGGTGAAACTCTATGACGGTGCCTGGAGCGAATGGGGTGCGCTGAGCGGCAAGCAGCCGATCGCCCAAGATGAGTCAACTAACCACTAACAGAGAGGCTGTCGTGTTCAGGATCCGTCAAGCGTTGCCCGCTGACTTAGCAACCGTGAGGGAAATCGGGATTGCCAGCTACCTTGCTCACTTTGCCGAACTTTGGCAAAACCAGCAGGAGTTGCAGGCGTTTCTGTCCAAGGATTTTGCCGAACAAGCGTTGGAGCCCTCATTGCAAGACCGCGATACTTGCTGGCTGCTTGCCTATGAAGGGGAAACACCGGTTGGCTTTGCCAAGCTTAATTTCGACAGCATGCAGGCTGCGACCGCAACCCTCGGGGCCGAACTGCAGAAGATTTATTTCCTGCCGCAGTTTGCCGGACGCGGCTATGGGGAGCAGCTATTTGCCGAAGTACAGCGACGAGCCGTTGAGAGAGGGCAACCCATCCTGTGGCTGGACGTGCTGAAAAGCAACGTGTCTGGCCAACGCTTTTATCAGCGGCAAGGCATGACGATCGTGGGTGAGGAGAGCTATACCAGCGTCAGCCAATCCGTGGCCATGTGGGTGATGGCAAAAAACCTATAGCCACTTGGCGTTATGGGTAAAGGAGATAGTCAGCCAGCGGTGCGGGCTATCTTCACCAATAGCGTCGGCTATCTGGTCACGGATTTTATCCAGCTTGTGTACGCCGCTGTGTTCCATCTCTGGCGGGATCACGATGTGGATCTCAATAAACAGCCCACGGCCAACGCGGGTGGCGTAATTGGAATAATCCAGGAAGCCATACTCCAGCGTCAGCTGCGCCATGATGGATTCCACCTTGGCATCCAGGTTGTCCGGCGTCATCTGCAATACCTCCTGAATGGCAGATTTTACCGTTTTGATCGGCACCGGGATCAAGACCAGCGTCAACAGTGCCAGCGCGACAGGGTCGGCATAGACGTTGAGGTATTCATAACGGGTGCCTTCCATTAGCCAGGAAAGAATAAAAGCCACTAATAACGCCGAACTGATGCAGGCCGACATCAGCCAGCTTTTGTTATCCAGCGCGATCAGTTCCGATTTAACCTGCTTATTCAGCCGGGTTTGCTTAACGTAGAGGGTAAAGCAGAAAAGGCTGACGGTAACGGCATAGACAATCGCCCAGCCCAGCTCGAGTTCGCGCCCTCCGTCGGCAATGCCTTTGACAGCGTTCACAAAGGCATACAGACACAGCAACGTCAGTAAACTGCCGTTAAATGCCAGCACCAGCGGTTCGACATGCCAGAACCCATACTGAAAACGGCGGCTATGGGGTTGCCCCAACAGGCGGGACACCAGCAAGGATAATGAACACATGCCCGCATCCAACGCCGAGAACATGCCGTCAAACACGATCGACATGGAACCACAGACAATCCCAAACACGATCCCGGCACTGGCAATAAACAGCGTGCAGAAGATCGACCTGCGCAGTATTTTTTGTTCTATTGCCGTGCTGGTTAACACCGGCGGCAACGTGGTGGGTGCTGTCGTCATAATTCCCTCATTTCAGTCGGAAAGTTCGGGCATGTTCTACCGCCAGGCGGCATCGTACTGAGTATGATCGACAAATGCAGGGGGCACAAAAAAAAAGCGCCCTCAATGAGGACGCCTGATGTCGTGATACGCAGGATTATGCGCCGCGTATGCGCTGGGTCAGCCCTTTCAGGAAGTAGCGCAGCATCTGATCGCCACATGGGCGATAGTTTTTGGTGCCTTCTTTGCGGAACAGCGCGCTCAGCTCAGGCTTGGAGATACGGAATTCCACCGCGGTAAAAATCTGGTGCAGATCGACATCTTTCAGTTCAAACGCCACACGCAGCTTTTTCAGCACCAGGTTGTTGGTGATCGGCAGCTCTACCGCCGGTGCCGGGAATTTATCGTCTTTGCCACGCTTGAAGAACACCAGGCCATTGAGGAAATGCGCCATCACTTCGTCGGGGCAGTTGGCAAAACCCGGCTCGCCTTCCTTGATCATATAGGTCCCCATGGCTGCGACATCGACGTCAAAACCGTCCAGCTTGACGATCTCTACCATCTTCGCGTCATTAATAGCCAGCATGTAGCGCACGCTGCGCAGCACATCATTGTTAATCATGGAATAGCCTTTCGCTTGTCAATCAGGAGAGGCGTGCAGCGCTGCACACCTTGCATGGCGGCAGTATAGGGATCCGGCGGGGGTTTCTCAATGGAATTTCCACGGGCAAACCAGGGTTTACCCGCAGAGGTTAATGATTTTTCGGGTAAAGCGGAATTTCTTCGCCAACGATATATTTGTTACGTAGCATGGCAGAGATCTTGTCCATCAGCATCACGATCACCACCAGGATCAGGGTGATAAACATCACAACGTCCCAGTTCCACAGCCGCATGTTCTCGGCATAGACCAGGCCGATCCCCCCTGCCCCGACAAAACCTAGCACCGCCGCCGAACGGGTATTGGACTCAATCTGATACAGGCTCAGCGCCAGAAAGGTCGGGAAGGATTGAGTGAAAATGCCGTAACGGTGTTTTTGCAGCCCATTGGCACCCACCGCCGTCAGCCCACGGCTTGGGGATTTATCCACCGCTTCGTGGCCTTCGGCATACAGTTTGCCAAGCAGGCCGATATCCTGCATTACGATGGCCAGCACCCCGGCCAGCGGCCCCATACCGACGGCACGCACGAAAATCAGACCCCAGATGGCCATATCGATGCCCCGCAGAATATCCAGCAGACGGCGTACCAGTGTCGCAATTGGCCGTAGAACAGGCGAGGACATCACGTTGCGCGCGGCAAGAAACGACAGCGGTAAAGCCAGCAGCGTTGCCGTAATGGTGCCAGCAAACACGATCGCCAGGGTGATAAAGATCTGTTGGAAATAATAGCCAAACGGCCAGTTGGCAAAGTCGTGCCAGACAAACATGCGCATAAAGTAGCGGCTAATCTGTTGGCAACCGTTGGCAAACTGCGGCCAGGAAATGCCAAACACCAGGAAGAAGAAAACGTAATACAACACAATCGCCACGGTAATCATGCCGAGGGTGCGCAGATAGCGCCCTTGGCGTGAGAAGATTTCCGGGTTCTGCTGCTTGAGCTGCTGCAAATTGGTGGTAGAGATCGGCTGAACGGACATTAGGCTTTCTCCTCGACAACGCGTTTACGTAATTCACCGGAGGCGTAATCCAGCAGCGAAACCACCACGATAATCAGCAGCAGCGTCATGCTGACCTGATCGTAACGGTCGAGTTTGATATTGGTCATCAGTTCCTGACCTATTCCGCCCGCCCCGACCAGGCCGAGGATGGTTGACTGGCGAAAGTTGATTTCCAGCCGCATAAAGCTGTAGGACAGGAAGATCGGTTTGACCTGCGGCCACAGGCCGAAACGCATGCGCTGTAACGGCGTGGCCCCACAGGCGGCCAGCCCGCGCACCGGCTTGTTGGAGGCGGTTTCGATCGATTCATAAAACAGCTTGGTCAGGCTGCCGATGGTGTGCAGCGCCAGCGCCATAAAACCGGGAATGGCACCGATGCCAAACGCCATCACAAACATCACCGCCCAGGCCAGCTCCGGCATGGTGCGCAAGAACGCCACCAGCGTACGAATGGCAAAGCGCAGCGTCGCCGGGCTGTGGGTATTATTGGCCGCCAGAAAGGCCAGCCCGCCCGCCACCAGCACGGAGAGGATGGTGGCCGCCAGCGCCAGCTGTAAGGTTTCCCAAATCAGCGGTAATTGGATATGCAACCGGTAGCCCCAATAGGCGAAGGAGCCTTCGGTATGGCCGTCGGCGAACAGCAGCGGCCAGTGCAGTACCGGGATGGTTTCTGCCAGATAGTCAAAGAAATGGGGGATCGACACCCAGACGGTATGCAGGTTGAACTCGGCAATATTGCCTGCGCCAAGATAAAGCGCTACCAGCCCGAGCGACCAGAGCAAGGTTTCACGCTTCTGCTTACTGCGGATCCGTTGGTAGTAGTGTGCGAAGTCTCTATTCAAAATCGCTTCCAATATTTTATGGCTGGATAAATAGGCCCCTCACCCCAACCCTCTCCCACAGGGAGAGGGTTGGGGTGAGGGGCCGGGAAGCAAGCCGCCTTAGCGGTCGCCCTTGGTCAGCTCACGCTTCATATCGATAATGGTCTGGTATTCCGCCAGCTTGACGTCGCCAATGTGCTGCTTGCCGCCCATCGCCTTGATAAAGCACTGATGGTTGTCGGTATCCAGCTTCTTGATGGCGGTAACCACCTTGGCTTTGAAATCCGCAGGCAGGGAGTTGCTCACCAGGATCGGGCCATTCGGGATCAGCGGCGACTGCCAGATAATGCGGATCTGCTTCATCAAATCCGGATGATCCATACGGATCATGCGGTTGAAGGCTCCGCTGGTATAGCCGGTGTTGTAATCGCCAATCATCGAGGCCCAGGTGACCGCACCTTCAAACTGGCCGTTCAACACGCCGAGTACGTCCTGCTCATGACCACCGGAGAAAGTGACGCTGGAGAAGAAGTCGTTGTATTTGTTATCCGGCGTGCCGCCAAACTGCTTCTTGAACACCTGGTTTGGCACCAGGAAACCGGAGGTCGAATCCGGATCCGCAAAGCCGAAGGATTTCCCTTTCAGGTCTTCCAGCTTTTTGTAAGGGCTGTCGGCTTTCACCACCACCACCGAGTGATATCCGCGTGACTGATCGGTATCATCCACCGCGATCCCCACCAGATCGACGGCCTTGGGATCCTTGATATACACCGAAGCAAACGACGACGGCGACATGCTCAACACCAGATCGATCTTGCCCCCGAGCAGGCCCTGGATCACGCCAGAGTAGTCGGAAGAGTTACGCAGCTTGGTGTCAACGTTCAGCTCTTTATCGAGAAAATCTTTCACACACTGGTTATCGCCAATCTGTTGAGTGGCGTTCTGCCCACCCAGGATCCCCAGGTTCAACTCTTTCGGCGCATCCGCTGCACCTGCATTAAATACCATCATTACGCCGGCCATCATGGTGGTCAGTGTGAATACTTTTTTCATTGCGCATGCCCTGTGTGTAAAGGTGACGTTCAAGTGATTAATGGATCTGATTGGCTTCTTCGCCATACAGTTGCTGCAAAATACGTTCGTTAAGCTGCGACGGGTGGCCGTCGAAAATGATTTTGCCCTGGGCGATACCAATCACCCGGGTGCAGTATTCCCTCACCAGTTCGACCGAGTGCAGGTTCACCATCACCGCGATATCGTTCTCGCTGACTTTCTGTAGCGCATCCATAATGCGGCGGGTGTTTTTCGGATCGAGCGAGGCGACCGGCTCATCGGCCAGCAGAATTTTGGGGTTTTGCATCAGCGCACGGCAGATGGCGACACGCTGCATTTGCCCACCGGACAGGTTCTCGGCACGTTGCAGCGCATGCGGCAGCATATTCAGCCATTGCAGCAGCTCGATTGCCCGCGCACGGTCAGCATCGTCGAACACTTTGAAGAAGGATTTCAGCGTCGAGGTGTGGCTGAGGCGGCCTAGCAGCACGTTGGTGATCACATCCAACCGGGGGACCAGGCAAAAATCCTGGAAGATCATGCCACAGCGGGCGCGCCACTGGCGCATCTGGCGGGCCGAGAGTTGTGCGATATCCTGTGCCACCCCATCGTCCTCAAAATGCAGCATCTCGCCGCAGCTGGAAGGGATGGTGCCGTTAAGCGTATGCAACAGGGTAGATTTACCGGCCCCGGAGCGGCCAATCACTGCCACAAACTCCCCGGCGTGCAGATCAAAATTGATGTCGTCGAGGACACGTTGTTGAGATTGGTAAGCCTTACCCAAGCCTTTTACCGCCAATACCTTGCGTAACGGGATGGGTTGCTGACCTGGATAGTCGGTCGGTGCCAGTTTTAACAGTGCCTGCGCCATATGATTTCTCTGATTTCAGTGGCTAATCTTATGGGCACCTATTAACGAATAACTGTATGACACGCAGATGATGGTTTTATGGCCGGGAAATGACGTTCAACGCCATTTCCCGTGATTGGCAGGATTAAAATAAGCGGGTACTCGCTTTTACTGCGAGCCGATTAATTTTTATCGGCGTTCTACTTCGCTCAATGCCGCACGCATCCCGTGGTCAAGAATGGCTTGCAAATCGGTGGTCACGGCAACAGTCAGCCCAGGAACGGCGTTGAGATTTTGCCCCCAGTGCGCCTCATCGGCCAGCACGTTTTCTACCAACGCCGCGAGCGTCATATCGTGATGTTCTACTCCAGCCCACAACGTTGCGAACCTCGTCAGCCAATGGGCATCATCCTGTAATGCATAGCTACCCGCCTGTCGTTCGCCACGATAGAAGGCCAACAACGCGGCCAAGGCAAAGGTCAGCCGTTTCGGCAGCGCGGCATTTTTCTGTTGGCCTGCCAGTAACTGCGGCAAAATACGCGTGCGGAATTTGGTCATGCCGTTCAGCGCAATCGACAGCAACTGGTGCTGAATAAACGGGTTACGGAAACGGTTCTGTACCGCTTCGGCAAATGGCCGTAACTCTTCCTGCGGCAGATCGAGCACCGGCATAATCTCTTCGGCAATGGTGCGTGCCACATAGCCGCCGATCTGCTCGTCGCTCATGGCCTCGCCCACGGTATTCAAACCGGCCAGGAACGCCACCGGCACCAGCGCCGTATGTGCCCCGTTAAGGATCGCTACCTTGCGTTCTTTATAAGGTTTGATGTCATCGACGATGTGGACATTCAGATCCAACTTATCCAGATGCAGCTCTTGCGCCAGCCACTGTGGGCCCTGGATCACAAACAGATAGAAATGTTCCGCCGTGTCGAGGAAGCTATCTTGATATCCCAACTGCCGTTGCCACTGTTCTACTTCATCGCGTGGGTAGCCCGTGACGATACGATCGACCAGCGTTGAGCAGAAGGTGTTGCAATCGTTCAGCCAATCGGTAAAGGCCTGCGGTAACTGCCATTGCTGCGCGTAGCGCAATACGTACTCTTTCAGCGCTTCGCCGTTGTAGTCGATCAGCTCACACGGCAGCAATACCCAGCCCTTGTCTGTAGCACCGTCAAAATGCCTGAAACGCTCAAACAGCAGCCGTGTCAGCTTGGCCGGGAAACTGGCAGCAGGAGCGTCGGTGAACTTATCGTCCGGTAAATAACCGATCCCCGCTTCGGTGGTGTTGGAGAATACGAAGCGGATCGCCGGATCCCGAGCCAACGCCAGATAGCTGTCGTACTGGTGGTAAACGTTGATTTCCCGATTGACCGAGCGGATCAGGCGCGGCTCGCAAACCGCCTCCCCCTGCTCGTTCAACCCACGGATAATGGTGGTGTAAAGGCCATCCTGAGTATTGAGCGAAGGTGGCTGCTGGCTGTCGATTGGCCGCACCACCACCACGCCGGCATTCAGCCCGGTATGCTGGTTTAGCAGGTCGATTTGCCAATCGACAAAGGCGCGCAGGAAATTACCTTCACCAAACTGGATAATGCGATCGGGATATTGCGCACCAGGAAATTCACTACGATTGAGTTGTTTCATTATTGTTCCTTGCATCCGGCGATCCCCCAGGCTGCAAATTACTCTCGGCAAGATCTGGGGAGTCATCGAGTTAGTTAAAATGAATCACGCCTTTAATCAGCTGTTTATTATTAATGACTTCCGCTTCATAAATATCTGCCAGCGTGGAAAACTCGAATTGATGGGAAAGCATCATCCCGGCAGTGATTTTTCCGGCGGCCATTAAGCGCCCAACCTTGATAAAGTCTTCTTTGGTGGCATTGCGGCTCCCCATCATGGTGGTTTCCTTTTTATGGAATTCCGGATCGGAGAACTGCAGATCGCCCTTGAACAGGCCGACAAACGTAATGCTGCCACCATGGCGGATCAGGTTGACGCTATGGTTCATCGCATGCTGATTGCCGGTGGCATCAATGATTTTTGCCGCCAGCATGCCGGAGAATTGGGCTCTTAAGGCAGCGTCAAACCCGGCGTCTGACGGATCTAACGTGGTTAGCCCAAGCATGTTTTCTACATGGCTTCGGCGCTCTGCGCTGGTATCGGCCACGATCACGGTTGCCCCGTCCGCCTTGGCGATAGCCGCAACCCCCAGGCCAATCGGCCCTGCTCCTACCACCAATAGATGATCGCCCTGCTCGATGGCCGCTCGGCGTACGGCGTGAGCACTGATGGAGAATGGTTCAATCAGCGCCGCCGCTTGGGGCTCAACATCATCCACGGCCAGCAGGTTGCTCACCGGCACGCTTAAAAACTCGCTAAAGCCGCCGTCTTGATGCACGCCAATCACCGAGATATTTTCACAGCAATTGGGCCTGCCGCTGGTGCATGCTCCGCAGTGATGACAGGAGACATAAGGGATCACCGCCACACGCTGGCCGACGCGCAATTCACCAACCTGGCTACCGACGCTGACAATCTCGCCGCATATTTCATGCCCCAGCACCCGCGGGTAGCTGAAGAACGGTTGTTGACCAGACCAGGCGTGGATATCGGTACCGCAAATACCTACCGTCAGTATTTTGAGCACCGCTTCATCCGGCGCAGGCTGCGGTATCGGCCTTTGTTGGTAAACCAGCCGGGTCGGCTCCAGACAAACTAGTGTATTCATTGTGGTCATAATCCCTCCTCCTGTGATGTGGCGCTGTTATCCCGCAAAAAGAACAGGTGCATTGCGCTGATGAGGAGAATTTGTGAGTCAGCACAAATTAAACCGGTTTAAATGGGTTTTAAATACTTAAAAAACATCTAAACCCACAGAGGGATCTCATGAGCAGAACGCAAAACCTCCGCCAGAACGTGGTTAATCAGATGATCGACGGCATCATCAAGGGCCATATCCGCTCACCGCTGCCTTCCCAGGCGGGGCTGGCAGAAATGTATAACATCAGTCGCACCACAGTGCGCCACACGCTAACGCATTTGCATCAACGTGGGGTTCTGGAGAAGGTCAAGGATGATTATGTGATCCTGCGTATGCCGCTGGCAGAAGACGGCTTTGAATGCATGAGCCACTCGTTGGACGAGCAAGGCAAGCTGTTTGAGAAAGCGTTCTATCAGATGATTAACCAAAAGCAACTGCGTGCGGGGGATTCATTCACCGAATTGCAGCTTTCACGCGCGGTTAACGTCAGCCCGGTAGTGGTGCGGGAATTCCTGCTGCGCTTCAGCCGCTTTGACCTTATCGACAACGTACGCCGCGGCCAATGGAGCATGAAAAAGTTTGATCAGAACTATGCCGAGCAGCTGTTTGAACTCCGCCAAATGCTGGAAACCCACGCGCTATCACGCTTTATCAATCTGCCCGCACAGGATAGCCGTTGGTTGCAGGCCAAGGAGTTGTTGAACCGTCATCGCGAGTTGCGCGACACCATCAGCGACAATTATCGGCTGTTCTCTCAGCTGGATCGTGACTTTCATACCCTGATCCTGTCGGCCGCCAACAATCCGTTTTTCAATCAGTCGCTGGAAATCATATCGGTGATCTTTCACTTCCACTATCAATGGGATGAAACCGACCTGAAGCAAAGAAATATTATTGCAATTGAAGAGCATATGGCCATTTTAAGCGCCCTGATCTGCCGCAGCGATCAGGAGGCCGCCCGTGAGCTGCACCGCCATCTTGATACTGCCAAACAGTCGATGATCCGTTCCATCAAACAGGATGCCTGCTGATTTTTATTGATAAAAAACCGATGAAAGCGGGATTTAAAACCGATTAAAAACAGCAAAATCGTAACCGCCGCACGGAACCGGTTAAAAAAAGCACCATGAGACATTTTCGCCGCCTAGGCTCATTGCCGAAAGACATACCGTTGTTAACACCGAACCAGGGCCATGCCCCGGAAGAATAATTATTATTAATACGGAATATAGAGGCGAGTGATGGAAAAGATAACCACCGTGAGCACTGGGAAAGAACCGGCGGACAGTTATTCAGATAGTATTAATCCTATACCTAAAGGTGGCATAGCGGAGCGCTCTGCAAAAATTAAAAAAATCCAGACGACGGCAATGATCCTGTTATTTTTTGCTGCCGTGATTAATTTTCTCGATCGCAGTTCGCTGTCCGTTGCCAACTCCACCATTCGTGAAGAAATGGGGTTGAGCGGTACCGAGATCGGCCTGCTACTTTCCGCCTTTTCGCTGGCCTATGGGATTGCTCAATTACCCTGTGGACCGCTGCTGGATCGCAAAGGTCCGCGTATCATGCTGGGTCTGGGAATGTTTATCTGGTCTGCGTTCCAGACGATGTCGGGCATGATCCACAACTTTACCCAGTTTATCTGGGTGCGTATCGGCCTGGGGATCGGCGAAGCGCCAATGAACCCTTGCGGCGTGAAAGTCATCAACGATTGGTTCAACATCAAAGATCGCGGCATGCCGATGGGGATCTTTAACTCGGCCTCCACCATCGGGTTAGCCATCAGCCCACCCATCCTCACCGCCATGATGCTCGTGTTAGGCTGGCGCGGGATGTTCATCACCATTGGTTTACTGGGCATTGCCTTGTCCATTGGCTGGTACATGCTGTATCGCAACCGTGAAGACATCAAACTCACCGAGCAGGAGCAAAGCTATCTCAACGCCGGTAGCGTGAGCGCGCGCCGTGAACCAATGAACTTCAAAGAGTGGCGATCGCTGTTCAAGAACCGCACCATGTGGGGAATGATGATCGGCTTTAGCGGCATCAACTACACCGCCTGGCTGTATCTGGCCTGGCTGCCGGGCTACCTGCAGACCACCTACCATCTGGATTTGAAAAGTACCGGTATGTTGGCGGCAATCCCGTTCCTGTTTGGTGCGGCGGGCATGCTGTCAAACGGCTTTGTCACCGACTTCCTGGTGCGCCGGGGCATGGCTCCGCTCAAGAGCCGTAAAATCTGTATCGTCGCCGGTATGCTGCTTTCCGCTGGTTTTACCTCCGTCGTGGCACAGGCCACCACCACCTCCAGCGCGGTGGCATTAATCAGTATGGCGCTGTTCTGTATCCACTTTGCCGGTACCTCCTGCTGGGGGCTGATCCACGTGGCGGTCACGTCCCGTATGACCGCCTCGGTGGGCAGCATTCAAAACTTTGCCAGCTTTGTGTTCGCTTCGTTTGCCCCGGTGATCACCGGCTGGATCCTGGATACCACTAATTCATTCAGCCTGGCACTAACCATTTGTTCCTGCGTTACCCTGATCGGGGCGCTGTCTTACGTGTTTATCGTCAAACACCCGATCACCGACAGCGCGGCCTGATCGTCAGACTTCCCCTCTCCAATCGGAGAGGGATACTCAATCCAAGGCAAAAAAATCCAGACCCAGAGCAGACTTGACCTGTGCCAAGGTGCCCTGGGTCACCTGGTTAGCCCGCTGGCTGCCCTCTTTCAGAATGCGCATCAGCTCGCCCTTATCGGCGCTGTACTCCGCCCGCCGGGTGCGAATAGGCTCCAGCAGCGTTTGCAGGCAATCCTCCAGCAGCCGTTTAATCTTCACGTCACCTAACCCGCCCTGACGATAGTGTTCCTTCAGCTGTGCCACCAGCGCCGCATCCTCGCAAAACGCGTCCAGATAGGTGAACACCATATTGCCTTCCACCTGGCCGGGATCGCTGACGTTCAGGTGGTTGGGATCGGTAAACATGCTCATTACCGCCTTGTGCACTTGGTCAGCGCTGGCCCCCAGCATGATGGTATTGCCGCGTGATTTCGACATCTTGCCCTGCCCGTCCAGCCCCGGCAGCCTTCCTACGCGGCTCAGCAACGGCTGGCACTCCACCAGCACCTCGCGATCGACGATACGGTTAAAGCGCCGGACAATCTCGTTGGTCTGCTCCAGCATCGGCAACTGATCTTCGCCGACTGGCACGTGAGTCGCCCCAAACGCGGTGATATCCGCCGCCTGGCTGACCGGGTAAATCAGGAATCCGGCAGGCAGGCTGCGTGAAAAGTCTTTCTCGATGATTTCGCTTTTCACCGTGGGATTACGTTCCAGGCGGGCAACGGTGACCAGATTCAGGTAATACATCGTCAATTCGGCCAGCGCCGGAAGCGCCGATTGCAGACACAGCGTGGTCTTGGCAGGATCGATCCCCACCGCCAGATAATCAGCCACCACGTTTAGCACGTTGGCACTGATTTTTTGCGGATTGCTACCGTTATCGGTCAGCCCTTGCAGATCGGCCACCATCACCGTTTGCTGATGATGATGCTGTAGCTCAACACGTTGGCGCAGTGAACCGACATAATGACCCAAATGCAGTGAACCGGTGGCGCGATCGCCAGTCAGAATGGTGTAACTCATAGCCTTGCTCCTGGAAGTAAACAGACCGCCGGATCAACGCTATAAAAATGCCGCCAAAACCGGCGGCATTAAAAAAGAGGGATGAATACCCGTGCCGCCCTTAGAAAAGGCGCCACCAGCTAAAACAAGATGTGAACTGCGGGAAGATATTCATCCGGCTACGGTACACCCCGCTCAGAACCGCGTCAAGGGCGACATCTAGCTCAGAAACTCACTTCGGCTGTAGGCACGGCGCTGATCGCCACGCCAAAACTCTTGATACTCGACAAGGTAGCATTATGGTGAGCACGGATCTGTAACCCACTGGCGTGGGGTTTGTCGTGGCTGGTATGTGCATCTGCCGCCAGCACCACCGGGTAACCCAGGCCAGCGGCCCGGCGGGTGGTGGTATCGACACAGTATTCCGTGGAATAGCCGCAGATCACCAACTGTGTCACCCCTTCAGCAATCAGCAGCTTGCCCAGATTGGTACGTAAAAAGGAGTCTGGCGTGGTTTTATCAACCCGATGATCCCCCGGTTTTACCTGCAATCCCTGATGGATCTGCCAGGCTGCGCTGCCTGCTGATAGCTCTTCATGAGCTGTCTGATGCTGAATAAAAATCACTGGCACACCAGCCTGCCGGGCACGTTCACTCAGCTGATTAATCCGCGTGAGCACCTGCTCGGCCTCTGCTGGCGGGGGATTAAACAAGCCCTGCTGCACATCGATAACTAACAACGCTGACTTCATAGCTGGCTCCAAAAGCGATCGTTAAATAGACAGTACCCCGCCCTCGTTAAACGAGAGGTTGGCGTGGACGGAAGATATGGTCAACGCCCTGTTCACGCAGCCTTGTGACCAAATCGTGGCCACCGTTGGGCGTGGCCTGCGCCAATTCCCGCTCGGTGGCAAACACCGGGCTGGCCCAGAAAATATTCACCGTATCACCGTATTGTTTAGGCAATACCAAGTGCTCACTGTAGGGGTAAAATGACGAAGAGAGCACATAGCCTTCATAGCCCTGCGGAGCCACCGCCGACGCCAGCGTATGCCCTTCGCCAAACCAGGTGATGTTCGCCCAGGGCACATGGGCAAATCCCGCTAACGCGCTGGCCATCTGCACCGCGTTTTCTTCGGTCATAAACTGCCCATCAATGGCTATCGCCATCTCCATCCGGCGGAACCTGGCGACATCGTCGTTGAACAGAATCTCTACCCACGGCATAGGCCGGATGCTGGCCCCCATGGTCAGGAAATAGTAAACCCCGTCGCGCTCATGCTGGGTGATGGCCATCGGCGGCCATTTGCCCTGATCGATAGCGTAATACTTCACCGAAGGGCCAAAGTGTTGTTCGTACAGTGCCTGGTAATCACTCTGCATTTTTGGCCAGGGATTCCCCTCTTCCCGCTGCCAGCTACGCCAGAACTGCCGGGTATTTTCCGCCAGCGCATATTGCGTATTGGTAGATGCGGAACCCAGCGGATAGGCCAATGGATTCTCTTTGATGCAGCTTGCCGAATAGCAGACCGAGTGATCGATGTATAAACTCCAGCCAGGGATCACTGCTAGCAGTTGCCCGTGATACCACAGGGCAGCCCCGTCGTCGCTTTCCGTCCAGATCACCATCAGCCCGGCGGGGTCCAATGGCGCTTCGCCTTCCAGATTACGGCAAAACTCGGCCGCCAACATGGGGGGAAGACCGGCTTCCATAGCGGCGAGATCTTCCTGCTGCGGAGCCGTAGTCAGGTTGCGCAGCCAACAGGCACGTACCTGAAAACGTTCACTGTATTCTTCCGTTGGGTAGATATAAAAATAGGCGGCCCGGCTATCTTGCTGAACCACCGCGACCAGCGTTTGATTCTCGTTATTCACTTCAGCAAGTACGTTTGACTGGTTCATATCACCTCAAGGGGTTGCTGGCGCACAAATAGGCTGCACGCTAAAAATAGAATATTTCTCTGGGCCAATGTAGAACGCATCATCAATCGGGATCACGGGCAATAGTCTCAAAAGTGGCAGCGCTGGCTAACATTGCGCTGAAGCGCTCTTATTCATACGCCGCATCGCCCGATGGTAGGAGCCATTGCGTACCGAAGCCCGCAGCACCCGCCCAACACCGCCAACGCCAATACGTACGCACCGCCGCCGGGTCACTCCAGGGGTAAATCCCAACTGTTGCTGCGCCCAGTCCGGCAACAGATCGATCCCTGCCTGCATCACCAAAGCGCCGAACGGCCGCGCCAGCGTGCTGGGAGCCGGGGCTGCCAGCAGAATGCGCGCCACTTCCAGCGTGCGCTCATCGCAGACCAACTGCGGGCGCATCTGTTGCAGATAATCGTCAACCGCCGCACAGGATTTTGGGACATCGCGCGCGCCCAAGGCTTCCGCGACGCGAGCCGCTTCACGGTAGTAGGTATCCTGTTGAGCGAGAGACAGATGTGGATTGCGGTAACGCAGGTGCGATGCCAGGAAACGGCTGCTTTCGGCGACATGGACCCAGGTGAGCAGATGCGGATCGCTGGCGGCATATGGCTGGCCGTTATTGTCGGTGCCGTTGACCTGTAAATGGATGGCTTTGACTTTGGCGATCAGGCGTTGCGCCTCTGCACTGGGGCCAAACGTGGTGACAGAGATAAACTGGCTGGTACGACGCAGGCGCCCCAGCATATCCTCGCGGAAGTTGGAATGATCCCACACGCCCGCCAAGGCCAACGGGTGCAGCATCTGCAATAGCAGCGCACTGACGCCGCCGCAAAGCATAGAGGTGAAGTCACCATGCACTTGCCAGGTGACCGACTGCGGGCCAAACAGCCCCGGATCGCCAGCCGGATTTTCAAAATCAATCCCGCCGAGTGCCAGCCCGGTCAGGCTGAGCACCTGTTTCTCTATCGCTGCGCGTATCACTTCCATCCCCCTGTCCACGGCCTATGACGCAGTTTATCATAGTGAGGGGCTGAGTCTGCGCAACTCGCTATGTTGATAGCTTACTTGATAATAGATTGAGAATTTCGATGATAACAATAAGAACCCGCATGGCTGCGGATAACGCGCAGCTAGTAGAAATCTGGCAGCGTTCGGTGCGCGCCACCCATCACTTCCTGGCCGAAGAGGATATTGCGCGCCTGTATCCGCTGATACTCAACGACTATCTCCCGGCGGTCAGCGTCTGGGTTGCCGAAGATGTTGCCGGGCAGCTATGCGGTTTTATCGGCCTGGATGGCAACAAAGTGGAAATGCTGTTTATTGATGCCGATCGGCGTGGCGAAGGTATTGGCAAGGCCCTGCTGGCTGAGGTTGAGCCCATGCATCAGGAACTGCTGCTGGACGTCAACGAGCAGAATCCGCAGGCATTGGCGTTTTATCAGCATTACGGTTTTGTGGTGACGGGCCGCAGCGAGCTGGATGGCCAAGGCAAGCCTTTTCCATTACTGCATATGATGCGGACAGCGCGGTAAAAACGGGCCCCTTTCCCGCAATGAGAGAGGGGCTGTCTAGCGGCAGATCAAACTTTGTTACCCACCTGGCTCAAACGCGGCCACACCATCATGGTGGTCTCCAGCAGCCGCAGCAGATCTTCACGGCTGGCCCCTTCACGCGCCTGGGCGGACATGCCTTCAATCAGGCAAATAATATATTTCGCCAACAAGGCTGTATCGGTGCGAGCCAGCAATTCCCCTTGCTGCACCTTACGGTCAAAGCAGGCTTTCAGGCTGGTTTCCTGCGCAAAATGCTTGTTGCGCAGCATCTCGGCCAGATCGTTTGAGGAGGAGGACAAGGCGGCGTTGGCACAAACCATAAAACAGCCGCTGGGGTTTTCCGGATCGGTAAATACCTCTGCCGAGGTGCGCAGATAGGCTTCGACGATATCGGCGATCGGTAACTCCTGGGCCAGCAGGCGGTTGTAACATTCCACGTAGCGGCTCAGATAGCGCTCAACCGCGGCGCGAAACAGCCCCTCTTTGTTACCAAACTCCGCATACAGCGTCGGCGCTTTAGCCCCGGTCGCCTCCACCAGATCGGCCAACGAGGTGGAATCATAGCCATGGCGCCAGAACAGCTCAAGCGCCTGCTCAACGGCCTGTTCGCGATCAAACTGCTTCGGCCTGCCGCGTGATTTCTTCGCGCATGCGTCTTCATTATTGATACTCATAGCCCCTCACTTTCCCGGTGGCCCAACTCGGGCGCAATAAATAAATTATCGATCGGTACAAAAAATAGTACGCCGCCGATGATAAGCGAGCAACTTTTAATTAGCGATCGGTAAGCAATGCGGCCAATGGCGCTCCTTACCGGGAAAAAAATAGCATCCAATCCGGGTTGCGTCTGGCTACAAAGCAGGCGAAAGCTATCACCAAATAAAGATAAAGACATTAATTAACAATAATTTATATTGAAATAATGCCATAAACCCCCTTACCTGGCAGCTTACGGCTTAAGTGGAATAGCACGAATTAATTAACGACCACTAAAAAAACATTTGCAATCGCTCGGGCAGGAGCCTAACATTAAGTTATCGACCGTTAAGTAATTAAACGGGCTAACACAAAAATTTTTATTGCTCATCTAGAGATAGGAAACCATTATGAAAAACCTGAAAATGACCCTCGCCGCCATCGCACTAGCTTCTGTCTCTTTCGGTAGCTTCGCCGCAGAGTTGGTCAGCAGCCAACCGGCCGATCTGCAACAATCCGGCGTGATCACCGTGAGTGGCGCTTCTGACCTGTCATCGCTGGAAAATAAACTGGCGGCAAAAGCGGATGCAGCCGGCGCCAAATCCTTCCAGATCATCGCAACAACCGGTAGCAATAAACTGCACGGCACCGCGATTATCTATAACTAATCGTTCAACGGTTTTATGCAAAGAGGCGGCCCTAGTGCCGCCTTTTGCTCGTCAGCCAAACCAGCCCAATAACCCGAACCACAGATAATCCAACGGTACCAACAGCCCAAAGGTGAACAGGGCCAGCAGCAGACACAGTTTCAGTCCTTCGCGCGGAGGAACTTTCCCCATCCCCATTGCCACCACAATCGGTGATGCCTGATACGGCAGCAGCGGCGTGGCATAGCCAATCACCTGAGTCATCAGTACCGTGGTTAGCGGTAGGCCGCTCCCCTCTGACAAAACCTGCGCCAGCGGCGTGAACAGCGCGGGTACGCCATTGGCCGTCACCACAAAATTCAACAGCGTCGTAATACCGATCAACATGCCAAAAGCGGTAAATGGCCGATCCTGGGTTTGCGGTATGACGTTCAGCAATGCATTGCCTAACCAATCCCCCAACCCGGAGTGGCTCACTAAAGCCGTCAACCCAAGGATCCCCGCCACATAGAGACAGGTGCGGATGTTGACACCGGCCGCAAACTGCTCACCCGTCAGAAAACCAATACGCGGCAACAGGCAAACGCAGGCGGCAGCCAACCCCACCCAGGCGGGAGCGATGCCGTGCCAGCTATCGGTGATCCACAACAGCACCGTGATCAGCAACAGCGCGATCAACCGCCATTCGGCCACGCTAAGAGCACTCTGCTCAATAGTTTTTTCCACCGGCTGTGGTTTGGCGCGGAACAGCCAGCAGATGCATAACGTGAGCAACGCGCCTTTTGCCAACCCCAGGATCGGCGCATGTAGCAACAAGTAGGACAGATAGGTGAAATGAACACCGTAGGCACTTTCTGCCGCCCCGCTCATCACCAGATTAGGCACGTTGGCCGGCAAAATGCTGGCCGAAAGCTGGAAGGTGCCAAACCCCACCGCTAACGCCAGGCCATAGCGGCCACGCGAGCCTTCCGCCAATCCGGCACGTTCGGCTAACGCCATGATAATCGGCATCAGCAGGGTTATACGCCCCATGTTCGACGGCATGACAAAGGCCAGCGCATAGCTGATGGCCACCACGCCGCCAACCAGCCGTGGCCAGGAACCGGCCAGTAGCGGCAAAATACGGTTGGCCAACCGATCGGCCAGCCCCGTAGAACGAATGGCCGTTCCCAGCACAAAGCCGCTCAATACCAGCCAGAATGCCGATGAGGCAAAGCCGGAAAACACCACGGCCGTCGGCGCTAGCTGCAACACCATTACCGCAGCAAAAAACAGCAGCGCAACCAGATACTCCGGCAAACGCGACGTTGCCCATAAGGCGATCACCACCAAAGTCACCAGCGCGGAAACGCCCATCGGGTAATCCATCATCCCCACTCCCTGTCATCGTTAGCTTTTTGTTATCAACTGGTTATATCTTCACATAACGCAAACGCCCGAACGGTGAAACGGCTCACAGTTCACGGGCGGCGGGTAAATTGGCCATACTCTCCCCGCGCCAAGAGGCTACTCTGCTTACAGGCTGGCGCCACGTATTTTCCCTTTTGCCAAAAGTGGCCCATGCTTAGAGGGGCCGAGCATTTGGCACACGTTTACTGACGAACCGGGGTACTGACTGATGACGAAAAAGACCACGCTGTTACAGTTTTTCCATTGGTACTACCCGGATGGCGGCAAGCTATGGCAGGAAGTCGCCGAGCGTGCCCCTGCCCTGGCCGAACTAGGTGTGACCGATCTATGGCTGCCACCAGCCTATAAAGGGGCTGCGGGTGGCTATTCGGTGGGGTATGACAGCTACGATCTGTTCGATCTGGGGGAGTTTGATCAAAAAGGTACCCGCGCCACCAAATACGGCGACAAAGAGGCGTTGATACAGGCCGTTAATAGCCTGCGCGAACACCAGATCCGGGTGCTCTATGACGTGGTGTTCAACCACAAGATTGGCGCCGATGAAAAAGAGCAGGTGCACGTCTATAAGGTAGATGAAGATAACCGTAACGATATCGCAGAAGTTGGCATCGACGCGTTAGCCTACACTCGCTTCACTTTCCCAGGACGGCAAGGAGCCTATTCCAAATTTATCTGGGACTACACCTGCTTTAGCGGCGTCGATTATATCGAGCAACCGGATGACAAAGGCATCTTCAAAATTGCCAATGACTACGGCGAAGAGGGGTGGAACGATCAGGTTGACGACGAAAATGGCAACTTTGACTATTTGATGGGCGCTAACGTGGAGTTTCGTAACCACGCCGTCGTCGAGGAGCTAAAATACTGGGCACGCTGGTTGATGGAAATCCTGCCTTGCGACGGGTTCCGGTTGGATGCCACCAAACATATCCCAGCCTGGTTCTTTAAAGACTGGGCAGATCACGTGCGCGATGCGGCACAGCGCGATCTGTTTATCGTGGCCGAATACTGGTCACACGATCTGGCGGCATTACAACAGTATTTAGCACGGGTCGATGGTAAAGTAATGCTGTTCGACGTGCCGCTACAGCTGAAATTCCATCTGGCGTCAAAACAGGGCGATAGTTACGATATGTCGCAGCTGTTTACCGATACGCTGGTCGCCGTCGATCCTGCCCATGCGGTAACTCTGGTGGCAAACCATGATACTCAGCCGTTGCAATCGCTCGAAGCGCCGGTCGAACCCTGGTTCAAACCGCTGGCCTACGCCCTGATCCTGCTGCGTGAACAAGGCGTTCCTTGCCTGTTTTACCCGGATCTGTACGGTGCCAGCTATAGCGATCAAGGTGATGACGGCCAGGAATACCAGATTGACATGCCGGTGATTGCCGAACTGGAGAAACTGATCCAGGCGCGTCAACGCTTTGCCAACGGCGAACAGCACGACTATTTTGACGATCCGCACTGCATCGCCTTCAGCCGCAGTGGCACTGCCGAGCAACCGGGTTGCGTGGTGGTGATGACCAACGGGGCCGAAAGCAGTAAAACCGTCGCACTGGGCGAAAATTTTGCGCATAAATCCTGGCGTGACTTCCTCGGCAACCGCGAGGACGATATCATGACGGATGAGCACGGCAGTGCAGCCTTCCCGGTCAACGGCGGCAGCGTTAGCGTCTGGGTCATGGCCGAAGCAGAGTAAGGACCGCCGGGGAGGCAATGTACCACCCCGGCGGCAAAACCCATTTTTGCCTTTTTGGTCTGATTTTTCATTATGACCATAAGCAAATATTCACAGCGGAGCCTAAATAGGGTACAAGGCTGCATGAAAATTCCAAAACGACTCCAGCCATTGGTAGATGATGGTTTAATCGACGACGTCATCCGCCGTTTGAAAAGTGGCAAAGAAGCCGACGTATTTATCGTGCGTTGCGGTAAAGAGATCCGCTGCGCCAAAGTGTACAAAGAAGCCGATAAACGCAACTTCAAGCAGGCCGTGAACTACCAGGAAGGCCGCAAGGTGCGCAATAGCCGCGACGCTCGCGCCATGAGTAAAGGCTCCAAATTTGGCCGCCAACAGCAGGAAGAGGCCTGGCAAAATACCGAAGTGGACGCGCTATACCTGCTGGCTAAGGCTGGCGTGCGTGTGCCACAGCCGGATATCTGCCTGGACGGTGTATTGCTGATGGAGCTGATCACCGATGAAGAAGGGCTGGTAGCCCCACGCCTGAGCGACGTCACCTTAACGCCGGAACAGGCGTTGAACGATCACGCCTTGATGATGAACTATGCCGTACGCATGCTCTGTGTTGGGCTGGTTCACGGCGATCTGTCAGAGTTCAACGTGCTGATGGATAAAGACGGGCCGGTGATTATCGATCTGCCGCAGGTGGTAGATGCCGCCGCCAACAACCACGCTAAAAGCATGTTTGAGCGCGATATCAACAATATGACTCACTACTACGGCCAGTATGCGCCGCAGTTGCTGGGCAGCAAGTATGCCAAAGAGATTTGGGCGCTGTACCAGGAAGGCAACCTGACGCCGGAGACGGAGTTGACCGGTAAGTTTGTTGAAACCAGCAAGCGGGCCGACGTTGACTCGGTGCTGGAAGAGATCCAGGCGGCCAGTGATGAGCACCAGCGGCAACTGATGGCGCGTAACGAAGAAGAAGATTGATATTCAGCATCAAAATGACCCCTCACCCTAACCCTCTCCCACAGGGAGAGGGGACCGATCGAGTTCGCTATCAGTATAGAAATTTATCTAATCACGGCACTAAATCAGCTCTCTGTTGCAGTGAAATAGCTTGTTCGCAGTACCTGACGACAACGCAGAATCAGCTCCCTCTCCCTGTGGGAGAGGGTTGGGGTGAGGGGCCTCAAAGCCAACGCCTTACCCGCCGGCAAAACGCCTCGTAGTCTTGGCCAAAGTTGGTAAGTAGGAACGCCTCTTCGCGCGGGATCTGCACACGATCCAGGTAGGCAAAAAACAGCCCCCACCATAACCAGACGCCGATACCGCCCAGCAATAGCCCCCAGGCCGCCAACAGCAGGATCTGCCCCAGATACACCGGATTACGGCTGAAACGGAAAACTCCGTTAACCAGCAACGCGCTGACCCGCTGAAATTTTTGTGGATGCAACGTGGTGCCAGCCCGGTGAAAAGCATAACTGGCACTAAACATAATCATCACAGAAGATACCGCCAATACGCCTGCGGCCAAGAGAATAAGCAGGTTATCTTGCCAGTCCCCCTCGGTTAGCCAGCGGGTTGCCGCCATCCCCGCAGCACAAACTGCCATCACTACCGGCGGCAAAGCCAGCCGCTGCAACCACGCTACCATTTTTTGTTCCCTCTCGACCACACAATGCAATTTGAGCTATAACAAGCTCTCCCTGTAATAACGCCAGAGAAAAACAATGAGCCAATATGCCCCACAATTCTGGCGCGATGAACGCCTGCCGTTCGTTGAGGCCCGTCACGTCGAAGATGGCCGCAAGCTTTGTTATGCACTACACAGCCACGAGTTTTTCTGTATTGGCACCATCACCGCCGGTACCAGCACCTATGTTAGCGGCGATCAGCATCTCCAGGTTAACACCGGTGACGTGGTGATCATCAACCCGCAACAGACGCACGGCTGCAACCCCATTGGTGACCAGCGTTGGGCCTATACCATGTTTTATATCGACCAGCACTGGTTGGCAACGCTACAACAGGACTCTGACGCAGGCTTCGTGCCGTTCAAGCAGATTATGAGCCAGGATAAGACACTATTTAACGGTCTGAATCAGCTGTATGGGGTACTGACCGATCCGCTCTGTTGCCATCTGGAAAAGCAGATTGCCCTGGTGGATTACTTCAGTAACCTGCCACAGTTACTCGGCGAATCTCCGGTTCCACAGCAGGATATGACCCCTAAATTGGAAATAGCTGCGGCGTTTATCCGCACTCATTGTACCCAGTCGCTGACGTTAGAGGCGATCTGCCAAGCATCGGCCCTCTCCCCTTCTTACCTGATCCGCGCATTCAAGAAGCGCTATGGTATGACGCCTCATGCCTACCTGGTCAATCAACGCGTCCAGCACGGCCAGCGGCTACTGAAACAGGGCTTCTCGATTGCCGCCGCCGCCAACGAAAGCGGGTTTGCCGATCAGGCGCACTTTCAGCGCACCTTCAAACAGCTGCTGGCAGCCACCCCCGGCCAGTATCAGATCCCCTCGGCCAGCAAGTAACAGGCGCTGAACGCCAGCAGCAGCGCCATCAAGCGGTTAAAGCGCCGCAGATTGTGCGCCCGTTGCAACAAGCTGCTCAGCATAGCTCCGGCGTAGGCCCAACAGGCTATCGACAGGTAGCAAATCACAAAATAGAGCCCGGCAAATTGCCACAGCAGCCGCATCTCCCCATCACCGACAAAGGCCCCCATGCTGGCGACAGAAGCTAACCAGGCCTTGGGGTTCAGCAATTGCAGCAAGGCACCATACCAATAAGAAGGGGTTTGCTGCCGATTGCCTTGGCTCAGTGTCCCGTCATCCGCTGCAAGCTGATAGGCCATATAGAGCAGAAAAGCCACGCCAGCCCAAAGGATCACGGTAGTCAGCCCCGGCCATAAGGTAAGCACTTCATGCATTCCCAAACCAACCGACACCAGTAATAACGTGAAACCCAAGGTCGCACCGGTCACATGCCGCAGGCTGGTCGTAAAACCAAACTGCGCGCCACAGCTCAGTGCCACGATGTTCACCGGACCTGGGGTAATGGATGAAGCCAACGCGAAGGCGGCCATAGAGAGGTAAAGCGTCATAGTCAGCACCTGTAGAAGATAATTACAGGTGCCAGCGTGCCGGGTTACAGCGGGAGAGTATTGAACAAAATTGCCCTGCTTCTTCACCTTGATTTTCAGGGAAAGCGTTCAAACTCATAAGACTTGGCGCCGGGAACGGCATCTCTTGATCATCGGGTGCAGATTGCGCGATCTCCTAGCGGTTTGTGGTAATATTGAGCGCAATATCATTCTGATCCTGTAGGTGCCCACATGGCATACATTCCAAAAAACTACGCGAGACTGGAAACCGGTTACCGCGAAAAAGCACTGAAAATCTTCCCGTGGGTCTGCGGGCGCTGTTCACGCGAATTTGTTTACTCCAACCTGCGTGAATTGACGGTGCATCACATCGATCATGACCACAGCAACAACCCGGAAGACGGTAGCAACTGGGAAATGTTGTGCCTGTACTGCCACGATCATGAGCACTCAAAGTACACCGAAGCCGATCAGTATGGCTCCACAGTGGTGGCAGGTGAAGATGCGCAGAAAGACGTAGGGTTAGCCACACATAACCCCTTCGCCAATCTGAAAAACATGATGAAAAAGTAGCGTTATTCCCCAAGCGGGGCCGCAGCATGCATGCGGTTCCGCCACATCCCTACCTTAATGACTTCACAAAACACCAACCTGTTAAGCTATTAACTTAGTTAAATTCAACGCTCATTTTAGCCCTTTTTCTCAGCCAATAACTCACTAAGCTAGTAAGTTACTAAACAAACAAACCCACAAGTTAAGACTTTCGCTACTTGGCAAGCCACGGCCAATGGGGCATATTGTCGTGATACGCACTTGTTAACTCATTTAACTACCAACCTAGCAAGCGCATTAACTTATTAAGTTAGCTAATTGATAAGTTATCTGCTTGGCAACTTGAGAGATGGCAACATGATTGTTTTGATTGGTTCGCAGAAAGGCGGCGTCGGCAAATCGACCATGGCGGTAAACATCGCCGGATATCTGATCCTGCAACAGAAGAAAACGGCCATTATCGTCGATGCTGACGATCAGAAATCCATCATGACCTGGTTCAACGACCGTCAGAATGTTGAAGGGCTTCCGCAGATCCCGGTGGTGGCAGCCTCAGGCAAGATTAAAGAAACCCTGCTGGAACTGAACCGCCACTACGACTATGTGATTGTCGATACCGCTGGCCGCGACAGCGCAGAATTACGCTCCGGGCTGCTGGCCGCCGATCTGTTTATCTCCCCGTTGCGCCCTTCGCAGATGGACCTGGATACTATCGGCTACCTGTCCGAAATGTTCTCCACCGCCCAGGAATACAATGAAAAGGTAAAAGGCCACATTGTGCTCAACCTGTGCCCAACCAATATCTTCATTAACGAAGCCAACGAAGCGGCCGAAGTGCTAAGCGAATATCCGGAACTGAAGTTGGTGAGCAACCGCCTGTGCGATCGCAAAATTTATCGCGATGCCTGGGGCGAAGCGCTAACCGTACATGAAGCGCACAATGAAAAAGCGCAGCACGAAATCGAAAGCCTGGTAACAGAGGTGATCCTGTGAAAAAACGTACGCCAACCCACCGCATGTCGGAAGATGAATTTATCAACAGCGCCACTTCGCATACGTTGATTGTTCCCGCCCCTCCAGCCGTTGCCGAAAAGCCCCAGGGCCGTAAGCGCATTTATAAAGCGCTGTCCGTCAGCCTGACGGATAACCACGTGGAGATGATCGACGAAGTGATCGGTCATGCGGCGCGTAACGGCATCGTGCGCATCACCCGTTCTGATGTGATCAAGTTGGCCATCGACACTTTGGCCGACAAGAGCGAGGCGCAGTTGCTGGCCTTGCTAAAGAAGATTTGATCAACTCAATAACTCGCCAGCTTAACAAGTTAACAAACGAGTAAGCTGGCAAGATTAATAAGCAAGTTACCAAGCTGTCACGTTATTAAGCTAGTAACTTAATGTTATTGATAGTAAAGCCTTAGTCTAACGCCAACATGCCCATACGCTGTAAAATCCTCTGCCCTCGAACGCCCAGAATAAAGGCTACCAACGCCTGCGCAGCCACGCAGCTCTCATCCAGTAGACACAATCCATAGGTCACTTTGAAGTCGATCACGGCTGGCAATCTACGTACTTTTAGCTGAGCGTAGGAGGCCAAGGTATCTGCATAGCTGGCGTAGCCAAGAAAGATATCTGCCAGACCTTCAGCAAGCAGATATTCCGCCGCCAACCGGCTCGCCGGTATTGGCGCAGAATCTGGCCCACCAACCAACGCCACTGCTCTGCTACGCAATGCGCTCCCCTGCCCCGGCAAGCAATGCTCCAGGCGATCGAACAGCTGTTGCGCATAGTCGCCGGAAGGATCGGCTACCGGTGTCGAGGTGCCAACACGCCATTGTGGGTCGCACAGCAACGTCAGCAAATCCGGCTGCGTTAACTCCGGGGTATTTCGCACCGTGGCGCATAGGCGATTGCGGGTAAACGGCTGTACCGCCTGCGCAAAGCCAAGTGCCACTAACCGCTGTGGATGTTCGAGATTGGCAGAGGCAAACACCTGCGGCCTTTTCCCCCGCTCAATCCGTTCCCGCAGCATCCCTGCCGGGCCAAAGGTGGCCTCGACCCGGTGACCGCTCTCCTCCTCAAACGCCGTCAACAGCGGAGAAAACGCCAGCCTCAGGCTTCCTGCGGCAAAAAGAGTAATGCTATTCACAATTGCGCTCCCGTTGGCTGTGGAAGATGGGCACCAACGTTTCTAACTGGCTGCCTGCAAAGGGAACGGATACCCGTTCAATCGGCAGATGGAACAGCGGTGAAAGATTGTCTGCCGTCAGAACCTGCTGGCAACTGCCCAACTGATGGCTCCCTTCTGCCCCCAGCAAGAGTGCACGGTCTGCCACGGCATGAGCATGATTAGGTTGGTGTGTCGAGAATATCACCGCCATCTGCCGTTCTCGTGCCAGTTGGTCGATCATGGTCAGCACCCGGTCCTGATGGTGTAAGTCCAGTGCTGAGGTCGGCTCATCGAGGATCAGCACTTCACAGGCCATCGCCAACGCCCGGGCTATCAACACCAATTGGCGTTGCCCGCCGGAAAGGCTGCCAAACTCACGATCGGCAAATGCCTGCATATCCAGCGAATAAAGGGCCTGTTTGGCTAACTGATGATCCTCAGGCGAAGGCGAACGAAACAGCCCGACATGCCGAGCCCGGCCCATCAACACAATATCCAGCACCTTGTAGGCAAACGGCGGCGTGAAATACTGCGGCACAAACCCTAATCCGCAATGAACGACAACGCTCCCTTGCTGTAACGGCAAAGTGCCCAGCAAGAGTTGCATCAAGGTGCTTTTGCCACGCCCGTTGGGGCCAAGCACTGCCAGCACTTCCCCCCGCTTTAACTGCAAATCAAGTTGTTGGAACAACTTGGGTTGCCCTGGCCAACCAAAGCTCAGGTTGCTGACCTGTAGCAGCGTTTCAACCATTCCAACCCCTTACCTGCGCACGCTTTAACAGCAAGGCAAACAAAGGAGCGCCGATCAGAGCGGTGAGAATACCCAGAGGAATTTCACTGCTGCTTAAGCTGCGCGCCAAATCGTCGATCAGCACCATATACAGTGCTCCAAGGCACATCGCGGCAGGTAATAAACGCCGGTGGTCCGGCCCCACCAGCAGGCGGGCCAAATGCGGGATCAGCAACCCTACCCAGCCAATGCTGCCGCTGACTGCCACCTGTGCTGCCACAATCACCGCACACAGCATCAGGATCAGCCAACGAGTTCGTTCAACGTTAATCCCTAACGCAGCCGCATCCTCATCTCCCAATGAAAGCAGGTTGATACGCCAACGCAGGGCCAATAACAGGCCACCGGCCAGCAGTAGCGGCAGGAATAACATCAGCAACTTATGGCTATCCGCCGTCGCAAAGCTGCCTAGTAACCAGAATACGATGCTAGGCAGCTTCTCTTCGCTATCCGCCAGATACTGCACCAGGCTAACGCAGGCAGAGAAAAAGCCGCTAAGGATCACCCCGGCCAGCACCAAAGAAAGAATATTACGCCGAGCGATGGCGCTGGTGATGGCAAAAATCAGCAACAGCGCCAACATGCCAAAGACGAAAGCACTCAGCAACAGCACCAATACCGGCAGGCCAAGCAGGATCGCCAAAGCGCCACCAAAAGCAGCTCCAGAAGACACGCCGATAATATGTGGATCGACCAATGGGTTACGAAATACCCCTTGCAGTGCCGCTCCACAAAGCGCCAAGGCCGCCCCCGCCCCCATAGCCAACAGCACACGCGGCACACGCACGCCGAGGATCACCTGCCGTTCGATCGCCGTGATATCTGCATGCTGGCCGATAGCCGGTTCCAACAAAATCATCAGGCTATGACCCGCCGTGACCGGATAACGGCCAATACCCAGGGAGAGCAGCGCGCAGCAGGCCGTAAGCAGTAATAACAGCCCCAGTTTCATTTGCCGCTCTGGCAGCAACTGGCGCGGTAATAGCGTTGGTAGTAGGCGTCTACGTGCTGTTGCAGATCAACATCGGTGAAACGCTGTGGGTAGAGCGTTTTTGCCATCCACAATTCCCCAAGCGCCAATGCTTCCGGCATTGGATAGCCCCAGGCTTTAGCATATTCCGGCATCAGGTAAACCCGTTTGTGTTTTACCGCGTCAATCGCCTGCCACTGTGGCGAGGTGAGGATCTGCTGCACCACGTCGGGGTAACGTTCCTGCACAAAGATCACCGCCGGGTTCCACTTCAGCACGTCTTCGATGGAAACCTGCTTAAACCCTTGAATATCTTTGGCCGCTACGTTCACGGCACCGGCATGTTGCATCATCAGGCCGGTGTATTTACCCGAACCGTACGTAGTGAGATCCGGGTTAGCCATATAGACCCGCACCTGTTGATCCTCTGGAATATCATGCAAACGCCTAGCCACCAACGCGCGCTGTTGGAAAACATCTTTCACCATCGCATCCGCCTGCGCCTCACGGCCCATCACCTTGCCAATCAGGCGAATACCATCCTGCAGGCCAAGGTTATAAACCCGATCTTCATTTTCTATTACCGGATTGATTTTCCCAGCCTGAGCCGCTGGTTCACGGCGCAGCGAGATTGCCACCACCGGAATACCGGCACGTTCGATCTGGGCGATCATATCCGCCGGGGCATAGTTGGCCACAAACACGACCTGCGGGTGCAGAGCCAGCAGGCTTTCGATATTGACCGCCGTAAGATCGCCCGGCATGGGCATCTTGGCCAGGCTTGGAGCCAGCCGTAAATAGTTCGGCCCCAGCTGTTTCTGCCAACTGCTGAGCACGCCAACCACTTGCGGCATGGCGTCTAGCTGTACCAGCAGGTTTAACGTCTGATGCTGTAGCACCACGGCACGAGTAATGTGGTCCGGCAACGTCACGGTGCGGTTGAGTTGATCGGTAACCTGGCGATCCGCCAAGGCGGCGGATGAGAAAAGAAGAGCAAGCAGTAATAGACGTTTGAACATGGGCGTTTCCGGTGGGCTATCGTTATATACAAAATAATATAGCGATAGCCGCCATGAAACAATCTACCGGATCAAACAACGCATTGAAAAGGCAAATTGCTAACGGTTAACGGAGCGGGCAATGCGGGTATAGGTGTGGCGTACGCCGCGGATCGCCACGCTGTAGGCAAAGATATTCTCCGGCAACGCCAAGCCAAGATAGCCGGTATCACCAATATGATGCAGATCGGCCCCTGCCATTTTGCTCATCAGAGCAATCTGGCGAATGGTTTGCACATCGGCCCCCTCCTGAGAAGTGCCGATGGCGGTCATCGCCAGCGCGCCCTGTTGCTGAGTAAACGTAATCAGCGAGGCGACCTTTTCCTGCGACATGCCGGGGATGGTGCCCGGTGCTGGCAGCAGAACGATATCAGCTCCATTTTCTACAAACAGTGCGATATCTTGTTCAGTGATCAACTGACTGCCGCTTTCACGCACAATCCCGGCACCGTGCATTTTGCCGGTCACCAGCACCAGCTTATCGCCCACTTCGTCACGAATGTGCTTCAGCGCCTCTGCGATGGCCTGGTTGCTGACGCCGTTATTCGGGTTACCGGTCAAAACCACCATGCGAGCGCCAAGCTCATACAACTTTCGGGCGTTTTCCGCCGTGGCCGCGCGCCCCGCCGTCATCTGCCAGAACTCATTATGCGTGGTGGCAAACGCCGGATCGACGGCTTCCAGATTGACCCCGATGACGCGCCCGGTCAGCCGTTGCAGTTCGCGTATGGCATTCTCAGGCGGCACATCGCCAGGCAGCCCGGCAATGTGCGGCTGATTGACATCAAACAGGTTCAGCAGCAGGATGTCGGCCCCCTGGCTGGCGGCCAGCTCGGCATTGGTAACGTTATTGAGTAGCGGCTGAGTGACCGCGATGCTCTCACTGACCAAGATGCGCCCTTCGCTGGCACGGATGGCGTAGATCAGATCGTCTTTGCTGATGTTGGCCAGATCGCTGGCGCTACAGTCCAGATATCTTTTCATGATGCAATCTCCGGTGATTTTTATCGTGAACCACTTGGTATTTGATGAGGGGACATGGCGTCGGAGCCGGGATACCTTGTCCCCTCACAAACTTATTTCAGGATAAAGCTCTGCTGTTGCAGGTTGTCCGAGTCCAGGCCAACAAACACGTTGAATTTACCCGGCTCCGCGCCCCATTTCAGGCTGGCGTTATAAAACTTCAAATCGTCCTCGGTAATCGGTAATTCCACCCGCTGTTCCTGCCCGGCACGCAACGTCACCTTCTTGAAGTTACGCAGCTCCTTGATCGGGCGGCTGACCGAGGCGGTCACATCCTGCACATACAGCTGCACCACGGTGGCACCGTTATATTTACCGGTATTCTTCAGCATCACGCTGGCGGTGATTTTGCCGTCGCGCGCCATTTCGGGGCTGGAGAGCTTGAAGTCCGACAGGGCAAACTGGCTATAGCTCAGACCATACCCAAATGGATACAGCGGGCCATTCGGCGAATCAAAGTAACGCGAAGTGTACTTGCCCGGGTTTTCCTTGCCGAACGGTCGGCCAGTGTTGAGATGGTTGTAGTAAATCGGGATCTGCCCCACTGAGCGCGGGAAGGTCATTGGCAGCTTGCCGGAAGGGTTGTAGTCACCAAACAGCACGTCGGCGATGGCGTTACCGCCTTCGGTGCCGCTGTACCAGGTTTCCAGCATCGCATCTGCCTGTTCACTTTCCCAGCTCAATGCCAACGGACGGCCATTCATCAGCACCAGAACCAGCGGTTTACCCGTGGCTTTCAGCGCCGCGATCAGGTCACGCTGGCTTTGTGGAATGGTGATATCCGCCCGGCTGGAGGCTTCATGAGCCATCCCCTGCGCCTCACCCACTACCGCCACCACCACGTCGGCCTGTTTGGCGATCTTCACCGCTTCATCAATCATCTGTTGTGGCGGACGCGTGTCAAAGGCTACCGCAGGTTCATACTCGTTCAGATAATCAATAATGCTCTTGTCCTGAGTAATATTGGCCCCTTTGGCGTACAGGATGCTGGCCTTATCGCCCACCGCATTCTGCAACCCTTCACGCACGGTGATCGACTGCTTCACCACGCCTGCGGCTGACCAACTCCCCATAATATCGCGCTGGCTGTCGGCCATCGGCCCGATCAGCGCAATGGTACCCTGCTTTTGCAATGGCAGCGTCTGCTTGTCATTTTTCAGCAGCACCATCGTTTTACGGGCAATCACACGGGCTTCCGCACGGTGCAGACGGCTTTCGGCATTGGTATCCTGCGGGTCGGAACCAACCGGGCCAAGGTGGTTATACGGATCTTTAAACAGGCCCATATCATATTTGGTGTTCAGCACGTCGCGGCAGGCTCGGTCGATCTCACTTTCAGAAACCAAACCCTCCTTCACCAACCCCGGCAAGTATTGGTCGTAATACTCGTCGCTCATGCTCATGTCGACGCCGGAGGTGATCGCCAAGCGCACCGCGTCGCGCGCGTCCGCGGCCACGCCATGCTTAATCAACTCTTTAATCGCGCCGTGATCGCTAATGGTGATGCCTTTAAAGCCCCACTGGTCGCGCAGGAGATCTTTCAGCAACCATGGGTTGGCCGTCGCCGGTACGCCGTTGATTGAGTTTAACGAAACCATCACGCCACCGCTGCCAGCATCTACCGCCGCCTTATACGGCGGCAGGTAATCCTGATGCATACGCAACGGGCTCATATCGACGGTGTTATAGTCACGGCCGCCTTCAACTGCACCATACAAGGCGAAGTGCTTCACGCTGGCCATCACCGAACCCGGCTTGGACGGATCGCCATTCTGGTAGGCATCCACCATCACTTTGGCAATCTTCGATACCAGCCAGGTATCCTCACCGAACCCTTCGGAGACTCGGCCCCAACGCGGATCGCGGGTAATATCCACCATCGGCGAGAAGGTCATGTTCAGGCCGTCATCGCTGGCTTCCTGCGCTGAAACACGTCCGCTCAGGGCGATAGCCTCCAGATCAAAACTCGCCGCAAGCCCCAGGCTGATCGGGAATACGGTACGCTGGCCATGTACCACATCATAGGCAAAAAACAGCGGGATCTTCAGGCGGCTGAGCCGCATGGCCTGATCCTGCATGACGCGGATATCTGGCCGGGTCACGGTGTTGAAGATCGCCCCGATCTGGCCTTTGCTGATGCCGTCACGAATGGCCTCTTTCGGGTTATCTGGCCCAACGCTAATCAAACGTAGCTGGCCGATTTTCTCTTCCAGCGTCATCTGCTTCATCAGGTTGGAGACAAAGGCATCACGCTCCTGAGCATAGATCCCTTGAGTCACACTGCTTTCCTGCGCAAAAACCGGGCTGATAGCCAGGCCGGACAACATACTCACCACACAAAGCCATTTCATAGTTTGATTCTCAGGCACGTCCCCGCCGGCAATGTCGGCCAGGAGGCATTAATAGATGTGAGCACGCAGTTTGCCATACTCTTTTTGTTTGCAGAATCAATTCGTCTGCGTTGTTGTTAGCAGATGATGCAATCTGCTCCGGCTGGCTTGCGCCTCTGCCCCTAGCCACTCCACCAGCAGGGTTAAGGCCGCAGGCACCACCGCATGTTCGGGGTAAACCAGATAATAGGCGGCACCGCTGACCACGCTGATCGGGAACGGCGTAATAATGCGATTGGCCTGAATATCCTCCTCTAGCAGGCACAAATCGCCAATGGCGATACCACAGCCCTGTAATGCGGCGCTCATCGCCAGATCGAGCGTATCAAAATGCTGTGACTTGGCAGAGGGCAACGCCGTCTGCCCCGCCGCTTTCAACCATAGCAACCAATCACGGCGATCGCGCGTAGGATGCAGCAAGGTTGTCTCCGCCAGATCGGCAGGTTCTGGTGGTCGATCCAGGCCAGGCAGATAGTTCGGCGTGCAGACCGGCGTCAGGATCTCATCAAACAGATGGTGCACCACCAGCCGTTTGCCCTGAGGTTTGCCAAACACCACCGCCGCATCAAAATGCTCGCTGCCAAAATCCAGCCCGTGCGATACCGACGCAGTCAGTTCGATATGCATCTCTGGCCGTTCATTCTGCAGGCGAATAATGCGCGGCAATACCCAGCGCATCGCACAGGTTGGGCATTTGACGCGTAGCGTACCCGGCTGCTCCCCGGCCTTGGCCAGCGCTTGCGCCAATTGCTCTAACGCCAGTTGTACCGGCGCCAACAGCAGCGCGCCCTGTGGCGTCAGCGTTAACCCACGCGCGCGGCGGCTAAACAGCGGATAACCCAGTTGTTGTTCCAATCCCAGGATCTGGCGGCTAACTGCGCCCTGCGTCAGGTGCAGCGTCTGGGCGGCATGGGTGAAATTGAGACGCTCAGCGACCACCACAAAGGTTTTCAGCACGTCGAGCGACGGTAGCGATGTTTGCATAATAAATCCCGATACCTGCATTTATTTTCACTATCAGCCATGATCTGGCTGCATGGCAAGCATGACGAATTTTCTCTTGTTAGCCCATCCTAACTGATGCTTAATCATTCGACACTCGATTCTTTTGCCAGGAGCCCCCCATGCACAGCGCCTGTTCGCAACGTTCGAAACTGCCGGACGTTGGCACTACCATTTTCACTGTGATTGGCCAACTGAGCGCCGAACATCAAGCCCTGAATCTGTCGCAGGGCGCCCCCAATTTTGCCTGTGATGTGCAACTGGTTGAGGACGTTGCGCAAGCCATGCGTGCAGGTCATAACCAGTACGCCCCGATGAGCGGCGTAGCGGCACTGCGTCATGCACTGGCGGAAAAAGTTGAGCGGCTGTATGGCGCCCACTATGACGCCGACGACGAAATCACGGTGATCGCCAGCGCCAGCGAAGGGTTGTACTCCGCCATCAGCGCGCTGGTCCATCCCGGCGATGAGGTGATCTATTTCGAACCCGCCTTCGACAGCTACGCCCCGATTGTGCGTCTGCAAGGGGCGACCCCGGTTGCCATCAAGCTTTCACTGCAAGATTTAACCATCGACTGGAATGAGGTGGCGGCGGCAATCAACAGCAAAACGCGGATGATCATCGTCAACAGCCCGCACAACCCTACCGGCAGCGTATTCGATGAACACGATATCGAGCGCTTGACTGCCCTGACCCACAATACTGATATCGTCATTCTTTCCGATGAAGTGTATGAGCACGTGGTGTTTGATGGTGGCATTCACCACAGCATGGCCTGCCATCCTGCCCTGGCAGAGCGCAGCGTGATCGTCTCTTCCTTTGGCAAGACCTATCACGTCACCGGTTGGCGCGTCGGTTACTGCATGGCACCGGCAGCGCTGATGGACGAAATCCGCAAGGTGCACCAATTTATGGTGTTCTCTGCCGATACCCCGATGCAATACGCCTTTGCCGCCGCCCTGAATAATCCACAGAGCTACCTGGGGTTGGCGGAGTTCTACCAGCAAAAGCGCGATCTGCTGGCAGCCGCGTTGCAAAAATCACGCTTTGAGTTACTGCCCAGCCGGGGCAGCTTCTTTATGTTGGCCCGCTTTAGCGGTTTCAGTCATGAAAGCGACAACGACTTTGCGGTCCGTTTGATCCGCGAAGCCAAGGTGGCCACCATCCCGCTGTCGGCGTTCTACAGCGACGGCACTGATACCGGCATTATCCGGCTTAGTTTCTCGAAAGATAATGACACCCTGCTGGAAGGCGCTCGCCGTCTGTGTCAGGTGTGATCCATTGATTTTTACCATGGGGAAGCAACAACAATGAAAAAAGCACTGAAAACGCTGATCGCGGCGGGATGTTTACTGGCAGCCGGTTCCACACTAGCGGCAGAGAATAGCCTGCGTTTTGGGCTTGAAGCCCTGTATCCGCCTTTCGAGTCCAAATCCGCCAGCGGCCAGTTAGAAGGGTTTGATATCGATCTGGGTAACGCCGTGTGCGCCGCCGCACAGGTCAAATGCAGTTGGGTAGAAACTTCGTTCGACAGCCTGATCCCGGCGTTGCAGGCCCGCAAATTTGACGTGATTAACTCGGCGATGAACGTCACCGAGCAGCGCAGGCAGGCGATTGCGTTTACCGATTCGATTTATCAGGTGCCAAACCGCCTGATTGCCAAGGCCGACAGCGGCCTGCAACCGGATGCCAAATCACTGGCGGGTAAGCACGTCGGCGTGTTGCAGGGTTCCATTCAGGAAAACTATGCCAAGGCACACTGGGCACCGGAAGGGGTTGATGTCGTATCTTATCAGGATCAAAACCAGGTCTATCTGGATCTGACCGCTGGCCGCCTGGATGCCACCTTGATCATGGCCCCTGCCGGGCAGAGCGGTTTCCTGGCGCATCCAGATGGTAAAGGCTTCGCGTTTGTTGGCGATGCGGTACAGGACGATAAAATCCTGGGCGAAGGGATCGCCTTCGGCCTGCGTAAAGATGATACCGCGACGCTGAAAAAGCTCAACGACGCCATCGCCAAGGTGAAGCAGCAAGGCACCATTGGCGAGCTGTCCAAGAAGTACTTTGGCGATATCGATGTCACGGTGAAGTAAACCGTTGTCTTCTGGCACTCTTCAACTCGGAGAGTGCCAGGAAAACGCCATTTACTTGCTGTCAAATACCGAACTGTTCAACCCGCGATCCTGCTGATGCCGCTCCAGCGCCAGTTCAATCAATATGGTGATCAGTTGGCTATAGCTCACCCCGCTGGCTCCCCACAGTTTTGGATACATGCTGATATTGGTGAAACCGGGCAACGTATTAATTTCGTTGATAATCACGTTATTGTCCGGCGTCAGGAACACGTCGACGCGCGCCATACCCAAGCAATCCAGCGCCTTGAAGGCTTGCAATGCCACCTCGCGGATTTTATCGCTGACGTCCTGATCGATCGCCGCCGGTACCACCACCTGCGCACCTTGCTCATTAATGTATTTGGTGTCGTAAGAGTAGAATTCATCGCTCAGGACGATTTCGCCACAGACGCTGGCCTGCGGATTATCGTTACCCAATACCGCGCATTCGATCTCACGGCCAACAATAGCCGACTCCACCAGCACTTTATGGTCGAAGCTAAATGCCAAGGCGATGGCCTGTTCGAACTCAGCCTGGTCATGCACCTTGCTGACACCAACGGAGGAGCCCTGGTTCGCCGGTTTAACAAACAGCGGTAACCCCAGGCTCTCACTTAATTGAGCAAAGCTGTACTTGTTGCGGTTGGAACGCGTCAGCGTGACGAACGGCGCTACTGACAGCCCGGCATCCCGCAGCAGACGTTTGGTGACGTCTTTGTCCATGCTGACGGCGGAGCCCAACACGCCCGCCCCCACGAACGGCATATTCGCCATGCGCAGCAGCCCTTGCAGCGAGCCATCCTCTCCCAAGGTGCCGTGGACGATCGGGAACACCACATCAAGCTGGCCCAGCGCACCGGCACCGTCGGCTTCAATCAGTTGCTGTTTCTCAAACCCAGGGACCAGCGCCACGTTTTTATTCGAGTGGTTCAGCGCGATCAACGCCGGATTTTCCGCATTCAGCAGAAAGTTGGAGGCATCGTTAAGGTGCCATTGCCCCTGCTTGTCAATGCCCAGCAGCGTGACGTCAAACTTCTCTTTGTCGATGGCATCCAGAATATTTTTTGCCGACTGCAGCGAAACCTCATGCTCCGCCGATTTGCCCCCAAAGATCACCCCAACACGTAGTTTAGTCACGCCTTAAATCCTTCTTAAAAAAGTCATGGCAACAAAGCCGACGATCACAATAAACGCATTGTGCAGCCCCGGCAATCATCATAGGGCCTAAAATGGCTGCGCCACAGAATGCCAAACCCACAGCATCCAAAACGTATACACTCCGTATATTGTTCATTTACGGAGTCGGCTATGGGGATCGTAAAAATCTCGGAGACGCTACATGACGATCTCAGGCTCGCCAGCCTGGCCATGTCGCGTTCTATCAACGCACAGGCGGAACACTGGATCAGGATCGGCATGCTGGCAGAGCTGAACCCGGAGCTGACCTATCCGCAACTGGTAAAGCAGATGATGAAAGATAACGCGCTGACGCTGAAGGAGATTGTTGGGTGAAAGATATTGTGATTAAAACGCCGCAGGAAATTGCCATCATGCGCCACTCCGGCGCGCTGCTGGCCAAGGTGTTTGCCATGCTCGATGAGGTGATCCACGAAGGCATCACCACCATGGAGATCAATGACCGTACCGAAGCCTTTATCGTCAATGAGCTGAAATCACGCCCTGCCAGCAAGGGCCAATATGATTTCCCCTACGTGCTTAATACTTCGATCGACGAGGTGATCTGCCACGGCATTCCGTCGGCCAGCAAAATTCTGCGCTCCGGGATGATCGTCAATGTCGATATCACCTTGGAAAATAATGGTTTTATTGCCGATTCCAGCAAGATGTATTGCATCGGTCAAACCACCCCGCTCGCCAAGCGCCTGGTCAACAATGTCTACGAGTCAATGTGGCAAGGTATTCGGGCTGTGAAACCCGGTGCTACGCTGGGTGACATCGGCCACGCCATACAGCAACATGCAGAACAGGCGGGTTATAGCGTAGTACGGGAATATTGTGGGCATGGCATTGGCCGTGAAATGCACGAAGGCCCAGCGGTGCTACACTTCGGCCTGCCCGGCACCGGCACGGTGTTGCAGGAAGGGATGGTGTTTACCATCGAACCGATGATTAACCAGGGCGACCACCGCATCAAACAGAAGAAAGATGGCTGGACCGTGGTCACCCGTGATAAAAAACTTTCCGCCCAATGGGAGCACACCGTGGCGGTGACCGCTGACGGCGTGGAGATCCTGACGTTGCGTGCAGAAGAACGTGAGGCGGGATATCAGGAACGCTATTAAACATTAAACCCCGTTGCAACCCGGCGGGGACATGGAGATGGGCATGACGCAGGCATTTATCACTCAGTTGAAGAGTATCGTTGGCAACGCGCAAGTGCTGACCGGCGAGCGTAGCACCGAACGTTATCGCAAAGGTTTCCGCTCCGGCGGTGGCAAGGCATTGGCCGTAGTGTTCCCTACCCGTCTGCTGCAACTGTGGCAGATCCTGCAAGCCTGCGTTGCCGCCGATAAGATTGTCATTATGCAGGCGGCCAACACCGGCTTGACCGAAGGCTCTACCCCCAGCGGCCAGGATTATGACCGTGATATTGTCATTGTCAGCACCCTGCGGCTCGATCATATTCAAGTATTGGATAACGGCAAGCAGGTGGTCGGCTTCCCTGGCAGCACGCTCAATAAGCTGGAGAGGTTACTGAAACCTTATGGCCGTGAACCGCACTCGGTGATCGGTTCTTCCTGCATCGGCGCCTCGGTGATCGGGGGAATATGCAACAACTCCGGTGGGGCGCTGGTCAAGCGCGGCCCAGCCTATACCGAAATGGCGCTGTACGCCAAGCTGGATGCCGATGGCCAGTTACGGTTGGTCAATCATCTGGGGATTAACCTGGGCGATACGCCGGAAGAGATCCTTACGCGGTTGGAAAAGGGCGATTACCGGCCAACGGATGTTGAACATGGCGAACTGCGCGCTTCGGATAATGAATACGCCAGCCGGGTGCGCGATGTGGATGCCGATACCCCTTCCCGCTTTAATGCCGATAAACGCCGCCTGTTCGAGGCTTCCGGCTGTGCCGGGAAGCTGGCAGTGTTTGCAGTGCGTCTGGACACCTTTGCCAAAGAAGACAAGGAACAGGTGTTCTATATCGGCACCAACGACACCGCGGTATTGACCGAGCTGCGCCGCCATATGCTGAGCCAGTTTGAAAATCTGCCGGTGGCCGGGGAATATATGCACCGCGATATTTTCGATATCGCCGAGGTGTATGGCAAAGACACCTTTATGATGATCGACAAACTGGGCACCGATCAAATGCCGCGTTTCTTCACCCTGAAAGGCCGGGTGGATGCCACACTGAACAAACTGCCACTGATACCGCACAACCTCACCGATAACCTGATGCAGAAGCTGAGCAAGCTGGCCCCTAACCATCTGCCGCCGCGCATGAAAGAATATCGCCAACGCTTTGAACACCATCTGCTGCTGAAAATGGCCGGCCCAGGCGTAGAGGAAGCCCAGCAGTATCTGCAAAGCTATTTTGCCCAGGCCAACGGTGACTTTTTCGTCTGCACGCCTGAAGAAGGTAAGAAAGCGTTCCTGCACCGCTTTGCCGCAGCGGGCGCCGCCGTGCGCTATCACGCGGTACATGCCGATCAGGTCGAGGACATTCTGGCGCTGGATATCGCCCTGCGCCGCAACGATACCGAGTGGTTCGAAACCCTGCCGCCAGAGATCGACAACCAACTGGTGCACAAGCTGTATTACGGCCACTTTATGTGCCACGTGTTCCACCAGGATTACGTGGTGAAAAAAGGCGCGGACAGCCATGCGCTGAAAGAACAGATGTTGGCGATCCTCAATCAGCGTGGTGCAGAGTATCCGGCCGAGCACAACGTCGGCCATCTGTATCATGCCAAGCCGGATTTGCAGGCGTTCTATCAGGATGCCGATCCTACCAACAGTTTTAATCCCGGCATTGGCAAAACCAGTAAGCAAAAAAACTGGGGTAAAAACATTCAGTAACATTTTATCCTATCCCCTCACCCCAACCCTCTCCCACAGGGAGAGGGAGCTGTCCGGAGTCGTGCTCAGGTGCGAGAGTTAGTCTGTAACTGAGTTGATTAGAATAAAAATGACGCCATTAAGTTGTGGCACATTCTGTCCCCTCACCCAACCCTCCCACAGGGAGAGGGAGCTGGTAGAGCCTGCCCTTTTGGGAGCAAAGGGTCATCTCAGCACACTCGTATTAAGCCTCTGCATGCGGGGCACTGACAAGGAGAGGGAGCTGGTGGATCCTGCCCTTTTGGGAGCAAAGGATCATCTCAGCACACTCGTATTAAGCCTCCGCATGTGGGGCGTTGGCGCGTTATCGCTCTTTATGCCCCTATTCTTCTGCCCTGTCGTCTAGACTTAATGTTCTGAATAAGGCGTCTGTCAGGCGTCAACATGAGCGACGAAAGGAGCACTTCATGCCATACCAGACAGTAAACCCCTTTAACAATCAGCTAATTAAAGAATATACCCCGCATAACGACGATCAGGTGGAGCTGGCGCTGGCCCAGGCCGATGCGCTGTATCATTCCGACTGGGCCAAGGGTGAAATCATCCAGCGCCTACCCGTGTTGCATAAGCTGGCCGATCTCATGGAGAGCCGGGTGGAGGAACTGGCGAACATTGCCAGCGTTGAGATGGGTAAGCTGATCGAGCAAAGCCGTGGCGAAGTAAAACTGTGTGGCCAGATTGCCCGTTACTACGCCAATAATGCGCAAAAATTCCTGGCCCCGGTAAGCTATGAGTCCAGCCTGGGTGAGGCCTGGGTCGAGCATCATCCCATCGGGGTGTTGATGGCTGTCGAACCTTGGAACTTCCCTTTTTACCAACTGATGCGTGTGCTCGCCCCTAACCTGGCGGCCGGTAATCCGGTATTGGTCAAACATGCCAGCATCGTGCCACACTGCGCCGAAGCGTTCGAAAAGCTGGTGCATGAGGCCGGGGCGCCCAAAGGCGCCTATACCAACCTGTATATTTCCCAGGACCAGGTGGCCAATATCATCGCCGACGATCGGGTGCAGGGCGTAGCACTGACTGGCTCGGAGAAAGCAGGTAGCATCGTGGCAGCTCAGGCGGCCAAGAAGCTGAAAAAGGCCACGCTGGAACTGGGAGGTAACGACGTTTTTGTCGTGCTCGACGATTGCGATCTCGAGAAGGCCGTTAAAGTCGGCGCCCAGGCGCGACTGAACAATGCCGGGCAGGTCTGCACCGCCGCCAAGCGTTTTATCGTGCAGGAGAAAGTGGCGAAAGCGTTCCTGCAACAGCTCACGGAGCATTTCAAGAATGTGAAAATGGGCGATCCGCTGGATGAAACCACCACCTTAGGGCCGCTATCTTCCAAGTCGGCTCTGGAAGGGTTAACCGAGCAGGTCAATGAGGCGGTGAAACAAGGGGCCAAACTGCACCTGGGCGGCAAGGCGTTACAGCATGAAGGTAACTTCTTTGAACCCACCATTCTCACGCATATCAGCCGCGATAACCCGGCCTATTTCACCGAGTTCTTCGGCCCGGTGGCGCAGGTCTATGTGGTGAGCGATGACGAGGAGATAGTGAAACTGGCCAACGACTCCCACTACGGGCTTGGCGGGGCCATCTTCAGCACGGATATTGAACGAGCCAAAAAGCTGGCCTCACGCATTGAAACCGGCATGGTGTATATCAACTCCTTGACCGATACCGCGCCTGAGCTGCCGTTTGGCGGTGTGAAACGTTCCGGCTTTGGGCGCGAGCTGTCAGATCTGGGGATTAAGGAGTTTGTGAACCAGAAGCTGGTGGTGGTAAGCCATAGCTGAGTTTTTATACTCGAGGGACGCTAAGCGGGCGCAGTATCCTGCGCCCACTATAAAAATCAATCAGTTAGTTTAGCCAACCCTGCGACGGCCATTTCAAGATAGGTGCGTGGGCAGCCGAGATTGATGCGGATAAACCCCTCCCCTTGCTCGCCAAATCCACAGCCCATCGAAGGCGCAATTTTGGCCTGTTGACGCATGGCTAGCTGCAAAGCATCATCATCCAACCCCAGCGCACGGCAATCCAGCCAGGCCAGATAGGTGCCTTGAGCTGATATTATCCGGCACCATGGAGCCGCCTGCTCCAATGCCTGTGCAAACCAGCGCCGGTTCTCAGCCAAATAAGCCAACAGGGCATCAAGCCACGGACCGCCCTGCTGGTAAGCCGCCGTTGCTGCCGTCATGGCAAGCGCGTTGAAAACGTCTAACCCATGCGCATTGAGCCGTTCAACAAATTGTTCACGTAGCGCCGTATTCGGGATCAGGAAATTGGAGATGCGTAGCGACGACAACCCAAAGGTTTTACTGGCAGAGGTGGCTACAATCACCCGATCGTGCCACTGCGGCCCCAGGTGTAACACCGAGGTAAAGCGCTCATCTGGCAGGATCAAATCCGCCCAGATCTCATCAGAGATCACCGTCACCCCGTGTTGCTGGCATAGCGTCAGCAATTGCGTCAGTTCTTGCGGGTTCCAGCAGCGGCCGGTTGGGTTATGCGGATTGCACAGCACCAGCAACGGCGGCTTCTCCCGCTGCAACATATCGGCCAACTGGATAAAGTCAAAGTGATACTCCCCTTCCCGCTCCTGCAGTGGGTTCTCTAGTACCCGCCGACCATTGAGAGCGATCACCTTCTTGAAGGAGCCATAAAAAGGCCCCTGCACCACGACGCCATCACCGGGCTGGCTGAGCATCTGGATCAGCAGAGCAATCCCCGGCACAACCCCTTCGATCGAGGTAAACCATTGCCGTTCCAGCGGCAGTTGGTGACGTTGGGCAAACCACTCTATAGCCGCCCGGTAGTAAACTTCGTCACGTTCGCTATAGCCAAATACGCCATGATCGACACGCGCATGCAGAGCCTGCTGCACTGCTGGCGGGCAAGGAAAGTCAAAGTCTGATACCCACATCGGCAACAGGTCGGTTTCATGCAATTGCAGATAATGCCCCATGAAATCCCATTTTACCGAGCTGGTATGGTGGCGATCGACCACCTGGTTGAAATCAGGCTGTTTCATTTGGCATCTCCTGCTGTTGAGCCTCTGGCGTCACTCTTGCGATGCCAAAACCGGTAAAGCCGTAAATCAAGGCGAAGAAGACCGCCGCGTAACACTGCACCGCCCAAGGCAGCAGATCCAGCGTGTTCACTCCCAACGTGGTGGCCATATAAACACCGGCCGCTGTCCAGGGAATGAGGGGCTCAATCACCGTACCGGCATCTTCAATGGTGCGTGACAGGTTGGTGTTATCCAATCCCATGCGGCGATAAGCATCCTTGTACAGCTCAGCAGGAATGAGCAGCGCCAGTTTGCCGTCGCTGGTCGCTCCGGTGACCAGGATGGTGGTCCCCACCGTGGCGGCAATCAGTTGGCCGGTGGTGCGTACCACTTTCAGCAACCGGTTGATAATCACCGTCAGCGCACCGGTCAAGGTCAGCGCACCGGCAAACGAGAAGGCACACAGTACCAGCAGGATGGTGCTCATCATTGAGAACATGCCCCCTCGGTTAAGCAAGCGCGGAACATCGGCGATCACACCGCTGATATCATGCCCGCGTTCAGCAAACATCGACAGGTTGAAGCCGTCCATCAGCGCGTTCAGGCCCTGTTTTAGGCTAAAGCCCTGCATCACCACGGCGAGGCCGATCGCTAGCACACAGGCTGCCAGCATGACCGGGATCACCGGTCGTTTGGTTACCGCCCCCCACAGCACCAGCACCGGCGGCAGGATCAGCAGCAGGTTGAAATGATATAGGCTTTCCAGCCCAACAATGATGTCAGTGACCCGCTGTGGCGTGGCAACCGTTCCCACCACGCTGCTATGACCGGCGATCAGGTAAACGGTGGCTGCCAGCACAAAGCTGGGCAGTGTGGTGTACATCAGGTGTTTGATATGCGCATAGAGATCGGTTTCGGCCACGATGGCGGCAAAGTTGGTCGAATCCGACAGCGGAGAGATTTTATCGCCGAAATAGGCCCCGGAAACCACCGCGCCAGCCGCCGCAGCCAACGGCACATCCAGCCCCGCAGCAACGCCCATCAGCGCAACGCCGACGGTCCCCGCAGACCCCCATGAGGTGCCGGTACAGACGGAGATCACGCTGGTGAGGAAAAAGGCCGCGATCAGAATATATTGCGGGCTGATCACTTTCAGCCCCCAGTACACCATGTAAGGAATGGTGCCGCTGATCATCCAGGTACCAATCAGCCCGCCGACGCAGATCAGGATCATGATCACCGGCATAGCCTTCGCCAGTTTGCTGACGATCGAGTTGATAATGTCATCCCAGCTGTAGCCCTGCCACAGTGCCAACCCGGCAGCAACGGCCGCCGAAAGCAGTAACAGCGGTTCAATACGTAATTCCCACACCCCATAGCCGACGATCAACAGCGTCAGCATGGCAACGATCGGCAGCAAAGCCAGCCAAAGGTTGAGCGTTTTCTTACCATCCATAGGTCACCCCGAATTGTTATTGATGTGCCGCTAGCGTAGTGAATCCTGATTTCTCGGGGTGTGAGCTAGCGCCTCAAGCCATGTAACCGCTTTCATGACGGATAACTTTGTGAGGCAGATCTCAGAACAACCTCTGGACAAGTTATCCCTGCCAGCGAGTGACCGAATCACGCAGCACCAGTTCAGCGCTAAACATGTTATTTTGCGGCGGCACCCCTTGTTGTTGCTGGCTCAGCAACGCCAGCCTGGCAGCCCGCCTGGCCATACGCTCGATGGGATAATGCATGGTACTTAACGCGGGATACAGATAGCGCGCCAGCACCACATCATCAAAGCCGATAATCGACAGTTGCTGCGGCAAGGGGATTTGGCGCTGGTGCAAGGCTCGCATCATGCCGGCGGCCATCACATCATTAAACGTCACCGCGGCCGTAAAACGATGACGGCTGGAAAGTATCTGCTCTGCGGCCAATTCGCCCCCCTCTTCATCAAAGGGCACGCTGATCACCCATTCACCCGGAACGTCGATTCCCGCCTGTGCCATCGCGTTGCGGTAGCCCTGTAAACGCAGTTTGCGATCGTCGATGGGCAAATCGGCGGTCACACAAGCAATACGCCGATGCCCCTGTTGCAGCAAATGTTCGGTCGAAGCCTGAGCCGCGCTGAGGTTATCCAACCACACGCAGCGGTTGGCAATGGCAGGAAAGTAGCGATTGATGATCACCAAACCGGGGGAATGAGCAGCATAGCGCAGCACATCGGCATCGCTCATGCGGGTGATGTGGGCGACAATCGCCTCACAGCCCTGGTTAATCAGAAAATCCAACCCGGCCTTTTCGCGCTCCGCCTGGTGCCCGCCGCTGCACACCATCAGCTTCGCCCCTTCTTTGCGGGTCACTTCCTCCACACCGCGCGCCAGACGCGAGAAAAAAGGATCGGCCAGATTGCCGGTCAGCAGCCCCAGCATGTTGCCACTGCGTTTGGCTAACGCCAGGGCCGCCGCATTGCGGTGGTAATTGAACTCGCGCATCGCTTTTTCGACACGCTCGCGGGTAACAGGCTCAACATAGGCGGTATTGTTAATCACCCGAGAGACCGTCGCAGCGGAAACTCCGGCTCGCTGCGCCACCTCTTTCATTGTCGCCATCAATTATTCCAGTCGGTATCATTTGATGAGTTGATAATAAGCAGGCGGGAGTAACAAATCCAGATGAGCGAGTTCGGCTCCTTTAAACAAAAGCCCCTCATACCCAAGGATATGAGGGGCAACGATCACGCTAACATCAGAATAACCAGGAACCATATCCCCACATTAATACCGTCAGACCGAGCAACAGCTCAAGCAACAGAATGCCCATAGCCAACGTCGAGCTGGAGAAGATAAATCCCTCTTTACGATCGATATTCAGGAAATGCGGAATGCCGAGATACAGCAGATAGCCCGAATAAGCCAGGCCGATAATCCCGACGAACAGGCACAACCAGACCACCGGGTACAGCGCCACTAATCCGCTGAGGAACATTGGAGTCGCCACATAGCCCGCAAAGACCATACACAGATGCAGACTTGGCCGCGACTCATAACGCCGCGCCATCCAGTGGATCACCTTGCCCATGATCGCCACGCCAGCCAACATCAACAGATAAAACGCGACGGCGGTGTAGAAAGCGGTGAACATATCCAGGCGAATTGCCTGCCCTTGGCCAGAGAGCCAGCCAAGCTGTGTGGTACCGATAAACGCACTGACCACCGGTATTAACGCCATTAGCAGCACGTGGTGGGTATACAGGTGCGAGACGGATTCATTCTCGCTTTTGATCTGTTTCAACTCGACGTTGGGATGGGTCAGTAGACCCCAGACATGATTGACCATGAGACACCTCCTCACTTCGCCGCCAACCGCGATCGGCGAACGGAAAACACACCACTGGCGGTTCAAACACCGCGCAAGGGTTGCGGCTATCAGGCTCTCTGCCCTGCATCAATTATAGTCTTTGGCTGAAAAAACGTACGCTGTCAGCGGCCTGTGGGTTACTCTGCACTATAATCAATATGTTGCGTTATTTGATGGAGGGAGACCATGACAACCAAGATCCGCACCCGCCAAAGCGGGATTAATAACGTCCAGGCCGGACAGAACGTGATGGTGATAGAACCCAGCAACCTGTATGGCTGCCAGTTGGGGGACGACGTGTTTGTCGGCCCATTTGTCGAGATCCAGAAGAACGTTTGCGTGGGCGCGCGCAGCAAGATCCAGTCGCATAGCTTTATCTGTGAATACGTGACCTTGGGCGAAGATTGCTTTATTGGCCACGGCGTGATGTTTGCCAACGATCTGTTCAAAGGGGGCACCCCAAATGCCGACCCGGCAAGCTGGGGGCACACGCAGCTCGGCAACCGAGTTTCTGTGGGTTCTGGCGCCACCATACTGGCCGTGGAAATCTGCGATGACGTGGTGATTGGTGCTGGTGCAGTAGTCAGCAAAAACATCACCCGCAAAGGTATTTATGCGGGCAACCCCGCCAGGCTGCTAAGGGAGCTGGAATAATTGCATCAGGCGATCGGCATCGAAATTATCAGCGAACTCCCCTTCGGTTACCTGGAATACGGTGATTTTTCCTTTGCCGTCTCCTGTTACGCCCAGCCCTGTTTTGATAAGCCAGTCGAGCTGTGGCCGACCCAGCCAGTGGCTCCTTTCAATAAAGTCTACCCGCTGGCCCCGTTCCTTAATGACGATGGGGAAACCTTCCTCGCTCGCTACCAGGGGGAAGCGGTAGGGCATATCACACTCAGCAAAAACTGGAACGACTATACGCTGATCGAGGAGATTGCCGTTAGCCACCACGCTCGCCGCCAAGGCGTAGCCACGGCGCTATTGGATGCCGCACGTCATTGGGCACGAGAGCAGGACACCGCCGGGCTGATGCTGGAAACGCAAAACAATAATCTGACCGCCTGCCGCTGCTATCAACGCTATGGTTTTGTGCTGGGTGGCATCGATCATTTACTCTATCGTGGGCAACCGGACATTGCCGATCATGAGATCGCGCTGTTTTGGTATCTGCCGTTCAATAATGAAGTGGGCTATTGATCTACCACTTTTTGGGTGACGTTAGGTTTACCTTGCGCACGCCATACTGGCCAAACCAATGATCGCTTGGGAGAGAGGGATGCGTGGCTTGGCCCTGATAATATTGTGTACGACGCTGATGGGTTGCAGTGGTAAACAACCGGCCAAAATCCCGGTAGAATCGCTACCGCAACAGGTGAAACCAATAACAATGGCGATAGCAATGGACGATTACACAGTAAACAAACTGCAGGCAGCGCTGGCTCTGCATGCAGCGGTACCGGAAATCGATAAAGGGCGGGCCATTGAGATGCTCTCGCAGACTTTCCTGGAAACTCCTTACCTAGCCAACCGGCTGATCGGTTCCGCCACCACAGCGGAACAATTGGTGATCGATTTCCGTGGGGTAGATTGCTTTACCTATCTGGATTACGTGCAGGCGCTCAGAACCGCCACCAGCGAAAATGAATTCGTCGAAAATGTGATTCAGACGCGCTATATCAATGGGGACATCAGTTTCCCGCAGCGCAAGCATTTCTTCACCGACTGGGCACACACCCGCCAGATCCTTGCCGATGACGTCACCCCGCAACTCAGCCCGCATACCGTCACCGTGGTAAAACAGCTCAACCGCAAAGCGGATGGCGAGCTCTATCTGCCTGGCATCCCAGTCACCGAGCGCAGCGTCACCTATATCCCTAGCGAATTTATTGATGAGCAGGTGATTAGCCAATTACAGACCGGTGACTATATCGGCATCTATACCAAGCTGCCTGGGCTGGACGTTACCCATACCGGCTTCTTTATCATGACCCCAAATGGGCCGGTACTGCGCCATGCTTCCTCGCGCACGGAAAACCACAAAGTGATGGACTCGGCGTTTGCCAGCTATGTGCTGAATACGCCGGGGATCGTGGTGTTACGACCACGCTGATCGCCGGGTTATGAGCTATAAGAAATTGTGCTTAACCAGGATTTGACTTGGCTACGGCCATAGGTTTAGCTGTTGGCACAACACTGACCGATCTTATTGTTTTTACAGGGAGTCACTCATGGCAATTGTTTGGCGCTGCACCGCTTTGGCCGCAGCATTAGCAGCAACGTTGTTATTACAAGGGTGCGATCAGAAGGCCGATCAAAACCATATCAAGGTTGGCGTCATTAACGGTGCCGAGCAGGACGTGGCAGAGGTCGCCAAACGGGTGGCCAAAGAGAAATATGGCCTGGACGTGGAGCTGATTGGCTTTAGCGGTTCGTTGCTGCCCAATGATGCCACCGACAAAGGGGAACTGGATGCCAACGTATTCCAGCACCGCCCCTTCCTGGAACAGCAAAATAAAGATCACGGCTACAAACTGGTGGTGGTAGGCAATACCTTTGTGTTCCCCATGGCTGGCTATTCGAAAAAGATCAAATCACTGTCAGAGTTGCAGGACGGCGCGGTAATTGCCATCCCGAACGATCCCACCAACCTGGGCCGTGCGCTGTTGCTGCTGCAAAAGGTTGGGCTGATCGAGCTTAAGCAAGGCAAAGGCCTGCTGCCAACCTCGCTGGATATCAGTGCCAACCCGCACAACTACCAGATTATGGAGCTGGAAGGTGCACAGCTGCCCCAGGTATTGGACGATCCGAAAGTCGCGGTAGCGGTGATCAGCACCACCTACATCAACCAGATTGGCCTGACGCCGACCAAAGACGGGATTTTTATCGAGGATAAAGATTCGCCGTACACCAATATCGTGGTGGCGCGCGAAGATAATAAAGATGCACAGAACGTGCAAAACTTCGTGAAAGCCTACGAGTCCGATGAAGTCGCCAAAGCGGCAGAGAAGATCTTCAACGGCGGTGCCGTCAAAGGCTGGTAACTCCCCCGCGATCTGTTGCAGGCGCTGGTTGTTGGTGCCTGCAACGCACCACAAAAATTCCCCACCTCCCTGCTTGACCCTCACGTAACGTCAGGCTGGCTCGCCAGCTTGGATGAGGGGGTAACACCTAACGCAATGGCATACCTTTCGTCACCTAACACATTTGTCAGCATGAAAATGCCATCATTTTTTCTTATCCCCACCAGACAAAAAGCCAATTTATCTTGTCGCCAGGCGCGGAGCATAATGCCTTGGTACTCTGATTTATCATCATAAAAGGGAGCTCTATGTCACTTTCACCCCCACCGCGGGCAACGCTAAGCGTCTTCGATGCCGGTACTGAGGATATGGCCGCCATTCAACAGATATATGCCCATCACGTGCTTTACGGGCCCGCCTCGTTTGAAGAAACGCCTCCGATGCTGGATGAGATGCAACAGCGCCGCCAAAACGTCTTGGCTGCGGGGTTGCCATGGCTGGTGGCGAAGATGGAAGACCGCGTCGTGGGCTATTGCTATGCCACGCCGTATCGGCCGCGACCCGCTTATCGTTATACCATCGAGAATTCGGTCTATGTCGCCGAAGGCCTGCAAGGGCAAGGTATTGGCAAGGCGTTACTCGGCGCATTGATTGCCCGCTGTGAACACGGCCCGTGGCGGCAGATGCTGGCAACGATTGGCGATGCTGCTGGCAATGCTGGCTCCCTTGCCCTGCACCGCAAGCTGGGCTTCACCAGCATCGGCACTCTAAGCGGCGTCGGGTTTAAATTTGGCGGTTGGCTGGATACTCATATTATGCAGCGGCCACTGAATGACGGCAGCCATACGCTGCCTTAGGCCCTTTCCGGGCAAGCTGCTGATTTTCATCTATAGTTAATCTTGTCGTGGCTTAGCGATCTCAGCGTGCATTCACGCATTCACTAAACATAAACAGTCGGGAGAGACGGATGAAAATTTTTCTGTGGATTATTGCGATTATCTTTATTGTTGGCCTACTGACCATTACCGGTGTGTTCAAACTGATCTTCTAGTTCTCCCCCCCATTGGGCGCATCAATGCGCCCTGCATCGCTCTGCAGTGATGTAAGCATATCAATGAGCTCAGATTCTTTTCGAGCCGCTTCCCAACTCTCTTATATTATTGTCAAAATCCGCTAAAAATCGTGTTGAATGCCTTCATTGCTACGTTAAAGAGAGCACAGGATGGCCTCAATTCATCACCTAACTCTTCCGTATCCTTTGGAAATCAACCGAGACTACGGAAAGCCCTACGTCACTGGTACCTTTGAAGTTGGAGGCAAGCTATTCCTTGTAGTGTTCAACAAAATAGCCACAGCGACAGAGGCTCGAGCCAAAGGCTACGCTATCAACATGCCTGACATACCTTTTCCGCCCAATGGCATGGTAGAAATCTTTTTCGACGCTCTGAGCGTACCTGAAGAATACGGCCAATTTAGACACGTGCCGTTGCCGGGTGAAAACGGATCCAGGGTCTTGTTCAACGTTGCCAAGCTGGTGAGACTTCATTATAGTGTTTGCAAACCTGGTGGATATTTGTTCTATGCGGCGCCTGATGTTCACAGTGAACGCAAAGTTGATCTGGTCATCATCTATAATAGCCTGCTAGGGTTACGGAACCCGCAAAGAACCCAAAGTGATACCAGACTCTGTCGATTGCCAGCTGGTTGGCACGCTTATAACGGATTGTGTGCAGATGGGAGGGGTTATGTCATTACTTGCTGAAAAACCTGTTGGTAACAAAATATTGGCCCGTCAGCGCCTAATGATGCAGATGGCTGCTACCCAGGTTGTGAACCAGAAATTACTGACCGGGGAGTTTGAGTTGCGTGATGGGAAAATCGCCAAAGGGAAAAACTTCCCTGAGCCCCACCATCCGCAACTTCACCACGAAGGTTAAGCCCACAGGCAAAACGCCGTGTTGCCGACAGCGCCAACGTTAAAAAAGCCCAATCTTTATGAGTTCGCGCTGTCAACACCCGAAAAACACATTTCGGGTGTTTTTCACTAATCCGCAGTATCACGCCTTAAAACGAGCCCGCACCGAACCAATCCCAGAGACCACCAGCATCACAACGCCACCGGCGATCAGGCCAAACACTGCATTCAGCAGCGTTGGGGTCAGGCCCCCAAGAATGGCACCAACGCCAGGCACTACCGTAGAATAACTCGCCCAGTCGGTGAACAGGTGATGCACCGGCGGTAAACCGTGGGTCAAAATCCCGCCACCCACCATAAACATGGCCAGGGTACCCACCACCGACAGGGTTTTCATCAGATAAGGTGCCGCACTGACGATACCGCGCCCTAACGATTGTGCTAACGCGCTACTCTTACGGGCCAGGTAGAACCCCAGATCGTCCAGCTTGACGATGCCTGCCACGATGCCGTACACCCCAACCGTCATCACAATGGCGATGCCACACAGCACAATCACCTGCTGACTAAAGGTGGCTCCGGCTACGGTCCCCAGCGTGATGGCAATGATCTCGGCGGAGAGTACAAAGTCGGTACGAATGGCGCCTTTGATTTTGCGCTGTTCATAGACCGCAACGTCCTCACTGGTATCCAGTTCCGCTTTCTCTTCTGCCTCTGCGCCCTTGCGGTGCATCAGGCTGTGGTAAACCTTTTCAAACCCTTCATAGCAGAGGTAAGCCCCACCGACCATCAGCAGCGGCGTAATCGCCCAGGGGGCGAAAGCGCTGATCAGCAATGCCAGCGGTACCAGGATCGCCTTGTTGATAAACGAGCCTTTGGCCACCTTCCACACCACGGGGATTTCGCGATCGGCCTTAACACCACTAACCTGTTGGGCATTGAGCGCCAGATCGTCTCCCAGCACCCCGGCGGTCTTTTTGGCCGCCATTTTCGTCATCAGTGAAACATCATCCAGTAACGAAGCGATGTCGTCGATCAGGGTTAATAAGCTACTGCCTGCCAAAATGCACTTTCCTTATTAAAGGGTGGGATAGCCATACCGGTTTAGCATAGCGGGTTAAAAACATGAAGAGGGGAAATCCTAATGATTTTACTGCAGGTGCAGGCTTAAGTCGTGAATTTTGCACAATGGGAAAGTGATAGCCTGCCGTAACAGACGGCAGACTAATAAGTCACGTTTTATTCCGTGTCGTTCTTCGCCAGGGCGGCATCTTTCTGGCGGCGATAATCCCGCGCCGCCGCGGGGATCGGCGTTACTTTGCCGGTTTCAATCCAGGTGCGCAGGCGGCTAGCATCCGCAAAATGGGTATATTTGCCAAAGGCGTCCAATACCACCAGCGAAACGGAGCGGTTGCCGATCACGGTACGCATCGCCAGGCAGTGTCCGGCCTGATTGGTAAAACCGGTTTTGGTCAGCTGGATATTCCATTTCGGGTTGTAGACCAGATGGTTGGTATTGCGAAACGGCAGCGTATAGTTGGGATCCTTGAAGGTCGCCATCCGTTCGGTAGTGGTGCTCAACTGGCCGATCAGCGGGTACTGCTTGGTCGCCAACATCAGCTTGGTCAGGTCACGCGCGGTAGATACGTTATGAATCGATAGCCCGGTCGGTTCAACGTAACGGGTATTAGTCATGCCTAGCGCTTTGGCTTTGGCATTCATCGCCTTGATAAAGGCGTTATAGCCCCCTGGATAATGATGCGCCAAACTGGCCGCGGCCCGGTTTTCCGACGACATCAACGCCAACAGCAGCATATCCTTGCGGCTGATTTCGCTGTTCAACCGCACCCGGGAGTAGACCCCTTTCATTTCTGGCGTCTGGCTGATATCGACCGACAGCATTTCGTCCAGCGGCAGGCGGGCATCCAGCGTCACCATCGCCGTCATCAGCTTGGTGATCGAGGCGATAGGCACCACTTCATCGGGGTTACGTGAATAAATCACCCGATGTGTTTGCATATCCAGCACCATGGCACTGCCAGAAGCCAACTCAGGCTGGGAGGCCTGCACTGCGGCGGTTTTATTGCTAGCTAATGCACTCGGCACCAGGCCAGTACCGGCTTGCAACGCGAGCAGGGTTAGAACCAAAACACGGATTTTCACATGTATTACTCTGTAACGGAGGAGAGAACCGACTGCGTTGAATTATAAGTGAGGGGTATAGAATTGCACTGTGATTGTGAGTAGCTATTTGTGACAAAATCTATCGGCGCAAAATTTATGCAACCCGCGAGCGTACTGGGTTGTACGCCCGCAAGGTAAAAGTTACAGCGCTGGCTGCCAGGCAGATTGCGGCAACAGGTACAATCCGGCAGCATGCTGCTCACCGGCACCGACAATATGTCCGATCCCGGCGGCCATCACGGCCAGGGTCACATCGAAGGCATTCAGGCTGTCGCCGTAGCCTGCCGTCAGGTTGAACATCGACCCGTTGGCCAGCAGATACAGCGTTTTGTCTGCCAGTTGGTAAGCGTTCACAAATGGCATTGGCTCGCTGTGCGGAAGGCCTTGCAGGAAACCGACGTCGATCTCTTCCGCCACATGCCCAACGTTGAGGATAAACACCCCATCCTTGGCCCGTTCCAGATGCCGTGCAGACAGCACGTTTTTGGCTCCGGTGGCCGTGGCAATTACGTCAGCCTGCTCTACGGCAGTGGCTAAATCGACTACCGCCCAACCATCGTAGCGCGCTTGCAAAGCCCGGGCCGGATCGATTTCCGCCACGATAACTTGCCCGCCATAAGCCTTGGCAGAAGCGGCTACGCCCTGGCCCACCAGTCCATAACCAATCACCACCACACATTTTTCATGCAACGTCAGATGGGTGGTCTGGAAGAAGGTATGCCAGGCGGTCAGCCCAACCATGTGGCGATTATGCAGCCCTTCTTTGACCGGCAGGTCATCCCAGTTAAAGATCGGGTAACGCGGTGCAATGCCCCCCAAGCGGCTGATGCCTGAACCGGTCGCTTCCAGCCCAGCCTTGATCTGTGGGCCATTGGCAGATTGATGCAGTCGAGTGGTCAGATCGGCTCCCATTTCACACAGATGAGTCGGCCCCCAGGCCAGCGCGCGGTCGAAAGATTCAGACCAGTCGGCATCGCTCATATCACGCCAGGCGTGCGCTTGGGCACCGTGACGTTCCAGCCAGGCCACTACGTCATCCTGTACCGTCGTCGGGTTACAGGTGGTGAGATAAATGGCAGCGCCCTTATCCAACAGCCCGGCTACCAGCGGGGCCATTTTCAGATCCAGGTGCATGTTACACGCCAGACGCACGCCGTGCAGGTCCGGTAACGCCGCCACTGCAGCGCGGGTACGCGGCATATGGCGCATGGCCCACTTCAACTCACTGTCAAAATCCTGATACATCGGTTACTCCTCTACTACGCCACGCCGCCAGGGCATGGCAGAATGATTAATCTGCATCGCATGGCGACTATTATCACTTATCTCGCAGCAAAAAACCGAGGTGACTATCATGACAGCAGCATGAGTGATGGTTTTCAGATCTATCAGGGGGGAGGAACCGCCGAACGGATTGTTCAGCGGTACAGGCCGCGATGGCGCAAATCACGGCCCGATATCAATGATAAGACTAGAACAGGTAACGCACGCCTAAAGCAAACTCACTGGAAACCAGGCGTGCTTTCATTTGCTCATCTTTTAACCCACGGGCATTGGTAAAGTTATTGTAACCACTTTCAATCTTGCCCATATCCACGTAGCGGTAGCCCAAATCAAGATTGAGCCGCTCCATGGCCGCATAGCTAATCCCTGCGCCAATGGAGTAAGCCAGATTATTTTGCGTGCTTGCCGCGTATTGGCGCGAGGTATTCCCCTGCCAGCCGTCGGATTTCACTTTGGCGATACCCAGGCCAACCGTGCCATAAACCGAGAAGTCATACCCTAGCGCGTAGTCACGATAGGCATTGAGCATCAGGCGCTGAGCGTCCACTTTGTGGTGATTGTAGCTGCTGGCAAAGGTGGTTGAGCCGCTGGTGTATTCGCTTTTCTTTTTGAACACATACTCTGCCTCACTGCGCCAGCCATTGCCAAATTGATAGCCTGCAGCAATAGCCCCGTTATAGAAATTATGTTTTTCGTCACCGCTGACAAAATCACCCACGCCTGGGCGGCTGCTGGTATTCATATCTTCTGCGGATTGCCTGGCGTGCAATAATTTTATCGCCCCATAGTATCCCTCTAAATAATCATCGGCTAAAACATTACCGGAAACAACGGAGAGGGAAACCAGCAGTACCAGAGGTTTAATATTCATGCGATCCTCGCTTGAAAGGTTATTTATGATGAACAATGAAGGTTCAGCTAAAATAACCAGCGCGCAGCGGTGCCGCAATTCGGTTGAATACCTACTGCCCTAGGTATTTTTACTTAACTCTTGGTGGAGAAAACAGCTCACCATAAACTTTCATTAGCTTCACCGACGAGTTAATCGCCAGTTTGGCAAATAAATTGGCGCGATGGGCCTCTACCGTGCGCGGCGAAAGCTCTAGCTCCAGAGCAATTTCCTTGCTGGATTTCCCTTGCATAATCAGCCCGGTGACTTCCAGTTCCCGCGCTGAGAGCGTCTTGAGCCTCTCTTGTAACTCGGCGGTTGCTTGCCGCTGTTGTTGCAACGTTCGCTGATGCTCCAATGCCCCAGCGACAGTTTCGATCAGCAGATCGGCATCAATGGGCTTGGTCAGGAATTCAAAAGCCCCGTTTTTGAAGGCCCGCCGGCATAAATCAATATTCCCGTGGCCGGTCATGATGATAACGGGGATATCCAACCCCTGTTGTTGCCACTCTTCCAGAAGCGTGATGCCGCTTTTGCCCGGCATGCGAATATCCAGCAGCAAACAGCCGCACAGCGCCTGCGGCTCCCCCATCCGCTGTTGAAAATCCAGACTATTTTCATAAGCCAGCGTTTGCCAGCCCATGGTTGCCAATAGTGAAGTTAGCGAACTACGGATGGCCCGATCGTCATCAATCAGATAAATAAATTGTTCCATCACTCCTCCTGAGTGTTAAACGGAAACCACAGGGTAAAACGCGCTCCCTGGCCGGCCATATTTTCCACCGTAATAGTGCCGTTCAGGCGCTGAACCAGAGTTTCCGTCAGCGCCATGCCCAGCCCCAATCCCTCTTGGCGAGTCGTGAAGAAGGGAATAAAGACCTGTTGTAATGCGGGTTCAGAAAGTCCTGGCCCACCATCGGTAATCATCAGTTGGATCCCTTGATCCGAGTATTCAGCATCGATTGCCACCCAACCTGGCTCCGGCTGATTGGGCTGTTGTGCCTGAATGGCGTTGGTCACTATGTTATGGAAGATTTGTTCAACCCAGAGAGGATCGGCTCGCAGAGGGGGTAACGCATCGGGCATTCGGTTAACGATCCTGACCTTGCCCTTGTTGATCTCATCTTCCAGCAGCATAGTGACGCGCAACCAGACCTTATGCAGATCGACCTCTTGCAATACTACCTGCTCATGCGCCAACTTTTGCCGAAATTGCAGCAACAAGGTGCTGATGCGTTTGATTTGTATCACTGCCGCATCAAGCAGCGGCGCGGCTTTATCCTGCTGCTGTTGGTCTAACAGACGCAGGGCGGCCTGGTTATAACTTAACACCGCAGTCAACGGTTGGTTGAGTTCGTGAACCATACTGGCCGTGATTTCCCCCATAGCGTTAAGCCGAGTCAATTGCGAGAAGTGTTCACGCAAAACGGCAATATTGCGTTGGCGTTTTTGAATACGGTATTGGTCGATAAAATAGACGACAGCAGCCCAGAAAACCGGCAGCAGCAATAACAGCAACCAAGGCAAACGCGCCCAATCAGGGTCGTTTCGGGCGGATAATGCAAAAGGCTGAGAGGCACTGCTGATCCCCTTGTCCCATTGCCAATACGCTGGTTGAGCATGATCCCCCTGCTCAAATAAAGGTTTGTTGTGCCAGCTCAGGCCGATCTGCCGGAAATCATGACGCTGGGGAATGTCCGCAAATAGCAGCGCAGGATCGATCAACAGCGCAAAATGTTGGTGGGCCAGCCAGTAAGTTCCCTCTCCCGTTGGCGTCAAGGTCGGGATTGGCTGCGCCTGTGGCATACGTTTCCATGCCACAATCTGCGGGAATTTTTGCTGGACGATGGCAGGATCGCTGGACACCGACAGTAAGGAAAGCACCGTCTCAAGTTGGGATAATTTAACCGTCACCTCACGATATAAAATACGATAGGTGACTGATTGCTCTTCATATTGCTGTTGCAAAGCATAAATTATCACCCCGCTCCCTGAAAACAGAGATAGAACCAACCAGAGAGCAACCTTGAGCATAATATCTCCATGTCATTGGCAGACGAGTTTATTAATAACGGATTAAACACTATGCGAATGCAAGAATCTATTATTAACATCGGGCCGTTTCAATTCCCCCCGCTGCGGGGACAGGGTGTTATAATCCTATTTCATCGCAATGAAGGAACAACAATGACGGATTTAGCCCACTACATTACCCAATATGGCTACTGGGCACTGCTGATTGGCTGCCTGCTCGAAGGGGAAACCATCACCCTGCTGGGAGGAATTGCCGCACACAACGGATTGCTGCGCCTGCCGCTGGTGATTGCGGTGGTCGCCATTGGCGGCGCCTTGGGCGATCAGGTGCTCTATTTTGCCGGGCGCCATTTTGGTGGACGGGTGCTTGCCCGTATCGAGAGTCAACAAGCACGCATTGAACGCGCCCAAAAGCTGATTGCCAGCCACCCGATTTTATTTGTGATTGGCGTACGTTTTATGTACGGATTCCGGCTTATCGGCCCGGTGCTGATCGGTGCCAGCAAGCTGCCCCCCTCGCGCTTTATCCCGCTGAATATTCTGGGGGCTATCCTGTGGGCCACGCTATTTGTACTGCTCGGCTATTTTGGTGGCCAGGCCATCAGCAGTTTTGTCAGCGGTAGTGACAAAAAGCTGTATAGCCTGCTGTTCTGCGTGGTGGTGATCGCCGCTATTCTGCTGCTTCGCTACTGGTGGCGGCGGCGTCACGCACAATAAGACTATTTGTTGAGCATCAGCTTCAGGCCCAGTAAGGCCAGCACGCTGCCGCCCAGGCGATCGAACCAGGCTTTGAAACGCAGGTAGACGCGGCGCGGGCGCGGTGACGACAGCACAAACGCCACAAAGGCATACCACAGCAGATCGACGGCCAGAGCAATCAGCGGCAACACGATATACAGCACCATGGGGATCTTATGGCTAAGCAACGCCGCAAACACGCTGCCGAAGACGATAGCGGTGTTCGGGTTGCCCAGTTGGGTTAGCAGCCCGGTGGTGAACGCCCGGCGAAAGCCTAGCTGCTGGCCGCCAACCGTTTCGATCATCAACGGCTGATTAGCTCCGCGCAGCATTTTGAACGCCAGATAGATCAGATAGGCCCCCCCCAGCATTTTCAGCGTGGTATACAGCCAAGGCAGCGCCAGTAGCAGCGACTGCAGCCCCAACAAGGCGATTAGTGCGAAGATAAAACAGCCGATCCCCATCCCCAATGCCACCGCCATCCCATCGCGCCGTGACGAAGCCACCGCCGTTCGCGCTACCAGAATAAAGCTTTGCCCTGGGCTCATGGCGCCAAGCGTAATAGCCCCGGTAATGCTGAGTACCGATAATAGCGTTTCGTTGATCATGCTCTTTTCCCTTGCCTGATTCCGTTACTCAAATTAACGCGCTGGATAAAATAAAAGCAATAGAAACGTATGGATACGGGAGAAAACTGCGCCACGTTCCCCCCCGGTCAAGCATTGCCCTGCATCATCAACGCCAGCAACTCCCTGGCCGCCTTCTGTTGCGGCTGGTGCTTCAACCAAATCAGGTGCACCGGCAGACGCAGTTCGTTTTTGGTATTTTTAAATTTCAGGCGGATCAACCGGCCCTGCTCCAGCAATGGTGCAGTTAACGACAGCGGAAAGTTGCCCCACCCCAGTCCAGCTTCCACCATGCTTAGCGCCATCGGCAAACTGTCAGTACGCCAGAAGGATTCCGCTACCTGTGGGCGTTTATCGGCCATAGGCAAATCCCGGCTGGCCACCATGATCTGCCGCACGTTGACCAGTTCCTCCAGAAACAACTCGGCACCGCCAGCGTTCAGAGCTGAATGCTGTGCCGCAATGGTTGCCACCAACGACTCGCTACCCACATAGTGAAAATGTTCCTGGCTGTTCACGTCCAGTCCGCCGAATGCCAGGCACAGGCTGACCCGCTGTTGATGCAGCATATGCAAAACATCATCTTGTGGGGCAGTCAGCACCTCGATATCCAACAACGGGTAGCGCTCCACCAACGCTTTAACCGCCGCCAGTAGACCGCTGCTGTTGATATCCGATGCCACACCGATCGACAGCCTGCTTTCCAGCCCCTGAGAAAGCTCAATGGCGTGGATCTGCAGCTGCTTGAGCTGTTCGGCGATCAAGCGTGCGTGGGGAGCCAGTGCCAATGCCAGCGCGGTGGGCACCGGTTCGCGGTGCGAGCGGTCGAATAGTTGAAAACCCAGCTCCGCCTCCATATTGGCGATCCCCATGCTGACCGCCGAAGGCACGCGCCGCAATGCCCTGGCTGCCGCCGAGAATGATCCGCGATCCAACACAGCCAAAAACAGTTCGATATTGTCACTGGAAAAATTCATCACCTTACCTGTCAGTAAAACTGACAGCTCCTGACTTTTTCTATCAATAGTATTGACGTTATCTTACGCATCGGGTTGCCGGACGTCATCAGGCACGAAAAATAAAGCAGGAGAAAAGCATGCAAGGCGTGAAACGCAAACTGGTCTATGTGACCGCTTATGAAGTTATCGGTATGGTCATTTCGGCCCTTGGTTTGGCACTACTCTCTGGCTCCGCCCCGAGCAGCACCGGGCCGTTGGCGGTGATCATCACCACCATCGCCGTCAGTTGGAACCTGATTTACAACTACTTGTACGAATTCTGGGAAATCCGCCAGGCATCACGCACCCGCACGCTGAAGCGCCGCATTCTGCATGCGGTGGGCTTCCAACTGACACTGGTGGTTTACCTGATCCCCCTGATCGCCTGGTGGATGGAGATTTCTCTGCTGCAGGCCTTGCTACTGGATATGGCGCTGATCGTGATTATTCCCTGCTATACCTTTGTATTTAACTGGGCATTCGACAAAATATTCGGGCTACCGACCTCCGCCCTGCCTGCCACCGAATCGGCCTGAGTGAAACACTCTCCCCCTGAACCGCAGTTTTTTTGCCTCAATTCCCTAGAACGGGTAGCATGCCTCGCCGTTATTTAACGGCGCTGGTATCAACCATAAACTGCGGAATGTTGCCATGACCTCATTCCCATGATGCAAACAGACAGGAACAGGACGAATAATGCACTCAGAGAAAACGACTGCACATGACAAGCAGGCGGCCAGAAAACGTTGGTTAGACTCACACGAATCCGGTTACCACAAAAGCATGGGTAAACGGCAGATACAGATGATCGCCATTGGAGGCTCAATCGGCACTGGCCTATTCCTTGGCACCGGCGCACGTCTACAGATGGCGGGTCCGGCACTGGCGCTGGTATATCTGGTATGTGGCGTGTTTTCTTTTTTCATCCTACGCGCCTTGGGCGAGCTGGTATTACACCGCCCATCCAGCGGCAGTTTCGTTTCCTATGCACGCGAATTTCTCGGTGAAAAGGCCTCCTACGTTGCAGGATGGATGTACTTTCTTAATTGGGCGATGACCGGCATTGTCGATATCACTGCCGTAGCGCTGTATATGCATTATTGGGGGACCTTCGCCGAGGTTCCCCAGTGGCTGTTTGCCCTGGGGGCACTTGGGATTGTGGCTACCATGAATATGATCGGCGTGAAATGGTTCGCCGAAATGGAGTTCTGGTTTGCGTTGATCAAGGTTGCCGCCATCTCTCTGTTCCTGGTCGTAGGGGTCATCTTCCTTGGCGTCGGCACACCGGTAGCGGGTAATACAACCGGGATCCACCTGATCACCGATAACGGCGGCATGTTCCCACACGGTCTGTTACCTGCTTTGGTATTGGTACAAGGGGTGATCTTCGCCTTTGCCGGTATCGAACTGATAGGCACCGCCGCTGGCGAGTGTAAAGATCCGGAAAAAATGATGCCAAAAGCGATCAACAGCGTGATCTGGCGTATCGGTTTGTTCTATGTCGGCTCGGTAGTACTGCTGGTTCTGCTGTTACCCTGGAACGCCTATCAGGCTGGGCAAAGCCCGTTTGTCACCTTCTTTTCCAAGCTTGGCGTACCCTACATCGGGACCATCATGAATATCGTGGTGCTGACCGCCGCCCTTTCCAGCCTGAACTCTGGTCTGTACTCAACAGGCCGTATCCTGCGCTCACTTTCCATGGGGGGCTCAGCACCAAAGCTGATGGCTAAAATGAGCAGCCAGCAGGTACCTTACGCCGGTATTCTGGTGACCTGCGGTATCTATGTGATTGGCGTGGTGCTGAATTATCTGGTGCCATCGCAGGTGTTCGAAATCGTGCTGAATATCGCTTCACTGGGCATCATCTGCTCTTGGGCATTTATTATCGTTTGTCAGATGCAACTGCGTAAGGCGATCAAGGCGGGGAAAGCCAAACCGGTGGCGTTTAAAATGCCAGGAGCACCGGTCACCTCGTGGCTGACGCTGTTGTTCCTGTTAGCGGTGGTGATCATGATGGCCTTTGATTACCCGAACGGCACCTGGACTATTGCCACCATCCCCGTGTTGGCCGTGTTACTGCTACTTGGCTGGTTTGGCCTGCGCAAGCGTGCCGCACAGGTGAAGCTGGAACAACAGGCTCACGAACAGCATAGCGAGCCTTAACAGCTTCCATTTGCAGGTCTACCCGGCCCCGCGCCGAGTAGACCTGGTCAGCGACTCTAGGCAAACCGTGATTTAACCCATTCGCGCAGCCGTTGAATATGCAGGTACAGCGCAGGAATAAAGAAGATCCCGACCAGGGTTGCCAGTAACATCCCGCCAAACACGGTAATACCGATAATTTGGCGGCTCATCGCCCCGGCACCGGTAGCAAACACCAGCGGCATCACCCCGAGAATAAAGGAAATGGCCGTCATCATCACCGCCCGGAAACGTTGCCGGGCACCGTCCTGCGCGGCTTCGCGAATGCTGGCCCCCTCTTCACGCCGCGCCTTGGAGAACTCAACGATCAGGATGGCATTCTTGGCCGCCAGGCCGATCAGCAGGACTAGCCCGATTTGGGCGTAAACGTCGTTGGCGAACCCCATCATGCGTAACCCCGCGACCGCTCCTGCCACCGCGAAAATCACCGACAGCATCACCACCAGCGGGATACTCCAGCTTTCATACTGAGCCACCAGGAACAGATAGGCGAACACCAGCGCCGCCAGATAGATCAGCAGGGCTTGGTCACCGGTTTGTTGTTCCTGCCAGGACAGGCCGCTCCAACTATAGCCGTAACCCTTTGGCAGCTGCTCGGCCAATAAAGACTCCATGGTTTTCATCGCCTGCCCGGAGCTAATCCCCTCGGCCGCAGAACCGTTCACCGATACCGACGGAAACTGGTTGAACTGGCTGATAAAAGGCGCGCCGATAGAAGGCGTGAGCCGTACCAGATTAGCCAGGCTCACCAGAGCGCCGGTGTCGCTGCGCACGTTCAGGCGATTAATTTGTTCGGTGCGTTGCCGGAAATCCATATCATTTTGCAACTGCACCCGGAACATACGGTTATTGACCGAAAAATCCCCCACGTTCAGGCCGCCAAGCGAAACTTGCAGCGTATTGAAAATCCGGCTGACCGGCACCTGCAACAGTGCAGCCCGTTCACGATCGACCGCTAGATCGATATCCGGCACCACGGCGCTGAAGGTGGTAAATACCCGGCTCAGCTCTGGCCGCTGGTTGGCCGCAAAAATAATCCCCTGGGCCACCTGAGCCATCTGCTGCGGCGTTTGCCCCTCCAGCGCCAGCAGGCGTAAATCAAAACCGGCGGCGTTGCCTAGCCCGGCGATGGCCGGTGGATTAACCACCATGATCATCGCCGAGGGGATTGCTGCCAGCCGGCCCTGAAGATCGGCTAACACCCGGTCAACATGTTCGCGTTGGCCCCAAGGTTTGAGCATCACGATGGCGAAGCCCGCATTGGGCGAATTGCCCCCGCTCAGCAGGCTGAAACCGGTAATTTTGATCACATCTTCCACCGCCGGGTTTTGTATCACCTGCTGATGCATCTGATCCATTACCGCCTGGGTACGTTCAAGGGAAGCTCCATCTGGCAACTGTACGTTGACGAAGAAGTAGCCCTGATCCTCCTCCGGCAGGAAAGAGGTTGGCAGACGGCTATAGCCATACCAGGTGGCCAAGCCAACGACAAAGAGTGCAATCACCGTGGTTAAAGCTCGCTTGCTAGCCAATGCGGTCATGCGAACATAGCCATAGCGCATCCGGTTCATACCCCGGTTGAAACCACCAAAAAAGCCGGTTTGCGCCAGCTCACGCCGCCGGATCAGCGTGGCACAAAGCGCCGGGGACAGCGTCAACGCGTTGATGCTCGACAGGATCACCGCCGCCGACAGGGTCACGGCAAACTGACGATACAGCTCACCGGTAATGCCCGGCAGCACCGCAATCGGCACAAACACCGCCATCAGCACTAACGTCGTAGCGACGATCGGCCCGGCAATCTGGCTAATCGCCTTGCGGGTTGCTTCTGCCGGGCTAAGAGCGGGATCTTGGGCCAGCAGACGCTCCACGTTTTCCACCACCACGATGGCGTCGTCTACCACGATAGTCAGCGCCAGGATAATGGCGAACAGGCTCAGGGTGTTGGCGGAGTAGCCGAAAACATACAGCACGGCGAAAGTACCGAGCAATGAAACTGGAATGGTGAGCGCCACGATAAAGGTGGCCCGCAGGCTCTGTAAGAACAGATAAACCACCAGCAACACCACCGCCAGGGTTAACGCCAGCGAAATGGCAATCTCGTGCAGCGTTGCCGTTACCGGGCGGGTAGAGTCATATTTGATGTCATAGCTCATATCGCTGGGGAAGGACTGCGACAAGCGTGCCATCTCCTGGCGTACCGCATTGGCAACATTCAGCGCGTTAGCTCCCGGCGTGGGGTAAACCACCAAAAATGCCGATTCCTGTTGGTTCATCGAAGCATTAACCTGGTAGTTTTGTGCCCCCAACTCGACCCGCGCCACGTCACCCACGCGCACCGTACCGCCATTGGCCCCGCTGCGGATAATCACCCTGGCGAACTCCTGCGGATCGTCTAAACGCCCCTGCCCGCTGATGGTCAAGGTTTGCTGCTGCCGGGAAGGCGAAGGCGCGGAACCGATTTGGCCTGCTGCGGCCTGCACGTTCTGCTGCTGCAACGCTTGCACGATGTCCTGCACGCTGATATTCAGCGACTCCATACGCTGCGGATCGAGCCAGACGCGCATGCTGTAATCCCGGGCGCCAAACACCTGCACATCTCCCACACCGCTGATGCGGGCCAAGGCATCGCGCAGTTGGATACTGGTGTAATTGCTCAGAAACAGCGTGTCACGGCTGCCCTTGGGAGAGAACACGCTAACGCCCAACAACAGATTCGAGGCCCGCTTGCGCACCGAAACCCCGTTGTTATTCACCTCTGCCGGTAGCTGCGCGCTAACCTGTGAAATACGGTTTTGCACCTCCACGGCGGCCATATCCGGATCGGTACCGCTGGCAAAGGTAATGCTCAGTTGATAACCGCCGTTGTTGGCGCTGGTCGATTCCATGTAAAGCATGTTGCTGACGCCGTTGACCTGAGCTTCGATGGGCGATGCCACCGCCTGAGCCACGTCACGAGCGCTGGCTCCAGGATAGAGCGCGCTGACGGAAACCACCGGTGGCGTGATATCGGGGTACTGCTCCACCGGGATCACCTTGAGAGAAACGATCCCCACCAGGGTGATCACCAGCGCAATCACGATGGCGAACTTTGGCCGCCGGATAAAGAAATGCAGCATCAACGTCCCCTTATGGTTGCGCGTTGGCGCTGGAGAGAATGGCGTTCACCTGCATTCCGGGCCTGACGTGCTGAACACCGGAGATAATCACCTTTTCGCCAACCTTGAGCCCGGCGTTCACCTGATAATATTGCTCATGCTGTTCACCAAGAGTTACCTCGCGCACCTCCACGATATTCTCCGGGGTGACGACCAACACAAAGTGGCCCTGCTGGTTTTGCTGAAGCGCTGCGATTGGCACCAGCGTGACCGTCTGCGGTTGCTCGGCGGTCAGGATCACGTTCACCACGCCCCCGGGCAGCAGCAGATGATTAGGATTGGCAAAACGGGTCCGTAACGTGACGGTACCAGTGTGGGCATCGATCTGGTTATCTACCGATTCAAAAGTGCCCGGCTCCGGGTAGGATTTGCCGTTGGCCAGTTCAAGACGGGCAGAAAACTGCCCTTCGGCAAGCTTGCCCTCCCCATTCTGACGCTGATAGGCGGCGGTAATATAGTCCCGTTCATTGATGGAGATCGCCACGCGGATCGGATCGAGCTGAATAATGTTGACCAGTGTGCCACTCGCCGCGTTGACCAGGCTGCCCACATGAAAACGGCTGTGGCCGATGCGCCCGGCAATCGGCGCATAAATTCGGGTATAGCTGAGTTGTAACTGCTGCGTATTAAGCAGTGCCCGCGCCTGGGCGACCGCCGCCCTGCTGGTATCACGCTCGGCTGCCGCGGCATCAATATCTGCTCTGCTAACCGCGCGGTTATTGCCTAACTGCTGCAAGCGCGTCAGGTTTACCTGAGCCAGGTTGGCTGTGGCCGTCGCGCTATCCAACTGAGCCTGAGCCTGTGCCACGGCAGAATGGTGTAATGCAGGCTCGATCTCGTACAGTAAATCCCCTGCCTTGACCATTTGCCCTTCGGTAAACGGCCGCTTGGCGATAAACCCTTCGGTACGGGTCTTCACCTCCACGGTTTGTATCGCCTCGATGCGGCCAAGATAGTGCAATGCGCGTTCGGGTTGGCTTTGTTCAATCAGCGCCACGGTCACCGCTGGCAGCGGTGCAGCAACGATCGGTGTGGCTATGGCCAGCAGCCACAGTGCCATAAAACGGGAGAACAGAGATTTTGTCATCGGCAGCAAGATCGCTCATCAATTAATCTAACTTGATGAAAATTATAGTTCACCCATAGCAAGTCAGAATGAGCTCTGCTGAAGATTTCTTGCCAAGACGCAAGCTCGCTTACGCCTTAGCCTACCAACGGTTTACTGTGCCGTATAACCACCATCAATGCTGTAAAAGGCCCCGGTGGTGAAACTGCTGTCTATAGAAAGCAAAAAAACCACCGTTTTCGCTACCTCTTCACGCGTAGCCATTCGCCCCATTGGATGAGAGGCCGCCATTTTCTCCCGCACCAAGGCGGGTAATTTGGCCATCGATGGCGTATCGACATAGCCAGGCCCGACGGCGTTGATGCGTATCCCCCGATCGGCAAACTCCAGAGCGGCGGCCCGTGTCAAACCGATAATGCCATGCTTGGCCGCGGTATAAGGTGCAATGCCCGCAATACCGACCATGCCATTGACGGCGGAGAGATTCACTACCGCGCCACCGCCTGCCGCTGCGATAGCGGGTAATCCGTACTTCATCCCATAGAAGGTGCCACTGAGATCGGTTTCAATCACCGCGTGCCAATCTTCGATGAGGTATTCATTCAGCGGCACATCATGCGGCCCGGTGATACCGGCATTATTGACCAGCAGATGCAATTGCCCACCAAGGGCTAGCGTTTGCGCTACCGCACTGCGCACCGATTCAGGATCGCGAGCATCCATAACCAACGGAAATACCGATTTGCCTGTCGGATCTATACGTTGCGCCGTTGCTGCCAGTCTTTCGCTATTTCTGGCGGTGATCGCTACCTTCGCACCGCGATCGACCAACTCTTGAGCAATAGCCTCACCAATCCCGGTGGAAGCACCGGTCACCAGTGCCACTTTACCCGTAAAATCTTGCATAACGCCTCCCGATCGCTTTGAGTTAGGCGTTCAGGGTAAGGCTTGAGCATGACAGTTTCTGGCAGTGGCGTTCCTCCAAAAATGCTGAAGCATCACCCCATTGGCAAAAGGATAAAACGAAAAAGCCCTGACAATATTTGCCAGGGCTTTTAGGTTACTGCATATTTAAAATTCAACATTAATCAACTTACTAACTGGGTACTACTTTCGATACTATTTAAAATGTACTTGTTTATCACAGATAATATTGGGTATTAAAAAGCTAACTACATCCTCCCCTATACTGGCTGATTTACAAATTTTGACTTACCTACCTCATAATAATTAGCCGAGGCAAAGCAAGCTAAACTGGTACATTCCCCCTCGCGATATAAACTATTGACGCATGGCTTTACTTTCATTGCAACAAACTTACAGGATAAAATTAACAAGTTGCAACATTAATACTTGAGAAACAGAGCCTTACATCATCGCGTTATGGTACACACCCTGCGATCGTCGGTACTGACTACGTGGCCTTAAAGCATTGTCCTTGAGCCCGAACTGGCTACTCAACGACGACTTCCCCATACAACAGAACTTCGTGGCCTTTATCGCAATATCACTAAACAACTTATTAAAAATAATCTTTCAATCTGTTATTTAGCTAAGCAGCTAACTATCAATTTCCTGCTGCTGGATACTAATCTACGACTTTTTCAAACTATGTCAATACTGTTTTTAACAACATACGTTTATTCGCTAAATCGCTAATTTTAAACGGACTGAAATCGATACGCATTTTTCTTTCTGGTTAATTACAGACGGCGTTCACATGCTCGCAAGCTAGGTGGCCACGACCTGTCAGGAAGACGAGTGTATTGCATTGGCACAAGCGGCTTTACGCCAGCGATTTTCAGCACCGCACATATTGCTTCCCCGACTGCCGCAATTCCCGCTAATTTATGCAAAATTTCCCGTATAGCGAGAATTCTGGTGGACATACCACGCTATCTGCAACACATCGGCTTCACAGGCACACCACAGGCCGATCTGCAAACTCTGCAACAGCTGCATCGCTGCCATATGCTGGCGGTACCCTTCGAGAATTTGAGCATTATCTATCATCAGGGAATCGATCTCAGCGAGGCTGGGCTGTTCAGCAAAATCGTCGAGCATAATCGCGGTGGGTTTTGCTATGAATTGAACCGGATATTCGCCCTGCTGTTGCAGCAGATCGGCTTTAAGGTGACGTTTATATCCGGGGAAATCCACGCCAGAGACGGCTCTTTTGGTCCGCCATTTGACCATATGGCGCTGGTGGTGACCCTGGATCAGCCGTATCTGGTCGATGTAGGGTTTGGTGATTCTTTCCTCGCCCCGCTGAAAATCACCACCACCGAACAACAACCGCAGGCCAGCGGTACCTTTCATCTTGAGCAAGACGGTGAGTGGTATCATCTCGAGCGCCGCAACGGCGATCGGACCTCCCACGCCAAGACGCTTTATCGCTTTACCCTGCAACCCCGGCAGCCGGAAGAGTTTAGCGACATGTGTCACTATCACAGCACTTCGCCACAGTCGCATTTTACCCAAAAGCTGGTGTGCTCCCGCCCCACAGAGGATGGCCGCATCACCCTCAGCGAGTTAAAGCTGATCGTGACCCAAAACCATCATCGTAAGGAGTCTACGCTGCATTCGGAGGAAGAACGGTTGGAGGCGCTGCGACACTATTTCGCCATTGAAATAAGGAGTTAGCGGCAAATCACCCGTGCAATATCCTTGGAGTTGTTTAACGTGCGGATCTCGGTAAACAGCTCCGTGGCTTCCTGATACTCTTTGCGCAGGTAGCTGAGCCACTGTTTGATGCGGGCGACGTGATATAAACCGGTATCGCCCTGCTTTTCCAGATGCACGTACTTTTGCAATAGCTGCACCACCTGCGGCCAAGGCATACGCGGTTCGTTATATTTCACCACCCGGCTCAGGTTGGGGATGTTCAACGCTCCACGCCCCAGCATTACCGCGTCGCAGCCGGTGGCCTGCATACAGGCCTGCGCACTTTGATAGTCCCAGATTTCCCCGTTGGCAATCACTGGGATGGTCAAACGCTGGCGGATCTCACCGATCGCCTGCCAGTTGATGCGATCGGCTTTATAACCGTCCTCTTTGGTACGGCCATGAATGGTGATTTCGGTCGCCCCCGCTTGCTGCACCGCATCGGCAATTTCAAAGCTGCGGGAATCCGAATCCCAACCCAAGCGCACTTTTACCGTCACCGGCAGATGCGCTGGCACCGCGGCGCGCATCGCTTTGGCACCCTGATAAATCAGTTCGGGATCTTTGAGCAAGGTGGCCCCGCCGCCGCTGCCGTTGACATGTTTGGACGGGCAACCGCAGTTCAGATCGACACCGTAAGAACCCAGTTCAACCGCCTGAGCGGCGTTTTCCGCCAGCCATTCGGGATACTGGCCCAGCAGTTGCACCCGCACCTGGGTGCCGGATGGCGTTCTGCTGGCATGGTGCAGTTCCGGACACAGCCGATAGAAGGATTTGGCTGGTAGCCGCTGATCGATCACCCGCAGGAATTCGGTGATGCAGAGATCGTAATCGTTCACCTCGGTGAGCAATTCCCGCACCAGAGAGTCGAGTACCCCCTCCATTGGAGCCAATAATACGCGCATGCCTACCCCTGCTATCTAAGAGGGCGCAATGATACGGGCGAAAGAGGGAGCCAACAAGCCTCCCGCCGATAAAATTAGCCTAGCTTGCGCAGCGGCTCACCGGCAATAAAGGCCTGGATATCGGCAATCGCTTCCCGGAAATAGGTGCGGTAGTTATCATCCGCGACATAACCCACATGCGGCGTAGCCAGCACGTTGGGCAAACGGCGCAATGGGTGATCGGCTGGCAGTGGCTCTACTTCAAACACGTCCAGCCCGGCACCGGCGATCTGCCCGGTTTGCAGCGCCTCAACCAACGCTTGTTGATCGACAATTGCCGCGCGTGAGGTGTTGATCAGGAATGCACTGGTTTTCATCTGCGCCAGCGCCTGGCGATCGATCAGCCCACGGCTGCGATCGCTTAACACCAGATGTACCGAAACAAAGTCACTCGCTGCCAGTAACGCCTGTTTTGACTCGGCAAGTTGCACGCCGAATTCCTGTGCCCTTTCAGCCGTCAGATTTTGGCTCCAGGCAACGACGTTCATGCCAAACGCCTGTGCTACCCTCGCCATCTGTCCGCCGATCTTGCCCAGCCCCAGTAGGCCTAACGTTTTGCCATGCAAGGTGATGCCAACATGTTGCTGCCAAGGTCCGTTGGCACGTAATCCGCTGCTTTCAGCCACCAGATGCTTGGCCAAACCGAGGATGAGCGCCCAGGTCAGTTCCATCGGCGCTTCAGAACCGCTGGCGGTGCCGCAAACGGTGACGCCTTGTCGGGTTGCCGCTGGCAGATCGATCGAAGCGTTGCGCATACCTGAGGTGATCAGCAGTTGCAGTTTCGGCAAACGAGCAAGCAATGCGGCGGTGAACGGCGTGCGCTCTCGCATTATCACCACGATCTCGCAGTCTTTGATGCGGCTCACCAGTTGGTCTTCATCGTCAATATGCTCACGCAGGGAGAAAACCTCAACCTGCTCGCCAAGGACGGACCAATCCGCCATCTTCAGCGCTACACTTTGGTAATCATCAAGAATTGCACACTTCAATTTCATCTGGATCTCCGGAAACAGGCGAAAAAAAACCGCCAATCAATGGCGGTTCAGTATAGATCATCAATCGAGGATCACTCAGACGGTTTACGGCTATGCGGACGGCGCGATGGAGCACCTGAACGTGGTTTGCCGTCACCCTGCGGGCGAGCACTGCCGCCGCCGCGATTTTCACGCTGACCGCCGCCATTGCCACTACGCTGGCCGCCACCGTTACCGGTACGCGGAGCGCCGCCGCCGTTGCCACGCGGAGCACCACGGCCACCACCAGCCTGACGGCCATTGATGATCGGTTCGGCTTTGATGCTTGGGTCCGGCTCATAGCCTGGCAGCGCAATACGTGGAATTTCACGCTTGAGCAGGCGCTCAATATCACGCAACAGTTTGTGTTCATCCACGCAGACCAACGAGATCGCCTCACCGGTACGTTCGGCACGGCCAGTACGGCCAATGCGGTGGACGTAATCTTCCGGTACGTTTGGCAGTTCGTAGTTCACCACGTGTGGCAACTGATCGATATCCAGGCCGCGCGCAGCGATGTCGGTAGCTACCAGCACACGGATTTTGCCGTCTTTAAAATCTGCCAATGCGCGGGTACGGGCACCCTGGCTTTTATTGCCGTGGATAGCCGCAGCGGTGATGCCATCTTTATTCAGTTGTTCAGCCAAATGGTTGGCACCGTGCTTGGTACGGTTAAATACCAGCACCTGCTTCCAGTCACCTTCGCCGATCATCTGGGAAAGCAGTTCACGCTTACGCTTCTTATCGACAAAGTGAACGCTCTGTTCAATTTGCTCAGATGCGGTGTTGCGGCGAGCCACTTCTACCGAGGCCGGGTTGGTCAGCAGTTTACTGGCCAGCCCTTTGATCTCATCGGAGAAGGTCGCGGAGAACAGCAGGTTCTGACGCTTGGCAGGCAGCTTGGACAGCACGCGGCGGATATCATGGATAAAGCCCATATCCAGCATGCGGTCGGCTTCGTCCAGCACCAGAATTTCAATTTTGGACAGATCAACCGCGTTCTGATGTTCCAGATCCAGCAGGCGACCCGGCGTTGCCACCAGGATGTCAACGCCGCCGCGCAGCTTCATCATCTGCGGGTTGATGCTCACACCACCAAACACCACCAGCGAACGCAGGCGCAGGTGTTTGCTGTAAGCCTCAACGTTTTCACCGATTTGTGCAGCCAGTTCACGGGTTGGCGTCAGGATCAACGCGCGCACCGGGCGGCGGCCTTTGATTGGGTGATCGTGTTTGCTCAGCAGCTGTAATAGCGGCAAGGTAAAACCAGCTGTTTTACCGGTGCCGGTCTGGGCGCTGGCCATCAGGTCACGGCCTGCCAATACCACCGGGATTGCCTGGCGTTGAATTGGCGTAGGTTCGCGATAGCCCTGTTCTTCAACAGCGCGCAGAATTTCAGCACTTAAGCCGAGGGTTTCAAATGACATAGTAGAGAAAAACTCCAGATCCCCCCTAACCTAAACAAATGTTCGGTGCAGTTTCCGGGAGGATGATCAGACGGGGCATAAGGAGGTACTCGCACTTTTTTGCGGCACATCCTCGGCATGACCTCGAGGGATTGGCACAAACTGCAGTGCACCAAGCGCGAGAGTGTAGCAGAAATCGAACAAGAAAAGGCAATTTTACGTGTTCACAGCACTTTTCGCCGAGCAAGCTCACGGAAAAGCAAAATGTTCTGGCCTGTGGTTTACATTTTAGCCCGCCCGGCCTAAAGTTAATCATATGATTGATTAACTTTTTGGGTCAACCTATGTCCTCTGCAGAAAACCCGCCGCTAAGCCCTCTCAAACGGGGTGAACAAGCGCGCCAACAACTGCTCACCGCCGCGATTGAAGTGTTCGGCGAATATGGCCTTTCGGGTGCCACCACGCGGCAAATCGCCCAGCGTGCCGGGCAGAACATCGCCGCTATCACCTACTATTTCAACTCGAAAGAGGGGTTATATCTGGCGGTAGCCCAGTGGATTGCCGACTTTATCCAGCAAAGTTTCCGCCCACTGAGCGAAGAAATCGAACGTTTCTATCAACTGCCCGCGGAGCAACGCCAGCCGGAGCGTTATCTCTACCATCTCAAAAGCGGGTTGCTGGCCTTCAGCCAACTGATGACCGAGCCCCACACGCTCAATCTGAGCAAGATTATGTCTCGCGAACAGCTTTCGCCAACCGATGCTTATCCGCTGATCCACCAGCAAGTGATAGCCCCGTTGCATCACTTACTGTGTCGCCTGTTAGCGGGCTACACCGGCATCGATGAGCGTTCCACCAAAATCGTCTTGCATACCCATGCGCTGATCGGTGAGGTTCTGGCATTCCGCGTTGGCCGGGAAACTTTGCTACGCCAGGCAGGCTGGCATCAGATCGCGGCAGAAGAAGCCGAGCAAATTAGCGAGGTGCTGGCCGAACATATCGACATTCTGGTTAACGGGCTACGCCAGCGTTACGCCGTCTAACTTTCCGTCTTGCAGTCAAGGAACATTATGAACAAGAAAAGAGTTGCCATTGTGGGTATAGCGATCGTGCTGATCGCCGCTGCGGCCTACGGTTTCTGGTCTTACCAACGCCAGCAGGACAAGCCTTTGACGCTGTATGGCAATGTAGATATCCGCACGGTCAACCTGGGTTTCCGCGTTAATGGCCGGTTGGCCTCACTGGCGGTAGACGAAGGGGACAGCGTGCAACAGGGGCAGCTGCTGGGCAAACTGGACGATGCCCCTTACCAGAACGCGTTGCTACAGGCACAGGCCAACGTTGCCAGCGCCAAAGCCAAACTGGATTTATTGCAGGCAGGCTACCGCAACGAGGAGATTGCTCAGGTACGATCCGAAGTGGCGCAACGGCAGTCGGCCTTCAGTTATGCCGACAGCTTCTTCCAACGTCAGCAGGGGCTATGGGCGAAAAAGGCCACCTCTGCCAACGCCCTGGAAGATGCCCGCACCGCGCGTAATCAGGCGCAGGCAAATTTGCAGGCGTCGAAAGACAAACTGTCGCAATACCTGACCGGTAACCGCCCACAGGAAATCGAACAGGCCAAAGCCAATCTGGCACTAGCCGAGGCAGCACTGGCGCAAGCCCAGTTGGATCTGCATGACACCACCCTGCTCTCACCGTCCGTTGGTACGGTAATGACGCGAGCCGTGGAGCCAGGCACCATGCTCAGCGCTGGCAGCACAGTGTTTACCCTATCGTTGACGCGGCCGGTATGGGTTCGTGCCTACATCAATGAAGCCAGCCTGGGTAGCGCTACGCCAGGTACCGAAGTCTTGATCGAGACCGACAGCCGCCCTGGCAAGCCTTATCACGGCAAGATCGGCTTTGTTTCCCCCACCGCGGAGTTCACTCCCAAAAGCGTAGAAACGCCAGATTTGCGTACCGATCTGGTCTACCGCCTGCGGATCATCGTCAACGATGCCGATGACGCCTTGCGTCAGGGGATGCCGGTAACCGTCCATTTCACACAACCGTAAGGAACCGTGATGGCACAGGCACATACGATTGAACTGGTGGCGTTGGAAAAACGCTTTCCATCACTCGATAAACCAGCGGTAGCCAGCCTGACGACCACGTTGCGCAGTGGTGCGGTGACCGGGCTGGTTGGCCCCGATGGCGCGGGCAAAACTACCCTGCTGCGCATGTTGGCAGGTTTGCTGCTCCCCAGCAGCGGCAAGCTGACCGTCGCCGGGTTGGATCCGATCGCACAGGATCGCCAGTTGCACGCCATTCTCGGTTACATGCCGCAAAAGTTTGGGCTGTATGAAGATCTGACGGTGATGGAAAATCTCACGCTTTATGCCGATCTGCGCGGAGTCACCGGCGATCTGCGTAAGCAAACCTTTGAGCGGTTGCTGACGTTTACCGATCTGACCCGCTTTACCGAACGTCTGGCGGGTAAGCTTTCCGGCGGGATGAAGCAAAAGCTAGGGCTGGCCTGTACGCTGCTTGGTCAACCTCAGGTGCTGCTGCTGGATGAGCCCGGCGTCGGCGTCGATCCCATTTCACGTCGTGAACTGTGGCGAATGGTGCATGAGCTGGCCAACGACGGCATGCTGATCCTGTGGAGTACCTCCTATCTAGACGAAGCTGAGCAGTGCCGCGAAGTGCTGCTGATGAACGAAGGTGAGTTGCTGTTCAGCGGCGCGCCACAGGATCTTACCCAGCGCATGGCTGGCCGTACCATTTTGATCGACACCCCAGCCGGTAGCCACCGATCGCTGTTGCAGAGGGCGATCTGCCTGCCTGCGGTTAGCGACGGTGTGATCCAGGGGAAATATCTGCGGCTGATCCTCAAGCCGGGTGAAGATCACCAGCAGGTATTGCGGGATCTGGATCTGCCACAGGCCGAATTAACCGAGGCCGATCCGCGTTTTGAGGATGCGTTTATCGATCTGCTGGGCGGCGGCCCGAACAGCAAATCCGCCCTGGCCGAGATCATGCCTACGGTAACGGGCGACAACTCGGAAACGGTGATCGAAGCACAGGGGTTGACCAAAAAATTCGGCGACTTTGCGGCCACCGATCATGTGGATTTCAAGGTGCAGCGCGGCGAGATTTTTGGCCTGCTTGGCCCCAACGGCGCGGGCAAATCCACCACCTTCAAGATGATGTGTGGCCTGCTGGTACCTAGCGATGGCAAAGCGCTGGTGCTCGGTATGGATCTAAAAACCAGCTCCGGCAAAGCGCGCCAGCATCTGGGCTATATGGCGCAGAAATTTTCGCTGTATGGCAACCTGACGGTGGCCCAGAACCTGAAGTTTTTCTCTGGCGTTTATGGGCTAAGCGGTAAGAGCCAGCGCGATAAAATCGAGGAGATGTCTCGCGCCTTCAACTTCGCCCCGATCCTCAACCAAACGCCGGATTCGCTGCCGCTCGGTTTCAAACAGCGGCTGGCGCTGGCCTGCGCGCTGATGCATGAGCCAGATATTCTGTTTCTTGATGAGCCCACCTCGGGCGTCGATCCCCTGACCCGGCGCGAGTTCTGGCTGCACATCAACGGCATGGTGGATAAAGGCGTGACGGTGATGGTCACCACCCACTTTATGGATGAAGCGGAATACTGCGATCGTATCGGCCTGGTGTATCGCGGCAAAATCATCGCCGCCGGTACGCCGGACGATCTCAAACAGCAGATAGCCAGCGAGCAAAACCCCAACCCTTCGATGGAAGAGGCGTTTATCGAACTGGTGCAGGGTTACGATCGGGAGGAGACAGCATGAGCAGCGACAACGGCTTTTCCTGGCGGCGGCTGCGGGCATTGTGCCTGAAAGAAACCCGGCAGATATTGCGCGATCCCAGCAGCGGACTGATTGCCTTCGTCATTCCGTTGATGCTGCTGTTTATCTTTGGCTACGGCATCAATCTGGATTCCAGCAAGCTACGGCTGGGGATCCTGATGGAGCAGCAAAGCGAAGAGGCTCGCGATCTGGCCAATGCTTTTATCGGCTCGCCCTATATTGAACCGACCGTCAGCGATAACCGCCAGCAGCTGATCCAGATGATGCAGGCTGGCAGCATCCGCGGCCTGGTAGTGATCCCCAGCGATTTTGCCGAGCATTTGGCAAGGCCCAACGACCGCGCTCCGTTGCAGGTCATTACCGACGGCAGCGAGCCCAATACCGCCAACTTTGTGCAAGGCTATACCCAGGGGATCTGGCAAATCTGGCAGCAACAGCGCGCCACCGATCTGGGGCGTGATGACAAGCCACTGATTGAAGTCCAGATGCGCTACTGGTTTAACCCGGCGGCCATCAGCCAGCACTTTATTATTCCGGGGGCCATCACCATTATCATGACGGTGATCGGTGCCATTCTGACCTCGTTGGTAATCGCCCGCGAATGGGAGCGTGGCACCATGGAGGCACTGCTTTCCACCCAGGTCACACGCAGCGAGCTGCTGCTGTCCAAGCTGGTGCCGTACTATTTCCTGGGCATGATCGCCATGGTGCTGTGTATGGTGGTTTCGGTATTTGTACTCGGCGTGCCCTACCGTGGCTCCCTGCTGCTGCTGTTCGTGATCAGTAGCCTGTTCCTGGCCAGCACGCTCGGCATGGGGCTGTTAATCTCGACCATCACCCGCAACCAGTTTAACGCGGCAATGGTAGCCCTGAACGCCGCCTTTTTACCTTCAATTATGCTGTCTGGATTTATCTTCCAGATCGACAGTATGCCCGCCGTGGTGCGTGCGGTGACCTATATCATTCCGGCGCGCTACTTTGTCAGCACGCTGCAAACACTGTTCCTGGCGGGCAACATCGGCACCGTGTTGGTGATTAACCTGCTGTTTTTGATCGCCTCGGCGGTGGTGTTTATCGGCCTGACGGCCTGGAAAACCCAGCGGCGGCTGGATTAAGGGGAAGCCATGTTTCACCGTCTCTGGACGTTGATCGTTAAAGAAATGCAGTCGTTGCTGCGCGATCCGCAGACCCGCGCGATCCTGATTATGCCGGTGTTGTTGCAGGTGGTGTTGTTCCCGTTCGCCGCCACGCTGGAAGTCACCAACGCCACCATCGCGGTGTACAGTGAGGACAGCGGCCAGCACTCCATTGAGCTGACTCAGCGCCTCGCCAAAGCCAAAGCCTTTTCTCACGTGCTGTTGTTACGCAGCCCGCAGGAGATTAGAACCACCATTGATAATCAGAAGGCGCTGCTGCTGGTCCGCTTCCCGGCCAACTTCTCACGGGATATCGCCAGCGGTAATACCGCGCCGTTGCAGTTGATCCTCGATGGTCGTAACTCCAACAGCGCGCAGATCGCCGCCAACTATGTGCAACAGATCGTGCAGGACTACCAGAATGAGCTGATTGGGCAGCGTACCAAGCCCAACAACAGCGAACTGGTGGTGCGTAACTGGTATAACCCGAATCTGGATTACAAATGGTTCGTGGTGCCTTCGCTGATCGCGATGATCACCACCATCGGCGTACTGATCGTTACCTCACTTTCCGTCGCGCGTGAACGTGAGCAAGGCACGTTAGAGCAGTTATTGGTTTCGCCTTTAACCACCTGGCAGATCTTTATCGGCAAGGCGGTACCGGCCCTGATCATTGCCACCTTCCAGGCTTCGATCGTGTTGTTTATCGGTATCTTTGCCTATCAGATCCCGTTTGCCGGTTCGCTGCTGCTGTTCTATGGCACCATGCTGGTTTACGGGCTGTCTTTGGTGGGCTTCGGGCTGCTGATTTCTTCGCTGTGCGCGACGCAGCAGCAGGCATTTATCGGGGTGTTTGTGTTTATGATGCCGGCGATACTGCTTTCCGGCTATGTCTCGCCAGTGGAGAATATGCCGGTTTGGCTACAGCATCTTACCTGGGCCAACCCTATCCGCCACTTCACCGATATCACCAAGCAGATCTACCTCAAGGATGCCGGTTTCGGCATTATCTGGCACAGCCTGTGGCCATTACTGGTGATCACCGCCACCACCGGCAGCGCGGCCTATGCCATGTTCCGGCGCAAGATTGCCTGAATTTCGGGCGTAAAAAAACCGACGGGTGAGGTCGGTTTTTTTACTTTCCGGCACTGAGTTGGTGGCTCTAGCCGGAGTGAGGCAGTCCACATCTAACGTAATCAGTATACGCAGGATTTGATTGATTTTCAAACTACCGCATAGACGATATAATCAGCAGGTTAGCGCTGTTTGCTGCGGAACTCTGGTCTGCGAGGGAAAGTATTCAAGTCCTGGCTGGAGTGACGGGTGGTGCCGGTTCTGGTGCTCTAGCCAGAGTGAAGCAGTCCACATCTAACAATGAAGGGCAACCCCTATAACAGGCAGTGTAAGGGCAAGTAGGGGGCTTTCACTCCATTTATGAAGAAAACGGGTGAAAGCTTTAATCGATAAAGTTCTCATCGTTCTGAAAGCGCTGGTTGCGCTGCTGGAACTGATCCGCCGGTTCATCGATTGATGATGGTGGAAACGTAGCTAAGGCCGGGGAGTTAACCACTCTCCGGCTTTTAATATTTCTGTGCAACGGTGAAGTGAAGCGCTATGGAAATGATGTTAAACCGTAAACAGAATGCGTAGAATATGCGTACTGTAATTTAATTGCTTATGGAGGGCGATTTGACGGAATCGGCGGTAGTTAAGGACAACACTTTTGACAGCATGGTCCGTTTTGGGTTGAAGATGGCCTGGTTCAACCTGTTAGCCTTGGTCATTATACTCATGGTAGCCTCTTTCGTGCCTGACGAAACGGCGGAGTGGATCGATCTCGTAGTGAGTATCCTCTGCTTCATCAATATAACGATGAATATCCTGGTATTTTGCTTTGCTTTGGTTGGACTATTTAAATCCAGATTAAAGTGGTCAGCATTGCTAGCTATGTTTATCGTTTTAGTGAGTTTTGCACTTTATCTTATTGTAATAATAGCATCTTTCCAAACCAGCTAGATTTTAAATATGCAGGGCAATATCTAGCTGATTGCCCTGCTCGCTTAACCTTTCAAATATTCATTAGTTAGTAATGTTTAGGATTGCGCAATTTTTTCAGCCGATTTCTTGGTAAAACCTTCTATCGGGTTCCAACCATCCAACCCTTTGACTTCTTTGAGATAGTAGGCATAGTTGGCAATCATGGCACAAGTACCTGCATAGGCAATATTAATACCGCGGATCGCTGGTTCCAGATTCATTGCTGTCCCAGCATCAATAATTATCAGAATCACATTAAGCACTACAACCGCACCGAATAGCACCAACCCTTTCTTCCATAAACCAAGAATGCAGAAATAAATAATACCAAAGAAAAAAGCATAAAAGTTAAAGACATATTTAGTACGGGCGAGGAATTTCATATTTTTTATCGTGTCTTTGTATTGCTGTGAGTGGATATTTCCAGCCACACTGTCAAACAGAGCAAAACGATCTTTCCATTTTTGACTTAATTCGGTCTTATCCATGATAGCTTTTCACAATCCATATTATTATCATCCTAAGTAAAAGACAGATATGACTTTTACCCTCCCTATCCATCGGATATTAAACAAAAAAAACCTTATAGATGTCAAGGTGATAATTTTTCAACCAGAAACCAGAAAAATCCCATAAAAAAGCCCCGTGTTAAAACGGGGCCAGATATTTATTGCTGAGCTAGCATATTAGCGGCGGTTGCCGAAGATACGCAGGAGCATCAGGAACAGGTTGATAAAGTCGAGATACAGCGTCAATGCGCCAACGATAGCGTATTTGCGGAAGCTGTCTTTATCATCGGCATTCAGCTGTTCACCCATCGCTTTCAGTTTCTGGGTGTCATACGCCGTCAGGCCCACAAATACCAGCACGCCGATATAGGTGATTGCCCACATCAGCGCCGGGCTTTTCAGCCAGATGTTCACCAGTGAAGCCAGCACAATACCAATCAGCCCCATAAACAGCATACTACCGAAACCGCTCAAATCGCGTTTGGTCGTGTAGCCGTACAGGCTCATCGCGCCGAACATACCCGCAGTGACCACGAAGGTGCTGGCGATCGAGCTATAGGTGTAGGCAATGAAGATGCTCGATAGCGTTAACCCGGTCAGCGCCGAGTAAAGCATAAATAGCCCAGTGGCCATGGTGCCGCTCAGGCGGTTAACCATGCCGGAAATCACAAACACCAGGCCCAACTGCAGGATAATCAGCCCAAAGAAGGTGATCTGGCTAGAGAAAATAAAGTTGATGATCGCAGGCGTATGCGCTGCATACCAGGAAACAAATGCGGTCAACAGCAAGCCACAGGTCATCCAGCCATACACCTGCGCCATATAAGCCTGAATGCCGCTGTTGGCACGTTCAACGATCGAACCATTACGTGGATATCGGTCCATGACGGTTACCTTTTACATGTGAGCCAAGTTTCGGGGAACTTCCCCTGCCAATAGTAAGCGTATCACAGAAAACGCTACGCGAAACGGGCAAAGGTATTGATTTATTTCCGCTGTTGAGGCGCGATTTACCAACGCTTGGCGGCTTGTTTATCCGTATCGCGAGCCTCTACCCAGCGGTCTCCCTGCCCGGTCGCCTCACGTTTCCAGAAGGGAGCTCGGGTTTTCAGGTAATCCATAATAAATTGTGCCGCCTCAAAGGCCATACTGCGGTGAGCGCTGGTCACGCCGACAAACACAATTTCATCACCAGGAAAGAGATCACCGATACGGTGGATCACCGTTACCCGTTGCAATGGCCAACGGGTTCTTGCCTCTGCAACGATCTCTTCAAGGGCTTTTTCAGTCATGCCAGGGTAATGCTCCAACGACAGCGCGCTGACGTCATCCCCCAGATTGTGATTGCGTACCTTGCCGGTAAAGGTCACCACCGCGCCGTCATCATCACACTGTGCCAGCCACTGGTATTCTTCACCTACGCTAAAAGTTGCCTGGCCAACGCGGATACGAGTATTTTCCACTGTTAACCTCCGGTTACCGGTGGAAAGAAAGCCACTTCATCACCGGCTTGCAGCGGATGCTCTGCGGCCACCAGCGATTGGTTGACCGCCGTCAGCAATTTACCGGGCTCCAGCGCCAGCGCCCAACGATCGCCACGCTCGCACAGCGATTTACGCAGCTCTTCAACCGTAAGATACTGCGCTGGCAGGTTCAGCGTGCTGGTGCCGACCAGTTCACGCACCTGGGCGAAAAATAAAATAGTGATCATAATTCCACCTTAAAATCACCGGACTTGCCGCCGCTTTTTGCCAGCAGCCGCACCGGGCCAATGACCATATCTTTCTGTACCGCTTTGCACATGTCGTAGATGGTGAGCGCGGCCACCGAAGCGGCAGTCAACGCCTCCATTTCAACCCCGGTTTTACCGGTCAAACGGCAGCAGGTTTCGATACGCACGCGGTTAAATTCCGGCTGCGCTTCGAGCTGTACTTCCACCTTGCTCAGCATCAACGGATGGCAAAGGGGGATCAGTTCCCAGGTACGCTTCGCGGCCTGAATACCGGCAATACGCGCCGTGGCGAATACGTCGCCTTTATGGTGGCTGCCGTCGATAATCATCGCCAGCGTTGCCGCCTGCATTTCAACAAAAGCCTCGGCACGGGCTTCACGTACCGTCTCCGCTTTGGCAGAGACATCGACCATATGGGCCTCGCCAGCGGCGTTAATGTGGGTTAGCTGCGTCATGGATTATTTCTTCAAATGGGGTAAGAAGTTGCACGGGCGATGGCGCGCGTCCAACTGTTCTTCAATAATACGTTCCCAGGCGGTACGACAGGCGCGGGTGGAACCCGGCATGGCGAAGATCACCGTCTGGTTGGCAATACCGGCCACCGCGCGGGACTGGAGGGTCGCGGTGCCGATCTCTTCGTATGACACCATGCGGAACAGTTCGCCGAACCCTTCCACTTCACGGTCAAACAGCGGCAATAGCGCTTCTGGCGTATTGTCCCCGGAGGTAAAGCCGGTGCCACCGTTAATCAACACGGCCTGCACGTCATCGCTGGCAATCCATGCGGAAACCTGCGCACGGATCTGATAAATATTGTCTTTGACCAAGGCACGAGCCACTACCTGATGGCCGGTTTCCTGCGCGGCTTCCTGTAGATATTGCCCGGAGGTGTCGTCCGCTTCAGTGCGGCGATCCGAAACGGTCAGAATGGCAATCTTTGCCGCAATAAATTCACTGCTGATTTGGCTCATTGTGTGTTGTGCTCCTGCTCATTGGATGCTCGGTTAGACTTGGCGTTGCCCCCTCACCCTAACCCTCTCCCACAGGGAGAGGGGACCGATCGAGCTCATATTAATCATCTGGCGTTCCCCGAAGCTATAGGGGACGTGTTAACCGCCGATAAACGATAAGTTCTGCGTGAGACCGCTATTGCCCTGATGCAGGAAGTGGGTCTGCTTTTTGGTTTGCAGCCCGCTTTGAATGCGCATTTTCAGCTGTTCCAACTGGCCGTCATCCGCCAGCAGATCGCGTAGGGTAATCCCTTGCTCACCAAACAGGCACAGATGCAGATTGCCAATGGCGGAAACCCGCAGGCGGTTGCAACTGGCACAGAAATCTTTTTCGTACGGCATGATCAGCCCAATCTCGCCCTGATAATCCGGGTGGCTGAATACCTGCGCCGGGCCATCGCTGCGGCCACGGACTTGGCGCTGCCAGCCCTGCTGCTCCAACTGCAGGCGGATCACTTCGCCAGACACATGGTGCTTGCGGAACAGATCGCTGCCATCGCCGGTTTCCATCAGTTCGATAAACCGCAGTTGGATTGGCCGATCCTTGATCCAGTTAAGGAAGCTGCCCAGCTGCTGGTGATTGACATCACGCATCAGCACCGCATTCACCTTCACCTTGCTGTAACCGGCGGTAAAGGCGGCATCGATGCCCTCCATCACCTGGCGGAACTTGTCCTGGCCGGTGATGGCATGAAACTGGCGTGCATCAAGGCTGTCTACGCTAACGTTAATCGCCGTGAGGCCCGCATCACGCCAACTGGCCACATCACGTGCCAGGCGATAGCCGTTGGTGGTTACAGCCAAGGTTCGGATGGCCGGGTTTTCGCGCACGGCGGCAATAATGTCGGTAAAATCGCGGCGTAAAGAAGGCTCACCGCCGGTCAGGCGTACCTTTTCAGTACCCAGTTCGGCAAAGGCACGGCTGACGCGCCGAATTTCATCCAGAGAGAGGAAGGTCTTGGGGCTGCCGCTCGGTTTATAGCCATCCGGCAGACAGTAGGTGCAACGAAAGTTACACACGTCGGTGATCGACAGGCGCAAATAGTAGAATTTGCGCTCAAAAGCATCAATAAGTTGCGGCACCTGTAACACCTTCCAAATACGGGAGATGCGAGCGTTTCCACTCTGCACCCTGGTGGCTGACTTCGCCACGGCCAAGATACCCTATCGCTCCAAAGAACAACGTAGGTACCAAGGCTAGGAGTTTTGATCCCATCCCCGCTACCTCAAGTAGCCGGAACGAAACCGTGGTTTTCCAGAGAATTCTAGCGCTAAACAGCCGCGATAGCCAATGTGGATTAACGCTATATACTTATGTATACAGCGAATTTTCACCCTCTCAAGTCTGGATAACCATAATAAACAACCGTTACGCCAGCGAATTGACCAGAATCACGCAAATCGCACTCTTTATCGCGTTTTTGTGTCAAATCCGCTACTTTATGCAGGCAGTCTACCTACCCTGAGTTAAGGAATTTTATGCGCAACCGTACCCTGGCCGATCTTGATCGCGTCGTGGCATTAGGTGGTGGTCACGGTCTTGGCCGTGTGATGTCTTCGCTGTCGTCGTTGGGCTCTCGCCTGACCGGCATTGTCACCACGACCGATAACGGCGGTTCTACCGGCCGTATCCGCCGTTCTGAAGGCGGCATTGCCTGGGGTGACACCCGTAATTGCCTCAATCAGCTGATTACCGAGCCTAGCGTCGCCTCGGCGATGTTTGAATACCGTTTTAGCGGCAACGGAGAGTTGGCGGGGCATAACCTGGGGAATCTGATGCTGAAAGCCTTGGATCACCTTAGCGTGCGCCCACTGGAGGCGATCAATCTGGTTCGTAGTCTGCTAAAGATCGACGCGGCGCTGATCCCGATGTCGGAGCAACCGGTCGATCTGATGGCTCACGATCATGAGGGGCACCAGGTCTACGGTGAAGTCAATATCGATCAACTGAGGATCATGCCGCAAGAGCTGATGCTCTCCCCGCCGGTACACGCCACCCGTGAAGCGGTTGAGGCAATCGCGCAGGCCGATCTGATCCTGATCGGGCCAGGCAGTTTTCTTACCAGCCTGATGCCACTGTTGCTGCTTGAGGATCTGACTCAGGCCCTGCGCCGCAGCAGCGCTAATATGGTGTATATCGGTAACCTGGGCCGCGAGCTAAGCGTCGCCGCAGCCGCACTGACGCTGCAAGACAAACTTGCGCTGATGGAAGAGAAGATCGGCCGTAAAATGATTGACGCCGTGATCGTTGGCCCGGCGGTGGATACCAGCGCCATGCAGGATCGCATTGTGGTGCAACAACCGCTGGAAGCCAGCGATATCCCTTATCGCCACGATCGCCAACTATTACGCCAGGCGCTGGATACCGCGTTGGTGCAGCTAGCTAGCCGCGGTTAATCTTGACCCCGGAGCCAAGGATTATCGCTAACGCTGTCGATGTAGAGATCTTCCACCTGCTTGCGTGCCCACGGGGTGCGGCGCAAGAACTTGAGGCTGGACTTGATGCTCGGATCGCTGCTGAAGCAGTTGATGCGAATACGCTCTGCCAGCCCGTTCCAGCCATATTGGGCTACCAGCTTGTTCAGCAGTTGCTCCAGCGTAATGCCGTGTAACGGGTCTTTGGATGGGGTTGCGGTCATGGCGGCTACTCGTCTCAATACTTGGGGCGCACACCTTAATCAGCAAACGGGCGTACGGCAAGAAAATTTACCGGGGCGTGCATACCACGCCCCTTGGGTTCATTATGATAGCGCGATAAATTGCTCGCGCAGCTGGTGAATTTCATCACGCACCGCAGCAGCCTGTTCGAACTCCAGATTCTGCGCATGAGAATACATCTGTGCCTCCAGCTCCTGGATTTTTTGCTCCAGCGCTTTGGGGGTAAGCAGTTGGTATTGCGCCGCGCTCTCTGCCGCTTTGCCCTTCCCTTTGTGCTTGCCACGGCTGCTTGGTTGCCCAAGCTGCAGAATATCCGCAACCTTCTTGTTCAGGCCCTGAGGTACGATACCGTTGGCTTCGTTATGCGCCTGCTGCTTGGCGCGGCGGCGTTCCGTTTCACCGATCGCCTTGGCCATGGAATCGGTGATCCTGTCGCCATACAGGATCGCTTTACCGTTGAGGTTACGCGCCGCTCGGCCAATGGTCTGGATCAGTGAGCGCTCAGAACGCAGGAACCCTTCCTTGTCTGCGTCCAGGATCGCTACCAGCGACACCTCTGGCATGTCCAGGCCTTCCCTTAACAGGTTGATGCCCACCAGCACGTCAAACTCGCCCAGACGCAAATCACGGATGATTTCGACACGTTCTACCGTATCGATGTCCGAATGCAGATAACGCACCCGCTCCCCGTGCTCTTCCAGGTATTCTGTCAGGTCTTCTGCCATGCGTTTGGTCAACGTGGTGACCAGTACGCGCTCGTTGATAGCCACGCGCTTGCGGATCTCGGAAAGCAGATCGTCCACCTGAGTGGTCACCGGGCGCACTTCCACGATCGGATCCAGCAGGCCGGTTGGGCGCACCACCTGATCGATAATATCGCCGCCGGATTTCTCCAGCTCATATTTGCCCGGCGTGGCGGACACGTAGATGGTCTGCGGTGCCGCAGCGGCAAACTCTTCAAAACGCATTGGCCGGTTATCCAGCGCCGAAGGCAGGCGGAAGCCGTATTCCACCAGCGTCTCTTTACGCGAGCGGTCGCCTTTGAACATGCCGCCGATCTGCGGGATGGTGACGTGGGATTCATCTACCACCAGCAACCCGTCAGCCGGCAGATAGTCGAACAAGGTTGGCGGTGGCTCGCCCTCACCGCGCCCGGAAAGATAGCGCGAGTAGTTTTCGATACCGGAGCAGTAACCCAGCTCGTTCATCATTTCCAGATCGAACTGGGTACGCTGCGTCAAGCGCTGTTCTTCCAACAGCTTGTTGTTTTCCAGCAGCACTTTGCGCCGCTGAGCCAACTCCACCTTGATCTCTTCCATCGCCTGCACGATACGTTCACGCGGGGTGACGTAGTGAGATTTGGGATAAATGGTAAAGCGTGGCACCACCTGCTCAATCTGGCCGGTTAGCGGATCGAACAGCGACAGGCGTTCGACCTCTTCGTCGAACAGTTCAACGCGCAGCGCCAGCTCATCCGATTCCGCCGGGAAAATGTCGATCACTTCGCCACGCACGCGGAAGGTGGCGCGCTGGAAGGCCTGATCGTTGCGGGTATATTGCAGCTCGGCCAGACGGCGCAGGATCGAACGCTGATCGATGATCATGCCCTTGGTCAGGTGCAACATCATTTTCAGGTACAGATCCGGATCGCCCAGGCCGTAGATCGCGGAAACCGAAGCCACCACTACCACGTCACGCCGTTCTAGCAGCGCTTTGGTGGCCGACAGGCGCATCTGCTCGATATGTTCGTTGACCGAGGCGTCTTTCTCGATAAAGGTATCGGAGCTAGGTACATAGGCTTCTGGCTGATAGTAATCGTAGTAGGAGACAAAATATTCCACCGCATTCTCGGGAAAGAACTCTTTCATCTCGCCATACAGCTGGGCCGCCAGGGTCTTGTTGGGCGCCAGCACCATGGTGGGCCGGTTGAGATCGGCGATCACATTGGCGATGGTAAAGGTTTTACCCGAGCCGGTAACCCCCAGCAGCGTTTGGTGCGCCAGGCCGTCTTCCAGCCCCTCTTCCAACTTTTGGATGGCTTGCGGCTGATCGCCGGCCGGTTTGAATTCGGAATGCAGTTTGAAATGTTTGCTCATATCCCCATCATCTTTCAGGTTTGCGGCCAGACGGTAGCGGCCTAATTATGGAAAGACCGGAAGATTTCCGCCAGTGCCCATGATACTGGATATAAAACCAGCTTCAAGCGGATTTACGCTATTACGGCCGTTAACGGGGCACGAACGCACCGGCAAGGTGACAATACCATGACATTTTTATTGTCAATCACCCTGTTATCCCCAGAATGCGATACAAATTAACTTTTGGCCCGGATTGCGCTGAAAAACTGCCCATCGACACATTAACGATATACGTTGGCTTGATTTTAATTAACCTGTTGATATTAAATTACTTTAATAAAAAGACGAGAATGCGGACAACCTGCGCACAACCCGCGCCCGCTCTCTGTTCACACCGCTTTTCTAAGTATAATGCACAAGGTTATCCACAGGAATAGTGGATAACTCTCACTACCCCATGGGGGGCGGGAGTTGCGGAAAGAACGCTTTTCCCAATGAAACGTCAACTGAGTCGGTTTTTTAGTTATTTTTTTACAATAATTCTGCTTTGGTTATGCCGATTAATGCTAAAAGCCGTGATAACGAAAACGCTCTTTTCGCTATTTTGCTTTTCAGGGGTTGCAAGTTGCGGCAACAACCTTTAGGGCTTGCACCAACAGCTCGCCGTGCCGCACGGTAACGGTGCAAAAAACGCCCAAGTTAACTTTATTGCCCTGACAGCCCCCTGCATACCGGGCTTAAATCAGTTAACAAAACACTAACAAACCACCTTTTTTGTTGCGCAACACCTGATGGCCTAGGAATTGCATATCCTGGTTCAGGGGCGTTACCTTGCAGAAGAACCGGCAAACGCTGGCGAAAATCGGCCGCAGCCAGCTCGGTTATCTTCGGCGAAAAAGTTCATTGCATACCAAAAACCCCCCCTAGAGCCGCCAAACGACCGGTAGCGGCCATTTTCCAATTTTTAGCCTGAGCCGCGATTAGGGTAATCAGCACAGCATTTGCCACACCCGGGAGAGACACCGCTTGCTGCGGTCAACGTTATCCATACGTGAATATCGGTCTTGGAGGAGATGCCAAATGTTAAGCTTAAGGGCGGTAAACCAATATTATGGGCAACAGCATACGCTGTGGGATGTCAGCCTTGAGTTACCTCGTGGGCAATGCACCCTGTTGCTTGGCCGCAATGGAGTGGGCAAAACCACGCTGATCAATTGCATCATGGGACACCTGCCGATCGTCAGCGGCAGCATGACCTGGCAGTTGGCGGATGAGCCACCGCAAAACCTGTTGCCACAGCCGGTAGAAAACCGGGCGTTACTGGGCATTGGTTACGTGCCACAAGGGCGGCAAATCTTTTCCCAACTGAGCGTTGAAGAGAACCTGCAGGTGGCCTTGCTGGCCGGGCGTGACAAGGTCCGCCGTATGCCACCCATCATTTACAATCTGTTCCCCCGGCTGCAGGCGATGCGTATGCGCCGTGCGGGCGACCTGTGCCAAAGCGAGCAACAGCAGTTGGCATTAGGCCGCGCTCTGATGCTGGAGCCGGAACTGCTGATCCTGGATGAACCCACCGCCGGGATGTCACCTTCCCTGGCGACGGAGATCGGCCAGGTACTCCGTAAGCTGAATCAGGAACTGGGCATGACCATTTTGCTGGTTGAGCACCAACTCCCCTTTGCCCGCCATCTGGCCGACCGCTTCTGCTTGATGGATAAAGGCCGTAACGTGGCCAATGGCACGCTGGGGCAGTTGGATGAGGGGCTGATTGATGCCTATCTGACGGAGTGATTTGGCCCCTCCGTGGGCCATCAGGTTAAGGGTTCAATCTGGTTAAATCGAGATACTGTCCCAATGCCTGCTGTTCTACCTGCGGTAAATGTGGGATCTCACCCAACAGGGGAGCGGGCAATAGGCGGCAAAGAGTGGCAAGGTACTCTTGATGGCGTTTTCCTGGCGGGGTAACGTCATTGGCGATCCAGCCTGCCAGGGTCAAACCTGACTGTTGGATCGCCAACGCAGTCAACAAAGCATGATTGATGCAGCCAAGCTTGATGCCCACCACCAGGATCACCGGCAGCTGCTCCTGCTGTGCCCAGTCGGCAAAGGTTTCATGCTCAGAAAGTGGAGTGAACCAACCGCCGGCACCCTCTACCAACAGCCAGTCCGCACGTTGTTCAAGATGACGTAAACCGGCGGAAAGCCGTGCCAGCGAGATAGGCCGCCCTTCGGCCTGGCTGACAATATGCGGCGAAGTCGGTTCGGCAAAGGTGTAAGGGTTCACTACGGCGTAATCCAGCGCTACGCTGCTGTTTCTCTGCAGCGACAGCGCATCGCCGTTGCGTAACCCTTCATCGGTCATCTCACTGCCTGACGCCACCGGTTTATAGCCAGCACAGCGCCATCCCGCCGCGCTGGCGGCCTGTAGCAAGGCGCTGCTGGCCACGGTTTTTCCCACTTCGGTGTCGGTTCCGGTAATGAACCAGCGCTTAATCACGATAAATCACTCCATAAACCAAATGATAACTAAGAGGAAACTGCCCGTCCCGGCAAGGATAGGCAGCCTGCAATGCGGCAAGCCGCTGGCGGGAAAGCAGGCCAGCCTCGCGTCCTTGATGCAGGTGAGTCGCACCGATGCCCTTTAGCGATCGCATCAACGTCATCACGTCGGGATAACTGAGCGTTTGCCAATTTTCCGTAAACTGGTGCCGGTAGGGATGACAGGCGGCGGCGATCTGAGTTGGCGGCAGGAAGTCATTAACATGACGCTCGCCATCGACTTGCTGCCAGGCGTCGCCTAACTCGTGCAAAGCCCCTTGTGCCAAAGTAGAGAACAGGATCAGTCCACCGGGCCGCGTCACCCGATACAACTCAGCCAGCGCCAGAGGCAAATCGCTGCACCACTGCACCACCAGGCTGCTAAAACAGATATCCACCGAGGCGGTCGGCAAAGGGATATGTTCGATATCCCCCAGCAAATAGCGATCCGCCGCTTGCTGCTGACGGGCAAATGCCAGCATGCCCGGAGCCAGATCCAGCGCGCTGACCTGCTTGCCCAGCTCGCGCCAGCGACGGCTGAAATAGCCCGTGCCGCAACCGGCATCCAACACCTGTTGGCCTGGATGAGACAGCCCCATCCCCAGTAAGCGTTCACCAACCTCCCGTTGCAGCACGGCTGCGGTATCGTAGCTCGCCGCTGCCCGGCTGAAGGCCGCCGCCACCGCCTGCTTGTTCACCGTATCAATGGCAGACGTCATGCAATACCTCCAACAAGCGATCGATATCCTGTGGCTGGTGTGCCGCAGTGAGCGTAATGCGTAACCGCGCGCCCCCCGGTGGTACCGTTGGTGGACGGATGGCGCTGACCCACAATCCCTGCTCTCGCAGGCGCTGCGCCAGATCCAGCGCCTGTTGGTTATCCCCCACCAGCAACGGTTGGATAGCGGTATCCGACGCGGTTAGCGTTAACGTTAGGCTCGCCACCCCGGCACGAAAATGCTGGATGTGTTTTTGCAGCCGACTACGTAGTTCATCCCCTTGCTGAATACAGCTTAACGCGGCCTGCAAGGCACAGGCTTGGGCGGGCGGCATCGCGGTGCTGTAAATCAGATGGCGGGCGAATTGCAGCAGATATTCCGCCAACGGCTCATCGCAGAGGATCGCCGCGCCGCTGACGCCAAATGCCTTGCCAAAGGTGACGACCAGCACTTCCGGGTGCACACCTTGCTGCCAGCAACTGCCGCGCCCCTGCTCGCCACGTACGCCAATCCCGTGCGCATCATCCACCATCAGCCAGGCACCTGCCTGCTGCGTCAACCGATGTAGTTCGACCAACGGTGCGCTATCCCCGTCCATGCTGAACACCCCTTCGGTGATCGCCAACTGTTGGCCTGCACAGTTTTTTTGCAGCAAGGTGGCCAATGCCTGGGGCTGGTTATGCCGAAAACGCCGCAGTTGCGCCGGTGAGTGAGTGGCCGCTTCCAATATAGAGGCGTGGCTGAGCTTATCCGCCAAAATGCGATCGTCGGCCTGCATCAGGGCAGCCAGCAATGCCTGATTGGCCGCGTAGCCGGAAATAAACAGCAGCGCACGCGGGTAGCCGAGCCACTCCGCCAGTTGCTGCTCCAGCTCATGATGAGCATGGCAAAAACCGGTGACGTGGCCGGAACCGCCGCTGCCAACGCCGTAACGCTGCGCCCCCTGCTGCCAGGCGGCAATCACCTCAGGATGTTGGCTCAGGCCCAGATAGTCGTTGCCAGAAAAATTCACATAGCGCTGGCCGTCGAGTTGCAGATAGCGGCCATTACCGCCTTGATTCACCTGACGTTGCCGATAAGCAGCGGCTCCTCGCCGCTCCTCAAGCGCCTGTTCGATCCGTTGCTGCCAGCTCATTACAGCGCCGCGTTGTAGAATTCGGCGGTATCGGCGTGCAGCAACTGCTCGGTCAGCACCTGTTGCTGCTGATTGTCGCCCTGTTCGGTGGCGGTTTGCTGCGGATTCAGGCCCAGCTTGCGGAACAGTTGCAGATCCTTGTCCTCTTCCGGATTAGGCGTGGTCAGCAGTTTGCAGCCATAGAAGATGGAGTTGGCCCCAGCCATAAAGCACATCGCCTGAGTCTGCTCGCTCATCTGTTCACGGCCTGCCGACAGGCGGACGTAGGACGTCGGCATCATGATGCGGGCAATGGCAATGGTGCGGATAAAGTCGAACGGATCGACATCGTCATTATCGGCCAATGGCGTACCTTTCACCTTCACCAGCATATTGATCGGTACGCTTTCCGGCGGTTTGGGCAGGTTGGCCAGTTGCACCAACAACCCGGCTCGGTCACGCACCGTTTCGCCCAGCCCGACAATCCCACCGGAGCAGACTTTGATCCCGGCGTTGCGCACCTTATCCAAGGTATCCAGACGTTCCTGATAGCTGCGGGTGGTGATGATGTTGCCGTAGAATTCCGGCGAGGTGTCCAGGTTATGGTTGTAGTAATCCAGCCCCGCTTCGGCCAGCCGTTCGGCCTGCGCGCCATCCAGCGTGCCCAGCGTCATGCAGGTTTCCATCCCCATCGCCTTGACGCCCTGCACCATCTGTTGCAGATAAGGCATATCGCGCTCATGCGGGTTTTTCCAGGCAGCCCCCATACAGAAACGGCTCGAACCGGCCGCTTTGGCCTTGCGCGCCGATTCCAGCACCTGTTCCACCTGCATCAGCCGCTCGGATTCCAGGCCGGTTTTATAACGCGAACTTTGCGGGCAGTACTTACAGTCTTCCGGGCAGGCACCGGTTTTGATCGACAGCAGCGTACTGACCTGCACCTGTTGCGGATCAAAATGTTGGCGGTGAATGGTCTGTGCTTCGAACAGCAGTTCGAGTAAGGGTTTATCAAACAGGGCCTGGACTTGCCCCACTGTCCAGCGAATGCGGTCGGCCATTTACGGCGTCTCCAAAAGGGAAAAAAGTGTCGTCAGTGTAGAGTTTGCGATTATACTGTCAACCATTCTATTAAAATTTGGTTTACGGTTAATGTCTGTTTCTCCCTGCGATATTGAATTCGATCGACGCCACATCTGGCACCCTTACACCTCCATGACCCAGCCCTTGCCTTGCTATCCGGTGGTGTCCGCCAGCGGCGTCGAGCTGCAACTGGACGATGGCCGCCTACTGGTGGATGGCATGTCTTCCTGGTGGGCGGCGATCCACGGTTACAATCATCCACAGTTGAATCAGGCAGCCGTACAGCAGTTGGAAAAAATGTCGCATGTGATGTTCGGTGGCATCACTCATCCTGCCGCTATTGAACTGTGCCGCAAGCTGGTAGCGATGACGCCGGAAGCGTTGCAGTGCGTATTCCTGGCAGATTCTGGATCGGTGGCGGTCGAAGTGGCGCTAAAGATGGCGCTGCAATATTGGCAGGCCCGTGGTGAACGGCGGCAGCGCATTCTGACCTTACGCCATGGCTATCATGGCGATACCTTTGGCGCGATGTCGGTCTGCGATCCGGACAACTCCATGCACAGTCTGTATCAGGGCTATTTGGCCACCCACCTGTTTGCCACCGCACCGCAATGCCGTTTTGACCAGCCTTGGGACGAACAGGACATTGCCCCGTTTGCCGAATTACTGGATCAGCACGCCGGGGAAATAGCCGCTGTGATCCTGGAGCCAGTGGTGCAAGGTGCCGGTGGAATGCGCATCTATCATCCAAGCTATCTGCAACGCGTGCGGGAGCTGTGCGATCGCCACCAAATCCTGCTGATTGCCGACGAGATCGCCACCGGTTTTGGCCGCACCGGCAAACTGTTTGCCTGTGAACATGCCGGCGTAGTGCCGGATATTCTTTGCCTGGGCAAAGCGCTGACCGGTGGCTATATGACCCTTTCCGCCACCCTGACCACGCGCCACATAGCAGAAACGATCAGTAACGGAGCCGCAGGCTGCTTTATGCATGGGCCAACCTTTATGGGCAACCCGCTAGCCTGTGCCGTAGCCTGCGCCAGCCTGTCCTTGCTCGAGGAAAATCACTGGCAACATCAGGTCGCCGCCATTGAAACACAGCTTAAACAGCAGCTCTTACCGCTGGTGGCATCACCCAAAGTGGCCGACGTGCGGGTGCTTGGGGCGATTGGCGTGGTGGAAATGCATCAGCCGGTGGATGTGGCGTTGCTACAACGTGGCTTTGTCGAACGCGGCGTGTGGATCCGGCCCTTCGGTAAACTGATCTACCTGATGCCGCCTTATATCATTACGCCAGAGCAGCTCACCCGGCTGACGGCAGCAATCGCCGTGGCGGTGGAGTAACGGTTTTAAGGTTGTATTGTGGCGGCAAACCGATCTAGCTTAGGGGTTCGGTATTTTAGACAACTGGGAGTCATTATGGCTTTTCGTTTGTACAGCAGCGATCTGCAAGACGGCGCAAAAATGCCTGAACGGCAGGTATTTAACGGCATGGGCTACCATGGGGATAACCTCTCCCCTCATCTGGCCTGGGAAGATGCACCGGCGGGCACCAAGAGCTTTGCCATCACGGTTTACGATCCCGATGCCCCTACCGGCTCCGGCTGGTGGCACTGGGTGGTCGCCAATATCCCGGCAAACGTGCATGAACTGCCGCCAGGTGCGGGTTCCGGCAAACCGGGGCTACCCGCTGGCGCAGTGCAAACCCGTACCGATTTCGGTAAGGCCGGTTACGGTGGTGCGGCTCCGCCACAGGGTGAAAGCCATCGTTATCAGTTCACCGTGCATGCGTTGGACGTGGAAAGCATTCCAGTGGATGCAGAAGCGAGTGGCGCGATGGTCGGTTTTAACATCCACTTCCATAGCCTTGGCAAAGCGACGTTGACGGTAAAATACAGCTGAGAAACGTTGAGGGGCGAAGCGCTTCGCCCCGATTTTTAACCCATTATTTTGCCAGCACGCTCACCCACATTGGGCCTTTGCCCACCGGGTAACGCGCCAGATCCGTCAGCTCACCGCTGTTTTGGTCAATCTGATACACGCCGATATGACCAGATTTCTGCCCTGCCGCAATCACGAAGCGACCGCTGTGATCGATATTGAAACCGCGTGGCTGCTCTTCTGTGGCATGGTGGCCAACCACCGCAATCTTGCTGCCGTCTTCCGAGACGCTGAACACGGTTAAAATGCTGGCGGTGCGATCGCTGGTATACAGGAAACGGCCGTTTGGCGTGAGGTGGATATCCGCCGCCCAGCGGGTGCCGGCGAAATCGGCAGGCATCATGTCCAGGCTTTGCACCAGTGTATATTTGCCACCGTTGGCTTCGATAGCGAACACATCTACCGTGCCATCCAGTTCATTGACGCAGTAAGCGAATTTATCGTTACCATGGAATGCCATATGGCGCGGGCCTGCGCCGCTTGCCGTGGCTACGGCTTCTTGGCCGTGTGGCGTCAGTTGGCCCTGTTGGCTCAGATTGAACAGACGGATGCGGTCCTCTTTCAGACATGGCACCAGCAGCAATTGATTGGTCGGGTCAATATTGGCCGAATGCGGCGCGGTCAGGCCATCGATCTGCTGGGTAGGCGCAAGCACTACGCCATCATGGCCAATCGGGCTGATGCTGGCACAGTTGCCGCTGTAAGACGCGGAGAACAGATAACGGCCCTGCAAATCGGTGGAAATATGGGTTGGGCTGCCTGGCAGTGGTGCCATCCCTGCCTCATGCAGCGTGCCATCTTCGGCGATACGGTAGCTGACAATGCCAAACGCCGGACGTACCCCAACATACAGATGAGTCTTGTCCGGGTGGATCGCCATCGGCTGTACCTGCCCCGCGACCTCGACCGTTTGCAGCAGCGCCAGTGCGCCCTTGTCGTCTAACTGCCATACGTGGATCTGCTGGCTCTCCGGGCTGGCGACATAAACGATTTGCTTCATTTGCTCTCCTTAATGAGAAAGGGTAACCGGTTTCAGTTTGTTCTAGCTTACGCGACATTTGTGACATGGCAACCCTGGCAGGTTACGCAGTTTTATCGAACGGTTATCCGGTGTACCATCGAGGTAATTTTCTTGCTAACTATAATGAGACCGCTATGAGCTACCGTGTTATTGCCCTCGATTTAGACGGCACTTTGCTAGACAACCAGAAACGTATCTTACCGCAGTCGCTGGCCGCGCTGGAGGAAGCCCGCGCCGCCGGGGTGAAAGTCGTAGTGGTCACCGGCCGTCATCACGTGGCTATCCACCCGTTCTATCAGGCGCTGCAAATCGATACGCCAGCCATTTGTTGTAACGGCACCTATCTGTACGACTTCCAGCAGAAAAAGGTACTGGCGTCCGATCCGTTGGCAAAAGAGCAGGCCAAGCAGGTACTGCAACTGCTCAAGCAAAACGCTATTCACGGCCTGATGTATGTGGACGACGCCATGCTGTATCAGGAAACAAGCGGTCATGTGATCCGTTCGCTGGCTTGGTCTGAGACTTTGCCGGTAGCCCAGCGCCCAACGTTGTTGCAGGTCAACAGCCTGATGCAGGCGGCGGATGACGCGCAGGCCATCTGGAAGTTTGCCACTTCACATAGCGATCTCCCAGCGCTGCGCAGCTTTGCCGAAATGGTAGAAAAAGAACTGGGCCTGGCCTGTGAATGGTCCTGGCACGATCAGGTGGACATTGCCAAAGGCGGTAACAGTAAGGGTAAACGCCTGCAGCAGTGGGTGGAGTCACAGGGGTTGAGCATGGATCAGGTGGTCGCCTTTGGTGACAACTACAACGACCTGAGCATGCTTGAAGCCGTTGGGCTGGGCGTTGCCATGGGTAATGCCGATAATGCCATCAAGGAACGTGCAGACCTGGTGATTGCCGATCACCTGCAGCCGGGTATTGCCGAAGTGATCCGTTCTCGTGTGCTGAATTAACAAAAACGACCCCTCACCCTAACCCTCTCCCACAGGGAGAGGGAACAGATCGAGCCGCTATTAATTACAGAAAACTACCCTACCACGGCCCTGTATCAACTCACTTTTCGTAGGGAAAGGGACCGATCACGTTGGGTTGAAAATTCGGTAACGCACCTTGCATGAGGGAGCGGTCGAGTTTGCTGAAGTGACCTCTTTATTTCCAAACGAGCAGGGGCTAATAGCTCCCTCTCCCTGTGGGAGAGGGTTGGGGTGAGGGGCCATCGCGGCTGATCGACACGCTCTTGACCTGTGCATACAGCCACTGACCGGGCCTGATAGCCAGATCGTCACGTGCCCATGGGGTGATGCGCGCCCAGAGGATGTTTTCCCCGACCATCAGCTTCACTTCAACCTGCCCTGCCACATCCAGACACTCCGCCACCTTGGCGGGCAGAATATTACGAATGCTGCTGTTGGCTGGCGGTTGCAGCACTAAAGAAACGTCGGCAGCGTTGATACGAATACGCATCTGGCTACCGACCGGCGCTTCAATACCGCCGACCCACAGCCGCTGATCGCCCAGTGCCAGCGCGGTCATGGCATAGCGCGGGTGATGTTCAATCACGCTCACGCTCAACACGCTGCTCTGATCTTCTCGCTGTAGCCAAGGCCGCAGCGCGCTGCTGGCCCAAACCTCCTCCAACCCGCCGTACGCACGCACCTGGCCGTGATCCAATACCATCACCTGCTCTGCCAGGCGCAAGATCTCGTCCATGCTGTGGCTGACATAGAGAATGGGGATATTGACGTCCTGCGCCAGCCGCTCCAGATATGGCAGCAGCTCACGCTTGCGTGGCATATCGAGCGAGGCCAGCGGTTCATCCATCAGCAACAGTTCCGGCGCGGTCAACAGCGCCCGACCAATCGCGACACGCTGTTTCTCTCCGCCGGACAGGGTCAAAGGCAAACGGTTCAGCAATGGTGCAATCCCTAACAGCTCGACAATGCTGTCAAACTGGCCGCGCATATTGGCCGCCATACCGTATTGCAGGTTGCCACGCACGCGATAATGCGGGAACAGGCGCGCATCCTGGAAAACATAGCCAACGCAGCGTTTTTCCGGCGGCAAACAGACACCACTGGCGGTATCTACCAGCGTGCGGCCATTAAGCACAATACGCCCCTGCTGCACCAGCGTCAGGCCGCCGATAGCATTGATCAAGGAAGTTTTACCGGCCCCGGAAAGCCCGAAGATCGCGGTGATCCCCTGAGCCGGCAGATTAGCCTGCACGTTGAGATTGAGATCGCCAAGCTGCTGGGAGAAATCCAGTTCTAACATCTATAAGCCCATACGCTTGCGGCCCCAGCGGGCCAGCCATTCGGAAACCATCAGGGCAGCCAGGGCCAGCACGATGGCAATCACGCACAAACGCGCCGCCGCCGCCTCGGCCCCTGGCGTTTCGATCAGGGTGTACATTGCCAGCGGGATGGTACGGGTTTCACCAGGGATATTGGAAACAAAGGTGATGGTGGCGCCAAACTCGCCCAAAGAGCGGGCAAAGGCCAGCACCACGCCAACGATCACACCGGGAAGCGAAAGCGGTAAGGTGATGGTGAAAAATACCCGCCACGGGTTGGCACCCAGGGTACGGGCCGCCTGTTCCAAGCGGATATCTACCGCTTCCAGCGACATGCGGATAGCACGTACCATCAGCGGGAATGCCACCACCGCCGAAGCCAGGGCGGCACCGCGCCAGCTGAAACTGAAGCTGAAACCAAACCAGTTATATAACCATTCACCGATAAAGCCGCGCCGCCCCATGGCAATCAGCAGCAGATAGCCCACCACCACCGGTGGCAAGACTAACGGCAGATGAACAATGCTATCCAACAACGATTTACCGGGGAAATTGCAGCGAACAAGGATCCAGGCCATTAAAATACCCAGCGGCAAACTGCAGATCACCGCCAGGCTGGAGACTTTCAGGCTCAGTTCGACCGCCTGCCATTCATACTCACTTAATATCATTTACGCGGGGTGAATCCATAACGTTCGAAGATAGCCGCAGCGGCCGGAGTCTTCAGGTAATCGTAGAAAGCCGTCACGGCTGGCGTCTGGTGATCTTTAACGATGGCCATTGGATACTCAACCGGCTTGTGGCTGTCTTCCGGGAAGATGGCAATCACTTTGACCTTGTCGCTGGCCACGGCGTCCGAGCCGTAAACGATACCCAGCGGGGCTTCTTCGCGCTCAACCATGGCCATAGCGCTGCGCACGTTATTGGCCCGCGCCAGCTGCGGTTCCAGCGTGGTCCATGCCCCGAGGTTCTGCAACGCTTCTTTAGCATAGATGCCCGCGGGAACATGATCCGGATCGCCTACGGACAGGCGGCCACCGTTGAGCAATTTGGCCCAGTCGGTTTGCTTGTTGATAGTGATTTTATCTTGTTTGGCCGATTTGGCGGCGATCAGCACCAGTTCGTTGCCTAGCAGAGTATAACGAGTGTCTTTCACTATCTGCTGCTTATCAATGGCATAATCCATCCATTGCTGATCGGCAGAGATAAACATATCCGCAGGCGCCCCTTGCTCAATCTGGCGTGCCAGCGTTGAGGAGGAAGCAAAAGAGGAGACGACTTCGACGTCTTTGCCTTTCTGGTATTCGGTGGCGATATCTTGTAAGGCGTTGGTCAGCGAGGCTGCGGCAAACACGGTGATTTTCTCCGCCGCAGAAACCTGTGCCACCAGCCCGCAAGCCAATGCCACACCGCCAACCCAGTTAATCCATTGCTGTTTCATTGTTTTCTCCGCAAGTTAACCATCATCACATCGCTATGTAAAAAATAATATAACGCAGCGAGAACGATTGTCATGCGGTTTATCGGCAAAGCGAGAGATAACTTGAGAAATACCCGCCAAGAGAGCTCGGCGGGCATTTGGGAGGGGGATTAGCTGCGGTTTTCTTTAGGATGGCCAACTTTGGAGAAGATGTTGAACACCTCGCCCAAGCCATAAATCAAGCCTAAAATAATGGCCATCACTACCGGCACCATGACCACGGCAAACAACAGACTTTTCAATAATTCTAACATCGTAGCCTCACTTGACTGCTTTAAACCGCTGCGTAGGCTTCACTGTAAACCAAAACGCAGGCGAAAACGCGGTTATTTTACCGACTGCGGGAAATTTGTAACCGGCTAAACGTGCTCAGTTGGCGCTTTGCGGCAAATCGGCGACAATAGCCTGACTTACTGCCTTATAAGGACCCATCATGCAGGCCGAGATCCTCCTTACCTTAAAGCTGCAGCAGAAACTGTTCGCTGACCCACGCCGCATCGCGCTGCTCAAGCAAGTGGTGCATACCGGCTCGATCAGCCAGGGAGCCAAACTGGCGGGGATCAGCTACAAAAGCGCCTGGGATGCCATCAACGAGATGAATCAGCTGGCCGAGCAGACGGTGGTCGAACGCGCTACCGGCGGCAAAGGCGGCGGCGGCGCGCAGGTGACCCGTTATGGCCTGCGGCTGATCCAACTTTACGATCTGCTGGGCCAAATCCAGCAGAAGGCCTTTGACGTGTTGCAGCAGGACTCTCTGCCGTTGGACAGCCTGTTGGCCGCCATCGCCCGTTTTTCCTTGCAGACCAGCGCCCGCAACCAGTTTTTCGGCACCGTGATTGAACGCGACCATCAGCAGGTCCAACAGCATATCAGCCTGCTGCTGGCCGACGGCAACACCCGCCTGACCGCTGCCGTGACTCAGCAAAGCGCCGACCGACTACAGTTGACGCCGGGCAAAGAGGTGTTAGCCCTGATTAAAGCGCCTTGGGTGAAACTCAGTACCGATCAGGCTTCGACCGGCCTGGCCGATAATGCGCTGCCGGGAAGCGTAGCCAGTATTCAGCCTGGTAGCGATCACAGTGAGGTTCTGGTCACGCTTAACGGCGGAGAAACGCTGTGCGCCACCGTCAGCAACCAGGAACTGGCACAGTTGAAACTGAGCGTCGGCACGCCGGTACACGCCTTGTTCAATGCCGATCGGGTGATTGTCGCGACGTTGTGTTAAACGCAACGTCACGTTGCAGTATTGCCGATTGACATCTTTTCCGCTTGCGCCTATTTCTAAGGAAATTAATTGCAGAATAGGGAACATAGGATGTCGTCGTTGCACATTTCGCAAGGTTCATTTCGTCTAAGCGATACCCGCACGCTGGAGCTGGATCGGCTTGATATTCAGTCCGGCGATAGCTGGGCATTCGTCGGGGCTAACGGCAGCGGGAAATCCGCGCTGGCCCGGGCGCTGGCCGGTGAGCTGACGTTGCTGAAAGGCGAACGCCACAGTGATTTTCGTCAAGTAGTGCGGCTCTCCTTTGAGCAGTTGCAAAAGCTGGTCAGCGACGAATGGCAACGCAACAATACCGACCTGCTTAGCCAGGACGAAGACGACACCGGGCGCACGACGGCGGAAATCATTCAGGAAGAGCTCAACGATCCCGCTCGCTGCACACAGTTGGCTGAGCAGTTTGGTATCACGCCGCTGCTTACGCGCCGTTTCAAATATCTCTCTACCGGTGAGACCCGCAAAACTCTGCTGTGCCGTGCCCTGATGGCCCAGCCCGATTTATTAATCCTCGATGAGCCGTTCGACGGGCTGGACGTCAATTCACGCGCTCAGCTCGCCACTCTGCTTGGCGAACTTTCACAACAAGGTTATACCGTGGTCCTGGTGCTCAACCGGTTTGATGAAATCCCAGACTTCATTGAGCAGGTCGGCGTACTGGCCGATTGCACCCTCACCAGCCAGGGGCCACGGCAACAGGTGATGGCCGATGCGCTAGTCGCCCAACTGGCGCACAGTGAAAATCTCAACGGCTTGACGCTGCCAGAAACCGAAGATCCCACACAGGTCATCAGGTTGCCGGACGATCGGCCACTGATCGTTCTGCGTGATGGCGTAGTCAGCTACAACGATCGCCCCATCCTCAACCAACTCAGTTGGCAGGTTAACCCCGGTGAACACTGGCAGATCGTCGGCCCGAACGGGGCGGGAAAATCCACCCTGCTCAGCCTGATCACCGGCGATCATCCGCAAGGCTACAGCAACGATCTGACGCTGTTTGGCCGCCGACGCGGTAGTGGAGAAACCATCTGGGATATCAAACGCCATATCGGCTACGTCAGCAGCAGCCTGCACCTGGACTATCGGGTCAGCTCCAGCGTGCGTAACGTGATCCTGTCCGGTTTCTTTGATTCGATCGGTATTTATCAGGCAGTTTCCGATCGTCAGCATCAGTTGACCTCACAATGGCTGGCGCTGCTCGGGCTTGGCGCTATGGGCGATGCTCCCTTCCATAGCCTGTCCTGGGGCCAGCAACGCCTGGCGCTGATCGCCCGGGCATTAGTCAAACATCCGGCGCTGCTGATCCTCGATGAGCCACTGCAAGGCCTGGATCCGCTAAACCGCCAATTGGTAAGGCGCTTCGTAGATGTGTTGATCCAACAGGGCTCAACCCAGTTGCTGTTTGTTTCACACCACGCAGAAGACGCGCCGCAATGTATCACCCACCGTTTCTCCTTCATCCCTGAAGGCGATGGCTACCGCTATCAGCAAGACGTCCTGGCTTAACATACTCGGGGGTGAGTGCTACAGCGCTCATCCTGAGGACATATCCGGCAACACTTCCTCCACTACGCATCACATTTGGCCTTTTATCCTTAAAGGGTACAGAAACGTTTTTGGAGAAGGTATGTCCGCCGCGCTGATTATGATTGACCTGATTGAAGATCTGGCTGGCCCTAAAGGGCGGGCGAATCACTGCCACGAACAGATCGTAACGCGTGATGTGATCGCGCACGTCAATGCTGCTGCGGCCTACGCGCGGGTGCGTAAAATCCCGGTGATTTGGTTGCGCACCGGTTTTGCCGACAATTACCACGATATTCCCCGACACTCGCCGCTGTTCAATCAGCTCAAACATATCGGCGCACTGCGTTTAAGTAACGGGGGATGCCATTGGCTGGCCGGTCTGGAGGTAAAAACCGAGGATCTGTGCCTGGAAAAGAAAGGGCTCAGCGCGTTTGCCGGTAACAATTTGTTAGCCTGGTTACAGCAGCACCGCTGCCACCACCTGTTATTGGGCGGTATCAGCACCCCGCTTGCCATTGAGAGTACCGCCCGACAGGCGCACGATGCAGGCTTACAGGTAACGGTGCTACAAGATCTGTGCGCCGCCCCAACGGAAGAGATCCACCAGCAGAGCCTGGAGACCTTGCAGAACCTTGGGGAGGTTATGCGTTCGCAGGCGTGGATGCGCGGTTAAAACCACGACACCATAAGTTTGAGACAGGAGGGAGTCATGCAGCACAATTAGAAACAGCTAGTTAGCCGTTATAAGCACGATTAACTACTGTCCCGACCTTTATATTCATCCTGTTGTGCTACTATCCCATTTAGTGCTCATTTATATTTAACCAGACATTAACACGCCGGATTTCCGGCATTGAGCGCCGTGTATCTATTTAAAGGGATAGCTATTATGTGGGGCGTACTTTCGGCTTCGTTGTTTTTTTTGCCATTTAACCGGCTGATTGCCTCAGTAGTATTGGCGGCGGCTGCTGCAATGGGGGTTTACCATCATGTCCTGACGCCCGTCGGGCTGGGCTATCTGGCGGTTATCGCCATTGCCATCTGGCTTCATCAACACTATCGCCAGCAGCGCAGCATCGCGCTAGCGCTGGAGGTATTTTTAGTCGCCTGCTCAATCGCTCTGTTTTATCACCTGATACCGGGCTTCAATAACCAATTGATGGTCGATCAGGTCAAAGTGGGCCCGATGAGCTCGCTGTATTCCATGTATTACAACTTCGATAAGGCACTGGTCCCCTTTCTGCTGTTAGCCTGCCTGCCAACGCTATTTAACGCGGGCAAGCCTGACAAACAAGTAGGCGTCAGCGCCTGGCTGATCCTGGTGCTCTGCATACCTGCGGTGCTGCTGTTGGCGGTGGCGCTCGGTGGGCTGAAAGTTGAGCTGCATCTACCCTCCTGGATCCTGGCCTTCATTATGGCCAACCTGTTTTTTGTTTCGATGGCCGAAGAAGCGCTGTTCCGTGGCTATTTGCAGCAGCGTCTGCGCCAGTGGCTGGGTGCCTATCCGGCACTGATTATCACCGCCCTGCTGTTTGGAGCCGCTCACTTTGCCGGTGGCATGTTGATGGTGGCATTTGCCACGCTGGCAGGGGTGATTTATGGCCTGGCCTGGATGTGGAGCGGCCGTCTGTGGGTGCCCATTCTCTTCCACTTTGGGCTAAATCTGGTCCATTTGCTGTTCTTTACCTACCCGGCTTACCAATATTAGTCCCCCTCCAGGCCGGCAAAGTTCTCTGTCGGCCTGTCCAGTGTAATCGCTACCACTTAACCCACCCCGCTGCCTTGACTACCTCAACCGAATTAAAGCCTCAATCGATGTAAGCGATTCCATTTTTCGCGCTAGATCACCTTTTTCTCACCGCGGCCGTGCTATCTTCTAGCCATTATTTTCCAAAATGCACTCGGCTATAGTCGGTCACGCAGCAGGTGAAAGCGATTACAATTAGCCCCGTCGCTAGATAAAGGAAGCGCAATGCCTGATTTCAATCCTATCGATCATCCACATCGCCGTTTTAATCCCCTTACCGGGCAATGGGTGCTGGTATCTCCGCACCGGGCCAAACGCCCGTGGCAGGGCCAACAGGAATCCCCCGCTCAGGAAACACTGCCAGCACACGATCCCGACTGCTTCCTTTGCCCCGGCAACACGCGCGTAACCGGTGATAAAAACCCTGACTATCCAGGCACCTACGTGTTCACCAATGATTTTGCCGCCCTGATGCAAGATACCCCGCAGGCGCCGGAAAGTGACGATCCGCTGATGCGTTGCCAAAGCGCCCGTGGCACCAGCCGGGTGATCTGCTTCTCCCCCGATCACAGTAAAACGCTACCGCAGCTGACGCTACCCGCACTGGAACAGGTGATCGCCACCTGGCAGGAACAGACCGCCGATCTGGGGCGCAGCTACCCCTGGGTACAGGTGTTTGAAAATAAAGGGGCCGCGATGGGCTGTTCCAATCCTCACCCGCATGGTCAGGTATGGGCCAACAGCTTCTTGCCGAATGAAGCCGAACGAGAAGATCGCCTGCAACAGGAGTATTTCAGCCAGCATCAATCCGCCATGCTGGTGGACTATGCTCAGCGCGAGCAGGCCGACGGCAGCCGTACGGTGGTGGAAACCGAGCACTGGTTGGCGGTTGTCCCTTACTGGGCAGCCTGGCCGTTTGAAACGCTGTTGCTGCCAAAAGCGCCGGTACAGCGCCTGACCGACCTTAGTGCAGCACAAAGCCGCGATCTGGCCATTGCGCTGAAGAAACTCACCAGCCGCTATGACAACCTGTTCCAATGCTCTTTCCCTTACTCCATGGGCTGGCACGGCGCGCCCTTCAACCAGGCCGATAACCGCCACTGGCAACTGCATGCCCACTTCTACCCGCCGTTACTGCGCAGCGCCACGGTGCGTAAATTTATGGTGGGCTATGAAATGCTGGCGGAAACCCAACGCGACCTCACCGCAGAACAAGCCGCTGAACGCCTGCGTGCGGTCAGTGATATCCATTACCGCGAAGCCGGAGTGAAATAATGAGTCTGAAGCAACTTACCCAAGCCCTGTTTACCGAACACTTTGGCTACGCACCCACCCTGACGATCCAGGCTCCGGGACGAGTCAATCTGATCGGCGAACACACCGATTACAACGACGGCTTCGTCCTGCCCTGCGCCATTGATTATCAAACCGTGATCAGCGGGGCTCCACGTAACGATCGCCAGATCCGCGTATTGGCCGCCGATTACGAGAACCAGCAGGATCAGTTTTCGCTGGATGAGCCTATCGTCAGCCACGCCAATCTGCGCTGGGCCGACTATGTGCGCGGCGTGGTGAAACACCTGCAGACCCGCGATGCCAATTTTGGCGGTGCCGATCTGGTGATCAGCGGCAACGTCCCGCAGGGCGCCGGGCTCAGCTCTTCCGCCTCACTGGAAGTGGCCGTCGGGCAGGTGTTGCAGGCGCTCTATCAATTGCCGTTGGACGGCGTAGCGCTGGCGCTGAATGGCCAGGAAGCGGAAAACCAGTTTGTCGGCTGCAACTGCGGCATTATGGATCAGCTGATTTCTGCGTTGGGCAAGAAAGATCACGCCCTGCTGATCGACTGCCGCTCTTTGGAAACTCGGGCGGTGCCAATGCCAGCCGATGTCGCCGTGGTGATCATCAACTCCAACGTCAAACGCGGCCTGGTCGACAGCGAATACAACACCCGCCGGCAACAGTGCGAAGCGGCGGCTCGCTTCTTCGGCGTCAAGGCGCTGCGCGACGTCAGCCCGGATCTGTTCTTCCCGATCCTGCACGAACTGGATCCGATCGTGGCCAAACGGGCGCGCCATGTGATCACCGAAAACGATCGCACCCTGGCCGCTGCCGATGCCTTGGCCGCTGGCAACCTGAAGCTGATGGGCAAACTGATGGCTGAATCACACGCGTCGATGCGTGATGATTTTGAAATTACCGTGCCCCCTATCGATACGCTGGTCGAGATTGTGAAAGAGGTCATTGGCGATCGTGGCGGTGTGCGTATGACCGGAGGGGGCTTTGGGGGGTGCATCGTGGCCTTGATGCCGCAGGATCTGGTAGAGTCGGTACGTACAGCGGTAGCCCGCGAATATCCACTGCGAACCAACGGCCTGCAAGAAACCTTCTACGTCTGTAAAGCTTCACAAGGATCCGGTCTATGCTGAGTGATAACTCCGCCGTTGCCCCAGACGGCCAGCCCTTTATTCTCACCACCCTGAAAAATGCCGCGGGAATGACGGTCACGTTGATGGATTGGGGCGCAACCTGGCTTTCCGCCTTGCTACCGTTGAAATCAGGGGAGCAACGTGAGCTGCTGCTGGGATGCCAAACCCCGCAGGACTATCTGCACCAGGGGGCCTATCTGGGGGCCACGGTCGGGCGCTATGCCAACCGTATTGCGCATGCCAGCCTAAACATCGATGGCAAGCCACACCCGCTGATCGCTAATCAAGGGGAGCATCAACTGCACGGCGGGCCAAACGGCTTCCACGCTCGCCGCTGGCAGATAGTAAAGCAGGATGAGCAGCAGGTGGTTTATCAACTCCATTCGCCAGACGGTGACCAGGGCTTCCCTGGCAACCTCGACGTTACGCTGACTTATCGACTCACCGCCGAACACCGGCTGGAGATTGAGTATCAGGCACAGACCGATCGCGCCTGCCCGGTCAATCTGACCAACCATGCTTATTTCAATCTGGATGGCGCAGGCCACGACGCCCGACAACAGCGCTTGCAACTGTTCGCCGACCGTTATCTGCCCGTGGACGGCGATGGCATCCCCTGTGCCGAACTGACGGCGGTGGCAGGAACCGGGATGGATTTCCGCCAGCCGAAAACCCTGCAGCAAGATTTATTACGCGACCGCGATCAGCAACGGGTTAAGGGTTACGACCATGCTTACCTGTTACACGATACCTGCCACGGGTTGGCAAGCCCGGCGGCTCACCTGTGGTCTGCCGACGGCAAGGTCGCGATGACGGTGTTCACCACCGCGCCAGCGCTCCAGCTCTACAGCGGTAATTATTTGGGTGGCACACCGGCGCGCGACGGCAGTAGCTACCAAAATTACGCCGGCATAGCGCTGGAAAGCGAGTTCCTACCGGACAGCCCGAACCACCCAGAATGGCCACAGCCGGACTGTTGGCTACAGCCTGGGCAGCGTTATCAGAGCGCAACGCACTATCAGCTTATTCCTATCTGAGCCGCCACGCCCCTTGTCATGCGGTAAGGGGCGTGATTGTTATAATTGCTTACATTGCACCCCCAGGCCGTTACCTTTCCTTATTGCCAACCTCGCACTAGAATCAGGCTACCGTGGTATACACAAGCCCGTGAGTGATATCACAATTTTCGGCCTGCTGGCCGTTCAATAGCTGAAGGAACACCTAATGCGTCTGATTACTGCACTTCCATTACTGGCAGGTTTATTGCTGAGCACCAACCTGATGGCTGCCGACACCGCAGCAAAAACGCCTTCTCCGGCGCAGGCTGCCCAGCAAAAACGCATGACCGATTGTAATCAACAGGCTACCACCCAATCGCTGAAAGGTTCTGACCGTACCACCTTCATGAGCACCTGCCTGAAGGCCGAAGGCCACCATACCGAGAAGGCCCTGACACCACAGCAGCAGAAGATGAAAGACTGTAATGCCGACGCCGCTAAAAAGAGCCTGAAAGGTGACGAGCGTAAAACCTTTATGAGTAGCTGCCTGAAAAAAACCGCCTGATACATTAACGCTGTGGCGCGGATGAATAGCTCTCGTTCGCGCCCTTCGACCAGCCTGAACGATTCAGCTTTTTCCTTTGCGCCCCTCTTACCTTGCGGCCAAAAATTGGCTATGGTTAACACTATGCCTAGTGGCAGTAAGGGTTAGACAATGTCGCACGTCGTACGAAACCCTCGACTTTTAGTGGATATATTCACGGGTATATCGATTGCCGAGTAAGTAGCAGCAGAATATAATGATATTCGTTATCATTAAACCTTCAGATTATTAAGGAGTTAAGCTATGGCTGTAACTAAGCTGGTTCTGGTGCGCCACGGCGAAAGCCAGTGGAACAACGAAAACCGCTTCACCGGTTGGTATGATGTCGATCTGTCCGACAAAGGCCGTACCGAAGCAAAAGCAGCGGGCAAGCTGTTGAAAGACGAAGGTTTCTCTTTCGATTTCGCTTACACCTCCGTACTGAAGCGTGCTATCCACACTCTGTGGAACATTCTGGATGAGTTGGACCAGGCCTGGTTGCCTACCGAAAAGTCCTGGAAGCTGAACGAACGCCATTACGGCGCGCTGCAGGGTCTGAACAAGGCTGAAACCGCAGAAAAATACGGTGACGAGCAGGTCAAACAATGGCGTCGCGGCTTCGCAGTCACACCGCCAGAGCTGACCAAAGAAGATGAGCGCTACCCGGGCCACGATCCGCGTTACTCAGCGCTGAGCGAAAAAGAATTGCCGCTGACCGAAAGCCTGGCGTTGACCATCGATCGCGTTATCCCTTACTGGGACGAAGAGATCCTGCCACGCATCAAGAACGGTGAGCGCGTGATCGTCGCGGCTCACGGTAACTCCCTGCGTGCACTGGTGAAATATCTGGATAACCTGAGCGAAGACGAGATCCTCGAGCTGAATATCCCAACCGGCGTGCCGTTGGTGTATGAGTTCGATGAGAACTTCAAGCCAATCAAACGTTACTACCTGGGTAATGCCGATGAGATCGCAGCCAAAGCTGCGGCCGTCGCCAACCAAGGTAAAGCGAAGTAAGTTTTCGCCCCTGAAAAGCAACAAGCCCCCGGTGTTGAGCCGGGGGCTTTTTTTATTGCTCTTTGATCCTGGCTGCTTCGATAACCTGCAAACGCGCCTGCATCTCTGGATGGGTGCTTAACCACTCAGGCACCTCTAGTGCCACGCTTGACGTGCTTGCCGCCTGTTGCAATGCGCGGTAAAGATCTTCCATCGCTAATAACGAACGCCCCTGGCGCTGCATTTCCGCGATTGCCCAGTCGTCTGCCTCACGCTCCACGCTGCGGGAGAACTGCATTTCATGCATAAATGAGGCCGATTGCAGCAAAGTATCGCCGATGCCGCTGACATCGCCGGTCATCCACATAAACGTCAGGGCCACCAGGGATGAACGCACCACCATACGCATGGGATGACGGTACGCATGATGTCCCATTTCATGGAGCATCACCGCAGCCAGGCCGTCTTCATTGGCCGCCAACTTGGCAAGATCGTCGGTGATCACCAAAGTCCCGTCAGGTAACATGAACGCATTGGCAACCTCTGGCACCGCCAGCAATTTCAATTTGAGCGGAGTGCGCTCGTGCCGCATCTGCTCCGGCATCACCTGCAAGAATAGCTTCTGTATCGCCTGCTGTTTCTCGGCAGGCAATTGCGACGGCTTGAAGCCACTGGTTTGCAGGAAATCGAGCGTATGTTTACCCAGCTTCTGTTCCGCCGCGGTAGGAATGCGCATGGCGATTTCACTGCTCGCCCAAGGGAGAACCAGGAAAACATAGGCCAGGGTCAACAAAACGGTTAGCAACAACGTCAGCAACACGCCACGCTTATAACGCTCTAAGCGGTGCACCAACCCCGGTGAACGGCGTTGATAAAACCACTGGCGGAATGACGCATCATCGGCAGGTACAAATCGTCCACCGTCTGGGAAGGTCAAGGTCAGCGGAATGCGGCCCAATGAATCGGAAACGGAAATTTGCGCTAAAGAAAAATAGCGATGTTCACCATCATGTTGCAGCGTTACCCCATCACCCATATCGTTTAACAGCAGCCGGGCCGCCTGTTGGGCGGCCCGGCCAGGGCACTGGTAGTGTCCTTCAAGGATCATCAGTCTTTACTCAAAAACTGGTGCCCAGATCGAGCGCCTGTACGGCTTCTTCAGCGATAGCGGTATTGGCCGTATCGTGATGAGCCTGTACCGACAACAGCGACAGATCACCTTCAACCTGAGTTGACTCAGCAATATAGCGAGCATGGCGTACGTGTGCCACCGGAGCTGCAAGGCCCAATGAGAACACGGTGATCAGGCTGTTGGTGATCAACAGTCCCATATACGGCAGAGTCTGCATGGAAGAACGCAGTTTAACCTCACCTTGTAAGGTGGTTTGGTTAAACACGTAGTTACGCTGAGCGACAACCATATAACTGCTGGAAACCATCACACCTAGCAACAGCACCAACATCATCATGAACAGGCTACCAATATTATTTGCCATCTGAGCTTGTAACATTGCATCGGACATACCGCCAAACAGCGCCATTTGGAATAAGCTGACAAAGAACGAGCCAACCAAGACCAAGGCAATGACCAGGAATGGCAAGAAGATCAGCAGGCTGAACAGTGCAATCTTAATAAACTCTGCTTTCTTGAATTCGGCCACAAAGGGGGAAGTGCCAAAACGCAGGTTGTTCACATACAGATCATGTTGCAGGGTAGCCAGGATACCATTGATAGCGGCCAGCATCGGTACAAACAGGATGACCGTAATAGCTGCCAGCACAAGGATCGCAGTCGGGCTGCCCAGACTGCTACCAATCAAACCCAATACGATCATAACCGCATACAGACCAATCACTAGCAGTATCGGGCAGAACAGTAATACCCAGTAAGCGCGCCCGGTCTGGCATAAGTAATTGAAGCGAACACCACGATAGCTAGACATAATAGCGTTATAACGCCAGCTACGAATAATAACCCAAGGGATCAACGCAAGGAGTACCAGCATGGCAATCATGCCAAGCAACGGGTTGATAAATAAAAGAATATAGAACAGGATCACGGCGCCAATCACCAGCAGACGGCCCTTGAGGATTTGCATTGGCTGCGCGTGGTAATCAAAGCGGTCGCCATTCAATTCGGTATTACCATAAAAATATCGGCGACGACGCACCGTTGCCCAGGCTGAGTATATTCCCAACGTAATAGCCGTCAGTAATATGTTAACCAGCCAGATTGCGAAATACTCCCCGCCCGTACCACGAAAATAAATTTGATGCCGAGAACTATTGTTTTCCATCAGCTATTCATCCTGAAATTAAAGTCATTAACCATCATACCCTTATTTTTAGATTGGGTATTTTGGTTGTAAAAAACGCATCATCATAATCATACTACGCAGCAAGAGCAAATTGTGTGTGACTAGTAACAGTTGCGCGAGATGAAAACAGCATTGGGACAAATAAGATTTTTCCTGCAAATAAAAACTATGGCTGGTGACATTATCAGAAAAGGAGCAGCAGAACGAGGAATGCTCCACGAAATTAGTATAATTTCAGATTTTATTCTGGTGTTATTATTGCTAAAGGATACTCACCAGGCTTGGCCCCGCAGCAATGCTGCAGGGCTACAAACATGGATAGCTTATCGGCTACGGCGCGCCTTCACCGCTGCGGCCAGATCGCGCAGTACGGTTTCGGTATCTTCCCAGCCAATACAGGCATCGGTCACGCTTTTGCCGTAAACCAGCGGCTCGCCGCTTTCCAGGTTTTGATTTCCTTCCACCAGGTGGCTTTCGATCATCACCCCGATAATGGCTTTTTCACCACCACGCAGCTGCTGGCAAACGTCCGCGTTCACCTCCAGCTGTTTTTTAAACTGCTTGCTGCTGTTGGCGTGGCTGAAGTCGATCATCACCTGTGCAGGCAGGCCCGCTTTGGCCAGCCCCTCTTTCACTTCTTTCACATGGGCCGCGCTGTAGTTTGGCTCTTTGCCACCACGCAGAATAATGTGGCAGTCGCCATTGCCGCTGGTGTTAACAATCGCGGAATGACCCCATTTGGTGACGGACAGGAAACAGTGCGGTGCGCCAGCGGCATTGATAGCATCGATCGCGACTTTGATGGTGCCGTCGGTGCCGTTTTTGAAGCCCACAGGGCAAGACAGGCCAGAGGCCAGTTCACGATGCACCTGAGATTCCGTGGTGCGTGCGCCGATCGCTCCCCAGCTCATCAAATCTGCCAGGTATTGCGGAGTGATCATATCCAGGAACTCGCCCGCAGCAGGCAAACCGCCGTCATTGATATCCAACAGCAGCTTACGCGCCAGGCGCAGGCCTTCGTTAATCTGGAAGCTGTTATCCATTTGCGGATCGTTGATCAGCCCTTTCCAGCCAACGGTGGTACGTGGTTTTTCAAAATAGACGCGCATCACTACTTCCAGCTCACCGTTGAGCTCCTGGCGCAGGGTCATCAGGCGCGCGGCATACTCTTTCGCCGCTTTGGTATCGTGAATGGAACAAGGCCCAATCACCACCAACAGGCGATCGTCATTGCCACGCAGGATGTTGTGGATCGATTGGCGAGCCAGTGACACCGTCTCTGCTGCCTGAGCCGAAGCCGGAAACTTTTCCAACAGGGCCACCGGCGGCAGGAGTTCCTTGATTTCTTTAATGCGTAAGTCGTCGTTTTGGTAATTCATCACTTTTCCATTCGGTATCGGGTGTATCGCACAGCGCGTAGAGTAGATTTCACCAATCTAGCTTGTGAGGCTTGCGCTGTAAATCACCTTTAGATCCCATAATCACCATCGGCAAATATTCAGCTCTCTACCAGGGCAGCCTATAATGAGCTAAGTAACGGCCAAGATTGGACTTTGGCACCCGACAAACTTTGCAATAAGGATAAGTAATGACTGGAGCTTCCCATGTCCATCAACCTAAAGACGGCAACAGTAAGCGCCTACTAGCCGCATTTTTAGTCACCACCCTCTTCATGGTTGTCGAGGCCGTGGGCGGGTTGCTTTCTGGCTCACTAGCGCTGCTGGCAGACGCCGGGCATATGCTGACGGATTCCGCAGCCCTGCTCGTCGCGCTGATGGCGGTGCACTTCTCACAGCGAAAACCCAACGCCCGCCATACTTTTGGCTATCTGCGCCTGACCACGTTGGCCGCCTTTATCAATGCTGCCGCATTACTGCTGATCGTCGTATTCATCCTGTGGGAGGCCGTACGGCGTTTCTTCGAACCACAGCCAGTGATGGGTACCCCAATGCTGGTGATCGCCGTAGCAGGTCTGCTGGCTAACCTGTTCGCCTTCTGGCTGCTGCACCGCGGCAATGAAGAGAAAAATATCAACGTGCGTGCCGCCGCCCTACATGTTCTTGGCGACCTGCTCGGCTCAGTCGGGGCGATCGCTGCAGCCATCATCATTCTGACTACCGGCTGGACCCCCATCGATCCGATACTCTCGGTCCTGGTTTCCTGCCTGGTATTGCGCAGCGCCTGGCGCCTGCTGAAGGAGAGTTTCCATGAACTGCTGGAGGGAACACCGCAGGAGATAGATATCAATAAGCTGCAAAAGGATCTGTGCCTGAATATTCCGGAAGTCCGTAACATCCATCACGTGCATGTCTGGCAGATTGGCGAGCAAAAGCTGATGACGCTCCACGCCCAAGTGATCCCGCCACACGATCATGACGGGCTGTTACGCCGCATCCAGGCCTATTTGCTGGATCATTACCAGATTGGCCATGCGACGATCCAGATGGAGTACCAGCATTGTGATACCCCTGACTGCGGCATTGCGAGTGACCACTCACACTCCAGTCATCTGGGGCATCATCATTAACATCCAGGGGCGCTGGTTACGCCCCTGACGTATTAAGGTGCTGAAGAAAACGGCTGGGAGTAATTCTTCGCGGCGCTGCGTATCCATAGCCAGGAGCCATTGAGCGCAATCAGCGTCAAGATGACGTATTCCAGCGCCATGGCGTACACGCCCTGGTAAGCAAAGATCGCCACGCTGATCACATCAATCACTACCCACAGCAGCCAGTTTTCGACGTACTTGCGCGTCATCAGGATCATGGCGACGATGGACAACACCATCATGGCCGAATCCCAGAACGGGAAAGCATCCGGTTGCAGTTCTGGCATCTGTACGTTAAGACCCAGCCCCTGCATCACCGCCACCGCAATTTGCGTCAGATAGGCAAATACCCGGTCGATATTAAACGTCATCAACGCAATACCAACCACGCACACCGCCCCCCATGCCAATGCTTTAGGCAGCGGCAACCAACGGATCTGCAATTCGGCCTGATTATCCTGCGTCTGACGGCTCCAGGCGTACCAGCCGTAAATATTGGCCACGAAGAAAAACAGTTGCAGCAACAGGCTGGCGTACAGTTGGATCTGAAAGAAGATCACCGCAAACAGCGTGACGTTGATCAGGCCAAACAGATAGTTGATGATTTTCTCTTTGCTGGCATACCAGATACAGAGTAAACCAAACAGCGTGCCGATGGCCTCAATCCACGACAGGTCATAACCCCCTGCGCCAATCGGAATATGGACCAGAATGTTGCCGGTGCTGAAAAAGCTCATGTCTATTCCTTAAAAAACGTAAGCCTGGATTCAGGCGTTGCCTTTAACCTGCATTTTCAACTGCGCTGCAAAGTCCAGCATGCGGTTGAGCGGGATCAGCGCCTTGTCACGCAGTGCGCCATCAACAAAAATCTCATGCTGTGAGCCCCCTTGTTCCAGCCCTTCGGCAATAGCCTTCAGGCCGTTCATCGCCATCCACGGGCAGTGGGCACAGCTACGACAGGTGGCCCCCTCACCGGCAGTAGGAGCTTCAAACAGTTCTTTATCCGGACAAGCTTGCTGCATCTTGTAGAAAATGCCGCGATCGGTGGCCACGATCAGTTGCCGGTTGGGCAAGGTTACCGCCGCCTGGATCAGTTGGCTGGTCGAACCGACGGCATCAGCCAGATCGACGATCGCCTGCGGTGACTCTGGATGCACCAGTATCGCAGCCTCCGGGTATAAGGCTTTCATACGTATCAGCGCCTGGGTTTTAAACTCGTCATGGACGATACAGGCCCCCTGCCAGCACAGCACGTCCGCCCCAGTCTGCTTCTGCACATAATTGCCCAGATGGCGATCCGGCGCCCAGATGATTTTCTCCCCCAGGCTATCGAGATGTTCAATCAGCTCAACGGCAATGCTGGAAGTAACCACCCAATCGGCACGCGCTTTGACGGCTGCTGAGGTATTGGCGTACACCACCACGGTCCGATCTGGATGGCTATCGCAGAACGCGGCGAACTCTGCCTCAGGACAACCGAGGTCCAGCGAGCACTCGGCATGCAGCGTTGGCATCAGCACCTGTTTTTCCGGGCTGAGGATTTTGGCCGTCTCCCCCATAAAACGCACGCCAGCAACCAGCAAAGTAGACGCAGGATGTTGGCTGCCGAAACGCGCCATCTCCAGTGAATCGGCGACGCAACCGCCGGTCTCTTCGGCCAGCGCCTGGATCTCCGGATCGGTGTAGTAATGGGCTACCAGGACCGCATCACGCTGCTTGAGCAAGGTTTTGATCTTCTGCCGATAAAAAGCCTTCTCTGCGACGTCTAACGGCACCGGTTTCGGCGGGAATGGATATATCGCCGCATTGACATCAAACATTTCACTCATCGCTGTTATCTCTATGCTAGGCTGTGGGTCTGCTTTTTAGGCTGTATCTTGCCGCTTGCTCAACCGCCTCGTTTTATATACTAAACAAAATACCTAATTTTTGACTAAAAGTCGCTTAACATTTCTTTCTATGGATAGATTTGTTTAATGCGCTGAAATTTTGCTTGAAATGAGAAGCTTTGAGCTCAAAAGATAACGGCTAGGAGCAGTGATTTGTGGGAGAGTGGTTCTGGCAGGATGACCGCTGCCGCCGTTGTCTCGCAAGCGAGACTCGAACCTGAACGCAGGATCTCACCCGCACGACTGGTGCGATATGCGATTTTATTGCTGGGATTTTATTATTGAGAATTCTTGAAGATGGTGGGTCGTGCAGGATTCGAACCTGCGACCAATTGATTAAAAGTCAACTGCTCTACCAACTGAGCTAACGACCCACTGATGTGGTTTACTGCTAAATCTTAAAATGGTGGGTCGTGCAGGATTCGAACCTGCGACCAATTGATTAAAAGTCAACTGCTCTACCAACTGAGCTAACGACCCACTGACGTGGTTTACTTCTGAACTATGAATACAGAATGGAGGACTGTATTGTCGAAATAGATGATTTACGTGGAACTAATTCCACTAAACATCCTTCACGATTCCAGTTTTACCAACCCATTAAGAATTGGTGGGTCGTGCAGGATTCGAACCTGCGACCAATTGATTAAAAGTCAACTGCTCTACCAACTGAGCTAACGACCCACTGTAGTGGTGGGTGATGACGGGCTCGAACCGCCGACCCCCTCCGTGTAAAGGAGATGCTCTACCAACTGAGCTAATCACCCACTGTCGTGGTTACTACTTTAGAAATTGGTGGGTCGTGCAGGATTCGAACCTGCGACCAATTGATTAAAAGTCAACTGCTCTACCAACTGAGCTAACGACCCAATTTCCTAGCTGCTTTAACATCTTGCAAGTTGTCTTGGCAACGGCGGCATATATTACTAATTTATCTCAGCAGCGCAACCTAAATTTTGGCGCAATAGGTTCAACTGCTTGTTCTTCACGCGAATGAGCCCAGAATTCGGTCAAATCGACTAACTTCTGGGCTCGATTTTTACTTACAAACTCGCTTCGCGTTTCTTGGCCTGCTTGGCCGCATCGCTGGTCGGGTACGATTTGATCACCTGCTGGTAAACGGCTTTGGCTTTATCAGCCTGCCCTTTTTCCTGCATGATCACCCCAACTTTATACATCGCGTCCGGCGCCTTGGGTGATTTTGGGTAACTCTTAACCACCACTGCATAATAGTATGCCGCGTCCTCCTTCTTACCCTTGTTGTAGTACAACTGGCCCAGCCAATAGTTGGCATTAGGCAGGTAAGTGGATTTCGAATACTGCTTTATGAAAGCCTGAAAAGCGGAGATCGCCTGGTCATACTGCTTTTTTTCCAGCGCCAGTGAAACAGCGGCGTTGTAGTCGCTGTTTTCATCGCCCGTACTAGCCGCAGCGGCTGTCGCACCCGCAGGGGCGCTGCCAGCACCGTCAGAGGACGCCGCGGCGGCTGTACCACCTGCGGCCCCCGCTGCTGCACCAGCGGAATTCTGTGCGCCACCCTGGCTAAGGCTATCCATCTGTTGATAGATCTGTTTCTGGCGTTCAACCACCTGATTCAACTGATACTGACTTTCCTGGATCTGCCCACGGAGCGTATCGATATCGCGTTGGTTGTCAGAGAGTTGTTGCTGGAGTTGGTTTAAAAGCTGGCCCTGAGCATTACTGATACGCTCAAGTGATGTGACACGGTCTTCGACCGAGCCGGACCCGACATTACTGATTGGCGCTTGGGCAGTAGCGGCCCATGGGACCGCTACGCCAACCAGTAACGCCAGACTCAACAGGTGACGTCTGAAGTTACTGTTCATGCGATTCTCTTAGTAAACCAGAACGGCACGACGGTTTTTAGCATAGGCTGCTTCGTCGTGGCCCAGTACTGCTGGTTTTTCTTTACCGTAAGAAACGATAGAGATTTGGTCAGCAGAAACGCCTTTGCCTTGCAGGTACATTTTAACTGCGTTAGCACGACGCTCACCCAGAGCGATGTTGTATTCTGGCGTGCCGCGCTCATCCGCGTGACCTTCAACAGTCACTTTGTAGGATGGGTTGTTACGCAGGAAAGCAGCATGCGCATCCAGCATCTGAGCGAACTCAGAGCTGACGTCATATTTGTCCAGGCCGAAGTAAACAATGTTGTTACGTTGCAGTTCTTGCATCTGCAGACGTGCTTGTTCTTCAGAAGACAGGTTGCTGCTGCCGTTTTCTGTACCAGTGCCAGCGCCCATACCGGATTGATCGTTATTAGCGCTTTTGTTAGAACTACAAGCTGCTACAGCCAGAACTGGCAGTGCCAGCAGAAGCCCTTTCAGCACTTTGTTCAGTTGCATTTCTTTGATCCTTTTATAGTTTTTGCCATACATATTTTAAACATGCATCACAGATACGGCGACCAGGCAGGGAATTTGACCTGTCCATCGGTTGCCGGAAGACGCGCTTTGAAGCGCCCATCAGTCGATACCAACTGCAGCACGGAGCCCATACCTTGCGTGGAGCTATAGATCACCATGGTGCCGTTTGGTGCGATACTAGGCGTTTCATCCAGGAACGTGTCCGTTAACATTTGAACGGCTCCCGATCCAAGATCTTGTTTGGCGATATGCTGAACTCCATTGTTGGAGCTCACCATCACCAGGAATTTACCGTCGAAGCTGACATCAGAGTCCTGATTCTGGGCACCTTCCCAGGTCAGACGCTGTGGTGCGCCGCCGTTAGCGCCAACCTTATAAATCTGTGGGCGACCGCCCTGGTCAGAGGTATAAGCCAGAGATTGACCATCTGGGAACCAGCTCGGTTCAGTGTTGTTGCTACGGCCATCGGTGATCTGGCTGATTTGGCCAGAACCCAGGTTCATCACATACAGATTCAGACTGCCACTTTTGGACAGCGCGAATGCCAGGCGGCTACCGTCTGGAGAGAAGGCAGGTGCACCGTTGTGACGAGGGAACGAAGCTACCTGACGGATTGCGCCATCAGACAGGTTCTGGATCACCAGCGCTGATTTACCGCTCTCAAAGGTCACGTAGGCCAGTTTGCTGCCATCCGGCGACCAGGCCGGTGACATCAGTGGCTCTGGTGAACGATGCACTGGAACCTGGTTATAGCCGTCGTAATCCGATACGCGCAGTTCGTACGGGAATTTCCCGCCGTTGGTCTGCACCACGTAAGCGATGCGGGTACGGAATGCGCCCTTGATACCGGTCAGCTTCTCAAACACGCCATCGCTGGCGGTATGAGCCGCATAACGCAGCCACTGTTTGGTCACTTTAAACTGGTTTTGTGCCAATACGGTGCCAGGCGAACCTGAAGTATCGACCAACTGGTAGGAAACCAGATAGCTGCCGTCGGCACCAGGCTGAACCTGGCCAACCACTACGGCGTCGATGCCCAGCGCAGTCCAGGCCGCCGGCGTCACTTCAGACGCGGTGGTAGGTTGCTGCGGCATACGTGCCACATCAATCGGGTTGAATTTGCCACTGTTACGGAGATCTGCACCAACGATCTGGCCAACATCTTCCGGAGGCGTGCCTGGGCCCGCCCATTTAAATGGCACCACGCCAATCGGGCGAGCGGAGTCGACCCCTTGGGTGATTTCAATGCGAACTTCCGCATGCAGCACGGATGCCCACAGAACAATAAGACCTAACGCTACTCGAAATGCCTGCTTCATCTCATCTCCCTTATCCAGGCGGTATGCCTGCGATAATTTAGCAGAATTTTAACAAACCAACGCCAACAACACTACATATTCCCTGTTGGTTACCTTGGTACATCCATGCGTTTAACTCGGTTTAAGACAATCATTATTGAGGCTTAAATGTAAGAGGAGCATTCTTAAACGCCTCATACACCGCCTGGCTAGGTGGCTTTGGAATACGAGCCTGCTTAGCTGCCGCCAATGCGGCCTGACACAAGGCAGGATCCCCACCTTCAGCCTTAACATCAATCAACAAGCCATCCGGTGCCAATTTAATCCGTAAATCGCAGGTCCTTCCTTTGTAAAGATCGGCATCGTAAAACTTGCTCTGTATTGCGGCGGTAATCTGCCCCAGGTAACCATTAATCTCGGCACCGCTTGCCCCCGCAGTTTTGGCATTACCCTGCCCTGCCGGTTTACCGTCACCTTTAGCCTTGGCACCGCCACCTTTCGGCGCATTTTTGCCATCGGCCAAGCTACCGAATAAATCATCTACATCAGCAGACTGTTTAGCTGCTTCAGCTGCGGCCTTCTTCTTGGCATCTGCGGCTTTCTTGGCAGCAGCAGCCTTCTCGGCAGCGGCGGCTTTTTTCGCTTCTTCTGCGGCCGCTTTCTTCTCTGCGGCTTCAGCAGCCTTCTGTTCTGCGGCAGCGGCGGCTTCTTTCTTCGCCTCTTCCGCCTGCTTTTTAGCAGCGGCGGCAGCGGCAGCTTCTTTCTTGGCTTCCGCTTCGGCTTTCTTCTGTGCGTCTGCCTGCGCCTTGGCTATTTTATCCGCCTCGGCTTTGGCTTTCGCCGCAGCTTGCTCGGCTGCCTTCTGTTGTTCTTTGGCCTTCGCCGCAGCGGCTTCTGCTGCTTTCTGCTGCTCAGCGGCCTGTTGTTGCTGCTCGGCAGCTTTCTTCTGCTGTTCGGCCTGTGCCTTGGCGTCCTGCGCGGCTTTTTCCTGCGCGGCCAAACGCTCTTGTTCCAATTCTTTCAGGCGCTGCTGTTCCGCCGCCTGCTTCTGCTGCAGCTCTTCAGCCTGCTGCTCCGCCTTCTTCTGGCGCTGCTTTTCTGCACGCTGTGCATCGCTGCTCTGTTGCTGTTGGCGATTGTACTGCTCTACCACCGCCCCTGGATCGACCATCACGGCCCCGACCACGGAACCATCACCGCCGCCGCCTGCACTACTCATTTCAGTATTTTCGTACAGCGAACCCCAAATCAACAGGGCAATCAATAGAATGTGCAAAACCACCGATACAATCACGGAGCGGTTCAGCTTATCATTTTGCTCAGTTGCCTTTACCAAAATAGAATCCCAAAAACTGCTGCTTAAACGGGGTTCCTGCGCCACAGGGCAGGAACCGGGTTGCCACTGACCTTACGGTTAGATTGGCTGGGTCATCAACCCTACGGAAGCGACACCCGCCTGATGCAGAATATTCAATGCCTTGATAATCTCATCGTACGGTACTTCCTTGGCCCCACCGATCAAAAACACCGTCTTCGGATTAGCTGCCAGACGCGACTTGGCTTCGGCCGCCACCTGCTCAGGCGGCAACAGCTCCATACGGTTGTGATCCACCACCAGGGTGTACTGACCTACGCCGGAAACTTCAAGGATCACCGGTGGATTATCGTCGCTGGACACCGTCTTGGAATCGGTGGCATCAGGCAAATCAACTTCAACGCTTTGGGTGATGATTGGCGCAGTTGCCATAAAGATCAGCAACAGCACCAACAAGACGTCCAGCAGCGGAACAATGTTGATTTCCGACTTCAGCTCACGCTTGTTACGACCACGAACTCTCGCCATGCTACCCTCCTACTTCTTATTTGCTGTCGCTGGAGAAGGCCTGACGATGCAGAATAGCGGTGAACTCTTCCATAAAGTTGTCGTAATTCTGCTCAAGCTTGTTAACGCGCTGATTTAGGCGGTTATAGGCCATAACGGCAGGGATCGCGGCAAACAGACCGATGGCCGTAGCGATCAACGCTTCGGCGATACCCGGTGCTACCATCTGCAAGGTGGCTTGTTTTACCGCACCCAAGGCGATAAAGGCGTGCATGATCCCCCACACGGTACCAAACAGGCCGATATACGGGCTGATGGAACCCACGGTGCCGAGGAAAGGAATATGGTTTTCCAGCGTTTCCAGCTCACGATTCATCGAAATACGCATCGCACGCGTTGCGCCTTCGATCACCGACTCCGGCGCATGGCTGTTAGCGCGGTGCAAACGGGCAAACTCTTTGAAACCGGAATGGAAAATCTGCTCTGAGCCAGTCAGGCTATCGCGACGCGCCTGGCTTTCCTGATACAGACGAGAAAGCTCGATACCAGACCAGAATTTGTCTTCGAAGGCTTCGGCGTCGCGAGTGGCCGCATTGAGGATGCGGGTACGCTGGATGATAATCGCCCAAGAGGCCACTGAAAAGCATATCAAAATCAGCATGATAAACTTGACCAGCAGGCTCGCCTTCAAGAATAGATCTAGGATGTTCATGTCAGTCACTGCTTAAACTCCGCGACAATAGACTTAGGAAGCGCTATCGGCTTCATTTGGTGTGGATCAATGCATGCAATCAATACATCGGCCTGACTCAAGAGAGTACCGTCAGAATTAACAATGCGTTGAGCAAACGTAAGAGAAGCCCCGCGTATTGAAGTGATTTTGCTCTGCACTTCCAGCAGATCGTCAAGACGAGCTGGTGACAGATAATCCACCGTCATACGCCGGACAGCGAAAGCGACATGTTCTTCACTGAGCAGCTGCTGTTGATGAAAGTTATGTTGACGCAGCATCTCGGTGCGCGCTCTTTCATAAAAAGCGACGTAACGGGCATGGTAGACCACACCACCGGCATCGGTGTCTTCAAAGTAAACACGAACCGGCCATCGAAACAACTTATTACTCACGAGACTTCCAAACCAAGGCAATTGAACGATTGCTACTATACGCAAGACGGATCGGGTTGGGAATGGGTTACTGAATGGGAATGAAAATAATTATGGGCCTGAACGGCCCATAACCGGGGGGATGCGTAATAGATTATAAAGAAACGTAAAGTAATCCTGCGGCCAGGATCACAATTGCAGGTAATGGCGCGAAAAATGCACGCCAAAACGTGCTCTGTGATCGGAAGCCGACACCGTGAACAATGCCTGCACATACTGCCCAGATCAGCAAGATACCCTGCCAAATCTCTAATGAGCTGGTACGTGCTGCAAAGCGGCTAGGATCCCAAAAGATACATCCCGCCAAAATCACCGCCAGCACCAATGAAAGGGCCCGAACCGGGCCCTTGTCGGTGATAGCGTACAGCTTATCCACCAGTGACGAACTCATCACTTACCGTCTTGCTGCGCTTTTGAATCTTCACTGTGCTCAAGCGCCAGCGCCGTGATGATACCGAAGGCACAGGCAAGAAGCGTTCCGAGGATCCAGGCAAAATACCACATGGTTTAGCTCCTTTTGCTTAGTACAGCGAATGCTTATTTTTTTCGATGAAGTTCTTATCCAGACGCCCAAACATTTTGTAGTACGCCCAAGCGGTGTACGCCAGAACGATTGGCACGAAGATAATGGCAACAACGGTCATCACCTGCAGTGTGAACAGGCTGGAAGTCGCATCCCACATGGTCAGGCTGACGTTAGGCACGGTGCTTGATGGCATAACGAACGGGAACATGGTTACCCCAGCCGTCAGGATCACACAGGCAATCGTCAGTGATGAACTCAGGAACGCCATCGCAGCTTTGTCCAAACGGGCAAACAGGATAGTGAACAGTGGCAGAACCACGCCCAACGCCGGCAGTGCCCACAGGGATGGATACTTGTTGAAGTTGATCAACCAGGCACCCGCCTGATGAGCGACTTCTTTACGCAGTGGGTTGGATTCCGCTGCCGTATCCAGTGCTGAGGTGATCACGAAACCGTCGATACCTTTCACCAGCCAGATACCCGCCAACAGGAAGCATACGCCCATCACCAGCGCAGAAATCTGCGCTGCAGCGCGTGAGCGCAGGTGAATCTCGGCAGTGGTACGCATCTGCAGGTAGGTGGCCCCCTGGGTCACCAGCATGGTCAGGCTGACAATACCGGCCAGCAAACCAAACGGGTTCAACAGTTGGAAGAAGTTGCCGGTATAGAACAGACGCAGATATTCATCGATATGGAACGGTACGCCCTGTAACAGGTTACCGAACGCCACGCCGAACACCACCGCAGGCACGAAGCTACCGACAAAGATGCCCCAGTCCCACATGTTACGCCAGGTGCTGTTCTCCAGCTTCGAGCGGTAGTCAAAACCGACCGGGCGGAAGAACAAGGCAGCCAGCACCAGGATCATGGCCACATAGAAACCAGAGAACGCGGCAGCATAGACCATTGGCCAGGCGGCGAACAATGCGCCACCGGCGGTGATCAGCCACACCTGGTTACCGTCCCAGTGCGGGGCAATCGCGTTGATCATGACCCGGCGCTCGGTATCGGTTTTACCGATAATGCGCATCAGTATACCGACACCCATATCGAAACCATCGGTGACGGCGAAACCGATCAGCAGGATGCCAACCAGGAGCCACCAGATAAATCGCAGTACTTCGTAATCAAACATATCTTGGACTCCTGTTTAGCGCGCTTCCTGCACGGCGGCAGTCGGTTGTTCAAAGTGGTAGCGGCCAGTTTTCAGGCTGCTTGGACCCAGACGTGCAAACTTGAACATCAGGTACATTTCAGCCACCAGGAACAGGGTGTACAAGCCGCATATCAGCCCCATCGAGAACAGAATGTCGCCTGCGGTCAGCGAAGAGGTGGCGACTGCGGTTGGCAGCACCTCACCTATCGCCCACGGCTGACGGCCATACTCCGCCACGAACCAGCCCGCTTCAACGGCAATCCATGGTAATGGCAGGCCGAACAACGCAGCGCGAAGCAGCCATTTCTTCTGACCGATACGACCACGTACCACGCTCAAGAATGACAGGCCGATAATAAACAGCATCAGCACACCACAGGCCACCATGATACGGAAGGCGAAGTACAGTGGAGCAACGCGTGGGATAGAGTCTTTGGTTGCCTGCTGGATCTGCGCTTCCGTCGCGTCGGTGACGTTTTCGGTGTAGCGCTTGAGCAGCATGCCGTAACCCAGATCCTGTTTGGTATCGTTGAATGCGGTGCGCACTGCTGGATCGGTGTTACCGCCACGCAGTTCTTCCAGCAGTTGGTAAGCTTTCATACCGTTACGGATACGCACCTGGTGCTGTGCCATCAGTTCGCGCAGGCCGATAACCGGGGTGTCGATAGAACGGGTAGCAATCAGGCCGAGCGCCCAAGGAATTTGAATCGCGAAGGAGTTCTCCATTTTCTCCTGGTTCGGGATGCCGAACAGGGTAAATGCGGCCGGAGCCGGTTGAGTTTCCCATTCGGCTTCAATGGCAGCCAGTTTGGTTTTCTGCACATCCCCCATTTCGTAACCGGATTCATCACCCAGTACGATAACAGAAAGGATCGCAGCCATACCGAAGCTGGCAGCAATGGCGAACGAACGCTTGGCAAAAGCAACGTCACGCCCTTTCAGCAGATAGTAGGAGCTGATACCCAGCACGAACATCGCACCGGTGGTGTAGCCTGAGGCCACGGTGTGAACAAACTTCACCTGAGCGACCGGGTTCAAAACCAGCTCGGAGAAGCTGAGCATCTCCATGCGCATGGTTTCAAAGTTGAAGTCGGAGGCGATTGGGTTTTGCATCCAGCCGTTGGCGACCAGGATCCACAACGCAGACAGGTTTGAGCCGAGGGCAACAAACCAGGTGACCGTCATGTGCTGGATCTTGCTCAGGCGATCCCACCCGAAGAAGAACAGACCGACCAGCGTCGATTCCAGGAAGAACGCCATCAGACCTTCGATAGCCAGCGGGGCCCCGAAGATGTCACCGACGTAATGAGAGAAGTATGACCAGTTGGTCCCGAACTGGAACTCCATGGTCAACCCGGTGGCCACACCCAGAGCAAAGTTGATTGCAAATAACTTGCCCCAGAATTTGGTCATATCTTTATAAATTTGTTTGCCGGACAGCACATATACCGTTTCCATAATTGCCAGCAAAAACGCCATACCCAGCGTTAATGGGACAAATAGGAAGTGGTACATCGCCGTTAAAGCAAACTGTAAGCGCGACAGTTCGACAATATCAAACATCTTGACTCCTTGCTCCTCGCAGGAAGACTCCGACTTGCGGTTATCGGTATTACTCCCGAAAGAGTAGCCGGTAACGCCCCGCAGTGAATGCCCTTAAACACAACAAAATTTGATCCAGCCTCTCCGCTTTCAACCGCACGTTCAGAGCCAGACCACGAGGGACGGGAGCAAAACGCACCAATGAAAACCGACAGCGGGTAACAAATGCAACAAGATCAACCATCCGTAATTACACAGTGGCATGATACTCGCCAAAGCCCATACAATAAATAGGTATTTGCGTGACACAGGTTGGACTTTTGGCTACAGGTCAAAAATCAGCCTAAATAGGTAGCCAGGCCAATATTGATCTAAAACAATTTAAGCCTATCTGCATATTATTGCTAGGCTCATTACGCAATTTGCTGTAATTTCCCAGCGCCCATGTTAAGCAATGGTTTAATTGTTTTTTATTGATATCTTTGTGTTAAATAAATGTAATTTAAAATACCCCCAATTGTATTACTTCAGCATTACCATTCGATAGATATTAACTTTTTATTTCCAATGACGATTGCAGTGAGTTAACTCACAAATCTGCTTTTTGCTAAGTAATCATAGACCATGTTGCGAGGTTGATCCCAGAACCTGCAAGCACTGAGTGGTCGGCTCGCACCTCCAGCAACAATGCCTTGCAAAACGCCCTTCTCTCTCAGTGACATACAAAAAAGGCCGCCCAAAGGCGGCCAAACATGTCGAGATATTATTATTTGCTATACGGTACTAACGATTCAGGATCGCCTTCACTGCATCACCGATATCAGCCAGGCTGCGTACGGTTTTCACCCCTGCCGCTTCCAGAGCCGCGAACTTCTCATCCGCAGTCCCTTTGCCGCCGGCAATGATGGCGCCAGCATGGCCCATACGCTTGCCTTTCGGTGCAGTAACACCGGCGATATAGCCGACTACCGGCTTGGTGACGTGCTCTTTGATATAGGCTGCCGCTTCTTCTTCCGCGCTGCCGCCAATCTCACCAATCATCACGATAGCTTCGGTCTGCGGATCTTCCTGGAACAACTTCAGAATATCGATAAAGTTGGAACCCGGGATCGGGTCACCGCCGATACCTACGCAGGTAGACTGCCCCAGACCGGCGTCAGTGGTTTGTTTTACCGCTTCATAGGTCAGAGTACCTGAACGGGAAACGATACCCACCTTGCCTGGCAGGTGAATATGGCCAGGCATGATACCGATCTTGCATTCGCCCGGGGTGATCACACCTGGGCAGTTCGGGCCGATCATGCGCACACCGGCTTCATCCAGCTTCACTTTCACGGTCAGCATATCCAGAGTTGGGATGCCTTCGGTGATGGTGATGATCAGTTTGATGCCTGCATCGATGGCTTCCAGAATGGAGTCTTTGCAGAATGGCGCTGGCACGTAGATAACAGACGCGGTAGCACCGGTCGCTTCAACAGCTTCACGCACGGTGTTGAACACTGGCAGACCCAGGTGCTCAGTACCGCCTTTGCCCGGAGTCACGCCCCCCACCATTTTGGTGCCGTAAGCGATAGCTTGTTCGGAGTGGAAGGTACCCTGGCTACCGGTGAAACCCTGGCAGATTACTTTGGTGTTTTTATCGATTAAAATGGACATTATTTACCCTCCACTGCCGCAACAACTTGCTGAGCCGCATCAGTCAGGCTGGTCGCAGCAATGATATTCAAACCGCTGTCCGCCAGTTTCTTGGCGCCCAGTTCGGCGTTGTTCCCTTCCAGGCGCACGACCACCGGGACGTTAACGCCCACTTCGGCTACCGCGCCAATGATACCGTCAGCGATCAGATCGCAACGCACGATGCCACCGAAGATGTTCACCAACACCGCTTTCACCTTGTCGTCAGACAGGATGATTTTGAAGGCTTCGGTCACGCGCTCTTTGGTTGCGCCACCGCCTACATCCAGGAAGTTGGCTGGTTCGCCACCGTGCAGTTTCACGATGTCCATGGTACCCATCGCCAGACCGGCACCGTTCACCATGCAACCGATATTACCGTCGAGGGCAACATAGTTCAGCTCCCACTGGGCCGCACGGGATTCACGCTCGTCTTCCTGAGAAAGGTCACGCATTTCACGCAGTTCAGGCTGACGGAACAGGGCATTGCCATCGGCACCCAGCTTACCGTCCAGGCAGATCAGATCGCCCTGCTTGGTCACTACCAGCGGGTTGATCTCAACCATCGCCAGATCGCGCTCCAGGAACAACGTTGCCAGGCCCATAAAGATTTTGGCAAACTGGCCGACTTGCTTACCGGTCAGGCCCAGTTTGAACGCCAGCTCACGCCCCTGGTAAGGCTGTGGGCCTGCCAGTGGGTCGATGGTCATTTTGTGGATCAGTTCCGGGGTCTCTTCCGCAACTTTCTCAATTTCAACGCCGCCTTCAGTAGAAGCCATAAACACTACGCGACGGCTGGCACGGTCAACTACCGCCCCCAGATACAGCTCTTTGTCGATATCGGTGGCCGCTTCTACCAGGATCTGGTGAACCGGCTGGCCCAGCGCATCGGTCTGGTAAGTCACCAGGCGTTTACCCAGCCAGGCTTCGGCAAAAGCACGGATATCTTCTTTGCTGTTAACGACTTTAACGCCACCAGCTTTACCACGGCCGCCAGCATGAACCTGACATTTTACCACCCACGGGCCGGAGCCGATTTTAGATGCGGCTTCTTCTGCTTCACGCGGAGTGGTACAGGCGTAACCGGTTGGTGCTGGCATGCCATACCGAGCAAACAGCTGTTTTGCCTGATATTCGTGTAAATTCATGATGTTCTATCCATTCAGGTCAGAAAGTTTTAGCCGGGTCACTTTCGCGGTATTCCGCATGACTTATCGGCCACATAGCACAGGGTGTGGGCGCGGCAAAAACCACGCCCTTGCAAGGATTAAACGTCCAGCAGCAGACGAGCCGGATCTTCCAGCATGTCTTTCACCGTTACCAGATAACTCACCGACTCTTTGCCATCGATCAGACGATGATCGTAAGACAGAGCCAGATACATCATCGGCTGGATCACGACCTGACCATTGACCGCCATCGGGCGATCCTTGATGGCGTGCATACCCAGGATGGCGCTCTGCGGTGGGTTGATGATCGGGGTGGACATCAATGAACCGAAGACGCCGCCGTTGGTAATGGTGAAGTTACCGCCGGTCAGTTCTTCCACGGTCAATTTGCCGTCACGGCCTTTGATCGCCAGCTCTTTGATTTTCTTCTCGATGTCCGCCATGCTCATGGAGTCAACGTCACGCAGTACCGGGGTTACCAGGCCGCGCGGGGTCGAAACCGCAATGCTGATATCGAAGTAGTTGTGGTAAACCACGTCGCTGCCGTCGATAGAGGCGTTCACTTCCGGGAAGCGTTTCAGCGCTTCGACTACCGCTTTGATGTAGAAGGACATAAAGCCCAGACGTACGCCGTGGCGTTTTTCGAAGGCTTCACCGTACTGCTTGCGCAGATCCATGATCGGCTGCATGTTGATTTCGTTGAAGGTGGTCAGCATCGCGGTGCTGTTCTTCGCTTCCAACAGGCGCTCGGCCACGCGTTTGCGCAGGCGGGTCATAGGGACACGTTTTTCGCTACGACCGCCCAAGGCTGGCTGAGGTGCCGCCGCTGGGGCTGCTGCAGCCGGTGCCGCTTTCTTGCTGGCAGCCAGGTGCGCTTCTACGTCTTCACGCGTGATACGGCCACCCACGCCGCTGCCTTTGATGGCGGCAGCATCGAGATCGTGTTCGGCAATCAGGCGGCGGATCGCCGGGCTGAGTGCGTCGTTGTTCTCTTCTTCCAGGCTGGCGGTTGCACGCTGTGCCGGAGTTGATTCAACGCTCTGAGCTTTCGCTTCGGTCGGCTTGCCAGAGCTGTCACCCTGACGGATACGCCCGAGAAGCTGACGTGAAGTCACGGTTGCGCCTTCGTCTTCCAGGATCGCTTCCAGTACGCCGGCTTCACTGGCAGGCACTTCCAATACGACTTTGTCGGTTTCAATTTCAACCAGCACTTCGTCACGCTGAACGGTGTCACCCGGTTTTTTATGCCAGGTGGCGACGGTCGCATCGGCAACGGATTCAGGGAGGTCAGGAACCAGAATATCTACGCTACTCATTAGCTTTCCTTTAAATTTTTTCTTCAATATTCAGCGCGTCATTCACCAGAGCCTGCTGCTGCTTCTGGTGTACGGACATATAACCCACCGCCGGAGAGGCAGAGGCTGGACGTCCTGCGTAACGTAAAGAGGCCCCAAACGGGATCACTTCACGGAAATTGTGTTGGCTGCAATACCAGGCACCCTGGTTCAACGGCTCTTCCTGACACCAGACGAAATCATGCACGTGGGCATACTGTTCCAATACCGCTTGAACGGCCTGATGCGGGAACGGATACAGCTGCTCGATACGTACGATGGCCACGTCTTTCTGGTCGTTCTTGCGGCGTTGCTCCAGCAGATCGTAATAAACCTTACCAGAACACAGCACCACGCGTTTTACCGCTTTGGCATCCAGCTCGTCAATTTCGCCGATGGCCGGTTGGAAGGTGCCGTTTGCCAGCTCTTCCAGGGAAGAGACTGCCAGCGGATGACGCAGCAAGGACTTCGGTGACATCACCACCAGCGGACGGCGCATACCGCGCAACGCCTGACGGCGCAGCATATGGTAAACCTGTGCCGGAGTGGACGGGATGCACACCTGCATGTTCTGTTCTGCACACAGCTGCAGGTAACGTTCCAGACGCGCAGAGGAGTGCTCTGGGCCCTGGCCTTCGTAACCATGCGGCAGCAGCATCACCAGGCCACACATACGGCCCCATTTCTGCTCACCGGAGCTGATGAACTGGTCGATCACGACCTGAGCACCGTTGGCAAAGTCACCAAACTGCGCTTCCCAGATGGTCAGGGTGCGCGGCTCTGCGGTGGCGTAGCCATATTCGAATGCCAGAACGGCTTCTTCAGACAGCACCGAGTCCCAGACTTTGAATTCGCCCTGGCCGCTGTGGATATTCGCCAGCGGGACATAGACAGAACCATTTTTCTGGTTGTGCACCACCGCATGGCGGTGGAAGAAGGTGCCACGGCCAGCATCTTCACCGGAAATACGGATTGGGATGCCTTCATCAGCCATGGTGGCGTAAGCCAGCGTTTCCGCTGCGCCCCAGTCAAACGGCTTGTTGCCTGCGGCCATCTCGGCACGATCGCCGTAGATTTTCGCCACGCGCGACTGCATTTCGATCGCTTCCGGTACGCTGCTGATGCGGCGAGCCAGTTCCTGCAGGCGCTTCATCTCAACCTTGCTTGGGTACTCTTCGTCCCACTCATGATTCAGGTATGGCGACCAGGTAAAGGAGTGCAGGTTCATCGGACGCCACTCTTCAACCACGCAGTCACCGCGATCGAGAGCATCGCGATACAGGTTGACCATTTCCGTGGCATCTTCCAGGCTGGCAACCTTCTGTTCGGTCAGTACGTCAGCGTAGATTTTGCGTGGCGTTGGGTGTTTCTTGATCTTCTGGTACATCACCGGCTGGGTAGCACTTGGCTCATCGGCCTCGTTATGCCCATGGCGACGGTAGCAGACCAGATCGATCATCACGTCACGTTTAAAGGTGTTACGGAAATCCAACGCCAGACGAGTGACAAAGGCCACCGCTTCCGGATCATCGGCATTCACGTGGAAGATAGGAGCCTGCACCATCTTGGCAATATCGGTACAGTATTGGGTAGAACGCGCATCCAACGGGTTGGAGGTAGTGAAGCCAACCTGGTTGTTGATGACGATACGCACCGTACCGCCCACTTCATAACCGCGAGCCTGCGACATGTTCAGGGTTTCCTGAACCACGCCCTGCCCGGTGATTGCTGCGTCACCATGAATGGTGATTGGCAGCACCATGTTGCTGCGCGCTTCGTCCAGACGGTCGCGGCGGGCACGTACAGACCCCATGACAACCGGGCTGACGATTTCCAGGTGCGACGGGTTAAACGCCAGCGCCAGGTGAACCATGCCGCCTTCGGTTTCCACGTCGGAAGAGAAGCCCTGGTGATATTTCACGTCACCGGTGCCCAGGTGTTCTTTATGCTTGCCGGCAAACTCGTCGAACAGGTCGGCCGGTTTTTTACCCAGCACGTTGATCAACACGTTCAGACGGCCACGGTGGGCCATGCCCAGCACCACTTCACGCGTGCCGTTTTTGCCTGCGTGACGCACCATTTCTTTCAGCATCGGCACCAGCGCATCGCCACCTTCCAGCGAGAAGCGTTTGGCCCCAGGGAATTTGGCACCCAGGTAACGCTCCAGCCCTTCGGCCGCCGTCAGTTCGCTCAGGAAACGGCGTTTCTCATCGGTGGTGAAGCTGGCACGCCCCGCTACCGATTCAATGCGCTGCTGGATCCAGCGTTTCTCTTCGGTGTTGGTGATGTGCATATACTCGGCACCGATCGAACCGCAGTAGGTCTGCTTCAGCGCCGCGTACAGATCGCTCAGCTTCATGGTTTCTTTGCCGATGGCAAAAGAACCCACGTTGAAGGTTTCCTGGAAGTCGGCTTCGGTCAGGTTGTGGTACGCCGGATCGAGATCGGGAACGCGCTCCTGCTTCCACAGGTCTAACGGGTCGAGGTTGGCGTGCTGATGCCCACGGAAGCGGAAGGCGTTGATCAGCTGCAATACCTTGACCTGCTTGGCATCGGTTTCAGGATCGTTGATGGTGGTGTTATAACGAGCAGAATCTTTCGCCAGGCGGCGGAAGTAATCTCGCGTTTGGGAGTGGAGCTGATCGGGTTTGACACCCGCAGTTGGTAGTTGCTGGAAAATCGAACGCCAACTATCTTCAACGGAACTCGGATCGGTTAAAAAGTCTTCATAGAGCTGCTCTATGTAGGACTGGTTCGCGCCCGCCAGATAGGAGGAATCCAGCCAGGCCTTCATTGCGCCGTTCTGCATTTTGATCCCTTAAGCTTTAAAGCTTCAGTTTTCGCCGTGGTTAACATAATTACCGTAATGGTACGCTTAACGGTTCACTAGACGTGCTTATACAAGTGCACGTTCTGTTTTGGACCTTGCGGCCCCATACAAGGAACCTCTAAAAACCGGCGGGACAAACCTGATTGCCTTTAACCACAATCACGGGTCAGTTTTTAGAGATACCCTCTTGGGATGTGCGCCGGTAAAGCCACCGGCGCAGCATCTCGTTCTGTTTATGCGCCTCGTTGCAGCAGCATAGACTTGATATGACCAATTGCACGGGTCGGATTCAAGCCCTTAGGACATACACTGACACAATTCATAATGCTATGGCAGCGGAAAACACTGAAAGCGTCGTTCAGATCGTCCAATCGTGCTTCAGTTTCCGTATCACGGCTGTCGATCAGGAAGCGGTACGCCGCCAACAGACCGGCCGGGCCAACAAACTTGTCAGGGTTCCACCAGAACGATGGGCAAGAGGTGGAGCAACAGGCACAGAGAATACATTCGTACAATCCATCCAGTTTTTCCCGCTGATCCGGCGTTTGCAGGTGCTCACGCGCCGGAGGATTCTTGCCATCATTAATCAAGAACGGCTTGATTTTTTCATACTGGGTATAGAACTGCCCCATATCCACCACCAGATCACGTACCACCGGTAACCCCGGTAGCGGGCGGATCACAATCTTGTTGTTGCCTTTACGCAACGACGAGACCGGGGTGATACAGGCCAGACCGTTCTTACCGTTCATATTGATGCCGTCTGAACCGCACACGCCTTCACGGCAAGAGCGGCGGAAAGATAAGGTCGGGTCCTTTTCTTTCAGCTGGATCAACGCATCCAGCAGCATCATGTCACGGCCTTCTTCCGCTTCCAGGCTGTAGTCCTGCATATGCGGGGCGCTATCGACATCCGGATTGTAGCGATAGATAGAGAATTCAAGTTTCATCAATCGAGCTCCGCAATTAGTAAGAACGCACTTTCGGCGGGAATGCCGCGCGCAGCTTCGGTTGCATGTTCACTTCACGACGCGTCATGCTTTCCGATTGCGGCAGATACAGCGAATGGCACAGCCAGTTGGCATCGTCACGCTCCGGGAAGTCGAAGCGGCTATGCGCGCCACGGCTCTCGGTACGGAAGTTGGCCGACACGGCGGTGGAATACGCGGTCTCCATCAGGTTATCCAACTCCAGGCATTCGATGCGCTGGGTGTTGAATTCGCTGGAGGTATCATCCAGGCGTGCGTTCTTCAGACGTTCACGGATCACTTTCAGCTCTTCCAACCCTTTCGCCATCGCATCACCTTCGCGGAACACCGAGAAGTTATGCTGCATACAGGATTGCAGTGCCTTACGAATTTCCACCGGATCTTCACCAGAACGGGTGTTGTTCCAACGGTTCAGACGATCCAGTGAAGCCTCGACGTCCGATTCGCTGGCTTCGCGGCTATCGCCCTGCTCTGCCAACGACTCTTGCAGGTGCATACCGGCAGAGCGACCAAATACCACCAGATCCAGCAGCGAGTTGCCGCCCAGACGGTTGGCACCGTGTACCGATACGCAGGCAATTTCACCTACCGCGAACAGGCCCGGGATCACCACGTCTTCGCCTTTCTCGTTCACGGTCAGCGCCTGGCCGGTCACTTTGGTCGGAATACCGCCCATCATATAGTGGCAGGTTGGAATGACCGGGATCGGCTCTTTCACCGGATCGACGTGGGCGAAGGTACGGGACAGTTCCAGAATACCCGGCAGGCGGGACTCCAGCACTTCTTTACCCAGGTGGTCCAATTTCAGCTTGGCATGTGGGCCCCAAGGACCGTCACAGCCGCGGCCTTCACGGATCTCAATCATGATCGAACGTGCCACTACGTCACGGCCCGCCAGATCTTTGGCATTTGGCGCATAACGTTCCATGAAACGTTCGCCATGTTTGTTCAGCAGGTAACCACCTTCACCGCGACAACCTTCGGTGACCAGTACACCAGCCCCGGCAATGCCGGTTGGGTGGAACTGCCACATTTCCATATCCTGCACCGGTACACCGGCACGCAGCGCCATACCGACACCGTCACCGGTATTGATGTGGGCGTTGGTGGTGGATTGGTAAATACGACCTGCCCCACCGGTAGCCAGAATGGTTGCCTTGGCCTTGAAGTACACGACTTCACCGGTTTCGATACAGATAGCGGTGGTACCGACTACCGCACCATCCTGGTTTTTCACCAGATCCAGCGCATACCACTCGGAGAAGATGGTGGTGTGGTTTTTCAGGTTCTGCTGATAAAGGGTGTGCAACAACGCGTGACCGGTACGGTCCGCCGCCGCAGCGGTACGGGCCGCCTGCTCGCCACCAAAGTTCAGTGACTGGCCGCCAAACGGGCGTTGATAAATGCGGCCATCGTCCAGACGGGAGAACGGCAGGCCCATGTGTTCCAACTCCAGAATCGCTTCCGGGCCGGTTTTACACATATATTCAATGGCGTCCTGGTCACCGATATAGTCGGAACCCTTCACCGTGTCGTACATATGCCATTCCCAGTTGTCTTCGTGGTTATTGCCCAAGGCTACGGTAATGCCACCTTGTGCAGACACGGTATGGGAACGGGTCGGGAATACTTTGGAAAGCAGGGCACAGGTTGAGCCCGCCTGGGAAATCTGCAGCGCCGCGCGCATACCTGCGCCACCAGCACCGATAACAACTGCATCAAACTCTCTGATTGGCAGTTTCATTTAAGCACCCCACACGACGATTGTTCCGTACAGTAAATAGACCAGCAACGTGACGACAATCGCCAGTTGCAGCACCAGGCGTAACGCCAGTGGCTTGATATAGTCCGTCAGCACCTGCCACATTCCCACCCAGGCGTGAACCAGGATCGACAGCAATGTCAGCAAGGTGAATACTTTCGTAATGGAGGTGGCGAAGAAGCCGCGCCAGATTTCATAGGTGATGTCCGGAGCCGTAACGACGAAGCCCAGGATATAGAGCACATACAGGGTGATGACGATGGCGGAAGCACGCAGTAACAACCAGTCGTGTACGCCGTTACGTCCTAATGCAGAAACGTTGCTTACCATACGAGGACTCCAGCCAGAATTGACAGCACGACGGTCAGACCGAACGCCACCTGGGCAGAACGGGTACCTGCGGCTAAACTCTCTTCGATATAGCCAAAATCCATTAACAAGTGACGAATGCCACCGCAAATGTGATAGGCCAACGCGGTGAGGATCCCCCAGAAAATGAATTTCACGAAGAAGCTATTCATGATGGCGGCAGCGTGCAGGAAGCCCTCTTGAGAAGAGAGAGAGATACCCAGCAGCCAGAGGAGAATGCCCACGGCAACGAAAGTAATTACGCCAGAGACTCGGTGTAAGATGGACGCTATCGCAGTTACAGGAAACCGGATCGTTTGCAGATCCAGATTGACAGGTCTTTGTTTTTTCACGGTTTTGCCCACACAGCTCTTATTATTTTCCTTCCTCCGGGCCTGGGTGGGGATCAGACAGCGTCCAAGAGCTTTCACTCTTACACCTCACGCGCTCAAACATCGACATCCTAGTGCTTAAACGGCGCGTAGTGATAACGCTGGGTGCTCCTACTTCAGGGTAATCCGGAGACCTGGCGGCAGTATAGGAGGTTCACATTCTTATTACAATTCCCATACAATCCCTTTGGTCACATTTCCCCAGAACAGTGATTTAGATCACGATTATTACATTTAGCACGAAATTAATTATCTGATTTGACAAGAGATCAACATTTCCATTACAAATAGGGCAGCAATCAACCCTATGATGCACTAGCGGTCACCGGATACACTTCCCCCTAAGCACAAGTTATGCAACAGTGTAGCGATAGTGTATGTGGTTAACATTCCAAACAGATCGTAGGTAATGATTAAAAGAAAATAACGAATCCCGATGAATCGTTAACGGCTGCTAACCCGTCTTGTTCGCCTGGTGCAAACTCTGTCCCCTACCGGCGCAAATGCGCTGTCGCTCACAGAGTTAGCGTTCGCTCGACTTTATTGCGGGCAACCTGCGGAGATTTAAGGTATTTCAGTTGTTAGAGGTTTTTAAAATAAGGCGTTAAGGAGACTGTAAATGACTGATAAGAAAGCGACGCTAAGCATCAACAACGGCGAAGCTCCGATCGAACTGGGCGTGCTCACCCCTTCACTGGGCCCTGATGTTATTGACGTACGCGCCCTGGGCTCCAAAGGTTATTTCACATTTGATCCCGGCTTTACTTCTACCGCTTCCTGTGAATCCAAAATCACGTTCATCGACGGCGACAAAGGTATCCTGCTGCACCGCGGCTTCCCGATTGAGCAGTTGGCAAAAGAGTCCTCCTACCTGGAGGTGTGCTACATCCTGCTGTACGGCGAAACCCCGAGTGCTGAAGAGTTCGAAACCTTCAAAACCACGGTAACCCGTCACACCATGATCCACGACCAGATCACCCATCTGTTCCGTGGTTTCCGCCGTGACTCGCACCCAATGGCGGTGCTGTGCGGGGTAACAGGTGCCCTGGCTGCGTTCTATCACGATGCGCTGGACGTCAACAATGAACGTCACCGTGAGATCACCGCGTTCCGCCTGCTGTCCAAAATGCCTACCGTGGCAGCGATGTGTTACAAGTATTCCCTTGGCCAGCCGTTTGTTTACCCACGCAACGACCTGTCCTACGCCGGTAACTTCCTGCGCATGATGTTTGCTACACCTTGCGAAGAGTACGTGGTGAACCCAGTGCTGGAACGCGCCATGGATCGTATTCTGATCCTGCATGCCGACCATGAGCAGAACGCGTCCACCTCCACCGTGCGTACCGCCGGTTCATCCGGTGCCAACCCGTTTGCCTGTATTGCGGCCGGTATCGCTTCCCTGTGGGGGCCAGCGCACGGCGGTGCCAACGAAGCGGCACTGAAGATGCTCGAAGAGATCAAAACCGTTGAGCACATCCCTGAGTTCATCAAACGTGCCAAAGACAAGAACGACTCGTTCCGTCTGATGGGCTTTGGCCACCGCGTGTACAAAAACTACGATCCGCGCGCCACCGTGATGCGTGAAACCTGTCACGAAGTGCTGAAAGAACTGAACAAGAAAGACGACAACCTGCTGCAGGTCGCGATGGAACTGGAACATATCGCGTTGAACGACCCGTACTTCATCGAGAAGAAACTGTACCCGAACGTCGATTTCTATTCAGGTATCATCCTGAAAGCGATGGGTATTCCTTCTTCCATGTTTACGGTGATCTTCGCGATTGCCCGTACCATTGGCTGGATTGCCCACTGGAACGAAATGCATGACGAAGGCATCAAGATCGCTCGTCCACGTCAGCTGTATACCGGCTATGCCGAGCGTGAGTTCAAGTCTCAGGTTAAAAAGTAAGCTTAGCAGGGGGCGTCATAGTCGCCCCAACTCGGCTAATGACCCTATCGACTTAACGCTGCCTCACTGGCAGCGTTTTTTATTGCTTACTGCTGGCAAACCGGGCACCAATAGAACGGCCGCGAAGATAGCGCCGTTTTCTCGATCATCGCGCCACAGCGCGGGCAAGGCTCACCGCTGCGATGAAACACCTTGAAGCTGAACAGCGTACCGTGATGGCGATTTTCATCTACCTGACCACGGGTCTGATATGAAATGCGTGGAATATCCAACAGCGCCTGCGCCAACTGATGCAGCGCATCAGGGGTGAGATCCTGCGGCTTATGCTTGGGTGCCAGTTCTGCCTGCCACAAAATCTCGGCTCGCAGGTAATTGCCCAGGCCAGCCAGAAAAGACTGATCCAGCAGCATTCCGCCCAACTGGCGCTTACAAAACGTCGGCGATAACAGCCGCTGTTCCACCTGCTCTACGGTCAAAGCCATATCCAGCACGTCAGGACCAATACGTTTTAAGAACGGGTGTTGCTCGATCTCACCGCGCGGCGCAATGGTGATATCCGAAGCGCTATACAACAAAATCGCCCACTCGGCCGTCTCCAGTCGCACGCGCAGATCGCGCTTGGTTTCTGGCGTTTCGCCCGCTCGCACCACCTTCCACACGCCGTAAAGCTGGTTGTGGCTGTACATGGTCAAACCGTTGGAGAAATCAGTTAACAAGGCTTTACCGCGCGGTTCGATGGCAGTGATACGTTCACCGACCAGCTCGGCCTGATAGTGTTTCAGTTGCGGGAAAGCAAACCAGACTTCGGTCAGTGGTTGCTCGATCATCACCGCCGCCAGCTTATCTGCCGCCCGGCGGATCTCCGGCCCTTCTGGCATGGACAACTCCTTGATTGAAAAGGGTCCGGCAAGCCGAACCCTAGGGTTAACATGGAGGTAGCATAAATGACCTTAGTGCGTGGCGCCACCCACCACTTTCAAGTCATGCTCCACCTGCAAGGCGATCGAAATTGCCATTTCCAAAGCAAACAGCACCGTCTGGGCTGCCATACTCGGCGCACCAGGATGCTGTGCCGCCTGCTCAGGCAGGTAAGGGATATGGATAAACCCGCCCTTCACCGCCTGCTGCCCGCTTAAGCGGTGCAACAGACCGTACATCACATGGTTGCAGACATAGGTCCCGGCGGTTTGTGATACCGAGGCCGGAATGCCAGCCTCACGCATCGCATTCACCACCGCCTTGATCGGCAAGGTGCTGAAATAGGCCGCAGGACCATCTGCCACAATGGCCTGATCGATCGGCTGCTGTCCCTGATTGTCGGGAATACGCGCGTCATCGACGTTAATAGCGACGCGCTCCAGCGTGATGTCAGTGCGCCCGCCCGCCTGGCCGATCGCCAGTACCATCGCTGGCTGAACTTCATCAATGGCCGCGTTCAGCACAGTTAATGCCTCACCGAAGACGCAAGGTAGCTGGCGCGCGATAATGTGCGCCCCGCCAAGCTCCAGATCGTTAAGCTGCTTCACCACCTCCCAGGATGGGTTGACACGCTCGCCGCCAAACGGCTCAAAGCCGGTAATCAATACTTTCTGCATGCGTTCTCCTAGAGGAACATCAGGAAATAAAGCAGGAATACGTTAACCAGCAGCAACGTGACCCCGGTCGGTATCTGCGCCTTGATGACCGCATTCTTGTCCGGTAACTCCAGTAACGCTGCCGGTACAATATTAAAGTTAGCAGCCATTGGCGTCATCAACGTGCCGCAATAGCCGGAGAACATGCCGATAGCCGCCATCACCGCGGGGTTACCGCCGTGTTGCAGTACCAGGATCGGGATACCTATACCCGCAGTGACAATCGGGAAAGCCGCAAACGCGTTCCCCATGATCATGGTTAATACGGCCATGCCGATGGCATACACCGCTACGGCGATAAAGCGGTTATCTACCGCCAGGTATTCCTGCGTTAAATGGGAGATAGCCGTGCCAACGCCCGCAACGGTGAACAGCAGGCCAAGAGTCGCCAGGATTTGCGGCAGGATGAAGGCCCAGCCGATGGAATCCAGCAGACGACGAGCTTCCTGCACTGGCTGCGACATTTTCTCACGGGTCATCTTCACCGCAATCACCAGGCCAAGCAAACAGCCGAGGGTCATGGAGAACAAGGTAATCAAGGTGGAGTGGTTACCGCTGCCAAACACCGCCTGTTGCAAGGCCGGGATGTTATTGAACAGCAGCACGCCGATCACCGTGACGACCGGGATCGCCAGCGCCGGGATAAACAGACGGTTGCCCAAGCGTTTGGCACTGGTTTCGCGCTCTTGCTGGCTGCGCTGATGATAGCTACCAAGACGCACACCGCCAAAACCGGCGATCAGAGCCATCACCACCACCAATACGCCCACGGTGATATGCAGTTGACGCTTGGCTTCAGCCCCTGAGCCAAATAGCCCATAGGTCCAATCCCCCACCAGGAAGATCAATCCGTATAAGGCCCAGAACAGGCCGGTAGAAATACGGCGTGGGTTGGCCTTATCGCGAAACGACATTGCGGCGACGATCAGTAATACCGCCCCCGCCAGCCAATAGAGATATTGTTGTTGGAATATCATTGGCCTTCTCCCTTGGCCTGCAACGCAGCCTGGTTAAGTTTGCTCAGTTCAGCGTTGAGTTGTTTGTCCATGCGGTATAAACGGAACGAGTGGATCAGGAAGGCAAATATCGCCGTTGGGATCCCCCACAGCGCAATGTGCAGCGGTTCGGTCTGAATGCCGCCGGATTCCAGCATAAAGTTATGCATAAAGATGATCGCGCCAAAGGCGACAAAAATATCTTCACCAAAGAACAGCCCGACGTTATCGGTCGCGGCAGACATTGCCCGCAGACGATAGCGCACACGTTCCGGCAGTTCCCCATAGCGGTTTTCCGTGGCCCCCTCCGCCATCGGTGCCAACAGCGGACGTACCATTTGAGGTTGGCCGCCCAGGCTGGTTAGCCCCATTGCCGCCGTTACTTCACGCACAAACAGGTAGACGATCAGTAAACGCCCGGCGGTGGCGCTTTTGATTTTGGCAATCCACGCCTGCGCACGTTCTTTCAAACCGTGGCGCTCTAACAGCCCGATAATCGGCAGCGGCAACAGCAGGATCAGCGGCAGGTTACGGGTATTGAGGAAGCCCTCGCCAAGCTTTTCCAAAATGACATCCAGCGGCATCAACGCCGCCAGCCCGGTGATAATACCGGCGGCGATCACCACCAGCACCGGGTTAAAACGTAATACAAATCCAACCACGATGGCAGCGATGCCTATCAGTGGCCAGAGGTTTACCGCTTGTTCCATATTCACTTCCCTCTTGTCGCCCTCGGTCTTGCGGGCAATGTTGTGTTTGCTGTAGTCATTATTTTTTTATGCGGCGCTGACGCCAATCTGCTGCTGAGTAAAGCTCTCTCTCAGCTTCCTGGCATAGGCCAGTGCATGTTCCCCGTCGCCGTGCAGACAAACGGTTTCAGCCTTGACGGAGGCCCAGCCCCCCTCAACGGTTCGTACACGCTGGTGGCGAACCATTTCCAGCGTCTGTTGCAATGCCAGTTCATCACTGGCAATCAGTGCTCCTGGTTGCCCACGCGGCACCAATGTTCCATCAGCCTGATAGCCGCGATCGGCAAACACTTCCTGCCGCGTCGCCAACCCCAGCTTTTCACCTGCGCGGATCAGTTCACTGCCGGCCAACCCCACCAGACGCAACGAAGGGTCTACCGCCAACACCGCGCGGGCAATGGCTTCCGCCAATTCCGGCTCCACCGCCGCCTGGTTGTAGAGCATGCCATGCGGTTTCACATGGGCCATCACGCCGCCTTCAGCCCGGGTAATGGCGGCCAGCGCCCCCAGCTGATACACCACTTGGGCATACACCGTTTCTACCGGTAACTGCATCCGAGTGCGGCCGAAGTTTTCCCGATCCGGGAAACTGGGATGGGCACCAATCGCCACACCGTATTGCAACGCCCAGCGCACCGATTGGCGCATGGTCTGGGCATCCCCGGCATGGAAGCCGCAGGCAATATTGGCCGAGCTGACCAACTGCAACAGCGCTTCGTCATTGGCGCAACCTTCACCGAGATCGGCATTCAAATCGACGATCATTGAACCCCCCAGGCAATCTGTTGAATAAAGTGATCCTGCTCGGCCTTGGCGCGCTGCGCCTCTGCCAGGGTGCAGGGGATAAAGTGAAGCGCATCCCCCAGACGGATCTGCGCCAAGTGGAAGAGATCCGCCTCGATTACGCAGGCAATTCGCGGGTAACCTCCGGTAGTCTGAGCATCGGCCATCAAGACGATCGGCTGGCCGTTGTGTGGGACCTGGATGACGCCGGGTATCAGGCCGTGGGAGAGCATTTCCCGTTCAGTGGTGCGCGTCAGGGCGCTGCCGCCGTGCAGGCGATAACCCATGCGGTTACTCTGCGGGCTGAGCTGCCAGGCGGTACGCCAGAAGTCGTCCTGCGCCTGTTGGCTGAACTCGTCATATTCTGGCCCGGTCAACACTCTGATCCGGTTGCTGAACAGCGGCTGTTTCACGCCGATGACCGTGGTCGGCAGTGCCTGGGGCTTACCCGCTGGCAACACATCGCCCTCTTTCAACTGCCGGCCTTCCAATCCACCAAAGCCCGCTTTCAGATCGGTGCTGCGTGAGCCCAGCATCTCCGGCACGTTGATGCCGCCAGACACCGCCAGATAGCTGCGCATCCCGCGTTTAGGCATCTTCAGCGTCAGTTGCTGGCCTTTTTTTACCGGATAGCGCCAGCCCGTCCATAAAGATTTGCCGTCCAACTGAGCATCGCAGCCCGCACCGGTCAGCGCAATCCACCCATTATGGGTAAATTCGGCACTGAATTGCCCCAGCGTGATCTCCAACCCAGCCGATTCGGGCGAATTGCCCACCAGCAGGTTGGCTATTTTCAGCGCGGGGATATCCAGAGCACCGCCCTGGCTGATACCCAAACGCCGGAAACCGTTACGCCCCAGGTCCTGGACGGTGGTGTAAATACCGGCTCGCAAGATCTTCAGCATACGCCCCCCTTTTGCGGCACAAAGCGCACGTTGTCGCCTGGGCGCAGCAGCGTCGGCGGCATTTCATTCGGATTAAACAGCGCCAACGGCGTACGGCCAATCAGTTGCCAACCGCCCGGCGTGACCAGCGGATAGATCCCCGTCTGGCCGCCACCGATCCCGACAGAACCCGCAGCAACAGACAGGCGGGGTTCCGCACGGCGAGGAGTGGCCAGACGCTCCGGCATCCCCCCCAGATAGGTAAAACCAGGTTGGAAGCCCAGGAAATAAACAACATACGCGGTGGACGAATGGCATTCCACCACCTGTTGCGGCGTCATGCTGGTATGGCGCGCCACCTCATCCAGGTCGGGGCCATATTCGCCGCCATAGATCACCGGGATATCGACATCGCGGGACTCTGGCACCAGGCTTTCGTTGCCCTCCCATCCTTGACGCAGCAGCTCCAGCATCGCCTCGGCATCGGCCTGCGGCGTATACAGCAACAGCGTCAGGTTATTCATTCCCGGCACCACTTCCCGTACGTCAGTGTGGTGATTCAACTTTTCTGCCAATGCCCAGATGCGCTGCTGACTTTGCAGCGTCACCGGGGGTGCCAATTCAAGCACTACAGCGCGTTCCCCTAGCAGGTAATATTGTGCTCGTTGCACCCCTATCTCCTTATACTCGTCGTGTTTCAAGCCGCAGCATGACTGACCGCTCACGAACGAATGAGCGGGTCACTGGGTAGCAACTTGAAGTTCACAGGGTATTTTATTATTTGAAAAGCGTATCAGTTATGCGGGACGTAACGTCGGCTGTCAAGAGAGCAACCTTCGGGAATATAAGGGATTAGCGGCGCTAAAGGGTTCGTTTTACCGAACCCATAGGCAAATTAGGCCGGATTGGGGATATCGATAAAGGTGACGTCAAAGCCGTGATGTTGCGCTAACCACTCGCCTAACGCCTTGATCCCACCACGTTCCGTCGCGTGATGGCCGGCGGCAAAAAAGTGCACGCCCATCTCCCGCGCCGTATGAATAGTTTGCTCAGAAACTTCTCCGCTGATAAACGCATCAACGCCAAATCGCGCCGCGCTGTCGATAAATCCCTGGCCGCCACCGGTACACCAGGCCACCCGACGGATTGCCTGCGGGGCATTATCGCCACAGTGCAACACCGCTCGGCCAAGACGGCTCTCGATACGCTGTTGCAATTCACCCGCACTGAGCGGTTGCTCAAATTCGCCGTGCGGCACCAAAGGTTCGATCTCACCGATCACGCGGATGCCCAACGCCTTTGCCAACTGCGCGTTATTCCCCAGTTCCGGGTGTGCATCCAGCGGCAAGTGGTAGCCATACAGGTTGATATCGTTGCTCAGCAGAGTTTTCAGCCGGTTACGCTTCATGCCGCGCACCGCGGGTGCTTCGTTTTTCCAGAAGTAACCATGATGCACCACTATGGCATCCGCCTGATGTTCCACCGCCGCATCCAGCAACGCCTGGCAGGCCGTCACTCCCGTCACGATACGCTGCACATGTGCCCGCCCTTCCACCTGTAGGCCATTTGGCGCGTAGTCCTGGAAGGCCGCACAGTTGAGTTCGCTGTTGATCAGATGTTCCAGATCGAGGTTATGCATAGTCATCTCACTCTCATTCAAAATTGTTGCCGATCGCCCTGTTCCATCAGGATAAATTTCACCCCCAGATCGTTGCCCTGATCCAGCTGTTGCTTGATGGTAGCACGCACATCTTCCCCCTGTTTCAGGCTGGGCTTGATGTGGCTGATGATCACCGGCAGATCTTTTAACGATCCCTCTCCGCCGCTGTACTGCTGGAGGTTTTTCAGCTCCTTCAGTAGCCAGGCCGGGGTCAGATGTCCATACAGATGCTTGTCATCCACCTCGTTCGGGTAAGAGGTTTCGATAATCATGCCCTTCAGCTTCTTCTGCTCAATCAGCGGCCCCAGTACGCGCCAGGCGCCATCCAGATTGCGTGACTGTTCCAGCGCATCCGGCCCGGTATCGCCAAAGTAGGCAAATGACCCTTCACGGTCGGCCACCAGCAACATCGAAGAGGGGTAGCGATCGTGGCTAAGTGGGTACATCACCCCGCTCAAACCGGTCAGGCCCAGAGTCACACGCTGCAGCGGGCGCACCGTTTGCAAGCGGTAAGTGCCTAGCCGCGAGCCATTACCGGCATCGGTAAAATTGGGCCAGGCTTTCCAGTTAAAATAATGATTGCGCAGCGTCAATACGGTATCAGCCTGTGCATAAACGGTTTTTTTACTGTCTTCCGGTGAAGCAAGGATCAACCCAGCCACGTGATCCAGATGGCCATGGCTAATGAAGTAACCGCCAATCAGCTGACGGAAAATATAGCCCTGCGGAGTTAAGGGAGCGGCCAGCTCGGGCGTGACCTGCGGAAAACTGCCCTTTTCCAGCCCTTTGGCAATCCCCGGCAGCAACGTCCCGGCATCCAGTGCCAGATACTGCGTCTGGTTATCACTGCGGATCAGATAAGAAGTCAGATTACCGTCACTGACGCCACCGTCGACGCCCAGCGCCACTACGTCAAAACCGGCCACGGCCAATGCGGAATAGCCGCCCAGGCACAAGGCCAGTAGTTTCTTCATCATCAGGAAGCTCCTTGCTGTTACTTTAATGTCCCCCTCGCTTGGCCGCTTCAAAAGCCGCCAACGTCTCCAGCCGAGCCTGCTGGTGTTGGACTATCGGCGGCGGATAATTCAGAACCTGCTGCTGCTTTTCCGCCCAGCGATGGGGTTGATGGAGCTCATTGTCCGGTACATTCGCCAGTTCAGGCAACCATTTACGGATAAAAGTGCCTTTTGGATCAAAACGTTCGCCCTGAGTGGTCGGGTTAAAGATGCGGAAATAAGGTGCGGCATCGGTGCCGGTAGAGGCGGCCCACTGCCAGCCACCGTTGTTGGCGGCCAGATCGCCATCCAGCAATTGGGACATGAAATACTGTTCACCGGCGCGCCAATCGATCAGCAAGTCCTTGACCAGGAAGCTGGCCACGATCATCCGCAGGCGATTATGCATCCAGCCGGTTTGATTGAGCTGACGCATGGCAGCATCGACAATCGGGTAACCGGTATTGCCCTGTTGCCAGGCCAGTAACGCCGCGTCGTTGCGTTGCCAGCATACCTTATCCGTCCAGGCGATAAAGGGACGGTGCTTGCATAACGCAGGATACGCTACCATCAGGTGACGATAAAATTCTCGCCAGATCAGCTCATTAAGCCAACTGAAAGCACCGCTTTGCGGATTTTCCAGCACATCGGGGCACTCGACGCGCAGACGGTTGACACACTGGCGGGGAGAGATAACGCCAATAGCCAGGTAGGGTGACAGATTGCTGGTGCCGGCAATGGCGGGCAAATCGCGCTGTGTCGCATAGTCTTGCACCCGCTCTCGGCAGAAAGCGCGCAACCTGTGTAATGCAGCCTCTTCACCTGCGGGATAGCCCTCTCCCACCTCAGCCAAAGGATAATCGAATGCCACCGCTGCGGTAAAACCAACGGCTTCCCCACGCGGGCGTGGTGCTGGCAGAGAGCTCACGTCGGTCTCGGCCAACCGCTGGAGAAAGGCTTTGCGAAAAGGCGTATACACCTTGTACATCTCGCCGTTGCCGGTTTGCACGCTACCGGGAGGCAACAGCAGGCTATCATCAAAGCTGTGGAACCTCACCTGCCCGGCCAACGCCTGCTCAAGGCGGGCGTCACGTTGACGCTCATTGATTTCATACTGACGATTATAATATAGGGCCGTAACCTGCTGGCGCTGGCAGAACTCCACCAGCCAGTTAACCGAACCGGCAAAATCGTCGCCCTGATGGCAAATCAGTTCAATGCCCCGAGCCGCCAGCACCGCTTGCACCTGCAACAGATTGGCGTGGATAAACGCCGCCTGACGTGGCGCCATATGGTGCTGGCGCCATTGCGCGGGGGTAGCGATAAATACCGCCAGCACCTTGGCTTGCGGATCGCTACAGGCGGCAGAGAGGGCTTTATTGTCGGTAATGCGTAGATCGTTACGCAACCAGACCAGATGCGTGGTCATAACACTCCTTGCAGGTTAATGGCCTAGCGCAGGCACAACGCCTCCGGATAGGGCTCAAAATAGCGCTGTTGCGCCAGATAGCTATCAGGATATTCGGCCATGTCATGTTTTAACAGCGTAATCGGTAATCGGTGCCAGCAGCGGTTGCATCCCCTGGCGATAGTGGTCGATAAGCCTGGCCAGTTCCTGCGCTATATCTTGTCTCCCACCAACGGGTTAATGCTAGAAGTGTAGAGGATTTAGTGCGTTAGTGCGGCCTAAAACGCAAAAACCCCCGCCAAAGGGGCGAGGGTTCGTAGTAGTGCAACGGGCCAGGATTAATAAAAATCGCAGGACGCCGTTTCTGCCTGTTGCAGCCAGACCGGTTTATTGCTGGTTTTTGACCAGACGCGGTGTAAATAGCTGTAAAAACGTGCGCGATCGGCACGGAACAGCATCACCGGCAAGGCAAGAACACCGATCAGAATCACTGCGCTACGGCGCAGGAGGACCCGATGCAACGGATAGGCTTGGTAGTTAGACATACGAACCTCCTTAAAAACATCCGCGCCAGGTTGTCAGGACCCGACGCAATGCGAAACGATAAATGATGACCAAATGGAAACTGAGCAAAATATTACCGCATAGGTTGTAATTTTACAACTCATCCGACCACTAAAATGCGCAAAAAGAGCACAAAAAAGGCCTCCGTAACGTAATTTTGTTACATCAAGGTTAATAACTAACTTAACATTAGTTACATTGTGGTTTCTTGGCGTTGCTGGGATCATTTAACGGATTTTTACGCCAACAACCCATCCGCCCACGCCCTTCCTGCGTATAAAACCGCCAATTTCTGCCGTTATTTCAATCATTTTTATACTTTTTTTACACCCGGCCCCGCTATTTTTTCATCTTCTTTCTACTGCCCTCCCTACACTCAGGCTATCAAAAACAACACCTCTGGAGGTGTCCCGTGAGTTTCAGCGTTATTGGTGGTGCGCTGTTGGTTCTGCTGCTGTTGGGCTATCTGGTTTATGCCCTGTTTAATGCGGAGGACTTCTGATGGCAGCTTCAGCCTTCTTGTTGATCGCCAGCTTTGTGCTGGTGCTTCTGGTGCTGGCTCGTCCCCTGGGCAGCTTTATAGCTCGCCTGATCGAGGGAGAGCCACTACCGGTCCTGCGCCATGTGGAAGCAGCCGTCTGGCGTTGCTGCGGTAATGACACCGCCGAGATGACCTGGTGGCAATACGCACTGGCGATCCTGTGGTTCAATATCCTCGGTTTAGTGCTGCTGTTGGTACTGCTGATGGCACAGGGTTCCTTACCGCTCAACCCACAAGGGTTCCCCGGTTTATCTTGGGATCTGGCGTTCAATACCGCCGTCAGCTTCGTCACCAATACCAACTGGCAGGCCTACAGCGGGGAAAACACCCTCAGCTATCTCAGCCAGATGGCCGGGTTGACGGTGCAGAACTTCCTGTCTGCCGCCACCGGTATCGCCGTTGCCTTTGCCCTGATCCGGGCCTTTGCACGCCGTTCCAGCGCCACCATTGGTAACGCCTGGATCGATATCCTGCGCATTACCCTGTATGTGCTGTTGCCACTGTCTCTGCTGATCGCGCTGTTCTTCGTCAGCCAGGGGACGTTGCAGAACTTCCTGCCTTACCTGCATGTGACCACGCTGGAAGGGGCACAGCAGACCTTGCCGATGGGACCCGTAGCCTCGCAGGAAGCGATCAAGATGCTCGGCACCAACGGTGGCGGCTTCTTCGGTGCCAACTCGGCGCATCCGTTTGAAAACCCAACCGTATTGACCAACTTTGTACAGATGCTGGCGATCTTCCTGATCCCTTGCGCCCTGTGCTTCGCCTTTGGTCAGGTGGCCGGTGAAAACCGCCAGGGTCACGCGCTGATCTGGGCCATGGCACTGATCTTTATCGTTGCGGTGATCGTGGTGATGAATGCTGAGCTGGCTGGCAACCCGCATCTGAGCGCGCTTGGCAGTAGCAGCAACATCAATATGGAAGGTAAAGAGTCCCGCTTTGGCATTCTCGCCAGCAGCATGTTCTCGGTGGTGACCACTGCGGCCTCCTGCGGTGCCGTCAACGCCATGCATGACTCCTTTACCGCGCTGGGTGGCATGGTGCCGATGTGGCTGATGCAGATTGGCGAGGTCGTGTTCGGCGGCGTCGGTTCCGGCCTGTACGGCATGCTGCTGTTCGTGCTGCTGACGGTATTTATCGCCGGGCTGATGATTGGCCGCACGCCGGAATATCTCGGTAAGAAGATCGATGTTTATGACATGAAGATGACCGCGCTGGCGATCCTGGTGACGCCGACCTTGGTACTGCTGGGCACCGCGTTGGCGATTGCTACCGACGCCGGCCGTACTGGCATCCTCAACCCAGGGGCGCATGGCTTCAGTGAAGTGCTGTACGCCTTCTCTTCGGCAGCCAACAACAACGGTAGCGCCTTTGCTGGTCTGAGCGTCAACACGCCGTTCTACAACCTGCTGCTGGCCTTGGCGATGTTTGTTGGCCGCTTCGGGGTGATCCTGCCAGTGCTGGCCATTGCGGGTTCGCTGTGTGTCAAAAAACGCCAACCGGCGGGCAACGGTACGCTGCCAACCTACGGGCCACTGTTTATCGGCCTGTTGGTCGGCACCATCCTGCTGGTCGGTGCCTTGACCTTTGTCCCTGCACTGGCGCTAGGCCCGGTAGCCGAACATTTACAACTGTGGTTGGCCAATTAACAGTCATAACAGAGAGAAGAACAAGATGACTCGCAAACAACGCGCACTGTTTGAACCGGCACTGATGCGTACCGCGCTGATCGATGCGGTGAAAAAGCTGGACCCACGCGTTCAGTGGCGTAACCCGGTGATGTTCGTGGTGTACCTCGGCAGTATCCTGACTTCGGTCATTTGGCTGGTGGTGCTTTCAGGCAACGCCGAAGGTAGTGCGACCTTTACCGGCAGCATCGCCATGTGGCTGTGGTTTACCGTGCTGTTCGCCAACTTCGCCGAGGCGCTGGCGGAAGGACGCAGCAAGGCTCAGGCAGAAAGCCTGAAGGGCACCAAGAAAACCAGTTGGGCAAAGAAACTCGCCACGCCGAAGCGTGATGGCGCTACCGAGAAAGTCTCGGCCGAGAGCCTGCGTAAAGGGGATATCGTGCTGGTGGAAGCCGGTGACACCATCCCTTGCGACGGCGAAGTGCTGGAAGGCGGCGCCTCGGTCGATGAAAGCGCCATCACCGGTGAATCTGCACCGGTGATCCGTGAATCCGGCGGTGACTTCTCCTCCGTGACCGGCGGGACGCGTATTCTGTCCGACTGGCTGGTGGTGCAGTGCAGCGTCAACCCGGGGGAAACCTTCCTCGATCGCATGATCGCGATGGTCGAAGGTGCCAAACGCCGTAAAACCCCAAACGAAGTGGCACTGACTATTTTGCTGGTGGCGTTGACTATCGTGTTCGTACTGGCGACCGCAACCCTATTCCCTTACTCGCAATACAGCGTGGAAGCCGCAGGCAGCGGCAGCATAGTGTCGATCACCGTGTTGGTGGCCTTGCTGGTCTGCCTGATCCCGACCACCATTGGTGGGCTGCTGTCCGCTATCGGCGTCGCCGGAATGAGCCGTATGCTGGGTGCCAACGTGATCGCCACCAGCGGGCGCGCCGTTGAGGCCGCCGGTGACGTTGACGTATTGCTGTTGGATAAGACCGGTACCATCACCCTAGGTAATCGTCAGGCGTCCGAATTCCTGCCGGCACCGGGGGTAAAAGAGCAAGAGCTGGCCGATGCCGCCCAACTCTCTTCGCTAGCCGATGAAACGCCGGAAGGCCGCAGTATCGTGGTGCTGGCCAAGCAGCGCTTCAACCTGCGCGAACGTGATTTGCAGGCGTTAAACGCCACCTTCGTGCCTTTCTCTGCGCAAACCCGCATGAGCGGCGTCAACGTGCAGGACCGGATGATCCGTAAAGGGGCTGTAGATGCCATTCGCCGCCACGTCGAATCCAACAATGGCCACTTCCCACGTGCGGTAGATGAGTTGGTGGAAAGCGTCGCTCGTACCGGCGGTACGCCGTTGGTGGTCGCCGAAGGGCCACGCGTATTAGGGGTGGTGGCGCTGAAAGACATCGTCAAAGGCGGGATTAAAGAACGCTTTGCCGAACTGCGCAAGATGGGCATCAAGACGGTGATGATCACCGGGGATAACCGCCTGACCGCCGCCGCCATCGCAGCCGAAGCCGGTGTGGATGACTTCCTGTCGGAAGCCACGCCAGAGGCCAAACTGGCGCTGATCCGTCAGTATCAGGCGGAAGGACGCCTGGTTGCGATGACCGGCGACGGCACCAACGACGCCCCTGCACTGGCGCAGGCCGACGTGGCGGTTGCCATGAACTCGGGGACGCAGGCGGCCAAGGAAGCGGGCAACATGGTCGATCTCGACTCCAACCCGACCAAGCTGATCGAAGTGGTGCATATCGGCAAGCAGATGCTGATGACGCGCGGTTCACTGACCACCTTCAGTATCGCCAACGACGTAGCGAAGTACTTTGCCATTATTCCGGCAGCCTTCGCGGCAACCTATCCGCAGTTGAATGCGCTGAACGTGATGCAACTGCACTCCCCCGCCTCGGCGATTATGTCGGCGGTGATCTTCAACGCTCTGGTGATCGTCTTCCTGATCCCACTGGCGTTGAAAGGGGTGAGCTATAAGGCAATGAGCGCCGCCGCACTGCTGCGCCGTAACCTGTGGCTGTATGGTGTGGGTGGCCTGCTGGTGCCGTTCGTGGGCATCAAGCTAATCGACCTGCTGCTGACCGCGCTGAATATGGCCGGCTAAGATAACGAGGAATTTATGATGTCTTATTTACGTCCTTCTCTGGTTATGCTGATCCTGCTGACGGCGATCACCGGTATTGCTTACCCATTACTCACTACCGGGCTGTCACAGTTACTGTTCAGCGGTACGGCCAATGGATCGCTTCTCTATCAAGGGGATAAAGCAGTCGGCTCGGCATTGATTGGCCAGAACTTCACCCAACCGGGGTATTTCTGGGGTCGCCCTTCTGCCACCAGCGATTCGGCCTATAATACGCTGGCATCCGGCGGCAGTAATCTGGCCGCCACCAACCCGGCGCTGGATAAAGCGATCGGTGAGCGGGCAACGCAGCTGCGCCAGGCTAACCCGGCGATGAGCGGGCCGATCCCGGTCGACCTGCTGACCGCCTCCGGCAGTGGCCTGGATCCACAGATTTCACTGGCGGCCGCCAAGTACCAGTTAGCACGTGTCGCCAACGCTCGTCAGTTGCCGCAGGAACAGATTGCCAAACTGATTGATGAAAACACCGATCGCGCCACGCCTAATTTTATGGGGGAATCGGTGGTCAACGTGCTGAAGCTGAATATGGCGCTGGATGCGTTGAAATAACGGCAAACGTGATAAAACGTCGCTAAAGGGTTCGGCATTGCCGAACCCGCTTTGCATGGGTAAACAAGGAACTTTGATGGTGGATGACGAACTGCAACGCCCCGATCCAGACAGCCTGCTGGCGTTAGCCAATGAAAAGCCACGCGGCAAACTGAAGGTCTTCTTCGGTGCCTGCGCCGGGGTAGGTAAAACCTACGCCATGTTGCAGGAGGCTCAGCGGCAACGGGCGCAAGGGCTAGACGTGCTCATTGGCGTTGTGGAAACCCACGGGCGCCAGGAAACGGCGGCGTTGCTACAAGGGCTGTCGATCCTGCCAGCAAAACGCATCCAACATCGTGGCCGCCAGGTGCAGGAATTCGACCTCGATGCCGCTTTGGCACGCCATCCGGCCCTGATCCTGATGGATGAGCTGGCACACAGCAATGCCCAGGGTTCACGCCATCCCAAACGCTGGCAGGATGTGGACGAACTGCTGGATGCCGGTATTGATGTGTTGACCACGGTGAACGTCCAGCATCTGGAAAGCCTGAATGACGTCGTCGGCGGCATCACCGGGGTGCGGGTCAGGGAAACCGTGCCTGACCACGTGTTTGACGAAGCGACCGAAGTGGTGTTGGTAGACCTGCCCCCTGACGATCTACGCCAACGGCTCAACGAAGGCAAGGTCTATATCCCCGGCCAGGCCGAACGCGCCATCGAGCATTTCTTCCGAAAGGGTAACCTGATCGCCCTACGTGAGCTGGCACTACGCCGCACCGCCGACCGTGTTGACGACCAAATGCGGGCCTTCCGCGATAACCAGGGGCGTGAAAAAGTCTGGCACACCCGAGACAGCATCCTTCTGTGCGTCGGCCATAACAGCGGTAGCGAAAAGCTGGTGCGCATTGCTGCAAGGCTCGCGGCACGCCTTGGTTGCCACTGGCATGCCGTGTATGTCGAAACCCCCAAGCTGCACCGCCTGCCGGAAAACCAACGGCGATCCATCCTGCGTGCCTTGCGGCTGGCGCAAGAATTAGGGGCTGAAACCGCCACCCTTTCCGATCCTTCTGAAGAACGCGCGGTACTGCGCTATGCCCGGGAACATAACCTGGGCAAAATCATTATTGGCCGCCGTGGCGAACAGCGCTGGAAGCTGCGCGGCAGCTTTGCCGATCGTCTTGGCCAGCTTGGGCCGGATCTCGACCTGGTGATTGTCGCGCTGGAAAACGATACGCCGCAGCCGCAGGCCAAAGAGCATGATAACCGCGCCTTTAGCGAAAAATGGCGATTCCAGCTGCGGGGCTGTGCCGTTGCCGTGGCTTTGTGCGCGATCATCACGCTGCTGTCGCAATGGTTACTGCCGGGCTTTGATTCGGCCAACCTGGTGATGGTTTATCTGCTGGGCGTGGCGATTGTCGCCCTGTTCTTTGGCCGCTGGCCTTCGGTGCTGGCCGCGGTGATCAACGTCGCCAGCTTCGATTTGTTCTTCGTGCAGCCCGAATGGTCGTTCGCCGTCAGTGATATGCAATACCTGCTGACCTTTGCCGTGATGCTGACCGTAGGTATCACCATTGGTAATCTGACCGCCGGGGTACGTTATCAGGCCCGAGTGGCACGCTATCGTGAACAACGGGCGCGGCACCTGTATGAGATGTCCCGTGGGCTCAGCCAGGCATTGAGCAGAGAAGATATTGCCAAAACCAGCCGTCATTTTATCTCCAGCAGCTTCCAGGCCAAAACCGTGCTGCTGCTGCCGCAGGAGGATGGCTCCCTGCAACAGATGGTGGGTGAAGAAGGTGGCTTGCTGTCGGTCGATGAAGCCATCGCCCGCTGGAGCTATGGCAAAGGCTTACCCGCCGGGGCCGGTACCGACACCCTGCCCGGCGTGCCATACCAACTGCTGCCGCTCAGCACCTCCAAACAGACCTTTGGCCTGCTGGCGATTGAACCGAACAATCTGCGTCAGTTGATGGTGCCGGAGCAACAGCGGCTGTTACAGACCTTTGCGGTGCTGATCGCCAGCGCGCTGGAGCGCCTGCATCTGGCCCGCAGTGCCGAAGAGGCCAAGCTGGATGCCGAACGCGAACAGCTACGTAACTCGCTGCTGGCCGCCCTCTCTCACGATCTGCGTACTCCGCTTACCGTGCTGTTTGGTCAGGCAGAGATCCTGACGCTGGATCTGGCCACCGAAGGCTCCAGCCACGCCCCACAGGCCAGCCAAATCCGCCAGCAGGTACTCAGTACCACCCGCCTGGTAAACAATCTGCTGGATATGGCGCGCATTCAGTCCGGCGGTTTTAACCTGCGCAAAGAGTGGCAATCGCTGGAAGAGATCGTCGGCGCCTCGCTGCATATGCTGGAACCGCTGCTGGTATTGCACGAAATCAAGGTGGAGTTGCCGCAAGAGATGGTGTTGATCAACTGTGATGGCAGCCTGTTAGAGCGGGTGTTCACCAACCTGGTGGAAAATGCCAATAAATATGCCGGTGCCGATGCTATCATCGGGATCCGCGCCCACGCAGTTAAGGACTGGCTGGAAGTGGAGGTTTGGGATAATGGCCCCGGCATACCGGAGGAACAGACCCAACTGATATTTGACAAGTTCTCCCGTGGTAATAAAGAGTCGGCGATCCCCGGCGTCGGTTTGGGGTTAGCGATTTGTCGTGCCATTATTGAAGTACACGGCGGCCGCATCTGGGCGGAGAACCGCGCCGAAGGCGGAGCCAGCTTCCACTTTATGCTGCCGTTGGAAAAGCCACCCGAACTGGATGGAACAGATTTTGACTTATAACCCAAGAGTAGAGGCCCCGTGACCACATCGCCGACTAACATTCTGATTGTGGAAGACGAGAAAGAGATCCGTCGCTTCGTGCGCACCGCGCTGGAGAGCGAAGGGTTACGGGTGTTTGAAAGTGAAACCTTGCAGCGTGGGCTGATAGAGGCCGGCACGCGCAAGCCGGATCTGATCATTCTTGATTTGGGGTTACCCGATGGCGACGGGCTGGACTACATTCGCGATCTGCGCCAATGGAGCGCGGTGCCGGTGATTGTCCTTTCCGCACGCCATGCCGAAGAGGACAAGATTGCCGCGCTGGATGCGGGTGCCGATGACTATCTCAGCAAGCCGTTCGGCATTGGTGAACTGCTGGCTCGGGTGCGGGTTGCGCTACGCCGCCACGCCAATAGCCAACAGGAAAGCCCACTGTTCAGCTTCTCCGATATCACCGTCGATCTGATCAACCGCAGCGTCTTGCGTAACGGTGAAGATCTGCATCTGACGCCCATCGAGTTCCGTTTACTGTCCGAGTTGCTGGCCAACTCCGGTAAGGTGATCACCCAGCGGCAGCTACTCAGCCACGTCTGGGGACCCAATTACGTCGAACACAGCCACTATCTGCGCATCTATATGGGCCATCTGCGGCAAAAGCTGGAAGCCGATCCGGCGCGGCCCAGGCATCTGCTCACTGAGACCGGCGTCGGTTATCGGTTTATGCCTTAATCCTGCGACGATGTGGGCCCTTTCTTCAGTCCGATCATAAACGCCTTAAACGAGTCACGCAGGGGCTCAAACAGCGGATGCTTGCGGTTTTCTATCATCACTTCTGAGAACAGCTTGAGCCCGACGGCAAAGGCCGCGCTGTTCTGTTCGCCAAAGTTCAGATCCTCTCGCCCTTGAATGCGCTCAACAATGGCCAGAATATCGTCGTGATTTTCTACCTCAAACACCAACTCCGGCTTGTCGACGGGTTCACCTTTACGGTCTGTCAGGGCTTCTACGGTAATGCGGAAACGGTGGCCTGGCATCAGTTATCCTCCTGTGGCTGTTTTGGCGATACCATTTCGGCTTCGATAGCCTCCACGGCGGTCAGCAGTGCCTGATTGATACGCCCGACCTGCTCCTGAGACAAATCCGCACGCATCATGTTGCCGCGCAGCAGATAGCGCAGGCGATTCATCACTTCGGAGATCCCTTCGGCCAGATTGCCCTCATGGCGATGGTCTCGCCCCGCGCCAGCCAGACGAGCAAAAATCACTTCGATGGCCGCCTGATGCTTTTGCAGTTCCTGCTTGCCGAGTTCGGTAATTTGGTAGCTCTTACGGCCATTGCCAGCCACCGCGGGTTCCAGGAAGTCTTGCTCTTCCAACAGCGTGAGGGTTGGGTAAATCACGCCTGGGCTTGGCACATACAGGCCGGAAGAAGCCTCTTCGATCGCCTTGATCAGTTCGTAGCCGTGGCTAGGTTTACGCTCTACCAGCGCCAGCAGCACCAGGCGCAGATCGCCATGCTCAAACAGGCGATGACGCCCGCGCCCGCCCCGGCCATGTTCTTCACCACCACGGCCGTGTTCCCCGCGGCCAGCAAAATGATGACGGCCGCCACGGCGGTGGTGGCAATGCCCCTCTTCCCGTTGGTCGTGGTGACCATACGAAAGGTGACGTGCAAATCGATTAAACATCATGGTTGTTACCTCTTGATTGATGATATGAGCATCGATGCATTTAGATATATCTAAACCACGTCGATGGCCATAATCTAGATCGATATATCTAAATACGCAAGAGGCAACCTTAAATTAGATATATCTAAATTACAGACATAAAAAAAGCACTGTAAAAACAGCGCTTTTTCATTATCGAAGGAGAGATTACTTGGCTGAAGCTAACACTTCGCTGACGATCTCGACCGCTTCATGCTCGATCTTTTCACGGTGCTCGGCACCCAGGAAGCTTTCGCAGTAGATCTTGTAAGCCTCTTCGGTACCCGAAGGACGAGCGGCAAACCAGCCGTTGTCGGTCATCACTTTCAGGCCGCCGATAGATGCGCCGTTACCCGGAGCTGAAGTCAGACGCGCGGTGATAGGATCGCCCGCCAGAGTGCTGGCCTTGACCATTTCCGGAGACAGCTTGGACAACGCCGCTTTCTGTGCGGAGGTTGCCGGAGCCTGGATGCGGTTGTAGCTTGGCGCACCGAAGCGTTTGGCCAGATCGTTATAGTGATGCTGCGGGTTTTCACCAGTAACGGCGGTGATCTCGGCCGCCAGCAGGCACATGATGATGCCGTCTTTATCGGTAGACCAAGGCGTGCCGTCGAAGCGCAGGAACGAAGCCCCGGCGCTCTCTTCGCCGCCGAAGCCGAAGCTACCGTCGAACAGGCCATCAACAAACCATTTGAAACCGACCGGCACTTCCACCAGCTTGCGGCCCAGATCGGCCACAACGCGGTCAATCATCGCGCTGGAAACCAGCGTTTTACCCACGGCAACGTTGGCACCCCATTGCGGGCGATGCTGGAACAGGTAATTGATGGCAACGGCCAGGTAGTGGTTCGGGTTCATCAGGCCCGCAGGCGTGACGATACCGTGGCGGTCATAGTCAGGATCGTTGGCAAACGCCAGATCGAACTTGTCGCGCAGGGCCAGCAGGCCAGCCATTGCCGATTCGGACGAACAGTCCATGCGGATGATGCCGTCATGGTCGAGGTGCATAAAGCGGAAGGTCTGATCGATGGAGTCATTCACCAACGTCAGATCCAGCTTATAGTGCTCGGCAATGCGCTGCCAGTAGGCAATACCGGAACCGCCAAGCGGGTCGACGCCCAGCTTCAGGCCCGCACGCTGAATGGCTGGCATATCGACAATGTCCACCAGCCCTGCCACGTAAGGCTGCACCAGATCCTGCGCATGCAGATGGCCGCCAGTCCAGGCTTTATCCAGCGATTGACGCTGCACGCCCTGCAGCTTGAGGCTCAGCAGTTCGTTGGCACGCTTTTCAATCACGGAAGTCAGGTTGGTATCGGCTGGGCCACCGTTTGGCGGGTTATATTTGATGCCGCCGTCTTCAGGTGGGTTATGCGAAGGCGTAATCACGATGCCGTCTGCCTGCGCGCCCCCTTTACGGTTGAAGCACAAGATGGCGTGTGACACGGCAGGGGTTGGCGTAAAGCCGTTGTTTTCCTGCACCACCACGTCAACGCCGTTGGCGGTCAGCACTTCCAGCACGGAAATAAAGGCGGGTTCGGACAGCGCATGGGTGTCTTTACCCACGTAGCAAGGGCCAGTGGTGCCCTGTTGACGACGCACTTCGGCAATGGCCTGAGCGATCGCCAGGATATGTGCTTCGTTAAAGCTCTGACGAAGCGCGCTGCCGCGATGCCCTGAGGTGCCGAATTTCACCGCGTGTGCAGCATTACCGGCCTCTGGTTGCAGCACATAATACTGCGACGTCAGCTGGGCTACGTTGATCAAATCACTTTGCTGAGCGGGTTGCCCGGCACGTGGGTCATTAGCCATCGACTACTCCCTAAAATGCCAGTACTGTGGCCGGGCAATGAGTCGCTTACGGCCACCGTGACGGGCTGTTCGCTAAATTAGACGGTGCCGCAAACTTTCTCGATCAGTTCCGCAGGGAACTGCATGGCCTGCATGATGTGTTCGATCATGCTGCGTTTGCGGCCGGTGTTGGTATTGGTGATCACCCAGTAAGGCGTACCTGGCACATGCTTGGGCTTGGTATGCGTTCCGTTGGCCAGCAGCGTTTGCTGATCGCCAGCAAAATAGGTACGGGTACGGCCATGCAACGAATCCGTTGCCGCGGCAAAGCCCGCCGCATCGAGGGTGTACAAGGTGGAAAGTACCAGCATAAAACGATTTACAGCTTTGCTCTGTTCGGCATATTCGTCCGACAGCAGCAGCTCGCGCACCGCACGCACGCGATCGCGCGGACGCTGTGCTGCAACAGCAGCCGCTGACGGCTCTGCCTGGCCACTGGCAACCACAGGGGCCGTGCGCAGAGGCTGGCCTGCGGTAAACTTCAACATACGCCGTAAAATATCAGACGCGCTTTCACCGATATGTTGCGTGTGGCTGGCAATATAGCGGTAAAGTTCTTCGTCGACTTCAATAGTTTTCATCTTTATCCAGTACGTTTTTTCTACTTATGAACCTGAAGCCAATTGGTGCATTCAAGCCATGGGATTATAAGGTTAAAAGCGCGGGTGCGAACACTACAATGTTCTCCCAAACGGCAAAAGCAGACTTTAGCCAACCGCCTTGGCCGCCAACCCCTCACCATACCATGAAATATCGGCAAAATTCTGCGAACCAACCAATAATCTCTCTGGTCATGTTAACCTAACTCATTATCTCAAGATCATGAACTTCACCATGAAATTACATTATCAATTACTGGCCGCAGAGGCTGCCACGCCAGCGAACCTACCGATCGTGCTGATCCACGGCCTGTTTGGCAATCTGGATAACCTGGGCGTACTGGCGCGCGACCTAAACCAACAGCATACGGTGATCAAGGTCGATCTGCGCAATCACGGGCTGTCACCACGCGCAGCGGAGATGACCAACCCGGCGATGGCTCAGGATCTGTTGACGCTGTTAGACGACTTGCAAATCGAGCGAGCCATCGTGATCGGCCACTCAATGGGCGGCAAAGCAGCGATGGCATTGACCGCGCTAGCCCCGGAGCGGATTGAACGGCTGGTGGCGATCGATATCGCCCCGGTGGATTACGACACCCGCCGCCATGACCAGATCTTTACCGCACTGCAAGCCGTCACCGATGCGGGTATCACCCAGCGTCAGCAAGCTGCGCAGCTCATGCGAGCCACGCTGCATGAAGAAGGCGTGATCCAGTTTCTGTTGAAATCTTTCCATGCTGGCAGTTGGCGGTTCAACCTACCAGTGCTGATCGAGCAATATGAGAACATTATCGGCTGGCAAGAGGTTCCACCCTGGCCGCACCCGACGCTGTTTATCCGTGGTGGCCTCTCGCCTTACGTGCAGGATAGCTACCGCGATGACATCGCCCGCCAGTTCCCGCAGGCACGCGCCTATGTGGTTGCAGGTTCTGGCCACTGGGTCCATGCGGAGAAGCCGGACGCTGTATTACGGGCAATCCACCGCTTTATTGACCAGCCCTGAGCCCAAGTGGCGAAAAAACGCGCTAGAGAGAATAGCTTAGCGCGTTTGTAGCTAAGTTAGGCATTGTCGTCGCTCCATCTGCTGGGGTAATATGGCGCGCTATAATTTTGCCACCCTGTCCAGGTGTGAAGCTGCGCTTGGCTGGGGGTGAATTTGGGTTAGGGTTAATTGGCCCGAATTGTGTAAATCGAACCGTCTGGAAGCGTAAACCGCTTTTTGATGCAAACTCCCTTGCAGTAGCGCAACAATGGCAAAAGAACAAACGGATCGCACGACGCTGGATCTGTTCGCAGATGAACGCCGTCCAGGGCGCCCGAAAACCAACCCGCTTTCCCGTGATGAACAGCTTAGAATTAATAAGCGTAATCAGCTACGACGGGACAAAGTGCGTGGATTACGGCGTGTGGAGCTGAAAATCAACGCAGACGCGGTAGATGCTCTCAACAAACTGGCCGACCAGCGCAATATCAGCCGCAGCGAATTGATCGAACAAATGCTGTTGGCCCAACTGGCAGAAGAACAGCCAGAACACTGATCTCTGCCGCCGCACGCGCGGCACGGCGTTAAGGATGACGCCAGATCGGTTCCACCTCCGCAGAGGCATCGCATAAACGCGATAAAACCTCAGGGCAAATTTCTGGCATGATACGCATTTACGGCTGAGCAAGCCTGCCCTTGGCAGCGCCTCAGGCCGCGTTTACGCAACACATTCATTTGAATTAAAAGGTTATCTTTACTATGGCTCATGTAGGCATTTTCTTTGGCAGCGACACTGGCAATACCGAAAACATTGCCAAGATGATCCAAAAGACGCTTCAGCAAAAATTCGGCAACGACGTGGCAGAAATCCACGACATCGCCAAAAGCAGCAAAGAAGATCTGGCAGCGTTTGATATCCTGCTGCTCGGTATCCCAACCTGGTACTATGGCGAAGCCCAGTGCGACTGGGATGATTTCTTCCCGACGCTGGAAGACATCGACTTTAACGGCAAGCTGGTGGCGCTGTTTGGCTGTGGCGATCAGGAAGACTACGCGGAATATTTCTGCGATGCGATGGGCACCATCCGCGACATCATTGAACCACGCGGTGCGGCCATCGTCGGCCACTGGCCAACCAAAGGCTACCATTTTGAAGCCTCCAAGGGTCTGGCTGATGATGATCACTTTGTCGGGCTGGCCATTGACGAAGATCGTCAACCTGAGCTGACCAACGAACGTGTAGACGCCTGGGTCAAGCAAATCAGTGAAGAGCTGAGCCTGGCCGAGATCGTCGGCTAAGCCTCTGCCTCGGCGGATACGTAGCACATAGTAAGGGCGCCGTAGAAGCGCGCCCTTCTGTTATCGGCATCACGGATTAGAGCAATAGAAGCTACAAGTTTGTAACTTCCTACCTCGCCACGGTAGACTGAGATATCGGTTTATCCCATCCATCAAAGCTTTGCATGATTACCCTGTAAACGTGCAAAGATAGGTTTGTTAACAACCGGCGGTTTCTATTTGCAGCAACCGGTTCTATAATGAGACGCAATTAACGCTTTGTGCCAACCGATGCCATAGGCGAGAACGCCTCAACTTGATTAGCATAGTAACAGGACTGAATCCGCATGACTGATAACAACTCCGCATTGAAGAAGGCTGGCTTAAAAGTCACTCTTCCGCGACTCAAAATCCTGGAAGTCTTGCAGGATCCGGCATGCCATCACGTCAGTGCGGAAGATCTGTACAAAAAACTGATAGATATGGGTGAAGAAATTGGCCTGGCCACGGTATACCGTGTGCTGAACCAGTTTGACGACGCAGGTATTGTGACCCGCCACAATTTTGAAGGTGGCAAGTCGGTTTTCGAACTGACTCAGCAGCACCACCACGATCACCTGATTTGCCTGGACTGCGGCAAAGTGATCGAGTTCAGCGACGAATCCATCGAAGTGCGTCAGCGCGATATCGCCAAGCAACACGGTATCAAGCTCACCAACCACAGCCTGTACCTGTACGGCCACTGTGAAACCGGTGATTGCCGCGAGAACGAAACGCTGCACAACAAGAACTGATCCTGGCCCGCCAGAACGCGAAAACCGCCTACACGGCGGTTTTTTTATGCCTAAATGACAGATAAAAAAATCCCCGGACAGGCCCGGGGAAAAATATCCACTCAATTATCACAATTGCAGTTTTCTCTCACCTCGCACTATCTCAGCCCACCTACCGACACGTAGGCGGGCGGAGTTCTCACTTACGCTTTTACTGGCTCGGCACGGCTGAAGCGTTTGCCATCCGGGCTAATCGCGCGGATTTGCACATCTCCCGCTACCGCAGGGCGCGCTTTATCGTCATAACGCTGCCACTGTTTGCCGCCGTCGGTGGAATATTCAATTCCCAGGCCAGGCAGAGCAATATTCGCCTCCAACTTGCCACCGATGATGCGTGCACCAGGGACCGGCAGGCGATAACTCACCCCCGCTTTATCCATCTTGGCCAGCTCACGTTGGCCAATCAGGTTGGCAAAGCGCAGCCAGTCCTTATCAAGGGTTTTGGTATCGACCTGATGGGTTTCGCCACCTTTGTACTCACGACCAGCTTTGTAATCCTGTTCCCAGCTTGCACGGTGCCATGCACGTTCTGCAAGCGACACGGCACGTGGGTAAATCATGTATTCCATCTGCTGGTCGGTACGTACCACTTCGCTCCACAGCTGGGCGGAAAGACCGTATGCGCCCGGCCATGGTTTATCGCTCTTGGCGGTGAAGTGGTTACCGTCACGGTCCACCGAAGTTTCGGCGTTCTGCGGCAGGTTATTCGGTGCAAAGCTGAAGATCTTCTGCTCGTCGCTGAAACGGGTGCCCCAATAGTAACCATGCTCGTCCGGGCTGACTTCATACGGGAAGTCCATGTAGACGTAGTCCGGGTTAGAGATCACCACGTCATAACCCTTGTTCGCCCAGTCGTTAGCCGAGTCGAAACCACCCCAGTACAGGGTATCCCAGAAGTTCACCGCCACATGGTTGGTCGCGAAGGCCTTCGAGTCTTTGGCATCTTTCAGGCCGTCCTGCCACGCCTGCATTCTGTCAATGCCGTGTGCTTTCACCAACTGGCTGACTTCCAGACCGAAGTAGCTTGGCAAGTGTTCCATATCTTCCACTTTGCCGTCTTTGATGATGGCCTGGCAAACCTGTGACTTGGCCCACGGCTTGTCTTCTTTGCTCAGGTCGAGGATACCCTTGCCCGCTTCCGGGTTTTTCACGTCGGTATAGCCAGCGCCCAGACGGATGTTCTTCGCTTCGTCCCCACCAAAGTGCCAGGTTTTCAGCGGCTGACCGGCCTCTTTGTGCATCTGGGCCACTTCACCAATCACTTTGTCCACGAAGTTTTTGGACGAATCCAGGCATGGGTTCAGGTAGCTCTGGCGGTTGAAGTACTGCACCGAGGTGGTGTTGGAGGTATCGGTCGGATCCACCAGGCGGAACTCGTTGGCTTCTTTCTCTTTCCCTTCGGCAAGCAGTTTCTTGTAGCGAGCTTCCATGGAAATAATCGCCGCACCGGCGTGCGCCGGCATGTCGATCTCAGGGATCACTTCAATCTGGCGTGCCTGAGCATATTTAACGATGTCGATATAGTCCTGACGGGAGAAGAAGCCACCGTGCGGTGCCGGGCCAGAGCCATATTGTGGCATCAGGCAGGTGGTCTCGCTCAGGTCATGACAACGCTGGCCTCCCACTTCGGTCAACTCAGGCAGGCCAGGGATCTCAATGCGCCAACCTTCGTCATCGGTCAGGTGGAAGTGGAATTTGTTCAGCTTGTAGGCTGCCATTTGATCCAGCAGGCGTAATACGGCGTCTTTTTGGTGGAAGTTACGCGCCACGTCCAGGAAGATGCCGCGGTATTGGAAGCGCGGTGCATCTTTGGCATCCAGCGTCGCGATCTTCTTGCTGCCATCCGAAGGGATTAACGACAGGATGGATTGCAGACCATAGAACACCCCAGTCTGATCGAAACCGACGATCTCGGCACCTTTCTCGCCGATCTTCAGCTGGTAGGCACCAGGCACGGCCTGATCGCCTTTGAATGCCGCTGGCTTGATATCCGTCTTGATTGGATAACCGTTCGCATGGCTCTCAATGCCCAGCAGTGCAAAACGCTCGGCTGCTGCATCTGCCGCTGGCTTGGTCAAGGCACTCAGTTCCAGCGCCACGCCTTTGCTCAGGTCAATATCCTTCGCGTGGACTTTAACTTCCATCGGGGTTGGGATGATTTGCCCACGCAGCGATGCCATCGGCAACACTTTCAGATCCTGGTTCTTGGTGAAGCGGCTTTCCGGCACCATCAGAATGTTGTTGTCATCCTTGGTACGCTTCCACTGGTCGCCGGTGAACGGGGCAACAAACTGGTGAACATCTTCCGTATCGGTATTCGACAGGATCTTCGGCTGAGCATCGCCGGAAGTGGCATACCAGCGCGGCAGGAAGTCGGTGCGGAACAACTGCCAGTATTCAGCGATAATCGGGATTTCCACCGCCTGATTGGCCGGGAAGCTGGTGAATTTGTCCGTCGGTTCCAGCTTATACAGATCGCCGGTAATGTGGGTGATTTTGAACTGGTCGTTATCGACCTTCAGCGTCTGGCGCGGGCTGTGGAAATAGATCGCCCAGTCTTTATCTTTGATTTCCTGATTGCCGTTGGTCAAGGTGATCAGCACCTTGTGGCAGGACGCCCAGTCGGCACCCAGCTTGGCACAGTCTACGCCGTTCTCGGCGGCACGGTTGTCCAACATCTTCAGATTGACCTGCAACTGGCTGAGTTGATCAACCACCTGCTGGTTGGCCATGGCAGAACCCACGCTGCCCAATAACCCAACGGTAGCCGTCAGGGCGGCGAGAGCACTCATCTTAAACTTGTTCATCTGCAACCTCTTGCGTAATCAGTTGTTGTTAGCGCGAATTTCTTTCCACAGCTTGCCGCATTTGGCGTCATACGCCTGGCCATTGCCGGTATGGGCGGCCTGGATGCAGCTTTGGTAATCCAGCACCCGCACGGTTTCCTGCTCAGCGAACTGTTGGTGCTGTTTCTCTTGCTTCAACACGTTCAGCACCGCCTGGCAGGCCTGCAATTTCTCTGGTGAACCTTCCGCGGTATTGATACAGGCGCTGTAAGCCTGGCGCAGCTTGACGTCTTCCGGTGGCGCGGCCGACTGCGAGCAGGCGCTAAGCCCGGCAACCGCGACCATAATCAGCATCAGTTTTTTCATGGTTAAAGTCCTGTGGCATTTCCCCGGCAGCCTGGCCACCGGGGAGGCGCATTAGAAGATGGTGAACGGTGCGATAACGATGAATTTGACGTCTTTCTCGTCCTGGAAGATGTTGCCGTAACCTCCGCCCCAGCTTGGGATATCGGAATGGTTGTCATACTGCGTGAAGTGCAGTTTGAACAGGGTGCCTTTGGCGCGCCCGTCCTGCATGGTGTACATCGCATCCAGGCTGTAAGCGCTCTCTCTCAGACGCTGGCTCTGATCGTATATCGGGTTGGTGCTTGGCTTGGCGTCCCAGGCGTAAACGTAGGAAGCGCCGACGGCCATGCCAGGCAGGTTCCAGTTGCTGAGGTCATACATCACGCCACCGAACACGGCTTTTTCGCCGTTGGCGTTAAAGTCGGAGCGGTTATCCCACCAGATATCGAGGCGGCCGTTTGAGGAAGCGTAGGTCGGGGTCATACGCTGCAGGAAGAAGCCTTGGTTACCTTCCGCCTTGACCATGGTGCCTTCCAGACGCCAGTTGAACTGGCCGGTGGTATAACCGAAGGTCAGCGCCTGTAACCATGCCAGACCATCATAGATGCTGTTCGGATCGCGATTATCACCGATGCGGTCTTCTGCGCCGTAGAACTGGTAGCTGGTGGTCATTGGGTTGCCAGCCAGGTCAAACTTGTAAGACGCCTTGGTGAAATACTGATTCACGTAGCCTTGCGCCTGGCCAAACGCGGCTTCCAGCACCAGGTCGTTTTTGAAATCGTATTTGGCACCCAGCGAGTGCAGGTAGGACACGTTGGTCTTGCGATCGTTCTGACGGAAATCGTCCATCTCGATGTGCCAAGGCGCTTTGTATTTGTTGGTCCACATGTAGGAGAAACTCAACGCACCTGAATCGCCATAGTCAAAATTGGCCCCGGCTTCAGCACCCTGGTAGGTACCCGGCATAAAGCTCCAGTGCGGGGCCAGCAACGTTTGCCCGGTTGGCTGGATATAACCGGCACGTGCCCAGACCGGGCCATACTTGAATTTACCGGCTGCTTTATACAGGCTGATACCGCTTTTATCGCCAGAGTAATCTTCATCATAGGTACGGTTACGGCTGGAGAACGCGATTTCGTTCGGGTGGCCACTCTCGCTGGATTCGGCCATTTCAATGGCGGTGAACGCCGCCACATCGAGACCAAACATGTCCGCCGCATAGCCGGAGGTGAAATCCAGGTTGGCGTTCCAGGTAGAGTGAGAGAGGTTGGTTTTAAAATCACCGGTTTCAACGTCTTTACGATCGCGTTGACGTTGCCAGTAATACACCCCACCGGTCAACGTAGAATCATCGATAAACCCTTCCGCTTGCGCTTCTGGGGCCATGACGAATCCGCTTCCTAATAGTGCACCCGCGACTGCGAGCGCCAGCGTTTTACGCTGAGCACCGTGCGTACCCATAAGAAAATTCCTCTTTGACTTTGACTTTAAAGTGCGCCCGCCTGCGTTCACCACTGCCCTGCACGGTCGCTAATATAAAAACCCTAATCGGGTAAAATTGTGCCGGGTGATAAAATTCACCTCGGCCTTGATACTGTAGCTAGACTATTTTTCGCGACGCGAATTATCAAATGAAAAGTGAGAGAGATTTGTCAAAGTATGACAAGGTGCACACATTGATGATAATTCGTTACAATAATGAGTAAGGTCACTATTTATAAATAATCCCCAATAAAATCAGATAATAAAATCTTTAAAAAGCTAATTCCCTGTGGATTGAAAGGTTTCAGCACGCGAAAAACGCCGATTGGCGCTAAAAATGAGAGCGCTCTATAAATGATATTAATTCGCATCGCGAATATATAAGTCGAGATGATGAAAAATGACACGCAGTGATAACCAAGTTAATTCTTAGAAAAAAACAAGCGTGATCACCGCTAACAACAGCGCAAGGGAGGGTTGGTTTTAGGGATAAAAAAAGCCGAAAAGGGTGCAGCTTGTGTGCACGGGACTAGGTGCGGAAATTTGTAGGGGACGAACATGTTCGTCCCAAGTGGGTCAGGCAGTTAACCCTCCGTCGAGGATCAGGCTCTGTCCTGTCATATAACGACTGTCATCGCCGATCAGAAATACCGCCGCCCTGGCGACCTCGCTGGCCTTGCCCAAACGCCGCAGCGGGATTTGTTTGCGCAGCGCCTTCAGCGCCTCCGATGGGATCGCGTCTGTCATCTCGCTGTGAATGATCCCCGGCAGCAGGCAATTCACCCGGATGTTAAAGCGCGCCACCTCCAACGCCAGCGACCTGGCCAGGCCTATCATCGCCGATTTGCTGGCAGCGTAAGCCGTTTGCCCCACATTGCCCTTGATGCCCGTTACCGAAGACATCAGTACGATAGCTCCTTCCCCCTGCCCCATCATGGCTGGCAGCAGGTGCCGGTTCCAGTAGAAAACGGCATTGAGGTTAGTGTCGATCACCTGCCGCCAGCGCTCGCTCGTTTGTTGGATATGCAAACTGTCTTGGGCGATCCCGGCATTATGGATCACCGCCACAGGCGCTCCGAGGCGGGCCAATAGCTCCGGTGCTGCAAGGTTCACCGCCTGTTCATCACTGCCATCGCAAACAACGCTTTCCACCCAGCCAGGCAAGCCGGCACAGGCCTCAATCACCTCGGCTGAGGGCGATCGATCGCTACGGCAGGTCAGCACCACGTTCCACCGTTTGGCCAACTCTTCCACCAGCGCGCGGCCAATCCCCCGGCTACCGCCGGTCACTAATACCCATTGTCTGGTCATAGGCTTATTTATGCTGTTCGGCCAGAGATTGGCACAGTTCACCCAGTGTCATATTGGGTTTATCGATAAACATTTCGGCACTCAACGTGGCGCCGAATTCACGCTTGGCCAGCACCATCAGTTCGACGTAATCCAGGCTATCGAGTTTTAGCTGATGCAAGGGCATCTCTGGCGAGAGGTCGTCCATCTCGAGATCTTTGGCGTCGCAGATCATTTCGCTGACGGTGAGGTAAATTTGTTGATACTTTTCCATGGTATATCCTTATGTTTTTAACTGGCCAACGGCCAGGTTTTCAAGGTGACTGCCGTTGTTATCAGCGGTTGCGACAGCGTGTTAGCCTGGATCTCCGCCCGTAACACCCAGCCGCTGTGTTTATCCCCCATGATCAACATTGGCGAAATCTGGTAGTACAGCCGCTCTGCAAGGTGAAAATGGGGATCGGGAGTAAAAAGCTGGGCGCTAAAGTGGGTCTCATGGTGTGTCTGCACCACCGGGATCTGCGCGAACACGTCGAGCAGCGTCTCGGCAGCCAGTTCGGGAAACGCTGCGCTCAGCGTTGCCGGCGATTGCACCAACAGCTGAAATAACAGCGCATCAAAGAACCCCCAAGTCTGAGTGATATCCGAGACCTCTCCGGGAAATCGGCGGGCTAATGCCATCACTTCAGCCATCGTCAGCGAGTGTTCCTTCACGCCAACACTCAATGGCAAGAGTGGTGCCGAAGTCAGCGTGCTGCTAAAACAGCGTTCCTGCGTGGTACTGTCCAGCAGCGTACCGGTCACCGAGCTTCCCTTGCTGGCTATCTGCAACTGATAGGACGTCTGGCACAACACTGGCTGGCGCAAACGTGCGCGGAAGGTATAGCCATCCTGATCCGGCGCTGCAGCCAGCAGGGCTGTGCTCAGGTGGCGTTTCATATCCAGCATCGCACGCATCCCATGTACGCTCAGCTGCGCCACACCGATTTTGCGCGCCTGTTGCAGATCAAAATGGATCGGATTGTAATCGCCAGAAAATGCGGCCCAGGCTTCAGCATCTTGCACGGTATAAGTGAGGTCCATACTCATGCCTGCCCGATGACCAAGGCCGCATTAGCACCGCCAAAACCAAAGCTCAGATTCAGCGTATTTTGTAACGCTGCAGAGCGATGCCCCTCACCGATGTAATCCAGATCGCATTGTGGATCGGCATTCGTCAGGTGACAGGTCGCGGGCATCACCTGATGCTGCATGGCTTGCAGGCAAATAATGGATTCAAAACTGCCCGCCGCCGCAATCAGATGCCCGGAGTAAGATTTGGTGCTGGAAAGCGGTGTGCTAAAAGCGGCTTCACCGAAGGCCAGTTTGATGGCCTGTGTTTCGTTCAGATCGTTGAGCGGCGTAGAAGTGCCATGCGCATTGATATAGTCGATATCCGCCGCCGCCAATCCCGCCTGATCTAATGCTCGCGCGATAGTCTTGACCCGGGCAAGCTTGTCTTCGGCTGGGGCAGTAAAATCGACGGCATCGGAATAATTACCGTAACCTTTGATTTCGCCAAGGATAGTTGCCCCGCGAGCCAGCGCGGCTTCCCGCTCCTCCAGGCACAAAACGGCCGCCCCTTCGGATAGCACAAAACCGTTGCGATCCAGGCTGAACGGGCAGCAGGCCTTGCGGATATCTTCCTGCTCGCTCGCCAACGCACGAAGGATGTCGATGTTCCACACTGCGGCATCGGTACGCAGCGACTCCCCGGCCCCGGCAAGCATCATGGAGGCGCGACCACTGCGGATCACCTCAAAAGCATCACCGATGGCGATCGTCCCGGTCGCACAGGCCGCAATCGGGCTGTTTTGATAACCGCGCAGGCCCCAGAACAGGCTGCACGCCGCCGTAGCCGCATTCGGCATCGACAGGAAACAGCCAAACGGTGACCCCAAACCCGTGCGCAGATAGCCTTCATAATTCATATGGGTTTCATCCTGCCCCGCCCAGCCGCTGCCCATAATCGTGCCGCACTCCAGCAGATCGTAATGGGCCGCCGGGCTGTCGCCCTGAAACGCCATAGCCATCGCCTCACGGGCTGCGGCCAACACCAGCCGGGCAAAACGTGGCAGGCGACGACGGATCGCCGCAGGAACCCCTTTCAAGCTAGGCTCCTCGTCGATCAGCCCCAGAAAACGCGACTGGATCCCGACGCTGGATTTATCGCAATAACGGTAACCTAGCTGATAATCCATGATCGCTGCCCAGCTTTGCGCTGCGCTCATTCCCAGCGGCGTCACCGCCCCGTAACCGGTGACCACCACTCGGCGCGGCATTAAACCTTTATTCATGATTTCCCCTTTCCCTGTCATTGTCTTTTGTCACACCGCCGCCCAGTGCCAGCCAGAGTTTCATGGTGGCATTGAGGTAACCGTACTGCAGATCCGCCAGATTATTTTCAATGGTCAGCAGGGCATCTTCTGCATCCAGCAGAGTCTGGAAAGAAACGGCTCCCGCCTGGTATTGGCTAGTCACCAGCGCTAAACGCTGCTGGCCTAGCTGCAGATTCTGCTGCTGGTTTTTTCTTTGCTGCTGATAGCCAAGCCGCTGCGTCATGGCGTTATCCACATCGGATAAGGCGCTGTAGACCGTGCTGCGAAACACAATCGCCGCCTGCCTGACATCCAGATCCGACTTTTCGATGGTCAGTTGTACGGTGTTCCATTCCACAAACGGTAAGGCAGCGTTAGCGCCCAGTGTTCTGGCCGGGTTACTGAACCACTGCTGGAAAACATGACTGGCAGCCCCGAGTGAGGCACTCAGCGAAAGCGTCGGATAAAAGCCCAGGCGGGCCACATCCGAACCTGCCAACGCCGCGCGCAGCTGGCTTTCCGCCGCTTTCACATCCGGGCGGCGGGCGATAACCTCAACCGGCAGCATCTTGGCTATCGGTACATCCTGGTGGGTGTCCAGAGAAGATCGCTCTACCTGACGATCGGTGGGCGAACGGTTGAACAGGATGGCCAACGCGTTGCGGGCCTCCTCGCGCTGTTGTTGCAACAGGCGCAGACGGTTTTCACGCTCGATCACCGATTGCTGCGCCTGCAATACATCAAGTTGCCCAGCCGCGCCTGCTGCGTAACGGGACTGCACCATGTCGAGCGTCTGCTTACTGATTTCCAGCCCGGTTTGCTGTTGCGTGATCTGCTGATTGAGGCTGGCGATCTGCCAGTAATAGCGCGCGGTATCACCAATCAATATCAACGCGGTGTTTTCCCGATCCTGCTCCGAGGCCTCAACCTGCCACTGTGCCTGTTCTCTGGCCCGCGCCAGCTTGCCCCACAAATCCAGTTCATAGCTCAGATCCAGCGAGGTGCGGTAAGACTCCGTCGGGGTGGTATTGCTGCGCAGGTTTTTTTCATTGCTGGCGCCGCCGCTAACCGCCACGTCCGGCGTCAGGTTGGTATTCGTTAACCCCGCAGCCAGCCGCGCCTGCTGTAGCTGCAATCCGGCAATCGCCAGATCGTTGTTACTGGTCAGCACCCGACCAATCAGTGTCGAGAGCTGTGGATCGTCAAAGCTGTCCCACCAGCGTTGGCTGTGCTGTAAATAACCTGCCCCGCTCTCCTGCTGCCGCCATTCGGAGGGCACAGAAAGCATGGGTTGCTGATAGTCGCTTTTGACTAATGAGCCACACCCCGTCAGCAACAAGGGGAATAGCAGTGTCCAGGAAAGTTTGCCCATCATCATTCGCGTGCCAGCGCCTCCGTAGGGTGAAGGCGCGCTGCATTACGCGCTGGGAAAAAGCCAAACCCCAGGCCGATCAGCGCCGAAAATCCGCAGGCCAGCACCATCGGTGGCCAGGTAAAGATCATGGAAAACTCCTGCGTTACCCAGGAGAAAATCACCCCGGCCAGCCCGGCACCGATAATGCCAATCAGCCCACCCAGCGAGCAGATCACCATCGCTTCGATCAGGAACTGGCGCATAATATCCGCAGGACGCGCCCCAACCGACAGGCGGATGCCGATCTCATGGGTTCGTTCCGTCACGGAGACCAGCATGATATTCATCACGCCAACGCCCCCCACCAGCAGGGAAATTCCGGCGATGGCGGTAATTAGCAGCGTCATGGAATCCGACGCCTTGCGGATGGCCTGCGTCATCTGGTCATTGGTCTGGGTGAAAAAGTCACGCTGGCCATGCGCCTGCTCCAGTAATGCTTCTACCCGGCCTTGCACCTCACGTAATGAAATGCCGTCATTGACCCGCAGGGTTATTGATTCGATCGGCATATTGCCGGACATCCGCTCCAGTAACGCGGTGTATGGCATCCACGCCCCAAGCATCATGCCGCTGAACTTGCCGCCTTTACGCTCGGCAATACCGATCACCCGATAAGGCGTCCCCGCCAACTGGATGATCTCCCCCTCGGGCAACTCATCTGGCTCAAACAGCGTGGCGCGCAGTTCTGGATCGATGATCACCACCGGCTCACGCTCGTCCAGATCACGCCCGGTAAAGCCGTTGCCGGAGAGGAAATGCAGGCCCTGCACGCGAAAATACGCGTTGCTGATGCCGGAAATCGACACCATGGCCTGCTTGCCTCCACGTACCGCTTTTACCGTATTGCTGACCAACGGCGACACGCTATCGACATAAGGTTGCTCCGCCAGCAGTTCGACATCGGACACCGTGAGCGCCCGCGCAAAATCGGGGCGGAGATTATCCCAGCCCAGCCCCGGCCGGATCTCCAGCGTGCTGGTGCCCAGCTGGCTGATTTCATTGAGAATACTTTGCCTAGCCCCTTCCCCGACCGCCATGGATGACACCACCGAAGAGATACCGATGATGATACCCAGCATCGACAGAAAGGCCCGGGCGCGGTGCCCCAACAAGGCCCGCCAGGCCATCTTGACGGCCTCTTTCACGCTTTGCCAAAACCTTGTACGGCCAGTAGCCACCGCAACCGGCAGCGCTGGCGGGGCCTCCAACGGCGCGACGGCATGATTGGCCTTGTCGGAAATAATCTCACCGTCGCTGATTTCAATGATGCGCTGTGCCTGGTTGGCGATATCACGATCATGGGTCACGATAATCAGAGTGTGTCCTGCCTGGTGCAGCGCGTGCAGGATCCCCATTAACTCCTGGCCGCTGGCACGATCGAGCGCCCCCGTCGGTTCGTCAGCCAGAATGATTTCCGCCCCGTTCATCAGTGCCCGGGCAATACTGACCCGCTGTTGCTGGCCACCGGAAAGCTGGGCCGGTTTGTAATGGATACGCTGCTGCAACCCAAGCCGGGTCAGTAAATACTCGGCCCGTTGCTGACGTTCAGCCGTCGGCATCGCCGTATACAGAGCCGGGATGGCGACGTTTTCAGCGGCGCTGAGGTACGGCATCAAATGATAGCGCTGGAAAATAAATCCTATGTACTGGCTGCGTAATTGAGCCAACTGTTCGCTACTGGCCTGGGGGGTGGAAATACCCTTGATGGACATCTCCCCCTGCGTCGGCTTATCCAGGCAGCCGATAATATTCATCAGCGTGGATTTACCCGATCCGGAAACGCCAATGATCGCCACCATTTCACCCCGCTGAATGGTGAGTGAGATAGATTTCAACACCGCCACCGTCTGCAATCCGGACACAAAATGGCGGGATACGCCGCGCAGGGCGATCAAAGGCTCATTATGTTCAGCCATGATGATCGCTTCCCGTCACCGAGGAGCTCAACACCACGCGATCTCCCTCGTTGAGCCCTTCTTTGACTTCGGCAAACTGCCGGTCATTAAGCCCAATACGGACCCAACGTAGCTCAAGCTGCTTGCCATTCATCACCTGCACCTGATAGCGGTCTGCATCCCGCTGTGCACCAAAGGCGGCAACCGGCACTCGCAGGATATTCCTGGCCTGTTCGGTGATGATAAACACCTGGGCAGTCATTGAGGTTCGTAGCAAACGCTGGGCGTTGGCGATCACAAATACGCCGTTGTAATACACCGCAGAGGCTTGTTGGCTGGAGGAAGTCGCAAGGCTGTCGTCCAGCAAGGCCTCGCCAGGCGCTTCCTGGATCGATCCCATCACACTCTCATAGCGCTTTTTCGGATCGGCAACCACGTAAAACCACAGTGGCTGCCCAACGCGAACCTTGAGGATGTCCGTTTCTGAAATACGGGTATGCACTGACATGGTATAGACATCCGCCAACACCAAAATGGTGGGTACGGTTTGAGAAGAGACAATGGTTTGCCCCTCTTTGGTGACAATCCCCAACACTTCACCATCAATCGGCGCGACAATGCGGGTAAAGCCCAGGTTGGCGCGGGCCGTTTCCAGCTCCATCTGCGCCTGAACGATTTGGGCATCATTCACCTTTAGCTGGGCGACCTGCGTCTGGAGCTGGGCCTGGGCTTTCTGCAACTCACTTTTTATGCCGGAGCCTTCGCGATCCATTCTGCGCTGCCGGGTCAGTTCCTGCTGATACTGTTTAAGCATCGCCTGAGTGACCTGTTTCTGCGCCTGCGCGCTTTGTAATGCCGCTTCTGATTTACGCAGCGCATTCTGCTGCAACGTAGGATCAATCTCCGCCAACAGTTGCCCGCGAGTGACGCGATCCCCCTGTTTCACATACAGCTTTTGCAGTTGCCCGTTGACCTGCGCCCCGACGCTGACTTGCAGCAACGGTTTAAGTACCCCGGTAGCCAGCACCGTTTTCTCAATGTCACCACGGGTAATTTCGGCAGTATTGAGGGCCCCCTCTGATGTTGGCGTCATGAAATACCAGACAACCGCACCGCTCAATGCGGCCAATGCCAACACCACCATCAGCAACTTCGTCCCTGTCATTTTAATTTTCATGAGTATGCTGCCGCTGTCAGGTCTGGTTGCGATGCGAACAGGGTATCAACCTGCGCCATCCCCCCATTGTCCATGCGATAAACCCGATCAAACATCGACAGCACGCTTTCGCTGTGTGTCACGGTGATCAGCGTTTTTTGATGTTCACGGCAATGGGCAAGCAAGGTCGTCATCACCTGATGCGCCGTATTTTCATCCAGGTTGGCCGTGGGTTCATCCAGCACCAGCACCGGGCAGTTGCTGTACATTGCCCGTGCCAGCAACAGGCGTTGGCGCTGCCCCAGGGATAACCCGGCATGGCTTTCACGGATCAGGGCGTTGAGGCCACCCGGCAGTTTTTCTACTACCGAGTGCAGATTCAGCCCTTCGAGGGAACGTTTAATCCGCTGGTGTTGATGCTCATCCACGTTCTCATCAAACAGCGTGATGTTCTCTAGCACCGAGGCATTGAACAAAATATCTTCCTGACTTTGCAGGAAGAACAAGGTGTGTAGCTGCCGATAATCGACCGGTTGACCATCGACCACCACCTCACCTTGCTGCGGAGCCATCAGGCCGGTCATCACTTTCAGCAGCGTGCTTTTGCCCGTCCCCGACTCACCGACAATGGCAATCCGTTGGCCGGGTTGCAGCGATATCGACAAATCATGCAGCACCGGCAACTGGGCATCGTAGGCAAAGACAATATGGCGAAAACTCAACCGAGAGCTGAACTGCGGGAGCGTTTTAGGTGCCGCTTCATGCTCTGAACTGGAAGGAAACAGATCCCGCGCACGGGTATCAATGACGTGCAGCTGGTTCTTTTGCAAAATGGCGTAGAATATTTTGGTGATATACGAGGTGAAAATCTCCCGCACAAAACTGTAGGCAAAAAACTCCCCCAGCGTCAGGACCCCCTTTTTCAACAATGGCAACGCCAGCAGCATGAAAAACACCATCTCCAGGCTACCGATCAGCTGATACAGGCTGCTTTTGACCTGCTCATAGATCCTCTGCTGCTGCTGGCAGGTAAACAGAGACAGCGCGTAGCGGGCAAACACGCTTTTGCGCTGGCTGTCCAGCCCAGCGGATTTGATGGTGGAAAAACCCTGAATGCTTTCCAGAATAAAATCGCTTTGCTCCGCCGTTTTTACCTGCAACTGCTGGGTGTAATAGCGATCGCGATAGATGGCCCAGATGCTGATCAATCCCATTAGCGTCACGCCAACGCCAGAGACCATCGCCAGCAGCGGGCTCATGTAACACATAACGCCTAACGCGATAGCACCGATAATCCAATCGGTACGCAGGCCGTTATCCAGCTCAATCTTGATGCCGGACGCAAGCTGCCAGTTGGAAAAGCGGCTGAACACGTCGCCCGGTGCGCGTTTGGCAAAGAAGTTGAGCGAATTACCGAGTAACCGCGAGAAACCGGCAACGCTGTTGACCACCACAAAGCGTTTGATAAACCGCTCCGTAACCCAACGCACGGCGAAGGCCAGCAGGGTAGAAACGAAAAACGCCAGCAGGAAATAGAAATACGGGAAGTCGGCGTCACCCGCCGAGGAGTAAACCTGATTGATGGCGCTGCCTACCATCGTCGGCATGATGAACAGGGTTAAGGAAATCAAAAAGGCCAGCACCATCAGCCGATAGATACCCGGCATTCTGGCGGTCTCTTTCAGGCTCATGCACTCCAGGGCTTTAAAACTCGTACTGCGCTTTTTATCAGCCTGTGCCTTTGGGTCGGGTTGTCTTTCACTGTCCAGCACCAGCGCGTAGCCGCTGATTTCCAGTTTTAATGCATCGATGGGCAACAGCTGCTGGCCTATCGCCGGGTTCATCACACAAACATAGTTGCCTTGGCGGTACGCCAACAGCACATAGTGGCTGGCACCGTAGTGTAAAATGGCAGGCAACGGCAGCTCCGCCAGCTCACCATGGTCGAAAATCACCGGGTAAGCGGGTATGGCCAGCTCAGAGAGAATGGTACATAACGTGGTCAACGAGGTGCCATGCTGCGACGCTGGATAGCGTTCACGCAAGTTCTCCAGCGGGGCATCGATGCCCTGCGTCTGCGCCAGCATGGCGATGCAGGCCAACCCACACTCATTGGTTTCACCTTGAAAAACCTGCGTCGGGATTATCTTTTCCATGATCTGACTTCTTCAATTTCCAGATTATTCATTGATAAAAAATAACGAATGCGAGTGCCATAACAGCCAGTCTTCAGGATGCCGAGCTATCGACGCTTCAATGATTTCCGGCAGCCTGGCCTTCAGGCTGCGAGCCTGCACCGGTGGCTCAATATGGATTTTGAGTTCCTGGTCGTAATACAGGTAATAAAAAACCACCTGCGCCGATAACGCCCGGGCAATGCGTATCACTCCGCTGTGCAGATTGGCAGGGCGATCAAAAAGCCGACAAGGTAGTTTTGCCGTTGCTGCCGTATTGGCATTGACGGTGTAATCGGGGGTGATATCAGGGAAGATCATGATGTTCCGCTGATGATCCGCTGCCTCCATGATCGCCGCCATCAGGTTGCCGGCAATTTCCCGGCTATCGTCATGGATCGAACAATAAGCAAGATTGACCTTTCCTAGCTGGCGGACTTGTTCCTGATAGATTTCCACACTACTGGAAACGATCACCGTTGCCTGACCAGGGAAAGCCGCGCCCCCAACCATCCCTGCCAACACATCGGAAACCATATGCAACGGAGCTAGCACCACCGGCGAACCGGCTTGATGCAAAGGCTCCACCACGGCATTCAACTGCGCTTTACAACGCTCCATCTGAGCCTGTATCTGTGGGCTTTGCCCATAGGTAGCCGCCAGATCCAATAGCCGCCGACGATAGCTCATCCCGGCAAAATCCAATTTACGGCCATCGCCAAGCAAGCACTGCTTATTGGCGGCGGCCACAAAAGCACGCCTACGCTCCCCTCGGTCTCCCAGCCGCAACCTTCTGCCCCACGCCGCCAGCACAAGAAACCAACGATAATCACCGTGCTGCAATAACCAACAGACGGCACCTCTCTGTGCTTTGCGCAAAGGTGCCAGACTACGCATCAGCGTTGCCAGGCTATTTCGCCATGCCAGATAGGCCCATACAGCAAAGAAACGCATTAGGGCTCCAGCGGTTTGTCATGCTGTAACAGCGACAACAGGTGATCAGCAAACGCTGGGAACTCACGATCCTGCAGTGCCAACCATTTCCTGTTGACGATAAAGCTCGGCGTTGCGTCTATGTTGTAATAGCGGGAGACCTCGGTCATATAGCTCAGCAAGGCTTTCACCTGCGGGGTCTGGCTAACACGGGCGTACTCCGCGGGATCGATATTTTGCTCCTGCAGCCAGATATCACGATTTTTAGGGTTACTCAGATCGACCTTGTCCCGGATAATTGCGTCATAGGCGCTTTGACGGTGCTGCGGTTCAATGCCCATTACCGTTAACGTCGCAAACAACGAGGAAAAACTGGCCAAACCATTCATCTGCTCGTTATTGATATGCAAACGGACCAACTTGCTCCCGGCAGGCATCCGCGCTTCCAGCTTATCCAGGTTTTCTTCATTCAGGGCGCAGTAGTGGCAGCCATAAGAGAAGAGTTCGATAAGGGTATTGCCTTCTTTGATCGGACTATTATTAACCTTATTATTATCGAAAGCGATCAGGCTTTGCTGATCGTCATTAGTATTCAATACAAAATAGTGAAAATAGGCTGTCGTCATAAGTGATGAAACAATAATAACCACTAACGTATACAGGGTAATAAACAGAGGGGTTCTGAACATAAAAACTCGTCCTAAAAAGGCCTGCTAATTAGCTTTATCGTTGCGAAACAGGCTGACACGAAAAAGTCGCATCAGCACTGAAATAAACGCTGAATAAGGGTCCACGTTACCCGCCCTTACTGGACACAGGCTTGAGCGTAACTCGGACTCAATAACCCTCTATTCAAGGGTAGTAAGGACGGTGGCAGCAGGAAACCTTTACTCAGTATTACTGCTCAATAATACCGCAATTGGCCAGCGCAGTAGGTTTAGAGTCCTGGCTGATGACTTTACCGGTTTTGTCGGTACAGGTTGTTACCATATTGCACTTGAAACCAGAGGCGACATATTTGGTAGTACAGGTTTTACAGGTGCCGCCGACGATTGAGTTGGCTTGAGAAACAGTAAGCTTTTTCACAACATAATCCTTATATAGTGAGTATAAATCAGCCTTGGCATTATCTATCTTGATAGAAAATAACCATGCTTAGTATAAAGACACAATGAAATATGCCTTTATTAAAGCATGCTGATTATTATTTACCACCCTGTATTTCGGGCAAGAATAGCCGATCAACAAACGCAGATCAATAAATTTATGGCTAATGCGCAGAGCGCCAAAATATAAGTATAAGTGGTCGCAACCTTTCGTTATTTCGATATTTAGTAATAGGAATAAGCCAAGTTGAGCGACTCAAAATTTACACAAAATAAAATGCAGGCCAGATAAATCCCGCGAGTTTATTACCCTGATTTTATTATGGGCGTAGAGTGACAGTTAACAGCACGCAGGCCAAATGACCAAAATCAGGGACAGTCAGCGGGAAGGGAAACAACTTGAGGATAGCATTCAAAGCAAAACAGAAGATGTCTCTTGACCAGAAGATCCGATCAAGAGACAAACAGGCAAGGAAACACGCTAGGTTTGGCTAAGCTTAAGCGCCAATCTTGGCCCAGGTATCACGCAGGCCTACGGTGCGGTTAAACACCAAACGATCGGCCGTAGAATGGCGGCTGTCGGCGCAGAAATAGCCTTCACGCTCGAACTGGTAGGCTTTCTCCGGCTGGGCAGCTGCCAGGCTTGGCTCAACAAAGCCTTGCTTGATAATCAGCGATTCCGGGTTGATGGTGGCGAGGAAGTCCTCTGCCGCCGCCGGGTTAGCCACGCTGAACAGACGATCGTACAGGCGAATTTCTGCCGGTAAGGCGTGTGCAGCAGACACCCAGTGGATCACGCCTTTCACCTTGCGGCCATCGGCAGGATCTTTGCTCAGCGTATCGGGATCGTAGGTGCAGAAAATGGTGGTGATTTCACCCTCTGCATCCTTCTCTACGCGTTCAGCCTTGATCACATACGCATTGCGCAGGCGCACTTCTTTGCCCAGCACCAGACGTTTGTACTGCTTGTTGGCTTCTTCACGGAAGTCAGCACGATCGATATACACTTCGCGGCTGAACGGCACTTCACGGCTGCCCATCTCCGGCTGGTTCGGGTGATTAGGCATGGTCACCATTTCCACGTCTTGCGACATGTTCTCGATGATCACCTTCACCGGATCCAGCACGGCCATGGCGCGCGGTGCGTGCTCATTCAGATCGTCACGAATACAGGACTCCAGCGCCATCATCTCGACGTTATTATCCTGTTTGGTGACGCCGATACGCTGGCAGAACTCGCGAATAGAGGCGGCCGTATAGCCACGACGACGCAGGCCGGACACGGTTGGCATACGTGGGTCATCCCAGCCTTCAACGATCTTCTCGGTCACCAGCTGGCTCAGCTTACGCTTGGACATGATGGCGTATTCGAGATTCAGGCGTGAGAACTCGTACTGACGCGGATGACAAGGGATGGTGATGTTATCCAGCACCCAGTCGTACAGACGGCGGTTATCCTGGAACTCCAGGGTACACAGCGAATGGGTGATCCCTTCCAGCGCATCGGAAATGCAGTGGGTGAAATCGTACATCGGATAGATACACCATTTGTTCCCGGTCTGGTGGTGTTCCGCAAACTTGATGCGGTAGATCACCGGATCGCGCATCACGATAAACGGCGAGGCCATATCGATCTTGGCGCGCAGGCAAGCGGTACCCTCGGCAAACTCGCCGTTACGCATCTTCTCAAACAGCGCCAGGTTCTCTTCAACCGTGCGGGTACGGTACGGGCTGTCTTTGCCCGGAGCCGTCAGCGAGCCACGGTATTCACGGATTTGCTCGGGAGAAAGCTCGTCAACATAGGCTAGGCCTTTGTTGATCAGCTCAACCGCATACTGGTGCAGTTGATCGAAATAGTCCGAGGAATAACGAACGTCGCCGCTCCAGGTAAAGCCTAACCACTCCACATCGTGCTTGATGGAGTCGACAAATTCGATGTCTTCTTTTACCGGGTTGGTGTCATCGAAGCGCAGGTTACATTGGCCCTGATAATCCTTGGCGATGCCAAAGTTCAGGCAAATGGACTTGGCATGGCCGATATGCAGATAGCCATTAGGCTCCGGTGGGAAACGTGTATGAACCGACGTATGCTTCCCTGATGCCAGATCTTCATCAATGATCTGACGGATAAAATTGGTTGGGCGGGCTTCTGCCTCACTCATGTCACTATTCCTCAAATGCAAAGCGCTACACATATAACCTTCTATGTTCCAATAAGCCGCGCCCAGAAACAACCGTTATTCGTCAAGTTCCCGTGCTGCAAAAACAAAAAAAGCGGGAAAAGATCGCTCTTTTCCCGCTGATACTGCTTACCGCCCGTTTAACGCCCGGGCGGAGCCAGGATTAAACCCAACTTATTTCTGGATCTCAAACAACTTGGTTTGACCAGCAACCACATTGCCGGTTGCCAGCGCCGTCAAGCCAGCATAGTCGTCAGCATTGCTGACCACTACCGGGCTGATCATCGAGCGCGCGTTGGCGTTCAGGTATTCCAGATCCATTTCCAGGATAGGTTGGCCTGCTTTCACCTCAGCACCCTCTTCCACCAGGCGTTTGAAGCCCTGACCGTTCAGCGCCACGGTGTCGATACCCATGTGCACGACGATCTCCGCGCCCTTGTCTGTTTCCAGGCAGAAAGCGTGGTTGGTGTTGAAGATTTTCACCACGGTGCCATCAGCTGGCGCCACGACGGTTTTATCGGTTGGGCGAATAGCCACACCGTCACCGACCGCTTTGCTGGCGAAGGCTTCGTCCGGCACCTGATCCAGAGCCACCACTTCACCGGTTACCGGCGCCACCAGCGCTTCCAACACGGTTTTAGCAACGTTAGGAACAGCCTGCGGTTTAACTTCTGCCGCAGCGGCTGCGGCGGCTGGAGCAGAGGCTGCCGCTACCGGACCTGCTGCAATCACTTTAGTCATCGCACTGGCAATCAGTTCGGCACGAGTCCCGACAATCACCTGCACGCTTTGCTTGTTCAGACGGATCACGCCAGAAGCCCCCAGGCGTTTAGCCAGAGCATCGTTCACCAACGCAGAATCTTTGACGTTCAAACGCAGACGGGTGATACAGGCATCAATCCCGGTCAGGTTGTCAGAACCCCCGATGGCGCTCACATAGCGACGAGCCAGGGTAGTGGTTTCATCTTCGTTTTTACCCGCAGCGGTATCCACGTCATAACCGTCGGTTTCGTCACCGGCAACCGCCAGTTCACGGCCTGGGGTCATCAGGTTGAATTTTTTGATGGTGAAGCGGAACACCACGTAGTAAATAGCGAAGAACACCAGGCCTTGCGGGATCAGCATGTACCAGTGAGTCGCCAGTGGGTTACGCGTTGACAACGCCATATCCACCAGACCGGCACTGAAGCCAAAACCGGCAATCCACTGCATGCTGGCCGCGATGAACACGGAGATACCGGTCAGAATGGCGTGGATCACATACAGCACAGGCGCAACGAACATGAAGGAGAATTCCAGCGGCTCGGTGATCCCGGTGAAGAAGGCAGCAAACGCCCCCGCCATCATGATACCCAACACTTTCGCTTTGTTCTCAGGACGCGCGCAGTGGTAGATGGCCAGTGCTGCACCTGGCAGACCGAACATCATGATTGGGAAGAAGCCTGCCTGGTAACGGCCGGTGATACCGACAGTGGCTTTACCCGCTTCGATAGACTGCGAGCCACCCAGGAAGTTAGGAATATCGTTAATACCGGCAACGTCAAACCAGAATACCGAGTTCAGCGCATGGTGCAGACCGACCGGAATTAACAGACGGTTGAAGAAGGCGTAGATACCGGCACCGGCAGAGCCGAGCTTTTGGATCTGCTCACCGAAGCTGACCAGACCGTTGAACACCACCGGCCAGATGTACATCAGGATGAAGGCAACCAGGATCATCAGGAAGGAGATCAGGATTGGCACCAGACGGCGGCCGCTGAAGAATGACAGCGCTTTCGGCAGTTCAACACCGCTGAAACGGTTGTAGACTTCGGCAGAAATGATACCCACCAGGATACCCACGAACTGGTTCTCAATTTTGCCAAAGGCGGCTGGAACCTGATCGAGAGGGATCTTCTGAATCATTGACACGGCGGCAGGTGAACACAGCGTGGTCACTACCAGGAAGCCGACAAAACCGGTCAGTGCAGCAGCACCGTCTTTGTCTTTGGACATACCGTAAGCCACACCAATGGCGAACAGGACCGACATATGATCGATAATGGCCGCGCCAGATTTGATGAACAAGGCTGCCAGAGCATTGTCCCCACCCCAGCTAACCGGGTCAATCCAGTAGCCGACACCCATCAGGATGGCCGCGGCAGGCAGTGTGGCTACCGGAACCATCAAGGCCCGACCCACCTTTTGTAAATAACTAAGAATGTTCACCTTTTCCCCCTATTCGTCCGATGCCGGACCCTATTGGCAGTTTATTGAGATAACTCACTACCTTTTTAGAAATAACGTTTGGCACGTATCACTCATGCGGAGTGTAAAAAAATTATTTCGTATCGCAAATTAAAACCTCCTTTTTTGTGACAAATGTCACCAAAAAGTAGTGTTAAACTGCCACATTGCTAGCCATCGCACAAAACTTATTTTATCATTCAAAAAATCAACGAGCAGTAATCCCGAATACCCGCTTCACAAAGCTGAGTTACGCTTTAAGCTACGGTTGTTGCCCGTACCAGTATAGACACAGTTTATTCTACCTAGAGGTGTACGATGAGACTTATCCCACTACAAGACACTACTCAAGTCGGCAAATGGGCCGCACGCCATATCGTTCAGCGTATCAACGCCTTCAAACCGACCGCAGATCGCCCGTTCGTCCTTGGCCTGCCAACCGGCGGCACCCCGCTGGAAGCCTACAAACACCTGATCGCGATGCACAAAGCCGGTGAAGTCAGCTTCAAGCACGTCGTGACCTTCAACATGGACGAGTATGTTGGCCTGCCGCAGGAACACCCGGAAAGCTACCACACCTTCATGTACCGTAACTTCTTCGACCACGTTGATATCCCACGTGAAAATATCAACCTGCTGAACGGCAACGCACCAGACGTTGACGAAGAGTGCCGTCAGTACGAAGCCAAGATGAAATCCTACGGTAAAGTTAACCTGTTCATGGGCGGCGTGGGCTTCGATGGCCACATTGCGTTCAACGAACCAGCGTCTTCTCTGGCTTCACGCACCCGTATCAAAACGCTGACCGAAGAAACCCGCATCGCCAACTCCCGCTTCTTCGACGGTGACGTAAGCCAGGTGCCAAAATATGCCCTGACCGTCGGCGTGGGTACCCTGCTGGATGCGGAAGAAGTGATGATCCTGGTCACTGGCCGTGGCAAGGCACAAGCGCTGGAAGCCGCAGTGGAAGGCAGCATCAACCACCTGTGGACCATCAGTTGCCTGCAGCTGCATGCCAAAGCCGTGGTAGTTTGTGACGAACCGTCCACCATGGAACTGAAGGTGAAAACCGTTAAGTATTTCCGCGAGTTGGAAGCGGAAAGCGTTAATAGTCTTTAATTTTTTGCAGGGGGCTACATGTTCGCTTTAACCCAATGCCGGATTTTTACCGGCCACGACGTGCTTGATGACCATGCGGTAGTGATTGCTGATGGCCTGATTGAACGAGTCTGCCCACTGGCCGAGCTGCCAGCAGGCATCGAAATGCGCGATCTGGGTGGCGCCATCCTAGCCCCCGGTTTTATCGACGTGCAGCTTAACGGCTGCGGCGGCGTGCAATTTAACGACTCACTGGAAGCCATCTCGGAAACCACGCTGGAAATCATGCAGCATGCCAACGAGAAATCCGGCTGTACCAGCTATCTGCCAACGCTGATCACCTGCAGCGACGATTATATGAAGCACGGCATCAACGTGATGCGCGCTTATCTGAAGAACCATCCCAATCAGGCCCTTGGCCTGCATCTGGAAGGGCCGTACCTGAGCCTGGAGAAGAAAGGTACCCACAACCCGGCGTTTATCCGCAAGCCTACCAGCGAGATGATTGACTACCTGTGTGCCAATGCCGACGTGATCAGCAAAGTGACCCTGGCGCCAGAAATGGTGGAACCACACTTTATCAAACAGCTGAGCGACGCCGGGATCGTGGTATCCGCAGGCCACTCCAACGCCACTTACGATCAGGCACGCGTGGGTTTCGCCGCAGGCATTACCTTCGCCACCCATCTGTATAATGCCATGCCGTACATCAGTGGCCGCGAGCCGGGCCTGATGGGCGCGATCTTCGACACGCCAGAAGTGTATACCGGCATCATTGCCGATGGGCACCACGTGGCCTGGGCGAGTATCCGTAACGCCAAGCGGGTAAAAGGTGATAAATTGGTGCTGGTCACCGATGCTACTGCACCAGCAGGCGCGGATATCGATCAGTTTATTTTCGCGGGTAAAACCATTTATTATCGTGACGGCCTGTGCGTTGACGAAAACGGCACGCTGAGCGGCTCCGCACTGACCATGATCGAAGCGGTGCAGAACAGCGTAGAGCATGTCGGTATCGCACTGGACGAAGCGCTGCGTATGGCAACGCTCTATCCGGCTCGCGCTATCGGTGTCGAACAACGTTTAGGCACCATCGAAGCTGGCAAGGTCGCTAACCTGACCGCCTTTACCCGTGATTACCAAATCACCAAGACCCTCGTTAACGGCAACGAGGTTTAATCCATGAACAGCGAGTAGAATTATTGATGAGCACTGGCGGACAAGCACAAATAGGGAATGTTGACTTAGTTAAGCAACTTAACGGCGCAGCAGTGTATCGCCTGATCGACCAGCAAGGCCCGATCTCGCGCATTCAGATTGCCGAACTCAGCCAGCTAGCCCCCGCCAGCGTCACTAAAATTACTCGCCAACTGTTGGAGCGCGGGCTGATCAAAGAGGTCGATCAGCAAGCCTCCACCGGTGGCCGCCGTGCCATTTCCATTGTCAGCGAAACCCGCAATTTCCACACCGTTGCCGTCCGCCTTGGGCGCCATGATGCCACTATCACTCTGTACGATATGAGCGGTAAGTCGCTCGGAGAGGAGCACTACCCTCTGCCGGAACGCACCCAGGAGACACTGGAAAACGCACTGCTCAACGCCATTGCGCAGTTTATCGAAAGCTACCAGCGCAAACTGCGTGAACTGATCGCCATTGCCGTGATCCTGCCTGGCCTGGTCGATCCGGCTTTAGGTGTAGTGCGCTATATGCCGCACATCAGCGTCGATAACTGGGCGTTAGTCGATCATCTTCAGCAACGTTTCAACGTCACCAGTTTTGTCGGCCACGATATCCGCAGCCTGGCCCTGGCGGAGCACTACTTCGGGGCTACCCGGGATTGTGAAGACTCCATTCTGGTGCGGCTGCACCGGGGCACCGGCGCCGGGATCATCGTCAACGGCAAAATCTTCCTCGGCAATAACGGCAACGTGGGGGAGATTGGTCATATTCAAATCGATCCCCTCGGCGAGCGCTGCCACTGCGGTAACTTCGGCTGTCTGGAAACCGTGGCAGCCAACGCTGCTATCGAACAACGCGTACGCCACCTGCTGAGTCAGGGCTACCCAAGCAAAATGACGCTGGAAGACTGTAGCATTGCCGCCATCTGCAAAGCCGCCAATCGCGGAGATTTGCTGGCCAGCGAAGTGATCGAACACGTTGGCCGCTATCTGGGCAAGGCGGTAGCCATCGCCATCAACCTGTTCAACCCGCAAAAAGTGGTGATCGCCGGTGAAATCACCGAAGCGGACAAAGTGCTGTTACCCGCCATCCAAAGCTGCATCAACACCCAGGTCCTGAAGGATTTCCGCAGAAACCTGCCGGTGGTCACTTCCGAACTCAATCATCGTTCAGCGATCGGTGCTTTTGCCCTGGCAAAACGGGCAATGCTCAACGGTGTACTTCTCCAACGGCTGCTAGAAAGTTAAACTGCCTGTTTGGCAGGGATGCACTTCTGGCTTTTTTGCCCTGCCGTTCATCATGAGACCAGCAACAATGACTATCAAAAACGTGATATGTGACATCGACGGCGTGCTGCTGCATGACAATACCCCAATCCCTGGAGCCGATCTGTTCCTGGCTCGTATTCAGGAGCAGGGAATGCCGCTGGTGGTGCTAACCAACTACCCATCGCAAACCGCCCAGGACCTGGCCAACCGCTTTGCCGCCGCTGGCCTGGACGTGCCAGAAAGCGCGTTTTACACCTCAGCGATGGCAACGGCCGATTTCCTGCGCCGCCAGGAAGGTAAAAAAGCCTATGTGGTGGGCGAAGGCGCGCTGATCCACGAACTCTACAAAGCCGGCTTTACCATCACCGATATCAACCCGGATTTCGTGATCGTGGGTGAGACCCGTTCCTACAACTGGGACATGATGCATAAAGCGGCCTTCTTCGTGAACAACGGGGCACGCTTTATTGCCACCAACCCGGATACCCATGGCCATGGTTTCACACCGGCCTGTGGGGCTCTGTGCGCGCCGATCGAGAAGATCACCGGCCGTAAGCCGTTTTATGTCGGCAAGCCTAGCCCGTGGATTATCCGCGCCGCGCTGAACAAGATGCAGGCACATTCGGAAGAAACGGTGATTGTCGGGGACAACCTGCGCACCGATATCCTGGCTGGCTTCCAGGCCGGGTTGGAAACCGTGCTGGTGCTGTCTGGCGTCTCAAACCTGGACGATGTTGAATCCATGCCGTTCCGCCCGAGCCATATCTTCCCTTCCGTGGCGGATATCACCATTTTTTAAGCCGCAAGCAATGGCCCCTCACCCTAACCCTCTCCCACAGGTAGAGGGGACCGATCCAGTTCGCTGATGTTTTGGCGTTCTTCCCTCAGTAGCAAAGGTTCGCCTTAAACATCCCCCTTATTGCAGATCAAACTTCTGCACGTGACAACGACTCTGCGCTGGCTCCCTCTCCCTGTGGGAGAGGGTTGGGGTGAGGGGAAACATCGTTCATCAAAATGTCTGAAAATTTATCTCGCCCTCGCCTCATTCGGTAATAAATTAGATATTCGTCAATTTTTACCGCTAAAAAATGCATATCCGCTAATTTTAGCACCCCACCCCAAGACTATTTTTCAGCGTAACGTTAAATCGCTTGCATCTACCTCAGCTTTTGACGCATTTTCATTATCAGAAGGCAGCAAAGCCGCACCGTTACTGAACATGCAGGCACGCTGTACATCACATCACCGCCATAAAATGTCGTTAGGAGAGTTTGTATGTGTTCTATTTTCGGTGTGCTCGATCTGAAGTCCGATCCGGTTGAATTGCGTAAAAGAGCGTTGGAACTGTCGCGCCTGATGCGCCATCGCGGCCCAGACTGGTCCGGCGTTTTCGCCAGCGATAAAGCCATTCTGGTTCACGAGCGCCTGTCGATTGTTGATGTGAATAACGGTGCTCAACCGCTTTACAACGCCGCGCACACCCACGTATTGGCGGTTAACGGTGAAATTTATAACCATCAGGCCCTGCGTCAGCAACTGGGTGAGCATTATCAGTTCCAGACCGGCTCCGACTGCGAAGTGATCCTGGCGCTGTATCAGGAAAAAGGCCCGAACTTCCTGGACGATCTGCAAGGTATGTTTGCCTTTGCCCTATACGACACTGAAAAAGACGCCTACCTGATTGGCCGCGACCACCTCGGCATCATCCCGCTGTATATGGGGCATGATGAGCACGGCAACCTGTATGTCGCTTCTGAGATGAAGGCGCTGGTGCCGGTCTGCCGCAGCATTAAAGAGTTCCCGGCGGGCAGCTACCTGTGGAGCCAGGACGGTGAAATCCGCGAATACTACCAGCGTGACTGGTTCGACTATGACAACGTCAAAGACAACGTCACCGATGCCAACGCCCTGCGCAACGCGCTGGAAGAGTCGGTCAAAAGCCACCTGATGTCCGACGTGCCTTATGGCGTGCTGCTCTCCGGCGGGCTGGATTCCTCGGTGATCTCTGCCATCACCAAAAAATATGCCGCACGCCGGGTAGAAGATGATGAGCGCAGTGAAGCCTGGTGGCCACAGCTGCACTCCTTCGCCGTCGGGCTGGAAGGTTCCCCGGATCTGCGTGCGGCTCAAGAGGTCGCTAACCACCTTGGTACCGTCCACCATGAAATCCACTTCACGGTACAGGAAGGTCTGGATGCCATTCGCGATGTGATCTACCACATCGAAACTTACGACGTCACCACCATCCGCGCCTCCACGCCGATGTACCTGATGTCACGCAAGATTAAAGCGATGGGCATCAAGATGGTGCTGTCCGGCGAAGGGGCTGATGAGGTGTTCGGCGGCTACCTGTACTTCCATAAGGCGCCAAATGCCAAAGAATTCCACGAGGAAACCGTGCGTAAGCTGCTGGCGCTGCATATGTACGACTGCGCTCGCGCCAACAAAGCGATGTCTGCCTGGGGTGTAGAAGCCCGCGTGCCATTCCTGGATAAAAACTTCCTGGACGTGGCGATGCGCATCAACCCGCAGGATAAAATGTGCGGCAACGGCAAGATGGAGAAGCACATTATTCGCCAATGCTTCGAGTCTTACCTGCCAGCTAGCGTGGCCTGGCGCCAGAAAGAACAGTTCTCCGACGGTGTCGGTTACAGCTGGATCGATACGCTTAAAGAAGTCGCTGCCAAGCAGATTAGCGATCAACAGCTTGAAACCGCACGTTTCCGCTTCCCGTACAACACGCCAAACAGCAAAGAAGGCTACCTGTACCGCGAAATTTTCGAAGAACTGTTCCCACTGCCAAGCGCAGCGGAATGTGTCCCTGGCGGCCCTTCCGTAGCCTGCTCGTCGGCAAAAGCCATTGAATGGGACGAATCCTTCAAAAAGATGGACGACCCATCAGGCCGCGCCGTAGGCGTACACCAATCCGCTTATAAGTAAACCGTCAGCGCTTTACCTTCGGCGGGCCTGATGGCCCGCTTTTTTGTGGATGTTTTCAACCGTTAATGGCCTAATCTGCCGAATTTATCACCATAATGTTCACAACCCAGTCAAACAACCCGTTCAGTCGCTTTTTCGGGAAAAAACTTGTTGACGCAAATCGGCCATATACGCATAATGCGCCCCGCAACGCCGATGAAGGTTGAGCGAAAAAGATGGCTACGTAGCTCAGTTGGTTAGAGCACATCACTCATAATGATGGGGTCACAGGTTCGAATCCCGTCGTAGCCACCAATCTTTTTTGCGGGAGTGGCGAAATTGGTAGACGCACTAGATTTAGGTTCTAGCGCCGCAAGGTGTGCGAGTTCAAGTCTCGCCTCCCGCACCATTTTCTTTCATCGTCGTGCATGCAGCAGGTGGGGTATCGCCAAGCGGTAAGGCACCGGTTTTTGATACCGGCATTCCCTGGTTCGAATCCAGGTACCCCAGCCATCTTTTTCAGGATGGGGCGCTGTAACAATTTGATTGTGTTATTGGGGTATCGCCAAGCGGTAAGGCACTGGTTTTTGATACCAGCATTCCCTGGTTCGAATCCAGGTACCCCAGCCATACAACGCAATTGAAAGTCACAAAGATTAGTAAATGGCTACGTAGCTCAGCTGGTTAGAGCACATCACTCATAATGATGGGGTCACAGGTTCAAATCCCGTCGTAGCCACCATGCTGTCTGTTTTACATTTGGGGTGTCGCCAAGCGGTAAGGCTCTGGTTTCTGATACCAGCATACCCAGGTTCGAATCCTGGCACCCCAGCCAAATTTAGAAAAGCTCGCTTCGGCGGGCTTTTTGCTTTTCTGCGTTTCTACGTTTGGATAAATGGGCGCAACATTCGGCGCCCCATGTCATCACAGACCTAATGCATACTTCAGCGCCCGCTCTTTCAACTTGCCCGCCCTTTCCGCCACCATCAACGCCAGATTGCGCGCCACGCCCAGCGGAGCCAGGTTATTGCTGAACGCGGTATAAAACAGATCCATGCCGCTTTGCATCAGCAGGTTATCGGTACGACGACGGCGCTGATAGCGCATCAGCACCTCTTCACTCGCCCAATCCTCTCCCTGCTCACGGGCGTCGGCCACGATCTCCAGTAACGCATCCACATCGCGATAGCCAAGGTTCACCCCCTGCCCGGCCAGCGGGTTGATGGTATGCGCAGCATCGCCGAGCAGCACCAGCCCGGATTGCACATAGCGTTGCGCGTGACGGCGCACCAGCGGGAATGATCCGGCGGCATGAGCCTTCACCGTGCCCAAGCGGGAGGGGAAAGCCGCCGCAATCTCTTGTTCGAGTTGCGTCATAGGTAACGCCTGCAACTGGCGAATACGCTGCGGACTGTCATACCACACCAGCGTTGCCCACTGGTCGTACAACGGCAGAAACGCGCGTGGGCCAGTGGGGAGGAATTGCTGCCAGGTCACATCCTGCTGCGGTTGATCGGTTTCCACGGTGATCAACATGCAAGACTGACGGTATTGCCAACCGCTGGTGCCAATCGCCGCCAACTTGCGCACCTGTGAGTGAGCACCGTCGGCACCCACCACCAAACGCGCCTGTATGGCCTCTGACGAGCTTAATGTCACCTGCCATTGGTCATCGGCTCGATGCATCGCCTGCAGCCTGGCAGGGCAGTACAGCGTTAAATTCTCGCACTGTACCAACTGTTGCCATAGCGCGAGCTGCAAAATACGGTTCTCGACCATAAAACCCAGTTCTGGCAGTCCCAGCGTTGCAGCATCAAACGCCACCCGTGAGGACTCCCATTCCCAGGTTTCCAGCCCGCGGTAGGGTGCCGATCTCATCTGCAACACCGCAGGCCAGGCATCAAGCTGCTTCAACAAGCCAACGGAGGTGCAGCCAATAGCGGAGATCCGCAGGTCCGGCGGGCTTTGGGGCTCGAACGTATCAGGAGCCTCATGCTCTAACAAAGCGACCGATAACCCGGCGCGAGCCAGCCCCAGTGCGGCAGCGGCTCCCACCATCCCACCACCAACCACCACGGCATCAAAGCATTTTTGTGAAGTGTTCATTTTGGCTATACTTTTGGTTAAAAGGGCATCTTGGTTCAGTGTACCGGATTTTTAATCTGGCTTCAGGTCGCATGCTACTGCCACTCCGCTGGTCACCAGCGCGCCAAATGATTACAATGGCCTTCCTGCATGGCGCGTAACGCAACTTTCTCTCCGCACTGAGTAATGGCAAGTCAATGACGAAAAAACTACATATCAAAACCTGGGGCTGCCAGATGAACGAGTACGACTCATCGAAAATGGCAGATTTACTGGGAAGCACACACGGCTTCGAGTGGACTGAAAACGCTGAAGAAGCGGATGTGTTGCTGCTCAATACCTGCTCGATCCGCGAGAAGGCGCAGGAAAAGGTTTTCGCGTTGTTGGGCCGTTGGAAGCAACTGAAAAAGAACAACCCCGATCTGATCATTGGCGTCGGCGGCTGCGTTGCTTCACAGGAAGGGGAACATCTGCGCCAGCGCGCGCCCTGCGTTGACATCGTTTTTGGCCCGCAGACATTGCACCGCCTGCCGGAGATGATCAACCACGTGCGCGGTTCGCATAGCCCGATCGTGGACATCAGCTTCCCGGAAATCGAAAAGTTCGACCGCCTGCCGGAACCCCGTGCCGACGGGCCAACCGCCTTTGTCTCAATCATGGAAGGCTGCAACAAATACTGTACGTTCTGCGTGGTGCCTTACACTCGCGGTGAGGAAGTCAGCCGCCCAAGCGATGATGTGCTGTTTGAAGTCGCTCAGTTGGCCGCCCAAGGCGTACGTGAAGTGAACCTGCTGGGCCAGAACGTCAACGCCTATCGTGGCGCAACCTTTGATGGCGGCATCTGCTCATTTGCCGAACTGCTGCGCCTGGTGGCCTCCATCGACGGGATCGATCGCATCCGCTTTACCACCAGCCACCCGATTGAGTTCAGCGATGACATTATCGCGGTGTATGAAGATACGCCCGAGCTGGTCAGCTTCCTGCATCTGCCGGTACAAAGCGGTTCAGATCGCATTCTGACCATGATGAAACGCGCCCACACGGCGCTGGAATACAAAGCGATTATCCGCAAGCTGCGTCAGGCTCGGCCCAATATCCAGTTCAGCTCCGATTTCATTGTCGGTTTCCCAGGGGAAACCCAGGCCGACTTTGAACAGACCATGAACCTGATTGCCCAGGTGAATTTCGACACCAGCTTCAGCTTTATCTACTCTTCGCGCCCCGGCACTCCGGCGGCAGACATGGTTGACGACGTCAGTGAGGAAGAGAAAAAACAGCGACTGTATCTGCTGCAAGAACGGATCAACCAGCAGGTGATGCAATTCAGCCGCCGTATGCTGGGCACCGTGCAGCGTATTCTGGTCGAGGGCACCTCACGCAAGAGCGTGATGGAACTCTCTGGCCGCACCGAATGCAACCGGACGGTCAACTTTGAGGGCACCCCAGATTTGATCGGCCAGTTCGTCGACGTCGAAATTACTGAAGTGTTAACCAACTCTCTGCGCGGTACCCTGGTCCGCACCGAACAGCAGATGGAACTGCGCGTGCACCAATCCCCTCAAGCGGTGATTGCACGTACCCGTAAGGAAGATGAGCTGGGCGTCGGTAGCTACCAACCCTGATCGCCCCGCCACCTTGGCATTTTCCTTTTTCTCTGCCGGGCAGTCATTGTCCGGTAATTTTGTTTTTTTATTTTGATTATGAGGCGACACAATAATGCAACTCCCACACTGCCCGAAGTGCAATTCCGAATACACCTACCAGGATAACGCCCTGTTCATCTGCCCTGAGTGCGCCCATGAGTGGAGCGACAGCGCGGCCGTTGAAGATGCCGATACCCTGATTGTCAAAGATGCCAACGGTAACCTGCTGGCCGATGGCGATGCGGTGACCGTGGTCAAGGATCTGAAGGTCAAAGGCAGCTCTTCCATGTTGAAGATCGGCACCAAGGTGAAGAACATCCGCCTGGTCGAAGGCGATCACAACATCGATTGCAAAATCGACGGCTTTGGCCCGATGAAGCTGAAATCCGAATTTGTGAAGAAGAGCTGATTTCCGCTGTTAACCTGCTGTTGGGCCAAACTATTTGGCCCAATTCTGCCCCCTCCCCCCTTGAATTCCCTTCGCTGCGCACAGATAGATCAGAGGTAAACTTGCGCCAGTGCGGTACACCATGAATAATTCAGGGTAGAGCTGTTCGGGGGTTGCCCTGAATGCCCGCGCTGAAATCGCGTTACGTGACATCAACCAGGCCCTGTTGAGCCTTGAGGAATCGTTTGAACGTCGCAACACAAGAAATCCTGTTGGAGCCCGCAGACAACCAACGCCTGTTGAGCCTGTGCGGCCCGTTTGATGACAACATCAAACAACTCGAACGTCGGCTGGGGATTGAAATCAACCGCCGTGACAACCGTTTCAAGCTGGTCGGTAAAAACCTGTGCGTGGTTGCCGCCGCCGATATTCTGCGCCACCTGTATGTGGATACCGCGCCGATCCGTGGCGTGACCCCAGATATCGATCCGGAACAGATCCACCTGGCCATCAAAGAGAGCCGGGTGCTGGAGCAGGTGGCAGAGAGCGTGCCGGATTACGGCAAATCGGTCACCATCAAGACCAAGCGCGGCATGGTGAAGCCCCGCACGCCGAATCAGGCGCAATACATCGCCAATATTTTCGCCCATGACATCACCTTTGGCGTTGGCCCGGCGGGTACCGGTAAAACCTATCTGGCGGTTGCGGCTGCGGTAGATGCTCTGGAGCGCCAGGAAATCCGGCGTATCCTGCTGACCCGCCCGGCGGTTGAAGCTGGCGAGAAGCTGGGCTTCCTGCCGGGTGATCTGAGCCAGAAAGTCGATCCGTATCTGCGCCCGCTGTATGACGCCCTGTTTGAAATGCTGGGCTTCGAGCGCGTGGAAAAGCTGATCGAGCGTAACGTGATCGAAGTTGCGCCGCTGGCCTACATGCGTGGCCGTACGCTGAATGACGCCTTTATCATTCTCGATGAAAGCCAGAACACCACCATCGAACAGATGAAGATGTTCCTGACGCGTATCGGTTTCAACTCGAAAGCGGTGATCACCGGCGACGTGACCCAGATCGACCTGCCACGTAATCAGAAATCCGGCCTGCGCCATGCGGTGGAAGTGCTGTCTGAGGTGGAAGAGATCAGCTTTAACTTCTTCCACAGCGAAGACGTGGTGCGCCACCCGGTAGTGGCCCGTGTGGTGGTCGCCTATGAAGCCTGGGAAGCCGCCGAACAAAAACGCAAAGACGCCATCGCCGAACAACGTAGACGTGAGGCACCCGTTGCCTCTGAACAGGAAACACCATGAGCCAGGTTATTCTGGATTTACAAATTGCCTGCGCCAGCAGTGAAGGATTACCGGATGAAGCCACCTTCCAGCGTTGGCTGGAAGGGGTATTGCCACAGTTCCAGGAAGAGGCCGAAGTCACCATCCGCCTGGTGGATGAGGCGGAAAGCAATGAGCTGAATCTGACCTATCGTGGTAAAGACAAGCCCACCAACGTGTTATCATTCCCGTTCGAGGCACCGCCGGAAGTCGAACTACCGCTGTTGGGTGATTTGATTATTTGCCGTCAAGTGGTTGAACAGGAAGCGGTTGAGCAACAGAAAGCGCTGGAAGCACACTGGGCGCATATGGTTGTTCACGGTAGCCTTCATCTGCTAGGGTATGACCACATCGAAGACGATGAAGCCGAAGAAATGGAATCTTTGGAAACCGAGATAATGCAGGAGATGGGTTACCCAGACCCTTACCTCGCGGAAAAAGATCCCACCTGATGTTAGCTGAGCACCCCGCAGCCCCGATTGGGGCTGTCGCTAATTTTGATAACTCAATAGAGTGATATTAACTAAAACGCCATGAGCGACGACCATTCACAAAGCAATGACAGCCCCAGTCCCAAGAAGGGGTTCTTTACTCTTATCCTTAACCAGCTGTTCCACGGTGAACCAAAAAACCGTGGCGATCTGGTAGAGCTGATCCGTGATTCCGAGCAAAACGACCTGATCGATCCCGATACCCGTGACATGCTGGAAGGCGTGATGGATATCGCCGAACAGCGCGTGCGCGACATCATGATCCCGCGCTCCCAGATGGTGACGCTCAAGCGTAACCAAACGCTGGAAGAGTGCCTGGACGTGATTATCGAATCCGCCCACTCGCGCTTCCCGGTGATCAGCGAAGATAAAGATCACATCGAAGGCATTCTGATGGCCAAGGACCTGCTGCCGTTTATGCGCGCGGACTCTGAGCCGTTCAGCATCGACAAGGTGCTGCGTACCGCCGTGGTGGTACCGGAAAGCAAGCGGGTTGACCGGATGCTCAAGGAGTTCCGCTCCCAGCGTTATCACATGGCGATTGTCATTGATGAATTCGGCGGCGTCTCTGGTCTGGTGACCATCGAAGACATTCTGGAGCTGATTGTCGGAGAAATTGAGGACGAATATGACGATGAGGAAGATCGCGACGTTCGCCAACTGAGCCGCCACATGTTCACCGTGCGGGCGCTGGCGCCTATCGAAGACTTCAACGACACCTTCGGCACCCATTTCAGCGACGATGAGGTGGACACCATCGGCGGTCTGGTGATGCAAGCCTTCGGCCACCTGCCTGCGCGCGGGGAAACCATTGAAATCGAAGGTTACCTATTTAAAGTTGCGATGGCCGACAGTCGACGTATTATCCAGGTTCATGTCAAAATTCCGGACGACGCCCCGCAACCGAAACTGGAAGAATAACTTATCCATGGCTAAAGCCTCATTACTTGATCGCCAGCGGGTTCGCGCCCTGCTGGCGCTGTTGACCGGTGCCTGTGGCACGCTGGCCTTCTCCCCTTACGATATCTGGCCTGCGGCCATTGTTTCGCTGTTCGGCCTGCTGGCCGTAACCCTCAACCGCACGACCAAACAATCCGCCCTGCTCGGTTTCTGCTGGGGCATGGGGCTGTTCGGTAGCGGCGTGAACTGGGTTTACGTCAGCATTGCCGACTTCGGCGGTATGCCGTTTGCCATCAATATCTTCCTGGTCGTGCTGCTGGCCGCCTATCTTTCGCTGTATACCGGGTTGTTCGCCGGTTTACTGACGCGGATCTGGCCACGTACCACCTGGTGGCGGCTGGCCATTGCCGCCCCGGCTCTATGGCAACTGACCGAGTTCCTGCGCGGTTGGGTGCTGACCGGTTTCCCCTGGTTGCAATTTGGTTATACCCAGATCGACGGTCCGCTGAAAGGCATTGCGCCATTGCTCGGCGTGGATGCGATCACGCTGATCCTGATGTCCCTCAGCGGCCTGCTGGTGTTTGCCCTCAATCAGCGGCGCATCACCCCGGCGGTCATTGCTATCGCCATGCTGTTGCTGCCGTGGCCGCTGCGCCAGATCCACTGGTTTACGCCGCAGCCGGATAAAGCGGTGAACGTCGCCATGGTGCAGGGCAATATCGAGCAGTCGATGAAGTGGGATCCGAAGGCGTTGCTCAGTACGCTGCAAACCTATCTGGATGAGAGCCGTCCGTTGATGGGCAAAGTGCCTATCATCATCTGGCCGGAGTCCGCCATTCCCGATGTAGAGAGCAATCAGAACGGTTTCCTGACCATGATGGACGATCTGATGCGCGCCAAGAACAGCAGCCTGATCACTGGTATCGTGGACGCTCGCGCTACCCAGCAAGGCACGCAGTTCTTCAACAGCGTGATCGTGCTTGGCGAGGAACAGCCTTACAGCTACCCGGCAGCCAATCGCTATGACAAACATCACCTGGTGCCCTTTGGTGAGTTTGTGCCGTTGGAAACGCTGCTGCGCCCGTTGGCTCCGTTATTCGACCTGCCGATGTCCTCGTTCAGCCGTGGTAACTATGTGCAGCCGCAGCTCAGCGTACGCGGTTATAACCTGACGGCAGCCATCTGCTATGAAATCGTGCTGGGCCAGCAGGTGCGCGATAACTTCCGTCCGGATACCAACTTCCTGCTGACCGTGTCCAACGATGCCTGGTTCGGCCACTCCATCGGCCCATGGCAGCACTTCCAAATGGCGCGTATGCGTTCATTGGAACTGGGCAGGCCGTTGCTGCGTAGCACCAATAACGGTATCACCGCCGTCGTTGGCCCAACCGGCGAAGTGTTGGCATCCATCCCACAGTTCACCCGCAAAGTGCTGGAAGTGAAGGTGACACCCACTACCGGCATCACGCCATATGCCCGCTTTGGCTCTGCGCCAGTGTGGATCATCACCGTGCTGCTGGGTGGCATCGCGCTGCTCATTAGCTGGCGCCGCAGATAAGTTCTCTTTGGGCACTGTGCCTTACCGTGCCCTCTTCATTTCTTGTTGCCCCCTCCCTTCTGATGTTTCTGGCATGCTCCTTGCTTTAATTACCCTGTAGAACGTTGCTGATTTACTTTAACTGACATCTTGTCGCATCTGTGCACAACTCCAGCGCAAGTCTCGCACCTCGGTGGTGCATCAGAGGTTTATTGCATTTATTTGGTGCGCGTGATGTCTCAAAAAATGAAACAACTTAGTTTCATCTTGTTCACAATCGGTTATTTTCTATCGTAAATCGGCATTAGGACTATCTTTATAGCTCAGCCGTATTAACCCGCCCTCCCTGAGTGCGGGCAATCACAACAGCACAGGAGTTGGACCATGCAAATGCGCAAATTGGCGTTATCGTTACTGCTGATCGGGATGGCGAGTAGCGTAGCCCATGCGGAAGAACTGACCGGTACGCTGAAGAAAATCAAAGATAACGGCGTGATTGTTGTTGGCCACCGTGAATCCTCAGTTCCGTTCTCCTACTACGATAATCAGCAGAAAGTTGTGGGTTACTCTCAGGACTATTCCAACCAAATCGTTGATGCCATCAAGAAGAAATTGAACGAGCCCAATCTGCAGGTGAAAATGCTACCGATCACCTCGCAAAACCGCATTCCACTGTTGCAAAACGGCACCTTCGATTTTGAGTGTGGCTCGACCACCAACAACCTCGAGCGCCAGAAACAGGCTGCCTTCTCTGATACCATCTTCGTCGTCGGTACCCGCCTGCTGGTCAAGAAAGGCTCCGACATCAAAGACTTTAAAGATCTGGCCGGAAAAGCCGTGGTCGTCACTTCAGGCACTACTTCCGAAGTGTTGCTCAACAAGCTGAACGACAAAGATCAGATGAAAATGCGCATCATCAGTGCCAAAGACCACGGCGATTCCTTCCGCACCCTGGAAAGTGGCCGTGCAGTGGCGTTTATGATGGATGATGCCCTGCTGGCGGGCGAGCGCGCCAAGGCCAAACAGCCGGATCAGTGGGAAATCGTTGCCACTCCACAGTCCAAAGAAGCCTACGGCTGTATGATGCGTAAAGACGATCCACAGTTCAAAAAGCTGGTGGATGACACTATCGCTCAAGCTCAGACCTCTGGCCAGGCAGCTAAATGGTTTGAGGTTTGGTTCAAACAGCCAATCCCACCAAAAAACCTCAACATGAACTTCGATCTGTCCGACGACATGAAGCAGTTGTTTAAAGAGCCGAACGACAAAGCACTGAACTAATAAAAAATCAAGCCAGCCAAGCTGGCTGCTGTAGATGACCGTAATAGGACAGACAGGTATGCGGGAGGCCGTTCCCCTCCCGCATTCTTTCCTAAACACAACTCAAGGCACACCAAAAAGCCAGCCTGACTGGCGTGCGCCACGATTGCACGGTCATCAAGTTGTAAGGTTTGTAAGGTGTTTTGCACCTGTTTGCCGGAGTTAGTTATGTCAATAGATTGGAACTGGGGTATCTTTCTGCAGCAGGCCCCGTTTGGGAATACCACCTACCTAGGCTGGATCTGGTCCGGCTTTCAGGTTACGGTCGCCCTCTCCGTCTGTGCGTGGATTATTGCCTTCTTTGTCGGTTCACTGTTCGGTATCTTGCGTACCGTACCCAACCGTTTTCTCTCCTCACTAGGTACCTGTTACGTCGAACTGTTCCGTAACGTGCCGCTAATCGTGCAATTCTTTACCTGGTATCTGGTGATGCCGGAGCTGCTGCCAGCCGATATCGGCATGTGGTTCAAGAGCGAGCTCGATCCCAACGTGCAATTCTTTGTTTCTTCCATGCTGTGCCTTGGGTTGTTTACCGCTGCGCGCGTTTGCGAGCAGGTGCGTGCCGCAATCCAATCCCTGCCCCGCGGCCAGCAGGCTGCCGGGCTGGCCATGGGCCTGACGCTGCCACAAACCTATCGCTATGTGCTGCTGCCCAACGCCTATCGAGTGATCGTGCCACCGATGACCTCGGAAATGCTCAACCTGGTCAAAAACTCCGCCATTGCCTCAACCATCGGGCTGGTGGATATGGCCGCTCAGGCCGGGAAGCTGCTGGATTACTCCGCACACGCCTATGAATCCTTTACTGCCATCACCCTCGCCTATGTCGCTATCAACGCGGTCATCATGCTGTTTATGCGTATTGTCGAGAAGAAAGTGCAGTTACCTGGCCATATGGGGAGTAAATAATGTACCAATTTGATTGGGGATCGATTGTCCCAAGCTTCCCGTATCTGCTGCAGGGGCTGGTCGTCACGCTGAAAATTACCGTGACGGCTATTGTGTTCGGTATCCTCTGGGGCACCGTTCTGGCGGTGATGCGCCTGTCGTCGATCAAGCCGATCAGCTGGTTTGCGGCGCTGTACGTCAACCTGTTCCGCTCCGTACCGCTGGTGATGGTGCTGCTCTGGTTCTATCTGGTGGTTCCAAGCTTATTACAACAAGTTCTTGGGCTGTCACCGAAAACCGATATTCGCCTTATCTCGGCTATGGTAGCCTTTTCGCTGTTTGAAGCCGCGTACTACTCGGAAATTATCCGGGCAGGCATTGAAAGCGTCTCGCGCGGTCAGTCCTCTGCCTCACTGGCGTTGGGCATGACCCAGTGGCAATCGATGCGGCTGGTGATCTTGCCGCAGGCGTTCCGCGCCATGGTGCCGCTGCTGCTGACCCAAGGGATCGTGTTGTTCCAGGATACCTCGCTGGTGTACGTACTTAGCCTGGCCGACTTCTTCCGCACCGCGTCAACCATTGGTGAACGTGACGGTACGCAGGTGGAAATGATCCTGTTCGCCGGTTTGGTCTATTTTGTTATCAGTCTCGCCGCCTCGGCGCTGGTAAGCTATTTGAAGAAAAGGACTGTTTGATGATATCCCTGAAAAATGTTTCTAAGTGGTACGGTCACTTTCAGGTTCTGACCGACTGCACCACCGAAGTCAAAAAAGGCGAAGTGGTGGTGGTCTGCGGTCCTTCCGGTTCAGGCAAATCGACCCTGATTAAAACCGTCAACGGGCTCGAGCCGATCCAGAAAGGCGATATCGAGGTTAACGGTATTCAGGTCAACAACAAAAGCACCAATCTGGCGCAACTGCGCTCCAAAGTGGGGATGGTGTTCCAACATTTTGAACTGTTCCCTCACCTGTCGATCATTGAAAACCTGACGCTGGCGCAGGTTAAAGTCCTCAAGCGCGACAAGGCCGCCTCACGCGATAAAGCCTTGAAGCTGCTGGAGCGCGTGGGCCTGTCGGCACATGCCGAAAAGTTCCCAGGGCAGCTCTCTGGTGGCCAGCAGCAGCGCGTGGCGATTGCCCGTGCGCTGTGTATGGATCCGATCGCCATGCTGTTTGATGAGCCCACCTCCGCGCTCGATCCAGAAATGATCAACGAAGTGTTGGACGTGATGGTCAAGCTGGCGCAGGAAGGGATGACCATGATGGTGGTGACCCACGAAATGGGCTTTGCCCGTAAGGTAGCCCATCGGGTGATCTTTATGGATGAAGGGAAGATTGTGGAAGACACCAATAAGGATGACTTCTTCAACAACCCGCAGTCAGAACGTGCCAAAGACTTTTTGGCCAAAATCCTGCATTGATTTACCAGATGCGCCCTGCCCCCCAGGGCGCATCAATAGTGCTTGTTTCTTTCGCACTTTCCCCCGATCCTCAAAGCATAATGATAACGCTGAAGGAGAAAGTGATGTCCCGCCCTATTATTATCGATTGTGATCCAGGCCTTGATGACGCTATTGCCCTTGCCATGGCGCTACGTGCCCCTACGTTGGATGTTAAAGCCGTCACCACTTCCGCCGGTAACCAGACGCCGCAAAAAACCCTGCATAACGCACTCGGCCTGCTGACGCTGATGCAACGGCAAGATGTTCTGGTCGCTGGTGGTGCCGCCAAGCCCTTGATGCGCGATCTGGTCATTGCCGATTACGTGCACGGTGATACCGGTATGGGCAACACCCATTTGCCAGCACCGGATTTTCAGCCAGTCAAGCAAACTGCGGTCGAGTTAATTGCCGAACTGCTACGTACCAGCCCAGAGCCGATTACGCTGGTGGTCACCGGCCCGATGACCAATATTGCCTTGCTGCTGTCACAGCACGCAGAGTTGAAAAGCAAGATTGAACGCATCGTGTTTATGGGCGGTGGGCTGAATGCTGGCAACACCACGCCGGTGGCCGAATTCAATATCTACGTCGATCCGGAAGCGGCCGAAATTGTGCTGCAATCCGGCGTGCCTCTAACCATGGCCGGGTTGAACGTCACCCATCAGGCATTGGTGTTACCACAGGATATCGAGCGCATCCGTAGCATTAATAATCCGGTGGCGGCAGCGGTAGCCAGCATGCTCGATTTCTACCTGCCGTTGTATCTCAGCCACCCGCGCGGCCTGCCGGGTGCCGCCATGCACGATCCTTGCACCATCGCCTGGCTGCTGGCCCCGGAGCTGTTTGAAAGCCGTGAGCTGTGGGTGGGTGTGGAGACCCAAGGTCATTACACCGTGGGCATGACGGTAGTGGATGAGTTTGGCCAAAACGGTAAACCGGCGAACGTCGAGGTGTTGACCCATATCAACCGCCAGGGCTTTATCGATCTGATGGTCGAGTGTGTTTCACGTTATTAAATGACCCCTCACCCTAACCCTCTCCCACAGGGAGAGGGAACCGATCGAGCGGGCCTGAAAATACGGTGATACACCTTGGATGAGAGGACTTGTTGATTTTTCTGCGTAATTCCTTTACTCCCTACTTCCCGAAGCAGCACAAACCAACCAAGTGCTCCAGACAGTTCCCTCGCCCTTTGGGAAAGGGTTGGGATGAGGGAACCGAATGTGCCACAACTTTACGACACTCTCTGCATCAGCCCCGTGACAGCTCCCCCCTGCACCACTCCGAACCCGCTTTTTACCGCTACGCCGAGGCCTCTGGCAGGTGAGGATTATGCAGGTTAGCCAACCGCTGAGCGCAAGGAGGCGCGATTGCGAGCCCCCATGAACGGGTTTACGGCGTGTCGGCGTTCTGCATAATCCCCAGCTGAAGTACCGTCACAATCAGCTACTCACCGTAGACATCATACCGACGTCAAGGTGCTAGCCCATATCAACCGATTGGGCTTTATCTCGACATAGAGCAATAACTCCGGACTGGTTTACTTTCGTCCGATAAAACAAGACAATGCAGCCACAATGATACAGGGAGAGACGAATGAAAGGATATTTTCGCAAGTTACTGATCGGTTTGCTAGCCGTCGTTATTGTGGCCGCGGCACTGTTTTTTTGGGTCCGGTATGAACTTAAGCAGGATGCCACACTAGCTTTTAACCAAAACAGCATCGTCAAAGAACATCTAGGTGAAGTGACCATAGAAGAACTCGGTCTGAGTCAGTTTGCACCGATGAGTAACTGCCAGGATGATTGCGACCACTATCTGGTAAAGTTGAAAGGTGAAAAAGCTAGCGCTGCCGCCGTTATGGACTTTGCAAAAGGGGATACTGAACTCTCCAATGCGATATTGTGTCTGGCTGACGGCACCAATATCGCTCTGACAGAAGATGCAGTGGCTTTGGTACAAAACGACACCGAAGAAACACACTGCCAGTGATGCTTTCTCAATAAGCTGTAAATTCCCCTCATGCAACATGAGGGGAAATCGCCTTAAGGCTCAAACGGCCGGCGTTGGAACTGATCGTGGCCACACTTCGGGCACAGTGGCAGCACCTCCGGGGTATAGAAAGCCAGATGGTGATGGCATTTCTCACACACCAGATTACCCAGCCCGACCACTTCGCCGCTGTGGTAGACACCGTGATGGCTGACATCCTTAAACACCTCACGCCACTCTAACTGGGTTTTATCGGTGATATCCGCCAATTCCTGCCACAGGCTTTCTTTAATCACGCGCATAAACACGCTGTCGGTGAATTCCTCCCGGCTCTCTTGATAGCTGCGGGCGAACTCTTCCAAATCGCGGCGCACCGCCCGGGTCAACTGCTCCACTTCCGTACGGCTGAGTTCCTCCACCTCGTTCAAACGTTTCTCGGCGCTGGCGACCAATTGGTCAATGTCACGCTCACCGTTCTTTAAACGTTCCGTCAGTGACGTCACCAACTCGCGGTAATACTGAGCAACCTTGTTCATAGCTTCTCCTCGATGAACTACTGCGACAGGACTTCTCCCCTAAAACTACTCGTTATTATTTTAGTCGTAAATCACTGATGTGGCTTGGCTAGGTGAGGTTTTGGCAGATTGTGAGTCACATCATGGCACAGATATTTTTTTAATACGTCGAGTCAGACCGCTTGGTGTTGTTGCTGGCAGGTCTTATCAGCTATGCTATGCAGATCTAAAGATACTCACAGAATGCTACGGATGTAGCTGTTACACACCTACAGGACCATCGGCCGCCATGCAAGAGCAATACCGCCCCGAAGAGATAGAATCGAACGTACAGCTTCACTGGCAAGAGAAGCAAACTTTCAAGGTTACCGAAGACGCCAGCAAGGAAAAGTATTACTGCCTATCCATGCTGCCATACCCTTCTGGTCGTCTGCACATGGGTCATGTTCGGAACTACACCATTGGCGACGTGATCTCCCGCTACCAGCGTATGCTGGGCAAAAACGTGCTACAGCCAATTGGCTGGGATGCGTTTGGCCTGCCAGCCGAAGGCGCGGCGGTAAAAAACAAAACCGCACCGGCCCCTTGGACCTACGACAACATCGAATATATGAAGAACCAGCTGAAACTGCTGGGCTTCGGCTATGACTGGGATCGCGAGATCGCCACCTGCGATCCTGACTACTACCGTTGGGAACAGTGGTTCTTCACCAAGCTGTACGAAAAAGGCATGGTCTACAAGAAGACTTCGGCGGTGAACTGGTGCCCACACGATCTGACCGTACTGGCCAACGAACAGGTTATCGACGGCTGCTGCTGGCGCTGTGATACCAAGGTTGAGCGTAAAGAGATCCCACAGTGGTTTATTAAAATCACCGATTACGCCGATCAACTGCTCAACGATCTGGACACGCTGGAAAGCTGGCCAGAGCAGGTGAAAACCATGCAGCGCAACTGGATTGGCCGTTCCGAAGGGGTAGAAATCACCTTCGACGTTGCCGACAGCGCTGAGAAAGTCACCGTTTACACCACCCGCCCAGACACCTTTATGGGGGCTACCTATGTCGCCGTTGCCGCAGGTCACCCGCTGGCACAGCAGGGCGCGGTCAACAACCCGGCGCTGACAGACTTCATCGACGAATGCCGCAACACCAAGGTTGCCGAAGCCGAAATGGCCACCATGGAGAAGAAAGGCATGGCCACCGGCCTGTTTGCCATCCATCCGTTGAGCGGTGAGAAGCTGCCAATCTGGGTCGCCAACTTCGTCCTGATGGAATACGGCACTGGCGCGGTAATGGCCGTCCCTGGCCACGATCAGCGTGACTGGGAATTCGCCACCAAATACGATCTGCAGATCAAACCGGTCATTTTGAACCTGGATGGCAGCAAGCCAGACGTCAGCGCCGAAGCGATGACCGAAAAAGGCACCCTGTTCAACTCCGGTGAATTCGACGGCCTGGATCACCTGGCAGGCTTTAACGCCATCGCCGACAAGCTGGTGGCCAAAGGCGTCGGCCAGCGCAAGGTGAACTACCGTCTGCGCGATTGGGGCGTGTCCCGTCAGCGCTACTGGGGGGCTCCAATCCCAATGGTCACTCTGGAAGACGGCACCGTAATGCCAACGCCAGAAGACCAGCTGCCGGTCATCTTGCCGGAAGATGTCGTGATGGACGGCATCACCAGCCCGATCAAAGCCGATCCCGAGTGGGCAAAAACCACCGTTAACGGCCAGCCGGCGCTGCGTGAAACCGACACCTTCGACACCTTTATGGAATCTTCCTGGTACTACGCGCGCTACACCTGCCCGCAGTACGATAAAGGCATGCTGGATCCGGCTGCGGCCAACTACTGGCTGCCGGTCGATCAATATGTTGGCGGGATCGAACACGCCATCATGCACCTGATGTATTTCCGCTTCTTCCACAAGCTGATGCGTGATGCTGGCCTGGTCGATTCAGACGAGCCTGCCAAACGCCTGCTGTGCCAAGGCATGGTGTTGGCCGATGCCTTCTACTACACCGGCACCAGCGGCGAACGCGTCTGGGTATCTCCGGTTGATGCCACCGTCGAACGCGACGAGAAAGGCCGCATTGTCAAAGCAACCGATCCTGAAGGCCGCGAACTGGTCTATGCTGGCATGAGCAAAATGTCGAAGTCGAAGAACAACGGCATCGACCCGCAGGTGATGGTAGAAAAATACGGCGCGGATACCGTGCGTCTGTTCATGATGTTTGCTTCCCCAGCCGAAATGACGCTGGAATGGCAAGAATCTGGCGTTGAAGGGGCAAACCGCTTCCTCAAGCGCGTCTGGAAACTGGCTTACGACCACGTTGAGCAAGGGGCGGTTCAGCCACTGAACGTCAGCGAGCTCAATGAAGATCAGAAAGCCCTGCGCCGCGACGTGCATAAAACCATCGCCAAAGTCACCGACGATATCGGCCGCCGCCAGACCTTCAACACCGCCATCGCCGCCGTGATGGAGCTGATGAACAAACTGGGCCGTGCGCCGCAGGAAAGTGAACAGGATCGCGCGCTGCTGCAAGAGGCCTTGCTGGCCGTGGTACGTATGCTGTATCCGTTCACGCCACACGTCTGCTTCACCCTGTGGCAGGCGTTGAACGCCGAAGGCGACGTAGACACGGCACCATGGCCGGTAGCAGACGAAGCCGCCATGGTGGAAGATTCCAAACTGGTGGTGGTACAGGTTAACGGCAAAGTGCGGGCAAAAGTCACCGTGCCAGCCGATGCTACCGAAGAACAAGTGCGTGAGCGCGCCGCCCAGGAACATCTGGTGGCCAAATATCTGGAAGGGGTCACGGTACGTAAAGTGATCTATGTTCCAGGCAAATTGCTTAACCTGGTTGTGGGTTAACTCAAGGAGGCTTTGTGCGACATCGTATTCTGACGTTGTTGCTGGGGTTGGCGGTGCTTGTCACCGCCGGCTGCGGTTTTCATCTGCGCGGCACCGCGCAGGTGCCCACAGAATTGCATACGCTGATCCTGGATAGCTATGATCCCTTTGGCCCACTAACCCGTGCCGTGCGCGAGCAATTGCGTCTAAGCGGGGCTACCGTGGTCAAATACGATCCGGCCCACAAGGAAGTCCCGTCACTGCGCATCGTCAATTCGACGCAGAGTCAGGATACGGTTTCGATCTTCCAGGACGGTAAAACGGCCGAATTTCAATTGGTGATGACGGTTCAGGCCCAGGTATTGATCCCAGGGCATGATATCTACCCGATCAACGTCAAAGTCTTCCGCTCTTTCTTTGATAACCCACTGACTGCGTTGGCCAAAGACGCCGAGCAGGACATCATTATGCAGGAAATGCGTGAGCAGGCTGCCCAGCAAATTCTGCGTAAGATGCTGGCGGTGCACGCGGCAGTGCAAGAAACGCAAGAAAAAGCCGCTATCGCTGCTGAAAAAGCGGCCAGTACCCCAGCACAATGATCCGTCTTTATCCTGAACAACTTGCCGCGCAGCTCCGAGAGGGGCTGCGCGCTTGTTATTTATTGAGCGGTAACGAACCCTTGTTGCTGCAGGAAAGCCAGGATCTGATCCGCCAGGCTGCCCAACAGCAACAGTTCACCGAGCACTACAGCATTTCCCTGGATGTTCATACCGACTGGGATGCCATCTTCAGTATCTGCCAAGCCATGAGCCTGTTTGCCAGCCGGCAAACCCTGTTGCTGATTTTCCCCGAGAACGGCCCAACGGCCCCGATCGGCGAGCAACTGGTCAAGCTGTCCGCTTTGCTGCATGACGATATCCTGTTGGTACTGCGCGGCCCACGCCTGACCAAAGCCCAGGAGAACAGCGCCTGGTTCAAGGCTCTCAGCGCCAATGGCGTCATGGTCAGTTGCCAAACGCCGGAACAGGCACAGCTGCCGCGTTGGGTTGCCCAGCGAGCCAAATCCATGCAGCTGGATCTCGATGACGCAGCCAATCAACTGCTGTGTTACTGCTATGAAGGCAACCTGCTGGCACTTTCGCAGGCGTTGGAACGACTTTCGCTGCTGCACCCCGATGGTAAACTGACGTTGCCCCGCGTAGAGCAGGCGGTAAACGATGCAGCCCACTTCAGCCCGTTCCACTGGCTGGATGCCCTGCTGGCAGGCAAGAGCAAACGTGCCTGGCATATCCTGCGGCAGCTCCAGCAAGAGGATGTCGAGCCGGTGATCTTGCTGCGTACCCTGCAACGGGAACTGCTGATGCTGCTGAACCTGCAACGCCGCATGGCACACATCCCGCTGCGTACGCTATTCGATCAGCTCAAGGTCTGGCAGAACCGCCGCAGCCTGATCACTCAGGCTCTACAACGCCTTTCGGGTGAACAATTGCGGCAGGCAGTGCACCTGTTGGCGCAAATTGAGCTCACCCTCAAGAAAGACTACGGCCAGTCGGTTTGGCCGGAGCTGGAAACCCTGTCGATGCTGCTCTGCGGCAAACCTCTGGCCACGAGTGTCACCGATGCCTACTAGCCCGCAACAGCCACATACCCTGCACGCCTTTTTCGGTGGCACCTTTGACCCAATCCACTACGGCCATCTGCGCCCGGTGGCGGCCTTGGCTGAAGAAGTCGGCCTTGATAAGGTCACGTTGTTGCCCAACCATGTGCCTCCTCATCGGCCACAGCCGGAGGCCAACGCGCAGCAGCGGCTAACCATGGTTGAGCTGGCCATCGCAGGTACCCCGTTATTTGCCGTGGACGATCGTGAATTGCACCGCACCACCGCGTCCTACACCATCGAGACTTTCGAAACGATTCGTAAAGAACGTGGCGCCGCAGCGCCTCTGGCGTTTATTATTGGCCAGGACTCGCTGCTGAGCCTGCACAAATGGCATCGCTGGCAAGACCTGTTGCACTTCTGCCACCTGTTGGTGCTGGCGCGCCCGGGTTATAACCAGCAGATGGATACGCCAGAACTGCAACGCTGGCTGGAACAGCACCAAATCACCGATGCCGCCCTGCTCAGCCGCCAGCCGCACGGGTTTATCTACCTGGCAGATACCCCTTTACTGGAGATATCCGCCACCGAGATACGCCAGCGCCGTCACCAAGGCATCAGCTGTGACGATTTACTGCCGCGCCCGGTGCAGCGTTATATCGAGTTACAGGGTTTATATCGATAGGCCGCATGCTATACTGCGCCGCTATTTTTCAGGTATCCGCTGAAAACCCCAAGGATCTTGGCTAGCTGGGCAAAACCAGCAGGCTTTCAGCGGCATCCTGCCGAAACCATCACGATTCAGGCCAGTGACTTTGGGCAGTTGCCCTCAGCTTCCTGATGAACAGAACAACCCGAGGGGGAACCTTTGCAAGGTAAAGCGCTCCAAGATTTCGTTATCGATAAAATTGATGACATGAAAGGCCAGGATATTGTCGCTCTAGATGTTCAGGGCAAATCCAGCATCACCGACTGCATGATCATCTGTACCGGCACTTCAAGCCGCCATGTGATGTCGATTGCCGAACACGTCGTGCAAGAAGCCCGCGATGCCGGTATGGAACTGTATGGCATGAAAGGCCAGGCCGTTTCCGATTGGGTAGTGGTCGATCTGGGCGAAGTGATTGTGCACGTGATGCAGGAAGAAAGTCGCCAATTGTACGAACTGGAAAAGCTCTGGGGTTAAGCGGTGAAACTGCAATTGGTTGCAGTCGGCACCAAAATGCCCGACTGGGTGCAGACCGGCTTTATGGATTACCTGCATCGCTTTCCGAAAGATATGCCGTTTGAACTGACCGAGATCCCGGCGGGCAAACGCGGCAAGAATGCGGATATCAAACGCATTCTGGAAAAGGAAGGCGAGCAGATGCTAGCAGCGGTGGGCAAAGGTAACCGCATCGTTACGTTGGATATCCCTGGCACCCCGTGGGAAACGCCCCAGTTGGCACAACAGCTCGAGCGCTGGAAACAGGATGGCCGCAACGTCAGCCTGTTGATTGGCGGCCCTGAGGGGCTGGCTCCGGCCTGTAAAGCCGCCGCTGAGCAAAGCTGGTCGCTTTCCCCGTTAACGTTACCGCATCCTTTAGTGCGTGTTTTGGTGGCAGAGAGCCTCTACCGCGCCTGGAGTATTACTACAAATCATCCTTACCACCGGGAGTAACCGGTGGTGACAGTAACAGAGTGAAAAAAAGCAGCGGGATGAAAATAGAACGTAACCCTTTTCGCGACTATACGGCCGAGTCCGCCCTGTTTGTACGCCGCGCCGTGGTGGCGTTTTTTATCATTCTGGTGCTGACAGGCATCCTGATTGCCAATCTGTATAATCTGCAAATCGTGCGTTTTGAAGATTACCGCACCCGCTCCAATGAAAACCGCATCAAGCTGCTGCCTATCGCCCCCAGCCGCGGCATAATTTACGATCGTAACGGAACCCCGCTGGCGCTTAACCGCACCATTTACCAGTTGGAACTGATGCCGGAGAAGGTGGACGATCTAAAAGCCACGCTGGAGGCCTTACGCCCGGTAGTCGATCTCACCGACGACGATATCGCCAACTTTGAAAAAGAACGCAAGCGCTCGCGCCGTTTCGTCTCGATCCCGGTGAAAACCCCACTGACCGAAGTGCAGGTGGCCCGTTTTGCCGTCAATCAATTCCGCTTCCCCGGCGCGGAAGTCAAAGGCTATCAACGCCGCTATTATCCTTATGGGTCTGCCCTCACCCACGTGATCGGTTACGTGTCGAAAATTAATGACCGCGACCTCGAGCGCCTGGACAAAGACGGCCAGCTACGCAACTATGCCGCCACCCATGATATCGGCAAGCTGGGTATCGAACGCTATTATGAAGATGTCCTGCATGGCAAAACCGGCTATGAGGAGGTTGAAGTCAACAACCGTGGCCGGGTGATCCGCCAATTGCATGAGCAACCCCCTTCCGCCGGTAAAGACGTTTATCTGACGCTGGATCTCAACCTGCAACGCTATATCGAGCAGTTGCTGGTGGGTAGCCGTGCCGCAGTAGTGGTCAGCGATCCGCGCACCGGGGGAATTTTGGCGATGGTTTCCAACCCTAGCTACGATCCCAACCTGTTTGTTGATGGTATCTCCAATAAGGATTATCAGGGGCTGCTCAACGATCCGAACCGCCCGCTGATCAACCGTGCCACCCAAGGGGTGTACCCTCCGGCCTCCACGGTTAAACCCTATATTGCCGTTTCCGCCCTAAGTGCCGGGGTGATCACCAAAAATACCGTCGTGTTCGATCCGGGCTGGTGGCAATTGCCAGGGTCAGAGAAACGCTTCCGCGACTGGAAAAAATGGGGCCATGGCCGCCTCAACGTCACCAAAGCGCTGGAGGAATCTGCGGATACCTATTTCTATCAGGTAGCGTACGACATGGGGATCGATCGCCTATCCACCTGGCTGACCAAATTCGGCTACGGCGAATATACCGGTATCGATCTTTCCGAAGAGCGTTCCGGCCTGATGCCAACCCGCGACTGGAAATTCAAACGTTACAAGAAACCGTGGTATCAGGGCGACACCATTCCGGTGGGCATCGGCCAGGGCTACTGGACCGCTACGCCAATCCAGATGGCCAAGGCGCTGAACACCCTGATTAACGACGGCAACGTCAAAGATCCGCATCTGCTGCAAAGTACCAAGATCAACGGCGTATTGGTGCCGTTCAAGCAAAAAGAGAGCAAGCAGATCGGCGATATCCATTCAGGCTTCTGGGAAATAGCCAAAGACGGCATGTACGGCGTTGCCAACCGGCCTAACGGCACGGCGCGCAAGTTCTTTGACAAGACACCGTATAAAGCCGCGGCAAAATCGGGTACCGCGCAGGTATTCGGCTATGAAACCTATAACGCCCACAAACTCGCTGAACACCTGCGGGACCATAAATTGATGACCGCCTTTGCGCCCTACGATAACCCAACGGTTTCGGTGGCCATCATTTTGGAGAACGGCGGTTCAGGCCCGGCGGTAGGTACCATTACCCGCCAAATCCTCGACCACATCCTGTTGGGCGACAACAATACGCAATTACCGGATGCAGTACCGCTGCCGCCAGGTATAGAAGGTGATTAAGGTAGAACATGACTGAAAGCCAACAAAAGGGCTCTATCTGGACCAAAATCCATATCGACCCGACATTCCTGCTGTTTATTCTGGCCCTGCTGATCTACAGCGCCGTGGTGATGTGGAGCGCCAGCGGCCAGGATATGGGCATGATGGAGCGCAAAATCGGCCAGATCCTGATGGGGCTGATCGTGATGGGCGTGATGGCGCAAATCCCACCGCGGGTTTATGAAAGCTGGGCACCCTACCTGTATATTTTCTGCGTGATATTGCTGATCCTGGTGGATGCCTTTGGCCAAATCAGTAAAGGGGCGCAGCGCTGGCTGGATCTGGGCTTTGTGCGCTTCCAGCCTTCGGAAATCGCCAAGATCGCCGTGCCGCTGATGGTGGCACGCTTTATGAACCGTGACGTGTGCCCGCCTTCGCTGAAGAATACCGGCATCGCGCTAGTGCTGATCTTCCTGCCCACTTTGCTGGTTGCCGCACAGCCCGATCTGGGCACCTCGATCCTGATCGCCGCCTCTGGCCTGTTTGTGCTGTTCCTGTCGGGAATGAGCTGGAAGCTGATCGCTGTGGCTGCCGTAGCGCTGGCCGCCTTTATCCCGGTGTTGTGGTTCTTCCTGATGCACGGCTATCAGCGTGACCGCGTGATGATGCTGCTCGATCCGGAAAGCGATCCGTTAGGGGCCGGTTACCATATTATTCAGTCGAAAATCGCCATCGGCTCTGGTGGCCTATCGGGTAAAGGCTGGCTGCACGGCACTCAGTCTCAGCTGGAATTCCTGCCGGAACGCCATACCGACTTTATCTTCGCGGTGTTGGCGGAAGAACTTGGCCTGATCGGCGTACTGGTGCTGCTGGTGCTGTATCTGCTGGTGATTATCCGCGGGTTGATGATTGCCGCCCGGGCACAGACCACCTTTGGCCGCGTAATGGTCGGTGGGCTGATGCTGATCCTGTTTGTCTATGTGTTTGTTAACATTGGTATGGTCAGTGGCATTTTACCGGTAGTTGGCGTACCTTTGCCTTTGGTCAGTTACGGGGGGTCGGCGCTGATCGTACTCATGGCTGGGTTCGGCATCGTGATGTCGATCCACACGCATCGGAAAATGTTGTCTAAAAATCTATAAGAGGTGTGCAATGCGTAAGGAATGGCTTTGGGTCGGCGCGGTTGCTGCTGCGGTATTACTTTCCGCCTGTACCACGACGGAAGAAACACAGGCTCCGGTGCAACAAGCCTACAACGGGCCGGTGACCGAAATCGGCGGCGTGGAGCCTCACTATGAACCCTATAACCCTGGTACCCTGCAGGATTATAAGGTTAATGGCGACACTTATCGTATCGTGCAAGATCCGCAGAACTTCTCGCAAACCGGCCTGGCGGCCTGGTACGGTGAAGAGGCCAACGGCAACACTACCGCCATTGGTGAGCGGTTCGATCCCAATGCGCTGACCGCTGCACATCCCACCTTGCCTATTCCTAGCTATGTACGCGTCACTAACCTGGCCAATGGCCGTCAACTGGTGGTACGCGTGAACGATCGCGGCCCTTATACTTCTGGCCGGATTATCGATCTGTCCAAAGCTGCCGCCGATCGCCTCAACCTGTCCAGCAACACCAAGGTGAAGGTCGACTTTATCAAGGTTGCTCCAGACGGCACGTTGAGCGGCCCTGGTACCGTGGGTACCGTCGTCGCCAAACAGAGCTACGCCCTGCCTCCACGCCCGGATCTCAGTTCCGGCAGCGGTATGGATGCACCGATGCAGCAATCAGCACCGATTGCCGCCCCTGCTGCTCAAACGATTGACAACGGCAGCATGAACTACAACGACAGCAGCACTACCCCTGCCGCCTCCACTGGTCGTAGCGGTGGTTTCCTTGGTGCGCCGCAGCCGTTAGCCCCTGGCGTATTGGAAGGGACAGAACCCCAACCGGTCATCAGCGCGCCAACTGCAGCCCCGGTTGTGGCCACCGCAGCCGCAGCCAGTACCAGCGGTAGCTATGTCGTACAAGTAGGTGCCCTGAGTAATGCCGAGCGTGCGCAAAGCTGGCAACAACAGCTGAGCCAGCAGTTTGGCGTTCCTGGTAAGGTCGCCGCCAACGGCGCCGTCTACCGCGTGCAGCTTGGCCCGTTCAGCAATCGTCAACAGGCCGCACAGCTGCAACAGCGTCTGGCCAGTGAGGCACAACAACAGTCCTTTATCACTGCCGCACCCTAGTCGTGAAACTCGGCAGGCCGATGCCGCCGACAGCAGGTCGTTGACTTATCTGAAACATTTTCTTTCAGGTAAATCTGTGTAAACCCCCTACTGTCGGCCGAATGGCTAATGCCTGCCGGGGCCCCGTCTGCTATAGTGTGACTCGTTTTTTAACTTAACTTTTACGGATGTTGTAGTCCCGATCATGAAACAGGTAACCTCTTTTCGCTTAATCAAAAGCCTCACGCTTGGCACTGCCATCGCGCTCAGCGCAGCGTCAGTTGCCCACGCAGACGACGTTAATATTAAAACCATGATCCCAGGTGTGCCGCAGATTGATGCCGAGGCCTACATCCTGATTGATTACAACTCCGGTAAAGTGTTGGCGGAATCGAACGCCGACGCACGCCGCGACCCTGCCAGCCTGACCAAAATGATGACCAGCTACGTCATCGGCCAGGCGCTGAAATCCGGCAAGATTGGCCAGGACGATCTGGTCACCGTGGGTCAGGATGCCTGGGCTACCGGCAACCCGGTGTTCAAAGGTTCCTCACTGATGTTCCTCAAGCCGGGGGACCGCGTACCGGTCTCCAAGCTGACTCGTGGTATCAACCTGCAATCCGGTAACGATGCCTGTGTCGCCATGGCGGACTACGTCGCAGGTAGCCAGGATGCGTTCGTGAACCTGATGAATACCTACGTCAAACAGCTCGGCCTGCAAAACACCCACTTCCAAACCGTGCACGGCCTGGATGCGGAAGGTCAGTTCAGCTCGGCGCGTGATATGGCGTTGATCGGCCAGGCGCTGATCCGCGATGTGCCAGACGAATACGCTATCTATAAAGAAAAAGAGTTCACCTTCAACAATATCCGTCAGATGAACCGTAACGGTCTGCTGTGGGATACCAGCCTGAACGTCGATGGGATTAAAACCGGCCACACCAATTCGGCGGGTTATAACCTGGTAGCTTCAGCGACGGAAGGCCAGATGCGTCTGATCTCCGCCGTGCTGGGTGGCCGTACCTATAAAGGCCGCGAAACCGAGAGCAAAAAACTGCTGACCTGGGGCTTCCGCTTCTTTGAAACCGTCGCACCACTGAAAGCAGGCAAAGAGTTCGCTTCTGAACCCGTTTGGTTCGGCGATGCCGATCGCGTTGAGCTGGGCGTAGACAAAGATGCCTACCTGACCATCCCACGCGGCCGGATGAAAGATTTGAAAGCCAGCTATGTGCTGAACACCCCGGAAATTCATGCTCCGCTGGCCAAAAACCAGGTCGTTGGCACCATCAATTTCCAGCTGGATGGCAAAACCATCGATCAGCGCCCGCTGGTGGTGCTGAACGAAGTGAAAGAAGGTGGCTTCTTTGGCCGCATCGTGGATTATATCCGCCTGATGTTCCATCACTGGTTCGGTTAACCCTTGAATCGGCTGAGTTCGGCCCCATATAACAATTAACACTAACTCCCGCCCCGGCGGGAGTTATAATTTAGAGATCCGCCACAGCTGGAGCGCACCTACATGCAAAAGACTAAACTGAACGAACTGCTCGAATTCCCTTGTACCTTTACCTACAAGGTAATGGGTCTGGCACACCCCGAGCTGGTAGACCAGGTGGTTGAAGTGGTGCAACGCCATGCTCCAGGGGATTACAATCCTCAGGTCAAACCGAGCAGCAAAGGCAACTACCACTCCGTTTCCATCACCATCACCGCCACCCATATCGATCAGGTGGAAACGTTATATGAAGAGTTGGGCAATATTGAAATTGTCCGTATGGTGCTGTAATTACAGCATAACTCCCTGCCAGCCAACCTGGTTCAGCGCCACCGCTGTCCGGGTTGCTCTGGTTCGCCAGGGATAAATGCTGGTCGCGGGCCAGAGCGCCCGGTATAATGTTTTTACCACTTCTGTAACCTGACGATGCCCCGCTTGCAACACAATAAGATCATTCTCCGTCAGCTAGGGTTGCAGCCCTATGAGCCTGTATCCCAAGCCATGCACAGCTTCACCAATCACCGCGACGAATCCACGCTCGATGAATTGTGGCTGGTGCAGCATCAAGCCGTGTTCACCCAAGGGCAGGCCGGTAAGGCAGAACATCTGCTGATGCCAGGCGATATCCCGGTGATCCAGAGCGATCGCGGCGGCCAGGTCACCTATCATGGCCCCGGCCAGCAGGTGATGTACGTGATGGTGGATCTGAAGCGCAACAAGGTGGGTGTTCGCCAACTCGTCACGGCCTTGGAAGAGACCGTTATCAATACCCTCGCCCATTTCAAGATCGAATCACGCGCGCGCCCGGATGCGCCCGGCGTGTACGTGGGTGAACAAAAGATTTGTTCATTAGGCTTGCGGATCCGCAAAGGTAGCTCATTTCATGGCCTGGCCCTGAATGTCGCTATGGATCTCACCCCTTTCCAACGCATCAACCCCTGCGGTTATGCCGGAATGCAGATGACACAAGTCAGCGCGCTGGCACCAGGTGTCGGGATCGCCGATGTGCATCCCATTCTGGTACAGGAATTTGTACATTTACTCGGCTACCAGACGGTCGAGCTTCGTAACTGGAACCTGCACGATTATGAGTAAACCGATTCAGATGGAACGCGGCGTCAAATACCGCGATGCAGACAAAATGGCGTTGATCCCGGTAAAAACGGTCATCACCGAGCGCCAGGAATTGTTACGCAAACCCGAGTGGATGAAGATCAAGCTCCCTGCCGACTCTACGCGCATTCAAGGCATCAAGGCCGCGATGCGCAAAAATGGCCTGCATTCGGTCTGCGAAGAGGCGTCATGCCCCAACCTGTCTGAGTGCTTTAACCACGGTACCGCCACCTTCATGATCCTGGGGGCTATCTGTACCCGCCGTTGCCCATTCTGCGACGTGGCCCATGGCCGCCCGGTGGCTCCCGATGCCAACGAGCCGGAAAAGCTGGGGCAAACCATTGCCGACATGGCACTGCGCTATGTGGTGATCACCTCGGTTGACCGTGACGATTTACGTGACGGTGGCGCGCAGCACTTTGCCGACTGCATTACCGCCATCAGAGCCAAAAGCCCGAACATCAAGATCGAAACCCTGGTGCCAGACTTCCGTGGCCGTATGGATCGTGCGCTGGAAATCCTTACCGCCACGCCACCAGACGTGTTTAACCACAACCTGGAAAACGTGCCGCGTGTTTATCGCCAGGTACGTCCCGGGGCTAATTACGAGTGGTCATTGAAGTTGCTGGAGCGCTTTAAGGAAGCTCACCCCTCGATCCCGACCAAATCCGGCCTGATGGTAGGTTTGGGTGAAACCAACGCGGAAATCGTGGAAGTGATGCGCGATCTGCGCCGTCATGGCGTAACCATGCTAACGCTGGGGCAGTATCTGCAACCAAGCCGTCACCATCTGCCAGTGCAGCGCTATGTCAGCCCGGCGGAGTTTGACGAAATGAAAGAAGAAGCGATGGCAATGGGCTTTACCCATGCTGCCTGCGGCCCGTTTGTGCGCTCGTCCTATCATGCGGACTTGCAGGCCAAAGGGCTGGAAGTGAAGTAACTGCGGTAATCTTTTGTTACGCTTCACCTGCGATTAACGCCAAAAAACGGATGTCCTTGCGGCATCCGTTTTTTATGGCTCAACAGCAGAAACGTTTAAACGTCTTTCTTTTCGACGCTCTGCTGCGCGGTAGGCGTTTCAGCCGTATTCTGTGCAGGAGGGGTGTCATCGCCCACCGCTTTTTTAAAGCCTTTCAGCGCAGCACCCAGATCCGCGCCCAGAGTACGCAGTTTGCTGGTGCCGAACAGCAAGACGATCAACACCGCAATGACCAGCAGCTTGGTAATACTGATACCTTCCATATTCACCTTCTTTATTCATTTATGGCTGCAGGACGCAGCGCTGGAACAAACTTTGTCTATGGGTATTTAGCGACTTTATTTCGGCTATAACAACAACCAGTTGTAACAAGGTGAGATCTACCCAAGATGTTCTATGCTTAGATTATAGGGCATATTCTTAGCTATTCGCTTTTTTCCGGCTCCAGGCCGGCTGCATAATTCATCACAGGGATACATGGGATGCCAACAGCTCTATCGGCTATTAACACCCGGCGTGCGGGCCTCAACTTCGCCAGGCGCCTCTACCTGCCACGTATTGTCGGCCTGGGGATTGGTTTCTTGTGCGTACTGACGGCGCTCTATCCAGTTCATCAGCCGGTTGGTGTGTGGATCTTGCTGGCAGTGAATGGCTTTATCTGGCCACATGTCGCTTATCAATGGTCTATCCGCAGCGAAGCCCCCTACGCCACCGAGATCCGCAACCTGCTCATCGATGCACTGCTAGGTGGGATGTGGGTTGCCATCATGGGTTTCAATGCGCTCCCCGCCGTGGTGATCCTGTCGATGATGGGGATGAATAATATCGCTTCCGGTGGGCCGTCTCTGTATTTCAAAGGCCTGATAGCGCAAATTATCGGGGCGCTGGTGACCAGTGCGATACTGGGCTTCCCCTTTACGCCACAATCCACACCGCTGCAGGTTTATCTGTGTCTGCCGATGATCTTCATCTACCCAGTCTTCCTGGGTTATGTGACCTACCAAACCGCCAAGCGGCTGGCAGAAAAGCAACAGGAGTTATTGCGCATCAGCACGCGTGATGGCTTGACCGGCGTGTTTAACCGCCGCCATTGGGAACACCTGCTGCACAATGAGTTTGATAGCTGCCGGCGCTATAATCATCCGGCTACGCTGATCCTGATGGATATTGACCATTTCAAAGCCATCAACGACACCTTCGGCCATGGGCTGGGGGATGAGGCGCTGATCGTTCTGGCGGAAGAATTGGTGTTAGGGCTTCGGGCGATGGATATCGTGGGGCGCTACGGCGGTGATGAGTTTGGCGCGGTGTTGCCAAATACCAGTGCCGAACAGGCCAGCCTGGCGCTCCACCGCATTCAGGAGCGCCTGAACGAGGTCGTCTTCCGTGAAGCCCCTGGGTTAAAGCTGAATATCAGCGCCGGGGTCGCCGATTACCAGCCCGAGATGCCCGGCTACCAGGAATGGTTGAAGGCCGCCGATACCGCACTGTATCGGGCAAAAAATAATGGCCGCAACCGGCAGGAACTCGCCGTACATCAATGCTAGCCCACTAGTTTATTAAGTTGATAGCTTAATGACTTGATAAATTGGTTGGAGAAATGGCGTCGAGAAATAGCGTAACAGGTGTGCGGTGTTAACTGCGGTTATTGAAGTGAGTAATTCCTGTCTGGCTGAAGCTACTACAAAACCACAGCGACAAGGTGTAAAATCTGCCCCGCGCGATTGTTTCGCGCCAACAAACGGAGATGACATTCCTCCATAACCGCCTTTCACAGGCTGATGATGTCTACGTAACCTCTCAGAGAGGTGCGTAGGCGCTTGCCTGAACCTTTCTGAGCATCTTCCATCTTTAGATAGGGTTTATCACCATGTGGAGTTCTTTACTGGCTGTATTTATTGGCGGTGGTTTGGGTAGCGTCTTGCGCTGGGCAGTGAGCCTTAAGCTCAACCCTGTACATCCTCATATTCCCTTGGGCACTTTGACCGTAAACCTGGTGGGGGGGTTTATCATCGGGCTGGCCTTGGCGTTGTTTATCCGTATGACACACATTGACCCAGTTTGGAAACTGCTGATCACTACCGGCTTTTGCGGCGGGTTGACTACCTTCTCTACCTTCTCGCTTGAAGTGGTTTATCTGTTGCAGGACGGGCGCGTTGTCTGGGCCATCACCAATATGCTGCTCAACCTGGCGGGTTCGCTGGCGATGACGCTGTTGGCCTTTATGCTGGTCAGAGCGTTCTACGGCCAATGAAAACTCGGGGCTTAATGTTTTCTTAATCTGCCATCGGGATAATCCTCGCTCAGTAACCTGTGCTGAGTGAGGAATTGAATGTTTACCCTGCCAAAAACCACTACTGAATGGATTGTCACCCTGACGTGCGTGCTGATCGTCCTGGCCTTCATCAAGGTTTACCTGTTCTCTTAACCTCCCTGGCCTGAAAAAAAAGCATAAAAAACCCGCTCATGGAGCGGGTTTTAACAATTTTGGCTACTGTAGCTTAGATAGCGATAACGTTAGCAGCAGATGGCCCTTTGGCACCGTTCGTAATTTCAAATTCTACACGCTGGCCTTCAGCAAGAGTTTTGAAACCATTGCTAGCGATGGCAGAGAAGTGAACGAAAACGTCCTTGCTACCATCTTCAGGAGTAATGAAACCGAAACCTTTAGATTCATTAAACCACTTAACGCTACCTTTAATCTTAGACATCAAACTTACCTTTAACGTGAATGTAAGACACAAAATGTGTGTCCAATACAGTACAGCAATTAGACGGGATTTTGTCCACAACACAGATCACATAAAATCGATAAAAAGTGAAAAAGTCGGTTATTTACCCTGTAAATTGATGTCCGCGGTTACCAGAGACGGCCAAGGCAGCCCAATCAGCCAAAAAACCGTTGAGAGACCGATTAAACACCTATGTGGCCCATTGTTGCCCCTGAACCCGCCGTTTTTAGGTTTTCGTCTTGCTGATGAAACACCGTCCCCCCTGTCACTGCAAGGCATTACGCGTTATCATTAGCGCTGTTACGAACGACCTGATGAGAATGACCATGAACGGCAAGATAACGACTTTTTTTGAAGACAAAGGCTTCGGTTTTATCACCGACGAGAACGGGGAAAATCGTTATTTTCACGTGATTAAAGTGCAAAACCCAGAGCTGATTAAGAAAAACGCGCTGGTAACCTTTGAGCCAACCAACAATACCAAAGGGCCATCGGCCTATGCGGTAAAGGTACAAGCACCAAGCAAGTACATCACCATCGCCAACGAGAGAATCAAAATCTCCAGCATCAAGTCCTTCGATACCTTCACCAAAGAAGTGCCGGTCAAGGTGGAGGTCGATAAAGAGAACACCGTGTTGTCCGTTGGGTTGCTGATGAACCGTATCCGTCCGCAAGTCGCCGAAGCGCCACAAACCGCCACGGAAACGCTGCGTATGCTCTCAATCACCACCTTCCAGAACGCGACTCACGTCTTCTCTGAGCATGAAATCGATATCGATGAAACCGTGCAGGCGTTGAAGACCCTATAGCCCCTGAAAACATTGGAAGCTATTTAATAGCACCTGTGTTAGCGTGGGTTTTCACCTGACACAGGTACGCGATATGTCTGAATCCACCAGCGTTAAAGGTTACAATAACCGCACCACTCAAATTGCCTGCCCAAAGTGTGCTTATGTTACCGAACAGCAATGTTCAAAACTGCGTAAACTCAGCACCTTGATTTGCCCTAACTGCGGCACGCAATTCGCACCAAAGCAGGGCTGAAACGCTATTTGAATATGACATGGTTGAGGCTGTTGCCGCTGACCATGTTAAACGATTCGACGCAGTTACGGCCCTGGGACTTGGCACGATAAAGCGCAATGTCGGCCATATTCATCAGCTGTTCCAGTGATTTATCCTCATTCATTGCCAAACTCGCCACACCCACACTAATCGTGATCCGCAATGGCGCCTTGCCGTTGGGGTTCAGTTCGGCGCTTTCTATCCGCCGGCGCAAATGTTCCCCCAAGGCCACGGCCTGCGTCCCCAGCGCCCGCGGCAGCATAATGGCAAACTCTTCGCCCCCCAGACGGCCAAATAACTGGTCGTGGCGCAGTTCACGCCGCAAAATATGAGCGAATGCCGCCAGGACGTGGTCACCGATGGCATGACCATGGGTATCATTGATCAATTTAAAGTGATCGATATCGATTAACAGCAACGACACCGCCTCTTTCGTACGCTGCTTCTGTTCCAGCATTTCCTTGCCTTTGCGCGTTAAAGCACTACGCGCCAGCGTCCCGGTAAGGAAGTCGTGATTCGCACTGTGTTCCAGCCGGCGCAGCAGTTTACGGCTAACGGCAATCGAGCTGGACAAAATCAGCGGCCCCATCACCAGCATGGCGATGCCCAAACGGGCTGACATCAGGCTGTCCATCACCGCCCCTCGCGCTCCCGGCGTTTCATACAGCATCAGATTGGCAGAAATGCTGACAATCTCCGTCACGCCGGTAAGAAACGTCAGCAAGGTGACGGTAAATAAATGATAACGCACGGCGCACCATAACAGTGCAGGGATGGGGAAGGCTATGGCGCCCGGTCCACCGATATACACGCTAAGCGCCAATGAAAGCAACAACGCCAGCAAAGGCAGGCTGGAGCGCAATTGCCAGCCAAATTGCAGGCTCAGCAATTGTTTTAAGCGTGGGGCGGCAAGCACGACCGGCAGGATTAACAGGTTGGTCGAGAACTGTTCGCTAAACCAGGACATCCAGGCAATGATCAGCGTATTGTTGTATTGACTGTCAGTGCGTAACACCGACAGCGTTGCCGACAGCGCGGCCCCAAGCAGACAGGCAGTAAACATATACAAAATTGCCTGGGGCTTGCCCATACGCCGTTGAGACTTGGGCAGCATCGACATCACGGCATAGCCGGTGGCAATCAGCGCCATATTGCAGGCATTTAGCCAAAGTGCCAATGACCAGTTTTCGCCGGTGCTGAGATCGGCGGCGATCATGCCAAGATAGGTACCTATCCACCCCAACATCGTCGCATAGCCAGGCTTACGCAGCATCAAGCCAAGCAAAATAGCATTCACCGGCCAAAACAGGGAGAGTGACCCTAACGGACGGGTGAAAATACCAAACAAGGAAAGCAGGTAAGCCAATAAAAATACATTGACCAGCAGAACCGTCGCTGGCAAACGCTGTCTTTCTGCGCTCATGAAATAACCTGCGAGGCAATAATAACAACACTGACTATAAGCATGCTTTCTTTCCCCAAAAAAGTCACAACGAACCACAACGCCCATTAAAATGGTCAATTAAATCAATCAAAAACCTTATCTTGTCTTATTAGCTTAATTCGCCGCTGAAAATTTAAAATCCTGTTCGCCAGACTCATCCCTTTAACGAAAGCGGTTGTTAACAGCATAGTCTAAATTGTTAACGCTATTGAAATAACAAACTATGAGAAATTATAAGGGTATAAGGTTAAGACTCTTCTTACTTATGGGTTATTTTCCTGCAACGCCAGCAGAAGCGCAATGAGAAAAGCCCGTAAAGCGCTGCGGGCTGGCTGGAGATCGACAACTTAATTGACAGTTACGGCGCAGGCCCACAGGCCAGTACGGGTAGTGATGGTAAAACAGCAAGCTTAAGCAGACCCTAGGGGGAAAAAAGCCCGGCTAGGAACCGGGCATAAAGTAACGAAATGCAGTGTTAGCCCAAACGGACTAATAACTGGCTTATCATAACCCTCAATTGTGCAGAAAAAGTGGATCACTCTAAGCTCCCCCCCTCTCTTGAACAGCAAGTCACCTCGCTATCTAACCGCTGCCAGCCGGGGTAATACCTTGAGCACACTGGACGCGCAAAAAAATCCCGCACAAGGCGGGATAAAATCAAAGGGATGGTAATACACTACAGGACTAACACAACATCATCGGGCTGGAATAACCTTACCAGCGCGAGTGTATAGAAATGTCATGCTTGGGTAAGGATGATGTGCCAGATGTAACGCCTGATAGAAGGCACTGACAAACCAGTAGTTTTACTCTGACAGGAGATTAAATGTAACCAATGGCAACATGGCTTTTTATGGTGTGTACAGTATACCGATTGCCGCTTTCCGGGGGAATTGCAGGCCTTGCATTACAAATCCTTTGGCGACGCCATTGCGTCAAGGTTTATTAATGAGCTATCCCTGCCGTAATAAAAACCAATCTGTAACAACGCTATTTTTCTGTAAGAGCTCTCCAATATCTTATTTTGCAGGTTAGTGCTATATTTTTTAGGCACAATCCCCCCCCTACTTCACGATGGGAAGTATATGAAAAAAAATCGTTTTGGCGTTATCGCGGCCGCTTTGGCTGCGGGTATGTTGCTGGCGGGATGTACCTCCAAGGTTGCAGAAACTACGCAGTATTCCGGGTTCCTGCAGGACTATAGCAAACTGCAAAAAACGGAAACCGCCAGCGGACATCAGGTTTTACGCTGGGTCGCTCCAGGTTTTAAAGAGTCTAATTATCGTGGCATCTATATTACCCCGTTGGTCTTCTACCCACCGGCAAAACCCACTGCCCGGGTGAGCCAGCAAACGCTGGATCAGATCAGAGAGTACGCCAGCACCTCACTAAGAAATGCCGTTGCACAACGTACAACGCTATTGCCTACCCCATCAGGCTCACGCGTACTGGTCGCCAAAGTTGCCATTACTGCGGTAACGGCTGAAAACGAAGGGGTGCAATTCTATGAAGTTGTGCCAATTGGCGCAGTGATCGCCACCACCATGGCCGCCAGCGGACACAGAACGCAAGACACTGCATTATTCATGGAAATCAAACTGATCGATCAAGATACCGGTAAAACGGTCCTGGCCGTAGTCCGTAAAGGCTTGGGTAAAACGGTCAGTAATGAAAATGCCCCAATCACCTTGGCCGACGTGAAGAAAGCCATTGATGATATGGTGACGGATATTGTGAACTTTCCGAAACTATAATTAGTGCTGCAAAAGAGGGGGAAATAGTTTTCCCCCTCTTTTCCCCAGCTCCCTCTTTCCCATTTAATATGTGAGCACCATCACATTCCCCCATTATCGATAAACAAGCTGGGACAAATGTCCCGAGCAATATTCTAATATCAGAGCCAGCTTCCAGTTTTACGCCCTTTTTGACATTGCCGTCGGACCGGCGTCCTGTCCTTACCTGCCGAGGAACTTTATAGTTAACGCTATGCAGAACGACAAAAAAAACAGTGAATGGTTGAGCGTTGTCGAACTGGTTACCGGTGATGCCATACTTTACGACCTGCTGAAATATTGCCCGTTGGCTATTTTACGCCGTTGGCAGTTGCAGCAAGTCAGGCCAGGTACGCTGATATGTCAACAACATGAAATTTGTCATGAATTTCACCTGATAGCGCAGGGTAATGTGGACGTATTTATTCACGCCGACGATGGGCGTAAATATTTACAGGCACGCTACCACGCCGGAGACATGCTGGGTGAGCTCGAGATCTTTGAGCAACGGCCGTATATCTGCTCGGTAGAAGCGACCAGTGAAGTGACGTTACTGACGCTTTCACGCAGCGATTTTTGCCACTGGCTGACGGTCGACAATTACTTCAACCAGAAAATCATTCAGTCGTTCAGCAGCCAGTACTATCAGCTGTCGAAAAAAGCGGGCGAAGACAGTCTCTATTCATTGCACCAGCGCGTCTGCCATGCGCTGTGGCAAAGCTACCAACACCAGGGGGCCAAAAATGAAGGAGAAATCACCATTAATAAACAACAGCTCAGCGAACAGTTTGCCGTGGCCCCACGCAGTATCAACCGCATCCTGTTTGAACTGCGCGAGCAGCAAATTATTACGGTCAACGGTGAACGGATTGCGGTAATCGATCCAGTCCGGTTACACCAACAGGCCGAGTTTTAATTTTTGGCCTTAGTGCCAACCAGTATAAAACACAGGTAAGTTCCATGACTCAACTACAACCGCATATCCGGCTTAGCCGGCAGATGACACACGCCCATTACGCGCTGTTACCGGGCGATCCACAACGCGTCGAACACGTTGCCCGCTTTCTGGAGCAGGTGGAGGATTTTGGCCAAAATCGTGAATACCGGGCGCTGCGCGGTTGGTTTCGTGGTGTGGAAGTCCTGGTGATTTCCACCGGCATGGGTGGCCCTTCTACCGCCATCGCCGCCGAAGAGCTACATCAGATCGGCGTCGACTGCCTGGTGCGTATTGGCAGCTGCGGCGCGATGCAAAGTTCAATGAAGCTGGGCGATCTGGTGATTGCCAGCGCGGCAGTGCGCGATGAAGGCACCGGCAATGCCTATATCCCCGCAGCCTACCCGGCCAGTGCCGACTGCGGCCTGGTTTATCTGCTGCGCCAACAGGCACAAAAACTGGGATACAGTACGCACTGTGGCTATGTGCGTAGCCATGACAGTTTCTACACCGACCGCGAACAGGAGATCACCGATTTTTGGTCGGCCAAAGGTATTCTCGCCGCCGATATGGAAACCGCCCCGCTGATGGTCGTTGGCGCACTGCGTAATATGCGCATTGCCTCTATCCTGAACGTGGTGGTGGAACACCAGGGCTGCCTGGAACAGAGCATCAACGACTATCAACAGCAGGAGCATTCCTGCCAACGTGGCGAGGAACGCGAAATTGTGCTCGCGCTCGAAACGCTGTATCAGGATCATCTTGAGAGGACGCAATAATGGATTTTTTCAGCATCAATAACGTCATGGTCACCATTCCTCTGGGCGAAGGTGGCTATGCGCTGTCATGGATCGAAGCCATAGGTACGGTGTTTGGCCTGCTGTGCATCTGGTTTGCCAGCAAAGAGAAGATTATCAACTACCTGTTTGGTTTGATTAACGTCACGCTGTTTGCCGCTATCTTCTTCCAGATCCAGCTATACGCCAGCTTGCTGTTACAGGTGTTTTTCTTCGCCGCCAACCTGTACGGCTGGTATGCCTGGAGCCGTCAGAACGAAAATAATGAAGCCGCGCTGAAAATCCGCTGGTTGCCACGGCAAAAGGCTCTCACGCTGCTGGTGGTTTGCGTGGTGGCCATCGGCCTGATGTCGCTGTTTATCGATCCGGTATTCACCGTGCTGACGCGCATTGCCATCGGCATTATGCAGGGAATGGGGCTTTCGGTGGTGATGCCTGAACTGCAACCAGACGCCTTCCCACTGTGGGATTCCACCATGCTGGTGCTGTCGATCGCCGCCATGGTGCTGATGACGCGCAAATACGTCGAGAACTGGCTGCTGTGGGTGCTGATTGACGTGATCAGCGTAGTGATTTACGCCATCCAGGGGGTTTATGCCATGTCGTTGGAGTATATTTTACTGACGGTGATTGCGCTGATGGGGTCGTTTGCCTGGATCAACAGTGCGCGCCAACATGGCTCAAAGCCGTTGCAACAAGAGACAGCACTCAAGGCAATGCCTTGAAAATGGGGGGTATCCCCCCCATGTAACCTGTGTTGTCTGCCATTTCGGTAGGTCTAGCGAAAGGAAATGAACATGTTAGAGAATTATTTTGGCTCTGGGATCGCTCCAACGGAAGAGCAAAAACGCAGATTACTGGCGGTGCAGGCAGCACTGGAACTGTTGAAGGCAACGCTGTCTGACACCAATGACGGCAACGGTGTCGAATACCAGCTGAAAACGGCAGAAAAGCACGTCAGCTCTCTGGCAGATGCCATCCAGGCAGCCGTAGAGAAGAAGTAACGTCCTTGCCTTGCCGAAACCCCTGCACAATCCACGTTGTGCGGGGGTTTTTATTGTCTGCTCCCCTCAAAAAACTGCTTACCTCCCCCCGATGTCTTTATCCGCAATTCATATTTGTGCCAGCACTCACATATTTAACCAGGGAATTTTTGATTCCCATTCACAACCGTTCCCCTCTTCCTATAGTGTGAAAATCAATCACCAAGAGGGCGATAACTAAAAAATCAAACCTGGACTTTCTTATCAGCATTAAATCATGTGCGGCGTAGGTTGCTTATTGGTTCGCTATTATCTGTTTATTGTTAAATAACTTAAATTAATTACCTCAAGCACAAATCGTTAGAACGTTTAATGCTTCCAGTTCAGCTCATTATTTTTAAGTGAGTCGCTTTAGTTCGCCTCATATTAATAAAAAAAAGAAAAATGACTTACCTTACACAGGATCATAATAATGAAAACAATACCTCTGGCATTACTCCTTCCTGCCCTGCTAGCCACCAGCGCCGCCGAGGCAGTGACGGTCTATAACAGTAAAGGAACACAACTCGATATTTATGGCCGTATCGAGGCACAAACCGGCAATGAATGGACAGATGAACACACTAATGCCACCAACCTGACCGGCCGTCTTGGCTTTGAAGCCAAACAAAAGCTCGATGAGCAATTCGGCCTGTTTGGCAAGTTGGAATGGCAGGTTAACACTCAGAAGAACGATACCGAGGTCGCCGAAGATAACTGGGATATTCGTTATGGCTATATCGGGATTGACGGTAAGGATCTCGGGAAACTGATGGTTGGCCGTACGCGCAACCCGATGTACCAGTGGATGGGCATCACCGATCGTTACATGAACTACACGGCTAACGTTTACTCCAACTGGGTCGGCACGCGTATCGACTCCTCCTATCAATGGAACCGTCAGGACGGCACATTACAATATGAATATACCTATGCCGGGCTGGACGTTCGCACCGCCTACGTGATGGGTAACGGTGCAAGCGACAGCACCGTTGACGATGGTTATATGGCCAGCCTCGGCTACGCTTTTGAATTTCCGGTGATGGGTACGCCACTAAAAATCAAACCGGTGATTGCCTGGCAGAAAATGACCAAAGACCCCAAAAATACCAGCCTAAGCGGCAACTACACCGATTACAATCAGAAAGGGATTGGCATACGCCTCAGTTACGACAAGGCTTATCTTGGTATCAACGTTGGTCGACAAACCTACGAGCAAACCGGCAAGCCAGACAAAGATTATGATGCCTTCGACTCGCTGGCCGAATACTGGTTTACCAGCAAAGTCGCGCTACGTGGTGGCTACTCGCAGTTGATCGAGTCTGAAAATGATTATGCCCACCGCAAACAGTGGATCTCTGAACTGGAATATCGCCTGAAAAAAGATGTACATCTTTCCGCCACCTACATTTATGACGATCGGCAAAGCTACGATTCGGCAGAAAACCTGTGGGTACTTGGGTTACGTTACGAATTTTAATCACTGCGCAAGGATGGAAAACATGAACAATTTTCTCAGTTTATTCGCCGTGTTAGCGTTGAGCGCCAGCGTCAGCCACGCAGCCGCGCTGCCAAAAGAGAGCGGTAGTTTCGATTTTACCGTGCCACAAACCGGCAAGAAGATGGAGGTCTTCAGCTACCAGCCTCCCGGTGCCAATGCCAACACTCCGGTGGTATTTGTCCTGACCGGGCTGAACCGTAACGCCGATGAGTACCGCGACTCATGGGTAGAAAATGCCAAGAAAAACAAACTTATCGTCATCGCCCCGCTGTTCTCCGAAGCCGATTATCCCGGTAACGACGGCTATAACCTGGGGAATATCGAGAATGCCAAAACCCACCAGGTCAACCCTAAAGGAGAATGGGCTTTCACGGTCATTGACGATCTGTTTGCCGATATGCAAAAACAGGGGATCACCAAACAGCAAGACTATTATTTATTTGGTAACAGCGCTGGCTGCCAGTTTGTTCACCGGATGCTGACCTTTGTCCCTGAGGCGAATGTCAAAGCCGCCATTTGTGCGGCAGCCGGATGGTGGACCATGCCAGATGTGGAAAACCCCTGGCCCTATGGCCTGGACAATGCGCCGGTGAAAGTGACGCAAAAACAGCTGGCCGACTACTTTGCCAAACCCGTGCTGATCACCGTCGGTGAAAAAGATAACGATCCGTATCACCCTTTGCTGCGCCGCTCTTATGAAGCCATGGCACAGGGGGATAGCCGGTTAACCCGTGCACAAAGCTATTTCCTGACGGCGCAGCAGAAAGCCAAACGCTATAAGGTCGACTTCAACTGGCGCTTTACGACCTTGCCCGACGTTGGGCATAGCGGCTCGAAGATGTCTGCCTATGGCGCAGAGCAATTTGTCTGGTTTGAACAGCATGGCGAGTTCAAGGTACAACCGTAACTTGAGGAGAACGCGCTACTGCCAAAGCAAGCGGTAGCGCGGGTCAGAAGGGAATGAGAGATGACACACACTTCTGACAAGGGAATTTTTGATTCCCCTTTTTTCTCCCTTGGGTTTTGTTATTAATGAAGGAAGAAATGGCGTAGAGGGGAAAACTGACATGAACAGAGCGGAATTCACTCAACGTATTGCCAGCATTGATAATCTGACCGAAACGGATCGGCGTATCATCGACTATTTTGACAAACACTTTGAGTCCATCCCCTACAGCAAAGTGATCGATGTTTGCCATGAGATCAACATCGCCAAGTCAACCTTGGGGCGATTTATGATGAAGCTCGGCTTCACCGGCTTTCGTGACTTCAAAGAGTCCACCATCGAGCCAGAGCAGCGCAGAAACATCTCCCCCATAGAACGCTTCGACAACAGCAAAAACAGAAAAAACGGCATCGAATTCATAGAAAAACACTGCGGCGAGATCACCGATAATATCAACAATACGTTGAAAAACATCAATCGCCAGCATTTGGAGAAAACCATCGCGCTGATTTGCGATCCGGAAAAAAGGCTGTATGTGATTGGCAGCGCAACGGCACATGCCTTGGCCGAGTATTTTTATCTGCTTGGCCGCTATATCAAAAAAGACATTGTGCTACTGGATGCCAATATTGCCAATTTACCGCATAAGCTAATCGACTCGAGAAAAGGCGATGTGCTACTGGCGATTTCTTATTATCGTTTTTCCAGCGTGACGACAAGGCTGATAAAATGGTTTTATCAACATCGTGGCGATACCATCGTTATCACCGATAATGCCGTCAATCCGTTCAGCCACTTCGCCACGGCGATGTTGCTGATGGAGAGCCAGCATAGCGGGCTGTTCAGCAGCCGCAGCGCGGGCTTCGTATTAATCGAGGCGCTGGTCAATTATATGGGCGAAGTGAAAAGCAACGAATTAAACGAGAACTTCAACGTCATGGAGTCGTTATTCGAGGCATTTAACGTTTTCAATAAATAACACCAACACCAGGCAGTATTAATATTCACCAACCATCTTTATAGCCCTGTTGCTTCAGGGCTAAGCATTGACTTACCAGAATGCCATGTAGCAATCCATCTCTGGCGTTTATTTAATGAAAAGAGGCTTTATCATGAGCAGTGAAAACAGCGCAATCCCTGTTTGCCCTGAGCAGCAAATTCTACGTACCTCACAGGGGAATTTATCTTTCCGCGCCTGCGGTGAGGGCGAAACCCTGATCTTTTTACACGGTATTCTGGGCAGCTCAAAAGCCTGGCCATTCCAGTATGCCGCCTTTTCTCCCCACTACCGCGTCATGGCTTGGGATGCACCGGGATATGCCGACTCCGCGCTGGTTCCGGCCGAGATCGACGCTTTTGTGCAGATGCTGCATGAGTGGGTGCAATACTGCGGGGCAGAGAAAGTCTCCCTCGTCGGGCATTCAATGGGCGGCACCGTTGCCAGCCGCTACGCCGCACGCTATCCAGAGCGGGTAAAAAACCTGGTGTTGTCCTGCACCCATCCCGGCTATGGCGCGCCAGAGTCGGCCCCAAGTTCGGAAAAGCTGGAAAAACGGCTGAAAGAGCTCGCCGAAATCGGCCGCGAAGCCTACGGCAGAAACCGCGCCCGAGATCTGCTTCCCTTCCCAGATGTGCCCACAGCGGTGCTGGACTATGCGGCAGACATTGCGGCAGGCACCAATCTGGAAGGCCTGAGGCGTGCCACTCGCATGTTGCAACTCGCCGACAACCGCCCGCTACTGCCCCAGCTCAAGATGCCAACGCTGATCCTCACCGGTGAAAAAGACGCCGTGGTGCAACCACAGCTCAAAGCCGATCTGCTGGCGCTGGTGCCTTATACCCAACATATCGAGATGCCCGGTATGGGCCATGCGCCTTATTTCCAGGCTCCGGATTATTACAACACGCTATTGCATGAGTTTTTTGCCAAACACTCATAAGGGGAAATGATGACTGGATTTATCATCGGGATGATCGTTACCGTATTGGCGGCCTGGTTTATTATCAAAAACTACCAGCCGCAAACCGTGTTACTGCTGGCGGGGCTGAGCCTGCTGCTGATCACGGCGGTGTTCTTTCCCGAGCAATCGATATTGTACGGCAAGGCCAAATCCATCGGCTGGGTTGGCGGGGATATTTTCGCGTTCGTGAAAGAGTCTTTGACCACCCAGGTGGCGGGCATCGGTTTGATCATTATGGCGGCGGGCGGTTTTGCCGACTATATGGATCACATCAAAGCGTCGAACTCGATGGTAAATCTGTGCATCAAACCCTTGCAGATGATCAAGGCTCCTTACCTGATCCTGGCGATCGGCTACATCTTATCCCAGTTGCTGCACGTGGCGATTTCCAGCGCGGCCGGTCTTGCGATGCTGCTGTTGGTCACCTTCTTCCCGGTGTTGGTGCGGCTTGGAGTCAGTAAAGCCGCCGCCGCCTCGATGATCGGCATGTCGGCGTTTATGGATCTCGGCCCGGCGGTGGGCACCGCCAACCTGGCAGCCAAACATGCCGGTATGGAAACCGCCGTCTACTTTGCTCACTACCAACTGCCGGTCGCCACCGGCGTGATGCTGGCGGTAGCGGTACTGATCTTCTTCACCGCACGCTACTTTGACGCCAAAGACGGGCATATCGTCACCCAACAACAGGTGGAACAGCCAACCAGCGAAGACACAGCCAAGGTACCGGCATTCTACGCTTTCCTGCCGGTGTTCCCGGTGATACTGGTGATCGTCTTCAGCCCACTGGTGATCAGCAGCATCAAGATTGACGTGGTGACAGCGATGATTATCGGCACCCTGTTGGCATTTTTCTGCGAGTTGCTGGTACGGAGAGATTTCAAAACCGCCTGCAAAGGCATCCAGGTGTTCTTCAAAGGCATGGGCACCATGTTTACCAGCATCGTTTCCCTGCTGGTGTGTGCCGACGTTTTCGCCCAGGGCTTACAGATCATCGGGGCCGTTGACTTCATTATTCACACCGTTCAGGCCGCGGGCTTTGGCTTTGGCAATATGACGATCGTGATGGCCCTGCTGGTCTGCGTGACCGCGGCGCTGACCGGCTCCGGCGTGGCGGCGTTCTTCTCCTTCTCTGGGCTGGCTCCAGGCATTGCCGCCAAGTTTGGCGAAAGCGCCGTCAGCATGATCCTGCCAATGCAACTGATGGCCGGTATGGGAAGATCGATTTCCCCGGTGGCAGGGGTGATCATTGCCGTCAGCAAGGCCGGTGAATGCTCGCCGTTTATGATTGTCCGCCGTACGCTGATCCCCGCTGTAGGCGGGATGATCACCATGCTGGTGCTAAACGGCATCCTGAATTAACACCCTATTAAAACTCGGGGCAGGGAAATCTCTGCCCTATCATCAAATCCTCGCCAACTGTCCATTTCCTGACCATAAACCTGGTCTTTTCTGAAATGTTTCACCGCCTCTATATCGCCTGGTTTTCCCTCTGTACACTGCCTGAAATTACCCCTCACCCCAACCCTCTCCCACAGGGAGAGGGAGCTGTCTGGAGTCTGCGGTTAGCCCGCACAGCTTCGGAAAATTGGGTGTAAGAACAAGAAAGGCAAGGTATTACGCAAGGCAATCAACGAACTCGATCGGTCCCCTCGCCCTTTGGGAGAGGGAGCTGTCTGGAGTCTGCGCTTAGCCCGCACAGCTTCGGAAAGTTGGGAGTAAGAACAAGAAAGGCAAGGTATTACGTCAAGCAATCAACGAACTCGATCGGTCCCCTCGCCCTTTGGGGGAGGGAGCTGTAAGGAGTCTGCTGTTAGCCCGCGCAGCTTCGGAAAGTTGGGTGTAAGAACAAGAAAGGCAAGGTATTACGTCAAACAATCAACGAACTCGATCGGTCCCCTCGCCCTTTGGGAGAGGGAGCTGTCTGGAGTCTGCGGTTAGCCCGCGCAGCTTCGGAAAGTTGGGTGTAAGAACAAGAAAGGCAAGGTATTACGCAAGGCAATCAACGAACTCGATCGGTCCCCTCGCCCTTTGGGAGAGGGAGCTGTCTGGAGTCTGCGGTTAGCCCGCGCAGCTTCGGAAAATTGGGTGTAAGAACAAGAAAGGCAAGGTATTACGCAAGGCAATCAACGAACTCGATCGGTCCCCTCGCCCTTTGGGAGAGGGAGCTGTCTGGAGTCTGCGGTTAGCCCGCGCAGCTTCGGAAAATTGGGTGTAAGAACAAGAAAGGCAAGGTATTACGCAAGGCAATCAACGAACTCGATCGGTCCCCTCGCCCTTTGGGAGAGGGAGCTGTCTGGAGTCTGCGGTTAGCCCGCGCAGCTTCGGAAAATTGGGTGTAAGAACAAGAAAGGCAAGGTATTACGTCAAACAATCAACGAACTCGATCGGTCCCCTCGCCCTTTGGGAGAGGGAGCTGTCTGGAGTCTGCGGTTAGCCCGCGCAGCTTCGGAAAGTTGGGTGTAAGAACAAGAAAGGCAAGGTATTACGTCAAGCAATCAACGAACTCGATCGGTCCCCTCGCCCTTTGGGAGAGGGAGCTGTCTGGAGTCTGCGGTTAGCCCGCGCAGCTTCGGAAAGTTGGGTGTAAGAACAAGAAAGGCAAGGCATTACGCAAGGCAATCAACGAACTCGATCGGTCCCCTCGCCCTTTGGGAGAGGGTTAGGGTGAGGGGAACCAAAAACACCAAACCAAAACGTCGAATTTATTAACAAGGAGTGTTGATATCATGTTCTCAAAGATCATGTTTATTCTGTTTGCCGCCACCGTGGTATTGGTGTTGATTAACTGGGAACGCCTGTGGGACTATATCCGCCCAATGGTGTAATTCAGCATAACCCTGCCCCTGCAAAAAAGGGGCAGGTAATTCACTGAGCGCTAACGATGGTACAGTCCCATTGCTGGTTTACCTCGCTCTGATTAGCGGGAACGCAGATCTAGCGCCACGTCGACGATCATATCTTCCTGGCCGCCCACCATGCGGCGTTTACCCAGCTCGACCAGAATATCCACCGTGTTGATACCGTATTTCACCGCGGCCACTTCACAGTGGCGCAGGAAACTGGAGTAAACTCCGGCGTAGCCCAGCGCCAACGTTTCACGATCGACACGAACGGGCCGATCCTGCAATGGGCGCACCAGATCGTCAGCCGCATCCATCAAGGCATACAGATCCGTGCCATGGTGCCAGCCAAGTTTATCCGCCGCCGCAATAAACACCTCAAGCGGCGCGTTACCGGCTCCTGCCCCCATCCCTGCCAAGCTGGCATCCACGCGATCGCACCCTTCTTCCACCGCCACCATCGAGTTGGCGACCCCAAGGCTGAGGTTATGGTGCGCATGGATACCGGTATGCGTTTCTGGTTGCAACACCGCTTTCAAGGCTCGGAAACGGGCACGGATATCGTTCATATTCATCGCGCCGCCAGAATCCACCACGTAGATGCAGGTTGCCCCGTAGCTTTCCATCAGCTTGGCCTGGCTGGCCAGATTTTCCGGCGTCGTCATATGGCTCATCATCAGGAAACCCACGGTATCCATGCCCAGCTCACGGGCATAGGCGATATGCTGTTTGGAGACATCGGCTTCGGTACAGTGAGTGGCGACACGCACTACCCGCGCCCCGGCGTTATAGGCATCCTTCAAATCGTGAATGGTGCCAATGCCCGGCAGCAGCAAGGTGGCGATTTTAGCGTGGGTGGTGACGTCTGCCGCCGCCGCAATCCATTCCAGATCGGTATGTGCGCCAAAGCCGTAGTTGAAGCTGGAGCCCCGCAGACCATCGCCATGCGCCACTTCAATCGAATCCACCTTCGCCGCATCCAGCGCCCTGGCAATGTCCTGCACATTTTGCAGCGTATATTGGTGACGGATCGCGTGCATCCCGTCGCGCAGGGTCACATCCGAGATAGTGATTTTTTTCTCGTTCATAGCCGTTCTCCAGCAACGTGTGCCATGGCCTGAGCCATTCGCTCGGCGGTCGCCAGCGCAGCGGAAGTCATGATATCAAGGTTGCCTGCATAGGCAGGTAAGTAGTGCGCCGCGCCTTCAACCTCCAGAAACACCGAGGTTTTCAGGCCAGAAAAACGGCCAATCCCCGGTAAGTTAAGCGGTGCATCGGCAGGGATGACATCAAACTGCACTTGCTGCTTCAGCCGATACCCCGGCACATAGGCCTGCACGGCCGCCGCCATTTCGTTGATTGAAGCTTCAACCTTGGCCTGATCGACGGCTTCACTCAACACATAGACGGTATCGCGCATCATTAAGGACGGTTCCGCCGGGTTCAACACGATAATCGCTTTGCCCCTCTCTGCCCCGCCAACCACCTCGATGGCCTTGCTGGTGGTTTCGGTAAACTCATCGATATTGGCGCGGGTGCCCGGCCCGGCAGACTTACTGGCAATGGAGGCGATAATTTCGGCGTAATGAACTCTGGCCACCCGAGCTACCGCAGCCACCATAGGGATGGTCGCTTGACCGCCGCAGGTCACCATATTGACGTTGACCTGGCTGAGATTTTGCTCCAGGTTCACTACCGGCACGCAATAGGGGCCAATCGCCGCAGGTGTCAGATCGATCAGCCGGATCCCCGGTTTGGCCGCCCGCAAAATGGCATCATTTTTGACATGAGCACTCGCGCTGGTGGCATCAAAGACAAAATCAATGTCGGCAAATTCCGGCATCAGGATCAGCCCGTTAACGCCGGTATGACAGGTTGCGACCCCCATCCGGCGAGCACGAGCCAGGCCGTCGGATTCAGGATCGATCCCCACCATCGCCCCCATCTCCAGATGCTTGGCGTTACGCAGGATTTTAATCATCAAATCGGTACCGATATTACCGGAACCGATGATCGCCACTTTTCTCTTGCTCATCATTGGCTGTCCTCATAGAAGTGGGCAGAAACCGTGCCGACGCCTTCAATTGTTGCCGTAAAACTGTCACCTGCTTGCACCGGCACCATCGGGCCCAGTGCTCCAGTCAGCACAACATCACCCGCTCGTAACGGCGTGCCGAGGCTGGCCATTTTGCGTGCCAACCAGACGGCAGCATTAATCGGATGCCCAAGACATTCACTTCCACGCCCGCTAGACACCACCTCGTGATTGCGCGTCATGCTCATGCCGCAATGTTGCAGATCCACCTCATCGATGCGACGCACCGGGCCACCCAGCACATACACGCCACAGGAAGCGTTATCCGCCACGGTATCGACAAACGCGATCGACCAGTCCTTGATGCGGCTGCCCACCACTTCCAGCGCTGGCAATACCCACTCCACTGCGCTACATAACTCATCGAACGTGGTATCGGCATGCGGTAAATCACGATCCAGCACCAACGCAATCTCCGCTTCGATACGGGGCTGCATCACCCGCGAAAATGGAATGTCCTGGTTGGTGCCGTAGCACATGTCGGCAAACAGGGTGCCGAAATCCGGCTGGTCAACTCCCAGCTGTTGCTGAACCTTGGGATGGGTGAGCCCTACTTTGCGCCCCACCACTCGGCGGCCAGCAGCCTGCCAATGCTGTACGTTCAACTGCTGGATGGCATAGGCCGCCTCGCCGTTGTCGAGGCCTAGGCGATCGCGCAAGGGCTCAATCACCTTGCCGCTGAACTCGGACTGCCGTAGCGCCGCAGCCAATTGCTCCAAATTGTCATCACTCATCATTCGCTCCCTGATTAATGCTTGAGAAAATCCACGACCATGCGGTTAAAGCTGTCGGCATGTTCCCATTGCGCCCAATGCCCACAGTTGCTGAACACATGCAGTTGTGACCCGGCAATGCCTGCCAGCAGGCGCAGCCCGGTATCCATCGGCACAAAACGATCGTTACGCCCCCAGACGATCAGCGTCTGGGCTTTGATTTCACCCAGGCGCGGGCTAAAATCCGGGAACTGCTTCGGATTGACCGACAGGCTCTTGACGAAGTTCTCCAGGTGGTCACGGTGCGCCAGAATATTGTCGAGGCGGGTTTTGAACAGCGCTTCAGTCAGATCGCTGGGATCGTAAACAAAAATGTTCATCATTTTGCGCAGGTTCTCGATGTTTGGCTCACGGTAGAGCCCCTGCAGCAGCTTGATCCCTTCCGTTGGCATCGGCACAAACGGGCTAGCACCACCGGTACCGCCCCCCATCAACACCAGTTTGCCAACGCGCTCAGGCCAGGTCAGGGTAAACGCCACGGCGCTGTGGCCGCCCATCGAGTTCCCCAGCAGATGTACCTGCTCCAGATCCAGCGCGTCCACCAGCCCTTTCAAAATGCGGGCATTGAGGTCCGAACGGGAACCGGTACTGACGATCGAATCGCTCTTGCTCCAGCCAGGGAAATCCAGCAGGATCACGCGATAACCCGCCGTTACCAGCGGTTGAATATTACGGCTGAAGTTCGCCCAGCCGCTGGCTCCGGGGCCGGAACCGTGCAGCATGACCACGGTTTGTGCACCGCTGCCACAGTCGTTGTAATGGATACGCAGGCTGGCTTCACCCTCTTGGATTTGCACGAAGCGGCTGGTATTTTCTTCAGTAAGGTCAAAAGATTGCGATGTCATGATGGTGCTCCTTTATCGTTATTATTTCCGCGGTGCGGCGCTGATTGAGCCGAACCCGGCGATCCACTCGGGAAGCTCGCGGTAATAGCGCCCCTCGGTCTGATAAGGACCAAATGCCGATAGTGCAGCAAAGGCGGCCATCCAGGCTTTAACCTCATGGGTTGAGCGGCCAGCGATCGCCGACAGTTCGTCATTGCCCAGCCCATCCAGTTCCGCCAACTGTCCGCCGGAAAGAATGTCCATAAACTGGTTGTCCCAGACCGGGTTGAGAGGATGTAAGGTGCTCTGATCCTGCACAAAAGCACGGGCAGCAGAGATAACGCGGTGCTGGCGTAATTGGCGCTCGTCTGCCGGTAATTGGCGGCCACTGCCCAACAGGCGGTCACGCATATGAGCGTCAGCCTCGGCCAACTGAGGTACCGGCGGCTGGTGCGAAAGCCCACCAGAGCCCAGGATCAATACTCGTTTATCCAGGCCACGGGCAAAACGCCCGATAGCTTCACCCAGCAGGCGCGTTCGCTTGAAGCCAGGCAAGGGTGGCGCAACCCCATTGATAAATACCGGCAGCACCGGGCAGTTCGCCAGGCCACCGAGCAAATACTCCAGCGGCTGGGCAAAACCATGATCCACCTGCATGCAGTAGGAAACCGCAACGTCGACCCCCGCATCCAACACCGATTGAGCGCAGGCCTCGGCCAGCTTCGCAGGCACCGGCAGCTCGCCAGCGGCACTGCTGAAGTCACCTATCGCCGTAGCGGCCATACCAATGCAGAACGGCGGCATGATGTCGTAGAAAAAGCCGTTGTAATGATCTGGCGCGAACAGGATCACCAGTTCAGGATCAAATGCCTGGATCCGCTGCCGTGCGTCGGCAATAGTTTTTTCCACTTCGGCCAGCACCGCTGGGGCCGGATCAACGTAGCCCACTAACGGGGAATGAGAGAGACAATGAAGATAAGCGTTCATATCAAGCCACCTTGTTTTTAATCATTAGCGTGTTTAGCGCGGAACGGCTATTCCAGACGGTCCAGGTTCCGGGCGTGAAAGCCCCCCCTCACCTGCTCGCGACACCAGATCAACTCCCTCTCCTGCGTAAGAGAGTGGGGTGAGGAGGGGAAACCGGTTAGCCATGACAGGGCTAAATCAAGCTCTTTAGTGCAACCTGTGGATCAACCAATAGCCTTTCATCTATCTGGCTACCTTGCTGGATCAGCCTGCGAAGATGGCGCATTTCCCGCCCCTGGTTCAGCGTGATGGCCCCCACCAGCCGACCCTCTTGCAACCCAAACCAGATGGCGCTGTGCGCCTCAACGCTGCCGCGCACCAACCAATATTCGCTCTGCATGGCCCCGATAAACTGAATATTGCTGTCGAACTGATCGGTCCAGAACCACACCGGCACCGTGGGCGGTAACGGCTGCTCCAACATGGCACAGGCCGCCACCAGTGCCTGCTGGTTGGCGTTATCCCAGGTCTCCAGGCGGACAAGTTGCTCACCCTGACGGCGTAAGGTGACATCTCCAGCCGCATAAATATTGGCAACCGAAGTACGGCAATGGTCGTCGACAATGATGCCGTTGGCAGTCGCTAACCCTGCCTGGATAGCCAGACGATCGTTGGCTTCAATGCCGATGCCATAAATCACCGCGTCACCCATCAGCCGTTCACCGTCCTGCAACGTCAGCACTACGTTTCCCTGTTCCAGAGCGGCGTGCTCAATCTGGGTATTAAGGCAAAGACGCACCTGATGCTGTTGATGCAGGCTCATCAGATAATCGCGCACCGGCGGTGGAGCATTGCGCCCCATCACCATCGCCGCCTGCTCAATCACCGTCACCTCACAGCCACTCTGCTTCGCACTGGCTGCCAACTCGAGGCCAATGGTGCCGGCACCGACAATCAGGATCCGTTGGTTGGCAGTTAGTGCTTCACGTAACCGCCTGGCATCTGCCGCAGTACGCAAGGTATGCGATTTATCACCCAACGCATCCAGCGATATGAGCCGTCGAGCCTTGGCCCCAGTCGCCAACAGCAACCGGTCCCACTCCAGTTCTTCACCATCAGCCAGTAGCACCGTGTGCTGTAAGGTATCGACCGCGACAACCTGCGTATTGCGGCGCAGGACAATGGCATTCTCCTCATAGAAGGAAGCAGGCAGAATGTCTTGCAACTGCGGGGTGGGCGACAGCAACATGGCTTTCGACAAAGGGGGACGTTCGTACGGAATTTCCGGCTCTTCGCCGATCAGGGTGATGCCACCGGTAAACCGTTGTGCGCGTAGGGCTGCGGCCGCCATAGCTCCGGCCTGACCACCGCCGATAATCACTATCTGTTTCATGTTGGCTCCTATAGCTGCAATCCACCCGCCACGTGGCGAATACCCCGAATGGCCAGGCCCGCATCGGCATTGATCATCACGCCGCTCAACGTCCGGTTGTTACGGCGCGAGGCCAGCATCAGGTAAGGGCCGGTAAAATCTTCCGGCGCAGGGGAAAATTGCAACGGCAAAATGGCGGCAATCTTTTCCGGCGTCAGCGATTGCATAATCGAGGTGTCGTGCTGCCCAAGCGCCTGTGGACCACGCAAGTCACTGGCCATGCCACAAGGCCCGACGCCATTGACCCGAACCTTGGGAGCCAGTTCATAAGCCAACTGACGGATCAGCCCTACGTCAGCATGCTTGCTGGCGGTATACAGCGGGCCGCCGCCGCCGGGATACCAGGCCGCATTGGAAAGCGTGAAGATCATACTGCCGCAGGAGTGGATCAATGCCGGAGCGCTGGCTTTGGCGCCCAACAGATAGCCTTTGACGTTAACGGCAAACAGCTCGTTAAAGCCGGACTCCAACTGCTCCGCCGGTGTCGCCAGCAACGAGGCATTATGATCCCAGATACCGGCATTGCCGATAAAACAGTCCAGACGCCCAAAGCGGGACAGCGCCATCTCCACCGCACGCTGATTATCGGCAAAGGAAGTCACGTCACCCTGCACAGCCACAACCTGCTCGCCAAACTGCTGCTGTAACCGGCTGACCTTTTCCGCTGAACGTTCCAGGGTCGCCACCCTGGCACCCTCCTCGATAAAGCGCGCCACCAGAGCCAGCCCCAAGCCTGAGCCGCCACCGGTTATCAGCACTACGTCATCTTTAAGATCGGACATCAGACGCCCTCCGGTAAATCGATAAACACGGCCCCCTCTAACACGGTGACCTGGTAGGTTTGCAGCGACTCCGTGGCGGGCATGCACAATGCTTTACCGGTCTTCAGGCAAAAGCTGGCCGAGTGCAGTGGGCATTCCACGGTCGCGTCATCCTCGATATAGCCCTCAGACATCGACGCATTGCCGTGGCTGCAACGATCGTTGATCGCGTAATATTCACCGCCCACGTGAAACAACGCGATCGTCGGCTCAGTATCGAGCCGGAGAGCTTCCCCCTCCGGCAACGCCCCAACAGCACAAGCATGGATTCGTTTCATCAGAACAGGATGCTCATGTTGTGGGAGGTGATAACCGCCTGATCGAGAATGATTTCACGCCCACACAGTCCCCAGCCCTCCTCGGTTGAACGGCGGCGCAGCAGATCGGTACGGGTGCCAACGTAGATGGTTTCATCACGCTCTTTTTGCGACCGGTAAAGCAGGTAGTTCACTCGCACGGAGAACACATCGGCCTGTGCCGTTTCGCTGATAATGCAGTTGTTGACCATATGCCGAGTGCGGGACGGCGGCTCTTCAGCCCAGGCCATCCCGGTTTCCAGGCGGGCGATCCGGCGTTCAAGCTGTGATTTGGTGTCGTTGAAAATCCAGGTGGTCGGTGGTTGAACGCCTTTGCGCCGATCGCGAGTCTGGGCATTAACCCTAGTGCGCATGGTGTAGCTCAAATCATCGTCAAGCAGTTCTAGCCAGGCACGGAACGCCCAATCATCTAACAGGGCGGCTTCGCGGTAGAGAAACTGGGTAATCTGATGCTGGAGTTCCATAGAGATCGGATGGCTCATTTCATCACCTCCTGCTGGTAGGCTGCGGTTTTCTCTTGGACTTCCTGCCAGGTATCGCTGCTCAGCAAATCCGCCCAACGTTGGTACATGCCGCGCGCGGCGGTTTCAGAAAAGATGTAGTTGGTAATACCGGGGATACCGTCTTCACGGCGTTTTTCCTGATTCAGCCCCATCTCCAGGCATAATGGATTGTGACGGGCCTGGTGGCCTTTGAGCAGTTTCTGGATCTCAGCCCAGTTTTCCGAATCATCCTGCTCAAGGAAACCGGCAGGGCCAAAGGCTCGAGTGGCGCTATTTTCAAACGCCGCTTTGGTTTCCGGCGAGGCGGCCTTGTCGGCAATGCAGAACGCCCAAACCTCAACCTGATCTGGCCCACGGGGATGCCAGACACGCATAGTGGCGGTGCCATTGAGCCAGGAAAGCGTAGGGAAAATATTGTTATGCCCGGCCAGGCGCAAAGCACGGATCTTGCCCAGACGCTGCTCGGCTTCGGGGTAGCTTTCCCGGTAGTAGCGCGAGACTTCACCATCAACCCACACGTTGGCGTCCGGCTTTTCGGTAAAGAAGAAGCCGCAGCCGTGGCCATCCTGACCGAATTGCACCGCGTCTTTGGCGGTTTCCCACACCGGGCGTGCGGTCTGGTCATTACCCAGTTTTTTATCGCTGCCATCCTGCATGCCGCCCAGTACCTGTACCGCCGAGACATGGCTGAACAGGGCATGATACTGATCGCTGGCGAACTGCTCGGCCGGGAACTTCCAGTTGCAGTTAATTACCCACTTCTGCACGCCACCGACAATTTCGGTGCCGCCTTCCCGCCGATCCAGCAAACCATCCAGATACCAGGCCATATCACCCAGATACTCTTTGAGTGGCGGAGCACTGGTATCCCAGTTGCCAAATATCAGGCCTTTATAGCTTTCGACACCAGGCACTTCCTTCAGCCCCCAATGCGATTTGCACAAGCCTTGTTGATAGGCGCGCGGCTCCAATGGCACCTCAGTCAATTCGCCATCGATGCCATAAGACCAGCCGTGGTAAGGGCAGGTAAAAGCGCGGGTATTGCCGCTGTCTGCGTAGCTGACACGCATCGCACGGTGGCGGCACTGGTTGAGAAACGCCTTGATGGAGCCATCTTTCTGACGGATGACGACTACCGCGTCTTCACCCATGTAGGTGTTAAAGAAATCGCCGGGTTTGGGGATCTGACTTTCATGGGCCAGAAACAGCCAGCAGCGGCCAAATATACGCTCAAGCTCTAATTGATAAATGTCCGGATCGGTGTAGATCCGTGGCAGAACTTGTCCATTCCGGGTGTCGATCAGGCTATAAACATCTAATTTTGCGTTGGTGGTCATATTATTTGATCCTCATCCAAGAGATGTATTGACCTTCGTAGGGGTTACGCAAAGGATGTTGCTTTCCAGTTACTATTTTGTGAAATAGTAAAAAACGACCGTACCAGACATTTTTTCTATGATGGGAGAAAAAGGCATGGAGCTAAGACACTTACGTTATTTTGTCGCGGTAGCCGAAGAACTCAATTTCACCCGGGCCGCCGAGAGGCTACATACGTCGCAGCCCTCATTGAGCAGCCAGATAAAAGATCTTGAGGGTTGTGTCGGCGCGCCATTATTAATAAGAAATAATCGTCAGGTTTCGCTAACCCGCGCCGGAGAGGTGTTTTTACATCAGGCGATCAATATTCTTGAATTGTCAGAGCAGGCAAAACAGCTGGCGCGTAAGGCCATGGAGCAACAGGTTCGGCTGATCATTGGCTTTGTACCCTGTGCGGAAGTGAATATCCTGCCCGACGTTCTGCCCCAGTTACGCCTGAGGCTACCGGCGTCCAGTATCGAACTGGTGAGTATCATTACCACTCAGCAAGAAGATAAGTTATTGAAAGGAGAAATTGACGTTGGTTTTATGCGCCGTCCGATTATCAGTAATCAGCTGAACTACCGGGTGGTTTATCGTGAGCCCTTGGTGGTGGTGATGCCCATCGATCACCCACTGAGTAAAGAATCGCAGCTAGAACCGCATCATCTTGATGGCGAAAATTTTATCAGCACCGATCCGGCCCACTCCGGCGCGTTGTACCAGATGGTGACAGCCTATCTCGCCGAGGCCCGGTGCAAGCCCAAGATCGTGCAGGCAGCGACCAATATTCTGGTCACCATGAATCTGGTGGGAATGGGGCTAGGCTTGTCCATTGTGCCGCGCTATGTCAGCCATTTTCAGTCATCGAACGTGGTCTTCCGCCCGCTACCGGCCAGTGCACCGCAGATCGAATTATTGATGGCGTGGCACAGAGAGAACAGCAGCGCGGCGCTGGCACAAATGATTGATCTGGTGGAAGAGCAACCTGAGGTTTAGCCGCATCCAGTCCTTTTTTGCACTCTCAGAACCCACTACTTAGGCGGGTCTTTGAGAGATTGCTAGGCGACAGCTTCGCGCTTTTCCTTACGCACCACGTTGACCCGCCAGATGCCAAAGCACACCAGCACCAGCGCCACGGCATAACGCCATTCCATGATGCTTTCCTGTAAGAAAATGGCCGACAGCACCGCGCCGGAAACCGGGATCAGGAAGTTGAACGGCGCAATCATGCCCACGCGGTTATATTTCAGCAGCAGGCTCCAGAGCGCAAAAGCGACCGATGACAGCAGCGCCAGATAGCTCAGGATCGCCACCGATGCCCAACCGTGGAACTCTAACCGTCCCCCCGCCAGATATCCCCCTACCGTCAGCATCACGCCGCCGATGGCCAGTTGCCAGCCGGTCATAATAGTCGGATCGACGGTCTGCGAAATGCGTTTGCCATACAGCGTAGCGGCCGAAAGGATAAACGCAGCGATCACCACAAAACCGTCCCCCAGCCAGCTAAAGCTGAAGTCCATCAGTTGACTGTTGAAGTTCACCACCATCACCCCGGCAAAACCCACCACGCAGCCGACGATTTTATTCATGCTAAGACGATCGTTTTTATAAATGAAATGCGCCAGCAACACGCTAAAGAAGGTGCCGGTCGCGTTCATGATCGATCCTTTTACCCCAGTGGTGTAGGCCAGACCGATATAGAAGAAAACGTATTGCAGCGCCGTTTGCGTGCTCCCTAACACCACCAACTGTGAATACTGGTGCCGTGACAAACGGCCGATGGGTTTACCCTGCAAGATGGCAAACAGCAGTAGCAAGGCCCCGGCAATCACAAAGCGGTAACCGGCAAAAACGATCTTGCCGGGGAGATCGTCGGTGGCGATCTGGAAAATGTCATAACCGTTTTTAATTGCCGGGTAGGCACTGCCCCACAGCAAACAGCAGAAAGCCGCACACAGCCAGACGAACTTCGGCTGGGTAAACAACGACAGGTTAGTCTTCACGCCCCTTTCCTTTCAAAAAATTAAAATCCCGTTTCATAATTGCGTATTATCCGTCAAAACAAAAAAATAGCCCGCTGTTTAATCAATAATTTGGCTGATCTCTTCGCCGTCACAACGCGTTATGATAGGGCAGGATAATCAACACTCAGGAGAACATGGCGTGTCTACCGCAACCTTTAGCCGTTTAACTTCCCTTCTTGACCAACACCAAGCCCGCTATCGCGTGGTTGAGCATCCTAAGGCAGGCAAATCCGAAGAAGTCGCCAAGATACGCGGCACCCAGTTGGGGCAAGGGGCGAAAGCGTTGGTGTGCCACGTCAAGGGCAACGGCATCAAGCAGCACGTGCTGGCCATCCTGCCCGCCGACCAACAGGCCGATCTCGGCGCGTTGGCACAGGGTGTTGGCGGGACTCGCGCCTCTCTGGCCAGCCCGGTGGAAGTCGACCAACTGACCGACTGCGTCTTTGGCGCGATCCCGCCGTTCAGCTTCCACCCGGATTTGCTGCTGGTGGCCGATCCGCTGCTGTTTGAGCGCTTTGACGAGTTGGCCTTTAATGCTGGCACGCTGGAGTGTTCGCTGATCCTCAACACTGGGGATTATCAGCGCATTGCTGAGCCTAGACTGGTGAATTTCGTTCGCATGGCGTGATTTATTGTTGGCGCAGTAGCAGCTTGGCCATATTGATGGCCTCAATCAGCTGTGGCCGATTAACCCGTGGTGATTGGCTGTCCAACAGGCGTTGCCACAAGTTTATCGCCTTGGCATATTCCGTATGCAAAAAGGCATCGGCAGCCAGCAGCATCAGCGCCGAGACCTCATCCTTATCCAGTGCCAAGGCCTTTGCTATATTGCTCTCCACCTGTGGGGTAATACGCTGCCCCGCCTGGTAATAAAGCACCGTTGCCAACGCCGAGTACAGTTCGGCATTCGCCCCCCGCAGAGCCAAAGCCCGCTGATAGGCAACCTGCGCATCGGCAAAATTATCGTTAAACAGATAATATTCTGCCAGCTGCGCCCACAACACGCTGTCTTGCGGTGACTGGTCGATCTGTTGCTGTAACTGCTGTAACTCGCTTTCGGCCTGCTGCTGAGGCGTGAGCGGTTGGACAGGCAAGCTGCGCATATGCTGTTCGGCCAACACGGTGGCCGGGCGGCCGCTGGCCACATACCAACCCGCGGTGAGGCCAAGCACCAGCACGATAAACAGCAGAGGGTAAGAGCGCGATTTCATTCCGCTTTCCTCCGCCGCCATAACACCAGCCCGATCGCCCCCAACATCAGCGGTGGCAGCCCCCAAAGTAACAACGTAGAGGACTCAAAAGCCGGTTGATAGCGGATAAAGTTGCCGTAGCGTGCCGTCATAAAATTCATGATTTCCGCCTGCGTTTTGCCTTGTTCGGTCATGGCGAACACCTCATGGCGCATGGCGACCGCCGCAGGGGCATTGGACTCCAGCAGGCTCTGATTCTGGCATTGCGGGCAACGGATCTGGCCTGCCACTGCCAGCGCCCGCTCCTGCATTTCCGGCGAGGTGAATGCCCAGGTATCGACGATCTGGGCCGCCAGCGGCAACGTGATGCTCCCCCACAACAGCAGAGCGATTAACCAGCGCATGCTTGCCTCCTTTGGCAACCGGTAGCCAACACGCCAATCATCATCAGCGCCCCTCCCCACCAGATCCAACGGATGCCGGTCTGTACATAAAAACGCATGGCGTAACGCTGCTCGCCGCTTTTTTCGCCCATCACAACGTACCAGTCATGGAAAGCGTTCCAATCGATGCCGGGCTCAAACATCTGTTGGCGGCGGGCGGTATAAAACCGCCTTTCAGGCGTCAACTGGGCCACGGGCTTGCCATGCCGGGTAACCTCAATCACCGCCTGTTCACTGGTGAAATTAGCCTGAGCCTGCAGATCTACCGAGCGCAGCGTAAATTGGTATCCCGCCAGGCTGACCGTCTCGCCCACGGTGACGTTCAGGCTGATTTCATGGCGTTGCAGCGCCGAACTGGCGATGCCTAATGCCGTCAGCAGCACTCCGGCGTGAGCGATCCACTGGCCATAGCGCCGCCGCCTAAACCCGCCGTAGCACATCAATACCAATCCCAGCAGCCCAAACGGCAGCAGCACCAGATTGAAATAAGGCGCGCCAACCGAGATCTGCCCCCATCCCATCATCCGATAGAGCATCGGGTACAAAGTGCCCACCAGCACGATCAGGGCGGCGGAGCTGAGAAGCAACAACGCGCCGAGCAACGCAGGTTTCACCGGGGACGTAACGGCTTTCCCCCGGTTGGCGCGTAAGGCATAGATTAAAAATGACGACCCGCTAAGAAAGGCAAACAGGATAAACAGCGGCAAGGCGCGCTGCTCATCCAGCGCAAAGGCATGCACTGAAACCAGGATGCCAGAACGCACAATCAGGGTGCCCAACAGGCTGAGAACAAAGGTGCCCAGCGTCAGCAATAGCGACCAATGCCGCAATCCTCCGGTACGCTGGCCGACCGCCAAACTGTGTAACAAAGCGGTCGCGGTCAGCCAAGGGAGCAGTGAAGCATTCTCCACCGGATCCCAGAACCACCAGCCGCCCCAGCCCAGTTCGCTGTAAGCCCACCAGGACCCCAAAATGATCCCGGCAGTGAGGAAACACCAGGCCGGTTTGGCCCATCGCAGGCACTGCCCGGCAATCTCGGCGCTAAACTCCCCTTGCAGCAAAGCAGCCAGCATCAGAGCACTACAGGTGGCAAACCCGGCATAGCCCAAATAGAGCAGCGGAGGGTGCAGGATCAGGCCGATATGTTGCAGCATCGGGTTCAGATCGCGCCCTTGAAGCGCGGCGGGAAAGAGCCGAACGAAAGGATCGGAAAAGAACAGGATGAAAAGCAGAAAACAGCCGACGATCAGCGCCAGAATGGCCAGCGTGAGCGGCTGTAGTGAGCGTACCGATTTGGGGCTGAATAAGGCAAAGCAGGCAGACCAACCGGCCAGGCACAGCAACCAGAGCAGCAGCGAACCTTCGTGCCCACCCCACAGCGCCCCGGCCTTCATCAACGGTGGCAACTGGCTGTGACCATGTTGGGCTACGTACATGACCGAGAAGTCATTACTCAAAAACAGCTGTAGCAGAATGGCGAAAGACAGTGCGATTAACACAAAAATGCTCAGGCTCCAGCCACGCGCTGGCAACAGCCCACCCCAACGGCGATCCATCAACGTCAACAGCGTGATGCCAGCCAGCAGCAGCGACGCCGTGCAGGCCAGCAATAACGCAATAAATCCCAGCTCGGGTAACCACAACACATCTACCGCCTTATTCTGCTACAACATGCCTTCAAGCTACTGTCATCTGCCCGGCATACAGAATGAAATAACGCAGCAACAGCACGCCACACAGGCTAGCGCCGCTGATCAACAGGATATGGAAACGCGCTTTCCCCCAGCCCAAGGCCTTCAGCAGCAATGGCATAATCAGCCCACAGCCGACGACGCCCAACCAGAACCACCAGGACCAGAACCCACCGCCAAGCGCGGCCGACAAGGCACGGAGTTTGCCGTCATCCCCCAGCCACAGGCCGATGAAGAACGCCGCCAGCAGGAAGATCTCCAGCCACACCACCGGCGTCTCCAGGCGATGCAGGAAATGCACTTCCCGGCTGTGCAGATGACCTTTAGGGCCGCAGGCCGCCACCAGCAGTGCCACCGCGATCCCGGACGAAACGCCCGAGAACAGGAACAGCACCGGTAACAACGGGTTATTCAGCATCGGGTACGACTTCAGCGCCGAAAGCAGGAAGCCGGTATAAGCCCCCAACAGCACCGCCAACACCAGCATCACCGTTTCTATTGGCCGCAACAACGGCAGCAAGCGCTGCAGCAGGCGCGGGATCAGCGCCAACTTTGGCAACCAACGCTGTTGTAGCGCCGCCACCTCGTCACGGAAAATCAGCGCCAGCCAGACCACCAACACCACCATGTAGACCTGGAACAGCATCACCCCCATCGACATCACCGAGGTGAAGCTATAGTGGAACATCAGTTTCCAGAAGGTCCACGGACGGGTCAGGTGGAAAATCAGGATCACCAGCCCAAGCATGACCGAGGTTGGCGCGACAAACAGCGTGGTCAACATTACCCGGCTGTTAGAGGCCCCCTCCTCTGGATGATAGCGGCGCAACAGAATAGCCAGGGTGACCAGACCGGCGGAGATGCCGATCAGGAACAGGTAAATCGCAATGGGCCAGTCCCAGACCAGAGAGTCAAAATGAAAGGCAGAAGTCATTGACTTGTCTCCCCATATTTAAACGGCACGCGATACATTTTTGGCCGTGTCCCTAACGCTATCTTGTAGCGATAAGTGGTCTTTTGCTGCAACAGACGCGAAATATCACTGTGCGGATCGTCGAGATTGCCAAAGGTTAATGCCTTGGTGGGGCACGACAATACACAGGCTGGCTGCTTGCCCTGACGCAGGTTGGTCTTGCGGCAAAAATCGCATTTATCCGCCGTTTTGCTCACCGGATGAATAAAGCGTACCCGGTAAGGGCACGCAGCGATGCAGTATTGGCAACCGACACAGAGATCCGGGTTGACGTCGACAATGCCGCTGGCGGCATCGATAAACGAGGCACCCGTTGGGCAGACATGTACACAGGGAGCGTCATCGCAATGCTGGCACGAATGGCGGAAAAACCGGTACTTCACGTCCGGAAATTGGCCTATCGGTTCGCTACGAACGATCTCCAGGCGTGAAACGCCCACCGGCACCTGATTGACTTCGCGGCAGGCATCGATACAGGCGGTACAACCGATGCAACGCGACTCATCGTGGATCATGCCGTAACGGATGCCATTGACGTTCATGGTGCGCGCCAGCAGCTTTTCCGCCAGGGTCGAGCCAGCCGCCAACACGCCAATACCTACGATAAAACGGCGCCGTGAGCAGCTCATGGCTGCCCCTTATCCAGCCTTACGGACGCTGGATTAAACGCGGGATCATCCTGTTGTTGACGGTGGCAGTCCACGCAGAGCTTGATGCGCCCCTTGTCGTTCAGCCCTTGTACCTTATCTTGCTGCGGGTGCAACGTATGGCAGCTGGCGCAGCTCACCTTGGCCAAATGTACATCATGTGGCCAGAAGGCTTTTTGCAACGTCTCCGGCAAGTGGCAAGACATGCAAACGCTGTTTTGCTGTTCCACGCCGAACATGGGCTCGTTGAAACGCATCACATCCTTCACGCCCTCACGGTGATGCAGCGAAGGTGAGCCGTGACAGTTGGTGCAGGTCAGCGGCAATTTGTTATTCGGGTTAATGGCTCCCGCATGTTTACCGTGCATCGCATTCTGTTGCGGCTTGTGGCAGCGCAGGCAGGCCTCATCCGGATTACGTTGCAAGGTGACTTCCGCCGATTGCTGTTGAACCGCGGGGCTGTCGGTCTGGGCCGATACCGGTAATACTGTCAGCCAAAGGCTACAGGCAAGCACCCCGGTAGTTAATAACGAACGCAGTACGCTCATATTGACTCCATTTGTTTACGCCCCACACACGGGGCGGAGGGGTTATTTGCCTAACAGCCCGGTTTTACGTGCCTGTTCTTCCCACTGCGGTACCACCGTCTTGAGGAATTCCTGCTTTTCGGCGTTCAGCTGCGGCATGTCCATACCCAGCGCCAACTGTGCCTTTTCCTTGGTGGAGATGTCCGGCAGCTTGACTTCGGTGGTGATGCCCTTGGTCGCTAACAGACGGATCAACTGAGTACGAGCCTGCGCCGCCTGATCGAGCGCGGTGCCCAAAATGCGCAATGCCACTTCTGGCGCATGCATTTGAATACCGTGGGAAGCGATGGCAAAGTCCCAACGCCACTGTGCATGACGGATATGGGTCAAGATAGGCTTCATCTCGGCTTCGGTCGCTCCGGCATCCCAGGCCGCTTTCGCTTCAAAGTGCGCGTGAACCAGTTGGTCTTCTACCTTCAGCTTGATCTCGTTGATATCCTGCTTACGTTTTTCGACCACCGCCTGCATGCTGGCTTTATCCTGGGTGTGGCAGTTCTTACAGGTTTGTTCGAAGTTATCGAACGGGTTGCCAATTTTGTGATCGGTATAGATCTTGCCTTGGGCGTTTTGCACTTTCGGCATATGGCAGTCGATACAGGTGACGTTGTTCTTGCCATGAATACCCGCGCTCCAGGTTTCATATTCTGGATGTTGGGCTTTTAGCATTGGCGTCTTGGACAGCGGGTTGGTCCAGTCGGAGAATTCGATATTGTCGTAATACACTTCCATGTCATCGACCGTGGTGCCCTTGTCCCAAGGGAATTTCACCGCTTTGTCTTTTCCATCAAAGTAATACTCAACGTGGCACTGCCCACACACCATGGATTGCTGATCGAAGCGGCCGGCCTTGTCAAACGGCTTACCTATCGTTTCCATGGCACGAGCCGCGTAAGGGCGGGAAAGGTGTAACGCAGGTTTACCAGCGGCAAAATCAGCGGAAGCGGTATTGTGGCAATCAGCACAGCCGAGGTTATTGACGATTTCCGGCCCGCCACGCGCCCATTTACCGTGGAAGTAGGCCGCTTCGCCCTGTTCGGCGATCACCCTGGCAACGTCCGGGCTTTTGCAGCTCCAGCAGGCCATTGGCAACGGCCCATCTTCTGCCGTTTTCGGTGCACCGGTACGCAAGGATTCACGAATATCCGTGATGGCATAGGCGTGACCACGTGGTTTGTTGTAATCCTTGGCAAACGGGTACCCGGCCCAGAGAATAACCAGGCGCGGGTCGCCAGCCAAAGCGTCTACCCGATCGGACTGCTCGGAGGTCGCCTGCCAGGACTTATATTGGTCAGGGTGAGGTGCAGAGAAGGTTTCATTCTTGGCTTCAACCTTCTGCGGTGTGGCGGCAGGTGTCACCTCTGCCTGTACCGAGAAAGAGAGAAAAACCGCGTACATCCCTGCCAGAAATAGCATCAATAACTTGCTTACCTTATTCATAAGCATCCCATCCATTTTGCCTGCTTGAGAGCAGTGCTTTTATTAGTCGTTAAGTTCTTGTTAGAACAGATTTTCGCCATTACACCGTGCGTAGGGATACCATAGACCACACAAAAAATGTTGTCTTTGGTCAAGTTCCGGCAGGTTGTTCAGTTGTTGATTGAATTTTGCGAGGCAGCGCAAACTCGAACTAACTCTAATGAGTTATTGAAAGATAAGGGGTTGGATGGGGAAACAAAATGATGACACGTACTCGATGTTACTCCTCCCCCCCCAAAAAAGGAGAGGGACGAGTTCGGATCGGTAGTCAGAATCTGCGGCATGTTGCCCCTGGCCATCGCGTGCAAAAAAACCGCATTTTTCAATTGACTGACCGTCAGTCAATTACTACCGTAGCGCTACTCCATACAAAAAAGAGGGATTTAATATGGTACGTACAGTGAAAACACCAGAGGTGCGCCGGGCTGAAATTTTGCAGGCGGCAAGCGAGCTGTTTCAGGAAATCGGTTATGAGTCGACCTCTGTTGATTCCATCGTCCGCAGCGCAGGTATCGCCAAGGGGACGTTTTATTACTACTTCAAATCCAAAGATGAAGTCCTGGCAGCGCTGGCACAGCAACTGTGTGCCGAGATGGTTACCCGCTCACAAATCATTGCTGACGATCCGCAACTGGGGGCGATTGAAAAGTTCTGCGCCATCATAGCCTCGCAGAATCAAACCGTAGAAGCCGGGCAGGCTTTGGTTGAGGACTTACACCGCCCAGAGAACCGCGCATTGCATGAGCGCAGCAATATTGAAACGGTGTTGGCCTTTGGGCCAATTCTTGCGGCAGTGGTCGAGCAGGGAAACCAGGAAGGTGTTTTTCAGGTTGATGATCCGCTATCGACGGTGCAGTTCATTCTCGCCGGTTCGCTGTTCCTGTTCGGCCACCAGATGTTTAGCTGGACGCCAGAAGAGCAAGCCGCACGTATGCAGGCCATGTTGTTGCTGATTGAGCGCGCCTTCGGTGCCGTTGCCGGGTCTTTTGCCGCCGTATTAGGAGCCAGTATCCAAGGAGGGGAATAAGCTATGATCCCGGTGATCCGTTATTCTCCGCTACGCTTTTTTGGTCTGGTTTTTGCGTTTTCATGGTTACCGTGGGCCATAGCAGCCTATCTGAGCCATTCGCCGGATAGGCTGCAGTCGACGCTATTCATGGCTCTGCTGGGATTAATTGGCCCAGCCCTGGCAACAGGGGTGATGATATGGACGGCCCAAGACCGGCGGTTGTGGAGGGATATTCGCAGCAGAGTATTTTCTTTGGCAGGGATAACGCTGGGCCGCACGCTAACCCTATTGGGATTAATTCTGCTGCCGTTACTGACGGCCATTTGGCTGTCAGTGCGGCTAGGTTTGGATACCACCCAGTTTGCTTTTTCCAGCGGCTTTCTGCCCATGCTACCGCTGGCACTGATCGCCTCGATACTGGAGGAACTAGGCTGGCGCGGTTATGGCGTCGATAGCCTGAGGAGCCGTTGGCCAATGCTGTTGCCCACCTCGTTGATATTTTTTGGGCTATGGGCACTCTGGCATTTACCCTTATTCTTTATTGCAGACACCTATCAGCATCAACTATGGCAGGCCGGGGGAATATACGTTACCAACTTTTTTATCAGCATGTTTCCTGCCGCCGTGCTGGCCAATTGGTTCTACTATCGTTGTCAGCGTAGCATTCCGGCAGCCATTTTATTTCACTTTACCCTGGTGATGGCGGCAGAGCTTATGCAGGTTGCACCGCTGACCAAATGTATCTGGACGGCCCTATTATTGTTGATAGCCACTTTACTTATTGCCATTGAACAAGAGCTATTTTTTAAAGAGTAAGTAACATTACGTCATTAACACCTTAAAAAGAATTAAATTTCAGTTATCAGATTATTAGCGGCTGATGGCAACCTTTTGACCTAAATCTGGGATATCTATCATGATAGAAAATAATTTTATATCTTTTCGCAAGCCACTTTTCTCAGTTAATGCCCTATCGCTGGCGGCCATATTATTAACGGGCAATGCCTATGCTGGCGACTGGTCGGTAGGCGCTGGCGTTCTGGCAGAACAGTTACCCTATCGCGACTATGACGCACAATATATACCGCTACCGATTGTGACTTATCAAGGAGAGCAGTTTTTTATTAATAGCCAAGGGATCGGCATTAATCTATTGAGTTCAGAAAAGCACAATCTGCATTTGGCAGTTAACTACTCCCCGCTAAGCTTTAAGCCTGCGGATAGCGACGATCCGGCGATGAAGAAGCTGGACAAGCGGCGAGCGACCGCCATGGCAGGCATCGGTTATCAGTATCATGCCGATTGGGGGAGCCTCAACGCTGATATTGCTACCGACGTGCTAGGCTATAGCGATGGGGTGATTGCCGATGTCGGCTATCAGTACCGCTTCCAGTTTGGCAAATTGCAGCTGGTACCCGGTTTCGGCATGCGCTGGCAAAACCGCGCCTTCAATAATTACTATTTTGGTATCAACGAAGGGGAATCACAGCGCAGCGGGATGCCACAATACCGGGCGAAAAGTGGCGTCACATCTTACATTTCTCTCGCCAGCTATTATGCCATTAATAACGACTGGCAGCTGTTCCTGATGGGATTTAATGAGCAGATGAGCGACACGGTGAAAGATAGCCCGATGACCGACCGTGATTATAGTATCAATGCCGTGGCCGGTGTTTTATATAGTTTCTGATCGACATATTATTTGATAATAACCAGCGATGACTCCCAATACTCATTTATGGGAAGGGACTGTTTTCGCCATAACCCACTGCACCTTAATTTGTGACTAGACAGCTTTTAAGGTGCAGTTTACTTTCTGCCAGGGTAAGGGGGTTTTACGCATCAAGATACTCACATCACTCCCGATAGAGCAAATCCCCATAAATCCCAGTCAGCACCCCACCCGGAGCAAACTGCTTTTTGATCCACTGGGTCACCTGCCCGGTTGCCGCATGCTGTGTCGCCAGCAACATGCTGGAATCCTGCCGTGGGTTATGAATGGCGCGGGTCGCCAATAGCCCTTCCGCTACCGGCTCACGCGCCATATATTCCGGCAGGAATCCAATCCCCTCCCCTAAAATCTGGCATTGGCACTTGGTGTTAAAGTCCGGCACCAGGATTGCTTCCTGCCCGTGCAGCAACCAGCCCACCTTCTTGTTGATGGTATGCGCAGTGTCTTCCACCATGATGTTGGGATAAAGCCGTAGCTGGCTCTCGGAGATCGGCTCTGGCATAAACGCCAAGGGATGATCGGGCGCAATGGCGAACACCCAACGGATGGCGCCGATTTCGGTGTAATCAATGCCGCCGCCGTCCAGTAACGTATCCGGTGCGCCAATGGCGATATTGGCCTGGTTGTTGATGATGGAATCCCAGACGCCGTTGTATACCTCGGTGGTCACCGTGATATGGCAGGTGGGGAATTGCTTCTTCAGCACCTGTAACAACCGAGCGGTATGCCGTGGGGTATAGAGCAACTGATTGATACAGATGCGCACACGCGCCTCTATGCCCTGAGAGATGGTATCAATACCGCGCTTGATGGCATGGAAGTCGTTGAGCAGGTCGGTCGCTTTACGGTAGAAGTAAAAACCGGACTCGGTGAGTTCGATGCTGCGCGTGCTGCGGTTAAACAGCACGACGTCCAGCCCGGTTTCCATCCGTTTGATGGTATAGCTGATGGCCGAAGTCGTCAGATCCAGCTCTTTGGCCGCCTTGCTGAAGCTGCCAAAACGCGCCGTGGTGGTAAATGCCAATAGGTTTTCTTCGGTAAAAATAGAATTCATGACTCCTCCTCCCCCCTGGGCGCATTGTTGAATGTATTTGTAAATCCTATGACACGCAACCAGTATTGAACAAAATTTAACACTGCCATTACAACTGATTTGAAGACAATCACACTTCTGATTATTAGTTTGGAGCCTGATGTGGCGGGAGGTGACAGCCCATTGCCCGCAGAGACGTTTGCCGCGACAAAAGGCGTAAAACATAAGAGAAAGATTGCGCCGACGCACAGTTTGCCTTTATTGTTGAATTACTTTCAATAATTACACCCTTTGCGATGAATGATTCTTAAGCGGATGTTTTTATCCAGCATCTGTTGCTATTCTCAGTAGCAATGAAAGCATCCAAAGCCCACTGGAAAAATAGGGAGCTAGAATATGTCTGATAAAGCGCTAATCACAGAATTTCTTTTTGCGGCGGAACAGGGCGACAGCGACGCGCTAAAAAGCTGCCTGAGTAAAGGGGCTGATATCAATGCCACCAACCGCCAAGGCCGCACCGCAATTACGCTGGCCAGCCTGAATAAACATTACGACTGCGTGGAATTATTAATCTCTGCCGGTGCCGATATTGATAAGCAGGATCAGACCTGTTTTAACCCCTTCCTGCTGAGCTGCCTGAATAATGACTTAACGCTGCTACGCCTGGTATTGCCAGCCCACCCGGATTTGGATCGCTTAACACGCTTTGGCGGTGTGGGTATTACCCCAGCCAGTGAAAAAGGCCACGTCGACATTGTGCGTGAATTATTGACGCGTACCGAAATTAACGTCAACCACACCAATTTTGTCGGTTGGACGCCGCTGCTGGAAGCTATTGTGTTGAATGATGGTGGTGCGAAACAGCAAGAGATTGTCAAATTACTGCTCGATCACGGTGCCAATCCGCATATGACCGACAAATATGGTAAATCTCCCCTGACGCTGGCCCGTGAAAAAGGCTATCACGAAATTGCTGAACTGCTGGTTGCCGCCGGCGCTTAACAGAGGAGAAATGCCATCGCACAGCCGCAGCGGCAGTGCATTACAGCGTTATCGGCGGAGGTGGCGTTCCCCCGCCAGCGGCTAAGTGGGCAGGTCGAACAGGTTTTTTCTCGCGCGGTAAACCTGTTCGTTCCCGAGCAGAACATGCTCTACACGTTATTAAGCGACGAGTACGATAACGCCCCCAATAGTTGCCGCATAGCGCTCAGGCACTGTGACCAGATATTTAGCCCAGGAGATCGCGTCGAGTTTTCTCAGGGTGGCATTGAAATAGGTCAGCATAGTTGGATTGATTTTTCCCACTGTCAGACATGGCAACAGCCTGACCTGTATTTAACCGAAGCAAGCAGAGCATCTATTGCTTGGCACCAATGGGGGGCATGCATTAACCAACAGGCTTCATCCGGTAATTCGCTGTTTAATTACCGTGGCGAGAATATATTTTATCGGGAAATGGCCAGATTATTACAACTGCATCGTGATGCGTTATTTCTGGCGATACGGCGCAATGAAGTTCCCGACGAAGCCTTACATTCCCTCATTGGTTTGGGAATTGGCCTGACGCCTTCTGGTGATGATTATCTGGTTGGGCTTTGCTCTATATTACTGCTACCCGGCCATCCGGCACAAAAATATCGCAGTATTTTTCTGGCGGCGCTGGAAAATGCGCAACATAAAACCACGCTGCTAAGCGCTATTACGTTAGAGGCGGCAATCAATCAGCGTTACCGACAAGTGATAAGTCACCTGTTAGAAAAATTAGTGCACGACGAACGTCACCTTATTATCGATACCATTAACAAGATTAAACAGATCGGTTCAAGTTCGGGTTGCGACATGCTGTATGGCATGGCCGATGCCTGCCTCTTGACCTCATATTTTGGAGAAAAATATGTCCATCAGGATAGTGGTAAAAAACAACACCTGGTTTGACTCTGTTTCGCTGATGTCTATTTCCACCAAAGCGAACAAACTTGAAGGCGTTGAACAAGCGTTTGTGGCCATGGCCACGGAGATGAACAAAGGAGTGCTGGAAAACCTGGGCTTGTTAACCCCAGAGCTGGAAGCCGCCAAAAACGGCGATCTGATGATCGTGATTAAGGGGGCCAGCGATGAAGCTAACGAGGCCACCCTACAGGCGATCGAAGCCTTGTTCACCCACAAAGATAAAGGTGGCCGCCACGAAGCGCGCTATGCCACTCTCGCCAGTGCGAAAACGCATATTCCGGAGAGCAACCTCGCGGTGATCTCGGTAAACGGGTTGTACGCGGCACGTGAAGCCCGTCAAGCGCTGGAAAACGATCTCAACGTGATGCTGTTCTCCGATAACGTCTCCATCGAGGATGAATTGGCGCTGAAACAGTTGGCGCATGAAAAAGGCCTGCTGATGATGGGGCCAGACTGCGGCACCGCCATCATTAATGGCACCGCTTTGTGCTTTGGTAACGCGGTTCGCCGTGGCAACATCGGTATTATCGGCGCATCCGGCACCGGTAGCCAGGAGCTGAGCGTGCGTATCCATGAGTTTGGCGGCGGCATTTCGCAGCTGATTGGCACCGGCGGGCGCGATCTGAGTGAGAAGATTGGTGGCCGGATGATGCTGGATGCGATAGCGATGCTAGAGAACGACAACGATACAGAAGTGATTGTACTAGTCTCCAAGCCCCCTGCCCCAGCCGTGGCACACACCGTGCTCGAACGTGCCCGTGCCTGCCGTAAACCCGTAGTGGTTTGCTTCCTTGGGCGCAATGAGCCACCAGCCGATGAGCCAGGATTGCAGTTTGCGCGTGCAACCAAGCAGGCAGCGTTAAAGGCCGTGCTGCTTACCGGCATCAAAGAAGAGTCTCTCGAGCTGCATCCACTGAACTGGCCGCTGATTGAAGAAGTGCGTGCCAAACTGACACCGCAGCAAAAATACATTCGCGGTCTGTTCTGTGGCGGCACCCTGTGCGACGAAGCGATGTTTGCCGCACTGGAAAAATACGACGACGTCTACAGCAATATTCAACCTGACCCGGCCATGCGCCTGAAAGACCTCAACCGCAGCGTGGCGCACACCTTCCTCGACTTTGGCGATGACGACTTCACCAATGGCAAACCGCACCCGATGATCGACCCAACCAACCGCATCCAACGTCTGTTGCAGGAAGCGCGCGATCCCGAAGTCGGCGTGATCGTGATGGACTTCGTGCTTGGCTTTGGATCTCACGAAGATCCGGTGGGCGTAATGATCGAGGCGATCAAAGAGGCTAAGGCGATTGCGGCCAGCGAGGGCCGACCGTTGGAGATCCTCGGCTATGTGCTAGGTACCGATCTCGATACGCCGTCGCTACAGCAGCAGTGCCAGATGCTCACCGATGCGGGCGTGATCTGGGCTAGCAGCAGCACCAATACCGGATTGCTGGCGCGTGAATTTGTCTGTAAAGGAGGGAAAGCCTGATGAGCCACTCATTATTTAACCAACCGCTGAACGTTATTAACGTCGGTATCGCCATGTTCAGTGATGACCTGAAAAAACAGCATGTGCCAGTAACCCAGCTCGATTGGACTCCGCCAGGCCAGGGCAATATGGCGGTGGTTGAGGCGCTCGATCAGATTGCCTCCCCAAGCCTTGCCGAGAAAGTGGCTGCCGCCAACAAACTGGCGCTGGAACGCATTATTCAGTCGCATCCGGTGCTGGTAGGTTATGACCAGGCAATCAACGTCGTCCCAGGGATGACGCGCAACACCATTTTACATGCAGGCCCGCCGATCACCTGGCAGAAAATGTGCGGTGGGATGAAAGGCGCGGTCACCGGTGCGCTGGTGTTTGAAGGATTGGCAGCCAACCTCGAGGAAGCCGCAGAACTGGCCGCCTCCGGCGAAATCATCTTCTCGCCGTGCCATGAGCATGACTGTGTCGGTTCGATGGCGGGTGTGACGTCTGCATCGATGTTCATGCATATCGTAGAAAACAAAACCTACGGCAACCGCGCTTATACCAATATGAGCGAGCAGATGGCGAAGATCCTGCGCATGGGAGCCAATGACCAGAGCGTGATCGACCGCCTGAACTGGATGCGCGATGTGCAAGGTCCGATGCTGCGCGATGCCATGAAGCTGGCCGGTGAGATCGACCTGCGGCTGATGCTGGCGCAGGCGCTGCATATGGGCGACGAGTGTCACAACCGCAACAATGCGGGTACTACGCTGCTGATCCAGGCGCTGACGCCGTGGATTATCCAGGCGGGCTACCCGGTAGAGCAGCAGCGCGAAGTCTTCGACTTTGTCGCCAGCAGCGATTACTTCTCCGGCCCAACCTGGATGGCGATGTGCAAAGCGGCGATGGATGCGGCACACGGCATTGAATACAGCACCGTGGTCACCACCATGGCGCGCAACGGCGTTGAGTTTGGTTTGCGCATCAGCGGGCTACCAGGCCAGTGGTTTACCGGCGCGGCACAGCAGGTTATCGGCCCGATGTTTGCAGGCTATAAACCGGAAGACTCGGGGCTGGATATCGGCGACAGCGCCATCACTGAAACCTACGGCATTGGCGGTTTTGCCATGGCGACCGCTCCGGCCATCGTCGCACTGGTAGGGGGCACCGTGGATGAGGCGATTGATTTCTCGCGTCAGATGCGTGAAATCACCTTGGGCGAAAACCCTAACGTCACCATTCCCCTGCTGTCGTTTATGGGGATCCCAACGGCGATCGATATTACCAAGGTCGGCAGCAGTGGCATCCTGCCGGTGATCAACACCGCCATTGCCCATAAAGATGCGGGGATTGGCATGATCGGTGCCGGGATTGTCCATCCACCGTTTGCCTGTTTCGAGAAAGCAATACTGAGTTATCGCGACCACTACTGCCAATAAAAAAATAACGGGGCTAACCCAGCGTTAGCCCCACCTGACACCAGAGAGTTGTTCACCTGCAGGACCAATGGCGATCCCGTGGATCGTCGAGAGTTGTTAAACGACCTGTGAAGGATTTTCCATGAACAAAATGAAATTAGAATGGAAACGCGGTGACTGGGCAGCCTACTTCGGGCTGATGACCAATAACCTGACCAACCTGCTCACCATGATGGGGCTGCTCATCTTCGTAGTGGGTATCCCAAAAGAGATCGTCTACGGGCGCATAGCCCCGGCCTTTGGTCTGGCCGTGATGATGGCCAGTATCTGTTACACCTGGTTTGGGCTGCAAATGGCTCGCCAGACCGGGCGGAGCGATGTGACCGCGCTGCCGTCTGGCCCGAGCGCACCGTCTATTTTTACCGTGACCTTCCTGGTGCTGATGCCGGTTTATCAGTCCACCGGCGATGCGGACTTTGCCATTTCGATCGGCCTGGTGTGGTGCTTTGTTGAGGCACTGATCCTGGTGGGCGGCTCTTTCCTCGGCGAAACCATCCGCAAGATGATCCCGCGCACCGTGCTGCTCTCCTGCCTTTCCGGCTTGGGGCTGTTGCTGCTGGCGATGAACCCGATGCTGCAAGCGTTCGAAGCGCCAACCGTTTCGTTCATCGTGCTGCTGCTGATCTTTATCAACTGGTTTGGCAAAAAGCCCATATTCGCCCGCATTCCGACCGGTTTGCTGCTGCTGATCGCCGGTACCGCGCTGGCGTGGATCTCCGGCCTGCAAAGCCCAGATGCGATTAAAGCCTCGATGTCTTCCTTTGGCTTTAACCCGCCAGGATTCCATGTCGACAGCTTTATGCAGGGCCTGCCACACGCGCTGCCGTATCTGGCCTCTGCCGTCCCGCTGGGGCTGGCGAACTACATCTTTGACCTGGAGAACATCGAGAGTGCGCACGCCGCCGGGGATGAATACAACACCCGCAAAGTGATGATGGCCAACGGCCTCTCCTCTATGTTCGGCTGCCTGCTGGGCAACCCGTTCCCGGTGACCGTGTATGTTGGCCACGCCGGTTGGAAAGCCATGGGGGCCAGCATTGGTTACACCTTGGCGTCCGGCGTGACGATGTTCCTGGTACCGCTGTTCGGGCTAGGTGCCTTTATGTTGGCGGTGATCCCGATGACGGCGATCGTGCCTATCCTGGTGTTTATCGGCGTGGTCACCGCCAACCAGGTGGTGAGGGAAACGCCGAAAATCGAGGTCCCGGTGATCTTCATCTGTCTGTTCCCGTGGATCGCCAACTGGGGATTAACCGTGGTTAACAGCGTGCTGGGTGCGGCGGGCACCTCAGGAGCCAAGCTGGGCGCAGAGTTGCTGCATAGCAAAGGTGTGTATTACCAGGGACTGGTGCATTTGGGTAGCGGTGCGCCGCTGGCCAGTATGCTTTGGGGATGTGTCGCGATTTTCGCCATCATCAACAAACCGCTGCGTGGTGCGGTAGCGGCGGCAACCGGTGCACTGCTGGCGCTGTTCGGCGTGATCCATGCGCCAGCCGTGGGCTTTGCCGAGGGAAGCTCATTGCTGTTCACGCTGGCTTACCTGATGATGTCGGCCATGTTTGTGGTGAAGCATTTTCTCGATAGTCGTGAAACGGTGGCCGCCCCGGTACAAGAGCCCCCTCACCCCAACCCTCTCCCACAGGGAGAGGGAGCTGCCCGGCATCTTTGATAAGGCTGTGCGGCTTCGGAAAGTAGGGCATAAGAACAAGAAATACAAGGTATTACACAGGGCAATCAGCACACTCGATCGGTTCCCTCTCCCTGTGGGAGAGGGTTAGGGTGAGGGGCAATCACCAGCTCCCGCCCCTGTTTAAACGGCCTTTTTAATCGGAAAACCCAGATGAAAGAACTCGTCGTCGTCGCCATTGGTGGCAACAGCATTATCAAAGACAACGCCAGTCAGACCGTAGAACATCAGGCCGAGGCGGTGAAAAAGGTCGCAGACTCGGTGCTGGAGATGCTGGCATCGGATTACCACATCGTACTCACCCACGGCAACGGCCCGCAGGTGGGGCTGGAGTTGCGCCGTGCCGAAGTGGCTCACGAACATGAAGGGCTACCGCTGACCCCGCTGGCCAACTGCGTGGCGGATACCCAAGGCGGTATCGGCTACCTCATTCAGCAGGCACTCAACAACCGCCTGGCGCAGCATGGCGGGCAGAAAGCGGTAACCGTCATCACGCAGGTTGAAGTGGATAAACAGGATCCCGCCTTCACTAACCCCACTAAACCTATCGGCGCTTTCTTTAGCGAACAACAGCGCGATGCGTTATTGCAGCAATACCCAAGCTGGCGGTTTGTCGAGGACTCTGGCCGCGGCTATCGCCGGGTGGTCGCCTCACCGGAACCCATCAGGATCGTGGAAGCCGACGCAATCAAGGCACTCACGCAGCAAGGGTTTGTGGTGATCGGCGCGGGTGGCGGTGGCATCCCTGTCGCGCGTGATGCACAAGGGGATTACCAAAGCGTCGATGCGGTGATCGATAAAGATCTCTCCACTGCCCTGCTCGCCAGGGAAATCCGCGCCGACGTGCTGGTGATCACCACTGGCGTAGAGAAAGTGTGCATTCACTTCGGCAAACCGAATCAGCAGGCGTTAGGCCAGGTGAACGTGGCCCAAATGACCCGCTATATGGCAGAGGGGCACTTCCCTGCTGGCAGCATGCTGCCGAAGATCGTCGCCAGCCTGGCGTTCTTGCGCGATGGCGGCAAACGCGTCGTCATCACCTCGCCGGATTGCCTCCCCGCCGCACTGCGCGGTGAAACGGGCACCCATATCGTTAACCTCTGAGAGGGAAGAACAGATGAATGAGAACAAAAGCCGCCGTGAGTTTTTGAGCCATAGTGGCAAAGTGGCTGCGGCCTGCGCACTATTGGGTGCAACCTCCTCCGTCGGTTATGCTGCTACCCCGGCAACCGCGAACTGTGAGACGGACCAGCGCATGAAAATTAGCGACAAACACTATTATCTGGATAACGTACTGCTGGAGGCGGGTTTCGAATTTGACGGAGCAACACCGGTCAGTACCCACACCGAACTGAAAACGCTGGAAATCAACCAGGGCAAGATCGTTGCCCTGCGCGATAACCGCCAGCATGCGGACAGTACGCTGCCGGTCTACGACGCTGGCGGCAAACTGATGCTGCCCGCCATGCGTGATATGCACATCCATCTGGACAAAACCTTTTACGGCGGCCCATGGCGTTCGCTGAATCGCCCGGCGGGTACCACCATCAAGGATATGATTCGGCTGGAGCAGAAACTGCTGCCGGAGCTGCAACCTTACACCCAAGAACGGGCCGAAAAGCTGATCGATCTGATTCAGTCCTACGGTTCCACCACCGCTCGCAGCCATTGCAACGTTGAGCCAACCTCCGGTCTGAAAAACCTGGAGAATCTGCAAGAAGTGCTGGCACGTCGCAAGTCTGGCTTTGACTGTGAAATTGTCGCGTTCCCACAGCATGGCTTGCTGTATTCGAAATCAGAGCCGCTGATGCGTGAGGCAATGCAGGCAGGAGCACATTACGTCGGTGGCCTGGACCCGACCAACGTCGATGGCGCAATGGAAAAGTCGCTCGATAGCATGTTTCAGATCGCGCTGGATTATAACAAAGGGGTGGACATCCACCTGCACGAAACCAGCCCGGCAGGCATTTCGGCGGTGAACTACATGGTGGCAACCGTCGAGAAAACGCCACAACTCAAGGGCAAACTGACCATTAGCCACGCCTTTGCGTTGGCGATGATGAATGAACAGCAGGTCGATGAAATCGCCACCCGCATGGCGGCGCAGCAAATCACTATTGCCAGCACGGTACCGATTGGCACTATGCATATGCCACTCAGCCAACTGCGCAAGAAAGGCGTGTTCTTGATGACCGGCACCGACAGCGTGATCGACCACTGGTCGCCGTATGGCCTGGGTGACATGTTGGAGAAAGCCAATCTCTATGCCCAGCTCTACATTCGCCCGAATGAGGGAACCTTATCGCGCTCGCTGGCTATCGCCACCGGTGATGTCTTACCGCTGAACGATAAGGGCGAACGCGTATGGCCGAAAGCCCAGGACGATGCCAGCTTCGTGCTGGTTGATGCTTCCTGCTCCGCCGAGGCGGTAGCGCGTATTTCCCCAAGGACCGCCACGTTCCATAAGGGCGAGATGGTTTGGGGTCACGTTGGGCAAGGGAGCAAGGCTTGATATATTGGGTTACTGTTGTTCATGGTGACGACTAGGGGCGCTGCATGCAGCGCCCCTAGGGTATAAGCCGGTTAAAACCTGGTTATTATCAGCTTAAATCCACATCCTTGCTGCCAAACAGCCAGGTCAGAATAAATCCGGCAATATAGGAGATCAATATACCGGCGACATACACCAGCATGCCCGCGAAAATCCCCTTGGCTGAGGTCATTAATGGAATCGACACCAGACCCGAAGGACCAAACACCGTATTCAGCCCCACCGGCAACCCCATCCAGGCAACCAGACCGATAAAGAAACCACCGACCGCGCCCCCCAGACAGGCAGTAACGAATGGCTTCAGGCGCGGTAAGGTGACACCATAAATCAGCGGCTCCCCAATCCCCAGCAGGCCGGGGAAAATGGCCCCTTTAATCTGGGTACGCAGCAGAGAGCCTTTAGGCGAGCGAGCAAACAGCGCCAGCGACGCCCCCACCTGCCCTGCACCGGCCATCGCCAGAATAGGGAACAGCGAGTTAAAGCCCTGCGCATCCATCAAGGCAAAGTAAACCGGCACAAAGCCCTGATGAATGCCAAACACGACGGCGATCAGGAACAACCCGGCCAGAATGGCGGTGCCGAACGGGTTGCCGTTCAGGTGCATAAACAGCCATGACATGCCCTTAAACAACTCACCGCCAACCGGCATAATCACCACAAAGGTAATGGCGCCAGTGATCAGCAGGGTAATTGACGAGGTCAGGATCATATCCAGATTATCGGGGATCACCCGGCGTACCTGCCTTTCGATCCATGCGCCCAAGATACAGGCCAGTAGAACCCCAATGATGTTACCGCGTGGGTCGATCGCCAGCCCAAAAAAGTCGCTCATCCCTGCGTAGTAGCCGGTAGTTCCTTCTGGTACATAGCGTAAAACAAACAGCGAAGCGATGATCGCACCGTTAACCCCGGTGCCACCAAAGGCCTTCTGAGTGTTAAAGCCAATCAGGATACTGAGGAAGGTAAACAAACCGATGCTGAACACTTTCATGTAAGCGATCAGCCCTTTGAGCCATGCGGCCGGTGCCACGCCCTCCACGATCAGCGTTTGCTGCATCAGGGTAGCGATCCCCAACAACAACCCTGCGGCAATAAAACCTGGGATCAACGGCGTAAAAATCGTGGCAAACTTAGTCAGGAAATTATGCACCGCGCTATTTTGCTTGGCTTTCATCTGCTGCTTGTTTTCACTTGCCAAGGCCTGCAAGTCAGCTTGCTCGGCATTCCCCCGTTCCTGCTGCGGTTGCGCCGTTAACAACGCATTCATCATCTCGCTGGCAGTTTGCGCTTTGCCAGGGCCGAGGATAATCTGCAGTTGATCGTCGCCGTTAACTACCCCCATTACGCCAGGGATCTTCTTCAACTCATCGACTTGTATTTGCTGACGATCTTTTAACGTCAGACGCAGCCTGGTCATGCAGTTACCGCAGATAATGATATTTTTACTGCCACCCACCAGGAGTAAAATTTGCTCTATCATAGGAACGGTTATTTTCGCCATGGTTATGCCTGTATCCCTTGCAGTGCTTGACGGATAAATCCTTTGTTTTTACTCAAAACCGCGCTGGCCTCAGGTGCAGACAAGCCGCCGAGGATCATGACAATCGCGGTTTTGCAGTGGCGCTGACATTGATTAAGTGCCTCTTCCGCCTCTTCAGGGCTGCACTCCGTGGCTTCGACCACAATATTAACCTGGCGCTGTATAAGCTTGGCGTTGGTGGCCTCCACATCGACCATCAGGTTGCTGTAAACCTTGCCGCTGCGGATCATCGCACCGGTGGTGATCATATTCAGAATTAACTTCTGCGCCGTTCCCGCTTTCATGCGCGACGACCCCGTCACCACTTCAGGGCCCACCACCGGTTCAATGGCGATATCCGCCGCCTGGCTCATTGCGCTATTTGGATTGCATGAGATGGCCACGGCAGTTGCCCCAACGCTACGAGCATACGCCATAGCCCCCAGTACATAAGGGGTGCGGCCACTCGCCGCGATACCAACCAGCACATCACGTGCATTGAAATCGAGATTACGCAGATCCTGTTCGCCCATTTGCGGATTATCTTCGGCATTTTCTACCGCCTGTAAAATCGCGGTATGGCCCCCTGCGATCAGCCCAACCACCTGCTCACGCGGTGTACCGTATGTTGGTGGGCACTCACTGGCATCCAGGATACCCAACCGACCAGAAGTACCCGCACCGCAATAAATCAATCGGCCACCGCAGGCAAAAGCGTCTACCACCAGATCCACTACCCTGGCGATTGCTGGCAGGGTAGCAGCTACCGCCAGCGGTACTTTTTGGTCTTCGCTGTTGATCACGGCGAGCATATCCAGAGTGGGCAACGTATCAATTTGCGAACTGGCCGGGTTGCGGCTTTCCGTCACCATCTGGCTTAAATTTATCTTCATGGGGGCTTCCAATGGGTTAAGATTTTCGACAATGTTAAGGAATTATTTATTCGGCAAATGTGATAATCGTCACGGTAAGTCGATTCCAGGCGCGAGGTAAAGCAGGAATAAAGCGCAAAAAAAACCGCCATTTAAATTTTAATTTTCAACAATTTCAATTAAATAAGTCAAAGGAATGAAAAGCCCCCTAACTGGAATAATCTATTACACACAGTGGAGATATTGTTGATGTCAGTCCTGAACGAAATCACCTGGTTGCTGCCAAGCCTGGCCGAAAACCAGCAAAAAATCGCTAAATATATCCTTGATAACCCGGAAGCCGTCCTGAGCATGTCTTCATCCCAGTTTGCTGAAGATGCTGGTGTCAGCCAGTCAGCCATCGTCAAGTTTAGCCAGAAAATCGGCATGAAAGGCTTCCCCGCACTGAAAATTGCCATCAGTGAGGAGCTGGGCAGAAATAACCTGTTCAAGTCCTCTCCGCATAAGGCCTTGCATAACGCCATCTCGTCGGAAGATTCTTTGATGGTGGTGGCACAAAAACTGGCTCATGAGAAAAATACCGCCATCGTAGAGACGACAAAAAGGATCGATTTCCCCATTTTCCAACGGGTGGTTGATATCATCGATAACGCTCAACGCGTGCAGATCGTGGGTATTTGGGGCTCGGGCCTCACCGCCAAAGATTTGAGCTACAAATTACAAAAGATCGGTATCCTGAGCCTGGTAGAAGCCGACCTTCACGTCCAGATCGCCACCGCACAGGCGCTAACCCCCAAAGACGTTCAAATCGTTATTTCTTTCAGTGGCCGCAGGAAAGATATGCATATCGCCGCCTCGATGGCAAAAGCACAGGGAGCGACGGTGGTCGCCATAACCGGCAGCAAGGACAATCCTTTAGCCAAAATAGCCGATTATGTATTGGAAAGTGTCTCTGATGAAAACGAGTGGCGGAGTTCTTCGATTTCGTCCAGAACCGCACAGAATACCCTGACGGATTTGATTTTCCTGGCGTTAATGCAACGACGCAAAGAGATAGCCAAACCTCTGGTGCTGAATGCGAGCATGACCATTAATAACCTGGACGACTGACCAGCAGAAAAAACCGAATACCATTAAAACAATGACAAGAATTATCTTAACTTTTCATGACGGGATTAAAATAATTAGCGCAAGATATTCTTGCCCTTAAAGGGTTATTCTTTGCTCGCCCCCTTTACCAATCAAGCTGGTCGATACAATGCCGGTATAAAAAACCGGCATTATTCCTTTACGCATCACAAACACGAATCGATCAACTGTGATAATTATCACTTTATTACCTGCTTTGGAATGTACAATCGCCGGAAATTGATACCTCGGAGTCATCCCATGAAAAAAATAATACCGGCCATCTTTTTATTTAGTGCCGGAAGCTACGCGGCCGCTATTCCAGAAGCCCAACTAAAAGAAATGTGGCTTTCCCCCAAAGACGCGGCTGAAAAGCTCAGTGTCGACATGAGTTTTGCAGAAAAACTCGGGCAAATGTTGATGGTTGACATTCGTTCCTGGGATGAAAACAGTAGCGAAAGTAAAACGCCTTTTATTGAGATGAATACCCACGTCAGTAAAATGATGACTGACTATCATTTGGGTTCAGTGATCCTGTTCCGTGAAAACCTGATTAATACCCCACAAGCGGTTGAGTTGATTAATAATTTCCAGCACGCACGGAGTAACTTACCGCTGTTTATCAGTACCGATCAGGAAGGTGGGTATGTTACCCGCCTGCGTGTGGGCACCGAGATGCCGGGCAATATGGCCTTGGGGGCTACCGGTGTGGCCGATTTAGCCAAACAAGCCGGGAATATCCATGGTTATGAGTTAAGCAGCCTTGGGTTTAACTTTAACTTTGGGCCGGTAGTGGATGTGAATAACAACCAGAATAACCCAGTCATCGGCGTTCGCTCTTATTCCGACGATCCGATTCTGGTTGGGAAATTAGCTCACAGCTATATCGAAGGTATTCACCAATATCCGGTGCTCACCTCTCTGAAGCACTTCCCTGGGCATGGCAACGTCGCCTCGGATACCCATTTTGCCCTCCCCAGCGTCAACACGGATAAGGCTTCATGGCAACAGACCGAACTGAAACCCTTTGTCGACGTGATGCCCGATACCGATGCCATCATGACCGCCCATGTGGTGGTGCCAGCGCTTGATAGCACCCTCCTGACCAACATCAAGGGAGAGAAAATCGGTACCCCGGCCACCTTATCCAAAGCAATCTTGACCGATACCCTGCGTAATCAACTCAAGTTTGATGGGCTGATCCTGACGGATGCCATGGACATGGGGGCCATTACCGGCAATTTTGACCGTCATTGGTCCATCAAGCAGGCTATTTTAGCCGGTAATGATATTGTCTTGATGCCTATAGGGATTAAAGACAGCGCCAGTATTGAACAACTCGGCGAACTGTATGCTTATTTGCAGGCCGAAGCGGAAAAAGATCCGGTGCTGAAGCGACGCATTGAAGATTCTGCGCAGCGGGTGATTTATACCAAGCTCAGCAAACGCATCTCCCCTGCGCCTCATGATGCTGCCACGGCTGAAACCATTGTCGCCTCCAAGGCGCACAAGGATCTGGAAAACGCCATTTCGGAGCAGGCCATTACGCTGATCAAAAACGACCGGGTGCTGCCTTATGCGCTTAAAGCACAAAACAACATCATGGTCTTTTCGGACGAAGGCCCGCGCAATGAGTTAATCAACAAGCATTTAGCTCAGATTGCCAATGAGTTGAAAGTGGGCTTAAACGTCAAAGATCAGGTGGTTAAGCTGGATCAGGACACATTAACAACGGAAGAAATTGAGCAGCAACTGCAAGATCAACAGTTGGTTATCCTGGCCACCTACAACCTGAAGCTCAACCCGGCCAACGCCCAACGCATCATCGACGTCGCCAATAAACAAAATATCCCTCTGGTGGTGATTGCAACGCGTAATCCCTATGACATCGCTTATTTATCGGGCGTAAAAGCCAATATTGCGATTTATGGTATTACCGGTTTTGATGTGACCAATAACGTCCGTAACAGTCTGGAAACCAACATCCGCAGCGGTTTAAGAACGCTATTCAAGGGGCCAACAGGGGAGAGCCTCGCAACGCCTCACGGTAAATTACCGGTTGATATTAAAACACCAGATAATAATAACGTGCTCTACCCACGCGGTTACGGATTAACAGCATTATAATATCTCTGAAGGTAAAACATGAAGATCTTAACAGGGCTAGTGATTTTCAGTGCCATTCTCATGGCACAACCGGTATTGGCTGATGAGTCTGAGACGGATTATGATCAGGAGATCATCAAACTCAATAAACGCATTCAGCAAATAGAAAAAGAAAAGCAAGCCGCACAGGATAAACTTAAACAGCAAACCTGGCGCTTCGATACCTATATTGGTACCGAGCAGGAGATAGACAGTGACGATCGCTGGAAATATATCCGCGGGAGTGTAGCGACCTCGCCTTATGTCGGTGCCTTTATTTACCAGAATGATTCATTATGGCTGTATGACGTTCAGTTTTTGAAAACCTATCTGGATAATACGCCAGAATATGACCGCACACGTTGGCAAGCGGGCGTCACCAGAACATTTCCATTCGCTCTGGCAGGGAAAACTGGCAATACAAAATTGCGCCTCGGTTATCGTAACGACAACTGGCATTTTCCTTCTATCAGTAACCCAGCTCTGGCAGCACCGGAATACAAAGGGGATATCCGTAAGGGCGAGGAGCGGCATGAGATCTGGATCCGTCCGCAAGCCTATTACAAGTACTCTGATAGCCTGAGCTTTAATGCCAGCCTCTCCTTCCGCCTGATTGACCGCAAGTTGGATTATGCGCGGGCAAAAGGAGATTATGGGGTTTACAAACGCGACTGGAGCCAGATCAATGAGCACTTCGCGGGAGCGAACCTGACGTTTAACCAGAAAAACTCCCTCTGGCTGAACTATCTGTATATCGATGAGCAACTGGTCAATACGCTGTATAACAAGGAGCATTTCTTGTGGGCGATTTACCGTTACAAGTTCGATAGTGGCGTGATGCTAATGCCTTATACCCGCCTGGCGTTGACCAAAGGGACGCAAAGCTTCCGCGACTCCAGAAACCAGGAAACGGTTTATAAAGAGAAAGACCGAAGCCGCTACGGCTTCCAGGCAATCTATCCGTTTACCAAGCAGACGTCGCTGTTTGTCGACAGTTACTATCGCCCGGAACAAACCTGGATGAATGGTGATAAAACCAGCAACAACTTCTGGTTCTGGGCGCTGGAACTGCGGCATAACTTCTGACGGGTATTTGACCCTATTAATGGAGGGAAACAAGGAATGAGACACCTGCTACTGACGGTATTATTCCTGTGCTCGTCATTGGCTACCAGCGCTGGCTATGCCGGCGCTGTGCCAGGCATAGTGCTAGGCGTCGATCGGGAACAAATCTATGGGCCGTTGCTGAAAAACCAGCGCGTCGGCCTGATGGTTAACCAAAGCTCAATCAATAAACAGGGCCGGCACACCATCGACAAATTGCTCGCCGAGCAGGATAAATATCAGTTTACCGTGACCACCCTGTTCTCGGTAGAACACGGTATCCGCGGCAATGCCGATGCCGGGCTGGGTGACGATAACCATATCGATAAGCACAGCGGCCTGCCGATCGTGTCTTTGTATGGTCGTGATGAAGATGGGCGGTCTCGCGCCCATCCCACCGAGGCACAGTTAGCCAATGTCGATATCGTTATCTACGATCTGCAAGATGTGGGCGTGCGTTTCTTTACCTACACCATTTCCCTGCACCACATGCTAGAAAGCCTGCAAAAATATCATAAGAAAATGATGGTATTCGACCGGCCCAACCCGCTAGGCAGCCATGTGTATGGCCCTATTCTTGAGGAGGCAAATATCTCGGGGATTGGTATGCATCCAATACCAATGGTGCACGGGCTCACTTCGGGAGAATTTGCCCGCATGATCACCGGCGAGGGTTGGCTGACGAATTTCAATGATACCAACTGGCAGGCCTTTGGCATCAAAGAGTATCAGTTCCCCGCTGAAGACCTGATGGTTATCAGCATGGCTAACTACCGGCATGACACCCCATATTCACTGCCAGTACGGCCATCGCCGAACCTGCGCAGCGATCTGGCTATCCAACTCTACCCTTCTTTGGGGCTGTTTGAAGCCACCAGCGTCAATATGGGCAGAGGTTCAGACCATCCGTTTGAACAACTGGGTTTTCCTAGTCGCCAGTTTTACGTCAATACCTGCTATCAGGTGGATATCAGCCAGCAGAAAACCGGCTGGCCACAGGCAGGCAAGGAAGTGTGCGGGGAGATTTTGACCGCTACAGATATCAGCCAGGTTAAACCAACGATACGTTACCTGGTCGACTGGTGGTTCAAATTCAAGACTGCGGGCTATGAGATGGTGATCCCTGCGGCAAAAGAAGCGCAGTACCTGGATTATCAGGAGGAGTTCTTCTTGATACGCCCTCAGTGGCTGGCCAAGCTCACCGGCACCAGCAAACTGGTTACGCTGCTCAATGACGCAAGCGAAAGAAAACTGTCTGTTGATGAAACGGTCCAGTTCATCGAGGCCCAGTGGCAACCCGAAGTGGATAGCTATATGCAACTGCGGGAGAAATATAAGCTTTACCCTTAACGAACCTGCAATGACACAAGGGGCGTAGCATGTTACGCCCCTTACAAACTCAGCCATTATCACGTTATCAAGCTTTCCCTTTTCCAATGACTTTGACTTTGGGTGGCGGTAGTCTTTGCCACCATTTTTTTGTGAGTCACCGTTCAATGGGCGCGTCATGCCATCGAGATGAGGTTTCTATGGCCCCCTCTTATGTTCTACTCACCTTACCCTGACTCAGCGCCAGAACGGACGGCTGTAGTCTCGCTTGATATCATCCCGGCGTAGACCTATATCCTTTAGCTGATCGCTATTCAGCCTTGCTAGCGTATTGGCAGCTTTGCGCCGCTCATTCCATCGATTTGCCCATCTGTATGCTTTTAACCATAAACGGACAAAAATATGACGGCGTTTGTTTTTTGTTCCCTCAGCTGACAAGCAGCCACCATCAATTTGATTTTCAATAACATTACTCATAATCAGCTCCCCGTCAGTCGATGAGCCTTTAGCATGATGCTTGGGTGAAAAACATTACAGATGCAAAGCCCGGCTATTATTTCCATACAGATATGTGCTAAACAGTCTGAATGGTAAAAATCAGCGCCATCTGTACTGGTCCCCTCTCTTTATCAGGTGTTATCTATGACTCGCTACCAACAATTAGCCGATATCCTTAGCCAGCGCATCAAAGAAGGGTTGTATGTGCCCGGAGAGCGGCTGCCTTCCGTTCGGGTGTTGAGTGACGAGCACGGGGTCAGTATCAGCACCGTACAGCAGGCCTATCGGCAGCTTGAAGAGTGCCTGCTGATCGAAGCGCGGCCGAAATCGGGATACTTCGTGCGCTGTAGCTCAAATCTGCCAGCGTTACCCGCGCTATGCAGCCATGCACAAAGGCCGGTCGAGATCTCTCAGTGGGAAAATACGCTGGAGTTTTTGAAGGCCAGCGCGCAAGACAATGTGCTACATCTGGGCGTCGGCACGCCGGACCTGTCTGGCCCAGGCCTGAAAATACTCAGCCGTTTGCTCGCCCGTATCAGCCTGCATCAAAGCGAGGAAGTGCTGGATTACGACAGTATTTACGGCACCCTGGCGTTGCGTGAGCAGATTGCCCGCCTGATGCTGGACAGTGGCAATCATCAGTCGGCAGAAAATATCATCATTACCTCTGGCTGCCATGGCGCACTGGCTATTGCCTTAGGGGCCGTTTGCCAACCTGGCGATATTGTGGCGGTGGATTCCCCCAGCTTTCATGGCGCGATGCAGACGCTGAAAGGGATGGGAATGAAGGTGATTGAAATCCCCACCGATCCGGTAGTGGGGATCAGCCTGGAGGCGTTGGAAATGGCGCTGGATCAGTGGCCGATTAAAGCCATCCAGCTGACGCCAACCTGTAATAATCCGTTGGGTTACAACATGCCGAATGAGCGCAAGAAAGCGCTGTTGACGCTGGCGCAGCGCTATGACGTGGCGATTATTGAAGACGATGTGTATGGCGCGCTAGCTTATCAATACCCACGCCCGCCGACCATTGCCTCCTTCGATGAGGATGGCCGCGTATTGCTATGTAGCTCCTTCTCTAAAACCGTTGCGCCCGGTCTGCGGGTTGGCTGGATTTCTCCAGGGCGTTACTTAGAGAAAGCGTTACATATGAAGTACATTTCCGCCGGGCGGGTCCCTACCTTACCGCAATTGGCTATGGCTGAATTTATTAAGCAAGGACATTACCTCCAGCATTTACGCCGCATGCGCCGCCAGTATCAACGTAATCGCGACATTATGACGGGTTGGATCATGAAGTATTTCCCGCCGAATACCTGCCTGAGCAGACCGCAAGGGAGCTTTATGTTATGGGTGGAGCTGCCTTATGGATTCGATAGCCTGCGCCTGAACCGCTGCTTGTTGCCACAAGGTATACAGATTGCCGTCGGATTTATCAGCTCTGCGGCAGGAAAATACCGCAATTGCCTACGGCTCAGCTACAGCAAGCCCATGACCCGTGAGATTGAGCATGCGATCCAAAAGGTGGGAAACACGATTTATGAATTGCTGGAAAATCTTAACCAATGAATGCCGAAAGTTGATGAGTTCCACTACAGCAATCTGAGCCCGCAATTCACGTTGCGGGTTTTTTTGTATCTGCAGTACGCTCCTAACCATCGCTTGGTGCTCGAATGGTCGTTTGTTCCAAATTGTAGGTCGCCTCTGCAATCTGTGATTTCAGGCTGGCGATGTGAGCGTCCTCAGCGTTGTAGTTCCCCGAAGATCCTCCCTCGTTTTTGACACTATCGCGAATGTCAAAAAACGGACATGCACCTTTCTCAACGACTACACTTGTAAAATTGGTTTGATCGCGTGTGATCTTTTGATGTTGCGTTGCTTACGAACAACGTTCTCCCTACGATCCCACTAACGGACTTGGTATGAAGATTGAAATTCTTAAACAGGCGGTTATGGATTCGCGAGACGGCATCACCATCTCTGACAATGCCATAGACGACAATCCTTTGATTTTTGTAAACCCGGCTTTCGAGAGAATGACCGGCTACTCCTTCGAAGAAATTACCAACATCAACTGCCGATACCTACAAAATAACGATCGGGAACAGCCAGAGCTGGAGATTGTGCGCAACGCCGTTAAAAATGGCGAGTACTGCCTGGTAACCTTGCGAAACTACCGCAAGGATGGAACCATGTTTTGGAATGAGTTAAGCATATCGCCAATTCATGATGAGAGTGGGGCTGTAACCAATTTTATCGGGATCCAAAAAGACGTAACACCAAGAATGATAATCCAGCAACAGCTTCGTGATGAGCATCGGTCCCTCGAGGAAATGAAAATACACTTCGAGCAACTCTCCATAAAGGATGGACTCACCGGGATTTATAATCGTCGCTTTTTTGATACGCAGTTGGACATTCAATGCAAAATTGCCATCCGTAATGGTGACTCATTGATGCTCGCCATGATTGATGTCGATCACTTCAAATCATTCAATGATATTTATGGGCATCAGGCAGGCGATGCAGCGCTAATACGTGTCGCTGATTGCTTGAGTCAGTCTTTCAAGCGGGGGTCTGATTTTGTAGCCAGGTATGGCGGCGAAGAATTTGTCATTCTCTCCAATGGGATGACCAAAGACCAGGCAACGCTGTATGTGCAGACGCTATGCCAACTCGTACGGGATTTGAGAATACCGCACTCCGCATCCAGCACTGGGTACTTGACTATAAGCATCGGTTTTTCAGTTCATACATTTGGCCAACTACCCTCGCCTAACGTACTACTGACACATGCCGATAAAGCGCTTTACGTAGCTAAAGCCCGGGGCAAAGATCAGTTTTTCAGTCTTTAGCAAAACCCGCCGTAAACCCTCGCCAAATACGGACGGGGATATAAGGCAAAAAGCCCGAAGGGATTTAAAGATCGGTCAGGCGTTGACTGACTCTGAATATAGGCTCCGAGAGTCTAAATAGTTGCCCCTCCTGCGTTACAGACAAAGTACGATCTTGACCACAACAGCCCTGACACTTGCAGAATTTGTGGGCCGACGGCCGGTCACACCGTATCCGCACGACCTCCTCCCTATAACAACGCGGAGCGTTTATGTTCTTGGTCTTTCGAGAGGAACAGATTATATTTCCATTATTCTAGAAATATAGAATAAAGGTGTTTATGGAGCTTTCAAAAGCAGCGGATACCCTGAAAGAACTGGGGCATCCAACACGTCTGAGTGTGTACAGAGAGCTGGTTAAAGCCGGGCATCAGGGGCTACCTGTAGGAGAACTGCAAAAGCGGCTTGAGATCCCTGCTTCAACATTAAGCCATCATCTGTCAGCGCTGATTTCAGTTTCCCTTGTGCATCAGGAACGGCAAGGACGAATACTTTTTTGCCATGCTCACTATGAAAGTCTGGACGCACTGATCGCCTTCCTTACTGAGGAATGTTGCACTGGTAGCGCTGATTGTTCCACTACTGCCATAAATCTAAAAAATGGAGAGATAAAATGACGGACGAGCTTAAGAACGTTGACAGAGGTTTATTCGACACGTCAATTAACGAGGGGAGATTCGGTGTTCCTGCCATTCAACATCCTGCCCGCATTCTGATGCTTTATGGTTCTGTACGCGAACGTTCATACAGCCGACTGGCAACTGAGGAAGCAGCAAGATTATTGACTGCGATGGGCGCAGAGGTGCGGATCTTCAATCCTTCTGGCTTGCCTCTTCCTGATGATGCACCTGAATCGCATCCTAAAGTGATGGAGCTACGCGAGCTGGTTCGTTGGTCTGAAGGGATGGTGTGGTGCTCACCTGAGCGGCATGGTGCGATGACCGGCATCATGAAGGCCCAGATTGACTGGATACCCCTATCGGAAGGCGCAGTTCGTCCTTCTCAGGGTAAGACGCTGGCCGTTATGCAGGTCTGCGGTGGCTCTCAGTCTTTCAATGCCGTAAACCAGATGCGCATTCTTGGCCGTTGGATGCGGATGATCACCATTCCAAATCAGTCCTCAGTGGCGAAAGCCTGGCAGGAATTTGATGGGGATGGCCGTATGAAACCATCATCTTTTTACGACCGCATTGTAGACGTGATGGAAGAACTGATGAAGTTTACTCTTCTGACCAGAGGGAGTTCAGCTTATCTCGTTGATCGCTACAGCGAACGAAAAGAGTCGGCAGAAGAGCTTTCCCGGCGAGTCAATCAGAGCAAGATTTGAGGCCTGACATGAGTGATTTGATTGCTTTCAATTCGTGTGTGGCGTTTTTTCAGGCGGCAACATGAGACTGGGCTATCCCACGTTTTGACATCAACCCACCGGAAAATGGCGAAGTAACATAAAAAAAAGCAGGGGGGAGTTACTTCTCCCCTATTTTCCTAAGCCTGTAGTTTTGGGTTTGAAATTCCTTGTTTTTTTATTATAGTTCCCGCTTAGCTCATGTGACTGAGCTTGATTTGATGGCTGGATGAATGTGTTTTTACTGGCTACACACTCTTCTGAAAGTAACTAAAGCAGACCTGAGGCCTAAATTTTATCATGTGTATTACGCCACCCTGAGTTTTCCCTTCCTTCGTCGTACTGAGCCAGCCTCTGCACGCACTCAATAACGTCCCGTCTGCGGATGTGTTTTACCGTACATAAATTTTTGCCCTCAAGGGCTGACTGTATCTAAAAACCGAGAAATAACCATGTTGCTGTCCTCAATGCGTAAGGACTGGCTGGGTAACGTCCGTGGTGACGTACTGGCCGGAATTGTTGTCGCGCTCGCACTCATTCCAGAATCGATCGCCTTTTCCATCATTGCCGGTGTCGATCCCCAGGTAGGGCTCTACTCTGCTTTCTGTATCCCGGTAGTTATGGCTTTCTTTGGCGGGCGTCCGGCGATGATTTCTTCATCCACAGGTGCAATGGCGCTGCTGATGGTGACGCTGGTTAAAGACCACGGCCTTCAATATCTGTTGGCGGCTTCCATTCTGACGGGGGTCTTCCAACTGATAGCGGGTTATCTGAAATTAGGCAGACTGATGCGTTTTGTCTCACGCTCAGTGGTAACCGGATTCGTCAACGCGCTGGCAATTCTGATCTTTATGGCGCAATTACCTGAACTGACTAATGTGACCTGGCATGTTTATGCCATGACTGCGGCGGGTCTAGGAATTATTTATCTCTTCCCGTACCTTAACAAAACCATTCCTTCACCACTTGTCTGCATCGTGGTGCTGACTGGCATTGCCATGTGGCTGCATCTGGATGTACGAACTGTAGGTGACATGGGTAAACTTCCAGACAGCCTGCCTGCCTTCCTGCTTCCCGACGTGCCGCTAACTATCCAGACACTGCTCATCATCCTGCCATATTCTGCGGGGCTTGCGGTTGTTGGCCTGCTTGAGTCAATGATGACCGCTACTATCGTGGATGACATGACCGATACCCCCAGTGACAAGAACCGGGAATGCAAAGCGCAGGGTATCGCCAATATTTGTGCGCCCTTTGTCGGAGGAATGGCTGGGTGTGCGATGATCGGGCAGTCGGTTATCAACGTAAAATCAGGCGGGCGTGGGCGACTTTCTACTCTCACGGCTGGCGTAGTGCTGCTTTGCCTGATTGTGTTCCTACGTGACTGGGTATCTCAGATCCCCATGGCAGCGCTCGTCGCGGTGATGATTATGGTATCCATCGGAACGTTCTCCTGGCGCTCGATTATCAACCTGCGTACACATCCACTTTCAACCAGCGTGGTCATGCTCGCCACTGTCGCTGTCGTGGTTGCAACACATAATCTGGCCTTTGGCGTGCTGACTGGCGTACTGATAGCCTCTCTCAACTTTGCCACAAAAATATCCCGGTTCATGAGAGTCACTTCTGTTCTTGAGGATTCGAGCCGAACCTATACCGTTACCGGCCAGGTTTTTTTTGCCTCGGCAGACCGCTTTACCAGACACTTTAATTTCCGCGAAACCATTGAGCATGTGGTGATAGATGTTTCACATGCCCATTTCTGGGACATCACATCCGTCAGCGCTCTGGATAAGGTGGTCATTAAGTTCCGCAGAGAAGGCACGGAAGTTGAGATCCGTGGGATGAACGAAGCTACCAGCACCATCGTTGACCGTTTTGGTGTTCACGATAAACCCGAAGCACTCGAAAAAGCAGGCTTCTGATACTTCGTTAACACGGGTCCCCAGAAAAAAGGGCGAGAACTCTCGCCCTTTCATCATCTCGACTATTTTACCTACACAATCAACTTAAGCGATGCCCCTTTTCATCAACCACCTTCTCACCGTCTTCCTTGGTAAACGCACTTTTCTGCGCCTCCGGAAGAATATCCAACACGACTTCTGAAGGGCGGCACAGCCGGGTTCCCAGCGGCGTCACGACAATGGGACGGTTAATCAGGATCGGATGCTGCAACATAAAGTCGATGAGTTGATCGTCAGTAAAACGGTCTTCGGCAAGCCCTAACGTTTCATACGGCTCAACGTTTTTACGCAGCAGAGCCCGTACTGCAATGCCCATATCGGCAATAAGTTTGCCCAACTCATCGCGTGATGGTGGCGTCTCAAGATAATGAATAATAGTCGGTTCGGTGCCGCTGTTACGGATCATCTCCAACGTATTACGCGAGGTGCCGCAGGCCGGGTTGTGATAAATGGTAATGTTGCTCATATCAGGATCTCATTACAGAGTAACAGAGAGACGTAGCGCCAGCGCGGCCAGCGTTACAAACAGCACAGGCAGCGTCATGATAATACCGGTGCGGAAGTAATATCCCCAAGTGATCGTCATGTTCTTCTGTGAAAGTACGTGCAGCCACAACAGCGTTGCCAGGCTACCAATAGGAGTTATTTTAGGCCCCAGATCGCAGCCAATCACATTGGCATAAATCATTGCTTCCTTGATAACCCCTGAAGCGGTGCTGCCATCAATCGACAATGCGCCGACCAGCACGGTAGGCATGTTGTTCATGATAGATGACAGGAATGCGGTCAGGAGCCCTGTGCCAAAGGTAGCGGCCCAAAGCCCTTGGTCTGCCAGTAAACTCAACACGCCAGAGAGATATTCTGTTAGTCCGGCATTACGTAAACCATAGACAACCAGATACATCCCCAGTGAGAAAATCACAATCTGCCAGGGCGCACCGCGCAGCACTTTACCGGTGTTAATGGCATGTCCTCTTTTAGCGACGACAAACAGGATAGCGGCTCCAACAGCCGCAATAGCGCTAACCGGGATCCCTAATGGTTCCAGCACAAAAAAACCGACCAGCAGAAGAAGTAATACAATCCAGCCGGTTCTGAACGTCGTCGGGTCCTTGATTGCGAGTGCGGGTTGTTTCAGACGTTTCAGGTCATAGGTCGGCGGAATATCTTTACGAAAGAACAGATGCAGCATCACCAGTGTGGCAATAATGGCGGCAATATCCACCGGCACCATCACTGAAGCGTATTCAGTGAAACCCAGATGGAAGAAGTCTGCCGAAACAATATTGACCAGGTTCGACACAATAAGCGGTAGGCTGGCGGTATCGGCAATAAACCCAGCGGCCATAACGAAAGCCAACGTAGCGCTTTTACTGAACCCGAGAGCCAGTAGCATAGCGATAACGATCGGTGTCAGAATGAGAGCCGCACCATCATTGGCAAATAGCGCTGCCACCGCCGCACCGAGCAGAACGATATAGGTAAACAACAGGCGACCACGGCCATTTCCCCAGCGGGAAACGTGCAGAGCTGCCCACTCAAAAAAGCCAGACTCATCCAGCAGCAGGCTGATAATAATGACGGCAATAAAGGTTGCGGTGGCGTTCCAGACGATATTCCACACTACCGGGATATCCGCAATGTGTACCACCCCCGACACCAGAGCCAGTATCGCGCCCAGAGTGGCACTCCAGCCGATCCCTAACCCCTTCGGCTGCCAGATTACCAACACGATGGTCAGGATGAAAATTGCTCCTGCCAGTAACATAAAACCTCCTGACAGGGCAGCGTAACTGCCCTGTATCTGTTAAAAATCAACCTGCGAGCTGTTTGAGTTTGTCGATACCTGTTGGCTCTACTGCAAGAACAGGAACCAACGCAACACGGTTAGTATGCTGGCGCTTAACGGCCTCTATTTGAGGTAGCTCCTGCTGCGCACGCTGACGAAGCAGCGGTGAATGAGTTTCCGCGATGGAAAGACTGTTATTGATAATCCAGCCCCAGGGATGGATCCCCGCCCGTTCAAGATCGGCCTGCAAATTTGCCGCCTCCAACACGGGGGTAGTTTCAGGCAGCGTGACCAGTAAGACTTTGGTGCGCTGCGAGTCCTGAAGCTGCATCATCGGCGTCGTGAAATGAGCTTTATCTCCCATTTTCTTTGCTATCTCCCGGTGATATGCCCCGGTGGCATCAAGTAACAACAATGTATGCCCGGTCGGTGCCGTATCCATGACAACGAATCGTTTACCCGCTTCCCGGATCACCCGCGAGAAAGCCTGGAAAACAGCAATCTCTTCAGTACAGGGAGAGCGTAAATCCTCTTCCAACAGATGTTTCCCCGCCTCATCCAAGTCACGTCCTTTGGTTTCAAGGATATGCTGACGATAACGTTCTGTTTCAGCATGAGGGTCTATTCTGCTGACCTGCAGGTTATTTAGGCTTCCATTGAGGGTTGTACTGAGGTGCGCAGCAGGATCTGACGTCGTGAGATGCACATCAAATCCCATCTCGGCCAGCCTGACTGCTATTGCAGCAGCCATGGTTGTTTTACCCACGCCACCTTTGCCCATCAGCATAATCAGGCCATGTTCACTGCGGGCAATCTCATCAACCAAAGTGGACAGTGACGGGAGCGATGGTTGTTGCAGCGAGTGTTCTTCAGCGAAGGAAACTATTTCAGGCCCGGAGGCGAGAAGCCCCCTTAGTGCAGGAACACCAACCATATTTACTGGTTGAAGGAATAAGGTGTCCGTTGGCAGACCGGCCAGACCGACAGGAAGGGTTGCCAATGCCTCCTGCTCCCGGCCCCATATTGCAGCCGCCAATGCATCGTTTACCGCTGCTGTTTCAGGTAAAACACCGTTGATGACCAGATACTGATTTTTGAGGCCAATCGCCGCAAGCTCATTATGAGTACGGGCGACCTCCTGCAGCGTGGATTTTTGCAGTCTTGCCACTAAAACCAACCGCGTACGCTCCGGGTCAGACAAAACCTTAACGGCGTGCGAATATTGCTCACGCTGTTTTTCCAGCCCTGCCATCGGGCCAAGACAGGAAGCCCCGTCTGGATTACTCTCAATAAAGCCACTCCACGCTCTAGGTAACTGGAGAAGGCGAATGGTGTGGCCCGTAGGCGCGGTATCAAAAATGATATGGTCAAAACGGGTCAATAATGATGCGTCAGTCAGCAACCCGGTAAATTCATCAAAAGCTGCAATTTCTGTGGTACATGCACCTGAGAGTTGCTCGTTAATACTGTTAACGACATCATCAGGCAGAATGCCTTTGATGGGATCAACAATTCTGTCCCGATATTCCAGGGCGGCTGCCTGTGGATCAATTTCCAGCGCTGAAAGTCCTGGTACAGAGATCACAGGCAGAATGGTGTTGCCAATAGTCTGGTCAAAGACCTGGCCGACATTTGAAGCCGGATCGGTGCTGACAAGCAGAACCCGCTTGCCCTGCTCCGCCAGACGGATAGCCGTGGCGCAGGAAATAGAGGTTTTACCGACGCCCCCTTTACCGGTAAAAAACAGGTAAGGGGGAATATTCTGTAAGAATTTCATCTGTCCTCCAGACATGTTCAGCAACAGGAAGTCTTACCGCCACAGCAACCCGTAGGAGCTAATCCTATCTTCTCCAGTGGTATACTAAACCAGCGAGCCAACTCGGCACGTTTCGGGTATCGCCCTGCCATTACCGTTTCTCCGTCCAGTAACAGCAGTGGCAGTCCTTCAGCCCCCGATGCCTCAAGGAACGCTTTAGCTTTCTCGTTTTGTACAAAGTTCATGGGTTGCTGCGCCAGGTTATAACGGTCAACCTGGACGCCTCGCTGTTTCAGCCATTGCACATCCGCAGAAAAATCAACCAGAAACTGCTCGACCTCAGTACCGCAAACGCCGGTACTACAGCACATCGCTGGGTCAAACACCGTTAACGTTTTCATTTTTAACACCTCACATTCGAAAAAACATATGTGTATAGGTAAATTTTTTTAAAGACAAATAGCCTTGCCGCTGCCAGAGCAGTTGGCTGATACCAGCTTGCGAGCAATGCTCTGAACGTCTTCTTGTTGGCTTAACCAGGCCTGCTCGATAACCTGAGCAGCCCAGGAAGGAATATGCGGAGATAATCTGTAGTGAACCCATTTCCCCTGCTTACGATCCAGCAACAGTTCGCTTTCCCGTAACATTGCCAGATGGCGGGAGATCTTGGGCTGCGACTGCTCCAATGCTGCACAAAGATCGCACACACACAACTCCCCCATCTCCTTGAGCAGGAGCACGATACCCAGACGGGTTTCATCGGATAGGTTTTTGAAGAGCTGTAAGGGGGTAAGCGGCATAGTTGTCTCCTGATGATCGATCTTAATCATAATCGGATTGGATATGGAGTCAATTACATATTCGAATTTTCATATGTGAAATCACGAATAACCGCAAACGTTGATGCCAGTTTGCCTTGTAACGTGATAGCACGGCACAATTTTATCACTGGCTGAGCAAAGTAAATGAGCCATACCCGCGAATATCCCTGATTGCGTAGGCTTAAGCTTTTTATGGATGATTGATCCTATTGCAAAATAACCCGCGTCGTAGAGTTTTCCAAACTCAGCCACGCGAACTTTTGCAAATGTAGTCATACAGGCGCTGGGTATCCGCCAGTGAACAGAGCCGCGTTCCAAGATTAAGCGTGGCTGCACTGCCTGCTGCAACGCCGAACCGAACCATATCCACCAGCTCTGCCCCGTTCGCCAATTTCAGCACCATCGCGCCTACCATGCTGTCACCTGCCCCGACGGTGCTAAGTTTCTTCACCGGTGGCGGGACTATCTGTATACAGGTATCACTATCAACGGCGAGAGCCCCTTGAGGGCCGAGTGATACAACAACCCGCTCAGCTCCGCCCTGTTGTACCAACTCCTTAGCGGCAGCCCGGACATCATCAGGATGCTCCAATGACCGCCCGATAAGCGCAGACAGTTCATTCTGATTCGGTTTTACCAAAGCCAGCCCCCCTACATCCAGGCAGGCCTGTAAAGCATCCCCGGAACTGTCGACGATACACTGCAATCCCATGGCTTGCGCCTGCTTAATCAGGTCGGTTAATTTTGCCAGCGTGGTGCCCGGTGGCAAGCTGCCACTCACCACCAGAATCGAACCATGGGGGATCTTCTGCACCTTCAACAGAATCTGGTCAAACTCGGCATCATTAACCCTTGCCCCTGGCATAACAAAACGAAACTGTTCACCGCTATTATCCACATGGACATGCAGGTTCTGCCTTGTCCAGTCCTGAGCTTTCAGGGTTTCTGTAACAATGCCTTCCCGATCAAGCAACTCTTTTAAGTGCTCACCCGTTGGCCCACCAATGGGAAAAATCGCACTGGCTTGCCCACCAAGATAAACAACGGCACGGGCAACATTGATACCGCCCCCACCAGGTTCAAAAATGGGGGTGGTGCAGCGCAGTTTCCCTTCAGGGTAGATCTTGGGAGTGGTCGTCGCACTATCGAGAGAAGGGGAAAGTGTTAAAGTAAAAATCTGAGTCATGATGGTCAAATCCTCTTTTTCTGATTTTACTTTGTCGATTAGGTTGAGGAAGAAAAGGGAAAATATGGGTCATGCACCGCGACTGGGAGCATTTACCCAAGCCAGAATATATCCGTACACCACAAGTATATACCTAAAGAGCTTAAGGATAATGTTAAGCAACGTGCAGCACTCAATGGCCGCTCGCTCAATGCGCAGCTGGTGCAGATTGTTCAAGATGCCATGTCCAGGCCTTCACCTGTTATTGGCTACCGTAGCGACACGGAAAAGTTAGCCGCTCAGCAGGCCGAAACCGTCAAGAAGATGGTTTTCTAAACACTCGTGCAGATGTATGCTGATAAAAAATAATTAGTTAGGACTCTGGGATGAAAAAGATCATCATTGCCATGTTGGCCTTGGCCTCACTACCCGCTAGCGCCGAGTGCTGGGTTGTGTCGAACTTAAAAGGCTCAACATTCATGAAGGATGATGCCTACAAACAAACGGATGACGGTTTTAGCGGCTCGTTCATGATAACCATTGATGAGAAAAACTCATCCGTTGTGACAAACGGCACAGACGCTGGAGGGATAAAATATATTCCTATATCCCAAAATACGCTTATTGGATTATCTCAGTCTGATTCTGGTGAGGCGGTTGAGACGTGGTCTATCAACAATGATGGAAAGGTCATGATGACAAAAGTCCTAACCGGATGGGGAGGGTTTGACTCCTCCAAAGCATTCGTTGGTGATGTAACTGGCAAATGCTAAACGCTACAGCCGGGGGCTATATATATAAAATTTTAGCGTTATCTTTGTTACTGGCGCCATGCGTTTCTAATGCTCAGTGCTGGGTGGTCTCCAACCTGAAAGGCCAGTCTCAATTCAGTCCTGAGTACAAACTTCAACAAGATGAGGCCGCTGGGACATACCATATTTCTATAAATGGGAATACAGCAAGCCTTACTTCAGTTGGTGATGTATATCAATCAGGACTTACGTACTCACCTGTGTCATCAACTTCTATGGTTGGAGAATCTCACGGGAAAAGTAACTCCTTCATCGAGACATGGGCGATTACACCTGATGGGAAAGTGCTCTACACTAAAACTCGGGCTAGTTCTTCACATTGGAGCCAATTGTCATCTTTCATCGGCGATGTTATCGGGGAGTGTTAGCCATCCTCAACTAATTATTAGAGCTTTTTATGGTAAATTAATTTTGTGCCTTATAGTAATTGTTTTAACTGGCTGCGTTCAATTCAGTCAGGTAAACCGCGGCGATGGAAAAGCATAGAAATGGTTCAGCATTATGTGCACCTCTCCTTTTCTCATTTAGCCGAACATGCGAGAAAAATTGACGAAGTCTTGGCGGGGGGATATCTCTAATCTGGCACTTTTGGAAAAAGTAGCAATCTGAATTTAGAGGTAACTATATGATTCAAAATGGTACGCCCTACAGGGCTCGAACCTGTGACCTACGGCTTAGAAGTTCCTAGATCTCCCTTTTGAAACAGTAAATTACCGCATCACACCGCGCTCACACGTCCCAAGATGCAAAAACTTGTCAACCCCTGTCAATCCATGTGAAAACATCCGTGTCCCACATTCGTCCCATCACACAACCAAGTCATCAAACTTACATTAAGAATGAAGTGCATCAGCTGACCAGTAGAAGTAAGCATCAGCGCCCATAGCCGCATCTACAGTCACTTTGAATGATGTGTCATTCGTTATGAGGTCTACACGGATAGGCGCTGTAAAGTTTGCGGAGCGCGTCAGCGAAACAGTTGTTGGTCTAACACTCATTCCGTGGAAAACATATACAAACAGAGCCCCGGCAGGGATAAATGTCGCACCGCTACCTCTATTAACGAAACCAATAACATCAAAAGCCCTAAATGGCATTATGTTGCTAACAAAAATGGGCGTCACTGCGGGGTTGTCACGCTCGATCTTTCCTCCGGTGATGCGTACCCCATTGCTCGCAACTAGTTTATAAGCCCCCGCGTTGTTCACAGACGTCAGTGTTTGAACATGCATATTATCAAAGCGGATATTATTGCTGACAGAATCACACGCAATGCAAGGCGACCCAGTAAGCGCAAATCCAGAAGAGAAAATATGACCGCTAAACGTTGCGTTTAGCGCATCTGAGTCCACTTGGATAGCTTGCAGACGGCTTGTAGCAGAGTTCAGCTCATATGTGGTTCCGTAGCTGTTACCACTGTAACGCACCGGGATGTAATCGCCTGTTGATCCATGGATAAATTTAGTGTCACGACTGTTGTTGGCGTAAACCCCGTATCGGCGTGAATTCGATGTTGTGATCTTCATGTAACTGGCGATATCTGAAGATGCCATGCCATCATTTTCGATGTACAGCCCGTCATGTGGCCCCGCAATAAGCAAATCAAGCATGACAAGGCGGCGACACTGCTTGCCTGATGCTGACTTCTTCACCCACACGGATTTAATGTTTGATGATGCGTCTTCGTTGCCGATATTCAGTACAACGCCGTGCAAGCTACCCACCCCTTCGAGGATTAAGCCATTATTTTTTGCCCAACCCGCCTCCAGGTGCAAGATAGAAACATCCTCAACCTCATGAAGAACGGATCCGAAATCATCCCAGTTGCTATACCATTCGCGGATTGTCCCCCAGTTACTAGAACCCTCTGCATATAAAGCTTGGCCGCAGGATTCACCATTCTCTCCCGTGTAGATCACGATGCTGTTTGCTGATGTTTTATGCTGGCCTGATTGCTCAAGCATAGTTCTAAGCAATCTCCCTTTATAGTTGTAACCTCTCACGTTGATGTCACAGCTGCGCACCCCCTGGAAAACAAAGGCCTGCTGCACAGAAACTGGATCTGCCTGTGAGTAATCTGGAGAAGATGAGGCCCCGCCGCCGCCATGCACGGAGAAGAAGAATACGCTGTCGCGAGTATTGACGAACTTGAGCGCAGTCCCGATGCCATTAGCTGGCAAGAATGGGCTTTTGATAATAACTGAACACTCAACACGCCCCGCAAAATCTGCAACGACAGTTGACGTTAGCCGATATCCGGTGCCTTTCCCGCTTGTTAAGTGCCGGTTGCTTCCACCGGTAACCCACTGCATCGCTCGGCTAACAGCTTCAGTATCATCTGCGGTTCCATTGCCGACCGCGCCAAAGTATTCGAGAGTTAACGGGATTGAAGAGGTTAGCAGCGAGTCCCCAAACCCAACGTTAATTGTACCATTTGGCGCTATCAGCGCTTGCCTGAGCATGTCAGGATCGTACTTTAGGATGTTAGGGAAGTAGAACTGCTGCACATTGTTAGCGTCGTATACAGCCATGCTGTGGCCTTCTACGGTCACAAATTTTGAGATTTGCCCGTTATAAACCGGATAACCACCGGCGTTAATGACAACCGGTTGCGAGACTGGCACAACACTTCCATCTTCGTTTTGCAGATATACCTGGATCTGATTTTCTGGGATTGTCGGGTCGGTATCGATTAGGCCTATATAAACCTTGCCCTTAGCATTTCCTTTAAATGCTCTTGCCTGCGTAAAGAGTTGTGACGGCATTGATACAACAACATTGGGGACGATAGGATCGGCCATTTAGTTTTCTCCAGGCGTGTGGAAGCCACACAAGGCGCGGCTTGCAGTGGTTTTTGTTAATGGTTTTCAGACCACAGTGGTCTTATTGTGAATAAAAACAGTAGATCATATGATGCCGATCCACCTTGTGTGAGGTATCAACTTATGGCCAGAGATGACCCGCAATTCAATTTGCGCCTACCAAAAGAACTGAAAGATAAGGTTAAGCAACGTGCGTCACTGAACGGCCGCTCTCTCAATGCCGAACTTGTGCAGATCGTACGTGATGCCCTTGCGCAGCCGTCACCCGTTGCAGGCTACCGGAGCGACACGGAAAAGTTAGCCGATCAGCAGGCTGAAACCGTCAAGAAGATGGTTTTCGAAACGCTCGTGCAGATGTATGCTGATAAAAAATAACCCGCTCGCGGCGGGTTAGGTTATGGTCTTGCCTTCTGTAAATACTATGCCACATCAGCACCGTGAATGAGATGACGTAGCGCCTCTACCCCGTTGGCGTTGTAGCGGAACGCCTCGACCTGCTTGCTTGAGTGCGCCGACTTGTCCAAGAAGAATTTGCCGTACTGTTCAGTTTTGAGGTTGTTCGCATTTGCGAGGCGACCGATTTTGTTGGCTGACACATCCAGCATTTCGCCAACTTCGCCAGCTGTATGATAGTGCTCTTCGATAACCGGCAGCGGGATGGCATCAAAGCCAGCAACGGGATTGATGATGTTCGCCGCTGCGCACTGCTTGGCTTCTGGGCTAAGGTGTGGCATCAGGTCAAACAGACTAGTTACCGCCTCAACCGACATCTTCAGTGTGCGAGCACGACGATACTCAGGCAGGCCGCTATTGCTTTTGGTCGGCAGAGTTTCTCCGGTTTCCAGTTGACGCCAGCGCTTTGCCACCTTATGACGCAAGGGGATGCTGTAGCCGGTCATCAGTGTGAGTGTCAGGTCTTGGTCTAACCAGAACTCTTGGTAGGTACGCCCTTTAGCGTCTTGGTAATCTCCTAAGAACTCAGGAGATTGAAGATTGAGCGCATCCAGCATTTTCCGACAGTCTGCCATGACGTTATCGTGACGCTTGCCGGTCAGCGCCGCAATCTCACGGCTTGACATTTTAGTGACAACAGATCTTGCTTTTGCTACAGTTAATGAAGTCATATTGATTTCCTATTTCAGTTTTGACACGGCCGCCAGCTCCACACTGGCGGTTTTTATTTGCGTCATCCCATACGCCTATCAGTGCAACTCCTTTTTACCGTTCAGCTTGTCCAGCATTGGTGCTGCGTGACATGCGTGAATGCCGTTCTTGTCGATATTTGCCGTCTCACGGATCAGCGCTTCACGTGCTTTTTCTGTCATATAGCGTGTCTCATGGCCCATGTCGTAAAAGTACCCAGAGAAGGTAGAGCCGATCTGCTTCATTGCCGGGTAAATCGCCTTGCTCACGCGCTGGCTTTTATCCATCCAGATCCACATATAGGACAGGTTAATCAGCTCTTCATCTGTGAACTGTTTTGCTATCGGTGAATGCGCAACTTCTCGGTCCAGAATATCCAGCACCCAGCGGCGGAACTCTTTGGCTACATCGGTGCGGGAGAACATGGCGATCAGGTGTGCGCCGCGCAAGGAGAAAACGCGAACCTTTTTGCGGTAGTTTCCTGAGGTACTCACTTCGAGTACCTGAGTCATCCCGCTGGAAAACTCATCGGCGTACTTGTTGTAGATCATCGTTACAGCGCGGCTGTTTGAGTACTCCAGCGCTTTCGCAAGATCCGATGAGGTAAGCCATGTGCCAGTGATGTTAGAAACAGGAACCAATGCTTTACCTTGGAAGTTGAAGTCTGATTTTGCTACAATGTGCATGTCGATATTTCCTTTGTCGGATTTGTTCGATGAGAGGCCCAGAGTGTTAGCGCACTTCTGGGCTTCGCTGTTTTTACTGACCATTCGCCCTTTCCTCACGCAAGCAACGCGCCAAACACTGCACAATCGCAGAGTTAATCGAAATGCCATCCATCTCTGCCATGCGGCGGATATCCTCTTTCATGCGCTCAGGCAAGCGAAGCTGAAAGCTATCGTTCTTGCGCCCGGTATAAAGTACATCTTGCATTTGCTGCCTCCTTTTCTGATAGCATCATTTTGATGCCTGACATCATTATGATGTCATTGTGGGTGATGTCAATATGATGCTACCTTGTTTTGCATAAATAATTACGGCCCATGAAAATGACTGAAAAAGAAGACCAGAATTTTATCGAGCGATTTACGGTAAGAATGCCTGACGGAATGCGTGATGCCATAGCCGAGCGAGCCAAGGCTAACGGGCGGTCGATGAACTCGGAGATCGTGCAAATCCTAGAGGATGCTCTCAAAGCCAAGGTCATAGCGTGGGATGATGACTTTTTGCCCGAGAAAGAGGCTGACACGGTGATCATGTCAGAGAAACAGTTGAGTAAAATTGTTAACATTGCTACTGAAGAAGCGCTGAAATCTGCTGTAAAATCTCTATCTGAGAAGTTCGAGTTTGTGCCAAAGGCAAAGTCATAGGAGGTTGGGATGGTTGGTTTAGTTATTTTTATTTTAAGTATCGCATGTTGTGCTCTCTACGCTGAAATGGTAGCACTTAAGAAGCGTGTCACAGCTCTCGAAGATCTCGAACCATACCAAGTATCCAAGAAAGTTGTCGAAATAGAAAAAAAACTTGAAAAATTAGCACAAAGAACTGTTTAGCCATCCCTGGCTTTACCCTATCTATTTTCTATTTGGGCATTAACACTTAAGGCTCTTGTTACCGCCTCAATGTTCTTTTCGTATGCAGCGCTCCCGCGTGGGGTGTTAGCCAATCTTAGCAGGGCGTTACGTGTTAGTTTTGACTCGTAGGCTCTACCTGAAAGGCCAACACCAGCCGCTCCAGCCGCCACCTTTGCGGCTACCGGGTTAGCATATGAAGCCAAAGCAGCGGCCAGTGCTGTAGGGCTGGCGAACATCTGCCCCGTCAAAGGGCTGGCAGCAGCTTTTGCTGCCTCTCTTGTCGAGTCGAGGTATTTAACCACCCCTTCAAGACGCTTCCCGTGCTCTCCTTTAAAGAAAGAACCAGCCTGCTTACGTGTGCGATGTAGTTCGTTGATAAACTTCTCAACGCTTACATTTCCTGATGCATCCGTTGCCTTGTTTACCGCATTTTGTACAAGGGCCCCCCGCGCATTCTGTCGCCCTTTATCATCAAGAAGCCTGAATAATTGGGACCGATCAGCGGCCTTCTGGCTGAATATCAGCTTGGATACATCCTCAGGATTAACCCTGCCAGTCTGTATTGCCTTTTGAACGCGAGTGTTGCTCATCATGTCATTGAACTTAGCCCATGACCTGTCGGCCCGGTAAAGCTTTCCAGCTTCCTCTGGGCCTAATTTTTTACTAACGGCCTTTGCCATGTCCTGAGTATACGCCTTGTAAATCGGCTCTAATGCCTTCTCAAGTACGTCGCGATCAACCTCATCAGGAGCGGCCATAAACCGTTTTCTCAGGTCAGTTCTGTTATCACGGGCAAGCCTTAAATTGTTAGTCCCGCTGGTAATATCATCCTTGTATTGCTTGAGAACATTAATTGCAGAGCGGTCTTGCGATGCACCTGGCCTGGTTAATCTGGCTATCTGATCATCAATGGCCTTTGTAGTTCCACTGATATCAACCGGGGTATCACCCATCGCATTTATAACACGGTCATAACGCTGACCGGCAGCTTTGATAAACTGCTGCTGTCCTGCACTAGCAGATCTATACAGGGCATCGTCTGAGATTCCGCCAACCTCATCACTAAAAGTCTTAACAAGCTTTTCTCTAGCCTCTTGCTGAGTCCTTCTTTGCCCGCCAGTTCCTGCATATGGAATCCTTTCGGCGAGCGTTCTAACCTGTTGCCCTACGTTTGTTTTAGGCTCCAATACATCGGTTGTCATTAGAGGCAGGTTATTTTGCTTGGCGAAATCAATAGCGGCCTGTTGTTCTGGCGCAATTGCCCCTCTGGTTGCGCGAGTTAAAGCGCTAATTCCGCGCTCCGCCGCTTTACCAACGCTACCGATGCCAGCAGAAAAAGCAGTTTGCAATGGGTCTATCTGCTCGCCGCCCGCCGCCTGTGCAGCGCCCTGCAAGGCTACATCCGTTGCGGCTGACTTAGCCCCTGCCCCAAGAATTGTAGCCCCTCTAGCTGCCGGGGTGAAAGCCACAGCATTTGCCAAAAATGAAGTTACGTCCTGGGGGGAAATTCCAGGCTTGTTTAATGCATAGTCACCCGATGGCAGTGATACGACAACATTGCCTTTCGAGTCCTGGCTGAGCTTCCCGCCCATGCTCTGCAATATCTTCATTTGTGAGGCATCAGAGCCAAAAAGCTGACCTATGCCAGCTTTGAGGGCATTCATTGACCACTCATTAAGCTCAGGCGCTGCGCCAACATTCTGCAAACCTTCAAGCTCAGGCGTCATTTGGCTTTTGCCCGTAACTGCATCAATGGCTCGCTCCCTGAATCCTTTAGCCGCCGCTGTATCAGCGTCGCGGCTCTGCGCAAGAGTTGCGTTAGTGTTCGCCATACCCTGAGCATAAGAGTTGAGTGGTTCCTGTGGTTCACCATCCAATACAAAGCCTTCTGGAAGTTCAGCGCCTTGTTGTGGCGGCGTGTCATCCAGCACAAAACCTTCTGGTAATCCTACATTGGCTGCCATTGTCCACCCCTATATACTAATTTTTGCCCCGTACGCGGGTTGGTAGCAGTTGCCCCATCACTAACGCCACTAATTGCACGCTCTGCCACTGCTTCTTGTTGCGGCTTTCCTGAGTATGTTGGCAAGCTATTTCCCGCCTGCTCCTGCTCGCGTTGAGCCTTGCGCCCAGACACATAGGTGTCGTAACCGGCTGAGCTATAGCCCATCGTTTGAGCTTCCCTATCTGCCACCTTTTGCAAAACAGAGTATTGACCTCTGATCTCTTGCAGTTGCTTTCTGACCACCTCTTCAGGCTGCGTAATATCTAATTTGGCGATGAGGTTCTCCAGCTTACTACCTTCAGCGTTGGATAGTGCGCCCATGCCTCTTAGTGCTTGAACGTTTTGCACGAAAGCACCGGATTTTAGCTCTTCAATGGTATTGCGGGTGGCTAGCCCTTCTGATGATGTAGTCATATCTGGAAGGCGACCCTCAACCCTTCCGACACCATCAAGCGACTTCTTATTTAGCAGGGCGTCAACCTTCTCGATCCCGCGTTCACCCGTGATCAGGGCGTCGTTATAGCCATTGTTGCCATCAAGCCATTTTTTAGCCTGCCCCATCCTAGCGCCTGTCGCTGGCTTTCCCGTTAACGGGTCCATACCAGTTGACGCGATTTGTGAGTTTAGGGCTACAACATCCATATCTTCAGCAGCACCAGCTCGAGCAAGTTGCGCCTGAGACTGTTTGTAAACCATCTTGTCATGGTTTAATCGGGCCATCTGCGCGCTGTGCGAAAGGTTCTGCCCCCGTCGCGCAGTTTCTGCGGAAATGTCCTGACCTCGCATGGTTACACCGCGATCTGCTTCCTTGCTCTGAATATCAAACTGCTTTTCCATTGGCAGCGTCGCAAGGCGGGCGGCGTTGAGAATGCCATTGAAGCGCGCCGGATCCTGCTGGTACAACTGCATGGCTTGCTCTGGCGAAACCCCCATAGATGCCAACGCTGGGCCGTTCTGTTGAATTGTGGCCTGTAGCTGCTGTGGGTTGCCGCTTGATGCAGCCACAGACAATTTATTGAGTGCGCCGTGGACAAAGGCCGCGTGCTCGGCGCCCTGAATGCCGATCTCCTGCTGAATGTTCTGCGCAAACTCAGGAAACTGGCGGCGTAATGCGGGAAGTTGCTCAGGGGTGGCGCTGCCAATAGCGCTATAGAATTCCTGACGGCGCTGGTTTTCCTGCAACTGTTGCTGGTTCTGCATTTGCTGGCTGGCCACCTGCTGCTGACCCATCCGGTTTTGGGTTTCCATCAGAGCTTCGCGCCGAAAATCAGGAACCATCGATTCGACGTAATTAATAGGCCCGCCAAGCCCCTGCAATCGTTCAAGAGCCATTAGAATAACCCCCCGAATGATGAGAACATGTTGCCGAAAGAGTTCATGTCTTGCGAGGCGCCGTTATTGATGCTGGAGTTGGCACTGGCTGCTGTTTGCCAAGGGATCGCTGACTTACCTGCCAGGATTTGACCTTTCTGCTGCTCCATGCCAGCCATCGTATTGCCCTGGTTCATGGCCCAGTTACCGAGGGCGTTGGCAGATTGAGCCCCCAGACCAGACAAGCCCATAAGTTGGCTATACATCGTCTGCTGCTGATTAGTCATATCCGCCAGGTAGTTTTGACCTAGAGTTGCAGATAATGCAGACAATCCATTGCCGGTAGCTGTCGACCCCAAACCACCCGTTGCCTCTGCGGCCGCCATTTGCTGATATCTGCCAGCATTTGCCATCTGGGCATATTCAGGGCTCTTATAATACTGTGTCAGCAAGGCGTTGCGGTCGATAGGTTGACCTGCCAAACCTTGCAATCCGGCCAAGCCAGTCTGTCCAGCTTTTTCGTAAGGAGTCATCCAGCCGACTGCGTTCTGATACCCCTCACGCTGCTGGCTCATCGCCTCATCTTGGGCCTTCTGCTGCTGATTGGCGGCCTTATTAGCGCCAATGCCACCAAGGATTCCGCTTACTGCGCCACCGATACCGCTAACAATTCCGCCCATCTGGATACCTCTTCATTAAAATTAATTCGCCAGTGGAGTTGTCGATAAATTCCACAGCCCCTCTGAACGTTTCGATAAACCCGAACTTGCGCGCTAGATTGCAAACATGCCGACACTCGGCCAGGATCGGAGCGTGAACCTCACGTGGGCCTATTCGCGCCAAAACATCCGCGACAGCATCCCGGCAGCGGTGACGCTCGCCATTCTTCATCGCCATGTGCATATCCACGTGGTCGCCAAAATCCAGCAGGACAAACACACCGACGCCGTTCCAGAGCAGATAATCGGCCTCAATTTCTGGCCACGACGGAACGCCCCATAGCCGCATAAGGCGTGAGCCTGTTATTTTGTCTATGGGGGTCATTACTGCTCCGCGATCATCTTGATGGTGGTAGCCGTGAAGGCTGAGCCGTTGGATTGGATGGTCATCGTGCTGCCGTTTGTGGCCAGGAATCCGCCCTGGTCAACGCTGAATAATGTCGCCATGAGGATATTGTCAGTTGCCGTAGCGGCGTTCCGACTGACAACCAGAGTGTCAGGAACAGCTCCGGAGAATGTCAGCTGCATAGACCGGTTTGTCGTTCCGCCAGTCCAGGTGCCGATAATCGACAGCTTAAAGTTGACCGTTTTGTTTTCGTTAAAAACGACCATCTTGTCAGCGGTAGTGTCGAAGAACGGCGCGAAGGTGCCTGATGTTGGCGTTAATGCCTTCAGCAGCGTGACCAGGTTCGTAGCTGTAGTCGGGATGTTGAGTGATATACCGGTAAATGTAAGTTCTGACTTCTTGCGCGTGGTTTTGTATTCCAGCGCGGTTAAGCGTGTACCGTGTGCTGTCACTTGCGTTTGTAGCGACGTCACGCTGGCTTGCAAGTTGGTGATATTGGTTTCGGCAGTCGTTACACGCACTGTCAGTGCGGTAAGGTTCGTTTGCAGGGTGACAATATTGCCCTCTGCCGTGGTAACTCGCGTTGTCAGCGTGGCAACGTTGGTCTGCAAGCCAGTGATGGCGCTTTCGGCAGTCACCATCCTCACGGTGAGGGCTGCGATGTCGGTCGTGTTCTGGGTGATGCGTGTTTCGTGGTCGGCCAGCTCAGCCTCGGCTGCCGTGATGCGAGCTTCATGATTTACCAGCGTCGCTTCTGCTGCGGTAATTCGCGCCTCATGGTTAATCAGAGTTGCTTCTGCAGCATCCAGGCGTACTTCATGGTCAGCAAGTACCAAATCCTGCTCGTCGTTTTTCACCTGAGCATCCCAGGCCCCCTGCCCGGCTTCGTTTGCCTTTCCCGCTACATTACCCAGGTCTGTTCCCTGCTGAACAACGTAGAGAAAGTAAGGCTGCGAGAAGATTTTAGGGAGTAGCGTTGCGTCAATGCGCGTGGCCTGCACGATGACAGGCACGTTTAAGTTGTCATCAGCCATTATTCCACCCGTATAGAGCAGTCTGAGAGCGTCACAGGAGAGCGAGTAATTACCCTAACCTTGAACCCGATATTCTTGCGAGCTCGGCCTATACGACGCCACAGGACGCGCTTGTCGTATATAAACGGTGCGTTGGCGTCAATCATCTGCTCTCGGCCATAGTTAGAGCCATCTGCGGTTGCAGAGATGAATAACCGCTCAGCGAATTGCGATACCCCGGTAGCCGCTTCCAGTTCGAAGTCGAACACCCTGGCGTTATTGGCCTTGAACATCGGGGTAAACAGCAGGTGCTCGGTCTGCTTGTCATATTGAGCTGAAGAATCAAACTTTAACGCACCTGTTTGAGGCTCGTTTTTATCTCCAACGCTGATCTGATTGCCTTCATACATATAATCGATAGCGCGATGTGCAGTATCAAAAAGCCCTGTGCGCAAAATGCACCACTGCGCACCGTTTTGACCAGCAGATGCATCATAACAAAGCACATGGCGTGGTAAGTGAACTAGCAATAGCTCGTGTGAATCAAAGCGCACCGTTTCCATAACTCCGGCCCCAATTTCATCCGCGCTGTATTCCCGTAAAATCTTCTCTACCGTTGCAGAGGCAATAACCTGAGTTTGGCCGGAGTTGATGACATAAATCGAAGGCGCACCGGTAGCCTGGTTGCTGATGAATGCAAATGAGTCCATAAACTCAGTTTTGCAATAGGTTCCTGCAATTCCCTTCTGCACCATCAGTGATGGCTGGGAAACGTAAATTGCGGACGTCGCATCTGTTGCGCCGGTCAGAGAGAAGTATTCAATGGTGCTGCTGCCAAACATCACCACAAAGTCACGCCACACGCCGCAGCCGATAATCCCGTCAGGCTGAGACTCAGCACTATAGAACGGACGGAAGCGGTCAGGATGAGACTCGTCCTCTAAATCTGTGACGCCGAACAGTTGAGTGTCATTCTTCACCCACACATATCGCCCCCTTGCCCGGCATATGTCACGAACGTAGCCAATGTCGTACTGGGCGTATGTCACATCACCGATGCTCTCAGGCCAGTTCTGTAGTGTTTTATTTGTTCCGTCATAGCGATATAGCGTCATTGAACCGTTAGCGCCTACAGCCTGACTGGTGGCGCTGTGTGCCATGCTAACGCGACCACTCCCGGCTACATCACCGCGCTCGGTGCTGGCGTTATAAATCTTCCCGCCAAGCACCCGATAAACCACGCTCTGAACTGTGTTGAACTCAGCCCCTCTCGATGTGCCAGCGACATCCGACCGCTTGGCTATGCCAGGAAACGACCTTAGATAGCCGGACGCATTCAGGACTTCTTTCGGTGTCGCCAACATATTCACCGGCAGCAGATCAACATAGTCAGCGTTGCGGTAGTCTTTTCCGAGTCCTTTAGCCAGGGGGAGTTGAGTCGTCGGCATTATCTTCATCCCTATTGTGGAAATAGTTATGGCCGTTCAGCGTTAATAGCCGGTTACCAGAGCCGATTGGCATGCGATTCGGATAACCTGCCTGGGCTTTGGCTTTCTTGGCCTTGCTGGCCGCTGATGATTTAACGAGAAGCTCTTTGCCGTAACGGGCGGTGGCGACAACTTTCCCCATCGCTTCCATCACGTAATCGGGGGCGATGCGCACAGCGAGGTTGTGATAAACGGCGCTGAGGTGTCCGATTTTCAAGCCGTGGTCATCACCAGGGTCTGGCGCAACATCATCAGCAGAGAACAGATAGCCAACGTCGATCCCATTCCCGTCCTCGTACCATTCTGCCATCATCATTTCGAGGTCATTCACAGCGTCCTCGACTGATTGCGGCTCGACGTCGGTCAGCGTGGCATTTGATGCGATGCCGATTTTTCTCAGGGCCGCATTAACCAGATCACCCTTCGTTGTCAGGTTCATCAGTGCTCACCTTCTTTTGGCGGCCGGGTTTCTTCTTTGGCTCAGGCTCAGGCTCAGGCTCAGGCTCAGGCTCAGGCTCAGGCTCAGGCTCAGGCTCAGGCTCAGGCTCAGGCTCAGGCTCAGGCTCAGGCTCAGGCTCAGGCTCAGGCTCAGGCTCAGGCTCAGGCTCAGGCTCAGCAGATGATTTCAACAATTCATCCGGATGTGCAAACCAGCCTGCATCGAGATATTCCTGCACCTCATCCTTTGGAATGATCGCCCAGTCATAACCGACGCCTTTCCATTTCTTTGTGTCGCCATGGCGAAATACCATCTGTGTCATGTTCTGCTCCAAATAAGAAAGGGGCCGAAGCCCCTTTGGTTATGCCTGATTTGCCAAGCCCACGCCGATTGCTTCCGGCCGAACCGCTGTCGGCGCATACCACAGCGCAATACGGCACTTGCCGGTCAGGGTGCTGATATCGCCCTGATAGGCCACGACGCCGTTAATCCCAACGTTTGGAATTGCGAAGCTCTGGGTTTTCATGCCAGAGAACAATTCGTGGTTGATTGGGATCGGCTGAGACACCAGGCGGATAGAATCATCAGCCCAGAACACGTTTGACTGTGCGGTCGTGGTGTTCAGGATGTTCACCGTCATTGTGTCAGCCAGGGAGGTATTAACGTTGGCGTAAGCTTTCTCTTCCGGCAGCAGGGTTGTGTCATCCAGAGCTACCGGCTTAGGCGTGATGGTTACCTGCGCACCGTTCACGGCAACGACTGAGAAAGTCGCGTCCTGAGTCAGCACGTTCTTCGCCATCTGAGCCAGGAACTTGACGCCGGTGAAGGAGATCTTGTCGCCACGCTTCAGGCCAGTGCCGGAGCTCAGCGTAACCACTGCGGTGCGGTTGTCCACGTTCTCACGGTTGCCATCGGTATCAGCAACCCACGCTTGAGGCTTGAACTTCTGCGCACCAGCCACAGTGATGCCGGTCGCCGTTGAAGCTGGCAGAGTTGGCATTTTCGGAGAGCGGAGCACGTCGTTAAAGCCTGCCACCTGGCGCTGGATGGTGCCTGACTTGTATGCTTCTTCAGGAATGCGGCCAAAAAAGTCTTTGCCGGTCAAATCCTGCCCTGCACCACGGTAGTCGGTTGGGTTGAAGAAGTAAGACAAGCCAGAGCTGCGATTCAGTTCACGAGAGAAGATGAGTGCTTCCGCTTCGGAAATGAAATCCCAGCCAGTAGTTGCTGAGCCGATAGGGTCAGCACTGGTAACAACCAGGGAGCCCATTTCAACCGCTTGCTTGGCGATCGAGGTTTCCACGTTGTTAGCCAGTTTCTGGCCGGATGCCTGGATGCGGCGACGCAGTGAACGCTCGTCACGCAGGTCATCGGCGCGCAGTGTGAAGAAGTCGTTATCCGGTACGCCCATGTTACACTTAACAGACAGCTCCAGGATGCCGGTAGCCTGCCCGGTCAAATCCCAGCCCTGTTGTGTTGGTGCTTCTTGCTCCAGCGGCATCCACACGGTGTTCTGTGAACGCTGCATGTCACCAGCTGGCGGTGTGTATTTGCCAACGCGCTGAGCCATTGGCGTGAGGTTTTCCACGGTCTCGATAATCTCATCGACCATGTAGGTGATTACTTGACCTTCGTTAAGAGCCATTATTTGATTCCTTTAATCTGATTTTTAATCTTGCGGTAGGTCTCCGTGTCTCCCTTACTTGCGGCCTCTTCCATCTTCTTCTGGAGAGAGGCCACGTTTGCCGCAGTGACTGAGCCATTGATAGGCTCATCAACCGCAGGTGCGCCGGATACTTGCTTACCGCGAGGCTTGAGAGTTAAACGTTCTGATATCCGAGTGAGTTCAATCAGCGCTTGCTGCCCGTTCATAGCCAGGAGGCCACGAACTTTCTCTGGGTTTGAGCCCAGGTGGTAAATGAGCGCGGCGGATTTCTCAGGGAAAAGCGCCATGATGTCGGCACCAACTTGCGGCGGCACCAACTGCATGAATGCGTCCTCTTTATCCTGGAAGTCAGGGATGTTGAGCTTTTCCGCCGCGTCATAGTGCTTGCGGGCTGCATCGGCGTAATGCGCTGACTGCTGGGTGAACTCCTGAATCTTGCGGCCTTGCTCTGCTACGCCATTGCTGCGAGCATCCATAGCCTTGACCTGCCAATCGCTATTAGCGGCGCTGAATGCCGCCAGGGCGCGAGATTGGTCATAGTCGTACTTAGCCAGCGCCTCATCCGAAAGGAAGTCGTTTACGTCTGGCTGCTTTGGCAATTCAGGGGTAACCCGTAGGTTCTCCGGCACCTCGCCACGCTTCACAGATTCCATCTGTTGCTCAAGCTCACGTTGACGCTTGCGCTCCAGACGTTTCGCTGCAAATTGCGCGTTGGTTGCCGGGTCTTGTTTCTGTTTCTCATCGCCACTCAGGACAATCTCGAAGCCCTGTTCCTGCCCTTCGCCAGAGTTGGCATTAACGTCTGGCTGATTAACTACAGGTGCCGCCTGTTGGGTAACGGGCAGGGATTGTTCTTCAGTTGCCTGAATTTCGGTGGTTGTGTCCATGTCTAGCTCTCTCTTATTGAGGAATCTCGGCTGCTCTGCCGGAAGGTTGCATTGCTTGCTGCATGAGACCGGCTAAGTCCATGCGTTTTGAGTGGAGTTGCTCTTGCCCTTTGAGGACAAGCTCAGCGTCAGCGCGGGCTGCGTCGCCCTGCTTATTCTGGAAGTCGCCAAGCAACTTGAGTGCGTTGATGACGTCTTGTTTCTTGGTGCTGTCAGCAGATGCGAGGATTTCAACAACTCTCGCCGCTGCCACTTGTGCATCAGATTGTGCTTTGAATGCATCAACCTGAATGCGAGCCTGGTCGTTCTGGGCTTTCTGCAAATCGGCTTGACCGGTAAGCAATACGCCCTGCGCCTGAACCATCTCAGCACTTGGTTCTTGCGGCTTCTGCTGCGCCTGCTGCACCATCTCAATTTCTTCAGGTGTTTCAGGTTTCTTGAGGCCCATCGTGACGAGTTGCTTGTTGGCGTACTCGCGCATGATTTCCACACCCTTGCCATCAAGCAGCGTGAAGTATTGCAGCATGAGCATTTGGAACTCAGGCGTACCCTGTGGAACCTTGGCCAGCAGTTCAAGGATCTCCGCTCGGTTCTGGCTCTTCATACTCTGGAATGACGGGCCAACATCGGTATAGGTTTCATACCGGCCACGGACATCGTTAAGCACAATCGACCGCCCGGTCTGGTAGTCGATAACCTCAGACATCAGCTGCACGTCTTTCTCGCTGCCATCAGGTAGCGTGGTCATAACGGTGCGGGGAACGTCGTAGATGTCGTTAACCATGGATGCGTAGATTTGCCCGTCACGGCGCATGGCTGTGGCCAGGTTGTCCTGGAACACATACGTTGACAGGTCGGCCCGCATGTTCAGTTGGTTGACCGTGTCGAATGCCACTTGCCCGTTGGCTGCGTCAGAATCAACGCCAAGCTGCGACACTTCTTTCACTGCATTGGTGGCTGCTTCCAACATGTATGCGCTGGCCTGCGATACTTCCGGGTTCTCCATGTAGGCGATAGGTTGCGCCGGCAGGTCGCCGCTGTTTTCGTCAGTGCGGTTTACCAGGTAATACGGGTAATCGTCCGTGCCGCTATACATGTGCTCGTAACCGGCGATTTGCTCCGGCCAGAAGAAAGGTTTCTTCTTCGGCGTTCTAGCTACCGTATCGGCGTTAAAGCTCATGATCATGTTGCGCAGGCGCTGGCCGTCTTTCGTCAGCCTGACAACGCCCTCGTACACCTCTTTGTCACCAGCAAAGCCCCATTCTCCATAGACTGGCACGATTGGCAGGTGCTCACCGGCTATTAACTCGCGTGACTTGAGGATTGCCGAACTGGTGAGGATCGTCTTGTAGACACGGCAACGCTTAACTTTGCGCTCACCGACTTTCACCATGCCGGACTCTGCCAGCTCATCAATTACATCGGCAATGTCGCGCTTGAAGTAGCTGACCGGCTCACCACCAAGCGGATCTTGATAGATGAATACAGTCTCTTTCTTCTCTTCGACCTCGTAGAACTCACCGACGTAAACGACATCTTTGTTCAGCCATGGGAATAACCAGTTGCTATCCGGGATCTGGAAATCTGGGATGTTGTCAGCGTCAAAGCCATAATCAGCGGCGAACGATTCCCACCCGGCAATGCTGAGCGGCTGAATCACCGTTACATGCTTGGCGTCAGACTTGTCCATCAGCTTACTGTTGCTGTCCCAGATGACGTGTGATGCCGCTTCGTGAATTGGGATGCGGCGGATCACCTGGTTATTGCTGGTCGGGTCTTGGTCTTCGTACTCGGTAACAATGCGCCAGGCACCGAAACCGGCCTCTATCTGCTCACGCACTGCGATGTTAACGGCAATCTTCGCCGAGTTGTGCCGCATGTCAGTGCGATACATGCCCATAAGCGTGTCAGCGGAATCAGGCGCTGCGCCATCTTTCGGTCGATACAGGACATCAATCGGGTTCTGCCGCATCTCTGCGACGAGTTTGCGCACTACCGGACGGACTACATCGAACTGGCCACGGTATTGCAGCGTTGTGTATTGGTTCAGCCAGTCATCCCACTGCGACACACGACTAAAGAACAGATCGTTGGTCGCTTCGGTTCTGGCTTCATCGCTAGACATCCAATCCCGATCAAACAGCGTCAGGATTGCTTGCAGCTTGTCATCATCAGCCATTATCTACCTCGTGGAATCGGCTTAATTGGGGCGGGCATTTTCTTTTCTTTTGGCTTTCTGATGTCGCGCATCATCTTGGCGAAACGTCGCATCATGTAGGCATATCGAACGGCATCAATGACGTCGTCGTTTGTCTTGGAAATCTTTCCGTTCGCATCTCTGTGATAGAGGCGGAACTCTTCGAAGAATGGCTCGCAAGTGTTGAATGCCCGGAACCGGCTATCGAGCATGAGGTCACGCAGCTCAGCAAGCCCTGGCTCTACGGCGTTACCGCCATCAGGCCACGTAGCGTGTTCTGGCAGCATTTGGAAACCGGCGTCTGCGTACTGAACCTTTAGCTGCTCACCGCCGCCCTTCTCGTGCTGATGTCCGTCATGCGGCCAGGCTACTGGTATCTTGCTGGCCCACGACTTAACAGCACCCCAAGCTTGCACGGCTGTGTTCTCTGACTTCTTCCACACCCTTGCGAGATAGAAAACGTCCTCGTCTTTATCCCACCAGAGCTGAATGTGAGCCTGCGGGTGACCCCATCCGAAGTCTTGACCGTCGATAACGTAGAAGTGATCAGGGCATTCGAACGGCTGGCACTTGATCGTCTCTTCCGGTATCTGGAAGATTCGACCGCTACCCATCGTCGGTATGCCTTTGGCACGAGCCTCGCGCTCATGCTCTGGGTATGAGGCAACGATTTGTTCTTTCTGCTCGTCGCTGTAGTGATCGGCGTCGTAGATTGTCATGTTGACAACCTTCTGCGCCTTGCTGGGGTTCTTGATAAACTTCTCTACGACCTGCGACATACCCATGAGGGGGGTAAATGTCAGCATTGAGAACTGGCCGTATTTGTTTGTACGTGTCAGCCCTTCGCTGTAGATGGGGTAAGGCGGTTCTTCGTCAAACCATACGCCATGAATGGTGTCACCCTGCCAACGAGCTCGGCCTTGTGAGTACGGCTTGAAGTAGCAGATGGAAATGCCATCCTCAACGCCATCGGCATTGTGGTGCTTAATCAGGAGATGATCGACAAGGTTCGGGAAGAAAGGCGACTTCTTCCAACTGATGATGTCCTCTTTGGGGATTGAACCATAGCCAGGCTCGTCGTTCTCTTCGATACGTCCACAGAGAATGCGCTGAGTGGTCTTAGTTACTGTTTCGTTGGTCTCCCCGCCGATCCAGAACACCACTGGTTCATAGAAACGCTTACCGCCCCAATCACCCTGCCATGCACCATCGTTTGGATAGCCAGCGGTGCCTGGGTAGCGCCCTGTGAGATGGAATGCTACCTCTGCGCCACCGGTGAATGATTTACCAAGCTGGTTACCTGCCATAAAGCATCGTTCAGGGTAATCTGCACCAGCTTCTATAAACTCCCTCTGCTTGCCATACGGAGCAAACTCGTAAAGCTGATGAGTGGCCCTGTAATCTGCTTCGGCCTCCAGGAGTTCAAGCAACTCTATCTGCTCGTCTTCTGTCAGCTCATCAAGGATCGCTTCTTCCACCACGGCTGAGTAACTCCTTAATCCGAGAGCGGCGCTTATCGCGATCTCCCTTATCAGGTGTCACGTCTTCAACTTGCGACTGCTCTTTGAGGCCCAGGTCACGGGCGATGATGTTTGCGTTCAGTAGGTCGGCTGCTGCGCCGGAGAACTTCTGGTTGTAGATGATTTCTTCTGCTCGCGTAGTGATGTCCGAAAAACCTTCCATCGCCTTGAATGTGTACCAGGCAGATCGGGCTATATCGAGGAAAATGCATAGCCCGACGATGGTCATTGCTCGCATCTTAGGTAATTCTTCTTTTGTCACTACGCCTTGAAACGCGAATGCTTTAGTTTCTTTTAGTGGGTTAGCCTCCACCCATTCGAAATACTCACAGCATGCATCCCACAGCGCCTCAGGCGATTCGAATTTCGGGTTTCGCCCATGACTACTGCGGGCCTCCCAGAATCGGTTGCCCTTTGGTGCTGCCATCTCTCTATCCTCGTTAACTCAAATCGCAGGCATTAAAAAAGGCCGCCTTAGCGACCTATTCAATGCATTTCTGAAGCCTCGTTATTAGCTCCTCTACATCCTGCCTTTCCCATACGGCATAGAACGCATCATCCTCATAGCAACCATCACGACCTTCGCAGTTGAAATCCATGCGTACTGAAGTGCCTTTCTCTTTCGCTGAGGAAAGAGTGCTGATGAATTCGTCTGAATTTTTTACATCAATTGAGTCGTGTATTTCTTGGTAGAAATAATCATTACTCAGGCTGTCACCTTTGATGTTTAGCGGCCCAAACGAGTAGGATTCAAACACACTGAACAATGTGTTTTTTGGCAGGGAAAGAAAGGTCTTCCTATCTACAATTTTCATTTTAGCGACCTCTCTTTTAGTCTGGGTATACCAGCGGCATCCAGTGGGTTATCTTTTCAGATCCAGAATCAACGAATGCCTGTGTTCTTTGCCAGTATGTACCCATGCAGGTTAATTTGAACACATCTCCGGTATCGCTAAGCGCTATTACTTCAGCGGACCATCTATCTTTTTTGCTTTCTGGCAGCCTTTCTTCAACGCTTATCCACTGGCTTTTATCATCACCCATAACAACCTCGTCTTAGTTGCTCGTCAAAGGATGAGTGGCAGACGGTGACGATGCCGCTTTTCGGGAGCTACCCTAGCCATTCATTATGATAACTCATTATCCAGCCCACTCGGTGAATAGGCTGTGTAATTGGTTATGCAGCAGGTTCAGCAAGCCAGTCATTGGCGAACAAATCGCCCTGCGATGGAACCCAGCCAGGCTGCATATTTCCTTGCGCATTTTTCAAATCAAGGTGTGGCGCAATATCCACTACACCCAGAGGCGAAATATCAAGATCGGCATATGGGGTTCCCTCTCGTGGCAGCACGTTACTAGTGCCAGGGATTGCGATAACAAACTGGCCTTTACCATTCCAGCCTTCGCGGTAAATTTTTGCGCCACTTTTAGCGGCTTCTAATGCATCACCAAAATTCATTTTATTCCCTTATGTTATGGTTATTGCTGGAAAATTGTTAATGCTTCTTCGGTCAGCTTGATAGCCTTATCGACTCGTGACACCGGCTGGCCTTCTACCTGTGCTTTTGCGTAGGCATCCTTGAACAGCTCATATTTGAACTGATCGCCACCGATGAAGGAGATAGCCTTCTCACCAGCAGCTGTATCGCTCATGACCAAACGGAAGATCTCCAGGTTCATGGCTTGTAATTCTGTCATTTGAATAATTCCCATTGTGGGGAGTCTCCTGAAGTACGACTTATCCCTGTCAGTTGGCTCCGTGAGTGATTGGATAGATTACTTGGCTAGGCATACATCGTTGATGTAGTCCTGCAGACCGTCTATTTGGCTACGAGCGGTTTCGATTCGCTCTCTGAGGGTGAAATAATCCCGTTCAGCGGAGTCAGTAAGTCGGGCGCTGGTTCCATCAGCCACGCTGCCGGCGGTGGTGGCTGAGGCCGATTTACAACTGGCGTTGAGTTGCAGCCGCTTAACGCCATTGGCAACATCACGCTGCAAATCAGCAATCTTACTTTTGGCATCTGCTAATTCCCTTGTGCGATGAGTGTCGATAGCGCTGGCGCGGATTTGTAAGTCGGATTGAATGCGGAGGCTTTGGGATAGTTCTCCGTTTGTTTTCTGGAGGCCATCGCGTTCATGGCGTAAGCCCTGGTTGGCATATGCGAAGTAAGCCAGCAGGCCGAGCACCAACGACACGATAGCCATCTGCCAGTGCGGTAGCGGCCACTTCATGCAAGCTTTCCTCCCGCTGCTTTGTACTGAGCCAGCAGGAGATCCACTTTATGCTCCGGCTGCCCATAGCCTGCGCCAGGAAGAGACGCCCAAATGTTCCGGCAATTATTGATAGCCTGGGCAATCTTACCGGCCTCTATGTCTGCTAACGCCCTGCGTTCCTTGATAAGCTGAATAGCCCACTTATCCTGTGACGCCGGGCCGAAATCCGAAAGGTTGAGCAACGCCCGGTAATGCGCCCAATCCTTCAACATGAACTGATACCGACCAGAGGCGTTTGATGTCAGCCCTTTGCTGTTGATTACCTTCGACTGACGGCCCTTGTTGAATGGGTGATCGGAGTAATCGGTGAAAATTTCCGGCTTTTTGTCAATGCCGGTGACAATGACGTCATAGCCATTGTTCTTTGTCGCTGGGCTTGTTGATGTGCCCTCTGACCAGGCCAGCATGTCGAGAAATGCCTGGAGATTTTTACTGATAGCCATTTTCATCACCTATTAGCGAACAATGCGGCACATCTTCGTTGCAAGCACTTGGCCGCCGATAGCTTCAACGCGATCGACCGACTTGCTGCACAGAACGCGCAAGGCTCCGATTTGAGCACCCCACTCATCACGCTTCCAACGCTCGACAAGGGCAAGCACTTCGTCATCAGTCTTTGCATTGATGAGACCGTACTGAACTACTGCGGTTGGGTATGCGTAAGCAGCGTCATCTGCGCGCTGATTGATTTGAGCGATCAGCCACCCAGCAATGAGGATTGCCATTAAATACGGAGCGCTGGAGCTGCAAGCGCCGATAATCTTTTGCTTAATCACTTCTATTCTCCATTGCCTGTTTTCTTGCTGATAAAGCGGAGGGCATATTCACGGAGCTTCTCAACTCCGATAAAGCCAATCATGGCACCGGCGAAAACATCAGAGCCATCCGGCATTCCGAGATAAACCAGGCCATTCGACACACTGAAAGCCAGCAGGCCGCAGAGAATCCCCTCTACCCACTTGTTCTTTCTTCGCTCACCGTCGTGAATAATTCGCGCATAACAAACAGCGCAGGCAATAGCAGAGCCTCCAAGTGCAGGCCATAGCGCCTTTAAGGCATTCACAATGCCAGGCCAGAGGTCAGGGTTATCTTTCATTTTCATGGTCCTCACCTCCCATGAGCGGGGTGTGATTGATGTGTGATAGGGAGATAGCCGCCACGCCGTAGTCACTCGGAGACAGTAAGGGTGTTTGCAGTTGATGACTGGCGTTGGCGTGGGGCTATGTTTGGCGGTGAGTTAGGGATTCGAACCCTATGCCTTTCGGTTAACAGCCGAGCGCACATGCCGCATGTGCTTCCTCACCAAATAGAAAAGCCCAGCGATTAGGCCGGGCTTGAATGGTTGCCGGTCTATCCCGGCTGTAGAAGGCTGAAGCATAACAATCACAGGTGAAAGCTGGATTACCAGGGGCTACGGCTCAGTTTCGGAGCTAAAACGTAAAAAGCCCCGCGGTGGCGAGGCTCTTTTTAAATCCACCGTAACACTCAGACGGATTTCTACTGTTAGAGAATGATATTCTAGCTTTCTGCATTTTGCAAGCAGCAATCGTTACCGGATATCAATTTTACGTAAAATTGCCGGTAACTTTCCCAAGTTGGCGATTAGCTTCTTCCTCTGATGCAAGCAACTCTGTAATCAACTTCTCGTAGAATGGTTTTACAGCCTTATCCCAAACTGTAGAAGTCAGCCCTGGTGCATAGCCAGAAATAGCCCTGAATGCGTCAGCCGCGGGCACCCTCTCGTATCCACGCCCCAGGCACTGCTTGCATGTTCGCTTAACTGGAACACCCTGCAATTCACTCTCTTCCCTGTGAACGGCTTCGCCTCTCCCCTTGCACTTGCAGCAGGCCACCGATACCTCGCCCTTCCCGTTGCACTTCTGGCATAACGTGTGGGTTTCCTCTTCAGCAAGCTTGGGTGGTGTTTTCTTGCCGCACCCTGGGTGCTTAATGACCATGGCCCTTGCCTTGATAACGCCTGCGCCCTTGCAGCATTCACACTGCTCAACCCCAGCCGCCGATCTGCAATAGTCCTTGAAAGCAAACTTTGCGAGCGTTTGCACAACCTTCACCTTAGTATTGCTACTGAGCTTGCGTAAGGCTGCAACCTTGTCGCAATGCTTCATTCCGTACTGAGTTAATAGCTGTACTGCGCGCCTTTTCTCGTTGTCACTGATTTCCATCTTGCCGAGGAATGCTGAATAACCGAGAGGGGCGCGACTCTGACACATCCCCATTGCTGCCATGACATCCGTGCCGGTCAAAGTATCGGATGATGTGGCGCGTGGGGAGTCGTTTATCTGGGTCGATTTGGCGAAGTGATATTTAACAACGCTGTCTAAGTTCATACCCTCACCTCAGTGTTAACCGTGCCTTGCTTGTCATGCCTGGTCGTGAACATCGGCATTATCCCGCTGTAAGCTGGCTTTACTTTCATCACGTCAGTGCATTGAAATACGCCGTAGTCCCGGTGATATTTCTTGCGCATAAAGCGAGCCTCTTCGATTGCTGGTTCGAGTTCGGTAAATACGGTTGCCATCAGGCTGCCTCCGATAGTTTTTTAAGTGCTCGGGTTTTGGCTCTGTACGACACCCTGAGCGTGTCGAGTTCTTCTCGGGTGTATCGGTGAGGAGTGTTGTTGTTTTCAAGCGCCAGAACGCGCTCAAGGCCGATTTTCGCTATTAGGTTGATGCGGTAGGCGGTGATAGCGCCGGAGTGATGGACGTTGCAGGAGGCGCACTGCAAATGGCACCCGTCCTCATTGAAGCGGAGCTGGCTCGCTGCCGCCGTGGTGCGGTAATGTCCCGCGTGATATTCCGTTGCCGTTGTCGTGCCACAGCTTATGCAGCCGCAACCCTCGTCCCTAGCCCGGATATAGTCGTTAAATGCCCGCTGGGTCATATTCATCCAGTGGCTTAACGGCTTTACCTTTTTCTTGCGTTCGTTCCACTCTGCGCGAGCCTTGGCCTCAGATTGCTTTTGTTGAAGCTCTGAATTGCGCTTTACGAGTATTATTGCACAAGATGGACTACATACTTTTTGAAGGGTGTTGCGAGGGGTGTATTGGGTTTTGCATATGCGGCAGGTCTTGGGCTTCGGCGCTTTGCCTTTAGCCATTCTCCCCTCCCTGAATCTGAACGATGGTAAGCAGATGTCCGAACACTGCGCCGGTGTCGATATAGTTCTGGTTTGCCGAGCGAGCTGGCTGGCGTGTTGGTGTGTGACCAAAGTAGAAATGGTCTGCGCCCGTAATCTCCCCCGTCACACCATCAGCAATCGAGTTGAACCGGTCACGGCTCCAGATGGTTTTCGTCTCCGATACTGGCTTGCCAAACTCATACTCATTCGATGGGTAATCAGCATGGGATACCACTACGGTTCCGGATGGCGTGGTCACTTCGATGATCAGCGGCAGAGACTCGGCTTTCGATAGCAGCGCTCGGGCCAGAATCTCCTGGTCATAGTCGAGTTGGAAGAACCACATACCTCCGTTGTAGCACCACATATTCACATCACCGCGCCCGCTCACTGCTTCGATTGCCATTTGTTCGTGGTTGCCGCGCACCGCCTTAAACCAAGGCTGAGTAATCAGATCCAGGCATTCAACGTTTTGCGGCCCTCGGTCTATCAGGTCACCAACGGATATCAGCAAATCCTGGTCACGGTCAAAGGCCAACTCATCAAGCTGAGACATCAACCGGTTGTAGCAGCCGTGCAGGTCGCCAACGATGTAGATATTTCGGTATCGGCTGCCGTCTATGCGCTCATAAATTCCGTTGCGCTCACTCATCCTCTTCCTCCTGGTTGCCCATGGTTTCGTCTACTCGCCGGTCAATTTCCCGGTTGCAGGATTCGCAGATGTAACACTCGCTATCTGATAGCTCTTTGGGACAGTTGCAGCATTTCATCGCATACCCCTTGCGCGGCGGCGTAGCCACATGCTGTCGACCAGTGTCGCGGTGTAGTTGAAAGTTGGGATTTCTGCTGCGGTTAACTTCGGCTTGCGGGGTGATCTGCTGGTCTTCTTGAATATCAATCTCTCTTCTAGTCTGTCCCATGCTGATTTTCTTCGCCTGCTCATGCGGCACCTCTCAGCAACGAATCGAACTGATACAGCCTGCTTGTGCTGCGGTACGCTTCGAACGATGGATGCCCGGCAAGCGACGGAACAAACATGAGGCCCATATCGCACCACTTGTCTGTGTTGTCCGTGTGATATATGCGGGATTTAGCAGCCGCTTTACCGGACTCGCTGCGGTTTTTGTTAACGGTCAGCATGCATTTGACGAGCCCCATTGAAATGCCTTTGGCGCTTATCGAAGCTTGCGAGCGACCGAGTGCTATCCCGATAGTTTTGTTGTCGGTCTTTTCGTAATGCTGCACTAAGTACGCCATTTCACTTTCAGTCCAATTTGGCTTTCCCATTACGCCACCTGTTTCTGTTTGTTTGCCTCACCCCAACGTTGCGCCCATTCGATGCGCTGCCGGGACTCTTCGCTGAACTTGACGCCCTGCTCAGTGCCGAACCAGTAGATAGCCTCGATAACGTCCACCATCTCGCCTACCCGCATCTTGCTAGTGCGCTGGCCGAACATCACAACGCCGCCACCGATACCCGGCGCGGTTCGCTGCTCTTGCTTTTTGGTCTTGGCTACCAGGGCGGTAATCATGTCCTTCCAGTCGTCCTCGTCGTACTTCTCGCCGAACCAAACGACCTGCACAGACAAATCATGCAGCAGCGGCCACATCTTTTTGTTCTGCGAAAGTGTTCGTTTTGGTGGGGATACTTCGATTTCGATTGGCTTGGATTGGTCTAGCGGAAGGTTGTCGATGTAGGCTTTCAGGTTCTGGCGTATCTGTGGGGTTCTCAAGTAGAAAACCTGTTTATCCATCAGCTTGTTCCTTTTTCGATATAAGACCATCTGGAATTTCAGGCACTTTTTTAAACTCCCACCACTCGGAACCGTCATATTCGCCACGCTCAGACCATGTGCCGTCTTCGTGCCAGATAGTCCCAAAAAGCTCTTGGCTGCCGAATCCAGAGTTATATTCAAAATTCAACTGTTCAAGAAAGTCATTAAACTCTTGCTCTGAATAATCCTTTCTCAGCGTGAGTGTTTCTGCATTACCACGCCAGCAATCACCTTTGATGATTTCCGCACAAGAAACCCTCGGATTGCTTTTGGTGTGCTCTAGAAACTCGTTTTTGGCATTACTCATGGCTTCACCTTGCGTTTCTTCTGGGCCTTCTTGACCAGGCGGCGGTAGTTGCGGGATGACCAGTTGCGCATTCCCTCGCTGATATTTTCGTTCACGCTTTCCTGATACTTCAGATGCTTTTCGTTCATGGCTTCTCTGGCTCCTGTCTGAATAGCTCGATAAGAGCTGTCATGTTCTGTTCTGAGTGATAGCGGCCTTTGCAGTTGACGAACTCGCGGGCAGCTTCGATAACTTCTAGTCGCCAGTCCTGCATGAGTTTTAGCTTTCGCATTCTGGCTACAACGTCACATTCGCCGTCTATGGCAAGCTTTTCGAATTGCTCATCTGCGTAGTCACTCATACCCCTTCCCCTTTGAAGTTTCCGCACATGCTTATCAGCACGAAACCGGGCAGATAATCACTGACATCCGCTACGTGCATGGCAATACGTGATACATGGCGATCGGTGTACTTACCATCCCACTCGTGTAGATGCAGTATGTCGCCAGCCTTGAAATTTCGGTCGTTCTTGCGCAGCTCGGCCAGCTTTAGGCCGTTGGATACAGCCTCAAAATGAACTGGCTGAATTTTAAGATGATGCTCCATCCCCTTCCCCTTTGATTCTGATGCCGATAGCCCGGAGCGACTGCTTGCAATCGCGCAAGCAATCGAGAGCCTCATCCATCACGTAATCATCTTCATCCGGCAGTTCAGCAACGAGGTTTTCCCGGCTCGATATCCAGGCCGCGCTCCATATGGCAATTATGAACCTCATACTTTCGTTGAGGTATAAGCCATCTTGATCGGTGACTGGATCAAGCTATGCAGCTTTTTCAGCCACCCACTTTTCGAATTCCTGTCTTGCTAGGCTCTCTGTTTGCTTATCCATCAATCTTCACTCCTTCAATTTTACCGGCGCGGATGGCGTCGTAGATGCGCTGACCCACAGTCGAGTTTCCGTTTCCAATGACATATTGCACGGTAATTTGCTCGCTAATGCGCTCCCGCCTTTCCGCCTCTATCTGCTCAGGGGTGCGGATGGGGCGGAATTTTTGTGGTTTATCGGCCACGCAATATACCCTCTCAACGCTATATCTCTCATCCTGAAGAACGGCGTATTTATCACCAATAAATTTAACCAGAACCTCACTCCATTCCTCACGGTCGTAAAACTCACAAACCGTCCCCACTGGCGGCAGACCTTCACCGGTCCAGTGCTGTATGTCTTGCTTATCCATGGTTAACCTCTTCAAGCCATCTATCAAAATCGTCAGCAGTTTTTACCCAGGCTGGCATCTCTACAAAACCACTCTCGATACTCGCCTTAATACTTTCGAAGTCTTCATCGGTTAGCTGGTAATCGTCGCTATCCATGGTTATCTCCCCTGCCCATAGAAAATCCTCGTATCCCTCATCACGCTTCTGTGACGCCGCGTAAATCTCCAGCTCGCTGTAGTAAACACCGTTGTATCTGGCTCCAGCCCACACCGGATCGCACTCAGCGTAGATAGCTGCGAAAGTGTTGGCGGGTAGTTTGCAGAGAGTGCTTAAGCGGAGGTCTGATTCTTGGCGTTCTTGCATGAGGATCTGGTGTTTGATGAAGTGGCCTAGCATGGCTTCCTCGGCATGTTCAGTTTGGCCCGCAGTTCGGCTATTTTATCCAGCCCCTTCTCGTTGCTGACCGGGATATGCAGCTTGGGGATTTGCACGACTGGCGCGGGGATCGGCTCGTTAGCCTCGACTCGCTTCGCCATCGCCGCCAGTTCCTTGCCGCAGTGCTTCAGCAGTTCCGATTCGCTCAGGTTCAGGCCGCGCATTTCTGAGTAGAGCTTGGTCACCATCCAGTAGGCCGCGTTGCTCGACCAGGGGAAGGCTTCCGGGCCGGCGTAGAGTCCTCGGCGCTTGGCGTAGTCCATCACCATGTCGTACAGCTCAGCGGTATCAGGAAGTCCAGAGGCGCGAATAGCACCCTGCTTGCACCATGCTATAAATTTACCAGGCGACGGCCAGAATGGCGACTCACTGGCGCGGGCGTGCTGCATACCGGCAGATATCTGCTCACGACTGCGGATACCGTTCTCAGCAAAGGCGGCGATCCACTGGCGCTTTGCTGCCACTTCGTCGTTTGGGTCGCGGAACGTCGTGTTGACCGCTGCCGGGAACACTTGCTTCAGGTTCCGAAACAGAGCATCGACCAGCTTCTCAGCTTCAGGGTTAACCATCTTGACCGCTTCAGGTGCCGAGCCAGCCATGCGGGCCAGCGCTGAACCGTCACGATTTTCGATAATGCGAGTTAGATTGCTCATATGAAATCTCTCTCCCATGCCTCTCGGTTGTTCCAGTCAGCTGATTGATTGGAAATCACTGGCTGCCCAGCAAGGGCTTTCAGCCTCTCCACCTGTGCCGCATCCCTCAGCACCGTTTCAATCCCGTCGTATACCTTTTTCGATGGGTTGCCCCCCATTAGCCACGAGTCACACTTCGCTCCCTCGATCGCCTTGCAAAGGTCATCCGTTGAAAAACCGTCTTTCAGGCGCGCTTGGATTCTCCCTCTGCGTTTTGCGTCCAGCTTTGCACCGGGGTGATTCATGGCTTCCCGCCAGAAATCAAAAACAGTCCTGACACTCACGTCCCCGCTAGGGGATGTGTGTTTATTATTTATATTCTTGTTATTACCTTCTTGTTCATGATGTGCGGGGAATTGTGCGGCCTTATGTGCGGCATCACCCTTCAAACCCGCGCCATTGCTGGCTTCGCTATGTGCGGGGAATTGTGCGGCCTTATGTGCGGGTAAATTGTCTATTTTTTCGGCATATTCGGAGTAGTTCAGGATGGTGATCACCCTGCCTTTCCGCTTCTCACCGTAGATAGAAATCATTCCGTCCTTGACGAAAAAAGCCAGCATCCTTTCTACAGTGTCGCGGCTTGTTGGCACTCCGTTTCTGTCGCACAGAGAGAGGCCCAAATCAGCCGCAGTCACGACCAGTTGACCGGCTTGAAGATTCCATTGGTTACCTTTGAAATTCACTGTACGGGGCTGGCGCTGCGCTTCCAGTAGCAGGTTTTCCCAAAGGGTTCGCAGATAAACATCCTTCGCCCATGGTTTCTTCTTGATGCTTCGGTACAACGGGACATAACCAAGCTTCTGGTTTTCCATCCTGTTGCTCCTGGCTTGCCCCTCGCGTTGATCGGGGAAGGTTAATATTCTGGCTGTATTCATTCGGTCGCCTCGACTTCGTAATCAGCAAAGTAGCCACCAATCATTTTTTTGAAGCGAGACTCGGTGACAGTGAAGGCTTTCCGGCCTAGCCTTGGTCTTTCGTTTGGTGGGATCATGGTGCATGAGTAGAGAATGCGGCGTTGCCACTTCCCCGGCATGTCCACAACGGCCAGAACTTCCAGAATGCGGCGGCCTTCAGCATCAGCAACGTAGTAGGTCTGTTCGCCATAGCCACAATCAGCTGGCTCTTGCTTCTTGTGGCACCCTCCAACCCACTGAGTTACGGATTCGATATCACCATCATAATTCTGGTAGGTGTATTCGTACTCCTTGAACGGGTATGGGGTATCAAACTTATCGCCAGCCTTTAGCTGGCCCGTATCACTGTTTACTGATCCAGTGTTTTGCATGTATAATTACCTCAGAAATTTAGTGTTATCTGCTCTGAACCTCGGACTGCCATCCGGGGTTTTTCTTTTGGCGTCAGCAACATCGCCACCTGCTTAGCCAGCCTTGCAAGGTCATCGTCAACGACGCCCCACTCCAGCACCGCCAGCAACATGCTCATGCGCGGTATCAGCGACTCTTTCCAGCGTGTTACTTGTGACGGAGCTACTCCTACCGCATCAGCGATAGAGCTAACCCCTTTCACGGCAATCTTGTTCAATAGCGCACTCTCAATCTTCAGAGCGGCTTTGCGTGTCTTTGCATATTCCATTTCGTATAGTTTCCCTGTCGGTTAAGTACGTGATCAGCCCTGTGGGGTGACCACTGTTGTTGGTAAGGGACGAATCATCCCTCGGGCATATTGTGTAAAGAGCGGTGTGACTAGGCGGCTTTTCCGCCTGAATTTCCGTACAACAACCAGATCGGATCGCACTTGAGGGCTTGAGCCAACTCCACCAACACTCGCGGTCGTTTTGTTGTTCCTGACTCGACCTGTTGAATGGTTTGTTGCTTCGTCCCTGCCAGCTCAGCAAGTTGCGCTTGCGTGAGGTTTAGCTCGATGCGTTTCTGCTTGAGTCGGTCAGATAATGATTCCATACAACCTCCATACAAACTAATTTGTATTTTATTGTCAAACTAGCTTGTTTGTCAAATACCTTATTTCTTGTAAAGATGGGAGGTGATAAACCGAGGGCCTTATGGATATTGCGGAAAGAGTAAAGTTAAGAAGGGCCGAGCTTGGGTGGACTCAGGCAGAGCTGGCTGCCAGAGCTAAAACCTCACAGCAGGCTATTCAGCAGTTAGAAGATGGGAAGACAAAGCGCCCGCGCTACCTCCCAGAGCTTGCTGCGGCCTTGGGGTGCAGCCTAAAATGGATTCTTACTGGCAATGGGGATCAGCCAAAGCCACATAACCCAGAATCCACCATTCCACCGGAACATGAGTGGGCAGGGGTATCAGCATGGGACGATGAGACTCCGCTTGATGACGACGAGGTTTATATCCCTTTCTACAAAAGCATTGAGTTAGCTGCTGGTGCTGGATGCACGACGAATGAAGACCATAATGGATATAAACTTCGCTTCTCTAAATCAACCTTGCGCCGGTATGGAGCTGAGCCAGCAAACGTGATCAGTTTCCCGGTGCACGGTGACAGTATGGCACCTGTGATCCCAAGCAAGTCAACAGTCACTGTTGATAAAGGGCATACGAAGATTACGGATGGCGGGATTTATGCTATTGAGCAGGATGAGCTTTTTAGGATAAAACTGCTCTACAGATTACCCGGTCGGCGACTGAGCATTCGCAGCTACAACAAAGAAGAGTTCCCTGACGAGGAAGCAGACATTGATGATGTGACAATTATTGGTCGCGTTATCAACTGGTCAGTTATGGCGTGGTAGAACAGCAAAATAAACCAGCACCACCCGGCCACCGAGCCGGGTTTTTTGTGCCCGCCGATCGCTACACGGTAACCACCATAACCCACTAATATTCATACCGTACGATTAAAATAACCGCCTTTTGTTCACCACCTAGATCCCCACCATCGACACCCTGTCTATCAAGCTGCATGGTCGACACCTGCACCACCTGCACTAAATCCACCCTCCTGCACTTTTTCGCCACTCCTGCACCCTACTGCAACCACCTGAGCCGCCGCAACCTGCCTTTCTTTCATACAAATATCTACCCATCGAAAATTAAATTCACTTTAAATACAACGTCATGACAAGCAAATACAATAAAATACAAGATTTAGTGTTTACAAGAAAGTTTGTTATCTTGTATATTCTATCCATCGGCAGCAACAACGCCACCCCAGACCACCGGGACGCTCTTTAACAATTAAGCATGGGGATGATTCGTCCCCACCAGAGAGAAGTTGGCTTTGGGGTGTGATTCCGGGTGACACCCGGTAGTAAACGGAGAGGCGGATAAGAAGGCGTTATCAGCAAGCCGAGAGCCTATGGCGCAAATGTCCGTTCAGCTAAAAGCAGCGAGCATGACGTTAGTCACATGCCACACCACCAAAGCCAATTAACGGAGTCGATTATGAAAGCGAGAGAAGCAAAGAAACTTCGCAGGGCAAAAGCACACCGCGCAGAGTTAACCAAGGATATTCGCCTGACAAGGAGCGTAGCTGCGGCACTGCTAGGCTCACAGCGAGTAGCCAAGGCACTGACCCTGATAGATGGCCCAGCAGCACCACGGCAGCCACAGGAGGATTGTGGGGCTATGTGCTTACCCCAGGTAGCGATGTTCAACGCAGGGCATCGTAAGACACGCAAAGACGCAGTTCACATTGTTAAGTGAGGGTTACACGATGAGTAAGCGCCTTGAGATTTTAAGAGCCTCACTTGCCAAAAAAGAAGCGCGGTTCAATGAGCGCTTACAGAACCACTTCGATACGGTCAAGCAGGCGAACGGTCAGCCGCTCAACGATAAACGTAATGGCCGCGCTACGCTGAACAGGTGGGATAAACAAAACGACGCGCTACGGACGCTTGAGAGCGGAATTCAACGGACAAAAGCAGCTATCGAGAGGGAGGAAATGAAAGTCGCCTCCGCCAGCTCGGTGAGCATCCCGGCATTCATGCAGAAAGCGATAGCTGATGGCCTTATTACTCAGTGGCGCAAATTCCCTCGGTTCTTCTTCGTTACCGGCGTGAAGCATGGGCGGATAGTGCTGGATGAAAAAACCGGGCTAATTGCCCACCGCTATCTGAGCAAGGTTTCTAAAGAAGAATACCCGATATTCAGGGACGCATTTAACAGTCTGAATAAGCAAAGCAGAGAATCTCAGTAACTTTACCGCTGCCTCTATACGTGGGGGCTTCGGCAAGATTATTAACAGAGAGGGTGAATCAATGAGTAAATTTCGCGTTTGGCATATCCCACAGATTCCCGGCAAGCCGTTCCTGGTCGAGGTGCCGACTGTAGAGGAAGGTGTGCGGCTGATGAACGTGCTGGACGATTACGACCTGTTCCAGTTTGAGAACAACATCAAGCCTGACTACTGCAACATGAACGGATTGCAGATGTGGGATGAAGGCCTAACTGAAGAAGAAATGGCTGACATGGAACTCACCGACAAGTGGGTTGACTGGTACAACGATGAATATGACGACCCTCGTGATTACATCGAGAGTCTGGCAAACGCCGAACAAGCTGCATAACGCAGCTTTTTTTATGTCTGGAGAAAATATGAACTCGATTTCTATAGCTGGCTTCTTGGTTGTTATTGCCGGGATTATCGGCTGGATTATGAACATTTGGAAAATCATCGACTCCGGCTTTGTTCTGGCCGAATGGGGCGGTATGCAAGTGGCGCGTGTTATCGGCGTGTTTGTTGCTCCGCTGGGTGCGGTGCTGGGCTGGTTCTGACTTAGATGCGGGGTGCAGCATGTCTTATCGCGGGAAGGTATGGGCAGCCATGATAAGCGGCTGCACTGTGTTTTGGATTGTTATGTGGGGGATTTGGGGATGAGTAAGTTTAAGGGAGCGCCTTTCACGGCAAGAGATACATATGTTTTTGATGCTGGTAATGAGCAGGCCTGCCATGTCTATTCAAGAGCTGGATTCAATGGCGACTTTGATATCGCACGGCTATTTGCAGCCGCGCCTGAATTACTGGAATCACTGCAGGAGGTAATGGCGGCACTTACAGAACTTGGCTTTGATGGCCCGGCAGAGCGAAAGGCGCAGGCAGCAATCAACAAAGCTCTCGGCAAGTAGCTCAGTACAAAGCTCATTTTCGAGTGGGCTTGATACTGGCTCCAGACCAGTGCATTACCCTCAATGTCATCAATTAGCCGCTCAAGTCTGGGCGGCATTTTTTTATCTCAAATTCAGGAGTCACCCATGCAAGAGCTCGCATTTGCTGGGTGCCCAAGCATGGGCGCTCAGTACGAATCACTACTCGAAAGAATCACTCGCCGGATGCGCGTTATAGGGCGCTGGCTTAAAGACACTCTGAACCAGAGAGGTGAGCCCTAATGAACGTATCCCGCGCATTGCAGCTAATGGCGATGCTAGCCATTGAGCGCAAAGACGACAACTTATTCCAAGTATCACGCTGCCTATTTTATCGGGGGTTGAAATGAATCCGTATGCGAACTACGACCGGGCCGAAGAGGTTCGAGAAAGCAAAAGTGAATACGAGCAATCCAAGAGCGAGTGGATTCGCGATAAGGCCGATGAGCTTTCTAAAAAGTGGCCTGAGTTACTCAGCGATTTTGCTAACCCGTTCCTGCGCTCTGGATTGGGCCTCTACGGCGATGGCGCACAGGATGCATACGCTGACATGGTTGAGCGCATTTGCCTTGCTGAGGCAACCAGGCAGGCCAGCGAGAACGAGTTTTTGAACGGAACATTCAGGGAGGTGGCGTGATGAATCAGCAGTTAGTAACTCAGGTACACAGCCTGATTAACCCGCTGAAAGCTGAGTTTGAACAGATGTGCTCAGAGCCGAGCATAACGTTCAAGCGTGAGGCGGAGTTTGCAATGCAGATTTTCGCCAATAACGACTATCTGGCCGGTGTTGCTGTTCAAAACCCAGTATCAACCTGCAGCGCCATCAAGAACATCGCAGCGATCGGGATAACGCTTAACCCAGCGCAAAAGCTGGCCTACATGGTGCCACGTAAAGGCGCTATCTGCCTCGATATTAGCTACATGGGCCTGATGCACATCGCGCAGCAATCAGGCGCGATTAAGTGGTGCCAGTCGGCAATCGTGCGCAAGAACGACAAGTTTATGCGAGTGGGCATCGATAAGGCCCCACGGCATGAGTTTAACGAGTTCGACACCATAGAGCAGCGTGGCGATGTTGTTGGTGCTTATACGGTAGTCAAAACGGACGAAGGCGACTACCTGACCCACACAATGAGGGCTGAGGATATCTATTCGATTCGCGACCGCTCAGAGGCTTGGAAGGCGTTTAAATCGAAAGGCAAGGCCTGCCCATGGGTTACCGACGAAGAACAGATGATATTGAAAACTGTTGTTAAGCAGGCGGCAAAGTATTGGCCTCGTCGTGAACGCCTGGATGCTGCCATTGACTACGTAAATACCGAAAGCGGTGAAGGTATCAACTTCAACCAAGAACGGAGCCAGGAACGCGACGTATCCCCCGCTACGCTGGAAACCCTGCAAACCATCACCGACCTTCTCACTCACATGGATAAAACATGGGAAGAGGACATGCTTCCACTGTGCTCACAGATATTCCGCCGCCCTATTGCCAAGGCTGAAGAACTGACAGAGACAGAAGCTATCAAGGCCCATGATTTTCTATCCAAAAAGGCCAAGGTGGCAGCATGACACCAGAAATTATTCTGGAGCGCACCGGCGTGGATGTGCTCAAAGTCGAGCAAGGTGATGAAAGCTGGCTGCGGTTAAGGCTTGGCGTAATCACCGCCTCTGAAGTTTCGAACGTCATATCAAAGCCCCGCAGCGGAAAGAAGTGGTCGGATATGAAGATGTCCTACTTCCACACGCTGCTTGGCGAGGTATGCACCGGCGTGGCCCCGGAGGTTAACGCCAAGGCGCTGGCATGGGGCAAGGAGCACGAGGAATCAGCACGGATGCTGTTTGAGTTCACCACCGGTGTGAATGTGGCGCAGGCCCCGATTCTGTTCAAGGACGACACGCTACGCACGGCCTGCTCCCCTGACGGTCTATGCAGTAACGACTACGGCCTAGAGCTTAAATGCCCTTTCACCTCCCGCGACTTTATGAAATTCCGCCTTGGCGGCTTCGATGCTATCAAGGTGGCTTACATGGCTCAGGTGCAATTCAGCATGTGGGTAACCGGAAAGGATGCCTGGTTCTTTGCTAACTATGACCCGCGAATGAAGCGTGAAGGGATTCACCACGTTGTCGTTGAGCGCGATGAAAAGTACATGGCTGAGTTTGACGAAATGGTGCCTGAGTTTATCGAAAAGATGGACGAGGCGCTGGAAGAAATCGGCTTTGTATTTGGCGAACAATGGAGGCGCTGATGGCTGAAAAGTGGGAATCCTACGAACTTCAATTCATCAGGGAGGTGGCTGGAATTATGCCTGCCTCCCTCATCGCAGAAAAGCTTGAGCGCACCCAACGAGGCATTCAACGAATGGCCCGGAAGATTGGCGTCAGTTTGCGCTTGAAGCTTGAACAAAAGGAACAACCATGAACGTACTGACTTACGAGCAACTCAAGCAGCGGCTGGATGCTGTTGTTGCTGAGCGCGATGCGCTAGCGGCGGAGAATTGCATTCAAGACTTCATCATCACTGCAGTTAAAGATTTAGCCCGCGATAGCGAAGGTGTTATCGGCTGGCATCTCAACGGTGACGTTGCTTCATGGGATGAAGTTCTACCGGAACTATCCGACAGCGAAACCCCCGCCACCGGCGCAGCACTGGCAGAAGTAGAGGCTAAAGCGATTGAGAAGTTTATCGCGAAGAAGCTTAAGCAACTCGAAGCCATGCACCCGGATACTCACGCATTCGGCGCCACAGCTATGTCTATTCGGTCGCAGATTAACGAGCTGCAAGCGTACGTTGTCGAGCTGCGGGAGGGCCGGGTATGAAAGAGCGTCCAATGCTTTTCAACGGCGACATGGTTCGCGCAATCCTCGATGGACGCAAGACGCAGACGCGGCGAGTGATGAAGCCACAACCGGAGCCATGCGATTACGTCGATGAGCATGGGAAGCCTCGTGGTGGTCATTCGTGGCCTAGCAATATCTTTCAAACGATGCTGCATGTCGAAGAGGAATTGCAGAACGGAAAAGGTGACTGGGTTGGCTTGGTTGGCGATGCCTGTCCATTTGGTGACATTGGGGATCGGCTTTGGGTGCGTGAAACATTCATGGATTTGACCGGCACCGGTATTGAAGCCATTACCGGCCAGTTTGAGGGGTATACATACCGCGCTGATACCACTCCCTATGGTGATGAAGTCCGCAAGGAGTACAAGCTCAAGTGGACGCCATCACTTCACATGCCACGTAAAGCCTGTCGCCTGGTGCTGGAAATCACCGCCGTTCGCGTTGAGCGCCTGAACGATATCAGCGAAGAGGATGCCAAGGCAGAGGGTGTCGGTTCTGCAACATGGTTTGCAGCCAATGGGGTGCCAGAAGATAAGTGGGAAAGCCTTGGCGAGCATGAGGCATTGCAGCCGAGCCATATCAACCGGTTTGCCACGCTCTGGGAGTCCATCTATGGAGCTGAAAGCTGGCAGGCTAACCCATGGGTGTGGGTGATCGAATTTAAGCGCGTGGAGGCCCGGTGATGGCAACTAATAGCGAACTGAAGCGCTGCGATACTTGCAACGGGTACGCAGGCGAACCGAGAAAGCTAAAAATCGGTGACAAGTGCGAGTTTGTTGTTGAAACCCGCAACGGTCGCAGCACCCGATTATCTGTCCGGGTTGGCAAGTTGTTGCAGGTGTTTGGCCCGGGTGAATATTCGGTCATCTAACGCAAAACCCTCTACAGCACAAACAGCATTTCACACCCGGATGATCCGTCGCCGATCAGTTTAGCCATGTTCGGTCGTTGCACGTGTGACAGCGAGGCCCATCATGAAGAGTGATAGCGAACTGAAAGCGTTTAGCGTCCAGGCGGATGAGTTTGGTTGCATCCGCTTTGCCAAAAACCATGTTACGGCGCGGCGTGAAGGTGCCAACGAGCTGGAAGTTGAATTTGGCGATATTGTCTCTTGTCGTCGCGTTCCTGAGCTTGATAGCTACGCGGCCACCGGTAACGTGCCTTGGAAAGTCCTTATCACCGAGCACGGTTGGAGTCAGGAATGCGGCTACTGCAATCGCATTGTTTATGCAGATTCAGAAGGGTTCGTTTTCGATGATGAGAAAGGCCAAGCCTATTGCAGCATTGAATGCCAAGCGCGGCATGAAAACTACGACCGTGAAGTGCTGGGCGGGCAGCACACACAGGGGGAGAGAGGCTAATGGAAAACGGAAAAATAATTGCTTGGCGTTATGAGATTTGCAACGTTGGCGGCCAGTGGGTTGAGGAACAGACGCCACACAAGCCAGATGAAGAAATGTTTGCTGTTCGCAATGTCTTGCCAGTGTACGCCCAGGAGGAAGCAAAGCTATGAGTAAATACATTTCATCACGCATTCAGCCGTTAAGAGAGCTTCTGAACAAACCTAGCGTTTTCCCTGGCAAGCAATCGGCATTGGTGACAGTAGCAGTTCCTGAAGATATGGCCGACCTATGCCGGTTTGTCGCCAAGAACCCAGGGTTACTTTCAATGCTCATCGGGTATTACGACACGGCAACGATGATGCAGGAGCAACAGCATGACAGATAAATTAGAAGCACTTAGCCAGCCTGTATTTGAAATAGAAGTATCTGGCAATACATGGCTTAACTGCTCGGCAGAAAATCTGACACCAACAGAGCGTGCTGATTTTAGTGACTGGCCGGATGGAATAAACAAGCTCTACTCGCAAGAGTACGTAACCGCACTGCTGGCAGCGCTGGAAGAGAAAGACCAGCAACTGGCGCGGTATTCAATGAGTGCGGGGCAAGCCGATCAGCGCCTTTGTGAAAGCCGTGCTGTTCGCATTGCGCTTGGCTTTGGCGAGGATGCCATTGATGTAGCTCCTACTGATTTGGTGGAGGCTATACAGGTAATCAGGAGGCGCGCAGAGGAAGCAGAGCAGCGACTACAGCAGCCTATCAAGTTGCCGAAATCCGGAATCGGCATGGCATGTAAGTTTGTTGGTGACCAAATAGTAGTAAGCCTTGCGGCAGTGCTGGTAGAAACAGCAATGGCAGGCTTTAAGGCTGAGGTCGAGGGGGAGTTATGCACAAAACATACATCGCCGGGCCAATGACCGGTATCGCAGAATTTAACAGGCCTGAATTTTTCCTCATGGCCGATCATGTTAAAGCGTGCGGTGAAGTTCCGCTGAACCCGGCAACCCTTCCAGACGGCCTGACGCAAGCAGAATACATGGATATCTGTATCGCCATGATCCGCTGCGCAACGAAAGTTATTTTCCTCAAAGGTTGGCAGGATTCACTTGGCGCTCGCGCTGAAATGGCCTTGGCTGAGAAATTGGGATTAGTAATTGAACATCAGGGGGTGATGCATGAACATTAACGACACAGGATTAACTAACAACCCGGACAATCTTCGTGAATTAGCGAGAGATCCGGAACATCTAAAAAAACTTGTTGCTCTATGGGCCGATAACACATTCGTTCACCACTTAGCCGCCGAGCTGCTGGCTGTAAGGGAGGCGCGGAGTGTGCCGGTGACAGATGAAATCTACGCCGAACTCTATCGTTTGCGCATAGAAAATAAAGGTCCAGATGGGTTCGAAACATGGAGGGACGCCGCTGTTTTCGAGCGCACTCGTCGCGCAGATGCTGAGCGCAACATGAGTGGCGAAGAAATGACATATCTTGAGGCTATGTCACTACTTACTGCTGAAGATGCGCAAAATTTAAGTGCGATAGAAGCATTCCGGCGGGGAGCCAATTACAACGGAAAAATCAATGCGCATGCCCTACGTAACTCAATGCGGTATCAGTATCTACGAGATAAAGACGCATTTGGGGCAGAAAATGAACCCGGCCTGGCTGGGTGGAATGAGTTAATTGAATTAGAGGGTAATGAATTTGACGCTGCTATAGATGCAAGGATGGCGCACCCAGATATTGCATACACCGCCCCGCCTGCGCCTGCGGTGCTTGATGAAATGACACTTGAAGAAGCCGTAAGCACTGTATGGAGTGATGTCAGTATCGATATTGATGCGCCTGGCTCGGTGTATCTCGCAGGCTGGATGGCGCACCGCGCCGAAATGCTCCAGTCCTGCGATGCAGTTCGCGACCTATCAACACCAGTAGACCCACAGATTGCAGAATACGAGCAAAGCGTGCTCCGGTTGTCCGGTAACGCCGAACCTGTAAGCCAGGGTTACACGTTACCTGCCGGGTGGATAGCTTGCAGTGAGAGAATGCCCGTAGATAACGATCTTGTGTTGGTGTGGGATGGAAAATACAGATACACATGCTTCCGCATGTTTGGTTTCTGGCAATCGAGAATTGACGAAACAACCATAACCCACTGGATGCCACTACCAGCAGCACCTACCCCTACCAAGTAATCCCCCTTCACTCTTCGGGGTACCCCTATGAACATCATCAGTGTGCAGTTACCCAGCGCATTATTTGCTGCCGGGCGTGTTTCTACGGACGAATTAAGCAGCGTTATCCATCAGGGATTGTGGAAAAAGACCGGCGTGATGCCTGCTCCGGTTGTTGTTTCTCTGCATGACAAGAAGGCCACGCTAACGTCGGGCTGCGAGGCTGGTGATGTTCTGGAAATCTTAGGCCTAGGAGACAAACAATGCACGCAGACAAATTAGACCAAGCTTCTGAGCTTGAGCAATTCAACATTCAAGTAGCGCTGAACTCTCGGCAGCACGAGCCTGCACCATCACCCATCTGCCTAAATGGCGATTGCGGTGAGCCATCAGTGCCAGGAACCAACTTCTGCTGCAAAGAGTGCAGGGAAGATAACGAGCGCCATCAGTGGAGCCTGAAGAATCGGAGGGTTGCATGAAGATTAGAGTTGATTGGGAGGTGGTGATAGTCATCGCGCTATTGTGCGCTGCGGCGGCGATATTGGGGATGGGTATGGAGGGGTAAGGCGTGGACATACTCACAAACAACGTTATCCGTAGCCAGGCCAAAGAAGCCATCAAAGAATTCAGCCAACCAGGCAATACACTCACCTACCGGCAAATCCTCGATAAACACGCTCTGAAGGTTGCACACTTGCTGCCAACAAGGCCACCAGACTGGCTGCAGTTGAATTGTGTGTGTCATGAGGTATACGCAGAGAAATAAAGAGGTAATAGTGGATAAATACAGCCTCACAATGCAGGAGGCGTGTGCTTTCCTGGGTGTATCAAGACCAACGCTAACGCAGATGATACGCTCAGGACGGTTAGCAGCATCCCGCAAAGACCCCAGTAAGCCAAAGTCGCCCTATCTCATTACTCGTCACGCATGCATTGCCGCAATAAACAATCCGATCCACACTGTCGCCGTGAGCGCGGCTGATAAACATGAGGATAAACCATGTCCATCTTCCGCAGAGGTAAAATCTGGTATGCAAGTTTCACGCAACCAGGCGGCAAGCGCATTAAGGAAAGTCTTGGCACAGAAGACAAACGCCAAGCGCAGGAGCTGCACGACAGAAGAAAGGCTGAACTGTGGCGAATAGATAAGTTGGGGGAGGTGCCGGACGTCACTTTCGAAGAGGCGTGTTTGCGCTGGCTCGAAGAGAAGGCCGATAAGAAGTCGCTGGATGATGATAAGAGCCGGATGGGATTCTGGCTTTTGCATTTCGAGGGAGTGAAGCTGAAGGATATAACTGAGGCAAAGCTCTACACGGCGATCAGCAAGATGACGAACCGACGAGCAGCTGAAAACTGGAAGTTGCGAGTTGAAGCCTTGGCAAGGAAAGGTCTTGAGGTTCCTGAGCATAAGATTCAGCAGGTTTCGACATCCACGAAAGCCAAGCACCTGGCTTTGATGAAGTCTCTGTTAAGGGCCGCTGAGCGCGATTGGAAGTGGTTAGAAAAGGCACCAGTAATAAAGGTGCCGCAGGTTAGAAACAAGCGAGTGCGGTGGCTTGAGCCTGTGGAAGCTCAGCGCCTGGTTGATGAATGTCCCGAACCGTTGAAGTCCGTTGTTAAGTTCGCGCTTTCCACTGGGCTTCGTCGTTCGAACATCATCGACCTGGAATGGTCACAGATTGACATGCAGCGCCGGGTGGCGTGGATACACCCGGAGCAGAGCAAGTCATCAAAGGCGATCGGCGTCGCTCTCAACGATACCGCTTGCCGGGTACTTCGTGACCAAATAGGGAAGCACAACAAATGGGTGTTTGTGCATACCCAGGCAGCAAAGCGATCTGATGGCACCGCTACGCCGATTGTCAGAAAGATGCGCATTGACTCAAATACAGCGTGGAGGCTAGCACTACAGCGAGCAGGGATAGAAAACTTCCGTTTCCACGATTTGCGGCACACATGGGCGAGTTGGTTAATTCAGGCCGGTGTCCCGCTATCTGTTCTGCAGGAAATGGGGGGATGGGAGTCTATTGAAATGGTGCGTCGGTATGCCCATCTAGCACCAAGTCATTTGACCGAACATGCGCGCCAGATTGATGCGATTTTTGGCGTTAGTGTCCCAAATCTGTCTCACCTGGAAAAACAAGAAGGAACAAATTATGCTTAAGTCTATGATTCAAAATGGTACGCCCTACAGGGCTCGAACCTGTGACCTACGGCTTAGAAGGCCGTTGCTCTATCCAACTGAGCTAAGGGCGCATTGAAATGCGGATGCGGCAACCGAGGTTGCGGAGTTGGATTATACGGTCAGAGGTTATCGAGTCAATGCCTTTTGACAATGTGACGGCGGCAGAGGTGTTTTATGGCGATTTTTCGCACACAAAAGCTATGATAAGTCACCCTAACGCGATGATCTGGCTACGCTAATCCCCTGCCACAATACCTTCTCATCAACCGCTTGTGGTTCAGCCGCCGGTGCCAATAAGCGTGGGCGTGGGTTTGGCCCCTGCCCTGCTTTTTGCGACAAGCAGGCACGAGCCGATCGCACCACGGCGTTAATATCCCCCCAATCGGCCTGCGGAACGTTTAGCACATTACAGGTCCGCGCCAGCATTGCCCTCGGCAACTCACTGGCTGGCAAGACATTCATCGATGCCAGGCAAAGTGGCGTAGCAAGCAGCAATGCCAACAGTAAAAGAGCGCTACGCATCATTGGCGGCCCCTTTTGTAGCACTGCGCCATGCGCTGGCTCCAGGAAGGACGGCCCTCTTTCGGCTTACAAAGCCGATGTAATGCCTGCAACAACGCCACCTGCGTCGGATGCAGTGAGGAATCAAACACCGTTTCACCAATATGCCGCTGTTCATCTGGTGGATTTCCACCAGGTTGATGCAATGGATAGAGCCGAGTAATCGTCTGCATGATCCTGCCTCCATAGGCCCCAAACACTAGGGGCAATGGGTAAAGCCTAAAAGACTGTGGGTAAAAAAAGCGTAGAGGATCATTCCGTTGGTGTAAAAAATGTCTAAACCGCGACGCAATCGTGTGCTTATTCTCTGCATTAACCCGATCGAAAGCCTGACAGCGCGCCTCTCTTCTGCCAAAATAGCGCCATCCCCCGCTTTTCTTAAATGATGGATTTCCTCACTGATGGCAGCAAAGATTATTGATGGCAAAACGATTGCGCAGCAGGTTAGAAACGAAGTGGCTGAGCAAGTGAAACAACGTCTGGCAGCTGGCAAGCGTGCGCCGGGCCTGGCGGTGGTACTGGTTGGTGAGAATCCGGCTTCGCAGATTTATGTCGCCAGCAAGCGCAAGGCCTGTGAGGAAGTGGGCTTTATCTCCCGCTCTTACGATCTGCCCGCCTCCACCACCGAGCCTGAACTGCTGGCGCTGATCGACAAATTAAACGCCGATAAAGAAATTGACGGCATTCTGGTGCAACTCCCTCTGCCTGCGGGCATTGATAACGTGAAGGTACTGGAGCGCATCAGCCCGGATAAAGACGTGGACGGTTTCCACCCTTACAACGTCGGCCGCCTGTGCCAGCGTGCGCCTAAACTGCGCCCTTGCACCCCACGCGGTATTGTCACCCTGTTGGAACGCTATAACATCGATACCTATGGCCTGAATGCCGTGGTAGTGGGTGCCTCCAACATCGTTGGCCGCCCGATGAGCATGGAGCTGCTGCTGGCGGGCTGTACCACCACCGTCACGCACCGCTTTACCAAAAACCTGCGCCACCATGTAGAAAATGCCGATCTGCTGATCGTGGCCGTGGGCAAACCTGGGTTTATTCCAGGTGATTGGATCAAACCGGGTGCGATCGTGATCGATGTCGGCATCAACCGCCTGGAAAGTGGTAAAGTAGTCGGCGACGTAGACTTCGAAGCCGCAAGCGAACGTGCGGCCTTCATTACTCCGGTCCCAGGTGGCGTCGGCCCCATGACCGTTGCTACACTGATCCAAAATACCTTGCAAGCCTGCGAGGAATTTCACGACGTTCAACCTAACTAAGTTAAGGCAGTATGGAAATTTTCAATCTGGAAGGTCACCCTCATGTCGAACTGTGCGATCTGCTGAAGTTCCAGGGCTGGTGTGACAGCGGCGGTGCCGCGAAAGAAGTGATCGCCGAAGGGCAGGTCAAAGTAAACGGTCAGGTCGAAACGCGTAAGCGCTGCAAGATCGTTGATGGCCAGAAGGTCAGCTACAAAGGCATGAACGTCACGGTTAAAGCCTGATTGTTCAAGCGCCAGGAAAAAAATGCCGGGTTGGCTAAGCTACCCGGCATTTTTGATCTACTCAAACCTGTTAATGCTCCAATGCAACGAAGCACACGTGTTGCATAGCACGCAACGTGCCATACAGTTCGTCCAGGGTCGTCCTTTTCCTTACCGTTAGCTTAAAGTTAACTTCAATCTTGTGCTTTTTGACGTCACGTATCGTCATTGCATCAATCAGGTTTCTTTGCTGATTGAGCTGGGCCATCAAGCTGGCTAGCCCTGCCTGCTCATCGAGTATCAGCCGTACTTTGACCTTCCCCAGATAGTGATCCCTCGATTGCAGCAGGAAAATATAGGGGCTGATTTTTATCGCCAGTAAAAACAGTGCAGTAGCCAAGATTGCGTGCAAATAAAAACTGGCTCCGCAGGCAATCCCCACTCCCGCCGATGCCCAAACGATCGCGGCGGTCGTCAGACCGGAAATGGCGTCATCACGGCGGTGCAAGATCACCCCAGCACCCAGGAAGCCCACCCCACTGATAATCTGTGCGGCCAACCGCATGGGATCGCTGCGAATATTGACGGATATCTCGGCGTAATACTCCGCAGACTGAATCGACACCACCGTTAATACGCAGCTGGCGACGGCAATAATCACACAGGTTTTAAACCCAACGGGCTTGCCCTTGGATTCACGTTCCAGGCCAATCACGCCCCCCAGAACAAACGCCGCGACTATTTTGCCTACCGTCGCCAGATGGAGCGGCCCCAACCCGCCCAGCACCGATAACCAGCTGTCCATGTTGCTTCCTATTGCTGCGCAGGCTTCATTGCCGCCGGCGTTTTCTGTTTAGAAAGATCGTCCTTAAAGAAAATAAAGAAGAACACCGAGACAACGGCGGCGATAATCGCCGAGAACAGCCAGAAGCTTTCCCACTGCGGTAATGCCTGCGGGCCCTGCTCAGTCACGGTGCTGTTGAAGATCTGGCCGCAAATGGTGGACGCGAACAACAAACCAAAACCATTGGAGACGATAAAGCGCAGACTCTGGGCCTGAGCTTTGATTTCGGGCCGTGCTTTACGGTCGACATAGATGTCCCCTACCGTAAAGAAGAAGTCCCAGCAGAAACCTTGCAGCATCAGGCCAATGAGGACAAACGTCATGTTGGCGTCAAGCGCCGCCTGAGAGAACAGCACCGAGCGGATGATCCAGCACACCGCGCCCATCATCAACGTCACCTTGAAGCCCGCTTTCAGTAGGAAGAACGAAAGCAGGAACATAAACACCACTTCACAGGCGATCCCTACCTGCATCATGGAGGCGGCGTTATCAAACCCGAGCGCTTTCAGGAACACAGGTATATAAGCGGAATAGGCGGTTTTGGGGATCATCAACACAAAGATGCTCAGCATCAGAATGGAGAAGTTACGATCTTTAAATAACGACAGCGCATCCAGGCACAGCAGATCGCGCAGGGTGAAGGTGCTGCCCTTGGCCTTCGGCGGTGTATCCGGCAAGGTAAAGCAGTACAGCCCCAACCCTACCCCAGCGGCCGAAGCAATGTACCAGGTCATGGTATCGCCGGAATATCCCATCTGCCCGATGATGAAACCTATCGCCATAAAGCCGAAGGTGCCAAACACGCGGATCACCGGGAAGTACTTCACGCCGTTGATATGGCTAAAGCTGATGCTGTTGGCCAGCGCGGTAGTCGGATAGAACAGCAACCCGACCAGGAAGATCATCACCAACGTCATGGTAGTGTCCTGCGCCTCGATAAACTGCGGTACACACAGGATCACCCCGGCGTTGATCAGGTGCAGGATCGCCATGACTTTCTGAGAAGCAAAGAAGCGATCTGCAACCATGCCGATAAACAGCGGCGAGAGTATCGTTGCCAACCCCAGCAGCGCATAGGATGAACCGATAATGGCCGCCATACCGTAGGTACTCAGCACCAGGCCCATCGTCATATTCCAGGCACCCTGCATGAAATACTGCACAAACATCATGATCAGCAGGCGAGGAGTCTTGTTAAAGTCCATGAGATCTCCCCCTATGCCACGTTAACGGTCAGGCCGTCATACGCAACGGTGATGTTTTTATCACGACAGGCCGCCACCAGTTCCTCATGCAGCAACTTGCCGCTGTGAGAAATATGTGACACCACGATCTGGCTGTCTGAATGCAGGCACTCCATCGCACGCAGCTTCTCTTGGGCGGCAAACACGGTTTCCAGGCTCATATGATTGTCAGTGCGATCGTCGCCGTTGAAACCGTAGGTGCATTCCAGCACCACCAAATCCAACGCTTTGCCCTGTAGCCACTGCCAGGTGAGTTCAGGGAACCAGCCAGAATCATGACCATAAAAAATCGTCTGGCCGTCTTTTTCGATCACATACACGTAGCACAGCTCCCACTTGGCATGGTTAGCCAGCAGCGGTGTGATCTTGTAGCCATGGCTTTCTACGGTGACAAAAGGCACCAGGCAGTGGAAACCAAAACGCTGTTTGCTGTAACCCGGTAATACCGCAGCACAACCGTTGATCGCCCGGTCGTTACCAAAAATCTCCAATGGATGGTCGATATCGAAGCCGTAGCCCTCCATGCGGCTAAACAGCTCACCGACGTTGAAGTGATCTGGATGTGTATGGGTAAACAGCAGGTCGGTGAAGCCACTCGCGTCCAGCCCATCACGCAACAGCTGTTGGCTGAACTCCGGGGCGACGTCGATCAACATCACATCATCAATAATCGCCGAAGAGTGGGTACGCAGATCTTTCCCCTTGAGAAAACGGGCCTGTTGGCAATGTTCACAGCGGCAAAACGGATTAGGGATCCCTTCAGAGGCAGCCGATCCCAGGAAATGTATTTTCATTTTTTATCCTTTTTATTCAGTACATTACTGACCTATCGTTCCTATCGCCTTCGTTAAGGTGAACCATGAAGGTGATTTTGGAACGTGTCAATAATAATCCCGAGGCCAAAAAACGGTTAACACTGCAATGCATATTGGTGATCGGCTTCAAAAATTTAATTTAATATTCAGCAAAATCAATTCACTAAAAATAACATTTGGTCATTATTACGTTTTTCATCAATTTAGTGACATCGGTTTAATTAAGTACAAATAACAGTCACTTAATTATGGAACGATCCAAATTTCATGCTTGGATAGAAATCGAGATAGCGGAGCGCTCATGCCGGTGTTAGCATCAAAACAGGCGGCTCAAAGCGGTGGGAAAATGGCAACTATCAAGGATATAGCGAAGCTGGCGGGGGTATCTCATGGCACCGCTTCCAACGTGCTCAACGGGCGCGGCAATGTCAGCGTTGAAAAGATCGAGGCGGTCAAACAGGCCGCCCAGCAAATGGGTTATCAAATTAATGCCCAAGCGCAGTCGCTACGCGCCAGCAAAAGCAGTGGCGTTGCGCTGATCCTGCCCGATATCAACAGTGAGCAGTATCACCAGCTCTACCGCGGGCTTCAGCAATCGTTACGATCTTCTTTCCCAGGCGATCTGGATCTTTACGTCACTAACGATCTGCCCTCTGCCGAAAGAGATATCTTGCAGACGCTGGCCGCAAAATCCTACCAAACCATCGTTACGGTCTCCTGCCTTGCCGACAGCGAAAGCTATTATCAGACACTGCGGCTGCCAGCGGATCAGATCCTGTTTGTCTATCGCCATCCAGCGCAGGCCAAGGCCACATTCAACCTGAACTTTTGCCTGGCTGGCCAAGCCATTGCCAGCGAGATCGCCCGCGCTCAGCCCGCACACGTTGGCGTGCTTTGTGAGCCACTCGCCTATACCAACGGCCAGTGTTTTGTCGAGGCATTGAAAGCTACGCTGGCACAGTTAAGCCCATCGACCCAGCTCACTGTCGTGCCATCACCGGCCAGTGAATGTCACACCGCCGCTTTCGCTTTTTTTGCTGGCCAGCCGCCACAGGTACTGATTGCTCAAGACAGCGATAAAGCCCGTTGCCTGACGCAGGCGGCCTATCTGGGGAGCGCGGTCCCCTGCCCGCCGATCTGGCAACTCAGCGATAACGAACCCGCCGTAGTAGCCAATCAGTACCACTATCAGATGGATTACGCCCGGCTGGGTCTGGAAATCGCCCGTTATATCTGCGGATTAGTGACACTGGCCGATGAGCAGATACTGGATAGCCGCGGCTTTGCTCTCAACGTTCAACCCATGCCCGCCGTTTCTGAGCAGGTTGAAACGCTGAATATGCTGATCTTGCCTAGCCCCTCCACCGATGCGCTGAAAAAACTGTTGCCGCATTTCTATCGCCAGACCGGTATCAAGGTGAATCTCGCGGTTTATCCTTATGATGAAGTGTTTGAGATCCTCTCGAATCTGCATCTGCATCCTTATTACGATTTGCTGCGTATCGATATGGCCTGCCTCCCCTGGTTTGCAGAAAAGGCCCTCACGCCGTTGGCAGAAATTTCCCCAGCGCTAACAGGACTACTGGATAACTTCTCGGAAGAAATTGGCCATCATTTCAGCCAGATTGACGGCAAAGCCTATGCGTTGCCGTTTGATGCCAGCACCCAGTTGCTGTTCTATCGCCGCGATCTGTTCGAAGACCCCACGGTCAAACGCATGTTCTATGAGAAATCCGGCAAGGAACTGAAGATCCCGACCAGTTTCGACGAATTTGATGACATTACGGCCTTTTTCACGGCAACTCATCAACCCGGTAACCCGCAGCGTCCGATAGGTTCATCAACGACTCTCGGTAGTTCCGGGTTAATTGCTACCGAGTTTCTGCTGCGCTATTACGCATTAGGTGGGCGGCTAGTGCACCAAGACAAACCGGTGCAACTGGAGGCAACATCAGCCATCGAAGCGTTGCGGCAATATCAGCAACAGCTTACCGTCACCACCAATCTCAACAGTGAATGGTGGAACGCTGCGGTGGCCCAGTTTGAGCAAGGCCAAGTGGCGATGCTGATCATGTATATGAATCTGTTCAACGACGTCGCCCACAGCCCTCTATCACCGGCAATAGGTTACGCGCCAGTTCCGGGCAACATCCCGCAGATGGGCGGTGGCTCGTTAGGCATGTCTCGTTTCAGTGATAAGAAGGCGCAGGTAGAACAGTTCTTCCGTTGGCTGTATTCGGCTGAAATTACCGAGCATCTGGTGCTTTTGGGCGGTAACAGTGCCCACCGCAGCATCTATCAGAATCAGCGCATCCTGCATCTCTATCCGTGGTTCAACCTGCTACGGGATAATCCTAGTACCGGCATCCGTGAATCTCGGGGTTTACAGGGCGAGTTGTTCAACCTGCGCCATGCGGAGATCATTATCGGCCAGGGCGTGACCAACGTGGTGAACAAGATAATGGATCCGCAGCAAGCCATTGATTACATCAATCAGCGACTGGTCAATGAAACTCAAGCCTGAAGGAAGCCATGTTTGCCACCTTACCTGTAAGAATGGGCCGTGCCAAGGAGAGGTATTTTCCAACTGCGGCGAGATTGGCCGCAGTTGGAAATCTATTACCTATAATCCTTACTCACAGCTGGATTTACCGGTTTTATGATTGATGGCACCTTTGGATATCAACAGATTAGCAACATCAGTAAACCCATTTTCACAGGCACCACTGAGAGGACTGGCGTCAATTTTTGGATTTTCGTTCTTCGCCACCACATTTATATCCGGGTTAAACTGCAGAATGTATTTTACCACCTCAAGTCTTCCATCCACTGCGGCGACCATAAATAAAGTTTCACCATCTTGCTCGACAGCATCCCAGTCGACATCACCCTTTAAGCGCTCATGAAGATATTTTACAACCTCCGCGTTTTTCCCCATGACGGCTGATTTGACCGAATGATAAACATCAGCCCTATCCGTTGCTCGAATATCAGCACCCTGTTCGGTAAGATACTTAACCATATCCAAATAACCAATAAAGGCAGCCCATCCTAAAGCGGTCTGTCCCAGGGAGGCTTCATCCTTCGCTTCCAGATTCTGCCCGGCCGCCACCATTCTTTTTACCTCTGACAAATTTCCCTGTTTAACTGCATCGAACCAGGCTGCATCAGGACCTTCTGACGGTTTCTCATAAAAGATACGATGTGACAGCAATTTATCATTGGCGATTTCATGCATCTCTTCATAGCTAAATCTAAATTTTGATAAATCAACTGAAGATTTATTTTCCTGAGCATGTAATCCAAGGGGTAAAAATGTAAAAAAGGCGGCTGTAAATATAATATTTTTTAAGTTCATAATTAACTCCATGTAATATATTTAATTTGAGCACATTCCTAAACAATAGCTCATCCAACATATCCGTTATGTGCCGTTCTTATAAAGATTAAAGATACTAGTATTCCCACAAAATAATCACAACGCATAATTTTGCACAATAAGTTCAAAAAAACTGATTAGCTATAACGATTTATGCAGGGGTGTTTTTAAGCCACCCGCTTGGCGAAAATGAGATTTGATGGGTAAACCAAAGGAGAGATCCTAGTAGCAAGGACCCACTTGTAAAAAAGTGGGTCCTTAGTCTGATTACTATTTACTTACGACGCCAGCTAGTCCCCTGCGGGCCATCTTCCAGCACGATATTCATCTCGTTCAACCGATCGCGAGCGGCATCTGCCAGCGCCCAGTCTTTGGCGGCACGCGCGTCGTTACGCTGTTTGATCAACGCTTCAATCTCTGCCACTTCCGAGTCGTCCGCTTGCGCTCCACCTTGCAGGAACTGTTCTGGTTCCTGTTGCAGCAGGCCTAAGACCTTGGCAAGCTTACGCAGCTCTGCCGCCAACCCATTCGCCGCCGCCATGTCTTCGCTCTTCAGACGGTTTACTTCACGCGCCAGGTCGAACAACGCGGAATAGGCTTCCGGGGTGTTGAAGTCGTCGTCCATGGCTTCACGGAAGCGCGCTTCAAAGGCTTCACCGCCAGCAGGTTTGGCATTAGCGTCGGTGCCACGCAGCGCGGTATATAAACGCTCCAGCGAAGCGCGAGCCTGCTTGAGATTCTCTTCGCTATAGTTCAGTTGGCTGCGGTAGTGGCCAGACATCAGGAAGTAACGCACGGTTTCGGCGTCGTAGTAGCCCAGCACGTCACGGATGGTAAAGAAGTTGTCCAACGACTTCGACATCTTCTCTTTATCAATCATCACCATCCCGGAGTGCATCCAGTAATTGACGTACGGGCCATCGTGTGCGCAGCTGGATTGAGCAATCTCGTTCTCGTGGTGCGGGAACATCAGATCGGAACCACCGCCGTGAATGTCAAAATGGGTGCCTAGCTGTTTGCAGTTCATGGCCGAGCATTCAATATGCCAGCCAGGACGGCCTGGACCCCAAGGTGATTCCCAGCTTGGTTCGCCCGGCTTGGACATCTTCCACAGCACGAAGTCCATCGGGTTGCGTTTTACATCGTCGATTTCCACGCGCGCACCGGCTTGCAGTTGCTCCAGATCCTGACGGGAAAGCAGGCCATATTGTGGATCGCTATCGATGGAGAACATCACGTCGCCGTTGCTGGCCACATAGGCATGATCGCGTGCCAACAGGCGTTGGGTGATCTCGATGATTTCTTCGATATGATGGGTGGCTCGCGGCTCCTGATCCGGGCGTTCGATCAGCAGCGAATCAAAATCGGCGTGCATCTCTGCCAGCATACGCGTGGTCAGTTGATCGCAGGTTTCACCGTTTTCTGCCGCACGACGGATGATTTTATCGTCCACGTCGGTCACGTTACGCACGTAGTTCAGCGAATAGCCGAGGTAACGCAGGTAGCGCGCTACCACGTCGAAAGCAACAAAGGTACGCCCGTGGCCGATATGACACAGGTCATAAATGGTTACCCCGCACACGTACATACCGACTTTACCGGCATGAATGGGCTTAAATTCCTCTTTTTGACGACTCAGGGTATTAAATATCTTTAGCATCAGGGCTGTCCGTGGTGTGCGTGATAACAAACATATCCGCATATTGAAACCCGAAGGCTGTTCTATTGCAAGGTCAAGCCCAAGGATTGCTGAATTGATCGGCAGAAAATTGCGTGGGATCGGAATTAACCTGATCCAGACTAAGATAACAACACGTGTATTTCTGCCGCGAAACTGCCACCCTAGCCACTGCTGACTGATTAATTGAGATATGTTATAAAGTCGGTCTGATTGCTCACACGCCTTCCTATGTGACAGCTCATTTCATCTTGCTAGGACTAAAACTATGGTTACTTTCCACACCAATCACGGCGATATCGTTATCAAGACCTTTGCTGACAAGGCACCGGTTACCGTTGAAAACTTCCTGAACTACTGCCGTGAAGGCTTCTACAACAACACCATCTTCCACCGTGTCATCAACGGCTTTATGGTTCAGGGTGGTGGTTTTGAACCTGGTATGCGTCAGAAAGACACCAAAGCAACCATCAAGAACGAAGCTAACAACGGCCTGAAAAACACCCGTGGCACCCTGGCAATGGCTCGTACCAACGATCCACACTCTGCCACCGCCCAGTTCTTCATCAACGTGGTAGATAACGACTTCCTGAACTTCCGTGCTGAAAACTCCCAGGGTTGGGGTTACTGCGTATTTGCCGAAGTGGCAGAAGGCATGGACGTGGTCGAGAAGATCAAAGCGGTAAAAACTGGCCGCAGCGGCATGCACCAGGATGTACCGGTTGAAGATGTCGTGATCACCAGCGTTACCGTCAGCGAGTAATCGCGGCTGCATGAGCACGCTGTTCATCGCAGACCTGCATCTATGCGTACAGGAACCGGCAATTACTGCCGGTTTTCTGCGTTTTTTGCAGCGTGAAGCCGTTCACGCCGATGCGTTATATATCTTGGGCGATCTGTTTGAAGCCTGGATTGGCGATGACGACCCCGAGCCGTTACATCGCGAAATTGCCGCCGCACTCAAGGCGTTGCACCAGGCCGGAGTGCCCTGCTACTTCATTCACGGCAACCGCGATTTCCTGTTGGGTAAGCGCTTTGCCAGGCAGAGCGGCATGATCCTGCTACCGGAAGAGCAAGTCGTCGAGCTGTATGGCCGCAAGATCCTGATCCTGCACGGTGATACCCTGTGCACCGACGATCAGGCCTATCAAGAATTCCGCAAGAAAGTTCATAACACCTGGATCCAACGTGCTTTTCTGGCTCTCCCCCTGCGCTGGCGCTTGAAGATCGCCGCTAAAATGCGTGCTCGCAGCCAACAAAGCAACCAATACAAATCCACCGCGATTATGGACGTCAACCCGCAGGCCGTTGAGCAGGCCATGTTGCGCCACAACGTCCACTGGATGATCCACGGCCACACTCATCGCCCAGCAGTCCATCCGCTGGCATTACCAAACGGTAAAGCCCATCGCGCGGTGTTGGGAGCCTGGCATACACAAGGCTCAATGATTAAAGTCACGGCAGATGCCGTGGAACTTATCGAGTTCCCCTTCTAGGCCGTTTTCCAGCTTTTGATGGTAAAAACCGTCGACGCAACCGTTTTCCTCTCCCTGTACCCATGATATGCTCTACGCCCTCATACGGCCTGCCAGCCGACGTTTGTCCACATCACAGGAGCCATGCACTCATGGGAGCCACCGCTACTTCAGCCGCCAACGCTGGGGTTAAAATCGCAATCGTAATGGGTTCAAAAAGTGACTGGGCCACTATGCAGTCCGCGGCCGAAGTTCTGACCACGCTGAATGTCCCGTTCCATGTCGAAGTTGTCTCCGCCCACCGCACGCCGGACAAGCTGTTCAGCTTTGCCGAACATGCCAAGGCCATGGGTTTTGACGTGATCATCGCCGGTGCCGGTGGTGCTGCGCATCTGCCAGGCATGTTGGCGGCCAAAACGCTGGTTCCGGTGCTGGGTGTGCCGGTGCAAAGCGCTGCATTGAGCGGTGTCGATAGCCTGTATTCCATCGTGCAGATGCCACGCGGCATTCCGGTGGGTACGCTCGCCATCGGCAAAGCCGGTGCGGCCAACGCCGGGTTGCTGGCAGCACAAATCCTGGCGCTGCACGATGCCGGGCTGGCACAGCGGTTGGCACAGTGGCGTCAGGCACAGACCGACGAGGTGCTGAACCATCCAGACCCACGGGAGGATGCATGAAGCCGGTTTGCGTACTGGGTAACGGCCAGTTAGGGCGTATGCTGCGCCAGGCCGGTGAGCCGTTGGGCATTGCGGTTTATCCTGTCGGTCTGGATGCCGAGCCGGAAGCGGTGCCCTATCAAAACGCGGTGATCACCGCAGAGATCGAACGCTGGCCAGAAACCGCCCTGACCCGCGAGCTGGCGACACACAATAACTTCGTCAACCGCGATATCTTCCCGCGTCTGGCCGATCGCCTGACGCAGAAGCAACTGCTCGATCAACTTCATCTCGCTACCGCGCCTTGGCAATTGCTGGCAAATGCTGGCGAATGGCCCCAGGTGTTTGCCACCTTGGGTGAGTTGGCGATCGTTAAACGCCGCGTGGGTGGTTACGACGGCCGCGGCCAGTGGCGTTTGCGCCCGGGCCAAGAGGCTGAGTTACCGGCGGATAACTATGGTGAATGCATCGTCGAGCAGGGGATTAATTTCTCTGGCGAAGTGTCGTTGGTGGGTGCCCGTGGTCACGATGGCCAATCGGTTTTCTATCCGCTGACCCACAACCTGCACGAAGAAGGCATTCTGCGTACCAGCGTGGCGCTGCCACAGCCTAACCCGGCGTTGCAACAGCAGGCCGAGCAGATGTTGGCTGCGATCCTCGATGAGTTGAACTACGTGGGTATAATGGCGATGGAGTGCTTTATCGTCGGTGACAGCCTGTTGATCAACGAACTGGCTCCGCGTGTCCACAACAGTGGCCACTGGACGCAGAACGGCGCTTCCATCAGCCAGTTTGAGCTGCATTTGCGGGCTATCTTGGGGCTGCCGCTGCCTAAGCCAGTGGTGAATACGCCTTCGGTGATGGTCAATCTGATCGGCACGGCGGTGAATCAGCAATGGTTAGCCCTGCCGCTGGTGCATTTGCACTGGTATGAGAAAGAGGTGCGTGAGGGACGTAAGGTGGGTCACCTGAATCTCAACGATCCCGATGCGGCCTCTTTGCAACAGGCGTTGCAGGCATTAGCACCGCTGCTGCCAGCCGAGTATCAAAGTGGCTTGGCCTGGGCACAGCAAAAGCTGGGATAATCCGTTCACAACTGCAAATTAAGGGTTCAGCCACGCTGAACCCTTTTTTATTCGCCGTTTACCCTTCGTAGCTGCGGAACAACGCCCGGCCGCGCAGCAGGCGCACGCCAAGCCAGCCGCCACACAGCGAGAGCAGCAAGGCACTCAGCAGCGGTAACGCCCACCACAGCACCGGCGTAGGTGCCCACGGGAAGTCGAACACCTTGGTCTGCAACAGCCAAAGCGCCGCTTCTGCCCCCACCGCCGCCGCGATCCCGGCTACCAGCCCAAGCAACGCAAACTCGCACCACAGCGTACCGCGCAGCAGGCGTTTACCTGCGCCTAGCGTGCGGTAAACCACCAGCTCCTGCCTACGTTGCCGCATCCCTACCTGTACCTGAGCCATCAACAACAGACCGCCGCAGATCACCACCAGCACCACCATCACCTCCAACGCCCTGCTCACCTGCTGCAACACGCCGCCGACCTGCTTGAGGATCGAACCGATATCCAGCAGGCTCAGGGTTGGGAACTGGCGGTTAAGCTGGGTCAGCACCTTGCCGTCACCGTCATAGCGGAAGCTGGTCAGCCAGGTTTGTGGTTGGCCGTCCAATGCACCCGGCGGGAAGATAAAGTAAAAGTTCGGCTTCAGGCTTTCCCAATCCACCTGCCGCAGGCTGGTGACTTTGGCACTGAACGATTGAGTATCGCCGCTGAACGTCAAGGTATCGCCCAGCTGGATCTTGAGCCTGCCGGCGATCCCTTCATCCATCGAGACCTCGCCGGTTTTCGGCGGCCAGGTGCCTGCCGTCAACGGGTTATGATCCGGCAGATCGCTTTGCCAGGTCAGATTCAGTTCACGGTTCACCGCCTCGCCACCGGGATCGTCTTCATGCACCCGCTCCGTCGCCACCTGCTGGTTAATTTCAGACAGGCGTACACGCACGATGGGATAGAAGGTTTCCTCATGCAACTGATGCTGTTGCAAGAAGGCTTTCACCTGTGGAACCTGTGCCGTGGTCATATTCAGCAGGAAATAGTTCGGGCTGTCCGGCGGTAACTGTTGTTGCCAGCGATCGAGCAGATCGCCACGCAAGACCAGCAGCAGGGCCAGTAGCATAAACGACAGCGAGAACGCCGCTAACTGGCTGATCGTCACCCAAGGCTGATGCAACAGGCGATTCACCGCCAACCGCAGCGCCAGATTTTTCAGCGTGATGCGCCGCAGCAGCAACAGGCTGCCCCAGCCTATTCCCCCTAGCAGCAAGGCCAGCACCACCATACCGGCCAGAATGGCCCACAGTAGCGTACTTGCCCCCATTAATACCGTCAGTAGCCCGACCACAATCACCGCAGTAGCTGGCAGGAAGTAACGCAAAGGCCAGACGTTAGCCACCACATCCCGGCGCAGTACGCGCAGTGGCTGAGTCGCCAGCAGTTGTCGGTACGGGCGCAACCCAACCAGCAGAGAAATCATGACCAGAGCCCCCATCGCCCACAGCCACGGCCAGCCCCCGGCTGCGGGGAGTTCCCCCGGCAACACCGGTGCCAACAAGCGGATTAACACCGCTTCAAACCCGAGACCAATCACGCTGCCGCAGGTTCCCGCCAGCAGTAACACCGCCAACCACTGGCCAATAATCAGCTTGCTGAGCGCCTTTCTGCCAGCCCCCAGGGTTTTCAGCACCGCAATCAGGTCATAGCGGCTGCGGCAATAGTGACTCATGGCTACCGCTACGGCGGCAATCGACAGCAGCAAGGTCAGCAATGCCGAAAGCAGCAGGAACTGTTGGGAACGCTGTAGCGATTTGCCTAACGCACTGCCGGATTCCTCTAACCCATACCAGCGCTGATCGGGTTTGAGCTGCGGTTTGAGACGTTCTTCATAGCGTTGAATATCGGTTGGCGCACCGGCAAACATATAACGGTAGGTCAGGCGGCTGCCCGGCTGTACCGCTCCGGTTTTATCCACATCGGCCAGATTGATGATAATGCCAGGTGCAGTCTGGAACGGATTGAAGCCAGAATCCGGCTCCTGCACGATTTCACCGGCGATGCGTAACGTGGTATCCCCCACCTCCAGATTGTCGCCGACCTTGATATCCAATAATGCCAACAGACGCGGAGCCACCAGCACGCTGCCCGGCACAGGTTTGAGATTGGCTGGCAGGGTTTCCAACTGCCCATACAGCGGATAGGCCGCATCAGTAGCCTTGACGTTGGCCAGTAACGGACGATCCCCTGCGTAGGTCATGGTGGTAAAAGAGAGCTGGCGGCTGACTTTCAGCCCCTGTTGTTGGGCATCGAGCAGCCAGCCTTCCGGCACCGGGCGCGCGGTACGCAATACCCGATCCCCGGCGATAAAGTCGCGGCTTTGCTGGCTCAAGCCTTTGTCCATGCGATCGCTGATGCTGCCCAGTGCCAACACGCAGGCCACCGACAGCGTCAGCGCCAGCCAGACGATCAGCAGCGAAGGCGAACGCCATTCACGCCAGAACCAACGCCAAATCATGCTTCCTCCCACAGCTTGCCTTCACGCAAGCGCAGCCGCCGCTGACAGCGAGCCGCCAGGGTCTCGTCATGGGTGACCAGGATCAGTGTGGTGGCGAAATCGCGGTTGAGGGAGAACAACAGATCGGCAATGCGCTCACCGGTCTGGCGATCCAGGTTGCCGGTGGGTTCATCGGCGAACAGCACCCGAGGGCGGCCACTGAACGCCCGTGCCAACGCCACACGCTGTTGCTCCCCGCCGGAAAGTTGCGCTGGCAGGTGATTAAGACGCTTGCCTAATCCCAGCTGTTCCAACAGTTGCACCGCTTGGTCCCGGCTTTGACGATCGCTTTCACCACGCAGCAGCGCAGGGAGTTGTACGTTTTCCAACGCGTTCAAGGTGGGGACCAGCATGAAAGACTGGAACACAAAACCGACGTTTTTTGCCCGCAGCGCAGCTCGCCCTTCTTCATCCAGCGCGGTCAGCGATTCCCCCAGCAGGCTAACTTCGCCTTCGCTGCCGTCGTCCAGCCCGGCAAGGATGCCCAACAAGGTCGATTTCCCCGAACCGGACTCGCCGATCAGCGCAATTGTCTGCGCGGGTTTGACAACCAGCTCGACTCCGGTAAGGATGGTAAGCTGATGCTCACCCTGACCAACGTGTTTACTAAGATGATGAACTTCAAGAACGTTTTCCGCTGGCATCTTCCCTTCCTTTTGCTGTTGGGATTATTCAGTTTACGTGCTGTCGCGGCCGATACCTTATTGATTTTGGGCGACAGTTTAAGTGCTGGCTATCGGTTGCCGGTAGCGCAGGCCTGGGCCACTCGCCTGGCCGATGAGTGGCAGAAACAACCTGGCCACCCGACCGTGGTCAATGCCAGTATCAGCGGTGACACCGCCGCTCAGGGGCTGGCACGCTTGCCCGAGCTGTTGAAACAACATCAGCCCCGCTGGGTGCTGATCGAGCTGGGGGCCAACGATGGTCTGCGCGGCTTCCCGGCTGCGGATATCGAGCGCGACCTCAACCAGATTATCACGCTGGTTTTGCAGGCGGGGGCCAAACCGCTGCTGATGCAAATTCATATTCCGCCAAACTATGGCCGCCGCTACACCGAGGCCTTCGGGGCGCTGTATCCTGCGTTGGCCAAGCAGTTCAACATCCCGCTGCTGCCGTTTTATATGGAACAGGTGGTGATCAAACCGGAATGGATGCAGGATGACGGTTTGCACCCCAATCAGGATGCCCAGCCGTTTATCGCCACCTGGATGGCGCAACAGCTGGAACCACTAGTTAAACATGAGTCTAACTGAATAGGGTTAGCTACTAGGTAAAGTTATGCAAAAAGCGGTATTGATAACCGGCTGTTCCAGCGGGATAGGATTGATTGCAGCGCAAGATCTGCGTAACCGTGGCTATCGCGTGCTGGCCGCCTGCCGTAAGCCGGAAGATGTGGAAAATATGCGCCAGCTTGGGCTGGAAGGCATTGAGCTGGATCTGGACGATAGCGCCAGCGTAGAACGCGCCGCCGCGCAGGTGATCGAGCTGACCAACGGGCGGCTGTACGGTCTGTTCAACAATGCCGGTTTCGGCGTTTACGGGCCACTCAGCTCGGTTTCACGCCAACAGCTGGAACGGCAATTCTCCGCCAACCTGTTTGGCACCCACCAGCTCACCCAGTTGCTGCTGCCAGCCATGCTGCCGCATGGTGAAGGGCGCATTATTCAGACCAGTTCGGTGATGGGGTTAATCTCCAGCGCCGGGCGTGGGGCCTATGCCGCCAGCAAATTTGCGCTGGAAGCCTGGTCGGACGCGTTGCGTATGGAGCTGCACGGCAGCGGCATTCAGGTCAGCCTGATCGAGCCAGGCCCGCTGACGACCCATTTCACCCAGAACGTCAATCAGGCGCAGAGCGATAAACCGGTGCACAATCCAAGCATCGCCAAGCGTTTGACGCTGCCTGCCGAAGCGGTGTTACCGAAGCTGCGCCACGCGCTGGAAAGCCCCAAAGCCAAGCTGCGCTACCCGGTTACTCTGCTGGCGCATACCATGAGCATCCTGCGCCGCCTGCTGCCGGGCCGTGCACTGGACTGGTTATTGCGCAGTAATGGTTAAGCAAACGGGGGCCAAGGGTTGAAGCGCGCCGCTTTGCCCCCATCTAGAGTAGATTGGCTCCGCAAGATCAGATTAGAGAGAAACCATGCTAGCTCAAGCCGTTGTTGATATTAACGAAACTAACCTGCACCAGACTCTGGAACAGTCCATGTCCCAGCCGGTGCTGTTCTACTTCTGGTCGGATCGCAGCCAGCACTGTCTGCAGCTCACCCCGATACTGGATAAACTGGCGGCGGAATACGCAGGTCAGTTCGTTCTGGCGAAGGTGGATTGCGATGCCGAGCAGGCAATCGCCGCCCAGTTTGGCCTGCGTTCCCTGCCAACCGTCTATCTGTTCAAGGATGGCCAGCCGGTTGATGGTTTCCAAGGGCCGCAGCCGGAAGAGATGATCCGCGAATTCCTGCAGCGTTTCCTGCCAAAAGCCGAAGACCTCAAGCTGGCGGAAGCCACTGAGCTATTGCAGGAAGACCGTGCAGCAGAAGCTCTGCCTTTGCTGAAAGATGCCTGGAGTCTCAGCAATCAGCGCAGCGATATCGGCCTGACGCTGGCGGAAACCCAGATCGCCCTGAACAAGACGGATGATGCCGAAGCGGTGCTGGCGACCATTCCATTGCAGGATCGCGATACCCGTTACCTCGGCCTGGTGGCGCAGATTGAGCTGATGAAACAGGCTGCCGATACGCCAGAAATTCAGCAGTTGCAGCAGCAGGTTCAGCAACAGCCGGAAAACGTCGAGCTGGCCGTGCAGCTAGCCTTGCAACTGCATCAGGTTGGCCGCAACGAAGAAGCGCTGGAATTGCTGATGGGTCATCTGAAAAAGGATTTGGCGGCGGCTAACGGTAGCGCCCGCAAGACCTTGATGGATATTCTGGCCGCACTGGGGACTGGCGATGCGCTGGCCGCCAAATACCGTCGCCAGCTGTATTCACTGCTGTATTAATCGAACATGGGCGCAGCCGCACGGTTGCGCCCCGCATGAAACATCAAGCCTCCTGCGCCGGTTTCCCCTCTTTGACAAACAGCATGGCGATAAAACCCACCACCGTGATCATCGCGGCAAAGTAGAACCCCGCATTCAGCGTCCCCGTGCTGTCGGCAATAAAGCCGGTCACGTAAGGTGCAAAGATCGATGCCGCCATGCCAAAGAAGTTATACAGCCCGAAAGCGGTGCTGAGCGCGGCACGCGGTGCATTGTCTGCCACCAGTGCGATCAGTACCGGGTTGAGGCTGATTTTACCTATAAACCCATACAGCACCAATACGCCAATCAACGCCGCTTCACTGGTGGAATAGACGATGCCGAAGATCGCCAGCAGTGAGAAAGGCAGCATAAACAGCACCACCGGTTTTCTGCGGCCCAACTTGTCGGAGATATAGCTGCAAATCAGCGTCCCCAGTACCGAGATCCACGGTACGATGGAGGCGATGCTGGCGGCGTGCACAATATCCATGCCGCGTTCTTTTTGCAGGTAATACGGCAGCCAGGTAATGATCACGAAGAAGCCGTAGATCGAGCAAAAGATGGTGATATAGGCCATCAGCAGGTTACGGTTTTTAAACAGATCCAGGAAACTGAATTCGCTCTTTGTTGCTGTAGCGGCTGGGGTATCGCCCGCACTTTGCGGCGCTTTTTCCCGAATGAAAAACAGCATCAGCAGCGCCACAATCAATACCGGAACCGCCATCGCCAGGAACGGCATCTTCCACGAAGTATGAAAATGCTCGATCATAAAGCTGGAAAGGTAATACCCCAGCGCGATACCAAACGACATCCCACTGCCGATCACCGCACTGCCCAAGGTGATCCATTTCTTGGGGATGGCCTCGGAAGAAAGCGCATACTGCGGGCCATAATAGACGCCTTGCGAAGCGCCGGTCAGCATCCACAGCACGATGAAAATCAGAAAGTTGGATGAGATGCTGACGGCAGCGATAAACAGCGCAAACAGCATAAAGCCGCTAACCAGAATGCGTTTTCTGCCCAAGCGGTCGCCCAATAGTCCGGCAGGCACCTGTAAAAGGGTGTAGGTCAGAAAGAACAGGCTGCTGATTAAGCCCAGATGGCTTTTTGACAGCCCGAACTCGGTTTGGATCTGCGGCATGATGGGGCTAAGTACCGAACGCCCGGCATAGATAACCACCCAGCCGAGGAAGAAGATCACGACGGTTTTAATCCAATAGGGCACTCGCTCTGTTTTTATAGTTTGCATATTCATTTTCCCTTGGTTGATGGGCCGCTAGGCCCACCCAGTATTACGGCGTAATTAATGTCCCCGCGGTGCCTGCCAGTACCGACTCGATATCTTGCAGAGCACCGATATGTGCCACCTTGCCGCTACGCTGGACAAAGCGGCTGACCGCCATGATTTTTGGCCCCATCGAACCATCGGCTACCGCCATCGGGGCCAGCTCTTGGGTGGTGGCCGAGCGAATGGCTTTTTGCTGCGGCGTGCCCCAGTGCTGATACACCGCATCCGCATCGGTGAGGATCACCAGGTGATCGGCATCCAGGGCTTCGGCCAGTAATGCAGAGGCCAGATCCTTGTCGATCACCGCTTCGCTGCCGATCATTCCCTGTGCGCTGGCCACCATCGGAACGCCGCCACCGCCGTTGCAAATCACGATGTGGTTTTTCGCCAACAGCAGATTGATCGCTTCAATATCGACGATCTTTTTCGGTTCAGGGGAAGGCACCACCCGGCGCAGGTATTTCCCATCCAGCTTCATGCTCCAGCCATACTTTTGTTCCAGCTCGGCTTGCTGCTGTGGCTCATAAACCGGCCCGATAAATTTGCTGGGTTCCCGATACGCCGGATCTTCGCTGTCTACCAAGACGCGAGTCAGCAACGTGGATACCGGCTGAGCAGGATGGAACGCCCCAAGCTGCTGGGCCAACATATAGCCGATCATGCCCTGGCTTTCCGCCACCAGAATATCGAGCGGATAAGGAGGAACATCGCGATAGGCCAGGTTTTGCAGCGCCAGCAACCCTACCTGCGGGCCGTTACCGTGCACGATGGCGATGCGGTATTTCTTGGCCAGCTTGCCAATGGCATCGGCAATTAGCGCAATGCTCTGGTACTGATTCTCTGCAGATAACACCGCGCCACGCTTTAACAGGGCGTTGCCCCCCAAGGCAATAACTAACGTTTCCATTCGGATATCCATTTTTTAAGTAATAACAGCCCATACCGAACGACACTTGGTATGGTTTTGCGCTGATGAATTAATAAAGACGATTGATAACCATGACGCCCAGTAAAACGCCCAATAGCGTGTCCGCACCGGAAAAATGGCCGGTTGCCAACATGTCGTTGATGGCCGCGGGTAATTCTTGGGGCCTGAGTAAGGCATGTGCCAGAAGTTGTACCGGGGTGGAGAAGATCCCCTGCTCGGCAAACTGCAAATAGTGGACGCTGACCAGGGTGGTCAGCTGGTTTAAAGGTTGGCTGGCGGCAAAAAAGGACGGCAACCTTGCGACATCCACGCGGCTATCGAGATGAGCCGCCAGCAACATGCCCAGCACTGTGTCATCATTGCTTGGCGTCAAGCCAGGGCCTTTGCCAAGCACGAGGCTCCAGTCTACTTTCTGCCCCAACAACCAGGCGGTAAAGTGCTGCTGTAGCTCGCGAATTTCCAGGCAATGCGGTTGATCAACGAGGCTATCCAGGCGGCCAAACAGGCCGGTCTGGGCATCAACATCGGCGATCGCGGTAGCCAATGGCGGCAACGCAATTTCTCCGCTCACCTTCAGGCAGAGATCCAAACACCTCCCCTGGCGGTAGATGGCAATGTCCTCAAGCTCAATCCCCGTCGCTGAAAGCTGGCAATGCTGGGCTGCAGGCAGGCTGTCAAAGATTTCATCGAAGTCGTCGTCGCCAATTTCCCAGCCCATCGGGCTAAGCCCACGTCCTTCACGGTGCAGCGTCAGTAACCGATCGTTGGGCGAGAGAAAGTTGATGGCATTGTTGAAACGCCCCACACAGCGTAACGGACCGTAATCTTGCGTGGCATAGCGGCTGATGGCTAACGCGGTGATGTCCATAACTTGCTCCCTAGCCCGGAGTTACCTCCGGGCGAACCGGTTGTTACGCGCTGATGCCCAGCTTTTCTGCCAGCGCTTCGATGGCTTTTTCAAAGCAGCCTAATGGAGCACGCACGGTACCAGCACCAATCTGCCCAACCCCGGCTTCACGGTGGGCAATCCCGGTGTTGATCAACGGCGTGATACCGGTTTCCACCACCCGACGGGCATCCAGACCCAAGCAGGCGCCTTGGAAGTCCCAGGTTGGGATTTGCAGCATCATGTTGCGTTCCAGGTAAATCTCGGCCATCTCTTCGGAGATATCTGTCGCGGCACTCATACCCCCTGCGGCACCGACAAAGCGGGTCACGCCTGGTGCAGCGACCATGGCCGCGCCGCCAATGCCGAAGGTCTCGGTAATGGCGCTATCGCCAATATCCGGGTTGGCGTCGGCCTGGCTATAGCCGGAGAAGAACAGGCCTTCCGGCGTATTGACCGGCGCGGTAAACCATTGGTCACCCATGCCGCTGATCTTGACGCCAAAGTTTTTGCCGTTACGGGTCATTACCGTCACGATGGTGCCTTGTTTAATCTCGGCCCCGGCATCCATGGCCGCCTTGCAATAGGCCATCGCCAGGTTGAGGAAGAACTGATCGGTGATGCTGAGGAATTGCATGACCTTGGCCAGTTCAACGTTGTCCCGCTCAAGCAGGCTGATTTTCGGGGCCAGCAGACGCATCAGCAGCGCCGACGCTGCGATATTACGCTGGTGGAACTCGTCCCCCATGGTGATGGCCTGAGCCATGACGGCGGTGAGGTCAATCCCCTCATCGAAGGTGGCCAGCACTTCTTTCAGTACCGGTGCCAGTGAGTCACGCATCCAGCGCAGGCGCGCCTGCACGTCTGGCCCATAGGCACCAAAGCGCATCACCTTACCGATCCCTTCGTTCAGGTTGCAGTAGGCATGGTTACCATGAACGGTGTTTTTCACCACCACTAGCGGCATATGCGCCGAGGTGATGCCACCCATCGGGCCAACGGCACTGACGTTATGGCAAGGGATAAACTCAATCTCGCCGTTCTCCAGCAGCGCCAGCGCCTGTTGCTCGCTGTCAGCCCACTGCTCAAACAGGCAGGCCCCAATACAGGCACCGCGTACCGGGCCGCTCATTTCCGCCCAGGTGACCGGCGGCCCGGCATGCAGCAGTTTTCTCCCCTGTGCCAACTGCGGGATCAGGTTTTTCGCTAAATCAACATCCTGCCAATGTGGGCGGGCTTCACGGATCCTGGCGATAACGGCAGCGTTTGCTTGTTCAATAGTTGCGTACATATCAATCCCTTACTTTAAATTTTTCAGTATGTTAGCCAATCGTTGATTACCACCGGCCACCGGAGCCCATTGGTAATGCACCACTGAAATTTCGTTGGTTTGCAGATCGTCGGCAAAGCTACGCAAGCCTGCATTGATCACGGAAACACCGGCCAGCATGGCGGGTGCGGGTTCGTTAGTACCCTGCGCTGGAGGGGCGATTAACTGGCAGGCCAGCGCTACCGCTTCAGGCAGCGAATTCATCACGGCAATGCCCGCCTCGTTGAGCGTGGCAATCTGTTTGGAACGCTGCTGGGGATCTTGTTCGGTGCCTGTCACCGTGGCGATAACTGCCAGCGGATGGGCCGTACCACGCTGTTCGCGTACGCGTTTGACTTCGGTAGCCAAAGAATCTGCGGGATCTTCCTGGGCGCCATAGCCAATCACCACATCCAGCAGCAACACGCCAATCTGCGGCTGCTGAGCAAGGCGAGCGATTTCCTGATTACGGGTAGACGGGTCGATCATCGGGTGCGGTTTACCCTGGGTGTAGAAATCGTCCCCCATATCGATAATGCGGTGCCCGTCGGCGTTGAGCATTGAGCCATGCTGATGCTTGCTGTCGGCCTCCACGCCCAACCGATCGGCCAGCAACATGGCGCATTCCGCCGCCAGCGTGCCACCGGCATACAGACCGGAGATTTTGCCACCGCATACCGCAGGTTGCTGTGCGGCCATTTGCTGCACGTTTGCCAACATCGCTGCCAGGCGGGCGGCTTCATCCAACGTCGCGGCAAAGGTGATGTTATCTTCCTGCTTCAGTGCGTTCTTGGCACCAAGGAACAACGCGACAACCGGCTTGCCAAGGGTCTTCATCTCATTGATAACCCGTTGGCGTACCGCTTCGGCCGGAGGCTTGGAGACAAACGCCAACACCTGGCTTTGCGGATCGGCCGCCAACATACGCAGTGCGCTGATAGCGCTGATGCCACCGATTTCGGCGGTTAAATCACGCCCACCCAAGCCAATGGCGTGAGAGACACCCTGCCCGGCCAGGGTAATTTGTGAGGTCAGCTCCTGGATACCCGTTCCCGAAGCGCCAATGATGCCGATCATGCCTTTAGGAGCGACGTTGGCAAAGGCCAGCGGTGCCCCGGCAATATTGGCCGTGCCACAGTCTGGCCCCATCACGATCAGGCCCTTGTCACGCGCCTTGGTTTTTAGCGCCACTTCCTGCTCAACGCTGACGTTGTCGGAAAACATCATCACGTTGCAGCCATCGTCCAGTGCCTGATCGGCCAGTTGCGCCGCATATTCCCCGGCAATGGAGATCAGCACCATATTGGCATCCGGCAGCTTCTGCCGCGCCATGCGCCAACTGCGTGCCTTGAGCAGGCGTTTACCCCCCTGCTGCCCCTGGGCGATGGCTTTCAACGCCAGGTCTAACGCTTCACCGATTTGTGCGGTGATGCTGTCATCGGCAGATTCCGCCTTGATCGCCACGCAAATATCATTGGGAGTCGCTTCACTAAATTGCGGATGCCAGAAGCCGGTCGCTTCAAGTAAGGATTTATTGGCCGGCGTCCCCATCATGACCGATATTTCTTCGACGTTGGGTGATTCACTGAGCTTACGGGAAATTAGCATCAGGCTGACGGAATCCTGAAAGCTCCCTTTTTTTATAAAAGCATGGATCATAGTGATATCCTTAAAACAGCATGTGAACTTCGCAATGGGCGTTCTCAGATATTTTTAGTCACCTAGTTATTTCAAACCCCATATTCTTATTGGCCAAGCTACAAATAAAACCCGTTGACGAAGGTGAGTCTCATCACACTTTGCCCATTGTTAGAAAAAATCATCAAGTCCGGCGGGGATTAATTGAATTCAATCGTCAGAAAGACGGCGCTTTGTTAAAAATAATCTAACAATGGTAATGCCATTCAACGAAAATTTAAGCCAATAAAATAATAGCCGTCTGGATCACATTATTACAGCCCCAGGTTTATACAGTAGGCGTTAGAGATAGTTTAAATAAACCGTAGTAATGAAAGGACTGTCTATGAAAGTCTCTAAGCAGCAACTGCATCAACTGATTCAAAATAAAATTCATTCTGCAGGCCTAAGCCAGGAACACGCCGGGATTGTCGCGGACGTTTTGGTCCATGCGGATGCGCGCGGGATCCATTCCCACGGCGCGGTGAGGGTAGAATATTATTCTGAACGCATCAGCAAAGGCGGCACCAATAACAACCCGCATTTCACCTTTGAAAAAACCGGCCCTTGCAGCGCAGTTTTTGATGGCGACAACGGTGCCGGGCACGTCGCGGCCAAACTGAGTATGGATCGCGCCATCGAAATGGCGAAAGAGAACGGCGTAGCGGTGGTAGGCGTTCGCCGCATCGGCCACAGTGGTGCGCTGTCTTACTTTGTGCAACAGGCCGCCCATGCGGGCATGATTGGCATCTCAGTGTGTCAGTCGGATCCGATGGTTGTCCCTTATGGCGGCGCAGAGGTCTATTACGGCACCAATCCCATCGCTTTCTCGGCACCGGCCGAAGGCGACGACATCATGACCTTCGATATGGCCACCACGGTTCAGGCCTGGGGAAAGGTGCTGGACGCCCGCTCACGCAACGTGCCAATCCCGGATACCTGGGCGGTAGATAGCGAAGGCAAAAACACCACCGATCCTTTCGCCGTCAGCGGGCTGTTGCCTATCGCCGGGCCAAAAGGTTACGGCCTGATGATGATGGTCGATATTCTATCCGGCGTGTTGCTTGGCCTGCCGTTCGGTAAACACGTCAGCTCGATGTATCACGATTTAAGCGCAGGCCGGGAATTGGGCCAGTTGCATATCGTGCTCAACCCAAGCTATTTCACCAACGAAGTGACCTTCCGCAAACATATCAGCCAGGTAATGAGAGAATTGAACGAAATCAAACCGGCACCTGGCGTGAAACAAGTGCTCTATCCTGGCCAGGGTAGCCATATGCGTGAAATAGAAAATGAAAAGAATGGCATCGATATTGTTGACGACATTTATCAATACCTGATTTCTGACGATATTTACCAGCGTTCCTACGACCATAAAGATCCGTTTGCCAGTTAATCGTCAGATTAATTAAATCAGGCGGAGAAAAGCTATTTTCACCGCCATTTTCCTTATCAACCCTCCCGACAAAGCTGAATTGGCGCATGTCTCAGGGACGTTACAAGCAGGCAGATAAATATGAAGAATTTCCAACAAGAAATTAGTGAAACTTCTGGCTGGTTATCCAAGATCGGGGCAGATCCCAGCGGTGGCATGACGCGCTTGCTGTATACCCCTGAGTGGGTGGAAGCCCAACGGGCGCTGAAGCAGGCTTTTGAAACCGCCGGTCTGACAACCTCTTTTGATGCCGTCGGCAATTTATCCGGCCGCCTGCAGGGCAGCAAATATCCCGATCAGGTGATCCTTTCTGGCTCGCATATCGATACGGTCGTCAACGGCGGCAACCTTGATGGTCAGTTTGGCATCGAAGCCGCCTATCTGGCGATCAAACATCTGAAAGAGACCTACGGCGCGCCGTTGCGCACGCTGGAAGTCATCTCGCTGGCCGAGGAGGAAGGCAGCCGTTTCCCTTACGTTTTCTGGGGCAGTAAAAACATTATCGGCTCCGCTCGCCCGGAAGAAGTCAAAAGCATCTGTGATGCCAAAGGCGTGAATTTCGTTGACGCCATGCATAGCGCAGGCTTTGACTTCCGCCCGCAAGACCAGCCGCTGCGCAAAGATATCGCCGCCTTCGTTGAACTGCATATCGAGCAGGGCAAAGTGTTGGAGACCGAAGGAAAAACCATTGGTGTGGTCACCAGTATCGTCGGCCAGCGCCGCTACGATATCAAACTCAAGGGCGAGGCCAACCACGCAGGCACCACGCCGATGGGCTACCGTAAGGACACCGTTTATGCCTTCAGCCGGATCTGCTGCGAATCCATCGCCAAGGCCAAAGCGGAAGGCGACCCGCTGGTGCTGACCTTTGGCAAGGTCGAGCCCAAGCCTAACACCGTCAACGTCGTGCCTGGTTTCACTCATTTCACCCTGGATTGCCGCCACACCGACAAAGCGACGCTGCTGCGTTTTACCCAAGAAATCGAAGCCGATATACAGCGTATCTGTGCCGAAATGGGCATTGAGGTCGAGATCGACCTGTGGATGGATGAAACGCCGATCCCAATGGACAAACAGCTGCTGGCCTGCGTCAGCCATCTGTGTGAAAGCCATAAGATGAACTACCGCATGATCCACAGCGGTGCAGGTCACGACTCACAGATTTTTGCCCCACACGTGCCGACGGTGATGATGTTTGTGCCAAGCATTGCCGGTATCAGCCATAACCCGGCGGAGAAAACCGAACTGTCCGATCTGGCCGAAGGGGTGAAAATTCTGGCGCATACCTTATATCAACTGGCCTATACCGAGCAGGGAGCCCGCCTATGAGCAACAGCAAAACCGCCTCCAACACCGGGTTTGATCCGCTGTACTGGAAAAAAATCGTGGTGGTCCTGTGCCTGGGCTGGGCGGTGATCTGGATTTACCGCACGGTGCTGACACCGATCTTCCCTGAGATCCAGGCGACCATCGGCTCGCATTCCAACGCCGAGATGGGCCTGATCGCCAGCTTCTACTTCTTTGCCTATACCGGGATGCAGATCCCGGCCGGGATCCTGGTGGATAAGTTCGGCAAAAAGGTCGTGCTGATCCCAGGCTTTTGCCTGTTCATCATCGCCACCTTGCTGATCGGCAACGCCACCAGCCTGACTATGATCTACGCCGGTAGCCTGCTGGCCGGGATGGGCTGTGGCTCTTACTACGGCTCGGCATACTCGCTGTCATCAGAAAACATTCCGCTGGAACGTCGTGGTTTGGCTACCGCTATTATCAACAGCGGTTCTGCGCTGGGGATGGCCATTGGCCTGATCGCTTCCAGCCTGCTGGTGAAAAGCATGGGGATGGACTGGCAAATCATGCTGTTTATCATCACCGGCCTGCTGGTGATAATGACGGTGGTGTTCTTCCTGGTGATCAAGGGGGGCTCCTACACCGCTTCTCTGGCCGCCAGCCCGGCGGCCTCTGCTGCCACGACTGTGGAAGAGACCGAGGAAGCCAGTGGGTTGTTCAGCCTGCGGATGATTTCCGCCTACGTGATGTATTTCGCCACCTGCTATGGCTACTACATGATCGTGACCTGGCTACCTTCCTTCCTGCAACAGGAACGTGGGTTCGAAGGCGTGGCCATCGGCTTCTCTGCCGCACTGGTGGCCTTTGCCTCCGTGCCCGGGGCGCTGTTCTTCAGCCGTATGTCTGACCGTTTCCGCGCCAAGAAAGTGCAGTTGATCATCTTCTTGCAAATCTGTGCCGCCGTGACGCTGGTCTGCACCGTGATCTCACCGGACTCCACTACCCTGCTGGTCAGCCTGATCCTTTACGGCCTGCTCGGCAAGCTGGCGGTGGATCCGATCATGATCTCCTTCGTGGCAGATAACGCTCCGAAGAAAGGCTATGGCACCAGCTTTGGCGTGTTTAACTTTTTCGGCATGTCCTCTTCGGTGATTGCTCCATTCCTCACCGGGGTGATCTCCGACAGCACCGGCTCCAAGGTGATGGGCTTCTATATCTCGGCCGCCATCCTGCTGATCGGCACCGTGATCTTCTTTACCGTCAACGTATTGATGAAACAGAAAAACAATCGCCAAACGGCGGCACAAGCATAATTTTTGTTGTAGGGCTGCGGCCCTGACTAATCAGGAGAATTAACGTGGGTTATATCAATAATCAGATTGGCTATCCAAAAGATATCCTGGCTTCGCGCTCCATTATCAAACGCGACAACTATGCCGTGATCCCACCCGATGGCCTGGTGCGTAACATCATTCCTGGCTTCGAGAATTGCGACGTCACCATTCTTGCCACCCCGAAACTGGGCGCCACTTTTGTCGATTATCTGGTGACGCTGCATGATGGCGGCCGTAACCAGCAAGGCTTTGGCGGTGAGAATATTGAAACCTTGGTCTACGTTATCGAAGGTAACATCACCGCGTCAGCCGACAGCACCGATTATCCACTCACCACCGGCGGCTATCTGTATTGCCCTGCCGGTGTGATGCTGCGCCTGGAGAACACCAACGGCGGCAAGCCAAGCCAGCTGTTCCTCTACAAACGTGTCTACAACCGTATCAAGGGCTATGAAGCCCATGTGGTAAGCAACAACGTCAACAAGCTGGAAAGAATTCACTATGAAGGGATGAGCGATGTGATCCTGCAAGATCTGCTGCCTAAGGATCTGGGGTTCGATATGAACATTCATATCCTCTCCTTCAAGCCAGGTGCCAGCCATGGCTACATCGAGACCCACGTGCAGGAACATGGCGCATATATTCTCAGCGGTGCTGGGGTGTATAACCTGGATAACGAGTGGATCCCGGTCAAGAAAGGGGATTACATCTTTATGGCTGCCTACGTTCCGCAAGCCGGTTATGCGGTGGGCCAGGAAGAGTTTAGCTATATCTACTCGAAAGACTGCAACCGCGACGTCGATTTCTAACCCCGCTTCAAGGCCACGTTGAGTTTCGCGTGGCCTATTTGATTGAATCAGAGTCTTATTGTTCATTCAGCAATCAATCTTCCCAACACCGGGTCACCTATTATTCTCCCCACTTTTAATATCACCACCATAAACATTACCCTCTTCACCATTAGGCAATAAAAAAACCATACCCATCTGCCAATGAAATAGATCACCACATAGGCAGAGAGAGCATGGTTTTTTATCAATCGGAGCGACTATCAGTAACCGATATTCTATCGGCTATTATTTATTAACCAGTTTTGCCGGAACGCTATAGGTCAGTATTGCCCCCAGTATCATCATACTGGATAGCACACACATCGCGACCAGATTACTTTCCGTAGTATTTTTAAAGTAACCAATAATATAAGGAGAAATAAAGCCCCCTATATTGGCAATCGAGTTAATTAACGCTATCCCAGCGGCAGCGCAGGTACCGGTAAAGATAGCATTTGGCAAACTCCAGAAAAGGGGCGAAGGCACCAGGCTGGAGGCGACGGCAATACATAATGCCACCATTACGATGACTTTATTATCTGGGAACAGGCCGATAAAGATCAACGAAACCGCAGCAATACAGAAAGGAACAATAATATGCCAACGCCTTTCTCGATGTTTGTCAGAGCTGCGCGCAGCCATTAGCATAGCGACAACGGCCAGCATATACGGCAGCATGGTCAGCAAACCGATATCCAACACCGAGCTTACCCCCGTATCACGGATCATGGTTGGCACCCAGAAGGCCAATCCCCCTTGCCCCATCACCGTGCAGAAACAGATCAACCACATTTTCGTGAAGGCGGAAGACTTCAGCATGGTCTTCATTGTCCACTCCTGTGCAGTACCATCAGCACCCACTTTTTTCGATGTTCCCTGCGCCATATCTTGAGTGATCATCTCTTTTTCTTGTGGACTGAGCCACTTAGCACTCTGATAGGTATTATCCAGGAAGAAGAAAATGACGACCGCAATCAGTAATGCACGCGGCCCACTGATAAAGAATAACCATTGCCAACCGGACAGCTCAAACATGCCATTCATGTTTTCAATAATCCAACCGCAAAGTGGCCCACCAATGATGTTACTTACCGGTATCCCGCAAACAAACAACGCCGTCATTTTTGCCCGCTGGCTTGAAGGGAACCACAGTGTCAGATAGAGGATCACCCCCGGATAAAAGCCGGCTTCGGCTAACCCCAGCAGGAATCGTGCCAGATAAAACTGTGTGGGATTGGTAATAAAAATACTCAGCATTGAGATCGTGCCCCATACCAACATCAACAGGGCAATGACCTTCCGCGCACCATACTTACTCAGTAAGATATTACTGGGTACACCGGCGATAATATAACCAATAAAAAATACGCCGGCACCGAGGCCATAAACCGCCTCCGCCATCGACACATTACCTTGCAGAATATCCGGCATCATTTGGAACTTTGAAAATGATATCCCCACGCGATCAAGATAACCGACGATATAGCTAATCAGTAATATCGGCATAATTCGCCAGGCTATTTTACGGTAGAGTTTAGCCTTGTCGGGACTGGCCAGAATAGCTTGATCAATCGCAGCATTATTGGTCGCCATATCGGATCTCCTTGGTTGGCATCCTGCTATTTCAGATTTTATTTCACTGTCATTGGATTAACTCGCCCTGGTTATTAAAGACAGGGCGGTGGGAATTTAAACAATATTGATTAATTGCTGTATTATAAATGCTAACGTGGTTTTACCTTATCCCACGGAATACTATTCTCAACCAACACCGCCAGCAGCACACCAACCAACAGGCCATTGCTGAATAGCGGCCTGATGGTGATCGGTACCCCCTGCCAGAAGGAGGAAGGCATACTCATCAGGAATACGCCCAAAAACAGCGGTAGCGCCAGCCGATAAATGTTGCGGCTATTCAATTCGATCTTGTTGATAAACAGCACCGAGGAGAACAGCAGAGGCAGATAAGAGGCCAACATAACGGCACTGCTGACCGTGAGCGGAATACTGCAAAAAAATTGCGCTAGCGGCGTCAACATCCCCACCAACAGGAATACCACGCTGCCAATAATAAACGAGCGCTGGCTGCTGTCTTGTGTCTGGGTCAGCAGGCCAATGGAAGAGACAAAAGGCGAGAAAGGCACCACGCCCAGTGGAGCAGCCAGGCAAGTCAGTCCGCCTGAAACCATAAAGCTACGCCGGAACAGGCTTCTGCCCGCCGGGCCGTCCGCATAAAAAATATCGGTGCCGCGAATGGCGGCAAAGTTATTCGACACGTTGACCAAACCGGTCAGGACGGCGCTGATCACAATTCCCCCATGTAATTCCTGCGGCCACCCGAGTGGGAACAGCACCCAATCGCTGCCCGTGATAGGCGTTCCGGTAGGTGCAAACCACCAGCTGTAAACGCCCCAGCCAACCAGGGTGCCGATTAACAGCGCATATTTGCCGATCGCCCGCGGTAAAAAGGCAATAATGGCGATAATCAGCAGCAACACCGTCAACGCCCAGTAAAAGGCCGGGTAGTTAATGGTCACGACGCCGGTATAAACGCCAAAAGGTAACCCCAGCATCCCTTTCATAAAGATGGTGATTAACTGCGCCCCCAGCAAAAACATAAACGTAGCCATCACCGCCGGACGGAACAGGCGTGCCAGGTGAAACCCCAAGCCGCTAACCCCAATCAGGATGGTCAAAATGCCAGAGATCAGGATCCCCACCGCAAGGCTGCCACCAATTTCTGGCAGCGGCGTGCCGTTGGCCGCTTCCGCCAGGGTCAGAGTTAAAATGGTCACCCACCATAACCCCGTTGGCCCTTCCATAATGGCTCGCCGATGGCCCAAAAACACCTGCGCCAGGCAGGCCAGCGCCGTTGAGATAAAGGTATATTGGGTAATACAAAAGGTCACGCCGGCGGAGAGGTTGAATGCCGATTGCAGGGTCGGCGGGATCACCACCGTATTGCAGAAAATGAAAAAGAACCACTGCAAGCCCGATAACCAACTGCTACGACTGGCACATAACCCGTTCATGGGTGCTTCCTTCATATCCAATATCTCATCATTCATGCGCCCGCCCGGTGACGGGCGCTGATTAACATCTGTTATTGCTGATGTTTAAGCACAAATTTACCGATCGGACGAACGCCAAAGCCCGCCTTGATATCGTAAATCACTTCGCCACGCAGGAGGGTTTTGGCCACCCGGGCGTTGATTTTCCGCCCCACATACGGGCTGACCTTATGGCGATACTCGAGATCGCCGCTAGCCAGTACGTAGCTACTGTTGGGTTGAATGAACACCAGATCGGCATCTTTCCCTACAGCAATGCGCCCCTTATGCTTCAAACCAAAAATATCGGCGGCGTTGGTCGCCATCAATTTGGCAAACACCGGCAGTGACATGCCCCTTTTCTGCACCGCTTCATCGAACATGATATCGACGCAGTTTTGTATCCCGGCGATCCCGCCCCAGGCCTGCATGATATTGCCCGCTTTCATATCCGGTGGGCATGGCGAGTGGTCGGACACCAGGCAGTCGATCTCACCGTTAAACAGCTTATCCCACAGCCCTTTTTGGTTCTGCGCATCGCGGATCGGCGGTGAACACTTGGCCAGGGTGCCAATTTCCTCAAACTGGTCGGTATCCAGCACGAAGTAGTGCGGGCAGGACTCACAGGTGACCTGTTGCCCTTCCAGACGAGCGCGAGTCACTTCTGCCACCCCTTCCGGGCTACTGACGTGGCAAATATGCAAGCGGCAACCCGCGACCTTGGCCAGATACAGCACCCGGCGGATCGCTTCAACTTCGGTAAATACCGGGCGAGAGGCAACATAATCGTGTGCCGTTACGCGTCCTTCCGCCTTGGCCTCTTCCCCCAACGCATCGCAAATCAGGGCGTTTTCGGCGTGTACCGCCACCAACTGATCCAGCTTGGCCAAGGTCTGCAAACCTTTGAAGTATTCAAAGTCGTTCACGTCGCGGAAGTCATTGCTGACGCTGCGATCGCCACAGGTCGCTACAAAGCATTTATAGGCCACCACGCCAATCTCATCGAGTTCATGTAGCCGATCCAGGTTGTAGGAAACCAGGCCACCAAACTGGGCCGCATCGATGGTGAGCTTGCCTTCTGCGGCCGAGAACTTCATTTCTATCGAGGCTCTGTCCACCGTGGCTGGCAGCTGGTTGAGCGGCATTTCGACCATAGTAGTGATACCGCCCTTGGCCGCAGCACGCGTACCGGTTTCATACCCTTCCCAATGGGTACGGCCCGGTTCGGACATATGCGCATGGGCGTCGATCATGCCCGGTGCCACCACCATTCCGCTGGCATCAATCTCCGTTTTAGCGCCGGTAAGACCATTGCCGATGGCAGCAATCTTACCTTCTTTAACCGCGATATCGGTAATGATGGCATCATGTTCTAAAACAACCTTACCGTTCTTGATAATTAAATCGTATGACATAATCATGCTCCTTCGTGAAATTAAAGTATCATATTATTACGCTTAGGGTTATTGACTTCTTTCTCATATTCACTTCAGGTATATTCTTGCCGATTAACTACTGTTCTACTTTTGAGTAGCGCATATAAACAGAATGCGCTGATAACGCCAATAAACCAGGAAACCCGTGATAAAGGTTCGAGTATCTCAATGAACTTACCGCCCAACGACAGCAACACGGCAAACAGCGTTACAATAAACGCCACGCTGTTAAAGCCGTTATCGTAGTATTTATAATTACCGGGTTCGATATATAAGGTGTCTAGGTCGATCTCGCTGCGCATCACGATGAAATAATGCGCCATCATCACGCCAATCACCGGCCCTAAAATTCCGCCGATCACATCCAGGAACAGGTAAATACTTTCCTGATTCTCCATCAGTTTCCACGGGCAGATAATCAGGCTGATGATGCTGGCAATCACCACGCCATTTTTGTAGGTGAGTTTTTTCGGTGCGATGGCGGCAATCTGGTAGCCCGCAGGAATGATGTTACCGGTCGCGTTGGTGGAGATGGTCGTCATCAGGATCACCAGCACCGCAAACACCGAGGCGAAAATACTGTCCCATTTCTGCACGATATCCAGCACGTTCCAGGTATCAACCCCGTAATGAATACTGGCCCCGGCCAGGATACAGACGCTGGCGACGGCAAATAATAGATATCCCACAACCAGACCCAGCGTTTGCCCCCAAGCCTGCTGGCGGAAGCTGCTGGCATTCTGGGTAAAGTCCGAGGCGCTGACCGCCGGAGCGGCCCATACCGCCACCACCGCATTGATCACCACCAGGAACATGAAGCCGCCGTTGTTAGTCGTTATAGCATTGGCTGGAACATAGGCGATGATGTTGTCCAGGCCAGCGATGGAGATAGCCCAAATGGCCATGCCGCCAAACACCACGTAGATGCAGGGGTTGAGGATCGCGGTAAACTTGTTAAGAATGCTGCCACCACCCAGGCCGATAGCCACGTTCACCGCCCAGAAAATCAGGAAGGCAATCAGCCCAGGCAGGCCGATCCCCAACAGGTTGAAATCCCCACCCAAGGTCAGAAACTGTGGCCACAGTTTGCCAATCAGGATCAGGAAGGCCAGCGAGCCTGCGTAACACTGCAAGCCAAACCACATGATGGCGGCCACGCAGCCTCTGAGGATCCCTGGAAACAACGCGCCACGCACGCCATAAGAGGCACGTAGGATCATGGCAAAAGGAATACCGTATTTCGAACCGGCAGCGCCGTTCATCACCATCACAAAGGCAATAATAAAGGCGCTGAGAATAATGGCGGCCATAATGCTTAAGGTGGAAAGCCCAAGAATAAAGAAGCCCCCGACGGCCACATAGTTGGGAACGTTATGTACCGAACCCATCCACAAGGTAAAATAGTTAATTCCCTTCCAGGTTTTTTTATCCGCTTCTTTGGGTAATAGATCCTCATGATAGCCGCGCCGTTGGTAAATCTCTCTCTGCTTATTGCTAATAGATTCCATGACAGGTCCTTCTTATATTATATAAGAAAATAGCGTAGGTAATTTTTTGCTTATTATCACTACAACAAACCGATGTTCTAATCTTTATATTAGTCAAATACCAATACGGCCAAGACAGACAGGAATATAACCATTAAACAAATATACGATAGCCAGAATTCAAGTTGCAGGCGGAAGGCACCTGCAACTTGTTAAGCCTTACTCTTTAGCCAGCCACTTTATGGTTAGCCATAATTTCCAACGCCTGTACCAACGCGGAATGGTCGAGATCTTTGGCCCCATTGGCCGCACAGAGATTGAACAGTTCCTGGCAAGTGGCGGTATTTGGCAAACTGAGCGCCAACGACTTCGCACCCTGTAGCGCCAGATTGAGATCCTTTTGATGCAGGGAGATACGGAAGCCCGGCTCAAAGGTCCGTTTAATCATCCGCTCACCGTGCACTTCCAGAATGCGCGATGAGGCAAAGCCGCCCATCAGCGCTTCACGGACCCGTGCCGGATCGGCACCCGCTTTGGCAGCAAATATCAGCGCTTCGGATACCGCTTCGATCGTCAGGGCCACAATAATCTGGTTGGCGACCTTGCAGGTCTGGCCGTCGCCATTGCCGCCCACCAGCGTAATGTTTTTCCCCATCAGGGCCAGCAACGGTTTTACCCGCCCAAATACGCCTTCGTCACCGCCGACCATAATGGTCAAGCTGCCCTGCTTGGCCCCGACTTCGCCACCGGAGACCGGCGCATCCAGGTAATCGGCGCCCAGTTGGTTGATGCGTTTGGCAAACTCCTTGGTCTCCAGCGGCGAGATAGAACTCATATCCACCAGGATCTTGTTTTTGAGCGGCGCTTCGGCACAGCCATTGGCCGCAAATAACACCTCTTCCACCTGAGGCGTATCGGGCACCATAATGAAAATGACGTCAGCCTGCTCGGCCACCTGCTTGGGAGTAGCACAGGCGATGGCCCCTTTTTCCACCAGCTCCGGCGGAACCTGATGCAAGGTGTTGGCATACAGCTGATGGCCGCCTGCGATCAGCTTATCCGCCATTGGCGTGCCCATGATCCCTAAACCAATAAAGCCTACTTTCATGATGTGTCCCTCAATGTTGATATTGCTTAATCCATGACAGGCCGGCAGCGGTCGTTGTCGCAGGTTTGTATTCGCAGCCAATCCAACCGCGATAGCCCATCTTGTCCAGCGCGCGGAACAGATAGTCGTAATTGATTTCCCCGGTGCCTGGCTCATGGCGCCCCGGATTATCGGCAACCTGGATATGCGCGATTTTCTGTAACAGCGTTTCCATGGTTTGGGCCAGTTCGCCCTCCATGCGCTGCATGTGATAGATATCGTATTGAATAAACAGGTTAGGGCTCGCGACCCAATCCATCAGCTCCAACGCCTGACGAGTGGTTTGCAGATAGAAGGCGGGCATATCGTATTTATTGATCGGTTCCACCAACAGACGGATATTGGCCTTGGCCAACTCCCTTGCTGCATAGCTCAGGTTAGCGACCACGATCTCATCGGTCTTATGTTGGGCGACGGACTTATCCGAGTTACCGATCAGGCAGTTGATCTGCGCACAGCCCAGCGCACGGGCATATTCCACCGCCAGACCTACGCCATCACGAAACTCGGACTCGCGCCCTGGCAGGCAAGCGATACCCCGCTCACCCGCGGCCCAATCCCCGGCAGGCAGGTTTTGTAATACCTGCGTGAGTTGATTCTCTTCCAGAGCGCCCCTCAAGGCCTGCACGGAATAATCGTAGGGAAACATATATTCAATCGCGGTGAATCCCTGCTCTTTGGCACAGCGAAACCGCTGCATAAAATCGACTTCATTAAACAACATCGATAAGTTGGCTGAAAACTTCGGCATGAGCCTGCTCCTTACTGATAGTTGAAGTAGCTGACCGAGGTCGGCGCATCTTCTGGCGACTCGGCAACGGGTTCGAATTCATTGACGTTGTCCAGCTCGGTCCCCATCGAGATGTTGGTGACCCGCTCGAGGATAATCTCCACCACCACCGGAACCTGATGCAGACGCATCAACTCTTGCGCCTGTTGGAAGGCCGGAGCGATATCCTCAGGCTTAACAACGCGGATTGCTTTACATCCCAGCCCTTCGACTACCTTGACGTGATCCACACCGTATTCGCCCACTTCCGGGTTGTTGATGTTTTCATAGGACAGTTGGACGCAGTAATCCATATCAAAACCGCGCTGCGACTGGCGGATCAGCCCCAGATAGGCGTTATTGACCACCACGTGGATGTACGGCAGCTTGAACTGCGCGCCAACGGCCAACTCTTCGATCATGAACTGGAAGTCATAGTCACCCGACAGCGCAATCACTTTGCGCTGCGGATCGGCGGCACACACGCCCAAAGCAGAAGGAAGAGTCCAACCTAATGGGCCCGCCTGCCCGGCATTAATCCAATGGCGTGGTTTGAACACGTGCAGCATCTGTGCCGCCGCGATCTGCGAAAGCCCGATAGTGGTGACGTAACAGGCATCACGCCCGAACGCCCGGTTCATCTCTTCGTAAACGCGCTGAGGTTTGATTGGCACGTTATCGAAATGCGTTTTACGCAGCAGAGTTTGTTTGCGCTGGAGGCAGGTTTCCACCCACTGTGAGCGATCTGGCAGCGTCCCTTGATCCGCACGTTCACGAGCTCTTGCCACTAACATTTGCAGAGCGATTTTGGCATCGGAAACAATGCCCAGATCCGGGCAGATCACGCGGCCAAGCTGGGTTGGTTCGATATCGATGTGGATCACCTTACGCCCGGCGGTGTATTTATCTACCGAACCGGTATGGCGGTTAGCCCAGCGGTTGCCAATGCCAAACACCAAATCGGAATCCAGCAGGTTGGCGTTACCGTAACGGTGTGAAGTTTGTAACCCGGCCATCCCTGCCATCAACGGGTGATCGTCCGGGATACAGCCCCAGCCCATCAGCGTTGGGATCACCGGTACGTTGCAGGTCTCCGCCAGCTCTTGCAGCAGGTCGGCCGCGTCCGCGTTGAAGATCCCGCCACCGGCAATGAACAAGGGTTTGCTTGCGGCACACAGCATGTCCAGGGCTTTGTCGATCTGCGCTTCAGTGGCTGCCGGTTTGTAAGCCCCCAGCGAGGAATAGGTTTCCGGATCAAACTCAATCTCGGCCATCTGTACGTCATAAGGCAAATCGATCAGCACCGGGCCTGGGCGGCCAGAGCGCATTAAATGGAATGCCTGCTGCAGCACGCGGGGCACCAGCGCCGGCTCCATGACCGTCACCGCCATTTTGGTGACCGGCTTGGCGATCGATTCAATATCTACCGCCTGAAAATCTTCCTTATGCAAACGCGCCCGGGGAGCCTGGCCGGTGATGCACAAAATGGGAATGGAATCGGCAGAGGCGGAGTAAAGCGCGGTGATCATGTCCGTTCCCGCAGGCCCCGAAGTCCCGAGACACACCCCGATATTGCCGGCTTTGGCTCTGGTGTAACCTTCCGCCATATGGGAAGCGCCTTCAACATGACGCGCCAGATAGTGTTTGATGCCGCCGTGTTGACGCATCGCGTTATAGAAAGGGTTGATCGCCGCGCCAGGCACGCCGAATGCGGTATTCACGCCTTCCTTTGCCAACACGTACATTGCCGCATCTACTGCTCGCATAATTGCCATCTCAACGTTCTCCTAAATTTTGGAAAAATTTTCCAAACTTAAAATGAGTTCAAAAAAACCCGTTCAGGTAATAAACGGGGAGGTAACCTCATCCTGCAGCCGCGATCGCGGCTACAGGTTTTGCTTTAAACGTGCTATTTCTTGCTGCGCGACTCGCCTAGCGCGGTACTGATGTCGTTGGCTACGTCACGCACCAACTCCCCCAGTTCCTTGAAACGATCGCTGCTAACGCGCGAACTAGGCCCTGAAATAGAGATGGCCGCAATGACGTTGTTGTTACGGTCAAAGATCGCCGAAGCCAGGCAATTCAGGCCAAGAGCGTGCTCTTCAGCATCAACGGTATAGCCCTGCGCCTGCGATTGCGCTAAATCCTTACGTAATAGATTTACGCTGGTCAGGGTCTTCGGGGTAAACGAGTGCAGCCCCGAACGTACAAACAAATCCAGCATCTCCTCTTCCGCCAGCGGATACAGCAGTGCTTTCCCTGCCCCAGATGCGTGCAGCGGTAAGCGGCTGCCAAGTGGCGCGCACATCCGCACCATTGCCTGGCACTCACATTGACGGATCAGCACGGCGTCAAAGTTATTCCTGATGGCCAGATTGGCGGTTTCCCCTGATAGCAACATCAGCCGCCGCATGTAAGGGCCCGCCACCGATACCACATCCCTGTCATTCATATAAGCCGCACCGACGGTAAACGACTGGATGCCGATATGCCACCAGCCAAGCTGGGGATCCTGAAAAACGAATTCCGATTTCTCTAATACTTTCAATAATCTGAAAGTCGTTGATAGCGGTAACTCCAACTTCTCGGATAGCACGGAAACGGACGAACTTCCTCCGGCATTGGCCAGAAACTGCAGGATCTCCAACCCACGATCCAACGCCTGCGCGCCTTTCGTCGCCCCTGCTTCTGTCGTTGGTCTTCCCTTTCTGCGTACTTCGTTCATTCAGGCTTTCCTTATTTAGCTCAAGGTTTCTCCGCTATAATAAACAGCCTGTGCGCTTGGGGACAGCGCTATCCAAGCACAACCCGGTAAGTCTCTGGCAATGCTTTGACGATACAGTTGTCGGCACCGCCACGATCGACCGTGAAAAAGTCGGTGATCGCGCCATAAGCAAACAGCGGATGGTGCCAAACATTGCGGTGATAATTCACCCCTTGCTTACCGTTGGTGATAAAGGCGCGCAAAGTATGTAACGGAATTTCATCCCCTTCCCCGGCTTCAGCAACAATCACCACAAAGCGTTCTCCCTTCATCGGCATAAAAGCCTGCGAGGACAACGGGTGTTTCTCCAACACGGAGAACTCCAACGGCAGATCGCAAGGCTCAGATCGGTTGATGCTGACCAGCACCCGATGGTCATCGGCGACCTCCACCTTGGCAAGGTCATGATATCGTTCTGTTTTCCCACCATTAATATGGAAAAAGGGCGCGCCCTCGATCTGCAATACATTCCCATAAGGTGCAAAGGCTTCAGGCGTTAACTCAACGGCAATCAGGTCCATCAGTTTCTCCAGGATCGTTTCAAAAAGGAACATGACTGAATGGGTTCACTCTAGACAGGTCGCCTGAAATTTAAAAGTTAATATTGGAAAAATTTTCCACAACACGATCTACTGCACATTTTTTGTGCCGAGCAGAAAATATTTAATTAATAATCAAGGCATTAAAAAAAACACCTCCGCGATACAGTTCGTTAACAGAGTTGTCACTTTCAGCGGTATTCAGCAGAGGAAGGGCAATAAAACGTGAGCGAGATCACGGTAAGCGGCTTTATGACTAACCCAAGGCAACTAAGGTAAGTAAATTCTTTTGCAACACTAGGAGAACGATGGCCGCACCGGTTAAGGAATCGATATGCTGGATCACGAAACAATTCGATCGTTTATCAAAGTCGCGGAATGCCAGAGCTTTTCCCGCGCCGCCGAATTACTGCACAAGACCACTGCCACCATCAGTTACCGCATCAAAACGTTGGAAGAAAGCATCGGCACCCAGCTGTTCATCCGCACCACCCGCAGCGTAAACCTGACACCCGCAGGTGAATACCTGCTGGAACGTTGCCGCCAATGGCACAACTGGCTCGACTCCATGCCCGATGAGCTACGCCAGATCAACGACGGCGTGGAGCATCAGGTCAACATAGTAATCAACAACCTGCTGTACAACCCGCTAAGCGTCGCCCGGCTGTTGGCCTACCTGCAACAGCGTTATCCCTTCACGCAGTTTCATATCTCGCGTCAGGTGTATATGGGAGTATGGGATTCGTTGTTACACGGGGATTTTCAGCTGGCCATTGGCACCACCGGCTCTGAATCACTGGCCAATGACGTCAGCGTCTTGAAATTGGGGGGGATCAGTTGGGCTTTTGTGGTCACGCCAGATCATCCGCTCGCAGCCTGCCAGGACACGGCACTGCACGAAGATCGGCTGCGCAGCTACCCGGCAATCAACGTGGAAGATACTTCGCGCAACCTGACCAAACGCGTTGCCTGGCTGCTGCCCGGCCAAAAAGAGATCAAGGTGCCTGACCTGCGCAGTAAACTCGAATGCCACCTGCAGGGGCTGGGCGTCGGGTTCTTGCCGAAAAATCTGTGCCAACCCTATCTGGATAGCGGCCAGTTGATCACCCGTGACGTCGTCAATCAGCGGCAACCGTCACCGCTCTCTCTGGCCTGGCGTAACGACTGTGGTAAAGCCGTGGAAGAAATTGTCACGCTGTTCCAACGACGCGATGAACGCATCACCGGCTTTCTGCAAAGTATTGATTTACCCGTTTAACACGCGATTTTATCGCTTCTGGGCCTCAAGTTACCTAATCGGCAGCAAACCTGATAGAAACGGCGTATTCGCCGTGAGATCCTGAGGTTTTCTGCAAAAAACAGTCTTATCCTGGTGATGTATTAGGCATTCCCTCTGTCACTGGCGTAATATCTAGCAATATGTCTGACAGGAGGTTGTGCCATGTTTACCATTATTCCGATCGTGATCGTTGTCGCGCTGATTATCGTCTTTTCAAGCATCAAAATTGTCCCGCAAGGCTTCCAATGGACGGTAGAGCGCTTCGGCCGTTATACCAAAACGCTGATGCCGGGTTTAAACCTGGTAGTGCCTTTTATGGATCGTATTGGCCGCAAGATCAATATGATGGAGCAGGTGCTGGATATCCCTTCCCAGGAAATTATCTCGCGCGATAACGCCAACGTGTCAATCGATGCCGTTTGCTTTATCCAGGTGGTCGATCCGGCTCGTGCCGCCTATGAGGTCAGTAACCTCGAGCAGGCGATCGTTAACCTGACCATGACCAACTTCCGTACCGTGCTCGGCTCCATGGAGCTCGACGAAATGCTGTCACAGCGCGATAGTATCAACAGCCGCCTGCTGCATATCGTCGATGAGGCCACCAACCCTTGGGGCGTCAAAATTACTCGTATCGAAATCCGTGACGTTCGTCCACCGGCCGAACTGATTGTGGCGATGAACGCCCAGATGAAGGCCGAACGAACCAAACGTGCCGACATTCTGGAAGCGGAAGGGGTACGCCAAGCCGCGATCCTGCGCGCCGAAGGGGATAAGCAATCGCAGATCCTGAAAGCCGAAGGCGAGCGCCAGTCGGCGTTCTTGCAGGCAGAAGCGCGTGAACGTGCTGCCGAAGCAGAAGCACGGGCAACCCAGCTGGTGTCTGACGCCATCGCCACCGGTAATATCCAGGCGATTAACTACTTTATAGCCCAGAAATACACCGACGCATTGCAGAAGATTGGCTCGGCCAATAACAGCAAAGTGATCATGATGCCGCTGGATGCCAGCAGCCTGCTGGGCTCTATCGGCGGTATTACTGAATTGCTGAAAGACAGCAAAGGTAAGTAATTATGTTGGAACAGATCGCAGCAAACCCTCAATGGTTCTGGGTCTCGCTAGGCGGGCTGCTGTTGGCCGCGGAAATGCTTGGTGCCAGCGGCTATCTGCTGTGGAGCGGTGTTTCTGCGGTGATTGTCGGGGTGATTATCTGGCTGCTGCCGGAGTTGAGCTGGGAGTGGCAGGGGGGCCTGTTTGCCGTGATGACCATCGCCGTGGCCTATCTATGGTGGTACTGGCTGCGCAAGCGGCCAACGGCAACCAGCGGTTCGCCGGTACTCAACCAGCGCAACCGTCAACTGATCGGCACCCGCGCCACGCTGACCGAGGCGATGCATAACGGCCATGGCCGCATCAATATCGCCGACAGCAGTTGGCGCGCGCAAGCCAACGAGGATCTGCCAATCGGCACCGAAGTTGAAGTGGTGGCGGTCGAAGGCACCACCTTGGTGATCCGCGCCATTATCCGCTAGCCTTGGTGGCAGCAGCCTGCCAGATTATTAATGATCGGGCAGTCTGCGCCTTCATCACCAGGGCATTGTTCCGCCAGCGCCAGCAGGCGTTGGCGCATTTCCCCCAGTTCGCTGATGTGCTTTTCGATATCGGCGACTTTCTGCAACGTGCGGGCTTTGACATCGGCACTGTGCCGCGCCGGATCGTTGAACAACGCGACCAGTTCACGGCACTCATCGAGGTTGAAACCCACCTGACGAGCCTGGCGCAATAACGTCAGTTCTTCAATATGCCTGGCACTGTAGCTGCGGTAGCCGTTGTCCGTACGGATCGGGGCGGTCACCAATCCTTTCTCCTCATAAAAACGGATGGCTTTGCTGGTCAAACCGGTTTTTTTGGCAACGTCGCTGATATTCACTTTATCCCCCTTGACCTTAACCCTTGCACACGGCCACTCACGTGACCGTGTGAAATCGATAAATCATAACCTCTTTATCCCACAATTACCGCTTTAGAGCTGCAACACAAAAATCACGTGAACGAGGATAAGAACAAAATAGTGGGCACTATACCCACAAAATATTGACCACTCGATTAAAGATGGGCATTATACCCACAAAAGGAGAGACGCAGGGGAAAGGGATGGAAAGTGGAGAACTAATCAAACGATTGCAGGCTGACGGATGGATTATCAGGAAGTCGAGGGGCAAGAAGGCAACAGGAAGCCACGTAACAATGACAAAACCGGGGGTAGCAAAAATCATCACCATCCCCCACCCCAAAAAAGATTCTTCAAAGGGCATATTGAGGCAAGTACAACAGATATCCGGCCTCAAATTGATTTAACGCAAAACGCCTCAGCAGCTTTACTGGAGAAGTAACAATGATTTATCCAATATTCATCTTTAAGACGTCAGAAGGCTTTGATGGCTACTTTCCCGATGTAGAAGGCTGTTTTTTTGCTGGTGAGAAAATGTCAGATATCCCAAAAAATGCAGAAGAGGCCTTTGGGGTACATATGGAAGCACTCATCGAAGAGGGGTTCCCTGTTCCAGCCGCCCCCCAAGATCCGCAATCCTATCTCAATGATAGTCGGCTGCGAGAAGACGGCGGCATTTTGGGATTTGTTGAGATAGATCCGGCCAAGTATGAGGATAAATCGATTAAGTTTAATCTGACGATGCCACGTAACTTACTAACGGCAATCGATAAGTACATAGAAACCACACGCGGCTACAAAAACCGCAGCCAGTTTCTAGCGGAATTAGCCCGCGAAAAAATATCCCATTAAAGGGTGCAACATGTACGCATGCTGGTAGAGGAATGTCTGTAGTCTACAGCCAGCCTTCGGGCTGGTTTTTTTATACCCAAAGAAAACCCCGCAAAATTCGGGCCTGATGTCGGAGCGTGGCCGAGTTGTAGACTGCGTTAATACAAATCCTTTTCTATCAAAATAATATTCTATTGACCTTCCCCTTGCTGGAAGGTTTAAGATCATTCTCAATCAAAAGAACCTAGGCGGTCCACCGCCATTATTTTGCGAGGAAAACCATCATGTCACAAACTACCGTGCTGGCGTTGCAGGGGCTCTCCTGCATGAACTGCGCGCAAAAGGTGAAAAAAGCCTTGGAAAGTCGCGCGGACGTCGAACAGGCCAACGTCAACGTTCACTACGCTAAAATCACCGGTGCAGCCCCGGCTACCGAGCTGATTGACAGCGTCGTTGCCGCTGGCTACCAGGCAGAAATCGCCCATCAGGCAGACACCGAGTTACAACTTTCCGGCCTCTCCTGCATGCATTGCGTGGGCAGCACCCGTAAAGCGCTGGAAGCGGTGCCGGGCGTGATCGCCGCCGATGTGACCCTTGAGGGGGCCAAAGTCTATGGCGATGCCACACCAGAGCAGCTCATCGCTGCGGTCGAGGATGCGGGCTATCACGCCAGCCAGGCGGGAGCCAATAGCCACCCAAAAACTGAGCCGCTGACTGAATCTGCCCCAACCTTGCCGGAACCCCAGGCAGCGGCCCCCTCTTCATTTCCGGCAAGCGAGACTGACGATAGCGTCCAGCTGTTACTCAACGGCATGACCTGTGCCAGCTGCGTCAATAAAGTCCAGACGGCGTTACAGAACGTCCCGGGCGTTGAGCTGGCGCGGGTAAACCTGGCGGAACGCAGCGCACTGATCACCGGTAAAGCCACACCGCAGGCGTTGATCGCTGCGGTAGAAAAAGCCGGTTATGGCGCCGAGATGATCCAGGACGAAACCAAGCGCCGTGAACGCCAACAGCAAACCGCACAGGCTAATATGAAACGTTTCCGTTGGCAGGCCGCATTAGGTTTGGCGGTGGGCGTGCCGTTGATGGCCTGGGGCGTGTTTGGCGGCAGTATGTCGCTGACGCCAGAAACCCAGCGACCATGGCTGATAGTCGGCATCATTACCCTGGCGGTGATGGTGTTTGCCGGTGGCCACTTCTACCGCAATGCCTGGCGATCGTTGATGAACGGCAGCGCCACCATGGATACGCTGGTCGCCTTGGGGACAGGTGCCGCCTGGTTATACTCCATCAGCGTCAACCTGTGGCCAGACTTCTTCCCCATGGAGGCACGGCACCTGTATTACGAAGCCAGCGCGATGATCATCGGCCTGATCAACCTTGGTCATGCCATGGAGCAGCGCGCGCGGCAGCGTTCTTCCCAGGCGCTGGAACGGCTACTGGATCTCACTCCGCCAACCGCCAGGCTGGTCACAGAACAGGGGGAGCAAAGTATCCCGCTCGCAGAGGTGCAATTGGGCATGACCTTGCGCCTGACGACTGGCGATCGCATCCCGGTTGACGGCGAGATCGTGCAGGGCGAAGTGTGGATCGATGAAGCCATGCTGACCGGCGAAGCGTTGCCGCAGCAAAAAGGCGTCGGCGATACGGTGCATGCTGGTACGGTGGTAGACGACGGCAGCGTACTGTTTCGCGCGGCGGCCATTGGCACCCAAACCACGCTGGCACGTATTATCAAGCTGGTGCGTGAGGCGCAAAGCAGCAAACCGGAAATCGGTAAGCTGGCAGACCGCATCTCGGCGGTATTTGTGCCCACCGTGGTCGCCATCGCCCTGTTCAGCGCCGCCATCTGGTATTTCTTTGGCCCACAACCGCAGTTGGTCTACACCCTGGTGATCGCCACCACGGTGCTAATCATCGCCTGTCCTTGCGCCTTGGGGCTGGCAACGCCGATGTCAATTATCTCTGGCGTTGGCCGGGCCGCGGAGTTTGGCGTGCTGGTGCGTGACGCCGATGCGCTGCAGCAGGCCAGCAATCTCGATACGTTGGTGTTCGATAAAACCGGTACTCTGACGGAAGGCCAGCCTCGCGTGGTGGAAATCATCACCTTTAACCAAGTGGATGAACAGCAGGCCTTACGTTGGGCCGCCGCACTGGAACAAGGGGCTAACCACCCGCTGGCCCGTGCCATCGTCGAACAGGCTAAAGGGCAGACACTGCCTACGGTAGAGCAGTTCCGTACTTTACGCGGCTCCGGCGTAAGCGGTGAGGTCGAGGGCGTACAGCTGTTGCTGGGTAACGCAAAGCTGTTGCAAGAAAAACAGATCGCGACTGATGAGCTCACACATCAGATACAGCAACAGGCTGAACGCGGCATCACGCCGGTACTGTTGGCCGCCAACGGCAAACCTGCCGCGTTGATCGCCATCCGCGATCCGTTACGCAGTGACAGCGTGAACGCACTACAGCGCCTGCATCAGCAAGGTTATCAACTGGTGATGTTAACGGGCGATAACCCGGTGACCGCCAATGCTATTGCCAAAGAGGCCGGTATCGACCGCGTGATTGCTGGCGTGTTACCCGACGGTAAGGCCGAAGCGATCAAGCAGTTGCAGGCTCAGGGCCACCGGGTAGCGATGGTCGGTGACGGCATCAACGACGCCCCTGCTCTGGCTCAGGCCGATGTCGGGATCGCCATGGGCGGCGGCAGTGATATCGCCATCGAAACTGCGGCGATCACCCTGATGCGTCACAGCCTGAACGGCGTGGCGGACGCGCTGGCCTTGTCGAAGGCAACGCTGCGTAATATGAAACAGAACCTGCTCGGGGCATTTATCTACAACGCACTTGGCATTCCCATTGCCGCCGGTGTGCTGTATCCGCTGACGGGCACCCTGCTCAGCCCAGTGGTCGCTGGCGCGGCAATGGCACTCTCCTCCATTACCGTGGTCAGCAACGCCAACCGATTGCTGCGTTTTAAACCCAAGCAGTAACCTTCAACCGGAGCGCAACCCATCGCGCTCCGGCCTTTTGAGATAATTCCTCTGCCCTCGGGCTTTATTGTCAGCCACTTAGCGTTTAGCATGGGGAAAAGCCAGCAGCCATCCTGCACGCTGGTGGAAAGGATCAGGAGCCACGCTGTATGGGTCAACTGTTACGCCGCATTGCTACCTTTCTCGGTATTATTTCCCCGCAGAGCTACACCTACCCGGCCTTGGACATCAAGCTGACGGGAAATCGCCAACTACATTTGGTCGGTAGCATTCATATGGGCACCGTCGATATGTCGCCCCTGCCTGCTCGGCTGTCAGCACGCCTGCGCCAGGCCGATGCGTTGATCGTTGAGGCCGATATTACCGGTTCCTCTTCGCCATTTGGCCACGCTGAACCCCAACTCGAAATTGAACAACGTCTTGGCGATGAAGAATTCCAACGGTTGCAGGTGCTATGCCAGGAGCTGGGGGCGGATGTAGAGAGCTTCTCTGCTCTTCCCGGCTGGCAGGTAGCGCTGATGATGCAAGCACGGCAGGCACAGCGGCTGGGTTTACGCGCCGAATACGGAATTGATTATCAGCTATTGCAAGCCGCTAAAGTACAGCAGATGCCGGTGATCGAACTGGAAGGGGCCGAAGAACAGCTGAGCATGCTGGAACAACTGCCAGAAGGCGGTATGGCCCTGCTGCACGATACGTTAGAGCACTGGCACACCAACGCCCGTTTGCTGCAAACCATGGTGAGCTGGTGGCTGGACGCCAAGCCGAACGCCACGTTGGAAACGCTGCCCTCCACCTTCAGTGCCGAGTTGTACGACGTCTTGATGCACCGCCGCAATCGCCACTGGCAGCAAAAGCTGGAAGCATTACCGCCGGGCAACTATGTGGTGGCGGTCGGCGCTTTGCATCTGTATGGCGAAGACAATTTACCGGCCATGCTGCAGGCACGATAAAAAAGTGGCCAATATCGCTATTGGCCAGTCAAAGAGGAATTTTTCATATTTTAGTTATACGCATTGTAACCGTGTTAACGATTACAATAGACAGGGTAGCAACCTGACGAACCTATTGGCAACTGCCTTTCATCCTCCTTGGCACAGGTTGCTCATTCGGCTCCATTTTTATCGTTTCGTTGCCACCGATGACAACTTCCCACAGTTTTGGAAAAGAAATTATGACGCCCGCAGTGGTTCTGCTTGAAAAACAAAAGGTGGCCTTCACCCTCCACGCCTATCACCACGATAGCGAAGAAACCAACTTTGGCGACGAGGTGGTAAAAAAGCTGGGGTTGAACGCCGAACAGGTCTACAAAACGCTGTTGGTGGCCCTCAATGGTGACGCGAAAAACCTGGCCGTCGCGGTAACGCCGGTAGCGACCCAGTTGGATTTGAAGAAGGTGGCGAAAGCGCTAGGGGCCAAGAAAGCCGAAATGGCCGATCCGACAGTGGCTCAACGGGTGACGGGTTATCTTGTCGGCGGGATCAGCCCACTCGGGCAAAAGAAACGCTTGCCCACGGTGATCGACAGCCCAGCGCAACAGTTTGCCACCATTTTCGTTTCCGGCGGCAAACGCGGGTTGGATATTGAATTGGCGGCTAGCGATCTCTGCCGCTTACTGTCTGGCACCTTCGCCGAAATCGCCAAGCGGGACTAAAAAACAGGCCGTTACAAACCTCTGCAACGGCCTAGTACCTTACTTGTAAACGATCTCGCCTTTAGGCTCGTACGCCGCCGCATCCAGCGGTGAGTGCTTTTCGATATACTGCTTGATTACGTGATTCAAAAGGCGATAACTAATTGTTTATACTTTAGTTATCGCCACATCTCATTGCTAAAACCATCAAAATTCCACAAGCAAAAATCACTGCAAAAACAACACATTAAAAATTGTTTTGCAGAACGTTTTTTCTTTAAATTATACTGTATACATAAACAGTCAAAGCTAAAGGGGTAATCATGTTTGTAGAACTGGTGTTTGATAAACGTAATGTGTCAGAGATACCTGGTGCCGCCGAAATAATCAAAGCTGAACTGACAAAACGAGTACACCGGATTTTTCCTGACGCCGAGGTTCGCGTAAAACCGATGCAGGCAAACGGCATCAATACTGATGCCAGTAAAAGTGAAAAAGAAAAGTTAAACCGAATGGTTGAGGAAATGTTCGAAGAAGCCGATCAGTGGCTGGTTACCGATATCTGACAGTGGAGACACTAGCCATGCTGCATGTTGAAGTGATCATCGATAAGAAAAAGAAACTGCCAGCAGGTGCTGCGTCTGCCCTAGCTGTTGAACTGAACAAGCGACTACAACGTAAGTTTCCTGATGCTGTAGCCACCGTTCGGATGGCTGGCATGGATGGGCTATCAGTTGGCAGGGCGACACCGGAAGATAGAGAGGCGATCGAGGAAATACTGCAGGAGACGTGGGAAAGTGCTGATGACTGGTTTCAGCCGTGAAAATTGCAAATTAATGTGTAGCAGCTATATTTGCTAAATTAATCCTATCAAAGAGCTTTAGCGTGAAAAAAGGACTCGACAAAGATGCGTTATTCACAATTATCCTGCTCGTTTCAGCGGTATCCTTTTTTGTCTTAACGTGGCTAGTATGGCGTTGACACTTCATATTATGGCCGAACTACGCATAAGCGCTAGCGGAACGGACAGATAGCTATCGAGTACAGAGAACTGCCCCGGTATCGTTATTAAAATTCAGCACGCATTGCCAAAACGATAGAGGGGCAGCCATTAAAATTTACTTCTTGGCGCTTTCGGCGTCAGCTACCACAGTTTTTTCGTGAGCCGCTTTAGAACTTTCAGTGGCCATTGCGGATTCTTTCTTGGCCTCTTCGTGCTTTCCTTCTTTATGATGCTTAGCAGCCTTCTTGTGGTGCTTGGCGGCGGTTTCATGCTTAACCGCTGCCTCTTCATGTGCCATAGTTGTAGCATCGGCAGCAATCGAAGCGAAAGAAGGTAGACCCAGAGCAAACATGGAGATAATTAACGCTTTCTTAATCATAACAATTCCTTTGATTTAAATGATAACTAGACTGCGCTAGTAAACGTAGTCGATAACTCAGAAATTGCAACCCGGGATTTCTCCCACCTGGTTGTCACTTCCAGGGCTCTTAGATGGGTACGGGTGTTTCACCCTGTGCAAGCTCCGAATACAGCTCATCCAGGGCGGCATCTCGACACGCAGATCAATCCAGCGACCACCTGGGATATCCATTGACCAGCCTGACTTTTTAGTCAGCTAATGCCGACTCTGGTATGGGGATTGAATCATCCGGAACATATTCGGCGAATTGACTGTTTGGAACGTTTAGGCGAACCATTAAAAACTTACCTTCAGGGATATCGATGCTGTCACCATTGGCGTAACCGTCAATGTTATTCTGCAACGCAGAAATGGGACAATCATTTGTCCTGTGGTACGTCTTGAATATAATTGAGCCGTCCTTTTTCACTTCATAGTCCACCCACAATAATGCACTGCCGTTTTCGTCCTTGGGTACTTCGAATTTCCAACCATTATCGTTATAAAAACCCAAACACCCATCAACGTGATAAATGCCTACATCAAGCCGCTTGCAGGTAACCCCCTCCGACTCCATATTGTTTTTGCAGGTACCATCCCGATAAATACTCGTTACCGGTGAGGCTTTCTTAATAAATCCATTACCATCAACAACTGTATTAAAACTATGCCAAATGACTTTGTGCATTACCCAGCCTTCGCGAAGGTTGCCACATGATACTGATAGATGGTTTGCTGTTGATGCCATGTTAAACGCAGCATAAACGTCTTCTGTTCGGCACCATATCGACGGTCCCCAAGCAGGAGTATACCATCCGTCACCGTTGTCATTTATTGGCGCATTGTTTCTAAAGGCTGTAAGGCCACGCTCGCCAAGTTCATTAAGTAGGTAATTAACATTATTGCTATTAATGGTTTTAAATCCTTTATAGCTCCCCCCCAGCCCCCATGCGCCATTTAACATGATTTGATTACTATTGGCACCTACGTTAGCCGTTGCTGCTGTTCCCAGGCCAAGGCTAGTACGAGCGGCGGCTTTATCGCTTAAGTCAGATAGATTTTTATCTTTTGCTAACTTACCTGCGGTTGTCTCCGCTACTGTATTAATATCATTTCTTAGAATAGATAATTGTCCTGCGTAACCTCGCCATGCTGGCCCGGTGAACGTGCTGCCATCGGGCAACTTGACCGTGACATTACCCGTGCCGCTGAATACCTGCTGCCAATTGTCCTTGTCATAGTTTAGCCCGCGTATCGCTCTTGATGCTTCAGCGACGAGCTGTGCGGTGATTGAGTTCTGTGTTTCACGCGGCACGGCTGACCATGCCGCTCCGGCTTGCGTAGGACCATCGTAGACGCGGATTAGCGTCACCTGTGTCGCGTTATCGACGGTTTTCACCGGCAGCGTATACGTAACACCACCGACAACCGCTACAACAAAATCGCCGGGCTTCAGTTCTGTTATGAACGCCGTACCCGCGCCTTTAACGGTAGCCGAGTTGGTCGTGAGCGTGATGGTTCCTGCTGGCATAATGCTTTCCTGATTTTAGATAATAAAAAACCCAGCGTTTAGGCTGGGTTGTGTTATTAAACTGCTCTTATTTATTACAGGTGGTTTTGGTGAAGTTATTCTTGTTCACCCAACGCCAGTCGAATGGCGGCCCGGCCCGGTACTGCGTTTGATTTGCGACCTTGCGCACCGCGAATATATCTACCTCTATCTCTTGCCCACCTACAAACGCGATACCTGTACATATTGGTGGTGGGAGTGCCTGGCAGGCAGATAACAAAATAACTGAAACAGTAATAATTAGGAACCTCATTTAAGACCCTCAATCTTTATCAGTGGTACATTCAACAACAAAATCATAAATTTAGCAAGTCATCTAAATAATATTTTATATCTGATTTTTTAATCATATCGTGATACATCGAGTATCATTGCCCTTGTTCTCTTATTGCTATAAGAAAGCCCCTGCACGCTTCCTGGTGCTGTGTACTTCACCCCAGAAGTAATACGGGTAGTACTTCCGTTATAAATAGCTGTAAATGAAATATCAGAACTCCATGGCCTTGGCTGTTGCCCGGTATGAATGACACCCGTTGCAAACCCCGTGTTATTTGGCTGGACGGCATATTTCCCTTGTAGGGTCTGGTCAATTCTAGTCCCGGCGTTTATGTCCCCCTCAACCCCCAAAGCTGAAATATCAGTAAGAACCCGAGTTTCATTCGTCAATATGCACCGCCCCTGCTCATCCCATATCGCAACCCCCCATTTAGGCACCGTCTGAGGGAAAATAGAAAAGAAATAGGCAGTTAAATCATGGGCAAGGTTCACAGGGTTTGATGAGGTGACTGTGACCACATTACCAACCCTGCTAACCGTGCAATATGCGGCTTGCGTTGTATAAATAAAGACAGTCCACGGCCGCGAAGCATCAACACTCATGCTAACGCTGGCGATCTGATAGCCATTGGCCGAATAGCTTGATGCGGAAGCTTTACCCTTGAGCGCCAGCGGCGTCGAATCTGGTGTATAGAATGGCGCTCCAGTATCCGTTAATAGAAATGCCCCCCATTTTGCCATTACTGCCTCCTTATGAACCCTATAAGCCACCCGCCGTCAGCGGGATAAGTTCCCGCTGAATAATCACCATTAGCTGCCGAGCTGATTGTTATTGAGTTGCCAGTGACTGAAACCCGTCGGCGGGAAGGGTTAAATATCGTTTCTGTTGACGTCCAGATAAAATCAAGAACAAAGCCAGCAGGAGCATCGTAGTAAAGCCCCCCGGTGACCTGCCCAGTACCAACAGGAATGCTGCCAATTACAGTTATTGGCACCAATCCGTAGTTATTTGAGATGCCATTAGCATCCCATGTTTTTATGCCCCAAGCGGTCATCAGAAGACCCCCGTCAACTTTCCAATCTGAACTCTCAAGCGGCTATTGTCGCGAATGCTGATTGTGGTATTGGTCTGCTTCATCGCGCCATCAGCCTCGATACCATAATTTTGCATTGTACCGTTTTTGTCCCAGCGCCACCCCTGCTGGCCATCAACAAAATTATTCGACTGTATGTAGCTCCCGATCTTGGCATTTGTGATCGTGCCATCTTGAATAAAACCGGAACTAATAAATACTTGCCCGTTAACAACAGCAAAAGGCGAATATTGATTATTGCCACTACCACTCATCATTACGAACTGATTGGCATTAAATCCGATGCGAGTAACAACCGGCTGGCCTGCCTGTGCCAGCACGGCAATAGACATCCCGGCGCTGTAATACACTCCATTTATCTTTACACCGGCTTTTAGCGTATGCACCGCAGTTGCGCCAGCAACATCAACCGTAGCCGTCAGTTTATCTTCCAGAGCCGCGGTAACGTCGCCGATCTGCGCCTGCACCTGCGTCGACATTTCAGCAAATGCCTTATCAACCTCAGCAATCGTTGTTTTGACAACCAGGATATCGGCACGCACTTCGCCGTACTGCGCCCACTGGTGATCCACAGTGGCGTTATTGGCCAGTGCGTTCTGCAGGATTGCGTCGATATTCGTGTCGATCTGGCTGGTTAAGCGATCTCCATCAGCTGACGACATAAAGCCATCACCAATATTTTCAAGATAATCCCCTCCATTGGCGTTGGATTGCCCCCGCACCCACTCAATCCAGTCGCCCTGGTTTCCTGTGCGATCAACCAATCGCGCGCGATACCAGAATTCCTGGCCCGCTTTCAGCCCTGATTGTTCATAACTGCGCTGCGGATAGGGTACGTCTGAAAGCAGCATGGCGTTATTGCCCGCGGGGTTATCAGCATATTGAATTTCCGTCTTAAGCGTATCTTCAGAACCCGAAGGAAATCCCCAACTGAGTGCTATCCCCCACAATAACGGCGACGCAGTAAACCCCACAGGCTTGGGTGGCTTCCCTTCCTTGCCGTTAAGCTGCGTTTCCATGGCATTTGCCCAGATACTCGAAATTTCAGCAGCGTTAATCGCGCGGACGCGCGATTGGTAGCGGCCTGCATAAATGCCAGCAACTTCGAAACCGAGCGTTGATATACGGGGGCCGGGTATCCAGTTGCCATTATCACGCCGCCACTCCGATTCGTAAGCGATCGCCCCTTCGACCGAATCCCACGTAACGCGCAATGTGGTTACTGCCAGCCCTTGGCTTACCTTTGTAAAGCTGCTGATCTTAACGTTCTGCGGTGGAGCCTGAACGCCAGGTGGAATGACAGTGATCGGGCGGTCTTCGATACGTGCGCCCGTGTCAATACGGGCGTACTTATTCGGATCATACTCGATGGCCGTTATATCGAACGAAACACCGTCTTCTTTTTCAGTGATGCCAGTGACGCGGAATTGTTGAATGGCCAGGTCGGTCGCATCCACAGCCCATACGCACTCTGACACTGGCACTTCGCTGTAGCTGGTCGAGACAGTGACTACTTTGCCGCTCACGGCGCTGATTGTCCTGGCCTGTGATTTGCCGCTGGGCAAGTTCACGATAAGCCGCTCACCAACCTTTGCCGAAGACACGCGATCGAGCGTGATGTTGCGGCCAGAAACCGAACTGATACGGCCACCAAGCGGGCGGCCAGCCATTGCCTCATCTGCAACACCGATGATCCACCCCGGCAGCGGGATATTGCCATCCATGCCTACAGTGAAGTTAATCACGCGGTCTTTGTCATTGGTCAGCAGTAGCCACTTTCCTCGGCGGATCGCTTCGGTTTGCCGGGTGCAGCCGATGGCGGTCAGATCGGCCTGCTTGACGTTGTAGCGGCGAGTAAGCTCATTATCGAACACCGACTCTACGGAGTCCTGGTAGCCGTTGGCCGGATCGCTCCAGCTCACCATTGCCGTGCTGTAGTGCGTCTTTTCGCTGGCGCTACTCTCTGTAAACAGCCCGTCTTTGACGTTGGCGCGGGTATAAATGTAATCCACGTCGCGGGGCATGTCTGCCAGCGCATTCATACTGTTGTTTGCCCAGTAGGTCATACCTCGGAAGATGTTCGCGAAGTCACGTAAAACCGTCCAGGCTTCCTCTTGGGACTGAATGTAAGCATCACAGAGAAAGCGTGGCTCAGTACCGCTACCCCCGCGACCATCAGGAACAAGCTGATCGCAATATTGCGCAATGGCGTACAAGTCCCACTTGGTGAGCGCCAGATTCTCGGCTTTCACACGGCTGCCAATGCTGTAGCGGTCATTGATAAGCAGATCATAAAACACCCACGCGGGATTATTCGTCCATGCCCATTTAAAGCTGCCGTTCCAAGTACCGGTATAGGTGCGACTGATCGGGTCGTAGGTCGTGGGAATGCGGATCACGCTACCTTTCGGCTCACAGGAAACTTGCGGGATGTTCTGAAACTGCTTCGCGTCGAACTGGACGAATAACAGAGCCGTTTCTGGGTACCGGAGTTTCACGTCGATCATCTCCGTAATCGACTCAATAACCATCTTATCGGCTAGCCGGTTACTGGTGCTGTTCGGTGTTAGGCGGCGTACACGGATCTGCCAGCCGCTGAACGCTTTCGGTAAATCTATGCGGTGGCTACGCTCGTATTTGGTCGTGGTTTTACCATCAACCGCCGCGGTCAGCATTTCACGATAAGCACCTCCGTCTGTCGCAACGTCGATCGCGTACTCGATGCGATAACCGACAACATCGCCATTATCCTGCTGCAGCTGCAACTGTGACCACGAAAAACGAATACGGCAGGCGGAAAGCTGTGTATTAGTCAGCGAACGAACCCACGGTTTTAGACTGGTGAGCTCGGTGCTAACGGTGATCTCGTTCTCGACATCTGGCATACCGGGAATATAGTCCTGGTCGGGGTTACCTGGCCGAAACTCCCACTTCACACCGGGAAAGTTTTCCGATCCGTCATGGCTGATGATCGGGGTGCCATCAAGAAAAATGTTGGTACCATCCAAACCACCGGCCAACTCCCCTTCGGCAAGCGCCAACAGGATTTTTGCGTAAGAGGTGGATTGCAGAGAGTCATTGGATTCTACAGGTGTGCGCGCATCACCGCCGCCACCCTTGCGGCCTTCTATCACAGACATTGGTTTTCTCCAGGCGTAAAAAAACCAGCTCGAGGCTGGCCAATGAGGAAAGCGGGTTACTTACTGCTGGTCTTCCGCGAAAATCCCCGCAGAGATGATGGCACCACCGATCCGGCGCTTGCCGTAAAGAATTGGTACCGGATTGCCCTGGGCGATGGTGTTCACCGGCCCACCAAAGGCGTATGACGGTTTATTGTCCGGGCTTTCACGTCGCGCCAGCCCCCCCTGCATGGGGGATAGCATCTGTGCAATACCGCCGAGCATCATCGCGCCACCAGCTTGCATTGCATAAGACCCCCACGCACCGCCACCAAAAGCCTGCCCCCAAGGGGACATGCCAATAGCACCAGCGACGACTAATACAGCACCAAGGATAGTCTGAAACATCCCCGCCTTTTTACTGCCGATAATTACAGGTGCAATGCGGATATCATCACTACCGGAAAATTCCAGTTCATCTTTGCCGATATTGTTTTTCCCAACAAAAATAGAGAATGTCAGTCCCCTCTCTTTTGCGGTCTGTAAAAATCGTTCAAAGCCTGGAATGGTTATGGATAGCGCCTTGATTGCTTCTTGCGGCGTGGATACAACCAGTTCGTGAACTCGGCCAAATGTTGAGCCAAGAACGCCATAGAGTCTGACCATTCTGTATTCATGTGCGGTTATGTTCATATTTTCTCCAATAAAAAACCCTCCGAAGAGGGCTGTGTTTAACTGATTACTTCTACTTTGTTTTTCCTTTTATTTCTTTTAGTAAATCAAGTTGATCCGCAATCCCATTACTCATGTTTTTTAACACACCTAGAATCTCATCAGCCTGAGTTGCTTTTCTTATTACAAAAAACATTATAGCAATGCTAATAATGAACAATAAAACACTAATTCCAAGAAGATAGATATCTATACCATTCATACATTCACCATTTAACAGTCTGTTACGAGTGAAGACATCCTACTATCACTTGTGGCTGAGATCACCATTCTATGTGGTTAATATGTTAACCCATGCCTCCATGACGTAATGTAATGATCGTCCTATCCTGCCAATAGCCGTCATAGGGTACGTGCTTACTAAGTTGCCCGTACATATGGTGGAGCATTATCCCCCCACAGAGATATACCCCGGCATGATTCGGCTCATCAGCCCGCACCTGCATAATGATTACGTCCCCCAACCGCAGATCACCGGCAGCCGGTATAAACCCGGCCTCGGCATAGTGCTGCATGTAAAGGTTTTCACCTCGCTCCCACCAGCCGTCCGATCGTTCGAAGTTCGGTATCTTGATATCGCACTCCAGCTGGAACCAGTCCCGCACGATAGCGTAACAATCCCATATGCCATGCACGAACGGACGGCCCAGCAGCGGTTTTATACCCTCAGTGGGTACAATCGTTCTGATATCCCCCTCCGGCCAGCTTGCGATGATCCATGGCAGTTGTGACAGGTCACATTGCGCTATATCGAGTTGGCTCGGCTGCGTGGTGGCGTCCGGGTGACTGTGAACGATGGCAACGATCTCCCCGGCATCCTCCGCTACTGCGTAGTCCTCCGGGTGCATGCTGAATTGCTCTGTTGGTTCTGGTGCCGTATTCCTGCAACGCAGGTACTGTTGGCGGCGGCCATTTTGCACCACCAGCCCACAGCACTCGGCGGGATATGCCTCTTCAGCATGCGCCATGATGGCGCTGATAATGTGTTTTCTCATGGCTACCTCTTCAGCAATGCGGAGCCAGGGAAACCGCCAAACGGCAACGGATTACCCTTTCCCCAACGAGGTTCGCAGCCGGTGGACAGCAGACCAGAACAAACATCTTTCGACGGGTCACTAACTGGCTTACCGTCTGCGTCAAAATACTTGGTACCGGTGTACCCGCATGACGCCCCGCGGTACTGACCACGGATGCACCAGGTACAAAGGCTATGGATCTGTCGGGTGGGGATCATGATGCCCTGCAGGTCGGCAGGCGAGGACAGCGCGAACTGGATACCGGTATTGTTGCCGCTGATCTTGCGGTCGATGTACCACACATCAACTTTTTGCTGTGTCGAATCGGCCTGCGTATTGCCCTCCGGAAAGTTTCGAGCATCAAGGTAATGTGCGTAGGTGTCGCGGATCGTGACCTTGAACATAGCCAGATTTTGGTATGCCAGGCACATCGAGCCAACGGTGCCATCGATATTACCGACTGACAGCGTGGGGCTCGGCGCGGTACCGTCGCTCGTGACTTCCAGCCCTTCGATCTCTACCGGCCACGGCTTATATTCCCGCCCGCCGAACCAGATAGATTTTGCCGGTAGTTTGGCCGGATCATCACCAGCTTTTTCCAGCTCTGCCGGTGTGAACGGGATCGGGTGGCTGTGAAAATACAACTCCGGCCCGCTAAATTGACTGCCGTCCACTTCGAACAGGCGTATTTTGCTACCAGGCTCTAACGTCTGGTGATCGGTGTTGATAGACATTGGTTTTTCCTACGGTCTGAAGGCTACTTCAAAGGTGGCCGCAAGCTGATACATCTGATCGCCGCGGTCGTTCTTACCAAGCGCGGTTACCTGGTATTTATTGCAGGTGAACAGCCCCAATTCAAAATTTGGCGACATCCATTTAAACGACTTATAGCCGCCGTGGCGTTTGAAAAAACTCCTGATCTCGAAAGTGCGCTTCCAGTTGCCGACAAAGGTTAATGACCAACTTTGGAGCTCAGTATTCAGCCCATCGCCAACCTGCTGTTTATAGCCATCGCCAAATTGCACCTCACGAACCCGGAAGGAGTGCTCGCCTGTCGGGTTTACCCTGGCAGCATAAATGAACGTTTCCAGCGCCATTATCTGCCCCCTCTGATTGCCGTGGTGATCCTGCCCCCTTGGCCTAAGTCCTTACCAATCAACGCCCGATAACGCTGATCGACAAACGCGCCCACTTCACTACCAAACTGTTCCATGCCTGGCGGTGCTGATGTCGTCGTTTGCCCGCTGCTTTCAACCGTAATATTAACGATCGGCGCGTTACTGCCAACGCTCACACCGATCGGTTGGCTAGCAGTCGTTGCCCGTACGCCCAGAGAACCGCTAGCATTGGGAGGAGAAACTAACCCGCCCGTTGCATAGCCACGCATCATGCCGTAAAGGTTCTCTACGCCTATCCGTTCCGTGGCCTCTTTGGTCATCACGAACTCGCCTCGGTGCACCACACCAGCGGGTTCATATTTACCGCCAGCACCTGTGTAGCCGCCAAGGTCATACTCAGTCCAGCTCGTGCTCAATCCCATCGCGCCCGTTCCTGCCGATCCTGCTGCGCCACTAACCCCGGATGCCGCCCCACCAATGCCACCGGCAAGCCCACCGACTACGCCGGTGATCGTCTGCATGATGGAACTGGTAACCAGCGCTTGCGCGGCCATCTCTATAAGGTTTTGAACGATGGATTGAGTCAGGGAAGCGAAGAGATTTGTTACCCCCTCCTTGAACGTTTGGGTGCCTGTCAGCAGACCGGTAAGCATGTTGCTTGCCCGTTCCGTGGTTGCCTGGAACATATCGACGGCCATCTTCTGCATATCGCCTTGACTGGCATACAGTTGCAGTGATGCCTGGTAACGCTGCTCCATCGCTTCACGATCCGCCGCAACAATCAGCTGATTGGCGCGGCTTTGCGACACTACACCCGCAGTGGCATAGCTCTCGATCAGCGCCTGCCGTTTAGCCAGTTGGTTTTCAAGGTTCTTGATAGGATCGACATTACCGGCCAACTCGGCAGTACCGGAAACAGCGTAACGCTGGGCGGCCTCGGCCTTCGCCTGCAGGTAGGCGCTGTCGATATCCTGCTTGCGGCGTGCGATGTCCGCTGCCCCCTTGATTTCACCATCTGCAATCTGCCGCTGCAGTTGCTCGCTAGCCCTTTTCTGGGTTTCGGCTGCCTGGCGGTAAGGGTCGTTGGAAATTGCTGCGGAGCGATCCTCATTTTGCTGCTTAAGTTTCTCATACACGTCATTACGGGCAATCAGCTCTTTCTTTTGGGCTTCCGTCCACTTAGTACCCGCTTCCATTGATGCAGCAAAAAGACGGGCGGCCGCATCGCCCTCTTTTAGCCGGACACCTTCAATCTGGATTTCCTTGTTCAAGCTGGCGATCTTCTGCTGGTAATCACCCGCGACACTGGCCCCTGCCTTGGTGGTCTTGTTGCGTTCTTTCTGCTGCTCCTGAAGGTTGTATTCAGCGGCGGCATTAGCCTCGATAGCTGCTTTTTGATCCTTCATATCAGCAACGACATTGCCAGCGCCATCAACTTTCAGCGCCTCACCTTTGATGGCATCCTGTACGGCTTTCAGTTTAGCCCGTTCGACGCCTTCAACTTTTAACAGGGCAAGGCTTTCTTGCTGTTTTTTAATGAAGTCGTCATATTTCGCTGTATCGACAGGAGGGGGTGCGCTGGTACCTGATTTTTCCTGCTCGGCATTGAGTTCTTTAAGCACCTGAAGGGTTGTTGCCAATGCGGTAGACGCTGCACCAGAAAGGTTAAAAGTTTCAACCAACCCCTTCTTCAGAATGTTGAATGATACCTCTGAATCCGTGGTTATCCGGTTTAGCTCCCCTTGCAACTTAGACTGATTACCAATAGTGCTAGCAAGCTTATCTTTCGCGTCATTCAAATCTCGGGTGGTTTTATCGAGATCTCGCTGGGCTTGGGCGGCTTTTTTTGTAAACTCATTACTCTGGTCTTGCTGGATGCCAAGCTTGGTGACCAATTTGGTATATTCTTCAAAATCAGATTGTGCGTCTGCCTGAGCTTCTGTTAATTCTCTGATTTTATCCTTCTGGGCAATGATGGATTCTGAAGTATCAGCCAATGCGCCTTTCAGTTGAGCCTGGTTGAGGCTATTCATTTTCTCTACGACTGAACCAAGCGTATCAGCATAAGCAATCGCCGACTGTTGAGCCTGCTCCTGCCGTTGGTTAACAACATACCAGGCAGCAGCCCCCGCCATAATCAACCCAGGGAACCCACCGACAAGCCCCAATGCACCAGACATCAGCCTGCTACCCAGCGAAGTCACATTATTTAAAGCACCTTGTGCGGCAGTTCTCGCTGCAATGCTGCGCGTAACGCCACGCTGCGTAGCCTCCAATCGCCTTTCCGCTGCCGCCTGCCCATCCGTTCCCCGCGCAGCGGCCAACGCCTTTTGTGCGCGGTATTCAGCAGCCCTTGCTCTGGCTGTTGCGACCTGAGTGCCTCGCACCTGTGCAGAAGCCAGAGCGACTTCGCCACGGTATGCGGATACCATGCCCGCTGTGGCGCTCCCCACACTTGACACCATACCGCCGAAATAGCGCACAGCGCCAACAGACACCAGTGCACCAAGAGATAATGCGACGGTATCAATGTTTTTAGCTAATCCATCCAGGATGCCGGAAAGTGCTGCCGTGGTTCCTGTCGCCTGGTTCTGCCCGCCAATCCACTGCATAAATGCGTTGTTGATGCGGGTTGACGCCGCGCTAACGCTATTAGGCATCGTTTCATATTCTTTCCTCAATTGGCCAAGCTGACTGATCAAAGCAGGAACGATCTTCGGGTTTGTCAGTTCTCCAGCGTCAGCCAAGCCTTTCAGATCTTTTTGCGCAACGCCAAGTCCATCAGCGAGCGCTTTCATAATCCGCCCACCGGACTGCGCAACAGAGTTAAAATCCTGTCCGCGCAGAACACCGCGCCCCAGCGCCTGTGATAATTGGGTGATTGTTGATTCCGTGTCCGCAGCAGAAGCCCCTGACACTTGCAAGCCGGTAGACAACGCTTCAGTAAGAGACAAAATATCTTTGGTTGTGTACCCATATTCACGCAGCGAACTTGATGCTTTCGAAAAAAGACTGGCGTTAGATTCAAACGTTGAACCAGTATATTGGCTGATCCGCATCAGCTCGGTTTGTGCAATGCTGAAATCCTGCGCAGACGTCGTCGCAAGCTTTACCCGCGCATTCAGCGAGTTCCAGTTGTCAGCCATCGCGATCAGGTTGCCGGTAGCAAACGCCCCGGCGAAAGCCCCCGCCATCGCCAGAGCACTGCCGCGCACCGTGGCAAGTTGCCCGTTCAGATCGGCTAAAGCCCGTTGACTTTGTCGGGTCGCATTCGCCGCCTGGCGGTTCCCCTGCGTCATGGTTCGATGATAATCGGCCCCCATGCGTGAGGCGCGGGCGATTTCCGATTGGAACGAACTGGAGTTGGCCGATATTTTAATGATGAGCTCGCGCAAAGATGCCATATTTCACCTATAAAAAAACCCGCTACGTGAGCGGGTATTAATCAGCCAGATTTCCCAAAAATGCCTCAAGCCCTGACGTATCTTCTTCCGCGTCCTCCGCTTCCTCATCTTTATTCCAACACAGAAGTTGGCTGGAAATAGACAGAGGATCTTTCGCTCGCTGGGAGTTGAAAACGGCCGTGGCGATTTGCGCCGCGTGGTAATCATTGCGCTCGTCGCCAATCGGGCTTATCCGGTTAAAGGCCATCCACATACGCAATTCACTGACGCTGATTGACTGCTGCAGCTCGCCCAGTGTTTTACCCAGGCGTAAAGCCAGTTGCATCAAGAAGAAGGTTTCTGGCTCTCTGACTTTTTTTCAGCGTCTTCCTGCGAAGTTTGCAGGGCAAGCGCCTGCTTGAGCAGACGGGAATGCACCGGCCCGTAAAAACCCACAACCTCGTCCAGCTCTTCGCGGGTAAATACCGGATTTTGATCTTCATCGAGCAGAACATCGATAAACATCACCGCGTCAGCGCGGATGTTGCGCTGCGTCTGCTCCGTGATGGAAAGCGCAACCGCCTTTGTGCCCTCTTTGGGCTCTTCAGGCTCCATAATCTCGCGCCATTGGCCCCAGCCAGCGGGAGAGGGTTCACGCAGGATCACCTTCGCCCCATTCCACTCGGCGACCTCAACCAGCTTGGTACGAAAACCCGCCATTGGTGCCGACGCCAGCGCCTTAAGGCTTAATTTCTTTGCTGCCATGGGTTAATGCTCCTATTTGTCCGTGACGGTCACGACACACGTAGCCGTTTTAGCGCCGTCCGTGGTCTTGACGGTGATGGTTGAACTGCCAGGGGTAAGACCGGTAATGACGCCCTTATTGGTTACCATGACGTTTTCGGGTGCCGATGATGCCCAGGTCATGCCGTTGTTAGTGGCTGACGCCGGGGCGATAGTTGGGGTCAGTGTGATGCTGGCACCAACAGCCACGGAGGCGGTGGATTTATCCAGCGTGACGCCAGTCACTGGAATGTTTGCAGCGTAAATACGTACCGGTTTGCCGATAATGCGCAGCGTATATGAGGCGGATACGATGCCGGATGTGGCCGCGCTCCAGCTGTTTTGACGCACCTCGGCAAGGTAGGCAAAGCCGTTGCCGGAAGGGAATACGATACGAATGGCACGGCGACTGTCATCGTCATACGCATCCATCAGAGAATCCTGGGCAGCATCGTAGCCGCTCCAGTTTTTACCAATGGTCATTTCAGACGGGGCTTTCAGGCCGTTTGTCATCTCCTGCTCTTCGGAGCACAGCGTGGTAACTTCAATATCAGCTTTTTGGCCGCCTGTGTAGCTGAGTTCCTTTGTGCTGCACGATGCGGCAAGCCAGGTAACACCAACAGGATTAGCTTCGCTGACTTCACCAGCGGAAACGCTGATCACCGTGCCTTGCGTTTTTTCATACTTACTTGTCATGAGTTTTCTCCAGACATAAAAAAACCCGCCGTAGCGGGTCATGGTCAATGGTATGGATTACTGCCACACTCGGAATTCGAATGAGGCACGAAAAAGACCGGTATCGGGGTCATGTCCACTGAAAAGGTGAATATCTGCCGGGGATAGCGCGGTTACCGCTATCTCGGCCTGCTGACGTAGAGCCTTCGCCTCATCAATGCTGGTTGCGTACACATCGATCTGCACCATGTAAGCTGTTTCAGCGGTACCGCAGAACACATCCCCCCGATTTTCGTCGGGTACCGTGTAGATGATCCACGGCGGCTTTACTGCTGGCACTCCCTCTGGCGTCAGTTTGACGACATAAGGGTAAGCCTGCCCGCCCACCAGCGGTTTTAACAACGGGTTAAGATCGGCTTCGGTCATTTGGATAACACCTGGTCAATGGCTTCGTTAACCTTGGCAAATGCCGCTTCTGCTGCTTCTGCCTCCTTGGCATCGTATGCAGGCCGGATAAAGGGTACAGGTGCCATCTTCACCGTCCCCAGCTCCACAAAGCGCCAGTAGAAAGCATTGTTCGGGTTGCTGGCCTTCATTGAGTTGTCGCTGTTGCCCGTTCGAGGGTTACGGCCCCGGATATGGACCCCGGCGACCGCCCCGCCATCCTTGGCCCGCATGTTCACCGCAACGACATTACGCGCCAGTTTGCCGGTTTTCTTTGGGGCTCGGGCTTTGACTTCATCGCGCAGCACGTTTGCTCCCGCTCGCGTCGCTTGACGTAACACGTTGCGGTTTTCGGCCTTGCTCAACAGCTCCAAATCCTTCGAAATGTCGAGCAGGCCGGAAAAATCAAGGTTGCCGCTGATCATGGTTTCACCCCACTTTTACAGAGCAGCTCCACGCGCGTCAGGCGCGCATCCGGTAACGCTGCCACAATGTCAAAGACCAACCCGCGAAAAAGCATGCGTGAAGAGCTGGAAACGTCATCACGAAAGCGTAGCCACACGCGAACGGTAGCCTCTGAATGTTCCGCACCTGATGCCAGTAGTTCCCGTCCACTGATAGCCTTCACCTCGGCGGGGATCGGCTTTATCGATGCATCCACCCACACCGCCTTTTCACCGCCCGAGGGAAGCTCTACCGTTTCGAAGTTCTGGATCATGATGCGATGCCTAAAGCGCCCTGGCTCCATTACGGGTCTTCCTCGTTTTCGCTTTCTTCCACCTTCACGCCGCGCCAATTGCGGCACGACCACATCAGGTTTTCGGCGGCGGAGTTGGTGTATAGCTGTACTTCGCTTTGCCCGGTGCGATGCTCAAACAGATCAGCAAAAACCAGCAGCATTGCAGAGACAACAGGGGAAGGAATATCACCCGCCTTTACCCAGCGCGGGTCATCGCACCATCGCAAACAGTAATCCAGTGCAGCCTGGGCATAACGGGTGATCACCGCGTCGCGATCATCGCTGTCAAACTCGATGTGCTGGCGTAACTCTTCAACCTGCACGACATCAGTGACTTTAATCGCCATAACATCAGGGCGGAATTACCCGCCCCCTCCGCGTTACTTGGTTGGTGCCGTGAAGGTGCCTTTGATCAGCGCCTGCGGGCGATAGTGCGCCAGCGCCAGGCGCTCTTCACACAGGATGGTCAGCATGTTTTTCACGAAGTTGTCGCGGTCTTCACGGCTCACTTCCACGGTGGCATCCATGCGATCCCATACCTGAGAAGCCATATCAAAGCCGCCCACGGTGAAGGTGTTTTGGGCCTGTGCGCGGGTCGGTACCACCGGCAGCCCCCACATGATGTTGCTGGTGAACGCCTGCGGGCCGCCGAAGATATAACGACCTTCGTTATCTTTCAGCAAAGCGATGTTGTGCCAGTCTCGCGGGTTAAGAATGATGCCAGACGCACTGAATTCTGACTCTGTAACCTGGAAAATGGCGTGAGCAATCATGTCTGCCCGCGTATCCCCGGTGGCATTCAGCGCAGTATCATAGTCTGTTGCCACGGCATTAATACCCGTCAGGTTATCGCCGGTACCGTCGCCGTTCAGCAACTGATCCTCTTCCTTAAAGGCAAGACCAAATAACAGCCGGTTGTTGACGTAGGATTGCAGCATCGGGGCATCATCCATCACCTGGCGGGATGCCTGGATCCAGTGGGCGATGGTTTTCACGTTCGCCGTTTCTTTCGAGAACGTCAGATCAGACTCAGGCTTTTGGGCCTTTTCCTTCACGGGTGCCGCGTTGTTGGTGAACAACTTTTCTCGTACGTATTCCAGCGAGTTGCTGGAAATGCGCCCTTGCGCCAGCAGATCACGGATAACCAGGCGGCGGAGTCCCGGCATGACAATACCCGGTACCTGCATCGGCTGGATAAGCGAACCGGCAGAGGCCGCATCACTCCCGAGCGATTTGTTGAAGGTTTTAGCCTCAAACGTCCCCGTGCTGCCGTTCCATGACTTGGTGAGCTCTTCGGCGGCACGTTCTGAGAAGTCTTTTTTAACTGACGGATCATCTGCACCACCGGCCCCTTTCTGCTCAAGGTCAAACAGGCGCTCGCCGGACTTCTTCAGTTCTTCCTGAACCTTGGCCAGATCGTCCTGTAATGATTTGGAAACACGGCCCGTTTCTTCGATCTCTTTTTTCTGAGCGTCGAAAAGTTGGGTCATGTTCTTCTGTGAGTCTTCGATGGCTTTCTGAATTTGTGCTAATTCGGACATATTATTTACCTAATGTTTGAGGGAATGAACTGATGCGCTCGATGAGAGCGGATATTTCTGTTTTGTTCTCGTCACTGTCGGACTCACTCCGAATAGCTGATTTGAACCGGGCAATAAGCCCCACGGCCTGTGATTTGCTTAAACCCACTGAATCCCTCAGCCAGTTCTCAACATCACGAACCGTTTCGATACCATCGATGCTTTTCATCGCTGATACTCCGGCCAGTTCGTTAGCCGGGAAGGTGCACACGCTGATTTCTCGCAGTGCGGAGATATTTTTGAAAATGCGCCCGCCATTGGCCGCCAGCGAGTAATCGTCTTTGGTTACTGAAAACCCGACCGACATACCCTCTACCGTGCCGTGCTGCATGGCGGCTTTGAGGTCACTCGCTCCGCTATGGCCGGGTGTTAGTTGCCCACGGACAAACAGCCCTTTGGTGTCTTCCTGCAAGGCATCCCATTTACCAACGGGCAATTCCCACGCCCGGTGATTGAAGAACATGGCAACCCTGCGGGTCTGTTTCTCCAAGGTGTTCTTGAACGCGCCGGACAGGATCACGTCGCCGTCTGAATCGACATTGCCAAAAACAGACGCGTAGCCTTCAAAAATCCCCTGCGTACCGTCGCCGGTAAATTTGATTTCCGTCTCTTCGAAAGAGAGGGTTTTCTTTATTTCGGTCATGGATCCCCCATAAAAACTAAACCCCGCTTTCGCGGGGCTGTTTGCCTAATTCGGTGAGAGGAACGTTTTGTGATTGCCGCGTGGCAACGTCGCCCCCTGGTAACGGTGGGTAGTTATCCAGCCGTCGCATTTCGTTGATAGTACGCAGGCCAGAATCCCCCATGGCTTTCATGAAGGCAGCACGAGAAGTTGAGTCACCACGTAGTAAGCCGTCCAGGTTATGCTCGGCATGATATTTACCCAGGTCAGATGGCTTGACTATCCAGCGCTGAATGCACTGTTCCCAGCGGGTGATATAGGGCTGTAACGTATATTGCAGGAACCCCATATTCTGCTGCTCAATACCGGTACCCCATGATGTCGATTTTTCAACATCACCCACCAGGTGAGGGGGGACACCAAAGAATCGCGCCAGTTCGCTGACCTGAAACTTACGGGAAGCCATGGTTTCGGCATCCTGGGGGCTGACACCGATGTCATGCGCTTCAAAGTTGGCCTCAAGGATCCACAGGCGCTTTTTCACCGGGCCACCGGCAATCTCTTTGAAGTTTTCTTCCACCTGGTCGCGTTGCTCTTTGGACATCACGCGATCGCCAACGGAGAGGATTTTCGGAGACTTGGCACCGTTGGCGTAAAAGTCCCGTTGCTGGTCTTCCATCGCCACGGCAACCCCGCCCGATTTGGCCGCATGGGCGATCGGTGACAAGCCAACCAGCCCGTTAAAGCCGAAGCCTTTCAGGTGGAATATTTCGCTTTTCTTGAATTTAGCGTATTCGCTGTCGCGCCGGTACTTGTAGATGATCTGCTTACCTTCCAGCAGAACATCCATATTGGCTGACAATAACGGGATCAGGCTGATCACGTCCCCGCTGCTGTTACGTTCGATAAGCGCATACGCATTACCGTAAAAACACAGCTGCATGGTCATAGCCTCGCGGAATTCTTGCGCGGTCATGTACTGGTTAGGGGAAAAGCGCAACAACCGAGCAAGGGAATTGTCCAGGCCGACCTTCAACCGGTTGTCGTCTTTATCTGTCTCGAATACGTCCAGCGGCAGGCATGAGGTCAGCGTAGAAATCAGGCTGACGCAACGCCAAACCGTAGAGATCTGCAAAATACGCTCGTCAGTGATAACGGAATCACCCAGCGTACCTCCCGCTGACACCGGGCCTGTTTGCGAACCCTGATCCGGCGTCACTAGGCGGCCACCGACGAACCACGACGCAGCGCGCGCCCACCAACCGTTATTCGTTCGCAGGTCGATACTGTAATTAGTTTTATCTGCCATCACATGCTCAACGGTTTTGATAAGAAGTCATCGAAGTCGCCACCAGGTTCTACGGCTTCGCCATTTGCTGCGCCCATCGCCATTGCGAGTGCCACCATTCCATCGATTCGCCCGGTCGCTTTCGACTTGTCGAGCTTTCTGTTTGAGGCGGCATCCATGATCACAACAGCATTACCGGCGCACATAGTCAGCACCGGGTGCATGCCATGCCTGACCCGCCCGTTTAGCATTGCTGCTTCCAGCGTATCCAGAGCGGGGGCCATATCTTTGAAACCCTGCCCGAACGGTACCCACGGCAACGCCAAGCCAATCAAATCAGCCTCTTTTTTCAGTAGGTCAATGCGCCAGCGGTCAAAGGCAATCGCGGCAATATCGAAATCACTGATGATTTCCGCAATGTCACGGATCACCACGGCATAATCGACAAACGATCCCGGCGTGGTTTTCAGAACGCCCTGTTTTGCCCACACGTCATAAGGCACACGGTCAGTTTTCGCCCTGTCACGCATGGTTTTTTCTGGTGTCCAGAAATAGGGGTAAATATTCCACCAGCCATCCGCTGACTGACCCGCAATAACGAATGCGGTTAAATCCTTGCTTGCTGACAAATCCAGCCCGGCATAGCACTGACCGGTAATCGCCCGCGGAGCTTCGCGGCATGATTCCCACACGTTACGAGACATAAACGGCGATACGGTAGAAACACGCTGGTTCAGGTTCAGATTTCGGAAAGTGTTCTCAAAGCTGGGCATGCGCCCGGCCATTTCCGCCATCCTCTCCATATCACGAAGAGATCGGAAAGTACCCAGCGCGGGATTTGCTGCGGCCCATGCTTCCCGGTCATCTAATTCGGCATCTTTCGGTGCCTCGTAGACGTGGGAAACAATGTGTGGATCCTTTGAGTTCTCCGCATCATCCAGCCAGATACTGAACAGGTCAGCATCGTTCGCCGCCTGTGTACTGATTGCGATAAGTAACGGAGCGTCATGCGCCCCCTGCGCCGTCACAATCGCATCAACAAAAGCCGATTGCGGCCCGACGATCTGCCCGACCTCATCAAGAATGGCCAGCAAAGGAGAAAGGCCGTGCGTCGTCTTTCCCTCTGCGGCCAACGCTTTGTATTTAACGTTACACGGCAGGCCCAACAGCTTTTTACCACTGGGGATGATATGAACAATGTCCTGCAATTCGGGGTTGAGCCCTATCATCTTTACGGCCAGATCAAACACAACTGCCGCCTGTTCCTGGCTCATTGCACCGCTGACGATCTGCGAGTTTTGTACCGCCTCCGGGCCTACCAGGTGCGCTAACAGTATGCCCGCAATCAAGCCGGTTTTGCCGTTCTTTCGCGCAATGCTGAGATAGGCTTTATCCGTTCCGTGGGGGTTATCGTAGATGGCCAGCAGAAATTTCTTCTGAAACTCGTCAAGCAACATCGGCTGTCCGATCAGCTTGCCCTCTGGCACGATGCAATAGCGCTCAATGAACGCTATCACGCGCTCACCTCGCGTCATGCTTTACTCCTAGCCGTGTTTTGGAAATGCGATCAGGTTGCCATCATCTGCCTGGTGTTTACCGGCTGTTCGGCGAGCATCCGCGTCGTTTTTATTACGGTTCTTCTGGTCACGGCTTTCACCGTTGGTGGCATGGGAATGGATTTGCAGATCACGGCGCTGGGCCAGAATGGTGCGCTGTAACTCGACAATCTGCTTTCGGTAATCTTTGATCAGCGGTTCGTTGCGAGCTTCCCCGCGCTGCCGTTCTTCCCTCTTCAACGCTTTGCGAAGGTCGATTGCATACAACTGATTATTTGCCAGTTCGGCTGCGGCCAGCAGGTCAGCCGGTGTCCAACTGTCGAGAGCTTTCGATCTGATATTGTCATGCCAGAAAGGTTCGGCTTTTTTATCCAGGCCAGCATGTGCCGGTGGTGGAATGGTGTCCTCACTGGCATTTTTCATGGCCTGAACCGCCGCCGTCGAGCTGTCGGAGCGAGTTCGTTTTTGCACCATTGGGTTTACCTAAAACTAAAAAAATCGGGTTAGCGTTAAAATAAGGGGATGCGAGCGGTCATTTGGGGCATTTTTTTTGAAGTTTTTGCCCTCCCCCTCGATGCAGTTGATAATTATTATCATTTATATGATTGCAGGTTGAATGATTTCACTTTGTTATCATTTCACTATCACCCATCTGAAGCTCGGCACCAATCATGCCAAAGGCCACCGTCGCCTCACCTCCTGGGTAGTCAGCAATAATGGCACGAAGCTTTGTTGCCGCTTCCTTCACCTTCGCCTGACTCTCTTCAGGCAGTGAAGCAATCAGCCCTTTGAACATCAGTAATGTTTGTTGGTCAGCAGTCATCATTTATTCCAGTGTGAGTTAGGATCTAGCGGCAACCCGCTGGCGTCACAACCTACCACCGCGCCGCTCTTCTCCATGCGTTGCTTGGTTGCGCTGTGATGGGATGTGCATAGCGTCTGCCAGTTCTTTGAGTCCCAGAACAGCTTCTGTGCTTTCGCTATCGCTATGCGGTTACCAGACTTCAGCGCTTCTTTGAGGCGGTGCGGAGTGATGTGATCTACAACGTTACCGGCTACCGTTCGCCCCTGCTCGGCACACATGACGCAAAGGGGATGCAGTTGCAGGAACCCGCGCCGGGCCTTGTCCCATTTGCTGCCGTATATGCGTGGCTCTTTCATTGCATGACCTTAGCGCCTCAAGGCTTGGTGGATAACGCCGCCTGGCTGAAGCTCTTTATTGATGACCTCCACCACTGCATCACGGGCATGCTGGTTGTGCGCTTCCTGCCAGTTCTGGAATGCTATTTGCCCTTCAATCGCAGAGCGGGTTGTAGTGCAACTATTGATCACGGCTTCTTTGATAAATATCTGACCGTCTTTAATTTTGAGCGGCTGGCTCAGTGCGGCAATTCGTTTCAGTTGCGCCTCAAGCTTATCGAGATTGTCTTTATCAACGTTAACGCTGATGTTCATCTCTGCCTTGTGTACCTTGAATTGCTTTGCCTGTATCTTGGCAGCATCAGGGAAACCTCCGGATTCCGGTGCTCCATCAGTTAGCGCTAATTTAGGTTTACTCTGACCAGTTAATTCACTGGCAGACTGCGCGGTACCATCTTTACCAACATCTGTGGCCTTTTCTTCCCGCAGCTCAATCCCATAGATGCCCATGAAGATTTCAGTGATTTTTTTCACTTCTGATGAGCCTGCTGCCGACATTCCTGGGCTGCTCAATCTGGCCTTAATCACTTCCAGCGCAGCTGCTTGCCCTTCCGGTGGTAACAATTGAAAATTGGTTTTCATGCGTTATCCTCAAAAAAGAAAGCCCCGGACTATACCGAGGCTATTGGTTGTTTCTCGTGTTATCCCGCTGCCAATTAATCAGCCCATCAATCCGAGAGGCGCACACATCCAGTTCGTTCTGCGCCACCTGCAATGCAATGACAGCATCCCCAAACGTGGTACCGGTGAACGGCGTTTTCTCGCAGACCTGCGTATATACAGCTGGGGGGTACACGTAGATCAACCGCGGGGCCGGTGCTGGCTTAACCCTCTCTGCGCAGGATACGGAGAGCATCATCAGGCAAGCGCTGGTTATTGCAGCCGCTATGCTCCAGCGCTTTGCGTAACGTTCTGTTTTCAGCATCGGCCTTTGCCCTCTTCTGCTGTTCGATCAGCAACTGTTGCTCAGTAGCGCGCCGGTCAGCGTCAGCGGCATCTTTTAGCGCACTGATCGTTTCATCGCGACCCTCCACCATGGCTATCAGCGCTTTATTGTCTTTTTCCGCTGCTTCCAAATCGTCTGAGAGTAAGGATGCATACCAGCCCAGACAGATAGCCAACAGCAACACACCTATCGTTCCGAACTTATCCATCATTGCTTCCAACGCGCCGAGCCGGTGCGAACGTCAATATGGGTAAACGTGGTATAGCGCCCCACACCGTAGCGGCCCGGATACTTACCTTCAAAATAAGCGGCTACAACAGCAGGCTGAATGCCTTTTACCTGAATGTCGGCGGCGATACCCAGCAGGTGCTGGCTGGACTTTGCCCCGCCAACTTTTGCATTATGTGCCGGGCAACGACGACCACTGACGATGGTAATGGGCACAGCAAAGTGTGTGCGGGCGTCTTCCAGAACCTTGATCAGTTCCGCCGATACCTGGTTAGCGCCGCAGCCGCAACGACATGCAAATTCGTTACTGCTGAAATGCTCTGATAATTTAGAGTTACGGGTCATTTTTCCTGTCCTTTTCATCCAGCGGTGTATTGGTCTTCATGCTGGCAAATATGCGGAGGATAGAGATGCATCTCTCTACCCCCATGCCACCAATGACCACACCGACGATCAGTGCGTTGTCCTGACTCATACCAAACAGCTCGAGGGAATTGATAACACCTAGCGTTATTAACAAACAGATAAGGCCCGCATACAGCGCGTCAAGCCACGATTTACCATCACGCAGCGTTAATAGCGTCGCCATGCCGAATGCGGCAAAAGAGCCGTATACCGCAGGGGCGTTAAGTTTGATCCACATAAGAAACGCCTCGACAAAGCCGGGCGGCAGGTTGTTATTGTCCATTACCAGTGCTCCGGCGTAAGAAATAAAAAAAGCTCACTTGAGTGAGCCTTGCGAGCCTGATTATTTTTTATCTCAGGCAGTGGTGGTATCTTGGTGGTGCTTAAATCAACCAAAAGGGAAACTTAATGAGCTCGATTCATAATTTATGGCATGCCATCAAATCACGGGTTTGCCATAACCACGGCGTTAGCCTTTTAGATTTTAACAATGGTAACCTCGAGGGCAATCGAGCCAGAAACCGAACTGCGCAACTGTTCGTATTAGAGATGATCCTCTACAAACACCGCCTGCAGTACGCAACGATATTTCAACCTCTAGATGGCAAGGATGCCTTATATCACCTTATTTTCACAAAAACAAAATGGAAACTCGTTGATATCAAACAGCTTTCACTGGAAGAATGTTTGTTCGTGATCCAAGACGAGCTTAGGATGAGTAGAGTGCCAGAAGAAGCAAAGCATTTACTCAATGCAGCTAACCTTCCAGAAGCAGCCTTTATTTTTGAAGAACTTCCAGAAGAGGACTGGGCTCCCAAGGAAAACTCAACTTTTCTGGCTTCAATGTAGGTGCGTATCGCTCTAAATCGTTGTCCACTTCCGTGAGTCGCTTGATCAAGGTGGCTCTTTCTGAAACCAACCGATTGTAATGGCTCAGGTGCAATTTTTGCTGACTGAGCCAATCTTCAAGCTGTTCCGGCGTCATGCCAGGATTGTAGAAATACGGTTCGTTCTGCATGTGCATTTCCTCAAGAGGTAAGCCAGTTAAAGAAAAGGCCACGCATTAGCGCAGCCCTATGTATTGTTGCAGTTCATACATTAGCAATGCATACAGTATTGCTTTTACTCATGAAATCATTAATCATGCTTATCCTTGAAATGCTCGAGAAGCCACATGGCCCAAAGCAAGGCAGATTCCCTGGTGTTGGTCATATTGACTCCCACCCCCGTAACGGAGGGGGTGGTTTTTTTTCTTGAAATTGTAATAGAGCGAACTTGCGCTATCCTATCAAGTGACGGTGGCGTGCCGTCCAATAAAATTATCACGTCCTTTGAATGTCCTAGCCCTGATCCACTACCCTGGCAGGGCTTTTTTAATGCCAAAAGGCAACTCATCAGCGCAATCCGCACGAGGCTTAGGATATTTCCCATTTATTTTTAGCTAGTTAATTCCAGCCTATCGACTACGCTTGTAGTATCGGTAGCATGCCGATGTAGAATAATTACATGCTTTTTGAACGCCCTCGCCCTGCCTCTCCTACCCGTGCAGGGCTTTTTTTTATCTCAAAAAGCAAGAAGCCCCAGCGGTTAGGCCAGGGCTTGAATGGGTGCAGGTCTTTCCCTGCCGTCACTTCACATCGAGGGGCGCATTCACAAACCCAATAAAGGGATCGACTGTGCGTGTCAAAAAATAGAATGCGCCCTTCTGATACGCCAGAATAATCGGTTGAGCACTCACCACTGAGATGACCCGACATCATTCCCTATACAAGCCAGCAAGTGCTCATTCGATTGTTCTGGAGCGGTCAGCGGGAATCGAACCCGCATCATCAGCTTGGAAGGCTGAGGTAATAGCCATTATACGATGACCGCTTTGGTGGCCCTTGCTGGACTTGAACCAGCGACCAATCAGTTATGAGCCGACTGCCCTAACCAACTGAGCTAAAGGGCCGAAGCGCGAATACTAATGTGTATTAGTCGCGACTTGATCTGACACTGGACCTTGAAAGGTTGAGAGTTACCGGTTTTGATATGGGTGTCGAATCCTTATACAAAACACGAGGTAACTCTCATGCTTCATACTAACAATCCCATCATCAAACACAAAGCCGGCCTGCTCAATCTGGCCGAAGAACTCGGTAACGTATCAAAAGCCTGTAAAATCATGGGTGTGTCACGCGACACATTCTACCGCTACCAGGAGTTGGCTAAAGAAGGCGGCATTGACGCGTTGGTTAATCAAAACCGTCGGGTGCCCAACCTGAAGAATCGCGCCGATGAAGCTACTGAACGGGCGGTTGTTGAGTACGCCGTTGAGTTCCCGGCTCACGGTCAGCACCGGACCAGTAATGAGCTGCGTAAAAAAGGCGTGTTTATCTCCGGCAGCGGCGTGCGCTCCATCTGGCAACGACATGACCTGGAGAACTTCCGTAAGCGGCTGAAGGCGCTTGAGGAAAAGGTCGCCAGAGAAGGCATTGTGCTTACCGAAGCTCAAATCGTTGCGCTGGAGAAGAAGGCGCACGATGACGAAGCCTGCGGTGAAATCGAAACGGCTCACCCGGGTTATCTGGGGTCGCAGGACACCGTCTACGTTGGCAATCTGAAAGGTGTGGGCCGCATCTACCAGCAGACGTTCGTGGATACGTACTCGAAAATGGCTCACTGCAAGCTGTATACGAGTAAAACGCCGATCACTGCAGCCGACCTGCTTAATGATCGGGTACTGCCGTTCTATGAGGCTCAGGGGCTGCCGATGCTGAGAATACTGACCGACAGAGGCACCGAGTACTGCGGTAAAGTAGAGCAACATGATTATCAGCTGTATCTGGCCATCAACGATATAGACCATACGAAAACGAAGGCGATGTCCCCGCAGACGAACGGTATCTGCGAGCGCTTCCATAAAACTATTTTGCAGGAATTTTATCAGGTTACGTTCCGCAAGAAGCTATATGCAGACCTGGAGAGCTTGCAAATGGAGCTGGACAACTGGTTGTGGCATTACAATAATGAGCGAACTCATCAGGGGAAAATGTGCTGCGGGCGTACGCCAATGGCCACGTTACTTGATGGAAAACGGGTCTGGGCAGAAAAGAATCTGAACCAGATTTAATCTGACAGACACCTGTATAAATAACCGGTAACTGTCAGATCAGGTCTGAGCTAGTACAACTAATGCAGTGAGGATAACCGCACAATACCCATTGATATCTCTTTACAATTCACGATATTTCTCTGCTTCGAATTTCTCGCTCAACCCCAAGCTGTTTGGCAGTAATGCCCAGGCAACATAGAAATCATGCGGGATCATTTCTTCCATCAACCAGGTGTGAATACCAATGTGGTAAACCTCGCCGTCTTCTTCAAATGCCCGAATGTGTCCTTCATGCCACCCATCGCAGGGATTGAGCACCAGCACACTTTTGCCATCAAGGTCTGCTGTCGGCAGTTCGCTTGCGGGCCTGAAAATCAGCTGCTCGGTTACCTGCTGTGACATTGGCGATCCCCATAAACGCAAAAACCCGCACGGATGCGGGTTCTGATAAATATTACTAGTGCTCAGGCGAGATATGCCACTATTTAAATAATCTACGCCATGTTTATTCAAAATGCAAGCCCGAGTAGTGAAAATATCGGCATCTGTGCCGAACGTGCTCTACTTGGTGACTTTTTGGAACTCTACAGCGGCCACCTCTTCTTCAATGCTACATTTCGCCACCAGCGCCTCATAGAACGGCTTCCAATTGCGTGACCAGGATGATTGTGTCAATTCAGGCAGCAAGGACGTAATGGCCCCGTAGGCAACGGAGGACGGCATCCGGCTAAACCCGTTACCGTTGCACCGCTCGCAATCTTTGATAACTGGCGCGCCGGTTGTCTTGGTTGCATCACGATCTAGCGCCTTACCGGTTCCCTTGCAATTGCGGCAACGTTTATGGATCACTCCCTTCCCTTTGCACGGCTGGCAATACTCATGCACCAGTTGCCGCTTGATGGTCGGCGGGATTTTCTCTTCACCATCAGCGCCAATGTAACCAGGGTAAACTTTTACATCCTTCCATGCTTCCACCAGCCCTTTACCTTTGCAGTTGTGACAGGTCACAGTAGCGCTGGCTGAATGTGAATATTCCTCATAAGCCATCGTGGCGAGTATCACCATGCAGCGCGCCATCTTCCGGCCTGCCACCTTGCCTACGTGCTTAGGTGCCTTCCGTTTGGCGTATTGCGTTAGCGCCTGTATGGCTTGCTCCCGATCCCCGTCGCTGATCCCGGTTTTGCCCAAGAACGCAGCCATGCCGAAACGGGCCTTTGATTGAACCACGCCGAGGGCCGCCATAACATCGGTACCCGTCACCCGGTCGGCGCTGGTGCCGTTCGGGGTGTCGGTAATGGTCAGCCCCTGGGCGCTGAAATGTTTTAACGATGATTCAAGTTTCATTAGGCGATCCTCTTCTTCAGCGGCCATTCGTAAACTTTCGCGCCAGTCATCAACATGTCATTAAAATCACAGTTTCCGCCGTCATCCCTCCCCGGCCAGCGAATACTGACCTGCTGAACATCATTTTTAGAAAGGATGTTTCGGTGACCGCATTCAAACGCGGCAGCCTGTCCTGCGCCGTTATCATCGCAGTCAGCAAAAATAACTAGGTGTTTTACACCAGCGGGAGCACGGAAACGTTTCATTAGCGATGCGTTGAGGACGGCCCATGTGTTGCAGTTGTAGATTTGTTGGCAAGAAAGTGCGGTTTCTATGCCCTCGGCAATGCCCAAGGTAGAAGCGACGGGGAACATCCGGATCGCCACTGAACCGGCATGTTCCAGATAGCTATCCTCCTGCAGCGATAGCATTCGTTTCTGTGTTGGTATATCGGCCTTGTGCGCGCCATCTAAAAACGTGCGATGCAGGTAGCAAGGTTTGGCTTTGTCATCAGTGGCCAGCGCCCACATTGCCTGTTTATCGCCGTAGGGTGTTTTCTCTTTGGGGTTGAATTTCACCCAATCAGCGGGCAGCCGGTTAATTCCTCGGCCATTGAGATATAGCTCGGCACCGGTTCCCCGCAGGCCCACCAGCGAGCCAAACTTAGCAATAACGCCTTTCCGGATTTTCACGCTTTCACGCGGTTTCGGTGCTGCGTCGCCCTGCTCAGGCTGATATGTGTTGCCGATAAGCGCGTCAATTTCACGCGCCAGCTCTGCAAACGGTTTCTTTTGTGTAAGTTCGAGTAACTTCCAGCCATCACCGCGCCCGCATGTGCAGATCCACGATCCCGACCCATCCAGATCGTCGCAGCGGTATTTTTCCTTGCCACCGCATACCGGGCACTCACCCTTGTAATGGCGTTTTCCCGTCACCGCTGGCAGGCCGAAATAATCGAATATTTCAGGCCAGCGACCGATCACGGCATCTGTCGTTTTCATTGGCTTGCCCCGCTACCTTTGCTATACGCGATAAATTTTGACTTAATGAAATTCCACACCTCGGGGCTGGTTTCCATCGGGTAATCTGATAGCCCTTTAGGCCAGGTGCCAAACTTCTCTTTGTAGGTGTGCGCCGCCCAGCCGTCAGATAGCGGTTTTCCCTTCAGGATGCGCTGGTGCTGGTAGTATTTGATCTGACTCCACCACGCCTGCTTCTCATTTTTGCTATAGGTTTTTGCCTTGCGGTTAAGGCGCTTCAATCCGCGTGTTGCATCGGTTTCTACGTCTTCCCCGGTCAATGGCTTAAAGCCGCATTTCGGACAGACGTAGATACCGGCTTGCTTCATGTAATGGCACTGCGGGCATTCCTTGGGGAGTTTCTCCGCTTTTTCCTGCTTGGCAGCTTTAGGGGCGGCCTTCATGCCGTCATTCTTCCCAATGAGGTCGTCATACTCGATATCATCGGGATACCCGAGGCGGTGGATGCTGCCCGAGTGATCGAAGATTAAGCAATGGTCTTTACCGGGGGCGGTACGGAGCCCACGCCCGAGGCATTGCAACCAGCGAATCTCTGATTTAGTCGGTCTTGCGTAGATGATGCAACGAACATCGCTATCGAACCCGGCAACCAGAACGCCAACGTTAACGATGATTTTTGTAGCACCCTGCTCAAAGCGGTGGATCGTCATTTGTCGTTCTTCTGCAGGTGTTTCAGCAATCATGACCTCAGCATTCACGCCAGCTCGTAGAAACGCCATCGTGATGTAGTTCGCGTGTGCCTTGTTGACGCAGAAACAGATGGTTGGACGATCTTCCCCGTTCTCCAGCCAGTTCTTAACGATATCGCCTACCAGCTCGGCACCGCACATAATTTCGGCCAGTTGGTCTTCGTTAAAATCGCTGCCGAACCCGGCAACGCTGCTGGTCTTCACCCCTTTCAGATCGGGCTTGGTCGGCGCGAAAAATTCATACCGGCTCAGGTCGCCAATGCTGATCAGTTCCTTCATCGTCGTGGGCTTAACGAGCTTTTCGAAGTATCGCCCCATCCACGGCGCAAACGGTGTGCCGGATAAGCCCACTACCTTAACGCCGGAATCGCGAATGATATCCAGCAGTGCGCGGCGCTTCATGTGAGCCTCATCGATAATCAATAGGTCGATGTTATCGGGAAACTCACGGCGGATCAGCGTGTCGGCGCTGGCTATCTGGATCAGGCGTTGCGGGTCATGTGGCTGGTAGTCTCGCCACACATAGCTGATCTGGTCTTCTGGTAGCCCGTATTGCACGAAGCGCGTAGCGGTCTGGCGAACCAAAGTTAAATATGGGGCGCAGAACATTGTCCGCTTTCCCTGCTGGATCAGCTTATCGACCAGGTAAGCCGATAGAAACGTCTTCCCGTAGCCGACTGGTGCCGACACAAGGAATGTGCGATAGTTATTCCAGTCTTGGCTCAAAAGCTTTAAGCCAGTGACCTGTTTAGCCTTCGGTTTCAGGTTAAGCATCAGTTCCCCCTGTAGCAGCCGTGTCGGTGTCGCTCGCCAAAGTTCTACCGCGCGGCCTGCTGCTCCCGGTTTTTAGTGACTCTTTCCACTCCTCAATAATTCGCTTGCTGTCTGGGTGATGCGCACTGCTTGGCATAACCAAATAATCACGCCCGTAATCTATTTTGCTGAAATATGGGTTAGTTATGCTTGGGGTCACGATCCCCACCGCGCGTTTTACATCCTCGGCGGTCGGTACGCGCTCAAGATATTTTTTAAGCACTACAGTTCCTGAATTTACCAATCCGTCGATAATCTTCCGCAGGTTCCTTACTGAACGGAAAACCTCTTTCACATAGTCGTTATCTGCTGACGGCATCTGCTCGCCAGCTACTTCCTCGCCATCAATGAACAGTGGAATGCTGTCCAGAAACGCCGAGCGGTTCAGGTGCTTGTTCACCTCCGCCGTCGTGATGATTGGATAGGCTTGTACAAGCCCGAACAGCTTTACTGCCATTGCGCCATCGTGAACGGTGCTCCGGCCTTTCCCCGCCCTGACAGCGCCGATCAGTGCATCCTGGTGATTAAGTTCCAGCAGCTCATAATCGCCAATCACAACATAGTGAGTACTCAGGTCTTCCATGTTCACTGGTTTTGCGTGGCTATTGTGAGCCTTGTGTGGTTTGCGCTCAGGTGTGTGTGCTTTCACCATGTCTTCGGCGGCACCACGATCCATCCCTGCTTTCACAAGCTCTGAGATAACTCGCGCAGGCTTCCATTCGGAAAATTTCCGATGCTTTGCGATGATGTCAGCAGAATGGTTGTTGATATTCATTATCTACTTGAGAACTCCTATCATTTGTCGAAAAAAATCGGGGGGTAGTAAGTAGTACTTTTCCGCCGGGTGTGTTTTGAGGCACTTACCAAGGGCACTTTCCCCTGATCGGTGTCGCCTGATGACTCTCGATCCTCCCGCTACTGCCGATCCTGCTGTACGACCGCTGAACTATCCGCCACTCCGTGCTGGGCCTGCGCCTTGGCGAGTGGGGGTTTTTCTGTCAGCCCCGCAGCCGATCTGGCATGCTTGGTGACAAACTTCCTGAGCCGGGTGTTGGCCTCATGCCTTGCCCTGTTCTCCTGCTTGAATGAAACGGGTTCCTCGTCCCACGCAGCCTGGTAGACATCTGCGTACAGAGCCACAACCTTGTGCCGGGCTGACGCCGTAAACCTCTGCAACTGCTCCTGTATCCACTTGGCATCATCCGGGCTGTAGACCTTTGGCATGATGGTTGTGAGATAGTCAGGCTGACTCACAGCAAGGATCCTTGGCGTTGCTTTTTGGCTGTCTTACGTTCAGATTTGCCGGTCTGCCCCTGCGCCCACGCTCTGGCGCGATAGAGGCAATCATCGAACGCGGCCCCCTTCTTGCTCGCCTGAGACATGCAGCGGTAGTGTTCAAGGCCATATTCAGCCCCCCCCCCTGCAACACTTTCAGGAAAGCCCTCCGCCACCAGTGCGGCGGTGATGTGCTTGCGAATGAAGTCGGTAGGCGTCATGGTTAGGCCTGCGCTGATTCATGGGCAGGATCGAGGATGGAAGGGTTAGGAAAAACATCTTCGATAGTTAATGTTTCCCCGTACTTACCTAGCGCGGTAACAATTAAGTGACACGTTGAAATGTCTGGGCTCCTGCGTCCTGCCTCGTAATGACCAACGGAGCTAGGAGAGTGACCTATGTCTGCTGCAAGCTTTTTTTGCGTTACCTTTAGTTTTTCCCGGATATCTCGAAGATTGCTCATGTTTCACCTCACGAATCAGATGAGGTAAATGTACATTATGTAGTTTACTTTTGCAATGAAAGTGTACATATTGTGCATTGAATAAAATCATACAGGATGTAGTATTTGACCTATGAAAAGACACTGGCACGAACTAGCTAAAACTAGGATTGCGGCACTGAAGATGACTCAGGCTGAACTCGCTGAAAAAATGAACGTGACTTCAGGAGCGATGGGTCACTGGCTCAATGGCAGGAGAAACCCATCCCTAGCTGAGGTTGGGGCTATGTTTCAAATCTTAGGTATTTCGAACGCCACCATAAATCCAGATGGCACCTTCACTGTTGATGAGGACATGTCAGCGCCTCCAGTAAAGATACAATATGAGTACCCGCTGTTCACTTCGGTACAGGCTGGGGAGTTTAGTGCCGTTGATGGCTACACAGAAAGGGACTCCAACGGAAGCATTGCAACCGTAAAAAAAGCTAGTAACTTGGCGTTCTGGCTTACTGTTGAGGGCCATTCAATGACTGCCTCACCCGGCGTTAAACCAAGCTTTCCAGAGGGTATGCTGATTCTGGTTGACCCAGCAGAGGATGTCGAACCAGGTGATTTTTGTGTTGTCGGTATCTTCAACGACTCTGAGGTGACATTCAAGAAATTCACGCGGGAAGATGGAAAACCCTGGCTTGAGCCACTAAACCCCAATCCTCGCTATCAAAGCATTCCATTTGACGAAAACTGTCGGATCATTGGAAAGGTCGTTAAGGCCCAGTGGCCCGAAGAAACATTTGATTAAAACCATAGCCGCATAAATTGCGGCTTTTTTTTGCCTATATCCGCAACACCCCTCTCCTTGTAATTAAAATTAAAAACTATATTTATCATACACATTGTACACTCATAGAAATTAAATGTACATTTTGTGTTGACGCCAATATGTACGTATCGTAGCATTAACTCATCGGCACTAACGGAGTTAATGAAATGACTTTTGAATGCACCAAAAGTAAGTGTGATGAGGATGAAAGCACCATTCCTAATAATCCAATTACCTATGTTTTGGGTGAGAAAGTAGATGGTTTTACTGTTGTTGATATCGATATGAATACTGGAGTGGCTACGCTTCGTAACCTTCAAATGACTTTTGAAAATTCCGGTCTTCCTAAAAACTTCAAGTGGCGTGATTAATCGTTGATTTTAAGATAAACGGAGCCAGTAAGATGGTGAGTGAGTAATTCAAAAACATATCTTTGAAGCCAGAAGATGCAGTTATAAACATTGACGCGATGATAAATGCGGCTTTATTTCTAAATATGGTTAACGAGCAAAGTATTTTAGCTGATGTATTAACGGTTGCTTCTGATTACGTCGCAACCATAAGGAAAGAGCAAGAGAGAGTTATCCAGGAGGGGCGATAATTAATATTGCATTTAGTGAGGTGGCTCTGGCAACACCGCCAAGTAATCACCAGAGCCTAATCAACGTCAATACCTGCGAGGGTACTAACATGATCGATAAAAAGCATAACACAACGATTTATCTGTTTGCATCTGTTTTACGTAGCGATCCAAAGTCACGCCCTGTTATGCAGCGTGTGCAAGCCGCCAGCGAGAAAGAAGCTCGCCGCCAGTTGGTGCGTGATTATGTGCTTTCATTTGCTGGCTGCCTTCCACTGGAGGGAAACACCCTATGACCAGCATCCTCAGCCAGGCAACAAAGGCCGTTCTGAATGAGGTTATCATTCACGTCGCGCCGGAATTCAGCGGACGCTTAACGGTTTATATTGAGAATGGTGAACTGAAAGCATACCGCCCATATGCGCCAGAATAAATCACTGCCACTATGGGGACGTTTATTGAATTAGCTGAACGAGCTGGATGGAAAATAACATCCCCGGAGAATAATGATGAATCCGAAAAATAAACTTACACCACTTCATATCGTAGAGGTTATCACTGGCTGTGGCGGTCTTGCGTCAGCATTTGAACACAAACCTTTGCCTGTGTTTGTTGTAACTCGTCACGGTCGTAGTAAAAAATGCTTTAGCCGTGAAACAGCCATTAGACGTTTGGCTCACTTCATGACTCAGAAGGTGTTTGACCGCGCGGGGGCTAATACTCACGAGGGCGGCTATCAGAAAGAAGAAAATGGTATTATTCATTTTAGCCGTGGTGAATTGACACTTACCTACTGGCAGGCGCATTTTCGTTGTGAAAAGCGAATTCGAAAATTACTTGCCAAAAAGCGAGGAATAGCCAAATGGCAAGCTGAATGGGATAAGTGGAAAGGCCAGCATGATGAGTTAATGAAGCGCCGCCCATATTAATTAAATAATCACGAAATTAAATTACAACCTTCCGGCTGGGGATCATCGCGCCGGAAGGTAGGAAAAAGGTAATTAGCCATGAAAGAAACGATTAGCAAAATCGAATTATACCGGGGGCGAATTGCGCTCGCCTATTTGGATTTCTGCCAGCGCCATTATTGCGGGGAGTGGGCGGAGGTGGTTGTATCCGAAAATAAAGGGGTTCGCGTCTATTTATCTCAGCAGAGCATTGAGCAATGCATGGTCGCCTTAGTGGAACAGCCGGGCTATGAAGAGTTTGGCCAGAAAGAAGGTGATAGCCACATATCCACCCTCTACAGCGGAATGCTATCCAGCATGCACAAGTTAACGCCTCTGGGCGAAACCGTCATGGAAGAAATGATGGTAGCCGCTGTATCGGATGCTTTAGAGAACCCGGGGGAAACCACCCTGCAGGTGGTGCACTGATGGCAAATAACAAAGGGGTAATTGCGAACAACAAAAAACCTTTGAAATACCACAATCGCCGTGAACATCCCCTGCATCGGCTGCCATTTGTTCACTTACGGAAAAATAAGTCAGGGGCTTCATTCTGGGCAGTCCCGAGAACCGGGAGCTATCAAGGCAGCGTCGAGGCTGGGGAGGCTCTGGCTTGCATGTATCTAAAACACCTGCGAGAGCATGGTGCCTCTCCCTGCGGAAACCTGCAGCACGTCGTCCTTGAGATGTGCGGCATGGGAAGCCTTGGGGTTCATTTGACCCAGGAGCAAAACTCGTTAGCTGGGCAGATAGTTGGCTTCTTCTCAACATTGGATGGCTGGCTCGCGGCATCTGCTAAGGGTTTCGGTCGCAATCTGGATACCGCTAACCCTTCAGATCTGCTGGCTAAAGCAAATGCAGGGCTCAATCTTCGCAATCCAGCAATGGGGGCCAAATGAAACTCAGCCCCTACATGCTCAACGCCAACCAGGCGGTCAAGTTTGAGAAGGCCGATCAGTTGGAGCTTGCGGCCACGTTCTGGCGTCAGGCCAGCGCGGTAGCAGTGAAACCCATAAACCAAGATTGGGCAGAAGTCCGGGCGGATCGTTGTGATAAGCGCAGGACGCTGGCCGCTCGCCATGAGGCGGCTCGTCAGAAGGCAATCGCCGAAAAGGAAGCTAAACGGGTCGCCGAGGCGCTCGGTAGCCACATCAACAAGACCACCAGCGGGGAAATAGCATGAGCAAGTTTGACGGAATGACGGAAGAGCAACTAGCCGACTACCTGAAAGGAACCGGCGTTCCGGTGCCTCAATGGATGCTGAATATCAATCGCATGAAGTCAGGCGACGAGGTGACCAGGGCTGAACTGCTGGAGTTCGCTGAGTGCCTCACCACGCAATTACGCTCCTGTGCTGCGTTGCGGTACCTGATTGACTGTAAGACCCGTTTCGGTACCGGGCCTAACGGTCAGGAAATTTTCAAACATGAAAACGTCACCATGGAAATCAGCCGCGAGGTTATCGAGCTGTTGCTCAAGTTCCAGTTGGAGGCTCCGCTATTGGAGGAACACCCTGCGGATCGCTACATCACGGTGATGCAATTTTACCGGATGGACGAGTTCAGGAATGAACAGGAAGGCACTACGTGGATGCGTGACTTTATAGACGACGTATTCATTGAAGGTGCCAAGGCAATGATCGAAGGCGAAGCAGTGCCGGAAAAGAATCTTCATTAAGGGGGAAAGCAAATGGCTAAAAAAACTGAACTGGTGGCCGTCGAGGCCAAAGACCTGCAGATCATCGAGTATCGCGGGCAGCGTGTGGCAACCACCGAGCAACTGGCGGCGGGGTATGGTGCGACTGAGAAAATGATCAGCAATAACTTTTCACGGAACCAAAATCGCTTTATCGAAGGTAAGCACTATTTCGATGTTGAGGGTGAAGAGCTTCAGTCCCTGAAGAACTTACCCTCTTTAAGAGGGGTAGTTGATAAACGCACACCACGCCTGAAGCTCTGGACGGAGCGCGGTGCTGCCAACCACGCGAAAATGCTAGAAACCGATCGGGCATGGGAATACTACAACGACCTGACCGAGTTCTACTTTACCCAGCGTGACACCAAGGCACTACCTGCGCCAGTAGAACTATCCAAGCTGGAAATCATCCAGATAGCTCTCGAGTCCGAAAAGGGCCGCCTCGCAGCAGAAGAGCGCGCCGACCATGCGGAGCGCACCAAATCGCAGATCAGCCGCAAGCGTGAAGCCTCCGCCCTTGGGAAGCTCAGTGCGGCCACTCGCAAGTGCCGAGATCTGGAAGAACGCCTGGGTGAAAGCGTGAAACACGCGACCATCACCAAAGTGGAGAACCTGACTAATGGCGAATACAAGTTTACCCCACTCCGCAAATGGTGTCGTGAAAATGGCGTAGAGGCTGTCGATGTGCCAGATCCGCGCTACGGCAGCGTTAAGGCGTGGCCTGCTGCGGCTTGGATGGCGATCTATGGCATCGATTTGAAATCACTGTTTGGGGAGAAAAAATAATGACAGCAGCCAACCAAAACTCGGTCATGAACTTTGACCCTAACCTCACAATGTGTGGGCGCATGGTTGATAAGACCGTTCGTCTGACGTTTGGACGCTGGCACTACCGCACAACAATAGAAATCGTTATTGGCGGTAATACCAACGGGCTCAGTGTAATTGAGTCCGCTGTTGAGTCTGCTTATTACAGGCTCGATACCATTCCTTTTTTCAACGATGAGACAGGTGAAAATGAAGAAATGGCGGTAATCGATTTCGGTGATCTGGAATGTCATGACGATGGGTTTAGGGGCAGTGAATGGCTGAAAGACATGCTGATTAGCGCTGAAATTATCAAGATTGAGCCGGAGGCAAAGCAATGATGTTCCCTACCGATATTCTACGAGCCGCCCTTCACTGTGTGGCCGACGAAAACGAGCCACGCGAGTACCTGCGAGGGGTGTACATCACCCCTACTCATATCAAAGCCACTGACGGGCGCGCAGCGGTGATGATGGAGCATGGCGATAAAACCGATATCGACGCGGTTTTTATTGTTCACGGCGATATTCCTGCCGAGGCAGAGGGTACTTGCATCAAAAGCTTTGATGATGGATGGCTCGCCATTCACTACGTCTCTATTGACGAGAATCAGGCTACGCGAATTGGTTGCAACAGCCTCGAGCTGGTCGAGTGCCTCTATCCAGATTTCAGCAAGCTGTTACCGGCAGAGGCCGAGCCTTGCGACGAAATGCCGATGTTTGCCGCCCGGTTGCTGGCGCTCCCGTACCTGATGTTTGGTAGCGCATTCGGCCCGGTCAAGTTCAAGCCCTACAGCAAAACAGGCCCATGCCAACTGATTTTAGATCCGGTGGCAGATCACCTCTACGGCAACCCGTTCCTGGTGATTATGCCGCTGCGTGATAACGCCTTTGACCTGTGCGCCGAGGTGCTCAATGAAAATTGATTATCAGGATCACGGTGTGACAGCCACTTTAACTATCACCAGCTCCGTCTTTGAGTTCCGTAAGCATAACCGCGTGGTCGATACCGCTCTGTTCCTTACGAACGTGACAGCCAAGCACACCGGCTTTTTCATCATGAAGTCTGCACTATCCGGCAAAACGCCGGTTGTGATGCGGGCGTATAAAGTTTCATTGCAGGAGATGGCGCGATGACAGATACCAACGTATTCACCCTGGCTCAACTCGTAAAGTCAGGCAAAGGCGACCCCTCGGCGGTCACTGACGCAATCTGGGAGGCTGGGTATCGCCAGCCAGAACGCACCGCTGAGGAAGCGGCGCAGATCACCATTGACACGTTTTTCTACTGCAACTCGTTCGGTATGCCTACGGACTTCTGGCCGCGCAACTACGATAGCGTTCTCCAGAATGAGCTGATGAAAGCCGTGGTCGGGGAGGATTTCGAACTGGACGACGCCGACCCCGTAGCGATCGCCAAGAGTGTGATAAAGGCGGGTTTCAGAAAAAAGGAGGTGCCTGATGTCTCGCACAATGAAAATCACTGACTGGGCAAAAGAAGAGTTTGACGAGCCGGTGCCGAGTTATCCGACACTGATTAAGTTCGCCAAAAATGGCATGATATCGCCCCAGCCAGTTAAGGCTGGCCGGTACTGGCGGGTAGAACGTACAGCGAGGTTTGTTGGTATGACTGCCAAGCCGGTAGTGAAGAAAGACGATGATCCACGATTGAAGAGGATTCTTGAAGATGGCGCGACCACGTAAGTATAACGTCACCATTCCGGGCCTATCGTGCTATACCGACGCCAGAACCAAAAAGGTTTACTGGCGTTACAAGCACCCTGTGACAGGGAAGTTTCATGGGCTAGGCACCGATGAAGAGGCGGCGATAGCAATCGCTACAGAGGCCAGCTCCCGGCTGGCTGAGCAGAAGATGAGCCAACTGCTTATGGCTCGCGACAAGATCAGCCGCAGCTTAGGCGAAGGTATTTCAGTTAGCGGATGGCTTGATCGTTACTGGAAAATTCAGGAGGAACGTCTGCATCTTGGCGAAATCAAAGCCTCAACTGTGAACCAGAAAAAGAACCCAGTAAAAGTGATGCGATCAGAAATTGGCAACAAACAGCTTGCCGAGATTAGTGTGCGTGACATTGCCGATATTCTGGAGCCGTACAAGGAGCGTGGACAGGCCATTATGGCCCAGGTTGTTCGTCGGGTGATTATCGATGTGTACAAGGAAGCCCAGCATGCCGGGGAAGTCCCTCCCGGTTACAACCCCGCCCGAGCAACAAAAAACCCAAAAGCTAAGGTTCAGCGGCAACGTCTCGATCTGGATGAATGGCAATCCATTTTCGAAACCGCCGCATCATTCCAGCCTTATCTTCGTAGGGCTATGCTGCTGGCCATTGTCACTGGGCAACGTCTCTCAGATATTGCCAACATGAAATTTTCTGACGTTTGGGACGATCATTTGCATGTAGAGCAGGAGAAAACAGGGGCTCGCCTGGCCATACCATTAAGCTTGCGGTGCAATGCGATAAACATGAGTCTGCGCGAGGTTATAGCGGAGTGCCGGGATCGGATCGTAAGCCCGTACCTACTCCACCACCACCACACAGTGGCAACCGCGAAGCGAGGCGGCCAGATTGGCGATAAGAGCATTACAACCACATTTAGCAAAGCCAGGGATCAATCAGGGTTGAAATGGAGCAAGGGAACCCCGCCAACATTCCATGAACAGCGGTCACTCTCCGAGCGCCTATACCGTGATCAGGGTATCGATACCATGTCTTTGCTTGGGCATAAAAACCAGCAAATGACCGATAAATACAATGATGACAGGGGCAAAAATTGGACAGTGATCGCGGTGTGATAACGGTTATTTTTTGTACCGTTTTGCAGAAGAGTTTTGCAGGGGTTTTGCAGAAGATATTTTGTGAAGCTAAAAACAGGCGGTTTTCACGGCTATCACCGATAGAAAACCGCCTTTATATCCAATCACTTATAAACTATTTCACCCTTCGGTTCATAGGCCGCTGCGTCTAGTGGTGAATGCTTCTCGATATACTTCTTGAGCACTTCCGCATCGATAAAGCCGGTGTTGACGTAGCTTGGCAGGGTATCAATCTTCGGATAACCATCGCCACCCAGGGCATTGAAGTTCAGTGTCGCCATACGATAGGTCTTGTCTGCCTGTAAGGGTTCTCCCTTGATCTTGACGTCGCTAACGCCTTTGCCGTCCGCCACCAGGCTGACGTTGGCGAATTGCGCATAGGCCCCGGAATCCACCTTCATATTGGCTACCGCTGCCAGATATGGCTCAACCTCGCTGCCTTTCATTTCGACATACACCAGCGTGTTGCCAAACGGCTGCACCTTGAGCACGTTTTTATAGGTGATATCACCGGCCTCGATCGAGTCACGCACGCCACCACCGCTCATCACGGCGAAGTCTGCGTTGGCGCGTTCCATCTGTGCAGCTAACAGCACGCGCGAAAGGTTGGTCTGCACGAAGCGGACTTTACTGCGATCCCCTTCCAGTTTGCCGTTGACGCTGCCCACCTTCACTTCCAACTGAGCCTTGCCCTTGTCCTGGAACGGCGTCAGCAACTTCATCATCGACGGATCTTCCTGGATCTGTTGGGTGTAATACACCCGCTCGCTGGTGCCGTCGGCTTTCTCTACCTTTTTCTTCAGGTTGATCGGGATCAGTTGGTAATGCATCAGTTTCAGTTCGCCGTTGCGGAACTGGAAGTCGGCACGACCAACGTATTTACCCCATTCGTGAGCCTGGACGATCCAGGTACCGTTTTGGCGATCTGGCGCGCAAGGCGTGCCCGGTACGTAATCCACCTGTTTGTGGTTTTCACTCGCCATACAGACCGGATCTTGCGAATGCCCACCGACAATCATATCCAGGTAGCCCGTAGGCAGGCTACGTGCCATCTCCACGTCCCCCGGCGCGTTAGAGCCATGGTTACCATCGTCGTAGTGGCCCATGTGGGTAGCGGCGATAATCACGTCCGGCTTTTCATCTTTGCGCAGCTGTTCCACCACCTGCTTGGCTTCTTGCGCCGGAACACGGAATTCGATATCGGTAAAGTATTCCGGGTTGCCGATTTTTGCAGTGTCATCGGTGGTCAGGCCGATCACCGCAATCTTCACCCCTTGCTTTTCAAACAGGGCATAAGGCTTGAACAGGCGTTGCTGAGTGCTTTTTTGATAAATGTTGGCGGACAATAGCGGGAAAGAAGCCCACTTCTCCTGCTGGCGCAACACGCTGAGGGGGTTGTCGAATTCGTGGTTGCCGATCGCCATCGCGTCGTAGCCGATCAGCGTCATGCCACGGAAATCGGGTTCTGCATCCTGCAAATCCGATTCTGGCACGCCGGTATTGATGTCCCCACCGGACAGCAACAGCACGCTACCGCCTTTCGCCGCCACTTCCTGACGGATGCTGTCCACCAGCGTCTTTTGCGCCCCCAGGCCGTACTCGCCATGATCGTTCTGCCAGAAATGGCCGTGATGATCGTTGGTGTGCAGGATGGTGATATCGTAGGTTTTATCCTTTTCCCAAGCACTGACCGTTCCTGAAAACAACGTCAGGGAAACAGCCAACGCACATGCGGTGGTGTGAAGCGAAAAGCGCATGGCAGATCTCCATGGTTAATAATGGGTATTTTTTGATAAGGACGAAATTGTAACGCGAATCGGCTGCAACTAATTTCAAATTTTTGCGACATACGTCAAATTATGTCGGAAAGGCACGGCCGGTTCGAATTTTATCGGCACTCCCAATAGCACATAATGATCGAGAGAGAATCTGCTACCCCGTTGTCGGACGAAAGATGAACGTTATAAGATGTCAGCTTTCTCCTCTCACTTACCAGGCTAATAATAATATGACTGACCGTAGTGAAACGGACATTCCACCGGTAACCCGCAGCGCGGCCAAAGGCACGGCGTTCTCTATTCTCGGTGCTATCAGCGTTTCCCACCTGCTCAACGATATGATGCAATCGCTGATCGTGGCGATTTACCCGATTTTGCAAGCCGATTTTAGCCTCAGCTTTGTGCAGATCGGGATGATCACCCTGACCTATCAGCTCACCGCCTCACTGCTACAACCGCTGATTGGTTATTACACCGATAAACACCCGCAGCCTTATTCGCTGCCTATCGGCATGGGATTCACCCTGTCGGGCTTACTGCTGCTTTCGGTGGCCAACACTTTCCCTCTGGTGCTGCTGGCGGCCGCTTTGGTGGGCACCGGTTCCTCCGTATTCCATCCTGAGTCATCCCGCGTGGCGCGCATGGCATCCGGTGGACGGCACGGTTTGGCCCAGTCGCTGTTCCAGGTGGGCGGCAACTTCGGCAGTTCCCTCGGCCCGCTGTTGGCCGCGCTGATTATTGCCCCCTATGGCAAGGGCAATATCGCCTGGTTCTCACTGGCTGCGCTGCTGGCCATTGTGGTCTTGTTGCAGGTCAGTAAATGGTATAAGCAGCAACATCGGGCGGCCCAAGGCAAGCCAAAAGCCGCTTCTCTGGTCAAACCGCTGCCAAAACGTACCGTAGCGTTCTCCTTAAGCATCCTGCTGGTGCTGATCTTCTCCAAATACTTCTACTTGGCGAGCATTAGTAGCTATTACACCTTTTATCTCATACATAAGTTCGGCGTTTCGGTACAGAATGCCCAATTCCATCTGTTTGCCTTCCTGTTTGCCGTAGCGGCAGGAACCATCATTGGCGGGCCTTTGGGTGATAAGTTTGGACGTAAATATGTCATTTGGGGCTCCATCCTGGGTGCTGCTCCCTTTACCTTGGCTTTACCCCATGCTTCTCTCTACTGGACCGGGGTTTTGACGGTGATCATCGGGGTTATTCTGGCCTCGGCCTTCTCGGCCATTCTGGTGTATGCGCAGGAGCTGATCCCCGGCAAAGTGGGGATGGTTTCCGGGCTATTCTTCGGTTTTGCTTTCGGTATGGGCGGGTTAGGTGCGGCAGTTCTTGGTTATGTCGCCGATTTGACCAGCATCGAGCTGGTTTATCAAATCTGTGCATTCCTGCCGCTTATCGGCATTATCACCGCATTGCTACCAAATATGGAGCATAACCAGCAATAACCCTGATACAACCCCGGTTTATCGCAGAAGTTAAACCGGGTTATCCACTCCGAAACCCCATTTAATCCGGTCAATTACGCCATAATTCCCCTTCCTTCTGCAAAAATAGACGAATAGTCTGGTTTTTTACACAAAACCCTAAATTAGCTAAGCAATGAAAGCACAAATGCAATAAACTAAATGTATCCTTTCGTAACACCCGTCAGCACAACCAGAGGAGTATGGATGCATAATTCAACACCCTTGATCACCACTATTGTTGGAGGGTTAGTACTCGCCTTCCTCTTCGGAATGCTGGCAAACCGCCTGCGCATCTCCCCGTTGGTAGGGTATCTGGCCGCAGGCGTTCTTGCCGGCCCGTTTACCCCCGGTTTCGTCGCTGATACCTCGTTAGCGCCGGAACTCGCGGAGATTGGGGTGATCCTGCTGATGTTCGGTGTTGGTCTCCATTTCTCGCTTAAAGATCTCCTCGCTGTAAAAAATATCGCTATCCCTGGGGCCATTGCCCAAATCGCCGTCGCGACGGTGTTGGGGATGGGGTTGTCCAAACTGATGGGCTGGGATTTGGTTTCCGGCCTGGTATTCGGCCTGTGTCTGTCCACCGCCAGTACCGTGGTACTGCTGCGCGCCCTGGAAGAACGGCAACTGATCGACAGCCAACGCGGGCAGATCGCCATCGGCTGGCTGATTGTCGAAGATTTGGCCATGGTGTTGGCCCTGGTGCTGCTGCCGGCATTTGCCAATATGCTCAACAGCGATACCGCCAGCACCACACAGCTGCTCACCGAGTTGGCCATCACCATTGGCAAGGTTATCGCCTTTATCGCGCTGATGATTATCGTTGGCCGCCGAGTGGTGCCTTGGATCCTGGCAAAAACCGCCAGTACCGGCTCGCGCGAGCTGTTTACGCTGGCAGTGTTGGCACTGGCGCTGGGTATTGCCTACGGCGCTGTCGGCCTGTTTGACGTCTCGTTTGCCCTGGGTGCCTTCTTTGCCGGTATGGTGCTGAACGAATCGGAACTGAGCCACCGCGCAGCACACGATACGCTGCCGCTGCGTGACGCCTTTGCGGTGCTGTTCTTTGTCTCGGTCGGTATGCTGTTCGATCCGATGATCCTGATCAACCAACCGCTGGCGGTGTTGGCAACGCTGGCGATTATCCTGTTTGGTAAATCGGTGGCGGCCTTCGCGCTGGTCAAAATGTTCGGTCACTCCAAGCGTACCGCGCTGACCATTTCCGCCAGCCTGGCACAGATTGGTGAGTTCGCCTTTATCCTGGCCGGATTGGGGGTCACGCTAGGCATGATGGATCAGCATGGCCGTAATCTGGTGCTGGCCGGGGCGATCCTGTCAATCATGCTCAACCCGCTACTGTTTACCTTGCTGGAGCGCTATCTGGCCAAGACGGAAACCATCGAGGATCAGATCCTGGAAGAAGCGGTGGAGGAAGAGAAGCAGATCCCGGTCGATATCTGCAATCATGCCGTCGTAGTCGGTTATGGCCGGGTTGGTAGCCTGTTAGGGGCCAAGCTGACCGAAGAAGGCGTCTCGATGGTGGTGATAGAAAACTCTCGCCCACGGGTTGAAGCGCTACGCGCTCAAGGGATCAAAGCGGTGTTAGGCAATGCGGCCAATCCCGAGATCATGGAACTGGCCCGGCTCGACTGCGCACGCTGGCTGCTGCTGACCATTCCCAACGGCTATGAAGCCGGTGAGATCGTGGCCTCGGCCCGCACCAAGCGCCCTACTCTGGAGATTATCGCCCGCGCTCATTACGACGACGAGGTTTCGTATATTTCCGACCGGGGTGCCGATCAGGTGGTGATGGGTGAACGCGAGATCGCCAACAGCATGTTGAATATCCTCAAGCTGGATTCGCTGTCGGACGAAGAGAAACTGGCCGCCTGCCCAATCTGACGCCATTAAGCCGGTAAGAGCGCTAAAACAGCGCTCTTACCGGTTGTTGGTTACCGTTCCCAGTAAGACTCTTCCAGACTGTCTTCCCGCTCCGGCAACCCACGGGTCAAACGTGGAGAGTGCTGGTTAAGTACCTGATAGCTAACGCGGTTAGCATATTTGCAGACCTGCGCCAATGAAGAATAGGTCAGGTAGCTACGCACATGCTTGCTGGAGTTTGGCACGTTGTTACGGTGATAGCCGTTAGCGGCGATATCATGCAGCAGCGCAGACAGCGCACCGTCGCCCGCACCGTTGGTATTCATGATCTTTTCCGGGCCACCCATATACGGGGCGATATGCGAATAGACCTTGAGTGCGTTTTCGCAGCTTGCACGGCGCATCGCACGGCTGAATTCAAAGCGGTTAAACTCGGCGATATGGCCCGGCAACAGCGGATGCTGGGTTTCACGCTTGTTGGCCTCTTCGGTGTAACCTGCCATATACAGACCGTTTGGCCCAGCGGTACACAACACCAAATCTACCCAGTCCAATGCCATCTCTGAGGCCATCAGCGGATCGCTCAACCCAGTGAGTTCCAACGCCTCATCTTCGTTCATCGCCAGAATGGAGACATGCTCTCTAAGAAAATCACGCCACCACACCGGATTATCCGCAATGACGTACTTGGTGCCCAGCGTCAGCACCACCGGTACATCATGCTTTTTGGCAAACTTTATCGCCTGCATGGTGGCTTCCGGCATGGGTTCACCGGGTTTGCAACGCACCAGATAGGAGGTCAGTACCAACGCGGCAGCCCCTGCGATCACCTCTTCAGGAATGCTTTCCGGGCGTAGCTGGTTCATCTGGCCTGGGCTGATGGCAAAGGTGCGCTCGCCGCTCTCGCTAATCAGCGTAAAGCATCGGCCAATGGCTCCATCCACCGCTTGCAGGTAGTTGAGATCGGTACGGCTGGAGGTGTTGCACAGATAGCGATAGGCATAGCTGCCAATTTTGACGTTGCTGCACATCACGCCGAGCAGCACGGAACGATCGTCCGCCAGTACCGAGTAGTTGTGCAGGGTGTTACCGATGGTGCCACCGGCAAATTGATGGGTGATCAGGTTATTGTCGCTCAGTTCCTGATACAGCGCCTCGGCAACGTCGTCTTCAATGACCAGCGAATGGCCCAGGCTAAGGCCGTAGCGTTCGACAAACGCGTCATCCACTTTCGCTTCGATATCCACCAGCGTCTGATCGATACCGACGACATAAGAGGTACTGACTTCATTTTCAGGCTGTGTCTGCTGCAATAACGGATCGCGAGCGTTAACCGGAAAATAATGTTTGGATTTACGTTTACCAGGAAATTTCATGTGATTGGCGGTGAGTTGCGGTGAACAGGCAGGAATGTTAGCACATTCCTGCCTGATTGCTGCGTTTTCACGTGAGCATTTTGCCAACCGAGCGGTGAAAAACCGGCTTGATTACAGCCGTTGCCCCACCAGCTGTTGCATCATATCGATATGGGCGGCGTCATCATTGAGTGCCGGGATGTATTCAAACTTCTCGCCACCCGCCTCCAGGAAGATTTCGCGGTTCTGCTCTTTGATCTCCTCCAGCGTTTCCAGGCAATCCGCAGAAAAGCCGGGGCAGATCAGTTGGATATGCTTCACGCCTTGCGCTGGCAGACTCTTCAGGGTTTCGTCGGTGTACGGCGTCAGCCAGGGCTCCCGACCGAAGCGCGATTGATAGGTCATCATCACCCGATCTGGGGCCAGCGGTATGGCCGCCGCCAACGCGCGGTAGGTATCTTCGCAACGTTGCGGATAATCATCACCCAGCGTGGCGTAGCGTTTGGGAATACCGTGGAACGACATCACCAGGCGGTCGGGCTTACCGTGTTCGGCGAACGCCCGCTCAACGCTTTGCTGCAAGGCCAGGATATACGCTGGGTGCTCGGCATAGTCACGGATAAAGCCAATCGATGGCAGGCGGCGATAACCTTTCAGCACCCGCGCAACACCATCCCAGACTGCGGCGCTGGTCGAGCACGAATATTGCGGATACAGCGGCAACACCACCAGATTGGTCACGCCTTGCGCCAATAGGCTGTCGATCGCCTGTGCCAGACTGGGTGATCCGTAGCTCATACCTAGTTCCACCGGCGTATTCGGCATACGCGCCGCCAGCTCCCGCTGTTGGCGACGGCTGTAGACCAGCAACGGTGAACCTTCGTCCATCCAGACAGATTGATAAAGCTTTGCCACACGCGGTGAACGGATCGGCAGAATGATGCCGTTAAGAATTGGCCACCAGATCAGCGGCGCAGTGTCGACCACCCGGTTGTCACTGAGAAATTCTTTCAGATAGCGTTTTACCGCCTGCGGGGTAGGTGCCTCTGGCGTCCCCAGATTCACCAGCAATACCCCGTGTTTCTCTTGTTTCATTCCGATCCCCTTGTCCTTCCCGGCAAATACCCTGTTATTTCTCAGCGTATTAACAGCCACTCATGCGGCCTATTGTAACGGAAAAGCGCCGGACCGGAACCTATATCAGCAACAGGTAGAACAGGGGTTATTTTTGCGCCAGCTGCCAGACGGCAGCTACGTTGCGCGCCGTAACTTCCAGGTTATGGGCCGCGTCCGCCAGCGCTTCTGGCAGCGTCACGATGCGATCGATCACCGAGAAAGCGGCGTCGATGCCGTGTTGATGCACCACCTGATAGTCTTTTGACAGGCTACCGGCAATGGCAATCACCGGTAATTGGTGGCGCTTGGCTACCCGCGCAACGCCGATCGGGGTTTTGCCGTGGATCGACTGGCTGTCGAGCCGCCCTTCACCAGTGATCACCAGGTCTGCATCACGTACCGCATCTTCCAGATGCAGCGTTTCGATCACGATTTCGATGCCTGGCCGCAGTTCTGCCGCCAGAAAACCGATCAATGCCGCTCCCATCCCCCCAGCAGCACCTGAGCCTGGCACCTGCATGACCTTGCGCCCGGTGGTCTGCTCCAGGAGCGTACCGTAATGATGCAGCGCCTTGTCCAGTTGCTGCACCTTCTCCGGCGTGGCCCCTTTTTGTGGGCCGAAGATCGCTGAAGCCCCGTGATCGCCACACAGCGGGTTATCCACGTCGCAGGCTACCGTGATCTTCACCTGCTGCAAGCGGGGATCCAGTTGGCTGAGATCGATATGCGCCAGTTGCGCCAACGCCGCACCACCGGGCCGTAATTCTTGATTGCGGTGGTCGAGAAGCTTAGCGCCCAGCGCCTGCATCATACCCGCCCCGCCATCGTTGGTTGCGCTGCCGCCGATCCCCAAAATGATCGAGCCTACACCTTGTTGCAGTGCCGCCAGGATCAGCTCGCCGGTGCCAAAACTGCTGGTCACTAACGGATCGCGTTCGTCACCCGCCACCAGATGCAGCCCGGACGCGGCTGCCATTTCGATCACTGCGGTTTTCCCTTCCCCCAGCAGACCATAAAATGCTGCTGTAGGTTTGCCCTGCGGCCCGCTAACCTGCACATTGATGATTTCCCCACCGGTGGCGGCCACCATCGCATCGACGGTGCCCTCGCCTCCGTCCGCCATGGGCAGCAACACATAGTGCGCCTGCGGATAGATTTGCCGGAAACCACGCTCGATCGCTTCTGCGACACCCTGAGCACTCAGGCTCTCTTTAAAGGAGTCGGGGGCAATTACCACTTTCTGTAGGGTGTTCATCGACAGCGCCTTAATCTTCAGAGGATGCCACTGCATCGGTTAGTGAATACCATACCCTGCCGACAACGGAAATTCTTTAGCGATAGACACAAACAAAAGGGTAAAAAACAACGTTATTTTGTGCATTCACACAATTCAATCCTGCATCAACATACCGATATACAGTTGCAAGACGTCCGCCAATTGGTTGATCTTCAGGCCAGTCGTTTTTTCTACGCGCTGTAGGCGGTAACGTAGGGTATTAACGTGAATATGCAGCTGTGCCGCAGTCTTGGTTTGGTCACAATTCTGATTGAAATAGTGGCGCAGCGTGTTTCTCAGCATCCCTTTTTCATCCTGGGCGCTCAATTGCCGCCAGGGCCGTGAAAGCTCCTGCGCTCGCCAATCCTCTCCTAAATCGCACAGCAGCGAGGGCAGCGGGTAGTCATCATAAAACAGCGTGTGCTGGACCAGTTTGAGACGGTGCGCCATGGTTTGCACTGCTCTTGCGGTCTGAATGGAGCGATAGACGCCCTCCTCACCACTGTAAAAGCCCCCGACGATCAACCGTAGGCCAAAGCGTTGCTGGATCTCATTCTGGAGCTGCTGGGCCAGCTTGCGCTCCTGCTGTACGTCCCACACGCCCTGTTTCATACAGGCCGGGCGCAAGAGCACCAGTTCATTAAAGCTGGTCATGGTGATCAGCGCCTCACGCTGGGTGATCTCCAGCTCTGCCAGCAAGCCTCTCAGTACCTGCGGCTGCGGTTCATACAGCTCTAGCAGCCAGACAATGCGTGGCTGTTGCAGATCCAGCTCTAAATAGGCCGCCATCGCCTCGCGCGAACCAGGTTCACTGTGCCCTTGCAGCAGTTGGTTGGCCAGCTCTTCCCGGTAACGCTTTTCCCACTGATGTTGATCGAGCATCGCAGCCTGTTCCACCATCAGCTCTGCCGCCATTTTCACCAGCTCACCATAGGCTCGCACCTGGGCCGGATCGCCGGAAACCCCAATCGCTCCTACCAGTTGATTACGAAAGCTGAACGGCAGATTGATGCCGGGCTGCACGCCCTTCAGATGGTGTGCCGTGGCCTCATCAATCTCCACCACCCGGTTTTCGGTCAGGGCCAATACCGCCCCTTCGTGTCGCTGATACAGGCGCGAGGCGTTGCCGGAAGCAATAATGACGCCGTTGCTGTCCATCACGTTGACCGAATGGTGAATGATGCTCATCGCACGTTGCACGATCTGGCGCGCGGTCGCTTCTTGCAAAAAATTTGTCTGCCTGGACATGCGGCTCTTCCTGTCGAGCGAAACGGTAGCACTGATAACCTAGCATGAAGCGGCAAAAAAAAACGCCAGGCAGCAACCGCAAGCCCAGCGTTTTCTACAGCCTTGACACCGATTAGCCCAGAATGGCCGCCAGCTCAGCGCTCACTTCCGTCACCTTACGGGTGCCATCGATCTTGTGGTAAGACGTATTACCCGCCTCGGCTTCTTTATGATAGTAAGACACCAGCGGCGCGGTCATCTGATGGTATTCCACCAGGCGCTTACGCACGGTCTCTTCCTGATCGTCTTTACGGGTGGTCAGCTCTTCGCCGGTGGCGTCGTCTTTCCCTTCTACCTTCGGCGGATTGAATTTGATGTGGTACACGCGGCCAGATGGCGCATGCACGCGGCGGCCAACGATACGATCGACGATCAGTTCGTCCGGCACGTCGAACTCCAGCACGTAATCCACTTTAATGCCGGCTTCTTTCATCGCGTCAGCCTGTGGAATGGTGCGTGGGAAACCGTCCAGCAGGAAACCGTTACGGCAGTCTTCCTGGGTAATACGCTCTTTGACCAGCGCAATAACCAGCTCATCGGTCACCAGCTTGCCGGCGTCCATGATTTCTTTCGCCTTTTTGCCCAGCTCAGAACCGGCCTTAACGGCTGCGCGCAACATATCGCCCGTGGAGATTTGCGGAATGCCGTATTTCTCCATGATGAATTGAGCCTGAGTGCCTTTACCAGCGCCTGGAGCGCCCAGCAGAATGATACGCATTGCGTAAATCCCCTTGCTATGTATTTCCCTTCATTCTTCGGGCCGCGGCCGGAAGTCTATCGGGTTTGAGTTTTTATTAAATTTCGAAAACACTCAACCTTACCATTTCTGAGGGGGGTGGCTCAAGGTAGCGAGAGGAAATCGGTTGCGGAAAGATCGGGCTGAAACGAGGCAAGCAGGAGAAAAATTTGACGGGAATAGAAGAGATTACGCCCCAAACCCTAAGGTCTGGGGCGTATTTTGCTGATTAAGCGGACAACAGCTTATTCATGCGGCGGATAAACTGGTTTGGATCTTCCAGCGTACCCCGCTCTGCCAGCAGGGCCTGATCCAACAGCAGATCGATCCATTCGGCAAATTGTTCGTTATCGCCCACATCGGATGCGCGTTTGACCAACGCATGCTCTGGGTTCAGCTCGAAGATATACTTCACTTCCGGCGCAGCCTGCCCCGCAGCGGCAAACAGTTTGGCCATCTGGGTGCTCATCTCGTCGGCATCGGTGGTAACGATGGCCGGGGTATCCGTCAGGCGGTGCGTCAGACGCACGTCCTTCACGCGCTCACCCAGCAGCGTCTTGACTCGCTCGATAAACGGCTCCAGCTGCTTCTCGGCCTCTTTCTGCTCTTCGGTTTCATCCGCCAGTTTATCCAGCGCTTCATCCGCTTTGCTGACCGACTGGAACACCTTACCATCAAACTCGGTCAGGTAGCTCATCATCCACTCATCGATGCGGTCAGACAGCAGCAGGACTTCGATGCCTTTCTTGCGGAACAGCTCCAGGTGCGGGCTGCTCTTGGCGGCGGCATAACTGTCGGCGGTGATGTAGTAAATCTTGTCCTGGCCTTCGGTCATGCGGCCAACGTACTCTTCCAGCGAGACGGTTTGCGCCGAGCTGTCATTGTGCGTAGAAGCAAAGCGCAGCAGTTTGGCGATGGCCTCTTTGTTGCCGCCGTCCTCCGCTGGGCCTTCTTTCAGTACCATACCGAACTGCTGCCAGAACTTCTGGTAGGCTTCCGCGTCGTCTTTGGCCAGCTTGTCCAACATCTGCAACACGCGTTTGGTCAGCGCGCCACGCAGGTTTTGGGTAACACGGCTGTCCTGCAGGATTTCACGCGAAACGTTCAGCGGCAGATCGTTGGAATCGATCAGGCCACGCACAAATCGCAGGTAGTTCGGCATGAACTGCTCGGCGTCATCCATGATAAACACGCGCTGAACGTACAGCTTCAGGCCGTGTTTATGATCGCGATTCCACATATCCCACGGCGCCTGGGCCGGGATGTACAGCAGGCTGGTGTACTCCTGCTTACCTTCCACCCGGTTGTGGCTCCAGCTCAGCGGATCGGTAAAGTCATGGGCAATGTGCTTGTAGAACTCTTTGTACTCTTCTTCGGTCACGTCAGCTTTGCTGCGAGTCCACAACGCTTGCGCCTTGTTGATTTTCTCCCAGGTGACGGTGCCGTCTTCTTCATTCTTGGTTTCAATCTCTACCGGGAGTGCAATGTGATCGGAATATTTACCAATCACCGAGCGCAGACGCCAGCCGTCGAGGTATTCGTCTTCGCCTTCACGCAGGTGCAGGGTAATTTCGCTGCCGCGATCGGCCTTGCTGATATCGGCGATGGTGTAATCACCTTCACCGGCAGACTCCCAGTACACCCCTTGATCTTCCGCAGCACCGGCCGCGCGGGTACGCACGGTGACTTTGTCCGCCACGATGAACGCCGAGTAGAAGCCCACGCCGAACTGACCGATCAGTTGGCTGTCTTTCGCCTGATCGGAGCCGATAGACTCCAGGAAGGCCTTGGTACCAGACTTGGCAATCGTCCCCAGGTTTTCGATCACTTCTTCGCGGCTCATACCGATGCCGTTATCGGCGATCGTCAGGGTACGCTTCTCTTTGTCGAAGGACAGACGCACACGCAGTTCGCCATCACCTTCATACAATTCAGGCTTGGAAAGCGCGCGGAAACGCAGCTTGTCCGCCGCATCGGAGGCGTTGGAGATCAGCTCACGCAGGAAGATTTCTTTATTGGAGTACAGCGAATGGATCATCAAATGAAGCAGTTGTTTGACTTCAGACTGGAACCCACGGGTTTCTTGACCTTTCATACTCATTGATTACCTCAAAGACAGTAATGACCAAATCATGCAATGAGGATTAAATGGGGTTAACTCTGTGGTTTTTCAAGCGGCTGGCGGGGAATTTTTTGTCAACGGATTACGGGGCAGAGGACTGCCCCGTAAAGAATCATCAGAATTTGATCGCGTGGCGTCCGGCCAGGGAGTGCGACAGCGTGGTGCCATCCACCATTTCCAGTTCACCACCCACCGGAACCCCGTGGGCAATGCGGCTGGCAAGTACGCCATATTGGCCACACATCTCGGCGATGTAGTTGGCCGTGGCGTCCCCTTCCACCGTTGGGTTGGTGGCCAGGATCACTTCAGTGATGGTTTCCTTCTCCAGCCGTTGCTCCAACCGATCCAGGCCGATATCGCCTGGGCCAATGCCGTCTAACGGTGACAGATGGCCCATCAGCACAAAGTAGCGCCCGGCAAACTGGCCGGTCTGCTCGATGGCGTGAATATCCGCCGGGCTCTCCACTACGCAAATCTGGCCGTTTTGCTGGCGGCGTACATTATTGCAGATGGTGCAGGTATCCTGCTCGGTGAAGGTACGGCAATCGGCACAGTGGCCGATCTCCGACATGGCACGGGTCAGCGCCTGTGCCAGCCGCATACCACCGCTGCGATCGCGCTGCAGCAGTTGGAACGCCATACGCTGCGCCGACTTCGGGCCAACGCCCGGCAGGCAGCGCAGTGCCTCCATCAATGATTCAAGGAGCGGGCTGGTTTGCATCAGAACGGCATCTTAAAGCCTGGCGGCAACTGCATCCCGCTGGAAACCGACGCCATCTTCTCTTTCTGGGTTTCTTCGATGCGACGTGCTGCGTCATTGAAAGCGGCAGCGATCAGATCTTCCAGCATCTCTTTGTCGTCTTCCATCAGGCTTGGGTCGATTTCTACCCGGCGGCAGTTATGTGCCCCGTTGATGGTCACTTTCACCAAGCCAGCCCCGGATTCACCCGTCACTTCCAATTTGGCAATTTCTTCCTGCATCTGCTGCATCTTTTCCTGCATTTGCTGGGCTTGCTTCATCAGGTTACCCATACCGCCTTTACCAAACATAGTCGTCTCTCATAGCATTGGCCGCGCACCGTGCGCCGCGTTAAATAGGGCGAATACTCTCTTCATCCAGATCTGCATCGAAGAACCGACGCAGAGTCTGGATATTGGTATCCGCAACGATGGACTGGCGAGCCTGCGCCAGTTTTTCTTCATAAATGGCTTGCCGCCACTCCAGCGGAGTCCGCTCCGCCGGATTATCGTCTTCCACCACGCTGAGTTCAACCGTGCGGCCATGTAACTCACTGAGTGCCTGCGCCAGTGTCTTCTGTGCCGAAGGCGAATTCAGATGACGCTGCGAAGACCGCAGGTGGAGACAAATGCTGTCCGGAGCCAGCTGCTGCTTAAAGGCGTTTAACGCCAGTTGCTGCACCAGTTTCGGTATTTTTAGCTGGTCGATCTCTGCCGCCCAAGGATCGCGCTCGATGGACTCAACCACCAGTTTAGCCGACAGCTCAGGCGTTTTTTCATGTTCGAGCGCCGTACGCAACGCTTTTGGCGTGGCCAGCGGTTCCGGCGCGGCTTCAGGTTCGGTAAGCGCACGCCAGCGATAGGCCTCCGGCTTGGCCGGCTTCTCCGTCACGATCTTTTCGGCCTGACGCTTCTGGCTGCGTTCGGTTACCGAGGCTAAACGCTCTAGTGCCGAGTTAGCCGGCCGCGCTATTCCTGGCGCCGCCGGCTCATTCTTTTTTGCGGTGGATGCCCCCTGTTGCCGCAGCAACTGGGTTCGCGCTTTAAGTAACTGCGCGGTAGCATCCGGTAAATTTGTTGGTTGAGTATTCTGCACTGACGCAGCCTGCCCCAAGGGAGGTGGGGCATCTGGATAGGGAGAAGGTGGCGCAACGGCCATATTCCCCTGCGGCTGTGCGGGCGCGGTCTGTACCATGGCCACCGGCTCTGGGATCACCGCTTTGGGGTGAAACGCCAGCGCGCGCAGCAGGGTCATCTCTACGCCCATACGGCGATCCGGGGCAAAGGCCAACTCTTTGCGGCCAACCAGCAAGGTTTGATAATAAAGCTGTACGTCCGTTGGCGGCAGGGTACGCGCCAGCTCACGTAACCGCTGCTCAATCGCAGCGTAATGATTGTCCAGCACCGAGGGCAGCAGTTGCACCATCGCAATGCGGTGCAGCAGCGCCAGCGTCTCCACCAGCAGGTTTTCCCAATCCACGCCGCGTGACGCTGCCTGGGCGACCTGCGCCATCACTTTTTCACCGTCGGCACTCACCAGGGCTTCCAGGATGGCCAGCGGCTGCTCATCATCCAACGTCCCCAGCATCTGGCTGACGGTGTCGGTCGTCACCTGCCCCTGCCCCATGGCAATCGCCTGGTCGGTCAGGCTGAGGGCATCGCGCATACTGCCATCGGCGGCGCGTGCCAACAGTTGCAACGCGCGGGCATCGCTGGTGATGTGCTCTGCCAGCAAGACGGTTTCCAACTGGGTGCGGATTTGTTCCACGTCCATCGCTTTAAGATGGAATTGCAGGCAGCGAGAAAGAATAGTGACCGGCAGCTTCTGCGGATCGGTGGTTGCCAATAGGAACTTGACGTGCGCAGGCGGCTCTTCCAGCGTTTTCAGCAACGCATTGAAGCTGTGGCGCGAGAGCATGTGGACTTCATCGATCAGGTAAACCTTGAAACGGCCACGCGCCGGGGCGTATTGCACGTTATCGAGCAGATCGCGAGTATCTTCCACTTTGGTTCTGGAGGCGGCATCGATCTCGATCAAATCGACAAAGCGCCCCTGCTCAATTTCACGGCAGTTATCACATTGGCCGCAGGGCGTCGCAGTGATGCCTGTTTCGCAGTTCAAACCTTTGGCCAACAGACGCGCAATGGTGGTTTTACCCACGCCACGCGTGCCAGAGAACAGATAGGCGTGATGGATCCGCCCCAGAGAGAGGCCATTAGCCAGCGCCGTCAGGACATGCTCTTGTCCGACAACCTCTGCAAACGTTTGGGGGCGCCACTTACGGGCAAGAACCTGATAGCTCATTAAGACTTCATCACTGATTTATAGAGTAATTTCAACCCAAGTAGTACACCACAACGTCGAGGACATTGCCATGTGGGCGGCCTGCTGGTACCGAGGTTGAACCGATACCCTTTATCGTCCGATGGCCACTCACACTTTAGTGTAACAGTACGCCCGCCGTCATTCCTATAACTTTGCATCATGCCTGCAAGACGCGAGCTTGGTGGCCAGTCAATGACAGGAAAACACCTTGGCGAAGGTTAACCACCTGAAAGAAGTTATACTGTGTTTGACAGGGAAGAGCTATCGAGTTGAAACGGCCAACGAACGCCAGCCGTTAAAGCTTTAGTGACGAATCTGGGCCAGCTCGTCTTCGGTCAAACCCGTTGCCTCAAGCACGGCCTCACGAGCCATGCCCATTTTGAGCAGGCTACGAGCGACGTCCAGCTTACCTAGCAGAACACCTTCTTCGCGGCCTTCTTCAAGCCCAGCAATTCGGCCCTCTTCTCGACCTGCAATTCTGCCTTTCTGCTCCAGCTGTTGTGCGATAGTCATTAGTTCGTCTCCGTGTTCGGGCACTCGTTGTGCCAGCTCGCGTACAAAGGCTTCGGCGTCAGCGGTTTCGCCAGCCTGTAGTAAATAGTGTACCAACGATATCACCTGTTGCGAAGAAAGATATCCCGCCAGCAGGATGGTCGCTAGCCGGTCGGGTCAGCTCTGTGATGTCGCGTTGGTGGATGTGTTTCTGCAACAGCGTCAGTGCGGCCATGCTGCGGTGATTCATAATTTCATCATCGGGAATAACGGTAAGGAAATTATGAGGATAGAAGGCAGTAGAGCGCGCGGGGATGTGGCTGTTATACGTCAACCCCGCAGCGAACCACGGGGTTGTCTATCGAAGGTATCAATGCCCGGCGAAGTCGAGCAGGCAGTAGCAATTAATACCCAGATTATTCAGGCGCGTTTCGCCCCCGAGGTCCGGCAGGTTGATGATAAATGCCGCATCTGTCACTTCACCACCCAAACGGCGGATCAGCGTGGCGGTGGCTTCGATCGTGCCACCGGTGGCCAGCAGATCGTCAACGACCAGTACTTTGTCGCCAGCAACGATGGCATCGGTGTGAATTTCCAGCTTGTCGGTGCCGTATTCCAGCTCATAGCTTTCGCTCAGCGTCGCACGCGGCAATTTGCCCGGTTTGCGTACCGGCACAAAGCCAACGCCCAGCGCCAACGCTACCGGTGCGCCGAACAGGAAACCACGCGCTTCAGTACCCACCACCTTGGTGACGCCCGTATCGCGGTAACGTTCGACCAGCAGTTCAATACTGGAAGCATACGCCAGCGGGTTTTCCAACAGGCTGGTCACATCACGGAACAGAATACCCGGCTTCGGGTAGTCGGGAATGGTTTTGATACTGTCTCTAATATACTGAAGCTGTTGCGCAGTCGCGGTCATAGTTATTGCCTGATAAAACTACCTGATAACTTCCACACAGGCCTGCAACCACCACGCTTTGAACAAAAAAACGTCGGGAGGAAACCTGCGCACGAAAACGCCCAAATCTATGCAAAAAGGCGGATAAATGCAACTGACGCCGCACGATCAGCGCTGTTTTTGTTGCGGCAGGTCAATAACTGGCAGCCTGAGCATAAAGGTCAGCAAAATAACCAGGATCGCCAGCAGTACACCTCGCACCCACCAAAGGTTCACCAACCAGAGGGAAGCGGCAAAAGTCAGGACAATAACCAGCACCGCTTTCCACTTGGCTCCTGGCGGTAACGCCTTATGCTGTTGCCAATGCCGCAAATAAGAACCGAACCAGGAGCGATACAGCAACCAATGATGAAACCGCGGTGAAGAGCGTGCAAAGCACCAGGCAGCCAACAACAGAAATGGGGTCGTTGGCAGCAGTGGCAGCACCACGCCCAACGTTGCCAGCACCACGGCTAACCAACCCAGTATAATCAACAACCAACGAGTCATGCCTGTCCTTACCTATCATGATGGCCCGTTTACTGTAGCATCCTTGGCCATAATGCTGCCAGTTGGCGGCTTTATCCATCCGAAGCTTGTCTGATCTCTCTTTCACGGGCAAGCTTAGGCACTTACTGCCTTATCAAAGGATCTCACGTGACTACGCAACGCTTATTACAGGCGCTTGAACAACAGATCGCCGCCCTGGCCAGCGAAATCCAACCGCGAGGTGATACTCCGATCTCGCAGGCGCGGTTTGACGTTGCCCTGTTCTCCAACCACGGCACGCGGTTACGAGATTATCTGGCCGAGATACAAAAGAACTTTGCCCAGCTACAAACGGCGGTCAAAGACAACCGTACCGCCCACGTCGCCTTTCTGGCAGAAAAGCTGGTGGCACAGCTCACCGCGTTACAGCGCGAAATGGCGACCCAGACGATACGGCGTAAAAATCAGCCGAAGGAAGTGGCGGTGGTCGATTTGTACCATAAGCTCGCCGAACATCAGGATTATGAACGCCGCCTGATCGCCATGATCCAGGACCGCGAAAGTCTGTTAGGGCAACAAACCACCTTCGCCGCGCAGAAGAAATTACAACAGGAACTGGCCGCATTCGAGGGCAGATTAGTGCGTTGTCGGCAAGCGTTGGCGCGCATAGAGCGCAGTATCGAGCGAAAAGAAAACGGTTTTTGAATATTTGTCACAATATTTTAATGATTATTCCCCTCCCCGCGCCAGGTTCACTATACTCAGCCAAAGCACAATCTCGTCTCTCCTGCGTTTAAAACACGGGAAGATCCCTTTACTCACACCAACGTTGGACTTATGTCGCTAGAGAATGCCTCCCCAGAATTACAACTGGCGGTAGACTTGATTTACCTGCTGGAATGCAACGAGATCGATCCGGCAACGGCGCTGGCCGCGCTGGACATTGTCAGAAAAGACTATCAGGAAAAGATGCAGCGTGCAGGCATCACCTCACCGTACTTGCCCGCGGGCCAATGATCATGGCCCGCTAGCGTTATCATCAGGTTCCTACACCGCAGGGTGATCACCGATGCCTGGAACCTGCGCCCGCTTGACCTCCTGCACTTCGTTGCCCTGCTGGTTATGCAGGTACACTTCCAACTGGTTGAAGGCGATATTAATGTCGTTCTCACGGCATAGGCGGTCAATCGCCCGGTTCAGTTCATCCACGGTATAGCTGCGATCGCGCAGCTCACGCACGTACAACCGCAGCTCATGATCCAGCGTGCTGGCACCAAAGTTGAGGAAAAAGACCATCGGCTCAGGATCCGTCATCACGCGCGGGTTTTCATGCGCCGCCTGCAACAGCACCGCCTTGACCTTGTCCAGATCGGAGCCATAGGCCACTCCCACTTTAATCAGCACGCGGGTAATAGTGTCTGACAGTGACCAGTTAATCAGCCGCTCGGTGACAAACGCTTTGTTAGGAATGATCACTTCTTTACGGTCAAAGTCCGTAATGGTGGTCGCACGAATACGGATCTTGCTGACCGTCCCGGAGTACGTGCCGATGGTGATGGTATCGCCGATCCGCACCGGGCGTTCAAACAGAATGATCAGGCCGGAAACGAAGTTGGCAAAGATTTCCTGTAAACCGAAGCCCAAACCTACCGACAGCGCCGCCACCAGCCACTGGAGCTTGTCCCAAGAGACGCCCAGCGATCCTAACGCAGTGATGGTCCCTACCGCCGTGATCAGATAGGTCAGAATGGTGGTGATGGCGTAAGACGCCCCCTGCCGCAACTGCAGGCGGGATAACACCAACACTTCCAGCAACCCCGGCAGGTTACGCGTCATGACGTAAGCGACGATCACCGCCAGGACGGCCACCATCATATTACCCAACGTTACCGCCTGCGGTATCACACTGCCCGCCACGTTGCTGGAGTAATGCCATAGGGTAACGCTGTCGAGGTAGGAGATCACCGTGACCAGATCCGACCATATCGCATAAAACGCACTGGCGAAGATCAGAAACAGCACCATGGTGGTCAAACGCAGCGACTGCTGGTTGATTTGATCCAGCGCCAGTGGGGGTTCCTCTACCGGCTCGTTACCTTCGGCCCCCTCTTTCTCTTTGGCCTGGTTTTGGCGGCGCGCAAGGGCACGGCGATAGGCCAACCGACGAGCGGCCACGCTCAGGCCACGGATCGCTGCCAGATAAACGATATTCCACAGGAAGTACAGATAGAGGCTATCGATCCAACGGCCAGCCAAACGTAACGTGGTATAGAAGTAACCGGCAAACATCAGCCCTAGCAGGATCACCGGTGTGGCAGCCAGCGCAGTGACCATCAGCAACCGCACTTTATGGGAGTCTTTTTCACGCCAATGGTCGCGGCAGATAGGGAACACCAACACCGATAATAGCGCCAATGTCAGGATCACCACCACCTGGCCAATAACATCTTCGACCAATCTCAGCGGGGCTTTTTCGCCCAGCACTGACCAGAAGATCAGTGGTAACAGGGCAAGTCCCAACCTGAAGGTCTGGCGGCGATAGTGCGCACAGCGATCGGCCGGGATATTAAAATGCCGCTGCGAAATACCTCCCGGGGCCAGCATGCGGAAAGTGAAGCCAAACACCAACCAGAATAACGCCAGCTGTTGTGACAAGGCCCAGATAAAATCGCTGATGCTGAAATCGGCCCGATAGAACCAGAACCCGGCACCGAGCAACAGTAAAGAGCCCGGTAACACCTTTAATAAGGTGAGCAGAATGGCTTTCGGCGTATGCAGTTGGCTATCGCGCTTTAGCTGGCCGACATCATTGGCCAGCTTTTGCAGATGCCTGTCAATCAGGCGGTAGCGCCAGCGCAGTAGGCCAATCACTACCAGCAACGGGATCAGGAACACCAGGGCATGCAGTCCGCCCAACATCAACTGTCCGGGTTCGAATTTAAAATCCAGCCCGGCCAGCTGTTCTTTCACCGCGCCAGGCAGCCCCTTGAGCCAAGCGAAATCGATAGGCTTGTTGCTGTTAACCCAGAAAATCTGCTGGGTCAGCGTGTCCTGTACCGAGTTATAAACGCTGGTCAGTTGCTGCTGATTAATCTGCAGGTTGATGGCCAACGACAGTTGGTTATTGAGCTGTTTATTCAGTTGATCGAGCAGCTCACGGCGCATATCGACAATTTCATTCAACGCGTCAAGCACGTCGCCGTTGGCCTTTTCCTTACTGTCCGCCACCAGCTTATTGATGAAGTCATCGCCCTTGAACAGCTCATCGCGCTGCTGGTTGATCTCAAACTGCTCCAGCCGTAAATCCGCGATCTGGGTGCTCATGTCCGCCACCAATGTGCCCGGCGGCAGGTTTTGCTGCTGCTGATAAAGAATGCGCGATAACACCAGGCTGCCCTTCAGCACCTGGATCTGCTCTTTCAGGTTTTGTTCCGATTGCAGGCCGCGATCGAGCCAGTTTTTCACCTGAATATTTTGCTGGAACAGGGTATTACTTTCTTGCGTGGCGGTGATCAGCCGCTGGCTGATTTGCCGGTTGATGTTCAGCTCTTTGCTCACCAGTTTGTCGCTCTGGATATCGCTGGTATCCTCCGGATTCTGCGCCTCTTTCGCCGTTTTTTCCGACAGCGTCAGCCGTTTGCTGTTTACCACATCCTGCAACACCTGCACTCGGTGATCCAGGGCATCGATGTTCATGGTGGTGTAATCACGCTGCTTCTGGAGCAGGTCTTGTAACGTTGTGTTGGCATCCAGGCTTCTGCGTTGCAGGTCTATCTCAGCATTGAGCAACACCTGCTCCGTATTGAGCATGACCTGCTGGGTGCTGCGTAATACCTGCTGCCCCGGTGCACGATCGCTTAGCAGGTTACGGATTTCCTGCAGGCGCTGGGAAGCCGTGTACATACTGCTCTGTACGCGCTCTGGCTGGGTCTGCAGTGAGATAAGCTGGCTGTTGTAGGTGGAGAGGCTTTCCTGGGTGTCCTGCAGTTCGTCCAACGTCTGATACAGGCGGCTTTCCAACTGACGCAGGGAAAGCGGTAGCAGTTCGGCTCGCGTCACCGCTTCATCAGCCGGATTTTTCAGCGACTCCAGATCCCGTGTGACCTGTTGTAACTTGGCCGGGGCCTGCTGAACCTGCTGTTTAAGCTGATTGACCTCTTGCTTGATACGATCGATGCCGTCAAGCAGTTCCAGCGTGCGATTTAAGTCCTGTAGAGAGAGCTTTTCGACCGGCGTCAGGTTTTTCTGTTTGTTCAGCGCCTCTATCTGGCTCTGAATGTCACTGCGCGCAGGGAGGTCGCCGCTTTGTGCCGCGAACGCGCCCAAAGGCAGAACCAGCGCCGCCAACAACAAAAACCATAGCGTAATAATGCGGAATTGGCCCGCAGCGTAAGACAGGGAAACAGTTTGTACTACGGGGAGAATACGCCTGCGACTCATGATTTAGCGTCGGTTTAACCATCAAGCGTCAAGGTTATCACGATCGCAGGTCGGCGATGAATAAGAAAAGCATTGCAGGACATGAATCGCCTGGGACTCAGAAAGTCAGCACTTTCTCTGCCGCCAGCGTCCACTGGGCCAATTCCACCAGCGTGCCAATTTCTACGCCATCGGCCAGCTTCAGTTGGCTGACGCCACGGGCATCGGCACAGGTTTTACAGAGTTTGACCGGTACCTGCTGCGCCGTCAGAATTTCCAGCATCTGCTGCAAATGATAACCTTCACGCGGCTGCTGCCCGGCAATGCCCGCCACGACCGCATCGGACATCAGAAACAGTTTTAACTGCAGCTTGGGCTGCTGTTCTTTCAGGGTGATCGCCAGACGTAGCGCATTGAACAACGATTCCTGGCCATAAGCCGCACCGTTGGCAATCAGTAACAGAGATGACATTTGGATTCTCCTTATCGAGGTCTACCGGGCTGGCGCGTTCACACGTAGGGAAGGGCTAAGCTGCGCCATTTCTAGGAAGCTGTCGACCAAGATACTCGCCTCGGCTTTGAGATCAAAGCTTTCCGGCATAAACAGCCAGTTCTCCATCAGGCCGGTGATGTAAGCACGCAGGATGATTGCGGCCCGGCGGGTATGCAGATCGGCAGGGAGTTGCCCGTGATCCATACTGTTGCGTAAAACGCGTTCGATACGATCATAGCCTTCAAGGTAAAGCACCTTGCGAGCGTCATGTAACGGCATCATTTCGCCAATAAATTCGCATTTATGGAACACGATCTCCATCAATGCCCGGCGCCGACAGTCATCGACCGTAGCGGTCAGAATATAAATCAGAATCTCTCTTAAAATACGCAGTGGATTATCGGGATACTTTGCCTGATACTCTATCTCCAGGTCGCCTATTTTCGACTCTGAAAGCTCCCAAACTTCATTAAACAGGTCTACCTTGTTCTTGAAGTGCCAGTAAATTGCACCACGTGTCACCCCGGCAGCGGTGGCGATATCTGTCAGTGAGGTTGCTGATACGCCACGTTCAGAGAATTCCCTCACCGCAGCGTCAAGGATCTGCTGTCGTGTTTCTTGCGCCTGCTGTTTGGTTTTTCGTGCCATGCTGTTGTTTTTTACAGGGAGTGTGATTTACATACATTCGCGAATGTATGTACCATAGCACGCAGATAAAATTAACGCAGCAATGGGTTTTAAAGCTTGTGATCCATTGATCAATTTGAAATCGGACACTTGAGGTTTTTCTATGAACAAAAACAGAGGGTTAACGCCTCTGGCGGCAGTTCTGATGCTTTCAGGCAGCTTAGTGCTTACAGGATGTAATGATAAAGAAACCCAACAACAGGCCCAACGCCAGGCTCCTGCTGTGGGTGTGGTGACGTTGAAGGCTGAACCTCTCAATATTACTACCGATCTTCCTGGTCGTACCGCAGCATACCGCATCGCCGAAGTTCGCCCTCAGGTTAGTGGCATCATCCTGAAACGCAACTTTACTGAAGGCAGCGACATCAAGGCGGGTGTTTCACTGTATCAAATCGATCCAGCGACCTATCAAGCCGCTTATGACAGTGCCAAAGGCGACCTGGCCAAAGCCCAGGCCGCGGCAGAAATCGCGCGTCTGACGGTCAACCGTTACAAGCCTTTACTGGGTACTAGCTACATCAGTAAGCAAGACTTCGATAATGCCAACTCCACCCTGCTGCAGGCTAACGCTTCCGTGATCGCTGCCAAGGCCGCAGTGGAAACCGCGCGTATCAACCTGGCTTACACCAAAGTGACCTCCCCAATCTCTGGTCGTATCGGCCTTTCATCGGTAACCGAAGGGGCGCTGGTGACTTCCGGTCAGGCCAATGCGCTGGCTACCGTGCAACAACTGGATCCGATGTATGTCGACGTGACCCAGTCAAGCAACGACTATCTGCGCCTGAAACAGGAATTGGCTAACGGCACCCTGAAACAGGAAAACGGCAAGGCCAAAGTGAAACTGCTGCTGGAAAACGGCCAGGCCTATGCGCAAGAAGGAACGCTTGAATTCTCCGACGTGACCGTTGATGAAACCACCGGTTCCATCACTATTCGTGCCATCTTCCCTAACCCGAACGATGCCTTGCTGCCGGGTATGTTCGTGCGCGCCCGTCTGGACGAAGGCGTGCGTACCGATGCCTTGCTGGTTCCGCAACAGGGCGTCACCCGTAACCCGCGTGGCGAAGCTACCGCGATGGTTGTCGGTGCGGAGGATAAAGTGGAAGTACGTACGCTGACCGCCGCGCAGGCGATTGGCGACAAGTGGTTGGTGACGGCTGGTTTGAAACCGGGCGATCGCGTCATTGTTTCTGGCCTGCAGAAAATCAGACCTGGCGTTCAGGTGAAAGCGCAAGAAGTTGATAGCAAGCCACAGACTGCGTCTGAACCCGAGAAGAAGTCATAAAAAGGAGCCGGTAATACATGGCTAAGTTCTTTATAGATCGCCCCATATTTGCATGGGTAATCGCCATCATCATTATGTTGGCGGGCATCTTGTCGATCATGAAGCTGCCTATCGCGCAATATCCGACCATTGCGCCACCAGCAGTCACGATCTCCGCCAACTACCCGGGCGCTGACGCCAAAACGGTGCAGGATACCGTGACGCAGGTTATCGAACAGAATATGAACGGTATCGATAACCTGCTGTACATGTCCTCCAACAGTGACTCGTCCGGTAACGTCCAGATTACGTTGACCTTCAACTCTGGTACTGACCCTGATATCGCTCAGGTACAGGTACAGAACAAGCTGCAGCTGGCAATGCCGCTGCTGCCGCAGGAAGTACAGCAACAGGGCGTTAGCGTTGAGAAATCAAGCAGCAGCTTCCTGATGGTCGCGGGCTTTATTTCCGAAGATGGCAGCATGACGCAAGAGGATATCGCGGACTATGTAGGTTCCAACATCAAGGATCCTATCAGCCGTACCTCTGGTGTGGGTGACGTTCAACTGTTCGGTGCCCAGTACGCGATGCGTATCTGGCTTGATCCCAACAAACTGAACAACTACCAACTGACCCCGGGCGATGTTATCGCTGCGATCAAGGTTCAGAACAACCAGGTTGCTGCAGGCCAGCTCGGTGGGACTCCACCGGTGAAAGGCCAACAGCTGAACGCCTCGATCATCGCGCAAACCCGCCTGACCTCACCGGAAGAATTCAGCAAGATCCAGCTGAAAGTCAACCCGGACGGCTCGCAGGTACGCCTGAGTGATGTGGCCAAGGTTGAACTGGGCGGTGAGAGCTACAACGTCATTGCCCGTTATAACGGTAAGCCTGCTGCCGGTATCGGTATCAAGCTGGCAACCGGTGCCAACGCCCTGAACACGGCGTCAGAAGTGAAGGCAGAACTGGCCAAACTGGAACCGTTCTTCCCTGCAAGTCTGAAAGTTGTTTACCCTTATGACACCACCCCATTCGTTAAGATTTCCATTAACGAAGTGGTAAAAACCCTGATTGAAGCGATCATCCTGGTGTTCCTGGTGATGTATCTGTTCCTGCAGAACTTCCGCGCTACGCTGATCCCAACGATCGCCGTGCCGGTAGTATTGCTAGGGACGTTCGCCATCCTGGCAATGTTTGGCTTCTCGATAAACACCCTGACGATGTTCGGCATGGTGTTGGCGATAGGCCTGCTGGTGGATGACGCCATCGTGGTGGTAGAAAACGTCGAGCGTGTCATGGCTGAAGAAGGCCTGCCGCCAAAAGAAGCCACCAAGAAATCGATGGAACAGATCCAGGGCGCATTGGTGGGTATCGCCATGGTGCTGTCAGCGGTATTTATCCCGATGGCCTTCTTCGGTGGGTCAACCGGGGCAATCTATCGCCAGTTCTCGATCACCATCGTTTCCGCCATGGTGCTGTCGGTATTGGTGGCGTTGATCCTGACGCCTGCGCTGTGTGCCACCATGCTCAAACCGATCCCGAAAGGCGATCACGGCATCAAGACCGGCTTCTTCGGCTGGTTCAACCGCCTGTTTGAGAAGAGCACCCACCACTATACCGATAGCGTAGCGAACATTTTGCGTAGCACCGGGCGTTATCTGGTGATCTACCTGCTGATCGTGGTTGGTATGGCGGTGCTGTTCATGCGCTTGCCTTCCTCGTTCCTGCCGGACGAAGACCAGGGCATCCTGCTGACCATGGTACAAATGCCAGCGGGTGCCACTCAGGAACGTACCCAGAAAGTCCTGGACGAAGTTAACCGCTACTACCACGAGAAAGAAGGTAACAACATTAACTCGGTGTTCACAGTTAATGGCTTCGGCTTCAGCGGCCAGGGTCAGAACACCGGTTTGGCGTTTGTCAGCCTGAAAGACTGGTCTGAGCGTAAAGGTGAAGAGAACAAGGTACCGGCAATTGCTGCTCGTGCAATGGGAGCTTTCTCGCAGATTAAAGACGGCTTGGTATTTGCCTTTAACCTGCCAGCGATTGTGGAACTGGGGACGGCGACCGGCTTCGACTTCCAGTTGATCGATCAGGCTAACCTGGGTCACGAAAAACTGACCGCAGCACGTAACCAGCTGTTGGGCATGGCGGCAGAGCATCCTGATTTGCTGGTCGGCGTACGCCCGAACGGCTTGGAAGATACGCCTCAGTTCAAACTGATCGTCGATCAGGAAAAAGCACAAACGCTGGGTGTTTCCCTGAGCGATATTAATACGACTCTCGGCACCGCACTGGGCGGCTCGTATGTGAACGACTTTATCGACCGCGGTCGTGTGAAGAAAGTGTACGTGCAGGCTGATGCTCCGTTCCGTATGCTGCCTGATGATATCAATAACTGGTATGTGCGAGGTAGCACCGGGCAGATGGTTCCGTTCTCCGCCTTCTCCACGGCGAAATGGGAGTTCGGTTCACCGCGTCTGGAACGCTACAACGGTCTGCCATCAATGGAAATCCTTGGCCAGGCTGCCCCGGGTAAGAGTACCGGTGAAGCGATGGACATGATGGAACAACTGGCGGCGAAACTGCCAAACGGCGTCGGCTATGACTGGACCGGTATGTCCTATCAGGAACGTCTGTCCGGTAACCAGGCTCCGTCACTGTACGCCATCTCACTGATCGTGGTGTTCCTGTGTCTGGCCGCTCTGTATGAGAGCTGGTCGATTCCGTTCTCCGTTATGTTGGTTGTGCCACTGGGCGTCATCGGTGCTCTGTTGGCCGCGACCATGCGCGGGCTGGAAAATGACGTTTACTTCCAGGTAGGCTTGTTGACAACCATTGGGTTGTCGGCGAAGAACGCGATATTGATCGTGGAATTCGCCAAGGACCTGATGGATAAAGAAGGTAAAGGGCTGATCGAATCAACGTTGGAAGCGGTACGTATGCGTCTGCGTCCAATCCTGATGACGTCACTGGCCTTTATCCTCGGGGTTATGCCGCTGGTTATCAGCAGCGGCGCAGGCTCCGGCGCTCAGAACGCGGTAGGTACCGGCGTAATGGGCGGGATGGTGACAGCTACCGTCTTGGCAATCTTCTTCGTACCGGTGTTCTTCGTGGTGGTTCGCCGCCGCTTCAGTAAAAAGACTGAAGATATGGAACACGCCCATCCGGTTAAGCATCACTGATGCTTTCCTACTGACAACCAAGGCCGCGCAAGCGGCCTTTTTTATGCCTGCTAGTTAGCCAATAGACCCAACGCTGATCCACGCAATTTTGAGGTTGATCCCGATCCCAGAGAGGTGCATAATAATTGTTATAGTATAACATAACAATTGAGGTCATCATGAAGGCAGGCATCCATCCAGACTACCGCACCGTGGTATTTCACGATCTTAGCGCCGATACCTACTTCAAGGTGGGGTCGACCATCAAAACCGATCGCACTATCGAGCTTGAAGGTAAAAGCTGGCCCTACGTCACCATAGATGTCTCTTCCGCTTCGCATCCGTACTACACCGGCAAGCAGAAAGAGTTCTCAAAAGAAGGCAGCACCGCGCGCTTCCAGCAGCGGTTTGGCCATTTGGTTAACAGCAGAAAATAATCGGGGTTGATGATGCAAGTATTGAGTTCACTGCGTTCGGCGAAGGGTCGCCATCCGGATTGCAAAGTTGTGCGCCGTCATGGCCGCGTCTTTGTGATTTGTAAGTCCAACCCGCGTTATAAAGCGGTACAGGGACGTAAGAAGAAGCGTTAAGCCAAAGTGTCACTGGTAACCAAAGCCCCGTTGCTGCTCAACGGGGCTTTTTTATTGCCAAATGCCACTGCAAAGGAAAAACCCACCGCATGCGGTGGGAGGAAAATTTACTTCATGCTGCCAACAATGGCCTCGACGTTGTGTTTGAATGCCTGCACATAGCTGGCTGCCGGGCCTTGCGGTTTGGATAGTGCTTCAGGATACAACTCACCTCCCGCTTTCGCCCCCGTTGCCGCCGCGATCTGCTGTACCAAGCGCGGATCCGTTTGGTTCTCAATAAAATAGGCTTGGACTTTTTCCTGCCTGATCTGCTTGATCAATCCGGCGACATCGCTGGCGCTGGCTTCAGCCTCGGTAGAAAAACCGACCGGGGCAAGGAAAGTGACGCCGTATTCTTGGCCAAAATAGCCGAAAGCATCATGGCTGGTCAGCACCTTGCGCTTTTGCTGTGGCACCGCTGCGAACTGTGCTTTGGCCCAACCATCGAGCTGCTGAAGCTGTTGAATATATTCACCACCACGTTGGCGGAAATAGGCGGCATCTTCAGGATCCGCAGCGATCAGCGCATGCATCACGTTGGTCGCATACTGCACGCCATTGTTCATGCTGTTCCAGGCGTGTGGATCGGTGACCTGTTTGCCCTCTTCTTCCATGCTGCGCGACTCGATCCCTTTGGATGCGGTGATCACCGGCCCCTGATAACCGGAAGCCTTCACCAACCGATCGATCCAACCTTCAAGCCCCAATCCGCTGACAAACACCACATCGGCCTGCACCAGCTGCTTGCTGTCTTGCGGCGATGGCTCAAAACTGTGCGGATCGCCATCAGGGCCAACCAGCGTGCTGACCTTTACATGTTCACCCCCCACCTGTTTGACGATATCGCCAAGAATAGAAAAGCTGGCCACGGCCTCAACGGTTTTCGCCTGCGCTAACGGGCTGGCGAGCAGAGCAGCTGCCACCAGCGTTATGGGTAAAGATTTCATGTTTTCTCCTTGCAGATAGCACTTCTCAATGACGCGCACGGCGCAACATCCCGCCACGCGTCCCAAACAAAATCGACATTAAAAACATCACGCTGGCACTGAGGACAATCGCCGGGCCTGCGGGCAATGAAGCGTAGTAGGACCACTCCAGACCAACCAGGCTAGCGAGCAGCCCAATCCCCATAGCCACGGCTAATGTCTGCGGTAAATCTCGCGCCCAAAACCGGGCGCAGGTCGCCGGTAGCATCATCAGACCTACCGACATCAGGGTGCCAAGGATTTGAAAACCGGCCACCAGGTTGATCACCACCAAAGCGAGAAAAAGCCCGTGGATCCACGCCAGCGAGCCTGGTGCACTGACGCGTAAAAAAGTGCTGTCAAAGGATTCAATCACCAGAGCCCGATACAGCACTGCCAGCATCATCAACGAAATACTGGCGATAATGCCTACCATAACCAACGCCTGCGCATCCACCGCCAGGATCGAGCCAAACAGGACGTGCAGCAGATCAACGCTCGAGCCGCGTAAAGAGACCAACGTGACGCCCAACGCCAGCGACCCCAGATAGAAACCCGCAAAGCTGGCGTCCTCTTTTAACGGGGTTTTGCGGCTCACCAGCCCGGACAGCATGGCTACGGCCAACCCGGCAATAAATCCCCCTACGCCCATGGCTACCAGTGACATGCCAGAAATCAGATAGCCGATTGCTGCACCGGGTAATACCGCATGGGAAAGCGCATCACCCACCAGGCTCATCCGGCGCAGCAATAAAAACACGCCTAGTGGTGCAGCGCTCAGCGATATTGCCAGGCAGGCAACCAATGCCCGGCGCATAAAACCGAAAGAGATAAAAGGATCGAGCAACAGATGGAGTAGCGTCATTACGCTACCCCCCTCTGATTAGCCGCCGTCGAATAATGCGCTAACACGCGCTCGGCGTTATCCCAATGGCAGAGTTCAGGGGTGAGCAACAACGCTTCGGGGAAATGGTTGGCTACGGTAGACATATCGTGCAATACGGCAATCACCGTTCTTCCCTGCCGGTGTAACTGCGCAATGACCTGCAGCAACAGTTGAGTGGTTGCCGAATCGATGCCGGTGAAGGGCTCATCCAGTAAAATCAGTGGCGCTTGCTGGACCAGTAAACGGGCAAATAGTACGCGTTGCAGCTGCCCACCGGATAACTCCCCCACCGCCTCACGCGCCATGGAACTCATGCCCACGGTGTCTAACGCGCCAGCAATAAGCTGCATGGAGCGTTTATTCACACCGCCAAACAGACCGCTTTGTGGCCAGCAGCCCATAGCGACCAAATCCTGAACCAGAATAGGAAATTGACGATCCAGCTCCGCCAGTTGTGGCAAATAGGCCTTCGCCGGAGCCTTCCCGCCCGCAAAATGTAGCTTGCCGCCCAGCAGCGGGTGCAACCCGGCCAACGACTTCATCAACGTAGATTTGCCGGCGCCGTTAACGCCAATCACCGCCGTTAATGAACCGGCGGCAAAACGACCGCATAACGGCGGAAACAGAGGAACGTGGTCATAACCCACGATGGCATTTTGTAGCGTTATCATGGCAGCGCAACCGCCCACGTAATGGCTAGCCATAGTAAGGTCAGCAATACGCTAACGGCTCCGCAGCGCAAGACTGCGGCTGAGGTAAACAGGGTAACGGGAAGGAAAGGCAGCATGGTTATCGCCAAAAAGATGACACGAATGTAATAATATAACATCACACAATCTAGAGATCCTCAAGTCGTTCAAGTGCCAATAATGCAACGGAACGTAACATTTCCAGGTTATCGAGCCGATGCTGCTGAGTGAGCGGCAGAACTATCGAGCGGTAAAAATCTCAAAGCTGGGTAAAAAAGCGTTAATCAGTGAAAAGTTTGCCCATCAAGGCTGGAAAAGGAGTAAGATAGAGGCATAGAATGTGATACAACCAGATATCCAAATGCTAGTAACGCTAAGCCGTTGTTCCGAAGTAGACACACTTTCTGTGAAACAATTAAGGAAAGTGGTCGATAATCAATTATCTGACTTGGTACCGGCGCTCACCAGTGGGCTAAGCTTTTACTCCGAGAATGCACGCTATGTGGAAGGCTCATTAGAAATTATTGAGATTAACTGCATCGGTAATAGCGAGTATTCAATGAGTTACCGCTATCAGTGGTCGATTTTTAACGCATGCCTGGATATCAGTGGTGACGAATACATAAATGATTCTGTCACTTTTACCGTGACGGAAAAGGGTTTGGTGTTTGAGGTTATCGACAACTCACGGCCATCAACCGCTGACGAATTGTAAGTTTCGGTAATAGTAACAGGCTAAATGGCAAAAAATGATTTATATTTAATATGCTGAAAGTTTATTAAGCCTGAGCTAAGCTAAGCTTCACAACATATGATGTAAATCAATGTACTCACAGAGTGTTATCAACACCGAAATTAAGACTGACGGGGGATGATATGGATGAGTATTCGCCTAAAAGGCACGATATTGCTCAACTCAAATTTTTGTGTGAAAATTTGTACGACGAAGGCATCGCTACCCTGGGTGACAGCCATCACGGCTGGGTAAACGATCCAACGTCCGCCGTCAATCTGCAGCTTAATGAGCTGATCGAACATATTGCTTCGTTTGTAATGAGTTTTAAAATTAAATACATGGACGAAGGTGATTTATCGGAACTGGTCGAAGAGTACCTCGACGATACCTACACGCTGTTTAGCAGCTACGGTATTAATGACTCCGATTTGCGTCGCTGGCAAAAAACCAAGGCACGCACATTCAGATTGTTCTCAGGAGAGGGCGTCTGTACCACAATGAAAACTTAGGGGATAATTATCCTCAAATAAATTTATGGTTAATAAGACTAAAGGTTATCATGACAAAAATTGACTATCTGATGCGTTTGCGTAAATGCACCACGATTGAAACCCTTGAGCGCGTGATCGAGAAAAATAAGTACGAACTTTCTGACGATGAGCTAGAGCTGTTCTACTCTGCCGCCGATCATCGCCTGGCCGAACTGACCATGAACAAGCTATACGATAAAATTCCGGTCGCCGTTTGGAAATTTGTAAGATAATCAAAGTAGCCTTGCGTTGAGCCGATAATATTATCGGCTTCAATGGTCGCTCAGATTAAGCATTATCTTAAAAACTCAAGTTTACTTGCCCCTGAGTTGAAAATCGTGCAGTAGCAACTGGAAACAGTTTTCAATTAAAGGTGAGTGATTTTGTTTTGCGCTGCGCATAAGTGCCACAGTGCGGTTAAGTAATGGCTGTTGTAATTGAATAACGGTTAATTCTTCATCGTTTAAATGCGTCGTATAAAGCTGCGGCAAAATAGCCACCGCTAATTGTGACCGCACCAAACCATACAGCGTTTCCAGAAAATCGACCTGATAACGCGCCGTTAAGTTCAGACGATGGCTTTCCGCCAGTGCCGATACCAATCGACTGCTATTCCCTTTCGAAAATACCGCAATATCTCTGTTTGCCAATTGCCGCCAGGGCAGATGATATGGATCCGCCAAGGGATCGTCCCGGCGCATCACCGCCACAAACGGATCTTCCTGCAACGGATAAATCTCAAGCCGATCTGGCACCGAGCTGTCCAAAGCCCCTATGCCGAAATCTATCTGCCCATTTTCCAACTGTAGCAGCAGGGAATCATTGGTTTGATCGTGGAATTCTACGCGTAACCGCGGGAAATGTTGCGCCAGCAATCGCGGTACCGCAGGAAACAGCAGGTTGCTCACCGAAGGCACCAGACCGATACGTAACGTGCCATCCCCTCCGGCCAACATGACGCGCTGCATATCATCAAAGGTAGCGTGAGCCACATTCAGCAGCCGTTGCGCATGCGGCAGGATCGCCGTGCCTAGTTCCGTCAGGGTCACTGCAGAGGCCGTTCTATTGACTAACTTCCCGCCAAGCACGGTTTCAATTTGCCTCAACGCACTGCTTAACGCGGGCTGGCTGATCGCCAGACGGCTGGCGGTATCAGTGAAATGTCGTAGCTGCGCCAGGGTCACAAAGTACTGAATTTGCTTGAGGGAAAGCGCGGGTAACCGTCGCCATGGCTCGGACATAACCTAACCTGCCAGAAAAAGAGGTAAACGTTTGCCACAGCATAAACGTTTCTTATCACGCAATAAATTAAATCATCTGTGCAAAGCTTACGCCCCCGCCTACAGTAACTCCCTTACTCTTATTCCGGGGATTATCATGACCACCTTTTCTGTCAGTAACGGTGAACGCCAACGTGCCGTACAGGCTGCGCTGGGGAATACGCCGTTTGATCTCTTGCTGAGCAATGCCAACCTGATCGACATGGTCACCGGGGAAATTCGCCTGGTTGATATTGGCATTGTCGGCCCGCTGATCGCCAGCGTTCATCCTTGTGGCTCCTTGCCAACGGCACATCGGACACAAGACCTGGCGGGAGCCTACCTCAGCCCTGGTCTGATCGATACCCATGTGCACGTTGAGAGTTCCCACCTGCTGCCAGAACGCTATGCCGAGATCGTCGTCGCACAGGGCACCACCACCATCTTCTGGGACCCGCATGAATTGGCGAACGTGCTTGGCGTTGCGGGAGTGCGCTACGCGGTGGATGCCAGCCGCAACCTGCCCCTGCGAGTGATCTGCGCGGCGCCCTCCAGCGTGCCTTCGACGCCTGGGCTGGAAATGTCCGGTGCCGACTTTGGCGGCAACGAGATGGATACCATGTTAGCCTGGCCCGAAGTGGGCGGCGTGGCGGAAGTGATGGATATGCACGGCGTGCTGCACGGCAGCGAACGAATGCAGGAGATCCTAAACGCCGGGCTTAACAGCGGCAAATTGATTGAAGGCCACGCGCGCGGTTTGAGCGGTCCGCAGTTGCAAGCCTATCTGGCCGCAGGCGTAACCTCCGATCATGAGCTGACCTCTGCTGCCGATGCTCTGGAGAAACTACGCTCTGGGCTGACGCTGGAGATCCGGGGCTCTCACCCTTATCTGCTGCCTGAAATCGTTGCGGCATTAAAATCGCTGCCGCACTTCTCCTCCCAAATCACCCTCTGCACTGATGATGTCCCGCCCGATATGCTGCTGGAGAAAGGCGGCGTTATCGCCCTGCTCAATCTGCTGATTGAACACGGATTATCGGCCACCGATGCACTACGGATGGCTACGCTCAATGCCGCCATTCGCTTGCAGCGAAACGATCTTGGCCTGATTGCCGCAGGAAGGATCGCCGATCTGGTCGTCTTTGACTCCCTGGAATACCTCCAGGCCAGCCGGGTTTACGTTGCTGGTCAGTGTCTGGCAGAGCAGGGAAAAATGCTGGCTCCAGTACAAGCTACGCCAGGCGTATCCGCACCACGTGACACGCTCCATCTGCCACCATTGACCGCAGATGATTTCATCATGCGGGTTGCGGCCATTCGTCACGGCCAGGCCACGTTGCGCCATATCAAAGGGGCACGTTTTACCCAATGGAATGAAACCACGGTAGAAGTGCGCGACGGCAAGGTACAGCTCCCGCCGGGATTCAGTCTGATTTGGGTACAGCATCGCCACGCCCGACACCCAGCCAAGCCTCAGTTGGCATTGCTGGAAGGTTGGGGCGAACTACGGGGGGCGATTGCCACCAGCTACTCTCATGATTCGCATAACCTGGTGGTGCTGGGCCGCGATCCTAATGACATGGCGCTGGCCGCTAACGCGCTGATCGCTACCGGTGGCGGCATGGCTCTCAGCCAGAACGGTGAAATATTGGCGCAGGTGGCCATGCCGATCGCCGGTATGCTTTCCGATCTTCCCGCCGCACAGCTGGCGCAGCAGTTTAAAAACCTGCGCGATCTGAGTGCCAAGGTTGCAGACTGGGAACCACCCTACCGGGTTTTCAAAGCGATTGAGGGCACCTGCCTGGCATGCAATGCCGGACCGCACCTGACGGATTTGGGCCTGACCGACGGCACAACACGCCAGATCGTTGATCCGCTGGTTGCCTGTTGGGAAACCCCGGCATAAATAATATATAGGTAAGGCATCGGCGGCTTGTCGGTGCTTTTTTTGGGGGGAGAAAGCTAGAAATTGGTGGAGGCCCTGCCAGCTACATCCCGGCACACACGTCACTCGCTACGGCTGCTTCCTTCCGGATCTGACCGAGTTCACCAGTTAGTGTTGCGGGAGAACCAACAGGGCCCCCATTGACGGCTTCTTGAATTGCGAAGCGGTGGGCATTATCGGTGATGGCCAGGCAAATAGCAAGCCAACCGGGAGCAACCGCTGTTTTCTTACCCATCTCCCCCTATCGCGCACTCGTTTGGATTGGTTACCAAGCAGCAATGTTGCTAAATTGTCAGGAGCGAAATATTCGCCGCCTAACTCATCACGCAGGAAGAGAGCCATGCAACCAGAAGACGCAACCTTCAGCCAGCGCGTATTTCATATCCTGGCCGCCATTCCTCCTGGCAAGGTCACCACCTACGGCGAAGTTGCACGGCTGGCAGGCTCACCCCGGGCGGCACGCCAGGTTGGCGGCGTATTACGGCGTTTACCAGAGGGCAGCACCCTACCCTGGCACCGGGTCATTAACCGCCACGGGCAGATCTCACAGCAGGGTGAAGATTTTCAGCGCCAACGGCAGGCGTTACTGGCAGAGGGAATTATTTTCGGCCCGCAGAGCACGGTTGATTTTGAACTGTATGGCTGGCACGGGTAAAAAAAACAGCCTCTGGCCAGAGGCGCAAAGGCTGTCAGATGCAGGCACTGCTGCTTACGGAGCTGGGGTCGGAGTGACCTGAACCGGAACGTTTTGTACCGGTACCAGCAGCAGATCGGCCTGGGTCCCATTGCGGTTAATCACTTCCTGGATCGTGTCGGTGATAAACATCAACTGGCCATTCACCGTAATCGCCGCGCTCAGGATGATACGCGCATTAGGCTGAATGTCCGCAGGGTTATACGGTAGCGTAAAGCGGAACGGACTCTGCATACCCTCGGTGCGTATCGCCTGCTGTGAAATCACTCGTGAAGGGGCATCAGCAAGTGATGCATCGGACAGGGTCACGGTCAGTACCGCATCCGGTGGCAGCGCGATACGCTGACGAATATTAACTGAGCCCTTCACCACCGGACCTTGGATCTGCGTTTGCGAGGCCGCAGCGTTAGCCGTCTGCGTTGGCACATCCGCATTCTTGTGGGCACAGCCTGCCAGTGTGATCGTCAATGCGGCTGCTCCCCCTACCATTTGCCAGAGTTTCATGGGTCGGTCTCCTTTATTATTAGTTACATGTTAGTGGCTTAAACCACCACACTGATTAAACCTAGCGCAAAATACTAACAACTGCCTATCGGACTAGACCTAAATAGCCCGAAGGGCTCATGACGCATGCCTCTGGCTGCAACAGCTTCCTTCGCCGAAATAACGCAATATATTGACGTCCTGCCATCATATTCAGCACACTGCGCAACATGATAACTAAAAGGATCGCCACTTTATGAGCCAGGCACTGCACAACCTCCTCGAACTGCTGGATTTGGAAAAAATTGAAGAAGGTTTATTTCGTGGCCAAAGCGAAGATCTGGGGTTACGCCAGGTCTTTGGCGGTCAGGTGGTCGGCCAGGCGCTGTATGCTGCCAAGCAAACCGTTCCTGCGGAGCGTATCGTTCACTCCTTCCACAGCTATTTCCTGCGCCCTGGGGATAGCAGCAAACCGATTGTTTATGACGTAGAAACCCTGCGCGACGGCAATAGTTTCAGCGCGCGGCGCGTTAGCGCCATTCAAAATGGCAAACCCATTTTCTATATGACGGCCTCTTTCCAAAGCCCCGAGCAGGGTTTTGAGCACCAAAACACCATGCCGGATGTTCCACCGCCGGAAGGATTGATGTCGGAGTCAGAAATTGCACAAAAGCTGTCGCATATGCTGCCGGAAAAGGTGCGCGACAAATTCATAGGCCCGAAGCCGATCGAAATGCGCCCGGTGAAATTCCACAACCCGTTGAAGGGCAGCGTGGAAGAGCCTTATCGCCATGTCTGGTTCCGCGCCAATGGCACCATGCCGGACGACCTGCGGATCCATCAGTATCTGCTTGGCTACGCCTCTGACTTCCACTTCCTGCTGACGGCGCTACAGCCGCATGGTGTCGGTTTCCTCGAGCCGGGAATGCAGGTGGCGACCATTGACCATTCAATGTGGTTCCACCGTCCGTTCCGGATGGACGATTGGCTGTTGTATGCGGTAGAGAGCACCTCAGCCTCAGGTGCCCGTGGCTTTGTGCGCGGCCAGTTCTACACCCGCGACGGTGTGCTGGTAGCCACGACAGTGCAAGAAGGCGTGATCCGCAAGCGCGATATTTAAATGAAAAAGGGGCGATGTTTCCATCGCCCCCTCAGGGTTTAATTCAACGTATTTTACTGGTTGTAAGCATTCTCGCCGTGGCTGTTCACATCCAGGCCTTCGCGTTCCTGCTCTTCCGGTACGCGCAGCCCCACCACGGCCCCGGCGACCTTAAAGGCGATAAACGCGGCCACGCTTGACCACACCAGCGTCACAACAACGCTCATCAACTGGACCCATACCTGATGCCCCATGGTAACGCCATCGGCATAGCCCGTTCCGCCCAGTGATGAGGCGGTAAAGACACCGGTCAACAGACAGCCAACGATACCGCAAACCCCGTGCACACCAAACACATCGCAGGTATCGTCTACTTTCAGCCATTTCTTCAGCGTAACCACGCCCCACAGACCAGCAATACCACCTACCAGGCCGATAATCAGCGCACCGCCTACACCCACGGTACCTGCCGCTGGCGTAATCGCAACCAGACCAGCGATACAGCCCGAGCAGGCTCCCAGCAGAGAAGGTTTGCCCCGTACGACCCACTCGGCAAAGGTCCAGGAGAGGATTGCACCGGCAGTGGCTATTACCGTATTGAGGAACGCCAGCGCTGCAATACCGTTGGCCGCACTGGCTGAACCGGCGTTGAAGCCAAACCAGCCGATATACAGGATCGAGGCTCCGGTAAATACCATCGGCAGGTTGTGTGGCTTGAAGGCCTCTTTACCATAGCCGGCACGTTTACCCAACAGATAGGCCCCCACCAGACCAGCGCTCGCGGCGTTGATATGCACCACGGTACCGCCCGCAAAATCCAACGCGCCGTCGGTTGCCAGGAAACCACCGCCCCAAACCATGTGCGCGATTGGCAAGTAGGAAATCGTGAACCAGATGGCGGCAAAAATAACCACCGCAGAGAAGCGGATGCGCTCAGCAAAGCCGCCCACCACCAACGCCACGGTAATGCAGGCGAAGGAGCACTGGAACGCCACGTGGATCATCTGGCTAAAGGTGCCGGTCAGGCTATCTATCCCGATCCCTTTGAGCATCACCGTCTGGAAACCACCGAAGAACGCGTTACCTTCGCTGAACGCCAGGCTGTAGCCGTAAATAACCCATAGCACACACACCAGGGCAAAGGTGACGGTCACCTGAGTCAACATTGAGAGGACGTTCTTCGAGCGCAACAGACCGCCGTAGAACAGCGCCACACCCGGTAAAGTCATAAACAGCACCAGCGCGGTGCAAATCATCATAAAGGCGTTGTCCGCCTTGTCTGCCACCGCCGGAGCGGCCAGAGCCAAAGAAGGAACCAGGGTTACCAAACTCAGGCCCAACGTGGATAACAGTCTTTTCATTATCAATCCATCCCCATTCAGTTGACTGAGCCTGCGATCACAGAGCCGCTTCGTCGGTTTCGCCGGTACGAATTCGAATCACACGTTGCAATTCGGCAACGAAAATTTTGCCGTCACCGATCTTGCCGGTGTAGGCCGCCTTGCTAATCACATCAACCACTTCATCCAGTTGGTCATCGGCAATAGCGATATCAATTTTGACCTTAGGTAAGAAATTGACGCTGTACTCTGCTCCGCGATAGAGCTCGGCATGACCCTTCTGGCGGCCAAAGCCTTTGACTTCGGTTACGGTCAGCCCCTGAATACCTACAGAGGATAAAGCTTCACGCACGTCCTCTAACTTGAATGGTTTGATCACCACGGTAACCAGCTTCATATTGCCTCTCCACGATTAAGCCCAAAAACTTACCCCCGGTACGAGTCACATAAAGCAAAGGCTGTGCCACAAATTATTTTTTATTTAAATTCAATTAATTATATAGGAACACCCACAACCAGAGGCCAGCACTGGACGAAAGCAGAGATCGCAGCCGGAAGATTGCGCACTTTTTTGGTGCATTACGCGTTGGGAAAGTGCAGTAGGAGGGAGTTGAAAAGCGCTATTGCCTGTTGGTGGTGCGGGCTCCTGGAGCGGAGCCCTTGCTTAAGATTATGCGGGCTGAGTTTCGTCGCGCGTCGTGGCTGCCAACTCTTCACCCACCAGTTGTAGCTGATACATTTGGTAGTAGCGACCCTGCTGTGCCAACAACTGCTGATGGTTCCCCTGCTCCACGGCATGACCGCGATGCAGTACCAGAATAGAGTCAGCATCCACAATGGTTGAAAGGCGGTGGGCGATCACCACCAGCGTCGTCTGCTCGCGGATCAGCCGTAAGGCGCGTTGGATCGCCTGTTCGGTGCCGGAATCTATATTGGCAGTCGCTTCATCCAGGATCAGGATCTGCGGTGCCTGGACCAGCACACGCGCCAAGGCCAACAACTGCTTCTGTCCTACGGACAGATTATTCCCCTGCTCCCCCAGGCGCGTATGGATGCCCTGTGGGAAGCTACGCACCAGTTCACCCAGTTGCACCGTTTCCAGCGCCTGCCAGACCGCCTCTTCACCGATAGAGCGACCAAGCGTGACGTTCGCCAGCACCGATTCCGCCATTACCACCGGATCTTGCTGCACCATGGCAATGCCTTGGCGCAGGGTACGATGTGAAAGGCTGGACAACGGGCGGCCATCCAGACGAATTTCCCCTTCGCTCAGCGGGTAATAGCCCATCAACAGGTTAGCCAGGGTGCTCTTTCCGCTGCCGGTATGACCCACCAGGGCAACAAAACCCCGTGACGGCACCTGCAACGAGATATGTTGCAGCACTTTTTTGTCGCTGCGGTAGGCAAAGCTCAGGTCGCTGATATCAATACGGCCGCTCGCCAACGGGCGATCGTCACTGCCATAGCTCTGCTGGCTGCGATCCATCAGCTCGAAAATACGCTCACCGGCCACCACGGCCTGCTGCAAAATCGATTGCTGGGCGGTCAGCTCAATCAACGGTTCGTTCAAACGGCCAAGATAGTTGATGAAGGCATACAGCACCCCCACGCCAATCGCGCCTTCACCGCTGAAGCCAAACAGCATCAACAGGCCACATAGCACCAAGGCAGAGAACAGGCTAAGCAGTGGCCGTAACAGAAAACCATCCAGGCGCAGCGTCTGCATCCGGGCGGTGTAATGCGAGCGGCTGGCCGCACTCATGCGCTCGCCAAAACGGATCTGCTGACGGAACTGCTGGATCACCCCCATGCCGCTGATCACTTCGTTGAAGCCATCGTTGATATCCGCCAGGTAGCTACGCATCCGCCGCACGATCGGCGTGCTGTAGTATTGATAGATCCCCATCACCACCAGCACCGCCGGGAAGATGCAGATCGCCACCAGCGCCATACGCCAGTCCAGGCTGAACATAGCTACCAGCATCGCCCCGATCAGCGCCGCACTTTTCAGTACCGTGGACACCACCATCACATAGAGATCTTTGATCACTTCGGTATCGTTGGTCACCCGCGAGATCAATTGCCCGACAGGCTGGGTATCAAAGGCGCTCAGCGGTTGGCGCAGGGCCGCGTCCATCACGTCGGTGCGCAACCGCTGTACCACCCCGACCGCCACCCGATTAAACAGAATGGCCTGGAAATAGTGCAACGCCGCAGCGAGCAGTTCCAGCAGGATATAAGCCACCGCCAGGGAACTGACAATCACCAGCGGCAACTGCCCTTTGGCAACGTAGTTATCAATAAAGTAGCCGATCAGAATTGGCCCGGCGACTTCCGCCGCCGCCGCTACCCACAACATCAATACCGCCAATCCCAAGGGTTTACGATATGGCGAACCATAGGCCAGCAAACGTTTCAGCGTTGGCCACATGTTTTGTATTTTACTCATCGGCCAACGCCTCCTCGGTGCTATCAGGAGCCTCATCCAACGCCGCTTCCAGTTGCTGATAGCGATACATGTCGCGATACCAGCCAGGCTCTGCAGCCAATTTCCCATGCTGCCCACGCTGTACCACCGAGCCGTGTTGCATCACCAGGATTTCGCTGGCTTCCGTCAGGGCCGAAAGGCGGTGCGCACTGATGATCACCGTGCGATTTTGCCCCCAACTGCGCAGGTTATGCAGGATCTGGTGTTCAGTGCGCCCATCCACCGCCGAAAGAGCATCGTCGAGGATCAGAATTTCCGCTTCCAGCAGTAGCGCCCGCGCGATGGAAATACGCTGTTTCTGGCCACCAGAAAGCATCACGCCTCGCTCACCCACCTCGGTCTCGTAACCCTGGGGCAAACGCAGAATATCTTCATGCACGCTGGCCAGGCGCGCTGCCTGTTCAATCTGTTCCTGAGTGGCCGCCGGGTTTCCCAAGGCGATATTATTGGCCACGCTATCGGAGAACAGGAACGGCGTCTGGCTAACGACCGACAGGCGTGAACGCCATTCGTCGAGCTTGATCTGGGTAAGTGGCAAGCCGTGATAGCTGATATGGCCGTCATCAATATCGAACTGACGCTGGATTAACGAAAGCAACGTCGATTTGCCCGAGCCGGTAGGCCCACACAATCCCAACATTTGCCCCGGTTGCAGCTGTAGCGCCACGTCATGCAGCGCTGGTTTGTTGGTTTGCGGATAATGGAAGGCGTTGATTTCGACACTCAGGTTGCCACGCCCGGCAGGCAAATCGAGCTCACCATCCTTCACGGCCGGCGCCTCTTCCAGCAGGCTGCGGATACGGCTATAGGCGGCACTGCCGCGCTCGACGATGTTGAACATCCAGGCCAGTGCCAACATCGGCCAAATCATCAGGCCGAGATACATGACAAAGCTGGTCAGTTGACCCAGCGTGAGGGAACCGTTAACCACCATCCAGCTACCACCGCCGATCGCCAGCAGGTTGGCCGCACCGATAGCGATGTAAATCGTCGGATCAAAGCGCGCATCAACTCGCGCCACGTGCATATTCTTCGCGCCGGTTTGCGCTGCCACTTCGGCAAACTGGTTGGACTGATGATCCTCCAGGCCAAAAGCCTTGATCATACGGATGCTGGTCATGCTCTCCTGTGCCTGATCGTTAAGGCTGGAAAACGCGGCCTGCGCCGACTTGAAACGTTGGTGCAGCTGATCGCCATAGTATTTGATGACGATCGCCATGATCGGCATCGGGATCAGGGAAAGCAGGGTCAATTGCCAGCTGATCTGGGTGCTCATCACGATCAGCACCGCCAGCCCCATCACCAAAGAGTCCACCAGCGTCAGCACGCCTTCACCGGCCGCAAACACTACGCGGTCAACGTCATTGGTCGCTCTGGCCATCAGATCGCCGGTACGGTGGCGCAGATAGAAGGCCGGGTTCTGGCGGCTGAGTTGACGATAGAAGTTTTCCCGCAGTTCGACGGCCAGTTGGTAGGAAGCCCCAAACAGCAGCACTCGCCACACGTAGCGCAGCAGATAAACCACAATGGCGGTACCAATCATCAACCCCAGCCAGGCCATCAGTACCTTGTTGGACATCTGATCCTTGGTGACACCATCAACAATGATGCCAACCAGCTTAGGCGGCAGCAGTTGCAGGATGGCAATGGCAATCAGTAGCACCACGGCCCCGAGGTAGCGGCGCCACTCGCGGCGGAAATACCAGCCGATTTGAGCAAAGAGTCTCACGCAGTTTTATTCCAGACAGTATCCGACAAATTCCCGGCTGCAGCCCTGCAACCTTAACATTCAACAGTAGAGTGACGATTTCACTCTGGCACGGGTAGCGCCGTGGTGTATTTGATTTTTTCCATCGCGAAGCTGGAAGTGACATCAATCAGCCCCGGCACGCCGGTCACCAGGCGTTTATAGAAATTGTCATAGCTTTTCATGTCCGCTACCTCGACCTGCATCAGGTAATCATACTCCCCCGCCATACGGTAAAACGCCAACACTTCCGGCATCTGGGCGGTGAGATCGACAAATTTCTGATACCACTCGCTGCTGTGCTGCTGGGTTTTTATCAGCACAAACGCCGTCAGGCCAAGCCCGAGCTTTTCATTATCCAGCAGCGCGACACGCGCGCGAATGTAACCTTCATCTTCCAGCCTTTTTAGCCGTTTCCAGCAAGGCGTTGAGGTCAGATTCACCGCTTCGGCCAGCACTTGCAGCGATTGCGTACAGTCCTGTTGCAGCATGCACAACAGTTTACGGTCTGTTTTATCCAACATAAGGTGATTTCATAGAAAATATTTCTCCCATTAGGCGATTAAACAGGAAAAATGGCAATCCTTTTTTCTCGCTGAACCGCTATGCTACTGCATAAATTAAGACCCTATTTTGAGGCCAGATCATGACAAACGCTTGGGTAAAATATGCTATTGGTGAAATAGAAGCGGATTTCCAACGCTCCGCCGATACGCACTTGATCCGCTTGAACCTGCCGGAATTTCCCGGCATCTATCTTTACCTGAAAGATGAAAGCACCCATCCCACCGGCAGTCTGAAACACCGCCTGGCGCGTTCGCTGTTTCTTTATGGGCTCTGTAACGGTTGGATCAACCAGAACACGCCGATTATTGAAGCCTCATCGGGCAGCACGGCGGTATCTGAAGCCTATTTTGCTCGCCTGCTCGGCCTGCCGTTTATCGCGGTAATGCCTTCCTGCACGGCTAAACGTAAGGTCGAGCAAATCGCCTTTTACGGTGGCCGCAGCCATTTTGTCGATCATGCGGCCCAGATTTATGCGGTGTCAGAGGAGTTGGCCAAAGAGCTGAACGGCCATTATATGGATCAGTTCACCTTTGCCGAACGCGCCACCGACTGGCGTGGTAACAACAACATCGCCGACAGTATTTTCCGCCAGATGGAGCGCGAACCGCACCCGGTTCCGAAACACATCGTGATGAGTGCAGGTACTGGCGGCACTTCGGCAACGCTTGGGCGCTACATTCGCTATCAAGGGCATGATACGCAACTGACCGTGGTCGATCCGGAAAACTCGGTGTTCTACGACTGCTTCCATCATGGCGATCGCACCCTCATCGGCAGCTGTGGCAGCCGCATCGAAGGGATTGGCCGCCCACGCGCCGAACCGTCGTTTATCCCTTCGGTGATCGATAACATGCTGCGCGTGCCAGATGCCGCCAGTATCGCCACCATTTATTGGCTGGAAAATATTCTTGGTCGCAAGGTTGGTGCTTCAACCGGGACCAACGTCTGGGGAGCACTGCAACTGGCCAAGCAGATGCGGGATAAAGGCGAGCAAGGTGCCATCGTCACCCTGCTATGCGACAGCGGTGAACGCTATCTGGATACCTATTACAACAGCGACTGGGTCAGCAACCATATCGGCGATCTGACGCATTACAGTACCCAACTGGCTAACTTGTTAGAAAAATAAGTTATTAAGTTATTAATGCGAAGTTCAGGGGATAAAAAAAGCCGGGTAGTCATACCCGGCCGGCTGTAATGCTAATACCTCAGAATTCGGGGGAATAGGTGAGGTGTGGTGAACGCAGCCAATGTTGTAAATAGTGAGCCACCGCCTGCTGTTCGCAGTGGCCGATAACCTGTAGTTGGGGTAGTAACGATTTCAACTGTGGCAGGGCATTGCCCATCACCACGCCGTGCCCGACTCCCGCCAGCATTTCCTTATCATTCATCGCATCGCCAAAGGCCATGCAATCAGCCAACGTCAGCCCCAGATGGCGGCTCAGCTTGTCCAATGCCGCACCCTTATTGCAACCCTTTGGCAGCACCTCGAGGCAATCATAGGCCGAGAAGCACAGATCGGCACGGGTGCCGAAATGTTCACTCAACTGTCCTTGCAGTTTGATGAGTTCTTCATGGGGAGCACAGAAACAGACCTTGCTGTTGCCAAATGCGGGCAGACGTCGCAAATCGGTGAGTTGGAAATGAAAGCCACTGAGATGATGTGCAGCCAGCATTTCCGGCACCGCGGTTTCGGTCAACCATCCCTCATCACGAAACACGTGCATGCTGGCAGAGGTGCGCCAGTGGGTATGCAATACTTCTTCGGCAATCTCCTCCGGTAAGTCGGTAGCATGCAGTTGCTGCCCTTGCTGATCATGGACGCGAGTGCCGTTACCGGTGATCAGGTAACCTTGTAAACCCAGTTGCGCCATGATCGGCTGGGTATCGAGGTAATGCCGCCCGGTGGCAAAGGTCACCACCATCTCCCTGTCGATAAGCTGCTTTAACGCGCTCAGCGTTTCCGGCCCGACACGGTGATCGGGGGTCAGCAGGGTGCCGTCCATATCGAAAGCGGCCAGGCGATACATAGGAACCTCGTAAATGTGAGCACAATGGCAATCAACGCAGTATGGGGTGGTATTTGCGGAAGTAATAGTGAACAATTTGCCTAAACGCTTCCTGATTTATCTTTCATCACTTGTCCCCTTAGGATAACGCTATGCGCCTGGTTCATCGCCTCGGTCAGTATCAACGTTTGTACCACCAGCTAGGCAGCGCGCCGGTGGCGATCACGATCGGTGAATTAGCTGCGATCTTCTATTGTAGCGAGCGGCATGCGCGCACTCTGGTGCAGCAGTTGCAGCAACAGGGTTGGTTAAGTTGGCAATCACAGGCCGGCAGGGGGAAACGCGCGCAGTTGCAATGCCTGAAAACCCCCGATGAACTGCGGACTGCGCATCTCCAACGTTTACTGCAACTGGGCGATCATCAGGGAGCCTTGGAAATGGCGCAGCTGGCGCCACAGCATCTGCAAGAGTTGCTAAGCCCCCACCTCGGCGGCCAATGGCAGGAGGGCAGCCCTACGCTGCGTATCCCTTATTACCGCACATTGGAAAAGCTCGATCCGTTGACGCTAAGCGGCCGTGCGGAACAGCATCTGGTGGCGACCGTTTATGCCGGTTTGACGCGCTTCAATACCGGTTGCCCCGAGCCACAGCCCGATCTGGCCCATCATTGGCAGATTAGCGAAGACGGCCTGCGTTGGCAGTTCTTTCTGCGCAGCCAGCTGCGATGGCATAACGGCGAGGCCTTGACGGGCCAACAGCTATTGCAAACCCTCAACGCCCTGCAACACCATCCGCGCAGTCAGCCATTATTGAGCAGCGTGGCGGCAATCAGCCTGCCGCATGCGCTATGCGTCCAGTTCGATCTGCAAATGCCCGATTATTGGCTGGCTCACCGGCTGGCAGAACTGCCCTGCCTGATGACACATCCAGAGTTACCGAGCCTCGGCGCAGGTCCGTTTAAGCTGGCACTAAACGAGCCGCATATGGTACGGCTGGAACAGCATCCTTACTACCATCTGCAACATCCTTATCTTGAAAGCATCGAATACTGGATCACGCCAGAGCTGCCAACCCGCAGTACCGACACCAGTTGCCAGCACCCGGTACGCATCACCATCGGCCAGCAGGAAGAACTGGCACAGGCGCGGCCGGTACAACGCAGTATGAGCCAAGGGTGGTGCTACCTGGCAATTAACCAGCGCCGTGGCGTACTGAGTGAGGCACAAGGGCAAAAGCTGCTGATGCTGATCCAGCGCTCAGGGCTGCTGGCCAGTTTGCCCATCCAGCAGGGCGTGATCATGCCAAGCCATGAAATGCTGCCGGGCTGGGCGATCCCTGAGCATGATGTCAGACAGGATGTTGAGCTGCCCCCTCGGTTGACGCTGCTGTACCATCCACCGATCGAACTAGAGAGCGTGACTCAGGCTTTGCAACAATTGCTGGCGGAGCATGGCTGCCAATTAGAGGTCCGCTATTATTCCGGCAAACGTTGGCAAAGTACCGAGCAGGTAGCCCAAGCCGATCTGTTGCTGGCCGATAACCTGATTGGTGAAGCTCCGGAAGCGACGTTAGAAAGCTGGCTACGTCGCGATTTGCTGTGGCAAGGGATTTTGCGAGAAGAGGATTGGCAATACCAACAGCGAACCCTGCAACAGATCCAGCAATGCCCAGCACCACTGCAACGCTACAGCCAGCTAAAAGCGTATTATCAACAGTTGATGGGGGCGGCGATCCTCACGCCCCTATTCAATTATCAGTATCAGGTCAGTGCCCCTCCCCGCATACAGGGCGTGATGCTCACCGCCTATGGCTGGTTTGATTTTTGCCAGGCTTGGCTGCCACCACCGCTGGATGATTAGGTTGCCCTACGCTGTGGCGAGCATTTCTGATAGCATCCCGCATGTGTGTTATGAAGCCCAATAGCGCCAGGTTCAGGCCAGTAACGCTTTAGCCTGGGAGTAAAGGGCATAAACCGGCCGCCCGAATGTGCATCGGGAATGGCCCTAGCCAGAAGGTAGATTTATGAAACGCGCAGTCGTCGTTTTTAGCGGTGGACAAGACTCCACGACCTGCTTGATCCAGGCATTGCAACAGTATGATGAAGTTCACTGCATCACGTTCGATTACGGCCAGCGTCACCGCGCCGAAATCGAGGTGGCCCAGGCCCTATGCCAAACCCTGGGAGCCAAGGCGCACAAGGTTTTGGACGTTGGGTTGCTCAATGAGCTGGCCATCAGCAGCCTGACTCGCGATAACATTCCGGTCCCCACCTACGACAGCTCGCAGACCGATGCCTTGCCAAGCACCTTTGTGCCGGGGCGCAACATCCTGTTCCTCACCCTGGCGGCGATTTATGCCTACCAGGTGGAAGCCGAAGCCGTGATCACCGGCGTGTGCGAGACGGATTTCTCGGGCTATCCGGATTGCCGCGACGAGTTTGTTAAGGCTCTGAATCAGGCCATCGTGCTGGGGATCGCCCGTGATATTCGCTTTGAAACTCCACTGATGTGGCTCAACAAGGCTGAGACCTGGGCGCTGGCGGACTATTATCAACAATTGGAACGTGTTCGCCATGAGACGCTCACCTGTTATAACGGCGTTCAAGGCGACGGTTGTGGTGAATGTGCGGCCTGCCACCTGCGCGCCAACGGATTGCAGCAGTATCAACAGGACAAGGTCGGCGTGATGGCCAGCCTGAAGCGGAAAACCGGCTTGGTTTGAACTCGTTTATGGGCGGCGATAGCGTCGCCCAGTCAATCAGGCCTGCTGATCCTTTTGTTGTAGTGCCACCAGGTGTTCACGCAGTGCGCCTTCAATCGGCAGTGCCCGCTGGGTTTTCAAATCGATACAGACAAAGGTCAGCGTCGCGTCGGCGACCACGGTCCCCTCCGGCTCCAGCAATACCTGCTGGCTCAGCACGCCGCTCTTGCCATTGAGTTGCAGCATCTGGCTATCGATGCGTAGCTTATCCCCCAATACGGCAGGCTTACGATAATTGATATTGATGTTCACCACGATAAACGCGATGTTGTTTTGCGTCATCCAGTGGAAAGCATCCAGATCCTCCAGCCATTCCCAGCGCGCCTCCTCCAGAAATTCCAGATACCGGGCATTATTAACGTGTTGATAGACATCAAGATGATAGCCACGAACTTTGATATAAGTCTGCATAGTGAAACGACCGCTCCTGCTCTGGTGATAACAAATTAATACCGGCATACCCGTTCAGTGATATCCCTCCTTGCAGACCGCATGCTGATACCGCAGGGCTTGGCAAAGAGTTTGCGATGGACGACTGGTATGACCTGTAAAATGTAGCAGAGCAGCGCGGCTGCGAGGGCACTTTGCCACGCAGCCGCGAGCGGGATCACATTTTCAGCCGATCACGATTTCTTTCCACCAGGGAGGGGCCGATCCCCGGCACCTCCTGTAGCTGGTCTATTTCGCTAAACGGCCCGTTCTGTTCGCGGTAGCGCACTATGGCCTCTGCCTTTTTCAGCCCTACGCCGTTCAACACGGTGGCTAGCGCCTCTGCATCTGCCTGGTTAATGCTGACCTTGGCTTCACCCTCGCTTTGCGCTTCAAGGCTGACCTTAGGCGACACCACCGCGGCCTGTGGTTGCCCTTGAGAGGGTTTCTCTGCGGCAATGGCCGAGCTCCCTATCAGGCCAAACAACGCCGCCGCCAAGAGTAGCTGGCGAATAACGGTAAAACGGATAATGGCTTTATTTTCGCTAAGTTGCATGCTGTATCCTCCTTGTGTTTGACAGCTTGGATACCTTGCCGCAGCGGCGGAAGATCGGCAAATGGCAGAGTTTAAATGTGGAAAAGGCCGCGAAAGCGGCCTTTGAGTATTGCAAGCTGTTGCAAAGAAATGCGGTGCTTATTCCCGTCCACTGCAGGGAGGAATACGAGCGCAGCATGCTGCGCCCCCTACAAAACCAGAGAGCGGAGATTACGGCTGTTGCTGCTCAGCGGCACCCATTTTGATCTTGGCTTCTTTGCGCAGGTTAGTCAGCAGGGCATCGAAGGTCACGCTAGCGCTTCCTTTCTCCATGTTGCTGACGAAGGTTTTCATTTCGTCTGCTGGCAGAGTGCCTGGCTTAACGCTATCCAGAGCGATCAACACCACGTTCCCTTGAGCATCCTGTGACATGCCGTAAACCACTTTACCGGCTTCCGGGTGCGGCAGTGCGAAAACGGCTTCCACCAGTTGGCTGTCTTCCGGGGCGCGTGCCATTTTCTGTACGCTGCCGAAGCTCAGACCAGCGGCTTTCATCGCCTCATCGCCTTTGCCCTGCTTCAGCTCAACCAGCAGTTTTTCACCCTGCAGCTTGGCTTCTTGCAGTGCCTTGTTGTGTTTGACCATCGCGGTTACGCGATCTTTCACCTTGTCGAAAGGTTCAATCCCTTCCGGCTGATGGGCCACAACGCGAACCACGAATGCACGGTCACCGTCAACGGTGATGACGTCAGAGTTGCTGCCTGGTGCGCCGTTCTCGCCAATCAGCGAACCATCGAAGATGGCCTGCACAACCGGCTTGAAGTTCAACGCAGCAGGTACCGAGTCACGGGTAAACCATTCGGTGTTAGCCGCCTTGATACCCGCAGCTTCTTCCGCTGAGGCCAGGGATTCGTTATCGCTGGTCGCCGCCTCGCTGACTTTCTGCTGCAGCGCATAGTAGGCATCTACCGCTTTTTCCTGCTTGAGCTGCTTGGCGATAGCATCATGCACTTCGCTCAATGGCTTCACCAGCGCTGGCTTGATATCGTCCAGGCGCACGATCAGGTAACCCACTGAAGACTTCACTACGCCAGACAGTTGGCCTTTCTCGGTCAGGTTTGCCTGTTTCAGTTCGTCTGCCGTGGTATCTGGTTCCATCCAGTCCATTTCGCCACCGGTACGGCGCGAGATGATGTCGGTAGATTTCTCTTTCGCCAACGCAGCGAAATCGCCACCGTTTTTCAGCTCTTCCAATACCGCTTTGGCATCCGCTTCAGTTTTCAGCTGGATCACGCTGAATTTTTTGCGTTCCGGCTGGCCAAAGCTGCTCTGGTGCCCATCGTAATAGGCGCTGATATCCGCTTCGGTAACGGTCACAGTATCCTGCAATGCCGCGGCATCCAGCGGGATAAAGCTCACTTTCACCTTCTCTGGCGCGATGAAGCTGTTTTTATTCTGCTCGAAGAAGGCCTTCAGCTCTTCGTCGGTGACGGTTTGCTTGGCCATCATGGCATTGAGATCGATCGTCGCCAGGCGCACTTCGCGCTCTTGCAGGACCAGAGCAACCATAGACTCTGCTTCGCTTGGTGGGACGATATCGGAGCCGCCGAAGCCCTGAATCATCTGCTGGTTGATTAACCGCTGGCGTGTATATTGCGCATATTGATCGGCGCTAAAGCCCGAACGGGTAATCAGGTCGAGATATTTGGCGTTGTCGAATTTGCCGTCCGTCTGGAAATAGCTTTCTTGACGGATGGCCTCTTTCACCTGATCGTCACTGGCGCTCAGGCCCAGCGTCTTCGCGTACTGGTCCAGCAGCGACTTGTCGATCAGTTGAGACAGCACCTGCTGGCGCATCTGCTGCATGTAGCCTTCGTTGCCAGCCATGGCAGAGAAACGGTCACCCAGTTCCTGCTGCATCCGGCTACGTTCACTCTGGAAAGCCTGTTCCAGCTGGGCGCGTTCGATCACCTGGCCATTTACTTTCGCAGCGTAATCGCCGGCACTTCCCTGATAGCTGACTACTCCAGTCAAAAGAAATGACAAGATAATCAGCCCCAGGATGATTTTTAGCACGACGTGGTTAGCAGCCGCGCGTAAATTGTCCATCATAGTGTGACAACACTCCGCTGTGATGTGGATTAACAACCCTTGTGCAGGCGCGTTCCCTGCGACAAAAATAAAAAAAGCGCATCAACCTGATGCGCCTTATATCTTACCTTACCAATACCGCTGCGTCAGGTGATTGTTTACCGGCGACGCGATGCGATTAAACGCCGTAATCAGTTTACTGCGTCTTTCAGGGCTTTCCCTGCACGGAAAGCCGGAACTTTGGCTGCCGCGATTTTAATCTCTTTACCCGTTTGCGGGTTACGGCCGGTACGAGCTGAACGCTCACGCACGGTGAAAGAACCGAAACCAACCAGAGCCACGTCATCCCCTTCTTTCAAGGAATCGGTAACGGAAGCAATAATGGCGTCCAAAGCACGCCCTGCTGCCGCTTTAGAAATATCAGCACCCGCGGCAATTTTGTCGATCAGTTGTGACTTATTCACTCTATCATCCCCTCTAGAATTCAAAACGTCGCACCGAAAAAATCCCTACGGTTACGACAGCGCTGCTGTTATATCAATCCCGTCGTGCCTTGGCAAGCCACCAAACGGCAGCGAAACGCGAGCCGACAGGGATCTAACTTAGCGGCACAAAAAAATACTGGCAAGTCCGAATTGGCTTGCCAGCATGAGTTTTATCAATGGTTTTTGCTATACGTCACTATTTTACCGCTACCGGCTGTGCGCCGAAGGCCGGATTGACCAGTGCGATGTTCAAAACTTCATCGATCCGCTGTACCGGATGGATCTCCAGATCGGCAATGACGTTGTCCGGGATCTCTTCCAAATCGCGCTTGTTCTCGTAAGGGATCAGCACGGTTTTGATACCGCCACGGTGTGCCGCCAGCAGCTTCTCTTTCAGGCCGCCAATCGGCAACACATGACCACGCAAGGTGATCTCGCCGGTCATCGCCACATCGGCGCGCACCGGGTTGCCTGTCAGGCAGGAAACCAGCGCGGTACACATGGCAATACCGGCGCTTGGGCCGTCTTTCGGCGTCGCCCCTTCGGGCACGTGGACGTGGATATCACGTTTTTCATAGAAATCGGCGTTGATGCCCAACTTCTCTGCACGTGCACGTACCACGGTCAACGCGGCCTGGATCGACTCCTGCATCACTTCACCCAAAGAACCGGTGTAGGTCAGCTTGCCTTTGCCCGGTACGCAGGCAGTTTCGATGGTCAGCAGATCGCCGCCCACTTCCGTCCACGCCAGCCCGGTTACCTGGCCTACGCGGTTTTCGGTGTCTGCACGGCCGTAATCAACACGCTGAACGCCCAGATAGTCCTTGAGGTTCTCGCCGTTGATCTCGATGTGTTTGAGCTTCTTGTCCATCAGCAGCGACTTGACCGCTTTACGGCACAGCTTGGAAATTTCACGCTCCAGGCTACGCACCCCGGCTTCACGGGTGTAATAGCGGATGATGCCGATAATGGCACTGTCATCTACCGTCAATTCGCCTTTCTTCAACGCGTTGCGTTCAAGCTGCTTCGGCAACAGGTGCTGTTTGGCGATGTTCAGCTTTTCGTCTTCGGTGTAGCCAGAAAGACGGATCACTTCCATACGGTCCAGCAGCGGTGCCGGGATGTTCATCGAGTTCGAGGTCGCCACGAACATCACGTCGGACAGATCGTAATCCACTTCCAGATAGTGATCGTTAAACGCCACGTTCTGTTCCGGATCCAGCACTTCCAGCAGGGCTGAAGCCGGATCGCCACGCATGTCGGATGACATCTTGTCGATCTCATCGAGCAGGAACAGCGGGTTTTTCACCCCAACCTTGGCCATTTTCTGGATCAGTTTACCCGGCATGGAGCCGATGTAAGTCCGGCGGTGACCGCGAATCTCTGCTTCGTCACGTACGCCGCCCAGCGCCATACGGACATATTGGCGGCCGGTCGCGCGAGCGATCGACTGCCCCAGCGAGGTTTTACCCACGCCAGGAGGCCCTACCAGACACAGGATCGGACCCTTGATTTTGCTGACGCGGCTCTGCACTGCAAGATACTCAAGGATGCGGTCTTTGACCCGCTCCAGGCCGTAGTGATCGGTATCAAGCACTTCCTGCGCCTTGAGCAGGTCTTTTTTCACCTTGCTGCGCGCATTCCACGGCACCTGGATCATCCAGTCGATATAGCCACGCACGACGGTCGCTTCCGCAGACATCGGCGACATCATTTTCAGCTTTTGCAGTTCCGCTTCGGTTTTCTCACGCGCTTCTTTCGGCATTTTGGCCGCTTCGATCTTGCGCTTCAACGCCTCGTGTTCATCCGGCGTGTCGTCCATCTCGCCCAGTTCTTTCTGAATCGCCTTCATCTGCTCATTCAGATAGTACTCGCGCTGGCTCTTTTCCATCTGTTTCTTGACGCGGTTACGGATGCGCTTCTCAACCTGTAGCAGGTCAATTTCCGACTCCATCATCGCCATCAGGTACTCAAGACGCTCGGTGATATCGAACATTTCCAGCACCGACTGCTTGTCGCTGAGCTTCAGCGGCATATGCGCAGCGATGGTATCCGCCAGGCGTGCAGCGTCGTCGATGCTGTTCAATGACGTCAGCACCTCCGGTGGAATTTTTTTGTTCAGCTTGATGTAGCCTTCAAACTGATTGATCGCCGTGCGCACCAGGACTTCCTGCTCACGCTCGTCGATAGCCGGTGATTCAAGATATTCAGCCTGGGCAGCGAAGTGTTCGCCGCTGTCGGAAAGCGTGGTAATACGCGCACGCTGTAAACCTTCGACCAGCACCTTGACCGTGCCGTCCGGCAGTTTCAGCATCTGTAAAATCGATGCAACGGTACCGACCGAGAACAGATCGTTAATGCCAGGTTCATCCGTCGAGGCCTCTTTCTGCGCCACCAGCATGATCTTTTTATCGTGATCCATTGCGGCTTCGAGGCACCGAATCGATTTTTCCCGGCCAACAAACAACGGGATCACCATGTGCGGATAAACCACCACGTCGCGCAATGGCAACACGGGGATTTCAATGCGTTCGGAACGCTCAGGGTTCATAGAGCTCTCTCTTAGTTTAATTTCCGCCAGGATTAGGGGGATCTCATGAGACGCCAGCATCAAACGTTTCACAAAATCTGGATTATGAGTATATGGGGATGAATCTCTGACATTCAACGGTAACAATGTAGAGAAAAAGAAAAGGGGGATAAAATCCCCCTTTTACGATTAACTTTCTGGTTTGACTGGCTAATTATTCGCCAGAAGCCTGCGCTTCCGGTTTGCCGTAAATCAATAACGGCTTGGATTGGCCAGCGATCACCGATTCGTCGATCACCACTTTATCTACGCTTTCAAGCGACGGCAGATCGTACATGGTGTCCAGCAGCGCGCCTTCGACAATCGAACGCAGACCACGGGCACCCGTCTTACGCGTCATGGCCTTCTTGGCGATGGCGTTCAGCGCTTCCTCACGGAATTCCAGATCGACCCCTTCCAGATTGAACAACGCCTGATACTGCTTGGTCAGGGCGTTTTTCGGCTCTTTCAGGATCTGGATCAGTGCCTCTTCGCTCAGTTCGCTGAGGGTGGCAACCACCGGCAGACGACCGATGAATTCCGGGATCAGGCCAAATTTGATCAAGTCTTCCGGCTCTGCCTGCAACAGCAGTTCGCCTTCGGTGGCTTTTTCAGATTCACCCTTCACCGTGGCACCAAAACCGATACCGGAACCGGTGTTAACGCGCTGGCCAATCACCTTATCCAGGCCGGCAAACGCACCGCCACAGATAAACAGGATCTTGGAGGTGTCCACCTGCAGGAATTCCTGCTGCGGATGTTTACGCCCACCCTGTGGTGGAACCGCCGCAATCGTGCCTTCGATCAGCTTCAGCAACGCCTGCTGCACGCCTTCGCCCGAAACGTCACGGGTGATGGACGGGTTGTCTGACTTACGTGAAATCTTGTCAATTTCATCGATATAGACGATGCCGCGTTGGGCTTTCTGCACGTCATAGTCGCATTTCTGCAACAGTTTCTGGATGATGTTTTCCACGTCCTCACCCACGTAACCGGCTTCGGTCAACGTCGTGGCATCGGCCATGGTGAAAGGCACATCCAGGAAACGTGCCAGCGTTTCTGCCAGCAAGGTTTTGCCGCTACCGGTTGGGCCGATCAACAAAATATTGCTTTTGCCCAGTTCGATGCCATTGCTGGTATCGCCGTTACGCAGGCGTTTGTAGTGGTTATAGACCGCCACCGCCAGCACTTTTTTCGCCTGTTCCTGGCCGATAACATAATCGTCCAGGTGGTGACGAATTTCGTGCGGTGTCGGCAATGAATTACGCTCGCGATGCGGCGCAACTTCTTTAATCTCTTCGCGAATAATGTCGTTACACAGATCAACACATTCATCGCAGATATACACTGACGGACCGGCAATCAGCTTACGCACTTCATGCTGGCTTTTGCCGCAGAAAGAGCAGTACAGCAACTTTCCTGAACCGTCTTTGCGCTTATCTGTCATGAGTCAAACCTCTTCTTTTGTCTTTGTCCCGCACCATTACGCGGCGACAATGCGCCCAAACTTTATACCGGGAACGCCGATAACGCTGTTTAAAGCGAGCCAGGCCCGCTCTGAATACTATAGCCTATCGGCCCGCAAGCCGCGCGCTACCTAATAACCCTTCAGGCGGCAGGTACGCTCTACAGCTTGCGGCCCTTGGGTATAGTTTTAGCTGCGGTGCGTCAGAATGCTGTCGACCAGACCGTATTCTACCGATTCTTCCGCCGTCATGAAGCGGTCACGTTCGGTATCACGTTCGATCTGCTCCAGCGATTGGCCGGTATGCTGTGCCATCAGCTCATTCATACGAGCCTTCACCTTCAGGATCTCACGCGCATGGATTTCAATATCCGTTGCCTGGCCCTGGTAGCCGCCCAGCGGCTGGTGGATCATCACTCTGGAGTTTGGCAGGCAGAAACGCTTGCCCTTGGTGCCTGCCGTCAGCAAGAACGACCCCATGGAACACGCCTGCCCCATACAGATGGTGCTGACGTCCGGTTTGATAAACTGCATGGTGTCATAGATTGACATACCCGCCGTGATCACGCCGCCCGGTGAGTTGATATACAGGAAAATATCTTTTTCTGGGCTTTCTGCCTCGAGGAACAACATCTGCGCCACGATCAGATTAGCCATATGATCTTCAACCTGGCCGGTCAGGAAGATAATGCGCTCTTTCAGCAGGCGGGAATAAATATCGTAAGAACGCTCCCCGCGCGAAGTCTGCTCTACCACCATCGGCACCAGTGCCATGTTAGGTGCAAATTGGTCTCGTTCGCCACTGTATGACATTACCGTCTCCTAATAGAAATTGCCTTGGCGCCATTGTCTGTCGATTCTACTTGAGAACGGCCATCATGACTACGTTCAAGCCATCGACAGGCTCCACACTGATTTGACGGCGCTATCATTCCGCCAGGCGGATAAAGCGGCCCATACTGTTGTAGGAATTGGGGGGTCACAGAGCGAATTTCAAGCCCGGTGAACAATTTCACCAACATCCCTGTGTGGCAGGCAAGGTCACAACCACTGGCCTTCCGCTACCGCCACTCATCCTCGTCCCAATAAATATAGTGCATATTGCCACAGTTAAGCCGAGATTAATCAGTCACGTGGCAAAAGAAAAGCCCGTAACCAAAGTTACGGGCCTTGTAAGGAACTCCCTGCTACGGCAATGGACCTGCCATCAGGCCGTTCCTGGCATCAACCAGCATTAAGCTTGTTGAGTCTGGTTCATCAGCTCGCTGAAGGTAGTGGCTTTTTCAGTCACTTTCGCTTTAGCCAGCAGGGCTTCTACCGCTTGTTCTTCCAGAGCAACGTTACGCATGTTGTTCATCAGCTCTTTGTTTTTGCTGTAGAACTCAACAACTTCGCTCGGATCTTCGTAGGCGGAAGCCATTTCTTCGATCAGGGTCTTAACGCGCTCTTCATCGGCTTTCAGATCGTTGGTGCTGATCACTTCGCCCAACAGCAGGCCGACCACAACGCGACGTTTGGCTTGCTCTTCGAACAGTTCGCGTGGCAGTTCCAACGCTTGCTTCTCGTTGCCACCAAAACGCTGTGCAGCCTGACGACGCAGAACGTCGACTTCGCCGTCGATCAGTGCCGCTGGCACGTCGATTTCGTTAGCGTTGACCAGACCGTCGATAGCCTGAGTCTTGATGCGGTTACGCACGGCGCCTTTCAGTTCGCGCTCCATGTTTTTACGCACTTCGGTACGCAGACCGGCGAGAGAACCATCAGCCACGCCGAAACGCTTGATGAACTCTTCAGTCAGTTCTGGCAGCTCGCGCTGTTCAACTTTCTTCAGCACGATAGCGAACTTGGCCGCTTTCCCTTTCAGGTTTTCTGCGTGGTAATCTTCTGGGAAGTTGACGTCGATGGTGAACTCTTCACCGGCTTTATGACCCACCAGACCTTCTTCGAAGCCTGGGATCATGCGGCCCTGGCCCATAGCCAGAACGAAATCGGCAGCTTTACCGCCTTCAAACTCTTCACCGTCGATAGAGCCGGTGAAGTCAACGGTCACGCGGTCTTCAGCAGTGGCTGCGCCGTCGGTGTCTTTCCAGGTCGCCTGCTGCTTACGCAGAGTTTCCAGCATGGTATCAACATCCGCGTCGTTAACTTCAACTACAGGTTTTTCAACCTCGATGCTTTCCAGGCCTTTCAGCTCAACTTCTGGATAGACTTCGAATTCCACGGTGAAAGCGAAATCTTCGCCTTCTTTATACTCGCCCGGTACGTAGTTTGGTGCACCGGCCGGGTTGATTTTCTCTTTGATGATCGCGTCAACAAAGTTGCGCTGCATCAGATCGCCCAGCACGTCCTGACGGACGGAGGCGCCATAACGCTGTTCGACGATGTTCATTGGCACTTTGCCTTTACGGAAACCGTCGATACGTACGCTTTTAGCTGCGTTGATCAGCTCTTTCTTTACTGCCTGATTGATAACATCAGCGGGTACAGTAATAGAGAGACGGCGCCCAAGGCCTTGAGTGGTTTCTACTGAAACTTGCATCTTGTTACCTCAAAAAAATCACAGTGCTCGGTCAACTCCGTTCCAAGAACCAGGACGGCTACATTAAAAACCGAGTTCCCTGATGTCGAGAGCGTTCCGAAACCATTCCGGAAAAAATAGACGCGACATTATAGCGGCGCAAGCGTAGCTAGTCGAGGATGGCAAGGCAGCACTGGCGCGTTAAAAATCACACTTTTGCCGATTTTTCGCCCAAACACCTTGATGCCATGGCCATCAGAGCTGCAAACGCCTTCGGCTTTGTCGTCGTCAAAAACAGCAACGGCCCGCAGGCCGTTGCAAAATTCGTCAGTAGTAATACCTTAAATACGGGTAAAAGTTCCACTGATACCGTAAATTTTAGGTATTAAGCCAGTGTGCCCGCCCCACGACAAGGTGGTGAAGCCGGAACGGTATCCTGCAGCCCTTCCCACTCTTTCAAGGTATAGGTATGCAATGCCAGCGCGTGTACGCCGTTTTCCAGTTCCTCCGCCAACACGCCATAAATGGAGCGATGGCGGGTCAGGAACCGTTCGCCGACAAAGCGGTCGCTCACCAACACCACTTTGAAATGACTTTCGGATCCAGCGGGAACATTATGCCGATAGCTCTCATCAGTCACTTCCAGATACGCGGGTTCAAACGCCGCCCTTAACTTTGCTTCTATTTGCTCGCGGATCATAGGATCTCCTTACAACACCGGCAGGCTACCAGGTTCTACTTTAATATTAGTCGGTTTTGCCCCCTGCAGAACATGGCTATCGTAAATCCCACCGCTCTTTGCTGTAAAAAGCATCAACAAAAGCGGCTCAGTTGAGGTTTATCCGATTGAGCCTCGCAAAAAAGCCTGTTTTTATTCTGGTTGAGGAAAAATTTACGTCACGGCCACCTTCAACACTTCCCCCCGTTGTTGGCAATGCTATGATGGCGGCAATTTATCGTTGACTCTAGCGCTTTGATTATCAAGCACCCACAACCCTGCCCGCGGGCTTGAACAGCACCGGGTATAAAACCACGATTGATGAGACAGTCATAATGTTAAAAAAACTTTGTCTTCCGCTGCTGGCTGCACTGCTGTTGGCTGGCTGTGCTACCAGCACCAATACCCTGAACGTAACCCCGAAGATCGTGTTGCCACAGCAGGACCCAACCCTGCAAGGGATCACCATCAGCATTAACGGTGCCGATCAACGCCCAGACCAGGCGCTGGCCAAAGTGAACCGTGACGGCCAACTGATCACCCTGACCCCATCGCGCGATCTGCGCTTCCTGCTACAAGAAGTGCTGGAAAAGCAAATGGGCGCGCGTGGCTATATGATTGGGCCATCAGGTGCGGTTGATTTGCAGATCGTGGTGAATACGCTGTTTGCCGACGTTTCCCAAGGCAACCTGCGCTACAACATCACCACCAAAGCGGATATTTCAATCATCGCGCAGGCCAAAAACGGCAACAAGCAGGTGAAGAACTACCGTTCTACCTATAACGTGCAGGGTGCCTTCACCGCCAGCAATGAAAAAATCACCGATGCGGTCAACACCGTGCTGGGTGACGTCATCGCCGATATGGCTCAAGACACCAGCGTCAACGACTTTATCAAGCAAAACGCACGTTAATCAGGCAATGCGTTGCCTGTACTTCCGGGCAACGCAGACCAGGATCTCATGTCGAAACAGTATCTGAATATTTTTACCCAGCGTAACTCCGTCATCCTGTTGGTGTTGGGCTTTGCCTCGGGGCTTCCGCTGGCATTGACCTCCGGCACGCTGCAAGCCTGGATGACCGTCGAAGGCCTAGATCTGAAAACCATTGGTATCTTCTCACTGGTAGGTCAGGCCTACGTGTTCAAGTTCCTCTGGTCTCCGTTTATGGATCGCTACACTCCCCCGTTCCTTGGGCGGCGGCGTGGCTGGCTGTTGATCAGCCAGTTGCTGCTGGTAGTGGCCATCGTGGCGATGGGGTTTATGAATCCGTCACAGCACCTGTGGTGGCTGGCCACGCTGGCGGTGGTGGTGGCATTCTGTTCTGCCTCACAGGATATTGTTTTTGACGCCTACAAAACCGATCTGCTGGCGGCCGAAGAACGTGGTGCCGGGGCCGCAGTCTCGGTACTGGGTTATCGCCTGGCAATGCTGGTTTCCGGCGGGCTGGCCCTGTGGCTGGCCGATCGCTATTTCGGCTGGCAGGCGACTTACTGGTTAATGGCCGGGCTGATGCTAATTGGCGTAGCCGCTACGCTGATGGCACCAGAACCGGACGACAGCATTCCTGCACCGCGCACCCTCGAGATGGCAGTAGTCGCTCCGCTGCGTGACTTCTTCGCCCGTAACAATGCCTGGCTGATCCTGTTGCTGATCGTGATGTATAAGATGGGTGACGCCTTTGCCGGGAGTTTGAGTACCACCTTTCTGATCCGCGGCGTCGGCTTCGATGCCGGCGAGGTCGGCCTGGTGAACAAAACGCTCGGTCTGTTTGCCACCATCATCGGGGCCCTGTTCGGCGGCGTCTTGATGCAGCGTCTCAGCCTGTTCCGGGCGCTGATGCTGTTCGGCATTTTGCAGGCAGTGTCCAACATCGGTTACTGGCTGTTGGCGATCACCGCTAAAAACATCCTGACGATGGGCAGCGCCATTTTCCTGGAAAACCTGTGTGGCGGTATGGGCACGGCAGCCTTTGTCGCCCTGCTGATGACCCTGTGCAACAAATCCTTTTCCGCCACCCAGTTTGCCCTGCTCTCGGCGCTCTCCGCCGTTGGCCGTGTTTACGTCGGGCCGATTGCCGGTTGGTTCGTGACCGCCCATGGCTGGCCACTGTTTTATCTGTTCTCCATCGCGGCTGCGGTTCCAGGCCTGTTGCTGCTGTTAATCTGCCGCCAGACATTGGAGTACACGCAACGTACCGACAACTTCATGCCACGCACTGAGTTTCGTGCCGCCTACCGCTGGGCATTGCGTCTGTTGGGCATCGGCTGCTCGCTGCTAGGCGTATGGCTGCTGTTGCTGATCGCCAACGCGCTGAATTGGACCAACTGGCCCGACCTCGCCGTGCAGCTCCTGCAAACCGGTGCCATGCTGAGCCTGGTGGGGATTATCATGGGCAGCCTGTTGGACTACCTGGCGTTGCGCCGAACGCAATTAGCGTGATTTTTTTGTTGGCCGATAAAATTCGGCCAACAAAAAAGCATCAGAAAAGCGAATTTATTTCGTTAAAAATTTAATATTTTCGCCAAAGCTATTTTTTTACCCGAGTAAAACGCTCGGAAATAGATTTTAATTCACCTCAACAAAACAAAAATTTTACATTAAATAAACCTTTTTGCGCCTATTCAAACATCGCCACCGCTGACGCCATATCCTGACATACCCTTGGTTTTCCATGACATAGCATCCCCCCGGAACGATTCAGCTCGCCAACACGTTGTTGCCATTAGTAAATTGTCACCTTACGTTACATGTGTGACCCCCTTAACAGAAAGTGTCAACAAGCCGCTGACACTCTCTTAAGTATGTTTACAGTACTGCAACCTTCCCGTAAAATGCCCGCACACATGAAACGACAATATAGAGCCTTGGTAATTGGGGTCGTTAGATGAGACTTAAGAAATACAATAAAAGTATTGGGATGTTATCCTTAATTGTCGCCACCGTTCTGCTAAGCGGTTGCGATATGGTGTTGATGGATCCCAAAGGAGCAATAGGTGTTGAGCAACGAAGACTGATCCTCACGGCAATCGGCTTGATGCTGATCGTTGTGGTGCCAGTGATCTTCATGGCATTTGCCTTTGCCTGGAAGTATCGTGCTTCCAACAAGAGCGCCAAGTACAGTCCGAATTGGTCACACTCCAACAAGATTGAAGCGGTCGTCTGGACCATTCCAATCATTATCATCGCCATCCTTGGCACCATAACCTGGAAAACAACCCACGCGCTGGATCCATTCAGGCCGATTGTCGCCGACAAAAAGCCAATGACCATCGAAGTGGTATCGTTAGACTGGAAATGGCTGTTCATCTACCCAGAGCAGGGGATCGCGACCGTTAATGAGCTGGCTTTCCCGAAAGATGTTCCCGTCGAATTCAAAGTCACCTCTAACTCGGTAATGAACTCGTTCTTTATTCCTCAGTTAGGTGGGCAGATTTATGCGATGGCCGGGATGCAGACCAAACTGCACCTGATCGGCAACGAAGCAGGCAAATACGATGGTATTTCCAGCAGCTTCAGTGGCCGTGGGTTCTCCGGCATGAAATTCACCGCCATTGTCACCCCGACCGAAGGCGACTTCGATCAGTGGGTAGCCAAGGTGAAAGAATCGTCTAATACCCTTAACGCCACCAGCGATTTTAACAAACTGGCAGAGCCGAGTGAAAACAACCCGGTTGAGTACTTCTCCAGTGTCAAACCGAATTTGTTCAAAGAGACAATTGGCAAATTCATGGGTGATATGCACATGCACAAAGGCGCAGAAGCTTCCGCGCATCAGGGCATGGACATGAGCCAGGGTATGGACATGAGTGAACATGCTCACGCCGGAGCCGAGGAATAATCTGATGTTGGGAAAATTAACACTTGATGCGGTTCCGTTGCATGAACCGATCATCATGGTCACCGTTGCTGCAATCATCGTTGGCGGGCTGGCCCTGCTGGCGCTGATCACGTATTTCGGCAAATGGAAGTGGCTGTGGAGCGAATGGCTGACTTCGGTCGACCATAAAAAAATCGGTATCATGTACATCATCGTGGCTATGGTTATGCTGCTGCGTGGTTTTGCTGATGCCATCATGATGCGTAGCCAGCAGGCGCTCGCGTCTGCCGGTGAGGCCGGATTCCTGCCGCCGCACCACTACGACCAGATCTTTACCGCGCACGGCGTCATCATGATCTTCTTCATGGCGATGCCTTTCGTGGTGGGTCTGATGAACGTGGTAGTGCCGTTGCAAATCGGTGCGCGCGACGTTGCCTTCCCGTTCCTGAACTCCCTGAGCTTCTGGTTCTTCGTGGTCGGCGTGGTCTTGATCAACATCTCGCTGGGTGTTGGTGAATTCGCGCAGACCGGCTGGTTGGCCTATCCACCGTTGTCGGGTAAGGAATACAGCCCTGGCGTCGGGGTCGATTACTGGATCTGGAGTCTGCAGATTTCCGGTCTGGGTACCCTGTTGACCGGTGTGAACTTCTTCGCCACCATCCTGAAGATGCGTGCCCCTGGCATGCCGATGATGAAGATGCCTGTATTCACCTGGGCAGCACTTTGTACCAACGTGCTGATCATTGTCTCCTTCCCAATTCTGACTGTCACCGTCGCGTTGCTGACCCTGGATCGCTATCTGGGCACCCATTTCTTTACCAATGATATGGGCGGCAACATGATGATGTACATCAACCTGATTTGGGCCTGGGGTCACCCAGAGGTGTATATCCTGGTTCTGCCAGTGTTCGGTGTGTTCTCTGAAGTTACCGCCACCTTCTCGAAGAAACGCCTGTTCGGCTATACCTCACTGGTATGGGCAACCATCGCGATCACCGTCCTGTCGTTTATCGTTTGGCTGCACCACTTCTTTACCATGGGGTCAGGCGCCAACGTTAACGCCTTCTTCGGGATTGCCACGATGATCATTTCCATCCCGACCGGGGTGAAAATCTTCAACTGGCTGTTCACCATGTACCAGGGCCGTATTCAGCTTAACTCCGCGATGCTGTGGACCGTGGGCTTCATCATCACCTTCTCCATCGGTGGGATGACCGGCGTGCTGCTGGCGGTACCGGGTGCCAACTTCGTGCTGCACAACAGCCTGTTCCTGATTGCCCACTTCCATAACGTCATTATCGGTGGTGTGGTGTTCGGTTGCTTCGCTGGCCTGACCTACTGGTTCCCTAAATCCTTCGGCTTCCGTCTGAATGAGACCTGGGGTATCCGCGCATTCTGGTTCTGGATCATCGGTTTCTTCGTCGCCTTTATGCCGCTGTACGCACTGGGCTTCATGGGGATGACTCGCCGTATCAGCCAGAATATCAATCCTGAGTTCCACCCTCTGCTGCTGGTTGCGGCTGGCGGTGCAGCGCTGATTGCCTGCGGTATTCTGTGCCAAGTGATCCAGGTTTACGTCAGTATCCGCGACCGCGAGCAAAACCGCGATCTGACCGGTGACCCGTGGGGTGCACGTACGCTGGAGTGGTCAACCTCTTCACCACCTCCGTTCTATAACTTCGCCGTAGTGCCAGAAATTCACGATCGTGATGCGTTCTGGGACATGAAAGAAAAAGGCGAAGCCTATAAGAAACCCGCGAAGTACGAGCCGATTCATATGCCGAAGAATACCGGCGCCGGTGTGATTATTGCTGGCTTCAGCCTGGTATTTGGTTTCGCGATGATCTGGGATATCTGGTGGATGGCGATTGCTGGCTTCGTCGGCATGATCGTGACCTGGATCGTCAAGAGCTTCGATGAAGATGTTGATTACTATGTGCCGGTTGATGAGATCGAGCGCATTGAAAACCAACACTATGAACAAATCAGCAAAGCAGGCGTGAAACATGTCAACTGATACTCTGACCAACCATAGCGCAGCCCATGTCGAGCATGGGCACCACGATGCAGGAGAAACCAAGGTCTTCGGATTCTGGGTTTACCTGATGAGCGACTGTATTTTGTTTGCGAGCTTGTTCGCAACCTATGCAGTACTGGTGAACGGGACCGCTGGCGGTCCCACTGGGAAAGATATCTTCGACCTGAATTTTGTACTGGTTGAAACTTTCCTCCTGCTGTTCAGCTCCATCACCTACGGTATGGCGATGATCGGCATGAACAAGGGCAAGGTCAGCAGCGTTAACACCTGGCTGTTCCTGACCTTCCTGTTTGGCCTCGGCTTCGTGGCGATGGAGATCTATGAATTCCATCACCTGATCGCCGAAGGTTACGGCCCAGACCGCAGTGCGTTCCTCTCCAGCTTCTTTGCGCTGGTAGGTACTCACGGTCTGCACGTAACCACCGGCCTGATCTGGATCATCATCATGATGATTCAGGTGAGCAAGCGTGGCCTGAACCCAACCAATAAAACCCGTCTGATGTGTCTGAGCCTGTTCTGGCACTTCCTGGACGTGGTCTGGATCTGCGTATTTACCGTTGTCTACCTGCTGGGGGTAATGTAAATGAGCCATTCATCCCATGATACCTCTCACGGCGGCGCAAGCCACGGTAGCGTGAAGTCATATCTGACCGGCTTTATCCTGTCGGTCATCCTGACGGTAATTCCATTTGCGATGGTGATGAGCGGCAGCGCCTCTCACTCCACCATCCTGGCGGTTGTGGTCGGCATGGCGGTTATCCAGGTGATCGTTCACCTGGTTTACTTCCTGCATATGAACACCTCATCGGAAGAGCGCTGGAACCTGGTGGCATTGCTGTTCACCGTTATGATCATCGGTATCGTTGTTGTGGGTTCACTCTGGATTATGTACAACCTCAACATCAACATGATGGTCGATTAAGAGCAGAGCTGGACGTGATGATTAAGCAATACCTGCAAGTAACTAAACCAGGAATTATTTTCGGTAATTTAATTTCTGTCGTCGGGGGATTCCTGCTCGCTTCCAAAGGGAGCATCGACTATCCCCTGTTTCTCGCCACCCTGTTAGGGGTCTCGTTGGTGGTTGCCTCGGGCTGTGTATTTAACAACTACATTGACCGCGACATCGACAAGAAAATGGAGAGAACGAAGAACCGGGTGCTGGTAAAAGGCCTGATCGCGCCGAGTGTGAGCCTGGTTTACGCTACCTTGCTGGGTATTGCTGGTTTTGCACTGCTGTATATCGCAGCCAACCCGCTGGCCATGTGGCTGGCGGTGATGGGCTTTGTGGTTTATGTCGGCGTTTACAGCCTGTACATGAAACGCCACTCGGTATATGGCACGCTGATCGGCAGCCTGTCTGGAGCTGCGCCACCGGTTATTGGCTACTGCGCGGTCACTAACGAGTTTGACGCTGGTGCGTTGATCCTGCTGGCTATCTTTAGCCTGTGGCAGATGCCGCATTCTTATGCGATTGCCATCTTCCGCTTTAAAGATTACCAGGCAGCCAATATCCCGGTGCTGCCGGTGGTGAAAGGCATCTCCGTTGCCAAAAACCATATTACGCTCTACATCCTGGCGTTTATGATCGCCACGCTGATGCTGACCCTGGGCGGTTATGCTGGCTACAAATACCTGATCGTCGCAGCGGCGGTGAGCGTGTGGTGGCTGGGCATGGCGTTACGCGGCTACAAAGCGGAAAATGACAGCGTCTGGGCGCGCAAACTGTTTGTGTTCTCAATCGTGGCCATTACTTCACTTAGCGTAATGATGTCGATCGATTTCAGTGCCAGTGCTACACCAGAAACCCTGTTAACCTACGCTTGGTAAACAGCGGATGTCTGCGAATGGGCCGCTCAGCGGCCCATTTTATTTGTTTCAGAGAAAAGCACGCCAACTGTAATATCTGTTAAACAACATTCGATTTACCCCCCCTGCCCTTCGCACTAGAATGACGCAACTTTGCCGAGGCTATTCCAACAGGCTAAGTCCCCCTACTTAGCCCGTTGGAATAGGCTTTACTGAGGTCAAGATGAACGACAATATAATGACGCCCCAAGAACGCCGTGCGACCTGGGGCTTGGGAACCGTATTCTCACTGCGCATGCTTGGCATGTTTATGGTGTTACCGGTACTGACCACCTATGGGATGGCGCTGCACGGTGCCAGCGAGGCACTGATCGGCCTGGCTATCGGTATTTATGGCCTGGCGCAGGCGGTATTCCAGATCCCCTTCGGCCTGATTTCGGACCGCGTTGGCCGTAAGCCACTGATCGTCGGCGGGCTGCTGATCTTCGCCCTTGGCAGCGTGATCGCAGCCTTAAGCGACTCTATCTGGGGCATCATTCTTGGCCGTGCATTGCAGGGTTCCGGGGCGATAGCCGCTGCGGTAATGGCGCTGCTGTCGGATTTAACCCGCGAACAGAACCGTACCAAGGCGATGGCGTTTATCGGCATCAGCTTCGGTATCACCTTTGCTATCGCCATGGTGGTGGGCCCGATAGTGACCCATGCTTTCGGTTTGCATGCGCTGTTCTGGATGATTGCCGTGCTGTCACTGGCTGGTATCGCGATTACCTTACTGGTCGTCCCTTCTGCCGACGAACACGTGCTGAACCGGGAATCGAGCATCGTGCGGGGCAGTTTTAGCAAGGTGCTGAACAATTCGCGGCTGTTGAAACTCAACTTTGGCATCCTGTGCCTGCATATCTTGCTGATGTCCAGCTTCGTTGCCTTACCGTTGGCGATGGAAAAAGCTGGGCTGGCCGCTGCGGACCACTGGAAAGTCTATCTGGTCACCATGCTGGTTTCCTTCATTGCCGTAGTGCCGTTTATCATCTATGCGGAAAAATACCGCCGTATGAAGCAGGTCTTTATGGGCTGCGTGGCGGTACTGTTTTGCGCCGAGGTGGTGCTGTGGTTTTCTGGCCAGCATCTATGGGGCATCATTGCCGGAGTGCAGCTGTTCTTTATGGCGTTTAACGTCATGGAGGCCATCCTGCCTTCGCTGATCAGCAAAGAGTCCCCGGCGGGTTATAAAGGCACGGCGATGGGGGTTTACTCTACCAGCCAGTTTATTGGCGTGGCCATCGGCGGCAGCGTGGGCGGCTGGTTATATGGTTTTCAGGGAGCAGGGTTGGTCTTTATCGCCGGTGCGGTACTAGCCGCCGTCTGGTTTGTGGTCAGCAGCACCATGAAAGAGCCGCCTTACGTCAGCAGCCTGCGTATCACGTTGTCTGAACTGGCGGTAAAAGATTCGGCGTTGCAAAGCCGTTTGCTGGCTCAGCCGGGGGTAGCGGAAGCGGTCGTAGTTCCCGAGGAACGCAGCGCTTACGTGAAGGTAGATACCAAACAGACCAATCGCGGTCAGTTGGAAGCCCTGATCGCAGCGCTTTAAAACAATAGGGCCGGTTTACCGGCCCTGCACAACTTAATCGCGGAAGTTTTTAAACTGGAACGGCTGTCCCAGATCGGCACCACGGATCAGCGCCATCACGCTTTGCAGATCGTCGCGTGCCTTACCGGTAACGCGGATTTCATCACCCTGGATCTGCGCCTGTACCTTCAGCTTGCTGTCTTTGATCAGCTTGACGATCTTCTTCGCCATTGAGCTTTCGATCCCCTGCTTGAGCTTGGCATCCACGCTGTAGGTTTTGCCACTGTGGGTCAGTTCTTCCGGGATTTCCAGCGCACCGCCTTCAATGCTGCGTTTCATCAGTTTTTCGCGCAGGATATCGAGCAATTGCTGCACCTGGAAGTCAGACTCGCTGGCGACCTTAATGCTTTGGTCTTTCTCGTTCAGCTCAAAGCTGGCCGGTACGTTACGGAAATCCCAACGGGTGCTGAGATCGCGGGTAGCGTTATCAACGGCGTTGCGAACTTCCTGCATATCAATTTCGGAAACGATGTCGAAAGATGGCATACTTCTCTTCCTCCTGAATGGGTGCTGTATGATTTCGTTGCCGTGCATGATACCCGCTTTGCGGTTTCAGGCAAAATTCAGATATATGCCTGAACAAGACGTTCAACAACAGAAAAGCCTATAATCAAAAGGATGCATCAGTGGTCTTTCCGAAAACCAGGGAGATGAAATGAAAATAACCATTCTTGGTTGCGGCGCGCTCGGACAACTGTGGCTAGCCAAACTCTATCAGCAGGGCCACGATGTACAGGGATGGTTACGGGTGCCCCAGCCATTTTGTGCGGTCAACGTCATTGAACCCGACGGCACCTCGTTTAACCGTAATTTACCCACCAACGATCCTGAACACCTGCGGCAAAGTGAGTTGCTGCTGGTCACGCTGAAAGCCTGGCAGGTTTCCAGCGCGGTGACAGCATTACTGCCCAAATTAAACCCTCGCTGTGCCATTTTGCTGCTGCATAACGGCATAGGGACTCAAGAGGAATTGCCACCGCACAGCCAGCCGGTGCTTCAGGGAATTACCACCCATGCCGCACGCCACGATGGTAACACCATTGTGCACGTCGCCAACGGCACCACCCACATCGGCCCAACGACCCAGCAAGCCACCCACCTCAGCCATCTGGCAGAGATCCTGCACCAGGCTCTGCCCGACGTTGCCTGGCATAACAATATTGCTTCGGCCAGTTGGCGCAAACTGGCGGTCAACTGCGTCATTAACCCGCTAACCGTGCTGTATGACTGCCGTAACGGCGATCTACAACGCTACCCTGAGCAGATAGAGCTTATCTGCCGTGAAGTGGCTAGCGTGATGGAGATGGAAGGTCACCACACCTCGTGCGAAAGCCTGGTGTTCTATGTGATGCAGGTGATCCAGTCAACGGCGGACAACATCTCCTCAATGCTCCAGGATATCCGTTCTCAAAGGCACACCGAGATCGACTACATTACCGGTTATTTGCTGCGTCGCGGACGCAGCCACGGCATTCCGTTGCCAGAAAATACCCGGCTGTTTGAAATCATTAAACGCAAGGAAAATAGCTATGAGCGCATCGGTATTGGTCTGCCTGGCACCTGGTAGTGAAGAAACCGAGGCCGTAACCACCATCGACCTGCTGGTTCGCGCCGGTGTCAAAGTAACGACCGCCAGCGTTGCCAGTGATGGTGGCCTGACCATCGTCTGCTCACGCGGCGTCAAGCTGCTGGCAGACGCCCCCTTGGTGGCAATTGTTGATGACCACTTTGACGCCATCGTCTTACCTGGCGGTATCAAGGGAGCAGAGTGTTTTCGCGACAGCCCGTTGCTGGTGGAAAAAGTTCGCCAGATGCATCTGCAAGGCAATATTGTCGCCGCCATCTGTGCGGCACCGGCCTTGGTATTGCAGCATCACCAACTGTTCCCGATCGGCAATATGACCGGCTTCCCTGGCCTGAAAGAGCAAATCCCGGAAGAGCAGTGGATGGAAAGACGCGTCGTGTTCGACCCACGCGTCAACCTGCTCACCAGTCAAGGGCCAGGCACCTCGATGGAGTTTGCCCTGAAACTGATCGATTTGCTGTTGGGTAAGGCCAAAGCGGCTGAGATAGCGGCACAGCTGGTACTGATCCCCGGCATGTACGACTTCCGCGATTGAAGCAATATTGGCAGGCCAGTTGGCCTGCCAAGCCAATGGCTTATTCGCTGATGGTAAAGGTCAGCGTTGAAAGCAACACGGATTCATCACATTTCGCCTTATCCGCATAAGGCCGTTTATGTTCGGTTTCGACTACCCAATATCCTGCCTTCAGCGGGTAAACGTTGACTTTGCCCTTGCCGTCGGTCTGATTCAAAAAGGCTTTGGCATGACTATGCGTATGCCCGTGGTGCTCGTGTGGGTCGCCAAATCCGGCAAACGTCGCCGTCACATCGGCATTCTTTAGCGGTTTCCCGTCATACAATACCTGTATTGGCAACGGCTGCCCTGGCTTGATGGTGGCCGGGTTGGCTAACGGGATAATTTCCAGCTGCAACCCCTGCGGCTGGCTGATGACTGCGGTCTCTGTCGCCCCATCGATGTTCACAATGGTTTTGCCAAACATGGAGGCCCGCTCGCAGTAAAGCGCGTCTGGCATTTCCGTCCTGCTCTGCTGTTGCCATCCCGATTTATTTTTCGACCAATAGGTGGGGTTATAGATAGCGATAGCGGCATAGCTACCCTTGGCTAACGGTTTTTCCGTCACGAACTGGTAATTCTCTTTACCAGGCTTCAGCATCAGATCCCCATTCTTACCGATCAGCTGTGCCGGTGCGAAAATGTGCAGGCGATCTTCAGGGATCGCTTCTGCGGTAGGGAACTCATCTCCATAACCGAGCTCTATCGTGCTCTGCCCGCCCGCAGCGGGTAACGCATTAACCCATAACGAATGGGCCTGCGAATGGCTGACAAACCAAAAAGGCAGTATCGCCACCAACTTTTTCAACTGCATTAACCTGCTCCTTTCCCAATCCACACAAAAGATATGTTATAACGTAACAATAAATAAACCAAAGTAAGCCACTATGTCAAAGTTATTCGAGGGGAAAGAGAAAAAAGAGGATCAAGCAGAGGAAGTGGTCAAGGATAGCAACACCAGAGAAACGGCATTGCTACCCTGCAACGCAGATTACGGGCGGTAGACTTTAACGTTAGCGTAGCCCTGCTCCAGCAGGTACAGCGCTTGCAAACGGCTCATTACGCCGCGCTCACAGTACAGCAGATAGGTTTTGCTCTGATCGAGATCGGCAAACTGCGTGCCTAACTTGTAGAACGGCAGCAGTTTGACTTCCACCTGCGCCAATTGCAGCGGCTTCTCTTCCTGCTCGTCCACCGAGCGGATATCCAGGATCACTTCGTTAGCGCTGAATTCAGCCACGGTTTCTACTTCGGCGACCTGCTGACTGGTTTCTTCTGCGATAGTGCGGATATCGACGTTACGCGCTTCGCGCACCACGCGATTGAGGATCTCGAAGTCAAAGTGCCCTTCTTCCTCTTCAATCCTGGTTTTGATTGCCTTGACCGTCGGGCTTTTTGAGATCACACCACAATATTCCGGCATGGTCTTGGCAAAGTCTTCAGTGCCGATTTCACGCGCCACGTTGATGATGTGCTCTTTATCATGCGAGATCAGCGGGCGCAGGATCAGGGTATCGGAGGCGTTATCGATCAGACGCAGGTTGGTCAGGGTCTGGCTGGAAACCTGGCCCAGCGCTTCGCCGGTCACCAAAGCCTGCACATCATAACGTTCAGCAACCTGGGAAGCGGCACGTACCATCATGCGTTTGAGCACCACGCCCATTTGACCATCGTCGACCTTTTCCAGGATCTCACCGACCACCGGTTCGAAATCGATCGCCACAAAGCGCACCTTGTGTGAGCTGCCGAAGCGGTTCCACAGATAGTAGGCAACCTGCTTGACGCCAATTTCGTGCGCCGCGCCACCCAGATTAAAGAAGCAATAATGTACACGGCAGCCACGGCGCATCAGCATATAACTGGAAACACCAGAGTCAAAACCGCCGGAAATCAGTGACAGCACATCTTCCTGAGTGCCAATCGGGTAGCCGCCAATGCCTTCGCGGCGCGCCTTGACCAACATCAGCTTGTCGTCATCGATCTCCAGATTTACCGTCACCTGAGGGCGAGAAAGTTTGACGCGCGCGCTTTCAATATGCTGGTTCAAACCGCCACCAACGTAACGCTCTACATCCTGCGAGCTGAACTCATGCTTGCCGCGGCGTTTCACCCGCACGCAGAAGGTCTTGCCTTCCAGCTGCTCGCGGTAGGTTTCCAGCGTCTGTTCAAAGATGTGGTGGACATCGGTATAGGCGCGATCTTCCACTTCCAGGATATGGTGAATACCGGGAATACGCGTCAGAGCATCGGCAATCACCGGGCGCTGATCTTCGTTTTTGGCACGCACCTCGATAAAATCCCAGTGACGGACAACCGCCAGAGTTTCATCATACTGCTTCAGGACGTTACGGATGTTGGTAGTCAGGATCTTAATAAAGCGCAAGCGCACAGATTGACTCTTGATGGTGATTTCCGGGAACAATTTAATGATAAACTTCATGGCGGTCTTTATAGTCTGATGAAAATGAGGCAATACCTCTGCCCTATGGGTTTCAGCGGCCGTGGTTAGCTGCCACTGCAAGGCTATTAGGTATACAATGGCGATAAGATTGATAAAATCGCGGGCTGGCCGAGCTTTTATCAATCTTATCTGGGCGCGAAGTATATCACTATCTGCATGCGCGCCGTGCACAAAACCACATAGACGTGCCATGATTTGCTAATCAAGATCCGCTAGGATAGGCTCGGGCCCCACTGTTCACATGATGATGTAAAAAGAAAACTATGGCGAAAAAACCTGCACAATCAGACAGTAAAGAGCAAAGCATCAGCTTTGAGAATTCTCTGAGCGAACTCGAGAGTATCGTAACCCGCCTGGAATCCGGCGAGTTGCCTCTGGAAGATGCGCTTAATGAGTTTGAGCGTGGCGTCCAATTGGCTCGCCAGGGCCAACAGAAGCTGCAACAGGCGGAGCAGCGAGTACAGATCCTGCTCAACGACCAGAACGACGATGCCGCACTGACCCCTTTTACCCCGGACGCTGAGTAATTACGATGTCTGAGTTCCACGATCAGTTACAGGCCTTCCATCAGCGCAGCGATCGCGCACTGCTTGGCTATATCGCTCCGCTGCCGTTCAATGATGGCAAAATGGTTGAGGCGATGCGTCACGGCGCCTTACTGGGCGGTAAACGACTACGGCCTTTCCTGGTTTACGCCACCGGGCAAATGTTTGGCCTGAGCCTGGAGAATCTGGATGCCCCAGCGGCGGCGGTGGAATGCATCCATGCCTATTCGCTGATCCATGACGATCTGCCAGCGATGGATGACGACGATCTGCGCCGCGGCCAGCCAACCTGCCATATCAAATTCGGGGAAGCTAACGCGATTCTGGCGGGCGATGCCCTTCAAACGCTGGCTTTCTCGATCCTGGCCGACGCAGACATGCCCGATGTAGCCCTGCGCGATCGGCTGGCGATGATTTCCGAACTGGCCAAAGCCAGCGGCGTTGCCGGTATGTGCGGTGGCCAGTCGCTGGATCTGGAAGCCGAAGGTAAGCAGATCGATCTACAGGCACTAGAACAGATCCACCGCCATAAAACCGGCGCGCTGATCCGTGCCGCGGTTCGCTTGGGGGCTTTGGCCGCCGGTGAGCCGGGCCGTGCTGCACTCCCTGAACTTGACCGTTACGCGGCCGCCATAGGGCTGGCGTTTCAGGTGCAGGACGATATTCTCGACGTCGTGGGCGAAACCGAAAAAATCGGTAAGCGCCAAGGCTCCGACCAACAGCTTGGCAAGAGTACCTACCCTGCACTACTTGGGCTTGACAGCGCCAAGTTAAAAGCGTGGGATCTCTATCAGGAAGCCTTGGCCGCATTAGACTCGTTGGCCACACAATCTTATAACACCGCACCGTTACGTGCATTGGCCAACTTCATTATTGAACGCGACAATTAACTCCTCTGATATGAGTACTGAATGAGTCTTGATATAGCCAAATACCCGACCTTGGCCTTAGCGGAAAATCCTGAAGAGCTCCGCTCATTGCCAAAAGAAAGCCTGCCGAAGTTGTGTGATGAACTGCGGCAATACCTGCTGGACAGCGTCAGCCGCTCCAGTGGCCACTTTGCGTCTGGGCTGGGTACCGTCGAGCTGACGGTGGCACTGCATTACGTCTACAACACTCCTTTCGATCACCTGGTTTGGGACGTTGGCCATCAGGCTTACCCACACAAGATCCTGACCGGTCGGCGTGACCGCATCTCGACCATCCGCCAGAAAAACGGCCTGCACCCTTTCCCGTGGCGCGCCGAAAGTGAATATGACGTGTTGTCCGTTGGCCACTCTTCAACCTCGATCAGCGCGGGTCTTGGTATGGCCGTGGCCGCCGCGCGTGAGGGCAAAAACCGCCGTACCGTCTGCGTGATAGGCGACGGTGCCATCACCGCAGGCATGGCGTTCGAAGCCATGAACCACGCTGGCGACATCACCCCGGATATGCTGGTGGTGCTGAACGATAATGAAATGTCGATCTCCGAAAACGTCGGAGCGTTGAATAATCATCTGGCGCAGCTGCTGTCTGGCAAGCTCTACTCCACGCTACGCGAAGGCGGCAAGAAGGTACTCTCCGGCGTACCGCCGATCAAAGAACTGCTCAAGCGTACCGAAGAACACCTCAAAGGCATGGTGGTCCCCGGCACGCTGTTTGAAGAGCTGGGCTTTAACTACATTGGCCCGGTAGACGGGCATGACGTGCAGGGATTGGCCGCTACGCTAAAAAACATGCGTGACCTGAAAGGCCCGCAGTTACTGCATATCATGACCAAGAAAGGCCGTGGCTATGCTCCGGCAGAAAAGGATCCGATCAGCTTCCACGCGGTGCCAAAATTCGATCCGGCCAGCGGCACCCTGCCAAAAAGCGCTGGCGGCCTGCCAACCTATTCCAAGATCTTTGGTGAATGGCTGTGTGAAACGGCGGCCAAAGACAGCCAACTGATGGCGATCACGCCAGCCATGCGCGAAGGTTCCGGCATGGTGCAGTTCTCTCGTGACTATCCGCAGCAATATTTCGACGTGGCGATCGCCGAGCAGCATGCGGTGACTTTCGCCGCCGGATTGGCGATCGGCGGTTACAAGCCGGTGGTGGCGATTTACTCTACCTTCCTGCAGCGCGCCTACGATCAGGTGATCCACGACGTAGCGATCCAGGAGCTGCCGGTGATGTTTGCCATCGACCGCGGTGGGATTGTCGGTGCAGATGGCCAGACCCACCAGGGCGCCTTTGATCTTTCGTTCCTGCGCTGCATCCCGAACATGGTGATCATGACGCCAAGTGATGAAAACGAATGCCGCCAGATGCTGTACACCGGTTATCACCATAACACGGGCCCAAGTGCGGTACGCTACCCACGGGGCAACGGTACGGGTGCAACGCTGGAACCTCTGGCCCCATTGCCGCTCGGTAAGGGCATCGTGCGTCGCGAAGGGGAAAAGATTGCCATCCTCAACTTTGGTACCCTGTTGGCGGAAGCCGCTCAGGTCGCCGAAGCGATGAACGCTACGCTGGTAGACATGCGTTTTGTCAAACCACTGGACGAACAGCTGGTGCTGGAAATGGCCGCCAGCCACGAAGTGTTGGTGACGCTGGAAGAGAACGCCATTATGGGCGGCGCTGGCAGCGGGGTTAACGAACTGCTGATGGCCAAACGTCGTGTCGTGCCCGTACTGAATATTGGCCTGCCGGATGAATTTATCCCACAGGGCGGCCAGGAAGAGATCCGCAGCGATCTGGGCCTGGATGCGGCCGGTATTCAGCGCCAGATCGAAACCTGGTTGGCATGATTTAACCAAAAGGGCGTCCCACTGGGCGCCCTTATCAATCCCACCCTTCAACGCCACGCCCATCATTTCTGCATCATTTTCCGCTACAGTTATTTTTTGAACGGTACACAGGAGAGAGGCATGAAATATCTAAAGTTAGGTAACACCGATCTCAACATTTCCCGCATCTGTTTGGGTTGTATGACCTATGGAGAACCCTCACGTGGCAACCACGCCTGGACGCTGCCAGAGGAAAGCAGCCGCCCGTTGATCAAGCAGGCGCTGGATGCGGGCATCAACTTCTTTGATACCTCCAACAACTATTCCGATGGCAGCAGCGAGGAGATCGTTGGCCGGGCAATGCGCGACTTTGCTCGCCGCGACGAGGTGGTGATTGCCACCAAAGTCTATAACGCCATGAGCAACCTGGAGCGCGGCCTGTCACGCCCCAAGATCATGCAGTCGATCGACGACAGCCTGCGGCGTTTGGGTACCGACTACGTCGATTTACTGCAAATCCACCGTTGGGACTATGAAACCCCGATCGAAGAAACGCTGGAAGCCCTGCATGACGTAGTAAAAGCGGGTAAAGCACGCTATATCGGGGCCTCTTCGATGTACGCCTGGCAGTTTGCCAAGGCGCTGTACACCGCCGATCTGCACGGCTGGACACGTTTTGTCAGCATGCAGGATCAGTACAACCTGATCCAACGGGAAGAAGAGCGCGAAATGCACCCGCTATGCGCCGCCGAAGGGATTGCCGTACTTCCCTGGAGCCCGCTGGCTCGTGGCAGGCTGACACGCCCCTGGGGCGAAACTACAGCGCGTCTGGTCAGCGACCTATATGGCAAAACCTTGTATGACGCTACCGAAGGGGTTGATGCCCTGATTGCCGAGCGCGTAGCCACTATTGCTGAAGAGCGCAGCGTTTCGCGAGCGCAAATCGCCCTGGCATGGCTGCTGAGTAAACCAGTGGTTACCGCGCCGATTATTGGTGCCTCACGCAGCGAACACTTGGTCGATGCCTTAGCCGCCGTTGATCTGGAGCTAACATCGCAAGAGATTGCAGAGTTAGAAACGGCCTATGTGCCGCATCATGTGGTCGGCTTTGAATAGCAGCAGAGGCGTAACCCAAAATGCAAAAACCCGACTGGTGAGGTCGGGTTTTTGCGTTTCGGCCGATACTCTGACCAGGGTAGAACTATCCCTAACTAACACGGGCCAGTATAAGACAAAAGATTGAGAGGTGCAAATTCGTACAATTTGACGCTCGTTTTTTACTCACCCCTCCGATATAATCAGGAGGTTAGTCATAGTGATAGTTAAACTTTGGCCTTTCGCAGCGTGGGATAGACGTCTTCAAGTCCTGGCTGAAATACAGGTGGTGCTGATTTCAGTGCTCTGGCCGGAGTTGAACTATCCCTAACTAACATTCGGGATAAACCGTTGTGACAGGCAGCGTATGAGTAAGCAACGGCGTTCTCACTCCACTTGATGGAGAAACGGATGAAAACTTTGATTGATAAAGTTCTCATCGTTCTTAAAGCGCTGGTTGCGCTGCTGGAACTGATCCGCCGGCTCATCGATTGATGACTGTGGAAACGTAGCTAAGGTCGGGGGTTTGCCGCCTCCGACCTTTAATAATAACTATTGAGCGCTCCCGAAGTGATCGTAACCACTCCAAGGCAGTTCAACCTCTTGCTGATCGCGGTAGAACTTCATCCCTTCAGACTGCGGGCCGATCTGGCCAATACAGGTGTAATCCGCACCTAAATGGCTTAATGCCACTTCCAGCGCACCCCGATTGATCTCTGGCACGGTGAAGCACAGTTCATAATCTTCACCGCCGGTCAGCGCCCAGCGCAACGCCTGATCTTCATCGGTATTGCTGGTCAGCGTCTGCGACAGCGGCAACTCATCCAGCTCGATACGGGCACCGCACTCAGAGGCGTTCAGCACGTGTCTCAGATCGGAAATCAGACCGTCGGAGATATCGATCGCCGAGCTGGCCAAATCACGCAGCGCCTGGCCTTGCAGCACACGCGGATGCGGGCGCAGATGGCGCGCCAACAGATATTGTTGAGCAGCCCGATCGCTCACTTGCAAACGATCCTGCAGGATTGCCAGCCCGGCGGCGCTGTCGCCCAGCGTACCGGTCACGTAAATCCAGTCGCCAATACGCGCGCCGCTGCGGGTTAGCGCCCGCCCGACCGGGATATGGCCGTGGATCGTCAACGTCATGCTCAGCGGGCCACGGGTAGTGTCGCCGCCAATCAGTTGCATGCCGTAGTAATTCATCTGTTCGAACAGGCTATCGCTGAACGCCTTGAGCCACTCTTCGTTCACTTCCGGCAACGTCAACGCCAGCGATAGCCACGCGGGATCGGCGCCCATTGCGGCCAGGTCGCTCAGGTTAACCGCCAGGGCTTTATAACCGAGATCGGCGGGATCGATATCCGCCAGGAAGTGAATACCCGAAACCAGGGTATCGGTACTGATGGCTAAAAGCTGTTTTTCCGGCACTGTAAGCAGTGCGCAGTCATCGCCAATGCCGAGCTGTACGTCGCGGCGCACACTTTTGAACCGGTCAAAATAGCGGGCAATGAGATCAAATTCGCCACATGCCATAATTCGTCTTCCAAAGAAGTAAGGCCGGTTTCCCGGCCTTATATTTTATTTTTTCCTACGGATGCTGGGGGCTGCTTTATCCAGCACGCCATTGACAAACTTGTGGCTATCTTCTGCGCCGAAGGTTTTCGCCAGTTCGATCGCTTCGTTGATGGCCACTTTGTAAGGGACGTCTTCACGCATTTTCAGCTCGAACAGCGCAATGCGCAGTACGGCTCTTTCCACCTGGCCCAATTCTTCGAGCTGGCGCGACAGGAAGGGGGCCATCAGGCCATCCAGCATACCTGCGTTGACTGCCACACCGGACAGCAGCTCACGAAAATAGGCGACGTCAACATCTTTGACATCCTGCTCCGTCAGGAACTGGTGTTCAACATCGGCAATGTCATTTTTAGACAACTGCCAAGAGTAAATCGCTTGAACAGCGCACTCACGAGCGCGACGACGAGCAGCAGGTTTCACGGAATTCCCCTTAAACTAAATTCAGGCTTTAATAGCTTTGATTACATTAATCATTTCAAGTGCGGTCAGGGCGGCTTCTGCGCCTTTGTTGCCCGCTTTGGTGCCGGCACGCTCGATCGCTTGTTCGATGCTTTCGGTGGTCAGCACGCCAAAGGCAACCGGGATCTCGGTATTCATAGAGACTTGGCCCAGACCGGAGCTGGCTTCGCCCGCCACATATTCGAAGTGCGCGGTGCCCCCACGGATCACCGTACCCAGAGCAATCACCGCATCGTATTTACCGGTGTTAGCCAGCACGCGTGCGGTTAATGGCAGCTCGTAAGCGCCTGGGACCCAAACAACGGTGATGTTGTCATCAGCAACCTGGCCGATACGCTTCAGTGCATCAATGGCACCTTGCAGCAGGCTGTCGTTGATGAAATTGTTAAAACGTGCAATTGCGATCGCCACACGGGCATTTGGAGTAGCAACAACACCTTCGATAACTTTCATGGGCTTTCCTTAAAAATGGGTTCAATACCCCGCAGGGGGGCGGATTCTATCATATTCTTTGCCCGGCTGCGCGGCGCTTTTGTAAAACGCGGCTGCACCGGCAGGCAAAGGTTACATTCTCTATTTGGCGGTTAACCGCAAGCGCAGATCGGGGCCAATCTGACGCACCTCGCTAAAGACAAACTCAGGCGCATCGGCCAAGTGCGTCAGCCCCGGTAGTTGACACAGCCCACGGGCATTATCCCCCAATAGTTTGGGCGCGATGTACAAGACGAGCTCATCCACCAGCCCAGCCTGCAGCAGCGCACCGGCAAGCTGTGCGCCCGCCTCGACCCAGATGCTGTTCACCTGGCGCTTGGCCAGTTGCATCATCATTACCACCAGATCGATACCGCCGCCGTGCAGTGGGAAAGATAATTGCTCTACCCCTGCTGGCCAAACCCGATCGTCTGGCTGCTGGCGTGCCAACCAAGTCATCCCCGGTTGCTGCACGACCCGGTGCTGAGGCGTGACCCGGTTCTGGCTGTCCAGAATAATCCGTAGCGGCTGGCGCAGGCTGTCACGCGGATAAATCTGCTGGGTTTCACTGCTCAGTTCATCCCAGCGCACCGTTAGCGAAGGATCGTCGGCCAACACGGTTGCGCTGGTGCTGAGGATCGCCGAACTGGCCGCCCGCAACTCCTGTACATCCCGCCGGGCCTGCGGTGAGGTGATCCACTGGCTTTCCCCCGAGGCCATCGCCGTACGGCCATCCAGTGAAGCGCCCAGCTTGAGCTGCACATAGGGAAACCCGGTGCGCATACGCTTGAGGAACCCCAGATTGACCGCTTCCGCCTCTGCCAGCATTACGCCGTGGCGCACTTCGATGCCCGCCTGTTGCAGCTTGTATAGTCCACGCCCGGCAACCTGCGGATTAGGATCTTGCATGGCTGCCACCACGCGGCTGACTCCCGCGGCAATCAAAGCATCTGCACAAGGTGGCGTACGGCCATGGTGGCTACAAGGTTCCAGCGTGACATAGGCCGTGGCCCCCCGCGCCTTTTCCCCCGCCATGCGCAAAGCGTGTACTTCCGCATGCGGCTCACCGGCCCGCAAATGGAAGCCTTCACCCACAATGCTGCCATCGCGCACGATCACGCAGCCCACGTTCGGGTTCGGCGTGGTGGTAAAACGCCCCAGGCGCGCCAGCTCAAAGGCGCGCGCCATATAGAATTCGTCGTTTTGCATGCGGATCCTGTTAATCCTGCAGTTTGGCGATCTCTTCGCCGAATTCGCGAATGTCTTCAAAACTGCGATATACCGAAGCGAAGCGGATATACGCGACCTTATCCAGCTTCTTCAACGCATCCATCACCAGGTTGCCGACCATTTTGGTGGGCACTTCACGCTCGCCGGTAGCACGCAGCTGGGATTTGATGTGGTTGATGGCGTTTTCTACGTCGTCGGAGCTGACCGGGCGCTTTTCCAGCGCTTTCAGCATGCCACGGCGCAGTTTATCTTCGTTGAACGGTTCGCGAACCTCATCACTTTTGATCACTCGTGGCATTACCAGTTCGGCCACTTCAAAAGTGGTAAAACGTTCATTACACACCAGACATTGGCGACGACGGCGCACCTGCGATCCATCACCCACCAGGCGGGAATCAATCACTTTGGTATCAACGGCAGCGCAGAAAGGGCAATGCATAACTCGTCCTGATAAGCGTTTACATAGTTGAGCACAGTTTACCCCGAACTAACGCCACAACAAAGACCGCCGGGCATTTGTTGCGAATTGCGTCCATCATTGAGTAATAAAGCACCCCTAAAAGGCACTGGACATGACTTTGGCCAGCGATCGGTCTAAGCTGGTAGCCAGTGTGATTGAAGAGGAAATTGCCGTTATGACAATCCGTTATCGTCAGGTTTGTCTGCTCACCGCCATGATCCTGCTGGCCGGTTGTGCACAGAACCGCGAAGTGCCGAAACTCACCAACCAGGTGGTTGAGCTGAAACAGGTGCTGGGGGAGTTGACCGAGCAGGCGACCGCCCTGGAGCGCCAAAATCGGCTTAACCAAAGCTCAACCAGCGGCGTCTACCTGCTACCAGCCGCCAATAATGCCGCCAGATTACACAGCAGCGTGGGTGAGCTTAGCCTGTCGCTCAACTATGTGAAGAGCGAGGCCAACGGCAGCCAGGCAATACTGTATGTGCGTACGCTCTCAGGCCAATATCTGCCAGGCTTTACCGCTACGTTGGAGTGGGGCCAGCTGGATGCCGCAACCGGTATGCCTCTGACCGCGCAGGCGCAGTCGCAACAAATTCAGAGCGCCAGTTCGCTGCTGCCAAAAACCGAGCAAATCTTTGAACTGCGCCTGAGTGGCGTAACGCCATCGCAACTGGGCTATATCCGTGTGCATAGCATAGAGCCCATTGCTCAACGTTGATACGACGAGTCACCCAATCCCCGTTGTTCACGGGGATTGGGCCAGCAAGATTAACCCAAACGCTGCAGCTTTGCTGGTAACCCCTGCCGTACCGCCGCCCCGCTGACCCAGTCCAGCCAGCTATTACCGACTTCGCGAGTCGGATCGGCCAGCCCCAGATCGTTGAGGTTGATCCCTGCGGCAATGCGTGGATCCGATGCCAATGCCTGCCCATCCAGCGAATGAACCCGAGCCCCCATTTCACGATGCCCATAACCGTGTTCAATGGCAATCACGCCCGGCATGACCCCGTCGAGCAAGCTGATTTGCGCTTCCACGCTGCCGCCCGGCGTCTGCAACCTGACCCGGTCGCCATGTTGTAACCCATAGCGCTCGGCATCTAGCGGGTTGAGCGCGACCAGATTAACCGCCTTCACGGCCCGCAAACGCTCGATAGGAGCAGTTGAGCTGCTCATCAGGTGCGACTTGAACGACATCAGCCGGAACGGCCACGCCTCGCTCGGGTAGTGCTGCGCCACGTCGGAGCCGTCGGCAAAACGTGGTGGATAATAGGTTGGACAGCCGCTATAGCGCTCCCCGGTCATGGCATGGCGATGGCGTGCCACCTCTTCATTCCAGATATTCAGCCCCTGCTTCCACTGCGGACCGGTCGCCTCCCCTTGCCAAGCCTGCTCATGAGGCGCGAAACGGCCACCACGCGCCAGCACATAGCCCACCCGCAGCCGCTCGTCCGGTTTCAACACCTGATTCAGCGCCGGTTGCAGACGATCAACGCCGGTCAGGCGCAGCTCGCTCTCCGTCGCCTCAGGCACTGGCTCACCGGCAAACGCCACGTTGGCCGCTGCACGCAGGTAGTAATCTTCGGCACAATGCAGCCCGCAAGGGTTACCTTGCGCATCCTGCAACGCCCCGTCGCCGAATCCCGGCAGCCCCATGGCCTTCGAGAGCGCAATAACAAAGCTCTCCAGCGCGATCGGCTGCCCATCCGCCGTCTTGGCTGTTCGCGCAGGCACCACTGGCCAACGGGCGGTACTGGCCTTGACCATTACGCCAGACCAAGGGGAGGTAAATCCCCAACTTTCAAAGTTATGCGTATCCGGCACGATATAGTCCGCCAACGCGCTGGTTTCGTTAATAAAGGCGTCGACGGAAATAAACAGCGGCAGATGCTGCGGATCCTTCAGCCTGCTCTCCACCACGTCGCGCAACCCAGCTACACCATAGAGCGGGTTGCCCATATGATTGATCCAGGCTTTCAGCGGATAAGGATATCCCATCAGCGCCGGAGCTAGCTGCTCGGTAAACTGACCAGCCACAAAGGGATACCACGGCCCCCGCGCCGGATAAGGATTGACACCTTGTTCCACCTTGCGGCGATATTCATCTGACTTTTCGTACGCCTGCTTACTGCGCGACAACACCAATCCTTTCGGCTTCACCATCTCAGGGAAAGTGGCGAGATTGTAGCGTGGTCCTTCGGCAAACTCCTTGAACTTGCCGCCGCCTACTGAAACGCCCCCCTTGAGATTAAGGTTACCGATCAGCGCATTGAGCATCATCACCGCCCAGCTGCTATAGAAACCGTTGCCGCTCATCATGCCGCCATGGGAGATCACTGCCGCCTGCCGCTGATAGGACGTAAACTCCTTGGCCAACGCCGCAATGGTTTCAGCGCTAACGCCACACTGGGCGCTGTATTCAGCCAGAGTAAAGCGTTGCGCCGCCAATTGCAGACAACGCAAGCTGGAGCGCACCCGTACCGATGAGCCATCGGCCAGTTGAACCTGCTGCTCAACCAGCAGTTGTCCACGCATGGCCTCGGTGGCGGGCATTGGTTCGTTTCGCTGTGCGTCCCACACCAAGGCAGGGCTTTCCTCATCACCGCCAGCCCCACCTACCAGATGTGACTTACGCAGGAACTGGCCGCACAGAGGATGATCGTCATCGATCACCACCAGATGCGTGGCATTCGACCAGCTTTTTTCACCGGCCGCCTGCATGGCCGCCTCGCCGGGTAACGCCAGATAATCGGCGTTATAACGCTCCTGGTCGATAATCCAACGGATCATGCCCATCGCTAGCGCTGAGTCCGTCCCCGGCAGTACCGGCACCCAGCGGTTATGATCGTTGGCCAGCGTGGTGGTCAACGGCAGCGCCGGGGCTACCACCACATAGCGGAACTCATCGCGCAGGCGGGCATTGGCTAACTGACGCCCCTGCCGTTTGAACGGGTTACCGGACTGTGCGGGTGACGTCCCCAGAAACAGTGCAAAGCGCAGATGATCCCAGTCGGGTTTCACATGGGCGTTTTTGTCCAGATCGCCCATCAGCGCTCCGGAACCTGCCCGATAGGCTAGACCACAGTAAGCGCCATGATGGCCGAAGTTGCGCGTGCCAAAGGCGTTTTGTGCAAAGCGTTTGATAAAGATATCCCGCCCCTCATCACCTGCGTTGGTGACCAGCAGTTGGTTAGCCTTCGGCCCAAGCGTTGGCTGTGCCGGATCGAGCGGCGTTTGCAGATCGCGGATGGCCCGTAATCCCTCCACTGGCCCTTCACCAAACAGATCGCCGCCTTCAACCACTTCCTTGATCAGTTGTTCAAAACTGATGCGCTGCCACTGCCCGCCACCGCGCGGCCCTACCCGTTTCATCGGTTCCAGCACCCGGTAGGGGCTGGTCAGCCCTTCCAGCAGAGTTGCACCGCGAGCACAAGCGGTTGAGCGCTGTTCCAGACCAGCATCACCGCCTAGCCGGTTGAGCGCATCACTCACGGGCAAACGATAAGGAAAATGATGATCGTGCGACAGCGGATGATAGGGGTTACCCGCTACGCGCAGTATCTGATTGCTGTCACGATCGACCCGCACCCGTAGGCCGCACAGCGTCCAGCAGCCAAAACATTGTGTCATGGAAACTGCCTGCTGCGGATTGGCCTGCCAGCCTTCGGGATGCTGACGGCCTTCTGGCGGTAACGCATTGGCACTGATCCGGTCCAGCGTCAGTTTTCCACTGCTGCCGTCACGCAGGCCGGTAAACACCTTCTGCACCATTTCGCTGTAGCTGGCACCAAACACGGCCAGCCCACCCAAAGCGAGCCCGCCTTTCAACCACTGACGACGCGTTGACTTAGCCATAGCGTTTTTTCTCCATCAACCCATGCTGTAATTCACGAACCCCGATGATCAATGCCAGCCACAGCCCGAAGGTACCGAGGATGGCCAATAGCCCCTCGCTGCCGAGCGGTAACACATAGGGGTTGAACAATATATTGAACTTGGGCAGTGTCTGGGTTTGCATCAGCAGCATCCAGCGCACGCCCCAACAGAGCAACAACGCTGCCACGCATTGTGCTAACAGACCTGCCGTCCCTAGCGCCCGATGACGCGATCGCCAAGCCGAAACCAGCAATAGCAGGATCAAGACGGCAAATGTGCTGCCAACCCATGACCAAGCGCTCCCCTGGGTGGGTAACTGACGCAACGCAGCAGCGGAGTCACTACCGTCCAACCACCAGCCCAGGCTGGAGAGGCACAGCAACAGCAGAGAGATCCCTTGATAGCGTGCCAAGCGCGATTGCCATTGCGGTTCGTGACGTAACCAGTAGGCCAGCATTGGCGGAACGGCCTGCATAGCGGTGAGCAGCAATAGCCAAGGCAACCACAGGCTGTACCACAACGGTTGTGAACGCAGCACGGACACTTCGCGGCCGGTATAGAGCAAGATGCTGACGGCTGAAAGCAGCGTGGCCAAGGCTATCCAGCGCAACCATTTCTCTTCTTGCCAAGCGGGCCAGATCTGTAACCAGCGCGCCCAAAATGGCAGGGCTTTTGCCCTCAGTTGGCAACGCAGCAGCAAAATGAAATAGGCCATTACCAGCAAGGTAAACAGCGGCAAAAACACCGAGCCAAGAGACATCCACGACCAAGGTGCAAAATGGGCATAGAAGTGCCAGATTCGAGCGGGCTGATGTAAATCCGCACTCAGAGCCAACGGAGCCACAGTGCCGCTCACCACCGCCAACGAAACGGCGGTCAACTCCAGCCGAGATGCCTCAGACGCTGAACGCCAGCGTAGCCAGGCCGCAATGGCAATGCTGCTACATGCCAGGCCGATGAAAAAGAAATACTGTACCGCCCAGGGCAACCAGGCGATCTCCTGTGGGCGAGCCATCACTTCACGGATCATGAGTGTACCTCCTGCCACAGCGCCGGTTGTCCCCGGACATGGCTGACAAAAGCCTCATCCAGCCCCAGATAAAACACCTGTGGGTGCGTCCCCTGCTCGGGTTTCAGCACCTTTAGCTCCCCTCGATGCTGTTCCAGCGTGCGCCTTAAAGTGCCTTGTTCATCGTTGAGATCGCCAATCATGCGCGCACCGCCGACGCAGGATTCCACGCAAGCAGGCAACAGTCCGGCATCCAGGCGGTGGACGCAGAAGGTGCATTTATCCGCGGTTTGGGTTTCATGGTTGATAAAGCGCGCCTCATAGGGGCAGGCTTGCACACAGTAGGCGCAGCCGACACAGCGCGTGTTATCAATCACCACAATGCCGTCCTCACGCTGGAAGGTCGCCTGTACCGGGCAGACCGGCACGCATGGCGGGTTATCACAATGATTGCACAGGCGCGGTAGCAGCACGTTGGTGGGGATACGCTGGCTATCCGTGACGACCTGATACTGCAGCACACTGGTGCGAAACTGCCCCTGCGGCAGCTGATTTTCTACCGCGCAGCTAACCGTGCAGGCCTGGCAGCCAATACAGCGGCGCAGATCGATCAACATTGCCATACGCTTTTTGCCGTCGCCTTCACGCCGCTCGGGTTGCAGCTGCCAGCCGGAGTGCGCCAGCGGTACCAATGCGGCTCCTGCGGTCAGGACACCGAGGCGTTGTAAAAATTGCCGTTTTCCACTATCCATTGATTTCTCCCAAAAAGTATCAACCGGGGAGCTGATACAAAGGAGTGTAAAAGTGGCGTACGACCGCCCATATTGTGGTTTACCACATTCCCTACTGCGGCTTGATCCAGGACAATTCCTGCTGGCGATCGAGATCATAAAAATGGAGATGATGTGAAAAAGGCAGTACTGATGATCTTGCTATGCGGCTGGTTGAGCCCGGTCTGGGCGGGGCAATGGACCATCGCCGTGCTGGCATTACGCGGCGATACACATGCGCTGGCCCAATGGCAGCCGTTAATTAACCATCTCAACCGTCAGTTCCCAGACGAAAGCTTTCAACTGTTGCCGCTGAACCTGGCCGATATGGGGGAAGCCGTCAGCAACGGCCAGGTCGATTTTCTGCTCACCAACCCGGCGCAGTATATTCAGTTGGACAATAGTTATCCGTTACGCTGGTTGGTGTCCTTACGCTCCGGGAAAAATCAGCAGAACGCTTCAAACAACGTAATAGGCAGCGTGATATTGGTACGCCGCGATAGCCCAGTGATCAACGCCGATCAGCTCACCGGAAAAAAAGTGGGCGCGGTCTCCCCTGACGCCTTTGGCGGCTATCTTCTGGGCTATAAGGAACTGTTGGCCGCCGGCGTACATCCGGAAAAAGATCTGCAACTGCACTTCAGCGGTTATCCGGTGGACGCCCTGCTTTATCTGCTGCGCGATCGGGCACTGGACGCGGCCATCGTGCCGGTTTGTCTGCTGGAAGAGATGGAGAAAGAGGGATTACTCAAAGCCAATGATTATCGTGCCCTGCTGGCCAAACCCAGCGCACAGCCCTGCCTGACCAGTAGCGTACTTTATCCCAACTGGTCGTTTGCCGCCTTGAACCACGTACCCGATCCCCTGGTCGACGAGCTGACCCGCCAACTGTTGCAAATGGATACCCCAGGTCTCCCTGCCTGGGGCGCTCCCGCCTCATCTCGCCAGGTAGATCAATTGCTGCGCGATCTGGATCGCCATCCGGCACAGCGTTCACTCTGGCAAGAGATACACAGTTGGGCATTGCAACATCTGCTCCTGCTTGGCGCGCTCGCCGGGGGCATGCTACTGCTTGGCACTAACCACCTGTGGATCGGCCACTTGGTACGCCAGCGTGGGCGCGAGCTAGAACAAATGCATCTGACGCTGCGGGCCAGAGAAGCGGCGCTAGCCCGGGCGCAACGTCTCAGCACTCTGGGTGAGATGGCCTCCGGCTTTGCTCACGAACTTAACCAGCCTCTGGCGGCAATACGTCACTATGCCGAAGGCTGCCGTATTCGCCTTGAACGCAGCGATCCGCAGCACGAGCTGTTGCCGATCCTCGAACAGATTGGCCAACAGGCGCAGCGCGGGGCAGAAATCATCGTCAATCTGCGCCAATGGGTCAGCAAAACGCCACACCATGAGAGCGCACAATGGCTAACGCTGCGCCCCCTGGTGGAAAACGTCATCAAGCTGATGCGCATCGAACAGCATTACCCTCAGTGCCAGTTGGCCATCATCATCGCCCCGAAAAGCCAGTTGTATAGCCAGGCCACGCTGTTGGAGCAGGTGCTCACCAACTTGTTAAGTAACAGTCTGCAGGCCGGTTCACAGCAGATCACCCTGAGGCTGGAAACCGATGGCGATCGCCAGACGCTGATACTGGAAGACGATGGCGGCGGCCTCAGCGCCGAACAGTTAGCACAGCCGTTCGTGCCTTTTCGCAGCACTAAATCTGAAGGTCTTGGCCTGGGGCTGGTGATCTGCCAGCGGCTGCTAAGGAGCCAGCAGGGGGAGCTGACGCTGGAAAATTATTCGATATCGCCACAACGGCAGGGGCTACGCGTTACCCTGCTCTTCCCTGGGATCAAAAAGGAAACACGCCATGGCGCTGATACATCTGGTCGATGACGATCTGGCAGTCACCGACGCCAGCCGCTTTTTACTCGAAGGGTTGGATTACCGGGTGAAGATCTGGAACGACAGCCAAAGCTTTATCGACCAAGTCGACCCTTACCAATGCGGCGTCGTGATGCTGGATATTCGCATGCCGGGGATCGATGGGCAGCAAATCCATCAGCGGCTACGCGAGCGGGAAAGTACGCTGGCAGTAGTGATCGTTACCGGCCATGGCGATATCGCCATGGCGGTAGCAGAGATGAAATTGGGGGCGTTGGATTTCCTGCAAAAGCCGATTGCCACCGCACCGCTGATCGCCGCGTTGGAACGGGGGATCGCCCATTCTCAACGCCAAGTGGAGCGCTACCAGTTGCAGCAGCGTTACAGTACGCTAACCTCACGCGAGCGTGATATCGCTAGCGGCGTTGCCGCCGGAATGACCAACAAGGCCATCGCCGATCGTTACTTCGTTGCCGTACGCACCGTCGAGGTACACCGCTCTAAAGTGATGGAGAAGATGCAGGCCACCAGCCTGGCGGAATTGGTGAGCTCGCTGAACCTGCTGGCTGCACAGGAGCAAAAAAAATGCCGATCAGCGTAAACTGACCGGCATCGGGTTCAGACGGTGCGTGGCTTACTCAGCCACATACCGGGCAATCACGGCAAGATCGAAGGCTGATCGGCGCCCTCTTTCTCCACTTTCTGCTGCAGCATGTGTTCGCGTTTCATACCCAGTTTCAACGCCAACGCAGAGGCGACGTAGATAGAGGATATGGTACCGATAGACACACCGATCAGCATGGTCAGGGAGAAGCCCTGCAGCATCGCGCCGCCGAAGATGTACAGCATCAGAACCACCATCAGCGTAGTGGCGGAGGTCATGATGGTACGGCTCAGCGTCTGCGTCAGCGAGACGTTCATGATTTCGTAAGGCGTACCGCGACGGATCTTGCGGAAGTTCTCACGAATACGGTCAGATACCACGATACTGTCGTTCAGCGAGTAACCGATCACCGACATCAAGGATGCCACGATGGTCAGGTCAATCTCGATATGGAACAGCGACAGCACGCCCATGGTGATGACCACGTCGTGCGCCAGGGCGATAACGGCCCCCGCGGCCAAACGCCATTCAAAACGGAAGCCCACGTAAATCAGGATACAGATCAACGCCACCAGCAGCGCCATGCCGCCGGTTTGTGCCAGTTCTGCCCCTACGCTCGGGCCAACGAATTCAATACGCTTGACGGACGCATTCTTATCGACCGATTCGTTGATCACGCCAATAACTTTGTTACCCAGTTCCTGGCCTGCAGTACCGACCGCCGGTGGCATACGCACCATTACGTCACGGCTGCTGCCAAAGTTCTGGATAATCGGGTCCTGGAACCCGGCTTTTTCCAACGTATCGCGCATCAGGTCCAGATTCGCGGGTTGTTCCAGAGTAATTTCAATCACCGTACCACCGGTGAAATCCAGACCCCAGTTAAACCCACGCACGGACATGGTGGCGATCGACGCTACCAACAGCACCAAAGAGATGCCGAAGGCCACGTAATCCCAGCGCATAAAGTCATAGACTTTACGGCCGTAGTTGAGTTGTTCAACAGTATAATCCTGTGCCACAACGCACTCCTCAGATAGACAGCTTGTTAATGCGCTTGCCGCCGTAAAGCAGGTTGACGATGGCACGGGTACCGACAATCGCGGTGAACATGGACGTCGCCACACCGATTGCGGTGGTAATTGCAAAGCCCTTGATCGAACCGGTACCGACTGCGTACAGAATGATCGCGGTGATCAACGTCGTGACGTTGGCATCAACGATACTGGAGAACGCGCCTTTATAGCCCTCATGGATCGCCTGCTGAATGGATCGCCCATTCTTCAGCTCTTCCTTGATACGTTCGTTTATCAGTACGTTGGCGTCAACCGCCACCGCGAGCGTCAGCACGATCCCGGCAATCCCCGGCATGGTTAGCGTCGCCCCTGGTAACAGAGACATCACGCCAACGATCAGCACCAGGTTAGCCATCAACGCGGTAGAGGCGATCAGGCCAAACTTGCGGTACCAGACCACCATAAAGACGATCGAAGCCACCAGGCCCCACAGGCAAGCTTCCAGGCCCTGGGTGATGTTCTGTTGCCCCAAGGTTGGACCTATGGTCCGCTCTTCCACGATCTGGATAGGCGCAATCAACGCACCGGCACGCAGCAGCAGCGACAGCTGACGTGCTTCGTTCGGGTTGCTGATACCGGTGATACGGAAGCTGTTACCCAGACGTGACTGAATGTTCGCCACGTTGATCACTTCTTCCTGCTTCACCAGCACGGAACGGCCGTTGGCATCTTTCTTGCCGCTGTCTTTATACTCCACAAACAGCGTTGCCATTGGCTTGCCAATGCTGTCTTTGGTGAAGTTGGACATGGCAGTACCACCAGCGCTGTCCAGCGAGATATTGACCTGCGGCTGGTTGTACTCATCGGTGCTGGAGGTGGAGTCTGTAATGTGGTCACCGGTCAGGATGACGCGCTTGTACAGCACAACCGGTTGGCCTTCACGGGTGTATTTCACCTCGGAGTCACCCGGCACACGGCCATTGGCCGCAGCGGTCGCATCCGCGTTGGTGTTCACCAGACGGAATTCCAGCGTAGCGGTCGCACCCAAAATTTCTTTGGCGCGCGCGGTATCCTGAATACCCGGCAACTCAACGACGATACGATCGGCACCCTGGCGCTGTACCAACGGTTCGGCAACGCCGAGCTGGTTAACACGATTACGCAGGATGGTAATGTTCTGCTGCACCGCATACTCACGCGCTTCGCTCAGGCGAGCGTCGGTCATCGTTGCTTTCAGGGTGTTGGTGCCGTTGGCAGAAAGCACCAGATCGCGCTGACGTGGCGTCATGTAGCTGATGGCTTGATCGCGAGCGGCATTGTCACGGAAGCGGACTTCCACGCCGTTGTTGTCCAACTTGCGGATCGCAGCGTAAGGAATGCCCTTTTCACGCAGTTCGCTGCGCAGGGTATCCATGGTTTGTTCTTGCAACTTGCTCAGCGCGGTGTCCATGTCGACTTCCATCAGGAAGTGCACGCCACCACGTAAATCCAGACCCAGCTTCATCGGCTCGGCGTTGAGCATCGCCAGCCAGGCAGGCGTTGCCGGGGCAAGGTTCAATGCGACGACATATTTGTCACCCAGCTCCGCCATCAAGGCTTCACGGGCGCGCAGCTGAACGTCAGGATCTTTAAAGCGAGCCAGGATGGCGCCGTTTTCCAGCGCAATCGACTTGCTCGCAATGTTGTCTTTTTCTAATACAGTACGGACTTGGTCCAGCGTAGTTTCACTGGCGGCGACTCCGCGCGCGCCAGTGATCTGTACGGCCGGATCCTCTCCGTAAATGTTGGGAAGCGCATATAGCAGTCCGACGAGGATCACCACGATCAACATCAGATACTTCCACAGAGGATAACGGTTTAGCACGGCAGTTCCCTTAGGGAAAACAAAATTACAGGGCCTTCATAGTACCTTTCGGCAGAACGGCCGCCACGAAGTCACGCTTGATCATCACTTCCGTGGTGTCATTCAGCGCGATGGCAATGATACCGGTATCTGCCACTTTAGTGACACGGCCAATCAGGCCACCGGTGGTCAACACTTCATCACCCTTGCCGATGGAGTCCATCAGTTTTTTGTGCTCTTTAGCACGTTTCTGCTGTGGGCGCAGGATCATGAAATAGAAAATCAGACCAAACACCACCAGCATAATGATCAAAGAGTACGGGCTCCCCTGAGATGGAGCCCCTGCTGCTGCCACTGCATCGGAAATGAAAAAGCTCATTAAAATTCCCTCATTAAATTTTCAATTATTAATTCAAGCGTTTAAAGGTGGTATCGGTTTACCGATCCGACCATAAAAATCCGCCACAAACAGCTCTAATTTACCCTCTTCAATGGCCTGGCGTAAACCCGCCATCAAACGTTGGTAATAGCGCAAGTTATGGATGGTGTTCAATCGGGCACCGAGAATTTCGTTGCAACGATCGAGATGATGCAAATAGGCACGACTATAATGGCGACAAGTATAGCAGTCACACTCACTGTCCAGCGTGGAGGTATCATCCTTGTGCTTGGCATTACGGATTTTTACCACACCGTCCGTCACGAACAAATGGCCGTTACGGGCATTACGCGTTGGCATCACGCAGTCGAACATGTCGATGCCGCGACGCACGCCTTCAACCAGATCTTCCGGCTTGCCAACCCCCATCAGATAGCGTGGCTTATCTTCTGGAATTTGTGGGCAAACGTGTTCAAGAATGCGATGCATATCCTCTTTTGGCTCACCTACCGCCAAACCGCCCACAGCGTAACCATCAAAGCCGATCTCCACCAGCCCTTTTACCGATACATCACGTAAATCTTCGTAAACGCCGCCTTGGATAATACCGAATAACGCATTGTTGTTATTCAGTTCATCAAAACGCTGGCGGCTGCGCTGCGCCCAACGCAGAGACATTTCCATCGAACGCTTGGCATAGTCCCAATCCGCCGGGTAAGGCGTGCATTCGTCGAAAATCATCACGATGTCAGACCCCAGGTCGTACTGGATCTCCATCGATTTTTCCGGGCTGAGGAACACCTTATCGCCGTTGATTGGGTTACGGAAATAAACGCCTTCCTCTTTAATCTTGCGCATCGCCCCCAGGCTGAACACCTGGAAACCACCGGAGTCGGTCAGGATCGGCCCGTGCCACTGCATAAAGTCATGCAGATCGCCGTGCAGCTTCATGATCTCCTGCCCTGGGCGCAGCCACAGGTGGAAGGTGTTACCCAACAGGATCTGCGCACCGGTGTCTTTCACTTCTTCCGGCGTCATACCTTTGACCGTGCCATAAGTCCCCACCGGCATAAAGGCCGGGGTTTCCACTACGCCACGCTCAAAGACCAGGCGGCCGCGACGAGCACGGCCATCGGTTGTCTGTAATTCGTACTTCACAAAACCTCCAGCGTCAGAGATACAGTCTGACGTCATTAAAACAGGACCACGCATTATGCGTAGCCCGGGAATTTATTCCCCGACGGATTCGCTTTCCGCCAGTGGATTACGGCTGATAAACATCGCATCGCCGTAGCTGAAGAAACGGTACTGCTCGGCCACCGCCTGATGATAGGCGTTCATGGTGTTTTTATAGCCGGCAAACGCCGAGACCAGCATGATCAGGGTGGATTCCGGCAGGTGGAAGTTGGTTACCAGCGCATCGATCACCTGATAGTGATATCCCGGATAGATAAAGATGCTGGTATCGCCGAAGAAGGGCGCGATCAGCGCATCCTGGCAGGCATTAGCCGCGCTTTCCAGCGAACGCACCGACGTGGTGCCCACGGCAACCACCCTTTTGCCCCGCGCCTTACAGGCTAATACCGCATCCACCACATCCTGCGGCACTTCGGCGTATTCCGCATGCATTACATGCTCTTCAATGGTTTCTACCCGCACCGGCTGGAAGGTGCCAGCGCCAACGTGCAAGGTGACAAACGCCATCTCAATGCCCTTGGCGCGCAGCGCAGCCAACAGCGGCTCATCAAAATGCAGGCCAGCAGTCGGGGCCGCTACGGCACCTGGCTTTTCGCTGTAGACGGTCTGATACAGTTCGCGGTCGGCGTCTTCATCCGGGCGATCGATATACGGCGGCAGCGGCATATGGCCCACCGCGTTGAGGATGGTGAACACGTCACGATCGTCGTTAAAGCGCAGTTCGAACAGCGTGTCATGGCGCGCGACCATGGTGGCGGCAATGCTTTCGTCATCGCCCAGCAGCAGTTCGGTACCCGGCTTGGGGGATTTAGAGGCACGCACATGGGCCAGCACCCGATGATCGTCCAACACCCGCTCGACCAGCACTTCTATCTTGCCGCCGCTGACCTTGCGGCCAAACAGGCGCGCCGGGATCACGCGGGTATTGTTGAACACCAGCAGATCGCCCGCTTCCAGGTTATCCAGCAGATCGGTGAACACGCCGTGCGTCAGGCCTCCGCTTGGCCCGTCCAGCTGCAGCAAACGGCAACCGCTGCGCTCAGGCTGTGGATAACGGGCAATTAAAGACTCGGGGAGCTCAAAAGAAAAATCGGCGACGCGCATGGGTATTCACTTCTTCAGCTAGCTAATTGGGAAAAAACAGGCGGTACAGTCTAAAGCCGCGGGCGACAAGCAGCAAGGAATAAGGAGGAATTGCATGACTTGGGTTATAGTTGGCAGATGAATTTTCTCGCTCATCTCCATTTGGCCCAGCTTGCAGAAAGCTCGCTGCTTGGCAACCTGCTCGCCGATTTCGTGCGCGGCAACCCCGCAGGTGATTACGATCCGGCGGTCGTGGCTGGCATCATGATGCATCGGCGCGTCGATGTTCTGACCGATATTCAGCCGGAAGTCAAAGCCTGCCGTGACTTTTTCAGCCCGCAATTCCGCCGCGTAGCCCCTATTACGCTCGACGTGGTCTGGGATCACTTTCTGGCTCGCCACTGGCAACAGCTTGAGCCAACCTGCAGCTTACGTACCTTCACCCAACAAGCTCGCAGCGTGATTGTGCCGCACCTGCCGCAAACGCCGCAGCGTTTCCAGAATCTGAACAGCTATCTTTGGCCCGAACGCTGGCTGGAACGTTACGCCGAGCTGCCGTTTATCAGCGATGTATTGGCAGGCATGGCTAGCCGCCGCCCACGGCTGGCCGCATTGGCTGGCTCCTTTGCCGACGTGGAACGCCAGTATCATCAGCTTGAAACACAGTTCTGGCAGTTTTATCCTCGTATGATGGAACAGGCCAGAAACAAGTCATTGTGATCGCCGGATAAAAAACCCTATTACTCATTCAGTTAAGGGAATGTGGCTTTTTGTCCTTGCCCTTTTGTACGAAAAGGTTATTTTGAAAGACTGCTGAATTTATTCTCTCGGTTTGATAGGTGGAAGCTATCTCATTGATTGGTCTTTCACCCTTCCCTCACCGAGTGGTGGCCCTTATACTGGCCCCTGCTTTTACATCAACCCATTGAACTACTATTACAGGAGTAATTATGGTCCTGGTAACTCGTCAAGCCCCTGACTTCACCGCTGCAGCCGTTTTAGGCAATGGCGAAATCGTAGAAAACTTCAACCTGAAGAAGCACCTGAACGGCAAACCAGCCGTACTGTTCTTCTGGCCGATGGACTTCACCTTCGTATGTCCTTCTGAGCTGATCGCTTTCGATCACCGCTATGAAGAGTTCCAGAAGCGCGGCGTTGAAGTTGTAGGCGTTTCCTTCGACTCAGAATTCGTCCATAACGCATGGCGTAAAACCCCTGTCGACAAAGGCGGCATCGGTGAAGTGAAATACGCAATGGTTGCTGACGTTAAGCGCGAAATTCAGAAAGCTTACGGCATCGAACACCCAGAAGCGGGCGTTGCCCTGCGTGGTTCTTTCCTGATCGACAAGAACGGCGTTGTTCGTTCCCAGATCGTGAACGACCTGCCAATCGGCCGTAACATCGACGAAATGATCCGTACCGTTGACGCGCTGCAATTCCACGAAGAGCACGGCGAAGTGTGCCCAGCTCAGTGGGAAAAAGGCAAAGCAGGTATGGGCGCATCTCCAGACGGCGTAGCTAAATACCTGTCTGAGAACGCTTCCAAGCTGTAATTTCAGCCTGTAAGTGTCAGAACCGGTCAGCCCTGCTGGCCGGTTTTTTTTATGCCCAAAATCGGTGCAACCGCCCCCCTCCTGTGCAATATTCCCCTGTTTCGCTTCACATTTTTCACTCTGCCGACCGCCGCATCGCCTATTCGTAGCTACTCTTCATAGGTTGGCCTGCGCTTTGCAGCACCTGCGGGACAAATAATAAAACAGGGATCAACACAGGAGTCGTTATGTTTTTACAAAAATGGAGTCAACCGCTGACCTTGGCAGCCTTGCTGGTCAGCAGCCAACTGTATGCCGCATCAACCCCGGCGGTGGAAGCGCAAAATGGCATGGTGGTCACCTCGCAGCATCTGGCCTCACAGGTCGGCGTCGATATTCTCAAGATGGGGGGCAACGCGGTGGATGCGGCGGTCGCGGTCGGCTATGCCCAGGCGGTGGTTAACCCCTGCTGCGGCAATATCGGCGGCGGCGGTTTCATGACCCTGCACCTGGCCGATGGCACCGATACCTTTATCAACTTCCGTGAAACCGCTCCGGCGGCGGCCAGTGCCGATATGTATCTGGATGCGCAAGGCAAGGTGAAAAAAGACGCCAGCCTGTACGGTTATCTGGCCGCTGGCGTGCCGGGAACGGTGCTGGGGATGGAGACCGCACGTAAAAAGTACGGCAAGCTGAGCCGCGAACAGGTGATGGAACCGGCTATCAGGCTGGCCCGTGAGGGCTTTATCCTGACGCGGGCCGATACCGATATTCTCGACACCACCGTCGCACGCTTCAAACAAGACCCGGAGTCGGCCAAAATCTTCCTGCGTAAAGACGGTTCTGCGCTACAACCGGGCGATCGCCTGGTGCAAACCGACTTGGCTAACACGCTGGAAGCCATCGCCAAAGAAGGCCCCTCCGCATTCTATCAGGGCAAAATCCCGCAGGCGGTTGAAGCCGCCGCCAAACAGGGGGGAGGCATCCTCACCGCCGCCGACTTCGCCAACTACCAAGTGACCGAGGCTACGCCGATCACCTGTAGCTATCGCGGTTATAAATTCGTATCTGCACCACCACCTAGCTCCGGCGGCGTCACGCTGTGCGAGATCCTCAATATCGTTGAGGGCTACGATCTGAAAAGCATGGGCTTTAACTCGGCTGCGACGATCCATACCATGACCGAGGCGATGCGCCATGCCTATATGGATCGCAATACTTATCTCGGCGACCCCGAGTTTATCAAGAATCCGATCGATCGGTTGGTGAGCAAAAGCTACGCCGATGAGATCCGCAAGAAAATCGTCGCCAATCAGGCTACGCCTTCTGTCAATGTACAACCGGGGATGGAGCCGCACGAAAAGCCGGAAACCACCCACTATTCGATTGTCGATCATGAAGGGAATGCGGTGTCGACCACCTATACCGTCAACGGCCGTTTTGGTGCCGTGGTGATCGCACCGGGTACCGGTTTCTTCCTCAACGATGAAATGGATGACTTTACCGTCAAGGTTGGCGAGAAAAACCTCTATGGTTTAGTGCAGGGCACAGCCAACGCCATCGCCCCCGGTAAGCGCCCACTATCCTCCATGAGCCCTACGCTGGTAACCAAAGACAATAAAATCTTTATGGTGCTCGGTTCGCCAGGCGGTTCACGCATCATTACCATCACGCTGCAGACCGCGCTGAACGTGATCGATCATGGCATGGCGCCGCAGGAAGCGGTGGATGCGCCAAGGATCCATCATCAATGGTTGCCGGATGAAGTCTATTACGAGCAGCGCGGTGTCTCCGCCGATACGCTGAAAATCCTCAAAGAGATGGGCTACAAGATGGTTGAGCAAACCCCTTGGGGCGCTGCGGAGCTGATTCTGGTGGGATTACCGGGTGCAGCGGGGGTCAGCCCGGCCAACTCGGGTAACGACTCTGCCGTTTCTGGACGCGTACGTGAGGGCTACCTGTACGGAGCCAACGACGTACGCCGCCCGGCAGGATCTGCAGTGGGGTACTGAGGGATCTGGTTTACCCGCCAATTGGCGGGTAAACCTTTAGCCAACTTTAACCACGTAGCCGCCACACGCTGGCCGACTCGGCCGCTAGCTGCAACCGCAGGCCACCTTCCTGTGCAATAAGTTCACCTTCCCCTTCAGCAAGCTGCCATTTCCCCTCTCGCAACAGCGGGCTATAAGGCAGTTCGACTTCTCCGCTATCACTTCGCTGCAACGCTACCAGCACCTGCTCCCGCTGGTAAGTACGCACAAACACCAGCGTCTCCCCCTGCGCATACAGCACCTGGCAGCCGCCACGGCGTAACGCCTTGCTCTGCTTACGCAGTGCCGTCAGGCGGCTGAACAAGGCCAACAGCGGCCGATCCCATTGGCTTTCATCCCAAGGGAACGTCTTGCGGCAGAAGGGATCGTTGCCGCCATCCAGACCAATCTCATCACCGTAATACAGACAAGGCACGCCAATCCACGCTAGCAGCCACACCGCCGCCATCTGCATCCGGCGCGGATTGTTATCCAGCAAGGTCAAGAAACGCGCCGTGTCATGGCTATCCAACTGATTGAACTGGATCAGTTGGCGGTTATGGGGCAATCCGGCCCGGTAACCGTCCATCCAGTGCGCACAGTCTGCCGCATCCAGCAGTACCGGATGATAAGCCACGTCGACACCGGCCAGAAACGCCCTAACCGGCAAGGCAAAGCCCATATAGTTCATGGCAGCGTCTTCAACTCCGGCATGCAGCCAGCGGCGCGCGTCGCCAAAATGTTCGCCCAGCACATAGGCAGCCGGGTTCTCTTGCTTGATTGCCTGATACATTCCGGCCAGGTGATGGAGGTTTCCCGCTGCACCGCCGTTTTCCCCCAGCATATGCACCACGTCCAAGCGCCAGCCGTCGATGCTGTACGGTGGGCGTAACCAATGGCGTACCACGCTGTTGTCCGCCCGATAAATAGTATCGACCACCTGCGGTTCGGCAAAGTTGAGCTTGGGCAGATTGGTATTACCCTTCCAGCTCAGCACGTTACCGTCCGGATAGAAGTTGAACCAGCTACGATACGGGGAATCGGGATGATGGCATGCACCACCCTCTGCCTGTTGATAACGATCGAACCACGGATGGGAGTCTCCGGTATGGTTGAATACGCCGTCCAGCACCAGTTTCATTCCCATCTTGTGAGTGCTTACTCGCAAACGCAGCAAGGCGTCGTTACCGCCGAAGTAGGGATCGACCTGATAGTAATCTTCGGTATCGTACTTATGGACGCTGGGTGAGGTGAATATCGGGTTCAGATACAGGGCGGTGACGCCAAGCCGCTGCAAGTAGGGCAGCTTCTCGCTGATGCCGTCCAGATCGCCACCGTAAAAGGTCGAGGCAGCATGTTCATCTGCCAACGGGTGTTGCCAGTCACGACGTATCACGTCACTTCCGGCAGCATGATGGTGATAACTGCCATTCTGGATACCATGCTCCCCACCGCTGCTGGCAAAGCGATCGGGGAAGATCTGATAAAACACCTGATCGGCTACCCAACCTGGGCTGCTATCTGGCTCATCCACGGCAAACTGAGCCAGTTGCCCCGGCGGGGTCAGCGACCAGCCCTGCGGGCCAAACCACTGCTGACGATCGGCCCATAGCAGTTTAAAACAGTAGCGCCGTACCGGCTCCCCTTCGTGCAGCGTCAGGCTGGCCTGATAGCGCCAGAGCCCGTCTACCGCCTTCGGCTTCATGATCAACAGCCACTCTTCATTGTCCGGCTCGACGCGTAGAAAGACCTGTTCGGGCAACTCGTCACTTTGTAACCACAAAGCGATCTCCAGACGCTGCCCCTTATTCACCATGAAAGGTGGAACCGGCTGATGCCAGGCATTTAGCATGAATTTTCTCCTGATGTAGCAAACCCAATCGACGACGAATGCAATGCCACGCACCATGCCACGTTGAGCACCGTTCTCCCTCATCTTTGAGTGATAAACTCGGGGATGAGCCGAGGGGTGGAGATGCTGATTTACAATGTAAAAGTGGGTAAACAGACACATATCATGCCCGATAACCTTTAGGCTAACGGGTTTTAGATTTATTGGATGTTTTTTAAGTACTTTGGAGGGAGCTAGCATGCAACAACAAATAAGGCACTGGTTGGAAAGTATTGGGCTGGAATTCACCGACATGATGTCACTGGCGATGGTGCTTGGGCTGATTGCATTGATTTCCGTGGTGATCCATCTGGTGCTGCACCGCGTGGTGCTGACCGCTATCCAGCGCCGTGGCCAGCATTCACAGCATCTCTGGCAGCAGGCCATCACCCAACATAAACTCTTCCAGCGCGCCGCCCTGCTGCTGCAAGGGGTGATCATCAACGTGCAGGCGGTACTGTGGCTGCATAATGGCAGCCAGACTCAGGCAATTATCGTTACTGCGGCGCAGGTATGGATCCTGTTATTTTCCCTGCTGACGTTGTTCTCACTACTCGACACGCTGTTGGCTCTGATGCGCCAAAGCCAGCTTGCCAATCAGCTCCCGCTGCGTGGCATCTTCCAGGGCGTGAAACTGGTCGCCGCGATCTTTATTGGCATCATGATCATCTCACTGCTGATGGGCCGCTCACCGCTGCTGTTACTCAGCGGTTTGGGAGCCATGACGGCCGTCTTGATGTTGGTGTTTAAAGATCCCATTCTCGGCCTGGTCGCCGGGATCCAGCTTTCCGCCAACGATATGTTGAAAATCGGCGATTGGCTGGAGATGCCTAAATACGGTGCCGATGGCGCGGTGACCGACATCGGCTTGACCACGGTCAAGGTCAGAAACTGGGACAACACCGTCACCACCATTCCCACCTACGCACTGATCTCTGATTCGTTCAAGAACTGGCGTTCAATGTCTGAATCCGGTGGCCGCCGCATCAAGCGCAGCATCAATATCGACACCACCAGCGTCCACTTCCTGACGTCAGAGGAGCAGGAACGCCTCAACCGTAACCCCCTGTTGCAACGCTATCTGAACGATAAAACCCAGGAGCTGGGTAAGTACAATCAACAGAGCGAGATAGATCTCAGTTCGCCGCTCAACGGCCGCCGCCTGACTAATGTCGGTACTTTGCGTGCCTATTTGGTGGCTTATTTACGTTCGCACCCGGGGATCCACCAGAATATGACGCTGATGGTGCGCCAATTGGCCCCAACGCCGGAAGGGTTACCGCTGGAGATTTACGCCTTTACCAACACCACGGTGTGGGCAGAGTACGAAGGAATTCAATCGGATATCTTCGATCATCTGCTGGCGGTGATCGGCGAATTCGATCTGCGCATCCATCAGACGCCAAGCAGCAACGACATGCGCAGCATGCTGGCAAACCTGCAGCCCGCGCCCAACAATTCCTAACGTAGCCTGACGAAATTATTTCTGTTGGTAATTATCTTCAACCGATTGCCAACAGATATCTCCTCTATCTTTCTTTCTGCCGCCGAATGGCTATTAATACTCACACGCCATTTTACCGTTCGGAGCAGGCATCTTGTTAACATCGTCAAAACACCGTCTGATCACCCTATTGGCCACGCTGATGTTTGCTGGCTACCTGCACAGCGCCACGCTGGACGAAAGCCAGATGAGCCGCACATTGCAACCGGCGCTCAGTGCCTTGAGCAGCAATATGATGGATATTCGTGAAGCACTGGCGCGCTGTGTCAGAGAAGGGAAGGAAGAACGGTTATGCGAAAGCAACCTGGTGATGGAGGCCAGAGCCGCCGGAGGGGACGATCCCGAGGAACACAGTTAAAAAAACACCGGTTCAAGGCCGGTGTCCGCTTGCTGACAAAGTCGCAATATAAGGGCGCAGCATGCTGCGCCCCCTAAATGAGTCTCGTTCAGTCCTGCTGCGTCAGCACGACCTGCTTTTTCTGGCGGTTCACCTTGATGTAGTAGCCCAGCAGCAGAACCGCGACCCATACCAGCCCGGCATACAGGGAAATACGCGTCGTTGGGAAGTAACCGATCAGGCCGATGATAAACACCAGGAAGATGATGGCAACCACCGAGGTGAATACCCCACCGCGCAGTGGGAACGCCAGCTTGCTAACCTGATCCTTGCTCAAGCTGCGGCGGAAAGCGATCTGCGAGAACAGGATCATGATCCACACCCACACGGTGGCAAAGGTCGCCAGTGAGGCAATCACCAGGAACACGCTTTCCGGCATGATGTAGTTGAGATACACGGCGATCAGCATGGCCGCCATCATCACCACTACAGTCACCCACGGAATACCGCGTTTGGAGATTTTGCTGAATACCTGCGGGGCATGCCCCTGCTCCGCCAACCCATGCATCATACGGCCAACGCCGAATACATCGCTGTTAATCGCCGACAATGAAGCGGTGATCACTACGAAGTTAAGAATACCAGCCGCAATGGTGATCCCCATATGCTGGAAGGTCAGCACAAACGGGCTACCGTTGGTCCCCACCTGGTTCCACGGATAGATGGACATGATGACGAACAGCGTCCCGACGTAGAACACCAGGATACGCCAAGGCACCGAGTTGATGGCTTTAGGGATCGACACTTTAGGATCTTTGGCTTCACCGGCGGTAATGCCAATGATTTCAATCCCACCGTAGGCGAACATCACCAGCTGTAGCGACAGGATCATGCCAATAAAGCCGTTACTGAAGAAGCCGCCGTTGACCCACAGGTTATGTATCCCGGTCGGTTGCCCTCCGTTGCCGATGCCCCAGAAGATGATGCCGATACCGGCGACGATCATGATGATAATAGTCGCCACCTTGAAGAACGAGAACCAAAACTCCAGCTCACCGAACACCTTCACGCTCATCAGGTTGATGGCACCGATGATCAGCACCACGCTCAACACCCAGATCCAATGCGGCACTTCCGGGAACCAGACGCCCATGTAGATGCCGAAGGCCGTCACGTCGGCAATGGCAACGATCAAGATCTCAAAGCAATAGGTCCAACCGGTAATGTAACCTGCCATTGGGCCGAGATAATCCTGGGCATAGCGCGAGAACGAGCTGGCCTGCGGATTATTCACCGACATTTCGCCCAGTGCGCGCATGATGATAAAGGCAATGATACCGCCGATCAGGTAAGCCAGCAGGACGCTGGGGCCAGCCATTCTGATGGCCTCTGCGGAGCCGTAAAACAGACCGGTACCAATGGCCGAACCCAGGGCCATAAAACGAATGTGGCGCGTGCTGAGGCCACGCTTGAGCTTATTGGCTGGAGCTGCGGTGGGTGACTGTTGTTGCATGAAAATGACCCGTCTTTATTTAAACGTAAAAAAGCCACGGACAAGTCCGTGGCCTAAAATTCAGACCGTAGGTTTAAGGGTGAGCAGTCACTTGGCTGCGTGCAAAAACCCGATCATAAATCGCGACCAGTACCAGCATCAGCAGCGAAGGTGGCAACCATGCCAGCCCCTGCGCCGCCAGCGGCAGGTGATTAGTCCATTCTGGCATCAAATGCTGGAAGTTGGACGCTTTCACCGCATCAAGGATACCAAACAACAGGCTGACTAACATCACCGGCGCAACAATACGTGATGCACTGGTCCACCAACGCAGGGTGAAACTCAGCAGCACCAGCACGATGCAAGGTGGATAGATCGCGGTCAGCACCGGGATCGAAATCTGGATCAGGTGGCTCAGGCCGAGGTTGGAAACCACCATCGAGAACAGGCCGAGAATGAATACCAGCGTCTTGTATGAGAACGGCAGGTATTGCTCAAAGAACTCCGCACAGGCACAGGTCAGGCCCACCGCGGTCACCATACAGGCGATGAAGATCAGCGCCGCCAGGAAGAAGCTGCCCAGGCCGCCGAAGGTATTTTGCACATAGGCATGCAGCACTACCGCACCATTGGTGGCATCTGGCGTCAGCACGCCGCTGCCGGAGCCCAGTTTGAACAGGCTCAGGTAGACCAGCGTCAGGCCCACACCGGCGATCAAACCGGCCAGGATGGTATAACGGGTCAGCAGACCAGCGTCCTTCACCCCACGAGAACGTGCGGCGTTAACGATAACGATACCGAACACCATGGCGCCCAGCGTATCCATCGTCAGATAGCCGTTAACAAAACCGGAAGAGAACGGCACGGTTTGGTAGGCATCCACCGCCGGGATCGGCGTCCCAGCAGGCCACAACACTGCGGCAATACCCAGCACGGCCAACGCAACAATCTTCAGCGGAGCCAGAATATGGCCCACGGTGTCAAGCAAGCGGCCCGGATAGAGCGAGATGCCAATCACCAGTGCGAAATAGACCAGGCTGTAGATAAACAGCGGCATGGCACCGTCACCGGTCAACGGCGCAATACCCACTTCAAAGGAAACGGTCGCGGTGCGCGGGGTGGCAAACAGCGGGCCAACGGCCAGATAGCACACCGTTGCCAGCAGCAAGCCAGCGCTACGGCCAATCGGTGAGCTTAATGCATCAACGCCGCCGCCAACGCGAGCCAAGGCAATCACGGTGAGAACCGGTAGACCCACGGCGGTGATCAGGAAACCAATTGCCGCAGTCCAGACGTGTTCGCCAGACTGCAAACCCACCATCGGCGGGAAGATGATGTTCCCGGCTCCGACGAATAAGGCAAAGGTCATAAAACCCAAAGCCAGAATATCTTTTGACGCTAAACGATGACTCATAATCTGTTGTGCTGCCTGTTGAAATAAAAAATTGCCGATAAGCATGGTGGCAAAAGTGCCCCACTTCGGTTCGGTTGCCGGCCTGCTCTCTCATCGTAATACTCATGGGCAACAGACAGCGCGCAATAGCGGCGTCTGACCTTGATAAAGGCGAATACTCATGATGACGAGCAGATTTTTAGACGTTTTTTCCCGTGCTGAATTCCAGGCCGCAATCACCGCGGAATGCTGAGGAAAATGGAGGTTTAGTCCGGCAATAGGGGGATAGTTAAACGTTTATAGTGCCAAAAGGCAATACGCAGGACAGAAAGCAGAGTGATCGTCCAGATAATATTGCTCATCCAGTCGAACATAGGGGTTATCAATAAATATGCACTACATGATTTGTATTATTTTTGAGCACATCACTCACGAAATGTGAAACAAATGGTTACATAGTGCGTGAAAACACCAATAACCAGACACTAAACGCGTGTCATGTGCTCATTTTACTGGCGTTTACCAGACCGACGCTGCGATATTGACCACGCTACGCAGCTTATCCCACTGCTGCTGCTCACTCAGGCTGTTGCCCTCTTCGGTAGAGGCAAAGCCACACTGCGTGCTCAAGCATAGCTGTTTGATATCGACGAACTGCGTTGCTTCCTTGATACGTTGTTGCACCACCGCCGGATCTTCCAGCTCACCGGTCTTGGTGGTGATCAACCCTAGTACCACCTGCTGTTTGCCCGGCCTGATAAAACGCAGTGGCTCAAAACCGCCAGATCGCTCGTTATCATATTCCAGGAAGAAGGCATCAATATTGACCTGGCCAAACAGGATTTCGGCTACTGGCTCGTAACCGCCTTCCGAGATCCAGGTGGAACGGAAGTTACCACGACAAACGTGCAGACCAATGGTCAAATCATCCGGTTTTCCGGCAATGGCTTTATTCAGCACCTCTGCGTAGGTTCGGGCCAATTGCTCAGGATCTTCACCCCGCTCACGGATCTGGCGCTTCTGATCGTCGGAGCACAGATAGGCCCAGACGGTATCGTCAAGCTGCAGGTAGCGGCAGCCAGCGGCGTAAAAGGCTTTGATCGCATCGCGGTAGGTTTGTGCCAGATCGTCAAAGTAGCTATCCAGATCCGGATAAACCAGCGGGTCGATCGCCTTACGGCCACCACGGAAATGCAGCACGCTCGGGCTCGGGATGGTCATCTTCGGTACAGCATCACCGGCTACGCTTTTCAGAAAACGGAAATCCTCCAGCATCGGATGGTTGCTAAAACCCAGTTTGCCGGTCACCTTGATGCTGCGGGCTTTGGTTTGCACGCCGTTAAACTGAATGCCCTGCTCCACGTCGTAGCCTTCTACACCATCAAGCCCTTCAAGGAAGTCGAAGTGCCACCAGGCGCGACGGAACTCGCCATCTGTCACGACCTGTAAGCCTATCTCTTGCTGTTTGCCAACAATATGGCGGATTTGCTCGTTTTCTACTGCGCGCAACTGAGCCGCATCGATCTCACCATTCTGGAACTGCTGACGGGCCGTTTTCAACGCCGCAGGGCGCAACAGGCTACCGACAACGTCGGCGTGAAAGGCATGGCTGGCTTTGGACATGTTCTGCTCCGATGATGCACTGAGGGCTTACCGCCGTCAGTTCCAATCATTGACAAGTTGAATTATTACGCCGGGTTACAAATGGACATCCAGACGTCTACACTGCTTGAGTGCATCCTTTCATGTCACCGGTCACCCGGCAATGGAGAAATTTTCATTGGTGTTGAATTAAATTCAAGTTGGCCGGACTACTCCAACCCCAATAGAGCGCGGGTTTTGCGCAGCGTATCTGGCGGCAACGGCAGATAGCCGTCGTGATTTACCAGATCCTGTCCCTGCGCAGACAGTACACGGTCGAGGAATGCCGCCGTCAGGGGCTCCAGCGGCTGGTTGGGAGCTTTGTTGATGTAGATATACAGATAGCGCGCCAACGGATAGCTACCGTTACGCACGTTGGTTTCGCTAGGTTCAATATAACGGTCACCCGTTTCTGCCAGGGGCAACAGCCGCACCCCGCTGGCACGAAAACCAATGCTGGCATAGCCAATGCCGTTTAACGATCCGGCCACCGCCTGCACCACCGAGGCCGACCCCGGCAGTTCATTCACCCGCGCCATAAAATCACCACCGCATAACGCACGCAGCTTGAAATACCCATAGGTACCCGAGGCGGAGTTGCGGCCAAAACGTTGCAAGGCACGCTGCTGCCAGCCGCCCTGCAGCCCCAGCTCTCCCCAGCGATTAATCGGCGTGTTTTCCCCGCAGCGGCGGGTAGCGGAAAAGATTTGATCCAGCTGTTGCAGATTCAACCCACGTAACGGATTGTCCTGATGCACCAGCACCACCAGCGCATCAACCGCGACCGGCACCGCCAGCGGAGCATAGCCATAGCGGTGCTCAAATGCCGACACCTCCGCCGCCTTCATTGGCCTGCTCATTGGCCCAAGCTGCGCCGCTCCTGCCGCCAATGCGGTGGGTGCCGTCGAGGAACCGGCAGCCTGCAGTTGCAGGTTCACGTTGGGATAGTGTCGGCTGAAATCCTGCCCCCACAGCGCCATCAGGTTGGCCAAGGTGTCGGAACCTACGCTAGACAGGTTACCGGAAAGCATGCCGTCCGGAGCAGCCACGGCCCCGCGGCCAACCGACAGCAGCAGGCAAAGCAGCAAAGCTTGGGTAAATCGATTCATGGCGGGCTACCTGTTAATTTTTCACCGCATTCTCTGCTAAAGACGCGGGAACAATCAACCGGTTAGGCAAGGTAAAGATAAAACGGGTGCCGATGCCTGGCTCGCTGAGGATCTCCAGCCGTGAATCATGATGGCTGAGCGCATGCTTCACGATCGCCAACCCGAGCCCACTGCCGCCGGTCTGGCGCGAACGTGCTTTATCCACGCGATAGAAACGCTCGGTCAGGCGTGGGATATGCTCGGCACCGATGCCCGGCCCGTTATCGCTGACCTGGAACTGAGCCCCGTGCGGCGTCTGCTGCCAGCTCACTTCGATGTTGGTACCCGCCGGAGTATGGTTGACAGCGTTGTACACCAGATTGGAAACCGCGCTGCGCAGCTGATCCTCATTACCGAACACCTGCAGATTTTCATTCACCCGGAAATTGATCTGGTGATTACCACTGCTGAGCGACTGCGCCTCACGCTGCAATACCCGCAGCATTAACGGAATATCAACCTTCTCGTTCATATCCACGTTTGGCGCGGCCTCTATCCTGGAAAGCGTGAGCAACTGCTTTACCAACCCATCCATGCGTTTGGTCTGCTCTTGCATGGTGCCCAAGGCTTTGCCACGCAGCGAACCATCCAGCTCTTCATCGCTCATCATCTCCAGATAGCCTTGCAGCACCGTTAGCGGCGTACGCAGCTCATGACTGACGTTGGCAAAGAAGTTGCGTCTGGCCCCCTCCAGTTGACGCATCTGGGTCACATCACGGGCCACCATTAGCAATTGGCCTTCGGAGTACGGCATGATACGGAATTCGACAAAGTGCTCGTTATTCAGCTGTAGCGTCAGCGGCCGGGTAAATTCTTGCTGTTGCAGATAATGACTGAATTCCGGATAGCGCAGCAGGTTGAGAATGTGTTGGCCGTTATCTTCCGGCCAGCGAAAGCCCAGCAGATGCTGTGCCAGGCCGTTACACCAGAAGATATTGCCCTCAACGGTGGTCATCACCACCGCATCCGGTAAGGATTCGGCCCCACTACGGAAGCGTTTGATCAACAGCGCCAGCTCACGGCGGCGGCGACGGTTACGCTGCTGCATCTGGTACAGGCCATAGAACAACGGCTCCCAGCTCCAGCGGCCCGGCGGCGGCGTCATGCTGCGGTCCACCCACAGCCAGTGGGAAAGTTTGAGTTGGTTATAGAAGTTCCAGGCCAGCGCAGCCAGCACCGAAACCAACAGCAGCCAGGGCAGATAACCGAAAATCAGCCCCAGCAATAAGGCGGGCAGGCAAAAAAGGGCCAGCTCCAGCGCCAGCCTCTTCCACGATAAACGTTCTAGCACGGTAACCTCTCCAGCGCAGTGCGATCAGTAGCGCGTTGAGAACCGATAACCGGTGCCGCGAACGGTTTGAACCATCTTGTCATGACCACTGGTCTCCAGCGCCTTACGCAGCCGGCGGATATGCACATCAACGGTGCGGTCTTCCACATAAACGTTAGTGCCCCAGACGTGATTAAGCAACTGTTCGCGGCTATAAACACGCTCCGGATGAGTCATAAAGAAGTGCAGCAGCTTGAACTCGGTCGGCCCCATCTCCAGCGCCTGCTCATTGGCCATCACCCGGTGTGAGGAAGGATCCAGGCTTAGCCCCTGCATTTCAATCACTTCTTCTACTGCCATTGGTGAAATACGGCGCATTACCGCCTTGATACGTGCCACCAGCTCCTTGGGGGAGAAAGGTTTGGTGATGTAATCATCCGCCCCAACTTCCAGGCCACGTACCCGATCTTCTTCTTCACCGCGCGCGGTCAGCATCATTACCGGGATATCCCGGGTCATCGCCTCACGCTTCATATGCTTGATAAACTGAATGCCGGAACCTCCCGGTAACATCCAGTCCAGTAACACCAAATCAGGGAACGGCTCAGACAGGCGCGTGACGGCACTGTCATAATCCTCGGCTTCCAACGGTTGGTAACCATTCTGTTCCAACACAAAGCACACCATCTCACGGATCGGCGCTTCGTCTTCCACCACCAGTATGCGTCTTGCCATCGTCAATCCTGCCAATGTGTTAGCGATCTCAGTTGATTGCGGTCGCCATTATGCGTCAGTTTTGTGACACTTTTATGAAAAAATAGCCCGTTCGAACGCAGTAAGCATAGCGATTATTTCTGACGGCAAACAAAAATCATTCGGCTCTCTACTTGATTGAGCCACGACAGGAGAGATCCCCCCCTTTATAATCGTCGCCATTATGTTGTCGCCCTGGGAGTTTTATGCGCCTGATCCATACCTCCGACTGGCATTTGGGCCAGTACTTTTTCACCAAAAGCCGCGCCGCCGAGCATCAGGCCTTTTTAGGTTGGCTGATCGAACAGGTGGAACAGCAGCGGGTGGACGCGCTGATCGTCGCAGGCGATTTGTTCGATACCGGCTCTCCGCCAAGCTACGCACGCGAGCTGTACAACCGCTTTGTGGTGGAGCTGCAACGCACCGGCTGCCAGCTGGTGGTGCTGGGCGGCAACCACGACTCCGTAGCCACGCTGAATGAATCGCGTGAGCTGCTTTCCTGCCTGAACACCACCGTGATTGCCAACGCGCAAAGCGAGCTTGAGCAGCAAATTGTGGTGCTCAACCAGCTTGATGGCCAACCTGGTGCGGTGCTCTGCGCCATTCCGTTCCTGCGCCCACGAGATCTGCTCACCAGCCGCGCCGGTGAGTCTGGCAACCAAAAGCAGCAGGCCCTGCAAGAAGCCATCGCCGAACATTACCAAAACCTGTATCAGGCAGCTTGTGCGCGCCGCGATGCGTTGGGTTTGCCACTGCCGATCGTCGCCACTGGCCATTTAACCACCGTGGGCGTCACCACCTCGGATTCGGTGCGGGATATCTATATCGGCACGCTGGACGCTTTCCCGGCTCAAGCGTTCCCTCCTGCCGATTACATTGCGTTGGGGCATATCCATCGTGCGCAGAACGTCGCCAAATCCGAGCATATCCGTTACAGCGGCTCGCCAATCCCACTGAGCTTTGACGAGTTAGGCAAAGCCAAAAGCGTGTTTATGGTCGATTTTGCCGACGGAGCATTGCAACAGATCACGCCACTGGAGATCCCTACCTTCCAGCCCATGCAGCTGATCAAAGGTGATTTGCAGCAAATCGAGGCGCAATTACAGCAGTTTGCCGATTATCAGGGCGAACTCCCGGTTTGGTTGGATATCGAAGTGGCCACCCAGGATTACCTCAGCGATATTCAGCGCCGCATCCAACAGTTGGCGGAAGATTTACCGGTTGAAGTGGTGCTGCTGCGGCGCAGTAAAGAGCAACGTAGCCAGACCCTTGCCCAGCAGGATAAAGAAACCTTGAATGAATTAAGCGTGGGCGAAGTCTTCGAGCGCCGGTTGGCGTTGGAAGCCGAGATGGCCGAACCGCGCCAACAGCAGATGCGGCAGATGTTCCAGCAGGTGGTAGAAACCTTGCATCACCATGAGGAGCCATCAGCATGAAGATCCTGAGCCTAAGGCTGAAAAACCTGAACTCGCTTCAGGGCGAGTGGAAAATCGACTTCACGGCGGAACCCTTCGCCAGCAACGGTCTGTTTGCCATTACCGGCCCCACCGGAGCGGGTAAAACCACCCTGCTGGACGCCATCTGCCTGGCCCTCTATCACCAGACACCACGCCTGGAAGTTAGCGCCAGCCAGAACGAATTGATGACCCGCCACACCGCCGAATCGCTGGCCGAAGTGGAGTTTGAGGTCAAAGGCGTCGGCTATCGCGCCTTCTGGAGCCAACGCCGGGCGAAAAACGATCCGGACGGCAACCTGCAGGCTCCCAAGGTGGAGCTGGCACTGCGGGCAGACGGCAAAATCCTGGCGGATAAAATTTCCGATAAAAAAGAGCTGATTGCCGCGATCACCGGGCTGGATTTTGGCCGCTTCACCAAATCGATGATGCTGTCGCAGGGCCAGTTCGCCGCCTTCCTGAACGCCAAGGCCAACGAACGTGCCGAACTGTTGGAAGAACTGACCGGCACCGAGATTTATGGACGGCTATCGGCACAGGTATTCGAACAGCACAAACAGGCGAAAAGCGATCTGGACGCTTTGCACCACCGTGCCAGTGGGATTGAACTGCTTAATGATGAGCAGCGCCAGGCGTTGGAAAACCAGCTCAACGAGCTCGGCGCTGAAGAGCAACTTCTCAGCCAACAATCACAGCGGCAACAACATCAGTTGAGCTGGCTGCAACGCTGGCACGCCATCCAGCAACAGACTCAGGATTATCAGCAACAGCTGTCTGGCGTGCAGCAGGAGTATCAACTGGCCGAACCGCAGTTGCAGCAATTAGCTCGCAGTGAGCCCGCCGAGAAACTGCGCCCGTTGCTCAATGAGCGTAATCGTTGTCAGCAAGAACATTTGGCGCTGCAACGGCAGATCGAATTGTTGGCAAAACAGCAACAGCAGCAATTAGCCGAACTGACCCCGTTACAACAGCAGTTGGAGCAGGCGCAAAAGGCCAGGCAGGCTCAGGCGGAACATCAGCAACAGCAGCAGACGCTGATGGATGACAAGGTGTTGCCGCTCGATCATCAGATTGCTCAGTTACAAAACCAACTGGCAGAAGCGCATAAACAGCATGCAGAGAGCCAGCGGCAGAGCGATGAGCTGCGGCGCACGCTGGAACAACTCACCGAAAGACGCGGCCAACTGGCTACCCTGGCGGGTCAATATCAGACCAGACAGCTTGAACTCACGGCAGCGCTGGATAGCCAACTCCAGCAGCAAGCCACGTTAGAGGCGCAATCCCCACTGGAGAAACTGCGTCACCGCCAGGCCGAACTGAGTGGCTTGCGCCCGGCTCGCCAGCAGTTGTCGAAACTGACCTTACTATTCCAGCAGAACCAGCAGCGCCTTGAGCAACAGCGGCTCGAATTCACTTCGCGCCAAAAACAGCTGACCGAAGTAGCAACCCAGCTCGATGCGGTACGCCAGCAGTATAAACAGCAAAAAGCGCACCTGACAGACATTGAGAAGACTCTCGAACTGGAAAAACGCATCGTCAGTCTGGAAGCCGAACGGGCGCGTCTGCAAACCGATGCCCCCTGCCCGCTGTGCGGCTCCACGCACCATCCGGCGATCGAGCAATATCAGGCTGTCAAACCGTCAGAAACGGAGCAGCGCGTCGCTCAATTGCGCGCCCAAACCGAAGAGCTGCACACTAAAGGAACAGAGCTGCGTGCACGCAGTGAAAGCCTGAAAGAGCAGCAGCAACGCCTGCAAACGCAGTTGAACCAGGAACTCGAGCAGCAGGAAAGCTATCTGCAAAACTGGCAAACCCTCAGCGCGCCCTTGGCCTTCGACTTTACGCTGCAAGACAGCGCCCGGTTAACCGCCTGGCTGGAGGCTTGCGATAGTGAGGAACAGGCCGGTCAGCAACTGCTGTTGCAACACGAACGGCTCGCCAAGGCCGTGCAGCTTGCGAAGGATGCCCTGAATGCCCTGCAAAACGAACAGCAGAGTTCGCAACAGGAAGCAGCACGGTTGAATGAGCGCTTTGAACTGCTGCAGAAAAACCAGCAGGAAACTCAACGCCAATTGGCGCAGTGGCAACAGCAGTGCCTGACGAATGAAACTCAGCTGCTGGCACAGCGTAACGAACGCATCGCGCTGTTTGGTGAGCGAACGGTGGTTGAAGCCCGTGAGCAGCTACGCACGGCACAAATCGCCGCAGAGCACGCCCTGCAGCAGGCCACGGAGCAATTGCACAAAGCGCAGGAGCAGCGCGATCGCCTGGCTGGCCAGTGGGTCGGTTTGCAGCAACAGCAACAACAGCAAGCCGAACGGGGGCAACAGGCCGAACAGCAATGGCAGCAGGCCTTGGCCAGCAGCACCTTCGATGATGAGGCCGCATTCAACGCCGCGCTGCTGGATGACGACGTACGCCAGCGCTTACAGCAGCACAAAGAGCAGTTGCAGGAGCGTCAGGTGCGGGCCACAACGCTGTTGGCGCAGGCCGTACAAGCTCTGGAACAGCACCGTCTGGAACGCCCTGCGGATCTGGATGAAAACCAGGTCAATATTGAGCAACTCACCACCGCGCTCAGCGAACTGGCAGAGCGGCTGAAAACATTACAGCTGCGCCAGGGCGAGGTACGTAACCAACTGAGCAGCGATGCCGAGCGCCGCCTGAATCAACAGTCCCTGTTCGAACAGATCGCCCAAAGCCAGCAGCAGTACGACGACTGGAGCCTGCTCAACCAGCTTATCGGTTCCAAAGAGGGCGACAAGTTCCGCAAGTTCGCTCAGGGCCTGACCCTGGATCATCTGGTGTACCTGGCCAACAATCAGCTTGGCCGCCTGCACGGGCGCTATCTGTTGCAGCGCAAAACCAGTGATGCGCTGGAGCTACAGGTAGTAGATACCTGGCAGGCAGATGCTCTGCGCGATACCCGAACCCTTTCCGGTGGTGAAAGCTTCCTGGTGAGTCTGGCGCTAGCGCTGGCCTTGTCCGATCTGGTCAGCCACAAGACCAGCATCGATTCGCTGTTCCTGGATGAGGGCTTCGGCACGCTGGATGCCGAGACGCTGGATACCGCGCTAGACGCCTTGGACAGCCTTAACGCCACTGGCAAAACCATCGGCGTGATCAGCCACGTTGAGGCAATGAAGGAGCGCATCCCGGTGCAGATTAAGGTGAAAAAGGTCAATGGCCTGGGGGTCAGCCGACTGGACGCGCAGTTTCGCATCGAATGACTGCTACTGAGGTTTACGTCAAGAGGTAACTACGGCCAGAAGTGTGATCGTGGCGACAGTACAGGCTGAAAAGCATTGAGCCCGCGCTGACAACGGTTATCATGATAATGATTACAGGATTGTCACTGTGCATACAGGCAAAACCTGACCTCCGGGATCGCTCCTGGGCGTCGGGTTTTTTCGTTTTCAGCGGGCCGGGAATAGCCATGAAAATCGCTAAAATACTCAATAATAACGTAGTGATTACGCTGAATGACCATCAGGAAGAAACGGTGGTTATGGGGCGTGGCATTGGCTTTCAAAAGAAAGCCGGGGAAAGTGTGGATGAAAGCCTGATCGAAAAGGTGTTCACCCTCAACAGTGGCGAAATGAGCGAACGCTACAAAGAACTGCTGGCGGAGATCCCGCTGGCGTGTGTCACCACTGCCGACAAAATCATCACCCTCGCCCGCGAGCAGCTGCCGGGGAAACTGCATAACATTGTCTACATCACGTTGACCGACCATATCCATTTTGCGCTGCAACGCCACGCGCAAGGGTTGGATATCAAGAACGCGCTGCTGTGGGAGATCAAAAAACTCTATCCAAACGAGTTTGCCATCGGGCTTGAGGCGCTGACCATCATCGCCCAGCGTCTGGAAACCACGCTGCCGGAAGACGAGGCCGGATTTATTGCCTTGCACCTGGTCAACGCGCAGCTCAATGACGAAATGCACAACACCCTGCATATCACCCGCGTGATGCAGGAGATCCTCAATATCGTCAAATACCATTTCCGTTTTGACTACAACGAGGAGTCGCTCAGCTACCATCGCTTTGTCACCCACCTGAAATTCTTTGCCCAGCGCCTGTTAGGCAAGAATTACGTCAACAGCGAGGACGATTCGCTGTATCAGGTGGTGAAGGAGAAATACCGCGAGTCATTCGCCTGTGCCGGCAAGATCAACCAGCACATCGAGAAGAGCTACCAGCACCAGTTGACCAGCGAAGAAATGCTGTTTCTGACCATCCATATCGAGCGGGTACGCAGCGAAAGCGAAAAGAATTACACGCCGAAGGAGTGAAGCTGGGGATCACAACGGGCACTGCATGCAGTGCCCCTACGAAGGTATGTTACACCTGAGGCCAGAGCCAGGCGGCACCGCGCACACCGCTCGAATCACCGTGAATTGCCTTACGGATTGGCGTTTCGCACTCGCCGCCAAATACCCAAGGTTTTACCAGTGACGGCACCGTTTGATACAGCCGTTCCACGTTGCTCATCCCGCCTCCCAGGACAATCATATCGGGATCAAAGAGATTGATCACGTGCGCCAGAGACTTTGCCAGCCGCATTTCGTAACGCTGAATAGCCAACTCTGCCACCGCATCCTGTTGTGCAGCCAGCGCCATAATTTCGTGACCTTTTCGCGCCTGACCACTCAGCCGCGCATAGTCGGTGGCGAAACCGGTCCCGGAGATAAAGGTTTCAATACAGCCTGGCTTACCACAGTAACAGGGCACCTCGGAGCGAAAACGCAGTTCATCCTCATCCAGCCACGGCAACGGGTTGTGTCCCCACTCGCCGGAAATGCCGTTGCCCCCGGCATGCACCTGGCCGTTTATCGCAACTCCAGCCCCACAGCCGGTGCCAATGATCACCGCAAACACGGTTTTTTTTCCGGCAGCGGCCCCATCCGTGGCTTCCGATACCGCCAGACAGTTGGCATCGTTGGCTAGCCGCACTTCGCGCTGCAGCATGGCAGAAAGATCTTTATCCATCGGCTGGCCATTCAGCCAGGTAGAGTTGGCGTTTTTTACCAGGCCGGTAAAGGGCGACAACGTGCCTGGGATCCCCACGCCCACCGAGCCTTGCTGGCCTGTTTTTTCCTCCGCCAGTGTCACCAGCCCGCAGATAGCCTCCAACGTCAGCTGATAATCATGACGAGGGGTGGCAATGCGATGACGGAACAGTTCTGCCCCATCGTTAGCCAACGCAATCACTTCAATTTTGGTGCCACCCAGATCGATACCAATACGCACAATTTCTCTCCCCAATTCAGCACGACAACAAACTTGCCGCCCAGTGTAGCGCATAGCCCGGCTCACGCCACGCTCACCGAATGTGACACCAATGGCAATTCCCCTATCTGGCTGTATGAAACGCGGCAGCGGACGCAAATCAACGGGAATGAGGCGATTTTTCAGCGTCAATTCGTTATTATGCCGCCCTGCTTTTGATGAATCTGCGTGCCAAATGCACGCCCAGCCTGGGATAACATTATGCTGTGGTTTAAGAATTTGATGGTTTACCGTTTGAGCCGCGACGTTGCGCTAACTGCGGATGAAATGGAAAAACAGCTCAGCGCCTTTGCCTTCACCCCGTGTGGCAGCCAGGACATGGCGAAAACCGGCTGGGTTTCCCCGATGGGCTCTCACAGCGACGCACTGACGCACGCGGTTAACGGCCAGATCATGATTTGCGCCCGTAAAGAAGAGAAGATCCTGCCCTCTCCGGTACTGAAACAAGAGCTGCAGGCCAAGATCGAAAAGCTGGAAGGCGAACAGCATCGCAAGCTGAAAAAAACCGAGAAAGACTCCCTGAAAGATGAAGTGCTGCATAGCCTGCTGCCACGCGCCTTCAGCCGCTTCAACCAGACCTATATGTGGATCGATACCGTTAACGATCTGATTATGGTCGATGCCGCCAGCGCCAAGCGCGCCGAAGATATGCTGGCGCTGCTGCGTAAGAGCCTGGGTTCTCTGCCGGTAGTACCTTTGACCATGGAAAGCCCGATCGAGCTGACGCTGACCGAATGGGTCCGCTCCGGCGAACTGCCAGCCGGCTTTATCATTCAGGATGAGGCCGAACTGAAAGCCATTCTGGAAGAAGGCGGGGTGATCCGCTGTAAGAAACAGAACCTGATCAGCGACGAGATTGCCGTGCATATCGAAGCGGGCAAGCTAGTGACCAAGTTGGCGGTAGATTGGCAGGAACGCATTCAACTGGTGCTGGCCGACGACGGCTCACTCAAGCGCCTGAAGTTTGCCGATACCCTGCGCGATCAGAACGATGATATCGATCGTGAAGATTTTGCCCAGCGTTTCGACGCCGACTTCATTCTGATGACCAGCGAACTGGCGGCCTTGATCAGCAATACCATCGAAGCCTTGGGTGGCGAAGCACAGCGCTAATAAACAAAAGGGGCGCAACGTTGCGCCCTCTGGGGAATGCCGGGGAAAATCTTCATCCCCGGCCAAACAACACTGATTACTTACTCAGATAACGACACAGGTAGGCCGTCGCATCGGCAACCTGAACGTTGAATTCACTCTGCGCAGGCACAAAGAACTTCTCGCCTGGCGTAAACACCTGCCAATCCGGTGCGCCCGGTAACAGCACTTTCAATGCCCCGGTGATCACCGTCATCTCTTCCGGCTGTGCGGTACCGAAGGTGTATTCACCCTCTTCCATCACCCCGACGCTGGTACGACCGATGCTGCTACTATCGTAACCGATAGACTTCACTTTCCCGGCAAAATACTCGTTCACTTTCAGCATAGACTGGCACCTGCGTAATCATCTTTGAGGGATCTCCATATTGGGGGATGAAACCGGGTCTGTCACTGGTTTTTGATGCGAAATGCGATCGTTACGCATGGCAAAACATGAGCGGGATCAAACAATGGGTTCGGCGGCCAACGTTCGGCGTTCTATTGCTCATTCCATCTGGCGGACATCACGGTTATTTCCGCTGTTGAAAATGGCTCAGGCTGCCATAAAGCGCCAGCAGACGGTCATATTCAGCAGGATCGTAGAAACTGCAGGTACCACGCCCAAACTCTTTGGCCACTTCCACGGCAAACTTCACCGCCAGCGCGATATCCACCTCATGGCTGGCACCGGTGCCACAGCCCGGCACTACCGACTCAGTACAGATTGCCACACCTACTACTGGCGATGCCGTAGCAGTTGAGGGTTGCAGGATACTGTTGAGGTGATGAACGTCATTACCATAGGGCGTAATGTCCTGCATGGTGATCGGGAAGGTCACTGCCGGGCGGCCACTGGTCATTTCCATGATACGCAAAAGGTCTTCCGACACCCGCAGGATGTAGCCCTGTTTCACCGTCGGTGATAGTGCATAGCCCTTGTGGTTGATAATACGATTGCCCTTGGTGGTATCGATCGACAAAATGGCATCGGCTTGCGGCACCACTTCGTTATCATTCATCGTGACGTCATCGATGGGCGAATCCATAAAATCGACCGGATCGTGTGGGCGAGTGGGTGCGTTCGGGCAAATATGCGTAGTGATAACCACGTCACCAGGCAAAACGTCACCTTTGCGCTGCATTTCTGCCAGCTTTAGCGCACTGGCGATCGCCGCAATCGCCCCATCACCGTCTGACACCAATCCTATACGCGTGGGGCGAGCTCCAATGCCGCCCAACCGGCCAATAATTCCCAAGGTTGGCGCATCACCACCGGATTGCTTGCCTGCACTGCCAGGGATCTCGATGCGGACAAAATCCGTGGTGCCCTTTTCACCGCTGACACGATGAGTGCTGGCCTTGACCGACGGGTAGTGGGCAAACAGATCGACCACGTCCTGCCCTTTGACATAGGCATTATCAATCAGCTCAAAGACCTGCAGCGTTTGTTGCAAACTCATGTTAATCCCTCGCAAATGTTGCCTGATAGGTTTATGCCTCCCGCAATTGCAGGCACGGCGTTACTTTCCCTTGCTGGAAAAGATCGAATTGAAGAAGTTGTATAGCGCATCACCGGCAATAAACCCGGCAGCCATGATCTCCATCGGCACGCGGCCTTTATCCCCCCAGCGTTTGATGATCAGAATGCGCAACGCGATACCGGCAAGCACTGCCCATCCTGCCAAGGCATTATTAATCAGCAAACCTGTCGCAAGCAGCACGCCGAGCTGGCGTTTAGGCCCGCCAATAAACTGCACTATCGCGCCTGGTATGGCCCAAATCAGCAGGCTGGACGCAATACCGGGCTGGGCTCCTGCCTCAATGGTTTTGGCGTATACCCGGGCCACCGGTGGGATCAACTCCTGCAGGAAATAGCTGGTGTAAGAGAGATAAACCACGGGAATGGCGATCACAAAAGCAATCATGGCGGCAATCAGTTGAATACGCCGCCCCAGCAGTTCCTGCTGTAAATCCTTACCGTAACCCCGCAGGATAAAACCGGCTTTCAGGTCAAACCCCATATCGGCAAACGCCGGCCCGGTCGCTGCGGTAAAACCGGTCAGAATGCACAGCGCCAGAGGAGGGAAACCAAGCATGATCCCCACGATCAGCGTGATCAACGCCACCGCAAACGCCGGAAACCAGCCGGAGTGCATCGCCGCAATGCCGACGATCAGTTCATGTACAAAGGCAGCAAACGCGGCATAGATAACAAACAGCACCAGCATGGTCAGCGACATTTCGCTGTATAGCCCGCCCCCCAAAGCCAGCATCCCGGCAATCACGACATATCCGACAGCCCCCAGCCCCAAGGCCTTGCGTACTTCGCTGTCAGGTTGGGTATAGGTAGAGGTCGAACTTTGATTTTTGTTGCGGATCACCTGCACCACCTGGATCAATGCCACCAGCCCGGCACCGACCATCACGCCATGCGGAATATAGTGCGCATTGATGTCGACACCGGTCAGCGGCTGACCATAGGCACGCAACAGCAGGCCAACACCGAACATGCTCAGCGCCCAGATATTGCCAATAAATGCGGTACCGAAGGCCGCCATAGGGATCTTCAACATGGAGCCTGCAATCCCCACAACAACGCCGACAACCAGTAACCAGGCCTGTTTACCACCACGGTCACCGGCCTTGATAGCCTCCGCCGCCGCGACTCCCGGGGGCCAGGCATTGGCCGCTGGGAACACTTTAGTGTCAAACATCCGGTACAGCAGGTAAGCATCTAGCAGCATCGCCGCCGCTACGCCGCAAAACATCGGCAGGATCAATTGCGGTTGTCCCATGACATAAGGCACGGCAATCGGCATCAGCAGGCTATTGGCCGCCCCGAAGGTGGCTGAGGAAATTACCGTTTGGGCCAGATTCTGAGTGTGTATCGAACGATAGCGTTGGAACATGCGCAGCGGGATCCGGGCCAGCAGCATGGCGATCAGCGCACCAATAATCGAAGTATTAGGCGTCACGCCCAAAGTGGTGATCAACTGTACGCCAATTATCGCCCCGACGACGGATAACAGCACCATCACCAGTAACGTACCGATATCTTTCAATGGATTACTAGTTATATCTGGTTTCATAAATCCACCCTGTGAATATCCCTGCTAAATGGCAAAAATAATATTTCGGACACAGATTGCCGATAGAGTTCCATTATTCGAAACTCTACGCGGTGAAATAAATTATTTAGTGCTTGCCTTGGCCGCATTAATGGTAGAACGACTCTCTCTACCATTAACTCATCAGCGAGATGCCCTGGTGTTGGCGCGCTAATCAAGCCGGTTTACGGTGATCTATTTGATCTGTTGCCAATAGTCATCACCGAGTTTTTCTGCCAGTTGCCGGGAAACCGTCATTAATGCCTCAAGCACCTGGGGAGAATAAGGCTGCTCCTCGGTCTGGGAGGGGAAAGAGAGACATAACCCCACCGTCTCACTACGGTGTTTATTCCTCACCGAGGTTGCTAACGAACTGATACCCGGCAGCGTTTCGTTACGGGCCAATGACCAGCCCTGCTGCCGGATGGTTGCCAGCTTTTGCAGCAACGCCTCCAGCGTTTTGGGAGAGTTTGCCGAGGAGACTTCGTAGCCGGTTGCGAAACGCTCACGCACCTGCTCATCACTTTCCCGCGCCAGTATCGCGCGCCCCACAGAGGTTTCTGCCGCTGGCGAACTGGCCCCCACCGGTGTCACCACCTGTAAGAAATGGCGGCCAGGCAGCGTACGCATCACCCAATTCTCCCGCCCCTCCAACACCGATATATAGCCGGTACAGAAGGTTAACTGATTAAGCTGCATCATCGCCGCCGTGGCACTTTCCACCAGCGGAGTGGAAAGATAATGGCTGGCCACCCCAAGCAGCAGATAGCCAATATGATACTGACGGCTTTGCGGATCCCGCTCTAACAGCCCCTGGCTTTCCATCGTTTGTAGCAGGCGTGATACGGTGCTTTTTGGCAGCCTCAACCTTTCGACGACATCAGTAAAAGAAATTCCTCCTTGGCCATGCGTTATCTGCCGTTGAGAAAACAGTTTTAATACCGCGGCAGCATTTTCCAAGGTCGTCATAATTTGCCTTGTTCCACTATATGGAACTCAGTTCCCAGTCGATATTTAGAAACCTAAAACCCACACCTCTTATCGTCAAGAAGTTTATTTTTATTACACGGTGAAATCACAGCGAATGATGCTTTAATATTGAAAATACTGCACAGATCGCCAAGTTATTTTTCGAGTGAGTTGGTTTATATCCGTCTTACAGCGTTAATATCAGCATAAGATACCAATATTCACCCAGTCATCAGTGCGGGGGATGCCGCTATTAAAAGATTGCGCAAGAAATAAATCGCGAGAAGTCTCGAACAGAATGATGAGGATGGACCCAAAGGCGGGGAAAAACCGGTCATGGATAGCACAACGCTGTAGAAAAAATGAAGCCGGTTTATACCGGCCACTTGTTGTTACACCGCTGGCTATTCGCCCAGGCTTTCATCTTCGTAACGCCGCTTGGCGTCTAACGCTTCCCGCTCGGTTTCGTGCTCGCTGATCAGCGTATCAGGTTTGGGGTGATCGGCCCGTAGCTCATACCAACGAACCTGCTTGCCCACTTCGCCCTTGTCTACGGCCTTGATACGCGCCGTTCTCGGGTAGGGAGGTTTACTCGGCATAGTGCTCTCCAATGTGATGACCTGCGGTTAAGTATAGACAACCACACGGAAATGCCAGTTATCGGCGCGACCCCAAATCCCGATCCTGGTGTTCACCGGCCAGCAACTGCGTCAATTCAACACAGGACTGGATCTGGCCATCACGCACGGTGAAATGAGCCAACACCCTGATCTGGCTCTGGCTGCCATCACGTTTTTCAATATTCACCCAATGATGGGTGAAGACATTTTCCCCATCAGCGGCGATGGCGAGGATCTGAAGCTGCATGCTGCAGGTGATCTGTTTAAGCAAGGCCATATGCTGGATAAACTGCGGGTAATCTAGCGTATGACCATCCACCGTCTGGTGATAGTGGCGGCTGAACAGATTGGCAATCAGCTCGGGCTGGTGTTCAGGGTTAGCTACAATTTGCTGTAAAGCCGTAAGGACAAGGGTTTGGTGGATCATGCTGTTTTCTCCGGTGTGATAACGCCCGAAGAGCATAAAGGCAATCAGCAATGGCATAATAACCGTATCAAGCTATTCAATAACGCTAATCGGCCAATCTGATGAAACTGCACAGCGAACGTTTGTTGCACGCTAAAAAACACCTGACACCCTGGCATCAGCATCAACAGGGGCAGGTCTATCTGTTAAGCCACGGCATGATGATGTTGGAAACCGCGGGGCGGCAGTGGGCAATGACCGCCGGTAACCTTGGCTGGCTGCCGCCCCACTGTCCTCATCAGGCACTGGCCTGCGGCAAAGTGATCGGCTGGATCCTCTATTTACCCGAGAGCTGCTGCAATACACTGGCGGCAACGCCACGCTTGGCCGCTGCCAACGCCTTAAGCTCGGCGCTGGTTGAACGCATTGCACAGTTTTCCGCGCCGCTTGAGATGGCGCAACAGCGTTTGGTGCAGGTTCTGCTTGATGAGATGCGAAGCGAGGAGGCCGAGCCGCTGCAATTACCGCTGCCGCAAGATGCCCGGTTGCTGAAGATTGCCTATGGCTTATTGAACGATCCCGCCAATGTTCGTCAACAGAGTGAATGGGCTGCATGGGCGGGCTTAAGCCCCCGCACCCTTAGCCGACGCTTTATGCAGGAAACCGGCATGAGTTTTTCCCGCTGGCGTCAGCAAGCCAGAGTGATCCGTTCGTTGGAGGCGCTATCGGCCGGTATGCCCGTTGCTAACGTCGCCAACGAATGTGGCTATGATAACGTCAGCGCCTATATTGCCGCCTTCCGTCAGCGATTTGGCATAACGCCAGGGCTCTATTTTACTTAGCGGCATAAGGATAAGCGGGAGCAGCATGCGGCCCCCACACAGCACATAGCGAGTTGCTTGGGATTGGTCAGTGGGATCATGGCACAAGATGTGGCCTGGGAAAGTTACTTCACCGCCTCGCCTTGCAACACCGCCAAGATTTGCTCGACTACCTGCTGGGGATTAGCGGTGCCATCCATAACATGGTGCGCGGCCTCCTGATAGAGAGCCTCACGCACCGCCAGCACTTCCAGCATTTCTTCGGCGATGGGACGGCCAGTGAGCGTTGGGCGCTGCCCCTCTTCCGGAAACTCTGCCAGCCGTTGCGCCAATACGCTGGCTGGGGCACGCAGGTAGATCACCGTGCCATGCTGGCGCATAAAACGCCGGTTCTCTTCGGCCAGGATCGCCCCGCCGCCAGTGGCAACTATGGTTGACGGTTGGGTCACCGCTTGCAGGGTCTGGGTCTCGCGCTGACGAAAACCCTGCCAACCCACCTGTGCGACCATTTCCGCTACGTTCATTTGCGTGGTTTGCTGCATAAACAGATCGGTATCGATAAACCGATAGCCCAGCGCCTGCGCCAATGCACTGCCGACCGTGGTTTTACCTGCTCCACGAGCTCCTACCATAAAAATGGCTTGTGTCATTACGGGTTGTCCCTTTTGCGGTGACTGAATGCATTAGATTGCCTGCGAACCTGCCCGCAGGTCGATCGAGCGTTGGCGTTGTAACTGCATCATACCGCCCTGAATCTGTATTTCAATCTTTACGATAGTGTAAATTCCATAGCACAGCGGCTATTGGCAGCAAACCCATGCTTTACCTCCTGCGCCAGAAGATGCTGTAGATACGCATCCAACCGTGCAACAGGAATGGTGCGAAAGCCAAGGCGCTGGTAATAAGGTGCATTCCATGCCACTTGCACGAAAGTCGTTAGCGTTAACCGTTGGATGCCTTGGTGCAAGGCCAGCCCGGCAATCTCTTCGACTAGGCGCTTGCCCACGCCTTGCCGCTGCCAATCGGCCGCGACCGAAAGCTCGGCGATATGCCAGCTGTGCGCAAAAGGCTGAACCGCGATAAAACCGGCGATCTGCTCAGTTGGGCTAGCCATCACCCACTCCCGCTGCTGAGCAATAAAATCGACGTGCTGCTGCGGGCTCATCACCTCGCCTTCGGCAATAAACTGTAACTCTGGCTGCTGGCGAAACAGCTGGGCGGCGGAACGTTCAACCGCGACCAACTGCGGGATATCCTGCGGTTGTGCCAAGCGTAGCTTCAGGTTCATGTCTGGCTCCTGGTTAGCGGCCGGCTATTTAAACAGATTTTGCCGCAGGCAGAAATCACCAATAGCGCCATATGATAATGACTCTCATTTAAATATTCAATCAACAGCGAAGATACAGCATCCTCTTCCCTGAACAACCTCAGCAGATAAAAAGCCAAAAGCAGTCGCCACACGGCGGCCTTGCAGGCTAAATTGGTATCTCAACACCGGGGGATAAATATGGCTCAACAGATTGTTACGCTGACAGACTACCCACACTTTGCCGATGTCTGTGCCGCTTGGGCATTCGGCCAATGGGGTTCACAACGAGGTGGCACGTTAGAACGTACCCGCCAACGCTTTGCTTTGTGCAGCAAACCCAGCGAGGACTTCCTGACGCTGCTGCTGATTGATGGCGAACGCCCACTGGGGATGGCCAGCCTGTGGCCAAGTGACGACCATCATCGCATGGATCTCTCCCCCTGGTTAGCCGGTGTCTTCGTGCACCCAGATCATCGGCGGCAGGGTATTGCCCAGCGCCTGGAGCAGGCGATCGTCAGCGCGGCGCAACAACGCGGCCATCCCGTTCTGCATCTGATCACCGATCACAGCGAGGCGTTGTACGCCGGTTGGGGCTGGCAGACTATTGAGTGCCGCCAGCAATATGGCGACGAAGTGGTGGTGATGGAAAAGCGGCTGTGATCGTTAATCAAATGCAACGGGGCATCATAAAATAAAAACCCAAAAGGCTGCGATAATAATCAATCAATAAACCAGGTTAGATTTATTGGTCAGATTATTATCCGCAGCCGTCTATTATATTGGCCAACCTAATTGGCCACTCAGCTATTTATCGTTGATTAATTAGCGATAAACTTCCGCAGTACCGCGCCAAGCGCTGGAATCCCCTGGATTATCCAGGCCAATGATTCGATAGTGAGATCCGCCGTCTGCAGTCGCTTTTTGTTTCAGCGCATGGATAGCGTCATCCGGTGAACCGCTGATACCGGAAACTGACACCACGCCGATGCTCTGCATGCTGTTGGCTTGAGCGCTATCAACCTGTTTGGCGCCCATGGTAGCGGCCATGGTGGAGAATGAAGCGGTGGCGATCAGTGCTGCTGCGATGCATGGTAATAGTTTCATGATTGACTCCGTTATTTTCATTTGAACTCGTTCTCAGTGAGGTTAATTATGAGTTAACCATTGAAAACAGACGTCATCCAATGTAAAGAAGCTCAATCATTGTGAGCAAAATAAGGAGAAAGTGAGAGTGGGTATTTCCTGATAGCGCATAACTTTATTTATAGCGCAAATTTTACGCTCTATTTGAAAAAATTAATAATTATATTTAGTCAACTGAGGTAACCCGGTTTATTTTAAAGCAATTTTCCTTCTCCCTACCCCTGCTTAACGGATAATTGGGCCAAACCTGGCCCAATTATCCGGCAGACATTCCTCTATCGACTTGCTACACCCGCTCAGCGCAATGGCTCTGGCAGGGTTAACACCCACAGTTCGCTTAAGGACTCTGGCTGTGCCAATGGCCGCAATTCAATCGTCGTGTTTACCGGTTTACCTGCCAAACTCAGCTTCCCTTGCTGTTCCAGCTGATAATCGCCAATCTTCTTCCCTTCAGGCTCGGCGTCGACCAGCTTGGCCTGCAAACCAAAATCATTGTCGTTAATCACCGCCAGTGTGCGGTTATCGATCAGCGCCAATCCTTCCACCTTCTCCTGCTGCCAACCCAGTTTACGCAGATCGGCCACTTCACGTTTCTGGGCCAGCTTCACTCCGCGCTTGGCTAATTCGCTGGAATCAGCAAATTCCAACGCCTTACCCTGGCCGTCGAACGACGTCAGATCGCTGGCCTGGCTGAGATCAACCAGATAGATCTTGTTCATCATCTGTTTGTCTTTGTCACTGCCCTGTTCGATCAGCAGGATGTGTTGATTATCGACCGCCACGATATCGCCAATCTTGGCATCTTTGGCTTTCTGGTAACGGGTGATATCGATCGGATAACCATACATGGCCGTTTTGCCACTGGCAGGGTCAAAGCTGACCAAACGGGTAAACTGCGCCTGGTTTTTGCTCTTGCCATCGATATCCAGCGTGCTCTGCACCGCGGCCAGGATCCGCCCATCCGGCAACCGGGTTACGCCTTCAAAACCCCGGTTCGGTTGACGCCATTTAATGATGTTAGGCAGACCGCTGGCAACCGCCTGCTCACCCGCTAACGGCGTTGGGCCATATTTCGCCAGGATCTTACCCTGGCCATCGATATGGATCAGGAAGGGGCCATATTCATCACACAGCCAATAGCCTCCCTTGCCGTCTGGCGTGATCCCTTCGGTATCCAACCCGCGTTTGTCACTCGGCAGCGGCTTGAGCGTATCCGTCAATGCCACTTCATTCGTTGAGCCAATCAGGTTGCCAGGCAACGGCAAGCCGCTAATAGGGCCTTTATCATCGTGCAGAGAACGGGCTTGGGTGGCTACGGCCTTACCGCCACCAATACGGATTTCCATCAATAAGGGAACAAAAGCCGGATTGGCAAAAATCTTGGCTTCCTGTTTGCCGACTGCTGGTGCATCGGCGTTCGGGCCACGATCGGTCACGGTGGTCAGCAGTAGATCCCCTCCTTCCTGGCCATTAAATACCAGCCCGGAACCAATCCCTACCGGTAGCCCATTGGGAAACTGGCTGGCAAAAGCGCCGGAATAGCCCACGCGATCGCCATCAGGAAAGCTGACGTTGTAACGAGCAACGCCAATATCGGCAGCATGGGACAACAGCGGTAATACAGAGGCCAACAACACGCCAAGCGGTTTGATTCTCATAGCATTAACTCTTTGTAAGGGAAAGTAACAGCCTGAGAGCCTAACCATCGACAGTGACACTTTCATGACAGCAGGATCTAAATGAGCGGATAACAAATAGAAATAAACAATCAGCCCATCATTATTGAGTGATAAAAACAAATTGAAAAATAAGAATTAACCAACGAGATAAATAAAACAGATGATTAATCCTATAAGAAATAAGAAAATTACCTACCGCTAAGATAAAAAAACAGCAAAAGGAGGATAATTTCTTAAAATAATCGCTTTCGCATAGACAAAATAAAAAGATAGGGCTTTAATACCGGCCGTCATCGAAGGTGTGCGCGAAAATTTATGCTTTAGACCACTACAATATTAAAAAGGTGCTCTATAGTTTTAGTGCTAACGCCCGTTAGTTTTTTCCCCAGCAGGATGGAGTCTATGTCAAAGCGACTTTTTGCCGAATTTTTCGGTACTTTTTGGTTGGTGTTCGGTGGTTGTGGTAGCGCAGTGCTGGCCGCAGCGTTTCCTCAATTAGGTATTGGTTTTGCTGGTGTGGCTTTAGCGTTCGGCCTTACCGTGGTAACCATGGCCTACGCTGTCGGCCATATTTCTGGTGGGCACTTTAACCCAGCGGTCACAATGGGATTATTTGCAGGCGGCCGTTTCCCTGCCAAAGATGTTATTCCCTATGTGGTTGCTCAGGTCATTGGTGGTATTGCTGCCGCCGCGGTACTTTATTTAGTTGCCAGCGGAAAAGCCGAGTTTGATGCAACTGCCAGCGGTTTAGCCTCTAATGGCTACGGTGAGCATTCACCGGGTGGCTATTCTTTACAGGCCGCCATCGTTATTGAATTAGTACTGACCGCATTCTTCCTGATCGTTATCCATGGTGCGACCGATAAACGCGCACCGGCAGGCTTTGCGCCCTTGGCCATCGGCCTGGCGTTGACGCTGATCCACCTGATCAGTATTCCTGTTACCAATACCTCAGTTAACCCGGCACGTAGTACCGCCGTGGCAATCTTCCAGGGTACCTGGGCGTTGCAACAACTGTGGGTATTCTGGCTGGTACCGCTGATCGGCGGTGTTATCGGTGGTTTGATCTACCGTTGCCTGTTAGAAGACAAGAAGTAAGCGTGGATTTTCAGGGCAGCCCACAACGGCTGCCCTGAAATTTTAACCTTTCACCGCTTCAAACATCATGATGTCACTGGTAAATGTGCCGTCGGCCTGAATCGCAAAGTGTTGGCGAACATCTTCTGCTACCCCCTGCTGTAACGCACGGATCGCCGTGACAAAATGCTCAGGCGTCCGCATCCGCGCCACCCAACTGCTGAACTCCAGATCCAAACGATCGGTCGTGACTTCCCGCACCAACAACCCAGACTCGGTCAACATGCTTAGCCACTCACCTGGTGCATAGTTGCGCACGTGTGAAGTATCCCGCAGCACTTCGACCGTTTGCAGATAGATATCCAATAACGGATGCCCCGGGGAGACCACATCCATAAAGATGGCTCGCCCGCCTGGTTTCAATACCCGTTTAACTTCACGCAGTGCCCGACCCACATCGTGCCAATGGTGTGCCGAGTAGCGGCTGATCACCACGTCAAAGCTGGCATCATCAAAGGGTAACGACTCCGCTACGCCCTGCTGCAGCTGAATATTCTCCAATCCCTTTTCCTGCGCCGCGTTGCCAACCACCGTCAGCATCTGCGCCGACAGATCGTACGCCACCACCTGCCCGACATGGGCCGCAGCGGTAAAGCTGGCGTGCCCTGCCCCACACCCCAGATCGAGCAAGCGGGCCTCGGTACTCCCTGCCAACAGCTTGGCCAGGCGTTGCAGGTCTTTCCCTTGCGCATGTACCGCACTGGTCAGGTAGGCATTGGCCTGTTCGCCAAACTGGCGGTCGACCGCATTTTTATGGCTGTTGCTGATGCTCATAGCTGCTCCCATTATTATCTGGCTTACGCCGGTGCCGAGATGGCTGGTAATGACTATAATCAAGCAGCTATACGGGTACAATATGAGCAGTTATCCTAGTATAAACAGGTACCACCCTAATGGAATCAGACGCAATATCCAGCCAGAAAGCCCTAGGTGCCTTTTTGCGTGCGCACCGCGAGCGGATCACGCCAGAAATGCTGGGCCTGCCCACCGCAACACGCCGCCGCACCAGTGGTTTGCGCCGTGAAGAGCTGGCACAAATCAGCGGCATTAGCGCCACTTGGTATACCTGGATAGAACAGGGGCGCGAGGTGTCAATTTCCCCCTATACGCTGGCACGCATCGCCACGGCGTTACGGCTGGGCCATGCCGAGCGGCACTACCTGTTCACCCTGGCACATATCACCGATCCTGAAAAAGAACAGCCACAGGAGACGGTTAATGCCGCCGTGCTGCAAAGCGTGCATCAAATAACCGTGCCCTGTTATCTGCTCGATCTCACCTGGAATATGGTGGCCTGGAACCCACAGGCGGAGGAGTTGTTCTGCGATTGGCTTAAGCAGGCAAAAACCCCCAACCTGCTGCACTTCATGTTTTTTCACCCTCAGGCGAAGGTGCTGGTCAGTGACTGGGAAAATCGGGCTCGACGAGTGGTGGCCGAATTTCGTGCCGAAACCAGCCATCATCAGGGAACGGAAGAGATACGCGCCTTTGTGCGCAATATGACCCACAACAGCGAAGCTTTTCACCATTGGTGGAAGCAGCAGGACGTGATGGCCCGTGAAGGTGGTGAACGTACCTTCAGCCACCCACAGCAGGGGGAGCGGCATTTTCAGCAGGTCACGTTCTACCCGGCGGAGCACAGCGGGTTGAAGTTGGTTATGTTAATGCCGTTATGCTAGCCCGCTAAAAAATTATTGCGCCTGGCAAACGGCGTTAGCGGGTTTGGTCACTGTCAATCTTCGCCAGAACCTGGCGGTAGGCTTTGACTTTCTGACGTTTTTTCAGCCAGGTAGTGGTTGAAACAACAAAAATGGCACCGGACATGGCCAATACGCCGGTAGGATGACCATAAAACGCCATCAGAGCAAAGTAAGCGGCTGAAACAATTGCCACCCATTTCGCCGAATTGCCGACGGCATTTTTTTCTAGACTCAACCGACGGAGAGCTTCTTCTTCACTGATTCCCATACGCGCTCCTTGTGAAATTAACACTCCATTATATGTGGAGATCCCGCTGAATTTTCAATCGGTTTCTCAGTAAAGATGCGTAAATTTCAATACGTTGTTCGCAGCAGGAACGTTCGCGGTCGGGAAATTTGAGTATGACGCCCGGCACGGAGAGCATTTTCTGTACCGGGACATCAATTTTACAGATTGCTGCCTGAGGTAGTCAGCGGCATCGCGCCAAACTGACCGCTGTTGAAATCACGGAAAGCCTGTTGGATCTCCGCCTCGTTATTCATCACGAAGGGGCCGTAACCGACGATGGGCTCATCGATAGGCTCACCACTCAGCACCAGCAAGCTGACGTCACCATTTGCCTCAAGGGTGATGGAGTCGCCAGCGCGATCCAGCAGCACCATTTGCGTTTCCCGCACAATCTGCTCGCCGTTAACCAGAATCGCCCCATGCAGCATAACCACGGCCAGCGTATGCCCTTCTTCCACCTGCAAGGTGGTGGTATGCCCGGCGTTCAGCTTCATATCCCACACGTTGATCGGGCTGAAGGTACGCGCTGCGCCAGCATGACCGCCGTAGTTCCCGGCAATCACCCTGACCTGCCCGGCGTTATACGCCAGAGGCACGACAGGAATATCCTGGTTGAGCAAAGTCTGGTAACCCGGCGCCGCCATTTTGTCTTTGGCTGGCAGGTTGACCCAAAGTTGTACCATTTCTATGGTGCCCCCTTTCTGCGAAAAGTCTTTGGAATGAAACTCTTCGTGCAAGATGCCTGACGCTGCCGTCATCCACTGCACATCGCCAGGGCCGATCACCCCACCGCTGCCGGTGGAATCGCGATGCTCTACTTCGCCCTGATAGACAATGGTGACCGTTTCAAACCCGCGATGGGGATGCTGCCCCACGCCACGTCGGCCACTGTGCGAACGGAATTTGGTTGGCGCAGCGTGATCCAGCAGCAGGAACGGGCTCATCTCTGCGCCCAGCTCGTTATATGAGAACAGGGAATTCACCAGAAAACCGTTGCCGACCCAGTGAGCTTCCGGGCTGTTATAAACACCAAGGATCTTTTTCATCTTAAACTCCTGTTGCAGGCCTCGCGGCCTAACGTTGATGACAGAAGTTTAGTCCAAGGCGATTTGCCGCAGTAGTCGGCAAGATATACACTCAGTGTTCTATCAATAGAACGATAAGGGCACCGATGCAGACAGACCTGAACGATCTGTATTTCTTCGCCAGCGTGGTAGACCATCAGGGATTTGCCCCGGCAGGGCGTGCGCTGGGCATTCCCAAATCGAAGCTCAGCCGCCGCGTGGCGCAGTTGGAAGAACGGCTCGGCGTACGCCTGATCCAGCGTTCAACCCGGCGTTTCTCGGTGACCGATTTGGGGCAAAGCTATTATGTGCACTGCAAGGCGATGCTGGTTGAGGCCGAAGCGGCACAGCAGGCGATCGAACAAACCCGGGCGGAGCCTTGCGGCACGGTACGCATGTCTTGCCCGGTGGCGATGTTGCATACGCGTATCGGTAGCATGGTGGCCAGGTTTATGGCGGATTATCCACGGGTGACGGTACATCTGGAGGCGACCAACCGCCGGGTCGATGTGGTGGGTGAAGGGTTGGATCTGGCGGTTCGCGTCAGGCCACCGCCGTTAGAAGACAGCGACCTGGTATTGAAAATCCTGGCTCAGCGCAGCTGGTGCATCGCAGCCAGCCCGGCATTGGTACGCACCATCGGCGCTATCGATTCACCTGCTGGGTTACAGCACTACCCAACGCTCGATCTCGGCCCGGCGAGAACGCAGCATCAATGGCAACTCAGCGGCCCAGAGGGGCAAACGTTTCAGTGGGAGCATCAGCCCAGACTGGTCACCGACGATATGCTGATGCTGCGTACCGCGGCGATTGCTGGGGCCGGTATCGTTCAACTGCCGACCATGATGATGCACGACGAGATCCTGCGGGGCGATCTGGTGCAGCTGTTGCCCGGCTGGCAACCTCAGGGCGGCGTGATCCACATTGTCTATCCCTCACGCCGTGGCATGCTGCCAGCGGTACGGCTGCTGATAGATTTTCTGGCTCAGCAGTTTGCCACCCTGGAGGAAGCGTGATCAGGCGGTGATTTCGATCGCGTTGCCGTCTGGATCGCGAATGATGGCCTCATAAAAGCCATCACCGGTCCAGCGCGGTGCCGCCTGCAAAATCCCCTCTTGCTTGGCCCGCTGTGCCAGTTCATCCACCAACGCCTCGCTTCCGAGCGACAGTGCAATATGGGCCCAGCCAACGCGTTCCTCCCCTTTCCCCCCCGGCAACAGGCCAGGCACGCACATGATCTCCAGCGCGGGGCCATCCGCCAGTTGAACAAAACGCGAGGTAAAGCCTGGGCGATTCTTGCTCACATACTCCTCCCCTGCTACGCCATTGAAATAGCGCTGCCAGAAGCCGACCTGAGCCTCAATATCCTCTGTCCATAGGGCAACATGGGCGATTTTCATCCTCATTCTCCATCATCTGCGGAAATATACAGCACGCTACCGCCACTGAGAGTGACCTGCTGCTCGAGCTGCGCATGGCCGCCACGAGCAATCACCAGATAATCGACCTGGTTGGCGGGCATGAGCGTATAAGGCGCATAGGTATTGAACTTGTCGCGGGTACACAGCACCGCGACGTTGCCAGCGCGTGCCAGCATTTGCTTCTTGAACTGCGCCTCCTGATAGCGCAGCGCGGTAAAGCCACTGTCGGGATCGTAAGCACAAACGCCGGTGAAGGCGATGTCGAAACGAAACGCGGCAATCTCGGCCAATGCCTTGGCATCGACGCTGCCGCCGATTTCTGCATCTAGCTCACCGCCTATCAAAATAGTACGTATCCCAGGGCGTTCCAGCAGGCGGCTGGCCACGCTTAGCGCATTGGTCACCACGGTGAGTTGCCGATCGCGGGGCAGCAGATCGGCCAGATAAAGATAGGTACTGCCCGCATCAAGAAAGATCACCTGCCCGGTCTGGATCAGAGGCAAGGCTGCCTGGGCCAGCCGATGTTTTTCATCGCCACTAATCTCAACCCGCTCGGCCATATAGCCACCGGCAGGCGTGAGCGCCAACGCCCCACCATAGATCCGTTTGCACAGGTTTTGCGCCGCCAGTTGGCGCAGATCGCGGCGGATGGTGGCCTCGGTGGTATGCAGTTGCGCCGCCATTTCAATCGCCAGCACTCGCCCCTGCTGTTGCAAGGTGGCGAGAATGGCTTGGTGGCGCTCATTGGGCAGCAGTTTTGACATTCTGAAGGTCCGGCAAAGTAACAACGAGCATAAATGTATACAAACGAACACAAACGTACAATCGGTTTTCTATAAAAAGCGCTTTTGGCGATTTTCGCCGCCAGGATGTTGGCTATACTGGAAAAAGTTACGTTAACGCAGATGTAACGCTCTGATTAATCACCCATTGAAAGGCAAGTTGCGGCTTGAAAGGAAAAACAATGCTATTGAGAGTTGCAAGCTGGCTGTTTCAACTGCCGGGAAGGCTATTGGCACCGATCTTCCGCAATCGACTGACCCTGTTGATCTTCTTTATGCTGGTTGCAGCTGGGGTTTTGCTGGCTAAACGCCACTTGAGTGAAGGGGAACAGGAGGAGAGTTTTACCCTTGCCGCCCCCCAAAATTACGTGATCCAACGGGAAGCCCCATTACGGGAGGCACGCCAACACTGCGTTGGGCCGTTGCCAGATAATCAGGGCGGCCCATGGCCCGCTTCGGCAGGTTATCTCCATGAGCCAGATTGGCAAGCAGGCAGCAAATTGCAGACGTTGACGCTGGATAATCAGCACAATGAATTTGCCGTGTTGGTCAAACTGGAGAACACCACCAAGCAACTGCTGGCCGAGGTGTTCCTCCCGGCCGCCAGCAGCTTCAATATCAAGCTGGAGCCCAACGGCCGCTATGTGATGAAGGTGAAAAACATCCACAGCGGTTGTAGCTTCCGTAAGGCCCTCTCGGTGGCAGATCGGCCCGATGGCAGACTGCCATTAACCTTTTCAGAAGAGGGGCCAAACCAATATCATCCAATCAGTTATAGGGAGTTCTAGCACGGTTATCGGGTTACTTTTTCGCTGGATGGTCGCGGCGGAACAGCTCCCAGCTGTCAATCTCTTGCCCATCAGGCAAAGTGCAGGTGGAATACTGCCCCTGAGCATTCTGTTTGGGGTTAAGCTTGCCGCCAATCTGGCTGCAATACACATCTGCCGGATTCGCCATACCAATCACCTTTGGCGGCGCAGGCGCATCATCATTGGTTTTCGCCGTACACCCCTGTAACAAAGCTACACTAGCGAAAAGAGAAAGTATCAGCATCTTGCTCATTGAGATTATCTTCACCGTGAGTTGAGTAGGAGCATCGCTGACCCCAGGGGATCAGGAAATAAAGGACATACCCTGCTTGAGCACCAGATCGCAGGCTTTCTGCTTCACCTTCTCGGTGATTTGCGAGGTGCCAAGGCTATTGAGATCCAGCGTGTTGCCCTTGCCGGTAAGCAACAGGCCACCCAGACCTTGCTGATAATCTTCACTGTTGGCATTGGCCGTGCTGGTGATGCCCAGTTTATTCAGCAGTTGGTCTTTCACCGCTTCGGTGCCGTTCGCCGATAGAACGTTATTCTGCACGCAGTACTGCAAGATCCCTGCGGCGTTGGTCATGCTGGAGGAGCTCAATGCTTTATCACCGCCGTTGAGTAATCCACTCAGCGAAGACAGCGACATGCCACCGCTGCTGGTGCTGCCACCCGATTTGCTCAGTTCTGTGGCGGCACTGCTAAGGGAGTCCATCAACCCGGCGGCCTGGGCACTGCCCGTAGCCATTACCGTGGTCAAGCTCAGGGCCAACAATAAGCGATGTTTGGTATTCATAACGGCAAGACTCCTGTTTAACTGCAAAATGATGGCGTAATTAACACCACGCTTAGCTCGGACGCCGTGCCAACCGACAAGTTCCGTTTATTCGGACTGCCGCGCATTTTTCAGAACATCGGCAAGTCATCACAACTGCCAGCGTAACCAAGCGAAGAACACGTTACCGTTGTTGTAAGTACCCGGAATATAGGTGGCCTGGAAGGTCAGTTGCTTATAGCCGATCGAGGCCAACGGCAGCGGCGCGGGGATCGGGATATATTTCCAGTTGTCACGAGCGGTCACGCTGGCGGTAAATCCCAGCCCCAGACGGAAGTCCTCCCCTTCAATCGGTCGCCAGATCTTCTCATAGGCATAACCGCCGATCGGCTCCCACTTGTTGAAGGAGTCCTTGAACGCCATCAGGTAGATCGCGTGCCAATCACCATCGGCATCAAACCGTGAGATGCCATAGCCAGCCCCCCAAGGGCGCTCGTTATACTCGTCGGTCTTTTCCTTGTCGTAGGTCCAGCGGTTGTGCCAAGTGATCGCCGGGAGATAGAGCTCCTTATTGGGCGAGTTGTTCCAGGTTTCCGCCACGTTGCCGGTAAAGCGCCCCCACCAGCCTGGATCTTCTGCGTGCGCGGCATTGCTATTTTCCGCACTAACCTCGGCGTAGGAAGGCAGTGCAGGAAATATCAACGCCACCCCCCCGGCTAACAAGATCCTTTTAACCACCATTTCACAACTCCTGTAAAAATAAAACCGGGGATTCTTACCGATCGTCCTATCCTGAGCAAGCCGTATCTTACTGGTCCGATGCTTTTATCGCCCCTCGTTGAGAGACGGTTAAGTTTGGTGCGCGATGGCGTGCTAGCGGCATACGTGCTCAAGTTATGCGCCTGGATACGCGTTGTCTGTCAGAAAACTCCGGTTATCCTGCTTGCACCTCAACGACTTATGGAGGAACCTTAGCTTTTATTTGCCGGGGGGGATAAGTATGGTTATTGGTCCATTTATTAATGGTGCAGCAATATTGGCCGGTGGCATTGCAGGGGCAATGTTGGGCCATAGACTACCGGAGCGGGTGCGCCTGGCATTGCCAATGACCTTTGGTATTACCTCCATGGGGATGGGCATAGTGCTGATTGGCAAGGTAGCTCATATGCCGGTGATGGTATTGGCGCTGGTGCTGGGAGCGCTGCTTGGCGAGCTTTGCTACATCGAACGAGGCATCAGCCGCATCGCAGGCTGGGCCCGTAATCTGATGTCTCCCAAAGGCGCTGTCAGAGAGGACCAGAAAGAGTTTCTGGAGGCATATGTCGCCATTATCGTGCTGTTTTGTGCCAGCGGCACCGGCATCTTTGGCTCGATGCACGAAGGGATGACCGGGGATGCCAGCGTGCTGATTGCCAAATCTTTCCTTGATCTGTTCACCGCGCTGATTTTTGCTTCCACGCTTGGCCTGGCCGTAGCGCTGATCGCCGTCCCGCAGTTGGTCATCCAGTTAGCGCTGGCGTTTGGTGCCGTGTTCATTTTGCCGCTGACCACACCGGCAATGCAGGCCGATTTCTCTGCCGTTGGCGGATTAATGATGTTGGCCACCGGCTTGCGCATCTGCGGCATCAAGCTGTTCCCGGTAGCCAATATGCTGCCAGCATTGGTGTTGGCGATGCCGATTTCGGCAGCCTGGATTATGTTCTTCTGAGCGCCACTCTCCCACTCTAAATTATCTTCCTCCTGGCGTAGCGAAAAATTGACGCCCAGCCAGGAGAGAAGTGAAGATGGCGGAAAGTACCTATCTGGCGTTTCCCTTCTGCCCTTGCCGCGATTTTCAGCGGCCACCAATGCAAGAAAAGTACCGCCCCCTGCGAAAACCGTTCTTGCTACCCCTTTGGGGTCGTAAACTCCTTGATACGATAAGCAATCCTTCCCCAAACCCGCTCAACTTGAACAAGCCACCACTTTCACCAACTGTTAATGCTGACGCCCTACAAGCGACTCGCATTTTCAACGATTAACCGCGCGACATCGCCAGCCGTTCCCTGCTGCGCACGGTTAAATAACAATAAATTGACGTGAATGTGGAGCAATCAATGAGGATCACCATAGGTTCATTCATCCTGCAACAGCTGCGTGCCCTGAAAGTGGATCGCATCTACGGCGTGCCCGGCGATTACAACCTGGCGCAGCTGGAAACCATCGAGCATGACCAAGAGTGCGAATTCATTGGCAACTGTAACGAGCTTAACGCCGCTTACGCCGCCGATGGCTATGCCCGTCTCAAAGGCGCCGGGGCGTTGATCACCACCTATGGCGTGGGCGATCTGGCGGCCCTTTCCGGCATTGCCGGAGCCTATGCGGAATCAGCTCCGGTGATTTGCATTGCAGGTACACCACCGCTGCACGCCATGCAGGGCAATGCGCTGCTACACCACTCTCTGGCAGACGGCAATTTTGATAACGTGATGAACTGTTTCCGGCAGTTTACCGTGGCGCAGGCGCTCATCACCCCGGAAAATGCCGCAACGGAGATCCCGCGGGTCATTGCCTGCGCTTGGCAACGTAAGAAGCCGGTTTACCTGCAGCTACCTTCAGACATTTGTGAAGTGGAAATTGAGGTTGCCGATAACCCCGCCCCATATCGTTTGCCAAGCAGCGATGCCAGCCATCTTCAGCTTGCCAGCGCAGCCCTGCTCGCACGGATTAGCCGTGCTAAACGGCCAATCATCCTGATCGATCAGATGGTCGAACGATATCACCTTCAAACGCAGGTGTTAGCGTTGGCGGATAAATTCGCCATCCCGCTAACCAATATGCCCACGGCAAAATGTGCGATCTCAGAGAACACGCCGGGCTGGCAAGGCGGCTACAACGGCGATCTGTCTCGCCCCGAGTTGTTTGAGCTGATGGCCGAGTCAGATTGCATCCTCAGCTTTGGCGTACGCCTGGTGGATTCCACCACCGGTTATTTCAGCCAGCAGATCCCAGAGCAGTCAGTGGTGGATATTCAGCCTTTTTCGCTGAAGCTGGATAATCTGTCCTATCCGGCGGTAACGGCAAGCGAGCTGCTGCAAGCGCTATTGGAGAAAGTTCCTGCCACCAGCCTGCCGCCGCTGAAGCCACTATCCCGGCCGCAACAAAAACTGGCGCAGCCAAGCAGCGAACCGCTCGATCAGGACTATTTCTGGCAGCGGATACAGCGCTTTATTCAGGCGGATGACGTGCTGGTCGTTGAAAATGGCACCTCTGGGGCAGCGATCGGCGGCATGCGGATGCCAAATGGCGTTACGGTGGTCAACCAACCAATATGGGGATCGATCGGCTATACCTTACCCGCATTACTCGGCACGATGATGGCCGCGCCCCAACGGCGGCAGTTGCTGTTTATTGGTGATGGCTCCTTCCAGCTCACCGCCCAGGAACTCTCAACGCTGTTACGCCATCAGCAAAAGCCGATCGTCTTTCTGATCAATAACGACGGTTACACCATTGAGCGCTATATCCTTGGCGAAACGTCGTCTTATAACGATATCGGCTCGTGGGATTACGCAAGACTCCCGGCGGTGCTAAGCCCGCAGACACAGGCGTTTTGCGTCGCGGTAGCAACCAGCCAACAGCTGGAGATGGCGCTGGAGCAGGCTTCGCGTCAGGACCAGTTGGCGTTTATCGAGGTGAAATTGCCGAGGATGGACTCCCCACCGGCGATGAAAGAGTTCTGCCGCCGCTGCAACAGCTTTAACTTTGGGCTGCACAACCCAAGGCGCATTGGCTGATAAAACCAGGGCCTGGCGCAGGGATACCGCCAGGCCAAACTGAACGGGTATACTGTGATCCTCTCAACGGCTAGGCAAAAGGCCATTAAAGATGTATTTTATATACATCAAATATAGAGGAACACCATGATGGATCAGCAGCCCCCCCTGCCAGAAAACTACTACACCCAAAAATACTCCCTGACGGCCACCCATTCCGAAGTCCTTGAGGCAGCCAAACTGATCGCGCCCGGCAAGACGCTGGATCTGGGCTGTGGCAGCGGTCGCAATGCGCTGTATCTCAACCTGAAAGGTTTTGACGTTACCGCCTGGGACAAAAATGCTGCATCAATCGCCGCGATAAACCAGATCATAGCCACCGAGCAGCTTGCACATATCAGCGCCAGTGAGCAGGATCTCAATACTCACCGCTTTAGTGGCCAGTACGACTTTATCCTGTCTACCGTGGTGTTTATGTTCTTGGACCGCCAGCAGATCCCACACATCGTGCGCAATATGCAAGACAGCACGGTCAAAGGAGGCTACAACCTGATCGTCGCGGCCATGGATACGCCAGATTATCCCTGTACGGTGCCCTTCTCATTCACCTTCAAACCGGATGAGTTAGCAGACTATTATCAGGATTGGGACATCATCAAATATAACGAGAACCCCGGCGAGCTGCACCGCGTCGATGCCGAGGGCAACCGCATCAAACTGCGTTTCGCTACCTTGCTGGCGCGTAAATAGCCCGCAAGTGTCACGCAGTACAAACCCATTGTCAGGCAGATGAAAACCGCGTTGGGCATAACGCTATAGACTGTTAAGGGTAACGATCCGTTTATTCCCTTAGGAGGGCGTATGCCTAATGTGACCATACTGGACAGCGTAGTCCGTTTCCTCGATCGTCAGCACGGCCTGTATATCAACGGCCAATGGCAAACCTCACAGGCCGAATCGCGGCTGGCGGTCTATAACCCAGCCGACGGCAAACAAATCTCCTGCACCGCCGATGCCAACGCCGCCGACGTGGAGCTGGCGGTCACCTCGGCCCATCAGGCCTTTACCGCTGGCGTTTGGGCACAACGCCTGCCCGCCGAACGTGAGCGCATTTTACTGCGCTTCGCCGATCTGGTTGAACAACACGCCGAGGAGCTGGCCCAGTTGGAAACCCTGGAACAGGGGAAATCCATCAACATCTCCCGCGCCTTTGAAGTGGGCTGCACGCTGAACTGGATGCGCTATACCGCCGGGCTGACCACCAAGATCGTCGGGCAAACCCTGGATGTCTCCATTCCGATGCCGCCGGGAGCCAAATATCAGGTCTATACCCGCAAGGAGCCGATCGGCGTAGTGGCCGGGATTGTCCCCTGGAACTTCCCGCTGCTGATTGGCATGTGGAAGGTGATGCCAGCGCTGGCTGCGGGCTGTTCCATCGTCATCAAACCGTCTGAAACGACGCCTCTCACCCTGCTGCGTATAGCTGAGCTAGCCAGCGAGGCAGGAGTACCACCGGGCGTGTTTAACGTGGTGACCGGCAAAGGAGCTATCTGCGGTAAGGCGCTGACGGAACATCCGCTGATCGCCAAAGTGAGCTTTACCGGCTCCACGCCGGTGGGGAAAGGGATCGCACGCGCGGCGGCGGATCGGTTGACCCGCGTCACGCTGGAGTTAGGCGGTAAAAACCCGGCCATCGTGCTGAAAGATGCCGATATGCAGCAGGTGATCGAAGGGTTGATGGCCGGCAGCTTCCTCAACCAGGGGCAGGTCTGCGCCGCCAGCTCACGTATCTATATTGAAGCCCCGATTTACGATCGGCTGGTCGCCGGTTTTGAGCAGGCAGTGAAGTCGCTTTCTGTCGGGCCGGGGATGGATGGCAACGCCCAGATCAACCCGCTGGTGTCCAAAGAACACCGCAACAAGGTGGCCGCCTATTTGGATGACGCCCGCAACAAACACGCCGAGTTGATCACCGGAGCCGCCGGGCCTGACTTGCAAGGCTTCTATATTCCCCCGACGCTGGTGATCAATCCCGATGACAGCCTGAACCTGGCGCGGGAAGAAGTGTTTGGCCCGGTCGTCAACCTGATCCGCGTAGCGGATGCCGAAGAGGCGCTGCAGAAGGCCAACGATACCGACTATGGCCTGACGGCCAGCCTGTGGACCACCAGCCTGCAAGCGGCGATGGCTTATACGCCACGCATTCAGGCGGGCACGGTGTGGGTCAACACTCATACGTTAATTGATGCCAACATGCCGTTTGGCGGCATCAAGCAGTCTGGCAGCGGCCGTGATTTTGGCCCGGACTGGTTGGATGCTTATACCGAGTCCAAATCGGTGTGTATTCGCTATTAGTTAGCACTGCATTGAAAGAGTCAGGGGGGCGAATCGCAGAGTTCGCCCCCCTGTGTTATTTGCCGTCACCCGATATCGCTGCTTCCCCTCACCCCAACCCTCTCCCACAGGGAGAGGGAGCTGGTACGGAGTTAGGCTCAGGTGCAGGAGTCGTTCTTTGGCATACTGCTGACAAACGCCAACAGAACCAAACCGTAGGGGTGCTGCATGCTGCGCCCGTCTGGATAATCAATAGATTGCCGGAGCTCGCTGTTCCTCTACTCCTTCAATCTGGCTTACTGCTGCTTTTGCCCGTTCAGATTCAGTGTTGGCGTTTCATCGAAGAAGTTCCATGGTTTCAGCAAGGCGTGCACCCACTCAGTTGGCATAATCGGCCACTCTTCCGCTCGCGCCACATGGGTGGTGCCGGTGGTGAGCCAGACCACGTCGTCGGTATTGTCTATCGGCTGGTTGTCCGCCGTGTACTTGCCCAGCCCGGTATCGTGGATCGAGCGGTTGGGGTATTTGCCTTCCGGATAGCGTTCATTCGGGTTGTAGCGGGTCACCCACAGTTGCCGATCCATAAAGCTCAGGCGGTGGTAAATCCATTCGTCATTGCCAAAATTGGCCCCCTTGGCGATCGGGTGCGTACCGCCCGCATACGGGATCAACTGATAGGAAACCGGGTTACCCATCTTGTTCAACCGGCTCGGGTTGCTCAGCAAACGGAGGGTAGAAGGATCGAATTTCTGTGCCGCCTGCTGTTCGGTAGTCACTTTCACCTGATCGACCTGCATGGTGCTGGTGCGCGGGCCGCTCCGATCGTTAGGCTTCACATCTGGGTTCAACTCCACCAGGCTGTTATTTTCGCCATCCACATCCATATCCAGCCGGAAGTTGTAAAGGATAGCTTTCGTCGCGGGGATATAAATAATCGCAGAAACAAGAAGAGAATATGGGGGAAAAGGAAAGGTACGACACCATCCATAGTGCCGTACCTTGACTATTACTTGCGATTAAGCGCCGCAGCGAGCCAGATCGGCTGGTTCACGAGTCAAAAATTCACCGAACTTGCCTTGGCAGGTGGCAACGCGACGGCAAACGGTTACCGCAGAGGTACCGGTACCTGTGGTTTGACGCTCATAGGTAATAACACAGCCAAGTACATAACCACCAATAACATTTGAAACTTCAGATGCGTTTAATTTCTTCATAAATATATCCTTATAGTAATTACCAAAATAAACTTGCAATATTTTGCTAGGAAATAACTTTAATTTAACGAGATATTATCGTCTTAAAGCAATTAAATTATAATAATAGAATAAATCCACAGTCAACATTAAAGCCTTACCTATCCCACGTTATGGATTGGTCTTGATTAAAAACAAGAATAATCCATCATTAAACCCTCAAACATACATTCATTATATGATTAATAAAAAATTATCTGGTGTAAGATATTACAATGTCGGCAACAGGAATAAACCCAGCTGACCAGTTATCATCATATTGGGCTTTATTGAATAGAGTTCATTCTGGTAAGTCCCCAACAGCAGAACAAACACGAGTTGATTACGTGATCCTTATCACTGTATAAATAAACAGCACATGTAACATAACCAATCAGGAACAACAATCAATACCACTGGAGAATACCATGAATAAAAATATCGTTAGCTGGTTTGAAATTTATGTTACTGATATGCCACGAGCAAAGAAATTCTATGAGGCAGTATTCGACACGCAGTTAGAAAAACTGGAAACCGAGGGCATGGAATACCTGATGTTCCCTTACCAGGAAGGGGGGGAAGGGTCTGGCGGCGCACTGGTTAAAATGGCTGGCGTGCCAGTTGGAACGGGCGGCACCATGGTTTATCTGTCATGTGAGGATTGCGCCGTAGAAGAAAGCCGCATTGTGCCAAACGGCGGTGAGATCCTGAAAGAAAAATTTGCCATCGGCGAACATGGTTTTATTTCCATCGCCAAAGACAGTGAAGGCAACGTGATTGGCCTGCACTCCATGAAATAATACCCCTCACCCTAACCCTCTCCCAAAGGGAGAGGGGATCAGATCGAGTTCATTGATTGCTCTGCGTAATACCCTATCTTTCTTCTTCTTACTCCCTGGTGTGGTTCTTAAAATTAGCAGACACACCATGGATGAGAGAGTATTAGAATATTCTGAGATTATCTATTTACTTCCAAAAGAGCTGGGGCTATCTGCTCCCTCTCCCTGTGGGAGAGGGTTGGGGTGAGGGGACAACCAAATAGTTACATTTATTACCCGCATTGTTTCCCTCCCCTATAGATTATTAATAAATTTGACAAAAAGTCACTTTTGTAATTTATTGAATGCCGCTGATCGCTCAGCCACACCCGCCGTCAAATCAGATAAAAAAACTGACTGAGGCCGATAAAAACTCTTTTTTATTTCACCAGGAAAGGAATATGCCGCTGCATTTACGCCATTTAGTCTTAATACTGCTATTAACGTTGGTGGCTTGCCATCAACCTGCTGCCACCAATCCCACTCATTCTCTTACCGCTACGGTTAAAAGTTCACCGGCGGCGGTGGTAAGCAATGCCCGGTTGGAAATCTCACAAAGCGCGCTGGAATATAACACCCACAAAATTCAGCAACTGTTGGGCGATAAAACTACCCTTTGCGCCATTCTGAAAGGCGATGCCTACGGGCACGACCTTTCGTTGGTGGCACCCGTGATGATCAAGAATCACGTGCAGTGCATTGGCGTGGCCAGTAACCAAGAGCTGCAAACCGTGCGCGAACTCGGCTTTAAAGGCCGCCTGATGCGCGTGCGCAATGCCACCGAAGCAGAGATGCGCCAGGCTACCGACTATGACACCGAAGAGCTGATCGGTAATCTGGAGATGGCGAAACGCCTGGATGCCATTGCCGCCCAACAGGGCAAAACCCTGCGCTTCCATTTGGCACTGAACTCTGGTGGTATGTCACGTAACGGCCTGGAAGTCAGCGAAGCTGCCGGATTGACTAAAGCCAAGGCTATCTCTGCATTACCCCATCTGAAAATGGTCGGCATCATGTCCCACTATCCTGAGGAAGATGCAGCGGCGGTGCGCAAAGATCTTGCCCGCTTTAAGGTGCAATCCCAGCAGGTGCTAGACATTACCGGGATCAAACGCAGCGACGTGACCTTACACGTTGCCAATACCTTTGCGACCCTCACCGTGCCGGAGTCCTGGCTTGATATGGTGCGCGTTGGCGGGGTGTTTTATGGCGATACCATTGCCAGTAACGACTATAAACGCGTGATGACCTTCAAGTCATCCATAGCGGCACTCAACCATTACCCTAAAGGCAATACCGTCGGTTACGATCGTACCTACACCCTGAAACGCGATTCAGTATTGGCGAACATCCCAGTGGGTTATGCCGACGGTTATCGCCGTGTGTTCAGCAATGCCGGTCATGTATTGATCCAGGGGCAGCGGGTGCCGGTGGTGGGTAAAACCTCGATGAATACCGTAATGGTGGATGTGACCGACGTGAAAGGCGTCACTCCTGGTGATGAGGTGGTGTTCTTCGGCAAGCAGGGTAATGCAGAGATCACCGCCACTGAAGTTGAAGACATCAGCGGTGCGCTGTTTACCGAGATGTCGATCCTTTGGGGCGCGACCAATAAGCGTGTTCTGGTGGATTAATTAACTCCCCCAGGCAAAGGCTTGCGCCGAGACCTGGGGGAAATCTATACCGTTTACTCGTCGAAGAACCAATACCCCTGATTAACCAGACCCGTTAACTCGGCAACGAACGCCGGGTTTTGCAGCGCCTCACCTAACTCTTGCTTACCGACGATAGTGTAACGGCATAGGGCATCGGCGGCTTTAGGCTCGACGGTATCCAGACGCTCGCTGTTGATAAAGAAGCTGCCGCCAACCTCCAGCACCCTTAAGCCACTCAGGCGAGTCAGGACGGCACCGTCCATCAACGCTTCGATAACCTCATCTTGCTCGTAAGGCGGTTGCGCTGGGGCAATATCCAACTCGTGGCGCGGCGTGGTCACGAAGCGGCCAAACCAATGTTTGAAATCTTCCGGCTGATTAATCATCTCTGTCATCATGCTGCGCAGGCGATCGAGCTCATACTCTTCAACCCGGCCCGGATGTTCCCGGCAGGTTAAATCAGGATCGCTGTAATGCTCGCCCCCGAGATCGTTTTCCAGCGCATAGTCCGCAAAGCTGCTGATTAAATCCCTGCCGTTAGGGCCACGGAAGCCAACGGAGTAGTTAAGCGCGGTTTGGTGGGTAAAGCCGTCGTGCGGGAAGCCCGGTGGAATATACAAGATATCGCCCGGTTCCAGATCTTCATCGATAATCGGCTCGAAAGGTTCCACGTGCAGCAGTGCCGGATGCGGACAAAACTGCTTCAGCGGCAGTTTGTCACCCACGCGCCAGCGGCGGCTCCCCATGCCCTGGATGATAAAGACGTCGTACTGATCGATATGTGGCCCTACGCCGCCGCCAGGGACCGAGAAGGAGATCATCAGATCGTCCAACCGCCAGTCCGGTAATACACGGAACGGGGTAACCAACTCCGCTGACGGAGCATGCCAGTGGTTAACCGCCTGGGCCAACAGTGACCAGCCGGTTTCCCCCAGATTATCAAAATGCTCGAACGGCCCGTGGCTCGCCTGCCATTGACCATGGGTTTGGCTGACCAGACGGCTGTCTACCTCAACCTCCATCGCCAGACCGGCCAACTCGTCCGGAGTAATCGGATCGACAAAGTTCGGGAAGGCATTTTTTAATACCACAGGTTGTTTTTGCCAGTATTTCTCTAAAAATTCGGGCCAGTTAAGATTCAGTTGATAAGCCATGGGTCCACACCAGTGAGAAGACAAACGGGCCTGATTATAAAGAGGCTGCCACTCATGCCGCCTTGTCATTGGTCAATGACTGGGCGTTAAACTGGGCAAAAAGAAGGTATTGGGGGATATTGGTGAATGGGCAGGGACGAACAGGTTCGCCCATGTCTAACATATTGAATATATTAACGGGTGCTGCATGCAGCGCCCGTTATTGCAAGTTCAGTGCACAGTGAAGAAACGATTAATGCACTTGCTTGTCATCGACAAAAATATGGTGCGCGGAGCGTGCACGCGGGTGGATAAAGAAGTGCCCTTCTGGCGCAGAATCCGTGCTTACAGGCACCAGCTTGAGGTTGGTCGCCTTCAAGCGTTTATCATGCAGCGCATAGATAATGAACGGGATAGCCACAACCACCAGGAAACACACCACCAGCATAGTCACGTACATATGGTCGGCTTCAAGCCCGGCCAAACCTGAGGGCGGGAAGAATGAGACCACAAAGGCAACCGCAGAGGTGAGTAAACCAATCGTAGCCACGGTAAGCTTGACCACATTACCCCCCGGAATATTGAAGACACGTTCGTTTTCCGGCTGTTTGCGTACCAGTTTGATGTAGCCCAGGAACAGCAGGAAATAGCTGCACAGGTAGATCACCACGGTCAACGCCAGCGCAATCAGGAAGGACATGTTATTGCCGCCCCCGGTGTTGGTCAGGACAATCAGCGCAATCGACGTAATCACCAGTTGAGAAATCACCAGTGCAACCGGCACACCATTCTTGTTCATTTTGGCAAAGCGAGCAGGCAAGATCCCTTGTTGTGCGGTAACCAACATGCCGCGAGACGGCCCAACAATCCAGGCGGCGATTTCTGCCAATACCCCTAACAACAGCAGTGCAGCAATGACGCGAACAGCCCATTCAAACTGCGGACCAAAGTGCGAGATCAACACGCTGAAGGTTTGCATTACCCCCGCAGAAAGGTTGATTTCACCATGAGGGATCACCGCTGCGATAGACAGACCGCCGACAGAGCTTAAACAAATGGCCGCCGCCATCAGTAACAGCATGGCAAGCGGGTAATCCCGGCCTGGGTTTTTCATCTCGTTGACGTGAGTCGCCGAGGCTTCAACGCCCATATAGCTCAGGATAAACGCTACGAACACCACCAGCGTGCCCATTTGGGTAAAGTCTGGGAAGAAGGTAGAGGCGTTCATTTCGATGGCCAGTGGCGCACCAGAATGCAGATAGCTGACGGCCAGGATCACCAGGACAGCCGCCGGTAATAGGATGCCGGCAAAGAAGCCAATCTTGGCAATACGCGCAGTGTTTTTGGTGCCACCGAACTGGGTGAACGCCAGACCCCACAAGATAACCAATGCCGCGACGGTTTTAACGACTGGGTCTTCGTTCAGTTCAGGCCACTTGAGGATATAAGACAGCGCCCCCAGCACAAAATAGAGCATAGGGATAAAACCTATGGCAATTTGCAGATAGCCAAAAGAGATGGCGGCAAAGCCCCATTTCTCACCCAGCGTTTTAGACACCCAGGTGAATACCCCACCTTCCTGCCATCCTTTTACCGTCGCCATCTCGGCGGCGCATAGGCCAACGGGAATGAACCATAGGAACCCACCTAACAGCAGGAAGAAGATGAGAGAAAAACCCGAGGTTGCAAAGGTCGGATATTCATAAACCGCCATTACCATAGATGCGGTAATAGCAAAAAACCCTAACAACGTTAATTGCTTTGAAGCGGCGCTTTTTTCTGTGCTCGCCATAACGATTCTCCTGCAGGAAGAGGTTACTCTTCCCAACGAATATTGGTGGGGGAAAAAGCGGGGCTGGCATCGACGCCGCCCCGATATAATAAAGCTCTGGCCTTAGCCGTGATGGAATCCGCTACCTTGTTGCGCAGACACTGGGTTGGTGACAGGGTGATTCTCGAATTCAATCAGTGCCCTTTTGATATCGTCGATCAGCAGGCAACCGAGGTCGTAGCTCACGCCGTGACGCACCAGGATGCGTTGAATAACCAGATCTTCACGGTGTGTCGGCATCGAATAGGCCGGAACCTGCCAACCGCGAGCGCGCAGTTTTTCCGCCAGATCGTAAAGGGTATAACCACCGATCGCCGCGCCGTCTTTCAATTTCCACGCCAGCGCCGGGATGCCTTTATCGCTGTCACCATCAAACAGGATTTCAAACGGTCCTAACTTGCCAATCTCGGCCGCTAAATGCTGAGCCGTGGCGTAGCAAGCGTTGTGAATTTTGGCGTACCCTTCGCGGCCAAGGCGCAGGAAGTTGTAATACTGCGCAACGATCTGGCCACCGGGGCGTGAGAAGTTCAGTGCGAAGGTTGGCATGTTGCCACCGAGATAGTTGACGTTGAAAATCAGCTCTTCGGGCAAATCCGCCGCTTCACGCCATACCACCCAGCCAGCACCCAACGGCGCCAAACCAAATTTATGACCGGATGAATTAATGGATTTCACCCGTGGCAGGCGGAAGTCCCACTCCAGTTCTGGCGAGCAGAATGGAGCCAGGAAAGCGCCGCTGGCACCATCGATGTGCATCGGAATATCCAGGCCAGTTTCCTGTTGCAGGCGATCCAGCGCATCACTGACCTCTTTCACCGGCTCGTACTGGCAGGTGAAGGTCACGCCCAGGGTTGGCACGACACCAATGGTGTTTTCGTCAACGCGCTTGAGCACTTCTTCCGCATTCATGATCAGACGATCGCCTTCCAGCGGGATTTCACGCAGCTCTACGTCAAAGTAACGAGCAAACTTGTGCCAGCAGATCTGTACCGGGCCACAAATCAGGTTGGGTTTATCGCTAGGCAGCCCCTGCTCGGCACGCTTTTTGCGCCACTGCCATTTCAGCGCCAGCCCTCCCAACATGGCGGCTTCTGAGGAACCGATGGTTGAACAGCCAAGGGTGGTTTCCGGCGTTGGCGAATTCCACAGGTCGGCCAGCATTCTGACGCAGCGGGCTTCAATTTCGGCCGTTTGCGGATATTCATCTTTATCGATCATGTTCTTGTCGATAGACAGATCCATCAGTTCACGAATTTCGTCATCCACCCAGGTCTGGCAGAACGTCGCCAGGTTTTGGCGGGAATTACCGTCCAGCATCAGTTCATCGCGGATGGCATTAAAGACGTTACGTGGATTGCGCTCGGTAATTGGGAAGGTTGACTTAGGTAATTCACCCGCCAAATCTTGTGACGCGTAAACATCATCATTTTCATTATAAGCTGGGGTGTTATTTGCCTTGTTCATAATAATAACCTTTTAAGATAGACCTATTAATCAAGAATTAAATTCGCGATATCAGGTAGCATAAATAGCGTTATTATTTGAACGCTACGTTCGCCACAAAACTTGATAAGGATATTAAAACAGGACTCATAACGAAGATATCAGAGCGATTTGTAAATACTGTAGGCGCGGGACTACACCCGTAGGCTTGTATCAAGGGGCGCAGCATGTAGCGCCCCTTGTGAATATATCTATGGGTGGGAAAATGCCTCAATAGCTGCATTCAGCCCCTGCAGCAACTTTTCCAGCTCGCGCATGCCTTCTTCGATCACCGCCTCATGCTGTTGTGTCGCCAGCGCATTTTCCAGTTCTTCGCTAAGCAGATGTAACGACGTGGCCCCCAGCAGCTGAGCCGTACCATTAATGCGGTGTAAATGGGATTGCAGAGTCGGCCAGTCCTGAGAGTGGAGTGCCTTTCTCGCTGCCGCCAAATCTTGGTCATTTTCCAGGCGGGATTGTTCAAGCATCTGGCGCATCAGGGCGCTGTCACCCAGGCTGAGTGCCTGCAGCGTTGCCATATCGATAAACTCGCTGAGTGGATCGGCCTGCGAAGGGCCTGTCACACCTTGTAGCGCAGCTTCCAACTTCGGTAAATCTACCGGTTTAAACAGGCACAGGTTCATGCCCATCGCCAGGCAGCGCTCTTTCTCTTCGGCCTGTGCGTTGGCAGTTAACCCCCAGATAATAATGTCCCGATTGAATTCACGTACCCGGCGGGTCAGCGTTATGCCATCCATATTAGGCATATTGAGATCGGTGATGAGCAGATCGTACGGATTGGCCTCGATCAAGGCCAGAGCTGCCACACCATCAATGGCCTCATCGACCCGATAGCCAAGCGTAGCCAACTGACGACGCAACAGAAGCCGGTTGGTGGGGTGATCGTCCGCAATCACAATCCTCAGCGCTTTAGGGCCACTGACGGGCGATTTTGGTGTAAATGAAATGGCGGCAACCTTTTCCAGGTCCGTAACCGCGGTGGTGAGCGTCACCGTCATGGTGGTGCCCCTGCCCGGCTGGCTGGACATATCTATGGTACCATCCATGCGTTCAACCAACTCACGGCAGATCGTCAAACCCAATCCCGATCCGGTCTGTTGTTTACCCCACTTGGTCTGACTAAAGGGCTTGAACAGATGTTGCTGTTCCTGCGGGCTAATGCCCGCCCCGCTATCTTTCACGCTCAGCGTCAGGCAAGTGTGATCGGTGCCCTGCGCATGCGTTTGCGCTATCACTTCGATCCCACCCTCAACGGTAAATTTGATGGCGTTACTGAGGAGATTGGCCAGCACCTGTTTCACCGCCTGCGGATCGAGCCACAGCGCCTGCGTTTTTTCCAGGCGGTAATCGACCGACAGCCGCAGGTTTTTCAGAGTGGCCACCCCTTCAAAACTACTGACCGTCGTAGCTAACAACGAGGCCAGATCTACCCATTCCGGCGCCAGCTCAAAGTTACCAGACTCAATTTTTTCCATATCCAGCACATCGCCAATCAGGCCGAGTAGTGACTGAGCGGTGGAATAAGCCAGCTGAATAGATTCCTTCTCTGCTGCCGGACTTTGGCTATGGGTGGTCAGTAGCTCCAGGAACCCCATGATCGCACTCACCGGCGTACGGATCTCATGGCTCATGCTGGCAAGGAAAGTGCTCTTGGCCCGATTGGCATCGATGGCCTTGTCTTTCTCCACCTGCAACGCCTCCATCAACTGCCTGGATTCAGTAATGTCCTGCCAGCCACAAATCAGCGTGGGCGGCGTGTTGGCGGGTAGTTGGCACAGCGTTAACCAGTGCAGGATCAGGCGCTCTTCCGTGCCATTATTCAACACCAGTTGATGAGGGATAACCTGGTTGATTTGCAGCCCTTGCTGGATATTGGGTTGAAGCGCTGCGAAAATATCTGCCAGAGGATGACGGCGATCGAACAATGAATGATGCATCGCGGCATGTAACTCGGGGGTGAAGAAGGCCCCGAAGGCGCTGTTGTAGCTTTCGAGCTCACCTTCCACCGAAATAACGTACACCGGCACGGGGATCGAGTTGAATAAGGTCTGGCGGAAACCGAGCTGATACTCAAGCGCAGCCTGTGCCTCTTTGCTTTTACGGATGGCCCGCAGCAGATAGGCCCCCCACAGCAAGCTGCTGACAACCAGCAGCGTAGCCAGAACGATCACCAGGTAAAAAGGCCGGTTATAGAGATTCCAGGTGTCAATTTTCACTTCGGGGGTTTTTACCCACTTCCCGGCCAAATTCATCAGCTCTTTGGGGGGAATATCGTCGATTGCCTTATTTAGAATGCTTTGTAATTCTTGCGAGCCACGTGGGATGACAAAGGCGATCTGGGCGGTGCGCTCGTCGGGGATACGGAAATAGCTCAGCCGATGGGGATAATAGTGATCGATGATGTAGCGCGAGGCGAGCTGTGTGGACACCACTGCGTCAATTTCTCTCCGATCCAGCATGCTCAGCGCCGCGCCGGTGTTCTCTACCTCAACCCATTGCACACCCGGATATTTGGCTTTTAGTTTTTCCGATAACGTATGGTAGGCCGGAATAGCGACTTTCATGCCAGGCTTCATCGTTTCGGTCTGCTTGACCGCCGCGCGGGTGACGATCACAAAAGGAGTCGCCAAAAACGGATGAGTGAAGGCCGCCTGTTCTTCCCGCTCTGGGCTGTACGTGGCCGAGGACAGGATATCCCAATTACCACTACGTATAATGCTAGCCATCTCTTCATTGGAATTGGCAATCACCGGTTCAAAGGTCAAACCGGTTTGCAGCTGGATCAGGTTAAGAATATCGCCAACTATCCCGCGTATTTCCTGGTTTTCATCCACCATGCTAAACGGGGCGTAATAGGGATTAATCACTATGCGCAATTTGCGGTTTTTTTCCAGCCAGCGCGTTTCCTGTGGGGTAAAAGCCAGGTCCCTGGTTAAAAAGGTGAGGTTACCCATATCAATCCAGGACTGAGCAATCTGGCTGTGCTGAGGTTCGGTCAGTGAACAGATAAATCTGTCGACAATGTTGACCAATTGCCGCTGACTATCGAGCGCAATAAGCACATCGCCGCTTTGCGGTGCTCGCCAGAACTTCACCATTCCCAGCGTCTGGTAGAAATCGCGCGCGATAATAAAACTGGTGGTGAGGTTATTGCCGAGAAAGTAGTCACTCTGATGACTGGCAACCGAGGCCAACGCCTGATATTCATCGGCAAAAGAAATGACGCTGGCGTTAGGAAATGCCTGTTTAATAAATGATTCTGGGGGATAATCCCGGGTGATCGCTATCTTGAGCTTATCGCTATTATCGTGAAACGGCTTCATCACCTCGGCAAGCCGCGTCACCAGGGTTGGATAGCCTTGCACCAGCGGCAAGCTGGCAATAAAGGGAGCCTTTTGCGGGCTAATCCTACCGGGCGTAGTGAGAACAAGATCGACGCGGCCCGCAAGCAGTGCCGCCAATGCCTGTTGCTCATCGGCGTAGAGTTTGACGTTTACATTGATATTCAGAGCCTTTCCAAACAGCGCAAGGTAATCCGCATTCATTCCCCAATAGCGCCCGGTGACGCTATTCATCGTCAACGGTTGGGATTCAACACCATACACCGCAACGGTAATACTGTGCTTTTGCGCCAGCCAGATAAAGTCGTCGTGGCCCAGGTAGATGGCAGGAGGCGTGACCAGGTGGTTACTCGCCAGCGCTAACGTGATCGGCCCGTTGCTCACAGCCTGTGCAGGCAGCATCAGACACAGTAAAACCAGCCAAAACCCCAGAACCCGTTTTAGCATGCACTCACCCAATTTTATTACGGTTGGCGAAAGCAAACAGATCGGCCAACGAGCTACAGCCGAGCTTCTCCATTAAACGGCTTTTATAGGTGCTAACCGTTTTATTACTGATAAACATCGCCGCCGCAATCTGCATATTATCTGCACCGCCGAGGAGGGAACGCATCACCTTGATCTCCTGGCTGGAGAGCGACAGCAGCATTTCCTGTTCCGAAGAAAGACTGCCGACAAAGCCGTTCAGTGAAAAAGGAAAATAGCTGTAGCCATTCTGGGCAGCATGCACCGCGGCGATGATATTGGTCATGCCCTCTTTTTTACTGATAAAAGCATTGGCCCCGGCATCCGCGCTACGCTTGCCGTAGAACAGATCGTTTTTGGCGGAGACCACGATAATGATTTGGCTGAACTGCTGCTTTCTGAGTTTTTCAACCACCTCAATGCCGCTCATGATGGGAATATCGACGTCGACAATCACCAAGTCTGGCTGCTGCTGCGCCACCTGCAGCAGCGCCTCTGCCCCGTCCGCTGCCTCGCCAATGACGCTAATACTTTCACTTTCCAGCAGGTTCTTGATCGCCATACGAGCCAGAGGGTGGTCGTCAACAATTACGGCGCGCAAAGACTTGGTTTCACTCATTGTCGTTTCCTGGTGATATAAAAAACACGGGCAGCGTTGGTCAGCGATGTTTCTTCGCTTACGAAATATCTTAAGGATTTCAAGCTATCTACGAGCTTATAGCATAACCCTGTTTATAGTTCTAATTCGCTGTTGCCCCAGCTCCTGTAGTCACGGGGTGGACTTCACGTGTAGGACGCTGCCTGCAACGATTTCCGATGTCTCTGCTGGGTTACGGCAACGCCCGCTTTTATAATCACTACGAACTTTCAGCACTTCCTCCTATAGGCCTATGCCGCTTTAAGCTGAAGGTGATTAACCAAGCCATTCAATGATTAAATTACGCGCTGTGCTTATTGCCCACAGCAGCGTAATGGTTTGCTATTGCTCATAAAACAGACAAGCAAGGGTTTTGCCATGCCACAATTACCGCAGCCAGACAGTAACCAGGTGAAAACACCATTAGAAAAAAGAAAGCAGTGGCTGCTCATTTTTCTAATGGTGATTATTATTGCGGCCATGGCCAGTGCAACCTGGTGGTATTTCAATTCGCGCAATGTGCAAAGCACCGATGATGCCTATGTGATGGGCAATCAGGTCACTATTTCTTCGCAGGTTAACGGCAGCGTGGTCAGCGTGAATTACACCAATACCGATTTAGTCCAGCAAGGGGATGTCTTGGTCAATTTAGATGATACCGATGCCAACCTCAACTTTAAAAAAGTCAAAAATAAGCTGGCGGAAACGGTGAGAAAAACCAAACAGATCTATATCAACGACGCCCAATATAATGCCAATATCGCCCAGGCTAAAATCGCTTACCAGCAAGCGCAGGCCGATTATCTACGCCGCACCAAGCTGATGGGAGCGGGGGCATTTTCAAAAGAAGACCTGCAACATGCGCGTGATGCCGTTAACAGCAGCAAAGCGGCGCTGGACGTCGCTATCGAACAATATCGCGGCAATCGTATCCTGATCCAGAACTCCACGCTTGAACAGCAGCCCGCCATCCTGTTGGCGGCAGAACAAATGCGCGAAGCCTGGCTCGCGCTACAGCGCACCAAAATTCGCAGCCCGGTGACCGGCTATGTCGCTCAACGCAATGTGCAGGTGGGTGAAACGCTCAGCGCTGGCCAGGCCTTGTTATCCATCGTCCCGGCCGATCAGCTATGGATTGATGCCAACTTCAAGGAAACCCAGCTCAGCGGCGTGCGCATTGGGCAAAAGGTGAGCGTGGTGAGCGATCTCTATGGCAGCAATGTGGTATTCGACGGCGTGGTTGAAGGGATCAATATGGGAACCGGCGGTGCGTTCTCGGTGCTGCCCGCGCAGAATGCCACCGGTAACTGGATCAAAGTGGTTCAACGCCTGCCGGTGCGTATTACCCTGGATGCGGAACAGCTCAAGGCATACCCATTGCGAATTGGCTTATCCACCACGGTGACCTTGCGCGAAAACAACACCAACGGCCCTGCGCTATCTACCACCCAACGCCTGAAACCGGCTTACCAAAGCCAGGCGCTGGTGCTCGATACCTCCAGTATCGACGCGGAAATCCAAGACATCATCAAAGCCAATGCGATGTGATTTATGAGCAATAACAACACACTGCTGCCGTTAAAAGGCTGGTCGTTGATCCTGGTGACGCTGTCGCTTTCGATGGCGACCTTTATGCAGATGTTGGACTCCACCATCTCCAATGTCGCCATTCCCACCATTTCCGGGTTCCTGGGGGCCTCTACGGACGAAGGAACCTGGGTGATCACCTCGTTTGGTGTCGCCAACGCGATCTCCATCCCGATAACCGGGCGTCTGGCGCAGCGGTTCGGTGAGCGTAAGCTGTTTTTAGCTTCGGTGACGTTGTTTGCACTGGCGTCGCTGTGCTGCGGGTTCTCCACCAATCTCGATATGCTGATCTTTTTCCGCGTCATTCAGGGATTGGTCGCAGGCCCGTTGATCCCACTATCGCAAAGCCTGCTGCTGCGTAACTACCCGCCAGAGAAGCGTAATATCGCGTTGGCGCTGTGGTCGATGACGGTGATTATCGCCCCGATCTTTGGCCCGATTATTGGCGGCTATATTTGCGATAACTACGACTGGGGCTGGATATTTTTAATCAACGTTCCGTTCGGCATCATCGTCGTTGCCATTACCGCATGGAAGCTGAAAGGAAGAGAAACGCCCACCGAGCCGGTAAAAATCAACCTGTTCGCCCTGAGCCTGCTGGTGCTCGGTGTTGGTAGCCTGCAAATCATGTTGGATAAAGGCAAAGACCTCGACTGGTTTAACTCTACCACCGTGATTGTGTTGGCAGTGATCGCCGTGGTCGCGCTGATTTTGCTGATTATCTGGGAAGCCACCAACGATAACCCGATCATCGATCTGAGCCTGTTCCGCTCACGTAACTTCAGCATCGGCATCCTGTGTATCAGTTGTGCGTATCTGATTTATGCCGGGGCGATTGTGCTGATGCCGCAACTGCTACAGACGGTGTTTGATTACACCTCGGTATGGGCAGGGCTGGCCTATGCCCCCATCGGGCTGATGCCGCTGCTGATCGCGCCATTGATTGGCCGCTACGGCGATCGTATAGATATGCGGGTATTGGTGACCTTTAGCTTTATCGTGTATGCCGGTTGCTATTACTGGCGTGCGATGACGTTTAATCCGGCGATTGATTTTACTGCCGTGGTGCTGCCGCAGCTGATGCAAGGCTTTGCCGTGGCTTGCTTCTTCCTGCCGCTGACCACCATTTCATTGTCAGGGCTTGCACCAGAAAAATTCGCAGCGGCCACCAGCCTGAGCAACTTTTTCCGGACGTTATCTGGCTCGATCGGCACGTCACTCACCATGACCCTGTGGAGCCACCGGGAGTCATTTCATCATGCGCAGCTGACGCAGTCAGTGACGCAATTCAATCCGGCTGCGATCAGCCTGGATCACCAACTGCAACATCTGGGGTTCAATCAGCAGCAAGCCGCGACCTATATCAACGATCAAATTACCCAGCAGAGCCTGCTGATGTCGGCCAACGATATTTTCTATCTCTCTGCCGGGGTATTCCTGATGCTGACCTTGCTGGTGTGGTTCGCCAAGCCGCCGTTTAATACGGCCAAGGCCGGGTGACTAGCTCTTGAAAGAGTTACCCTCCCGGTCCCGCTTTAGCAAATGAACTTGGGCTCAAAACCAATACAGCCGTCCGCTCGGGCGGCTTTACAATTCCCCACAGTAAAATCTCATAATGCGGTAATATATTCACACCCCGGCAACAAATAATATTGCACCCAATAGTGTGAGCCTGTTCAAGACGAAAAACGCCCAATAATGCTATTTATTCTGCATGGTTTTCTCTAACGTGGATCTGCGTCATCATGAATCATTTAGAACTGCAGGCACTGCGTCAGCTTTTTTTTATGACGGTCGAAGAATGTGCGACCTATATTTCATCTGACAACAATTTAGCTACATGGCTGCAATGGGAGCGTGGTGAAAGTGAAATACCGGCCGCTATTATTGATACATTCACAAAAATGATTAAAAAAAGAAAAAACCACATCAACGCCATCATCGACAAGATCAACAATCGCATTGGTAATAACACCATGCGCTTCTTCCCCGATTATGCGTCCTTCCTGGCTGTCTACGCCCAAGGTGATTATCTGGAATGGAAAATTTATCAGTCGGTCGCCGCACAACTTTATGCTTATGATCTCGAGCGGCTATGTTAACCCTGACTAATAGGACACATCGCGCTCATTAATCTGGATGGGATTTAATAAGGACGGCTTATCAACACCGCCTGCCCATCGTTTTGACTGACTATCACTCCTGACCGCAGGTTAACGCCTGTAACAATCTCGTGCCCAACCGTTTTTCCCGGCACGAATTATTTATTATGAACGAGTTTCAGAGCAACAACCTATGGAAAACAAGTATGTACCAACGGCCTTGGGGCTGTATCTGAATTATCTGGTGCACGGTATGGGGGTGATATTAATCAGCTTGAATATGCCTTATCTGGCAGAACAATGGCACACCGATGCCGCAGGCATTTCGATCGTCATCTCTTCTTTGGGCATTGGCAGGCTCAGTGTGTTATTAATCACCGGCATGTTATCCGATCGATTTGGCCGCAGACCCTTTATTTTTCTGGGGATAGTGTGCTATTTGGGCTTCTTTTTTGGCATTCTGCTTAGCCCCACCATTATTATCGCTTATGTATTTGGTTTTTTAGCTGGCGTTGCCAACAGTTTTCTCGACTCTGGCACCTATCCTACGTTGATGGAAGCGTTCCCCAAGTCGCCAGGCACCGCCAATATCTTGATCAAAGCCTTTGTCTCCGGTGGCCAGTTTATGTTGCCGATGGTCATCAGCCTGCTGGTCTGGGCTGAGGTCTGGTTTGGCTGGTCGTTCCTGATCGCTGCTGGCATTATGCTGCTCAACGGCCTGTTCCTGCTGCGCTGCCCATTCCCCGCGCACCCGGGGCGACGAGTGGCCACCGAACCCGATTTGAATGCGGATGACAACCATCGCTGTTCCATCGTTGATCTCATCAGCTATACCTTATATGGCTATATCGCCATGGCCACCTTTTACCTGATCAGCCAGTGGCTGGCACAGTATGGCCAGTTTGTGGCGGGTATGAGCTATACGATGTCGATCAAGCTGCTGAGTATCTACACCATCGGATCATTGATGTGCGTGTTCATCACCGCCGGGCTGGTAAAGAAAAGGTTTAAATCAACTACCTTTCTGATGCTGTATACCTTTATCTCCTTCATTACCTTACTCACCGTTTGCCTGTATCCCAACATGTACGTCGTGATGGTTTTCGCCTTTGTTATCGGCTTCTCTGCCGCAGGCGGAGTCATGCAGCTAGGGCTGACGCTGATGGCGACCCGCCTTCCCCACGCGAAAGGCAAAGCCACCGGCATTTATTACAGCGCCGGCAGCCTGGCAACGTTCACCATTCCTTTGATTACCGCCAAGATTTCCGAAACCAGTATCGCCAACATTATGTGGTTCGATACCGGTATCGCGGCCTGTGGCTTTCTGTTGGCGCTGTTCATTGGCTACCGTAGCCATAAAGAAGCTAACCGTCCCTTCAAGATGGCCCAAGTTATCAACTGATCCCACACTTTTACCTCCTCCTGAACACGCAGATAAACGGGCGCAGCATGCAGCGCCCCTACGTTATGAGCCGGTTGGAAAATGTGGTTTTATTCCTCCGGCTGGCTGCAGAGACAATATTATTATCACCGCATGCAATATGAGACAGTATTCCGTCAGCAGCCGATCCCCAGACAAAGTAAATAGCTTGTTAATAACCATTAGCTTTCATTGCCCACAAAAAGGAAACACCTGGCTACAGCCCTTCGCACCTAATTTAGCCGGCGAAATTTCGGCACAATTCAGTAACACCATCAAACGCCGCCTCAGCACCTTTATCTGCAATAAAGTTGAAAACTAAAACGGCATATTACGTATTTATCACCTACTGCATTACCTATACTCAGCACACGTCAGGTTGCCGGTGTATTGGCGGTTACCCATGCCCCAAGTTATTTACCGCAGTGTGACTTATCGGGATATTTTCACCCCTTACTTTCCCGCAATGATTAATGATTGATGAAAAAGAAAGGCCACCAGAACAACAAGTCCCCTGGATCTAGATAACGTAAAAAATTAGCGACAAGCGGAGAACAGTATGAGCCAGAGCAAGGCCTTCAAAGCGCCATTTTTGTTAGCGGTCATCAGTATCTATTTGAGTTATTTTCTCCACGGCGCCAGCGTCATTACGCTGGCGCAAAACATGACGCCACTGGCCGAGAAGTTCGGCACCGACAACGCGGGCATTGCCTACCTAATATCCGGTATTGGGTTGGGTCGACTAGTCAGCATTCTGTTCTTTGGCGTGATATCGGATAAGTTTGGCCGCCGCGCCGCCATTTTGATCGGCGTCGCCCTGTATATTCTGTTCTTCTTTGGCATCCCGGCCAGCCCTAATCTGATCGTCGCCTTTGGCCTGGCGGTTTGCGTTGGCGTTGCCAATGCGGCGCTCGATACCGGCGGCTATCCTGCCCTGATGGAAAGCTATCCCAAGACGTCCGGCTCGGCGGTGATCCTGGTAAAAGCCATGATCTCTTTCGGCCAGATGTTATACCCGATGTTGGTCAGCTACCTGTTGGTCAGCCACATCTGGTACGGCTACGCGATGGTTATCCCGGGGCTCCTGTTCGTCCTGATCACCTTGCTGCTACTAAAAAGCAAGTTCCCCAGCCAGCTGGTTGATGCCTCCGTGGCTAAAGAATTGCCGCAGATGAACAGCAAGCCGCTGGCCTGGTTGGAGGGCGTCTCCTCCGTTATCTTCGGCGTAGCCGCATTCTCTACCTTCTACGTGATCGTGGTCTGGATGCCGAAATACGCAATGGCATTTGCCGGTATGGCGGAGGCCGACGCGCTGAAAACCATCTCCTGGTATAGCCTTGGCTCGCTGATGTGCGTGTTTATCTTCGCCCTGCTGTTAAAAAGCACCGTGCGCCCGGTATGGGCAAATGTGTTTAACGCCGGTGTCTCGGTGATCGCGGCAACCATTATCTATCTGTATCCCTCACCGCTGGTTTGTAACCTTGGCGCCTTTGCGATTGGTTTCTCTGCCGCCGGTGGGATATTGCAGCTTGGCGTCTCCGTCATGTCGGAGTTTTTCCCGAAAAGCAAAGCCAAGGTCACCAGCGTTTATATGATGATGGGTGGGTTAGCCAACTTCTTGATCCCGTTGATTACCGGCTATCTCTCCACCATTGGTTTGCAATACATCATCCTGCTGGATATTGCCTTTGCCCTGCTGGCCTTTGTTACCGCCATCATCGTCTTCATTCGCTATTACAGAGTCTTCAAAGTCCCGCAAAGTGACCTGCGATTGGGCGAGCGCTTTTTCCAATAACCCAAAACAGCGATTACGCAGGTTTGCGCCCCACACGAACATGGTTAGACAAGGAGTTTAGAATGGATGTAACCGCAAAATATGAGCTTATCGGGCTGATGGCCTACCCGATTAGACACAGCTTATCGCCAGAGATGCAAAATAAAGCGTTGGAAAAAGTCGGGTTACCTTTTACCTACATGGCTTTCGAAGTCGATACCACCACCTTCGCCAGCGCGATTGAAGGGCTGAAGGCGTTAAAAATGCGCGGCACCGGCGTCTCGATGCCTAACAAGCAGTTTGCCTGCCAGTATGTCGATGAGTTGACGCCAGCGGCCAAACTGGTTGGCGCTATCAACACCATCGTCAACGACGACGGCTATCTGCGCGGCTATAACACCGACGGTACCGGGCATATTCGGGCCATCAAGGAAACCGGTTTTGATATCAAGGGCAAAACCATGGTGCTGGTCGGTGCGGGTGGAGCTTCTACCGCTATCGGCGCACAGGCCGCCGTTGAAGGCATCAAAGAGATCAAGCTGTTTAATCGTAAGGACGAGTTCTTTGAACAGGCGCTCGACTTTGCCAAACGGGTCAACGACAACACCGACTGCAAGGTAACCGTGACCGATCTGGCAGACCAGCAAGCGTTTGCCAGTGCTATCGCCAGCGCGGATATCCTGACTAACGGCACCAAAGTCGGGATGAAGCCGCTGGAAAACGAGAGCATCGTTAGCGACATCGCCATGCTGCGCCCGCAACTGCTGGTGACGGAGTGCGTGTATAACCCGCACATGACCAAGTTGCTGCAAATGGCCCAACAGGCAGGTTGCAAAACGGTGGACGGTTACGGCATGTTGTTATGGCAAGGCGCCGAACAGTTCAAACTGTGGACTGGCAAAGATTTCCCACTGGAATACGTTAAGCAAGTGATGGGATTCGAGGCGTAGCATTCCCGTAGCGCGTGGTGATGGGCTTAAATCACCACCTTATTGATTGCGGCAAAAGAGCATGCAAAAGGTAAAAATGAAAACCATAACCGTAAAAAACATTGTGTTCGGCGAAGGCGCGCCAAAAATCATTGTCTCGCTGATGGGCAAAGATATCCCTGCCGTGGTGGCTGAAGCGCAGGATTATCGTCACGCCGATTTCGATATTCTGGAGTGGCGCGTCGATCATTTTGCGGATGTCGCCACGCTCAGCAACGTGCTAGCCGCCGCCCGTCAGATCAAAGAGATCATTGCCGACAAGCCGCTGCTGTTTACCTTCCGCAGCGCGCAGGAAGGCGGTGAGCAGGCGTTGCCCCCACAGGCCTATATCGCGCTCAATCTGGCGGCGGTGGACAGCGGCCTGGTCGATATGATCGATCTGGAGCTGTTTACCGGCGACGAACTGCTCAAAGAGGCCGTGGCCCATGCCCACGCCAAGAACGTCTTGGTCATCATGTCGAATCATGATTTCCATAAAACGCCGCCGCAGGAGGAAATCGTCAAGCGCCTGTGCAAAATGCAGGAATTGGGAGCCGATATTCCGAAAATCGCCCTGATGCCGCAAAACAAAAGTGACGTATTGACGCTGCTGGCCGCGACGCTGGAAATGCACGAAAAGCATGCCAACGGGCCGATAATCACCATGTCGATGGCCAAAACCGGCATTGTATCCCGGTTAGCAGGCGAAACCTTTGGCTCTGCGGCCACCTTTGGCGCGGTCAAGAAAGCCTCCGCGCCGGGGCAAATCTCCGTCACGGATTTACGCACCATATTAACGATACTGCATTAATTCAGTGGCGCACTGATATTACTGTCGGCGGGAATAATCGTCTTTCCGCCGAATAAAACAAGTCACTAAAAAGAGCAATCAATTTTTCATGCAGCTTAATTGCGGCATCCGCGCGCCTGCGTGCGAGTTTGGTTGCCCCGCAAAATAAAATAAATGCATCGGTCATTAACAGGAGTAATTATGGAACTGGTAAAACCGAAAAGAATCAATGGCAGAGTCCCGGTATTATCGGCACAAGAGGCGGTAAATTATATTCCTGATGAAGCCACCTTATGCGTATTAGGGGCCGGTGGCGGTATTCTGGAGGCCACCACCTTAATTACCGCGCTGGCAGAGAAATATCAAACCTCGCAAACCCCGCGTGACCTGTCATTAATCAGCCCGACAGGGTTAGGCGACCGCGCCGATCGCGGTATCAGCCCACTGGCACAGGTTGGGCTGGTGAAATGGGCACTGTGCGGGCATTGGGGACAATCCCCACGCATCTCCGATCTGGCCGAGCAGAACAAGATTGCGGCCTACAACTATCCCCAAGGCGTGTTGACCCAGACCCTACGGGCCGCAGCGGCGCACCAACCGGGGATTTTAAGCGAGATCGGGATTGGTACCTTCGTCGACCCGCGCCAGCAAGGCGGCAAACTCAATGAGGTGACCAAAGAAGATCTCATCAAGCTGGTCGAGATCGATAACCAGGAATATCTCTACTACAAGGCTATTGCGCCCAACGTCGCCTTTATTCGCGCCACCACCTGCGACAGCGAAGGCTATGCCTCGTTCGAAGATGAGGTGATGTATCTGGACGCGCTGGTGATTGCCCAGGCGGTGCATAACAATGGCGGCATCGTGATGATGCAGGTGCAAAAAATGGTCAAGAAGGCGACGCTGCACCCTAAATCGGTGCGCATCCCTGGCTATCTGGTTGATATCGTAGTGGTCGATCCACAGCAGACGCAGCTGTATGGCGGCGCCCCGGTAAACCGCTTTATTTCCGGCGATTTCGTGCTCGATGACAGCACCCAAATCGCCCTGCCCCTTAACCAGCGCAAACTGGTGGCGCGACGTGCACTCTTTGAGATGCGTAAAGGAGCGGTGGGCAACGTTGGGGTGGGCATTGCCGATGGCATTGGGCTAGTCGCCCGCGAAGAGGGATGTGCCGATGATTTCGTGCTGACGGTCGAGACCGGCCCCATTGGCGGTATTACCTCGCAGGGCGTGGCCTTCGGCGCGAACGTCAACACCCGTGCCGTCCTGGATATGACCACCCAGTTCGATTTCTACCACGGCGGTGGGCTAGATGTCTGTTACCTGAGCTTTGCCGAGGTGGATCAACAGGGCAACGTTGGCGTGCATAAATTCAACGGCAAAATCATGGGCACCGGTGGCTTTATCGATATCAGCGCGACGTCGAAAAAGATTGTGTTCTGCGGCACCCTCACCGCCGGCAGTTTAAAAACCGACATCACCGACGGCAAGCTGAATATTGTGCAGGAAGGGCGCGTCAACAAATTCATCAAGCAATTACCAGAGATCACCTTTAGCGGCAAAATCGCGCTCGAACGGGGATTAGACGTGCGCTACATCACCGAACGCGCCGTCTTTACGCTCAAAGCCGATGGTCTGCACCTGGTTGAAATTGCCCCCGGCGTCGATCTGGAAAAAGACATTCTGGCAAAAATGGATTTCGCCCCGGTTATTTCCCCGCAGTTAAAACTGATGGACGAAAGACTGTTTATCGACGGCGTCATGGGTTTCACTTTACCTGAAGCGGTATATTAAAAGGAGTAAGGCTATGGACTTTTCTTTAACTGAAGAGCAGGAACTGCTGCTTGCCAGTATCCGGGAACTGATCGGCAATAACTTTTCGGAAGAGTATTTCCGCACCTGCGATCAGACCTCAACCTACCCTACCGAGTTTATGCGCGCGCTCGCCGATAGCGGTATTTCCCTGTTAGGTGTGCCAGAAGAATTCGGCGGTATTCCGGCGGACTATGTCACCCAGATGTTGGCGCTGATGGAAGTCTCCAAATGTGGCGCACCGGCGTTCCTGATCACCAACGGCCAGTGTATTCACAGCATGCGCCGTTTCGGCTCGGCCGAACAGCTGCGCAAGACGGCAGAAAGCACGCTGGCCACCGGCGATCCAGCCTATGCGCTGGCCCTGACCGAACCGGGTGCAGGCTCGGACAATAGTGCCGCGACCACCACCTACACCCGTAAAAACGGCAAGGTGTATCTGAACGGGCAAAAAACCTTTATCACGGGTGCGAAAGAATACCCGTATATGCTGGTTCTGGCGCGCGACCCCGAGCCCAAAGATCCGAAAAAGGCCTTCACCCTGTGGTGGATGGAATCCAACAAGCCGGGCATTAAGGTCAATCCGCTGCACAAGATCGGCTGGCATATGCTGAGCACCTGCGAAGTTTACCTCGATAACGTTGAGGTGGATGAGAGCGATAGGGTGGGTGAAGAAGGCATGGGCTTCCTCAATGTGATGTACAACTTTGAAATGGAGCGCCTGATCAACGCCGCACGCAGCGCCGGTTTCGCCGAGTGCGCGTTTGAAGATGCCGCCCGTTATGCCAACCAGCGTATCGCCTTCGGCAAGCCGATCGGCCATAACCAGATGATCCAGGAAAAGCTGGCGCTGATGGCGATCAAGGTCGACAACATGCGCAATATGGTGATGAAAGTGGCCTGGCAGGCGGATCAGAAACAGTCACTGCGCACCAGCGCCGCGCTGTGTAAGCTCCACTGCGCCCGTACGGCGATGGAAGTAATTGATGACGCCATCCAGATCATGGGCGGGCTGGGCTATACGGATGAGGCTCGGGTTTCCCGCTTCTGGCGTGACGTACGCTGCGAAAGGATTGGCGGTGGCACCGATGAAATCATGATTTATATTGCTGGCCGCCAGATCCTCAAAGACTACCAGAGCAAATAAGGCACTAAAACGCCAGGAGGTAGCCAATAAGCCAACCTCCTGGCGCATTATCAATAAGTCACCAGCAGATTCAACCCGGTAAACATACCTGTTCCACCAAGTTATTATTGAACTGCTTACGATAATCACTTGGGGAACAACCGACATGACGCATAAATAATTTGGCAAAATGGTCGACGTTTTCGTACCCAACCCGCCAGGCGATCTCATTGAGGCTATTATCGGTATTGGTCAGCGTAAACTTGGCCTCGGTGATCCGGCGCTGAATAACGTAATTAATCGGTGATATATGATATTCGCGGGCAAACTCATGGCAAATATAGCTGACGCTGGCGCGGAATTTTTTAGCTAGCTGTTCGAGCGTGATCTTCTCACGATAGTTATTATTCAAATAAACCAGTACATCCTTCACCAGCACATCTTTCTTTATGTATCCCAACTCTGAACGGTAAGCGTTTTTAAAGTTTTCATAAAACAGTGCGGTGAGGGCATAACCATAAGCATCATAAATCGATGAGGTTAACTCGTTTTTCTGCTGGGGCAATCTCACGCCGAGTTCATGAAGGATCGCTTTTATCACCTCCCCCCCTTGCCCAACGGAAACTACCGGGCAGGAGTGAGGCTGTAAAATCTGATTCTCTTCCCAGCCCTGAAACTTGAAGCCATGGACGGCACAGGTATAGGTGGTAGCCGGAGAGGTGCAGTCTGATGCTACCGCATGGAGCCGACCAGGCTCAATAACCACGATATCACCAGCGTGTGCCACGTAGTAAGAGGAATCGATGACCAGCCTGGCCACCCCCTGCTTAACGTAAATCAGCTCGCTCTCATCATTATGCACATGATGCCCAGACTCCCAGTTGGGATCGTCACTGATGACGAACCGCGAGAGCTTTGGCGTCATCCCCTGCGCAAAAAGGGCTTCTTTTTTATTATCGAAACAGCGCTGAAACATGGCAACCTCCACACAAAAACGTTGGCTTTGGCAAAATGATCAGTGGCTAAAATAGAGCGACAGAAAACAATATACAATATGAGCCCAGATGACTAAAACAAGATAGTTTGCCCCACGTGCAAGATGGCACGAAAATAAAATCACCACGATCGCGCCGCCGGCTTACCTTACTCATTGGCAAACCATTTTCCCGCACAACAATCCATCCGTTATTAGCCGTTTTTTTGCAAGATTGTTAGCAACAAAAACAGATTATCCAGTCGTAAATCCCCCTGCGCACTCGCAATATATTGTCATGCTTTTTGTCCTTTCCGCTGATAGAACGCTCTCTGCCGCCAGCGAGCGACCCACAGGAGATACCATGAAAATAATAACCTGCTTTAAGCTGGTCCCCGAAGAGCAAGATATTGTGGTTACCGCACAACGTACGCTCGATTTCGATCACGCCGAAGCCAAAATCAGCCAGTTCGATTTAAATGCGATCGAGGCCGCCACCCAACTGGCAACAGAGAACGATCACATTACCGCACTCTGCGTGGGCGGCTCGCTGCTGCAAAACTCCAAGGTGCGTAAGGACGTGCTGTCGCGCGGCCCTCATGAGCTTTATCTGGTGCAGGATGCGCAACTGGAAAACGCGCTGCCGATGGATACCGCACACGCGCTGGCTGCCGCCGCAGACAAAATCGGCTTTGATCTGATGCTGTTTGGTGAAGGTTCCGGGGATTTATATGCCCAGCAGGTGGGCCTGTTGGTTGGGGAAATCTTGCAGCTCCCTACCGTTAATGCCGTCAGCCAGATCCAATTTGCCGGTGATCGTGTACTGGTTGAGCGCACGCTCGAAGAAGAGGTCGAGGTGCTTGAACTACCACTTCCAGCAGTTATCTGCGTGACCTCAGATATTAACGTTCCCCGCATTCCGACGATGAAGGCGATCCTCGGCGCCGGCAAAAAGCCGATCAATCAGTGGCAAGCCAATGACATTGCCTGGAGCCAGACGCCGCCTTTGGCCGAGCTGGTCGAGATCACCGTACCGCCGCAGAAACAGCGCCAACGCATCATTCTGGAAAACGACTCGCCGGAAGCCATTGCCGAGCTGGCGGACCATCTGAAAAAAGCGCTGAACTAACCCACGACTGGAGAAAATCATCATGAGTAAACTGACAAACGTATGGGTGTTCAGCGACAACGTTGAGCGCTACGGCGAACTGATAGCAGGCGCACGCCAGTGGGGCGAGCATGTTTATGGCATCGTGCAGGACAGCGAACAGGTTGCCAGGCTCAAGTCTCTGGGTGCAGACGGCATCTACGTGCTGGAGAAAACCTCCGCACTGCAGCGCATTGAAAATTATGCTGAAACCCTGGCGGACATCTTGAAAGAGGTCAACGGCGAACAGACTCCGGCCCTGGTGCTGATGGCAGCCACCAAACGCGGTAAAGCACTCACCGCCCGCCTGGGTGTGTTACTGAACGCAGCGGTAGTGAACGATGTGACCGCCGTGCACGTCGACGGGGCTGATTTCATCGCCGAACACCGTATGTACGGCGGATTGGCCTTCGGTAAGGAAAAAATCAATACCACCACTGCCATCATCACCCTGGCTCCCGGCGTGATGGAGCCTGCCGCCGCCGACCCGGCTCATGACTGCCTGGTCACTCAACTCAGCTATGTTACCCCGCGCCAGGAAATCCTCTGCAAGGAGCGCCGTGCCAAAGCGCTGAGCAGCGTCGATCTCAGCAAGGCCAAACGCGTGGTTGGTGTCGGACGTGGGCTGGCTGCACAGGACGACCTGAAAATGGTCCATGAGTTGGCAGCCCTGTTAGGAGCAGAAGTTGGCTGCTCTCGCCCTATCGCCGAGGGCGAAAATTGGATGGAACGCGAGCGCTATATCGGGGTATCTGGCGTGCAGTTGAAATCCGATCTCTACCTGATGTTGGGCATTTCCGGGCAGATCCAGCATATGGTCGGCGGCAACGGCGCCAAGATCATTGTCGCGGTGAACAAGGACAAAAACGCCCCGATCTTCAACTATGCCGACTACGGCCTGGTGGGCGACATTTACAAAGTGGTCCCAGCCCTGATCGACCAGTTAGGTCGTTAACCCTTTGATTCACTGCACGCATCTCGCCGCACACCCGCGGCGAGATAGGGAGCATAAGCATGTCGGACGATAAATTTGATGCCATCGTGGTCGGTGCTGGCGTCGCTGGTGCCGTAGCCAGCTACGTGATGGCGCAGGCCGGGTTGGATGTGCTGGTCATCGAGCGTGGCAACAGCGCTGGCAGTAAGAATATGACCGGAGGCCGCCTGTATGCCCATAGCCTGGAACGCATCATGCCTGGGTTCGCACAGGAGGCGCCAGTAGAGCGCAAGGTCACCCGCGAGAAGATCTCATTCATGACGGAGGAAAGCGCCGTCACGCTCGATTTTCACAGCGAGAAACCGGATATTGCCGCCCAGGCGTCTTATACCGTGCTGCGCAACCGGTTCGATCCCTGGTTGATGGAAAAAGCCGAACAGGCGGGAGCACAGTTTATCTCGGGCGTCCGCGTCGACGCGCTGATACGGGAAGGTAATCAGGTCACCGGCGTGCAGGCGGGCGACGATATCCTGAAGGCTGACATAGTGATCCTGGCTGACGGCGTGAATTCCATGCTCGGCCGCTCGATTAACCTGTTGCCCCCTTCTTCGCCACATCACTATGCCGTAGGCGTCAAAGAGCTTATCGGTTTATCCCCCTCGGTGATCGAAGATCGCTTTAACCTCTCTGGCAATGACGGGGCCGCCTGGCTGTTTGCCGGTTCCCCGTCCAACGGCCTGATGGGGGGAGGATTTCTCTATACCAACCGGGACTCCCTCTCTCTAGGGGTGGTATGCGGTCTGGGAGAGATTGGCCACGCGGGGAAAAGCGCGCCCCAGATGCTGGAGGACTTTAAGCAGCACCCATCCATTCGCCCGCTGATCCAGGGGGGAAAGCTGCTGGAGTACGGTGCTCACCTGGTTCCGGAAGGTGGCAAGGCGATGATACCCACGCTGGCTGACGGCGGCGTAATGATCGTCGGCGATGCGGCAGGATTCTGCCTGAACCTGGGCTTTACCATACGCGGCATGGATCTGGCCATTGCATCGGCACAGGCGGCTGCCAATACGGCCATCGCGGCCAAGCAGCGGCAGAACTTTTCCGCCAGTAGCCTAGGAGAGTATAAGCACGCTCTGGAGCAAAACTGCGTGATGCATGAGGTGCACCACTTCCGCAAAATCCCTGCGCTGATGGAAAACCCGCGCCTGTTTACGCAGTATCCGCGCATGGTCGCGGACATCATGGGGGATATGTTCACTATCGATGGCAGCCCTACCCAGCCCGTGCGCAAGGCTCTAATGAAAAGGGTGAAACAGATTGGGCTGATGAATTTATTGAAAGACGGCATCAAGGGGGCGACAGCGCTATGAGCAGCGAAAATCCGGTCAACGTAGACGTCAAACTGGGCATCAACAAGTTCCATGTTAATGAAGGCCATCCACACATCATTCTGGTGGATAACCCCAACATGGAGGAGTTCCGTAAGCTGATGCTGGCTTGCCCTGCCGGGCTGTATAAGCAAGACAGCACAGGCAATATCCATTTCGATTCTGCCGGTTGTCTGGAATGCGGAACCTGCCGCGTGCTGTGCGGCGACACCATTCTTGAGCAGTGGGAATATCCTTTGGGGACGTTTGGCGTCGAGTTTCGCTACGGCTGAGCCCCTCACCCTAACCCTCTCCCACAGGGAGAGGGAGCTGATAGCCCTTGCACTTTTGGCAGTAAAGAGACCATCTCAGCAAACCGCTCGTCACTCATCAAAGGTGAGTCACTACAATTTCAAACACGCTCGATCGGTCCCCTCTCTCTACGGGAGAGGGTTAGGATGAGGGGCAATGTTTACCGGACCAGAACAGTTCACCCCCCCAGAAATAATGAATAGAGATAAACCAATGAGTGTCACGATAAAACTCAATCCTGAGCGCCGGGCCAAATACCGGCAACAAGGTTTTTGGGGCGATGCCTCGCTTGCCGATTACTGGCATCAAACCCAGCAGGCCATGCCGGAAAAGATTGCCGTGATCGACAATCGAGGAACTTCCTATACCTATGCCGCCCTCGACCGCGCGGCAAGTAGCTTGGCAACATGGCTGATCTCCTGCGGTATTCAACCGGGTGACCGCGTCGCCCTTCAGCTTCCCGGCTGGTGTGAGTTTACCGTGATCTACCTGGCCTGCCTGAAAACGGGGGCGGTTTCCGTTCCCCTGCTCCCCTCCTGGCGAGAGGCCGAGCTGGTCTGGGTGCTGAACAAATGCCAGGCCAAGGTGCTGTTCGCGCCAACCTCGTTCAGAAATACCCGGCCAATTGAGCTCATCTTGCCGCTATGCGATCAAATACCGGGCCTGCTTGAGGTGGTGGCCGTTGATAAGCTTTCCCCCGCAACAACCGTCCCCGCACTTAGCCAGTTGCTACGGGATGTTCCACCACTGATTACACCGGTCAGCGTGCATGGCGATGAGCTGGCCGCCGTGCTGTTCACCTCCGGTACCGAAGGCAAACCCAAAGGCGTGATGCTGACGCACAATAATATTCTGGCCAGCGAGCGTGCCTACTGCGCGCGGCTTAATCTCACCTGGCTGGATACCTTCCTGATGCCCGCACCGCTGGGGCATGCGACCGGTTTCTTGCACGGCGTGACGGCCCCCTTTCTGATTGGCGCACGCAGCGTCCTGCTGGATATCTTTAATCCGCTCGATTGCCTTGCCCTGCTGCAACAAGAGCGCTGTACTTGCGTACTCGGAGCAACGCCTTTTGTCTATGACCTGTTATGCACCCTGCAACAACAGCCGCACGACATCTCATCGTTACGCTTCTTCCTGTGCGGCGGCACCACCATCCCGAAAAAAATTGCCCAGGACTGCCTGCAAATGGGCATTAAACTACTCAGCGTCTACGGCTCGACGGAAAGTTCGCCACACGCGGTGGTCAACCTGGACGATCCCCTTTCCCGCGTGATCAACACCGACGGTTTTGCCGCTCCTGGGATAGAAATCAAAGTGGTGGATAAAGAGCGTAACCCACTCCCCAACGGTGAAGAAGGCGAAGAAGCCTCACGTGGCCCCAACGTATTTATGGGATATCTGGATGAGCCCGAGCTGACTGCCCGATCGCTGGATGAGGATGGCTGGTACTACAGCGGCGACCTGTGCCGCATGGATGCCGACGGCTACATTAAAATTACCGGCCGCAAGAAGGATATTATCGTGCGTGGCGGGGAAAATATCAGCAGCCGCGAAGTGGAGGATATCCTGATGCAACATCCACGTATTCATGATGCCGCGATTGTCGCCATGCCGGATGAACGATTAGGGGAAAGATCCTGCGCCTACGTGGTGCTGAAGGCCGCTTACGGCTCACTCACCCTGGAGGAGGTCATCGCGTTCTTTGGCCGCAAGCGGGTCGCCAAATACAAATACCCTGAACACCTGGTGGTGGTGGACAACCTGCCGCGTAACGCCTCAGGCAAGATACAAAAATTCCTGCTACGTCAGGATATTATCCAGCGTCTTGGCAAAGAGGTTAAACAGGCAGCCATGGGAAGAAGAGACGATGTTCGCGTTACGGAACAAGCAAAATGAAAGGCTCTGGCAACAGGGCTCGAACCTGTGTCCAGTCGGATGGAGAGCCGACTGCTCTACCACTGAGCTATACCAGAGTTAGGGCTATTATCTACGAGCCGTCAGCCCGGTCAAGCGGGCTAACCGCCTTTACCGGAAAAATAGCCCGCCTTGCGCAGTATCAGGGCGATCTCCGGCTTATCCACCACCACGCCATGAACCAGCTCCGGCGTTGGCACAAAAGGCACTGCCTGCCGATTGCGGCGTGGGCCGATCCACCCCTTGTTATAAGGATCGACGCCAAACTGCGCGCAGACCCGCTGCACATCGGCTTTGGTACAACTGCTGGCACCAGAAAACACTTCCCAAGGCAACGGCAGATGCGCCCATACCTGAGTATCCGGCTCCAACCCACCGCCAGTCTGATAGTGCCAGGCGGCGACGTCCCCAGCCATAAGGCGTAGCACTTTACCCAGGCACATCTGTTCGACCATCTCCTCCATGCCTAATACGACAGCCAGCGCAAGCCAACCTTGCCTGGCGCTGTTCCAGGCTCCAGCCAGGGCATTCCAGGTAGAGGAGTCATCGCCACGCTTTACTATCATGGTCTGGCGATTGAAGGTATTGCGTTGCCAGATCAATTGCAGCAATCCGGCCAGCTCGTTGAGCTGTGCCAGATAGAGAGTGAACAAGCTCAGCTTTTGCCGATCGTCGAGGTGCTTTACGATGTCACGTTCCGGCATGATATGGGCAATGGCGTACCAGCCCGCCGATGTCGGCGCCTGTTGTACCCGCGCCAGCAGCATCTCGCCAATCTGGTCAAAAGCACGATCCTGAGCCTGGTTGGTAAACACGCTGCGGCGGTTCATGCGGGCGGAAAGCCAGGCAATAAAGCAGGCAACGTCCGGCGTGGAAGCAAAATCCTCATAGCGGATCATCATTGCCAGCCCCGATTTGGCCATCCGGGTCGCCTGGTATTTTTGCGTTTCCAGTTGGTAGGTCGCCAGCTTGCTCTCAAAGCGCTGCAGAAAACGGAACAGCTTGTTATAGCGCCGTTTGGAGATATCCATGCCCGCCTGTCGCCGCTGCGCACGGCTGAAACGGTCGACGATAAAATTATTACTGCCTGGAGCTTTCTGGATCTCCACCGACAGTTGCTCAATCAGTTGGCGAACCTGTTGAATATCGCTGCAATCAACGCTGTCCAACACCGGGGCACCAGCAAATAACTCTCCTGCCTTCGCCACCTGTTTCTCTGGAGCGACCGGTTGACGAAATTCCTGCATCATCGAGGTCATCTGTACCAGGCCGGACTTCAGTGACCCAGTCGCTGCCTGCCGTAGCTGAGCCGTTTCCACTGGAGTCAGGGAATCTCCCAACTGCGTGAGGATCAGTTCAGCCACGTCTTCCGGCCGTAAGCGTTTTTGCAGGGAGGAGAACAGCTGAGCAAGGTTATCCATCAGGCTTAATCCGTTAAAAAGTTAAAATCTTGTGGGGTCAGGTGACGCTGGCTTCAGCCTGAGCATCTTCCAGATGACATATTGTTGACTATTTTGATAGAGGTCAATTGATCAACCCGTTTAGTCGTGAAATGTCCCCTGCGACCAAGTTAAACTCAGCGAACCTGGCCGCTTTGTTATTCCTACCGCGTTCACCGTGGAGCACAAAATTGTTTAAATACCGGATCAATTGGCTAGCGCTGATCGCTGTCGTCGCCTTGCCCACCGCTGCCAATGCGGCCACACACGTGCAAGTGGGATTTTCGCCAGAGGGCTCGGCGCGGGCGTTGGTGCTGAATATTATCGGCCACGCACATCAGTCCATCCAAATGATCGGTTATTCTTTCCAGGCACCCGATATCACCCAGGCGCTGGTAGCGGCGCACAATCGTGGAGTGGAGGTGCGCGTGGTAGTCGATAAACGCCGGAATCAGGGCAAAGCCAGCCAGGCTGCAATTAACTACGCGGCCACTCACGGCATACAGATGCGCATCGATGGGCATTATCATATTCAGCACGACAAGACGATTATTGTCGATGGCAAGACGGTGGAAACCGGCTCGTTTAACTATGCTCCCTCAGCTGAAACACAAAATAGCGAAAACGTGGTAGTACTGCGCTATATGCCCGACGTTACCAGGCAGTTCATCGCGCACTGGCAAAGCCGCTGGGATTTGGGCCTGCCTTACAAAGTGAGGCTTGAAGCCACGAAACTGCCATAATAAGTTCATCTGCAAGCGTTGCCACTTCGGGCAAGATACAAAAATTTCTGTTACGTCAGGATACTATTCTGCGCCCTGGTGAAGATGTATGCTCTGAACTCACCCACTGATAGTCAAAGCGGGCGCAGCATGCAGCGCCCCTACGGTCGAATATGTGAGACCCTACCATTCAGTTAAGGCTGGCATGCCTGGACCCGATTAACGCGCCCCAAAAACGCCATATTCCACGCTCGCCAGGTAAAAACAGAAGGCCTCTCTGACCATATCGATAAAACGGGGTTTAAGCTCAATGGTCTTGCCATCTTGCCTCAAGTTCAATAAATCTAACCGCTCGGCTGCCTGAAAACATCGCTTGATATGTGAGCGGGATACCGAAAACTCCGTCGATACTTTTAAGTAATTATATTGCACCGTTAACGTTCTTTGCCTGAGACTTTCCATATACAGGTGAAACATCATCATATGCCCCCCATCCTTGGTCAAAAATGCACGGCTATCTGGCACAACGTCATACACAAACATTTCTTTCCCTATGACTTGTATATAATTTTTGAAAAAATCCGCCATGAAATCATCGTGATCAAACCTCTGTGCAAGAGCGAACTCAGGGTAGATCATCGCGTAAGCCAGCAGCAGGGTATCAATCAACTCACGAACCTCATTTACCCCTTTGGCTGTCGGTTGGTAAGTTAATTTGCGTTTATCCTGTTCATCACGCCTGATCGCCAAGCGCCCTCCTACCTGCAAGAAAGAGATGAATGAATCCAAGGCATTAGCACTTAACAATTCATGGTTAATGCAAAGCTTCTTAACCCCTTTAAAAGAAGGGTTTTTAAAGGTGTAATAACCACCTAACATGGACCAAAAAATAATATTCCGATTGGCTTTAAACATCACTTTAAAATAGAGAGGATGAGTCATATAAATTTTATGAATCGCATTATAATAAATCTCCACTGCAGCATCCAAATCCTCACTTAGACCAATCTCACGCCTCCTACCATTGATTATTGAAACGACCACACAACAAACTCCACTCTCAGTTTATTTATCGCTAAAAATACGCAGAAAATCAAAAAACACATAACCTACCGATAATACCAAATAATGTCAATGATTGTAAAAATTATTAAAAATTATTAAAAATTATAACATAAAAAACAAACTAACAGATTGAATTAAAAGGGTTTAATAAATATTGCCACTATAATTATAATTCCTCTAATTTATAATTAATAATAATTATTACATATACCAAAATTAACAACAAAAATGGACAGTGAGTAATCCAGGATACTGTGTAAGTCTGCCTATCCTCAAGGGAATACAAGCTAAAAAGGATACCTAGCTAATGATTTACGGTGTTTAAGAGATCTCACACCTGGCAACAAGATAAGGCGCTATGTGTGAGGTCTTTTATATAAGTAACCTCAAGGAAAGGTATAGCCGATTTATACCAAAGACAGCATGTAAATATGGAGATTAAAAATGACTATCAAGAAAACCCTGCTAGCCGCTACCGTATTAGCCTCTTTAGCGCTGAGCGGTACCGTTCTGGCTGAGGTTCCCCCTGGTTCCCAAGGCAATGGCCAGATCCTGTTCAAAGGTTCGGTGTTAAAAGCCCCTTGCGGTTTAGCTCCAGGTATTGATGGCGACAACCAATCGATCAACTTGGGACAGGTTGCCGACTCCCAGTTGACCACTATCGGTTACAGCACCCCTATCGAGTTTAAAATCAAACTTATCGGCTGCACATTTGATCCCAAGGCTGCCGCCGAAACCAAAGTCAACGTCCGCTTCGATGGCATGTCTGTCGGTGGTGCCAATGGTTTCCTGGGGGTCACCGGTGATGCCAAGGGTTTGGCCATCCGTCTGTTAGATGCCGCCAACAAGCAGGTTAAGATTGCGACAAAATCCGAGCCTTATAGCTTGCGCACCGGAGACAACACCCTGCAATTCTCCGCTCAGGTCGTTGCCTTGGATGGGGAAGCGGTTATTGCCGGTCACTATGACGCATTGACCAGCTTCTCTCTGACCTATCTCTAAAACCCCCAAATCCAGTAGTAATTATCACCTAGCAGGTATGGCTTGGCCAAGCCTGCTACTTACCGACGTTCAGAAACTATTATCATGAACAATAAGAAAAATTACTCACCCGCTTCATCCCTATTGTTTTTTATCATTGTTGCACACTCAGCCTATGCAAAAAACAATGATATTGAGTTTGAGACCAGAGCCTTGGACATCCTCGATAAACAGAGTATCAGCTTGAGTAATTTTTCACGTCCTGATTATATTCCAGCGGGAAACTACCTGCTGTCGTTAAAGTTGAATAATAGAACTGTTGGCACCCTCCAGTTCCAGTTAATCGACATCGAGGGGGACAGCAAGGTTTGCTTTACCCCGGAACTGTTGCAGAAATTTGATTTAAAAAGTAGTGCCTTGCAGGGAATAATGGAACACCACGCACCAGGGGATAGCACCTGCATTATCGTTGAGGATTATGCAGGCAGCACGGTGAGAATCGATCGTAAAAAGAGCGAACTGCTGCTGACGATCCCGCAGGCAGCGTTAAAGTATAACGATCCCAACTGGATACCACCGGCGCAATGGGATGAAGGCATTCCCGGCATCCTGCTTGATTATAACGCCAGTGGCAACGTCTATCAGAATAAGCAGGGTTCAAACTACCTGTCATTATCTGGCTACGGGACTGCCGGTGTGAACTACGGTTCCTGGCGCCTGAGAAGTCACCATCAGGCATTTTTATATAAAGGCCGGCAGGGCGAAAAGCAATCGCGCTTCAGCACGCCAACGGCTTACCTGGCGCGTTCACTCAATGATGCCGGTGCTCATTTAACTCTCGGCAGAAACTATCTTTCATCCGATGTTTTCGACGCCATGGACTATACCGGGGTTGCCATTATCAGCGACGATCGCATGCTGCCACCGGCATTGCGTGGCTATGCGCCGGTCATCGAAGGAGTTGCCAACAGCAACGCCAAAATTATCATCACCCGGGGTGATAATAACGTTATCTATGAAAAGTTGGTGCCGCCCGGCAACTTTATCATCAACGATCTCACCGACATGACCTCTGGCGAGTTAAAAATAACCATCCGCGAGGAAAATGGTGAGGAGAGAACGTCAACCATTCAAACCTCCAACGTTCCTTTCCTGACGCGTTCCGGTCATGTCAGATATAAAGTCATGATGGGGCAATCAAATAACAATGGAAGTTTCAATCCGTATCTCGCCACCGGTGAAGCCTCTCTCGGCATCTTTTCAGGAACGTCACTGTTTGGCGGCTTTATCCTTACCGATAAACAGTACTACGCTATCAACGGGGGTATTGGTTACGATATGGGCATACTGGGTGCCCTATCCTTCGACTTGACCCACACCGATGCACAGCTGACAGACTCCCGCCCGCGGGGCCAAAGCTACCGTTTCAACTACTCGAAAATGTTCGACAGCATTGATAGCCAAATTACCTTTGCGGGCTACCGTTTCTCAGAGGAAAGCTTCCTGACGCTCAATGATTTTATCACACTGAAAACTAGCCCGGATTATATCAGCACCAGCAAGGAAAGTTACAATATCGTCGCCAGCAAGAGCTTTAGCGATCTCGGGTTCTCACTGAACGCCATTTATACCAAGCAAACCTACTGGCAGGACGTTTCCGACAGTAATACCTACGGGTTAAGCGTGTCAAAATCCTTTGACTTCGCCGGCCTGAAAAATATCAATACCTATCTCTCGGTAAACCGCACAGAGTATAAGAAAAGCTTTTATTCACAGAGCCAGAAAAACAACAACTCAATCTACCTGAGTTTTAATATCCCATTAGGTGCCAAAAGCTATATGAATACCGCTATGCGTACCAATAACGGTAAATTATCACCGAGCCTGTCCTATACCAATAATGTTGACCCCAATAATACCTGGTCCGTTGGCGCCAACGCCTATGAGGGCTTGCGGCAAGGTAAGATCAATGCCAACTCCTCGCAAAAAATGGCCAAGGTCGCCACCACCTTAAACGCATCGATGAGTGACGACGATTACTATCTGGGCGGCAGCATCAAGTCCGGGTTCACGACCACCGCTCATGGCACCGTTATGCACCGTGACGGCTACGCCGGAAACTCAAGACTGCTGCTCGACACTAAGGGTATTGCCGGTGTTTACGTTGGCAATGGAGACCGCAACGAGCCCACCAACGCCCAAGGCTTGGCCATCATCAACGACGTCCCGGAATATTACCGTACCGATTACTCGATTGATACTAAACGACTCCCCGATGATGTTGATGGTTCAGTCGCCAACATCCAAACGGTGCTAACCAAAGGGGCGATTGGCTATCGCAGACTCAAGGTTTACCGGGGGATCAAAGCCTTTATTCGGTTAACCGATCCCCAGGGCCGACCGATCCCGTTTGGCACCACCGTTGAAGACGCTGCTGAGAAGAGAAGCGTTGGCATGGTGGGTGAAAATGGCGAGGTCTATATTTCCGGAGTCAGCAGTGATTCCACCCTAAAAGCGATGGATGCGGCTGGCCGACACTGTTTCTTCAGCCTGCAGGGCCAGAATGTATCGCTGTCTTTCACCTCTTCTACGGTATGTAAAACCCAATAATCTCACAAGGATATTCCCATGTTCCCACAGGCTACCAAGCTATTTTTTATCCTGATGCTAGCAGGTTTTAGCGTCTCCCAGGCCAACGCGGCGATCTCTATTGATAGAACTCGCGTGATTATGATGGGTGATGAAAAATCGGCACCGGTTAATATTATTAACCACAGTAAAAAATTACCTTATCTGGCACAAAGCTGGCTAGAAAATGAAAATGAAGAAAAAATAAACTCCCCCCTTACCGTGCTGCCACCGCTACAACGGCTGGAACAAGACACTACAGTGCAGGTAAACATTACCCCGTTGCCGGCTGCGGCTCAATTACCTCAGGATAGAGAGTCATTGTTCTTCTATAACCTGCAGGAGATCCCACCAAAATCTGAAAAGAGCAACGTCGTGCAGTTAGCTTTACGGATTAAAATAAAGGTCTTCTACCGCCCTGCGAGCCTGAAAAAAATGGCCATGGAGGTTTGGCAAGAGAAGTTAGTGCTTACCCCCGTCAATAATGGCGTGAAGATCGTCAATCCTACGCCTTTTTATATCGTTATCCCGACCCTCAGCGTAGCGAGCAAACCGCTATCACTGTCGGATGAGGCTATAACGCTTAAGCCGCTGAGTGACGTCACTGTGCCAAACGCGCTGGTAAAAAACCAGGCCATCCAACTACAGTACATTAATGATTATGGCTCTTATAACGCAATAAATTATCATTGCACAGCGAGCCAGTGCGATGTGGTAAAAGACGATAAAAGTCGCCCTTGATATTGAGGCTATTATTATGATCAAGTTTATCCTGAGCTTCTGTATAGGGCTTTTCTCTGTTAACACCGCCTGGGCTGAGTCAGTTATTGCCTGCGATTGGACGCCAAGCCCTAGCCTCATTCCTGCCGTAAGCCTCGGTAGCCTGATCAAGGGAAGGATCCAAAGGGGCACTGAAGATATTAATTGTTATCAAGACGAAGAGGGTATTAAGCATTGTGACAAAAAAGATATCTGGAAAATTCCCAACGGCATCTACTCCACCAGCCAAACCGCCAGGGTAATCTGCATCAACTTTGGCGATAAAGCAGAGATGATCACCTATAAGTTTTCCAAGGCCAGCGATCTGGATATTCCCATCCCTGCCAATTCTAACGTATGGAAAAACCTGACCTTAACGATCTCCGGTGCCGGTTCGCAGAGAACCTTTAGCAATATTGAAAACATGGAACACGATAAGCAGTTTACCTGGAACGATACCACTTTGGCACCATGCCAAAAAACTTGCTGGGATCTGGAGCTCGCCACGCCACGCTATACCAAGAGTTTAACGTTTAATTTTCGCGTACAACCCAAAATATTTAAAACCGATTATAACGTTAACCCTTTCTATGATCTGCAAGACTCGGTCGGCGCCCTGTGGATAATTTCTGGCTCGGATACCGATATGGCCTGGTCAACAACCAGCACCCCCTACTTGATTATCTGCGGCCTAAACGGAAATGACGGATCGACTTCCTGCGGTACTAACAGCAGCATCGGTAGCGGAGGCGGGGGCGGGGGCGGTTCGATGAGACCACCGATCAAGCAGTGTACCTTGACCGTTGTCACCCCGGATGTGGTGGCATTCCAGCCGATCTCCTCTGACGATCTCAGCCGTGGCAGAGTCCGTAGTGAGGACTTCACCATGACCGTGATAAAAGGACCAGACCAATCCACCACCTGTATGGGTAGCGCCTATAATCTGCCCGGTGAAATCAAAACCCAAGGCGGTTACCCAATCAGCTCGACCTTTTGGGGGATTAGCCATAGCTCAGGAGCGCCACAGGGTATCGGCCTCAAGCTGTTTGATTTAGGTAAAGGTGCATACTTGAAATTCAACCAAAAATACTCCAGCTTTATTAGTGATATCAGCAGCATCAGCGAATCAAAAAGGATGCGGGCTGAAATATCCGCCACCACCAAGGATCTAAAAAAAATCAAGGATGGTGAATACAGCCAGGTGCTGACCTTCGAAGTTGCCATGCCGTGAATGTTATTGGGAAGGAAAGCAATGATGAACAGCAAATGTTTACTTCTATTTGCCGCAACGCTGTTGCCCACCGCTGCTCATGCGGAAATCAAGGCGAGCAGTAGCACTCAGTTTGTGGGCAGGATTACTGTCGCCACCTGCAATATCGTGGTCGGTGATGATAATCAAACGATCAACATGGGCGAAATATCCAGCGCCGAGCTTGATGCCAAAGGGAAATCTACACCGGTGCCCTTCCTCATCAATTTATACGGCTGCGATACAGAAAATAAGAACGTCAAGATTGCGTTCGACAGAACGGGGACCGGCGCATCTGGCAGTTTGATTCCGGTTGATGGCATGAGTGGTATCGCGTTAGGGCTGCTGGACAGTGATGGCAGCCCGCTGTATTTTGGCAAAAAGAATAGCGGCCAAAAAATTAAAAAAGGCGATAACACCCTGCTTTTCTCGGCTTACATCGCTAAAACGGGGCCGATTAATTCAGGGTCATTTAGCCGCTTGCTGCACTATACGCTGTACTATGATTAACCTTATGTGTGCAGTCTTTGCCTTGCTCAGTTGAGCTTGGGCCAATTCGCCTGCCAGGCTAAGATTGCCGACCAGGTCAGCCACAAAAAATCCGCAGTACCAGCACAAACAGCAGGGTTCATTCGCTTATTAATGAATCCTGCTAATTAACCCTAGCGAATTACTCCCTCTAATCAATTAAATCACGCCGAGTAAAACTTTTCACACACCACAGATCGGCCGATCGATACCGCGACCAGCGCTTTCTTCTCGCATCGCGATCCGGCCAGGGTGGAATAGCTAGCCAGCCGCAAACTCGACGTTTAACGATAAAATAGGAGGAACTCCCGAATGCAAACACGTTATCTCGGTAAGTCCGGGCTGGAAGTGTCAGCGCTCGGCCTGGGCTGCATGGGGTTGAGCTTCGGCAACGGATACGCGTCAGGCCGTTGAACTGATCCGCGCAGCCGTTGAGCGTGGCGGGCACCGTGATAGCAGGCTGCGCACCGCATGTTCGCCCGCCGCTTTGGTAAAAACTCTCTCCCTCGCCACGGCGAGAAAAACCTGTAGCTCATTGAAGTTTTCTTTCAGCATGCGTATTTCCTTGGTTGACGTAAACCTTGCCAGTTCGCACAGAACTTATGAAATGGGTTCATAGACACTACCATTTTAGCCCCGTTAACGACCAAGGTTGCTGATAAATCGCCAACAAAAATGTTCTCATACCGCCAGATTTTTTGGATGGTGCTATATTTTATGAACTGACCTCTCCCCACCGAGAGGATATATGAAAAGACATCCTTTTAGCATTGCCTTAGGTGTTTTATCTACCGACATGTCATTGTCGGCGTGCACTGCCAAAGTAGATGAAAAATATCACTATTCATAAATTATTATCCACTACAGTCAATGATAACCCACTACTACACGCCTAACAGACAAGGTGGCGCAACCCATAGCGCACGTACCTAATCCGTCGGGTGAGTTTACTTAGCCGAGGCCACCATGTTCTTAAATTACTTTGCGTTAGGCGTACTCATTGTTGTTTTCCTCGTTATTTTTTACGGGATCATTATTCTCCATGACATTCCTTATCTGATTGCAAAATCACGCAATCATCCGCATGCAGACGCGATCCATGTTGCGGGTTGGGTCAGTTTGTTTACTCTGCATGTGATGTGGCCTTTTTTATGGATATGGGCCACGTTGTATCGCCCAGAGCGCGGTTGGGGCATGCAAGGCCAGCAAGATCCCTTTGCCCGCTTAGAGCAAAGAATAACCGAGCTGGAACAGAGCATCAGCGAAACCAAAACACCTTCTGCGGAGTAACTGCATGGACTTGCTCATTATTCTTACCTATGTCGCGTTGGCCTATGGCATATTCAAAATATTTAAAATCCCGGTAAACAAATGGACGGTCCCCACCGCAGCATTGGGTGGCGTTGTTTTAGTCGGCGCCCTGATTTTATTAATGAATTATAACCACCCTTATACTTTTCAAGCACAAAAGGCCGTGGTTTCCATTCCCATTACTCCGCAAGTTACCGGCATTGTCAGTGAGGTCACTGATAAGCAGAATACCTTTATAAAAAAAGGGGACGTACTTTTTAAAATAGAGCCCACCCGATACCAGGCACGTGTCGATAGATTACAGGCCGATTTAATGACGGCAATCCATAGCATCCAGGTGCTCCAGGGGCAATTAGATGAAGCCGTCGCCCATACCTCGGGGGTGATTGCCGAACGCGATCGTTTATATAAAGACTACCAGCGCTATCTTAGAGGAAGCCGGGCCAGGGTAAACCCGTTCTCCGAAAGCGACATTGATAACGCCAGGCAAAATTTTCTGGCGCAGGATGCGCTGGTGAAAAGTTCATTGGCTGAACAGGCACAGATAAAAAGCCAGTTAAGCAGCGTCGTCAACGGAGAACAGTCGCAGATAGTCAGCCTCCGTGCCCAGTTAACAGAAGCCAAATACAATCTCGACCAAACCGTGGTTCGCGCCCCCAGTAATGGCTATGTAACCCAGGTGCTTATCCGCCCAGGAACCTACGCGGCAGCGCTGCCACTGCGCCCGGTGATGGTGTTTATCCCGCAGCAAAAACGGCAAATCGTCGCGCAATTCAGACAAAATTCGCTGTTACGCCTGAAATCGGGCGATCAAGCCGAGATCGTCTTCAATGCGCTACCTGGCCAGGTGTTTCAGGGGAGACTGACCAGCATACTTCCCGTCGTTCCCAGCGGGACGTACCAGGCGCAGGGAACCCTGCAATCATTGAGCATGATACCCGGCTCCGATGGCGTGCTGGCGGTGATTGAGTTAGAGCCGAATGCGGATGTTGATGCTTTGCCAGATGGGATATTTGCCCAGGTGGCGGTGTATTCCGACCACTTTACCCATGTTTCCGTAATGCGTAAGGTGCTGCTGCGCATGACAAGCTGGATGCACTATCTCTATCTTGATCATTGATCGTAACAACGCGGCCGGATGAATGGATAGCGATAGTCCAATTTATGACGCTGATCTGGCGCATCATCTCGTAGAAAGACGATGGGCTTTAGGGAAGTCATTGTATCGACAAAGGCGTAAACTGATTTCTGGTAGACAAACGTGTATTTTTTGCCCCTGGGAGGCCTGATGCTTGATTCCTTTTACTGGATTAATGAACCTGAACAATGGCAGTGCGATCACGGTAAGTTAAGCGTTGTCACAAATGACAAAACCGACTTCTGGCAAAAAACCTGGTACGGGTTTGAGCGTTTTTCAGGGCACATCTTCGCCACCGACGTCAGTGAAGATTTCACTTTTCAGGTAAAGGTCTGCGCGGACTTCACCACGCTGTATGACCAGGCCGGGATCATGTTCATGACCGATGACCAGCACTGGCTTAAAGCCGGTATTGAGTTTAACGACGGTGCCCCCGCAATAGGCAGCGTGCTGACGCTGGAGAACTCAGACTGGGCAACCGGCACCTTAGCGGGGGATCCACGTGAGTTTTGGCTTCGCTTGACCCGCAAAGGCAACAGCCTGCGATTACAGTACTCAATGGAGGGTCATCACTGGCCGCTGCTACGCTTATGTTACTTTCCGCAAGGCGCAGCGAAAATCGGTGTGATGTGCTGCACGCCTGAACGTCGTGGGTTATCGGTGGACTTCCTGAATATCACGCTGACTCCGCCGGTGGATAAAGCGTTGCATGACCTGAGTTAATCGTTCGAGTCTATGCGGTTCAGTATGCTGGATCGCCTTCACTGCCCGCGCGACAACATTAACGCTGATGTATCAAGGATCACACTTTTCAGCGCCAGCTTATTCCCATACAAATAATGCGTGTTACTATTCCCGCCGTAAAACCCTTTCAACTCATACCGAGGCTTTGATGCTGGAGAATGTAATCATCCGATAATCAGCTGCCCGACCTTTCCAGGCCGGACTGATTATCAATGCGCCGAAATCGAATGCGGACACCGCTGGGTGTTTGCACGTTTTGCACATGATGATTAACAGGTTTTTCAGCATGAATTTATCCCGTCAGGAACAACGTACCTTACACGTTCTCGCCAAAGGTGGACGTATTGCGCACGTCCGAGATGCCTCCGGCCGCGTCACTTCCGTTGAATGTTACAGCCGCGAAGGGCTGTTGCTTAGCGACTGCACGCTAGCCGTATTCAAAAAACTCAAAACCAAAAAGCTGATCAAGTCCGTCAATGGTCAGCCATATCGCATCAATACCAGCGGGCTGAACAATGTTCGCGCCCAGTTGGACAACCGCTAAGGAGAGTGTCATGGATATCCCACGTATTTTCACTATCAGCGAAAGTGCTCACCGCATCCATAATCCGTTCACACCCGAGAAGTACGCGACTCTCGGCGCGGTGTTACGTATGGAACCAGGTACGCGAGTGCTCGACCTCGGCAGCGGTTCGGGGGAGATGCTCTGCACCTGGGCACGCGATTACAACATCACCGGTACGGGTATCGACATGAGCCCGTTATTCAGTGCACAAGCCAGGCTGCGAGCAGAGGAGCTCGGTGTAGCCGAACGCGTTGAGTTTATCCATAACGACGCTGCCGGTTACATAGCCGATCAAAAATGTGAAGTAGCGGCCTGCGTCGGTGCTACCTGGATAGCCGGAGGTGTCGCCGGGACTATCGAACTGCTGAGTAAAAGCCTCAAGCCTGGCGGGATCATCCTTATCGGTGAACCTTATTGGCGTCTGTTGCCACCGACGGAAGAGATCGCCAAAGAGTGTGGCGCTACTGCCCTTGCCGACTTTCTCCCCCTGGCAGAGCTTGTCACCTCTTTTGACACGCTCGGTTACGACGTCGTAGAAATGGTGTTGGCAGATCAGGAAGGTTGGGACAGGTACGTAGCGGCCATGTGGCTGACGATGCGCCGATGGTTGGAGGCAAACCCCGATGATGAGCTCGCAGAGGAAGTTCGGACGCAGTTGACGAGCGCGCCTAAACGCCACGTGGCGTCCACGCGTGAATACCTTGGCTGGGGAGTTTTTGCGTTGATGGCTCGATGATCAAAAGCTGCGAGTGAGCCAATAGCCAGAAACAATAAGGGCGCAGTATCTACACACTGCGCCCTTTAGCATCATTTAAACCTGAACCTAGCTGCGCACCAAATCGTCGCCGTAGCCAATCCACTTATAGGTGGTCAGCGCATCCAGCCCCATCGGGCCGCGGGCGTGCAGTTTCTGGGTGCTGACCGCAACTTCTGCGCCCAAACCAAACTGGCCGCCGTCGGTAAAGCGGGTGCTGGCGTTGACGTATACCGCAGAAGAATCCACCGCACGGACAAAATACTCAGCGTTGCTCAGCGAGCGCGTCAAAATGGCATCGGAATGGCTGGTGCCGTGGGTGCGAATATGATCGATGGCCTGATCGATATCTTCCACCAGCGTCACGTTCAAATCCAACGATAGCCATTCGTCATCGTAATCTTCTGCGGCCACTGCAACCACCTTCGCTGGCCCTTCCTGCAACAACGGCATGGCGTTATCGCTGGCGTGCAACGTTACCCCAACGGCGGCCATACGCACGCTCAATGCAGGCAGGAAGCTGTTAGCGATAGTCCGATTAACCAGCAGGGTTTCGACCGAGTTACAGGCGCTTGGCCGCTGTATCTTGGCATTTTCGATGATGGTCAGCGCCTTGTCGTAGTCTACGCTGTCGTCTACATAGATATGGCACACGCCGATACCGCCGGTGATCACCGGAATGGTCGATTGCTCGCGGCACAGCTTATGCAGCCCGGCACCGCCCCGTGGGATCAGCATGTCTACATAGCGATCCATTCGCAGCAGTTCATTCACCAACTCACGATCCGGGCTTTCGATCGCCTGCACCGCCGCCGCTGGCAGCCCGCACTGTTCCAGCGCCTGCTGGATCACTTTCACCGTCGCCTGATTGGTGTGGTGAGTCTCTTTACCGCCGCGCAAGATCACCGCATTACCGGTTTTCAAGCACAGGCTGGCGACGTCAATGGTGACGTTGGGGCGCGCTTCATAGATCACGCCAATCACCCCGAGCGGCACACGACGGCGCTCCAGCTTCAGGCCGCTGTCCAGCAGATTGCCGTCCAGCACGTGGCCAACCGGATCGCTCAGGCGGCAGACCTGGCGCACATCGTTGGCGATCGCCGCCAGACGCGCTGGAGTCAACAACAGACGATCCAACAGGGCTTCAGTCATCCCGGTGGCACGCGCCTGCGCCATATCCTGCTCATTCGCCTGTAGAATTTCCTCGCTGCGGGCTTCCAACATGTCGGCCATCACCGCCAACACCTGGTTCTTTTTCGCCGTGCTCAGTACCGCCAACTGCCAGGAAGCCTGTTTGGCGGCTTTCCCCATCTGCTCGAGCATGTTCACTCCTTAACTTACGATCATATCGTCGCGATGCACGGCCACCGGGCCATATTCATAGCCCAGGATCTCGCTGATTTGCTGCGAGTGGTGCCCGGCAATCATGCGCATGGCATCGCTGTTATAACGGCTGACGCCATGAGCCAGATCGCGCCCCGCCAGATTGCGGATGCGGATCACCTCACCACGTGAGAAATCACCTTTAACATCGCGGATACCCTTCGGCAGCAGTGAACTGCCACGGGCCATCATGGCTTCTACCGCCCCATCGTCAACGGTGATCTCGCCCGCAGGCGGCGCACCGAAGATCCAGCGTTTGCGGTTCTCCAATGGGGTTTCCAGCGCATGGAAGCGGGTGCCCACCGGGTTGCCTTCAATCACATCTGCCACTACGCCCGGCTTGCTGCCAGCAGCGATAATCACATCAATGCCAGCACGGCAGGCCACATCGGCGGCCTGTAGCTTGGTACCCATGCCGCCGGTACCCAAACCGGAAACGCTGTCGCCCGCAATGGCTCTCAGCGCATCGTCAACGCCATGCACTTCACGGATCAACTCGGCTTGCGGGTTATTACGCGGGTCAGCGGTATATAAGCCCTGCTGATCGGTCAGCAGCAGCAGTTTATCCGCCCCGGCCAAAATGGCAGCCAGTGCAGACAGGTTATCGTTGTCGCCGACTTTGATTTCTGCGGTGGCAACCGCGTCGTTCTCATTAATCACCGGGACAATGCGGTTGTCCAGCAGCGCGGTCATGGTGTCACGCGCGTTGAGGAAGCGCTCGCGGTCTTCCAGATCGGCACGTGTCAGCAGCATCTGCCCGATATGAATGCCATAGATCGAGAAAAGTTGTTCCCACAGCTGGATCAGCCGGCTTTGCCCCACCGCCGCCAGCAACTGCTTGGAAGCGATGGTAGCGGGCAATTCGGGGTAGCCCAGGTGTTCACGCCCGGCAGCAATCGCCCCGGAAGTAACAATAACAATGCGGTGGCCCGCTGCATGTTGCTGGGCGCATTGGCGCACCAGTTCGACAATATGGGCACGGTTCAGACGCAGCGAACCGCCGGTCAACACGCTGGTACCCAATTTCACAACCAATGTCTGGCTGCCGTTCATAATAGTTCTGCCGTTGGAGTTAAAAGGAATGCATGACGTTGTAACAGGAGAGACGCGTTATGCCAACAGGCACAACGCGATTTCGGCGTAAATTTGCGGGGGAATTGATTTAGGCGGAGAGTTTTATCGGCTGTTCAATGAAATCATCGGCGGGTTCAAGCTTCAGCTCCATGGTGGCAAGCAGTTCACCCAGGCGACGATGGAACACGCGCAGCGTGGTTTCCAGCTTCTCTTTCACTTCAGCGTCTTTAATCTTTTCCTCGTTCCAACGCCCTTCCTTGTCAAACAGACCAAAGTGGTAGCTATAGGTGAAACGGGAATTATCGGCCTGCAGTTCGATCCACCAGCCCCAGAACTCGCGTTTTTCCGGTACTGGCTTGACGTTGACGCAGACCGCCAGGCAGTCAAAGAAAAAGCGGTCGTTCTCACATTGCCCTTCGCGCAGGTACGGCCCCAGGCTGGCAAAGCGTTTCATTAGTCGGCTTTTAGGGTGGCCACTCGGTAGCGTCATTTTTCAACCTCCACAATGTAGTCCACCCTTTTTAACAAACTGTTAAAAATTAGCAACTAGTTAGCGCATTTTATCTCTTAGCCAATCACAAATTTGCAGTAAGGATTGATGGAAACTCTGATAAACCGGCGTACGCGGGATGGCGATCAGTTTGCCGCTCAGCGAAGAAGACGCGATCAGCTGCGACTCTTCTTTGGGGCTAAGCGGATCCTCATCCCAATAGGCGGCCAGCATCGGCGTTGGGCAGCGGCGGCCCAACAGCCCCTGGGTTTTCAGGGAATAACGGTTCAACTCGGTTTTCAGCACGCTGTCAGAAGCGTTGGCCATACCCATGCGGCTAGCCAGCACGTCCATATACATATCCGGCACGTGGTCCTGGCATTTCAACTCACAGAGCAGGCTATGCACCACCGGCCCAACGCAGGCCACACCGCGCAAACGCTGCGACTCCAGATAGGCCAGGCGTACCGCCACGTTGGCACCAAAGCGGAAGCCGAAGGCGCTGACACGCGTATGGTCAACCCAAGGCACGGAAGGCAGTTGAGCCAACACCTGCTGATGCAGGAAGCTGGAGTCTTGCGTCAGCTTCCACTTATAGGATGAACCGATGGACGGCATATCGATGGTCAGCATCGCAATGCCGTGCGGCGCCAGATAATCACGGAACAGGCGGTGGTAATCGGTCTGCAAGGTATCCAGGCTACCGCACATCAGTACCGTTGGATACGGCGCCTGGCCGTTATCTGGCATATGCAGGAAGCCGGTGATGGAACTGCCGCCCTCAATGGCGAACTCCAGCTCTTTTAGCTGGTACGGCAGCAGCAATGCGGCTTCTTCATAGGCGCGATTGGAGAGCACCTCTGCCTGTTCGGCCAGCTCATCCCCTTTCAGATGCGGATAACCGGCAATGCTGTAGAGATTGGCGGCATTGAGCCAATACTGCCCGCCGACCAGCGGATCTTGTTGCTCTAATGCCCGCTGCTGCCACAGCATCCCCTGGCGCACCCATTCGTAGATCCAGTTGCCGTTTCGGTAACCGACCACGGTATCCAGCAGGTGATCGTCGCTATGCTCTGCGTTAGAGGCCGCAATGCGCGCCAACACTTCGCTGATCTCCAACGGATCGGTGCCGCGCCAGGTCCACAGCAGATGGTTGAGCATGCGATACCAGTTGCCATCGGTGTCCCCCTCCAAGGCGGAGTGCATATCAGCACCTACCGCATGATGGGCACGGGTGACTAACGTCGAGGTTTCGACATGTTTAAATGAAGGTTTGAACAGTACTTCGGAAAGGTTGGCCTGTGCCATGGTAACAACAGCCTCCTGAGACTTACATCAAGGCTTGAATAGCCGGGATATCTAGGTGCTAGTGTACCTAACTCTGGAGGTAGAAGGCGGGGAATTTACCGAATTTGACGAAACCGCTGGATAAACAACAACGCCCGGTATTGCCGGGCGTTTGAAGCAGAAGCTGATTAACGGCCGCCGATTGGTGGCACGAAGGTCACCGCCATATCCCAAGGCTGCTCGATCCAGGTGTCCTGCGGGATATCAACCACGTAATCGTCAACCAGCGGGCGGCCAGCAGGCTTGGCGAAGATGGTCACGAAATGGGCTTTCGGGTACATGTCGCGGATCGCTTTGGCGGTGCCGCCGGTATCCACTAAATCGTCAACCACGATAAAACCTTCACCATCGCCCTCGGCGCGCTTGAGCACCTTCATTTCGCGTTGGTTGTCATGGTCATAGCTGGAGATGCAGACGGTATCCACATAACGGATGCTCAACTCACGTGCCAGCAGTGAAGCAGGCACCAGGCCGCCACGGCTTACGGCAATGATGCCTTTCCATTGATCGGCAGGCAGCAGGCGGTGAGCCAGTTTGCGCGCTTGCATTTGCAACATATCCCAGGTAACAACGTATTTTTCGCTCATAGAATGGTGTCCCAGCCAGCAATGATGTGGCTTACTCAGTAGTTCAGGGGGAAAAAAGGTTGCGCGAGATTATAGAGACTGCGCGCCACGAATACCAGTTGAACCGAGGCGTTGATGCGTTTTTCCTGTGAATATCTTTGTGTCGAGCCGCCTGGCTTATCTGCGCAACCGCCCATAAAACGGGGAGTCCAAGCCGATAAACAGCGTTATACGGGGCGCGCACAGCCGCGAATAAAATGATATTCTCAGGCTCACGTGCCTGAAGCACAGATAGCTACTCACCCTAACCGCACAGCATTCACTCCTTGCTGAAAATGCTGTCACAGGAGACTTATAGTGTCTGAATTGTCTCAACTTTCGCCACAGCCGCTGTGGGATATTTTTGCCAAGATTTGCTCAATCCCACACCCTTCTTACCATGAAGAAGCGCTAGCGCAGCACATCCTCGACTGGGCCAAAGAAAAGAACCTGCATGCCGAGCGCGACCAGGTCGGCAATATTCTGCTGCGCAAGCCTGCCACCAAAGGCATGGAAAACCGCAAGCCGGTAGCGCTGCAAGCGCATCTGGATATGGTGCCGCAGAAGAACAACGATACGGTTCACGATTTCACCAAAGACCCGATCCAGCCTTATATCGACGGCGAATGGATCAAGGCTCGTGGTACCACGCTGGGTGCCGATAACGGCATCGGTATGGCGTCTGCGCTGGCGGTGCTGGCCGATGACAGCGTAGAGCATGGCCCACTGGAAGTCCTGCTGACCATGACGGAAGAAGCCGGTATGGACGGTGCCTTTGGCCTGCAGCCAAACTGGTTACAAGCCGACATCCTGATCAACACCGACTCCGAAGAAGAAGGCGAAATCTACATGGGCTGCGCCGGGGGGATTGATTTCATCACCACCCTGCCGCTGCAACGTGAAGCACTGCCAGCCGGTTACCAAACGCTGAAGCTGACCCTGAAAGGCTTGAAAGGCGGCCACTCCGGTGCCGATATCCATCACGGCCTGGGCAACGCCAACAAGCTGCTGGCCCGTTTCCTGTTTGCCCATACGCCAGAGCTGAACCTGCGCCTGCTGGAGCTGAACGGCGGTACGCTGCGTAATGCCATCCCACGTGAAGCCTCTGCCGTAGTAGCCGTTCCGGCTGCCAAAGCGGATGCGCTGAAAGCCCTGAGCCAGCAATTCCTGGCTACGCTGCAAAACGAACTGTCTGCCAAAGAGAAGAATATTACCGTTCTGCTCGAGCCAGCCACCACCGCTTTGCAGGCACTCACCACAGACTGTCAGAGCCGCTTGGTGGCACTGCTCAACGGCACCCCTAACGGCGTGATCCGCATGAGCGACGAAGTGAAAGGCGTGGTAGAAACTTCGCTGAACGTTGGCGTGGTGACCACCAGCGAGCATGAAGCCGAAATCATTTGCCTGATCCGCTCCCTGATCGACAGCGGTAAAGACTATGTGGTGGATATGCTGACCGCCTTGGGCCAACTGGCCAACGCCAAAGTGGCCCCGAAAGGCGGCTATCCGGGCTGGCAGCCAGATGCCAAATCTCCGGTGATGCAACTGGTACGCGAAACCTACCAGAAGCTGTTCAACAAGACGCCAAACATCATGGTGATCCACGCCGGGCTGGAGTGTGGTTTGTTCAAGAAGCCTTACCCACAGATGGATATGGTGTCGATTGGGCCGACCATCACCGGGCCGCACTCGCCGGATGAGCAGGTGCATATCGCCAGCGTTGGCCAATACTGGACGCTGCTGACCGCCTTGCTGAAAGCGATTCCTGAGCGCGGATAAGATATTGGGCCCAGTTTAACGCTGGGCCCAATAACTCAGTTGAAAAAACTATCGGCCCTACCTGTCAGGATTGCGTTTCCTTGTTAGCCAGATTGCCGCTAATTTCATTCATCTGCGACTGTATCAGCGCTGCGCTAACCGGTGGCAGCAGGAAAGCAAACAGGATTATCAGCCAGGTCTTATACCTTGCTTGTTGCCCATGGCTTTCAATTATCGCCCGAAGAGTATCGTTTAGCGTGGAGAAAATTGCTGGCGTGACAATAGGCACAACAAAAGCCGACCACCCAGCCCCTCTAGGGGTTAGTAGTGTCGCAGATTGGCTATAGTTTCTCATTTCCGCATGTATTTTTACCAACCAATAAATATTGTAAAACGGCACAAAATACAGCAGGAAGGTAATTCCAGGTTCGCGGTATGTCGGCGCAAGAGGAGCAGCCTGCCGTACCGGTGGCGCCACATTAAATAACTGTGGTTTCATCGGCATCAACAACAATGTGCCAATGATCGCCGGTGTCGCTAATACTGCAAAAAAGTATGTTGGATTACCAAGCAACAGATCCATATCAAAAACCCATCCTGCCAGAGGCGCAATGGATAAATTATTCAACAACTTCAATGTTGCCATCAACCCAAATGCCAAGACATAAGTTTCTGTACTGCCGACTGCACCAGCAATAAATGCAGGGATGATCAGTATGATAGCCCCTATCCCCAGCCCTATCAGCATCTCTCCGGCCATCAGCGCAACAACGTTTTCCACATTGAAACAGAATAATGCTATACCCAGTAAATAGAAGGCACTAAACAGGTACAGTAAATAGTAGCTTTTCATCCGGCTGGCTATCCAGGCCAGAATCACACCAAATAAAAAACCGGCCTGTTGGAATGAAAATGCGACGCCAATCGTTGAATAGGACAAACCTGAACTTTGCTTCATATAAAGCGCCGAATATATGCTCAAGATATATTGACTCGAAGCAATAAAAACAAAATAAAAAACCAGCCCCCAAAATCGATAGCTACTGTGTAAATCGGCCCACGTCCATTTTGTTGCGGACGCCTGGTGATTCTTTTCCATTGTTCCTGCTTCCCTGTAAGGATATAACCCAAAAAAATAAGCGTTGATTGTACCTAGGCTAGTGCTTTAAACATACTCGTTTTTTACCTCACCACGTCAGTACCAACTGCCGCTCCAACTGAGGATCGAGCAGCGTTACGTGTAGGCCAACCAGGCGCACACCTCGCCCTTCCCGCCGCTCCTGCCATGCCTGGCGGGCCACGTTAAGCAAATCCTCAATATTGAGCACCGGCCAAACGTGCTCCTGGGTGGTTTGCTGGAAATCCTGGAACTTCAGCTTCACTCCCTGGCGGGCGATATGCAGATCTGGTTTGACCTTGCGCAGCCGCATTTCCAGCTCGGGGTAGAGCTTTTCAACGATCAACGCCTCGCAATCTTCCCACTCATGAATATCGGCCACCAACGTTCGCTCAACCCCTACCGATTTGCGTAAACGATCGGGAGACACCTCACGCTCATCGATACCCTGGCAGCGTTCCCACAGCACCCGGCCAAACTTGCCGAAGCGCTTTAACAAATCGGCCAGATTATAGTTCTGCACATCGGCGCAGGTGATTAGCCCCACCTCTTCCAACCGTTTGGCGGTGACCTTGCCCACGCCGGGGATTTTACTTAGCGGCAGCTGCTGCAAGAAAGCGGGTACCTGCGCCGGTGTGATGACATATTGGCCGTTTGGCTTGTTCAACTCGGAGGCTATCTTGGCGAGGAATTTGATCGGGGCAATGCCTGCCGAGGCGGTCAGGTTCAATTCAGCAGCAATTTCCTGGCGGATCTGTTGGGCAATCAGGGTGGCGGAGCCGTTGCATTGGGTGCTGTTGGTCACGTCCAGATAGGCTTCATCCAGAGAGAGCGGTTCTATCAGCGGGGTATAGCGGGCAAAGATTTCACGGATATGCAGCGAGGCTTCTTTATAGGCCGCCATGCGGCCCGGTAATAGCGTCAAGTGCGGGCACAGCTTGAGCGCCGTGGCGGTGGGCATAGCGCTATGCACGCCATAACGGCGCGCCGGGTAGTTGGCGGTGCTGATCACACCACGCCGATCGGCGCTGGCACCGATAGCCAGCGGGATATCGCGCAGGCTGGGGTTGTCGCGCATTTCTACCGCTGCGAAGAAGCAGTCCATATCGACATGAATGATTTTACGCATCGCGCCTCCAATAACACTGTATAAGTATACAGCCAATTATTAAAAGCTCAATATGGAGAGTGTAGACTAGTGACGCCCCTCACCCTAACCCTCTCCCACAGGGAGAGCAGCTGTGTTTAAAGTCAACGGGTGATGATTAATTTGTCACCCATTTTTTATTATCCCGCAGCATCGCATTCAGGATGGTTAGCAGCTTTCTCACGCAGGCGGTCACCGCCACCTTGAACGGTTTTCCACGCCCTGTCAGGCGCTCGTAAAACTCCCGGATTGTCGGGTTGTACCGCACCGCTGACAAGGTCGCCATGTATAGCGCTGAACGCACCGCGCTTCGCCCTCCCCAGATACTTCGCTTCCCTTTCATTTTTCCACTGTCATGGGCATAGGGACACACGCCAACCAACGCGCTTATTTTGTGCCGATTCAGCCTCCCCAGCTCCGGCAACATCGCAAGAAGCACCGCCATCGTTGTCGGCCCGATACCTTTGACTTCCTCCAACAACGTCGCCTTTTCCCGCCACAGAGGCATCACTTTTATTTGCCTGTCGATATCGTCATCTGCATCCCGGATTTCAGCGGTCAGCCAGTCGATATGCCGCTTGATGCCCGCTGAGACCACCACGTCATCGCAGCTTTTATAGCGGTTTATCTCCATGGTCCTGTTATCGACCAGTTGGCGACGGCGGGTCACCATCCCGGCCAGACGCTGCGTCTGTTCATCCGGTGTGGGGCGGGCTTCGGGCTCCATTCTCCGGCCAAACTCGCAGATGATACGCGCATCATTCGGGTCGGTTTTGTACAGGGTCCCTAGCGCACGAGCGAAGTTTTTTACCTGGCGTGGATTGACCACGGCCACGGGTAACCCAGCCAACTCAAGCGTGGCGGCCAGTAATGAGTGATATCGGCCTGTCGCCTCCATCACGACAAGCTTGACGGTGATGGCAGAGAGCGAACTCAGCAACTGCTGATGGCCTTCCGGTGTGTTATCCAGATGCAGAAGCTGCCGAGTTGGGTCGATGTATACGTCAAAAGTGTCTTTGGCAATGTCGATACCGACGGTTGCATGTTCAGTCATTTCAAGTCTCCCGGCCTTGTAAGATACGGGCTGGCTGATGCCGCCCTGGCAGCTGTTCGGGTTAACAGGAAAACTGACGCCACGCCATAAGCTCTCCCACGGGCTTGTTGTCCCAGAGGGGAATCGGGCTGTAGCGTCAGGTACAACTCGGTTAAAGTCTACCCGCCTTTGGGCGGGTAATTAAAGTACCTTAAACATACAAGGGGACCGAACGTGCCACAAATTAGCTCCCGCACCTGACCGCAACTCCGGACTAGCCCCCCTCCCCCCAAACAAGTGTTCATGAGGTACTCGGTATGTACATTGGGAGAGGGTTGGGGTGAGGGGCTGTGCAGCGCCCCTACATGGAAAACCAGTGTGGCTAGAGAATTCGGTGTTTTTCCAGCATCTCGCGGCGTTGCGCTTCCTTCGCCATACGCTTTTTGCGCGCATCGCAAGGCTCCGGGCAGTCGCAGACCTTCTCCACCCCCAGCGCGGTAATGCCGCCACAGCTGCCCTGCAAGGTTTTGCGCTTGAACACATAGCCCAACGACATTCCGCCAACTACCAGCAGAAACAGCACAAAGGATGCAGCGAACATCGTCAACATAACGTCTACCCTTTCTTCAGATAGGGTTTGAACGCGTCGGAATAGCGCTCCTCAAACCCCTTGGCGGTTTTCACGATCATAAACACCGGGATCCCCAGCAGGTTGGCCAGTGCCATACCCCGCTCCGGCCCCATCACGTTTAACCCGGTAGAAAGCCCGTCCGCCGTCATACACAGCGGGCTGATCACCGTGATCGACACTAAGTTGTGGCGGATCGGTTTACCGGTGAGCGGGTCGATAGTATGAGAATAGCGCACTCCGTCCTGCTCGAAGTAGTTTCGGTAATCCCCGGAGGTCGCCATCGCCATCTCACCCGGTGAGATCACCAGTTGCGCCTGCTGCTCCCCCCCGGCGGTTGGCCGTTCGATAGCAATGCGCCAAGGCTTCTTCTCACCGTTATGGCCACGGGTACGAACCTCCCCGCCAATATCAACCATGTAGTTTTTGACGTGCTGCGATTGCAGGTACTGGGCAATCACATCAACGCCGTAGCCTTTGGCAATGGAAGAGAGGTCGACATAAAGTTCAGGAATGCGCTTGACCAGCGCATTACCTTCCACCGCCAGCTTGTCGATCCCCGTCCAGTTGCGGCGCTGTTCCAACTCGGTGGCGCTCGGCACTTTATCCGACCGCCCTTCCGGGCCAAAACCCCACAGGTTCACCAGCGGCCCGACTGTCACGTCCAGCGCGCCGTCGGTCACACGGTTGATGCGCAGCGCTTCCAGCACCACTTCCGTGGTGGCAGCAGAAACCGGGAAAGGCTTGTCTACTTCCCGGCTGGCGTTAAAGCGGCTCAGCTCGGAATCAGGTTGATAGGTCGACATCTGATCGTTAACCTGCACCAGCCGTTTGTCGATCTCCGCTTGCAGCGTTGCCACCGGGGGCGTTCCGTCCCCAGGGAGATAACTGATCGAGTACGACGTCCCCATGGTTTTGCCACGCAGGTTTTCCTGCTGCGGTTTACAACCGGTCAGCAATACTGCGGTGGCCAGGGCCACCACCATCATCCAAGCCTTCATTCCATCGCCGCCTACAGCTCGCATTTAACCACCAAAGTCATCGAGCATGATGTTTTCATCTTCCACTCCCAAGTCCTTCAGCATCTTGATCACCGCCGCGTTCATCATCGGCGGCCCACACATATAGAATTCACAATCTTCCGGCGCTGGATGGTTACGCAGATAATTTTCCAGCAGGACATTATGAATAAAGCCGGTGTAGCCCGTCCAGTTATCCTCTGGCTGTGGATCGGAGAGCGCCACATGCCAGGTGAAGTTTTCATTCTCTTCTTGCAGGTGGTTAAAGTCGTCCTCATAGAACATCTCACGCAAGGAACGCGCACCGTACCAGAAGGTGATCTTGCGCTTCGACTTCAGGCGCTTCAACTGATCGAAGATGTGTGAACGCATCGGCGCCATACCGGCCCCGCCGCCGATAAAGACCATCTCGGCGTCGGTGTCTTTGGCAAAGAACTCGCCAAACGGCCCGGAGATGGTCACCTTATCCCCCGCCTTCAGCGACCAGATATAGGAAGACATAATGCCCGGCGGCACGTCCGGGTTGCTCGGCGGTGGCGTAGCGATACGCACGTTGAGCATGATGATGCCTTTCTCATCGGGATAGTTGGCCATTGAATAGGCGCGCACCGTCGGCTCTTTGACTACCGAACGGTAGCGGAACAGATTGAATTTATCCCAGTCGCCACGGTATTCCTGCGGCACGTCGAAATCGGCATAGCTGACTTCATGCTCGGGCGCTTCGATCTGGATAAAGCCGCCAGCGCGGAAAGGTACATCTTCCCCATCCGGAATGCGCAGTTTCAGCTCTTTGATAAAGGTGGCTTTGTTATCGTTGGAGATCACCTCGCAGTCCCATTTCTTCACGCCGAAGATCTCTTCCGGCAGCTCGATTTTCAGGTTCTGCTTCACGTTAACCTGGCACGCCAGGCGGCAGCCCTCTTTGGCTTCACGCTTGCTGATATGGGAAAGTTCGGTTGGCAGAATATCGCCGCCGCCCTCTTTGATCACCACCCGGCACTGGCCGCAGGAGCCGCCGCCGCCACAGGCCGAGGAAACAAAAATCCCCTGGCTGGACAGCATGTTCAGCAGCTTGTCCCCCGCTGGGGCGGTAAAACTCTTGTCTTGATCGCCGTTAACCTCAACGGCAATGTCACCGGTGTTCACCAACTTGGATTTGGCAAACAGGATCAGTAACGCCAGCACCATCACGATGCAGGTAAACATCACCACGCCTAAAATAATTTCCATAAATGCTTCCTGCCTTTACAACTGGACGCCGGAGAACGACATAAAGCCCAATGCCATCAATCCGGTGGTAATAAAGGTAATGCCCAGGCCACGCAACCCGGCTGGCACATCGGCATACTTCAGTTTTTCACGGATCCCCGCCATGGCAACAATCGCCAACATCCAGCCAGTGCCGGAGCCAAAGCCGTACACCACGGATTCCATAAAGTTGTAATCACGCTGGACCATGAACGACACGCCGCCGAAAATGGCACAGTTCACCGTGATCAACGGCAGGAAGATCCCCAAGGCGTTGTAGAGCGCCGGGAAGAAGCGATCGAGGATCATCTCCAGGATCTGCACCAGCGCCGCAATCACGCCGATAAAGGTAATGAAGTTGAGGAAGCTCAGATCGACGCCTTCCACCAGCGCCCCATCACGCAGGATCAGGTTATAAACCAGGTTGTTGACGGGTACCGAGATGCCAAGGACCAGCGTCACGGCAATCCCCAAGCCAAACGAGGTGGAGACCTTCTTCGACACCGCCAGGAAGGTACACATCCCCAGGAAGAACGCCAGCGCCATGTTCTCAACGAACACCGCACGCACAAACAGGCTGATATAGTGAGCCATCGGCGGTTACTCCTTTTCTATCTGCGCTGGCTTGAGGGAACGCAGTCCCCAAATCAGCAGGCCGATGATAAAGAACGCACTCGGCGCCAGCAGGAACAGGCCGTTGGGCTGATACCAGCCGCCGTTCTGCACCGTTTCCAGCACCGTAATGCCAAACAGCTTGCCCGAGCCCACCAACTCACGCAGGAAGCCCACCAGGATCAGGATCACGCCGTAGCCCAGCCCGTTGCCGATACCGTCCATAAAGCTCTCAATCGGTGGCGACTTCATGGCGTACGCCTCGGCGCGGCCCATCACGATACAGTTGGTGATGATCAGCCCGACGAACACCGAAAGCTGTTTGGAGATTTCAAACGCATAGGCACGCAGCAACTGATCGACCACGATCACCAGCGAGGCGATGATCGTCATCTGCACGATGATGCGCACGCTGTTGGGGATATGGTGGCGGATCAGCGAAATAAAGAAGCTGGAAAACGCGGTGACCAAGGTGACCGCAATCGTCATCACCACCGCCGTTTCCAGCTTGGTGGTCACCGCCAGCGCCGAACAGACGCCAAGCACCTGCAGCGCGATCGGGTTATTGTCAAACAGCGGCCCCAGCAGGACCCGTTTAACCTCTTTGGAATCAGCCATTTTTCAGCGCTCCTTCACGAACTTTCTGCAGGAATGGGCCAAAGCCGTGCTCGCCCAACCAGAAATTAAACGTATGCTGTACGCCGTTAGCGGTCAGCGTCGCGCCGGACAGGCCATCCACACCGTGGATATCCCCTTGCCGCGCTCCGCCCTTCACAATGCGGATTGCCGGGTTGCCGTTGTCATCAAACAGCTGCTTGCCAATCCACTGTGCACGCCAGTTGGCGTTCTGGATCTCACCGCCCAGCCCCGGGGTTTCACCATGCTGATAGAAACTCAGCCCGCGCACCGTATTGCCATCAGCATCCAGCGCGACAAAGGCGTACATCATCGACCATAGGCCAGTGCCGTAAACCGGCAACACAATCTTGTCCACCGCTCCGCTTTCGTCGCGCACCAGGTAGATTTCCGCCTGATTGCTACGGCGGCGGATACCGGCCAGATCCTGCTCGGCGGTCAACGCCCGACTCTTGGCATCGCTGCGTAGCGCGGCGGCCAGATCGAAGGTGCCCGCATCGCCAGGCACAAACTCACCGCTGTCCAGATCCAGCAAACGCGGTTCGATGCGCTTGCTAAAGGTGGCTTTCACCTGTTCGCCAGTCATCCCCGGTTGCAGTAAACCGGCTACGTCCAGGATATTGCGCTGCTTATCCAGCAACCGCTGTTCCTGCTGTCTGGATTGCAACCCAACGGCGGAACCCGCGACCACCACAGAACACACCAGACACAGCAGCAGCACTACCAGCAGCGTTTTGCCAATGCTGTCATTTTTAGATTCATTCGCCACGTGCTTTTCTCCGCTTGATGTTAGCCTGCACCACCAGGTAATCGAACAGCGGTGCGAACAGGTTGGCGAACAGGATCGCCAGCATCATGCCTTCCGGATAGGCCGGGTTGACCACCCGTATCAGCACGCACATCACGCCGATCAGGATGCCGTACCACCACTTCCCTTTGTTGGTAAACGAGGCGGAAACCGGGTCGGTAGCCATAAACACCATACCGAAGGCAAAACCGCCCAGTACCAGATGCCAGTACCAAGGCATGGCAAACATCGGGTTGGTGGTTGAGCCAATGGCATTGAACAGATACGCAGTGGCGATCATGCCAATCATCACGCCAGCCACGATGCGCCAGGAAGCGACACGGCCAAACAGGATAATCGCCCCGCCGATCAGGATCATCAGGGTTGAGACTTCCCCAATCGAACCAGGGATGTTACCGATAAAGGCGTCCATCCAACTGATGGATTGTCCGGTGGTGACGTTGGTCAGGCTGTGAGCTCCGCCAGCGCTCCATTGCGCCAACGGTGTCGCACCGGAAAAGCCGTCTGCTGCGGTCCACACCAGATCGCCAGAAATCTGCGCCGGATAGGCAAAGAACAGGAAGGCACGCCCCGCTAAAGCCGGGTTGAGGAAGTTACGCCCGGTGCCGCCGAAGATCTCCTTGGCGACTACCACACCAAAGCTGATGCCCAGCGCGGCCTGCCATAACGGCAGGGTTGGCGGCACAATCAGGGCAAACAGAATGGAGGTGACGAAGAAGCCTTCGTTGATCTCATGTTTGCGTACCATCGCAAACACCACTTCCCAGAAGCCGCCCACCAGGAATACCACGGCGTAGATTGGCACGAAGTAGGTCGCACCGAGCACCATCTTGCTGATCCAGCCCGCATCCGCGCCGAGCGTTGCCCCAAGCATCTGTGCCAACCGGTAATGCCAGTCCCCCGCCAGCACCTGTTGCAGCTGATCGCCACTGTACAGATGGTGCAATGCAGGAATGGTCTGCTGGCCCACGTTATACATGCCCCAGAACATGGCCGGGAACACCGCCAGCCACACCAGGATCATCATGCGTTTCAGATCGATGGCATCACGTACGTGCGAAGCCCCGCGCGTTACCGTGCCGGGGGTGTAGAACACCGTCGCCGTTGCTTCAAACAGCGGGTACCACTTTTCCAGCTTGCCGCCCGGCGTGAAGTGATGCTCAATCTTGTCAAAAAAATTCTTCAGGCCCATCGGTTATCCTTCCTGCTCAATCTTGGTCAGCACTTCGCGCAGCACCGGGCCATATTCATACTTGCCGGGGCAAACGAAGGTACACAACGCCAGATCTTCTTCATCCAGCTCCAGACAGCCCAGCGCCTGGGCACTGTCCGTATCGCCCGCCAGCAGATCGCGCAGCAGATGCGTCGGCAGAATATCCAGCGGCATCACCCGCTCATAATTGCCGATCGGCACCATCGAACGCTCACCGCCGTTGGTGGTGGTCGAGAAAGCGAACAGCTTGTGCTTGAGGAAATGGCCCAGCGTGGTACGAGTGATGGAGAACTTGTCCGATGCCGGAGCAATCCAGCCGAACAGCTCTTTCTCCCGGCCTTCCAGCAACACCGAAACCTGGTTGTGGAAACGGCCAAGCCAGGCACTCGGGCCGCTGGCATGGAAGCCGCTCAGCACCGAGCCGGAAATCACCCGGTTCTCACCGGCCTTCAGGCGGCCCGCCGTCAGTTGATCCAGGCTAGCCCCTAAACGGGTGCGCAGCAGCACCGGTTGTTCCACCTGTGGCCCCGCCAAGGCGACCACGCGCTGGGTATCCAGTTTGCCGGTAGTAAACAGGGTGCCGATGGCGATCACGTCCTGATAACCGATATGCCAAACGGTTTTCTTCAGGCTGACCGGCTCCAGGAAGTGAATATGCGTGCCCACCAACCCCGCAGGGTGCGGGCCAGCAAACTCGTTGTAATCAATCTGCGCGCCGGCAGCCGTATCCAGCCGAGTACCCGCTGCGTGGCAGACGTGCACCTTGCCGTCTGTCAGGCGTGCCAATACCGTCAGCCCGGCATTGAATGCCGCCAATTGCTCGTTGATGATCACCAACGGATCCGCTGCCAGCGGCTGAGTATCGATAGCGCTGACGAAAATAGCGCGCGGTGAAGTGCCAGGCCGGGGGGTTCTGCTAAATGGGCGAGTACGCAGTGCGGTCCACAGGCCACTGGCGATCAGATCGCTTTCAACCTGTTGGCGCTCCAGCATCGGCAAATCGGCCTGCTGATAATAGGCCAGTTCCACCTGCTCTTCGCCGCCGTTGTCGATGTCAATCACCACCGATTGCAGCATGCGGCGTTCGCCGCGATTGATAGCGGCGATCTGCCCGCTGGCCGGTGCCGTGAAGAAAACCCCAGGGATCTTCTTATCTTCAAACAGCGCCTGGCCTTTTTTAACACGATCGCCAACCTGTACCAACATGGAGGGGCGCATACCAACATATTCCTGGCCGAGCAGCGCCACTTGCGTGACCGCTGGGCCATCCTGGATCGCCTGCGAAGGGGCCCCAGCTATTGGCAGATCTAACCCTTTTTTTATTTTGATCATAGGATTTTTACGATGTTTTGAATTTTTACACGCCCAACCAACCCAGAGGCCGGCACAAAGCATGCAGGATGATGAGGTGACCCAAGCCCCCTCCGGATGAACACGATGACCTCATGCCCAACTTGAAATATTCACACTGACCGCCGACATCAAGGTCAATGATTAAGCCAATACTGCAAAATGTTAAAACATTGCTATCAACGATGGTGGAATTGTTGCTATTTCACACAATATCCCCGTACTGATCACCGATTAATAACGCTGCAGCATGGGTAAGATATTAACATTTTCGACGGAATTTTTCCGTGCTATCTAGTGACCTGAGTCGAGGAAATGCAATTAAACAGCTGTTATACCTTGACACTACTCGTTAAAAACGTGGGTTCATTTCACTTTTACCGAAGATTGTAGTTTTTTTATACACTTCGCATATTGCTAAAAAACAACACGCTGGTAATCTGACGGGGTTAAATACGACATCTCGTCAGTGGCATGCTGGCTACGTTCTCTACACCAGCAAATAAATATAAGCAGGATAAATTAAGAATGAGCAAAATCGCGCTGTTGTTTGCGATGCTATTTTGTACGCCGCTGATCACGGCGTGCAGCGCCAGTGAGCCAGCCCCGGCTCCCCAGTCCCCTTTGGTTGCACAGCAGTTATTAGGTTCACCGGTCTATATCCAGATATTCAAAGAAGAACGCAAGCTGGAGTTGTACGCCAAGATGGGTAACGAATTCCGTCTGGTGAATAGCTTTCCTATCTGTAACTTCTCCGGAGGGCTTGGTCCGAAGCGCCGTGAAGGGGATTTTAAAAGCCCCGAAGGCTTTTATAGCGTCGACACCCGCCATCTGAAACCAGACAGCAAATATTATCGCGCCATCAATATCGGTTTCCCGAATGATTACGATAGAGCGCAGGGATATTCCGGTGCCTATCTGATGATCCACGGGGAATGCAAATCGATTGGTTGCTACGCGATGACCAACACCTATATGGACGATATCTATCGTTACGTTGAGGCGGCGTTTGCCCATGGGCAAAGCCGGGTGGACATCAGCATTTATCCGTTCCGCATGACCGAACAGAATCTGCAACGCCACCGTTCTTCTACCTACATCAGCTTCTGGCGTCAGTTGAAACCGGGTTATGACTACTTCGTCAAAAACCGTCAGCCGCCGCTGGTTAGCGTAGCCAACGGCCAATATGTGTTGGCACAGCCGGTGATTGGCAGCGGTCAGCCAACGCAGTACGCCTCAACGATTGAGACCAGCAATAACCCGTTCGCCCGCAGCCAACCGCTCACCGTAGTGAAATAACGCAAACTCGCCTGGTGCAATCTTGTGCCAGGTTTCATTGCCCGTCAGCGGTTGAGTCGCAATGACCGTGACCACGTCATCCGGCGTGGTCTGCCGCTGAAAATCAATCTCTACGTCCTGATCGAGCAAGGTGGCTTTGCCAAACGGTGCTCGCCGGGTGATCCAGTAAAGGTTGGTGGAGCAATAGGCCATCACAAAGCGCCCATCTGACAACAGCATATTAAATACCCCTTTCTCTCTGAGCCGGTCGGCCAATAACGCGATATAGCGAAATACGGCTGGCCAGTTGCTGGGAGTGCGTGGGTATTTCAGTGCCAGCTGGTGTAACAGCCAGCAGAAGGCATATTCACTGTCGGTCTGCCCTACCGGGCGGAAGTTGCCGGTCGCCAGTTGGCGATAGCCTTTCAGTTGCCCATTGTGAGCGTAAGTCCAGTTGCGGCCCCACAGCTCACGGGTAAAGGGATGGGTATTTTCCAGCGCCACTTCACCGCGATTAGCCTGGCGGATGTGGGAGACCACGGCACAGGACTTGATCGGGTATTCCTGCACCAGGCGGGCAATAGGTGAATTAAAGCTGGGTTGGGGATCCTTGAATGTGCGACAACCGTTGCCTTCATAGAAGGTAATGCCCCAGCCATCTTTATGTGGCCCGGTTCGGCCACCGCGCTGTACCAGCCCGGTAAAGCTAAAGCAGATGTCGGTTGGTACGTTGGCGCTCATCCCGAGCAGTTCACACATCGATTGCCACCCCTTGAGGACTACTGACATTGGTATAAGGGCGCAGCTTTAAGCCACGCCCTAGATTTAATGCTGATCTCGCTATTAAGCCTTAACCATCTCTTTTTCGATCAACAGGATCAAGATGTGGATCGCTTTGATATGGATTTCCTGGATACGGTCGGCGTAGCCAAAGTGCGGTACGCGGATTTCCACGTCGGCGCTACCGGCCATTTTGCCACCGTCTTTGCCGGTCAGGGTGATCACTTTCATCCCCTTGGCACGGGCTGCTTCAATGGCTTTGATGATGTTGCCAGAGTTGCCGGAGGTGGAGATCCCCAACAGCACGTCGCCTTCGCGGCCTACGGATTCCACATAGCGGGAAAACACGTATTCATAGCCAAAATCATTGCTGACGCAGGACAGGTGGCTAACGTCAGAAATCGCGATGGCCGGATAGCCCGGGCGATTCTCACGGTAGCGGCCAGTCAGCTCTTCTGCGAAGTGCATCGCATCACAATGCGAGCCACCGTTACCGCAGGAAATCACTTTCCCGCCGGCTTTAAAGGAGTCCGCCAGCAGCACTGCCGCGCGTTGGATAGTATCAATGTTGGCGTCATCGCTGAGGAATTTCGCCAGAGTATCAGCCGCTTCATTCAGTTCACTGCGAATTAAATCGTGGTACATAGAGATCGCCTCAAGTTGTGCGGTGGCATCGTCAATCTTTCGTCTTGCAGTGTAACGGATTGCAGAAAAACCTAGAAGCGTTGCGAAGCAAACAGCGCTAGTGTGAACCGACCCGGCGATTTTTTGACAATTGATGCTGTCAGTTTGTGACTTAAGTTGTAATTAAAGTGTAAATACATTGATAAAAAAATGGGTATGGACTAAAACCATTAGATATACACAACAGGTCAGACCTCTTACTACTTCGGAGCTTCTTATGATGGTTCTTAGTATCGTTGTTCTACTCGCGCTCATTGGTGTGGTGTTTTATCACCGAGTGAACCTGGCTCTCAGCAGTCTGCTGCTGTTGGCCTTTACTGCGGCCATGGGCGCTATCGGCCTCTGGACCTACTGGATGCTGGTACCGCTGGCAATCGTGCTGCTGCCGCTGAACATCGTTTCGCTGCGCCGCTCGCTGCTTTCTGCCCCTGCACTGCGCGCTTTCCGCAAAGTGATGCCGCCAATGTCCACCACGGAAAAAGAAGCCATCGACGCCGGGACCACCTGGTGGGAAGGCGATCTGTTCCGCGGCCAACCGGATTGGAACAAGCTGCACAACTATCCGCAGCCTAAGCTGACGGAAGAAGAGCAAGCCTTTATCGACGGCCCGGTAGAAGAAGCCTGCCGCATGGCCAATGACTTCGAGATCACCCACGAACTGGCCGATCTGCCGCCGGAGCTGTGGGCCTATCTGAAAGAGCACCGCTTCTTTGCGATGATCATCAAGAAAGAGTACGGCGGGCTGGAATTCTCCCCTTATGCTCAGGCCCGCGTCCTGCAAAAACTGGCGGGTGTCTCAGGTATTCTGGCGATCACCGTCGGCGTGCCTAACTCCCTCGGCCCAGGCGAACTGCTGCAACATTACGGCACTGAAGAACAGAAAGATCACTATCTGCCAGGCCTGGCGCGCGGCGACGAAATTCCTTGTTTCGCCCTGACCAGCCCAGAAGCAGGTTCCGACGCTGGGGCCATCCCGGACGTAGGCACCGTGTGCATGGGCGAATGGCAAGGCAAGCAGGTGCTGGGCATGCGCCTGACCTGGAACAAGCGCTACATTACCCTGGCGCCGATTGCCACCGTACTGGGGCTGGCCTTCAAGCTGCATGACCCAAGCCGCCTGCTGAGCGATAACGAATCCCCCGGGATCACCTGTGCGTTGATCCCAACCAACACCCCAGGGGTAGAGATCGGTAACCGTCACTTCCCGCTCAACGTGCCGTTCCAGAATGGCCCAACCCGCGGCAACGACGTGTTCGTGCCGATCGATTACATCATTGGCGGGCCAAAAATGGCCGGTCAAGGCTGGCGGATGCTGGTTGAATGCCTGTCGGTTGGCCGTGGTATCACACTGCCGTCCAACTCCACCGGCAGCCTGAAATCGGTGGCTTTGGCGACCGGTGCTTACGCCCATATTCGCCGCCAGTTCAAAATCTCTATCGGTAAGATGGAAGGGATTGAAGAACCACTGGCACGTATTGCCGGTAACACCTACGTAATGGATGCAGCCGCCTCGCTGATCACCTATGCGTTGATGCAGGGCGAAAAACCTGCGGTGCTGTCTGCCATCGTGAAATACCATTGTACCCACCGTGGCCAGCAGGCCATCATTGATGCGATGGATATCACCGGCGGTAAAGGCATCATGCTGGGCGAAGCCAACTTCCTGGCCCGTGCCTACCAGGGCGCGCCAATCGCCATCACGGTAGAAGGTGCCAATATCCTGACCCGTACCATGATGATCTTCGGCCAGGGCGCGATCCGCTGCCATCCTTATGTACTGACCGAAATGGCCGCCGCCCAGAACAACGATCTGCACAGCTTCGACCAGGCGCTGTTTGGCCACCTCGGCCACGTCGGCAGCAGCAAAATGCGCAGCCTGTGGCTTGGCCTGACCAATGGCCGCACCAGCAGCACGCCAACCAAAGATGCTACACGCCGCTACTATCAGCAGCTCAACCGTCTGAGCGCCAACCTGGCGTTGCTGTCTGACGTTTCCATGGGCGTGCTGGGCGGTAGCCTGAAGCGCCGCGAGCGTATCTCTGCCCGTCTGGGTGACGTGCTGAGCCAGATGTACCTGGCCTCGGCCACGCTGAAACGTTTTGAAGATGAAGGGCGTCAGAAAGAAGATCTGCCATTGGTTCACTGGGGCGTGCAAGACAGCCTGAACCAGGCAGAGCAAGCGCTGGACGATTTGCTGCGCAACTTCCCTAACCGCTTTATCGCCGGGGTGATGCGCCTGGTGGTGTTCCCATTCGGTCGCGTGCATACCGCACCTTCGGATAAGCTGGACCATCAGTTGGCGAAGATTATCCAACAGCCTTCTGCCACCCGTAGCCGCCTTGGCCGTGGCCAATACCTGACGCCAAGCGAGCATAACCCGGTTGGCCTGCTGGAAGCCGCGCTGCTGGACGTGATAGCCGCAGAACCTATCCACCAGCGCCTGTGCAAGCAAGCGGGTAAGAACCTGCCGTTCACCCGTCTGGATCGTCTGGCACAGCGTGCACTGGATGAAGGCAAAATCAGCGCCGACGAAGCCAAGATCCTGGTGAAAGCGGAAGAGAGCCGTCTGCGTTCAATCAACGTTGATGACTTTGCGCCAGACGCGCTGGCGGCGCAGCAGCCGGTAAAGCCCGTAAAGCTGGAAAAACGCCAGAAGCAGACTGAAGCTGCATAACGTTCAGCGGCCGTAAATGCCAAAGGGGCGATACCGTTAAGGATCGTCCCTTTTTCATTGCAGATTCAGATTGGCTCAGCCATGTTGGCGGATACGGGCCAGCAAGGCATCGATGTGTTCTATGTGCGGCGCGTTGACGATCAGCGCGCGGCCCAGATTGAGGGCGTTGCGCTGACATTCGGCACGCATTTCCACATCGGTGATACTGTCCAGATCGGCCACGTGCGCCAGCCCGATAGTACGGCGTATCAGCTCCGTACCGCAGTAACCCACCGCATCCGTCCATACCTGTTGCAGGAACTGCTCGGCATAGCCCGGCAGCGCCAGCGTTGCATCACGACTATGTTGATGGCACAACGCCAGAAAGCGATCGGCAAAGATCAGCCACAGCTCACGCACATCCTGCAACCGCTGCTCACGCCCAGCCGCCGCATCACGCGGGCCAAACAGCCCAGGTAACCCGCAATAGTTCAGCAGCAGGTTGCCCAATGCAGTGCCAATATCAAAACCGATCGGCCCGTAAAAGCCGAACTCGGCGTCGATCGCCTTCAGCTTACCTTCCGCGACAAAGATCGAACCGCTGTGAATATCACCGTGCAGCAGCGCTTCGGCCTTGCTCAGGAAACGATGTTTCAGCCCGGCCACCGCCAACTTCAGCGCCGCGTCATTGCGTAGCGCCAGCACCTGCGGCAACAGCGCCTCGTCAAACTGATTACGTTCATGATCCTGGTAAGGATCGCTGAAAAACAGATCTTCGGTGATCTGGCACAGCTCCGGGTTGGTGAAACGGCTGACTTCGGCCTTTTTCTGCTGTGCGGTCTGGTAAAAATCAGAGGTGTGGAACAGCGTTTGCGCCAGGTATTCCGCCAGTTGCCCGGCAGCCAGCGGATAGTAACGCCCCTTCACCAGTTCGCTGCGCCAGATGTGATGGTCAGAGAGATCTTCTTGCACCATCACCGCCAGCTCAGGATCGTGATGCAGCACCTGCACCGTGTGGCGCGGGCACAGCGCCCCGTGGATCAGCAGCGTTTCCGCTTCGATACGCGCCCGATCCAGCGTCAACGGCCAGGATTCCCCCACGCAACGCACGTACGGCAGCGCCTGTTTGACAATCACCCGGCTGACGCCGTCAGCATCACGGATTTTAAACACCAGGTTCAGATTGCCATCGCCGATCTCGTCGGCGCTCACCAGCGCCTGTGGATCGGCCAGTTGACCATATTGGCGCGCGTATTCAACGGCATCGGCAGCAGTAAACGTACGATATTGTGACATCCCCCAACCCCTCTGTTCTTTCCCATAGCGATGATTTTTTTATTTTTAGCCGCAAAAGCGTTTGGACGTCTATACATCCGGATGTCATGTTGGCAGAATGGGTTCACAGATGCAATAAGAAACACACAAGGATTTAACCACTGATGCAAGCACTTAACACCACCAGCCTGAGCCTGCAAGACAACCGCCTCCAGATCCTCGACCAGCAAGCTTTGCCGCAGGAAACGTGCTGGCTGCCCTGCGACAGCGTGGACGAATTGGTTGGGCATATCCGCGCCCTGCGGGTGCGTGGCGCACCGTTGATCGGGCTGTCTGCCAGCCTGCTGCTCGCCCTGTTGGCCGAGCGTGGCCTGTCGCAGGCAGAGTTGGAGCAGGCATTACAGACGCTACGCGCCTCACGCCCGACCGCGGTGAACCTGATGAACAATCTGGATCGTATGAAGCAGGCTTTGGCACAACCAGATTGGGTGAGCGCGATGGCCGAAGAGGCGCTACGCCTGGTAGAGGAAGATCGGACCCTGTGCGATCGCATCGCCGATAACGGGGCCGAGTGGGTGAAACCGGGCAGTCGCCTGCTCACCCATTGCAACACCGGGGGACTGGCGACGGCGGGCGTGGGCACGGCGATTGGCGTTCTATTGCGAGCGCATCAGCAAGGCAAGATCGCCCAGGTTTGGGTCGATGAAACTCGTCCGTTGCTGCAAGGGGGCCGCCTTACCGCCTGGGAACTGGGTGAGCTGGGCATTCCTTACCGCTTGATCTGCGATTCCATGGCCGCCAGCCTGATGGCTACGGGCCAGGTCGATGCCGTCTGGGTAGGCGCAGACCGCATTGCGGCCAACGGTGACGTGGCCAATAAAATCGGCACTTACAGCCTGGCGGTGCTGGCCCATTACCACCGTATTCCGTTTTACGTGGCCGCCCCACACACCACGCACGATCCTCATTGCCCGAACGGTGCGGCCATTCCTATCGAACAGCGCGCGGCAGAGGAAGTGACGGGGGTCAGCGGTAGCTTTGGTTCCTGCCAGTGGGCACCGCTCAATGCGCCAACCTACAACCCGGCATTCGATGTCACACCAGCAGCATTAATCAGCGGCTGGGTGTTGGATAGCGGCGTCATTACGCCAGAGCAGGTTGCCGACGGCATTTTCCAACACGCATTGGCATAACCTTTTGCCCCTCAATCTAGCTTTGGATATGCCTCGGCAATCTGGTCGCCGGTGAAATGGGCCACCCAACCTTCCGGATTATCAAATACGCGGATGGCGGTGAAGTTGGGGGCCGAGCCCATATCAAACCAGTGGCGAGTATTGGCTGGCACCGAGATCAGATCGTTTTTCTCGCACAGGATTTGGAAGATTTTGCCTTCGAGATGCAGGCAAAACAGCCCCGCCCCTTCAACAAAGAAGCGCACTTCATCCTCGCCATGAGTATGCTCGGCCAGGAATTTTTCCCGCAGCACTTCACGCTGGGCGTTGTCCGGACGCATGCTGATCACATCCCAGCTCTGGTAGCCCTTTTCCGCCACCAGCCGGTCGATCTCATGCTGATAGGCGGCAATCACCGCTTCTGGCTGTGGGCTCTCGCCCAACTCACGATCGGCCTGCCAGCGCTCAAAACGTACGCCAATCTGCGCCAACTGCTGCTGAATAGCCTGTGCATCCTGGCTCTGCCATAACGGCTGCTGCGGCTCTTTATCGCTAAAAATGGTCAATCCACTCATTAGACAAACTCCCCTAACTCGATGTGATCAAAACGGTTAACCTGCTGGTGCTGGCTTTGTGGATCGGCAGCGTCACGGATCAGTTGGCAGGTATGCCAACCTGCCAGCCGCGCCGCGTCCAATTCCTGATGGATATCGGACAGGAACAACAGTTCAGTTGGCTCCAGGCCAATAGCCTTAGCGATATTCTGATACGACTGGCTTTCACGCTTGGCCCCCACGTGCGTATCAAAGTAACCGCTGAACAGCGGTTGCAGATCGCCCGCATCGCTGTAACCAAACAGCAGCTTTTGCGCTTCAACCGAGCCGGAAGAATAGACGAACAGTTTCAATCCTTGCTGCTGCCAAGCGGCCAGCTGTTCGGCCACCTCCGGGTAGAGATGCCCCTGAAAATCGCCGTTCAGGTAACCGCTGCGCCAGATAATGCCCTGCAAGGCCTTCAGCGCGGTCGATTTGCGATCTTCGTCCATAAAGCGATAAAGGGTGGTAATAAGCCGCTCATTATCGGCGTCCGGCTGCGCAATCTCTGCACGCAATGCCGCCAGCGGAGCCGCAACTTCGGCGTCGTTGGCATGGCTGCGGATAAACTCCCCCAGCCGCTCACGGGCATAGGGGAACAGCACCTGATGCACAAAGCGGATATCGCTGGTGGTGCCTTCAATATCGGTGACGATGGCGCGGATCATTTAGCCTCCAGTAAACGGCGTTGCAGTTCGCACTGGAACAAGAATTCCAGCCCTTCAAGGTGGCGGCGCGCTTCCTCCACCTGTTTGCCCCAGCAATACAAGCCGTGGCCGCGCACCAGAAAACCGTACTGCAAGGGCGTTACCTCGGCATATGCGGCAACACGCGCAGCCAGCGCCGGAATATCCTGGTCGTTATCAAAAATGGGGATGCTGACGCTGTCGAGATGGCTCTTCTGCCCGCTAAGGGATTTCTGCATTTCATACCCTTGCAGCACCAGCGCTTCACTTTTCTCCACGCGGGAAAGCACGGTGGCATTGACCGAATGGGTATGAAGGATGGCACCGACGGTGGGATAAAGGCGGTAGATCAACGTGTGCAGGCCGGTTTCCGCCGAAGGCGTACGGCCGCTGGGGACATGGTTGTTTGCCGTTTCCACCAGCAATAAATCCTGTTCGCTCAGGCTGCCCTTGTCTTTGCCGGACTCGGTTACCAGGCAATGTTGGGTATCAAGGCGCAGCGACATATTGCCGCCGGTTGCCGGGCACCAGCCTTTCTCACCGATCCAGTGGCAGGCGGCCAATAGGGCAGATAATTGCGGGTTTTCTGTCATTCCGTCTTGTTTCCTGATGGCTACGGACGTCTAAACGTCTTGATTGCTAAACATTAACATCGTGCTATATTATTCGCAACATAAGCGCCAGGAGAAAGAGCCTGAATGAGTACCGCACCTGTCCCAGCCAGCAAGTTACCCGACCTCGGCACCACCATTTTTACCCAGATGAGCGCTCTGGCGCAGCAGCATCAGGCGATTAACCTGTCGCAGGGCTTCCCGGATTTTGATGGCCCGGAGTATTTAAAACAGCGACTGAGCTGGCACGTCAGCCAGGGGGCAAACCAATACGCACCGATGACGGGCGCAGCGCCGCTGCGTGAGGCCATTGCGGAAAAAACCGCTCAGCTCTACGGCTGGCAACCCGATGCCAATAGTGAAGTGACCGTCACTGCGGGTGCAACCGAAGCGTTGTTCGCTGCAATCAGCGCCCTGGTACGCTCCGGCGATGAAGTGATTTGCTTCGACCCAAGCTACGACAGCTATGCGCCGGCGGTACAGCTTTCCGGCGGCGTTCTGAAACGCATTGCCCTGCAACCGCCAGCCTTCAAGGTCGATTGGCAACGGTTTGCCGAACAGCTTTCACCGCGCACGCGACTGGTGATCCTCAACACTCCGCAGAACCCCTCCGCCACGGCATGGTCGGCAGAGGATATGCAGCAGCTATGGGCCGCCATCGCCGATCGTGAAATCTATATCCTCAGCGATGAGGTTTACGAACATATCTGTTTTGCCAAAGGGGGGCACGCCAGCGTGCTGGCCCATCCGCAACTGCGTCAGCGGGCGATCGCCGTTTCCTCGTTTGGCAAAACCTTCCATATGACCGGCTGGAAAGTGGGTTATTGCGTGGCCCCGGCAACGTTAAGTGCCGAGGTGCGCAAGGTTCACCAGTATCTGACGTTCTCGGTCAACACCCCTGCCCAGTTAGCCTTGGCCGATATGCTGCGCAATGAGCCAGAACACTGGCAGCAGCTACCCGCGTTCTACCGAGCCAAACGCGATCGTTTTGTGCAGGCGTTAGCTAACAGCAGGCTGGAAATTCTGCCCTGTGAAGGCACTTACTTCTTGCTGGCCGATTACAGCGCCATTTCCGATCTGGATGACGTCGCCTTCTGCCATTGGCTGACCGAGCACGCAGGCGTGGCGGCGATCCCGCTGTCCGTTTTCTGTGCAGATCCTTTCCCCCATAAACTGATCCGGCTGTGCTTCGCGAAGCAAGATGCCACGCTGGATGCCGCTGCGGAGCGCCTATGTCGACTCTAAAAATCACCCTGTTGCAGCAACCGCTGGTCTGGCGCCAAGGTGAGGCCAATCTGCGCCATTTCGATGCCTTGTTGCCCTCAATGACCGGCCGCGATCTGATTGTACTGCCGGAAATGTTTACTACCGGCTTTGCGATGGATGCCGGGGAAAGCGCATTGCCTGAACAACAGGTGATCGACTGGTTACACACTTGGGCGGTGAAAACCAACGCCTTGGTGGGTGGCAGCGTAGCGTTGAAAACGGCCGAAGGGGCAGTTAACCGTTTCCTACTGGTGGAGCCCGGCGGCAAGGTGCATGGCTATGATAAACGCCATCTGTTCCGCATGGCTGGTGAACACCAACACTATCAGGCAGGGAAACAGCGCATCATTTTCGAATGGCGCGGCTGGCGTATCCTGCCGCAGATCTGCTATGACCTGCGCTTCCCGGTATGGTCACGCTATCAGCAAGATTACGATCTGGCCCTGTACGTTGCCAACTGGCCGGCGGCGCGCAGCATGCACTGGCAAACGCTGCTGGCAGCACGGGCGATTGAAAACCAGATTTACGTGGCGGGGTGCAACCGCGTGGGCGAGGACGGTAACGGCCTGAATTACAGCGGTGACAGCCTGATTATCAGCCCTCAGGGGGAACGGTTGGCCAGCGCAGAAGCGGGCCAGGCAGCGAGGCTGGATGCCGAGCTTTCGCTGGAAACGCTACAAACCTACCGCAACGCGTTCCCTGCCTGGCGTGATGCGGATGGCTTCCAACTGCATGACTGAGTAGGGGATATCGCGGGCCAATTCGCCACGATTTGGCAATAAGCCTGAACTGCCTGCGCTACGTCGCAGGGGGTTACAGCCTCATCAGGATGATGGCTGATCCCCCCAGCACAACGGACAAACAGCATCCCCACCGGCCAACGGGCGGCGACAGCAATGGCATCATGCCCCGCACCGCTAGGCAACATCGGGCTGCTCCCTTGTACCTGCACTACCGCGTCATACCAACGCTGCTGTAACTGAGGGTCACAAGCGGTAGCCGGTATACGGTAGAACTCCTCGCTGTCGAAGCCGACTCCGCGACGCGCGCCAATGTTCTGCGCATGTGCCAGTAATTCGGCCAGCAACGCGTCTAGCGGCACATCCTGCGGGCCACGCACGTCGAGGGATAACCTGACCTGCCCAGGGATCACATTAACAGCCCCCGGTAAGCTTTCGATCTGACCGACCGTGGCAACCACATGCGGATCGTATTCCATGGTGTGCCGCTCAACCGTGACCATCCATTCAGCGGCGGCAGCCAGCGCATCCTGGCGCTGCCCCATCGGCACGGTCCCTGCATGACCAGAATGTCCGGTAAAAGTACAGTTGAGGCGGCGCGCACCGTTAATCGCCGTGACCACTCCCAGAGCCTGACCGGCGGCCTCAAGACAAGGCCCTTGCTCAATATGCAGTTCGAGATAGGCGCAGATCGAGTCTTGTGCACGCTCGGCAGAACCCACAGCCGCAGGATCAAGGCCCACCTCACGCATAGCCTCGGCCACGCTGATGCCCTCAGCATCGGTACATGCCAGCCAATCCTCTGCCCACTGACCGGTGATCCCTTTACTGCCGAGCAAGGTAATGCCAAAACGGGTGCCCTCCTCGTCGGCAAAACCGATCACCTCGATCGCCTGTGGCAAACGCCGATTACGGCTATGCAACAAGGCGACAACTTCGAGCGCGGTCAAAACCCCCAGCATGCCATCGTAGCGCCCCGCGTTGCGCACCGTATCCAGATGAGAGCCCAGCAGCAGCGCCGGTGCGGCCGGTTGCCGCCCTTCGTAACGTCCGCAGATATTGCCCACGCCGTCTTGCCAGACCTCCATCCCCAGCTCACGCATCCAATTCCCAACCAGCTGGTTGGCGCGTAAATGTTCTGGGGAGAGATAAACCCGCGTCAGTTGGCCTGGCGTGCTGCTGATTGCCGCCAATTCGTCGCAGCGAGCCATCACTCTGGCCGCGGCTCGTTCCGCTTCCAGAGGGGTCAGCAGCATTGCCATCAGTTCTGCTCGGCCTGGTAAATGTTCCATGCTGCCTGCATAGCTTCACCTTGCCGGCTAACAAAACCGAGACGGTTGAGTACCGCTTCCAGCGCGGCCAACGTTTGCAGCACGCAGTCTTTCCGCGCGTTATACCCCATGGTGCCAATCCGCCAGATCTTGCCCTGCAACGGGCCAAACGAGGTGCCGATTTCGATGGCGAAGTCATTGAGCATCATCTGGCGTACCTGCTCGCCATGGATGCCCTGCGGGATCACCACGCCCAGCACGTTGTTCATCTTGTTGGCGATATCGCCAAATACCTCCAGACCCATCCCCTGAATGCCGGCCAACATCGCCGCGCCATTCAATTTATGGCGGGCAATAGCGTTATCCAGCCCCTCCTCCAGGATCACCCGAGCACATTCACGCGCAGCAAACAGCATGCTGGTGGCTTCCGTATGGTGATTCAGGCGCTCTGGCCCCCAGTAATCCATGATCATGCCGAGATCGAAATAGTTGGAGTAGATCATCTCGTCGTCCCCGTCTGCATGATCGACGGTACGGATCCCCTCTTCAACGCACTTACGACGGCGCACGATCTCTTCAAACTGCGGGCTAAGGGTGATTGGAGAACTGCCGGAAGGACCACCGAGGCATTTTTGCAGCCCTGCTGACACCGCATCTAAACCCCAGGCATCGGTTTCCAACTCGTTACCGGCGAACGAGGCGGTAGCATCGGTATAGAACAGGACGCCGTGGCGGCGGCAGATATCCCCCAATTCTGCCAGCGGTTGCAGCATGGTGGTGGAGGTATCTCCTTGCACCGTCAGCAATAGGCGTGGCCGTACTTTTTTGATCGCATCCTCGATCCGATCGGCACTGAATACTTCACCCCAAGGCGCTTCGATGGTATGCACTTCGGCACGGCAGCGGCGGGCGATTTCACACAACAGATGGCCAAAACGGCCAAATACCGGCACCAGCACTTTATCGCCAGGCCGAATGGCAGAGACCAGCATCGCCTCGATACCGGCACGCGAAGTCCCGTCTATCAGCATCGTCCAGCGGTTCTGCGTGCGGAACAGGGCGCGATACAGCTCCATCACCTGATTCATATAGCCGGTCATGGCCGGATCGTATTGGCCAATCAACTGGCTGGACATGGCACGCAGCACACGCGGATCGGCATTGATCGGCCCTGGGCCCATCAGTAGGCGGTGCGGTGGATTGATTTGATCGAATTGGTTGATAGCTAGCATGTTCATTCCTTGTCAACTTAATAACTTAGCCTGGAGATTGCTACGTCTGCGACCGGCCGGTTTTTTGTTATTGCTAGATTATCGTCAAGCGAGAAAGGATGAAACAAAAGATTCTTAAATTATTTATCTGCAACTAAAGAATCACCAGACGCAGCATGCAGCACCCGTTTAGCCGCGTGAAAACCAACGCTTCAGCGCTGCTCCAACTCCTCCAGATCGCTGAACAGATTGGCGACCTGATGAATACGCTGCCGCCCTTGCGACAACCTGTCATGCAGCAACGCATTGCTCAGCAGGCTCGCCAGGCTCATGGCGCTGGAGTAACTGTCAAACGCCGAGACGCTATCGAGCGGCGTCATCAAATGCCAGCTAGCCAACGGGATCAGCGCCTGGGCCTGTGGTTCGCAGATCAATAACGTTGGCACCTGCTTGATCTGCAACTGTTGCAATATCTCTCGCGCCAGGCGTGGACGGCGGCGAAACGCGACTACCACCACCATATCCTGTGGCCCCAGATCCACCAGATCTTCGGCCAAGGTCTGGCCCGGCTGCGGTATTAACAAAACCTGCTCACGTACCTGCATCAGTTGCTGGCGCAAATGCATCGCGACGGGATAACTGTTGCGCATCCCCAACAGCAGCAGCCGCCGGGATTGCCCCATGGCCGCGATCACCGCGCCAAACTGTGCCGCATCAATCTGCTGCACCCAGTGCGTCAGATTGGCCATTTCCTGCTGGTAATGGCGAGCCAGCAAGGTATTGCCCTGCACCGCGTCACGGTTCTCGGTCAATGGCATACCGCTTTGGCGCAGGGTGCGCAGCTCGTCACGCATTGCGCGATAGCTGGCATAGCCCAGGCGTTTGAACAAACGGCTGACCGTGGCCTTGGACACCCCGCTCAGGCGCGCCAACTCGGTGCTGTTATAGCTAATCAGGTCGTCAAAGTGATCGAAGATAAAGTCGGCCACCCGCTGCTCTTGAGGGGCCAATTGCGGATATTCGCTGCGCAGGCGCTCATCAATCTGTTTCATTGCCATGTTCCGCTGTAACTTTTGTTTCAGCGGAACATAGCACAGCAGCCAAAGCGGCTGCCAGCGTTGAAATCGGAATAACAATGACGCGATTATGCGTTGTTCATAAACCAGACAAAAACTGTTAAAACGATTTATTGTAGGCAATGAATTTGCCTCTCACGACTTAGGACGACTTATGGCGACGATAACCCCGATCAAAGTTGATGATGACCCCAGACAACGCTTGCATTTGGATCTGTTACAAGCATGGGAAACCTACCAAACCGAAGGTAACTTTCTGACAATGGAAGAAGCTGATCACTGGCTGGCTAAATTGGAGAATGGTGAGGACACAGAGATCCCGCTGATGGCATAGGCTGTAAGATAACGGTGTTTATACCGCGACACATTAAGCCTGAAACAGGTGGGAGTCATGCAGGTTAACCGACCGTTGAGCGCATGGATGCGCGATTCGAGCCCCCAGGGACGGGTTCACGGCGTGTCGGTGATCTGCATGACTTCCACCTGTAGCGCTATTAGACAAAGCAATTTAGTAGGCTCAGAAACTTAACACCAGTACGCCATAAAGTTCACCGTGGAACGGTCCAGATCGCGTTCGCCAATCAGGTAACGTCGCAACGTTTTCACCACCGAAGACTCAGCAGCCACCCAGGCGTAAAAGGTCTTAGCCCCTTCGGCACGCTCCCACAGCAAATCCCCGCCGAGGCTGTTTTCAGCCAGAGACTGCGCTTCAGCCCGTGCCGAGGCAGGGATGTTAACTCGCTGACGCACCGCCTCCACCAGCAGCGTGCCATGCAGTTGCTGATGCCCAACGTCCCGTGGCAGCCAGTAAACCTCGGCAAACGGGAAGTGCGCCATATCGAGGCAGTCCCCCGCTACCGGCACTTCGAAGAAAGCCTGCACACGCGGCGGGTTAACCAGCTGCGCCAACTGCTCGAGGATACCCATCGCCGCCGGCAGTGCCGTTTCATCGGCGATCAGCAGCGCCTGCCGGGTTTGCGCCGGAGGGGCCCACTCATAGCCGCCGCTGTCCTCAGCAAAATCGGCATTCGGCGCTACAGCCTGCAGTTTATCTCCCGCAACGGCATGCGTTGCCCAGGCAGAGGCCGGGCCATTAATGCCATGGAGCACGAACTCCACGTCCATTTCATTCTCAGCAGCACGCAATGCCCGCAACGTGTAGGTACGCATCACGGGCCGTTGCTCCTTCGGTATCGCCATGTAGTTACGGTACCAATCGTCGCTATTCGCCAACGGCTGGATCGGCCCTTCCGCTACCGGGAACAACAGCTTGATCCGCTGATCCGGGGCTTCCAACTTCATGCGCTGGACCTCTGGGCCGGTAAACACGCAGCGCAGCAGCGAGGGGGAAACGTTTTCCTTGTGCTTCAAGGTAAGATCAAAGATGCGATAGCTTGCGGACATATCACTCACTCTCCCGTGCAATGTCTGCCATTCGATGCTGGCACCATAGCCAGCTGCTAATGCCGCCCAACAGGACGGCGGCTACCAGTGCCGCCGCCACCAACTGCGACTCACCGTAAAATTTACTCACCACCGGCACCATCAGCGCGCTCGCGCCGTAGCCCAGCGTATGGCTGGTGGCGATCGCTCCCGCCCCTTTGCCGGTAGATAACTTATCGTTCAGCATCAGTTGATAGCCCGGCGTCGCCATCGCGGCCCCAAACGAAGCCAGCGCACAGCCAAGATAAAACAGCGCCAGCGGAGCGGTACACATCAGCCCCAAGCCAGCGATCATCAACCAAGCGGCAACCATCAGTAGCTGCGGCGGAGTAAGGCGCTGCGGTCGCACCACCAAAAACTGCGCCAACAACGTGCAACCTGCCGCCACGCTGAGCAATACCGCCACATGGTGGCTGACGGTCGTCGCCGAATGACTGAACAGCTGCTGCAAATGCGGAGCCAAGCCCAACTGCATCAGGCTGACACAGCCCGCCAGCAGCAACGCACACAATAAATAGGGCATCATCGTCAGCCGCAGGCGGTTTTGCTGATGTGCCACAGCAGGCAGCGGAGGATCGTTATGCTGGCGGCAGATCACCAACAGCGCGATCAACGGCGCAATCGCCATCAACCACAGCGGAGCCATCGGGTGCAAAGACAGCGCCAGGGCCGCACACAGCGGGCCAAGCAACCGGCCACAGCTCAGGCCGGAACTGATAGTGGCCAACGCCGCCATACGTTGTTCATACCCAGCGCGTTGCAGCGCCCAAGTCTGGCTGGCGGGCACCATGCCCGATACCGTCAGGCCGTAGATAATGCGCGCCACAATCAAGCCACCCAGCCCCGCCATTTCAGGCAGCCAGCCAGCAGCCAGCCCCCACACGGCCAAGGCCAATAACACAAAGCTGAGCAGGTAACCCGCCAGGGCCATAAGCACCACGTATTTACAGCCGCGAATTTCTGCCTGTCGCCCCCACCAGGGAGAGCCGACCAGAAATAACATCGATCCCAGCGTCAGCAAGCCAGCCCACACCGACAGCGAGAGCTGGGTCAGGCTGACCAACACGGGTAATGCGACCAGCAAGCCATTTTGCCCAATGCCCAATAGCCCGGCACAAAACGCCAGCGGCCAGTTTGAAGGAGAATCATTACCAATTGCAACGATTTTTGAACCCGAAAATAAGCGCATTAAGTAAAATAACCGTTAAAAAAATGATGTTTTTATGTGTAATTAATCAAAAAATTGTATCATGCGGTGATTGATAATAATAAGAACTATTGATATAAGAATCATTCTCAATCGCTCCAGAGTGACAAGGGTCATGACCATCCAGTTAGCAAGCGCAGCAACCGATGTGGCAGCGCAATGTTTCCTCAACGCACTAATGCGTGAAACCCGGGACTGGCACATCGTTCCGGCAACCGATAGCCAACAACCTCAGCTACATCTCCCACTTTCGGATAGCCAGTTCATTCGCATTCCATTACGGCACATCTCGCCAACCCAACATCATCAATATCAGTTCCCCGCCAGCCTGAATGGCAACGGTGAAGCGCTGAGTTTTGAGCGGTTGGTTACGTTGTTGCTGGCCAAACCGTCGATAAAAGGCCATCTGAGTGAGGAGGTTTTGGCACGCTTTCGCCAGCGAGTGCTGGAAAGTCATGACAATACCCAACAGGCGATCGCCATCCGGCTGGACTGGCCAAAGCTACGTGACCAGCCGCTGAATTTTGCCCAGGCAGAACAGGGGTTATTAGCTGGCCATGCCTTCCACCCGGCTCCGAAATCCCATGAGCCCTTCGATCAGCAGCAGGCACAGCGCTATCTGCCAGATTTCGCAGGCAGCTTCCCCCTACGCTGGTTTGCGGTAGATAAACACCACCTGTGTGGTGACAGCCTGGATCTAACGTTACAGCAGCGCCTGCAGCGCTTTGCCGCAGAAAGCGCGCCGCAGTTGTTAGGCCATTTTACCGATGACGTCTGGCTGCTGCCGATGCATCCGTGGCAGGCCGATTATCTGCTGGCACAAAGCTGGTGCCGCGAGTTGGTCGAACAGCACAAGCTGAGCGATCTGGGTGAGGCCGGTGAGCGTTGGCTGCCAACCAGCTCTTCACGTTCGCTGTATCACGCGGGCAGCCGCGACATGATCAAGTTTTCCCTTAGCGTACGGCTAACCAACTCGGTGCGTACCCTGTCGGTCAAAGAAGTGAAGCGTGGCATGCGTCTGGCACGCCTGGCACAGACCTCCCGCTGGCAGGAGTTGCAAGCTCGTTATCCAACGATGCGTGTGATGCAGGAAGATGGCTGGGCCGGGTTACGTTCCGCAGACGGCACGATCCAGGAAGAGAGCCTGATGGCGCTGCGCGATAACCTGCTGTTCGGCCAGGCACAGAACCAAACCAACGTGTTGGTTACCCTGACACAGGCAGCGCCAGACGGTGGCGATAGCCTGTTAGCCGCGGCAGTGCGCCGCCTGGCTGCCCGCCTGAACTTACCGTTGCAGCAGGCCGCCCATTGCTGGCTGGAAGCTTACTGCCAGCAGGTGCTGCTACCGCTGTTCAGCGCCGAAGCCGACTACGGCCTGGTGTTGCTGGCCCATCAGCAAAACATTCTGGTGGAAATGCAGCAGGACTTGCCGGTAGGCATGCTGTACCGCGATTGTCAGGGCAGCGGCTTTACCCGCGATGCCACGCCTTGGTTGGATGAAATCGGCGAAGCCGAAGCGGAGAACCGCTTTAGCGAGCAGCAGCTGTTGCGCTACTTCCCTTACTACCTGCTGGTGAACTCTACGTTGGCCGTGACCGCCGCAATGGCGGCAGCAGGGTTCGACAGTGAAGAGAGCCTGATGAGACGAGTACGGGATGCGTTAACCACGCTGCGTTACACGGCGAAAAATACCCGCTGCCTGGACTATGTGCTCGACAGCCAACATTGGAACTGCAAGGGCAACTTCTTCTGCTATCTGCACGATCACAATGAGAACACCATTGTCGATCCGGCGGTGATCTACTTTGATTTCACCAATCCGCTGCGCGTGGAGGCCGCCCAATGATGCCCGTTGCCAAGATAGTTCACGCCACCAGCGGATTCCGCTGCGAACTGCTGGGGAAAAACCTGTCCCTTAGCCTGGGATTGGACGGCAGCGCTGCGTTGCATTATCCAGGCTCACTACCGGCAGGCTGGTTGATCCAGGCATTAGATCAGTTGCTGATCGCGGCTCCACAGCTGAGCGGCATTGCCCTGCCCTATGCCGAATGGCGCGAGGAACCACAGGCTCTGGCACTGTTCGCCCAGGCCTGCGGTGATTACCTGGCCCGTGAAACCTTCTATCAGTTGCCGCTGTGGCTGATCGCCGAACGCCAAACCGCTGGCGGCCAGATGCAATACGACGCCGAGCGCGAGCTGTGGTTCCCGCAGCGCCCTGCCAGACCTAGCGGTGAGGTTTATCGCCGCTACGATCCACAAATCAAGCGCAGCTTGAGTTTCCGTTTGCCCGAAGTGGAACGCGACGCCGAGCAGTTCACCCGTTGGATGAACTCCCCCCGCGTTGACGCCTTCTGGGAAATGAGTGGTCCGCTCGAGGTTCAGGCCGCCTATTTACAGCGCCAGTTGGATTCCAGCTATTGCTACCCGCTGCTGGGCTGCTTTGACGACCAGCCGTTTGGCTATTTCGAAGTTTACTGGGCACCCGAAGATCGCATTGGCCGCCACTATCGCTGGCAGCCGTTCGATCGCGGCCTGCACATGCTGGTCGGTGAAGAGGACTGGCGTGGCGCGCAGTACATCCGCAGCTGGCTACGTGGCCTGACCCACTATTTATACCTGGATGAACCCCGCACCACTCGCGTCGTGGCCGAGCCACGCGCAGACAATCAGCGGCTGTTCCGCCATCTGCCCACCGCTGGCTACCACACGCTGAAAGAGTTTGATTTCCCGCACAAACGTTCACGGCTGATCGTGAACCAGCGTGATGACTTCTTCCGTGAGGGACAGGTATGAGCCGCCACGATTACGCCGATTGGCAACGCGTTAACCTGCAGATGACCGCAAAAATCCTGGCGGAACTGGAGTACGAGCGCACCTTGCAGGCCGAGGAACACGGCGGCCAATGGCAAATAGCCCTCGGTGACGCGACTTACAGCTTTAACGCCAAACGCGGGATCTGGGGTTGGTTGCACATCGACGCCAACAGCCTGAGCTGCGATCGCCTGCCGCTGGCCGCCGATCAAACGCTGCGGCAGCTGGCGCAGGTGCTGAAGATGGACGACGCACAGATCGCCGAACATTTGGAAGATCTGTACGCCACCCTACGCGGTGACATGCAGTTACTCACCGCTCGCCACGGGATGAGCGCCAACGCTCTGATTGCGCTGGATGCCGACGCGCTGCAATGCCTGCTGGCAGGCCACCCGAAGTTCGTCTTCAACAAGGGGCGCCGTGGCTGGGGGCTGACGGCGCTGCAACAATATGCGCCAGAATATCAGGGCCAGTTCCAGCTGCACTGGGTGGCCGCCAAACGCAGCAGCTTTGTCTGGTGCATTGACGAGGACTTCCCGCTAGAAAACTTGCTCAACAGCGCGATGGACAGCGGGGAACGCCAACGCTTTGACCGCCGTTGGCACGACCTGAAGTTGGACAACGACTGGCTGCCGGTGCCGCTGCACCCATGGCAATGGCAGCAAAAAATTGCGCTGCATTTCCTGCCACAACTGGCCAGCGGTGAACTGGTTGAGCTGGGCGAGTTTGGCGATCGCTATCTGGCTCAGCAGTCCCTGCGCACCTTGACCAATACCAGCCGCCGGGTGCCCTTCGATATCAAGCTGCCGCTGACCATTTACAACACCTCCTGCTATCGCGGCATTCCGGGCAAGTACATCAGCGCCGGGCCTGCGGCTTCACGCTGGTTACAGCAGATTTTCGCCGGTGACAGCACCTTGCAGGCCAGCGGCGCCCAGATCCTGGGTGAACCGGCGGCGGGCTATCTGGCCCACCCAACCTACGGCGCGCTGCCCAAGGCTCCCTACCGTTATCAGGAAATGCTCGGGGTGATCTGGCGTGAAAACCCGTCCTGTTATCTGCAACCGGACGAGCAGGCGATCCTGATGGCAACGCTGATGGAAACCGACAATCAGGGTGAGCCGCTGATTGCCGCCTATATTGCCCGTTCCGGCCTGAGCGCAGAGGCGTGGCTGACCCAAATGTTCCAAGCGGTGGTGCTGCCGATGTACCACCTGATGTGCTGCTACGGGGTGGCACTGATCGCCCATGGCCAGAACATCACGCTGGTGATGAAAGACCATGTGCCGCAACGGGTGCTGCTAAAAGATTTCCAGGGCGATATGCGCCTGGTGGATCAGGACTTCCCACAGGCCGCGTCAATGCCGCAGGTGGTAAAAGACGTCACGGTGCGCCTGCCTGCCGACTATCTGATCCATGACCTGCAAACCGGGCACTTCGTCACCGTGCTGCGTTTCATTTCGCCGCTGATGAGCGGCTGCGGCATAAGCGAACCGCGTTTCTATCAAGTGCTGGCACAGGTGCTGGAGCGCTATATGGCGCAGCATCCGCAGCTGGCCGACCGCTTTGCCCTGTTCGACCTTTTCAAGCCACAGATTATTCGCGTGGTACTCAACCCGGTGAAACTCACCTATTCAGAGCAGGATGGCGGCAGCCGTATGTTGCCGAACTACCTGCAAGATCTGGATAACCCTCTTTATTTGGTCTCCAAGGAGTTTGCCCAATGAATCAGCCTCTGGATTTCATCGGCATCGGCGTCGGCCCATTCAATCTGAGCATTGCAGCACTCGGCAGTGAGGTTACCGGCTTTAACAGCAAGTTTTTCGAACGCAAACCGCACTTCTCCTGGCACCCGGGCATGATGGTGCCGGACTGCCATATGCAGACCAGTTTCCTCAAGGATCTGGTCAGCGCGGTTTCGCCGACCAACCCGTACAGTTTTCTCAACTACCTGGTGAAAAGGAAGAAGTTCTACCGCTTCCTGACCACCGAGCAGCGCACGGTCTCCCGCGAAGAGTTCGCCGACTATCTCGATTGGGCGGCTAACGGGCTGGAGACGCTCGAGTTCAGCCAAGATATCCGCAGCGTGGATTTTGACGACCAGCAACGCCAATTTGTTGTCACCACCCAGCGTGATGTCTACCGGGCTCGCCATCTCTGCTTGGGGATAGGCAAACGCCCCAAGCTGCCGGACTGCGTCAGCGAGCAGAACGATCGCTGCTTCCATGCCAGCGAAATGAGCCTGCGTAACCCGGATCTTACCGGCAAACGCGTCACCGTTATCGGCGGCGGCCAAAGCGGTGCCGATCTGTTTTTGAATATTTTCCGCGCCGAGTGGGGCCAGCCCAAGCAGTTGAACTGGATCTCGCGCCGCAACAATTACAACGCGCTGGATGAGGCCGCCTTCGCCAATGAATACTTCACGCCAGAATATGTAGAAAGCTTCTACACCCTGAGCGACAGCGCCAAACAGCGCATGCTGACCGAGCAGAAAATGACGTCGGACGGCATCACCAGCGGATCGCTGCTGGCGATTTACCGGGCGATGTATCACCGCTTTGAAGTGTTACGTGAAAAGCCTTGGGCCCACCTGCTGCCTAGCCGTTCATTGGCCGCGATGCACGCATCCGGCAATGGCTATCAGTTGGTCACCCATCACCATCTCGATCAGGGCAAGGAAACCTTCGACTGCGACGTGGTGATCTTCGCCACCGGTTATCAGCAAGACCGCCCGGCGTTTCTCGCACCGCTAGCCAATCGCCTGTTGACCACGGCGAACGATGAGTATCGCATCACGCCGGATTTCACCCTGGAATGGCAGGGTCCGAGCGAAAACTGTCTGTTTGCCGTCAACGCCGGCATGCACAGTCATGGCATTGCCGAACCCCAGCTCAGCCTGATGGCCTGGCGTTCGGCCCGTATTCTCAACCGGGCATTAGGACGCGACCAGTTCGACTTAACGTCCACCCCGGCTGTGATCCAATGGCGTAGCCAGCAGGCAGCGGTCACCGCCCAAACTGCACACGACGCCATCTTTAACTTTAACTAACCATGGAAACGTTTGAACAACAATGAAACGCAGACACCTCTGGGTACTAAACCCTTGCCTGTTGGCCATGCTCGCACCAACAGCCTGGGCAGAAGAACAAAAAAATGATGACCAACTGGTGGTTTCCGCCAGCCGCTCTCACCGCAGCGTAGCGGAAATGGCCCAGACCACCTGGGTGATCGAAGGCCAGGAAATTGAGCAGCAGGTGCAGGGCGGTAAAGAGATCAAGGATGTGCTATCGCAGCTGATCCCGGGCATGGACGTCAGCAGCCAGGGCCGTACCAACTACGGCATGAACCTGCGTGGCCGCTCGATGATGGTGATGATCGACGGCGTGCGCCTGAACTCATCGCGCAGCGACAGCCGCCAGCTAGATTCAATCGATCCGTTCAACATCGCCCATATTGAGGTGATTTCCGGGGCTACCTCGCTGTACGGCGGCGGCAGCACCGGTGGCCTGGTCAACATTGTGACCAAGAAGGGCCAGGAAGAAAAACAGGTTGAGCTGCAGCTTGGCGGTAAAACCGGCTTTAACAGCAGCAGCGATCACGATGAAAACGTGGCGGCAGCGGTCAGCGGCGGCACCGATAAGGCTTTCGGGCGCCTGTCGGTTTCCTATCAGCGTTACGGCGGCTGGTATGACGGCAAAGGCGACGAGGTGCTGATCGACAACACCCAAACCGGCCTGCAATATTCCGATCGTATTGACCTGATGGGCACCGGCACCATCAACATCGACGATCACCAGCAGTTGCAGCTGACCACGCAATATTTCAACAGTGAGTCAGACGGTAAGCACGGCCTGTATCTGGGGCAAAACTTCTCGGCGGTGACCGGCAAGGGGCAAGCCTACAACAGCGGTAATCTGGATTCGGATCGCATTCCAGGCACCGAGCGCCATTTGATCAACCTGCAATACTCCAACACCGATTTCTGGGGCCAGGATCTGGTGGCGCAGGTGTATTATCGTGATGAATCGCTGACCTTCTATCCGTTCCCGACCCTGAGTGGCGGCAAGGTAACCAGCATCGGCGCTTCGCAACAGAAAACCGACTTCTACGGCGGCAAGCTGACCCTGAACAGCAAACCGATCGATAGCCTGACGCTGACCTACGGCTTTGATGCCGACCATGAAAGCTTCAATGCCAACCAGCAGTTCTTCAATCTGGCGCAGGCCCAGCAGTCTGGCGGTATGACGCTGCAAAATGCCTACAACGTCGGCCGCTATCCGAGCTATACCACTACCAATCTGGCACCGTTCATGCAGGCCAGCTACGACATCGATCCGATGTTTACCCTGAGCGGCGGCGTGCGCTACCAGTACACCGAAAACAAGGTGGATGATTTTGTTGGCTACGCACAGCAACAAGGGATCGCCAACGGCCTGGCGACCTCTGCCGATGCCGTGCCGGGCGGTAAAACCGACTACAATAACGCGCTGTTCAACGCCGGTTTGCTGGCCCATCTGACAGAACGCCAGCAGACCTGGTTCAACTTCTCACAAGGGTTTGAGATCCCGGATCTGGCCAAGTATTACGGCTCCGGCACCTATAAGCTGGTGAATGGCCACTATCAGCTGCAAAAAAGTGTCAACGTCAATGACTCCAAGCTGGACGGCATCAAGGTTGACTCCTACGAGCTGGGCTGGCGCTACAATGGCGACAATCTGCGTACCCAGGTTGCGGCCTACTATTCCCTGTCAGACAAGACCATCACCATCAACAAAACCGACATGACCATCAACATGAATGCTGACAAACGTCGGATTTATGGCATGGAAGGCGCGGTGGACTACTTCTTCGACGACAGCGAATGGAGCACCGGTGCCACCTTCAACCTGATCAAGTCGGAAACCAAGACCGATGGCAAATGGGAGAAGTTGACCGTCGACACCGCCAGCCCGTCGAAAGCCACCGCCTACGTCAACTGGGCACCGGGTGACTGGACGGTGCGCGTGCAGTCGCAGCAGACCTTCGACGTTTCCGACAGCCAGGGCCGCAAGCTCGACGGCTATAACACCATTGACGTCCTCAGCAGCTATGCCCTGCCGGTCGGCAAGGTCAGCTTCAGCGTAGAGAACCTGTTGGACAAAGACTACACCACCGTGTGGGGCCAACGTGCGCCAATCCTGTATAGCCCAACCTACGGCGCGCCGGAGTTGTACAGCTATAAAGGCCGTGGCCGCACCTTTGGTTTGAACTACTCAGTGCTGTTCTAAGACCTCTCCGATATCACCAGGCCGAATTCCTCTATTCGGCCTGCTTCTCATCCGTACAAAGGCTGCAAGCCCCTTGAATACTAAAATCATAAATAAAAAAACATAGATATGTTCAACATCTATACACACCTGTTATTATTGCGATTTATCCTACTTGCGAATGGCAAGAATAAAATATAAGATAAAAAGTCATTAGGATTCCTCCGAATACAAAATCCGTCAGTTTCGCAGACTATTTCAACTTGACTTCACTCCGCGACTTTTAAAAGAAAAAACAAAAACAATAGGCAATAACGCCACCAAAACAGCATATTATGCTTATGCATTAAATTCCCTACAGTAATAACATTAAATATCAAAATACAACCAATAAACAGACAAAAACAAAAGAAAATATCAAAAAACAGCCAATAACAAGATTTAAATTCTTTTTATTTCGGTTATTTTTTTATTCTTATGAATTGACATTAAGTCTTCAGGCAATAATATATAAAGCCAATGTGTGGAAATGACAGTTCCAATTAACGAAGTCAGAGCCAGACAGTTTTAGCAGCGGATGCGGCGGAGTTGATAATGGATGATACGATTCAAATTAAATATGTAGCAACCCCTATCACCAAGACGAGTGAGAGTGGGTTATTACTTTTTGGCTACATCATCAATGATGAGTATCAGGTAGATATCAAATCGGGTTCCGTAATCAAACTCTATAACACGATAGAGTACCACCAGCATGGTGACGACCGATTTACCAACTATCTAAAACTGCGTGAAACAATGCTGCGCTTACTGATATATCTATTGGCACACGCCAACTGTGGCTATGTTTCCAACCAGGAGTTACTGGTACAGGTTTGGGAGAATTATAACCTCTCCTCTTCAACCACCAGATTGACCCAAGTTATTTCCGAGCTTAGGGCGAGGTTAAGTAAAATTGGTATCGCCGATGACTTTATTAAAAGCTCGCGAGGAAAAGGATATACCTTACGTGGGGCGTCTGTAACTCCGCTGTATATAAAAAAAATATGATTTGATTGTTTATCACCGCCAAAAAAGGGAACAGTATTTTCACTGCCATAGTGAAATGACGGCTCTGTTGTTACTCCATGTAACGTTCAGAGTATTTTAAGGATAATTAACAAGGATCATATGCAATGAAAAAAACCACATTAGTAGTGGCTCTCTCACTGGCTATCGGCGGCTTTGCCGCAGTTCCGGCTTCTGCCGCCATCACCGTAGCGGGTGGTAATATCAATTTCACCGGTGAAGTCACTGACGCAACCTGCCTGATCAACGACCAGACGCCAAATGGTGCTGTCGATCTGAACGTGCCTTTGGAAACGGTCAGTGCCAGTGAATTAAGCTTTGCCGGTGCCACAGCCAAGCCTGCGCCGTTTACCATCAAACTGGGCGGCCCTTCTGATTTAAACTGCACCGACGGCAAGATTGCTTCAGTGTATTTCGAGCCAACCAGCCCGGCTATCGATAATGCGACTGGTTGGTTGAAAAACACTTCAGCAACCGATCCTGCAACCAATGTTCAGATACAAATCCTGAACGGCGAAACCAACAGCCCGATCAACCTGGTATCCGGCAATAATAACCATGCGCCGAAAACCATCGTCAATCAAACTGCCGAATATACCTACTTTGGCCAGTATGTTGCTGTGGGTGGCGCGGCAGGCCCAGGCCAAGTTGCCTCTACGGTTAAATACAGCATCGTTTATCAATAAAACCTGACTGAATAGGTTATGGCTCTGTTACCACAGGGCCATATTTGCCACGTCTATACTGACGAGATTGTTATGCGCTTGATTAAAAAATATTGGCTACTGCTATCGCTGTTAAGCGGATTTTTTTCCTCCTCCTTGCATGCCGGTATCGTCATATCTGGTACGCGCGTGATCTACCCAAGTGATGCCAAAGAAGTCACCCTGAAGCTGGAAAATAAAAGCCGTTTTCCGCTATTGGTTCAATCCTGGATAGATGCAGGCGATGCGAATTCAGCCCCTGAGGACAGCGATGTTCCTTTTATAATCATGCCACCGGTTTCACGAGTTGAGCCCGCCAAGACGCAAACCTTACGTATTACCTCAACGCCGTTGGTAAGCCACGCCACCGACCGCGAGACGCTATATTGGATCAACGTACTTGAAGTCCCTCCCCAGTCGAAAGGGGATCAGAATTACCTCTCCATCGCCTATCGCAACCGCCTGAAGGTATTTTACCGCCCTTCCACGTTGCCAGGGCTGTCACTGGAAACCATGGATAAGGTGAGTTGGCAACGGCAAGGGGAAAAATTGTTCGCTAAAAACCCCACGCCATACCATATCAGCTATGCCTCCGTGCAATTATCTGGCTATGGCATCGCCTCGGTAGCCGGCACTGATGGCGGCATGATCGCCCCCTTCTCTGAGCAAACCTTTCAACTAAAACGCGATAACAAGGTTATTGCGGCGCCACCAAATAGCGTAATCACCAAGGCGATTAATGACTATGGGGCTTTTATTGAAAAAACATACCCGTTAGGCCGCTGACATCACCCTTTTTCAGAAGTATTGGCTTATCTGAGTCATCAAGGATGCTATGACTAGGTGTAAACCGACAATAAAAACCGTGCTGAAGTGGTTTCTTTCATGTGCCATGGTTTCAGCCACTTCCAGCTATGCGGCAGACACGCCGGAAGAAGTGACATTCGACCCCAGTTTTTTCCCTGGCGGTAAGGTCGGAACATTCGATCCGGCCCAATTCAGCCGCAGTAACGTCGTTGTTCCTGGTATCTACACCGTGGCGATCGAGCTTAATGGCCAGCGGATCGGCAATGAAAAAATCCAGTTTAAGGCCCAGCCGGGCAATAACCTGCAAACCCTTCCCTGCTATCCGGGCAGTTTCTTCTCGTTGCTCAATTTGAGCGCAGAGAAACTGTTGGCTCAGATCCCTGCCGTGCAATTGGCGCCATTAGTGCAAGAGGGCTATTGCGGTTCACTCAGTGAACTCCTGCCCGGGGCCACCGTTAGCTTTGATATCGGCGAGCAAAAGCTGACGCTGACGATACCGCAGTTGCTACTCAACAGGACTCCGCGTGGCTATGTCAATCCCGAGCTTTGGGAGGATGGCCTAACCGCCTTGATAGTGAACTACAACGCCAACGTTTATCAGTCAAGACAGCGGGAAAACAGCAACACCTACGGCTATCTCGGGCTGCGTAACGGTCTGAACGTCGGCCCTTGGCGCGTGCGAAATAACGGCAGCGTCAATTGGTCATCGGGAAAGAGTGGCGGGGATTACAAAAGCACATCTTCCTATATCAGCCGCGATGTTACCGCGCTGCAATCTCAATTGATCCTGGGTGACGCCTTTACCAGTGGCGAACTGTTTGACGGCGTACGTTTCCGCGGGGTCAGACTTTATTCTGATGACCGCATGCTACCTGACGCTCTACGTGGCTACGCCCCCGTAGTACGTGGCATAGCCAATACCAACGCCAGAGTGATCATTACTCAGAATGGTTACACGCTCTATACCACTACGGTATCTCCAGGGCCTTTCGAGATCAACGATCTCTACCCCACCAGCTATGGTGGGGAATTGACCGTACAAGTAGAAGAGGCCAATGGCCAAGTGAGATCCTTCACGGTTCCCTATGCTTCAGTGACTCAAATGTTGCGGCCAGGGATAAGCCGCTACGAAGTGGCTGCAGGTAAAGTGAATAGTGATGGGTTGGCAAACAAGCCTGAATTTGGCAGCCTGACCTACCAGTTGGGCCTGAGTAATTTCATTACCGGCTACACCGGCGCCACCGCCAGCAAAGGGTACCTCTCGGCCTTATTGGGTGGCGCTATGAACACGTTTATCGGCGCACTCTCATTCGATGTCACCCAGGCGAAAACCCGGTTGCCCGGCCAGCACCCGCGTTCAGGGCAAAGCTATCGTATCGGCTTCAGCCAGATGTATCCAGAAACACAAACCAGCTTCTCAGTGGCCGCTTATCGTTACTCAACCGACGGTTTCCTGAGCTTGAATGACGCTGTGCAGCTGCGCGATCTGGCCCTGCGTAATGGAAATGTCGATGCCTATGGACGTCAACGCAGCCTGTTTACGCTTTCGGTCAACCAGCAACTGGGAGAAGGCTGGGGAAGCCTGTATGCCACTGGCAATCATACCTCTTACTGGAACCAGAGTCGTTCGCAACAGAGCCTACAGTTAGGCTATAGCAATTTCTGGCACAATCTCAGCTATACCCTCTCGGTCAACCGAACGCTAAGCGGGCAACTCACAGGAAATACAGAAGAGAGAACGCCGGATCGGCGGGAAACCCAATACGCGTTGACGCTCTCGTTACCGCTAGGCTCGAACCTCCATGCGCCAACGCTCAATGCTACCGGCACTACCGACGATAAGGGGAACACTGGCCTGATTGGCCTGTCGGGCAATATGGGTGAACAGAATCAGTTTAACTATGTCGTCAGCACCAGCCGGAATACCGAAGGCAATAGCAACTTTTTCAACGGTGGCATTGGCTACCGCTCATCCCTTGCCCATATGGGCGCAAACTATAGCTATGGGCAGGGAAACCGGCAGGTTTCAGCAAGCATGGATGGCGCCCTGGTGGCCCACCGTGGCGGTATCACTTTAGGGCAATCACTTGGCGAAACAAGCGGTCTGGTGCGGGCGCCTGGTGCTGAAGGCGCTCTCGTTACCAGCGCTCCGGGCGTTCAGATCGACCGTTTTGGCTATGCCATCGTCCCTTACCTGCGGCCCTATTATCTCAATCAGGTCGATATCGATCCCAAGGGCAGTGCACAGGACGTAGAGTTGCTGTCTACCCGCAATACCACGGCCCCCCGCGCCGGTGCCGTGGTCCTGCTTGATTATGAAACCAAACGCGGCAAGGTGACCTACATCAGAGCCAAGCGACCGGACGGTAGCCCACTGCCCTTCGCTGCCAACGTCTATGATGCGCAGAACAACGCCGTGGGGGTTGTCGGCCAGGCCAGCCTGGTGGTGGCTCGCGATCTCGACCTGAAAGGCGTGTTGCAAGTGAGATGGGGGGATAGTCAGGCAGAGCATTGCAGCATCCACTATTCGCTGCAGCCAAGCACCGCTGAAGACAGCAGACAGTTGATCCAAGGAGTCTGCCAATGACAAACGGCCCACACGAATTGAGAAACAACATGAAAAGAATATTCGCCTCAGCAATAGCGATATCACTGATGCTCTGCGGCGGCCTGTATGCGCAGAATGCGCTCGCAGCAAGTGCGGGTTGTGATTGGGATAGTTCCTCTGCTGTCAAAGCTCCCCTTGATACCCGGTTGACCATCGGCGGCTATGTTACCGTGGGGGAGGATCTTCCCATCGGCAGTGTCATCTATTCTCAACGTATCCAGACCAATGGCAGCGGTGCCAGTCTGCTGTGCCGCGCAGGGGTTTATGACCTGGTTAACACCGTCATCAGTGCCCCCCATGGCCAATCCAGTTACCGTGACGCGACGTTTCCCACCGTGTTCAATACCAATATTTCTGGCGTCGGGGTAGCCCTGTGGCAAGGTACCCCCGATGGTAACGGCGGCTCCCATCTACAGCTCCCAGGTAGGCTTTCTGCCTTCTTTTCACCCAGCAGCGACAGCGTTTTCAACTTTACCGGTCAGGACGATGCCGCAGTCAGTTTTAATATTGCAATGATTAAAATCGCCGCCAACACCGGCAGCGGGACTATTAGCAGTAGCGATCTCCCCAGGTTCAAAACCTCATTCGACGGCAATGGTGAGAGCTTTATCTATCAACAAGCGAGGATAGTGGGCAACCTGACGGCAATCCCGGCAACCTGCAACGTTGGCAACAATTATTACCTGCCGCTCGGGGAGCACTATCCTGATGAGTTCAACGGTATCGGCAGCACGGCAGGCAGCGCCGAGACTCAGATTGTGCTATCGGGTTGCCCCGCTTTCTATGGTTCAACCTCTTACGGCGTGTTCAAGCCCAATGTTATCAGCCTCAAGCTGACGCCGCGCAACGGATTTATTGATGCCGAACGCGGGATCTCGAAACTGAACACCACCGCCGGTGACGCAGCCTCAGGGGTAGGTGTCCAACTGAGCTTGAGGCAGGAAAATGGCAACTACCAATGGGCCAAATTCAACCAGAGCATCAATCTGGCAAATTACATTACCTTCCTTGAGGACCGCGGCAGCGATTACAGCCTGGGCGTCAAGGCGACTTATGTTCAAACCTCAACCCCCATCCGGGCGGGCAGGGCTGATGCCCAAATAGAGTTTATGATCACTTACCAATAACCGGGAGTGGAGAATGAAGATAACGAATACGCAGAGAATACTGTCTCTGCTGGTGCTGATTTGCTGCGGCAACAGCGTTGAAGCCGCCTCTACTGGCATACTGAACGTTACTGGCTCCATCAAGCTCGCGACCTGTTATTTTGACAGCGTCGAGGGGCAAGAACACAAGGACTACGACTGGATGATGCCGCAGGTCTCGGCGGGGAGCCTACGCGCAACCGGTATGACTCATGGCCGTTCGCTAGGCAGTATCCATATCGGCGGGGTACATTGTACCAATGGCTACACGCCCTATATTACGCTGGGAAATGGGCCGACGGTCAGTTCGGATACCGGCAATCTGGTCAATACGCTGAACGGCGAGGCCGAAAACGTCGAAATCAGGCTGCTGATGAATGACAAGCCGCTGGATTTACGCACTGCCCCACGCGTTGGCTGTGCCGTTATTACCGATAACCGCAGCCAATGTGATATCGGCTATGAGTATTATGCAACCGGGCGCGTAACCCCCGGAAAAGTGAAGAGTGCGGTACTGTTTAATATCAGCTATGACTGATTTCTTCAGTGCACCAAGCAAATTGATGCCTGCGCTTGTCCGTTAGCAGGCATCCCCCCGTCTACGGCATATTTCGTCCAGAGTAAATCTCCTGCATCTCTTTACACAACAGCTTGCTGATTTCCAGTTGTCGGGCCTCGCTGAGGGTGTGCAACCTGGTACTGAACAGGTAATCATGCAAATCGAACGCTTTTAGCAACATCTTGGTATGGAAGATATTTTCCTGATAAACGTTCACATCCACCAGCTGGTATAGCGACTTTATCTCTGGCGAAATGAAGTTTTGGATCGAAGTGATCTCATGATCGATGTAATGTTTCACCCCATACACATCCCGGGTAAAACCTCTGACCCGGTAATCGATCGTCACAATATCTGACTCCAACTGCTGGATCAGGTAGTTGAGGGCTTTCAGCGGCGAAATCACCCCACAGGTCGAGACGTCGATATCGGCACGAAAGGTGCAAACCCCACACCCAGGGTGACTTTCCGGGTAGGTATGAACACAGATATGGCTTTTGTCCAAATGCGCCACGACGGACTCTGGCTGGGGAGGCTTGACGCCATTTGGCTTGACCGGCTCCTCACTGGCGAGAATAGTCACGCTGGCACCTTGCGGCTCATAGTCCTGGCGGGCAACGCTCAGCACGTTGGCCCCAATCAGCGAACAGGTTTCCACCAGGATCTCGGTCAGACGGCTGGCATTATATTGCTCGTCTATATAAGCGATATAGCCGTCGCGCTCGGCTACCGTCTCGGCGTAACAAATATCGTAGATACAAAAACTCAGACTCTTGGTCAGATTATTGAATCCATGCAGCTTGAGCCTTGGCAATTGACTTCACCTCCCTTATCCCTTCACCTGCGGCCACTACCACAATGGCATACGGGCAACACATTCCGGCAGCCCGGCCTTAATCATGGTTTCATCATTTTTGACGGTGATAAACAGGCACTGCTTATCCTCACCAAACGCCAGGCTGTTGGGATGCGGAGCCATAGGTATGGTCTGCAGCAGGCAATAGCGGGCTGTATCAAATACCGTTAGCGTGCCTTCGCCAATATCCACGCGAATTCCTTTGCGATTGGCGACGTACAGCCTTTGCCGCTCGCTATCCCATGCCAGGCCGATAGGCACTTCATCCGTTGCCATACATGCGATAACGTCGCCATTGTCGGCGTTCAGAACGAAGACCTGATGACCCGCGCTACGGGCAACATATTCACGTTCCAGATGATTGTTACGCCAATCGCTGCGGTCAATGCCCTGATCGACACCGAAGATCCGGTTTTGCTGTGGGTCATAGACCATATTAAGCAGTTGATCGACTTCGATCTCCCATTGGGAAACAACCGCCAAGCTGTCTGGGTCCACCACAAACAGCTGGCCTTGCATGTTAGAAACGAAGACGCGGCGCCCCATTTCATCCAGCGTGATGCCCACCACGTTATAGCCGAAACCGTGAATAATCTTCTCCAGCTGACGCTTGCGGGTATCCACCACAAACAGCACGCTATCGATACCCAGCCCCAGCCCTGGCAGGAACAAGCGCTCACTACGTGGATCGAAAACCAGCTCCCGCAGCTTCCATGGGAAGCCTTCACTTACGCCAAAGCGCGCCAATTCCCGTAATAAAAAAGCCTGACGCTCGCCGACAATCCCCTCCCGTTGATACAGCTGATGGAAAGCAATCTCCTGCATCAACGCAATGGTGGCGATCGGCCGATTGGTGGCAATATCCACTACGGCGACGGTGCCGTTAAACCCCTGTGAGAGGTAAAGATGCCCGCGGCGATCGTCCAGCGCCACGCCAAACCCTTTGACCTGTAACGGGATCTCCTTCTCAACGGCCAGGGTTTGCGGATTTATCCGCAGTACACGGGATTGCCGCTCATCCTCCCAATCGGGAGAGCTGACAAACAAAGCCTGCTGTGAGGCGCTATAAACCAGCTCTACCAGGGTTTTGGCCGGATAGATGCGCTGAATATCGTCCAACGGTTCCTGCTTCATAATCCCCCCCTGTTATGGCGTAGCGCATCAAGCCGTAGCGCCGGTTGACCGACGGAATCGGCCATAGCGGCAAACACCTGACGTGTCGTTTGGACGATCTGCTGGACCTGATCGCATGAATAGCGGTCAGAGCGGTAGCTCAACATGACGCGCACAGAAGGCTCGCCGTCGATTTGCTCTTCCATCACCTCAAACTGCAACCCCAGCACCGATTCTGATTTCTCAGGATCGATCTGGCGAAAGCGGATCTGCTGGCCCGCGCCCAAGCTAAACGCTCCGTTAAGCTTATTTTTGGCATGAAGCTGAATGAAAACCTCAAACATATGGCTGCCGTGCGGTGCCCGATCGCCAAACAGCCCTTCTTCGACCAGATCGATCGGGATGTCGCTGAAAGGCAGTGAATCATTTATCTGCCGCTTTACGTCATCGATCAGCGCGTTCAGCGTGATGCCGTCGGCAAAACCGATCCGATGGGCGACGACGGTGGTGAAGTAACCGATGGTATCGAAAAATTGCGCGTCGTTACGGCCAGATGCCGAGGTGCCAATGACCAGATCTTTCGCACCACCCAGCAGATGGAGCGCCGCAGCAATTCCGCTGTATACCACGTTAAACAGTGAGGCGCCCTGCTGTTTCGCCAGGCGGTAAAGCCCGGTGGAGACAGCGTGCTCCAACTTGAACTCAACCCAGTTGCCGGAGTGAGAAGCCGCATCGGCCTGTTGCGCTTCGCTGGCGAAAATCGACGCCCCAGACGGCGCATGGTGCAAACGTTCCAGCCAGAACTGCAGATGTCGCTCGTTGACCCCGGCCTGTTGCTGTTGGATTGCGAACGCGTGGAACGGTGCCGGTGTCTGCGGCCACTCCGGTGCCGATCCGGCGGAACGGCTTGCCATCGCCAGGGCCAATTCATCCATCAGGATATTCACCGACCATTCGTCCAACACAATATGGTGGAACAAGAGCGAAACCACCTGTTGACCATTTTCCTCATCCCGCAGGAAAGTGATTCGTACCGGTAACTCATCGTCGAGCTCAAAGTGGTGGCTGGCTGCGCGCTGTAGCGCCTGATCCAGCGGCACATCCTGAGACTGCGAATGCCAGAACCATTCGTACTGAGAGAGCATCTCCGGCGGAACGATCTGCTGAAAAACCTCGCCGGAAATGTCGACAAACAGGGTGCGCAAAGCCGGATGACGCAGCAAAATATCCTGGAAGGCCTGGAAGAAAAGCCCTTCATCAATCGGGTCGAGAAAGCGCAGCGCAAAGGGAATATTGAAAGCCTCGCCGCAGCCTAACGCCTGATAGATTTTCCACAATGACCGTTGTGCCAGCGATAACGGAGCCTGCGGGCTTAGCGAGGCCAAATTCTCCGCTTGCCTACCCGGTGAAGCGGCCACGTTATTAGCGATATAGGCATAGCGAGCCAGTTGAGCCGCGCTGGGGTAGCTGAAGAGATCGTTGATATTGATCTCAAGATGCTGCTGGCTCTTCAAGCGTCCAATAATTCGCGTGGCAATCAGCGAGTGCCCGCCGAAATCGAAGAAATCATCATCTTCCCCCATCGTGGGCACGGCGAGCGCCTCGCGGAAGGCTTGCAGGATATGTTGCCGTATTGCCGCATCAGATCCCTGCGTGACAGAGGAGGCCACAGCCCCCGGAAATACCGTCACCGAGGTCTGCCGAGCGCCACAATCTGGCAGCGGCAATTGCTCCATAATGAATGGCTCAGATGAGGGCGAGGCAACTTGTTGCTGGTACAGTGCACTGACCTTTTGCGGTATATCCTGCCAATCTAGTGATGCTGACAGAATCTGATGCACCACCATCCCCAGAATGCCGCCCCTGTCGCCGGAAAACAGCATAAAGCGCAGCGGCGGAGCCTGCTCCAGGTCAAAAGGTATCGCTTTGGCGCTTAACAGGGCGTCAATAGCTTCCTGGGGATGGCGGATCGTTTGGATGGTCACCGCAGGCGGTGAACACGGATTGTTGCTGCGCATCAGCCCGTTCTCACCATAAACGTAACGGACGTTGATACCTGGCAACTGCCGTTGGGTTTCTTCCAGCACCCTGACCAAGCGACCATAATCCACAGCCCCGGTTAACTGCCAGGCCCACACCTGTTGGCCTTCCCCATGTAGCTGTTGCTGGTGTTCGAACCAGGCCTGCTGCTCAAACTCGCTGGCGGCTTCTTCACCGCTGAACTCGCTAAAACTAGTGTTCACATTTTCCTCCCAGACAAAAAACTGCTGCACCTTTGATTGGCGATAGATGGCCTTAGAAATCCAGTTGGACGACGGCACCAACCAGGCGTGGCCGCTGAATAACCGCGGTAGAAACGTCGTTATTCATCACCATGACGCGTTTATCAGAATCAAACAGGTTTTGTGCAAACACGCTGACGCGCCCCTGCTTGAAGGTGTAAGCCAACTGCATATTGGCAATCACTCTGGAAGGGATTTTCCCGCGTGGATCGTTGTCGTACTGGGAATAATAGGTATCGGAAAGCGTCACATTACCGCTTAACTCCAACCCCGGCATAAGATTATATTTCGCCCCCAAATTGGCGGTAACTGCTGGCGCGCGCGGTAATTCATGACCATCGATTCTGCTGTCGGAGAATTTCTTGATTTTGGTTTTTAATAACCCTACTGAGCTATTCAGCTCAAAATTCCCCGTCGGTTTCCAGATAGCCCCAAGTTCAGCGCCATAGGTTTCGACCTTATCTGCATTGCGGATCATCATTGAGTTCATAGTGGAATCCAGATAATACGGCAGTTGCATGTCTTTATAGTCGTTATAAAACAGGTTGGTGATCACCTCGAGATTAAGATCTTCAATGCCATGGCGGCTATACAGCTCATAGTTCCAGACATATTCAGGATCGTAGGTATAGTTGATCAAGGGGGCGGAAAACGTCATCCCAGCGCCACCGCCGTTATAGCCGCGAGCCACCTTGGCACCAAAGGTTTGCCGCGATGAAGGCTTCCACGCAACATCCAGCTTGGGCAGGAACACATCCCAGGTTTCATCAAAATCGACCTTACGCGCCTTGCCACCCTTACGTTGACGGTGCTCTCTTTCCACCCGGCTGGCAGCGGTAATATCGATGTGTGGCAACACGGCCCAGGTCACTTCGCCAAAGGCGGCGTAGGTATCCGTTTTATCCTTGAATGGGCTACCGCCAGGGAAAAGATTCACAAACTCATCCTGCGTCGCATGAAAGTAACGCGCACCAACCAGGCCACGCCAACGATCGTTTGGTGTGCCGAAAAGCACCAGCGGCTCCATTTGGAACTCTTTACCTTCAATGTCGGCCCACGGCAGCGCTTCTGCGGTACGGCGATGGTTACTGAAATCGGTATAAATAAACTTGTTCTGGACGCTTAACTGCTCCGACGGCTCCCAGGCAATATCCCAAATGCCACTGGTGGATTGGGTCTCAACGACTGGGCGACGCCGGTCAAAACGGGAACTGGCGTGGTTGGCCGGGCTTAGCGCTTCATTTTGCGGAGCCTGACTTTCATAGTGATTTATCGACAGTTTAGTGGTGAGATCGCGTAGCCCGGCAGGGTTAAACAACAGCTTCCCACGGATGTTGGTCACTTCGATTTCGCGCGGGTTACCCACCGGCTCGTAGGAAATCAGATCGACAAAACTCTCCCGCCGCTGGCGATCGGCACTCAGGCGAAACGCCAATTGGTCCTCAACAATCGGCCCCGATAACATGGCAGAGGCCTGGGTAGAATCCTGATTTCCGCCCCCGGCCCTGACCGCCGAAGTCCAGTCAAACGTCGGATCCTTGCTGCTCATCACCACCGCACCGGCAATCGCATTACGCCCCTGAATGTAGTTTTGCGGCCCCCGGTATACTTCGACCCGTTGCATATCCCACAGGGATTGCGGCCCGACGGCCAGTTCGTTATAGGTTAAGGAACGCCCATCGAGCGAGAGGTTCATGCGTGGCCGTGTACCGCTGAGGAAGGCATTGGCACCATTGGCTGGTCCTGAACCATCAATACCGCGAATAGTTGGAATATCGTTACCAATGCCCGTATCCAGGACGTTGGCCGTCATTTTTAGTAAATCGGATACCTGCGTTGCACCGGGCAGTGAATCGATCCGTGCATCGTCAAACACCTCAATACTGGATCCGGTATCGTAAATAGTGCGTCTTACCTTTTCCCCGGTAACAATAATGGTATCAGGCTCATTATTCTCATTGCGTATTGGGGCATCATCGGCAGCAATGGTATCCGCTGCGGCGAAAACACATAACCCCAGAATAACGGAGGGCATGTGATATTTTTCAGAAATACGGTGGGGCCCATTACGTAATGAAATCGGGCGCTTTTTATCACCCTTTAGTTCGCTCATTGATATCTCCTTTGCCAAATGCACACTGAATTATTAGTTTTTCAACTGAGCGACAAAGAACACACTGCTTAATAACTGGTCTTTACGACCTTATGATTAGTTTTCCACTTAATAACTGCGTGTAATATCACGCCTCCCAAAGCTTGAAATAATGGCATCATTACAGCAAGCAAGCCAACTAATACAAACGATAATCATTTACAATATTGAATGCAAATCAATTTGATCATATTTGCGACAATCCTCCCTTAACCTTAGCGACAGCCGCCACGCAGTAACAGAGCCAGCAAGTATCCGCCACCTATCATCCCTGTCATTAACCCTACCGGCATCATCAGCCCTGATGGCTGTATCTGGGCGACAATATCGGCCCCCAACAACAGACAGCCGCCCACCAGACCTGCACTGACCAGCGGCAGGTTCGGACTGCGTGTCAGGCGTATTGCCAGTTGTGGTGCCATAAGCGCGATAAAGGCAATCGGCCCCGCCGCGCTGGTTGCCACTGCAGCCAAAATCACGCCGCAGAACGTCATAATCTTGCGGGTGAGTTCGACACGGACACCCAGTTGCTGGGCTACCTCATCCCCCATTGTCATGATGTTCTGCTCCCTGGCGCACATCAGCACCACCGGCAATAACAACGCGATGCTGACGGCCACTGGGATAACGTGCAGCCAGTTGCGCCCCTGTGTGGTTCCCGCCAGCCATAAAGTGGCCATCACGGCGTTATCAATATCACCTTTAACCAGCAGTAAACCATTGAGGGCACTGAGTACCGCACCGACACCAATGCCCATCAATATCAGGCGGTATCCCTTCACCACGCCGTGATGATGGGCCAACCAATAGACCAGCAGCGACGTCGCCAACCCCCCCGCCATGGCCGAAAGCACGATCGCCACGGTGTTGCCGTTGAGCAGGACAATCTGCACAATCGCACCGGTTGCCGCACCGGTGGTGAAGCCAATGACGTCTGGCGATCCAAGCGCATTGCGCGATACGGACTGAAAAATCGCCCCGGAGATGCCCAAGGCACTCCCGACTAAAACCGCCGTCAACACGCGTGGCAGGCGGATCGCCCTGACAATTTGCTGCGCCATGGGATCCCCTTCCCCCACAATGGCTTGCAGCACGCTCGATACCGGCAACGTAAAGCGCCCCACCGTCAGAGCAAAAGCGGCAGCAACCAGCAGCAAAGAGGCCAAAACCAGGCATACCAGCACCGTCCTGTTAACGCTCATACCCGCCCCCCCTGCCAACGTTTCACCAGCAACACAAAACAGGGGCCACCGATCAACGCCACCATGACGCCAACGCTGACTTCACCGGGATAGCCAACGATACGCCCCAGAATATCGGCCAACAACACCAGCATGGCGGAAAACAGCATGGCCCAGGGCAATAGCGCGCGATGCTGCAATCCGGCAACGGCACGGGCAAAATGCGGTGCGGTCAGGCCAACAAAAACGATTGGCCCAGCCGCCGCCGTGGCTGCACCGGCCAGTATCACGATAATCAGAGCGGACATCACCACCAGCCAGCGCGGATTAACGCCGAGCGCCAGGCCGGCATCCGAGCCGAGTGCCGCAATATCCAGCATTTTGCTGCTGGCCAGCGCCAGCAACAGCCCCACGCCCACCAGCATGGCAACCGGGAGCAGTACGTCGAACCCTCTTCCCTGTAACGATCCAATCACCCAGTGCCGGAAGCGATCGAAAGCTTCTGGTTCACTGTTGATGATAACGAGTTGAGTCAGGCTGAGCAGCACAATGGTCAATGCAGCCCCGGCCAGCACAATCCTTACCGGGTTATTGCCATCGATGCCACCAACCAGCAACACCGCAATGCTGACTATCGCCGCACCGGCCACGCCAAACCACATAGTGCTAAAGACATCCGCCACATTAAACACCGCGATCGACAGGACGATCGCCAACGTGGCACCGGCATTCACACCGAGCAGGCCGGGATCCGCCAGAGGATTACGGGTGAGCGTCTGCATGATGACGCCAGCCGCGCCAAGAGCCGCTCCAACCACCACGGCCAATAAGGTGCGCGGCAGCCGTAGATAACAGACCAGTAAATGCTCGCTATTGTGTGGATCAAACTGCGTGAGCGCCTGCCAAATCACCGCTGGAGGAATGGGGCGAGCGCCGAAATAGAGGCTGAAGCCACCGAGAGCCAGCAGTAAAAACAGGCCAGGGATCAGGCCAGCCAGTCGCCAGACACGCATTTCACCGCTCCTGCGTTGGGCTACCGGCAAAATGGCGGACAATGTCTGCCACCATCTCACTGGCACTGTAGTAATCCACCCGGAACGCATGCGCGCCAAGGCTGTAAACCCGGTGTTGTTGTACCGAAGGTAAGCGCTGAAGCAGCGGGTCATGCAGAAACTCGTTAATCCTGACGTCGCCTGCGCTCAACAGAAACGTGGTGCCCGCCGTTAACTGCGTCAGATTCTCATATTCAGCCCAGATAAAGTCACCGGAGCGGGTGAGATTGCTTTGCCAGGCCGGGTTTGGCGCTTCGATAGAAAACCCTAATGACTCGAGTAAACGGGCATGCACGCTGGCCGGTGTCGCCACGGGATTGACCGTTCCCGGGCCGTTAAAATTGATAATATTGGCTTGTCCGTCAGGCAGGTGGATTTGCTGACGGGCGTTGGTCAGCAGCGCGTCAAAACCGCCGATCCGCTGTTCAACCTGAGCCTCAAGCCCCAGTGCGGCTCCCAGCTCACGGGCAAGAGCTTGCCAGGTCTGATTGCCATAATTCACGATAATGACCGGCGCAATGGCCCGTAGCTCAGCCAAATAGGCGCGCGATGAGTCTGCGCCATTGATTGAGACGACGATCAAATCGGGGGCCATGGCATAGGCCAGTTCAAGATCGATACTGCCCGCGGGCCAGACTTTAGCGATGTGGCGCTGCTCGGCCACCTTGTCCCATTGCCCAAAGAACTGGCCGTTCACCGCCGTCGCGCTGGCGACAACCGGAGCATCGATCGCCAGTAGCGTTCCGGTGACGCTGACGGAGGTAGAGAGAATGCGGCCAGGAGGGGCCGGGATCTGAGTGACGGAGCCATCCGCGTTGTGAAACGCCCTGGGCCAACCTTGGGCCAAACCATGTCCGCTGCCCATCAGCAAGGCAAGTAATAATAAAAACCCCAACACGGGATGACGACGTTTACCCGGTAACAACCTCATCTTCTGCTTGCTCCCTACGCATAACCCCGAGGTGCCATCTCAGTGGCCACGGAGTGAACTTATGTGCCTCGCATAACCTTACCCTGCTCAATGTATCGCCAACAACATAAAAAAGAATAATTTTCATTCGCATTAAGCTCTGTTATATAGTTAGGCGGCTTCCGTTGGCCAATCAGGAACGATATGCGATGAAATCATTGACTCCAATGCAGGCAGCTTCATGGGTAGGCAGGCACTCAGCGCAGGCATTAGGCGGCGTTGCCGCGCATTTGTACGCAGAATTCGATGGCACCATCACCGATATCCCCCGCTTTCGGCAGGCTGTGGACGCGCTATATCGCGCGCACCCAATGCTGCGTCTTCATGTCACCGCAGAGGGGCTACAGCATGTAGTTGCCAGTCATCCACCACTGGATATCGATGATTTTTGTCATTACCCACCAGCCGAGGTACAACGATTACTGGCTGGCAAGCGGCGGCGCATGGAGAACCAGCAGTTGCTGCGCGATCAAGGCTACCCTTGCGAAATCAGCCTTACGATATTGCCAGGGCAGGCCAGCCGGCTGCATATCGATCTGGATATGATCGCCGCGGACGCCCTCTCCTTTCGTATCGTGGTGGAAGATCTCGCCCGCTTCTACCAACAACCACCGCCGCAGTGCACCCCAGTGATGGAGGTCGCCTGGTTTCGCTATCTGGCGCAGCGTACCCACGATCCGCTGCTGCTTAGCGCCAGAGAGCGAGATCGCGCCTGGTGGCGGCAACGTTTAGCGGATATTTCCCCTGCTCCCGCCATTCCCTATACGGACAGGCAGTGTCAAACCCGCAGAATGGCAATCCAGCTTAATCCCCAAATCAGCCATGCCTTGCAGCGCTGCGCACGTCACCACCATCTGACGTTAAGCTCGCTTTTCCTTGCTTTGTTCAGCCTGACGATGATGGAAGGTTTCAGGCAGCCCGCGTTGCGCATCAACGTACCGACCTTTTTCCGCACTCCCGAGATTGCGGGTGTTAACGAGATCGTTGGTGATTTTTCCGATCTGTTGTTGTTCAGCGCCGAGCTGCGCCCCAATGAAACGCTGCTGCATTATTGCCAACGCACCATGACGCAGCTGCACGAAATCCTTGGCCACGGCGGCTATTCAGGGGTGAGCGTGATGCGCGACCTTTCGCGCCTGCGGGGCCAGCTGCAGTACTCCCCCATCGTCTTTACCGCCGGGTTCGGTATCTCCGGTGGCGTGCTGTTCTCTGAGCGGGTCGGCGGGCAATTGGGTGAACTGGCATGGGTCATCTCTCAGGGGCCGCAGGTCGCGTTGGACGCACAGGTAGCCTGGATTGGCGATGAAATTCTGATCAACTGGGATGTGCGTGAAGATGCGTTCCCCCCCGGCCAACTGCATCAGCTCTTTACGCGTTTTCACACGCTCGCCGAACGCCTGGCAGCGGCACCGCAACACATTGATGACAGCGTTTCCGGCTGGTTGGCACCGCCAGCGGCAGTACGGCAAAAGGAGAAGCGAATGGGGAAACCATTAACGTCGCTCCAGCAGGCTTATCTGCTGGGAAGCGGCGAGCAATGGCCGCTCGGTGGCGTTGCCATGCACGATTTCAGGACCTTTAGGGGGGTCATCGATCCTGCGCACTTCCGCCGTCGGCTGGCAGAGTTGGTTAATCACTTCGCCGCGTTACGCACCTGGATCGACGAGGAAACACAGCAGCAGCACATTCTGCCTGAGCTGGAACCTCACCTGGAAGAGATCGACCTGCGCGATGCCAGTGAAGCAGACGCGGCTAAAAAAGTGCAACAGCTGCGGCAGCATTACCAACAGAGCCGCCACGATCCGTCGTCACCTCCTTGGCGGATCATTCTGATTACCTTGCCTGGCGCCACCGAGTACCAGATTTTCACCAGCTTTGATGCGCTGATCCTCGACGGCCAAGGGATCTCGCATATCGTCGCCCGGCTATTTGATGAACAGCCGCTTGCCGCACTTGAACATGACGCAACACCGAACGAAGTAGATGAAAAAGAACGGGAACGGGCAAAAGCCTGGTGGCAAGACAAGCTGGCGCAGGTCGTTACCCCTTCCCGGCTTCCCTGGCAGCAACCTTTGGGCGAGATCGTGCATCCCCGCTGGCGGCGTGAACAACAAATTCTGGATGCCAGCCACCTGAAGCAGCTCACCCGCCTTGGCACATCTCGGGGACTGTTTGCCAACACCACTCTGTCGGCTATCGTGCTCGACACGTTGGCGCTCTGGTCGGAAGATGAAGCGCTCACGGTAGGCATCCCCGTTGCCTTCGCGGCCAAAGAGGGGCAACCCACCAATCGTTCGACATTTATTGCCATTCACTACGTCCGACATTGTCGGCCGTTAGGCGAGAATGCCCAACGTCTGCAGGAAGACATTCTTGGCGGATTGCAAAACCTTGCCTGGTCAGGTGTGGATCTGGCTCGCCAGTTGTCACCGCGAACCGCGCGTGCCCCCGCGCTGCCGGTGATCCTGACCAACTGCCTGGGCTGGGAAACGCTACCGGCCAACGCGCCAATCCGTGCCGAAAGCGGTCTGACCCAAACGCCGCAGGTCGCGTTGGATATTCGCCTAATGTACGATGAGCAGCGCAATTTACTGATGATTGCCGACTATGTTGAGCAGGCTCTCGCGCCCGAACAGGTCAGCGCTATATTGAGCGCAATCTACCAGCGCATGCAGCATATAGTCTCTCAGGGCTCGCTGGATATCCCCGTCCGCGAAACGATGAATTACCCACATTACCGGACTAACACTCCCGCCAGCGACGCCGTGAGCAACGATTTTCTAGGCCACATCGCAAAAAATCTGTTTTCCGGCTCTCGTGATGGGGTGGCCGTTATCTGCGGCGAACAACAATTGCGCTGGCAGGCGCTGGGTGAGCTCGTCGCCAGCATGGCCAACGGACTGCTCGAGCGCCAGTTGGAGCCGGGGAGCGTGGTGGCCATTTATCTTCCACGCAACCTGGAGCATATCGCTATCTCACTAGCCTGCTCCCTGTTAGGGATTATCCGGGTGCCGATAGATATTAATTCTCCTACGGCACGGACGGCGTATTTACTGGAAAATTGCCAACCCAAGCTGGTGATATGCGATGAAGACGCCGTAATCCCAGGCTCGGTCACGCCTGATGCGCTCAAATCCATCAACGTCAGCCCACCTCGTTTTGACGCTCGAAGCGACAGCTCCCACCCCGCCTATTATCTATATACCTCCGGCACCACGGGTAAACCGAAATGCGTCGTGCTGAATAATCGGGCAACGGCCAACGTGATTGGGCAAACCCTCGCTCACTGGCAGATCACCGAGCGAGATGTCTTTATCTCGGTGACGCCGCTGCACCACGACATGTCGGTGTTTGACGTGTTTGCCTCACTCAGCGTGGGCGCAACGCTGGTGCTGCCAGCCAGGCATGAGGAAAAAGACGCCATCAGTTGGGGCCGCCTGGTGGCACAACACCGGATCACGCTGTGGTGCTCTGTGCCAGCGATCCTGGAAATGTTGCTGGACTGCGCAACGCCAGAACAGCTCTCCTCCCTGCGGCTAGTGGCCCAGGGCGGCGATTACATTAAGCCCGCCACCATCCGGTTATTGCGTTCAAGGCATCCTCAACTGCGGTTGATATCACTCGGCGGCCCGACGGAAACGACTATCTGGAGCATCTGGCACGAGATCACCACTAGCGACACGGCGCAAATTCCCTATGGTAAGCCGCTGGCGGGCACTCAGTATTTTATCTGTCATGACAGCGGTGAACATTGCCCTAGCGGCGTTGCTGGGCGCATCCACACTGCCGGGGCCAATCTGGCCTGTGGCTATCTGGAACATGGGGCGTTGGTGCAGCACGACTTTGTTGACGTGATGACTCCAGATGGCCTTAGCGAGCGAACGTTCCGTACCGGAGACATTGGCTATTACCGGCCTGACGGCGTCATCATGTTTGCCAACCGCATTAATGGCTACGTTAAAATTCGCGGCGTACGGGTTTCACTGCCGGAAATCGAGGAGGCGTTGCGCCAGCATCCAGCCATCGAGGATATTGTGGTGCTCGACTACGCGGTGGACGATACGCCAGAAAAGTCGCTGGGTGCGGTCTATCTGTCCGCTCATCAAGTCCCGCCGAGCACGTCGGAGCTGCGTATCTTCGCGCAGCGCTATTTGCCCTGTACTCACATTCCTGGCCGCTTCATAGTGCAAACCCGCTTTCCCCTCTCGGCAAATGGCAAAATCGATCGCCATGCGCTGCGTACCGAGCTGGAGCAATCTCATTCGGCAACGCTCGCCGCCCCGGTGACACCTCAACAAACGGTGCTGGCAATCTACTGCGCCGTAATGGGTCAGCCGCTGCGGCCTGAATGGCATCCGCAGACCCCGTTTCTTGCCATGGGTCTGAAACTCAGCCATATGCCAACGCTGAGGGAGAGGATCAGCGTGGAACTCGGCGTTTCACTGCCAGCAGCGGCCTTGATTAAGTGCAAAAACGCCGAAGAGGTTTGCTCTCTGCTGCAATAAAAAGCCAATCTCCGCCAGCGGGCCAGCCCGTTGGCGGAAGATCTTACTGGTTTAGCAGTGGGTAAACCGGCTGCTGCCACGCTTCGGGCATCATCGCCCTACTCAGGAAGCTGTGCAGGTGGGTGAACATCTCCTCGATGTTCAGGGAAGCATACATCGCAGGATCGGCGTCAATATCGATATGCAGTTCGCTAGCATCCGTTCGGCCACGCCAGGTAATGTTAAAGCCATCCCCTGGGCCGCTCGCCATGACTTCGCGCTCTGCTTCACAGCCTGCAAACAGCGGAGGATCGAAGGGAAGTACGTTGATCAACGGAGAGAAAAAGTAACGAGTTCCTTTTCCCAACCCTTGATCGGCGGCCAGGGTCTCAATGCGATAACGCCCGTGAGCACGCAGGTCGCGTAACGTTTTCGCGGTGCGTTTGACGTAGTCCACAACCTTCTCCTGTGGTTCGACATGAACAAACAACGGCAGAATATTCACCGCCAACGCCGGGACGCTGGCGGCCACCCTGCCACGGCGGTTCATGACGGGCACCCAGATTGGCTGTATTTCAGCCTTATTCTCCCCATAAAGCCGAAACGTCAGCCAGGCAGCGGAAAGTGCCAATAGCAAATCCGGCCAACCTGTACCGCAGCGCTCGGAAAAGGCGCTCAACTGCTGGCTAAAATGTTCAGGCAGTACCGCTTCGCTGTGCAGACACTCCGCACCGTAGTCCTCCCCTCCCTTTTGCAGAACCGGGAGCGAAGGCCCATCGGTAACATACCGGCGCCAATACTCGGCATCCTGCCGCGATTTTTCGCTACTGGCGTAGTGCTGCTCTTCAGCCAGAAAATCATAAAATGCATGGAAAGGTTGGCTAGCGGTGGTTTTTTGCAGGCGGGCGCGATAAAGCTCAGCGAGGCGATGTTCGATCAGCGCCATGCCGAAACCATCAATAATGATGTGATGCGCCCGAATATAAACGGTGTAATGCGAAGGTGAAAAGCGGATCAACCAGACGACCGCCAAAGGCTGGCTCAGTAAATTGAGCTGGCGCTCGATGTCGGCCTGCATTATCGATTCGGCAACGTCGGTCTGTTGTAACTCAATCAGGCGTACCCGAGGACGCCGTTGGGGATTGCAGCGCTGCAACGGTAGCTCGTCATTGTCAGCCAGTTGAAACTGGATGGTAAAAACATCGGTTTCAGCAACAACCTGCTCCAACGCCGCCAACAACGCAGGTTCATCAAGCTCGCCGCGTAGCGTGATGCGGTGGGCGACGGTAGAGACGGGCTGATGCGGATGAAAGCTAAACTCCTCCCAAAAATCAAACTGTGCCGGTGTCAGCGGCAACCAACGGACTGACTGAACGGTTTCCAACATGTTCCATCCCTTTTCAGTTTTTCAGTGTTGTGAAACAGCGACGTTGTATTCACCACCCGGTGAACGCCCTGCTTCATCCCAGAGAACAATGTGTGGCTCACGACATGCTCAGCACTGAAAATAAAAAGAAGAATTTGCTCGATCTGACAGGATGAGTAGCCCATCCATTAATGGAAATAGTAATCATTATCAATAAAAAATGAAATATCTTTGCTGTATTTTCAGCAAAAGCCAACGAGGGGAGGAAGGATTGAAGATGGCACAATAGAAGAGACGAAGCCCTGAGTTATTGCTAACTCAGGGCTTCTGAATGTTGGCGGAACGGACGGGGCTCGAACCCGCGACCCCCTGCGTGACAGGCAGGTATTCTAACCAACTGAACTACCGCTCCGCAACGTTCCCTCTTGCGGGGGAACGAGCCGAATATTACGGTTGCCTCGCCATTCCGTCAACGTCTTTTCTTATAAAAAGAGTCGTTTGCACAGTTTTTCAACGAACACGCAATGATTATGCCACTTAACCGCCATTTCTATCCTGCGAGGCCGTTATTCGGCTGCTGCGCCACCACGCCACAGACAGCTACCGCCCTTCTTTTGCACCAGATCCAGACGTGATTCGTGAGCCTGCAATTCTGCGTCACTGGCATAGATCACTTTCATCGCCGTTGCCGGGCGTTGGATGCGCTGGATATCCTGGGCAGAATCCGTCTGCTGGGTGTCCCCTTCCATCTGGAAAGCCATCGAGGTCTGGCCACCGGTCATCGCCAGATAGACTTCCGCCAGGATCTCGGCATCGAGCAAAGCGCCGTGCAGCGTTCGCTTGGTGTTGTCTATCTCGTAGCGGTTGCACAACGCATCGAGGTTGTTACGCTTGCCTGGGAACAGGCGGCGCGCCATCAACAGGCTGTCGGTGATGGTGCAGAAGGTCTCCGTCTTCGGGATATCTCGCTGCAACATACGGAACTCGTGATCCATAAAGCCGATATCGAACGCGGCGTTATGAATGACTAGTTCGCCACCACGGATGAAGTCGATAAATTCAGCGGCGATCTGATCGAAAGTAGGCTTATCCGCCAGGAACTCATCGCTGATACCGTGTACGCCGTAGGCTTCCGGATCCACCAGCCGATCCGGCTTGACGTAAACGTGGAAGTGGCGCCCGGTCAGGCGGCGGTTGATCACCTCAACGGCCCCGATCTCAATGATACGGTGACCTTCGTAGTGAACCCCTAGCTTGTTCATACCGGTGGTTTCGGTATCGAGAACGATCTGTCTGGTTGGTGTAGAGATCATAATGCTGTGCTCATGGCGCTGGTTTATGTCAGACTTGGTTTTTATAAAACTGATAGGAAGAGTCTACCAGAGATGCTTAAACAGGTAGAAATTTTCACCGACGGCTCTTGCCTTGGTAATCCAGGCCCCGGCGGTTACGGCGCAATTTTGCGTTATAAACAGCACGAGAAACTGTTCAGCGCGGGTTATTACCTGACGACCAATAACCGCATGGAGCTGATGGCCGCCATTGTGGCGCTCGAAGCCTTGACCACCCCCTGCGAAGTGGTGCTGAGCACCGATAGCCAATACGTACGCCAGGGGATCACCAGTTGGATCCACAACTGGAAAAAGCGCGGCTGGAAAACCGCCGACAAAAAACCGGTGAAGAACGTCGATCTCTGGCAGCGCCTGGATCTGGCGATTGCCCGCCACACCATCCGTTGGGAATGGGTCAAAGGCCATGCCGGGCATCCGGAAAACGAACGTTGCGACGTGCTGGCACGCGATGCAGCTGGCAACCCGACGCAGGACGACGTTGGCTACAAGCCCGAAGCTTAAGGTAGTTTGCGGTAACTCTTGGTCGCGCCCACTGCGCGGCTGAGTGAGTGCTTTCTTGCCCCGACTTTCATCGGCGTTGGCGTCAGCGGCAAGGTTCGCTTGCGGGCTACAATCACGCTCATACAGCCAAGCGCCGGTAAATGCGTACTCAAGAAAGTCCCTCCCTTGCGCTGCCAAGGCAACACGTGGAAGCGCGTCTGATCCAACACCTCATAATTGAGCAGGCTGAGCCAATCCAGCAGGCGCATCTGGGTAAACATCCGGCTGACGTAAGGCTGGCGTTTGCGCAACCGGGGGATCAGCTTCCCCAAGCCTAGCAGGCTAAAAGGGTTGAAACTGCTGATCACCAGCCAGCCATCGTCGATCATGACGCGATCGACCTCACGCAGCAAACGGTGTGGGTCATCGGCATAAGAGAGCGTATGGGCCAATAGACAGGCATCGACGGACTTGGCCGCAAAGGGCAACTGATAAGGATCGGCCTGCACATGCAGGTTATCCCCGGCCAATCCCACGTTAACCTGATGCGAGATGGCGCACTTTTCGCTATCCAACTCGGCGCTGAGATTGCCGATCTTCAACAGATGGAAACCAAACATCTTGGGCCACCAGGGCTGCAACTGCTGCTCCAACGCTTCACGATAGTATTCCCCCCACGGCAACCCGGCCCAGGAGTAGGGGCTAGTGAGCTTTTCTAGAGTCTGGGCTGGTTTCATGGTTTAGTATCTCTTTCAAGCCGTTGCCAACGAGAGGTGTTCCATGAATCTTATCAGCATTCCCGCTTTTCAGGACAATTACATTTGGTTATTGGCTAACCAGCAAGGGCGCTGCGTGATCGTCGATCCCGGCGAAGCTGGCCCGGTATTGGCGGCGTTGTCCCAACGGCAACTCACCCCCGAGACCATATTATTAACCCACCACCACCACGACCACGTCGGCGGCGTAGCGGAAATCGTTGCGCAATATCCGGATCTGCCGGTGTATGGCCCTCAGGAAACCGCTAATAAGGGAGCAAATCGGTTGGTTCAGGATGGCGATATCCTGGAAATTGGCGGGCGTAGCTACACCACCATCGCAGTTCCCGGGCATACCCTAGGTCACGTGGCATTCTACAGTGCACCTTATCTTTTCTGTGGGGATACGCTTTTTTCTGCGGGCTGCGGACGGCTTTTTGAAGGGACGGCAGAGCAAATGTACCACTCATTTCAACGGCTCGCGCAACTTCCCGACGAAACCCTAATTTGTTGCGCACACGAGTACACGCTCTCAAACCTTAAGTTTGCCAGGACAATTTTGCCGCAAGACCGCCAAATTGAAACATATCAGCAACAAATTGAGCAATCAAGGGCAAAAGGAGTGCCTAGCCTGCCCACAACGTTGCAATTAGAGCGTAAAATTAATCTATTTTTACGCTGCCATGACACTGATTTACAAAAGAAAATAGGCTTTAACTCACCACCGAGCCAGCTTCATTCGGTTTTTTCCGAATTACGCCTGCGCAAGGATGCCTTCTAAGCTTTTAGTTGTGTTTTTTGGCGAAGCAAAGTATCCTTGCTCGTCTTTTAAGCAACTATATTGACACACACATGAAGGCTAAAGCGATACTTCTCGCCTCGGTCTTGCTGGTAGGTTGCCAGTCATCCTGGAAGGATGCACCGGCCCCAAAGCAGCATGCACAGAGTCTGTCTTCGGCAGGTCAAGAAAGTGAAGCAGGAGAGTACACAGCGAGTTCGGCACGGTGGCTAGACAGTAACAGTAGCGCCGCTCAGCAGAACCTGTGGAACTTCATTAGCGACGAGCTGAAGATGGAGGTTCCGGAAAACGACCGGATCCGTGAACAGAAAAGAAAATATTTAAAAAGTAAGAGCTATCTCCACGATGTAACACTACGGGCAGAGCCGTACATGTACTGGATAGTCGGGCAGATTAAGAAACGCAATATGCCGATGGAACTGGTACTGCTACCCATAGTGGAGAGCGCTTTTGACCCTCACGCCACGTCAAGTGCCAATGCCGCAGGGCTATGGCAGATCGTGCCGCAAACGGGTCGCAATTATGGTTTGAAAAACAATCAGTGGTATGACGGGCGCCGTGATGTTGTGGCCTCGACGACCGCTGCGCTTAACATGATGGAGCGTTTGAACCGCATGTTTGACGGTGACTGGTTATTGACCATCGCCGCCTATAACAGTGGTGAAGGCCGAGTCATGCAAGCGGTTAAGGCGAATAAACGTCAGGGTAAGTCCACCGAGTTCTGGGCATTGTCGCTTCCACGTGAAACGTCAATCTATGTCCCGAAAATGCTGGCACTGAGCGATATCATCAAGCACAGCAAAAAGTACGGCGTCAAGTTGCCAAAAACTGACGAAACCCGTGCACTGGCGCGTATTGATGTCGGGCAGCAGATCCAGCTGACTCAGGCGGCAGAGATGTCTGGGCTTTCTCTCACCAAGATGAAGGCTTATAACCCTGGCTATAAGAAAGGCGTTACGGCACCTAATGGGCCCCATTACATCATGGTTCCCAAAAAGAATGCCGCACAGTTGAAAGACTCGTTGGCCGACGGACAGATAGCTGCAACATTACCAACCACCCAGTTGGCGAAGAACAGCGGCCTGTCAGGCGGAAGTGCGTATAAGGTTCGTTCCGGCGATACGTTATCCACCATCGCCAAACGGCTGAACGTTAAGACCAGCGATTTGCAGAGTTGGAACAATTTGCGTGGCAAGAGCACGCTGAAAGTTGGGCAAACCCTGCAAGTGGCCAGCAATGCCAGAGATAACAGCAGCATCACCTACCAAGTGCGTAAAGGTGATTCGCTTTCCAGCATTGCACGTCGTCACGGCGTCGAAATTAACGACGTGATGCGTTGGAACTCAACGCTCGGCAAAGCCAGCAGTTTGCAACCTGGTGTGAAGCTGACGCTGTTTGTCAGCAACAAATCGTCGCCGGAAACCTAAGTTTTCGCTACAAAAAAAGCATCCCTCGGGATGCTTTTTTATTGGTCAAATTTCGCTACCAGACCGGTTGATCGGTTTGCGAATGGAACTCCACCAGCAGCGGATTGTGGTCTGAGGCCTGAGTCACCAGCACCGAGGCCTCTGTAACGCCCAGGTTGCGGTAAAAGATAAAATCCAACGGGCGGCCAAAGGCTTTGCGGCGGTGATCGTCGGCGAAGTTGACCTCGTGCAACGCCATATCGCTGGCAAATTGATACAGCGCGTTGATGCGCTTGCGGCTCCAGGCGTTAAAATCTCCCGCCATAATCACCGGCCCCCGATGAAGGGCAATCTGCTCACCAATCGGGCCAAGCTGCTTGCTGTAAACGTCCACTCCCAGGCTAAAGTTCACCGCGTGGATATTCACGACCATTAACAGTTGGCCATCTAATAGAGGGTAGACGGTGATCAACGCCGACTTGGCCAAACGCAGCAGCGGCTCCCGTTCGCGCAGCGGGCAACAATACACCGGATGTGCAGCCGCCAGCGTCATCACGCCGGAAGGGTGTTGCGGCAACACAAAGGCGGGCACCTGATCGGCCGCCAGATAGTTAGAGGTGGCAAAGCTGACCAATTCCGGCGTGGTCTGCGCCTCCTGCAAGAGCACCAGCTGCGCATCTTTACCGAAGTCTTTCAATACCGAAAGCCAATCGGCACGCTGCTGTTTGAAAATATTCCATACCATCACCCGCAGCGCACCAGACGTAGGCAACGCGGCCCCGGGCGGTAGCGGCTGATTGATGGCACCAGGGAAAATCCGTTCAACTGGCTGGCCCGCAACATACCTCATTGCATAAGTTCGTTTCGGCACGTTATTCGCCTATTTCCCGTTCGGATGAAAATCACGTTGATAGCAACCTGGCTACCAAGACTCAATTCAGTATACGCCTGAGCGGCTCTGCCAACATGGCTTTTAGAGATCCAGTTATAGGGGCAAGGCGGGCCGATTTCAATCAATGCCGTGTATGTGTCTGTAAAGGTTCGCGCTGAATGCGCAAAGGCCCGCCAATGCGGGCCAAGAAGAAAGGTACAAGATGGGATCAGGCGAACTGCCGTGGGTGTTGTTTATCCAAGCGGCCACTGAGGCCAATCAGTAAAAACGCCCCCACGACAATCAGCGCACCGATCCAAGGCGTTTGTGCCAACCCTAGCGAAGCCACGGTCTGCCCGCCAATCACGGAGCCCAATGCGATCCCCACGTTAAAAGCCGCGATATTCAGGCCTGAAGCAACGTCCACCGCGTTCGGCGTGTACTGCTCGGCCTTCTGCACCACATAAACCTGCAAGCCTGGGACATTGCCAAAGGCAAATACCCCCATCACCACTACAGTCAGCAGCGCGGCGGTGCTGTGGCTGGCGGTAAATTGAAACACCAACAGCAAGGCGGCTAACGCGGCAAAGATAAAGCTCAGTGCCCGCACCGCGCCATGACGGTCGGCCAGCTTGCCGCCCCAAATGTTACCGATGGCTACCGCTATGCCATAGGCCAGCAAAATCCAACTGACGGCCGGAGCCGAAAAGCCAGCCAGCTCCTGCATCATCGGTGCCAGGAAGGTGAAAGTCGTGAACACCCCGCCGTAGCCCAGCGCGGTAACGGCGTAAATCAGCAGCAGGCGCGGGTGTGTCAGCACTTGCAGCTGATCGCGGATGCTGGCACTGGCCTGGTTCTTGATGTTGTTCGGGATCAGGATCAGGCTGGCAATAATCGCCACCATGCCAATCAACGACACCGCCAGGAAGGTCTCACGCCAGCCGAAGTGCTGGCCGATAAAGGTGCCTAACGGCACGCCGGTCACCAGCGCAACGGTCAAGCCACCAAACATGATGGCGATCGCCATTGCCGCCTTCTCTTTGGCTACCAGGCTAGTGGCAATCGTCGAACCCACCGAGAAAAACACCCCGTGCGCCAGGCCAGTCAGTAAACGAGCAACCACCAGTGACTCATAGCTCGGTGACTGCCAGGCCAGCAGGTTGCCAAGGGTGAACAGCACCATCAGGCCCACCAGCAGCATCTTGCGCGGCACGCGGCCGGTTAAAGCGGTCAGTACCGGCGCACCGATCGCCACCCCAATGGCGTACAGGGTCACCAGCAGCCCTGCGGACGGCACGGTGACGTTCAACTGCTCGGCGATGGTCGGGATCAAGCCGACAATCACAAACTCCGTGGTGCCGATGGCATAGGCACTGATGGTCAAGGCAAGTAAAGCGAGAGGCATTGCTAACTCCAAAATAGCGTTCGGGTTGATAGCGGTGATTATCTGCCTGTGCTTAAATGATAAAAATGCTCAAAATTTCAAATAAATTTTGCTGACGGAGCAACAATGAAGGCAAATTCGGATGAACTGATCACCTTTGTCACCGTGGTGGAATGCGGTAGCTTCAGCCGTGCGGCGGAGCACTTGGAACAGGCGAACTCGGTGGTCAGCCGCACGGTAAAAAAGCTGGAGAGTAAGCTGGGGGTCACGCTGCTCAATCGCACCACTCGCCAGATAAGCCTGACGCAGGAGGGAGAAAACTATTTCCGCCAGGTGCAGAAAGTCCTGAGCGATATGGCCGCGGCGGAAAATGCGCTGATGGAGAGCCGCCAGCGGCCCCAGGGCCTGTTGCGCGTGGATGCCGCAACGCCGGTCGTGTTGCACGTGCTGACCCCGTTGGTTGGCGAGTTTCGTGCCCGCTACCCGGAAATGTCGCTCTCGCTGGTCTCTTCAGAAACCTTTATCAACCTGATTGAGCGCAAGGTCGACATTGCCATCCGCGTGGGGGAACTGACAGACTCAAGCTTGAAGGCGCGCAAACTGATGACCAGCTATCGAAAAATTGTGACGTCACCGGCCTATCTGCAGCAGTTCGGTACCCCGCAAAGCGTAAAGGAGCTGGCGCAACACTGCTGCATCGGCTTCAACGATCTGCCCAACCTGAACCGCTGGCCATTAGCCTGCGCCGATGGCCGGCAGGTGGAGATTACACCGGGGCTGACTACCAACAGCGGAGAAACACAGCGCCACCTTTGCCTGCATGGCAACGGCATCGCCTGTCTGTCGAACTTTATGATCGATGAGGATATTCAGCGTGGGGATTTAGTGCAGATCCTGGTTAAGGAGACGCTGCCGGTTGCCATACCTGTGAACGCGGTTTATTACAGCGACAGCGCCGTAAGCAACCGCCTGCGCAGCTTTATTGACTTTCTTAGCGAAAGCCTGACACCCCACTAACCTGGCCGATGCTGCAACCAGAATGCGGTGGGCGTCAGGCCACCCAGCTTCTTCTGCGGCCAGTGCTGATTATAGCTGGCACAGAGCGCCTGCAACACGTTATCCAGCGATGAGCTCTCCACCGCTGGTAGCAACTGCGCCAGTTGGCTTTCGAGCCGCAGCACAATCTCCATTTGCGGTAACGCGGGTTGTTGCAACGTTATCCCCTGCTCCCGGCACCATAGCTGTAAGGGATGGGTTTGAGACTCGCTATTGCCGAACAGCTTTTTATTTTCAGTCTCAAGAGATTGTATATCACCTGGGCAGTGCGGTAACAGTTCCTTCAGCCAGTTGACCACCAGCATCGGCGAGGCTCCCGCAAAGGCTCGTGCACTCAGCCAGCCGCTGACCTTCTCTTCGGCCCACAAGAGGTGCTGCTCGCCGCCATCTTCGGCCGATAGGCTAATTCGTTGATAAAAAAGAGCGAGATTCCCCGGCCGTTCACCAGCCTTCACCGCCTTTTTACCTCGTAGCGCCCTATTTTCTGCCTCACCACGTTGGCCCACACCGCGCAGATAGCGATCCAATCCTGCACGGGAGATCGGCTGTTGCATGCCCTGAACCACCACCACCAGCAGCTCATCCAGCGGCAGCTGTAATTTTTGTCTCAGCCAGTTGATAAGCAAACTTTGCTCATCCGTCAGCGCCTTGCGAAGGGTCTTGGGCACCGTATGGCGATCGGCGACATCCTGGCGCTGCCGCCAACGGCGTACCGTCGCCACGGAAATGCCCAGCTCCTGCGCCAATACGCGGTCACTTTTATCCGATTGCTGGATATAACGCCGCACTCGTGGGGTGGTGGTCGCATTCGCATGCAGCTTGATTTCCATCGTGGACTCCACACTAGAATTGATGCTCTATCATAACCAATCTTGTGAGATATTTTATAAATTCACCTCACACTGTGAACTGATTCACCTTTCTTTAAAATCCATTCCCTGATAATCCCAGCTAATAAGTCGCCACCCTTACCTGTTTTCTCCAATAAGCATACCTACGGGGTTTACCATGAACAACGCTCTGGGATTTCTTGAAGCCAAGCTGATGCCTCTGGCGGCCAAGGCCGCACAGCAGCGGCATTTGTGTGCCATCCGCGGTGCCTATGTTTCCTTTATGCCGTTCATTATCGTCGGCTCGATCCTGCTGGTGATCTCGTCATTCCCCAATCAGGGTTACCAGCAGTTTATGGCAGGCCTGTTTGGCGCCAGCTGGAGCAATATCATCGAGATCCCGTTCAACGCGGTGTTCTCCACCATGTCGCTGTTTGTCAGTTTCCTTACCGCTTACCGCCTGGCGGAACATTATGACGAGGATCGCGTCTCCAGCGGTATTCTGTCGCTGGTGTGTTTCCTGATCCTCACGCCGTTTATCAAGGTAGAAGCCTTGGGCAATATCAATGTGATCCCGACCGAGTGGATCGGCAGCAAGGGGCTGTTTGTGGCGATGATCGGCTCACTGCTGTGGACTGAGCTGTTCTGCTACCTCAAACGCCGCAAGCTGATCATCAAAATGCCCGAAGGCGTACCACCTGCGGTACAGGAATCCTTCGCCGCTCTGCTGCCTGCGCTGTTCGTGATTATCCTGGTGCTGGCGATCCGTATTCTGTTCGAACACACCAGCTACCAAACCATTCATCAGTTTATTTATAACGTGGTCGCCACGCCGGTACGTCACTTTGGCACTTCCTATATCGGTGCGCTGCTGACGGTATTGAGTATCACCATCCTCTGGTCGGTGGGGATCAACTCCGGTTCGATGGTCAACGGTATCATCCGCCCGCTGTGGATGGAAAACCAGACCGACAACATCGCCGCTATCCAGGCCGGGGTCACGCCACCGCACATCGTTACCGAACAGTTCTTCGATATGATCTGGATGGGCGGCGCTGGTGCCACCCTGTCGCTGGTGATCGCCATTCTGTTCTTTGCCCGTAGCAACAGCATCCGCGAAGTAGGTCGCATGGGGGCTGCGGCTTCAATCTTCAACATTAATGAACCGATCCTGTTTGGCCTGCCGGTGATCATGAACCCTATCATGCTGATCCCCTTCAACCTGGTCCCGGTGGTGTTGGTTACCGTGCAATACGTGGCGATGAAGGTGGGGGCCGTCGCCGTCACCACCGGGGTATTTATCCCCTGGACGCTGCCGCCGGTGATCAGTGGCTTTATCGTGACCGGCCATTTGAGTGGCAGCCTGATGCAGATCGTTAACCTGCTGATCGGCGCCATGCTTTATCTGCCTTTCCTGCGCATTTTGGACAAACAATATCGCGCAGCCGAAACATCAGGAGTTTGATATGTGGGGAATGATTGCAACCTGGCGTATGGCACTGGAAGGCGTCACCCAGGCCAGTGAAACACTGAAAGCCGGAGCAAGCGCCGCACAAAGCGTGGTTAGCGCGGTGGCGGAAGTGGAGGACTTTCCGTTTTATAAATCTGTCGGTTTCGGCGGTCTGCCTACCGAAAATGGTGAGGTAGAACTGGATGCAGCCTTTATGGATGGCGATACGCTGGCCTTTGGTGCCGTTGGTAACCTGGTGGATATCGCCAACCCGGTGAAGGTTGCCCAAGCGCTGAGCCGCGAACGCTTCAACAGCGTCCTGGTGGGCGCTGGCGCACGTGAGTGGGCCCTTAGCCAAGGTTTTGCCGACAAGACCATGCTCACCGAGCGAGCAACCCAGCACTATCGTAAACGTTGCCGCGAAACCATCGATAAGGGCCTTAGCCCCTACGATGGTCACGATACCGTCGGCATTATCGGCCTCGATTTGCATGGCTCAATGAGCGTGGCCACATCTACCAGCGGCTTGTTTATGAAACGCCGTGGCCGCCTGGGTGATTCACCGGTGATTGGCTCCGGTTTCTACTGTGACAGCCAGATCGGTGCGGCAACCGCCACGGGCGTGGGTGAAGACCTGATGAAAGGCTGCACCAGCTATGAGATCGTGCGCCGTATGCAGCAAGGTATGACACCACAACAGGCGGCCGATTCGGTCGTCTTCGAGCTGGAAGACCGCCTGATTGCCCGCTTTGGCCGGGTGGGCGATCTCTCCGTAGTCTGCATGAATCGGCAGGGAGAATTCGGCATCTCTACCAATATCAAAACCTTCTCGTTTGTGGTCGCCAGCGCCATCCAGCCACCGACGGTGTACCTGGCAGAACGCCGTGCCGAGCATACCCACTACACTCCAGCCAGCAAGCAATGGCTAACCGACTATGCCGAGCGCATTCGTGCGCCGATTGAGGAGATCCATTTTGATTAATTATCGATTACTGAGTGAAATCCCCTCATGGGAAGTTAACAGCCATGTGATTAGCTATCCCGGCAGCCCACTGCAATTACCCTGCAATGCTGCCCTGTTACAGGAACTACAGGCCACCGCCCAACAGCAAACCGCCGACTGCGCCTATGGCTGTGCTCCGGCAGGTCGCGTCACACTGTTGCCAAAAACGTTCTGGCTCGATGGGCAAACCAGCAAGCTGGTCACCGCACTGCGTCCTCGACTACGCAGCGGCTCTATTACGCAGTTGATCGTCGACTGTACGGTGTTTGACCACCGTAGCCTGCTGGCACTGCCCCCTCTGCTGCATTTCCTGTTCAACCTGGATTACCAACTGAGCGATCTCGGTCTGAAAAAGGCAGAAGCAGCACCCACACCGCGTATCCAGGAGTTGGTATTCTATTGCCAGCCGGAGCAACGAGCCACTCTCGAGCAGCGATTGTCTCAAGCGGCTGCCACCGCCATAGGGATGAAGGCAGCACGACGCATTGCCGACATGCCAAGCGATCGTTGTACCCCAGCATTTTTCGCCAGCGAGATCGCCTGCCAGATTGCCCCCTATCCCAGCCTGAGTTGCGAAGTGTTGGATGAACAGCAGATCGCTGAACAGGGTCTTGGCTTGCTACAGGCGGTTGGTAAAGGTGCCGATAATCCTCCGCGTCTGGTGGTGATACGTTACCAGGGGAGCGACACTGGCCCCTTCAGCGCCTACGTGGGCAAAGGTATCACCTTCGATACCGGCGGCCTGTGGCTAAAAGGTGGCGATGGCATGTACACCATGAAATATGACATGTGTGGCGCAGCTAACGTCTTTGGCCTGATGCTGGCCGTGGCAGAACTCAAGCTGCCGGTCCGTCTGGTAGGCGTACTGGCGCTGGCCGAAAATATGATTGGCCCGGCAGCGATGCGCCCAGGCGATGTCGCAACCAGCTACAGCGGCTTAACCGTGGAAATCAATAACACCGATGCCGAGGGGCGGCTGGTACTGGCCGATGGCATCGCCTACGCCAGCAGGTTGACCCATAATCAGCAGCCGCCAGAATACGTGATCGATCTGGCTACGCTCACCGGCGCGGTGGTCAAAGCCTTGGGTTACGATCTTAGCGGCCTGATGACCGAGGATGAAAACCTGCGTCACGATCTCACTCAGGCAGGCTTGCGTAGTGGAGATCCTCTGTGGTCGCTGCCTTTGGATGATCGTTTCAGCAAACAGGTCGAGAGCCATATTGCCGATCTGTGCAACACGCCGACCAACAATGCGGCTATCAGTACCTCTGCCGCCTACTTCCTAAGCCGTTTCAGCCCGGCGGATATTCCCTGGGCGCACCTTGATATCAGCGGTACCGCGCTGTGGCGCGAAAATGGCCGTAGCGTGGCCTCTGGCCGACCGATCCCACTTTTAATCCAGCATTTGCTGGAACGCCTGGAGAAATAACATGAAAAAGATCCTGTTAGTGTGTGACTTGGGTATGTCCACCAGTCTGCTGGTGAAAAAGATGCAGGAAGCAGCCATTGCGCGCGGTATTGACGCCGAGATCTGTGCCAAGTCGATCCGTGAATACAAAACGGCGGTAACCGAATTTGACGTCGCGCTGCTGGGGCCGCAGATCCGCTATAAGCTGGCCGAGTGCGAGAAGATTGCCCAAGAGCACCATAAAAAAGTCGCCTGCATCGATATGATGGCCTACGGCACCATGAAGGGTGACAAGGTATTGGATCAAGCCCTGGCACTGATTGAGGAGGCCTGAAATGGATTTGGAAAACGAGGTGATGGAACTGATTGCCAATGCGGGTTACGCCCGCAGTCTGGTGTTTCAAGCCATGCGCTGTGCGCGCGAAGATGAAGATTTCGTGCAGGCTGAACAGTATATGCAACAAGCGCAGGAGGCACTCTCTGGCGCTCATCACGTGCAGACCAAACTGATCGAAATGGACGAAGGCAGCGGTAAAATCCCGGTTCATCTGGTGATGGTCCATGCACAGGACCATCTGATGAACGCGATTATGCTGATGGAAATGGGCCGTGAGATTATCGCCCTACACCAAAAGATCGCTCGTTAAAACAAGCTAAGCCGTCTGTGGCCTCAAAGCCACAGACGGCCAACCTATCAATCCCAGTTTGGTGCCAGACCTTCCGGGCTAACCAGACGGCCATTGCATTCTAATGCAGCAATCTCAGCCATTTCATCATCAGACAGCGTCAGTTGCTGGGCCAACAGATTGCTCGCCAGGTTTTCACGCTTGGTCGAGGACGGGATCACCGCATAACCCAGTTGCATAGCCCAAGCCAGGATCACCTGAGCCGCCGTCACATCACGGCGCTTGGCGATATTGTTGATGACTTCATCCTGCAGCGCCTTGCCATAAGCCAACGTCATATAAGAGGTGATGCCAATGCCATGCTGTTGCGCAAATTCAACCACCTGACGGTTTTGCAGATACGGTGAGAGTTCGATTTGGTTGGTGGCGATCGCATCAGCACCCACCGCATCAATAGCACGCTGCATCAGTTCAACGGTGAAGTTGGAAATACCAATCTGGCGCGTCAGTCCGAGTTCCTTAGCCTTCACCAACTCCGCCATCGACTCGGCAACCGAGATTTCATCGTTCGGTGACGGCCAATGGATCAGGGTCAGATCCACATAGGAGGTTTGCAGCTTTTTCAGGCTTTCTTGCAGACTTGGGATCAGTTGGTCTTTGCCCAGGTTGGCGATCCAGATTTTGGTGGTGATAAATAGCTCTTCACGTTTCACGCCGCTGGCTACGATAGCTTGGCCAACGGCCGCTTCGTTCTCATAGATTTGTGCGGTGTCGATGGCACGGTAGCCCAGTTCCAGAGCGGTGCTCACGGAATCGATCACCACTTGATCTTGTAGACGGAAGGTACCTAAGCCAAATGCAGGGATGCTCATAATTATGTTCTCTCGGTTTGTTTATCAAAACAGCTTGAGAGGATTATGGCAGCAGTTTTGTTGATCAAAAACGCCCTATTGTGCATAAGACTTTTGATTAATTGGCAACAATAATCAGAAATTGACGCTAATTGAGGCAGGAATAAACCATTGGGGTGTTCAATTTAAGCAAATGAAAAAGCCCTGAGTCAGAGACTCAGGGCTTATCAATTAAGTGGCGGAACGGACGGGGCTCGAACCCGCGACCCCCTGCGTGACAGGCAGGTATTCTAACCAACTGAACTACCGCTCCACCGATTCTTTTACGTCGCATCTTTCGATGCTGGCAAAACCACCTGGGTGATTTCGCGCATTACCAGGTGTCATACTGATAACGTTTATTTGATGCCTGGCAGTGTCCTACTCTCGCATGGGGAGACCCCACACTACCATCGGCGCTACGGCGTTTCACTTCTGAGTTCGGCATGGGGTCAGGTGGGACCACCGCGCTATTGCCGCCAGGCAAATTCTGTTTCATTCTTGGCCGTTACTTTCGTAACCACCAGAACCAATCTCGGAACGTCGCTGAAAATTGTCGTCTACTCTAAAACACCTTCGGTGTTGTAAGGTTAAGCCTCACGGATCATTAGTACTGGTTAGCTCAATGCATCGCTGCACTTACACACCCAGCCTATCAACGTCTTAGTCTTAAACGTTCCTTCAGGGGCCTTAAAGGCCCAGGGAAGACTCATCTCGAGGCAAGTTTCGCGCTTAGATGCTTTCAGCGCTTATCTTTTCCGCACTTAGCTACCGGGCAGTGCCATTGGCATGACAACCCGAACACCAGTGGTGCGTTCACTCCGGTCCTCTCGTACTAGGAGCAACCCCTCTCAATCTTCCAACGCCCACGGCAGATAGGGACCGAACTGTCTCACGACGTTCTAAACCCAGCTCGCGTACCACTTTAAATGGCGAACAGCCATACCCTTGGGACCTACTTCAGCCCCAGGATGTGATGAGCCGACATCGAGGTGCCAAACACCGCCGTCGATATGAACTCTTGGGCGGTATCAGCCTGTTATCCCCGGAGTACCTTTTATCCGTTGAGCGATGGCCCTTCCATTCAGAACCACCGGATCACTAAGACCTACTTTCGTACCTGCTCGAGCCGTCACTCTCGCAGTCAAGCTAGCTTATGCCTTTGCACTAACCTCACGATGTCCGACCGTGATTAGCTAACCTTCGTGCTCCTCCGTTACTCTTTGGGAGGAGACCGCCCCAGTCAAACTACCCACCAGACACTGTCCTCACCCCGGATCACGGGGCCGAGTTAGAACATCAAACATTAAAGGGTGGTATTTCAAGGTTGGCTCCATGCAGACTGGCGTCCACACTTCAAAGCCTCCCACCTATCCTACACATCAAGGCTCAATGTTCAGTGTCAAGCTATAGTAAAGGTTCACGGGGTCTTTCCGTCTTGCCGCGGGTACACTGCATCTTCACAGCGAGTTCAATTTCACTGAGTCTCGGGTGGAGACAGCCTGGCCATCATTACGCCATTCGTGCAGGTCGGAACTTACCCGACAAGGAATTTCGCTACCTTAGGACCGTTATAGTTACGGCCGCCGTTTACTGGGGCTTCGATCAAGAGCTTCGCCTTGCGGCTGACCCCATCAATTAACCTTCCAGCACCGGGCAGGCGTCACACCGTATACGTCCACTTTCGTGTTTGCACAGTGCTGTGTTTTTATTAAACAGTTGCAGCCAGCTGGTATCTGCGACTGGCTTCAGCTCCGAGAGCAAGTCTCTTCACCTACGCGCCAGCGTGCCTTCTCCCGAAGTTACGGCACCATTTTGCCTAGTTCCTTCACCCGAGTTCTCTCAAGCGCCTTGGTATTCTCTACCTGACCACCTGTGTCGGTTTGGGGTACGATTTGATGTTACCTGATGCTTAGAGGCTTTTCCTGGAAGCAGGGCATCAACTACTTCTGCACCGTAGTGCATCGTCATCACGCCTCAGGGTTGGTAGCGTTCCGGATTTACCAGGAACACCCCCCTACACGCTTAAACCGGGACAACCGTCGCCCGGCTAGCCTAGCCTTCTCCGTCCCCCCTTCGCAGTAACACCGAGTACAGGAATATTAACCTGTTTCCCATCGACTACGCCTTTCGGCCTCGCCTTAGGGGTCGACTCACCCTGCCCCGATTAACGTTGGACAGGAACCCTTGGTCTTCCGGCGAGCGGGTTTTTCACCCGCTTTATCGTTACTTATGTCAGCATTCGCACTTCTGATACCTCCAGCAAACCTCACAGTTCACCTTCAACGGCTTACAGAACGCTCCCCTACCCAACAACGCCTGAGCGTCGCTGCCGCAGCTTCGGTGCATGGTTTAGCCCCGTTACATCTTCCGCGCAGGCCGACTCGACCAGTGAGCTATTACGCTTTCTTTAAATGATGGCTGCTTCTAAGCCAACATCCTGGCTGTCTATGCCTTCCCACATCGTTTCCCACTTAACCATGACTTTGGGACCTTAGCTGGCGGTCTGGGTTGTTTCCCTCTTCACGACGGACGTTAGCACCCGCCGTGTGTCTCCCGTGATAACATTCTTCGGTATTCGGAGTTTGCATCGGTTTGGTAAGCCGGGATGGCCCCCTAGCCGAAACAGTGCTCTACCCCCGAAGATGAGTTCACGAGGCGCTACCTAAATAGCTTTCGGGGAGAACCAGCTATCTCCCGGTTTGATTGGCCTTTCACCCCCAGCCACAAGTCATCCGCTAATTTTTCAACATTAGTCGGTTCGGTCCTCCAGTTAGTGTTACCCAACCTTCAACCTGCCCATGGCTAGATCACCGGGTTTCGGGTCTATACCTTGCAACTATTCGCCCAGTTAAGACTCGGTTTCCCTACGGCTCCCCTATACGGTTAACCTTGCTACAAAATATAAGTCGCTGACCCATTATACAAAAGGTACGCAGTCACACCACGAAGGTGCTCCCACTGCTTGTACGTACACGGTTTCAGGTTCTATTTCACTCCCCTCGCCGGGGTTCTTTTCGCCTTTCCCTCACGGTACTGGTTCACTATCGGTCAGTCAGGAGTATTTAGCCTTGGAGGATGGTCCCCCCATATTCAGACAGGATGTCACGTGTCCCGCCCTACTCATCGAACTCACAGTTAATGCATTTTAGTGTACGGGGCTATCACCCTTTGCTGCGCGACTTTCCAGACGCTTCCACTAACACAAGAACTGATTCAGGTTCTGGGCTGTTCCCCGTTCGCTCGCCGCTACTAGGGGAATCTCGGTTGATTTCTTTTCCTCGGGGTACTTAGATGTTTCAGTTCCCCCGGTTCGCCTCGTATGGCTATGTATTCACCATACGATAGTGTGTCGAAACACACTGGGTTTCCCCATTCGGGTATTGCCGGTTATAACGGTTCATATCACCTTACCGACACTTTTCGCAGATTAGCACGCCCTTCATCGCCTCTGACTGCCTAGGCATCCACCGTGTACGCTTAGTCACTTAACCTCACAACCCGAAGGTGTTTCTGCAAACAGAAGACACTGTCGTGCTGTTTATTTGAGAGACTCTATGACAGGTTAATCCTTACCCCAGTACTTCTACGGAGGGATAAGTTTCAGCTGTCATGTTTCAATTTTCAGCTTGTTCCAGATTGTTAAAGAGCAATATCTTAAACACGACTCGCAAGAGTCATCTTTAAGATAATCAGTCACGCATGACCGGTGATAATGTCTTTCACTCATTATCGGATGGCGTCCCCAAGGGGATTCGAACCCCTGTTACAGCCGTGAAAGGGCAGTGTCCTAGGCCTCTAGACGATGGGGACCCGAAATTTGCTTATCGAATCACTGATTCGATAATTTCGGGTAAAGGTGAGATTTTTCGTGAAAAATCGAGCGCCATTGTTATTTGTCACTGCACTAGACAGTCACAAACTTCCCGGCACTTACCTATACCACAAGGTTTTGTTTGCTCATTACTTTTCATCAGACAATCTGTGTGGACACTGCACGCAACTGCATATCTTTAGGTAAGGAGGTGATCCAACCGCAGGTTCCCCTACGGTTACCTTGTTACGACTTCACCCCAGTCATGAATCACAAAGTGGTAAGCGCCCTCCCGAAGGTTAAGCTACCTACTTCTTTTGCAACCCACTCCCATGGTGTGACGGGCGGTGTGTACAAGGCCCGGGAACGTATTCACCGTAGCATTCTGATCTACGATTACTAGCGATTCCGACTTCACGGAGTCGAGTTGCAGACTCCGATCCGGACTACGACATACTTTATGAGGTCCGCTTGCTCTCGCGAGTTCGCTTCTCTTTGTATATGCCATTGTAGCACGTGTGTAGCCCTACTCGTAAGGGCCATGATGACTTGACGTCATCCCCACCTTCCTCCGGTTTATCACCGGCAGTCTCCTTTGAGTTCCCGCCATTACGCGCTGGCAACAAAGGATAAGGGTTGCGCTCGTTGCGGGACTTAACCCAACATTTCACAACACGAGCTGACGACAGCCATGCAGCACCTGTCTCACAGTTCCCGAAGGCACCAATCCATCTCTGGAAAGTTCTGTGGATGTCAAGAGTAGGTAAGGTTCTTCGCGTTGCATCGAATTAAACCACATGCTCCACCGCTTGTGCGGGCCCCCGTCAATTCATTTGAGTTTTAACCTTGCGGCCGTACTCCCCAGGCGGTCGACTTAACGCGTTAGCTCCGGAAGCCACGCCTCAAGGGCACAACCTCCAAGTCGACATCGTTTACAGCGTGGACTACCAGGGTATCTAATCCTGTTTGCTCCCCACGCTTTCGCACCTGAGCGTCAGTCTTTGTCCAGGGGGCCGCCTTCGCCACCGGTATTCCTCCAGATCTCTACGCATTTCACCGCTACACCTGGAATTCTACCCCCCTCTACAAGACTCTAGCTTGCCAGTTTCAAATGCAGTTCCCAAGTTAAGCTCGGGGATTTCACATCTGACTTAACAAACCGCCTGCGTGCGCTTTACGCCCAGTAATTCCGATTAACGCTTGCACCCTCCGTATTACCGCGGCTGCTGGCACGGAGTTAGCCGGTGCTTCTTCTGCGAGTAACGTCAATGAACAGTGCTATTAACACCGAACCCTTCCTCCTCGCTGAAAGTGCTTTACAACCCGAAGGCCTTCTTCACACACGCGGCATGGCTGCATCAGGCTTGCGCCCATTGTGCAATATTCCCCACTGCTGCCTCCCGTAGGAGTCTGGACCGTGTCTCAGTTCCAGTGTGGCTGGTCATCCTCTCAGACCAGCTAGGGATCGTCGCCTAGGTGAGCCATTACCTCACCTACTAGCTAATCCCATCTGGGCACATCCGATGGTGTGAGGCCCGAAGGTCCCCCACTTTGGTCCGAAGACGTTATGCGGTATTAGCTACCGTTTCCAGTAGTTATCCCCCTCCATCGGGCAGTTTCCCAGACATTACTCACCCGTCCGCCGCTCGTCACCCAGGAGCAAGCTCCTTGTGCTACCGCTCGACTTGCATGTGTTAGGCCTGCCGCCAGCGTTCAATCTGAGCCATGATCAAACTCTTCAATTAAAAGCTTGATTTGCTGCAACTCGTGCAGCGATGCTCGAAAATTAACTTTCGTAATCATTCATTCGCATGAATGACTGCTTGGTCACTCTTCAAGACTTGATATTTTTTTGCTACCGAAGTAGCTGGATATCGTCTTGTGAGTGCCCACACAGATTGTCTGATAAATTGTTAAAGAGCAGTGAGTTACGCGCTTTCGCTTGCTAACTCGAGGTGGCGTATACTACGCGATTCCTCTGAAGAGTCAACCTTTATTTCGGTGTTTTCACCGGCTTGACACTTCCTGCCTGGGCGACTGGTTCTCGTTAGAGGAGTCGTTGTTCCCGGTCAGTGGAGGCGCATTATAGGGAGTTCTCAGAAGGGCGCAACCCCTAAATGCAAAAAACTTTTCAAGCGCTCAAATATCAGCCAAAACGGACGTTTTAGGATAATTATTAGTCTAAAAGACGCTGATTTCATGTTGTTGAACACCGAAAACCCGTCAACCAGGCTAAACCCAAACAAAAGGGGGCGGTAAAAACCGCCCCCTTCTATATAGCTACCAGCAACTACTTTTATTGCTTGGCAACGATATGGTCGTTTTCCACGTCCAGCGTCACCGGTTTGCCTGGGATCAACTTGCCAGACAAGATTTGCTGTGCCAGCGGGTTTTCGATTTCCTGCTGGATAGCACGTTTCAACGGCCGCGCACCATACACTGGGTCGTAACCCGTTTTGCCCAACAGCTCCAAGGCTGGCTCCGTGATACTGACTTCGTAGCCACGCTCTTCCAGACGCTGGTACAGACGAGCCAACTGGATCTTGGCAATCTGCGCGATATGTTTCTGACCGAGCGGATGGAACACCACCACTTCGTCGATACGGTTGATGAATTCCGGACGGAAATGTTGGCTCACCATCTCCATGACCGATTCCTTCATCTGTGGATAGCTCATCTGACCGAAATGCTCCTGGATCAGATCGGAACCCAGGTTAGAGGTCATGATCACCACGGTATTACGGAAATCAACGGTACGACCTTGTCCGTCTGTCAGACGTCCGTCATCCAACACCTGTAACAGGATGTTGAACACGTCTGGGTGCGCTTTTTCCACTTCGTCCAACAGGATCACTGAATATGGACGACGGCGCACCGCTTCTGTCAGATAACCGCCCTCTTCATAACCGACATAGCCTGGAGGCGCACCCACCAGCCGCGATACGGAGTGTTTCTCCATAAACTCGGACATGTCGATACGCACCATCGCGTCATCACTGTCGAACAGGAACCCAGCCAGCGCCTTACACAGTTCGGTTTTACCCACCCCGGTAGGCCCCAGGAACAGGAATGAACCGATCGGCCGGTTTGGATCGGAAAGACCGGCACGGCTACGGCGAATGGCATTGGACACCGCGTTCACCGCTTCATCCTGGCCAATCACCCGTGAGTGCAGTTCCTGCTCCAGACGCAGCAGTTTGTCGCGCTCACCTTCCAGCATTCTGGCCACCGGGATACCGGTCGCTTTCGCCAACACTTCGGCGATTTCGGCGTCGGTAACGCGGTTACGCAGCAGCTTCATGGTTTTGCCTTCTGCCTGCGTGGCCGCCTCAAGCTGTTTTTCCAGCTCAGGGATTTTGCCATACTGCAGTTCAGACATGCGACCAAGGTCACCTACGCGGCGCGCCTGCTCCAGCGTGATCTTGGCCTGCTCCAGTTCCGCCTTGATATTTTGGGTACCAGACAGCGAAGCCTTCTCCGCTTTCCACTCTTCTTCCAGTTCTGAGTATTCGCGCTCTTTCTGCTCCAGCTCGCTACTCAGCATTTCCAAGCGTTTCTTACTGGCGTCATCCGATTCCTTGTTCAGTGCCTGCTCTTCCAGTTTCAACTGGATGATGCGGCGCTCCAGGCGATCGAGCGATTCCGGTTTGGAGTCCATCTGCATGCGAATGCTGGAGGCGGCCTCATCGATCAGGTCGATGGCCTTATCCGGCAACTGACGGTCGGAAACATAGCGGTGCGACAATGTCGCCGCTGCTACGATCGCCGGGTCCGTTATCTGCACGTGGTGATGCAGCTCATAGCGTTCTTTCAGGCCACGCAGGATGGCGATGGTGTCTTCCACGCTCGGTTCCGCGACATAGACTTTCTGGAAGCGGCGCTCCAGCGCAGCATCCTTCTCTATATATTGGCGATACTCGTTTAGCGTGGTCGCCCCTACGCAGTGCAGTTCCCCACGGGCAAGCGCGGGTTTGAGCATGTTGCCAGCATCCATCGCGCCATCGGCTTTACCGGCACCCACCATGGTATGCAGCTCATCGATGAACAGGATGACGCTGCCTTCCTGTTTGGAAAGATCGCTCAGCACCGCCTTCAGGCGTTCTTCAAATTCGCCCCGGTATTTCGCCCCGGCAATCAACGCGCCCATATCCAGGGAAAGCACACGTTTATGCTTCAGCCCTTCGGGAACTTCGCCGTTGATAATGCGCTGAGCCAAGCCTTCAACGATGGCGGTTTTACCGACACCAGGCTCACCAATCAGTACCGGGTTGTTTTTGGTACGGCGTTGCAGCACCTGAATGGTGCGGCGGATCTCTTCATCACGGCCAATCACCGGGTCAAGCTTGCCCTGTTCCGCACGCTCAGTGAGATCGATAGTGTATTTTTTCAGAGCCTGACGCTGATCTTCAGCACCTTGGTCATCCACGCTGTCTCCCCCCCGCATTTGTTCAATGGCTTTGGCTATTTTGTCCGCTGTAGCACCGGCTGCTTTCAGCAGATCGGTCAAGTTACCGCGATCTTCAAGCACCGCCAGCACAAACAGCTCGGATGAAATAAACTTGTCTGCCCGCTTTTGCGCCAGCTTGTCGCAAAGGTTGAGGACACGTACCAGTTCGTGTGAGGGTTGAACATCCCCACCGGTACCTTCAACCTGCGGCAGACGAGACAATGCCTGATCGATGTCGGTACGCACTCGCGCAGCATCAATCCCGGCAGAAGTCAGTAATGGACGAACCGTCCCCCCATCCTGATTGAGCAGGGCGCTCATCAGATGTAACGGTTCAATAAATTGATTGTCGCGCCCAAGGGCCAAAGACTGGGCATCGGCGAGGGCAAGCTGGAATTTGTTAGTAAGACGATCCAGACGCATAACACCTCCAATGTAGGTCAAAATTGCTACTGGAGATTAAATGAGGTCATCCCTCAAATTTTCAAGGTTATCTCGACACTATATTATGAGTACAACGTCATGCATCAGTGGATCGTCCTAGGGCAGTAGGTTATCTCACCCAGATCAAACTTGCCATACGTCCGGTTGTTCCGTCGCGCCGATAGGAGAAAAAATGACTCATTTCGTTCATTGTGCAACGATTACCGCCATAAATGGCGAAAATACCAGCACCTTGCAGGCGCTGACGAGCCAAAAGATAGAGGTCTGCGAGGAATTTTTCACCGTGGGGAATAAAAGCGGCGGCGGCGGCGCTATCAATATCCATAAATGCCGCACGCACTTCAGCCCCAACTTCGAACCGGCTTGGGCCGATTGCCGGGCCGAGCCAGGCAGTGATGTTTTCTGGTGCGGCAGCAAAGCGCGCCACGGTATTTTCCAGCACGCCATGACATAAGCCACGCCAACCGGCATGCGCGGCGGCAACTTCATCCCCCGCTTGTGAAGCAAACAGTACCGGTAGGCAATCCGCCGTCATCACTGCGCAGACCAACCCGGCCACATTGCTGTAAACCGCATCGGCGCGCAAATCTTCAGGCGTTTGGCCATCCAGCGTCAGTACACGAGTACCATGTACCTGCTCCAGCCATAGCGGCATCTGCGGCAAGCCAGCGGCCGTGACCAAACATTGGCGGTTACGCGCCACGGCCTGTGCATCATCACCAACGTGCTCACCCAGATTCAGCGAGTCGTAGGGAGGAAGGCTGACACCGCCATGACGAGTGGAGCTGCAGGCTGTTACCCCTGCAGGCAGCGGCCAATCGGGTACAATCAGCGAACTCATTACCAATTCATCTGATCTTTGAATTCTTCGGTATCGAGCTTCAGCGCGTTGATCAGATCGACCATATCCTGTGGGATTGGCGCATGCCATTCCATCTGGATACCGCTGATCGGATGATACAGGCGCAACATGGTTGCGTGCAGTGCCTGACGGTCAAAGCCGCGCAACGTGTTGATAAAGGCCTCTGACGCCCCTTTTGGCGGACGTGGACGGCCACCGTAGAGTTGATCGCCCACCAGCGGATGGTCGATATACGCCATATGCACACGGATCTGGTGCGTACGGCCGGTTTCCAGGCGCAAGCGCAAACGGGTATGGGCGCGGAAATGTTCCATAATGCGGTAATGAGTCACCGCAGGTTTGCCCATTGGGTGCACGGCCATGTGAGTACGTTTGGTGGAGTGGCGGGCAATAGGTTGCTCCACCGTGCCACCCGCGGTCATGGTGCCGATCGCTACCGCTTCGTACTCACGGGTGATCTCACGCTCCTGCAATGCCTCAACCAGGCGGGTTTGCGCCGGAACGGTTTTGGCAACCACCATCAGGCCGGTGGTATCTTTATCCAAACGGTGAACGATACCGGCACGCGGTACGTCGGCAATCTCCGGGAAATAATGTAACAATGCATTAAGCACCGTCCCATCCGGATTACCCGCACCTGGGTGCACCACCAGGCCGCGAGGCTTGTTGATCACCAGAATATCGGCGTCTTCATAGACGATATCCAGCGGGATGTCTTGCGGTTCCCAACGGGCATCTTCTTCAATCTGTGCATCAATGGCGACCGTCTCTCCCCCCAGTACCTTCTCTTTCGGCTTGTTTATCGTTTTGCCATTGACCTGTACCCTGTCTTCCAGGATCCATTCTTTTATGCGAGATCTTGAATAATCAGGGAACAATTCGGCCAAAGCCTGATCTAAACGTTGTCCGAGTTGAGTTTCGGCCACCGTTGCGGTGAGTTGTACTTGTTGTGCCATATGCAGCTTCTTCGTTAACGTTGGGTTTTCACGGCGATGCCGTTTAATATAATGTGCTATTGTAACTGGTCTTTTGTCGGGAGCTTAACGGACAGTCTCCCAAAATAACACCCTGAGGATAATCTAAACGTCATGACGCGTATGAAATATCTGGTGGCGGCAGCCACGTTGAGCCTGGCGCTGGCAGGTTGCTCCACATCCAAGGATACGGTTCCCGACAGCCCGCCTTCGGAAATCTATGCTACTGCCCAGCAAAAACTGCAGGACGGTAACTTTAAGGGCGCGATTACGCAACTCGAAGCGTTAGATAACCGCTATCCATTCGGGCCGTACTCTCAGCAGGTCCAATTGGATCTGATTTATGCCTACTATAAATCTGCCGATTTACCTTTGGCACAGGCCTCTATCGATCGCTTTATGCGTCTGAACCCAACGCATCCGAACATCGACTACGTCATGTACATGCGCGGTCTGACAGATATGGCGTTGGATGACAGTGCACTGCAAGGCTTCTTCGGGGTTGACCGTTCTGACCGCGATCCACAGCATGCCCGCGCCGCATTCCGCGACTTCAGCCAGCTGATCCAGCAGTATCCGAACAGCCAATACGCGACCGATGCCTACAAGCGTCTGGTATTCCTGAAGGACCGTCTATCCAAGTACGAGCTCTCAGTGGCGGAATACTACACTAAACGTGGCGCTTACGTCGCGGTAGTTAATCGCGTTGAGCAGATGATGCGTGAATTCCCGGATACCAAAGCGACCCGCGATGCGCTGCCGCTGATGGAAAACGCCTATCGCCAGTTGCAATTGAATGCTCAGGCCGACAAGGTAGCGAAAATCATCGCCGCCAACGCGTCTTGAGTCTTTGAGATGGGCACAAAAACAAAACGGCAGCTTCGGCTGCCGTTTTCATTTGCTGCAAATTCAGCCGTTTTAAGGATAAATACACAAGCAAAAACACGGTGTTAGCAAGGCTGCACCACCGGTTAACCTATCGATAATGCGCGTTCTGCTGCCAAGACTCAAGCGTTAGATGGCAGTTTCAGATGCTAAATCACAGATTGAACTAACTTTGCAAAAAGTGACAAAAATTTGTGTTTTCCATCACGCATTTCGGCAAAAAGAGCGGTATGCTGAATCTATCCAAGACGGAAAGACAGAGAGGTAAGTTATATGACACTCAACATTACCAGCAAACAAATGGATATCACCCCCGCAATCCGTAATCATGTCGAAGACCGTCTCAGTAAACTGGAAAAGTGGCAGGCGCAGCTGATCAACCCACACATCGTCTTATCTAAAGAACCTAAAGGGTTTGCCGTCGACGCCACCATTACCACGCCTAACGGTCCGCTGGTTGCCAGCGCCAAACATGAAGACATGTATACCGCCGTTAATGACCTGATTGCCAAACTTGAGCGTCAGTTGAACAAGGTACAACACAAAAGCGAGGCACGCCGCGCTTATGCCAGCGTGAAAGACCTGGCTCCAGTAATCACGCAGGAAGAAGAGGAATAACTCTGCAAGTGATTGTTTCACATCAAACGCGCCCTAGGGCGCGTTTTTTGTCTGCCGGTTTCTATTGACACAATGAAAAGCCAGCGGTTACTTTAAACCCTGATTTACACACATTTTGGAACGCCATGAGCCGTAAACCGTTTTTCTTCGCATTCTTTTTTACCTTCCCCTGATTGGGAGGCGTTTCGTCGTGTGAGAAAGAATGCGAAGACGAACAACCAAGCCTCCTCAAGCAGGGGGCTTTTTTTATGGCTATATGACAACCCGCCCCGCTGGGCTTCAAGCTGCGGCTTGCAAGACGACGGGATTAGAAGAATACAAGGCAAAGCTGATTATGACTGATAACCCGTTACTCGTGCTGCGCGAACGCATCAGCGCACTGGATATGAAATTGCTGGCCCTGCTGGCAGAGCGCCGTGAACTGGCGGTGGAGGTGGGCAAAACCAAACTGCATTCGCACCGCCCGATCCGCGATAAAGAGCGTGAGCGCGATCTGTTGGACGCCTTGATCAGCGCGGCCAAACCTTATGACCTCGATGGTTTTTACGTCACTCGCCTGTTCCAGCTGATTATCGAAGACTCCGTGCTGACCCAGCAGGCCCTGTTGCAGCACCAGCTTAACCAGACCAGCCAACATTCCGCGCGCATTGCCTTCCTGGGGCCAAAAGGCTCTTACTCACATCTGGCCGCCCGCCAGTACGCCGCCCGCCATTTCGATCAGCTCATCGAATGCGGCTGTCAGAAATTCCAGGACATCTTTACCCAGGTGGAAACCGGCCAGGCGGATTACGCCATTTTGCCCATCGAGAACACCAGCTCCGGCTCTATCAACGATGTGTACGACCTGCTGCAACATACCAGCCTGTCGATCGTGGGTGAGTTAACCTTGCCGATCGATCACTGCGTGCTGGTAGCCAGCGACACCGATCTGCAGCAGATCGAAACCGTCTATAGCCACCCGCAACCTTTCCAGCAGTGCAGCCAGTATTTGAACCGCTATCCACACTGGAAGATCGAGTATTGCGAAAGCACCGCCGCCGCTATGGAGAAGGTCGCCAAGCTGAACTCGCCAAAAGCTGCGGCGTTAGGCAGCGAGGCCGGTGGTGCGCTGTACAATCTGCAGGTACTGGAACATAACCTGGCTAACCAGCAGCAGAACATCACTCGCTTCATTATTCTGGCGCGTAAGGCGATTGAGGTTTCCGAGCAGGTTCCGGCCAAAACCACGCTGATCATGGCCACCGGTCAACAATCCGGTGCTCTGGTGGAAGCTCTGTTGGTGCTACGTGACAATGGCATCATCATGACCAAGCTGGAATCACGCCCGATCAACGGTAACCCGTGGGAAGAGATGTTTTACATTGATGTGCAGGCTAACCTGCGTTCTGTAGCGATGGAGAAAGCGTTGAAAGGGCTGACACCGATCACCCGCTCGCTGAAAGTGCTGGGCTGCTATCCAAGCGAAAACGTGGTGCCGGTCAATCCGTCTTAAGTAGCAAAAAGGGTTCGGCTAAGCCGAACCCTTTCCCCTCTATTGACGGCTATCGTTCGCCTGGCGCAGCAAAGAACGGCTCTCAACCAGGAAGCGCTGGGCATAATCACCAAACCAGTGCTCCACCTTCTGGAAGCTTTGAATAAAGGCCTGCTTGTCGCCCTGTTCCAGTAGCTTGATCGCCTCACCAAAGCGCTGATAGTAGCGTTTGATCAGATGAATATTGTCTTCAGAAGACATGATGATATCGGCGTACAGCTGCGGATCCTGAGCAAATAGCCGCCCCACCATTGCCAGTTCCAACCGATAGATCGGCGAAGAGAGCGCCAGCAACTGCTCCAGCTGTACGTTCTCTTCGGCCAGATGCAGGCCGTAAGCAAAGGTAGCAAAGTGGCGCAGCGCCTGGATAAAGGCCATGTTCTGATCGTGTTCGACGGCGCTGATACGATGCAAACGCGCGCCCCAAACCTGCAACTGCTCCAGCAACCACTGGTAGGCTTCTGGCTGACGACCATCGCAGTACACCACCACCTGTTTGGCCACGCTGCCAACATCCGGGCCGAACATTGGGTGCAACCCCAGTACCGGGCCACCGTGTACGGCCAGCATCGCCTGTAACGGTCGGTTCTTCACCGAAGCCAGATCGACCAGAATACAGTCCTGCGGCAGCGGCGGCAGTTGGGCGATCACCTGCTCGGTAATATGGATCGGCACGCTGACAATCACCATACCGGCATCTGCCAGCAGGCTATCCGCCTGCGGCCAATCCTCTTGATCCAACACTTTGACCTGATAACCCGACAGCGTAAGCAACCGGTTAAACAGGCGGCCCATCTGGCCATTACCGCCAATAATGACGATAGGGCGCAGCTGTGGGCACAGCGTTTTGAAGCCTTTATCGTTCTCGCTTGTGTAGGATTCACGCATCACACGGCGAAGCACGTCTTCGATCAAATCTGGTGGAACGCCGAGGCTTTCCGCTTCCTGGCGGCGAGAGGCCAACATTGCCGCCTCCCGCTCAGGTACGTAAACCGGTAAACCGTAGTGGCTTTTGACTTCCCCTACTTCCGCCACCAGCTCCAGGCGTTTCGCCAACAGGGCCAGCAGCGCTTTATCCACTTCGTCAATTTGATCGCGCAATGCGGTCAGTTCAGCCACCATAACTCACTACTCTCCAGTGCGTGCCATCAGCGCAGCGCCGAGATCCTGATGCATTTGGCGCAGCAGCGTCTCCGTGCTTTCCCAGTTGATGCAGGCATCGGTCACCGATACGCCGTAGCGCATATCCACACGCGGCTGTTCAGAAGACTGGCTGCCCTCGTGCAGATTGCTTTCCAGCATGATGCCGGTAATCGAACGGTTACCCGCTCTGATCTGCTCAACTACAGATTCGGCAACCGCTGGCTGACGGCGATAGTCTTTATTTGAGTTGCCATGGCTGCAATCTATCATCAAGGACGGATGGAGTCCCGCATCCTGCATCTGTTTTTCGCAGGCAGCAACGTGCTCAGCGCTATAGTTAGGCGTTTTACCACCGCGCAGGATCACATGGCCATCCGGGTTACCCTGGGTTTGCAGCAGACAAACCTGGCCAGCCTGATTGATACCGACAAAACGGTGCGCCATGGATGCAGCGCGCATCGCGTTGATGGCCGTGCCCAGGCTACCGTCCGTACCGTTTTTGAAGCCCACCGGCATTGAGAGGCCGGAAGCCATTTCACGATGCGTCTGAGATTCTGTAGTACGCGCACCGATCGCCGACCAGCTGAACAGATCGCCCAGGTATTGCGGGCTGTTCGGATCCAACGCCTCGGTCGCCAACGGCAGGCCCATACCGACCAGATCCAGCAGCAGGCGACGCGCAATGTGCAAACCCGCTTCTACATCAAAGGATCCATCCATATACGGATCGTTGATCAGGCCTTTCCAGCCGACGGTGGTTCTTGGCTTTTCAAAATAGACGCGCATAACGATATACAGCTGATCGCTCAATTCAGCCGACAGGGTTTGCAGACGGCGCGCGTAATCCAGCGCGGCATCAGGATCGTGGATCGAACATGGCCCACAGACCACCAGCAGACGGTGATCTTGCCCTTTAAGGATATTGGCAATGGTTTGGCGGGCCGTCGCGATTTCCGTTTCATCGTTGGCACTGAGTGGGAACTGGTTCTTCAGCTCTTCCGGGGTGATCAGAACCTGTTCTGCACTGATATGTACGTTGTTGAGCGCGTCTTTTTGCATGATCCTATTCCTGTCGTTTGCCGTTATGCGTGTGCGTAGTGAAAACATTGAGCGTTACAGGTGCTACCTTAACCACTCCTTGTAAAGTTTTCAATCCATTTGCTGTAAATAAAAAATTACCACCATAAACAGCGAAGAAAATCATCGACAACAGGAAATAAAAAACAACTTAACAAACTGTTTTATTTAAATAAAAAATAAAAACACCAATAACAAACAGCGAAGAACAACCAACATCGTCCTCCTTGAAAATCACAGAACGTAAACAAAAATGAACACAAAATAGATTACTCATTGGCCCTGGTGCGATCAAAAAACCACCTCTTCGGCGTGTAGTGGCACTGCATGCCACGGCCGCGTAGCCAACAAGTTCCTTGGCAAACCCGCCCCATCCATCGCCAAATTAAACAACTATAAAACAATTGTCATACATTTAACTGGCAATTGATTTTCATTCTTTATTCATTTGAATCTATATCAGAAATAATAGTCACTCTATTGAATAAATATTGCGGGATCTCACAGTTATCCCTCGCCAAATAAATAACTATGGCATAAATCGCTCACACCTCTTTAGGGTTACTCTGCGAAGACAGAGCCCGTACTGCCTGCATTGAGGAGCGATGGGCGTTAGCAGTTATTTCTTTCTGACAAGGGACTCTCATGATCACATTGCAATTCGCAATTATTATTATCTGCCTATTAGTCGGCACCCGATTTGGCGGTATGGGGCTAGGCTTAATAAGTGGTATTGGCTTATTTCTGCTGTGCTTTATTTTCGGTTTGGAACCAGGAAAACCTCCTGTAGATGTCATGCTCACCATTTTGGCGGTGATCGGCTGTGCCTCGGTGTTACAAACCGCTGGCGGCCTGAATGTCATGATGCAATATGCCGAGCGACTACTGCGCCGCCACCCACAACACATCACCTTACTCGCCCCTTTTACCACCTGGACGCTGACCTTTCTGTGCGGTACCGGCCACGTGGTCTACACCATGTTCCCGATCATTTCTGATATCGCCATCAAAAAAGGGATCCGTCCAGAACGCCCTATGGCCGTCGCCTCTGTTGCCTCACAGATGGCTATCACCGCATCCCCGGTTTCCGTGGCCGTAGTATCACTGGTTTCGATCATTGCCGCCGGTCATGGGATCGGTAAAGCCTACTCGCTGCTGGAGATCCTGGCCGTTTCTATCCCGGCTTCGCTGGTCGGCGTATTGATGGCAGCATTGTGGAGCCTGCGCCGTGGCAAAGATCTGGATAAGGATGCGGATTTCCAGGCCAGGATCCAGGATCCGGAGCAGCGTGCCTATATTTATGGCGGCACCGAAACCCTGCTCAATCAAACATTTCCCAAGCAGGCTTACTGGTCAACGCTGATCTTCTTCGGCGCTATCGCTATCGTGGTTATGCTCGGCGCCTTTGCCGATCTGCGTCCTTCCTTTGCCGATGCCAAGGGTGTCTTGAAACCGCTGTCGATGAATCTGGTGATCCAGATGATGATGTTGATCGCCGGTGCCGTGATCCTGATGGGCTGTAAAGTCAAACCTAGCGATATCGCCAACGGTGCCGTATTCAAAGCGGGAATGGTCGCCATCTTCTCGGTATTCGGTGTGGCATGGATGAGTGACACTTTCTTCCAGGCACATATGGGGGAGTTAAAAGTGGTGCTGGAAGACGTGGTGAAAAGCCAGCCCTGGACTTACGCCATCGTCTTGTTCCTGGTTTCCAAACTGGTTAACAGCCAGGCCGCTGCTCTGGCCGCCGTTGCTCCAATGGCCTTGCAGCTAGGCGTCGAGCCTAAAATGTTGCTGGCCTTCTTCCCGGCGGCCTATGGCTACTTCGTGTTGCCTACCTACCCAAGCGATCTGGCCTGCATCGGCTTTGACCGCTCTGGTACCACTCGCATCGGTAAATTTATCATCAACCACAGCTTCATTATCCCTGGCCTGATCGGCGTGCTGTGCTCCTGCATCACCGGTTATCTGCTGGTGATGACCTTCCTTTAATCACGTTTCTGCCGGCAACGGACGCTCCCCGTTGCCGCAGCTAACACCGCCGCAAAAAGCCAACGGTATCACTAGACGAAAAGTGCATAAGCCCCCTGTTTAAACTAAAAACATAAGCTAACCAGGCCTATTTTTGTCCCCTCGGCGAATCGATATAATGTGACCGCTATCACTTATAATCACACTTAACTACTGGATCCAAAATGCTCTCTTTACGCGCTCGTCGCGCCATTCCGCTGTTTTTTAGCTGCTTGACCGCCTTCACCAGTGTTTCCGTGTTCGCCGACAATACCCTCTTCACCGCGATGGACGATCCGGCCACCGCCAAAAAGCCGTTTGATGGTAACGTCCAGGCTGGCTATAACGCCCAGTCAGGCAACACACAGAACTCGACCCTGTTGGCCAACACCACCATGACCTGGTTTAACAGCGATACGGCTTACAGCCTGTGGGGCTCGGCGAACAACACCACCTCCTCCAACGTACGCTCCTCGGAGAAATACCAGGCCGGTGGCCGTACCCGTTATAATCTGTCGGCTCGTAATTATATGTTTGGCCAGGTTGGCTGGTTGAACGACCGTTACAACGGGTACGATTCACGCTCTACGCTAACCGGGGGTTACGGGCGCCAGATCTTTAGCGACCCGCGTCAGGACCTGCGTGTCGAATTCGGCCCAGGCGTACGCCATGATGAATACCACGGCGGTGGCCGCACCACCCGCGCCCTGGCCTATGGCGCAGCCAACTATTCCTACAGGCTGACAGACACGGCCCGCCTATCCGAAGGTCTATCCGCTTTGGCGAACGACGAAACCACCGTTAACTCCGAAACCGCGTTAAACGTCGCCATCAATAACGACTTTGCCCTACGGCTGGCCTACACGGTGGTCTACAACACCAAGCCACCTGCCTCGGCACCGAAAAATACCGATACCACGACGTCAGTAACGCTGGTGTACGGTTTGTAATCTCGTCTTACCGCTCCGCGCAGTCCTCCTCTAAGCCCATAATTAATGGGCTTTTTTTATTCCCATTCCCATGTTGACCATTTTGCTAAAAATAGTCCTATCCCCGCTTGACGACTTTAGCATTTTGATTAATACTGTATGCATATACAGTAATTATTGCTAAGGTAAAAACCATGATAAACCCGGCAAATGAGGCCAATATCGACCCGCTTATCGTGGCCGACAGTCGCGTTATCCTACAAAACAACCCGCTGCGACAGCAGATGTGGAGTTAATGGGATGGAGAGATTAACCTCATTCATTACCTACTCCGCGGCGCTATTTCTCGCCTGGCTTGGCAAGCTCTCACCGCAGGATGTGGCCTTTCTGATCGGCGCGGCCGTAGGAATCGGCACCTTCCTGGTTAATTGGTACTACAGACGCAAGAGTCTGGAGATCCTCAAAAGCATCGAACGCGATGCGGCAGCACGGAGACTTTTTGATGAACTCAATCGTTAAGCGTTGCAGCGCCCTGGCCATTCTGGCGATCGCCATGCTGCTGCCGCAGGCCAATCACATTAAAACCTCCGAACAAGGGCTATACCTGATTGCCGATTTTGAGGGGTGCCAGTTAACCCCGTATCAATGCGCAGCAGGGGTTTGGACGCAAGGTGTCGGCCATACGGCCGGCGTTATTCCAGGTAAGTCCATCACGCCAGTTCAGGCGGCGGAAAACCTGCTGGAAGATATCCGCCGGGTAGAGAGCCGCATGGCGGTCTGTCTGCCACAGCAGATGCCCCAGGCCACTTATGATGCCGTCATGGCGTTTGCCTTTAACGTTGGTACGGGAGCCGCATGTCGCTCTACCCTGGTTTATTTCCTTAACCATGGCCAATGGCAGCAGGCTTGCGATCAGTTACCGCGCTGGATTTATGTCAATGGCGTCAAAAACCGCGGGCTGGAACGCCGCCGGGCCGCCGAACGTGAGCTGTGCCTAAAAGGTCTCAGCACGCCGAACACCACCAGTTTCCCAGGGAAAGAACAGCTCGCTCAGTAACTTTTCGAGCATTGCTGACGAATAGTTTTTCACCGTTTTATCAAGAGGGGGTCTCTATGATGCATTGTCCACTGTGCGGTAGCGTGGCACACACTCGCTCCAGCCGCTATCTGAGCGAGTCGACCAAAGAACGCTATCATCAATGCCGTAACATTAACTGCAGTTGTACCTTTGCCACCCATGAATCCGTGGCCCGGGTCATCGTTTCACCCGGCGACATCATTCCTGCGCAGCCGCACCCGCAAGAAAGCAAACAACGCGCCGCTGCGATGTAATGAAAAAAGGGGTTACCATCTGGTAATCCCTTGGTTTCACCAGAATAACGATAATCCAACCAGAGGGAATAGATGGTAAGCTTTGGAAACCGGGTCCTTGAGATGATAGGGAGATCAAATGCAACAGCTGGTCTTGGAACACTGGAGTTTTCATGCGCCAAAAACGACACGGCAAATTGTTGTTCCTGATGGCTGTCGGGATTTAATTTTTCTGACTGACGGGAATGGGCAGCAGGAGATGAAGATCACTAAGATCGACACCTGTGCCTATAGCGTGGAAAGCGCCGCAGGTGACCAATATGATGGTTTCCGGTTTCGGCCAGATTGTGTTATCGATGAAGGCAAATTATTTCATTACCTCAACGCATCCCGATTAACACCGGAGCATCCAACATTAGTGTCTATCATTCACGATACCGTTCGTGTGGATACGCAGCTTGCCGAAACATTGCAGTCGTTACGGCTTGCCAACTCTCTGACTCAGGCAAGCCTGGAGTTGGGGATTAGCGTTCGTACTCTGGAACGACTGGTGAAGAATAAAACCGGCAAGAGCCCGTTATTCTGGCTTCGTCTATTACGGATGAGAAGAACTGCATCAATGCTAACTGCCTGCGATCGTGTGTCCCTAACAGAAATCGCACTAAACGGTGGTTATTGTGACCAGTCGCACATGAATAGGGAGTTCCAGCACTGGTTAGGGATCACGCCTGCCGCATTCCGTATCAATCCCCATTGGCAACAGGCGTTTGGCGAAGGCTACGATTAGGCCATTACGGAACAGATCTCGACGAGGTTATGCTCTGGATCTGCCACGTAGCATATCGTTTGCCCCCAGGGCATGTGCTGAATATCTTCAACCAGTACCGCACCGGCATCCAACGCGGTTTTCAGCGCTTTCGGCACATCGTCGGTAGTGAAGGCAATTTCAAACACCGGATGGTGATAATCACTTTTAGCGCTCTTTTTACCCTGCCCAGCCAGCAACTCTCTTGAGCAAAATGACAGTCGCGTGGCACCGGTAGCCAACTCTCCCCAGTCCCCGCTTTCATGCAAACAATGGATCTCAAAGCCAAAGGCTCGATGATAGAAATCCATCGTTTGTTGCACGTTATCAACATATAAAATCGTATAGGCAAATTGCATCGCAGGCGCTCCATTCAGTGATCAGTGGCGGTAGTTTTACAAATCCGCCTTACCGCGTATTGGATAAATACGACAGACGAATTAACGAGTGTGGTCATCATCGTCAAACCGCAACGCCATTCCGGCGCACCATAAAAAAAGGGGATTACCATGACGGTAATCCCCTTATAACTATTAACTTTTGGATGCAGCGTTAGTTAACGCGGTTCAGACGCTCTTTGATACGAGCAGACTTACCAGTACGTTCACGCAGGTAGTACAGTTTGGCTTGACGAACGGCACCACGACGTTTAACAGTAATGCTGTCGATTACTGGAGAGTGAGTCTGGAATACACGCTCAACACCTTCGCCGTTGGAAATCTTACGAACAGTGAATGCAGAGTGCAGACCGCGGTTACGAATAGCGATAACCACGCCCTCGAATGCCTGCAGACGTTTTTTGCTACCTTCAACGACCCATACCTTCACTTCCACGGAATCACCCGGACGGAATGCAGGTACGTCTTGCTTCATCTGCTCTTGTTCAATTTGCTTAATAATGTTGCTCATAATATGTCTCTTACCCTAGGTAAACTGATATATCGGTCTCGTCGAGACAACGCTCAGACGTTCCCTTCATAGTCCTGTTACTTAGCTCGATGTTCCCGTTGGAACTCGGCCAGCAACACCTCTTGCTCGTCAGTCAGAGCTAGGCTTTCTAGAAGTTCAGGTCTTCTAAGCCAGGTACGGCCCAGCGACTGCTTTAAACGCCAGCGACGTATCTCGGCATGGTTGCCCGACAGCAGAACTGGCGGAACCTCCATCCCTTCTAACACCTCCGGGCGGGTATAGTGCGGACAGTCCAGCAATCCCTCAGCGAAAGAATCTTCTTCTGCCGAAGCCTGATGGCCCAGAACACCCGGTATAAAGCGGGCGACCGAATCGATCAGGGTCATTGCCGGTAGTTCACCGCCACTGAGAACGTAATCGCCGATTGACCATTCTTCGTCAATTTCGGTTTGGATCACGCGCTCGTCTATCCCTTCGTAGCGGCCACACACCAGGATCATCTTCTGGTTAGCCGCCAGTTCGCGCACACCGGTTTGATCCAGCTTGCGCCCCTGAGGTGACAGATAAATCACCTTTGCTCCCTCGCCTGCCGCTGCTTTTGCTGCATGAATAGCTTCCCGCAAGGGTTGCACCATCATCAGCATTCCCGGGCCGCCGCCGTAAGGGCGATCGTCCACGGTACGATGCCGGTCGTAGGTGAAGTCACGCGGACTCCAACACTGCACGCTCAGCAGGCCATTTTTTACTGCCCGGCTAGTTACCCCGTAATCGGTGATTGCGCGAAACATCTCAGGAAACAGGCTTACGATACCAATGAACACCAGCCAATCCCCATGTTGTTATTCCACTTGCTTCGACCATGAAATCCGGAGGTCAAAAACCAGGATCCCACTCAGCCTCGATAATCTTGGCGGCGAGATCGACTTTCTTGATAACCTGCCCATGAAGAAACGGGACCAACCGCTCCTTCATACCGAATGCATCTTTCAGGTTTGCCCGCACGACCATAACGTCGTTAGAACCGGTTTCCATCATATCGATGACTTTACCCAGTTCGTATCCGGAAGTGGTGACTACCTGGCAGCCCATAAGGTCTTTCCAGTAGTAATCATCGCCTTCCAACGGAGGCAACTGCTCGGAATCTACGACAATTTCGCAATTGGTCAGTAAATTCGCGGCATCCCGATCGTCAATGCCTTTGACTTTGATGATCAGATCCTGACTGTGGCGTTTCCAGTCTTCCAACTCGACAAACTGCCACTGACCAGAGCGCTGGATTAACCAGGGCTGATAGTCAAATATGCTTTCGGCGTTCTCGGTGGATGAAAACACTCTGAGCCAACCACGGATGCCGTAAGTAGACCCCATCTTACCGAGTACAATCGGCTGCTTAGGTGCTACCGGTTTGAGTTGCTTGCTCATTGCCACCACCGCGACAGATTAAGCTGCTTTCTTAGCGTCTTTGATCAGCGCGTGAACGCGATCAGAAACGGTAGCACCCAGACCAACCCAGTGCTCAATGCGATCCAGGTCCAGACGCAGTGCTTCAGCCTGACCAGATGCGATTGGGTTGAAGAAACCTACACGCTCGATGAAACGACCATCACGAGCATTGCGGCTGTCGGTCACTACTACTTGATAGAACGGACGCTTTTTAGCGCCGCCACGTGCCAAACGAATTGTTACCATAACATCCTCTTTAGTTAATAAAACAGCCGGGCCCCATTGAGGGACGGGGCCCGGTTGCAATATAAAAAGCCCGAAAATTTTACTCATTTTGGCGCAAAAAGCAATCTAAAGCGTAGATTGCCGGTAATTCGTTTTTGCACCATCACGCTCTCGGACAGGTTTTACCGTGATCGGTAAATCGGCAAACCCGCCACAGCCTTGCTGCGGCGTGGTTTTAACGGCCTGGGAAGCCCGGCGGCATCATACCTTTCATGCCACGCATCATCTTCGCCATTCCGCCTTTTTTCATCTTTTTCATCATGCGCTGCATATCGTCGAATTGTTTTAACAACCGATTAACATCCTGCACCTGCATGCCTGAGCCCATCGCAATACGACGTTTGCGTGACCCCTTGATAATTTCCGGCTTGGCACGCTCTTTCAGCGTCATTGAGTTAATGATCGCCTCCATGCGTACCAGCACTTTGTCATCCATCTGCGATTTGACGTTGTCTGGCAGTTGGCCCGCGCCCGGCAGTTTGCTCAGCATGCTGGCCATACCGCCCATATTACGCATCTGCTTAAGCTGGTCGAGGAAGTCGGTCAGGTCGAAACCGTCGCCCTTCTTCAGCTTGCTAGCCAGTTTTTCCGCCTGTGCGCGGTCAACCTTGCTTTCGATATCTTCGATCAGCGACAGCACATCGCCCATGCCGAGAATACGTGAGGCCACGCGATCCGGATGGAATGGCTCCAGCGCGTCGGTTTTCTCGCCCACGCCGAGGAATTTGATCGGCTTGCCGGTAATGTGGCGAATAGACAACGCCGCACCGCCGCGCGCATCACCATCGACCTTGGTCAGAACGACGCCGGTCAACGGCAGCGCTTCGTTAAAGGCCTTGGCGGTGTTGGCCGCATCCTGGCCAGTCATGGCATCGACTACAAACAGGGTTTCCACCGGCTTGATCGCCGCATGTACCTGTTTGATTTCGTCCATCATCGCTTCATCTACGTGCAAGCGGCCCGCGGTATCGACGATGAGTACGTCGTAGAACTTCAGCTTGGCCTGTTGCAGCGCACGGTTAACGATGTCGATCGGTTTTTCTTTAACGTCTGACGGGAAGAAGTCGATGCCGACGCCTTCCGCCAGGGTTTCCAACTGCCGGATCGCCGCAGGGCGATACACGTCGGCAGAAACCACCAAGACTTTTTTCTTCTGCTTTTCTTTGAGGAATTTGCCGAGCTTGGCCACGCTGGTGGTTTTACCCGCACCTTGCAGGCCGGCCATCAGCACCACCGCCGGTGGCTGCGCCGCCAGGTTCAGCTCGGTGTTCACTTCGCCCATCGCGGCAATCAGCTCGCTCTTGACGATTTTGACGAATTCCTGGCCCGGCGTCAGGCTTTTGTTAACTTCATGCCCAACCGCGCTCTCTTTTACACGGTTGATGAAGTCACGCACGACCGGCAGCGCAACGTCCGCTTCCAGCAATGCCATACGCACTTCACGCAGGGTTTCTTTAATGTTCTCTTCGGTCAGCCGCCCGCGGCCGCTGATATTGCGCAGGGTGCGCGACAATCGATCGGTTAAATTTTCAAACATCGTCTCATGCTCAACGTAAGAGTCAGGCCGCAGTGGCGACACAATTGCGGCGATTATAACACGTTGCTACAACGATCTCTGCCTCAGCGTTGGAGATTGGTTGGAGTAGGGGCCGCTCAACGTTATACTGGCATTCCAATTAACCATGCCGATGCTAAATAACGCTATGCCAGTATTCTCTCTTGTGGCTTTGATGGCCTACCTGCTCAGCCTTGGACTGATCATTCCCAGTTTGTTGCGGAAGAATAGCGCATACCGTCGGCTGGCGCTGGTCTCGGCCGTAGTGGCGCTGGTTTGCCATGCCATTGCCCTCCAGCAGCGCATTTTTGACGTCAGCGCCGGGCAAAATCTCAGCCTGCTAAACATCGGTTCCATCGTTGGCCTGATTATCTGTTCGGTGATGACCTACGTCGCCTCCCGCGATCGCGGCTGGTTCCTGCTGCCGATCGTCTACAGCTTTGCCATGATCAACCTGGCGTTTGCCAGCTTTCTGCCTGGGGAGTTTATCACCCATCTGGAAGCCAGCCCGGAGCTGATGGTGCATATCGGCCTGGCGCTGTTCTCCTACTCCACCCTGATTATCGCCACGCTGTACGCCCTGCAACTCGCCTGGCTTGATTACCTGCTGAAACATAAAAAACTCAGTTTCAGTGCCGATATGCCGCCGCTGATGAGTATTGAGCGTAAGATGTTTCATATCACCCAAATCGGTGTGGTGCTGCTGACGCTGACGCTGTGTACCGGCCTACTGTATATGGACAACCTGTTTAGCAAAGAAAACGTGCACAAGGCCGTGCTGTCCATCATGGCGTGGTTTGTTTATATCGTGCTGCTGTGGGGCCATTATCACGAGGGCTGGCGTGGCCGCCGCGTGGTCTGGTTCAGCTTTGCCGGCTCTTTTCTGCTTACCATGGCCTACTTCGGGAGCCGCCTGCTCCAGGAACTGATGATGGTGCGCTAAGTCTGGCCTGGCGCTCCATCGCCCTGCTGAGGCACTCTTCTCCCCCAACATAAGGAATACCGCGTTGGAGCACGTTTCGACAGAGACCCTCATTTTCATTTTGGTGATTATGGTCGTGGTCTCCGCTTATTTTTCAGCATCCGAAACCGGCATGATGACGCTCAACCGCTATCGTCTGCGCCACCTGTCTAAGCAAGGCAACCGTGCCGCACGCCGGGTAGAGAAGCTGCTGCAAAAGCCTGACCGCCTGATTGGCCTGGTGCTGATTGGCAACAACCTGGTCAATATCCTGGCCTCTGCGCTGGGAACCATTGTCGGGATGCGCCTGTACGGCGATATTGGCGTGGCAATCGCCACCGGGGTGCTGACCTTTGTCGTACTGTTGTTCGCCGAAGTGTTACCCAAAACCTTTGCCGCTCTCTATCCTGAACGAATTGCCTTCCCTAGCAGCTTCCTGCTGGCCCCGCTGCAAAAAGTCATGCTCCCACTGGTATGGCTGCTCAATGGCATTACCACCCTGGTGCTGCGGATTTTCGGCATCCGCACCAACGTACGCATCAGCGGCGCATTGAGTAAAGAGGAGTTGCGCACCATTGTGAACGAGTCCCAGTCGAAGATTTCGCGCCGTAATCAGGACATGCTGATTTCTGTGCTGGATCTGGAGAAGGTGACAGTGGAAGACATCATGGTGCCGCGCAATGAGATCGTCGGGATTGATATCAACGACGACTGGAAATCGATCATGCGCCAGCTGACACACTCTCCACACGGCCGCATCGTGTTGTATCGGGATTCATTGGACGACTCCATAAGCATGCTGCGCGTACGCGAAGCCTACCGGCTGATGACCGAGAAAAAAGAGTTCAACAAAGAGAACCTGCTACGGGCAGCCGATGAGATCTACTACGTGCCAGAGGGCACACCACTCAATGTGCAACTGGTGAAATTCCAGCGCAACAAAGAGAAGGTCGGCATCGTGGTCGATGAGTATGGTGATATCCAGGGGCTGGTGACGGTTGAGGATATTCTCGAAGAAATCGTCGGCGACTTCACCACCTCAATGTCACCTACGCTGGCGGAGGAAGTGAATCCACAGAGCGATGGCTCGGTATTGATCGACGGCAGTGCCAACGTGCGTGAGCTGAACAAGGCCTTCAACTGGACGCTGCCAGCCACCGAGGCCAGAACCATCAACGGCATGCTGCTTGAAGAGCTGGAGGAGATCCCCAGCATCGGGACCAGGCTGCGTATCAGCCACTATGATATCGATATCCTTGACGTGCAGGATAATATGATCAAGCAGGTGCGCGTCACACCGATTAAATCCTTACAGGCCAGCGTACAGAACCACTAGTCCCCTCACCCTAACCCTCTCCCACAGGGAGAGGGAACCGATCGAGTTAGGCTGAAAGTAGGGTGATTCTCCATAAGCACCGAAGGTTGAAGGGGCGAGCGGTTAGGTTGAAAGAGTTGTGATTGTTCATGAACACCGGCTGACTGACCTTACTCATCCTGGTTAAAGAGACGTTGCTTGATCACCTCTTTACTTCCAAAAGAGCAGGGACTATCAGCTCCCTCTCCCTGTGGGAGAGGGTTGGGGTGAGGGCCTAGATGTGCAGCTCTTGCAGCTTATCTTTCGGCAGCGCCAGCTCTTCGTTATGGTTCACTACCACACCGTGCTCAAGAATATGCTTGGCAATTTCCTGCGCCTCCTCCAGCGAGTGCATATGGTAGGTACCGCATTGGAACTCATTGAGTTCAGGGATCTTGCGCTGGTCAGTCACCTTCAGCACATCGGCCATAGCGGCTTGCCAGGCATCGGCCACGCGCTGCTCTTCCGGTACGCCAATCAGGCTCATATAAAAGCCGGTACGGCAGCCCATTGGTGAGATATCGATGATCTCCACGCCGTTACCGTTCAGATGGTCGCGCATGAAGCCAGCGAACAGATGCTCCAAGGTATGGATCCCTCGCTCTGGCATCACTTCCAGATTCGGGCGACAGAAGCGCAGATCGAATACGGTGATGGTATCTCCACGAGGAGTTTGCATGGTTTTAGCAACGCGGACAGCCGGAGCCGCCATGCGAGTATGATCTACGGTAAAGCTATCCAGCAGTGGCATGTCATCACCTCTTGGTAAAATGAAATTATTTCGAAACTTTTTTCGTACCGATGAAACCTTTTACAACCCTGCGGGTCTTAATCTATGAAAGACGCGCATTTGTTATCATCATCACTGTTTTCAGAGATGTGTATTTGGCCACAGTGATGTGGCCTTTTTCTTTTTCAGCCCCCGCCGTTTTCCTTCAGGAACAGTTCAAAGCTTAGCGTATCACTGGCTTCTATGTCGCGCTGGCGCTGCCACGAGGCTTGCTGCTCCTGAGCGAGTTGCTCTTCGGTCAGCAGCTCCAACGGTTCCTCTATCAGCATTTTGCGATATTTTTCCGCCAGTTCCAGGCCAACGTTACCGGTGCCCTGCGCTTTCATTTTCTTGAGGATACGGGCCGAGAAGGTCAGCTCCGGATCGTCAAACGCCGCCACCAGTTGTTCACACACCTGCTGATATTGCCGATCGCCCGCTTCGCTATCCAACACCTCAGCCACGCGCTTCAGATCGTCAAACAGCGCCTTACCAACCTTATCCAACGGTTCACGGGTATCGTTACAGCCGATGCCAATGGTCTGGCCTGGCTTACGCCCTTCCAGGATCACCCGGTTCCAGTTTTTACGCGTGCACAGCAACTCATCGCTGCTCATTTCTGGCGCATCCGCCAATACGCACCACACCAGGAACAGATCCAGGAAACGCGCCTGCACCGCATCCACACCGATTGGCGAGAATGGGTTGATGTCCAGCGAGCGCACCTCGATATATTCGATACCGCCGCGTAACAGCGCATCTGACGGTGTCTCACCGCTGTGGGTGACACGTTTTGGTCGGATCGGGGCATAGAGTTCGTTTTCGATCTGCAACACGTTGCTGTTCAGTTGCAGATAGCGATCGCCCTCTTTCACTCCCAGCTTGGCATAGTCTTCTGAAGGCGTCGCGATAGCGCGTTTCAGACCTTGCACATAGGTTTGCAGATCGTTAAAGGTAATGCCCAGATTGCTCTGCGACTTATTGGTATAGCCCAGATCGCTCAGGCGCAGCGAGGTGGCATAAGGCAAATAGCACATGCCCCGTTCATTGCGCTCAAACGGCAAATCGGTTTCCCGGCCTTTGAGGAACGAGGAACAGATGGCTGGCGATGCCCCGAACAGATACGGGATCACCCAACCAAAGCGGTAGTAGTTGCGGATCAGGCGGAAATATCCCGCAGAGATCTGCTCTTTACCACTCTCTTCATCCTCAACACCGGCCCACGCCTGCCAAAACTCCAGCGGCAGGGAGAAGTTGTAGTGCACACCGGAAATGGTTTGCATCAACGCGCCGTAGCGGTTCTTCAACCCTTCCCGGTACAGCGTTTTCATCCGGCCAACGTTGGAGGTGCCAAACTGCGCCAGCTCGATATCCTGCTCGGCGTTGATAAAGCACGGCATGCTCAGCGGCCACATGCGCTCCTCACCCAGATTGCGCGCCACGTGGCGATGGATATCGCGCAGGAACGTCAGCAAGTGATCGAGATCATCATCAACCGGTGTAATAAATTCTAACAGCGCCTCGGCAAAGTCCGTAGTGATCCAATGGTGCGTTAATGCCGCCCCCAGTTGTTCTGGATGACCCGTGCTGGCAAGCGTGCCATCTGCGGTTACCCGCAGTGTTTCACGCTCAATACCGCGCCGGATCCCTTTTAATGCATGAGGGTGGGCTTCCAACCAAGAAAGCGCCTGTGATACGTCCGGGATCAAATTGACCTCCCGCTTCTAAAAACGATAGCTGTAAGCATACTGAATCCGCTCCCTAGAGAATATTGAGTTATATTCACTTGGTTAATGCCACCAGGCGATACCCTGCAGCGTGATCATCGTCAAGATGATGTAACGCAACGCTTTTCCGATACACAGAAACAGCGTGACAAAGCCCCATGGCATGCGCAGCCAGCCTGCCAACACGCACAATAAATCGCCCACAACCGGCACCCAACTGAGCAACAGCGCAGCCGGGCCAAAGCGTTGTAACCAACCAAGAGCCGTTTCCAGCCCGCGTTGTGGTTTCAACGCCGGTAACAGGCGCCCGATAATGACGTTGGTCAACCCACCCAGGGTATTTCCCAACGTTGCAGCCAGCACCAGTAAACCTGGTGAAGCGCTGCTGTTGGTCAACAACGCAACCAACACGATCTCTGAATTGCCAGGCAACAGCGTCGCACTAAGGAAGCTGCTGCCAAACAGCGACATGACCGCCAGCGTACTACTCACAACGTGCGAACGTCCACCACGGCCATATTGGCGCTTCTGGCGGCCTGAATGCCGAAATCGGCATCCTCAAACACCACGCAGTGCTCCGGAGGAACGCCGATCAACTCCGCACAGCGCAGGAAAGTATCCGGTTCCGGCTTGTGGCGTTGAACATCATCAGCCCCGACGATGGCATCAAAGCAGTCGAACAGCCCTAAATGACGCAGCAACATCTCCGCCATCCGGTGCTCACTGCCCGTCCCTACCGCCATGGGACGACGGCCATGATAAGACTTTACCACCTCAATCAGCGGTAACGGACGCACCGTGTCTAATAGCATGCTTTCTACCGCGCGGGTTTTCTCGGCGGCCAGTTGATGAGGATCGAGATCGGCCTGATGTGCGGCAATCACCGCCTGAGCAATACGCCAGGTAGGTGAGCCGTTCAGCCCTGTCATGGCGGCCGCATCAAACTTCATTCCGTAACGTGCCAACACCTCGTGCCATGCCTTGAGGTGCGTTGGCTCGGTGTCCAGAATGGTACCGTCCATGTCGAAGATCAGACCCTGATAGCGATCGTACATCGTGACTCCATGACCATTGAGCAAAGAAAGCTACTTTAGCGTAAAGCCGAAAGGTTGTCGCTGCCAGAGCATGACGGAAAATGCGGTGTAGATAAGAGGTTGCGTAAGACAGAAAACAGAAGGTGGGAACTTAGAAATGAAAAGTAAAAAACCCGCCGAAGCGGGTTTCTCTAAGAAGATGGTGCATCCAGGAGGATTCGAACCTCCGACCGCTCGGTTCGTAGCCGAGTACTCTATCCAGCTGAGCTATGGATGCAATCTAATTTTTTAGCGAATATGTTTCGTTCCGTGAAACGTCACTGAAGAATGGTGCATCCAGGAGGATTCGAACCTCCGACCGCTCGGTTCGTAGCCGAGTACTCTATCCAGCTGAGCTATGGATGCACAGGAATTCTTTTTTGATACCGTATGGTATGTCGTTACTACCCCACCATACTGCAAAATATGGTGCATCCAGGAGGATTCGAACCTCCGACCGCTCGGTTCGTAGCCGAGTACTCTATCCAGCTGAGCTATGGATGCAAATGGCGGTGAGGCGGGGATTCGAACCCCGGATGCAGCTTTTGACCGCATACTCCCTTAGCAGGGGAGCGCCTTCAGCCTCTCGGCCACCTCACCAGTACGCTTCTTGCGAATCGTGCCTAACTTGCTTTAGAGAAGCTCATCGGCACTGCGTGGCGCACATATTACTTTCGTGGGTTTATAAGTCAAACAATTTTTCCCAACTCTCGCGCGTTTGCACAAATCACAGGCAACATGAGTGATTTCGCGGCAAAAAGAGTGCTTTATCAACAAGAAAATGCCGTGCTACCGCGGATAGGAGTTTGATCGCAGGAGAAAGTTATTGGCAAAAAAATGGGGGGAGATAACAGTTAGTATGAAAAGAAGGGGGAAAGCGGGTCAAGAAAAGCAAGAAGCGTCTCGTTGTAGAACGAGACGCTACTTAGAAATCAGTAAGTCGTCTGTTGAGACTTCTCGGCCTGGATGCGCTGGTAGATTTCTTCGCGGTGAACAGACACCTCTTTGGGGGCATTCACACCAATACGAACTTGGTTGCCTTTAACCCCTAGCACTGTGACCGTAACCTCATCGCCAATCATGAGGGTTTCACCAACTCGACGAGTCAGAATTAACATTCTTTGCTCCTTGAAAGATTAAAAGAGTCGGGTCTCTCAGTTTCCCCGCCATTATCCATTATATGCAGTGAAAACGTAAGTCAAGAACCCACAATAAATGTAAGCAGACTTGGTGTCACTCCAGATTAAGAATAAGTTTAGCCGACCTGGAAAACTTTGTTCCCGCAATTGTCACTACATTGTGTTAGCACAGTCTAAAAACGCCATAAGCCACAGTGGCTTACGGCGTCAGTAACGCGCCTATTTATTTATATTCACAGTTTCGCGGCCACCCAGGCCTCTACGCTGTTTAATGCCGCAGGCAAGGCGTTGGCATCACTGCCCCCAGCCATTGCCATATCAGGGCGTCCACCGCCCTTGCCGCCAACCTGCTGTGCGATGTTGCCGATCAGCTCGCCGGCCTTAACCCGGTCGGTCAGATCTTTGGTAACCCCCGCAATCAGGCTGACTTTGCCTTCTTCCACCGTGGCCAACACGATGATCGCAGAACCCAGCTGATTTTTAAGATCGTCAACCATGGTACGCATGATCTTCGGCTCAACGTTATCCAGCTGGCTGACCAGCAGCTTCACACCATTGACCAGCTTGGCTTGACTCGACAGCGAAGCACTTTCCTGCGCAGCTTGCTGATCTTTCAGCTGTTGCAGCTCTTTTTCCAGCGCACGAGTGCGATCGAGCACCGCACGCACTTTATCACTCAGGTTATTGCTGTCCCCCTTCACCAGGTGAGCAACATCCTGTAACAAGTCACTCTGTTGATGCAAGGTCGCTATCGCCCCTTCACCCGTCACAGCTTCAATACGACGGATACCAGCTGCGGTACCAGACTCACTCTGGATGCGGAACAGGCCGATGTCACCGGTACGGTTGGCATGCGTACCGCCACACAGTTCGGTAGAGAAATCGCCCATCGTCAGCACACGCACGTGGTCATCGTACTTCTCGCCAAACAGTGCCATCGCGCCCTTCTCTTTGGCATCATCCAGCGCCATCACTTCGGTCTGCACCGACAGGTTACGACGGATCTGCTGGTTAACCAAATCTTCTACCGCGCGGATTTGTTCTGGCTTCATCGCTTCGGAGTGCGAGAAGTCAAAACGCAGGTACTTGTCGTTAACCAACGAGCCTTTTTGCGCGACGTGCTCACCCAGGATCTGGCGCAATGCCGCATGCAACAGGTGAGTGGCGGAGTGGTTCAGGCGGATACGGTTACGGCGTTCGCTGTCGATCACCGCATCAACGCGGTCATTCAGCTTCAGCGAGCCGCTAGCCAACTTGCCCAGGTGACCGATAGCCTGGCCATATTTCTGCGCATCGCTCACCACGAACTCGATGCCGGCCGCTTTAAGCACGCCTTTATCGCCGACCTGGCCACCCGATTCGCCATAGAATGGCGTTTCGTCCAGCACCACAACGGCCTCTTCACCCGCATGGATCTCATCCACCGGCTTACCATCACGGAACAAAGCGGTCACTTTCGCCTGTTGCTCTTCGCGATCGTAACCATTGAACTGGCTTGCGCCGTCAACACGGATCAGGCTGTTGTAGTCCGCGCCAAAACCGCTGGACTCACGCGCACGGCGGCGTTGAGCCTCCATGGCCTGCTCAAAACCTTGTTCATCAACCTTAAGACCACGCTCACGGCAGACGTCGGCGGTCAGATCCACCGGGAAACCGTAGGTATCATACAAACGGAATGCCGTTTCGCCATCCAGGGTATCGCCCTGCAGCTTGGCCAGTTCGTCATCCAGCAGCGCCAAACCGCGCTCCAGCGTACGGGCAAACTGTTCTTCTTCTGATTTCAGTACCTGCTCAACCTGTGCCTGCTGACGCTTCAGTTCGTCGGCAGCCGGGCCCATCACTTCGATCAACGGAGCAACCAGCTTGTAGAAGAAGGTATCCTTCGCACCCAACATATTGCCATGACGGATCGCGCGGCGAATGATACGGCGCAGCACGTAGCCACGGTTTTCATTCGACGGGATCACGCCATCGGCGATCAGGAAGGCACAAGAACGGATATGGTCCGCAATCACGCGCAACGACTTGTTACCCATATCGGTTGCGCCGGTCAGTTTGGCGACGGCGGCAATCAGGGTGGTGAACAGATCGATTTCGTAGTTGGAATTGACATGTTGCAGCACCGCAGCGATACGCTCGAGGCCCATGCCGGTATCCACCGAAGGCTTCGGCAGCGGCAGCATGGTGCCATCCGACTGACGGTTGAACTGCATGAACACGATGTTCCAGATCTCGATATAGCGATCGCCATCTTCTTCCGGGCTACCCGGAGGACCACCCCAGATATGGTCGCCGTGATCGAAGAAGATCTCGGTGCACGGACCGCATGGGCCGGTGTCGCCCATCTGCCAGAAGTTATCGGAAGCAAAGGCCGCGCCTTTGTTATCGCCGATGCGGATGATGCGTTCCGCAGGCACGCCAATCTGCTTCTGCCAGATGTCGAAGGCTTCGTCATCGGTCTCATAGACAGTGACCCACAGCTTTTCTTTCGGCAGGTTGAACCAGTTTTCACCGGTCAGTAGTTCCCACGCGTAGCTGATGGCATCGTGCTTGAAATAGTCACCGAAGCTGAAGTTGCCTAACATTTCAAAGAAAGTATGGTGACGGGCGGTATAGCCGACGTTTTCCAGATCGTTGTGCTTGCCACCGGCACGCACGCAACGCTGTGAAGTGGTGGCACGCGAGTAGGCGCGCTTGTCCAGCCCCAGGAAAACGTCTTTAAATTGGTTCATGCCGGCATTGGTAAACAGCAATGTCGGATCATTGTTAGGTACCAGGGAGCTGCTTGCTACAACCTGGTGGCCTTTACTATGAAAGAAATCGAGAAACGCTTGACGGATCTCAGCGGTGCTCTTGCTCATAATTTTCCCGGAAAGACTAGAATAACGATGCGTGAACGAGGCTCGACATCCTGACGATATCCTCTGGTTCACGAACTAAATGTGGGGATAAGATAAATTTTCTTCGGGGGGAAGTAAAACGCCGTGTGCATTCATTGCGCAAAATCACGATAAATCGACTGAATTTCCTCCTGGAAGAAGCCGCGATAGAGCAGATAGCGCAACACCTTGGCTTTCTCTTTCCATTCTACCGGTAACGGATCGCCAAATTTGCGCAGCGCGATCTCCCTGGCTTGCTCACACCAGTCGATTTCGCATTCCGCCAGGGCGTCCTGCACTATTTCTTTATCTACGCCCTTTTGCATCAGTTCTGAGCGAATGCGTTGCGCGCCATATCCCTTGCGGCTGCGGCTGGCAATAAAGCTATTGGCGAAACGCCGATCGTCCAGCCAGTTATGCTGGTAGCAATAGCTAATCACCTGTTCAATGATTGCAGGATCGACGGGTTCTTCGGGGGGTTCTGTAGGGGATTTGCTACCGAATCTGGCGTTAGCCATAAATGGCGGCGCCGCAAGTTTGCGGCGCAGTTCGGCTTCACTATGATCGCGTTGGGACAATAGCCGCATCGCACGGCTAATCAACGTATTTTGCTGATTACCAGCAGATTGGGAACCTACATCATTCATATCTGCAAGCCTTGGTGATCGGTATACGCCCTAAGGGGCGTATACCCACCGGCAAAGATTAAAACTCTTCGCTGGTTTCTGCTTCGTTGTCATCGGCCTTCTCGGCACTGGCAGCAGCCGCTTCACCATTGCTGTGCAGCAACAGGTCGCGCAGTTTTTTATCCAGTTCCGCAGCAATGGCCGGGTTTTCTTTCAGGAAGTTACAGGCATTGGACTTACCCTGACCGATCTTCTCACCGTTGTAGCTGTACCAGGCACCGGCCTTCTCGATCATCTTGTGTTTCACGCCCAGATCGACCAGTTCGCCACGGCTGTTGATCCCTTCACCATACAGGATCTGGAACTCTGCCTGTTTGAACGGTGCAGCGATTTTGTTCTTCACCACTTTCACGCGGGTTTCGCTGCCGATCACTTCATCACCTTCTTTGATCGCACCGATACGGCGGATATCCAGACGGACAGAAGCGTAGAACTTCAGGGCGTTACCCCCGGTGGTGGTTTCCGGGTTACCGAACATCACGCCAATTTTCATACGGATCTGGTTGATGAAGATCAGCAAGGTGTTGGCGTTCTTCAGGTTACCGGCCAACTTACGCATGGCCTGGCTCATCATACGTGCCGCCAGCCCCATATGGGAGTCACCGATTTCGCCTTCGATTTCCGCTTTCGGCGTCAATGCCGCTACGGAGTCAACGATGATGACGTCAACCGCACCAGAGCGGGTCAACGCATCACAGATTTCCAGCGCCTGCTCACCGGTATCCGGCTGAGAACACAGCAGGTTGTCGATATCCACGCCCAGTTTCTTGGCGTAGATAGGATCCAGCGCATGCTCGGCATCGATAAACGCACAGGTTTTACCTTCGCGCTGTGCAGCGGCAATAACTTGCAGAGTCAGGGTGGTTTTACCGGAGGATTCCGGGCCATAAATCTCGACGATACGGCCCATTGGCAAGCCGCCTGCGCCCAGTGCGATATCGAGTGACAGCGAGCCGGTGGAGATCGTTTCTACGTCCATGGAGCGGTCTTCACCCAGACGCATGATGGAGCCTTTGCCGAACTGTTTCTCAATCTGGCCCAGTGCTGCAGCTAACGCCTTTTGCTTGTTCTCATCAATAGCCATTTTTGCTCCTTCGTTGCGCAATGTCAGTGTGACTCACATTGCCGCTGAATGTATGTTGTGCAGGAAATTGCTGCTAATTATACTGTATGGTCATACAGTATCAAGCCTAATTTTACAAAAATTCATCAAGCGCCGTTTGCAGCGCAAAAAGGGTTGCCTGCAGGCGCACCGCATCGCGATCGCCGGTAAATTGCATTTTGCGCGCCAGTACCCGGCCGGAACGTTCGGCAAAACCAAACCAGACGGTACCCACCGGTTTTTCCACACTGCCACCGTCTGGGCCGGCAATGCCGCTGACCGAGAGCGCAAGATCGGCTTTGGCCGCGTGCATCGCGCCCTGCGCCATCTCGCGCACCACTTCCTCACTGACCGCGCCATGAGCCTGCAAGGTCGCTTCCGCCACCCCTAGCAGTTCGTGCTTTGCCGCGTTGCTATAAGTGACAAAGCCGCGATCGAAATAGGCCGAGCTGCCGGCGATATCGGTAATTGCCTTGGCAATACCGCCGCCCGTACAGGACTCTGCACAGCTGATCCAACGCCCATTGGCCTTTAGCCTTTGTCCGACGGCAATACTGAGCTCACGCAACCGCTTCTCACTCATGGACTCTCCTTTGAATCAATCAAGGTATATGCGCCTGATGGTAGCATTTATCAAGCCTCTACGGCATTTTACCGGCCGAAATGCCATGCGCTTCGCAGTGCTGCGGTTTTAAGCTGTTGTACTAACTGCTAGTATCGGGGATACGTCCAGCTTGTTGCGGCAAACCCGTTTGCCTCAATCTTCGACTAAAACAGGAAGGCCGAGTGAAAAAAACGTTAGGTGTATTCTTTCCGCTGTATACCACCACCCTGCTGATGCTGCTGGGTTCAGGGTTACTGACCACCTACATTTCCCTGCGGTTAACCTCCATCAACGTCAGTGGCGCCCTGATCGGGGCCATTATCGCCGCCAACTACATCGGCCTGGTGATCGGCGGCAAGGTCGGCCACTTTCTGATTGCCCGCGTAGGGCATATCCGCGCCTATGTCTCCTGCGCCGGGATCATTACCGCTGCGGTGCTGGGCCACGGCCTGACGGAATACATCCCGGTTTGGGTGGTGCTGCGGCTGATTATCGGCCTGTGTATGATGTGCCAGTACATGGTGCTGGAGAGCTGGCTGAACGATCAGTCCGAATCCAATCAGCGCGGCATGGTATTCGGCTTTTATATGGCGGCCTCCTACCTTGGCATGTCGCTGGGGCAGATTGTGCTTATGCTACAAGCCAACCTTGGCATCAGCACGCTGCTGCTCATCGCGCTGTGTTTTTCCCTCTGCCTGGTGCCGATCGCCCTGACAACCCGTACCAATGCCCGGCATATGTCGCCCGCCCCGATGGAGCTGCGCTATTTTGTGCATGCCATTCCTAAAGTGTTGGCCACCACGCTGGTGATCGGCATGGTGGTAGGCTCCTTCTACGGGCTGGCACCGGTATATGCCAGCCAGCAGGCATTGACCACTCAGCAAACCGGTCTGTTTATGGCCATAGCTATCTTTGCCGGGCTGGTGGCGCAGTTTCCGCTGAGCTGGCTGTCAGACCGTTACAACCGCACGCTGCTGATGCGGGTTAATGCACTACTGCTGGTGATTGCCGCCTTACCGCTGGCCCTGTTGCCCCATATCGATTTCCCGGTGTTACTGATCGTCGGCTTCATAGTCAGCATGTTGCAGTTCACCCTATATCCGCTGGCGGTAGCGCTGGCCAACGACATGATTGAGCCAGAGCGCCGCGTCTCCCTGGCTGCCTGTCTGCTCATGGCATTTGGCGTGGGGGCCAGCATCGGGCCGCTGGCCGTCGGTGCGCTGATCCAGCCTTTGGGTGGGAATATCCTGTACGTGTTTTTCGCACTGTGTGGCCTGTTGATTATGGCCTTCAGCAGAACGGTCAAACAGGATGAGTCGCAGTTTGTACAAGATGCGCCAGTGCCCCATATCGCCATGCCAGACAGCCTCTCCAGCTCCCCACTTTCCCCGGCATTAAACCCGACGTTCGATGAGCAGACCATTCAAGATACGATGCCAGCGCCGGAGGCCGCTCCCGACCCGCTAGCAGAAACTCCGTTGGCAGAACTGCTGCCTGAAGAAGAGCCCGCCCATCCCCAAGGTGCAGATCCCGAAGAAGACACCGGGCTGAAAAAAGCCTACACCATGCTATAGGTCAGCCAGGCGTGGTCCGCCACGCCTCCTCACCCCAGAATATGAAGATTTTCTTATGACGCATAGATAAATCAGTAACATAACTAATAAATAAAAAGCATTAGCCTCACACTTTCAAAAAACATCTCTTTATTAGCCCGCAAAGACATGCCAATAAAACCCGTAAAAACCGTTAACTTTGTAATGTAATTATCTTATTTACTCCACCCGGTAGCACCAGTTATAAAATAAGTAAAACCTTTAACGTAAAAAAAATTAACCTATTGATTTTAATAAATTAACTATGTAATGGCAGCTAATTTAAATGGTAATTAAAATACAAATTATCTAATTTAAAATTAAAACACCCCGCTGAATTAAGAAACCATCAATTATCCATGGGTACTTACCCACCTTGGTAAATAAGAATTTTTATCAATAGCAAATTCGCACAATAATCATTACTACGTATGGCATTTTTATCAAAGCTCGCTTATACCTTACCTCACGGATAAATTAGGAAGATTAATCTTAAAACCCTTTCAGGGATGAGTTTAGTGTTAACTTTGTATTAATTAGTCATCTAAACACCAGGTTAAATTTAGCTCTAGGGCACCCCCTCGGGCATTCCAGCGCGCCTACAAAAGCCACACAAACGGCTTTGGCGCGCTATGCAAATTAACTTTGGCGTTCAGAGGCTAACCACATGGCACAATCCAATTTTACCCTTGGGGCTGTTGATATTATTGCTCGTCATGGCGGCGCGAAAATCGCTGACGTAGCAACCGGTACCCGTTCCGTCAGCCTCACACAAAGCAGTATTGTGCGGATCCATGGTACTCAGGCTTTGGTGAGCAGCTATGAACGCCAAGGTAACGACCTGATCGTGCATATGAAAGATGGCACCACGGTACGTTATCAGAGCTTCTTTGAAGTGGACGCCGACGGTAAACACAGCGAATTGGTGTTTGATGATGGCAATGGCGCCATCCAGCACGCGATATTCCCGGCAACCGCCGCTACCACTGAACCAATGCTGATCACGCCGCAGTTTGAATCACTGTCTGACGTTTCACCTCTGCTAATTGGCAACCATGATTTATCCAACGGTGCCATCGCCGCCATTCTAGCCGGCCTGGCGCTGGGGGCTGGCGTCGCCATAGCTACCGGGACGGGGAAGAACGACCACAACAATGACGAACCGTCCGTACCACCAGAACAACCTACCCTGACCGTAGGAAAACTGGGTCAGGACAACGTTCTCAACGCCAGTGAAGTTAAAATTGCCCAGTTACTGAGCGGCCTGACCACCGGCGTTGCCGCAGGCGTGACCATCACGCTGACGCTCAACGGCAAAAGTTACACCACTACCGTCGGGGCCGATGGCAAGTGGAGCTTTGATTTCAGCTCCGCTGCGCTTGCTGGCCTAAAAGACGGCAATTATCAACTGACGGTTAAACTGACTAACCAGGAGGGGATCAGCGTCGAAAAAACGATCAGCGTACTGGTCGATACCACCCCGCCTGTCTTGACCGTCAACAAGCTGACCGGCGATGACCACCTGACCGGTGCCGAGTTAAAAGCGGCGCAGGCGCTGAGCGGTACCGGCGAGGTCGGGCTGACAATTACCATTACCCTGAACGGTAAAACCTACACCACGACGGTGGGTAGCGACGGCAAATGGAGCCTGCAACTGCCTGCGGCAGATCTGGCTTTGCTGAAAAACGGTAACTACGAGTTAATCGTGACCTCCGTCGATAAAGTGGGCAACCAAACCACGGTCGATCATCAGATCTCGGTTGATACCACCGTAGTTAATCCTACCCCGCAGATCACGATTAACGCCCTGACCGGCGATAACGTAATCAACGCCAACGAAGCGAAAAGCACCCAAACGCTGAGCGGCCATACGCAAAATGTTCAAGCAGGGCAAACCGTTACCATCACCTTGAACGGCAAAACCTATAGCGCAGTGGTTCAAGGCGATGGCAGTTGGTCGCTTTCACTGCCTGCCGCCGATCTGGCCGCGCTGGCCAATGGCTCGATCACGCTCAATGCCACCGTCACCGACAAAGCAGGCCAAAGCGCCAATGCGCATGAGAACATCACCGTCGATTTGACCGCCCCGGTGCTGACCGTCAACAAACTGGCCGGAGACGACGTACTCAACGCCGCCGAGGCGCAAACATCACAGACCCTGAGCGGCACCAGCAATCCTGGCCAGACCATTGTCGTTACCCTGAATGGTAAAACCTACACGACAGTCACTGGCGGGGATGGCAAGTGGAGCCTGGTACTGCCTGCCGCAGACCTGCAGGCGTTGGCTCAAGGGGATAATACCCTCACCGTGACGGCTACCGACGCCGCAGGCAACAGCACTACCGTGACGGAGCACTTGCAGGTAGATACCGTGCCACCGGTGCTGACGTTGGATAAATTTACCGGCGACGATTTGATCACCGTCGACGAGCAAAAATCGGCGCAAAACATCACCGGCACCGCTTCCGTCAGCGAGGCTGGGCAGGTGGTCAGCATTTCCTTCAATGGTAAAACCTATACCGGCATCGTAGGTGCCGATGGCAAATGGAGCATCAGCGTGCCAGCCGCGGATATGGCCGCGTTGATCGACGGTAGCTATCAGATGATCGCCACGCTCAGCGATCAGGCAGGCAATACCACCACTACCGCCCCACAAGTGATCACCGTAGACAGCAATGCTTCGGCAATCAATATCGGTATTGTCTCTTCAGACGATAAACTCAACGCCGTCGAAGCCGGGCTTCCTCTTGCCATCAGCGGCACCACGGCCAACGTCGCCACCGGGGCTACCGTTACCGTCACGCTCAATGGCAAAACCTATACCGCGCTGGTATTGGCAGACGGCAGTTGGACATTGCAGGTGCCTAGCGCCGATCTGCAACTGCTGGCCGAAGGCAGCAACACCATTTCTGCCAGCGTGACAGGCAACGATGGTTCTACCGTGACCACCACGCACAATCTGGACGTTTACACTCATGATTTGCCTGCGGTGACTCTGGACACGCCGTTTGGTGATGGCATCCTGAATGGCGCAGAAGCGGGTCAGCCACAGACGCTTACCGGCACCACCGGCATCACCAGCCCGGGCCAGACCATCACCATCACCCTGGGCGGTAAAACCTATACCGGCACCGTGGATGGCAGCGGCCATTGGAGCGTCACCATCCCTGCCGCCGATCTGCAAGCGTTGCCAGACGGCACGCCGGCCTTGACCATCACGGTTACCGATGCGGCGGGCAACAGCAATACGCTGAACACCACCGTCACCGTCGATGAGACCGCGCCAACCCTCACCATCAACACCATCGCGGGCGACGATATCCTCAACGCTGCTGAGGTGCTGGTGGCGCAGACCGTCTCCGGCACTGCGTCCGTTGCCGATGCGGGCCGCACCGTCACCCTGACCTTGAACGGCAAGACCTACACCGCTGTGGTACAAGCGGACGGCACCTGGAGCGCTTCACTGCCAGCAGCTGACCTCGCCGCTCTGGCCGACGGCAACCATAATCTGGTCGCCACCCTCACCGATGCGGCAGGCAACAGCACCAGCGTCACCCACGGCATCAACGTCGACGCCAACCCGGCCAATCTGCCAACGCTCAGCATCGGCGTGTTCGCCGGTAACGACATTGTCGACGGCGCAGAGGTGAAAACCGCTCAGACCCTGACCGGTACCACCACTCATGTGGAAGCGGGCCAGACCGTCACCATCACACTAAACGGCAAAACCTACACCGCCACCGTGCTGGCAGACGGTTCCTGGAGCACCAGCGTACCGGCTGCCGATCTGGCGCTGCTGACCAACGGCCAGACCACCCTCACCGCCACCGTCAACGACAGCGCCGGGAACCCGGCCAGTGCCAGCCATGACGTGACCGTCGACACCAGCCTGAGCGGGCTGTCTATCGCCGTCATTGCCGGTGATGACAAACTCAGCCTGGCAGAAAGTCAGTCTCCATTGGTCATCAGCGGCAGCAGTGCCAACCTGGCAGTCGGAACTACGGTCACCCTGACCCTGAACGGTAAAACCTACACCGGCACTACCCTGGCGAACGGCTCCTGGAGCGTCACCGTGCCTGCCGCCGATCTGGCGTTGCTGGCCGATGGTTCCGCCTCCGTGACAGTGAGCGCCGTCGATCAGGCCGGTAACCCGGTTAGCGACAGCCACAACCTGGACGTATTTATCCATGGCCTGCCGGACGTCACCCTGAACACGCCGTTTGGCGATGGCATCCTGAACGGCGCAGAGGCGGGCCAACCGCAGACATTGACTGGGACGACTGGCATCACCACGCCAGGGCAAACCGTCACGGTCACCCTGGGCGGTAAAACCTATACCGGCACCGTGGATGCCAACGGCAACTGGAGCATCACCATTCCTGCGGCCGATCTGCAAGCATTGCCAGACGGCACGCCGGCCTTGAGCGTCACGGTCACCGATGCGGCGGGCAATAGCAATACGCTGAACACCACCGTCACCGTCGATGAGACCGCGCCAACCCTCACCATCAACACCATCGCAGGCGACGATATCCTCAACGCTGCTGAGGTGCTGGTGGTGCAGACCGTCTCCGGCACTGCGTCCGTTGCCGATGCGGGCCGCACCGTCACCCTGACCTTGAACGGTAAAACCTACACCGCCGTGGTGCAGCCAGACGGTTCATGGAGCACCAGCCTACCTGCCGCCGATCTGCAAGCGCTTAGCGATGGTAGCCATAACCTGGTCGCTACCCTCACCGATGCGGCAGGCAACAGCACCAGCGTCACCCACGGCATCAACGTCGACGCCAACCCGGCCAATCTGCCAACGCTCAGCATCGGCGTGTTCGCCGGTAACGACATTGTCGACGGCGCAGAGGTGAAAACCGCTCAGACTCTGACCGGTACCACCACCCATGTGGAAGCGGGCCAGACCGTCACCATCACCCTGAACGGCAAAACCTACACCGCCACCGTGCTAGCAGACGGTTCCTGGAGCACCAGCGTACCGGCTGCGGATCTGGCGCTGCTGGCCAACGGCCAGACCACCATTACCGCCACCGTCAGCGACAGCGCCGGGAACCCGGCCAGTGCCAGCCATGACGTGACCGTCGACACCGACCTCAGCGGGCTGTCTATCGCCGTCATTGCCGGTGATGACAAACTCAGCCTGGCGGAAAGCCAGCTGCCGCTGGCCATTAACGGCAGCAGCGCCAACCTGGCCGTCGGGACTACGGTTACTGTCACCCTGAACGGTAAAACCTACACCGGCACCACGCTGGCAGACGGCTCCTGGAGCGTCACCGTGCCTGCCGCCGACTTGGCGTTGCTGGCCGATGGTACCGCCACCGTGACCGTCACCGCCGTCGATCAGGCCGGTAACCCGGTCAGCGATAGCCACAACCTGGGCGTCTTTACCCACACCCTGCCAGACGCCACCCTGAACACACCGTTTGGCGATGGCATCCTGAATGGCACGGAAGCGGGTCAACCGCAGACCCTCACTGGCACCACAGGTATTACCACGCCAGGCCAAACCGTCACCGTCTCACTCGGCGGTAAAACCTATACCGGCACCGTGGATGCCAACGGCAACTGGAGCGTCACCATTCCTGCGGCCGACCTGCAAGCGCTGCCAGACGGCACGCCAGCCTTGACCGTCACGGTCACCGATGCGGCGGGCAACAGCAACACCTTGAACACCACCGTTACCGTCGATACGACGGCACCAACTCTGACCGTGGGCCTGATTGCTGGCGATGATGTGCTGAACGCTGCCGAAGTGCTGGTGGCACAGACCGTGTCTGGCACCGCTTCCGTGGCCGATGCGGGCCGCACCGTGACCCTGACCTTGAACGGTAAAACCTACACCGCCGTGGTGCAGCCAGATGGTTCATGGAGCACCAGCCTGCCTGCGGCCGACCTCGCCGCCCTGGCCGACGGTAGCCACAATCTGGTCGCTACCCTCACCGATGCGGCGGGCAACAGCACCAGCGTCACCCACGGCATCAACGTCGACGCCAACCCGGCCAATCTGCCAACCGTCAGCATCGGCATCTTCGCCGGTAACGACATTGTCGATGGCGCAGAGGTGAAAACCGCCCAAACCCTGACTGGTACCACCACCCATGTGGAAGCGGGCCAGACCGTCACCATCACCCTGAACGGCAAAACCTACACCGCCACCGTGCTGGCAGACGGTTCCTGGAGCACCAGCGTACCGGCTGCCGATCTGGCGCTGCTGACCAACGGCCAGACCACCATCACCGCCACCGTCAACGACAGCGCCGGGAACCCGGCCAGTGCCAGCCATAACGTGACCGTCGACACCAGCCTGAGCGGGCTGTCTATCGCCGTCATTGCCGGTGATGACAAACTCAGCCTGGCAGAAAGTCAGTCGCCATTGGTCATCAGCGGCAGCAGTGCCAACCTGGCCGTCGGAACTACGGTCACCCTGACCCTGAACGGTAAAACTTACACCGGCACTACCCTGGCGGACGGCTCCTGGAGCGTCACCGTGCCTGCCGCCGATCTGGCGTTGCTGGCCGATGGTTCCGCCTCCGTGACAGTAAGCGCCGTCGATCAGGCCGGTAACCCGGTCAGCGACAGCCACAACCTGGGCGTGTTTATCCATAGCCTGCCGGACGCCACCCTGAACACGCCATTTGGCGATGGCATCCTGAACGGTGCAGAGGCGGGCCAATCCCAGACGCTCACCGGTACCACTGGCATCACTACGCCGGGGCAGAGCGTTACCGTCACCCTGGGCGGTAAAACCTATACCGGCACCGTGGATGCCAACGGCAACTGGAGCGTCACCATTCCTGCGGCCGACCTGCAAGCGCTGCCAGACGGCACGCCAGCCTTGACCGTCACGGTCACCGATGCGGCGGGCAACAGCAACACCTTGAACACCACCGTCACCGTCGATGAGACCGCGCCAACCCTCACCGTGAGTCTGGTTGCAGGGGATGACGTGCTGAACGCAGCCGAAGTGCTGGTGGCGCAGACCGTCTCCGGTACCGCCTCGATTGGTGATGCTGGCCGCACCGTCACCCTGACCTTGAACGGTAAAACCTACACCGCCGTGGTGCAGCCAGACGGTTCATGGAGCACCAGCCTGCCTGCCGCCGATCTGCAAGCACTCAGCGACGGCAGCCATAACCTGGTCGCCACCCTCACCGATGCGGCGGGCAACAGCACCAGCGTCACCCACAACATCAACGTCGACGCCAACCCGGCCAATCTGCCAACGCTCGGCATCAACGTGTTCGCCGGTAACGACATTGTCGACGGCGCAGAGGTGAAAACCGCCCAAACCCTGACCGGTACCACCACCCATGTGGAAGCGGGCCAGACCGTCACTATCACCCTGAACGGCAAAACCTACACCGCCACCGTGCTGGCAGACGGTTCCTGGAGCACCAGCGTACCGGCTGCCGATCTGGCGCTGCTGGCCAACGGCCAGACCAGCATTACCGCCACCGTCAGCGACAGCGCCGGGAACCCGGCCAGCGCCAGCCATGACGTGACCGTCGATACCGACCTCAGCGGGCTGTCTATCGCCGTCATTGCCGGTGATGACAAACTCAGCCTGGCGGAAAGCCAGCTGCCGCTGGCGATCAATGGCAACAGCCAGAACCTGGCCGTCGGGACTACGGTTACCGTGACCTTGAACGGTAAAACCTACACCGGCACCACGCTGGCAGACGGCTCCTGGAGCGTCTCCGTGCCTGCCGCCGACTTGGCCTTACTGGCCGATGGCACCACCACCGTGACCGTCACCGCCGTCGACCAGGCCGGTAATCCGGTCAGCGGCAACCACGATCTGGGCGTGTTTATCCATAGTCTGCCAACCGCCACCCTGAACACACCGTTTGGCGATGGCATTCTGAATAGCGCAGAAGCGGGTCAGCCACAAACCATCACGGGGTCTACCGGCATCACCACGCCGGGGCAGACCGTTACCGTCACCCTGGGCGGAAAAACCTACACCGGCACCGTGGATGCCAGCGGCAACTGGAGCGCCACCATTCCGGCAGCCGATCTGCAAGCGCTGCCAGACGGCACGCCTACCCTGTCCGTAACCGTTACGGATGCCGCCGGTAACAGCAATACGCTGAACACCACCGTTACCGTCGATGAGACTGCCCCAACCCTCACCGTTAACGTAGTGGCTGGGGATGATGTGTTGAATGCCGCGGAAGTACAGGTGGCACAGACCGTCTCCGGTACCGCCTCGATTGGTGATGCTGGCCGCACCGTCACCCTGACCTTGAACGGTAAAACCTACACCGCCGTGGTGCAGCCAGACGGTTCATGGAGCACCAGCCTGCCTGCCGCCGATCTGCAAGCACTCAGCGACGGCAGCCATAACCTGGTCGCCACCCTCACCGATGCGGCGGGCAACAGCACCAGCGTCACCCACAACATCAACGTCGACGCCAACCCGGCCAATCTGCCAACGCTCGGCATCAACGTGTTCGCCGGTAACGACATTGTCGACGGCGCAGAGGTGAAAACCGCCCAAACCCTGACCGGTACCACCACCCATGTGGAAGCGGGCCAGACCGTCACCATCACGCTGAACGGCAAAACTTACACCGCTACCGTGCTGGCCGATGGCTCCTGGAGCACCAGCGTACCGGCTGCCGACCTGGCACTGTTGGCTAACGGCCAGACCACCATCACCGCCACCGTCAGCGACAGCGCCGGTAACCCGGCCAACGCCAGTCATGACGTGACCGTCAATACCAATCTCAGTGGGCTGTCCATCTCCGTGATCGCAGGAGATGACAAACTGAATCTGGCCGAAAGTCTGCAGCCGCTGACGATCTCCGGCGACAGCGCCAACCTGCCGCTCGGTGCCATCGTCACCGTGACGCTGAATGGCAAGATTTACATCGGCCTAACCCTGCCAGACGGTTCCTGGAGCGTTCAGGTCCCAGCCGCCGATTTAGCGCTGCTGGCCGATGGCACCGCCACCGTCAGCGTCAGCGCCGTCGATCAGGGCGGCAACCTGGTCAGCAATAGCCATAATCTGGGCGTGTTTATCCACACTCTGCCGGACGCCACCCTGAACACGCCGTTTGGCGATGGCATCCTGAACGGCACGGAAGCGGGCCAACAGCAGACCATCACGGGCTCCACCGGCATCACCACGCCGGGGCAGACCGTTACCGTCACCTTGGGCAGTAAAACCTATACCGGCACCGTGGATGCCAACGGCAACTGGAGCGTCACCGTCCCTACTGCCGATCTGCAAGCGCTGCCAGACGGTACACCGGCCTTGTCTGTAGTGGTCACCGATGCCGCTGGCAACAGCAATACGCTGAATACCACCGTCACCGTCGATGCAACCGCGCCAACCCTGACCGTGGGCCTGATTGCTGGCGATGATGTGCTCAACGCCGCCGAAGTGCTGGTGGCACAAACCGTATCCGGCACCGCCTCAATTGGTGATGCTGGCCGCACCGTCATCCTGACCTTGAACGGCAAAACCTACACCGCCGTGGTGCAACCGGATGGTTCGTGGAGTGCGTCACTGCCCGCCGCCGATCTGCAGGCGCTCAGCGACGGTAGCCATAACCTGGTCGCTACCCTCACCGATACTGCGGGCAACAGCACCAGCGTCACCCACAGCATCAACGTCGATGCCAACCCGGCCAACCTGCCGACCATCAGCGTCGGTGTATTTGCTGGTAATGACATTATCGACGGCGCAGAGGTGAAGACCGCTCAAACCCTGTCTGGCACCACTGCCCATGTGGAAGCGGGCCAGACCGTCACTATTACCCTGAACGGCAAAACCTACACCGCTACCGTGCTGGCCGATGGCTCCTGGAGCACCAGCGTACCGGCTGCCGATCTGGCACTGCTGGCCAACGGCCAGACCACCATTACCGCCACCGTCAGCGACAGTGCCGGGAACCCGGCCAGTGCCAGCCATGACGTGACCGTCGACACCAACCTCAGCGGCCTGTCGATTGCCGTGATTGCCGGTGACGACAAGCTGAATCTGGCCGAAAGCCTGCTGCCACTCACCATCAACGGCGGCAGTGCCAACCTGGCCACGGGGACAACCGTGACAGTCACGCTCAATGGTAAAACCTACACCGGTACCACGTTGGCAGACGGTTCCTGGAGCGTCACCGTGCCTGCCGCCGACTTGGCGTTGCTGGCCGATGGCACCGCCACTCTCAGCGTGACCGCCGTCGATCAGGCCGGTAACCCGGTCAGCGGCAGCCACGATCTGGGCGTGTTTATCCATAGCCTGCCAGACGCCACGCTGAACACGCCGTTTGGCGATGGCATTCTGAATGGCGCAGAAGCGGGTCAGCCGCAAACCATCACGGGGTCCACCGGCATCACCACACCAGGCCAGACCGTCACGGTCACCCTGGGCGGTAAAACCTATACCGGCACCGTGGATGCCAGCGGCAACTGGAGCGCCGCCATTCCGGCAGCCGATCTGCAAGCGCTGCCAGACGGCACGCCAGCCTTGACCGTTACGGTTACTGACAGCGCAGGTAACAGCAATACGCTGAATACCACCGTCACCGTCGATGCAACCGCGCCTACCCTCACCGTGGGCCTGATTGCTGGCGATGATGTGCTGAACGCCGCCGAAGTGCTGGTGGCACAGAGCGTCTCCGGCAGCGCCTCGATCGCGGATGCGGGTCGCACCGTGACCCTGACCTTGAACGGCAAAACCTACACCGCCGTGGTGCAGCCGGATGGTTCGTGGAGCACCAGCGTACCCGCTGCCGATCTGCAGGCGCTCAGCGACGGTAGCCACAATCTGGTGGCAATCCTCATCGATGCGGCTGGCAACAGCACCAGCGTCACCCACAGCATCAATGTCGACGCCAACCCGGCCAACCTGCCAACCGTCAGCATCGGTGTATTTGCCGGTAACGACATCATCGACGGCGCGGAAGTGAAAACCGCTCAGACCCTGTCAGGCACCTCCACCCATGTGGAAGCGGGCCAGATCGTGACCATTACGCTGAACGGTAAAACCTACACAGCCACCGTACTGGCCGATGGCTCCTGGAGCACCAGCGTACCGGCTGCCGACCTGGCGTTGTTGGCCAACGGCCAGACCACCATTACCGCCACCGTCAACGACACTGCAGGTAACCCGGCCAGCGGCAGTCATGAGGTGACCGTCGATACCGACCTCAGCGGGCTGTCGATTGCCGTGATCGCCGGTGATGACAAACTCAACCTGGCGGAAAGCCAACTGCCGTTGGCAATCAGCGGTAGCAGTACCAATCTGGCCGTCGGCGCCACGGTTACCGTGACCTTGAACGGTAAAACCTACACCGGCACCACACTGGCTGATGGTTCCTGGAGCGTCTCCGTACCTGCCGCCGACTTGGCATTGCTGGCCGATGGCACCGCTACCGTGACCGTCACTGCCACCGATCAGGCCGGTAACCCGGTCAGCGACAGCCACAACCTGGGCGTCTTTACCCATAGCCTGCCAGAAGCTACCCTGAATACGCCGTTTGGCGACGGCATTCTGAACGGTGCCGAAGCGGGCCAGCCTCAGACCCTCACAGGGTCTACCGGCATCACCACGCCAGGGCAGACCGTCACGGTCACCCTGGGCGGTAAAACCTACACCGGCACCGTGGACGGCAGCGGTAACTGGAGCGTCAGCGTTCCTTCTACCGATCTGCAAGCGCTGCCTGACGGCACACCAGCCTTGTCCGTAGTGGTCTCCGATGCCGCCGGTAACAGCAATACGCTGAACACCACCGTCACCGTTGATGCAACTGCGCCTACCCTCACCGTGGGTCTGGTTGCCGGGGATGATGTGCTGAACGCCGCCGAAGTGCTAGTGGCACAAACCGTGTCCGGCACCGCCTCGGTCGCGGATGCGGGTCGCACCGTGACCCTGACGTTGAACGGCAAGACTTACACCGCCGTGGTACAGCCAGATGGATCGTGGAGCACCAGCCTGCCTGCCGCCGATCTGCAAGCGCTCACCGACGGTAGCCACAATCTGGTCGCTACCCTCACCGACGCGGCTGGCAACAGCACCAGCGTCACCCACAGCCTCAATGTCGATGCCAACCCGGCCAATCTGCCAACGCTGAGCATCGGCGCATTCGCCGGGGACGATATCGTTAACGGGGCCGAAGCGCTGGTCACTCAGGCCCTGTCCGGTACCACCACCAATGTCGAGGTGGGCCAGACCGTTACCCTGACCTTGAACGGCAAAACCTACTTCGCCACCGTGCAGGTAGGCGGCGGCTGGAGCGTTAACGTTCCGGCGGCGGATATGGCGCTGTTGGCCAACGGCCAGGCTACCATCACCGCCAGCGTCAGCGATCGGGCAGGCAACCCGGCCACCGGCAGCCATACCATCAGCGTTGATACGGCGGTGGAAAGCATCGCCATTAACCTGATTGCCGGCGACGATAAGCTGAACCTGACCGAAGCCTCACAGCCGCTGACCATCAGCGGGACTACGGTCAATGTGAACGCAGGCCAAACCGTTACCGTAACCTTGAACGGTAAAACCTACACCGGCGTCGTTCTGGCCAACGGCAGTTGGAGCGTTTCGGTGAACAGCGCCGATCTGCTGGCCCTGCAAGACGGCCTGACCACGGTCACCGCCAGCGTCTCCAACCCAGGAGTCGATCCGGTCAGCAACAGTCATTCGCTGGATGTGCATATCCATACCCTGCCAGAGCCAACCATCAATCTGCCGTTTGGCGATGGTTTCCTCAATCAGGCTGAAGCCGCCACGGCACAACTGCTGAGCGGCAGCACAGGCATCCCTGGTGCAGGACAAAGCGTGATCGTCACTCTGGGTGGCAAAACCTATACCGCAACCGTCGATGGCAGCGGTAACTGGAGCGTTTCCATCCCATCGGCCGATCTGCAAAACCTGCCAGCGGGCAGCAATACCATTAGCGTATCCGCTACGGACTCCGCGGGTAACAGCGTACCTGGCAGCACTACGGCACAGGTCGATCTGGTGCCACCCACTCTGGCGGTCAAGCCGTTTGCCGGGGATGACAAGGTTAACGCCCTGGAAAGCCTCAGCGACCAGGTGGTTTCCGGCACCGCTTCCATCGGTGACGCCGGTCGTACCGTCACGGTAACCCTCAACGGTAAGTCCTATACCGGGGTAGTCGCCAACGACGGCACCTGGAGTGCCACCATCCCAAGCGCCGATCTGCAAACAATTGGCGATGGCAGTTATCCATTGACCACCACCCTGAGCGATGCGGCGGGCAACACCACTACCGTCACCCACACCGTGACGATCGACGCCAATCCGCTGGATCTGCCAACCCTGAGCATCAATGTGTTTGCCGGTAACGATATTATCGACGGCGCAGAGGTGAAAACCAGCCAGACGCTGAGCGGCACCACCACCCACGTGGAAGCAGGCCAGTTGGTGACCATCACGCTGAATGGCAAAACCTACACCGCCACCGTGCTGGCAGACGGTACCTGGAGCACCAGCGTATCCGCCGCCGATCTGGGCCAACTGGCTCAGGGCAACAGCACCATTAACGTCACCGTTAGCGATACTTCCGGCAATCCGGCCACAGCAACGCACAACGTGCTGGTCAACACGGCCCTGAGCGGCATCGCCATCGACGTGATTGCCGGTGACGATAAGCTGAACCTGGCCGAAAGCCTGTTGCCATTAGCTATCAGCGGCAGCAGCCTCAATCTGGCCATTGGCGCAAGCGTGACCGTAACGCTGAACGGCAAAACCTACACCGGCATTACGCTGGCGGACGGTTCCTGGAGTGTGCTGGTTCCACCGGCCGATCTGGCGCTGTTGGCAGACGGCAATATCAACCTGAGCGTTTCCGCTGTCGACCAGGCCGGTAACCCGGTCAGCAGCAGCCATACCTTGGGCGTATTTATCCATAACCTGCCAGACGCCACCCTCAATACGCCGTTTGGCGATGGCATCCTGAACGGCACGGAAGCGGGCCAGCCGCAGACCATCACCGGCTCCACCGGCATTACCACGCCGGGGCAAACCGTGACCGTGATCCTTGGGGATAAAACCTACACCGCCACGGTGGACGGTAGCGGCAACTGGAGCGTCACCGTTCCGGTTGGCGATCTGCAGGCATTGCCGGATGGGACGCCATTGCTCAACGTTGTGGCCACCGATTCTGCGGGCAACAGCAACACCCTGAGTGGCACCGTCGTGGTCGATAAGGTCGCTCCGACCCTCACCATCGGCGTCATTGCCGGGGATGACGTGCTTAACAGCGCAGAAGTGCTGCTTAACCAGACCGTCTCAGGCACCGCCTCCATCGGCGATGCTGGTCGTACCGTAACGCTGACGTTGAACGGTAAGACTTACACCGCAGTGGTTCAGCCTGATGGTTCGTGGAGCACTTCACTGCCAAGCGCCGATCTCACCGCACTGTCCGATGGCAGCTATAACCTGGTCGCCACTTTGACCGATAGCGCCGGTAACAGCACTAGCGTCACCCACGCCATCGGGGTTGATGCCAGCGCGTTGAACGCACCGGTGCTGACCATCGGCACCTTTGCGGGCAACAATATTATTGACGGTGCCGAGGTGCAGGCAACGCAAACCCTGAGCGGCAGCAGCCTGAACGTTGAAGCCGGGCAGATCGTTTCCATCACCCTCAATGGCAAAACCTATACCGCCACCGTGCAGGCAGACGGTTCCTGGAGCACCAGCGTACCGACGGCCGATCTGGCTCTGCTGACCAACGGTAACTTAACGATCACCGCCGACGTCACCGATAAAGCCGGTAACCCGGCCAGCGCCACCCATGATGTTACGGTCGATCTCACCCAGAGCGCCCTGGCGATTGCTCCAATCACTGGCGATAACCAGTTGAACGCCATCGAAGCCGCCGCAGGGATCAGCATCAGCGGGAGTTCCACCAACGTTGCCGCCGGTGCAACCGTCACTATTGCACTGAACGGTAAGTTCTACGAGGCAATAGTGCAGGCCGATGGCAGTTGGACGACAACCGTTCCTTCAGCGGATCTGACAATCCTGGGCGATGGCAAACTGACCGTCACCGTCAGTGCCACCGACGAAGCGGGCAACCTGGTCACCGGTTCGCAGCAGTTGGGCGTGCTGATCAACAGCCTGCCGGTTGCCACCCTGAACACGCCGTTCGGTGATGGCTATCTGAACAAGGCGGAGTCCACCAGCGATCAAACGCTAAGCGGCACCACCGGGGTGAGCGGCAGCGGGCAAACCGTCAGCGTGGTGCTGGGAGGGAAAACCTATACCGGCATTGTCGATAACAACGGCAACTGGAGCGTGAACGTACCAAGTGCCGATCTGGCGGCCCTGCCTGACGGCCCAACCAACATTGGAGTCACCGTCGGCGACGTGGCTGGCAATACCTCCAGCATCAACTCCAGCGCCACAGTCGATCTGACCGTGCCGGTGCTGACCATCAACACCATCAGCGGTGATGACATCATCAACATCGCCGAAAGCCAGCAAGCGCTGCAAATCACCGGTACTGCACCGATCAACGACAGCGGCCAGCCAGTGGTGGTGAAAGTCACCATCAACGGCTTGACCTATAACGGGCTGGTGCTGGCGGATGGCAGTTGGAGCGTCACCATTCCGGCTGGCGATCTGGCTAACCTGCCGAACGGTGCCTCTTCCATCACCGCCACCTTGACCGACGCCGCTGGCAACACCGGCAGCGTCAGCCACGGCATCACCCTGGATACCGACCCGGCCCAGGCGCCGCTGTTGACCATCAACACCCTGTCCGGCGATGACTACCTCAGCCTGGCGGAATCCAACCTGCCGCTGACCATCAGCGGGGGTAGCCAGCGCGTCGAACAGGGGCAACAGGTCACCGTAACGCTCAATGGCAAAACCTACACCGCCATCGTCGGCGCGGACGGCAGTTGGAGCCTGCAGGTTCCGGCGGTGGATGTGGGGGCCTTGCCAGACGGTAAAGACACCCTCACCGCCACGGTTAGCGATACCTCTGGCAACCAGGCTACCGCCAACCACAACCTCACCGTGATCACCGATGCGGGCAATCTGCCACAGCTGTCGGTCAACGTGATTGCCGGTGATGACATCATCAACGCCAATGAGGCGAAAGCTGCCATCATCATCAGCGGGGGATCCAGCCACGTGCAGCCTGGCCAGGTGGTCAGCGTGCTGCTTAACGGCAAAACCTACACCGCCGTGGTACAAGCAGACGGCAGTTGGAGCGCAACGGTGCCATCAGCCGACGTGCAGGCATTGCCGCAAGGTTCGCAGACCGTGACTGCCTCGGTGACCGATATCGCCGAGAACCCGGCCAGCGCTACCCATAACGTCACTGTTGATACCGTGCCGCCGTTGCTGGAGATCGATATCTTCGCTGGTGACGGCATCCTGAACCTGGCGGAAGCACTGCTGGGGCAAGTGTTGAGCGGGCATACCGATCCGGGCCTGACCGTTACCGTCACGCTGGGTGCCAACGTTTATACCGCCCTGGCGGATCCGACGACCGGCGCGTGGAGCGTCAATATCCCAAGCAATATCCTGCAAGGGCTGTTGGATGGTAGCGTGACCATCGGCGTGAGCGTCACCGACGCCGCAGGTAACGGCGTGTCAGACTCCATCACGGTGGCGGTCAATACCCATACGCTGCCATCACTGACGTTGAACCCGCTGTTCGGTGACAATATTCTCAATATTGCCGAACTGGGCATCGCTACGCCAATCGGTGGTGCAGCGGCCAACCTGCTGGTTAACACCCCGGTATTGGTCAAGATTGGCACCTACGTGGTGAACGGTATCGTGAATAACGATGGTACCTGGAGCGCGCTGATCCCAGCCAATGCCCTAGCCTTGCTGGCAGACGGCACCGTGCAGGTGGTGGTCTCCGCCGTGGATGCGGCCGGTAACCCTGCCAGCGCCGGTGGTTCACTGGAGATCCTGTCGCATATCCTGCCGAATCCAACCATTAACCTGCCGTTTGGCGACGGCGCACTGAACCTGGTGGAAGCCGGGGTCAATCAGTTGCTGACCGGCACCACCGGCATTATTGGCAACGGTCAAACGGTGGTAGTCAGCCTCAACGGTAAAGACTACAACGCCACGGTCGGCAACAACGGCCAATGGAGTGTCACACTGCCAACCGCCGATCTGCTGGAGCTGTTGGATGGGCCGCACACCATCAGCGTGGTCGCTACCGATAAAGGCGGCAACAGCCACGGCACGACGTTGGACTTTGACAGCATCCTCACCGGGCTGCCGGTGGCCGGGTTTGACACGCCGTTTATCGATGGCATTGTCAACCATGCCGAAGCCTTGTTGGGCGGAGCCCTCACCGGTTCCACCGGGCTTGCCAGCGACGTAGGCCAGAAAGTGATGGTCAACGTCAACGGCCTGAACCTGGCCGCTACGGTAAATGCCGACGGCAGTTGGACGCTGCCACTCGACAGTGCCACCCTGCTCGGCCTGCCGGATGGCAACTGGCCGATCACGGTGACGGTTACCGATGCAGTGGGTAACACCAGCAGCACCAACGGCGCGCTGGAGATCCTGGTCAACAAGCTGCCGTTGCCAACACTGGACCTGCCCTTTGGCGATGGCCTGCTGAATATTGCCGAAGCCGCGCTGACGCAAACCCTGACCGGCAAAACCGGGCTGATCGGCAGCGGCCAGATCGTCACGGTGACGGTGGACGAAGGTCTGCCAAATCAGCAGACCTTTACCGCTCAGGCCGATGGGCTGGGTGGCTGGTCTCTGCAACTCACTGCAGCACAACTTGCCGTGTTCACCAACGGGCAACATACCATTGAGGTCACCGTCGAGGATCGTGGAGGCAATACGGCCACCACCTCACCGCTGGACGTTAATGCCCTGCTGACGCTTCCGACTCCTACCATAGTTCCGCCGTTTGGCGTTGACGGTGTGCTGAGCATCAGCGAAGCCGCCGGTGCGCTGACGATCACCGGCACCACCGGGGTAAATGGCTCAGGCCAGGCGGTGAAAGTGGTTATCGATGTCAATGGCGTCAGTTACAACGCGCAGGTTGATATCAACGGCAACTGGTCGTTACCGCTGCCTGCGGCCACCCTGAGCACCTTGCTGGATGGGCCACACGTGCTGACCGTCACGGCGACCGACGCCGCGGGCAACACCAATAGCAGCAGCCTGAACTTCACCAGCGATCTCACTGCACCGGTGCCAACCATCAACACACCGTTCGGTGACGGTTTCCTCAACCTGGCCGAGGCCAACCTGGGGCAAATTCTCACAGGCAGCGCAGGTGATGCGACTACGGTCAGCGTGAAGATTGGGACGCAAACCTTTACCGCACAGGTCAGCGGCGGCAACTGGAGCCTGGCGCTGACTACGCCGCAGTTAAAAGCGCTGGCCGAGGGCGATAATACCATCACCGTGACCGCCACGGATGCCGCTGGCAACCAGGGCACGGCCGGTTCTTCAGTACATATTTCCGTCAACTCGCTGCCGTCTGTCACCATCAGTAACTTTACGGCGGATAACATCATCAACTATGCCGAGAGCCAATCGGTACAGTTGATAACCGGTACCTCCACCAACGTCGCGGTTGGGCAACAAGTGACCGTTACGCTCAATAGCAAAACCTATACCGGTGTGGTGTTGGCCGATGGCAGTTGGAGCGTGTCTGTCCTGCCTGCCGATCTGAAAGCCCTGAGCGGGACGCCAAGCATCACGGCTCAGGTCAGCGATCAGGCCGGGAACGTCGCCGTCGACAACCACAACTTCACCGTTAACCTGACGCCTCCGGGCCAGATCATCACTCTCGATCCGGTGACAGGCGATAACATCGTTAACGCCAGCGAAGTTGGGCTGATCATCAACCTGACCGGTAAAGTGGTTGGCGGGATCGGGCTTGGTCAGGTTGTCACCATTATCGTTGGTGGCTTGCCACTAGGGATCCCGGTGACCACCCTGGCGGATGGCACCTTCAGCACCGTGGTGACCTTCCCGGTTGACGGCAATATCGTGGTTTCGGCCAGCACCACGTTGCTGACACCACTGCCAACGGTATTTACCGCCAGTGAAACCGTGTTGGTCGATCGCATTCCACCAACGCTCACCATCAATACCTTCGCGGGTAACGACGTGTTGAACGCCAGTGAAAGCTCAGTCGCCCAGGCGATCTCCGGTACCGCTTCGGTTTCGGAAGCGGGCCGCATTGTCACCGTCACGCTGAACGGCAAAACCTACAGTGCGCAGGTCAGTGGAGCCGGCACCTGGTCGGTCAACGTGCCACCGGCAGATCTGGTTAACCTGCCGCAGGGCAGTAGCACCATTAATGCCACCCTGTCCGACGCGGCAGGCAACACCACGCCGGCAACGCATGTCATTACTACCGATACCACGGCACCACTGCTGTCGGTCGATCTGCTGACCGGGGACAATATCCTGACGCTGGCAGAAGCCCTGCTCGGCCAGACATTGACCGGGACTGGCGGCATTGGCGAAACCGTCACCGTTACGTTAGGGCCGTTGACCGCCAGCGTGGTGGTTGGCCCGGATGGCAAATGGAGCATTCCGCTGCCGTCGCTCAATCTGCAAAGCTTGACCGATGGGCCGCAGATCATCGGCGTCACGCTGACCGACACCGCTGGCAACAGCAGCCATACCGACGTAACGCTGAACGTGGCGTTGAACAAAACGCTCGGCGCGGGGGTTAACGCCCTGTTTGGCGGTGATGGCGTGCTGAACCTGGCCGAATCGCTGCTGACTCAGGTGATCAGCGGTAACGCCACTGGCGATTACAACGGTGCGGTGGTGCATGTCACCGTTGCCGGGATAACGCTGGATGCCAACGTGGGCGGCAACGGCCAGTGGAGCGTCTCACTGCTGCCAAGCCAACTGAGCCTGTTGGGTGACGGTCTGGCACAGATACAGGTGCAAATCGTTGATTCCCACGGCAACGTGGTCAACGACCTGATCGATATCGATGTCCTTACGCAGAACCTGCCGGTGATCGGCCCGGTCACCGCCTTTGGCGATGGCCTGCTGAATGCGGTTGAAGCCGGTGTGTCTCAGACCATCAGCGGGGTGATTAACGGCCTTGGTATCGGCGGCGGCAGTGTTAGCGTCAGCCTGGGCACCAAAACCTATACCGTTAGCGTGGGCGCGGGCGGTGTCTGGAGCCTGTCGATCCCACCGCTGGATCTGGCTGCCCTGAGCGACGGCAATCTGGCGCTGGGCGTCTCGGTGACCGACTCTGCTGGTAACGTGGTGAGTAAAAACATCGATATCACCGCTATCATCCACAATCTGCCGCATATCGTGCTGGATCCGATCTTTGGCGACGGTATCCTCAACGTGGCCGACCTGCTGCTTAACCAGACCATCAGCGGCACCGTCACCAATCTGGCGAAGGGTGCCACCATCAATCTGGATATTGCCGGTTCGCAAACGCTGACGGCCACCGTAGGCGACGGCGGCAAATGGAGCGCCACCGTCACGCCGGATATCCTCGGTATCCTGCAAGGGCTGGGCAACGGTAACTTTACCGTCACCGCCTCGGCGACCGACTCGGTGGGTAACACCACCAGCGCCACCGCCGGGCTACAGCTGGATGTCAAACTGCCGGTGATCACGCTCGATCCGCTGTTTGGCGGTGATGGCTTCCTCAACGCGGCGGAAGCGTTGGTGGCACAAACCGTCAGCGGTACCGTGGCCTTCGCCAGCACCGGTGCGCAGGTGCAGGTTTCTCTTGGCGGTAAAAACTTCCTGACCACCGTCGGTACCGACGGCAAGTTCAGCCTGGTGCTGCAACCTGCCGATCTGCATACCCTGCTGGACGGCAATATCAACGTTGGCGTTTCGGTGCTGGATGGTTCCGGTAACACCGGCGTGCTGAATACGGCGATTGATGTGATCGTCAACAAGCTGCCAACGCTGGCGCTGAACCCGCTGTTTGGCGGCGACGGCTTCCTCAATGCGGCCGAAGCGTTGCTGACCCAGACCATCAGCGGGACCACCACCAATGCGGCGGCAGGTTCCCAGGTGGTGATCAAGGTCGGTACGCTGCAACTGAACGCCACGGTCGGTGCCGACGGTAGCTGGAGCGCCACCATCAATCCGCTGCAGTTGGCGGATCTGGCGGCGGGCAATCTGATCGTCAGCGCCACGGTCACCGATCCGGCAGGTAACTCCAGCGGTGCCAGCGTAGGCCTCAACGTGGCGACCATTCTGCCAACGCTGACGCTGAACCCTCTGTTTGGCGACGGCACGCTGGATCTGAGCGATCTGCTGTCACCGCAGATCCTGAGCGGCAACGCTGGTAACGTGTCGGCCGGGACCACCATCACTCTGACGCTGGGCAGTCACACCTACACCACCAGCGTCGATGCCACCGGCAAATGGCAGTTGCCGATCCCAGCTCTTGATCTGCAAGGGCTGTTGGATGGCCTGACCAACGTCACCGCCAGCCTCACCGATGCGGCAGGTAACACCGTGAGCAAGGTCAGCCCGCTCAACGTGCTGATCAACGCCCTGCCAACCCTGACGCTGGATCCGCTGTTCGGCGGCGATGGCCTGCTGAATGCGCTGGAAGCGACCGGCAACCAGATCATCAGCGGGCACGCTACCAACGCACCGGGCTCTACCATTCAGGTTCATCTGGGCAGCAATACCTTCACCACCCAGGTGAAAGCGGATGGTAGCTGGTCACTCAGCCTGACGCCGCTCAACCTGTCCAGCCTGCTGGACGGCAATCTGTCACTGGGCGTTTCGGTCACCAACTCCGCAGGAAAAACCGGCAGCATCAGCGCCGATCTGGGTGTGGGTATCCACAACCTGCCGACCGTCAGCCTGGGCAGTCTGTTTGGTGATGGTTTCCTCAACCTGAGCGAAGCCAACCTGAACCAGCTGATCGGCGGCACCACCACCAACGCCATCGGCGGTAGCGTCAGCGTTAATGTGGGGGGACTGGTATTGACCGCCGCCGTAGGCAACGACGGGAAATGGAGCGTCAGCGTTCCTACCCTGAACCTGGTCAATCTGGCTGATGGGCCATTGTCGGTCGGCGTTACCGTCACCGACCGCTACGGTAACACCAGCTCGGCCAACGCCAACGCTACGGTGAAAATCCACGCGCTGCCGCTGTTGGGTATTGATGCTCTAGGGACTCTGACGGGTGCGCTGGGCATTCTGACCAACGGCCTGACCGTCAGCGGTACCAGCCTGAACGTGCAGCAAGGCGCGAAAGTCAGCGTCACCTTGCTGGGCAGTACGCTGCTAGGCACCGTAGACGCCACCGGTCATTGGTCGGTGAAATTCGACACCACCAACGCCCTCAAGGGTCTAAATGTGCTCAACCTGATCCCTACTCTGTTGGGCACCGTAGTGGCAGCTTCGGTCACCGACCTGGCGGGTAACGGGGTTAGCGTCTCTGCAGGGCTGACATCCGGTATCGAATTGCCACTGCTGCTGACGGCCAACGCGGCGGTCGAAACGCTGTCACTGGATACGTCGGGTGCCGAAAACACCAGCACCGACAGCGCGACCGATCTCACTACAGTACAGCATGCTCAGGTAGCCGCCGTGCAACACACCACGACAGAAACCAGCACGCCAACCAGCGAGGTCAGCAGTACCCAGACCACCACGGAGACCAGCGAGCCAGTCACCAGCACGCTGGTGGTGAACCCAACGCTGCCGGTTGATACCGCTGGTGTTACCACGGTTGAGGACACCACCTTCAGCATTGGCGGCGTCACCATCAATCTGGCGGATGGCACTACCGCAAGCGGTGACACCATCCATGGCAGCAGCGGTAATGATGTGATCCACGTCAACGCCCTCGACTTCCTGTCGATCGACGGCGGCGCGGGTATCGACACCCTGGAGCTGGATGGCAACAACCTCAACCTGGATCTGACGGCGCTGGGCCTGAAGGTGCAACACATCGATATCTTCGATTTGGGCACCAGCGGCACCAACAGCATCACGCTGGATCTGCACGAGGCGCTGAACGTCAAGGATGCGGCCAGTGACAACCTGCTGATCAAGGGCAGCGTCGGTGACCAGGTCAATCTGACCCAGGCCGAAGGCGGCACCTGGAGCTCGGTGGGCCAACGGACGGTCGATGGCCAAGTGTTCGACGTTTACCACAACTCCGCCCTTGAAAGCGGCAACACCCTGGGAGATGTCCTGGTGCAGCAAGGCCTGCACGTCAATCTGGTGTAGTACCCGGCCCATCCGTCAGCCACTGGCTCGTACGCAGCGAGCCAGTGGCATGGGAATGACAGAGTTCAGGCCAAGGCAGTGCGGCGGTTCCGTTCGGGAGACGGGCCGCCGAAATTAACGATCGTCACAATAACAAAGCCGAAACGGCAACCCAGCGCAGTTATCGGCATAGATGTGGTAGCGATAATGAAAAGACACCTTTATGGCATGGATGGAACTCGGCTCACGCTACGGCGTGCGGCCACAATCGGACTGTTTTTGGGCGGATTAGGCGGGCTGACTGGTCAGTCTCTCGCCGCACCGCAGGTCGAATTTAACTGGCAAGCCGCACCAACAGAACGTTCGGTAATGACGCTGACGTTACAGGATGCGATCCTGCGAGCCTTTGCTCGTAACCCGCAGATCGCCCAGGCTTCGGCGCAGATTAACGTGGGTAAGGCCGATCTGGCGCTGGCACAAAGCGCCTGGTTCCCGCAAATTGCCCTCAACAGCAATTTTGGCAAATCCAGCCAGACCGACTCCTCTGGCACCTTGAACAACAACGCCTCGGCAGGCGTAACCCTGAATCAGTTGCTGTATGACTTCGGCAAAACCAGCGGCAGCATTGAGGAACAAAATAACCTCTCCGACGCCTATCGCTACACGCTGTACCAAACCATGACCGAGGTGGGCCAACAAACGCTGCAGGCTTACCTACAGGTCAAGCGCTATCAGGACTTGGGTACAGCGGCGGAGCGCAACCTGGTGTCACTGAACCGGGTCAAGGAAATTGCCGAGCTGCGGGCCAATGCTGGCCTCAGTTCACAATCCGACGTGTTACAGGCGCAAACCCGCATCGCCGGGATGAACGCCACGCTGGAACAGTATCGCGCCCAACACCGTTCGGCCCTGGCGCAGCTTTCCGTACTGACCGGCGTCGTGCCGGATAAATTGCCCGACCTGCCGCAGCAACTGTTGCAACAGAAAATCACCCTCAAGTCGCTGCCCTATCAAAAAAGCAATGCGGTGCTCAGCGCCCAGGCCAAGCAGGAAGCCGCGACCCAGCGCATCCGCCAGGCCGAAGCCCAGCACTGGCCTACCATCTCGGTTCAGGCAGGCCGCACCCGCTATGAGAGCGATGGCAACGATGCCCAATCCTATTGGAACGATCAGCTGCAGCTCGTAGTGCAGGCACCGATCTATCAGGGCGGCGCGGTCAATGCCAAGGTCGATGCCGCCGAGGGCGATCGCCAGGCGGCACAGGCTCAGGTCGAGGCCGCCAAGCTGGATATGAACCAGAAAGCCTCCACCGCCTATGCGGACCTGATCGGTGCCCAGCAGCGAGAGCTTGCCGGTGCACAGCAGTTGAGCAGCGCGGATTACACCCGAAGCGTCTACCAGGACGAGTACAAGCTCAGCAAGCGCAGCCTGAACGACCTGCTCAGCGTGGAACAAGACGTGCTACAGGCAGAAAGCTCACGCGTTATCGCCCTGTACGACGGCTGGGACGCGGCGGTGCGCTACGCCTCCGCGGTCGACAACTTATTGGATATGTTGGGTATCGAGCGCCAACGAGCCAGTGGCGACAGCTTACCGTCGCTGTAGTCTGAATGATTTTGCCAGGAGCGCTTATGTCACAACCTGCTTCACTCGAAGCCTGGATCGCAGCCATGGCCCGAGCGGCCAACGGCTACGGTCTGGCTGTCGATATCAAATCCGTCCGCCAGCAAATGCGCTGGTATGAACAACTGCCAGCCCCGCGCCGCCTGGAACGTCTGGGCCACCTGATGGGGCTTAGCGTCAGCTTGCAGCCACGGGAGAAAGTCCGCTGGCGCAATGAGATCCTGCCCGCGCTGATCGAGATCGACGACGGCGGCCTGATGGTGATCGAATCCCTCGATAGCGAGGGTAAGGCGCTGTATTGGCTCAACGACAGCGGCGACGTGCAACGAGAGGCCGAGCTGGTAGAGCTGCTGCTGAAAGGGCAAGGCACCATTGTGCTGCTGGGGGCGGCGAAGCGCGGGCAGGATGCGCGCATCGACGACTTCGTACAGCCCTATCGCAAACACTGGTTCTGGCAACATTTTCGCGGGGCCAAACGGCAAATCGGCGAGATCTCGCTGGCATCGATCATCAGCAACGTGCTGGCACTGGCCGGTATTCTGTTTTCGATGCAGGTCTATGACCGGGTTATTCCGGCCCAGTCTTACTCCACCTTATGGGTACTGTTCTTTGGGGTGCTGATCGCGGCGGCGCTGGAGTATGCCATCCGCCTGTCGCGCACCGTGATCTCCGATCTGATGGGCAAGAAAATCGACCTGAAGATCTCAGGCATGCTGTTTGCCCGCGCCTTGGCGATCAAAAACGAAGCGCGGCCAAAATCGACAGGCTCGTTTATCTCGCAGTTGAGGGAGATCGATCAGGTACGGGAATTGCTGACTTCCACCACCGTGGGCGCGGCGGCGGATATGCCCTTCGTGCTGCTGTTCCTCGCCATTATGGCGCTGGTTGGTGGCCCGCTGGTGTTTATCCCGATGCTGGCGATCCCGCTGATCGTCATTCCTGGCATCTTGCTGCAATGGCCGATGGCCAAGCTGGCGAAGGAAGGCATGCGGGAAAGCGCTCTGCGCAACGCGGTGCTGGTTGAGTCGATCGAAGGGGTTGAGGATATCAAGGCACTACAAGCCGAGCCCTACTTCCAGCGCCAATGGGAGCAGACCCACGCGGTCAGTGCCAACATCGGTATGCAGCAGCGGCTGTGGGGCGCGCGGCTCAGCGGTTGGGCCTCAACGGTGCAGCAGTTGACCTATGCCGGGATGCTGGTGTTTGGCAGCTATCTGGTGCTCGCGGGCGATATCACGACCGGTACCATGGTGGCCTGTAGCCTGCTTTCCTCACGCACCATCGCCCCCCTGATGCAGTTGACCATGGTGTTCTCACGCTGGCAGCACGCCAAAACCGCCATGACCGGCCTTGACGATCTGTTGAAGAAGCCGCTCGATAAACCGGAAGAGGGCAAGATGGCTCATTGCCCGGTGCTCAGCGGCCATTTCCAACTGCGCAATCTGCAATACAGCTACGACGTGGAGAAAGGGGAAAACTCGATCACCGTCAATAATCTGGAGATCAAACCCGGCGAACGGGTAGCGATCCTCGGCAAGGTCGGCGCGGGGAAATCGACGCTGCTGAAGCTGCTCTCCGGTCAAGCCAGCGCCACCCGGGGCAAGGTGATCATCGACGGGGTCGACATCAGCCATATCGATCCCAGCGATTTACGCCGCCAACTGGGCTTTCTCTCGCAGGAGTCGCGGCTGTTTTTCGGCAGCCTGCGCCAGAACCTGATGCTCGGCCACCCTCATGCTACCGAATCGGAAATGCTTCAGGCGCTGCGGATCTCGGGGGCACTGAGCCTGGTGCAACAAGATGCCGCCAGCCTGGATCGCATTATTCATGAAGGAGGCCGCGGCCTGTCCGGCGGCCAGCGCCAGATGGTGTTGTTGAGCCGTATGATCCTGCGTAACCCGCAAATCGTGCTGCTGGATGAACCCACCGCCTCCATGGATGAACAGTTGGAAGAGTACGTGATCCGCCAGATGCACGGCTGGCTCAGCGGCCGCACGCTGGTGCTGGTCACCCATCGGCCAGCGCTGTTGAAGCTGGTAGATCGCATTGTAGTGCTGGATAACGGCCGCGTGGTGGCCGATGGGCCAAAGGATCAGATCCTGCAGGCAGCCAATAAGCCGATCAATAAAGAACAGGGCGTAGCATGAGGAGCAGGCAATGAGCAATATCACCATGCAAGACGATCTGGCACGCCAGGGGCGGCGGCATTCCTCGGTACTTTGGTTGACGCTGTTGGGGATGATCCTGTTTGTGGTCTGGGCCTATTTTGCCCTGCTCGATGAGGTCACCGTCGGCACCGGCAAGGTCACGCCCTTAAGCCGGGCGCAGCTGATTGAGAGCCTGGACGGTGGGATTATCGACCACCTGTATGTGCACGAAGGGGACATCGTCAACAAGGGCCAGAAACTGGCGCAGTTGGATGTGAAACGCTTCCAGTCCAACTATGGCGAGGCCTTTTCCCGCGTACGCACCCTGCGCGCCTCCGCCGAACGCCTGCGTTCCGAGCTGACCGGCGAGCCACTTCAGTTCAGCGCCGATACCTTGAAGGAGCCAAGTCTGGTGGCCCGTGAACGCCAGCTGTATGAATCCCGCAAGCGCAACCGCGATGAGACCGTCAGCAACCTGCAACAGTCGATGCAGTTGGTCCAGCAGGAGTTACGCATGACCGAACCGCTAGTTGCCAAAGGGGCTGCCGGCCAGGTTGAAGTCATCCGTCTGCGGCGGCAGGTCAGCGAACTGCGCGGCAAGATTGACGAAGCAATTAACCAGTATGCCGTGCGGGCGCGTGAGGAGCAGGTAAAAAACAACGCCGATCTCGACGCCCAGTTAGAGCTGGTGAACGGTAAGGAAGATCAGTTGGATCGCGCCACCATGGTCTCGCCAGTGCGTGGGATCGTGAAGGATATTCAGGTGACCACCGTGGGCGGCGTGTTGCAGCCAGGCGGCAAGCTGATGGAGATCGTGCCGTTGGAAGATCAGTTGCTGATCGAAACCCGCATCAACCCACGGGATATCGCCTATATCCGCCCTGGCCTGCCCGCCACCGTCAAGGTAACCGCCTATGATTCGTCGATCTACGGCAACCTGAATGGCGAGGTGGAGAACGTTTCCCCGGATACCCTTCAGGACGAGGTCAAACGTGACCAGTATTACTACCGGGTTTACGTGCGCACCAAGCAGGCGGAGCTGATGAATAAGGCGGGTAAGAAGTTCCCGATCGTGCCGGGAATGGTGGCCAGCGTGGAGATCAAAACCGGGCAGAAAAGCGTGCTGGATTACCTGATCAAGCCGCTGAACAAGGTGAAAGAGTCGTTGCGGGAACGGTAATTATTAAAGGCCAGAGAGTGGTTAGCCTCCCTGGCCTTATTTACGTTTCCACCTTCATCAGTCGATGAATCTGCGGATCAGTTCCAACAGCGCAACCAGCGCTTTCAGAACGATGAGAACTTTATCAATGAAAGTTTTCATCCGTTACTCCTTAAAAAGGAGTGAGAGCCCCCTACTTGCCCTTACATTGCCTGTTATAGGAGTTGCCCTTCATTGTTAGATATTGGCTGCTTCACTCCGGCTAGAGCACCAGAACCGGCACCACCCGTAACTCTAGCCAGGACTTGAATACGTTCCCTCGCATACCAGAGTTCAACAGCAAACAGAGCTAACCCTCTGATTATATCCGCTACGCGGTAGTTTGAAAATCAATCAAATCCTGCGTATACTGATCGAGTTAGATATTGGCTGTTTCACTCTGGTTAGAGCCACCAACTCAGGCCGGAAAGTAAAAAAACCCGATTCACCATCGGGTTTTTTTACGCCTGAAACTCGCTCAAAAATCAGAAAAACTCACTGCCCGCGCCGAGCCCTGCCCACCGCTTCACCCAACTGCCACACCGCCATCGAATAATGCACGCTGTGGTTATAGCGGGTGATGGCGTAGAAGTTCGGCAGGCCGTACCAGTATTGATAACGGTTGCCCATATCCAGGCGCAGCAGGCTGACCTGCTGATTACCTTCCAACGAGCCTTGCGGCGTCAACCCAGCCGCAGCCAGCGTAGCAACCGAATAATTGGTTTTAAAACCGGTCTCTAAACCAGGAGCCTGGCCATTAGCTGGCACCGCCACCGTTGCCCCACGCGTCCAGCCATGAGCTTTGAAGTAGTTGGCTACGCTGCCGATGGCATCCACCGGATCCCACAGGTTGATATGGCCGTCGCCGTTGAAGTCAACCGCATAGCTCTTGAACGACGAAGGCATAAACTGGCCATAGCCCATCGCACCGGCGTAGGAGCCGCGCAGGGAAAGCGGATCGTCACCTTCGGCACGCGCCATCAGCAAGAAGGTAGCCAACTCACCGCTAAAGTACTCGGCACGGCGTGGGTAGTTAAACGACAGCGTCGCCAACGCATCGATAATGCGCGTTTTGCCCATCACCCGGCCCCAACGGGTTTCCACCCCAATAATGCCCACGATAATTTCTGGCGGTACACCGTAAACCTGATAGGCGCGCTGGAGATCCGCCTCATATTTATTCCAGAACACCACCCCGTTCTGCACGTTATCCGGCGTCAGGAACTTGTTGCGATAGCGGATCCAGGCGCCGTTTGGCGACGTCGCTGGCTTGCCAGCGGGTGCCTGCTTATCCATCAGAGCCACCACCCAGTCCAGCTGTTTGGCCTGGGCCAGTACGTCATGCAACTGCTGGCGCTCAAAGCCGTGCTCCTGCACCATCTTGTCGATAAAGCGCGCCGTCGCCGGATTATTGGCAAAGTCGCCGCCCAACGGATGAATGGCATGCTCCGGTTCAAGCACAAAACCACTCTGCACCAGGCTATCTGGGGGGGCCAGTTGCTCGGTAGGTTTAGGCTCGCTGCTACAGGCAGCCAGCAAAGGGATCAGGGGTAAAAGCGTAACCAGATGACGCATCGGATATCCATATAGGCCAGGCAAAAATAGTTGTCGCTATGTTAAGCCATTGTCTGGCGCGAACAAACAGGAATCTGGTTCCCGGCGGCCTCATTTTGTTCACAAAATATCCAGCTGAAAAGCAAGGGCACATATACACTTACTAGTGCTTACCTTTATCAAGGCGATACCCGTTCAACGCCACTACGCCCGGTTGTTTCATTACCTCTGGGAACTGGCGCAATCAACGTGTTTTCTCTCCAAAACAGCACACGAGGAATAACGTATATGAGTAAGCTCCCCGATCAAGAACCGCCACGCCGTGCCCTGCTAAAACGTACCGCAGCCCTTTCAGTATTAGCTATGACCGGCATTGCCGGTTTCACCGCACCTTCAGTGGCCTTTGCCGCCGCGATGACCAAAGAACAGCGCGATAAAATGACGCCGGACGACATCATCGCCAGCTTTAAACAAGGCAATATGCGCTTTCGGGAAGGCAAAATGCAGCAGCATGACTATGTCGCCCAGAAGCAGGCCAGCGCTCAGGGGCAGTTCCCAGCAGCGGTCATTTTAAGCTGCATTGACTCACGCGCCCCGGCAGAAATTCTGTTTGACGTCGGCATTGGTGAAACCTTTAACGCGCGCGTTGCTGGTAACATTCAGAATGACGACATTCTGGGCAGCATGGAGTTTGCCTGTGCTGCTGCCGGAGCAAAAGTGGTCCTGGTGATGGGGCACACCGCCTGTGGTGCGATAAGAGGCGCTATCGAGAATGTCGAGCTGGGTAACCTGACCGGATTACTCAACAAGATCAAACCGGCCATCGACAAAACCGAATTCAAAGGCGACCGCAGCGGTAGCAACTATGATTTTGTTGATGCCGTCGCCAAAACCAACGTCGAGCTGACCATCGCCGATATCCGCAAAAACAGCCCGGTGCTGAAAAAGCTGGAAGAGGAAGGAAAAATCAAGATTGTGGGCAGCATGTACCATCTGGACGGCGGCAAGGTTGAGTTTCTCGCTTAACCCCTAGGTAACCCCTCACAACAGCGGCGGGCATTGGCTCGCCGCTGCTTATAACTCTTCTTGAGTATCAATGCATTACATCACATTCTGTTTCAATAATTATTCTGCTAATTATTGAAAACCCCTCTTTTGATCAAACAAGCCCCCAGCCATCAACATAGAATTCACAAAAAATTAAACTCATCAAGGATAGGGTTTTACATGGAAATTAAGGTTAATGGCCGTTTGGTCGCACTGAGCAACATCCCACCAGAGACTCCCCTGCTGTATGTCCTACGCAACGATCTACAACTCAACGGCCCCAAGTATGGCTGTGGCCTGGGCGAATGCGGCGCCTGTACCGTACTGATCGACGGCGTTGCGACCCGTTCTTGTTCCACCCCGTTGTCTGCTGCCCAGGGGAAAGCGGTCACCACGCTGGAAGGGCTAAGCCATGAAGGCCATTTACACCCGGTGCAACAGGGCTTTATCGATGAACAGGCCGCACAGTGTGGCTACTGCACCAACGGCATGATTATGACGCTGGTGGCGCTGTTTGAACGCGATCCCCAAGCCAGCGAGCAACAGATCAAAAACGAATTAGCCTTCAACCTGTGCCGTTGCGGTACCCATCTGGAAATTCTGGCTGCGGCGCAACAGGCCAAGCGGCTTCTGGCCGAGCGCGGTGCCCAATGATGGAGATGCAAATAACCCGTCGCCGCCTACTGCAGGCGGGTGGCGTAGTGATGGTCAGCAGTCTGTTACCCTTCAACGCGCTGGCGAGCAGCCCTGCAGCCACTGGTAAAGCGATCCCCCTGGACCGTATCAGCAGCTTTATTGCCCTCAGTGCCGATGGCAAAGTGACCGCGTTTAACGGCCACGTCGATCTCGGCACCGGCATACGCACCTCACTGGCACAGATTGTCGCCGATGAACTGGACGTGGCTTTCGACGATGTCACGCTGATCCTGGGCGATACCAATCGCACGCCCGATCAAGGCCCAACCATCGCCAGCGCCACCATTCAGGTAACCTCGGTTCCCCTGCGTCAGGCGGCTGCGCAGGTGCGACAATTGCTGGTGGAACTGGCCGCTATTGCCTTCAAGCGCCCGGCCACACAGCTGACAACCGCCAATGGCTTCGTGTTTGCCCCAGATGCCCCCTCAGCCCGCCTGAGCTACGCCGAACTGGCGCGTGGGCAGGATCTGCATCTGCCGCTGGACAGCAATGTGGTGCTGAAAAGCCCGCAAAGCGGCCAGTATGTGGGCAAACCGGTGGCACGCGTCGATATTCCAGCCAAGGTTCGCGGCCAACTGACCTATGTGCACGATATGCGCCTACCAGGCATGTTACATGGGCGGGTAGTGCGCCCGCCTTATGCCGGAGCAGACAGCAGTGCACCATTGGGAAAAGCGATGATTTCCGTCGATCGGGGATCCATCGCCCACCTGCCCGGTATTGTCAAACTGGTGGTCATCAATGACTTTATCGGCATCGTCGCCGAGCGTGAGGAGCAGGCGATCGCAGCCATGCGCCAACTAAAGGTGCAATGGCAACCCTGGGCCGGGTTACCGGATCTGTCTTTGGATAAGCTGCACGCGACGCTGGAAGCCATGCCGAAAGCCGAGCGAATTCTGCGCGACGATCCTGGCACCACCGACGCCCTTGCCGCAGTCGCAACGCAGGTCAATGCCGACTACGTCTGGCCTTATCATTTGCATGCCTCTATCGGCCCTTCCTGTGCCGTGGCCGAGGTAAATGCGCATCAGGTGGAAATCTGGTCCGGTACGCAAAACCCCCACGACCTGTGCAAAGACATTGCCAAATTGCTTGGCCGTGAGCCGGAGCAGGTGCATATCAACCGCATGGAAGCTTCCGGCTGCTATGGACGTAACTGTGCCGACGACGTTTCTGCAGATGCGGCCTTACTGTCACATGCCACCGGCAAGCCAGTGCGGGTGCAGTTGATGCGCGAGCAGGAAGCGGGTTGGGAACCAAAAGGTACCGGGCAATTGATCCGCGTTCGTGGCGGGCTGGATGCCAATCATCAGGTCGCCGCCTACGAGCTGAGAACCAGCTATCCCTCCAACAATGCCGTCACCCTGCCGCTGGTATTAACCGGCATGGTTGCCAATCGGCCAGACGTACAGCAGATGGGGGACCGTACTGCCGTGCCGCAATATGAATATCCGCATATGCGGGTGATTGCGGAAGATGCAGCGCCCATCGTGCGGGCTTCCTGGATGCGTGGCGTGTCGGCGCTGCCGAACGTGTTTGCCCATGAAAGCTGGATCGACGAGTTGGCCTACCTCGCCAAACAGGATCCGATCGCCTATCGGCTGCAATATTTAACCGATCCGCGCGCCATTACGTTGATCCACGCGCTGAAAAAACAGGCCAACTGGCAGGATGGCCCCGCCCATCATAATCCGGTGGTCGAGGATCAAGAGGAGGTCAATGGTCGAGGTTTCGCCTATGCCCGTTACTTCCACAGCAAATTCCCCGGGTTTGGTGCCGCCTGGGCGGCCTGGGTCTGCGATCTCAGCGTTAATCGCCGCAACGGGCAGATCACACTGAACAAGATCTACGTGGCCCACGACTGCGGGCAAATCGTCAATCCGGCCGGGGTGCGCCATCAGGTGCATGGCAACATCATCCAGTCGGCCAGCCGGGTCCTGAAAGAGTTTGTCACTTTTGACCACAGCGGAGTGACCTCACTGGATTGGGGCGGTTATCCCCTACTACGGTTTGACGAACTGCCAGAGGTGGATATCCAACTGCTGGATAACCCGCATGAACCGCCGATGGGAGCAGGGGAATCCGCCTCCGTACCGAGTGCTGCCGCCATCGCCAATGCGTTATTTGATGCGCTGGGCGTCAGGCTGCGCGAAGTCCCCTTCACCCCGGAACGGATCCTGAAGGCTTTAGCTACCGCCACCTCTTCCAGCCATGCAAACGGGTAACATATTATGCACAAGATAAAGAAAATCGCCGGGCTGGGCGCGCTGGCCGTTGCCATCATCGTTGCCGTGGGGGCGATTGCCACCTGGCAGCCAGAAATGGTGCAAATCGATCGCCTGGATACCCATACCTTCAGCCAGGCGCAGATTGAAAAAGGTGAGCGTCTGGCCGCCGTTGGTGATTGTGCGGTTTGCCACACGCGCCCCGGTGGCGAACGCAATACCGGCGGGCTGGCGATGGAGATCCCGTTCGGTACCATCTATACCAGCAATATTACGCCCGACCTGGAAACGGGGATTGGCGGATGGTCCTATCCCGCCTTTGAGCGCGCCATGCGCCACGGCGTCGATCGCCAGGGCAATTACCTCTACCCGGCATTCCCCTATACCGCATTTACCCGCACCAGCGACGAAGATCTCAAGGCACTGTACGCCTACCTGATGACGCAGCCAGCGGTGCACTACCAGCCGCCGAAAACCTCATTACATTTCCCGTTCAATATCCGTCAGGGGATCGTGACCTGGAACTGGCTCTATCTGACGCCCGGTGCCATGCAGCCAGACGCCAGCCAGAGTAAAGAGTGGAACCGGGGGGCCTATCTGACGGAGGGACTGGGCCATTGCAGCGCCTGCCATTCGCCACGAAACTTCCTGTTTGGGGAGCAAGGGGGCAGTAAACATTTGAGCGGTGGTGTCGCAGAGGGCTGGACCGCTCCGGCCCTGACCGCCAACGCTCAGTTACCGCTGGCCTGGAGCCAGCAGGATCTGCTGACCTTTATGCAAACCGGCTACTCCGCTAACCACGGTGTGGCTGCTGGGCCGATGGCACCGGTGATCGAGGAAGGCCTTTCTCAGTTGCCGCCAGAGGATTTGCAGGCGATTGCCACCTATTTGCGCTCTTTCCATTCTCAGGATGAAAGCATCTCGGGTAAGGCCGCAGAGATAAACCGGTTGGCAGAGCAAAGGGTTGAGCCGCTGACTTCACAGGGATCACGGATTTTCTCCGGTGCCTGTATGGCTTGTCACTCCCAGGAGAAAGGTGCGCAGATGCAGGGCGTACGCCCTTCCCTGGCCCTGAACAGCAACCTGTATAGCAGCAGCCCGGATAATGCCATCCGCGTGGTGCTTTCCGGTATCCAGCAGCCGGCCAAAGGCGAGTTAGGCTATATGCCTGCGTTCCGTTATAACCTCAACGACGAGCAAATCGCCGCGCTGCTGAACTATCTACGGCAGGACTTTACCAAGCAGAAACCGTGGCCTGATTTGCAGCAGCGGGTGACTGAACTGCGGGCGGAGACTGACCCCTCACCCCAACCCTCTCCCACAGGGAGAGGGGGCTGAACGGAGCGCGTGGCAGGGTGCAAAGTTATTCTGTAACTATTTGATAGTTAATTTGTAGCACGCTTACTCCCATTCCCAATTGACACTGCGTTGTCGTCAGCACAGGAGTTAGTCTGTAAACAATTGATGTAAAGACAATTTACTATAATTAAGTGGTGGCTCGATCGGTTCCCTCTCCCTGTGGGAGAGGGTTAGAGTGAGGGGTCCAGAAGCTACTTCTGTAACTTGGCCAACAGCGTTTTACGGGTAATGCCGAGCTGTTTGGCCGCCTCGGTCTTGTTACCGGCGGTTTGTTCCAGCGCCGCCAAAATCGCCTGTTTCTCGACCTGCTCCAACGGCTGGATCGCTTGGCTACATCGGCGATCCGGCTGCACATCGACGCACTGGCTGATACTCAGCGGCAGCTCTTTTTCACTGATAAAGTCCCCACTCAGCAGGATCACCCCGCGCTCAACGCTGTTCTCCAGCTCACGCACGTTGCCCGGCCAGGGGTATTTCAGCAGCATATCCATCGCCAGCGGGGTGAATCCTTTAACCGGCTTACGGTTACGCTCGGCAAATTTGGCCAGAAAATGCATTGCCAACAGGGGAATATCTTCGCTGCGCGCCCTCAGCGGCGGGCTGTCCACCGTCACCACGTTCAGCCGATAGTAGAGATCCTGGCGGAACCTGCCAGCCTCCACGTCCGCCAACAGATCCCGGTTAGTCGCTGCGATCAGACGTACATCCACCGACAGGGTCTGATTACTGCCCACCCGCTGGATCTCCCTCTCCTGGATCGCCCGCAGTAATTTTGCCTGCATCAGCGGCGAGACTTCTCCAATCTCGTCCAGGAACAGCGTACCCTGGTCAGCCTCCATAAATCGCCCTTCCCGGCGTTTATCGGCACCGGTAAATGCCCCTTTCTCATGACCGAACAGCTCCGACTCCAGCAGAGATTCGCTCAAGGCGGCGCAGTTAATGCTCACCAATGGCCGCTCCTTGCGCAGGCTGTTGGCGTGTACGGCCCGGGCTATCAGCTCCTTGCCGGTGCCGGATTCGCCGCTGATCAACACCGTCGCTTCGGAAGGGGCGATCATGGCGATCATTTCCAGCAGCTTGCGCATCGGTTCACTGCGGCCAATAAAATTTTGCTGATCGAACCGCAAACGCTGCTTCAGATCCTGGTTCTCGCTCTTTAACGAGGTATGCTCCAGCGCGCGTGCCAGCGTGAGCTGCAACATATCGAAATCGAGAGGCTTGGTCAGATAGTCATAAGCCCCCGCCTTTATCGCTTCCACGGCAGACTCCACGTTGGAGTAGGCGGTCATGATCAGGATCGGGATCGCCGGGTTATAGCTTTTGATGGCCTTCAGCGCCGCGATGCCGTCCATTTCCGCCATCCGCACGTCGCTCAGGATCAGATCGAACGGCTGTGCCCTGACCTGTTCCAACGCTTGTCGGCCGTTATGCGCCACGCTGACCCGGTAGCCCCAGCCGTTTATCAGAGCCTCGAGGATAGTGCAGTGGCTGAGATCGTCCTCAACCAGCAAAATATGTGCATTAGACGTCTGCATGAGCCTCCCCTTGTTGATTGTTGTGCCTGAGCGGGATCACCATTGTAAAGCAAGTGCCCGCTGGCTGGCCGCTGGTGACAGCGATCGTCCCCTGGTGCTCCTCGATCACTTTCTGCACCATGGTCAGCCCCAGGCCGGTGCCCGTCGCCTTGGTGGTGAAGTAAGGGTTAAAGATTTTTCCAAGGTCGTCAGGTGGGATACCAGCCCCCGAGTCGCTGACGGTAATGCGCATCGCCCCCTCCTTGGTCGCTTCAACGTCAACCTCGAGTACGCCATCCGAGCCAATCGCCTGGATGGCATTGAGATACAGATTCAACAACACCTGAGTGAGGCGATCGGGGTCGATCTCCACCAGCGGCAATGCTTCATCACAGCGGGAACGGAGGGCGATATTGTTACTCTCAGCATCCTGACGGATCAGGTGCAGCGAATGCTCGATCACCTCGTTAATCGCCACCCGCTGCAAACGCAGATCGGCAGGGCGCACCAACGCCAGTAACTCGGTGATCACCCGGTTGAGACGATCGACCTCTTTCGCCATCACCTTGGCCAGTTCATGCTGTTCACTACCCGCAGGCGAGCGGTCGGCAAAATACTTGGCGAAGCCTTTGATGGAGGAAAGCGGGTTGCGGATTTCGTGGGCCACGCCAGCCGCTAAATCGCCGATAGCCGCCAGCTTTTCTTTGCGGCGGATCTCCGCTTGCAGTTGGCGAATCTCCCGCATATCGCGGAAGATAAACACGTTGCCCAGAAAATGGCCGCTGTGATTAACAATATTCGCCACGCTGATGCTCAACGGCAGGCTCTGCCCACCAGCCAGACGATGGTCAATATCCTGTTCGATAATAGGCTGGCCGTGGCTACTTTTCTGCGCCAGTTGCTGCCATTCGGCTGGCAGCGCCTGATGGCTAGGCTGGCCAAACAGCTCGGCGGCACTACAACCCAGCATCACTTCTGCCGCATGGTTAACCACCCGGATCTGGTGCTGATCATTGGTGGTGATCAAGCCCATCGGCAAGTTACTGATAATTTCGCTGGAGAAGGCCCTTGAGTCCTGCAACTGTTGGCTGGAACGTTGATAACGCCGCCCCCAGAACAGCGCCAACAAACTGGCTAACGCCAGCAACAGCAGGATGGACAGCAAAATGGAGGTGTTGCGCATATCCTTTGCCTGGGCGGCATCCAGCGCGACAGTGTCTAACGCCGCAAAAATGACGGCCTGCTCATCATCCTGAGGCTCGGCAGCCTCCTGCATACGCGATCGGTTCATCATATGGCCGGAGTGGCCGCTACCGCGCTTAAGCGGCTTAAACCAACGGTAGGCTTCAAAAGCATTCTGCTGCTGAGCCTGCGGCTCATCAAAGGTCGTCATATGCCACTGTGCATCGCTGGAAATCTTCAGCTCAGCCATCTGTTGCGGGCTATACAGCTGCTGGCCAACTCGTTGCGGATCGCTGTGCGCCAGAATGCGGCCAGAGCGATCGGTAATGGCGATGTACAGCACGTTCGGCTGATAGGCCATCTCCTCCAACAGGGTTTGACGCTGATCGTGACGCCAGCGCATGCCCATACCGGTACGAGCACCGGATTCAAACGAACTCATCAACACCGCGCTTTTTTCTCGTAGCGTCTGGATCTCCACCTCACGCCCACGCTGCAGATCTTTAATGGCCAGCGTGATGATAATGCCAAGCAGTAACGCGACCGCGGCGATCGCAATCCAGGCAGGTAAGAGCGTCGATTTGGTTTTAAATTCCATGGGCTTCCTCTGCAACCGGCACGCCAGCGTGCGGGTAATTATTACCCACACTATCAGTATGGCGAGTAAAAATAACCCACTTTATCTCTGGATGGCGACCAGCAAACGGCCATCCTCCACCATCAGTTATTTTTATTACTGTCATAAACTTAACGCGCTGCATGCTGGAGTTCCTTGGCTGGCGCCCGTTGGCTGAGATAGCCAAGCCCTAACGGCGATCCTGTATCTATACAATTCCCATGCCAGCCTGAAGCTGGCACGACGGTTGCAACTAAAGAAATGGAATCCATGAACCCTCAACCAAAGGAAATCAATCATGACGCTAACTAAAACCACCTTCGCCGCCATTATCTCCGTTGCCCTGCTGGCCGGTGTTAGCACTACCGCGCTGGCGCAAAATGGCAACCGCGCAAACATGACCAATGCACAGGGAACTCATCAGGGGATGGGTTATCAGCACGGTAACCGCGCGAACTTGACGCCTGAACAGCAAGCCGTCAGCCAGAAAGCCTTTGATGAATTCCAGTTGAAAACCGCCGATCTGCGCCAACAACTGATGTCCAAGCAATACGAATATCAGGCATTGCTGACCAGCAAGCCTTTGGATGAGCAGAAGGTCTTGGCCGTGAGCAAAGAAATCACCGCATTGCGTGATAACCTGTACCAACAGCGTGTGGCGCTCGATACCGATCTGGCCAAGGCTGGCGTACCGATGATGGGCCACGGGATGGGGGGAGCGGGGATGCACGGCGGACGTGGCTGTCGTTAAGCCTTAACGTTATCCTCAGATAACATCGGGAGAACACCAGATCTTTTCTGGCTTCTCCCGTCAATTCTTCCCCCTTCCCGGATCGTTCAGGCTGTCACCCCCGCGATACATTTATCCCCTGCTGAACAATTAACAACACTGATTAATGAGAATATTCTTGGTTAATTGACGTAAAACAACACACTAAAACGCTTAATCCTTATTCTTACGCCCGATTATAATTTTTTTTCGTACCGCCTGAATAAAATCAAGTTCCTGCCATACTTATTTGCATGAGACAGCGACTGTCTCTTTGCGCACTTAACTTGCCCGGAGTTTTCTCATGAATAAAACCATCATTGTTGTCACTCTTGCTGCCGCCGTTCTCAGCGGATGTAACGCTAATCGCACCGCTTCCGGCGATACCTTTACTGCAGCACAGGCCAGGCAGGCCAACTTCGTCACTTATGGCACGCTGGTGTCCGTGCGGCCGGTCACCATCCAGGGGGGTGATGGCACCAACGCCGCTGGGGCTATTGGCGGGGCCGTAGTCGGTGGCTTCCTGGGTAACACGGTAGGTGGTGGCACCGGACGCAATCTGGCAACCGCAGCGGGTGCCGTCGGGGGCGCAGCCGCTGGCTCAGGTATCCAAAGTGCCATGAATCGCAGCGCCGGGGTGGAACTGGAAGTGCGCCGAGATGATGGCGTGAATATCGTGGTCGTTCAGGCACAGGGCTCAACCCAGTTCCATACAGGGCAACGCGTTGCACTGGTGACCAATGGCACCACCACCACCGTCTCACCACGCTAAAAGGAATAGGTTACTTCAAGGTTTAGGAGCCAGACCGCAATATGGCTCCTTACTACTGCGATACCGGCTCCAGGGACGATCTCTCCTTGCGGGATAATAGCGAGTTTTCCGGCTCGGCCATTACAATAAAAAACGGAGTTAAACCTGATGTTTATCAAATGGATTAAACGCATTGCCCTGCTGCTGGTGGTGTTAATCGTCGGTGCGCTGGGCATGCGAGTTTATGATACTCAACGTGGGCCATCGTTACAGCTTTGGCATACCTTTGTCCCCAATGAAATGCGCGCCGATGAGATCGATAAGGCCAGTTGGGCGGATTATCTGACTGCCGAGGACGCCATTTTCAAAGAGGTCCGCCAGAATGTGACCGACAAGCTGGACAGCAGCCAGCAGACCTCGTTGAACCGCTACTATGTCAACAGCCCAATCTATCCCGAAAAGTTTCCTACCGACTGGAACCGCTCCTACATTATGATGCCGGAAGGCAAACCGAAAGGCGCCGTGGTGCTGTTACATGGTTTGACCGATACCCCTTACAGCCTGCGGCATATCGCAGATAATTACCGTGAATATGGTTATGTGGCGGTCGGTATTCGTTTACCCGCGCACGGTACCGTACCGGGTGCGTTGACCGACGTAGACTGGCAGGATTGGATGGCAGCCACTCGCCTGGCGATCCGTGAAGCCAAACGCCTGGCGGGTGACGACGTACCGCTGCATATTGTTGGCTTCTCTAACGGCGGCGCATTGGCGATGAAATACACGCTGGATGCGTTGGATGACCCCCGCCTGACGAAACCCCAGCGTGTAGTGCTGATTTCGCCGATGATCGGCGTCACCAGCTTTGCTCGTTTTGCCGGTATTGCCGGTTGGCCTGCCATCTTCCCGGCGTTTGCCAAGGCGGCCTGGTTGGGGATTGTGCCGGAGTTTAACCCGTTCAAATACAATTCGTTCCCGGTAAATGCGGCACGCCAGTCCTTCCAGCTTACCCAGGCATTGCAAAAGCAGATTGCCGCCGATTCACGCAACGGCAAAATGGGCGAATTGCCGCCGATCCTGACGTTCCAATCGGTGATGGATTCTACCGTCAGCACCCGTGCGGTAATCACCGCCCTGTATAACCACCTGCCAGCCAACGGCAGTGAGGTGGTGTTATTTGATTTAAACCAGGCGGTGGCGTTTGGGCCGTTACTCAGAAGCTCATCCTATACCGCGCTGCCGCGGCTGCTACCACCGCCTCCGCGTAACTATACGGCCACCATAGTCACTAACGTAACGCCAGAAACTACCGATACTGAGGCGCGTACCATCGTCGCAGGGCAAACGGCAGAGACCACGGATCTGCTCGGTATCACCTACTTGCCGGATATCTTCTCGCTGTCGCACGTGGCCTTGCCGTTCCCGTTGAGTGATTCCCTGTACGGACGTTACCCGGAACCACGCAATCAGTACGGTATCAGCCTGGGGACCTTTGCCGCACGTGGCGAGCGGGCAGTGCTGGTGGTCGGGCTGGACTCACTGATGCGTCTGTCCTCAAACCCGTTCTTCCCTTATATGCTCAAGCGTATTGATGACAACATCGGCCCGGCACCAACGAAATAAGGTCGGTTAACCACGGCCAGCACCCAATCGGCGCTGGCCGCAACTCAATAATAGTTAATGGTAAACACCACTTTGCCATTCGCCTTGCCCGGAGAAACGCTCGTTGCGGTTTGAATATAGCGGGCAGCCAGCGGGACACGAATGGTTGGGCTACCGTCTTTCGGCAGCGTCAACGTCTGCTCCCCTGCAAAATTAAACAAGGTTGGCGTTTGGCTGCTATTGCCCCAGCCGATCTGGATACCTACGCCCGCTGCCGCACCGGAAACCGACGAATCGATAGCCATAATACCATTTGCTGCATCAATCACCGAGGTGGTTGGGGTCAGGCGCACACCGATGCTGTTATTGGTTGAATTGGCAACCTTCCCGCCGCCAAGAGTGTAATCAAACATCAGCGTGCTGTTGGCGACGTTATAAAAACCGAAAAAGGTCGGGCAATTGGTTAATGCGATCGATGCATCTACCCACGGAGTCGTAGCCCCCCGACCGGTGAAATTTTTATTGATATCAAAACTACCTAAATTGACATTCACATCCGGTGTCGTACAGGTCTGCGCCGATACCGTTAGCTGGCCTTGAAGTTTGACAATATAAGCTTTGATAGGTAGCCCGGTAGTCGCCGGATGAGATAATGGATTTGTTATCGATATGCTAGGGGTCGGTAACTTTGCTGAGTCGAGAATATAATTTCCCGGCGCGATAGTGCCTATTTTAATTAGCGACACATAGATATCCCGGCTTGTCAGATAAGGCTCATACGAACCGCCGGTCACCGGACTGCTCGTGTCAGATGGGAATCGATAAAAAGGTTGACCCAAGATGAACGCTTCACTGTCCGGGCTGCGCGAGATGGCAACGCCGACCCCTGGAATATTAGTTTGATAAACCGCGCCAGCGAAAGGGCTACCGCTCCAGTTGGCCAGCGGCATCGGTGCCTGATCAATACTCCACGCAATATTAAACCACATTGAGGTATCGACCGCCGAGGCACATTTCATCACGCTGAGACCGGTTTCACCACTTATCCATCGCCCTTGATAAATCACCGTCCCAACGGGAATATCTGTCCCTGCTGAAATTGCTGGCGGGCTTAGTTGAACGGTATCGGTACGCGGTGCACCATTCAACGGTGAGCACACCACCGCAGCCCAAGCACTATTGCCGACAGCCATGCATACCAGCACACCTGTCATATATTGCAATATTTTGTTCATTTTACTTCCTCTGACACAGTGGTGTAACACACTTGCGACGTTAAATAAGGCTAAGATACCCCACCGTTAAGTTGGTCTGCACCGTGCCCAGGCTGGAGAAACTGCGGCCTGACTCGAGCCATAAGATAGGCTCTTATACTAGTTATTGTAGTCCAGTTGCTTCTGCTTCTCGCATGACAATATCGGCCCGGTACCAACGAAATAAGGTGGGTTAACCACGGCCAGTGCCTAATCGGTGCTGGCCGTGGTTTTTCAACCTGCAAAAATAGACGAATTGAGCACGCTGGTTTTTATTGGGCATGCCTGAAACAGGTTACGCACCCCCAATTTATGCAAAGCATTACGCCGGTGGGTATACACGGTTTTGGTTGAGATACGTAAGCTGAGGCCGATGGCTTGCATATTCATACCATCGATCATAGACAGCAATACGGCCTTCTCTCTGCGGGTTAAGCTATCATGGAGAAAAGTAGCAACAGGAAGCTCCCCACCGACTATGTTGACTAACTCATTAAACACCGCGTCTACATCAGCATCCTCTGCCAAGGCAATATGCCGCTCAACACTCAGATTGAACTTTATTTTCATTGCGGTTGGCAAAAAAATTATTTTCCCAGGGAATTTGGCAACGGCAATCAAGAACGACATTTCACTGATTGAATTCAACATATAAAACACCAGCACATCCTCTTTACCAAAGCTACTGGCACTGGTGTTTTTCAGTTCATTGAGTGCCATTTGGTTAATCACTCGCCCCTCGGCATGCAAATACGCCTTGAGCCCAACAAAAAAATAATAGTTATCAGTAATGATATTAATTTTCCCAGGCATAGTAATGGCGCTCCTTTATAAAAACACATCTCCATCTCATCGCTGTCACAGCAAACCGAGGCCCAAATATGGCGAGTGGAACGTTCGTATAGTTATGAGTTATGCTATCTACGGGCCACAACTCAATAATAGTTAATGGTAAAGACCACTTTGCCATTCGCCTTGCCCGGCGTCGGTGTTGCAGCCGTTTTAATATAGCGGGCAGCCAGGGGGATCCGAACGGTTGAGCTACCGTCTTTCGGTAATGTGATGCTCTGCTCTGCCGAGAAGTTAAACGGCGTCGGTGCTTGAGCACTCTCCCCCCAGCCGAGTTGGATGCCCACGCCGCTGGCCGCTCCGGATACCGTTGAGTCGATAGCCATAATGCCATTGGTGGCATCCAGCACCGTGGTTGTTGGCGTTAGGCGCACACCCAGGCTGTTATTCAGCGAAGTGGTAGTCGTGCTGCTCCCGGTATTGTAATTCATTAATAGCGGCGCATTTGTCGAATTATAAAAGCCGTAGAATTGAGGACAGTTAGTCAGGTTAATTGATGCATCAACCCAGGGAGTGGCGGCATTCGCCGTGCTAAAATACTCATTTATATCGTAACTCCCCAAGTAAACAGCAACAACAGGTGTGGAACAGGTCTGTGCTGATACCGTTATACTGCCTTGAAAACTGAAGATCCAATAATACAATGGTAACCCAGTGATCGTTACGGCATTAGTGTGGCTAGTGGGTGAATAGTCAATCGCCTCCTGAGTGGTAGGGAAATTTGCACCATTGATGCTGTAGGTTCCTGGTACCAGAGGGCCCGTTTTAACCAATACAATACTTCTCGGTGAGCTTGCGCCGATAGGGGTAATTCTAATACCTAATGATGAGTCTAATAAATTCTGCCCCTCAGCATAAAGTTTTGTGGGGGTTATCGCTCTATTTGACACGCCGGTGATAATCGCCACACCGATACCTGGGATACCGGTTTCATACACTCCATTGGCATAAGGTCCGGTTGTCAGGCCGGAGAGCGGTTTTGGCGTAGTCTTTAAACTCAATGATGTCGCATAATACAGATATTTTCCAACATCGGAGGCAACCCATTTCCCTTCAATATAGGTATCTTTCATGGTCAAGCTTGCCTGATATATTACCGTCCCCACTGGCACATCTACACCGGCCGAAATCACCGGTGGGCTCAAGGGAACGATGACGGTTTGCTGGCCGCCTGTTAGCGTCGCGGTAAACGTTGCCCAGCTTGGACAAGAGATAACCGCTAGCACTATTCCCATCAACAATCCTGATACTTTATCTGTCGATCTTTTCATGAGTAATATCCTCTTTCTCATAATCTATGTAGGCCATGACAGAAAGAATAAAGTTGGAATTGGTGGCTGCGCTAACTAGGGTCAACCGTCTTTATTTATCCGAGAGGCAAATTTTTTGTTGCTCAATAGTAATTAATCGTAAACGTCACTTTGCCATTCGCCAGACCCGGCGTAGGGTTCGCAGCCGTTTGAATATAACGGGCAGACAAAGGGATGCGAATGGTTCGGCTGCCATCTTTCGGCAGTGTCACCGTTTGTTCCGCGGCAAAGTTGAACATCGTCGGCGCCTGGCTACTTTCCCCCCAGCCAATCTGGATGCCTACGCCTGAAGCCGCGCCAGATACCGTCGAATCAATAGCCATAATCCCATTGGCAGCATCGATCACCGACGTTGTCGGGGTTAATCTCACACCAATATTGTTATTCAGTGCATTGGAAACCGTCGCCAATCCAGTGTTGTAATCCATCAGTTTCGTGGTATTGGTCGCATTATAAAAACCGTAAAATGTCGGGCAGTTGGTCAGATTGATAGACGCATCAAGCCAAGGAGTGGCCGCTCCCACTCGGCCAAAATACTCGCCTATTTCATAAGCCCCCATGTAAACAGCAACCACCGGGGTGGTGCAAGTTTGCGTAGAGACCGTCAGAGTCCCCTGGAAATTGATATTATAAAAAGTAAACGGCAGCCCGGTGACAGCGACGGAGCCAGGATGGCTATTCACCGGTTGTTCAAGCATAGTCTTGATACTCGGGAGATTTGCCCCGCTTAATGTAAAGCTACCGGGGGTGATCGGCCCTGTTTTAATTAGCGAGATATAACGTGTTGAACCGGTAAAGTTAAGCGCTCCACCTAACTCATTGCCAACCTGCCTGATAGGGTTCTCTACATCGGTGGTCACTGCTGGCCGATTAGGTATTATCGGGCTGCCATCAGGAGTACGTGAGATAGCCACGCCAATCCCGGGAATATTCGTTTGATAGACTGCGCCCGCAAACGGGCCGGTCATCAAGCCGCTCAGAGGCAACGGAGCATTGCTAATCAGCGTTGAGCTACTGTACCAAAATGATTTACCCACGTCGGCCTGTGCCCACTGGCAGCCCATCTTGGTGTTTTTCATCAACCAACTGCCTTGATAAAGCACGGTCCCCACGGGAATATCAACCCCAGCAGAAATCACCGGCGGGCTCAGCGGCACCGTTTCCGTTTGGGTTGCACCAGCATCAAACGAGCAATTCGCCACAGCCCAACTATTGGCGCTGATAACACTTAACAAAATACCGCCGAGCAGACCCGACACTTTATTTATCGATAATTTCATCATTCATTAACCCTCTTTCTGGCAGGCGTTACCAGAAAGGAAAACAGTTGTCATGCCTGGCTGTTAACCCTCGTTAACAGCCGATAGCGTGTCATTGTTCGCCAGTTTCGACCGCAGGGAACTGGCAGGGGCCATCGTCGTGCAAGGCGAATTGAATTGTTGTATCTGCTCTTGGCCCTTGGCCATAGGCATCAGCATATAGCTGACGGTACATTGCATCTCACCACCTTCTCCCCATTTCACTTGCAACTGGCCCTTGTCTTGCGCCACACGCGCATACAGTTGCCCGCCCTGGCCCACTGAGCCTACGCTGTTGCCTTTGCTATCAAAGATATCGGCCCCGAACGGTACCGGCTCCCCTTGATAGGTTGCGTTCACCAGAATTGGCGTCCCCTGCTTAGTAGTATATTTCACCTTCACCACCGCACCGGAATATGGCGCCACTTTCTGGCTGGTGTTATCCAATTCCACACCGGCCGCCGTCCCTTTCGGATCGAGACTGATCTCGTTCATCTGGTACGGATTCAGGTAAGGCACTATCGCGTACCCTCGTGAATCAATGCTCACGCCGGGATATGAGGAAACCTTAGCCCCCTCTGCACCTTTGGCTTCCACCAGCGCGAAGGTGTCCGACGTGTACGGTGTAAAGGTCACCCCGCCAGAGTGGGCGATCACCGTACCGTTCATCCCGGCAGAGGCGCTTTGATAGCCTTTACCCGTGCTGTAAGTACCGCTCAATGCCGTGGCCGGGCTACGGTAGTTACCGTTCAGCGAGCCGCTGGAACCCATACCCTGATTGGCATTCATCGCCGTCACGCCATAGCTGAACTGGTTATCCTGCCCTGTGGTGCCGGATACCGTAGCCTGCTGGCCATAACGGCCGCTGCTGTCATGGGACAAGTCCATACGCAACTGTGGCGTGTGGGTTTCGTCGCTACGCCCCAACGGCAGGCTGAAGCTCAACAGATAGTTGGTCTGCGCCGTACCCAGGCTGGAGAAGCTGCGGTTAATGCTCAGGCCGTAGGACAGGTCCTTGTAGCGATTGTTGTAACCTATCTGGTACTGCTTCTCGCTGCCGTCTTTGTTCCAGTAATTCTGCAAGGAGCCGCTGATATACAGCTGGCCCCAGTTCTCCGGCAGACCTTGTCCCGCAGTCACCGTCAGGCGATTTTTGGCTCTTGAGATCGACTCCGGCGAGAACCCTTCTGCTACCGCGTCACGAGTCTGCATCGCGGTCATAAAGTCCATAAAGCCATCGGTTGAGAAGCGGTACGCTGCCAGCGACAGATTGCTGTTGGTTTCGCTGATCAGCTTGCTGTAGCTCACCTTGTAGCTTTGCCCACTCAGGCTATTACCCGACTCATGTCGGCCATTGGCATCGGTGCCGTTCCCCAAATGAGTACGCGCCTGGGTAACATCAAATGCCCAGGCACCAATCGGCGTGCCTACCGCCGCACCCAACTGCAGTGCGTAGTAATCCTGGCTGGCCTGCAGGCCACCATAGCCGGTGATGGCGTTAGTTAACCCCAACTGGTAGGTGCCCTGATACAGCGCCGGTTTCTCACGCAGGTTATCGCTACGTACTTCACCTGCGGTGATCGAATACCGTGATGACCCAGGTCGCAGCAGTTGGGCCACCGAAGCATAAGGCACGCTGAAAGTCTGCTCGGTACCGTCGGACTCACGTACAGTGACCTGTAGATCCCCGCCGTAGCCGGTCGGGTACAGATCGTTGATCAGGAACTCGCCCGGGGTGACCGTGGTTTCATACAACACCTGACCGCCCTGGCGTACGGTAACGCGGGCGTTGGTACGGGCAATGCCACGGATATCCGGCGCATAACCGCGCAGGGACTCCGGCAACATCCGCTCATCAGTAGCTAACTGAATACCGGTAAACGGCAGCGTATCGAACAGTTGCCCGGTGGTGTTCGATTGGCCCATCAACACGCGCGCCTTGAGTACTGGAATATCGCGCTGCAAATAAGTATTGAGGTTGTTGTACTGGTTCGGTCCGTTGTCCATACGGGTATAAGACCCGTTGTGACGGAGATACCAGGCGCCGACATTCAGCCCGGCGTTCACGCCAGCAAACAGCGAATTGAAGGTATTACCGTGCGATTCGCTGGTGTAGCCGTTGACGTTGTAGCCCATCAAGAGTGCCGGTACGCCGCTGTCCCACAGCTCCGGGCTAACGGTGCCGCGGGCGGTGTTGAGCATGTAAACCTGCGGCACCACAATATCCAGACGTTGCTCATTACTGTCGTAATTCACCTGAGCTTCCGGTAACTTGCTTTGGAGATCGAAGCAGACATCCCCTTTGTCCAGCGAGGTTAAAAAATCCGCTGGCAGCTTGGCGTAATCAAACGCAATGTTTTTAATCAGTTCGCGGGTCAGGCAGGGATAAACGCTTTTATCTGTCCGCGCTTTGAATTCAATGTCAGTATTGCTGATCGGTTGATTATTAACATATAAAGCCGTTTTATAGATCCCAGGCAATCCCGAAGAGCCATTGGCAAAACGACTGAGGTCCACGGACTTCTCATCATCCACATTCAGGAATGACGCATCGAACTCAAGATTTTTGGCGATGTCTTGTGGTGCAGAAACCGCGTTCTCAGCATTAACGTTAGCCGCAAAAAAAGTTGATAAAATAGCTATGGCCAGTGGTGATAACTGGCTACACAGGCCATATTGAAAATATTTAGACATAGATATCCCTTCAAGAACTGATTCCTGAATAGCGGTCAACCGATTAATGCGAGAGTGTTTTATATAGCGGGGGCGTTATTTTATCACTGCATCAAAAGTATTAACCGCACCGTAATCATTTACGAAACTCCCTGTAACCTTACTACCTGCACTGCCCGCCAAGTCCAATGTCATGGTGCTACGGGGGGCCACCATCGCATGGTCAAGTTTTTTGCCATTAACCGACAGGTTGACCAACGAGACATAATACGGCGTTGGGTTGCTGGCCTGTACCCGGTTACCCTGGCTGTTCCAGGTTAGCGCTTTAGCCGCTTCATTGGCGTTACCTTGCAGACCCGCAGGGCGATAGAACAGCTTGATGCGCGAACGGAAAGCCATCTGCAAGCGGTTCTCGGTCACTTTAGCCTGGGTTTTAGCCGGAACTTCCAGTACGTTCAGCCAGAACACCGATTCTTTATCCATCGGCAGCGAGCCACCGGCGTAGCTGATACGTAACGTCTGGCCCTTGCTCGGCTCCACACGGTTCATCGGGGGCGTCAGGACAAACGGCACCTTGATCGCGGCCGGTTTGGCGTCGGCGTCACCGTTATCGATCCAGCTTTGCAACAACACCGGTGATGGACCGCCATTACTGATTTTGACGCTGACTTCTTTGGCATCAGAGGGGTAAATCACCCGCGTACCACTAATCACCACGCTGGCCAGGCTACTGACGCTGAACAAGGCTGCGGCGGCAACAACGCCAACTTTTAGCACATTAGTAGAGAGTAATTTCATCATAAACTCCGGGAACTGACAGATTGGGAGGGGCGTACCCCTCCCACAGTCCATTACTGGTACTGAATAGAATAAACAACGTTGCTGACTACGGTACCCGCAGTGGTTGCTGCCTCTGCGTAGTAGCGAACGATGTACGGCAGTGTGGTGCTACCACTGGTAACGTCTTTATAAGTCATCGCGGTGGTCTGCTCTTGGCTACCGGCTTTGATCACGGCCTGAGTCGGGCTGGAAGCGTCCAGCAATTGCAGGCTGACGTTGGTAGCCGTACCGGTTGTGTTAAACAGGCGGCCAGTCACCGTATCAACAGAAGAACCCGCCTGGAAGAAAGCGGAGGCAGTCTCCAGGGTCCCTGAACAGTTGCTCAGGGACATCACGAAGCCGGTATCACCTGCTGTGCGAGCAGCGTTTTGCAGTTGGTTGGTGCCGACGGTTGGCAGAATGACGGTCGCGTCCGCACCCTGGCCATCAACCACAACGTCACAGGTATTGGCAGTCAGTTCACCGTTAAAAGTGATGGTACCGGTAGAAGCTGCCTGGGCCAGGCCAACAGTACCGAAAACAGCGATCAGGGATGCAGCGATTGCTAACTTTTTCATATATATTCCTACTTACCTTGTATTATGAATACCATTTTAATATCCATTAAAATGGCCTGGTGAATACCCATGGGGATGGATATAGCTAGATGACTCCAGCATTTATATTAACAACAACTTACTTAACAAATAGCGAAGAGACTCGCTGGTTATCGACGGAGTAGCCAATACCATGAACGTTCGCTATAAAATCTTCCGGGAGCCCAAGTGACGCCAGTTTCTTACGCAATTCATTTATTGCATGCCATAAACGCTGGCTGGACGAAGATAAATTAATCTCCTCCCAAACGTTTTTCATTATGTCATTTTTATAGATGACGGCATCCTGGCTATTCGCCAGCAAATAAATCAGTAATCGGGTCTGGATCTCGTTTAGAGAGATAACCTTGAAAAACAGGGTGCGCTCCGAAGCTCCATCAGAGTAATAAAGGAGTCTTCGATTGGCAATATCGAATTGAATGTCATCATCAATTAGGAATCCATAAAGTCTATTTTCCATATGCATCTCGGATTATTATTTTGGTTTAATAACAAAAATAACAAACCTCCCTTAGGTGAGACATTATAGGAGCAATTTCCACTATGGCAACCGCGCCAAGATGATCACATTGCTATCTCTAAAAGTCTCGCAACAGCCTTAAATACCGAAAAACAAAGCTCGATCAGCATTTAACGCTAGCTGACGCGAATCATCCTGGTGTTTTTCATATCTCATTACTCCACCTCATTTTAGTAGTCATAAATGTCAAAGATTTTTATCTTGCGACATTTATCGCTGGCTATTATTTTTTACTCATTAACATTCAATCAATTACCTACAAACCTACGATTAAGATTTATCTGTTACACCGATATATAAAATACGCTACCGGTGAATCTATCCTTTACCTCAGTAAGATGAAGCCGCTTTACTTCGCTCTCCCCTTGCTGATGGAATAAATACTAGGCGATTGATGGGATTATTCTGAGTGAAGTAGTTTTATTCTTGATAAAAAACAAAAAATGCATGCAATTCAATAAATTAAAGAAAAATATTAAATCAGAACAGACTATTCTCAACCGCTCTTAAATGACAGTCACTCTCATTTAAGATTGATTATTAACATATTGTTTTTTAAATGAATGTGAATTGTTACTGATTTTTCATGCCACTATAAACGGTTAAACTATACTTTAAATAATCCGGACACTCAGACAACAAAAAGATAACATACTGAAATGAAACATAAAGTTATCATTAACGACACCGTACTGTACCTCCCAGAAGAGCACCGTCTGTGCCCGCTGCGCGCTCGAGGCAAAGAAACCGTTTTAAACGTTCCTGCAAGCCGTTGCCTGCAATTAATGTTGCAACGCCCGGGCGAGGTAATCAGTCAAAGCGACTTTTTCAATGAAGTCTGGCAAAAACATGGCCAGTATGTCACTGCCAATACCCTCTATCAGAACATCTCATTGGTAAGAAAAGGAATGCGGGAAGCCGGGCTGAGCAAAAACATCATCCGCACGGTTCCCAAAGTCGGAGTGGTTTTTTCCGGCACCGTTGAAATACAGCAAGAAGAGAGCGCCAACATCATAGTGCAGCAAAGCAATAAGCTAGCTCCGCTCCCAGTCGAGAGCTCACAGGCCGAAACTCTGCCGCCAGAACGCACGGTTTTAAACCAGAACAAGCTATTGCGCTATGGCCTATTTACGGCGTTCACCCTGGCTATGCTGATCCTGCTGGCCAGCAATCAATCGCAAAGCGCACGTTTTTTTGACAGCCACACTAAAGCGGCCACGATCAATCAATGTTCTGTCTATATTGATAGAGACGATCTGGAAACCAATGTGGCCGACTACAAGGAGTATTTAACCGTTAACAATGTAGTCTGTAATCCGGATGAGTTTGTCTACATTACCCGAACCCCGGCAAACCACAACACGCTGGTATTATTTTGCGATACCACTGCACAAGGCGATCTGAGATGTTCCTCACGATTTCAAATCGATAATCAGCACGACCCTCTTGCTGGCCTACGACCAGCAGGGAGGCAATAGCGGTTCAGCCATATAATGACCAACGGCGGCGCTTGGTTGAGCGGTAGATTGCAAGAGATCTCAAGGTGGGTTCACTGCCGAATATGGGTTATTAGGGGAGCTTGCGGCCCCCCTTCTCTCTCATGTCATATTTCCTGCCCACTCCAACCTCAGGCCAGTGCTTTAGCCTTCAACTGCTGGTATTCACTTTCGGTGATCACACCGTCATCCAACAGCTTTTTGGCGTCTGCAATCTGCTCGGCTGGCGATTTACCCGCGACACCGCGGATATATTCGTTGGTGGCAGAGACGGATTTTTGCACCTGCGCACGATGCCGCTCGGCCATGCCTTTACCACGGGCAATCAGATAGACCAGGGACGTTAACAGCGGGATGAACAGCAGGAACACAATCCATACTGCCTTATAAAAGCCGCTCAGTTGGTGATCGCGAAACAGGTCGGAGACGACCTGGAACAGGATAAACAGGTAGGCGATGAAAAAGAAAAATGAAAACGTGGTAACCAGAATATCCCACAGGGTAAGTAGGTGATAGGTCATTAGCGCTCCTTATGGTCTAGCAAAACCAGGATAAAACGGCTTTCAATAACAAATTGATGTTTTGCACCATAAGTATATGTCGAACTTTCATTTTTTCCATGTTGGGCGGGGAAAATACGGCGCAGGGAGGGCATCTGGATGGGTAAAGTACGGGGCCCTCACCCTAACCCTCTCCCACAGGGAGAGGGAACCGATCGAGTGGGCTGAAAATGTGGTGATACATCTTGGGTAGGGGGCGTTCAAGTTTACTGAGATGACTTCTTTACTTCCAACTGACAGCTCCCCTCTCCAGGGAACCGATCGAGTGGGCTGAAAATGCGGTGATATATCTTGGATAGGGGGCGTTCAAGTTTACTGAGATGACTTCTTTACTTCCAAAGAGTAGGGACTAACAAGCCTCCTCTCCCTGTGGAAGAGTTTGCTGAGTTTATCGCTTTACTACCCAACGAGCAGGGGCTGACAGCTCCCTCTCCCTTAGGGGATTCACTTTGGATGAGAAAGAGATCGAGTGTGCTGAGCTTATCGCTTTACTACCCAACGAGCAGGGGTTAACAGCTCCCTCTCCCTGTGGGAGAGGGTTGGGTGAGGGCTATGCGTTACGCCAGTGGCCATGCAGGATGACATCGTCGACAATTTCCTGCACGGTCAATTTTGCCTCAACGTCGTTAAAAAAATCACTGGTCACGATCTCAGTCTTATCATTCAGCCCAGCAATCACCGTGAGGTGACTAGCCGGGTAGACCTCATGGACGCGAGTTTGCAGTTCGTCCAGCAACGCCTCACGGGCTTTCTCAGAGAGGTTGTCGAACAGATTGTTATCAACTTTTATTTGAATATTCATTTGGCAGTCTCTAGCAAGGGGCTTGGGGTTATCCTTATCATGATAGGCTCAATGTACAATTTTTGGCTAGTGCCGGTTCACTACGCTGTACATCAACTTTTTATTCTGACAAATGTGAAATTCATTACACTTTACTCTATTAAGAAACCCAATATTCATTATGTTTGCGGGAAACAGTCAAATTATAGACTGTATTATCAATGCTAATTAAACAGTGCAATTGCCCTCCCCCGTAAATGCTGGATATTGACGGTAGTCACCTGTAACATCACAATAAACACCAAATAGGAATTATCCTATGAGATTACCTCCAACTGCACTTTTAACAAACTTTTATTGCACTCTTTGGATTTAATAACGGTAGGTAAGAACTTTATTCTATTTAATCCTAACTCTGGCGTTTTTTAAGCGAAAAAAAATAGGAGTTTTCTTTGGTACAGCGTAAATTTCTCACTCTAACAGAAGTCCGCAAACTGATGAGTGCTGCCAGAAATACACCGACAGGAGTACGAGATAGCTGCCTGATCTTACTGGCTTTCCGCCATGGATTCCGTATCAGCGAATTGCTGCGCCTGCGCTTTCGCGATCTTGAAATGGCCGAAGGACGGATAAATATACGCCGGCTTAAAAATGGATTCTCTACCGTTCATCCTCTGATGAATGACGAATGCGAGGCAATTCTGGAATGGAAGCAGCACAGGGCCCAATGGAAACCCGGTGCAGACCCGGACATTATCTTTATTTCTCAGCGAGGAACCCAGCTATCGCGGGGTCAAGCCTGGCGCATTATCCGTCAGGCTGGCGAACTGGCGGGCACGGTCATCAATACGCATCCCCATATGCTACGCCATGCCTGCGGCTATGAACTGGCGGAAAGAGGTGCGGATACCCGATTGATTCAGGATTATCTGGGGCACCGAAATATTCGCCATACCGTACGCTATACCGCCAGTAATGCGGCACGATTCGCGGGGATATGGGAAGCGGGTAAACGCAAAAACGGCTAAACCCGCCGGAATAGCCTTACTTTTTGTGTATTATACAGCAAACTATGCTCCACCACCGCCGGAGATCGCTGATGACAGCGATCTCCAAATCAGGCGGTAACCGATATAGGGCTATTGATTAAAACAGGCATAGAGCTCGACTTCACTCTCAATGCCAAGCTTGCCCATCATGTTGCGTTTATGTGCACTCACGGTCTTGACGCTGCGGGAAATCTTCTTCGCTATCTGCGAAATACTGAAGCCCTCCTGCAATAAGCTATAAACTTTTATTTCCGATCGGGAAAAAGGTCTGGCATCGGCGTTGGGCAGACTGGCCCCCTGTTCACTACGCAGAGACGGACTGATAACAATCTTGCCAGCCAGAACCTGATCGACCTGATTAACTAACTGACGAATATCTTCAGATAAAGCAATATAGGACACCCCCGGTAGATAACCTGGGCATTCCAACACCTGTTTTCCTGGCACATCGGTCATAATCAGTAACGGTTTGTCCTGCCTGACTGATTGAACAAATGACAGCAGCTTCGCCCCCATAGTGATATTTTCATTCAGACCATAGAGCTCACTGACGATCAGATCAACATCAGATAAATCATCATCAAATACCAAATCATAGATAGAGTGCGCCGGTACGATCTCAGCGTCGGGCAGTTTGCGCCTGAATAGCTGATGCAAACCATGCCAGGTAACAATGCAGGGATGCATAATCATTATTTTTTTCATCGAGTCTCACCACTCAGTCCGTTTATCTTGGTTAAATAAACCAGCTTACCCGCCAGCAGGTAGAGCTCCTCATTGGTTGTCATCTGTAACTTTCTAATGATCGATTTCTTCTGCGTGCTGATGGTTCGTACATCTTTGCCGGTCACATTGGCGATAGCCGTGGCACTACGCCCGCGCAGTAAGGCCAGCGCAATCAATCTTTCCTGCTTACCTAATAAAGCCGCATTTTTGGGCGCTTTGTCAGTCCGATCGCGGCCTAAACACTGGGTGATTTGATAAAGGTTAACCGGATCGATCAATACCGTATCTACGCCAAACGCGTGGAGAAGTTGCACCATCCAGGCCATATCATGCTGCAACCAGATCACCGAGTTGGTTTTATGATGATAACTGGCAATATCTGACAAAAAGGATAATAACGACAGATAGTCAGTGCCACGAGATAATGAGCTAAACAAGATCACATCAGGTTTAAATTCATAAACTTTCTTTTTGGCATCGGTCAATTTACTGACCCGGCAAAAACTTAACTCCGTGCTGCCCGCGTCCCCCAGTAACCGCTGCAGCCCGATCCAATTGATCCTGGATGGCTCAACAACCAGAATTCGCTTGCGGCTTTCCGCTGTCGCATGCTCGGCTTGCTGATGATTTGCCTGCTGCATTTTTCCTCCTAAATAACCGTGTTTAGTGCCGTTTCCCCAGGCTTGAGGCCTCGTTCATACGCACATTCAAGGATACAAAAAGGTCACACCCACCACGGCCTTGACGTTACCCGCCACTACCTGACCGGTTGTGCGTGCATAGTTGGCGGTCAAACCTAAACTGACTGCAGAACTACCGACGGTCCCCAGCGCGACGTTCCTGTTGGTCGGAATAGCGCCATTGCGGTTGGCAACCTGAATACCAATTCCCTGAGCCACCGGTGCAGAGGCAGTGTTGGCAAAAATCGTGGATGCGGCATCCGTGGTTGGCCCGGTCAGGTAATAGGCCAGGTTTTGGTTCTGGGCACAGCGTACCGTCAACGGTATCGAAACCGTTCCCGGATATTCAGGCAGATTCACGGTGACATCTCGGGAAGAGACATCACAGCCACCGGTAGGGATCACCACGCTATTGCTGGCATAGATATTCCAAATATAGGCATGCGATTCCCCCACGTTATTGGTTTGATGCATATTTAACACCGCAATCAAAGAACCACTGGTAATCGCCACTCCACCTGCGGTGCTGATAGGCGTGAGATAAAGCACGGCGGGCCATGGCGTCATAGTGGTGGTTCTATAGACAACGGACTTGGTTTCAGAGGTTGTCGGGAATGGGTAAGAAGTACCGTCATACACAAAGCTACCGGTGAAACTTGCTAGTACGCCACCATAGGCCGAACCTCTTTGCAGAGAAACGTAGTCTATTCGAGTATCTGGATAATCATTTCGGCAGGATATCTGACGGGACAAATCAACGATCAGGTTTTGGCCCACCCCGATCTGCGGAGTCAAATCCACAAACACGTTAGCGCTGCCGCCACCGATAGGGATGGTTGCCCCGGCCGCCGTTCGGCAAGCAAAGGCATGGGCACTGGATGAATAGCCAATCAAGAGCGCAGCTGCACCCAGATATTTCAGAAATACGCGGATTAAGTCTTTCATATGTTCTTCATCATCAGGAATAGGTGTAAGTCACGTTGATCAGGGATTGAATCGACCCCTGCGTCACATTGCCGCTGGGCGTGATGGCCCTCACTTGCAAAACCAGGCTGGCGGCCAGCGATGCGTCATTCACCGCCACGACTTTGGTACTGCCGTTGGGCAGATTTACCCCGCCGCTATCGGCCAGCTGCAATGCAATATTGCGGGCCGCGCCCTGATTGGCGTAATAGTTCCGGGTGCTATCGGCCGTGCCGGAAAAGGTCGCGGTCACCTTTGAGGTCCCTACCGGGCAGTTGGTGAGGTTTAATGTCACCGAATGCCATGGCGAAGTGGCACCTGCCGCCAGCAGGTTGAAGGTATATAAATCACCCAGTTCTACCGTGGTAGACACGGTGGATACCGTGCAGGGTTTTGCCACCACCTTGCCATTGATGGTGATGTTGACGTCTGCCGCATGCGCCAGGGGGAGTACCATCATCAGTAACCACCCTGCGATCGGAACCCGCTTGCTCATGTTCATAGCTCTTTTCTCCGGTTACTGAAATTCCAGGGTGAAGTTTGCCGTCGCTCTGACCTGCCCGGCAGTCACCGGGGCGCGGGTCGCCATCAGACGCGCATAGAAATACAGCGTATTGGATTGTCCGGCAGTGATGTTTGACCAGTTCAGCCCACTCGAGATCTCATTGAGAGCAATGGCATTACCGCTGTTATCGAGGATCTGTATGCCCATGCCAGCTGCCGCACCGGCACCACCGTCGATTCTCAGCAACGTCAGATTGTCGCTGTCTGCCACACCGGTGAAACCCGTTTTCACCGCGATGGCTGAACCGCCACATTTATCGAGCACGATGCTGAACGGCACCATCGGCGTCGTCGCCCCTACCCGATGCAGCTGCTTAGCCGCATTACTCATCAGATCCACCACAAAACTTTGCGACCCCGGAGCTATTGAGCAGGCATTGTCCTTAACGTAACCGTTAATGGCGATGGTGCTGTCCGCGGCCTGCGCTACCCTGGAGCTAAACAGCGCCAGCAGACACAGGCTATAAAGTTGTATTCTCATTGCTCGCCTCTCCCGCCCGGCGTCATCGGCATACTGCCGTTAGATAGCTGAGTGCCCGCTGCTGACTTTCCGGCGGCAGTTGGTAACTCGTCACGCATTGCTCGCCTGCACCCTCACCCCATTTGGCTTTCACCTCGCCACGTGGTGGCAGCCCGGTCAGATAGACCTGCCCACCGTCGGCAACAATGCTGCCAGAGCGGCCATTATCGAAGGACACTACCGTCCCGAATGGCAACGGCTGTCCGTTATAAGTCAGCGTCATCAGTACCTTCAGCCCGACATGGGTTTTAAAATCGGCCAGCACTACCGCGCCGTGATTCGGCACCACGCTGACCACCGCGTCATCCAGCTCGACGTTGTTTGCCAACGTATTAGGGTTCAACGCCACGCGGTTTTCCCGGTAATCCATGGCAAACGGCAGTACGGCATACCCCCGCGAGTCGGTACGTATCCCGCTCTGGTTTTCCACCGACACGTTACCCGCCCCCGGTGCTTTGACCAGGATCAGGGTGTCGTTCAGCGGTTGACTCAGGGTGATGCCGTTCTCATGCGCCAGCACGCCGCCGCTTAGCCCGTAATACAGTTGGCTGGTACCGCTGCTGCGGCTGTAACCCACGTTGGCGTTGCCAGAAGCCCCGCGATAGTTCAGCGAGGTGTTACCCGTCCCGCCTGAAGTGCCCGTTCCGCCTCCGGCGTAACCGGCCTGCACGTTGTAACTCAGGTTGTTATCCTCCAGTAACGTGCCATACACCCCAGCCTGATTGGTCATCCTGCCGCTCAGATCGTCAGACATGCTGTAGCTGACGCTGGAGCGGTTGAAAGCGGACTGGCTGTCGGAACGCAGCCAATGGCTGAACGGGATGCTGATGTTGAAGGCCAGCATATTGTCGCGTCCGTCCTGCCAGGCATTTTTGGTCAGACTGTAGCTGAGGGTATAAGTGATATCCTCCAACGTACCGCTGAAACCGGCCTGCAGTTGTTCATCCGCCTTACCTACCCCCCAATAAGTCTGGTGGCTACCGGTCAGATAAAAGGTGCCATTGTCCCCAACCTGCTGAGTCACCGTCATCTGCAACCGCCCACGCTTGTTGTAGGCCAGATTGTAGTAATCGGTGAGTTTCGGCATGAGTTCGACAATACCTTCATCGGTTGCCGCCTTATAACCGCTCATCTGGCGCCAGGTCGTATCACCCAGCGCGTAATAGCCACTGGTGGAATAGCGGTAACCGAGCAGTTGCAGGTTGGTGCCCCACTCGTTTAATGCCTTGTTATAAAGGAAGCGCAGCGACTGCCCCTGATGGGTGCTGTCATCCGGCAAGGTGGCGCGAGCCTGGGTGATGTCAAACGACACCGCGCCGAAAATGCCCAGGTTTTTAGCCACCCCAAGGTTGAATGCACGATAGCGGTCGGCAAGCTGAGTACCGCCAGACAGCGTCCAGCCGTCGGCCAGCCCCCACATCAGGGTGCCCTGGCCAAAGGTAGGTTTTTCTTGCTGATCGTTGCCGCTGCGATACTGCCCCACCATCACCGTATATCTCACCTGCCCTTGGCGCAGCAGCCCAGGAACCGACGTATAGGGCACGGTAAAGACCTGAGCCGTGCCGTCGGCTTCCTGAATGCTGACCTGCAAATCACCGCCGCTGCCCGATCCAGACAGATCGTCGATGGTAAATGGGCCTGGCGGCACCGTGGTTTGATACACCTCGAACCCATTCTGCTTGACCGTGACCCTGGCGGTGCCACGGGCAATTCCGCGGATCACGGGAGCATACCCTCGCTGGCTGTCTGGCAACATATTGTCATCCGTCGCCACCTGTACGCCGCGGAAGTTCGCGCCGTCGAAAACGTCCCCTGAGGTATAGCCGTCACCCAACGTCAGGCGACTGCGCAGCGGCGCAATATCCCGCTGCAAATAGGTATTGACGTGCTGCCAGCGATTTTGATTGGAGCTCGATCCGCCGCCGCTGGTATAGCTCCAGGTAGTATTATCCCGCAGTCGCCAGGCTCCCAGATTCACGCCGCTTTGTAAGTTAAGGAAGGCGTAATTGCTGTTGCTCGACTGGCTGTTACGGACATTACTGCCGGTGAAGCTGTAATTGAGCAGCCCGGCAGTGATGCCGTTTTGCCACTGGTCAGGCGGGATATAACCACGGGCAGAGTTGCCCATGTAAGCCTGGGGAACACTGATAGACAGGCGCTGCCGCCCGACGTCAAAATCAGTGGAGGCTTCCTTGATCAGCGAGGTTAAGGGTACGCAGGCTTCCGATGCCAAGATGGCCATTCCTGGGACAGCCCGGGTATTAACGCCCATGGTGGCCAGTTGGCTGCGAGTCAGGCAAGGCACCAAGGCCTTGTTGTCGGCATCGGGCCGGAAAGAGACATCCCGGGTCGACATAAACCCGTCATTCATATAAATGTCGACACGGTAGATACCCGGAGGCGCCTCAAGTCCCTTTTCGAACCCTGACAGATCGGCTACCTTCGCCGGATCGTCAGCCAGAAAACGAGGGTTGAAGTAATTTTCCGCTCGAGCCGATGCATCGCCACATAGCGCCCACAGCATCAAGGCTAAAGGCGTTAAAGTCAGCTTTAAGATGGGGGCACCCTGGTGGTTATCGTTTATCACTCTGCGACTTTCCGTGCCGTTTTTCAGGTATAGCATGATCCCTCCGGTTCGATACAGGTCGCCCGGCTGCCTGATTTATCTGGTTATAGCTTGATGAAGTGGATGGCGGCTCCAGGCCTTACTGCATCACACCCTTGAATACCGGCGTTTGGGCACCGTAATCGTTGATCGTCCGATAGGAAATCGTGCTGCCTGCATCGGCGGGGAGCGCCACATTGGTCGATCCCATCGGCGACACCATGGTGTTTGCCAACTGCCGCGTGCCGGCGTTCAACTCGCTCAGCGTGATGAAATAGGGTGTAGGATTGACGATCGTCAACTCTTTGCCGCTACGTTTAAAACGCAGTTGCTCCGGAGCCTTGTCTGGCGCAATACTCAGCCCATTGGGGCGATAAAACAGTTTGATACGGCTGGTAATAGCCAATTGCAGGGTGTTTTCATCCTGGCGTGATTTGTCCAGTGAGGGGATCGCTTTGACGTTAACCCAGAACAGGCTCTCCCGATCCTTCGGCAAGCTTTGATTAGTCGCGTCAATAATGCGCAGCGTGTTCTCTTTTTTTCCCTGCATCAAATATAACGGTGGCGTAATAATCAGCCGACCGTCTTTCTGGCCATCGGCGTTTTCTACCCAGGATTGGATCAGATAGGTACTTTTCTCATCGTTATTGCTGACTCCCAAAGTCACCTGCTTCTGATCGGCAGGATAGATCACCCGGGTCGCACCCAGGCCGACTCCGGCGTTTGCCATACCCACATGCCCCGCCGCCAACAACAACAGCACGGACATTGCCTTTCCAACCTTCGAAATTGTTCTCACATTTACCTCGTCCATCAGGATCTGACTTCCATAACACTGCGTGGCCAAAGGCCAAACATTCACAGCGCTATTACTTTTCATCTTGCGGCCAAGGCCTACTGATAAGTCAGTGCGAACCAGGCCTGAGCGTTAGCCAAACCATTGTTCACCGGCTGTCCGGTGGCACGGTATTTCGCTACGAAATGCAGGATCACCGGCCCCTCTTGCAACGGCACCCAGTACCGCGGCGCGGTATTGAGTGGAATAAATCGGCCTCTGTCATCAAACAACGCCACGGCTACGCCAGAGGCGACACCTGGCCCGTCACCAACAGAAAGCACCTGCGGATTATTGCTGTCTGCCATGCCATGGAACATCACGCCCACGTTACGACTGACCGTGGAAGTACAGTTCTGCAGATGTAAATCAAAGGGGACTGGATCGGCCTCATCGCCAGGCATACGAAACCGGTCGGTGGTGATATTCCCCATCGATACCGTCAAATTGCGATCTCCGGCTTCCACCGAACAGGTTTCAGCGATCACTTCACCCTGAAAGCGCATCAGACCACCGAGAGGTTGTTCCTCCCAACGATCGTCAGCAACGGCCTTCCCCACCAACAGCAGAGTTAGCAGGAGTCCCGCTCCCATTCTCCACATCGCACACTCCTTGCCTCCGATAGCTGAAAATCAGGCCTCCCTGGCCTGTCATCATCATCCTTGATAAGCTAATTCAGCTTACTGATACTGCACCTTGAAGGTCGCATCAGCATTGGCAATACCGGCAGTGGCTACGCCGGTCGCGATATAACGAGCCTGGAATGGAACAATAACGGTGCCATCAGAGAGCGTAGTAGCCGCACTGAAGGTAGCGCCATCAACCGCTAACGCAGTACCGGTGCGGTCAAGGATCTGAACGCCGACGTTGGTTGCGTTACCCGCCGCAGAGCCTTGCAGGGCCAGCGCGGTAGGATAGGTAGCGTTAACCGCTGTGCCGCTGAAAGCAACAGCTGCCTGGGTAGCAACGGTTGAATCACAATCATTCAGTTGGATGTTGAACCCGGTAGCGGAGCTAACATCACCAGCGGTAGCCAGTGAAGTTGTTTTAACCTGCCCCAATTGCACTGTCTGGCCAATAGAACCGGCATCCACGGCACAGGCCGCATTAACAACTTCCCCTTTAAAATGGATAGGGCCACCGTTGACGGTAGTAACCGTTGCCGCATTAGCGACGCCAGCCAGAGAAAGAACTGCGGCAATACCAGCAACCAGTGATTTGATTTTCATACTATTTTCCTTTGAACACATAATGTTTCATAACCATGAAAAAGTGTGGAGGTCGATTCCCCTGGCGGGCAACCGCACAGACTTCATTTCTACTCACGGCCGGACCTCCCTATTCCGTTCAGTTTTCGCCAACAACATGAGACATTTGGGGCTATTTTGTCGCACCCTATAAAAAAACGGTAAACACATTAACATCGAATTAATTGACTGATTTTCATTGCTTAATCATTAAAATAAAAGATTAAATGCTTTGCTATTATTAGGGGAATGTGTTTTTGGATATTCAAGGAATTTGCAACAGCGGGCTGGCGCAGTGGCCAAAATTTATAGGGTAGAGATAGCGATTTACGGAAGTAAAAATATAACTTTGTTTTTCAGTTAGATAGATCTTGATCAAGGAATTTTCTAATACAGGGCATTGCAAAATCTTATCTTTCGTTTAAGAATTAGGAACAGTTTAGCCCCAATTGTTTCATCTTTCACCTGATTATTTATCAATAAATCCTTTATAACCAATCCGTTACGCTCCCACATCCCGACAAAGCGCGCCGCGTTGCTGGCGGTATATCGCACGGTGTGCCTGATGTTACGATGCCCCAGATAATCCTGAATCAAACGGGTATCTGTGCCCCTTTCCGCCAATTCATAGCCGCAGGCATGGCGCAGCATATGGGGATGCGTATGGGTAGCGGTGCCCGCCAGTTCCCCTGCCTGACGGATAATTCGCCAAGCCTGGCCGCGCGATAGCTGAGTACCACGCTGGGAGATAAAAACAATCTGTGGATCCACTGCAGGCTTCCACTGCGCCCTGACCTGGTTCCACTCCATAATCGCCTTGCATTCATCACTCATCAGAGGATGAACGGTAGAGAATCCATTCTTAAGCCGGCGTATATTTATCCGTCCTTCAATCATTTCAAGGTCATGATAACGCAAGTTCAACAACTCGCTGATACGAAACCCATGGCGGAAGGCAAGCAGGATCAGGCAACTGTCCCGTATCCCGGTCTGTTTATTCCGGGCTGCACTCATCAGGTTGTTAACTTCGGTGAGAGTGAGAAATTTACGTTGTGCCACAAAAAACTCCTATTGCAATTAGGCTGGATATTACTCGCTCAAGAATTAATAAAATCTGTCGCTGACAGATTGCTTAAAGCATAGCCTATTGTGATGAAGGATTACCAAATAAAAATAGGTTTACCCACCCGCTGGCTAAAACTAAAAAAAGCAGCAAGACCATAAAAATTTAATGGGCTATTTCCAACACTTCACAAGCGTAAGATTTATCTCACCAAAAGAGCGTTTTTCAAGCAAGGCCAGGGCTAGACTGACACCTACAGATAAAACGAGGTTTTCTCCTAATCACTCTGGTAGACAAAAATCAGCCAAAAAGAATTTTAAATTTTGTAATAAGATGAAAATGCCCTCACGCTATTTTGCTAATCAATTGTTCATCCTGTTATTTTTAACCTGACAGAATGTCACATAACTATAGCGGTAATACATTAGCTTATTACGTGTATTCGCTTTATTGATTGGGAAGTTCAGATAAAGGGAAGGCAGTGGAACGGTAATAACAACCCGCACGGTAGACGGTCGTGGAACCTGTCGGAAACGGCTGAGGGCGTCTGCCCGCAAAACGCAGGCTGACGTCCTCAGGATAACACGTTAAAGGATATCCATATTGATAATTGCCGAGCCACGGAATGCCCCCCCCGCCAGCTCACCGTTAACTTTCAACACCGAGGATATGGGGACAGCGACCGATAGGTTGGCAGTCATCTTCTCAAGGCTACCGACATTGGCTAGCTGGTCACGCACCAACACATCCGCCGTCAGTGAACCATCCGAGCGCAGCATGATTCCGGTAGAGGTGGATAAGCCGCTCACCGTCACTTTGATCGTCACGTTTGCGTCACACCTCACTAATAGATCGGCGGTTTTTTTCAGGCCGGGAGCTGCACTAGCCTGAATATCACCATAGGCGATCTCAACCGGGCCACCTATCGCAGAACATTTTGGTACCACTGGCACGGAAGGTAATATCCCGGTCCCTCCAGACCCACAGTTATAGCCTTCCATTATAACGTTAGCGCCGCTTCTGTCTCTCTCATACCGCCAGATACAAAGCCCTCTATCGGCAGGCAAAGCCAGTAGTTTTCCGTTAAAGGTGGCCAAAGCTGCTGCATACTGGGTATCGGTCAGTGAGGGACTGCTGGCAATAGTGATACCACTGCCCGCTGCGGGCTGACCATTGCCATTAGAGGGAGCAAAGAACATGCGGCATTCTGTAAAGCGGGGCACCGTCGAACACATCGCCATATTAAACGTTGCCTGCTTATAGGTCGCCTTTTCAATTAATATCTGTCCATTCTGATTGCTCCATACAATTTCCTCTCTTATCGCGGAGGCGACGGGGTGAGAAAGAAAAAGCAATAGCAGGCCGATAATCACGGCGTTTTTTTTAAGCAGTACTGTCCCTATAAACTTCATCTCTGTTCCTTATTGCTCTGCACTGTTGCTGATTGGCCTCTTCACAGAGGCCAAGCGGCGTCAGGCCTTAGTCATAGGTCAATGCAAAGGTCATGCTGGCACTGAAAGGGCCACGGTTTATGGTTCGGTTGGTAATCGCGTCTGGCTCGCCTTGCACATAAGCCATCATACGCAGGTAGTTGTCCCCTGCCGCTAACGGGTAGCGATGAGTACCTAACTGGTTCAATGGCAAAGGAGCGCCATTTTCTGACTCAACACCAATACCAATGCCCGATGCCTGGCTGGAGGCATCCAGCGCCAGTAATCCAGGCAATGCAGGATTTTCCACTCCGGTGAACGTGACCTGCACCGATTTGCCCAGCGTCAGATCGCAGTTGCTCAGGTGCAGTTTGAACTCCCTACTGGTGGTTCTTTGATTGTGATACAACTGCTTGTCAATCACCGTGCCAAAATCCAGTTGGACGGTTTCCTCACCCGGCGGGATGATGCAAGGTTCCGCCACCAGCGTGCCGTGTAAGCGCATGTTTGCCGCCTGAACACCCTGGCTCAGAGCAAGCAGAGCGACGGTGGCGCAGAGATATCTCAGTATTTGGCGCATATCAGCTCCTTATTGATAATCCGCAAGCAGCGTTGCCGTGACTTCAAAGGCCCCTTCTGTCAGCTCGGTGCCCGGTTTTTTAACCGGCACAGCTTCTAACACCGGTGGATTGAGCGGGTCAACAGCGATAGGCTTACCAAGTTCAAACGGCTCGCCGTTCTGGTAAATTTTGATGCCCAGATTGGCAATGTTGGTCTGTAGCGTTGCCTGCTCAAAGGCGGCGGTCGGGCCGATCAGCGTCAGCACCATGCTCCAGGCGGATCCCGCCGTACAGTCCAGCACGTAATCAACCTGTCTGCGGTGCTTCACCCCATCCACGCTCTTGACGCCGATCCGGTCAAAAGGCACGTCGAGGTCTTTGCCGTTGTTCACCAGGCAAGGGGGCGGCTCAATCAACGTACCGCTAAAGCTCATGTTTTCTGCCGCTTGCAACGGGCTTATGGCCAGCAGAGCAAACGATAGCAATAGTGACATCCCTGCAACCGATCTCATTCCTTTCTCCCGTTTCACTGGTAGTCGACCACCATCGTGGCTGCCGACGTAAAGTAGCCAGCGGTGAGGGTAGTACCTGGGCGCTTCACTAAGGTGGCAAACAACTTTGGCTGATCCGGCAACGTGAAATTCAGCCAGCTATTCACTGCCATTGCCTGGTTATTACTCGATAAAGCGATCCCCAGATCGCCCTTCGAGGTTTGCAGAGCACCAGCAAAACCGGCGTCCATGCCCTGGATCTGCATTTTTAACGCGTTGGTATTGCCTGCCGAGCATTCCAACGTGTAAGGCACCGGCTGGCGGTAGTTGATACCATCAACCCGGGTCGTCATCACCTCGTTGGTAAAATCCACCGTGATAGTTTGTTCCCCGTTAATCACGCAGGGCGGTGGCAGTAAAATATTGCCCGAGATAGTCAGGCTGGTCGTCTCAGCAACGGCCGCTGACATGCCCAAAACCAGTATCAAACCTGCAAATCCCGTCGACGTTTTCCACGGCATAGTTCACCTCTGTTGCGTGTAGGCTATGAGTTACGTTTGCCAGGTTCTGCCTGACAGGTATCACCCGCACAGCGGAAAATCAGTTCTGGGCGGCCGCCGAAGTCATTCACGTAGGTCAGCACCGGCGCGCTACCTAAAGCACTGACGCTGGCGCTTAACGGCGCATTGGATTTAGGGGGAACCATCAACGGAACAAACCCTTTGGCGCTCTGGCCACCTTTAGTGGTGCTAGCCTCAACGATGGTGATGTAATACGGCGTCGGGTTGTTGATCACATAGCGATCGCCCTGGCGCGTCAGCGTCATTTTTTCCTGCCACGGCGTACTCATCTGTTCCTTGGTCGGTTCAATCGCCTGCGGGCGGTAGAACAGTTTAATGCGTGTCTGCAGCGCAATTTGCAGCGTATTCGGCTTGTCACTACGCGGTGGAATTTCACGCAGGTTGAAATAGAACAGCGATTCACGATCCTGCGGCAATTGCTGCAAAGCTGGCAGCCCCTGCACTTTCACCTGGCTTTTGGCACCAGACTCAATACGCTGCACCGGAGGCAGAACGATCAGCGGGCTGGTGATCTTGTTGCCCTGCTCATCCTCAATCCACCCCTGAGCCAGATAAGGCAGTTGTTTGTTTTCATTGCTGACGTTCATGCTGACAGACTTACTGGAAGCGTTATAAATCACCCGGGTACGATCCAGGGCAATCGCCGCATTAGCCTGTGAGCTAAGGATGGCCAGCAGCAATGCGCCAGCAGTTAATAAATGTGTGGTCGTTAATTTCATCAGTCTTTTTCCGTTCAGCTTCTGTTTTCCGTTGCCGGATTTTCCCCTGCGGCGATTGGCCGGCAAGGCAGCAGTAAATTCTGTGTCCCTTGCGGTGGGATATGCGTTGGCAGTGTTATTTCGCACTGGGTGATACCATTCCAACTGGTGGTCATCTTGGCACCGGGCTGAATACCACTCAGGTAAACGGTGCCGTCATCGTTGATAATGCCAACGTCCCGTTGCTTGCTATTTTGTACCGTAGCCCCGAAAGGCGGTGATGACCCGTCAGCCAGACGAACCACCGCCATCGCTTTTTCACCAGCCACCACTTCAAAACGCCGTAAACCAATCGCCCCTTCGGTCAATGTCGCCTGCTGCACCGAACTAAGCGCTTCGGTCTTATCGTCCAGCGCGTTCAGATCGATGCTGACCTGGTTGCGGTAGTAGCTGTTGAGATCGGACACCACGGCTTTACCAAAGCGGTTGGATAAGGTGGTGGCACCATAGCCGCGCACAGGAACGCCTGCGACTCCGTCGGTATCCAATAAAATGCGCGTTCCGCCTGGCATGCCAATCCGATGCATAGCCATGCCCTCCCCGGTCGCCGTGACCCCACCTTGCAGCATCAGGCCCAGAGAGCTGGAGCGCCCAGCTTGATAACCCGCGTTGGCACTCACTTGCGCGTCGTTGCCCAAATGGGTGTAGTAACCGCTGGCAACCGCGCCTTGGCGAGCAGCGCCTGCACTGATCTGATAGGAATCGGCGTCATTCACACGGCCGAAATAACCCACCTGGTGAGTGTTTTCATTGCGATCCCATGACCCGCTGTAGGTGATGGAACTGGAGTGACCCCAGGGAATGGTGATCGCCAGATACATGCCGTCGTCGTTGGTGCCGTTAAATTTGTTGCGATAGGCGGTCAACGAGAGGTTAAGATCCTTGAACTTGCCCAGATCGAAGTATCTCGCCAGCGACAGGTTATAATGATCGTTGGCACTGTCGTTCCAATAGGTCTGGTGGCTGTAATTGATAAACGTGCTCAGGCCCAGGTCGACAAACTGCTTATTGAACGTAACGGTGTACATCTCCTTACTGCTCTGGGTGCGGTAACCGGTAGTCCGTGCGTCCAAAAATTCACTCATGTTCATGAAGTTGCGTTCGGAGAAGCGATAGCCTGCAAACGTCACCTGGCTGTCATAATCGTCAAAACGCTTGGAATAGCTGAGGCGGTAAGAGTTACCAAACAACGAGCTTTCCTGCGGCAAATTAGCGCGGGATTGGGTGACATCGAACGACAGTGCACCCAGCATCATCAGATCGCGGCCAACCCCCAACGCCAACGCGTTATAGTCGTCGCTCCCCACGCCGCCACCGTAAAGTGACCAGCCGTTGCTAACCCCCCAGGAGAATTCGCCAGTGGAGAACAGTGGCCCGCTGACGTTGTGTTTCCAATCGCTTGGCCGGCCTGCCGCGAGTTTATAGCGCAACGAACCTGGACGGGTCAGATAAGGGATGCTGGCGGTGTTCACGGTGAACTCCTGCACGCTGCCATCCTGCTCCTCAACGCGAACCTGCAGTTGGCCAGAAACCGCATCGTTCAAATCCTGAATACGGTACGGGCCAGGGGCAACCTGAGTTTCATACAACACCCGCCCCTGCTGGCTAATAGTCACCTTGGCATTGCTTTTGGCGACGCCACTCACTTCCGGGGCATAACCGCGCAGGTTAGGTGGCAGCATGTTGTCATCGGTGTTAAGCGTAACGCCGGTGAAACGGAAGCTGTCGAAAATATCGGAATTGAGAAAGTTTTCCCCCAGCGTCAGGCGGGCAAGCAGCTTGGGCAAGGCCCGATAAGCGTAATAACGGCTCCAATCCAGGCTATTTTCGCCGTTGCCGCCAGACTGATTTCTCATCTGCAACTGCCAATCCGCGCGCAGACGCCAAGGGCCAAAGTTGGCCCCGGTAGTCCCATTACCACTCAGGCTATAGGCCTGATCCTGGTGCTGCTGGCGCGAGGTCAGGAAATTCAGGTTATAGTCAAACAACGCACCTGTGATGCCATTATCCCAACGGGAAGGCGGATCCCAATCCTCAGAACTGTATTCAAGATAGGCTTGCGGCACGCTGAGCTGCAGGGATGAAGTCGCCAAATCGCCCTGTACCGTCAATCCTGAAATGCTTTGCAGATCGAGACATTGCCCATCGTCTTCCCAGACAATGTCCTTGAGCACGCTGTCTCTCAGGCCAAACAGCTCGATCAGTTCAGGCGTCAGGCAAGGTTCGCTGCTTTTAGGATCTGCTTTAGAGGGCGCGAAGGTGATTGAACGCTCCGCGATTTGCTGCCGGTTGAGAAACACCGCCATGGTGTAAGTCCCTGGCATAATATAGCCGCCACGGGAGAAATGGCTGAGATCGAGATTTTCCCTATCTTTAATATCCAACACATCGGTATTGAACTGAATATCATCTGCGGCATGCGTAAGATAAACCGGGCTTCCCAGCGATAAAGCAATACAGACCCACAATCCGCGCAGCCGGAAAGTAGAATTCGCAACAGGTTTGGCCATCGATAAAAATTCCGTTTATCAGTAATAATCCATTTTGAAACGCACGGTGGAGCGGTACTCACCGGCTCGCAGTATCTGGTGATTCGGCAACAGGTTTACGGTGTATTGCAGGAGCTTATCTCCGGAGCTTAACTCTGCCAGGGGCATAGCTACGCCGGGTAATGCGATGTTGCCGGATTGGTCTTTGATCTGTAGCCCAACGCCTTGGGCCTCGCCTTCAATCCCCAGCAAGGCGCCATCCTTCAAACCATCAAAGGTCACGCGGAATGCTTGCCAATCGGGCATCGTGGGATCAAAGCGTGGCAAGGTGCAGTTAATTAAGCGAATAACAAAAGGTTTGGCGATACCTTGCCCATCATGAGCAATCTGTGACGCAGGAACGGTGATCATCTCAATCACTTGCTCACGGCTGCTCATCTCAATGGCGCAGGCCGTTTCAATAATGCTGCCTTCCATGACCACACGGCCCCGTCCCAAAAACGTATCCGCCGTTGCGGTTACGCTAAACAGAGCGCTGAGCAGGCAACTCGCCACAAAATATTCCATGTTGTTCACGCTGTTAATTCCCTTCGACACCATGACCTTAAGAATAAACATGCGGGTTTCCCCGCATGTGTGACCGTTAAACCGGTTAAAACTTACTGATAAGCCAGGGTAAAGGTAGTGGTGGTGCTGAAGTCGCCTGGGACGATTTCTGCAGCAGTTTTACCGTCTGCCCCCATGTCACCCTGCAGGTAAGCAGAGAAGTTCAGGATGTTGGTTTGATCCTGGATACCCTGTGGAGCAGTTGCCTGGCCCAGTTTGATCAGCGTGCCGCTACCGTCGGTGATAGCCAGGCTAGCGCCACGAGCAGTACCGGTGATGCCCAGCAGATCGGCGTTACCCGCAGAAGTTGGGCCAGTGAAAGTGGTGGTTACCGTTTTAAGGGTCGTGGCATCACAGTTTTCCAGGTGGATGTAGAAGTTTTCAGGGGTAGATTTACCGCCGTCTTTCAGTGCCACGTTAGCGATCTGGCCCATAGGGATACGCTGGTTGTCATCGCCTGGGGCGATAGAGCAAGGTGCATCAATGATGGAACCGTAGAATTCGATTGTGCCATGGCCCGCGTCCTGTGCAGCATTGGCAGCAGAAACAAAACCCAAAGCGATTGCGGCAACCATGAATTTGTTCAGTTTCATATTTCTATTCCTTTATTAAATAAATTGATATAAACGACTAATAACCATCCATGTCAAACATGGTCTGGGGACTGCAAAAAACATGAGACGCTCGCCCATTATCCAATAGGGATACGCTTCATTTTTTATACTCCGGGCACTCAAGGTAGGTTATAACGGTCAGCCTTCCACACTGGTACCGTAATAGACCCGCAGGGTCTTATACAACCCTATTTTATTGGTGCAACCAATTTTCTTCATAACGGACACGCGATGACTGCTGACCGTCTTTATATTAATACCTAAAATCGCACCGATCATTTTTGGCGTATATCCGCGAAAAAGATAATAGCAAATTCGTTTTTCTCTATTGCTTAACGCAGCCAGGGTCCCTTTAGGGATAAACTTGTCGCGTTTTGCCCATGTTGTATTTGGTGAATCGGCAATCTGTTTCAGCAGTGCATGCGAACACTCATTGGCCGCAATAAAAACAACCCGATCTCTATAGCGTTGCTCAATGCTTAGCGACAATATATTCAATAACGCAGTACTGGCAATCACCACCATCAACGTTCGGCTTTTCTTCTCACGTATCATTTCGCTAATCAACAACGCACTACGTGCCGAACCATCCGATATCGAATGTTCAAAGGCAGTATGACCATGCTGTTGCTGCAATTTAAGTAAATTACATCTGATACCTTGTAAAAAGTAGCTATTGTTGCTGGAGATATGGAACGAAATCTCAGTGATATCTTCACTATGATAATCGAAATCATATTCACTCACACCACACCCGTCATCCATAACACTACCAAACTTATCGCCAAATCCATATCGGCTATCGTACATCTGCTTCCCGCCACTATCGCTGAAAAGTTGGATGCATGTTAGCGACCGACGCCAAAATGTCATAATCAATTTATATCAACCTGTGAAATTTCATTTAATTAATATAAAAAAATCAATAAAATCATGGTGATGAGAAAAATTTCACTTAAGATCAACCAAGCTTAAGAAGATGCCTAGAGCGGAATATTTGAGCATTAATCGATATTAAACAATTTACTAATCAGAAAAATCTTGCTAAGTTTTATTACGCAAGACCAGTAACGGCCTGTATCCTGGCGGTTCAACGGTGATGCTTTAACAATCAGCAAGAAAAATCTCATTTAATAAAATCGTATACTATCCGTTGTTTTTTGTTTTAATAACGCTCGTGATTTTGGACAAGGAAGTGAAAGGAATGACTAGTAACTGTAGCGGTTATTATTATCTCATCGGTGATAGCGTTGAGTTCTGGCCTGAGGAAAACTTGCTTTACTCTCGTGTCAACGGTGAGAAAATCACGCTATTTATCGCAGCCTCACGCTGCCTTCAGCTATTATTAAGCCAACAAGGTGAACTGGTTCCGCAGCGGGATCTGTTTGAAGCCGGATGGCAAAAAAATGGTTTAGAGGTGTCTAACAATACCTTTTACCAAAACATCCTTATGTTACGTAAAGGATTAAAGCTTGCCGGCTATGAGCAAGCAGTGATAAAAACAGTGCCCCGCCAGGGCCTTACCGTTCCCTCAATGGTTCCGGTAGCAAAAATAATACCGGACACGAGTACAACCTCTGCCGAAGAAATATTTAGTGTAGAGGAAAACCCACTGCCAACACCCAGCAAAGTGGATAAAAAAGCATCCTCTCGGCCTCGCCATCTGTGGGCAATATTGCTTAGTCTCTCTTTTGGTGTCGGTATTGCGCTGTTAGCTGCATGGAATAGCACAGAGAACAAGAATTTCTTCTCTCATTTTAACTTCGTAGGGAATATAGAGCAGTGTTCGGTCTACCTCCACAGCGGCCAGACATCGTTGCAGTCCTACAGGCAATTTATTGCGCAGAACAACTTCACCTGCAAAAAACAGGAGGTTGTCTACTTTACTGCCAACCCATTGGTTCCACGAGCCTCAGTCATTCGCTGCGAATGGCCATTTGCTTCAGGGACCAAGAATCTCTGTATTTCTGAATATTATCTGGAGTGGCAGCATCATGAATAAGCCCCAACTTTTCGGTGTATTTACACTACTCTCTTTGTTGTTCCTGTTGCTCGCGCTGGGAGCATACCGCCTCTATAGCCAATATCAGCAAACACATTTTAACTGCGAAGCCATGCTGCTGGTTCACAAAGATGATGCGGAACTGGCCCTCATGGTTAACTTTATCTTCCAGGGTGATAATGGCATCGCCAGCCTGAAGGGCACCCTTAAGCAGGGCGATAAGACCACCAGCGTCAGCAGAAAAAGCTATTTTGATTTCAATCAGATGAAACAAGTTTATCATCTTAAGTCAATTTCAGCGGTGACCACACCGGCCGACAACAGTGACAGCAAAGATCTCGCCCGTTACCTCCCTCTTTTTTACCTGGAACCGGGGCTGAAGTTCGACTTCACCGCTTACCCTGCTACCAAAGAAGGGTACGTTTTTTCTACCGGGCAGGTACCGTCATTTTACTGTGCACGTAAGTGAAATTTTGACGTTAACGAGTTTCACTTTGTGGAGGATGCTCGTTAACGCTGAGATCGAATGGCTAAAACAGAAAACCGTAGGAAAGTATCTCTTTCCTACGGTGATAATATCGCCGTGGTTTGGTACGGCTTATCTACAGCACATCTACCACAACAACCGCAGACCCGCTGAACGCGCCAGCCTTGACGGTACCCCCAGTGGGGGCGAGAGTCGATGCAATCTGCACATCTGCCGAACCATTAATGGTGATTGGCGGCGGGAATTTTGAGCCGTTGATAGTGATAGTCGATTGTATTCCATTGTAGAAATTGACGGTGTTATCCGATAGAGCTGGGACAGTTATCACAACCTTAGCGGGAGTCGGGCAGGTTATCTTCGCCGTAAGGCTGGCGGTATTCCCATTAAAGTCAGTGCTGTCCACCAGGCCATGGTCGAGCACTGTTGGCCCGGTTATATCGCACCCGGTGGTGAAGGGTTTGAGAACAGTGTTTACGCACGACGTTGTCAGCCTCGCATTAGTGCTGTTAGGACCTTCATAGACAACACAGGTGCGAGTGTTTCCTATGTTCGTATTAACCCTGCTAGCTTTGCCCTTCCAGCTCCCACCTGTTCCGAGCCCGGTTCTCTTCATTAGTTCCGTTTGGAAATCCGACCAATAATAGTAATTCTTTGCATAGGTGGAAGTATAATAACTAAAGGCGCAGTAGGTATCAGTGGCATAGGCATTCCATCCAACATTATTCTTGGTCACACACACGTTAAAGAACGAGGTCGTGCCTGGGCGGATGTTTGTTGTATCGTATTGTTCGACACCGTCGGTATAGGTGAAGAACAGCTCTTGTGTTGCCTGGTCGAATTGCGCACTGGTGATGACGAACGCAGCAAAGCTGGACGGGCTGGCCATCAGGCAGAGTAAAGTAATCAGCGATTGTATTCGTTTCACGATGTTGTACATATTTCTCAAATCTCGGTTTCAGGAAAGGGCCGCTATCAGGCGGCACGGCTTGCTACTGGTACTCCAGCGCAAAAGTCGCCGTGGCCGTAAATCCCCCTTCGACTATCCCTTGGTTGGCCTTGGCCGCAGGTTCTGCCTGCACATAGGCCTGCAAAGCTATTGTCATGTTGCCCTGCGTCAGTGGCGTGGTGGAGCCCTGGACATTGAGCGGCAATGCCTGGCCAGCGCTTGTTTCCATCCCCACTGCCACCCCGCGGGCCACGCTGGCAGCATCCAGCGCCAACAGCCCTGGCAATGCCGTGCTCTCGGTGCCCATAAAGGTCAGCTTCACACCCGTTGCCACCGCCGTATCACAGTCATCCAGATGCAGCGAGAACGCCTGGCTGGGGGTGCGCGTATTGGTGTACAGGAACTTATTAACCAGCGTGCCAAAATTCAGCTCTATGGCCTCGTCACCCGGGCGCAGGGTACAGGGCGCATTCACCAGCGCGCCTCTGAATTCCATGTTCTCAACTGCCTGAACCGAGGTGCAAAATAAAAGCGGGCAGGTTGACAGTAGTGCCAGACCGATCCGTGGTAACGCTTGCCATTGCTTCATCAAACGGCTCCTATTGGTATTCGGCCAGCAGCGTGGCGCGTGCGGTAAATGCTCCCGGGCTCGGTGGCTGCGCCGGATCGGCCACTGGTACCGCCATTATTGGCGGGGGGAATTGCGCTGTAACTTGGCTGGCAAACGAGTTCAGATAAAACGGATTGTCATTTCCCAGCGACATATGAATGCCCAATCCCGCGATGCTGCTCTGAATGGCAGCACCATCAAAACGGGTTGCCGTGCCCTGAATGCTCATCCGAACTGACCCTGCGGCGCTGCAATCAATCTGGTAAGGCACCGGCTTGCGGTAACGTACCCCGTCGAGATTACGGATCACCAGGTTGTCGCCAAAATCCACTTCGATCGGGTCACCGTTATTGATAGTACAGGGCAGTGCTTCCACCAGGCCGCCCTGGAAGTTCACCTGCACCGCTTGCGTTGGCTGCACCAGTGCAGCCATCATGCCCAGCAACATTGCCAAGAAAACTGTTTTAGCCGTCATTATTCATCTCTCACTGATAGTCCACCAACAGCGTGGTAGCCGCGGTAAAGGCCCCTCCACTCAAAGTGCTGCCCGTGGCCTTAACCGGAACTGCCGTCAGTACAGGGCGAGCCGGGTTGGTAAAATTCAGCCAGGTGTTCATCGGCAATTTGACGCCGTCACTGCGCAACTCGAGGCCCAGATTGGTTTTGCTGGTACCTAGCACGCTGGCATCAAAACCTGCCCCTCCGCCCTGAAATTGCAGTTTCAGCGTTGCGGAGGTCGCGCCAGTGCAGTCCAGCGTATAAGTGATGGGCTGTTCGTAATTCACCCCATTTATCCGCCCGGCCAGCATATCGTTGCCAAACACCACCGAAATATCGCTGTTGCTGTTAATCACGCAAGGCGGTGGTACCACCAGGGTGCCGGTGAACTTGACGTCCACGGCCTGCGCCGGTAAAGCGCTACTCAGAACGATCATCAGGGCCAGAACAGGCCATACCGCTGTTAGCTGTTTCATAACACCTCCACCAGCAGCGTTGCCGTGCTGTTGAATACTCCACCCGGCAGAATGGCCCCCGGCCGTTTCACTGGCACAGCACTGATGGCAGGCGGCGTGGCCGAATAGCCGAAGGTAAACCATTCACCCAGCGCTAACGCACTGCTGTCCGGTTTCAACAGTTTGATCCCCAAATCCGTAAAGTTGGTTGCCAACACGCCAGGATCAAAGCCGCTAGCCGATCCCTGGAACCGCAGACGCAAGCTGGAAGCGCTGCCGGTACAGCTAAGGGAAAACGGCACCGGCGTGGCATAGTTGTTGCCATCAATGCTGGTGGTCTGCAAGGCACTGCCAAAGTTCACGTCAATCGCGGTGTTACCATTCACTATGCAAGCAGGTCCCGTCATCACGATCCCCTTGATGGTGAGCGCAAGCTGGTTGCTGGCCTGTGCCACCGACAGACACAACACCAGGCTCCCCACCATACCGAGAGCCGTACACCAAAGGCTCCTGAGAGCGGAACGGCCCTTAAGCCGATAAACCAGCCTATTCATAGCTCAGCCTGAAGTTGATATGGGCCAGATATGCGCCCGCTTGTAGCGGCGCCCCGGTACGCTCCGGCGCGATATAGTAGGTCAGTACGTTGTTGCCAGGTGTCAGCAACTGCGGTTGTCCGACCAACCCCGGCACGACGTCGCGGCGGGAGTCATCCGTCAGACGCAACCCCATACCGCCCACACCGCGCGCCAGGAAAAGATTAGGTTCGTAGTTATCCTGCACGCCGGTAAAGGTCAACGACACTGCAGGCTGGTTGGTGCTCCAGGTCAGGTTACCCTGCTGGTCACGATTGTTGGTCGCGCTGCGCAGGCAGTCTTGCAAACGCAGCTGAACCGCCACCGCCGTGCCACGATCGCCAACGTGTTGCAGGCGGCCCGTTCCCACCTCGCCCAACTCGACCGACTGGTCAGCACTGCTCATCTCCAGGCGGCAAGCGCTTTCGGTCAGCGACCCCGACACGCGAAGCACGCCGTGTTCACCGTCAATCAACCCCGTTGCGGCCTGTGCCATCGGGGTAAGCAGGGCAGCCAGTGCCAGTCCGCTCAGGACGGAGCACTTTGTCGTCTTGCCGGGCAGTCTTCTCTTTTCCATGACTGTTTTCCTTGTTCTTCCTTCACGGTTCATGCCCGCTGGGCACCGTCCATCACGCCCCCTGACACCGGGTGATTATTTGTCGCGTTTGCTTTCATCCACCTGGCAGTCGCTGCCACTGCATTTGAAAGTCAGCGTCGGTTGGCCGCCGTAGTCATTGACATACACCAGCACCGGGCTCGCCCCTAATGCCGCCGCACTGCCGCCCAGCTTGACGCTGTCCTTCGGTGGCACCATCACCGGTTCAAAACCTTTTACCACGTCGCCTTGTTTCTTGGCGCTGGCACCAATCAACGTCACAAAATACGGCGTTGGGTTGTTGACGGTGTATTGGTCACCCTTTTTGCTCAGCGTCAGTTGCTCCTGATAAGGCGTCGCCTGTTGCTTAGCCGCCGCTTCGGCCAGTGTTGCCGGGCGATAGAACATCTTGATGCGCGTCTGCAGCGCTATCTGCAATACGTTCGATTTGTCGCTTTTCGGCGGGATTTCCCGCAGGTTGAAGAAGAACAGCGATTCGCGATCCTGTGGCAACATGTTGGCTCCCGGCGTTGCCTGGATTTTTACCTGGGTCTGCCCTTTGGGTTCAACACGCTGTACCGGTGGCAGCACGGTAAACGCACTGTTCCCTTCCAGCTTGGTGCCGTGGGCATCCTCCAGCCAGCCCTGAGCCAGATAAGGCAGTTCAGGGTTCTGATTGCGCACGGTCAGGCTCACCGACTTTTCATTCCCCGGGAACACCACGCGGGTCCGATCCAGGGAAATAGCCGCCTGTGCAGACGGAACCAGGGTGGCCACCGTGGCCCCAGCCAACAGGCTCATCACTAAAAATCTTTTCATCATCATTACCTTTACTCTTCCTATCAGACGTCATCCCTGCCGACTCTTAAGCCAGCAGGCGACGACGCCCTTACTGTTCAATGGGTTTAATTCGCTGCCGTTATCCGTTTACACAAGGCAGCAGCAGGTTGGCGGTCATCCCCGCCGCTATTTCCTTCGGCAGCGTAATGCGGCACTGTTCGGCACTGTTCCAGTGCACCGTCATGGTCTCACCCGGCTTGATACCGCTGAGATAGACGTTGCCTGCATCGTTCACCATGCCGGTTTCCTGTTGCTTGGCGTTCAGTACTGTGGCTCCGAAAGGGGGCACCGAACCATCGGCCAGGCGTATTACCGCCATCGCCTTCTCACCCGCTACGACTTCAAAGTGACGATAGCCAATGGCCCCTTCGGTCAGCGTGCCTTGCAGCACCGAGCCGGTGGCCTGGGCGTTATCCGCCAGTTTGTCTACGTCGATACGTACGCTGCTGCGGTAATAACTGTTCACATCTGCCACTACCGCTTTACCGAAGCTATTGGAGTTTACCGTGTTGCCATAACCGCCCACCGGCACTCCTGCTACACCATCGGTATCAACCAGCATCCGCGTCCCGCCCATGATCGATGTACGATGTAAAGCGCCGCCTTCACCCGTCAGGGTAGCTCCGCCCGACATCGACACCCCTGCCGAGCTATACTGCCCGGAGCGGTAACTGGCCATGCCATTCACCTGTGCCAGGGTGCCACGATGTGAGTAATAGCCGCTGAAATCAGCATCGCTATTCGCCATCCCAGCCCGGACCGTATAGTTGTCGGTATCACCGACCCGATCGGAATAGTTGACCGAGTTGGTATTGTCTCCCGCAGCATAAGACCCGTTATAACCCAGCATGCCGCTGCTTCCCCACGGCATGGACAGCGACAGATACATGCCGTCATCCTTGGTGTTGCTGAAATTGTTGCGATAAGCCGTCAGCGACAGGTTGATGTTACGAAAGCGGCCAATATCAAAATAGCGCGCCAGCGTCATGTCATAGCGGTCACTGGTAGCCTGGTTCCAATAGGTCTGGTGGTTGTAGTTAAGGTACCCACTCATCGCCAGCGACTCGAACTGCTGGCTGAAGGACAGGGTGTACATCTCCTTGCTACGCCCTGGGCTTATCCCATTGGCGTTATCCTTGGCACTCAAGTAGTCCGCCATCGACATAAAACCGCTGTCGGAGAAGCGGTAGCCAGCAAAGGTGATCTGACTGCCGGTATCATCAAAGCGCTTCGAGTAGCTCAGGCGGTAAGACCCCCCCTGTTGAGTACCTTGATCCGGTAACCGAGCCCGGGACTGAGTCACGTCCGCAGACAAGGCCCCAAAAATCATCAAATCACGCCCAATCCCCAGTGACAGGGCCGAGTATTCATCCCCACCCAGCCCGCCGCCGTACAGCGACCAACCGTTACTCACGCCCCAGGAGAACTCACCCGTGGCAAACATAGGGCCATTGACCTTATGCTGGAAGTCAGATGGTCGGCCTGCCGCCAGCTTGAAACGCACCTGTCCTGGCCGGGTCAGATACGGAATGGTGGCGGTATCAACCTTGAAGTTCTGTACGCTGCCGTCGGCCTCTTCAACGCGCACATCCAATGCGCCAGAGACCGCGCTATCCAAATCCTGAATACGGAATGGCCCGGAGGCGACCAGCACTTCCTTGATCACCCGCCCCTGCTGGCTAATAACGACCTTGGCGTTGCCGCGCGCCACACCGGTCACTTCTGGCGCATAACCACGCAGATTCGGTGGCAACATGTTGTCATCAGAGACCAGGCTGCCCCCGGTGAAACGGAAGCTGTCGAAGATGTCGGAATTGAGGAAATCCTCCCCCAACGTCAGCTTGGCGCGCCACGGTACAATCGCCCGGTAGGCGGTGTACTGTGTCCAGTCAAAACTGCGGGTATTCTCTTTTGCCGAATCGCTCTGATGGTCGATCCTGGTCTGCCAGCTAGCCCGTAGCCGCCAAGCTCCCAGGTTCGCCCCTGCCACTCCGTTGCCGCTGAGGTTGTAATTCTGGGTGTCGTCCTGGTTCTGCCGCTGAACCTGAGTATTCAGGTTGTAATCCAGCAAAATGCCAGGGATCCCCTCTTCCCAGCGCGAAGGCGGATCCCAGTTCGCACCGCTGTATTCCAGATAAACCTGCGGGATGCTGAGGTACAGCGTGTTGGTACCGAGATCGGGACGGGCCTGAAGCCCATCCAGGCTAGCCAGATCCAGACACTCGCCTTGATGCCACCAGGTCAAACCAGCCAATGCGGCCTTGGTCAGACCCAACTGGTCCACCATCTCTTTGCTCAGACAGACCTGGCTGCCTTTCGGATCGTCGTCCGGCGCCAAGAAGGTTACCGGGCGTGCCGGTTGCACCTGGTTATTCAAGCTCAAAGCAAGATCATAAGTACCCGGCAGGATAAAGCCCTGGTGCGAAAACTGGCCTAAATCAATGTTGTCACGATCCTTGAGATCCAGGACATCCGTGTTGAACTGGATATCTTTTGCCTGGGCCACGCTCACTGCGCCGAGCAATACGCTGCTGCCCAAGCTGGCCTGATACAAGATGGCAAGCAGGGAGCGGGAAAAATAACGCGCCATGAAGAAAGTCCCTTCAGTAATAATCCATTCTGAACCGTATTGCCGTACGGTAATCCCCTGCCCGCAACGTCTGTTGATTATCAGGTGTAATGCGGTTGCCTCTCTCCTGGCAACATGGAGCTGGCCTCAAAGCATCACCCGGTGCTGCTACCTCGCCTTTGGCATCACGTATCATCAACGCCACGCCGCGTGCCTCTCCGCTCATGTCGAAATGACCGTGTTCGTCGTCGCCATCAAAGGTCACCTGAAAGCGCTGCCAATAGGGAGCTGTCGCGTCAATACGGACCAGAACGCAATTCACCAGGCGTATGGAGAACTCTTTTTCTGGCCCGTGCCCCTCCCGGATCAGTTGGCTGACCGGGAGGGTGTCCATTACCAGACTCTGGTCATGGTCCCCGACTTCAATCGCACAAGGCGTCTCTACAATGGCGCCTTCCATGCTGACGCGCCCCTGCCCCAGCACATCAGCGGAAAATGCACACCCGGAAAACGCCAGGGCACAACACATCAGCAGGGAAGGCACCACACAAGGTGAAGCGTCATAAGTCCATTTCATTAACAGCTCTATGGGGCGCAAAAAAACCTGCGGCAGAGCCGCCGCAGGTTGTTCAACACTACGCAACAGACTTACTGATAAGACAGTACGAAGTTGGTTGGAACCTGGAAGCTACCTGGTTTGATCACGGCATCTTCGCCGCCACCTTTCAAAGCAGCAGTGAAGGTCAGGGAGTTGTTGGTACCATTAACCAAAGTTCGAGCTGCGGTAGGGGTGTTCAGAGCCACTTTGGCACCGTCAGCCTGAGACATCAGAATATAAGCACCTTCAGCAGTACCGATCAGACCCAGACTGGTAGCATCATATGAAGAAGCCGTGCCGGTGAAGGTCACAGAGACTTTATCTTTGGTGCCTGCAGTAGCAATGACGCAATCTTTCAGCTCAATGCTGAAAGCTTGTGGCGTAGAAACACCGGTATTATTGTTAGCTGCCAGAACAACGTTAGACACGGCACCCAATGGGATAACTTGATCCAGTGAACCTGCAGCGATAGAGCAAGGTGCATCAGTAATAGAGCCGGTAAAGGTGATCTTGCCTTCGCCTTGGTTAGCTGCGTAAGCCGTGCTAGCCACCAGGGAAGCGCCAATGATCATTGCAATTGCTTTAACTTTCATGAAATCCGTTCCTATGATTTATATATTAACTAAAATATTAGGCGAATTGTGAAATACACTTTTACGCCTTTTATCACTACCCAACAATAATGCCGTTGCTTAGGATTGGCGCTATAATAACGCCAGAGAAAAATACTTATATAGGACATTCCTCTTTGTTTTCTCTTACTGTCTTATAAAAAAAAACGCCTTAATAACGAATCCATTAAGCACATGAATATACTAATAAAAATAAAAAAACAGTATTTTAATTAATCTTTTTTTTGCTAAAAAATAGGCAAAAAAAGCCTATGCAGGGTATTGTTATCAACACTTTCTGCACGAAATACATTAGATAAACGTTTTTTAACATTCGCGCAACCACTCGTCGCGAGCTAAGCGTTTTCCCCTCTTATGCATACCGTGATGCCACAAGCAGGAGACCGTGTCAGCTATAATTTAAAATTGTGAGACTGCGACACTGTACTGTAGCCTAACAGCAGAGTAGGCTGGTTTAATCAGGTGGAGTCAGATCTTAACCTGCAGGGGGAGACATGGTTTTTACGATTTTTAACATGATTGCGTTCAGAAGCTCAGACGGGGCGATGTGGAACATTGCGCAGCCCGATAGACGGGTCTCCTTCACTACCATTCCTGCCCGGCTCTTTACCTACCTGTTGGAAAACGCCGATAAAATGGTAAGCCGTGAAGAATTACTCAATAATATCTGGAATAAATATGGTCTGGAACCGTCGAGTAACTCGGTCAATCAGTATATTTCGCTGATCCGTAAGTCATTGAGTGAGTTAGGTTGTGAGGAAGAGATCATTAAAACTATTCCTCGCGTCGGGTTTTATATCTCCGGGAAATTGGTATCTTACAATCAGGAAACACCGCCGAGCGTTGAAACCACGAGCACCAAAGCTCAACCTGCAATAAAGCAATCAAGGCTACTCAGAGGGTATAAACCCGCGTTGCTCGCGATCAGCTTGATCATCTCAACCTTATTGGTCCTACAACCTTTCCGTTTCGCTACTGATCATCTGGATTACCGTTTCCCAAAATCTACTTTGTATAAAATTGGCAATATAGCAACCTGTCCTCTCTATACGCTTAGCGCTAGCTCGCCTGACATTGCTGCACGCAAGGAAAAACTCGCCGCAGAGCTGGCTGCTGCGCATGTTCCGTGCGCCAACAATGAGGTGTTTATTTTTCACTCTGGTGAACACTATGCCTACCAACAATCCGGCAGAGCCTTCATAATCCGTTGTACCAATAGTGATCATACCCTGTCTCATTTCTCTGACTGTAAGGGCGTCTATGCTTTCGCTAAATAATCACTCAGGCAAGTTCATCGGGGTGGTTGCTCTCGCCTTGGTCGCCGTAGCTTTGCTCTTCAACCTCCTGATGCACAAATTTTTCATTACTGAGAAAGGCCCCAAAGTGAGCTGTGCCGCCTTTTTCCTGGTACAAAGCGACTTACAAACTCGGGGCGTCATGAGTTTGCATATTGATGGTGTAAGCCATGGGAGGATGCATATTTCCGCAACGGTCAGGGATAGCGCTGGCGCAGTAAAGTATAATCTTCTGCGTAACGTCAATTTTGACTATCGCTATGAAGGTAATGGCCACCTCGCCTTGCAGCTGGTGGATGTCAATAAAAATGCCAGCGATACTATGCCGAATGAGCTGTTTAACCAGTCCATTTTTGATTTTTCGGTGAAAGCCAGACAATTGAGGATCACCGAAGTCGGTGATGGCTATTTGTTGTGGAATGACTTTTCGCCAGTGATGATGTGCATACACAATCCATAACAGGCCAATTTATAGCTAAGCTATAAAGCGCTCTCTCTAGCCATTCGGTGAATGCGGTGGCTGAAGGATAACATCCAACGCCATCGCACGAGTATGTCGTGGTTTATTGCACATGAGTATTACCGAACTTAAGCATATAAAGTTCATTGAAGTTTCTTGCTCCATGCCGTTTTACCGCCTTGACCTTATAGCCACTGACCGTTTTTATCGAAAGGTGCAGCATATTGGCTATTTGTGATTGCGAGTAACCCTCCACTAAAAGCTTTAATACTCGGTTCTCTTTCTGCGACGACTTCAGTACCTCCCCCCAAATATCACCAAAGAGATTATCCGCTACCGTCCTGGGTTGCGCTGAATCCATAGTTTTGACCAGATTTTTCAGATCGGCATAGGCAATTTTTTTATCGACCACAAAGTCGGATAAATGCTTAACCATCGCAGAACACTCTTTACCTTTGGAAAGCAGCGTGATCACATAAATTGTTTTGCCTTCCTTTTTCAGACCATAAATCTGTTTTATGGTGTTGTATATATCGTTTGAGTCCCCGTCAATAAAAGCGACGTAACTTTCATTATGACGTAAGTTTGAGTTTTGCTCAGTACTTAAGGACTCGACTATTGAATCGAAGGCAATCTTATTAAAATGGCAAGGGTAATTCGTGTCAAATATAAACATGGGTAACTTCCTGCAAAATAATATGTAGATTTGGTGAAGTACCAGGTCTAAGGCTATCCAAGATAACCTTGTTCATTGTGAATCGACGTCAGAGGCCTAACCCCTTAAGGGTTTTTCTGATCTCTACCTGGTACCTAACTTATCGTGACTACTCAGGATTGACATTGCGGCCTGCCAGGCCTAAACCCGGCAAACTGCGCCTTGCATCAATCTGAGCCTTAATTTACATGAAAAGTTACCACGGAGTTATTTATAACTAAAAACACACTATTTATAGGTTTAAATTCTTGCTTTTAAGTTTTTTTAACAATAAAAAGGGATTTAACACTATAGAGGCAGCGGTGGTATTCAGCAACAACTCACCCTGTTGCTTAACCTCACCGCCAAGGATGCTGTCTATTGGATGATATCAATCATGATTGCTTAGCTTTAACATGTAGAGCTCGTTGAAGTTTCTTGCCCCATGTCTTTTTATCGCCTTAACCTTATAACTGCTGATGGTTTTTATCGATAAGTTTAACATTTTGGCTATTTTGTATTGGCTGTGGCCATCCAGCAACAGCTTCAACACCAGATACTCCTTATGAGAAGACTTCAAGATATCCCCCCAGATATCGCCAAAAACATTATCTGCTAACGCCTTGGGTTTTGCCGTAACCATGGTTCTGATCAGCCGTTGCAGATCGTCATAGGTGATTTTTTTATCCACTACATAATCAGATAAATGCCTGATCACTGAGGAGCAATCTTTATCTTTTGACAGCAATGTGACCATATAAACAACTTCGCTGTTCTTGCGTAACTCGTAAACCGACTTGACGACGCTGTAGATATTAGCCGAATCCCCATCAACAAAAGCGATTGAACCCTCGCCATAACGCAAGGCAGGGGTTAGATCACACCTTAAGGAATCGATGATCGATTTAAAGGTTATTTTACTTAGCGAACAGGAATAATCCGAGTCTATTAGAATCATTGGAATACTTACCTCCTGGTAAAAATAATCCATCCATATTGGAACGCGCAGCATTCAGGTGCACCAATGACTGGCAACCCAATATCGTCTTTAATGTATATCCAGGTTCTAATACCATAGGCAGAGCAAACCAAAATTAATTTTTGGCTCTTTGATTTATGTAAACAACTCTCTCACCACCTGGATAAAGTTATGACATTCCTTTACACCCAGCCTTATCAGTATATTCTTATAAAATTATTATCGTCAATCGATTTTATTGCTTACAATAACCATTAGATATCATGAGAAATATTCCCCATATTTTATAATCGCTTATGGATGAATTTATTCAAGCATGCAACCAATTATAAGACAAAAAGAAAAAACAAAGAGAAAACTCCCATTTAAATCCGTTATGAACGGCAATACAATAAAGCATGACATTCAATACAACCCAGCAAATTAATTTTCAATCAGAATGTCTAACCCAATCAATGCGTATTTTTACGCTTTGATTTTTAGGCAATTGAAGCCCTACTCGACAAAGCCTTATTCCTGCAGGAAGTAGAGCGCTCCACGGTAGGGAAAAGCGGATGTTCCTCATTACTGACGCTCAAGGAACTGAAGTGCTGAAGTATCTGGCCATAGGAATGAGCGGGCGTGGCACCGCAGGGCATCAAGGACAAGACTGTCAATGGCCATAAGCGCAATGCCATGCGCAAACTGTGCGTCAAGACTAACCAGGAGTTGTACCGGTGGATGGAACTGCGTGACTCCTCTCATCTGGTAGGCCTGTCTTTGATCTGATTCCGCAAGAGTCTCGAGCTGCTCATCCAGACTTAGGATCGCCGAGAGTTGCCCCCCCTAGGTGAACGCAAAACCACTTTTTTTATTCTATGAACGTAATAGCGACATAATTATTTTTAGACTATCAATCCGCAACATAATTAAATTGGTCTGCACCCACTTAATTTAGATAATTTCCATAATTTTTTATTATCTATAGCCTACAAATGCCTTTCCCTCACCTACTCCATAAAAAACACCCAAAAAAAAGACATAAAAACCAAGTAAACATTAATATAAGAATAAAAACCTATGAAAACCTAAAGTAACAAAATTAAAAACTAATATTTTCACATAAAAAATCCATAAATTAAATAATAAATCTTATAAATCAATGTGTTAAATTTAAACCATGCACCACCCTTACATTTTGACAACCATGACGTATTTTGAAATTATTAAAAGCGAAATACAGAGGGACCCCCCCTCGGGGGTAAATATCGCCTACCTAGCGTAGTAAATGAATAAAAAACCCGTTAACAGATAGACATCCAGTTATTTCTGAGCAGAGATAACTGTAAGTCTAGCAAGCATCAACTCGTTTTTAATAAGCCATCTCAATCTAAAGGAATAGCACTCATGCGTAAATCAATTTTCACTCTGGCTCCGGCTGCATTGGTTTTACTGGCCGTAGCGGGCAACGCTCAAGCGGCAACTAACGCCCAATTAACCGTAACGGCCAACGTGGTTGCTGCCACCTGTGACGTTTCACTGTCTACCAACAGCCTGGATCTGGGTAACTTTTCACCCAAGCAATTTACCGGCGTTCTGACCCCGATCGCGTCCAGCCAGAAACAGTTCACCGTGGGTCTGAACAACTGTGAGGCCCCTGTTGCCGCTGCTGATACCGCTAACCTGGTCGTCAGCGGCCAAACGCTGGCTGCCAACTCAAACGTCTTCAACTCCACCGGCACCAACACCGGTATCATGCTGAGCGAAGTTAGCAAGCCAAACGTCTATATCAAGGCAGGTGACAAACTCCTGATCGCAACCGCAGGCGCAACGCCAGCCGCTGGCGATTTTAATGCCAAAACGCTGAGCCTGCAGGTGGGCCTGGCCTCCACCAGCGCGGACAAAACCAACATTGGCTCCGTCAAGGCACCGATCCTGTTTGCTTTCTCCTATAACTGATTTACCTCTAGGCAGGCGGCTTCGGCTACCTGCTTTTTTTTCCTACCAAGGGGCAATAAATGACGCGCATAACGCTATTTTTTCCCGTCCTGATGGCGCTGCTGTGCAGTTCGTCCGCCGTAGTGGCGGAGGGATTTGGTATTAATGCAACCCGGCTTATCTACCCGCAGGGAGCAGGCAGCATTGCCGTTACGCTGCGCAACACTCAGCCCGCCTTGCCTTATCTGGTACAGGCTGCGGTAAGCCTGACCCCAGATAGTCGTGACGCCGCTCCATTTACGGTCACACCACCGGTTTTTCGGCTGGAAGCCAAGAGCGAGAGTCAGGTCCGCATTACCGGTAATGACGCATCCTTGCCCAAAGATCGCGAGTCGGTATTCTATTTCCAGGCCATGGCGATCCCAGCCGCAACCGAGCCGACCGCCAGCCAACAGAGCGCCAACGTGAGTGCCACCGCCCAATTTGGCGTCGGCAACATCATCAAGCTGTTTTATCGCCCTACAGAGCTACCAGCAGATTCGGGTTCAGCACAGAAAAACCTGCGCTTCACCCGCGTCAATAGCGGGCTGCGGGTCAGTAACCCCTCCCCCTATTTTGTCAGCCTGGCCAGCCTGACCTTTGCCGGGCAACGGCTCAAGTTGGATACGCCGGACGCGCTGATGATTGCGCCATTCGGTTCCCATATCTATCCCACCACGGCGAAAAGTGGGGCCATTGACTGGCAGACCATTAACGATCAGGGAGGCGTTGATGCGTTTAAACAGGCTCTGCCTTAAGAAGGTATCCCTCATCTCACTCGCTATGGTTACCGGATTAACCAGCAGCACGGCCCCCGCCGTGACGCTGAACTTTTCCGCAACGATCATGCCAGGCACCTGTTCCCTAAGCCTGGATAAAAGCGTACTGCCGCTGGATGAGATGTCGCAGGCGCGCTTGCGTAGCGGTGCCCTGATCAACTCACAGCCGTTTACCCTCAAGGCTGGCAACTGTGACGGTGTCGCCACTGCTGGCCTACAGCCGATGATTACGGTCGGCGGTGAGGGCGTGACCCAAGATGGCAAATGGCTGTTTCGCAGCAGCGACTCCAGTGCCGGTGGGAGCGGGGTGATGTTGGTACAAAGTGCCAACATGCCCAATTACAACAGTACCGAGGTCAAACCTACCGATACTTACCCCTTGGCGGCCATGGGGCAGATACCGGTCGGTAAAGACCTCCCCTTTTTTGCTGGTATCAGCTGCGGTGGTAGTACCGGCTGCGCGACGGTGAAGCCGGGGAAGGTTATCGCCCGTATCACCTTTACATTCGCCTACCGCTGAGGTTGCCATGTCATCTGCCTGCTATTCATCTATCGCACTGTTGCTGTTGCTCTTTACCGGACCGATGGCAATAGCCGACGGCGGTATCAGCTTAAATCAGACCCGGGTGGTGTTTTCCGCAGCGGACAGGGCACAAACCGTCACGGTGAATAATAGCGGCACACAAAAATTTCTGATCCAAAGCCGTATCCAACGCGCACTCGACGACCAGGCTCCAACGCCATTTATCGTCACGCCGCCGCTGTTGCAGCTCGGCCCTGAGCGCAAACAATTACTGCGCATCCTCAAACAGGATCAGGCATTGCCCACGGATCGGGAGTCGCTGTTTTACCTTTCGGTATTGGCGATCCCCGCACAGAAACAGTCGGCACTAGCAGAGGCGCACTTATCGATGGGGTTTCGCTTTGCCATCAAACTGTTTTACCGCCCTGAGGGCCTCAACATCGCCCCGAGGGACGCCAGTTGCCAACTGCGATTGACGCCTACGGCAGCAGGGGTGCGCATTGACAACCCGACCCCCTATTTTCTCACGTTTGCTTCACTGAAGTTCGATGGTCAGCTTATCGATCTGGACACCCAGCCAGCGATGATTGCCCCGATGAGCGCACAGGTGTACCCCGGCAACCCGTCGGCCAGACAAGCCGTTTGGCAAACCATTACCGACTTCGGCGGCTTATCTGCACCATGCCTGCAGGCCCTGCCATCACCAAAGGACCCACCCGCATGAAACACCTTGGCCAAGCGATATTGCTGCTGTGCAGCCTGCCGTTTTTGACCGCTCCCCAGGCGGCAGAGCCCGACTCCACGGGGATCTCATTTTATGTTCTGCGGGTGATTTATCCCGAAAGCGCCAAGCAAGGCGTCAGTTTGGCGGTAGACAACAAAAGCGCAGCCGCCTATTTGATGCAGTCCCGGGTGCGCCCGGTCGATAGCCAGACCGGCGATGTCGATTTGAGCGAGGGCGAGCAAGCGAAAATGCCGTTTATTGTCACGCCACCGCTGGCGCGCTTAGAGGCCAAGAGTGAACTGACACTGCGTATCCGGCGCAATGGAGAACCCTTGCCGACAGATCGCGAGTCGGTATTTTTTATCTCCATGAAAGCGATCCCCGCGCAGGTGCAAAACGTTCAACCACAGCCGGTAGGCCAGATGGCGGTGACGGTAGTCAGCAATATGAAATTGTTCTACCGCCCTAAGGGATTGGCTAAACGCGCCGTGGCCGACGTGGCCTGCCAACTGCGTTTTCACCGCGCGGGAAAAGAGTTGATTGCCGATAACCCCACTCCCTATTGGCTCACCTTTTCGCGGCTGAAATCGGACCGCGTCTCGCTGGATAAACCCGCGTTACGTTTGATGGTGCCGCCGAAAGGACAACAACGCTATCCCGCCCCTACCGGGACCAGCGGCCATGTCGAGTGGCAACTTATTGATGAGGATGGTTGGAATACTCCCGTTTGTCAGCAGGACTTGCCCCCATTGGATGTTTAAGGACGCGCTAAAATCATGGATAGAACATCAATAAAAAACAGGCCCGGCACTCGAGGTCTTTCACCTTCTTTGGCCGGAGCCCTGCTGCTGGCCGGTGCCGTACCTGCCTGGGGCCGAGACTATTTCGATCCCGGCCTGTTGGCGCTAGGTGGCAACCAGTTGGCTACATCCGATCTGACCGTGTTTGAATCCTCCGGCCAGACCCCTGAAGGGCGCTATCTGGTGACGCTGTGGATGAATCAGTCGGAACAAGGGCAATACAGTCTGATATTCAAAAAAGATGCCCAGGGCCAGGTGCTACCGCAGCTGACTCCGGCATTCCTCCACCAGCTTGGCGTCAATACTCAGGCACTTCCCAGCTTTAGCGGCTTGCCGCCTGAGACTCCCATCGCCAGCCTGGGAAAGCTCATTCCTGAATCGCAGCTACGCTTCGATTTGGCCCAATTGCGTCTGGACATCAGTATTCCGCAGGTCGCCATGCAGCAACATGCCCGGGACTACGTCGACCCTGAACAATGGGACGAGGGTGTCCCCGCATTGTTGTTGAATTATAGCCTGAACGGGAGCCGCAACTGGCAACGCGCACAGTCCGGCATGGGCAAAAGCGAGCAGAGCAATCTGTTCGCCAACCTGCTTGGCGGGATCAACTACCAAGGGTGGCGCCTGCGCAGCACCATGACCTATACCCAAAATGAAAGCCGTGTGGGAGGTTCTTCAAACCGTTATCAGCGCAGCCAATTCTCCGATACCTATTTACAACACGATATCCGTGCGTGGCGCTCCGAGATCCTGGCGGGTGAAAGCAGCAGCGGAAATGACGTGTTCGACAGCATTCCCTTCCGGGGCGTCAAACTGAATTCCAGCGAAGATATGCTGCCCAATAGCCTGCGCGGCTTTGCTCCGGTGATCACCGGCATTGCCCAAAGCAACGCACGGGTAACGGTGAGCCAGAACGGCAACATTGTCTATCAAACTTATGTCGCTCCTGGCCCGTTTCGTATCAACGATCTGTACCAGAGCAGCCAAGGTGGCGATCTGACGGTCACCATCACCGAGGCAGACGGTTCAGTACGCAGCCAAACCCTGGCCTTCTCGTCATTACCGGTGATGCAACGCCCTGGCGCACTGAAGTATGAACTCACCAGCGGGCGCTATAACGGAGGGATCACCCAAGCCTCCCGAGAAGCGACTTTCGGGTTGGGCACCTTAATGTATGGCCTACCCTATAACGTCACTCTGTACGGAGGTGCGCTGGTTGCCACCGATTATCACTCCCTGGTGGCAGGCTCTGGCCTGTCGTTGGGTGACTTCGGCGCCATCTCGGCAGACGTCACCACCTCGGATGCCCGGTTAGCAGGGCAAAACCAACGCCACCAAGGGGCTTCATATCGGTTGCGTTATGCCAAAAGCCTGCTCAGCACCGGGACCTCGGTAGATCTCGCGGCCTACCGCTACTCCACTCGCAACTATTACACCTTCGCCGACTTTAACAACCTGGGCTTTGAGCTCAACGCAGGGCAGGTGCCCTGGGCGTTGACACGCCAACGCTCCAATTTCCAACTGCGTATCAGCCAGCAGTTGGATTCTTGGGGGGCCCTGTACCTATCGGCCTCACGCAACGATTACTGGGGGAACAGCCGAGTGAACAACACCGTTTCCGTTGGTTACAACGGCAGTTATCGTGGTGTCAGCTACGGCGTTGCCTATGGGATTGACCGCATCAAGGGCGACGGCAGCTGGCCAGAGAACCGCCAGCTATCGATGTCGGTGCAGGTCCCCTTCCGCCTGTTTGGCAGTGCGGCTGCCAATAGCCAAAGTTATGCCAGCTACCAGGTAACCCATAACAATCAAGGCCAGATACAACAACAGGCGGGCATCAGTGGCAACGCCATGGACGATCGCCTCTCCTACAACCTGATGCAGGGCTGGTCGAACGATAATGGTAGTGATAACAGCAACTTGAATATGGGCTATCGGGGGAGTAAAGGCCAGGCCAATCTGGGCTACAGCTACAGCAACCAGTTCCGCTCACTCAACCTCAGCGGCAACGGCAGCCTGCTGCTGCACCCGGAAGGCGTGACGCTAGGGTCCATGCTCGGCAATTCGGTGGCGGTGGTCAGCGCGCCAGGCGCTGGCGGCGTTGAGGTGCTCAACGGCAACATTCGCACCGACAGCCGCGGTTACGCGCTGGTGCCGTATCTGGCGAACTACCAGAACAACAGCATCAGTCTGAACCCCACTACCCTGCCGGAGGATGTGGATATGGCGCAATCAAGCCTTAACGTCTCCCCAACCAAAGGGGCCGTCGTCATGGCGAGATTTGACACCCGAGTGGGTTACCAGGCGCTGGTGACGCTGCTACGGGGGGATACCAGCCTGCCATTCGGCACGGTGATTACGGTGGCGGATACTCCGGCAGGAAAAAACAATACCGGTATCGTTGGAGATTCGGGCCAAGTGTATCTGAGCGGGCTACCGGAACAGGGCACACTGACCGCGAAATGGGGGCACGCTGACCATCAGCAGTGCCGTGCCAGTTTCAACCTGAGCGGCATTGCCGCTCCCTCTGCAAGCAACCCGATCCGCCAACTGACGGCACGTTGTGAAACAGGCCGATAACCATGCACAAACCAATCCACAAGGACAAGTGACAGTGAAAGATACCGCCGGCATACCAAGACATACGCTAAACCGCCGCTACCAAGCCTCCTGCATACTGCTGTTAGCCTACCTGGGCCAACCAGCCGCACTGGCGGAAACCATTACTATTGGCAAAGGTACAGGCATTTTGTGGGAAGGCCTGCCGTTTAATGTCACCTTAAGTGGCACGATAGGGAGACAAGACCTTACTCCTAAGTATGCGCTATTGGCGATCTCTTCACACTCCAATATGTGCCAACCCAATGATGAATTGTCGTCCATCGCGGGTTATCAAGCACTCAAACTAGCGCCAGGCGTGGGGCTCATTCCCAGAGGCTTCGGTAATGCAACCTTTGCCCGGTATTCTTCCCTCAAGGAAGATTCGCTATCCGGTACGCTGGGGCTACCAGAAACCAAAGGGGGGAACAGCGACGGGAGTCAAGTAATCGCACCTAATACTTTTAGCTGGTGCCTGCCGCCATCAATGAAATACCAAAACAATTACTATAACCCTAACTATATTCGAAAAGCCACAATATCAGGCACCTGGGTACTGGTTGCCGATGGTCAGCAGAAGACTACTGAAATAACCGTCCCGGTGATGTATGCCGGCAGTTTCTCATCGGTGTCGATTGGGGACCTATCGGCCTCTATCCTCCCGAGCAATATCCAGCTGCGCATATCCACGCTTGAGTGTACGGTCAATACTCCCACTTCAATCACCTTTGGTGGCGTGATGGAAAACCTGCAGGCCGGGGCCGAACTGGGCGTGCAATCCTACCCACTGATCACCAACTGTGGGCAAAGTTCAGACCTGATCGATGCCAATATCAACCTGCAGTTCCGGCCATTGACCGGCCTGTATCAATCAGCCCCGAGCCGTTTGGCCCTGCGCGAGGGCGGGGGCTATATCACCGGTGAGATTGATAACGGCGTGACCGGCAGCGGAAGCTGTATCGCCACCAGCGGACTTAAGTTCGATAATCGCCAGCTAAAAATCGGCCGTATCACCAAGGCGCAAACCAGCCTGAGTATCAGCAATCAGGTGACCTGGCGCTTGTGTTCCGGCGGCAAAGATCTGCCACTCGGTGACGTTAGTGCCGCCGCCGAAATGCTGGTGACGTTTAATTAGCATAGCTAGGACAATAAAGTGAAAAACAGCGCCAGTACGCCAAAGCCTACTCTATATTGCCACCGCTGCTGCGCACTCGGCCTGCTGGCGCTGTTATTGAGCCTGACCCCACCAGCCGTTCTGGCAAAAACCATTATCATTGGTAAAGGGACGGGGATTTTGTGGGAAGGTCTGCCGTTTACGGCAAGCTTAAGTGGCTCTATGGAGCATGCACGCCTTAATGTCAAACACGGGCTATTGGCTGTTTCTTCAAGTAAGGGCAGTTGCCAAGGGACTGGTTTTCTGAAGGTCATTGCGGGTTATCCAGCCCTAGAGATAGCACCGGGCGTGGGGCTCATACCCAGAGCCAGCGGTCAGGTAGGCTATTACACCTTTATGGGCAGCTTCGTTTTGCTATCCGGTACGCTGGGGCTGCCAGAAACCAAAGGGGTAAGCAGCAACGGAACTCAAGTAACCTCACCTGAGGCTTATAGCTGGTGCCTGCCGCCAGCAATGACTTCTCAGGAATATTTTTATTCCCCTTCCACGACTCGTGCTGCCGTAATATCGGGTACCTGGGTGCTGGTTGCCGATGGTCAACAGAAGGCTGCCGAAATAACCTTACCGGAGATGTATGCTGCCAGTTTCTCAGAGGTAGCGGCTGGGGATAGAAGAGCTTCAATCCTCCCGTCCGCTATCAAGCTGCGCATATCCACGCTCGAGTGTGCGGTCAATACCCCCATTTCAATCGCCTTTGGCAACGTGATGAAGGACCCGCAGGCCGGAGCCGAGCTGGCCGTGCAATCCTATCCACTCATCACCAGTTGTGGACAATCCTCCGACTTTATCGATGCCAATATCAACCTGCAGTTCCGGCCGTTAACCGGCCTGTATCAATCAGTCCCGAGCCGTTTGGCGCTGCGCGAAGGCGACGGTTATATCACCGGTGAGATTGATAACGGCGTGACCGGCAGTGGAAGCTGCAGTGCCACCAGCGGGCTACCGTTCGATAATAGCCAGCTAAAAATCGGCCGTATCACCAAGGCGGAAACCAGCCTGAATACCACCCATCAGGTGACCTGGCGCTTGTGTTCGGGGGGCAAAGATCTGCCGCTTGGCAACGTTAGCGCCGCTGCCGAAATGCTGGTGACGTTTAATTGAGGTCTGTCCCCCTTCACTTCTGATTGACTTGCGCTATGGCAATCTTAATCACCATTAAATAGCTAGTTTGCGTAGTGCTTCCAATTTTTGACTGTGACAGCCGATTGCCCGCTGGGCTAGTATAACGGCTGAAAATCAATCCCGCTGTCTACGGCATGCAACCTTCAGATCTTGCTGGGTTCAGCCTGGCTTTTTTCTGTTGATTTGGTCATTGGTTAGCACTGATAAATAACGATTATTTTAGAAAATAAGGACAAACCCTGCTTTCGCCGACACTCCATTAACTGGCTGATTTTATGAGTATTGTACTTAACTGGTTGAACGCTATACTTTCATCTCCACCCGTCACCACTCCCGAGCATACTCATGAACCGATACCACGTTTCTGGCAGCGAAGGGCAGTATGAGAAAGATTCTGACGAACAGGTTTTAGCGAATAAACTCGGGATTGCCGATCCTGACGAGATCGATGATGCCGAGCTGGTGCTACTGGAGCAGCTCTACCGGTCTGTTTTTGAAGAGCACTTTCCGCTGGGACAGCTCACCGTTGGGATGCTAAAAAACTGGCACCATCGCTGGTTAGGCAACATCTATGAGTGGGCGGGACAGGAAAGGACCGTCAATATCAGCAAAGGCGGCTTTATGTTTGCTCCCTGCGCACAACTGCCCAAACTGCTGAACGAGTTCGATATGAAATACCTCGCTCGTTACACACCCTGTACAGGCATGAGCGAACAAAAGCTGATTGAAGCTATCGCAATAACCCACTTGGAACTAATCCTCATCCATCCCTTCAGAGAAGGAAATGGGCGTTTGTCGCGACTATTAGCCGATGTGATGGCGGTTCAGGGGGACTATAAGCCTCTGGATTATCAAAGCTGGGAACAGAACAAAACCCAGTATATCTCGGCTATTCACGCGGGTATGTCATTAGACTACGAGCCGATGAAACACTGGGTCAGTGAGGCTTTAAGAAGGGATTAGGCAAGGCGAAGATGCGCAAACTTTTTGCGCGCAACTGCCAGCGAAGCTTCAACCTTGGCTGAGGGCTGGCCTGTTTCAATTGCCGTTGACGTCGCCACAGAACGCACAATGTCCGTGCGAGACGGCTTAGCGTATGTCACCTGCTCTTTTTTGTTAGTGCTCATAGCGACTCCTGATTAACTCATCCATTGGTTACAGTATATCAAGGATCGTAGAGAACTGCTGCCATTAGCACTTATCTTGTTCGAAACTCCAAGCGACCCTGCTTTTCTTCTTTCAACTCTGTATCAGGGCAGCGCCCTTCATTGCCAATTTGTTTTAGTTCTTGCAACCTCATACGAGCCATTGCAAACGTAGTTTGCGTAGCGCTTCCAATTTTTGGCTGTGACAGCCGATTGCCCGCTGGGCTAGTATAACGGCTGAAAATCAATCCCGCGGTCTACGGCATGCAACCTTCAGATCTTACTGGGTTCCGTCTGGCTTTTTTCTGTTGATTTGGTCATTGTGCAGGCTTTAAGTGACAAAGGTTTGCCAGCCTGTTTGCTGGTCATATATGCTCGTTCCCTTGACCAACCGATTGATTTATTTGAGCAGCGCTGGCTGTTGCTCATCCTGAACGTTTTGGCGGTTTTTTTAATGAGGCGACGTGATACCCAATGATGCCAATGAATATCACAATCAAATTTAAATTCAATGGATTGGAAACGGTAACGTTATGACTAGCAACGAAAAATTGGATTCGCACACCCCAATGATGCAGCAATACCTGCGCCTTAAGGCGCAGCATCCCGAGATCTTGCTGTTCTACCGGATGGGGGATTTCTACGAGCTGTTCTATGACGATGCCAAACGCGCCTCTCAGTTGCTGGATATCTCGCTGACCAAACGCGGAGCCTCGGCTGGGGAGCCGATCCCAATGGCGGGCGTACCTCACCATGCAGTGGAGAACTATCTTGCCAAGCTGGTACAGCTTGGGGAATCGGCCGCGATCTGTGAGCAGATTGGCGATCCGGCCACCAGCAAAGGCCCGGTCGAGCGTAAAGTGGTGCGCATCGTTACCCCTGGCACCATCACCGATGAAGCCCTGCTGCAAGAGCGCCAGGACAATCTGCTGGCCGCCATCTGGCAGGATGGCCGCGGCTTTGGCTATGCCACCTTGGATCTCAGCTCCGGCCGCTTCCGCGTCGCCCAGCCAGAAGATCTTGAAACCATGGCGGCCGAGCTGCAACGAACCCACCCGGCAGAACTGCTATACCCGGAAAACTTCGAGCAAATGGCGCTGATCGAACAGCGCCACGGCCTGCGCCGCCGCCCACTGTGGGAATTTGAGCTGGACACCGCACGCCAGCAGTTGAACCTGCAGTTCGGCACCCGCGATCTGACCGGCTTTGGCGTCGAGCAGGCCCATCAGGCGCTGCGCGCGGCGGGCTGCCTGCTGCAATATGTCAAAGATACCCAGCGTACCTCGCTGCCGCATATCCGTGGCCTCACCATGGAGCGCCAGCAGGACGGCATCATCATGGATGCGGCCACTCGCCGTAACCTGGAGATCACCCAAAGCCTATCCGGCGGCAGTGAAAATACCTTGGCCGCCATCCTCGATCGTACCGTTACCCCCATGGGTAGCCGTATGCTCAAGCGCTGGTTGCATATGCCAACTCGCGACGTCCAGGTGCTGAACAACCGTCAGCAAGCTATCGCCGCATTGCAGCCATTGAGCAGCGAGTTGCAGCAGCCACTGCGCCAGGTGGGCGATCTGGAACGTATTCTTGCCCGTTTGGCACTGCGCACGGCTCGCCCACGAGATCTGGCCCGCATGCGCCACGCCTTCCAACAGTTGCCGGATATCCGCGCCCTGCTGGAAAACGCTGATGCACCACAGATGCAAAAGCTGTTGTCACAGGTCGGCCAGTTTGACGAATTACAGGCACTGCTGGAGCGCGCCATTGTGGAATCCCCACCGGTGCTGGTCCGTGATGGTGGCGTGATTGCCCCGGGTTATAACGAAGAGCTGGATGAATGGCGGGCGCTGGCCGACGGTGCTACCGACTATCTGGATCGCCTGGAGATCCGTGAGCGCGAGAAGCTGGGCCTGGATACGCTGAAGGTCGGTTTCAACGGCGTGCATGGTTACTACATTCAGGTCAGCCGTGGGCAGAGCCATCTGGTGCCGATCCACTATGTGCGCCGCCAAACGCTGAAGAATGCGGAACGCTACATCATTCCCGAGCTGAAAGAGTATGAAGACAAGGTACTGACCTCAAAAGGGAAAGCCTTGGCGATCGAAAAAGGGCTGTATGACGAGCTTTTCGATCTGCTGTTGCCGCACCTGGAGCAACTGCAACAGAGCGCCGGAGCCTTGGCCGAGCTGGATGTGTTGGCCAACCTGGCAGAACGTGCCGAAACGCTGAACTACGCCTGCCCAACCATCAGTGAGCAACCCGGCATTCGCATCAGCGATGGCCGTCACCCGGTGGTGGAACAGGTATTGAAAGAACCCTTTATTGCCAACCCGGTTTCCCTATCACCACAGCGCCGTATGCTGATCATTACCGGCCCGAATATGGGCGGTAAAAGTACCTATATGCGGCAAACGGCACTGATTGTGTTGCTGGCGCACATCGGCAGCTACGTACCGGCGGCAAAAGCCACCATCGGGCCGGTGGATCGTATCTTTACCCGCGTGGGCGCGGCAGACGATCTGGCCTCTGGCCGCTCTACCTTTATGGTGGAAATGACCGAGACTGCCAATATCCTACATAACGCCACGGAAAACAGCCTGGTGTTGATGGATGAGATTGGCCGTGGCACCTCCACCTACGACGGGCTTTCTCTGGCCTGGGCTTGTGCAGAAAACCTGGCCAGCCGCATCAAGGCCATGACGCTGTTTGCCACCCATTACTTTGAGCTGACCACCTTGCCGGAGAAAATGGAGGGCGTGGTTAACGTGCATCTGGATGCGTTGGAACACGGCGACACCATTGCCTTTATGCATAGCGTACAAGATGGCGCGGCCAGTAAGAGCTACGGCTTGGCGGTGGCGGCGTTGGCTGGTGTGCCGCGCGATGTGATCAAGCGTGCACGCCAGAAGCTGCGTGAGTTGGAGAGCCTCTCCAGTCAGACGGCGGCGGGTACGGTAGATGCGACTCAGTTGACGCTGTTGAACGAAGAGGTGTCACCGGCAGTTGAAGCGTTGGAAACGCTGGACCCGGATTCTCTTTCGCCACGCCAGGCGTTGGAGTGGATCTACCGGCTGAAAAGCCTGGTGTAAGTCAGATATCGACGACGTTCTGCCCTAGACAAGGGTAAATCGCCGTCAATCACAGTAAATCGCAGGCAAAAAAAACGGTGAGCGTCATTAACGCTCACCGTTTTTAGTTTATGTCTATAACGCGTTTATTCGCGGAACAGTGCCTCAATACTCAGGCCCTGCATCTGCAGAATTTCACGCAGGCGGCGTAAGCCTTCAACCTGGATCTGACGAACACGCTCACGTGTCAGGCCAATCTCACGGCCAACATCTTCCAGCGTAGCCGCTTCATAGCCTAACAGGCCGAAACGGCGAGCCAACACTTCACGCTGTTTGGCGTTCAATTCGAACAGCCATTTGACGATGCTCTGTTTCATATCATCGTCTTGCGTGGTGTCTTCAGGCCCGTTGTCTTTCTCGTCGGTCAGAATGTCCAACAGGGCTTTCTCTGAATCCCCACCCAACGGCGTATCGACAGACGTGATACGTTCGTTCAGGCGCAGCATACGGCTGACATCATCAACCGGTTTGTCGAGTTGCTCCGCAATCTCTTCAGCGCTGGGTTCATGGTCCAGTTTGTGAGAAAGCTCGCGCGCGGTGCGCAAGTAAACATTCAGTTCTTTGACGATATGGATCGGCAAACGGATAGTCCGGGTTTGATTCATGATCGCCCGTTCAATCGTCTGGCGGATCCACCAGGTCGCATAGGTGGAAAAACGGAAACCGCGCTCTGGGTCAAACTTTTCCACCGCACGGATCAGACCAAGGTTACCCTCTTCGATCAAATCCAGCAGCGCCAGGCCGCGATTGCTATAACGACGGGCAATTTTCACTACCAGCCTCAGGTTACTTTCTATCATGCGGCGGCGGGACGGCACGTCTCCGCGCAGTGCACGCCGCGCAAAATAAACTTCTTCCTCTGCAGTCAGCAGAGGGGAGTAACCGATTTCGCCCAGATAGAGCTGCGTGGCATCCAATACGCGTTGGGTAACACCTTGAGACAACAGTTCGTCTTCTGCCAAGTCATTCTCGCTGGTCTCTTCTTCTACCTGCGCTTTTTCATCGAATGACTCAGCCTCCATGGCGTTCTCATCGAAATCTGCATCGTCATGTAACTCGTTAACTTTCAGCGTATTTTGGCTCATAAAGCGGCTCCTACCCGTGATACCGCGAGCAGAATACAGCGCATTCTGCCCAATCTATCGCTGCGGAAGATAACGCAGCGGGTTTACGGATTTCCCCTTGTAACGAATCTCGAAATGCAAACGTACTGAACTGGTTCCGGTGCTTCCCATCGTTGCTATTTTCTGCCCCGCCTTCACTTCTTGTTGTTCCCGGACCAGCATGGTGTCGTTATGGGCGTAGGCACTCAAGTAATCATCGTTGTGTTTGATGATGATTAGATTACCGTAACCCCGTAAAGCGTTGCCTGCGTACACTACACGGCCATCGGCGGTAGCGACAATCGGCTGCCCACGGGAACCAGAGATATCGATGCCTTTGTTCCCACCTTCCGATGAGGAGAAGTTATCGATGATCTTACCGTCAGTTGGCCATTTCCAGGTACTTACTGGGGCACTGTTGCTGGCGGTGCTGCTCGCCGATGGCGTAGCGGCTGGTGCGGTAACAGGAGCTGCGGCTGAGCCTGCCACTACGGCTCCTGATGCAGGTAACATTTTACCTACATTCTGTTTACTCGAGTTATCAGAATACGCGTTCGTTGATTGAGAATCAACCGTTGCAGTTTGTATCTGAGTGGAAGAAGGCGGTTTTGACACCGTACCATTACCGCCAGCTAACATCCCACCGCCGCCGTTGGCAGAACCGCTCCCCAGCTGCAGGGTTTGGCCGACTTCCAGGCTGTATGGCTGTGGAATATTGTTGCGTTGGGCCAGATCGCGGAAATCGTTGCCGGTGATCCAGGCAATATAGAACAGCGTGTCGCCACGTTTAACGGTATAGGTGCTACCACCGTTATAGCTCCCTTTAGGGATCGAGTTATAGCTACGGTTGTAAACAATACGCCCCTGTGATGCGTTGCCGCCACCAGAGTTAGCCGATGCGGCGGCTCCACCACCACCGACACTGCTGATAGGTGCCGAGGTAGAATTTTTATCCGAACAGCCAACTAACCACACACTTAACATCGTACACACCGCAACTCGGCGTAAAGAACTCATTGGGCTTCCCGTGCTCATGCTTCCCCCATGACAGCAATATCAAAAAATACCTTATACATCGTAGCCGAGCTTTATCGTTCTACAGCACAAGGTTTCCCCGGCCGATCCCTGAAAACCAGAAGATCACCCACCAGGGAGCTAAAAAACCGTGGTGCCAATGCTAGCCACATTGGCACGATCACGCCATAAGACAACGACATACTGGAACAATTCTAATGAAAATTAATATTATTCAACTTATTTATCCGTCACTTTGATCTGCACAGGCTAAGCCAGTTCGCCCTTGACCAAGGGAACGAATCGCACTGCTTCAACGGCATCAATGGAAAACTCACCGCCCCGCCGGTGAATGCATTGCAGTACCTGGGCCTGTTCGCCCACCGGCAACACCAAAATGCCACCGTCGTCCAACTGCTGCATCAACGCCTGCGGGATCTCCGGTGGTGCGGCCGTCACGATGATCGCATCAAAGGGTCCACGCGAACTCCAGCCTTGCCAACCGTCGCCATGACGGGTCGAGACATTGTGCAAATCAAGCTGCTTGAGGCGACGCTTGGCCTGCCACTGTAGCCCTTTGATGCGTTCAACAGAGCAGACATGCTGCACCATATGCGCCAGGATCGCGGTCTGATAACCGGAACCGGTGCCGATCTCAAGCACCCGCGAGGTTGGCTGCAAATTCAGCAGCTCGGTCATGCGCGCGACCATATAAGGTTGCGAGATGGTCTGCCCTGAACCAATAGGCAGTGCCGTATTTTCATAGGCCTTATGTGCTAAAGCTTCATCAACAAAACGCTCACGCGGTACGTTCTCGATTGCCTTGAGCAGCCGTTCGTCCCTGATACCCTGCTGGCGCAGCTGTGCCAGCAGCGTTTGTATGCGTTTGTTCACCATTCCCCGCTAACCTCTGCTTTGGTCAACCATTTTGATAGCACATCTTGCGCCCCGTAGGCGGTCAAATCCACCTGCAAAGGCGTGACCGACACGTAACCCTGATCCACGGCGGCAAAGTCCGTGTCTGGGCCCGCATCGAATTTATCCCCCGGCGGCCCGATCCAATACAGCATCTGGCCACGCGGATCTGGTTGGCTAAACACCTTGTCTGCGGGATGCCGGCTGCCACAGCGGGTCACGCGTATCCCTTTAATTTCCGACAACGGTAAATCAGGGACATTGATATTCAGAATTTTACCAGTACGCAGCGGTTCTTGTTGTAACGCGCGCAATATACGGCAGGTGACTACCGCCGCCGTCTCATAATGCTGATGACCATTGAGCGATACTGCCAACGCGGGCAACCCCAGATGGCGGCCTTCCATCGCAGCAGCCACCGTGCCGGAATAGATAACATCATCACCCAGATTTGGCCCGGCGTTGATACCGGACACCACGATCTCCGGTGCTGGCAGCATCAGTTGGTTAACGCCAAGGTAGACACAGTCCGTCGGGGTGCCCTGCTGCACGGCGATATCGCCGTTGGGCAACGTCAGCGTACGCAGCGGCGACTCCAGCGTCAGCGCGTTAGAGGAACCACTGCGGTTACGATCGGGGGCCACCACCTGCACTTCGGCAAACTCGCGCAACGCCGCCGCCAGTATCTGGATACCCGGGGCGCTAACGCCGTCGTCGTTGCTCAGTAGTATTCTCATATTGCAGTTAAACAACTTTCTTGCTGAAAGCGATAAAACGAGGATTTTGCCCTATTTTATTACATCTATCTGTTTTTAATGAAATTTTCAATAGTAAGCCCAACCCACCGTGTTACCCGTTGTGATTTGCGTGGTACAGCAAGGCTTGCCTCGCTGTTGCTGATAGTATTAGCCAAAACGGCCAGCTATGCGATCTACTATACAATTCAACGGTCATCAGTGGCAAACGGGGCAGGATAGCCTCCTCGGCAAAGGAGGCTGGGATGATTATCTGAGGTTGGTCGTTAAATTCCCAGGTTATGGGGCCGTCTGGGTGGTTGGCGTGTAAATAATGCGTAGCTGGCCAGTGTAATCCCCCGCCGTTTTATCCGCCATTGAAAAGGCTGGCGTTGTCAGGGTCAGCGGGGCCGGCACGCAAAATGTCGGAGCACCACCGCCAGGTAACACCACCGGCCGCTGGATATTGCGGCGATTGGTATCGTTCCAGATGACCTCTTTGCCGTTGGCGATCTCTTGTACTGCCCCAGTGGTGGGATTGATCACGCTGACCTGGTAGTCCAGTCGGTCACTGGCCTTGGCTTTATCACCGCCACGGCGATACAGTGAAAACTGCCCCTTGATGCGATCGGGAGCCGTGTCCCCTTCGTCCTGCAACAGCAGGCTGATACGGTTACTGGCCGAGTCGTTACCATCGTAGAGGCACATATCCAGGCCAGTACTGCCGCTGACGCTCTTTCTCGCGCCCCCTCCCGGCCGAGTAATCAGATTCAGGTTGATAACCGGTGCCGAAGTTGGAAAAGCGGGTAGGTAAATCTGTTGGTTACCATAATCTGTCACGTTGAGAACCAGACTCGCCTTCCAGGCAACGCGGAAAATGCCTGGGCAGCCGTAGGCAGATGCACCGCAATCATCCCAGGCTTTCACCTGCATCTTGAGTTCAGCGCGCCAAACACCGGTATCAGATAGTTTCTTCAACTCGGAGGCGGGGATATAAGAACTGAATCCCGCGGAATACAATACGACTCCACTAATCCAGGAACTATAATCACCTGCACCTTTAATAGAGGTGACCAATAAATCTTTGGTCTTTCCACTGCTGTGAGTAAAGCGCAGTGTCAGAGTTTTCGAATTATTATTGAAAGAACTATTCCACCACCACAATTTTACCTGACAGGCGCCATTGGTTGGATCGGTGTCGGAATAGCACGTTAGGGAGTTAATAACATCCTTGTCTTTGCAATCAATAGCCGACGTACATTCACCGTTATCACTACTCCCACCAAAAACCCGCTCCCAAATGTAAATTTTTGCCGGCAGGCTCATACGATCGAAGGTCACATTAACCTTGGTATTCTGTGCCTGCGGGGCAATATTGGCACCGTACGCCTGTGCGCTCAGCCCCACCAGCACAACGCACAGGTTAAAAGGGTTAATGGCTCCCGCAATGATAAATTTAAAACCGCTGATTATTTTCAATAGCATTAATCATTTCCTAGTTTGTTTTCATCGCTACCGGCACTCCAGAGCCATGGCCCTGCCGCACGGTCATCAATTGCGCCTGCTTCTGCTCGGCTGGCGGTATACTGGCCATGGCTACCCCGGCACAGCGGGTAGTACCGACATAGCGCACCACGTCACGCATGGCCTGCACTTTCATGGCACACTGATAGAACTGTGAGCCACGCATCAGATACAGCCGCTTCATTGGCCGGGTGGTTTCCAGGCTAAAACCGCCTTCACCCAGTGGCGTCCAGGACAGCACGTTAAGAGGGATGCCGTTAACTAAAGGTCGATCCTGCTCATCCAGCATTCTGCCCAACCAGGTGTAGCGTGAAGTCACCTCGATATCCCGGCGCAGCACTTTCCCTGGCACCATAAATGCCGTACGTGTTCCCGCCCCTCGGCGGATCTCACTGCTGATACCGGCAGGAGCGCTAAGTGACTCGTTGATATCAAAGGTGGTGGGCTGATAGCCCGGTACGGTAAACAGTGCCCGGCTGTTGCTGCGCACGTCCGTCTGACCGCTACCGTCTACCGTTACGTTGATCAACGAGGCACTGCTCTCTTCCCCTGTGACCATCCCAACCGTGATCGCGGAGGCCGGGCGGCCATCCCCCCAGCGTCCCCAATAAAGTCCGCTGCGATCGACCAGCAAAGAGGAGCTATAGCTGCCGCTGCTACTGAGCGTGTGCCGGTTCGCTACCTTGTCATAGGCATCACTGACGGCGAAGCTGCCATTACCGTACGGCCCAGCGGCACGAGCATAAGCTGAAGCGGTCAGGGTCTGGCTATTGACGCCATATATCGAAGCCCCCAGCTCATTTTGTCCACTCTGGTCCATATAGCGGCTGTAGTCCGCGTTATAACTGAGTTGCCCTTCCCCACGCTGGCTATTGCGATAATTGGCACCCAGAGAGGTATTGCTGTTAGTGGCGCCGCCACGACGCCCGGAGAATGATAGGCTGACCGTGAGGTAGCCGCCTTTATCGGTTCCCTGCTGGCCGCTATCGTGACGCCTGAACGCGCTGACTCCGCTGTTGATGTTAATGTCGTTGAACGCAAAGGAACGGCTGACCCCCATCTGCCAGGTTTGACTACGCGAACGCGTCGTGTAGACCTGCTCCCAAGGGGCGATATCCTGATGGGTTTCATCATTGTCATTCAGTTCACTGCGATAACGATAACGCCCTCCGCTGCTGTTAAGCGAGTAGCCAATATTGGCAAACCACTGCGCGAGCGGGACCGAAAACATCAGGTTGGAACTCTGATAACAACCGCTAAAGCCATAGTTTCTCTGTTGAGAGTCGCAGTCAGGCGCCGAGAGGGCCGAGCGGTAGAAGCTCAATGAAAAACCGTCGTTATAGTTAATTTGCTGAATATTTCCCCGCGTCCCCTCACTGCCAGCCAGATAACTGACGCGAGCCGTCATGAAGCCATCCAACAGGCCACTGTTAAAACCATGCCTCCAGTCCGCCGCCCCTTCCCAGTAGTGTACGTCGCTCAATACCGTGCTCCCCGCCGTCAGCGACAGCGTATCGGTCAACGGAATTCGCAACCCGCCTTGCACCACCTGCCGATCGCCCGACATAGGATGCGTATCGTGGTCTACCTCAACCCCGGCTTGCAGGAACCACTGAGGGCCATAGAGCTGAGCCACGCCGGTGTTGGTATAAGGGACGGTTTCTGTCCTGACTAACTGGTTATCCTCATAGAACCGCAGCGTGACGGTATAGCTGCCGCTGGGGAAGGTGCGCGTATCCAGCTCCAGGGCCCCGGCGTTCAGGTAAAAAGATGACAGTAACTGTTCGTCACGATAGGCGTCGATGCGAGCGTTGCGTGATAGGAAGACCGACACCGGGGTCCCTCGGGAAACCTGGCTCTGGTTGACCCAGGCCGTGGTCGAACCAACCCGTAGCCCACGGATCTTGCCAATCGGCAATTGGCTCAGGTTGATGTTACCCCCCGCGTTGCTGAAGATGTCGCGGGAGTCCATCATGCCGCCTTGTAGATAGAAGCTTTTCCACAAGTCCTGCCTAAAATAGGCATTGTTCATCTCTATCTGCTGATGGTTGCTATGGCGATAGCGCTGCCCCGTATAGAACCAATCGGCATTAAGATAGCCATTTTCAGTGACGCCCAGTGATCCAGTCCCCTGTAGCGACAATGACTGATAGTTTTCATCAGCGACAAAATTGAGGTTTTGCTGATGGATCAGCGCATTTTCACTTTCTGCCGTCGCCTGATAGAAACCGCTACCGGCAACTTTTTTCGGAAGGTATCGACGGTCAAGAAACAGGTTAACCCGGGAATTATTCTCGTCATAGATGATGCCAACCGTCTGGGTTTCCAGATAGTCACAGCTTGGTGCGTTACCGTTACCGCTGCAGGCCAGGTTGCCGTTACGCGCTAGCGGTTGCACCAACCCGGTCATCAGTTGAGCATCCAGTTCAGGATCGTCGTTGAAGTGCTGCTTCACGGCATCAGCCAGTTCCGCTGGCTTTATGAAGACAACCTGTTCCAGATTAATATTGGCTTCATAAAGCCCGAGAGACTTGCCATAGAGGGAAACATCAACCCAGATAAGCTGCCCTTGTGCCAAGGACTCAAAGCCTGGTGGAATTTTAGGGGTAGCCGACAAATCGTGTTGCGTAATCATAAGGCCTACCAACAACCCTGCAGATAGGCTAGCGCGAAAAGCCATTGTTCATCCCTGATAACAGTGGGGCTATAAAGCCCCACAAGATATGAATAAAACTTTTTAATTGAGCCGCCTTAAGGAGCCTTGGTTGCCTGAGTCACCACCAGGCTGACAATACCGCTGTAGGTGCCGGTAGCAATAGTGCCTTGCGCGGTCTGGGCAAAACGCAGTGGCAGGACGTCTGAGCCATTTTCGATTCCCGCCGGGAACAGGGTCGCTGCTTCCAGCAGTTGGTTGGTGGTGGTCAGTACCTTATCGCCCAGGCTTATGGTCAATGGGATCTTGTTAGCCCCATTGACATCCGCCAGGCTCGCCGCTCTAACCAGGCGAATGTTAACGCCAGCGGTAGCGTTGTTAGACCAGACCTTGGTGTTCAGGTTAAACGGCGTCAGGCCTTTGCCTGGCAAATACTGCATATCGATGCTGCTTGGCAAGGCGGTATTATCAGGCTGCGTCATATCAATCGTCGCATCCACGTTGGCATTCACAGTAATATCTTTCTGTACGGCCTGAGTGGAAAATACGGCAGCCATGGTTGAAACAATCAGCAGTGGTTTAATAAACTTTTTCATAAAATCTCCATTTTATTTTACAAATAACATCCAGCTTTACTCACCCCATACGATCGGGGCTATACATGATTTGACTCCACATTTAACGTTTTATAGACAAATCAATTTCTTCAACGCGTTTTTTAAGCCAATTAAAATAACGCGCTTTATACTTCTTCCCAGGTTTTACCATTAGAGAAGCAATTTTAAGCTCGGTACCGGGATATATTGTGGTGGTTTCTTTTTTCCAGTCGCAAACACCGGACTGGTCACAAACTCCCACCTCTCGTAGCGGAATACGCAGCGTGCCATCATTGATAACCTGGCCACGCTGCGCATCCAACGTAAGGCTGGCAACGGCCTTTTTCGGCGCTACGTGGACCAATGCCCCCCACACCAGGTTGATACCCACCTTGGTCGAGGTCTTCTGTGGGCTGGCAACAGCGACGTTATCTTCTAGTTCCGGTACGCCTTCAAAATAGACTCGCCAAGTGGTTTCCTTTTCCGGTAACTCCAGGGCAACCAACCGTACCAGGCGTTGACTACCTGCCGAAATAGCCAGTTTTTGCGGCGTTATCACCAGCGAGCTTTGTCCAAATTGCTCAACGTCCGTTTCCTGTTCTTGTTTAGTACCAGGATTGAGTATTTTTTTCTCAGTTACCTTGACGAATTGCACCCCGTCGCTTTGGGATATAATCCTTATTTGAGCGACTCCGGTTTCGCCGATGCCGAGTTCCATAGGATAAACGCTCATATTGGCCAATACAAAACCGGGTAAAAAACAAAAAATAGCAACACCGATCAGGCGTTTAATTATATTGAGCTTCATGATTAATCCGTAATGAGAGTCTCTTATATCAAACTTTAAAACACAGCCAATTCCAGCCACGCTTAGTCTCGTAAAATTCTCAGTAAGTATAAAAACCAATCAACACCCAGATCAACTTAATAATTATAATAATAATCACAACCTCCGTAATGTCATGATAAAAAACAAGATAATTTTTAATTATAAAGAAAGAAATAAATAAATTATAATGATTAAGGTGAATTGCAAGATAAGATATTAATTATCGGATCACTATGGGGGGAATTAGCCTGGCAAGCCAGGCCCGATGACAACATTTTCGCTGTTTCATTTCTGTTCAGGCCGAGTTCCGCTCCGCCTGAACGAGAAAGTAAGGATTAATAGCTGAGGGTTAAGCTAACGGCTACTCGGCAATATCTGCCTCATCGCTAGCCAATTGCATTATTTCACGCACTACGCTGGTAGCGAAACTGCCTGCTGGTAACCAGAAACGTAATTCCACGGTGACATCATCCCACCAGCTCCACTGCATTTTCTGCGGCTGTAGCAGCAAGGCCCGCCGCGCAGGCTCTACACGCTCACGCTTTAATAACGCCATCAGCTCTGGCTGTGACACCAGACAAGCTTGTTCAAAGACCAATGCTTCCCCGGCAGTACCGGGTTCACCATCCCCCGGCAATGGAGCCGTGATCATCAGTTCACCCGCGTCTAACCGTTGTTGCAGGGTGGCTAACTCTTCCGCTTTGGCCACGAACCAGCTCCCGCGCCCGGCCAGCTGTAACGCATCCCCTTCCAGCACCGTTTGTTGCTGTTGGTTAGCCAAACGCTGGCTGGCAATGAAGTTGAACAACGCACTGCGGCTGGCGGACAGGTAGAAGCTACGTTTGCTGCGCTCCTTAACCCGGATCTCATCGTTGGCCCAGCGGCGCGCCATCGTCAGGTTGTTGCCCCCACGGCCAAAGCGCTGGCTGCCAAAGTAGTTCGGCACGCCACCCGCCGCGATAGCCTGTAAACGCTGCTCCACCTCTTGGCGATCGCCGATCTGGCGTAGCACCAGGGTGAATTCGTTCCCCTTCAACGTACCGATGCGCAGCTTGCGTAGGTGGCGAGCGGCCTGTAGTACTTCGCAGCCTTCCAGCGCAAACCGGCTGAGATCGGGAGATTCTTTCCCCGGCAGATGCAGACAGAACCACTGCTCGGTGACTGCATGGCGATCTTTCAAACCGGCATAGCTGACCGAACGGGCATGAATGCCGGCAAACTTCGCCAGAGCGTCCGCCACAAACTGGGTGTTGCAGCCGTTCTTGCGGATGTTCACCAGCAGGTGCTCACCTTCACCATCTGGGGTAAAGCCCAGATCCTCAACCACCACAAAGTCTTCCGGGTTGGCTTTCAGCACGCCGGTAGCCGCTGGCTTGCCGTGCAACCAAGTCAGATTGGCCATGTCCATACGTTATTCCTTGATCAACAGGGCAACCGCTTCGCAGGCAATGCCTTCGCCACGGCCGGTAAAGCCCAGCTGTTCGGTGGTGGTCGCTTTGACGTTAACGTCATCCATATGGCATTGCAGATCTTCCGCCAGGAAGATGCGCATCTGAGGAATGTGCGGTGCCATCTTCGGTGCCTGCGCAATGATGGTGACATCCAGATTACCCAGACGATAGCCCTTGGCACGAATGCGTTTCCAGGCTTCGCGCAGCAGCTCACGGCTGTCCGCGCCTTTAAAGGCCGGATCGGTATCCGGGAACAGCTTGCCGATATCCCCCAACGCCGCCGCCCCCAGCAGAGCATCGGTGGCCGCATGCAGCGCCACGTCACCATCGGAGTGAGCCAGCAGTCCTTTTTCATAAGGAATGCGAACACCGCCGATCACCAACGGCCCTTCGCCGCCAAATTTATGGACATCAAAACCGTGACCGATACGCATGATGCGCTCCTTTAGTTGTTCAACTGAGTCAAATAGAACGCCGCCAGCGCCAAATCCTCTGGCCGCGTCACTTTAATATTGTCCGCACGCCCCGCCACCAGCAGCGGATGATAACCGCAATGTTCAAGCGCCGAGGCTTCATCGGTTACCGTCGCCCCTTCATCCAGGGCGCGTTGTAGGCAGAGTTTAAGCAGTTCCAGCGGGAACAGCTGTGGCGTCAGTGCATGCCACAAATCCTGTCGTTCCACGGTGTGCGAGATGATGCTTTGGCCCACCTGCGCACGCTTCATGGTATCACGCACCGGCGCGGCAAGAATGCCGCCGACCTTACTGTGTGCCGTGATCGCCAGCAACCGCTCCAGATCGTCAGGATGCAGGCAAGGGCGGGCAGCATCATGTACCAATACCCAGTGCGCGTTGCCAGCCAGTTGCAGCCCGGCCAGCACCGAATCGGCGCGCTGTTGCCCGCCTTCAGTGACCAACACCCGCGGATCGCTGGCGATCGGTAGCGTTTTAAACTGTTGGTCTTCGGGGCTGATAGCCACGATCACCTGGGTAATACGCGGATGACGTAACAAGGCGTGGATGGCGTGCTCAAGAATGGTTTGATGGCCGATGGTTAAATATTGCTTCGGACAATCGGCCTGCATACGGCTGCCAATACCGGCAGCGGGCAGGACGGCGATCACCTGAGGGGAGGAGCCAATGGATGGATTCATGCGTTACTTCGGTGGGTTGTTCTGTGTGGCAGACGCCGCATTGCGTCCGGAAGATTCAGGCACCAGACGATAGAAAGTCTCGCCGGGCTTGATCATGCCCAGTTCATTACGTGCGCGTTCTTCTATCGCTTCCTGACCACCGTTCAGGTCGTCGATCTCGGCAAACAGCTGATCGTTACGCGCTTTCAATTTGGCATTGCTGCTCTGCTGAGCCGTAACGTCATCATTGACCCGCACATAATCGTGAATACCATTCTTCCCCAGCCACAGCGAATACTGTAACCAGCCAAGCAGCGCCAGCAATAGCAGCGTCAGTTTTCCCATCTCCGCCCCCTAAAAAAAGCGCTTAATCATCCCACAACTTGCCGTTTGACTCCACACCAGCAGCGGCTTTTCACCTGCAGCCCTCAAGCGTAATCAGAACTTCCTGAGTTTAGCGCCTGATTGTCGCCTGAAAGCGGCATTAAATCCAGACAGGCATAACGTGCACCGCCCCTTGCGTCAGTATGCAGTAAGAATAACTGGATCGATGGCATTTCCACCGACATTTACGCCAATTTTTAAATAATTATTCATATTTAACACTGTTAGCATTTTCATCATCAGGTAGGGGTTGTGTTTTTATTCATGTAAGTTTATTTTTATGCATCTAAAGTGCATAAATAAATCCAATATATAACCTTTACTCAACGACTCAACTTATTCGGGGAATGCTCATGTTAAAACGTTTAGTGCTGATTAGTGCCTGCCTGGCGGCCACTTTTTCCGCGGCTTCCTTTGCCGCAGAACCGACGTATGTTGTCGGCTCCGGCGGTACCTATCGCCCGTTCGAATACGAAAACAGCAAAAAAGAGCTGGAAGGTTTTGATATCGATGTGATCAAGGCCGTCGCCAAAGCGGAAGGTTTCCAGGTGAAGCTGGTAAATACGCCATGGGAAGGCATCTTTGCCACCTTGAACTCTGGCGACCGCGACATCATCATTTCCGGCATCACCATTACCGACAAGCGCAAGCAGATGGTCGACTTCTCTACGCCATACTTCCCGGCAGAGCAGGCTATCGTGGTACCGAAAGAGTCTACGGTAGACTCTATCGACGCGCTGAAAACCCTGAAGGTGGGCGTGGTTAACTCCAGCACCGGCGACATCGTGGTTTCCGACGTCTTGGGTAAGAACAGCACCGCCATCAAGCGTTTTGATAACACCCCGCTGCTGCTGCAAGAGCTGTATGAAGATGGCATTGGCGCGGCCGTGGGTGACGTTGGCGTGGCCAAGTTCTATATCAAGACCCACCCGGAGAAAGAGTTCAAGCTGGTGTCAGACGCCAAGTTTGAGCGCCAGTATTTCGGCATTGCGGTGGCCAAGGGCAACGATGAGCTGCGTAACAAGATCAACAGTGGCCTGAAGAAAATCATCGCCGATGGCACCTACGCCAAAATTTACCAGACCTGGTTCGACAGCAACGTCCCTACGCTGCCAGCAGAATAAACCGGCTGTAAATAGGGGCGCAATTGACTGTGCCCCTACGCATTAGGTCCACAAGTTCGCACTACCACCGTAAGGATTATATTTTGTCAGCATTCCGTTGGGAGATCATTGAGGAATACGCTCCGCTGTTTATGGAGGGTGCCTGGATGACCATCAAATGTACCATCATCTGCGTGATCCTGGGCACTACCTGGGGGCTACTCCTCGGGTTAGGCCGCCTGGCGCAGGCACCGCACGGCATCTGGAAACCGATCCTGCACTATTGCGTGCAATGGCCGGTGCGCATCTACATCAGCGCCTTCCGGGGCACACCGCTGTTTGTGCAAATCATGGTGGTCCACTTCGCGCTGGTGCCGCTGTTTATCAACCCGCGTGACGGCCTGCTGGTCAGCAACGGTTTGATGAGCGTCGACTTTGCACGCGCATTGCGTTCCGATTACGGTGCCTTCCTGTCTTGCGTAGTCGCCATCACGTTGAACGCCGGTGCTTACGTCTCGGAGATATTCCGTGCCGGGATCCAGTCGATCGACCGCGGCCAGATGGAGGCTTCACGCTCGTTGGGGATGGGCTACGGCAAGACCATGCGTAAGGTGATCCTGCCGCAGGCCTTCCGCCGCATGCTGCCGCCGCTTGGCAACAACGCCATCGCCATCGTCAAGGATTCGTCCCTGGCCTCCGCGATTGGTCTGGCGGATCTGGCTTATGCCGCGCGTACCGTTTCCGGCGCGTACGCCACCTACTGGGAGCCCTATCTGACTATTTCAGTGATCTATTGGGTCATCACCTTCCTGCTCTCGCTGATGGTGCAACACATGGAAAAAAGGTTCGGTAAAAGTGATTCGCGTACATAACCTGCAAAAACAATTTGGCGAAGCCCACGTGCTGCGCGGGATCTCCTGCCAGATCGCGCCGAAAGAAGTAGTATGCATTATCGGCCCTTCCGGCTCCGGTAAAAGTACCTTTCTGCGCTGTATCAACGCGCTGGAGACGCTCTCGGGCGGTGAGATCGACGTCAATGGCTTTGCCATTCACGATCAGAAGACCGATCTGAACAAGATGCGTGAAAGCGTGGGCATGGTATTCCAACGCTTTAACCTGTTCCCGCATATGACGGTGTTGGAGAACATCATCATGGCGCCGATGGACGTGAAAAAACTGCCTCGCAGCGAGGCTATTGAACGTGCAGAGGTGCTACTGAATAAAGTGGGCCTGCTCGACAAGATCGATGCCTATCCCAGCAGCCTGTCCGGCGGGCAGCAACAGCGTGTCGCCATCGCCCGCGCATTGGCGATGGAACCGCAAATCATGCTGTTTGACGAGCCTACCTCGGCGCTGGATCCGGAGTTGGTCGGGGAAGTGTTGGCGGTGATGAAGGCGCTGGCTCTTGAAGGCATGACGATGGTGGTGGTAACCCATGAAATGGGCTTCGCCCGTGAAGTGGCCGACCGGGTGTTGTTTATCGATCAGGGGATTATTCAGGAAGAAGGCACACCGGAGCACATCTTCGGTAACCCGACCAATCCGCGCACCCAGGCATTTTTAAGCAAAGTTTTGTAACCTTCGGCACCGCTTTGACATCTCTTGGGCGCACTGGCGCCCTTTTTATTACCAGCCACTCAGAAAGCTGAACACCAGCCAAAACAGACAGATGACGGTGATACCGGTCAGCAGCAGCGTGAGGAACACACGCCCGCGCAGCAGCACGCTGAAGACGATACCCAGCAGCACCGAGGCTGGCATCAAAGCCAGGAAAAACGGCCAGGTATAAAGAAGGAAAAACAAGGTGTTAGAACCGTAAACCATAAAAGGCACGGTAAACGCCAGCCAATAGAAGACAAAGCCGCTGGTGCCGCCCAAAAAGGAGTACGAGGGTTCCTCTTGCTCGAGTTGGCTATCAATCACTAGTGGCGTGGCATTTTGCATAGCGTTCCCTGGTCTATTGGCTCGCTCTGCGGCGACTTGCTAGAGTAAAAAGCGCGTAGCTCGATCACGCCACGCGCTTTTTGCGAATTCAGGGTTTGATAATAGCCTGACCACGCAGCAGGTCTAACAATTGCGCGGTCAAATTTGTTACCAATTGTTCACCATTAAGCCGGATATCCGGTCGTTCCGGCGCCTCGTACACCGAATCGATACCGGTGAAATTACGCAACTCACCGGCGCGGGCCTTTTTGTACAATCCTTTCGGATCGCGAGCCTCACAAATCGCCAGCGGGGTGTCGACAAAGACTTCGATAAACTGCCCCTTGGCCAACATTTCCCGCACCATCTGCCGTTCGGCACGGTGCGGTGAGATAAACGCCGTCAACACCACCAGCCCAGCATCCACCATCAGCTTGGCCACTTCCCCCACCCGGCGGATATTCTCGCGCCGATCGTCGTCAGAGAACCCCAAGTCGCGGCACAGGCCGTGGCGCACATTGTCACCATCCAGCAGATAGGTACTGACCCCCAGCTGATGCAGAGCCTGCTCCAGCGCGCCAGCCACGGTCGATTTACCCGAACCAGACAGGCCGGTAAACCATAGCACCACACCCTGATGGCCGTTCGCGGTTTCACGCTCCGCACGCGTTACCGCATGCGGGTGCCACACAACGTTTTCGTCTTTCGCTAACTCAGCCTCAGCCACGTTAATTCCCCTTCAGCAGGTCACGCGCACCCCAGTGTGGGAAATGCTTGCGTACCAAGGCGTTCAGCTCCAGTTCAAATGCGCTGAAATTGCCCGCCGCTGCTGGATTATCCTGCTGCAAGGCTTCGCGGATCAACCCCGCGCCAACCGTGACGTTCGTCAAACGATCGATAAAGATCAGGCCGCCGGTATCATGATTCTGTTGATAGCTGTCCAGCACCAGCGGTTCGTCGAAGGTCAGCTCCACCAGCCCAATACCGTTCAAAGGCAAAACATCGGCCTGATGCTGCGCCAGCGAGTTGATCTCCACCTGATGGCGAATGCTCTCAACGCGGGCGCGAGTTTTCTTCCCGGCTACCTTGATGTCGTAGCTTTGGCCCGGTAACAACGGCTGTTCTGCCATCCATACCACGTCCGCCAAGGCGCTTTGCGTGGCCTGTAGGGTTTCGCTGGCATCCACCAGCAGGTCGCCCCGGCTGATGTCGACTTCATCTTTCAGCACCAGCGTGATCGCTTCACCCGGCCCCGCCTCCTGCAGATCGCCATCAAAGGTCACGATGCGCGCCACGGTGGATTCAACGCCAGACGGCAGCACCTTGATGCGCTGACCCACGCGGACCACACCGGCAGACAAAGTCCCGGCATAACCGCGGAAATCGAGATTCGGGCGGTTGACGTATTGTACCGGGAAGCGCAGCGGCTGATGTTCACGCTCGCTGATGACATCCACACTTTCCAACACCTCCAACAGTGTCGGGCCGCTATACCAAGGCATCTGTATGCTCTGGCTAGCAACGTTGTCACCGTCCAGTGCCGACAACGGGACGAATTTAATCTCCAGGTCGTTGGGCAACTGCTCGGCGAAGCTCAGGTAATCCTGTTTGAACTGTTCAAACACCGCCTGGCTGTAATCCACCAGGTCCATTTTGTTCACCGCCACCACCAGGTGGCGAATACCGAGCAGCGTGGCGATAAAACTGTGGCGACGGGTCTGATCCAGCACGCCTTTGCGCGCATCGATCAGCAGGATCGCCAAGTCGCAGGTCGAGGCACCGGTAGCCATATTGCGGGTGTACTGCTCATGCCCCGGCGTATCGGCGATGATAAATTTGCGCTTTTCGGTCGAGAAATAGCGGTAGGCCACGTCGATGGTAATGCCCTGCTCACGTTCTGCCTGCAGGCCATCCACCAGCAAGGCCAGATCGAGCTTCTCCCCTTGGGTGCCGATGCGTTTACTGTCGGTATGCAGGGTTGAGAGCTGATCTTCGTAGATCTGGCGGGTATCGTGCAGCAAGCGGCCAATCAGGGTGCTTTTACCGTCGTCCACGCTGCCACAGGTCAGGAAACGTAGCAGGCTCTTGTGCTGCTGCGCGTGCAGGTAGGCTTCTACCCCGCCCTGTTCGGCGATTTGTTGTGCAATAACGTTGTTCATTCCGGCGGCTCCTTAGAAATACCCTTGGCGCTTTTTCAGCTCCATCGAACCGGACTGATCGCGGTCGATCATGCGGCCCTGACGTTCGCTGGTGGTAGAAACCAGCATTTCCTCGATGATCTCCGGCAGCGTCTGCGCAGAAGAATCCACCGCGCCGGTCAACGGCCAGCAGCCGAGGGTACGGAACCGCACCATACGCTGGCTGATCACCTCACCCGGTTGCAGATCGATACGATCGTCATCCACCATCATCAACATGCCGTCGCGTTCCACCACCGGGCGCGGTTTGGCCAGGTAGAGCGGAACGATGTCGATCTTCTCCAGGAAGATATATTGCCAGATATCCAGCTCGGTCCAGTTCGACAGCGGGAACACGCGGATGCTCTCGCCCTTGTTGATCTGGCCGTTATAGTTGTGCCAAAGCTCCGGGCGCTGGTTTTTCGGATCCCAGCGGTGGAAGCGATCGCGGAAAGAATAGATGCGCTCTTTGGCGCGGGATTTCTCCTCGTCGCGGCGGGCACCACCGAAGGCGGCGTCAAAACCGTACTTGTTCAGCGCCTGCTTGAGGCCTTCGGTTTTCATGATATCGGTGTGCTTGGCGCTGCCGTGGACAAACGGGTTGATCCCCATCGCCACCCCTTCCGGGTTTTTGTGGATCAGCAGCTCGAAACCGTACTCTTTGGCGGTACGATCGCGGAATTGGTACATTTCGTTGAATTTCCAACCGGTATCCACATGCAGCAACGGAAACGGCAGCGTGCCCGGATAGAACGCCTTGCGTGCCAGATGAAGCATCACCGAGGAGTCTTTACCGATGGAATAGAGCATCACCGGATTGCCGAATTCGGCGGCCACTTCACGGATGATATGGATGCTCTCCGCCTCCAATTGCCGCAAATGAGTGAGTCGTTTTTGGTCCATAACAGATCCTTTAAGCCAAATTCACGACGGCCGGGCGCGCTGCCACTGCCGTCTGCGATTGATGCCCAAACCAGGCGATTTGATGGTGTAATTCCACCACTTCACCGATCACCAGCAGCGCCGGTAACGGGGCCTGCCGAGTTAATTGTTCCAACTGTTGTAAGGTGCCAGTCTGCACCTGCTGATCGGCCCGCGTCCCCCGGCTGATCACAGCGACTGGCGTGCTCGCATCACGGCCATGGGCAATCAGGTTGCGGCTGATATCCGCCGCCTTCATCGTACCCATGTAGATCGCCAACGTCTGACGCGCCCGCGCCAGAGCAGGCCAATCCAAGCCGTCGTCATCGTCACGGCAATGGCCGGTAATAAAGGTCACGCTTTGTGCGTGATCGCGGTGCGTTAGCGGAATACCGGCATAGGCCGTAGCCCCTGCTGCTGCGGTTACGCCCGGCACCACTTGGAAAGGGATCCCGGCAGCGGCGGCCACCTGTAACTCTTCGCCACCCCGGCCAAAGATAAAGGGATCGCCGCCTTTTAACCGCACTACCCGCTTCCCCTGCTGCGCCAGTTCCACCAGCAGCCGATTGGTTTCTTCCTGGATCACCGAGTGCGCACCGGCGCGTTTGCCCACGCAGATACGTTCGGCGTCGCGACGCACCAAATCCAGCGTCTCTTCGCTCACCAGGTGATCGTAAAGCACCACGTCGGCCTGCTGCATCACCTGTAGCCCGCGTAGGGTCAACAAGCCGACATCGCCCGGGCCTGCCCCGACCAGTGCGATCTCACCTTGCGCCCCCTCATTACCCTGCGCAAAAGCCGTTAAATCCTGTTCCAACTGCTGCTGCGCCTGCTCCGTCTGGCCATTCGCCACCAACGTCGCGAAACGGCCGTTGAAGGTTTTCTCCCAGAAACGGCGTCTGGCCCCGATGGAAGCCAGCCGTTGCTTCACTTTGCCACGCAACCCTCCGGCCAGTTCCGCCATCTGCCCCAGGCTGGCAGGCAGCAATGCCTCCAGCTTCTCACGTAACATCCGCGCCAATACCGGTGCCTGGCCGCTAGATGACACGGCCACCACCAACGGTGAGCGATCGATAATCGACGGGAAGATAAAGGAGCAGCGCGGTTGGTCATCCACCACGTTGGCCAGCACGCGGCGCTTATCCGCTTCGGCATACACCTCGGCGTTCAGCGCGCTATCGTCGGTAGCGGCAATCACCAGAAAGACGTCGTCTAACTGCTGCGGCACAAAGTTCTGCCCCAGCCACTCAACGCGCCCTTGCAGGTGTTGGTGCTCCAGCTCTTCTGAGAGCGCCTGCGCCACGATCCGTACCTGCGCCCCTGCGCGTAGCAGGAGGTCGACTTTGCGTGCAGCCACTTCGCCGCCGCCAACCACCAGCACAGGGCGGTGTTTCAGGTCGGCAAATATTGGTAGATAGTCCACAACGGCCTTTTCATATAACAGATTGATAGGGTGACTATACGGCGTGCGATTTGCCCCCTGAAATGACGAAAAGGCATGAGATGTTCTTAAAAGGAATAAGGCGGCCAGCACTGAGGCCTAAACAGGCGGCCAACGCCAGCCGCTGATCCATATTCAGTTCGATACGGCCATACGGATTAACATGGTGATATATCAATGACGTCAGACCACGCCAGTCTTCTTCAGTCATTCGCTGACGTTAGGTCGGCTCCGACAGCACATTTTGGATCAACAATGTATTGATATAGACCAGACTGATTTGCAGCAAATGCAATGACAGCTTCGATATCTCCTGGTCCGCTGCCCAGTTGCGGGTAAATTCACCGTGCTCACTATAAAAAATAAAATCATTGACGCTGTTCCAGTTTTCCACGACGTTGAGGCCCGCATTAATTTCACAACGCAGCGACTCATCTTACAAATAGCGACAGAGGAAGATGGTCTTAATCGCTTTGCCCACCTCCGCTAATGCCTTCTTATAGGTTGGGGCTGAATGTTATTGCGGGCGCATCGCCTCAATATAGCCTCGGGTTCGGTCGTTCTACTTTAAGTGCCGCTGTATAAACCCGTGATCAATGAAGATGCTTGATTTTATTCACGATGAGGATCAAGCTGGCCGACATGAAAATACATCTGACTTCTGAGCAACGGATAGCCCTGGAAATGCTGCACAAAAGCAGTAGGGATTGCCGTATGTATGCGTGACAGAATTCGATGTGTACTTATCGCTGCTGATGACTGGATTATCGCCATGATCGCTAATTCCCAGCTTATTGATGAAACAACGGTTCGCCGTCATTTGCATGATTGGCTTAATGACGAAAAACTCAAGCCCCAAAATGGGGGCTCTGACAGTCATCTCAGTGAAGCACAGACAGCAGAACTTATCACTCATCTGACGGATAATCTTCTCCCTACCACGCACGCTATCATTGAGTTGGTTAATGAGTGGTGGGATATCCGTTACACCGTTCTCAGCATGAACAAGTAGCTGCACCGCAATGACTTCAGTTACAAAAAGCCCACCGGTGTTCCCCACAAATACTGTGCTGAAGCACAGCGTGCGTTCGTGGAAACCTATTGAGAAACTGAAGCAGGAAGCGGGCGATGATCCCATCCTGTTCACTGATGGTGTGCACCCAACACAGGGAGCAAAATTGGCTTATTGATGGATACCCAAAGGCCAGGAAATCGTTGCGGAAACAACAGGTAGCCGCACCAGACTGAACATCATGGGTGCACAGAATCTGAACGACATCGGCAGTACGGTGATCCGAGAATATGACAGTATTAGGCTGTGTCCCTTCATTACCAAAAACGGGAATATGTTCATAATCTGAGCATTTTTAGGGTGGATTCTGGCATTTTTGGCTCGAAAATCACTCTGATTCGCTGCTTCTATCGTATTGGTTTGTATAAAAATAAATTAAGGGATATTGCCTAACAGCTTGAATATCAGTAGGTTCTTTATCGCCATCCGTGAGACTTATCCGGTGAGTCAGAAGGTGTATATTATCCTTGACGGCGCAAGTTATCAGCGGTCGGAGCTGGTGAAAGAATGGGCATATGTGATGAACCGCCCCTTTATAGCCCCAATCTGAACCCGATAATACGGTTATGGAAGGCGATGAACGAAGAGGTACGAAATAACCGTTATTTCGCCACTGTAAAAGCCTTCAGGACGGCGATAAATAAATTTTTTGACCATACATGGGTTGCAATCGCAGGTACGTTAGCTCGTCGTATTAATGATAATTTCCCGATACTGGAAAATGCACCTTCAAGTTAACTTGTGTATAGTATATATATTAATATAAAAATATGATTTTGGTCACAGTGTGGATTGCCGCTAAACCCTATAATATACTCTCCATGAAGGTAGCGTTATGTCCGATATCAAACCCACAATTAAGGCATACAGTATGAGGGGATAAACGGGTGGGAATTTTCTTACATCTTGGTGTAATATTTTACGTTTTTTGGTGTGGGTTTATCAACAGCACATGCTAACTGTGTTAGTGGACAAGCAACACCGGTTCCGATTTCAATTAATTTTGGTAGTCATGTTGCAATCCCAGTCACTGCTCCTGTGGGGAGCACTATTGCGTCGATATAACTATAGGTAACCTTATCGCTAAATAGGTGTACTTAATAGTGCTACACTTTTTCGGTTCCATGTTGGCCCCCCCTCGCGAAGGAGGATACCGCCATCATAAACTGCTTTACCTTCTGCAACAGTTGCCACATCGAACGACATTTATGATTACGTGTCACGGTTTCGCGCAGAGCAAGCCTGAGATGTTCAACATCATTGACTCAGCGGGAATAAACAAGTTGGTAAGGCAGGATAAATTTGGGCTTTTTTTTTAGCCACTCCAGGGCTTTGTTAATGGAATGGCCGCCTCCCATCTCTAGTGCCACAGTGGGACGATAAATCGTCACTAATTGAACGGAACGGCCATCATGAATGTTAAAACTATTGGCATCAATTTGGCAAAAGCGTTTTCCTCAGGAGAAGGTCGAGCAGGTGCTGGAGAAAGTGGATGTGGACTGTTAGGAACTAAAATTCAGTAAATTTAGTGATGAGATACAGTCAGAAACCAAAGAGAAAAACAAACAGATCCGCCACCTCCAGTACAAGAGGTTTTCGATGGATATCGATATTTGAGGCATTGAGGAAATCATAGTTTTTTGTTAATCAGCACACCCTACCAAGACAAATATCGCATTTTGTAGCTTCGCTCCCACTGGGCCCACTTACGGTTTTTTACGTCTCGTTCGGAAATGGACCACCGAACTAAACCAATTAGAGGTATTATCGTTATGATGATAAGGTTAGCCATTATTTTATCTATATTTATGGGGCACTCAGAAGTCAGCTGGGGATATTTATGCATAACATCAGCCAATAGCGCCCCTATTGATAGTGGAACTACTAATATAAGTGTAGCTATAAACCCACAAGTCAGACCGGGTCAAAATATAGCGCTTGATTTAGGGGATCACATTCAATGTTTGAATGAGACACCATGGAATAATCGGGCTGTTGATGTCATCAAATTGACAGCAGGTACGGCTTTTGCCAGCTCTATTTCATCTTTAGAGGGAACAATTATATGGAATGGTCGATCCTACCCAATTCCATTGACAGGTGCGACAGATAGTGTAAGCATAACGAGCGGAGCTTATACACCATTACCGCTTCAAATGACGTTTACTCCGGTAAATGACCCACCTGCTGGTGCGATTTTTATCAGAGCCGGTGAGCGTATTGCATCAATAAATATGCACAAAGAGTATGTATGGGATACTGGAGCTATCCAAAACCCAAAATATTTCACTTGGAACATTGTGGCAAGTAATGATGTGCGTATGCCAACAGGCACCTGTGATGTATCAAGTCGCAATGTCACTGTGTCATTACCGGACTATCCAGCCAATCAAACACCAGTCGATCTCACTATTCATTGTGTATCCAGCAAAAATCTCACTTATTATCTGACGGGAACGACGGCGCCAGAAAATAATACAATTTTTACCAACACCGCATATTCCCCAGCCCAGGGGGTTGGAGTGCAACTGTTACATAACGGTGCCCCGTTAGCGACAAATGAAAGGGTTGATTTAGGTTCTGTTGGAACCTCAGCGGTCTCGCTTGATTTAGTGGCTGCTTATGCAAGGACTACTGGTCAGGTTACCGCCGGCAATGTACAGTCAGTTATTAGTGTGACCTTTATGTATCGGTAGTACATGGGGTTGTACGTTGAAATCCCAGGACGGTTAGTGCTACGTTCATGGTCAGGCGTTCTCAAAAGAAGCGATTCAGGCTCCTAACCATGAACGTAGCGCACCTTCAGTGCGAGCACGGCAGCGTCGTTGCCAGATCAACCTAGTGCACTGTTGCTAATCTCGATTTCAATGTCGGTGCGGCCGGTCAGCTCTTTCTTGCCGCCCACTTGGGCGATGGCGGCGCGCAGTTGGCGGTAGGATTCGATCCGGTTTTGCGAACGGTGGACGATGCGCTCCAGCTGCGGATCGCGCAGGTAGCCCCGCGTCAGCAGTTCCGTCTTGTTTGCGATAACGCCGTCCGAAAAGCCCCCCTGAAAACCAGATGTAGGTCTCATCGACCTGTCAATACGAGCTCACCGCAAGCACACTCAAAAGCCTTACAGCCCGTGAGATATTCAAGCGTTGCCCAAAATCCTGTGGGACGGCGAGTTTTGGACTGACTATTATTTTGCGAGTACGGTTGGTAAATACGGAGATGAGTAGATGATCGGGCAGTATGTTAAAAATCAAGGAAATGAATACCACAAACTGCACTCAACTCATCAGTTGGCACTGTTTTGAGATACCCCGCTGCTTGCTGCGGGGTTGTTCATTCGGTTGGCAATTACACAAAATTATGGACAGGCTAAAATCTACATATATGATATGTCAATGGTCATTATGGCTCTTACCGTGCCAGGAAACGCTGTATTTTTAGTTTTGTAATACTGAGCGGAAAACTGTAAATTTTCTTGCCCACTAGGCGATGTTGTTACTTGTAATTTGTTATTGAGTTTTAACGGGGTACCATTGTATATAATCTGCACTCCCACTCCGCTGGCAGCCCCTGATGTTTCAGTATTTTTTAATACACCGTCACTTCCAGCATCTGGATCAGTTATCCCATTAGCAGTAAAGTAGATTGGTACACTTTTGTCACAGATTAATTCAACGTTAAATGGCTTGGGCTTTGCCGTTGAGCCAATAGCCGTCAGGTCACTTGAAACTACATCATCTAAAGGAACATTAACATTCGGTGTGCTAACAACACAAGATTGCGATATAACTGCCCCGGCAGTCAGCGTAAACACCATCGGTTCTATTCTATCGTCAGCATACCAGCTGCCAACTTTGGTAGACTGAAGGGAGCCGGGAGTTATATCGCCGGTCTTGACTAAACTAACTGTCTTGTAACTCGAATCCCAAACATTATTGACCCAACCAGCAGAAGCGCCGTACTGATACTTACTGGGTGGATTTTCAAAATATCGTCCTGTTTTCAATAAAATACCGACTCCCTCTAAGTTAGTTTTGTACACATGGGGTATATTTGATGGCTGTAAAAACATATTGTAGTAAAGGTACCCACCACCATTAGTACAGCTAGCGACAAGTTGACCAGTGGGAGGTAGTTGTATCGACGCAATAGTGCTCCCCACAGGAGCAGTGATTGGGATTGTAACATGACTACCAAAATTAATTGAAATCGGAACCGGTATTGCTTGCCCACTAACACAGTTAGCATGTGCTGTTGATAAGCCTGCAATTAACCAAATGAAAAACATTATACGATATGCAAACAAAGAAATAATTTTCATCCATTCACTTCCTTATATTTGACCAGCGGACTCAAGTCCGAAATTCAACTCTAAGCCGCCATTCTTAGCACTGCAGACACCACTGAAGGTTGCCTGAACCCAAAGCACTTGCGTGGCCTGCAGAGTTCTGTCGCATTAACGACAACAAGTCAGCAAACGTTGCGCTACCGATATTTTTAGGCAGCCAACAGATAAATTTCGTTAGCAGAAGATAAATGGTCTTCGGCTAGATGGTGAAATTGTCATTTGCGTATCATCTATACCAACTCAATACCCGCTAACACGATCTGTACCCGTTGAAAGGATTTGAATACCTGCATCGGTCGTATCCATCGTTTGATATTTCTGTGTTCTTGCTCAACAAGGTTGTCCAAGTACTTACTTTGCCTGATGGTAATCGCCTCCTTATCCGGTTTGTCGGCGTTGAGCATGACTAAAGTTACTGTATTAGCACCACTTTTATCGATAATAATCACCTCAGACTCGCCATATCACAATCCTCCTCTCGGCCATAATTTCTTCAAGATTGCGTAGGCTAAGGGCGTAAGCCAGATACCAGCAAGCACACTGAGCAATAACATCGGCGGGATAATGTAATCGTTTGAATACATTTCTGATTAGAGATATAGGCAGGCAAAACCACAAGAAGCATATTATCTGATGCCACCTTAATACGACAGCCCACATCCCCCTCAGTCTCTATCTATCAGGAATACGTATAAGTAACATTAATTACAGACTGAATATTTCCTTGTGTTGCGCTACCATTTACAGTTATAGCTCGGACTTTTAGCGAGAAACTGGCTGATGCCGTTGTTTCCCCTACCGAAATAGTTTTATGCCCCCCATTATTTAGCGGGTTACCCTCACTATCTTGTAACTGTATCTCAATATTTTGGGCCGTTCCTTGATTTCTATAATAACCCGAATCGCCTGATGTACCACTAAACAATGCGGTCACGCTTGTGGTTCCTGCAGGGCAGTTAGTCAAATTTAAAACAACATCATGCCACGCTGATGATGATCCTGGTAACTTCAGGCCGTAAGTCTGCAAATCACCGAGATCTACCGTTGCAGAGGTCGTCGACACCGTACAAGGCGTCGCAACCACTCTCCCGGTTACAGTAATAGTCACATCCGCAGCCTGAACAGCAAAAACACTACTTAACAGTAGACCAGCCAGAATCAATCCAGAGATGATTTTTTTCATTATTATGCCCCAGTTACTGAAATTCTAGAGTAAATATCCCGGTTGCATCGACGACTCCGGCTACAACTGGCAGTCTGGTCGCCATCAATCTTGCATAATAGTTTAGCGTATTGTTTTGATTGGCTTTTAACGGTTGCCAATAGAGTGTTGATTGGTCTGCATTCAGTAAGACAGTATTACTGTTGCCATCTAATATTTGCACACCAATCCCCGAAGCCGCGCCAGCATTACTATTCAGCCTGAGCAAGCTGTTATCAATGGTATCTGCCGTACCGGTAAACCCCACTTTTACCGCTGTTGTACTACTACCACAAGCAGTGAGCTCAATGCTGAATGGTACTTTGGGCGTCACAGTTCTCACGGCATTAAACTGATTAGCCGATGATTTCATGAGATCCACAGTGAAATCCTGACTCCCCACCGCTACAGCACAAGCATTATCCTGCACATTACCGGAGATGGTTATGGTGCTGTCCACCGCTTGACTGGGGCTGGATACCAACAGTATCAACAGACCAGAAAGCATAAACTGTATTACCTTCATCATCCGCTCCTTACCTGCATGTCGCAGTCACTTCATTCAGTGCCTGTTTCCGGCGTTCAGGTGGTAATGCATAAGTTGCCACACACTGGGTGTCTGCACTCTTGCCCCATTTCGCTATAACCTGGCCGCTTAACGGAAGCCCTGTCAGATAAACCTGCCCATTATCCGCCACTATGCTTCCTCCCTGCCCCTCTGGCGTCGATACAACCGCACCAAATGGTACGGGCTTGTCGTCAAAGAGTAATGTCATTAATATCTTCAACCCTATGCGTGGTCGAAAATCTGCCCGAACCACCGCACCATGTGTCGGCACCACGCTGACCACTGCATCATCCAAATCCACATTGTCTGCCAATGTATTTGTGTCTAACGCCACGCGGTTCTCTCTATAATCCATCGAGTAAGGCAGCACGGCATAACCTCGCCAGTCAGTACGAATCCCGGTCTGGTTTTCCACTTTTACATTACCGGCACCAGGCGCTTTCACCAAAACAACCGTATCATTCATCGGTTGACTCAGCGTCAAGCCATTTTCATGAGCCAAAATACCGCCACTCATTCCATAATAGAGCTGACTAAATCCATCATTTCGACTGTAACCTATATTCGCATTGCCATTGGTGCCACGGTAGTTCAACGCTGCATAGCCAGAACTACCATTTCCATTATGACTCCCAACAGCATAGCCCGTTTGCATGCTGTAACTCAGGTTATTATCTTCTAGCAGTGTGCCATATATCCCGGCTAGATTAGTCGTGCGTCCGTTAAGATCATTTGACATGCTATAACTGGCGCTGGCATGTCGCCATGCTGATGTACTATCTGAGCGCATCCAGTGACTAAATGGAATATTTATATTAAATGCCAACATCTGGTCACGACCATTTTGCCAAGCATTTTTTGCAAGGCTATAACTGACCGTCCAATTAATATCACCAGTGGCAGCACTCAGCCCCGCTTGTAATTGTTCGTCGGCCTTATTGGTTCCCCAATAAGTCTGATGACTGCCACTAAGATACAGAGTCATCTGATTAGCCAATTGTTGCGTTAGGCTAACCTGAACCCTCCCTCGTTTATTATATGCGAGGTTATAATAGTCGGTATATTTTGGTTTAACCTGTATGGCCCCATCCTGCGTTATTACACTGTAACCACTCATTCTTGAGTATGCAGTGTCTGACAAATTAAAGTATCCTTGCGTGGAGTATCGATAACCAACCAATTGAATATTAGTACCCAGCTCATTTAACGATTTGTTATATAAAAATCGTAATGACTGCCCCTGATGTTCACTGCCGTCAGGTAACGTCGCTTTCGCATCAGTAATATCAAATGACAAAGCCCCCAAAATACCCATATTTTTACTGATCCCAACATTAATTGCGCGGTACCGGTCGGCGAGCTGGGTTCCTGCATACAAGGTCCAGCCTTCAGGAAATCCTTTCATTATGACGCCCTGAGCAAACTTGGGTTTAGACTGCTGCTTATTTCCACTGCGGTATTCACCAGCAGTTAAAGTGTACCGGGTCTGTCCCTCACGCAGTAGTCCAGGAACGGAGGCATAAGGTACAGTGAATACTTGTGAGCTGCCATCTGCCTCAGTAATTGTTACCTTAAGATCGCCGCTATTACCGGCAGCATAAAGATCATTAATCGTAAAAGGTCCTGGTGGAACAGTAGTCTGGTAGATATCATATCCATTCTGTTTTATCGATACCTGTGCGGTGCCTCGGGCAATACCATGAATTGTTGGAGCAAACCCTTTCTGACTATCCGGTAGCATGTTGTCATCAGAAGCTATTTGCACACCTCGAAAATTAAGCCCATCGAAAACATCACCACGGGTATAGCTGTCCCCCACCGTCAACCGGGAGCGGAAAGGCACAATATCTCGCTCCAGCCATGTATTCACATGCTGCCATTTGTTTTTATTTTCAGCACTATTTACACTACTGTTTCCACTATTGTAACTCCAGTTTGAGATATCACGTAGGCGCCACGCCCCTAGATTAACCCCCGAATTCAAAGATAAGTAAGCGTAATTTGTCCTTCCTCCGTTACGCGTGTGCACATTATTACCGGTTAAATTATAATTCAATAAGCCCGCGGTAATTCCATTATCCCACTGATCCGGTGGGATATAGCCTCTGGCGCGATTATCCATATATACCTGAGGTACAGTTAAATATAATCGTTGCTGCCCGACATCAAATTGGGTGGTGGCATCTTTGATCAGTCTTGACAATGGTACACAGGTTCTAGCCGCTAAAGCGCCCATACCAGGTACTGACAACGTATTCACGCCCATAGCGGCAAGTTGGCCACGGGTCAAACACGGGGATAACTGCTGACCGTCTTCACCGGCATGAAAAGTGATATCTCGAGTAGACCAAAAGCCATTATTTATATAAACATCAACCCTATATGTGCCCTCTGGTACTTCTTGACCTTTTTCAAATCCGGATAAATCAGCTACGCTAGATGGGTCATCCGATAGAAAACGGGGATTAAAGTATAACTCAGCCTGAGCTGAAAAACTGCATATCTCCATCATCAGTGCAAAAAATGCGAATGATAAATGATAGCGACAGATATGCCGGGATCTATTTTTTCGTACTCTGCATTTCAAATATAGCATATCCCCTCCGGTCTGAAGTAACTCGCCGGCTATCAATAACGATGAGACCATGTAGGCAAGATCCTGCTTGAGATTATTACATCTTGCTTTGTATTTGAGGTGTCAACGCGCCATAATCATTAATCGTACGATACGTTATATTTCCACTGCTACCAGAAGGTAAGGGTACCGATGTTGCCCCCATTGGAGGAACGAGTGCATTTTCCAGTTCCTTAGTACCAATACGCAAATCAGTAACGGTTAAAAAATACGGCGTTGGGTTAGATAATACAAGCTTATTATCCAGCCGTTTGAACTGTAGTTTATCTTGAGCCTGCTCAGGAGAAAGAGGCAAGTTTATCGGCCGATAAAGGAGTTTAATTTTGCTAATAATAGCTATTTGCAATACATTGGCATTCTGCTTTTGCTTTTCCATTGATGGGATTGCTTTCACACTAATCCAAAAAAGGCTTTCTCGATCCTTTGGTAATCGCCCATTAGTCGCATCAATAATACGCAACGTATTCTCTTTTTTTCCCTGCATGGCAAAAAGTGGTGGCGTGATAACAAAGAGTCCGTCTTTCTGTCCATTCATATTTTCAACCCACGACTGGATCAGATAGGTGCTTTTTTTATCATTATTATTTACAGTCAACTGCACTTGTTTTTGGTCGGATGGGTAAATAACTCGCGTGGTGCCAAGTGCGACACTGGCCTGCACACTGAATGCGGATGTCATTCCCAGGAACAACATTCCAAAAAACAGTTTTTCAATTAAACCCGCTCTTTTAATCACATTTTCACCTTTTTATTTCATCTCTATGTAAATTTAATAAAAGCATGAGATTACGTTTATTAAAAATATGCGGATCAATCATAGGTCAATGAAAACCATGCTTGCGCATTGGCAACACCGCCAGTTACTTCACGGCTTGTAGCACGGTATTTCGCAACAAAATGCAGATCCATAGCTCCAGACTTTAGTGATTTATAAGTCAATGGAGGGCTATTCAATCGAATGAGTTGGTTCTGTTCGTCAAATAGCCCAATCCCCACACCTGTTGCGCTATTTGAAGTGCTCTCAACAGAAAGCACTTCTGGATTTTTGTCATCTGCAACACCATAGAATGCTACACCGATACGTTGGCTTACATTGGTATTGCAGTCCTGTAAATGAATAGTAAAAGGCACCGGATAAGCATCACTGCCAACACCAGAAACCTTGTTGCTACTAAGCTGCCCCATCCTGACCGTCATCTCCTGATCCCCTGCCTCAACTCGGCAGGCTTCTGCAATGACGTTTCCCTGAAAATGCATGCTTCCTCCAGGTAAAGTAACATTCCAGCGATTACCCGCCATAGCCGCTGACGAAAATAACATCATGAACAACAATGCTTTCCTCCGCTGCATCAGCATCTCTCCGGTTTTGTTACTGAAGACCAGCGCCTAGCCTTCCTGGCCAGATAAATCATCCCTGTAACAATTACTGATAATAAATACGCTGAATAAGTAAACAATCCCTGAATAGGCTGGATACAAATTAAGGCGCGGTCTCAGTCAAGAAGTTATCCTTGCAACAATCTGATTGTTATTGATATTGCACCTTGAAGGTAGCATCTGCGTTAGCAATACCTGGGGTGGCAGCACCTGTTGCAAAGTAACGGGCTTGGAAGGGGAGAATGTTAGTACCATTACTTAATGTGCTTTGTGCACTGAAGGTTGTACCATTCATTACCAGTGGGGTACCTGTCTGATCCAGGATTTGTATACCAACATTAGTGGCACTACCGGCTGCTGAATTCTGTAATGCCAGTACAGTCGTATTGGTGCTGTTTACGGTAGGACCAAAAAATGCAGCTGAAGCATGAGTTGAAACACTGGTATCACAATCATTCAGTTGTATATTAAAACCAACAGCCGTACTTGTGGCTCCCTGAGTGGCAAGCTTGGCAGAACGTACTTGCCCCATTAAAACGGTTGAATCAGAAGAATTTGTATCTACTGCACAAGCTGCATTGACCACTTCTCCTTTGAAATGCACGGTGCCACCATTTACAATAGTCGCTGTCGTTGCCGCATGCGCTACAGCAGCGCTAAAAGACAGTGCTGCCAAAGTCATTATTGACAATGTTTTTACTTTTTTAATCATTATAAAAACCCTCATTATTTTTTATTGAACCCCGTAATCAGGGGTTAAAGGACTGTTCGCAGAAACAGCATTCAACTTCCGGAAGAAGAATATACAAACAACCTCTTACAGCTCAACTTAAATTTGAGCAGCTCAATACAACATAGTTATTTAAGTTTATGTGAAAATAATATTTAAGTCAGTGAAGGCCGATAGGAATCAAGGCCATCAGGCATAAAAGTTATTTTGTTGATTTATCACAAAATTTCTATCTTTATGCCTAGTCAAGTACCCGATAGGTGCAATCAGGAAAAAGATTATTACTGATGAATTTATTCATAAATTAAAATAATAAATAAAAAAACAAACATTAATAAATTATGATATTTTTTATAACCAATTGAGGAATAAAATGATCCAAGTCAAAAACCAATTGAGTTTGGTGATATAATTCTTAGGATTGTTTATAGTGATTTCTTTGTTTAAAAATCCCAAATCATTAGATAACATCAACGTAATATCTAAAGAATATGTGATAAAGATCAGGTTTTTGGGTTCTGTCGCATTAAGTCGCCCTCGGGGATGATGCGTCCAATAAGTAGACCATGTGTTTTTCGATAAATGGGTGGCTTTGTTGAATAAATCGATCTTTTGGGCGCAATCAGGTTCAGATCACCACATTCCTGTCCCCTCTGGCGGTATCCAATGGCAAAGAAAAAGTTTAAAATCACCAACTGGAACACCTACAACAAGGCGCTCGTCAATCGGGGTTCACTGACATTCTGGCTTGATGAGTCTGTCATCCAGGCCTGGTACGAAGGTCCCAAAACGTCTTCACGAGGGCGACCACAACGTTATTCTGCATTAGCTATTGCCACCGTAATGATGCTCAAACGTGTCTTTCGACTTACGCTACGTGCCGCTCAGGGCTTCATGGATTTCATTTTTACGTTAATGAAGCTCCCACTTCGTTGCCCGGATTATTCCTGCGTCAGCAGACGAGCCAAGTTCGTCTGCATCCCTTTTAAAAACACCACACGCGGCGAGATTGCGCATCTCATTATCGATTCCACCGGATTGAAAGTTTTCGGTGAAGGCGAGTGGAAGGTGAAAAATCACGGCCAGGAAAAGCGCCGCGTTTGGCGAAAACTGCACCTCGCCGTGGATGCCGAAACCCACGAGGTTATCTGTGCTGACCAGTCCCTGAACAACGTGACCGATGCAGAGGCATTCTCGGGTCTTATCCGCCAGACCCACCGGAAAATCCAGGTGGATTCAGCTGACGGGGCTTATGACACAAAGCGGTGCCATGACGAGCTAAGACGTAAGAAAATCAAGGTACTGATCCCGCCGCGAGCCCGTGCAGGTTACTGGCCAACAGAATACGCGGACAGAAATCAGGTGGTAGCGAGGCAGCGGCTTACCGGGAGTAACGCCTACTGGAAATGGAACACGGCTTACAACCGGCAGTCGGTGGCCGAAACGGCGATGTACCGAGTCAAACAACTGTTCGGCGGGTACCTTATGCTGCGTGACTATGATGCGCAGGTCGGTGAGGCTATGGTGATGATCCGTGCATTGAACAAGATGACGCTCGCTTTTGTCCAAATCTGATTTATTCAACAAAGCCCTAAAAGCTATTTATTCAACAAAATCCAATTCCGGCTAAAATATCCCGATACTGATGGAAGAATCTCATAATGAAAATGTGATTCACATCAAAAATACCACAATTATCATAGCACCAAAAATTAATAACTTAAAATTTATAAAAAATTAAGTCGTGATAATCAATTCCAGAAATCACATCAACTAAATAGGTTAATTTTTGATTTAGATCATTTAATTCATCAATTACCCATAATAATCATTATATTTAATTAATAAATATCATTCTTTTAAATAATTTATTTCCCAGAACAGTTAATTATTAATAATGCATCTCATTAGACTATACTGACCGCTATCCGACAGATAACCAGGTTTTTATAAAATAAAATCCCGATGAATATCAAATGATAGCATTTGACTTCAGATACTGATCTAGCCTGCATTACCCTAATCAAGACCATCAAACAACCTTAAATAATTACACTGAGTTAAAATGTTAGTTATAAATTGAACCGTCATAAACTTCATTGTATATATTGTCACTAGCAAATCTTAAAGTGAGAACAGGCTGGTCTATGGTTTTAGTTTTAAGAATAGGTTGTACCTGTTTCAGAGCTGGACGTTGTGGAGAGGTAACTTAAAGAACTTCAACGCATGTCAGGTAGGAAAATGATGGGGAATGAGTTACTGAAAGTAGGCGATTGATTATCCTCATCAGAACAGTGAGCATCCTCTTTTTGCATTACCTGACAAGGTACTGATAAAGAAGTCTGGTACACAGACAGTGCGTCCAGAGTTAGTCAGCTATACCGCAAACCTGGTTGCAGCTAACACAATGTTTATTAAGCGGTTGCACGCCCGCCTAAGGGAAACACAGTATACTTATATGTTGTTAACGGGAGAGCAAAAGGTGACGAGTTCGTGGCTGCGTCAAGTGAGTGGGCATAATGGCTTAAAAGACCGCAGTGGCCAGCCTGACACGCAAAGCAATCGTTACGACCATCAACAGGGAGTCGGGCTAGGATGGTTATCAGAGCTTACATCTGGGAGAACTATGAGCTTTAGGGGGAAGGTTTGGCTGGTTACTTTTTGTCTATGCGGCCTTTTTTGGCTATTCGTTTATTGTTTAGTAGTTTATTTATTCGACGGCTAAGAGTCGATATCGGTGCCCTGGTTTATTGCAGCCGTTAAGCGTACTACTGTTGAATTACTTGCACCGGATCAACATAGAACCCGTAACGGATACCTCTGAACCGAAAATCCTTCAGGCGCTTATATTACCCCATCAATGTTATCGCGCAGTGTGTCTGCTAGTATCTGGCTTACCTCCTGATTTTATGTAATCAGGAAGAGGTGATGGCAGAACGTAGCATTATTACTGATCACACTAAAGTTCACCGCTGGATAGGGTTTTTCGCCGACAAAAGCGCATTATCGGTCTGCGGTGGCGCATAGATAAAACTAAAAAAAGAAATACCTATTTGGCTGACATTCCTACGCCAATACGGCACAAGCGATTATATTAGGCTTACTAATTCCTAGTAAAAAGTAACCTTGGCACTATTTTTAACGCCAGTGTAAAAATAGCCACGTAACAGCACCAACAAATAAGGAGGTTAAAAAATGAAAATTAATGTAATTACTGATAACAGCTATTTTTTTCTTGGTATACATCACCAGTTAGATGATGAGGACAATAATATATTAAAAGTGTCCTCCAAGGACATAAATACAATACATAGGACCACACAAAAAGAGAAAGAGGTTTTTTTATTTTTCTTAGATAATTACAATGCTAATACCCTCTTGTTGGCCGCAACTGGTTTTTTTAATGGAAAAATGGTTTTCATTCCCACAAATAAAAACCACAGTAATAATTTTAATAAGGTTTCCCTTACCGTTCGTGACATCGTTGACAATATTTTAATGGAAATTCACTCAAAAGACGATGAAAACCAACCTAATAGTGTAATGGAAAAACTAACGAAAAGAGAGGTTACCATATTACAATACGTTCTTCAAGGAAAAAGCCCTAACTTCATGAGTAAGCATCTAGGTATTTCAATAAAAACCGTTTATGGTCACAGGAAGAGAGCATTTCATAAACTTGGAGGTAGAAATATATTTGAGCTATGGCCGATCAAGGAACAAATATTAAATTCAACTGGGGCTCATCTCAGAAGCAGGAATCTATGGTCATAGCCGTTTTTGCAACCTGATTTTGAATATATCGTTAACAGGATTGAATCTATCCGGCGTCTGAATGAACTTAATTGCCCGCGCCTAGATGAGTTCAGCGACTAATATACCGCTAGAAAATATACGCCTTCAGATGAGCCTTTCCGTTTTACAGGCTCCTCAACAGGCCAGTTGGCCGTTCATATCATCAATAATCAGTATTCGTAAAACCAAATATGTAGCTGTTTAAAGTCGTCATCCTTGTTGATTTTAAGTCAGAAAGTAAATAAGGCCCGGGCGGATATTTTCAATTATATTGAAGTGTTCTATAACCGTACCCGGACTGGCAGTCATCTCGGTGACGCCAGTCCGGAGGCCTTCGAAAAGGCCTCACCGTGAGGACAGTAACTGTCTATGGTATCGAAGATAAGATCTATCAGACATACATAAGCCAGGAGGACAGTGACCTCTTTTTTCTTCAGCGCTGTTAGTAGATCACTAGAGGGAACTCAATCCGGTTTGAGCGTTCTGATCAATCGTCGATGAGAACAAGCAACCCCGTCGGACTGAGTTATGCCGATCATAGCATCCATATCGACTGATGAACGCAAAACCACGCAAAAAACTATCCAGCAAACACATGGTCCGTCGGCTTATGGCGACGCTTATGCTCCACCACGGAGACCCTGTTACCCATGCCGCAAAGGTGCTTTGTACCGCCCGTTCTTCTATTGGCCGCTGGATAAACTGGTTCACGCTATATGGTTGTGAAGGACTAAAAAGTTTACCCCCTGGCCGCCCCCTGCGGTGGCTTGAAAAAGAAAGCATCCTTTGCACACTCCCATTGTTTGTACAGCATTCGCCTCAAGAGTATGGTTATCTGCGTTCTCGCTGGCGCAGTGTGTTGTTTACCATTGAAACTAATAGGATTTTTAACACCGCTAGTCATTCGACCACGATGAGAAAGTGGCTATCCTTGGCAAATCTGGTCTGGCGAAGAGCGGCTCCGACACTTCATATCAGAGCCCCCAAAAAGACGAGAAAATGTCAGCAATAACAGAAAATTTGGAGAGAAACAGTTCGGTTCATCCCGTGTACTATGAAGATGAAGTCGATATCGACTTGATATCCGAAAATTGATGCTGATTGGCAACTGATACGTCAACAAAAACGTGTTCGACCCTAGGTAAAAACGAGAAACACTACCTTGCAGGCGTGCTCCATGCAGGCACAGGGAAAGTACATTATGTTAGTGGAGTAAATAAGAAACTTCTCAGGCGAACATACAGACGGGCAGAAAGCATCACATTGATAATGGATAACTACATTACTCATAAAAACTAGAAGACGCTGGAATGGCTAAAAACAACCCCAAATTTATCCTGCTTTACCAACCTGTTTATTCCCCCCTGGGTCAATGATGTTGAACACCTCTGGCTTGCTCTGCACGAAACCGTGATACGCAATCATAAATGTCGTTCGATGTGGCAACTGCTGCGGAAGGTAAAGCAGTTTATAACGGTGGCATCCTCCTTCCCGGGGCCAACATGGAACCGCAAAAGTGTAGCACTATTAAGCAGACCTATTGAGAATCCAGAATCGCGCAGAGGGGAAGTTCCATTGTGCGACCCGATAACTCCGGCAGGATCATCGGCACTTTCATTGAACTAGAGTATTACGTTTGATGCCGTTTCAGCACATTAAACACCCAATCAAAATGTGAACAATATCACAAAAATCACAATTATTATGGCGATAGATATTAACAATTTAAATTTTACAAAAAATAAAGTTGTGATAATCAATTTTAGGAATTATATCGACCAATCAGGTTTATTATTGATTTAGATCATTTTATGCATCTATCAATCATAATCATCATCATGCATTTATTAATGAACATTATTCTTTAAAAGAATTTATTTTTTCAAAACAGTTGATTGTTGATAATGTATTTCATTAGGCTGTTTCGAGTTTTTTTAACAGATACTTAGGCGTTGATAAAACAAAATCCTGATGGATATCAAGCTAGAACATTTTATTTATGATGCTAATCCGGCCTGTGTTAACCTGATCGGGACCACCAAACAACCTTAAATAATTATACTGAATTAAAATGTTACTTGTAAATTGAACTGTTATGGACTTCTTTGTTATATTGGCACGAGTAAATCTGGTGATGTATCCTATTAGTAGAACATGTGTTTTTCGATAAAAGCGCCTATGGCTTTTCGTGAGGCTCAACAGAACGAGAGAAGCAGATGGTTCTGCGAGCCAGACGCTTGATTCGGGTTCTCAGTCTCAGATTGTTGCGCTCAATACGCTGAGTAAAGATCTTGCCGGTCAGATGTGTCTCTTGCGGTACCTCTGTGACATAGCTGTCCCATTCATTTGTGGTTAGCATACCGATGTTAGAGGGGAGAGCTTCAGCAGGAAAATGATTTACTAAAAATAGGCGGTGGATTATGGCCATCAGAACAGTGAACAAAATACGTACTCCTTTTGCATTGCCGCTGTTTCGAAGATGCAGGTATCGGTATGTATGGACTCAAGCAAGCAGTCGACGTAGCAATTATCAACTGTCCGGTTAGATTACCGGATGATGTATCAAAACACACTGTTGAATGAAAGCAAAGCCAGACGACTGACGGCAGTGAAGACCCCAGCAGATATGTTCGAACACTAAACAAAAAGCACCCGCATCGGGCACAGGGATATCATTTGCCGCGGAAGTAATCTAATTTTAATGTATGGTTGGAGCGGAAAAATGACCAAAAATAAAGCAATTGATATAAGTGTGATGTCAACGCTTACGCAGATAAACCTAAAGGCAATTATTGTTTTTGTTTTCGTTGTTGAGACAAAATCGCTACTTGGGGCATCGCTAGTTCTTGGGTATTCTCTGCCCAATATTAGTATTCATCTGAAGCATCTTCGGGATGTTATAAAAACACCTCTTTTTACTCGCGAGGGAAGGTGTCTGCTACCTACTGAATACGCCATAGTCTTATGTGAAAAATTCAAGCATTGTTTAACCGGGTTGTATGAGGTAATAAAAGATGAGACGCCATGAGTGAAGAATAAGGTTTCTAATGGAATGGACGCCCCAACTTAAACGGTATCAATATGCCAAAATGGAAGTGTATCAAAAACGACCATTTAATAACTGGGAGCGTCCATCATGAAGATTACAGGTTCTGTTGTAATAAGGGCAAGCGGTCGATAGAAGTTGTATAGCCTATCTTTTAGGCAAGACAAAAATAGGACGCGAAGAAATTGTCTTATCGGCGCTGGCGTCCCATACTAACTACCGCAAAAATAATCGGCATCACTGCTGTCAGAGAAGGATTTTTCGGTATGTTTTCCCGCTTGTGTCTGAGGGCAGGGCTGTTGTTAGTCGCTCTCGGCAGTGCTGTAAGCGTTTCGGCCGCTACCAAACCCGTAAAAGAAGCCCCAGTGGGCCAGTTCGCCGCCAACCAGATCCGCCATATCGCTACCTACTTCCCCGGCCGCATGGCCGGCAGCCCGGCAGAATTACTGGCCGCAGACTACCTGAAACAGCAGTTTACCGAGATGGGCTACCCGGCTGATACCCGTACCTTTGACGCCCGTTATCTCTACACCAATAAAGACACCAGTGAAAACTGGCGCAAGATCAGCGTCACCTCGGTGATTGCGACCAAAAAGGGTGAGCGGCCCCAGCAGGTCATCATCATGGCGCACTTCGATACCTATACCCCGCTGAGCGACGATGAGGTGGACAATAACCTCGGTGGCCTGACGCTGCAGGGGGTCGATGACAATGCCTCCGGCGTGGGCGTGATGCTGGAGTTGGCCAACAGGCTGAAAAACATCCCCACCACCTATACCCTGCGCTTTGTGGCCATGAGTGGCGAAGAGCTGAAGTCAGTAGGCGCTAAAAACTACCTTGGCCGTATGACGCTGGAGGAACGCAAAAACACGCTACTGGTGATTAATCTCGATAGCCTGATCACCGGCGATCGCCTCTATTTCCACTCCGGGCGTAACACCGAGCCGGAAGTGGTGGCCAGATCCCGCGATCGTGCGCTGAGCATCGCCCACCGTTATGGTATTGAGGCAGCCATCAACCCAGGCAGCAAAGGTTTTCCAACCGGCACCGGTTGCTGTTCCGATCAGATCGTCTTCGATAACGCCAAAATTCCGGTGATGGCGGTAGAAGCCACAAACTGGTCGCTGGGGGATAAGGACGGCTATCAACAACGCGCCACCAGCCCAAGTTTCCCACAGGGGATTACCTGGCATCGTCCGCAATACGACAATCTGCAATATCTGGAAACCCACCTGCCAGGGCGAATCGACAAGCGCAGCCGCGACAGCGTGCGGATCCTGTTACCGTTGGTAAAAGAATGGGTGCAGGCGCATCCTGTCCCTGAGCCGAAAAAGAAAAAGAAGAAATAATTGGACGTAAAATCGAGTACAAATTTTGTACTCGACATCTCGGTTAAGTATACTGAGAGAAACCCGTATTCGAGAAAAAACTAATGAGTACGCACAAAACCTTATCGCAACAAGCGACACGAGAGAGTCTCGGTTCACCTGATAGTTTCAAAGGAGGTGTTTGGGTGACTAAAAATGGAACCGCAGAATTATTCGTCCAAACGGCCTTGGAACGACAAGAGGAATTGGCTGCCTGGGAACAGGAGCAGCAAACCCATGCACTGCTAAAACTGGTGCTGAAATCCAAGCAAGAAGTCGCCGAAGGGAAAGTCCTGACTCCTGATGAAGCATTAAAAAGGCTAAGGGCTGCAAGAGGTTAAGGAGTAACCAACCATGTATGAAGTGCGTCTGACCGAAACCGCATTTCAGTGCCTTGCCGATATAGAGTCGTTCAAAACAGCCACTATTGGTTCAGTGGATGCAGGGCACTTTGTAGACCAATTGCTCTTGGAAGCTACTGCCATGTTGCGAGAAGATCCCAAGCGCTATCGTTTTAACGCCACTTTGGCTGATTATGGCTTAGGACTACGAGAACGTCTGGATAAACACGAATACCGGACGCTGTATGAAATCACCGGTCATACCGTCGACATCTTGCTGTTTTTGCATACCCGCCAAGATTTGACCCGCGCACTCAGACGTCACATGTTATTGAGCTAGAACTTAATTAGTCGGGCCCTCGCAGAACCCGGTTCGTTAACTATGCGCTCATCAACCTTCGTGCAGACCACACTCGCGCTTCAGGCCGAAGAAGCGGGTTTCCTCCTCGCTCATGCCCTCCTCCCATTTACGGGTGGTGTGGGTATCGCCCACCGACAGGTAACCCTGATCCCACAGCGGGTGGTAGCTCAGCCCATGTTCGGTGAGATATTGGTAAATCTGGCGGTTATCCCAGTCGATGATCGGCAGGATCTTGAATACCCCACGCTGCACCGCCAGCACCGGCAGATTGGCACGGCTGCCCGATTGCTCACGGCGCAGGCCGGCAAACCAGGTTTGCGCACCTAGCGTTTCCAGCGCGCGGTTCATCGGCTCAACTTTGTTGATTTGGTTGTACCGCTCAATACCCTCAACGCCCTGCTCCCACAGCTTGCCGTAGCGCGCCTCTTGCCAGGCCGGTGAATGCTCGGCGCGGAATACCTGCAGGTTCAGGTTCAGTTTATCGGCCAGTTGGTCGATAAACTGGTAGGTTTCCGGGAACAGGTAGCCGGTATCGGTCAGGATCACCGGGATATCCGGCTTGATGCGCGTGACCAGATGCAGGCACACCGCCGCCTGAATACCAAAGCTGGAGGAAAGCACAAACTCCCCCGGCAGATGTTCCAACGCCCAGGCAACCCTCTCCTGTGCCGAAAGCTGTTCCAACTGGCCGTTGACGACCGCCAGTGCCAGCGCCTGCCCGGACTTCGGTAACGCGTTCAGCGCCGCCAGATCCAATTCAGCCATGATGCGATCTCCTGAAAGTGTTGATGTGGCCCCTCACCCTAACCCTCTCCCACAGGGAGAGGGGACCGAAATGTGCCCTCGTCGGCATATCACTCTATACATCGACCAAAAGGACCGGGGTAAGGAAGACTGGCTGCAGCGTAATAAATGCAGCCGTGCAAGTTATTCCCAGAAATCCTGCGCGGGATCCACCACCGGCCGGATAATCCCGGTACGCACGGTGAAATCGCCAAAACCTTCGCCAGCGGTGCGCTCTGTTGCCCAACGCCCTACCAGTTGGTCGATGGTTTGCAGGATTTCGTCTTCGTTAATATTTTCCCGATACATGCGCGGAATACGCGTCCCTTCACGGTTACCGCCCAAATGCAGGTTGTAACGGCCAATCGCTTTACCCACCAGGCCAATCTCCGCCAGCAGCGCTCGGCCACAGCCGTTCGGGCAGCCGGTGATACGCAGCACTACGTGCTCATCCCCCACGCCATGCCGATGCATGATGCCTTCCACCTTGGTCACAAACTCCGGTAAGAAGCGCTCGGCCTCTGCCATCGCCAGTGGGCAGGTTGGGTAGGACACGCAGGCCATCGAATTCTTGCGCTGCTCGCTGATGCCATCGTCGATCAGGCCATGCTCGCGTGCCAGGGCTTCGATCTTCGCCTTTTCGCTTTCCGGTACGCCAGCCACGATCAGGTTTTGGTTGGCTGTCAGACGGAAATCACCCTGATGGATCTTGGCGATCTCGGCCACGCCGGTTTTCAACGGACGGCCTGGATAATCCAGCAGGCGACCGTTTTCAATAAACAGCGTCAGGTGCCAGTGATTATCAACCCCTTTGACCCAGCCGATGCGATCGCCACGGCCGGTAAATTCGTACGGACGCACCGGCGCAAAGGTGATGCCAGCCCGCTTTTCTACCTCGGCGCGGAAGGTATCAACCCCCACCCGCTCCAGCGTATATTTGGTTTTGGCGTTCTTACGATCGGTGCGGTTGCCCCAGTCACGCTGGGTGGTCACTACCGCTTCAGCAACGGCCAGCGTGTGTTCCAGCGGAATATAGCCAAACTCACTCGCCGTACGCGCATAGGTTTTCTTGTTGCCATGCTCGATAGACAGGCCGCCGCCCACCAGCAGGTTAAAGCCCACCAGCTTGCCGTGTTCGGCAATCGCCACAAAGTTCATGTCGTTGGCGTGCAGATCCACATCGTTCTGCGGCGGGATCACCACCGTGGTTTTAAACTTGCGCGGCAGGTAAGTGGCCCCCAGGATCGGCTCTTCGTCCGTGGTCGCGACTTTTTCTTTATCCAGCCACACTTCGGCATAGGCACGGGTACGCGGCAGCAGGTGCTCGGAGATTTTCTTCGCCCATTCGTACGCTTCCTGATGCAGTTCCGACTCCACCGGATTCGAGGTGCAGAGTACGTTACGGTTCACGTCGTTAGCCGTCGCCAGCGCATCCAGCCCCAGGCGGTTCAGCAACTGGTGCACCGGTTTCACGTTACCTTTGACGATGCCATGGAACTGGAACGTCTGCCGGTTGGTGATACGGATGCTGCCGTACAGCGTGCTTTCCGCGGCAAATTTGTCGATCCCCAGCCACTGTTGCGGGGAAATAATCCCGCCTGGCAAGCGGCAGCGCAGCATCATGGCGTGGCGCGGCTCGAGTTTTTGTTCGGCACGTTCGGCGCGAATATCGCGATCGTCCTGTTGGTACATGCCGTGGAAACGGATCAGCAAGAAGTTATCGCCGGTAAAGCCGCCGGTCAGACCGTCTTGTAAATCTTCGGCAATGGTTCCGCGCAGGAAGTTACTCTCTTTCTTCAGACGCTCAGCATCGGTCAGTTTGCCTTCAACCACCAGAGGTCCAGGATGTTTATCACTCATTAGTAAACGTCTCGCTGATAACGGCGCTCAAGGCGCAGCTCGCTTAAGAATTCGTCTGCCAGCTCAGTATCCATACCACCGTGCTCGGCCACCAGTGCTAACAATGTGTTTTCAACGTCTTTCGCCATGCGGTTGGCATCGCCACAGACATAGATGTGCGCGCCCTGCTGGATCCAGTTCCAGATTTCCGCGCCCTGCTCACGCAGCTTGTCCTGCACGTAAACCTTATGCTGTTGATCCCGTGACCAAGCAAGATCGATGCGGGTTAGCAGACCCTCTTTTACATAGCGCTGCCATTCAACCTGGTACAGGAAGTCTTCGGTAAAGTGCGGATTGCCGAAGAACAGCCAGTTCTTGCCCCCGGCACCTTCCGCTTCACGTTGCTGCATAAAGGCGCGGAACGGGGCAATGCCGGTACCTGGACCGATCATGATCACCGGCGTTTCCGGGTTGGCGGGCAAACGGAAGTTGTCGTTATGTTCGATAAACACCCGCAGTTCGCCTTCCTCTTCCAGACGATCGGCCAGGAAGCTGGAAGCCCCACCGGCACGGCTGCGGCCATCAATGTCGTAACGCACCACACCAACGGTGATGTGCACTTCGTTTTCATTCTCTGCCTGAGAGGAGGCGATGGAGTACAGGCGCGGCGTCAGCGGGCGCAGCAGGCTGAGTAACTGCTCTGCGTTCAGGTCGGCCGGAGCCTGGCGTACCATGTCCACAATCGGGGTGTTATGGGCGTAGTGTTGCAGTTTAGGCTTGTCAGCCAGCAGGCCAATCAGCTTTTCGTCTCGCGACAGCCCGGCATATTTTTCCACGATCGGCGTAGTGTTCTGCGTCAGTTCAAAGTGGCTACGCAAAGCTTCACGCAGCGACAGGGTTTGCCCCTCAACTTCGACCGGTTCGTCGCCTTTCAGCCACAGCAGTTGAACCAGCTCCTCCACCAGCGCCGGATCGTTGTCAAACCATACGCCCAAGGCATCGCCCGGCTGATAGCGCAGGCCGGAATCGCCTAAATCGATCTCTATATGGCGCACATCTTTATCGGAAGCGCGGCCAGTGATCTTTTGCTTGGCCGCCAGTTGCGCGGTCAGTGGTTGTTCTTTGCTGTAGGGGCTGCTGTCCAACTGATCGACCGCACCGCTGGCCAATGCTGCCGGAGCACTGTTTTCCGCTGGTGCTCGGGCCTTCAGGACTTCCACCACCTGCTTGCGCCAGGCGATAGCCAGTTCCTGATAATCCACATCCGCATCGATGCGCTCCACCAGGCGCTCGGCCCCCAGCTCGGCCAGCTTGCTATCAAAGTCTTTGCCGGACTGGCAGAAATTCTCATAAGAGCTATCCCCCAGGCCAAACACCGCAAAGGCGGTTTCATTGAGTTTGGGGGCTTTTTTCGAATGCAGGAATTTGTGCAGCGCCACCGCTTCTTCCGCTGGCTCCCCTTCCCCTTGAGTGGAGGCGACCACCACCAGCAGACGCTCCTGGGCGATTTGCTTGAACTTGTAGTCACCGGCATTCACCAGGGTGACGCTCAGCTTCGCCGCCAGCAGATCGTCGCGTAGCTGTTCGGCCAGACGGCGTGCGTTACCGGTCTGGGAAGCAGAAATCAGGGTGATGCTGGCCGCAGGGGCCGCAGCAACCGGTGCTGAAGCCACGCTTCCCGGCTGCTGATTAACCCTGCCCCAGAAATAACCAGAGAGCCACGCCAGCTGCGTTGGGGAGTACCCGCCAATGACGGCCTGCAAACTCGAAAGCTGTTCGGGGGTCAGCGGGAGCAAAGATGTTGGAGGAACCTGAGTCGTCATCGCGGTACGGATATCCTATGCTTAGCCAGTGTCAGTCGCTGTAATTGTTGTTGTGTAATGTCCTGAAAAGACCAGGAGAGTTTGTAAGGTTACCGAGCGTCATTGCAACGATTAAATAAGGGATAGCAATAATTAATAACCAAAACGACTAAGCAGTTTTCCTGGTAAGGGATAGTGGCTAAATCGTTAGATGTTTATTTTTAATTCATTGTTATTTAATGAGTTAATTTCTCAAAGTTTGAATGACTCGCATTTGAGGTGGATAACGTCCCCCTATCGGCTCAATCCCGCCCAAATAAAAAATGCCAGCAGCGCTACATGCTGCGCCCCTGGATCTCCCCTGAAGCAGCCCAAAAGATAGTAACCAGGGCCGCTTTCCGTTAGTATTCGGCGGTTTTTGAGTCAATGAGGCCGTAATAATGGCAACCACGCTATTTAAAGATTTTCAGTTTGAAGCCGCACACCATCTGCCAAACGTGCCGGAGGGCCATAAATGTGGCCGCCTGCACGGGCATTCGTTTATGGTGCGTATTGAAGTGACCGGGGAAGTAGACGCCCATACCGGTTGGGTGATGGATTTTGCCGAGCTGAAGGCCGCTTTCAAGCCGATTTGGCAGCGCCTGGATCATTATAATCTGAACGATATTCCTGGCTTGGAGAACCCGACCAGCGAAGTGCTCGCCGCCTGGATCTGGCAGCAGTTGAAACCGCAGCTGCCTGAATTGTCGGCAGTGATGGTCAAAGAGACCTGTACCGCAGGCTGCGTATATAAAGGTTAACAGGGCAAGGCTCAGGGTGAGGCGATTGGCTCCGGTGCAATCTCCCTCACCCTAACCCCAAGGAGAGGGAACCGATCGAGTTCGTTGATTGCTCAGCGTTTTACTTTCCTTTCTTGTTCTTACTCCCCTTTTCTGAAGCAGCACGATCCCACCAAAGGCTCCGGGCAGCTCCCTCTCCCTGTGGGAGAGGGTTGGGGTGAGGGGTAGGTCTTAAGCAATATTCAAATACTTATGCGTCTGCATCGAAAGCCGCCAGTTGCGGGCAATGCAGGTCTCAATACACAACCGCGTCGCCTCTTCTTTCTGGCTGATCGGCTGCAAAGCGATAATACGGTGTTTTTCGTCGTGCAACGTTGCCAGCAGCTCATCCAACGCCTCAATATCACGTTCACGCCCGACCGGATGCTTGATCTCATCGGCCCGCATCAGCGCCTGCTCTACTACCTTCAAACCACCGCGCATATTCACTTTGGGTGAAACGGTGACCCAGGTATTGGGGGAACAGAGGACTTCATGGGTGCCACTGGTTTCAATTTGGCAGCCGTAGCCCGCATTCTCAAACAGTTTGGTCAACGGGATCAGATCATAGATGCACGGCTCACCGCCGGTGATCACGATATGGCGCGCGGTATAGCCCTGCTGTTCGACCACCTCCAGCAATTGTTCCGCACTGGCGCTTCCCCAGGCATCACTCTCGGCAGTTTTCACCAGGATGCGTTGCATATCCACTTCCCGATCGGCGTCCTTTTCCCAGGTGTGTTTGGTATCGCACCAGCTGCATCCCACCGGGCAACCCTGTAGGCGAATAAAAATGGCCGGAACGCCGGTGAAATAGCCTTCGCCCTGCAAAGTCTGGAACATCTCATTAATCGGGTACTGCATCGCTTTCTCAATCTGTCTAGGTAAAGACGCATTATCGCAGATCCCGACCGGGCGACCAAACCTGGAAAAGTGTATTAAATTTTGTCCGTTCGGCGATGACCAGCAGCTTTCTCCGGTTAACCTGCTAATAGGTGACGTTTATTGCAGATTTAACACCAACCCCCCATGTTATCCACCGCTCAAAACAAACATAAAATTAACATTTAAAACAAAAATATTTGACATAAAAGCGCCTGTGACGCAGATGTATAGACAGGCAGGCACAAGTCGGGCGCAGTTCCGACGATCCATCAACATCCTATCTGCGTTTAAGGAAACTATGGCCCATTCCACCGAGTTGAATATTCAGCAGGCTATCGACGACAGCAAATTTTCGCTGTTTCACTGGACCCTGATCATCCTGGGTTTTCTGATCCTGGCAATTGACGGTTACGATACCGCGGCGATGGGCTATATCGCCCCTTCGGTGGCCAAAGACTGGGGGATCGTGAAACAGGATCTGGGGCCGGTATTAAGCGCGGCGCTGCTTGGCCTTTCGTTAGGAGCCCTGGTTGCCGGGCCGATTTCTGACCGCGTTGGCCGCAAACGGGTGCTGGTGTTCTCCTGCCTGTTCTTTGGCCTTTCCAGCCTGGCTACCGCCTACGCGGGTTCACTCAATAGCCTGACGCTGTGGCGCTTCCTCACCGGGCTTGGGCTGGGTGCCGCCATGCCAAACGCCATCACGCTGATCTCCGAATATGCTCCGCAGCGCTGCCGATCGCTGGCCATTAACACCATGTACTGTGGCTTTCCGCTGGGGGCGGCAGGCGGTGGCGCCATCTCTTCCTGGCTGATCCCCGCTTACGGCTGGCACAGCGTGTTGCTGCTGGGGGCCATTGCCCCGCTATTGCTCACCGTGCTGTTGATCCTGCTGCTGCCGGAATCGGTGAAATACATGGTTAACCGTGGGCAAGATGCCGCTAAAATCAAACAGATTGCCCAACGTTTTATCAGCTATAACATCAGCCACATCTCCCGTTTCTACCTGTATGAGGACAAGCTGGCCCTGTCGAAGACCAGCGTCGGCCTGCTGTTCAGCCGCCCCTACCTGGTGGGGACACTGATGCTGTGGCTCACCTATTTTATGGGATTGGTGATCTACTACGTATTACTGAGCTGGATGCCGCTGTTGATGCAAGGGTTGGGGTATCAGCTTGAGCAATCGGCGATCCTGACGTCGCTGTTCACCTTCGGCGGTACGCTGGGGATCCTGATGGCTGGCTGGTTGATGGACCGCTGGAATGCCCACAAGGTGGTTTCCACCGGCTTTGCCATCAGCGCCCTGCTGATTGTGGCGATGGCCACCGAGGATAGCCAGATCGTGCTGCTCGGCGCCTTTATCTTCCTGATGGGCATTACCATGAACGGCGCACAATCCGGCCTGCAAACCCTGGCTGCCACCTACTACCCAACGCACAGCCGCGCTACCGGTATTGCCTGGATGCAGGGGATTGGCCGCTTTGGCGGCGTGGCTGGCACCATGATGGCGGCTCAGCTACTGGCGATGGAGTGGCAGGTGCAGAGTATTTTGCTGTTCCTGGCGATCCCGGCGCTGCTAGCCAGCCTGGCCACGGTATTTAAAATGACGCGTTCAAGCGCATTGCAACCGGCTATCTAACCTATTGATTATATTAATGGGCGCTGTATGCAGCGCCCTACAAATCGTTGTCTCCCAATCCTCCGGTAATACGTTTTTTTTATCTCTCCCGCTTAGTTGTAATCCAGATGTAAAATTATTGTGATTTGTCGCTCAAAAATGACACTATTTTAATTCATTTTTGTAGAGCAGCTCACTGTTTTGCCACGTCCGGCTAATGGTCTTAATCCGAAAATAAAACATAACAACATGATTTAAAACACAAATAACATTTGCTTATGCCATTTTTCGCAAATTGTCGCCGCTGTTGCATATGCTTGTACATACAAGTATATGTTAATAAACCCCGCTCATTGTTATGGCCTGTGAGTTGCCGTCATAAGATGAGATTTGTACCGATACTGTTTGAGGAACTAGCTGTGACTGCAAATAACAAAGTTCGCCATGTTGATATTCGCGCGCCCCGCGGCACACAATTGAACGCCAAAAGCTGGCTGACCGAAGCGCCGCTGCGCATGCTGATGAACAACCTCGATCCTGAAGTGGCTGAGAATCCACACGAACTGGTCGTTTATGGCGGTATCGGCCGCGCAGCCCGTGACTGGGACTGTTACGACAAGATTGTTGCCACCCTCAAAACTCTGGAAGACGACGAAACCTTGCTGGTGCAGTCCGGCAAGCCGGTCGGCGTGTTCAAAACGCACAGTAACGCCCCGCGCGTGCTGATTGCCAACTCCAACCTGGTGCCTCACTGGGCAACCTGGGAACACTTTAACGAACTGGATGCCAAGGGTCTGGCGATGTATGGCCAGATGACCGCTGGCAGCTGGATCTACATCGGTAGCCAGGGCATCGTGCAGGGCACTTACGAAACCTTCGTCGAAGCTGGCCGCCAGCATTACGACGGCAGCCTGAAAGGCCGCTGGGTGCTGACCGCCGGGCTGGGTGGTATGGGTGGCGCACAGCCACTGGCCGCTACCTTGGCCGGAGCCAGCTCGCTGAACATCGAATGCCAGCAGAGCCGCATCGATTTCCGCCTGAAAACCCGCTACGTCGATGAGCAGGCCACCGATCTGGATGACGCACTGGCGCGCCTGAAAAAGTACTGCGCCGAAGGCAAAGCCATCTCGATTGCCCTGTGTGGCAATGCGGCAGAAATCCTGCCGGAGCTGGTCAAGCGTGGCGTTCGCCCGGACATGGTTACCGACCAGACCAGCGCCCACGATCCGCTCAACGGTTACCTGCCAAAAGGCTGGAGCTGGGAAGAGTATCGCCGCCGTGCACAAACCGAACCTGCGGTGGTGGTGAAGGCTGCCAAACAGTCAATGGCCGAACACGTAGAAGCCATGCTGGCGTTCCAGAAAATGGGCGTGCCTACCTTCGACTACGGCAACAACATTCGCCAGATGGCCAAAGAGATGGGCGTTGATAACGCCTTTGACTTCCCAGGCTTTGTACCTGCGTATATTCGCCCGCTGTTCTGCCGTGGCGTCGGTCCGTTCCGTTGGGCGGCGCTATCTGGCGATCCGCAGGATATCTACAAGACCGACGCCATGGTCAAAGAGCTGATCCCAGACGATGAGCACCTGCACCGTTGGTTAGATATGGCACGTGAGCGCATCAGCTTCCAGGGCCTGCCAGCCCGTATCTGCTGGGTCGGCCTGGGCCAACGTGCCAAGTTGGGCCTGGCGTTTAACGAGATGGTACGCCGCGGCGAACTCTCTGCTCCAATCGTCATTGGTCGTGACCACCTGGATTCCGGCTCGGTCGCCAGCCCGAACCGTGAAACCGAATCAATGAAAGACGGCTCTGATGCCGTATCCGACTGGCCGCTGCTCAACGCCCTGCTCAACACCGCTAGCGGTGCCACCTGGGTGTCTCTGCATCACGGCGGCGGCGTCGGCATGGGCTTCTCCCAACACTCCGGCATGGTGATCGTCTGTGACGGCACCGATGAAGCCGCCGAGCGTATCGCCCGCGTGCTGCATAACGACCCGGCCACCGGCGTCATGCGCCATGCCGATGCGGGTTACGAGATCGCTATCGACTGCGCCCGCGAGCAAGGTCTGAACCTGCCAATGGTTGCCGCTACTCAGGGAGAAAAAGCATGAAGGCTCTGACTATCCGCCCAGGTAAGCTGACGCTTGCCGAACTGCGCCAGGTTTATCAGCACCCGGTCACACTGACGCTGGACGACAACGCCTATGGCGCGATCCAGCAGAGCGTTTCCTGCGTGGAACGCATTGTGGAAGAGAACCGCACCACTTACGGTATCAATACCGGCTTTGGCCTGCTGGCTTCCACCCGTATCGCCCGCGAAGATTTGGAGAATCTGCAACGTTCCATCGTGCTGTCACATGCGGCCGGTGTGGGTGCACCTACCGATGACAACCTGGTGCGCCTGATTATGGTGCTGAAGATTAACAGCCTGTCGCGTGGTTTCTCCGGCATCCGTCTGGAAGTGATCCAGGCGCTGATGGCGCTGGTGAACGCCGAGGTGTATCCACATATCCCGCTGAAAGGCTCCGTCGGCGCTTCAGGCGATCTGGCCCCGCTGGCGCACATGAGTCTGGTGCTGTTGGGCGAAGGTAAAGCCCGCTATCAGGGCGAGTGGTTACCGGCCACCGAGGCGCTGGCCAAAGCGGGTCTGAAGCCGTTAACGCTGGCAGCCAAAGAGGGCCTGGCGCTACTGAACGGCACCCAGGTTTCCGCCGCCTTTGCGCTGCGTGGCCTGTTTGATGCCGAAGATCTGTTTGCTGCCGCCACCGTCACCGGCAGCCTGACCGTGGAAGCCGCACTGGGATCTCGCAGCCCGTTCGATCCACGCATTCATGAAGTACGTGGCCAGCGTGGGCAGATCGACGCCGCCGCCGCTTATCGCCACCTGCTTGGTGCGCGTAGCGCCGTGTCAGACTCACACGCCAACTGCGAAAAAGTGCAGGATCCTTACTCCCTGCGCTGCCAACCGCAGGTAATGGGTGCCTGCCTGACGCAGATCCGCCAGGCCGCAGAAGTGCTGGAGATCGAGGCCAACGCCGTTTCCGATAACCCGTTGGTATTTGCCGAGCAGGGCGATGTGCTGTCCGGCGGCAACTTCCACGCCGAACCGGTAGCCATGGCTGCCGATAACCTGGCGCTAGCGTTTGCCGAAATCGGTTCACTCTCCGAGCGCCGTATTTCACTGATGATGGATAAGCACATGTCGCAGTTGCCACCGTTCCTGGTGGATAACGGCGGGGTGAACTCCGGCTTTATGATTGCCCAGGTCACCGCCGCCGCGCTGACCAGCGAGAACAAGGCACTGGCGCACCCGGCCAGCGTTGACAGTATCCCAACCTCGGCCAACCAGGAAGACCATGTCTCGATGGCGCCGGCAGCGGGCCGTCGCCTGTGGGAAATGGCGGATAACGTCCGCGGCATTCTGGCCGTAGAATGGCTAGCGGCCTGCCAGGGGCTGGATCTGCGTAAAGGTCTGCAAACCACTGCAGGGCTGGAGCAGGCTCGGCATCTACTGCGCGAACATGTCGCCTACTACGATAAGGATCGGTTCTTCGCCCCCGATATCGAAGCAGCCAGCCAACTGTTGGCAGCAGGCCATCTGACCGCGCTGATCCCAGCCACTTTGTTACCTAGCCAGGCGTAACGCCTTTAGGCCGTGCCCCGTCAGTCTGGAGCACGGCCTATTACCCTGCACAATTCGTCCTCTATCCCGCCGGGGTTCGTTCCCCCTGTGCGGATAGCGCTGCCTGTCCGACAACAATATGATTAAAACGGAGAAGCAACATGCGTAATGAGAAACCCCAGCTCCGGCGTGGCCTGAACGCGCGACACATCCGCTTTATGGCACTGGGTTCGGCCATCGGTACCGGTCTGTTCTATGGTTCCGCTGGCGCTATTCAACTGGCTGGCCCGGCCGTACTGCTTGCCTATCTGGTGGGTGGCGCGGCGGTATTTATGGTCATGCGTGCCTTGGGGGAGATGGCGGTGCATCAGCCCGTCTCCGGCTCCTTCGGCCACTACGCCAGCCATTACCTCGGCCCGTTGGCGGGCTTCCTCACCGGATGGACTTATACCTTTGAAATGGTGATCGTGGCCCTGGCCGACGTGACGGCCTTCGGCATCTATATGGGGCTATGGTTCCCGGATGTCGCTCAATGGGTCTGGGTACTGAGCATCATTCTGTTTATCGGCGCGCTTAACCTGTGCAGCGTCAAAGTGTTTGGCGAGATGGAGTTCTGGCTGTCGCTGGTCAAGGTTGCCGCCATCGTGGCGATGATCGTTGGTGGGGCTGCCGTGATGTTGTTCGGCTTCGGTGTCACGCAGGAAGCGACCGGCTTCAGCAATCTGTGGCAACACGGTGGCTTTATGCCTAACGGTATTGGTGGCGTCATTGCCTCCCTGGCGGTGGTAATGTTCGCCTTCGGCGGGATTGAAATTATCGGTATCACCGCCAGCGAAGCCAAAGATCCCGCCAAGGTGCTGCCCAAGGCGATCAACGCCGTGCCGGTCCGTATCCTGCTGTTCTACGTGCTGACCCTGCTGGTATTGATGTCTATCTATCCGTGGAACAGCATCGGCCAGAACGGTAGCCCGTTTGTCGAGATTTTCAGCCATATGGGCATCAGCTCGGCGGCTAACGTGTTGAACGTCGTGGTGATCACCGCTGCCATCTCCGCTATCAACAGCGACATCTTCGGCGCTGGCCGCATGATGTACGGCATGGCGCAAGATGGGCAAGCACCTAAGGCCTTCACCAAGCTGACCGGTAACGGCGTACCGTGGATGACGGTGTTGGTGATGTCCATTGCCCTGCTGCTGGCCGTAGTGCTCAACTATCTGATCCCCAAACAGATCTTTATCATCATTGCCTCCATTGCCACCTTTGCCACGGTGTGGGTGTGGTTGATGATCCTGATGTCGCAGATCGCCATGCGCCGCACGCTCACTAAAGATGAAGTGGCCAAGCTGAGCTTCCCAGTACCTTGGTGGCCAGTAGCTCCTGCATTGGCAACGGCGTTTATGGTGTTTGTGATCGGCCTGCTCGGTTACTTCGAGGAAAGCCGTATCGCGCTGTATGTCGGGCTAGTCTGGGTAGCCTTCCTGACGCTGGCTTATACGTTGTGGGTACGCAAAAAAGGTGGGGAAACCTCTGCCGTAGTCTCAACAGAAAGCCGCTAACAACCAGCCCACCAGCCTCGATTAATGAGGCTGGTGCCCGCTGCGGCAGGTTTACTCGCCCAAGAGTTGCCGTCAGCTTGGTGAAAGCCTTAGGAGCCTGACCATGTAAACGGTATCTCTGGCCGTATAGACTTCGCTGTGACCTGGTCAGTCCTTGTTTGAACAAGACACTCATGGTGACATACATGAACGCGGGCTTGTAATAATGCACCGGTGGGTCAGAAACCATCATGATTTCAACCTGATCATTGATAACCTCCCGATGTCACTTGGCGGCCAAAAGATTGGCCACTAGGGGACCTCCCGTACCACCACATACAATAATTATCCTACTTCACATTCCAACCTCTCTGTCTGCATACAACAAAGTACGTTAGCCATGGCATTATTACACTGACTCTATTTAAGGCATTTAATCCAGAAGGAGAAAGCAGATATTTCCGTGAAGGAACTAAAAGTCTAATAGCTAATAACCATAAGACATAATAAAAAGGAATATAAAAATAGGATTTATATTAAACCAATGAAATCATGGTATTATGAGAATAAAAACAGAGTTCATGACAGTTAATTTAATGCTATGAATTTCATTTTAAAACTAAATCATTATCGTGGCTTTTCTGGCAGAGCTGGTTATGTTGCTGACATGCTCCATCCAGGCTGTAACCCACCATCGCCATATACAGGCTAAAGTAGCGTTCTGCCATCTCAATAAACGAGCTATTTAACTCAATCAGCACGTTATTTTTGGTGGTGAGCAGGCCCGATTTTTCCGCCGCCAGCAGGATCCGATTGATATGCGTACGGGACACCGAGCTAAACTTGGCGATCTCCGCCGAAGACAAAAACAGCACGTGGGAATTATGACGGATACTTTCTATAAAGAGCATCAGTAACACCATATGGCCCGCATCTTTAGTAATAAATAATGCGGCCTGTGGAACCAGATCGATCAGATAGATCTCCTGTATCATCAGTTGGCCGTAAACCTTGAAGAACGCAGGTAAAAACCAGCTCTGATCCAACAGGTCGGCAACCGGAATTTCGGGGGCTAACGTTTGATAGGGCAGCGCCATCGAGGAAACCAGCTCATGGGTTTGGCGCAAAGCATTCGGGGTAGGCCTAAACAACAGCGTGCGCCGGTCTTGATTGTCCTTCTTGACCTCCAGCCAGCGCCCTACGCGCAGAAAGAACAGAAACGAATCCAATGCGTTCTCGCTGATAATATCTTTGTCTTTAAAAAAGGCTTTAACATCCTTCAGGGCGGCCTCTCTTTGGTTGTAATAAATGGCCAGCAGAGTCGAGCAGATAATAAAGCGGCTGTTACGAAAGATGATTTTGTAGAACATAGGATGATTCCGATAGGTTTCATCTATCATCACGGCGTGTTTAATTATCGCCTGATGGAACCGCCCCGAGCTTCTTATCCTGGCGGCCCGTTGTGCCAATTCAAGTTCGATCTGAGGTTTATTGGGTAGCATCTTTTTCTCTATTTGGCCACAAGGTGAGGCCTGTTATTTCCGTACGGCATATTGTTGATCGACCGCATTACCCTGGTCATCGATAATGGCGGCGTTGACCATCGCTGAGGAGATAGCTCCTGATTGAACAATACCATCAATCCGATACTTTTTGCTGCCAAAAGGCGGCGTCATCATATCGCTCTCTTGTTGCACCGGATAATCTTGCTGACCAATGCGCAACGCAAGACGGGAAAAAGAGAGATAAACCGGCGACGGGTTATCGCACAGCAAGACATAATGATTATCTTCCTTTTTCAGTGTGAACACCGGCTTGGGCGCATCCTTCTCTGCCGCGACTACCGCCTTGGGCCGATAGAAAATCTTCATCTGGGTGTTCATCGCCATGGTCACGCTAGGCTGAAGCGGGGGGATCACCGGACGTGTTGGTGGAATTTCGTACAGATTAATCCAGAAGACCGATTCCCTATCCGTTGGCAGTGACTGCTGGTTATAAATCAGCCTCAGCCCTTTCATGGTCTTGGGCTGCATGCTAAATACCGCAGGCAAGCTGACAAAAGGCGCTGTTGATTGCTCAGGGGCCGCATTGACATCCCCATCGTCTACCCAGGTTTGCACCACTATCGGATAGTCGTTGGTATTGAGGAGCATCAAGCTTTTTTCATTATCGCCCTCACGAAAAATCACTCGCGTCGCGGAGGCAATAATGCCAGCCTGAGCCAGCATGGCAGGTAACAAGCCACCGAGCAGCAGTAGCGTACAGACGATTTTCTTCATAATGTTCTCTACTGTACCTTGACCCAAACATACGCCTTGGCATCAACCTTGCCCGCCGTAACGGTCTGGCCCGGCAAGCGTGATAATGTGGCTGTCAACTGCGTGGTGTAATGAGTATACCCCGTCGCGGTACTGCCCCCGCTGCTTGCGCCATCGAGAACTGGATACCAACCCGCATTGTTACCCTGTGGGCACTGGCCAGCACTACAACGAGCCCAGCCGACAAAGTTCATTGGCGTACCGTTGCTACTGTTAGAGAGTGCAATTCCCACGCCGGTCGCTACACTGCTGTCCGTGCCATAACCGTCAGAGAGCAGATAGCTGACGCCACCGCTGGCGTTGACCAGACCAAGCTGTTGCGCCAGAGCAAAGCTGGCATAAGGGACTTGCAGACCCAAGGCCGTACGATTGGTACTAATCCCCGAAACGGCTGCATTATCACATTCGATATTGATGGTGAACTGGGCCTGCGAGGTTCGCCCCGCGGTTAATTGACCGACGGAAAGCGTGGGCAGGATCACCAGCGGCGTGACGTTACGTGCCACACAGGTGGCGGTGTAAGAAAGAGAAGAAATCGGCGACGTCCCCATCCCCATCGCGTTCCAACGCCCGGTTCCCCAGGTCGAATAGTTGGTGGCTGAATCGCTACCAATAGGATCAGACGCAATACCCGGCCCTTGAAAGGTCACATAGCCATTAGGCTGGATGCAGGTATAGTTCGAATTACCCGTGGTGGAAGCCATGCCAGTCAATGGATTAGAGGCACTGTAACCACAGTAGTTACTGGCTCCACGGCCAGGGAGCGAGCTGATGCGGATCAGATCTGCCCGGATGGGGCTGAAATCCTTGACCCGGACCTGGATCTTGTTACCCACGGTGGCATAACGGGTGATCGGCGTTGCCTGCCAGTAACGGGTAAATACCTTGCCCGAATCCAGATGAGTGAGACGAATACCGACATAGGGGAAGTAGGTGGCAAAATAGTTGGGATTGCCGTCCGCCGCCCCTAAATCATAATACCCCCCCACCCGGTCGTCACCGTTGGTGGCAAACACTTCAAAAATCTGCCCGACGTCGCTAGCATCGCACTCATACAAAACTTTGTTCGGATCTGGGTAACGGACGCCGGAGGTGAAATCAAACACGCTACTGCCCAGCGGCGTGCCTACGGGCTGCAGGTATGTGCTGGTCAGGTTGATACGCCCCAGGCCGATCCCGACGCCACAGGCGTCGCAACCGGAGTCAATGGCTGGCGAAACGCGGGTGCATCTGGCCGCCGCTGGTAGGCAGACCCCTGCAAATAGGCCTCCCAACAGCGCCAACCGCAGCAGTGAAAATAACTTCATGGCATAACCTCCGGTGGAAAATCGGTAAATCAGCGGCATGTCGCCTTCAATAACAGGATCGGCTCATCGCTTGGTGGGGGTAATTTATAGGGCAAGCTGCATCTTTCAGTCGCCCCTTTTCCCCAGCGTAAGGTCAATTTCCCCTGCGGTTTATCGCTGCGCAGATAGACCTGATTAGCCTGGCCGACCATGCCGACATCATTATTGTTCTCATCAAAGACCGAGGTCCCCATCGGGATGATGCTGCCATCTGGCCGCTGAACCTTGATCAGCACCGCCTGACCTCGTATCGTTTTGAAGTGCAGACGCACCGTGGCTCCTGCGAAAGGTGCCACGCGCTGTTGCCCATCTTCCAATTCTGCTTTGCTGCTCATCCCCTGTGGATTCAGAGCCACGGTATTGAAATGATAGGGCACCAACGAAGGAACCAGCGCATAGCCGAAACGATCGACACGGGCACCCTGCCCATCCATCACTTGCGCACCACGCGCACCAGGGGCATCGATCAGGGCAAAGGTATCCCCAACATAAGGCCCAAGCGTGACTCCACCGCGATGGGCAACCACTGCCCCCTGTAGTGCTGCCGATCCCTGCCAATATTGGCTGGATGCTGAAACCGAGCCGGTGGCACTGGCATAAGGCAGGCGGGTTTGCAGATTCCCCCCCCAGATGCTGTTATGGTTATTATCGTCGGTAGTGAAATTAAGCCCATAACCGACCTGCTGCGTCTCCCCCATGTTGCCCGAGATCGCCGCCTGATAACTCCCCCCCTGTCCTTGGCTATGATTAGAGAACAACGATGCCGTTGGCGCAGAAGAAGAACGGCCAAGAGGAAAGGAAACCGAGAGCGAACTAACGGTTTGCGAGGTGTTGGTACTCGCGAAACCATTGCTATTCACATAAGGCTGATTTCCGTCGTAATAGGCACTATTGTTGCCGTTCAGGCTACGGGTACGCGTCACCGAAAGGTTCAACGCGACGCCGTTGCCAAATACCTTGCCCCACCCAAACTGTAGCTGATTATCCCGGCCACGCCCATCGCGATAATCCTGCGTAGAGCCTGACAGCGTCAGGTTACCCAATGAGCCGATCCCCTGATTGACGGCCACTTCAAAGCGCGACTGCTGGCGATAGGAATCGGATTGCCAACTTTGTCCACTGCGTTCTGCCTGACGTACGCCAAGCACATCGCTCAAATCACGAAACCCTTCGGTGGAGTAACGATACCCGGCGATGGAAAGCGTGGTATCCGTTGGGGTAAAGCTTTTGCTATAGGACAGGTGCAGCATCCAGCCCGAGGTGGTGCCTTCCGGCAGGCTGGCATGGGAAAAAGTGCTATCCAGGCCAAAAGCACCCAGCGAGTTACTGTAGACCCCACCCAGCATCAAGGCCTGATAACCATCGGCCAACTGGTTGCCAGTATTAAACGTCAGAGAGTTGCTCAAACCATACTGCCAGGTCAGCTCACTGAAAAGATCGTTGTCGCCGATAAAGCGCGATCGACCAAGAGTCGCCGAATAACGTGAGGAGCCGGGGCGCATGGATTGGGGAACGGCAGAGAATGGCACGGTAAAGGTGCTGACGCTACCATCTGCCTCGGTCACCACCACCGTCAGGTCACCGGAGAAGTTGGTGGCAAACAGATCGTCAATCGCAAAGGGACCAGGGGCCACCGTGGTTTCATACAGTTGGCTTTTGCCCTGAAACACGGTCACCCTGGCGTTACTGTTAGCAATACCGCGCACCACGGGAGCATAGCCTCGCAGCGAGTCCGGCAACATACGATCGTCCGACGTCATCCGGACACCGCGAAACCCCAGCCCGGCGAAGAAATGGCCGTCGGTAAAACCTTCTCCCAGCAAAACCTCACTGCGTAACGGCAGCACCGCCCGCTGGACATAGCGGCGGCTGGTATCCCAATGGCTGCCAAATTCATTATCAAAACGGAAGCTGGATTGCTGGCGGTAACGCCATAGCCCCAGGTTAAAACCCCCATTCAGATTGGCGAAGGTGGAATTGAGATCCTTGGTCTGCCCCTGGCGGTAGTTGACGTGATATTGGTTAACGTTGTAGTTGAAAAACGCCATTGTTTCACCGCTGCTCAGGCTGTCAGGGCTGACGCTGCCACGGGGTTTATGGTTCAACAAACTCTGTGGGATACTGAGATCCAATCTTAGTTGTGACATATCGGCCTGAACCTGAATATCTTTAAGATCGCGTCCAGGTTGCAGGCAGCCTTCCGCAGGCGCCACCGGCACCTCCTTTAGACCAAGGCGTTCCAGCTGTTGTCGGTCAAAACACGGAAAAACGCGCCGATCGTCACCCAAAACAAAGCGGATTTTGCTGCGTTCAACAAATACGCCGTTGGTAAACAGTTCGACCTCATAGTTGCCTGGCGTCACCAGATCCTGTTGGTTGAACTGTTCGAGTTGCGTAGTGCTGAAAACGCTGCCGCGCAGTAAATCGGCGTCGAAGGCGTAGTCGTCGTCCGTCGCGCCTTGTGCCAGGGAGATCCCGCCCAAAGAGAGCAAAAAGAGGCCATAGCGGCAGCACGTTGATAGCAGAGGCGGAAATGTGGGATAGTTTTTAAGCGACATCAGGACCTCCCTGTCCTTTTTTAGTGCGGCGTCTCTAACGTTACGGGAACCTCTACCCCGTAGTCATTCATGACGCCGAGCACCACTTTCAGTTTCCCTTTGGGGAACGCCGAGCCGAGCGGCCAACTCACCTGCGAAAAAGGCGCGACCATATCGGCCGGTTCAATATGCAGGTTTTTATTGCCGCTTTTGGCATAGCTGATGCTGACGTAATAAGGCGTGGGATTACTGACCTGTAATGCATTGCCATTACGCTGGATTTGCAACTGTTTACCCGCCTGATTCCCCTCTCCCGGCAGCCCTTCTGGCCGATAGAACACCTTCAACCGGTTGCTGACCAACAGTACCAGCTTGTTTTTATCCGTTTCGCTTTGCTTGACGGCTGGCACCTGGAGGAAGTTAAGGTGAAACAGGGATTCTCGGTCGGTCGGTAAACCTTTGCCGGTGTACATCAAACGTACCATTTGCCCGCTATGGGCATTCATCCGGAAAATCTGTGGCGATGCGATAAAGGGGGCATCCGCCGTTTCGGGCGTCGATTTGTCATTATCGATATCGAGCCAGACCTGGAGCAGCGCCGGAGCAGCATCATCGTTGGTAAACTGCAGCGTTTTCTCGCGTGCCTGAGCCGGGTAGATCACTCGGTTGCCCAGCATGGTGACACTGGCAGCAGCGCTATCGACAATCAGCAACGTCAGGCTGAACAGCAATGCCGCCCAACAAGAAAAGGTACGTGTGGTATACGCCATAAGAGAGACCAGTCAACAAGACTAATAACTCAGCACCCCTTAGCGTTTCGGGCGGTGCTGACGTTATTATGGGTAACAGGTTATTTCCCGCCATCAGGCTTGAGCCTGGTGGCGGAAACAACCTGGAGCGGAAGAGTATTATTTATACGTAATCGCATATTGTGCCGTGGCGATCACTGAACCTGCAGTCACCCCAGCTTCTTCGGCATAATAACGGGCAACCAGTTCTTGCGAGGTTGATGTCGCGCCGGTTGCCAGCGTCATTGCGCTGGTGGTGGCCGTTGAACCCGTAGTAAAGCTCAGTGGCGTGGTGGCATCGCTATCCAACAGTTGAATAGAAACCTTGGTCGCATCACCGGTGTTACCCAGGTTGCCATTGGTAGTCGTGTTATTGCCCACAAATACCGTCTTGATGGAGGTGTCGCTGGCCGCGGTAGTACAACCGGTTACGTTAACGGTAAAGGTTGTGTCACCAGCGGTGGCACCTTTGGTAGCGAGCGAGCTGGCCGCAACCGTCTGCAGTAACACCACCGGATTGGCTTCATTGCCGTTAATATTCACCGAGCAGGTTTGAGTACTCACTTCACCCTTGAATTGCACGGTGTTGGCTGAATCTGCCATGGAGGTGCTAGAGAATGCAATTAAAGCGAGAGCCGTCATTTTGATTTTCATAAGAAATCCTTTTAATTTACTTTTTCCAATAAAGCAGTCCTGGCAGTAATTAATTACTGGCTTAAACTCACTAAGAATATACATGTCACACTATATTTCTAAAACGCCCTGTGGACATGTGAGATTATTCTAACAAACCCAGATTTTTCCTAACAACCATTTTTTCGTCGCAATCGCATATAATAGAATTTATTTACATTTTGTAACAACTATTAATCTTGCTTTTTAGGTAAATTAAAACATTAAATATCAATAGGTTAAGATATCGCCATAATCACAACGCCACAATAATAAACATTTTGAAACATATTGGCCTTTTTAGGGGGTATTCCCTAAGGTTAGGAATATTCCTGTCATTTTAATATTTTAATGTCTTTGTTTAGATAATTATTGATTGTTCAGTTACCATTCAGATGTCGAAAACTAGGTCGCCGGGGCTGGAAAATACCACCACAAAACAGGAAATCTATCGCTGAAATACCCCTCCCCGCCACCAAGAAGAATCTTAAATAAATTTTTACACCATGTCGCAGATTGGTGAGTTCATTTAACATAGGCATAAAAAAACGGAGAGTACCTTTACGGCACTCTCCGTTTGCTTACTGATTCAGTAACGAATCAAACCGTTATATTACTGACCTTTAACTTCTTTCAGGCCATTGAACGGTGCGCGGTTGCCCAGCGCTTCTTCGATACGGATCAGTTGGTTGTATTTAGCAACGCGGTCAGAACGGCTCATAGAACCGGTTTTGATCTGGCCAGCCGCAGTGCCTACCGCCAAGTCAGCGATGGTAGCATCTTCGGTTTCACCTGAACGGTGAGAGATCACCGCGGTGTAGCCTGCGTCTTTCGCCATCTTGATTGCAGCCAGAGTTTCGGTCAGAGAACCGATCTGGTTGAATTTGATCAGGATAGAGTTAGCGATGCCTTTCTCGATGCCTTCTTTCAGGATCTTGGTGTTGGTCACGAACAGGTCGTCGCCCACCAGCTGGATTTTGTCGCCCAGCACTTTGGTCTGGTATGCGAAACCATCCCAGTCAGATTCGTCCAGACCGTCTTCGATAGACACGATTGGGTATTGCTTGGTCAGGTCTTCCAGGAAGTGAGTGAACTCTTCAGAAGTGAAGGCTTTGTTGCCTTCGCCAGCCAGCACGTATTTGCCGTCTTTGTAGAATTCAGACGCTGCACAGTCCATCGCCAGAGTAATGTCTTTACCCAGTTCATAACCTGCCGCTTTTACCGCTTCAGCGATAACAGCCAGCGCTTCGGCGTTAGAACCCAGGTTTGGCGCATAGCCACCTTCGTCGCCTACGGCGGTGTTCATGCCCTTGCTCTTGAGTACTTTAGCCAGGTGATGGAACACTTCAGAACCCATACGCACGGCTTCTTTCAGCGTTTTAGCGCCAACTGGCTGGATCATGAACTCTTGAATATCAACGTTGTTGTCTGCGTGCTCACCACCGTTGATGATGTTCATCATAGGCAACGGCATAGAGAATTTGCCTGGGGTGCCGTTCAGTTCAGCGATGTGCTCATACAGCGGCATACCTTTAGAGGCAGCAGCGGCCTTGGCAGCAGCCAGAGAAACAGCCAGGATGGCGTTAGCGCCAAACTGGGATTTGTTCTCGGTACCGTCCAGATCGATCATGATCTTGTCGATGTTAGCCTGGTCTTTGGCATCTTTACCCACAACCGCCTGAGCGATTGGGCCATTTACTGCGGCAACGGCTTTCAGTACGCCTTTACCCAGGAAACGAGACTTGTCACCGTCACGCAGTTCCAGTGCTTCACGGGAACCGGTAGAAGCACCTGACGGCGCTGCAGCCAGACCGACGAAACCGCCTTCCAGATGTACTTCGGCTTCAACAGTTGGGTTGCCGCGTGAGTCGATGATTTCACGACCGATGACTTTAATGATTTTGGACATTAGGTTTTCCTCAGACAAGTTAAACTAAAACTCCAGACAAACAACGCGCGGTTTTGGCCGCGCGTTGCTTACTAAAACTCTTATTTCACCTGACGCTTCTGGTGTTCACCGGCCGCCTTGACGAAGCCAGCGAACAACGGATGTCCATCACGCGGCGTCGACGTAAATTCCGGATGGAACTGACAGGCCACAAACCACGGATGATCAGGCAATTCAATAATCTCAACCAGCTTGTTGTCCGCAGAACGACCCGCCACACGCATACCTGCGGCTTCGATCGGCTTCAACAGCATGTTGTTAACTTCGTAACGGTGACGGTGACGTTCCACGATGGTTGGCTCGCCGTACATCTTGCGCACCAGGCTGTTGTCGGTCAGGTGGCATTGCTGGCCGCCGACGCGCATCGTGCCGCCCAGATCGCTTTCTTCGGTACGGACTTCGACGTTGCCGTCTTCGTCACGCCACTCGGTGATCAATGCGACCACCGGGTACTTACAGTCTGGCACAAATTCGGTGGAGTTAGCATTTTCCATCCCCGCCACGTTGCGCGCAAACTCCATCAACGCCACCTGCATACCCAGGCAAATGCCCAGATAAGGAATTTTGTTTTCACGCGCGTAGCGTGCGGTCATCACCTTGCCTTCCACGCCACGATAGCCAAAGCCGCCAGGGATCAGGATGGCATCCAGATCTTTCAGCACTTCAACGCCGCGGGTTTCAACATCCTGCGAATCGATCAGCTTGATGTTGACGGTCAGACGGTTTTTCAAGCCACCGTGCTTGAGCGCTTCGATCACCGACTTGTAAGCATCTGGCAGTTCGACATATTTGCCGACCATGCCGATGGTCACTTCGCCGCCTGGATTGGCTTCTTCGTAGATCACCTGCTCCCACTCGCCCAGATTGGCTTCCGGCGGTGTCAGGCTGAATCGTTTACAAATATAATCATCCAAGCCCTGAGATTTCAAGAGGCCTGGGATTTTATAAATGGAATCAACGTCTTTCAGGGAGATAACCGCTTTTTCCGGTACGTTACAGAAAAGAGCGATTTTAGCACGTTCATTAGCAGGAACTGCGCGATCGGAGCGGCAGATCAGCACATCTGGCTGAATACCGATGGAAAGCAGTTCTTTTACCGAATGCTGGGTAGGTTTGGTTTTCACTTCACCCGCGGCTGCCAGGTATGGCACCAGCGTCAAATGCATGTACAGAGTGTGCTCACGGCCCACTTCGACGGCCATCTGACGAATGGCTTCCAGGAACGGCAGGGATTCGATATCGCCGACGGTGCCGCCGATTTCGACCAACACCACATCGTGGCCTTCGCCGCCTTCGATGATGCGTTCTTTAATGGCATTGGTGATATGTGGGATCACCTGTACGGTGGCACCCAAATAGTCGCCACGGCGCTCTTTGCGCAGCACATCAGAGTAGATACGCCCGGTGGTGAAGTTGTTACGACGCGTCATTTTGGTACGGATGAAGCGCTCGTAGTGACCCAGATCCAGATCGGTTTCTGCCCCGTCTTCGGTGACGAAAACTTCCCCATGCTGAATCGGGCTCATGGTGCCCGGATCCACGTTGATGTACGGGTCCAGTTTCATGATGGTAACGTTGAGGCCACGGGCTTCAAGAATAGCCGCCAAGGAGGCTGCGGCAATGCCTTTACCCAGAGAGGATACGACCCCGCCGGTTACAAAAATATAGTTAGTTGTCATGCTGAACCTGAGAGTTTAGGTTTAAAGACGATGGAAGAACCAAGACGGGAAAGTAGTATACCCGAACCTCTCTTGACCTACAAACGATCGTTTTACCTGCCATCATCTCAACCACCCTCGTGAGTTCATCCCGGTTTAATCGTTCGGCCCCCGTTTTAGAGCCTTTTAGAAACAATGGGTTAGCATAAAAAACTGCGTACAAACCGAGTTTAGATGCAATAAAACACCTTAGATTTCAGTTTGTTGAGCTTTTCTGCCGGTTAAACCAGATTCAGCAATCCACAACCCGGAGCTTAACCGTTTCAGCTTGAGCAAATATTGTCGCCGATCAAACAAGCGACACAGTTAGGACAACGGTATTGGCAATTAGTTTTCCAGGCGTTTTACCTGCTGCCAGGCCTCTTCCATCTGCTCCAACGTGGCTTCCTGCATTGTCAGACCGCGGCTTTGCACGATCTCCTCAACCTGGCGGAAGCGGCGTTCAAATTTGCGGTTGGCCACCTGCAACGCCTTTTCCGCCTTATGACCCAGATGGCGGGAAAGATTGACCGTGGCAAACAGCAGATCGCCAATTTCCTCTTCCAGCTTCTGCTCGTCTACCACCGCCTGCTGGGCTTCGTGCATCACTTCATCCAGCTCTTCATATACTTTGCCTACGACCGGCCCCAAGGTGTTCCAGTCGAAGCCGACCGCGGCACAGCGCTTCTGGATTTTATGAGCTTTCATCAGCGCCGGTAAGGCATTGGGAATATCATCCAGCGCTGAGTGCAGCGCTTTCTCTGCTCGTTCACCGGCCTTCAACTGCTCCCAGCGGGCGGAAACCGCCGCGCTGTCTGCTGCCTCAGCCTCACCGAAGATATGCGGGTGACGGCGTTCCAGCTTGTCGCTGATGGCGTTGCACACCTGGTCGAAGTCAAACAGCCCCTGCTCCTGGCCCATCTGAGCATAAAACACCACCTGGAACAGCAGATCGCCCAGTTCATCACGCAGCTCGGCATAGTCCTGGCGCTCAATGGCGTCCAGCACTTCGTAGGTTTCTTCCAGAGTGTAAGGTGCGATGGTGGCGAAGGTCTGCTTACGATCCCACGGGCAACCCACCTGCGGATCGCGCAGGGTTTTCATAATGGTCAGCAGGCGTTGCAGTGGTGTTGGTTGGGTCATGTTGAACTCTCTGAATAATTAAGGGCCCAGCATGCTGAGCCCTTAAGCAAAAAACAAAAATCAAGCGCCGTGCAGGCGTTTGGCGTCGATAACGTCGGGCAGTTGATTGAGCTTGGCCAGCACACGCCCCAGCACCACCTGGTTATAGATTTCGATGTCCATATCGATGGTGGCCAGCTGCTTTTTGGTGTCGCTGCGGCTGGCGACGCCCAATACGTTGACCTTCTCGTTGGCCAGGATAGTGGTGATATCACGCAGCAAACCGCTGCGATCGTTGGCCACGACGCGTACCACCAGCGAATAACCGCTGGAGTAGCTTTCCCCCCAGACCGCATCCACGATACGTTCCGGCGCGTGAGACTGTAGCTCCGCCAGTTGATCGCAATCCGCACGGTGGATCGAGATCCCACGCCCCTGGGTAATAAAGCCGACAATGTCGTCACCCGGGATCGGCTGGCAGCAGCGGGCAATGTGGTGCATCAGATTGCCGACGCCTTCGACCACCACGCGGCCATTATCTTTGTTGCGGGCCGAGGTTGCCGGGGCTTTCTGCTGGGTCAGTTGGCGTAACGCTTCGCGATCCTGCTCCTCGGCACTAGGTTTGTTGAGCTTGCCCTGTAGGAAGTTCACCATCTGGTTGAGACGGATATCGCCGCCGCCAATGCTCGCCAACACTTCATCCAACGAGTTGACGTTATAACGCGGGATCAGCAACTTTTCGGCTTCCCGCAGGCTGATACCGAGGTGTTCCAGCTCGTTGTCCAACATCTGCCGCCCGGCCAGGATGTTTTTATCGCGATCCTGCTTGCGGAACCAGTTGTGGATCTTGGAGCGCCCACGGCTGGTGGTGACATAGCCCAGGTTCGGGTTCAGCCAGTCACGGCTAGGGTTCGGCTGCTTCTGAGTGATGATTTCAATCTGATCGCCCATCTGCAACTGGTAGGTAAACGGCACGATACGGCCGCCGATCTTGGCACCGATACAGCGGTGACCGACGTCGCTGTGGATATGGTAAGCAAAGTCCAGCGGCGTGGAGCCGGCTGGCAGATCCACCACGTCGCCCTTCGGCGTAAACACGTAGACGCGATCGTCGAACACCTGGCTGCGCACTTCGTCGAGCATTTCGCCCGAGTCCGCCATCTCTTCCTGCCAGGCGATCAGCTTACGCAGCCAGGCAATACGTTCTTCGTAGCCGGAACGCGCCGTAACCACCGCGCCTTCTTTGTATTTCCAGTGTGCAGCGACGCCCAGCTCGGCATCTTCGTGCATCTGGCGGGTGCGGATCTGGATCTCCAGCGTTTTGCCACGCGGCCCGAGCACCACGGTATGGATCGACTGATAGCCGTTCGGTTTCGGGTTGGCGACATAGTCGTCAAACTCATCCGGCAGATGGCGGAAATGGGTATGGACGATGCCCAATGCCGCATAGCAATCCTGCAGGCGCTCTACCACTACGCGCACCGCACGCACGTCGAACAGCTCATCGAACGCCAGAGATTTCTTCTGCATCTTACGCCAGATGCTATAAATGTGTTTCGGGCGGCCATAAATTTCCGCCTTGATGCCTTCGATCTCCATCGCGCTATGCAATGAAGCCACGAAGTCATCAATAAACTGCTCGCGATCGATACGGCGTTCATGTAGCAGCTTGGCAATGCGTTTGTATTCATCGGGATGCAGATAGCGGAAGCAGAAATCTTCCAGTTCCCATTTCAACTGGCCAATGCCGAGGCGGTTGGCCAGCGGGGCGTAGATATTGGAACACTCTTTGGCCGCCAGCACGCGTTCGTCTTCCGGCGCATCCTTCACTTCACGCAGGTGGGCAATACGCTCTGCCAGCTTGATCACTACGCAGCGGAAATCTTCCACCATCGCCAGCAGCATGCGGCGCACGTTATCGACCTGCTCGGAGCCCATCGAGTCGTTGTGGGTGGCTTTCAGTTGGCGGATGGCGTCCATATCGCGTACGCCGTGCACCAGGGAGGTAATGCCGGAACCGAACTCTTCGGTAAGGGTCGCTTCAGGAACGATCGCCGCGTCCACCAACGGGAACAGCAGCGCCGCGCGCATACTGTCGTTATCCATGCTGAGGGTCGAGAGGATCTCCACCATCTCCAGGCCACGCCATAGCAGCAACGGCGCATCGGGATGGTCTTTCGTCTGCTGTTCACAGTAACGCCAGGTTGCGGCTAATCGCTCACCTGACTGCGGGTTGGGCAACCCCAGGCTGGCTATCCAGTCATCAAGCGCGAATTCACCCGCCGTATTCAGATGTGCAGTTCTTACCGCGACCATAACTTCTCCCTACTTTTTCCGCGACCCGTGGATAAACAGCGCCATGGATTCAAGATGCCCCGTGTGCGGGAACATATCCAACATCCGCACACGCGCAAGACGATAACCGGCGTCCAGCAACACTTTGCTGTCGCGTGCCAACGTCGTGGGGTTACAGGATATATACACCACGCGCTCTGGCGCCAGTTTTACAATGTGTGACATCACCCCAGCCGCGCCTGCGCGGGCTGGATCCAGCATCACCTTATCAAATCCCTGTGCTGCCCATGGTTGTCGCGCAACGTCATCTTCCAGATTTTCATGGAAAAAGGAGACATTACTGAGCCTATTCCTATCGGCATTATATTGCCCATTCGCTACCAGCGTGGCAACACCTTCAATCCCGACCACCGCCTTGGCCCGCTTGGCCAGCGGCAGGGTAAAGTTGCCCATGCCACAAAACAGATCCAATATGCGATCATTGGGCTCAATCTCGAGCCATTCAAGGGCCTGGGCCACCATTTGCTGATTTACCGCATCATTTACCTGAATAAAATCGCGCGGATTGAAGTCTAAGCGTAGCCCGTCAACCTGATAATACGGCGCTTCACCGCACAGTTTTTCCAGCCGTTCGCTATCCGGTGCCAAATAAACGGTGGTGCCATTTTGCTGGGCAAACTGCTGCAAAGCCTGACGATCGCCCTGCTTGAGTGCATCCAGGTGGCGCAACACCAGCACCGGTCCGTTATCCGCCAACACCAGCTCCGCATGGCCCAGACGCTGCACGGCCTGCAAGCCGCTCAGGCATTGATACAGCGGCACCAGCAGCCGTTCCAGTTCCGGTGCCAATACCGGGCACTGCTTCACCGCCACCAGATCGGACGAGGCGGCCTGGTGAAAACCCATCAGCAAACGGTGCTGCTGGGGTTGCCACTGTAACCCCAGCCGCGCCCGCCGACGGTAACCATACTGCGGCCCGGCAATCACCGGTTCCTGCTGCGGCGTCACCCCGGTTTCGCGGTAGATCAGGCGCCCCAGCGCCGCCGCCTTGCTTTGCTGTTGCAGCGCCTCGGAGACATGCTGCTGCTGGCAACCTCCGCACACACCAAAGTGTGGGCAGCGCGGCTCAACGCGTTGAATGCTGCAATTTAACAGTTGCCTGAGCTGACCTTTGGCGAATTGCCGTTTGTCCTGCGTCAACTGAATTTCGGCCTGTTCCCCCGGCAAAACGCCGGGGATAAATACCGCTTTGCCTTCATGGCGTGCCACTCCCTGGCCAAATGGATCGAGGTCCGTTACCGTCACCGTGAATATTTGTGAAGCTTGCCGGGTCGTCACGCGGCGTTTCGGAGAGTAGAATTGCGCCATAATTATTGATTGTGTGTTGGTTAATTAAGCTTAAGATTAGCCTCCAATTCTCCCACATTGGAATCCCATGACCAAATACAGCTTGCGCGCGCGCATGATGATCCTGATCCTGGCACCGACTTTATTGATCGGTCTACTGCTCAGCACCTTCTTTGTAGTGCACCGCTACAACGAGCTGCAGGAGCAATTAGTCGATGCTGGTGCCAGCATCATCGAACCTCTGGCCGTCGCCAGCGAATATGGCATGACCTTCCGCAGCCGTGAATCGGTCCGGCAACTGGTCAGCCTGTTGCATCGCCGCCATTCGGATATTGTCCGGGCGATCACCGTATTTGACTCGCAGAACAACCTGTTTGTCACCTCCAACTATCACCACAATTATACCCAGTTGCAGTTGCCCAAAGGTGTGCCGATGCCCACCGATATGATGCTGACCCGGCGTGGCGATTCGCTGATCCTGCGTACGCCAATCCTGTCGGAGTCACAGTTCCCGGACGAGGACACCAGCGGGGAGGCACATCCCGACAGCAATCTCGGCTATGTGGCGATCGAGCTGGATCTGCAATCGGTACGCCTACAGCAATATAAAGAGGTGTTCGTTTCTACCCTGCTGCTGCTGCTGTGTATGTGTATTGCCATTCTGTTTGCCTACCGCCTGATGCGCGACGTCACCGGCCCGATCCGCAATATGGTCAACACCGTCGACCGGATCCGCCGGGGCCAGTTGGATAGCCGGGTCGAAGGCTTTATGCTCGGCGAGCTGCAAATGCTGAAAAACGGCATCAACTCGATGGCGATGTCGCTGACCGCCTATCACGAGGAGATGCAGCAGAACATCGACCAGGCCACCTCCGACCTACGTGAAACGCTGGAGCAAATGGAGATCCAGAACGTTGAGCTGGATCTGGCGAAGAAGCGCGCGCAGGAAGCTGCCCGTATCAAATCGGAATTCCTGGCCAATATGTCCCATGAGCTGCGTACCCCGCTCAACGGGGTGATCGGCTTTACCCGCCAGACGCTGAAAACCGACCTGAGCGCCACCCAGACCGACTATCTGCAAACTATCGAACGCTCGGCCAACAACCTGCTGACCATCATCAACGACGTGCTGGACTTCTCCAAGCTGGAGGCTGGCAAGCTGATCCTGGAACATATTCCGTTCTCGCTGCGTGAAACGCTGGATGAGGTGCTGGTATTGCTGGCCCCTAGCGCACACGACAAAGGGCTGGAGCTGACCCTGGATGTGCAAAACGATGTGCCAGAGCAGGTAATTGGCGATTCACTGCGGCTACAGCAGGTGATCACCAATCTGCTCGGCAATGCGGTGAAGTTCACCGAAACCGGCAATATCGATATCCGCGTTGAGCTACGTAACCAGTTGGAACGCCAGGTTGAGCTGGAAGTGCAGATCCACGATACCGGCATCGGGATTTCTGAACGCCAGCAATCGCAGCTGTTCCAGGCTTTCCGCCAGGCAGATGCCAGCATCTCGCGCCGCCATGGCGGCACCGGGCTGGGCCTGGTGATCACCCAGAAGCTGGTGAAAGAGATGGGGGGCGATATCAACTTCCACAGCCAACTCAACCGTGGCTCGACCTTCTGGTTCCACATCACCCTCGATCTCAACGAAGGCATGTTGTCGCTGCCACCTAGTCTACCGGACTTGCGCGGTAAGACGTTGGCCTATATCGAAGCCAACCCAACGGCGGCCCAGGCAACGCTGAATATGTTGAGCGTCACCCATTTGGTGGTAACCCATTCGCCAACCCTGGGGCAATTGCCGAAAAATCATTATGACTTCCTGTTGGCAGGCGTACCGATCCCTTATCGGGATGCTAATGGCCAGCATCGAGACAAGCTGCTGGAGTCGCTGAAACTTGCCGATCGGGTGATCCTGGCGGTACCTAGCCAGTCGCAGATCGATGCCGAAAAAATGAAAAAGCTGGGCGCTATCGGCTGCCTGACCAAACCGATCAGCAGTAATCGCCTGTATCCGTTACTGCGTCTGGAGGCCCCGCTGCGTCAGAACGCACCAAAGGTACATAGACGCTTACCACTGACGGTGATGGCGGTCGATGATAACCCGGCCAACCTGAAGCTGATCGGTGCCTTGCTGGCAGAACAGGTAGAAAAAACGCTGCTGTGCGAAAGCGGTGAGGAAGCCATCGTGCTGGCACGTGATAACGTGCTGGATATGATCCTGATGGATATTCAGATGCCGAATATTGACGGCATCCGCGCCAGTGAGCTAATCCGCCAGATGCCGCACCACAACTCCACGCCGATCGTCGCCGTGACCGCCCATGCGGTGAGCGGCGAGCGAGAACACCTGTTGGAGGCTGGCATGGATGACTATCTGGCCAAGCCGATTGACGAAGCCATGCTGACACGGGTGCTCTCCCGTTATCACACCATCGAGCTTGAACCAGAGGCAGCCCAGCCGCGTAGCCCAGCTGAACCACCGTTATCGCTGGATTGGCCGTTGGCATTGCGCCAGGCCGCCAATAAAGAGGATCTGGCGCGCGATCTGTTGCAGATGTTGATCGAGTTCCTACCGCAGGTCAGCGATCGGGTAAAAGCCGTGCTGGAAGGAGAAGAGGACGACACCATTCTCGATCTAATCCACAAGCTGCACGGCAGTTGCAGCTACAGCGGCGTTCCGCGCCTTAAGCAACTGTGCTTCTATCTTGAGCAGCAACTGCGTCAGGGTGTGAGCAACGGTGATTTAGAACCGGAATGGCTGGAGCTGTTGGATGAGATTGAGCTGGTGGAGACGGAAGCGAAGTTCCAGTTGGGATAAGCCAGACCCCTCACCCTAACCCTCTCCCACAGGGAGAGGGGACTGTCCGGAGTTGTAGCAAGGTGCCGTGTCAATCTGTTAGCTGGGTAAAAGGGTTAGGGTGGGCCTGAAAATTCGGTGGTGTACCTTGGATGAGGGGACAATCGAGTTTGTTGAGATAGCCCCTTTATTTGCAAAAGAGCAGGGGCTAACAGCTCCCTCTCCCTACGGGCTGAGGTATCCCCACTAATTTTTTCTTAGTGGTTTCAGAAAATTAGAGCGAGTGTTTTACGATCAATCTGTTCCATTTTGTTCGTAAATTGGCAGTGAGAGAATGACGAACCACTTCTTCTCGTCTGCTTGAGGCTATTTTTTAGTCCGTTTGTGGGTAAAAAACAGCCTATTTCTCGTCTTAATTTTTCTGGGGATTCCTCAGCCCTACGGGAGAGGGTTGGGGTGAGGGGCGTCACCTTAACTAACCAGTACTCCGCTGCCCCTATCGGGTAACCTCTGCCTTGGCCAACTTTTCGTAATAACACGCCAGTGCGCTGTGATCGGCATTGCCCAGACCATCTGCGCGCAGTGCTTGCATCATTTCCATCACCGCAGCGGTCAACGGTAGCTGCGCCCCCACGCCATGGGAGGTATCCAGCGCGTTGGCCAGATCCTTGATGTGCAAGTCAATGCGGAAACCCGGTTTGAAATTGCGATCCATCACCATCGGTGCCTTGGCTTCCAACACCGTGCTGCCTGCCAGCCCACCACGGATCGCCTGGAATACCAGGTCTGGGTTGACCCCGGCCTTGGTGGCCAACACCAGCGCTTCGGACATGGCCGCAATATTCAGCGCAACGATCACCTGATTCGCCAGTTTGGTGACGTTGCCAGCGCCAATATCGCCAGTGTGCACCACCGAACCGGCCATGGATTTCATCACGTCAAAACAGCGATCAAACACCTCTTTATCGCCGCCCACCATCACCGACAATGTGGCATCTATCGCTTTAGGCTCACCGCCGCTCACCGGCGCATCAAGCATGGCGATCTGTTTGGCAGCCAGGGCTTCGCTGATTTCACGGCTTGCCAGTGGAGCAATAGAACTCATGTCTATCAGCACAGTCCCCGCTTTGGCTCCCTCAATCAGGCCATTTTCTCCCAATGCCACTTCCCGCACCTGCGGTGAGTTAGGCAACATGGTGATCACGATATCGCTCAATGCGGCCACCGCCTTTGGCGTGGCGGCAACATCGGCACCCAGCGCAGCCAGTTCAGCCGCCGCTTCGGCATTGCGGTCCATTACCACCAGCGAATAACCCGCCTGCAGCAGGTTTTTGCTCATGGGTTTCCCCATAATCCCCAAGCCAATAAATCCAATTTTCATCCCGTTCCCCTTATTCAACAGCCTGTTTAAACCGATCGCACAAGGCCTGCGTGGCCGTGCGGAATACGCCAAGATCGCTGCCGACGGCCACGAACCTGGCTCCCCATTCCAGATAACGGCGGGCATCAGCCTCAGCCGGTGCCAAGATGCCGCTGGCTTTACCGTGCGCGCTGGCTCGCTCAAAAATATGACGGATCACCGCCTGCACCTCCGGGTGATTTGGCTGGCCGAGATACCCCAAAGCGGCGGAAAGATCCCCCGGCCCGACAAAGATGCCGTCCACGCCCTCTACGCCAGCTATCGCGTCCAGGTTATCGACCCCCTGCTGGCTTTCGATCTGCACCAGCACCGCTATCTGCTGGTTAATCTGGGCGAAATAGTCCGGCACGGTGCCGTAACCGTTGCTACGGTGCGACACCGAGACCCCACGGATCCCCGCAGGGGGATAACGCGTCGACGCTACCGCCAACTCTGCCTGCTCAGCACTTTCCACAAACGGGATCAAAAAGTTGTAGAAACCGATATCCAGCAGGCGTTTGATAATCACCGGTTCGTTGCAGGGCGGCCGTACCACCGCAGCGCTAGGGCTGCCCTTGAGCGCCATCAGTTGCGGCACGAAAGTGCCAATGTCATTCGGCGCATGCTCGCCATCCAGCACTAGCCAGTCGAAACCGGCCAGCCCCAAGACTTCGGTGGAGATCGGGTTGGCAAGCGCAGACCAGCAGCCGATCAGGGTTTCGCCCGCGAGCAACGATTGACGAAAAGGGTTATGGCAGCTCTTCATGAAATTTCCTCTGTAGACGGATTAACGCACCAGGCACGGGCGTTTGTTATCAAAGATCCAGCCAGGGATCAGGTACTGCATACCCTGCGCATCGTCGCGTGCTCCAAGCCCGTGTTTCTGGTAAAGCTCATTGCCCCGCATTAAACGATCCCGATCCAGCTCGATCCCCAATCCTGGCCGTTGTGGAACCTGTACGCGGCCACCGACAATCTGCAGCGGTTCCCGCGTCAGCCGCTGGTTGCCCTCCTGCCAGATCCAATGGGTGTCGATCGCCGCAATGTTGCCCGGTGCCGCCGCGGCCACATGGGTGAACATCGCCAACGAGATATCGAAATGGTTATTGGAGTGTGAGCCCCAGGTCAGGCCGAACTCATGGCACATCTGCGCAACGCGCACCGATCCCTGCATGGTCCAGAAATGAGGATCCGCCAATGGAATATCCACCGACTGCAACTGCAGCGTATGCCCCATCTGCCGCCAGTCCGTGGCGATCATGTTGGTCGCGGTAGGCAGGCCAGTGGCACGGCGGAACTCCGCCATCACTTCCCGCCCGGAGAAGCCCTGCTCTGCCCCGCAAGGATCTTCGGCATAGGCCAACACGTTACGCAGCTGTTTGCCGAGTGCGATCGCTTCTTTCAGCGACCAGGCCCCGTTGGGATCGAGCGTGATGCGCGCCTGAGGGAAGCGCTGCGCCAACGCCGTGACGGCCTCAGCCTCTTCACTGCCCGCCAATACGCCACCCTTTAGCTTGAAATCGTTGAAGCCATACTTATCAAAAGCCGCTTCCGCCAGGCGCACAATGCTTTGCGGCGTCAGCGCTTGTTCATGACGCAGGCGATACCAGTCGCAGGCCTCATCCGGCTGGCTCTGGTAAGGCAGCGGCGTTTTGTTGCGATCGCCGACATAAAACAGATAACCGAGCATTTCCACCGAGTCACGCTGCTGCCCATCCCCTAACAGGGCCGCTACCGGCACATCAAGGAACTGCCCCAACAGGTCCAGCATTGCCGCTTCAATGCCGGTCACCACGTGGATGGTGGTACGTAAATCGAAAGTCTGTAGGCCACGCCCGCTGGCATCCCGATCGGCAAAGCGTTCGCGCACCCGGTTCATCACGTTCTTGTATTCCCCCAGGGTTTTGCCGACCACCAGGGACTGGGCCTCTTCCAGGGTTTGGCGAATTTTCTCCCCTCCAGGGATCTCCCCTAGCCCGGTATTACCGGCGTTATCCTGCAAGATCACGATATTACGGGTGAAGAATGGGGCGTGAGCGCCGCTGAGATTGAGCAGCATGCTGTCGTAACCGGCCACCGGTACAACCTGCATGGCAGTAATTTTTGGTGCTGTTGTCATAGAGATGTCCTCAAAATTGTGGGTTCAGTTGCCAAACTCGCCGCCGTGTCATTGCCTGCTGGCCTTAGCCATGGGTTTCAGTTCGATACGCTTGATATCTCCCACGATGAACAGGTAGCTGGCCACCGCCAACAGCGCATGGATCCCGACGTAGACCAGCGCGCCGTTAAACGATCCGGTGGTACCAATGATGTAGCCGATGGCGATCGGCGTGACGATGCCGGAGATATTGCCGAACATATTGAACAGGCCACCGCTCAGGCCGCTGATCTCTTTGGGGGCGGTATCTGCCATCACTGCCCACCCCAGCGCGCCCAGCCCCTTACCGAAGAACGCGGCGGCCATGATGCCCACCACCATCCATTCGGTTTCAACGTAGTTGCAGAAGATCATCGACATCGACAACAGCATGCCCAGCACGATCGGCGTTTTACGGGCGAAGGTCAGCGACTGGGTACGGCGCATCAGGTAGTCGGAAATCACCCCGCCGAGCACCCCACCGACAAAACCACAAATGGCAGGAACCGAGGCGACAAAGCCGGCCTTGAGGATGGACATACCCCGTGCCTGCACCAGATACACCGGGAACCAGGTGATAAAGAAATAGGTCAGCGCGTTGATGCAGTACTGGCCGATATAGACGCCAATCATCATGCGTGATTGCAGCAGTTGCTTGATCTGGAACCACTTCTCGCCTTTGACCTTCACCTGCGTGGCCTGTTTCTGATCCATATTGATCAAGGCACCGCCGGCTTCGATATAGTCCAGTTCCGCCTGGTTGATGCTGGGGTGATCTTTGGGATTGTGCAGCACCTTAAGCCAGACAAAGCTCAGGATGATGCCCAGCCCGCCCATAAAGAAGAACACGTGCGACCAGCCAACGGCATGCGTCAGCCAGCCCATGATCGGTGCGAAGATCACCGTGGCAAAGTATTGGGCCGAGTTGAAGATCGATACCGCCGTGCCACGTTCATGGGCAGGGAACCAGGCGGCGACAATCCGGCTGTTGCCGGGGAATGACGGTGCTTCTGCCAGGCCGACCAGGAAACGCAGCGCAAACAGCGCTATCACGATGCCAAAACCGCTGAAGATATCCACGAAGCCTTGCAGCAAGGTAAACAGCGACCAGATGAAGATGCTCCAGAAGTAGACCCGTTTGGAGCCGAAACGATCCAGTAGCCAGCCACCGGGGATCTGACCAATCACATAGGCCCAGGAAAACGCCGAAAAGATATAACCCATTCCAACCGGATCGAGGCCAATATCCTGAGCCATTGCGGTACCGGCAATAGAAAGCGTGGCACGATCGCCATAGTTAAATGAGGTGACGATAAACAGCATTACCACGATCCAGTAACGCTTATTGGTTCGCTTGATAGCACTGTTGGCAGCGCTGATAGTAGACATGGTGCTCTCCTGCATTACTATATTCATCCTGAAAAACCGCTAAAAATAGCTCAGAACGAAAGGTTTAAATTAAATTGCAGCCTTTTTTGAGCAGTTCGATTAATACGGCATCGGCAATTTTTAAACGCATTAACGCTTGGTGGAGAAAAGTATAGGGAACCGGCTGCCGCGACTCATCGGGCAAATAACCCAATAACAGAGCTAATATGGCGGCTTGTTTATGGCGTATGCCCAATCGGGCGCGGGCTGGCTCACGGATCCCCCAGTTGCGTGAGCTATCTCACAGCGGATTAGCACAATGCCAAAGATTGACTCCCGGGAAACGCCAAATCTAGGTCATTTGCATAATGCCCGACACCATTGCGAATGTTATGCTTTTTGCTGAGCCAGTTTTTCGATTATTACCCACGGCGTACATAAATCAGAGTACGTGAGGTTTCACTATGTCCGAATATGCAGTTGGCAGTATTAAAGCATTACCGCGCTATATTCAGGTTCATCGGCAAGATAACGTCGCCATTGTGGTTAATGACTATGGATTGCCTAAAGGGGCAAGCTTCCCTTGCGGTCTGACATTATTGGAGCATATTCCCCAAGGGCATAAAGTTGCGCTGCAAGATATTCCTCAAGACGGCACTATTTTGCGCTATGGCGAAGTGATTGGCTTTGCCGCACGGGATATTCGCCGTGGCAGTTGGATTGATGAATCGCTGGTACTGCTTCCCCCGGCCCCCGAGTTGGCCAGCTTGCCACTAGCCAACAATGTGCCCCAGGCATTACCGCCTCTGGAAGGTTATACCTTTGAAGGCTACCGTAATGCCGACGGCAGCGTTGGCAGCAAGAACCTGTTGGCGATCACCACCAGCGTGCACTGCGTGGCCGGTGTGGTGGATTATGTGGTGAAAATCATTGAGCGCGACCTGCTGGCGAAATACCCCAACGTTGACGGCGTGGTGGGTCTGAATCATCTCTATGGCTGTGGCGTCGCCATCAACGCTCCCGCAGCGGTGGTCCCTATCCGCACCTTACATAATCTGGCGCTCAACCCGAACTTTGGCGGCGAAGTGATGGTGGTGGGGCTAGGCTGCGAGAAGTTGCAGCCGGAACGCCTGCTGCAGGGAACCCCAGATGTACACCCCATCTCCGTGGATGAAAGCCGGATTGTGCGCCTGCAAGATGAGAAACACGTTGGGTTTCAGGCCATGGTGGCCGATATTCTGGCCGTGGCAGAGCAGCACCTGCAACGCCTGAACCGTCGCCAGCGGGAAACCGTGCCGGCCTCAGAGCTGGTGGTGGGAATGCAATGTGGTGGTAGCGATGCCTTTTCCGGGGTGACGGCCAACCCGGCAGTGGGATTTGCTTCCGACCTGCTGGTACGCTGCGGGGCAACCGTGATGTTCTCCGAAGTCACCGAAGTGCGTGATGCCATCCACCTGTTAACCCCACGGGTCGCCGATCAACACGTTGGCCAGCGCTTACTGGAGGAGATGGCCTGGTATGACGATTACCTCAACCAAGGGCAAACCGATCGCAGCGCCAACCCTTCACCCGGCAACAAGAAAGGCGGTTTGGCCAACGTGGTGGAAAAGGCATTAGGCTCGATTGCCAAATCTGGCAGTAGCGCGATTGTCGAAGTGCTCTCCCCCGGCCAACGCCCCAGCAAACGTGGGCTGATTTATGCTGCCACTCCCGCCAGCGACTTTGTTTGCGGCACGCAGCAGTTGGCTTCCGGCATTACGGTGCAAGTGTTCACTACCGGCCGGGGAACCCCTTACGGCCTGACTGCCGTGCCGGTGATCAAAATGGCAACGCGCAGCGCGCTGGCCGAACGCTGGCACGACCTGATCGATATCAACGCCGGAACTATCGCCACCGGGGAGGCAACCATTGAGCAGGTGGGCTGGCAACTGTTTGAACTGATCCTGGATATCGCCAGCGGCCGCAAGCAAACCTGGTCAGATCAATGGGGTTTGTTCAACGCGTTGGCGGTATTTAACCCGGCACCGGTTACTTGAGTGCAACGCCCCTCACCCTAACCCTCTCCCCAAGGAGAGGGAACCGAACGTGCAACTATTTAGCCTCCCGACTCCGTATTAGCTGGGGGTTTAAATATCGCGACACTGAAGCTTGAGGCTGGCGTACAGCTAGCCTAGTCTTCATCCAGCTGTAACCCCACATACAGCAACAGGCGCGCATCGAAATTGGCCAGGTTCAACCCGGTGAGTTCCGAAATGCGATTGAGACGATACTCCAGCGTATTGCGATGAATATAGAGTGCCTTGGCGGTCGCGGTGGGTTGCACATTATTCAGGAACCAGGCATTTAAGGTACGCAGCAGCAAACCATTACCGTCCATGGCTTTCAGACGTTCCAACGGCCGAGCCAGCTCATCCGCCTGCCAACCGCTACGCAGGCTGCCCAGCAATACCGGCAGCATCAGATCCTGATAATAATAGGCCCATCGCTCAGGCATGCGCTGCTTGCCAACGGCCATGGTGGTGCGCGCAGTGCGATAGGAACGCACCAGGCTGCCTGGGCCAACGAAATAGTTGCCGAGCGCAATACGCACTCGTAAACGGCTGCTTTCATTGATCCGCACCAGCAGATTCTCCACTCTCCGCCGGTGGGCCTCGGCATCCCAACGCCCATGGTGATTCAGCGCCGGTTTAAGTACCACCATTTCACTGAGAGAAACAATGGCGATCAGGTTGTCACGTTCCGGCAGCGTCAGCAGCTCCTGTAACTGCTGCAACTCGGCCATGGCGCTGTCGACTCCCAACTGGCCGCTATCCACCTCCACTACCGCCGCGACGCGGGGCTGGTTGGGATCTATTCCCAGGCGGTGCGCCCATTCCATCAAGGCCGGTGACAGATCCTCCGTACGGATCAGGTTCAACACGAACTCTTCACGAAAGCGGCTGTCCTGCGCCAACAAACTCAACAATCGCGCCTGCTCCAGCATCATTTCAGCGGTCATGCAGACCAGTTCACCGTACTGCCGCAGTTGCACCGGATCGCCAGTCAGGCCGATGACCCCAACGATATTCCCGTCAACGTGCAACGGCAGATTAATACCGGGCCGAACGCCGTGCAAATGACGGGCAACGGCATCGTCTATAGCGACCACCCTGGCCTGAGACAGCACCAGCAATGCCCCTTCATGCAGTTCCCCCAGCCGCTCAGGATCGCCACTGCCAATAATCCGGCCCCGGTTGTCCATCACGTTGATATTGCTATCAATAATTTTCATGGTGCGAGCGACAATTTCCCTGGCTAGCTTGGCATCAAGATGATACTCCGCCATTGCGTCTTATCCCCGTCGGATGATAAACCAACGTTCAGCATACCGACGCGCCTCTACTGGCACATTGTGCAGATGCCCAAATGCGTTTTGGCCGGGCGTGAGTTTGTGCTCAAACTCACAGTTTTTAGCCATAAAAAAAGGCACGCCGAAGCGTGCCTCTGTAGAACAACGTGACAACATTACTGCATCAGCAGATACAGCGTCGAGTCGCCACGTTGGATGTTCAACGCCAACACCGCAGGCTTGCTGTCGAGCACCTTACGCAGTTCGCCCAGGTTAGTGATCGGCTGCTGGTTCACACCCATGATCACGTCGCCTTTTTTCAGCCCGATGCGCGCAGCGGCACTGCCAGGTTTCACCTTCTCAATCTTCACACCTTTCACTTTGTCGGTGCTGTTGCTCAGTTCTGCACCTTCAATGCCGGTGTAAATATTGCTGGAATCAACCTGCTCCTGGCTGCTTTGCTCAAGCGTTACGTCAATGGTCACCGGCTTGCCGTCGCGGATAATGCCCAGCGCCATCTTGGTGCCCACCGGCAAGCTGCCGATTTCAGCACGGAACGACGCAAAGCTGGAGATGGCTTTACCGTTCAGGGTGACAATCACGTCACCGGCCTTGATACCGGCCTTGGCAGCGGAGGATTTCGGCACAACCTGGCTGACGAATGCGCCACGCTGGGCGTCCACTTTCATCGCTTGCGCCAGCTCGGAGTTCAGCTCGGTACCCATGATGCCCAGCTCACCGCGTTTAACCTGGCCATATTCCACCATTTGCGAGGTCAGGTTTTTCACCATGTTGCTTGGAATAGCGAAGCCGATACCGATGTTGCCGCCGTCCGGCGCCAGGATCGCAGTGTTAATGCCAACCAGCTCACCGTTCAGGTTAACCAACGCACCGCCGGAGTTACCCCGGTTGATCGCCGCATCGGTCTGGATAAAGTTTTCGTAGTTTTCAATGTTCAAGCCGCTACGCCCCAAGGCAGAAACGATCCCGGAGGTCACGGTTTCACCCAGGCCATACGGGTTACCGATCGCCACGGTGTAATCACCCACGCGCAGCTGCTCGGAATCGGCCATTTTGATCGCTGACAGATTTTTGGCATCTTTCAGCTGGATCAACGCGATATCAGAACGCGGATCCTTGCCGATCACCTTGGCTTCAAAGCGACGGCCATCGCTCAATTGCACCGTGATCTTGCTGGCATTGTCTACCACGTGGTTGTTGGTGACCACATAGCCTTTGTCCGCGTTGATGATGACGCCTGAACCCAGGGCCTTAAAGGCTTCCTGGGTAGTTGGCCCACCCGGCGCGCCACCTTGGCACATTGGGGAACCTTGGAAGGGTGAACCATCCTGGCAGAACGGCGACATTTGCTGTACCGTTTTCGCATTCACCGCGGCACTTCCTTCCACGTTAATGCTTACCACTGAAGGCATCACTTTTTCCAACATCGGTGCCAGGCTTGGCATCGGTTGGGCGCTAGTGGAGGCAGAAGCCGTTTCTGCGGCGTTGGCGGTCGTTACCGGACCCATTGCCAAACCAATACTCAAAGCCAGGGCGCTTAAAACCAGTGCTGTTTTTTTCATCTGTGTGTCTCTTAAAAGTCGTTCAAAAGGAATACCGGGTCTTGGTGCTTAGTAAGAGCCTGCTGATAAGCTGAAGTTCCCCTGGTGCGGCGGGCTAATAGTAAACAAATATTGTCGGTCTTTACAAAACTCGAAATAATGTTCCAGCTTGAGAGTTATCTCGCTAAAATAAGCGAGAATTATCTCATGATTTTATTCCGCCGCCATTAAACGACGATATTCATCATAGGCATAAAGGTCGGTCATGCCGCTGATATAATCCTGTAACAACCGCGCCCGGAAATAATATTCCCTAATAGCCTGCTGCTCGGCAGAAAGATGCTGCAAACCTTCCACCGCCTCGACATAGGCCAGGCGATGTTTGGTCGAAAGCTTGTGAAACAGCCGCGTTTCAATCGGGAACGCCCGGTGGCTGTCTTCCCGCACCAGCTGGCTGAAATCGGCCAGCGACATGGCCAGCAGCGGGCTATAAATGTCCAGCAGGCCGTTGATCACCCGGTAACCCTGGAGTTCCAACTGCTCCACTTCCGGGTGGTTGAACACGTGTTTGAACGCAACGTTCTTGAAGATAGCCAGCAGGCGGCAAGCCGGGCTGGCATCCTCCAACAAGGCTCCGTTAAAGTGGCCGTGATACACCGAGTCCAGGTTATCAATAAACCGCTGGGCCGCATGGGGAACCAATTTGGCAACGGTAAATACCCGCAGGTACATAAAGAACTGATCTTCTGAACTGCGACGCGCCCCGCTGCGCTCTATTTTGCGAAACGCACTGGCCACGGTCTTATCAAACAGATCCCCTGGAGCAATCTCGCCCCATTCCTGGGTTAAATGCTGATACAGCTGCTCCACGGTAAAGATGTTCTTTTCTACCGCGTCTTCCAGATCGGCCACGCAATAAGAAATATCATCGGCGGCTTCCATAATATAGGTGAGAGGGAAACGATCGAACTCTCCCATATGTAATTCACGCCGCAAACGATCGACAAAGGCTTCTTCCGCCAGATAAAACCCCGGCTTCTTCATCAGATAGCTGTGGCTGGCGGGAATATCGCTCGCCCAATAGGCCGGGCGGGTATATTTCAGGATGCAGCCAACCTGCGCATAGGTCAGGTTCAATTTCAGCAACGTGTAGACCAGGCGGATCGCCTGAGCATTGCCCTCAAAATGGCTGAGATCGTGGCGAATACGGCTGCGCAGCCGGTTAAGGTCGCTCTCCCCTTCATGCAGGCGTAACACCTCTACCTGGCAGCGATCGTGGCTACCCGGCTCACTGCCACAGCTGGCGGGATCGAGCCGCTGGCGGAACCAGTCGTTGATGGCCGATTCGCCGAAATGGCCAAACGGCGGATTGCCGATGTCGTGCATCAGGCAGGCCATTTCGACAATGCTCTCGAAAGGATCGAGCAGCTTGCTCAGGCCAAGCGCATCAATACGCTTTTCCTGTTTGAAGCGGTTGAGGATCTCTTTGGCAATATGCCGCCCCACCTGTTGCACTTCCATCGAGTGGGTCAGACGGCTGCGCACCGCCGCGTTACGCTCCAGCGGAAACACCTGCGTTTTCTGCTGCAAACGGCGTATCGCCGCAGAATTGACAATGCGACCGCGATCGCTCTCGAACTGGCGAATGATGTCGTACTCTTCTTCGGCTTCAATCGGCTTGCTAAAAGGCCGCTGAAAGCTGATCTTCTGCTTAAAGTCGATCCCGGACATCTGTTTCTCCTCCCGTTGCGCATTCCCTCCGTGATAACAATTCCCGGCGGCGGATGCAACGGTATTGCGGATTATCTCTCTCACAGAGCCATGATAGACTATGGCGCAATTTCCATACCCTATCAGCGAGTATTATTTATGAAAGTAGGCATCATCGGCGCAATGGAAGAAGAAGTTACCCTGCTGCGCGAGCAAATTGCGAACCGCCAGACCCTGCAACGTGCGGGTTGTGAGATCTATACCGGCCAAATCAACGGCGTGGAAGTCGCCCTGCTCAAATCGGGCATCGGCAAAGTGGCAGCGGCCCTGGGTACCACCCTGCTGCTGGAACAGTGCCAACCCGATGTGGTGATCAATACGGGTTCCGCCGGTGGCCTGGCCGCTACGCTGAACGTGGGCGATATCGTGGTATCTGAAGAAGTGCGTTACCACGACGCCGACGTGACCGCCTTTGGTTATGAACCAGGCCAGATGGCCGGTTGCCCACCAGCGTTCGTTGCCGATCCCGCGTTGATCGAGCTAGCGGAAAACTGCATCAAACAGCTTAACCTGAACGCGGTACGCGGCCTGATTTGCAGCGGTGACGCCTTTATTAACGGTGCCGAGCCTCTGGCCCGCATCCGCAACACCTTCCCAACCGTTGCCGCCGTTGAGATGGAAGCCGCCGCCGTTGGCCACGTTTGCCATCAGTTCGGCACGCCATTCGTGGTGGTACGCGCGATTTCCGACGTTGCCGATAGTGAATCCCATATGAGCTTCGACGAGTTCCTGGCGGTGGCCGCCAAGCAGTCCTCGCTGATGGTCAATGCCATGCTGCAAGCCCTGGCCAAGCGCGGTTAATGTGAAGCTGCGTCTGTGCGCCCTGCTGAGCTGGCTGATCCTGGGGATGCTGCTGCCTGCCAGCGCCGCCCAACGGGTGATCAGCCTGGCACCGAGCACCACGGAGCTTGCCTACGCGGCCGGTATGGGGGATACCCTGCTGGCCGTCAGCGCTTACTCCGATTATCCCCCTGCCGCCAAACAGTTGGAACAGGTCGCCTCCTGGCAAGGGATCAACCTGGAACGGATCCTGGCGTTGAAACCCGATCTGGTTCTCGCCTGGCGTGGCGGTAATCCCCAGCGGGTATTGGATCAGCTCGCCTCCTTCGGCATCCCGATTTTTTATGCAGATGCCAAGAATATTGACGAGATCGCCCAATCGCTGGATGCGTTGGCGCAGTACAGCCCTCATCCGGAACAGGCACATCAGGCCGCTGCCAGCCTCCGCCAACAGGTAGAGGAGCTGAAAACGCGCTATGCCAGCAATTCGCCAAGGCCAGTGCTGCTGCAGTTTGGCACCCAACCGCTGTTCACCAGTTCGGCGGCCACGTTACAAAGCCAGGTGCTGTCCTTGTGCGGCGCAGAGAATATCTTTGCCGATAGCCCCGTGCCTTGGCCGCAGGTGAGCCGTGAGCAGGTGCTGGTGCGTAAACCGCAGGCCATCGTGATCAGCGGGAATGCCCAGCAGATCGCCAATGTGAAAGCCTTCTGGGGCCCACAGCTGGACGTGCCGGTGATTGCCCTTGAGGAAGATTGGTTTAACCGTGCCGGGCCACGCATCATGCTGGCGGCACAATCACTATGCGGTCAATTGGCGGAGATCCATTGATGGTATTTTGGCTGGATATTCTTGGTACGGCGGTGTTTGCCATTTCCGGCGTGTTGCTGGCGGGCAAATTACGGATGGATCCCTTTGGCGTATTGGTACTGGGGGTAGTGACCGCGGTCGGCGGCGGGACGATCCGTGATATGGCGCTCGCCAACGGCCCGGTATTCTGGGTAAAGGATCCCACCGATCTGGTGGTGGCGATGATCACCTGTGTGCTGACGCTGCTGCTGGTGCGCCAGCCGCGTCGGTTGCCGAAATGGATCCTGCCGGTGCTGGATGCCATCGGGCTGGCGGTGTTCGTCGGGATCGGCGTCAATAAGGCGTTCGCCGCAGGCAGTGGACCGCTGGTGGCGGTCTGCATGGGAGTGATCACCGGCGTCGGCGGCGGGATTATCCGTGACGTGCTGGCCCGTGAGATCCCGATGATCCTGCGAACCGAGGTCTACGCCACCGCCTGCATCGTTGGCGGAGCGGTGCACGTCACGGCGTTCTACAGCTTTGGTATGCCGTTACAGCATGCCATGATGTTGGGGATGATCATCACGCTGGGCATCCGCCTGGCCGCCATTCGTTGGCATCTGAAACTACCGGCCTTTATCCTCGAACAGTAATTCTTGCCTCCGCCAGCTTCGGCGGAGGCTTTGCTGTTAATTAGTATATTCGACTATTATATAAGCAATGTGCTATTATTTTGCGCTATTAAAATGCGCTTGAATAATGTAATCATCCAGTTAACTCTTCGTTAAAAATTATCCCGCGCCATTAAGTTCCGTTCACTTTTGCCGATAGGTCCTATTGCTGTGGCCTGCGGATAGGTATTGTTTTGAATTTAAGCATGAAGAAAAATCTTTTGATCGCCAGCACACTGTTGTTGAGCAGCAGCGTGCTGGCCGAAAACACCAGCGGCAAGATGGGTATCAGTCTGACGATTGTGCCCACCTGCAGCGTAACCACGACCGGCAACACGCCACAGGTAGAATGCGGCAATGGCACAGTCTTACAGCCGAAGATGAGCCATAGCAAACGGATAGTAGACGATCGGGAAAGCGAACTGATCACCGTGGAATGGTAGGCACAAAAAAACCCGCGCACCGTACAGGCAGGCGGGTTTTTTAACGGCGGCAGATCAGATACTGAATGAAGAACCGCAGCCGCAGGTGGTTTTGGCATTCGGGTTAGTCACGATAAAGCGTGAACCTTCCAACCCTTCGGTGTAATCCACCGCGCCGCCAACCAGATATTGCAGGCTCATCGGATCAACCACCAGCGCAACGCCCTGTTTCTCGATGGTCATATCGCCGTCGTTGATCTTGTCATCAAACGTGAAGCCGTACTGGAATCCACTGCAGCCACCACCGGTAATGTAAACCCGCAACTTCAGGTTTGGATTCTCTTCGTCAGCAATCAGGAATTTCACCTTGCTTGCTGCTGCCTCGGTAAATTGCAGGGGCAGTGCTGTTTCATCACTCATACTCGTTACTCCCAACAGTGTTTCACATCAGGCGACGACGACGGTAACCTGATTAATGGTGCTGATTATCTAATACCTGAGTGTTGCGTTCAAGTATTCACCGCATTTGTTGTATTTTCTTTACCTGTTTTCTCGGCCAATGCCTGCTGCTGCCTTTGTAAGGTGCGGGCTAAAATGGCGGAATACAATGGCTTACCGCCCAGGAACTGCGCCACCAGGGTCGCGCCGAGGCAGGTAATAATCATCGGCAAAATCAGCTGATAGTTATCGGTCATTTCCAATACCAGCACAATACCGGTTAACGGGGCACGCACGGTAGCGGCAAACAGCGCCCCCATGCCCGCAATAGCAAAGGTGCCAGCCTCAAGCCCATACTCTGGGAACAGATGAGCGCCAAAAAGACCAAAAGCGGTGCCTAGCAGCGTTCCCAGGGCGAGCATCGGTGCAAAAATACCGCCCGGTGCGCCTGAACCGAAGCAGAGCACCGTGGTGATCACCCGTGCGATAAAGATAAATAACAGCATGCCGACGCTGTAATTACCCGCCGCCGCGATCGGGATCAAGGCCGAACCGCCACCCGCGGCTGCTGGCTCGATCAGCCCAAGCACGCCACAAGCGCCCCCTAGCAGAGCACCAATCAGCAGGAACTTGCTCATCTTGCCACCATGAAAACGGGCAAACATATCCTGGGTACGAAACACCAGTGCGTTAAACATCACCCCCACCGCGCCAAACACCGTCCCCAGCACCAGGTACAACCACAGCGTATTGAGCGGTGCCGAAGCGAGTTTACCCACCTCGATCAGCGGACTTTCACCATTAAAAATGCGAAAGACAATGCTCGACATAATCACGCCGATAAACACCGCCTTGATGGAGATCAGGTTATAACGAAACTGCGGCCGCATCTCTTCGATCACGAACAAGATCCCCGCCAGAGGCGCGTTGAACGCGGCGGAGAGACCCGCTGCAGCACCGGTGGCCAGCATGGAGTGGCGCGCTTCCGCACTGCGCATACGGAAAATATCCAACACCATTCGCCCGGCATTGGCCCCCATCTGTACCGTCGGCCCTTCACGCCCTAGTACCATGCCTGCACCGAGCGTCCCCATACCACCGATAAATTTCACCGGGATCACCCGCCACCAGCGCACCGGGCGTAACTCTTCCAGTGCCCCTTCGATTTCTGGGATCCCTGACCCCCCCGCCTCTGGCGCAAAACGTTTGACCAGATAAAAGCCAAAAGCGGCCAGCATGGCTGACAATATAAACGCCAGCGGCCACACCAGGAACCAGGAGTTGGCAACGGAGGCCAGGCCCGACAGCCGCTGCTGCTGTACCCATTCCACCGCTTTATCAAAAGCGACGCCCAACAATCCCGCCAACGTCCCTACAACCGCCGCCATGATCAGGATGACAACCGGCGTTTTATCCTGGCGAATAAACTGACGGACCCTATAGTTGCGAGTCAGGCGCGCGCCTGAAGCCGCAGGAGGCTGTTGCTGTAATTCAGTCATAGTGGGTTCATTATTGAATTGAAAAATCAGACTAATAGCGATGTAAGCTATTCTAGCTCAGTCGTTGTCCTACCGCCCCCACAAAATCGGTATCGGTCCATGATCGTTTCATAACTGCGTACACTCCTCTAGAATAGCGCGGTCAAATCATTCAACAGCAAACCCAGGAGCCGGTTTATGAGCTTACACAGTAAGTCCGAAAGTCTGTACGCCCAGGCGCAACAGCTGATCCCAGGCGGAGTCAACTCCCCAGTGCGTGCATTCACCGGTGTAGGCGGTACCCCGCTGTTTATCGAACGTGCCGACGGTGCCTATCTGTTTGATGCCGATGGTAAAGCCTATATCGATTATGTCGGTTCCTGGGGCCCGATGGTGCTGGGCCATAACCATCCGGCGATCCGCAATGCGGTGATCGAGGCGGCACAGCGCGGCCTGAGCTTCGGCGCACCTACCGAGATGGAAGTGAAAATGGCCGAGCTGGTGACCAATCTGGTCCCAACTATGGATATGGTGCGTATGGTGAACTCCGGTACCGAAGCCACCATGAGCGCCATTCGTCTGGCTCGGGGTTACACCAACCGCGACAAGATCATCAAGTTTGAAGGCTGCTACCACGGCCACGCCGACTGCCTGTTGGTGAAAGCCGGTTCCGGCGCACTGACGCTGGGGCAGCCGAACTCACCGGGCGTGCCGGCAGACTTCGCCAAGCACACGCTGACCTGTACCTATAACGATCTCGACTCCGTGCGTACCGCATTCGAGCAGTACCCTTCAGAGATCGCCTGCATCATCGTTGAGCCAGTGGCGGGCAACATGAACTGCATTCCACCGCTGCCAGACTTCCTTCCGGGCCTGCGCGCCCTGTGCGACAAGTATGGTGCGCTGTTGATCATCGACGAAGTGATGACCGGTTTCCGCGTCGCGCTGGCCGGTGCTCAGTCTTATTACGATGTGGTACCAGATCTGACCTGCCTGGGCAAAATTATCGGTGGCGGTATGCCGGTGGGGGCCTTCGGTGGCCGCCGTGAAGTGATGGCCGCTCTGGCACCTACCGGGCCGGTGTATCAGGCTGGTACGCTGTCCGGCAACCCGATTGCCATGGCCGCCGGTTTCGCCTGCCTGACCGAGGTTTCCCAGGTTGGCATTCACCAGACCTTGACCGAACTGACCAACAAGCTGGCAGAAGGCCTGTTGGCGGCGGCCAAGGCAGAGAATATTCCGTTCGTGGTCAACCATGTAGGCGGCATGTTCGGGCTGTTCTTTACCGATGCGCCAACGGTCACCTGCTATCAAGACGTGATGGGTTGCGATGTCGAGCGCTTCAAGCGCTTCTTCCATCTGATGTTGGATGAGGGGGTTTATCTGGCCCCGTCGGCGTTCGAGGCTGGCTTTATGTCTGTCGCACACAGCGAGGAAGATATTCAGCGCACCGTCGATGCCGCGCGCCGCTGCTTCGCCAAGCTGTAATCTGCTGGCGGGCGCCACTCTGCGCCCGCCGTTATCTTCAGAGCAAGGTACCGTAAATCGTCAATATCGCCACGACGACCACCACAATCAGGGTCACTTTACGCGCTAACGTTACCGCGGCGCGCGGCGTCTGAACCGGGTCCATATGCGGTTCACGGGCCAGAGAGAACTGCGCCAAACGCGTCAATACCTGATACTGCGAAGTATGACGATCCCCCAGCGAAGCAAACCACGCGGGCAGCGCCCTTTCGCCATGTCCAATCAGCGCATACGCTACCCCTGCCAGACGAACCGGGATCCAGTCCAACACATGCAGCAGGAAGTCGATCCCCGTTTGCGAGCGTTGCAGCGGTGTATGATGCCGTGCCAGCCAGGTTTGGTAGGCCCGCAGAAAAGCATAGCCCGCCAGAGCGAGCGGCCCGTATGGCCCGCACACCGCAAACCAGAACAGCGGTGCCAAATAGTAGCGATAGTTAATCCACAACAGGGCATTTTGCAGTTCACGCAGGCGCTCTGCCTCGCTGCACTGCACCGGTAAACCGTGGATCAGCGCCAGCTCTTCCGCCATCTGATCGCTGGCGTGGGTATCGCCCTGCCGCGCGGCCTGCAAATAGGCCCGATAATGTTTGCGTGTGATCCCGGCCCCAACGCACAGCAGACCCATCACAATCCACAGCAGTAGCGCCACAACGCCGAAGAACAGGCCCTGGGCCAACCACAGAATGCCCCAGACGATAAACATCCAGACCAGGGTCATTGCCAACGTTTGTGCCAAAGAAAACCGATGCAGCCGCTGAAACACCACTTCTAAACGATGGTCCAACTGCCAATGCTCACCCAGTTTAAACAGGCGTTCCCACGCCAAAACCAGTAACAGCGTAAACAGCGTCATTAGCTAATCCTCTCCTTCTGTCTGTTCCCCAGCATAATGCTTGCGATGGGACGAGTGCCAGCAGCAGAGTAGCATGTTTCCGCGAAGTGAATTTAATGCATTGATAATAAATGGATTAGTTACCTGCGCCGCCACATCAAGCACTGTCCCCGGCACTCGCGGCCTGTTGATGTCAGTCAGTACAAAAAATCATCTTGACGGACACTATTTTCAGTTGCCCAAACGTAGTCCTAAAATAACGCGGTGAATGGCCTATATCCAGTATCTTATTAATACTGAATATAGGCCTGATTATCCTATGATGAAAACGTTATAGGTTAAAAAACACGTTCGTCACCATTGGCCTTCAATAATATTAAGGCTGCAACGCTTCCGTATATTCAGCCATGCTCACTCTAGTTGCTGAGTATTGGCAAGTATACACGGTATGAGGGTAATTCGAGCGATCACTGAATGGCTCTTTATACCTTACCACAGAGAAACCGTTGGAATCGGGAACGATCATTTCTGTGGCAGCTTGACTTGCCTGATAGTATTGCCCATCGGATAAATCCTTAAATGCGAACTGGTAGATAGTACTTCTCTGGAGCAACCCTTTATCATCGACATCACGCCGATCGTCGGTCATCCAACCGCCAGTTAGACGAACATAAGTGTTATCAATGGTATCGCCAGCCTCTGCTTTATACAGTCGATAGAGAACATTTAACGGTAGCTTTTTCATAGTAAATCCTCGTAATACACCTGTGGTGTAAGTTATAAGTTATTGCAAAATTCTATTGATGATTTTATTAACCCAGCAGAATACTGTCTGGATAAACAGTATGTCAAATAAGGGAAGGTTGAGATATTCAATGCGGTTGTGCTGTTGGTAGAACAACTTGCAGCATGGCTAAGGTGGCACGCCGTAGGGGCGCGGCATGTGTTAAGGTCAGATGTGGACGTAAAATTGTGGCACATTCAGTCCCCTCTCCCTGTGGGAGTGTACAGACCGGGGACATGGTAGACAGGTGTTCAAGGACATGGTGAACACTTTTTAACATCCTTTACCCATGATGATCGACCTATTTCTCAGGTCGATCATCCCCACTTTCGTGCTGTACCACCATATCTCGTAGTAGCCCTCTCTCTCACTTTCCTTCAGCCCGACATATTCACCGATAAAGGCCTTGCCCACTTTCAGACCCATCCCTTTCAGGCTCAGTTTTCCACTGACATCCACTTTCCTGACCAGGACCCCCTCGTCATACTCGGCTGCCGCCGGATTGCCATTGTACTGTCGCGATGAAGGCTGATAACGGGACGCTGGCACCGCCATTGACAGGGCTTCGTGTGGGCGTTCCAGGTTGTAGGTATCTCGCCAGGCGTCGAACACCTCCTGCAACTGCGCGGCATGGGTAAACCACCGTCCCTGCAGGAGCTCTGCCTTCAGGCTGCGGTGGAAGCGCTCCAGCTTACCCTGAGTCTGAGGATGATAAGGCCGAGAGTGACCCACCCGGATACCCTGACGCATCAGCCACAGTTCCAGCGCGGTCCAACTGCCCGTCGTGTCGCCCCAGGGGGCACCATTATCCATGGTCATTCTCTCCGGCAAGCCATAACGTTCGAACACCGCTATCAACTGTGACTGCACGGTGACACGTCGCTCGTCCGGGCAGTGCGCCAGACAGAGCGAGAAGCGCGAATGGTCATCCAGCAAGGTCAGCGGATGACAACGCCCTTCGGCGAAGGGGAAGTGGCCTTTAAAGTCCATCTGCCAGAGTCGGTTCGGGGCGTCATGTTCAAAGCGTCCGACGGTGGGCGCCGGTGACGGACCGCCCGGTAGCAGGTCATGGCGGCGCATGAGGTTATGCACGGTGCTGGCGGCCGGTAACGTATGCCCCTGCATCTCGAGCCACCGCTTGAGCTTGCGTGCGCCCCACATCGGATGGGCCAGGTGTGCAGCGCGGAGATGTTGGACAACGGTGTCAGAGGTTCTGCTGGGGGAATGGTGTGGCGCTCGAGAACGTTCGTTCAGACCGGCGCGCCCATCAGAGTGCCAGCGATGTAACCACTTGTATGCGGTAGCAGGCGCTATGCCGAACTGACGGCATAGCGCACGGATATTAGCGCCTTCTTGCGAGGCGAAAAGCACAAACTCGGTACGTAATGACATGGCAGATCTCTCATCCCACGGCATAAGCAACTCCACTCAGAAGTACTCATACCTATGTTGTAAGTGTCTACCATGTCCCCGAACAAGTGTTCATGATGTCCCCGGTCTGTACAGGGAGAGGGTTAGGGTGAGGGGGATTACAGCATCACTAACCTATTGATATTACGTAGAACTCGCGACTGGCACGGGGCTGTAAAACAGAGTAGCATGTGCACTCACCGCTTATAGCCCATTTCCGGAGTTTGCCATGCCGACCCGTCGCTACAGTGCCGACAGCCGCCGTACCGCGCTTCTCGAACGTATTGCCAATGATGTCCCTGCCACCGTCGCCCAGGCGCTGAGCGAAGATCTGGGGGGCACCGTGGATGCCGAGCGCGATATCACCGCACAACTGCTACCCGCAGATAAGCAGGCCAATGCCACGGTGATCACCCGTGAACCCGGCGTTTTCTGTGGCCGCCGCTGGTTGGAAGAGGTGTTTATCCAACTGGGTGGACAGGTGAAGATCGAGTGGTTGGTGGAAGATGGCGATAAACTGGCACCCAACCAGCCGCTATGCCGCCTGAGCGGCCCAGCGCGTATACTGCTGACGGGCGAACGTACCGCGCTGAACTTTGTTCAAACGCTGTCCGGCGTAGCCACGGCGGTAAGCCGCTATGTAGCGTTGCTGCAAGGCACACAAACCCGGCTGCTGGACACCCGCAAGACACTGCCTGGCCTACGCACCGCGCTGAAATACGCCGTGCTGTGCGGCGGTGGCAGCAATCACCGTCTCGGCCTCTCGGATGCTTTCCTGATCAAGGAAAACCACATCATTGCTTCTGGCTCGATCAAAAACGCGGTAGAGAAAGCCTTCTGGCTGCATGCCGACGTGCCGGTAGAAGTGGAGGTCGAATCGTTGGATGAGCTGCAACAGGCGCTGGATGCCGGTGCCGATATTGTGATGCTGGATAATTTCAGCGTCGAGATGATGCGTGATGCCGTTGCCCTGGCCCAGGGACGCACGCAGTTGGAAGTTTCCGGCAACGTCACCGATCAAACCCTGCGCGAGTTTGCCGAAACCGGGGTGGATTATATCTCTGTCGGGGCGCTGACCAAACACGTTACCGCGCTCGATCTGTCAATGCGTTTTAACTGAGCCTGTTATTGGCAACGCCTCTTCCTGGGGCGTTGTACCTTATGTGAGAGCCACTCACACTGCATCTCCCTATCTACCAATGCGGATTCAAGCGAACACGTTGATAAGCTCAGCAATAGTACCAAAGGCTTGGGGTCAGTTCCCCGACCATCTGGACTCCGTCATGGGGCAGCCAACTGTCGGTAAAGACGCGTTGTATCGCGATAAGCTGGGCATAGTGGCGGATCCCCAGCTTGTGCATGGCTATGCCCTTCTGTGTGGAGATGGTTTTGATACTGCGCCTCGTCAGCGCGGCAATTTCAGCGGGAGTCATGCCCTGTATCAGGTACTCGACCACCTGCCGCTCTCCCATAGACAACGTTTCCTCATCACACCCCGGTAAAGTGCAGCCAGCCCGGCTATCCTCACCCAACAGAATCTGACGTAAATGCGTATGCCACAAGACTAACGGTTGTCCCAGATCCACGATATGTCTCACCCCCAGACGGCGCAACCGAGTCACCAGATAAGGAATGGGGTCATCCAGAATAGCCATCAGCGCAACGCCGGGAAAAGAGATCCGCACCTGCTGAATAAAGCGCAAGGCTGACAATAAGTCTGCCTGTTGCCCAACGTGCAATGACATAACCAGCACATCCACCGGCTGTTCATCCAGATACCATTGCGCTTCAGCGGCTTTCTGGCAGTGCCAGACCCGCGATAGCGAGTGGGTATTGAGCAACGGCCAGATCCCAGCCTGAAAGAAACGGCACGGTGAAACGACTGCCACCCGGTACCGCTTCTGGCTAATCATGTCGCGACATACCAGGGGGAATTCGGCGTGTTGTAGGGCGCATCGGTGACCTGACTGCGTAAATGCTGGAACAGTTCCGCATCATTGCGAACCCCCAACTTGCGCATGCTATTGCACTTATGTGCGCTGATGGTTTTGACACTGCGATGCAGTAAATCAGCCACGTCAGAAACGCTCATTCCTTGCTGCAAGTACTCCAGTACCTTATGTTCCGCCTGCGTCAACACCACCAAGCTGTCCTGCACTTGCGCAGGAGTGGCACTGTGCAGCAGGTACATGGCCATACTGGGGCTACAAACCTTGGCACCGGTCAGCGCCTGTGCCATATCACGGCGAGTCTGCTCCTGCGACTCCTGGCGGGCAAGCAGGCTGATGTGCGGCCGGAGATTCAATCGCGTCAACAACGCAATGTCCCGGCAATAGGTGCACACCACAATACGCAGCGCGGGCGCACGTTCAGAGAGCATCAGCAACTGTTGCGTGTCGCGGGCAATCTCCTGCGGCGAGCCACTGAGCACCACCGCCAACAGGTCAATCTGTGGCGGCGCCCATTGCGCCAGCAATTGCTCAAGCGAAGAGACCATCACCACCAGATGCATAGGGGGATCAAGGTTCTGAATAAAATGTGCCATCCCTGCCTGAAGCAAGGGGATAGGGGCAACAACGGCTAATTTGACAACCGATAAAGGCGTATTCATGAGCGACTCCTAGATCAGTAATCCATTACGCGCCAGATAATCTCCACGGGTATAGAGATCGCTATCACTATGGAAACCGAGCTTAATCATGGCACGGCGTTTATGGGTGCTGATGGTGCGTACATCCCGAGCTAGCACCCGCGCCGTGTCGGTCACGGTTCTGCCAGCAAACAGGCACTCCAGTACGTCCATCTCACGTCCGGTTAGCGATAATGACGGCGCGCCATTGCCAATCAGGTTCACCGCCGACGGGCTAAGACTGGACAACCCCGCCATCGCGCAGAGAACGCCTTGTGTCAGTGATGACAGGGGATCCTGTTTAAGGTAGATACCGCTGACCCTCAACGTTCTCAACTGTGCAAGCAGGTGCGGTTCCTGCAAAGAGGTGGCGACGATAAGCGGCACCCGTGCCCAGTACTGGCGTAAATGGCTAATCATTCGCAGCCCCTCCAATACCGACTCACCTTCGCCACACAGTTCGGTGATCACCACATCCACCTTGCCTTGCTGCATCGCCACTGGCAGATCGCACACCTTTTCTACGTGCACACAATCCATGATCTGAAACTGTGGTGGCTGGAATGCAGAGCAGATCCCGGCACGCGTTATCGGGCAAGCATCCATGAGCAATACCCGGTCGATGCGGCATGCCGTCTGCATTTTCGGTAGGGGTGTGTTGTTCCATACGGTTGATGTCATCATGATAATAGTTCCGTTATTAATGACTCAGCTTGTCCTGATAGGTGCTGGCACCCAAAATAGACTCGGGTGCCGATGTTAAAGCTTGCTACGCCAATACACACAGCGGCCAGGGAAACCAACGCCGGCCGTCTAAACTTGACCGTGTTTTACCCGCCGCGATAACTGACTTGGCTCATCAGTTATAGGAAAAGTCGACTGACATTACCGAAGCAATATTACCCGGCGTAACCACCCCTTTAGCATAAGCACTGGCTCTCAATGCGAATGTTGCCGTGTTTCCTACCACTGTCGTTTCCATGGTAGACCCCGGGTTTTGCAAGGTATACGGGGACACATCTTGCGCCACTTCTACCGCCACGTTATCTGCCATCCCCGTACCGCTAGTCGTCGCGTAACGCCCGCCAGCCTCGGTATCCGCCGTACCGCTAAACGAGGCGGTAACCTTGGTGGTTGCAGTTGGACAGTCCTTCAATATCAGCTTGAATGGCTTCGCCGTGGAGGTGTTTCCTGCCGTCGCCAGGTCCTTCGCCTGACTGGTCCCCAGATCAACGTTCAAGTCTGAGTTGGTGGTATCTACCGTGCAGGGAGAAGCGACCACAACGCCGGTAATATTAACTTGAGTTGGAGCTGCCACTGCCTGATTAACACCGGTCCCCAAAACCAATAAGGCCAGCAGCGTACGTTGAGTTTGTTTTTTCATGAGGTTTCCTTACTGTTCCCGTCTGTATTCAGGCAGGGAATTCCTGCCTGATTTCCTTGAGTTAAAAAAACTTAATTAATTTCTGCATTAATGGTGGCCACGGCATTAAACTGCCCTATCGCCGGGGGATTGCCAGTCACGTTCATCGGTGCCAGACTCATAGAGCTGGTGCCAGTTTGTGATGAATAGTCGAAGGTGACAGGCAGATTTCCATTGACCGGCGGCACGATATTACCGTTCGCGTCACGTACCCGAACCCCGATATCATTATTGTCCGTCTTCAATGCGGTTGGGTCCCCCCCCGATGGCTCACCACTAAAGGATAAGCTGACGACAACACCGTTAGAAATATTGTTACAGGCCAGCGTCATATCAACGACTTTGGGGGTAAACCCCTTGGCAATTTCACCGGGATCCTTGATGTCATTTGACATGATATTGCCAAACTTGACATTAATGACCTGCCCGGCATTAATTTCACAAGATTGTGGTACCGTTACCGATCCGCTCATATAGACAGACGACATCGGCATCCCGCCATAGGATCCACTGACTTTTGAGCCATAAAGGTCCAGGATCTTAGTGCTTGGGATGACGACCTGCCCCACAAATGGCCGGGTAAAGTATAAAGACACATAGCCATTAGCACCGGATATCCAGTTCGTTACACCCGAACAGGCGCTGACAAATTTATTGCCCTCGTCGTTGAATGGGGTGGCTACGTGTTCCCTCCTTTCCCCTCCAATCCATAATTCAGTAGCCACTTCCAGATATTTATTTAATGAATAAAAATGTAATCCATCAAAGTCCCGCGTAGCTGTCAGATTGCCCGGTACCACTGCCTTATAGTAGGTTATGGCCGGGGTGGTACAATCACAGTTGGCAGCGTAATTCGCCGCTAAATTCCACTGGTAGGTTCGATTAAAATACATGCCAGCCTTGTTGTCCGCTGGATTGTCGTACTGTTTGACAAAGGGGAAGTTATATATCTGCGTGCCGCGTACAGTGGTACACCACCCGGTTGCCGCAAAGCTTGATACGGAAGACAGGCACAGCAGGCCGCCCAATGTTAATTTAACTAACCTGATTAACTTCATCATCGTTCCTTACCGGCACTGCGCATTCAGCATCTGAATGCCAGCACTTTCCGTTGTCTGTTTTGTCAGTGAGTAACTCACCTGACACTGTTGGTCTGAACCGCTGCCCCACTTCACATTCAGGCTGCCGCTGTCTGCCATCCCGGTCAGATAAACCTGGCCACCGTCCCCGACGATAAAGCCCTGTGCCGTTTTCTGTGCCGGATCGCTCACCGTGGCACCGAACGGTACCGGTGCGCCGCCCTGGCGTAACAGAGTCATCAGTATTCGCTGGCCCACGTTGGCCTGGAAGTTGGCTCGAACTACAGCACCACGGGTTGGCACCACGTTCTGAGAGGTCAACTCCACCTCAACGTCATCCGCCAAAGTCTCGGTATTCAACTGCACCTGATTCTTGCGATAAGGACTGACGTACGGCACGATGGCATAACCACGCCAGTCGGTTTTAACCCCGGTCTGGTTGTTAACCCCCGTGCCACCAGCTCCTGGCGCTTTCACCAGCGCAATGGTTTCCCCCAACGGCTGGCCGAAGGTCACCCCGTCCTGGTGCGCTATAATGCCGCCCTGCAGGCCGTAGTTCAGTCGTTGATTGTTGCGATCGTAGGCATAGCCCGCCAACACTTCCCCATAGGTACCGCGATAGTCGGCATTCAGGTTGCCGCCGTTGCCGATGCCTTTGTTGCCATAGCTTTGCTGTACGCCCCAACTCAGGTTGTTGTCCGCTAACGCCGTACCGTTCAGACCGACGGAGTTGTTGGTGGACCCCTTCTGGCTGGTGTTCAGGTTGTAGCTGGCATAAGTCCTGCTCAACCAACGATCCAGCGGCATGCTGACGTTAAGCGCAAAGATCTGATCGCGGTCATAAATGGCGCCACTGCTGTTGCCACTGGCCGTCGAGTTTTCGTTATAGCTGTAGCTCAACCCGTAGCTGATACCGTTCCAGCTGTTGTTATAGCCGACACCAATCGAGCGTAAGGTACGATCGCTGTTCCAGTAATCTTCGCTGACCCAGTTTAATGACAGGGTTCCCGCCGCATCTCCCAGGTTCTGGCTGATGGTCAACTCGCTGCGGTTGCGCTTGCGGTCGGTGAGCCGGTAACTACTACCGTCACGGTAGGTGTCCAATACTTCCTGCAAACTGTAGTAGCCCGCCGTTGAGTAACGGTATCCGGCAATCGAGAAGTTGGTCCCCGTCTGTACCAGGTTCTTGCTGTAACGAACTCGCCATGATTGGCCATCGGTCTTAGGTTGGTCTTGCATCGTAGACCATGCCTGGGTCACGTCTGCCGATATGGCACCGATGTCACCCATGTTCTTGCCCAGCCCCAAGGCCACAGACTGGTACTTACTGGCAAACTGGCCACCGCCGTAGGCGGTAAAGCCATTGGGTAAACCATAAATCGCTGTACCCTGGCTAAACAGGGTCTTGTCTATGCTGTTGTCATAAGAACGGTACTGCCCGCTGGTGAGCGAGTACTTCAAACGACCTTGACGCTGCAGCACGGGCAGCGAGGCAAACGGCACTACCATCTGCTGTTGGCTACCGTCGGCTTCCTTAATGGTCACCAGCAGGTCGCCGCTGCCCCCGGTAGGGAACATATCGTTGATTTCAAACGCACCTGGCGCCACGTAGGTCTGGTAAATCACATAACCGTTCTGGCGGATAGTCACCTGCGCATTGGTTCGTGCAATACCCCGTACCATTGGCGCATAGCCCTTCAGGCTGTCCGGTATCATTTCGTCGTCAGAGGCCAACTGCCCACCACGGAACGGTACGCTGTCGAACACGTCCGAAGGCGAACTGCTATCCCCCAGCGTCATCTGACTTTTCAGCGCGATAATGTCACGCTGGGCATAGGTATAGATGGTGTCCCATTTATCCTGGCCGTCACTGCTTCGGCTCCAGGTCGTGTAGTTACGCAACCGCCACGCCCCGAGGTTGACACCCGGCCGCAGGTTGACGAACTGGCTGTTGCTGTCTTGGTTATTCCCATTGCGTGCATAAGTGTTGGCTCCGCTCATGCTGTAGTTGAGCAGCAATGCCGGGATACCTTGATCCCATTGGCTTTCAGGAACGTAACCACGCGCTTTCTGTGAGAGGGCTGCCTGAGGAATACTGATCAGTAATTGCTGTTCGCTGAAACGGAACTTGGCGCTGGCCTGGGGAATGGCACTGATGTTGGCGCATTGTGACTTGACATCACCGAGCCCTGGGAATAAATCGGTTTTCACCCCCAAGGCATTAAGTTGCTCTACGCTCAGACAAGGTTGCAGATGCTCTTTGCCATCATCCCCTTTTTGCATACTGAACGTCACATCTCGTGTGTCCTGCTGTTCGTTATTGAGATAGATATCGACCCGATAGGTGCCCGGTGCCTGACCTATGCCTTCTTCAAAAACCGTTAAATCTGTTGCGCCCTGGTTTGGGTTATCCATTTGCAGCAGTGCAGGGTTAAAATAGTCACGCGCCTGTACGCTAAAAGATAGGGTTCCCATCAATGCCAGCTGGGTAGCGATCAAATACGCCAACCGGCTGACGCGCGGCGAGTGCCCGGCCTGGCTTTTATAATTATTCATCCGTTTGACTCCATTGCCTACAGGGTGAAACTACCCCTGTGTCCTGTGCCCCACAGCCTGTGGGGATCCCTGCTCTCTGAAGGCTATAACGACGCGAGTTGCTCTTTGCTTACCGCCCCGTAATCATTGATAATTTTCCAACTGAGCGGGCCGCCGCTCACTCCGGTTGGCAGTGCAAAGCTTGCCGTACTCATCGGAGCCACATAGGTCACATCGCTCAATTTCTTGCCTGCAACCTTGACCTCATAGAAGTTCATATAAAACGGCGTCGGGTTGTTCACCTGCAGGTGATTACCACTGCGTTGCCAGGTCAGTTTCTCTGTGACTTGCTCCGGCGTGCCTTTGATGCCCTCCGGGCGGTAAATCAGCTTGATGCGCGTCTTCACTGCAATTTGCAGCGTATTGCGGACTTCAGCTTTGCTGGCTGCGGGGATGGACTTGATGTTCATCCAATACAACGATTCTTTATCTGAGGGCAGATTGCCCCCGGCACGCACCACGCGCAGGACGTTTTTCTGGTCGCCATCCAGGCGGAACAGCGGCGGGGTCACCACAAAGGGGGCTTTCTCAGCGCCACCTGCGGTGGTCTCTACCCAGGTCTGGATGAGGTACGGCCCCTTGTCCGGGTTACTGACGCTCAGTGAAGACTCCTTTTTACCGCCTTCATAAATCAGGCGCGTACCGCCCACAACCACACCGGCCTGAGCAGCACAGCTCATCATCAGCAAGCTCGTCAGCACCGTGGCAGGAATAAATTTCATACAAACACCCCGTGAAATGAGACATAAAGGCCAGCTCAACTACCGCCGGCCTGAAATCAGAACAACTAATCTCTACGTCGAATTGGTAAAGTCTTAGTTGTAGTTAAGGGTGAAGCTAGCGGTGGAGTTCGCAACACCAGAAGTGATGGTGGCGGAGGTAGAGATATAGCGTGCAACGAAGTTCAGATCGTTGTTACCCACAACCAGTGGATATGATTTAGATGCGGTAAACAATGGAACCACAGCGTTAGCGTCATCGCTCAGCTGAATACCAACACCCGTTGCGCCACCAGCAGTCAGTGCCAGAACGGTGTTGTCACCAGATACAGCGATACCGTCAAATTTGACTGAAGCTTGAGTTGCCGCAGCCGGGCAACCTGTCAATTTGATGGTGAAATTGGTTGCAGAAGATTTAACACCCGCAGTCGGAACGCCGCCCACGTTGAAGGAAGTGGTAGCGACTTCACCCAGATTCACCTGCAGTGGGCTGCTTGGGTTGTTAGTCACAACACAAGCGTCATCGGTGATTTTACCAACGAAATCGACTTGACCATCAGCAGCGGCAGCAGCGGTAACGGCAAACACAGAGGAGGCCAATACGGCAACAGCAATCAGATTCTTTTTCATACAACACTTTCCTTTAATGTAATGCACCCATGTGCATAGCAAAATTATTTGACATAGCCTTATGTCGTTCCCTGTTTATTTAGCTCCAAGCGAGAACCTCTCCCGTTAAATAACCCATCAAGCCGTTAAGCCTTATCGCACCGACGAGTCATTTTGAACTAAAGTGTACCGTCCAATTATTTATGCTAAATATCACACTTAAACAGCATTAAATTCCAATGGGTGATCAATTAATAAACAATAGTAAAAAATTAAAGCTATGCTTGGTATCGAGGGGGGATTTTATAGAACCATCAGAAGTGGGCTTGAACAGCCACTATTGGGGAAGGTCAATAATGAATAACTGGCTAGAAATAAACACAAATCATTGATATGTATTGTTATTTTAAAATTAAGAATGTACCTACAACAAATTTGTTGACTCGCGAAAAGATAATCCCTAGAGTGCGTGACAGTTTAGTTCAAAGTGTACCGGGTGAATTAAATCATTACATTTGTTTACCAGACTTCTTTAAATCTCCGCGCGTTGCTGGCCGTATAAAGTACGGTGTGCTGAATATTCTTATGCCCAAGAAAATCCTGAATCAACCGAGTATCTATCCCGCGGTCGGCCAGCGCGAATCCACAACCATGTCGCAGCATGTGAGGATGGGCGTTAACCTCCAGACCAGCCAACTCGCTGTAATTACGCATTAACCAATAGATACGCTGGCGGGATAGATGATTCCCTTTCTCGGAAAGGAATAACCAGTCGCTGTCGGCGCCTCGATAAGTACGTCTGACCTTTAACCAGGCGCGTAACGCTTTATGTTCTTGGGCATATAAAGGATGAATGGTGGAAAAGCCGTTTTTCAGGCGATGGATATAAATGCTTTTACCCTCCAAATCGATATCGGAAAGGCGCCAGCGGTTGATCTCACTGACGCGACATCCGTGGATAAAACACATCCAAATCAAACAGTAATCGCGTTCGGCATGTTTACCATGCTGAGTAGCTCCTAGCAGACGCGCAACTTCGGAAGGAGTCAGATGCTTGCGATTATTCATAGTGCCTCACTGTGACTTTACTAAAAAATGTGCAGGGCTATTCATCCTTTTACATACCTACAAGATTCATAGGATCGCTGATGCAAGGGTTGCTACAGCTTCAACCTATCCCAGAATCAGTATAGCGGAGAGGAAAAAAGACAACAGCCATGGAATTGCTAAGGATATCCGACAAAAAAAAAGAAACGCCATAGAAAAGCCAATGATCTATGATTTAAAGGGTTATTCTTTCTTAAGTGTGAGATAAATCCGAAAAAACTCATTCTCAATGTAATGAAATGCTCTATCAATAATGAGTGCGGAAGCCAACGCTGGATTGATATATTATATCTTCATAACATTCTTATCCATGACTGCATAATAGGTTAGAGGTGGCTATATATACGATAGTAGACTCAACCTAGATTGGATGAGTCTAACTATTATAGATGAATTAAATAAACTGCTTTTCAAGCAGATTTTAATTATATTCTGATCGAACGAAAACGCCCCGCGTTACTGGCTGTATAAATTACCGTATTCTGTATATTTTTATGGCCCAGATAATCCTGGATTAAGCGAGTATCGATGCCGCCATCAGCCAGCGCATAGCCACAGGCGTGGCGTAACATATGCGGATGCACGGGGACATTCAGTCCAGCAAGTTCACCATACTCGCGAAACAGGCGATGCATCTGCTGGCGAGAAAGCCGCCCCCCCTGGCGTGAAAGAAACAGAAAATCACTGTCTGCTTCAAGATATTGCGGGCGCAGAGCCAGCCAACTGACCAGAGCGGAGTGCTCACGCGGCTGGATCGGATGTTGGACAGAAAAGCCATTTTTCAGGCGATTAACGTACAATTTTTTGCTAAGTAGATCCAAATCTTGCAGGCGCAGATTACAGAGTTCGGAGACGCGCAATCCATGAATGAAGCAAACCAGCAACATACATTTATCGCGGACGGTATTCTTATGCTCAGGAATTGCATCAAGTAAACGCTGTACTTCATCCATGCTCAAAAACTTACGATTGGTGTTAGCCGACATGCGGTATTTCCCTATACACATTTTTCCAGATATTGGATTTAACGACATAAGAAAATTCTGGTCAAGCTACAACCTGATGCTCATCATAACTTTGTGGAATAAATCGAATTTCAGCGGGTTTAGTGCCATTAATTCATTTCACATCGTAGTAATAACGTGTGGGACAGTCTGTTTTTTCAACAGGCAATTCTAACATCGGTGCTTTATTTAACCACGCAAACCGTAAGCTAGACTCACCATTTGATAGAAGGAGGGGGTGATCGTAGATGCTCTGAAGTAAGGAAATAGGGAGTTATCGAAAACGCTTGGGGTATGCAGAGATACCCCAATAGAAGAGTTAATCAGGCTTACCTTAGACGGTCAAACCCCCGTCAAGGATCAGGCTTTGGCCTGTCATATAACGGCTATCATCTCCGATGAGAAACGCGGTGGTACGCGCTACTTCGCTGGCTTTGCCCAGGCGGCGTAGAGGGATTTGCTTGCGCAGCGCCTTCAGCGCCTCCGGCGGAATGGCCTGCGTCATCTCGCTTTCGATAATCCCGGGCAGCAGACAGTTCACCCGGATACCAAAACGGGCCACTTCCAGCGCCAGAGATTTCCCCAGGCCGATCATCGCCGCCTTACTGGCCCCATAGGCCGTTTGCCCGATGTTGCCCTTGATGCCCGTCACCGAAGACATCAGCACCATCGCCCCTTCCCCCTGCGCCATCATGGCGGGCAACAGGTGCCGATTCCAGTAGAAGATGGCGTTGAGGTTGGTGTCGATCACCTGCCGCCAGCGCTCCCCGGTTTGCTGGATATGCAAACCATCCTGCGTGATCCCGGCGTTATGGATCACCGCAAAAGGCGCGCCAAGGCGAGCCAGCAGTTGTGGAGCCACAACATCCACTGCCTGCTCATCGCTGCCGTCACAGACACAGCTCTCCACCAACCCCGACAAACCCGCGCAAGCTTCTATAACTGCCGACTCCGCCTCAGAGCCACTACGGCAGGTGAACACCACGTTCCACTGCCTGGCCAACTCCTCCACCAACGCCCGACCAATCCCCCGGCTACCGCCAGTCACTAACACCCATTGTTTAGTCATAGGATCACTGTTGCGCGTCGACCAGGCTTTGACACAGTTCACCCAGCGTCATATTCGGCTTGTCGATGAACATTTCGGCAGTCAGCGTGGCCCCAAACTCACGTTTGGCCAACACCATCAACTCCACATAGTCCAGGCTGTCCAGCTTCAACTGATGCAGCGGCATCTCTGGCGACAGATCGCTCATTTCGAGATCTTTGGCATCGCAAATCATTTCAGTGACGGTGTCATAAACCTGTTGATACTTTTCCATGATGAAATCCCTGTAGTTAATTGTCGGCCAATGGCCATGTTTTTAAGGTCACCGAGGTGACGAGCAACGGATACTGCTGCGTTCTGGCCTCGATCACCGCACGTAGCACAAACCCGTTGCTTCTATCCCCAATAATCAGCATCGGCTGGATGTGGTAATACAACCGATCTTCGGATTCAAACAGCGCCGTGGGGGTAAACAAACGGGCGCTGAAGTGAGTTTCATGGTGCGTTTGCACCACCGGGATCTGGGCAAACACGTCGATCAACGTGGCGGCCCGGAGTTCAGGTAATGCGGTGGCTAGCGCCGCCAACGTTTCCGGAGACTTGACCAACAGTTGGAACAGCAGGGCATCGAAAAAACTCCACGCCTGCGTGGCTTCCAATGCCTGCCCCGGGAAGGGCTGGCAAAGCGCCATCACCTCGGCCACGGTCAGCGCATGTTCGTGATTGCAAGCCGCCAGTTCCAACGGGCGGCCCGCAGCCAGCTTGCTGTTGAAGCAGTTTTTCTGCGTCGCGCAATCCAACAACTCGCCGGTGATCTGTTTGCCGTTAGCCCCAATCAGCAAGTCATACGGCGTCTGGCACAGCACCGGCCGACGCATGCGGGTACTGAATACATAAAAGTCATGTTCCGGCGGGCTGGCAAGCAGCGCCGCACTCAACTGACGTTTCATATCCAGCATTGCCCGCATCCCGTGAACGCTCAATTGATCGGCCCCCATTTTGCGGACGTGTTGCAGATCAAAGTGGATCGGGTTGTAGTCACCGGAAAAGGCGGCCCACTCCTCGGCATCGCGCAGGGTGTAGTTGAGGATCATGCTCATGCCTGCCCAATGACCAGCGCCGCGTTGGCACCACCGAAGCCGAAGCTCAGATTCAGGATGTTCTGCAATTTGGCCGGGCGGTGCCCTTCACTGATGTAATCCAGATCGCACTCCGGATCGGCATTTTTCAGGTTACAGGTGGCTGGCATCAACTGATGCTGCAACGCCTGCAGGCAGATAATGGACTCAAAACTGCCCGCCGCCGCAATCAGGTGTCCAGAGTAAGACTTGGTGCTGGAAAGCGGCGTGCGGTAGGCCGCCTCGCCAAAGGCCAGCTTGATTGCCTGGGTCTCATTCAGATCGTTGAGCGGCGTGGACGTGCCATGGGCATTGATATAATCGATATCTTCCGCCGTCACCCCAGCCTGGTACAGCGCGTGCTGGATGGTTTTCACCCGGGCAATCTTGTCTTCCGCTGGCGCGGTAAAATCAAAGGCATCGGAGTAGTTGCCGTAGCCTTTGATCTCCCCAAAGATCGTTGCCCCACGCGCCAGTGCGGCTTCGCGCTCTTCAAGACACAGTACGGCAGCTCCCTCAGACAGCACAAAGCCGTTACGATCGAGGCTAAAGGGGCAGCAGGCCTTGCTAGCATCCTCCTGTTCACTTGCCAGGGCGCGCAGAATATCGATGTTCCACACGGCTGCATCGGTACGCAACGACTCACCGGCACCGGCCAACATCATCGACGCACGGCCGCTGCGGATCACCTCGGCCGCATCACCAATGGCGATCGTTCCGGTGGCGCAGGCGGCAATCGGGCTATTTTGATAACCACGCAGGCCCCAGAACAGGCTGCACGCTGCCGTAGCCGCATTCGGCATGGACAGGAAGCAGCCAAACGGTGAGCCCAACCCCGTACGCAGATAGCCTTCGTAGTTAAGATGGGTTTCATCCTGACCCGCCCAGCCGCTGCCGATGATAGTGCCGCAGTCCAGCAGATCGTAATACGCCGCCGGGCTCTCACCGTGGAAGGCCATCTCCATCGCTTCGCGGGCCGCCCCCAGCGCAAGACGGGCAAAACGTGGCAGACGACGGCGGATCGCCGCCGGGACGCCCTTCAGGCTGGGTTCATCGTCGATCACGCCGAAGAAACGTGACTGGATCCCCTTGGCAGACATATCGACATGGCGATAGCCCAGTTGATAATCCATGATCGCTGCCCAGCTTTGCTCGGCATTCATCCCTAATGGTGTGACCGCACCGAAACCTGTAACCACCACGCGACGTGGCAAAGCATCTTTATTCATGACTTCATCCTGTTATATCACCGTTTTTTCCACACCGCCGCCCAACGCCAGCCACAGTTTCATGGTGGCATTGAGGTAGTTGTACTGTAGATCTGACAAATTGGTTTCGATGGTCAGCAAATCGTCCTCGGCATCCAGCAAGCTCTGGAAAGAGACCGCCCCCGCCTGGTACTGGCTTCTAGCCAATACCAGCCGCTGCTGGCTAAGCTGCAGATTCTGTTGCTGATTGATTTTTTGCTGTTGATAGCTGAGCCGTTGCGACATGGCGTTATCCACGTCGGACAGCGCGCTATAAACCTTGCTGCGGAAGACGATCGCCGCCTGTTTGACGTCAAGATTGGATTTCTCAATGGTCAATTGCACCGTGTTCCACTGCACAAACGGCAGCGCAGCGTTGGCTCCCAGCGTCCTGACAGGATTGCTGAACCATTGAGAGAAAATGCTGCTGGCAGAGCCGAGTGACGCAGCCAGTGACAGCGATGGATAGAAGCTTAAACGCTCCACATCCGAACCGGCCAGGGCTGCTCGCAAACGCCCTTCCGCCGCCTTCACGTCTGGACGGCGGGCAATGACCTCAACCGGCAGCACTTTGGCAATTGGCACATCCTGATTGATGTCCAGCGAGCTGCGCTCTGCCTGGCGATCGGTGGGCGAACGGTTAAACAGGATCGCCAGCGCATTACGGTTCTCTTCCCGCTGCTGTTGCAACGTGCGATAGGTGTTCTCGCGATTAAGCAACGACTGTTTCGCCTGTAACAGATCGAGCTGTCCGGCAGCACCGGAAGCATAACGTGACTGCACCAGTGCCAGCGTCTGCTGGCTGATTTCCAGGCCCGCTTGCTGCTGTTTTATCTTCTGGTTAAGGTTGGCGATCTGCCAATAATACTGCGCCGTATTGCCGATCAGCGTTAGCGCGGTGTTTTGCCGATCCTGCTCCGTGGCTTCAGCCTGCCACTGCGCCTGTTCTCTGGCACGTGCCAATTTCCCCCACAGATCCAGCTCATAGCTCAGCGACAACGTCGTGCTGTAAGACTCCGTCGGGGTGGTATTGCTACGCAGGTTTTTACTGTTGTTGGCGTTACCCTTAACTGAAACATCAGGCGTTAAGTTGGTATCGGTTAACCCGGCCGCCAATCGGGCCTGCTGGAGCTGTATGCCCGCGATGGCCAGATCGTTGTTGCTGGTCAGCGCGCGTCCGATCAGCATCGAGAGCTGTGGATCCGCGAAGTTATCCCACCAGTGGTCAGTGTGTTGCAGATAGCCAGAACCGGTATCCTGCACTCGCCACTCAGCGGGCACCGACAACATTGGCCGCTGATAGTCGCTTTTCGTCAACGAGCCACAACCGCTCAGCAGCAGGGGCAACAGCATCACCAGAGAAAGTTTGTTGTTCGTCATTCGCGTGCCAGCGCCTCCGTGGGATGAAGACGTGCCGCATTGCGCGCCGGGAAGAAGCCAAAACCCAGGCCGATCAGTGCAGAGAACCCGCAGGCAAGTACCAACGGTGGCCAGGTAAAGATCATGGTGAACTCTTTGGTTACCCACGAGAAGATCATCCCGGCCAACCCGGAGCCAATAATGCCGATCAGCCCGCCAAGCGAGCAGATCACCATTGCCTCAATCAGGAACTGGCGCATAATGTCCGCTGGCCGCGCACCGACCGAAAGACGAATGCCAATCTCGTGGGTACGCTCGGTGACCGACACCAGCATGATGTTCATCACACCAACGCCTCCCACCAGCAGTGAAATCCCGGCAATAGCGGTGATCAACAGATTCATCGAATCCGACGCCTTGCGGATGGCCTGCGTCATCTGATCGTTGGTCTGGGTGTAAAAGTCACGCTGGCCATGAGCCTGTTCTACTAGTTTTTCCACGCGTCCCTGAACCTCATTCGGTGAAAGCCCGTCACGTACACGCAAGGTCATGGACTCGATCGGCATATCACCGGACATACGCTCCAGCAGCGCGGTATAGGGCATCCAGGCGCCCAGCATCATGCCGCTGAATTTGCCGCCTTTACGTTCGGCAACGCCGATCACCCGGTAAGGCGTACCGCCAAGCTGGATGATTTCCCCTTCTGGTGTTTCATCCGTTTCAAACAGCGTATCGCGTAATTCCGGATCAATAATCACCACCGGTTCCCGCTCGTCCAGATCGCGCTGGGTAAAACCGTTACCAGAGATAAAATGCAGGCCCTGCACGCGGAAATAGGCATTGCTGATGCCGGAAATCGCCACCGTAACCTCTTTGCCACCGCGCACCGCGGTAACCGCTGTGCTGACCACTGGCGATACACTGTCGACATAAGGCTGGCGAGCCAACAGTTCTACATCGGAAACCTTCAATGCGCGCGCAAAGTCAGGGCGCACTTTCCCTCTCCCTTCACCAGGGCGGATTTCCAACGTACTGTTGCCCAGTTGGCCGATCTCCCTGAGAATATTTTGCCTTGCACCCTCACCCACCGCCATCGACGACACCACGGAGGAGACGCCGATAATGATGCCCAGCATCGACAGGAAGGCTCTGGCACGGTGCCCCATCAGCGCACGCCAGGCCATCTTGATCGCCTCTTGCACGCTCTGCCAGAACGGGTTACGCCCAGTAGCAGCAACCACCGGCAATACGGGACGGGTTTCCAGTGGTGCAACCGCTTCATTGCGCCTATCGGCAATAATTTCACCGTCGCTGATTTCGATAATACGCTGCGCCTGATTGGCGACATCCCGATCGTGAGTGACGATAATGATGGTGTGCCCCGAGCGATGCAGAGAGTGCAGAATCTCCATTAACTCCTGCCCACTGGCGCGATCGAGCGCCCCCGTCGGTTCATCGGCCAGAATGATTTCGGCCCCGTTCATCAACGCTCGGGCAATACTGACGCGCTGCTGTTGCCCGCCGGAGAGCTGCGCCGGTTTGTAGTTCATCCGCTGTTGCAACCCAAGCCGGGTAAGCAGGTATTCAGCCCTCGTCTGACGCTCCGCCGCTGGCATGGCGGTATACAGGGCAGGAATGGCGACGTTTTCGCTGGCGCTCAGGTACGGCATCAGGTGATAGCGTTGGAAAATAAACCCGATGTACTGGCTGCGTAACTGGGCCAACTGCTCACTGCTGGCGAGTTGGGTGGAGATCCCCTTGATCTGCATCTCCCCCTCGGTTGGCTTATCCAGGCAGCCGATGATATTCATCAGCGTGGATTTCCCCGAGCCGGACGCCCCCACGATCGCCACCATCTCGCCAGGCTGGATGGATAGGGAGACATTTTTCAGCACCGCTACCGTCTGCAATCCGGAGACAAAATGACGTGAGATCCCGCTCAGTGAAATCAGCGCAGGGGTTGGCTTAACCATTGCTAGCGCTCCCCATCAACACCACGCGGTCGCCCTCTTTCAGTCCTTCTTTCACTTCGGCAAACTGGCGGTCGTTCAAGCCGATGCGAACCCATCGTGATTCAAGCTGTTTGCCGTTCATCACCTGCACCTGATAACGATCTTTACCCTGTTGTTCACCAAAGGCAGCCACCGGGACACGCAGGGCGTTCTTCGCCTGCTCGGTAATGATAAATACCTGAGCGGTCATAGAGGTACGCAGCAGACGTTTGCTGTTGGCAATGGCAAATACCCCACTGTAATACACCGCCGAGGCTTGCTGATTAGAGGAACTGGACGGGTTATCTTCCCGCAAAGCGTCGCTTGGCGCTTCCTGGATCGAGCCCATCACGCTTTCGTAACGCTGCTTGGGATCGGCCACCACGTAGAACCACAGCGGTTGCCCCACGCGTACCTTCAGGATATCGGTCTCTGAAATACGGGTGTGTACCGTCATGGTATCCACATCCGCCAGCACCAGAATGGTCGGGACGGTCTGTGACGACACGATGGTCTGCCCTTCCTTGGTGACGATCCCCAGCACTTCACCGTCGATCGGCGCAACGATACGGGTAAAGCCCAGATTGGCCTTGGCGGTTTCCAGCTCCATCTGCGCCTGGACGATCTGCGCATCGTTGACCTTCAACTGGGCAACCTGGGTTTGGAACTGCGCCTGCGCCTTTTCCAATTCGCTTTTCACCCCAGAACCATCACGATCCAGCTTTTGCTGACGCTTCAGCTCCTGTTGATACTGTTTAAGCGTTGCCTGGGTGACTTGTTTTTGTGCTTCGGCACTTTGCAGGGCTGCCTCAGATTTACGCAGTGCGTTTTGTTGCAAGGTCGGGTCGATTTCCGCCAGCAGTTGCCCGCGGGTGACACGATCGCCCTGCTTCACATACAGCTTTTGCAATTGTCCGTTAACCTGGGCACCCACGCTGACCTGCAGTGCAGGTTTAAGAATGCCGGTGGCAAGCACGGTTTTTTCAATATCGCCACGGGTGATCTCTTCGGTGTCATAGGCATTTTCCTGCGTGGGTACACTGGCGTACCAGACGATCGCGCCGATCAAGGCCACCAGGCACAGCAAGGCGAGCATTACCAGACGGCGAGCCTTGCCAAACATCTTCAGCTTCATCAGCACACCGCCGTAGTCAGTGTCGGTGATGTTTCGACGCTGGCCACATGGCCATTGCTCACGCGGAACACCCGATCAAACATCGGTAATACGCTCTCGCTGTGCGTCACGGTGATCAACGTTTTATGCCGTTCGCGACAATGCGCCAGCAAAGTGGCCATCACCTGATGCGCCGTTTCTTCATCCAGATTGGCCGTAGGTTCATCAAGCACCAGCACCGGGCGATCGCTGTACATGGCCCGAGCCAACAGTAGACGTTGGCGTTGCCCCTGAGACAGCCCAGCATGGCTTTCACGGATCAGGGCATTCAGGCCGCCCGGCAATTTCTCGATCACCGGGGCAAGATTCAGCCCCTCCAGCGAGCGCTCAATCTGCCGATGCTTTTGCTCATTAAAGTTCTCATCAAACAGCGTGATGTTTTCCAACACCGTGGCATTGAACAAGATGTCCTCCTGGCTTTGCAGGAAGAACAGCGCATGCACCTGCTGATAATCGAGCGGCTGACCATCCACCATGACGTCCCCTTGCTGTGGTGGCATCAGGCCGGTCATCACCTTCAGCAAGGTGCTTTTACCCGCGCCAGATTCACCGACAATGGCAATGCTTTGGCCCGGCGTGAGCGACAGCGAAAGATCGTGCAGCACCGGTTGCTGGGCGTCATAGGCAAAGGCGATATGGTGATAACGCAGCAGCGAGGTGAACGACGGGATGGGCGCAGGGACCGCATCATTGCCTGACTCCGGTGCAGAACGTGACGGAAACAGATCCCGCGCGCGGGTATCAATCACGTTCAGCTGATTCTTTTGCAGGATGGAATAGAAAATTTTGGTGATGTAAGAGGTGAAAATTTCACGCACAAAGCTATAGGCAAAGAACTCCCCGAGCGTGATAGTTTCGTTTTTCAACAACGGCAGCGCCAGGAACATAAACAGCACCATCTCCAGGCTGCCGATCAGCTGATACAGGCTGCTTTTGACCTGCTCGTACATTCTCTGTTGCTGGCGGCAGGTAAACAGCGCCAGGGCATATTTGGCAAACAGGCCCTTGCGTTGACTATCGAGCCCAGCAGACTTGATGGTGGCGAACCCTTGAATGCTCTCCAGGATAAAGTCGCTCTGATCGGCCGTTTTGACCTGCATTTGCTGGGTAAAATAGCGGTCACGATAGATGGCCCAGATGCTAACCAGCCCCATCAGGGTGACACTGATACCAGACACCATGGCCAGCAGTGGACTCATGTAGCACATCACCGCTAGCGCGATGGCACCGATGATCCAGTCGGTACGCAGGCCGTTATCCAGCTCGATTTTAATGCCCGAGGCCATCTGCCAACTGGCAAAGCGGCTAAACACGTCACCTGGTGCACGTTTATCAAAGAAGTTCAGCGAGTTACTCAGCAAGCGCGAGAAGCCCGCCACGCTGTTGACCACCACAAAGCGTTTAATAAATCGCTCGGTGATCCAGCGCACGCCGAAGGCCAACGTGGTCGAAACGACAAACGCCAGCAGGAAGTAAAAATAGGGGAAATCTGTTTTTCCCGCAGAGGAAAAGACCTGGTTGATGGCGCTACTGACCATCGTCGGCATGATAAACAGGGTTAACGAGATTAGAAACGCCAGTATCATCAACCGGTAAATGCCGGGGATACGTGCCGTTTCTTTCAGACTCATGGTGTCGAACATGCGAAAGCGTTTACTGCGCTGCACGTTGGCCAGCGCCTGCGGATCGGGCTGGGTTTCATTGTCCAGCACCAGCGCAAAACCGCTGATGTCCAGCTTTAACGCATCGATAGGCAGCAGTTGTTGGCCGATGCCCGGATTCATGACGCAGACATGGTTGCCTTTACGGTAGGCCAGCACCACGTAATGGCTGGCGCCATAATGCAAAATGGCGGGCAGCGGCAGTTCTGCCAGTTCGTCATGCTCAAAAGCCACGGGATAAGCGGGCATCGCCAATTCGCCCATGATATCGCACAGCCTGGCCAGCGAGGTGCCATGCTGCGAGGCCGGATAGCGTTCACGCAGGCTTTCCAGCGAGACATCAATCCCCTGGGTTTCCGCCATCATGGCGATGCAGGCCAGCCCACATTCGTTAGTTTCGCCTTGAAAGACCAGCGTCGGGATTATCTTTTCCATGATCTGACTTCTTCAATTTCCGGTTTATTCATTGATAAAAAATAACGAATGTGCGTGCCATAACAGCCAGTCCTCGGGGTGGCGGACGATCGAACTCTCAACAATTTCCGGCAGCCTGGCCTTCACACTGCGCGCCGGCATCGGCGGGTCAATGTGGATTTTTATCTCTTTGTCGTAATACAGGTAATAAAACACCACCTGCGCCGACAGCGCTCGGGCAATGCGGATCACGCCGCTGTGCAAATTGGCCGGGCGATCAAACAGACGACAACTGAGCTTTGCCGTTTGCGCCGTATTGGTATTGACGGTGTAATCCGGCGAGATATCCGGAAAAATCATGATATTGCGTTGATGATCGGCCGCTTCCATAATCGCCCCCATCAGATTGCCGGCAATTTCACGGTTATCATCATGGATCGAGCAGTAGGACAGATTAACGCCCCCTAATTCCCGCGCCTTGGCGTGATACACCTCCACGCTCACGGAGACAATGGCCGTCGCCTTTCCCGGAAATACCCCCGCACCGACCATACCGGCCAGCACGTCAGAGAGCATATGCAGCGGTGCCAGCACCACTGGGTGCCCAGCCTGATGCAAAGGCTCGACGACCGCATTAAGTTCTGCCTGGCAGCGAGCCAGTTGAGCTGCGACCTGAGGGCTCTGACCGTAGGTTGCGGCCAGCTCCAGTAAACGGCGGCGCTGACTGGTGCGGGCAAAATTCCCTTGGTAGTCAGCCCCGAGCAGGGATTGCTTGTTCGCCTCGGCCACAAAGGCGCGCCGACGATCGCCCCGGTTACCTAATCGCAGCCAGCGGCCCAGTGCCGCCAGCCCAAGGAACCAACGGTAGCTGCCATGGCGCAGCAGCCAACAAACCGTCTTGCCGTATGCCCTGCGCAAGGGCAACAAACCGCGAGCAATGCCTGTGAGCGCCTCTCTCCACGTCAGATATATCCATACGGCAAATAAACGCATTATTTCTCCAGCGGTTTATCATTCTGCAACAATGACAGCAGATGATCGGCAAACTCAGGGAAATCGCGATCCTGCACGGCCATCCACTTTTTGTTGACGATAAACGTTGGGGTCGCCCTGATTTTGTAATGCCCGGATACTTTGGTCATATAGTCCAGTAGCTCTGCTACCTGCGGTGTCTGGCTTGCTTTGTTATAGGCATCAAGATCGATACCGTTTTTCGTTAACCATTTATCGCGATTGACCGGGTTACTTAAATCAATTTTACCTTTGATAATGGCGTTATAAGCGCTCTCACGGTGCTGTGGTTCAATGCCCATCACCGTCAGCGTGGCAAACAACGGGGCAAAGCTCGCCAGGCCATCATTGTTTTGGTTGGCGATATGCACACGGACCAGTTGAGTCCCGGCGGGCATCCGCGCTTCCATCTTGGCAACATTCTCTTCGTTCAAGGCGCAATAGTGGCAGCCGTAAGAGAAGATCTCGATAATCGTATTATCCGTGTTTATCGGGCTGGTTTTAACGTCGCTCTCGCTGACCATGGTCAGAGCCTGTTGTTCAGGACCGGCATTCTGATTCAGCACAAAATAGTGGAAATAAGCCGTAGTGATCAGCGAAGATATAATAATAACCAAAAGGGTATAGGCGAAAAGATAAAAGGGCTTCTTGAACATGAGCGCTACGTCCTAAATTACATATACCCAATATCTTTCAAGGTTGCGTGTGAATAATCACAAACCTTAATGTATAAGGGTAAATCGATTAGCACTTAATAACGGAGGGATATTGATTGTTTTAGTCAGGCAGGCTGCAATAATCCTTGCAGCAGTCACATCCCTGTCCATTAAAAATGCACGAGAATCAAACAGGCTGATGCGATAAACCTCACCGCACCAGCACTGGCATCAGTCCCTGTCAGACAGGGAACCAATGTTTACATTATGGCTGGGCAGGGCAGCTGCTCAGTGGAACTGGCTTGCTGTCAACGCTAACAACCTTGCCATCTTTGTCTACACAAGTGGTAACCGCATTACAAGTAGTTGGGGTAATGTTTACATACTCAACGCTACAGGTTTTGCAAGTGCCGCCAACGATTGTGCTAGCTTCAGAAACGTTTAATTTTTTCACAACATCATCCTTATATAAAAGTGAAATAAATAGCCCTAGTTATGTCTATCATCAACGATAGAACAAATCTACGCTCAATATAAAGGCACGATAACCCATGCCTTTATTAAAGCGCAGAATAGATGATATTTATTAACTTCTCTGTTACGGCGAGGGCAAAGATACCGTGATCTCCAAAGCAGATCAATGGTATTTTTATTGATAAATATTATATAAGAATTATATTACGGAATTATTGATAAAGGAGTATTCTTAGAAAAAACAGGTACCACACTCTAAAAAACAGGGTTAAACCCTATCATTATCGCATTAATTAAAAAAAGCCAAATACAGGATCATTCTTACCTCATAAGAATAATCATACCTTGTGAGTGGAAAATTTTAGATAAAAAACGGACGCTTTCCAGCTTAGTCAACGGCTCTGGCGGATGAGGTAATACGCAAACAGGCATCATTTCCTCCCGGTTGTGATGCACTACGCATTATTTTTCAACGCCGCGTAACACGGACGTATTGTGGTGGAACAGCCACGCATAATCCGCATTCCTCCCTCGCTACCTGCCGTTGGCCATTTTAACGTTGCCTCCTGATGACACGGAGGAAATAACAGATGGAAACACAACGCGGTTTTAGCCTAATCGAATTGATGGTGGTGATTGCCATCGTCGCCATCCTCAGCGCCATTGGCATCCCCGCCTATCAGCGCTATATCCAGAAGGCCGCCATGACCGATATGTTGCAGGCCATGGTGCCGTACAAAATGGCGGTTGAATTGTGCGCATTGGAAGGCGGTGGCCCGTCTGGCTGCGATGCTGGCAGCAAAGGGATCCCTGCAGGAGCGACAACACGTTACGTCAGCAGTATCAAAGTCACCGGGGGAACCATCAGCCTGGTCGGCACACAGAGCCTGCAAGGCCTGACGGTGACCCTGGCTCCCACAATGGACTCCACCGGCCCGATGCGCTGGACGCGCCAATGCAGCAGTAGTAACTCCAGCCTGCAGGAAACCTGCCAGGAAGTTTTCCGTTTTGATGATGCAGCGCAGTAGTAAAGGAGGGACGGCATGGAAATCAGCGATGAAATCCACACGCTGTGCCAACGCTATCAGGCACTGGCACTCAGCGAAGACGAGCAGCGGCTGACTATCGCCCTGCATGGTGAAATCCCTGCGGCACTGGTGAGCGCTTTGCGTTTCGCCACCGGCAAAAGCGTGGGGATTGAGCAATGGCCCGTTGCGCGGCTGGAACAGGCACAGAATCAGCGGCAATCCCTCGCCCTGGTTCCACCGCCGGAAAATACCGAGGAGCGGCCCCCTTCGCTAAACGACGACAGCGACACGCCGGTGGTGCAATTTATTAACCAAACGCTGCGTAGCGCCATTCAACGGCGTGCCTCTGACGTGCATTTTGAATCTTATCAGCAGCGATTCCGCGTCAGACTCAGGATCGACGGTGTGCTACAGGCGATCGCCTCTCCGCCCTTTTCTCTGGCGGCCAGGATCACTGCCAGGCTGAAGATCATGGGGCAACTGGATATCGCCGAGCGCCGCCTGCCACAGGACGGCCAACTCAGCGTGCAGCTGGATAATGCCAGTTTCTCAATGCGGATCTCCACCTTACCCACGCTGTATGGCGAAAAGGTGGTACTGAGGATCCTGCAAACCGATCGCCAGGAGCTGCCGCTCGAGCAGCTTGGTATGAGTCTGGAAGCACTTGGGTGGTATGCCAATGCCCTCTGCAACCCGCAAGGCATGATCCTGGTAACCGGCCCGACTGGCAGCGGTAAAACCGTGACGCTGTACAGCGGGTTACGCCAGCTGAACGATGCGCAGAGCAACCTGTGCAGCGTTGAAGATCCCATCGAGATCCCGGTGTTCGGTATTAACCAGACGCAGATCAACAGCAAAACCGATCTGGACTTCGCTCGCGTGTTACGGGCCCTGCTGCGCCAGGATCCGGATGTCATCATGATCGGCGAGATCCGCGATAAAGAAACGGCAGAAATTGCCGTCAAGGCGGCACAAACCGGGCATTTGGTGCTATCGACCCTGCACACCAACTCCACCTGCGAAACGTTGACCCGCCTGACCCAAATGGGCATTCCCGGTTACCTGCTGGCGGCCTGCCTGAAACTGGTGATCGCCCAGCGCCTGGTGCGACGTTTGTGCCCCCATTGCCGCTATCCACAAGTTGAGATCCTGCACTTCCCGGCTACCCTTTGGCCGGAACCCCTGATCCCGTGGCGTGCAGCTGGCTGTGAGCATTGCTTTGGCGGTTATTACGGCCGGATCGGCGTTTACGAACTGCTGAAGATCACACCCGAAATCCAAAATGCCCTGATGCAAAATGCCTCGGTGATCCAGTTGGCCGATATAGCACAGCAGCAGGGCCAAACAACGCTGCTACAAGCGGGCCTGGAGCTGGTCGCCAAGGGAATAACCTCGCTGGAGGAACTGTACCGCGTAGTCGGGGTGAACACTCAAGGTGAGAGTACAGCATGAAAACTCGCCGTCTGTTTGTTTGGCAAGCCATCGATAGCCAAGGTGGAATTCGCAGTGGCGAACTGCTGGCGGAGGAGAAAAATCAGGTCTATCAGCATTTGCTGGAGCAAGGATTGCAGCCTTACCAGTTGGGGGCGGGGAAACGGGTCTCCGCACGTCAATGGCGTGGCGAGCCGATGATCCAATTCACCCGTCAGTTGGCAACTCTGCTGCAAGCCGGGTTACCGTTGGTCAATAGCCTACAGTTGCTGGCTCAGGAGCATCAGTCGGCGGCCTGGCGCTGTCTGTTGCTGGAAATCAGCAATAGCGTGGCGATGGGGCAACCCTTTTCCGAGGTGATCGCAGACCAACATCGCGTATTCCCGCTAATCTACCGCCAACTGATCGCCATCGGCGAATTGACGGGTAATCTGGATCGCTGCTGCCTACAGTTGGCACAGCAACAAGAAGCTCAGCAAAGGCTACAGAAAAAAGTGCTGAAGGCGCTGCGCTACCCGCTGTTTATCTGCCTGGTGGCCATTTCAGTCACCATACTGATGTTGGTGATGGTGCTGCCAGAGTTTGCCAAGATTTATCAGTCATTTGACGCCCCGTTGCCCTGGTTTACTCAAAGGCTGCTGGCACTGTCCGGCGCATTGATTGCTACCGGGCCTTATCTGTTGCTCACGGTGGCTGGGCTGGCAGGATTTTATTGGCGTAGGTTGCATCCGTTAGCCGATTGGCAACAACGTGAGCAGGCAATGTTGCTACGCATTCCGTTGATTGCCTCGTTGGTCAAGGGCAATTGCCTGAGCCAGGTGTTCCGTATTCTGGCCATGACGCAGCAGGCCGGATTGACGCTGGTGGCAGGGCTAAGCGCCGCGAAACTTTCGGTGAATATTGTGTTTTATTGCCAAGCGCTGACGGCGATTGAACAGCAGCTCTCTCAAGGGTATCCTTTCCATAGCGCACTAGCTCAACAGCCGCTGTTTCCTTCGCTATGCCAGCAATTAGTGCGGGTGGGGGAAGAATCCGGCACGCTCGATGTCCTGTTGGACAAGCTGGCGCTTTGGCACGAACAACAGACCTATGAACTCGCCGATACGCTGGCGCAAACGCTGGAACCTTTGTTGATGATAGTGGTTGGCGGGATTGTAGGTACGTTGGTGATCGCGATGTATTTGCCGATATTCCAACTGGGGAATGTACTGGGGTAATGCTTTCAATTTTTCCCCTGTTTGATACGGGCGCAGCATTGCTGCGCCCCTACCAGGTCAGGCAATTATTTGCTGCCGAAAACGCGGTTTTCCTGCTCCGCTACGCGGATAAAGGTGGTGCGTTTGGTCAGCTCTTTCAGACGTTCTGCGCCCACATAAGTACAGGCAGAACGCAGGCCACCGAGGATATCACGCACGGTAAACTCGACTTCACCACGCAGCGGCAGCTTGACGGTTTTACCTTCCGCAGCACGGTAGCCAGCTACACCGCCCACATGGCGTTTCATGGCAGACTCTGAGCTCATACCGTAGAACAGCATGAACTTCTCACCGTTTTCTTCCACCACGGTGCCTTCACATTCGTCGTGCCCGGCCAACATCCCGCCCAGCATGACAAAGTCTGCGCCGCCGCCGAAGGCTTTCGCCACGTCACCCGGTACGGAACAACCGCCATCGCTGACAATCTGCCCACCCAGACCGTGTGCAGCATCAGCACATTCGATCACCGCGGAAAGCTGCGGATAGCCCACGCCGGTTTTCACACGGGTGGTACAGACCGAACCAGGACCAATCCCGACCTTGACGATATCGGCACCGGACAGCACCAGCTCTTCCACCATTTCACCGGTAACCACGTTACCCGCGCAAATCACATGGCTAGGGCAAGCTTCACGGGCTTTTTTCAGGAAGGCAACAAAGTGTTCGGAATAGCCGTTGGCCACGTCGATGCAGATAAATTTCAAGGCTGGGGAAAGGGCCAGGATCTGCTTCATCTTGACGAAGTCGGCTTCAGAAGTGCCGGTAGACACCATCACATGACGCAACACGGAGTCGGAAGAGCGCTGAACAAACTCGGCCCATTGCTCAACGGTGTAGTGTTTATGAACGGCGGTGAGAACGTCGAAGGTTGCCAGGGCCTCGGCCATGCGGAAAGTGCCAACCGTATCCATATTGGCGGCAATAATCGGCACACCGGACCAGTTGTAACCTGAATGTTTGAAGGTAAACTGGCGCTCCAGTTCAACTTCCGAGCGGCTTTTCAGCGTGGAACGCTTTGGGCGGATCAACACATCTTTAAAGCCTAACTTCAAATCTTCTTCAATACGCATGACTTATGATTTCCTGGTTTTTGGCGACGGATCGCAAGGGGATTTCGAACCTAGTTATTGCCAGTTCCAGTGATGCTATCATACGCACTAATAATCGCTCGGCAAGACTGCGATTTCGCCTTTATTTACGGTACAATCCCACAAATTTACCTGCGACATCCCAATGTGATTGCCACCTCATTTTCCCAATGCCGCGGCTCAAATTACCCCTATCAAAACACCAGGCACAGGGCAAGTCACACGCACCCGCTTGCACTTCTGCGCGATCGCTTTATGATTCGTTTATAATTTTTGGTGAATATCAGGATCCCTTCGGCCATGTCCTACATTGTTGCATTAACCGGCGGTATCGGCAGCGGTAAGTCCACCGTTGCCAACGCCTTTGCACGTTTTGGCGTGGCCATTGTGGATGCGGATATCATTGCTCGCCAGGTTGTTGAGCCTGGAACCCCGGCATTGGATGCCATTGCGGCACATTTTGGTAATGAAATGTTGCTGAAGGACGGATCCCTCAACCGTGCGGCTTTGCGTCAGAGGATCTTCAGCGATCCCGACGAAAAGCGCTGGCTAAACCAGTTGCTGCACCCGCAGATACAGCGGGAAACGCAACGCCAACTAGCCAACGCCCAGAGTTGTTACGTACTATGGGTTGTCCCCTTGCTGGTAGAAAACGGCCTGCAGGATCGTGCCGACCGCGTTTTAGTGGTGGATGTCGACAGCGAAACACAATTAGCCAGAACCATGGCCCGCGACGGCATCAGCCGTCAGCAGGCGCTGAATATTCTGTCTGCACAGGCCACGCGCGAACAACGTCTGGCCGTAGCGGATGACGTAATTGACAATAGCGGTAGCGCACAAGGAATTGAATCCCATGTCGCCGCATTGCATCAACACTATATTGAGCTGGCAACCTCAGCGACCCGACAGGATCACACCGAATGAGTGACGCTTCCCCGACCGTTCTCTTTGAACACCCGTTAAATGAAAAAATGCGCACCTGGCTGCGGATCGAGTTTTTATTACAACAACTACATGGCCAAAGAGCACTGAGCGAAACCGCTATCGCCCTGACCTTTTTCCGTACCGTTGCGGACCTGCTGGACGTATTGGAACGTGGCGAAGTGCGCACCGAACTGCTCAAAGAGCTGGAACGCCAGCAGCAAAAATTACTGCAGTGGGCAGAATTGCCCGGTGTCGATATCTCGGTGGTCAATCAGCTACGCAGCCAGTTGAAAGGCTGTGCATCTGCACTGATGTCTGCTCCGCGTATGGGCCAGGCGCTGCGTGAAGACCGGCTGATTAGCCTGGTTCGCCAACGTCTGAGCATCCCCGGTGGCTGTTGCAGCTTTGATTTGCCTACACTGCATATGTGGATGCATGTGGCGCAAAATGAGCGTGATGCCGACGTGGCAGAGTGGTTGCAAACCCTCGAACCCTTGAATCAGGCGCTGACCATCGTGTTGGATCTGGTGCGCCAGGCCGGGCCGTTCCGCAATCAGATCAGCCTCAACGGCTTCTTCCAGGATAACGCCGAAGGGGCCGATCTGTTACGCTTGCGTATTAATCTGGCTTACCAGCTTTACCCGCAGATTTCCGGCCACAAGACGCGCTATGCCATCCGTTTCCTGCCGCTAGACAGCGAAAACGGCACAGTGCCAGAGCGTCTTACCTTTGAGCTGGCCTGCTGTTAATCACCCCTTGGGTTTAAGAGGGAGAAAGGAATGAATATGACCGTAGTAAAATGTCCAACCTGTGGCAAAGGCGTGGTATGGGGTGAAGTGAGCCCATATCGTCCATTCTGCTGCAAGCGCTGCCAGCTGATCGATCTGGGTGAATGGGCCGATGAAGAGAAGCGCATTCCGAGCAACGAAGATCTGAACGAAAGTGAAGATTGGAGTGAAGACAGAGACAGCAACAACCATTAAAACGGTATTATTGGCCTGGCCTTGCCAGGCCGAAAATTAACTACACGGCACTGGCCTGCGCCACCAACAGCTTGATGATACTGACGTTGGCTTCGGGAAACTCTTCCTCACGCAGGTCGGCCTGCTTTACCCAACGCATCGGCTGGCCTTCACGGCCATAGGGCTCGCCCTTCCAATCCTCCACCAGATAGAAATTCAGCGTTACGATCCGATCGGTGAAGCGGTGTTCCAGCACCTCCAGTAACCGTGCCTGATTGGCGCGGATCCCGGTTTCTTCCAGCAATTCGCGGCCTAATGCCTGCTCCGGCGTTTCGCCCTGCTCAATCTTGCCGCCAGGGAATTCCCAAAAGCCAGCCATGTGCGAATCCGCAGCGCGGCGTGTGATGAAGATTTCCTGCTGTGGGTTACGGATAATCCCTACGGCGATGTTCAGGTGCTTCATCGCATCCTCCAGAAGTTACTACTTAAAAAAAGGGCTCAGCATGCTGAGCCCTTACCGTTAACCGTTCACTGCACCCGGCTTACTTTTGCAGGCGGCCGTGGCACTGCTTGTATTTCTTACCGGAACCGCATGGGCAAGGATCGTTACGCCCTACTTTACGTTCAGCAACAGCAGGAGCGTTCGGATCGGTGACCGCCAGGGCATTTTCTTCCTGGTGGCTCAGCTGTTGCTGGCGTGCCAGACGCTCTGCTTCTTCGCGGCGTTGCAGCTCCAGAGCTTCAACCTCTTCCGGCATGCGTACCTGAACCTTGCTCAACACGCTGATCACTTCATATTTCAGCGATTCCAGCATGGTGGCAAACATGTTGAAGGACTCACGCTTATATTCCTGCTTCGGATCTTTTTGCGCATAGCCACGCAGGTGGATACCCTGACGCAGGTAATCCATTGCCGCCAGGTGCTCTTTCCACAGGGAATCCAGCGTCTGCAGCATCACGCCTTTTTCGAAGTTGCGCATCATTTCGGCGCCAACAACCTCTTCTTTGCGCAGGTAATCTTCCTTCGCCTTCGCCATGATACGTTCACGCAGCGTTTCTTCGTGCAGCTCAGGCTCTTTATCCAACCACTCGGCGATTGGCATATCCAGATCGAAGTCGTTTTTCAGGCGTTCTTCCAACCCTTTCACGTCCCACATCTCTTCCAGCGACTGCGGCGGAATGTAGCTGTCGATGGTGGTTTTGAACACGTCTTCACGGATACTGTTGATGGTTTCGCTCACGTCAGACACGTCGAGCAATTCGTTACGCTGGCTGTAGATCGCACGGCGCTGGTCGTTGGCCACGTCATCATATTCCAGCAGTTGCTTACGAATATCGAAGTTACGGCTTTCAACCTTGCGTTGCGCATTGGCAATGGCTTTGGTGACCCACGGGTGCTCGATGGCTTCGCCATCCTTCATACCCAGTTTACGCATCATGCCAGAAACACGATCCGAGGCGAAAATACGCATCAGCGCATCTTCCATTGACAGGTAGAAGCGGGAAGAACCGGCATCACCCTGACGGCCGGAACGGCCACGCAGCTGGTTGTCGATACGGCGTGATTCGTGACGTTCGGTACCGATAATGTGCAAGCCACCAGCGGCCAATACGGCGTCGTGGCGAATTTTCCAAGCCGCTTTGATTTCGGCAATCTGCTCTTCTGTCGGATCTTCCAGATGGGAGAGTTCGCTCTGCCAGCTGCCGCCCAACACGATATCGGTACCACGGCCGGCCATGTTGGTGGCGATAGTTACCGCAGCAGTCTGACCCGCATTGGCCACAATATCCGCTTCCATGGCGTGGAATTTGGCGTTCAGAACCTTGTGTTCGATCCCAGCTTTGGTCAGCTCACGGGAAACCACTTCGGATTTCTCGATCGAGATAGTCCCCACCAGCACCGGCTGGCCGTTGGCAGTACGCTCACGGATATCTTCAATGATCGCCGCGATCTTCTCTTTTTCGGTCATGTAGACCAGATCCGGCATATCTTTACGGATCATTGGGCGGTTGGTCGGCACCACGATGGTATCGAGCTTGTAGATGGAGCTGAATTCGAAGGCTTCAGTGTCCGCTGTACCGGTCATACCGGCCAGTTTCTCATAGAGACGGAAGTAGTTCTGGAAGGTGATCGAAGCCAGCGTCTGGTTTTCGTTCTGGATTTCTACGCCTTCTTTGGCTTCTACCGCCTGGTGCAGACCATCGGACCAGCGGCGGCCCTGCATGGTACGGCCAGTGTGTTCGTCAACGATAATGACTTCACCGTCTTTAACGATATAGTCAACGTCGCGGGTGAACAGCACGTGGGCACGCAGCGCGGCGGTGACGTGGTGCATCAGCATGATGTTGGTTGGTGAATACAGCGATTCGCCTTCATCCATGATGCCCGCTTCCATCAGCATCTCTTCGATCATGATCAGGCCGCGTTCGGTCAGGTGAACCTGACGCGCTTTTTCATCGACTGAGAAGTGCCCTTCACCCTGGAAGGTGTCGGAGTCTTCTTTTTCCTGGCGGATCAGCTGTGGGATAAGCTTATTAACACGCTTATACATTTCTGAGCTGTCTTCGGCCGGGCCGGAGATGATCAGCGGCGTACGCGCTTCGTCGATCAGGATGGAGTCAACCTCATCCACCAGCGCATAGTGCAGCTTACGCTGTACGCGCTCTTCCGGGCTGAACGCCATGTTGTCACGCAGGTAGTCAAAGCCGTATTCGTTGTTGGTACCGTAAGTGATATCTGCGGCATAGGCTTCACGCTTGGCCGGAGCAGGCATACCAGGCAGGTTGATACCCACGCTCAACCCCAGGAACTCGAACAGCGGACGGTTGTTTTCGGCGTCACGCTGGGCCAGGTAGTCGTTGACGGTAACCACGTGCACGCCACGGCCGCTCAGGGCGTTCAGATAGGCAGGCAGGGTTGCGGTCAGGGTTTTACCTTCACCGGTACGCATCTCGGCGATACAGCGGTCGTTGAGCACCATCCCGCCCAGCAGCTGTACGTCGAAGTGACGCATACCGAAGACTCGCTTACTGGCCTCACGCACTACGGCGAAGGCTTCCGGGATCAGGCTTTCCAGCACTTCACCCTTTTTCAGACGCGCGCGGAATTCATCGGTCTTGGCCTGCAGTTCGCTATCAGACAGTTTTTCCATGTCTGGTTCCATACGGTTGATCATCTCAACCGCTTTGCGCATGCGGCGCAGGGTACGATCGTTACTGCTACCAAAAACTTTGGTCAATAGTTTGATTAACATGATTCTTTATATCTCTTACGCGACGACACCATAATGGCCGTCAACAAGCTGTTGTGTTGTTTGTTTTTTTGCTGCCCTGAGGGCAAAGATTAGCCGAGGGCTGCAGGCCCGGCGCGAATACCTTGCACCTGAGCGAGCCACAGCCCGGCCTGATGCTGCGCCAAAGAAGGAACGATGGGGTGATGGGTATCACGAATGATAGTCGGTGGTTTTGGCTCGTGCGTCAGTAGCGCATTGAGCGTGGAGAGCAGGGCAAGCTGAGCCACCTGTAATGGCGGTTCAACCGCAACGGCCTCCGCTTCCTGCACTCGGGCATAGACGGCCTGAGGTGCCAGAGCAAAAGAGAGGTGACGAATGACGGTTCGAAGCGCATGCTGGTGCCAGTAATCAACGTTAAACGTTGGGCGACGATGCACTTCTTGCAGTAACGCCAGGCTGTTAAAGGCGTGACTGACGGAATTTTGCCGGTTAAGGCTGGACGAGGTGCTCGGTAATGCGCTTTGATCGACGGTGCCGGACAGATTTTGCGGTACGCCAAGCGTAGCCGCTACCATCCCCAACAGGAGATGAGGCCAGAAATAACGTCTGCCAAATTGTCGCCAACGATTTAGAATACCGATCACGTGTTTATTATCCGCCGGAGCCCATTATGCGCGATAGCCGTCCACAATTATTAGATATCCTGTTTGACGACGCGTCTGCAACAGAGAAAGGACCGCTGCATAACGTTCAGCAACGCGCTACCGCGCTACTGAAACTCAATCGTGCCGTGAAGGGGTTATTGCCCGCTCAGTTGCACCCTTGGTGCCGTGTCGCCAACTTCAGACAGGGTATTTTAGTGCTGGAAACCGCCAATGCCAGTTGGATGATGCGCTTACGCTATGAACAACCCAGCCTGCTATCCGCACTACGAGCGCAAATTCTACCATCTTTGTCTTCAATCGACATCAGGATTAATCCCTCGTTGATGGCAAAAGGCAGCAGCCAGGTACAAAACCACGGCAAAAGCACGGAAAATGGCCAGCAAGCAGAGGTGCCTATGCGTCATTTGAGCCTGGAAAGTGCGGATGCATTACGGGGATTGGCGGCGCAGAGCCCGGAAAAATTGCGCAAGATATTAGAACGACTGGCCGCGTTGGCAGGAGAGAGAGCCAACGAGACCGGTCGTAATAAGTAATTGACGTCTTGGCCGCTTAGGCCAGTACGGTTGACGGAGCCTTGAATGCCAACGGCATTTCGGCTTCATCCTGGAATGTCACGAATTCCCAAGCTTCCTGTTTCGCCAGCACAGCTTGCAGCAGCTTGTTGTTCAGCGCATGGCCTGATTTGTACGCGGTGAACGCGCCAATGATGTTATGGCCGCACATGAACAGATCGCCGATGGCATCCAGCATTTTGTGGCGTACGAATTCGTCTTCGAAGCGCAGGCCATCTTCGTTGAGGACACGATAGTCATCCACCACAATCGCGCAATCGAAGCTGCCGCCCAGGGCCAAGCCACGGGACTGCAGATACTCGATATCACGCATGAAACCGAAGGTACGCGCACGGCTGATTTGGCGTACGAACGAATCGGCTGAGAAATCCAGACGATAGCGTTGGGTACTGGCATCAATCGCCGGGTGGTTGAAGTCGATGGTGAAGTCCAGACGGAACCCGTTATGCGGGGACAGCTCTGCCCACTTGTCGCCATCTTCAACACGTACGGTGTCTTTCAGACGCAGGAATTTCTTCGCCGAGTTCAGCTCTTCGATGCCGGCATCCAGCAACAGATAGACAAACGGGCTGGCACTACCGTCCATGATCGGGATTTCGGCAGCGTCAACTTCAATAATGATGTTGTCGATACCCAAGCCCGCCAACGCAGCATTAAGATGCTCAACGGTGGAAATACGCACGTCTGACTCATTCACCAGGCAAGTACAGAGCATGGTATCACGCACGGATTTTGCATCAGCCGGGAAATCAACCGGTGGATTCAAGTCAGTGCGACGATAGATGACCCCGGTATTAGCCGACGCTGGGCGCATTGTCAGCGTGACTTTCTTGCCGGTATGTAAACCGACACCCGTCGCCTGAACAATACGTTTTAATGTCCTTTGTTTGATCATCGTTTTATCTCGCAATGTTATCAATCCAACCAGCCCAGCATACAGCAAGGCCGGCGGGACAGTTTAGCACAAAGAGCGGAGATTCCAAATTATCAGCTTATTCCTAATCTGCCTGCTTGCGCAGGAAGGCCGGAATATCCAGATAATCAGGCTCTTTGTTTGGTTGCGCGCTCTGATCGTTCACCACCTTGGCGACAGGTTTCACTTCCTGCTGCAGCGGTGACATACCATGCTGCTGGTAACGGTGATCCATCACTGGCTGGCTGGCCTGTTTATTGGTTACCAGGGTGATTTCAGGACGTTTGTCCATACCGATACCGGTCGCAACTACGGTCACGCGCAGTTCGTCGTTCATTTCCGGATCCAGCGAGGTACCGATTACCACGGTCGCATTGTCGGAAGCGAAAGCACGGATGGTGTTACCCACGGTTTCGAACTCATCCAGACGCAGGTCGAAGCCAGCGGTGATGTTGACCAGCACGCCACGGGCGCCGGACAGGTCGATATCTTCCAGCAGTGGGCTGGAGATCGCCATTTCCGCCGCTTCTTCGGCACGGTCTTCGCCACAGGCAACGCCAGAGCCCATCATCGCGTAGCCCATTTCGGACATCACGGTGCGCACGTCAGCAAAGTCGACGTTCATCAGGCCCGGACGGGTGATCAGTTCGGCAATACCCTGCACCGCGCCTTTCAGCACGTCGTTGGCCGCGCCGAACGCGTCCAGCAGAGAGATGCCACGGCCCAGAACTTTCAGCAACTTGTCGTTCGGGATGGTGATCAGCGAGTCCACGTGCTTGGACAGCTCGGCGATACCCTGCTCCGCGAATGCCATGCGCTTCTTGCCTTCAAAGTTGAAAGGCTTGGTCACCACGGCCACGGTCAGAATACCCAGATCTTTTGCGACTTCTGCCACCACTGGCGCAGCACCGGTACCGGTACCGCCACCCATGCCGGCCGCGATGAAGACCATGTCTGCACCTTCCAGGGCGGCGCGCAGGGCTTCACGGTCTTCTTCCGCTGAATTACGACCCACTTCCGGGTTCGCGCCTGCACCCAGACCTTTGGTAATACCGCTACCAATCTGGATGGTTTGGCCAACTGCCGTTTTACGTAGCGCCTGAGCGTCTGTATTAACGGCGAAGAATTCAACACCTTCGATGCGCTCGCGCACCATGTGTTCAACGGCATTGCCACCGCCACCGCCGACGCCGATGACTTTAATCACCGCGTCATTGGTTAGTTCCATTGGTTCAAACATAGTTTCTCTCCGTTTTGTGCCTGTCGCTGCGAGATCATAAAAAGATTACTCAGCATGATCTCTTTGTCTAAACATTAAAACTCTTTTCTCAGCCAGCTATTGATGCGTTTAAACCAATTGCCCACCGAGGCGCGTTTTTCTACTTCTGCCTCACCGCTCAGGTGAGACTCTTTTCCATAGTGCAGTAGCCCGACCGCTGTAGAATAGTAAGGCTCTTGCGCGTAATCCGTCAGACCCGTGATGTTCAAGGGTTGGCCGATGCGTACCTGGGTATGGAATACCCGTTGCGCACAGGCTGCCAGGCCATCAATCTGGGCGGCACCGCCGGTCAGCACAATACCCGCTGCCAGATGATGCTTCACCCCTTGCTGACGCAGTTGCTCCTGCAATTGCAATATTTCATCGTTAACCAGATTCAACAGTTCGGTGTAGCGCGGCTCAATCACTTCAGCCAATGTCTGTCTTTGCAGACTCCGAGGAGGCCTTCCCCCCACGCTAGGAACCTCAACACTTTCATCCTTGCTAACAATCGACCCAAGTGCACAACCGTGTCGAACTTTAATCGCTTCCGCGTCGGTCGGCGGCGTACCGAAGGCGTAAGCGATATCGCTGGTGACCACGTTCCCGGCGTAAGGGATCACTTTGGTGTGGCGCAGAGCACCGCCGGTATACACCGCCATATCCATGGTGCCCCCGCCGATATCTACCACACAGACGCCGAGTTCGCGCTCATCTTCGGTCAGCACCGCATAGCTGGCGGCCAGACCGGCGAAAATCAGTTGGTCCACTTTCAGACCACAACGTTCCACTGCTTTGACAATGTTCTTGGCCATATCGTTATGGCAGGTGATCAGGTGCACCTTGGCCTGCATACGCACGCCGGATAACCCAACCGGGTTTTTGATGCCTTCCTGATAGTCGATGGCGTATTCCTGAGGGATAACGTGCAGGATGCGGTGTTCGTCGCGCACACGCACCGACTTGGCGGTATGCACTACGTTCTCCACGTCTTCCTGCGTCACTTCCTCTTCGGAGATCGGCACCATCCCGATCTCGTTCTGACAGCTGATATGCTTACCCGACAAGGCCAGGTAAACCGAAGAAATCTGACAATCCGCCATCAGTTCGGCCTGGTCAATAGCGCGCTGTACGCACTTGACTACCGATTCCAGATCGTTAACGCCACCCTTATCCATACCGCGAGACGGGCAACTGCCCACCCCGATAATGTTGACCATGCCATCGGGCAAAACTTCCCCTACCAATGCGGAGACTTTTGCGGTACCGATCTCCAGTCCAACTACCAGTTTTCTGTCCGTCGACTTGATCATTGTTGTTTTGCCTGTGCCTGATTCTGTTGCTGATTACTGTTTGGTCGATCGCCCATGGCTGCCTGCGGGTCGATAAACGCCGGAGCCCAGCCGACTGAGGCACCGGAGTCATAGCGTAAATCGACATAGCTGACGCGCTTGTTTTCCGCCTGCGCCTGCTGCAACAGCACCGGATAAAGCCCGATGAAGCGTTGCAAGCGACCCATGCGATCGTCACGTCCCAGTTCCAGCCGAACATCGTTATCCAAAGCCAACTGCCACGAATGGCGGGCCGTCATGGACGCCATCTTAAGCTGGTACTTGCTGGCTGCCAGCACGCCGTTCATCGCGCGGTAACCTTCCAGAACATCCTGTTCGCTGCCTTCCGGACCATAGAGCAACGGTAATTTCTGATTGCCCAAACGCTGTGCCGGAATGCTGAACGACTTGCCCTCGGCATCAACCATGTGCAAATCATTCCAATGCGCCACCGGGACATACTCCACCAGGTGGATTTTCAGCTCATCCGGCCACTGTTTACGTACGCTGGCCTGCTTGACCCACGGCAGACGCTCGATCTGCTGCTGGATGATGTCCACATCCTGCGTCATAAAGGTGCCCGGTGCTCCCAAAGCCAAGATCGCCTGGCGAACATCGTCGTTAGTGGTGAAATGGCGTTCACCGGTCAATACCAGCCTTGAGAGCGGCAGACGGCTGGCATCTTGCATCCAACCCACCACTACCCAGCCGCACCACAGGATGGTGCCTAGCACCATCAGCAGGAAAATCATCCCTGCCAGTTGGGTGCCATTGCTGCGGCGTGGGCCGTTATCCGCCTCGCGCTCGCGTGCATTCAGAGCCGCTTGCGACATCTCAGTCAGCCAACGCCAGAATGCCCGCAACCAACTGCGAGAAAGTTAATCCGGACTGCCGGGCCGCCATCGGGACCAGACTGTGGCTGGTCATGCCCGGCGAGGTATTCGCCTCCAGCAGGTAGAAGCTGCCATCACTGTCTTGCATGACATCAACACGCCCCCAGCCGCTGCAATCCAGCCCACGGTAAGCCCGCAGTGCCAGCGCAGCCATAGCGGCTTCCTGCTGTGCATCCAGGCCGCTCGGGCAAAAATACTGCGTGTCGTCGGAAATATATTTGGCCTGGTAATCGTAAAACACGCCAGCGGGCTGAATACGGATGGAAGGCAGCACCTGATCGCCCAGGATCGCCACGGTGTATTCCGGGCCGCTGAGCCATTTCTCTACCAGCACATCCTCATCATGACGGAAAGCCTCTTCCAGCGCCCCTTCCAGGGCTGCGCGTTCGGTCACTTTGCTCATGCCAACGCTGGAGCCTTCGCGGCTTGGCTTCACAATCAGTGGCAATCCCAAAGCTTCAATGGCGGCCAGCTGGCTTTGCCGATCGTCGCCCAGATACTGACGGCGGCTCAGCGCCACGTAAGGTGCCACCGGCAGCCCCATCGACTGCCATACCATTTTGCTGCGCCATTTATCCATGGTCAGCGCCGAGGCCATCACGCCGCTGCCGGTATAAGGCAACTGCAAAAACTCCAGCAGACCTTGCAATGTACCATCTTCACCGCCACGCCCGTGCAGCGCAATGAACACTTTGGTGAACCCCTGCGCTTTCAGCTCGGTGACAGGGAAGTCACGGGTATCGATGCCATGAGCATCAATGCCCGCTTCTCGCAACCCGGCCAGCACGGCCGCGCCAGATTGCAGTGAAACTTCACGTTCTGCGGAGGTACCACCCAGTAATACGGCGACTTTATCAGCCATGATGATCCTCCTCTTTGATCTGTGGTTGCAGTTTTAGTTCAGCCAGCCGGCGCGCGATTTTACCGACATTGCCAGCCCCTTGCACCAGCACCAGGTCGTCGCCTTGCAACAGCTGCGCCAACAGCGTTGGCACGGTATCCGCATCGGACACCAGGATCGGATCCAGTTTGCCGCGATTGCGAATGGTACGGCACAGGCTACGGCTATCAGCGCCAGGGATCGGAGCTTCACCCGCCGGATAGACATCCAGCATCAGCAACACGTCAACCTGCGACAATACGTTGGCGAAATCGTCATACAGATCGCGAGTACGGGTATAGCGGTGCGGCTGGAAGATCATCACCACCCGCTTGGTTGGCCAACCGGCACGCGCGGCCTTGATGGTCGCATCCACTTCCGTTGGGTGGTGGCCATAATCGTCCACCAACATGGCACTACCCTGTTTTTCGTTCACCGCCGCCAATGGGAACTCCCCCAGGAAATCGAAGCGACGCCCCGTCCCCTGGAAACCGGCCAGCGCACGCAGAATGGCTTCGTCGGCAATGCCTTCTTCCGTCGCCACGGCAACCGCCGCCGCCGCGTTCAAGGCGTTATGGCGGCCCGGTGCATTCAGGGTGACCGTCATCAACGGCTTATCCTGACGGCTCAGGGTAAAGTGCCCCTGCGGCCCGATCTGGCTATAGCTCTCGATACGCACATCCGCATCCTCGCTAAAGCCGTAAGTGGTGATATGGCGACCCACGCGCGGCAACAACTCACGCACGACCGGATCGTCAATGCACATTACCGCACGACCATAGAACGGCAGGTTATGCAGGAAGGTGATAAACGTCTGCTTCAAATTCTCGAAGTCGCCATGGTAAGTATCCATATGGTCGGCTTCGATGTTGGTGACAATCGCCACCATCGGTTGCAAATGCAGGAACGACGCGTCGCTCTCATCCGCTTCCGCAATCAGGTAACGGCTAGAGCCCAAACGCGCGTGGGTACCCGCCGCTTTCACCAGCCCACCGTTAACAAACGTTGGGTCAAGACCGGCTTCGGCGTAAATACTGGACACCATCGCCGTGGTAGTGGTTTTACCGTGCGTACCGGCGATGGCAATGCCATGGCGATAGCGCATCAGCTCGGCCAGCATTTCTGCCCGCTGGATCACCGGAATGCGCGCCTCGCGGGCTGCGACGATCTCCGGGTTGTCTGCCGGGATAGCGGTCGAAACCACTACCACGCTGGCATCCAGCACGTTTTCTGGGCGGTGATGGAAGTAAATCGTTGCCCCAAGCTCACTCAACTGCTGGGTGACCGGGTTCGGCGCCAGGTCGGAACCGCTGATCTGATAACCCTCGTTGGCCAACACCTCGGCGATACCACCCATGCCGGCACCACCGATGCCAACAAAGTGAATGTGCCGGACGCGTCGCATCTCGGGCACGAAAGTACGTAGTTTCGCCAATTGTTGTGTATTCATCACTTCTCTATCTATCAGGTTCGATTTAGCTCAACAGGGGTAACCCCGACGGCCTTACAGGGCTGCACGAATAATTTCTGCCGCCACGCGTTCTGTTGCATCCGGGATCGCTACCGCGCGGGCCTTTTCGGCCATCTTCAACAGCGTTGGGCGATCCCAGCTTGCCAGCAGTTCCGCCACGACATCGGCAGTAAACTGCGGTTGTTCGATAATTTTGGCCGCACCGGCCTCTTCCAGAGGGCGCGCGTTCCAGTATTGCTGACGATCTTTGTGCTGGAACGGCACAAAAATGGCCGGTAATCCCGCCGCCGCCACTTCGCTGACGGTCAGCGCGCCAGAACGGCACACCACCACATCCGCCCAGGCGTAGGCCTCTGCCATATCATCAATAAACTCGGTCACCTTGTGCCCGGTCTGCCCTACCCTCTCGTAGTCCTGCAGTACCGTTGGCAATGCGCCCTTACCTACCTGATGCCAGAGGACTATTCTATCGCCCAGCAGCGCGGCGACTTCAGGAACTGTCTGATTCAGCACGCGCGCACCTTGGCTACCGCCGATAATCAGCACACGGATTGGCCCTTCACGCCCGTTCAGACGCTCGGCAGGTAACGGCAGCGCCAACACATCGGTACGTACCGGGTTACCCACGACGTCCGCATTCGGAAACGCCCCTGGGAACGCCTGTAACACTTTCTTGGCAATCCTTGAGAGCCAGCGGTTAGTCAGGCCCGCAATGCCGTTCTGCTCATGCAGCACTACCGGGATACCACACTGCCAGGCAGCCAAACCGCCAGGGCCGGAAACGTAACCGCCCATCCCCAGCACCACGTCCGGCTGATAACTACGCATGATCGCTTTCGCCTGGCGCACCGCCTGCCAGATACGCACCGGTGCGGTCAACTGAGCCTTTAGGCCTTTGCCACGCAGCCCGGAGATGCGGATAAAATCAATCTCGATCCCGTGCTTTGGCACCAGATCGGCTTCCATTCGGTCTGCGGTGCCGAGCCAGCGAACCTGCCAGCCCTGCGCCATCAGATGATGCGCGACCGCCAGCCCCGGAAACACGTGCCCGCCGGTACCGCCTGCCATCACCATTAAACGCTTAGCTTTACCGCTCATCCGCTACCTCTTCACAAACGCCTGCGCTTTGGTCAGGCGCGTTTCATAATCAATTCGCAGCAACAGCACGATCGCCGTCGACATAATGATCAGGCTCGAGCCGCCGTAACTTATCAGTGGCAAGGTCAAGCCTTTGGTTGGCAACATCCCCGCTGCCGCACCGACGTTCACCAATGCCTGGAAACTGAACCAGACACCGATCGAACATGCCAGAAAACCGGAAAATCGCTGGTCTATCTCCAACGCCCTGCGGCCGATCGACATGGCGCGAAAAGCGACGAAGAATACCATTAACAGGGCCAAAACCACACCGATATAGCCCAGTTCTTCGCCCAAAATGGAGAAGATAAAGTCAGTGTGCGCCTCGGGTAAATACTCGAGCTTCTGTACCGAGTTGCCCAGCCCTTGCCCCCAGAACTCGCCGCGGCCAAACGCCATCAGCGACTGGGTTAGCTGGTAACCACTGCCAAACGGATCGGCCCATGGGTTCCAGAACGAAGTCACACGGCGCATACGGTAAGGTTCCGCGATAATCAGCAGCCCCACGGCAAACACGCCCGATCCGATGATCGCCAGGAACTGCCACATCTTCGCCCCGGCCAGGAACAGCATCGCCAGCGTGGTGATAAACAGCACCACCACCGTCCCCAAATCCGGCTGGGCCAGCAGCAGCACCGCCAGCACCACCATCACACCCATTGGCTTACAGAAGCCCCAAAAGTTGCTGCGGACTTCCTCTACCTTGCGCACCAGATAGCTCGCCAGGTAGCAAAACAGCGACAACTTGGATAATTCAGCGGGCTGGATACGCAACGGACCCAGTGAAATCCAGCGTGAAGCCCCGTTTACCGAGCTACCAACCACCAGCACCACCAGCAACAAGACTATCGATAACAGCAGCATGACGTTGCTATAACGCTGCCAAACGGCCATCGGGATACGCAGTGTTACCAACGACAGGCCGAACGCCAGGCCAAGGTAAAGTGCATCACGCTTGGCAAACAGGAACGGATCCTCTGCCAGGCGCTGGCCGATAGGCATCGAGGCCGACGTCACCATCACAAAACCAACAATCGCCAGGCCAAAGGTCAGCCACAGCAGGGTACGGTCATACAGCACCATGCTGCTCGTATCGCTTTCACGCGATCCCATCACCCAGTCTTTCAGCTTGTTGGTCAGGCCGAACGTCGGCACCCGTAGTCTCATCCGCCCAGCTCCTGTGCCAGACGGGCAAACTCGTTGCCACGCACTTCAAAATTACGGAACTGATCCAGGCTGGCACAGGCCGGTGACAACAGCACCATATCGCCTGATGTCACCTGGCGGGCAATGGCTTGCATCGCCTGCTCCATCGTTTCTGTCTGCGTGGCGACTTCCGGACGCAACTGTGCCAGCTGTGCGCCATCGCGGCCAAAGCAGTACAAGCGCACGTTGTCACCTTGCAGATAGCGCGCCAGCGGCGAGAAGTCCGCAGACTTGCCATCACCGCCCAACAGCAGATGCAGCGTGCCCTTAACCTGCAGGCCGTTCAGCGCCGCCTCGGTGCTGCCGACGTTGGTGGCTTTGGAATCGTTAATCCAGCGCACGCCATTGTGTTCCCACACCAGTTGGAAACGGTGCTCCAGGCCGGTAAAGGTCGTCAGCGCTTTCAGGCTGGACGCACGCGGCAGCTTGACGGCATCGGCCAGGGCCAGGGCCGCCAACGCATTGGTAAAGTTATGGCGACCGGTGAGCTTCATCTCGCTGGTATTGAGGACTTTCTCACCATTCACCCGCAGCCAGATTTCGCCCTGCTGGCGGTTGAGGTGGTAGTCCCCTACGTCGGCACCAAAGCTGACACAGCGCTCATCAGCACCGCGCACCGGCATGGTCAGCGCGTCGTCCGCATTCACTACACAGACTTGGGCATTTTCATAGACGCGCAATTTGGCGGCACGGTATTGCTGCAGGCCAAATGGATAGCGATCCATATGATCTTCGGTCACGTTCAAAATGGTTGCCGCTGCGGCATGCAGGCTGTGAGTGGTTTCCAATTGGAAGCTCGACAGCTCCAGCACGTACAGTTGGCACTCCTGACGCAGCAGGCTCAGCGCTGGCAGGCCGATATTGCCCCCAACGCCCACGGCCCAACCGGCGGCCTTGGCCATTTCGCCCACCAGCGTGGTGACGGTGCTCTTGCCGTTGGAACCGGTGATCGCCACAATTGGCGCCTGGGCTTCACGGCAGAACAGCTCAACGTCACCGACGATCTCAACCCCGGCATCGGCGGCAGCGCTCAAAGCCGGAGTCGCTAATGCCATGCCTGGGCTAGCCACAATCAAATCCGCAGACAACAACCATTCCTGGTTCAGAGAACCCAGATGACGTTCAACGCTCTCGGGCAGTTGATCCAGGCCCGGTGGCGAAATACGGGTATCCATAACCCGCGGCGTCACGCCACGGATCATAAAGAAATCAACGCAGGAAAGGCCGGTAAGGCCCAACCCGATGATGACCACTTTTTTACCCTGATAATCCACCATAATCAGCGCACCTTCAGCGTCGCCAGGCCAATCAGCACCAGCATCAGCGAAATAATCCAGAAGCGCACGATCACCCGTGGTTCTGGCCAGCCTTTCAATTCATAGTGATGGTGGATCGGCGCCATGCGGAAAATACGTTGCCCGCGCAGCTTGAACGATCCCACCTGCAGGATCACCGACAGCGTTTCAACCACGAACACGCCGCCCATGATCAGCAACAAAAACTCCTGGCGCAGCAGCACGGCGATGGTACCCAACGCGCCGCCCAGTGCCAGTGAACCCACGTCACCCATAAACACCTGAGCCGGGTAGGTGTTAAACCACAAGAAACCTAAACCTGCCCCGACGATCGCGGTGCAGACGATGACCAACTCACCGGCATGACGCAGATACGGAATATGCAGGTAGTTGGCGAAGTTCATGTTACCGGTCGCCCAGGCCACCAGCGCAAAGCCCGCCGCTACAAACACGGTTGGCATGATCGCCAGGCCATCCAGCCCATCGGTCAGGTTGACCGCGTTGCTGGTGCCGACAATCACGAAGTAGGCCAACGCCACGTACAGCAAGCCCAACTGCGGCATGATGTCCTTAAAGAACGGCACAACCAGCTCGGTGGCTGGCGTGTCTTTTCCTACGGCATACATGGCAAAGGCCACGACCAGGGCAATCACCGACTGCCAGAAATATTTCCAGCGGGCAATCAACCCCCGAGTATCTTTGCGCACCACTTTGCGATAGTCATCAACAAAGCCGACGATGCCATAACCCACCAGCACGAACAGCACGCACCACACGTAAGGGTTGGACGGATAGGCCCACATCAGCACAGAAATAGTGATGGAGGTCAGGATCATGATGCCGCCCATGGTCGGCGTGCCGCGCTTGCTAAAGTGCGATTCTGGCCCGTCGTTACGCACTACCTGACCAAAGGACATTTCCTGCAGGCGTTTGATCACCTTCGGCCCCATCCACAGGGAAAGGAACAGCGCGGTCAGCAGGCTGACAATGGCCCGGAACGTCAGATAGGAAAAGACGTTGAAGCCTGAGTAATATTTGACCAAATGTTCGGCCAGCCAAACTAACATGGTGCTTTCTCCTGTAACGCGCGTACTACCTGCTCCATTGCGGCACTACGTGAACCTTTGATTAACACGGTAATTACCGCATGTGCTGAGAGTAGTTCCGCTACGCGCGCGGTCACTGCTGTTTTATCCTGATAATGTTCACCGTTACCGGCGGCAGAGCTCAATACCTGGCTCAGCCCACCCACGCTGATGACTTTATCAATACCGGCCAGACGGGCAGCTTCCCCCACCTGGCGATGACACTCTTCGGCCTCTGCGCCCAACTCGGCCATATCGCCAACGACCATCACGCGATAACCCGGCATTTCTGCCAGTACCTGCGCCGCTGCCGTCATGGAGCCGACGTTGGCGTTGTAGCTGTCATCGAGCAACAGCTTGCCTTGCGCCAAGGCGATCGGGAACAAGCGCCCAGGCACCGCCTGAAGCTGTTGCAAGCCTGCACTCACGGCGGCCAGCGTAGCGCCAACCGACATCGCCAGTGCTGCTGCCGCCAACGCATTCGCCACGTTATGGCGGCCCGGCAATGGCAACTCAATCGCCACCGTGCCGAACGGGCTGTGCAGGGTGAAGTGAGTCACGCTCCCTTTCACCTGGATATCGCTGGCAAAGAAATCCACAGATTCCGCAGCCTGGGGAGAGAAACGCCAGACTGTCTTGCCCTGTAACTGCGCCTGCCAATGCGGCCAGTCGTTGCTATCGACGTTGAGGATCGCCACGCCATCCGCCGGCAAACCGGCAAAGATTTCGCCCTTGGCCTGCGCAACGCCTGCCAGTGAACCAAAACCTTCCAGATGGGCAGCGGCCAGATTATTCACCAGCGCGCTCTGCGGTTGCGCCAAGGCGGTGGTATAGGCAATCTCACCGATATGGTTGGCACCCAGCTCGACCACCGCAAAATCATGCTGCGGCTCTAAACGCAGCAACGTTAGCGGCACGCCGATCTCGTTATTGTAATTCCCGGCGGTATGCAGCACTTCGCCACATTCACGTAAAATGGCCGCGGTCATCTCTTTCACCGAGGTCTTGCCCGATGAACCGGTCAGCGCCACCACTTTGGCTGGCACCTGCTGACGTACCCAGGCGGCAAACTGCCCCAGTGCCAGACTGGTATCTTTCACCACCAGTTGCGGAGCCTCCACCAATAAGCGCTTACTTACCAGCAAAGCGCCTGCGCCAGCGGCGACAGCATCGGCGGCAAAGTCGTGAGCATCGAAACGCTCGCCTTTCAGGGCCACAAACAGGCAACCTGCAGTGACCTGACGAGTATCCCTCGTCACTTCGGTAATGATGCAGTCGGTGCCGATCAGCTCGGCATCCAATACCGCCGCCAGCGTCTGAAGCGAGACCGGGATCATGCCAGCACCCCCAGCAAACGTGCGACGGTGGTACGATCGGAGTAATCCAGACGACGGTTACCCACCAGTTGGTAATCCTCGTGACCTTTACCCGCCACCAGTACCACATCCTGCTCTTTGGCTTGCATGATGGCGCTGGTCACGGCTTCAGCGCGCCCGTGGATCACCTGTACATGCCCGGCATCCAGCAGCCCGGCCAGAATATCCTTGATGATGGCCTGCGGTTCTTCGGTGCGCGGATTGTCATCCGTTATCACCACCCGGTCGGCAAACTGTTCGGCAATGCCCCCCATAAGTGGGCGCTTACCTCTATCACGGTCGCCACCGCAGCCAAACACGCACCACAGTTGCCCTTGGCAATGCAGGCGAGCGGCTTCCAGCGCTTTTTCCAGCGCATCCGGAGTGTGGGCATAATCCACCACCACCGTCGGCTTGCCTGGCGCATTGAAGACTTCCATCCGGCCACAGACCGGCTGCAGCTGATTGGCCGTGTTAACCAGTTTCTCAAACGGGTAACCGAGTGACAGCAGCGTTGCCAATGCCAGGATCAGGTTACTGACGTTGAAGGCCCCCATCAGGCGGCTTTCGATCTCGCCGTTGCCCCAGCTTGAGCTGAAGTGGATGGTGGCACCGTTATCGTGATAGTCCACCGCGGTGGTTTTCAGCCAGCGGCCATGACAGCCAGGCTGCAAATTGTCCTGCATGGTGACGGCCACCGCGTCTGGCAATTTCGCCAGCCAACGCTGCCCGACTTCATCGTCGGCATTAATGATCGCCTGACCAACGTCGTGGCCCGCAAACAGTGACCATTTAGCCGCTTCGTAGCTGGCCATATCGCCGTGATAATCTAGGTGATCGCGGCTCAGGTTGGTGAATACGGCTGCGGCAAAGGGTAAAGCCGCCACGCGGTGTTGCACCAGGCCATGAGAGGAGACTTCCATCGCGGCCAAGGTGGCCCCTTGCTGCGCCAGATCGTTAAGCACGTGCTGCACATCGACCGCAGAACCGGTGGTATTTTCCGTTGGGCAAACCTGACCTAACAAACCGTTGCCCACGGTGCCCATCACGGCGGCAGTTTCGCCCAACAGTTGGCTCCACTGGGCTAACAGTTGGGTGGTGGTAGTTTTACCGTTGGTCCCCGTCACGCCAATCAAGCGCAGACGTTCGGCAGGCTGATGATAGAAACGCCCGGCTAACGCCGACAGGCGCTGGCCAAGTTGGCTCAGGTAAATCACCGGCACGCCGTGCATTTCGCAAATTTTACCGTCTTCAGCTTCGCCTTCCGCTTCGGCGATAACGGCGGCAACCCCTTGGGCGATGGCTTGCGGAATATAGCGGCGTCCATCCGTTTGATGGCCAACTACGGCGACAAACAGATCCCCGGCAGCCGCAATACGGCTGTCTAATATCATTTCCCGCAGCGCGCGCTCGGGTGCCGTTGGCACCCACGGAGCGAGTAAATCGCGCAAATTACGATCGGCCACCTGAACCCTCTTTGTTATTAATCACTAATTCGCTTTTGTCACCGGTGGGCAACGCATCTGGCTGAACGTTCATGATCCGCAGCGCGCCCCCCATGATGGCACCAAACACCGGCGCGGAAATCGCACCACCGTAGTATTTCCCACCCTGTGGGTCGTTGATGACCACCACCAGAGCAAAACGAGGCTGGCTAGCTGGCGCCACCCCCGCGGTATAAGCGATATATCGGTTGACGTATTTCCCATCCGGCCCGACCTTTTTGGCGGTACCGGTTTTAATGGCAATACGATAACCCTTGATGGCGGCTTTCACCCCACCACCGCCCGGCAAGGCGACGCTTTCCATCATGTGCACTACCGTACGCACGGTAGCCTCAGGGAAGACGCGTTCACCGGCAACCGGAGGATCAACCTTGGTGATCGACAATGGGCGATAAACGCCCAGGCTGCCGATCGTGGCATAGACTCGCGCTAACTGTAACGGGGTTACCATTAGCCCGTAGCCGAAAGAGAAGGTGGCCCTCTCTATGTCAGACCACCGTTGTTTTTTTGGGTATAAGCCACTGCTTTCTCCGACCAGCCCCAAATTGGTCGCTTTTCCCAGCCCAAAACGTGAGTAAGTATCTACTAACGCTGAGGACGGCATCGCTAACGCCAGCTTTGAAACACCGACGTTACTCGACTTCTGCAAGATCCCGGTCATGGTCAGTTCCGAATAACGCGCCACATCTTTGATTTCATGGCCGTTAATGCGGTAAGGAATGGTATTGAGCACGCTATTTTCTTTCACTACGCCGCGCTGCAACGCCGTCATTACCACCATCGGTTTCACGGTAGAACCAGGTTCAAAAATATCGGTAATGGCACGGTTACGCATGGTGTCTTTCGGCGTATCGGCCATATTGTTCGGGTTGTACGATGGGCTGTTGGCCATCGCCAATACTTCGCCGGTGTTCACGTCCACCAGCACTGCGGTACCAGACTCCGCCTTGTTGAAGGCGACGGCGTTATTCAATTCACGGTAAACCAGCGCCTGCAGGCGTTCATCGATGCTCAACGCCAGATTGTGCGCCGCCTGGCTGTCTACCGAGGAGATGTCCTCGATCACTCGGCCATAGCGGTCTTTACGTACTGTTCTTTCTCCCGGTTGGCCGGTCAGCCAGCGATCAAAGCTCTTTTCGACTCCTTCGATCCCTTCGCCGTCAATGTTGGTCACGCCGATGATATGAGAAGTAACCTGGCCAGACGGGTAGTAGCGGCGCGATTCCTGGCGCAGGTAGATGCCAGGCAATTTCAGCTTGTGGATGTAATCACCAATCGCCGGGTTAACCTGCCGGGCCAGATAGACAAAACGCCCCTTCGGATTGGCATTGATACGATTGGAGAGCTGATCGAGCGGAATTTGCAACGCGTCGGACAGCGCTTTCCAGCGCGAATCCAGCGTAATACCCCCGCGTTCGTTCAACTCTTTCGGATCGGCCCACACGGCATTCACCGGCACGCTCACCGCCAGCGGTCGGCCATAGCGGTCGCTAATCATGCCGCGAGCGGTGGGAACCGACTGCACGCGTAACGAACGCATGTCGCCTTCTTTCACCAACCGATCCGGATTGATCACCTGCAAATAAGCCACACGCAGCATCAGCCCAACCAGCGCCAACAGAATACAGCCGCACAGCAACGCAAAACGCCAGCTGACAAAGCTGGCCTGATCTTCCTGGCGTTTCAACTTCTTACCGGGACGTACTGCTTTCATGCGTTAGCTATTTGCTCCGTATCGTGACTTCGGCTAAACCACTCATGGCTTGACAATGATAATTTCCTGCGATGGATCAACGTGTTGCATCTGCAGTTTTTCAGTGGCGATACGCTCTACGCGACTGTGATCGCCAAGGGCATTCTCTTCCAGGATCAGGTTGCGCCATTCGATATCCAGCGCATCTCTCTCCAGCACCAACTGTTCGCGCTCGGCGGTCAGCAGGCGGGTACGGTGCGCGGTGGTCACCACAAACACGGCGGAAACCAGCGCGGCAATCATCAAAATCAGCGGGATCTTGGCGTTACGCAGCAGATCGCCCCCGATGACGCCAACTAAACCGTGGCGCTCATTACCAATCACGCAGGCATCCTCTCGGCAATACGCAGTACGGAACTGCGCGCCCGTGGGTTTTCCGCCACTTCAACATCACCTGGCTTCATTTTGCCCAAGGCTTTCAGCGTACGGCCGCCCATTTCACGCAACTGCGCTTCGGTTAGCGGAATTCCTGCCGGAACCTGGGCACCACGGCTGTGGTGGCGCATAAAGCTTTTGACGATACGGTCTTCCAACGAATGGAAGCTGATGATCGACAGGCGGCCTTCTGGTGCCAACACGGCTAATGCACCGTCCAGCGCACGCTCGATCTCTTCCAGCTCGCTGTTGATGTAGATACGGATCGCCTGGAAACTGCGGGTTGCCGGGTGTTTATGCTTATCACGGAACGGGCTGGCATGAGCGATCAGCTCGGCCAGTTCCTTGGTACGGGTCATCGGCTCTACGCGGTTTCTTTCTACGATGGCGCGGGCGATGCGTTTGGCGAAGCGCTCTTCACCGAAGGTTTTCAGCACCCAGGCAATATCGTCGGCTTCCGCTTTCATCAACCATTCGGCGGCGGATTGGCCGCTTGAAGGGTCCATACGCATATCCAGCGGGCCGTCACGCATAAAGGAAAATCCGCGTTCTGCGTCATCCAACTGAGGGGAAGAAACGCCCAAGTCGAGCAATACGCCGTCGATCTTGCCCACCAGTTCCCGTTGCTGCACATAGTCAGCCAAATCGGAAAACGGGCCGTGGATGATAGTAAAACGTGGGTCTGCAATAGATTGAGCTGCGGCAATTGCCTGCGGATCGCGATCGATAGCCAACAAGCGCCCTTCCGGCCCCAGTTGGGACAAGATCAGACGAGAATGACCACCGCGACCAAAAGTACCGTCGATGTAGATGCCGTTACTGCGAATATTGAGACCCTTCACGGCCTCATCCAGCAATACGGTCGTATGTTTATAATTTTCCAGCATGCTTATAGTGACAAGTCCTGTAGCCGCTCAGACAACGGTTCCTGAGTGGATTGTTCCGCGTCAATATCATCCTTGACTTGTTGATACCAGGTCTGTTCATCCCACAGTTCAAACTTGTTGAACTGCCCGACCAGCATCACTTCTTTAGTAAGCCCGGCATGTTGGCGTAGCGTATTGGCTAACAGCAACCGGCCGGCATTATCCATCTGACACTCGCTGGCATGGCCCAACAGCAAGCGCTGGACGCGGCGCTCGGCAGGATTCATGCTCGACAGACGGGACAACTTTTGCTCGATGATTTCCCATTGAGGTAATGGATAAAGCAGCAGGCAGGGCTGATGGAGGTCAATGGTGCAAACCATTTGGCCTTGCGATTCCTCATTCAGTAAATCCCGATAACGGGTTGGTACGGCGAGCCGTCCTTTACTGTCGAGGTTGACCAGCGTTGCCCCACGAAACATACCTGAGCTACCCCCTCGTGACCCTTTTCACCACTTTACACCACAAATTCCCACATAAGGGAGTTTACGGAGGGTATGAAAACCTTGTCAAGCCAGAGCAAGAGCGGTTTGGCAATATTTATAGGCATATTTTGGAGGCTGGCTCACGAAAGGAACGCTATTTATTGCATGAATATAAATTAACATCATGATTAAAGAGGAGAATTTTCTAAGCGGAAAGAGTGTGATTAAAATAAACACAAATTGACGATTAAATAACTCATTATGTCCTTCTGCAATCCAGGTCTCACTTTTCAACATCGCTCTCGGCGGGGCCCCCCCCACCGCACCCCGCATCGGTCAAGGCTTGGCCTCAAGCCGCCTGCCAGCAGGGAAATGCCATAAACCCTTGACTTAATAACACTCAGTGAGTATTTCGCTGCCAACGGCGCGCTATTTTACTTCAATTATTCCGTCAAAGAACAACCCAAAGATAAAATAAATGGCGAAGCACTGACCCAAGCCGCTAATTATGATTCAAATCAAAATGGTAAGATTATTCTCAAAACACCTATTTACAATTCACCTGGATTTTTTTGCGACTTTAGGAATATACGTAAATTTAGTAAGCCTATCGCTAAATCAGCCGCAAAGCCGTCATCTCACCGTCGCCACATAATCATAACGCACTGTTAATAATGATAATTTCTACAACTGCAATTTTAAATTCCTGCTTTACGCACTTTCCCCCCTGTTGTCAGGATAAAAATCACCCAAATGTTAAAAATAAAAATTTTAAGCCACTTATAACAATTAATACAGTCAAGTAGACTACTAAATAGCAGAAAGGTCAGTTAATAACACCTAATTAACATTAACAACCAACATATTAACCGATAAATTCAGGGATCGTGTCATGTCTAGAGCCGTTTCACCATGGCGCAGCGCTGCCGCCGATACTTTTGCGCTGGTGGTGTACTGTTTTATCGTCGGGATGGCGATTGAAATATTGATTTCGGGCATGAGCTTTAGCCAATCGCTCTCCTCCCGGGTGGTGTCGATCCCCGTCAATATCCTGATCGCCTGGCCCTATGGCCGCTACCGCGATTTCTTTATCGCCACCGCACGCCGCAGCCCCCGCGGGCAATTTTTGTTGCGGAACCTGGCCGATCTGTTGGCTTACGTCAGTTTTCAATCGCCGGTTTACGCTGCCATTCTGTGGAGCGTGGGTGCAGACGGCCAGCAGATCCTGGCCGCTGTGACCAGTAATGCGGTGATCTCAATGGCGATGGGCGTGGTGTACGGCTATTTTCTGGAATATTGCCGCAGGCTGTTTCGCGTGGTGGGTTACGTTTAGGGGCCGAATGACGGCCCCTTGAAGATTACTTGCGGCTCAGGCTACCGCGGCGGAACAGGTTACGGCGAATGCGCGTCATACCCGGTTTGGGTTTACGCGGTTCATCCAGGCTGGCAAGCACCAGTTCCAGCACCCGCTCGGCAACATCACGGTGCCGCTGGGCCACGGCAAGCACCGGGCACTCCAGGAAATCCAATAGCTCATGGTCACCAAAGGTGGCAATTGCCAGATCCGCCGGTAAACGCCCACGCTGTTTCAGCGTTACGTCCATCACGCCCTGCAACAGCGAGAATGAGGTGGTAAACAACGCCTGTGGCATCGGATGGGTTTTCAACCATTCAGCGAACAGTACGCCAGCTGCTTCACGTTCATAGCTGTTGGCATACAGATAATCCACCTGCCGCTCATCATCCTGCCAGGCCTGACGGAACCCCTGCTCACGCAAGAAGCTGACCGAAAGCTCAGGCAAAGCCCCCAGATACAACACCGACTTGGCGGGGAAAGTGCGTAACTCCTGCGCCAGGGCAAAGGCGTCTTCCTGATCGGCCCCCACCACGCTGATAAAGTGTTCACGATCCAGAGCGCGATCCAATGCAATAATCGGGAAAGGATCGTTAGCCCAGCGTTGATAGAAAGGATGCTCCGGCGGTAACGCCGTGGAGACGATGATCGCATCGACCTGGCGTTGCAGCAGGTGCTCAATGCAGCGCATTTCATTATCCGGCTGATCTTCCGAGCAGGCGATCAACAGTTGATAACCGCGCTGACGCGCCTGGCGTTCCAGGTAGTTGGCGATGCGGGTATAGCTGGTATTTTCCAGATCCGGGATCACCAGGCCGATAGAACGAGTGCGGCCTGCACGCAGCCCTGCCGCTACGGCATTCGGGTGATAATTGTGCTCCCTGACCACGGCCATCACTTTTTCGACGGTTTTATCGCTGACACGATACTGCTTCGCCTTGCCGTTGATGACATAACTGGCCGTAGTGCGCGAAACGCCTGCGAGACGCGCGATTTCATCCAGTTTCACGTTAACCCCTTTAAATGACTCTCAAAATGACAATGGATCCTGTGGCGTTGTTTACCCCACGCTTTCAATGTACGGCTAAGCATGCAGCGAACCGAAAGCGGAAGGGTAATGAGTAACCATGATAGTCACTATGGTTATTCAACCCGTAATGGCGATCTAACAGCAGAAAACACGGCCGAGCAACCGCTTTCGCCCAAAGGTGCCAGCAAATGGGCAAAAAATTAAAAAGAAAGGGCGCAGCAAACCTGCCACGCCCCGGATACAGTGCAGAAAACCCGCTATCAGCGCATAATCTTGTCGCCGCGCGACACGCCAACAATCCCCGAGCGGGCCACTTCGACGATTTCCGCCACTTCACGTACGGCGTTGAGGAAGGCGTCCAGCTTGTCGCTGGTCCCCGCCAACTGCACGGTGTAAAGCGACGAGGTGACATCCACAATCTGGCCACGGAAGATATCCGTGCTGCGTTTCACCTCTTCACGACCGTAGCCGCTAGCCTGCAGCTTCACCAGCATGATTTCACGCTCAACGTGAGCCCCTTGCACCAGCTCACTGACGCGTAAAACGTCAACCAACTTATGCAACTGCTTCTCTATCTGCTCCAGTACCTTTTCATCACCCACCGTCTGGATCGTCATGCGCGACAAGGTTGGATCATCGGTAGGAGCAACCGTCAGGCTTTCGATGTTGTAGCCACGCTGAGAGAACAGCCCGACGACGCGCGACAACGCACCGGATTCGTTTTCCAGTAATACCGATAAGATACGGCGCTTCATCAGGTTCTCTCCGTTTTGCTTAGCCACATTTCGTCCATGCTTCCACCGCGGATCTGCATTGGATAAACATGTTCAGTCTCGTCGACGGTCACATCGACAAACACCAGACGTTCTTTTTCAGCCAGCGCCTGCGCCAGCTTGCTTTCCAGCTCATCCGGGGTACGAATGGCGATGCCGACATGGCCATAGGCTTCTGCCAGCTTGACGAAGTCCGGCAAGGAATCCATATAGGACTGCGAATGGCGGCCAGAATAGATCATGTCCTGCCACTGCTTCACCATACCCAGGTAGCGGTTATTGAGGTTGACCACCACCACCGGCAGATTGTACTGCAGAGCCGTGGACAGCTCCTGGATATTCATCTGAATGCTGCCGTCACCGGTGACGCACACTACCGTTTCGTCTGGCAGTGCCAGTTTCACCCCAAGGGCGGCTGGTAAGCCAAAGCCCATAGTGCCCAGGCCACCAGAGTTGATCCAACGGCGCGGTTTATCGAACGGATAATAGAGTGCGGCAAACATCTGGTGCTGGCCAACGTCGGAGGTGACATAGGCATCGCCCTTGGTCAGGCGGTGCAGCGTTTCGATCACCGCCTGAGGTTTGATGGTGCCACTGTCTTTGTTGTAGCCCAGGCAATCGCGCGCGCGCCACTGCTCAATGGACTGCCACCAGTCACGCAGCGCATCGAAATCCTGCGCTTTGTCTTCATGCGCCAGCAGTTCCAGCATCTGCGTCAGCACCTGTTTGGCATCGCCAACGATAGGAATATCGGCATCCACCGTTTTGGAAATGGAGGTCGGGTCGATATCGATATGCAGCACCGTGGCATCCGGGCAGTATTTGGCCAGGTTGTTGGTAGTGCGATCGTCAAAGCGCACCCCAACGGCAAAAATCACGTCGGAATGATGCATGGTCTTGTTGGCTTCATAGGTGCCGTGCATGCCCAGCATACCGACGCTTTGGCGGTGAGTCCCTGGGAACGCCCCCAACCCCATCAGCGTACAGGTGACCGGCAGGTTCAGCTTTTCCGCCAGTTGCAGCAACTCTTCATGGCACTCCGAATTGATGGCACCGCCGCCCACGTACATGATCGGCTTTTTTGCCGCCAGAATGGTCTGTAGGGCGCGTTTGATTTGCCCGCGGTGGCCTTGCACCGTCGGGTTGTAGGAACGCATGCTGACGTCCTGCGGATACGCGTAAGGCATTCTTACCGCCGGGCCAACGATATCCTTCGGCAGATCGACCACCACAGGGCCAGGGCGGCCGGTAGAAGCCAGGTAAAACGCCTTTTTCAGCACGGAAGGTATGTCTTCGGTACGCTTGACCAGGAAGCTGTGTTTTACCACCGGGCGGGAGATGCCCACCATGTCGCACTCCTGGAAGGCATCGTAGCCAATCAGCGAGCTCGGCACCTGGCCAGATAGCACCACCATCGGGATGGAATCCATATAGGCGGTGGCGATGCCGGTAATGGCGTTGGTGGCCCCAGGGCCGGAAGTGACCAGCACTACGCCCACTTCACCAGTCGCTCGTGCATAGCCATCGGCCATATGCACCGCCCCTTGCTCGTGGCGCACCAGAATATGATCGATGCCCCCCACCGTGTGCAGGGCATCATAGATATCGAGTACCGCCCCGCCCGGATAGCCGAATACATGCTTAACGCCCTGATCGATCAGCGATCGGACGACCATCTCGGCTCCTGACAATATTTCCATGGGTTTGCCTCCAGGCTTACATAGCTTGTTCTTGTCTGACGCCGGAACGTAGCGCCTGTCCTGTCTGGGGCATGGCCCCAAAAATCTTATGGACGTTTTGGACTCTTAACATAGCGTCAGAATATGGGGCAGGCAAACAGCAAAATGGCTTATCGTGGGCAAGGGTATTGCCATCAGGCTGGAGATGCGCGGCTTGGCAAAACTATGCACTAGCTGAGTGGTTATTCAGCTAGGCATTGTTTTGAGGGTTGAGGTAATTACAGAACTATATCAGGCAAGGGAGACTGCGGATTTTTCGTCCACCTGCGCTCCCTATCATCATTTTTCCTGATACATGGACTCAATTTCATGCTGGTAACGCTGTAGGATCACCTTGCGACGCAGCTTCAGCGTCGGGGTCAGCTCCCCCAACTCCATCGAGAAGGCCGCCGGCAGTAGGGTAAATTTCTTCACCTGTTCAAACAGGGCCAACTCTTTTTGCATCTCCCGCAGACGCTTTTCGAACATTTCGATGATATGGCTGTTGCGCAGCAGCTCGAGCCGATCCTGATATTTCAGATTGACCGATTTGGCATACTCTTCCAACGACTCGAAGCTCGGAACGATCAACGCCGAGACAAATTTGCGTGCATCGGCAACGATCGCGACCTGTTCAATAAAGCGGTCCTGCGCCAGGGTACCTTCCAGCATCTGTGGCGCAATGTATTTGCCGCCGGAGGTCTTCATCAGATCCTTCAGCCGCTCGGTAATAAACAGGTTGCCGCCATCGTCGATCATGCCGGCATCGCCGGTTTTCAGCCAGCCGTCAGCGGTAAAGCTATCGGCCGTCTCCAGCGGTTTATTGAAATAGCCGCGCATCACTATTGGCCCACGCACCTGAATTTCATTTTCATCGCCAATGCGCACTTCCACGCCGGGCAGTGGCTTGCCGATCGAACCAAAGCGGAAGTTGTTTTCTTCCCAGCAGGAGACCGTGGCACAGGTTTCCGTCATGCCATAGCCGTATTTGATGTTAATGCCCATCGCCTGGAAGAACAGAATGACGTTGTCATCAAGCTTGGCACCGGCCGCTGGCAAGAAGCGCACCCGCCCCCCCAGGATCCCCCGTAGCTTGCTTAACACCAGCTTGTCAGCCCAGCGGTGAGAGAGGTCGAACAGCTTGCCTAACGGTTTCCCTGCCCTTTCCTGAAGGAACTTGCGTTCACCACAGACGATGGCCCAGTGGAATAAGGCACGCCGCAACCAGGGCGCACGAGCAACCTTTTCATGCACCGCACTGAAGATTTTTTCATAAAAGCGTGGCACTGCGCACATCAGGGTCGGTTTGACATCGGCCATCGCTTCCCGCACCCAGTCGGTATTGGGCAGATAAACGTTCTGCGCGCCCGAATGCATGATAAAGAAGCTCCAGGCACGTTCAAACACGTGTGACAGTGGCAGGAAGCTGAGGGAAACGTCATCCGCCGTCACCGTCAGGCGATCGTCATGCAGCTGCAGCTGTGCGGCCATATTGCGGTAGTCAAGCATCACGCCTTTCGGCTCCCCGGTGGTGCCTGAGGTGTAGATAAGGGTGAACAAATCCTTCAAATCGCGCTCGGCAATTCTTTGCTGACGCAGGGCATCGAAACGCTCGATATCCGCAAGACGTTCGAAATGATGAAGGTGTTGGGCAATCTCACAGCCGCGCAAATCGGCTGAAGCATCAAAGACAATAATGTGGGTCAGTTGCGGGCATACGCCACGCAGCGCAATCGCGGCATCCAGCTGTGCTTGCTCGCCGACAAACAGAATGCGGATATCGGCATCGTTAATGATAAATGCCGCCTGAGCCGGGGTGTTGGTGGCATAAAGCGGCACGCTGACCGCCCGCAGTTCGAGGATCGCCAAATCGGCCAACGACCAGGCCATGCTGTTGTTGGCAAAAATCGCGATACGTTCCTGTACCTCAACGCCCAGTGCCAGCAAGGCGCAGCCAATATGTTGCATATGCGCCCCAACCTGCGCCCAGGTCAACCGTGTTTCTCCCTGAGGGGACCACTGACGGAAAGCCGTATGTTCTGCACGGTTAGCAATTTGATGCTGTATACGTTCAACCTGATGGTAATGCTGCAAGGTATTGGTCATAGCGCTCTATGCCTGAAATTTATCAACCAGTTAACCGCGACCGGAGCGGAAGCTCTCACATCTCAGCTTACACGTGTTTACTTTTTTTGCGCAGTCTACCTAGTCTCCGGCTGTGGGAAAAGAGATTTCAGCGTAGAAGTGTGAGCCAAAACGCGCTTGTACTCATTTCTCTTGATCTTGGACAAAAGGGAGTGCGAAAGGTTTACACCCAACAGACAAAGTGGGATCGACGACAAGAAGGGAGAAGTGACAGGTTAAAATAGTGGCAGTATCGCTTGGGGCAGAATAGCGTTTCAGTCACTCAAATTAATTAACCCTCGGGTAAATGATATTTCCTACGGAGTCATTACACGGAATAATCTTAGTTTCTCTTGAGCCTATTCTTAATTATTGTTTTGCGCTATCCATTATCAACCCGACGCACTCGAAAGCGCGCTGGGCCAATAAATCACTAATTAGCGCAATACACCCGCTTGGCTAAGAACGGACTTCATCCACTGATGGCCTTCATCACGCTCGGCGGACTCATGCCAGGAAAGATAACAGGTGGCGGTTTTTCTCTCCCAAGGCAGCGGAATTAATTTTAGCTGCAAGGCTTGTGCGTGCTGCTGGGCAAACCAACGAGGAGCGATTGCCACCATCTCGGTCATGGCGACCAGATTCAATACGCTGAACAGGTCGGTACATTGCTGGGTGACATTGCGTTGTAGGGTTTCGTCAAGATAGTAGGGTTTGCTAAAGGAACAAAAACGCTCTAATGCGATGACGGCATGCTGCTCCGCCAGCATCTGTTTCTGGCTAATGGTACCCACCAGGCGCGGGTGAGACTGTGCGGCAACCAGGGTCAATTCATCATCGAATAAGGCAATATCCTGGAACTCGGGATGTTCAAGGCGGCTATAGCCAATAACAAACTCGGTCTCCTGATAGCGTAACTGATGCTCAATGTTAGTGCTCATGTAAGACTTGGTCTGTATCTGCACGTTGGGAGCCATGCTCTTGACGTTGTTGATTATTTTGGCTGTCAGACGAATATCTAGCGGGCTGCAGATAGAAAGCACAAAGAGGCGTTCGCTGCTCAGGGCATCAAAGCCAGCGCCTGGCAGTTCATTTTGTACCAGCTGCAGTGCCTGGCGTACCGGGCCAAAAAGTTGGCGGGCGCGCATGGTAGGCTGAATGCCACGGCCGAAGCGGACAAACAGCTCGTCGTTGAACATGATCTTCAAACGCGACACGGCATTGCTGACCGCCGGCTGCGACATCCCTAAGGAATTTGCCGCCTTGGTAATATTCTGCATCTGCATAACTGCATCAAAAACAGTGAGTAAATTAAGATCCACACTGCGCAAATGAATATCACCGTTTTCTTTCCTCAAGACAGTTCCTGAATTATATTCGGACATATCCAAACTCCACTAAGTCCCATGTAGATAATCTCGCTAGCGCGCAGGGGAATAACGGGAAAAGGCACGCTACGTTATTCCCACACAGCGAAATTAGTTATCCCTTTTGACTACACTTGTCAGATAGCAATCGGGCATCATCCTATAAAAATATGTCACAGCGGTGCATATTAGGCATTGTTCGTCGTTAGGTAGCCTTGGCACATCGGTTCGCAACTCGCCGATGGCATACAAACAAAATTGGCAGGCAAAACACCTGAGTTATGGATACCTGTTTGGTACCCTCAACCTCTGGATCAGACCATAAAATGCGTTAATGGACAATCATGCCGTAGCAAAATAGGTCTCTTTAGCATCACTTAATTGATTGTAGCCGCTCAGTTCAGCGTTAAGAATACGAATTACGAATAGATCAACAACGAAAAATTGACACCATGAATATCAAGCCCGCAACATCAGCATCCCATCAAACCACGTTTGCTGGTTTTTTGCGCCAACGAAAAATTTTAACCTAGTAGTGTTGTTAATCAATGCGACAGTGCCACTTTCAAACCATTTATGCTAATAAACTCCCGATCACCTGCGGATTTAGCGCTGGCCCAGGAGGGTTTTACCGAGTTTCCAACTAGCACCATCCCCGCGGGTGCCACGCTTTTCAATACCCCTGATTTAATCAGGTGTTGACATGCCCCGGCCAATAAAGTATCAAATTAGGCAACGAAACAATTTTAGAGAAGCTGACCGCCATGATCCGTACCCACCGTCTACTAGGCCTACTACTAAACGCATCTTATGTGCGCGGTATGCTGGTGGACGGGGTTCAAAGCTGATTCAGCCCATCATCTGCAAAACCCGCGCTACTGCGCGGGTTTTTTTTTACCCGCTTAGCGTGAAACAAACACGACAAGGAACAACACGATGAGCCAACAAGTCATTATTTTCGATACCACATTGCGTGATGGTGAACAGGCGCTGCAGGCGAGCCTGAGCGTTAAAGAAAAAATCCAGATCGCCATGGCGCTGGAAAGAATGGGTGTCGATGTAATGGAAGTCGGCTTCCCAGTCTCCTCCCCTGGGGACTTCGAGTCGGTACAAACCATTGCCCGCCAGATCAAAAACAGCCGCGTTTGTGGTCTGGCACGCTGTGTTGATAACGACATTGACGTCGCTGCCGAAGCATTACGCGTGGCCGAGGCCTTCCGTATTCACGTCTTCCTGGCCACCTCCACCCTGCATATCGAATCCAAACTGAAGCGCTCTTTCGACCAGGTGCTGGAAATGGCGGTGCGCTCCGTGAAACGCGCCCGTAACTATACCGATGACGTAGAGTTCTCCTGTGAAGACGCTGGCCGAACCCCGATTGATAACCTGTGCCGCGTGGTAGAAGCCGCCATCAACGCCGGTGCCACTACCATTAATATCCCTGATACCGTTGGCTATACCACGCCAAACCAGTTCGGCGGCATCATCACTACGCTGTACGACCGCGTGCCAAATATTGATAAGGCGATTATCTCCGTCCACTGCCACGACGATTTGGGCATGGCCGTGGGTAACTCTATCGCTGCCGTCCAGGCCGGTGCCCGCCAGGTAGAAGGCACCTTGAACGGCATCGGCGAACGTGCCGGTAACTGTTCACTGGAAGAAGTGATCATGGCCATCAAGGTGCGCCAGGACTTTATGCAGGTGCATACCAATATCAATCATCAGGAAATCTACCGTACCAGCCAGTTGGTCAGCCAACTGTGCAATATGCCCATTCCAGCCAACAAGGCCATCGTCGGTTCCAACGCCTTCGCCCACTCCTCCGGTATCCATCAGGACGGCGTGCTGAAAAACCGCGAGAACTACGAAATCATGACCCCGCAGACCATCGGTCTGAAAGATGTCCAGTTGAACCTGACCTCTCGTTCCGGCCGCGCGGCGGTAAAACACCGCATGGAAGAGATGGGCTACAAGGAGCAGGATTACAATCTGGACGTGCTGTACGCAGCTTTCCTGAAACTGGCCGACAAGAAAGGCCAGGTGTTCGACTACGATCTGGAAGCCCTGGCATTTATCAACAAGCAGCAGGAAGAGCCAGAGCATTTCAGCCTGGAATACTTCAGCGTACAGTCCGGCAGCAGCATTATGGCTACCGCCTCGGTCAAACTGAAATGTGGCGACGAAGAGAAGTCCGAAGCCGCTACGGGCAACGGCCCGGTCGATGCGGTTTACCAAGCCATCAACCGCATTACCGACTACCCGATTGAGCTGGTGAAATACCAACTGACCGCCAAAGGCCAGGGGCGCGACGCGCTGGGCCAGGTCGATATCGTGGTGTCTTACAATGGCCGCCGCTTCCATGGCGTGGGCCTGGCAACCGATATTGTGGAATCTTCTGCCAAGGCGATGCTCCACGTATTGAATAATATCTGGCGCTCTCAGCAAGTAGAAAAAGAAAAGCAGCGCTTGCAGCAAACCAAACATCAAAATAATCAGGAAACGGTGTGAACATGACTAAGACTTACCACATTGCCGTCTTGCCCGGAGACGGGATCGGCCCGGAAGTAATGGCCCAGGCCCACAAAGTGTTGGATGCAGTGCGCCAACGCTTTGGTATCCGCATCACTACCAGTGAATATGACGTCGGTGGCATTGCCATCGATCGCCACAGTACCCCATTACCCGCAGCGACCGTTGCCGGCTGCGAGCAGGCCGATGCCATCCTGTTCGGTTCGGTGGGCGGCCCTAAATGGGAACACCTGCCACCGGCAGAGCAGCCGGAGCGCGGTGCGCTGCTGCCGCTGCGTAAGCACTTCAAACTGTTCAGCAACCTGCGCCCTGCCCGCCTGTACCAAGGTCTGGAAGATTTCTGCCCACTGCGTGCCGATATTGCCGCGCGTGGCTTCGACATTCTGTGCGTACGTGAGTTAACCGGCGGCATCTACTTCGGCCAACCCAAAGGCCGTGAAGGCCAGGGCATGCATGAGCGCGCCTTTGATACCGAGGTCTACCACCGCTTTGAGATCGAACGCATCGCCCGTATCGCCTTCGAGTCCGCCCGCAAGCGCCGCAACATCGTCACCTCGATTGATAAAGCCAACGTGTTGCAAAGCTCCATCCTGTGGCGTGAAGTCGTGACTCAGGTCGCCAAGGATTACCCAGATGTGTCGCTGTCGCACATGTATATCGACAACGCCACCATGCAGTTAATCAAAGATCCGTCCCAGTTCGACGTGCTGCTGTGCTCCAACCTGTTCGGCGACATCCTGTCGGACGAATGCGCCATGATCACCGGCTCGATGGGCATGCTGCCTTCCGCCAGCTTGAACGAACAGGGCTTTGGCCTGTACGAACCAGCCGGTGGTTCTGCACCTGACATCGCGGGCAAAAACATTGCCAATCCGATCGCGCAAATTCTGTCTGCCACCCTGCTGCTGCGTTACAGCCTGGGTGCCGATGAAGCTGCAGATGCGATCGAGCGCGCCATTAATCAGGCGTTGGAACAGGGCTACCGTACCGCCGATCTGGCCGGTGCTGGCAAAGCCATCGGCACCAATGAAATGGGCGATATCATTGCCCGCTTCGTGGCTGAGGGGGCGTAAATCATGGCCAAGACCTTATATCAGAAATTATACGATGCCCACGTGGTGCATGAAGCGCCAAACGAGACGCCGCTGCTGTATATCGATCGACATCTGGTGCATGAAGTGACCTCACCGCAGGCCTTCGACGGTCTGCGTGCCATGGGGCGCAAAGTGCGTCAGCCGGGCAAGACCTTTGCCACCATGGATCACAACGTGTCGACCCAGACCAAAGACATCAACGCCAGTGGCGAGATGGCCCGCATTCAGATGCAAGAGCTGATCAAGAACTGCGCAGAGTTCGGCGTCTCACTGTATGACCTGAACCATCCCTTCCAGGGCATTGTCCACGTTATCGGCCCTGAGCAAGGCATGACGCTGCCGGGCATGACCATCGTCTGTGGCGACTCCCATACCGCCACGCACGGTGCCTTTGGCTCGCTGGCGTTCGGTATCGGTACTTCGGAAGTGGAACACGTGCTGGCAACCCAAACCCTGAAGCAGGGCCGCGCCAAGACGATGAAGATTGAAGTCACCGGCGATGCCGCAGAAGGTATCACCGCCAAAGATATCGTGCTGGCCGTGATCGGCAAAACCGGCAGCGCTGGCGGTACTGGTCACGTCGTTGAATTCTGTGGCAAAGCTATCGAAGCGTTGAGCATGGAAGGTCGCATGACGCTGTGCAACATGGCAATTGAGATGGGCGCCAAAGCGGGCCTGGTTGCGCCAGACGACACCACCTTCAATTACCTGAAAGGCCGCCAGTTCGCTCCTACCGGGGAAAACTGGGAGCAGGCTGTGGCCTACTGGCGCACCATGAAGTCCGACGCCGAAGCCAAATTCGATACCACCATCACCCTGCGCGCAGAAGATATCGCACCACAGGTAACCTGGGGCACCAACCCTGGGCAGGTTATCGCGGTCGATCAGGCGATCCCAACCCCTGATTCCTTTAGCGATCCGGTGGAACGTGCCTCAGCTGAAAAAGCGTTGGCCTATATGGATCTGAAACCCGGCATCAAACTGACTGACGTCGCAATCGACAAAGTGTTTATCGGCTCTTGCACCAATTCACGCATCGAAGATCTGCGTGCCGCAGCTGCCATTGCCAAAGGCCGTAAAGTGGCCGCAGGCGTGCAGGCAATTGTGGTGCCTGGCTCCGGCCCGGTCAAAGCGCAGGCGGAAGAGGAAGGTCTGGACAAGATCTTTATAGAGGCTGGTTTCGAATGGCGTCTGCCAGGCTGCTCCATGTGCCTGGCAATGAACAACGACCGTCTGAACCCAGGCGAACGCTGTGCCTCAACCAGCAACCGTAACTTCGAAGGGCGTCAGGGCCGCGGTGGGCGTACCCATCTGGTCAGCCCGGCAATGGCTGCCGCTGCTGCCGTTACCGGCCATTTTGCCGACATCCGTGAATTGCATTAAGGAGCACCAGCGTGGCTAAATTTACTCAACATACCGGCTTAGTGGTGCCTCTGGACGCGGCCAACGTCGATACCGACGCCATTATCCCGAAGCAGTTTCTGCAGAAAGTCACCCGCACCGGTTTTGGCCAGCACCTGTTCAACGACTGGCGCTTCCTGGACGATGCGGGTCAGCAGCCAAATCCTGAGTTTGTGCTGAACCTTCCGCGCTATAAAGGGGCCAGCATCTTGTTAGCCCGGGAAAACTTTGGCTGTGGCTCATCCCGTGAGCACGCACCATGGGCACTGACCGATTACGGCTTCAAGGTGGTGATTGCACCAAGCTTTGCGGATATCTTCTACGGCAACTCGTTCAACAACCAGCTGCTGCCGGTCACGCTGAGCGAGCAGGATGTGGATACGCTGTTTAAGTTAGTGGCAGAGCACGAAGGCACGGAGTTTGTGGTCGATCTGGAAAACCAGACGGTGAATGCCGGGGGCAAAAGCTACCCGTTTGAGATCGACAGCTTCCGCCGCCACTGCATGATTAACGGTTTGGACAGCATTGGCCTGACGTTGCAGCATGAAGCGGAGATTTCCCGCTACGAGGCGCAGCAACCGGCGTTTCTGAACTAAACCTCAGCCTCACCTGCCGCCCGGCGGGTGAGGCTTTCATCAACATCACCAATAACCCAGCCACTTCCACCATACTCCCCCGATCAGTGCCCAGATCAGCAGGTTGACCACGCTCATGATAAAGCCGGTTTTCCACCATTCCCCCAGGGTGGCATAGCCCGACCCAAAGATGATCGGCGCGGTACCGGTGGCATAATGGGTTAACGACATCATCAGTGAGGACGAGAAGGCCAGGATCAGGCCAAGCAGAGCCGGTGGTGCACCAAGGGCAATACCTGCGGCAAAGAACGCGGCGAACATGGCGGTCACGTGCGCGGTGGTACTGGCAAAGAAGTAATGCGAATAGAGATAGACGAGCGTTAACAAAATGGTCCCCCCGACCCAGCTCATCCCCATATGATCGATACCCGAGCCTACCGTTTGTGACAGCCAGCCAATCAGACCCAGTTTGCCGAGATAGGTCGCCATCATCACCAAGGCGGCAAACCAGACCACGGTATCCCAGGCCCCTTTGTGCTTCAGCACGTCGTCCCAGCTCAGTACGCCGGTTGCCAGCAGGATCGCCAAACCAATCACCGCAGCCGTCGTTGGGTTAACCGCCAGTACGGGGCCAAAAATCATCGCCGGAACTCCGGCCCACAGCACCAGCAACAGGGCAAACACGCCCAGCGTGATTTTCTCTGGCAGGGTTATCCGCCCCAGAGTTTGCAGCTTATCCTGTGCAAACAATGGCGCATCCGGGGTGCTTTTGATTTCCGGCGGATACAGCCAATAAACCACCAGCGGCATGACGATCAGCGAACAGATCGCCGGTACCAGCGCCGCTACCGCCCACATGCCCCAGGTCAGTTCAAACTCGGAACCGGCCCCTTTGGCGATCAGATTGACAATCAGCGGGTTAGGCGCAGTTGCGGTGATAAACATCGCCGAGGTGATCGGGTTGATGTTGTAGTTCACCAGCGAGAGATAGCGGCCAATCTTGCCGGAGGTATTCAGCTCGGGCTTGGAGCCAAAACTGTCCGCTATCGATTTCATTATCGGGTGGATAATCCCGCCGCCACGGGCGGTATTGCTCGGCGTAACCGGGGCCAGCACGGTTTCCGCCAGGGTTAACGCATAAGCGATCCCCAGCGTTTTTTTGCCAAACAGCGAGATAAAGTAGTAGCCAATGCGCGATCCCAGGCCTGTTTTATTCAGGCTCAGAGAGATCATGATTGAGAAACCGATCAGCCAGATGAGTTGGTTGGAGAACCCACTCAGTGCATCGTCCAGCGCGGCCCCCGGCTTGCCAGGGTTGGTCACTCCGGTCACAGCCACCAGCGCAATGGCAATGATGGATACGGCGCCGATCGGCATCGCCTTGCCGATAATGGCAATGATGGTCCCGATAAACAGGGCCAGCAAATGCCAAGCATTCGGTGCCACCCCTTCTGGAACAGGGATCACAAACCAGATCAGCAAAGCGGCGATAACGGCACAGAGGGAGGGAACGGGTTTGAGCGGCGTTAGTTTATCCATAACATACCCACTTTTATCAACGGGATCGGCATCTTAATAGCAAGATGGATAAGAGCGTGAAGCTCACGCTCTGAGTCCGTTTATCTTAGTGAGAATGGAGCGGTTTCCTCAATGATATGTATCAACTAACCGGGTGTTACAGCTCACACTTCGCGAACTTTGGCACTCATCCACAGCGCCAGGATGGCAAGCAGAGTAATCAGGTAGTAAACCGCATAGTGCCCAAAGTTTTCTACCAGCGCGCCTTGCAGTACACCGGCCAGGATCACCCCGGTCGAAATGCTGTTGGTAAACATGGTGGTCGCGGCACCGGGCCGCCCCGGCATCAAATCCTGAAAATACAACATGCCGATCCCGGCAATAATGCCGATAAACACCGCGTTGAACAGCTGCAATATCATCAGGGCCGACTGGAACTTGAACAACACCAGCCCGGCATAAAACAGCACGCCTGCCGCCACCGCAAACAGCATCATATTGCGTTTGCCAAAGCGTTTGACGTAATAACCCGCCAGCAGCATAGCCGGGATTTCCAGCCCGGCGGCGGTGCCCATCAGCCAACCTGCCAGCCGTTCAGGCAAGCCCAAATCGGCGGTGATGTACAGCGGCATATCGATGATATACATGGTGTTGCAGGTCCACATCAGCATCGAAGCCACAAACAGCAGGCGCACATCGGGATCGCGCCAGGCGCTGATTGGCGCAATAGGCGGAGAATCTACGCTGATCTCAACGTCGGCACGGGGCACCGAAGGCAATATCAGCCACACCAGCAGCACGCTGACGGCAAAAATCAGCGCCGCAATCATAAACATCACGGTAAAGCCGTAGTTCAGTGCCAACATAAATGACAGCGGCGGGCCGATCACCCAGGCCAGTGAAAGCTGAGCACGCATCACCGAACTGAACATCACCACTTCACGTGCCGAGCTGTCCGCATACTCACGCGCCAAGGCAAAAATCTGCGGCATGGCGGTATTGGCAATCGCGGCCAGCAGCACGCCTACGGTGATCAACGTCAGATAATCACGGTTGAATGCAAACAACAGGCTATTGGCCAGCGCCATGGCACAGCACACCAGGATCAGCTTGCGCCGATCGCCACGGGTATCCGAACGCTTGGCCAACAGGAAGCTGACGATGATCCCGGCGATGGCATTCACGGTATAGAACATGCCTACCCATAGCGGCCGCACCTTTACCTCGGTGGTCAGAAACAGGCTTAGCGTGGGGGCTTGCAGCGCTCCAGCAATGCCGGTCAGGAAGGCTATTAGCAGGAAGGCGGCAAAAACGGGATTAAAACGGCGCGGTAACCAGCGTCTGAAATTCATAGCGATATCCCTATCCAGAAATAAAGAAGGCTATGCTACAGAAGGAAAATTGCCGAAGGAAGTAAAGACGGCAGATAAAAATGCCAGTGGGTAACCCCACTGGCTGGTGAAAAGCACCATTACTCAGAAACACTTTTGCGGTGAACGTCAGATACGCTCACGGTATTGCTTGTCGCTCAGCGTGGCGATGTCCCACTGGGTCAAGTGGGCCAGCATCTCCAGCCGCGCCTGTTCAGGGACCACCTGCAGCCAATCGGCCTGCTGGCGGCGGATCGCGGTGAAATAACGCTGATAAAACTGTTTAGTTAACAGAACCGTCATTTGTTATCCCTCCGCTGATTCAACTGCCCTCATTATCGGCGTAATATAGGGAAAGATAAATTGACGACTTGATGCCAGAGAGTTCCTCTTTTATGTCCACCTCACGCCTGCAACAACAGTTCATCCGCCTGTGGCAACGCTGCCATGGCCAAACCACCGAAACCACGCTGCAAGAGTTGGCAGAGGTACTCAGTTGTTCCCGCCGCCATGTTCGTTCGCTGCTGGGAGCCATGCAGCACGAGGGTTGGTTGACCTGGCAGGCCGAGTCCGGCCGGGGTAAACGTTCACAGCTCAGCTTTCACTACACCGGATTGGCACTGCAACAACAGCGCGCCGAGGAACTGCTGGAACAGGATCGCATCGACCAACTGGTCCAACTGGTGGGCGATAAAGACGTAGTACGCCAAATGCTGCTTTCCCAGCTGGGGCGCAGCTTCCGCCAGGGGAAACATATCCTGCGCGTGCTCTACTATCGTCAGCTTTACAACCTGTTACCCGGTTCGGCACTGCGTCGTTCAGAAACCCACCTGGCAAGACAGATTTTCAACGGCCTGACACGGGTAAATGAGGAAAACGGGGAACTTGAGCCCGATCTTTCACATCATTGGCAAACGCTCACCCCTTTACATTGGCGCTTTTATCTTCGCCCGGCGATCCATTTTCATCATGGCCGTGAGCTGGAAATGGAAGATGTTATCCATTCACTCAACCGCCTGATCCCACAACCGCTATTTTCACATATCGACAGGATCGTCTCACCTACGCCCTATGTCATCGATGTATATCTGCACACGCCGGACTATTGGCTGCCCTGGCTGCTGAGCAGCGTACATGCCATGATCCTGCCGCGCGAATGGCAGAACCTGCCGGATTTTGCCCGCCATCCGATTGGCACCGGCCCCTATCGGGTGATACACAACAACCAAAGCCAGATGAAAATTCATGCCTTTGACGACTACTTTGGCTATCGTGCCCTGATCGATGAGGTCAACATTTGGGTATTGCCGGAAATCACCGAAGAGCTGGCGCACTCCGGCGTACAGTTACAAGGGGATGATACCGGCAGGAACGAGCTGGAAAGCCGCCTCGAAGAAGGCTGTTATTTTCTGCTGTTCGACCAGCGTTCGGCACTGGCGGCCGATCCGGAAATCCGCAGTTGGCTGAGCGAACTGATCAACCCGATAGCGCTGCTGAGCCACGCCGGGCCGCTCTACCAGCGTTACTGGGCTCCAGCCTATGGCATTCTCCCGCGCTGGTTGCATAACCGCGTGCTGGGGCAGCAGCCCAAGCCTGCGGGCTTAACCGAATTGACCCTGACCTTCTATAACGAACACTCCGAGTTCCACGCAATCAAGCAGGCTATCGCCTCTCTACTAGCCGAACAGGGTATCAAACTCAATGTGCAGGCCGTGGATTATGAAGTCTGGCATAAGGGCAAGGCGCAAAGCGATCTGTGGTTAGGCAGCGCCAACTTCACCCTGCCGCTGGAGTTTTCTCTGTTTGCCACGCTGTACGAATTACCGCTGATACAACATTGTCTGACGGAGGATATCGCGCAGGATGCCGCTCAGTGGCGGGAAAATCGCCTGTCCATGGCCGAGTTTTGCCAGCGCCTGGTCAGCAGCCATCAGTTGCATCCGTTATTCCATCACTGGCTGCAACTGCATGGTCAACGCAGCATGCGCGGGGTACGGATGAATACCCTCGGTTGGTTCGATTTTAAATCTGCGTGGTTTGCGCCACCGGAAGCATAATCGCCTTTCACCCACGCCCCTAAGCCTCTACAATAGCGCCGACTCAACGGGGTGCGGAGAACAAGCCAATTTTTGGCCAACGGTTTTCCGCTGAGAGCACACCCGTCGAACCTGATCCGGTCAATACCGGCGGAGGGATTTGAGCATGGCGCGTTAGCCTTCGTTAACCCAGCCCTCAGATACCTTTGCCCCTTTACTATTAGGAGTGCAAAGTGGTCAAAAAATACCTGCCCTGTTTATTATTGCTAGCGGCGATGCCGGTCCTGGCCAAGCCAACGCTGACGGTCTACACCTACGACTCTTTCGCTGCCGACTGGGGACCGGGCCCAGCGGTAAAAAAAGCCTTTGAGGCCGAATGTGACTGCGAATTGAAATTCGTGGCGCTGGAAGACGGCGTGTCGTTACTCAACCGCCTGAGAATGGAAGGCAAGAACAGCGCCGCCGACGTGGTTTTGGGCCTGGACAACAACCTGCTGCAAGCCGCGCAGCAAACCGATCTGTTCACCGCCAGCCAAGTCGATACTAGCAAGCTCACCGTTCCCGGTGGCTGGCACAACCAGACCTTCGTTCCCTACGACTATGGCTACTTTGCTTTCGTCTACAACAAAGACAAGCTGAAGAACCCGCCGACCAGCCTGAAAGAGTTGGTGAGCAGCGACCGCCCCCTGAAGATCATCTATCAGGATCCGCGCACCAGCACACCTGGCCTTGGCCTGCTGCTCTGGATGCAGAAAGTGTATGGCGACGAAGCACCGCTCGCCTGGCAACAGTTGGCGAAGAAAACCGTCACCGTGACCAAAGGCTGGAGTGAAGCCTACGGCCTGTTCCTGAAAGGGGAAGGCGACATGGTACTGAGCTACACTACCTCCCCCGCCTACCATCTGATCGAAGAGAAAAAAGACCTTTATGCGGCGGCCAGCTTCAGTGAGGGGCACTACCTGCAAATCGAAGTCGCTGGCAAGCTAAAGGCCAGCAAACAGCCAGAACTGGCCGAGCGCTTCATGCAGTTTATGGTCTCCCCGGCCTTCCAGAACACCATTCCTAGCGGAAACTGGATGTACCCGGTGATCAAGACGGAACTGCCTGCCGGTTTTGAACAGATGACCGTGCCGCAAACGGCATTACAATTCAGCGCCGAGGAAGTGGCACAACAGCGTGGTAACTGGATCCGGGCATGGCAAACCGCCGTCAGCCACTGATCCCCCGCTGGTTATGGCCGGGGCTGATGGCCGCCGGTCTGATCCTGCTGATCGCGTTGGCGGCCATGGGCTCGCTGTGGCGTCATGCGCCCGAAAGCGATTGGCGTAGCCTGTGGCAGGACAGCTACCTGTGGCACGTGGTGCGCTTTACCTTTTGGCAGGCGCTACTCTCCGCCGTAATCTCGGTGGTGCCTGCCATCTGGCTGGCCCGGGCGCTGTACCGCAGACGTTTCCCTGGCCGCAACCTGCTGCTGCGCCTGTGCGCCATGACGCTGGTGCTGCCGGTGCTGGTGGCGGTGTTTGGCATGCTGAGCGTCTACGGCAGGCAAGGCTGGCTGGCAACGCTGTGTGGTTGGCTGGGCGTGAACTACAGTTTTTCGCCTTATGGTCTGCAAGGTATCCTGCTGGCGCATCTGTTCTTCAATATGCCGCTGGCCACTCGCCTGCTGCTACAGGCGCTGGAGAACATTCCCACCGAGCAGCGACAACTGGCCGCGCAGCTGGGGATGAACGGCTGGCAGCAGTTCCGCTTTGTGGAATGGCCTGCGTTACGCCGCCAGATCTTACCCAGCGGCGCACTGGTATTTATGCTGTGTTTTGCCAGCTTTGCAACCGTGCTGTCGTTGGGCGGCGGGCCGCAGGCTACCACCATAGAACTGGCGATCTATCAGGCCTTGAGTTACGACTACGATCTCAGCCGCGCTGCGCTGCTGGCGCTGATCCAACTGGCCTGCTGCCTGGGGCTGGTGGTGCTCAGCCAGCGTTTGAGCCAGGCTCTACCGGTTGGCCATACCCACGCCCAGCGCTGGCGCGATCCGCAGGACAGCCTGGGGCGGCGCATTAGCGATACGCTATTGATTGCCGCAGCGCTATTGTTGCTGTTGCCTCCGTTGCTGGCGGTGATCATCGACGGTGCCAACCAAACGCTGGTCACCGTGCTGCAACAGCCCATTCTCTGGCAGGCCCTGTTCACCTCACTGCGCATCGCACTTGGGGCGGGTATTTTATGTGTCGTATTGACCATGATGCTGCTGTGGAGCAGCCGTGAACTGAAGCTGCGGCAACGGGTCGCCTGGGGCCAAACGCTGGAACTGAGCGGCATGGTGATCCTGGCGATGCCGGGTATTGTGCTGGCTACCGGTTTCTTCCTGTTGCTAAGCGATACCACTGGGCTGCCGCAGTCGCCGTATGCGCTGGTGATCCTCACCAATGCGTTGATGGCGGTGCCCTACGCGCTGAAAGTGCTGGAAAATCCGATGCGCGATCTGGCCGAGCGTTATAATCCGCTCTGCTTATCGCTGGATATCCACGGCTGGCAGCGGCTGCGCTGGATCGAGCTGAAAGCGTTGCAACGCCCGCTGGCGCAGGCTCTGGCTTTTGCCTGTGTGCTGTCGATTGGCGATTTCGGCGTGGTAGCGCTGTTCGGCAACGAGCAGTTCCGTACTCTGCCTTTTTATCTCTATCAGCAGATTGGCGCATACCGTAGCAACGATGGGGCCGTGACCGCCCTGCTGCTGCTGTTGCTCTGTTTCCTGCTGTTTACCCTGATTGAACGTTTACCGGGCCGCCATGCTGACGCTTGAAAAACTGACCTATCTGTACGAACACCTGCCGATGCGTTTTGACCTGCGCATTCAGCCGGGAGAACATGTCGCGGTACTAGGCCCTAGCGGCGCAGGAAAAAGCACCTTGCTAAGCCTGATCGCGGGTTTCCTGCCAGCCGCCAGCGGCAAACTGTGGCTCAACGGAAGCGATCATACCGCTTCGCCACCGGCCAAACGCCCTGTGTCGATGCTGTTTCAGGAAAACAACCTGTTTGCCCACCTGACGGTCAGGCAAAACATCGGCCTGGGGCTGGATCCTGGCCTGCACCTAACCGCCGCCCAGCAGGAACAACTGGCACAGATTGCCCAGCAGGTCGGGCTGGAAGAACATCTGCAACGCCTGCCGTCGCAGCTTTCCGGCGGGCAGCGGCAACGGGCAGCCTTGGCGCGTTGCCTGATCCGCCAGCAGCCGATCCTGCTGCTCGATGAGCCTTTCTCTGCACTCGATCCGGCACTACGCAGTGAGATGCTGCAACTGCTGCAAAACGTCTGCGACCAGCGCCAACTCACGCTGCTGATGGTGTCACACAATCTTGAGGATGCTGCCCGCATCGCGCCGCGTACCTTGCTGGTCGTGGATGGGCGGATTTATTACGACGGCCCGACCCAGGCGCTGGTCAGCGGCAGCGCACCGGAGGCCCAGGTGCTGGGTATTCTGGTTAAACCGTGATCTACCACGCGTTTTTTATGCTGAACCAATAAACCTGTTGTGCGAATTTTGCACCTGTGGTTTTATAAAATTCTGTTTTTTACTATTGATGATAAGGCTCCCTGTGATCGCATCCTCGCTGACCTCGACCCTACTAACAACCGCGCTACCAGCCGCGGTGGTCGTCGTGCGTGTGGTGGTGGTCGTCGGCAACGCGCCGTAGGGTCCGAATCAACGCATCGATTCCCAAACCCCGCCGGCGCAAACCGGGCGGGGTTTCTTGTTTTAGTCCCCCTGCCCAGAAAAGCTAACCGGCCCAGAGAAAAGGATAGGCACATGGCAACTTCGGGCACGCCACACCAAGGCCAACGTATTACCGGCGCACAGCTGATCGTGCATCTGCTGGAGCGTCAGGGTATCACCACTATTGCAGGCATTCCCGGTGGCGCAGCGCTGCCGCTGTACGATGCTCTGAGCCAAAGCACCGTCATCCAGCACGTGCTGGCCCGCCACGAGCAAGGGGCCGGTTTTATGGCGCAGGGCATGGCACGTACCAACGGCAAGGCGGCGGTCTGTATCGCTTCCAGTGGCCCGGGAGCCACCAATCTGGTGACCGCTATTGCCGACGCCAAGCTCGATTCAATCCCGCTGGTGTGTATCACAGGCCAGGTATCATCCTCAATGATCGGCACCGATGCTTTCCAGGAAGTCGATACCTACGGTATCTCTATCCCCATCACCAAATACAACCATCTGGTCCGCGATATCAGCGATCTGCCACAGGTGATCTGCGACGCGTTCCGCATTGCCGAATCCGGCCGTCCAGGCCCGGTGTGGATCGACATCCCGAAAGACGTGCAAACCGCCGAAATTGAGTGGGATTCATTACCGCCAATGGCCGTACCCGACGCCCCACCGGCCTTTGACAGTAAGCTGGTTGAACAGGCTGCGGCCATGATCAATCAGGCCAAGCGGCCTATTCTGTATCTGGGTGGCGGCATTATCTGCGCAGAAGCCCATAAACCGGCGCTGGAAATGGCCGAGCGCTCCAACCTGCCAACCACCATGACGCTGATGGCATTGGGCGCAATGCCGGTAGAACACCCTCTGTCATTAGGTATGTTGGGGATGCATGCTGCGCGCAGCACCAACTTTATCCTGCAGGAAGCCGATCTGCTGATCGTGTTGGGCGCCCGTTTCGACGACCGGGCAATCGGTAAAACCGAGCAATTCTGCCCGAACGCCAAGATTATCCACGTGGACATCGACCGTGCCGAACTGGGCAAGGTAAAACAGGCCAATATTGCCATCCATGCCGACGTCGGCCAGGTGCTGCAACAACTGTTACCGATGATTGAAGCACAGCCGCGTACCGAATGGATGAACACCGTTAACGATCTGAAGCGTGAATTCCCGATCAACATGCCAAATGTGGCAGACCCATTGAGCCATTACGGGCTGGTTAAGGCCGCGGCACGCTGCGTGGACGAAAGCGCCATTATCACCACCGATGTAGGCCAGCATCAGATGTGGGTAGCCCAGGCTTATCCACTGAGCCGCCCGCGCCAGTGGCTGACCTCCGGCGGTTTGGGCACCATGGGCTTTGGTTTGCCTGCTGCGATTGGTGCAGCCCTGGCAGAGCCTCAGCGCAAGGTGCTGTGTTTCTCCGGTGACGGCAGCCTGATGATGAATATTCAGGAGATGGCGACCGCCGTTGAGCATAATCTGGACGTGAAAATCATCCTGATGAACAACCAGGCCTTGGGGTTGGTACACCAGCAGCAGACGCTGTTCTATCAACAGCATATCTTTGCCGCCACCTATCCAAAGCGTACCGATTTCCTGAAAATTGCCGCCGGTTTTGGCCTGGACACCTGCGATTTGAATGCCGAGCCAGATCCACAGGCTGCGCTGCTGGCAGCGATCCAACGCCCTGGCCCTTGCCTGATCCACGCGCTGATCGATATCAACGAAAAAGTCTACCCAATGGTGCCACCAGGTGCCGCCAACATCGAAATGATTGGAGAATAAGCCATGCAATCACTACAAAAGAATCCACAGGTGATCCTGGAGTTGGCGGTACGGAACCATCCGGGCGTAATGACCCACGTTTGCGGCCTGTTTGCCCGCCGTGCCTTTAACGTGGAAGGTATTTTGTGTATGCCGCTGAAAGATGGGACCCAGAGCCGCATTTGGCTATTGGTGGCCGACGATCAGCGCCTGGTGCAGATGATCAGCCAGGTTGAAAAGCTGGAGGATGTATTACAGGTGAAACGCCATAACGAAGATATGCGGGTGTTTGAGCAGTTGGAGGCGTTCTTCCAATAAGCTTTGGCGGCTGAATGTTAAAGGCCGGGCAGTGGTTAGCCCCCGGCCTTAGCTACGTTTCCGTTATCAGTTCAGTAACTGAAGCACATAACGGATCAGTTCCAGTAACGCGATCAGCGCCCCAAGAACGATGATTGCCTTATCGATATCAATCACCCGTTTTCTCCATAACATGGAGTGAGCCGCCGCCGCTTACCCTTACATTGCCTGTCACAGCGCAGCACTCAGTTGTTAGATGGGTGCAGTCTCACTCCGGCCAGAGCGCCGGATAACGGCACCATCCGTACACCCGACCAGGACTTGAATGTGTACATGCGCATACCGAAGTAAAGACAGCAGCAGAGCTAACCTGCTGATTATATCTTAACCAATTCAGGGCGCGACATAACAGATTTCCGATTTCTGCGTTTTTGACATTGAGGACGATCGACGATAAAATCAACTACGTTAGATGGGTGCTGTCTCATCCGGTCAGAGTGACCAACTCCAGCCCGGGAAATAAAAAAACCGACCTCACCAGTCGGTTTTTTTACGCCTGACATCAGCCCGCCAGCACTTTCCACAACAGGTGTCGATATACCGGCATCAACGCCTGCTGATGCATGTAATAGAAACACACCAGCGCCCCTCCCCAGCTAGCAATACAGGCCAACCGCAGCCGCTTCGGCGTTAGCCAGCGCGTCAGCTTATCGGCACTGCGCTTTCCTTCACGCCACCAGCGCCAACTCAGCCAGGCCGCCAGCCAGACCAGCACCACCACGCCAAACAACAGCCATTTGAACAACGCGCTGTTTGCGCTAGCAGGAATATCGATCGCGACTCCCGCCAGAATACCAGGGAAGAAATAGACCGGTGGCCAGGTCAGGCAACCGATGATATTTGGCAGGGCAAATTTGTAGGGAGGAAGATCAAGCATGCCGGCCACCATCGGCACCAGCGGGCGCGTCGGGCCAACAAAGCGACCGATCAAAATGGTAACGATACTGTGCTGATGCAGCGCATGCTCGGTTTTATCCAGCATCGCCTTGTTCTTTTTCAGGAACGACCAGCGGTGCAGCGGCCCCTTGAAAGCCCGGCCGATAAAGTAGGAGATCCAATCCCCTAGCAGACAACCGACAATACCCGCCCCCCAGGCCATATAAAAGTCCACCTGCCCGCTGCCGATCAGTGCGCCAATGCTGGCCATCATCACCGTGCCCGGCAATAACAAACCGACCAACGCCAGCGACTCCAGGAACGCCACCAACATGACCACCACCAGGGTGAAAGCCAATGACTGGGTGATCAACTGCTGTAAATAGGCTTCCATTAAACCTCTGTTGGTAAGCTAAACGTATGGGCGAAGGATTGTCCGGCGCGGGCCAGGGGGAGTCAATCGTTGAATTGTATGTAGATTTAGCCAATCCGGCCAGTGATAGACAATTACTGTATAAAAACCCATACTATAAACACCTATAGAACATCGATGATCAGGAACTAGTGACATCTCTACAGCAGGGTTTCTTACTCACTCGCCATTGGCGTGATACGCCCGCCGGTACCGAAGTTGAGTTCTGGCTGGCAACCGATAGCGGGCCACAACGGCTACGGCTGGCCCCACAGACCTCCGTGGCATTCATTCCCGCCGAACAGCGTCAGCGGGCCGAGTTGCTGCTGCGTGAAGAGCGTCATGTCGAGCTGAAACCCCTGCCGCTGCAGGATTTCCATTCCCGTCCGGTGATGGGCCTTTATTGCCGCCAGCACCGTCAGTTGATCAAGCTGGAAAAGCTGCTCAAGGAGGGAGGCGTCAACGTGTTTGAGGCCGATATCCGCCCGCCGGAACGCTATCTGATGGAGCGCTTTATCACCGCCCCGGTGTGGTTCAACGGCCAACCCGACGGTCATGGCCTGTGGCTCAACGGCCAGATGAAGCCAGCCCCAGACTACCGCCCCACTCTAAAGCTGGTATCACTGGATATCGAAACCACCGCCCATGGCGAGCTTTACTCCATCGCGCTGGAAGGCTGTGGCCAGCGCCAAGTGTATATGCTCGGCCCTGCCAACGGCGGCACTGAGGCGCTGGATTTCGAGCTGGAATACTGCAACAGCCGCCCACAGCTGCTGGAACGCCTGAATCAATGGCTGGAGCAGCACGATCCAGACGCCATTATCGGCTGGAACCTGGTGCAGTTCGATCTGCGGGTACTGCAAAAACACGCCGAGCGGTATCAGATCCCCCTGCGCTTTGGCCGTGGCGGTAACCTGTTGGAGTGGCGCGAGCATGGCTTTAAGCAAAACCACTTCTTCGCCTCGGCCTCCGGGCGATTGATTATCGACGGTATCGAGGCGCTGAAGTCGGCCACCTGGAACTTCCCGTCCTTCAGCCTGGAATATGTGGCGCAAACGCTGCTTGGGGAAGGAAAATCGATCGACAATCCTTACCAGCGGATGGCGGAAATAGACCGCCGTTTTGCCGAAGATAAACCCGCTCTTGCCCGCTATAACCTGAAAGACTGCGAGCTGGTGACGCGCATTTTCGCCAAAACCGAACTGTTGACCTTCCTGCTTGAGCGCGCCACCGTGACCGGCCTGGCGGCCGATCGCAGCGGCGGTTCGGTGGCGGCCTTCAACCACCTTTATATCCCGCGCATGCATCGTCAGGGCTATGTGGCCCCCAACCTTGGGGAGTTGCCGGAAGAGCACAGCCCCGGCGGCTTTGTGATGGATTCACAGCCCGGCCTATATGATTCGGTGCTGGTACTGGATTACAAAAGCCTGTATCCGTCGATCATCCGCACCTTCCTGATCGATCCCGTCGGGCTGGTAGAAGGCATGCAGCACCCGGATGATGAAAACTCGGTGCCGGGTTTTCGCCAGGCTCGTTTCTCCCGCACCAAACACTGCCTTCCCGAGATTGTACGCCAGATCTGGCAGGGGCGCGAAGCGGCCAAACGCCACAACAACAAGCCGCTGTCGCAGGCGCTCAAGATCATCATGAATGCCTTCTACGGCGTGCTGGGATCGAGCGGCTGTCGCTTCTTCGATCCCCGGCTGGCTTCTTCGATCACCCTGCGCGGCCATGAGATCATGCGCCAGACGCGAGAGTTGATCGAAGCTAAAGGTTACCAGGTGATCTACGGCGATACGGACTCGACCTTTGTCTGGCTGAAAAAGGCCCACAGTGAACAGCAGGCCGCCGAGATTGGCCGCGAGCTGCTCGATCACGTCAATCAATGGTGGCATCAGCATCTACAACAGCAATATGGGCTGGAAAATGCGCTGGAGCTGGAGTTTGAAACCCACTATTCCCGCTTTTTAATGCCCACCATCCGCGGTGCCGAGCAGGGCAGCAAAAAACGCTACGCCGGGTTGATCAGCAAACCGGACGGCAGTGAAGAGATGGTGTATAAAGGGTTGGAAACGGTACGCACAGACTGGACCCCGCTGGCGCAGCAGTTTCAGCAGCAGCTCTATCAACGCATCTTCAAGCGCCAGCCCTATCAAGACTTTGTGCGCGATTACGTGGCCAAAACGCTGAACGGCGAATTTGACGACCGGCTGGTGTACCGCAAACGCCTGCGGCGCAAGCTGGACGACTATCAACGCAATGTCCCACCACACGCCCGAGCAGCCCGCCTGGCCGATGACTATAATCGTCAACAGGGGCGGCCGCTGCAATATCAGAACGGTGGCTGGATCAGTTATGTAATGACGCTAGCCGGGCCAGAGCCGTTGGAAACCCGGCAATCCGCGATCGATTACGATCATTATCTCGAACGCCAGCTGCAACCGGTGGCAGACGCTATACTTCCTTTCCTGTACGACGATTTTTCGGCGTTGGTAACCAGGCAGATAGGCCTGTTCTGAGCGGTCAAAGCTGGGGGTAATCCCCCCCCATGGGGAAACCCTTTCTTTTTACTGGTGTTAGTCGGCATTTGGGAAGATAAAATCATCGGGTTTTACAGGTGACGAATGCGCCGCCTTCCATTACCATAGCGCCCTTCCCAAATTCTGAACCACTATTCACAACATCGTTGTCGCCATGCCGTCACCAGACGTCTGGCGTAACAGGCTATTACCCGCTAAATGAAAATAAAGCTCGCCAACCGGTAACAACGCGGTGGCAGGCAAGATGCCGGGAATAGCAAGCAGTTGAAACAGGTTACCCAGGGCTTATCTGCCGGGTAGCAAGACTTACTTAATAAGAATCGAGCCGACAAACTATGCCTTTTACACTTGGTCAACGCTGGATCAGCGATACGGAAAGCGAATTGGGACTGGGAACCGTGGTAGCACTTGACGTGCGCATGGTCACCCTGCTTTTCCCCGCAACCGGTGAAAACCGCCTCTATGCCAGAAACGACTCGCCAATCACCCGCGTGATGTTTAACCCGGGCGACACCATCAGCAACCACGAAGGCTGGCAGTTGCAGGTGGAGGAAGTCAAAGAGGATAACGGCCTGTTGACCTATATCGGCACGCGTCTGGACACCCAGGAAAGCGGCGTCGCTATGCGTGAAGTGCTGCTGGACAGCAAGCTGACCTTCAGTAAACCGCAAGACCGCCTGTTTGCCGGTCAGATTGACCGCATGGATCGCTTTGCGCTACGTTTCCGCGCCCGCAAATACCAGAGCGAGCAGTATCGCCTGCCGTTCGCTGGCCTGCGTGGTATGCGCGCCAGCCTGATCCCGCACCAATTGCATATCGCCTACGAGGTCGGCCAGCGCCATGCACCGCGCGTTCTGTTGGCCGATGAAGTGGGCCTGGGTAAAACCATCGAAGCCGGGATGATTATTCATCAGCAACTGCTGGCTGGCCGCGCCGAACGCGTGCTGATCGTGGTACCGGAAACCCTGCAACATCAGTGGCTGGTTGAAATGATGCGTCGCTTCAACCTCTATTTCTCACTGTTTGACGATAGCCGCTATTCCGAAGCGATGCTCGACAGCAGCAACCCGTTCGAAACCGAACAGTTAGTGATCTGCTCGCTGGATTTCGTGCGTCGCAACAAACAGCGCCTTGAGCAGTTGGCCGATGCCCACTGGGATCTGCTGGTGGTAGACGAAGCTCATCATCTGGCCTGGAGCGAAGACGCGCCGAGCCGTGAATATCAGGTGATTGAACAGTTGGCGGAGCACATCCCGGGCGTACTGTTGCTGACGGCAACTCCGGAGCAGCTTGGCCAGCAAAGCCACTTTGCCCGCTTGCGCCTGCTGGATCCCAGCCGTTTCCATGACTATCAGGAGTTTGTCACCGACCAGCAGAAATACCGTCCGGTAGCCGATGCGGTGACGCTGCTGCTGAGCGGCGAGCGTCTGGCAGATGACAAGTTGAACCTGCTGGGTGAGCTGATCGACGAGCAGGACATTGAGCCACTGCTGAAAGCGGCCAACAGCGATACCGACAACAGCGAACAGGCGCGCCAGGAACTGGTCACCATGCTGATGGATCGCCACGGCACCAGCCGCGTGCTGTTCCGTAACACCCGTAACGGCGTAAAAGGCTTCCCACGCCGTCACCTGCACCAGATCAAACTGCCGTTGCCAACGCAATATCAGACGGCGATCAAGGTGTCCGGCATCATGAGCGCCAAGAAAACCGTCGAAGCCCGCGCCCGCGACATGCTCTACCCAGAACAGATTTATCAGGAGTTCGAAGGGGAGAATGCGACCTGGTGGAACTTCGATCCGCGCGTTGAGTGGCTGCTGGATTATCTGGTCGCCAACCGTCATGAGAAAGTGCTGGTGATTTGCGCCCAGGCCGCGACCGCTCTGCAACTGGAGCAGGTGCTGCGCGAGCGCGAAGCGATCCGCGCCGCCGTGTTCCACGAAGGGCTGAGCATTATCGAACGCGATCGCGCCGCCGCCTACTTCGCTTCACAGGAAGAAGGCGCGCAGGTACTACTGTGCTCCGAAATCGGTTCGGAAGGGCGTAACTTCCAGTTTGCCAGCCAGATGGTGATGTTCGATCTGCCGTTCAACCCGGATCTGCTGGAACAGCGTATTGGCCGTCTGGATCGTATTGGCCAGATGCACGATATCCAGATCATGGTGCCGTACCTGGAAAACACCGCTCAGGCCGTGCTGGGCCGCTGGTTCCATGAAGGGCTGGATGCCTTCGAGCACACCTGCCCTACCGGCCGGCCGATTTATGACAGCTGCTATGAGCAACTGATTGGCTACCTGGCCGCCCCTACCGAGCAGGAAGGTCTGGACGAGTTTATCCATACCTGTAACCAGCAGCACAAACAGTTGAAAACGCAGCTGGAACAGGGCCGTGACCGTCTGCTGGAAATGCACTCCAACGGCGGTGACAAAGCACAGGCGCTGGCGGAAGCCATTGCGGCACAGGACAACGACGTTAACCTGGTGAGCTTTGCACTCAACCTGTTCGATATCGTCGGTATCAATCAGGAAGACCGCAGCGACAACCTGATCGTCCTGACCCCGTCCGACCATATGCTGGTACCGGACTTCCCTGGGCTACCGCAAGATGGCTGCACCGTGACGTTTGATCGCGAGCAGGCACTGTCGCGTGAAGATGCCCAGTTTGTCAGTTGGGAACACCCGATTATCCGCAACGGGCTGGATCTGATCCTCTCCGGCGACACCGGGAGCTGTGCGGTTTCTCTGTTGAAAAACAAGGCACTGCCGGTGGGCACCCTGCTGGTCGAACTGGTGTATGTGGTTGAGGCCCAGGCCCCTAAACACCTGCAGTTGACCCGCTTCCTACCGCCAACGCCGATCCGCATGTTGATGGATCGCAAGGGAACCAACCTGGCGGCACAGGTCGAGTTCGAAAGCTTTAACCGCCAACTGAACGCGGTCAATCGCCACACCTCCAGCAAGCTGGTCAATGCGGTGCAGCAAGAAGTGCACGTGATGCTGCAACAGGCAGAAAGCCTGGTGGAAGAACAGGCCCGCGCCCTGATCGAACAGGCTAAGCAAGAGGCCGATGACAAGCTGAGTACCGAGCTGGCACGTCTGGAAGCCCTGAAAGCGGTTAACCCGAATATCCGTGATGACGAAGTCGAAGCGCTGGAGTTCAACCGCAAGCAGGTGCTGATTAACCTCAACGAAGCGGGATGGCGGCTGGATGCTATTCGCCTGGTAGTAGTGACGCACCAGTGATCCACACAACGGGGAGCCAAGGCTCCCCGGTTTGCCCTTCTCAGCGGAGCTAACATGGAACCTTACAATCCCCCGCAAGATCCGATGCACGTGCTGTATCAGGATGAGCACATCATCGTGGTCAACAAACCTAGCGGACTGCTTTCCGTGCCTGGCCGTGCTCCGGAGAACAAGGACAGCCTGATGACGCGTATCCAGGCAGACTTTCCGGCGGCAGAATCCGTGCATCGCCTGGATATGGCGACCAGCGGGGTGATCGTGGTGGCATTGAACAAGGCCGCCGAGCGTGAGCTAAAACGCCAGTTCCGCGAGCGCGAGCCGAAAAAATGCTATATCGCCCGCGTGTGGGGGCATATGGCACAGGATGAAGGGTTGGTGGATTTACCGCTGATTTGCGACTGGCCGAACCGGCCCTTGCAGAAAGTGTGTTTCGAAACCGGCAAGGCTGCGCAGACCGAATATGTGGTGCTTTCCCGGGACCCGGATGGCAGCACGCGGGTCAAGCTGCTGCCCATCACCGGGCGCTCACACCAATTGCGCGTTCATATGCTGGCATTGGGTCACCCCATTCTCGGCGATGGCTTCTACGCCCCGCCAGAGGCCAAGGCGATGGCACCGCGCCTGCAACTGCACGCACAAGAGTTGCGTATCACCCATCCCGCGTTCCAGACACCGATGCATTTTCGCGTAGAGCCGGATTTCTAAGTTTTTAAGGGCGCCGCACACGGCGCCCTTAACGACAACTACTTAAAGCCCTTCTCGCGTTTGATCAGGTCGTAGGCGGCCTGGATCTCCTGCGCTTTCTGTTTCGCCATCTCCATCATTTCCGGCGGCAACCCCTTGGCGACCAACTTATCCGGGTGATGCTCGCCCATCAGCTTACGATAGGCACGCTTGATGGTGGTGGCATCGTCGCTGCTGTTCACGCCCAGCACTTTGCAGGCATCTTCCAGCGTCGGGCCACGTTGCGCCTGCTGGTAGCCGCCCTGGGAGTATCCCCCTTGCTGCCCCTGCCAACTGCCGCCGCCAAACTGACGCCCTCCTTCGATCATACTGAGGAACTGATCGAACTGAGCGCGGGAAATGCCCAGCTCTTCGGCGATCACATACAGCACCTGGCGTTCATTCGGATGCAATGAACCGTCGGCAAACGCGGCCTGGATTTGAATTTCCAGAAACATCCGAATCAGATCAAAGCGACCAAAACAGATGCTGCGCAACTGCTGCAAGGTTTCACGCAGCGGGAACTGGCTGTGCTTGCCTTCGCGGAACGCTTGCTGCGCCGCGGTACGGGCTTCGCCATGCAGCTGCAGGCGGTCCATAAACAGGCTGGCTATCTGGATATCGGCTTCGGTCACCCGCCCTTTCGATTTGGTCAGATGCCCCATAACCTGAAAGGTAGTGCGAAAAAATAACGTCTGCCGCGTTTGCTGGTCGGTAAAAAAGCCCCGGCTGCGCTTGTTATTACGTGCGGTGTCGATCATATGGCCAACGATCAACCCCAGCACGACACCCCAGAATCCGCCGCCAGCCCAAATGGCGACAATCACTCCGAGCAGTTTTCCCCAATACTGCATATACTCCCCAACTATCAAACCGTAATAAGCCGTGTATCCCTATCGGTACGAGCAAGGGTTAAGGCGATTTTTTCCAAGAATTCGATTATCATACCTGTCATTTATCTCTGCGCCTAACGACGACGCAATCGAACGGCAGGATTTAACACTAGCGCAACGCTGATGAGTGATATAGTCTCTGACCGTTTGCCGGACATGACGCCTCTGATGACGGAACACCAATACCGCGTATGAAAAAAAGTTTCCCAACACTGCTGGCCACGTTGATTTGGACGGCAATTTATAGTCAGCACGCGCTGGCAGATCTGGCCGAGCAATGTATGCTCGGCGTGCCTGTTTACGATAAACCGTTGATCAGCGGCGACCCCAACAGCCTGCCGGTCACCATCATTTCCGATGATTCAGAAGCCAACTATCCGAACAACGCACTGTTCACTGGCAACGTCAACGTCGAACAGGGCAACAGCACCCTGACGGCGAAGCAGGTTGAGCTGAAGCAGACGCAAAAAGATGGGCTACCGGATCCGATCCGTACCGTTACCGCCACCGGTGACGTGAACTACGCAGATAATCAGATCAAACTGAAAGGCCCTAAAGCCTGGTCAAACCTGAACACCAAAGATACCGACGTCTATCAGGGCGACTATCAGATGGTAGGTCGCCAAGGGCGTGGTGACGCCGACAAGATGAAGATGCGCGGCCAAAACCGCTACACCATCCTGGAAAACGGTACCTTCACCTCTTGCCTGCCTGGCGATAACAGTTGGAGCGTAGTGGGCTCCGAAGTGATCCTCGATCGCGAAGAAGAAGTGGCCGAAGTGTGGAACGCCCGCTTCAAGATTGGCAAGGTGCCGGTGTTCTACAGCCCCTATTTGCAGCTGCCAGTGGGCAATAAACGCCGCTCCGGCTTCCTGATCCCCAATGCCAAATATGGCAGTAATAACGGCTTCGAGTTCATGCTGCCGTATTACTGGAACATTGCGCCAAACTTTGATGCCACCATCACCCCGCATTACATGACGAATCGTGGCCTGCAGTGGCAGAACGAATTCCGTTATCTGCTGCAACCGGGTCTGGGCACCATGGCCTTCGACTGGCTGCCAAGCGATAGGCAGTTCGAAAAAGACCATGGGGATGTCGACGACAGTAAGCGTTGGCTGTTCTACTGGGGCCATAACGGCGTAATGAATCAGGTGTGGCGTTTCAACGTCGACTACACCAAGGTCAGCGACCCTTATTACTTCACCGATCTGGACTCCAAATACGGCTCCACCACCGATGGCTACGCCACGCAGAAATTCAGCGTCGGTTATGCCGATGAGAACTGGGATGCTACGTTGGCTTCCAAGCAGTTCCAGATCTTCAGCGGGGTGGGCAACCAAAACGCCTACCGTGCACAGCCGCAGTTGGATCTCAACTACTATAAATCGGATATTGGCCCGTTTGATTTCCACACCTACGCCCAGGTTGCCAACTTTACCAGCGTCAACCCAAATAACCCGAAAGCCACTCGTTGGCATGTAGCACCGGCGATCAATCTGCCGTTGGCCAACAGTTGGGGTAGCCTGAATACCGAAGCCAAACTGATGGCGACGCATTTCCAGCAGACCATCCCGAACGGTTTTGCCGCCGACTATGCCAGCCGTAACCCGGGGAGCCCGGTTCCCGATCTGGAAGATTCGGTCAACCGCGTACTGCCGCAGTTCAAGACCGACGGCAAAGTGGTGTTCGAACGCCCAATGGATTGGTCAGAAGGTTTTACCCAAACCATTGAGCCGCGTATGCAGTACCTGTACGTGCCTTATCGCGACCAAAGCAACATCTATACCTATGACTCAACCCTGCTGCAAACCGACTACTCAGGCCTGTTCCGCGACCGTTCCTACAGCGGCCTTGATCGTGTCGCCTCGCAGAACCGCGTAGCAGCCGGTGTCACCTCGCGTATTTATGATGACGCACTGGTTGAACGTTTTAACGTATCCGTAGGTCAAATCTACTACCTCAGTCGCTCGCGGACCGGGGATCAAAGTAGCAACTTTGATAATAGCGATGATACCGGCAGCGTCGTCTGGGCTGGTGACACCTATTGGAAGATTGACGATCGCTGGGGCCTGCGCGGTGGTGTGCAATACGACACCCGTCTCGATAGCGTCGCGTTAGGCGACGCGGTTGTGGAATATCGTCAGGATCAGAATCGCATGGTGCAGTTGAACTATCGTTATGCCAGCCCGGAATATATTTCGGCAACCCTGCCGGATATCAGCAACCCGGGCTATCAGGACGGTATTTCACAGGTCGGTATGGTGGCCAGTTGGCCGATTGCCGATCGTTGGGCGGTGGTCGGGGCGTATTACTACGATACCCGTGCGAAACAAACCGCCAACCAATTGGTCGGCCTGCGTTATAACACCTGCTGCTGGGCGGTTAACGTGGGTTATGAGCGCAAGATCACCGATTGGGACAACGGCAATCAGGTCAGCAAGTACGATAACAAAGTTTCATTCAACGTCGAGCTGCGCGGCTTGAGCAGCGATCACAGCCTTGGCACCAATGAAATGCTACGCTCGGGTATTCTGCCTTACCAGCGCGCATTCTGATATTGATTAACGAATTGAAAAAAAACAACTTTCACCCGCATTTGCGGAAACAGATAACGGGAAATGTATGAAGAACTGGAGAACGCTTCTTCTCGGATTGGTGGTTTGTGCCAATACCGCGTTCGCAGCACCGCAACAAATGGATAAAGTCGCCGCCGTCGTCGATAACGGCGTAGTCCTCGAGAGCGACGTGAACGGCCTGATGCAATCGGTGAAACTCAACGCACAGCAGGCTGGCCAGCAATTGCCAGACGACAATACGTTGCGTCACCAGATCCTTGAACGTCTGATTATGGATAACATCCTGCTGCAGATGGCGCAAAAAATGGGGATCACCGTCAGCGATGCCGATCTGGACAAGGCGATCGGCAACATCGCCGCCCAGAACAAGATGAGTCTGGATCAACTGCGTAGCCGCTTGGCGTATGAAGGTCTGAACTACAACACTTACCGTGCGCAGATCCGCAAGGAAATGCTGACCTCGGAAGTGCGTAACAACGAAGTGCGTCGCCGTGTCACCATCCTGCCGCAGGAAGTTGACGCGTTGGCCAAACAGGTCGGCGCACAGAACGGCGGTGAAACCGACATCAACATCAGCCACATCCTGATCCCGCTGCCAGAAAACCCATCGCAGAAGCAGGTTGATGAAGCCGAAGCGCTGGCAAAACGCCTGGCGGGTGAAGCGACCGGCGGTGCCGATTTCGGCAAACTGGCGATCACCTACTCTGCCGACTCACAGGCGCTGAAAGGCGGCCAGATGGGTTGGGGTAAACTGCAGGAAATGCCAACGCTTTTTGCTGAACGTCTGTCCAGTGCCAAAAAAGGCGACGTGGTTGGCCCAATCCGCTCCGGCGTCGGCTTCCATATCCTGAAGGTCAACGATATCCGTGGCGGTACCCAGTCGATTTCCGTGACCGAAGTGCATGCCCGTCATATCCTGCTGAAACCTTCAGTGGTGATGACCGACGATCAGGCACGCGCCAAGCTGCAAGAAGTGGCAGCGGCCATCAAGAGCGGCAAAGCGAAGTTTGAAGACGAAGCCAAACAGCTGTCACAAGATCCAGGCTCTGCCCTACAGGGCGGCGATCTGGGTTGGGCTTCGCCAGACATGTACGATCCTGCCTTCCGCGATGCGCTGCTGAAGCTGCAAAAAGGCCAGGTCAGCGAGCCGGTACACTCTTCCTTTGGCTGGCATCTGATCCAGTTGATGGATACCCGCCAGGTGGATAAAACCGATGCGGCGCAGAAAGATCGTGCCTACCGCATGCTGTTTAACCGCAAGTTCGCCGAAGAAGCGCAAACCTGGATGCAGGAACAACGTGCCGCTGCTTACGTGAAGATCCTCGATGGAAGCAATGCACCACAATAACCGTATCGTCATCACCCCCGGCGAGCCTGCCGGGGTTGGGCCGGATTTGGTCACCGTACTGGCACAACAGGATTGGCCTGTTGAGCTGGTGGTGTGCGCCGATCCGGCCTTGTTGCTTGAGCGCGCCCGCCAGCTGGCGTTACCGCTCACGCTGCGCGACTACCAGCCAGGCCAGGCTGCACAGCCCCAGCGTGCCGGGACATTAACGGTATTGCCCGTTGCAGCCCCGGAGGCCGTGGTCGCTGGTGAACTTAACGTCGCCAACAGCGCCTATGTGGTCGAGACTCTGGCACGCGCCTGTGACGGTTGCCTGAACGGTGAGTTCGCCGCGCTGGTTACTGGCCCGGTCAACAAAAGCATCATCAACGACGCTGGCGTCGCCTTTACCGGCCATACTGAGTTCTTTGCCGATCGCAGTCATTGTGAACGGGTGGTGATGATGCTGGCTACCGAGGAACTGCGCGTCGCTCTGGCAACGACCCATCTGCCGTTACTTGCAGTCCCGGGCGCCATTACCCAACAGAGCCTGTTCGAAGTGATCACCATTCTCGATCGGGATCTGAAAAACCAGTTTGGCATCCCACACCCGCTGATTTACGTCTGTGGGCTAAACCCACACGCGGGGGAAGGCGGCCATATGGGCCGTGAAGAGCTGGATGTGATTATTCCGGCTTTGGACGAGCTGCGCAGCCGCGGTATCCAGCTGATTGGCCCGCTCCCGGCGGATACGCTGTTCCAGCCCAAATATCTGCAACATGCAGATGCGGTGCTGGCGATGTATCACGATCAGGGCTTGCCTGTACTAAAATACCAGGGGTTTGGTCGAGCGGTGAATATCACCCTCGGTTTGCCTTTTATCCGTACCTCGGTCGACCATGGTACCGCGTTGGAACTGGCTGGCAGCGGCACTGCCGATGCAGGCAGCTTCAAAACGGCCTTGGCTCTCGCCATTAAAATGATAATTAACAGCAATGAATAATAGAGTCCACCAAGGGCACTTTGCCCGCAAACGTTTTGGACAGAACTTTTTAACCGATCAGTTTGTCATCGATAGCATTGTCTCAGCCATTCACCCACAGCCGGGCGAAGCGGTAGTCGAAATCGGCCCAGGCCTGGGAGCCTTGACCGAGCCGGTTGGCGCACGGATGGACCGCATGACGGTCATTGAACTTGACCGCGATCTGGCGGCTCGCCTGGCCAATCACCCACAGCTAAAAGACAAGCTGACCATTCATCAGCAAGATGCCATGACGGTGAACTTCGCCGAGCTGGCAGCCGTAGAAGGCCAATCGTTGCGCGTGTTCGGCAACCTGCCGTATAACATTTCGACGCCGCTGATGTTCCACCTTTTCAGCTATACTTCCGCTATCCGCGACATGCATTTTATGCTGCAAAAGGAGGTGGTCAACCGTCTGGTTGCCGGCCCAAACAGCAAGGCATACGGGCGTTTGACCGTGATGGCGCAGTATTATTGTAACGTTATTCCGGTGTTGGAAGTGCCGCCGACAGCGTTCGCACCGCCGCCTAAAGTCGATTCTGCCGTGGTTCGTCTGGTACCACATCTGGTGATGCCCAATATTGTCGGCGATGTGCGCATGCTCAGCCGTGTGACCACCCAGGCATTTAACCAACGCAGAAAAACCATCCGCAACAGCCTGGGCGATCTTTTCACCCCGGAACAGTTGACGGAACTCGGCGTCGATCCGACGCTCAGAGCAGAGAATATTTCTGTAGCGCAGTACTGTAAGCTGGCTAACTGGCTTTCACAACAGCAGGCGCAGCAGCAATAAAGGAGCAGTTGTCATGATTGATTCGCCCCGTGTATGTGTGCAGGTACAGAGTGTGTATGTGGAATCACAATCGATTCCTGAGGAAGAACGTTACGTCTTCGCGTATACCGTTACCATCCGTAATCTGGGGCGCTTTGACGTGCAACTGCTGGGCCGTTACTGGCTGATCACCAACAGCAACGGCCGCCAAACCGAGGTTCAGGGCGAGGGGGTGATCGGTGAACAGCCCATTATCCGGCCCGGCAGCGAGTTCCAATATACCAGCGGTGCGATACTCGAAACCCCGCTGGGCACCATGGAAGGCCACTATGAAATGGTTGATCAGCAGGGTCAGCCATTCCGTACCGCCATTCCGGTGTTCCGTTTAGCCATCCCTACGCTGATCCACTAATATGTCGACATATCTTATCGGCGACGTTCATGGCTGTTTCGATGAACTGCAGTCGCTATTAGCTCAGGTTGATTTCGATCCCCTGCAAGACCAACTGTGGCTGACTGGCGACCTGGTCGCCCGTGGCCCTGGCTCGCTCGAAGTGCTGCGCTACCTCCGCTCTCTCGGCCCGGCATTGCGCATGGTTCTGGGTAACCATGACCTGCACCTGCTGGCGGTGTTCGCCGGTATCAGCCGTAACAAACCCAAAGACCGCATTACCCCCTTGCTCGAAGCACCTGATGCTGACGAGTTGATCAACTGGCTGCGTCGCCAACCAGTGCTACAGGTGGATGATGAACGCAAACTGATCATGGGCCACGCCGGCATTACCCCACAGTGGGATATCGAGACCGCACAGATGTGTGCCCGTGAAGTGGAAGCGGTACTCAGCAGCGACAGTTATCCGTTATTTCTGGATGCGATGTACGGCGATATGCCCAACAACTGGAGCCCAGAGCTGAGTGGGCTTGCACGCCTACGCTTTAGCACCAATGCCTTGACCCGCATGCGCTATTGCTTCCCTAACGGCCAGTTGGACATGATCTGCAAAGATGCGCCGGGCAGCGCTCCCGCTCCGCTGAAACCCTGGTTTGATCTGCCGCGTCTGGTCGACCCCGAGTACAGTATCATCTTCGGTCACTGGGCTTCACTGGAAGGCAGAGGCACGCCGGAAGGCATCATCGGTCTGGATACCGGCTGCTGTTGGGGTGGGGATTTGACCCTGCTACGTTGGGAAGACAAGCGCTACTTTACCCAGCCAAGCAACCGCCGTGATGCGATAGACGGCGCGGATACGCTGGCGGCTTCTTAAAACGACAATGGGCACCCAAGGGTGCCCATTTGATAGCTAACCCGCCTTAGCGGCGTTCCAAAATCTCAAAACAGTAACCGTGCGAGTTCAGTGCGTCCGCATCGTGGAAGGCGCTGAATGAGGTTTCCCATTCGTCTGGCTCGTAATCCGGGAAGTAGGTATCTCCGCCTACTTCAGCATCGATATGCGTCAGATACATTCGGGAAGCCCGTGGCAGGAACTGGCTATAAATGCTGCCACCGCCCATCACCATCACTTCCTCCACCTCGCCAGCCGCAGCCAAAGCCTCCTCCAGCGAAGTTACCCAGGTCACGCCAGGTTCTTTACCCGGCTGGCTGCTTAATACGATATTATGACGGCCCGGCAAGGGACGGCCAATCGACTCAAAGGTCTTACGGCCCATAATCACCGGTTTGTTTAGCGTGTTACGTTTAAACCACGCCAAATCCTCCGGCAGGTGCCACGGCATGGCATTTTCCATACCAATAACGCGATCCGCCGCCAAAGCAGCAATCAGGCTGATAATCATTGTTTAACCCTGTATAGGCAGCAAAATTGCTCACACTATACGTAAAGCCCCGGCCACCGTCGATAGACGAATCGAGCGATACTCATATATCGGACGGCTCTGAAGATAAACTCTAATAATCCCAGATCCTTAGAAAAATCCCTAAACGCCGGGACGTTTACGATACAGCCACAGACCCGGTACCGACAGGCCGATCGACAAGGCTCCCACGATAAAACAGGCTTTGAGGAAGTTGGAGATCATCACCGACATCAGGGCTTCGCTGTAGCCCAAATGCGAAATCTCCACCACGCTGATCATCGCAGTATAGGCTGAAATACCGGGGAACATCGGGATCACCGCCGCAACGGTAAATACCTTGGGATGCGCCAGCAGCCAGCGTGACCAGTAAATGCCGATGATGCCGATCAGAATGGCTGCCAGGAACGAGCCCCACTCGATATTCATGCCGAAATGCATCAGCAGCATCCGCGATCCGTGCCCCAACGCCCCGAGCAAGGCACAATAGCGCAACGCTCGTACCGGCACATTGAACACCATGGCAAAGCCGAGCGCAGGTACCGCCGCCAACAGCATGTCCTGTAACAGCGCCCACAGCAGGCTCATGACCACCCCCGCAAATCCCACAGTGACATCGCCATCACCACGCCGATGCAGGTTGCCAACGTCAGCAAACTGGCCATCGCCCAGCGGGCCAGACCGGTATTCACGTGGCCTTTAAACATATCGGCTACCGCGTTGATCAGCGGGAAACCAGGCACCAGCAACAGCACGCTGGCCGCCATCGCCACGCTGGAGGTCTGGTGGAAAAACGGCACACGCAACAGCAGGCCGGAGACCGACGTAGCTACAAAGGCCGTCAGGCAAAAGTTGATCAGCGGATTCATATGGCGAGCGGTCAGCATCTGGCGCACAAACATCGCCAGGCCGCTGGCCATAAAGGTGACCGCAAAAGCATCTGGCCCACCGCCGTTAAGCATGCTGAAACAGCCACAGGACAACCCCACCATCAGCACCACCAGCCAACGCGGGTAGCGTAGCGGGCGGATCTTTTCAAAGCGCCGAGCCACGTCATGGACGTCGGCCAAATGGTGTTCCGCCAGGATCACAATGTGCTGGACCTCGGTCACCATTTGCATGTTGATCCCGCGATCGACGTTCTTCCGCGTGGTGGTCAGGCAGGCTTCATTGCTGATGGTGGTCAGCACCACGGCGTTAGCCGAGATGGAGCTTTCTACACTATCCATGCCAAGCGCCAGACCCAGGCGAGTCGAGAGTTGTTCCACCACCATGCTTTCCGCCCCGTGCTGTAGCAGCAGCAACGCACACTGAATACACAGACGGGTGATTTCACGCTGTTGCTGGTTTACACCGGGTAGCTCTGCGGTTAATTCCTTTTTCATATCGCTCAATCACTTCCTCTTAATGAAGCCCCATCATATAACCAGAGATTAGTGTAATAGGTTGATGCACGTCAGGAGGAGTGGCGTTATTATCAGCAGAATTAGGCCTTTTTCAGAGACTCGCTCATGCTTGAAACCTCATTGTTTGTCGCCGGTATTGCCACACTCGGCATGCTTTCCCCCGGGCCAGACTTTTTTCTGGTGATTAAAAATGCGGCGCGCTATCCGCGCCTGGCAGCAATGATGACCGCGTTCGGCGTGATCTGCGGCGTGGCAACTCATATGTCTTACTGTGTCGCGGGCCTGGCGGTGGTGATCACCACCACGCCGTGGTTATTCAACGTGCTGAAATACGCCGGTGCGGTGTACCTGATCTGGGTTGGCATTCAAGCCCTGTTATCACGCGGGGGCAGCAAGATGAGCGTCAGCAGCCTGCCTCAACAGCAGGTCAGCCTGAAAAGCGCCTTTGTACAAGGGTACCTGTGTAATCTGCTCAACCCGAAAGCCACGCTGTTCTTCCTGGCGGTGTTTACCCAGGTACTGCAAATCAACTCCGGCCTGGGTGAAAAGCTGTGGTACGCCGGAATTATTTTCGGCCTTTCCGCCGTTTGGTGGCCGGTGCTGGTGTTTTTGATCCAAAGCGGACCGGTGCGCCGTGGGCTGGAAAAGACCCAGAAGGTGGTCGATAAGCTGTTGGGCGGGATGTTAATCGCCTTGGGTATCAAAGTCGCGCTGAGCTGAAAAATCGGCGAGGGTAAAACCCTCGCCAAGCTATTACCCTTTCGCCTCTACGACCTCTTCCTCCGGTGCTTTGCCATCAATACTGCCGCGCCAGCCGTTTTGCTGCACGTGAGATAGGCGCTTCTGATCTTGCTCGATGGCCGAAGACAGCATTTCTTTAGCCCGTTGCAGGCTGGCGACCCGGAACTCGGTGTCTTCGTAGTTCTCCAACGTATCCTCCAGCATCTTCAGGTTATAACGCCGGAAGGTATCCGCCTTTTCACGGGCTTCGTAGGCGTCCAGCCCCAGCAGCTCGAGAGTTTCTCTGCCGATCAGCAACGAGCTTTCAAAGGTTTCCCGTGCGGGTTTCTCCACCCCTAACTGCCGCAGTTGATACCAGTGATCCACATCGCGGGCACGCGCCACCACTTTCAGGTGCGGGAAATGGCGTTTGACCAACGCCGTCAGTTGCAGGTTGGCTTCCACATCGTCGATGGCGTTAATCAGGATTTTGGCATGTTCTGCCCCCGCGGCTTCCAACAGATCGGCTCGCGTCGCATCGCCATAGAACACCTTGGTACCAAATTTGCGCAGCGTTTCGATATGGTCCGGATCGTGATCCAACACCACGGTATGCACGCCGTTAGCCAGCAGCATACGGCCGGCGATCTGGCCAAAACGGCCAAAACCGGCGATGATCACGCTGGCATTCTCTTCGTCGATCACGTCTGCCGGGCGTTCGTCCTGTGGGGCATTCTTGGCCAGGCGAGCGGCAACCACCAGCAGCAATGGCGTAGCGGCCATCGAAAGTGCAACGGCCAACGTCAGCGATTTAGCCCATTCGAGCGGTAATACACCGGCCATCTGTGCCGCAGCAAAGATCACAAAGGCAAACTCACTGCCCTGCCCCAGCAAAATGGCGAACAGCCCGCGCTGACGCTTGGGTACCCCAAGCATCGGCGCAACCAGCCACAGCAGTGCCGCCTTCAGCAACATAAAGCCCAGCAACAGCGAGGCGATCAGCAACGGATGATGGAACAGCGTGCCAAAGTCGATCGACATCCCCACGCCGATAAAGAACAGCCCAAGCAGCAGGCCTTTAAATGGCTGAATATCGCTTTCCAGCGCATGGCGGTATTCGGAACTGGCCAGCAACACGCCAGCCAGAAAGGCTCCCATCGCCATCGATAGCCCAGCCATCTCCAGCAGAATGCCAAAGCCAAACACCAGGAACAGCGCCACGGCGCTAAAGACTTCACGCATGCCGGAACGCGCCACAAAGTGCAGCAAGGGCCGGGTCACATAGCGCCCCAGTAACACCACGACCGCCAGCGCCCCCACCACCTTGGCGGCAGAAAACACAAAGGCACCCAGCGTGGTAGCCGCACCGCTGCTGGCTAGCAGTGGGATCATCGCCACCAAGGGAATGGCGGCAATATCCTGGAACAACAGCACCGCAAACGAACTGCGGCCAATGGGTGAAGGCGTCAGGTTACGCTCACTCATCGCCTGCATGGCGATCGCCGTAGAGGAGAGAGCCAGCGTCAAGCCAATCAGCAAGGCGACCTGCCAATTCAGGCCGAGGAAATAGCAGAAGGCGCTCAGCACCAGACCGCATCCCACCATCTGGATGCTCCCACCGCCAAAGACCGCTGCCCGCAGCGTCCACAACCGCCGGGGATCCAGCTCCAGCCCGATAATAAACAGCATCAATACCACGCCGATTTCGGCAAAGGTCAGTATCGACTCGGGATCGGAAACCAGTTTCAACCCCCAGGGGCCAATGACACAGCCCGCAATCAGGTAGCCAAGTACCGATCCCAATCCCAGGCGTACGGCAATCGGCACCAACAGTCCGGCCGATCCCAGATAGATCAGCCCTTCAATCATCATCGAGTGGTTATCCATGCACGGACTCCTGCTCTGCTGCTGGATCACTGTGTTCCATCAGATACTGCACCAGCCGCTGGCGATAGGCTTCTCCAGCGGCGATCAAGGCCGGTTCGTTACAGGTAAAGGTGTTGTGCACGGCAAAATACGGTTGCCACTTCATACCGCAGTAAATCGCTGTGGCCTGCAGCGGCTGGCCCAGTGCGGCAAAGTTGGGGTAATCGCCCAACGCGAAATGCTGCTCATCTCCGCCGCTGGTGACCGCCCATAGGCAGTCTTTCCCCACCAGGGCGTTGCCCTCGTGGCCATAGGCCCAGCCATGCTCCAGCACTTTGTCGATCCACAGTTTCAGCAACGGCGGCAGGCTATACCACTGCATCGGATGCTGTAAAACCACCATATCGGCCCGTTCCAACGCCCGCTGTTCGGCGTTGATATCGATATTAAAATCCGGATACAGTTCATACAGTGCACGAACTTCCACGCCGGGAATGTCTTTTACCGCCTGTAGCAACCGTTGGTTGGCATGAGAATGCCGAGGATAGGGATGGGCGTAAATAATCAGGATCATGCGCTTCTCGTTGTTGCGTTTCATACAACGAGTATATACCAGTCATAGTGTCGCCATTACTGGCATGAAAACTTGCTGGCCCACGATGCCCCCATCCCTGATCATCAGGATATGGGGGCGATATGGCATCACCGGCTTACGGCAGTGACTGATTCAACGTGTTGATAATCTCAAACAAACGGTCAATTTCCTGGTGGGTGTTGTAGTGCATTAATCCGATCCGCACGACACCGCCACGTTGCTCCAGACCCAGTTGGCGGACCAGCCCCAGCGCATAAAAATGCCCGTTGCCGACACAAATATTGTGTTCTCCCAGCGCCTTGGCAACCTCTTCAGGCAGCCCGTGCGCAAACGTCACGGCAAAAGTCGGGGTCCGGCGGTTGGCATCGGGCCGATCGATACCGTACAAGCGCGCCCCCTTCACTTGCCGTAGTTTTTCCAGGAAATAAGCGCTGAGCGCTTCTTCATGCTGGCTGAGTTGGCTAAAGCTGTCTTGCAAGCGCTGGCGCAACGGCGCGCCGGGTTCTCCCCACTGAGCCAGGTATTCGATCGCAGCAGTCACTCCCGCAAGCCCTTCAAAACTCTGAGTTCCCGTCTCGAAACGCCCAGGGCCAAGATCGGTGGCCGGCTCGACCTTGTAAGGACGTAACGTTTGTAACCACGGCGTAGCCAGATAGGCAATCCCGACGTGTGGGCCAAAAAACTTATACGCGGAACACAGGAGTATGTCGCAACCCAACGCCTGAACATCAATCAGACGGTGTGGAGCATAGTGCACAGCATCTACATAAACCAAAGCGCCTACCTGGTGCGCCGCCTCAACGATACGCTTTAAATCCACGATCGAACCTGTGGTATTTGACGCATAGGTAACAGCCACCAATCGGGTTTTGGCGTTAATAAGCGCACAAAGTTTATCGACGTCTAACGTACAATCCTGCTCATTAACCGGGGCCTGATGAACAACGACCTGTTTATCGGCAGCGGCCTGTTGCCAGCTCGAAACGTTCGCATAGTGATCCAGAGCGGTGACGATCACCTCATCCCCCGCTTGCCACTCCCGGCTGATAGCGCGGCTCAGTTGAAAAGTCAGTGAGGTCATGTTGGCGCCAAAGACAATATTGTCAGCCGAACCGGCATTCAAGAAGGCCCGAACAGACTCTCTGGCTTGTAACATCACTTGTTCAGTGGCTTTACTGGAAAAATAGTGTCCCCCCAGGTTGGCATTATGGTGGCCCAAATAATCGACCATCTTGTCTAACACCGTGAGCGGGACCTGTGAGCCACCGGGGCCATCAAAGAACACCACGCTTTTTCCTTGATACAGCTGACCCAGAGCGCTAAATTGCATCCGGCTTTGTTCAGGCGTAAATTTCATGCCACCCTCGCTGTCAGAACAAAAACATCCATATGCCCTTCTTTATCTGTCTCGACGGCACGGATTGGGCAGGCGTTATGCCACAACTTACTGTCTGCAATCATGGCAACTTCGCCATTTTCCAACACCTTACGGAAAAATGGCTCTTCGCGATTGCTGTTATAGAGCAGGATATCCCCGCCGACAATGTTATGCCTGTCGATACCGACTATCGCGATGTGATCAAAACCATCGCGATGGATACCTTCCGGTGCCACCTGAGTTTCAACATAGGTGGTGGTAATGCGGATTTGGTGGATCTCTATCTCCTGGTTGTCCGGTAGGTCATTGCTATTAACAAAGACCTCGCACATTTCGCGCATCCCCTCATTTTGCCAGGTCGTGGTCAAGAGCGGTTCGAATTGGCGGACGATATTGCCCTGAAAATGGTTGATATCCTCAGACTGTACAAACTCATGTTTGCCCGTCTCTACCACCAAGCCTTGCTGAAAACGCAGGACGGAATAACGCCGCAGGCGGTACTTGCCATCCGCATGCTGGGTGTGGGGAAGCGTGTTGAATGAAGGAGCCAGTTGAGCAATCCCTTCCTGGCTAAGATGGGTGATCTGCAGGATATTCTCGTGTTTGTTGAGCATGATGACACCTTATTGAACAGGCCTGTTTCACAACAGAAAATAACAGTAATCACCATTAAAAATAGATAAAGATAATGGGATATCAAATTTGTCATCCCAAAAATATGACGCACCCCTACAAAATCAGCACAAGCCGCAAACCGCAACCTTTGGGGGGCTGCGGCAACAAAAAAGGCGCTGCAAAAGCAGCGCCTCAGTGGCAACCAAGTTATTAACTTACTTGGTGATACGTGCGTGTAGTTCCTGCACCGAAGTCACCTGCTCGGTTGGATCGGCCTTCATCGCCATCGAGGTGGCAAAACCACCGTTCATCGTGGTGTCGTAGTGCACTTTATACTGCAGCGCACTGCGGCGGATCAGCTTGGAGTCTTCAATCGCCTGACGCCCCGCCGTGGTATTCACGATGTAGGTATACTCGCCGTTCTTGATGCGATCCTGAATGTGCGGACGCCCCTCATGCACCTTGTTGACCAGGCGTGGGTTAATCCCCGCTTCGCCCAGCACCACTGCGGTGCCGTGGGTGGCATCCAGTTCAAAGCCCTGTTTGAGCAGGCTGGCAGCCAAATCCACTACGCGAGCCTTGTCCCCACTGCGTACCGACAGCAGCGCACGGCCTTTCTTCATGCCGGAGTTACTGCCCAACATCGCTTTGGAGAAGGCTTCGGCGAAGGTGCGGCCAACGCCCATCACTTCACCGGTCGAGCGCATTTCTGGCCCGAGGATCGGGTCAACGCCTGGGAACTTGTTGAACGGCAGCACCACTTCCTTGACCGAGTAGTACGGCGGGATGACCTCTTCAGTCACGCCCTGTTCGGCCAGGGATTTACCGACCATCACACGTGCCGCCACTTTTGCCAGCGCTACGCCGGTCGCCTTGGAAACGAACGGCACGGTACGCGCGGCACGTGGGTTCACTTCGATCAGGTAGACTTCATTGTTCTTCACCGCAAACTGCACGTTCATCAGGCCACGGACCTGCAGTTCAAACGCCAGTTTTTCTACCTGCTGGCGCATCACGTCCTGAATCTCTTTGCTCAGCGTGTAGGCTGGCAGTGAACAAGCGGAGTCACCGGAGTGGACGCCAGCCTGTTCGATATGCTCCATAATGCCACCGATCAGCACGCGCTCGCCGTCACAGATAGCATCCACATCCACTTCTACTGCGTCGTCCAGGAAGCGGTCCAGCAGCACTGGCGCATCGTTGGACACGCTAACCGCGTTCTGGAAATAGCGACGCAGGTCGATGTCGTCGTAAACGATTTCCATCGCACGGCCACCCAGTACGTAGGAGGGGCGCACCACCAGCGGATAACCGATACCGGCCGCTTTCTCAACTGCCTGCTCGATGGTTGCCACGGTGGCGTTGGCTGGCTGCTTCAGGCCCAAGCGGTTAACCGCCTGCTGGAAGCGTTCGCGGTCTTCGGCACGGTCAATCGCATCCGGGCTGGTGCCGATAATCGGCACGCCTGCCGCTTCCAGCTCACGCGCCAGTTTCAACGGGGTTTGCCCGCCGTACTGCACGATCACGCCTTTTGGCTTCTCGATGCGCACGATTTCCAGCACGTCTTCCAACGTCACCGGTTCGAAGTACAGGCGATCCGAGGTGTCGTAGTCGGTAGAGACAGTTTCCGGGTTACAGTTGACCATGATGGTCTCGTAGCCGTCTTCGCGCAGCGCCAGCGAGGCGTGTACGCAGCAATAGTCGAACTCGATGCCCTGGCCGATACGGTTCGGGCCACCGCCCAGGATCATGATTTTCGGACGATCGTTGGTCGGGTTGGATTCACACTCGTCTTCGTAGGTGGAATACATGTAGGCGGTGTCGGTTGCAAACTCTGCCGCACAGGTATCCACACGCTTGTAGACCGGATGCATGTTGAAGCTGTGGCGCAGCTTGCGGATTTCGCTTTCCGCTACGCCAGCCAGCTTGGCCAGGCGCGCATCGGCAAAACCTTTACGCTTGAGCGTACGCAGGAAATCAGCGTTCAGGCCGTTGATGCCCGCTTCGGCAACCTGCTCTTCCAGACGCACCAGCTCTTCAATCTGCACCAGGAACCAGCGGTCGATGTTGGTCAGGTTGAACACGCCATCGACGGACAGACCGGCGCGGAAAGCATCGGCGATATACCAAATGCGATCTGAACCGGCATCTTTCAGCTCACGACGGATCTTGGTCAAGGCTTCCGGATCGTCCAGGCTCACTTTCGGATCGAACCCGGTCGCACCCACTTCCAGCCCACGCAGCGCTTTCTGCAACGACTCTTGCTGGGTGCGGCCAATCGCCATCACTTCGCCGACCGACTTCATCTGGGTGGTCAGGCGATCGTTGGCTCCGGCAAACTTCTCGAAGTTGAAGCGCGGGATTTTGGTGACGACGTAGTCAATGGAAGGTTCAAAGGAGGCTGGCGTACGGCCACCGGTGATGTCATTCATCAGCTCATCGAGGGTGTAGCCCACCGCCAGCTTGGCGGCGATCTTGGCAATCGGGAAGCCGGTCGCTTTCGAGGCCAGCGCCGATGAACGGGATACGCGTGGATTCATTTCAATCACGATCAGGCGGCCGGTTTTCGGGTTCACCGAGAACTGCACGTTGGAGCCGCCGGTTTCCACGCCGATCTCACGCAGTACCGCCATCGAGGCGTTACGCATGATTTGGTATTCTTTGTCGGTCAGCGTTTGCGCTGGAGCCACCGTGATGGAGTCACCGGTATGGATACCCATGGCATCGATGTTTTCGATCGAGCAGACGATGATGCAGTTGTCATTCTTATCGCGCACCACCTCCATCTCGTACTCTTTCCAGCCGATCAGCGATTCGTCAATCAGCAGCTCTTTGGTCGGGGACAAATCCAGACCACGTTCGCAGATCTCTTCGAACTCTTCACGGTTATAGGCGATACCGCCACCGGTGCCGCCCATGGTGAATGACGGGCGGATAATGCAAGGGAAGCCCACATCGGCTGCCACCGCCAACGCTTCTTCCATATTATGGGCAATGCCGGAACGCGCCGTGTCCAGGCCAATTTTTTTCATGGCGATATCGAAACGGCGGCGGTCTTCGGCTTTGTCGATGGCATCGGCGGTAGCGCCGATCATGGTAACGCCGAACTCGGCCAGTACGCCCTGACGTTCCAGCTCCAACGCACAGTTCAGTGCGGTTTGCCCACCCATGGTTGGCAGCACCGCATCCGGGCGCTCTTTCTCGATGATTTTACGCACCACTTCCCAGTGGATCGGCTCGATATAGGTGGCATCGGCCATTTCGGGGTCGGTCATGATGGTGGCCGGGTTCGAGTTGACCAGTACGACGCGGTAACCTTCTTCACGCAGCGCCTTACACGCCTGGGCACCAGAGTAGTCAAATTCACACGCCTGGCCGATAACGATCGGGCCAGCGCCGAGGATCAGGATGCTTTTTATATCTGTACGTTTTGGCATGGCTTTTCTGGCTCCTGATTATTTGGCGTTGGTACGGTAAGTCTCAATCAGTTCGATAAAGTGATCGAACAGCGGCGCGGCATCGTGCGGGCCTGGGCTGGCTTCTGGGTGCCCCTGGAAGCTGAACGCGGCTTTATCGGTACGATGGATGCCCTGCACCGTGTGGTCGAACAGGGATTTATGCGTGACCCGCAACGTGCTCGGCAGATTATTTTCATCAACGGCAAAGCCATGGTTCTGCGCGGTGATCATCACGGTGTTGTTATCCAGATCCTTCACCGGGTGGTTACCGCCGTGGTGGCCAAGCTTCATCTTCATGGTGTTGGCACCGCTGGCCAACGCCAACAGTTGGTGGCCCAGGCAGATACCAAATACCGGGATATCGGTTTCCAGGAAGCGTTTGATGGCGCTGATGGCGTAATCGCAAGGCTCTGGGTCACCAGGGCCGTTGGACAGGAAGATGCCGTCCGGAGCCATTTTCAGCACCACTTCCGCAGGGGTTTGCGCTGGCACCACGGTGAGGCGGCAGCCGCGATCCACCAGCATACGCAGGATGTTACGCTTGGCGCCGTAATCGTAGGCCACCACATGGTAAGGCAGTTCGCCCGCAGGTTTGGCCTCCGGCAAATCGCCTTCCAGCGTCCAGCTCCCCTGTTGCCAGGCGTAAGCCTCTTTGGTGGTGACCTCTTTCGCCAGGTCCATGCCTTTCAGGCCAGGGAAAGCTTTGGCTTTCTGCAGCGCCAGTTCGGCATCGGTGAGGTCGCCCGCGATGATACAGCCGTTCTGTGCGCCTTTCTCACGCAGCAGGCGGGTCAGCTTGCGGGTATCGATATCGGCAATCGCCACGATATTGTGACGCTTGAGGTAATCGGCCAGGCCCATTTCGTTGCGGTAGTTGCTGGCAATCAGTGGCAGGTCGCGGATGACAAGGCCTTGAGCATGAACAGCGGAGGATTCTGCGTCGGAATCATTGGTGCCGACATTGCCGATATGAGGATAAGTAAGAGTAACGATCTGGCGGGAGTAGGAAGGATCAGTGAGGATTTCTTGATAACCGGTCATCGAGGTATTGAAGACCACTTCCCCCACTGCCGTACCTTCTGCCCCGATGGCCCGACCGTGGAATTGGGTTCCGTCTTCCAGAACCAATAGCGCTGACTTAATCAAAACACCCTCCGAGGAATAATCAATCACAATATTTGCATATTAATTCAGATTTCACGCCCTAAATCAATGCAAAAACCGCCCTCAAGGCCAATTTTTGGCAAATTGGGCGCATTTTAATGATGAGCGTCCCGCTTGTCTAGATAAAGCGCCATTTTTTCCATTATTTTTGCTGACCTCAGGGTTTTAATGGGGTCACAGGCACAAAAACATCAGCAAACTAGGCCGAGTAAACGGTTGCGAGACACAGTGACAGAAAAAATAGCTTAAAACAGCTAAAATCGGTGTGGGGAGCAATAAAGACGACGGAAAAAACAGGATTAAGACTGGATAAGGCCAACAAAAACAGATTACAGCATTAAAATTAATCGTAAGCCTCATTTTCAATGTTAAAAAAAAGGACAATAAAATTATTGTCCGATTATCATATCATTATGATCAACACAACCACATCACGATGGTGTTCAATAAATTATAACTGGTCTAAACCGAGCACGTCTCGCATATCAAACAGCCCATTATGCTGGTTTGAGATCCAGGATGCGGCACGGACCGCGCCATTGGCAAACGTCATCCGGCTTGAGGCTTTATGGGTGATCTCTACTCGCTCGCCAATATCGGCAAACATGGCGGTATGTTCACCCACTATATCCCCGGCACGAATGGTGGCAAAGCCGATGCTCTTTGGATCGCGCTCGCCGGTATAACCCACACGCTCGTAAACCGCACACTCTTTCAGATCGCGTCCCAAAGCACCGGCAATCGCCTCGCCCATGGCTAACGCCGTTCCTGAAGGAGCATCTACCTTGTGGCGGTGATGAGCTTCCACAATTTCGATATCGGTATAATCGCCCATCACCTTGGCCGCTTTTTCCAACAGCTTGAGCACCACGTTGACACCCACGCTGAAGTTGGCGGCAAACACGATACCAATCTGCTGCGCAGCGGCCTGAATAGCCGCTTTACCCGCATCATCAAAGCCGGTGGTACCGATCACCATGGCTTTGCCGTGGGCCACGCAAAACGCCAGATGGGCCAGAGTGCCTTCCGGGCGGGTGAAATCGATCAGGATATCGAAATCATTGACGACCTTTTCCAGGTTATCGCTGACGGTGACACCTACTGCGCCAACACCAGCCAGTTCGCCGGCATCTGTACCAACCAGGCTAGAACCCGGGCGCTCCAGTGCTGCACCCAATACCACGCCCTGTGCCTGCTGCACGGCCTGTATCAATTGGCGCCCCATGCGGCCACCGGAACCCGCAATCGCGATGCGGATGTGTGAATCAGTCATACTTCGCTCTCTTTTATGGTCAAAAGCCACTCCTCGGCTATGGGTTCAGGGTAACTTCCCTACCCTATCACTACCAGAGGATTTGCTTACGGATTAGAAAATTATGATATGCCCGATATGTTATCAGTAACGCTGTCAATTGATTAACAATTACCCGATTAGCGTCAACCTTCTGTTGCTACATAATCATGCACTATTTATGCATTGCGATGAATGGCGATAAAGTCGATTTTTGCTCATTCTGCACGCTAATGGGCGAGCTCAATACTGCGACACCTGAAGCCTGATGCCGGTGGGAGCCATTAATTACAGCTAGTTAAAACGCAAAACGGGAAGCCAAGGCTTCCCGTTACTTAATGATATTGGCAACGATCAGTCGATCTGCTTGATATCCATGCGCAGTTCTTTCGGCACTTCAAACACGATGTTCTCTTCACGGCCGCTAAGCTCATGCACATCCTTGCCGCCCAAGGCTTTCAAGCGACTGATGACGTCCTGAACCAGCACGTCCGGCGCAGAGGCTCCGGCGGTGACGCCAATGTTGCTGGCGTCTTTCAACCAGGATTCCTGAATGTCCGCCGCCGAGTCGATCAGATAGGCTGGTTTACCCACACGCTGGGCAAGTTCCGCCAAGCGGTTGGAGTTGGACGAGTTCTTCGACCCCACTACCAGCACCACGTCGGCATCACCTGCCAAGCTGCGCACCGCTTCCTGACGGTTGGTGGTGGCATAGCAGATATCGTCCTTACGCGGCCCGATAATATCCGGGAAGCGCTTACGCAACGCATCGATCACGTCAGAAGTATCGTCCACCGATAACGTGGTCTGGGTCATAAAGCACAGGTTATGTTCGTTCTTCACCTGCAATTGCCAGACATCTTCCGGCGACTCAACCAGGTACATGCCCCCCTCAGGGTTGCTGTACTGGCCCATGGTGCCTTCCACTTCCGGATGCCCGGCGTGGCCAATCAGGATTGCTTCGGTGCCCTTACGGCTGGCCCGAGCCACTTCCATATGCACCTTGGTCACCAACGGACAGGTAGCATCAAACAGCATGGTCAGATCGCGGGCTTTGGCCTCGGCCCGAACTGCCTGTGACACACCGTGGGCGGAGAAGATCAGGATCGAGCCGTCCGGCACTTCCGCAATCTCTTCGATAAAGACCGCTCCACGCTCGCGCAGGCTTTCGACCACATAGCGGTTATGCACCACTTCGTGACGCACGTAAATCGGCGCGCCATAAATCTCCAGCGCACGTTCTACGATGCTGATCGCACGATCAACCCCGGCGCAGAAGCCACGCGGGTTAGCCAGCAATATTTGCATGCGCTTCCTCCTGCTGCGGGTCAATCTCCAGCACTTCGATATCGAAGGTCACCGGATGCCCCGCCAACGGATGGTTGAAATCAACGGTGATCGAATCTTCCGCCACTTCGCGCACCACGCCAGGCATTTCGCTGCCGTCGATGGCGGTAAACAGCATGATGGTACCGACATCCGGCACGCCGGTTTCGTTGAAGTCGCGGCGTGAGAAGAACTGGATCAGATCCGGGTTCTCCGCACCGAACGCGGCTTCCGGTTGCAGGGTAAACGCACATTTGTCCCCTACCCGCAAACCGATCAACTGCTGTTCCAACGGAGCAGACAGGCTGCCATCGCCCAGGCGGAACAGCGCTGGTTTGCCGTTGCCCTGGGTGGATTCCGCGGTCGTTCCATCTGCCAGTTTCAGCGTGAAATGCACCAGCACTGCGCTGTTGCCGTTAACCTGAGCCGTCATATCACTTACCTTCGCTGTTGACGCTTTTCTTCGCTGGCAAGAACCCTTCCAGCACGATCATGGCGGCACCGACGCAGATAAAGCTGTCCGCCAGATTGAAGGTCGGGTAATGCCAGTTGCCGATATAAAAGTCGATGAAATCGACCACAAAGCCATGCCACAGACGATCAAACAGGTTGCCGAGCGCACCGCCGATAATAAAGGCATAGGCGATATTATTCAGCTTCTGCTGGGCACTGCTGCGATACATCATCACCAGCAGCACCACCACGATGGCGACCGCAATACCGGCAAAGAACCAGCGCTGCCAGCCACCGTGATCCGCCAGGAAACTGAACGCCGCACCGTAGTTACGGGCGTAGTACAGGTTGATTGACGGGAACAACGGCTGGGTCTGGCCCAGCACAAAGTTACTCAGGATCCACTGTTTGCTGAAAAAATCCAGCGCCAGCACCACCACTACCAGCCATAGCCAGCGCAAGCCGGTCGAACTTATCGGTCTACTCATCAGGCGCTTGATCTCAGGCAAAGTTACGTTTTTCGCCGTCACCGGCTACGTTAGTCACACAGCGGCCGCAGAGTTCTGCGTGCTCCGCCACCTGGCCGACATCGGTGGTGTAATGCCAGCAGCGCGGGCACTTCTCACCATCCGCTTTGCTGAACGCAATTTTCAGCCCTTTCAACAGTTCACTTTGCTGCGCATCGGCAGGAGCATCGGCAAACGGTGCTACGCTGGCCGATGAGGTCAGCAACACAAAACGCAGTTCGTCCTGCAGGCTGTTCAGGCGTGCTGCCAGATCGCTATCGGCATACAGCGTAACCGCCGCCTCCAACGAACCGCCAATGTGCTTGTCCGCACGTGCCTGTTCCAGCACCTTGTTCACTTCGCCACGCACTTTCAGCAGATCGGCCCAGAACGCATCGTTCATGCCTTCGCCTGCCGCCAGCCCGAACAGACCGTCATACCACTCTTCGGTAAACACGTACTGCGCGCGTTTGCCTGGCAGGAAGGCCCAGATTTCATCGGCGGTAAACGACATGATCGGCGCCATCCAACGTACCAGCGCTTCTGCAATGTGGAACAGAGCGGTCTGGCAGCTGCGGCGGGCAACGCTGTCGCTTTTCGCGGTGTACTGGCGGTCTTTAATGATATCCAGATAGAAGGACCCCATTTCTACCGAGCAGAACTGCATCAGGCGCTGCACCACTTCGTGGAAATCGTAGTTGGCATAGGCCTGCTCGATATCCTGCTGTGCGGCCATTGCACGGCCTACAGCCCAGCGATCCAGTACCACCATCTCTTCCGGTGCCACGCAGTCAGTGCTTGGATCAAACCCGTTCAGGTTGGCCAACAGGAAACGCGCGGTATTACGGATGCGGCGATAAGAATCGGCAGCACGCTTGAGGATTTCGTCGGAAACCGCAATCTCGCCGGTGTAGTCGGTAGAAGCGACCCACAGGCGCAGAATGTCCCCACCCAGCTTGTTCATCACGTCCTGCGGGCTGACGGTGTTGCCGATTGACTTGGACATTTTGCGGCCCTGACCATCGACGGTAAAGCCATGGGTCAGCACTTCTTTGTAAGGCGCCTTACCCTTCATCGCGGTCGAAATCATCAGCGATGACATGAACCAGCCACGATGTTGGTCGGAACCTTCCAGATACATGTCGGCAGAGTGGCCGTTGAATTCTGGACGCACGTCAACCACGGAAGAATGGGTTGAACCTGAGTCAAACCAAACGTCCAGCGTATCTGGCACTTTCACATAATCGGCCGCTTCGGCACCGAGGATATCGGCAGCGTCCAGATCCCACCAGGCCTGGATCCCGTCCTGCTCAACACGCTTGGCCACTTCTTCCATCAGCTCTACGCTGCGTGGGTGAAGCTGCTCGGTGTCTTTATGCACGAACAGGGACATTGGAACGCCCCAGGTACGCTGACGTGAGATACACCAGTCTGGACGGTTAGCCACCATGGTTTCGATACGCGCCTGGCCCCAATCCGGGATCCACTGCACGCCCTTGATCTCTTCCAGTGACTGCTTGCGCAGCCCCTTTTGATCCATGCTGATAAACCATTGCGGCGTGGCACGGAAAATGATCGGCGTTTTGTGGCGCCAGCAGCACGGGTAGCTGTGTTGCAGTTTTTCCACGTGCAGCAGAGCGCCTTTCTCACGCAGCAGCTCAACGATCAGATCGTTGGCCTTGAACACGAATTTACCGTCCAGCGTTGGATAGGTGCCGGTCAGGTAGCAGCCGTTCGGGCCAACCGGGTTGGCGACTTCCAGGCCGTATTTCTGGCCGATGATGAAGTCATCCGGGCCGTGACCTGGAGCGGTATGTACGGCACCGGTACCGGCATCCAGCGTAACGTGATCGCCCAGGATCGCCGGCACGTCAAAGCCCATAAACGGATGGGTAAAGCGCATCAGTTCCAGATCGCTGCCCTTGCAGCTGCCCAGCACTTCCCAATGGGTGATGCCTGCACGCTTCATCACGCTTTCTACCAGGTCCGCTGCCAGGATCAGGCATTGACCTTCAACCTGTACCAGATGGTAGCTGAACTCTGCATTCAGCGAGATCGCACGGTTGGCAGGCAGCGTCCACGGTGTGGTCGTCCAGATCACCAGTGACACCGGGCCATTCACGTTGGTTACACCAAACTTGCTGGCCACCGCCGCCGCATCAACCGCATGGAACGCGACGTCGATGGATGGCGAGGTTTTGTCGTAATATTCAACTTCCGCTTCCGCCAGGGAAGAACCGCAGTCCGTACACCAGTGCACCGGCTTGGCGCCTTTGAGCAGATGACCATTGCTGATGATCTTGCCCAATGCACGGATGATGTTGGCTTCGGTTTTAAAATTCATGGTCAGGTACGGATGATCCCAGTCACCCAGCACCCCCAGACGGATAAAGTCTTTCTTCTGGCCTTCTACCTGCTCGGCAGCATATTCACGGCATTTCTGGCGGAACTCTGCCGGTGTCAGTTTCTCACCCGGTTTGCCATACAGTTGCTCAACCTTCAGTTCGATAGGCAGACCGTGGCAGTCCCAGCCTGGAACATAAGGCGAATCAAAGCCAGCCATCCCTTTTGACTTGATAATAATGTCTTTGAGGATCTTGTTTACCGAGTGACCAATGTGAATACTGCCATTCGCATACGGAGGGCCGTCATGCAGAATGAAGGATTTCTTGCCCTTTTTGGCGGCACGAATGATCCCGTACAGATCCTGTTCATACCAACGTGCGAGCATGCCAGGTTCACGCTTGGCGAGATCGCCACGCATCGGGAACCCTGTTTCCGGCAAGTTCAGGGTATTCTTGTAGTCACTCATTAGATTCTCGATCTCGTTTCGGTTCGTAGATTAAGCCGGTGTCTGTAGCCCGAAGAACGTCCGGGCCGTCACCACATCATTGGCGATTTGCTGCTTTAGCGCATCGAGCGAAGCAAAACGCTGTTCATTGCGCAATTTTGCGCGCAGCACCACATCAAGGTGGCGCCCGTAAAGATCCATGGTTACATCCAGCAGATGCACTTCCAACTGCTGACGTACGCCTGCCACCGTTGGGCGAGTGCCAATATTGGCCACGCCCGGCAAAGGCTCGGGGCCAAGGCCATAAACATCGACGGCATATACCCCTTTCACCGGGGCAACCAGGCGTTTGAGCGGCAGGTTGGCGGTTGGGAAACCAATGGTTCGCCCCAGTTCATCGCCATGCACTACGCGCCCGGAAATACTGTAAGGATGCCCCAGCAGGGTTTCTGCCAGCGGCAAATCATCATCACGCAACGCATTGCGGATGGCGGTGCTGCTGATACGCAGATCGCCTTCACGGAAGCTTGGCGTGCTGACCACCTCAAAGCCGAATTCTTGCCCGGCAAGCTCTAACAGCGGGAAATCCCCCTGGCGACCAGCACCAAAGCGGAAATCATCCCCCACCATCAGGAATTTTACCCCCAGCTTTTCGACCAGCAGCTCAGCAACGAATGCCTGAGCGGTATGGGCGGCAAAGCGGGGATCAAACTTGACGCACAACAGGTAATCAACCCCGGCCTGCGCCAGGTATTTGGCTTTGTCACGCAAGCGCGTGAGGCGGGCCGGAGCCTTATCCGCGGCAAACAGTTCCAGCGGCTGCGGCTCAAAGATCATGACGATGACCGGTAACCCCAGTCGCCGTCCTTCCTGCTTCAACTGCCCCAATAGCGCCTTATGACCGCGATGGACGCCGTCAAAATTGCCGATGGTGAGCACACAGCCACGGTGGCGTGCCCGGATATTATGGATGCCGCGAATTAGCTGCATAGCTGGCCCAACACAGTGGAAATCGGCGGATTATACCTTGTACAGCGGTCAAGGTTAACCCGCGATTGGTTCCTTTGATGTAATAGTCATACCATACCGGAGGATAATCGCCTTAACCACCGTTTATCTGGCCCAATGCGTGCTATATTAGCGCGCTGATAGCGAGCTTGGCTTCTGGCCGACGCTTGAAAGACGGGGGATAACCCACCAGGACCAACAGCTTGCAGACTGTGATGCAAATCACATGGCGATTTTTCTCGTGAAACACTGTATTCCCATGGCTGAAGCTGGTAAAATCCTGCGCCATCACAACGTAGCAAGTGCCGCCCGTACAAACGGCGCTTATTTGCACAAATCCATTGACAAACGAAGGCTAAAAGGGCATATTCCTCGGCCTTTGAATTGTCCTCAATATATATATTTGGGAGTTGGACCTTGGCTAATATCAAATCAGCTAAGAAACGCGCCATACAGTCTGAGAAACGTCGCAAGCATAACGCTAGCCGTCGCTCAATGGTGCGTACCTTCATTAAGAAGGTTGACGCAGCTATCGCAGCTGGCGACAAAGACGCAGCACAAAAAGCATTCCTCGTAATGCAACCACTTGTGGATCGCCAGGCAGCTAAAGGCCTGATCCACAAAAACAAAGCAGCGCGTCATAAGTCAAACCTGACGGCGCGTATCAACGCAATGCAATAAGCATTACGTTGTGTGCTTGTTAAAAAAACCGGCTTCGGCCGGTTTTTTTACGCCTGGCGTTCAAGCCTACAGCGCGAACAGCGCCGAGAAGTCCTTGTTGCATACCCGCTGTACCGCCGGATGCTGGATCATTCGCTCGGCAAAAATGATGTAATACTCTTCCTGCACGCTATCGACACGGCCGATCTCCACCACGTCATCATCGCTATAGGTATCCAGCGCATACAGCGTTGGCGCCACGAAGATCGCATTGTGGTACAGGCCGAAAGCCTTCATCAGGGCTGCATCGTCAAACTCCCCCAGTATCTCAACCTTGATACCTTGCGTGTTGAACCAGTTAAGCAGCTTGCGCCCCAGCATTGAACGCCTTCCCGGGATCAACAAGCGGCGCTGTTCCAGACAGGCCGGAAACGGTAAATCGGGTATCGGCTGACGACAGAAGAAGCTGACCCCACACTCCCCCAGCTTAAGCGAAAACAAGCCTTCCTGCTGGCTGGAGTCGACCGGGCAATCCGACAGGATCATATCCAGTTTATGCTGGCTCAGTTGCTCAAGCAGCATCTCATGGGTTGATTCAAAACAGCGCAGGTGGATTTGCTCATTGTCCACTACCACCGCAGTTTCCAACACCTGGCTGACCAGACGTTTGGATAGCGCATCCGCTACGCCCACGTCAAACAGCAGGTTGGACTCCTTGCGGTAGTTGACGATATCCAGCATTTCCTGGCTGAGCATAAACATCTTGTCGGCATAGCGGAACACCAGTTGGCCTAGCTCGGAGGGGACCAGCCCACGCCCCTGGCGTTTGAACAGCTTACCGTTGAGCCGTTCTTCCAGTGCCTTGATTTGGCCGGTGATGGTCTGGGGCGTGAGGAACAGGGCTTCCGCCGCTCCCACGACCGACCCCTCCTTGCAGACCTGCCAGAAGTAATACAGATGGTTAAAGTTGATGTGAGACATTCTCAAAACGTTCTCTCCTTAGGTTTCTCATCGGCAAACGGTCTGCCGTGATGAGCGACAAACTCCCTATCGTTAATTTCGGACAACGCAAAGTTATCTTTAATCCCAAGTGCAGCGTGGCTGACGAAGCCACGCTGCCGCTACTATTGTAATAGCCCTTCAGCAACGAGGGGTAAACACAAAGGTCATCGGCTGCGGGGCAAACTCAAACGCAGCAGGCCGTAACCCACTACCGCAGCGCTGGTCGATCCCAATAGTATGCCTAATTTGGCATAGGTACTGAGAGCCACATCCGCCTCGGCGAAGGCCAATGAGGCAATAAAAATCGACATGGTGAAACCAATACCACAGAGCACGGCCACGGCAAACACTTGTTTAAAGCCGATATCCTGCGGCAAACGGGCAATCCCCAGTTTCACCGCCAGCCAGCAGAAGACGAAAATCCCCAGCGGCTTGCCGATAAACAGCCCGGCAGCAATCCCCAGCGGCAACAGTGAAGTCAACCCGCTCAAGGACACCCCTTGCAACGAGACACCCGCGTTGGCAAAGGCAAACAGCGGCAGGATCAGGAAGGCGACCCATGGGTGCAGCTCATGCTCCAGGGTTTCGGAGGGCGAAGGCTCACTCTTGGCGTTCAGCGGGATCATAAAGCCGACAATCACCCCTGCCAGCGTAGCGTGAACACCCGACTTGAGGATCGCAACCCACAGCACCAATCCGACCATCATATACAGCGAGGTTTTACCCACTCCCCGCCAGTTCATTAGCGCCAATACCACGATCGCCGCAGCCGCAACGCCCAGCGCCACCATCGAGACCTGATGGGTGTAGAACAACGCGATAATGATGATGACCCCAAGGTCATCGATAATCGCCAAGGCCAGCAAGAATACTTTCAGGCTGGTCGGCACCCGGTTGCCCAGTAAGGCCATCACGCCCAAGGCAAAGGCAATATCCGTTGCCGCCGGGATCGCCCAACCCTGGCGGGTTACTTCATCGGCACCGTTGAACAGCAGATAGATCAGCGCCGGAGCCAGCATGCCGCCTAACGCGGCAATCGCCGGGAAGATGGCCTTCTCACGCCCAGCCAGGGAACCTTGCAGCAGTTCACGTTTGACTTCAAGCCCCACCACCAGGAAGAAGATGGCCATTAAACCGTCGTTAATCCACAGCAGCAGCGGTTTGGCAATGTCCAGCGAGGCGATGCTGACCGCCACGGGTAAGTTAAGGAAGGCCTGATACAGCCCCTGTACGGGGGTATTAGCCATGATCAAAGCCACCACGGCAGCAGCGATCAGAATAATGCCCCCAGCGGCTTCTTGACGCAGAAATTGACGAATAATAGTAGTCACAGTAAGTCGCTCCAAAATGCCCGTCGTCTTTCAAGCTGCGACTCGAAATCCATAGGGCATAGATAATGGGGGCAAAGCGCCCCGGTTTCCAGACAATGAAACGAGTATAGTCGAGGAATCACCTCGAAAAAATCAGTTTATAAATGCAAAACAACTCGTAAAAACCGACTTATTCGCGCTATATATCACACTTTTAATAGGGGCTTTCATACAGCAAAGATAAAAAAACCCCGGTTTGCTTAAACCGGGGTTTGACGATTGATGCGCGGAGAACGTTGATTAACGAGTCAGGTCGTCAAAAAACTTTTTCACGCCGTCGAAGAAGCTTTTCGAACGCGGGCTGTTTTTATCCCCAGAAGGGCCACCCAGGCTCTCTTCCAGCTCTTTGAGCAGTTGCTTCTGCTTCTCGTTCAGACTCACCGGCGTTTCTACCACCACGCGGCACAGCAGGTCACCCTGGCTGCCACCCCGTACCGATTTCACCCCTTTGCCACGCATGCGGAACAGTTTGCCGGTCTGAGTTTCCGCCGGGACTTTCAGCTTGACGCGGCCATCCAGCGTTGGCACTTCAATCTCGCCACCCAAGGCAGCCATAGCAAAGTTGATCGGCACTTCGCAGTAGAGATTATTGCCTTCACGTTCGAAGATCGGGTGAGCACTCACCTGAACCTGAACGTACAGATCGCCTGCTGGCGCGCCGTGTTCGCCAGCTTCACCTTCACCCGCCAGGCGGATGCGGTCGCCAGTATCTACGCCCGCCGGGATTTTCACCGACAGGGTTTTGGATTTCTCTACGCGACCATGGCCGTGACATTTGTTGCACGGATCCTTGATGATCTGACCACGCCCGTGGCAGTGCGGACAAGCCTGCTGCACGGTGAAGAACCCTTGGCGCATCTGCACCTGACCCTGACCATGACAGGTCGGACAGGTTGCCGGCGAACTGCCCGGCTTGGCACCGTTGCCATGGCAGACATCACACTCTTCCAGCGTTGGAATACGGATCTCTTTGGTCACGCCACGCACGGCTTCTTCGAGCGTCAGATCCATGTTGTAACGCAAATCGGATCCACGGCTGGCACGTTGACGGCGTCCGCCGCCAAAGATATCGCCAAACACGTCGCCAAAGATATCGCTGAAGTCGGCACCGCCGCCACCAAAGCCACCACCACCGCCCATACCACCTTGCTCAAAGGCCGCATGGCCGTATTGATCGTAGGCAGCACGTTTTTGATCGTCGGTCAGGACCTCGTAGGCTTCCTTGACCTCTTTAAACTGGCTTTCGGCGTCTTTTTCCTGATTACGATCAGGGTGATACTTCATCGCCAGGCGCTTATACGCCTTTTTGATTTCGCGCTCGTCTGCCGTCTTGGCTACGCCGAGCACCTCGTAATAATCTCTCTTCGCCATTATTTCTCTTACCCTTAACATGCGTGCACGGGCGTAGAGTTGCCTCGACGCCCGTGCTGGTTTCCGGTTACGGCCTGTGGCCGCACCGTGCCCGCTTAAGGGCGATTATTTTTTGTCTTTAACTTCTTCAAACTCGGCGTCAACCACGTCGTCGTCTTTCTGCGCCGCGTTGTCTGCACCGGCATCAGCACCCTGTGCCTGCTGCGCTTGCGCCTGGGCCATTTCCATCAGCTTGCCGGAAACCTGCACCAGAGCCTGGGTTTTCGCTTCGATTTCGGCTTTATCTTCGCCTTTCACCGCCGCTTCCAGATCTTTCAGCGCGCTCTCGATAGCGGTTTTGTCTTCAGCTGGCAATTGCTCACCCGCTTCTTCCAACTGCTTACGGGTACCGTGGATCAGGTGATCTGCCTGGTTACGAGTTTGCACCAGTTCTTCGAACTTACGGTCAGCTTCAGCGTTCACTTCGGCATCGCGTACCATTTTCTGGATTTCTTCTTCGTTCAGACCAGAAGACGCCTTGATGGTGATCTTCTGCTCACGGCCGGTGTTCTTGTCTTTCGCAGACACGTGCAGAATACCGTCGGCATCGATATCGAAGGTGACTTCGATCTGTGCCATACCGCGTGGTGCCGGCTGGATGCCGTCCAGGTTGAACTGGCCCAGTGACTTGTTGTCATTGGCACGTTTACGCTCACCCTGCAGCACATGGATGGTCACCGCTGCCTGGTTGTCTTCGGCAGTAGAGAACACCTGGCTGTGCTTGGTCGGGATAGTGGTATTTTTGGTGATCAGCGGCGTCATCACGCTGCCCATGGTTTCGATACCCAGTGACAGTGGGGTAACGTCCAGCAGCAATACGTCTTTCACATCACCGGCCAACACACCGCCCTGAACCGCAGCACCAACGGCTACCGCTTCGTCCGGGTTAACGTCTTTACGTGGTTCTTTACCGAAGAAATCAGCAACTTTCTTCTGAACCATAGGCATACGGGTCTGGCCACCGACCAGGATCACGTCCTGAATGTCAGAAACCGACAGGCCTGCATCTTTCAGTGCCACTTTCAGCGGCTCGATAGAGCGAGCAACCAGATCTTCTACCAGCGACTCGAGTTTTGCACGGGTCACTTTGATGTTCATGTGTTTTGGACCGCTGCCATCTGCAGTGATGTACGGCAGGTTGACGTCGGTCTGCTGAGCGGAGGACAGCTCGATCTTGGCTTTTTCAGCGGCTTCTTTCAGACGCTGCATCGCCAACGGATCGTTGCGCAGATCCATGCCCTGCTCTTTCTTGAACTCTTCCACCAGATAGTTGATCAGGCGGCTGTCGAAGTCTTCACCACCCAGGTGGGTATCACCGTTGGTCGCCAGAACTTCAAAGGTTTTTTCACCGTCAACGTCGTCGATCTCAATGATTGAGATATCGAAAGTACCACCACCCAGGTCATAAACCGCGATGGTACGGTTGCCCACTTCTTTGTCCAGGCCATAAGCCAGGGCCGCAGCAGTAGGTTCGTTGATGATACGTTTCACTTCCAGACCTGCGATACGGCCAGCATCTTTGGTCGCCTGACGCTGAGCATCGTTGAAGTAGGCAGGAACGGTGATAACCGCTTCAGTTACCGGCTCACCCAGGTAATCTTCCGCCGTTTTCTTCATTTTCTTCAGGACTTCCGCAGAGATCTGCGGTGGTGCCATTCTCTGGCCCTTCACTTCCAGCCAGGCGTCACCGTTATCGGCAGCAACGATGCTGTAAGGCATGATAGCCTTGTCACGCTGTGCTTCTTCATCCTGGAAGCGACGGCCAATCAGGCGCTTGATCGCAAACAGGGTGTTCTGTGGGTTAGTAACAGCCTGACGCTTAGCAGGCTGGCCAACCAGAATTTCACCATCCTGGGTATATGCGATGATTGAAGGAGTGGTGCGATCGCCTTCGGCATTCTCCAGCACGCGCGCCTTGCCACCATCCATAATTGCTACACAAGAGTTGGTTGTACCCAGGTCGATACCAATAATTTTGCCCATCTAAACATCTCCACTAATAAATTCATAATCGGTCAGGTTGCTAACTATATGCGGGCGTTTTTTTGCTTTTCAACTGCCCGGCATCTCAGTGTTACCCGCGGTCAGCAACTGCGGTTGCCAATAAGATGGGGCCATCCACACCAGCATCAAGGGGCAGGACAAAAAAAATTTCGTTTTTATCCGCAGCCAGATCATTGTTTCCTGGCGTGGGGATCATTATGATGCCGCGCGCTCTGATGGAAGTTATGGGTTTTTCGGCCATTCAGACCAATTATTAAATTACCTATCCATTTTCGTTACAATTCTGTTATCGCAGAGGACATATGCACTCCAACAAGTTGGCAAATCCCGGCCCCCTGGGTCTGATGGGCTTCGGGATGACTACCGTCTTGCTGAACCTGCACAACGCGGGCTTTTTCCCACTGACTTCCGTCATCATCAGTATGGGGATTTTCTTCGGTGGCATGGCTCAGATTTTTGCCGGTATTCTTGAGTTCAAGAAAGGCAACACCTTCGGCTTGACCGCCTTCACCTCTTACGGCTGCTTCTGGCTGAGCCTGGTAGGCATCCTGCTGCTGCCACGCATGGGCCTGGCAGAACCGACCGACGCGAACGTCCTCGGCATCTACCTTGCACTGTGGGGCGTCTTCACCCTGTTCATGTTCTTCGGCACGCTGCGTACCAACCGTGGGTTGCAGTTTGTGTTTGCCAGCCTGACCGTGCTGTTCGCACTGCTGGCCGTCGGCAACATTACCGGTAACCACGCGATCCTGACGTTCGCCGGTTACGAAGGCATTATCTGTGGTGCCAGCGCGATCTATCTGGCAATGGCAGAGGTGATCAACGAACAGTTGGGCCGCACCGTACTGCCAATCGGCCCGGTGGAAGCTCAGCAGGCAACACCCGCTGCTGTTACCGCATAAATCCGTACTAACGTGATATAAAAAAACCCTGCGGTGTTTAATCGCAGGGTTTTTTATTGGGCGAAAATCGCTTAGTTCAAGACTGTTTTTTCACTGTTCAGGTCGCGACGCAGGTAGATCCCGAGTAATAGGCCGAGCGTCGATAACGCCAGCATATAGTAAGCGGGCGCTAACGGGGTTAACTTCATGATCAGCGTGACAAATACCGGGGTTAAACCCCCAAAAATCGCGTATGCCACGTTGTAGGAGAACGAAATCCCGCTAAATCGCACTTCCGCCGGAAAAGCCCGCACCAACACGTAAGGCACCGCACCGACGATCCCCACACTGAAGCCAACCAGCGCGTAGGTGGCGAACAGCATTTCTGGATGTGTTGCCACCGACTGATAGAACAGCCAACTGCACCCTGCCAACAGCACACTGCCGACGATAAAGGTTTTGCTGGCGCCAAAGCGGTCCGCCGCCGAACCAGAGACGATACAGCCAGCAAACAGCATGATGATGGCGATGCTGTTGGCCTGCAATGACAGCGCCGGGGCTATGGCAAACTGTTTTTGCAGGTAGGTTGGCGTCATCAGGATCACCACCACAATGCCTGCCGACAACAGCCAGGTCAGCAGCATCGAGACCGCGATCTCTTTGCGATGATTCATCACCACCGATTTCAGCGGCAGCTCTTCTGCCAGCGCCTTACGCGCCTGCATCTCGATAAAGATTGGGGTTTCCTGCAACCAGCGGCGCAGATACATGGCGAACAGACCAAAGATACCGCCCAGGAAGAACGGAATACGCCAGCCACCGTCATGAATGGCCTGTTGGCTGAGCGTGGTATTGATGATGGTGGCCACCAGCGAGCCGAGCAGGATACCGGCCGTCAGGCCAGCGGTGAGCGTGCCACAGGCAAAACCAACGCGTTTGCGCGGCACATGCTCCGCCACAAATACCCAGGCACCAGGGACTTCACCCCCGATCGCCGCGCCTTGCAGAACCCGCATCAACAGCAGCAGCAACGGTGCGGCAATACCGATACTGGCGTAGGTGGGCAGCATCCCCATCGCCAGCGTCGGTAACGCCATCAGCAGGATGCTCAGGCTGAACATCTTTTTACGGCCCACCAGATCGCCGAAGTGCGCCATGATAATGCCGCCCAGTGGCCGAGCCAGGTAGCCCGCAGCAAAGATACCAAAGGTCTGCACCTGGCGCAGCCACTCAGGCATATCCGCCGGGAAGAACAGATCGCCCATTACCGCAGCAAAGAAAACAAAAATGATGAAGTCATAAAACTCCAACGCACCGCCCAGGGCAGCCAACGTCAGAGTTTTATAATCTTGCCGGTTGAGCCGGCGATTATTATCGTGATGCATAAGATACCGTTAGAGGAAACAGGAAAGACACAGAAAGCATAATGGCTAACTGTAAAAAGTTTCTTACTATAACGGCAAAATACTTTCACACCAGATGCGCTGAAGGTTATCCCGCAGATTGCTGAAATTTAGAGATTTATCTCGCGCCGCGCATTCTTGGGACGAAATGCTGCTACCACGGCCTCGTGGGTCTCTACATAGGGGCCTTCGAGCAGTTGGATGCAATAAGGCACGCTGGCAAAAATACCGTGCACCACCACCTTGCCTGCCTCGTCCTTCACCCCTTCCAGCGTTTCTTTAATCGATTTGGGTTGCCCCGGCAGGTTGATGATCAACGCCTGTTTACGGATCGCCCCAACCTGACGTGAAAGAATTGCCGTTGGCACATAGTGTAGGCTGATTTGGCGCATTTGCTCGCCAAAACCCGGCATGACCCGATCGGCAATTGCCAGGGTAGCATCGGGAGTCACGTCACGCCGGGACGGGCCGGTGCCGCCGGTAGTCAACACCAGATGGCAGCCCATTTCATCAACCAGCTCACACAGGGTATGCTCAATCAGCGTCTGCTCGTCGGGGATCAGCAGGGTTTCCAGGGTGAACGGCGTCGCCAAAGCGCTGCCCAGCCACTCTTCCAGCGCCGGGATCCCTTTATCCTGATAAACGCCCCCTGAAGCGCGGTCCGAAATAGAAACCAAACCAATGCGTAATGTATCCATGTTTTACCTCTGTTTTATGCCCCGGTTACCCAAGGGAGATTCATCACGGGAGTATAGGGTGTTTGCTCAATGAGGTGGATATTCAGGTATAAAAAAAGGTGGCCGAGGCCACCTTCTGCGCTGATTGATTGCCGCTGTTACAGCAGATCGGCGATCATTTTTTCCAGCTTGCCCTGGTCTACGGCAAACTTGCGGATACCGTCGGTCAGTTTCTCAACCGCCATTGGATCCTGGTTGTGCTGCCAGTAGAACTCAGGCTCGGTCAGCGGTGCCGGACGCGCTTTCACTTCGCCGGTATAAGACAGTTTACGCTCCAGTGCACCTTCGCTCTCTGCCAGCTCTTTCAGCAGTGCAGGTGCGATGGTCAGACGATCGCAGCCCGCCAGTTCGATGATTTCACCGACGTTACGGAAGCTGGCACCCATCACCACGGTTTCATAGCCGTGCTGCTTGTAATACTGATAAATTTCAGACACTGAAACCACGCCCGGATCTTCGTGCGGGGCGAACTCTTTCTTGTCGCCATTGGCTTTGTACCAGTCAAGAATACGGCCAACGAACGGCGAGATCAGGTACACGCCAGCTTCGGCGCAGGCACGCGCCTGAGCGAAGGAGAACAGCAGCGTCAGGTTACAGTTGATGCCTTCTTTTTCCAGGCGCTCGGCGGCACGGATGCCCTGCCAGGTGGAGGCCAGTTTGATCAGGATGCGATCGTTGCTGATGCCCGCTTCGTTATACAGTTTGATCAGGCGCTTGGCTTTGGCAACGCTGGCTTCGGTATCATAAGACAGACGCGCGTCCACTTCGGTGGAAATGCGGCCCGGGACCAGTTTCAGGATCTCCAGACCAATGTTGACGGCCAGCTTGTCTGCGGCATCGGCAACCTGCTGATCGCGATCGCTGCTCTGCTCACGTGCCCAGGCAATGGCTTCATCGATCAGTTTGCGGTATTCAGGAATTTGCGCTGCATTGAGGATCAGCGAAGGGTTGGTGGTGGCATCTTGAGGTTGATATAGCTTCATTGCAGCGATATCACCCGTATCCGCAACTACCGTAGTCAGCTGGCGTAGGGACGTTAATTTATCGGTCATGTTGGCATTATCTCATCGTTTGTGCATGAACTTTTGGCATCGTTCAACCATGCCTTGTCCTGATAATAACATGCACGTAGCCCGGCGCAAGGCAGGAAAATCACGCGCTGGCGGCGGTTGTTTTATCCTTGTGCGAGCAACCGGTTACGCACCGATAATTCGCCATTACCGAAGCAATGCCACGGCATTAACGCGCTATCCCCCCAGGAAATTATGTTAAATTCCCGCAGCTGTTTTATTCACCGAAAAACCCAAAAGAAGGCTGTAATTCCCGTCAATGGGATGATTTTAGCCAAGTTCTTGTCAAGAACTGACTCAAGTTTTCCGCACCGGAGTCGAAGAACCTGAGGAGCAGTAATCTTAACAAGGAGAAACACGTGACGGATCTGATTAACTTTATCAATAACATCTTGTGGGGTTCAGTACTGATCTATTTGCTGTTGGGTGCCGGCATCTACTTCACCTTGCGTACCCGCTTTATTCAAATTCGTCATTTCAGCCATATGTTTTCCGTGCTGAAGAACAGCACCAAAAGCGACGGTGCGGGCATTTCGTCCTTCCAGGCGCTATGTACTTCACTTGCCGCTCGTGTCGGCACCAACAACCTAACCGGCGTGGCGATAGCGCTTACGGCTGGCGGCCCCGGTGCCATCTTCTGGATGTGGGTGATCGCGTTTATCGGCATGGCGACCTCTTTCATTGAGAGCACCCTGGCGCAGCTTTACAAAACCAAAGACGATAACGGCCACTACCGTGGCGGCCCTGCCTACTATATGGAAAAAGGCTTGGGAATGCGCTGGATGGGTGTGATGTTCTCCATTTTCCTGCTGATCGCTTTCGGTCTGGTGTTCAATGCGGTACAGGCCAACTCCATCGCCCTGGCCAGTGCCGTAGCCTTCAACATCGACCCCATGTACGCCGGCATAGTGTTGGTGGTCCTGAGTGCCATGGTGATCTTCGGCGGTATTCGTTCCATCGCCCGCGTCGCAGAAAAAATCGTGCCGTTTATGGCCTTGGCTTACCTGCTGCTGGCGCTGTGGATCATCGGCCTGAATATTGAGCATATGCCTGCCATCCTGGCGTTGATCTTCAAAAGCGCTTTTGGCCTGCAGGAAGTTGCTGCCGGCACCCTGGGCTACGGGATCTCACAGGCCATGACGCAAGGTATACAACGCGGGCTGTTTTCTAACGAAGGCGGGATGGGGTCTGCCCCCAACGTGGCCGCTTCCGCGACTCCTTATCCGCCACACCCTGCCTCGCAGGGCTATGTGCAAATGCTTGGCGCATTTGTCGATACCATCGTCATTTGCAGCGCAACGGCGGCGATTATTTTGGCCTCTGGTGCACTGGATAATCCCCCGTCCGACATCAGCGGTATCGATCTGACCCAGCGGGCCATGGCCAGCGCCGTCGGTTCCTGGGGCGCGCCCTTTGTCGCGATCGCCGTTTTCCTGTTTGCCTTTACCTCTATCATTGCCAATTATGCCTATGCCGAGAACAACCTGATCTTCCTCAAGCACCACCATCCGACCAAGCTGACGATTTTCCGCTGCTTTGCCTTGGGCATGGTGATGTTTGGTTCGATGGCAGAATTATCCACGGTGTGGAAAATGGCGGACATCTCGATGGCACTGATGGCGATCACCAATCTGACCGCTATCTTGTTACTGTCCGACGTGGCCTTCACATTGGCCAAGGATTACAACCACCAGCGTTCACTCGGCAAGCTGCCCACCTTTGACATCAACCACTACCCGGAGCTGGGATCTCAACTCGAACCGGGGATCTGGAAGCCGACCAGGCAGCGTTAATCCTCCAGGGCGTGCGTAAAGTGCGCCCTATCACAGCCATACCTCCTGGTCTTGCGCGCTTTTTGCTACAGTAGCCACATGTTGATAAACAGGATGTGACCATGCTCATTATTATTTCACCTGCCAAAACCCTGGATTATGCAAGCCCGTTAGCCACCGAACGCTTTACCCAGCCCGAATTGTTGGATCAGTCGCAAAAGCTGATCAAACTCTGCCGTAAGCTGACCCCGGCGCAAATTTCCGGCCTGATGAGCATCAGCGATAAACTCGCGGGCCTGAATGCCGCACGCTTTGGCGAATGGCAGCCTGACTTCACCCCGGACAATGCTCGTCAGGCGCTGCTGGCGTTTAAAGGCGACGTTTATACCGGCTTACAGGCGCAAGACTTCAGCGAAGAGGATTTCGACTTCGCACAGCAGCATCTGCGGATGCTCTCTGGCCTGTACGGGGTGCTGCGTCCGCTGGACCTGATGATGCCTTACCGGCTGGAGATGGGGATCAAGCTGGAGAACCCGAAGGGCAAAGACTTGTACAGCTTCTGGGGCGATCGGATCACCGAAAAACTGAATCAGGCCCTGGAGCAACAAGGCGATGATGTGGTGGTGAACCTGGCTTCGGATGAATACTTCAAATCGGTAAAACCGGCCAAGCTGCACGGTTCACTGATCAAACCGGTATTCCTGGACGAGAAAAACGGCAAGTACAAAGTCATCAGTTTCTACGCCAAGAAAGCGCGTGGGCTGATGAGCCGCTTTATCATCAAAAATCGCTTGGAGCGCAGAGAACAGCTGGTTGATTTCAATCTGGAAGGGTATGCCTTCGATGAAGCGGCTTCGGCGGGTAATGAGCTGGTATTCAAACGCCCTGAGCAATGAGCAATCCGTTCCCTCTCCCGACAAGGAGAGGGAACGGGTTTTGTCAGACTGGCAACGTCATCATGAATTGACGCAGCGCGGCAAAGTCCGCTGCCATGTTATGCGACAACAGCGGCAACTGTGCACGCACCGCCAAGGCCTGTGGCAGCGGTAACTCCTGGCCAAGGATCTCTTCGACGCTTTCCTTGAACTTGGCCGGATGTGCCGTGCCCAGGAACAGGCCAAACTCCCCTGCTTGCAGTTGATCACGTAGAACGCGGTAGGCGATCGCCGCATGAGGCTCTGAAAGGTAGCCCAAGGCAGCCAACTCTTTCATGGTTTCTTTGGTGGTTTCATCACTCACCGCGCCATGAGCCAACTCCTTCAACTGCCAGATTTTACGGCGGAACAACTCTTCCACACGCGGCCAGTTATTAGGCTGGCTGACGTCCATCGCGTTGGATAACGTCGCCACGGTGGCGTTTGGCTGCCATTGGCCAGTAGTCAGGAAGCGTGGCACGGTGTCGTTAGCGTTGGTGGCGGCGATAAAGCGTTTCACCGGCAGCCCCAGGGATTTCGCCAACAGCCCGGCGGTCAGGTCGCCAAAGTTGCCGCTTGGCACGGAAATCACCAACTGATTGCGGGCTTCCTGCGGCAGTTGCGCCACCGCTTCAAAGTAGTAGCAGATTTGCGCCAGCAGGCGGCTGATATTGATCGAGTTGGCCGAGTTCAGGTGTACGGCCTCTTTCAGTTCCTGATCGTCAAACGCCTGCTTCACCAACGCCTGGCAAGCGTCAAAGTCGCCATCGATAGCAATGGTGTGGATGTTGCCACCCAACGTGCAGAACAGCTTTTCCTGCAGCGAACTGATCTTGCCCTGTGGATAGAGGATCACCACGCGCACGTTTTTCAGGCCGTAGAAGGCATGGGCAACGGCAGCGCCGGTGTCACCGGAGGTTGCAGTCAAGATGGTTACAGGCTGATCGCCCGCGACTTCCGCCAGCATCTGCGCCATAAAGCGGCCGCCGAAGTCTTTGAACGCCAGCGTCGGGCCGTGGAACAGCTCCAGACAGGCGACATCGCTCTCCACCTGCGCCACCGGGGCCGGGAACTCAAACGCGGCCTTCACCCGCTTGTACAGCGCTTCTTCGCCGATCTCGTCGCCAATAAAAGCGGACAGGATCTTGCTGCTGCGAGCGACAAAGTCCATCTCCAGCAGTTTATCAATCTCGGTCAGTTCGAATTCTGGCAGTTCCAGCGGGAAAAACAGCCCTTGCTGCTTACCCAGGCCCTGTTTGATAGCCTGCGCGAAGCTGACCTGTTCGTTATGATCTTTCAGATTGTACAGTTTCATGCGTTATCCCAATAGTCGAGCGCCAGCGGTATCCAGGCGGCAAATATGAACAAAACCTTCGTCGTTTTGCAGGTAATGGTTGGTCAGCCAATCGGCCATGCGTTGCGCCGTTGCGCCGTCATCACAGACCGCAAACAGCGTCGGGCCGGAGCCGGAAATGCCACAGGCCAAGGCACCGATCTCCTGTGAGGCTTTACGCGCTTCGGCGAAGCCTGGCAACAGGCGGGTGCGATAAGGCTCGGCAATCACATCCTGCATCAGCTTGGCCGCCAGACGCGGTTGCTGGGTGTGGCAAGCGTGAATAAAGCCCGCCAGATAGCGACCATGGCTGATACAGTCCTGGCGGCGGTATTGCGCGGGCAAAATGGCGCGCGCCTCGGCGGTGGACACTTTGATGCCCGGATAGGCCATCACCCACAGCCAGTCTTTAAAGCCAGGCACTTCCTGGCTGATGATCCCTTCTTCTTCCAGCATCAACTGCAAGCCGCCCAGATAGCACGGCGCAACGTTATCGTAATGCACGCTGCCGGAAATACGCCCTTCCAGTTCGCCCATCAGGGCCAGCAGTTGCGTCTCGTTGAGCGGGCGATCGCAAAATTCGTTCATCGCCATCAGACCGGCCACCACCGAGCAAGCGCTGGAGCCCAGCCCGGAACCGATCGGCATGTTCTTCTCCAGCCGCATCGCTACCGGCACTTCACGACCAATCGCCTGGCAGAAACGCTCCCAACACTGGTAAACAATGTTCTCTTTAGGATCGCTCGGCAGCTTGCTGACAAAACGCCCGCCATTTTCCAGGCTGAAGCGGCTGGCCGCTTCTACACTGACGCAATCCCCCAGCAGCGTGCCGTCGATAGGGGAAACTGCAGCTCCCAGCACATCGAACCCGACGCTGACGTTACCAATTGAGGCCGGTGCATACACCTTAACCATATTAGACTCCCAACTTCCATGACAGTGTGCGCAACAGATCGGCAAATACCCCGGCCGCCGTCACATCATTACCGGCACCATAACCGCGCAGCACCAGCGGCAATGGTTGATAGTAGCGGCTGTAGAAGGCCAGAGCGTTCTCACCGTTCTTCACTTTATACAACGGATCGTTGCCATCTACCGCATCAATACGTACCAGGCAGCGGCCTTCTTCGATAGCCCCCACATAGCGCAGCACCTTACCTTCCGCGGCAGCAGCGGCCACACGGCGGTTAAATTCGGCATCCAACTCCGGCAGGCGGGCAATAAAGTTCTCCACATCGCCGCTGGCATCAAACGACGGTGGTAACACCGATTCGACTTCAATATCGCTCAGCTCAAGCGCATAGCCCGCTTCACGCGCCAGGATCAACAGCTTGCGAGCGACATCCATCCCCGAAAGATCGTCACGCGGATCTGGCTCGGTGTAACCGAGGGCCTTGGCCTGCAAGGTGGCCTCCGACAGCGACATCCCCTCATCCAGCTTACCGAAGATAAAGGACAGTGACCCCGACAGGATACCGGTGAAGCGCATCAGCTCATCGCCCGCATTGAGCAGGTTCTGCAGGTTTTCGATCACCGGCAAGCCCGCACCCACGTTGGTGTCATACAGGAATTTGCGGCGAGAACCGGCTGCTGCGGTGCGCAGTTGCTGGTAATAATTCATCGACGAGGTATTGGCCTTCTTGTTTGGCGTTACCACGTGGAAACCATCGGCCAGGAAATCGGCATACTGATCGGCCACCACCTGGCTGGAGGTACAGTCGACAATCACCGGATTGAGCAGGTGGCACTCTTTCACCAGGCGGATCAGGCGGCCCAGATTGAAAGGCTCTTTGGCTTCGGCCAGCTCATCTCGCCAGCTTTCTAGCGAGATGCCGTGCACGTTGGTCAACATCGCCCTTGAGTTGGCAATGCCACAGATGCGCAGATCGATGTGTTTTTGCTTCAGCCAAGGCTGCTGACGATAAACCTGCTCGATCAGCGCCCCGCCGACGCCGCCGACGCCAATCACAAACACTTCGATCACCTGATCGGTGTTGAACAGCATCTGATGGCTGACGCGCACGCCGGTGGTGGCGGAATCATTATCGACCACCACGGAAATTGAACGCTCGGAAGAACCTTGAGCGATCGCCACGATATTGATGTTGGCGCGCGCCAGAGCAGAGAAGAAGCGCGCAGAGATGCCACGCAGGGTGCGCATACCGTCGCCAACGACCGAGATGATTGCCAGGCGTTCCATCACATCCAGCGGCTCGAGCACGCCGTCTTTCAACTCCAGGTAGAATTCGTCTTCCAGGGCACGACGAGCTCGTTGCAGCTCACTCTGCGGCACACAGAAGCTGATGCTGTACTCGGAAGAGGACTGGGTGATCAACACCACTGAGATCCCGGCGCGTGACATCACGGCAAACACACGGGCCGCCATGCCGACCATGCCTTTCATACCTGGGCCGGACACGTTGATCATCGCCATATTGTTCAGATTGGTGATGCCCTTTACCGGCGTATCATCGGCCACGCTTTCGCCACCGATCAAGGTGCCGGGAGCTTGCGGGTTGGCGGTGTTTTTAATCAGGCAAGGGATTTGGAACTGGGCAATCGGGGTGATGGTACGCGGGTGGAGAACTTTGGCGCCAAAGTAAGAGAGCTCCATCGCCTCCCGGTAGGACATCGACTTCAATAATCGGGCATCCGGCACGGTACGCGGGTCGCAGGTATAAACCCCGTCCACATCGGTCCAGATCTCGCAACAGTCTGCTCGCAGGCAAGCGGCCAGCACGGCGGCGGAATAATCGGAGCCGTTACGCCCCAGCACGACCAGTTCGCCTTTGTCGTTACCGGCAGTAAAGCCCGCCATCAGGATGATATGGTCTGAAGGAATGGCCGCAGCAGCGATACGCAGGGTGGACTCGGCAATATCGACGGTCGATTCCAGATAGTGGCCCTGAGCCAGCAGCTTCTCTACCGGGTTAATCACAGTAACCGGATAACCTTTGGCTTTGAAGACGCCTTCCATGATGGCAATAGAAAGCTTTTCACCCCGACAGATGATAGCCGCATTGACGCTATCCGGGCACTGCCCCAACAACGCCACACCATGCAGTACCTGTTTGAGCTGCGCGAACTCCTGCTCGACCAGTGCCTTCAGGCGATCGTACTCAAAGCCTGGCAACGCCTTGGCCAAACCGCTGAGCAGGTCGGCAAAGATGCGCTCGGCGTCGCTCATGGTTGGCAGAATATCCTGGCCGGCTACCGTTTTGTCAATCATCGCCACCAGATGATTGGTGATCTTGGCCGGTGCGGACAATACCGTGGCTACCTGTCCTTGGCGTGCATTGTTCTCCACGATATCGGCAACGCGCAGAAAACGTTCCGCATTCGCTACCGAGGTTCCACCAAATTTAAGCACTCGCATTTCTGTTATCTCCTGAATTTATGCCGAAAAAAAAGCCCGCACTGGTTAGGTGCGGGCTTTTTTCTTCTGTTTCCTGTACGCGTCAGCCCGCCCCGTTACCTGTGGTATCGGTGGTGGTAATAATTGTCGTATTCAGGCTGATGTTTCGCATTTTGTCTGTCTGTCTCATTAGAATCTCTGTCCCCTCTATTGGTTAAAGCAATCGTCTGGCCAAGTCAAATTATTTCTTTGTTTTGCCTATTTACTGGCCACAGTGGGATCTGCGCGATGAAGCCGATAAAAAAACAGAATTGCAGAACAAAAAATCACAAGAAAGCCGATTAAATAGTGAATAACACCAGCCAAGCAACAGAAAACGCCTACATCACTTCGTCAATTTTTTTTCAACATCATGCAGCAACCTGTGCAGCATGACGGTATCGCGCTGCTGCAAGACCCCGAGCCGCTGGTGTAACCAATCGCGCAATTTTTGGTCGCCCGCCACGTCCAGCGCTTGTAACAGGCGATCTGCCCGTTGCCGCAACGCGTTGAGTTGCCCGGCATCGGCCAGGGGTTCCTGCTGCGTGCTGACTGACATTAACTGCGCCAGTTGATAGCAATACACCATCACCGCCTGGCCGAGGTTCAGCGAAGGATAATCAGCCACCATCGGGACGCCGGTCAGCAGATCGGCCAACTCCAGTTCTTCATTGGTCAGGCCCGAGTCTTCACGGCCAAACACCAGTGCAGCCTGATGCACCCATTGCTGACGTTCCGCCAACTGCTCCGTCAGTTGCTGAGGGGTACAGTAGTAATGGAAGCGTGCGCGGCTGCGAGCGGTAGTCGCAACGGTAAAGTCTACATCTTCCAATGCCTGCTCCAGGGTAGCAAACGTCTGCACCGCATCCAGAATATCGCCAGCACCGTGGGCGACCCAGCGGGCAGCGGGCTGCAGATGGGCCTCGCTGTCGACGATGCGCAACGAGGTGAAGCCCATGGTTTTCATCGCCCGCGCCGCTGCGCCAACATTTTCCGCCCGAGCGGGCGCGACTAACACGATATGAAGCTGCATCAAGACTCCAGAAAAATAATGAGAATAGTTCTTTGACTGTTGGGATTTGTCTGATTATATTTACAAACGATTAACATCGTAAATGATCGCTTGCTATAATATTATTAAATAGGCATTTCAACCTATAAATCGGACGAAACAATCATAAATGTAGGTTAAGTTTTAATTTTCATTAAAAACAAAGCGCTATATTTTCACCCCAAACAGTTAGCTTTCAATTGTAACGCATCAGCTCCAACAAAGCTGAATCGTTCACAGAATTTGACGATCTGTGACTTAACATGGCAGTTCTGTAAGTGTTTTTCACAAAACTGTTAACGTGCTACAATTGAATTTGATATATGTCAACAAAGCGTAGTTTTGTTAGGTGATGAATTCGGCACACACTGTTATATTGCTGTTAATAGGGTTAGGATATGCGCCGTTTTGGCATCATTCGGGGTGGTAAAAAATAGCCCCCCCACCCAGCTAGCGATCTTGTTGACATTGATGGAAAGCGCATCAAGAACGAGTTTACGTACTGTAGTCGTTTGGTAATTGAGGGAACGTGAGCGGTATCTCTGCCCTCCATGGAAGAACACCGAGACTGCTGTACTTCCTATTTTCTATTTTGTTGGCAATTTTAGGTAGCAAATATGCAGACCCCGCACATTCTGATTGTCGAAGACGAGTTAGTCACTCGTAACACCCTGAAGAGCATTTTCGAGGCGGAAGGCTACATTGTTCATGAAGCCAATGACGGTGCAGAAATGCACAACATCCTGTCCGAAAATGATATCAACCTGGTTATCATGGATATCAACCTGCCAGGCAAGAACGGCCTGCTGCTGGCGCGTGAACTACGCGAACAAGCCAGCGTCGCGCTGATGTTCCTGACCGGTCGTGATAATGAAGTCGATAAAATCCTTGGCCTGGAAATCGGCGCCGATGACTATATCACCAAACCGTTCAACCCACGCGAACTGACCATCCGTGCGCGCAACCTGCTGTCACGCACCATGAATCTGGGTAGCGTCGGCGAAGAGCGCAAGCTGGTCGAGAGCTACAAGTTCAACGGTTGGGAGCTGGACATCAACAGCCGCTCTCTGATCGGCCCTGCTGGCGAGCAGTACAAACTGCCACGCAGCGAATTCCGCGCCATGCTGCACTTCTGTGAAAACCCGGGCAAGATCCAGTCCCGTGGTGAATTGCTGAAGAAAATGACTGGCCGTGAGTTGAAACCGCATGACCGTACGGTAGACGTGACCATCCGTCGTATTCGTAAGCACTTCGAATCCACGCCGGACACGCCGGAAATCATTGCTACCATTCATGGTGAAGGTTACCGCTTCTGCGGCGATCTGGAAGAATAAGCCTGTCTTAACGTCACAGGTTAAAAAGGGTTCAGCTTGCTGAACCCTTTTTTGTTGAGGCCAGACGCGATGCCATCTGAACAGGCTACAACGTAGGAGCGCTGCATGCTGCGCCCGTCTGGATTATTTGGCTTCACCCCAAGGGATGATGGGCACCGCGCTCAGGGCATTTTTCGGTGAACCATCTACTACCCGATCGGAATAGCTCAGGTAGATCAGCGCATTGCGATTGGCATCATAAAAACGCACGACCTGCAGCTTTTTGAACACCAAAGAGGTGCGCTTCTGGAACACCACGGTTCCTTCAGCCTTGCCCTTCTTAATCTTGTCGCTCAGCTCAATCGGGCCAACCTGCTGGCAAGAAATGGCAGCATCCGAGGTATCCTCTGCCAGCCCTAACCCACCCTTTATGCCACCGGTTTTAGCCCGGCTGATATAACAAGTTACATTTTTAACATCGGGATCGTCGAACGCTTCAACCACAATTTTATGATCTGGACCAAACAGTTTGAATACCGTATCGACCGATCCTACCTGTTCCGCCTGCGCGCTATTAACCGTTGCGCAAGCCAGACCGAACAAAAATATCCATCCTTTTTTCATTCACTTAACTCCAATAGAACAGCGTGTTAAATCACAGGGCTGCTAATAAGAACGCCGATGCTTCAGGTCATAGAAATGGGTTTTCCTCGGCCCAGTCAGCTCTTTTTAGCACAGAGAGCGAAAAAAATCTTTGGGAGTCGTGGAGGAAAAAAGTTGCTATTATGCGGCATCGTCATCGCTTAATGCCTGTTAACACCAGTTTTCCCCCGCTTCCCGCAACGCATATCGCAAAAGCGCCGTATGTAATGCAACTGATTGATCAATAAGTCAGTGGGCATCAGGTATCAGCATGACAAATCAAACAGTTCGGGTTCCGAACCTGAAGCTCTACGAGGAAGATCTATGGATCAAGCCGGTATCATTCGTGATCTGCTTAGCTGGCTGGAAAGCCATTTGGACCAACCTTTGTCACTGGATAACGTGGCGGCAAAAGCGGGTTACTCTAAATGGCATCTGCAACGGATGTTTAAGGATATCACTGGGAACGCCATCGGCGCCTATATTCGGGCAAGAAGGTTGTCCAAAGCCGCCGTCGCATTACGCCTCACCAGTCGGCCTATTCTGGATATTGCTTTGCAGTATCGTTTCGACTCACAGCAGACCTTCACTCGCGCATTCAAAAAACAGTTTGCGCAAACCCCGGCGCTGTATCGCCGTTCAGAAGACTGGAACGCCTTCGGCATGTGCCCGCCAATACGTCTGGGCGCCTTTACGCTGCCACATCCAGAGTTTGTCACGCTACCCGAGCTGGACCTGATCGGCCTGACGCAGAGCTACTCCTGTACGTTGGAGCAAATATCCAGCTTCCGCTCCGAGCTGCGTACCCAATTCTGGCAACAGTACCTGGGGCAGATAGACACCCTGCCACCGGTGCTTTACGGCCTGCACCACTCGCGGCCAAGCCAGGAAAAAGACGACGAGCAGGAAGTGCTGTATACCACTGCCCTGGAGGCGCAACATGTGCCGACCAAGGTGCAGGAAGGCCAGCCGATCACGCTGCAAGGCGGAGAATATGCCATGTTCAGCTATCAGGGGCCAGCCTCCGGCCTGCAGGACTTTATTCTGATACTGTACGGCACTTGCCTGCCAGCATTGGAACTGACCCGCCGCAAAGGGCACGATATTGAGCGCTTCTATCCGCAAGGTGACCGGCGTCCGCCTCAGCCACCCAGCGAGATCCGTTGCGACTATCTGATCCCGATCCGCCGTTAGCGCTGTAGCTCATCCAACGCGGGCATGTCCAGATGCGAGATATCGCCCGCACTTTCCACAATCCAGCCTGGAGCCAACCAAGGGCTTTGCTGATAGTCGACGCGTGACAACGAGCAGTTGCGCAAACGCAGACGGCGCTCGGCATAGGCCGGTAGCCCTAAAACTGTCCCGATCAGGCACCCCAGCGCGATGCCGTGGCTGACAATCAACGGCTTGCTGCCCTGCGGCAGTTTCAGGCACTCGGTCAGCGCCGCATGCATCCGCGTGGCCAACTCCGTCATAGATTCACCTTGAGGGATACGGCCGTCAGCAGTACCATCGACCATCTGTTTACGCCACAGCTCTTCCTGCGGTGTCAGGCTGTCGATCAAACGTTCTTCCAGAACGCCCATATGCAGCTCACGCAGCCGGGCATCTACCATAACGTCGCAACCGCAAGCGTCCGCAATGATTTGCGCGGTCTGACGGGTGCGACCCAGATCGCTGGAAATCACGTGCGTCACGCCCTCGCGGCTAACGCGTTTGCCAACAAGATGAGCCTGGTGAACGCCAGTGGCGGTTAATGGGCTGTCGGATTGGCCCTGAATGCGGCGTGCTGCGTTCCATTCCGTTTCGCCGTGGCGAACGAGGTATACCTGTAACATTATGCTTTTCCGTTATACTGCGTGAAACTTGAGTTTATCTGTGGCTCGTGCCTTGCACTACGCATAACTTGCCGCCATCAAAAATCATGGCAAGACACAGCCCCACTTTAAGGAAGCTAAAGCCGTTATGTATCATGTTATCGCTGCAACTACCAACCCGGCAAAGATCAGGGCTATTCAACTGGCATTTGAAGATACCTTTGGCGCAGACCAATGCCGCATAGAATCGGTTGACGTCGCCAGCGGCGTTTCACTGCAACCCATTGGCAATACCGAAACCCGTACCGGCGCACGCCAGCGTGTGATGGAAGCGCGGCAGGTGCGGCCAGAAGCCGACTTTTGGGTCGGAGTAGAAGCCGGGATCGAAGAAAATATGACGTTCGCCTGGATGACGGTAGAAAATCCGACGACCCGTGGCGAATCGCGTTCTGCCAGCCTGATGCTGCCAGAATCAATTTTACAGGGTATTCGAGCCGGTCGCGAGTTAGGCGATGAAATGACCTTGATCACCGGCAATAGCGAAGTCAAACGTCAGGGGGGAGCGATCGGTATCTTTACCGATGGTCGACTGAGCCGCACCAGCGTTTACCACCAGGCGTTGCTGCTGGCACTGGTGCCGTTCCACAATCCGATTTACCGCAGCCACAGCAGTAATAATACGCCGCAGCAATAAGCCACCGGGGTGATTGCTTCACCCCAGTAATTGCTGTTCCAGCCACTGTTTCAGCTCTGGCGTCGCCATCTTCAGGCTGTTTGATCCTCTGGTGATGGTTGCGATACCTGCCCCGAGCTCATTCTTCAGCTCGCGCTGGCTCATTTCGCCACGCATCAGTTCCTGAATAATACGCACCCGTGTCCCCAGCGCAGTACGCTCATCCGGCGTCAGTAGCAGTTGCATCAACTGTTGGTGCAAATCCTGATCGAACGAACTCTGCAGCAGTGCGACAAAGCGCAGCCAATCTTCATTGCCTTGTTCTGAAAGAGCGGGATCGTTTAGCGATAATTGCGTCATGCCAGCCACCATACTATTTAACTAGTACAGCAGCATAGCATACCGCGAGTAAGCGTCAAAATACCGGTAACAACGCTACAGCTTGAAAGACGACGGGGATATCAATAACGTCTTTGCCACTCGGCATCCGTCAGCACCTTCGCTGGCCGATGCATGAAGTGACGATAAAACGCGTCATAGGCCAGCACGTTCTTCACGTAAGAACGGGTTTCCGAGAACGGAATGCTTTCCACAAACGCCACGGCATCTACCCGGCCATCGCTATTGCCTAACCAGGTATTCACCCGTGATGGGCCAGCGTTATAAGCCGCAGACGCAAGAATACGGTTACGACCAAATTGCTGGTACACCGACTCCAGATAGCTGGTGCCAATGGTGATATTGGTTTGCGGATCAAACAGCTGGCTCGGGCTGCTGTAGCCCGGGATACCGAACAGATCCACCGTATGTTTCGCGGTGCGCGGCATAACCTGCATCAAACCTGCGGCCCCGACCGGCGACTGCGCTTTCGGGTTCCAGGCGCTCTCCTGGCGGGCTATCGCCATGGCATAGCTCGGCGTAATGCCTTTATCTTCGGTAGCACGGCGGAATTCCTGTGGCCAGGCCATCGGGAAACGTTCTTCAAGATGATCCCACAGTTTGCCAACGATCGTTGCCTGTACGCTCAGATCGGCCCATTTCTGCTCAAAGGCATAGCGGGCCAGCGCTTCCTGCTCCGGGCGGCTGCGGCTGGCGACGAATGAGCTCCACTCGCTGCGCGCCAGGTTATCCATATTCCAGTACATCAGTTCACGCACCCGGGCAATCTCCGGGCCACTCACCAGATCGGTACGCGGTTTTGCCGCCACGGCGACCATCACCGGATAAGGCACCTGCAGTTTTTGCGCCGCCACCATCGGGTAGAAGCCGCGTTCGTTCATCAGGCTACGCAGTATCGCTTCCCCTTCGCTGCGTTTACCTTCATCGATCATGACACTGGCACGCCAGTAGCGCCATTCATCCTTGTTCCGCGATTCTTCAGGCAGGCGTGCCAGCCAGGTTTTCAGCCCCTGACGATCGCCCACGCCCAGCGCCATACGCACGCGGCGCTCCAGCAAGGCTGGCTGTTGGCTGCGCAGGATCACCTGATCGCGCCATTGGGTCTGCTCAAAGGTGGCATCATTGCCCATCAACCGCCAGGCCACCTCTTCCTCCATTGCCAACTTCTCGCTTTCGCTCATTTTCTGTAGGCGGACCAGCGTTGGGATCATAGCTCGAGCATTTTCTACGTCCTGACGGGCAAGACGGGCGAATACGATGGTGGTAGCCGAACGGGTAAAATCTGTTGGGCCGACGCTACGGGCGAAGGCTTCCAGCGTGGCGGGATCGTTTTGCAACCGTACCAGCGCATCCCCCATGGTCTGATAATCGCTTGGGAGTTGGCGGTACAGGTAGTTCACCAGGCCGCTGTTGCCCTCTTTCAGCGCCAGCTTCATCCGTGCCAGCGTATTCAACGGCGTTTGCTTACCGGCAGCCTGCCAGACGCTGAACAGCTTATCGCAGGAGCCTGGCAAGGTTTTACCGCTCATCCAGATATCATCGGCACCAGCCCAAGCTGCCTGCTGATCGCCGGTGGCCCACTTGGCGTAATAGAAATTACAGCGCGCCGCAACAGGTTTAGGCTCTTGCGGGCTGAAGGCCAGCAGGGTAGTCCAATCTTGACGGCTCGCCAGCTCGTTCACAAAACGGGCAGAGAGCGATTTTGCGGGTGGCAACGTAGGATGCAACCGCAAAAACTGCTGGACCTGAGCCGCACTGGCGGTGCTGAGATCCTGCGTCAACTGGCGATATTCCAGATAAGGATACAGGGGGTAATCCTGCAGCGTTGGCATCAACTGCGCCACCACGTCCATCTGCTTACTGTCCCAGGCCTGCTTGATTTGCAGATAACGCTGGCGTTCGCCGTCCAGGGAGTCTGCCAATGTTGCACCAGAAAATGCCGTCAGGCACAGGCCTACAGCCCACAACCGCCATTTGTCCACCTTGACCATACTTACTCTTTCCTCGCTGGGTTAGCTTGCCAGAACCGATCCACCCCGCTGCCGCGCCGCGTCAGCAGCCAACGGGCCAGTAGATCCTGCTCTGCGAATATCTCACGCCCCACCGTGGGAAGCCACGCCGGGAACAAAACCGTGCCGCCACCATGGGCTGGCATCAGGTATTAATCATAGACAGCAAAAACGCGTATCCATTCATTACTTTATAACAAGTTTATCAACCCAGATGAAAACCACCCTGCCTGGCGCAATCGCCAGGCAGAACAACAAGACGACGTTTTGAAAAATCATGGGATTATGGGCAATTTTTTCATCACACAATAACCCCGGTGTTCTATAGTTTTCTATGCAGACACGAGTTTTCCTATACAAAAAATGACGTTAAAGAGACATTAATAGAGAAACATTTTCTCACTGATTAAAACAATTCCTATTACTTTGTTTTTATTATCTCAGATCAAAAACTCAAGTTTGCGATTATTTACTATCACGCGGCAGATAATTGGCCACCCACTAACTGAAAATGACTACCTTTAACGTCTGTGTGACAGAAAACAATGGAATATCAACCCGGCAAAAGGGCTGCCGACACAGATGGGGACTTAGATTCGAACGACTTTAAGGAGAGGCACTCCATGCCAAAACATTCCCCCACTGAATACCAAGCGCCACCCAAGCCGGAAAAAGCCTGGTATCAATACGATATTGAACAAACGCTTCAGCATTTAAACGTTCAGCAACAAGGCCTAAGCGAACAGGAAGCCGCCGAACGGCTGAAGAAGTTTGGCCCCAACGCCCTGCCGGAGCAGGCAGGCAAAAGCGCCTTTATGCGCTTTATTGCCCACTTTAACGATGTGCTGATTTATATTCTGCTGGCCGCCGCCTTCCTCAAAGGCATTATGGGGCATTGGATCGATACGGTGGTTATTCTTTGCGTTGCCGTGATCAATGCCCTTATCGGATTTGTGCAGGAAAACAGCGCAGAGAAATCGCTGAAAGGCATTAAGAATATGCTTTCCAGCCAGGCTATTGTGGTACGAGACGGAATTAACCACACCGTGAATGCGGAAGATTTGGTCCCGGGGGATATCGTATTATTGCGCCCTGGCGATAAAATTCCCGCCGACCTGCGGCTACTGGAATCTCACAACCTTCAGGTTGAAGAGGCCATCTTGACCGGCGAATCTACCGTGGTCTCGAAGCAAACCGACGCTATCCCTGATGAAGTAATGATTGGCGATCGCACCAACCTGTTGTTCTCCGGTACCACTATCAGCGCCGGGAATGCCAAGGGCGTGGTTATCGCAACTGGCGGCTATACCGAACTCGGCCACATCAGCGAGATGATCTCGACCGTTAAGACCCAGCGCACCCCGTTACTGCAACAGATGGATCGCCTGGGCAAAAACATCTTCATCCTGATCCTGGTGATGATGGTGTTGCTGTTCGTGTTTGCCTTCACGATGCGTGATATGCCGCTCGGTGAGCTGCTGGTGGCGCTGATCAGCCTGGCGGTGGCCTCGGTACCCGAAGGTCTGCCTGCCATCATTTCAATTATCTTGTCCCTGGGCGTGCAGTCGATGGCACGTAACCGCGCGATTATCCGCAAACTGCCTACGGTAGAAACCTTGGGCTCGATGACGGTGATCTGCTCAGACAAGACCGGCACGCTGACCATGAACGAAATGACGGCAAAAAACGTCATCATGGCTGACCATGCCTACCGCGTGGAAGGGGAAAGCTATGAACCGGTTGGCGGCATTTTCTTTGCCGACAGTAACAAACCGGCGCAAGTTCAAGATATCCCACCGTTAGCGCAGTTCATTACCGCGATCACCCTGTGTAACGACAGCCAGGTCAAGCAGGATGACAGCGGCCGTTGGCTGGTCACCGGCAGCCCGACGGAAGGCGCATTGAAAGTGCTGGCGATGAAAGCTGGATTAGCGATTGGTGAAGCACGCCAACTGGCTAAAATCCCGTTCGACTCCAGTTACAAATACATGGCGGTACGTAGCCAGGTCGCAGGCAAAAATCAGGTGTTCCTTACCGGTGCGCCAGACGTGTTGTTCTCACTGTGCGAGTTCGAACTGACCGATTCCGGCATCCAGCCCTTCCGCCTCGGCTACTGGGAAGCGGAGATGTCGCGCTTCGCCGAGCAAGGTTTACGCATGGTGGCCGCCGCCAGTAAAACGACGCCAGACGGCGAAGTGGAACTGGATCACGGCGATATCCGCCAGCAGATGGTGTTTATCGGTATCGCTGGTGTGATGGATCCACCACGTCCTGAAGCGGTCGCAGCCATCGCCGAATGTCAGCAAGCGGGGATCCGCGTGAAGATGATCACCGGCGATCACCAGAAAACGGCCATGGCCATCGGTGCCATGCTGGGAATTGGCAACAGCCAGGACTCTATCACCGGCTCCGAGCTGGAACATATGGATGACCAGGCGTTGGCTGAAGCCGCCGTGCACTACGATATCTTTGCCCGTACCAGCCCGGAACATAAGCTACGTCTGGTAAAAGCGCTGCAGGATAAAGGCGGCGTGGTAGGGATGACCGGCGACGGCGTCAACGATGCACCAGCGTTGAAACAGGCCGACGTGGGTATCGCCATGGGGATCAAAGGCACCGAGGTCACTAAAGAAGCCGCCGATATGGTGCTGACCGACGATAACTTCGCCACCATCGCCAGCGCGGTAAAAGAAGGCCGCCGTGTTTACGACAACCTGAAGAAAACCATCCTGTTCGTGCTGCCGACCAACCTGGCACAGGGCCTGCTGATCATCATCGCCATTCTGGCTGGTGCCATGCTGCCGCTGACGCCCATCCAGATCCTGTGGATGAACATGGCCACCTCCACTACCCTATCCTTTGGCCTGGCCTATGAGCCCGCCGAAAAAGGGCTGATGCACCGTAAACCAAGGATGCCGGGCAGCAACGTGTTGGATCTGCACGCTATCTGGCGCATCGGCTTCGTCGGCGTGCTGATCGCCATCAGCGCCTTCGCACTGGAAGCCTGGATGGCGCCACGCGGCTACAGCAGCGAGCTGATCCGCACCGTGCTGCTGCAAACCCTGGTCACCGCGCAGTGGGTTTACATGTTCAACTGCCGTACCGCAGACCGCTTCCCGCTCAACCGCCAATTGTTCCTCAATAAGGGCCTGTGGTTGGTCAGTGGCGTGTTGTTATTGCTACAGATGGCCATCATTTATCTGCCGTTTATGAACGCGCTGTTTGGCACCGCGCCGCTGCCGCTGTTCTATTGGGGCGTGACGCTGATGATAGCCATTGCGCTATTCCTGATAGTGGAAGTAGAAAAATGGGTGATTAACCGCATCAAAGCGAGCCGAAAAACGTTATTATAAGTACCTTAGGACTCGCAATTTTCACTAAAACGCCCGGCAAACCCTGCCGGGCGTTTTATAACGTTAAAAATACCTAGGAAAAATCTCATAAAACCGAGCATAAAGCGCACAACAAACTGCTCTTATAATACAATTCGCCCTCAAGACGGTCAGGTTATGCTTTTTTGGTAGTGCGATTGATGGTACGCGGCAAAGTTTTACCCTTTTCGACTAGGCTCAATTATTTAGTATCAGACTGCCGTGCCATCAAGCCGGCCGTAGGCAGGAATGGCAAATGAAGATGTCGATAAAGGCCAGGAAGTTGGCTGTCAGGACACTGGGTTTATGTAGCAACCCGGTCCGATCGCGTCGCATGTTACCGATACTGCTGCTGGCTCTGTTGACGTTTCCCAGCTTGGCCGGGGCTGATACACAAGATCCCTACCAAAAACGCATTCATACCGTCACCACCGTGGTGGTGGGGATTATCAGCTATGCTCGCTGGCCCGCCAAACCTGATCCGATCCGCTTGTGCGTGACTGCGCCTGTCCAGTATGCCGAAGGTCTGTTCGACCCAGTGTTGCTGACAGCACCGCAGCCAATCAAAACCTTGCGGATCGAGATAGATAATCCGCAGTTGGCAACTAGCTGCGATGTAGTGTATTTGGGCGACGTTAATGACGCCCAGAAACAAGATTTCTTCCACCGGATTTCGGGTCACTCGATCCTCAGCATCAGCGAAAAGGATATGGAATGTGCTGTTGGCAGTGCCTTTTGTTTGCAAATCAGCAACGATCAGGCGGGTTTTAAAGTGAATCTGGACTCACTGGCGCGCAGTGGCGTGCGTGTGCACCCTAACGTGCTGCAGTTGGCGCGTAAAAAGGGGCCGCCGCAATGAAACTGTTAGGTCACAAAGGTTCGGCTACCTCTCGCCCTACGCTGGGCCAAGTGCTGCAACGGATGAACCTGAGTCTGGCGTTGATCGCCGTCGGTGCCGCAGGGATCTTCCTGACGTTGCTTGCGCTGTTTGCCCTTCGAGCCTATGCCAACCATAACCTGCATCTGATTGCCCGCTCGATCAGTTATACCGCTGAAGCCGCCGTGGTGTTTGAAGACCGCCCCGCCGCTCGCGAAGCGTTGATGCTGATCGCTTCCAACGAAGAAGTGTCAGAGGCTAAAATCCTGAATATGCAGGGTGTCGCTTTGGCCAGTTGGAGCCACCCAGCGGATAGCCCATTGCATGGGTTGGAACAGATGGTGGCCCGCTGGATCTTGCCGGAAGCGGTGGTTTTGCCCATTGCCCGTGAAGGCAAACAGATAGGTCTGGTCTGGCTGACCGGCAATGGCAGCAGTCTGCTGAAATTCTTGCTGCGCGGCATGGTAGGCATGATTGCCTGCCTGATGCTCAGTACATTGTGCGCCCTGATACTTTCCCGCAGAATGCTCAGAGGGATCGTGACCTCCTTGGACGATATCACCAATGTTGCCCATACGGTACGCCGCGATCGGACTTTCGAACTGCGGGTGCCTTCAGCACCGATTGCCGAACTGCACGAACTGAGCTGTGATTTTAACGGCCTGCTGGATGAAATCGAAGCCTGGCAACGGCACCTGCAACAAGAAAATGACGCATTAACCCACCAAGCCACCCACGACAGCCTGACCGGGTTGCCAAACCGGGCCTTCTTTGAAGCTCAGTTGGGCCGCGCGCTGTCAGAGCTCGAACCCGATGAAAAGCTGGCGGTACTGTTTATCGACGGCAATCGTTTCAAGGAGGTGAACGATAACCATGGCCATGCTGCCGGTGATACCGTCTTGATCACCATCGCAGAACGCCTGCGCAGCAGGTTGCGCAAGCACGATCTGGTCGCCCGGATGGGGGGCGATGAATTCGCCATCCTGCTGGCACCGCTCAAAGACACCAACGATGTGCTGCCGATTGCCGACATCATCATCGAGTGTATGCAACAACCCATTGTGTTGCCCAACAAGGAAAGAGTGATCGCCGCACTGAGTATCGGCATCGCATTTTACCCTGAACATGCCTCTACCACTCAGGAACTGCTGCACGAAGCGGATGACGCAATGTACCGGGCAAAACACCTGTCCCATGGAGGCTGGCGGTTAGCGATGCGCAAATAGCGTCAGCACCGGGTCTCAAACAACCAAAAAGAGAAAAATCAATGTTACAGCAAAATTTTAAACGGTCTTTTTCCCTACTGGCATTAGTGTTTATCACCTTGCTCACGCTGGCAGGCTGCCAGAGCAAGCCACAAGGGCTGACGGCAGAACAGATCGCTTTACTGCAGGCACAGGGGTTCAAACTGACCGAAAACGGTTGGGAGTTTGGTTTTTCCGACAAGGTGCTGTTCGGTAACAACGTCGGTAAATTGAGCCCGCAAAGTACCGAGATTGTCGAGAAGATGGGCAAGGCGCTGAAGAGCGTAGACATCGTGCAATTCCGCCTGGACGGCCACACAGATAACTACGGTGAAGACAGCTACAACGACCAGCTTTCACTGCGCCGCGCCAACGCCGTGGCCGATGTCCTGGCTGGTGTCGGCATCCCGCGTGCCAATATAGAAACTCGCGGCATGGGTAAACGCCAACCGGTAGCCAGTAACGCCACCTCCAGCGGGCGTGCTGAAAACCGTCGCGTGGCGATCGTCGTCACCCCTTAAGAAACAGCAAAGTTCACCTAATGGTGAGCATTAGCGGTTATACTTGGCGATCGTCATAGGGGATCTGGGAACCGGTGCTGAAACGGGCTACACTCAGGCCGCCAGACATCCTATAAAAACTGATAGAGAGGCTCGGAGCAACGTGGCTCAATACGTCTATACAGTACTGAGCCTCTTTTTACCAGGTCTGCTTAACACTGCTTATCCTATGTTTTAACTGCACTTTTCTACCTTTACTGTTTAGTCTTTCCAGCTCAGCTCTACCCATATTTGCAAAGTTTTTGCCCCATTTATGCCCCATCGTAACGTAGAGACAGGGATTTCTAACGGGGCTGCTAATCACTCCTTGATTTCTTAGATATGTACAGGCGTTTCACCTGGCACCTATTCTTAAAACCTTCCTTCTCGAAAAATTTGAAGCTTTGCTAAAATCCATATTGAACAAAGAATAATTTAACTGTACAAATAAACAGTTAAATCGTGGAGGGCTAAACCATGCTGCATATTGAAGTGACTATCGATAAGAAAAAAAAGCTGCCGGCAGGTGCTGCGTCTGCTCTGGCCATTGAACTGAACAAGCGCCTACAGCGTAAGTTTCCTGACGCGGTGGCTACTGTTCGGCTAGGTGGCATGGATGGGCTATCAGTTGGCAGGGCGACACCAGCAGATAGAGAGGCGATCGAGGAAATACTGCAGGAGACGTGGGAAAGTGCTGATGACTGGTTTCAGTCGTGAATATTGCAAATTCGTGGATAGTGACTATATTTCATAACTTGATGCCACCACGGAAGGATTTTTGCTTGAAGCCAGACATTGACACCAATTTTTTAATCACAGTAGTTCTTCTGATATCGGCTGCTGCTTTCAACATAATCACTTGGTGGGCATGGCATTAATTCTTCCAGTTCTGCATGCATCCAGCATGACTGTTAGCGGAACTGACAGATAGCTATCCAGTGCAGAGTACTGCCCCAGTATCGTTATTGAAAATTCAGCACGCATTGCCAAAATGATACAGGGGCAGCACTATTAAAATTTACTTCTTGGCACTTTCTGCATCAGCAGCCATGGTTTTTTCATGAGCAACTTTAGAGTGTTCCATTGCCGAAGCTGATTCTTTCTTGGCTTCTTCGTGCTTTCCTTCTTTATGATGCTTAGCAGCCTTCTTGTGGTGCTTAGCGGCGGTTTCATGCTTAACCGCTGCCTCTTCATGTGCCATAGTTGTAGCATCGGCAGCAATGGAAGCGAAAGAAGGTAGACCCAGAGCAAACATGGAGATAATTAACGCTTTCTTAATCATAACAATTCCTTTGATTTAAATGATAACTATACTGCGCTAGTAAACGTAGTCGATAACTCAGAAATTGCAACCCGGGATTTCTCCCAGCCTGGTTGTCACTTCCTGGGCTCTTAGATAGGTACGGGCGTTTCACCCTGTGCAAGCTCCGAATACAGCTCATCCAGGGCGGCATCTCAACACGCAGATCAATCCAGCGGCCACCTGGGATATCCATTGACCAGCCTGACTTTTTAGTCAGCTAATGCCGACTCTGGTATGGGGATTGAATCATCCGGAACATATTCGGCGAATTGACTGTTTGGAACGTTTAGGCGAACCATTAAAAACTTACCTTCAGGGATATCGATGCTGTCACCATTGGCGTAACCGTCAATGTTATTCTGCAACGCAGAAATGGGACAATCATTTGTCCTGTGGTACGTCTTGAATATAATTGAGCCGTCCTTTTTAACTTCATAGTCCACCCACAATAATGCACTGCCGTTTTCGTCCTTGGGTACTTCGAATTTCCAACCATTATCGTTATAAAAACCCAAACACCCATCAACGTGATAAATGCCTACATCAAGCCGCTTGCAGGTAACTCCCTCCGACTCCATATTGTTTTTGCAGGTGCCATCCCGATAAATACTCGTTATTGGCGAGGCTTTCTTAATAAATCCATTACCATCAACAACTGTATTAAAACTATGCCAAATGACTTTGTGCATTACCCAGCCTTCGCGAAGGTTGCCACATGATACTGATAGATGGTTTGCTGTTGATGCCATGTTAAACGCAGCATAAACGTCTTCTGTTCGGCACCATATCGACGGTCCCCAAGCAGGAGTATACCATCCGTCACCGTTGTCATTTATTGGCGTATTGTTTCTAAAGGCTGTAAGGCCACGCTCGCCAAGTTCATTAAGTAGGTAATTAACATTATTGCTATTAATGGTTTTAAATCCTTTATAGCTCCCCCCCAGCCCCCATGCGCCATTTAACATGATTTGATTACTATTGGCACCTACGTTAGCCGTTGCTGCTGTTCCCAGGCCAAGGCTAGTACGAGCGGCGGCTTTATCGCTTAAGTCAGATAGATTTTTATCTTTTGCTAACTTACCTGCGGTTGTCTCCGCTACTGTATTAATATCATTTCTTAGAATAGATAATTGTCCTGCGTAACCTCGCCATGCTGGCCCGGTGAACGTGCTGCCATCGGGCAACTTGACCGTGACATTACCCGTGCCGCTGAATACCTGTTGCCAATTTTCTTTATCATAGTTCAACCCGCGCAGCGCTCTTGATGCTTCAGCGACGAGCTGGGCGGTGATTGAGTTCTGTGTTTCACGCGGCACGGCTGACCATGCTGCTCCGGCTTGCGTAGGTCCATCGTAGACGCGGACTAGCGTCACCTGCGTCGCGTTATCGACGGTTTTCACCGGCAGCGTATACGTAACACCACCGACAACCGCTACAACAAAATCGCCGGGCTTCAGTTCTGTGATGAACGCCGTACCCGCGCCTTTAACGGTAGCCGAGTTGGTCGTGAGCGTGATAGTTCCTGCTGGCATAAGCTGCCCCTTATTTAAAGACTAAAATAATCTGCGGCGTCCAGTACGGGCAGATTGATTGTTGTCAGCCGATACTGAATATTGATTTTGCTATGGTCGTAACTGTTGATATATTTCGTGCGCCAGGCTGTAACGCCACCGCCAGCCATTCGCATTCCAGCATGGCGATAATCAAGATAGTTATTCGATAAATTCATTCCATCATGAATACCAAGGCGGCAAATCGGCACCAGTGGCTTTGCTGTGGCCGCTACGGGGTATGCATAGTTACCCGGTATACGCTGTGTGTTTAATGAATTACCACGATAAAGCATCGGTGCATTATCAGAGGAGAATGTGCATTGCCCTGCGGCATTCCAGATTGCCAATCCATAGCGTGGAGGAACCGGATAAGAGCCGTTTGAAAAGATGCATATCCACATCTGGCAATCTGCACTGCCGTCGCTGATGACATCTCTACCTGCTTCTCTATAGACATTCACAGTCATGCTTTCACGGTCAAAATCCACAGCGCGATCATCACGATCCCAGTAAGCAAAAACAATCGCGTTGGCACGATCAGGAATGTCGGGGATTGCCCAGGCGCCGCGCACGGTAACAACACCACGCCAGACGCATTTCCCCGCAACGCCCAGATCGTTAATTTCGCTGTAATCTGTTGCATCGATAAGCTGGAGTCCATAACGAGGTACACCTCCAGCTCCTGATACCTGAAAGGCATCAAACTCGATGGGACGCCTGCCTTTGTCCTGCCTGGAATTAAATCCATCAAACCAGGCATGCACTGTACCTCCCGATATTTGCACACCACTGCATGATATTACTCTGGGAACCGCGCCTGTTTGAATAATGGCAACCGTTCTTCTTGGGACAATAAATAATGAGGCTCCAGGCGAGAGGTCCGGGTATGACCATGTTTCTCCGTTTTGGTCAAACTCTGGGTTAAAAAAGCCACGATAGGCGCAGGCTTTAGAACCGTTACTGATATCTACACCCGCGCCACCATCTTTGGGATAAACTACAAGTCCGTATCGGCTCAATATATCCTCCCGAGCTTTGTTCTTATTTGCCCTGCACTGTCGTAAACTGCCACACCATCGTTATTGACAACAGTTCGTCCAAGCCCAGGTACTGAACCATTGATTTCAACATAACCATTCCTAAAGCCCAGCTTCATTCCAACGCTTCCGGGGGAGTAATTATCTGACTGGAGATAATCCGTAATTTGAGCACCACCGATTGATGCATGCTTAATTTTTGCAGAAGTAATTGATGCATCCTGAATAAATGCATCGCTGATAAACACCTGCCCGTTAACCACAGCAAAAGGCGAATATTGATTACTGCCACTACCACTCATCAGTACGAACTGATTGGCATTAAATCCAACGCGAGTTACTACTGGCTGGCCAGCTTGCGCCAATACCGCAATAGACATCCCGGCGCTGTAATACACGCCATTTATCTTTACACCGGCTTTCAGCGTATGCACCGCAGTTGCGCCAGCAACATCAACCGTAGCCGTCAGTTTATCTTCCAGAGCCGCGGTAACGTCCCCGATCTGCGCCTGCACCTGCGTCGACATTTCAGCAAATGCCTTATCAACCTCAGCAATCGTTGTTTTGACAACCAGGATATCGGCACGCACTTCGCCGTACTGCGCCCACTGGTGATCCACAGTGGCGTTATTGGCCAGTGCATCCTGGAGAATGCCGTCGAGGCTCATGTTGATCTGGCTGGTAAGACGATCACCATCTGCCGATGACATAAAGCCATCACCAATATTTTCAAGATAATCCCCTCCATTGGCGTTGGATTGCCCCCGCACCCACTCAATCCAGTCGCCCTGGTTTCCTGTGCGATCAACCAATCGCGCGCGATACCAGAATTCCTGGCCCGCTTTCAGCCCTGATTGTTCATAACTGCGCTGCGGATAGGGTACGTCTGAAAGCAGCATGGCGTTATTGCCCGCGGGGTTATCAGAATATTGAATTTCCGTCTTAAGCGTATCTTCAGCACCCGAAGGAAATCCCCAACTGAGTGCTATCCCCCACAATAACGGCGATGCAGTAAACCCCACAGGCTTGGGTGGCTTCCCTTCCTTGCCGTTAAGCTGCGTTTCCATGGCATTTGCCCAGACACTCGAAATTTCAGCAGCGTTAATCGCGCGGACGCGGGATTGATAGCGGCCTGCGTAAATGCCAGCAACTTCGAAACCGAGCGTTGATGTACGGGGGCCGGGTATCCAGTTGCCATTATCACGCCGCCACTCCGATTCGTAAGCGATCGCCCCTTCGACCGAATCCCACGTAACGCGCAATGTGGTTACAGCCAGCCCTTGGCTTACCTTTGTAAAGCTGCCGATCTTAACGTTCTGCGGTGGAGCCTGAACGCCAGGTGGAATGACAGTGATCGGGCGGTCTTCGATACGTGCGCCTGTGTCGATGCGGGCGTACTTATTCGGATCATACTCGATGGCCGTTATATCGAACGAAACACCGTCTTCTTTTTCAGTGATGCCAGTGACGCGGAATTGTTGAATGGCCAGGTCGGTCGCATCCACAGCCCATACGCAGTCTGACACTGGCACTTCGCTGTAGCCGGTCGAGACAGTGACTACTTTTCCGCTCACGGCACTGATTGTCCTGGCCTGTGATTTGCCGCTGGGCAGGTTCACAATCAGACGCTCACCGACCTTTGCCGACGACACGCGATCAAGCGTGATGTTGCGGCCAGAAACAGCACTGATACGGCCACCAAGCGGGCGGCCAGCCATTGCCTCATCTGCAACACCGATGATCCACCCCGGCAGCGGGATATTGCCATCCATGCCCACAGTGAAGTTAATCACGCGGTCTTTGTCATTGGTCAGCAGTAGCCACTTTCCGCGGCGGATCGCTTCGGTTTGCCGGGTGCAGCCGATGGCGGTCAGATCGGCCTGCTTGACGTCGTAGCGGCGGATAAGCTCGTTATCGAAGACCGACTCTACGGAGTCCTGGTAGCCGTTGGCCGGATCGCTCCAGCTCACCATTGCCGTGCTGTAGTGCGTCTTTTCGCTGGCGCTACTCTCTGTAAACAGCCCGTCTTTGACGTTGGCGCGGGTATAAATGTAATCCACGTCGCGGGGCATGTCTGCCAGCGCATTCATACTGTTGTTTGCCCAGTAGGTCATGCCTCGGAAGATGTTCGCGAAGTCACGTAAAACCGTCCAGGCTTCCTCTTGGGACTGAATGTAAGCATCACAGAGAAAGCGTGGCTCAGTACCGCTACCCCCGCGACCATCAGGAACAAGCTGATCGCAATATTGCGCAATGGCGTACAAATCCCACTTGGTGAGCGCAAGGTTCTCGGCTTTCACACGACTGCCAATGCTGTAGCGGTCATTGATAAGAAGATCATAAAACACCCACGCAGGGTTATTCGTCCATGCCCATTTGAAGCTGCCGTTCCAAGTACCGGTGTAGGTGCGACTGATCGGGTCGTAGGTCGTGGGAATGCGGACCACGCTACCTTTCGGCTCACAGGAAACTTGCGGGATGTTCTGAAACTGTTTCGCGTCGAACTGGACGAATAACAGAGCCGTTTCTGGGTACCGGAGTTTCACGTCGATCATCTCCGTAATCGACTCAATAACCATCTTATCGGCTACCCGGTTACTGGTGCTGTTCGGTGTTAGGCGGCGTACACGGATCTGCCAGCCGCTGAACGCTTTCGGTAAATCTATGCGGTGGCTACGCTCGTATTTGGTCGTGGTTTTACCATCAACCGCCGCGGTCAGCATTTCACGATAAGCACCTCCGTCTGTCGCAACGTCGATCGCGTACTCGATGCGATAACCAACCACATCGCCATTATCCTGCTGCAGGTGCAGCTGTGACCACGAAAAACGAATACGGCAGGCGGAAAGCTGTGTATTAGTCAGCGAACGAACCCACGGTTTTAGGCTGGTGAGCTCGGTGCTAACGGTGATCTCGTTCTCGACATCCGGCATACCGGGAATATAGTCCTGGTCGGGGGTGCCAGGGCGAAACGCCCACTTCACACCGGGAAAGTTTTCCGAACCGTCATGGCTAATGATCGGGGTGCCATCAAGAAAAATGTTGGTACCATCCAAACCACCGGCCAACTCCCCTTCGGCAAGCGCCAACAGGATTTTTGCATAAGAGGTGGATTGCAGAGAGTCATTGGATTCTACAGGTGTGCGCGCATCACCGCCGCCGCCCTTGCGGCCTTCTATCACAGACATTGGTTTTCTCCAGGCGTAAAAAAACCAGCTCGAGGCTGGCCAATGAGGAAAGCAGGTTACTTACTGCTGGTCTTCCGCAAAAATCCCCGCAGAGATGATGGCACCACCGATCCGGCGCTTTCCATAAAGAATCGGGACGGGATTCCCTTGGGCGATCGTGTTCACTGGCCCGCCAAAAGCATAGGACGGCTTATTATCTGGGCTTTCACGTCGAGCAAGGCCGCCCTGCTGGGGTGATAGCATCTGAATCGCCCCGCCGAGCATCATTGCGCCCCCCATTTGAAAACCAAAAGTTGAGAATGGGTTTCCTGGTGCAAAGTAATAGCCGATTGCTGACGCAGCTACTATTACGGCACCTAGAATTGTTTGGAAAACACCAGCCTTTTTACTGCCGATAATCATTGGAGCAATACGGATATCTTCACATCCTGAGAACTCAAGCTCATCTTTGCCGATATTCTTCTTCCCAATAAAAACAGAGAAGGTTAGCCCTCTTTCTTTAGCTGTTTTCAAAAAACGCTCAAAGCCAGGAATAGTTATAGAAAGTGCCTTGATAGCTTCTTTTGGGGTTGATATGACCAGTTTATGAACCCGGCCAAACCTCGCCCCAAGAATGCCATATAGTCTGACCATTCTATATTCATGCGGTGTAGTATTCATGCTCCCTCCAAAGTATAAAAGGCCGCTTTGCGACCTTTTATATGAAAATTAGATTTACTGAATGGTGGTTGGTTTTATATCCACATTACCATTATTATCAGTGAAAACTCTTAAATCCTTCTCTTCACCAGGCTTAATTATAAAATCACGCTCTTGCCTTTCTTTCCCCCCAGAACACAACCCCCTTCCTTCATGCCCTGCTCCAACAATCCATTCACCACTATTAATATGAAATGTTGCTTTCTCTTTAGTATCTAACTTCGCTACTCTTGCGCCATTTAAAAACACTGTTATATAACAACCACCACCAACCACCCCGCTATCTCTAATGATAGTGAGGGATGAGTCGCCTTTCGATGAATCTTGATAATTAAAAACGCGCTCATTTGGCGCAGTAATGGCCTCTTTTACTGGAACCGCGTCCGTAGCACACCCAGACAATAGAGTTGTGGCCGCAAAGGCTAAAAGTAACTTCCGCATTCTGTTATCCCTCTTATGGTCAAGGAAAGATAATAGCAGATCAGGCACTATAGCGAAGCGTGATAATCGTCCTATCCTGCCAATATCCATCATAAGGAACATGCTTACTTAGTTGACCATACATGTGGTGGAGCATAACCCCACTGCCGAGATATACCCCTGCGTGGTTCGGCTCGTCGGCACGCACCTGCATAATAATTACGTCCCCCACCAGCAGATCACCGGTAGCCGGTATAAATCCAGCCTCGGCATAGTGCTGCATGTAAAGGTTTTCGCCGCGCTCCCACCAGCCATCCGAACGCTCGAAGTTGGGTATCGTGATATCGCACTCCAACTGATACCAGTCCCGCACGATAGCGTAACAATCCCATATGCCATGCACGAACGTACGGCCCAGCAGCGGTTTTATACCCTCAATGGGTATAATCGTTCTGATATCGCCTTCCGGCCAGCTTGCGATAATCCACGGCAGTTGTGACAGGTCACATTGCGCTATATCGAGCTGGCTCGGCTGCGTTGTAGCGTCAGGGTGGCTGTGAACGATAGCCACGATCTCCCCTTCATCTTCTGCCGCCGCATAGTCCTCCGGATGCATGCTAAATTGCTCGGTAGGCTCCGAGGCGGTATTTCGACAGCGCAAATATTGTTGCCGCTTGCCGACTTGCACCACCAGCCCACAGCACTCGGCGGGATATGCCTCTTCAGCATGCGCCATCACAGCGCTGATAATGTGCTTTCTCATCACTACCTCTTCAACAGAGCCGAGCCAGGGAAGCCACCGAACGGCAACGGATTGCCCTTTCCCCAGCGAGGTTCGCAACCGGTGGACAGCAGGCCAGAACAAGCATCTTTCGACGGATCACTAACCGGCTTGCCGTCAGCGTCAAAATACTTGGTACCGGTGTAACCGCATGATGCCCCGCGATACTGGCCACGGATGCACCAGGTGCAAAGGCTGTGAATTTGCCGGGTTGGGATCATGATGCCTTGCAGGTCAGCGGGCGAAGACAGTGCAAACTGGATGCCGGTATTGTTGCCGCTTATCTTGCGATCGATATACCACACATCAACCTTTTGCTGTGTCGCGTCGGCCTGCGGGTTGCCCTCCGGAAAGTTTCGGGCATCGAGGTAATGGGCGTAGGTGTCGCGGATCGTGACCTTAAACATTGCTAGGTTTTGGTATGCGAGACACATTGAACCCACTGTACCATCGATATTACCGACCGACAGCGTGGGACTCGGCGCTGTACCGTCGCTTGTAACCTCTAACCCCTCAATTTCCACCGGCCACGGCTTGTATTCCCGCCCGCCGAACCAGATAGATTTTGCCGGTAGTTTGGCCGGATCATCACCAGCCTTTTCCAGCTCCGCTGGGGTAAAAGGGATCGGGTGGCTGTGAAAATACAACTCAGGCCCGCTAAATTGACTGCCGTCTACTTCGAACAGGCGTATTTTACTCCCAGGCTCAAGCACCTGGTGATCGGTATTGATAGACATGGTTTTACCTACGGTCTGAATGCCACTTCGAAGGTGGCCGCGAGCTGGTACATCTGATCGCCGCGACCATTCTTGCCCAGCGCGGTTACCTGATACGTTTTGCAAGTGAACAACCCAGGCTCAAAATTTGGCGTCATCCATTTAAAGGACTTATATCCGCCGTGGCGTTTGAAAAAACTCTTGATCTCAAAAGTACGCTTCCAGTTTCCGACAAACGTTAATGACCAGCTTTGGAGATCAGTGTTCAGCCCATCGCCAACCTGCTGTTTATAGCCATCGCCAAATTGCACCTCACGAACCCGGAAGGAGTGCTCGCCTGTCGGGTTTAGCCTGGCGGCATAAGTGAACGTTTCCAGCGCCATTATCTGCCCCCTCTGATTGCCGCGGTGATCCTGCCCCCTTGGCCTAAGTCCTTACCAATCAACGCCCGATAACGCTGATCGACAAACGCGCCCACTTCACTACCAAACTGTTCCATGCCTGGCGGTACTGATGTCGTCGTTTGCCCGCCGCTTTCAACCGTAATATTAACGATCGGCGCGTTACTGCCAACACTCACACCGATCGGTTGGCTAGCAGTCGTTGCCCGTACGCCCAGAGAACCGCTAGCATTGGGAGGAGAAACTAACCCGCCCGTTGCATAGCCACGCATCATGCCGTAAAGATTCTCTACACCGATCCGCTCAGTAGCTTCCTTGGTCATCACGAATTCGCCACGGTGCACCACACCAGCGGGTTCATATTTACCGCCAGCACCTGTGTAGCCGCCAAGGTCATACTCAGTCCAGCTCGTGCTCAATCCCATCGCGCCCGTTCCTGCCGATCCTGCTGCGCCACTAACCCCGGATGCCGCCCCACCAATGCCACTGGCAAGCCCACCGACTACGCCGGTGATCGTCTGCATGAATGAGCTGGTTACCAGTGCTTGTGCTGCGATGTCGATCAGGTTTTGAATGATGGATTGCGTTAGTGAAGCGAAAAGGTTAGTCATGCCCTCCTTGAATGTCTGGGTACCCGTCAGCATGCCAGTAAGCATATTACCAAGCCGCTCCTGTGAGGTCTGGAACAGGTCAACCGCCATCTTCTGCATATCGCCTTGACTGGCATACAGTTGCAGTGATGCCTGGTAACGCTGCTCCATCGCTTCACGATCCGCTGCCACAATGAGTTGATTGGCGCGGCTTTGCGACACCACACCCGCAGTGGCGTAGCTCTCGATCAGGGCCTGCCGTTTAGCCAGTTGGTTTTCAAGGTTCTTGATAGGATCGACATTACCGGCCAGCTCGGCGGTACCGGAAACAGCGTAACGCTGAGCGGCCTCGGCCTTCGCCTGCAGATAGGCGGTGTCGATATCCTGCTTGCGGCGGGCGATATCCTCCGCCCCGTTGATTTCGCCGTCTGCAATCTGACGCTGTAGCTGTTCACTGGCCTTTTTCTGAGTATCGGCTGCCTGTCGGTAGGGATCGTTAGCAATAGCAGCGTTGTGATCCTCCCAACGCTGTTTTGCCACTGCAAGTTTCTTATTGAGCTCCTCAAGCCCTGCTCGCTGCGCGTCAGTCCACTTTGTACCAGATTCAAGAGATGCAGCGAATAATGCAGCCGCTGCGTCACCCTCTTTTAGCCGGACACCTTCAATCTGGATTTCCTTGTTCAAGCTGGCGATCTTCTGCTGGTAATCACCCGCGACACTGGCCCCTGCCTTGGTGGTCTTGTTGCGTTCTTTCTGCTGCTCCTGAAGGTTGTATTCAGCTACGGCATTGGCCTCGATAGCTGCTTTTTGATCCTTCATATCAGCAACGACATTGCCAGCGCCATCAACTTTCAGCGCCTCACCTTTGATGGCATCCTGTACAGCTTTCAGTTTAGCCCGTTCGACGCCTTCAACTTTTAACAGGGCAAGGCTTTCTTGCTGTTTTTTAATGAAGTCGTCATATTTCGCTGTATCAACAGGAGGGGTTACGCTGGTACCTGATTTTCCCTGTTCGGCGTTGAGCTCCTTAAGCACCTGGAGCGTTGACGCCAACCCCACCGCCGCAGCTTCTGACAGGTGGAAAGTTTCAACCAGCCCCTTTTTAAAAACATTAAACGATGCTTCGGACTCAGTGGTTACACGGTTCAGTTCACCTTGCAACTTGGCTTGATCTGCAATTGTTCTACCCAGTTTGGTCTGGGCATCGCTCAGGTCACGAGTGATTTTATCGTATTTTCTCTGAAGTTTAGCCGCATTGGTCGTATGCCCGTTACTTTCCCCCTGCGTAACGGAGAACTGCTTGACCAGTTTCAGCCGCTCAAGCAGCTCAGCCTTTGCATTTGCCTGAGCAGAGGTCAGATCGTCAATATTGTCTCTTTGTGCCTTGATGGAATCGCCCGCCTCAGCGAGAGCCCCCTTCAGTTGCACCTGATTAAGCTCACGCATCTTCTCAACGACGGAACCCAGCGAATCCGCATAGGCAATGGCTGTCTGTTGAGCCTGTTCCTGCCTTTGGTTATAAACATACCAGGCAGCAGCGCCTGCCATAATTAATCCAGGGAAGCCGCCAACCAGGCCAAGCGCCCCAGACATTAATCGGCTACCCAAGCCTGTCACATTATTCAATGCGCCTTGTGCGGCAGTTCTGGCTGCAATACTGCGCGTAACGCCACGCTGCGTAGCCTCCAGCCGTCTTTCCGCTGCCGCCTGCCCATCCGTTCCCCGCGCAGCGGCCAACGCCTTTTGTGCGCGGTATTCAGCAGCCCTTGCTCTGGCTGTTGCAACCTGAGTGCCGCGTACTTGGGCAGCCGCAAGAGATACCTCAGCGCGATATGCGGATACCATGCCCGCTGTTGCGCTCCCCACGCTTGACACCATACCGCCGAAATAGCGCACAGCGCCAACAGACACCAGTGCCCCAAGAGATAATGCGACGGTATCAATGTTTTTAGCCAATCCATCCAGGATGCTGGAAAGTGCTGCCGTGGTTCCTGTCGCCTGGTTCTGCCCGCCAATCCACTGCATAAATGCGTTGTTGATGCGGGTTGACGCCGCGCTAACGCTATTAGGCATCGTTTCATATTCTTTCCTCAATTGGCCAAGCTGACTGATCAAAGCAGGAACGATCTTCGGGTTTGTCAGTTCTCCAGCATCAGCAAGCCCTTTCAGATCTTTTTGCGCAACGCCAAGACCATCCGCCAGCGCTTTCATAATCCGCCCACCGGACTGCGCAACGGAGTTGAAATCCTGCCCGCGCAGAACACCGCGGCCCAACGCCTGTGATAATTGGGTGATTGTTGATTCGGTGTCCGCAGCAGAAGCCCCTGACACTTGCAAACCGGTAGACAACGCTTCAGTAAGAGACAAAATATCCTTGGTTGTGTACCCATATTCACGCAGCGAACTTGATGCTTTCGAAAAAAGACTGGCGTTAGATTCAAACGTTGAACCAGTATATTGGCTGATCCGCATCAGCTCGGTTTGTGCAATGCTGAAATCCTGCGCAGACGTCGTCGCAAGCTTTACCCGCGCATTCAGCGAGTTCCAGTTGTCAGCCATCGCGATCAGGTTGCCGGTAGCAAACGCCCCGGCGAAAGCCCCCGCCATCGCCAGAGCACTGCCGCGCACCGTGGCAAGTTGCACGTTCAGATCGGCTAAAGCCCGTTGACTTTGTCGGGTCGCATTCGCCGCCTGGCGGTTCCCCTGCGTCATGGTTCGATGATAATCGGCCCCCATGCGTGAGGCGCGGGCGATCTCCGATTGGAACGAACTGGAGTTGGCCGATATTTTAATGATGAGCTCGCGCAAAGATGCCATATTTCACCTATAAAAAAACCCGCTACGTGAGCGGGTATTAATCAGCCAGTTTTCCCAAAAATGCCTCAAGCCCTGACGTATCTTCTTCCGCGTCCTCCGCTTCCTCATCTTTATTCCAACACAGAAGTTGGCTGGAAATAGACAGAGGATCTTTCGCTCTCTGGGAGTTGAAAACGGCCGTGGCGATTTGCGCCGCGTGGTAATCATTGCGCTCGTCGCCAATCGGGCTTATCCGGTTAAAGGCCATCCACATACGCAATTCACTGACGCTGATTGACTGCTGCAGCTCGCCCAGTGTTTTACCCAGGCGTAAAGCCAGTTGCATCAAGAAGAAGGTTTCTGGCTCTCTGACTTTTTTTCAGCGTCTTCCTGCGAAGTTTGCAGGGTAAGCGCCTGCTTGAGCAGACGGGAATGCACCGGCCCGTAAAAACCCACAACCTCGTCCAGCTCTTCGCGGGTAAATACCGGATTTTGATCTTCATCGAGCAGAACATCGATAAACATCACCGCGTCAGCGCGGATGTTGCGCTGGGTCTGCTCCGTGATGGAAAGCGCAACCGCCTTTGTGCCCTCTTTGAGCTCTTCAGGCTCCATAATCTCGCGCCACTGGCCCCAACCGGCGGGAGAGGGTTCGCGCAGGATCACCTTGGCCCCACCCCACTCGTCGATCGTTACCGACTTGGTACGAAACCCTGCCATCGGCGCTGACGCCAGCGCCTTAAGGCTTAATTTCTTTGCTGCCATGGGTTAATGCTCCTATTTGTCCGTGACGGTCACGACACACGTAGCCGTTTTAGCGCCGTCCGTGGTCTTGACGGTGATGGTTGAACTGCCAGGGGTAAGACCGGTAATGACGCCCTTATTGGTTACCATGACGTTTTCGGGTGCCGATGATGCCCAGGTCATGCCGTTGTTAGTGGCTGACGCCGGGGCGATAGTTGGGGTCAGTGTGATGCTGGCACCAACAGCCACGGAGGCGGTGGATTTATCCAGCGTGACGCCAGTCACTGGAATGTTTACAGCGTAAATACGTACCGGTTTGCCGATAATGCGCAGCGTATATGAGGCGGATACGATGCCGGATGTGGCGGCACTCCAGCTGTTTTGACGCACCTCGGCAAGGTAGGCAAAGCCGTTTCCGGAAGGGAATACGATACGAATGGCACGGCGACTGTCATCGTCATACGCATCCATCAGAGAATCCTGGGCAGCATCGTAGCCGCTCCAGTTTTTACCAATGGTCATTTCAGACGGGGCTTTCAGGCCGTTTGTCATCTCCTGTTCTTCCGAGCACAGCGTGGTAACATCGATATCAGCCTTTTGGCCACCCGTGTAGCTCAGTTCCTTGGTGCTGCACGATGCGGCAAGCCAGGTAATCCCAACAGGATTAGCTTCGCTGACCTCACCAGCGGAAACGCTGATCAACGTGCCTTGTGTTTTTTCATACTTACTTGACATACGTTTTCTCCAGACATAAAAAAACCGCTCGTAAGCGGTTGTGCAAGCGGGTTGGGTTATTGCCACACTCGGAATTCGAATGAGGCACGAAAAAGGCCGGTATCGGGTTCATGGCCGCTGAAGAGGTGGATTTCTGCGGGTAACAACACCGTCACCGCTGCCTCGGCTTTGGCACGTATGGCTTTCGCCTCGTCAATGCTGGTCGCATACACGTCGATCTGCACCATGGAGGCTGTTTCGGCAGTACCGCAGAACACATCCCCCCGATTTTCATCGGGAACGGTGTAGACGATCCACGGTGGCTTTACTGCGGGCTCTCCCTTGGGCGTCAGTTTGACGACATAGGGATAAGCCTGCCCGCCCACCAGCGGTTTTAACAACGCGTTCAGGTCGGCTTCGGTCATTTTGAAAGCACCTTATCAATGGCCTCGTTAACCTTGGCAAATGCTGCCTCTACTGCTTCCGCCTCCTTGGCATTGTAGGCAGGCCGGATAAACGGTATCGGTGCCATTTTCACCGTACCCAACTCGATAAAACGCCAGTAGAAAGCATTTTTCGGGTTGCTGGCCTTCATCGAATTGTCGCTGTTGCCCGTTCGAGGGTTACGGCCCCGGATATGCACCCCAGCCACCGCCCCGCCATCCTTGGCCCGCATGTTTACCGCAACGACATTACGCGCCAGTTTGCCGGTTTTCTTTGGGGCTCGGGCTTTGACTTCATCGCGCAGCACGTTTGCCCCCGCCCGCGTAGCCTGGCGTAACACGTTGCGGTTCTCGGCCTTGCTCAACAGCTCCAAATCCTTCGAAATGTCGAGCAGGCCGGAAAAATCCAGGTTGCCGCTGATCATGGTTTCACCCCACTTTTACAGAGAATTTCCAGCCGTCTACCCTTGGGATCGGGGATTGGTGGGCCGGTAATCTCCAATACAGCCCCTTTAAACGGGCCATTCAGACACAAAAGCCGAGAGGCGGCAGAAACATCGGTGCGGTGACGCATCCAAACGCGGATAGTGGCTTCTGCCTTCTCTGCGCCGGATGCTACCAACTCGCGCCCGCTGATCGCTTTCACCTCGGCATAAACGGTTTTACCGTCGCGCCACTCCTCCAGTTCCTGCCCGGAAGCGAGTTCCACCGGGACAAAGTTCTGAATGGTGACGCGGTGGCGCAGTCGGCCTGCTTGCATAGCGCCCCCTTACAGCGGAATAAATCGGTAAGGCTCTAAAAGAGAGGCAAAACCAAATGGGATACTGGTTTGTTGTACCCCTGTAGCCTCCTCTCTACTCTCAAACCAATGACCTACCAGTAGCATCAGCGCCAGTTTGATATCGGCGCTGATCACAAGCCCCTCACCCTCACCTTCTGGCACGGCTTCATCATAAAGCGTTCGATTAATGAAGTTTTCAGCCCTCCGTTTGGCGGCTGCGCACATAAGTGTGAGGAGTTGATCCTCAATAATATCGTCAGCATCAATGCGGCACTGTAATTTCAGTTCTTCGAGGGAAGGAACCATAAATCCTCCAATGCCTGCCACCATTCCTGGATAGCAGGCATAAAAAAACCTGTCGTAGCGGGTACCGTCAGCTCGATAGCTTACTTGCTGGCAGTACCGACAAGTGCCTTGATCGCTGAGGCATCTTCAAGTACACAGTCGAAGCGGTGGAACGCCAGGAACGCGGTCTGATCGTACTCGGCATAGCGCTCAACCAGGCGTTTCAACGTCATGTAGGTGATACGGCGCAGAATGAAGCGATTGAAGTCACCGCAGTAAACAAACTTCTTGCCTGGTGCCATGTCTTCGATGGCCTGATCGATAACGTATTGCATGCCCAGCACCGACGCAGGCGCAACGCCAACAATATCCGGCAACCACAGCGGGCGCTTATTACCGTCCACCAGCTCAGTGAGCGTTTTCAGCGTGGAATCGTTGAATGCCAGGCGGAATTTAGGCCCGTTACGGTAGGCAGGATCAATGCTGTGCTTCAGGGCGTTAATGTCCGTCCAATCAAGCGTTACCGCCTTGGCCGGCACCGTACCGGTTACGGAGACTTCAAGCCCTTTAGGCTGCACTGGTGAGCCTGCGCCGGTACCTTTAACGATATATTTGGCTTCACCGCGCCCGATACGCTGGGCGATGCGGCCAGCCAGATACGCCTCGATATCAACCCCGCTATCCTGCAGCAGCTCGTTAGAAACGCGGATGATTTTGGAGCTGAGCTTTTTCGCGCCAAGGATCGCGGTACCGAACTCAACATCCTGCTCTGATGCGGCCGTGTTTTCGCCCAGCAGCTCCCCTTCTTCTGCCGTGCCGTCAGACGTTGACCAGGTGATGTCCTGACCGTTGGAAGAGTTCAAGATCTGCGCCACGCTGGCAATACCGCCGTAAGCTTTCATGGCATCCACGATTTTAGCCAGCATCTGGGTAGGAACGGTGTAACCCCCCTTTTCATCTGGAGAGGTACCTTGGGCGCGCAGCTCACGCACAGCGGAACGCTCTTCGGCGCTCAGTTCAGCAAAGCCCTGACGCAGGAACTTGTCGAACGCAGCAGCGCGTCTTTCCTGTTGCTGATGCTCTGGGTTCCCGTTGTTCATCTGCTGGCGCTGTTCCTGCTGGTTTTCATCCACAAAGGTCTGATCCAGAGCGCGCAACTCTTCCTCTCGGGTGATTTGCTCATCGATCTTGGTCAACTCATCCTTGGCCTTGTTCCACTCGGTACGCTGTTCTTCCGTCCAGGCGGTATCGCCGATCTTGTCGTTCAGAGCGCGCATGTCGGTGGCGATGGTGTTACGTTTTTGCTTCAGTTCGTGCAATTTGATAATAGGCATGGTCTTTCCTTACGCATTTAATAAAGTCAGCACGCGCTCGCGCGCCATTCGTTGGTTAATGGCTTTCTGCAACGCGCCACTATCACGCGCCTCCTGCCAGGCTTTCATGGATCGGACGGCTGAATCAGCCTCCTGATAGGCGGGGTAGGTCACCGGGCTTACGTCAAACAGGCGCGAAACCTTGGTAATCTCACGGATCACCACCCCTTGTTCATCCTGATACCAGTCCTCGCCATCACGGGCGACGCGGAAGGAAAAGGAAGATTGGTTGATGTCGCCGCGCTGCATAGGGCTGATCACCAGATCGCGAATGGTCTGGGTTTCCGGTGCCACAATGTTGTATTGCAGCCCCCGCGCATCCACGGATAACGACAAGGTACCCGCCGAGCTGCGACCCAAGATGAAGTTGGGATCGTGGTTAAACAGGCCGCGAACGTCATCTTTGAGTACATCATCAAAAGCACCAGGCTTGATGATTTCACGAAAGCCCCAGAGCACCTCTGAGCGGCTATCGAATACCGAGCCGTAGCCGATAATGTGCGTAGGCTGGTTTTCTTCCTGCTGGGCGCGCACCTCACCACCGTAACAGCGTGTTTCTCTGTCACTCATCGGGGTTTTCCTCTTTTTTGGGGTCTGTAAAGTCTTTGACTGGGTTGGCCGCATTGACGCTGACCAGCATTTCATCCAGGCCGTCTACCGGGTTCATATCTTCGAAGGCACGGGCCTCGTTCCGGCTCATCCATCCGTCTGTAATGGCAAAGTGGTAGAACTGGGCGCGCTCCTGCGGGGTACCACGTAACAGGCCAGCCAGGTTAAACCGGATGTAGTACCCGGCCGCCCGCTCTGCGGCTGTGAACAGGCGGCGGTTTAGTTCCTGCTCCCAGTTCACGATCCACGGCATGACCGTATGGCGAACAAACTGGATGGATTGCTGGGTGATGTTGGAGAACGTCGCCTTCTCCAGGTCGTTGATCATGTGCGCCGGAATATTGAAGATCCCGGCAATCTGCGACCGGTTGAGCTTCATCAAGTCGATGAGTTGGGCATCGACAGGTGAAACGGTCAGCGCGTTATAATCTAGATCGGCAGGAAGCAGCATGGTTTTGTTTTCCTGGCCGCGCAGTGCTAGCGTAGCCTTTTGCCACATCTCCTTTAAACGAGCCCAAGAGTCTTTATTCAGCTCCCCCTTTACTGAGACAATCCCAGCAGGACGCGCATTGCCGCCAAAAAAGTTACTGGTGTATTGCTGGCCACTCATCCCCATACCGATCGTTTCAGCATGCTGCAAGATGGGACTCAGCCCCATTTTCTGGTTATTGCCCAGCGCCCGAATGTGGATCATGTCATGGGGGTTAATGGAAAAGTTGCCCTCTTCGTTGTATACCCCGTAGGTGTATCGACCACCGGTATTGAGCAACATGGTTTGCCATGGCATGCAGGCTTCCAGCGCGGTAACCTCACCTCGGCGAGAGCGAACGACCTTTGTGTAGCCATTCCCCCAGCCCAACACATGGCGCTCTTTCAGCTCTCGCCACTTATAACTGGTCTGCCACTCGTTCGGCTCGTCGTGCACCAGGTAAAACAGCGGGTGATCCCGGCCCTGTATCACCTTATCGCCGGTTTTGCGCATCACATGCACCGGCATCTGTGCCAGGGTTGATGACAGTACATAGATACAGGCATAAACCGCCGCCAACCTCATGGAGGTTTCAGGGCTGACAAAGACATCACCCGACCGAAATCCCATATCAAGACTGTCACCGGTGATCGGGGTGGCGGGATTTTCCAGCGATTCATTACGGAAAAGAGCATCAAATAGCACGGTTATTCCCCCTTGCCACCGCCAGCGCAAACGCCAGCATCGAACCGCCACCCGCCATTAGCGCTATCGCGGTGCCGTATTGCAGGTAAAGCCCTGCGACGAGCAAGCCGAAACCGGCCAACCCGCAAAGGTCGATAATGAGTGATTTCATAGGGTCAGTAGTTCTTCGTCTGGATCGAGAGTGGAAAGGAAATCACCAGGTTCATTCAGCATTGCGCGGCCAATGCCCATAATCACTGTCACCGCACCATCTATCTTGCTGCTTGCCTGTTCTTTTATTGGCCTCACTACATCGTCATTACCCGGCAGGTATTTGCCGATCACGTTGCTGATACACCAAAGCATGATCGGGTTTCCATCATGATGAAAGCGCCCGGATTCAATGGCTGCTTCAAGCTCTTTCATGGGATCTGACATATTGGTGTAGTTCTGGACTATCGTAATTGGCGACATATTTTCATCTGCCAGCTCATGAGAAATCCCGGTTGCGCCGAAGGGGTCTATCGGGGACTCTTCAACCGGATTTAAGCGATTTGCCGCCTTGGCTTCCTCCAGAATGTAGCGGTAGTCGATCTCCGCCCCTTCTGTAACAGTTAGCAGCCCCATTTCTACCCACGCCTTGAATCGCTCGGCAGTACGGCGATCCTCACTTCTTTCCACACTGTAAACGGCGTCATATGGCACCCAAAAGCGCGGTGCGACGCTGTAGTAATGTCGCTTACCGTCAATATCTCGGGTAAATATGCGGGCCATGCTGTTCATGTCTAGCTTGCGGGCCAAGTCAAAAGCCAGAATGCAGGGTTGCCCCTCAAACTTTTCCAGCGTCAGCGTGGTATCTTCGCAACGCTTTAAACTGACCAGGTTGTAGTAGGCATTCTTCGCCGCCACCCAAACATTGAGGTGTTTGGTTTTGAAGGTACCGGCATGCCTGGCGTTATTGATTGCCCGTTGTTGTTGGCTGAGCAAAAAATCCCGATAGACAGATACCCCCATATTGGGATTGGCTTTTTCCAGTGAAGCAGGCTGCGTCCAGTCATCGCCCTCATCAATGGTATAAATGATGCCGAACAGCTCATCGTTCGGGACGGTGCTGTTGAGCATCTCTATAACTTCTCGGCGCTTGTCGTAGCACGGGCCTTCAATGTTGTAACCTGCCGTGGTGATCGCCCACATCAAGGGTTGTCGCCGTGCGCCCATACCGGTAAGCATGGTGGTATACAGGGAATCGGTAGGGTGTTCGTGATACTCATCTACCACCGCCATGCTGGGTGAGGAACCGTCACCCGGGTTGCCGATCAGGGGCTCAAAACGGGCGCCATCCTCTGGCCTGTTCAGATTCGAAGCGTTGACCTCGATCCCGAACGCCTCCATCAGCATCGGGGTGCGCTTACACATCAAACGCGCAGGGCGAAATACCTCCCAAGCCTGTTTTTCTGTGGTCGCGCCGGAATATACCTCTGCGCCAAACTCCCCATCACAAGTGAAGCCATAGAGCGCAACACCAGCAGAGATAGCTGATTTACCATTTTTACGCGGGATCTCTGTGTAAACCTCACGAAACCGACGCAACTTAGTCCCCTTGTGTACCCAGCCAAAGACAGCGCAGACGATAAACAATTGCCACGGCTCCAGGGTGATCGGCATGCGCTTATAGGCCCATTCGCCCTTGGTGTGTGGTAGCAGTTGGATAAAGCGCGCAGCCTGCTCGGCCAGGTCGCGATCGAAGCGGTACCGAAATTTCCGCCCTTTCTCTTCGGCCAGATCATCAAGATGACGCTGACAGGCGCTAATAACAAACTGGCAGGCCACTATTTTGCCGCGCACCACATCCCGCGCATATTGATTGGCCGCATTAACGTTGGGGTATGATTTTCTCGTCATGACGTGATCAACTTAATGAAAGGGTTTGAGGACTTCTTTTGCCCGGCCAGGCCAATTAAGCGTTGGCGACTGCTGGGGTCTAGGCCAAGCATCGCACCGGTGCTGTCCATTTCAGACTGCTGTTCTTTTTTGGCAGTCAGCTCAGGGTTTTTCACCCTTCCGCCAGTCGCACCAAGAATGGTATTGCCCTGCTCGGCAATTTTTTTTACCGCCCGCCGCCAGAACTCATACGCAACACACCAGCGCTCAAGCACCGCCAAATCTGTAACGCACAGAATTCCCTGCCCACATAATTCCTTTGTGGTCATTTGCCACATAACTGAGGCTAGATTTAGCCCTTCTTCCTCAAACCATTCCGGTGGGGCAACCCCTTTAAGTGGGGTAAATACGGGTTCATCTTTATTGAGAGCGCGTTTACCGGGATTGCCTGCCAATTCTTTGCGTGCAGTCGGCTTCGGGCGCCGCCCGGAACGGCCTGCAGCTCCAGCCATAATCACTCCAGATTAAATTTGATTTTTCGCGGGTATAAAAAAATGACCATAGCGGCGGTACTTTGGGCGAAATGTTGCAGAGATTTGATCCCCCCCTCCCATTGATGAGAATTAATATCATTTGATATAAAATAATTCAAAATGCAATAATTTATTTGTGGTATCAATCGGTATGGCAACTCATCGCAGTCTCTCCATTGCCGTCTTGCTGCGGTGGCAAGGCCAGCACAGGCTTTCAAGGTTCAAATCGTCATCGGTACCCCCATGTGCCTTGGGTACGATGTGATCGACGGTTGTAGCCGGTGCCGCTCGACCACCCCGTAGACATTCCTTGCAGATGTGGTTGTCACGCTTGAGGATGCGGGCGCGGCGAATAGTCCAGTCGTTACCATAGCCGCGCTGGTGCCTGCTCTTGCCCTGCTGGTGTACTTCCCAGCCTGTGTTCTGGTGTTCGGTACAGTAGCCTGAGCGGTCAGTGGTGGTATGGCGGCAGCCGTGCTTGCGGCATGCTCTCGGGATACGCGCGGGCATGGCCTTAGCGCTTCATGGCTTGGTGGATAACACCGCCTGACTGAAGCTCTTTATTGATGACCTCCAGCACCGCATCACGGGCATGCTGGTTGTGCGCTTCCTGCCAGTTCTGGAATGCTATTTGCACTTCAATCGCAGAGCGGGTTGTAGTGCAACCATTGATCACGGCTTCTTTGATAAATATCTGACCATCTTTAATTTTGAGCGGCTGGCTCAGTGCGGCAATGCGTTTCAGTTGCGCCTCAAGCTTATCGAGATTGTCTTTATCAACGTTAACGCTGATGTTCATCTCTGCCTTGTATACCTTGAATTGCTTTGCCTGCACCTTGGCAGCATCAGGGAAGCCACCAGATGCCAACTCAGCATCAGTTCTCACCGCTTCAGGCTTGGTACCATCCTTCACGGAAATGCTGCTAGGGAAGTATTCAGGTATACCATTCACGGTGGTACGTGCGCCACATGCATCATATTGAGCGGTACCGGCAGGGTTGCTTACCTCATAGCCATCCTCATGGGTGGTGATGGTGAAGCGCTGCATAACGTCTTTAAGCTGTAATTGTTTCATTGGGGTACCTCAAATAGAAAAGCCCCGGACTATGCCGAGGCTCTTGGTTATCGTGCATTATCGATGGCACTCTGTGAATGCCACCTGTAATGCCATAACAGTCAGGCGAAGGTAATACCAAGCTCAGCGAGTTCTTGTTTCTTTGCCTCAATACGCCCGTTCAATTCAGCCAACACATGAGGTTGAATGGTTTTAACAAACGCAGCGTCCTGATAACGACCTGAGATAGTTACCCCTAATGCATCCCCCCTAACAATCATCTGGTGCTGATCTTGCAGTTCTTCTAATAATATTTTTATACCATTAGCTTTATTTAAGTTTTTGATGTTCATTATTACCTCTCGGATTATCCCGCTGCCACTTAATCAGCCCCTCAATACGAGAGGCGCATATATCCAGTTCACCCTGGCTCACCTGCAACGCAATGACGGCATCACCGAAGGTTTCCCCTGTGAACGGGGTCTGTTTGCATTGTTGAAGCAGTACCGCTGGCGGGTACACATAGATCAGCTTAGGGGCTGGCGGGGGTGCTGGTCTCTCTGCGCAGGATACGGAGAGCATCATCAGGCAAGCGCTGGTTATTGCAACCGCTATGCTCCAGCGCGTCGCGTAACGTTCTGTTTTCAGCATCGGCTTTTGCCCTCTTCTGCTGTTCAAGCTTTAACTGTTCTTCGGTGGCGTGGCGATCGGCATCAGCAGCACCTTTTAGGGCGCCGATCGTTTCATCCCTACTTTCCAGGGCTTTTACCAACTTTCCGTTGGCCTCCTGCGCAGTATCCAAATCGTCTGAGAGTAAGGATGCATACCAGCCCAGACAGATAGCCAACAGCAACACACCTATCGTTCCGAACTTATCCATCATTGCTTCCAGCGTGACGGGCCGGTGCGAACGTCAATATGGGTAAACGTGGCATAGCGCCCCACACCGTAGCGGCCCGGATACTTCCCTTCAAAATACGCGGCCACTGCGGCTGGCTGAATGCCTTTTACCTGAATGTCGGCGGCGGTACCCAGCAGATGCTGGCTGGACTTTGCCCCGCCAACTTTTGCATTATGTGCCGGGCAACGACGACCACTGACGATGGTGATGGGCACAGCAAAGTGTGTGCGGGCGTCTTCCAGAACCTTGATCAGTTCCGCCGATACCTGGTTAGCACCGCAGCCGCAACGGCATGCAAATTCGTTACTGCTGAAATGCTCTGATAACTTAGAGTTACGGGTCATTTTTCCTGTCCTTTTCATCCAGCGGTGTATTGGTCTTCATGCTGGCAAATATGCGGAGGATAGAGATGCATCTCTCTACCCCCATGCCACCAATGACCACACCGACGATCAGTGCGTTGTCCTGACTCATACCAAACAGCTCGAGGGAATTGATAACGCCTAGCGTTATTAACAAACAGATAAGGCCCGCATAAAGCGCATCAAGCCACGATTTACCATCACGCAGCGTTAATAGCGTCGCCATGCCGAACGCGGCAAAAGAGCCGTATACCGCAGGGGCGTTAAGTTTGATCCACATAAGAAACGCCTCGACAAAGCCGGGCGGCAGGTTGTGATTGTCCATTACCAGTGCTCCGGCGTAAGGAATAAAAAAGGCCACGCATGAGCGCAGCCTGTATGGTTTTAGGATATTTCTTTTTTACTTTTAGCTAGTTAATTACAATCAATCAGCTACGCTTATAATATCGGTAGCATGCCGATGTAGAATAATTACATGCTTTCTGAACGCCCTCGCCCTGAACTAGCCCACTTGTTCGGGGCTTTTTTTTAATGCAAAAAGGCCACGCAACAGCGCAATCCTGATATGGAAAAGCCCCGGACTATGCCGAGGCTCAATCTAAATAAAAATCATCATTTAACTGCCTGCGCTTGCTGGAACTAGCATTGCGCGGACAGGCATTAGCTGTATGCCCGGAACCACCACAGTATGTGCAACGGAGATTTAGTCGCCGTGAGGATACAGAGTATGTATCAGGGCAGTTAGCCTTGGTATGCAATGCAATACCGCAGTATGAGCATGACATGCGCACCTCCAGAAACGACAAGACCCCGCCGAAGCGAGGTCCTTTGCACCAATTGCAATATTGGCAAAATATCAAAATTACATTAAATATGGCCTATTTTGTTGACTTTTGCAAGTATCATGCCGTTAAAAGTTCTTTTCTTGCATTTCTGCTACGAGCCACACTCTGTAATGCGTCCTTATCCAGCACTGTTACCAACCTTTGCAATGTGTCCCATCGAGAGGCATAGTTTTTTGACCAGTTATCCGGAGCAACACCTACAAGTTCAGCCAGCTCAGCATCATAATAATCATGGCCAAGCAAGCCCCCACGAACACCAACCCAATGTTGTACCGCCAACCAGACAAGGCTAGCCAATCTATTACGTACTTTGGCTGTTACCTTTTGCCCTTGGATCTCCCTTTGAAACTCACCCCATATGTGCTGACAGATGAGAACCTGATAATCATAATTAAGGTCTTGGCCGTAACAATAGAGAACCCAAGCGTTCTGGTGCGTTTCAATCGCTGATATTGCGCGCCGCCACGAACTGGTTGAGAAAGTGAGGGGATCGATCGGGGGGAATGGTTGCTTTCTGGTCCGGGTTTCAGGGCAGTGAAAAGGATCGATGATTGCACACACTTTCCTATTACCTACGACCACAGTGCGGTTCCGCTGACGTTTAAAGCGCGTTGTTCTTGCCAGCGCTGCACCTTCGAATGCTGCAAGTTGGCCTTTTCCTGTCCGAGAAAGATTGGTCAGGGCCAAAGATACCGCTTCACGAACATACTTTCGATATTCTGGACTCATACCTTTGCCCCGCGCTTATTTGCTGTAACGATTGCCCCGATGCCGTACGCCCGATCGAGGGTACGCGCCAGGTGATAAAGTTGGCTGCCGTGCTCTGCTTCCCATGCAGCCACATCGTCATGCAACTTGTTGTGGCACTCCCGTGTTAACGGAATGGCGAATATGTCGTGTGGTTTGGTGCCCGTGCCGCCGAAGCCATGATCGATGATGTGGTGCGGGTCATCTGCCGGACGCCCGCAGCCACAGCAGCACACCTGCGATTTAACCCATTGGGTATACTTCTCGCACTCCCACCGCTTCATCTTGGGCCGCAGCATGAAACCTGCTGGTGGCTCGGGATCGATGTCGACCGCCAGCACCGGCTTGATCTGCTCAACGTATTCGTTGATGACCTCCATCGGCGCACGCTCCCACACAATATCGCCCTCTTTCCGGGTACCGGTTGGAACCTCTGCTGGTGGCAAGCGCAGAGAAAACCTGGCCACAGAGTCCGGCAGTAGGTCGGAAACCTGCTCCATCACAGCCCACCAGCACAGTTCCGGCAGGCTCAGTTGGTGGTTTTCGTCAAAGCGGAAGTGCGTTCTGGCGCGGTAAAGGACAAAATCAGCTACGTTCCTGGCCGCCAAAGCATCGAGGGCCGGTAGCGTCTGATCTGCAATGGTGTGTTCGTGATGCCAACACAGGCGAACTGCGCCATCGCCGTACCGGATCGTGCTCATGTTCCGATCGTGATAATCGTCAGCGGAAGCTTGCCACTGGCACTCATTCGACCGGTCTAGCCAGTCCACCAGCGCATTGATGCCACCAGCAGCAGAAAGTACCCGCTCATTGGAGAAGAAAGAAGAAAGGCGCGGATCTGTAGCCAGGTGTTGGTTATCCACTGGCAGCGCGCCAGATGGCAGCGCCTTGAATTCGTGCGGCTCGGTCGATATCAGGACTCGCCCGCCGAACATAGGCAGCAGATCCTTGCCTGTGCGCAATATCACCTGGTTTAGCTCACGAACAACAACCGGCTTTAGTAGCGCCCTCATGCAGCACTTGCCTTAGCCAAATGTTCGGCCCATAACCCGGCGATCCACTTAATGCCTTTCGCAGTAAACCGTGATTGCGTAAAGGCATGGTTATTGATCTGATTGGTACCGGTTTTCACCTCAAACCGGCCTGCGTCTATGTGCTGCTGGTAAGGGGTAAATGTTCCGGAGAGGCGGTACATGATATGTTTTTCATACAGGAACAAGCGGAAGTCAGGCTCTTTGGCTTTCAACAGCTTGCACACTTGGCGGAATGTCTGTGAACCAGTAGCCTCAACATACCGATCAACAAACTCTACCTTTGGGGCTGCTACAGCAAGCTGACTTTTGAGCCTTTGCTTTTCATCCTCCAGATCAGCGGCAAGGCGCAATGCCTCGGAGAATGTTTGGGGGGTACGTCCCTTCCCTTCCAGCTCCCGCCAGCGATCGACTAAGCGGGCGGTAAATTCAGGGGAAAGTTGGGCAACAACGATGATACTGTCACGCTTACCCTTCTCACCTTCGAAAACGTAGTAGCTTACGGGGCGGCCAGCAGTAGGCCTTTCCTCAGTCTGAGGGAAAGCAATCACCCCCTTACTGACAAGGCTCTCTATGGTCCGCTTTACATTATCGTGACGAGACTCTACCAACTCGGCGATCTCCAAGCTGGTCATAGCTAATTCAAGGGTATTAACGGTAGGTTGGTATGCGCAAGCGCCACCAATCAGATTAGACTGATTCATGTTCTTTTCTCCACACAAGCTGTTGTACGGTCCCGCCCCGCTATCTGCAAATAGACGGAACCAACCAGCGCATCTGTTACCCCTGCAAGGGTGGATACGCACGGATCACTATATTGCTTATTTTTCATGATGTCACATCCCCTCACGTAACCACCTCACTGATACACAGCTCAACTTTGCCGCCCTTGGTTACCGGCCCCCACTCAGCAGCGATCCGCTTCACTTGGCTGTCATCGAGCCACACACCGGCATGGGTCATGGCGTCAAATAGAGCCTTGAAATAGTTATCCAGATCCCAGCTGGCATTGTTCGGAGGGCAGAACACCACCGTCACAGCAATATCAGCAGTGATCGGCTTAGGCTGGCGGCGCAGTTGCTCCAGCACGCGGGCAATAGCCTCTGTCCGGAACTTGCGCCCTCTTTCTCTGATTAGGTGGCGCCCCTTTAGCGGCCCTTTGTTCGGTGAACGCCAGTAGCTGTTCATGCTTGGCGGGAATGGGAGGGTTAAGATCATGCGTCCACCTCCCCAGTAGAAATAATTTCTGGAATATTTTGGGGCTCTGGTTGTTGTTCTTCTGGCTGGAAGTCCTCAAAGGTATCTGAATCGGTCTCACCGAGAACTTTAAGCGAGTGGCCAATACGTGCTGCGGCAGTGGTTAAATGGTCGGGATCCAGCTCAATTCCAATGAAGCCAAGCCCCTCGAGCAGCGCTGCTTTGCCGGTACTGCCGGAACCCATGAACGGATCCAGCACTACACCACCAGCAGGGGTGACCAGGCGGCACAGGTAGCGCATGAGATCTACAGGTTTAACCGTTGGGTGGTTGTTTCTGGCGCCACCGGTACGCCCGGCGCCAGCTCGGGGGTTGTTGATCCCTGCGCTGTCTTCTTTACGGCCTCCGGTCATATCAGTGGCGGAGAACGGCACGAACCTTTCCATACCATCGTCACGCTCTGATTTGCTGACCTTGGCGCAGTAGAAGAAACGCGCTGCGCTGCCTTGATCACCATGGTGGTAACCCTGCACGCGGTTAATCATACCGCCGAACTTAACCGGACCGCTGAAACCGTTTTTGGTTGGCTCGGTCCCTTTAACTGGTGCCCTGGCTCCGGCGTTCTTTGGAAATTCGGAGATCACCTCTTCGCTGCCATCGTGCAGGACATTGGCAGGCCACCGGCCAAGCTGGTCGGCTTTCCACTCTTCTGCATCTGGGGCTTTATCATCCCGTACATGCGACAACAGGCCACCGGCGCCACCGGTTAATGCTTCTTCGGTTGGTACACGGCACAGATCGATATTCAGGGCGCCAGTACCGTATTGGTCAACGTTACCCTCTACCGTCCCCGCCAGCGGCTTACGAGCCATCACGATCGGTTCGTGGGCAGGTTTCAGTGCTGTGCCTTTCCCTGCATGCTCATCAGTGAGGTTTTTCGACTTGGGGAAACCGCTGCCGTAGATCCACATAAGCTGATCACGGATTTCAAAGCCCGCATCCTCGATGTTCACCACCAGGCGGTGATAGGTACGTGATCCACCAAAGGCCAGCAGATGGCCACCAGGCTTAAGGACGCGCAGGCACTCTTTCCACTGCTCGACGGTCGGAACCTGATAATCCCACTTGTTACCCATGAACTTCAGGCCATACGGTGGATCGGTGACGATAGAGTCAACAGAGTTATCAGCCATACCGCGCAACACTTCTTCACAGCGGCCTACATTCAATTGGTAAATCATACTGCCGCCCTCGTCATGTTCATGTAGCGAGTCATTTCACGCCCGATCCATTCACCAACTTGCTTGCTAACCCCATTGCCAATCTGCTTATAGGCTGCCGTGTCAGATACAGGGAACGTAAACCAGTCAGGAACACCCTGCAGGCGCGCATATTCACGGACTGAATAAGGGCGAACACCTTGCGGATAGCGCTTATCCACTACCAGCCGAGTGCTTTTGTCTTTTGCATAGTGGGCAACACATGTTGGCGCTATATCGCCACGCGCTGGATCACTGATTATCGGCAGGTCACGATATGCTCCACTCAGCCGAGCTTTTATTGCCGCTGGCAGCGTAATTTTCGGCTCATCTTCCAAAATGTCAGCGAGTGCTATCGGCTTGGTATTCTCCGGCGGCCGGATAGCAAACGGGCGGCGGGTGCCGATAATGATTAGTCGGTTGCGACGCTGTGGCAGCCATGTTTCTGACTTAACCGGGCAGAACACTGTCACGTAGTAGTCAGGCATCTTGGTCATGGCCTCCATGACGATCGGGAAAGCCAACATGCCAGGGACATTTTCAGCAGCGAAAAATTCAGGCCGGGCTATGAACATATGGCGTAGAGCGTGGAGATAGAGCTCGTCGCCGGTACGGGCGCCGTGAATATCACCAATCGTGGAATACTTGGTGCATGGGTACGTGAAGAACATGCCATGGCACTTATCTTGTTCCAGTACCAGCTCCTGCGTCAGATCACATTGTTTAACGTGATCTCCGAGGTTATGCCGGTAGGTTTTGCAGGCGTCGGCATCCATCTCAAAAGATTGGTTGATCTGAATACCAGCGTCTATCAGACCGATATCCATCAACCCTGCGCCACAGAAATAGCTGTTTGCGGTCACTTTCATCCTGCCAACCTCCCCAAATCGTTCTCACTGGCCTGAGCCACGGCTTGTGCCCAAATGCCTGTCCATGCCCGGCGGGCGTCGTAGTCAGTCATACGGCCCAAGGAACCAGCCAGTTTCTGGGCAATAGTCTCTACCTCGTTGCGCGGCTTGCGACGCTGAGTCACGATACGCAGGTAGGCATCATCGCGGGCGGTGGTATCCAGTCTCTCGACTTTCGGCAGGTCGTTGGCCCGTTCTTCCTTGACCTTGAGATAGCATTTCTCTTTGATCAGATAATCGAAGTCCTTCTTACGCCACGTCCTGCCAACGCTGGTGTCTGGGCGGTCTTCCAGCATCCAGCGACATTTTTTCGAGATGTAACGCAGATAAGCGCCCCACTTCTCGAGGTTGAGGTCGTAGCCTTTCCAAAGCTTGCGCAGCGCCGTGCGGCGTTCGTCGGTCAGTCTGAGAACCTTTGGCAGTTCTGGCAGCGTTTCGTGGAAGGTTTTCAGTACAGCCTCATAATCGATTTTCAAAGAATCTTCCTGCGGTTCGTCGGCTGGCGCAGCCAGTTGACCAACAGGTTTTATGATCTGTTTGTTTTGATCTGTGTATTGATCTGTATAGAGATAAGAATCGGCAATATTGCCATCTCCAAGATTTGGCAGTTTTGCCGTTTCTATTTGGCTTTTTTGCCGATTGGTTTCGGCAATATCGCCGTTTCCATTTGGCAATACTGACGATTCCAGTGCTGGCGGGAATATTTTGGCAATTAATGCCTCTCCGTTTACCTGATAGTGTTTCTTCGGAGTGCCGTTAACTTTGCGTTTTGTCTCCAGGATTACACCAGGTAAATACTTGGTGATCATCTTGTCTACTGCCTTGCGAACCTGATCAGGTTTAGCACCGTGAATCTCAGCGGCTAACTGTTCGTGCGTCTTGTAGAACCACCCATTTTCCTGAGACGACGGCTTACCAGACCAGAAGACCAACTGGTTCAAAATGGCGCCTAGTAGGTGTGCCTGAGGGTCAGCAAAAAAAAAGTCGAGATAAGGCGTTGGGATCGTGATGCAATTCCCCTGCCCTGACATAGCCTGAACAACCTCAAAAATTCTACTCATACAACAACCTCGGTAAAACGTGCCCGAAAGATGATCAACGAGCATGCACACTCCCACTCGTAGCCCGGGCGGCGGTAAACAACTCTCTGCGTGTCACGCTCATAGCGGATCACATTTACGGTGATATCATGCTGATCACGGAAAATTCGGTTTAACTCTTGGATGTTATCGCCCATATCAGCCGTCCTCCCGCTCACGCGCCAGCCACTTGCCGTTATCTACCACCCAGCACGCAAACTGGTAGTTGCTGGTGACCCACTGGCCGAGTACATTGACCTCATACCGGAACGACACAGTAGAATTATCGACAGTCATTGCACGGCAACGTATTTGCGGTACTGTTGATTTTCTGGTTACAATGCTCATGCGATTATTTCTCCACACACGATTTATTCGCACCCGACGCCCAAGGGCTGCAACCTTTGAGCGTCAACCTTTCTGGACATTGGCTTTTTTGCCAAACAGCGCCAATATCGCTCTAACCTCGGCGTCACGCGCTTGCAGATGCTTGCGGTGATAGCGCATGATTTCATCCGCTTCTTTCTCATCAATAACCCCATTTTTAAGCGACTCCTGGATGATCTGATCCACATGGCCGCGACGTGCAGCCGTGCGAATGCTTTTGCTGAACAGCTCCACCTGGTCCAGTTCTTCGAACACAGGGATCTCAACCAACAGCAACCCACGGCGCCGGGCAAAATATTCCGTAAGCAGGTTAGTGCCCGAAATATCCTCCATGGCTTCCAGTTCGCTGATCTCAAAGAAGCGGCAACCGTTCTTCTCATACAGGTTGTTGGTGAAGGTGGTATCAGTCATGCCCAACGCGCCAGCCATCGCAGAACGACCACCAGCAACTGCCTTGCACATGCTCTTAACTACGTCTTTCAGGTTTTGCTCTACCATGTTGATTTTCCTTTGGTAGTTACGTTCATTGAACCATCGGGGTAGTCTTCGCCCGAGACTTAAATTTGTTTGGGAAATGGCTAGCTTTGTAAATGTCAGGCCGCAGTTTATGTGGATGAATCCCTGTTTTTTCAGCCCATTTCAGAGCCTTCCCCACTGGGACCAGTCGTTTTCCATTAACCACGTCACCTAAGGCCTTCTCGTATGCAGTAGTCTCTCCCAGCAGCAAACAAAGGTCTTTGAGAGTAAGTTTTTTCTCTTGCTTGAATTTCAATAAAGGGGTCATTTCAGTTTCTCATGGTCGCAAATCTCGGAGTTAGTATCCGCATAAATTCCTCAATAGTCAACAGAACGACACTCCGCAATGTGCGACCATGTTAGAAAGTAACAAAATAGGTAATTTATTTATGCATTGGTATGAACGAGCCAGAGATTTGGCAGCTCAACAGAAGGTGTCTCACGAGGCCATTGCGGAAAAAATTGGCAGAGGGAGATCAACTGTTAGCGGTTGGTTGAGCGGTGATAGAGAACCGAAACTCGATGAGATCAACATGCTTGCAAAAGCATTGGGCGTTTCTTCGCGGTGGTTGCTTTTTGGCGACCCTGAAGATTTTAAGATTATTGAGAAAAACACTCCTAGGGACGAGGCCATTGTACCTATATGGAACAAAGACGGTCAGACAGATAAAGTGATAACCGTACCAGCAGAAGTCGGCCTGAACAATCGGGCATATATCATTGAAAAAGATAGTGGTTGTGATGTTGCTCCAGCCGGAACTCGTGTTATTGTCGACGTTAAATTAAACCCAGTATCAAATGACTTTGTTGTCGCAAAAATTCAAGATGAGGTCTCTGTTTTTAAATACTTAGAAGTTGCCGGAAAGAAATTTTTAGGTGTTGATGAACCTCGAGTCCCTTTAATAGAGATAGGTGCTGGTGTAGAAATGATAGGCGTCGCTGTCTTCTTAAGCAGAAAAATTCGCAACTGATTTTCAACCTGCGGGGATTGTTCTTCGCGGGTAACCTCCTCATACAGCCCTCCTCCAACTCGTTTGAGTTCGAATATCGCCATGAATTCTCCCGTAAAGCAATGATTTGCTTTTAAGTTATTGATTAAAAACATTCAAAAAAATTTATACTGTATATTTATACACTTGATTATAGCGCTTTACAAATTTTTTACTCAACCCACTTGCTCCGCAATTCGCGACAGTATATAGTTTCCTCATATCGCGACCACACTCAATTCAGGGAGTCGATAGTGAGGGGTTTAGGGATCGACAATAAGATGCAAAAAAGCGCCATTGAGATTCGGCTCTTCAAGAAATCGGAAATTTTAGGAGTTTTCGGCGTTAATGCTTCTCTGATGGATGAATTGCACCTGAAGACTTTTCTACCGTTTCAATGTGCTTTTTCAGGTCAGCGATCATGGCTTTAGCTATATCTGGAGTAATTCCGAAAAATTGAGTTTCTTGTGCTTCTTCTAACTGCTGAATGGGTGACGTAATAAACTGAAATTTAGGTACAAAAGCATAGTGCCCAGATAATGAGCCAATTTGCCAGCCAGTTACCGGAAAGATCAACATATCCGTTTTTTTAGACAGTAGATTTGCTTTTTGGTTGTGTGAGAACTCCAAAGATACCACCGCCGTCTGAGGTGGAGAAGCGCCCAGGCCCATAACGGTCTGCTCACTCATATCCGACTCCTCAATACGGGGGCGAATGGTGGGGACCTTTCGAGAGTGAGCAGACCGTTGTGATGTGTACAAGCGTACTGCACCGCAGGCGGGAGGAAGACCGGAAATCGGCTGGGCGGCCTCCATACCGCCAATACTAAAACCGAGCGGCCGGAAGTAAGCAGGGGTCGCGCCCTGGTGTCACAACTCAATGCTGTGTGTAGCTTTGGCGGTCAGTCGAACTTCTTCTAACAGAGAGGTGACGACAATGTTCATAGGCTGGCCGCCCTTTTTACACATCAGGTGGCGTACTGTCCGGCCCCTTAAACCTGGATAGTCTAAGAAAAACCGGAACGGTGCGCCACCTGGTGTGTGGAGATGACCGCGGCGATCGCCGCATCGTGTGAGGATATTTCAATGAGTGAAGACCGCAAAACTAACGTCCCTGATTTTCTCGGGGAACTGGATGCCGGTGTATTTGAAAACAAAATCTCAGCAGCTTTAAACGCTACCGCGCTGGGCGTTCTCAATAATGGTGGAAAGGGGAAAGTCGTTCTTGAATTTGATCTTGACCGCCTCAGTAATTCAGTTGAGGAAAAACGCGTCAGCATTAAGCATAAACTGAAATTTGTCACCCCTACCCCTCGCGGGAAAGTTTCAGAAGAAGATACTACTGAAACACCTATGTATGTCGGCAAGGGTGGCAAACTGACTATTCTTCAGGAAGATCAAGGCCAATTATTTACGGTCGCTGGTCACCCTGACGGAAAATTAAAAGTCGCGCAGTAATAAAGCGCATTTATAAATCCAATATTAATAAGGATTAATTATTATGTCTCAATTAGACGGAACCGCAATTCAGCAAGTTAAAGACTTGGTTATTTCTGGATATCATCTTCGCGATATTGATGGCCTTGCTTGCCCTACTGCAATTCTTCCTGAAGGTGTTGGCATTGAAAGTCTGGAGCGCTTTAATCTTGAGCGTTTCCGCTTCCGTGGCTGCATGGAAACAACCAGCATTGATGACTTCGTGCGTTACTCAGCTGGCTACGCCAATGCTGATGAGCCTGCACGCTGTTTTATCGACGCGGATAACATGAGCGCCCGCGCTGTGTTCAACATCGGCACCCTTGAAGCCCCAGGGCATGCAGATAACGCTGCTGAGATCCAACTCAAAAAAACTGCACCATTCCGCGCGCTGCTGGCGATCGATGGCAAGCGCCTTAACCAGAAGCAGATTGCAGAGTGGTTGGAAGACTGGAGCGAGTTCCTTACCGCGTTTAGTGCTGACGGCCAGACTTTGACGATAGCGCAGGCCGCTAGCGCAGTTCGTCGCGTCAGTATTAAACAGATGCAGGAAGCGGATCATGAAGATGGTGATTTCAGCGGTAAAAAATCACTGATGCAAAGTGTTGAGGCTACCAGCAAAGAGGTCATGCCGGTTGCATTTGAATTTAAATGCGTCCCCTATGAAGGTCTGAGTGAGCGCCCGTTCAGCCTTCGCAATAGCCTTCTTAAAAGTGATGAGCCGTGCTTCACCCTTCGCATCGTTCAACTTGAAGCACAGGAAGAAGCTATCGCCAATGAATTCCGCAATCTGCTGATCGGTAAATTCGAAGGTAAACCAGTTGATACCTTTATTGGTAATTTTAAAGCCTGATTTTTAATTAAGTAATGCAGCCTCAAATACCCCAGTAATGGGGTATTTGGTGAAGTATTGCCTAAACCGTGTGGGGAAATATATATGTCATGGATTCAAACATTCACCGGCAAGCGTTTTAATTATGCCAAACCAACTGTTGAAAGTATTTGCATTGAAGATATTGCACAAGCTTTATCGCATGAATGCCGTTTTGCCGGTCACCTGCCTGAATTCTATAGCGTGGCACAGCATTGCGTTTTGGTTAACCAGATCGTGCCGGGTGAGTTTGCGCTGGAAGCCTTATTGCATGATGCTCATGAGGCCTATTGCAAAGATATTCCATCGCCACTGAAGAAGCTTATTCCGGATTACCGCGGGATTGAAAACAGTATTGATTTCGTGATCCGCCATAAGTTCGGACTACCTCCGCCCCATAGCCAAGCAGTCAAGCATGCCGATCTGGTCCTGCTGGCGACCGAGCGCCGGGATCTTGATATCGATGACGCCGAGCCGTGGCCGATGCTTGCAGGCATCGCACCTTCGGACGTGATCCTGGTACGCCCTGTTAATCCGCTACAGGCCCGCACCATGTTTATGCAGCGGTTCCTGCAGCTCTCCGGCGTAAGGGGGTCCTGATGTTCGGTCTATTCCTCCTCGTCTGCTACACCTACCAGCCTTGCGATTATGTCCCACAGGGCTGGGTGTACCCGGATCGCTCCAACTGCCTGGCGGATATCCACCAGCAGCAGTTACCACCCCAGTATGAATGCTTGCCAGTTGAAGCCGTTATACCGGCCAAGGAAAAATCATGAAAAAAATTATCACAGCAATGGAGCCGCAGCGCGATCAGTGCGGCTACTGGACCCACCCTGATTTCTTCGAACCGGCAGACGGCAGAGAGTACAGCTATCCCGGCGAATTTGCAGCGTGGCTAGATGCTAATCGCGTTACCGGCCTTCTTCAGTGGATGGAAAACGATGTCACTGATGAGCAGTTGGAAGCCCTGGAAGCCGGTGATGGCGATATCAGCAAGTGGATCCCAACCCCACCAGCAGGTGAAGGCTGGTTTATCGGCTCTATCCACGACACGGAAGATGGCCCGGTATGTTACTGGCTTCGCCCCGTTGAGGGGGAACCTACTGCCCTGGCAGACCTTATCAGCAGATGCCACGTTGAGGCGCTGAAAATCGAGTTACTCCGCCTGCACCGGGAATGCACAAAGGCAGCTCACGCTTATTTCTGCGCCTGCGATCTGGGAGAGGAACGTGTAGCGGCGGGTGAAATGTATCAGCAAATCAGGCTGGCAACTCGGCGTGGGGGTTACTGATGAGCATGAAAAGTGAAGGAGACACTATTACTTGTGATTGTGGCTTTTCGTTCCAGCGCGGCCAGAGCGGCAAGCACGAATGTGCCGACGGTCTGCGGGCTAAATTAGCTGCTGCAGTACGTCGAGAAGAGAGCCTGAAGGCCAGCGTCGATGTTTTGGGGCGGCGTATAGCAGAGCTTGAGCAGCCAGCACCAATTGCACCGGATGATTATTTTTCGTCATTGGTGGTAGAGGCTCGACTGTCTGCCGATAAGGCCATGAAGAAGCACCCGCAGCCAAACTATGTGCTGCTGAAAGTGGCCGAGGAAGCCGGGGAAGTGGTACAGGCTAGCGTTCATTTTGCCGAAAATCGCATGAGTTGGGATCAGGTGGAAGGCGAAATTGTGCAACTAATGGCGATGCTTATCAGGCTGGTAACTGAGGGCGATCAGGTGAACGGTATTACTCCTCCTGACGCCTGTCGCGCCACAATGCCAGCTGAACCTGTAAGCCAGGGTTACACGTTGAACTCTCCGGTAATTCCGGATGGTTGGAAGCTGGTACCGAACGAACCGACGACAAAACAGTGGGCAGCTGGACATAGGGCCATGGAGGGAGGGGTCGATAAAGTCACCCTCGCATATAGAGCGATGGTAGAAGTTGCACCGCCCCCAGGAGACCCAGATGACAGCCACGCCGCAGCTACCTGATACGGCCATTGTGGATGACCTGATCGGCACGCTGGCTAAGTACGGCTGGAACGTCGACCGACGGTCGCTGAGTCCAATACTGGTGGTGATCCTTACTCAGAATAAAGCACATAGTGAAGTGGCCAAGATGTGCACCCATTACTTAGAAGACCCAGAGCGCCTGCTGATTGAGCGGGCCATGGATAACAAGAAGGCAAACGTTAATGAATAACTTGATGGTAGACCTGGAAACCATGGGCAATAAGCCCAACGCACCAATCGTGGCGATCGGTGCCGTATTCTTTGAGCCAACCACCGGTGAACTTGGCCAGCAGTTCTATACCGCAGTGAATCTTGCTAGCGATATGGCGGCTGGTGCCGTTCCTAGTGGGGATACCATTAACTGGTGGCTGATGCAGAGCAGTGAGGCCCGGGCGGCGATCACCACCGATGCCGCAGTAACCATTAACGTGGCCATCTGCGAACTCAGTGCTTTCGTTCGCCAGCACGGTGAAGATCCAAAATATCTCAAAGTGTGGGGGAATGGGGCCTCTTTCGATAACGTAATCCTTCGCAGTGCTTATGAGCGCTGTGGCTTGCCGCCATGCTGGAACTGGTTCAACGACCTGGACGTTCGTACCATTGTAAATCTCGGCCGGCTGATTGGGTTTGACCCAAAACGTGATCTCCCGTTCAACGGTGATCGACATAACGCATTGGCCGATGCAATTCACCAGGCGCAGTACGTTTCAGCCATCCACCAGCGGTTATTGTCACCCCACCAGCAAGATCTGTAATTTTTGGCGGCCCGTTGCAGCGGGCCTAATCTGTAACTATGTGGAGAAATACTATGGCGGCTCTCGAGTTATCAGCCTTACAAAGCATGAGCGCAATAATCGTCCAGCCTAACGACTGGGTGACCAAAGAGCATTTGATGCTAGTTACCGGTCTTACGGATGGGAAAATACGTGCTTACCGTCGTAAAGGTGCCTGGCGGCAGGGGAAGGAATGGATCCTGGTATCAACCGATGGCTGTAACAAGCCCAACAGTGACACCATGTACCACCTTCCCACAATCAATGCCTGGTTTACAAGCCAGCGTGGCCACCAGCCGACGGAATGAATAAGGCTATGTCATGGAGAAGAAAAAAAGTTATCCCACCGGGGTGGAGAGCCACGGTGGTTTCCTTCGCATCTGGTTTATCTTTAACGGGAAACGCCGTAGGGAATCACTGGGGATCCCTGACACACCAAGGAACCGGAAATCGGCGGGAGAAATGCGCCAAGCGGTTTGTTTCGCGATCCGTTCTGGAAGCTTTGATTATGCCAAACAATTCCCACAATCAGCTGCGGTTTCCGAAGGAAAAGGTGCAAGCAAGGATCTGACGGTTTCCGAACTGTTCTCCCGTTACCTCTCAATAAAAGTGCCTGAGCTATCCCTCAATACTCAGCGCCGGTACCAGGTTAAGTTGGAAACATGCAGCCAGATTATCGGGAAGAATCGACTGGCTAGGACGCTCACACAAGAGGATTTGTTGCTGCTGAGAAACGAGCTGCTGACCGGCTTGCAAAGGCCGCGGCGCAATCGTAAAACGGTAACCAAAGGCCGCAGCGTGGCCACTGTTAATGACTACCTGACCTGCACCAAAGGCGCGATCAAGTTTGGGTATGACAATGGCTATATTGATGCGGATCCCGGGATTGCCGTCAACAAGTTGAAACGCTCGAAGGTGCGCCCTGATCCACTATCGCAGGATGAATTTGCCAGGCTAATCGGCGCATGCCGCAATGAACAATCAGTGAACATGTGGACATTGGCCGTTTATACGGGGCTGCGCCACGGAGAAATAGCCGCGCTGGCGTGGGAGGATATCGATCTGCAGGCAGGAACGCTGACAGTGCGCCGCAACTGGACCTCGGTTAAGCAATACACCTTACCGAAAACACAAGCCGGTACCGACCGCGTGATATTCCTCATGCAGCCGGTGCTGGATGCACTGAAAAGGCAGCAGGCGTTAACCAGGTTGATGCCGCAGATCACCGTAGACGTGATGTTAAGGGAGGTGGGGAAGAGGCGGGAAGACGCATGCACCTTCGTTTTTAAGCCGGGAATAAACTCACACGGCATTGTCGGAGATCGCTATACCGTCACATCGATCAGTGATAACTGGGATAAAGCTTTGAAACGGGCTAAACTTCGGCATCGTAAAGCGTACCAGTCGCGCCATACTTTTGCGTGCTGGTCATTGTCCGCCGGGGCGAATCCTGCGTTTATTGCAACGCAGATGGGGCATACCTCGGCGCAGATGCTGTTTAACGTGTACGGCGACTGGATACCAGATCACAATACTGACCAGTTGGCACTGTTAAATTCAAAGTTAAGCAAAAATGCCCCATACATGCCCCATAACAAGAGTGGGACATCATAAACACTAGTAACCAAGAGGCTTAGAGCAACGTGGCTCAATACGTCTATACCATGCACCGCGTCGGCAAAGTAGTTCCGCCGAAGCGTCATATTCTGAAAAACATTTCCCTGAGTTTCTTCCCTGGGGCCAAAATTGGCGTACTGGGCCTGAACGGTTCCGGTAAGTCTACCCTGCTGCGCATTATGGCCGGCATCGATACCGATATCGAAGGGGAAGCTCGCCCGCAGCCGGGCATCAAGATCGGCTATCTGCCGCAGGAACCGCAGCTCAATATGGAGCACAGCGTCCGCGAGTCGGTTGAAGAAGCGATGGCAGAAGTGGTCGGTGCCCTCAAGCGCCTTGATGAAGTGTACGCCCTGTACGCTGAAGAAGGGGCCGACTTCGACAAGCTGGCCGCTGAGCAGGGCCGCCTGGAAGAGATCATTCAGGCTCACGATGGTCACAACCTCAACACCCAGCTGGAGCGCGCCGCCGATGCACTGCGCCTGCCGGAGTGGGACGCAAAAATCGCCAACCTTTCCGGTGGTGAGCGCCGCCGCGTAGCGCTGTGCCGCCTGCTGCTGGAAAAACCAGACATGCTGCTGCTGGACGAACCGACCAACCACCTGGATGCCGAATCCGTGGCCTGGCTGGAACGCTTCCTGCACGACTTCGAAGGCACCGTAGTGGCGATCACCCACGACCGTTACTTCCTCGATAACGTGGCTGGCTGGATCCTGGAGCTGGACCGTGGCGAAGGTATTCCGTGGGAAGGTAACTACTCTTCCTGGCTGGAGCAGAAAGACGCTCGTCTGGCGCAAGAAGCCTCAACCGAAGCCGCTCGCCGCAAGTCGATCGAGAAAGAGCTGGAGTGGGTGCGTCAAGGTGCCAAAGGCCGTCAGTCCAAGGGCAAGGCCCGCCTGGCACGCTTTGAAGAACTTAACAGCACCGAATATCAGAAACGTAACGAAACCAACGAACTGTTTATCCCACCTGGCACCCGCCTGGGCGATAAAGTGGTTGAAGTTAACAATCTGCGTAAATCCTACGGCGACCGCCTGCTGATCGAAGATCTCACCTTCGCGGTCCCTAAGGGTGCCATCGTTGGCATCATCGGCCCGAACGGCGCGGGTAAATCCACACTGTTCCGTATGATGTCCGGCCAGGAACAACCTGATTCCGGCAGCATCGTGCTGGGCGATACCGTCAAGCTGGCCTCGGTCGATCAGTTCCGCGACAGCATGGATAACTCCAAAACCGTGTGGGAAGAAGTTTCCGGCGGCCAGGACATCATGCGCGTGGGCAACACCGAAATGCCAAGCCGTGCCTACGTTGGCCGCTTTAACTTCAAGGGCGTCGATCAAGGCAAACGCGTGGGCGAACTGTCTGGCGGTGAACGTGGCCGTCTGCATCTGGCCAAGCTGCTGCAGGTTGGCGGCAACGTACTGCTGCTCGACGAACCCACCAACGACCTGGATATCGAAACCCTGCGCGCGCTAGAAAACGCCCTGCTGGAGTTCCCGGGCTGTGCGATGGTGATCTCGCACGACCGTTGGTTCCTCGACCGTATTGCCACCCACATTCTGGACTATCAGGATGAAGGCAAGGTAGAGTTCTTCGAAGGCAACTTTACCGAATACGAAGAGTACAAAAAACGTACTCTGGGTGCCGATGCACTGGAACCTCGCCGTATCAAGTACAAGAAAGTCACCAAGTAACATCCGGTTGGCTATCTATGCTCTCAAGCCCGCATTCTGCGGGCTTTTTGTTTATCCCCAATCCAGCGCCTGCGCATAATCCACAAAGACCGGATGCTGGATCACGACATCGATAAAACAGGCTAGCGCCGGGGAATTAAGCTTACGGCTCGGGTAAACCAGATACAGTTCATTCCCTTCGGCCTGCCACTGCGGCAACACTTCCACCAACTGCTTTTGCGCGACCACTTCGCGGCTGAGAAACGCGGGCAACAGTGTAATGCCCGCCCCCAAAATGGCACATTCGCGCGCATATAACAGATTATCTGTGGTATGCCGCAGCGGCAATTGCCAACGGTAGTACTCCTCACCCCGGCGCAATATCCAGGCGGGCCAGGCGCGGTGAGCGATGCAAAGATGCTGCTGCAACTGCTGCGGATGCAGCAATGGCGGATGTTGGGCCAGATACTCCGGTGCAGCCAACAAATAACGGGGAGCATGCCCCAGACGGCGGCCAATCAACGAGGAATCCTGCGGCCTGCCGGTACGCAATGCCGCATCAAAGCTCTCCTGCACCATATCCACCATGGCATCCGACACTGACACTTCCAACGAGACATCCGGATATTGGCGCTGAAAATCTGCCGCCAGACGCGGAAGCAACGTCGCCCCCAGCCCGGCTGGTGTGGAGATGCGTAGACGGCCACTGGGGTTATCGCGTAAGCGCTGCAAGGCCAGATCGGCCCGTTCGGCAGCAGAGAGCATCTCCTGGCAATGTTCAAGATAGCGCTCACCGGCAAAGGTCAAATTTAACTGCCGGGTGGTGCGGTTGAGCAAGCGCAGACCGAGCTTTTGTTCCAACTGGCTGACACGCTGGCTGACGCTGGATTTAGGCAGCCCGGCCCGTTTGGCTGCCGCAGTAAAACTGCCGCACTCCGCCACCAGCGCAAACAACGCCATATCCTGCAACTGCTTGAACATAATTGTTCACCTCAGACGAACACTTAGTTAGTTATTGTCCATCTTATCACTCTACTCCTCAGGGTCTACACTGGAACTATTCATGCGAAGGAGCACAATTATGTTAATCAAAGCCATTGCCGTCGATCCGAAAAATCCAGCCGGTTTTATCGAGATCGCTCCAGAAAAACCCGCACCGGGTCAATACGATCTGCTGGTGGAAGTGAAAGCCGTTTCCGTTAACCCGGTCGATACCAAGGTTCATGCTGGCCTGCAAAAGAAGGGTTTGCAGCAGCCACGTATTCTCGGCTGGGATGCCAGCGGCGTGGTGCTCGAAGTGGGCAGCAGCGTTAGCGGGTTCAAACCCGGCGATGAGGTGTGGTATGCCGGGGATATTACCCGTCCGGGCAGCAACAGCACCCATCAGCTGATTGACTCACGTATCGTGGCACATAAACCGGCCAGCCTGGACTGGGCGCAAGCCGCCGCGATGCCGCTGACCGCGCTTACCGCGTGGGAAGCCCTGTTTGAACACCTGAATATTCAGCATGCGGCTGCCGGTAAAACGCTATTGATCATCGGCGGAGCCGGTGGCGTCGGCTCGCTGGCGATCCCCCTGGCGGCACAGCGTAGCAAGGTGAAAGTCATCGCTACGGCCTCTCGCCCGGAATCGGCCGCCTGGTGCCGCGAACGGGGTGCTGAACTGGTGGTGGATTACCGCGATCTGAAAGGCAACCTGGCTAAGGAAGGGATTGAGAGCGTGGATTATATCCTGTGCCTGAACGATACCGACGGCCACTGGCAAGCCATCAGCGATTTGATCGCCCCACTCGGCCATATCTGCACCATCGTTGAGAACAGCCAACCGCTGGATCAAAATGCGTTGAAGCTGAAAAGTGCGGCGCTGCATTGGGAATTCATGTTCACCCGCAGCATGTTCACCACGCCGGATATTGCCCAGCAAGGGGAGATCCTCAAACAGGTGGCACAATTGCTCGATGAGGGTAAATTGACCACCACGCTGAGCGAAACGCTACAGGGGCTGACGGTGGATACGTTGACCGCCGCGCATGCCAAGCTGTTGGATGGGCATATGCAGGGCAAGCTGGTGATAACTTACTAAGTTAGTGGAAAGGTCGATTTATCAGGTATTAATAAATTGCTATATACATGATATTTAAGCGATGGCCCCCTCACCCCAACCCTCTCCCACAGGGAGAGGGAGCTGATAGCCTCTGCTCGTTTGGAAGTGAAGAGAACATCTTGGCAAACTCGATCGCCTCCCCATCAAAGGTGAGTCACGACAATTTCAAACACACTCGATCGGTTCCCTCTCCCTGTGGGAGAGGGTTAGGGTGAGGGGCACTACATCGCCACTACATCGACATTTACCAGCCTAAAACGTCCCTAAAACTTCACCAAGCGGCTGGCATCCGCCGCCAGCAGTTGCTGCACCAGCTCGACACAGCGCAAGAAACGCTCCTCGTAATCGCTCGACTCTACGTGAGCATATTCGATGTTATTGGCGTGCAGCATCTCTTCCAACAAATATTGAAACGCCTTGCGATCGACCGGGCTACCCAGGCTGCGCAAGCCGTCGGCCACCCAAGGGGTATTGTTCTCCAGCAGGATCACCAGATCGAAACGGTATTCGTCGATCAACGCCTGAACGAACGGGTGCTCCCGCCCTTCATACTTTTTACAGAACGCCTGCGTGGTGACAAAGTCGGTGTCGATAAACGCCACTTTATTGGCGTATTTCACCGCAAAATCCACGTACTGGGCCTGCCCAAGCGCGATCTTGTCATAGTCGGAATACTGCAACGCCATCTCGTCACCCCCGAGGTGGGAGAAGACGTAGTCACGGCCATATTCCCAGGCGCTGGTGGTGTTGAAGATGTTCGCCAGCTTGTTGACCAGCGTTGACTTACCGCTGGATTCGCCGCCCAGGATCGCCACCGTACGAACAAAGAACGGCTTCACTTCAGTGGGGATATAGTCCCAATAGCGGAACGGATCCTGACGGATCTGACTGCCGCTGATATTCATAAAGGAACGTTCAGGATCAACCAGGATGGTTTCAATCCCCAAGTGTTCACGGTAACGGGGAGCATCAAGTTCTTCGCTGGAATAGATATAGCTCGGGACGATGCCCTTTTGCTCCATAAAGCTCTTCACGCCGTTGCTCCACACGTCCCAGCCGTGCGGGTAAGGTTCGATGCCCTTTTCGTCGAAAGAGTGAATATGGATATTTTTCTGGTATTTAAAGGTCTGCAACAGCCAGCGCAGACGATCGCTGACCGTCGGCTGCTGTGACATGGAGCTGTTCTCGAACAGCAACAGATCGCGCGGTTCATCGTGGCACAGGATCACATGCAGCTCGTCAACCTGGCTACAGGCGCGCTGGATCAGATAGATATGGCCGGTATGCAGCGGGTAAAATTTACCAAACACCACGCCGACTTTCTTCTCCCGACGCGGGAATTCCAGCCCCAGGAAACGGTGCAGGGCCTCCAGCTTCTGCGCGCTCGGGCTTTTGATTTTGTCATTCAACAGCTGGCTGAGGTAGCCTTTAGTCATGCTACTGGCATCAGCTACCTGCTGTAAGGTACATCCCTGTTGCTTAATCGCTGCCTTGAGGTAATCGAACTGCCGCATAAACCCTCCCGTTTATTATGCTAAACAAAATAGCATATTCCGCGCAGCGGGCGGCAATTAATAAAACTGTTCCAGCACGTCCAGCGCATCCGCCAGCTTCTTGACGCCGAATACCTGCATATTGGCCGGTGGTTTCTTCGGCACGTTGGCATGTGGCACGATCGCCCGCTTGAAACCGTGTTTGGCCGCTTCGGAAATACGCTCCTGGCCGCTAGGCACCGGGCGGATTTCCCCTGCCAGCCCCACTTCGCCAAACACCACCAGATCGTTAGGCAATGGGCGGTCGCGCAGGCTGGAGACCAACGCCAACAGCAATGCCAGATCGGCACTGGTTTCGCTAACCTTGACGCCGCCCACCACGTTGACAAAAACGTCTTGGTCGGACATCTGCAAGCCACCGTGACGATGCAACACTGCCAGCAAGATTGCCAAACGATTCTGTTCAAGGCCCACGGCAACACGGCGTGGGTTAGACATCATCGAGTGATCGACCAGCGCCTGGATCTCAACCAGCAGTGGCCTGGTACCTTCCCAGACCACCATCACCGAACTGCCGGAAGTCACTTCATCACCCCGGCTGAGGAAGATCGCGGAAGGGTTACTCACCTCACGCAGCCCCTGCTCGGTCATGGCGAACACGCCCAGCTCGTTGACCGCACCAAAACGGTTTTTATGGCTGCGCAGCGTACGGAAACGGGAATCGGCATCGCCATCCAACAACACCGAACAGTCGATACAGTGTTCGAGGACTTTCGGCCCGGCCAGCGAGCCATCTTTGGTGACGTGACCAACCATCACGATCGCCACGCCGCGAGTTTTAGCAAAGCGGGTGAGATAGGCCGCCGTTTCGCGCACCTGCGCCACGCTGCCTGGCGATGACTGGATATCCGCCATATGCATGACCTGGATCGAGTCGATCACCATCAGCCGTGGTTGCTCCTGCTCGGCGATCAGGCAGATCTGCTCGATACTGGTTTCCGACAGCATGTTAAGGCCGCCGGTGGGCAACCCAAGACGATGGGCACGCATCGCGACCTGTTGCAGCGACTCTTCACCGGTGACGTACAGGGTTTTCATCTGCTCGGCGAGTTTGCACAGCACCTGCAACAGCAGCGTACTTTTCCCCGCGCCGGGGTTACCGCCGATCAGGATCGCACTGCCCGGCACCACGCCGCCGCCCAGTACGCGGTCAAATTCCAGAAAGCCGGTAGAGAAACGCGGCAGCTCTTGCAGACTGATGTCCGAAAGCTTCTGCACCTTGCTGATACCGGCATCGCCCGCATAGCCGCTTAAACGCTCGCTACGAGCAGCGGAAGAGGAGACTGAAGCCAGGCGCACTTCTGTAATGGTGTTCCAGGCCTGACAGGCACTGCATTGCCCCTGCCAGCGCGGATAATCAGCGCCGCATTCATTACAGACAAATGCCCGCTTTACTGCTTTTGCCACAGCTTACCTCACATCGTGTTTCAAACTGCCGCAGAGCACACAGAGCACTCCCAGCAGATCAGCATGGCGGATCGAGACCTGCGCCTTCTCATAGACCTTAGGCTTCGCGTGATAGGCAATACCCAGCCCGGCCACCTGCATCATTTTCAAATCGTTGGCACCGTCGCCGATCGCTACGGTTTGCTGCGGTGGGATCCCCAGCTTCTCTGCCAGCGCCACCAAAGTATCGGCCTTGAACTGCGCATCCACGATCGGCCCCAGCACCTCGCCGGTCAGCTTACCGTCGCGGATCTCCAGTTCATTGGCGGCTACGGCCACCAGCTTGAGCTTGTCACGCAGGTACTCGGCATAATAGGTAAAGCCGCCGGAGGCAATGGCGACGTGCCAGTCGAGCGCCTGCAGCTTGCGCACCAGGCTGGTCAACCCAGGCATCAACGGCAATTCGTCACGCACCTGCTTGAGGATATTGGCATCAGCCCCTTTCAACGTACCCACGCGTTGGCGCAGGCTAGCGGTGAAATCGAGTTCGCCACGCATCGCGCGTTCGGTCACTTCACTGACCTGCTCGCCCACCCCGGCCAACTTGGCGATTTCGTCGATGCACTCAATCTGGATCGCCGTTGAGTCCATATCCATCACCAACAGGCCCGGCTTGCGCAGGTTAGGGATTTTGCCCAGTGGGGCAACGTCTAGTCCGCTTTCGTTCGCCAACAGTTTGGCGCGCGCAGTTAGCGTGCCCGCCAGGCGAACCACCTGATAATCTTCCACCGCCCAGGCCGTCACGATCACCATCGCGGCACCCAGCTTGCGCTGGAACTGAGTAATACGCTCTTTATCCAGTTCTCTGCCATATAGTAGCCAACCGGTGTGGCCCGCCCGATAGTCCAGCGGCATGACTTCGTCACCGCTCAACGAAAGAGGCAACCCCGGCCATTGAGAGATCTCAGCGGGGAGATCGCAATAGGTCAGACTATTTGGCATCCTTAACTCCTGAATAACACTGCATGATAAAACGACGCATCAAGCTATCCTATCGCCATTGCTTCTGGCAACATATTACCCTATGAATCTCTAGTTGGCCGCTCTAGCGCATCGCTGCGCTCGCGGTATTGGTACATCCCGGTACCGCACAGCCAGGTGGTCAATCGTGACTCCCGGATGACCGCCCTAAAGGAAGCCTAATGGCTAAAGCTAAACTGAAATTCCGCCTGCATCGCACCGCGATTATCCTGATTTGCCTGGCGTTGCTGGTGCTGTTGATGCAAGGTGCCTCCTATTTTAGCCTGAGCCACCAAATGGCGCGATCGGAACAGGTCGAAGAATTGGCACAAACCTTGACCAAGCAGGTGGCTTTTAGCCTGACTCCGCTGATGGATGGCGACAGCGACATAGACAATCAGCAGGTTGAGCGCATTCTCACGCAGTTGACCGATCACAGCCGTATTCTGGACGCCAGCGTCTATCAGTTGGACGGCACCCTGATCGCCCATTCCGGCGAGCAGATTAGCGTGCGCGATCGCCTGGCGCTGGATGGCAAACGCGCGGGTAGCTACTTCAACCACCAACTTGTCGAGTCAATCCAGGGCAAAGATGGCCCGCTGGGCTTTATCCGCGTAACGCTGGATACTCACGTGCTGGCCACCGAATCCAAACAGGTGGATAACACCACCAACCTGCTGCGCCTGATGATCCTGCTGGCGCTGGCCATCGGCATTATTTTGGCCCGTACCCTGTTGCAAGGCCGCCGCAGCCGCTGGCAGCAGTCGCCTTACCTGCTAACCGCCAACACGCCGCTGGCAGAAGGTAACACGGTAGATGATGGTGATGACGAGAAACCGGCAGAGCAGGAAGAGACAAAGAAAGATTAAGCCAAGCGCTGAATACGATCGTTCAGCGTCTGAAGCTGTACCCGCATTTGAGCAGCAATGGCCCGGAACGATTCGCTGATCTGCGGATGTTGTGCCGTACGCTGCCAGAATTCAACCGCCATCAACTCGGCCTGCCGCCAAATGGGGCCGTTGACCTCATTGCCCAATCTGATTTCCACCGCTGTTTTTCGCATATTACCGCTATTGGCAGGGGCAAACGCCATCGGCAACATGTCATACAACGGAGCCAATACCATCGGCCACTGCTCCGTACGCAGGAACGATAGATTCCCCTGGTGCATATCGCTATTGGCGATCAGCCTGCCAAATGCCCAATATAGACCGATTTTTTTCCAGGTTTGATGATCGATGATCCCCTGCTGCAATAGCTTTTCCGCTGCGGTGACCCAGTTAGCCCCGCCGCTGCCGCTAAACTCGGCATCCAACGCTTCCAGTGAAACCAGAGCGACTCTCCCATGTTCACCAATACGATCAAACCGTTCGATCTCCAAAAAACACTGTTGGTTATCGCCAAACAGCACCTTTGTCGGTGCGGAACACAACCCGGCCTCTGCAACCACTTGCAATGCCAATGACTCTGCGATTAGCAAATCGCTCCAGCGTTGCGCAATGGCGTTGTCCGGTACCGTACTGAACTTCACCAACACATGACTTCGGCGACCTCCCGACAGTTCGGCATAGGCACTAAACTTGGGCTGCTCGCCACCGGCAGAAGAACCAATCAGTTCCCCCGCTAATGCGCGTGTAGACAGCGTAGCGTAATGCTTGGCCTTGCCCGCCATCGGTACCGGGATTTCAGCCGCACGCGTTAACCAACGCTGATAACTCTCTGCGCCTGGCAACAGATCGCCACTCATATCCTCACCATAATGACAAAGCGCTACCAGGCGCTGTTCTTCATTCCATTGCAGAACGTCTTCCGGCAACTTTAGCTGCCGTGCAACGGCTTTCCCCCAGGCGCGGCCAAGAAAACCTACCGGGCGCAGATCGTTCAGATACCAAGGCAAACCATCATACAACTGCCACTTACCGCTTTGTTCATCGAACACCGCGCAGCTGTCTGCCGGATAGAGGGAATAGAGCGTGGCAAACAGATGCGCCTTACCCAGCTTATCGATTTGATACAGTGGGAAATTCGACTCACCAGCCACCTCCCGCCTGAGCGCATAACGCGTGGATCTGCCTTTGTCGATGACCAGAACCGATCTTGCCAAATCGCGGATACGGCGCGACAGCGTGGGTTGGCTGATCCCCAATGCGGCAGTCAGTTCCCGGGAAGAAGCGGGTCCATTACGCAGAATTTTTTCGACTGTGCTCATCGCTGAATAGATTAGTGAATAGATAGATGAATAGAGTAATAGCGCTAATTAGCGGAAAGGTAAAGAATTAGCTAGAAAGGTTGGTATAAGGGTGAATAGATAAAATGGGGCGCAGCGTGCTGCGCCCGCGAGGTCATTACGCTTTGTCGCCCAGCAGGACAGATTCCAGCGCGATAACGATCATCTCGTTAAAGGTGGTCTGACGCTCGGCAGCAGTGGTCTGCTCGTGACGCAGGATATGGTCGGAAACGGTGCAGATGGTCAACGCCGTGCTACCAAACTCTTCATACAGCTCTGCGGCCACGCCGTAGATGCCTGCCGCTTCCATCTCTACGCCCAGGATGCCGTACTTCTTCATCACCTGGAACATATCCGGATCTGGCGTGTAGAACAGATCGGCGGAGAAGATATTACCCACGCGTGCAGGGATGCCCTGAGCAGCCGCAGCGTCTACCGCATTACGCACCATGTCGAAATCCGCAATGGCCGCATAGTCGTGGCCTTTGAAGCGCATACGGTTAACCTGGGAATCGGTACAAGCCCCCATGCCGATCACCACATCACGCAGTTTGACGTCATCACGTACGGCGCCACAAGAGCCGACACGGATGATTTTCTTCACGCCAAACTCGGCAATCAGTTCACGCGCATAGATAGAGCAGGATGGGATGCCCATGCCGTGGCCCATTACCGAGATTTTACGACCTTTGTAGGTGCCGGTGAAACCCAACATGCCACGCACGTTGTTCACTTCCACTGCGCCTTCCAGGAAGGTTTCTGCGATATATTTTGCCCGCAGCGGATCCCCCGGCATCAGCACTACATCAGCGAAATCACCCATCTCAGCATTAATATGTGGCGTTGCCATAATCACTTCCCTCAATTCATTGAAATAAAGACGCTGGCATCAAGGCCAGCGTCATTAAAGCGATATTAAAACATGGATTTGCCGTAATCCATCGGCGATACGCCAAAATAGCTGGCGACGGTCTGGCCGATATCGGCGAAGGTTTCGCGATGCCCCAGCGAACCTGGTTTGACTTTCGGGCCATAGACCAGAACCGGGATGTGCTCACGGGTGTGGTCGGTGCCTGGCCAGGTCGGGTCGCAGCCGTGGTCAGCGGTGAAGATGATGATGTCATCCCCTTTCACCAGCTTCAGCAGCTCTGGCAGACGGCGGTCGAACAGCTCCAGCGCGGCAGCATAGCCAGCCACGTCACGGCGGTGGCCGTAGGAGGAGTCGAAATCAACAAAGTTGGTGAACACGATGGTGTTGTCACCGGCTTTTTCCATCTCGATCAAGGTGGCGTCGAACAGGGCGTCGATCCCGGTAGCTTTCACCTTCTTGGTGATCCCTACGTTGGCATAGATATCGGCAATCTTACCGATGGAAACCACTTCGCCACCCTTCTCATCTACCAGCTTTTTCAGCACGGTTGGAGCCGGGGGTTCCACGGCCAGATCGTGACGGTTACCGGTACGCTGGAACTCACCTGGCTTATTCCCCAGGAACGGACGGGCAATCACACGGCCGATGTTGTAGCCACCTTCGGTCAACTCTTCACGAGCGATCTCACACAGCTCGTAAAGGCGATCCAGGCCGAAAGTCTCTTCATGGCAGGCAATCTGGAACACCGAGTCCGCAGAGGTGTAGAAAATCGGCTTGCCGGTTTTCATATGCTCTTCGCCCAGTTGATCCAGGATCACGGTACCGGATGAATGGCAGTTACCGAGGTAGCCTGGCAGGTTGGCACGCGCCACCAGCTTGTCCAGCAGTTCCTGCGGGAAGCTGTTGTGCTCGTCCGAGAAGTAGCCCCAGTCGAACAAGACTGGCACACCGGCAATTTCCCAGTGACCTGATGGCGTATCTTTACCGGAGGAAAGCTCGCTGGCATGGCCGTAAGCACCAATGATTTCAGCGTCTTTATCCAACCCTTCCGGGAACTTGCCGGTCGATTCTTCCGCCGCTTTGCCCAAGCCCAAACGGCTCAGGTTTGGCAGGGTCAGCGGGCCGCTACGGCCCACGTTGGCTTCGCCGCGCGCACAGGCAGCAGCGATATGGCCAAGGGTATCGGAACCTTCATCACCAAAGCTTTTGGCATCTTCACTCGCGCCAATGCCGAATGAGTCTAATACCATAATAAATGTACGTTTCATCATACTCTCCTGCGTATTCACGCTGAGGGCGACAGCGAAAAGGCCGCTGCCACTCCTGATTCTTTAGACAGAGGTTATTCGGTGATGCGTTTGTAAACCACCGGCGTGACTTCTGGCGCTTTGTCGCCCAGAACCATCGCGCTGCGTACCGCATCTGCCGCCTGCTGCCAGCTTTCTTCGTCGTTGGCATGGATAACCGCCAATGGACGCTGCGTATCGACAGTGTCGCCAAGGCGGGCCACATCGGTCAGGCCCACGCTGTAGTCGATGCTGTCGGTCGCGCGACGACGGCCACCGCCCAGTGACACCACCGCCATACCCAGAGCACGGGTATCCATCGCGGTAATGATACCTGGTTTCTCGGCATAAACCGGCTTGGTTAACGTCGCGGCTGGCAGATAGCTGTCGTAACGCTCGATAAAATCGCTTGGGCCTTTCTGTGCCGCCACCATGCGGCCAAAGATTTCCGCCGCTTTGCCGTTATCCAGCACCGCCTGCAGTTTGGCACGAGCGTCAGCATCGTCGGTAGCCAGGCCGCCAGACAGCAGCATTTCCACGCTCAACGCCATGGTCACTTCCAGCAGACGCGGATTGCGATATTCCCCGGTCAGGAAGCGTACCGCTTCACGCACTTCGACCGCATTACCGGCGCTGGAAGCCAGCACCTGGTTCATATCGGTCAACAGCGCGGTAGTCTTGCAACCGGCACCATTCGCAACGCCCACGATCGCCTGCGCCAGATCGTCAGAAAGCTGGTAGGTCGGCATAAAGGCACCGCTGCCAACCTTCACGTCCATCACCAACGCATCCAGCCCTTCGGCCAGTTTCTTAGCCAGAATAGAGCCGGTGATCAGCGGAATGGAGTCGACGGTAGCGGTGATATCGCGCGTCGCGTAGAAACGCTTGTCTGCCGGAGCCAGTGAACTGGTCTGGCCGATAATCGCCACGCCAACGTCTTTGATGATCTTACGGAACGCGTTGTCATCCGGGAAAATATCAAAACCTGGGATCGCTTCCAGTTTGTCCAGCGTACCGCCAGTGTGGCCCAGACCACGGCCTGAAATCATCGGTACGTAGCCGCCACAGGCTGCCACCATCGGGCCAAGCATCAGCGAAGTCACGTCGCCCACGCCGCCGGTAGAGTGTTTATCCACAATCGGGCCGTTCAGCGACAGGCTTTTCCAGTCCAGCACCGTGCCGGAATCACGCATTGCCATGGTCAGCGCCACACGCTCTGGCATGGTCATGTCGTGGAAATAGATGGTCATCGCCAGCGCAGCAATCTGCCCTTCTGACACCACGTTATCGCGAATGCCGTTAATGAAGAAGCGGATCTCAGCTTCGCTCAACGGTTGCCCGTCACGTTTTTTACGGATTATTTCTTGTGCCAAGAACAAAGTAGCCCCCTGTTTTAGCTAAATAGAGTCATTCGATACGCCTGCGCGCTGCGTTAACGGGGCCGCTTGGCAGCCCCAACGCAACAAGACGTGAGAGAAAATCAGTAACCGTTACCAGCGGCTTGGGTGCTATGCCCCAGCGTGGTCAGCAGGCTGGCTAACAGGCTCGAAGCACCAAAGCGGAAGTGGCGCGCGTCGGCCCAGTCTTCTCCCAGCAGACGCCCGGCAAGTTGCAGATACTGTTGAGCATCTTCAGCGGTACGCACGCCACCGGCTGGCTTGAAGCCAACGGTTTTGCCTACGCCCATATCACGGATCACGGTCATCATCAGCTCAGCGCTTTCCAGCGTGGCGTTGACCGGCACCTTACCGGTAGAAGTCTTGATAAAATCAGCACCAGCCTTGATAGAGATCTCGGAGGCTTTACGGATCAGTTCCGCCTGCTTCAGCTCACCGGTTTCGATGATCACTTTCAGCAGCACGTTGGCAGCGGCGCAGGCCTGCTTGCACTGTTTGACCAGCTCAAACCCGACTTCCTCGTTACCGGCCATCAGGGCACGGTAAGGGAATACCACGTCAACTTCATCGGCACCGTAGGCGATGGCCGCACGGGTTTCTGCCACGGCGATGTCGATATCATCATTGCCATGGGGGAAGTTGGTGACGGTGGCGATACGGATATCTGGCGTCCCCTGCTCACGCAGCGTTTTGCGGGCAATCGGGATAAAACGCGGATAGATGCAGATGGCGGCAGTATGGCCTGCCGGGCTGTTCGCCTGACGACACAACGCGATCACTTTCTCGTCGGTGTCATCTTCGTTCAGCGTGGTTAAATCCATCAGGTTCAGCGCGCGTTGCGCTGCTGCGGTTAATTCGGTCATAAAACTCTCCAACTGAGCATTCTGATGTTGGCGAGCGGACTTGGTTCCTTGAAGATAGCGCGCGGGATAGTCTTCCCACGCCAGCAACTGAGATCCTTCTCACCGCACATAGCCCTTCGATTTTCGCATAGCCAGCAATCGCCATTTGAACACGATCACTCTGGCATATTTGTGCTCTGATTCACACTACACAGGATAGCACTGTAACAGGACTGAATTATATGTGAAGATCATCACAAAATAACGCGATATTGTTCACAAATTCACTAAAGAGACGGCGGTCGTCAGGCGAATGCCCTTTTTGCAGGCAACCAGGCCCCTTCAAGAGCCTGGTTGTTGATATCAAGTATAGCTTACAACGCCAGGAAGAATCCGGCGATGGTGGCGCTCATCAGGTTGGATAAGGTACCGGCTGCCACCGCTTTCAACCCGAAACGAGCAATGTCGTGACGACGGCCTGGTGCCATGCTGCCTAGACCACCCAGCAGGATAGCTACGGAAGACAGGTTGGCAAACCCACACAGCGCGAAGGAGATGATCGCCTTGGTGTGCTGTGACAACACCTGTAGACCCTCAGCAGCCACCACGTCATCTGGACGCAGGTAGGCACCAAAGTTCATGTAGGCCACGAATTCGTTAACGATCACCTTCTGCCCGATAAACGAACCGGCCACCATCGCTTCACTCCAAGGCACACCAATCAGGAACGCGATTGGCGAGAACACCCAGCCCAGGATCAGCTCCAGCGACAGCTGTGGGAAATCGAACCAGCCACCAATACCGCCAAGAATACCGTTAAGCAACGCGATCAGAGCGATAAATGCCAACAGCATCGCCCCCACGTTCAGCGCCAACTGCATACCGGATGCCGCACCCGAGGCAGCAGCGTCGATGACGTTGGCCGGGCGGTCATCTTCGGCGATCAGCTTCATCGCATCGGCTCGGTCTTGGGTATTTTCGGTTTCCGGCACCATCAGTTTGGCAAACAACAGCCCACCCGGCGCGGCCATAAAGGACGCGGCGATCAGGTATTCCAACGGTACGCCCATCTGGGCATAGCCCGCCAGCACGGAACCGGCTACCGAAGCCAGGCCGCCGCACATCACGGCAAACAGTTCCGACTGGGTCATGGTGGCGATATAAGGGCGCACCACCAGCGGCGCTTCGGTCTGCCCCACAAAAATATTGGCCGTGGCTGACAGCGATTCCGTCCGCGAAGTACCCAACAGCTTATGTAAACCACCGCCGAGGAGCTTGATCACCACCTGCATGATGCCCAGGTAATAGAGCACCGCAATCAGCGAGGAGAAGAACACAATCACCGGTAACACGCGCAGGGCGAACACGAAGCCGCCACCGCCGAACACTTCAAACATTTTGTCGGAAACCAGGCCACCAAAGATAAAAGAGATGCCCTCGTTACCGTAAGCGATGACGTTTGCCACCCCTTCCGACATGCCACCAAGAATACGTCGCCCGATCGGGACATAGAGCACTAGCGCGCCAATGCCAACCTGGATGATAAACGCGCCGAGTACGGTACGCAGTTTAATAGCGCGCCGGTTGCTGGAAAGCAGCACCGCAATGGCGATCAAGACCACCATACCGACCAGGCTCATGAAGAGTTGCATACGAATATGTCCCTGTTGCGAAGAAGAAATGCCCCCGACCCGCAGGATAAAACGGGTTGCCCAAGGGCGATAATGGGACGCAATTATACTGAGCGAGGCGGGATGAGACTCGTTTTATGTCACAAATATATACAAGTGGAAGTAACTGAAAATCACACAACGTGATTCAAATCACATTTAAAGTGAGAGGTACGGATCTAATGCAAACAGGGATTGGCTATTTTGTTGTAGCTGTTCGGCAATGTCGTCGGCAGATTCAGGCCGCAGTTGGCAGAGTACCTGAAATACCTCCGCAGCCCGTTCAGGTCGGTTCGGCTGCCCTTGATAACCCGCCAACGGCATGTCCGGCGCATCGGTTTCCAGCAACAGCGAGGTCAACGGCAACTGCGCCATCACCTGGCGGGTTTTCTGCGCCCGCTCGTAGCTGATCGTGCCGCCTACACCAATGTAATAACCGAGGCGAATAAAGGCCTGCGCCTGAGCCAGACTGCCAGCAAAGCCATGCACCACACCACGGCGCGGCACCTCGGTACGACGCAATGCGGCAGCTAACTGATCGTGGCTACGGCGAGAGTGCAGGATCACCGGCAGATCATACTGCTTTGCCAGCTTCAGCTGTGCCTTGAGCAACGCCTGTTGGCGTTCAAACTGCGGCTCGGCCATATACAGATCCAACCCTATCTCCCCCACCGCGACCAGCTTCTGCGGCTTACTGGCCAGAAAACCTGCCAGTTGTTCGAGCTGCTCATCATGGTGTTGGGCGATATACAGTGGGTGTAACCCCAGCGCGGCAAACAACGGAGTATGTTCGCGCGCCAGTTTGAGAATACGCACAAAGCGATCGGCCGTTACCGCTGGCACAATAATTTGCTGCACCCCAGCTTGCGCGGACAGTGCCAGGCTCGCTTGCTCATCCCCGCTAAAAGGCGGGAAATCAAAGTGGCAATGGGTATCCGTAAAGGCGTAACTCACAGCACATCTCCGTCACCTGGCAGGATGATTTTTGGTGGCAGTTCAGGTTGCACGGCATGGCCCTGCGGGTTGAGCACATCGGTAATAATCGGCGAAGGCATCCGCACGGTTTCCGGCTGGATCAGACGACGCGAGAGCGACTTTTTCACCTTCATACCATCCATCTTTTCCTGCTCCAGCAGCCAGTGGCCAACCGTAGCCAGGAAATAGCGCCCACAACGGCGGCCCAGATGGTAATCGCGATTAAGCGCGGGCAAACGGCTGCCGAGCGCATTGCTCGCCAGCGGCTTAGGCGGGAATATTTCGAAGATGCGCAGTTTACCGGGAGGTTTTTCAATAAATTGCTGGATGCGCAAATAGCTCTGCTCATGATGCTGCAACACCCGCACCATTTGCTGCAGGCTGCTTTCACCCAGCCATTGCTCCATGCGTTTCATCCACTTCGGCGTATAAACCATCTGTGAAGGTACGGTGCGGATCACCACGATGGTATCCGCCCCACGGCGATAGGCCTCTTCCACGGGGATAGCATCGCTGATGCCGCCATCCTGATAGCTGATGCCATCCAGCTCTACGCCCATACGATAAAAACCGGGAATGGCGCTGGAGGCCTTGATTGCCGGTAACCAGCTATCCCGTGCCGCAGGGAGATAAACCGGCGTAAAGTCATCGCTGCGGCAGGCACACATCAAAAATTCACGGCCATCGCCCAACTGTTGCTCCGCCACGTCAAAGGCCAGTGGCAACTGTTGCGAGGTGATGTCCAACAACCAATCGAGATCGATAAGATGCCCACCACGTACAAAGCGCAGCGGGTTGAAGAAATTGGCAGAGGTGGTGTAGCGGGTGATCACCCGCCGTGCGTAGCCCATCTGGCCACAAATAAATGCCGACAGGTTCTGCGCGCCGGCAGAGGTGCCAATCATCAGCTCAAAAGGGTTGAAGCGGGCGCGCTGGAATTCATCCAGTACACCGGCGGTAAAGATACCGCGCTGTCCGCCGCCCTCACACACCAGCGCCATTTTACCGGGCCGGTATGGTTTATACGCCAGGGGTTCAATATTCCCGAGCGTGATGGGTATTCTGTATCCCAACCCTATATCCTCAATGTGGCCGTTTTCTCGAGGATACCTCTTCTTGCTCTCTTCCGTAATCTTCTTGTAATACGCCAGAGAGGCAGTCATTGCTCCCTGCCAGCCACAGGCCGTCATTGCCGGAAAACTCCGCCCATGCCTGCCAAACCTGGCCTTTCAGCTGTTTCCAACGGCCAACAATGATGTCGCTATTCATGACCTGCCTCCTGGCGCCGAGAAAAAGAATCAAGCTTTGTTACAGTTTAGAGAGACGCTAAGGGCGCCGACGGCCGGTAAACAGGCTGACCAGGAACAGAATGATCCCTACCACGAACACGACTTTGGCGGCCCAGGCAGCAGTACCTGCCAACGAACCAAAACCCAGTGCTGCGGCGATCAATGCAATAACTAAAAATATAATGCCCCATCGAAACATAAGCCTCTCCTTACCATGGTGATAAAAATTTCGCGTTTGGCTCGCCCCTGCTGGGTGCGGCTTAAAACTGCGGATTATTCTATTTCTGGTAGTACATCCCAGGCGTTAGCCTGGGAGTTGTTGCTTACTGTTACTGACGATTAAGGTTTTACCGCCAGATCGTTCTTGACGCTTTTCACGCCATCAATGGCTTTGGCAATACTTTCTGCACGATCAGACTGCGCCTGGGTTTTCACCTCACCGGAAAGCTGCACCACACCATCGGTGGTTTCTACTTTCACGTTGCGTGAAGGCACGATGTCGTCGGCCAGCAGTTTGGCTTTCAGTTCGCTGGTAGTCGCAGTGTCACCGGCATAGGATTTCACCGACTGGGTCGCTTGATCTTTCACGTGTAGCTTATCGCTGACGGATTTGACCCCTTCTACCCGACCTGCAACGTCTACCGCTTTCTCAGCCTGAGCCTGAGTGGCGACAAAACCGCTTAACGTCACCACACCTTTTTCGGTTTCCACCGAGATGTCGGTGCTTTTGATGGCTTTATCGTCAACCAGCGCAGTTTTAACTTTAGCCGTTATGCCGCTGTCATCCATATAGTTGTCGACTTTTTTCATGGAGCTATCGATTTTGGCACCAGTACTATCAACTACGCCTGATGCTTTGTTCATCATGGTCTCTTCAGCCAGGGCTGAACCACTAACCAGTACCGAACCCAAAACGACTGCCATCAGCGAATGTGCAAACTTGGTATTTTTCATCGATCTCTTCCTTCTTGTTGTAGAACCCCAAACTGCTGTGGGCTCTGGTGCCGCCAGAGTGCGGCTAACTCAAATGAATACTTCACGATCTCTATACAATCAAACGTTCACGACCGGACTATTGCTCTACGGTAAGTATACCTGCAATGCCCGTGCCAAGTTAAAAACGCCGTTAAAAATCAACAACAACAAAACAAATGAGCAACAATTAAGCGCAAAACTGTCGTCTATTGGAGACATATGACAGTTGATTTGGGATCCACATCACTATCTTATTGATATTACTAAGATAGGACTGTCTCCGATCGGCAACACTACCGAATAACTCTCTAAAATATGTGGATACGATAGTATTTTACGCTCAGATATCGCTACGCACCCTGATAAATATAGACCATCAGCGAAAACTTGCCGCCAGATCGCGGAAAATCTTGTTCGGTCTAGACGAAAGGATTAGTGAGAAGGGTTTAATAATTAGCAGGATGGGGGCTGAAGAAGGAAAACACAGGGCGCTTAGAAGCGCCCTGTTGACGAGATTAATGCTCGCGGGTTTTGCGGAACACCACTTCTGGGTAGCGTTCCTGAGTCAGGTTGAGGTTCACCATGGTTGGTGCGATATACGACAGGTTGTTGCCGCCGTCCAGCGCCAGGTTCAGCTCGCTCTTACGCTTGAACTCTTCGAATTTCTTCACGTCGTCGCACTCGACCCAACGGGCTGTGGAGACGTTCACCGATTCATACAGCGCTTCCACGTTGTATTCGCTTTTCAGACGGGCAACCACCACGTCAAACTGCAGCACGCCGACCGCACCAACGATCAGATCGTTGTTGGCGATTGGGCGGAATACCTGCACCGCCCCCTCTTCCGACAGTTGGACCAGCCCCTTCAACAACTGTTTCTGCTTGAGCGGATCGCGCAGGCGGATACGGCGGAACAGTTCTGGCGCAAAGTTCGGAATACCGGTGAACTTCATATCCTCACCCTGGGTGAAGGTATCGCCGATCTGAATGGTGCCGTGGTTATGCAAGCCAATGATGTCGCCTGGATAGGCTTCTTCAACGTGCGAGCGGTCACCGGCCATAAAGGTCAGCGCATCGGAGATCACCACGTCTTTGCCGGTACGAACCTGGCGCAACTTCATGCCTTTCTCATAGCGGCCAGACACCACGCGCATAAACGCCACACGGTCGCGGTGTTTAGGATCCATGTTTGCCTGGATCTTGAACACGAAGCCGGTGAATTTCTCTTCAGCGGCGACCACTTCACGGGTATCGGTTTTACGCGGCATTGGCGCAGGCGCCCAGGCCACCAGCCCATCAAGCATATGATCGACACCGAAGTTGCCCAAAGCGGTACCGAAGAACACCGGGGTCAGTTCGCCTGCCAGGAAGGCTTCCTGCTCAAACTCATGGGAGGCCCCTTGCACCAGTTCCAGCTCATCACGCAGCTGGGCGGCCAGATCTTCGCCTACGGCAGCATCGAGCTCCGGGTTGTTCAACCCTTTAACGATGCGCACTTCCTGAATGGTGTGGCCTTTACCTGTCTGGTACAGATAGGTTTCATCTTTATAGAGATGGTAAACCCCTTTGAACAGCTTGCCGCAGCCGATCGGCCAGGTGATCGGCGAGCAGGCGATTTTCAGTTCGCGCTCAACTTCGTCCATCACTTCCATCGGATCGCGGATGTCACGGTCAAGTTTGTTCATGAAGGTCAGGATCGGCGTATCACGCAGGCGGGTAACTTCCATCAGCTTGCGGGTACGATCTTCAACGCCTTTTGCGGCGTCGATGACCATCAGGCAGCAGTCCACCGCCGTCAAGGTACGGTAGGTATCTTCGGAGAAGTCTTCGTGCCCAGGGGTATCGAGCAGGTTGACCAAGCAGTCGCGGTACGGGAACTGCATCACCGAGGTGGTGATTGAAATACCACGTTGTTTTTCCATCTCCATCCAGTCGGATTTGGCATGCTGGCTGGAGCCACGGCCCTTTACCGTACCGGCGGTCTGGATAGCGTGTCCGAATAACAGCACCTTCTCGGTGATGGTGGTTTTACCCGCATCGGGGTGCGAGATAATGGCGAAAGTTCTTCTTTTCGCAACTTCGCGGGCGAATTCACTAGGAGACATGTTTTTCACGTTTCTATGGTTAGTCCGCCCTGCTCATCATCACAACGCGCCAATCGCGGCGCCAGGCAAAGCGGTAATAAAAAGATAGTAGCCGAGTATTTTCGCTGATTTACCAACCGGTGACAATCAATGGTTTCTTCGGTACAAGATAATGGCAGGCCAAACTGGCTGCACAAGGGGAACTATAAGTAGCTACCCCAGCGGCAGCGCCATAACGATCGCGTCTTCGCGGCCACTGGCTGCGGGGTAATAGTTGCGGCGCACCGTCACTTCATTGAAGCCAAGGTCTTCGTAGAGTGCTATCGCTCCGCGGTTGGAGGCTCGAACCTCCAGCCATAGAGTGACCACACCGCGCGCTGCCAATTGCTCGATCACGGCAGTCAGCAAAGTGCGGCCAAAGCCCCGGCGCTGCCAGCTTGGATGGATGGCAATATTAAACAGCGTGGCTTCGTCCAGCACGATTTGGGTAATGGCAAAACCCGCCATTTGCCCTTCAGCTTCCAGTTTCAGGTTAAGGTAACGTTCACCCTGATTGCTGGCTAGCGTCGCCTCGGTCCAGGGAAACGCATGGCTGGCTTGTTCAATCTTGAAGGCTGTGGCCAGATCGGCCGCTGTCAGGGTAGAAATGCTGTTCATGATGACAAATCTGCTGCCAGAGCGCGCGTTTCGCACTCGCATCTTGAGAAAGCTCGGCCAGCGCCGGGCTATGTAGTTGCGCGCCGGCCACCGCTAACGGCTCCGTGACGCCCAACCGCCAACTGTTGCACTCGGTATCTTGTGGCAGCATCGCTACCTGATCCGGTGTCAGGCCATAGGTTTGTGCCGCCGTCAGCCCCAGGCTGCGCAGCACGTCACAAAACAGCGGGTCGTGCTGGTCTGGCAATGTCTGCGCCACCACCAGCAGGCGCACGTGTGGGGGCACGCTTACCGCCACCTCCCCCTGCAACACTCCAGGGCGGCGTAATGTCCACTGCGTAATCCCCAGCTGTTGTAACAACCAGTCGCGTTTTGATGCCATGCCGATCCCCGTGTGTGACGCACCCTACCTGCCCTATGCCGCGCTATGCTAACAAACCCGCGCAGCCTGCGCCAACAAACCCGTCGAACATCTGGCCACAAAGCTCTATAATCTCCGGCTAAATCTTGAGGAGCCGAAAACTGATGTCTGCATTAACCCCCGCCAGTGAAGTCATGCTGCGCCACAGTGATGAATTTATGGAACGCCGCGTGCTGTTTGCCGGCGATCTGCAGGATACCCTGCCGGCCCAATTCGAGGCCGCGGATGTGCGTGTCCACACCCAGCAATACCATCACTGGCAGTTACTGAACCGGACGATGGGAGAGCATGCACAGTTCGGCCTGACGATCGATCCTGCCTTCGTCGCCGAGTGCGATACGCTGGTGTATTACTGGCCAAAGAGCAAGCAGGAAGCTCAGTTCCAACTGTGCAATATCCTGGCCCTGCTGCCGGTTGGCGCAGAAATTTTTGTCGTCGGTGAAAACCGCAGCGGCGTGCGCAGTGCGGAACAAACCCTGGAAGGCCATGCCACGCTTGCCAAGATCGACAGCGCTCGCCGCTGTGGGTTGTATCATGGCCGCATCGATGTGCAGACCCAGTTTGATCTGGCCGACTGGTGGGAAAGCTATCAGCTGCACGATCTGGAAGTGAAGACGCTGCCTGGCGTGTTCAGCCGTGACGGCCTGGACGTTGGCAGTTCACTGCTGCTCTCCACGCTGGAAAAACACATGAAAGGCAAAGTGCTGGACGTGGGTTGTGGCGCTGGCGTAATGGCTTCGGTGCTGTCTAAACTGTCGCCGAAAATGAAGCTGACCCTCAGCGACGTCAACGCCGCAGCCGTAGAATCCAGCCGGGCGACACTGGCTGCCAACGGTATTGAAGGGGAAGTGATCGTCAGTAACGTCTACTCCGACATTACCGGCCGCTTTGACCTGATCATCTCCAACCCACCGTTCCATGACGGCCTGGCCACCAGCCTGACCGCCGCAGAAACGCTGATCCGCGGGGCGTTAAAACACCTGCCAATCGGTGGCCAACTGCGTATCGTCGCCAACGCCTTCCTGCCTTACCCGGATATTCTGGATGCCACCTTCGGCAGCCATGAAGTGTTGGCGCAGAATGGCCGCTTCAAGGTGTACAAAGCCACCGTGGCCCGCCAGCCACGCGATGCGAAGAAGAAAAGGTAGTAGGTCAGGATTCCCCCTTACCACTCTGGTTAGGGGGAAATATCCTCACTGTAGCCCCCTGCCATCAACCGTTAACCAACTCCATACCTACCGTTGTATAGCGTGCACCTGCCACGCCTGCCTGTGGGAATACAGCCTCGATCGCTGCCAATTCCTGCTCACTTAACGAGATCTCCGCTGCCGCGACGTTCTCTTCCAGATAGCGCCGACGTTTGGTACCAGGGATTGGGACAATATTTTCCCCCTGCGCCATTACCCAGGCCAACACCAGTTGCGACGGGGTCACGCCTTTCTGCCTGGCCAGTTCACTGACCTTGGTGACCAGCTCCAGATTGCGAGCAAAGTTTTCCCCTTGAAAACGTGGATTGTCGCGGCGGAAATCGTCTGCAGCCAAGTCCTCGATACTCTGGATCGCCCCGGTCAGGAAGCCACGCCCAAGCGGGCTATAGGCGACAAAGCCAATGCCCAAACGTTGGCAAGCGGCCAGTTGCCCCTGCTCGGCATCCCTGCTCCACAAGGAATATTCAGTCTGCAACGCGGTGATCGGATGCACCTGGTGAGCGCGTTCCAACGTGGCAACCGAGGCTTCACTCAGGCCAATATGACGGATCTTGCCTTCTTTGATCAGATCCGCCAGGGTGCCAACCACCTCTTCGATCGGTACCGTAGGGTCGACCCGATGCTGGTAGTAAAGATCGATGGTTTCTACCCCCAGCCGCTGCAAGCTGCCTTCTACCGAGCGACGGATATAGTCCGGTTTACTGCTCACGCCCCGCGCTGTGGGATCTGCCGGATCGCGCACAATACCGAACTTGGTGGCCAGAAATACCTGGTCGCGTTTGCCTTTGATCGCCTTGCCGATCAGTTGTTCATTGGTGTGCGGGCCGTACATATCTGCGGTGTCCAGCAGCGTCACCCCCAGTTCCAGAGCCCGATGTAGCGTGGCGATCGCTTCCTGCTCGTCATAGCCGGTGAAGTAAAAATCGCTCATCCCCATGCAACCTAAACCCAGGGCAGAGACGAGGGGGCCATTAGTACCTAATTTGCGCTGTTGCATTGTGTGGTCCTTGTTGAACATGGATGTCGAAACAAAGTCTGGTTGTTTATGCCACAAAGATAAATAATGCAGATTGCACATCACTGTTCATAAATCACCAACAATGCGGGCGGAAAAATGGATCAGGTTCAGGCTATGCGCATCTTTACCCGGATCGTGGAACTAGGCAGCTTCAGCCGCGCGGCCGAACGGTTACAACTGCCGCGAGCCACGGTAAGCAACGTGCTCAAACGCCTGGAGCAACGGCTTGGCGTCAGATTATTGGTGCGCACCACGCGCCAGGTTCAGGTCACCGCCGAGGGGACGCTGTACTACCAACGTTGTCTGCACCTGCTGGACGCCCTGGAAGAAGCAGATACCCTGTTCAGCCACCACAAGCTGCAACCTACCGGCAAGGTGCGGATCGATATGCCCCATTCGCTGGCGCGGGAAATCGTTATCCCGGCGCTCGATGAGTTCTATCAACGCTATCCAGAAATAGAAATTGCGCTGGGGGCCAACGACACCCACGTTGATCTGCTGCGCGAAGGTGTGGACTGCGTGCTGCGGGCTTGGGAAACCGCAGACGATACGCTGGTTGCCCGGCGGATTGCCCAACTGCCGCAGCTCACCTGCGCCTCCCCCGATTATCTAAAAGCGTTTGGTACCCCACAATCGATCGACGAGCTGCAACATCATCGGGCGGTGGGCTATTTCTCTTTGGTGAATAACCGCAACTACCCGCTGGAATTTTGCCGTGATGGTCACCTTGAGCTTCGCGAATTGCCAAGCAGATTGAGCGTTAGCGGAGCCGATGCCTACACCAGTGCCTGCCGTGCCGGATTGGGCCTCATCCAGGGGGCGCGTTATACGCTCTCTCCCTGGTTGCAAAGTGGTGAAATGGTGGAAGTGCTGGCCGATACGCCACCACCGCCGATGCCGATCTACATCATGTATCCGCCTGGCCGTTTCCTCGCCCCTCGTGTCAGGGTATTGATTGATTGGCTGATTACGTTGTTCGAGGGCCATAAAAGCGCTGATATGCCGTTTTTTACAGCAAACGCCGCTAATCCAGGAAATAACTATTGACGTCCCCGCCAAAATCTCTAGAATTCGCCTCCGTGGTAGCGTTACTCCGGTAACGTATCTGGTATGCGAAGGTGGCGGAATTGGTAGACGCGCTAGCTTCAGGTGTTAGTGTCCTTACGGACGTGAGGGTTCAAGTCCCTCTCTTCGCACCAAATAACCACATGATTTATATTGCACAGCATCGTATGCGAAGGTGGCGGAATTGGTAGACGCGCTAGCTTCAGGTGTTAGTGTTCTTACGGACGTGAGGGTTCAAGTCCCTCTCTTCGCACCAAGCTGGTGATATAAATCGACATCAAAGCAACACATCAAACTGTGCGAAGGTGGCGGAATTGGTAGACGCGCTAGCTTCAGGTGTTAGTGTTCTTACGGACGTGAGGGTTCAAGTCCCTCTCTTCGCACCACTTGATGGGTTCTCTTCTAGCTGTTCCTGCATTAAAACTCACTGAAAAAACCAACACGCTCAGGCGTGGTTTTGTCGTTTCAGTTAAAGCTGAAATGCAGGCTGATTGCGGCCAGTCCTCCGGCTAGAGCCATGCAGGAAGGGAGCAGCAGGTAATGACGCCAGCGGCTGTTAAACAGCATCACCAGCGTGGCCAGCATAGCAACCACGATCAGAGTACGTAGTTGCATCATATCCAGGTCGATCAACGCCAGAAACGGCATCAGAGCACAGGGCAGCAACACGCCCCAGGCGCTGGCAAGCCGATTCCCCAGGCACCAACTGATGCCCCATAATCCACAAGCGGTAACCATGGCTGCTAACATGATAACCCCACCCTTTAAGTGATAATGATAACCAATATCATATAACACTTTTTTTGGGCCCGCACTCTTTTCAAGATCCGGCTGAACGCGGATGACAGCCTGCGCGAAAAATGTTAGTTTCATATAAGAAAATTCTTAACATTTATAGTCTGTTAATAATAACTAATTGGAATTATTCAGCAGGCATTGTCCAACATTTTTCCTTCGACCGGCCCCATTGGTAAAGAGTGATCCCCGTATGAACTCGCGTTCTTATCAGCAACTGCAAACCAGCAAACAGCGCTTATCCCTGTTTCTTTTCTTGTTGATGAATGCAGCCTCTGCCATTTTTACTTTATTCGTGCCCTTTAAAGAAATCCCGGCATTCACGCTGCCGCTATTGTGCATTCCAGCAATTTGCCTGGCGGCCATGCTATTTACGCTGTATTCACCGCGCCACTATGTCCAAAGGCTCAACCTGCTCGCCATCACCCTTGGGTTGCTATGGGCAGCGCACATCTATAGCAAGAGTCAACTTATCGCCAGTGACAACCACAGCTTTTTGCTGATCAGCCTGTTCAGTATTTTCTTTATCAGCGCGATCTCGCTGACGGATAACCTGCTGGCCTTCTGTCTGCATGCCGTTCCCTCGGCGCTGATAATCCTGTGGCTGGACGGCATGCATAACACCATGCGTATTCTGTTCACCACCCTGCTGCCAATCGTCGCCTTCTCGGTGCATCATTTGCTGTTGAAGCGCAGCGAAATGTTTACCCAACATCTGGTGGCCAACCTGTATCACGAACGGGATAAGTTCAGCGATCTGAGCATGATCGATCCGCTAACCGGCCTGTATAACCGCCGTGGGCTGGAGAGTAAGCTGGATCAGTTGCTCTCGCCCACTTCGGGCAACCACTTTGTGCTGCTACTCGATATTGACCACTTCAAGGTCTACAACGATCGCTACGGTCACACCCTGGGCGATCAAGCTTTAGTCCAGGTGGCAACGACCATCCGCGATGCGGTGCGCTCACGGGATATCGTGGTGCGTTACGGCGGAGAAGAGTTTTTGGTTCTGCTGACCAACGTCGGTGAAGATTACGCGGCCTATCTGGCGGAAAAGGTGCGCCAATGCGTGCAGGAATTGACCATCACCCATCGTTTCCACGCGCAGGAGACAACCAGGGTGACGTTAAGCGCCGGGATTTCTGCTCTGGATAAGCTGGACATCGACTCTGCGATCTGTGCCGCCGACGCCGCGCTGTACCGGGCCAAAAACAGTGGCCGCAACAATATTCAGCTAGCCCCCCACCCTCAGCCAGTCGCCTGATCTTTTCCCCTTCGCCGGAAGGGGAAAGGTGAAAAACTTTTACCTGTCGCCACTTTTACCACATGCCAATCGCGCCGTAGCGCATTACACTAGCGGACAACTTACGCCTTCCCTGCCACATTTTTATATGGAACACGACCGTTGAAGACCTCACTCTCCACGTTATTGCTGGCGCTTGGCCTGTGTGCCACCCCCTTGGCCAGTCAGGCGACCGACGCGCAGCTCACCTCACAGATTGTCGATCGGTATGCTGAACATATCTTCTATAACAGCGGCGCAACCGGTATGGCGCTGGTGGTGATCGATAACAATCAGGTGGTTAACCGCAGTTTTGGCGATACCAAACCGGGCAACGATCTGCGTCCACGGCCAGATTCCCTGATCCGCATCGCCTCCATCACCAAACTGATGACCAGCGAAGTGATGGTCAAAATGGCGGCGGAAGGTAAGGTTAAACTCACCGATCCACTGCGCAAATATGCTCCCAAAGGGGCCGTCGTTCCTGCCTACAATTCTCGCCAGCCGATTACCTTGCTGAACCTGGCAACGCACACCAGCGCCCTGCCGCGTGAGCAACCCGGCAAGAAACCGCCAAAAACGCCGGTGTTTACCTGGCCCACCAAGTCGCAGCGCTGGCAGTGGTTGTCTCATGCCACCATTACCGTGCCACCGGGCGTGCGGGCGGCCTACTCCAATCTGGCCTACGACCTATTGGCCGATGCGTTGTCACGTGCCGCTGGCAAGCCTTATAACGTCTTGTTGCGCGAGAAAGTCACTGGCCCACTGGGGATGGTTGATACCACGCTGACGCCAAGCGCAGAGCAGTGCTCACGCCTGATGGTGGCTGCCTCTGGGCCAAGCGCCTGCCGCGATACCACAGCCGCCAGTGGCAGCGGTGGCGTTTACTCAACGCCGCGCGATATGCAGCGCTGGATGCAGCAGTTCCTCTCCTCCAACGTAAGCGGCTCGCGCAAGCCAACGGCTTTAACCGAACAAACCATGTATTTCCAGCGCAAAGATCTGACGTCACTGAAAGGCATGGACGTACCGGGTGAAGCCTCTGCTTTAGGGCTGGGCTGGGTCTATATGGCGCCGAAAGACGGTCTGCCAGGGATCATCCAGAAAACCGGCGGCGGCGGCGGCTTCATCACCTATATGGCGATGGTGCCGCAGCAAAATATCGGTGTGTTTGTGGTTGTTACCCGCTCGGAGTTGACCAAGTTCACCAATATGAGCGATCCGGTCAACCGGCTAGTCGCGGATTTGGTGGCCAACAAAGGCTGACCCGCTCCTGGTTATGACAGCACGTGTTGCGTAGCGCGATAGGCGGAAGGCGAACAGCCTTCCAGCCGATTGAAGAAGCGTGCGAAGTAGGCGGGATCTTTGAACCCCAGGCTGTAAGCCGTTTCATGCACCGTGCAGGCGCTGAACAGCAGCAGCCGTTTGGCTTCACGCAGCAGGCGATCGAAGATTAACCGCTTGGGTGGCCGATTGGCAAAACGGCGGCACAGGTCGTTGAGGCGTGATTCCGTCACTCCCAGCGACTGGGCATATTCCGGCACCGACAGGTGATCGCGAAAACGCTCGTCCACCATCTTGTTAAAACGCTGGAACAGCTTCAGTTCGCCGCGCACGCCGCTGGCGGCCTTGTCATCCAATGAGGTATTGCGCAGCATCAACGTGAAGACCGCTTGGGCCAGCAATGCCAGCGTCTGCTCGCGCCCGGCCATCTTTTGGCTGAACTCGCGGGCGATCAGTTCCCAATAATGCCCAAGCGCCGCCAACTCTTGCGGTACTGCGGCCAGCGAAAGGCAAATTCCCGGCATATCCAGCGCCAGATTACTGCCCGGATACAGGCGTTCCAGCAACGGCCAGATCAGTTCCTGCCGCACCGTTAACACGTGACCGTCACTGTCTGGTTCGGTGAAAAAGGCGTGTGGTACTGAGGGTGGGGTGAGGATAAACAGCGGAGCCTGCACCGAATAGTGCTGATCGTCGAGCTGTAGCTCTATCCTGCCAGTGGCCAGATAATGCAACTGGAAGAAGCGGTCGTGCCAGTGCACCTGCATATCCCGGCCAAAAAATGCCGCCAGCCCGGCAAAAGTTTCGTAGTGCACCTCATCAGCGGCGTAACGCGCGTCATACTCTTTGCCAATATCGATATTGGCGATAAAGCCGTTACTTTTCTGCACGTTATCCTCCGGTGAAAATAAGAGAAGGAATGGGTGAAAAGGAAAATATTACCGATTCAATTTCCCCTCACCCCGACCCTCTCCCAAAGGGAGAGGGGGCGTATCCTCAAGCACTATCAAAGTTTATGGCGTGGCCCGCGGGCGCGAGTCCTTCATCGGGATGCGCCATACCAGCACGGCCCCGATAATCAACAACGCCGAGACAAAATAGAGCCCGGAGTTAAAGCTGCCGGTCACATCCTTGAACCAGCCGATCAGCAGCGGGCTGACCGCCGAGCCGATGTTACCGGTGGCGTTGATCACCGCGATCCCCACCGCTCGAGCTTCGAAGCTGATTGACTGATCCGGCGTGGTCCAGAAGATCGCCATCGCGGTAAACGAGCCGACCGACGCCATCACGATCCCTAACAGTTGAACCATGCTGTGGTTGGTCGCCGAAGCCAACAACCAACCCGCCGCGGCAAACAGATAAGGTAACGCGGTATGGAATTTACGCTCCTGCAGGCGATCCGAACGTTTACTCCACCAGATCATACCGGCGATGGTACAGATTTGCGGGATTGCCGCCAGAAAACCGATCATGATGTTACTGCTGCTCTGGTTGAAGCTCTGCAGGATCTGCGGCGTCCAGATATTGATGGCGCTCAGAGTATTGGTGAGGCAGAAATAGGCCAGCGTATACATCAACACCACCGGCGTCAGCACCTCACGCCACAGGCTGCGCTGTTGCAATGCCCGGTGGCTGCTTGGCCCTTCCGGCTGCACCAGTTGCAATTTGTCTGCTTCCATCATCGCTTTTAGGCTGGCCTTCTCTTCACTAGTCAGCCACTTGGCTTTGGCCGGTGTGTCGTCCAGGTAGAACCACACCACCACGCCAAGGATCACCGAAGGGATCCCTTCCAGCAGGAACAGCCATTGCCAGCCTTTCAGGTTCATCATGCCATCCAGCGCCAGAATATAACCGGACACCAGCGACCCCAATGCCATCGTGACCGGCATGGCAATCATAAACAGCGCGTTGGCCCGGGCACGGTAAAACGCCGGGAACCAGTAGGTGAGATACACCAGGATCCCTGGCAGGAAGCCCGCCTCGGTAATGCCGACGATCATCCGCAGCACGTACAGGCTGGTTGGCCCAGTGGCGAACATGGTGCAGGTAGAAGCAATGCCCCACAGCACCATGATGGTAGCGATCCAACGCCGTGCCCCCACCCTGCTCAGCATCATGTTGCTAGGGATACCGAAGATCACGTAGGTGACGTAAAACAGCGTTGCGGCCAGGCCGAACATGGTGGAGCTAAGACCAAGGTCCTGCTTCATGGTCAAACCGGCAAACCCGATGTTGATGCGATCAAGGAAAGAGAAAACAAACAACACAAATAAGAAAATAATCAGGCGCCGAAATAACTTTTTAATCACCGACTGCTCGGTGGCGGTTAACGCTTTATGTTGCTCTGCCGGGTTCAGCGGCTTGAGCGAATCGACGTTGCTCATGATGACTCCGATTAGTAAACGCCCTGGGATGGTGTCCCCGCCGGTTTATCCTGTTTGAAACTGCTGAGCAGGGAGTCTGCCGCCCGCACCAGCAGGGTGGTATCCACGCCAACGGCAACAAACAACGCGCCGGATGCCAGATAGTGCTGCGCCAGTTCCTGCTGTGCCATCAGGATGCCCGGTGCCTTGCCTGCGGCACGGATACGGGCAATGGCATCGTCGATAGTGCGCTGTACTTCGGGATGCTGTGGATTACCGGCAAAGCCCATGTCGGCACTCAGATCCGCCGGGCCGATAAAGACGCCGTCCACCCCTTCTACTTCCAGGATGGCATCCAGATTTTTTACCGCCTCTCGGGTTTCTATCTGCACCAGCACGCACATCTGGCTGTCGGCTAGATGCAGGTAATTCGGCACCCGGTTCCAGCGCGAGGCCCGAGCCAGCGCACTGCCAACCCCGCGAATACCGTTTGGTGGATAACGGGTAGCCCGCACCGCCTCCTGCGCCTGTTCGGCGTTTTGGATCATCGGGATCAACAGGGTTTGCGCACCGACGTCCAGCAGCTGTTTGATCAGCACCGGATCGTTCCAGGCCGGGCGCACCACCGGATGGCTGGCATAAGGCGCAATCGCCTGCAACTGGCCCAATATCGTTTGCACATTGTTGGGCGCATGCTCGCCGTCGATCAGTAGCCAGTCGAACCCGGCTCCGGCCAGCAGTTCAGCGCTGTAGCTGCTGCACAGCCCCAGCCACAGACCGATCTGCGGGCGTTTTTCCTGCAGGGCCTGTTTGAAATGGTTAGTTAGCATGGTGTTTCTCCTTAGACAAACCGGCAACTGATGCAGCCCATAGGGCCATAGTCGGCATGGAAGGTATCGCCGCGCCGCGCCGCCACCGGGCGGGTGAAAGAACCGCCAAGAATGATCTGCCCGGCTTCCAGTTCCACGTCATACGGGGACAGCTTATTAGCCAACCAGGCCACGCCGTTGGCTGGGTGATTGAGCACCGCCGCCGCCACGCCAGACTCTTCAATCACGCCATTGCGATACAGCAAGGCACTGATCCAGCGTAGATCCAGCGCGTCCGGCTTGATCGGCCTGCCCCCCATCACCACACCCGCGTTGGCAGCATTGTCGGAAATGGTGTCGAACACCTTGCGTGGCCGCTGGGTTTGCGGATCGACGTTATGACTGCGAGCATCGATGATCTCCAACGCCGGGATCACATAATCGGTAGCGTTATAGACATCAAACAGCGTGCAGTTCGGCCCGCGCAGCGGCTTCGCCAGCACAAACGCCAGCTCCACTTCGACGCGTGGCACGATAAAGCGATCGATCGGAATGTCGCTGCCATCGTTAAAGAACATGTCGTCCAGCAGCGCGCCGTAGTCCGGCTCGGTGATCTGCGAGCTGACCTGCATGGCGCGCGAGGTCAGCCCGATCTTATGCCCCTTCAGAGTGCGCCCTTCGGCGATCTTCAGCTCAACCCACTGGCGCTGGATAGCATAGGCATCTTCAATAGTGATCTCCGGGTGATCCAGCGATAGCGCGCGGATCTGCTCCCGGCTCTGCTCGGCCTGATGCAGGCGCTGCACGGCTCGGCTCAGTACGTCTTTATCCAGCATTTACCACTCCTTGTTCAGTCCTTGCTAAACAGCGCATGGACGTTGTTCTGCTTATAGTTGAGCACCGGATCCAGCTCTTCGATGGTGAAGGAGAGCGCCAGATAACGGTTAGCCATCAGCGCGGCGAAGTGATCCTTGATCAGGATGAACAGCATTTCGCCCACCTGCTGGCGGCTCTCCAGGCTGCGGCCGTGGCCAATCTTCAGCGTCATATGCACAAAGGCATAGTTCTGCTTGCCGTCGGCCATCTGCCAGGTATCCAGCCAGATGGCGCGGCTACGGATGCCCGCCAGCGGGAAGATGCCGGTTTCCGCCAGCGCGTGATTAACCTTGTCGAACAGCGCGGGTAAATCCGCCTCCCGGCGGATGTTGTCGGTACATTCAGCGTAAAAATGGGGCATTGGGTATCCTCAGGCTTCAGCAGGAAGAGGGAATATGCCGTTGACCTGGCCGGTTCCGGAACTGGCAAACAGCGGGGTAACAAACTCCACCTTGCCCTGATATTTGTCCCAGCCCAGCAGGCCCAGCAACATCACGGTGTCGTGCATATTGCCTTCGCCATAGCAGTAGTCAGCGTACTCCGGCAGCATTTCGCAGAACTCGCGGAAGCGCCCTTCTTCCCACAGTTTCACTACCCTTTCGTCCATCTGCTGGTCGAACTGGCGGGTGTAGCTGTTCATGCCCTGCTCGGCACGTTGATCGTCGATAAAGCGATGCGACAGCGAGCCGCTGGCCAATACCGCCACGGTGCCGTCGTATTTCTCAATCGCGGTTTTAATCGCTTCACCCAGGCGGCGGCTATCGGCAAAATCATGCACGGTGCAGAAGGCAGAAATGGAGATCACCTTGAAGTGGCGGTCGCTGTTCATGTAGCGCATTGGCACCAGCGTGCCGTATTCCAGCTCCAGGCTTGGGATCTCGTGCGCCTTGGCACGTACGCCAAGCTTGCGAGCTTCCTCGGCAATCATCTGGCCCAGCTCCGGGTTGCCGTCATATTCGTAAGTCATGTCACGAATGAAGTGCGGCAGCTCGTTGCTGGTGTAAAGCCCTTTGAAATGCGAGTTGCAGTTGATGTGGTAGGCGCTGTTCACCAGCCAGTGGGTATCAAACACGATAATGGTGTCGACGCCCATTTCGCGACAGCGGGCACTGATTTCTTTGTGACCATCAATGGCGGCTTGACGGCAGCCATGGTGTTCTCCTGGCAATTCAGACAGGTACATCGAAGGAACGTGTGTAATCTTTGCGGCTAATGCTAATTTACCCATATGTCCTCCTATTCCCTTTATCTTTCAGCCTGCGGCACGGCTGGCCGCAGGCTGATGTCTATCGGGTCTAGTCCTTGGTTGTTGTTTTAAAGGGCACGGAGCTATCTCACACTCCCCAACGTGGGATCGGGTGATCCCCCATGGAGATACAAACGTTTTTCATCTCGGCAAACACTTCGAAGCTGTACTCACCACCTTCCCGGCCGGTGCCAGAGGATTTCACCCCGCCAAACGGCTGGCGCAGATCGCGTACGTTCTGGGTGTTGACGAAAACCATACCCGCTTCAATATTGCGGGCCAGACGCAGTACTTTGCTCACATCCTGCGTCCAGATGTACGACGCCAGGCCGTACTCCACATCGTTGGCCATGCGCAGGCCGTCTTCTTCTGATTTGAACGGCAGGAGGCAGGCCACCGGCCCGAAGATCTCTTCCTGCGCGACACGCATATTGTTGTTAACATCAGCCAGCACCGTTGGGCGCAGGAAGTTGCCATGGCTCAATCCGGCCGGTTTGTCCGGACCACCAGCCAACAAAGTGGCTCCTTCTTCGATACCCAAGCGAATATAACCGGAGACTTTTTCCCAGTGCTGCGGGCTGATCAACGCACCGACCTGGGTATTGGGATCCATCGGATCGCCCACGCGCAGGCGGTTGGCACGCTCGGCAAAGCGTTTGACGAATTCCGGGTAAATACTTTCCTGAATAAAGATGCGTGAACCCGCGGTGCAGCGTTCACCGTTAATCGAGAAGATGGTGAACAGCGCAGCATCCAACGCCCGCTCGATATCGGCATCCTCAAAGATCAGCACCGGTGATTTGCCGCCCAGCTCCATCGAGAATTTCTTCAGCCCGGCGCTTTCAATAATGCGGCGGCCGGTTGAGGTCCCCCCGGTGAAGGACACCGCACGCACGTCTTTATGGCGTACCAGAGCATCCCCCGCCGTTGCGCCATAGCCTTGCACCACGTTCAGCACCCCGGCAGGAATACCGGCTTCCAGCGCCAGTTCACCCAGGCGATCCGCCGTCAGTGGCGAAAGCTCGGACATTTTCAGCACCGCAGTGTTACCCAGCGCCAGGCAAGGCGCGGTCTTCCAGGTGGCAGTCATGAATGGCACGTTCCACGGCGATACCAGCGCACACACGCCCACCGGCTGGATCAGCGTGTAGTTGAGCATCTTGTCGTCCACCGGGTAGGTGCGGCCATTCATCTGCTGGCAGATCTCGGCAAAGAACTCAAAGTTGTGCGAGGCGCGTGGGATCAGCACGTTTTTGGTCTGGTGGATCGGCAACCCGGTGTCCGCGGTTTCCATCTCGGCAATCTGCGGCACGTTCTGGTCGATCAGCTCACCCAGGCGACGCATCAGGCGCGCACGCTCTTTCATCGGCGTATTGGCCCATTTCGGGAAGGCTTCTTTGGCTGCGGCTACTGCCTGGTCGATTTCGAGCTGGCCACCGGACGCCACTTCCGCCAGCACCTCGCCGTTAGCCGGGTTGGTGGTGGTGAAATACTCTTTGCTGGCGACGTTCTTGCCGTTGATCCAATGGTTGATGGTTTTCATCCCTTGCTCTCCTCGTAATCTTTTTCACTGATGATGTGGTTAACCAAGCGGCCAATGCCTTCGATCTCCACCACAATTTCATCCCCAGGCTGCACGTCGGCCAGCCCTTTCGGCGTGCCGGTGGCGATCATGTCGCCAGGCTGCAACGTCATAAATTCACTCAGGTATTCGATCAGGAACGGAATGTCGAAAATCATGTCGGCAGTGGTGCCGCGCTGGCGCAGTTCACCGTTAACATAGGTGCTGAGCGTCAGGTTATGCGGATCCGCGACATCGTCACGATCGACAATGTAGGGGCCGATAGGCGTCAAGGTGTCGCGGCTTTTCACCCGCAGGTTGGGGCGGTAGTAGTTTTCCAGGTAGTCGCGGATGGCGTAGTCGTTACACAGGGTGTAACCGGCCACGTAATCCATCGCCTGCTCACGGCTGACGTTGCGCGCGGTTTTACCGATCACCGCCACCAGCTCGGCTTCGTAGTGCATGTATTCCACCTGCGCCGGTCGCACGGAAACCTGGCGGTGGCCGGTCAGGCTGTTTGGCCCTTTGAGGAACACCAAAGGCTCTTCCGGCGCTTTAAACTCCAGCTCACTGGCGTGATCGGCATAGTTCAGGCCGAGGGCAAATATCGTGCCCTGCGCCGGTGGCAGCCATTCCACATCGTACTCATCGAGCTTACTGCCATCGGGTAGGGTAACGCTTAGCTGGTCGTCTACGGTGACGTTAACAATCTGGCCATGATGGCGGATACGAGCATGTCTCATGGTTATTCTCCTGCCTGCGTCACTGGGCTGGTAAGGGTTGGCAAACCTGCGGCCCGCACCGTCACTTGATCACCTAGCTTGATCTCAACCCGCTGGTGTGGCGTGCCAATCAGCACCGCATCCCCCGGTTGCAGGGTAATAAAATCGCTGATGGCGGCGATCAGTTCCGGCACCGAACGCACCAGATCGGCCGTTGACCAGCGATCCTGCTCCACGCCATTGATTTCGGTGATGATTTCCAGGCCGCTGGTGCTAGCCAGTGGAGCAACCTCTCCCAACGGGCAGAAACCGTCGCGGCATTTGGCTTTGATTGCCGGGCGATAGAAGCTGGTTTCCGGCAGGCTGACGTCGTTTGCCAAGGCGTAACCGGCCACATAATCGGCCACCTTATCCGCTGGCACCTTGCGGGCGGTGCTACCCATCACTACTGCCAGCGTTGCGCCACTTTGTACGGTTTCACCGGCCGGGAACGGGATGCTGCCACCGTTGGCAAGATGGGTATTGCGCGGTTTGATGAACCACACCGGCGTCTTGGGCGGCGTTTGGTAAGGGGCGGCGCGAAACGCCTGATCCCAGGCATCAAGCTGGCTGCGGTGGTTAAGTGCTACGGAAAATACGGTGCCTTTCATGCAGACTCCTTCTACGGAACGCCAATCATTAATATGTTAATGAATACTTTTATACGCTGTTCAGCATTTACGCAACGTTGTTAATTTAATTTGTGATCGTGATAACGAAATATTCACAAATTATGAACATTAGCGTTATTAATCAGCAAATTAACCTTTTTTGCAGGATTTTTACGTGACGGATCGCGTTTTGCCGTTCTCCGCCGGTCAAAAATTGGCTACTATTAAGTTGTTAATAAAATTAAGCCAAGGCCATCGACATGCATGAATCGTTAACCATCGCCCTGTTGCAGGCGCGTGAAACCGCCATGGGGTTCTTCCGCCCGATCCTGAAAAGCCACAACCTGACAGAGCAGCAATGGCGCATCATTCGCGTATTGGCCGATAACCGTTCCATTGAGTTTCATGAATTGGCCGCAGAGACCTGCATCCTGCGCCCCAGCCTGACCGGCATCCTGTCGCGCATGGAGCGGGATAAGCTGATCTTTCGCCTCAAGCCGGTTAACGATCAGCGCAAGTTGTACGTGTCCTTGACCCAGCAAGGCCAGGAGCTGTATGAACTGGCACGCCACCAGGTGGAACAGGGATATGGGGAAATAGAAGCAGCATTCTCGAAGCAGAAGATGGATCAGTTGATGACGTTGCTCGATGAGCTGATCCGCTTAGGGGATCAACAGGCTAACAACGTGGTTGCTCACAAATAGGGGCGCTGCTCGCAGCCCCCATCAGCACCTAGAGGGTTCCTCAATTAATGACAGGTTGGGCTTCCGGCAATAGCGCACCGCCATCCACCACCAGCGTCTGGCCGGTGATATAACTCGCAGCCGGCGAGGCCAAAAAGACCATCGCTGCCGCAATATCCTCCGGCTCCCCCAACCTGCCCAGCGGCACCGCAGCAGCTATCGCCTGATTCAGCGCTTCCCCGCCCAGATTTGCCATCGCGGGCGTGCGGATCATCCCCGGCTCCACGCCATTTACCGTGATCCCGTCACATGCCAGTTCCAACGCGGCAGCGCGAATAAAACCATTTACCCCCGCCTTGGAAGCCGCATAGTGCGCCAGCCCTGGGTAGGCTACCCTTGGCCCAGTGACCGACGAGGTCACCAGAATACGTCCGCCCCCCTGGCGCTTCATCCACGGCAACGCCGCCTGCGCCAGAAAGAACGGGGCCATCAAATTGACGCTCAAGGTGCGTTGCAACAGTTCGGCATCAATCTGGTTAAACGGCCTCAGCGGAAAATAAGCGGCGTTGTGGATCACCACGTCCAGCCGTTGATGCCGCTTCGCTGTCTGTGTGACCAGCTCGTCAATCTGCCCTGCATCGGCCATATCACAGGCTGTAGCCTCCACGTTACAACCCCGTTGGCACAGGCTTTCAGCCGCCTCCAGTGCCTTTTGCAGTTGTAAGTCCGCCATCACCACCTTGGCCCCCAAACGTGCAAAGGCGCTGACGAGCGCCAGCCCAATGCCCTGTGCACCGCCGGTCACCAGCACCACCTGCCCGGCAAACGCATCACTGGCATAAATCGCCGTCATCGGCTCAGGCCTTAGGGTAATGCGTGGTGTTCAGGATCTGCGCGTGAGCGCCTACGGCAAAGTTGCTCAGGCTGCTGAAATCGCTGCCCTGATAACCGAGGATCTTGCCATCGGTGCGCATCTCTTGCAGGTCGATCATCACTACGCCAAGCGTCGGAATGATCTTCTCGCGCCAGACGAACAGATACAGCTTCTCCGCCACTTTGACGTAATGGCAGCGATCGACATCCGCCAGCCCTTTCTCGACCCCGTCCAAGCACTGCCAAGCGTAGAAATTATTGTTCAGATAAATATGCTCATAGCGCTCCGTCGGGCTGTAGGTATACAGATTACGCATCCCGATCAATTCGTCGGTAAACTGCGGCAATGCTGCATCGCTGCTATCCAGTCGGCCAAAGCGGAATTCGGCATTCACCGCCGTGAGCGGCAACCCCTGCTCTACCCGGCTAAAAGCATCCAGCCGCGCCTGCGATTCCTCCGGCAACTGACCATAGACGGCGGTAAAGTTACCCTGCTGACGATCGCACACCAGCGTAACGCTGCCGTTGGGCCGCTGCGGATCGAGGAAATCGATAAACAGGATCCCCGGGCGAATGCCGGTTGCCCGGTAATCAACCCGTTGCTCTCCCCACTGCAGGGTTTGATCGTCGTTAAAGCTGCACTGCACCGTTTCCCCTTCGGCAAAATGGAACGCCAACGAAGTACCGGCCAAATCCTGCTGCTCCAGCGTATGGCTGTGAGGGGCGAAACCTTCCGCCAGTGCGCCAACCTGAATAAATACCGCTTCTGAACTCATGACAATCTCCTTACAGGGAAGTGAAAGCTAAGGTCGGCACATCGACAATGGTGGAACCGCCATCGGCCACCAGCGTTGCGCCAGTAATAATTGACGCCTGCGTTGAGCAGAGAAAACGACACACCTGGGCGATCTCTTGCGCACTGGCCGGGCGGCGCAGCGGCACATCGCGACAGACATGTTGATAGGCCTGCTCGAGCGTTAAGTTATGTGCCGCCATCAACGGCTGCATCTCTTCATCGGCCATCGGCGTAGTCACCCAGCCGGGGCAAACCGCGTTGGCACGCACGCCCTGTGGGCCATAGTCACGGGCGATGGAACGCATCAGGCCGATTAGCGCGTGTTTGGCGGTGACATACCCACACACCTCCGGCCCGGCGGCCAACGAGGCGATAGAAGCGACAAACAGCAGATTGCCGCCGTGCTTCACCAGCTCCGGCAAACAGGCCCGGGCGCTGGCAAACGCACTATTGAGATTGCTGTCCAACGCCTGTTGCCATTGGACATCGGTGACGTCGGTGATACGACCCAACCCCATCCCGCCAGCGCTGGCAATCAGGCAGTCGATACGTCCGGCCCGCTGTAAAATGGCTGGCAGGATGTCGGTTTGCCAACTGGCTCCGCTGGCGGCGTCTCCAACTACGGCATACGCCCCAATCTCCGCAGCCAAGGCGTTCAGCGGTTCACGGCGACGTCCGACGATAAATACCCGGTCCCCCTCCTGCACCAGCAGACGAGCACAGGCAGCCCCAATGCCGGTTCCGCCGCCGGTGATCACAACCACTCTACTCATCGCATTGCTCCATCAACTGGCTGACCATCAGGAAACTGCTCAACAGCAAACGCCGCTGCTCGGCTTCCAACCGCAGATAGCGACGGCTGGCGGGAAGGCGGCTGACCACTTCGGAAGCGGCAAAATGCTCAATATCCAACTGCCAGTTGCCCTCTGTTATCGTGAGCGTGGCGCGGCGGAAATCGAGCTTGGCTAACGTGTCGCCGATTTGTGGGTATTGCCGCAACGCGGCAATCAACTGCTGGGCAACATCATGTTTGGCCTTGGTGCGATAAACCACGCCATTACGACGCAGCCAACCACCAGTGATGATGTTGAGCACCAGCGGCTCGGTAAAACGTGCGTTGCCCTGCAAGCGGAAACGGTGAGTGACGATGTGCGCCAAAAACAGCGACTGCACCTGCTCTGCCACCTCTATTACCGGCCCCTGTGGCAGCGTGAGCCGTAACTGATTAACGGCAACGCGCTCACAGGCGTAAGGCTGCAGGTTCGCCGTCAACCGGGTGAGCGTGGCCCCTGCCTGATAACCTGGAGGGTCACGCCGCCAATAACGATTAAGTGAGGGAAGTAAGCCGATCAAATTCCACCTCCGCAGCTTCTGCCTTGTTGAAGGCGCTCTCCAGCACCTCTTCCACCGGCACCGGTTTAAACGGATTCACCTTCTGTACGCACAGGGTCCAGAACAGCGCATAGGCGGAGGTCAGGCCGATCATGATGCCAAAGGGAATGTAGACATCGCGTGGGTTCATGCCCGGCGGCGTGATGTAAAAAATCGCCAGCACGATCCCGATGCTGGAGACAATCTGCGGCAGCGGGAACCAAGGCGATTTATAGGCGCGTGGCAGATCTGGACGGCGGATACGCAGGATCACCACCGAGCAGGTCACCAGCAGGTAAGCCACGCCCCAGGCACAGACTGCTGCCAGCACCATCGGCATGATGCGGTCCAGATTGCCCTGAATGGCGAAAGCGTGAACGCAGGGGATCAACACCGCAGCGGCAATCGCCACCACAGGGGTTTTAAAGCGCGGGTGCAGATAAGCGAAGATACGTGGCATAGCGCCATCCAGCACCATGCCGTAGATAATGCGTGGCACCGCCGCCATCAGGGTGTTAATGGTGGCCGCCCCGGCTAACAGCAGCCCAACACCCAGCCAGTATTTACCGAAGTTGCCCATGATCTGGCCAGCAAATGCCGGGATAGCCATCGGCGTATCCAACAGATGTACGTTATTGGCAGCATCTACTACCACGTTCTCCACTTGATGGCTAAGTGCTGCTCCGTATAACGCCATACACAACGCTACACCGCATAGTCCCAAGGACATGGCACGCGGGATCACGCGGTGAGAACGTTTGATCTCCGGCGCCATCGGCGTCACCAACTCGCAGCCGACGAACATAAACATCGCCATACCCACCAGGCTGAACACCGCCAGGGGATCGCCGACATCCAGCGTGGTGCCAAACCAACCTTCTAGCGGTACAGCATGCGGTAAAAGCAACCCGGCGATCGAAAAGATCATCAAGGTGCTCCACATGCAGAACGTCAGCACGACCTCAGCCTTACCGAAGGCTTCAATGCCAAACGCATTCAGAATACCGAAAATGATCACCAAGCCCACGCCGATCATCCACGAGCTGTTGTTGCTTTCCATCAGGGTATTGAGGTGCTCAAAGTTCACCAGCGCCATGATGCCGGAAAGAATGGTTTCGGCGGTACCGGCAAAGATATGCACGATCAGATAGGCAGACAGGGTGCCGGTAATGGCAAAAAATCGCCCCATGCCGCAGGAGATATAGTCATACACCGAGCCGGTGGTGGGCAGGATCGCCGCCGCTTCCGAGAAGGTGGTGAGCTGGGCTTGCATCATGATAAAGGCGATCAGCATCGCCAGCGCGAAGGTGTCGCCACCGATACCAAAACCGCTGGTAACGGTGAGGATCACCGGGCTGGCCATGATCACCCCAACCGAACTGGCTAACGTGGTGGGGAACCCGACCTTGCCCCGTTCTAGCTGGGCACTGAGCCGCGACGACAGGTTCATGGTTACTTCCTCTTATAGTAGTTTTACCCGGTGTTGTAGCCGCCAAGGGCGGTAATCTCACTATAGGAAGGAAAGCAAAAGGCTGGCTATCGTCCTTAAGGACGAGGTTGTTGTAATAAAACGGTGAACGACCGCATGAATCACTGAACAATCTAATATCGGAGGAATACCAACTGAAAAACCATTTAGCCGGACTATCAAAAAGTCCGTGGAACTAAAAATTGGTGTATTTATAATGGTCATTGTCACCATATTAAATTAATATCAAACAAATAGTCCACCACAGGAATTAAGTGTTACTTCCAAGATATTACTTATAACATCTCGCGGTTCAATCCTTTTTTCAGCATTCATGTAAAGAATTTAGTGGGTCAATTGCTTAATTTGGTGTATTTATTATGTAGGCGCAATATTCAATAAGTGTAATGACTTGTCGGTTCCTGATTGATAATCATAGCTTTCACACCAGCTTCCTATTTAGTTAGTTTCACCCACCTGAAAATAAAAATAACCCATTGTTATTCTTAAAATTATCAACAAGAACTGTGATGACGGGTTCAGGAAGATAGTGGTTATGAGGGGGCATACCCCAGGTTATTGCTGGCAATCCGACACGACTCAAAGAAGCGAAATCCAGGCTGGCAAACGATCTCCGGCTACTATCCCGTCCCGCTGTGACATTTCCCATCATCGGGGTGACTTCGGTTGAACAACTCACCGATAACATCAGGAGCGTTGAAATCGCACTGGAAGAACACGAGATTTCTGCTCTGGAAGAGTTTTACCCCCCTCACTCCACGGCTGAATTAGAGTAAAATCAGGAGGATAATATGACAGTTCAAAAACCGGTCAAGTCAGGATTTAATGCGTCTTCAACAGCATCTGATGTGCTCAGGGGTCTGGACCTGACGGGAAAAACTGCCTTTATAACGGGCGGGCACTCTGGTCTGGGGCTTGAGGCAACAAAAGCTCTCTCTACTGCGGGAGTACATGTTGTTGTAGGAGCAAGAGATGTGGAATCAGCTGCCCGCAACCTCAGTGAGCTGGATAATATCACTATCTTCCCGATGGATCTTTCTGACATTGCTTCAATCAGCAGCGTGGCCGCGCTTGTTTCTGCCAACCGTTATCAGTTCGATTACGTGCTGTGCAATGCCGGTATCATGGCATGCCCTGAGCGTAGAGTAGGATCGGGCTGGGAATCTCAGTTTGCAACCAACCACATAGGGCATTATGTGCTGGTAAACTTAATCTGGAATAACATTCGTTCCGGTGGAAGGGTGGTCTGCGTCTCATCAGCTGGACACCATAACTCGCCTATCCGGTGGGATGATATCCAGTTCAGCACCGGATATGACAAATGGCTTGCATACGGCCAGTCCAAAACTGCAAACGTTTTGTTTGCGCTTCAGTTGGACAACTACGGCAAAGACCGCGATATTCGTGCGTTCTCATTGCATCCGGGAAAAATTTTCACTCCGTTGCAGCGCCACCTGACGAATGAAGAGATGGCTGGCGAAGGATGGATAGACAAAGAGGGAAATCCAATCGACCCGACCTTCAAATCTACGGCTCAGGGAGCTGCAACCGAAGTTTGGGCGGCTACCAACCCTAAACTGAACGGCCTTGGCGGGCTCTATTGTGAGGATTGTGATGTAACAGCACTTGCATCTGAGTATTCTGAGCCCTTCATGGGAGTCTGCGAATATGCCGTTGACCCGGCAGAAGCATTAAAGCTGTGGAAGTTCACGGCCAATCTTACCGGGATCAATGCATTTTCTGATAGGTAACCTTGAAATAATTACGGGTAACTATAGTTACCCGTTCTCAAATTGATTAATTTTCGGATGAACCAATCGCGACCCTCTCTTCATCAGGTGTGTCACGCCAAGTTTTGCAGTGTAGGAAGTAATCGAAAAATTTGGCTATCGTCCTTAAGAACTAACCCGGAGGAGAGATAAAACGTCAAGGACGTAGCGCGGAGCAGAAGAGGGAGAAACGAGAAATCACTTTAAATTCAGCAGCAACCGCCAATATCATTCATTAATGTATTAATGAAATCACGACCTAACGCTGAAAAAATGCCCACTCAATCAGCATGGGGATGTTGTTATTAATGTATTTTATTGCAATCCGGCTCACGTTGTTAATATGTTTTCGTTGTGTTGCATAATTGCTACACCTATGCTGATATCGTTCACATATTGTCCAGATACCTTTGCAGGTGTCCTTCAGGGTACTGAGCGATCAACGGAGGAAAATGCATTATGACAACCACATCATCCTTCATGCGTAACGATGCTTTTATCTCGAGCTGTCTGAATACCATTGCGCATCTGATCCCAGTTTCTGCCGGGGTTTTTTATCTGGTGGACCCGGACCTGCGGCCAGATCACTATATTCTTCATGGTATTAGCGCTGATACTCATCAGCAATATCTCGACCATTTTCAACAGTTGGACCCGTTAAAACCGGCCAACTTCCACCAACAAGACATCCAGATGGTGAACATGACGCCAGCGGCGATCGCCAATAACCGCCACTATTATCACGACTTTATGCTACCCAATCGCATGCGTGACATGACGGAGATTTTTATCCGCCAGCGTAAGCGGATCATTGCCGGGGTTTCTCTGATCCGCGATACGCCGTTCACCGAATTGGAGCGCAGCCGCTTACGTGCGGTGCTGCCGTTGATCGAGTTGGCCACCCGCGATCTACTGCCAGATAGTGAAGCCCAGTTGCTCACCGCCAAAGAGCAGGAGATCGTCAATATGGTGCGTGAAGGGGCCAGCAATAAGCGCATTGCCTTGCAGCTGGGTATCTCTCTATCGACGGTGAAAACCCATATGCGCAACATCTTTGCCAAAACCGCCGTGGTTAATCGCACCGAACTGGTCTCCAGCGGTTTTATTGCCTACGGCTGATCCTGACTAAAGCAGTAACAATCAACCATACGCCAATGCTGGCGCGGCCTCCCCATGCTTAAAAAGCGTGGAGGGTAATGATTGACGAAACTCAAGGATAACGACGATGTCCAGTGATGCAGTTTCTGTGCCTTCTGCCGGGGCCTTGCTCCCCTGCCCACCCAGGCTGTTAACGGCGATTATCGTATTTGCCGCCATCGCACCGGGGATCCTGATGACCGCCCCCGCCGTCGCTGCCCAGTTAGCTAGCCAGTGGCACCTCACACCAGGCCAGATCGGCCATCTGTTTTCCACCGAACTGGGAGCCATGAGCATCGCCACGCTGCCCGCCTGGTGGTGGATCAGCCGGATCAACTGGCGCAAAATCGCCACGCTGGCGGCTATCGTCTTCCTGATCGGCAATCTGGCCTCGGCGATGGCCACCGATTTCAGCCTGCTATTGGCCTTGCGATTTATTGCTTCACTAGCCGGTGGCACGCTGATGATCCTCTGCATTTCCTGCGCGGCGGGCACCGCCAACCCCAGCCGGGTCTATGCCTTTTGGGTGCTGGGCCAACTGCTGCTAGGCGTGTTCGGCTTGCTGGCATTACCCCCGCTGTTTGCTCATTTCGGCCTGATGGCCGTTTATCTGATCCTGGCGGCGATCATGCTGTGTTGCCTGCCGTTACTGGGCGCATTCCCCAGCGGCTTCCGCCATAGTCACAGCGCAGCCAGCCAAATGCCTCCAAGCCCCCCCATCTACAAGCTGTTTGCCGTGCTGGCGGTATTGGCCTTTTACATCAGCCTGAGCGCGGTGTGGACCTTTATCGGCACTATCGCCGAGGCCGCAGGCCTTTCACCGGTGCACAGCGGGCAGGTGCTGGCCGCCGCCACCCTGTTTGGCATCATCGGGGCTGGTGGGGCGGCACTGGTTGGCGCAAGACGCAGCCACAAACCGCTGCTGCGGATCGGCTACGGCCTGCTGATTGCTAGCGTCCTGCTGCTGAGCCGCAACCCGCTACTCATTCGCTTCACCCTCGCCGCTGTGATGTTCAAGTTTACCTGGACCTTTGTGCTGCCATTTATTCTGGCGCGCGTCTCGGTGCTGGATAACAACGGCAAGCTGATGAACAGCATCAATCTGGTGATTGGCGGCGGCATGGCCATTGGCCCCACGCTGGCAGGTTACCTGATCGAATCTTCCGGCGGGATCAACGCATTGCTGATCGGCGCATTGAGCTGTGCGCTACTGTCACTGCTGCTGATCTCGCTGGCTTCACCGCGCGCGCCGCGCCGTTTAACAGGAGTCATAAGGTGAAAAGAACAACCGGTTTTTTCTTCGATGAACGCTGTTTCTGGCATAGCACCGGCCTACATGCCACCACGCTGCCGGTGGGCGGCTGGGTGCAGCCGCCTTCAGGGGCTGGGCATGCTGAATCGCCGGAAACCAAGCGGCGGATGAAAAACCTGATGGACGTTTCCGGCCTGTCGCGCCAGCTCAAGCTGCTGAGTGCCGAGCTGGCCGATGAGGAAGACTTACTGCGCATTCATCCGGCACATTATCTACAACGATTCAAACAGCTGAGTGATAACGGCGGCGGTATGTTGGGAGAAGAGGCACCTTTGGGTCCAGGCAGCTATGAGATTGCCAAACTCTCCGCCGGGCTGGCCTGCGCTGCGGTCGAGGCGGTGCTAAAAGGTGAACTGGACAATGCCTATTCCCTGTCGCGCCCACCGGGCCATCACTGCCTGCCGGATCAATCGATGGGGTTCTGCTTCCTGGCTAATATTCCCATTGCCATCGAACGCGCCAAAGACCGTTTCGGGCTAGGCAAGGTGGCGGTGATCGACTGGGACGTGCACCACGGCAACGGCACCCAGCATATCTACTGGCAACGTAATGACGTGCTGACCATCTCATTGCACCAAGACGGCTGTTTCCCGGCGGGCTACGCTGGCGAACAAGATCGCGGTGAAGGGGCCGGAGCGGGTTACAACATCAATATTCCGCTGCTGGCCGGGACCGGTGACGACGGCTATCACTACGCCATGCAGCAAATCGTCATTCCGGCACTGGAGCAGTTCAAACCAGAGATGATCATCATCGCCTGCGGTTACGATGCCAACGCCATCGATCCACTGGCGCGGATGCAGTTGCACAGCGACAGTTTCCGCGCTATGACCGCGCAGGTGCAAAGCGCTGCGGACAGGCTCTGTGGTGGCAAGCTGGTGATGGTACATGAAGGGGGTTATTCCGAAGCCTATGTGCCGTTCTGCGGCCTGGCAGTAATGGAAGAGTTGAGCGGCATACGCACCGAGGTGCAGGACCCGATGCTGGAATTTATTCAGCAACAGCAGCCCCGCGAAGCGTTTAACCAGTTCCAGCGTGACGCTATCGACCAACTGGCACGCCAATTCGGTTTATAGCTGCATTCGGAGGCGTGGCAATCCACGCCTCTGGCTGTTAGCTAGCGAATAAAGCGGAAGGTTTTCGACTGGCAAGGGGCCAAGTTAGTGAAATCCCCTTTAGCCACATCCTGCTGTGGCAGCGGATGCTCGTCCATCCCAGTTTCCAACCATTCCTTGACTGGCTCTGCCAATGTTAACTGTCCGCCGATCGACACCTGTTCCGAAGGGTTATACACGCGGATAATCAAAGCATCGGCATCCTCGGCTTTCTTCAATACGCTCAACACCGGGCCTGACTCAGGCATCGAAAGCAGGCTAAAGTGCAGCGGCGTGCGGAAGTTTGCCAGATTGAGCTTCATCGCATCAAACGGGATTTTGTTATAACAGCGTACCGGTGTGACGTAGGCCCGAGCCTGCTGCATCACGCCCGCCTGGTGTGGATCTCCTGCAAAACCGAACAGGCTGAACCGGCAATGCAATTTGCCACGCATCTGGGAATCAGGCGTTGGTAGCTTGATGCCAGAAGGGCGACCTGGCCGCAACAGCAATTCTTCTTTACCCAGCACGCCTACCGAACGGAACAGCGTCAGGGCAAAGGTATCGCGGCGCTCACCAACAATCTCGAACTCGCGCAGCCCCTCGGTAAACAACGCCAACCCATGCAGATCGTCATGCAGGGCGGCAAAATTCATCAGTTGCCACACTGGGATCGGCGCTTCTTTCCAGCCCTCTTGCTGCCAAACGGCCATCGCCGGATCGTCCACCGGACGAGTAATGCAGCCAAACTGGTTATCCGCCAGCACGCTTTCACTGGCGAACGGCGTTGGGATCAACACCCGTACGCGGTGATCGTCGGCCTGGTTATCCAGCCACATCTCAATATCGATCCGGCGGCTGTTGTGGGCTAACGTCACTTGGCACAGCACATCCAGATAACCGTCACTACGGCGCTCCGCCCGCTGTTGCAGGTTGGCTGGCAATGCCATACGCAGTTCCAGTGTGGCGATACTCTGCCAAGCCTCATGTTTGATGGAGGTAGCCACTGCGCTTTGCGTGGAATAGATCAACCACTCTTCACGGGAAGGCGAATAGTCATACTCATCGCCATCGTCGGAGCCATCCTCCAGTTGCAGCACCTGCTGATAGAGATAGCCGCTTTGTTTATCGCTAATATCCAACGTACCGTTGGCATTCAGGGCAATGCGGTAATACTCGTTTTCCAACAGTTCTGCCGGTTGCGACGCAGCTTGGCGTTGCTGGCCTGCCTGATTGGGATGAATATGCAGGGTGCAATATCCCATCGCGGGCAATGGCTGACAGAGTTGAATGTCGTACTCCATAAAGGGATCGTAGTTGCCGTAATGCACAATCTGGCGATCTACCAGTCCAGGATCGATCTCCCGCGCGGCGCGGATAAAATACTCCACCGGCTGGCCCTGTTCGTCCACCAGCGAGAACTGCTGGGCACGAATACGAATGGTGGTGTTGATCACCTCTTCACGCGGGTAAGGCAGCAGGTTGAAGAACGTCAGTTTGTCGGCATCTGCGTGCTGTACCGGCATATTGTCGACGATCTTGCGCATATAGAAGCGCACCAGGTTTTCCGCCATGTCGTCCGCCAGAATAAAGCGCGTCATGATCTCCTGATGTACCTTGTCGCTACAGCAACAGCCGATGCTGTCATGGGCGTGGTTCTTGAGGATCTCTTTCCACATTTTCTCCAGCAGGCCGTGATGGTATTCAAAACCCAGCGACCAGGCGATCGCCGCCAACGGCTCGAGGATATTAACGATTTTGTTCTCGATCTCGGCGTGGGCGATCTTGATGTCCATGCGGGTAGACGAGATGGTGCGGTGCACGCGCATGTATTTGCCGTCGTTAAACTCCCCCTTCAGCGTCACCAAACGTTCACGACTGGCCTCAATCCGTTCGAAGACCTCTTCAAAGCGGCTCATGACAAACTCGCGCTGCGGGTAAATCTCGCGCAGTTTGGCCATCACCTGGAAGATATTCTGTTGCAGCGGCATCTGATCGTGGCCGTTCGGCAACAGGATATCCTTGGTAACCGAGGCGTTTTCCAGCACGGTGAAATAGCTGTCCAGCCGTTTGCGCAGCCCGGCTTCATCTTCGGGCAGGTATTTACCAATGGCGTAACCCAGCGGCAGCACCTGTGCCGCAACTTCGCTGCCGTCGTTGCTTTGCCACAGGAACTCGGTCTTGTCGGTGCCGTGGCGCTCGGAGCAGCCGCGCCAGAACATGGCGCGCGTGATACCAAACCCGTTGAAAATATGCGGTAACTGCGAAGACATGCTGAAAGAGTCCGGCAGATAGCCGATCTTCATCGGTTCGCCAAAGGACAGGCAGTCGCGCATGCCATACATCAGGTTACGAACGATCGATTCCCCTGACACCACCATGGTATCGGTTTGGGTATACCACGGGCCAACGATCAGCTTGCCAGCCTGCACCAACGCTTTCACCCGCTCGTGGTTTTCTGGTTTGATGGCGAAGTAGTCTTCCAGCACCGCCGTTTGCCCATCCAGTACATAGAAGCGATACTCGGGATCGGTTTCCAGCCGGGTCAGGATCTCTTCCATGTTGTTGATCAGCAGGATGCGTGACTCCTCGGTGGTGAAATACCACTCACGATCCCAATGCATATGCGGTGTAATGTGAACACGTGATACAGCTTTCATAATCAATTCCTAAATAAGACAGCTAATTCGTCTGGAATTACTGCGGCTGAACGAGGGTGTATTTGCCCTGCTTCATCGCCTGACGGCGCCAAAGGATCAGCACCAATGTTGAGATCGCCGTGCCAAGCAGCGCCGCCCCCAGCCAAACGGCTGCCGACAGCAAGCCACCGAGGCCATTATCGTGCAGCAGGAACAGCGAGAAGATCCCCGCGCCCGGCGTCGACAGGCCAATCCCCATCCCACCAACGATCGCACCGGTCACCAGCGATCCCACCAGGAAGGAACCGATCACCCGCACAGGATCTTCAATTGCCATCGGGATTGCCCCTTCGGTAATGCCTGCCAGGCCAAGCAACCAGGTCGATTTACCGGTTTCAATCTCGAACTGTTGGAACAGCCGTGGGGCCAGCAACGTTGAAGCGGTAACCGTAAAGGCCGAGACCATTTTGACCGCGCCAAAGATCGCATAAGGGCCGAACACACCGTTGGCCATCGCACCCAGGCAGAACGCATAGGCTGCCTTGTTCACCGGGCCGCCGAGGTCGAAAGAACACATAAAACCGAGGATCGCTCCCAGCACCAACGCGTTGGTACCAGACAGGCCGTTAAGCCAGGCGGTCAGGCTGTTGTTCAACCAGGCCACCGGCTCGCCGATCACAAACAGCATCAAGCTGCCCGCTACCAGCGTGCCAATCACCGGGTAAAGATAAAACGTCAGGAAACCGTTGAAGTTGGGGCTGAGGCGCACATGGTTTTTCACCCAGCGCATCAGATAGCCGGCGATCAGGCCGCCCACAATACCGCCAAGGAAGCCGGAACCAATCATGTTTGCCGCCAGCCCGGCCGCAAAACCTGGGCCAAGGGCCGGTTTATCCGCCAGCGAATATGCCGTGTAGGCCGCCAATACCGGCACCATCAAGATACCTAGCATGCCACCACCCAGCTTGCGGTACATCCACAGCCAAGAGTTCTCTTGATCGAACAAATGCTGCAGACCAAAGATTTGCGCCAGCAGTACCGAAACAGCCAACACCGTGCCACCCGCCACAATCAGCGGCACTGCAAAAGAGATCCCGCTGAGTAATGCCTGTTTGAGTTCGGTCTTCACGCTATTTTTCTGCACCGGCGCTTCGCTTTGCTGCACCCGCTCAGCACCGTTAGCGGATTGGCCCACAGCCAATGCCTGCTGCAAAATGCGTTCGGCGTGTTTGATTGGCTCGGCGACCGGCGTTTCGATACGGGGGATACCGTTGAAGCGCTCCACTTCTTTAATCGCGACTTCGGCAGCGAACACGCAGGCCGTCGCACTATTTAGCTGTTCCGCCGTCAGGCGGCCCTCGATCCCGTTGGCCCCTTGTTTCTCCACATACACGTTGATGCCGAGCTTACGCCCCGCCTTCTCAAGATATTCCGCCGCCATATAGGTATGGGCGATACCGGCCGGGCAAGCGGTGACGCACACCACCGTAGGCCGCGAATCATCCTGCGGTTTGGGGGCAGATTCCGGCGTCCCTCCTGCCAACAGGGCCAACAACTGTTCCGGAGTGCTGGCCTGTAACACTGCCGCGCGGATATCGTCATCCACCAGCGCCGTTGTCAGGCTGGTCAGTAATTGCATATGCGTGGTACCGGCCTGCGCCTGCGGGATCGCCAGCAGGAAGATCAGGTTGACGCTTTCCGGCCCATCAATCCCTTCCCACTCCAACGGCGTGTTCAGCGTGGCAACGGCAAATGCGGCTTCCTTTACCGCATCGCTTTTACCATGGGGCACCGCCAGCCCTTCACCCAGCGCGGTAGGGCCTTGCGCTTCCCGGGCAAAGACCTCGCGTAGAAAAGCCGCTTTGTCGTGTAATTTGCCTTGCGCATCTAGTTGGTCGGCAAGCAGATGAATGGCCTGATCGCGCCCCGCAAAGGCTACTTGCAGGTTTATCAGGCTGGGGTGGGTCAGGCTGCTCAGGTCCATCTTAATCCTCACGCTGAAGCCAGGGCGGCTCCGTCAATAAACAGGCGGCGATCATACCAACACAATCCACACCAATTTGTGATCAATTTCAAATCAACGTCATTTTTGTATTAAATTTGTATTAATTCAACTTAAAAACAACTTACCGAGAAATAGCGTTATTGGTTTGTTTATCCCTGGCCTAAGGCTAGAATGCGGGCAGCAGATCCAACAACCAGCCGGGGACACTCAGCGTGAGCAAAAAGCCTATTTATCGCCAGATTGCGGATACCCTGCGCCAACAGGTTGCGGATGGTGAACTGAAACCCGGCGACGCGTTACCGACCGAGGCTTTACTGCGCGAGGAGTACAACGTCAGCCGGGTAACGGTGCGCCAGGCGTTGAAATTGCTGACCGAAGAGCAGGTGATTGAGAGCATTCAGGGCAGTGGCTGGTACGTCAAAGAGGAAAAGGTCAATTACGATATCTATCAGCTCACCAGCTTTTATGAAAAGTTGGCGGATCGCAACGTGGAAACCCACAGCGACGTGCTGATCTTTGAAGTCGCCAAGGCCAGCCCAACCATCGCCGAAGCATTGCACCTGACTACTGAAGACAAAGTGTATTACGTCAAACGGGTGCGCTATATCAAGCAAAAACCGGTCACGCTGGAAGAGACCTGGATGCCGTTGGCGCTGTTCCCCGACCTCAGTTACGAAGTGATGCAGAAATCCAAATATCACTACATCGAACAGGTTAAAAAGCGGGTGATTGACCGCAGCGAGCAGGAGATCATCCCGGTAATGCCAAGCGAAGAGGTGGTGAAGGCGTTAGGGATCGATCCGCAGAAACCGATCCTGGAGAAGGTCTCCACCGGTTTTCTCAACGACGGCACGGTGTTTGAGTTCAGCCGCAACTTCTTTAAAAGCGAAGATTACAAGTTCACCCTGGTAGCCAAGCGAACACGCTGAGTTTTTCCCATAAAAAAGACGCCCGCAGGCGTCTTCTGAAACTGCAGACATTCCCCACCAAACTCACAAGGGGGCCCGTACGGCCCCCCTACAAACTCCACAATATTGTCAAACTGAGATTGCCGCAGGCGTCTGTGCAATTTTTCTGTACAATAAACCATCAGAACTTGATTGTCGTACTATGTACGAGTATTGTGAATGATATGGAGGCGTCGTAATGGAATACTTTGAGTTCATCGAAACCCCAGTTTTTAGCAGGCAACGCGAAACCCTATTAGACGATGATAGCTTTCGTGAACTACAAACCCACCTGTTAAAATATCACTCAGACGGCGATACTATAAGTAAAACAGGCGGTTGTAAAAAAATCCGATGGAACCGTCCAGGCATGGGGAAACAAGGTGGTGTAAGAGTTATCTATTACGTTATCACCCGCAGCGGCAAGCTTTACCTACTGATTGTTTATCCTAAAAACGCCAAAGACGACTTAACCGAATCCGAGAAAGCGATACTTAAAGCGTTAACGGATAAACTGAATTAAACGGTGCCGCACAAGGTATAGCACTTGCTTAGAGGTTGCACAGTGGACAAAGAACTTTTTAACGATCTGGTCGAAAGCATGGAACAGATGGTCGCGATTGAAAAAGGCGAAATGCAGCCTGCTCGTGTCCATCGCCATCATATCCCCAACGTGAAATCACTACGCGAAGCCAGCGGCATGAAGCAGGAAGAGTTTGCGCAGGCGGTTGGAGTTAGTCCTTCCCTAGTGCAAAGTTGGGAACAAAATCGCCGAATACCCTCCGGCTCTTCACTCAAAATCTTGCTGATGATTGAGCGCCACCCCACAATTGTTAACGATCTACTCACCATCTAAATTCCATAAAAAAAGACGCCCGCAGGCGTCTTTTTCACAGCAACAGCCTAAATCAGTTCACTTTAACCGGCATACCGGAACGAGCCTTGATGGCCGCGTCCACGACGCTCTGGTCAACGGCTGGATCCATCAGCACTTTGCCAACCGGCGCGGTAATGGTGATTGGCACTGGCTCTTTCGACTTCAGCTCTTCTTCGTTGGCAGACAGCGGGTTGTGCACTTCCAGGTAACGTGAACCGTCTGGCTCAACGGAAGCCTTCACCGGCTCGTTGATGAACTGTACGCGAGTGCCTACTGGCACGCTGTCGAACAGGTATTTGATGTCATCAGCACGCAGACGCACACAGCCATGGCTCACGCGCAGGCCGATACCGAAGTTGGCGTTGGTACCATGGACCGCATACAGACGGCCAACATAGAGCGCGTACAGACCCATCGGGTTATCCGGGCCTGCCGGGAATACGGCTGGCAGGATTTCACCATCGGCAGCGTACTCTTCGCGCATTTTAGCGGTTGGCGTCCAGGTTGGGCCTGCCTTCTTACGCTGTACTGTAGTGACCCAGTCCAGCGGCGTATCTTTACCCAACTGGCCGATACCAATCGGCAGCACCACGACGGTCTTGGTGCCTTTCGGATAGTAGTACAGACGCATTTCTGCGCTGTTGATGATGATGCCTTCACGCGGGGCGTCTGGCAGGATCAACTGTTGTGGGATGGTCAGCGTGCTACCTGGCAGCGGCAGGAACGGGTCAACACCAGGGTTAGCCTCCAGCATGTTGCTCAAGCCCATCTGGTATTGAGCCGCAAAGCTCTCCAGCGGCAGTTTGCTGTCTGCAGGCACGGTGATCTGAATATTTTCCCCAACCAGACGGCTGTCTTTGGCGGGCAAAGGGTATACAACGGCGAAGGCAGCCTGGCTGAATGCAACCAGAGCGGTAAACAGGGTTAATAACGCGCGAATGCTCATTTTCATCTTCGTAGTAAAGTGGTGGCCGCACTGGCTAAAAATGGTATGTGTTCTGCCCGGCCTGGTTTGACCGGATGCGCATTATATGTGCACTTGCCGCCAAGATGGAAACATTACTCGCGCCGATACCTCACTTTTTTGTAGCCGGATATGGGGAAAAGTGTTCTTTTGGTAAATTCCTGCCTTAGCGTAGCCCATTTCCCCCTCGCCATGGTGGATCGAGATAAGATATTTACAGCCGATTGCCGCCGTTGAAACCTCTGCTGACAATGCCTGATGTCGCCTTTCAGGCTATACGCGGTGACGGATAATCCCTGCTGGAGCAGCGGCTGTTGCGAGTACCCACTTGCCCCAGCGTACAGCTCCCCTGCTGCACGTGCCCCCCTGATTTCATCGGCGGCAGCGCAATAATCTCCACCTCTGGCGTTGGCTCATTGGTCATATGCAACGGCGGTTGCAAACCCTCACCAGGCCAGTCCAGATTGCGGCGATAGGCCGCTGGCGGCACACCAAACTGCTTTTTAAAACTCCGGGTGAAGGTCTGCTGGGAATCGAACTGGTATTTATCTGCGATACAGGCAACCGTGGTGCTGGTCAGGCGCAGTTCACGCGCCGCCGCCGTCAGCCTTCTGCGCCGGACATAGCTCCCCAACATTTCACCGGTGAAGTGTTTAAACATCCGTTGCAGGTGCCATTTGGAATAGCCAGATTTGGCCGCGATGCTACCCACCGTCAAGAGCTGATCCAGGTTTTGCTCAATCCAGGCCAGAAGTTGACTGATGACATTTTCCTGGTGCATAGCCTCTCCTTTTGCGTTATCGGTCATGAGCGCGTTACCACAAAACACGCCAGTGGCGCTTACTCTATCGGCGTTGGCGCTAGACCACATTGCACAATCAAGACATAATATTGCTCAAACACGCCAATGTGATAATTGTTCTCATGAAAGCCACTTGCCAGCATCCCAGACCCGATATCGATAACGTGCCACGCGCCATCTTCGCGGTTCAGGCATCAAGCGTGCAGAAAGACTGGGAATGCACCCATCATCGTCACCGCAAGGCGCAATTGATTTACACGGTGCGCGGCATGATCCGCTGCGAAGTGGAAAATGGCCTGTGGCTGGTGCCGCCACAGTGCGCGCTATGGATGCCCAGTAACGTCAGCCACAACGCGCGGGCCACCAGCCAAAGTGAATGCTATTGCCTGTTCGTTGAGCAGGACGCCATCCCTGGTTTGCCGCAAAACTGCTGCACTCTGACAGTGTCCCCTTTGCTGCGAGAGCTGCTGCTGCAGGCCAGCCAGTTCGATATTCTCTACCCGGAAGAGGGCCCAGAAGGGCGTATTGCGCAGGTTTTGTTGGATCAACTGGCCGCCGCACCGCTGGAGAACCTGCACCTGCCGGTATCCAATGATGCACGCATCCGCCAACTGACCGAACAACTGCTGGCCAACCCCGCCGATAAATCCACTCTGGGCCAGTGGGCACAACGCATTGGCATGAGCGAGCGTTCACTCAGTCGCACGCTGCAACAGCAGATGGGCATGAGCTTTGGCCACTGGCGGCGGCAATTACATGTGATGCTGGCTCTGCAACGCTTAACCCAAGGTGAAAGCGTCCAGACCGTGGCGTTAGATCTCGGCTACGAGAGTGCCAGTGGCTTTGTCACCATGTTCCGTAAAGCAGTAGGTAAGCCCCCTGCCCGTTATCTGGCCGAAAAAGCTGCTGCAGATCAGGCTGTTGCTGGTGCGATTAGGCTGTGAGTTCGTTCTTCGACTGAACATGTTGCCTGCATCTGTTCTGGTCAATTCTCACACAACCTGCTATAACTGAGGATAGTTTGGTTAGAATGGTTAAAACGATTAGCTTTAGCTAACGGGAGAAGAGAATGCTGGCCCGAGAAATCGACATCAACAGAGATGGCCTCAGGATCAGGGAAGATGGGCTGCAGATGGTCATCAGTAAAAGGAAAATGAAGGCGCAGAAGCCTTTCTTTCAGCTGAAAGTTGATATAGACAACTCAACGTCTCTCGGCGTGGTCGAAGAGCACCTGAAAATCATGTTGCAAACTCTCCGCCAGGTTAGAGAAGCTGAAAACGATCATGGCGACATATGCCACATCGACGAAACACGTTTTGAAGCCATGTTTCATAGCCTGGAGCAACAGATCAATCCAGATGACACTGCCCGGATAATTCTTCCGCGGGATACGCAAAAGCCCGTCAACCACAGCGGACTGGTTGATATTTCCAAGGTGGAGCGCGGACGTGAGCATATCCTGGCGGCCAGTGAATGGCTCACGGCAGAGCAGATTTCCCATCTGGCAGGCTTTGCTACCGAGAACCCCTCGGCCCAGCCAAGCAAATGGAAAAGCCATAACCGCATATTTTCATTGAAGAAAGGGGCAACACAACTCTTTCCCCGTTATGCGCTGGATGATAACTATCGCCCTCTCCCCGTTATGGCAGTGTTACTCGCCAGCTTTAAAAACCTGAAACACGGCTGGGGGCTTGCCCAGTGGTTCGCGACGTCAAACGCCCTGCTGGCTGGCCGCCGTCCCATGGAGATGTTGCAATCATATCCGGCCAATGTGATTGCGGCGGCGGAATATGAAGCGAAAAGGATCGCCGATGGGGCAGAACAAAATTAAACAGAAGGGTGAGCCCAAAAAGGAAGATTTTGGTTCACCCATTTTTCTTGGCCGCAAGATTACTGCCCCTGGTAAGACTCTGCGGGTAAGAATCGAAGTCATCCCCAAAGGCACGGTGTTACATCGCTGCCATGATGCGCAGTACCCCGGTGACAGTTTTAATCCCGGCAGAATATTGCTTCCCCATGAGTATGGAGCCCGCTTCAGCCCTATCTGGGATGCGGCCTTGGATCTGATCCCCACCATGTATCTGGCCAGCAGTTGCGAAGCCGCAATCGCAGAATCGGTTTTTCACGATGTGGTTGCCACCGGCAAAACAGAATTTTTCGACTTACGCCCATTTACCAATATGCACTACATCCAGTTGAAACTAGAGCGGGATCTTAACGTCGTCAGTTGCCGAGCACAGGACTGCATCTATATGGGCATCGACCGTGACGAATTGATCGGCAGTACCCAGCTCGAATACTCACAAACCCGAGCCTGGTCGCAGGCTATTTATCAACAGCATCATAACGTTGACGGAATGAAGTGGTACTCAAAAAGAGATGACGATCATTTCGCCTTGGTCCTGTTTGGCGGCCAACGGGTCATGGCTAGTGAGCTCTCAATAGTCGAACCCTCAAGCCGTCTTCTCAGCCATAAAACCCTTGGCCAAATTATCCAAAAGACCGCCGAGCGTCTGGGCCTGATCCTGACCGAAGAGTAGACACTGGCCGGGTATTCTCCTCTCTCTGATTTCCCTAAACGTGACAGTTATCGCCCCAAGCAACAAAAGTGCTCCCCTTCCGTAAGAATAATGATTATCATTCACAAATATAGTGAGCCGCATGCAATGACATGACCGGCCAGATTTTGCTTTCGATTCAATGTTGAGCCCGATTTAGCCGCCGAGCAGCAGCCCGGTGGTGACCTGTATTTTGATGAAATGGAGCTTTTATGAACGCTATGATGACCACCAGCCGTAAGTTTGGCGGACGTGCGGTTTACCCTCTGTTACTGCTCAGCAGCCTGATGTTTTCCACCTCTGTGCTGGCACAGACAGAAACGGAACTGCTGCGTAAGCCGGTAGGTAAAGGCGCTTACGAGATGGTGTACAGCCAGGGCGAGAATGCGCTGTATCTGGCAACTTCACAGAGCCGCAAGCTGGATAAGGGCGGCATCGTCTATCGCCTCGACCCACAAACGCTGGATATCACGCAGATCATTCATAACGATATCAAACCGTTCGGTGCCGCCATCAATACCAAGACCGACACTCTCTATTTTGGTAACACCACCAGTAACTCGCTGACCGCGATCGACGGCAAAACCGGCGAAGTGAAAGGCCGCCTGGTGCTGGATGCGCGTAAACGCTCTGATACCGTCAAACCATTGGCCCCGCGTGAGCTGGTGGCAGACGCGACCACGGACACCGTCTATATCACCGGCCTGGGCGAATCCAGCGTGGTTTGGGTTGTGGATGGCAAGGATCTGACCCTGCGCACCACCATCACCGAAACCGGTAAATACGGTACCGGTCTGGCGCTGGATGCAGCGGCAAGCCGCCTGTATGTGACCAATGCCGATGGCGAGTTGGTGACTATCGATACCAAAACCAACAAGGTGCTGTCACGTAAGAAGCTGGATGAGTCTAAGGAACACTTCTTCCTGAATATCAGCCTGGATCCGGCAAACCATCGTGCGTTTATTACCGACTCCAAACAGCCACAGGTGCTGGTTGTTGATACCAACAACGGCAACATTCTGCAGAAGATCGACGTGCCGGAATCCCTGGCCGTGCTGTTTAACCCAGCGCGTAATGAAGTCTACGTCACTCATCGTAAAGAAGGCACCGTGAGCGTAATCGACGCCAAGAGCTACAAGCTGTTGGAAACCATCAAGACGCCAACGCATCCAAACAGCCTGGCACTGTCACCAGATGGTAAGACGCTGTATGTGAGCGTGAAACAGGCTTCAAGCCGTGAAAAAGAAGCGACCGATCCGGATGATGTGATCCGCATTGCGTTGAAATAACAGCGTTATTCTCCCTCACCCTAACCCTCTCCCCAAGGAGAGGGAATCGAACGTGCAACGGTTTACGCCAGCGTTTGAAAGCCACAGCGCTGGGGGGGGAAGAATAGTCTCAACCTGGCTTTTTACCCTTTGGCTCCCGCTTCTCTCCCGCTAATGTCAATCCACGTCAAGCTCCTTGACGAAGCTTATCACTTAATTACCTGAGCTTATCTTGAGCCAGCGATCACGATGTCCTACGGTATCGGTAGTTTGAATGGATAGCTAACTGACCGTAAAAAGGATCAATGATCATGGGAAAGGTCATCCAGGACGCCGTTAATCTCAGACAAAATCCACGGCCCCCTGAGGCTGCAAACATTTATTCACTGGCTCGCCACGTAGGGGCGCTGCATGTTATCGATGAAAGTAGGCAATCACCGATGTGCCTGGCATAGTAAGTGGCTCAACTAACACCATTAAGTTATGCCACAACGAGGCCCTGATGGTTGCCGTCAATCTCTGGACACGGGAACAGTTGCTGGTAGCTTTTACGCTATACAGCCAAATCCCTTTTGGTAAATTGCACGCTAAAAACCCCGACATTATCCACTATGCAGGGTTAATCGGCCGCTCACCTTCGGCATTGGCAATGAAGTTAGTGAATATCGCCAGTCTGGATCCGTTTATCGTTAACTCTGGCCGTCGTGGACTGACAGGGGCATCCAAAGCAGATGAAGCGCTATGGCGAGAAATGAACCTCGACAGCGACGCCTTTGAACGGCAGTGCCAATTGGCGATGACACAGTTGCGGCCTCCGGTCACGGCCTTACATGACAGCGTAATAGAAGACTTCAGTGGCAGAGAAAGAACCACCATCATCAATGCGCGTGTTGGCCAGCAGTTGTTCCGCAAGCGGGTGCTGGATGCGTATGAAAATCGCTGTTGCCTGACCGAACTGGAAGAACCGATGCTGCTGGTCGCCAGCCATATCCGCCCGTGGAAGCATACCGTTGAACATCGGCTCAACCCCAACAACGGATTATGTCTGTCCAACCTGCACGATAAAGCGTTCGATCGCGGGTTAATCACCTTTAATGAACACCTTGAGCTGGTGCTTTCACCGCGCCTTAAACAACTGAAAAGCGCCATTAGCGAAGAGAATTTTGCCAAATATGAAGGTCGCAGGCTGAGGCAACCGGTCGATTTCCCTCCGGATGCCAGCCAGTTGGCCTATCATCGGCAAAACATTTTTATCGCTAAAAACTGAAAAGCCCTGAGAATGACTCTCAGGGCGGTTGACCAAACCTACATCGACTCAGGCTGTCGCAATCTTCAGATTTGCGCACAACGCTTGCAGCCGCTCGCGTAACTGCTCATCGGGTTCAATACGTAAGCCCACCAGCAAAGCCTGTAACATTTCAGGTGACCAAGCAGTCTGTGGCCATGCTTCTAAAGCGTTCAGCGTCATATGCCGGTTACGGATCACCTCACTACGTAACCCTACCGCCAACAATGACCAGCCCATGCCGGGGAATTTTTTGAGATCCTGCAGCACAAAATCCAGCGCCTGATGCTGTCGGTAAGCCAACCCTAGCCCCATCGCCGTTCCTGGACCGGAGGCGATAGCCCCTAAATCCAGCTGCTGTTCGGCCAGCGATATCACTCTGGCAATATGCTCTGGTTGGTCGGTCTGCATTAACTGATACCAGTTGTCATCCGTTGGATCTGCTGACTGCCGTGAGTAAATGGCCTCCCACGGATCCTGCTGACGCAGCCGGCTAGCGGCAACGGCCAGATTGAAAAGATACTTGTCACTCCCCTGCAAGTCATTGTCGATAACACCTGGCCATTGCGGCTGTGCCATCACCGCATTGGTCAGTTCGACCAGCCGCCCGCACTGATCCTGAGTCCACGTGGCATTCTCTGCACCACTTTGTTCCTGTGCAAAACGTGCAATATCACCCGCCGCCAGATAATGCTGTATTTCTGCCGGAGGAGCCGCTAACAAGCATCGCAGATAACATTCGCAAGCCTGTGCGCCATCGTCATAATCATGCATATCCCGCGCCGGACCGCCATTAATTAACGCCTGCAAAATCTCAGCAGCGCCCAATAACCGCGCCGCATCAGGTTGCCGCTGCATTGCCTGGAGCAGTTGTCCATGGATAGCGCAATGCCAGGCAGTGTATTCATACATCACCGCGTTGCGATAACCTTCGCAGATCAACCAATCGCGGCTTTGTTGCGTCAAGGGGGTGGGTAAACGCTCGATCAGTTGTACTCTTCCCCAACCATCAGTCCGCTTGGCCAATGCAAGCCAGGCGCTTTCATACTCATCGGCGGGTAGCATTGATCCTAATGCCACTACCGCATAGAGTGTGAACTCGTCATGCCCTCCCAATACGTTGAGTATCTCGCGGTTTTTCTGCGTCGGGAACAGAGCCAACAGCGCCATGGCGACCTTGACCACGTTACGATCCGGGCTTTCGGTGGCCAGCCATTCCACCAAAGCTTGCAATGTGTTGGCGGGCAACTGCGGATCCTGTGCAACCTCAGGCAACAATGCATCGATATAATCTAACGGAGTTTCCTGACACAACAGATTATAGAGCTGCTCGACATTCTGCTGCTGCGGCTTATGCAACACACTTCTTAGTGTAACCATGATGGCCTCAACCGGCGATTCATCTTCGGTTGTGCCCCCATGATGACCAAAAACTCCATCAAGCGCCCCTGCCGACCAACGGATTTTGCCATCAATGGCCGGAGGCTCATCCGGCAAGGTTTGCGCTTCCGCGGGCAATGGCTCGGCCCTATGCTGCCAAGGTGCCAACCAACGATAAATTGCCGTACGGTCGGCCGCCCAAGGAGCCGGGAAAGCCGTTGGAATATCCTTGCCAAATAAACGTGTTAACCATGTTTTCATTTTTTATCCTTATCATTTCATGACCGGGGAGCCTTCCTTCTCCCCGGTTGATTACCCCATCACCGTGCGATAAAGCAGTTCATCCAGCGATTGGTCGCTGCGGGCCGGGCTGTCGGGCAAGGCTTCCTGCCGGGCATCCGCCGTCAGTTCCTGCGCGATAAACGCGTGGATCCTTTCTCTACGCGGGCCGTACTCTGCCTCACCTGCGCGCCGTTTCGCCGCCAGTAATTCATGGATTTCCTCCAACAACAGCGGATCCGCCACCGTGCCAGCCAACAGTTGGTCAAAACGCATCGGTGGCACGCCCTTGCCCGCTTCTATCCAGCGCACCGCCAGCAACGGGCGCAGCACGTAGAAGTATTTCTTCAGCCGTACCTGCTCCCCCTGCAAATAGCCACGGAAGTTTTTCCTGGCCATCGACAGGTAGTGCCAACGCGCCCGCTGCGCGGAGAACCACTCAGGCACCACATCCCGCAACGCCGCGACGCTCTCAGGGGCTTCCTGATACACCACCGGTGAATCCAGCCACTCGATCAGCGTCGGGTTAGCCCGTTTCAGCAAGCCAAGCGCCTTGCGCCATTCCCAGCCACAGACATCCAGCTCATGATCGATTGGCAGCTCTATCACATCCCTCTGCGCTTCTACCCGCAGATACCATTCTGGTGGGTGAACATACAAAAAGCGCACGTCGTAATCGCTGTCCGGCGAGGCAAAGCCCCAGCCGCGACTCCCAGACTCGCAGGCATAAAGCACCCGCACGTCGTAACGTTTTTCTACCTCACCCAACGCTTGCCGGACTCTTTCCCGCATGGCGCTGTCCACGCCGTTTAATTGCTGTTCCATCACGCTATCCTTTTACACACACCACCTGCCGCAGGGTATGGACGATTTCCACCAGTGAAGACTGTGCCGCCATCACCGCATCAATATCTTTATAAGCCATTGGGATCTCATCGATCACCTCGTTGTCCTTACGGCATTCCACATGTTCGGTGGCCCGGATTTGATCGGCCACGGTGAAGCGTTTTTTCGCCGCCGTACGGCTCATGGTGCGGCCAGCGCCATGGCTGCAAGAGCAGAAGCTCTCTTCGTTCCCCAATCCGCGCACGATGAAGCTTTTCGCCCCCATTGAACCGGGGATGATCCCCATCTGCCCTTTCTGCGCAGACACGGCACCTTTACGCGTCACCAACACCGGCTCACCAAAGTGCGTCTCACGTTGCACATAGTTATGGTGGCAGTTCACGGCCTCTTGCTGGGTGGTGAACGGTTTAGTCACGATACGCGACAGCGCTGCCAGCACGTGTTCCATCATCACTTCCCGGTTATGACGAGCAAAATCCTGCGCCCAACCCACGGCTTCCATATAGTCATCAAAATGCTGGCTGCCTTCCTCGAAATAGGCCAGATTACGATCCGGCAGGTTAGCGATATGCTGTTGCATATCCTGCTGCGCCAACGCAATAAACAATGAGCCGATGGCATTCCCCACGCCACGGGAACCGCTATGCAGCATCACCCACACCTGCTGCGTTTCATCCAGGCAAACCTCGATAAAGTGGTTACCCGTTCCCAACGTTCCCAAATGCTGATAGTTGTTGGTTTTCAGCAACTGCGGATATTTGTCGGTCAAACGCTTGAAGCGCGGCAGCAACGTGGCCCAATGCTGATCGACCGTTTGCGGTGGAGTTTCCCAGGCCCCTTTATCTCTTCTGGAACGGGTCGAGGTGCGGCCATGCGGTACCGCCTGTTCGATGGCGCTACGCAGCCCGGCCAGGCTATCCGGCAGGTCGGACGCCACCAGCGAAGTACGCACCGCAATCATGCCGCAACCAATATCCACGCCAACGGCCGCCGGAATAATTGCGCCACGGGTAGGGATCACGCTACCAATGGTGGAGCCTTTACCCAAATGCACATCCGGCATCACCGCCAGATGTTTAAAAATAAACGGCATTTTGGCCGTATTCAGCAACTGCTCACGCGCTTCTGGCTCTACGGGCACGCCCTGTGTCCACATTTTGATCGGTGCGCTGTTAACCGGTGCCATCAACTCATAATTATTCTTCATTCTTTAGTCATCCTTTTTCTTTTGACGTAGTGGATATAGCGAAAGGCGTGCCAACTCGGTCAAAAACACGCATTAAAATCACAATATATTGATATTTAACCAATAAATAATTAATCAAAGATAACTGGCGATGATGCCAACAAGTCGTTATTTTATCTTGCAGGATAGTAATTTATCGCAAGGGATAATATGAAGCGCAGAGTTGTGATCGGCGTGCTGGGCACCACGCTGGATAAACGTGGCAAACGGGAAAACCGCTGGAACAAGTGGCGGCCAACGGTGGGGCTGTGCCAGCAGCCAGACTTGCCGATCGATCGCCTGGAGCTGCTACATCAGCCACGCGATAAAGGTATGGCGCAGCAGGTGGCGGAAGATATCGTGGCAGTTTCGCCAGCCACTCAGGTGGTATTACAGGAAGTAGCACTCAAAGATCCCTGGGATTTGGAAGAGGTGTACAGCGCCTTTCTGGATTTCGCCAGCCGCTATCCGTTTGATACCGAGAACGAAGACTATCTGGTGCATATCACTACCGGCACCCACGTGGTTCAGATCTGCTGGTTCCTGCTGACCGAGGCACGCTACCTGCCTGCTCAACTGCTGCAAACCGCTCCCGGTGAAAAAGCCGATCGCCCGTCCCCGCAAGGGATCTACTCGGTAATCGATCTGGATCTCAGCCGCTATACCGCGCTCACCAGCCGTTTCCTGCATGAACAACAGCGTTCGGTGTCGTTCCTCAAAGCCGGTATTGAAACGCGCAACGCCATCTTTAACACGCTGATCGACCAGATTGAACGCGTGGCCCTGCGTTCCAATGCCCCCATGCTGCTCACTGGCCCCACCGGAGCCGGCAAGTCCTTTTTGGCCGAGCGTATCTACCAACTGCGGCACTCGCGCCATCTGGTGAAAGGCCGTTTTGTCGCGGTGAACTGTGCCACCCTGCGCGGCGATAACGCCATGTCGACCCTGTTTGGTCATGTGAAAGGGGCATTCACCGGAGCATTGCAGGCGCGGGCGGGCCTACTGCGAGAAGCCGACGGAGGTGTGCTGTTCCTTGATGAGATCGCCGAGTTGGGATTAGACGAACAGGCGATGTTATTGAAAGCCATCGAGGAAAAAACCTTCTTCCCGTTTGGTGCCGATAAAGAAGCCAGCAGCGACTTTCAACTGATTGCCGGTACCCACCGCGATATGCGCGACTGGATAGCCCAAGGCCGTTTCCGTGAGGATTTATACGCCCGTATCAATATGTGGACCTTCCCACTGCCGGGCCTGGCTGAGCGCCGCGAAGATATCGAGCCCAACATCGATTACGAATTACAGCGCTTTGCCCGCAGCAACCAGACGCAGGTCCGTTTCGATAAAGACGCCAGACAGCGTTACCTGGCTTTTGCCCGTTCCCCGCAGGCAGCTTGGCGCGGAAACTTCCGCGAACTGGGATCTTCCATCGCCCGCATGGCCACGTTGGCGGAGCAAGGACGCATTAATCTGCCGCTGGTCGATGAAGAGATAGACCGGTTGAAATCCCATTGGCAGGGGAATACCACTGCGCAACACCCCGTCGAGCTGGCCAATATCGATTTGTTTGAGCAAAGCCAGTTGGAGACAGTGCTTAAAGTGTGCCGAACCTCCACGTCACTTTCCGAAGCGGGTAGACAGCTGTTTGCCGTCTCGCGCCAGCAGAAAAAGCAGCCCAACGATGCCGACCGGTTGCGTAAGTACCTGGCGCGCTTTGGTCTGAATTGGGACGAGGTCCGAAAATAGAGGCTGAATGGGCACCGTATGCAGCGCCGGTTTAACTATTTTAGCCCCAGATACGCCTTTGCCACCGCCATATCATTGAAGGTGATATCAACCGCAATAGGCGGTTGCCCTTTGCGATAGAGGAAAGCTCCCCAACCGCCCTCATCTTCCGAGTCCGGCTGTGGTTTTTGGCTATCGAAGATCATCCGTTGGTCTTTACCCAACGTAAAGATCAGATAGCGTTTGTCGGTGCTCACCACCTTCACATGTAGCGCTTCAAAACTTTGGGTGATCTCGCTGGCATAATAAGACCAGTCGTCCATGGCGGTAGAGTAATCCATCGCCTGTTCCGAGTTTTCATCGGCAAACGTTTTAAGCTCAGGCTGGATCAGCACCAGCTCCGTTTGCTGCATTGCAAACGCATCCTGTGCGAGCGTTGGGTCATAGGGGCTATAAAGCGTAACCGGGGCCGCAAATGCCATGGCGCTACTTACCGCCAGCACCAGGGCCGAAAGGATACCGAAATTCCGTTTTCTCACGTTCACTCCTGAATGTTCCATCAACCCTCATCGAAACAGAGAGATTATCCCAATATTTGATAGTCGCCCAGTTTTGCCTATAGTAGCAGTCGTACATCGCGATTAAATTGGAACCTTCATGACCCAGCAGCATGTCGTTTTACTTGATGAACAAGGTCAACCCACCGGCGTGATGGAAAAATATGCGGCCCACCAGCGACAAACGCCCCTGCATCTGGCTTTCTCCTCCTGGATCTTCAACCCGCAAGGCGAGTTGCTGATCACCCGCCGAGCGCTGAGCAAAAAAGCCTGGCCCGGCGTTTGGACTAACTCGGTGTGTGGCCATCCGCAGTGGCAAGAGAGCACCGAACACGCCATCGAACAACGTTGTCTGTATGAAGTGGGCCTGAACGTGGAACAGATCACCGCCGTCGATCCCGATTTTCGCTACTGCGAGACAGACGCCTCCGGCATTATGGAAAACGAAATCTGCCCGGTTTATGCGGCATTGACTACAGGTGCCGTTGCAGCCAGAGCAGATGAAGTGATGGACTTCCACTGGGTTGATTTACCCGCTTTGATCTCTGCGGTAACGGCAACCCCCTGGGCCTTCAGCCCTTGGATGGGTCAGCAGTTGGCGAATGCCAAAACGGAGCAAAACCTGATCGCCTTCGCCACTCACACTTCGGCCTAAACCACTCACCCCGCCATTCCAACCGTTCGCCAGCGTATAAAACCGCTGGCTGAAATTCAGATGTCTTTCCCTATCCAGCCTGGCAATGATGAGCTGTTCCTAAACCTGACCCTAACCAGGGGAAGACGCTACAGCTAAATGTCCGACATCTAAGAATCGGATTTATCACTCAATTTTTGCAGATAGGATAAGGATACCTCATGAAACGCGAGGGGATTTTAAAACACCTCCCATGGATGCTGCTGGGGATACTCGGGGCTTCCTGCCTGGGTGTCATCGCATTGCGCCGTGGTGAAAGCATTAGTGCACTGTGGATCATCGTTGCTTCGGTAGCGGTCTACCTGGTGGCTTATCGTTACTACAGCCTCTACATCGCCACCAAGGTGATGCAGTTGGATCCCACCCGCGCCACACCGGCGGTGGTGAACAATGACGGTCTTAACTACGTCCCGACTAATAAAAACGTGCTGTTCGGCCACCACTTTGCGGCGATCGCAGGTGCGGGCCCGCTGGTTGGCCCAGTGCTGGCGGCACAGGTCGGTTATCTGCCCGGTACGCTGTGGCTGCTAGGCGGCGTGGTGTTGGCAGGGGCGGTACAGGACTTTATGGTGCTGTTTATCTCCTCACGCCGTAACGGCGCCTCATTGGGCGAGATCATCAAAAAGGAAATGGGTCCAATCCCTGGCACCATTGCGCTGTTTGGCTGCTTCCTGATCATGATCATCATCCTGGCGGTGCTGGCGTTGATCGTGGTGAAAGCCTTGGCCGAAAGCCCATGGGGCGTGTTCACCGTCTGCTCCACCGTGCCAATCGCACTGTTTATGGGCGTGTATATGCGCTTCCTGCGTCCTGGCAAGGTGGGTGAAGTGTCGATCATCGGTATCGTGCTGTTGATCGCCTCCATCTGGTTCGGCGGAGTGATTGCCCACGACCCATACTGGGGCCCGGCGCTGACCTTTAAAGACACCACCATCACCTATACGCTGATTGGTTATGCCTTCGTTTCTGCCCTGCTGCCGGTATGGCTGATCCTGGCTCCGCGTGACTATCTGGCTACCTTCCTGAAAATCGGCGTGATCGTCGGGCTGGCGATCGGTATCGTGATCCTCAACCCAGAGCTGAAAATGCCTGCGGTTACGCAGTTTGTTGACGGTACTGGCCCAGTCTGGAAAGGCACCCTGTTCCCGTTCCTGTTTATTACCATTGCCTGTGGTGCCGTTTCTGGCTTCCACGCGCTGATCGCTTCAGGTACCACACCGAAACTGCTGGCCAATGAAATGGACTCCCGCTTTATCGGTTATGGTGCCATGCTGATGGAATCCTTCGTTGCCATCATGGCGCTGGTTGCGGCTTCTATCATCGAGCCTGGCCTGTATTTCGCCATGAACACCCCACCGGCGGCTCTGGGCATCACCATGCCAGACCTGCACCGTCTGGGCACCGAAGATGCGCCGATGATCATGGCCTCACTGCGTGATGTTTCCGCACATGCTGCCGCAACCGTCAGCTCCTGGGGCTTTGTGATTACCCCTGAGCAGATCCTGCAAACGGCCAAAGACATCGGCGAACCTTCGGTACTGAACCGTGCCGGTGGCGCGCCAACTCTGGCTGTCGGTATCGCTCACGTGTTCCATCAGGTCATCCCTGGCGCGAACATGGGCTTCTGGTATCACTTCGGTATTCTGTTCGAAGCGCTGTTCATCCTGACCGCTCTGGATGCAGGTACCCGTTCCGGTCGCTTTATGCTGCAAGATTTGCTGGGTAACTTCGTGCCATTCCTGAAGAAAACCGATTCACTGGTGGCCGGTATTGCCGGTACTGCCGGCTGCGTTGGCCTGTGGGGTTACCTGCTGTATCAAGGCGTGGTCGATCCGTTGGGCGGCGTCAAGAGCCTGTGGCCGCTGTTCGGTATCTCCAACCAGATGTTGGCTGCCGTAGCGCTGGTCCTGGCCACCGTGGTATTGATCAAGATGAAGCGCACCAAGTACATCTGGGTAACCGTGATCCCAGCCGTTTGGCTGCTGATCTGTACCACCTACGCGATTTGCCTGAAGCTGTTCAGCGACAATCCGCAGTTGGAAGGTTTCTTCTACCAGGCCAGCCTGTACAGAGACAAAATCGCCGAGGGCGGTGCTGAACTGACCGCACAGCAGGTTGCCAACATGAACCATATCGTGGTGAACAACTACACCAACGCCGGTTTGAGCATCCTGTTCCTGTTGGTGGTGTACAGCATCATCTTCTTCGGTATTAAAACCGCCATGGCGGCGCACAAAAACCCGAAACGTACCGATCAGGAAACGCCATACGTGCCGGTTCCTGAGGGTGGCGTCAAAGTTTCGTCGCACCACTGATGGTGATTTGATGGATACCCTGCATAATGATAATACGTTATGTAGGGTATTTTTCTTTGGAGTAAACCCATGTTCGGAAACCTCGGCCAGGCGGGTAAATATCTCGGACAGGCAGCACGCATGTTAGTGGGCGTGCCTGACTATGAGACCTACGTCCAGCATATGAAAGACAACCACCCGGACAAGCCGGTGATGACCTATAAAGAATTTTTCCGCGAACGCCAGGATGCCCGCTACGGTGGCGATGGCAAAGGCGGTATGCGCTGTTGCTAGTTAAGTAAGTACAAGGACCAGGCATGAAACCCATTGCAGTCACCATCCTGACGGGCTTTTTGGGCGCGGGCAAAACCACCCTGCTGCGCCACATTCTGAATGAAAACCACGGTTACAAGATTGCCGTCATCGAGAATGAATTCGGTGAGGTGCCGATCGATAACGCGCTGATTGGTGACCGCGCCAGCCGCATCACTACCCTCAGCAACGGTTGTATCTGTTGCAGTAAATCCAACGAGTTGGCAGATGCACTGCTGGATCTGTTGGACGGCGTCGAGCAGGGGCAACTGGAATTCGACCGGCTGATTATTGAATGCACCGGCATGGCCGATCCCGGCCCGATCACCCAGACCTTCTTCTCGCACGACGTCATCGGCCAACGCTTCCTGCTGGACGGCATTATCACGCTGGTGGATGCGGTACATGCCGATCAACAGTTGAACCAGTTCACTATCTCGCAGGCCCAGGTGGGCTATGCCGACCGTATTCTGCTGACCAAAACCGATGTGGTACCGGATAACAAAGCGCTGATCCAACGTTTACAGCTGATGAACGCCCGCGCGCCGGTCTATAAGGTGACGCACGGTGATGTCGATCTCGGCGTGCTGTTTGATATCGAAGGCTTTGTGCTTAACGATAAGCTCAACCTGGCAACCCCCGTTTTCCGCCGCATTCCGCAAGCGCAAAATAATATCCAGTCAATCGTGGTGTATCACGACCAGCCGCTGGAGCTGATGCAGATTTCCGAGGTGATGGAAGGCTTATTATTGAAGTTCGCCGATAACCTGCTGCGCTACAAGGGGATTTTGTCGATCAAAGACGAACCGCGCCGCCTGCTGTTTCAGGGTGTGCAACGGCTGTATAACGCCGACTGGGACCGTGAATGGCTGCCAGAAGAAGAGTGCAAAAGCACGATGGTGTTTATCGGCATCGATTTGCCGGAAGACGAAATCCGCGCGAGGTTTGCAGCGCTGGGTTGAACGTTGGGGGCGATGTTGGTTGTTAAAGCTACCAAGTCGCCTTGCTTCCATAGAGCTATTACATAGATACAATGAAACCACTGCCAATCTATTGTAGATAAGTAATAAAATCGAGTAAGGATAGAGCAAAGACTTTACGCTAGCCCTCATAATCTGCAAGTCTCTGCCGCATTTTGCGATCACAATTCCAACCAATGGAACAACTTCTTGTAAATCCATCCAGTCTGTTTTTTGCGCGGATCTATTGCGGTATTGTCTCCCCAATGAAAGCGCCCTGTCATTTTCTTCAAGGCAATAAAAAGGTATATACTTAGTTAGTACCTTGATGAGGATTTATCTATGAGTAAACAGGCCGTTTTTACCATGAAGCTTGAAGCCGAACTACGCGATACTTTTATGGCTGCCGCCGAGGCGGAGCATCGCCCAGCATCACAAGTTGTTCGTGAGCTTATGCGACAATATATTGAACGCCATGAGTATCGCCATTTTTTGGAAGAAAAAGTCAATGCAGCCCGTCAATCTATAGCGAACGGGGAGAGTGTTGAACATGAAGATGCCAAGGCTATTTTTGCAGCGCGAAGGGCAAAAGTTAAGGGTAACTAGTGAGAGTTCATTGGACGAAACAGGCGCTTGATGACAGCGAACAGATATGGGATTACCTTGTCGAAAAAAATCCCGATGCAGCCATCAAGATGGACGAACTGTTTGAAGCCACAGCCGAACGCCTCGCAGCATTTCCTTTCATGGGGCATGAAGGGGAAGTTGTTGGAACACGTGAAGTTTTTCCACATCAAAATTATCGCTTAGTGTACGAAATTCAGTCAAATACAGTTTGGATAGTCGCTTTGGTTCATACATCTCTGCTTTGGCCTAGAACAACTCCATAGGTGTTAGAAAACATAGGCGATAAGCTAAAAATAGTGACTGGGCGAACCAATAGACAACCAAAAGGAATTCAGCATGACAGTCAGGCTTCAACGCGCTAACTCTCTCCGTGATACAACATTGGCCAGCCATGCTTTATCGCGCTTATTGCTCTGCCTATGCCTGGCGTTCGGGGCCAACACGGCGGTGCAAGCCGCTTCTTTCGATTGTGAGAAAGCCACCAGTGATATCGAACATAGCATCTGCAATAGCCCAGACCTTAGCAGTCTCGACAGCCAACTGACCGAAAATTACCGGTTAGCAATGGCAAGCCTGCCAGGGGATCAGGCCGACGCGTTACGCACCGAGCAGCGTAACTGGTTGAAGCAACGGGATGCCTGCAACGGTCAGGAAAGTTGCCTGAGCGATTTATTTAGCCAACGCGCCGCCCAGTTGCAGAACACTGCCAAGCAGGCCGCCTCGGCGCTAGATAACATCATCGCCAGCATTCCGGCAGACCCGGTTACGGCGGCACAGCAGTTGCAGCTTTATCGCGGCCCGCTGGCCTCCGCCTGGCTGATTTACCTGCATCAGTTTGCGCCCACCAGCAAGGTCACGGATGCCGAGGTACAAACCAGGCATCAAAGCGTGATCAAGGCGATGAACGACGACACATTCTCCCAATCCGTGTTACGTGATATCGAGAACGATCCCAAGACCGGCCATGATGTCGCTGTTTTAACGCTCTTACGCATGACCATTGAGCGAGCCGGCTACGAAAACGCCGATGGCCGCCCCTATGCGCACTGTTTTATCTTCAAGCAGCAGGGCGCAGCGGCTTATGAAGCCTTTGGGGCGTTATATGGATCATCTCGTGATTCACAGGCTCCCATTTGCTCGCCGCAGGGCGATCTGTTTGAACGACCGGCCTGGCAGCAACTTACCAAGGCAATAGAACCGATGATTGGCAAGGCCAGTGAGAATTCCGGTACCATCCGCTTTGCCAGCTATGCCGATTGGGCCATGTTCCGCCTGCGCGCCACCGTCTCCCCCGAGGATTTCCTCAAGCCAAGCCAGAATACGCCAGCCACGGGCGATCCTGCACAGCTAATCCGCAGTTGGTCTGACGATAAGGTTTGGCCGCAAGCACAACGCGAGCAACTGCTTGTCGCCATTGAACCGGCGCGTCTGGCGACCATGGGCTGGTTGCAAACCGAGAAACATTTCTCGGCTAGCGAGGCGGCTAAAGCTGCCGATGCGATAGTGAACACCTGGCTCAGTGACAGAATGGACTTTATCGGCGAGATGAGCGGGCCGGAGGACTGACTGATAAATGCGGTGAGGGGGATCTCACCGCACGCAATTTTGCCCAGGCTTAAAACGCATCCTGCTGCAAGTAGCTCCATGCATACTGCGCATACAGCTCCGCGCCGGTCGCCATCACGTCTTCGTCGATATTGAAGCAGCCGTGATGGTGCGCCCAGTCGGTGCCTTTCTCCGGGTTGCCGCAGCCCAACAGGGCAAAGCAGCCGGGGATATTTTCAATAAAAAAGCTGAAATCCTCACCGCCGGTCGTCGGTTTCTCGGCAAACAACACCTCGTCGCCGAAGGCCGAACGCACTACCGATTGTGCCAGCAACGCGCTGCGCTCCTCGTTGATCACCGGTAAGGTGCCGTAAGTGTATTCCACCTGTGCCGTCGCGCCATAAATGGCCGCCGTATGCTCTGCGTAACGTTCAATCGCCGCCTTGATACGCTCACGAGCCTCGACGTTAAAGCAGCGCACCGTGCCGTCCAACACCGCATTTTCAGCAATCACGTTAAACCGGGTGCCGACTTCCATTTTGCCGATGGTCACGACTGCCGACTCTAACGGCGAAGTTTCACGGGAAACGATCGCCTGCACGTTCATCACGAAGGCCGAAGCAACGACCGCTGCATCCACACAGGCTTCTGGCATTGAGCCGTGGCCGCCGCGCCCTTTGAACTTCACCTTCAGCAAATCCGCAGAAGCAAAAGTAGAGCCGACATTACAAGACACCTTGCCCGATGGGCTGGTGGTCCAGATATGCATACCAAATGCGTTATCCACGCCCTCGATCGCGCCCTGCTTCACCATTTCACGCGCGCCTTGAGCAATCTCTTCGGCAGGTTGGAAAATCAGCCGCACGTTGCCACGCAGGCTTTCACGGTTTTCATACAAGGCTTTTGCTGCCGTCAGTAGCATGGCGGTGTGGGCATCGTGCCCACAGGCGTGCATCTTGCCGTCGGTTTGCGATTTATAACTTAATGAGTCGTTGAGTTCCTGTACCGGCAACGCATCCATATCGGCGCGTAGGGCCACGGTCTTGCCAGGCTGCCCACCGGTAATCTCGGCAATCACGCCCGTTGGCGTCGTCAGACGATAAGGAATACCAATCTCCTCCAGCGCTTGCGCCACCTTCTGGGTGGTACGCACCTCTTCCCAAGGCAGTTCCGGATGAGCATGCAGATCGCGACGGAACGCAATCATCGCCTCCACGTGGGCTTTAATGGATTGCGCGATAGCTTGATTAGTCATAACTGCTTGCCTCTGTGATCTCTTTTACCGTTTGAAAAATAACGTCGATGCCTTTCTGAATTTGCTCATAGTCGGTCCACTCGTCGGGGTGGTGGCTCAGGCCGTCCTTGCTGGGAACAAACACCAGCCCCACGTCGGTGATACCGGCAAAAATCATCGCATCATGTCCGGCTCCGCTGACCATAGTCCGGTGGCTCAGGCCCAGCGCTTCACTGTGTTTTTGCAGCTGGCTGTGGATACCGCTGTGCAGACGCGTCGGCTCTACCAGCAACGGTTGTTCAATCTGGCAGGCGATCCCCGCCCCGGCCTGCTGTTGGATACAGGCTTTGGTTTGCTCAACCACCTGTTGCAGCTTATCCAACCGCTTGGAACGGATATCGACGGTGAAAATCACCTTGCTCGGTATCACGTTCGCCCCGTTAGGGAACACCTGAATTTTCCCCGTGGTGGCGACCGTTTCATCACCGGCCTCGCGGGCAAAATCGCCAACGCGAGAGATCACCTGGCTGGCAGCCACTAGCGCATCATGGCGGCGATCCATCGGTGTGGTGCCCGCATGCCCGGCCTTACCGGTGATGGTGACAACCAACTGAGTGATACCGACGATCACGTCTACCAGACCAACGTCTAACCCTTCCTGTTCCAGCACCGGCCCTTGCTCAATATGCAGTTCGATAAACGCCTTGAGGGTTTGCGGCTCCCGCACCACGCTGGCCACCCGATCCGCATCAAAACCGACTTGCGCCATGCACTGTGCCGCCGATTGCCCCTGGCTATCGCGCAGACGATGCAGCTCTTCAGCATCCACCTTACCTGCAATCGCACAGGAAGCCAGCAGGCCACGGCCAAAGCTGGCCCCTTCCTCTTCCACCAGCGCCACCACTTCTAGCGGGTAACGCGGCAATAACCGATGTTCTTGGAACAGCTTGGCCACTTCCAACCCCATCACCACTCCGGCAGGGCCGTCGAAAGCGCCACCGTTGGGCACAGAATCAAAGTGGGAGCCGATCATCACGCTCGGCAATGCCGGGTCCTGCGCCTGGCTCTTACCAAAGATATTGCCGATGGCGTCCTCACATACGCTGAGGCCCGCTGCCTCCATCTGCGCCTTGATATAAGCCCGCGCCTGTTGGCCTTGTGGGCTGTAACTCATACGCGTCGTGCCTTCGCCCGGCGTAGCCGTAAACTCGGCCAGTTGTTCCAGATGCTGCTGAATACGCAGCTGATTTGCATAGCTCATGACTTATCCTGCGATTGGGGTGATGTAACCGACCATAACGCCTGCCAGCACCACGGAAACCATCGTCACGGAAATAAATCCGCCGACCAGCATCGGTGCCAACATGTGGTGCGTCAGGATCTCACGCTCTTTTTCGTCTTTGGTCAGCGCCGTTATCGCTTCGTTGGTGATGATGTAATCCGCCGGGAAGCCATACATCGCCGTCAGGGAGATCGCGAAGGCCATCTCCATGCTGACGCCAAGGAATTTACCCACGATCCACGAGACGACAAACATGCCCACCACCGCCACGGCGATCAGCACCAGCATCGGGAATACCAGCCGCAGCAACATTTCCGGGGTTGCTCTGTTCAGGGTGTCAAAGATAAACAGCATCAGCCCCATCACCGCAAACCCGAAGCCGTTGGCCTTCTGCAACGGTTGTTTTTCCAGGAAACCGATCGTGGCGGCCACTACGCCAAACAGCAAACACAGCACGAACGGGCTGATGGTGACCACCGGGGCCAGCAGGTCTGATACCAGATAAGCCAGGTAGCCTACCAGCGCCAGACGCAGAAACTTGAAGTAGCTGGTATTGTAATGAGCCGGGATCAGGCCAAACATACGCGGCATTTTTTCTTCCGCGCTGACCGTGGTTGGCATTTTATCGGCTGGCAGTAGTGCGGCAGATTCGTGCCATTCGCCATTGCGATATTTTTGCAGCACGCGTTTGCCTTCCCGCTGCAGCATGATGGCGGTTAACGGATAACCGGCAAACCCCTGCATTACGTAGATCAGGATAGCGAATACCGAGAGATCAACCAGGCCCGCGCTGGCAGCCCCCTTAGACATGATCAACGCCGAAACGATGCCGCCAACCAATGGGGGAATGGTCACGATGGCGGTGTTCATATCAAACATCAGCATGCAGGTCGCAAACACGGCGGCGATAATGCCAGCAATCCCCGACAGCGAGATCACAATGGTTTTCCATTGCCGCATCAGCTCAGGCACCGAGAGCAGCGTCCCCATGTTGGTGATCAGCAGATACATCAGCATCACCGCTACCGCCGGTGTGATACCGGCCAGGCTGACGATATCCTTCGGGAAAAACGTCCAGTAGCCGAACAGGAACAACACCGCGCAGACAAATACAGAAGGGATCCAGGCTTTAGTACGCACGGATACCGCATCTCCCAGGTATAAAATCACCATTACAATCAAAAGCGCTAACATCTGTGACATAGAATATTTCCGTTCTTATATTTTTTAGAAGTCCGTTTAGGATAGTCAAATCCACTAAGTTACAATAATAATTCAGTTAACAACTCTACCTTGCTGGGCGGAAATGACCGATTTTCAGAAGAAAACATCAAGAAATGGGGCATTCTCACCAATTCCGATACTAAACAGCTATGGCAGGGGAATAAAGGAAAAAATCAGAAATAAATCTGCTGAGTGATTTTAATTTCTGCCATAGAGGATCCCCAGGCCGCTCTCTCCACCCCATTGGCAAACTACAGCAATCCAATGAGGTGTCTCAATGCTTAACGGTTGCTTATAAATAACTGACCGTCAATAAATTGGGGTGAATCAGCAACGGCTGAATCTGCTGGTTCAGCCTGGCTAAATGTTTTATAACCCTATTTAGTGACCTTGAGTGGCAAACATTTTGAAAAGGACCTTGAGTTTGAAATATGCATCAGTGCCGTTAAATCAAAACCAAAATGGCTGGTTAAAACCTGACCTGCGCCCGACCGTTTACCCAACGCTGATCGGCGATACCGAGGCCGACTGGGTGGTCGTGGGCTGCGGCTTTGCCGGGATTTCCTTCGCCAGACGGCTGGCCAATCAAGATCCTAAATTGAAGATCCTCATCGTTGATTCAGCCTGCGCGGCTGAGAGTTCTTCGGCTAGAAATTCAGGGTTTATTATCGGATTACCCCATAATATTGGCAGCTCGACGGCGGAGTTGAAAAAAGCCCAGTCGTATCGCTCTTTATTACAAGAAGGGATCAATCAATTAACCCAGCAAATTGAGCAACAGGGGATCGAATGCGAATGGGAGAATGCCGGAAAATATCACTGCCAGGTTGATGCGACTAATCAGCGGGTGCTCAAAGAATATACCGATAATCTCGATACCATGAACGAACCCTATCAAATAATGGATAAGGAGGCGCTGTATCGAAAATTGGGTACTCGTTTTTACAATAAGGGCATCTATACCCCAAGCTCGATCCTGGTTAATCCTGCCAGCCTGATCGTCGGCCTGGCAAATAATCTGCCGGACAACGTGACGATGTATAACCATACCCCGGTGATGGCGATCCAGCACGGTAGCGTGACGCAGGTGGTTACCCCCTTTGGCACGATTAAAACAGCCAACGTGATGTTAGCCACCAACGCCCTCTCCAGGGAACTGGCTCCGGTTACCAGCCAGCAGGCGGCAATGGCTACTTTCGCCAGCATCACCGCACCATTAACCGCAGAGCAACGCCAAAAGCTGCCAACCATGAACAGTTGGGGGCTGACACCGGTCAACGCGATCGCTGGAGCAACGGTGCGCTATACCCAGGATCATCGTTTCCTGATCCGCCAACATGTGACGCCAGCCTTGAACGGCCGGATCACCGCTGCACAGACCTATCAGGCGACCCTGTTGCATCAGCAGATTTTCAACAAGATATACCCGCAGCTGAGGGATGTGCCGCTGACAAGTACCTGGTCTGGCACCATCAGCGTCACCCGTAATGGCGCGCCGGTTTGGGGCGAGTTGAAGAAGGGCATTTATACCGCCGGGGGCTGTAACGGCGCAGGCGTGTCCAAGCAAACCATTGCCGGGACGTTATTGGCGGACTATGCGCTAGGGATCGACCATCCGCTGATTGGCGCGATGCAGGAACTCGGTAAGGCAAACTACCTGCCGCCTTCGCCAGTGCTGGATATTGCGATTGGCGTTTCTTTGATGAAAGAGCGCTACCTGGGGCGCAAGGAAGTCTAGCTTTGGTGGTGAACTGGGGTGGGGATCCTATCCCTGCCCCTGCTCGAAACACTGCTCCCCAAGACGCTGATACTTGTTGAACCCGATAATAAACTTGCGATTCTGCCCACGCAGATCGGCACCACGATAGCTTTCCCCCGGCAACAGATTGAACACCTTGGCGGTGTCATCCTGCCCGTCGCAGCCCTGATGGATCATCACGCGGAAATAGGTATTGCCGGTGTTTTTCAACACCCCGGCCAGCGGATCATAGTGATAAGTGAAACGCATCTTGCGCGGGCGAATTACCATGATGGTATCTAGCGCCATGGTCGGGGATACCAGCGGTGTCTTGTCTCCCCCCTGCATCTCCATCAAGTTGGCCGGGATCTCCTGGATCACTATGCGATAATAGCGCTCGCGCTCGTCCGCCGGGCCGCGATAGAAGATCTTGAAATATTCCCACGCTCCCGGCTCCAGTATTTTGCGCAGTGGGGTATAGAGCAGTTCGCCCTGTTCTAGGGGCTGAGGTTGTTCATCAACCCCCGGTTTGGCAATCCGATAGGCAGCGATCACATACAGATTGGTCTCTTTGGTGTTGTTAACAAACTGGCGCGAGAAGAAGGTGCGATCGCTCTCCAGAGTAAATACTCCGGACGAGAGGTAAATTGCCTGCGCCGGAAACGCCAACATCAGCCCCGCTAGCCACCACCCTAGTCTTATCGTCATTTTCGATCCTATTGGATATCAGGGCCGGTCCAGACCGCTCTGACCCTTACCTCGCCGGTGGCGCTGACAATCCCCATCCAATCCCGCCCATCCAGGGTCCACATCGAATTGCCCTCATTCATCGGGAAGCTGAGAGACAACTCGGTGCGATAAAAGCTGCCATCGTTTTGTGAGGGAACCGGCCAGGCGGTTCTTACCCAACGAGCCGCATTCAGGCTGATAGGTGCATCATCACAGCTGGCACGCGTGCGGACAACTTGCCCGACGTTGTCGGTATAAGCCAGATAGGCCGAGAACGGCACCCTAAGTTTACCGTCGGTAGAGGAAAAGACGCAGTACGGGCGCCCATTGACCTGCCCTGCCGGACCGTAAACCTGCGCGGTAATGCTATCAGCCTGCCTTGGGCCAGAGGTAGTCACAATATAGTCGAACACGATCGGCGGTTCTGTGCTGCCGACTTTGCCTTCACGCTTGGGATTAAGCACCAGGTCTTTGGAGATAATGCTAATCCCATAATCGCGCGGGATCAGCAAGATAGTGTTCGAAGGCGAGAATTCGTAATATCCGGACTGCGGTGCCACCGTACTGGTAAACAGGAAAGTGAAGAAATCCTGGCTGTGGCTCAGATCCACACCCCGATCGATCAGGTTCTTCAGGAAGGTCTGCGATAAAAAGACATAAATACCGCCGCTACCGGCTTTGATCAAATTCGCCGCGTTGGTCGTGGCGCTGTAGTTCACCCAACCACTGGCACCATCGGCACTCAGGCGAATGGTATTTGCCGCAGGCGTAAACCCAAGCGCAGCAGTGTTGAGCTTCATGTTCATGCGCATCGGCGAAAGGGTACTCCCCTGCATCTGATAAGACACCAGCTTACAGATCGCGCCACTCAGTGAGCCAATGTAGCCCACAGAGCAGAACTGAGAACCCGTTCCCATCACCGGATTGCCATTGCTGTCGATAAAAATTTCCTGCAGTGCGTTGGTAGATTCCAACTGCAAATTACCCGCTTTGGTGATGGTGAACTCATGGCTGGTCTGCGAACCGCCTACGCTGACGCAGCTTTGCCCTGCTGCAGGGTTGTAGTCCGTGCGGGTAGAGCAGAAACGGTATTTATAAATTTCCGTCGAGCCTACCGACACATTTTTAAAATACTCATAAGCCGAATCAGAGAAAATACCACGCCCATAACGCGCTTCACCGCTGCTGGTGTTAACCGCCACGTGATAAACGCCATTATCACCAATATAGCCCGGCAGATAACCGTTCGAGGGGCAACCGCTACCATTATTCATACAGCGGTTACCAATAAATGGCCGAGCGATGGGAGAATCCTCCAGCCAGATATCGGCGAACGAATTGGTCTGGATCAGCCCGGTATAGCCCATATAGCCCAAACTGCGTTGGTCGCCTGACGCATATTTGGTAAACGCGTTGGCCCCGCTGAAACGGGGATCGGTGCTCTGTGGCGTGATGAAGTACTCTCCATCCACCTGATTTTCGATAAAGAAATAACTGTTGCTCACGTTGGCCGCCTGGCTAGAGAAGGCAGCCAGCATCAGTACCCCAACCAACTGGCAAATATTACGCAGTTTCATGTCACACCCTTTGCTCATCGTTGTGCCAGTATGGTCTGCACGTTGCACACCACATCGCCGACCCACTTCACGCCCTTGGCCTTGGCCAAATCCAGATCGACTTCGCAAATACCATTATCTGGCATGGTCAATGACACGCTCGGGTAGCGTTTATCAACGTCCATCTGGAAGGCGCCCGTCGCATCCGTAATGGTTTTACCGATGTGGTTACGCACAGCGGCATTGGCGATCGCCCGGCCATTTTCCATGGTCATACGGCCGAACACCGTCACTAACTGTTTCACTTCCGGCTCATAAACGGCGACGTTGCCCGGATACAGCGTGACATTGCGAGTGCGCCCCTTGACGATGTCAAAGCTGTCCATCGAGTTTTTATCGTTCATCAGTTCAACCTTGTAGCTCGAGTACGGCGGCAACGGGATAAAGTTATTCTTACCGCTCAGCGGATAGCTGCGGCCATCGATCTGAGCCGACAGCACCGCATCGTCGATGAAGCCGGTTTTTACCAACACCCCAGATTTCTCCTGAATACCGCTGGCGGCGAAGTTCTTATCGCTGTAGGCCACTGCACCGCGCGCAGTCAGGTTGCCATTGAGGCGATTGTTGTCAGGCCGTGAGAGCGACAAGGTGCCCGCGCTGTATTTGGTATCGAAGGCAGCATAGCCAGAGGCCGAATAAGCGCTGTCACCGTTGTGCTTATCCTTGACCAGCTTGGCCAGGTTGAAACCGGCAGAGGTAAACGCCGAGTCATCGAAGCTCTTGTTGCCGGCCAGGTTGGCCCGCACGTTGCCATTGTTGGAAGACACACCGGTGCTTAACCAGGCGGCCAGCGGCAAAGAGAAGTCCAGCGAGATATAGCGCTGGTTGGTGCTATTGGACTGGAAATCATAGCGATAACGCTGGATACCGGCGCGTAGATTGACCGTGCCATAACGCCCGGAGAATAGTGACGTGGAGTATTCCAGGTTGTTAGAGGTACTACGTTCGCGCTTATCTACCGTGCGGCTAAGCGTAAGCTGCCCACCACGTTCAAAGAACCGGCTCAGGCTAAGGGTTCCGCCATAGGAATAGCTGTCCGACTCATAGACCGGCAACTCCTTACCGATATGGCTCTTCTCCCGGTTGGCCCACACGCTGCCGAAGCCTTTCGGTAGCATAAGGCTGGCGCTTAAAATATTGCGGTAACGCCCGCCCTGCGACAGCAACCCCTGCCAGCCCAAGCTGGCGAACTGGTTCACGTTGAGGTTGATCGAAGTTTCATTCACCACCTTCTTGTCGAAGGTATAGGTCGAGGTTTGCACTGCCAGGCCAAATATCGCCGGGACCGAGGCGATCTTGAGAATTTCCGGGATCGACATGGCCGCCGACGCCCCTGCCAGATAGGTTTCGTTGGTGGTGCTACCATTGGTGCGGTTATTGCGGCTGTCGTAATTAACATATCCGCCATAGAGCTGCCAGTTAAGTTCTTGCGCCACGCCATTATTGCCAGAGAAGGCTTTGTTGATCGTCTGGCGCATACGCGAATGGGTTTTGCCGTCGATCACCACATCGACATCAACGTCATAAATCCCATACGGCAGACGGCTGGTATCAACCTCAAAGCTGCCCATCGGGAAATTCTGGATGTTCAACAGACGCCCCTGCCGGTAGATATGGACTTCACCCGCGCTAGGTAAGAATACGGTAATTGGCGTTAGCGAATATTGGGTATTCTGGATCTGGGTAGCGGACTTATTGCCATAGGTGACGCCGTACACCTTGCTGGAGTTAAGTGCCGATAGGTTCCCCAACGATTGCAGGTTCCAGGTGTCAACCAAGCCAAATGCCAGACGGCGTCCGCTCATGTCCCGTTCATACATGGCGCGGTAAAGCTGAGAATCCTGCTGGGACTCCCCAATACCGTAAAACGAGCCGTTCACATTGAAATGATGCTCCGCAAAGCCGAAGGTGTTATCCAGGGTCAGATAGTTATTCGAGGTGTTCTCGCCCTTTTTTAACTGCGAGCGGTAAACACCGAGATCGTAATTTAGCACCGAACTGAAATGCGGCACCGAAGAGAGTCCCAGAAGACTCGTTCGTGGGATAATTGCGGTCCCCAAGCTTTTTTCACTCACGTCCAGCGTCAGTACAAATGAACGGATATTCAGGTTCAAATCGGCATCGGACGAAACGGCAATATGGGTATTTTGATCAAAGAAACGATCTTTCAGACCACGGATCAATGTCTGGGTCGTCTCGGCCAACGTTGCCCCTTCAGACTCTTCCGCCAGCGTAATTTCTCTTATCATCAGGCGGTCTTTTTCCAGCACCACCAGCGCATCCGCTACCTTTTGTTTTTCTTGTTGGTTGCCACCTTTGTAACGTAGCAATACAGGAATGGTCATACCTTCGGTCAGCGCCTGACCAAATACCCCCGGGATAAGATAATTTCCTAAACGAACATCCTGTAGGTTTCTGGCGTTAGCCTGCATAGACATCAGAGCCGCAGCAATACATAACGCTACAGCCTTGGTTCTTGTCCTTAAGATGAAATTATTACCCATTTGCTTCCCCAAATAGCCTCCTAACCCACACCTGGAAAACATTTACGATGCAGGTAATGAGTAAAGAGGCTATTTCACGTTGATATAATCTTCGTTGTGCCAAATGCCAACGCTGAGTTTTTGATTATTGATATCAACAAATTTCAAATGCACGCCTAATCCCGGCATAACGTAATAACGCTCACGGCACCCTTTAGTTTTCTCTTCATTGGTCTGTGGCTGCTTACAGGGACCAAATGCCACCACGCGGAAAGAACTGTTTCCGGTGTTATAAGCAACACCATCTCGGTATTGATAATCGAACTTATCCTTCCGTGGTGTGACGACCATAATGGTGCTTATGGTTGCCGAGGTGGTTGCCGAAGCGGATTTTTTGGTCTTTGACAGCCCCTCTTCGGTAACCGGATTATCATTCCAGATTAAACGGTAATAACGCTCCTTATCGTCCTTCGGCCCAGAATAGAAAACGCGGAAAACATCTTTACCCTTGCCGGGCAATATCAGGTTGGATGGCGTGGCCATTATTTCCTGCTTGCTCTCCATGGGGATCACTTTGCCACCTTCCATCGGGGAGGAAATACGCTCGACCCTCAGGCTGACCAGACGGGCATCATCCACGGTATTAATCACCTCCTTGGCGATAACGCTCTGCTCAGGGGAAATGATTGATGTAATCGCGCCAACGTTAATTGCACCGGCGTGAGTACAATAAAATAGTGCTGAGCACATCAGCGTAGGAAACCATCTGTTCATCATGTATTCCATAAGGATCGGGGCTATTCACCCCAATCCTGACTACGTTAAGACAACAAAATCACTTACAGGGTGGTGAAAGTACCGTCCCAAGTTGCTGTGAATTCAACGTTTACGTTGCCATCCCAGTAACCATCAGTCAGGTCTTTGAACGCCGTATCAGCACCGGCAACGGTCGCTTTCGCGATATCAAAGGCGAACACGCCCTGAGTGCTGGTACGGTTAGCACCAGCATAAGCACTTTCCATAGCCAGAGCTGACAGGCCAGCGCTGATGCCTGCTGAAGTATCGATCATCACCATATCGCTGCTTTCAGACAGTGCTTTGCCGTTCCACTTAACGCCAACGGTCAGCGCAGAGTCATCGCTTGCGCGGTTCAGGGTGTTGGAGATGATTTTAGAGGTCAGTTTGAAATCACTCGCGCCAGACTGGCCAGCGATGGTGATATCGAACGCGCCGTCTTGAGAGTTAAAACGCTCCAGACCTTCTGCGTAATTAAAGGTCAGTGACTTTATCGGGGTAACAACCAGCATGCTGCTGGTATCTTTAATGGCTTTTGCATCCCAAGACGCTGTCGCGTTCGCAGTACGAGTGTCCGCATTAGCCAGATTAATTGTTCCCAACGCTGAAGCTGCAATCAAAGCCAGAGCTAACTTCTTCATAAAATTTCTTCCTTTATTTATATCAATTAATTTCCCGCCAATATTTACTGGCGTGGCACAATAAATGCGACACAAGGGCGCATTCGAAAACTAAAATTTTCGAAAAGGTCCTACGGCAATTAAACAACGAAATATCTGCGATATAAAATCACCGCATATTTCATTTAATTTTGATAGCCCTATGATAATAGGTAGTTATAGTTTATCTGACAGAGTGATAGGCCTGAGTGAAAATATCATTCATTTTAGTCAACCCCATCTTGCCTAAAATATTATGGCGCAGGGCATAAACCGTTTTAGGACTAAGCCGCAACCTGTTGGCGAGATCGCCCACGGTGACACCATGTATCAGAGTACGTAATAAACATATCTCACGCGAAGACAGCCTGACTTGCGATGTTGAAGAAACCCGCTCCCCGGCAATAACATGATCGATTTTAGCAAAAATGTCACTGGACTCGCCCGTTCTCTGGATCACAGAATCAACCTGCCGAAACATGCTCTTATAATAATTGGCCAAGGGTAACAGGTAACTATCGGTGACCAGCACAATGCGATTACAAGCAGAATACATTAGCCAGTCCTGCTCCAGAAAAAGGCGCAGGTTAGCTAATTGAAAGTCAACAAATACGACTTTGAGTTGCTCCGGGGAAGTATTAACTGAGTTACAGTAACCTACGATGCCTTCACGGAAATACTTATTGGTATCTGGCCAGGTTAAAGGTCTTTTTGATGGAGAACCGGCCTGCGGCAGGCACCCAAAATCCAATATATTTAGCATAAGGATCCCTTCCTTTCTTTACTATATTACCAACTCCATTACGCCGTTGGATGAGCAGAATACCATTTAGCAAAACTAAGTTATTTCTTAATTTTCAAAACAATATTAATGGCTAAAAACAATTATTCAAAATCGGTTAAAACGATCGCGAATGGCTTTATTCATCGATAATACCTATCAAGTTGTTATTATTCATTATGAAAACTCCTAGGATTAAGAGTATATATTTTAGTTTAAAAAGTTAATTAGGAAGCTCATAGTCAACTAAGAATATTCTTTATACACCCACACTTTATAAATAAGCTTTTTCTTAAAAAATGCTGGTACAGCAGTAGATAAAGGGTATTAGCGGACGAATAACGCACAAGGATGATCAAGAACATTTCCATAAAAGTAACACTATAACGTGTTGCTTAGCTCGCGAATCAGAATAGTCTCACCCCCTCCCGTTTAACAGACACGACAGTGCAACATAATGGCAACGAAATGAGCATTTAATGAGCGATTTAAGGGTCTTTATTTGTGATTAAAATCACTTTTTTCATTGAAAAAAATCCGTTTTATCTCATGAGAGCCCGTCTGAGAGCGGTTTTAAGGCCGCCAACCCGATGCTGAGACCTCACTTTTTAGCTATCGGTGAAGATCAAGCTTGGATCCCCATGGCAACTATCTATTGATCAACGCAATGATATCAACAGCCCGATTAGCGGCTTATAGCAGTCTGCAAACAGCAATAACGCGGACTCGAGATGCATATATTGAGGTCCTACAAGAGTTTTTCGTTAGAAAAACAGGCTCATAACTGATCAAATAATGATCAAATAATAGTGGATGACCAATGCAGCCCTGAGTAACTACCTCAGATAATGCCAAGAGTGAGGAGCAAGAATATCAATACAGATACCGGGCTGCTGCAATGATCAACGTAAGGCAATACTAATCCTAGACCGAATAATGGTGATAGACAGCCAAAATCCGGCACAGAGCACTTGCCTCAACCAAGAAGATGGCTTTAAGATAATGGCAGTAAAAATTTCCCTGGTGTTGGCCAATGTGGCAACCTGACCCAACGAGGTCAGGTTTTTTTTGCTATTTTATCGAAAATAACGGGAAAGCCAGTATATTATCTGGCGTTCAACAACGGCTAGATTAAATTATTACCCCACAAGTTATGTTAGTAGCGTTATTATTTCATATTGAGGTAATTTGATGTCTACATTTTTCTGTGCTAGCCAAGATGAAAAAAACGCTTTTAAAAACCATCTGGATAAACAAATAGCGGAATTTGGCGATTTCAAATACGCCCATTTGATACTTAACAAGAAAGACTTTATGGAGACATTGATAACCTCCAGTTATCCAAGCCAATGGATTGATATCTATAAAGAAAGGAACTACCAATGCATCGATCCCGTGGTACTCTCCGCCCTGCAGAGAGTCTCTCCATTTCCTTGGGATGAAAGTACACCAATAAACCCAAGGCTAAAGCCCTCAGATATATTCAGCCATGCAAAGAACTATAATATTACCACTGGCTATACCTTTGTATTGCATGACCACGATCATAATCTGGCGATGCTGACGCTGACGCTTAATGACAGTAAATCCATCGATATAGAGGGCCAAATTCACCCTAACAAAGCCCGTTTACAGATGCTGTTGGCTAACGTTCACGAAAGGTTCGCCACCCGCCTCCAGGAAACCGCACGAAATAATCGCGATAACTCCAGCGAAGAGAAAGCCCCCCTGACAACGCGGGAGAACGAAGTGCTCTATTGGGCCAGCATGGGTAAAACCTATCAGGAAATTGCCATTATTTTAGACGTGAAGGTCCGTACGGTAAAATTCCATATTGGCAATATTGTGAAAAAGATGGGCGTGACTAATGCCAAACATGCCATCAGGCTGGGGGCAGAGTGGCAGCTTGTCAAACCGATCACGCGTTGAAATCAAGACTCCCGCTGACCTTGTAAGAAAGCCAGTAAGGTAGGGAGTGAGTGGCTGATGCTTGCCTAGAAGCTATTGAATCCCTTTCGTTTTGCGAGCATGATCGCAATCACTTTCGCCGCCCGCCAGGATGCACCGATGAAAACCAGCCAGGAACTGCAAACCGCCATATCTAATCTGACCTTATGGCGCAAAGGCGATCAACGTGCACCACATAAGCCACTATTGCTGCTGTATGTGCTCTCCCAATATCAGCAAGGGCACGAGCGGCTGTTCAATTACGGCGAAGAAATCCACGGCCCCTTGCTGGCATTACTCAATAGCTTCGGCCCACAACGGCGTGACCATTACCCCACCATGCCGTTTTGGCGTTTACGCGGCGACGGATTCTGGGAATTACAGAATGCAGAGCTTTGCAGCCCGCAGAAAGGCAGCAAAGAGCCACCTAAGCGGGAAATTATCGAACATGGCGTTAGCGGCGGCTTCGACAAAGAAAGTTATCAGCTGCTACGCAGCCAACCCGCTCTGATAGACAAGCTTGCACAGCAAATTCTCTGTGAGCATTTCCCTGACAGCGTTCAGGAGCTGATAGCCAACCGCCTGGACTTTCAGCTTGATGGAATACGTAAAGCACGCGACCCAGCATTCCGGCAAACGATATTGCGTGCCTATAACTACCAATGCGCGGTGTGTGGCTACAACCTGCAACACGACACTACGCCCGTTGGCTTGGAGGCCGCGCATATCAAATGGAAGCAACACGGCGGCCCCTGCACCGTGACCAACGGATTAGCGCTGTGCTCATTGCACCACTCCGCATTCGATATGGGAGCCATCGGGCTTGATGACAGCATGAAACTGCTGGTTTCTGCAGGCGTGAACGGTACCCATATGATCGAGCAATTGTTCTGGGACTTTGCTGGGAAGACGATTCGGTTGCCAAAGATCGCCGACCATTATCCTTTGGATAAGTTTGTGGAGTGGCATCGGGGGCAGGTGTTTAAGGGGTGAGGTGCAACAGAGATATCATGTGCCCACATCATTCTCTGACCTCGCTTTGCCGTTATCCGATAAGGAACAACCCATAATTTCAACGTATCCGAGAAGGCAAAATGCTGAGCTATTGGCCGGTTAAAATCGTCATGTTCCGGATAGATCAGGTACATATCACCAACTCCTGCGAGATATTTTTGGCCGTAGGCGAACATTTGATAGAAGTCGGCCTGCGACAATCCATACATTGATTGCGGTTGTGAACGGCTATTAATCAGCTTCCATTTAGTATCCAATACCATCCTGGTTTTAATTGGGTAACGGGATTGGATCAATAGATCCGGGCGCAGCTTAAAGCAATCCTGTTCCCCATGTTTCACCAATGAATAGGTTGCTGCCTGCGATTTCAATTTGAGATTTTGCGGCAGCTCATCGGCAAGGGTTTGTGCGACAAAAGACTCAAACACCGCCTCCATCGGGAACAATAGCGACAACGCTTTGGTCTCCCCTTGTAGGGCGCTCGGGTTCATCCCGCTCAGTATCAATTGCGCCCATGCCAGTGGTTCATGGTAATGCGCCATACCGCGATCCAAGCGCAAACTCGCTATATCACTTTCGACATCTCGGCTAAGCGGGGTGCCATCAAAAGCAAAACGTAGCTCTTGCAGCCAACGCTGATTATCGGATGATAACTTCAAACTAGATAACTTATGTAACGCCGAGTGCAGCAGCCTGTTGGCCGAGCAGTCGGGTAAGTAATCATCATAATTGACGCAAAATTTATGGCGGTTCACTACGTTATGGCGTAACTGGGCCGAGAGCATCAGCTTGCCTTTCATAAAGGGCAAATTGCCGTGCTCATTCACATAGTCAGAGCGTAAACCTTGTTTTAATAATTGGCTCACGCTGTACAAAAACTGGTTGATAAATATCTCAAGCAACGGCATTCGCTGTGCCTGGACTGTTGCCTGCTGGGTTTGAATATGCCGAAAGCCCGACAGATGGCTCAGCATGATCAACAGCGTTTCCCGCGCACGTTCACGCGTGAGGTTTTTACCAACCTTGGGCAAAATTTCAATCTGTAAACCGTGGGGTGTATACAGCATCCCCGCGTAATTCTGCACCTTCAGCAGCTTACAACCGGCACGAGAGGTGAGTTTAATAAATTGGCTCCCCTGTTCGCTGGTCAGGCTAAGGGATTCAAGATAATCAAATGCTTCCTGCGGGATAAGGGTTGCGCCAGCCGAAATGGCCTTGCCAACCCCCAACAGATCATATTCAAAAACCGAGATCACCTCACCCATGCAGTGCTACCTGCGCATTAAGGATGGCTTGTTGCGGTTGATAAATCGCACGGTAAGCCAGTGGCTTATTCCAAACCTCTTGATCAAAGGCGGTTAGTTCATATACCGTCGACTGCTGATCGTGACGCCGTAAGGCATGATTGCTGCCAAAAAGCGTATCCAGATCGTCAGTTTTCTCAATCACAAACTGCAGGTCATCATCTTGCTTTTGGTTGTCTGCCAACACCAGTCTGATCTTGTTCCAGTCATCAAAGAAATACTCCTGTAACAGTGGAACGATCTTTTTCTGGAAGGCAGCCTTAAGCTGTTTAAACGCTACCTCCTCATCACCGGCCTCGAGTGCCTTTTTTACCGGCATAAAAAACGCATGCCCTAACGTATGCTCGCGATCGTAAAGCGCTTCAATGCGGCTATTGAGTTTTTCCAATAATGGCTCGAGCTCAATGCCTTTGACCTTGGCACCGCTCAACAAAGAGAGATCTGGCATCATCTCGACAAAGTCAAAGCGACGGCGCAACGCCGTGTCCATCAGCGCAAGCGAGCGATCTGCGGTATTCATTGCACCGATAATATCGACATTGCTGGGAACGCTGAATGCCTCACCGCTATACGACAATTGCAGGCTCATCGCATTTTCCATGCCCGCACGCTTGTCTACTTCGATAAGCGAGATCAGCTCACCAAAGATCTTGGAGATGTTGCCACGGTTGATCTCATCAATAAAAATGGCATAACGATGCTCAGGATCGGCATTCGCACGCTGACACAGGCGCATGAAGATACCAGGCTCGATAGGGTAAGAGATATTCCCACTTTCATCGGCACGAGCCCGCATACCTTCAATAAACTCTTCATAGCCATAAGACTGATGGAAAGTGACTACGGCAAATCGCTGAATAGACTCAGCCGTTTTAGGGCCGTGCTTCAACTCGGCATAAAGAGAAAGTAATTCATCCACTTGTTCTAACTGTGACTCCACCAAGACCCACTCACTATCCGCAGTTTTATCGAATATTGCAGGCTCACGGCGGCCTTTATACGCCACCGTGGTGGATCCCGGCACGGTAAAGGATTGCAGCGTCGCCCAGGCAGTTTGCGAAAAGTTACTGCTGCGGCCATTCAATAGCGCTTTACGTTGGAACCACTGATGTTCGGTCAATTGGCGGACTTTGGCTCGCTTATTGAGATCCAGCAATACCAACGCGATCACCTGCATCCAGTTCAAAGACTCAAGGCGAGAATCCAACCAGGCATCAAAATCGGCTGGCGCGGCCTGAACGGTGTATTCCTTCATTTTCTGCTGCAAAGTGAAGGTTTTTCCAGTGCCTGGCGGGCCAAAGTAGATCATATTCACTGGCAAGCGCTGAGCGAACTGAACGCTCACCGATGTATTATCCACGGCGGCGGTATCGCTAACGGCCTTCTCCTGTTTTTCCTCGTTATCGCGTTCGCGAAGCAATTCATAGAGATGCCAAATCGCCATGTTCACGTAATAAGGGTCTGCATCTGGCAGTTTCGCATTGATGGCCCGTTTCAATTCATGGTTTTTTTGCAGCCAACTGCCGTCAAGAGATAGGCCAAGGTTGAACTGTTCATTCAGGAACGTGGCCGCTCTGGAAAAAGCATTCCCATCCACGGTGCTGGTACAGATTTCTGGAGAAAATGCCGCAAAGACACGGTTTCTCAAACTCCAATACATACGTTTGAGTTGCCCGGTCTCCTTGGCTTGTTGTAACGCTGCCCCCACATATTGGTAAGTTTGCTCGTCCGGTTGGCGATAAATTCGCTCGGTCAAATCTCTTAGCAGCGGCAGGCTCTGTTGGAATTCCGCCAGAGACGGTACCCCCTGGCGGATACTGGCGATGCCGTTACTACGCTCATACCACAGCCGTTTAACCAGCTCATCGGTTTCAGGCTCGGTAAACGTCAGGGGTTGTTGGAGCAACAGCGTAAATTCACGATATCGCTGATCCCACCTAGAATCGGTATAATTTTTGTACTCCGCCAGAGCGTTAATCAATTCACCAAGTGGCAGCTTGCCTGCTTCAACACTAGCAACGATATCCATCACGATGTTTCCTTTGCTGTTGCATGGGGTAATGTTTGAGTTTTGCGATGTTGCATTATTAGCTTCACCCGCCTTTCAGCATATCAAACACCACGCGGGCGAACCCTTTGGCAAGTTCCGGGTTAGACAGATACTGCATCATCATCTCATGCTGAGCTTCGTTACTGTCCATGACCGCATCATCAATCGCTTTCGGGAAGTCACCTAGCATCGCCTGTTCGCGGGTATTGTTGGCAATCTGCGTCATGACGGTTTGGTTTTCAGAGAGCTTGTCACGTACCGCAAACGCATAGTTGACCATGTCTTTATCGGTAAGATTGTCCGTAATAAACAGCTCATTCAAACGCTCTAAAATATGCGATAAGAAAACCTCTTTCTTATCTTTCGGCTTAGCCGTACCCACGTCATTACCCGGCTCAAGTTGATAATCCGCCGCGTCTTCTTGCAGCTTGATATGTTGTTCCCGAATTCTCGATAACCGGTAGTGGCTCATCACGACGTTATCTAAATCCACATCGTCTTCCTGCACGTTCTTTTCTTGCAACAGCGGCCTGAGATGGCGGGCATACAGGCTAAGTTTCTCCAGGTCCCGATCTTCATACTCGACGATCTGCGACATAAATTCGTAGAACCGAACAAAGCTACCCAAGTCTTTTTTGAAGATTTCTAAGCGATCTTTCTCTTTTTTACACTCTTTAAACGTATTCTCAGCATTGGCGATTAACACCGCATCCTGCGTTTTTTTGGTGCGTTCAAAGATTTCTTTAGCTTGAATATAGGCTTCAATGGCAGAAAGATAGCGCTTTTCCCAGCGCTCTTTTGCCGGTTTGCAGATGTTGCTGATAGCGGCGTTGGACTTGTTTTTGGTAAAGAAAGCGGTGCAGAACTGCTCAACTTCGCTCCATGTAAAGATGCCACTGGACCGGAGTTTTTCGAACAGATCGAACACCAGATTAGGGTCGGTCACGTCCATCAGTTCGGCGGTCTGATAATACGGCTGGAAGGCTTGCAGGATGTCATCAGGCTGGTTATAAAAATCGAGGATGAAAGTGCCGCATTCCACCTTACCGGGATAAACACGGTTCAAACGTGAAAGCGTCTGCACACATTCAACCCCGCCTAAGGGTTTATCTACATACATGGCGCACAGCTTGGGCTGATCAAAACCGGTTTGGAATTTGTTGGCAACCAGCATCACCTGATAATCATCGCTGTCGAAGGCTTTACGCATATCGCGGCCTTTTAGCCCCGGATTCATATTGATTTCGGTGAACTTGTGGTTCAGCAATGCCAGGCTGTCTGGATCCTTATCGTTAAACTCCACCTCGCCAGAAAACGCGACCATGGCATTGATATGCTGATAGTTATTCTCAATGATGTATTTGTCGAAAGCCAACTTGTAACGCACGGCCTCTTTACGCGAACTGGTCACCACCATCGCCTTGGCCTGCCCACCAAGCAGGTGCACGACGTGGTTCTTGTAGTGCTCCACAATCACCTTCACCTTCTGTGAAATGTTGTAATCGTGCAGACGCACCCACTGGCTCAACTTGATTTTTGCTTTGGAGCTATCGACTTCTTTGTCGGCAGCCTCCATCTTTTGCACCAGCTTATAGGCCACCTGATAAGTGGTGTAATTCTTTAGCACATCCAGAATAAAGCCTTCTTCGATCGCCTGACGCATGGAGTACACATGGAAGGCCTCCGGCTTGTTGGTCTTTGACGCCGGTTCATCAGGCTTGGGCAAACGGCCAAACAACTCCAAGGTTTTTGGTTTTGGCGTGGCGGTAAACGCATAGTAGTTCAGGTTACTGCTACCGCGCCGGGCAGCCATGGTGGCATTGATGGCATCTTCAGAAGTCAGCACCGTATCGTCGTCTGTCTCTTCCAGCATCAGCACTTCTTTTAACTGACGAGCGGTAGAACCACTTTGCGATGAGTGAGCCTCATCGGCGATTACTGCGTATTTGCGCAGTTTCAAGCTGACACTGTTTTCAATCGCTTTTAGCACAAACGGGAAGGTCTGGATGGTGACGATGATAATCGGTTGCGAATTTTCCAGCGCGGCAGCGAGTTTTTCTGATTTTGAGCCGTCGCCTTCTTTATTATTGATACGCCCCACCACGCCGTCGGCATGTTCAAACTGATAGATAGTGTCTTGCAGCTGATCGTCGAGTACCGTGCGGTCGGTAACGACAATCACCGAATGGAACTGCTTTTCGCCGTTGGCATCATACAGCGTAGAGAGTTGGTGGGCAGTCCAGGCAATCGAGTTGGATTTACCAGAGCCAGCGCTGTGTTGGATCAGGTATTTATTGCCAGCGCCCTCTTCAACTGTGGCACCAATCAGTTTACGCACCACGTCCCATTGATGATAACGCGGGAAGATCAGCGTTTCTTTCTTGGTTTTCAGCCCGTTCCAGTCTTCTTTTTCTTCGATTTGCAGATGAACGTAGCTGCCTAAAATATTCAACAGGTTGCTGGGCAGTAACACCTCATTCCACAGATAATCGGTGGCATAACGGTTTTGATCGTCGGGAATGTCGTTACCCGCCCCGCCTTCTTTGGTGCCTTTGTTAAACGGCAGGAAGAAGGTTTCGTCCCCTGCCAGTTTGGTTGCCATAAACACTTCATATTGGCTAACGGCAAAGTGCACCAGCGCACCACGTTTAAAGCTAAGCAACGGCTCCGGCTTTTTGGTAATTGGGTCTTTCGGCAAACGGGTTCTTTTATACTGCTTGATGGCGTTTTGCACCGCCTGCTTGAACTCGGATTTCAGCTCCAGCGTAGCGGCCGGCAAGCCGTTGACGAACAGCACCAGGTCAATGCGCCAACTTTTGGCTTTGCTGCCGGTTGCGGCAAAGTGCTCCGCATTGGCATAAGGGCTGTAAACCAGTTCCGGTACAATGCGGCAGATATTCTGCTGGTAACGCGCCAGCGTTTCAGGGTTTAGCTCGTGCTCGGGTTTAAACTGACATAGGGAGAAACGCGCATTGCGGATTTTTAACCCGTGGCGTAATACGCCCAAAGTGCCATAGGTGCGCGACAGGACATCGGTGGCATTCACATCAGCTTTTTTAAGCTGGGCTACCAACGTATCCAGAAAATAGCGCTCGGTGTCGTTAGGGTAAACCTTGGCAAACTTCTCCCATTCCTTTGGTTGGCTGACTTGTACAAAAGCCAGTGCATCCAACGTATACAGAGCACGTTCACGATCGTAGCCGTCTGATTTGCCGACAATCCAACCATTTTTCACCATCTGATCGATCATTTCATTTTGAAAGATCAGCTCCTTGGTTGTGTCTGTGCTCATGCCGTCGCCTCCTGTGGCTCCTGGTTCACTTCTGTGTCGCTGGTGGGGGCTACCCAGTTGCGTACGTCGATTTTGCCGGTGACGGCGGCGGAGATTAGGGCGGTACGGCGTTCTTGTAACAAAGAAACCTGCACAAATGCCTTATCAATTAAATCACTATAATTCTCCGTCAAGCGTCCGATATAACTCAATATTTCATTAAGTTCATTTCTTGGAGGAACTGGTATATATATAGATTCAATACCCTCACTGGATATATTTGGTTGATTCGTAATAGTCATGTTATTCGAAAATTGAGCTAAAAAAGGTGATGACTGAGTCGAAATCAATATGTAACCAGATATATCTTCTTGCTCGACAAACATAAACCCGACCCTTTGGTTAACAAGAGGAGCACTTTCATTATCAAGCAAAGTCACTTTAATCCCACCAGCAATGACAGGCCTAGTCATTGCGAATATCAATGAACCTTTGGGAGCAAGATACTCTTTATGAAGCAATGAGAAACTATAAGGTAAAAAGGAGGAATCTCCCCATTCAAAACAGAGATGAGAAACATTGGATATTTTAATGACTGGATAGCCTTCCTCTGTAAAGTCGCTACTTTTAAAAGCAAATCCGCCAATTACTTTCCCGAAGTGCTTTAACCGTTTTATTTCCCAATGCTCAGGTATCTCATCCAACCACTCAACACCGGAATCTTTCATTGGCACATCAGGATTTAACCCTTTGGTGACCGCATGACTAATCACTGCCTGACGCTTTTCTTTAAGCAGTTCAATCAGTTGCTGTTGTTTCTTGATTAGATTATCGATTTTTGTGATTTCGTGTTCTAAGAAGGTAGATATCTGAGATTGTTCTACAATGCTCGGTAATTTAAAGTACAAATTTTCGACTTGCTCAGCAGAGACAGCCTCAAAAGTACTACCTGTCGCAATTGCATCCAGCTGATATTTATAAGAGGGCAAAACCCACCATAGATAAGATGAGTTAATGTATGAGGAACTACAAATACTGCATAGTCCTCGACCTATTCCATACTCTTTATCAGCTATATTTAAAGCACCAACGGGAGCCCTAACTGAAAATAACAACTCTCCAGCCCTAGCTACTTTTCTAGGTATTGGGCAATATTGTTTTTCTTTCGGATTTACCCTGCCAAACTCAGCATTACCCTGTAAAAAAGCAACCCCATGGCCATCTAAGTTACAATCTTCTGAATTAGGTGACTGCCCCATATTAATATTTGCAACAAGTTTTAAGCGAACTGCTGACCATTCACTAGGCATCTCCCCCAACCATTCAACCCCAGAATCTTTATACTCTGGATAGCTTTGATATCTACTCATTATGAATGTACCTCTTGCAGCAGCTTCATAATCTCAGCACTAACCGCATCCAGATCCGCATCAATATCTTTGAGGTCACGCGGCGGCTGGTAAACGTAAAAATGGCGGTTAAATGGGATTTCATAGCCCACAACACCAATTTCACCGTCTTTGGCATCGCGTTTGTCGGCATTGATCCACGCATCGGCGACGTGCGGCCTTACCTCACTCTCAAAGTAGCTTTCAATCAACATACTGGTCGCTACGCTAGGGTCTAGCGGCACATTTTCGTTATCACGCAGCTCGCCGTCTTGCTCAAACTCCACCACTTTGCCCTTATATTCAAACGCGCCATACAGCGGTTGAGCCGCCTCTTTCAGCACCTTCTTCACCACCGGCTCTGCGTCTGGATTTTTAGTGGTAATGGCATCGATAAACTGCTTTTTCTCTTTGGCATCCAGCTTCACATCGGCGGCTTTCATTGCACCTTTCAAAGTGAGGTCAAACTGGTTAAAGTCGTTACTTACCAGCTCCTTTCCGCCGGCTTTGCTGCCAAAAGCGGTTTGAATTTGCTGAGCGTTTGCCATCAATGTACGTTGGGCCAGCCACAGTTTCTTATCAAGCAGATCTTTGATTTGCTTCTCTTTCAGATCGGGGAATTCGGCTTTGATAACCGCGCGGGCCTCGACTTCAATCGCGCTGAAGTCAGCGTAATTAGCGTTATCCCACTGTGAGCCAAACTCTTCATACAAACGTTCCATCGGGGCAGCAAACGGCTTCGTTGCAAAACGTAGTGAGGCAATAGCCTCATCGGTGATTTGCGCAGACAAGCGCAACGGGCGTTCGATAGTCAAGCGGCGATAGCCAAAATCTGTGCTGTTAAAGATCTTGCTAGCGAAGGTTTTCGGCGCTTCGGTTTTGCTGGTCGCAGACTGGCGACCACGGTTGGATTTCTGCTCTGGGGCTTTCTCCAGGCCCAGTTCATCCAACGGGGTCGGAGCCACAACCTTAAAGGCACCGAAGGTTTGGGTGATAAGCTTGATATCTTCTTCACCCATGATATTGCGCTTCGAGCCCAGTGACTTACGCATTTTACCGCACAGGTTGGTGCCATCAATCAGCTGCACTTTGCCTTTACGATCGGTGGTTTTGTTATTGGACAAAATCCACACGTAGGTAGCAATGCCGGTGTTATAGAACATATCGGTCGGCAGTGCGACGATGCCTTCCAACAAATCAGACTCTAAAATATGGCGGCGGATTTCGCTTTCACCACTGCCCGCACCGCCGGTAAATAGTGGGGAACCGTTGAGGATAATACCGATACGCCCACCATCATTCACCGAACCATCCGCATTGCGGATATCGCGCATTTTGCTAATCAGGTGTAACAAGAACAGCAACGAACCATCGGAGACGCGTGGCAGCCCTGGGCCAAAGCGTCCAGCAAAGCCTTTTACGCTGTGCTCGTTGTTGATCTCAGTATCAATCTTTTTCCAATCCACGCCGAACGGTGGGTTAGACAGCATGTAGTCAAACTTCTCAGTCGGTAGCTGGTCGTTAGACAGGGTATTTCCCAGCTTGATGCGACTGACATCTTGGCCTTTGATCAGCATGTCCGCTTTACAGATGGCGTATGACTCTGGGTTTAGCTCTTGGCCGAAAGCACGCATCACCGCATTTGGGTTCAACTCATGCACATACTCCATGCCTGAGGAAAGAAAACCACCAGTTCCTGCTGTAGGGTCGTAGATGGTACGAATGATGCCGTCTTTGCTAAGCACTTCATCGTCCTTCATAAACACCAATGAAGTGGTCAAACGCACAATATCGCGTGGGGTAAAGTGCTCCCCCGCAGTCTCATTCGAGCTTTCTGCAAAGCGGCGGATCAGTTCTTCAAACACCAAGCCCATTTCGTGGTTAGACACGGCGGCAGGGCTAAGATCGGTAGTGGCAAACTTCTTTACTACCTTGAACAGCAGGTTGGCATCGTTCAATTGGCCAACAAACTCATAAAACTTAAAGTGCTCAAAGATCTCACGAGCATCCTTCGAGAAACACTGAACGTAGTTCTCCAGGTTGTCCTTAATGCCGTTCTGCCCCATCTTGCTGAGATCCATCGATGAGGTATTGAAGAACGCCAAATCATTGGTCGCACGCAGAATAAGCTTTTCTTGTGCCTCCTCCGGCAGGTTCATGGCTTTGACTTTTTCAGCCTGGGCCACCACCGCATCTTTACTCTCACTTAACACACACTCCAGGCGGCGTAACAGCGTGAAGGGCAGGATCACACGGCCATACTGGGATTGTTTGAAGTCGCCACGAAGCAGATCGGCCACCGACCAGATGAAGGCAGCAGTTTGAGAGAAGTTGGTGTCAGCCATAGAAGACCCTAGAAAGATGTACAAAAAGTTGCGGAGATTATACACGAATCAATAAGGCTTGCTGTGACATCGGTGCGGATTAATTCAGGCCTCTAACGCGATGCCCCTAACAAGTTTAGGCTGACAGGTATTCTATTAGCACTAGTGATTAGCTGAGTAATTATAAAAAGTAGCAACAAAAAAAATAAATTGAATTTACAGATTATTTGTTGCATACACTAAAAATAATTTACCGAGCACATTCAGAAAAGGAATTCATCCCATGAATAACTCAACACCAAAAATGCTAAATAAGAAATTTATCATATCCGTTATCACCTCATCTGCGTTCATTACAGGTTTAACTCTTGCAATCATATGGCTTTACCTGTCAAATATCGATAGGTTAGATATCTTTCATGATGCGGCAAGTGTCAAGTCAATCATGGGGATCATCTTAGGGTTTGCTATCTTTTCAATATTGGGCTTCAGCATTTTTTTATTTGTTTCATCCTTGATGCTAATCATCACTTTCTCAAACTACGAAAAAGATATTAAAAAATATGACGGAATCGCCCATAACTTCGCTTCCGTTGGCATTCTTAACAGTTTATCATCGTGCCTATTATTAATGATATCTTTCTCGATTCATTATTTCTTCGATTGGAGTGGTTATCTAACAAGCGCATTATTCTTGCTAACTTCAACAGCATTCAGTTTTTGGTTAACAAATAAGAAAATTTTGAAATCAGAAAAATATCTTTCACAAGATAACAGCGAAGAAGAGAGCATTCTTAAGAAAACACCCACAAAAATAATGATGCCATTTTTACTGCTTACTCCGGCAATTGTGCAAATCCTTCCGCTATCATTTTTACTGAAACAATTAGAGTTTACCGAAGGCAGTAACGATTTCGTACAGCTAGCTTTAATTACTATGTTAAGCCTCATGTTTTCCATGCTAAGTATGTTACCAGGGGTAATCTATATTAATGAAAAGAAGAATGGTGAGATGCTACGTAGCATTAGCGTAATTTTAATCTCCATACCGACAACCCTGGTGGTTTTATCACTACTTGTTCGCCCAATACCTAATATGATTATAAATATGACCATGAATCTATCGGGCATCAGTGACTGGCGTACGCACCATTTCTATATCGACAACCAAACCCACCATCATACTATGTTTAATGGTGTATTATGGAATACTAGATACTACCCAGACATGCCCAGTCGTTTCTTTATCACTGGCGTAAACATTTTCACTTTAGGTGACATTCAGCTAATTTGCCCAACTAAAATAACTAACGCTAGAACGGAAAGCCTAAAGCTAACTCTTGATGACATGAATGAATACGATAGAAAAATAAAGCAATTGAAAACTGTTGCTATGGAATGCATTCCATTCAATAAAAACGACATCCATACTTGGGATTCACCAATCTCAGACCCCATATATTACGAAAAAATTAAAACCGCCAATGATAGTTCGATGCTAAAAATGCTCCACTCCCTGAAGTAACCCTTTTGGGCCGAACGTTATGTCGGCCCACCCTCACCCCAAATACCGATACCCCATCCCATACACGGTGCGGATCAGCAACGGACTATTCGCATCGAGCTCAATGGTCTTGCGCAGCTTGGAGATATGCTGATCCAGCGTGCGGCTGTTAGGCAGGAAATCATAGCCCCAGGCGGCATCGAACAGCATCTCGCGCGTGACGACCTTATTCTTGTGCTGATAGAGGCACTCCAGGATTTTCACCTCGCGCAGTGAAAGCTCCAACCTCGCCGTCTGGCGCAGAGCGCATAGCTCATTCGGGTACACGGTTAAATCACCAAAGCAAAAGCTGGCATCTGGCTGCGCGGTCTTGCTACGCAGGCAACGCCGGGCGATGGTCTTGATCCTGGCGCGGATCTCGTGAATGCCAAACGGCTTGCTGATGTAATCATCTGCTCCCAGCTCCAACCCGACCACCCGGTCGATCTCTTCATCCTTGGCAGATAGAAAGATAATCGGGATCTGCTCATCCTGTTTGCGGATCTCTCGGCATACCGCGTATCCATCCAGCTCCGGCATCATGATATCGAGGATGATAAAATCCGGTTTTTCCTGCTGATACATCTCCAACGCCACTTTGCCATTCTCTGCGGCGATCAGGGTGTAGCCCTCGCGGGAAAGCGCTTCGACCAATCCCTGGCGAATGTTCGTATCGTCTTCAACGACCAGTATTTTCATTACGACTTCCTGTAATTAATGCTATTAGCGGTGGCGATTACCGCCTGACGTGGGCGATATCATCAGCTACAGCGCTGTGTTTTCCCCTCACCCCAACCCTCTCCCCAAAAAGGAGAGGGAGCTAGAGCGCGGTTGTTGTCAGGTATAGAAGTCACTCTGCGGCACTTATCCAAAAACAGCGGCTACGGTGCTGTAATCAGGTTACGCGCCAGCCGCAAGGTGAAGCGCACCCCAGGCGACTGCTGAGCCACCAGGATCTCCCCGCCCAGGCTGTGCGCCAACTGCTGGGCAATCGTCAGGCCAATGCCGGTGCCAGATACGCCCTCGGTAATACCTGACTTCACCCGGTAAAAGGGCAGGAAAATCATCCTGAGCTCTTTCTCGGCGATACCGTCACCATAATCCCGCACGTGGATATCCACATTGTCCGCACTGCACTCCACCTGCACATCGACCTGTTTCCCGGCCGTGGCATACTTTTCCGCATTGCTCAGCAGGTTATTGATAATCTGCGTCAGGCGATCGATATCACTCTGCACCACCACGCTTTCGCATAATGAGAGGGAAATCGTCATCCCCTTGGCCTGATATGACGGAGTGAAAGTCTGAGTAATCTTCGCCAGCAGCGGGTTGAGGTCAATGGGCTGAATGTGCAGCTTCGGCTCGCGGGTAAAACTCAGAATGTTCTGGATCAGGCGCGATAGGCGCTGGCTCTCACCGATTATCACGTCCAGGTAACGCAGTCCTTCATTGTGCTGTTCATCCAGCTCTTCTTTCAGCAACTCTGCATACAGCGTGATATTAGTCAGCGGCGTTTTCAGCTCGTGGGACACCTGACTGACAAAACCCACCTGCTGGCGCGCCAGCCGTGCCGTCTGGGTGTATTCCCGGTAGAGGCGGAAAATGATCAAGCCCATGATGGCCAGCATTAGCAGGATAAACGCCCCGCCCCACAGGTAGACCGCCGTAGTACTGGCCGCTTTGCCGTAATAGCTCACCTGCCAGCCGGTAAGCGGATAAGGCAGGCTCTGTTCGGCCAACGGCTGCAGGTTTCCCAGCTCGACGTAAGGATTGCTTTGGTACAGCAGGCGTCCGTTCTCTACCAGCACCAGCGTGTCTTTGCCAAAATCGAAGTTAACCGCATTGATCACGTCCGATAGCAGTTTGATATAAGGAACCCGAAATCCGATGGTCTCGCTGCCGATAGTGCGCCAGTAGATCAACAGCGGCTCCTGCACCTCGCCGGTGATATACCAGCCGGATTGTGGGATAGCCATTTCGCTTTTTACGTTGTGGCCATACAGCAAGGAAGGATCGTTCACCAGCGGGGTGATGGCCTGAACCCAGGCTAATTCTTTTTGGCTCAGTGGACCGTTTTCGTTGGGATACAACAACCGATTTTTCTGCAGGACAAACACGCCATCAATGTCGTGATCCTTCTCGACCAGCTCCTTGAGCGCCTGTTCGTTGTGCTGAATATAGTCGGTGATCGCGTCCAGCCGCGTCGCTTTCTGCCGCAGGATGTCCATAACGCTGTCGCTGGCCTGCGTGACGCGCGTCTGTGCCATGGTTTGGGATTGGTAATGGCGTAGCAGCACTTCGTGCTCAAGGGTGCGCACTCCCAGATAGGCGATCAGGCTGAAGATCGCCACGGTGATGATGATAAAAACCGTCAAACTTCTGGAAGTACGCTGGCTCATTAGGCTCCCTGCTACTGGTTCTTCTGGGTTTTGATGTTGTAGTTCTGCTCTTTCACTGCCTTACGGGTCGACTCCTTACTGTCGCTTTCCATTTTACCCATCAGGTCTTTGTTCTTCTGCGCGCTGGCTTCGGCTTTTTGTCTGGCTGGCGCGGCGCTGACAGGCAAACTTTCCAAGGCTGCCGCGTTAGCGCTAAACACCTGTTTGGCCTCTTCCATTTTGCCTGCATCCATCAGCTCTACCGCTCGCTCATTTTCAATCGCTGCCTTCTGAATGGCCGAATCCACCAGCACCTCATCAACCTGAGCGGCACTCACGTCCTTAGCGGATTGGCTATAACGCACCGCCACCTTCTCATTGAAGGTATCGACCTGTTTGGTGCTCAGGTTGGCATAACGCACGTTCACATCGGCCAGCGGTTTGCTCTGGGCGTTGCTGCCCTTGGCCGGGATCACTTCCAGCAGAACATATTTTTCCTGATTGGAATACAGCTGGTTCAGTTTCACGGTGACCGTATTGCCGCTGATGCTGCCATCACGCCCCAACAGACGAACCGGCGTAACCTTATCGGCGGTTTTGATCACCACCACCACATCCTGCGCCACCACGGACATAGCGTCGTTAAACTCGTAGGCGAAGGTCTTTTCCAGATCGCTGGATTGCTCAACAAAGGCATGGTTGCCATCGCTATAGCCAGCAATGGTGGTCATCAGATCTTCGTTATAACCATCACCAATGCCGATAGTGGTAATAGCAATGCCTTTCTTGGCCGCCAGTTTGGCCAGCTCGGCCAGCTCACTGTTGGAGGTTGGCCCAACGTTAGCCTGCCCGTCGGAAAGCAGAACAATTCGGTTAACCTGCTCTTTATCCAGATGCTTGCTCACCTGATCGATACCCTTGCTCACCCCGGCAAACAGCGCCGTCATCCCACGCGGTTCAATACTTTTGTTAATTTTATTAATCAGTTCTTTGGTATCTTTGACCTTGGTGGCAGGGATCACCACCTCAACCCCGGAGTCATAGGCAACGACCGAAAGCGTGTCATTACCGTTGAGCATGTTCACAGCGGCGATCGCCGCCTTTCTGGCGTTTTCGATACGATCTCCACTCATTGAGGTGGAGCGGTCGATGACCAACGCCAGATTAATCGGGCTGCGTTTTTCCTGCGGCAGCGGATAGCCCACCAACGAGATTTTCAGGTAGTTTTTATCTTGGGTATTTTCCAACACCACTGGCGAGGCAACTTCAGACTTTACGACGACCTTGGGGGCAGCCGGAGCGGCACTGGCACTCCATGGCAACACCGACAGGGTGAATAACGCAAAAATACATTTCAGATCCATGGTGAAGCTCCTTGTCAAAAGAATCGAATCCATTCTTGCCCGTCTCGGCCAGCGAGTTGTCTGTTATCTGTATAAAGTTGTAAAAAATGGGTAAAAGTTACCGTTGCTACGATCGAGATGCTTGCCGCTCCCTCGGGTCCGCACGTGCTAAGAAACATATCACTTTTAAGCCCAGAGTGTCGCCTAAAACGCCCCACCCAACACCGGCTAAAAACCCGTTTATTCCTATAATAAGGTTAGCGTAAATCTATTAAAAAGCATTATCATTCCTTTGTACCGGCATGCTCTTAATGAAACTTCACTGATGTTACCGGATGAACTTATCTCTATATATTCATTCACAGGTGACATTATGTTTAATATTTACAGCGTTAACTATGCTTCAATGAGCAATGAGAAATCTGAAGATCTCTTTATGTTAAGAAAAAATACCTTTAAAGACAGACTGCAATGGGCTGTCGACTGCTCTGACGGCAAGGAGGTCGATCAGTTTGATAATGACAAGACCAATTATATTTTCGGCGTGGAGAACGGCATGATTATATGCGGAACCAGGATGATAGACATGAAATACCAAAATATGTTGAACAGTACATTCTCCTCATTCTTTAACAATGTCAACATTCCAGAAGGCAACTACATTGAATCCACGCGTTTCTTCGTGGATAAAGAAAGAACCCACTCGCTGTTAGGCCGTAAGTTTCCTGTCACTATGGCTTTGTTTCTCTCACTGATTAACTACGCGCGGCAACATCACTATGATGGCATTCTTGCCGTCGCCAGCCATCCGATGATGCACATCATCAGAACCTCCGGCTGGAATGTCACCGTGTTGGAAACCGGTGTTTCCGAGAAAGATGAGCCGGTCTATCTGTTGCTCGGCCATGTCGACTCTGAGAGCCAGAGGAAGCTAAAAGCCAAGATATTCAGCAAGTACAGCACAGCGGACGAAACCAGGCTGAACGACTGGCCGCTGGCGGCTGAGCCTTCTTTGTAATCAACTAACCGGTTTAATCAGTTGAAGTTCCACACCTAGACGTATTGCATGCCGGGCATTTGCGACTCCAAGCTTTTTGACGATGTTGGACATATGAAACTTGACCGTACGCGTAGTGATCCCCAGGATCATCCCCGTTTCCTGATAGGTTTTGCCCACGCTGGCCCAGTAGAGGATTTCGTTTTCCCGTTCGGTAAATTGGGCGCTTTTTTCCGAGCGAGAGGCGTTTTTTTCTGACAGCGAATTCAGGGTTAGATATATCTCATGCACTGACGCCAGTAAAACAGAGATGTCACCTTTATTCTTGATCAGCGTTTGGGTTAATTCCGCTCTGGTTTCAGGGGCAAGAATAAAAGATAACGTGACCAGGTTATTATTATAATCATGCAATACAAACGTATAGCCGTTATTCAGCCCAAATTTCCTGGCCCGCTCGAAGAGTTCGGAAAAATGAAACCCTCCCCCCGTCATCAGATTTTCATCCCATGAAAAAGGCGTTAGGCGGTTCAGCGCAGTGATCACCACCGGATCGGTATACTGTAAACCGTTGGCTTTATAATGCTCTACCCACTCACCAGGATAGTTGGTTACCCCAAAGATGCAGGACATATCTTTTTTCGATAACACCACATATGCCCAGATAAATTCCCCGAGATCGTTTAATGTCGCTTCGAGGTGCGTTTTTATAATGTTACTGATATGTTCTTCGTTTTCCATTAACGACCTACCCCCGATTGCTTAAATAATTTCCACCTGGCGAATATAGCAGATAAGGACGCCAGGCAGAAGGCTCCTGGTTTTCTGCCCAGGAGCGGTCCCACTCATAGTCAAGCATCTGTTATTCGAAGTACACCTCGGGGTTATCCGCCAGCGAAATGAAATTCTTGGTATTTTTATCCAGCGTGCGGATCTCGCCACTTTCGATGTCGTACACCCAGCCGTGCAGGCGTAGTGCGTTGTCGCGCAGCCCAACGGCAACGGACGGGTGAGTCTTAATATTATTTAGCTGGGCTATCACGTTCTCTTCAACCATAGCGTTAACTTTGTCGATTTCGCTATTCCAGGTTTTCTTCTCTACCACCGCTTTGGCCGCGTCCGCATAGTGTAGCCAGTGAGCAACAGCAGGCATCGGGTCAAGGCACTGGCAAGAAGCGATAGCCTTCATGGCGCCGCAGTTCGAGTGGCCGCAAATCACGATATCAGTAACGCCTAGCGCCACAACCGCGTATTCGATGGTCGCCGACACCCCACCCGGCTCCGGGCCAAAGGAAGGGACGATGTTGCCTGCGTTACGGATAACGAAAAGCTGCCCCGGATCTTGCTGGGTTACCAGCTCGGGTACCAGGCGGCTGTCAGAACACGAAATAAAAAGCGCTTTAGGATTCTGGCTGGAGGCAAGGCTGCGAAAGAGCTCCTTACGCTGCGGGAAAATCTCTTTCTGGAAACTGAGGAAACCTTCAATAATATGTTGCATAGCACACTCTCTAGATCTGTAGTCTCGATAGTATGATAATCCTTGCAGGCTAAGCTGGAAAGCGGGCCAAACCTTAAGCTAGACATCCCAGAGGTTCAGCGGGGTGCTTTTAGTACGAGTTGACTATCTGCAAGGAACATAAGAGCCCAGGTAACACAGACGTTGCATAAATGGACGATGCAGATACGGGGCAGTGAATACGTACAAATCCCCTTCCCTCCTTCGAAGCAGTTTCAAAAGTGCTAATATTCTGGCGTTTTAAACCCTTTTTAGTAAAAATATTAGTATCACACGTCATCCCCTTGCTGCTTCATGTCGAAATTATGCTAATATTATGGCGTAATTTGTACTAAAAAGATAAAATATTGACATCATGGCGAAAAAAACAGCACCATTACTTCCTACAACTAACCAATTGCTGACTGATTTTGGTGAGCGGCTGAAACTTGCGCGTCTTCGGCGCAAACTAACGGCCAAACAGGTGGCAGAACGGGCAGGTATGTCGCCAATGACACTGCGTTCGCTTGAGGCAGGAGGAGCAGGCGTTACTATAGGTGCATATTTATCTGTCATGCAGGTGTTAGGGCTTGAAAACGATCTGAATCAGTTGGCCGCCGAAGATCAACTAGGTCGCCAACTTCAGGATTCCCGGCTGATAAAGAACGACATCGTTTTCACTTCCAAGGCAAAACCAAGTAAAGCCCCGGCAGACAAAAAACCGCGCCCTGAGGTTGCCTACAGGTACGAAAGATCAGACAAACAGGCAGCTGCAACAACAAAAGCTGGCTCCGTAGCAAACAATACGGCCCGCAAAACGACAGGCACAACGTCGGCCGATCTGGTTGCTCTGCTAAAACCATTGAAGAAGTCAATCAAAGGGAGCTAACGATGGCTATGATTGGGGTATATGCAGACTGGGATGGAATGCACGGGCCAAAGCGAGTTGGCTTCCTGCATAGCCGACAAACTCGTACGCGAGAGTTATTTGAATTTCAGTATGACCCTCTAGCATTGGCCGATCCCGACCTCAATCGTTTGCAACTTGATCCAGAAATTCTTTTATTCGAAGGTGCCCAGTACCCCACTCACCCACGGGATAAATTCGGCATATTTGGCGACTCCAGTCCCGAACGCTGGGGCCGAATACTGATGAAGCGTCGCCTTGAACGGGATATTCGTGCCGGCATCCAAACTGAAGGAACCAGGCTATACGAATCAAATTATCTCTTGGGTGTACATGATCTTTATCGAGTAGGGGCCCTACGCTACAAGCTTAATGATGAAGGTGAATTTCTTGATAACCGAGCTGACGAAGCGGCTCCTCCCTTTACCGAAATTCACGCTTTAGAAAGGGCAAGCCGCGCACTAGAAGATGATCCAGACAATACATCCCTACAGGGTCAGGAATGGCTGCGGATGCTCATTGCTCCGGGTGGTTCTCTAGGTGGCGCAAGGCCCAAAGCAAGTGTCGTGGACAAGCATGGCCATCTCTATATCGCAAAATTTCCCAGCACCAAAGATGATTACGATGTTGGCGGCTGGGAGATGGTGGCCAATGCTCTCGCCGTGGGTTGTGGGCTGAACGTCGCAACAGCTGAAGCGCATAAATATGCCAGCGATTACCACTGCTTTATGGTCCGTCGGTTCGACCGTACAGGATCCGGCCAGCGCCTTCATTTTGCTTCTGCCATGACAATGACCAGACATCAAGATGGTGATGATGCCTCTACAGGTGTCAGTTATCTTGAACTTGCAGACGTCCTGATAAGACATGGCGCACAAACAAAAACCGACCTGCAAGAACTCTGGTCAAGGATTGTTTTCAATATTCTTGTCTCTAACACCGATGATCACCTACGCAATCATGGTTTCATTTTGGTCCCTGGTAAAGGCTGGCGGCTTTCTGAAGCCTACGATATGAACCCCGTTCCCTGGTCTGACGGCCTAAAGCTTAATATCACCGAAGCAGATAATGCACTAGATCTCGAACTGGCACGTGAAGTCGCTGAATATTTCCGTTTGAGCTTGACGCAGGCCGATGAAATTATTGAAAACTTTATGGGGATCGTGGCTCAATGGAGGACAATTGCTGATGGTTTGGGACTATCTCTTCGGGAGCAGGAAAGAATGTCTGAAGCATTTAGAGTTGCGAATGGATAACCCTAGCAAACATACGACACCTAGCCTACTGTTCTACTAGAGTACTGAGCACTGGTTAGCAATGAAATCACTGAGTTTTTCCGTTCAATCAATCCGGTGGCAAAGCAAATTGCAGACGTTCGTACGTAAACCCCAAGTTGATGTTGATTGAATCAGGTTGTCTGAAAAACCTCAAGAAGCCTTGCGAATACTGAATTTCAGGCACAAAAAAAGCCGCTCGAAGGCGACTTGATTTGCGTACTGACTAATGGTGCCGAAGGCCGGACTCGAACCGGCACGTATCTCTACGGTTGATTTTGAATCAACTGCGTCTACCGATTTCGCCACTTCGGCACTGAAGTAGTATGCGGAAAACGTGGGCATTATACCTTCCCACTTGCCTCGCGCAACACTTATCAAGCATTCAACGAGTTGAATGTTGAAAAAAACGTCACCCGTCGATTTTTTCGGCTTACTCTGCTTATTTATTACCCTGGGCTTACCCAGTCAACGCGGCTAGAAGGTGTTGGAACAGTGGTGCGGGGCTCAAGCTATTAACGGGCGCAGCATGCAGCGCTCCTACGTTTTGCACCCGATGAAGTTTGTCAGCATGCTGTCCGAGCCCGGCAATCCCCTCACCACCATCCTGCACTTTTTTGTTACACCTCACACTTTTCATCACAACCTTCTGTGACTCCCATTTGCGAGAAATAAAATCACAACATATTGAATACAAATAATTTTATACCAATATACGCGACAACTCCCCACCTCCCTTATGTGACAACCCTCGTTTATTTGTTAAATCAAATGATTGAATATTAATAACATAACAAAAAATAACAGCCACCCAGCGGCACCATCGCTACCGACCAGGAGTTGAGCATGATCCCATCGGAACGCCGCGATTTTATCTATCGCTATGTACATGAGTACCAGTTGGTCACCATCGTGGCCCTGGCCGAGTTGATGAGCGTTTCACATATGACCGTCAGGCGCGACATCCATCAACTGGAAGAAGAAGGCAAGGTGATTAGCGTCAGTGGCGGTGTGCGCCTGAGTGACGCGCTACGCCAGGAGCTGGCCTACAAAGAGAAGGCCCAACTGCATCACCGGCAGAAGCGAGCAATCGGCAAATATGCCGCCGGGTTGGTCGAAGATGGCCAAGTGGTCTATCTGGACGCGGGCACAACCAGCTTCGAGATCGCCCGCCAACTGGCCGAACGCTTCAACCTGACCGTAGTCACCAACGATTTTTCCATTATCCAGCACCTGATGAATCGCCCCCAGCTCAACCTGTTTCACACCGGTGGGCGGGTCGATCAGCGCAACTATTCCTGCGTCGGCAGCTGCGCCGCCATGCTGTTGCGCACCTTAAATATCGACGTGGCCTTTATCAGCACCAGTTCCTGGGATCTGGAACATGGTCTATCTACCCCACACGAGGAGAAAGTGCTGGTGAAACAGGCGCTGCTGGACGTGGCCCGGCGCAAGGTACTGGTCTCCGACAGCAGTAAATACGGCAAGTACGGCATGTTTCGCGTCTGCTCGCTGGCGGCGCTCGACGACATCATCTGCGATGCTGCCCTGCCGCCAGAAACGCAGCAACAACTCCAAGAGCGTGGCGTGCGGCTGCACAGCATCAACCTCTGATAACACCCCCTACAAAGGAATATAACCATGAAGGTCATCATTACTGGCGGAGCAGGTTTTTTGGGTCAACGCTTGGCAGCCGCGTTGCTGCAAGACAATACGCTACCTTTTGACGAACTGGTGCTGGCAGATATCCAACAACCTAACGCCCCGCTAGCCGATCCGCGAGTTCGCTGCCTGGCGCTCGATCTCACTCAACACGATGCCGCCGATCGGCTGATCGACAACGATTGCAGCGTGCTCTATCACCTGGCCGCCATCGTCAGCAGCCATGCGGAAAGCGACTTCGATCTCGGGATGCAGGTGAACTTTGACGCCACTCGCCAACTGTTGGAAGCCGCCCGCCGCAATGCCCCGGCAATGAAGTTTATCTTCACCAGCTCGCTGGCGGTGTTTGGCGGCCAGCTTCCGGCCACCGTCACCGATGAGTGCGCCGTGCAGCCACAATCCTCCTACGGTGCACAAAAGGCTCTATGTGAACTGTTGATCAATGATTACGCCCGCAAAGGATTTGTCGATGCGCGGGTGCTGCGTCTGCCCACCATCAGCGTGCGCCCCGGCAAGCCGAATAAGGCAGCGTCCTCCTTTGCCAGCGGCATCATCCGTGAACCATTGCACGGGGAGCCTTCAGTCTGCCCGGTCTCCCCAGAGTTGACGCTATGGCTGTCCAGCCCTGGCACCGTGGTACGCAACTTTATCCATGCCGCCACGTTGCCTACCGCGCAGTTCGGCACCTCACGCATCGTCAACCTGCCAGGCATCAGCGTCACAGTAGAGCAGATGCTAGCCGCACTGGAAGAGGTGGCCGGTGAGCAGGCTAGTGCCAAGGTGAACTTTGTGCCGGACGAAGCCATCAATCACATTGTCGCCAGTTGGCCGGGCAACTTCGATATACAACGTGCATTGGCGTTGGGGTTCCGTGCCGATGAAAACTTCCAGCAGATCATCCGCGCCTTTATGCGTGATGAGATGCCACAGGCCGGGAGCTGATTATGGCACTTTATACTCCCATCATTGGTTTGGCGGTGGCCGTGTTCGTACTGGTGTGGCTGGTATTACGCACGCGGGTTCATGCATTGATCGCCATGCTGGCAGCAGCCTCTATCGCCGGGATCAGCGGCGGGTTGAGCGCCATGCAGACGGTAGATACCATCTCCAAAGGGTTTGGCAGCACGCTCGGCAGTATCGGGATTGTTATTGGCCTGGGGGTGATGATGGGCCGCGTGCTGGAAGTTTCCGGCGCGGCGGAGCAGATCGCCTTCAGCTTTATCAAGTGGCTGGGTAAAAAGCGCGAAGAGTGGGCGTTGGCGATCACCGGCTATATCGTCAGCATCCCGATTTTTGTCGATTCGGCCTTCGTCATCCTTTATCCGTTGGTCAAGGCACTGGCCAAGAAGGGTAAACGCAATCTTCTGACACTCGGCGTAGCCTTGGCGGGTGGCCTGATCATTACCCATCACGCAGTTCCACCAACACCAGGTCCATTAGGGGTAGCGGGGATTTTCGGCGTCGATATCGGCGCCATGATGCTGGCCGGGCTGGTGTTAGCCATTCCCTGCGTGATCGGCATTGTGATCTATGCGCGCTGGCTCGGCACCTATTACCCGGATTTTACACCGGAAAACCAGGAAGATGAGCCGGACGACCTACGGGCCGCCCACCAGCGCTATCTGGCTGAGAAAGAAGCCAAGGTGCTGCCGAGCTTAACGCTATCGCTGCTGCCAATCATCGCCCCCATCGTGCTGATCTTTATCAATGCGGTGAACACTATGCTGGCCAAGGCTGAAGGAATGTCCTGGCTGGGGGAAAGCCTGTGGGGACAAGCCTTTGCCTTCCTCGGCGCACCGGTGATTGCGTTGGCCATCAGCGTCCTGCTGGCGGTTTACACCCTGATGCCCAAGGTCGACAAGCACGAGACGCTGGAGCGGCTGGAGGAAGGCTTGCAGGCCGCTGGGATTATCTTGCTGGTGACCGGTGCCGGTGGCGCGCTAGGGGCTGTATTACGTGAAAGTGGCACCGGCACCTTGCTGGCTCAGCACGTCGCCAATCTGCCACTGTCTCCGGTGTTAATCCCCTTCTTTATCGCTACGCTGGTGCGCTTGATACAGGGGTCGGGCACCGTTGCCATGATCACCGCAGCGTCTATCTCAGCTCCTATTGTTAGCCAGTTGCCCGGCGTCAATATGCTCGCTGCCGCGCAGGCCGCCACCATGGGCGCACTGTTCTTCAGCTACTTTAACGACAGCATGTTCTGGGTCGTCAACCGGATGATGGGGATTAAGGACGTGAAGCAGCAGATGATGGTCTGGTCAGTACCCACCACCCTAGCCTGGGCGATCAGTCTGGTCGGTGTCCTGATACTGGATTGGTTGTTGTAAACGCCCCTCACCCCAACCCTCTCCCACCGTAAGAACCAAGACACTATCAACACTTGTATGGGGGAGAGGGAGCTTGTTCGGAGCAGCCGTCAGTTGCCGCTTTATACCTTTGGGTATCCCGCCATTAAGCCTGACGCCTCGATTAAGCTAGTAAAATCTTTCCTAATTGATTGATAAATAAAATAGTTTGACCTACTTAGCATTATTCAAGATTGGTCTGACCTTTAGGGGAAGCAGATTGACCTCGATCAAAAATGACATACCGGCTGGTCGGTATGATCGCCGCATGAATACCCACGTGCATCGCAAAAAAGACCCGGAACGGCTGCAAGAGCAGCTGCTGGAAGCCGCTAGTATCATCGCAGCCAAAGATGGGATTGCCGCGCTGTCGTTAAACGCCGTCGCCAAACAGGCTGGGGTCAGTAAGGGCGGGCTGCTACACCACTTTCCCGGCAGGCAGGAGCTAATCCACGCGCTGTTTATTCGCCTGCTGGCCGTGATGGATCGCGGCATTATGGCGCTAATGGCCGAGGACGATAACCCACGCGGGCGCTTCTCCCGGGCCTATCTGATGTACCTGGCAGGTATCAGTGAAAGCGACACCAGCCGTCAATTGGCCCTGCTGTCGCTGGCCATGCCGCATGAAATGGTGTTGCGTAAATGCTGGCGGGACTGGGTGCTGCAACATCTGGCCAACGCCGATGAACTGGATCGCAGCTACGTAGGTAACTTGGTGCGCTATGGTGCAGACGGCCTATGGCTTTCTGAACTCACGGAAGGAGTCACTATGACGCCGGAAGAGCGGCTTGCATTGGTGACGAGGCTGGCGGCAATGACCTTCGAGGAGCTTTAACCTCCGCGGTTCGCGGGCAGCCAATCACCCAGGGGCGATAATGAAATACAAAATTAATGCCTTTCTTATTTATGACGCCACCGAAGGCTCGCTAAAGCTGGACGACGGCGGCAAGTCAGATAGCCAGCTCACCATCACTGCCAACGCCCTGCTGTTCTTCATGATCCAGCATCCTGGCGTGATCAGCCGCGATACGGTGATGCAGCGAGTGTGGGACGACAACGGGCTGATGTCCTCCAACAGCAACCTGAATCAGTACCTGAGCATCCTGCGTAAAGCCTTCCGCCGTTATGGCATTGAGAACGTGATCGTCACCGTGGCCAGGGGCCGGCTAGAAATCAACCCAGAGCTGACGATCGAGGTGATCGATGATTCCTTGGTGCATCCGGTGATACATGCCAGCGAACATCAATCCTCTGCCGAGATGGCTCCAGAACCAACGCCGGTAGCGGCGGTCATCACCAGCAACGATCGCTACTGGGGTTATGCCGGGGCGATGATATCGCTGTTGGCCATCGCGCTGATCGGCTGGTCGTGGAGTAACAACGGCAGCCTGACCCCTCTCACCTTCACCCCCGTCGCGCAGGACCCCATTGAGGTGTTATCCACCGACACCATGATAAATCCAAGAATGCGCGACAATTACCTGAAAAACTTTATTGCCGTCAAAGAAAAAAAGAACATCAAGTATGATAAAGACGAACGTTTTCTGTTCTTTTATGGTGATAAGCTGCAATCCAACGGTTTAGGCCGGACGTTTCTCGCACACTGTGCCAAACATCAAGATAATACATTCAGCTACTGCGATAACTATTTTTATTATTCATGGAAATAAATTATGAAAACAATCGGCTGGGGGAGAAGGCTGTTTGCCGTCTCTATCATATTGCTACTGGTCTCACTATTTATCACCGTTAAGCAGAATGTTATCCGGCGCGATGATATTTTAAACTGCTCAACCAAAGCCATTATGCATTTTGAAGACACCGTCACTGAATCCGTTAACGTCAATATTCACTTTAACTTTAATGCCAAAGGTAAAGGTTCGATCGTGGTGGAAGGATATTCAGACTCCGAGGTAGGCTGGCTTTATTTGCAACGCTACGTACAGTTTGATTATACCAGCAAGCGCGTTTCCCCCGGCGCCCGCTATTATCAGATCAACCGCTGGGTTTCCAGCAAGTCCTCTATCGATCAATCACCCGACGTGATCTTCGATTACTTTATGCGGGAAATGTCAGACAGCCACGACGGCCTGCAATTGGCAATGGGGAAAATCAATGCCGACACCGTGCTGCTCAGTTCGATCAACTCCCCATTGTTTATCTGCGCGTTAAAACCCGGCAGCCAGTTAGAGTAACGCCCGTTCCCCAGCAAAGCTGTTCCCCCTTGTCATAAGCCTCTGGCCTGCCTCTCATTACCCCAAAAACCCCCCTGATAGTCATAATGCCTACCGGTTATTCGACGATCGCTATTTCCCCCACCCCCAATCCTCTCCCCAAAAAGGAGAGGGAGCTAGTACGGTGATATCAGTAACAACGGCGGTCAATATGTAGCACGTGAAGCTACTCAAATAGCCACGGCAAAAACCTGCGCTACTCCACAGTCTGCAAGCCCCTCCGCTACCTAAAAAACCCATTTGAATACCATAGATTTAACATTCTTTTCCGCCCTTAAGTGAATGCCAAAACCCGCCATTTCTTGCCAGGGAGCAGAACTATTCTCGGGCTGATTATCAGAGCAAAAAGATAAACAGGGGATAAATAGAGGCTTATTATTAGAACAAAAAACTAAATAGATATCGATTAATGAATTTATATTTTGAATAACCACCGGAGGGGTATAGTGCCCTTAGCCGTCGGAAACCTTGATCCCCTCATGGCCGAACGGCACAGCAGATGACAACTCATAAACCGGCTTTGTGGAGGAAACAACAATGGGTGATGCATTAGGCTTAATCGAAACCAAAGGGTTGGTGGCCTGTATTGAAGCGGCGGATGCCATGTGCAAGGCGGCCAACGTCGAACTGATCGGCTATGAAAACGTCGGTTCCGGCCTGGTCACCGCCATGGTGAAAGGTGACGTCGGTGCGGTAAAAGCCGCCGTCGATTCCGGCGTGGAATCCGCACAACGCGTGGGTGAAGTAGTGACTTCACTGGTTATCGCCCGCCCACACAACGACATCAACAAAATCGTGATTAAGCACAAAGCGTAAACAGCGCATCAAGGAGAACGGATCATGGGTGACGCATTAGGATTGATTGAAACCAAAGGGCTGGTGGCCTGTATTGAAGCCGCCGATGCGATGTGCAAAGCGGCCAACGTGGAGCTGATCGGCTATGAGAACGTCGGTTCCGGCCTGGTTACCGCGATGGTGAAAGGCGACGTGGGCGCGGTCAAGGCGGCGGTGGATTCCGGTATCGAATCGGCCAAACGCGTGGGTGAAGTGGTTACCTCACTGGTCATTGCCCGCCCGCATAACGATATCCAGAAAATCATCTCGCAGTACAAAATCACCGAATAACAAGGAATTCACTGATGAAAGATGCACTCGGATTGATCGAAACCAAAGGGTTGGTGCCCGCCATCGAAGCCGCCGATGCCATGTGTAAGGCCGCCAATATTGAACTGATTGGCTATGAAAACGTCGGCTCCGGCCTGGTCACCGTGATGGTGAAAGGCGACGTGGGTGCCGTTAACGCAGCGGTGGAATCCGGTATTGAAGCCGCCAGCCGAATTGGCGAAGTGATTTCATCCCGGGTTATTGCACGCCCACATAATGATATTGAGAAAATTGCCTCACAGCATAAGGCGTAATTCAGCCTGATCACCGGCGGTGGCAGATAAGTACTCTACCCGATTGCAGCAAGTAAAAAATTAAACTCCTATTCAGGGGAATAGACTAATGACCACATTAGATCCGGATTTACAATCCATTCAGCAGGCTCGCACGCTGATTAAAAATGCCAAACAGGCACAATTGCTGTTTGCCAAATATTCACAGGAAAAGATCGACGGCATTATTAAACATATTGCCAGCGAAGCGGCCAGGCATGCCGAAGAATTGGCGAAGATGGCCCATGAAGAAACCGGCTTCGGCAATTGGCAAGACAAGGTGTTAAAAAACATTTTCGCCTCTGAAAAAGTTTTTGAGCATATTAAGGATTTAAAAACCGTCGGTATTATTCGTGACGACCAGCAGAATAAAGTGATGGACGTGGGCGTCCCGTTAGGGGTTATTACTGCCCTGGTGCCGTCCACCAACCCAACCTCAACTATTTTCTATAAAACGCTGATCGCGCTGAAGGCCGGGAACGCCATTATTTTCTCCCCGCACCCTAATGCGCGCCAGTGCAGCCAGCGGGCGATTGAAATCGTCAAGCAGGCTGCGCTTCAGGCCGGTGCCCCAGCAGGTATCGTTGACGGCCTGACCCAGCTGACGCTGGAAGCCACCAAAGCTCTGATGCACAGCAAAGACGTCGCGCTGATCCTGGCTACTGGCGGCGAAGGCATGGTTCGTGCGGCCTATAGCTCCGGCACGCCAACCATCAGCGGTGGCCCAGGCAACGGCCCGGCGTTTATCGAACGCAGCGCCAATATCCAGCAGGCGGTGAAAGACATCATCACCAGCAAGACCTTCGATAATGGCGTGATCTGCGCCTCTGAGCAGTCGATCATCGTGGAAAAGTGCATCTATCAGGATGTACACCGCGAGCTGCTGGCTCAGGGCTGCTACTTCATGAACGACGATGAATCTGCCCGCCTGGCCAATATCCTGTTACGCCCGAACGGCATGATTAATCCTGAAGTGGTGGGCAAAACCGCCATCTACCTCAGCGAACGCGCCGGGTTCTGCGTACCTGCGACCACCAGAGTGCTGATTTCATTGCAAAACAGCGTCTCGCGTAAAAACCCTTACGCCCGTGAAAAACTCTGCCCGGTGCTGGGGCTGTACATCGAAGAAGACTGGATGAGCGCCTGTGACCGCGTGGTGGAGTTGCTCACCAACGAAGGCCTGGGGCATACGCTGGTCATCCACACCCAGAACCAGCAGGTGATCCGCGAGTTTGCGCTGCAAAAACCGGTGCACCGCATCCTGATCAATACGCCCGCCGCGCTTGGAGGCATTGGCGCAACCACGAATCTTATACCTGCGTTAACGCTCGGTTGCGGTGCCGTTGGTGGCGGCTCCAGCTCGGACAACGTCGGCCCGATGAACCTGCTGAACGTACGTAAAGTCGGCTATGGCGTTCGTAGCATCGAGGATCTGCGCCAACCACAACCCGCAGCTCAGCCGTGCAGCGCGCCAATCAACCATAGCACCAGCATCTTCGACGATAACCGCTTTGCAGCTCCAACGGCGGCGGTAACCCCGCAGGCCGCACCGGCACCGCTGTATGCCCAGGGCGACGATCGTTTCGGGGCGGTCACCCGCGCAGTGGTTAACGCCGCAGCCAATGACATCACCGAAGAAAACGTCGAACGGATCATTACTGAAGTGCTTGGACGCCTGTCCCGGTAACACATCAAACAAGGGTGAAAACATGATCCTCGCAAAGGTAACCGGCCATGTGGTGGCCACACAGAAAAGTGACGAACTACGCGGCAGTAACCTGCTACTGGTCACGGCGCTGGGTGACGACCTGGAAGCCATCAAAGATCGCACCTACGTTGCCGTCGATAGCGTCGGTGCCGGTGAAAACGATCTGGTGTTGGTGGAAGAGTATTTCGCACTGAGTAAAGACCGCTACAAGGCCATGTCGATCGTTGCCATTGTCGAGAAGGTTCACCGGGAGCGTTAAGAGTAAGAGGAAGTAGGCATGAATGAGTTTCTGATTAAGCCAAAAATCCATTTCGGTGAGGATGCGCTGCTCGCGCTGAGCAGCTTGCCTGGACGCTCGGCGTTTTTGGTCACCGATCAGGCGATGGTGAAGTTTGGCTTGGCCGAGCGGGTAACCAGCCTGCTCCAACAGCAACAGATCCGCTGCCGTCAGTATGACGAGGTGGCCTCAGACCCGGATATTTCCGCCATCGTCAGCGGCATGAAGCTGATGGATGACGACTACCCGGATCTGGTGATTGCCTTGGGCGGCGGCTCGGTCATCGATGCAGCCAAGGCGGTGATGTATGCGCTGTGGCATTGCCGTAAAGACAGCGGCCGTAGCAAGCCTTGTTTTGTCGCCATCCCCACCACCAGCGGCACCGGTTCCGAAGTCACCAGCTTCTCGGTGATCAAGTCCCGCAGCCAAAAGCTGGTGTTGGTGGACGAGTTCATGCTGCCCGACATCGCCATCCTCGATCCTCAGCTAGTGAAGTCGGTGCCGGCCAGTATTACCGCCGATACCGGGATGGATGTGCTGTGCCACGCCCTGGAGGCCTATGTCTCCCGCAAGGCCAGCGACTTCAGCGATGCGATGGCCGAAAAAGTGGTGCAGATGGTATTCGGCCACCTGCTGACTTGCTACCAACAGGGCAGCAATCTGCCTGCACGGGAAAAAATGCATAACGCTTCATGCATGGCTGGAATGGCATTCACCAACGCATCGTTGGGCATTACCCACAGCCTGGCGCACGCCCTCGGCGGCATGTTTGGTATACCGCATGGCCGAGCCAATGCGCTGCTGATGACCTCGGTGGTCGCCTTCAATGCCGACGTTGACGGCAACTGCGACACCCCGGCCGCGCACAAATATGCCGCTCTGGCGCGCCTGTTGGGGCTGCCAAGCACCTCGGTACGCGATGGCGTCAATAGCCTGCTGGTGGCGATCGAAACGCTGAAACAGGAAATGCAGCTACCGGCCAATCTGCAAGCCGCAGGGGTGGAGGAACACCGCTTCCAGGTTTGCCTTGGCGAACTGGCCACGCAGGCGTTGCACGACAGTTGCACGCCAACCAACCCGCGCGACGTTAACGCGGCAGATTTGGAGAAACTGTACCGCCTCGCCTACAGCGGCGGCCCGGTACAGCTTCAATAACGCACTCATTACAGTCAACGGATTTTGCCAATTTGTGTGAAAGCCGCAGGACATCAGGAGAGATTTGAACATGGCCCATTATTCACTGACGCCACGCGTAAAACTGCTGGCAGAAAGACTCTTATCCCAAAACAGCACCATCAGCACCGAACGTGCCGCCATTCTGGAAACGCTGGGTGGCGATGTGGCCGGCATGCCGCAGTTGGTCAAGAATGCCAAGCTGTTCAATGAGCTGGTCAAGCAACTGCCCGGCTACATCGGCCCCGATGAGCTGATCATCGGCAGCCAATCCTCCACCCCGCGCGCCGCCGTGTTCCACAGCGAAAGCGAACTGCGCAGTCCTTCGGCCTTCACCGCCTTTGGCCAGACCTCACCGGACTATCTGGCGGTGATCACCAAAGGGCTGTTCGCCATCGAGGCCGAAATGGAAGACCGTGCCAGAAGCATCGGCAGCGCCGTCAGCCGTTCCGGGCTGGACGAGGTCAACCAATGCCGCGCCATGATCTACGCCTGCAATGCGGCGATGCATCTGGCGCAGAAACTGGCCAGCAAGGCCGAAAACATGGCGGCGGTAGAAAACCATCCGTACCGCAAGGCGGAGCTGCAGGAAGCGGCTGCCATGATGAAAAAAGTCCCGGCTTACGGGGCCAGCAGCTTTAAAGAGGCTTGCCAGTCGTTCTACTTCTTCCAGTTGGCGCTGCATCTGGAAAACGGCAGCTACGCGGTTTATCCAGGCGGCTTCGACAAGCTGCTGTACAGCTTCTATCAGCAAGACGTCACCCGTGGCGTGCTGACGCCGGAGCAGGCTTATGAAATCGTCGAGTGCCTATGGCTGAAGCTGTGCGAGCTTTCCGAAGTGCGCGCACCACGTGAGCTGGATGGCTACCCGATGTTTGACGCCATGCTGCACGGCGTGCGCCTCGACGATCCGGCATTGGTGATCAACGATCTGTCCGCTATGTTGCTGGCAGCCCGCAGCAATCTGATGACGCTCAACAACAACCTGCAGGTAAAACTGTTTGCTGGCCAGGCAGGTGCTCGCCCGCAGTACACTGCGCCATCGGCCCCGTTCGTGGCAGCCTCGGAGCAAGACGTGGCAACTCACAAACTGATGGAAGGGCTGACGCCGCGCCTGCAACGCCTGCGTGACAACTACCTCGATGCTCGCCCTAGCGTCTCTATCTATCGCGCCATCACCTTTACCGAGATGGCAAAAAACAACCCGGGTCTGCCAACCATTCTGCTGCGCGCCAAGTCTTTCCGTGCCGCCTGTGAAACCGCGCCGATCCTGATCCAGCAAGATGAGCTGATCGTCGGCCATCCGTGCGGCAAACCGCGTGCCGGGGCGTTCTCACCGGATATCGCCTGGCGCTGGGTGCGTGACGAACTGGACACCATGGGCACCCGTCCGCAGGATCCATTTATTATCTCCGAGGCCGACAAGAAGACGATCCGTGAAGAGATCGTGCCATTCTGGGAAGGCCGTTCGCTCGATGAGATCTGTGAAGCACAGTACCGCGAAGCGGGCGTTTGGGCCTTCAGCGGCGAAACCTTTGTCAGCGATCTTTCCTACCACCAGATTAACGGCGGCGGCGACACCTGCCCAGGCTACGACATCCTGCTGTTCACCAAAGGGATGAACGGCATCAAGGCCGATGCCCAGCAGCACCTCGCGGCGCTGAGCATGGAAAACCCGGCAGATATCGACAAGATCTACTTCTACAAAGCGGCCATTGAGACCTGTGACGGCGTGGTGGCCTACGCCAAGCGCATCGCCGACAAGGCCCGTGAACTGGCAGCAGTAGAGCAAGACCCGGCACGCCGTGCCGAGCTGCTGACCATCGCAGAAACCAACGAGAACGTCCCAGCCAACCCACCGAAGACCCTGCAAGAAGCGCTGCAAAGCATCTGGACGGTGGAGTCGCTGTTTGAAGTGGAAGAGAACCAGACCGGGCTGTCGCTGGGCCGTCTGGATCAGTATTGCTACCCGATGTACCAGGCCGATATCGCCTCTGGCCGCCTGACGCAGGAACAGGCGCTGGAACTGTTGCAGGCCTTCATCATCAAGTGTGCCGAACTGATGTGGATGTCCAGCGAACTGGGCGCCAAGTACTTCGCCGGTTACCAGCCGTTTATCAACCTGACCATCGGCGGGCAGAAACGCAGCGGTGGCGATGCCTGTAACGACCTGACCTATCTGATCATGGACGCCGTACGCTTTGTCAAAGTGTACCAGCCGTCGCTGGCCTGCCGTATCCATAACCAGTCACCGCAGAAGTACATGGAGAAGATCGTCGACGTGGTGAAAGCGGGTATGGGCTTCCCGGCCTGCCACTTTGATGATTCGCACATCAAGATGATGCTGCGCAAGGGCTTCGACTTTGAAGACGCGCGCGACTACTGCCTGATGGGTTGTGTAGAGCCGCAAAAATCCGGCCGCATCTATCAGTGGACCTCCACCGGCTATACCCAATGGCCGATTGCCATCGAGTTCGTGCTCAACCGTGGCCGCATGGTGCTGTTCGACAGCTATCAAGGCTTGGATACCGGTGAGCTGAGTACCCTGAAAACCTACGAAGAGTTCGACAATGCGGTGAAGGCGCAGATCGCGCACATCGTCAAACTGTCGGCTATTGGCACCGTGATCAGCCAGCGTGTCCACCGCGACGTGGCACCAAAACCACTGATGTCGCTGCTGGTGGAAGGCTGTATGGAACAGGGTAAAGACGTAGCCGCCGGTGGCGCAGTGATCAACCACGGCCCAGGGCTGATCTTCTCCGGCCTGGCGACCTATGTCGACTCCATGGCCGCGATCCGCAAGCTGGTATATCAGGATGGTAAATACACCCTGGAGCAGATCCGTGACGCACTGCTGGCCAACTTTGAAGGCTTTGAACAGCTGCGCCGCGACTGTCTGAACGCGCCGAAGTACGGCAATGACGATGACACGGTCGATCAGTACGCGCTGGACATCACCGAGTGGACCGAGCGCGAGTGCCGCAAGTACAAGATGCTCTACTCCACGCTGAGCCACGGCACCCTGTCGATTTCCAACAACACGCCGATCGGTGAACTGACCGCCGCAACGCCAAACGGGCGCCTGGCCTGGATGCCGCTCTCCGACGGGATCAGCCCGACGCAGGGTGCGGACAAGCAGGGCCCAACCGCCATCATCAAGTCCGTCAGCAAGATGAACGTGGAAACCATGAACATCGGCATGGTGCACAACTTCAAGTTCCTCAAAGGGCTGCTCGATACCCCGGAAGGCAAGAACGGGCTGATCACCCTGCTGCGTACCGCGTCCATTCTGGGCAACGGCCAGATGCAGTTCAGCTACGTGGATAACGAAGTGCTGAAACAGGCGCAGGTGGAACCAGAAAAATATCGCGACCTGATCGTCCGCGTAGCCGGTTACAGCGCCTACTTCGTCGAGCTATGCAAAGAAGTTCAGGACGAGATCATAAGCCGTACGGTCATTGAGAAGTTCTGACCTTAGCCTTGGATAAGACAGGGACGTCTTATCCCATCAGCCTTCGAAGAAAGGGGAAAATAGTATGGATAACACGCTGGAGAAAAAGGGCCGGATATTCAATATCCAGAAATACTCGATCTATGACGGAGACGGTATTCGCACCCTGATTTTTTTCAAAGGTTGTAACATCCTCTGCGCCTGGTGCGCCAACCCCGAGGGGCTCACCAGCAATTTCCAGGTGATGTATTCACATGATTTGTGCGTTGACTGTGGGCAATGTGTTGATGTCTGCCCGGTGGGGATCCATTCCCAGCGCCAAAACGCACAAGGCGATCTCAAGCACCACCTCGATCGCAACATAGACTGCATCGGTTGCCGCAAATGCGAAGAAGTCTGCATCTCCGGCGCGCTGGACATCATGGGCAAGGACGTCACGGTGCAGGAGTTGATGGATATCATCCTGCAGGACGTCGATTTCTATCATGCCTCTGGCGGTGGCGTCACCCTGGGCGGTGGCGAGCTGAGCCTGCAAACCGACTTTGCAGCCGCGCTGCTGACCGAATGCAAAAAACAGATGATCAACACCGCCATCGAAACCAATGGCACCACCACTTTAGCCAATTATGAAAAGCTGGCGACCTGCACCGATATGTTCCTGTTCGATATCAAGCATATCGATAGCGCACGGCATAAAGCGTTGTTTGGCGTCGGCAACGAGGGCGTAAAAAGAAACCTGGAGCGCCTGGTGGAACTGGGCAGCCATATCGTGGTGCGCATGCCTTTGGTACGCGGCTATAACGATTCTTACGATGCCATCACCGGTGCCATTGACTATGTCATGGCCCTGGCACGCAAAGGCAATATCAGCCGCATCGACGTTTTGCCTTATCACCAGTTGGGTAAAAACAAATACCAGCGGCTCGACATGATCTATCCGGTCAAAGACGACCCAAGTTACAGCAATGAAGAACTGGACCAACTGGCGGCTTTTTTCCAGCGCTTTGACTTTGATATCCGCCTGGTAAGGCACTAAGGAGATGGAGATGAACTTAAGCCTGGGAGTGATTGAAACCTATGGCCTGACCGCCGCGATCCACGCGGCCGATGCAGCCTGTAAATCCGCTGCGGTAACGGTGCTGGGATACAAGAAGATTGGTTCCGGCCTGGTTAGCGTGTTCTTTGCCGGGGAAATCAGCGCGGTGAAAACCGCCATCGACAACGGTGTGGCAGTGATCAAACAACCGGCGTTTATCAAAGGCCAGTTGGTGATTGCCCGCCCGGAAAAACAGGTTGTCGCGCTGCTGACAGGGCTGAAAGGCAAGGAGCTTACGCCGCCAGCGGCCAAAGTACAGCAAGAAACGCCTGCGCCAGTAGCAGAAGTGGCCGCCCCGCAGGCAGAGGCCGCAGCGCCGGTAGTCGAAGTCCCTGTTGCCGACAACAAACCCGCACGCACCGGCGGCAAGAAAGAGTCTAAATAACCGTACAGCTTCTGAGATCGGGTAGGAATAACAGTATGTTTAATGAGTCGTTACTGGAAAGGATCCGCCATAACCTGGCAGAGAACTATGCTTCTCCCACCGGCATCGCCATCCCGGTTGGGGTCTCTAACCGGCATGTCCATCTGTCGCAGCAGGATATTGAAAAGCTGTTTGGTGCGGGCTATCGGCTAACGCCATGCAAAGAGCTACGCCAGCCTGGGCAGTTCGCCGCGAAAGAGTGCGTGATGATCGTCGGCCCAAAAGGCTCGCTCTCCAAGGTGCGGGTGCTGGGGCCTGCGCGCGAATGTACTCAGTTGGAAATCTCCAAGGCGGACTGCTTTACCCTGGGGCTGAAGGCTCCGGTACGCGAATCCGGCAATCTGAACGCCTCCGGTGACGCCATGCTGGCTGGCCCGGCGGGCTACGTTTCGCTGCATTCACAGGTGATTTGTGCCCAGCGCCATATCCATATGAACCCGCAGGATGCCGCCAGGTTGGGCGTGCAGAACGGGCAGAAGGTGCGGGTGAAAGCGGCAGGCGTGCGTGGGCTGATCTTTGACGAAGTCATCGTGCGGATCAAAGCCAGTTTTGCTCTGGAACTGCACATTGATACCGATGAAGCCAACGCCGCCGGGCTGGCTTCCGGTGACAACGTGGTTATCGTTCCCTAAGGCGGCAAATATGATGCAGCGTGAAATCATCGATAAGTTGGTCAGTGAAGTGCTCTCACGGATGCGGCCACGGGCGTTGGTGTTGTTAACCGCAGCGGATGGTTACCACGAAATTATCCGCGCGCGCTTGCAGCACTGCCAGGCGTTCTCGCCGGTGCTCCTGTTTAGCGGTAATGCCCGGCAGTTTCACGCAGAAACAGATTGGAGCCAACTAGGGCCAATCACTTCGCTGGCGGAAATCAGTCAAACCGGCGCGCTGGATAATATTGCGCGAGTATTAATCCCTTTTCTCGATTTCGCGACGGCGGCAGAAGTGGCCAACGGTTTATTGCAGTCTGAGGCTGCGCGGTTTATTCATCTGGCCCGGATGAGCGGTAGGCCAATTATGGCACTGGATTATAACTGCAACCCGAACAGCGAATTAAATCAGCTGAAAGGCCTGAGCCGCGCAGGGGAAAACGCCCCTCAGGCAGATTATCTGCCAAAGCTGGCGGTACAGGGCATTGAGATCTGTACGTTGGATCGGATGCTATCGGCCCAGCCCGCAGCCACGGAGCCTTTGGCAGCGCCGCCACAAGCCTACGTAACGCTTAGCGAACTCAAGCGGCTCAATGGTCGTTCACCACCGGGAGCCAAGCTGACCGATTTGGCATTGGAATATAGCCGAGGGAAAAAATAACCAAGCTTCAAAATTTCACTTTATATCAATAATTATTAATCAGGAGCGAACTCTATGTCTACCAAGGCAAAAGCATGGGTATGGATGTTATTGGTCATCTTCTCCGAGACCTCGGCCACCTCAACCTTAAAAATGTTTGATAACAGCGAAGGTACCACCAAGACGTTATTACTCGGCTTGATCGTCGTGTTGTACTGCGTTTGTTATTACTCGTTATCCAACGCGGTGAAATACATTCCTGTCGGCCTGGCTTACGCCACCTGGTCAGGCACCGGGATTCTACTGGTCTCAAGCCTGGGCATGCTGTTTTACGGCCAGCACCCTGATATGCCAGCCATTATCGGCATGATCGTGATTGCCAGCGGCATCGTGATCATGAACCTCTTTTCCAAAATGGGCTCCTCCGAAGAATAAGGGTATCAACTATGTTTAACATTGGCTTCTTGTGGCTGGCACTGTCGATTGGTTCAGAAATCACCGGGACCTCGATGATCAAAAAAACCAACAACTTTAAAAAGCTGGGGCCTTCGGTGCTGGTGATTAGCGCTTACTGCCTGTGCTATTTTGCCCTGACCAAGGCGATGGGGTTTATCCCGGTGGGCGTCGCCTACTCGTTGTGGTGCGGCTTTGGCATCGTCGGGGTGACCTTCGTTTCCATGCTGCTCTACAAGCAGAAACCGGATCTCCCTGCCATCTTCGCCATGGCGCTGATCATCGGCGGTGGCGTCATTATGAATATCTTCTCGCAGATGTAAGATCTCAGCCTCCTACAGCGCAGCGGCAACGTTGCGCTTTTTTTTTGATGCGCTATAGTTATGCGCATAAATTATGCTCAGGAGGTGCCATGGGAACCGTTTCAGTAATAAAAAAGCGCAATACTAACGTGTACTTAAGTGTCGACCTGATCGAAAAGGCTAAAGCATTAGACCTAAACTTATCGGCTACACTAAACCACGCATTAGAACTCGCAGTGAAGAAGGGGCAACGTGAACGTTGGTTAGCGGAAAATCGTGCTGGTCTTGAAGCATTGAATGGCTTCGTTGAGGAGAACGGCCTTTTTTCTGATGATGCTGACTTTGGTGTCCTGTAATGAAACAATTTTCTGTTTATAAAAATCAATCTAAAAACAAAAAAGCCTATCCTTTCTTTATCGTTGTTCAGTCCGATTTACTCGATCACCTTAGCACTCGTTTGGTCATGCCCTTGGCTTTAAAGCATGCAACAAACTCACAGGTCAAAGCACTGACTCCTGTTTTGTCTGTGGATCAACAAGATTACGTGATCCTTACTAGTTTACTGACGACTACGGATGTCAAAAATCTTAATGCAGATTGCCTAGTTACCAATGCAGCCCATCTGCGTGATGAGCTGGTTGCGGCCATCGACCTGTTAGTTTTGGGCATTTGAAAAACTGCCCCACTGACTATGAACAAATTGGGCCTGTTCAACAAAGAGGTGGAAGCAACCGTTATTTCTGTTTAGCAACAGGCCTGAAAGCAACGCCCCAAGATCGGCGGCATGCTGAATAGAGGTATATGCAGGCTAATGATTTGATACCGCATAATCCTGTCATGTAACAGTTGCGGCAACGTATTTTGCAAGACAATATCTAATTTCGGAACGCTGTTTCATTATTAGGGATAAATCATGCAAAGAAATATCAAGTCATTATCAGCTATGGCGATTTTTCTGCTGGCCCTGACGGGTTGTGATAACTCGGATGGTAGTATCGCCTCTCCTGTTGAGCCAGTTAAACCCGTTGTTCCCCCTGAAACTGAGAAACCTGTCGCTGACCGCAGTGGTGCCTGGCCAGCCTCAGCCCTTAACGATCCCGAATTGGCCGGGAAAGAACCAGTAATACCTGAAGTCTGCCAAACACTCTCAGCCGAACTGAACCAGAATGCCAAAGGGCTACTGGATGAAGCCATTGATGCTGACGTGAATGATTCCCAACCCGATACCCAACGTATTCAAGCCGCGATCGACGCCTGCAACACCGGTGCCGTTAAACTGGTCGCTGGCAGTAACGAAGAGAATGCGTTCTTGAGCGGCCCACTTACGCTAAAAAGTGGCGTCACGCTCTGGGTAGATCAAGGGATCACCCTGTTTGCCTCACGTAGCCCGGTGGATTACCAGATTGCCGGTAAGAATAACTGCGGCGAAACCGCCAGTGCCGATAATGGCTGTAACGCATTGATTACCGCCACCGATGCGATAAACAGCGGCGTGATTGGTGAAGGTATTATCGACGGACGAGGGGGAGCAGTGCTCACCAGCGGAAAATATGCCGATATCCTGACCTGGTGGGATGTAGGCGCATTAACCAAAACCGTTTCCGGCGCCAATCAGAACAACCCGCGGCTAATTCAGGTCACCAACAAGAATTCCGCCAAGCCGACCAGCCAGAACTTCACGCTGTATAAGATCACCTTACAGAATGCACCCAAATTCCACTTTGTCCCCAGTGGGGTCAATGGAGTGGTCGTCTGGGGCGTGAAGGTGTTAACGCCTTCACTGGCCTATACGGTTCCAGGCTATGATTGCCCGAAAGGGACAACCCCTGCGACATCGGGTTCCCCTAACTATACCCGGGCAAGCACCTGCTTTACCCCGGATACGACCAAGAACACCGACGCGATCGATCCTGGCCAATCGCAGAATGTCCTGATTGCCTATAACCACATCAGTACCGGTGATGACGGTATTGCCATCAAAGCCCATAGCAGCAATGCCTGTGTCCCACCGATTGCCGAAAAGTATGCAGGGCAGTTGCCTATTTACACCGTCAGCAACGTCAAAATTCTGCATAACCGCCTCTACTTCACCCATGGCATGTCAATCGGCAGTGAAACCGACTGCGCGGTCAAAGACGTGGAGATTCGGGATATGAGCATTGACGGCCATGATGCTGACTTTGCCGTCGGCGTGCGTATCAAAACCGATATGAGCGTTGGAGGAGAGGTGAGGAACATCAACTATGATGGCATTTGCATCCGCCGCGCTCAGGAAGCGCTGACCATAGATACCTATTACAGCAAAAAAACCGGCCAGGCCTACCCCGATATTCAAGATGTCACCATCAAGAATTACCACTATGTGGATACGCCAGACTCCATTTATAACGGAGATAACGTTCGGGTCACCTTACGCGGCTTCAGCTCTGATGGCCAGGATCTGCCATTAAGAAATATTGTGCTCGATAACACCGTGTTTGACAGCTCACCACAGTTGGCTAGCAAAGCCTCGGCAACAATCCCTGCCGCACCTTCTTATGCCCAGATCCTGATGGGACCTGGCCCGGTATCCCTGGCGGATCTGCTGTTGGAGGCTGCGAACAACGGTGCCGCAGAGTTTGAAGTGCTGGATAACCGTAATGGATCCGAAGAGCCTTACGATTGCCGCGAAGCCTTTGCACTGTTCCCTTCTAGCGCCTCTGCACTCTAAGCGAAAAACGGGCAGGATCTCTCCCACCCGTCTTTCCTCTGCTGCGGTGACTAACACATCGCGGCTTTGATTTGCATACAGGCCCAGTCTATTGGGCCTGACTATTTCCGCTTCAGCAGCAAAACAAGGCTGATCAACAGGAACAGCAAGCTTGGCAACAGGGCACCCAGAATTGGCGGCATGCTGTACACCATGCTCAGCGGGCCGAAGATCTGATCCAGCACGTAGAACAGGAAGCCGAAGCTGATACCGATCACCACTCTCACGCCCATCGGCACGCTACGCAGTGGGCCAAAGATAAACGACAGCGCCATCAGCATCATCACCGCCACCGACAGCGGCGAGAAGATCTTGCTCCACATATTCAGCTGGTAACGGCTGGCCTCCTGGCCACTCTGCTTGAGGTATTTCACATAGTTGTGCAAGCCGCTGATGGAAAGCGAATCCGGATCCAACGCCACCACGCCCAGCTTGTCCGGGGTCAGGTTGGTTTTCCACACCCCGGTCAGCGTCTGGGTACTGGTGACCTGATTCGGATTGGTCAGATCGGAAGTATCCACCTGCGAAAGCTGCCACGCGCCGTCTTCAAAATCTGCGGTACCGGCATAGCGAACCGTCTCTAACCGGCGCTGATCGTTGAAGTGGTAAATGTTGACGCCAGCCAGCTCTTTTTCACCTGCCACCCGTTCGATGTAGATAAAGTCGTTGCCGTCCTTCGCCCACAGGCCGCTCTTGGTAGAGAGCAGCGAGCCACCGTACATTTGCTGCGCACGGTAGTTACGCGCCATCTGTTCGCCCTGCGGTGCCACCCATTCGCCGATTGCCATCGTCAGCAAGACCAGCGGAATAGCGGTTTTCATCACCGACCCAGCAATCTGCAGCCGAGTGAAGCCAGAAGCTTGCATCACCACCAGTTCGCTACGCGTAGCCAGGGTGCCCAAACCGAGCAATGCCCCTAGCAGCGCCGCCATCGGGAAGAAGATCTCAATATCCTTTGGCACGCTGAGCAGGGTATAGACCCCCGCGCCCAGCGCCGAGTATTCACCCTGCCCGACTTTACGCAGTTGATCGACAAACTTGATGATGCCGGAAAGCGAAACCAGCATGAACAGCGTCATCATGATGGTGTTGAAAATCGTTTTACCGATATAACGGTCCAGTACACCAAACATCAGGCCGCTCCTCTCAGGCGTGCACGCAGTTTGCGCATCGGCACGGTATCCCACAGGTTAAGTGCCAGAGCAATCGCGAAGTACGCCAGGTTCACCAGCCACATCCACACCAACGGATCCAGCTTGCCCTTACCGGCATTGGAACGCAGCGAGGTCTGCAGCAGGAAGAAGATCAGATACAGCAGCATCGCTGGCAACATGCTCAGCACTCGGCCTTGGCGCGGGTTGACCACGCTAAGCGGCACCACCAGCAGCGCCATCAGCACCACGGAAACCACCAGCGTCAGACGCCAGTGGAATTCGGCGCGCGCATCCGGTTCATTCGATTCCCACAACGTGCGCATCGACATCTGCTCGGACTGGGTATTATCGATAGTGACCGACTGATGGCCGATAACCGCTTTATAGTCGGTGAAGTCGGTAATGCGGAAATCACGCAGCAGCGCGGTGCCTTCAAACCGGGTGCCTTTGTCCAGCGTGACAACCTGCGAGCCATCGCGGCCCTGATTGATCATTCCATGCTCGGCCACCACCACCGAAGGGCGTTGGTTACCGTTCGGGCGCAGCTGCGCCAGGAACACGTCGTTGAAGGTGTTGCCCTTTACGCTGCCGACAAACAGCACAGCGTTACCATCCTGTGAGGGCTGGAACTGCCCTTCAGCCAGCCCGGCAATGCTGGGGTTGGCTTTGGCTTCGGCAATCACTTCGTCCTGATGGCTGGCCGCCCATGGCCCGACCCAGAAGACGTTTACCGCAGCCACCGCCGAGGTAAAGATCGCCAACACCATAGCGGCAATGATCAGGGTCCGTTTCCCCAGACCGCAGGCGTGCATAACGGTGATTTCGCTTTCGGTATACAACCGACCAAGCGTCATCAAGAGGCCAAGAAACAGGCTTAAGGGCAAGATTAGCTGCGCCATCTTCGGCACACCCAATGCAAGCAGGGATAAGACTAAATTTGTCGGGATATTGCCGTCTACCGCATCACCTAACACCCTGACCAGGTTCTGACAAAAGAAGATCAGAAGCAGGATAAACAGGATGGCAATTTGGCTCTTCAGCGTTTCCCGTACCAGATATCTAATGATGATCACGCTTATTACGCCTGTGAAAACTTGTCTTTTTGCAGGAAAATCGATAGTTTCATCGCTAATCCGCCATTTTTTCTCATCATGTGGCAACCTTCACAGCTAAAATAGTATTAGAACATCAAGCTGTTTGGCCTTCCTATAGGAACAGACCTATAGTAGCCAAAACAGAACGTTTACGCCGTTCAGGTTAACCTAGTTAGTTAACTCAATGACGGAAGATCTTGGCGGAGCAGATCATTCTAGCCGTAGCTTTCGTCGTTGTCTTTAAGATTCAGGAGAGTGCATGGAGTTCAGTGTAAAAAGCGGTAGCCCGGAAAAACAGCGCAGCGCCTGTATTGTAGTAGGTGTTTTCGAACCACGCCGCCTGTCACCTATCGCAGAACAGCTCGACAAAATCAGTGATGGTTATATCAGCGCACTACTGCGCCGGGGCGAACTGGAAGGCAAAGTCGGGCAGACGTTACTGCTGCACCATGTGCCGAACATTCTCTCCGAACGCATCCTGCTGATTGGCTGTGGCAAAGAGCGCGAGCTCGATGAACGCCAGTACAAGCAGGTGATCCAGAAAACCATCAATACCCTTAACGACACCGGTTCCATGGAGGCCGTCTGCTTCCTGACCGAGCTGCACGTCAAAGGCCGCAATACTTACTGGAAGGTGCGCCAAGCGGTAGAAACTGCCAAAGAAACGCTCTACACCTTCGATCAGTTGAAGAGCAACAAGGTGGAGCCACGTCGCCCGCTGCGTAAAATGGTGTTCAACGTGCCAACCCGCCGCGAACTGACCAGCGGTGAACGTGCAATCCAGCACGGCCTGGCCGTGGCTTCTGGCATCAAGGCCGCCAAAGATCTCGGCAATATGCCACCAAACATCTGTAACGCCGGTTATCTGGCCTCACAAGCACGTCAGTTGGCAGACGCCTTCAGCACCCACATCACCACCCGCGTCATCGGCGAACAGCAGATGAAAGAGCTGGGGATGAACGCCTATCTGGCGGTCGGTGCCGGTTCGCAAAATGAATCGCTGATGTCGGTGATGGAATATAAGGGAAATCCTAACCCGGACGCTAAGCCGATCGTGCTGGTAGGCAAAGGGTTGACCTTCGATTCCGGCGGCATCTCGATCAAACCGGCCGACGGCATGGACGAGATGAAATACGACATGTGCGGTGCGGCTACCGTATACGGCGTCATGCGTGTGGTGGCAGAACTGAACCTGCCGCTGAACGTGATCGGCGTGTTGGCTGGCTGTGAAAACATGCCCGGCGGACGTGCCTATCGCCCAGGCGACGTGTTGACCACCATGTCGGGCCAGACGGTAGAAGTGCTGAACACCGACGCCGAAGGCCGCCTGGTGCTGTGCGATACCCTCACCTACGTGGAACGTTTCGAGCCGGAGCTGGTGATTGATATCGCCACTCTGACCGGTGCCTGCGTGATCGCACTGGGCCACCACATCACCGGCCTGATGTCGAACCACAACCCGCTGGCTCACGAGCTGATCGGCGCTTCCGAGCAATCGGGTGACCGTGCGTGGCGCTTGCCGATGGCCGACGAGTATTACGAGCAGTTGGATTCCAACTTTGCGGATATGGCCAACATCGGCGGCCGCCCAGGTGGTGCCATCACCGCCGCGTGCTTCCTTTCACGCTTTACCCGCAAGTACAGCTGGGCGCACCTGGACATCGCCGGTACCGCCTGGCGCTCCGGCAAGGCCAAAGGGGCCACTGGCCGCCCGGTAGCCCTGCTGGCGCAGTTCCTGCTCAATCGTGCTGGTCTAAACGGCGACGATTAAATCCGCGCGGTAATTCAGGTATAATCACCGAGGGCACAGCACGCTGTGCCCTTACATTTTTTGGCCACGGTGAATTGAATCATGAAACAGGCAACGTTCTACCTTCTTGAACACGCAGAACCCGCTGGTGCGCTCAGTGCACACGAGGCTGTGGCCTGTGCCGTTGCCGCCGAAAGATGGCGCGCTGGCAAGCGGGTGCTGATCGCCTGTGAAAGCCAGGAGCAGGCCCAGCGGCTGGACGAAGCCCTGTGGCAACGTGAGCCACACCAATTTGTACCGCACAACCTGGCAGGCGAAGGGCCAAACTTTGGCGCCCCGGTCGAGCTGTGCTGGCCAGGTAAACGCGGCAATGCCCCGCGCGATCTGCTGATCGCCCTGCTGCCGCAGTTTGCAGATTTTGCTACTGCTTTCCATGAAGTGGTAGACTTCGTCCCTTACGAAGACACCTTGAAACAGTTGGCGCGCGAACGTTACAAAGCCTATCGCAGCGTCGGCTTCCATTTGACCACGGCCACGCCGCCAACTAACTGAACCTTGAAATAAAAATGGAAAAGACCAACACCGATCTCGATACCGCCTATGACCCAACCCAGATCGAACAGAAGCTGTACGATCACTGGGAAAGCCAGGGCTATTTCAAACCGAATGGCGATACCAGCCAGGAAAGTTTCTGCATCATGATCCCGCCGCCGAACGTTACCGGCAGCCTGCATATGGGCCACGCGTTCCAGCAGACCATCATGGACACCATGACCCGCTACCAGCGCATGCAGGGTAAAAATACCCTGTGGCAAGCCGGTACCGACCATGCCGGTATCGCGACCCAGATGGTGGTTGAGCGCAAGATCGCCGCAGAAGAAAATAAAACTCGCCATGATTATGGCCGCGACGCGTTTATCGACAAAATCTGGCAGTGGAAGGACGAGTCCGGCGGCACCATCACCCGCCAGATGCGCCGTCTGGGCAACTCCGTGGATTGGGAGCGCGAGCGCTTCACCATGGATGAAGGCCTGTCCAACGCGGTGAAAGAAGTGTTTGTCCGCCTGTACAAAGAAGACCTGATCTACCGTGGCAAACGCCTGGTGAACTGGGATCCAAAACTGCGCACCGCCATCTCCGATCTGGAAGTGGAAAACCGCGAGTCCAAAGGTTCCATGTGGCACCTGCGCTATCCGCTGGCCGATGGGGCAAAAACGGCGGAAGGCAAAGACTACCTGGTGGTTGCCACCACCCGTCCGGAAACCGTGCTGGGTGATACCGGCGTAGCGGTAAACCCGGAAGATCCACGCTACAAGGATCTGATTGGCAAAGAGATCATTCTGCCATTGGTGGGCCGCCGCATCCGCATCGTGGGTGACGAGCACGCCGATATGGAGAAAGGCACCGGCTGCGTGAAAATCACCCCGGCGCACGACTTCAACGACTATGAGGTGGGTAAGCGTCACGGCCTGCCGATGATCAATATCCTGAGCTTCGACGGTGACATCCTCGAAGTGGCAGAGGTGTTCGATACCCTGGGCGAAGCCAGCACCGCCTACAGCGGCGAGCTGCCAGAGCAGTTCCGTGGCCTGGAGCGCTTTGCTGCGCGTAAAGCCGTGGTTGCCGCCTTTGACGAACTCGGCCTGCTGGAAGAGATCAAACCTCACGATCTGACCGTGCCTTACGGCGACCGTGGCGGCGTGGTTATCGAGCCAATGCTGACCGACCAATGGTACGTGCGTACCGCGCCGCTGGCGAAAGTCGCGGTGGAAGCGGTTGAGCAAGGTGAGATCCAGTTCGTGCCCAAGCAGTACGAAAACATGTACTTCAGCTGGATGCGCGATATCCAGGACTGGTGTATCTCCCGTCAGTTGTGGTGGGGCCACCGCATCCCGGCCTGGTACGACGCCGAAGGCAAAGTGTACGTTGGCCGCACCGAAGAAGAAGTGCGCCGCGAAAACAACTTGGGTGCCGACGTGGCGCTGAACCAGGACGAAGACGTGCTGGATACCTGGTTCTCCTCCGGACTGTGGACCTTCTCGACCCTGGGTTGGCCAGAGCAGACTCCAGATCTGAAGACCTTCCACCCGACCAGCGTGCTGGTCAGCGGCTTCGACATCATCTTCTTCTGGATTGCCCGCATGATCATGCTGACCATGCACTTCGTCAAAGATGAAAACGGCAAACCGCAGGTTCCGTTCAAGACCGTGTACATGACCGGCCTGATCCGCGACGACGAAGGGCAGAAGATGTCCAAGTCGAAGGGTAACGTCATCGATCCGCTGGATATGGTTGACGGTATCTCGCTGGAAGACCTGCTGGAGAAACGTACCGGCAACATGATGCAGCCGCAGTTGGCAGAGAAAATCCGCAAGCGCACCGAGAAGCAGTTCCCGAACGGCATCGAACCGCACGGCACCGACGCCCTGCGCTTCACCCTGGCAGCACTGGCCTCTACTGGCCGTGACATCAACTGGGACATGAAGCGCCTGGAAGGCTACCGCAACTTCTGTAACAAGCTGTGGAACGCCAGCCGCTTTGTACTGATGAACACTGAAGCGCACGACTGCGGCTTCAACGGTGGCGAAATGCAGCTCTCCTTGGCCGACCGCTGGATCCTGGCCGAATTCAACCGCACGGTGAAAGCCTACCGTGAGGCGCTGGACACCTATCGCTTCGATATCGCGGCAGGCATCCTGTACGAATTCACCTGGAACCAGTTCTGCGACTGGTATCTGGAATTGACCAAACCGGTCGTGATCAACGGCAGCGAAGCGGAACAGCGCGGCACGCGTAATACGCTGATCACCGTGCTGGAAGCGTTGCTGCGCCTGGCGCACCCAATCATTCCATTTATCACCGAAACCATCTGGCAGCGCGTCAAGCCTCTGACCGGTGAAACCGCAGACACCATCATGCTGCAGCCGTTCCCGGCCTTCGACGCCGCGCTGGAAGACCAGCAGGCATTGAACGATCTGGAATGGATCAAGCAGGCGATCATCGCGGTGCGTAACATCCGCGCCGAGATGAACATCGCGCCAAGCAAACAGCTGGAAGTGCTGCTGCGTAACGCCAATGGTGATGCCCAACGCCGCGTACAGGAAAACCAGAGCTTTATCGAACGCCTGGCACGCCTGAGCTCTATCACCCTGCTGCCTGCAGGCGAGAAAGGCCCGGTTTCGGTCACCAAGCTGGTAGACGGTGCCGAACTGCTGATCCCGATGGCTGGCTTTATCGACAAGGATGCGGAAATCGCGCGCCTGTCGAAAGAGATGGGCAAGCTGGATGGTGAGATTGCGTCTATCGAAGGCAAGCTGTCCAACGAAGGCTTTGTGGCTCGCGCACCGGAAGCGGTAGTGGCCAAAGAGCGTGAACGTCTGGCAGCCTGCAAAGAAGGCAAGCTGAAGCTACAGGAACAGCAGGCGACTATCGCCGCGCTGTAATCTGCGAGCTACCGATCAAAAACAGCGGGTGATTTTTCCCCGCTGTTTTTTTATCGGCATTGCCAAGGGCCAGGCTTAAGTGTTATTACAAAGTATTATTGATGCGGTGCATTCCGTAATAACAACGAAATTCCGGGGCCCTTCAGGTTCCCTTTGATGGTGAGTAAAAACATGACAACAGCTACCCCAGTGCGTCTTCTGGTACGCCCAATCACGGCCGAGGACAACGCCGCGATTGCTCACGTCATTCGCGAAGTCTCCGCCGAGCATGGCCTGACGGCGGATAAGGGTTATACCGTTTCCGATCCCAATCTGGACGCCTTGTTCCAACTCTATAGCCAGCCGCGCAGTGCCTACTGGGTGGTGGAGATAGACGGTCAGATTGCCGGTGGGGGTGGCGTTGCGCCTCTGCAAGGCGGGGAAGCCGACGTCTGCGAATTACAGAAAATGTATTTCCTACCGGTACTGCGTGGCAAAGGTTTGGCAAAACGCCTGGCGCTGCAGGCGCTGGAGTTTGCCCGCCAACAGGGATTCGGCCGTTGTTATCTGGAAACCACCGCCACGTTGCAGCAGGCGATCGGTCTGTATGAGCATCTTGGTTTTGAGCATATCGGCTATGCCATGGGTAATACCGGCCACGGTGACTGCGAAGTCACCATGCTGAAAGCGCTTTAACATTAGCGATCTACATACCCCTCACCCTAACCCTCTCCCACAGGGAGGTCCGAAACCGGTCTGTTGATGTCAATCAGATTCAACAGACTTCTTTCTACTCCCTATCAAACCCTATACTTACTGGCTTGTCTCCCTGTTTTTAGTCGACTATCATGACTGGAGGTCAACGGGAATCAATAAACTTTTGGGGGCCATTTTGGGGGCTAAAATCAGGAGACCCTACCCATGCCATTAACCGCACGACAAATCGAAACCGCCAAACCCGCCGACAAAGATTACAAGCTCACTGACGCTCAGGGACTCTACCTTTTGGTCAAAAAATCCGGTGCCAGGTACTGGTGTTTAAAATACCGTTTTGCTGGCAAGGAGAAAAAGCTTTCCATCGGTGTCTACCCTGATGTCACATTAGCACAGGCTCGTTCCTGTCGTGAAGATGCTCGTCGGACACTGGCCGCAGGTAAAGACCCCTCTCACGAAAAACAGGCCAGCAAACGCGCGCACCATGACACAACAACCTGTACCTTTAAAGTGATTGCGCAGGAATGGTTCACCCACAAGGCGCGTCTGTGGACGCCACGCTATCTCGCTGATCAGGTGGCCCGTATTGAGAATAACCTTTACCCTGCTATCGGCAACCGTCCTGTTGCAGACATTAGACCACTTGAAGTACTTGATTGTCTGCGAACCATCGAAGCGCAGGGCAAGCTTGAAGCTCTGCGTAAAACACGTCAGGTCTGTGCCCAGATATTTGATTATGCCATTGCGACCGGGCGCGCTATCGGCAATCCAGTGACCACCCTTAACACGGTGTTACTGCCGCCCGAACGCCAGAATAACCGCGCACTGACGGACACTCAGCTTGCCGCCTTCATGCATGACTTGTCCCAGGCAGAAAGCCTGATGGCCTTGGCAACGCGCTTGCTGATACTCACTGCCCTACGCTCCAGTGAGCTACGCTTGGGGGAGTGGCATGAAATTGACCTCGACCGAGCCGTATGGGAGATCCCCAAAGAGAGAATGAAGATGCGAAGACCCCATGTTGTTCCTCTCTCCCGACAGGCACTGGCGATACTGACGCAAATCAAAACGCTTACCGCCGCTCGCGGTTCATCCTACCTGTTCCCTTCCGTAAGTCGGCCTGACCGCCCACGCGATCGCAAGTGCATCAATGACTTCTTGCAACAACGGGGCTGGCACGACTACACGACAGCACACGGGTTTCGGCATGTGTTCAGTACTGTTGCCCACGACCACGACTTTAACACTGCCTGGATTGAGCTCCAGTTAGCGCATGTGGACAAGAACAGCATCCGGGGTACTTACAATCACGCCCAATATCTTGATAGCAGACGGGAAATGATGCAATGGTACGCTGATTACATCGATAGCTTGGAGCATGATGAGAGTGTGGGGCATGGGGAGTTTGGACGCCTTGCTTAGTGAGCGTGGTTTTTCTGAAGAAGGTCAACAGTGCTGGCCGTGATGCTGGCGCTGCTGATCCTTGTAGCCGCTTATTTTTTGTCTTGTCTCGTGAAATGGAAGACTTGATAGTTAGGAATCTATGGTCACTCCCGTTTTTGTAATACCAATACTGAAGATTTTGTTAGCTTGCATGAATCTATCCGGCGTCTGAATGGGCTTTATGCCCGCGCCACGATGAGTTTCGCGCCTATGAACCTTATAAACTTCAACGGTCTTTAATCAGCCATTCCTAATTCTTTGATCACTGGCTTCATGACGTTCGTGTTGAGGCCATTCATGAAGACTCAACGCTGAAAACACCATTTTGTATCAGCGGTCATGGCATGCCCTGAGCACCCCCCGAGAATGCAACTGATAAGACGCTGGCGTTTCTGGAGGCCATCGTTAATGCGGATGATACAGCAACGGTCGGTGATATCCGGGCCTTTGTTGACGACCTGGATGCTGTTCGGTTCAATCGCAATAAAATCGACAGGCAATTGAGCAAACTCGACCTGGCGGCGCCAGCACTGGAACCTGAAGTGATCTGGTTGGGTCGTCGGCGCTGACGTGTGTCTATAGGTATACTTCTCTAATTCAGGAAATTGGCGCGCTCAGGACCAGAGGTGCCAGACTCAGGATCGCCTGCGACCACGTAAGCCTTAGCATTTCAATATATTATAAACTTCGCAACCAGATGAAAAACCAGTAACAAGGAGATAATCCGGCTCTGTCGCATTAAGGGGACAGAGCCGTGTCACCTACAGTTCTGTGGGAACGTAGGGGGGAGGTTCCCCTGCGCCACCCGATAACCCCATATTGTAGCCCTCACATTGCCCAATTAAAAACCGCCCCAAAATGGGGCGGTTAATTTTAATAAAAACTATGATTTTAAATATTATTGTAAGATATTTTGTTGCATCATAGCCGATTGAACCCCTTTGTTTTTACACATCATATTATAATGTCGTGCCACATGTGGGTATTTTGAAAATGTATCGGGTAAGCTTATTTTTGCCCACCGAAACATTGGAGTGGCATAGGCATCTATAATACTTATTCGATTAGCGACTATATAATCATGATCCGAAAGATGCCGATCCAGCACATTGAAAACTTTTTCTACCAGTGGAATAGCTGCTGCTCGAACAGAAGCTATAACCTGTTCTCGATCATCAGTGGTATAACGCTGCGGACTGAAAAATGGAAAGAAAGCTGGATGCACATCACCGGTCAAAAAACATTCCCAGTGATCAAACTCGTAGCACTCACGGAGATCTTGGGGGTTTGCCCCAAAAGTATCGCCCCCAGGAAGGGTCGTTTGATAACGTAAAATAGCCCCACATTGTGTAAGCGTACCCATATCCTTAACAACCAGTGCTGGAACTGCCAACATAGGACTGGACTTTTTAAATTTCAGGTCATTTTTGTCTGCGAGTATAAGTGTATATGGCGTTTTTAGCCATTCAAACATGATATGTGGAGCAAGAGAACAAGCACCTGATGTGTAATAAAGTTGCATATAACTATCCTTTATATCACTTAGCAGGGGATTGTAATGTGCCTACCAGCAATTCAACCAATTGGGTACCTTCTGGGGTGGACCAATCTCCTGCCAATTCAGCTAATAACTGGTTTGTGGTGGTGAGTGTAACCCCTGCACGTTCCATGCGACGAAGTGCTATATCATCTGCAATAGCGCTTGGTGAACCACCTGCATCTGCGACGACTTGAACTTCAAATCCTGCATTAACTAGACTCAAGGCAGGGTAAACCGTACAGACATCGTTAGTTACACCCGCAATAATCAGTCTTTTTCGACCAGTGGTTTCGACAGCGGTTGCAAAATTAACATCATCCATCGCATTGACAACGCCAAGGCGTTTAATTCGAGCTTTAAAGCTGTCAGGAAGAATATTAGCAAGTTCAGATAATAAAGGCCCTTGTACATTATCTTCCATACTAGATGTTAGTACAGTAGGCATTTTTAGTATGCTAGCTGCATTTGCAAGCAGCAGTGCATTTTGCTTCATCACATTAAAATGGATAGATTTTACCCATCCCATAGTCCCAATCTGATGATCAATCAACAGCATCGCAGCATTGTCACCAGTAAATCTTGTAAATGTGGTTGTCATTATTAAAATCTCCATATTTATCTGAGCTAAAAATTACGGTTTATGTCGCATTAATGAGTCGTCAGGTAACAAAATTTTTACGTCCCGAGTTAGGCCACTCTATGCTTTGTCGAATATTTTTGACAGCCCCTATTTAGCATCTGGCAGAGCTATTCTCGGTTTCTCACACCCAGACATACCTAGAATACTAATTATTAGACAACCGAGTTGATGTCCTGCATTACCAGAGGTCCATCCTCCAGGTTTTTTAGCATATGCACTGCTGCTTGATATGATCAAAAAGAAAAATGCGCTTATAATAGCTTTTTTCATTAAGAGCTCCATGGTTTTTTAGTGGGAAAAGTGTGTTTATTATATGTGGCAATTAAAATTCAAATTCTAACATATATAAATTCCGTAATAATAGCTTCATCTTTCATCTAACCTTAAGTTTTTTACTTCGTTAGATATTAAATTACATTAGCATCGGAAATACTAAAAAGCAAGTTATTAATCACTCTAGATTGATTATTGTATTGAGAAGCATTAATAGCCTTGACGTATAGGAAGTTAAAACCATTTCGGTTCTGTCGCATTTCCTGATAACCCGTTCCTGACCGTGATTGATGATTTTAGGTTGTGTCGCATTATCGATGTGTTCGTAGGCGCGATCGTTGGCTGGCGGGTCTCATCGTCGATGGAAGCAAGGTTCGTGCTAGATGCACTGGAACAGGCTCTGTGGGCACCTCGCCCCTCAGGTACAATCCATCACTCGGACAAAGGCTCCCAATACGTGTCTCTGGCGTATACCGAACGGTTGCAGAAGGCGGAGGTGCTAGCGTCGACAGGCAGCACAGGCGACTCTTACAATAATGCCCTGGCCGAGAGTATCAATGGTCTTTACAAAGCGGAGGTAATACACCGTAAGGGCTGGAAAACACACGCAGAAGTGGAACTTGCGACACGGGCATGGGTGGACTGGTTCAACAATCGACGGTTACCCGACAGGGTGTGGAACTGAGTCGTTCGGTGTGGTCGGGTGGGTAGATGCGTTTTGCCGGCTGCTGTCCCCGCTGGAGGAGGCTCTGCGGCAGTATGTGCTGACAAACGGCAAGCTGCATGCCGACGAACTGTACGCCCTCGAGGCAAAGGTGCGCGGGTGGTCAGCAGAGCTGCGTCTGTTGGAACGACAACGAAGGGCAACCCCGTTGCTAAACGGGTTGGAAAGCTGGTTGCGGGAAAGGGTGAAAACGCTCTCAAGGCACTCAGAACTGGCGAAGGCGTTCGCCTATGCGCTGAACCAATGGGCAGCGCTGACGTATTATGCCGAGGACGGTTGGGCCGAGGTGGATAACAACATCGCAGAGAATGCCTTGCGGATGGTGAGTCTGGTGCGCAAGAACTTCCTGTTCTTCGGCTCGGATCACGGAGGTGAGCGAGGGGCGTTGCTGTACAGCTTGCTGGGGACATGTCGCCTGAATGGCGTCGATCCCGAGCATTATCTCCGTCATGTGCTGAATGTGATCGCCGACTGACCGCTAAACCGGGTCTGTGAGCTGCTGCCGTGGCGTATAAGATTGCCAACAGAATAACTTACGCGACCTCAGTCAATACGGCCTTCGCTGTACGCTTACCGATGAAGCGTGGAATGGTCAACAGCAATACGCGTTCAGCCATCATTTCTTCGAGATTGCGCAGGCTGAGGGCATAAGCCAGATACCAGCGAACGCACTGAACGATAACATCGGTAGGGTAATGCAAGCGACAGAAGGCGTTTCAGATCAGAGACATAAATAGGCAACATAACAAAAAACAGCATGTTACCTGACAACGCCTTAATTCGACAGAACCGTGTATTTTGCTTTGAAGATGTGGTGACGTTTCTTGTCGTTGTATTTATGTGGCATCATTACTGGGGTGATGTTTGGGAATGACCCCAGTGTATTGGTTTAGCCATCCATGCACCAACGCTGCATTGCGCTTCTTTGGCAAGTCCATTCGGTATCAGAGTGCTATATCGCTTCACTTGTTTTTAATTAAATATATAGTGTTTTTATATAAATATGAGGAGATGGAAATGTTAAGAAAGATTGGTTTTTGTTTATTTGTTCTGTTCTCATTTGGTACTGCATCAACATTTGCGCAAGAAACACCTCACACACCGATTCAGGTTTCAGGCAGGGTAACCTATGAGTTCATTGGTCACTGGGATGTGGCGCATTTGAATAACATACTTAATGTTGATACACCCAAATTTTCGGGCGTTGATGTAAAATACACGCAGGCTAAAAATGCCGTTAACCTTTATCGTGTCACTTACCCTTCCGTGATCCCTGAACACGCCAACAAACCCACGATGGCATCGGGCTTGCTCGCCATTCCTGACACCGCAGAGCATGCTTTCCCCATGATTTCTTACCAACATGGTACCGTCTATGGTAAGCAGCAGGTGCCCTCTTTTCCTGATGAATCACCCGAAACACAATTAATGATCGCGCAGTTCGCCGCACAGGGTTACGTCATGGTTGGTGCAGACTATTTTGGCCTTGGCGTTTCAACCGAACCTGAAGGCTACATGGTAAAAGGCAGTCATCAGCAAGCAACCCATGACATGATTAATGCATCACAGCAGGTTCTTGCTCAAATGGGACTGTCAAATACTCGCCTTTACTTAGCAGGTTGGTCACAAGGCGGTTTTGTCACGATGGCGTTGCTTGAAAAGCTCGAAGGCATCGGGATGAAGGTTCAGGCAACGGCAACCGCAAGCGCACCACTTGACGTTTTTGCCCTGATGAATGGATTCCTTTCATTTCCGCGTAAATTTGATGCCAACTGGTTGAACAGTATCATGATACTTTCAGCCTTTGCCTATGAGAACTACTACGGGATCCCTGGTCTGGCACATTCTGTGCTCACGGATGAATATTATGACGTGGCTAAGAAAGCGTATGATCGTCAACCTTTCAATCCTGAAGACATCACCTCAGATCTCCACAAGCTTATTCGTCCTGAATATTTTAACCCGCAATTTTTTGCGAACTCAGCCTATGGCCGGCTTATTAGTTCTGCCCAGGCTTACCGATGGGTCATCGCATCCCCAGTACATAACTACTACGGAGAGAGCGATGAAGCGATTACCATTGGGGTAGGTAAAATGGCAATGACTTATGCGCAGTCAATGGGGACAGGTAATACGCTGGTTGAAGCCATATCTACAGGAGAAACGACACATAGAGGTACCTTCGCCACTGCCGTCCCACTTTGGAAAAGCTGGTTTGACTCCATGCAGTAATAGGGGGGAGGGCCAATGATGTAAAAAACCACGCTAAGGAGATAGTTTATTGTTTATGTTGAATTTGATGGCCCTGGCAACTATCAGGGCCGACTGCCATTGTCTCAGACTGGTTGTGTCGCACTAGCGTAGGCAAGTTAGCAACAGTTGCGTTGCCTAATTTTCAGGCAACCAATAAATAAAATTGTTCCGCAGGTGACAACCCTTCACTTTGCGGATGTTGATATTGTCCTTTACGTATCATGTGGAGCAGCTCGATTCCGGACAGGATCGTCTGCGCTCGCCGAAACGATTTGAATCCCAGCATCGGGCGTATGCGGCTTTTGATGTTGCGGTGATCTTGTTCAACCATATTATTCAGATACTTGTTCTGTCTGACAGTCATGATTTCTTCTTCTGGTTTGTCGGCGTTGAGTGTAGTCAGCGCTGCCGTGTTGGCACCAATTTTATCAATGACCACTATTTCAGGTTCGCCGTGGTGTCGAATGGCCTTGCGACAGAAGCGTAATACCGCTGCAGCAACCCGTTTGGCGGTCAGCAGGAAGTCGATGGTTTGGCCTGAAGTATCCACCGCGCGGTACAGATATTTCGACTGACCTTTGACCTTGATGTAGGTTCCATCCATTCGCCACCGTCGACCGACTGTGCGCTTGTGTCGGTGAAAAGCCTTATCCAGCGGGAACCAGACGGATAACCCAACGATGCAGCGTTGAATGGTCAACGACAATACCGCGCTCATCAAAACAGCATATTACCTGAGAACACCTTAATGCAACAGAACCATTTCCTATGCGTGAACCTCTTCGTTTACTTAGGCGCCTTCTCAAGCAGTGTAAGGTAGTGATCGATCAGGCCTACGTCATGTATCGGAGTATCATGCCCTGCAATGATCGAGTCGACTTTAAGCTCCCCCTGCTCGATAAGTCCTTTAAGTTTTTCCAAGGTTTTTGGGTACTCAGTTCTGTTGGCAAAACTCATTTTATTATGCTGTTTCAACCTCGGCGGGGACTGATGGGCTGCAGTATAATATCTCTTTCGTATTTTCGACAGAACCTCAAAAATAGGCCCCCTCTGGAAGCCTTACCACATCTAGCTCATATGAGAAGATAATTCAGCTGTTACTCAGCTACTTCCTCAATGACGAGATAGAAGATGGATATGAAGAAATCTCAAATAAAGGTCTCAGATACAGAGATCTACTCTCTTTCTTCACCATGCTCAAATTATTTAATTTTTTTTCAAAATAATCAAAATTTATGTTTTTCTTCACACCAGCAATCTTACATAATACTTGTTGAAAAGATAGCTTAATGATGCCATTCCACTCATCAAGAACAGTATCAATCAGCACATACAATTCTGAATTACTTTTCAGACGCTCAAACTCAACCAAAATCAACCCTCGGGCCGGATCAAATACAAATGCCGAATTAGCATTCCACATTGCCAACCCCATATGATCAGCATTATATTTCTTTTCAACACTTAAAAATTCATTTTTGTGTTCTTTAGCGACAGAGCCATAACTCACACCATGAGTCTCGCTGCAGTATATCGATAACAACCCCAATCCAAAGTCAATACTATCACTCCCATCAGGATCAATAAACTCATTTACGGAAGAAAGACCATCAAAATATGAGTCTTGTTCCATTTGATGTAATTTAATCTCATTTAATACAACGCTTAAAGAATGCTCTAACTCAGAAATTTTCTCTTTTTTTTTCAACGACTAAGATTGCATTTTTTTTGATGTGTTCATCACTGTTAGGAACGTTAAATTTACTCGTCATTTTTTTAACAAAAGAGTCTTCTTTTATTGTAGAAGAAAACCCCTCATAGAAGCCACTGGCAATACCTCTACTAGACAAGGCTTTTTTTAAAGGCTCAACGTGATTTTTACTTTTATTATCTCTGCAGTATCCTTCCGCCTTTTTAATAACCTCAATAAAGCAACTTGCTATACGATGGGCATCACCAGGCGTAATTAACCCCTTAGCAGAAGACATTTCTTCGCAAAGTACTCTAATCAGGCACAACGAAAGACCTGCACACATTCCTTGATTTGGATTATTAAGCAAAGGTGTATCCTTTTTCTCAGCATAGGTATAAGGATATAAAGTCAAAACAGCCTTGCTGCTGAACTTATTTAGGTCAAAAACATAAGAATTTTTAATATTGAACTTCATCAAATTTCACCCATAAAAATCACGAAAAATTATCGATATCACTCCAATTTAGCCTAAATAACTTTGCATATTACCATTCCACCTTAGCCAACCTGATCTTGACCCGCCATCTTCAGACAGCTTTTGTATCTTAAGTTAACGATGCCCGCAGGCGCCGGTATTCCTTCCGGGAGTGGTATCCCAGCGCGCTATGCGGATGGTTTTCATTGTAATGGTTGAACGCCGCAGCAAGATTCTGCAGTGCCGTTCTCACATTGGGTTTTGGCATGAACGCGATGTAGTCTTCCTTCATCGTTTTTACGAACCGCTCTGCCATTCCGTTACTCTGTGGGCTGCTCACTGCCGTTGTGCAGGCTTCCAGATTCAGCTCTCTGGCGAACTTGCGCGTATCATGCGCTGTATACGCCGAACCGTTGTCCGTCAGCCACTGCTCCGACTTGTCCGGGGGCGTTTCACCGAAGCGCTTTCCACCGCTCCGAGCATCACGTCCTGCACAGTTATCCACACCTCACCGATAGAATCCTTGGCCGCTCTCAAATCGTTGGGATGCGTTCACCCTCACTCTTCGATATTTAGCAGGCTCAAGACCTAAGCCAGAGACCTGCGAACATATTATGCAGTAATATTATTGGGATAATGTATATGCTTAATCAACAAAAGCATTAGATGAAATCATAAAAATAAAATGTTAAGCGATGCGCTAAAGAGAAGATTTTTATGCCCCTATAAAATAATGGATGGTCTCACCAGCGAGAAATCATTTTTTTCCATCATAAACTGCTTCATTAACCACCTTGAACCATCTATTTTACTTTGCATACTGGCATTCCTTGCTTTATTATATGAGTTCAATATTTCATCTATATTACCCTCTAAGTTCCCATGTGTGACAATACAGTCAGATAAAGTCACCGCGTCTTCTACTGCTGAACTAACCCCCTGTGTTGAAAATGGTAACATCGGGTGCGCGGCATCACCAATTAAGACAACTCTTCCTTTATGAAAATCAGGCAATAACTCAGCATCTCGATATAGCCAGCGATAGGAGTTATTTAAATCACACAAATCTAAAACATGGCAAAATAGCTTATCATTAGTTATTTCTCTTATTATGCTTTTTAAATATGATTTACCTTTCATACATTCTATTTTTTTTCGATTTTTTTTGCTATAAATTATATACATAACTGCAATGTTTTTGCTCAAGGGGGCGATACCAAAAGTCAACCCGCCTAAAGGGTGATGCATTTCGATAAAGTCACTACCTACAAGAGCATTTAAGTTTTCATGATGAGCGATTAGTGACATTTCTCTCACTGTACTATCATTTAAACTTACATCAGGAAAAATACAACCTCTTACTTTTGAGTTTATCCCATCAGCACCTACACACACATCACGCAATAAATCCACTCTCATTTTGCTGATGCTTTTATATTTTCCGTCAAAAAGATTAACATAACATCCATTTTCGAATTTTTCAAAACCAACAAACTCTTTTGAAAATGAAACTGAACCCGGTGACACCTCCTCATATAGAATATTCATTAAACACTCCCTTGTTATTCCATAGCAGTAATCAGGAAGTTTGTATGACAAACTAATCTCACTGGATGATTTTATCAATGCATTATTTAACTTAATTGATTGTGAAATTATTTTTTCAGAAAGCCCTAATCTCTCAAATGCAGAGATTCCATTTGGTAAAATCGTATACCCCAACCCCCTGGAATTATATGTATCATTGGAGTCATAAATATGATTATCCACACCATTCCTCGAAAGAAGAATACTCAAGCACAAGCCAGAGATACCGCCACCGAATATATAAACCATTATTCACCCACCAATGTTAAGAGTCGCCGTTGATTTGACCATAACGCTATAGTTTGTTGCTATCATCTTAATTGAGTCATTAAAACCAACTCACATACTTTCAATAATCGCAACATCCTTAATTATATAATCAGAGTAAGTGATATATTATACAGACAGACTTGTGTGATATTTTAATTACATTATCGGCAAAAACGGCGTATTGTTTACCAGTGATTAATTCAGCATCCTAAAGAATTAAGTTTAAAATCCACCACAATGTACAACCGAGTTTTATCTATATTGATTTAATTGAGAATAACCCATCGTGTGAACCTTCTAGATTGAGTGAATTCCCAATTAAAATATAAGGTATGTAGTAACTTCCCATAACAGCATTAATTACCTCCCTTAAATTCCCCTAATGATCTCCTCACCAATTGAGATTATATTTTCAATTAATAAATCACATACATCACTATGTTCCTTTTTCATTAATGTCATTCTAATACATTTCTCACTACTTAACGTACCTGCATGAGAAACTATATCACATTGAGCTAATGCGACATAAAAGCCTATAAGGCGCAGCCTGTCATATAATTTCTCAGTTGAAGCTGTAATATTAATACAGTCTATATAAAAAACAACAATATCCAAGTCAGGATCTGGAGTGAGTAATTTAAATAAGCCAGACTCATCCAATCTCTTTGCGATTTTTTTTGCTGTTATATGACAACTCATCAGAGCATCTGCAAATTCTCCATTTTCAATTAAAGGTAAATAATTCATTGTTGCCCACAAAGCTGCTGCGGCTGCGCCAGGCCTAGAGCACTCAAGTGAGGTTTCCCCTATATTTTTCCCTCTCCTATCAAAATAAGTATATGGTGAGTCATGACGGTAAGCATTTTCAATTTCACTTTGCCTGCCCTTATTAAATAGTACAGCCCCGCATCCAAAACCTTGAAGTCCATGCTTATGAGGATCTATGACAACAGAGTCAGCTTTAGGTAATGAATCATATATGATTTTATTTACATAGGACAAACTATTTCTAATCAAGTAAAAATACCCACCATATGCAGCATCAACATGTATAATAAATGAATGGTTCTTTCTTAACTCAAGAATATCATGTAAAGGGTCTAACGCCCCCATTAATGTTGTACCTAGTGTACAGACTATTACAGGTGATGGAGTTGGTAATGTTGTTAATACTTTAGTTAGGTGCCTTATGTCCATCCGACCGCAATGATCAGATGCCAGTTCGATATAATCCATCCCCAACAGCCTTGCCATTCTTTTATGAGTATAATGAGCATTACTGCTAAAAATAATAGTTTTTGCACCATTTTCCTTATGGAACCATAGAGCCTCTAAATTACCTGATGTACCTCCGGAAGTTAAATGGCCGTGATACGATTCCCATCCTATCATATTGGCCATTGAATTCATGCACTCTACTTCCATTTCTGTTGTTGCTCTTCCTCCATCATAGCTATGGTTGTTCGGATTTATTTGCATTGTTAAAAAATAGCTCATAACGGATATATCACAGATATAGCCTGACATATGACCAAGATAGTGAGGATGGTAAAATGGATCATTATTTACTAACTTTAGCAAAAGCTCCTCCATGATTTTACTTGTATCTTCTTTCCACCCCTGCTCAAAAGAAGGCAGATCTTTGTACATCCCCCTTAGTTTACATTGAAAGTCAAATAAAATTTCCGCATTAGCTTTTGATAACATGCTCAACCCCTGAAGTTAGTAAAGTAAAAATATCATCTACTGATCCGAATGAAAACAGTCTCTCTGGTGAGCCGGTTATCGATATATTGGAATTAAGAATTTCACATATATCACTTTCCTGAACTTCAATATCTCCATTTATAAATTTATTTAAAAAATAATTGGATGTAATAAGTCCTCCACCAAATGCAAGGAGGTTTTCCTTCTGATATATAACGCTAAATTCGATAATATAAAACCACAATTTAATCAGTGATTCGTGGTGTTTTTTATCACATGAAACCCATGAGTCCCCGAAAAACTTGCAAACCGTGTTAAATTTTGGATTAATTAAGTATGGAACGTGCCCATAAATATCATGGAGCATATCCACCTTATCAGACTGAGCCATTTGGTTTAAAGGTCTAATATTTGTATATACTGGAAAAAAACCGTTAGAGAGTATCGCAAACCATTTCATTATATTTACAGGAGGGGTAAGTTTAATCTTGCCTCCGAATTCATAAATTAAACCCTCTATTTGAGGTATACTAAGCGGAATTGATAGTAGGTTTAAATAATTCACACCATTATGCCACTCCTGACATATATGCTTATCACATGAAACAAGAAGTGGTATAAAACCTCCTTGAATACTAGCCAACTCATTTTCATTGTATTTCATACAACCCCTTCAAGCTATTGATATGATGAAATTTTTTAGTAAAACACAAATCAAACCTAATGAGCATTACAATATTTATATTACCTTGGCGAGTTAACAAAAGTTACCCGGCCATTTTTGCAACCAACAGAGAAAATAATTAACAAAGTGTCAATCTCTCTTAGATGGTATATTCAAGTTACTCTTTAAATACCTCATGTAGTAACCCAATATCTGTCAACGATTTCTTTGTTATAGTAAATAATCCGTTTACTAACCCCCATATTTAGCAGTTGACATTTCAACTACCCTATTCCATACAGACACCTTGGCATTTTCTATGCCATAATATCTGTATGCCGATACTCCACGCTAAATTTTTGGGTACCTAACAGCAATACTGTATTACGCCATCATCTCTTCGAGATTTAGCAAGCTCTGGGTGTAAGCTAGATGGAGAGAAAACAATACTTTTTTATGTCAATGGGATAATGCCTTCATTTAAAGGCATTTCGGCGCCAAACAGCATAATAAAAACGGTATATAGCCTGATAGCACCTTAATTCATCCCAGATAAGCTACAGTCAGTCCGATTGATTTTAATAACATCGAGCCCTTTTTTGATGAAAACCCAAGTCAGTCCTTTGCAGTAAGTGCCGGTTTCCACTTGAACAGCAGACTGGGCTGAATGGCATGCAAGCGGGGCACATGGGATACTAACACTCCCGGTTCCATCGACTGCTTAATAATAGCGATCTTTTCCTGAGGTGTTTTATGCCGACAGGCTTATTGCCCCAACAGTATTCCGGCCATATCAAAATCAGCGTTAGTGTTAGACATATATCGAAGCCTATCCCTTAAATTAGGAGACTTCTACTGTCTGACTTTCGCGGAGTCGCTCCAGGAAGATATCTATGCCAACTCTTCCAATCTCTATGCAAAAACTTATTTAAATACTTAGGCTTAAATATGATTCCAAGCTCATTCATCGCCAGATAGGACGGAGCCTAGCGATCATGACATCTTCAAATTTCTCCTACGTTTAGTCTCTCTTAGCTTTGTCAAGCACCGCCTTTTTACGGTAAGGGAACAATCGTATCGGGTCGTGATTGGGCAAAGCCAGGTTCATTTCCAATAAACGCCACTCTGCATCAGTCCAGCGTTTATAGGGTACCTGAAGTGGCCTTTTTTTTGTGGTATATCAATCCCAATTTACTTGCCTTGAGTTTGATTGCATCATGACTTCTGTGCTGAAGTTTCTCTGCGACTTCAGTACCTATTGCCGGGTAAAATTCACGCAAAATGTGCTCTTCATCAGGGAGCCAGCTGCGCCCTCTGGTTATTCCTATATGTTTTGCCTTTGCTATGATGGAGTTTTGGGCTCTACTAGGAAGTAACGTTTGCACGTAACTCATACCTCTTTCATCAGCGTAATGCTTACGCAGCACCTCCACTTCCTGCTCAGTCCACCGTTCTGATGGTGCTTTGCAAATCCCTAATGCATGCGCAACCATGTATACAGCACTGAGCCTCCTGCCAAGCGTGCCCGCTATCTCCCGTGTCGATGTCTTTCCATAATGTTCCTCTACGAAATTCAGTTCTTTTAGTGTCCAGAGTGAGCGATGATTTTTAGGCAAGGAGGGTTGTGCCATTTTCTTCTCCGCTCTCGTTGTAAGTTTATGCTGTTTCAGACCCAACCTATGTAACTTGCTCCTTACCGCGCCTGGAGTGCGTCCCAGTAAGACAGCCAATTCTGCAAAATGCATAGTACTCTGATATTGTTTAAGAAAGTTAATTTCATCCGGTGTCCAGTGCACAGTGCGACTGAGCGTGTGGATTTTATTAAGCATGTTTCTCCTCACATACTTGTCTTATTCAGGTAATTCGGTGTGTGCCTGGATGAGAATTATGTTCAATGAAGCTAGTCTTGAAAAATTATCTACCCCCCCTGACTTTTTATTTCCCTTCCCCTGTGTATTTACTCGATTTTAACGCCGGGTGACTTCCCGGAGTATTTTTATTATCACGTCGACATCATTCTGGTCTCCCTATTTATTCAATAATTAGTTTCGGACCAGGCTTAAGACCCTTAACAGTAATTCTTTATATATTTAAGAGGGAAAGCCTCTATTCGGATATATGGAGCAAAGTAATAACTATCAAGAGGGCGATTCCGCGCAGGAACCGTCGAATTTTACGTTACGCAAAATAAAATAATCACTTGGCACCATCAGTTAAATAATATTCTTAACGCGGAAGAATTTCCTCTCCCCTACTGATGTACCACCGTCAATCCGCTGTAGCGGCCATGCGTATTCGGGTCTGAGCGATCACGCAGGCTGCTATTGACGGTAAAACAGGCCTCCTTTCTGCCAACCTCAACAGATGAGACAAGTAAATACGCAATTTCATGTCGCACTCCGGCGTAGAGCCCCAATGTGGAAATTACTGAAAAAGAGCGTCATTTTAGACATATAGCGACATTGGTTGCGCCTATTTAGGTAACTTCCTTCTGTTATTTTACCTCCTAAGCAATCCACTTAATAATTTGATTGTCTTTTTAAATAAAGAAGCGAAGACAATTATTGCAACAACAAGGAAAATGTTCATTACTGGCGTAAACAAAAGGCCCGTGGCTGCCGTTGAGTTTTGTGGTGATATAAAAACATAATAATGCGTCACACTATCCAGTATAAGTGCAATAGTACAACCTATAATTGAAGGGTAAAAATCCTTGGACACTTTAAAGTAAAAAATAATTATTAAATAAGGGCATAATGATAAGAATAAAAAATATAAACCAATAAAACCCAAAGAACCCTTGGTTTTTAAAAAAAAGTTATCAATGTGCAAAAAAAATGCTAGCACCATCACCAGATATAACAATGGCGTGTATTTTTTAGAATAAGGCATTTTATTACTAATGATTACCATTAAATATAACCCTTGATTACTCTAACTAGTGGCATTACCGGAAACATTGACTTGATAAGAATGAAAGCCAACTTTGCATTAACGACATACTACCGGGATAGCTAAGTCACCTTACCGAACACTACATATCCTAACGCATCCGTCAATTGAATAAAAAATAGAATCACCATCAATATAACATCCTTTTCAATCTACGGGCAGTCAATAACCACTTAGGTGTATTCGTTTTTTATAATACCAGAATTACTGCTGAACATCATTGAATTTCAGAGCTCACAAAGGAGTATCCATTTTTATCAGCTACTCACCATTCAGCGAAAAAACCCGCTCCAACTGCACGGTACTCTTATAAGCATAATGTTCCAAGCATTTGATGAGCCTTTAGACAATAGAGAATGAGTATTGCTATGGAAATGATGAATAATGATATTACTAATCAATGAAAGAATACTTGGGTTATACCTGCATGGGCGATCGACCATGCTCCTGATCTTTTACCAATTACGGAACCCAAACAGCCATTCGTCATTGCCAAACTGACACCAGTTACGTGAATAGCCATTGGATAAATGGTGGTGGATACCAGTTTCAGACCATTTGCACCCTGCAACTCCGAAGCCGATAAGGAAAACAGCCATGCTATTGCGTGCGGCAGTCCCCAGGTCTCCGCTCACTTTTTAGCCTTCAGCCGTTTCCTGAGTCTTTCCCTGGCTTTTTCCAGCGATCGTTGTGAACGCAGTGGGAAAAGGGGCATCAGTTCGCTGCAAGACAAGTCAAGGGTACTCTCCAGTAAGCGCCACTCCGCCTCACTCCACGGCTTAAAAGAGACCTGTATATCTTTTAGCTTGTTATAGCGCAATCCCAGCAGTCTGGCTTTGTACTTGATTGCATCAGCACTTCTGCGCGGCAGTTTGCTTGCCACTTTTGCCCCCATTTGTGCGTAAAAGTCGCGTAAAATGCGCTCTTCACTCGGTTCCCAATGATAGCCACTCCTTATACCTAACTCTCGAGCCTTGACGGAAATAGACTGTTTTGACCTCCCAGGGAGTAGTGTTTGTACGTAAGTGATACCGGCCCCCTCGGCATAATGGGTGTGTAATACCGCTATATCTTCTTCACTCCATTCTTGAGCCTGTTTTTTGCAAAGCCCTAAACTCTGAGCCGCCATATGGACCGCAGAATACCCACGCCCGAGTTTAGCCGCAATTTCGCGTGTGGGTGTTTTACCGTAGTGGGTTTCCACATAGTTCAGCTCTGTTATGGTCCAACGTGAACGGTGGTTGCCTGGCTTGATATCGGAGGGGGGTTCCCGCAAGACCTTCGCGGAGATTGGCGGCTTAAGGCCTAGCCTCCTCGCCTGGGCTCTCACCGCACCTTGTGTCCGCCCCAATTTAACTGCGATATCCACCATGGTTTTTTTAGCATAGTGTCGCTTAATAAATGTAATATCATCCGGTGACCAGTATTGGCCTGAACGGAGTTGACTCGTTTTATCAAACATCATTCTCTGCCTACCGTTAATGTCATTGGGCTGGTGAAGATGACACCGTTTGCGCTGGGTTTATCAGCGCATAACGATTAAGCAACTGCGTCAATCGGCTGTCGATTTGCGTTTTCAAGGAAGCCGAAACGTTCCGCTGGGGTTTCTGAGCCAGTTCTCGTAACAAGCTCTCCAACGGCGGTGTGCGCAGTAAAGGCTGCTGTATGGCATAAAGTGCAGATTTCAGTTCAGAGACGGTCAGGTACTTTCCCCGTTTTTCATCGAGACCGTTGAGTTGGGTCACCAGCGCCTGCAACCGGGCCAGTGCCTGATAGCTGTCCTCCAGCTGTTCAACCGGCAAGGCATTGGCGTTGAGGGTCTGCTGCCAACGCTGCTGCAGCGCGGCGGCTGTCGGGCTCTCCGGCCACAGAGTGTGGGTCTGTTTTATCAATGCCATCCCGTAGTCTTGCACCCAGTGGGGGGATAACATCGCCAACTGTGAGAGCTGTTTGTCTGTCAACGCCAGCAATGCCGGGGCGGCAGCATTCAATGCGTCTGACTCGCCCCAGCGCAGTTGAGACTGCACCGCCTCAGGCAACGCTTGCGGTAACGACGCGAGCGAGCTTTTCACCTGTGCTTGCACATCAGTGACGTAATGGCTGTAAACCATCCAGCCAACGCATACCGCACACAACATGCTGACGCCGACGCCAGCAAAAAAGCCTTTCCACTCCCGCCGTTTTTTCTGCGCTGTAGTCACTACCCTAACTTTAGGCGACATTTCCGGTTGGGCGATATACACCCAGGGCTGTTGCACGTTTGATGAAGGCTGAGGTGCTGGTGTCGACTGCGGGGGCGGCAACATCCCGCCGGTGATGTTTGGCGCGAATTGCTGCTCATTGCCTTGAGCATTCTCCAGCCTTACTGCGGCGATGTGCAACAGTTGCACCAGGGTATCCAGTTGGCTCATGTGGCGCAGTTCGAGGCGCTGTAAAACCTCGCTAAAGTGTTTTAGTCGTTGTTCCGACTGATACAACGCAGACAGGTCACTGTATTGCCAGTTCAGGGTACGCAATACCCCATGTAAACGCTGAGTGAGTGCTGAGAGGATTTCTACACGGGCATGGACCGGTTGTGGCCACAATGCGCCCCACTGGTGGCTAACCAGCGCCTCAATAATCGACAGCCCTTCATTCAACCCGGCAACCCCGGCCAACTGGGTGCGGGTCAGGGTATACCAGGCCGCCGTCTGCAGCTCCACGCCGTTGTGTTCAAACAGCGACAGGCACAGTTTTTCGGCATAATGCCAGCCCACATCCGGGCGCGCCGGGTGGGTGAGTTTACTCAGTTCATCGCGAAGTGCGGCATAATCAGCCAACGCACGCGGGTCGCCACCGGTTTTCAGGTAGCGTTGAGACAGAAAGGTCATGGTGTGTGGTTACCCTGATTAAGACAGCCACTGCTGTTGTTGTAGGTGCCGAATCACTATCTTGCCCTCCGGCATAAATTCGGTGCCATAGCGCACCAATCCGTGGTCTTTCAGTTGTGCATCAATGGCATATCGCAGTTCGCCCGGCTGCGTTTGTTCCTGCATCACCACGTCAACCTTCTTCAGGCGTGGCTCGTATTTCAGCAGGACAGCGGAGAGCGTGACCATCAGCTCATGCGCCGAGCCGGGCATGCCTTGCAGGATTTTGCTCATGTCCGGTAAACCGTAGTCCGGCAAATGGCTGAGCGTGCCTGCCCGGCAGTTGAGAATGCGCTGCATGTTGTCGAGTACCGAGAGGATCACCTGATCGGCTTCGTTGACCTGATGCAGCTCAAGACCACCGGCAAAGTTACCCAGCAGTATTTCGTAGAGTGAGAGAGCGCCGGACATCATTTTTTCTCCGCAAGCAGGGTCAACGTGTTATTTCCCACCTCGACAGTGCGCGGCTTATCCGGATCCAGATCGTCGCGGGTCAACACCCGACGCCACTGGTCTTTCGACATATCCGGATCACGGAACAGGCCGACGATCGCAACAAATTGAGCGTCTTTCTCCATCGGCATATCCAGCGATACGGCATTTCCCGGTTTGACAACCACATCGCGGCTGGCCAGCAGATCCGCTTTCAGTGCGTCATCGCCCCCATCAACCAACTGCTGATACACCGTTTTCTGGAAGGTTTTATCATCACGTAGCTGATAGACGCGAACCAACACTGGCTGCGAGGACGAACTTTCCTCGTGTGCATCGGTATTCAATGCTTCACGTCCGGTAAAATCCAGATGCAGCACTTTTATGTGCTTATAAAACAGAGATTTTGTTGCTGAGACAGTGCCATCGGTCACCGTCTGGGTCAGCCCGCAGCCGCTCAGTAATAAAGCCAGCGCAGGCAGCCAAAGTTTACTTTTCAACGTGGTATTTAATAACACGACCATTTCCTTCTTTATGTCTGTCAGGTGCCATTCCGCTGTAGCGACCCAGCGCCACGGTAAAGTATGCGGGGAGATCGTCTGACGACGCGTCATCACCCAGCCCCAGTACGCCAGTCAAACCCAGCCTTATCGCGGGTTCCCCCAGAACAGGGGCCGGGAGCAGCCGTGTCGGTACCGTCAACTGAATGCAGGCGGTGTAGCGCCAGCCCAGATACACCCTGAGTAACACTAAAAAATCGGTATACAGTACACCATCTGGCAACCAGTCTCTTGCCTCCTCACGGTCTGATGTGTGCAAGGAAATCAGCAACTGACTGTTGGCATCAATGACCTCCTCCCCCATCACCGTACCGCCATCCAGCCAGTGAGTGCCGTCATCGGCAAACCGCATCGGTGCAGCGATCCGCACCGTGCGCAAGCAATGCGGCGTGACATCGGCCTGCGTAAAAGGGGCTAACAGACGCACCAGCGCCTGCACGCCTTCCGCCGTTCTTCCTGGCAAGCGCATCACGCCCAGTAACGCCAGAAAGCGTGAGGTCGGCGTCGCAAAATGCGACTGAGTGCCGGGGATCCCCATGCCAATAAGCCCCAGCACGCTTTGCGAGGTATTGTCTTTCCCCCCCGATTCGAACGTGGCAGGATAGGAGTACTTTCGCCAAATCCGGTAAAACTGCGTCATGAACCGGTGGTTAAAAATATCGAGGAACCCTTCCAGTGCCTCATGCCCTTCGCGCTGTTGGGTGATGTCATCGATATAGGACGTCGGCAACGGCGAATCCACCCCGTACAGCCCCATAAACGTGGTGCGAATGGTCGGCGGCGCATCCTGATGTTTTGCGTCCATTTCCAACGCCTTCAACTCACTGACCGGAAATCCCATTCCGGGGTGCGGACGAAAACGCACACAGTCATCGGCAGGATCCGCGGTACTGCCCAGCGGCAGCGTTCCGGGTTGCTGCTCGAGTAACTGACAGAGGCGGAAGAAATTAATCTTGCCAATATCCCGTTCAAGCCTGGCGATTAGCAGGGAAGACGGGTTTTGTGGTTCTCTTCCCATTCCAGACGTTCTCCTGTCGGTTGCAGTATCAGGGTCAGACGGTTGAACAGATGAATGTCGGTATACAGCGCAAAAAAGCGGCTGAGCATTTCACCGAACAGACTGATATCACCGGTACCTGCAAAGCCGTTGCTGTCGAGTGTGATCTCGATATGGACCCCGCGCAGCAGATAGCCGCGTTCAAAGCGTTCGATCTCGCTGTGTTTCACCTCGACGATGGCCTCCAGACGGCGGCGGTTCATCTCGTTTTCCGTCCAGTCATATAACGCCAGAGTACCACGCAGCACATCCGCGCTGTCCATCATCCACAAGAAACTGCTGCCCAGATGGCTCAATACACGCCAGTGAAAACGGTCACGGTTCGGCGGATAACACGGCATGGTAGGTACGGATACATTACGCACCCGCACGTTGACCCCGGTAGATTTCACCGCCGTATCCAGCACCGTGCTTTGCAGGGATTTGCGCGACAACTGGCCGTTGGTGCCAGTGAGACTGAGGGAGAGGTTTTCATTGTCCGGTACGGTGTGGTTATCAAACGCCTCGCCGCCCAATACCAGCCACGTATCGTGCAGGCCGGAAGGGCCTCGCTTGACGCGTGTATGGTAGTAATATTCCGGCGCGTCGTGTCGCAGCATCCCACCTTTGTGACGGAAACTGGTGAACGGCACATACACCTGGTGGCCAGAGTGTTTGGAGGAGATCACCGCATCCACCGAGTAAATTTCGGTATGGCCATCCTGCACGCGCATCGGGTGCAGCAGATATTCCGTCTGTAACGAGGAAAGTGAAAGTGGATCCGATTCCAGCGGAAAGAGATTAATGACCGGCACGCAGTGCAGCCGCAGGTGTTTTTCCGAGAACGAGAAGTCGTGCTCCCAGCGCTTCTCCAGCACCACATCGATTTCAAACCAGGCCAGATCTGCCGGTAACGTCACCGCGTCCAGTCCCCTGAGCGCGACAAACATGAATTTTTCACGGAAGGTGAAATACTCCAGCAGCAGTTGATAACCGCTGAACGCACTGTCCCCTTTTGGCCACAGTGTGTCCTTATCACTAAAGCCCTGTGGCGCAAAGAATGCGTCCAGCGGTTGACGGTCAGCCTGGCCCGGCAGGCGTATCCAGAGTTTGGCGGTGTTAAGCGTTAGCGCCTCATGCAAGGCGCAGGCCAGCGGTGTATCGGCGTCAAAATAGAACGGCAGATGGCGCAGAGTGATGACGCTCCAGTCCACCAGTTCACTGCAGGTAAAGCGCAAGCGGATCACCGAGCGGCCATCTGGCTCGGTATCCAGCACCGCGCGGTTCAGGGTGAGAGGCAGCAGCTCAATATCCTTCGTGGTGGTGTACCGGCAGCGTGTGCGACGTTCACCGATAGGGCGCGAAAGTATTTCAAAGCCTTTACTCACCGCCATGGGCTCTTTCATGCTCTGCCATTCCGGAGTGAACTCCACAATAGACAGGGAGGGAATGGTGCGCAGATAGTGTGGCCACAACAGGCTGACCAGCCCTTCGGTCAGTTCGGGCAGGTCATCGTCGAGCTTTTCACGCAGACGCCCCATCAGAAAGGCAAAACCTTCAAACAGGCGTTCCACATACGGGTCACGGGCCCCGGTTTTGTCAAGGTTGAGTGCAGACGCCCGGTCGGGATGCGCACGCGCAAATTCGTCGCCCGCCTCGCGCAGGTAACGCATTTCGGCTTCAAAATAACGCAGGGTTAAATCGTCCATAGAGATCCACAGTTAATCTGGCAGAGTTATTGGTTAGCCACACAGCACGGCAGCGCGGGCAGGATCGAGTGCTATCAACCCGCTGAGCAGGTTGTCCATTTCCGTCAACAGGCTGTTTTTGTCACCGCCGCTACGTTGTGCTTTCATGCGCAGAAGCTTCAGCCGCCGGGCTTTGACCTCAAAAATTAATTCTGGTGCCCACTGTTGCAAAGTGAGCACCGTCCCCCCGTTATCGAGATTGTCCAGCAAATGCAAGGCCATATCACTTTTACCGAACTGCTCCGCAACGCGTGCCATCACCAGACGTATCAGCCACTGGTGACGCGGCGTACTGATCCCCGGGCGTGACTGCAACCACTGCAGCGCCGTTTCAACACCGTCGCTGTCGGCTTGCGCCAGCGCTTCAGATTCGAACTGAAGAATATCGTCTTCGCCCGACGTCACCGCAACGGCGGTTTCACTATCCCATCCGCTGGCAGACTCCAGCACCTGCTGAGTGATCCAGCTTTGTGTCACTTCATCAGCAAACGGCGTGCCGTCGCTCCAGCATAAACTTTCCATCCCCGGCAGACGGGTCAGAAGCAGATTGAGATCCTGCGTAATGCACGTTGCCCAGCCTTCATAGGGTGCGCCAGATTTCGTGAGTGCCTGGTGTAAATACCACTGCACGTCCAGCCAGAAGTGGTTCGCGCCTTCGGCAAACATCGACTCTGCCTGATCCAGCAGGTCGATCCAGCTTTGTTGCAGGTATAGGCGTTTGAGCTGTGCGCGGTATTCGGGGCGTGGTGGCATCAGGCGGGTTCGCCCGCGGGCATCCAGCGAGGGCAGTTCGTGTACCGTGTCCCAGCGCACGCTTTTAATAAGATGATGCCCGGCGAGCCAACCCAACGGTTGATCGCGCAGGTACTTCGCCAGCGATTTGGCCTGATCGAGCAGATCACGCCCGGATTGCACAGGCCGCAATGAAGGCGATGCACTGTTGCTCTCCTGCGCAGAGGAAGACGCACTGCTGTTTTGCGGAACGACGGCGTTCATCCCACCGGATTGAACGAGCCGATTTTCGAGTGAGGAAAACAATGCGCCGAGTTGCGGACGAGAGGCGTCATCCCAGCTGCTCACGCCGTGTTCTATGACCGTCAGTGCGCCCACAATACGCGCAAAATCAACGTTGTCGACTTCCGGATACAGCGACAGGCTATCCCGTACGCGGGGGCCGGAGATCCATTCCAGCGCCGCTTTTCGGCTTGCGGCCCGCTGCGGATGTAACGATTCACCAAAGCGGTTTATCAGCCCGGCCAGCAGGGAAAGGCCCTCGGCCAGACCCGCCTCGCCGTCACGATGCAGCCGAGCCCAGAGGTAATACGTCGCAACACGAACGTCCTTGCACTGACCCGTCAGCAGTTTTTCCGCCAGCGCGCAGGTCAGCGTGGTGTCTGCGCCAGAGAGCTTATTGACCTCTTCGCGCATCTGCTGAAAATCATCGTCGTAGCCGGGGTCGGTTCCGGCAGGGTGATCTGACGAGATCGGTTTCAGCCAATTATCCCAACGTTCAGCCTGAAGATGCGCCTGTTTTAAAAGCGATTCACGTTCTGCACCACAGGCGTTTTGTAGTGTGGTCAATGTGGCCATTATTGTTCCTCGGCGATCGCATCGGGATCAAAAGGGGGTTCGCTTTGCACCGGTGTTTGTATCAGGAAGATCTGATTGGGCAGCGTGAAGTTACGCAGCGGCAACAGACCCAGCGGACCTTTGCCCAGCTCGGTGCGCAATATCCATTGAAGCGGCTGCTTGTCCGGTGTCGTGAACGTCAACTGATAGCGGCCTTCGTCCAGCTTTTTCTGTTTTGTGTGTTCAAGCCAGCGAATAAGCCCCCAAGTGCCCTGATAGTCACCGTACAAACGGGCACCGGCGGATGTCGTGGTCCATGTCAGCAGGGTCCCGGGTTTATAGGTATCGCCTGGCCAGCGGAAGCTCTGCCAGCTTTCCATCTGATTGAAGTAATGCAGTTTTTGTCCGTCAATCGACAGATGGGTTTCCACCACATCCGGCACCGGACGAGCCAACAACTCAAACCGCAGCCCTTGGCTGCCGTCGGTGAACAGGATGTCAGAAATCTGGCTCAGCTGATTAATGGCCGCCAGGAAGTCGGGATTAAAGGTCAGCCCCTGATTGTTGACCCTGTCCGGTACCCAGCGGGTGCCTTCTTTATGCAGTACCCCACTCAGTTCACGGGTCAGGAAACTGTCGATGCGCCCGCTGTCTTTGCGGATGAAGTCGGCCAGCATCGGCAGGGAGGCATCGCTTTTACTGACGGCAAACGGGTAGCGCCCGTCAAAGGCCGACTTCCAGTTCGCCACAATGGCGTTTTTCCAGCGGTCATTCAGGCTGGCTGACGAAGGCTGCAACACCGTTTCCCAGGCCTGTGTCAGCGGCTGAACAAACATCGTCTGGCCGAAGCCACTCCATTCTTCACCCAGACTGGCGGCGATCAGGCTGCCGTATTCCTGCGTATCAGTCAGATCGACGTTTTTGCCCTGGAAAACGGTCTGAGCCAGGACCTGCGTCATTGCCTGCGGGTCTGAAGCATTCGCAACCTGCTGGAGTTTCAGTCGCACACGGGTAACGCGGGTCAGCAATGTTTGCAGGCTAAGTGAGCTATCGGACGACATCATCGTCTGCGCGTTGCCTTTGCCCATCAACGTCAACAACGGCCCGAAGGTCTCATCCAACGGGCCGACCGGGCCGCTGGCCTGCTGGTCTATCGCCGGTTCGGCGTCTTTATTCATCAGGGCCTTGGCCGATTTCACCAGCGAGTCTGACAGCGCGTCGGTCTGCTGCCCGGTTTGTCCCTGCCAGGCTACGGTGTTCATCAGCGCAATCAACGGCGACTGGCGAACATCACTCATCAAGGTGAGTTGGTCAATCACATCAGACAGGTTTTTCGCCTCATTCCAGTGCAGGCTGTTGAGAAAACTCAGCCAGGCACCGGCAAAGTCGGTGAAGTAACGTTCGGTCAGGCGTTTTTTCAGTGCTTCCGGTGAGATGTCATCGGAGATGGCACGGCGGTTATCGCTGAGCACCCAGTCAATCTCTTCACGCCGCGAAGTGACCGCGTTGTCTATCGCCTGCAGGATCTGTTCATCCCACGCTTTGCGGGTGAACATGCCCGGTACGGTTTCAGCGCTCGTGAACAGCCGTTGCGCATCGGTTTCCCCCGTCATGTCAACAAGCGTCATGTCCGCAGAGTTGCGGCGCACAGACAGCAGCATGTTTTCATACAGCGTGCTTTCGGCATTACGCTGGCCGATTTCACCCAGCAACACCTGCCGGGTCTGTGACACCAGGGCCTTGTCCGGTACGATTTTCCAGCTCGGCTGGCCGGGCAGGTTGTGGGCATAAAACTGCCACAGGTCGGGTGCCAGACTCTGCCAGAGACCGGGAGAGACACCCGGGCGAAGTGGCTCGGTGGTTTTCATCACCTGAGCGTAAAAGGCACCGTCGGCTTTTTCCGGGCGCACCATCATCAGGTACGCTTTCAGTTGGTCATAACCGGATTTTGCCAGTGCAGCGCGTTTCGGGCTATTGGCGGGCAGGTTGGCCACGACGCCGAGTTGTTGTTGCAGGCTTTCTACAGCGGCATCGCGGATCAGACGGTTGCTGACGTTGCCATACCACGGCATGAGGGTCGCAAGCAGTTGGGCATTATGGTCCAGACCAAAACGCTGATACCACGGCGCACCATTCGCCACGCGCGACTGTAAACGGCCAATATCATTACGCAGCGCATGCAGGGCGATCACCTGTTCATCCGACACGGGCTGCGGCTTTGCAAGGCGCTGTGCCCCCTCAGCGACCGAGAGCATCTGCTGGCGATTGACGGTAAACGACGCCACGCTGCCTGCGCCCCACAACACCATCAATGTCAGCAGGCCGGTATACAGCGTCTGCTCCCAGGGAAGACCGACGCGGCGGCCCGGAGCCGAACGGCAATCCGCCAGCAGCCCTTGCCAACTGGCCGGAGCGCTCCAGGCTTTTTCATGCACGTTCGCAGAAGCGTTCGTGGACACCTCTGGCAGGCTGAACATCAACCCACGCAACGGAATGCGGGTAGCGTAATCGGCGAACCATGGTGTCAACACCTGTCGCCAGCGGGCGGCCTGTTTATTTTTTAGTGATTGCCCCAAGCGCAACAGGAAATCATGCGACGGCTGCGCCAAGACCTGCTGCATGCCCTGTCCGCGTAACGGCGGTAACAGCGAGATCAACTGCTGTTCAAGGGTCGTTGGGGTGGCCTTCGCCGGGAACAGTACACCGACCGGTTGCGTGACCCGCTCATCCTGCGCCCAACCGCTCTCACACACCTGCCACAGATAAACGGGGGGCTGATAGCGCAGCGCCTCACCGGCTTTTTCCAGCGTGCGCAGGCCATTATCCAGCCACGCGGCACCCTCGCTCTGTGCCTGAGTGACGGCCCAGACCACGCCATCCAACGGGCGACTGCGGCACAGTGTGCGCCATGCAGTCAGGCGTGCCGGGTCGATCAGTTCACGTAGGCTGCCGCCGTGCAGCAAGACGGTGCGCTGCCCTTCCAGCCAACCTTGATCAGCCAGTGTGGGGGCCAAAGCGGCAATCTGTTCAGGCTCACCCACCACCATCAGCAACCGCACTTTATAACGCCAGAACAGGCCATAGCGGCGGCGCAGGTGGGTTTTAAGCAATGCAGTTTCGTTTTGTAATGGCGGGACGCGTTGTACCTCTTTTTCTGCCCGCAAGACATCATCCCCTTTCAGTGCTTGCCGCTGTGCCTCATAGGCTTGACGACCTGCACGACGGATTGCAGCATAATAGAGTGCTATCGACAGCAAGAAAAAACCGGTACCGCCTACAATGCCCCATTGCCAGAAACGGTGTGCGTTACTGTTGGGGGGGATCCCCAGCACATGCGGTTGACGCCAGACCAGCCAGCTCATGATAGCAGCGGTTAGCAGTACGAGGATAGCTAATGGCCAGAAGTAAGAACGAGTCCAGGTGCGCATCACTGCGTCATCTCCTGCGAAGGATTATAGGGAGAAACCACGGTATTCCAGACGCCAGCGCCAGGCGCTGACGCCCCACTAAAGATAAACTGGGGGGACTGTGTCAACTGAGCGGCCTGTGTGGCAGCAGCAATCGCCAGCCAGGGGGTAACGCATCCGGGGTGACCCAGCGAGGTGCCCACGTCGTAAATGCCCTGCTCACGTGTCACCGGAAATGCCACCGTTTCCATTACCGTGCTGAGCGAGGCTATATTCTCCTCGTCCAGGCCGGAAAACCACACATGGTTAAGTGACTCAGGGGAAATCGGTACCCAGTCCAGGGCCTGACGGACACCGTATTCCAGTCGAGCTTCAGTGGCGAATTCCGGACGGTGCAGATACGCCAACGGAGGCAACGTTTTTTGGGTCAACCGGTTGCCGAAAATCAGCCCTACGACCGATTCGGCGGTCATCTCTGGTTGCTGAGAATGTATCTGCAACGCCACCACAACCAGGAGTGCCTCCTCATGAATATGGTTATCCAGCCAGTCATCCACCCCCGACAATCCCACACAGTCAACACGGCTCATTGAGTGGACAATATCCGCATCATTCCAGGCGGCCTGCCACACCTGTTGTAATGCCTCGTCAGATAATGCCGTATCAGATCCCAATATCAGCTTTAGGGGAATGTCATCCGCCAAGGGGGCTAAGGTTTCAGCCAGCGTCGTGAACACCGAAAATAGCAGGCGTTGCGTCATCACTTCCGATGACTCGCCCTCAAACTGCGGCAACCGGCTATGCCGCACTGCGGCCTGACCTTGCCAGGAGGGTTGTGATAACAGGGCATTTTCGTTTTGCACCAGAGCAGAAAGCTGAGCATCAGGATTTTCCTCATCGGTATGTGCTGTGTGTAATACCGCTGCCAACACCTGAAGTGAACGGCGGCCTTGTCGGGTTTGCTGTAACAACACCTGCCAATGGCGTTCATCCCAACCATCGGCCACCAGATGCTGACCGACGTAGACCAACCAACGTACCGTAACCAACAGGCCCCAGAACAGTGAGGGGATCCCCAGGGCCAGTAGCCAGAACAGTAACGGCTGACGCCCCACGGACTCTCCCCCCCGTAATGCCGTCGCCAGCACCCCAGTCAGCAGGAAACAGGGAAAAACGCCCAGCCAACGCCACCAGCGGATTGGCACCGGACGCGGTGCCAATCCGGGTAGACGATCCAATCTGACAGGCATAAGGATTAACTCGCTGTGGCTTGAGACAGGGAAGATAGCAGGGTACACCCACAGGCACACCGATGGCCGTGGAAGGCCACCGGGATCCCGTTATCACAGAACGTAGCGTGCCCCTCGCTGATTACAGTATCTCGGTGTTGGGGACAAGAGACTGGATCCCCGAGACGGGCAACACCAATACCACCGAATTTCATAGTGGACGACCCCGCTGTGACCGTACCGCCGTGGGTGGTTTTATCACCGATACGAATAACTCCTTTCATCGTTTTATTTCCCTACCCTTAATTTTCATATTTATCATATTTCCAGCCTTTATCTTTTACGCATTGTTCGAAAAGGCCATGAGCATCAGGAACAAAATCTTGCGGCACTGTAGCCACCCCCCCCGTATTAGTATTGATAATGAAACCAGGGTCACTACCAATATATGCCTCATCAGATTTCGTTAAAAAGTCAACATCAAAAACTCCCTTACTAAAACCAATCTTCTTCAAAATTTTTTGTTTTGATAAATCAAATAAAATCACAGTACTATCCTGCGGGTTACTCTCATTAATTTTTATAGGGTGTCCCCATAAAATCAATCTATCCCCAGAGCAATTAATATTATAACCTGTCAAATTTACATCTGTTTTAAGGTAAAGATACCTCCCTAGATTTTTAATTTTAACATCGCTATTTCCCGACTTATCAACAGTAAGTGCAAAGGCGAAACTATAACCTAAAAAATAACATATTGACATTAACGCTAAACATGAAATTATAATGTTTTTCCTCATATCAATTAATCCCATCCATTAATACTTTAGATATCCTAACAGTATGATTCCATCGTTCCACATCAGCATTATGCCCACCATTAATAGAGTATGTCACAGATCTTGAATGTTCAAAACTAACACCACCTTCAATAATAGCTTTATTAATTGATAAAAATTTATTAGGCCTAGCTCCCGCAGTCCAATACCAACCACCAGCATCAATGCAGTTGTAATTATTTAAAGATAATGCCTGAGGTTCTGAAATTACAGGTGCTTTACTGACTCTTGTTGGATTCCACCACTGCTCAACAAACCCTTTATATGTCATCTTGTATTTCATTATATCAATCCATCCTCTGTACCCCCAATATTTACTATAATTTTCCCTACCCGTTAACTGCTTCATACCTCGCCCTCTAAACTTAGGACCATCACCTGACTCAATATTACCTAGACGACCATTTAGATAATCAAGATATCCTCCTGTAGGTGGATTATAATATCCATCAATTTCACTACCAAAGCTGGGGTGAGATGGATTCTTACTAAAGCTAGCTGCACCTTCAATCATCAGAACAAGCATATATGACTCAACCGCTCCCTGTCCAAAAAAATGAGACTTCCTTGTGGGAGTGACAATTAGATATTTTTCCAAAGCTTTATTAATTATACTACGGTAATTTTCTCGTACAGAGTCCGGTGTTTTACTTATTTTTTTCAAAATAGTTACAGGGTATATATTATCTGGATATATTAATGCCAACTCATTTTTTGAGTTCCAATTACACTTCCTAAAATGCGTAATAAACTGCCGTGGCTCAAAGTGCCAGACCAGCCCAGAGGGTAAACCCAACGCATCGGTGTTAAAGCATAAGGCTTTGATATGCGCTATCAACGCATTCCAGTCTTTTTCCGCCAGACTGACCTGCGCAGCAGCCAGTTCAAACTCAGCAGAGACAGGGGGTGAAAAACCCGCCACCGTATCAGGCTTGGTACACAAGACTTCATTCGCTTTTTCAATATCAACACTCACGTCTGTCAGCGCCGATTTCAACCAACCATAACGCGCCTCCGCCGTTACTTCATTCCATTCCAGCGGAAAATGACAAATCGTTCGACTCAGTTCATCGCGCGTTCGGCACATCACACTCAGCGAATTGCATTGGCTGTTAGTATCGGTATCGTCGTCGACAAGCAGCCACCCCATCCAGTGCGGAAAATCTCCGTCGCCGAACTTTTTGATTTCACTGGCCGCCAGATTGACCCAGCCTTTACCTCCCGGATAGTTGACGGTACGCCACAACGGCGCGTTGGCTGGCACCAGAGTTTCATGTTCGGTATTAATCACCCGCCCAAAACGCAATAACTCATAACCGGCACTCGGGCTGTCCGGATATAAATCAAGCGTGGTTTTATAAAGATTATATTCATAATCCGCCCCATCCGCGTTAACCAACACGTCCCCCACTTCCGTATAGCCGCTTTTCGGCGCGGGGGCTTTCTGCCGGGTAGTCATGCTGCAACTGCCTTTATCAAAACGCATGGTCACAAACAGCGGTTCGCTACTTCTATACAGTGCGTTTTCTCTCGGCGTTAACCCGTTATTCGCCGGCCTCGCTGGGTAAAATGGCGTACCGGTAGGCAGATAAAAGTGCATATCACCGTAGACCGCATCCGTGCGCCCATCCTTGCTCAGATCCAGCTCCGGCGTCGTGCGCCCCACCAGTTTTGGCAGATTGGCATCATCGCAAAATATCTGGAAGTGAATACCATTTCGACCATCAATCTTTCCCACCTGGCCCAGTGGGTCTTTGCGATAAACCCTGGCTCCCTGTTTTACCTCACTTTTGATACTCCCCATGTGCATATACAGGGAGTAATACTCGACTTTACCAGCCTCACCGCTGCCTATTTCAGTCTCATGCTTGAGCAAGACGTAGCCAAAATCAGTCCCCCCGTTGTAGTTCAACGGCGGTTTATCCCGTTTTTCCTGACTGGGTTGACGCAACGAGATCACCATACCATCCGCAATCGCACGTATATATTCCACGTTGCTGCCAATATCGCTGTGCACCAAATGCACACCACCGTGCCAGGCATGACGGCTGTTAAGCGGATAATTGCGCTGGACATCAATCGGGATCATCCGTTCTACCCAATCGGCATCGCTTTCTGAACTGTTTTGGTCACGTAATCTCGGAGGACTGATAATCATTGTTCTGTACCTTAATCAAGAAAATAATGAACGTACTGCAGGGTCTGTAACCCTGTCTGACAGGGTCGGGGGCTCTACGCTTTGTGTGGCCGCACCGCTGTAACCAAAGTGCGCACTCTTTACCAGATAATCGCCCGCCGTTCCCGACTCAATCTTGTTCGCATCCAGTGTGATATAACTGCCCCCCGCGTTCAGCGTGATCTTCTTTTTTGCGGTGATCTGGATTTCATCTTCGGTACTGGTGATAGTAATGGCCTTGCGGGCCAGTAACTCGAACAGGTCGTTCTGCGCCTGTACGGTGATCGGCCCCTGATTGGCAATCAACTTCATCCCCAGCTTGCGCACAAAAACGCTCAGGGTATTCCCCACACCGATAAAGAAGTTTTTGGCTACGCTGACATCCGCATTTTTACCCGCCGTGGCGATCAGGTTCTGATTAGCTGACAGTTGCAGATGTTCACCACTGGTCAGGGCAATCCCTTTGGGGGCGCTCAACAGTAAAACCGCGGCTTTTAATTCATTCAGGTTTTGCTGCAACAAATGAATTTGTGCCTGCACGTCTGCCGGGTTGGCGCTGGCACTTTGCGCATCTGTTGAAATACCCCGCATCTGGTCTTGGGTGCGGTTCAAGAGGTTGATGGCCGGTTGCATCTCCAGCACCTTGCCCTGTGCCTTGGCCTGCCCATCGGCGCTGATAAATATCCCTTTCTCCGCGCGTATCGCCCCAAACAGGTCGGTGCGCAGCTCAAAGCCTTCCCCCCGCTGCTGCTTTTCGCTGTCGACCAGATGCCCCAGGTTAAGCTGGCTCTTACCGCCGAATTCCGTGCTGACCTTGATATGCTCGCGGCCTTTCTCATCGCTCAGCCGGATCTTGTTATTCCGTGGGGTCCTCAGGACGTTGCGCTTGTAGTTGCGGATAGTCACAGGGTCGCTGTGCGCCGAGTCATGCAAGGCGTGCGCAATGTAAGGCCTATCCGGATTGCCACCTTCAAACGCTATCGCCACTTCGGTTCCAGCCAACAGCGGCAGGTGCAGGCCGTAGGCGTCTCCCGCGTAGGGGCGAGCTTGCCGAACCCACAGGCTTTCATACCCCTGCTCCCAGGTGTCGCGGTCAAACAGCATGTTGACCCGGTAACGTCCCTCTTTGTCGATATGGCTGTAAGGGTCGTTGGCGGTGGTGCTGGTCACCCGTGCAGGCAAGGTGCCCGCCATGGTGGGCTTGCTGATGAGCGCCGGGCGAAAACAGTAATCCTCCGAATAGGGTATCGCGTCAAACGCTACCTCAAAGCTGCGGTCACGGCGGGCGGAACTGCGGGTACGCACGATAATCACGCCTTGGGTAAAGGCCGGGGGGGCATGTGGACCAGTGACTTTCAGCTCTAACCCTGGTACCAGGCTGGCGGTATTGGCAACACCGGAGAAGCCTGTCTGGTTGTTCAGGTAGCGCTCATGACGCAGACGAGCATAAAAAGCCCCGCTTTCCGGCTCCGGGTCACGCCCTTCACTGCCTGCCGTCAGGTAGTTGTCCGCGTAGTGATACGCTTCACCGTAGGTGGTGGCGTCACCGCGGGTCACATCCACCTGGCTGCTCAGGTCTGCAATGGCGGTGCGGTAGTTGTAATCGTGGGTGCTGACCGATTTCTCCACCACCTGGTGGCTGCTGGATAAATCCCACACCGATTCAACACCGCTGTCATGCATGCCGGACGGGGGCACTGCCTGCAGGGTAAGTCCCTGCGAGTAATGCTGCTGGTCATCGTAAAACTCCACCACGTCAATGTTAAGCTTGGGGTCGGCGGTAAAACGGAACCAGATACCTACCTCCGCCAGCAAGCGGGTGATAAAGGTCAGGTCGTCTTCGCCATACTGCATCACCTGTTCACGGCGAGGGTATTCGTTAACCAGCGTAAAGACAAAATCCTGACCGCGCATGTCGTGGCGCTCGCGCAGGATTTTCTCCACAATGCCCGGCACCGAGATGTCCTGATAGATACAGTTCTGGTGGCTGCGCGACAGCAGAGCCAAACGCGGTTGCAGGCAAACTTCATAACGGCTTTCATCTTTCGAGGTAGAAAGGTGCTTAAAACCCGTGATGATGCCTTGAATGACGCGCTGCGGCTGTTGGATAGCCACGCCAAACGCCTTCACCACCGTGGCTTGCAGGGTGAGCGAGGCATCCTGCATCAACATCGTCGCCGGGCCGATATGCTGCTCGCTGCTGCTGAATTCGATGGCATAGCAGAAGGGGGCGCTCAGGGCTTCTTCCGCGCCAAAACCGACCACATCCAGCGGGGCCTTGTTGCCGCGAACCGTCAGTTTATGGTGGCTGTGGTCGAAGGCGATAGCAGGGATTTTGTCACTCATTGCTCTTCTCCGTTAAATTCCAGCACAATGCCGTCTTCTTCATCCCAGCCCAGTGTCAGGGTCTTGGGCGTCTGCTTCGCCGCCATATAAGTCAGTAACTGCTGGCTCAGCACCGGCAATATCTGCTGGTTGAGCAGGCTGTCGACATTACGCGCACCGGTATCCGGCAGCAGACAGGCGGCAGTCAGTGCGTCATACAGACTGTCGCCTATGTGGGCCGTGAGCCCGTAGTGGCGTTGCAGGCGTTGACTGACCTGATGCAATTTCATCTGTACGATGGTGCGCATCGCTTCCTGCGCCAGTGGGCGGTATATCACGGTCTGGAAGCGGGCCAGCAACGCAGGCTGGAAGTGGTCCCGCAGTACCGGGCGCAGCAGGTCGTGCAGGTCGCCTTCGGTGGCCTCGGGCTGTTCATTCAGCAACTGCATCAGCGAGTCACTGCCCAGGTTCGAGGTCATCAGGATCACCGTGTTGCGAAAATCAATCTCACGCCCTTCACCGTCGCGCATAAAGCCGCGGTCAAACACCTGATAGAACAGGTTCATCACATCCCGGTGGGCTTTTTCCACTTCGTCCAGCAGCACCACGCTGTAGGGGCGTTTGCGCACCGCCTCGGTGAGGATGCCGCCCTGGCCGTAACCGACGTAGCCCGGCGGTGAGCCTTTGAGTTGGCTGACGGTGTGGGGTTCCTGGTATTCGGAGAGGTTGATGGTGATCAGCGATTTCTCCCCGCCGTACAGCACGTCTGCCAGCGCCAGCGCGGTTTCAGTTTTGCCGACACCGCTGGGGCCAACCAGCAGGAACACCCCTTGCGGGCCGTTCTCCGGTGTCAGGCCGGTTTTGGCGGCACGCAGCCGTTGGGCGATGGCATTCAGCGCCTTAGCCTGGCCAACCACGCGGGTGGCCAGCGGGTGTTCAAGCGTCAGCAGGTCGCTCTGTTCGTCCTTCATCAACGACGAGAGTGGCACCCCGGTCCAGTCGGCAATCACCGTGGCCACCGTCCGAGGGTCGACATCCAGTGACAGCAACGGCATTGAGCCCTGCAGGGTAATCAACTGCTGCCGCAGTGCCACCACCTCCGCCGACCGGTTCGGATCCTGCCGTACTACCAGAAGCTGTTGCGCCAGGGTGCGTTCCTGTTCGTAACGGTGTTCCAGGGCGTGTTGCTCGCACAACAAGACCTCAATACGGTCACTGATGTCCGCCAGTCGCGTCGGTTCGGTGTCGGCACACAGTTGGTTATCGGTTTCTATCGCCTGCTGTTCCAGTTGCAACGCCGCCCGCTCGGCCCTGACCTGCATCAACACCTCCGGTTCCGTATCCAGTCCCATGCGCACCCGCGCGCTGGCGGTATCGAGCAGGTCTATCGCCTTGTCGGGCAGTTGGCGACCGGTCAGGTAACGGCGCGACAGCGTGACCGCCGCCTTTACCGCGTCATCGGTAATATGGACACCATGATGCTCGGCATAGCGCGATTTCAGCCCGCGCAGCATCAGACAGGCGGTGTCGTCGTCCGGCTCGTCCACTTTCACCATTTGGAAGCGGCGCTCGAGGGCGACGTCACGTTCAAAGTACTGTTTGTATTCGCTCCAGGTGGTAGCCGCAAGGGTGCGCAGTTCGCCGCGTGCCAGCGCCGGTTTGAGCAGGTTGGCCGCATCCGCGCCACCGGCCTGATTACCGGCACCGATGAGCGTGTGGGCTTCGTCGATAAACAGCAGCACCGGGGTCGGCGAGTGTTGCACTGCCTCGATGACGTTTTTCAGCCGCTGTTCAAACTCGCCTTTGACGCCCGCCCCGGCTTGCAGCAGGCCGAGATCGAGCGTGCGGAGGCTGACGGTTTTCAGGCTGTCCGGCACGTTGCCCTCAGCAATGCGCAGCGCCAGCCCTTCCACCAGGGCGGTTTTCCCCACGCCCGGTTCACCGACCAGTATCGGGTTGTTTTTGCGGCGACGGGAGAGGATATCCACCATCTGGCGGATCTCGGTGTCGCGCCCGAACACCGGGTCGATCTGCCCGGCTCTGGCTTTGGCGGTGACGTCGAGGGTGTATTTATCCAGCGCGGCCTGCAGGGCTTCGCTCAAGGTGTGACCCGCGAGGTTAATGCTGTCGCTGTCGGCAGTGGGTTCAGTGAGCGAGGAACTGGGTAGATTGAGGCTGGCCTGTTGTTGCCGTTCGGGGCGTTCTTCCGATTGGTTGTCGAGCAGCGGGCGCAGGCGCTCAAGCTGGCTGGCGGTGAGGGTGAGGAGCGGCCAGATGCCGTCACATTGCACCAGTGTGGGGGTTTCCAGCAGGGCGGTTAATAGATGTTGACTGCGGATCTGGTCATCACCGGCCAGGCTGGCGGTCAGCCAGGCCTGTTTCAGCAACGTTTCCAGTGAGGCCGAGAGTGCCGGGCGGCTGCGCACCGAGCGGGGGTGGTCGTCCAGCCAGCCGAGTAACGCCTGCCAGACGGCATCCATATTCCACTCATAACGGCGGGCCAGCACGGTGAGGTCGCCTTCGCCCTGCTCCAGCAGTTTCAGCAGCCAGTGTTCCGGGGTGATCTGGGCATGGGCACGGGTCTGACACAGCGAGGCCGCGCCTTCCAGCGCACGGGCGCAATAAGGGTTCAAACGGCGCAACAAAACAGCAGATTGACTTTCCATATCGATTCTCTCTTGAGGGTGTTCAGGTTCGGGCACGCTACCGCCCTTCGCTGTCAACCAAAGCGCATAAGGTCGTAGAGGCAGGGTTCGGATTTTTTCATAGCACCCGCACGCAGGCACTGTGAAAAAAGCAGACGACAGCGCCGTCTGCAGTCTGTATTACGCGGTAGTACGCTCGTTCCAGGAATCGGAATGAATGATGTTGCCGTCTTTGTAGGTCCAGGTGATTTTTTCGTAACGCAGTTCGATGGCTTCGAGGTGGTTATGCTTCTCTTTGGCCGGGTCTTTGACGTCGTGCATTTTTGGCGCAACTTTCACCAGTTTGACGTTTTCCAGTTTGGTGTTGAAATACTCCACTTCCTGGCCCGCGTCGTTGATGCGATACCATTTGAACTCGGCGGATTTCAGGGTCTGGCCGGTGGTCACCGCCTTGTACAGGTACGGGCTGGACGCATCGATTTCCTTGGTGAACAGGAACGGGGTGTGGATACGGGTGCCCGTCAGTTTGCCGGTGTTGTTGTCGGTCGGGATATACAGGTTGTGCTCCTGAGCCACCACTTCGATGCTGCCTTCACGGTCTTTCACATCGACGGAGCCTTTGATGTCGGCACCGCCGTCGTCCTTCAGCCACAGATAAACAGGAATTGCCATGGGTTACTTCTCCATTTTTTGAGTGAGTGCGTCGTCCTTAGCCGATAACGCGGGGGGAGAGTCTGCTACCTGGCAGGCATCTGCCTGCGGTACCAGACTGATTTCAACACGGCGGTTGGCCGCACGGCCTGCCTCCGTGTCATTGTTTACCACCGGGCGGCTTGCGCCATACCCCTGAACGGCAAAACAGGTGGGCGACACGTCGCTGGTGTGTAACATCCAGTCACGCACCGCTTCGGCCCGTTTGAGTGAGAGCTGCTGGTTGGTCTGTGCATCGCCGGTGCTGTCGGTGTGCCCCGTTGCTACAATCAACCAGCCCGGTTTGGCTTTGATGTTGAGCAGCGCACTGACCAGGACCTTGGTTGAGCCGGGTTTGAGCACCGCTTTGCCGGTGTCAAACAGCGAGAGGCTGTCGAGGCGCACGGTGTGTAGAACAGACTCGGCAATGGGGGCTGTCGGGGAGGTCAACGGCGGAACATAGCGTTTGATCGCCGCCAGTAGCGGCTGACGCAGGCGTTCACCTTGGTACAGTCCCAGACTCAGGCGCAGGGGTTCACCGTTGCGGAACCCGTCATTGAGCTGTGCCGCATGTTGCCGCAATATCTCAACCGCCTTGGCTTTTGCGAGGGGATCTTTCGCATCCACACTGTCGTAATAGCGAATATCGAAGACGATACGGTGCAGTAATTGCTGGTTGTGCCACGCGCTGCTGCATAAGGCCAGCACGACAGCCCCCGTCAGCAAGGTCACTGCATGGCGCAATGTGCGCTGGCGTGACGATACACCGCCGCCGACCGGAAGATCGGCAAAGATAAAATCAGGTAGTCGCACAGTGTCTTCTGCGGCTTGCGCCGGATGCCAGCCCGCCACTTGCGTCAGGGCGGTATGGGTCACCAGCCACTGCTGCCAGAGAGAGGCAGGTTTGAGGCCCGGTAACCCGGCGACGTGATGCAGGAGCACCTGTTGTGGGACGATGCAGGCAACGTCGTCATGACGGGCTTGCAATACCGGTAGCACCTGTGCCTGTAGCCACTCATGGTGGTGGCGGAACAGCACGGTCTGTTGCACCCGCTCCGCCTGTTGGCTATTGCTGCCTTGGCGTTGCCAGTAGGCCAGGGGTTCCGGCAGGGTGAGAGTCGGCCATACGGTAACGGGCTTCGCCTGCTGTTGGGAGAGCCACTGAGGGGCATTAGCGAGGCAGGTCGCCACCGTACTGCACAACAGGACCGGTAACGTGCAAGAGGTCTCTCGGCGCAGTTGCATCCGTTGCCAGCGTAATTCATGTAACACCGTGGTGAGTGTGCGTTCGTCCGTCTGTTGCTGTGGGTTGACCGAAACCATCACGGCCAACTGTGCTGCCCACGCGGGGCGTCGCCACAGCAGTTGCCGCGTAAACGGGCTCAGTTGGCTGATGTCATCCACCCGTAACCAGCATCCCTGAGCGCCCTGGTGCAGGTTGCCGCTGCCAAACAGCGAGGCCAGGCCGTCACCACAGACCAGCACCACGGGCAAGCGGTAACTCTCGGGCGGTAGTCCGTCGAGCCGGGTGTCGTTCAATGCCGCACTCGGCTGGCGGCCCGTTCGCCAGATGCCGACAGCACCGGTCAACATCACGAGCAAGAAGGCTATCCAGCGCCAGGGGGGGGAGAGAGGCAGGAAAAACAGGCAGAGGATGCTGGCCAATAAGCCAGCCCATAGCCATAGACCCCATCGCCACCGTGGACTCATGATGCTGACCCAGGCAATAAGGTCGACAGCAGGCCAGACAGCCAATGGTCTAGCCCCCACCACAATAATACCACGGCCAGCCCGGCCAGCCCCACGCGCACCGGCCAGTGACGCAGCCACGCGTCAAGGTGGTTGCGGGACGTCGCGTTCGCCAGCACCGGGCGTGACGACGCAAAGCCGAACTCCGGGACCCGGGCGGAGAGCTGTTCGACCAGTTGTTCACGTTCCGTCACCGCCAATGAGCGATAGCCGCCCAAAAAACCCAGCATCAACACACGGTGAAAACAGGTCAGTACCGCACTGTCCGGTGCCGCTTCACGCAACACGGTACGCATCCGCTCATAGAGCTGATCGCCCGCGTTCAAGGTGCTGAAAAAATGGGCCTGTAGCGGGAAGTCGCACCACCTGAAGTAGGCATCATCCTGCACGTCACGCCCTTTGACGGTTTCATCCAGCACCGCACATTGGGCATACATGATGTGCTGGCAGTTTTGCGCGCTAACACCGGCGTCGGTTAACGTCTGATGAACGTGTTCGATACGGTCAACGCAGCGCTGCCAGAACCTCTCCCCGTCGCCTTCCTCGCAGGCTATGCCCTGACGCAGGCTGATCACCTGTAACCAGGTATCCTCTAATAGGGCATCAATATCCACGCACGGGGTGGGTCTCTTTATCGATTGGCTCATGCGCGCAACACCGCAAACAGTTCAAGCTGAATGTCACCCAGTGTACCCGGCACGTAGAACACGCAGGTGCCAGAGGCCATCATCTGCTTCGCGGCGGGGTGGTTGAGATCGAGGGAAAAATACTGATTCTCCAGCCGCAATGGCATCGCCGCCGGAACATGGCTCAATGGGCACAGTGGTATACCGCTCAACGACACGTTCACCACCTTGCCGACATCATCTGATGCTCCGACCTTACACAATTGCGGGAACTGGCTTTGCAACTGTGCCGCAGGGAGCGAAGAACGCACGGAGAGGTAGAGGTCCACCTCTTCACGCAAGCGCGGATCATGCAGTGAAGCACGCCACTGGTTGATACGCGGCTCATGCAGCAGCTCAATCGCCAGCACCCGTGAAGGCAGGCTCACTTCCAGCAGCAGATTCAGCAAACTAAACAGGGGCGGGAATACAGCCGTCAGGCGATCATGCTGATAGGCTGGAATGGCGGTGATGTCATGTTCCAGAGAAAAGGTCAGCAGGCTTCCTGCTAATCTGGCCAGTTCCTGATACAGCCGCTCAGGGTGTACCTGTGGATAGCGCTGAAAGTTTCCCAGCACCGGCTCGGCGCCGTTCAGGGCATTGAGTAACCAGAACAGCGAGACATCGGCCACGGCAAAGTCGGCCATACGCGCATTGCTTTCACGGCGCATCCCCATCAAACGCTGTAAGCGCGCCCGCAACTGCACCATCAGAATGTCCAGGCGTTCACCGCACCAGCGACTGGCCTGCAGGCTCAGCAACGGAGGAATGAAGTTGGCATCCAGCGCCCAGCGACCCTGCGCATCCTGCAGTAATCGGGCGACCGGACAGACCTGATAATCGCCATTTTCCTGGGTATCCAGACGCAGCGTCAGCTCATGCGTCATGACGGCGATCTGTTTCTTATCGTCACCATACTGGTTTTGCACGTCACGCCAGGCCTGACGATAGCGTACCGGGCGTTCGGCACGCTCATCGGGCTGCAGACAGTTACCGCCGTTGGCATAGCACTGGGGCATGGCAAGCATGACAAGAGTTTCAGTCGCGGCAGCAGGAAGGCAGGCAGCCAGTGTCAACGTCGGTGGCAGTAAATCGGCACACTCCGTGTCGATCAATACCCCGTCCTGAAAACGGACATGCAGACGTTCCGCTTTCAGACGTCCCTGAGCCAGCGCCTCCGGTTCAAACGTGGCGTGAAGCACGCCCCACGGATGGAGGATGCCCATCTGCGCCACACATTCGTTGGTCCAGGCCTCCAGCGAGGCCTGTTGCTGGAACTGTTGCGGGGATACCAGGACCCCGCGAGTCCATAACGGACGATAGATTTTCATCGCGTATCCACTTATGCCTTAGCCTTCGGCATTTGTGATACCAGCGACAAGTCCACGTCCATGCCTTCCACCTGGAAGTGCGGTACGGCATACAGCTTGACGCGGAAGAAGCCCGGGTTGTCTTCGATGTCTTCCACCGTCACCTTGGCGTCACGCAGTGGGTGAGAAGCCTGCAGGTCATCGCCCGGATCGGTCATCTCGGTCACCAGCCCGCGTACCCAGGTGTTCAGCTCCAGCTCCAGCACACGGCGATCTTTGGTGGTGCCGATGTTCTCGCGCTGAATGACCTTGAGGTAGTGGGCTATGCGGGACAGCAGGAACAGGTACGGCAGGCGCGCATTGATGCGGCTGTTGGCCGTCGCCTCCGGCGTGTCATACAGTGCCGGTTTTTGTGCCGAGTTGGCGGAGAAGAAGCAGGCGTAGTCGCGGTTTTTGTAGTACGACAGCGGAATGAAGCCCAGGTTGGCAAACTCGAACTCGCGGGTTTCCGGGATCATCACTTCAGACGGGATCTTCACCTGGTTGCCGGTACCCAGATCGTACAGGTGGATAGGCAGGTCCTGCACCGCACCACCCGCCTGTGGGCCACGGATTTGCACACACCAGCCGTTCTGGATGAAGCTCTTCACCATGTTGGCCGCAAAGGCGAACGAGGCGTTGGTCCACAGGTATTTCTCGTGGTCCGGGCCTTTCACCTCTTCGATGTAGTTGAAGCTGCGCACTGGCACGGTGTCCGGGCCATACGGCAAACGACCCAGCACGCGCGGCATCACCAGGCCGATATAGCGGCTGTCGTCCGTTTCGCGGAAGCTCTTCCACTTGATGTATTCGGCGCGGTCAAAGTAGTTGCCAATGTCTTTGATCGCGGCAACGTCTTCCATCGACTCCTTGAGGAAAAATCGTGGCCCCGCAGAGCCGATGAATGGCATGTGGGCAGCCGCAGACACTTTTGATATACTGCGCATCAGCGCCACGTCCTGAGCAGACGCATCAAACTCGTAAGCAGAAATCACCGCACCAATCGGCTCACCGCCCGGCGAATCATACTCTGAAACATATGTCTGAAGATAAAGACCGCTCTGGCTAATCTCCGGGGCATCTTCAAAATCCTGACGCAAGTCTTCTTTGGAAATATCCAGTAATTCGATTTTGACGTTCTGACGGAAATCGGTTTTATCGACCAGTGACTTCACGCCTCTCCACAACGACTCTACCCGCTGAAAATCAGTGTGGTGCATCACCGCATCCAGTTGACGGCTGATTTGTTCGTCCAGGGTAGCGATATGGTGGTCAAGCAGGGTTTTGTCCAACTTGTCGACTTGGGTGCCAGATTGTTTCAGGCGTTCCAGGAACACCTGCATCGCGGCGGTGACTCGCTCATCGGCGCTGGCATCGGACATCGCCTGGTTATCCTGCCAGATGTTGAGGTCACTCAGGTGAGTAACCGGGCTGAGGTTGATTTTTTCAAACAGGGTGGCATACACGCCCTGCGCGGCAGGGGCTTCTTTTTCCGGCATGGTTTCTAACGCCGTGGCGTGAGCGCCCGCAGAGGTATTTTCTTGTACAGACATCAGCATCTCCTTTATCATTCCAGGGCCATTAACGGTCTTGTGGGGCTAACGCCGCCAGTTCAGCACGCAGTTCATCACTCAGCGCCTCATCGCGCAGGATGGCTTCGAGCGCCTGTTTGAAGGTGCGGTTGTCCAGCAGGTTGGATTTAAGGTCACGCAGCAGGTTGCGCATCGCCAACATGGCACGCAGTTGCGGGATTTGACGAGCTACCTGTTCAGGCTCAAAATCTTTCATGCTGCTGAAACTGAGGTTGACGGCGGTGTCGTTGCCATCATTGGCGAGGGTGTCAGGCACCGAGAGGGCTAATGTAGGTTGTAACTCTTTCAAAATACTATCGAAATTATTTTTATTGACATCTATCTTGCTTCGTTCTGATAATGGCCGGTGTTCCTGCCCATTACTGTAATCACCCACCGCCAATAATTTCAACGGTAATTCAATTTTCTTCTGTGCGCCCCCGACATGCAGGTCCAATTTAATATTAACGCGTGCTTTCGGTACTTCATTTTGGTAGGAATTATTCATCTGTTCTCCAGGCGTTCAGAAAAAGTAAATCTGAAATATGCACAGGCAATCTGAGGTCAATACAGAACGACGGGATATATCAGATACGCTACAACTACAACTACAACTACAACTACAACTACAACTACATCAGTCAGATGTGGCACAAACACCCTAGAACAACGGGCGAAAAATGCAAAACATGGCCCACTAGAAAAACGTGGCACCGGAAGTCAGTGTAAAGCCGAAAAATGCAGAAATTTCAGATACGCATGTGATTTTTTAATATAACAAACAGGTTTTTACATAATCAATTTTTATTAATGTGTTTTATTGGACATTATTAATTCAGGTAACATCGCAGAGAATGCTTTGCGGATGGTGAGTCTGGGGCGCAAGAACTTCCTGTTCTTCGGCTCGGATCACGAAGGTGAGCGAGGGGCGTTGCTGTACAGCTTGCTGGGGACATGTCGCCTGAATGGCGTCGATCCGGAGCATTATCTCCGTCATGTGCTGAATGTGATCGCCGACTGGCCGATAAACCGGGTCAGTGAGCTACTGCCGTGGCGTATAACACTGCCAACAGAATAACTTACCCGACCCAGTCAATACGGCCTTTGTTGGAGGCTTACTTGCAATTTATGGTGCCAGTGTGTAAAAAATCGTACCGCCCACCTCAATGCAGGGAGTCAGGGCACTTTTTTCATTTGCGGAGTGGCCGTTGAGTACAGAGATTTCTTCCCATGAAACAGCGCGTCTCGCCTGGTGCGCGTTGGTGGCGTTACGTCTGGCACAGCAAGAGGGGCGGGCACAGTCTGAACTGCAACAGCATCTTTTCCTGATGCAGTGGCCGACCGCAGCCCAGAAGCAGAAGCGTTTCCCCAAGTCCGTGGCTTCGGATGTAAGCTGGCTGCTGGCTCTGGGCAAGAAATACGGTTTTGCGGCCAAGCTCCCCCACAAGCTGGACTACCTGTACCGCTCGACCAGCGGCGTGCTGGCACAGCAAAATGATTTATTCCGGCTGACCTACTGCATCGAAACCCTCAAAGCGATCGGCTGGCGTAACGAGTTGGTTTTACCCAAAGAATGGGCAGAGCTTGAATTAACGCCGGAGACAAACCGCACAGTCTATGCGGTCAAAGCGTTACTGGAAAGCAGCTACAGTGATGCCGGAGAATTGCTGACGCCGATGGCGCTGCGCTTTGCTGGCGATATCAGTGCGGTACCTGAGCTATTGGAACAATGTCACCTGCCCTATCAACGCGATCCTGACGTCAACGGGCTGGCGGTCGTGACGCTGTTACCCGTACCATGCCGCTCGCCAGGGATTGCTGGTGCTGGTTCTTTGTGCTGATGATGTCTCTAGTTCAAAGATCGTTGCCCATCGTGAATGCTGCCTGCAATTGGTAGAGTTAAAAACCGTGTACCGTCGGCACTGGCATCGATTTAATACTGGCCGTTAGTGAACCATATCACACCGCATTGTCAGCCGTAGGGGATAGCCTGTTTTTTTAGGCTGTTGGCTGTCAAACCGCGTCGAATATTGACCAGGAGGCAGACCAGTTGCACCGTTTGGAAAGGTGAACGCTGTGGGGCGCTCACAGTGCTGCTGCCCACAATCCCTGCTGTCCGTGGTCAATGAGCTAATCTGGCTGGAACCACTCATCCGCTGTTTCCCACGTTTCTTGCAAGATCGCTTCAACACATTCTCGGTCTGCCGGAGTTCCCCCACGTACCGATAACCCATTCATCCTGGCTAAACGCACGGTGGCCTCGACGGCTGAAAATTGGCGGCGTAGACGCGTATTCAGTTCAACGGCCAGGGTAGATGCTGCACCGTCTGGCCACTTTTTCTTTTTATCGAGCCTCACTTCAACATACAGCATCACGCCTCCCTCAGACCACTGAACAATGTACCCTGGTCACTCAGCATAACCGCCCCAAGGCCGGAGAAGCTGTTTCTACGGTGCGACAACCTGAAGCGGCTAATTATTTACAGACCTGTCCCGTCAATCAATTATAGGCTCTGGTTGAATCGCTGACAGGTACGACTCGCGTTGATACGCAGCAACGGTTCTCTGTGTTCCGGTCAGTGTGTCAACAACCTCAACCTCTGACGTGGCAATCGCCATGCCGGATTGTCTCAGTTTTAAAACATCGGCGGCGATACGCTGGAGCCCCAGCCAGAAAAGACCATCCAGCGCATTGACTTGTAAACCGGCCTCCAACGCTAACCGGAGACGTTCGCGGGGCGCTTTGGTTTGCCTGGCTATCTGCTGGTAGGGAACGGCTGTAGCCCCCTTGACCTGCACTCGGCGAATACGGCTTGAAAGACGATAGCGGAATGCATCGGGCACATCACTCAAATCAGCCCCCAGACTGTAAACCTGCCCCCGGCTTTTGCCGTTCATCACGGCGGTTTTCTGGCCAAGTTGTAAGTCATCACGCAATCGGTCGATTAGCTGGGGGGTGCGGATGAGCAATAATCGAAAGGGCAGTTCAAAGCTCGTGACATAATCCACATTCAGCAACGCGATACGCAAACGTTCCGTACTCCCCGCATGAACCTCGCGGCATTCTTGAATGACTTCAGCCCACTGCTGCCTGATGCGTGGCGTCTCGTCGATTTCCGCGAAGCTGTATTTTTCAACCTGATACTCAATACGTTCAATCATGCAGGTTTCCCGTCAGCGCCCCTCGTTCACTTTAGCAATGACCAACAATAACCGGAAGCCAATTTACAGGGAACAGTGCCCCCCTAAACGGCACATTCCTATCGTCAGACTCCAGCGGTGTACTCCGATGCTGCAAAGGCCCCAAGCTGCGCGTGCCCAGAGCAGTTCCATGCCAGGCTCTCCAACCTTTGTTTTTTTCAACCTGAAAGCCTCGCTACCCAGCGGGATATGATGCGTTGAATAAAGATTGTCGTGGGGGAATGGTTAATGCACCAGAAAACGGTAAACTGCGCAACGGCTGTTCGTGATCTTTCAGGTCTGGTGCCCCACAATCCCAATAGCCTACGTATTGCTCATGTGTGTCACAGTTTACCAGCCCTATTAAGGGGCTGGTTTTTTTTTCAGCCACAGGCAACCGCTAACCGATGCAGACATACACTGTGAGAATAGGGTTACGCGAGCCGTCGACCATCATGCTTAGCCAACTTGACGATGCAATGGAGCAGAAGCGGTTTTTGCCTGCCCTACGGCTTGTCGACGACGACGGTTATATCACCTACCACTATCACACCGGCACAAAAAACAAGCAACAACTCTGCGCCCTGGTGTACAGCATTGCCGAACGCATCCAGCCAGGCCCCGTTGTGCTGATTGACGAACAGGCCTGAGAACAATCCCCCGGTAAGCCACGCCCTCTGACAACCTTAACTGCATCACGTCGTTGCATGGCGCAGCATACTGGGATGGCTAAGCACCGTGTGACACGTAATGCGGTCAGTCTCGGATAATCGTCAATGGCGGCTTCTGGTATGGAAGCGATGCATCGGATGTGGGTGGACAATTCAGGGGGGTTGCAACAGCGCATTAGGTACAAAACTTCAGTCTTGCTGGGGGGGCTTGCTGTGCCGCCATCCAGACAGCACAGCCGTCCACCGCTTTTGTTACCCACGACGCCGGACCTGGAGTCGGCGAACAGGGTTGAACCGCCACCAGGCCCCGTGCTGAGAGTCTGCCAATCAGGCATCAACCGCGTTTTACCCCACCCGTTTATTCCGGCCCCCGTAACGCGACCTCGGTCGTGTAGTGATGCGCTTTACAGTAGGGGCAGGTTTTCAACCCGACATAGGCCTTGTCGCAGCGCACACAGAAGTAATCTGTGGGCGCGAGTTTCGCCAGGACGGGGGCAAACGCCTGTTTAACGGCAGAGGACGCGCGTGGGGAGCTCTGCGTCAGGCGATGGCGGCAATCCTTGGCCAATGTGGGGTCTGCACGCGCCAGGTCGTGTTCAAAGTATCGCCCTTCGGTATGCGTCACGCGCAGCACCAATCGACTGTGGCAATCATCACAGTAGCAGGGCATGGTGCCACCCGGCGGTAGAGTTTCAGCCCGAACCCGTTGCCCGTGGCTATCGCACGCTTCACGCAGCCTTTTAAACTGCATCGAAAGGCTCCTCGTTCCAGGCCTCATCCATGACCCGCTGCCAGGCCTGATCCCGGTCGTAGCGGACCAACGCCTGCCGATGCTCGGGAGCTCTAAAGGCTTCCCTGAAGCCCAGTATAACGTTATTGAGTTGTGCGGCCCGCACGCGCGCGTCTTCCTCCTCCTCATTCAGCTTGAACGGGAACAACGTCCGACAGTGCACAAACAGCCGCAGTGTCGGGTGCTCGCTAACGCACAATGCCGGGGTACGGGCGACCATCAGCAACGACCAGTACAAGCGATTGGCCACCTCGCCCCTGGGAAGCGCACGCCTGCTGCCGGTGATGTCGTCCTCCTGCACGTAAAAACCGCCCCCCACGATCTGGCGTTCCCCCATTTCGGTTAGGCGGCGCAGCAGTAATGCCTGCTGTGCCTTGAAAGTACGATCCGGGTCAAACTGCGGGTCGGTCGATGCAACGGCCTGCGGGGACCGCGTGGTTGATGATGATAAGGATGAAGGCATGGTGTTCTACTCCGGTTAGGCCACCTCGGTATGGATGGTTACACAGGGAGGGTGATGTACGTAAAAAATCTGCCTGGATGGCTGCATTCACCTCCAGGCGGTGTGTTCACTGCAATTACAGTCGTAACGTTCCAGCGCCTGCTGGTGCGCTGGGGACCGGTAGTCCTCCCGAAAGCCCCGCAAGAAGTTATTGAGCTGTGCTGCACGCCAATAGGCGTCTTCGCTGTAGTCTGGGGTGAGCGTCAGGGGAAATAGCGCACGATAGCGATTAAACAGGGCCAGTGTCGGGTGTGCATGGCGGGCATCAACACACATTCTGATTGACCATAACAAGCGATCACTCGCTTCGTCGGTCGACTTGATACGGATATGGCCCGTCTCCCGATTGCCCGTGACGATAAATCGCCCTCTGGCGCGGCTTTCCCCCAATCGGGTCAAGCGGTGCAGCAGTATTGCCTGCAGTCTGGTCAGCGGTGTATCGGTAACGGTTGGCGGGCTTGGTTGTTCCAACGGGGATAGTGGCATTCGTCGTACTCCTGTTATGCCCCCTCGGTATGGGAGGCTACACAGGGTTCCAGGTGTACATAAAAAAACGCAGGGGACGTGAGCGGGCAGAATAGCGGGTGGAGGCCGGTGCCTTCCGCTCAGGGCGAATGTGTCGACCAGTGACTAAAGCGTTACGGGAAAGAAGCTACAGTGGGCTGACGCCCATGCCACTGTGATCCTGGCCCTATCAACGCGCCCCTGCCGGTGTTGGCGTAGTTGCCGGTACCGACTGACGGCAGTGTGGCTAACGGTCAGAGGTCTCCTTACCGGTAATTTTTTACGTACATTCAATTAATATGTAACGAAACCTCAACCCCTGTTGTTGAGCCCCGCAGGTGGCTCCTATGATCTAATAAGATCGGGGTTGGAAGACAACATCGTAGGGAACCGCCAGAGTTCCCGATCAGTCACAGAGAGCAACGTGACCGTAGAGAGAGATACCGTGATCGATTGATCGAGTGAATAAGTGACCGTAGAAAGAGTGATGCTGTGATCGCGTTTAAGGATATCGAGTCGTTGAACGGTAAACCGTCAAGCTCTTTTCCCAGTGAGAAGTGTGCTCTTTAAGCCATAGGTGCAGGGTAGCAACGGATCCACCGACTTAGGGGAGCACAACCCTGTCTGAAACGGTACACCGAGCAGAGCTCAGAGGCAAAGCCGATATGCATCGCCAACGCGGGGTTCAGGCATTAACGGCGGTAAAGTACCGGAGTCCAATCCATGAGGCCGTATTGTACAGTGGCTACAGGGACGAGAATCGGCCGCGCTGGTGACTCACCTTGCCGGTGGCTTCTACCGATTGCCGCTTGCGCCCACGCGGCTCACTACCCCGGGGCCTTTTGCCCCGGCCAAAGGACCGTGTGCAAGCAGGGAGATGGGGACTGGAGTCACTATGGGGTTTGGTGAGATAGGAAGCGACTTCGACCAACACCTTACGTTTGTCGGTGTCACGGTAATGGATCCTCCCAATACCGAGTTTTGCATACGTCTCTTTTTTTTGGTTGCAGTTATAGTAGGTGCTTTTACCCTCGGTAACAGCGGCTCGCTCTAAACAATGACCTTCTTTCTCCTGGCACGTTTATGTTCAGATCCCCCTACGCTTCGCATCCCGGGAAGTACCAGCAAAGAATGGCGATGAGGGTCATTACCACCGGTTCGTATTCTTCGCATCGGTGTAGCATAAAGCGGCATTCGGTCACTGCCACTGCCTGGGTCACTGTCTTGGTCACTGTCTGCATCGATGAATTCCTGAAGATAAGGATGATCACCACGACTTAATGCCAAAAAGGGTAACGCAAGGTTGTAGCTCAATACGGCTGCAAAATTTACTGCACCGCTCTCAAGTAACTTTTTACCCTCCGGTTCAGTTTTCCGGTTACGTTGCTGCCTGTTGGGATTTGCCAGTGACATCCATAAGTCTGCCAACCTCCCCCCGTTCTCCACCGTGCGATCTGCTTTTGAGACAAAAAACATGATATCGACATACGGTTCACCAAACCGTTCAGCGAGCAACACCCATGAATAACCGGTGATGACAGTACCAATTCTGCAGTTTCTGTAACTGTTATTGAATTTTCCCAATACAGACTTAAGCCGTTTGGCGTGGGTGACCTGACCACTTTTATCGTTCAGAAACCGGGCTCGTTTCAGGTGTGACCCTTCTGGCAGTACAGGAGTCAGATAAAATCCGAAGTGAAAATTTTTGATGTCGGGGTTACGCATAAATACCCGATGATAGTGCCCAGCGAGTTTTCCGTTTACCGACTCCGTCTGGGATGATTTCTTTCTCATGTTCACTGTGTTGCCAGAATATTGTTGCATATTGGCTAATGATTATTCGGCGTTATTGGTTATAATGTAACATTATAACTTGTAGTTTGGTTTTTGTCAAGCACTTTGATGGTTAGGGAACTCTGACGGCTGCCTACGGTGTTGTCTTGACTCCCTCCTTGCCTCGATCACTTTTAGATCATAGGAGCCACCTGCGGGGCTCAACAACAGGGGGGGAGGTTACGTTACCTATTACGTGAAAGTACGTAAAAAAATTCCGGAAATCGAGATCGCATACCTGTGCCACGGTCATGATGTTGCAGCGTGACGAACCGACGTTTTTCGTAGAACATCTAACCATAGACTCGCACCGTTCCGTCCTGGATTGTTCGTCAACGCTTATGTTTCTATTTGTGCCGGATGACGTGAAAATTGCGTATATCGCTAACATTGGGTCAAGGGTAATAACCGACGGTGGGGGGCATTTAGCCATGGCCTGGTACCCACGTTAGTGCTCCGATCAGCAACCAGGTGAAAAAAATGCGTTGGTAACCGCAGTGAGTGAAAGTGCAAAAGTGATGAGCTGATTCTAAGATTTTTTACGCCGGTCAGGAATGCCATGACGAACAGGGTGTCCGGTGACCTCGATAGAAAATCAAACAGGGATCCTCACCGTGTTCTCTCTAATCCAATCGATTTCAGAGGGCATCAACATGCACAACACCGTAGACCTGACCAACGACCAGTTGGTGAGTATGATCTTCATCACCGACTTTACCGGGCTGACCGATAAGTGGTTCTACAAACTTATCAGCGAGGGGGCGTTCCCCAGGCCTATCAAATTGGGCAGAAGCTCACGCTGGCTGAAGAGTGAGGTGGAGCAATGGGTGCAGGAGCGAATCAGAGTCTCAAGGAAGTGAGACCTCCATCGGCTATTTTACCTGAGTTTAGCCAAATCACTCAGATGTCAATTGTTGAAGTGAAATTAATTTGGGTTTTTTAATTTAATTAACAAGCACTCCAGTTTTAGTATTTTACTTACTCCATTTTTAGAGTTCTGCTCACTCTAGTTTCTAGTAGCCTGATCACTCGAGTCTGGTACTCCAGTTACCCAGCTTACTTACCTAGCCTTGAAGTCACTGTGTGTGCTTACTCTCCTCTCGCATATTGAGACTTAGTCCGCTGATCCAGGGTGTAGGCATAACCCCGATCGCTACCCTTGTTAATTTCACCCGTAGCTCACACGGATACCTGATTGCGCTGCTGCGAGACTGGCAGGGGTTTGGCGTTAACCCCCGTGAAGTCAGACGGCAAGCCTCGGCAAAAAGGTGTGTATGCCCGAGGTGGGTTTGTTCTGGGCGGGGAGTGGAGTCCAGAGCAGCTCCTGTCAGCCTACCTGTATGTCTGCGCCGTGAGCTATACACGCCTCAGCGAAGTCAGGGGGCGTTACCGTAGAGGTGATGGTTGCGTTACGTTCTGACGCCTAAAGCCCCCCGTGTGGTCAACAATGCGGATAAGGGCGCTGCCCGGTCCGACGTGTCTGCCATATCGTCCCGTTCGATAACGGGGGGAGTGTAGCCAGCGTCAAGCCATCGCCAGGGCGTTGGAAAGCCGTGCCCTATGCCTCGTATGGGTTACGCCAGTTTGTCCCGAAGAGGGCTTTACAGCGCTTTCAGGGAGCACTGAGCAGTACCTTGGGGAGGGACAGGCTTGGGGGCAGCCGTTGGCAGAGCCAAGGCGGCTTGGCGTTGCACATCGGACTTGGGGTCGCCAGTTAATTTGAAGGGCGGCAGCAGTCGCCCCTTTACCCGTTCAGCCCTGCGGTCGCCTGCTCCGACGAGGATGATATGCACCTTCTGTTGAACCGGGTAAGCCTCACGGGGTGCAATAAAGAACCGGGCGTGTCGCTGTAAGCGTCCCAGGTGCCGTATTGGCGCTGACAGCCACCTTCTCGCCGTTGAGTGCGCGCGTACCATCCTTTCTGCAATCAACGGTGATGCCCCCTTTTCCCCCCACACGACCTCATCAGGCCCAGTCCTCCCCCCCACGCTGACGATTTTGAACCCAGGAGTTGATCCCATGCGTAACACAAGCCCATTCAATCGAACCTGGAGCCTTGATTGGTTCTTGAGCCACAGATTGAATTTACACATCGATGAGTTGGTAAACCGTTACTCCCGTCTGTTAGCCTTGCGCGTCGATCTGTCTTATCAAAAAAATACCGTCCGGTACGGCCAGCAGCGGCACCGTCAGCTTGAAAGTGACGTCAGGCTATTGATGACTGAAATGGAGCGTCTGAGCGCCGTTGTGGGGTATTTTTGGGTCATCGAGTGGACCGTTGATCACAAATTTCATGCACACGTCGTATTTTGGCTGGATGGCCATGCGACGCAACGCACCTTTCCCTTTGCTGAGAAAGCCATGGCATTCTGGAAAGCGATAACACAACAGGACGGTGGCTTTCATCGCTGTGACTTTAAAGAGAGGTATCAGGCGGATATCACTATCCCGGTGTGTTACAACGCGCCAGCAAGCATTACCAATATCAAGCGGGTGTTAAGCTACCTTGCCAAAGTTGAGCAGAAAGAGGGGATGCTCTTCCCCTTCGGTTGCAATGACGTTCCCGAGCGTTCGGCGGTGGGGCGTCCTCGTAAGGCAGGCCATGCCTAAGCTCAACCGCACCGCCTGGCCATCAATGTTCGTTCAATCCAACGCGCGTCGGTGACGATAGTCGCTATCCCGCAAGCCACCTGCTGCTTGACCTCGCTTGTTGAGCTGACTTTCATTTCCCCTTCGTGCCCGAACACAGGGACGGGCACCCCCTGCGCGTAAGGGTGTGCAGAGAACCAATAATATGAAATCCTTTATCACGCTGGACGGCCATGGCCGCTTGACCGGGGCTAGAACAGCCCAGACCGCCCCTGACGCACGGATTAGCCATACCGATCAACACAGCCGTCCCCCCCGTCGGAGGTCACCGTATGCGCATGTTGAAATGTTACCTGGCCAATGACAACGTCGGACACTTTGTGACGATTAAAGAGGCCATCAACAGAGGCAGTGGCGTGCTCACCTGCATATCCTGCGGTTATCAGCTGATATTGCAAGTGGGGTATACCCGGCGTGGCCCGTGGTTCGAGCATGACCAGCGGACGGTCCCGCAATCAACGCTGATGAACTGTGCAAATCTGGATCCACGGGTGAAAACCGAGGCGAAGCACGCGGCGTTGCGCAAAACTTGCAGCACCTATCGTATTACGCACAGGGTACTGCGCGTTGTACCAGAGTCATTACCAGGGTGAAAAGCACTGCATTGCGTGTGGTTATGGGATAAACCGAGGTGTATCGGGGCACAGTCCGCCGATATCACCAGATCCAGTAAGCTCATTGCCGCCACCCGTTCCCTGACTGACGGCGTACTGAGATAACGTGCGTCAATATGGGCGATCGGCGGTTCTGTCGGGGAGATAAAACAAACAGATCCATGGCAGGACTCAAGGTGGCCGCCAGTTGACACCATTTCTCACGACGCCAGCGACGCTGGGGCGATTTATTGGCGATAAACAGCCCGATACGGCACCGGGTGCGGGTGCGTGTCCCGTATAACCGATGCCACTTCGCCTGTAACTCAGGTGCCGGATAAACCTGCAACCGCAGTGCGCTACTCTGCATCTGACCCAGCTCTGGCACCCGTGCATACCCCGAGAGGGCCTCGTGGCGAAGTGCCCGGTTGGCGACGTGCTGCGGATTGCGGCCATCAAACGCGGTCACGGCGTTATGCCAGCGACAATCCCTGACATTGCGTTGCCGGGCAAACTGAATGCTGTTCTTATGTATCCCGCCGTTGGGAATGACCCGCAAATCAAAACCCCATCGCCGTAAACGCCCAATCAGGGCTAGCCGGTCAACGAGTGCAGCCAGCCTGCCAGGCCGAGGGTTGCGCTCACGGTATTTACTGTAGACATAGGTATGGTATTGCGTCACTGCCGGGTTATTGAGCAACGCATCCTGATTGTCCCTGTTCGCCAGAACAGGGATGTCTGCAGCGGGACAACGTTACTTCATCGCCGGTATAAATACCGTGGTACGGTCCATATCCCCCAGAAAATCCATCCGGATTATCAGAATACGCTTCATGGAACCGTGGCCTCTCGCCTGACTACCGTCAAGCTCGCCAGGTTTGCCGCGATGACCATAAACAGATGCCCTTCGGCTGAGTCCAGCAGGAACGAATTGAACAGGTGGCAGGCCATATAGCTGCCCAGAATGGCCACCCACAGGTTACGGCAGGCGACCGGTTGACGCCAGGCCGCCCGCAGGCAGCACCACATCCAGCCCAGAAACAGCGCCAGCCCCAGCAGGCCGTTCTGGACCGTCTCCAGCAGATATTCATTGTGCGGGTTATGTACACTGTAGCCGGTCTGGGCATTGCCGTACCAGAAACTCCCGGCCCCGTTTCCCAACAGGGGAGCCTGTCTTATCAGCCGGAACGCCTCACGGGCAAAGGCCGTTCGCTGCCCCATCGAGTTGTCACAGGCCTGATAGGCCCGTTCAGCCGGAGCCAGCACACAGTGGCGAACCTCCTGCAGACCCAATGCCAGGCGCTCCGTGGCACGATTGGGAATCAACACCAGCGCCAGCGTCACCAGCAGACCGCAGACCAACACCCCGAGACGCTGCCGACCGGGTAACGTCAACAACAACCAGACGCCCACCCCGACCAACAACGCCACATAGCCGGTACGTCCCTGAACCATAAGCAACACATTGGCCGTTGCCAGCGCGGCCAGTACGCCATAGCCCGCGCGCGTGAGGCCGGATTGTGCGAAGGCTCGGGACAACCACACCAGAACCGCGAACGCCATAAACACGTTCTGGGTTATCTGCAACTTGAAGACCGTAGGGTTCTGCGGGTCGAGACCGCCCAGCGTGACATGCCCGATACCGGACACCAGACTGATGACCAATATCACCGCATTGGACAGCAAAAAGCCGTTGATAAACCGGGTCAGTAACTGGCGGTCAGTCAGGAAGAACAGCGCCAGCGGCAGCACGTACAGCAGCTTTTGATACTTGCCCACCATCTTCGGACCATAGTCGTGGTACTGGGTTAGCAACGACAGCGCCAGCAGGGCAAACATCAAGGCGGGCAACCAGACCAGGGGCTGTTTGAGCAGGGGGAGCACGTAACGATAATCCCGTTGCCACAGCAGGCAGACTACAACCATGCCCAACGCGATATTCATCAGTGCGTTGGACGTCGGCAGGGACACCCCGAGTAAAAATGCCGTCAGGCCAAACCACTGAATGCGGCTTGGGGTAAAGGAAGAGACTGCGGACAAGTTTGTCGATGACATGGTGATGGGCTTCTATCAAGGTGAATTAAAGGTGGTGTCAGTCACTGCGCCGCAGGGGCGGTAGCCGACGTCGCCAGAATGGCGAGTCGATGGTCCACCGCACGGATGACCGCCTCAACCGGAATGGCCTCCAGATAACGTTCCGGGGTATCGGTATCGACGTCGTCAGGGTCGGGCAACGGGCGATAATCGCCCGCCCACAACAGGGTATGCGGCGCCTGCCAGGGCGACCATTGCGCCAGATTACTGGGACCGAACAGCACAACGGAAGGTGTTTGCAGGGCCGCGGCCATGTGCATCGGTACCGAGTCCACGCCAATGAGCAGCATTGCCCGGTCCATCAACACCGCCAGCTCAGGCAGGTCCAGGCGACCCGCCAGATTGACCACCTGCTGCGGTTGGGTACAGCCTGCCAGAATGGCGGTGACCAGGGTGACGTCTTCAACGGAACGCCCCCCGGTCAACACCACGGTTGCTCCTCTGGCGGTGAGGTGATTGATAACCTGCGTGTACCCCTTCACTGACCAGGTCTTGAATGCCCAGCGGGCCGCAGGGTGGAGCAGCACAAAATCCGTCAGGTGATGGCGCTGGCTGAGCCGGTCGACCTCATCCATATCGGATTGCCGGTAGGCCTGTTTCACGCGAGTAACCTGGGTGGGTAAGGCCAATGGCGTCAGAATGTCGAGATGATTCAACACGGTGTGCTGTTGTTTATGGCCATCAACTGTCACCAGCAGGGAATGACAAGCTTGCCACAACCGGTTGTTACGCGTGGGATAACGAAAACCCAGGCTGAAGGCCGGTTGCAGAAAACGGCAATACAGTGCCGCCCGCCACTGGTCCGACAGATTGATGACCAGGTCGTAGCGCGCGCTGCGCAGGCTGTTCCATAAGGCGTGCTCCCCCCGATACTGCGCCTTGACGCCCTGGTGTTTGAGACGCCGGTCAACCGTATAGGTCAGGTAAATGTCGTGATTCCCCGCCAGCATCGCCTGTGTACCGTCATACACCAGCACGTCAATCAGGGCATTGGGGTAATTGACCCGCAGCGTACCCAGCAACGGCGTGGTCAGCAGGACATCCCCCAAATGACGCAGTTTGATAACCAGGATGCGCTGGACCTGCTCACGGTGCAGCAACCGGTTGGGGAGCCGTTGGTCAGGCAACCGGGGCTGGTCGGGCCCAGTCGATACGGTGGAATGGGGAGGCGTTATTGTCATAGGTCATTGTCCTGGAACCCTGCAGAAATCGTCTTGTTCACGGATGTCGAACAGCCTTTACCTGTCGGCGATGCAATTTACCATTGATAGCCTACACAGATCAATATTAATGAATTGATCGATATTAACGATCAATAATATGAGCCGCTCTCTTTGCCGTGGTCGCTTCCCGTGCCGTTTTATGCTGGGGACGATGTGGGGACGTGGAACCCAAAGGGAATCTTTATAACTCAATGATTTCTCACATCTATATTACCAACATGAGTATCGAGAAGCCCTCTCGATAACACACAAGGACACCTCATCATGAAACCGATTATCCCGCTGACCCTGCTGGCTTTCGCCATTCTCTCCCCCCTTGCTCAGGCAAAGACCACCACCACGCTGGCCCAAAACCAGGTGGTCGACGGCCAGCCCCGCATCGTCATTTTCCAGTACGACGGCAAAAATGCCTTTTGTCTGCAGGTGCCGAAAAAGTACCAGCCCAACACGGCGGTGGGCTGCTTTGCCGAAGGCGATGTAGGGGCCATCAACAGTGCCGCCAATGGCAATCTGGGCAGTGACGAGAACTGGACCAACATGAAAGATGAAGGCACCGAGATTTGCTATGCCGGTGAAGGCCGTTGTCCGGTGCCAGCCGGGTTGACAGACCTGCTTGACCCTAAAACCAATAAGGAATGGGGCGTCTGGCGGCCTTAAGCCCGCGTAGCGTCCTCTGCTCAGGGGGCCATCGGTGGCCCCCTTTCTCTCGCCGTAGGTCTGTCTCTTATTCAAGGTTCCCGCCATGACAACACAACGTTCCGGGGTCACCGTACTCCATGAACATCTTTCGCTCCTGCCCGCTGCCGTGCGTGAACGACTGATGCAACGCCTGCAGCAGGTGGTGCAGTATCAGCCGGTGATTGGCGTGATGGGCAAAACCGGTGCCGGGAAAAGTAGCCTGTGCAATGCCCTGTTTCGGGGTGACCCCTGCGCGGTCAGTGATGTCGATGCCTGTACCCGTGCCGCCACCCGGCTGCAACTCACCTTTGGGGCCCATGCACTGACGCTGATTGATTTGCCCGGGGTCGGTGAAAGCCGGGCGCGTGACACCGAATACCAGGCGCTGTACCAGCAGTTATTGCCCGAACTTGACCTGATACTCTGGGTCATCAAGGCCGATGACCGTGCCCTGTCGGTGGATGAGCACGTCTACCACCAACTCCTGAACGCCACAAACCCCAGGGTGCCGGTGCTGTTTGTGGTCAATCAGGCCGACAAGGTCGAGCCGGTGGCCCAGTGGGACCGGGTGAAGCAGCAACCCTCTGCCTGCCAGTGGGACACGCTTGAACGCAAGGTCCAGGCGATTGCCCAACACTTTCAGGTCCCGCCAGCACACATTCAGGTCGTCAGTGCTGCCACGGGGTATCAGTTGCCCGACCTGGTGGAGGCCCTGGTAACCGCGCTCCCAAAGGAGGCCAGCAGTGCGGTGACCGTTCAACTGCGCGAAACCTACCGCACCGACACCGTACTCGACAAAGCCCGCGACGATTTTGGCGACACCGTCAGCGAACTCATCGACTGGGTTATCGACACCGTGCCGCTGCCCACCCCCGTCAAAGCGCTGGTCAAGTCGGTCAACAATACCGTCCGGCAGGTGGCTAAATCCGTCTGGGGCTGGTTTTTCGGGTAACGCGCTGCATCCCCCGGTAAACGCTGACTGACCCCGTGCATCCCTCTGCGGTCCGGCCTCTCAGGCCGGGCCATTTTCTTTTTCTGCTGTCGGCTCACGCCTATCCGGCAGTCTCACGCATTTTTACAGGAGTATTGATGATGGTTCGATTAGTGGCAGGAAACGGCCTTGTGGCCACTCCCTGTCCACGACAATTCGATGCCGACATGCATGAAATCCCTCGTTCGTCGCACCACTCCGGTGATCACCCTGCTGTAAAAATATTTTCCGGTGTGTCCATACCCTGACCGCCCCCTTCTTTACAGTGGTTCTCATTTTTCAGATCGTTGATGGAGCCTCTCAATGCCCCAAATAGCGCCCCGGCATGATCGTCTGGCGGTCAGGCTCTCATTGATCATCAGCCGCTTACTGGCCGGTGATACCCTGAATGTCCGCAACCTGGCCAGCGAGTTTGGGGTTTCCCTGCGGACCTTGCGTCGTGATTTTCGCGAGCGGCTGGTCTATCTGGATTTGGAATACCAGCAGGGTCTCTGCCGTCTCGCCTCAGGCGTCAGTCAGCGCCATACCGAGAAAGACGTGCTGGCGTTTGCGAGACGTATCGGCATCATTGACCTGCTGCCGGGTCTCGACAGTCAGATGATCAAGGCGTTGCTGTCAGCTGATGGTGCCTCTCCCTGCATTTCCTGGCCAACCATTTTTCAGCTACATCACGCCAGCCAGGTCTCAGCGCATTTTGCCACGTTGGTTGACACCATCGCCACCCGACACCGGGTACTGCTGTTGACGCCAACGTGCCGTTATGAGCGGCTCGCACCTTACCGCCTGATGTTTCACGACGGACACTGGTATCTGGTGGGCGAATGGCAGGGGCGCATCGCGGTGATTGTTGTCGATGACATTGATGCAGTGATTGTGTCCAAAGAGAGTTACGTCCCCTGTCAGGCAGTCGATAGCCTGATCACCCACACCCATTTTGTTGCCGCGCTGCCTCACTACCGTTTTATCCGTGAGGTATTACTGCCGTTTCATTCACCACCGAACGAATAAGTCGGTTCGGTGCCACCTGCCAGGCCTGCGCCGGGTTTGATTACGCTTTAAAGGAGAATTTAATGAAAGGTTTTTGGGGACTCTATTTTTTCCTGGGTTTTGTCACCACCGTCTATAAAGCATTCTGGGGGGAACAGGCATCACGTGGTCTGGGCTACGCCATCGGCCAGGGGCTCATTTGGCCCGTGGCCTGGTTTCCTGCCCTGGGTGATATTCTGGGCGGGATTATCTGGTTCTGCGTCATTGCCGGGCTGCTGTTGGCGTATTACGGGAGACGATAGCCATGAAAACGACATGGCCTCTTCTGCTCGTGCTCTGCACCCTAGCGGGCTGCGATGCCCCTGAAAAACGCGAATTCATGCGAGAGTACAAGACGCAGGGCAATACGGCGATGTGCGACTGCGCCTACAACAAAATCACCGCCAGATACGGTGAGGGATGGGGGCGTGACGTGCGCGTCATCCAGAGACCGGACTTTGCTGACTATCTGCTCCAGACTGCCGTCGAATGCACGTCAGAATAAGTCCCGGCGTTAGGCCGAGGCCGGTGTCATCGCTCCACGTGACACCACTGCACCATTGATCCACTTTGCGTTAACACCCGGGAAATTTTCCCCACACCGTCCAGACAGGCTCCCCGGTTTTTGCCGGTGGGGCCTTTTTGTTTTTAGTCTCCGAATAAGGAAAAATTAACCATGACCCGTTTAGCCTCCCGTTTTGGTCGGGTGAATTCCGTTCGCCGCGACCGCCCGTTAACCGTTGATGAATTGGCCCATTACGCCCCCAGCGTATTGGGTGACGACAAACACGCTTCACGCAGCGAAAAGTATAGCTACATCCCGACCATCACCTTGCTGGAACGGTTGCGTGAAGAAGGATTTGAGCCGTTCTTTGCCTGCCAGACCCGTGTTCGCGATCCGGGCAAACGTGAACACACCAAGCATCTTATGCGCCTGCGTCGTTCGGGTCAAATCACTCAAAAAGAGGTGCAGGAAATCGTGTTGCTCAACAGTCACGATGGCTCCAGCAGCTACCAGATGCTGCCAGGCTGGTACAGACAGATCTGTTCGAACGGGCTGGTCTGTGGTCAGAGTTTTGGTGAGATTCGTGTGCCGCACAAAGGGACCGAGATTGTAGATAAAGTGATTGAAGGAGCATACGAGGTACTGGGAATATTTGACCGGATAGAAGAGAGCCGCGAAGGGATGCTGGCGTTAACGTTGACCCCCGAGCATCAGCACGCCCTGGCGCACGCCGTATTGACCTACCGTTACGGCGAAGAACATCACCCCGTTACCGAAAACCAAATCCTGATGCCCCGGCGTTGGGAGGATAAGAAAGATGATTTGTGGACAACATTCCAAAGGCTGCAAGAAAATCTCAGCAAAGGCGGATTATCCGGTCGCAGCGCCACCGGCAAACGGGCACAGACCCGCGCGGTCAACGGGATTGATGGCGACATCAAGCTAAACCGCGCATTGTGGGTTATGGCGGAGCAGCTCAAGCAGGCAGTGGCCTGATGCAACACGTTCCCGCTGACGCGCGGCAGGCAGAGTGGCACCCGTTGCCGCTGGACAATCACCCCGGTAGCCGTTCGATATCAGATGACGATCTGTGCGCCTGGTGCAACCATCTTTGCTACCGCCCCGGTGAGCGCAGCCTGTGCCGGTTGGCTGAGGAAGAAGGTCACTGGCCAGCCTGCGTTGACGTGGATGGCTATGCCCAATCCTGCGCCGAACTGCGGTTGATTTTCACTCTGCCGCAATAACCCGACCACAGTCCCCCGTAAGCACTCACTGACCGTTACCACACCCCGTCCAGACTGGTTCCCCTGTTTTCCGGTGGGGCCTGTTTTGTTATGTATCTCATTCAAAAGGCTATTTCCCATGAATACACATTCTGCACCTTCTACAGCAATCCCTCAGACCAGCGAACTGATCGCTACGCTGGTGCCAGACCACCAACGCTCCCGTTTCTGGCAACAGCATTTTGGCAGCGTACCGCGATGGTTCCTGCTAGAGACCCACGTCTTCAACTGGTTGGATCGCCTGTGTGCCGATTACCACGGTGGGATGTGGGATTTTTACACGCTCAGTCACGGTGGGGTATTCATCGCTCCACAAACCGAAGACGATAAGCCCTGGTGACTGTTCAACCTCCTCAACGGCAACGGGGCTGAGATGGGCGCACACGCAGCCGGGATCACCGCCTGCCTGATGGCCTACAGTCACCACGCCTGCCGTACCGAGAGCGAGGCAATGACCGAACATTTCTACCGCCTGCGGGAATACGCACTGCAACATCCCGACAGCCGTGCCATTTTCGCCCTGATTGACTGAAACGAGGTCTCCCCATGCAACACCCCCAACTGCTTACACCACCACCGCCCTTCACCACCAACCAGCAACAGATTGTCAGCCAGGCACTGGCCATACTCGAAACCCAGCTTAAACACCGCCCTTATACGTTCAACGCCCCGGAGGCGGTGAAAACCTGGCTCAAGCTCCATCTGCAACCTCAACGCCGTGAATGCTTTATGGTGCTGTTTTTAGACAATCGCCACCGGTTGATCGCCAGTGAAACGCTCTCGGTCGGTACCTTCAATGCCACCGTCGTCTATCCTCGTGAAGTGGTGATCCGGGCATTACACCACCAGGCCGCTGCGGTGATCGTCAGCCACAATCATCCGTCCGGTGACACCGAACCCAGCAATGCCGATCGCACACTGACGGATCGCCTGGTGAGTGCACTGGGATGGGTCGATATCCGTGTTCTGGATCACCTGATCGTCGGGGATTCTGAACCGCTCTCGCTGGCAGAGCGTGGCTGGTTGCCTTGCTGATAGCCACTTTCTACCATTCTATATAAGGGACATTCTCTATGGGCTGGTTATTTTCGCACCGCTCTCGCCGTGAGCTGATCGCGGCACTGATCCGAACCGACGACACCGAACACTATCAACATGTGACGCTGGCGCATGCATTACGGGGCAATGTTCTGTGGTCTGTTGTTCAAAGTACCCCCAAAAACCCCACCAAAACCTCTCACACCGTCATTCATTGCACCCTGATGCAGGGGTCAGCCGGAAGCTGGGGCTATAAGGCGATGGATGAATCGGTGCACCCTTACTATTATTCCTGCCCCAAACGCTATCTGGCGATGGCTCCGGTCATCAGCCCTGAATGGCGTGAAAAGGTATTGGCACATCATCAACGCCGTTACCCGCAACGGGGTGTAATAAAGGAAGGGTGTCGATGATCACGACAATACCTGTGTTACGCTTCGGCCTGCAATGCAGTACGGCCCACATCACCGAAGACGACAATCAACGGCTCTATCAGCTTTCCCACTGCCAGGACGACTTCAGCGACGTCGAGTGGCTGTGCTACACCGGCACGGGCTATCTGCTCAGGCTGGAGGCGTGGACGCCCCCGGTGTTGCGGCTTAAACGGCTGGGGCTCTCCAGAGCCTGCCGCCGTCTGGTTACCACGTTGATGAAACGCCATCAATTGAGCTACCTGCATATCGATGCCCTGGGTGACGTGTTGCCCGGCTTTGCCACCTTCGACTGGTAATACTGCCCACTCCTAACGCGCCCCCTCGCGTTATCCCATTATTCTTAAAGGACTCTTTCTCATGAACACGAGCACACAGCCCGTGCCGGGCGTATTCCATTTTCTGCAGCATAACACTGTCTCATCAGACGACTGGCAAAGGCTATACCAGGCCATCACCGCCGCTTATCAGCAACTGTGCCAACGCCCCGACACGTTGGGTTTAGCCACAGCCCCCATCATCTGTGAACACACCGGCAACCGCCTGTATCAATTCGACGACAACCTGATTGGGCCAGGGATGATCGGTTTTAACGGGGAAAGGGCCAGCCACCTGGCCGGTGACCCTTTCATCCTTTACCCGCGTAAAACACCGTATGCCTTGATCCGCTGCGATACACGAGGCTATCCCTACCACGGGTTAGTCATGGCCGCACTGCTCCTGGCGAATACGCAGTGCCCCAACACCTGGACGATTGAATCTGACGTTCCGCTGAAACAATGGCGCAAAGTCGCCTACTGGCTGAGCTATCACTGCAAGTTACCGGTTTCTCCGCTCTGTTAAGGAACCCCCTTTATGAAGACCATCAACAAACTCCCCCACACCCCGACCCATGCCAATCCCACCTTTATCGAATACCAGCAACTGTTGGCCTGGTTGCTGGGCCATTGCTATGGCCTGGAACTTAACGATACGCCCTATCACGACGACCAGGCGATTGCTCAACAGATTGAACATGGCATTACCGTAAGGGAGACCGTCAACGAACTGGTGGAGAAATTTGATCTGGTACGCATTGATCGCCCCGGTTTCAGCCTGATGGCACAAGACCCAACCCTAAGCGGGGGCGATCTCCTACGGGCCCGCAGTGCGCTAGGTTTGCGAAGCCCAGCCATTCGCCGCCTTGCCTGATAGCATCCATTAACCTCTGTGATCCAACAACACGCCAGCCTCGCCCGCTGGCGTTGTGCCTTTTAAGGAACGCCGACAATGAAAGATAGCGATACCGATAACCACGAAGACAGCACACCGTCCCCCATCTGGGGCCTGCACTGTGCTATCACGCCAAGATTAGGTGCCAGACTGGTGCAACAGGGCAATCGTCTGCATTTTCTGGTTGACCGCGCCGGTCTGGTTGGCACCTTTTCACCCAACGACCTCAAGGGGCTGAATAGCGCCTTCCCCGTGCTGATTGAACAGTTGGAAACCTGTCTGCGCTCGGGTGAACTCGACCAGCGCCGCCAGCACTGCGTCACGGTCCAGCACGCCGGTTTTACCTGCCAGGCTGATACGTTGGGCAGTTTTGGGCATGTCTATATCGCTGTTTATCAGACAGCACAGCACACGAGCGGCGAGTAAGCCATTCACCGTATATCAGAACACGACACCTTGCCTGCCATGATGCGGGCATTTTACTTTTATGGAGAAATGACAATGAATTATGCAGTCAGCACCGTTATCGAACCCGATGTTCTGACCGATCACACCGACGTGATCTGCTCCACCAGTATTGAGCGTATCGTCACAGGGCGTAACACCGCGCTTGCACAAATTGAAGCCCTTATTCACCAGCTTGAGGATATCTCAGCCATCACCAGCAGCATTGGCGGTGGAGTAGCAAGGGACTGGTCAATGAAACAAGACTTCCGCTGCGGTTGCTGGTTGATGGAGAAAGCCGAAACAGCCATGCCCGTGATCAGCCGTAATCTCGACCGCCGTATATGGCGAGATCTGATGAAACGCTCCGGAATGCTCTCCATCATGGATGCCCAGGCGCGTGACCAGTGGTACAGAAACCTGGAGGGCGATACTATTCCGGCGATCAGCGGGGAGAGCATTTACAGCACGTTCGAGCAGTTGCATCGGGACAAGGGCGAGGTATTTGAGCGGGGCGTGATCAACGTGTTCAAATCGCTCTCCTGGGATTACAAGTCGAATCACCCGTGTAAATTTGGCAAGAAAGTGATCGTCAACAGTTTGGTGAGTCACAACCAATGGGGATTTACGCTGAACCACAGTTATCGTCGGGATCAGTTGGCAGATCTTGAACGGATGCTATTCCTGTTGGAAGGGAAAGCAATACCGGATAATCGGCAGGATGTCACCGCTCGGCTGTATGAACATATCCGTGCTACACCGCAAAAAGCTGAGGTTTATGAAGATGAGTACTTTTCAATCAAATATTTCATGAAGGGGTCAGCGCACCTGACGTTCAGAAAGCCTGAGTTGATGGACAAGATGAACGATATCATCGCCAAACATTACCCTGGCGTATTACCTGTCAGGGTCTAGTCAAAATATCGTCACTGCATAGACTACGGGTGTATCATGTTAAAATAAACAATTTGGCATTGACGCGAAAAGCCTAAAAGCTACAATGCCATATTGTATCTTATAAGCTACAATATTACTATGGTTGTGATCAAGCACTACCTCACGACGGATGGGCGTGATTTGTATATGGAGTTTTTAAAAGGGATACGTGACCCGATAGCCAGGTCAAAAATCGCTTCCAGGGTGAACCGAATGGGAGCCGGAAATTTTGGCGATCACAAACCCTGCCGCGATGGTGTCTGGGAACTGCGTATCGATCAGGGGCCAGGTTATCGGGTTTACTACAGCTTGCTCAGGAATGAAATTGTACTGCTTCTATTGGGGGGCGATAAGAAAGCCCAGAGCGATGATATAGACTAGGCTATTGACTGCCTGAAAGATTATTTGAAGAGGTAATGTGATGGCTAAATCCCGTTTACATGATGATGCGATGGTACAGTTTTTGCGCGAAGACCCTGGATTTGTACAACACTACCTGCACCAGGCGTTTATTGATATCGATGAGGACGGCGGACAGGAAGCGTTTCTAACAGCACTACGTCATGTTGTTGAGGCTCGAGGAGGAATGGCACAGATAGCTGATAGGGCTGGTGTTTCTCGTGAAACCCTTTACCGAACGCTTTCACCGAAAGGTAATCCAACGCTGAAAACGCTGCGCAGTGTCGTATCTGCTACCGGGTTTCAGTTCTCACAGATAGTCGCTATTGGCTGAGTTAAACGTTATCTGCCAAGTCCGACAATATGCAGAAGGCCCCATGAATTAGCGCGAACGAGGTAAATAGCATTGGGGTATGGATGCGTTTCCCTCATGGCAAACCGCCCCCCAATACAGCGAAAAACATTTGGGGGCTATAAAGGGGGCTTTAATTTTATTTTTAAATTTATAATCATTTATTATCAGCCAGTTAAAACAAAAACAACCCTCACCCACAGGGAGAGGGGACCGAATGTGCCACGATTTGCTCCTTCGCCTGACTGTAACTTCGTATCAACACCCTCTGCTTCCATAGTCACAGTTCTACACTGCCCCTATTCACAACTCCGGGCTAGCTCCCTCTCCTTGGGGAGAGGGTTGGGGTGAGGGAGAGAGCACATCACTCACAAATAAAATTATTAATATCTACATCATTCGAAAAATTACACGGTAATTATATATTTCAACCAGTTAAATTGATTCTACATGCTTAAATGTAAATTTATTGTGATATTCATTAATAAATTAACGATCGCAAATTGACCTACTATTCTGCTGAGTTACTCTGCCATGACAGTCTCTAACCATCACGCACAGGGAACGGTCATGTCAGAAAATAACTTCGATTACATCATTGTTGGCGCAGGCTCGGCGGGTTGCGTGTTGGCAGCCCAGCTCATCCGCCGTACCCAGGCCCGCATCCTGCTGCTGGAAGCCGGTGGCGACGACAATAATCTGTTTATCAAAATGCCCGCTGGGGTAGCCAAAATCATCGCCAAGAAAAGCTGGCCGTATGAAACCGAACCAGAGCCGCACGCCAATAATCGCCGCATGCAGATCGCCCAGGGCAAGGTGCTGGGCGGCAGTAGCTCGGTCAACGGTATGATCTATCTGCGCGGCCAACCGCAGGATTACGACGACTGGGCGCAACAGTATGGCTGTACCGGCTGGAGCTATCAGGACGTGCTGCCTTACTTCAAACACGCCGAAGCCAATGAAAGCCTGGCGGATGAGTATCACGGCAACGAAGGGCTGCTGCCGGTCAGCGAGAACCGCTACCGCCATCCGCTCAGCATGGCGTTTATCCGCGCGGGCCAGGAGTTGGATCTGCCCTACCGCAACGACTTTAATGGTGAAAATCAGCATGGTGTAGGTTTCTACCAAACCACCACTCACAATGGTGAACGCGCCAGCACCTCCCGCACCTATCTGCAAGCCGTGCGCGATAACTCGCGGCTAGTGGTGAAACTCAACGCGCTGGTGCATCGCGTCACCTTCGAAAACAACGTGGCAACTGGAGTGGTCTACAGCCTGAACGGTGGCAATGAGATCGCCGCCCATGCCAGCCAGGAAGTGATCCTCAGCGCCGGGGCGGTTGGCTCACCAAAGATCCTGATGCTGTCCGGCATCGGCCCGCGCGAACATCTGGAGCAGTTAGGCATTACGCCGCTGGCCGATCTGCCGGTGGGCAAAAACTTCCACGATCACCTGCATATGTCGATTAACGTCAGCACCCGCGAACCTGTCAGCCTGTTCGGTGCCGACCGGGGATTACAGGCGCTACGCCACGGTGCAGAGTGGCTGGCGTTTCGCAGCGGCGTGTTGACCTCTAACGTACTGGAGGGGGCCGCCTTTGCAGACTCCCTGGGTAATGGCAGGCCAGACGTGCAGGTACATTTCCTGCCGATTCTGGACAGTTGGGACGACGTGCCCGGCGAACCGCTACCGGCGATCCACGGTATGTCGCTCAAGGTCGGTTATCTGCAACCCAAAGCGCGCGGCCAGGTGCAGTTACGCAGCCGTAACCCTGCCGATCCGGTCAAGCTACAGGCCAACTACCTTGGTCATCCAGACGATCTGGCAGGCAGCATTCGCGCGGTGAAATTTGGCCTGCGCTTCCTGGAAACCGCCTCTCTCAAGCCGTTGATTAAAGATCTGCTGATGCCACAACCGGCGTGGGTGAACGATGAAGCGCAGATGGAGGAGTTTGTGCGTAACTTCTGCAAGACGGTCTACCACCCAGTGGGTAGTTGCCGGATGGGGAAAAATACGGATGACTCGGTGACCGACTTGCAGCTACGAGTGCATGGCTTTGAGCACCTGCGGGTGGTCGACTGTTCGGTGATGCCGCAGGTCACCAGCGGCAACACCAATGCCCCAACTATTATGCTGGCCGAAAAGGCAGTGGATTTGATATTAGGGGAAACGCTGTAATTCCCTCACGCCACCGGCACGCCGCTGTGGAAGCGGAACTCGGTGTCCGGTGAGCGGATCAGTTCCGCCTCCAACTGGCCAAAAAACGCCACGCGTTCGCTGATATCGCCGCCGGCAATTTGCTCTGCCAGCGTCAGGTAATCCTGATAATGGCGGGCTTCGGAACGCAGCAGCGAGACGTAAAACCGGTTCAGCTCATCGTCCAGGAACGGGGCCAGCTTGGCGAAGCGTTCGCAGGAGCGGGCCTCGATATACGCGCCGCAAATCAGTTTATCGATCAGGGTAGCCGGATCGTGAGTGCGCACCTCGCGGATCATGCTTTTGGCATAGCGGCTGGCGGTGATCTTTCTATAAGGGATCTGCCGGGCCTGCATGATCTCCAACACCTGCGAGAAGTGATGCAGCTCCTCTTTGATCAGCAACACCATCTTGTCGACCAGATCCTGGCCATAGGCCGAGCCATTCTTCGGCAGGATCTTCCTGGTAAACGCGCTCTGACGGAACAGCTCTTCTGGTACTTCCTGCGCCTCGTGCACAAACGCCTCATAGGGCCTGAGCAGTGCCAGCAGGGCATCTCCACTCTCTTTGTCTGCCACATAGCGGCGGATCAGCCACATGCCGGTCTGCGCCGCTTTCAGCTCGCATACCAGGTGGTCGGTCAGCAACAGTGGCAAGTTTTCCGGGCGACGGGCCGCTTCGATCCAGCCATCCGGGGTTTCGCAGTGCAGGAAGGTTAAAATCGGGGATAACAGTGATTGGTATTTCATCGGGTTCTATCAGGGGCCAGCTTGCGCCAGCCCGCAGGATTTAATTAATGACGTTTGCCGTCGTCGTCTTCATCGATAAAGTCGCCGTCTTCTTCGTCGTCGCCTTCTTCACCGTTCGGATCTTCATAGTAGGTGCCCCAACCGTCGTAATTGACACCGCATTTTTCTGCCAGCGCCACCAGTTGTTCTACCTGGCTGTCGATCAGCTCGGCATTCAGCGCAACTTCGCTGATCACGTCACAGCACATCACCATGGAGCCATCTTCCACTTCCAGCTCTTCGGCATCGGTCACTTCGTAACCCAACTTGAAGGCTTCCACGGCGGCCTGCTCCAAAACGTCAAACTTTTCGGCAGAGAAATGGTGCTCGATGGTGTAGAGCGCATCCGGATCGCTGCCGTCTTCCAGCAGTTCTTCGATGATCAGGCGGGTCTCTTCACGTTGTTCTTCCAGCAATTCGCGGTTTGCCATGCCTCTATCCTCAATAAAATGGGCTTCGTTACTTCTATTTTCACACACCGCTGTCACCGCTGCCACGATAAACGTGAAAGATTTCTGCCTTGGGGTTGAAATTGAATATTCATACATATAAAGTGAATTTAAATTCAATCAAAACGATAGGGATTTACGGAGATGAGCCAGATGAACCCGTTCTACAGTCGTCACTTTTTGAGATTAATGGATTTTACCCCCAGTGAGATCCAGTCCTTGTTGCAGTTGGCCGCCGATTTGAAGCAGGCCAAGAAGCAAGGCCAGGAAACCCGCTATCTGCAAGGCAAAAACATTGCGCTCATCTTCGAAAAAGACTCCACCCGTACCCGATGCTCTTTCGAAGTTGCCGCATTCGATCAGGGCGCTCAGGTGACCTACCTTGGCCCAAGCGGCAGCCAGATCGGCCATAAAGAGTCGATGAAAGACACCGCCCGCGTGCTGGGCCGGATGTACGACGGTATTCAATATCGCGGTTTTGGCCAGTGCCTGGTGGAAACCTTGGCAGAACATGCTGGTGTGCCAGTGTGGAATGGCCTGACCAACGAGTTCCATCCCACCCAACTGCTGGCAGATTTGCTCACCGTGCGTGAACACCTGCCGGGGAAAGCGTTGAGCGAGGTGAAATTCGCCTACATTGGCGATGCACGTAACAATATGGGCAACACCCTGTTGGAAGCCGCCGCGCTAGTGGGCATGGATCTGCGGTTGGTCGCGCCGAAGGCCTGTTGGCCGCAGGCCGACCTGGTTGCTGAATGCCAGGCGCTGGCACAGCAGACCGGCGGTAAAATCACCCTGACGGAAGATATTGCCGAAGGCGTGCAAGGTGCCGATTTCCTGTATACCGACGTTTGGGTTTCCATGGGGGAAGCCAAAGAAGTCTGGCAGGAGCGGATTGCCCTGCTCAGGCCGTATCAGGTGAATATGGCGATGGTGAAACTGACCGGTAATCCACAGGTGAAGTTCCTGCACTGCTTGCCAGCATTCCATGACGATCAAACCACGTTGGGTAAACAGATGGCCGAGCAGTATGGCATGCACGGCGGTATGGAAGTGACCAACGAGGTGTTCGAGTCGGAGCACAGCATCGTATTCGATCAGGCAGAGAACCGCCTGCACACCATTAAGGCCGTGATGGTCGCCACGCTGAGCAAAACCCTGTAAATCGCCCTCTCCAAAAACCCTTCTTATTGAAGGGTTTTTTCTGGTTAATCCCCCCTTCTGGCTCTATAGTCTTTTTCGTTATTGTTAATAACTTATTGGCCTTTGCCTGTTTTTTACCAACGTTCTACCGTGGCATTCTGGCGGCGGAAATGCCGTAAAAAACTAATGAGAACAACCTCTTCTCCGTTCTGGTTTACCGGCACATTTAAGGGAAAACATCTATGAAAGCCAAAGTCTTGCCGCTGTTTATTCTTGCCGCCCTCTCCACCACTGCACTGGCCGCCACGCCGCCGAATACGCTGGTGGTGGTGCAGTCACTGGATGATATCGTCAGCCTGGATCCGGCGGAGGCCAATGAGCTCTCCAGCATCCAGACCGTACCCAGCCTCTATCAGCGTCTGGTGCAGGCCGATCGTGATAATCCGGCCAAGGTGATCCCGGTACTGGCTGAAAGCTGGCAGGATGATGCCGCCGCCAAGACCCTGACGATCAAGCTACGCCCACAGGCAGCGTTTTCCTCCGGTAACCCGCTGACCGCCGACGACGTGATTTTCTCTTATACCCGCGCGGTAAAGATGAACAAGTCACCAGCATTTATCCTCAACGTGCTCGGCTGGCAGCCAGACAATATCGAAAAGCAGCTGAAGAAGATCGACGACCATACCGTACAACTGAGCTGGACGGCAGACGTCAGCCCGGCGGTGGCCCTGAATATCCTCTCGACGCCGATCGCCTCAATCGTTGACAGCAAAGCCGTGCAGCCTAACGTGAAGGGTGACGATTTCGGCAACGCCTGGTTGAAGATGCACTCTGCGGGCAGCGGCCCGTTCAAGATGCGGGTTTACCAGCCGCACCAGGCGATCGTGCTGGATGCCAACCCAACTTCACCGGGCGATAAGCCACTGCTAAGCAACATCATTATCAAAAACGTGCCAGACCCAAGCGCGCGCCGCCTGCTGATCCAGCAAGGGGATGCCGACGTGGCGCGTGAACTCGGCCCGGATCAAACCGCCGCGCTGAAAAGCCAGGCGGGTGTGAAGGTGTTGGAGATCCCTTCCGCCGAGCAGAACTATCTGGTGTTCAACACCGGAAATACCGCCAACCCGCTGCTGAAAAATCCGGCCTTCTGGGAAGCAGCCCGCTATCTGGTAGATTATCAGGGCATCACCAAGGATCTGCTGAAAGGGCAATACTTCGTCCATCAAAGCTTCCTGCCGGTTGGCCTACCGGGGGCGCTAGAGGATAACCCGTTCAGCTTCGATCCGGCCAAGGCCAGGGCAATTTTGGAAAAAGCTGGCATCACCAACGCCAGCCTGACGCTGGACGTGGAAAACAAACCGCCGTTCATCACCATCGCCCAGTCGCTACAGGCCAGCTTTGCCCAGGGTGGCGTGAAGCTCGATCTGTTGCCAGCAGCCGGTAGCCAGGTCTATGCCCGCGTACGCGCCAAGCAGCATCAGGCAGCGATCCGCCTGTGGATCCCGGATTACTTCGATGCGCACTCCAACGCCAGCGCCTTCGCCTATAACGATGGCAAAAGCAGCACGGTGGCCGGGCTGAACAGCTGGCAGATCCCTGAGTTGAGCAAACAAACGCTGGCAGCCGTCGCAGAAGCCGAGCCGGCCAAACGCACCGCGCTGTATACCGCCATGCAGCAGGAATTGCAGCGTAGCTCGCCGTATGTGTTTATCGATCAGGCCAAAACGCAGGTGGTGCTGCGCGATAACGTCAAAGGCTATCAACAGGGCCTGAATGCGGATATGGTCTATTACGATCGCGTTAGCAAATAATCAGGATTGCCATGTCGGTAGCAATAAAATCCACGCTGGGAAGCAATGCCCGGCGTCGTCTTTGGGGATTGGCGCAGGGGCTGCTCACGCTGGCGCTGACCCTGTTCGGCCTGTTGTTGATCACCTTCTTACTGTCTGCCCTGTCGCCGGTGGATCGCGTGTTGCAGATCGTCGGCGATCACGCCAGCGCGGCCACCTATGAGCAGGTAAAACAGCAGCTTGGTCTGGATCGCTCTTTGCCGGTGCAGTTCTGGCACTATCTGGAACGGCTGGCCCATGGCGATCTCGGCACCGCCAGCGCCACCGGCCAACCGGTGTTGCAGGATCTGCTGCATGCCTTCCCGGCCACGCTGGAACTGGCCACGCTCTCGCTGGTGATTGGTGCCCCGCTCGGTGTGCTGGCTGGCATCTTGTGTGCCCGTTTTGCTGGCAGCAAGCTGGATATCGGCGTGCGCTTTATTACCCTGCTCGGCAACTCGGTGCCCATCTTCTGGCTGGGGCTGCTGATGCTGTTGCTGTTCTACGCCAAGCTACAGTGGAGCGCCGGACCGGGGCGGTTGGACGATATCTACCAATACACCGTCGAGGCCAAAACCGGCTTCGCGCTGATGGATACCTGGCTTTCCGGCGATGCGGGGGCCGTGCGCAATGCGTTGGCACATCTGGTGCTGCCAGTCTGCCTGCTGGCTTATTATTCGTTAGCCAGCATTACCCGCCTGACCCGTTCCGCCTGCCTGAGCGAACTGAATAAAGAGTACATCACCCTGGCACGCGCCAAAGGGGCCAGCGAGATGCGCATCATGTTTCGCCACGTGCTGCCCAACATCAGCGGCACCCTGCTGACGGTAATCGCTCTTGCCTATACCAGCATGCTGGAGGGCGCGGTTCTGACCGAAACCGTGTTCTCCTGGCCGGGCATTGGCCGCTATCTGACCACCGCGCTGTTTGCCGGGGACACCACCGCCATCATGGGTGGTACGCTGCTGATCGGCCTGTGCTTTGTGATTATCAACAATTTCACTGACCTGCTGGTGCGCCTGCTTGATCCGAGGGCGCGCCAATGACTATGACGCTACTTAAACGTTCGCCCTCCGCCACCTGCGGAGCCACCATTCTGCTGGTACTGGTGCTGATAGCGCTGTTCGCACCTTGGTTGGCACCGGTCGATCCCAACTGGCAAAACGCCGCCAACCGCCTATTACCGCCGGGAGCGGGCCATTGGCTCGGCACCGACAGCTATGGCCGCGACGTCCTTTCCCGTCTGATCTACGGCACCCGACCAACCCTTGGGCTAGTGCTGTTGGTCACGGCCATCACCCTGCCGCTCGGCCTGCTGATTGGCGTGCTATCCGGCTATTACGGCGGCTGGCTGGAGCGCGTGCTGATGCGTTTTACCGACGTAGTGATGTCGATGCCACGACTGATCCTGGCCTTCGCCTTTGTGGCGATGCTCGGCCCTGGGCTGGTCAACGGTGCGTTGGCGTTGGCGCTCACCACCTGGCCCGCCTATGCTCGCCAGGCCAGAGCCGAGATCCAACTGCTGCGTAAAAGCGACTACCTGGCCGCCGCCGAGATGATGGGTATTCAGGGCCCGCGCCTGCTGTGGGGCCATATTCTGCCCATGTGCCTGCCCTCTGCCGTCGTTCGCCTGGCTTTGGATCTGGCGGGGATTATTCTGGCCGCTGCCGGTCTGGGGTTCCTGGGGCTGGGTGCACGACCGCCGATGGCGGAATGGGGATCGATGGTAGCCGACGGGATGCAAGTGATCTTCGATCAGTGGTGGATCGCCGCGATCCCTGGCGGTGCGATCCTGATCAGCAGCCTGGCGTTTAACCTGCTGGGCGACGGCCTGCGCGACTTACTGGATCCGCATCATGACTGAATCACTGCTGACAGCACAGAACCTGAGTATCGAATTTAACGGCCACAAGGTAGTGGATAACCTTTCTTTCAGCATTGGCCGGGAGAAAGTGGCGCTGGTGGGGGAATCCGGCTCTGGCAAATCCATGACCGCCCGCGCCCTGATGGGGCTGGTGCGTAAGCCGGGCATCGTCACCGCCGATAAACTGCACTATCGCGAGACCGATTTACTGAAGCTTCAACCACGCCAATGGAACGAAGTACGCGGCGCCAAAATTGCCATGGTGCTGCAAGATCCGCGCTACGCATTGAATCCGGTGCGCAGTATCGGGAAGCAGATCGAAGAATCCCTGGTGCTGCATAACGCACTAACCCGGGCCGATCGCCATGAGCGGGTGCTGAACTCACTGGCCGCCGTCGGCTTACCGGAGAGCCTTTATCACAGCTACCCCGGCCAGCTTTCCGGCGGCATGGGGCAACGTGCCATGTTGGCGATTGCGCTGGTCAACGATCCGCAACTGCTGATTGCCGATGAGCCAACCTCGGCGCTGGATGCCAGATTGCGTAATCAGATCCTCGATCTGATCGTCGAACAAACCACGCGGCGTAACATGGGGCTGTTGCTGATCAGCCACGATCTGCCGCTGGTGGCCGAGCGCTGCGACCGGGTATTGGTGATGTATCAGGGCAAGCTGGTGGATCAGGGGATCGCGGCCAACCTGCCACTAGCCACTCATCCTTACACTCGCACGCTGTGGGCCTGCCGCCCCAATGCCAGCACCTACGGCCAGGATCTGCCGGTGCTGGATCGCAGCATCGATTTTACCCGGAGCGAACATGGCGCTGATTGAAATTGAAAATTTGCAGGTCAGCTTCCCACAGGGCAACGGCCATAAGATCGCTGTGGAGTCGGTCAGCTTTGGCGTTGAGGCGGGGGAAACCTTCAGCCTGATTGGGGCTTCAGGCTGCGGCAAATCTACCGTGCTGCGCGTGCTGGCCGGTTTGCAACGTGAATGGCGCGGAGAAGTTCGCTTGCTCGGCCAGCCTCTGCAACCACAGCAACGCTTCACCGGCCAATTACGCCGCGACGTGCAGATGGTGTTTCAAGATCCTTACGCTTCGCTGCACCCGCAGCATCAGATTGCCCGTACGCTGGGTGAACCGTTGAAGATCCATGGTGAGAAACACATTACGGCGCGGATTGACGAAGCCTTGCGGCAGGTAGGGCTGAGCGCGGCCACAGCACAGCGTTATCCCCACCAGCTTTCCGGTGGCCAGCGCCAGCGCGTTGCTATCGCCCGTGCCTTGCTGCTGCGGCCTAAGCTTCTGCTGTTGGATGAGCCCACCTCGGCGCTGGATATGTCAGTACAGGCTGAGATCCTCAACCTGCTCAACCATCTCAAACGCGAGCATGGCATGACCTATCTGCTGGTCAGTCACGACGGCGACGTGATAGCCCATATGTCCGAACGCGCCGCCCTGATGGAAAACGGCCACATCGTGCAGCATTACGACCGGGCTGCCTTACAGGCCGGTGAGCATATGCATGATTAAGCGCTAGCGGCAACATGGCCAAACAATCAGACACCAAGTTCTACTCGCAGCGCTAATCGCCAAGCCAATCGATTGCGAAATCGCAAAAAGTGGTGTTTTTACCCTTGCAGAGAAAAAAAGCGCGAGTATAATGCGCGACAATTTGCCAGGAGAAAGCATGAAAAACGAGCTTTGTTTTGTTCGCCACACTCGACAAAACCGCCAGCCAATCGGCGGGCAGCTGCCGTTATTTCCCCTGTTGCATGAACCATCATTTAAAGCCCCTCGTTGAGGGGCTTTTTTTTGTCCAAAGCATTGCTATTACATTGAAAAGCCCCGCGCCAAGGGCAAGAGTCGAGGAGAGTGAACATGGCCAATCCGCTGTATCGCAAGAACATCATCTCTATTAACGATCTCAGCCGTGAAGATCTGGAGCTGGTGCTCAGCACCGCCGCCAGCCTGAAAGCTAACCCGCAGCCGGAGCTGCTCAAACACCTGGTGATCGCCAGTTGCTTCTTTGAAGCGTCTACGCGTACCCGCCTGTCGTTTGAGACCGCCATCCAGCGCCTGGGGGCTTCGGTGGTCGGCTTCTCCGACAGCAGCAACACCTCCCTCGGCAAAAAGGGCGAAACGCTGGCCGATACCATCTCGGTGATCAGCACCTACGTTGATGCCATTGTGATGCGTCATCCGCAGGAAGGCGCTTCCCGTCTGGCCGCTGAATTCTCTGGCGGTATCCCGGTGTTGAATGCCGGTGACGGCTCGAACCAGCACCCAACCCAAACGCTGCTGGATCTGTTCACCATCCAGGAAACCCAGGGCCGCCTGAGCAATATCAATATCGCCATGGTCGGCGACCTGAAATATGGCCGCACCGTGCATTCACTCACCCAGGCGCTGGCAAAATATGAAGGGAACCACTTCTTCTTCATCGCACCAGACGCCCTGGCAATGCCGAGCTATATCCTGAAGATGCTGGACGAAAAAGGCATCTCCTACAGCCGCCACAACAGCATTGAAGAAGTGGTGCCGGAACTGGATATTCTGTATATGACCCGCGTGCAGAAAGAGCGCCTGGATCCTTCCGAATACGCCAACGTGAAGGCGCAGTTCATCCTGCGTGCGTCTGACTTGGCCGGAGCCCGGGACAACATGAAGGTGCTGCATCCGCTGCCGCGCATCGACGAGATTGCCATTGAGGTGGACAAGACACCGTATGCCCACTATTTCCAACAGGCAGGCAACGGTATTTACGCCCGTCAGGCGCTGTTGGCACTGGTTTTAAACGCAGAATTGGCTCTTTAAGGGGGAACCGTCATGACTCACGATAACAAACTCCAGGTTGAAGCGATCAAGTGCGGCACGGTAATCGACCATATTCCGGCGCAAATCGGCTTTAAGCTGCTCTCGCTGTTCAAACTGACCGCCACCGATCAGCGCATCACCATCGGCCTGAACCTGCCCTCCAAAGAGCTGGGCCGCAAGGATTTGATCAAGATCGAGAACACCTTCCTGACCGAGCAGCAGGCCAACCAGCTGGCGATGTACGCGCCCAAGGCTACGGTCAACCGTATCGATAACTATGAAGTGGTGCGCAAGCTGACGCTCAGCCTGCCGGATCATATCGACGGCGTACTGACCTGCCCGAACAGCAACTGCATCAGCCGTAGCGAGCCGGTGGCCTCCAGTTTCAGCGTCAAATCCCATGCTGGGGAAGTGCACCTGAAGTGCCGTTACTGCGAGAAAGAGTTCGATCATCAGGTGGTGTTACAGACGGACTAAAATTGGGGGGTGGCGCTGTCAATCTGGCGGGCACCCTTTATAATGGTGCGTCGTAGGGGCGCTGCATGCTGCGTCCATGTGAGTTTACGGCGGGCCGACTCGCCGTTTGAACAACAACAGGATATCAGGAGAAAAAATGTCACGTAATATCAGCACTGAACTCGCGCCAGCCGCCATTGGTCCTTACGTGCAGGGCGTTGACCTGGGCAGCATGATCATCACCTCCGGCCAGATCCCGGTCGATCCGAAAACCGGTGCCGTACCCGATGACGTTGCCGCTCAGGCGCGCCAGTCATTGGCCAACGTGAAGGCGATCGTGGAAGCCGCAGGCCTGAAAGTGGGCGACATCGTTAAAACTACCGTTTTCGTCAAAGACCTCAACGACTTCGCTACCGTTAACGCGGCCTATGAAGCGTTCTTCACCGAGCACAACGCCTCGTTCCCAGCGCGTTCTTGCGTTGAAGTGGCACGTTTGCCAAAAGACGTGAAAATCGAGATCGAAGCCATCGCCGTTCGCCGTTAATCGGCAACCCGGTGCGATCGAATGCGGCCAGCCTTTGCTGGCCGTCTTATTTCGCGGTTACTGACTCGCCATAATATCCCGGCTAGCGCATTCAGGATCGGCCTGCGCGGAAACGGCCTCCATCATAAAACCGCCGACAATCGGCTGAATAATAAAATAGGCCTGTTGCTCCGCAACCGCAGGTTTTAAGCGGGATGCATCGCGTGCGCTAAACAGCATTTCGACCTGATAACGCTCCGGCTTACCCTTGCATAACCGTACCGCTCCGTAGTTGCCATAGCGGTTTTTCAACAACTGGTGCTGATCTGCCAATGCGCTGGCGGCCTGTGGCATACTCCAGCGGTTCGCCGTCTCGTCGTCAACCTGTAGCCATTCATCCACAAAATCGCGCCCGTTCATAGCCGCTGGTTGAATCCGCTCTACCCGCTCGCCATTGATGCGATAGCGGAAGATTCCTTGGCGCGTCATCACGTCCGAATCCAACATGCCTACCTCTGCCCGCACTTCAAATCCTTGCGGAGTAGTTTTAACACGTAGGGCCGGCGTGTCGTCGTCCGTAAAACGGACATAATCTTCCTGGGTGTGGAATAACGTGCGCTGTTCCGCATTCTGCGTTGCCAATTCAATCAAGTTGAGCTGAAACACGCTCCACCGAGACGTGCACCAGGGCGTACCCTGTGCCACTACCATTCTGGGCGTTGTGGCTGGCTGTGGAGAAGGGATCAGGTGGTAGGTAAAGTTGTCGCCAAAGGCACCCGAAATCTTATGATAGTCATCGCTTTGCCAGCGCAGAATGCGGCTCCATTTCCCCTCGCGCCGCTGATAGGCCAGCAGCACGTTGTCGTCGCCGCAAGGAATTGCGAAACCACTGCGGATCAGCACAATATCGGGGAATTCAGGCTGGCGGGTGACTTCAAAACCTGGCTCTGAGCCATAGAAGTTCGATTCCGGCACTTGTACTGGCAAAGCGACCATGGGCAACAGCGCTTGCTGAAGTGAGGCGTCATCGCTGTCTATGGGGCTGCAACTGAGATGGCCATCGATCCCCTTCACCAGGGCATCCTTGTACTTATGGAGTTGTTCGCGGGCAATGGCGGAAACGGCAGTATCACCGCCCTCTTCCCCATCTTCCTTGACGGCCTGTAGCTCTGTCAGTGCACTTCTGGTGTATTGGTTGAGGCGTTCAAGCGATTGCGGTGTGCAATCGGCCTGCGCCAGTACGCTGGCGGCTAACCCGAGGCACAGCAGCACGATTTTCTGCAACATGACGGATCCTTGTCATTGAAGCCATATTGATGATAGGTGAAGCTACCCTACACCTGGGGCTTTCCTCTCTCAATAGAAATTCCTGGCCAGTTTAAATGCCGCTAATCGGTGTGGGAAAGATGATTGAAATGTTCTGGTTTGGCCATGGTGAATTCTCCCTCACCCCAACCCTCTCCCCAAGGAGAGGGAGCCAGTTCAGTGCTGTTATCAGGTGCGGGAGTTAGTCTGTGACATGTAAACCGATCATAGTCAATCTGTGGCATGTACAGTCCCCTCTGCATTTCCCCAAGGAGAGGGAGCTGATAGCCTCTGCTCTTTTGGAAGTAAAGAGGTAATACCGCCCAGCAGAGCCAAGGTAAGTGACTACAATTTCAAACACACTCGGTCGGTCCCCTCTCCCTGTGGGAGAGGGTTAGGGTGAGGGGTCACTTCAGACGCGCAAAGCCCGCTTCCAGATCGGCGATCAGGTCGTCAATATTCTCAAAACCGATATGAACACGCACTAATGTGCCGCTAAAGTCCACCTTGGCCGCCGGGCGGATCTCGTTCAATTCTTCCGGCTGGTTGGTCAGGATCAGCGATTCAAACCCGCCCCACGAATAGGCCATGCTGAAGTGCTCAAAATGGTCCAGATAGTGGGCAACCTGCTCATTGGTCAGCCGTGCTTTCAGCACAAAAGAGAATAACCCGCAGCTACCGCTGAAATCCCGCTGGAAGAATTCATGCCCTTTACAAGAAGGCAGCGCCGGATGGTTGACCCGCTCCACCTCTGGCCGCGCCGCCAACCATTCGGCAATGGCGATACTGCTGATCTCATGCTGCTTGAGGCGCACACCCAGCGTTCTCAGGCCACGGCTACCGTTATAGGCGGTATCCGCGTCGGCCATTTGCCCCATCAGGTAGGAGTTTTCACGCAGTTGGTCCCAGCAACGAGCGTTCGACACGGCGGTACCCAGCATCGCGTCGGAATGGCCAATGATGTATTTGGTTCCGGCCTGAATAGAGATATCCACGCCAAAATCCAGCGCCTTGAACAGAATGCCCGCCGCCCAGGTGTTATCAATCATGATGACGATATCTGGGTTAACCGCCCGGGCCGCCTTCACCATCGCCGGTACGTCCTGGACTTCCATGGTGATAGAGCTTGGGGATTCAAGGAACAGCACTTTGGTATTGGGCTGGATCAGCTCGGCAATCCCGGCACCGATCAGCGGGTCATAATAGGTGGTTGCCACGCCCAGCTTGCTCAGGATCTTGTTGCAGAAATCCTGCGTCGGCTCATAGGCGGCTCCGGTCATCAGGATATGGTCGCCACTGGCAACAAACGCCAGGATAGCATTAGTGACAGCCGCCGCCCCACAAGGGTAAAGCGAGCAGCCTACCCCGCCTTCCAGCTCGGCCATCGCGTCCTGGAATGAGAAATGCGTCAGGGTGCCGCGACGCCCGTAGAATAGCTCACCTTTAGCACGGTTGGCGGTGGCAAACTTTTTGGCCTTCACCGTATCAAAGGTTAAGGAAGAGGCGCGTTGGATCACCGGGTTGACCGATCCTTGGGTGAATCGAGGCTTACGGCCAGCGGTGACCAGGGCGGTTTCTATTTTTTTAGCTGTCATAATCTGCCTGCTATTTATCGTCAATCAATAAAGTAGAGCGATATCCTTCACCTTTCAAGCTGAAGCTTGATAACGATAAAACTCTCACCAAGGAAAGCAACGGGGACGGCAATAGCGGCCATCCCCTGTCAGGATTATTGCACCTTTACGGCGCGCAACAGCGTTTCCAGCGGGTACACCGCCGCAATCACCACTTCATCCCGGATCTGTGCTGCCGCACCCAACTGTTGCTGAGCCTGTTCCGCCTCGTCTTTACTCAAAGGCTTCCCTTGCTGATAGCGTTCCAACAGCATCAAGCCCAGATCGGCCAACGCGCTGACATCCTGTACCACCGGTGCCAAATCCTTCATCACCACGTTACCGGCTATCACCTGCTTCACCGGTGCACCGTTACGTTGCCAGCGTTGCAGACGTTCACGGATCGCCTCCGCCGCTGCCCGATGGTTCTTGTCTTTGAGCAACAACGCCACCTGCTGATCGAGATCGCGTACCGCCGCACTTTCCGGTGGGATGGCATCGGCAAAGCGGTTCAGCGGCTCAAATTGATGGTAATTACCTGCCTTGAACTTCAGGTGCTGACGGGTGTAATACTGCCCCGGCTCCACCGCTTCGGCCAAGACCTGCAATGGGGTGATATCGACGCTGTTAGCTAAGCGGGTAAACTCACGCGCCGTTTCAGCGTGCTGTTGCAGGCCAACAGACACCACCGACCAGGCATCTATCGCCGCCAGGCGTTGGTACATATTGTCCTCGTTGGTCACATCCTTGGCCGACCACATACGTTCCGCTACGGCAAAGGTTCTTGGCCACAGCTTGAGATCGAGCACCGGTGCGCGGATGTTTTCCGCCCAGAAGGCGGCTTCGCCCCCCAGAATATTGGCCTGATGCTGCTCATCCGGCACCACAGGCATCACGCCCGCCGGGATCGTCGTCAATTTACTGCCGCTGGTTGGGTAGCGCACGTTGCCCACCAGCGTGTAACCGCTCAATTGGTCCTGCTGCAAAGTAAATACCGGACGCGTGTCACCCATCCAGGTATCAATGCGGAAGGTCACCTGTTCTGGCGTACGCCACTCGATATCCCGTACAGCACGGCGCGATTTGTCTTTGAAATCGATAAAGCCACGCCATCCCTGCTTGCCTTCGATCAGCGTGAAGGTGCCTTCCACCGGGCTCCCCTTGAAACGCGGCATGCTGAACTGCCAGCTCTGCGCCTGCTCCCCCGCCTGCACGTTGGTATCTACCCCCAGCGGCTGCGGCAAAATTTCATTGCGATAGTGGTAGGCGGTGCTGTGCGGCTGATCGAGATAGAAACCGGTGGAGAGAATGCCTTGATAGCCATCCTGGGCGCTGGCCCCTAGCGAATCTGGCCCACGCCAGGATTGGATCACGATGGTGCGCGGCAAGGTCGGGTGGTAAATCTCATCCCAACCCACCATGCGGCGCTGATGCTTTTCGAGGATCTTTTCCAGCTTCTGGTTGAAGAAAGCCTGCAGCGCATGGGCATCCGCCAGCTGGTTCTGCTGCATAAACGCCTGGATGGTTTTGGACTCTTTCCACTGGGTGGCATCCACCTCATCCCCACCGATATGCAAGTAAGGATCGGGGAAGATCGCCACCAATTCGCCGATGATGCTGTCGACAAACTGATAAACCTGGTCGTTCGAAGGATCGAGCGTGGGCTTGTGGACACCCCAGTGGCGTTCCATCTGATACGGCCCCGGCGCGCTGAGCAGCTCTGGGTAGGCAACGGCAATGGTAGAAGCATGACCCGGAAGATCGATTTCTGGCACCACCCGGATACCCCGCGCCGTGGCATAGGCGACTACCTGCTGCATCTGTTCACGGGTGTAGAAATGACCGTCACTGGCCAGTTGCTGTAGCTTTGGATAGTGCTCGGAAGCAAAGCGCCAGCCCTGATCGTCGGTTAGATGCCAGTGGAATACGTTGAGTTTAGCGGCCGCCATGCCATCAAGCTGGCGCAGAATATCCTCGACCGGCAGGAAATGGCGCGCCGAATCCAGCAGCACGCCGCGCCAAGGGAAACGCGGGACGTCGGTAATAAACACCTGCGGCATGAAAGTGTTTTCACCGTCGGTCTGCACCAGTTGCAGCAGCGTTTCCATGCCGCGTAGCGCACCGAAGCGAGTGTTGGCCGTCAGCGTCGCGCCCTGCGATGTCACCTTGAGCTGGTAGCTCTCATCGCTATCCGGTAACGGCTGGGCTGCAACCTGGTGTTTGATGATGATGTTGATCGTTGCCGCCTGGTTTTTCTCGCCCTGTGGGGCCAACGTCCAACCGGTTTGCCGTTCCAGGCGAACGCGCCAGCGAGCCTGCGCTTCGCTCAAGTCATCGCCCTGAACGTTGAACGATAAGCGGTAATCCAGCACCAGCTTGCCTTGCGGCTGAGCTAACTCAACCTGCTGCGGCCAGGGCATCAGCGGCAGATCGCCAGCCGGTTTAGCCAGCGCATTAAGGGAAAATAACAGCGAAGAAGCCAGTAGCGTATAACTGAAGGGTTTGTGCATCGGAAATTCCTCAGAGGAAAAATCAATCTAGCCAAGGAAGTAGATAAAGACCGAGCCGGAGGGAGATGTCCAACCGCAGGGGCAAAACGGTGCGATGGATCACAAATTGATTTGGTGGTGAGGAGATTTCCCTCCTCACCTCACCACCAGCAAAATTACTGCCAGCCATACCGGCGGACAAACCAGCCTTTCACGCACTGGGTCAGCACCATGTAACCCGCCAGGATCAGCACCAGCCAAGGGAAATAGCTCAGCGGCAACGCCTGCAGCTGCAGGAAGCCCGCCAGCGGCGAGAAGGTCAGGCCGATACCGACGGCGATCACCGCCAACGTCATCACGCACAGCGGCCAGGATGGGCGGCTCTGGATAAACGGAATTTTGCGCGTACGGATCATATGGACGATCAGCGTCTGCGACAGCAGTCCTTCCACAAACCAGCCGGACTGGAACAGCGTCTGCATTTCCGGCGTATTGGCCTGGAACACGTACCACATCAGGGCAAAGGTCAGCACGTCAAAGATCGAGCTGATCGGCCCAAAGAACACCATAAAGCGCCCCAGATCGCCAGAGTTCCAACGCTGTGGCTTGGTGATCTGATCGTCATCGACGTTATCGAACGGGATGGCAATCTGCGAAATATCGTACAGCAGGTTCTGGATCAACAGATGCAGCGGCAACATCGGCAGGAAGGGTAAAAAGGCGCTGGCGATCAGCACGCTGAAGACGTTACCGAAGTTGGAGCTGGCCGTCATCTTGATGTATTTCAGCATGTTGGCAAAGGTGCGGCGGCCTTCGATCACCCCCTGCTCCAGCACCATCAGGCTTTTTTCCAACAGGATGATATCTGCCGCTTCCTTGGCGATATCCACTGCAGAATCTACCGAAATACCGATATCCGCTGCACGCAGTGCCGGGGCATCGTTGATACCGTCACCCATAAAGCCCACCACGTGGCCCTGCTTACGCAGCAGTTGGACGATGCGCTCTTTGTGCAGCGGCGTCAGCTTGGCAAACACCGTGGTACGCGCCGCCGCGGCGACCAGCGTGGCGTCATCCATCAGTTCGATCTCGCTGCCACGCAGGATATGCTCCGCATCCAGCCCCACGTCCTTACACACCTTGGCGGCGACCAGTTCGTTGTCGCCGGTGAGGATTTTGACGGTTACACCATTCTTTTTCAGCGCAGCCAACGCCGGTGCGGTGCTCTCCTTCGGCGGATCGAGGAAGGCGATATAGCCTTCGAGGATCAGATCCGATTCATCCGCCACGCCATACTCATGATCCGTCGCTGGCAGGATCTTGTTGGCCACCGCCACCACGCGCAGCCCTTGCTGGTTCAGCTCGTCGGTAACACGGCGGATACGCGCCAGCAGCGCTTCACTGAGCGGGATCACTTCATCTCCCTGCCGCACGTGGCTACAGATCGACAGCATCTCTTCCAGTGCGCCCTTACAGATTAGCTCATGGTATTGCGCCTCTTTGGCAACGACTACCGACATGCGGCGACGTTCGAAATCGAACGGGATCTCGTCCACTTTGCGGTAATGCTGCAACGCGTCCGGCTGCTGGCTTTCGTCGGCACAGGTCAGCACCGCCACATCCAGCAGGTTTTTCAGCCCGGTCTGGTAGAAGCTATTCAGCCAGGCGTAGCGCAGCACCCGCTCGCTGTTAGCACCAAACACGTCGGTATGGCGCTCCAGCACAATTTTGTCCTGAGTCAGCGTGCCGGTTTTATCGGTGCACAGTATATCCATCGCGCCAAAGTTCTGGATCGCGTCCAGACGTTTGACGATCACCTTCTGGCGCGACAGCTTGACCGCCCCTTTCGCCAAAGTAGAGGTGACGATCATCGGCAGCATTTCCGGCGTCAGCCCCACGGCCACCGAGAGCGCAAACAGCGCCGCTTCCCACCAGTCGCCTTTGGTAAAGCCGTTAATCAGCAGCACGATCGGCGTCATCACCAGCATGAAGCGGATCAACAGCCAGCTTACTTTGCTGATACCGGCCTGGAAGGCGTTGGGCTGCTCATCCTGGCTGGTCACCCGCTGTGCCAACTGGCCGAAGTAGGTTTCGCTGCCGGTGCCGATCACCATGGCCAGCGCGGTACCGCTAACGACGTTGGTGCCCATGAAGCACAGGTTTTGGCACTCCAACGGATCGCTCACCTGGCTACGGGGATCTGCCACTTTTTCTACCGGCAGTGACTCACCGGTCAACGCTGCCTGGCTGATAAACAGATCCTTGGCAGACAACAACCGCAGATCCGCCGGGATCATATCCCCAGCCGATAGCTTGATGATATCGCCCGGCACCAACTGTGAGATCGGCAGTTCGCTATGTTCACTTTTACCGGTATGCGCATCGCTGCGGTACACCGTTGCGGTGTTGCTGACCATAGCCTTCAGCGCGTCCGCCGCCTTGTTGGAGCGGGCTTCCTGGATAAAATGCAGTAACGTGGAGATCAGCACCATCAGCCCAATCACCAGCGCGGCAATCAGATCTTCGGTGGCGTAGGAAATCAGCCCCAGTACGGTCAGCAGCAGATTGAACGGGTTGCTGTAGCAGTGCCACAAATGCTTCCACCAACTTTCAGCAAGCTGGTTTTCGATGGTGTTGCTACCAAACTGGCCGCGGGCGGTTTCTGCTTCCTGCTCGGTGATGCCTTCCGGGTGGCTGTTGAAACGCTCATACAGTTGCATCGCGCTGGCGGCGGCACATTCCAGACGTTGTTGCGCCAAACCGGCAGGCAACTCTTGCGCCGATCCACTGACGCTTTCCAACAGCGCATCACGCCGCACCAGACGGCGTGGCAAATTGCGGCTGAGCAGACCCAGCAGCCGACGGGGGATTTGTTTTAATTTCATCGTTCGCACCTCATTGCCCAGCGCCTCACGGCAGTGGGTGAACGGCGGATCGGCTCGCTGGCTTGATTTTCGGACGCGCCAAAAATCCTCCGCCGGAGCAGATCACTGATTTTCAATCACAACAGAGGCGAACTATCGAACAAGTGCCGCTGCTTACCTAAACCGGTAAAACAGCAACGCAGAGCGGAGAGGTTTTACCGGGGAACCGAATGAGTAGTGTCGGGGCTCGGATCAGGATCCATTCAGGGATTTACCTCAGGTCAAAGAAAAAGTGGGAACGGCAAAGGCGGCCATTCCGTTTTGCAACACTATGGGCTGCGCACCAAGATCCGCGCGTTAAAATGCGCTATGGTAGCGAGCATAAGTGGGATGTTGTAAGTTTAAGCCTCATAACCTAAACGATAAGTAAACCATGCAAAACCGGCTGACAATCAAGGATATCGCCCGCCTGAGCGGGGTAGGCAAGTCTACCGTCTCACGCGTGATGAATAACGAAGGCAGCGTAAGCCCGCAAACCCGTGAACGGGTGGAGGCGGTGATCCGCAGCCAGGGGTTTACCCCATCAAAATCGGCGCGAGCCATGCGCGGCCAGAGCGACAAAGTGGTCGCCATTATCGTTTCCCGTCTGGATTCCCCTTCGGAAAATCAGGCCGTGCGCACCATGCTGCCGCTGCTGTATCAGCAGGGCTTCGATCCGATCGTGATGGAAAGCCAGTTTGAAACCCGGCTGGTAGAGGAGCACCTCAACGTACTGCGCCAGCGCAACGTCGACGGCGTGATCCTGTTCGGCTTTACCGGCCTGACCGTTGACATGCTCAAACCGTGGCAGGAAAAAATGGTGGTGGTCGCCCGCGAATATCCGGGGATCTCCTCCGTTTGTTATGACGATGAAGGAGCCGTGAAACTGCTGATGCAGCGCTTACGCAAGCAGGGCCATAGCCATATCAGCTACCTTGGCGTACAGGAGTCCGATGCCACCACCGGGATGCGTCGTCATCAGGCCTATCTGGATACCTGTCGCGAACAGAAGATCTCACCGCTCGTGGCGCTGGGAGAACTGAGCTATCAGAGCGGCTTCCAACAGGCCGCCAACGTGATTGAACCGCAAACCACCGCGCTGGTGTGCGCCTCCGATACCATCGCGCTAGGTGCGATGAAGTACCTGCAACAGCAACAGATTACGCCGATCCAGGTGTGCGCCATCGGTAACACTCCGATGCTCAACTTCTTGTTCCCAGAGACATTTTCCGTTGAATTAGGTTATGGCACCGCTGGGCAGCAGGCGGCCCTTCAACTGCTGGGCCAGTTGAGTGGTGAACTGAGCATCCGCCAAATCATTATCCCCTGCAAACTTGCCTGACAACGGGCGCCCCATGCGGCGCCCCCTTCGTATCGTAGCCAGAATTCGTTGTGACGCTACCTGAGGCTTTATTGTTCGTTTTGTGATCCTTACCGCAAGTTGGGAACGTTCCCATTTAATAACCACGGCCAAGTGACTAAGCTTAAAAACATCAATACCTCTGAACCTCACTGATAACAAAGGTGCCATAATGAGCAAAGTTCAGCAGCAGGACATCGATCGCCTGATCGTGCTGGTGGGTGGCCGCGAGAATATCGCCACCGTCAGCCACTGCATTACCCGCCTGCGTTTCGTCCTTAACGATCCCGCCAAGGCCAAGCCGAAAGAGATTGAGCAGTTGCGCATGGTCAAAGGCTGCTTCACCAACGCCGGGCAGTTTCAGGTGGTGATCGGCCCCGAAGTCGGTGATTACTATCAGGCGTTAATCGCCACCACCGGCATCAACGAAGCCGATAAAGAACAAGCCAAGCTGGCAGCCCGCCAGAATATGACCTGGTTCGAACGTGGAATCTCCCACTTCGCCGAGATCTTCTTCCCGCTGCTGCCAGCCCTGATCAGCGGCGGTTTGATCCTCGGTTTCCGCAACGTGATCGGCGATATCCCAATGTCCGGCGGCCAAACGCTGGCCCAGATGCACCCAGCCTGGAAAACCATTTACGACTTCCTGTGGCTATTGGGCGAGGCCATCTTTATGTTCCTGCCGGTGGCCATCTGTTGGTCAACGGTGAAGAAGATGGGCGGTACCCCGGTGCTCGGCATCGTGATGGGGATCACCCTGGTCTCCCCGCAGTTGATGAACTCCTACCTGCTCGGCCAGCAAGTGCCGGAAGTGTGGAACTTTGGCTGGTTCACCATTGAGAAAGTGGGCTATCAGGCGCAGGTGATCCCGTCGATCCTCGCCGGTATGGCGCTGGGCTGGATCGAAACCCGTCTGAAAAAGATCGTGCCGGATTATCTGTATCTGGTGGTGGTGCCGGTGGTTTCTCTGCTGCTGGCCGTGTTCTTGGCACACACGCTGATCGGTCCGTTTGGCCGCATGATCGGTGATGGCGTAGCCTGGGCGGTGAAGTGGGTGATGACCGGTAGTTTTGCCCCAATCGGCGCGGCACTGTTTGGCTTCCTGTATGCACCGTTGGTGATCACCGGGGTGCATCAGACCACGCTGGCCATCGATATGCAGATGATCCAAAGCATGGGCGGCACGCCAGTCTGGCCACTGATTGCCCTGTCCAATATCGCGCAAGCCTCGGCGGTGCTGGGCATCATCATCGTCAGCCGCAAGGCCAACGAACGTGAAATTTCCGTACCGGCCGCTATCTCCGCCTATCTCGGCGTTACCGAACCGGCCATGTACGGTATCAACCTGAAATATCGCTTCCCTATGCTGTGCGCGATGATCGGCTCCGCCTTCGCAGGCTTGATTTGTGGCCTGACCGGCGTGATGGCTAACGGGATCGGCGTGGGCGGCCTGCCGGGCATCCTGTCTATCCAACCGCAGTTCTGGCTGATCTACTCGGTAGCCATCCTGGTGGCCGTGGTGATCCCGCTGCTGTTGACCATGATGGTTTACAAACGCAAAGCCAGCCGCGGCGAGTTACCGGTTTAAACTGAAAGGTATTTTTTTATGAGCAATATCATCCCTTGGTGGCAGAACGGCGTTATTTATCAAATCTATCCGAAGAGCTTCCAGGACAGCACCGGTAACGGCTATGGCGATCTGGCTGGGGTGACACAACGGCTGGATTATTTGCAGGAGCTGGGCGTCGATGCCATTTGGCTAACGCCGGTCTATGTCTCACCCCAGGTCGATAATGGCTACGACGTGGCCGATTACTGCGCCATCGATCCGGCTTACGGCACCATGGCCGACTTCGAACACCTGGTGGCACAGGCCCATCAGCGCAAGATCCGCATCGTAATGGATATGGTGTTTAACCACACCTCCACCGAGCATCCGTGGTTTAAGGCCGCGCAGGATCCTGCCAGCCCGCTACGCCAGTTCTACATCTGGCGCGATGGTGAAGGTGATGCCCTGCCCAACAACTGGCGTTCCAAGTTTGGCGGTAACGCCTGGCAATGGCATGCCGACAGCGGCCAATATTACCTGCACCTGTTTGCTACCGAGCAGGCCGACCTGAACTGGGAACACCCGCCGGTGCGCGAAGAGCTGAAGAAAGTGTGCCAGTTCTGGGCAGATAAAGGCGTGGACGGGCTGCGTCTTGACGTAATCAACCTAGTGTCCAAGCAGCAGGACTTCCCAAGCGATAGCCAGGGCGATGGCCGCCGTTTCTACACCGACGGACCGCGCATTCACGAGTTTTTGCAAGAGATGAGCCGCGACGTGTTTCAGCCACGCGGCCTGATGACCGTGGGCGAGATGTCTTCAACCTCGCTGGAGCATTGCCAGCAGTATGCGGCGCAAAGCGGTGCCGAGCTGTCGATGACCTTCAACTTCCACCATCTGAAAGTAGACTATGCCAATGGGCAGAAATGGACGCTGGCCGCGCCGGATTACGTCGAGTTAAAGCAGATTTTCCACCACTGGCAGCAAGGCATGCATAACCGCGCCTGGAACGCGCTGTTCTGGTGTAATCACGACCAGCCGCGCATCGTTTCGCGCTTTGGCGACGAGGGCGAACTGCGAGTCACCGCAGCCAAGATGCTGGCAATGGTGCTGCACGGTATGCAGGGCACGCCGTATATCTATCAGGGTGAAGAGATCGGCATGACCAATCCGGGCTTCCAGCAAATCGAAAGCTATCGCGATGTGGAAAGCCTGAATATGTACGCCGAACTGCTGGCTCAGGGAAGAAACCAAGACGAACTGTTGACTATTCTGGCCAGCAAATCACGGGACAATGGTCGTACGCCGATGCAGTGGGACGCAACAGCCCACGCTGGCTTCACCACCGGTACGCCTTGGATTGCCTGTGCAGAGAACTACCCGCAGATTAATGCCACGGCAGCATTGGCCGATCGGGATTCGGTGTTTTACGCTTATCGCCATCTGATCGCCCTGCGCAAGCAGTATCCGCTGCTGACTCACGGTGACTATCAGGATCTGGCCCCGGCTCACCCGGCATTGTGGTGTTATCAACGGAGTTGGAATGGGCAACGGTTGCTGGTCGTTGCGAACCTGAGCCGCGAACCGTTGGCATGGGATGCCGCCGGCGTTGAGTTTTCTGAACTGTGGCGACCGCTGATAAGCAACTATATGGATGCTGCAGAGCAGCCACGGGCCGGAGTTTTGCGGCCTTTCGAAGCAAGTTGGTGGCTGCTGGAGTCCTGATGGGCCACCGGGAGTTGTTTGCTACAACCAATACATAATCTTTTGAAAAATCATGATTTTGTATGGCTTGAACAATGAAATTGGCGCTGAGAACACTTCCTCTGTGACTCAGCGCCAGGCAGAGGCCAAAAGGCAGCGGATCTAACCGCAACGCCCTGCCATTGAATCATATATTTAACACGTAGTACCTGACCTTTATTATTCCCCGTATAAATAAGTCACCCGGCACAATTACACTTAACTCACCTATATTTCTTCCCAAATCATTATTACGCTATTTCAGGCGTAAAAAGATCTGCATCCAAGATTAAAATGTGAAGGATATCCCAAATTGTAAATAGATTTATTTCACGCTGTAAAAAAAACATGCAATAATAGGTTAAATTCAGATAAAAACATAACTACATAATAAATATAAGCATTTTAATTAAACCACCAGACTGATTTTTCCCATCGGCCTTTTTACCTCTCGTGAAATGGAGCACTCTTTATGACCATCAAAAGGAAGTCGATATTTATAGTCAGTGGTTTATTAGCCGCCGGATTGACCGGCTGTGACAATAATGACACCCAGATTACTCCGAGTAATCAGGCGGAGCTGGAGAGCAGAAATATTCCCACGCTTACCGTCGACGGGCTGAAGTTTAAAGATCTGAATAAAAACGGCCAGCTAGACCCTTATGAAGACTGGCGTCTTGATAGCGCCACCCGCGCCCGGGATCTGACCGCCCGCATGAACGTGGAAGAAAAAGCCGGTGCCATGATGCACGGTACCATCGGCCTCGATGGTGCTGGCCGCGTCGATATCAGCGCCGCCGAAGAAGACGTGAACCAACGCTTCGTCAACACCTTCATTACCCGCATGGCGGGCGATCCACAGCATATTTCCGCCGATAACAATGCGCTGCAGGAAATGGCCGAGAAGTCTCGCCTCGGTATTCCAGTGACCATCAGTACCGACCCACGCAACCACTTCGTTAACGATCCGAATGCCACCAGCGTCGCGGCAGGCAGTTTCTCACAATGGCCAGAGCCGCTCGGCCTGGCGGCAATCGATGATACGGCACTGTCCAAAACCTTTGGTGATATCGCCCGTCAGGAGTATCGGGCCGTTGGGATCCATATGGCGTTATCACCGCAGGCCGACCTTGCCACCGAACCGCGCTGGGGCCGCATCAACGGTACCTTCGGCGAGGATAACCAGCTCGCCAAACGCCAGGTGCAAGCCTATATCGAAGGCTTCCAGCATGGTGACAAAGGCCTGACCCAAGACAGCGTCATCACCGTAGTAAAACACTTTGCCGGTGGCGGTCCACAGCTTGGCGGGTTGGATCCGCACAATATCTTTGGCAAAGAGCAGGTCTATCCGGGCGATAATCTGGAATACCACCTTGTACCGTTCGAAGGGGCATTTGCCGCCAATGTGGCCTCGGTGATGCCCTATTACGGTCAACCGATCAACCTGTGGTACAAGGATCAGCTGATTGAAGAAGTGGGCTTTGGCTTTAACAAGCAGGTGTTGACCGAGATGCTGCGTGGCCGCTTTGGCTTCACCGGCGTAGTGCTGAGTGACTGGGGCATCCTGGAAAGCTGCGAAGGTAAATGCGCCACCGGCATCAGCGATGCCGACATCGCCGCCGGAGTCTCGCCTTGGGCTGCCGGGATCGGCATGTCGTGGGGCGTTGAGAATCTCACCCGCCAGGAACGCGTAGTGAAAGCGGTGGAAGCCGGGATCGATCAGTTCGGCGGTACCAGCGATCCTAGCGATCTGATAGAAGCCATCAACCAGCAACAGCTGCCGATCGCCGCCATCGATGCTTCCGTCACACGTATTTTGCAGCAGAAGTTTGAGCTGGGGCTGTTTGAGAAACCTTACGTGGACGAAGCCAAAGCGGTGAAAATCGTCGGTAACGCCGAATTCCAACAACAGGGGGATGACGCACAGCGCCGTGCGCAGATCCTGTTGCAGAATAATAATTCCCTGCTGCCATTGGCGCTGAGCGGCAAGAAGGTGTTCCTGCATAACGTCAACGCTACCGTGGCGGCACGCTATGGATTGGAAGTCGTCGCTACGCCGGAAGAGGCGGAGATCGCCATCCTGCGAGTCGATACGCCGCATCAGAACGATCCGCACTACCCGTTTGGCGTTTCGGTCAACTTTGGTCAGCTGGGCTTTGACGATGCCGAAACCGTGGTGCTGGATCAGAAAGCTGGCACTTACAGCGGCAGTGAAGACTATAGACTGATCAAACAGGTGAAGGCGCTCAACCTGCCAACGGTGATTTCCGTTTACCTCGATCGTCCGGCGATCCTGACCAACATCGTGGATAAAACCGACGTACTGCTGGCCAACTTTGGCGCCTCCGATGAGGCGGTGCTGGATGTGATCACCGGCAAGAGCAAGGCACAGGGTAAGTTACCGTTTGAGCTGCCATCCAACTGGCAGGCGGTGCTGGATCAGAAAGAGGACGTGGCGCACGATTCTGTCGATCCTCTGTTCCCAATCGGCGCGGGTATTCTGTAATACGGCCCTCACCCCAACCCTCTCCCAAAGGGAGAGGGAGCTGATAGCCCCTGCTCGTTTGGTAGTAAAGCGATAACCTCAGCAAACACGCTCGATCGGTCCCCTCCCACAGGGAGACGGGTTATCAAACAGTTGCCACACTTAACACCGAGCAGCAAACTTCGGTGTTAAGTGTTCAGGATGTCCCCGAACTCAAAAACTTTTCACCAGCTTCACTACGTCCGCCGCTTCCTCTGCCAGCTTCTCATCGCTCATATCAAATACGCCCTGCACCAGATGCGGCGGCAAATAATCCATGCCGGTCAGGTTGGCAACGGCGTTAAACGGCCGCAGCAGGTCTGCTACCGGATAGCGGTTATACCCTGCCGGTGAATAGGCCTGCGCGTTGCCCCCGGTGCTGACCACCAATTGCAAAGGCTTACCCTGCAGTTGGGTGCCTTCGCTGCCATAGGCGAAACCGTGGGTTAATACCGCATCCTGCCATTCGCTGAGGATCGCCGGTGAGCTGTACCAATAAAACGGAAACAGCATCACTACCACATCGTGCGCTTGCAGCAGTTCCTGCTCGCGGGCCACATCAATCTGGTAGTCCGGGTAAACGCGCATCAGTTCATGCACGGTGACGTTAGGTAAAGGACGCAGCGCCTCGATCAGCGCCTTATTGATGCGGGATTCGTCGGGGAAACGGTGGGCGGCCAACACTAAAATACGCGACATGGGGAAATCCTTGTTTATCGAAAGTAAGCCATTTTTTCATTTCCTCCGTTTCCGGTGTAGTCTGTAAACAGTCACATTAACTTCAACCTAAAGTATCAACCACTATGTCGCTGCCCATTGACGTGCACCGCCTGTTACCGGCGTTTCTCAGCGCTGCTCAAACAGAGAACTTCTCCGCCGCTGCACGCCAGTTGGGCGTGACGCCAGCGGCGATCAGCAAGAATATCCGCGTGCTGGAAGAGAAGCTGGCGCTGCGGCTGTTCCAACGTAACACTCACAGCGTGGTGCTGACTGACGAAGGCAAAGCCCTGCTGGAACAGGTAGCACCGCTATGGCAAGCGCTGACCGCCACGTTAGAGCTGGCAGGAGGCACACAACTCCCCCCCGCCGGTAGCGTGCGCGTCAGCATGATCCCAGGCTTTGGCCGCCAGGTACTGATGCCGCTGATCCCTGAGTTTTTACAACGCTACCCGATGATCGATCTGGATCTGTCACTGGATGCACGCGTGGTGAACCTGGTCGGTGAAGGTTTTGATGTGGGCATCGGCAGCCAGGTCGATCCCGATAGCCGGCTGGTAGCACGCCCGCTCTACCCGATGCAGATGCTATTGGTCGCTGCCCCCGGTTACCTTGCCCAACATGGCACACCGCAGGTGCCGGAAGATCTGCTGCAACATAGCTGCCTGCTGCACCGCAATCCGGCCACCGGGCGTAATGTAAAGTGGCCTCTGGCACACAAAACGCTGGATTTGCATGGCCGCCTGACGGCCAGCAGCCCGGAGATGTTGCTAGATTCCGCGCTGGCCGGGCTGGGCATTGCTTGCCTATCGCGCTGGTATGTGGAACAGCACTTTGCCCAGGGAACATTGCTACCGGTGCTGCCAGATCACTGGCCTAAACCCACGCAAATCTGGCTTTACTATGCCTCGGCAGATCTGCCGCCACGGGTGCGCGTCTGGGTCGATTTTTTACTGGCGCATTTTCGCCGCTAATCGGCATGATGCGATCGCAATCACGCTTTAACGATCTTTCAGATAATCGACATTTTCCATTCAAGCCGCTGATAGCAAGGGTTACAAATATTCCTGTAACGGGTAACTGTACAGCGTTCAAACTGCTCCCCCCATTCTTTGACCCATGTCAAAAAAAGCGGCACCACACCCATATATAGTGCCCCTAGAGATTCAATCACCTATATGTAGTAGTTATCCACAATATCATCCACACCCTCCGCAGCCCTTGCGCCCTGCGGTTTTGCCCTGTGGATAAGCCGACGCTCCCCCATGGGGACAGGAGTTACAACGTGAAACCAGTAGTGATTAAACGGGACGGTTGCCAGGTATCTTTTGACGAGATGCTGATCAAGCAGGCCATCGAGCGGGCCGCTTTGGCCGCTGAAGTTGTCGATGCCGACTACTGTGCTACCGTCGCCCGCGTGGTCGCTCAACAGATGGAAAACCGACCGCGAGTCGATATCCACGAAATCCAGCAGGCGGTAGAAAACCAGCTGATGTCTGGCCCGTATAAGCAACTGGCACGTACCTACATCGAATATCGCCACGATCGTGACGTCTCGCGTGAGCTGCGAGGGCGGCTGAATCAGGAAATTCGTGGTCTGGTGGAACAAAGCAACGTTGCGCTGCTCAATGAGAACGCCAATAAAGACAGCAAGGTGATCCCTACCCAGCGCGATCTGTTGGCCGGTATCGTCGCCAAGCACTACGCCAAACAGCATATCCTACCGCGCGATGTGGTGCTGGCGCATGAGCGCGGCGAAATCCACTATCACGATCTCGACTACTCACCGTTCTTCCCGATGTTCAACTGTATGCTGATCGATCTGAAAGGCATGCTGACCAACGGCTTCAAGATGGGTAACGCCGAGATCGAGCCGCCGAAGTCGATCTCCACCGCCACCGCCGTAACCGCGCAGATCATCGCTCAGGTTGCCAGCCATATTTATGGCGGCACTACCATCAACCGCATCGATGAGATCCTGGCCCCCTTCGTTACCGAGAGCTTCCACAAGCATCAGCAGGTAGCGCAGCAGTGGCAGATCACAGACGTGGCAGGCTATGCGATGACCCGCACCGAGAAAGAGTGTTACGACGCCTTCCAGTCGCTGGAATATGAAGTCAACACTCTGCATACCGCCAACGGCCAGACGCCGTTTGTCACCTTCGGTTTCGGTTTGGGTACCAGTTGGGAATCGCGCATGATCCAGCAGTCGATCCTGAAAAATCGTATCGCCGGGCTGGGAAAAAACCGTAAAACCGCCGTGTTCCCGAAACTGGTCTTCGCCATCCGCGACGGCCTGAACCACAAGTTTGGTGACGCCAACTACGACATCAAACAGCTGGCGCTGGAATGTGCCAGTAAACGCATGTATCCGGACATTCTCAATTACGATCAGGTGGTCAAGGTCACCGGTTCGTTTAAAACGCCGATGGGTTGCCGCAGTTTCCTCGGCACCTATGAAGAAAACGGCGAGCAAATCCACGATGGCCGCAACAATATCGGCGTGATCAGCCTGAACCTGCCACGTATAGCTCTGGAAGCCCAGGGTAACGAAGACCGCTTCTGGCAGTTGCTGGATGAGCGCCTGCTGCTGGCCAAGAAAGCCCTGATGACCCGCATTGCCCGCCTGGAAGGTATCAAGGCCCGCGTGGCACCGATCCTGTATATGGAAGGAGCCTGCGGCGTGCGGTTGAAAGCCGACGACAATATTGCGGAGATCTTCAAGAACGGTCGCGCATCGATTTCGCTGGGCTACATCGGCGTGCATGAAACCATCAACGCGCTGTTTGGCGCAGAAAAACACGTCTACGACGACGAGCAACTGCGCGCCAAAGCCATTGCCATCGTTGAGCGCCTGAAAAACGCCACCGAAAGCTGGAAAGAAGAAACCGGCTACGGCTTCAGCCTGTACAGCACGCCAAGTGAGAACCTGTGCGATCGCTTCTGCCGCCTGGATACCAGCGAGTTTGGCGTGGTCGCCGGGGTGACTGACAAGGGTTATTACACCAATAGTTTCCACCTCGACGTGGAGAAAAAGGTTAATCCGTACGACAAGCTGGACTTCGAGGCGCCGTATCCACCTTTGGCCAACGGCGGTTTTATCTGTTACGGCGAATACCCGAACCTGCAACACAACCTGAAGGCGCTGGAGGACGTGTGGGATTACAGCTACACCCGCGTGCCTTATTACGGCACCAACACGCCGATCGATGAGTGCTACGAGTGTGGCTACACCGGTGAGTTCTCCTGTACCAGCAAGGGCTTCACCTGCCCGAAATGTGGCAACCATGACTCGGCAAAAGTGTCGGTGACCCGCCGCGTATGTGGCTATCTGGGCAGCCCGGATGCCCGGCCGTTCAACGCCGGTAAGCAGGAAGAAGTGAAACGCCGGGTGAAACATCTGGGCAACGGGCAGATCGGTTAATTTCAGCCAGCGGCCCCTCACCCTAACCCTCTCCCACAGGGAGAGGGGACCGAATGTGCCACTCTTAACGACAGCATTCGTCCTCAACATAGTCTAGCTACAGATTAACTTCCGCATCTAAGCACAACATCAGGCCAGTTCCCTCTTACTAAAGGAGAGGCTTGAGATGAGTGGATGCGTCACAGGTGACTTCCATACCTGACCACCGCACCGGGCCAGCTCCCTCTCCCTATGGGAGAGGGTTGGGGTGAGGGGCCATATAAAAGAACGCAACATTATGAATTTTCACCAGTATTATCCTATCGACGTGGTCAACGGCCCCGGCACCCGCTGTACGCTGTTTGTCGCAGGCTGCGTGCACCAATGCCCCGGTTGCTATAACAAAAGCACCTGGCGGCTGAACTCTGGCCTGCCGTTTACCCAGCAGATGGAAGATCAGGTCATAGCCGATCTCAACGACACGCGTATTCCACGCCAAGGGTTGTCGCTGTCCGGTGGTGATCCGCTGCACCCGGCCAACGTCGCCGCCGTATTGCAGTTGGTCAAGCGAGTACACGCCGAATGCCCCGGCAAAGATATCTGGCTGTGGACCGGCTATAAGCTGGATGAACTGGATAGCGAGCAGATGCAGATCGTTGATCGGATTAACGTGTTGATAGACGGCAAGTTTGTGCAGGATTTAAAAGACCCGGCGCTGATCTGGCGCGGCAGCGCTAATCAGGTGGTGCATAAGCTGCGTTAATTGGGGAATTTTTCACGCTGATGGGCGACGGCTAAAACCTTTATCACCTCATCCAAAATGACATAAATCAGCAATAGGGAGGCTTTACTGATCACCAGTTTGCGAGCTTCCCCATACCAAGGCCTGCCCATTTCTGGGTTTTCTAGCAGAGACTCAACGGCAAGTTCAATCTCATCATCAACTTGTTCCGCGGCCAATGAATTGAGTGGATAAAGAAATTCAAAAATGCGTTCCCGATCTTGCAACGCAACGTCGTCCCATTCGATGCGCATAATAATCCTTATTTGGTTGCGTATTTCGCCCTGACTTTGGCTTTAAAGTCGCTCATTCTCTCCTCAGCTTGCCGCTGGGTAAGATAAACAGCCTCTCCTTCATGCAAACGGGCAAAGGCTGCATCAACCTTATCTTTCAACCAGTTTTCGTGTTCTTCAGCAGCACGTTGATCGTCCGCCATTTGTTGCGCTAAACGCCGACAGGCTTCACTTAAGGTCGTCCCTTTCGCTTCAGCAGCTTTCTGTGCCAACAGTTTAGTTTCATTTTCAATGCGAAACTGGATACGGCTTTCCATCTTCAAAACTCCTACATACTCCGTATTCAACATCCATAAACGTTAGCACGTTTGTGACAACAAAATAAGCCTTGTTGGTGTTTTTTTACTCAACCCAGCAAGTCAGCATCCACTCTTTACATTAATCTAAGCCATCATCTCCCTGTCCCAAATTGTTCATCAGTTCGCCACCTGCGCGTCACCTGATTGTCATCTGCCCCCGGCAACATTAGCCCAACTTTGTTACCGAGTGCCGATCATGAATTCTGTCGCCGCTTTTTCGCTTTCTCCCCCAACCGAAGTGCCGAGGTATTGGCTATGACGCACTTATCTAGACATCCGACCAGTTACCCTACCCGATATCAACAGATTGCCGCCCAACTGGAGCAGGAACTGTGCAGCCAATACCGTTGCGGAGATTATCTACCTTCAGAACAACAGCTTGCCGAACGTTTTGAGGTCAATCGCCACACGCTGCGCCGCGCCGTAGACGAGCTGGTAGAGCGCGGTTGGCTGCAGCGCCGCCACGGCATCGGCATTCTGGTATTGCTACACCCGTATAACTATCCGCTGCACGCCAACACCCGCTTCAGCCAGAACCTGTTCGAGCAGGGCAGTCACCCCACCAGTGAGCGCTTACTCGCTGTTTTACGCCCGTGTAATGGGCATATCGCCAGCGCGCTCAACCGCGAAGAGGGGGAAACGATTATCCACTTACGCACCCTGCGCCGAGTGAACGGCGTTCCCCTCAGCGTGATCGACCACTATCTGCCCGATCTGGACTGGTGGCCCGCACTGCAACAGTTCCACAGCGGCTCGCTGCATGAGTTTATCCAACAACAGATCCACCAGCCGCTGACCCGCCGCCAGACCCGCATCAGCGCACGGCGTGCCCAGGCCAAAGAGAGCCGCCTGCTGGAGATAGCAACCCATGCCCCTTTGCTATGCGTGCGCACCCTAAATACCTGTATCGGCAGCGATTTGGTGGCGGAATACTCCGTCAGCCTGGCGCGCGCCGACATGATCGAACTGACGATGGAGCACTGAATGCAATCCTTACAGCAGAGACAACGCTGGATGTCGGTCCTGGCGCATAGCCAACCCGCCCAGTTGCGCAGCCACTGGCAGGCGCTGAACCTCAACCCAAGCTACCAGCGCCTGCGCGCCCCTGAGATTGGCCTGACACAGCTGCTAGGGCGGATGGGAGCGACCGGCCGCCGCTTTGTACTGGGCGACATGACCGTCACCCGTGCCGTGGTGCAGTTGGAAAACGGTGGCCAGGGCTACAGCTACATAACCGGGCGTGACAAGGAACATGCCGAACTCTGTGCGCTGATCGACGCCCTGCTACAACAACCCGCCAACCATGAATTGCTACAGCTTCAGCTGATTGAGCCCCTGGCCGCACTGCAGCAGGAGCAGCGCCAACTGCGCGCCCGTGCCGTAGCAGCCAGCCGGGTAGACTTCTTTACGCTGGTGCGAGGGGATTAAGCCATGACGTTATTAGCCGGTTTTGACCAGCCGATTGAGCAATCCCAGTCTGCTTTCCGTTTGATTTTAAAGGCGTTGAGTGAGCCTGGCGTGATTGTTGAACTGCCAAATTGCCCGGCATGGGGTGCGCTGAATGCCGCCAGCACTGCCGTGATACTGACGCTGGCAGATCAGGAAACCCCGCTCCAGCTCTGTGCCGACCTTAAAAGTGAGCAAGTGCTAACTAACATTCGTTTTCATACCGGTGCTCCGCTGGCGACCCGGCAGGAAGATATCCATCTGGCGGTATGGGATGACCAATTACGGCCTGCCGAGCTGAGCGCATTACCCCACGGCAATGAAGTCTCACCGGAGTTCGGTGCCACGCTGGTGGTACAGGTTACCGCATTGGCAGGCAGCCACACACTGCGCCTTTCCGGCCCCGGTATTGAAAAAAAACGGGAAATTGCCCCGCCGTTGCCAGCTGCCCTACGGGCTTATCTACTCGAACGGCCTCAGCGCTTCCCGCTAGGTCTGGACATTATCTTGACCTGCGGTGAGCGTCTGATGGCGCTGCCAAGAACCACCCGCGTGGAGGAGTGCTGATGTACGTTGCGGTGAAAGGGGGCGAAAAGGCCATCGAGGCTGCCCATCAACTACAGGAAAATCTGCGCCGGGGTGACGAAGCTGTCCCAGCACTTAGCGCGGAGCAAATCGGTGAACAGCTTGGCTTGGCGGTTGACCGGGTGATGACGGAGGGCGGTATTTACGATCGCCAACTGGCCGCGTTAGCGATAAAACAGGCCAGTGGCGACCTGGTAGAGGCTATTTTCCTGCTGCGTGCCTATCGCACTACTCTGCCGCGCCTGGCCGTCAGCGAACCGCTAGCTAGCGAGAACATGCGGTTGGAGCGGCGCATCTCAGCGGTTTACAAAGACTTGCCCGGTGGCCAGGTGCTTGGCCCGACCTACGACTATACCCACCGCCTGCTGGATTTTGCGCTGTTGGCCAACGGTGAAACACCTCCGGCACCACAGGCCGATGAGCCACTACCAGAGAACTGCGCCCACGTGTTCGACCTTCTCAACCAGCAACGGCTGGCGCTGGCAGAAGAGGATGACGGCAGCACTCCGGACGATATTACCCGTAACCCGCCGGTTTACCCCTGCTCCCGCTCGGCGCGCTTACAGCAGCTAGTGCGTGGCGATGAGGGCTTTCTGCTGGCATTAAGCTATTCCACCCAACGCGGCTATGGCCGTAACCATCCGTTCGCCGGAGAGATCCGCAGCGGTTACGTTACCGTCGAGATCGTGCCGGAAGAGTTGGGTTTCGCCGTCGATATCGGCGAGATCCTGCTGACCGAATGCGAGATGGTGAACGGCTTTGTCGACCCGCAGGACCGGCCACCGCACTTTACCCGTGGCTATGGGCTGGTATTTGGCCGCTCGGAACGTAAAGCCATGGCGATGGCGCTGGTGGATCGCGCCCTGCAAACCGCCGAGTACGGCGAGGACGTGGCAGGCCCGGCGCAGGACGAAGAGTTTGTGCTGGCGCACGCCGATAACGTGGAGGCCGCCGGTTTTGTCTCCCACCTCAAGCTGCCGCACTACGTCGATTTCCAGGCCGAACTGGAGCTGCTCAAACGCCTGCAGCAGGAATTTGCCGCCCTTCAGGAGACCCGCCATGAGTGAAGTATTGACCGGCTATAACCTCGGTTATCTGGATGAACAAACCAAGCGTATGATCCGCCGCGCCATCCTCAAAGCGGTGGCGATCCCCGGCTATCAGGTGCCGTTTGGTGGCCGTGAGATGCCGATGCCTTATGGCTGGGGCACCGGCGGCATTCAGATCACCGCCAGCATCATTGGCCGCACCGACGTGCTGAAGGTCATCGACCAGGGTGCTGACGACACCACCAACGCGGTCTCCATCCGCCGCTTCTTCCAGCGAGTAGCCGGTGTTGCTACCACTGAGCGTACGCCAGAAGCCACGCTGATCCAGACCCGCCACCGTATTCCGGAAACACCCTTACAGGCGGATCAAATCCTGATTTATCAGGTGCCCATCCCGGAGCCGCTGCGCTTTATCGAACCGCGCGAGACCGAAACGCGCAAGATGCACGCGCTGGAAGAGTACGGCGTGATGCAGGTGAAGCTGTATGAAGATATCGCCCGCTACGGCCATATCGCCACCACCTATGCCTATCCGGTGAAGGTTAACGATCGCTATGTGATGGACCCATCACCGATCCCTAAATTCGATAATCCGAAGATGCACATGATGCCCGCGTTGCAACTGTTCGGCGCCGGGCGTGAAAAACGCATCTACGCCCTGCCGCCGTTTACCAAGGTGGAAAGCCTGGACTTTGACGACCATCCGTTCAGCGTACAGCAGTGGGAAGAACCTTGCGCCCTGTGCGGCTCGCGCCACAGCTATCTGGATGAGGTGGTGCTCGACGACCAGGGCAACCGGATGTTCGTCTGCTCAGACACCGATTTCTGCCAGCAACAACTCAACCAAGAGGTACCGCACTGATGACTTCCGCTCCATTGAGTGCCACGCCGTTGCTGACGGTCGACAACCTCACCCACCTTTACGCGCCGGGCAAGGGTTTCAGCAACGTGTCATTCGATATCTATCCTGGTGAAGTACTGGGCATCGTCGGCGAATCCGGCTCGGGTAAAACCACGTTGCTCAAGTCGATCTCCGCCCGGCTGGCCCCACAACAGGGGCAGATCCTCTACCGCCCACAACCGGGGCAACAACAGGATCTGTACGCCATGGCAGAAAGCGATCGCCGCCGCCTGCTGCGCACCGACTGGGGCGTGGTCCATCAGCATCCGCTCGACGGTCTGCGGCCACAGGTGTCTGCCGGTGGCAACATCGGTGAGCGCCTGATGGCTATCGGCCAGCGTCATTACGGTGATATTCGCCAGCAGGCTAAACGATGGCTGGAAGACGTGGAGATCCCGGTTTCTCGTCTGGATGACCTGCCCACCACCTTCTCCGGCGGTATGCAGCAGCGTTTGCAGATCGCCCGCAATCTGGTGACCCACCCCAAGCTGGTGTTTATGGATGAGCCGACCGGCGGGCTGGACGTTTCCGTGCAGGCGCGCCTACTGGATCTGCTGCGCAATCTGGTGGTGGAAATGCAGCTGGCGGCGGTGATCGTCACTCACGATCTGGGGGTTGCACGCCTGCTGGCCCACCGTTTGCTGGTGATGAAGGAAGGTGAAGTGGTGGAAAGCGGTCTGACCGATCGGGTGCTGGACGACCCGCACCATCCATACACCCAACTGCTGGTCTCTTCGGTTCTGTCGTAACGTAGGTGAGATAATGACAATTAAAATCCGGGTTGAACACCTGAGTAAAACCTTTGTCCTGCACCAACAGCACGGCACCCGCCTGCCGGTGTTGCAGGATGCCAACCTGACCGTCAGCAGCGGCGAATGCGTGGTGCTGCATGGCCACTCCGGCAGTGGGAAATCCACCCTGCTGCGCTCGCTGTATGCCAACTATCTGCCAGACAGCGGCAAGATCTGGATCCATCACCAAAACGACTGGCTGGAGCTGGTTCAGGCCGAGGCTCGTCAGATCCTGGCGGTGCGCCGCCACACCATCGGCTGGGTCAGCCAGTTTCTACGGGTGATACCCCGCATCAGCGCGCTGGAAGTGGTGATGCAGCCGTTGCTGGAATCCGGCGTTGAGCGTAGCGAATGCCGTGAACGTGCCGAAGCCCTACTTAACCAGCTCAACGTGCCGCAGCGCCTATGGCAGTTGGCCCCTTCGACCTTTTCCGGTGGTGAGCAACAGCGGGTGAATATCGCCCGTGGCTTTATCAAGGATTACCCCATTCTGCTGCTGGACGAGCCGACCGCCTCCCTCGACAGCCGCAATAGCGCGGCGGTGGTGAACCTGATCGAACAGGCCAAACAGCGTGGCGCTGCCATCGTCGGTATTTTCCACGACGCAGGCACCCGTCAGCAGGTGGCAGACCGTTTACATACCATGCAGGCCCCACAGGTTCTGGAGACGCCATGATTATCAATAACGTCAAGCTGGTGCTGGAACACCAGATCGTTGCAGGTTCACTGGAAATGACCGACGGCGTGATCCGCAGCTTTGCCGATACCCCAAGCCAGTTACCGCAGGCGCTGGATGGCGAAGGCGGCTGGTTGCTACCCGGGTTGATTGAGCTGCATACCGACAATCTGGACAAGTTTTTCACCCCGCGCCCCAACGTGGACTGGCCAGCGCATTCGGCCATGAGCAGCCACGACGCGCTGATGGTCGCCAACGGCATCACCACGGTGCTGGATGCGGTGGCGATCGGTGACGTGCGCGACGGCGGGCACCGGCTGGAAAACCTGCAAAAAATGATCGACGCGGTGATCTACAGCCAGCGAGCCGGAGTGAACCGGGCCGAACACCGCCTGCACCTGCGCTGCGAGTTACCCCATAGCAGTACCCTGCCGCTGTTCGAACAACTGATGGATAAACCAGGCGTGTCTTTGGTGTCGCTGATGGACCATTCGCCGGGCCAGCGCCAGTTCGCCTCACGGGAGAAATATCGTGAATACTACCAGGGCAAATATCACCTCAATGACCAGCAGATGAGCGAGTTCGAGATAGAGCAGATGAGCCTGTCCGAACGCTGGGCCACACCGAACCGCGAGGCGATCGCCGCCCACTGCCGGGCGCGTAATATCGCCCTGGCCAGCCACGACGATGCCACCGCCGAACACGTCAGCGAATCCAGTGCGCTGGGCAGCGTGATTGCCGAATTCCCGACCACCGAAGCGGCAGCCCGGGCCTCACATCAGCAAGGTTTGCAGGTGCTGATGGGCGCACCGAATATCGTGCGCGGGGGTTCACACTCCGGCAATGTGGCGGCTCATCATCTGGCGGCCCTTGGCGTGCTCGATATTCTCTCTTCCGATTATTACCCTGCCAGCCTGTTGGATGCGGCGTTTCGTCTGGCAAACGACGATCGCAACGCTTTCAGCCTGCCGCAGGCGGTACAGTTGATCACCCGCAACCCGGCACGAGCGTTAGGTTTGCAGGATCGTGGCCTGATCGCTGAGGGGCTGCGCGCAGATCTGGTATTGGCCAGGCCGCACGGCGAGCATATCTACGTGCAAAACGTCTGGCGTCAGGGCAAACAGGTGTTCTGATGGCTTATCTCATCTATCTGATGGGCCCGTCTGGGGCAGGCAAGGACAGCCTGCTCGAGCGGCTGCGGGCAGCCACCGGTGCCGGGCCGCTGGTGGCGCACCGTTACATCACCCGCCCGGCCAATGCTGGCTGCGAGAACCATATCGCCTTGAGCGAACAGGAGTTTCTGCGCCGCCGTGCCAAGGGGTTATTCGCCCTGGACTGGCAGGCGCATGAGCACCGATACGCCTTTGGTATTGAGGTCGATCTGTGGCTATTGCAAGGGATCGACGTGGTGGTCAACGGATCCCGCGCTCATTTGCCACAGGCGCTGCAACGCTATGGCGCTCAACTGTTGCCGGTCTGTCTGCAAGTTTCCCGGACGGTGCTGCGCCAAAGGTTGGAACAACGCGGGCGGGAGAACGCGATACAGATCGAGCAACGGCTGGCGCGGGCGGCCGACTATCAGCAGACTCTGCCGGTTGGCTGCCACCTGCTGGATAACAACGGCGATCTCGGACATACCCTCGACGCACTGCTGGCCTTAACCACCGGGCAGCCTGCAATACAGTAAGAAAAGAGGAAACCAACATGCAACTGACCTTTCTTGGTACCGGCGGCGCTCAGCAGGTGCCCGCCTTTGGCTGCGAATGCCTAGTGTGCCAACGGGCGCGGCGTGAACCAGCATTTCGGCGGCGAGCGTGCAGCGCGATGATCACATTTCAAGGGGAAACAACGTTACTGGATGCGGGATTGAGCTCATTGGAAAGGCGTTTTGCGGCGGGGGAAATTCAACGTTTTTTACTGACACATTACCACATGGATCACGTTCAGGGGTTATTTCCTTTGCGCTGGGGGTGCGGAAATGCGATCCCGGTCTACGGCCCAGCCGATGAGCAAGGCTGTGACGACCTGTTCAAACACCCCGGTATTCTGGCGTTCCAACCCCCGTTGCCCCCCTTTGAAACGGTTAAACTAGGCGGGCTGCACATCACGCCGTTACCGTTGATCCATTCCAAACTCACCCACGGCTATCTGATCCAGGCCGCAGGCAAAGCCCTGGCCTATCTGACCGACACCGTCGGCCTGCCGCCAGAAACCACACGCTACCTGCAACAGGTCACTCTCGATTTACTGGTGTTGGATTGCAGCCTGCCGCCGCAGCCACAGACACCGCGTAATCACAACGATCTGCCCCGCGCGCAGGAGATCCAGCAACGCTTGCAGCCGCGGCGTACGCTGCTGACGCACATCAGCCATCACCTCGATTTGTGGTTGATGACCAACGAACTGCCGCCAGGCATGGAGCTGGCATTCGATAATCTGTGCGTTGAGCTATAAACGGTGCGAGCAGTGCAACTGGTCGGATTCTAAAATCTTGACGCCGCTGCCAGGGCTGAAGGCCTGTGTCAGCAGCGTTTGCGCCACATCTTTGGCAGCAACGCCCTTCCATTTGCCAGGCAGCAGGCCGAACAACGGTTGACTGAGCCGTTCCAGCAAACGCGGTTCAGCACGGGAACCGAACAACATTGAAGGACGTACCAACGTCAGGCGCGGCCAGTTCTGCTCACGCAGCGCCTGCTCCATCTGCCCTTTGGTGCGGTTGTACAGAAATAAGGATTTCGAGTTGGCCCCAATTGCGCTCACCACCAGGCAATGCTGCGCGCCGAGGCGCTGCCCGGTAAGGGCCGTTTCAACCACCAACTGATAGTCGACATGGCGGAATGCCTCTGCGCTCCCGGCCTGACTGCGCGTGGTGCCCAGGCAGCAGAATACCTCATCCACCGGCTGTGCCAGTTGCGTCAACAACTCGTGCAGATCGCCCCCGACCGGATTGTGCAATTTGGCGTGTGGTGGCAACGCCTTACGCGTGGGAGCAATGACCGAAGTGACCTGCCTATCTGCCAACAACAGACGCAGCAGTTCACTTCCCACCAGCCCGCTGGCGCCTGTGATCAGTACCCGTGCCATATGTTTTCCTCCTCACCCTCTGTTTGCCCAAGGCACAGAACCGCCCGTGGAGACTCTCTAGTTCTTTTTACTGCGCCGCTTTCACCTCGGCGACGTACGTCGGTAAATCCCAGGTTCCGCCCGCATGGATTAAACGGCACAGGCCTGTGGTGGCCTCGTTGCTTTGACGGAACGCCGTGCCATCCCATACCCAACTGGCAGTGGCCCAGCAATCACCCAATCCACGCCCCTTTTGCCCCATTGAGATTATCCCTTCATCATAGCCAGAGCCGGAATTGGTCACCAATACCGGGGCCTGCTTCAGGGCGCTGTCGATCACCCAATAACCGTAACCTTCGTTATAGGCCGCCCGCCAACACACGGCGGTGATCAGGGCATGCCCATTACCGAGCGGGGTCAGCGTGATGCCATCCTCGCTTGCGCCATCGTTATCCTCTGGGGACTGCATGCGGTCGCAATCATCCGGTTGCAGCGTCGCCAGCAGTTTAGGTGTCAGCGCGGCGATCTCGGGTGCCGTAAGCGGGCGCTCTTCCGCCTTGGGCACCTTCACTGCCTGGATCACCGGGGCAGGAATGGCTGCTGGCACGCTGCTTTCCGGCTTGTCGCCTTTTTTAGTCAAAGCACCAGGCGTGCCGATACGCCCCTGCACATCATCCATCTTCAATAAGGTGGCCGAAGCCCCATCGCCTGACAGCACGAAAGGTGCGGGGCCGCCTTTAAATTCAACCGTGCCGCTGCCTTTGATTGCGCCGATCAATGCCAGAGTCTGGCTTGCTGACAGGTTCCAGTTTCCCTCCTTGGTCGGTTTGAGCGCACCAACCGCCTTGCCGTTGATCCACAGCGTCAGCTTTGCCACCGCGGCTGAATCACCCTCTTCGTAGTCCGCCAAGGTCACTTCCCCCGTTGGGACAGTGCCAGGGCCAGCAATGCGCGTGATCAGCACCGAACCGTTCGAAGCGCTTGGCTCATCTTCATTAGCGTAGCCCGCCGCACGACAGGTATTGGTGTTGTCACAGGCCAATTCCCAGTTCTTATGGCTAAAGGAAACTCCACTGTCTTGCGCCATCGCCGGGGAAACCAATGCCGCCAATAACGATAAAGCAGCTATCTCGGTGTTTTTCATGCCATCGATCCTTAATATTCAGCTCGATTATCAACGTGCCCAGTGCAGCTTTTTGCCAAAGCCCAGGGTGTTATCGGTCATCTTCACTTCCTGCAACGCGATCTGCCAAATAGGCGCTTTCATCACCTTGGCCACCGGGAAGCGTTTGCAGTAACGCGTTCGGGCCAGTTCGGCCTCGTCCCCGGCCAACAGCGTGATTTCCCCCGCGTATTGTACCCCTTTGATCAGCGCAACGGTCTTGGGCTGCGGCGCAATAGTGCCCACAATCCGGTTGTTGCGTTGCATCAGTTCGCCATGGCGAGTGTGCGGTTCGGTCATCAGCCATAGCGCCATGCGCTCGGCATCGAATACGTAAAAGCAGTTAGCGCACCACATCGCCGTGCCATCACTGGCACACAGCGTGAGCACATGCTGCTTACTGAGAAAACGGATAATGTGCAGCCGATCTTCGATCTGATCCAACGTAAGTTCTCCTTATCACCTCCGCCATCTTACCTGCAGATTTGAAGACAGTCACAATTAGCGACAAATTATGCTCAACATAAAACTAGCATATTAATTAGCAATTCATGCATCTTTATGCAAGATAAGCCTGACTACAGTAATAACAAATAAAAAACATCCTAGCTTTATTTCTGCTATTACCCGCTTTTATTTAGGGTGATTTACAGGAGCTTGGTTAGCCTAAACCAAATTTATCCAGTCCGTTGGTTCCATTTGTAGCAATTACTTCACATATACCCTCACGGTAGATTTCATAGCTATTCACTCCGGTGCATAGAAAATGAATAGTTAAGTATAAATCGCATGATTAACGTGATCTGCATCACTTTATTTCCGTATTTAGGGGATAAAATAGCGCCAAGTCCGAAACCCATAGGTAAATGGAAAATGGAAAACAACAACAGAAAGATGGCTCACATCCGACGAACTACACATATTATGATGATGGCTCACCGCAGCTGCTTTAGCTTTGCCTTTTTTAACTTCAGATAAACTCCCTCCTCTGCGTTCTTATTACGTCTTGCAGCCAGACCTATGCCAACGATCATTCCCTGCGCCTGATGGCGATGGTATCGCTTTGTTTTGCTTAAAAACAGAGTGGATCCGGCATCATTGCAACCTCGTTTAAGAACCCAAAAAATTTCGTCAAAATAAACTCGTAACCTAATTATGTTTTATGAACATGATTACGCTCACGCATACCTTTATTTTAACGAAAATATTTTCTGGCAAAGACCTTATTTGCCGGCGGGATATTTTCGCCTGAAGAATGACAAAAATGAACAAACTAAAAATTGCAGCGAACCCAAAAACTCTCTCTTGCTTTGAAACCACACGTGAAATTAGCGATGTGCACCACAGCGACTTTAATGACGTAGCCGCCATCGTGCTTTCCGTGGAAGACGTACAGCAAGGCCTGGTGGCACAGTTGGAAGAAACCGGTTTACACATTCCGATCTTTGTCGCCGTCTGCTGTGAAGAAGAACTGGATAACGCCGTATTACCGGCGCTGAACGGCGTATTTGAACTCTGTGGCAAAAACACTCAGTTCTACGGCAAGCAACTGGAAGCCGCAGCGGTAAAATATGAAAGCGAGCTGCTACCACCGTTCTTTAATACCCTGACCCAATATGTAGAGATGGGTAACGCCACCTTCGCCTGCCCAGGACATCAGGGCGGTGAGTTCTTCCGCAAACACCCCGCAGGCCGCCAGTTCTTTGATTTCTATGGTGAAACGCTGTTCCGCTCCGATATGTGCAACGCCGACGTTAAGCTGGGCGATCTGCTGATCCACGAAGGCGCGCCTTGCGATGCACAAAAACACGCCGCCAAGGTGTTCAACGCCGATAAAACCTATTTCGTGCTGAACGGGACTTCGGCTTCCAATAAAGTGGTAACCAACGCCCTGCTGAGCCGTGGCGATCTGGTCCTGTTCGACCGTAACAACCATAAGTCCAACCACCATGGCGCGCTGATCCAGGCCGGGGCAACGCCGGTATATCTGGAAACGGCACGTAACCCGTTCGGCTTTATCGGCGGCATCGATGCTCACTGCTTTGAAGAAGGCTATCTGCGCCAGCAAATCCGCGAGACCGCACCGGAACGCGCCAACGACGCGCGGCCATTCCGCCTGGCGATTATCCAACTGGGGACTTACGACGGCACGATCTATAACGCTCGCCAGGTCGTCGACAAAATTGGCCACCTGTGTGATTACATCCTGTTTGACTCTGCCTGGGTCGGCTATGAGCAGTTCATCCCAATGATGAAAGACTGCTCGCCGCTGCTGCTGGAACTGAACGAAAACGATCCGGGGATCATCGTTACCCAATCGGTACACAAACAGCAGGCCGGTTTCTCACAGACCTCGCAGATCCATAAAAAAGACAGGCACATCAAAGGGCAAGATCGTTACTGCAACCATAAGCGTTTCAATAACGCCTTTATGCTGCACGCGTCCACCAGCCCGTTCTACCCGCTGTTTGCCGCACTGGATGTGAACGCTAAAATGCATGAAGGCAAGAGCGGCCAACGCCTGTGGAAAGAGTGTGTGCGCATCGGCATTGAGTCACGCAAAATGCTGTTGGACACCTGCACCATGATCAAACCTTTCGTACCGGAGCAAATCGACGGTAAACCTTGGCAGTCCTACAGCACCGAAGCCATGGCCAACGATCTGCGCTTCTTCAACTTTATCCCTGGCGAAAAATGGCATGCCTTCGAGGGTTATGAGGAATCACAATACTTTGTGGATCCCTGCAAGCTGCTGTTGACCACGCCGGGCATCGATACCGCCAGCGGCGAATACAGCAGCTTTGGTATCCCGGCGACCATTCTGGCTAACTACCTGCGTGAAAACGGTATTGTGCCAGAGAAATGTGACCTGAACTCTATCCTGTTCCTGCTCACCCCGGCGGAAGATATCGCCAAAATGCAGCATCTGGTGGCGCTGATTGCCCGCTTCGAAAAACACGTCGAACAAGACTCCTTGCTGAGTGAAGTCCTGCCAACCGTGTACAAGAACAACGAAAAACGTTACCAGAACTACACCCTGCGCCAGCTGTGCCAAGAGATGCACGATCTGTACGTCAGCTACAACGTGAAAGAATTGCAGAAGGAAATGTTCCGTAAAAGCCATTTCCCACGCGTCGCCATGGATCCACAAACCGCCAATACCGAATTCGTACGTGGCAAGGTGGAACTGGTTTCTCTCGCTAAAGCCGAAGGCCGCATTGCCGCAGAAGGTGCGTTGCCTTACCCACCGGGCGTGCTGTGCGTAGTCCCAGGGGAAATCTGGGGGGGATCTGCTCAACGCTATTTCCTGGCGTTGGAAGAAGGGATTAATTTATTACCCGGATTTGCTCCAGAATTACAAGGCGTTTATATCCAGCAGGATGAAGATGGCTGGAACCGGGCTTACGGTTATGTCATGAAAGCATAATTAACTCCAGGGAGGCGGCATATTCTTGCCGCCAGACATACAGAGATATTCCTCGAATTTCAAGCGGAATGGATATGGCTGGAAAAAATTCGAGAAATATAAGAGCGAGAATGATCATGAGCAAATCCAATAATAAGATGGGGGTTGTGCAATTAACGATCCTGACAGCGGTCAATATGATGGGATCCGGCATAATTATGCTGCCAACCAAGCTGGCCGAAGTGGGGACGATTTCTATCGTTTCCTGGCTGGTGACCGCCGTAGGCTCGATGGCCCTGGCCTATGCGTTTGCCAAATGCGGCATGTTCAGCCGTAAATCCGGCGGGATGGGCGGCTATGCCGAGTATGCCTTCGGTAAATCCGGCAACTTTATGGCCAACTACACGTACGGCGTTTCGCTGCTGATCGCCAATATCGCCATCGCCATTTCTGCCGTGGGTTATGGCACCGAACTGTTCGGCGTTGCCCTGACACCATTGGGCATCTGTATAGCCACTATCGCCGTGCTGTGGCTGGCTACGGTTGCCAACTTTGGTGGCGCACGCATCACCGGGCAGATCAGCGGGATCACCGTCTGGGGGGTGATTATCCCGGTGGTCGGCATCTCGATTATCGGTTGGTATTGGTTCAGCGGTACCGCTTATCTAGCCGCCTGGAACCCGCATGCAGTGCCTACCTTTGAAGCCATCGGGTCTTCTATCTCGATGACTCTGTGGGCCTTCCTGGGTCTTGAATCTGCCTGCGCCAATACCGACGTGGTAGAAAACCCGGAACGTAACGTGCCTATCGCCGTACTCGGGGGCACATTGGGTGCCGCAGTGATCTACATTGTTTCCACCAACGTGATCGCCGGTATCGTGCCGAATATGGAACTGGCTAACTCCACCGCTCCGTTTGGCCTGGCGTTCTCACATATGTTCAACCCAACGGTCGGTAAAATCATCATGGCATTGATGATCATGTCCTGCGTGGGTTCGCTGCTGGGCTGGCAGTTCACTATCGCGCAGGTATTCAAATCCTCTGCCGACAGCGGCTTCTTCCCGAAAATTTTCTCTAAAGTCAGTAAATCTGATGCGCCAGTGAAAGGCATGCTGACCATCGTGATTATTCAGAGCGTGATGTCGCTGATGACCATCAGCCCGTCGCTGAATAAGCAGTTTAACGTGCTGGTTAACCTGGCCGTAGTGACCAATATTATTCCGTATATCCTGTCGATGGCCGCGCTGATTATTATCCAGAAAGTGGCCAAAGTACCGGAGAACAAGGCGCGTATTGCCAACGTGATTGCCGTGATTGGGGCGCTGTATAGCTTCTATGCGCTTTATAGTTCCGGTGAAGAGGCGATGATGTGGGGCGCTATTGCTACCTTCTTCGGCTGGACGTTGTATGGGTTGGTTTCACCTCGCTTTGAGATGACTGAGAAGAAGGTATGAGTTTTGATTACAAAGGGCGCTGCATGCAGCGCCCATAAAGTTGATGTCTAAATGGGCACTTCGGTGCCCATTTTGCTAACTCAAATCCGCCCCATTGCTGGCAATCACCTTCTTATACCAGTAAAAGGATTTCTTTCTGGTTCTGGCCAAGGTGCCATTGCCCTGATCATCGCGGTCCACATAGACAAAACCATAGCGCTTACTCATTTCCCCGGTAGAAGCAGAAACCAAATCGATGCAGCCCCAGGAGGTGTAACCCATCACCGGAATACCATCCTCGATAGCGTCCGCCATGGCTTTGATATGCTCACGCAAATAACTGATGCGGTATTCGTCGTCGATCTCGCCCTGCGGGTTGATTTCGTCCTTCGCTCCCAGCCCGTTCTCCACCAGGAACAGCGGCTTCTGGTAACGGTCATACATCATGTTCATGGTGATGCGCAGGCCCAACGGATCGATACCCCAGCCCCACTCACTGGCTTGGATATGCGGGTTTTTCAGCGATTTGACGATATTGGCCGCGCTGCTGTTATGCTCGTTCATATCAGCCGAAGCGCAGCGGGAGGCGTAATAGCTAAAGGAGACAAAGTCGACGCTGTTTTTCAGGATCTCACTGTCACCTGGCTCCATTGTTATAGTGATACCCTTTTCCTTAAACAGGCGCTTGGTGTATGACGGGTAAGCGCCTCGAGCCTGAACGTCGATGAAGAACAGGTTCTCGCGGTCTTTCTCTAACGCAGCCCAAACGTCTTCGGGTTTACAGGACCACGGGTAGAAATTGCCCCCAGCCAGCATGCAGCCAACCTGATTGTGCGGGTTAACCTCATGGGCGATTTTGGTCGCTAACGCGCTGGCCAACAGTTCATGATGCGCAGCCTGATATTTCACCTGCTCCTGATTATCGCCTGGCTCGAACACCAGCCCCGCGCCGGAGAACGGGCTATGCAGCAGGATATTGATTTCATTAAACGTCAGCCAGTATTTCACCAGCCCGTCAAAGGCCTCAAAACAGGTACGAGCATAGTGGGTGAAGAACTCCACCATTTTCCGATTGCGCCAAGAACCGTATTCCCGCACCAGATGCATCGGCACATCAAAGTGGCATAGCGTGACCAGCGGTTCGATGCCGTGCTTTTTGCATTCGGTAAACACGTCACGGTAGAAAGCAATCCCTTCCGCATTTGGCACCGTCTCATCACCATTAGGGAAAATACGGCTCCAGGCGATCGAAGTACGGAATACGCTGAATCCCATCTCTGCCATCAGGGCAATGTCATCTTTATAGCGATGATAAAAATCTATGCCGACATGGCTAGGGTAGAACTCGTCTTCACGCAGCTCAAAGCGTTTTTCCTGACCCAGCTTTACCGCCAGCCGATCTTTGCCATGAGGGATCATATCCACCGTGGTCAGCCCTTTGCCGCCCTCAAGATAAGCGCCTTCGGCCTGGTTAGCCGCTAGTGCACCACCCCATAAAAAGTCTGCGGGGAAAACAGATGCTGGCATAAGATACCTCTTCTCAAATATGCATTTTTACAACAGGTTATACGGATAACGCGGGCGCCGATTTGGCTTTTTCGCTTTCCGCCTCTTCAGTCACCGGGATATCTTCAAAGCCCAGCAACAGCGTGAGGATAAAGGAAAGCACCACCGCCAAAATCATCACGCCAAACACCCAGACAATGGTCATTGGGTTGGCCGGATCAAAGAACTGCACGCTGGTAAATAGACCCGGAGAGGCCATCGAGTGGCTCGCCAACCCGGCAATTCCGGCCACGCCGCCGCAGACAAAACCACTGATCAGCGCGGCGATAAGCGGGCGCTTCAAGCGTATTGCCACCCCGTAGAGCGCGGGTTCGGAAATCCCGGCCACAATCGCCGATGCCGCAGCGGCCAGCGCCGTCTGACGCAGCTCCGGGTTTTTGGTCCGCCAGGCTACCGCCAACGATGAACCGCCCAGCGAGAGGTTGGCACCAATTTCAGAGGGCATCACCATGCCTTCTTTGCCGGTTTCCGCGATGGTTTGAATGATGGTTGGCGTAAATACGCGGTGCATCCCGGTCATCACCAGCAGCGGCCATAGCCCGCCCATAATCGCTACGGATAACCACCCCAGATAGCTGTGAATGGTGTACACCAGCGCGGAAATGCCGCTACCAATCCAGATGCCCAGTGGGCCAATCAATAGGATGGCGATTGGCGCAGAGATCAGCACGATCAGCATCGGTTTGAGGAAGTTTTTCGTCACGGCTGGCGTGATGCGATCGACCCATCTTTCAATGTAGGAGAGCAACCAGGTCATGAACAACGCCGGGATCACCGTGTAGGTGTATTTTACCGCCGTGACCGGTATGCCCATAAATTCAACCTGTTGGCCCTGAGCGGCTTTCGCCATCAGATCGATAAATGCGGGATGAACCAGTACCCCGGCGATGGCGATCGCCAGCGACATATTGGTTTTGAATTTCACCGCTGCGGAAGCGGCAACCATCACCGGCAGGAAGAAGAACGCCCCGTCGCCAATGACGTTGAGGATAATCAGCGTCGAGGAGCCTTTACCGAACACGCCGGTCATATCGAGGATCATGGCGAGCAGTTTCACCATCGAGCCGCCGATAATGGCCGGTATCAACGGTGACATGGTGCCAATCAGCGCGTCCAGGATCCCCGCACCGATGCGTTTGAGAGTGATCTTGTTCTTTTCCGGCGCCGGTGGCTGGACTACCGACCCTTCGGGCAACAGTTTCAACACCTCGGCATAGGCCTGTGAAACGGTGTTGCCAATGATCACCTGGCACTGATTTTCGCTTCTTACCACGCCCAGTACGCCGCCAATTGCCTTCAGCCTGGCGGCATCAACAAGGGTGTCGTCGTTGAGCACAAAGCGTAAACGCGTCATGCAATGAGTCACCGCCGCGACGTTACTCGCTCCCCCAACTGCATCCACTATCGATCTTGATACTGCCGCATAATTCTTAGACATGAGGACAACTCTCATAGATAGGTAACCGGTTTCACACAAGAGTGTTGATATTGAGATTGCAGATCAACCTATAAATTTTTTTATTGTCTATTTTGTGATTGTGATCGACATGAATGGGTTCGAGAAGCTGCAAAGGCTCTGCTCTAATACGGCGGAATGTGTAGAATGGGGATAATTGTTAAAAGCCGGGAAAACCCTATGTCTACCATGCAGGAAGTGGCAAAAAAGGCAGGCGTCTCAAAAGCCACTGTTTCACGCGTTCTTTCCGGCAAAGGGTACGTCAGCGAAGCCACCAAAGATCAGGTGTTTAAAGCCATCGAAGAGGCGGGTTATCGTCCTAATCTGCTGGCGAGAAATCTGGCCACCAATAAATCCCAGTGCATTGGTCTGGTGGTCACCAACACCCTCTATAACGGCAGTTATTTCAGTGAAATACTTTCCCAGGCGGCGCAAAAGCTGGAAGACAACGGTCGACAGTTGATCCTGGTGGACGGTAAACACAGTGCCGCAGAAGAGCAAGAGGCGATCCGATTCCTGCTCGATTTACGCTGCGACGCCATCATCATCTACCCGCGTTTCTTAACCATCGAAGCGATGGACGACATCATCGAGCAACACAAGCAACCTATCATGGTGGTTAACCGCAGGCTGAGAAAACACCAAAGCCACTGCATCTGCTGCGACCACAAAGGGGCCAGTTTTAAGGCAACAAAATACCTGATTGAGCAGGGCCACAGGAATATCGCCTTTATTACCGGTTCACTGGATTCGCCAACGGCGATTGAGCGACTATCCGGCCATAAAGAAGCCTTAAATCAATACGATATCGAACTGGATGATAAGCTCATCATCAAAGGAAAGTGGACGCCAGCCAGCGGTGCGGCGGCGATGGAGTCCTTGCTCAAGGAGAAAATCACCTTTAGCGCGGTACTCTCCAGCAACGATGATATGGCCGTTGGTGCCATCAAGAAATTGAACGAGGCGGGCATTGCCGTGCCCAATGACGTCTCGGTTATCGGCTTCGATAATATTCCAACGGCTCCCTATCTCTCCCCCGCGTTATCCAGCGTTAAAGATCCGGTGAGCGATATGATGAGCGAAGTGATCGACCGGCTGATCGCTATGCTCGACGGCGGCTATCTGTCGAAGGACAACATTTTTTCTTCGGAACTGCTGGTTAGAGATTCTGTTGCTAAGGGACCTTTTTGGGAGCAGTGAGCTCGCGGGCACAGCATCCGGAGCCAGCGCGCAAAGGCTACTTCTGCCCTACCCTCCATACACAGTGTGATTTCCACGCGTATTACCATCTTTTCCTCAAGAAACTCGAATTACTCTTAGCATAACTTATTGATTTTAAATTGATAGAGGTTTTAATTTTGATGGCCCCCCTATTGATTCAACAGCGCCGAAGCAACATCGAGCGACATTTCAACTTCATTTCCGCCAGACCAACACTACGGAGATAGAAAATGTATCTATTAAAAAATGTAACAATAAGCTTCCAGGACAAGGTATTTTGAAAAGTATATTCATAAATCAACAAGCTTTGACATTACATAACGCTCACCAAATAAATTTGCTATTTTTCAATTATTTAAAAATAGACCTTTAGCAACACTCTGTTTTTTTACGAAAAAAACCACTATAAATTGACTGTATCAGTATAAATGACTACCACTCACTGTATTTATATAAAAAAAATCAAAATAAGTCTAAACGCAGGTATGAAACTCTAGGTTCATAGCATCTTGTATAACTTACCTATATAAACAGGAATCACCTTAGTTTAAATTAAGATTTTTCACATTTGCACATAGGTACTTTCTCACCCTTAATAACTGTCTTTCCCAGGATAAATTAAGAACTTTTAAAAAACATAATAAAAAAGAGAGGACCACGCATTAGTAAGATAATTGACAGAATTAAGCACCCCCTCTATCTTATGCTCCAAGCTTGGTACTCAATGGTCATTTATTATTAACCTATTCGCCAATACCAGCTCTAGCATCAAGGTTTTTTAATAAATGACTAAAGTACCAGGCCAACGACAGGTTAGGGAGTCTCTGTTGTGATGGATTCAAAAGTAAACTGGTGAAGAAATTGATTTCTTCTGCAAATGAAATTGGTTCAATCCGTTCTCACTAACCAATTTAAATAATGTAAATGGAATGACAATTATTATGAAAATCAATAAATCAACGTTGTTGTTAAGCGTATTCGGTTTGGTCTTTGCCGGTTCTGCTTTGGCTTCTAGTGGCACTATTACTATCACTGGTAAAATCACTGACACTACCTGTAACATCAGTGTTGATGGCCAGACTAATAACGCGACGGTAACGCTGCCAACGGTACCTGCAAGTGCGTTACCTGTAGCAGGTAATACTGCGGGCACCACGCCTTTCAGTATTGCTCTGTCAGGCTGTACTGGTAGTGTCTTTACTACAGCCCATACCTTGTTTGAAGCCGGTACTTATGTTGAACAGTCTACTGGCCGTCTGAACCTTACCGCTGCCAGTACTGCTACTAACGTGCAGGTGGAATTGCTGAACTCCGCATTAAGCCCAATCAAGGCTGGTGCAACAGACGCGACTCAAGGCGATATCAAGACTAACTTCACCGCTGATACTACCACTCTGAATTACTTTGCCCGTTACTACGCAACCGATGCAGCTGGCGCGGGTTCAGTAAATACTGCTGTCGATTACACCATTATTTACCTGTAATAACAGAAATTATTAGTATTAGGTGGGGGATACCCCACCTTTCTATAAGGGGTAGCATGTGCTCCGTAAAACGGCTTTTATCGTAATCAGCTTATTTTCCCTGTTTAATTTTCAGCTTGCGCAAGCGGCTGTGGTGATTAATGCCACCCGGGTTATTTATAATCAGCAAGATGACGAATCCGTATTGCAATTGCAAAACAAAGGGCAGGACGCATTGTTGGTCCAATCCTGGATTGATGATGGTGATTTAAAGGCAACGCCAGATACGGCACGTAGTCCGTTTACGCTGATGCCGCCAGTGGCGCGTATTGACCCTAGTAAAGGGCAGGCGCTGAGAATTGTCCGCACCAAGCCGATTGCCGCGGCAGATCGGGAAACATTGTACTGGCTTAACGTCCTGGAGATCCCGCCAAAGGCAACCAAGCAGATGGCTGCGGGCGCTAACCTGATGCAGTTCTCTTTTCGCAGCAGGATCAAGATATTTTACCGCCCGGCCAATTTGGCGATAACGCCTAGGCAAGGCTATGACAAGCTTTCTTTCAATTTCAAGAAGGAGGGTAATAATTACGTGGTCCTGGTGAAAAACCCTTCACCCTATTTCGTTACGTTTCGTAATATAGAACTAAAAAATAATAAGGACTCGATTCTCCTTGGCAGGATAGGTAAGCAGCCACGCATGATATCGCCGTTCAATGAGTTGAAATTTACGCTAGAGGGTTTAAAAAGCCAACCGCAACCCAGTACCACGATTTTTTACAGTATAATTGATGACTTTGGCGGAGATATACATAATGAATGGAAGCTCAATAGCAAAATCAGCCAATGATGGCTGCTTAAATTTCCCAAAGTTAATTCATCTTGTTGGCATATTCACGTTAACACCGCTGGCCCTTTTTTTTAGCGCATTCGCATCCGCAGCAGATAGTGTGGAGTTTAATGATTCATTTCTCCGCTCACCGGTCAATGTCCGTTCTTTTGAAAAAGGTAACCCGGTCTCCGCCGGGGTGCACCGTGTCGATATTTATTTAAATGACCAATGGTTTGGCCGCGAAGATATCAACTTTGCGCTGCCTGTTGCTGCAGCAACGATTGCTCAACCTTGTTTTACGCTGAAGTTGATGGATCTGCTGGGCTTTGATCTGGATAAAATCGACAAGGATACTCAGGCAAAACTGGCCTCCGCTGAACAATGCCTGCCATTGAGCCAATTAGCGCCAGGAACACAGGCATCTTATGATAGTGGTAGCCAGCAATTAAATATTTCCGCCCCGCAAATTATCCTTAAACGCAATGCCAGAGGCTATGTCAACCCGGCGTTATGGGATAAAGGCATCACTGCCGCCATGTTACAATACAATTATAACGCCTATCATTCGGAGCAATCAGGGGTGTCGTCTCAGACATCACAGTATCTGGGCTTACGTGGCGGGTTTAATTGGGATGTTTGGCGTTTGCGCTACCGTGCGACAGCAAACTGGGGCAATGGGCAAGGCTCAAGTTATCGCGGGTCGGAATTATATGCGGAACGTGCGTTAGTTAACTGGCGCAGCAAACTGATTATTGGCCAGTCGAGCACCGACGGACAAGTCTTTGACAGCATCGGTTATGTGGGTGCTCAGGTTGCTTCCGATGACCGTATGTATACAGACTCACAGCGTGGATTTGCCCCGGTGATCCGTGGCGTTGCCAATACCACTGCCCTGGTGAGGGTTTCTCAGCGTGGTAACCAGATTTATGAAACCACCGTGCCCCCCGGTCCATTCCAGATAGATGATCTCTATCCTTCTGGTGTTGGTGGTGATCTGTTGGTCACCATAAAAGAGGCTAATGGTAACGAGCGTAGTTTTACCGTGGTGTATTCATCCACCCCCGAGCTGTTACGCCCAGGGGTAACCCGTTATTCGGTGGCTGCCGGTAGTTATCACAACACAGCGGTTTCCTCCGCCCCGGCCTTGCTGGTGGGTACGGTAAGACGGGGGTTCTCAAACATTGTGACCGGTTATTCCGGGGTTATTGGTTCGAACTATTATCAATCGGTCTCCGCCGGGTTAGCATTCAATACCGGCATTGGCGCTATTTCTTCCGATATTACCCAGTCAAGGAGCCAATTAAGCAATAATGAGTTCACTCAGGGCCAAAGTATCAGGCTAACTTACGCAAAAATATTACCCGTCATTGATACCAACATCACCCTGGCCAGCTATCAGTACTCCAGCTCAGGTTATTACGGCATGGATGAGGCCATGAGCATCCGTGAAAGATATCAAAACAATATTTATAGCAATTATTACTACACCACGATAAATCGCCGCAATCGTTTCCAGATCAATGCGTCACAAGCCTTACCTGAGGGCTGGGGCAGTGTTTCTGTCAATGCCAACATGCAGAATTACTGGAATAGAAGCGGTACCGATACTGAATATCAGATGGCTTATAATAACTATTACAAACGAGTTAACTATGGGGTTAACGTCGGGCGTACCCGCGATCTGGTAACCAATAGTTGGGATAACAAAGTGATGTTTAGCGTGTCGATCCCATTGGGTTCGAGCGATAAGGCACCCTACTTAACCACCAGTTATACGCAAGAGAAAGATCACCAGGGTATACAGAACTCTGTTGCCGGCAGTGCCGGGGAAGATCGTCAATATGGTTACAATGTGTTTGCCAATGGCGACCGTAATTCCGGTGATCAATCACAGACCACCGCCACCGGTGGGGGCAGTGCTTCCTGGTCAGCGCCTTATGCCACCTTGGGCAGCAGTTTCTCTACCAGCCGAAATTACCAGCAGTACGGTGCCGATATTTCTGGGGGCATCGTAGCTTACAGTGGTGGTGTGGTGTTTACCCCCCTGTTGGGGGATACCGCGGCAATTGTTGAGGCCAAAAATGCCCAAGGGGCGCGCGTCACCAACTATAACGGCTTGCGGCTGGATAAATGGGGTCGCGCCGTGGTGCCTTACCTGACGCCCTATCGCCAGAACGGAGTTGAAATTGACCCCAAAGGGATCTCCCACGATATCGAACTCAAAAGCACTAGCCAGAACGTAGCGCCAACGGCAGGGGCAGTCACTCTGTTGCGCTATGAAACGGCAGAGGGTTATTCCGTGCTGATTAATACTAAAGATGTCCGTGGATTGCCGCTCCCCTTCGGTGCAACAGTATTTGATACAGCACACAGAAACGTCGGTTATATCGCGCAGTCGGGTCAAGGATTATTAAGGGTCAAACAGCAGCAGGGAGAATTAACCGTGCAATGGGGCGATGAGGCTGGGGAACGTTGTAAATTTAAGTACAATCTACCGCAATTTGTCGCTAAAACAGCGGCCGACTTCCGTCGTCTTGATGCTATTTGTAAGTAATTAAGGAATAAATGAAGATGATGACTATGCGAGCTGTCACCAACTGCGTTGTACCACAGCTGACGATACAGGTAATTGACAGAGCAAGGATGGTTCTGCTTATTCTGTTGGCCACCATCCTGGTAGGAATACACTCGCCAGCGAAAGCTGAGGGTTACGTGGTAGACTGCCTCCGGAATGGGGGAAACTATTACCAGTTCTTCAATACTACAACAATTCAGGTCGGTAATAATGCTCAAGTAGGGGATTTGCTGGGGACTTGGATAAATTCATCGGACCCTGTCGCCTGGAACTGTACGCCGGTGGTGTTCAGCTATCCCAATGCGGTAGTACAAATGAGCACGCAGGGCTATCCGCCTTATACCGTCTGGGGAAGCAAGAATGTGGACGGATCGACGTACACCGTCTACAACACTACCGTTAAAGCAGGTTTAGGCTATGTAGTCCGTTGGCGCTATACCATTAATGGCACCACCAGTGCCTGGCAACCACTGACGATCGCCCAAGGCGGGCAGCAGGATTCAACCACTTCGGTCACCACATCCAACACCAATGGGTCTTTTACTTTCGGCGTTGATGTGCAAGTTCTTTTTGTCAAGACCACCACGGCGTTGACAGCGGGTACCACCAGTGCGTTCGACCCGATATATGTTCGCTGGAAGCAGGTTTCTAATACCGTCGTCGGCACCCAAGTTGGTAGCGGCACCTATATGATCGCCGATTTTCAGCCAGGGAATTTGATTACCCTAACTGGAGGAACCTGTACCACGCCAAATGTGCCCGTAAATCTACCAGAGGTCGGGCGAAACCAGTTTACCGGTATCGGGACGTCCGGAGGATTAACACCCTTTGTTTTGAAATTTAATAATTGCTCTAGTGGGATGAATCTTGTGCAGTACAGCTTTACGCCAACCACCTCTGTAGCAAATGCGGCGAATGGTGTGGTGATGCTCGATAGTAGTTCGACAGCCACTGGAGTTGGAATGCAACTATTATTGAATCCGACGACACCGGTGACTTTTGGCACCACTTATCCACTCACCAGTTACAATCCAGCGGTGAGCAACGGAAATTATACGCTGCCGTTGTATGCCGGTTTGTATCAAACCGGAACCGGGGTGACACCAGGCTTGGTCAAGAGCTCGATAACCTTTACCGCAAGTTATAAGTAACCACTATGACAATGTTAAGCCGAAACCTGTATACCGTGCCCGTTTTGTTACGCGGGCTGATTATAGCCCTGGCTCTGTCATCTGTTCATCCGTCGTGGGCGGCTATTTCTCTGGGCCAAACACGACTGATTATCAGTGCTAAGGATAAAGAATCCACATTAAACGTAAGTAATGAAGGGGCGCAGCCAGTACTGTTGCAAATGTGGATAGACCTCGGTGACAATAGTATTTCACCTGAGAAAATTGCGGTTCCCTTTGTGATTACCCCGCCGATCGTACGTCTGGATGGGAAAAAGACGCAAAGGTTACGGGTGATGTTTACAGGTAGCGATGCCGACGTTCCTGCTGACAAAGAATCTGTCTATTGGTTGAATGTTTTGGAAATCCCCCCGAAACCGGCAGGCATTGTACCAGCGAATGAAGTTCAGCTGGCATTTATAACCCGAATAAAAATTTTTTATCGACCGCAGAAAGTCAACGCTATGGACATTTCCCATGTAGAGGAAAAACTACACTTTAGCTTACTCAATCAAAGTGGGAAGATGCTACGCATCGAGAATCCTACGCCTATAAATCAGACGCTGATTTCCATATCGATTGGGCATGATATAAAAAAAACAATCTTCAGTTTTCATCCTGAAGAAAGCATGGTCCCCCCCTACTCGACAAAAGACTATCCACTATTAAAAATAAAAGGGAGTGTTGACAAGACGATGATGGTGTTTATTTCAACGATTGGTGATTATGGTGAGATAATTAACAGTGAGAAACCCTTGGATGACTAGAGACTTAATGGTCATTGCTATGCGTGTAGATGAGTTAATCCAGAGTTACCAGAAAAGTAATGATATACTACCCCATTCTTTTTGATGAGTTATTAGTCAGTAAAATCACGTTCCCCATCAAGGATGTCAATTCCATCCTTGAGACGGCTCGCCCGCCTGAGCTCTGGCGGGCGAGGACTGGAAAGTATAAAGTAACTGTAATTTCATGTACCAGTCACGTTCCCGAGAATTACACACATCATTCAAATCACTGTTGATTCGTTAGAAGTTTGCGAGCGTCCGCTTTATCCTTAAGGATATATGATTACTATCACACCAATACGAGTTATAACCGCGCGCAAATTTGAGCGCACGCCAGAACAGGAGGGATCCTAAACAATTGGTTAGTAGGAATCAAGAGTGACTGAATAGTCCTAACGCCTAATTTTTTTAACGCTTTTCGTTTATAATACCCCACTAATTTAGGGCTAATAGAGAGAACTTGAGATATCTTTTTATAATCAAACTCCATTAAAATGCCATTTAATACTTGCCTCTCACGTAATGACAAAGGTTTGGCTACCTTCTTAAAATACCCTGAAAATTCCGACAAATCATTACTCATGAGTTCATTAATCTGTCGCGTGATAGATGAAAGAGAGTTTTGTGTATCGATAAAACCTATCCGTGCACAAGTCTCCAGCAAGTAATCTATCAAACCGGAACTTCTGTATACATCCAAAATTATTATCACTCGGTGCTGATGACTTTCTTGGAAAATAATTTCTATAAAAGACAGAATATCCATTACGGTATAGTCTGACCCTTGCAAAGATATAATAAAGAGATTAGCTTTATTTACCGAAAGTAGATGTAAATGACATTGATGTATTTTTTCATAACTGAGTACTCTGCAACTTGATGGCAGAAGCTCGCTTAACCCCAGTCGGGTAAATTGGCACGGGTGCAAAATAGTAGCATGCTTGATACTCATTTTTAAATCCTTAAGTTTTTACGTGTTATCCATAACAGACATCTTTACAACGTAATCATTACAAAAATAACCAAAATGAAATAGGAAAACAAAATATAATAAACATGTTGACCATGCAGTATATACTTGTAAAAATCAGCATTCAGTCGATAATGTTATTTACTTCAAGCAAACCAACAAGGTCGATTACGCTATGAATATTCAACTTTCCTAATATATTTCTCTTGTGAGAACTTACTGTTTTTGCACTGATATTAAAAAACTTTGAAATCTCATGGTTTTTAAGACCTTTAGCCAAGGCAATAGCAATAGAAACCTCTCGCTTTGAAAGCTGACTAAAAACACCCAACTGAACGCCATCACTATGATCACTGTAACTTGGAAAGCAGTTAATGTCGTTAACAATTAAATTAATTGCATTCAACAACACTTCAAATGAGTGTTTTCTGGAAATGAAACCATTAGCCCCCATCTGTGAAACCCTGCGCGAATAAACCCCCTCATTACTTCCAGAATAAACTAATATCTTGGTATTCTTGCACTCTCTTTTTAAACTAGAAATCACCTTCATAGTTGACATATTGACATCCAGAATAATTAATCCCGGTTTTTCTTTTACTATCTCCACAAGGAGATCTAAGTTATTTTCAGGACTGACAATAACTCGCATACCCAAGCGACTACTGATTAATGTCGCTAGAGAATCACGAACTATAGGATGCTCGTCAATAATATAAACTGATGGCCTAATGACTTTATTTATAGTATCCATAAAGAAACCGCTACTTGAAGAAAGGACTCATTAAATTTTAATAGCCACTTTTTAAGGGACAGCAAATTAACTGAAATCCTCTATTGATAATTGATATCAATAGTTGCCGTTGCATTTGCAGTTCCACTGCTGGAACTCTGCGCATTTGCTGTCCTGTAATAGTTAGCCGTGAACCGAATAACATCTGAGGTCACACTACCCACAGCATCACCTACGGCAAGTGCAGACGAGGTGTTTGCTACGCCAAATTTAACGGGTTGGTATTGCCCACCAGACGGCCCAAAAGGTAATGATTTAAGCTGAAGTGCAAACCCTTTTGCCACATTACTGCCACTGAATGCAATCAAGCCAAGCGTATTACTAGGATCATTGATGGTATCAGCCTGACCGGCATTAACTCGATAAGTGACTGCGGTTTTCGGCAAGCAACGCAGGCCAATTCGGAATGATATCGGTGTCGTGGTCGCCCCCACATTCTGACTGGAAAATTCAGAGGAAATCCGGTTACCCATATTGACTGTTTTATACAGATCGCTGGAAACAATACCGCAGGTACGGACCGAAAAATTCACATGGTCAACATATAAGTTAAAATAAAAGTCATCATAAGCGGTTTTATCCGAACTGGTATAATTAACCATCCGAAATCGCATATAGTGCAGGAGACCACCTGTTCCCCAAGTAAACGAACCGGCTACGGCGTTAGCCGTTTGATACCCCTGAAAACCCACATTCTGGATCCCAAAATCCTGCATACGGATCACCACCGGGTTGGTAGGTGTTGCGTTGGCAGCCAGGATAAAAGGTGCACCCAGAGTATTAGTACCTGCGGCACCGGTAAACCAGACCTTATCCCCGGCCGGGCTGTTGTACCACATTTCTGCAGAATAGTAATAGTTACCATTACCATAGGCGGTGGTCTGCTGCATATTCGGATAACCCTTATTGGTAAACCGGGTATCTGGAATCAAGTGTGTTTGTAACACCGGAGTGACCTGCACGGGTGCTGTACAGGTCATGCTCCATGCAGCACTGCCGCTGTTCGATGATGGCGTAGCATAAGTGCTATTCGTCGGGCTGGGATATTTACCATCATTTACAGCGACAATACCGTTTGCTGAGGGTATTTCTACGTAGGGACTCATTACTGGAATACCCGGAGTCCAGACACAGGCACGAACGGCCAGTGCCTGTTGCGGTAACAGGCCAGATAACAGGGTGATAAGGAATACTCCTATCGCCCGTTCATTACGGATAATATTTACTAGAAATAGTTTCATTTTTGTTCTCTGGCAGCTTATTTCATAGGTGTACATGGCAGGGATAATTGGCGCATCCCATGAGTTTTGTCAGTCGTTTTCTCTTTGGCAAAATGATAGCGAATACGGCACTGGCCGGTTAAATCGGAGCGCCAAGAGACAAGCAGCAGGCCATCATCATTCAAGCCACTGGCATACAGTACGCCACCCTGACCAACCATACCGACATTATTACCCTTCTCATCCACAACCATTGCTCCCATAGGTAAAGGTTCACCATCAGGTGTCGTACTTTCGATGAACGCCTTATTTCCTGAACGGGTATCGAATTTAACTTTGACGATTGCGCCACTATAGGGCACAACTTTGCTACCACTGCTTAAAAGCTCTGTATTTTCAGGCATGCCTTGTGGATCGATATTAATAGTGTTATTGCGATAAGCACTGAGATAAGGCACAATCGCATAACCGAAACGGTCAATAGTGACGCCTGAAATATTTTCCACTCTGGCACCTGCGGCATCTTTTGCCTCTACCAATGCCATGGCATCTGCAGCATATTGCCCCAAAGTCAGCCCACCTGAATGAACAACCGCAGACCCGGACATCCCCAAGGCATATTGCCGGAAATTTCGTCCCTGACTGGCTGACACTGATGCCTGCCCCATGGAGTGATTTTTAGCCATATTGCCAGACACAGAGCTTTGATTGTGGGAATCAGTACTGCCTGACATTCCATAAGACAGAGAGTTATCCTGCCCCAATGAGCCATTAAGACCCAGCGTGGTTTGCGACAAGCCTTCGCTATTCGTGTTAAGGCTAGTGGTAACACTATGATATCCATAACGTTCACTACCAAAGGGGATACTTAATGTCAGCATATATTGATTTTCGCTTTCGCCTGAATTATTGCTTACTCGCGAAATAGAAGTGCCGACATTAATATTCTTAACTAAAAATGAATATCCTGCCTGATAATTGCTCGATGAGCCAGGCCTATCCCAATAGGATAGGATAGAACCAGAAATAAACAGACTACCGTAATCTAAAACTTGTTGACTGATTGCCAGTTCAAAGCGCCCTTTCTGGCGCAGAACATGACTATAATCCAGCTCACGCTGCTGTGCTGCCTCATTGAAACCATAATAACCCTTATCAGAATAGCGATAGGTCGCTAATGATAAAAACGTTTGGCTAATTTCCAAATACTTGCTATGAGAGGCTTTAACACTCCAACCTCGGCTGTTACCCGATGGCAGGTCTGTCGATGAGCCTGTAATATCAACCCCCAGTGCGCCAAGACGGGTATTGAATGCAGAACCTACTACAGCAGACTGATAATTTTCAGCGAACTGACTCCCTACATAGGCCGTTACATTATTAGATACCCCACGGGAATAGAGTGCTTGCAAAAATGTAGGCTTGCTACGTAAAATTTGGTTATTCAACTGACCAAAGGTCACAGCATAACGGGAGCTATTGTCCCGTAATAATGATGCTACCGAAGAGTAAGGTACTGAAAATGTCTGTACCGTCCCATCCGTTTCAGTAACAACCACATCCAGTTCACCGCCATATCCAGTAGGATAAAGATCATCGATCGCAAAAGCGCCAGGAGCAACGGTAGTTTTATTTAGCAAAACTCCTCGCTGACTTACTTGTACCAGTGCATTGGTACGCGCTACGCCACGAACTACCGGTGCAAATCCCTGCTGTGAAGCAGGCAGCATACGGTCATCGGAAGCAAGTTGGATGCCACGAAAGCTCAAGCTATCGAAGTATTGTCCGGATGTATTGTATTCACCGGCTACCAACATACCCTTAAAGGCTGGTAATGGGCGTTGCAGATAACTGTTCAGCGTTGTCCATTTACTAATACCGTTATTGCTGCTGCTATAGTTGGAATTATTTCTCAGTTGCCACAAACCCAAGTTCACGCCACTATTGAGTAAGGTGAAAAAGTTAGAATTAGTAAGTGCCTGTTGATTACCATTAATACGGGACTCATAATAGTTTGCATTATAATTAATAAAGCCCGCGTTAATACCCGCATCCCACAATGCTTGACTGACGTCCCCTTGAGATTCACGTTGCAAGTAAACCTGCGGGATCGAAAAATCCACAGCCAAGTCTGGCATGTTTATGATATAACTGGCAGTAGGTATCAGTGAGTTGAGTAACACACAGCTGCCGGAGTCTGAATCAAGCGGCACATTTTCAACTTTAAGATCCAGCAATCTTATTAGCTCTTTACTCAGACAGACAACTTTTTTATTTTCAATATCTTTTATGAGTAGGTTAACCTTACCCACAAGCTTTTTATTAACCAGAATAGACATGCTGTAACTACCTGGTGTAATATCATTACCATATGCAAAACGAGCAACATCGACCTTTTCTGATCCCACTAAGAAACTAGTGTTATATAAGTACGCCTGCCCCTTGGAACTATCCTGCGGTATCACAGATGCATCAGCACCCCAGGCTGCCCCCACCAGAGTTATATTGGCTAACAATAATACCAGAGCAACTTTAGACGTTGAATTCCTGGTATTCGCTTCATTTATCTGGTCCATAGAGAGAATGTCGTCCTTATGTAATTCAAAGCAGGTTATAAAAGTGTTTCAGTGTATTCCTTTGCACCACCTTGATCGTTAATGAGAAGGTAGTTCAGTTTTATAGGCAATGTACTTTCTGGCACTTTAACCTTGGTACTCAAGGACCCGAATGGTGCGATCATGCCAAAACGTTGTAATGAAACCGACACGGGCTTATTATTCACCATGACATCAACCTGAGAAAAAGACAGATAGTAAGGCGATGTATTTTTACAACTGAGCGTCAGCATCTGCGGTGTCTCTTTGTTGCCAGTACACTGCATCTGTTTAGCCAGCTCATCCGTTTTTGGTGTTGCCAGTTCTGCTGGGCGATAAAATAGTTTTATCCTACTTCTGAATGCCAACTGTAAACTATTTTCTTTATTATTGGCGTCTGTTGGCGGTATTTCAAAGACATTAACCCAAAATACAGACTCTCTATCTTTTACCGATATGCTGCCATTATAAATTATACGTAATGACTGTCCCTGCTTAGGTTCCATACGAAACATTGGCGGTGTAATAGCAAACGGTGTTTTAGGCATTTTTGCCGACATGGCTGAATGACCATCATCAACCCATGCTTGAACTAGCACTGGCAATGAATTGTCATTTTCAATGCGCAGTGAAACCTCCTGTTTATCGCTAGGAAAAACCACACGCGTGCCGTGTATAATAACACTAGCGGATGCATAACTGACATAGTTACTTAATGCCAATACCAAGATGATATAGGGATTTAATTTATTCATATTCGTCTTGTGAAAATTAAAAATGAATAGAGGGGTACCCCCCTCTATATAATAATTTAGCTAACTTACTGGTATGACAGAGTGTAAGATACTTCAGAATTTGCAGTCCCTACCTCAGCCTCACCGGTAGCGTAATAGGCTGCAACATAGTTCAGTGTCGCATTACCGCCAGTCAGCGTAACGAAGGTTTGTGCCGGAATAACACCGTTGACAGGCTGCAAAGCACCCATGCTGTCATAGAGCGCGATTTCAACATTACTGGCTTCTGAGGTAGCATCCAGATTCAAGCGGCCAGCCGGGTTACCCAACGTCAGAGACTCGAAATGAGCGGCAACCGCGGTGTTACCCCCTGTACAGCCTGTCAATTCTATTGCGAAGTTTTTCGCGCCTGCAGTCTGTCCAGAAGTCATCAGGGATGATGCCGGAACATTGCCCAGATTGACTAATTGCGGAGCCGCAACGCCACCATTAATTGAACAGGTGCTTGCAGTGATATTACCGGTGAAATTAACTTGGCCATCCGCAGCACTTGCTAAATGGGAGGCACCAGCCAAGAGGAATGATAATGCTAATGCAATTTTTTTCATTTAAAATACCATTTAAGAAGTAAGTTTCCCTATAATCTATGACTAGATCATATCATTTGAGTCATTCCTTAGCGAACTAGGGAATATTAATAACTCAACACCCCGACAAAGCAGAACACACTTAGCCTTGAATGCCTGACTATAATAGTTATCTTTTCCTATTTGTGTATAGATATGAATCACCCATTTTGGGGTAAGCCTTTTCCTGAATTTTTCTAGGATTTTACTTATTTTTTGCTCAGAACAACGCCCTGAAATATACCATCCTATTGTTTTTGTTATATTTATACACATATCTCTATTGCATTCATATTAATTGATAAGCATTCGTATTTGTAAATAAAGCTATATCATGTTCCAATTTATACCGTGCACCCGTTCGATATAGGATACAGATGGCATTGCAACGCCGGTTTTACCTGACGCTGACTGAAAATAGGAGCATTTATCTACTCAGATACAGATGGTAAGGTAAGTTTAGGCGTTATAAATCATGGTAGTTTCAGTATGTAAACCGGGCCATTGTCGGTAATGCCTTCGATCAGGGCAAAGAAGTCTCCTAATTGGTCAACGATGCCAATCCCCCCGTCTTAACGGTCAGTTTATTTCAAGACGGTAAATGTTTTAGCCCTGCTATAGCCACAATCAAGCTGATTTTTCCGGTGGCTAAAACCCTTGATGCAGCCAGCGTAGTAGACCTGAAAACTGCCAAACGGAGTAACAACCTATTGGTGGGTAGTGCCTTTTGTGGCAATCGCAGGCCAGGTAGTCGAAGTTCTCACATCGGTTGAGCGAGTATTGCTGATAGCGGCAAAAACAGCTGTCTGATTTTCTTCATGTTAACCCACCCAACTTAAAGACCACGTGATATCACCTTCATAAGAGTGATATGCACTTTCATGTCAGCGGCTAACCCCCTCCGTCTACTACCTATCTATTTTCACGACTATATATATTGAAGCGCTCGTTATAGCTTAACGAGAGATTAATTTGGCTATTACGGCCTATTTTTAACATACCACTTACAATTAAAACTAATTTCATATACTTGCAGCGTGTACCTATCAACATTTGCTTTGTCCTATGCCTATTGATATATTATGCTGTTTTAGTTAAATAAATGAAATTAATTACCACGCCTAAATTGATTTGCAGAATTAAAATGCCATTTTTTGTTAAATAATAAAATATATACCCAATTGATATTTACCTCAGTATCATAAGTAGGGATAATAAGAATCGATTATGATCTGATGATAATAAAAATTGAACGTAAAACACTGGGTTGTCAGTCATAGTCAGAAGCAATAGTTTGGTAAATTACTGGGAACTTCCTAAGTTCAGTAGTTGTACTGTAGGAAAGGGTGATGGGGTCACTATAGGGGTAAGATGACGACGACCTAAATGGTCTTTACAGCTATAATCTCACGACTGCAAGTCAGACATAACGAGAGTTGTATGAGCCCACATTATAGCTTGAGGGGACACCCATGAAATAGGTGTTAAATATACAATAGATAACACTATTTTCGGTACCATTAGTATATTTTATCTAATTTTTCCCTTGAGCATACCCCCTCCCCTCCAGGGAACGTTGAAGAGTCTTTTATCGGTTCCAATTTTCAATCCATCCATACTTAATTTTAAAAAATCACTTTAAATGGATGTTTATTGAAGTATTTAGCACTGCAAAAAATCAATGTGAATAGATTTCATTATGTTAAGGTGTGGAACTAACAAACTTACCTATATGTTTAACGAGTTATAATTTTAAACTTATTGATTTTTAATGTTAAATCTTGCTCTGAGGTACAAGAAATCAATGAGCGTCAATAATCGGGTATTTTTAATTTATAATTTTAGGTGGATAACTTGAATATTTATTTATTTTCAGAAGATATGTTTTTCCATGCTGGTTTAAATGATTTAGTAGAAAAGGAATACGGAATTTCAGTTAAACTCATTACCATTAGAATGATGATGAATTCACATAAAAATGGTTTTATAATGGAAGATGACGTATTTATGATAGCCGCTGGCGGCTTTAATTTTACAATGTCTATATTAGTGATGCTAGATTATTTTTGTTGTCGTGCATATATACTCCCCTATGATAGAAATGGATTGCTAAATACGAATTTATTTTCTTCATTCCTATCCTGCAAAGTAGACGAAAATTACATTAAAAGCATAGTTAAAGGACACGTTATATCAAACCTTCCTAAAATGTGTAAATTGAGCTATAAAGAGGCAAGCGTTTTAAGCTATAGACTTCAGGGAATAGATGTCTACAATCTGAGCCGACTGTTAGCAGTGAGCATAAAAACAGTTTACACTCAGCAAGAAAATGCTCTAAAAAAACTAGGTGTTAGAACACTCTCACATTTGCATATGATCTGAACTGTTGGCTTCTTTCATATTAAACAAGTCAGCCAGAAGATAAAAACATGATTTAAACAGCTAATAAGATGACATTTGAAATAAACTAACGCTCTTCCTGAAATCATTCTAGATAACTTTCACAACCCCATTAAATTTAGTTTTTTTTTGGAGAAGAACGGAGCATATTCTGTACATCCGCTCTACATTTCTTGTTACAAAACGAGGGTGGTAACAGATTAAGTAACTATAAAATTCCGCTAATCGCATTAGATTTTTGCTACGCTGGGCCAAAATGATATCATTTACTTAAAAAAACAGCATAATTCTATAAATGAACTATAATGATAATAACCATTGGAAATTATAATGCTTAAATTAAGTCAATAAGTCGGTTTTATTATATATGATTTTGGAGTGGTATCATGGCCCTTGACGTTCAGTTGAATAAGTCAGTCGTTATTATTGAGGATCACCCATCAGTACGTTTTGCACTTAGAACTATCCTGTCAACAGAAAATAATATTGATGTTATTGGTGAGGCAAGTAATGGCCAAGAAGGTATATTAGCTGTCAAAAAGCTAAAGCCTGACCTAATTATACTTGACTTAATCCTACCTGGCACCAACGGTCTCGAGCTTGTTTTCAATATTAAAAATCATGCCGAAAACTCAAAGATATTAATTTTTTCAAGTCATGATCCGCGTATTTACGCTGAAAAACTAGCCGCAATAGGGTGTAATGGATATATCAGTAAGAGTTGCACCACGGAGGAAATATTGAGCATGGTACGTTCAGTACTTGCTGGATATAACTGTTTTCCTTCGAATTCTCAATGGAGTAAAGAAGTTAAGAACTCTGACACTGGCGACATAGTTAATAGATTGACACATCGAGAACTCACTATTTTCATTGCTCTAGCCAAAGGGCAGAGTAACATAGGTATTGCACAGGCATTAAATATAAGTGAAAAAACGGTTAGCACTCACAAACTAAATATAAAGAAAAAACTTAACCTTAATAGTTCTGTTGAGATGGCTTCATTCGCTATACTTCATGGCTTAATCAATGGAGGTTGATTCATTATAGAGTTTCATAAGGAGATATTTTATGAATAACGCTAAAATAAATTTTATTTTTATGTTTTTATCTATTTTTAGTGTTAGTACTTCTTTTAGGGTCGCGGCTATCGAAACCTTAAAAAAATATCCATTAACTAAAATTGAAACGGTAACCGCCTCCTTCCCAGCATCCAAATTGATAAAAGAGTGTTGTTTGTCAAGCTATTCACCTTCCCTCCTAAAACCTGAGAGTTACCTATTCAGGGATGCAAAAAAATCGGAACAAAAGATTATTTTCAATCAGGATGAACAAGATTGGATAAAATCTCACCCGATAATATTTTATAGTATCACCAATGATGAGACACCGTTATCTTTTTCCTCAACTACAGGTACGCCCGCAGGCTTTGCTGCTGAAAAACTTAATGATCTAGGTCAGCGTATTGGTGTCGTTTTTCAGGGCCGGTTAAGGCGCACACAACAAGAGTTGTTCACTGATATTCAACAAGGGAATAGCACATTTATACCTTATATCTATAAAATGCCTAAAGATAAACCTGACTTACTGTCGCTAACTATCCCCTACAACTATTCAGTGCTAGTCATCATCTCACGTAAAGAAGGGCCACACTTTGAGAGTATGGCAGCCTTAAAGGGAAAGATTATTGCGTTAACAGCATCACCCAAGCGCGCATTACTAGAGGAATTCAAGTCTTTTCCGGTCAATATGACATTACAATCAAAAACATCAGATGCTTTAAACCTATTAACCCAAGGTAATGTCGATGCGGTCGTCGCTGATTTTACTCTTGCAAGTTACGAGATTTCACATAACTACCAGAATGAATTGGTGATTGATGGGCCCGCATTACCCACCCCTAGCTATATTCCTTACAGTATAGGTGTCGCTAAAGGCCAACCTGAGTTTCTGAGTATAATGAACAAAGTGATACTGGGATTGCCAACTAATTACTTTGAATTCAAACAACAGTATGATGCCAACTCACCTTTCCCAGAGAAACCATTCCTTTGGAATCAAAATAAATTCCTTGTAGGTGCCACTATTGTTTTTATTATTATTTTACTCTCTTTGTTCTGGGTTAAGCTATTGTGGGTACAGGTAAAAAAAAGAAAAAGCACGGAAATAAAATTACTGGATGAACTGTCTTTTCAACGAGTACTGTTTGATAACTTACCATTAGCAATGTTTGTCGTGAAAGCTGATTTTCAAATAGAATCAGGCAATCCAGCTTTTATGGAGCTATTGCAAATCCCAGCCTCCGATGCTGATGAACCCACTCTCTTCATACTTAATGAGCATCCCCATTTCTTCACTCAACTCAGAGAGATCTATTATCAATCGAAGGATACCGGAAAAGCCTGTTTTAAAGACTTGAGTTTTACTACCGAACATGAAACCAGTCATTTATATACCTGGAGCATTCCTTTCTATAACAGCCTTGGCGATATTGCGGGTATGTTAAGTGGTTGGCTGGACATCAGCGAACGTACACGTCTTGAGACAGCGCTGCGCCAGGCTAAGGAACTCGCCGACAAGGCGAATCGTGCCAAGTCAACTTTCCTGTCTACGATAAGTCACGAAATTCGTACCCCGTTGAACGTGATCATTGGTATGTTGGAATTGCAGCTACACAGTAATGAATTAGCGCTGCAACAGCGCAATGAATTGACGATTGCCAATGAATCTTCGCAACATTTATTAATGCTTATTGACGACCTTCTGGATTTATCCAAGATTGAAGCGGATAAAATGGTTTTACAACCACAACCTGTCTGTCTGTCTGAACAGCTTGGATTGTTAGAACGGATGTTTTCTCCTATGGCCAAGAGTAAAGGTCTCGATTTTATTTTGCAGCTCAGCGGGGATGCGACAGATTGTTGGCTACTGGCGGATCCTTTGCGACTGCGTCAGATCTTGGCCAATCTGCTGTCCAATGCGGTGAAATTTACCCGGCAAGGAAAGATTACCTTCCAATGCACGGCCAATAGAAAACCTGATAGCGATTCCATAACGGTAACATTCGAAGTTAGTGATACGGGCGTAGGGATTGCAATATCGGACATTCCAAGATTGTTCTCGCCATTTACTCAGATTGAGGAAGCTGCAAGGTATGCCGGAGGCACCGGTTTAGGTTTAACCATTAGCAGACGCCTATTGGATATGATGGCAGGTTACATTACGTTGAACAGCGAGCTGGGTAAAGGTACACAACTGCAGGTCTGTGTCACATTTCCTCCGGTGCAACCCGTTGAGAACGCTTTGCCAATTGACGCAGCCACTTCGGTGCAATCATTGCCGGAGTCTCCCCCTATACTCATCGTTGACGATCATTCTGCGAATAGAATATTGCTATCTACTCAATTGCAGCAACTCGGTGCCAACGTCACGACTGCAAATGACGGGATTCACGCTCTGGAATTGATGGCTAATAATAAATTTTCCTTAATAATCACAGATGTCGCTATGCCAGTAATGTCAGGAATGACGTTGGCAGAAAAAATACGCCAGCGTGAAGTCACACAGGGAGAAACCAGAGTCCCGATCGTTGGTTTAACTGCTTTTGTAGAACCTGAAATATTTGACGAGGCAATCGCTGCGGGGATGGATCTTTGTTTACGTAAGCCTATCGGTCTGGTGAAATGGGCCGAGATATTGCCGCAGTTTTGTCTATCCCCACTTAATCCCGGCACTGAACTTTCTTTAGACCAAGGTTTACAACAACGTTTACTGGAAGCTTTAGCAAATCAGCAATCTGCAGTCGCGATATTCTTACAGTCACTTTGGCAAAGTACGTTGGCCGATCGGCTCGAAGCACAACTTCACCGGCAGAATGGGGATTGGCTGTTACTATCCGAAACCATACATAGGCTCAAAGGCCCATTTAGTTTTATTCATCAAGATGACATTGTGAGCATATGTAATCAATTAGATACCCTGTGTCGCGAAAATGCGCCAAACCCGGACGCCATCTCACAGGCTCTGACATTTTTGGTGCAACAGCTTGATGACTTTAAGAGCCAGCTAGACAAACTTGGATATCTCAACCTTGAGTAAACTGATGGTCTACAGCTTCGTCATTTATCTGTTGAACTCTGGTGGGTAACGCTGAAAAATAGTGCAGTCCATCCACCAGAATGATCACTGGAAATTTACGCAGGCCGTTATGAATGAAACAACCTGGCATCTCTATATGCTGCGAATGCCAAGCGGGATGTTGTACACCGGTATCACGACAGACGTCGCCCGGCGAGCGGCGCAGCATCAGGCCGGTAATGGTGCCAAAGCCCTACGTGGCAAAGGGGAGCTGGAACTGGTTTTTCACTGCCAGGTGGGGGATCGCTCGATGGCGTTGCGGCTGGAGTATCGGGTGAAGCAGTTGAGCAAAAAGCAAAAAGAGGAGCTGATAGTTAATCCGCCCCTCTCATTGGAATACCTACTGCCGGTAGTTAAAAGCGACTAAAGGGCGCCGAATACTCCACCAGCCCATTCACACCGCTCAGTGCATCTTCCGCCAACGGATAAACCTGGAATGCGGCTTCCGTTCCTGGCCAGCGGCAACGCAGATCGAACTGGGCAGCCGTTTTAAAGCCGAAACGCCCGTAGTAAGCCGGTTCGCCCAGCACCACCACGGCGGCATAGCCGAACTCATTCAGCGCATCCAACCCTTCGTAAACCAGCTTTTCGGCCAGCCCTTGGCGACGCAGGCTTTCCTCTACCGCCAACGGCGCGAGACCAACCCATTGGCGATCCTCGCCCGCAACGTCAACCGGGCTGAATGCGGCATAACCGACCACGCCACCCTCTTCGTCGGTGGCAACGATGCCCAGCGTCAACAACCCGTCTTCACGCAGTTGTTGCACCAGCTCGGCTTCGTCATCACGGCCAAAGGCGTTACGCAGCAGCGCATCAATGCCTGCGGCATCCACCGGAATTTCAACGCGGATCAGCATGGCTGCGGCACACGGGAAGTTTGCGCCGTGCCCTCCTGCAAACCGGCTTCCACAAAGTCCGCTAACCGCAGCAGCCCAACGCGTAACGGCGTAGGCATCGCATCCAGATCGATAGCGTCCATCAGATTTTTTACATACAGGCCCAATTCGGTATCTCCTTCAATCTGCAACCGACGCTGGAAAAACAGCGTGTCGGGATCTTGCTTGCGTGCCGCAATCAAAATCAGATCGTTGGCTTCGCCACTGAAGCTGACGTCCGCCTCAGCCTGTTGGCTCACCACCAGCCTATCGTTTTCTACTGTCATAAACCATTGCAGTGCCAGATCGCGCACTTCAATCTTCAGCCAGCGCGATTCGAGAAATTCTAAATCCCCCTCAGCCAGCGCCTGACGGAACTGCCAGCTCAGCACCTGTTGCAAAACCTGACGCTGCAGAGCAAACGGCGTGAATTTTAACGGTACGCGCAACAGCGACGGCCCTTGACGCACAATGCGTGCTCGTAGTTTTTCCAACACTGTTATTCACTCCTTTCTACTCAGTCTGAGGTTATTTTGCCACATTGCGGCTACGCGTAACCGGTCTATATCAACAAATGGTGCAATTAACGCTCATCTTTCCCTACAGATTTCAAGTTACCGCTTGAATATCAATACGCCAGAAGCTGCCTCAAATCAAAGCTTGTTAACCTCGGGTTCACTAAAATTGTCTCCCCTTTTACATCATTGCCAGGCGAATCAATGGCCCGGCAACGTTTATCACAGCATATACCTGGCCAGGTATATGGCTGGGATCAGGATAGATCTATGGAGCTGCTTTGCCCCGCTGGCAACCTGCCGGCCTTGAAAGCCGCGGTAGATAATGGCGCAGACGCCGTTTACATCGGCCTGAAAGACGATACCAATGCGCGCCACTTTGCCGGGCTGAACTTTACCGAGAAGAAGCTGCAGGAAGCGGCTGACTATGTGCACCGGCATGGCCGCAAGCTGCATATCGCCATCAACACCTTTGCTCACCCCGATGGCTACGCACGCTGGCAGAGAGCCGTGGATATGGCCGCCCAGTTGGGTGCCGACGCGCTGATCCTGGCTGATTTGGCAATGCTGGAGTACGCAGCGGAACGTTATCCGCAGGTGGAGCGCCATGTTTCGGTGCAAGCCTCTGCGACCAATGAAGAAGCCATCCGTTTTTATCAACGCCACTTTGATGTGGCCCGCGTGGTGCTGCCTCGTGTGCTGTCGATGCACCAAGTGAAGCAATTATCACGCACCAGCCCAGTACCGTTGGAAGTGTTCGCCTTTGGCAGCCTGTGCATCATGGCCGAAGGGCGGTGTTACCTCTCCTCTTATCTGACCGGGGAATCACCTAACACCGTGGGCGCCTGCTCACCTGCCCGCTTTGTACGCTGGCAACAAACACCGCAGGGGATGGAATCGCGCCTGAATGACGTGCTGATCGACCGTTATCAGGACGGCGAAAACGCCGGTTACCCAACGCTGTGCAAAGGCCGCTATCTGGTGGATAACGTGCTCTATCACCCGCTGGAAGAGCCCACCAGCCTGAATACGCTGGAGCTGCTGCCAGAGCTACTGGCCGCCAATATTGCCTCGGTGAAGATTGAAGGCCGCCAACGCAGCCCTGCCTATGTCAGCCAGGTTGCGCGCGTCTGGCGCCAGGCCATAGATCGCTGTATGGCCAACCCGGCTGGCTATCAAGCCGACGCAGCCTGGATGGAAACGCTCGGCGCAATGTCCGAAGGCACCCAGACCACGCTTGGCGCGTACCACCGCAAATGGCAGTAGGAGAAACCATGAAATATGCATTAGGCCCGGTGCTCTACTACTGGCCAAACAGCGAGATAGAAGCCTTTTATCAGCAGGCGATAAGCAGCAGCGCCGATATTATCTATCTTGGCGAGAGCGTCTGCACCAAACGGCGTGAAATGAAAGTAGGTGACTGGCTGGCGCTGGCGCAGGAGATCGCCAAATCGGGTAAGCAGGTGGTGATCTCTACCTTGGCTTTGCTACAGGCACCCTCAGAGCTGAATGAGCTGAAGCGTTATGTGGAGAACGGCGAATTCCTGATCGAAGCCAACGATCTTGGTACGGTGAATATGGCCGCCGATCGCGGTTTGCCGTTTGTCGCCGGGCATGCACTCAATTGCTACAACGCCTACACTCTGCGCCTGCTGCACAAGCAGGGCATGATGCGCTGGTGCATGCCGGTAGAGCTTTCACGCGACTGGCTGGTCAATTTATTGCAGCAATGTGATGAGTTAGGGTTCCGCCAGGGGTTTGAAGTGGAAGTGTTGAGTTACGGGCACTTGCCACTGGCCTATTCGGCGCGCTGTTTTACTGCACGCTCGGAAAACCGGGGCAAGGATGAATGCGAAACCTGCTGCATCAAATATCCGCAGGGGCGCATCGTCAATTCTCAAGAGAACCAACAGGTGTTTGTGCTCAACGGTATCCAGACCATGAGTGGCTACTGCTACAACCTGGGCAACGAACTGACCAGCATGCAGGGGTTGGTGGATATTGTACGCCTGTCGCCACAGGGCGTAGAAACACTGGCGATGCTCGACAGCTTCCGAGCTAATGAGCAAGGTCAGCAGCCGCTGACGTTAACCGACCATACCGAATGCAACGGTTACTGGCGGCGCGTAGCCGGGTTGGAGCTGGTGCAGTAATAACTCATGGGGCCAGCATTCTGGCCCCATGGTTATCAGGAAGTCCGACGTTTACGAAATAGATTGCGCAGCCCCACGCGGTTACGCACGGCTCCAACGCCAATACCAATCAGCGTATAAATCGCCCCCAATAGCAGCAGCATGGCCACGTCCCCGCCGACATCACGCAGCGATAGCCCCATCTGATTCACGCCAGCAATGGCTTTGGTCGCCCAGGTTGAAGGGATCATCGATGAAATCGCCCTGACCCACTGCGGCATCGCTTGCAGCGGCCAGATAGTGCCAGAAAGGTAAAACACCGGGGTGGTGATAAACGACAGCGTCAGGTAGATCATTTCCACGCTGCGCAAGCATTCGGTTACCAGCTTGCCTAGCCCAAGCACCGCAAGCAGGAACGGGAAGGTCAGCAGCAAGATCTCGGGGATCGTCGCAGTCTGTCGATAGCCCAAAACCCAGGGCCACAGCACAAATAACACAATCGACAGGAACAGCCAGATCGGCAACAGGGCCGATAGCCCCCCCAGATAAACAGGAAGCGACGGCTTGCCGCCCGGCGTTCCTTTCAACACAATGCTGACGCGCACGCAGGCAATCAACAGCGAGTGCTGCAATAACATCACTAACAACCCTGGGAAGATAATCGCCGCAAAACTGATACCGGGGTTGAATACGTCCAGCGTTTGGCTCTGGATCGGCATCATGATCACCTGAGCCTGCCGTTCGCTGAACCCACTGCGCATCAACAGTGAGGTGTTGTACTGGCCGAGCAACTGCTGGTAAGCAGCCACCACGTCCTGCTGGATCTGGCCGTTTGCCAGCCGGTTGGTGGCATCACCGAACACCGGGATCTCAATGTTTTTGCCATTGAGGATCTTCTTCTCCAGATCCACCGGCATGATGATCACTGCAAACAGTTTGCGCCAACCCAGATCGCGTTTTGCCTCGTCCAGGCTGTCGTAAGTTTGGATGGCGATCTTCGGGGTGGCATCCAACTGGCGGATAAGCTGGCGGCTGGCGGTGCTGTGATCCTGATCGATCACTGCCACCGGTAGATCCCACACCGTGCGGTTGGCATAAACCGTGCTCATGATGCACAACGACAGGATCAACATTAGCCACATCGGCCGTTCCAACATGCTCGTCAATACTTTGCGGAAGGTGAGCCAATAGCTTTTCATCCCACCGTCTCCTCTTTTGCCAGCCGCTTCAGCAGCCGGTTACGCACCAACAGTGCGGTCACCAACGGGTAGACAATCAGCAGCGCACATACGCTGAGGATGGCGCTGGCGGGCACCTGACGCAGGAAGACGTCGAACATGGCGTACAGCGCGTGGGTAAGAGGCTCGATATTGGAGATGATGCGTGCGGGTAGCGGCATGGAAAGCTCGGGTACTGCCATGCCAGAGAAAGTCAGTGCAATACTCACCAACATGCCAATCAGGGTGTAGGCGGTAATGGCGCTGCCGGTAAAGGTGTACAGCAACAGGCCGATGCTTTGTGCCGCCATCACGTAGAAGAAGCCAATCATCAGCATAAACAGTGGGTTGCCGCTGACGCGAGCGTCAAAAATGCCCACCAACGCAGCAATCTCAACCATCAGCAAAGTGGTAAAGCACAGGGTGTAAGGGGCCAGTTTCCCCAGCAGGGCCAGGCTAAAGGGCTTGGCTTTCAGCAAGGACTTACTGCGCGCCATCACGTAAATCATGCAGGTAACCACAAACAGCTGCAGCATATGAATAGTAGCGGCAAACTGCTGATAATAGATATAGCTGCCACTGGCATTGAACAGGCTGCCGTAGTTGAGGGTGACATCCGCCAGCGGCGGCAGCGACTTGCCCATGGCCCCGGCAATGATCGAACGGTAATTGGCGTTGGCCTCGGCCATCAGGCCGCTGAAATCCTGAGTAGAATACAGCCCGGCACCGTAAAACAGCGCGTTGTAATACAGCACCACGCTCGGCTGATTGCCCGCCAGCGCGTCCGCCTCAAAATCGGCCGGGATAGACAGCAAAGCATAATCCTGCGCGCTACGCAGACGGCGCACCGACTCATCAAGACCGCCGTCATAGGCTTGCACATGGGCATGAGAACCCGCATCCAGCTTGCGGATCAGATTTTTGGATAGCGGGCTGTGATCGTTATCCACCACCGAGACCGGCAGATCGAGCAAGGTCCCTTCCGAGAAGTTACTGCTGATCAGGCCAAACAGGATCAACGGGAAGATCCATCCCAGCCAGTGCACCACCGGCCGGCGAAAAGCGATGCGGCACTCGTTGCTGAACGCGTGGCTGAAGCAGCGCCAACCTGCCCTTACTCTTTCCATTGCCATAAGGTGCTCATCCCTGGGCGCAGGCCATCTATCGGCTGCGACGGATACAAACGAACTTCAAAGGTTTTCAGATCAAAGTCACCGGTGGCTCGCGTGGCACGCTTGGTAGCGTAATCCCCCAACGGGGCGATATAGCGCACTTCTGCCTCGATCGTTTGGTCTTTCAACGCTGGGACGCGCAACTGGACCTTATCCCCCTTGCGGACATGCGCCAGAATATCTTCCCGCAGGTTAAACACGAAATAGGCGTCCGGTACGCGGATCAACGTCATCAACGGGCTGGAGGCGTTGAGCAGCTCACCGACTTCAGCCGGGATCGGCCCCACTTCGCCATCAACCGGAGCTTTAACCAGTAGATCGTCGGTCTGGGCCTGAATTTCTAGCAGGTCTTGCTCGGAGGCCCGCAGGGCTGCTTCGTATTTCTGCCGCAGTTCAATGCGATCGCCATTGATGCCTTCGTCCAAATTGGCTTTGGCGGCCTGCACCTGTTGATAGGCGGTATCACGCGCACGGCGTGAGCTGTCCAATTCAGATTTGGATACATAACCCTTGCTGGCAACGCTCAGGTTACGGTCGTAATCGTGTTGGGCATTCTGGTATTGCGCCTCGGCCTGTGCCAGATTGGCCCGCAGGTTACGGATGCTTTCTTCACGGGTGCCATGCAGCGATTGGTCCAACTGCGCTTGGGCCTCATCCAGCGAAGCCTGCGCCGAACGTAGCTGGGCCATCAGTTCCGGGCTTTCCAGCCGCAGCAGCAGTTGCCCGGTTTTCACATCGTCCCCGCGCTCTACCAGGCGCTCGATCACCCGGCCCTTGGCTTTGGAAGCGACGATCACTTCGGGGGCATCCACTTCGCCCTGCAACAACAAATCCTGATTATGCGCGCGGAATAGCACCGCCATGGCGATAGCTATCCCCATCAGCAGCAGGGTAAACAGCGTCTTCTTCTTCATTACTTCAGCCCCTTGAACATCAGCGTGCAAACAAAAACCATCATAGCTGTAAAAAAACCATTATTCTCATAAGGATATTGCGAGCACATATATCCCCTTTTATAACCGTATTTTCGATTATGCTTTTAACACAAAAAGCATAATCGCTTTTTTAGTTGCAGAACCCTGCAATCGCCCTTTAAGCGATCAACCTGATAAGCACAATGGACGATGAAATGACTGAACACACACGGGTACCGCTTTCGGTACTGGATTTATCCCCGATCCCTCAGGGAGCCAAGGCACGCGATGCGTTTCACTGCTCGCTGGATTTGGCGCAACATGCCGAAAAGTGGGGCTATCAGCGCTACTGGCTAGCGGAACACCACAATATGACCGGCATCGGCAGTGCCGCGACATCGGTATTACTGGGTTATTTAGCCTCCGGTACGCAGAGCATTCGCCTCGGTTCAGGTGGCGTGATGTTGCCAAACCATGCGCCGCTGGTGATCGCCGAACAGTTCGGCACCTTGGAATCTCTCTATCCTGGGCGTATCGATCTGGGGCTTGGCCGGGCACCGGGTACCGACCAACGCACCATGATGGCGCTGCGTCGCCACCTCTCTGGCGAGGTAGATAACTTCCCGCGTGACGTGCAGGAACTGCAACATTACTTTGGCGAAGTACAGCCGGGGCAAGCAGTGCAGGCCGTACCGGGCCAAGGGTTACATGTGCCAATCTGGCTGTTGGGTTCCAGCCTGTACAGTGCGCAGTTGGCGGCACAGCTCGGCTTGCCGTTTGCCTTCGCCTCGCACTTTGCGCCAGATATGCTGTTCCAGGCACTGAATGTGTACCGTGAGAACTTTACGCCGTCTGAGCAGTGCCAGCAGCCGCACGCGATGGTGTGTGTCAACGTGGTCGCCGCAGACAGCGACCAAAACGCCCGTTTCCTGTTCACTTCCATGCAGCAGCAGTTTATCAACCTGCGCCGTGGCTCACCAGGCCCACTGCCACCGCCGGTCGATAATATCCACGCGCTGTGGACAGCAGGCGAGCAGTATGGCGTCGATCAGGCACTGCGCATGTCGATCGTCGGTAGCGAAAGCACCATCCGCCATGGCCTGCAAAGCCTGCTGCGTGAAACCGGTGCGGATGAGATCATGGTTAACGGCCAGATTTTCGATCATCAGGCGCGTTTACGGTCGTTTGAGATTGTTGCCGGGGTGAAAGGCGACTTAGTGAAGGGATGAATGATAAGGGCACCGTAATGGTGCCCTTGTTCGATTAACGCTGGATGAGGTAACGAATGGTTGGCCCATCCTGCTGAATATCCAGCACCTTGTAGCCGTGGTTACGGGCATCGAGTGGAATATTATTGATTGACTGCGGGCAGTCGCTGATCACTTCCAGTATTTCGCCCGGTTTCAACTGCGGCATAGCCTCTAACGTAGCCACCGCCGGATAAGGACAAGGCTCTCCCACCATATCCAACCGGTAATCCGGCACGATCTCGGTCTGTTTCATGCTTCACTCCTTAAATTCACCACCTGCGCATCTGGCTTGGCGCGGAAAAAGCGTTTCTCCCACCACAGCATCGCGGCAAAGGCTATGGCCAGCAGCAGATAGGTCACCAGCAGGCCGCCGATCGGCCCGAAGGTATCCAGCAGGTTAATCTTGTCGTAGTTGGTCGCCAGGGCTGGCGCCAGATCGTCCCAGTAGTAGGCTAACAGCGTGGCGCCGATAATGTTGCCCAACCCCACCCACCAGTAATGGACCTGGCCTTCTACCGCACGATACATCCAGCCGGTTTCGCAGCCGCCCGCCAGCACAATACCGAAGCCAAACAGCAGGCCGCCCAGTACCGCATTGGGCCCGGCCCACATGATCTTCGGCGAGACGCCCAATTGCACATAGCTGAAGATGCCGATGGCGCTGACCGCCATGCCGATAATAATCGCTTTGGCCATATGCGTACGGCCAGTGATCCACAGATCGCGGAACGCTGAGGTAAAGCAGATCTGTGCCCGTTCAATCAGCAGACCAAAACCGATACCAAACAGCATGGCAATGCCGAGTTTCGGCGCATCAAATAACGTCCATAATGACCAAGCCACCGTGAGGCAGAAAATCACCATTCCCAAACGGAAACGGCGGCGTGCCTGCTCAGGTTTTTGCGTCAACGGTGAGGCCGCTTTCACTCTTTGCAGCTTGACCGGAATACGGAACATCGGCAGCAAGGTGAATTTGGCACCGAAGTAAGAACCCGCCGCCGTTGCCAGCGCAAAAAACCAGGCATGCAGCGAGAACTGTGGAATACCGGTAAAGAAGGCCGCCAGGTTACACCCCATCGCCAAACGCGCACCAAAACCGGCGATGATGCCGCCAAGCAACGCCTGTGCAATGCGGATGCGGTGCTGTGGCATACGTAATTTGATGTTGTTGGCCCACAGCGCGGCGGCGATACAACCCGCAAACATACCGATTATCATGCGCCCATCGATACGATCGAGTGGTGTGCCCTGTAGGCCGATCACCTTAAAGTAGCCCCACTGCTCGGGGTGGAAACCCAACCACTGCAAGATATGGCCGCCCCAGCGGGTAAATTCACCGGTTACCGCCCAGAAGGTGCCGGTCATGCCGAAATAGTAGGTCGAGAGGATCCCGGCTGCGATCACCGCCGGTAAAGGCGCCCAAAAGCGCACCAGGTATTGAGATTTGAATTGTTGCCAGTTCACGGCAGCTCCTGTGCATCCGTAAGATAAACCTTGCGAATGATACGCCCTTTAGCGGTATTAACTGAGATGCCAGGCAAAAAAAAACCAGTCCGAAGACTGGTTTCTTAAGCTGATTAACCGTATACGGTCAAATCAACGATTATGCATCACCGAAACGGCGACGTGGTGCGGCAGGAGCTGCTGCATCGTCACGGCGTGGTGCTGGCTTGTCACGGTTGAAGTTACCGCCACGGCGTTCGCCACCGGCAGCATTACCGCCTTCACGACGCTCACCGAAAGAACGGCGTGGTGCTGGTGCACCTTCGCGACGCTCGCCGTTGAATGGACGGGCACCGCCACGGCGCTCACCACCGTTACCACCGGCAGGACGCTCACGACGTTCATGCGGCTGTGCATCGCCCAGCAGTTGCATGTTCATCGGCTTGTTCAGAATGCGGGTGCGAGTGAAGTGATTCAGGATCTCGCCCGGCATGCCTTTTGGCAGCTCGATGGTGGAGTGGGAAGCAAACAGCTTGATGTTACCGATGTAACGGCTGCTGATGTCACCTTCGTTAGCGATCGCGCCAACGATATGACGAACTTCCACGCCGTCATCACGGCCAACTTCAATGCGGTACAGCTGCATTTCACCCACGTCACGGCGTTCGCGACGTGGACGCTCAGCGCCACCATCACGGCTGTCTGGACGTGCATCACGACGACGGTCGTTGCTTCGCTCGCCACCGCGATCATCACGGTCGTTGAACTCACGACGTTGACGCGGTTTGAACACTGGATCGGGTGGCAGGATCAGAGGGCGCTCGCCCTGTGCCATTTTCAGCAGTGCAGCGGCCAACGTTTCCATATCCAGATCTTCACCCGGTTGCAGCTTAGCCAGCAGCGCACGGTACATATCCAGATCGCTGCTTTCCAGCTGCTGCTGAACTTTAGCGGCAAACTTGGCCAGGCGGCGCTCACCCAGCAGATCTGCGTTTGGCAGCTCGACTTCAGGGATGGTCAGCTTCATGGTGCGTTCGATGTTGCGCAGCAGGCGGCGTTCGCGGTTTTCTACGAACAGCAGCGCGCGGCCAGCACGGCCCGCACGACCGGTACGGCCGATACGGTGAACGTAAGACTCTGAATCCATAGGGATATCATAGTTTACTACCAGACTGATACGCTCAACGTCCAGACCACGAGCGGCAACGTCGGTGGCGATCAGAATATCCAGACGGCCACTTTTCAGACGCTCCAGGGTCTGCTCACGCAGCGCCTGGTTCATATCACCGTTCAGTGCGGCGCTGTTGTAACCGCTGCGCTCCAGCGCTTCAGCCACTTCCAGGGTCGCATTTTTGGTACGTACGAAGATGATCGCCGCGTCAAAATCTTCCGCTTCCAGGAAACGCACCAGCGCTTCGTTTTTACGCATGCCCTGCACGGTCCAGTAGCTCTGGCTGATGTCTGGACGAGTAGTGATGCTGGACTGAATGCGCACTTCCTGTGGATCTTTCATGAAGCGACGGGTAATACGACGGATCGCTTCCGGCATGGTCGCTGAGAACAGCGCGGTCTGATGTTCAGCCGGGATCTCCGCCATGATGGTTTCTACGTCTTCGATAAAGCCCATGCGCAGCATTTCGTCGGCTTCGTCCAGAACCAGGCCTTTCAGGCCAGAAAGGTTCAGGGTGCCACGTTTCAGGTGATCCAACAGACGGCCTGGGGTCCCTACTACGATTTGCGGGCCCTGGCGCAGAGCGCGCAGCTGCACGTCATAACGTTGGCCACCGTACAGGGCCACCACGTTAACGCCATGCATGTGCTTGGAGAAATCGGTCATGGCTTCAGCTACCTGAACCGCCAGTTCGCGGGTTGGAGCCAGTACCAGGATTTGTGGTGCTTTCAGGGCTGCATCGAGGTTGTGCAGCAGGGGCAGCGAGAACGCCGCAGTTTTACCACTACCGGTCTGCGCCATGCCCAGCACGTCGCGACCGTTCAACAGGTGAGGAATACACTCAGCCTGGATCGGTGATGGTTTTTCGTAGCCCAGATCGGTCAGGGCAGCAATGATCGGAGCAGACAGCCCCAGGTCAGCAAAAGAGGTTTCAAGCTCAGTAGTCATGTACACGTGCCTCATTAATAATGGCAGCCAGTCTACATAACTCGTCGAGAAAATTTTCAGTCATTTTCATTGAAAAGTGTGAACCGGCTCAAATTAGATTATAAAACAGACAAAAAAGCCCTCGCCCGTCAAGGCGATTACTTTGGTCAAAAAACCAATGTAAATCAGGCTGATAAGTGTCCGTCAGCTATTGCTGGTCCGATTCCGATAGGTCGTCTTGTTCTTGGCCCAACAGCGCCAATTCCAACAATGCATAGCGGTGCTCAACAAAGTTATGAACGTTGTTAGCCACCGTCAGTTTGAACAGCGCCGAAGCGGTGTCCTTGTCCCCCAGACTTAGGTAGTGCTTACCTAAATAGAAGTCAGTTTCACTGAGATGCTCAGCGAGCGAAGTGTTATCCGTTGCATCTGCCTTGAGGCGTTCCATCAGCGTTTTTTCGCTGATTTTGCCCAGGTAGAATTCGACAATATTCCATCCCCATTGCCCTCTGTCCGATTTGTCATAACGCTGCTGGAGCGATACGGTAGCCATCTTGGGATCGATTTCTCTCTCCACCAGATAAAGCCACAGCGAACGGAAGGGATCGTTTGGGTCGTCTTGATAAAACGCCTGCAGATCATCCTGCGCCAACGGGAAGCGGCCGCCATAATACAGTGCGATGCCCCGGTTTAAACGCGCGTAATTGTAAGTTGGATCAAGCTCTAGTACAGAATCAAACGCTTCATAGGCAGCATCAAAATTGCCTGCCTGCGTTAAGTAAATGCCCAGGTAGTTGAAAACTTCTGGCATATCAGGACGTATCGCTAGCGCTTGTGAAAAATCATTGCGCGCTAGAGCACGTAAACCAAGGCTATCATACAGCACACCGCGCTCATATAAAAGCTGTGCTCGCTCATCGTCCGTTAATGCCCGGCTGGCAAGGATTTGTTCCATGCGCGCCAGGATCACTTCCTGCTGCAGCGTAGGCTGCAACGGAATAGCCAGAACTTCGTCTTTACGCCAATCATGGTTGCTGCATCCTGCCAGCAATAGTGCTGTCGCAACGTAACACCAGCGCAAGAAAGGCTTCATTTCCCACTCCCGAAGACAAACATTGGATGAACGTCCTGTCCTCCGCTTGCTAATACGCGAGTATCCTACCCACGCGATAAGGACAGCCCCCAACCCTAACGGCAGGGAGCTGTAAAACTGCTGATACAGTTATTCTGCTTCTGGTGCAGGAGCCGCAGCGGATTCTGGCGCTGTAGCTTCTTTGATGCTCAGACGCACACGGCCCTGGCGATCAACTTCCATTACCTTAACCGGGACTTCCTGACCCATCTGCAGATAGTCGGTCACTTTCTCAACGCGCTTGTCAGCGATTTGAGAGATGTGCACCAGGCCTTCTTTACCGCCGCCGATGGCCACGAAGGCACCAAAATCAACGATACGGGTCACTTTACCCTGATACACACGGCCAACTTCGATCTCAGCGGTGATCTCTTCGATGCGGCGGATAGCGAACTTCGCTTTGTCGCCGTCGGTTGCAGCAATCTTCACTGTACCGTCATCTTCAATTTCGATGGTGGTGCCAGTTTCTTCGGTCAACGCACGGATGACTGAGCCACCTTTACCGATCACATCTTTGATCTTGTCTGGATTGATCTTGATGGTGTGAATACGCGGTGCAAACTCAGAGATATCGCCACGCGGCGTGCTGATAGCCTGTTCCATCACGCCCAGAATGTGCAGACGCGCACCCTTGGCCTGGTTCAGAGCCACCTGCATGATTTCGCGGGTGATACCTTCAATTTTAATGTCCATCTGCAGCGCGGTGATACCCTCGCGGCTACCGGCCACTTTGAAGTCCATGTCGCCCAGGTGATCTTCGTCACCCAGAATATCAGACAGTACGACAAAGTTTTCTTCTTCTTTCACCAGGCCCATTGCGATACCCGCAACGGCGGCCTTGATTGGCACACCTGCGTCCATCAGTGCCAGAGAAGCACCACAAACGGAAGCCATTGAAGAAGAACCGTTGGATTCGGTGATTTCAGACACCACACGTACGGTGTACGGGAAATCTTCTGGTTTAGGCATCATAGCTAAAACGCCACGTTTTGCCAGACGACCATGGCCGATTTCACGACGCTTCGGTGAACCTACCATGCCGGTTTCACCAACAGAGTACGGAGGGAAGTTGTAGTGGAACAGGAAGCTGTCGGTTTTCTCGCCCATCAGCTCGTCGATGTTCTGTGCGTCACGCGCGGTACCCAGAGTGGCGGTAACCAGCGCCTGGGTTTCACCACGGGTGAACAGTGCGGAACCGTGGGTACGTGGCAGAACGCCAGTGCGCACGTCCAGACCACGGATCATGTCTTTCTCACGGCCATCGATACGCGGCTCGCCACGCAGCACACGGCTACGTACGACGTTTTTCTCAACGGTGCCGAGGATGTCCTGAATTTCAGACGCGTCCAGAGTTTCGTCTTGCGCCAGCAGAGTTTCCACTACGCTGTCTTTGATCGCATCAACCTGAGCGTAACGCTCTTGTTTTTCGGTGATGTGGTAAGCATCGCCCAGACGGCTTTCAGCCAGCTCAGCTACGCGCGCATGCAGCGCTTCGTTAACTGCAGGTGCCTGCCAATCCCACTTCGGCTTGCCAGCTTCGGCAACCAGAGCGTTAATGTTTTCGATAACGATTTGCTGTTGGTCATGGCCAAACACGACTGCGCCCAGCATCTGATCTTCGCTCAGCACGTCAGCTTCGGATTCCACCATCAGTACTGCACCAGCGGTACCGGCAACCACCAGGTCCAGACGGCTTTCTTTCAGCTCATCGGTAGTTGGGTTCAGTACGTACTGATCGTTGATGTAACCCACGCGTGCAGCACCGATTGGGCCATTGAACGGAATACCGGACAGGCTCAGGGCAGCAGAGGCACCGATCATCGCTACGATGTCTGGGTTCACCTGTGGGTTCACGGAAACCACGGTAGCGATCACTTGCACTTCGTTCAGGAAGCTATCTGGGAACAGTGGGCGGATCGGACGGTCGATCAGACGGGAAGTCAGGGTTTCGCCTTCGCTCGGACGGCCTTCACGACGGAAGAAGCTACCCGGGATACGGCCAGCAGCGTAGGTACGCTCCTGATAGTTCACGGTCAGAGGGAAGAAGCTCTGGCCTGGTTTGGCTTTCTTCTGGCCTACTACGGTGACGAATACTGCAGTGTCATCCATGCTCACCATCACGGCGGCAGTGGCTTGACGTGCCATCATACCGGTCTCAAGCGTCACGGTGTGTTGGCCATACTGGAATTTGCGAATAATCGGAGTCAGCAAAATTTAATCCTTAATTGGGGGCGCGCAATCGTTCTTCGACTCGACACGCCTGTGGTTCACTGACCTTCTCACTACATCCTCGCGACTAATGACAATCCTTATCTCTCATGAGATAAAGCCTCTCATTAGCCGCGCGAACCTCTGTAACGGAAGATCCTCAGTAATACATTAACCTGATTTGCTTATGCTTCCTAGAAGAAAGGGGCCACATTTGGCCCCTTTCTCCTGAAACTTGCTCGATTAGCGACGCAGACCCAGACGCTCGATCAGGCTGGTGTAACGTGCTACATCTTTACGCTTCAGGTAGTCCAGCAGCTTACGACGCTGAGAAACCATACGCAGCAGACCACGACGGCTGTGGTGATCTTTTTTGTGCTCTGAGAAGTGGCCTTGCAGATGGTTGATCTGCGCAGTCAACAGGGCAACCTGAACTTCGGTAGAACCGCTGTCGTTAGTACCACGACCGAAGTCAGCTACGATTTTAGCTTTAGCTTCAACACTTAGAGACATTGTCATACTCCAGAATTATAGATAATAAATACAGGCGCCGATCTCTAATTCAGCAACCCAATGCATAAGCTGCGCCATTCTACTCTTAGCGCAGGGCGATCGCAAGGCGGGCAGGTCAGTCGAAATATTCGACAACCAGGCGGCGTGGCGCGACTCGGCCATCATCGGCAATCTCGCCAATGCCGATAAATTTACGTTCTTCGCCTTCGGTAATGCGCACCAGACCCGAGGCCGGAGCCCCTGCGGCCTGCACCGGCTGCCCCTGTTTGACGTAACCCGCTACCGCTGGCAGCAGGTTCACTTCAGGGAAATCTTCGGCCGGGCTATCCATCGGCATCAGCAACGGATCGAGCAGTTCGCCTGGCGCAATGCCCTGCTCCTGTGCCTGCTCCACTAGAGCATTCAACTGTTCCAGCGTGACCATACGGGCGATCGGATACTTCGCCACCTGCAGGCGACGCAGATAAATCACGTGTGCGCCACAGCCCAGCAACTCACCGAGGTCATCCGTGATAGTGCGGATGTAGGTGCCTTTTGAGCAGTGAATTTCCAGCTCAAGCTCATCCCCTTCCCAGCGGATAAACTGCAACTCATACACGGTGATGCTGCGTGCTTCACGCGGGACTTCGATTCCCTGGCGAGCATATTCATACAGCTTTTTGCCCTGGTATTTCAGTGCGGAATACATCGAAGGCACCTGCTGGATGTTACCCCTGAAGGTGTCCAGCGCGGTTTCGAGCTGCGCTTGGGTGAAGTTTACCGGGCGCTCCTGCACGATCTGACCATCGGCATCCGAGGTGTCCGTGCGCTGGCCCAAGCGGGCAATCACGCGGTAACGCTTGTCGGAATCGAGCAGATATTGGGAGAATTTGGTGGCCTCACCCAGACAGATTGGCAGCATACCGGTCGCCAGTGGATCGAGCGCGCCGGTGTGGCCCGCGCGGTTGGCATTGTAGATACGCTTTACTTTTTGCAGGGCATCGTTAGACGACAGGCCCTGCGGTTTGTCCAGCAGCAGTACACCGTGAATGTCACGGCCGCGACGGCGAGGGCGACTCATTAAGCCTCCTCTTCATCGCCTGATGCATTGCGACGTTCGGCATCGTTCTTCACTACGTTGGTCACCAGGTTGGACATACGCATGCCTTCAACCAGTGAGTTGTCGTAGGAGAAGGTCAGTTCCGGCACTACGCGCAGGCGCATCGCTTTGCCCAGCAGCGTACGGATATAGCCAGAGGCATCCTGCAACGCTTTAATGCCGTTGGTCACCAGATCCGGATCGTGGTTTTCGGTCAGCACGTTCAGGAAGGTGACGTAAACTTTGGCGTAAGCCAGATCGCGAGACACTTCAACACCTGAAACGGTAGCCATGCCGACACGCGGATCTTTGACTTCACGCTGCAAGATCATCGCAATCTCTTTTTGCATTTCTTGTGCCACGCGTTGACCGCGGCTGAATTCTTTTGCCATTTGGAAACCCTCCAGACAAATCGGGGGGCACAAGGCCCCCCTAAAAACAGATTTAAGCGTTTTTCGAGGCTTAAGCGATAGTACGCTGGATCTCGATGATTTCGAACACTTCGATCATGTCGCCAACGCGCACGTCGTTGTAGTTCTTAACGCCGATACCACATTCCATACCGTTACGGACTTCGTTAACGTCATCTTTGAAGCGGCGCAGGGATTCCAGCTCGCCTTCATAGATAACCACGTTGTCACGCAGCACGCGGATTGGGTTGTGACGCTTGATGTTGCCTTCGGTCACCATACAGCCGGCAACAGCGCCGAACTTAGGTGATTTGAACACATCACGTACTTCAGCCAGACCGATGATCTGCTGTTTGTACTCAGGCGCCAACATACCGCTCATCGCCTGCTTCACTTCGTCGATCAGGTTATAGATCACGGAGTAGTAACGCAGATCCAGGCTTTCTGACTCAATCACGCGGCGAGCAGAAGCATCCGCACGCACGTTGAAGCCCAGGATGATGGCGTTGGATGCCGCAGCCAGGGTCGCGTCGGTTTCGGTGATACCACCTACGCCAGAACCCACAATCTTCACCTTCACTTCGTCGGTGGAGAGTTTCTGCAGTGAATCGGAAATCGCTTCACAGGTACCCTGTACGTCGGTTTTCAGCACGATGTTCAGTTCAGAAACTTCACCTTCGGTCATGTTCGCGAACATGTTCTCCAGTTTAGATTTCTGCTGGCGAGCCAGTTTCACTTCGCGGAACTTGCCTTGACGGTACAGCGCAACTTCACGCGCTTTCTTCTCGTCACGCACTACGGTCGCTTCGTCACCCGCAGCAGGAACGCTGGACAGGCCCAGGATCTCAACTGGGATAGAAGGACCCGCAGAGGTCACTTCACGGCCCAATTCGTCACGCATCGCACGAACACGGCCATACTCGAAGCCACACAGGACGATATCGCCCTTGTTCAGCGTCCCTTCCTGTACCAGTACGGTAGCCACTGGGCCACGACCTTTATCCAGGAAGGATTCGATTACCACACCGCTCGCCATGCCGCTACGAACCGCTTTCAGTTCGAGAACTTCGGCCTGCAGCAGGATAGCGTTCAACAGTTCGTCGATACCGGTACCGGCTTTCGCAGATACGTGGACGAACTGAGCTTCACCGCCCCACTCTTCTGGCATAACGCCATACTGAGACAGCTCTTGCTTAACGCGATCTGGATCGGCTTCTGGCTTGTCAATTTTGTTAACCGCAACCACCAATGGCACTTTAGCCGCCTGAGCATGCTGAATGGCTTCGATGGTTTGTGGCATCACGCCGTCGTCTGCTGCTACTACCAGAACCACGATATCGGTCGCCTGAGCACCACGAGCACGCATTGAGGTAAACGCTGCGTGACCTGGGGTATCCAGGAAGGTGATCATGCCGTTTTCGGTTTCTACGTGGTAAGCACCGATGTGCTGGGTAATACCACCGGCTTCGCCAACTGCCACCTTGGTGGAGCGGATGTAGTCGAGCAGAGAGGTTTTACCATGGTCAACGTGGCCCATGATGGTCACGACTGGTGCACGAGACTCGGCACCTGCGCCGGTGTCACGGTCGCTCATCAGCGCTTCTTCCAGCTCGTTCTCACGACGCAGGATAACTTTGTGGCCCATCTCTTCGGCAACCAGCTGTGCGGTTTCCTGGTCGATGACCTGGTTGATGGTGGCCATGGCGCCCAGCTTCATCATCGCTTTGATGACCTGAGACCCTTTTACCGCCATCTTGTTAGCCAGTTCGGCAACGGTGATAGTCTCGCCAATCACCACGTCACGGTTCACTACCTGAGCTGGCTTGTTAAAGCCCTGCTGCAGGGTGCTTGGCTTACGCTTGCCTTTACCGCCACGGGTCATGGTGCGAGCTTCTTCGCGGTCTGCTTTAGACTCGGAGAGCTTGTTGCCTTTCTTCTGTTTGGTCGCTTTGCCACCGCGAGTACGGCTACGGCGCTCGCCTTCAACTTTGGCGTCGTTTTCGTCTTCGGCAGCACGAGCGTGCTCGGAGGTGGTTACGTGGTAGTCGGCTGTTTCAACCGCAGCACTTGCTGCTTCGGCTTCGGCCCACTTCTCACCGTTTTCTTCGGCCATACGGCGCGCTTCTTCCGCTACGCGTTTGGCGTCTTCTTCCACCTTACGGCGTACTTCTTCTTCCGCTTTACGTTTCAGTTCGGCGGCTTCGGCTTCACGGCGTGCTTTTTCTGCCTGAGCTGGCTTGGTCATTTCGTCGGTATGTTGATTGGTCACTTTTTCTTTTTCCGCTGAATTACGCTTAGCAATCTCCGCGGCCTCACGTTTGGCTTGCTCTTCGGCTGCGCGCTTAGCTTCTGCTTCGCGTTTCGCTAGCTCTTCCGCTTCGCGCCTTGCCTGCTCTTCCGCTTCACGCTGTGCCTGCTCAGCCGCTTCAGCCTGTTGGGCTTCCTGCGGATCGCGATTTACATAAGTGCGTTTCTTGCGGACCTCAATTTGCACCGATTTACTCTTACCGCCGGTGCTCGGAATATTCAAGGTGCTGCGCGTTTTGCGCTGCAACGTGAGTTTGCTTGGCGCACTACCGTGTTCACGGTTCAGGTGCGCCAATAAGGTTTCTTTCTCATGCTGTGTCACAGAGTCGGTCTCAGACTTGTTGATCCCTGCATCAGCAAACTGCTGTACCAGGCGATCAACCGGTGTCTGTATCTCTGCTGCCAGCGATTTTACGGTTACATCTGTCGTCATGCTGTTCCTTCCTGCTACAGTTATTACGCGTTGTCGCCAAACCAACAGATATTACGTGCGGCCATAATCAGCTCGCCGGCTTGCTCATCGCTAAGCCCTTCAATATCAGCCAGATCGTCAACACCCTGCTCGGCAAGATCTTCCAGCGTACAAACCCCACGCGCGGCCAGTTTAAAGGCCATGCTGCGCTCAAGACCCGGAAGGTTGAGCAAATCATCAGCAGGTTTTTGGTCGCCCAGGCTTTCTTCCTGTGCCAGGGCCAGCGTGGTCAATGCAGCTTTGGCGCGATCGCGCAACGCTTCAACCATATCTTCATCCAGACCGTCGATTTCCAGCAGCTCTTTGATTGGCACGTAAGCCAGTTCTTCCAGAGTAGAGAAGCCTTCTTCGACCAGAACGGTGGCGAAATCTTCGTCGATATCAAGATACTTGGTGAAGGTATCAATGGCGGCATGAGCCTCGGCCTGATGCTTGGCCTGCAGATCGTCCGCCGTCATCACGTTCAGTTCCCAGCGATCATCATCACGATGCTGTTTCAACAGTTGGGAAGCTAAACGCACGTTTTGGCCATTACGGCCGATCGCCTGTGCCAGGTTGCTGGCTTCAACGGCGATATCCATCGTGCACCGATCTTCATCCACCACGATCGAGGCAACATCTGCCGGGGCCATGGCGTTAATGACGAACTGTGCAGGGTTATCATCCCACAGGATGATATCAATACGTTCCCCGCCAAGCTCGCTCGAAACGGCCTGGACGCGGGCACCGCGCATACCGACACAGGCACCGACCGGGTCGATACGCTTGTCGTTGGTTTTCACGGCAATTTTTGCACGGGAGCCAGGATCGCGGGCTGCCGCTTTAATCTCAATCACTTCTTCGCCAATTTCCGGCACTTCGATGCGGAACAGCTCTTTGAGCATATCCGGGCTGGAACGGCTGACGAACAGTTGCGCACCGCGCGCTTCCGGACGTACTGCGTACAGTACACCGCGGATACGGTCACCTGGGCGGAAGTTTTCCCGTGGTAGCATGTCTTCACGGCCAATGACCGCTTCGGCGTTGCTACCCAGATCCAGCGCAATGCTGTCACGGTTAACTTTTTTCACCACGCCGGTGACGATCTCACCTTCGTGTTGGCGGAAGGCGTCAACCACCATCGCACGCTCGGCTTCACGCACTTTCTGTACGATAACCTGCTTAGCGGTCTGAGTGGTGATACGGTCGAAGGTCACAGATTCGATCTGATCTTCGATATAACCGCCCAGTTCTATGGACGGATCTTCATACTGTGCAGCTTCCAGCGTGATCTCACGCGTTGGCTGGGTCACTTCATCAACGGCAACCCAACGGCGGAAGGTATCGAAATCGCCAGTCTTACGGTCTATGCTGACACGGACCTCGATTTCCTGCTCATATTTTTTCTTGGTGGCGGTGGCTAAAGCGGTTTCCAGGGCTTCGAAAATCTTCTCACGTGGTAGGGATTTTTCATTGGAAACTGCTTCAACAACAGCCAGAATCTCTTTGTTCATCCTAGTTGCCTCATCCAAACTTTAAAAGTGGGGTACCAGGTTCGCTTTCTGAATATTGCTCAGCGCGAACACTTCATCTTTCCCATCCACAGTAACCGTGATCATCTCGCCTTCTACAGACTTGATGATGCCCTGCCATTTGCGGCGGTTTTGTATCGCCATACGCAGAACAACGCTGACTTCTTCACCGAGAAAACGTTGATAGTGTTCCGCGGTGAACATAGGGCGCTCAAGGCCAGGAGAGGAAACTTCCAGGTTGTAAGCGACCGTAATCGGATCTTCGACGTCCAGCACAGCGCTGACCTGGTGGCTGACATCAGCGCAATCATCAACATTGATTCCGTTGTCACTATCAATATAGATGCGTAGTGTCGATTGGCGCGCCCGAATAAATTCGATGCCTACGAGCTCAAAGCCCAACGCCTCTACCGGTGCGGAAAGCATCTCTGTTAATTTTTGCTCTAATGTGGACAAGCCCACCCCCAAGACATAAAAAAAGGGCCTAATAGCCCAGTGATTCTGTTGCCAAATAACAAAAAACCCCGAAAATTCGGGGCTTTATGCAACTGGACCCTGTTTGCCGCAAAGCGGCTTCGGTGCAACTTTCTAGCAAGTGTCATTTTCAAATGTTGATCGAGAAAAGCGGAATTCAATCGAAAAGTGTATTTGAAAATAGACACTTAAAGGAAAGTGGTTGCGGGGGCCGGATTTGAACCGACGACCTTCGGGTTATGAGCCCGACGAGCTACCAGGCTGCTCCACCCCGCGTCCGAAAACGTGGCAAATATTACGCTGATAATTGCAAAAACGCAAGTTATCTCTGGGATTTGGTACCGAGGATGGGACTCGAACCCACAAGCCCGTTAGGGCACTACCACCTCAAGGTAGCGTGTCTACCAATTCCACCACCTCGGTACTGATTTTTACTGCTAACGGTTGTTTCTATTGAGGTCGAAAACAACCGTGTTCAAACTTTTCAGCGGCTTATTGCGGGATATCACTGACCGGTTTAGCGGGTGCTGCCGGAGTGCTGGTCTGCTCAGTTTGCGCTGGCTGACCCAGGTTTTCCCACTCGCTGCCTTTCTTGCCCTGATTGGTGCTCAGGTTGCCCAGGATCAGACTGATGACGAAGAACAGCGTCGCCAGAACAGCCGTCATGCGGGTCATAAAGTTGCCTGAACCGGTCGATCCGAAGAACGTGCCAGAAGCACCTGCTCCGAATGAGGCTCCCATATCAGCGCCTTTACCTTGCTGTAGCATGATCAGAGCGACTAGCCCGATCGATATCAGCAAGAAAATTACCAGAAGAGCTTCGTACATAGTGGTACCTGTATCCTTGCGGGTTCACCGCGTGCCAAATGCTTCTCACCCCAGATGCTTCCAAACTAAAGAAGGCGTGGCGTGTCACTAAAACAGCCCACTGAAGCGGGTGTGAATACTAACCAAAGCCATCAAAGCGCGCAAGGGCAATTTGCAACCGCCGATGCGTTTGCGGAAAAAAACAGCAAAAGCAGGGCTAATCGGGAAATTACGCAGGCACTGACAGCGTACCTGCGTAAAAACAGCGTGTTAACCTGCCAGCTTGACCGCATCGGCGATACGGTGCGCCAGCGCGATTACCTGCTGTTCATCTTCGCCTTCCACCATCACGCGGATCAGTGGCTCAGTGCCCGATTTACGCAGCAGCACGCGGCCACGACCGGCCAACTCGGCTTCGACCTGCTCAGCGACCTTCAACACCGCCTCTGACTCCAGCGGGTTATGCTCACCGACAAAGCGCACGTTGACCAGGATCTGTGGCAGTAACTTCATGCCGCTGCACAGGTCGTGCAGGCTCATGTTATTACGCACGATCGCCGTCAACACTTGCAGGCCTGCGACGATACCGTCCCCGGTGGTGGTTTTGTCCAGCAGGATCACGTGGCCGGAGTTTTCCGCCCCAATGCGCCAGCCCAGCTCTTGCAGTTTTTCCAGTACGTAGCGGTCACCCACCTTGGCACGGGCAAACGGGATGCCGAGCTGTTTCAGTGCCAGCTCCAGGCCCATGTTGCTCATCAGGGTGCCCACGGCACCGCCGCGCAGCTGCCCTTGGCGCAGGCCTTCACGAGCGATGATGTAGAGGATCTGATCGCCGTCGACCTTGTTACCCAGGTGATCCACCATCATCACGCGATCGCCATCGCCATCAAAGGCCAGGCCAACGTGTGCCTGTTCTTCCAGCACGCGCGCCTGCAGTTGACGTACATCGGTAGCGCCACACTCTTCGTTGATGTTCATGCCATCCGGCTCACAGCCGATAGCGATCACCGTGGCGCCCAGCTCACGCAAAACGCTTGGGGCAATGTGATAGGTAGCGCCGTTGGCGCAGTCCACCACGATCTTCAGCCCGTTCAGGCTCAGTTCGCTCGGGAAGGTGCCTTTACAGAATTCGATATAGCGCCCTGCGGCATCGACAATGCGGCTGGCTTTACCCAACTCGGCAGATTCGACGCAGGTCAGCGGTTTTTCCATTTCCGCTTCGATGGCCTCTTCCACATCGTCTGGCAGTTTGGCGCCGTCGATGGAGAAGAACTTGATGCCGTTATCGTAAAACGGGTTATGTGAGGCAGAAATTACGATCCCGGCTTCCGCACGGAACGTTCTGGTCAGATAAGCCACTGCCGGGGTTGGCATCGGGCCGGTAAACGAAGCAGACAGCCCCGCCGCCGCTAAACCGGCCTCCAGCGCTGACTCCAGCATATAGCCTGAGATACGGGTATCTTTACCGATGATGATTTTACGGGAACCATGGCGCGCCAATACCTTACCAGCCGCCCAGCCCAACTTGAGGACGAACTCTGGGGTTATCGGGCTGTCACCCACCTTGCCACGAATGCCGTCGGTACCAAAGTATTTGCGTTCGCTCATGTTTCTACTATCCCTTAGCTGAAAGTGTTGCCTCGACGACACGCATCGCCTCGACGGTTTCTTTGACATCATGCACTCTGACTATCTGCGCCCCCTGCATCGCGGCAATCACCGCACAGGCCACGCTGCCGATAACCCGCTGTTCGGGTGGGACATTCAATAGCTGCCCAATCATCGATTTACGCGACATCCCCACCAACAGTGGCAAGCCAAAGTGATGAAATTCCGCCAATCGGGCCAGAAGCTGATAATTATGCGCTAAATTCTTACCGAAACCGAAGCCTGGGTCGAGCAACAATTTCTGTTTTGCTATGCCACCAGCAATACAGCGGTCGATATGGTGCTGGAAAAACGCATTTACGTCCGCCATCAGGTCATCGTAATGCGGTGCCTGTTGCATGGTACGCGGCTCGCCTTGCATGTGCATCAGGCAGACTGGCAGACCGCTTTCGGCGGCTGCCTGCAGCGCGCCAGGCTCCTGCAATGAGCGAACGTCGTTGATCAGGTGAGCGCCCGCTTTGGCGGATTCGCGGATCACTCCGGCTTTTGAAGTATCCACCGAGATAAAAATCTCAAACCGCTGCGCCAAGGCTTCCACTACCGGCACAACGCGCTCTATCTCTTCCTCTTCACTGACCTCGGCAGCACCCGGGCGCGTGGACTCGCCCCCCACGTCGATCATCGTTGCCCCCGCCGAAATCAGCGCATGTGCATGCAGCAGGGCATCATTCAGCGAGTTATGCCGCCCGCCGTCAGAGAAGGAGTCTGGGGTAACGTTGAGGATCCCCATCACCCGAGGATGGTTGAGATCGAGGATTTGGTCGCGCACGGTTAACTGCATGATTAATCTACCTTGGAGTCAATACAACTGTGTTGCCTGGAGTGGATCCCGCCCCTCTCATCCAAGGAGAGGCAGCAATTTTCAGCCAGCAATAAAAAACCCCGGCTGGCCGGGGTTTTATTTTACGCTACAGCCGATGTTACTTGTCGAGCTGTTCAGACATGGTGTTGCCTGGGTTTGGCGTACGCGGCTCATCTACCGGCGTTGGCGCTTGTGGTTTGCCACCGTTGTCAGAGTTGTTGCTTTTCGCCACGTCGTCCCAACCGGCTGGCGGACGCACATCTTTACGGTTCATCAGGTCGTCGATCTGCGGTGCATCGATGGTTTCATATTTCATCAGTGCATCTTTCATCGAATGCAGGATGTCCATGTTTTCCATCAGCAACGAACGAGCGCGAATGTAGTTGCGCTCAATCAGGGATTTGACTTCCTGGTCGATGATACGCGCGGTTTCGTCCGACATGTGTTTCGCCTTGGCCACGGAACGGCCCAGGAACACCTCGCCCTCTTCTTCCGCATACAGCAATGGCCCCAGCTTCTCAGAGAAGCCCCATTGGGTCACCATGTTGCGGGCGATCGAGGTAGCAACTTTAATGTCGTTCGATGCACCGGTAGAGACTTTTTCCGGCCCGTAAATAATTTCTTCTGCCAGACGGCCACCGTACAGGGTAGAGATTTGGCTTTCCAGCTTCTGACGGCTGGCGCTGATCGCATCCCCTTCCGGCAGGAAGAAGGTCACGCCGAGCGCACGGCCACGAGGAATAATCGTGACTTTATGCACCGGGTCATGCTCAGGAACCAGGCGGCCAATGATGGCGTGGCCCGCTTCGTGATAGGCGGTCGATTCTTTCTGTGCTTCCGTCATCACCATGGAGCGACGTTCCGCCCCCATCATGATCTTGTCTTTGGCCTTTTCGAACTCCACCATCGACACCACGCGCTTGTTGCCACGTGCTGCGAACAGGGCCGCTTCGTTGACCAGGTTGGCCAAGTCCGCACCGGAGAAGCCCGGAGTACCACGTGCAAGCACAGAAGCATCAACATCTGGCGCCAACGGCACACGACGTGAGTGCACCTTCAGGATTTGCTCACGGCCACGTACGTCTGGCAGCCCAACCACCACTTGGCGGTCAAAACGGCCTGGACGCAGTAACGCAGGGTCCAGTACGTCAGGACGGTTGGTGGCCGCGATGACGATAATGCCTTCGTTGCCTTCAAAGCCGTCCATCTCAACCAGCATCTGGTTCAGCGTTTGCTCACGTTCATCGTGACCACCGCCCAGACCTGCACCACGTTGGCGACCTACGGCGTCGATTTCATCGATAAAGATGATGCACGGTGCCGCTTTCTTGGCCTGTTCGAACATGTCACGGACGCGGGATGCACCCACACCGACGAACATTTCGACGAAGTCAGAACCGGAAATGGTGAAGAACGGGACTTTCGCCTCGCCGGCAATCGCTTTCGCCAGCAGGGTTTTACCGGTACCCGGAGGGCCAACCATCAGCACGCCTTTCGGGATCTTACCGCCCAGCTTCTGGAAACGGCTCGGTTCGCGCAGGTAGTCTACCAGTTCACTCACTTCTTCTTTTGCTTCGTCACAGCCTGCAACGTCGGCAAAAGTGGTTTTAATCTGGTCTTCCGTCAGCATACGGGCCTTGCTCTTGCCGAAGGACATCGCGCCCTTTCCGCCGCCGCCCTGCATTTGCCGCATGAAGAAGATCCAGACCCCAATCAACAGCAGCATTGGGAACCAGGAAATAAAGATGGAAGCCAGCAAACTTGGCTCTTCCGGTGGCTCACCAACAACTTTCACGTTTTTGGTTAACAACGTATCCAGCAACTTCGGATCGTTGACCGGAATGTAAGTGGTGTACTTGTTGCTGTCTTTACGGACAACGTTGATTTCACGCCCATTAATGCGCGCTTCACGGATCTGATCTTGGGTCAGTTCGGTCATGAAGGTAGAGTAATCTACCCTTCGGCCATTAGACTCGCTGGGCCCAAAGCTCTGGAATACCGACATCAAAACGACCGCGATGACTAGCCAGAGAATTAGGTTTTTCGCCATGTCACTCAAGGGATTAACCTCATATTACAACTGTGTTAACAAACAGCGTTAGGGTACTACAGTTTCCGCCCTGTCGCTACAATGTACACTTCACGCGAACGTGCGCGAGAAGCGTCTGGCTTACGAATCTTAACCTTCGTAAACAGGGAGCGAATTTCCCGTAGGTACTCGTCAAAACCATCTCCCTGGAACACCTTCACCAGGAAACTACCGCCTGGTGCGAGAACATCACGACACATTTCCAGTGCTAATTCCACCAGATACATCGATTTTGGGATATCGACCGCCGGGGTGCCGCTCATATTCGGGGCCATGTCAGACATGACTACCTGAACCTTACTATCACCTACACGTTCCAACAGTGCCTTGAGGACCAGTTCATCACGAAAATCGCCCTGAAGGAAATCGACGCCAACGATAGGATCCATTGGCAAAATATCACAGGCAATGATACGCCCGTTACCACCAATCTGGGTTACCACATATTGCGACCAACCGCCCGGCGCAGCCCCCAAATCAACGACCGTCATACCCGGTTTGAACAGTTTGTCACTTTGCTGTATTTCATCAAGTTTAAACCAGGCGCGCGAGCGCAGCCCTTTTTTCTGCGCTTGCAGTACATATTTATCGCTAAAGTGTTCTTGGAGCCAGCGACTGGAACTGGCCGAACGCTTTTTATTTGCCATCGAGTATTCCAACTATCCTAAAAAGAGTCTCATGCCAGGTTCGCTTCTCACGTAAACTCAATTCGGTGCAGACCGATTTGGTGATACACATGAGATGGCGGTAGAATGTACCGTTTTCAATCCCAACTTAAGCAAAAAAGACAATGAATCTGAATAATAAACAAAAACAACACCTGAAAGGCCTGGCACATCCGTTAAAACCGGTGGTCATGCTGGGTAATAACGGTCTCACCGAAGGGGTGTTGGCTGAAATTGAGCTGGCTCTGGAGCATCACGAGCTGATCAAAGTAAAAATTGCAGCTGAAGATCGCGAAACCAAAACCCTGATCGCCGACGCTATTGTGCGTGAAACGGGTGCCAGCAATGTGCAAGTGATCGGCAGTACGCTTATTCTTTACCGCCCGTCGAAAGAGCGCAAGATCACTTTGCCGCGCTAATCCGTAATCTGTTTGCTGAGACGGTGCCATGCGCCGGGCTCAGATAAAAGGCCGCTTGCGGCCTTTTTCCTTTCTTTACAAAACCCTGCTGAACTTTTAACCAACTCGGGCGAAATTAAAGATATTCTACTTTCAGGATTTCGTATTCTACATCACCACCCGGGGTTTTGATGACAACAACATCATCCTGCTCTTTGCCAATCAGGCCACGAGCCATAGGTGAGTTGACAGAAATAAGATTTTTCTTAAAGTCTGCTTCATCATCACCCACGATGCGGTAAGTCACCTGATCTTCGGTATCCAGGTTCATCACCGAGACGGTTGCGCCAAAAATCACGCGGCCAGTCTGAGGCATTTTGGTGATGTCGATCACCTGCGCATTGGACAGTTTGGCCTCGATTTCCTGGATACGCCCTTCACAGAAACCCTGCTGTTCACGAGCGGCATGGTACTCGGCGTTTTCTTTCAGGTCACCGTGTTCGCGTGCGGTGGCGATGTCGGCAATGATTTTCGGGCGACGCACACCTTTCAAATATTCTAGTTCTTCACGCAGCTGTTCTGCGCCAAACAAGGTCATCGGGATCTGTTTCATCGTTAAATACCTCTAAATCTATCCTGTTCAAATATACCCGTGGTGTTGCAAGCTAACCGCAGCTCGACATCCCCAGGGCATTAGCGTCATCCTGACGTGTTCGTATGAAATTACGGCAGACGTTGCGCCTTCCGTCTCCAGGCGATAAACAAAAGAAACCGAGCTCGGAGGTTTGCTCCAAGTCAGCGTCGATTTTGCATTTTGATACGCATTTTAGCCTAGAGTTCCTTAAGGGTCATCGTTTACTTTATCCCTTGATGCACCGTAGTATGACAGCACGTTATCCAGCTGTTACCCCGAGATTATGCGTTTTTCACGAATTGTCAGTGTATTGGCCTGCGCATTTGCTGTTAATGCCCATGCGGCCCCGGTTGAAGATTACACCCAATATTTGCCTGATGGGGCGAACCTGGCCCTGATAGTTCAGAAGATTGGCGCGACCACGCCAACCATCGACTATCACTCACAGCAAATGGCACTCCCGGCCAGCACCCAGAAGGTGCTTACCGCGCTGGCGGCTTTGTTGCAGCTCGGGCCGGACTATCGCTTCACCACGACACTGGAAAGTCAGGGCAACATCACGGATGGCGTGTTGCGTGGCAACCTTATCGCCCGTTTCAGCGGAGATCCCACCTTCAAGCGGCAGAATCTGCGCAATATGGTGGCGGAACTGAAAAAACAGGGAGTGCGCGAAATCAGCGGCGATGTGCTGGTCGATACCTCGGTATTTGCCAGCCATGACAAAGCGCCCGGCTGGCCCTGGAACGATATGACCCAATGTTTCAGCGCCCCGCCAGCGGCAGCGATTGTCGATCGCAACTGTTTCTCGGTTTCCCTTTATAGCGCCCCTAACCCCGGTGAGATGGCGTTTATTCGCGTAGCCTCGTTCTACCCGGTCAATATGTTCAGCCAGGTAAGAACGCTGGCGAAAGGCTCTGCGGATGCCCAATATTGTGAACTGGATGTGGTGCCGGGCGAATTGAACCGCTTTACACTGACGGGATGCCTGACCCAGCGCAGTGAACCACTGCCGTTGGCATTCGCCATTCAAGACGGAGCCAGCTATGCCGGTGCCATCCTGAAAGATGAGCTGGTCAAGTCAGGGATCCAGATTGGCGGCCATTTGAAACGCCAAACCCAGCCAGGCATGACGGGCACGGTGATTGCCCAGACGCAGTCTGCACCGTTGCATGACCTGCTGAAAATCATGCTGAAGAAGTCGGACAACATGATTGCCGATACCGTGTTTCGCACTATCGGCCATGAACGCTTTGGCGTACCGGGCACCTGGCGCGCGGGGGCAGATGCAGTACGCCAGGTTCTGCGCCAGAAGGCAGGGGTAGATCTGGGTAACAGCATCGTGGTGGACGGCTCTGGCCTGTCACGCCACAACCTGCTGGCACCCGCTACCATGATGCAGGCGTTACAATATATTGCTCAGCACGACAGCGAGCTCAACTTTATCTCGATGTTGCCGCTGTCCGGTTATGACGGCACGCTGCGCTATCGCGGTGGCCTGCACGAAGCCGGGGTCGACGGTAAGGTTTCTGCCAAAACCGGGGCGCTGCAAGGGGTCTATAACCTGGCAGGCTTTATCACCACGGCCAGCGGTCAGCGCCTTGCCTTCGTTCAATATCTATCAGGTTACGCAGTACCGCCAGAAGATCAGAAACAGCGCCGAGCGCCTCTGGTGCGGTTCGAAAGCCGGCTGTATCGGGATATCTATCAGAACAATTGAGGCCCAAGGGCATGAAGCTACTGATTGTTGAGGATGATGAGTTATTGCAGCAAGGCGTGGCGTTGGCAATGTCCAACGAAGGCTACGCCTGCGATTGTGCGGCCAGTGCTGCGCAGGCCAATAGCCTGATCGTCACCAGCCAGTACAGTATGGTGATCCTCGACCTCGGCCTGCCAGATATCGACGGTGCCACCCTGCTGCGGCAGTGGCGCCGTCAGCACATCAGCATCCCGGTGTTGATCCTCACCGCACGCGACGCGTTGCAAGACCGTGTCGATGGCCTGGACGCCGGTGCCGATGACTATCTGGTCAAACCCTTTGCGCTAATTGAGCTGCAAGCCCGGGTCCGGGCGTTGATCCGCCGCTATCAGGGCCACAGCGATAACCTGCTGCAACAGGACGATCTGACACTCAACCTGTCCAGCCAGCAGGTGTATCTGCAACAGCAGGCGATAGACGTCACGCCGAAAGAGTTTGCCATTCTGTCGCGTCTGATGATGCGGGCCGGGCAAACCGTCAACCGTGAGCTGTTGCAACAGGATCTCTATACCTGGAACGACGATCTGGGCTCGAATACCCTCGAAGTCCATATGCACAACTTGCGCCGTAAACTGGGCAAAGATCGTATCCGTACCGTTCGTGGCATCGGTTACCGACTGGAGCCAGCATCTTGATCAGCATGCGCCGTCGTTTGCTGCTGATGTTGGCCCTGATCCTGCTGGTCACCCAGCTCATCAGCGCGTTTTGGTTATGGCACGAAAGCCAGGAGCAAATCAGTTTCCTGGTAGATGAAACCCTGTCGGCCAAAGTCCGCAACGAACGGGTCGATACCGAGATTGCCGAAGCGATCGCTTCCCTGCTAGCCCCTTCGCTGATCATGATGGTGGTGACCCTGCTGGCCTCCTTCTGGGCCATCAGCTGGATTATCCGGCCGCTGAATCAACTGCAGGAAAAGCTGGAGAAACGTTCGGCAGATAATCTTACGCCGTTGCCGATAACCAGCGACAGTCTGGAGATGGTGGCGGTCACCAAGGCATTGAATCAGCTATTTTCGCGCCTTGATCATACCATCCAGCAAGAGCGGCTGTTCACTGCCGATGCTGCCCACGAATTACGCACGCCGCTGGCGGGGATCCGGCTGCATCTGGAACTGATGGAGCAACAGGGGGTTGCGGGCAGTAAACAGTTGATCGCCCGCATTGACCAACTGATGCACGTGGTTGAGCAATTGCTGATGCTATCGCGCGCCGGGCAGGATTTCGCCAGCGGCCATTACCAGCAGTTTGACTGGGTGGCCAACGTTATCAAGCCGTTGCAGGGTGAGCTGGAGGAGCTTGCCGCTCTACGCGGGCAAAAGATTGTCTGGCAACTGCCAGCCAATGCCCCGACCCATGGCGATCCGGTGCTGCTACGCCTGATGCTGCGTAATCTGGTTGAAAATGCGCACCGCTATGGCCCCGAGAAGAGTGTCATTCGTGTTCAGCTCACTCCCGAGAATAATGGGCAACGCTTACAGGTGATCGACGAGGGACCGGGTATCAAGCAAGAAATGGCGGGAGAGTTGACTCAGGCCTTCCGCCGGATGGATCAGCGTTATGGCGGCAGCGGGCTAGGATTGAATATCGTGATCCGTATCGTACAACTACACCGCGGCTGTCTACGTCTGGAAAACCGCACCGATGCCAGCGGCCTGGATGCACAGTGCTGGTTACCCGATAATATTTTGAATCACTAGCGTCGCATCATCGATTGAGGTTTCAGCAACCGCAACAAACAACAAGGGCCCGGTTCATCGAACCGAGCCCTTACTTTATTACGCAGAATTACTTCTGGTAGACGATTTCGACGCCTTCGTCGTCATCTTCATCCCAATCATCATCCCAATCGTCATCCGCTTCAGCTTCCACTTCAGCAATTTGCTCACGGTGGTAATCATCCCACATGAACTCGACTTTTTCTGGCGCGCTTTCTTCGATCGCCATGGCTTTAGGTTGCGTATTGATGAAGTTCATCACGTCCCAGCACAGCGCGTTAACGCCTTCGCGGTTCGCAGCGGAGATCATGTAGTACTTACCTTCCCAACCCATGCCTTCTACGATCGCCTTGGCGCGCTCGGCGGCCTCTTCCTCGTCCAGCAGGTCAACTTTGTTGAACACCAGCCAGCGTGGCTTGTGCGACAGATTCTCGCTGTACTGGTTGAGCTCGTTGATGATGACCTTGGCATTCTCTACCGGATCGGACTCGTCGATCGGCGCAATGTCCACCAGGTGCAGCAACACGCGGCAACGCTCCAGGTGTTTCAGGAAACGGATCCCCAGGCCAGCACCTTCATGTGCGCCTTCGATCAGGCCAGGAATGTCCGCCACCACGAAGCTTTGTTCATGGTCCATACGTACCACGCCCAGGCTCGGCACCAGCGTGGTGAACGGGTAGTCCGCCACTTTTGGCTTGGCAGCAGAAACCGCGCGAATGAAGGTCGACTTACCGGCGTTCGGCAGGCCCAACATGCCCACATCCGCCAGCAGCAGCAGCTCCAACAGGATATCGCGCATCTCGCCTTTGGTACCCAGCGTTTTTTGGCGCGGGGCACGGTTTACCGAGGATTTGAAACGGGTGTTGCCCAGGCCGTGCCAGCCGCCCTTCGCCACCATCAGACGCTGCTGATGACGGGTCATATCACCGAGGATCTCACCGGTGCCCTGATCCTGCACACGGGTACCGACCGGTACCTTGATTTCAACGTCTTTACCGCGTTTACCGGTACAGTCACGGCTCTGACCATTCTGGCCACGTTCGGCCCGGAAAGATTTTTCAAAGCGGTAATCGATCAGGGTATTCAGGTTTTCGTCTGCCACCAGGTAAACGTCACCGCCGTCACCGCCGTCACCGCCATCTGGCCCACCGTTCGGGATGTATTTTTCGCGGCGGAAGCTGACGCAACCATTACCGCCATCACCTGCCACGACCAGGATCGCTGCTTCATCTACAAACTTCATTTACCGTCTCCGTAACTCATTCACCGGGCCGCTTCAAAGAAGCAACCAGGTTGGTTTCTGCCCGTCGCGGCCACCAACGGTGACCAATTGCGGAAAACATGGCGCCTGCAACCACCACAAAAGCACCTACATAGCCAACGACATTCAATGCCGGGGCGGTAAATACCTGTGGCCAGGCCAGCGCCAATAAATCTGAAAACAGCAGGGTAAACAGGGGAGTCAGCGTGATTAACGCACTCACCTGGGCCGCCTGCCAGCGCGCCATCGCTTCCGCCAGCGCACCATAACCAATCAGCGTGTTAGCACCACAGAACAGCAGACAGGCCAATTGCCAGCCGCTGAGCTGGAAAATCACCGCTGGCTTCGCAAGCGGGAATAACGCGATCGCACATAAAGTGTACAACAAGACCAGGATCTGCGGTGAGGCCAATCGACGCAGTAATACTTTCTGCGCCACGCCATAGGTCACCCAAACCATGGCTGCACACACGCACAACAACACACCGAGCGTGTAGTCTGTGAACTGAGTGAAGATCTCGATCAGGCTGACGTTGAAAAACAGCATCAGCCCGCAGATCAGCATCAGAGCGCCAATCACCTGAGTGATACGCATCCTTTCTTTCAGGATCAATACGCTGGCGAACATCATGCCCACCGGCGAGAGTTGGCCGATAACCTGCGAGGCCGTCGGACTCAAATATTGCAGCGAAGAGCTGAAGAAGACAAAGTTGCCCAACAACCCGGCAGTGGCGATCGCCAGCAACAGCAACCAGCGGGGTTGACGGAACATTTTCACCGGAGGTAAGCGCCCGCGCACTGCCAGGATCATCCCCAGGCCGATGGCGGCAATCGTAAAGCGATACCAGACGATGGTAAACGGCTCCATCACTTCCAGCACTTCTTTCATTGCGATAGGCAGTGCGCCCCAGCAAACCGCTGTGGTGACCGCCAGAAAAATACCAACGCCAGCCTGCTGTTTTTTTTCCATCTTCTCACTGTCTGTGCGTTGTGCCGTCTGGCACAAGCAATCTATAAATGTAAAAAGCCCCGCAACGAATTGCGGGGCTTAACATCTATTTCGTAAGGCTCGAAAAATTATTCAGCTTCGATGCTGATAAATTTACGATTGCTCGGGCCTTTAACTTCGAATTTGACTTTACCGTCTTTCAAAGCAAACAGAGTGTGGTCTTTGCCGCAACCCACGTTGGTACCAGCGTGGAATTTGGTGCCGCGCTGACGAACGATGATGCTGCCTGCCAGTACTGCTTCGCCGCCAAAGCGTTTTACGCCCAGACGTTTAGCTTCTGAATCGCGACCGTTACGAGTCGAGCCGCCAGCCTTTTTGTGTGCCATTAATCCGCTCTCCTAACTTAAGCGCTGATGCCGGTGATTTTAACATCAGTGAACCACTGACGGTGACCTTGCTGCTTACGATAGTGCTTACGACGACGAAACTTAACAATCTTGATCTTTTCGCCACGACCGTGAGCAACCACTTCAGCTTTGATCTTACCGCCATCGACGAAAGGAACGCCGATTTTGATATCTTCGCCATTAGCGATCATCAGAATCTGGTCAAACTCAACCGCTTCACCAGTTGCGATGTCCAGCTTTTCCAAGCGAACGGTCTGACCTTCGCTTACTCGGTGTTGTTTACCACCACTTTGGAAAACCGCGTACATATAAAACTCCGCTTTCCGCGTGCCCAACTGTTCAGTACAGAGCGCGCTATAAATATTCACAATAGGGCGCGAATTCTACGCAATAATCCCGCATATGACAAGAGCAGATTAGGGCCAGAAGGTGAAAAAAGAAGAAAAAAAACACAGTTTCTCTCACAACGTTTATCTGGGCCGATTTTCAAGTACAATCAACAGGACAGTTACCGCCATGTACCGATGTGAGCAGCGTTCTCATCGCGGTCAACAGAAACACAGCTGAAAAAAATACAATGAACCTAGAACAAATTACTGAGTTAACCGCGCAAGATATGGCGGCCGTGAACGCAACAATTCTCGAACAGTTGAATTCCGATGTCACGCTCATCAATCAACTTGGCTATTACATTATCAGCGGTGGCGGTAAGCGCATTCGCCCGATGATCGCCGTTCTGGCGGCACGGGCCTTGCACTATCAAGGCGATAAACACATTGCCGTCGCTGCTCTGATAGAGTTCATCCATACCGCTACCCTGTTGCATGATGACGTGGTGGATGAGTCCGACATGCGCCGTGGCAAGGCGACCGCCAACGCGGCGTTTGGCAATGCCGCCAGCGTGTTGGTGGGTGATTTCATTTATACGCGTGCTTTCCAGATGATGACCAGCCTGGAATCGCTGCGCGTGCTGGCAGTGATGTCAGAAGCGGTCAACGTAATCGCCGAAGGTGAAGTGCTGCAGTTGATGAACGTCAACGATCCGAATATCAGTGAAGAAAACTATATGCGGGTCATCTACAGCAAAACCGCTCGTCTGTTTGAAGCGGCAGCCCAGTCATCAGCCATCCTCTCCGAGGCTAACCCGGCCGAAGAGCAGGCGCTGCAAGACTATGGCCGCTATCTTGGCACCGCATTCCAACTGATCGACGATCTGCTGGACTACAGTGCAGACGGCGTGACCCTGGGTAAAAATACCGGCGATGACTTGAACGAGGGCAAGCCGACGCTGCCGTTGTTGCATGCGATGCATAATGGCAATGCCGAGCAGTCTGCGATGATCCGTGGCGCGATTGAACAGGGGAATGGCCGCCATCTGCTGGAGCCGGTTCTGGCTACCATGCAGGAGTGTGGTTCACTCACCTATACACGTCAGCGCGCAGAAGAAGAAGCGGACAAGGCGATCGCCGCATTGCAGATTTTGCCCGACTCGCCTTATCGAACCGCACTGGAAGGATTAGCGCATCTGGCGGTTCAACGAGACTTTTAGGAAATTTAAGTTTCTTAATATTCAAATAGGCCTGCAATGCGGGCCTATTTATTTGCCTTGCTAATGAGATCCAGTAGCCCCGCAGCCCCATTCTCCGCCAGAAAACTCAATAAAACCGCGTATTCGTCAGGTTTCATACCTGCCAGATAGCTCTGCAAACGCACCCAAGGATCCCCATCACAGGAGACGGTATAAGCCGCCGATTCCTCTGCGGCAAGGAGATACCGCTGGGGATACAACTCGTTTTGAGTCGAGAGGGGCAGGCTGCTGATATGATACTCCTTGGTCACCCCCTGCTTGCCAAAACGCCGCTGCCATCGCCAGTTTTGCTCACGTGCCCGCTTATTGATCCCTTGCGGGGAGCTGCCCAATTCACCCTTCTCTTTCAGTTCGTTGGCGGTAAACCACTCCTTGTCCATTCCCCCTCCTTGATCACGGCGTTACCCCTAACTGACTTATCAGACCTTCCAGTTGCATGAACCACTAATGCCAATAAGTTAGTTATAACATTAACCAGGCCATTGCCAATAACCAAAAAATTGGCGAAATACTCAAGAAGTATATCGAGAAGCATTCACCACTAGACGCAGCGGCCTATGAACCGAAGGGTGAAATAGTTTATAAGTGATTGGATATAAAGGCAGTTTTCTATCGGTGATAGCCGTGAAAACCGCCTGTTTTTAGCTTCACAAAATATCTTCTGCAAAACCCCTGCAAAACTCTTCTGCAAAACGGTACAAAAAATAACCGTTATCACACCGCGATCACTGTCCAATTTTTGCCCCTGTCATCATTGTATTTATCGGTCATTTGCTGGTTTTTATGCCCAAGCAAAGACATGGTATCGATACCCTGATCACGGTATAGGCGCTCGGAGAGTGACCGCTGTTCATGGAATGTTGGCGGGGTTCCCTTGCTCCATTTCAACCCTGATTGATCCCTGGCTTTGCTAAATGTGGTTGTAATGCTCTTATCGCCAATCTGGCCGCCTCGCTTCGCGGTTGCCACTGTGTGGTGGTGGTGGAGTAGGTACGGGCTTACGATCCGATCCCGGCACTCCGCTATAACCTCGCGCAGACTCATGTTTATCGCATTGCACCGCAAGCTTAATGGTATGGCCAGGCGAGCCCCTGTTTTCTCCTGCTCTACATGCAAATGATCGTCCCAAACGTCAGAAAATTTCATGTTGGCAATATCTGAGAGACGTTGCCCAGTGACAATGGCCAGCAGCATAGCCCTACGAAGATAAGGCTGGAATGATGCGGCGGTTTCGAAAATGGATTGCCATTCATCCAGATCGAGACGTTGCCGCTGAACCTTGGCTTTTGGGTTTTTTGTTGCTTGGGCGGGGTTGTAACCGGGAGGGACTTCCCCGGCATGCTGGGCTTCCTTGTACACATCGATAATCACCCGACGAACAACCTGGGCCATGATGGCCTGTCCACGCTCCTTGTACGGCTCCAGAATATCGGCAATGTCACGCACACTAATCTCGGCAAGCTGTTTGTTGCCAATTTCTGATCGCATCACTTTTACTGGGTTCTTTTTCTGGTTCACAGTTGAGGCTTTGATTTCGCCAAGATGCAGACGTTCCTCCTGAATTTTCCAGTAACGATCAAGCCATCCGCTAACTGAAATACCTTCGCCTAAGCTGCGGCTGATCTTGTCGCGAGCCATAAGCAGTTGACTCATCTTCTGCTCAGCCAGCCGGGAGCTGGCCTCTGTAGCGATTGCTATCGCCGCCTCTTCATCGGTGCCTAGCCCGTGAAACTTCCCTGTCACGGGGTGCTTGTAACGCCAGTAAACCTTTTTGGTTCTGGCGTCGGTATAGCACGATAGGCCCGGAATGGTGACGTTATACTTACGTGGTCGCGCCATCTTCAAGAATCCTCTTCAATCGTGGATCATCGTCTTTCTTCACTATCGGCCTGACAGCCATACCAACAAACCTCGCTGTACGCTCTACCCGCCAGTGCCGTCCAGCCTTAACTGGCTGGGGCGATATCATGCCATTTTTGGCGAACTTAATCAGTGTCGGATAACTCGGCACCGGCTCGTCAAACTCTTCTTTTGCCCAGTCAGTGATTTTAATTGTGCGGGACATTACTCACCCCCTTCATAACAAGCCTGCATCAGCCGATACAAGCGATCGCTATCCCCCAACCGGTAAACCTCTACCCATTCATCCCAATGGGCAGCCACAACCGCCCAATGCTTGCCGTGCTGTGACATGTCACCAATCTTTTCAGCCAATCCCGGCACCGCATTAACCAGGCGCAGACAGCGGCCAAAATCAGCCGGATCACGTGGGTAATGGTTTTCCGCCTTGAACTCGCCGGTAAGAGCGGACGCCATAAACTTGCTGCTTAAGCCGGTGTCGTCGCTGGCCAGCCAAGCGGCGATCACCATCCCCGGCGATGCCTTAACTACCGGCTTGGCAAACTCGGCGCAGATATCGTTTGCAGCTTTGATTATGGCGTTAAACCGCCTTGCTTCAACGCCGGTTCCTGGGTGCTGGCGATCGATTTCCGCAGTTATCGCAGCAAGAAGGTTGATTTGGTTCAGTTGGATGCTCATCACACAGCTCCTATTGCTTGTCCTACTATCCGGTAAGCCCGTTTGCGGGGCTTTTTCTTCGGCATGATCCTGACTGGCGAGACTTGTGGCCGCGCTGGTGGTGGTTCATTAACGCCATTACTGCGCCGGTAATTGGTTTTCGATCTCCAGACAAGCCAGTTGGCCCAGTCCCTGCCATCGTCAACATGGACGGTTACCTTTACCTGTTCGTCTTTGATATCAGCCATTTTCCCCATCTGTGGCCTCCTTGTTCTGGCTATTGGCGCTAAGCTTAAACCCAGCCTTTATCACGCTCTTGGCGATCGCTACCGGATCCGCGCCGTCCAACTCAAAATCCTCACCGACAACCGCCTTCATCAGCTCATTCTGAAGAACACTGTCGTAGTTGCGCGGCCAGCACTCAGTAGGCATACCGAACATGTTGCAGTAGAAAAATGTGTCTATGGTGATCTGCGCCGCTTCCTCAGCGGTGCGCTCTGGCTGCCGATAGCCAGCATCCCAAATCGCATCAGTAACCGCCGATGGGTCGCCTTTGCCTGACTTAACGAGTTGAACCAAGGTGAATACGTTGGTATCTGTCATCGGGCCATCTCCTGCAGCGCCACTTTATAAGCCCTCATCACAACCGGCGTTTTGCCGGATAGTGCAGACTTCATGATGAAAAACCCGGTGTGCTTGGCTGTCACGTTCGTAAGGAATAGGGCGGTATCTACCACGCGGTTATGCTTACGGAACTCAAACACCGAGCTGGTGATCGTTAGGCTGGCTGTCACGCCGTGATCCTGGTAGTCGATTTTCATTTGATCACCTCGGCGCAGAGTTCAAAGGCGTTATCACGCAGCGGCATAATCACCAGGAACGGGGTGCCGTAGAGATGATCGGTCACCGGGTCTAAAATTAGTTGGCATGGGCCTGTTTTGCCGTAGGGCTTGAACTTGACTGGCCCAAATGCGCTGCCAAACATTAAGTGAGGTAACGCCAGCAGCCGGGCGGCAAACATCGGCATTTCATCGCAAGGCTCGGCCTCTGCCGGTAGTAGCTTGCTGAAATCTGGGTAGCAGCATTCGACCAGCTCGAGCCGGTTGCAACCAACCCGCGTAGCCTGATCCTCGTCAATAGAGACGTAGTGAATGGCATACCAGGCACCGTCAAATGTTCCAACTTCCGTACCCTCTGCTTCATCAGGAATGTCGCCATGAACGATAAACACCGCGTCGATATCGGTTTTATCGCCATGCTCCATCATCACCGCTGCGCGCCCGTCAGTGGCTTTGATATGAGTAGGGGTGATATACACCCCTCGCAGGTACTCGCGCGGCTCGTTTTCGTCGGCCACACAGTGAAGGGCGGCCCGTAGAATATCGGTAGGGAACATCATTGCTTTGCCTCCCAGCCAATCGCCTGAAACAGCCCCATGCTTGGGTGCCACCAACGTGTGCCGCGCGGCTCTGCTTCGGACATCATCTGGCGGAATGCAGCCATGAAAGGGGCATCCTGGACGATAGCCATCGGTCGTGGCTGACCGTCAGGTGTCAGCATGGTGATGGTGTCGGTGGGTACGCCATACGCTTTAACGAGCATTTTGCATTTGGGCGGTGTCATGCCTGATTTAATCTTCAGAACGGAGTAGCCTGACCAGCCAGCAGGCACGGAACCACGTTTGATGTTCTCGATAGTTTCAGTCACGGCAACAACCTGATCCTCTACATGGTTCAGGCGGCGCTCTTGCTCAAGGTTGGCCATAGCCATCGCAGCGACAATTTCAGCCTGCGATTTCGGGCGGCGGCGCTCTTCTTCCAGCTCACGCCAGCGATCGACCAGATTGGCGGTGAACTCTGGGCAGAGCTGAGCTACAACGACAATGCTGTCGCGTTTACCTTGCTCATCCTCAAAACGGTAACCATCTGCAAAACGGTTTGGGCTATTTGATTGTTTATTCTCAACTTTCACCGTTGGTGGAAGTTGGATTACACCAATATCAGACAGGCGCTCTATGGTTCGCTTTACACTGTCATGACGACTGCCAACCAGATCGGCAATTTCAAGGCTATCCATTGATGGTTTGTTGTTAATGAGATTATTCATCGCTTATTCCTCTTCGCTGCGAGTGATACGGTCATTCAGGTCGGGGTTTAACTTTCCAACCTCTTCATCGGTCAGGAGGCGGACACCGAGGAGTTCTACGTCATCAACCCCGGCGTTATGATTTTTGATCGCCATAGCCCCATAAACAGCGACCGTCGCAATTGAGAGTTCGTTGCTGTGAGCGCGACTGGTGTAATAATTCATCTCTACCGAGGAGCGCCCCTCGGTAACCAGGTAGCAAAACTGGTACCAAGGCTTGTTAATGCCTGAAGCTTGTGCTTGTTTGCTGCTATGTTTTTTCATGTCTTATCTCCAAATGCACGACGCAGGTATTTTTTCAGCTTCTTGCCGTTGTTTACGCTGACATAGAGTTCAGCGAGTTCTTGGGCTAGCATGATTTCGCCTGTTTCTTCGTTAACGAAATATTGGTTAGGGTTATTTTTGATAAATTCCTGAACCATCGGCATTGCCAGAAACTCTTCTGGGCTATATATCCGAGATTGACGCCGCTGGTGCTTTACCTTTGGTTCGTAGTGGCGAGAGTGGACGCCAAATACATTTGCGTTATCCTGATTTCCCATCCTCGGCCCCTTAGTGCAGATTCTTTTCCGGCACCGCTTCGCCTTCGAGCATTGCGTTGGCACCTTCGATAAATACGCTGTCGATAAAGTCGCGCATCCACGTTGAATCCGTTTCTTTGCGGTTCAGCTCGTCCATCTGGTAAAACTGCATCACCGTGACATATCGATCCTTTGGACGTTCCTCCAAAAGCGGAGCCTCTACCTGGTGCTGTAAAAGCGTTTCGATAACATGCTGGTCAATCTGCATAACCACGTTTTCGTGCACGAAAATTTCCCCTCCATCGTCACTGCGACCGAACCGTTCTATGCATTCGTGCAGGTACCGCAATGCGGCATTGGTACGCAACTGTGAACTGTAAAACTCGGCGAATTCAAACAATTCAGTTTCAGTTAACTTTTCGTTTGATCTCATACGCTTCATGTCCAGCATCCACGCTGGAACTGTTTTCCCTGAGCCCTTCAAGAACTCAATAACCTGCTCATCAGTCATATTTTCAACCTTGATCATTGCTTCCTCCGCTGGTGGTCTTGTTGATGTGGCTACCGAGCGCCTCGGCGACCCGCTTAGCTTCCTTTTCGGCGATTGCTTTCTGACGAGCTGCCTCATGGCGAACTGCCAGTGTCCTGCGCTTATCACAGCGATCCGCCCGTACGTCTGCCCAGTCGCGGTTAACCTCTTTCACTGCTACCGCGCTGGCCTGACGCCAGAACGTGGCCGCAAGCTCCAACTGATCGGCCTTCTCGAACTTGACCGCCTGGTTGGCGTTGAGCATGTAGGGGCTGAGTTTCATTTGGCCCCCATTGCTGGTTTACGCAGATCAAGCCCTGTATTTGCTTTAGCTAGTAGTTCCAAAGGATCAGCGTGATCCAGATTGCGACCGAAACCCTTAGCTGATGCCGCGAGCCAGCCATCCAGCGTTGAGAAGAAGCCAACTATCTGGCCAGCTAACGAGTTTTGCTCCTGAGACAAATGAACCCCAAGGCTTCCCATGCCGCACATCTCAAGGACGACGAACTGCAGATTTCCTGCTGGAGAGGTTCCGTGCTCTCGCAGGTGTTTTAAATAAATGCAAGCCAGAGCCTCCCCAGCCTCAACGCTGCCTTGATAGTCGCCAGTACGTGGCACAGCCCAGAATGAGGCCCCTGACTTATCACTCCGTAAACCGATAAATGGCAGCCGGTGCAGGGGTCTCTCGCGGCGATTGTGGTATTTCAGTGGCTTGTTGCTCATGGTTTTTCCCCTGACATAGGAAGGCTGTTAATGTGATCCCGGATTGACTCAGGCACCCCGTCCAAGATGGTGATCAACGCGCACACCAGAGCCGATTCGCTGTGGTCGAGGATTTCCGCTTCAAGCCACATATCAAGAACCGCTCTTGCCTGTTCTGCCCGGCACTGGGCGTCGATTAGTTGCATGGCTTCCCCTCAATGGTGGCGATATCACCATTACTGGTGGACGCCGACATTTCTTTAATAAGTCCATTCACGAAGCTATTCCCGAATTCGCTGAGCTTGTCGCAGCCCTTACCCATGCAAGTCTGGTAGTGGTCAATAATCTCCAGTTCGGCAATTGTGCGTTTCTTGCCGTCATAAACGACGAGTTCAAAATATTTCAGCCAGTTATTTAATTTACTTTCCGATAACTCAACCGTACTCATGCGCCCATCGGGTAAATTAATTAGAATGCAGTGGCTACCAGTCTTTTTTTTCATTGATGCCAGTCTGGCTTCAATAATTCGATTTCTGTATTTCGCTATCGTGCTTTGGTTGCTCATTACTCAATCCTTAGATTCAGGCCGAACGAATCCGTCAGCCTGAGTCTGTGATTAAAATTGCTATGAATTTTTTATTTATTAGCTACAGGTTTATTCTTTCTTTTATTTAACTCAAATTCCGCATTGCCTGAATTTTCAAACAATGCGTTGCTGTAGCGAGCGAGCTGTATAAGTAAGTCCCCGATTGGTGAAAAGTGATCTCTAGCTTCTTTGTCCGAGAAGTTTTCCGAGCCTTCGGCGGTAATCATGAGGTCACCAATAGCCTCAATACCGTTCATTAATGCTCTATGCGCACCTTCACTGTCGCGAGATAGCTCCTTTAACTCAGGAACAGACAGTGTGCGCATATCTTTAACGATTGATTGCTGATAAACGTCCATTAACTTTCCTCCGGTGGAGTTACTTTCCATCCCGCCCGTTCTGCCAATTCAATAAAGGTTCTCATGGTGGCCGTAATTTCCTCTGGCGCATATGGGCGGTATGCTTTCAGTTCACCATTCTCAATATAAACCGTTAAGCGTCCGCTGAATTCCGGCGCGACGTGAATGATAACCTCATTCAGAACGGCCTTTGTTGCTTTGCTCAGGAGTCTGGTCATGATGCATTCTCCGTTAATGGAAAGCGGCCAGCAAAAGAAAGCACATAATCACGCACTAACTGGCGGCGAGCTTCTTTCTCGGTAGCTGCTATCACACGTTGCATAACAGGGCGTGATTTTGGGTCACAACGTAAAACAGATGCAAAAATGAAAACCTTTGTGTTATGCTTTTTCTCGATCATGTTAGTTACCCGGTAGGTATTTACATTGATTAGGCTCTGGTGATTACTTGGCGGTGTTGCCAGAGCCGTCTTTAAGGCCACTAAGATAGTGTGAGTCCATAGAAATTTTATTTAAAAATAAGGCAAGTTCCGAGAGTTCGGCAATTGTCCCACCGAGCGACTCTATTTTTTCAGGGTTAATTTTTTTCTTGCTTGCTTCAACTGTAATATCCGATCCAATAATGCCGATTGCATCCATAATGCTAATTAATTTTAATTCAGCATCATCTGCAATGCTCGCATAATCTATGGATGTAGCATCATCTCCCTGTGAATCCGGTAATCCTTTCATATGGTAAATTTTTTCTATGCTCATCTCACTGGCTCCGTTGTTTGCTGATGAGATAATAGTACCTAAAGTACTAGTATTATCAATACTAAAGTGATAATAAAATAATTACCAATGGTTTTATTCATTGAAAATGAAGGTAATTTAGATGAAAAAAAACCGGCGTTTGCCGGTTTTCTGTGGGTATTGCGGGGTTAAATGAAGCGATACTTAGCTTCCACCACTACACCTAGGATCTTGCAGTTTCCGTTAATAGGCACTAGAGGGTATAATGGATTCAATGGCTTAAGGAATTTCTGCCCACCATCGATAACCAATTTTTTGAATGTAGCTTCGTTCACATCTTCTAATTTTGCTACCACCAAACTACCATTCTTAGGCTCCTTGCCTGTATCTATCAATATTATCATCCCTTCGGGAATGCTGATGCCCACTGGTGATGTCATTGAGTCACCTTGAACTCGAAGCCAAAACCCACTTCCTTCAATATGAGCGTCTGACTCAAACCATTCATCAATGTCTTTCAGGGTGTAAGGTTCGCACGCCTCAGACCATTCCCCCGCGCTTACCCAGCTAATGAGAGGGTATGCAGGAGTCTTCTTGTGATTGCTATCAAATGTCACGTTAGACAAACCAGATAGGCGCTTGGCTTCTAGCGATAGGCTTGGGCTAAAATCTATGATTTGAACCCCAAGGATCTTAGCGAAAACAGATGCGACTTTAAGGTTTAAGGCATTTCTTCCGTTCAGATAATGACCAACCGCGCTTTGTGAAATGTCTAACGCATCAGCAATTTGCTGCTGAGTGATTCCAAGCTGCTTCTTCTTTGACTCATACAAAGCCTTCAACTGCGCCGCGTCTTCAAGCTGTTCTGTCGTCAATGTTCTTTTCATCATCATAGCAATATTTAATACCTTTAGTTTGAAAATGTCTCCTACTGATAGTACTATTGGTGGTAGTACTTTTGATACTAAATGCGAGATTGAAATATGATGACTTTTACTCTGAAAGAGTATGTTGCTGAAAACGGACAATTGCGCACCGGAAATCACCTAGGTGTCACCCAAATCGCAATAAGCAAAGCACTTCGCGCGGGGCGCCATATTTTCGTGCAGGTTTCTAATGAAGGTAAAATTGCTGCTTATGAAACCAAGCCGTTTCCATCCAAAGGCGGAGTGTCGTCAATGTAGCCAACCAGGGCCTAACCATGACACCAGGGCGGTTATGCCTGCGGTGTATTGCCAAGCGAGGAAGCAATGATGACTAAAACTGAACGCGATACCGCAAATACCCTGCGTGATGCTCTCGCAGATGCGCAGAAGTATCTGGATTCGGGCCGTGTGGGTGAGGGTGTTGATTGGGTTCGCATCGCGGCAAGGCTTGCGGACAAGCTGATCAAGCAGTCGAGGCCGTGAGATGACACCAGAAGAGTTCATTCGCAAGCACATCACCGAAAAGCTGATGGCAGAGGGATTCCCGCTGACAGTGGCTCAGGGGGGGCAGGGATCGGACTGGACCACTACCGCTGCATGTCACAGGCGAGCAAGAAGGGGGCGGCGTTCGACGATTGCCTCTACCGCGCCAGAGTGTGGGCGCAAGGGCAGACCGGCAAGGCTGAGCGCAAGACCGGTAAAAAACAGCGTCAAGGATCTCTGTTGTGAGTCAGCCTGACTATCTCACAACCATCATGCCGAAGGCATACAGCTCGGATGATGCCAAGTGGATACAGGAGCAGTTGCAGAGGTTTACGGCGTCTGCTCGGCACAAGGTTGTGGCCCTGTACGCAGATGTCTATCAGGCGGCGTGGGACGAGGAACCGGTGTCATTCAAGCAAGAGAACAGGGCTAGGCATGAGGCCAACACCCGGCTCAGGGAGTTTGTGAAGAGTCACTGCAAGGCACTACAGGGGTACACAGCAGAACCACCCCTGGCAGGAAAGCGATAAGCAACCTGCGGACAACCAGACTTAAAGGTGTTTGGTTTTAGATGGCTAAATGTCTATCCACCTATGCCGCTACCCGGTTTTTTTGGGGAAGAGGGAAGAGGGGGGTAAGGGGGGAGATGGGAGTAGGGGTAGGAATAGCGCCTTTTCCAACAGACAACTCCATAGGTTAGGTAGGTCTCGATCTAGGGGGTATGTCACAACGGATGCTCAGATGTATAGATGGCTGGATGTTTAAACGGTTAGAGAGTGTTTCTTCTGGAAGAGTAAATCTGACAGGGGGAACGGAAGGTAGAAGGCGGCTGGTTGCCTTGAGGGAGGTCAACCAGCCATGTGAAGGGGAAGTTATGCCAACCACATCACAACGCAATTATCGCACTGGCGGCAAGGGGGCACAATGCTGAGTATCACACCGAATTTTGCACAGGAGCGGGCGCTGAACATGCTGCGGCGTTACTGGAAGTCATTCGGCTCTTTCATGGTCTATGCACCTACCGGCAGCGGTAAGACGGGACTGGCGGCCTTTATCGCCGATGGTCACGTGAGCCGGGGTATGCGGGTACTCTTCATTGCCCCATACACAATTTTAATTAGCCAGACTGCAAAGCGCTTTATCGAATACGGGTTACCGGAGGACGAGATTAGTTTTATCTGGCAGAAACACCCGAGCTATGACCCGTCGTTGAAGATTCAGATCGCCAGTGCCGCCACACTGATCCGCCGCCAGTTCCCCGACAACATAGACCTGCTGATCGTTGATGAAGCCCATCTTCGTCAAAAGCAGATCCTGATTGAGATTGAGCGACTGACCCGTGAGACGAACGTTAAGGTGATTGGCCTGTCTGGTACGCCGTTTTCCCCGTTCCTGGGTAATTACTATCAGCAACTGGTGAAACCGACAACCATCAGTGAATTAATCCAGCGCGGCGACCTGAGCAACTACGAATTCTATGCACCGAGCAAGCCAGACCTGAAAGGGGTAAAAACGACCAATACGCCTGATTACGGCCGTGATTATAACGAAAACCAACTAGCAGAAATTATGTGCGGCTCGGATCTGGTTGGCGACATCGTGGACAACTGGTTACAGCATGGTCGTGACCTGCCAACAGTGGCGTTCTGCGTCAATAAAGACCATGCCAATTTCGTGACGATGCAATTTAACAAGGTGGGGATCAACGCCGAGGTGATGGTGGATAAAACCCCACAGGACGAGCGTCAACTCATCATTCATCGGTTCGAAACCGGCGCTACGAAAATCATCGTTAGTGTTGGCGTACTAGTGGCGGGCTTTGATAGCGATGTGCGCTGCGTCATTTATGCCCGTCCTACAAAGAGCGAGATCCGCTGGCTTCAAGCGCTTGGTCGCGGGCTTCGCACAGCACCAGGAAAAGACTCATGTCTTATCTTCGATCACAGCGGAACGGTTCATCGCTTGGGCTTTCCAGACGCTATCGAATACGACGAACTGCCCTCTAAGAGCGATGGCATGAAGGATGCCGCCAGCCGTGAAGCCGAAGAACGTCAGGAGAAGTTACCCAAAGAGTGTAGCGAGTGCCACTTCATGAAGCCTGCTGGCGTGTACGTTTGCCCGAAATGCGGTTTTAAGCCGCTCGCCGGTCAGGATGTGGAGACCGATACCCAGCGCGGGCTAAAAAGGCTTGGCAAGGGTAAGCCGGTTTTCACCAAATCCGACAAACAGCAATGGTGGAGCCAAATCAAATTTTACCAGCGTCAGCGTAACTCTATGGGAAAACCCGTTAGTGATGGCTGGTGCTCCCATACCTTCCGCGACAAGTTTGGCGAGTGGCCGAACAATCTGAGTGATTTTCCTATGGAGATAACACCAGAGGTCAACAGTTACATCAAACACAAATTAATTAAGTTCGCAAAGGGCAACGCGAAAGCCATGAATACAGTTTCGCAGCCTTGCAGTGGCGGCAGTTCCGTCCCTACTAAAACGAACAATGCCAAAAACCATCTTGAAGAAATACGTAAGCACCTGAGGAAATCCGCGTGAAAACATCAGAAGCAGCAAAAGGCCGCTGGGCCGAGATTTTTGAATATTTTGGTTTACCGCCGATTACCGGAAAGAATCACTTCAAGGGGGAGTGTCCCCTGTGTGGTGCTCGAGGGAAATTCCGCATAGATGATCACCAAGGTACGGGGTCGTGGATTTGCACCTGCGAAAGCGGTGATGGGATGAAGCTGCTTAACCTGACACAAGGTAAATCATTCGCGGTTCTGTGCGCGGAGGTGGATCAGCTTCTTGGCAACAGTTATCGGCACATGGCTTTACCTGCCAATAGCTCGACAGCAAAGCAACGGCAGCGCGTGATCAGCAAGTTTTCCAAGTTGGTCGAACTGCGGGGAACTACGGGCGCCGAGTATTTGCGTCAGCGCGGGATCAACCGTCTGCCTGCTGAGGCTGTTCGCTTTAATGACCGTCAGCGCCATGCCGGACAGGTGTACCAGGCGCTCTATTCACTGGCCACGGATGACAAGGGGGAGCTTTGCTACCTACACCAGACACTGCTTGACGGTGACAAAAAGGCAAGCATTGGTGATAGCGCCAAGCGTCTTAAATCGTTGCAGGAACAGAACTACCTGGATCACGCTCGCTCGGTTGCAATTCGCATGTTCCCTGTCTCATCCACGCTGGGTGTTGCGGAGGGCATAGAGACAGCGCTGTCCTGCCATCAAGTCTACGGTGTTAATACCTGGGCCACCATTAACAGTAATTTCATGAAGAAATTCAGAGTACCAGCCGGGGTAAAAAGCCTGATTGTTTTTGCTGATATGGATCTTCACTCTGCCACCGGACAGGCGGCAGCGTTTGAGTGCGCACATGCGAACCTGTTAGCTAAAAACGATTTAGTGTCTGTCAGTGTCCGCTGGTGCGATGCGGGAGATTTTAACGACATGATTGTGAACGGTGATCAGGTTCGTGAGTTGGTTTTCTACAAAAAGGCAGCGGCATGAAACTTACCTCAGAAGATGAGCACACCATCGAGCAGTACATCCGCGCCGCTCATGGTGGTTACACCGGGCGCGTCGGGATCTGGATGGAACGGCTTGAATTATTAAACATGGCGCACAGCAAGCTGGTTGTCAGAATGGCGCTGGTAGCGGCGAGATATGAGTCTAAGGGGGCAGGTAATGCGTGATATTCAATTGGTACTTGAACGCTATGGCGCATGGGCGGCCAATGAAGGAGCTGGTGTGGGTTATTCGCCGATCGCTGGTGGGTTTAAAGGGCTGTTACCGGCATCAGGAAAATCTCGGCCCAGTTGCTGTGACGATGATGGACTTATTATTAATTCAGCTGTGGCTTGCCTCAAGAAAAAAGACCCGTACCTTTGCACGTTACTGGAGTGGTATTACGTCCAACGATTACCGTTGCGCACAATGGCCATGAAATTAGGTATATCGCACAATCACGTATCTACCCGGCTGCAGAAAGCTGAGGGGTTTATTGATGGCTGCCTTGCTGTGCTAAATGTTCCTCTGGAAATGGATGCCTCTTGCCAAAAGGAATGTATTTATCCACCCGCACTAAAAAGGGTTGTGTAATTACAAAATAGGCGTTAATCTGATAAGAGTGGTTACTTCGCCACACCGCTTACCATCGAAACCCTGCCAATATTACGGCGGGGTTTTTGCGTTCATGGGGATCGCCAATGTCACAGCAGGTAACCGAGCAACTGATTTTTAGGCCCGCAAGCGAACTACCGACAGCAGACCTCGACGGCAAAAGTGTGCTGGTGCTCAATCCCTGCGATGGGTGGCATGAAGGACACATTCGGGCATTTGAAGAAGACGGCGAGGTTTACCACATTGGTATTCACACCTGGTTGATGGAAGAAATGATCCCGCATGATTTCTACGTCGCCTGGGCATTACTGCCAAACAGCTTGGAGTTGAGCGAGAAATTCGAAGCAGAGAAATATCGTGAATTGTAAAGAGATATCAATGGGTATTGTGCGGTTATCCTCACTGCATTAGTATTCGCGCTTCGGCCCTTTAGCTCAGTTGGTTAGAGCAGTCGGCTCATAACTGATTGGTCGCTGGTTCAAGTCCAGCAAGGGCCACCAAAGCGGTCATCGTATAATGGCTATTACCTCAGCCTTCCAAGCTGATGATGCGGGTTCGATTCCCGCTGACCGCTCCAGAACAATCGAATGAGCACTTGCTGGCTTGTATAGGGAATGATGTCGGGTCATCTCAGTGGTGAGTGCTCAACCGATTATTCTGGCGTATCAGAAGGGCGTATTCTATTTTTTGACACGCACAGTCGATCCCTTTGTCGGGTTTGTGAATGCGCCCCTCGATGTGAAGTGACGGCAGGGAAAGACCTGCACCCATTCAAGCCCTAGCCTAACCGCTGGGGCTTTTTGCTATTTGAACCAAATCATGTTGAAAAACAATAAAGCTGACAAAATCGCCAGAGTGGAAACCAAAAACAGTAATGTGAGCCATTCACGCATGATTTTTCCTAGTGCTATCTATCGCATTGTTTAAAGAAAAAAATGCCCTAAGCAACTAGAGTTGTTCAGGGCCAGGCGTTCAGAAAGGCATGTTGTCATTTTTGGTTGGCATGCCACCAACTTCAGGATGGGCATCTATAATTACACTGCTGCCGATTTGAATGCAAAAAAAACCACCACCCTCCGTTAGGGCGGTGGGAGTCAATATGACCAACACCAGGGAACCGGCACTACATAAGATGGATTAGCTGCTTGAGCAAGCTAGTGGTTAGTATCATTAACGATTCTTATGTTTTTAAGCAATCCTGAACGTATCGTTAATTGATTGAAATCAACAAAACATAGGGCTGCGCATATGCGTGGCCTTTTTGCATCTAGTCGCCCGTTAAAACAGTCAATCACCCCAACACCCTCGTTTATCGCTGAGTGACTACGGCCTGGCGGGCTAACCCTATTTAAAACAGCACACTGCCCGAATGCGGGAGGTGGAGATCATGAAGATGGACGACAGATACAGCAACGCGACATACAGCAGTGCTGGTCTTGCCGCCTTCTTTGCTAGCTTATCACTGCAAGATTGGGGATTTATTATCGGCGTGGCGTTCAGTATTGCGCTCGGTATCCTGACTTATCGGCTGAATCGGCGAGAGCAAATGAAGCGGACCAGAATACTGCAGGAAATCAGCGACAAGACAAACCCAAGCAACCCATCAGCCACCGTGCAAGTTATTGCCGAACTGGGCGAGAAAGCCCCGAAGGAGATTTAACATGCGCGAAGGATTGTTGAGAAAGCTTTCGCCATATCTGGCCGGTAGCGCCCTGGTGATTGCCAGTGTGATGCTTCCAGAGCTTGAGGGCATAAAGTACGTTGCCTCACCGGATGTCGCCGGAACGCTAGACGTTTGCTATGGGCACACCGGCAAAGACATCATCAAGGGTAAGCGCTACACAGAGAAAGAGTGCAGGGCATTGCTTGATGCTGATTTAAAGGCAGTGGCCGCTGGTGTCGATCCCTACATCCGCTCGGACATCAGCAACACCCAGCGGGCCGCAATTTACACCTTTGCGTATAACGTTGGTGTCACCGCTTTCCGTAACTCCACGATGCTGAAGAAAATCAACGCAGGTGACCATAAGGGTGCTTGTGATGAGCTGCGTCGCTGGACATACGCAGGCGGTAAGCAGTGGAAAGGGCTGATGAATCGCCGGGCGATAGAGCATGAACTCTGCACCTGGAGCATGAAATGAAATATGGATTGGTCGGCGTGCTGCTGGTGGCTATCTGCCTGGGCGGCATTAACGGGGTGCTGACCTACCGGCTAGATAAAGCCAATAAGGCGAACAAGACGCTAAGTGATGCTAATACCGAGTTGTCGAAGGGCATAGAAAGCCGCGACGAAACGATCACCACGCTGAAAGAGTCAATCGACGCTGGCCGGCGCGCCACCGAAGAACAATTACGGATCGAACGGCAGAAGAGGGCCAAGGCCGATGCTGAAAACAGAACGTTGCGCAAAGCGTTGGAGTCTAGCGACTGTAGCAATCAGCGCCTGCCTGATTCTGCTATCGACATCCTGCACGGAAAGGCCTAAGCCAGCACCGGCCCCACAGATTATCTACGTGTACCCGCCAGCGGTATATACGCAGCTATGCGAGAAAACCCCGTTTACTGGCTCAACGTTCGGCGATGCGGTCGTAGCGTTGCATGTGGCGCAGAACGAACTTGATGTGTGCGCCTCTCGGATTGAGGGGCTGATTAAGTGGCAGCGGGATAAAACGAGAAACAACCAATAGCCTCGGCATAGTCCGGGGCTTTCTTTTTTGAGGATAACGCATGAAACCCAATATTCAACTGTTACCACTGAAAGGGCAAGAGGCTGCGCTGGAAGTGATTAAGGCCAGATTGAGCAGCCCAGGAATGTCGGCGGCAGGCGCGTCAGAAGTAAAAAAAATCACTGAAATCTTCATGGACCTTTATGGCGTAAAGGTCGAAGAGGAAGAGGTGGAAACTGCAACCCCAATGCAGATATGCCCCAACCATTTTATTTTCCCTGGCACCCAGCTAAGTATCGAAATCCTCATCCCCGAAAGCTCCGACGTGAAGAGCATTTTCTCTCAGATAGAACAGAAATATGCCGGACGCCGACTGACACCGGAAACCATCGCAGAAATTGAGGGTGAAGCCGCCAGGATGATCCGCCGCCTCATCACCACCGATGCATCCTTCGTTAGAGTCTGATTGCATTACAGGAGCCATTCGCCGAGTGGCTTCGATAATGCGTTACCTGTCGCTGTCTCTCCGTCTTAACCGTGACGCATTTTCCTATTGTGCCGAGTGGGTGGGGTTAATCAATAACAGGTAACACCGTGTCATAGCGTAGCGGCCTACCGGTGCCGTGGTGGACGAAACCGGGAGTAATACAGAGCCTTTTCGCTGAGAGGGTTCGATATTACAGATAAGCAATGCTGCCATTAGTCACCTACCGCGCACCCTGCGCACGGCTGCTGGTGGCATTTTATTTTCTTCCAAAATACCAGGCTAATTTTCCGTCTTGGCAGAATAATCGGCCTGTTTCCTGCTGGACGGGTTACCCAAATCACGAGGGTTATACTTCAAGAAGCAGTAGATAGTTCTAAAAGGAGTCGAAAATGACGCTAACGAAAGAACAGAAGGCGCTTTTCGATGCCCTGACAGCGCTACAGAAAAAGTTTGTCACGCACCTCATCAAAGGCAAGAACCAGACAGAGGCGTACAAAGCCGCTGGGGGGAAGGCAAAAACAGATGACACAGCAAGGGCGCAAGCTAGCCGGATGGTAACATTTGATAACGTTCAAGCCTTCCTCCAGTCCGTACAGTACGAAACGGTAAGCGAGTCCATCATGACACGCACGGAAGCCTTGGAACGATTATCAGTGATGGGCCGCGCTCGCGTCCGTGACTTGGTGGATTTCTCAGAGCACAAGATTGGCGTTGATGCTGATACTGGCGAAGAGATTATTCAGGCCGCCTGGCGCTTCAAGGATTCGGTGAAACAACACCCGGAACTGCTGGACGCAATCGCAGAGGTTACCGCTGGCAAAGAGGGCATCAAGTTAAAGCTGCATGACTCACGCGGAGCCATCAAGCAGATCGGCGAAATGCAGGGCTGGGAGGCACCGAAGAAAACCGAAGTGACCGGCGCTGGCGGTGGCCCAATTCAGACCGAGACAGTCAGCATGACACCGGAAGAAGCCGCAGAGGCCTACAGCAAGATGATGGGGTGAAACTGGCAGAAATAGCCGGTTCATTCAATTTTAATGCTATGCAAAATTGGCCGTTTTTATGCAGCGTTTATGCAGTCCGTTCCTCGCTATCTTGCCGTGAAATCCCTGGGAAACAGGGCGTTGAGGGCACGGTGTGGGCGAGTGGTGTTACGGCGGTGCGGGTAACGGTGTTTATGTTAAAAAGTCCCATTTTTCTCTCATTTTTCCAGAGTAGTCAGTTATGCCTATTCCGTTCCCGTTCGACTTCAAGAACCCTGATTATCAAATGGTGTTCGAGTGGCGCATGGAGCGATTACAGCGCATTCGCACTAATCCTGAAATGCTGCCCGCTCTCCGGGCGTTCTACCGTGACAACCCTGCTCAGTTCATTATTGACTGGGGCATGACCACCGACCCGCGCAACCTGGACTACGGCCTGCCGGTATCCATTCCGTTTCTGCTGTTCCCCAAACAGGAAGAGTGGGTTCACTGGGTCATGGATCGCCGTCGCAATATGGAGAACGGGCTGACGGACAAAAGTCGCGAAATGGGCCTTAGCTGGGTATCAGTCGGCCTGAGTGCCACGCTATGCCTTTTCAATAAAGAGATGGTGATAGGGTTCGGCTCGCGCAAAGAAGAGTATGTGGACAGTACCGGCGACCCTAAAGCGCTATTCTGGAAGGCCCGCAAGTTTATTGCCACGCTGCCCGTAGAGTTTCGCGGATCGTGGGACGAGAAGAAACACGCCCCATACATGCGCGTAGAGTTCCCTGATAGCGGCTCAATCATCAAGGGTGAGGCTGGTGACAACATCGGGCGCGGTGACCGCTCAACCATGTATTTCGTGGACGAGAGCGCATTCCTCCAGCGCCCGCTGTTAATCGATGCGTCCCTATCGCAAACCACGCGCTGCCGTATCGATCTCTCATCGGTCAACGGCATGAACAACCCGTTCGCGCAGAAACGCCACAGCGGCAACATTCCCGTATTCACGTTTCACTGGCGCAGCGATCCGCGCAAGGATGATGAGTGGTACGCGAAAGAATGCCAAAAAATCGATAACCCGGTGATTGTGGCGCAGGAACTAGACCTGAACTATAGCGCCTCAGCTGAAGGTGTTCTGATCCCGTCTGAATGGGTGCAGGCCGCTGTTGATGCTCATATCAAACTCGGGATCCAGCCGACCGGCCAGCGCCTGGGTGCGATGGATGTGGCGGACGAGGGCCGAGATAAAAACGCTCTCTCATGGCGTCACGGCTTCCTGCTGGAGGATGTGGAGGAGTGGTCTGGTGTGGGTAGTGATATCTACGGTTCGGTCGAGAAAGTTTTCGGCCTGTGCGACCTCCATGATCTAGAGGCTTTCCGCTTTGATGAGGATGGACTAGGTGCAGGGGTACGTGGTGACGCCCGCGCTATCAATGAAAAGCGCAAGATTGAGCAGGTGCGCCAGATTACAGCGACGCCATTCCGTGGCAGTAGCTCAGTGTTTGAGCCGGATGAAGAGGCCGTAAAAGGAGATAGCGGACAGAAGGGGCGACTAAATAAAGACTTCTTCGCCAATGCCAAGGCGCAAAGTTGGTGGCGCTTACGCAAGCTATTCCAGAACACCTACCGGGCAGTAAAAGAAGGCATGGCCTACAACCCCGACGAAATCATCTCCATCAGCGGAACCATGGAGAGGAAAGACAAACTCATTATCGAGCTTTCACAGCCAACCTATTCAATAAATGGGGTTGGCAAAATCATCGTGGATAAACAGCCTGACGGCACCAAGTCGCCGAACCTGGCCGACTCAGTGATGATTAACTACGCCCCAATGGACAGCTCCTTGGATGTCTGGGCCGCGCTGGGTAGGAAGAAATAAACATCGCTAATTTTTAGTGAGGAAATATGGCCCGTAAGAATCGCCGAAACGGCGCGAACAAGCCCGTTAGGACTGCTGACGGGTTCAACAACTTCCCCGCGAAACTGGGCGCTCAAACACAGAATATTCAGTCTGCAGGTACCTACGTTCCAGGGTATATAACCCGCAACCGTGTTCAGCTCGAATTTGCCTACCGCTCGTCCTTCCTGATCGGTGCCGGTGTGGACGCAATGGCTGATGATATGACCCGCAAAGGGATTAACATTAGTTCAAAGCTAAAGCCTGGGCAGAAAGGGAAGGTCGAAACCTTTTGGGATAGTGCGGGCATCTGGGACGGGCTGAACGATACGCTTAAATGGTCACGCCTCTACGGTGGTGCTCTGCTGGTTGTGATGATCGAAGGGCAGGACATGTCTACGCCTCTGAGGCTGGATTTCATCAAAGAGGGCCAGTTTCAAGGCGTGATATGCCTTGATCGATGGATGGTGGCACCCAGTTACGATGACCTGGTGAGCGACTACGGGCCCTCATTTGGTAAGCCGAAGTTTTACAAGGTAGTGACGGCCGCTGCTGGTATCCCTCCCTGGAATATCCACCATAGCCGCCTCATCCGAATGGAGGGGGACTCGCTGCCGTATCAACAGGCGCTAACGGAGAATGGTTGGGGGATGTCGGTCGTAGAGCGAATATTCGAACGCGTTCAAGCATTCGATACCGCAACGGTCGGCACCACGCAGTTGATCCACAAAGCGCACCTGCGCACATACAGCATTGATGGGTTACGTAAAATCCTGGCCGCAGGCGGGGATCTGGAGGAGGGACTCAAGAAGCACCTGGACTTGATCCGAGAGTTTCAGACCATTGAGGGCATGACCTTGATGGATAAGAGCGATGAGTTCCAGACGCACAGCTACTCGTTCGCGGGTATTGCTGACGTCATCCTACGCTTTGCCGAGCAGGTTTCCGGTGCAACAGGTATTCCACTGGTTCGCCTGTTCGGTCAATCTCCCGCCGGATTTAGTACGGGTGACGGTGACCTGGAGAACTATTACAGCCGGGTTAACTCGCTGCAAGAGCGTCGTCTAAGGCGACACATTCGCTGGCTGCTGGACATTACCTGGCGGTCAGAGTTCGGCGAGGCCTTGCCTGATGATTTCTCATTCGAGTTTAACAAACTGTGGGAAATGTCAGACACCGATCGCGCAACAATGGCCAATAACATTGCCAGCGCACTGGGCGCACTTGTTGACCGCCAGATCATTACCGTCCACTCAGCCATGAGCGACTTGCGCAATATTTCAGACGTGATCGGCATCGGTGGTTCAATAACGGATGAGGATATCGAGAATGCGCAGAAAGAGTGGGCGGAGCATGAATCTGAAACCAGCCCTCCGCCGCCGTTCGGAACTGATCTACAGCAAAAGCCTACTGGGGATAGTCAGCCAAATAAATCAGATAGTCACTGGTTCTTACGATGGTTCCCAGGCAAGCGCTAACACCATTGCTGGCCACCTCATCGATTACTCACAGGTTATTGATGACTGGGCTGCGATGGTGGCGCGAAAAATGTTCCTGCAGGTTGAGCGTGAAGAATGGCACCAGTGGCGATCGGTATCTCAGCAGATATCCGAGGGCTTGCGCGATGTGGTAGGGAATACCCATGTTGGACAGGTGACGCAGGATATTGTCTATCGTCAAATCCAACTGATGAAATCGCTACCGCTGGAAGCCGCCGACCGCGTGAAAGACATTCAGGATCGCGCAATTCAGGCAGTTATTAATGGTGAGCGTCCAGATCAGCTCTACGAAATGATTATGCAGTCTGGTGAAGTTGCAGCGAGTCGAGCGCGGCTTATAGCCCGTACTGAAATCGGAAGGGCAACCGGTGCGCTAACACAGGCTCGCGCCTTATCAGTAGGTTCTGAGGGCTACTGGTGGCGCATTGAAGGCGCAGGCACCAGACCGTCACATAAAAAGATGCGGGATAAATTTGTGCTCTGGACTAACCCGCCAACACTGGACGGAATGACCGGGCACGCGGGATGCTTACCCAATTGCCAATGCTGGCCTGAAGTTCAGATACCCGGGCCGAGAAAGTAAAAAACACAGCGTAGGGCATCGATTTTACCCCAAACCCAATACCCGCGATTTGTTATCAAAATGTTGTATTGAGAAAGCCGGGAATTCCCGGCATTTGATATCGACTTTTAACCCTTTCGGTGTGTTTACGGCGTGAGTGCTGATCTGGCGGTACGCAAAAGGGTCATTATGTTAAAAAGCCCAGAAATGAATGCAATTATCCTTCTATCGATTGGTCGCCTTGGCGGCCTTTTTAATGCCCGCAGGTAACTCATGAAATATTTCTTTACGACCCGCCTGGGCGAAACGCGCTACCAACTGGCCGACGGTTCACTTTTGTGTAAAGACGTACCCGTCGCCCGTACCGGTACGCAGGTGTACCTACCTGAAGAAATCGACCTGGAGCCAGATGCGAGTGGCACGGTTACGGTATGGCGAACTGAAGACGAAGTTTTCTCCCCGGAGACTATGGCAAGCTTTGAGGGCGTAGCCATAACGCTCGACCACCCGGAAGACGAGAACGGTGATGTTGAGTTTGTGTCGCCAGACAATTTCGCCAAGTTGGCCCAAGGACACATCCAGAACGTTCGCCGCGGTACAGGTGATAAATCAGACCTGTTGCTATGCGACATGCTCATCAAACGACGCGAGGCGATCGACGCAGTTAATCGCGGCATTACGGATGTGAGCCTCGGTTATGACGCGCAATACAAGCAACTGGCCCCCGGCAAGGGCAAGCAATACCAAATCACAGGAAACCACGCGGCGCTCGTTAAAAAAGGCCGGGCGGGGTCTCGTTGTGCTCTCGGGGATTCAGCCCCAACCATCAAAAAGGAGAGGCCTGTAATGTCATGGCTTAAAAAACTGGCTACGGCCATCAAGACAAAAGATGAGGCGGCATTACAACAGCTCATCGATGAGGTGCCGTCGGATGGGATGAGTTCGATCCCCGGCCATACTATCAACATTAACGTGCCATCTCAGGCAACGGCGTTACCCCTGGAGGATCGCACAACCACGGACAATCTCCCGGCCCCGGAAAATAAAACCGGTGATGAGGAGGTCCCCGCTTGGGCGCAGGCATTGATTGCCCGCATTGATGCGCTGGAGGGCAAAACCACGGATAGCTCGACCCTCGAACTGGAAAATAAAACCGGTGATGAGGATTTGGAAGAGGACGCAAAGGTCACTGCTGATGCCGCTTACCGCCGCAACATCATTGCTGATGCTGAAATCATCTGTCCAGGCTTCACCCCGGCGACCGACAAGGGGCTGAAACGTCAGGTACTGGATCACGCCATGCGCACAGGCGACAGCTTGAAGGCCTTCGGTGTGGGTGACTTTAGCAAGGCACCAAAGGCTACTGTTGATGCTGTTTTCACTGCCGCCGTGGCAATGAACAAGCAGAAGAACCAGCTCAACCCACAGGCGCTGCGCACCATCGACGGCGCTACCAATTCAAAATACCTCACACCGGCAGAGCTGAACAAGCTGTATGCCGCTCACTGGGCCAAACAGAAATAAGGTAATCAACATGGCAGGAACTGCTTATTTAACCCGGATGCCCATGGGCATTACCGGTGCTGTGACTCGTCCCCGCGATCTCACCATTGAGCCGGTGACGCTGGATACTCAGAAGCCTTTCACCTCTTACGGGCTGGTTGGCAAGTATGTCAGTGACAAATTTGTGCCGCTGGTCGATGGAGACACCATCGAAAAAGTGAAGGGTATTTTGGTTCGACCATATCCAATCACCTCGCTCGCAGATCTGGCACATCTTGGCGTCAGTGCTAACCAAGTCGGCGACAACCTCAAGCGCGGTTACATCTGCGTGAAGGCAACCGCCGGTAGTGCGGCGACAGCCAAGAAGGGCGATCCTGTTTACGTCCGTGTCGCTGGTGGCACCCAGGCAAGCCCGGTAGGGAGTTTTGTTCTGACGCAGGATGCCACTGCAACTAATACACCTCAGTTGCCGAGTGCAGAGGTGATGGGGCCAGGCGAAGCCGACGGCCGCGTTGAAATCGCCTATAACATCTAAGGAAAATTGAATGTTTACAATTGACCGAGCTACCATCGACTCCTCCGGCACATTCCTTGTCGGCGAACTGGAGCGCATGGATCAAACGCTGAACATGCCGTTAACGTCCATCAAATGGACGCGCGACATGCCATTGCGTAGCGACATTTCTATCGCTGACGAAGTGTCATCCTTTACCAACACCGACTTTGCCAGCGTCGGCGGACCTAATCCAAATGGCAAGAACTGGATGGGCAAGAAGGGCACTGCGGTCCCTGGTATGGAACTGGATATCACGCCAACGCGTAATAACCTGACCCCGTGGGCGCAAGAGGTTGGCTGGACAGTGCTGGAATTGGCGTCCGCTCAACAGGTTGGCCGTCCGATCGATACGCAAAAGTACGAAGGCATGAAGCTCAAGTGGAATATGGATACTGACGAACAGGTCTATATCGGTGATACCGAGCTGGGCGTGTCTGGGCTGCTTAACCTGCCTTCTGTCATTCCATTGGCTGCCGCGGCCAAATGGACCGCCACCACCGACCCTGACGTGATCGTGCAGGATATCAACCTGGTGCTTTCCGATGGCTGGTTGCGTTCTGGCTATGCCGTATGCCCAGGCAAGATCGGTATGGCCCCTGAATTGTTTGGCCTGCTGGCGAGCAAAAAGGTTTCTTCTGCTGGCAACATCTCCGTGCTGGAATACGTGAAAATCAACACGATCGCTTTCCAGGAGAACGGGGAACCACTGGAGATCGTCTCCATGAAGTGGGCATCCAAGCGTGGTGCTGGTGGTGCGCATCGTATCGTTGCTTATACCCAGGACGAAAAATACGTTCGCTTCCCGATGGTGCCGCTTCTGAGCACACCACTGGAGTATCGCGGCATGCAGCAACTCACCGTGTACTACGGCAAGCTGGGTCAGGTTGAAACTCCGTATTCCAATACGATCTCTTACCTGGACATCCCCTCGGCCTGACAAGTGATGGCGGGGAAACCCGCCCCTCATGGAGTATCAAAATGAAATATATCGTATCTGGAGCTGCCTCACTCAGCTTTGCCGATGGAACCAAGTTTGAGTTGGTACCAGGCATCCACGATGGCTTCCCTGATGAGGTCAAAAATCACTGGGCATTCAGCTCTTACGCCAAACTCCTTGATGAGAAGGATTTTGAAAAAGAGCAACAACACAGCGATCTGACCGTGCGTGTTGGCGCGCTGGAGAGTGAGATCACCAACTTGAAAGCGCAACTGGACGACAAGGACAACGAAATCACCAGCCTCAAGGCGCAGCTGGACGAAAAGGCCGGTGATAAGGCTGATCACGGCGAGGCACCCGCAGATAACGCGAAGGATTCAGCCAATGCCAAAAAACAGCCTACTACCAACAAGTGATCAGTTTCGCACTGACTTCCCAGAGTTCGAAGATAAAACCCGTTTCCCTGACGCTTCAGTAAATTTCTACCTCTCAATGGCTGACGACCTCCTCAATCAAGACAAGTTTGGCGATAAGTTCGTCTACCTGGCCGAATTGATGACGGCGCACTATGTCGAATTGCGTGCCAAGCGCACCGCATCGGCAGCTCGCGGGGCGTTGAATACTTCCGGCGGAGGCGTGGCTACATCCAAATCGGTCGATAAGGTCAGCGTCAGCTATGACGTGTCGGGCATCATCGATCCGGATGCGGGTTTTTGGAATAACACCGAGTACGGTCGGGAGTTTTTCTGGTGGTGGGAAATGTTCGGTGCGGGCGGAAGGCAGCTTCTTTAACGGGGTTTTTATGTTGGTTAATGAGTGTATCGAACATAGGCAGAACACTAAGCATGGTTATGCAGGTGTGACTCGCCAGGGAGTGCACATTCGCTTGCACCGACTGGTGTATTGCGAAAATAGAGGCATCAGCCTCAGCGATATCGAAGGTATGTCAGTGCGACACATCTGTGATAACCCAAAGTGCATAAACCCAGAGCATCTCGTCGTTGGAACTCACACAGACAATATGAAGGATAAAGTTGAGCGAGGACGCTGTTTCGAGCCGAAAGGCGAAGAACACCCAGGGTCAAAACTAACCGACCGCGATGTTAAATGGATTCGCGAAAACTACGTGAAAGGTTCAATGACTCACGGTGTGAATGCCTTATCTGTGATGTTCGGTGTGGCAAGAGGAACTATTCGCTTCGTCGTCCAGGGTAAAACGTGGGGGCACTTATGAAAAGCGGACTCAAGATCAGAAGGGACAACGCCGAATCAGTGTTATCGGCCCTGCGTTCACTCTCAAAAATGGATGTTCTGGTGGGCATACCAGAGGCCAATGCGGCACGAGAGGATGGGGAGGCTCTGAATAACGCCGAGATTGGCTATCTGCAGTCAACCGGTGCCACCGTAAGCATTGGTGGTCAGACAGTCACGCTACCGCCGCGCCCCTTTCTGGATATGGGGATCGAAGATTCACGCGACACCACCACTGGTCACCTGAAAGCTGCCGCCGAGCTGGTGCTGGAGGGTAATTCGTCGGCGGCACTGAATGAGCTGGAGAAGGCCGGGCAGGTTGCGCGTGATGCTTCCAAGAAGGTGATCGGCGACGGAGATAGGCTGCATCCCATCTCCGATATGACGAAGGCCAACCGCCGTGCGCAAGGTCTGCCTGGTGATAAGCCGTTATGGGCTCATGGTTATCTGCTTCGCTCCATCACCTATGTAGTAAGGAGTAAATAATGCCATTTCTCGACGTTACAGAGGTGCTGCTGGATCCTGACTTTGTAGACACCTCTTTGGTTTGCCGTCGGCAAAATCAGAGTGTTGATGAAGATAACTTCCCCGTGAATACCTCCCAGAACATTCCTTTTAGTGGGGTGGTTACTGTTGATCGTTCACTTGAAGCCAAGCGAATGGCGGCGGGACAGAATATCAACGGCGCAATCCTCATCGTAACGCAATTCCGGCTGACCCAGGGCATGAAGAGCAGCGATGGAGGCCCCTATCTGGATGCTGATCTGGTCACTTATGACGGGGGAGTGTACAGGGTAACGTTTGTTGACCCGTATACCCGCTATGGCGCTGGGTTCGTTCAGGCGCATTGCGAACTGGTGGAGATGGGAGGTAGCTAAGTGAGCAACGATAGCACCACATCAGGCTACCTAACCCCCATTGGCCTGTCCCCTGAGTATGATGAAGGGTTTGAGCGCCTCATTAGCCGATGGATCCGTGGGCTCACTGGCCTGGAAAAAAGCGTTGTCTACCGTCGATGGACTGACCCGCAGATCCAAATACCAAAAAATGGCACAACATGGTGCGCATTCGGTATTGCTGGGGTGCAGGAAGACGCCAACCCGGCTTACATCCAAGGTGATGAGAGTGCCGAACAGTGGTCACACGAAACCATCGATATTCTGTGCTGCTTCTACGGCCCGCAGGGAATGTCGATGGTAACCCGTTTTCGTGATGGGTTATTCGTTTCGCAGAACAACGACGAACTGAAAAAAAACAGCCTGACCCTCTTGGACAGCGGGCGGATATTTAACCTCCCTGAACTCATTAATAACCAGTGGGTACGTCGGTACGACATCACCGTCCGCCTGCGCCGCAAAATTATCCGCGAGTACGGTATCAAATCGCTGGTGGAAGCACCGGTTCAATTCTTCGGAGAATAATCTATGTCACAGGGCTTACCTGTATCGAACATCGTCAACGTGACGGTGAATATGGCCTTGCGTGCTGCGCAGGGCCGAAACTTCGGGGCGTTACTCATTGTCGGCGGATCCCCGGTCATTGATGGCAATCAGCGCATGCGCAGCTATTCCAGCATTACGCAGGTTGGGGCTGATTTTGGCATGAATACGCCGGAATATAGTGCAGCGTCGCTTTACTTTCAGCAGGCACCGCAACCGAAAGCCCTCTTTATCGGGCGCTGGGTCAAGGCTGACCAGGCCGCATTACTGCGCTGTGGGATTTTGACACCTGCACAAATGGCAATCAGCACATGGGCGACGGTTACCGATGGTTCGATGAAGATCACCATCGACGGCACCGCGAAGACCATCACTGCGCTAAATTTCTCGGCTGAAACCAACCTTAACGGTGTTGCCGCGCGGATCACCGAGAAATTAACCACGGCCACAGTGACGTGGGATGCGGCAAACAGTCGTTTTCTCATCACGTCGAAAACCTCCGGAGCGTCTTCTGCTGTTGGCTACGGTTCGGCGAACACCACCGGTACCGACGTTTCCGCCATGATGAAGGCGGCGCAAAATGACGGTGCTTTAGCTATAGCGCGAGCAGCGGCTGAAAACATTCAGTCGTGTATCTTCAAACTGGCCGACATGTCTACAGGCTGGTATGGCCTGCAAATCGCGGATACGTCGCTTTCTGATGACGATGTGGTGAGCGTGGCTGCGTTTATCCAGTCCGAGGATGTTTCTCGTATCTATGGTCACACCACGCAGAACACCGGCGTTCTTGACCTGGACAACACGACCGATATTGCCAGCAAGTTGAAGGCGTTAACCTACGGACGCACCTTTGTACAGTATTCCAGCGCCAGCCCGTACGCTACTGCGTCTATTTTTGGTCGCGCCTTCACCGTCAATTTCCTGGGTAACAACACCACGATCACCCTGAAATTCAAGCAACAACCAGGTATCTCGGCGGAATTCCTGACGCAATCGCAGGCCAACACGCTAACCGCGAAGAACTGCAACGTGTTTGTTCACTACGACAATGACACCGCGATTATCCAAGAGGGTGTGATGTCGAACGGCGATTTCTTCGATGAGCGCCACGGTCTTGACTGGCTGCAAAACTACGTACAGAACAACCTCTACAACGTGCTCTATACCAGCACTACCAAGGTGCCACAAACCGATCCGGGTGTTACGCGTCTACTGACTAGCGTCAACGGTTCGCTTGAGCAGGGGGTTACCAATGGCCTGATTGCGCCGGGTGTGTGGAATGGCGATCCGGTCGGTGAATTGAACACCGGCGATACGCTGACGGCGGGTTATTACACCTACGCGCCGCCAGTGGCCAGTCAATCACAGGCTGAAAGGGATACACGCCGCGCACCGGTGATCCAGTGCGCGATCAAACTGGCCGGCGCGGTGCACTTTGCTGACGTCATCATCAATGTAAATCGATAAGGGGCGAAAATGTCTACTTACAGCTTTTTGGATTTTTCTGCCTCGATCGTCGGTCCTGGTGGTTCTTTCGATCTGGGCTATGGATCAGGTAACTCTGAAGAGGGTGTCACTGTCGCCATGGTTGAGGCAAAGAACACCATGACCATCGGTGCAGGGGGCGACGTAATGCACAGCCTGCACGCAGGGAAAGGCGGAACCATCACGGTGACGTTGCTCAAGACTTCCCCAACAAATGCCAAATTAAGCGCACTGTATGCGGCTCAGTCGCTTTCGTCTGCGACCTGGGGCAATAACATCATTGTGATGCGCAACAGCGCCAGTAATGACGTTTGTTCTGCGCGATCAGTTGCGTTTCAGAAGGTACCCGACTGGCAGAACGCCAAAGACGGTGGCACGGTGGCGTGGGTATTTGATGCGGGCAAGGTCGATATGCTGCTTGGCACATTTTAAGGGGTAATACATGGAATTCGAAATCAAGGGTCAACAGTATCGTGCGGCCAAATTAAACGCCTTTGCCCAACAGGATGTAGCGATCGCTTTGGCGCCCGTTCTTTCCGGAATGGTGCCGCTGCTCAAAGATGTGATGAGTGGCAAAGGTAAAGCGTTGGCGGATGATAAAAACCGTCTTTTCGATGAGATCATTCCGCTGGTCGTAAAGGCGGTTTCCCAGTTGAGCAAAGAAGGGCGTAACGAGATCAACCGTGCTTGCCTGGCGGTTGTTACTCGTCAGCAAGGGAATGTGTGGTCAAAGATTTATGAGCCATCCCAAGGAGTGATGCTGTTTGACGACCTAAATGGCCTGGATCTGGTTTCCATCGTTGGCCGAGTGGTTCAGGACTCTCTCGGGGATTTTTTTCCCGCAGCCCCAGAGAGCGCCACCAGTACGGACAAGCTGCCTCAATAGCGACTGAATCGCTGCCGAACGGGCGCAGTTATCTGATGCGCCCGGTTCACGCCAACATGTGCAAATTTGAATCACTTAAAGATGGCACCCTGACGCTGGCCGATATAGCGCTGATGAACGAATCGCTCGATGTGGAAGCGGAAAACCGATATCTGTTGAAAAAATGGCAGGAAGACAATGAACGCTGAAACCATCAAGGACTTTTTAATCTCGCTGGGGTTCGATGTCGATGAGGCTGGCAGCCGCAAGTTTGAGTCGGTTATTACAGGCGCAACGCTCAATGCCATAAAGTTGGGGGCGGCGGTAGAGGGGGCCGCGCTGGCGATCGTTGGCTACACCACTAAAATCGCCAGCAGCTTGGATAAACTCTATTGGCAGACACAGCGCACCGGGGCCACGGCGAACAATATCCGGGCCATTGGATACGCATTCAGCCAGTCGGGCGGCAGCATTGAGGGGTTCAACGGCACCCTTGAAAACCTGGCCAGATTCTTGCGGAGCACACCAGGCGGAGAAGGCTTCCTGCGCAACCTGGGGATCCAAACGCGCGACGCCAACGGTAACCTGCGCGACACGGCAGAACTGGTGACACTGGTCGGTGATAAGCTGGCCAAGATGCCGTATTACCGTGCGAACCAATATGCGCAGATCCTCGGCATTGATGAAAATACACTGTTGGCGATGCGCCGTGGTGTGGCCGGTTTCACTGCTGATTATCAAGGGATGTTGAAAGCCACCGGGTTCGATTCGCAGAAGGCTGCGGAACAGTCCAATAAGTTTATGACGCAGATGACGGGGCTCACCTCGCTGTTTGGCATCATGCGCGACAAGATCGGCAGCAATCTGGCAGGTGGCCTGGCTGGCAATCTCGAAATTTTCCGGAAAAATATCCTGCTTAATTTCCCCAAAATTGAAGGGGCGATCACTGCTGTGTTGAAAAAGGTGCTTTCACTGGCCGATAGCATCATGACGTTTGTCTACCGAGGTGTGCAGGGATTTGGCTCGCTGATGAAATGGTGGGATCGCCTCGATGGCAAAACCAAGGGGCTGATTAAGATTTTCGGTGGATTGCTAGTGGCTTGGCGTTTACTGAATAACGCCTTTATCCGATCCCCCATTGGAATGGTCACTGCACTTATCGCCGCTTTGGTGCTGCTTTACGACGATTACATGGCGTGGAGGGAGGGAGGCAATAGCCTGATTGACTGGGCCAAATGGGAAGTTGAGATTGATTCTGCATTAAAAGCCCTGGATGAGTTAATGGCATCCATTAAGGGGGTTGGCAAGGAGATTGCCAAGCTACTTAACATCAATCTGAAAAACTGGACGTTAAAAGGTGACATTCAAAACCTGACAAAACAGTTCGGCGAATTTGGCAAGATGCTGTCAATGATCGGCGACCTCATCAATGCACTGAAAGAGGGTAACTGGAAGGAGGTCGGCAGGATAGGAAAGGCGCTGATCAGCCAGGGTAGTGACCAACCCGACGCATTGCCCGCCGTCACCGATAGCGCAAATGACGCGGCTGATTGGGTTAAGGAAAAAACCGGCTTTGACCCAAGAAGTGTAGGACGAGCAGTCAAAGGTTGGTTTGGCATTGATACAGGTGAGCCGGAACAGCACGCACAATCAGCATCTGCACCTCGCGGTATTCGTAACAATAACCCTGGTAACCTGAACTTCGTCGGCCAGAGTGGTGCGACATTGGAAACTCACGCAACGCCGCGCTTTGCTCGCTTTGAGTCAGCATTCGAAGGTTTCACTGCGCTGGGTAAGCAGATAAAAGCGTATTACACCGGTACTTCGAAGGCAGCCGGTTACCAGAAGTTGCAATCTGTCGAAGACATTATTAGCAGGTTCGCTCCGCCGAAAGAAAACAACACCCAGAAGTATATTGATAAGCTCAGCAAAATGATGGGCGTTGGCCGTGGAGAAACGCTAAATATTCACGATCCGCAAGTACTGGCCATGCTGATGAACGGCATCACGCAGATCGAGAACGGCAAAAACCCCTATGCGCCGGAAATGGTGTTGAAGGCCGCACAGGCGACGGTAACACCGGGTGTCAGTCAAACCACCAATAATCCGGCGGTATACAATATCAACGTTCAAGGGGGTGGTAACCCTCAAGAAACAGCCCGAATGACTGGTGATGCAGTCGAAGGGGTTCATCGCAGGCAAACCCGTAATCTACAAACTCAGGTGGGCTGATGGATATTTTATCTGTGCTGTTCTCACAGCAGCGTCGGCGGATCGGTATTATCGTGCCGAGCGTGGTTATTAGCGAAAAGCACATGGATGCACTGGAAGTAACAGAGCATCCGGTGGAGATTGGCGCGCCGGTGAGTGACCATGCTTATGATCGGCCGTCAGAAGTAACGATGGAACTGGGTTTCGCTGGAGGCGGTTCACTTCTGGATGATATCGACACCACGCAGGTTTTTAACGTCGATACAGGGCTGTCGTTGGGTACCAGTCCCGCTGATGTTTATCAGCAACTGATTGATCTGCAGAAAAGCAAAGTGCCTTTTTCGGTGACTACGGGCAAGCGGCAATACCAAAACATGCTTGTCCGGGCGATCGAGGTATTGACCGACAAAACCAGCGAAAACGTGCTGATGACCACGCTCACCTTGCGCGAGTTGTTGATCACTGAAACGCAAAAGGTAAGCACAACACCGGCGGAGAATATGCAGTATCCGCAGGATACAGCCGGAGTGAGCAACACGGGACTGAAAAACCCAATAACACCGCCAAAACGAGACAGTATTTTGAGTGCAACAGGGGGCTTCCTTGGCTTCTAATCTGATTGAAATCCCACTCACGCCTACGCCGCAGCAGTTCGCTATTCAGCTTGCTGGCGTGCAGTATCAAATGACACTGATCTGGCGTGATGCGGCGGGGTGGGTGCTGGATATCGCCAATAACGACAAGACGCCGCTGATACAGGGCGTCCCGCTGGTGGCCGGTGCTGACCTGCTGGCGCAATACCGCTACCTTGGGATCGGCGGTGCGCTGTTCGTCGTATCCGATCCGAACGTGCTGGCCCCGCCAACGCAGGACAATTTAGGGATAGCGTCACACCTCTACTTTTTAGCCAACTGACCGCCGCCTGGCGGTTTTTTTTCGGGTGAAATATGTCAACAAACTGGATGCGAAAATGCAGCCTGATCGTGGCGAACGATGCGGGTGACGGGCTCGAGCTGTCCGGGCTAAAAATCAGCTTTAACATCAGTCGCCCGGACATCAGCTACCCCGCTACCGGCATGTTCAAAATCTATAACTTGAGCAGAGACACTAACAACCGGATCCGGCGGAACGAGTTTACCCAAATCCGTTTTTCTGCCGGGTATCAGGATAACTTTGGGCTGATATTTTCCGGGCAAATCCAGTATTCCTACACGGGCCGCGAAAATCCGACTGATACCTATATCGTGATCCAGGCTGCTGATGCCGACCAGGCGCACAACTACGGGGTGATAAACACCACGCTGGCCGCTGGTTACACGCAGCAGGACATTCACACAGCGCTGATGAAACCGATCGGGGTTTACGACATTGTTGCAGGTGCTACACCAGAGTTTGCTGACACTAAAGCCCCGAGGGGTAAACCGATGTTCGGCATGCACCGGGATGAGGTTTCCAGCTTGGCCGCGCAGTGCCGGGCAACGTGGCGCTATGAGAATGGACGCCTGCAGATGGTGCCTGAGAATACCTATCTGGCCGATGCCATTGTGTTGAACGCACAGACGGGCCTGATTGGTATGCCAGAGCAGACAATAAACGGCGGGATCAATGTCCGTTGTCTGATAAACCCGAATATCCAGCTCGATACGCTAATCCGCCTCGATAACAAATCTATCAATCTGGTGGGGCTTTCCAGCCAGGAGATCGCCACCGGCAGCACAGCGGGGGCTTCTTTGCAGCAACCGGCGGTTCTGGATATGGACGGCGACTATATTGCCAAAAACATCAGCTATTACGGTGATACCCGTGGTAACGAGTGGTATATGGACATCATCTGTATTGCGAAAAGTGGCGCGGGGCTGATGAGTCAATCTAACGTAAGGGCGTTGCCATTATGATAACGAACAACGAACGGCAGGACTCCCCTGAACTGGTCTACAAGGCACTGACAGACGCACTCAGCACCGGGTTGCGCGTGGCTTGTCCTGGTATTATCCAATCATTCGATCCGGATGCTGTCACCGCCACGATACAGCCTGCAGTAAAAGCGCCTGTTCGGCAGGCTGACGGCTCTGTCGTATCAGTAGCGCTGCCGCTGCTGGTGGATGTACCTGTAGAGTTCCCACGCGGTGGCGGCGTTACGCTGACATTCCCGATTAAGCCGGGTGACGAGTGTGTTGTGGAATTTGCCGATCGCTGCATTGATTACTGGTGGCAGAACGGCGGGGTACAAGAGCCTGTTGATCCACGACAGCATCATCTTGCTGACGCTTTTGCGCGAGTTGGCCCGCAGTCTCAGGCGCAGAAAATCAGCGGCATCAGCACCAGCGCCGCGCAGTTGCGTACCGACGATGGGGCGGCATTTATCGAACTGGATCCGGGCAGCCATGCGGTGAACGTAACCACCACTGGCAAACTGACGGCGAGCGCCTTGGGCGGTACCGAGATTAACTCCCCTGAAATCGTGCTTAACGGCAATGTGACGATCAACGGTAATCTGGCGCAGGGGATGGGTACCAGCGGCGGAACGGCGACGATGCAGGGGCCGGTGAAGGTCACCAATGACGTGACAGCAGGTGGCAAGAGCTTAATGGGCCACACGCACGGCGGTGTTCAAACCGGTGGCGGTAGCACGGGGAAACCTCAATGAGATACCGAAAAGAGGACGAGAACGGCGATTACACGTTTGGCCAGGGTGATAACACGTTTCTGACGAACACCCCGGAAGCGGTCGCCCAGGCAGTAAAAACCCGGTTCGAATTATGGACCGGTGAATGGTTCCTCGATGTCACTGTGGGTACCCCATACCGCGAAGCCATCCTCGGCAAACACAAATCCTCAGCCTATAACATGGCCGTACGTGAGCGCATCCTTGGTACCCAGGGCGTTACCGAAATCCTTGAGTTCACCACCGAATATAACGGTGATACGCGCAGAGTCGTGTTCACCGCTACCATCAACACGCTGTACGGCGAAACGACTGTAACCAGCGAGGCATAATGCTAAATCTCAATACGCTTGGGCTTGCGGCCACCGTGACCGCGAGCGGCATCACCGCGCCTGATTACCAGACCATCCTCAACACGCTGACCGGGTATTTTCAGCAGATTTATGGTGATGACGTTTACCTGGAGCCAGACAGCAAAGACGGCCAGATGTTGGCTATCTACGCGCTTGGGATCCATGACGCAAACAATACGGCGATCGCCGTCTATAACTCATTCAGCCCCGCAACCGCTCAGAAAGCAGCGCTGGCGTCGAATGTTAAAATCAACGGCATATCGGTTAGTCCGGCCAGCCGGTCAACAGCCGACGTTCTGATCGTAGGGCAGGTTGGTACCAAGATCACTAACGGTGTAGTGCGTGATAGTAACGGCATATCCTGGTCACTACCTGCCAGCGTAGCGATCGGAACAAACGGAACCTACACGGCTACGGCAATATGCCAGATTGACGGCGCTATTGTGGCCCCGCCAAGCACAATCACGGTGATCGGCACGCCGACGCGTGGCTGGCAAACAGTGACGAACCCGGCAGCCGCTACACCTGGGCGCCCGGTGGAAACGGACGCGGAACTACGCCAGCGGCAGGCGATATCTGTAGCGCTGCCGTCGCTTACCGTGCTTGACGGTATTATGGGCGCAGTAGCTTCACTGTCAGGCGTAGAGCGCCATCGCGGCTACGAGAATGACACATCCGTCATTGACGCTAACGGGCTGCCAGCGCATTCGATCTCGCTTGTTGTCGATGGTGGAGACGCCGCGGCTATCGCGAAAACTATCGCAACAAAGAAAACCCCAGGCGGCGGGACGTTCGGCACGACGACGATCCCGGTGACCGACAATTACGGGATTGTGCATCCGATCAGTTTCTTCCGCCCTACTGGCGTACAGATTTTCGCACGGCTACAGATTAAAGCGTTGCCAGGGTATACCTCGGATGTGGGCGACCAGATAAAAGCCGCCATCGTGGATTACATCAATGAGATAGAAATAGGCGACCCGGTGTTCCTGCACAGGTTGTTTTTACCCGCGAATCTTAACGGTGCCGCTGACAGTGCGACTTATGACATTCTCGACCTACAGATCGGCAAAGCGGCCAGCAGCTTGTCGCCAGCTAACGTGCCAATCGCCTTTAACCAGGTTGCACTTTGTCAGAGCAACAATATAAACGTGGTGGTGACGGCATGAGCGAAACGAAATACCAGCGCTTAATAACGTCCTACCACAAACACAAGCCGAAGTTTTACGACCATATATCCTTAATCACTCAACCTTTCGTAAATATCCAGAACGCTTTAACTCAGCAGGTCACTGACTTTGATCTGGACTTCGCTATCGGTGTGCAACTGGACGCTGTGGGGCTGTGGATTGGCATTGGGCGCACCATCAAGACGCCTATCGAGGGTGTCTACTTCTCCCTGGATATCGAAGGAGTAGGACTTGATCAAGGTGTGTGGCAAGGCGAATTCGAGGCAGGTGGCCTTACTGTTTTGGATGACGACACCTACCGCACCATTCTGCGCGCCAAAATCGCTGCGAACCATTGGGACGGTACAACGGAAACCCTGAGCGACGTCTATCAGGCGATATTCCCCGACCAGAAAACGCGGATCTTTGCCGTTGATAACTTTGACATGACGATGAGTGTTTATATCACCGGAGAGAATATTTCGGCAGTAATGAAAGCGGTTATCGCGCAGGGCTACTTAGACGTGAAGCCGTCAACGGTCGGCATCAAAAGTTACATTATTACGAGTGAACCGGGCCGGTTATTTGGTCTGGATATCGATAATGAATTTATCGCGGGGCTTGATACAGGCTCTTGGGGGATTGAGCTTGAAAAGAGTTGATTTTAATAAACCAGTAAACAACCTTGAGGAAATAAAAATGGACGATAAAGAGAATGTGCCCGTTTTTGGATTTGATCGGGATGACGGTCAGGTAGCTGGCTTTAATAAGGGTGAGTGGGACAAAGAAAAAACAGGAGAAGAAAAAAATGGCGAAGAATGAATTTTTACCGTTCGGTATTGGGGTAAATGCCAACGTCTTAACAAATGATGAGTATCAGGCGTTGCCTGGGCGTGCTTCCGGGTTTGTCTCTGGCGTTGCAAAGTCAAAAGATTTTAACAAAACCTGGCGTCAGGCTTCAGTGATCGCGAGCGTTGTGGCTCAATTTATTGCCGATAACAGCGGTAAGGATGTGCTCGATAATGGTGACACTGCCACGCTCAAGACCAATTTAGAGGCGGCACTGAGTTCACAAGCATCCGGCAGGCTACTGCGAACATCCATTTATACCAACGTGGGCGGCGTGCAATACGTTTCAGTTAATGGCGGCAGTGCAACTACTGCAAATGCGAAACAGTTTACAGCACTTAGTAACACATCATTTGTTGAGATCGAATGTCAGGGAGCTGGGTCTGGCGGAGGCGGTGTATCAGCTAACGGTGTTAATCCTGCCGTTGCTGGCGGAGGAGGCGCTGGTGCCTACGGGATGGGGCGATACACATCAGGATTTTCAACAATGCCTATAACTGTTGGTGAAGGTGGAAAAGGAGGCGCAGCAGGAAATAATTACGGACTTGTAGGTGGAGCTTCTAGCGCTGGTAACCTGATCTCCTGTCTTGGCGGATATACGGGGGCCGGTGGCTCCCCGTTAACCCCACCATTTATAAATGGTGGAGGCCAGGTTTCCGATGATTCGACGGGGGCTAATTTATTAAAAATAAATGGTGGTAATGGGAATTATGGAATAGCTATTGGTGGATTGAATGCAGCTGGCGGCAGCGGCGGGGCTAGTAAGTTTGGAACTGGAGGCCCTCCGACATCCAATAGACCGGGATATCCTGCTAAAAACTACGGTGCTGGTGGTGCTGGAGCCGGTGCATATTCAACATCAAATACTGGCTTTCCTGGAGGGGATGGCAGCCCAGGAATTGTAATTATCAGAGAATATTCATAAATCCTTGGCGCGTGGCTAAATGATTAACCACGCGCTATGGTTAAACGATGTTCTTAATTAACGGAACTTTTGATAAAAATAGTGTTATGACTGCGGAAATTAAAAAAACAAGAAATGTTATAAAAACAAGGGACGCCGCCGTATCAGATTTTAAAATAATTGGTTTAAGATAGTCAATGATAATGGGGTGAGATAGGTATACTCCTAGAGTTAACGCCGAAATTTTCTTTATAAGTAATGATGTTTTTAGGTTTTTTATTTCTAGCTTTGTGAATAATAAAAAAATCGATATAGATGCGATCGCAATCAATGGCGAGTAATAAACAAAAAAGCCTTGAGAGGGGTAACCCAGAGTTCTAGAAAGAAGGTACGTCGATAGAGTAGTCATAAGGGTGGATGTGATGAAGCTTGTTAACAATGTAATGTTATTTATTTGAGTGTTAATCTTTTTAAAGAAAGCCCCCAGCAAGTAATAACCTAGCATGGAAATAAATAATTGAGCTTTGCCTACTTTCATGACTGGGTTTTCTAAATTGGTAAAGTATATTAATGCCTGTATGAATGAGGGGGTAAGAGAAAGAAACGTCCATAACAATATAAAGTATGTTATTTGATTCTTGTTTATATTGTCAACAATGTAAGATAGGAATGGTGTTAGCAATACCATTGGTATTAAAGTATAGAAAAACCAAAGATGGTAATGGGCAGGGACAGTTGTGAATAACTCGAACAATGTCTTATAGTTTATTTCAGTTTTATTATAGAAAATAAAGAAAATAGACCATGCAATTAACGGAACCAAGAGTCGATGCGTTTTTTTTATCAAAAAATCACTTAAGCCTTTGTTTTTGCTACTGCTGTTAAATGCAAAGTATCCAGAAAGCATAAAAAATAATGGTACGGATATTCTTGAGGCCGAAGCAGCAATGTTTATGCCGAACCAGTGGTTACTCATGACGCTAAATGCTTCTGGGGAAACATGGATGAAAACTACCAAAAAAGCAGCAATAACGCGCAGCAAGTTCATCCCGGAATGTTCTTTAAGCATAGTTAACTCGCTCATTCATTTAATACCGACCTCAACCAAAAATTTTAGCATAGCTCTGCGTATCGTCGCTTAGGGCTACTCTTCCGTCAATCATCAAGTGCAACTATTTCGGAGAATTTAGTTATGTCATCAGAAGGATTACCAGTAAATAACGTTGTTGGGACTAATGTCGAGTTAGGTCCACGCAGCACCGCCGATGCGGCAAATGCTGCATCAAGTAGCCAGGCGGCAGATAGCGCAGCGACTTCTGCTGACCGAGCTTGGAAGTTTAGTAATGATGCGGCAGCCTCGGCAATGGCGGCAAGGACAAGCGAAAACAACGCAGCCGCAACGCTGACCAACGCGGTGAAAAAAGGCGAGTTTGGTATAGGAGGCGTTACCCCTGCAATGCCTCTCGTTGACACTCTCAATGCAGTTAAATCGCAGATGAGCGGGAAGTATGTAGCGTGGGCGGGAAGCGAAGGTATGCCGCGTACTGATACGGCATACATGCTCGATTGGACGCTGGCATCAACATCAAGCGGCGTAGTTCAGGGGGTTGTTTTTGCCACGGCACTTATCACCGCACCTAGTTCGTTCGACCAGGTATATCGTAATGTTTGTAGAAATGGGGTATTCCAGGGCTGGAAAGTAATGTGGGATGAAAACTCATTATCAAACGCTATGAGAGTTGGTGATTATGGGTTTGGCTCAAACAGTCCTGTTAAATTAGATGCTACGACAATAAACGATGCTGGAGTTAATCGATTTATTAGTATCCCTCAAAACACAACAGGATCACCCAGCGCAGCGGCCCACGCCGGAGTAATGGGAGGTTATGATTCTGGCTCGCGTTGGCAGATGACATTTGTGCAGGGCGCAGCTAACGTAAGTATATCAGCGAGGGTACGAAACGCGGTAACAAGCTCATGGGGTGCATGGTCTACGCTATGGCACAGCACAAGCACCACGGTAGACGCCAACGGCTTTATTAAAAAAGCTTCCCCGATCGTGAAGCTGTACGGTGATGGCCAGTGCGAACTCAACGACGAAAGTCAGGGCGTGACGACCGAGCGAGTTTCCGAAGGTGTTTATCGTATTTCTGGCACTCTCGGCTTTAATGCTGATGCAGAGTGGGGCGGGGTGGATGGCGGTATCGAAATCCCGACAGACCGCAACAAGCTTCCTCTGGTCTGGGTTGATTACGAAGTTGATGAAACCGGCGACCTGCTGATCAAGACGTTCCACCGGGTTAACTCTACCGCGCCGAAGTTCGCCCAGAACGTCAAGGTCGGATACAAGGAAGGTCAGCCGATCGACATACCTGCCGGTCGCTGGATTGATCTGCGTGTCGAGATGCCAGGCGGCGATGAGCCAGAGTATGAGCCGGTACCGGAAGACGAAGTGCCGGAAGCCACCCCGGGGGTAACTGAGCCGGAAGTCGGCGAAGAACAGGCACCAAGTGAAACGCCAGCACCGACCGAAGAGCCCAAGGAGTGATAGCAGCGCCGGGAGAAATCCCGGCCCATTGCAGGGGCGCCGATAAAGTGCAGGAGAATGGATTTAGTGCAGGTGGTGCAGGAGTAACGATCGACAGGCACAAAAAACCCGGCTCGGGGGCCGGGTTTGAGTTTAGGAGTTTAAAAGGCACCTTCCATAATAAAACGCACTTGTAAATTCCTTAGCAACTCATTTGTTCTTATTACATTAACACCGAACTTATCGCAGATGTCTGGAATCTTTGGCTTAAAACTGCCTGCCCCAGCTCTAATCTCATGCGTGACCAACGTTGCAGATGTCGACATCGCTTTAGCTATCAGCCAAGGATCCGCAACACTTAGGAAAGAATTGATGTTGGGATTATTGGTTTTTCTTGCTGAATATTCGACTTGAACGTAATTTGCAATATCAGCAAAATTCCTTTGCGTGGCCTCGTCGCTCACCGCACCGAAGTAAGGTTTCCTTGCTTTTAGCCAGTCAAAAATCGCATCATCTTTGTGCGCAATTTCATCATAAACATTGCGAATGCTTACCAATTCACCAGATTCAAACCGTTGCCCAAGAAAATCCCAAAATCCGGGACAAACATCCAGGCAGTAGTATGTGTTCTGGGCTTCGATGAAAATATTTGAATCGATAATGTATGTCAAAGCCCAAGTTCCTTCTGTGCAAATTCGAGTAATTTACTTGGTCTAATTCCAGTTAATCGTTGCGCTTCTCTCAAGAGTATTTTCCCTTCAAGAGCTTGCGTGACAACTGCTTTTGCAAAGGTTTCGCTTACCCTTCCTTTTTGGGTTCTTGGGTAAGAACCACCACCCCCAGGGGATTTATCGTTGATCTTAGCAACAAAAGATACATAACTTTCCTCTGTTATGAATCCCAAGGTTAGCGCTCTTCTAGCAATAACCCATCTACTGACTCGAAAAACATTGACCAGATGGGGTATATTCTCAGTCCAGTCATCATAATTATTCCAGTTATCACAGAAAATCCTCTCTGGAACCAGATATTCAGCAGCAACTGCATTGCATAATATTTCTTGTTTTGAATCAGTTGCATGAGAAACATCGCTGATACCAGACTCACCAATCATGATATGAGCCAACTCATGAATCAAGGTGAAAAGCTGAGCGGATTTTGCGTCATTGTTATTTATAAAAATGACAGGGGAATACTTATCAGCCAAGCAAAAACCACGAAAATCATTAACGTCAATAGGGCGGTGAGTGTTATTTTTTACAACACCATTCTTCATTACAAGAACGCCGTTCCTCTCAATTTCTTTGATGAGCAAGAAGAGTAGATCTTCCCACTTACCTTTTTTCGGAGGAATGGTGACATTTAACTTATTTCTAATCTCTTGGACTATATTATGAACGTTGTCAGTAGCTCCAAACTTACCAACCAGCTCAACCGGTTCAAAGTAATTCTCTTTTGCATAATCTTTATACCAATCTACCTTTGTCATGATGTCATTCAGCGTATCTTTCAGCTCAAGAGACACATCAACATCTCGGCTACCCACAGTTCTTCTGTCAGGTATCGGCAATTTCTCTTCTAGCGGCTTATCAAGGTATAAAAAACCGAATGGTACGTGAGTTAGTTCTGCAAATTTTTGCGCTTCAGAAAAAGTAATACTTTGAGATCCATCTTCCCATCCTTCAATGACCTCAGGTTTTTTTTTCATCTTACCGGCAACATAGGATATAGATAGGGCTGCGCGTATACGCGCCCACGTCAGCATCCTGTTGTTAATGTAAGCCTGAGCCATACCTATCACCTAGTTAAAAAAACGCCCACCATCACAAGTTCATTGTTGTGCACCAGTGATCGGTCGTCAATCCATTTTTTCCGGTTTTGCACTGTAGGAATTAGTACAATCAGCCTAAAACCAGCCTCTACCCGAACGTATCTTCCGGCCACTGGGCAGGTTTGATAGCTGTATGATAAGGCGGATCTTCAACTTCTCAAATGCTGGAGTTTCATTCAGTGGTTGCAAGCGAAGTGAGCGGGAGGATTTCTCGCCTTAATGATAGCGTACAGCAGCAATGATGACAGCAGAGGGGGTAGATAGCGGCTGACGATAAGCCAGGTGCCAATCCCCATCACGGTAAGCATAAAGCCAATACCAATCACCTGCAGGCCGAACAGTAAAGGATGGCAGTTTCGGATCCGGTGTTGGCATTGGCTCTGCTACCGTGGGGTAGTAAATCCGCACCCCTTCAATAATGGTACTGCTGATCGGGTTCATTCTGGCTGGAACCAATCTTCAGCACTTTCCCATGTCTCCTGCAATATTTCCTCGATCGCTTCACGGTCAGCCGGTGTCGCCCTACCTACTGATAGACCATCCATGCCACCCAGCCGAACAGTGGCCACAGCATCAGGAAACTTTCGCTGTAGGCGCTTGTTCAGTTCAATAGCCAAGGCAGACGCAGCACCTGGTGGCAGTTTCTTTTTCTTATCGATGATCACTTCAACATGCAGCATGGTTTTATCCTCAATCTACGAGATGGATTGCGTTGTGCTCAATGCCCGCTTCGATGTAATCGACGCGTCTCTGTAGTTCACGGATAAGTGCCTTGGCGACATCCAGGCGGATCATTACCTGCTGATCTGGGTAATCGGTGGCCTTAGCTAGGCAGACGGAAGCCATAGTGTCTGCGAAGGAAGAGTGGAGCAATACAAATTGGCCATAGGCGCTGTGGTCAGTTTGGAATTCAGTTAACACCCGCATACCTTGGAGTTCGTCTTGAGGTTTCATTGATAGGATGCCTTATAGGTTTTACTGTGCATGCATACAGTGTAATCCAAAGAAAAAACGTTCTGCAAAACTATTTTTAATGTGTTGTTTTTTCAGTAATTTTAATTTATAAGATTTCGATGATGCTGACTGATTATTGTGGCGATAACTAACGCATAAACAATTAGTTATCGCCTTTTGAATCACGTAATCAAGAAATACTTACTAAACAAGGAGAGGGAAACACAGAGGCGACGCAGAAAGGAGCCTGGTGGGAGCAGCATGCGGCCCCCTTACTAAGTGCACATCGGCCGAGGAGATTTACTGTTTGTTCTTTTCAGCAATCCAGGCCAGCAGGCTATCCATACCTTCACGCATCAAAAACGCCATCACTTGGCCACGCTCACTGTCTGAAAGCTGGTAATAGTATTCGACCCACACCGCCAGCGGGTCCTGACGCCCGGCCTCATAGATCGCAGGCTCTTCGCGCAATACCAGCAAGTTTTTGACGCCGGTAGGCAAGCTGTTGATATGGTATTCCAGCGCCTTGCCTTGTACGCCTTTGCGGCGACGGCTGAGCCAATTTTCGCGCCGGGCCATTAGGTTGATTCCCTGTGTAGAGGACGGTAATCCTGCGATGCCTATCAGCTCCTTGGCAGCAAACCACTCGTTTTTCATAGCCATGATCTCGGGACAATAGTGTGGCAAGACAAATTTTTCAGAAACCATAAGGTATTTTTGGGAAACTTGGTGGTATTCTAGTTTCTGAATAAACGCTTCACGTTGTTCAAACGATTAATACTGACCTGTTAGTTATACCACTAACAGAACTTTCTCTAATCAAAAAAGGAATGAAAATATGAATTCACGGGACCCAGATTGGCATCCAGCAGACGTCATCGCGGCTTTGAAGAAGAGAGGTACCACTCTGGCAGCGGTTTCTCGGGGGGCAGGGCTAAGTTCATCGACGTTGGCCAACGCGTTGTCACGTCCTTGGCCCAAGGGAGAGTGGTTGATTGCTGATGCACTGAACGTACATCCGGCAGAGATCTGGCCGAGCAGGTATTTTGATCCGCTTACCCATCATCTGCGAGATCGGAAAAGTCGAATCAAATCATGATAAACATAAGAAAGCCGCCGGATTCGGCCCGGCGGCTTATCAAAACATCACATTCTGAGGGATCAGTTGTTGATAAACTTCTCACCCAGTTCGATATCTTTGTGCAGCACGTCCAGCATTTCGCTCAGCGCTTTTTGCTCGAAGGCACTCAGGGTACCGATATCTTTACGCTCTTCGATACCGTTTTTACCCAGTAGCAGCGGCTGTGCAAAGAAGCGGGCATATTTGCCATCCCCTTCAACATAGGCGCATTCCACTACACCTTTCTCACCGCTCAGCGCACGCACTAGAGACAGACCAAAACGTGCAGCAGCCTGGCCCATAGACAGGGTTGCAGAACCGCCACCGGCTTTGGCTTCAACCACTTCGGTACCCGCATTCTGGATACGTTTGGTCAAATCAGCCACTTCCTGATCGCTAAAGCTTACGCCAGGGATCTGCGACAGCAGAGGCAGGATGGTCACGCCTGAGTGGCCGCCAATCACCGGTACGTTCAGTTCTTCCGGTTGTTTGCCTTTCAGTTCCGCGACGAAGGTGTTGGAACGGATGATATCCAGCGATGTGATGCCAAACAGTTTGTTTTTGTCATACACACCCGCTTTCTTCAACACTTCTGCCGCAATGGCTACCGTGGTATTCACCGGGTTGGTGATGATACCGATGCAGGCTTTCGGGCAGGTTTTGGCCACTTGCTCAATCAGGTTGCGTACGATGCCAGCGTTAACGTTGAACAGATCGGAACGATCCATCCCTGGTTTACGCGCAACGCCAGCAGAAATCAGCACCACGTCCGCACCGTGCAGCGCAGGGGTTGCATCTTCGCCACTGAAGCCTTTGATTTTAACTGCGGTTGGGATGTGGCTTAAGTCAACGGCAACGCCTGGGGTAACAGGGGCAATGTCGTAGAGGGAGAGTTCAGAACCTGAAGGAAGCTGGGTCTTGAGTAGAAGGGCGAGGGCCTGGCCGATACCGCCAGCAGCACCGAGAACTGCAACTTTCATCCTATACTCCTTTATTATCTTAAATATAAAAGCGCCGTGAATTCTTTGGTCACGGACCTTAATTTATCACGCCTTTAAAAACAACCTCTTAACAGTCGGTTTTAGATCTGGCGCAATAAAATGGCCGATGTTGCGAGCATTTTAAAGTAAATCGCTTATGCATTAAGGGCATAGCGCACACTAATCGAAAATAGTGCCAAGCTTTTCACGATCGCGTTAACCGGCGGTTACATTACACCCTTACGTAACATCAGAACAACATCATTTTAATAACATTTTCGTTACCGGAGAGCTGACTCGCTTCCCGCACCGAAAGGGCATATTCATGAGCATCGGATTTTGTTAAAATCGCGCTCTTGCCTTTCTGTCTGGGCATTTTTGATTTTCCAGATGGCCCCCATATTGCATAAAAATGCATTTATATGCATAATAATCAGCTCTATTACCAACATTCCACGGTGCAAAATGCGTAATCCCGCAAAGCAGGAAGATCTGATCAAGGCGTTTAAGGCGTTATTGAAAGAAGAAAAATTCAGTTCTCAAGGCGAGATCGTTTTGGCGCTGCAAGAAGAAGGCTTCGAGAACATTAACCAGTCCAAGGTATCACGCATGCTGACCAAGTTCGGGGCGGTACGCACGCGTAATGCAAAAATGGAGATGGTGTACTGCCTCCCGGCTGAACTCGGTGTCCCTACCACCACCAGCCCGCTCAAGAATCTGGTGCTGGACGTGGACCATAACGATGCGGTGGTGGTGATCCATACCAGCCCAGGTGCGGCGCAGCTGATTGCCCGCCTGTTGGACTCACTGGGCAAATCCGAAGGGATCCTGGGCACCATTGCCGGTGACGATACGATTTTTGTCACTCCGGCCAGCTCCTTTACCGCACGTCAACTGTTTGAAGCCATTCTCTCCTTGTTCGAACAGGAACTTTGATGCATTCAGCACAGCCTGCGGCTTTCCGTCGCGGGCGGTGCACCCTTTATTAACCCCTCGTTTACTTCTCCAGCGCTGCCTACCACGTTTAAAACTGCCAATAAGCCGACCTGCAGCACATTTCAATGACATTTCTTGGTGACTGGTGATAGTGACTGGAAGCTTCCGCACTTTTAGTCAAAAGCACTTAGCTCATTGAAATTACATAAATTTAACATCAGAAGTGCATTTTATCGCCGTTTTTTATTCCATTAGGTTATTAAAAGTAACGGCCACCCCAATAAAGTTTCACTAGAAACTGTTAGCCAGCTATTAATTTTTGCCGTTACTAGATGTATACTCATTTTCGTGACGTAAATCACAGTTCATTGGAACTGATAAAAGAATACGAAGAGGATAAATCATGAAAATTAAAACTACTGTAGCGACAATTAGCCTGCTGTCCATGCTGTCTTTCGGTGCATTCGCAGCACAATCCATTGATGCTTCGCAGGCTGAAAAGCTGCAGTCTGCCGGTACCATCACCGTGAGCGGCGTCGGTGCAGCACCTTCTGATATCCGTCAGGCACTGTCTGCCAAAGCCGATGCTCAAGGCGCGACCGCTTACCGCGTGATCGAAGCTCGTAATGAAGGCAACTACCACGCTACCGCCGAGATTTACAAATAAGTACAAGATGTTATCTGAGCATTGCACGACAACTCTCTGGTAAAAAACCAAGTAGATAACCGCCTTCAAGTATAAAAAACGCTGTAAAGCCCTTCCAGGCCGTTATCTCTGAACGATTAAGGATCCAAGTACTATGAACATGAAAACTACTCTCGTTGCACTTAGCCTGCTGTCTGCCGTTTCTTTCGGTGCTTCTGCGGCTAACCTGGTCACTGATGCCCAAGCCAGCAATCTGCAGTCTGTCGGCACCATCACCGCTAGCGGCGTGGGTGGCGCACCTTCTGATATCCGTCAGGCGCTGTCTGATAAAGCGGACCAGCAAGGGGCCAAAGCCTACCGTGTGATCGAAGCCTATGAAAATGGCAACTGGCACGCAACGGCTGAAATCTACAAGTAAAAATCCAAGGTCGCGCTTACTGAACTGACTACCCTCGTCACTGCCACTGCCGAGTTCTCAGGTAAACGCCAGTATCTTGGAAATTATCGTCGTCCTATCCGACGAACCCCATTGCCCTCGCTCGCGAGGGCTTTTTTATGGGGGCAAAAAAGGCCGCATCAGCGGCCTCATAGTGGTAGGGTCGCCGCATGCGGCGCCCGTTTAACTAAACGTCAGTAGGTTTCTTTCGGTTCGGCCTTGTTAGCCAGCCCTGCCAGCAGTTTGTCATGAATGCCGCCAAACCCGCCGTTGCTCATCACCAGAATATGGTCACCCGGCTGCGCGGTTTTCACAATCATCTCCACCAACGTATCCAGATCGGCACTCCAGTGCGCGGGCTGAACGCAAGCTTCGGCAACTTCCGCTACCTGCCACGGGATGTGGTGAGGCTGGAACAGGAACACTTCGTCGGCACGGCCCAGTGAGGGGGCCAGATCGTTTTTGCTGATCCCCATTTTCATGGTGTTTGAGCGCGGCTCCAGCACGGCCAGGATGCGTGCGGTGCCGCCCACTTTGCCACGCAGCGCCGCCAAGGTAGCCAGAATGGCGGTGGGATGATGGGCAAAGTCGTCATACACCGTGACACCATTGGCTTCACCACGCAATTCCAGACGGCGGCGGGCATTGATAAAGTCTCCCAGCGCACGGCAGGCATCGGCTGGCTGTACGCCAACATGGCGGGTAGCGGCGATCGCCATCAGGCCGTTATGCATGTTGTGTTCGCCCACCAGTGCCCAGTTAACCTCGCCCACCTTCTCGCCGTTGAGGAACACTTCGTAATGGCTGGCATCCGTCGTCAGTTTGTGTGCACGCCACGCGCCCCCTTCCCCGACCCATTCCTGTTCGCTCCAGCATCCCATTGCCATCACCTGTTTCAGATGGGTGTCGTTTTCCGGCAGGATAATCTTGCCTTGGCCCGGCACCAGGCGCACCAGGTGGTGGAACTGTTTCTGGATGGCTTTCAGATCGTCAAAAATATCGGCGTGATCGAACTCGAGGTTGTTCATGATCAACGTGCGCGGGCAGTAATGAACGAACTTGGAGCGTTTGTCGAAGAAGGCACAGTCATACTCATCGGCTTCTATGACAAAGAACGGGCTGCCGCCAAGACGGGCCGAGACATCAAAATTGCCCGGTACGCCGCCGATCACAAAGCCCGGCTGATAGCCGCAGGCTTCCAGGATCCAGGTCGCCATCCCGGCGGTGGTGGTTTTACCGTGTGTTCCCGCTACCGCCAGTACCCAGCGATCGCGCAGGACATAATCATGCAGCCACTGAGGGCCAGACATGTAAGGAATGCTCTGTTCCAGCACCGCTTCTACGCAAGGATTACCACGGCTCATGGCATTGCCGATAATTACCAGATCAGGAGCCGGATCCAACTGGGCAGGATCGTAACCCTGGATCAGATCGATCCCCTGCTTTTCCAGTAAGGTACTCATCGGAGGATAGACGTTGGCATCTGAACCGGTCACCTCATGCCCCAGTGAACGAGCCAACATGGCTAGCCCACCCATAAAGGTGCCGCAGATCCCAAGAATATGTATGCGCATTAGGTTTCTCATGTTAGTGCATCGATTTACTGCCTATTCTAGCGCTCAGAATCGCTCAGAAGAAATGGATTTGCCTATGAATCGCAAGTTGCTTTGGGCTACACTGCTGACGAAAACGTTGGCGGTATGTTAACAAGCCGCTATCCATCCGTAGATTCAGGGATTGTGTCATGAAAACGTTAGGCGAATTTATCGTCGAGAAACAACACGACTTCTCTCACGCCACCGGTGAGCTGACTTCATTACTTTCTGCCATCAAACTGGGTGCCAAAATCATTCATCGTGATATCAACAAGGCGGGTTTGGTTGATATCTTGGGGACTAACGGCATTTCCAACGTTCAGGGCGAAGTTCAGATGAAGCTGGACCTGTTCGCGAACGAAAAGCTGAAAGCCGCGTTGAAGGCTCGTGGGGAAGTTGCAGGCATCGCGTCGGAAGAAGAAGACGAGATCGTGATTTTCGACGGCGAGCGAGCTGAAAATGGCAAGTATGTGGTGTTGATGGATCCGTTGGACGGCTCGTCCAACATTGATGTGAACGTCTCGGTCGGGACGATCTTCTCTATCTATCGCCGCATCACCCCGATTGGCACGCCAGTCACCGAAGAAGATTTCCTGCAGCCTGGCCATGCCCAGGTAGCGGCCGGTTATGTGGTTTATGGCTCCTCCACCATGCTGGTGTACACCACCGGTTATGGCGTGCATGCCTTTACCTACGATCCGTCTCTGGGGGTGTTCTGCCTCTCCCACGAGAAAGTGCGCTTCCCGGAAAAAGCCAATATGTATTCCATCAACGAAGGTAACTACATCAAGTTCCCGCTCGGGGTGAAGAAATACATCAAATACTGCCAAGAGCAGGATGAAGCCACCCAGCGCCCTTATACCTCACGCTATATCGGTTCACTGGTTGCCGATTTCCACCGTAACCTGCTCAAGGGCGGCATCTATATCTACCCAAGCACCGCCAGCCACCCACAGGGCAAGCTGCGTCTGCTGTATGAATGCAACCCGATGGCGTTCCTGGCTGAACAGGCCGGTGGGAAAGCCAGCGATGGTAAAAACCGTATTCTGGATATCGTGCCGCAACAACTGCACCAGCGTGCGCCATTCTTCGTCGGCACCAAATCGATGGTAGAAGACGCCGAACGCTTTATTGCTGATTTCCCGGACCAGTAACGAGTTAAAAGGGGCGGCATGCCGCCCCTTCATATCATAGTTTGAACACAGCCATACTCTGTGCCAATAGCTGCGCCTGCTCTTCCAAAGAGCGCGTTGCCGCCGCAGACTCTTCCACCAGCGCCGCATTCTGCTGTGCCACCTGATCCATTTGCACTACCGCTAGGTTGACCTGCTCGATACCACTGCTTTGTTCGCGAGTGGCCGCCGAGATTTCACGCATCAGCGCCGTGACGCGCCCCACTTCCCCGGTTATTCCGTTCATGGTCTTCGCCGCCGTAGCCGCCATCTGTTCACCTTCCCGCACGCGGTGTTGTGAAACCTCGATCAGCCCTTTGATCTCTTTGGCCGATTGCGCACTGCGTTGGGCCAGGCTGCGTACCTCACCGGCCACCACGGCAAAACCACGGCCTTGCTCACCGGCGCGTGCTGCCTCTACCGCCGCGTTGAGCGCCAGGATATTGGTCTGGAAGGAGATACCATCCATCACGCTGATGATGTCGGCGATGCGTCGTGAGCTGTCGGTAATGGCCTGCATCTTGCTCATCACCTGGCTGACCACGTCACTGCCCTGTTCGGCAATATCGGAGACGCTCAGTGCCAACTGGTTGGCCTGTTCGCAGTTTTCAGCATTCATTTTCACCGTAGAGGTCAACTGCTCCATACTGGCGGCGGTTTGCTCCAGCGAAGCGGCCGATTCCTCCGTACGCTGCGCCAGATGAACGTTACCCGCAGCCAACTCGCGGGAGCCGGTATCGATCTGGCTGCTGGCATCGCGGACTTTACTGACCGACATCACCAGCGATTGCTGCATACGCTGCATGGCGTGCACCAAGCGCCCCATTTCGGTATCACCTTCACCGCTAATTTCGTGGGTCAGATCCCCTGCGGCGATATGTTCCAATTGGACGATCGACTCATCTAACGGGCGCAGCAAGATCACACGCATAGCAAACCAGGCCAGCACCGCCAGTAACACGCTGAGCAGCCCAGCCGCAACGATCAGGATAATCTTGGTGCTGGCATTACTTTCTGCCTCATGCGCATGCTGCTGGCCAATCTCCATGGCAAACGCGCGGAACTCACTGAGGTCGGCTTCAAAAGCAATGCTCAGCTTAGAGATATGATTTTCTTGAATGGCGTAATAGTCATCCAACTTCCCCGCCTTTATCGCCGCCGCCATGGGCGCAATGCCTTGTTCCAGATAGGCTCGATAGCTCGCCTGCATGCGCATTGAGAATTGACGACCCCGTTCGGTCACCGTGCCCACGTCGACAAAGCGCGCCATTTCCTTTTTCGACTGTTCCAGATAGCCATAAATGCGCCCCACCGAGGCGTCAGCAACCTCAATCTGACCAATCTCGCGCTGGCGTACTGCAAGCGAGGCAGCCGTTCTGGCCCGTAGCGCCAGGTTGGAGCTGTTGGCCAACGAACCCAGCTCTTCCCCCAGGATCTGGTTCAGAGTCTGTAGCGAACGTGTTCCGTCGTTAATGGCTTTAACCCCGATGATGCTGACAACAATCAACAGCAACGTCATCAGGCTCAACAAGGCAATCAGCCCGGCCTTAACGGTGATCTTCTTTAACATGAGTGTTTCCCGGCTTTAGAAAAAAGTAGCTTCAGATGTAGAGGAGGCAAGAAGGCAGGGCCAGCTAGCGGCTGGACCGTTATTATTTGAGGAAGTTATCGGCAGGAGGGAAGGAAACTTCACTGCTTAGGGGATTATTCTGAAAGTGCTAAGACAATCAGCAAGATATTTGTGCGGCTAAGGCCATTGCTGCGCGGTATGAAGTACGCGGATGATCTCAATCCTCTCCCATTCATTGACGACACGATAAACCTCAATGAAGTGAGGATGGATAACCAGTTCTCTTGTTTCTTTAACACGGCCCTCACGCCCCTTCAACGGATGCTCGGCCAGGCTGTTTGCCATTGAGCCGATCCGCTCGTCTAGCTCAATGGCAGCACGCAGGTTGTTTTCAGCAATGTACTCCCGGATTTTGCGCCTGTCCTCGCTGGCTAATTGCGTCCAAACAATTTCCATCAGCTACCCGCCAGTTTCTTCGCTGCCGCCTCACGCCAGGCTACTGCAGAGGCTTCGACGGACTCTCCTGAAAGAACTTCGCCACGATTTGCCTGGGCAATTCCAGCCTGTACCTGATCACGGAACCATATATCATGTTGGCGCTGAACCGTCTCACGCATGAAGTCACGAATGAGCTGCGAACCATTACGATCCATCGCTTTTGCTGCCTCCAAAAAGTCAGTTTTCAGTTCGGTGTCGATGCGTAAATTCAGAGTTGTCTGTGTCATATCCAGCCTACAATTGTCATTACTGTGTATATACAGCGTAGCACGATGCAAGAGGTTATAAAAGCCAGACATCCAATATGTCTTGCAGCGCTGGTGCCGCTTCATGCCCCGAAAAATGGGAGTACTTTGAGGACGTTTTGGCTATAATAGCCGCCACTCCATTTCTGGTTTGATTAAAGGAAACCGACATGAGCTTGAACCTGGTCCCTGCTGGCAAAGACCTGCCAGAAGACATCTACGTAGTTATCGAAATCCCGGCTAACGCCGATCCAATCAAATACGAAATCGACAAGGAAACTGGCTCGCTGTTCGTTGACCGTTTCATGTCCACAGCGATGTTCTACCCGTGCAACTACGGTTACATCAACCACACTCTGTCACTGGACGGTGACCCGGTAGACGTGCTGGTGCCAACCCCATACCCACTGCAACCAGGCTCAGTGATCCGCTGCCGCCCAGTTGGCGTGCTGAAAATGACCGACGAAGCCGGTGAAGACGCAAAACTGATTGCCGTACCGCACAGCAAACTGACCAAAGAGTACGATCACATCAAAGATGTGAACGACCTGCCAGAACTGCTGAAAGCGCAGATCAGCCACTTCTTTGAACACTACAAAGATCTGGAAAAAGGCAAATGGGTGAAAGTGGAAGGTTGGGCAGACGCTGCCGCAGCCAAAGCTGAGATCGTTGCCTCTTTCGAGCGCGCCAAGAAGTAATTCTCGCCCGAACTGATAAAAAAACACCGCCCAGATGAGCGGTGTTTTTTTTACTGCTTTTCGTCAAGACGCTTCAGCCAGTCACCGCTTTCAATCCGCGGGAAACCGTCCACACTGTGTCTATACAGGTAGATCCACGCACTGCCATAAGGCGTGCGGATCAGCTCGCGCTTGTAGTCTTTGGTATTGCTTTTCAACTCGTCCAGCTCGGCCAGAATCGATGAGTTAATACGATACACTTCGCAGTGTACCGTGCCCTCTCCAGGGATCGCCGCCGGGTAGTGCCCCAGATTATAAAGCTGGTAGCCTTCTAACTCATGTTCACCCAACCATTGGGCGTTGGTCATCCAATGGCTGTTTCCCTGTTTGCGTCGTAAACTGCCGTAGACAATTATTCGCATAGCTAAAACTCAAACTGATAGAGCACATCCAGTGCCTGGTCGAGACCAGACACCGCTTCCAGATACAACCTAGGCATCAGGCGGTATCGCAACGTCAGCGTGGCCAATGAGTCGAAGATCCCCACCCCATATTTTACTTGTAAGCCAGGGAGGACATAGCCGCTCACCACTACCTGAGAGCTGTCGCCAACTCCCTCGGTATCAAGGGCCAGATTACTTACGCCAAACGCCTCGCCGATTTTACCCACAAGTTGACCACTTTGTGCAACCCCCATACCAATTAACATTGAGGTCATGGCGTTGCCATCGGCACCGCCAGCCCCTAATCCCTGGCCGCGCAGCAGGTAAGACAGCGCTTCTTGCTGAGACTTGGCCGGATCGGAGAACACTTCCAGCCTTGGTGCATCGGCCATGCCGGTCACGCGAACACCTGCGACCACGTCATCTTCCGTCGCATCCGGATTACGGATCGCTTCGATATTCAGCAACGGTTGATCCGGTGGCCCAGAGAAGATCAGTTGGCCTTTGCGCACGAGCAGATCCTGGCCATAAGCATGGAAACGCCCCGATGGAATATTAATCTGACCATGCACCCCCAGACCATTCTGGTCCTGTGCCACACGCAGATCGCCACGCAGTCTGGCTTTCAGGCCGAACGCATCCAGACGCACGTCGTTACCCACGCGGATCGTCAGATTGCTGTTGATTGGGATCCCTGCCGTCGCCGGTTGGATCGGCTTGAGCTGGTTATTCAACATCACTTCATCAGGAGAAACACCGACAGCGCTTTCCGGTAGCTCTTGCACCGTGATACGAGCCCAAGGGATATCTACGCTACCGTTGAGTGAGAACAGCTGCGGCGTGGCTTCAAACACCACATCCGGTGAAACATCAATACGGACCATTGGCGGCAGGGTCACCCGCAACCGATCGCCCTTGGCTGCAATACGTGCACGCCAGGCATTGATATCCCGCCAGTCGGCATCCCCAGACAGATTGAGCTGCCCATGCGTGGTCGCCAGCAATCCTTCCAGGGTCGAAGTCATCCCGTTGAAGTTCAGCGCCAGGCGGCCTTCGGTCATATCAAACGGCATCCAGTGGCCAACGATCGCCACCTTATCCAACGCCAGACGGCCAAATACCAGCGGGTTCTGCGCGTTGCCGCCTAATTGCAGGTTGGCATTCAACATCCCCGCGGCTTTCTCGCCCTGCGTCAGTATTGGGTTAAGCAGCGCCAGCGACACATTGGTGATATTGACGTTGCCGCTGATGGTACGACGTACCTGCGGATCGGCGATCTGAACGTTACCGTTAAACTGGCCGTTATTGGTCAGCTTGATCAGCCAGTCTGCCTGTGCCCGTCCATTGTTCAGGCCCGCATTGAGGTTTAGCGTGTCAAAGGCGATCGGCAATGCGGCACCCTGCACCTGCTGCACCACTTTCACCCCCTTGCCCACCAGGGAAACCTTCGCCTGTGGCAATGCCCCACCCGGTTGCCAACTTACGTCAGCTCGGCCAGTAAAGACCCCGTTCATGGCGGTATCCGGCCCCAGGAACGGTTTGATCATTGCCAGGTCAAAGCGGTTGAGTACTACGCTAGCCTGGCCGCTGGCCCCTGCCTCGATGGTTCTAGGTACGCACAGCTCGGCATTCGGGTTCACCCAGCAATGCGGTCCTACGCTGATCTTCTGTTGCGTATTCAGGTAATCCAACGCGATGGCACGGCTCAGACGCCATTCACCCACCGGTGTATCAAAACGAGTGTTGTTCAGGTTGCCTCGCCAGCGCTGTTGCTGACGATCAAAGCTACCCTCCAGGGCCAATTGCCCGGAAACCGGCTTACCGTCGATATTCACTTGCAGCCGATGTTGGCGCTCGCTGCCTTTGGCATCCAACGTCAACAGATTGACCTGCAGCGCATCCTGTTTGAGCTGTTCAACCCGTACCGCCAGTTGCCCCTGGATCTGATCGCTGGAACGGACATCGCCGTTGACCTTCACCCGATTGATGTGCAGCGCCTGCCATTGCAAGCCCGTCGCGGTCAGATCTGCCAACAGCTGCGGTGCCTGCAAATTCCCACGCAGCTTCAACTGCCCGCGGACATTGCCTGCAAGCCCCGGTAAAGCACCGTCGAGATGCGCTGCATCAACATTGGCATCCAGCACCCAGCTTTTCTCATCCAACTGGCCTTTAACGTTGAGCGTATTGCGCCCTAACGCCAGATCGATACCCGGGATCGTCCACTGCCCGGCCGCATTGCCACGCAAAGAGCCCCGCGCTGATACCTTGTTTTGTTTCAAATTGCCGTCGAGCTGCAACACCGGCACCTGTAATTGCCAACTGCCGCCGTGCAGGCTGCCACGGGTGGTGATTTTCCCTTCCAAGCGCGCTGGCCATTCCGGCCATTGCTTGGCGGTATTAATGCCCGACAGCGTCAGCTGTGACGTCCAGCTGATCGCTTTGCTCCAGTCCACCAGCGCCGTCAGATCGGTATTCCCCTCCAGCGCAACCAACCGCAGGCGCTCGAGTCTGAACTGTTCAAGATTACCTTTACCATCCAGCTGTAGCACTGCCGGTGGCAGATCCTGGCCTTTGAAATTAGCGCGGGTAGAAAGCGCATAATCAGCGGCCTCGCCGTTAAAGCGCAGGCGGAAATCATTAACCTGATACTGTGCCTCGCCGGTCAGCGGCCATTTCAGCTGTTTGCTTTGCAGCGTCAGCGCCAAGGGTAAACCCGCCTCTGCCAACTGGGTTTGCACATCCAGCTGCGCACCAACGGGGCCCGACAGGTTAAGCGCGACTTTCAGCTCTTCACGCAGCCCACCAGACACATTCAGCTTCACCTTCTCGCCTTTCAGCGGATCGATATTCAGCGTGCTGTTGGCCACCATTTCCACCGGCCAATTGCCGGTCAGCGTTGCCTGCCCTTTGGCGAAAAGCAGGCCCTGCGGCGATCTCACGTCAAAGCGATCCAGCTGAATATGCTGATCTTTGGTGCTGGCCTGCAGCTGCAAGCGGGTGATCGACACCTCAGTGTCCCCGGTCAGATGTAGCTGCTCACCGTTGATTTCCTCAACGGTAATATCCAACGGCAGGCGAATTTCTGGCAGGTCCGGCAGCAGCGGTTTGGCAAACAGCGCTTTCAGGGTTTCGCCCAACGGTTTCTCTTCCGCTGGCGGTGGCACCAATGCTGGCGCAACCGTCGTTTTCTCTGCAACCTTGTCCGCCACTTTCTCCGCTGCGGGCTGCAGCGCTTCCGGTAAAGGATTCACCGGCGTTTTTGGCAGCGCGATCAGCAAAGCGCGCACCGTAGTTGGCATCAACGTCAATGCACGTTCCTGCCACTGTGCGCCAGTGCTGAATTCCCCCAGCGAGATCGCCGTATCGTCCACGGTAACCTTGACGTTATTCAACGCCAGCTTGCGCAGGGTAATAGGATAAGGTGTGCTGAGATCGCCGATCGGCTCGTTGCTTTCCTCAACTGGCGCAGAAGGCGTCATTTCGGCGGTTTTCACCACCACATCAACATCCTGAGCGGTCAGCGCATTGACGCACAATGAACTGCGTTTCAAACAGGAGAGATCGAGCGAGAGATGGAACTGCCCGGCGTTAACGGCCACACCCGGCATCTGATACTTCACGCCTTTCAGGGTCAGATCGCGCCAGCCACCGCTGACCGCCGCAATTTCCAACCCGGGTACCCAGCGGGCGGCCCCGTTGATCACCATATGCAAGCCGGTCGTGGTGCCAAGCAGAAACGCCAACGTGCCGATCAGCAGTAACAGCAGGATCAAAAATCCCAGACAAATCTTTTTTATCAGGCTCATAGTTCAGGCCCCAAACCGATATAAAACTGTAGGCCGTGGGTCTCTTGATCCCCAACCGGCGCGGCGATATCCAGTTTCACCGGCCCTACCGGCGATTGCCAGCGCACGCCAACGCCCGCACCGGTCTTGAAATTGCTGTCTGAGAATTTATTGACCGCCTGCCCGGAATCCACAAACATCGCCCCCCACCAGCGGCCAGTGACGTTATATTGGTACTCCAGCGATCCCGTCACCATTTTAGAGGCACCGGTCAGCTTGCCATCATCGCCACGCGGGGAAATGCCCTGGAATTTATAACCACGGATACTGCGATCGCCACCGGCGAAGAAGCGCAAATCCGGCGGCACCTTGTCAAAATCGTTGGTTTCGATCCAGCCAACCTGACCACGGATCACAAAGCGGTTTTTCTCCCCCAAGCTACGGATCCAGACGTTTTGTGCCTGCAATAGCGCAAAGTCCACCCCGGAGCCCCAGGTAGTATCCGACACGTCGATGGAATAGCGCTGGCTGTCGCCCCACACGGGCATCAGGCCTCCCCGTGAACGAGTTCGATTCACGGTCACCCCAGGATAAAGCAGCATGGTGGTATTGGTGACGGAACCCTGGGTAAAGTGGTCCAGACGCCAACTGAGGTTCACCGCATGCTGCCAGCCGCTGGAGAGATCCCAGTTACGCGAAGCCACGACCTTGGTACTGTCAGATTGAGTGTCGTTCAGATCGGTACGTTTGAAACCGCCCTGTAACAGGTAATACTGTTCTAGTGGGTTGCGTAGCAATGGGATTCTATAGGTCAGATCCAGCTGCTGCTGCGGCTGAGAGATACTGGCGGCGGTTACCAGGCTGTGGCCGCGATCGTTCAGCCAGGGTTTTCTCCAGGTTCCTAGCACACGTGGACCAATGTCGGTAGAAAAACCACCGCCTAGCTCCACGATATTGCTGCTACGCGGCGTCAACACCGCATCTAGCGGCAGGATTTTGCTCTCTTTGGAGTCGGTAAAGTCTGGGGACACCACCACAGAGTTGAACCAGTTGGTGGCAGATAAACGGCGGTTCAGCTCGGCAAGATCGTTCGAACTGTAATAATCACCCTGATGGAAGGGAAGCAGATTTTGCAAATAGTCCTCGCGGATTTGCGAGCCCTTGAAAATCACTTTGCCGAAGTGATAACGCTCACCACTGTCGAAATCAATGTCCCAGAACGCCTTATGCAACTCTTCCGCCACGCCAAGCTGGCTCTTGAGCATTTGAGCGTCAAAATAGCCTTTACGCAGTGCCAGGTTGGTCAGCGAACTTTTAAAACTGTCGAACTGCCCATGGTTGAGGATCTCACCTATCGTTGGCCGATCGGTTCGGACCAGATTCAGGTAATCTTCGTCGGTTCTGGCCCCGCCTTGCAGTTGGATATCCACACCTGCAATACGCACCGGTTCACCCGGATCGACCTTGGCGATCAATACCGGCCGCGAAAGCTTCGGGTTATCATCAAAGGTGAATTCAATCGTAGGCTGATAATAGCCCAACGGCCGCAGCCCCAGGCGGATGGCAGCGTCCACCCGAGCGCGAAAACGCCCCTCGGCATTGACCTCTTCCGGCGTGATCGCTGAAAGGCGCACACGAACGTTGCGCTCCAAATCCCCACTCAGGCCGTCAACCTGCAGCCGCACATTCGCCGCTAACACCGACGGCATAACGAATAGCGCACATAACACGCAAAGGACACGATATCGTGGCACTGGTGCTCCTTAATTGATTTTTCTGTCCTGTCAGTACCTTTGCTCTGGTGCTGGGGCAGCGCTATCAGACTGCCCCCCTTACCTTTAGATCCCGGACGTTGCCCATACGGCATCAACCGTTACCGAAAACAAGACGCATTCTTAGCTTTTGGCGCTCAAAATACTGCGTTAAGCTGATACATATTCCTTAGATAGGGCTTATTGTGGGCAAAGAAGCGGCCAGTTACAACTGACACGCGTTCCTATTAGGCTAATTCTTATTATGGCAACAGGAGTCAAACGTGGTGCAATCTTTTGATAAGTCTCAAAACATCGATAAGGCGAGTGCGCTTCCTGGCCGTACTACGCCGATGCCCGTCGCTACGCTTAACGAGGTGACCGGCCATTCCATGACCTTCGTGCCCGAGGGGATGGCAACGGCCATCTTTGGCATGGGCTGTTTTTGGGGCGTTGAACGCCTGTTTTGGCAGCAGCCGGGGATTTATAGCACTGCCGCAGGCTATAGCGGTGGCTATACGCCAAATCCAACCTATCGCGAGGTATGCAGCGGCCAGACTGGTCATGCCGAAGTGGTACGCGTAGTGTTTGACCCGCAGGTCATCAGCTACCGCAAGCTGTTACAGGTATTCTGGGAAAACCACGATCCTGCACAGGGCATGCGTCAGGGCGGAGATATCGGCACCCAATACCGCTCTGCTATTTACTATCTGGATGCAGAGCAACAGGCCGAAGCGGAGCAAAGCCTGCAAGCTTTCCAGCAGGCAATGGATAAAGCGGGCGATCAGCGCACCATCACCACCGAAATCGCACCGGCACTGCCTTTCTACTATGCAGAAGATGATCACCAGCAATACCTGCATAAGAATCCGGGCGGCTATTGTGGCCTGGGCGGCATTGGGGTGTGTCTGCCTCCACAGGGTTAAGCTGTTAATTTTTAACCACTGGCGGCCCTCACGGGGCAACTGCTATACTGTGTTGGGCCGCGTTTGCGGCCCGCTTTTGTGGGCACGTGATATAACGGCCCTTGGATCCACCTTTTTTTACGGTATTACCCCTCCGAAAGATCGCCGACATCCCGTCGGTACGAATGGATAGACTATGTTAAACAGTATTTTACTGATTCTTTTTCTGATCGCAGTGAGTGCGTTTTTCTCGCTTTCAGAAATCTCTCTGGCCGCGTCACGCAAGATCAAACTCAAACTGATGGCTGACGAAGGCAACATCAATGCCGCCAGAGTCCTTAAGCTGCAGGAAACCCCGGGTATTTTCTTTACCGTGGTGCAAATCGGCCTCAACGCCGTGGCCATCCTCGGCGGTATCGTCGGCGATGCAGCCTTCTCCCCCAGTTTCAAATTGATTTTCGACCGTTTCCTGTCACCCGAAATTTCCGAGCAGGTAAGCTTTATGTGCTCGTTCGTGATGGTGACCAGCATGTTCATCCTGTTCGCGGATTTAACCCCGAAGCGCATCGGTATGATTGCACCAGAGACGGTTGCCGTCCGGATCATCAACCCGATGCGTTTCTCGATCATGCTGTTCCGCCCGCTGGTCTGGTTCTTCAACGGCATGGCCAACCTGATTTTCCGCATGTTCAAGCTGCCGATGATGCGTAAAGACGACATCACCTCCGAAGATATTTACGCGGTGGTGGAAGCTGGCGCGCTAGCCGGGGTACTGCGCAAACAGGAACATGAGCTGATTGAAAACGTTTTCGAGTTGGAATCGCGCACCGTGCCCTCGTCGATGACGTCCCGCGAAAGCGTGATTTACTTCGACCTGCGGGAAAGTGAAGACAGTATTAAAGAAAAGATCTCCACTCATCCGCATTCCAAGTTCCTGGTGTGCGACGGTCATATCGATCAGGTCGTTGGCTATGTTGACTCCAAAGACCTGCTGAACCGCGTTTTGGGCAACCAGAGCCTGGTACTGAGCAGCGGCGTGCAGATCCGCTCGGCGCTGATCGTGCCAGATACCTTGACCCTGTCAGAAGCGCTGGAAAGCTTTAAAACCGCCGGTGAAGACTTTGCGGTGATCCTCAATGAATATGCTTTGGTGGTCGGGATTATTACACTGAACGATGTCATGACCACCCTGATGGGTGACCTGGTAGGCCAAGGTCAGGAAGAGCAGATCGTGACGCGTGATGAGAACTCGTGGCTGATTGAAGGCGGGACGCCAATCGAAGACGTGATGCGTGTACTGCATATCGATGAGTTCCCACAGGCTGGCAACTATGAAACCATCGGCGGTTTCATGATGTACATGCTGCGCAAAATCCCGAAACGTACCGACTTTGTGAAATATGCCGGCTACAAGTTTGAAGTGGTCGATATCGACAGCTACAAAATTGATCAGCTATTGGTAACAAGGCTGGTCGACAAACCGATCACGGTGCTACCAAAAGCCCCGGACGAAACACCTCAGGCATAAACATTAGCGGCCCCTTCGGGGGCCGCAATTATTTTTACTTTGCAGGGTACTCCATAAATCGCGCTTTAGCCCATTTCGGCCTGTAGCAACAACACCTGCCGGTTGACCTCTGACATCACGTTGAAGTGGCGCTTGTCACGAACCTTCGGCAACAGGATTTTCCCCTTGTCGAATTCGAACGCCCCCACATCCTTGATGTACAGCCGCCCCCGGAACAGGGTTTTTACATACGTAGCCACTTTCAGTGGGTTATAACGCTGGAAGATTCTCATAGTTGTTACTCTCCTCCCGTTGGATCCATGCGCTCAGCGAGCGGCCAAAGTGGCCACCTCGACATTCGGAGCGCAACTTGATTGCTTTCTAGTAGACTGAGTAAAGACCATTTTGTTCAACTCCGCCTGGATTTCTATCCTGGATTTACACTTACTGACAGAATTGTGTATACCTATTTATAACCTTTGCAGTATATCCATTCAAAAACCGCGTAATTGCCCCCAGAAGGAAAAACTGCGATCCGGTTAACAGGACAGACCTCGGATGAGCACCTATGCTTTAATCACCTTGAGTCATATTGAGACTTATTTCCCTCTGCAGGAGAACGCATGAAAAATTGCATGCTGATAATATCGCTGCTGTTGGCCCCGATGTTGGCCTCTGCTCACAACCTTCAACTCCACCAACGCGTGGCACCGATCGGCGTCAGCGATAAAGGCGAGTTGGACTATGTTGATAATAAGTTTAGCTACAAAGGTTGGAATAGCGCGCAGCTCGGTGGAAAAGTGCGAGTGGTGCAGCATATTGCTGGCCGCACTTCGGCCAAAGAACTCAACGATCCGCTGATTGAAGCCATCAAGACCGCCAAGCTACCGCACGATCGTTACCAAACGACGACCATCGTCAATACCGACGATGCCATCATCGGTACCGCCGTCTTTGTGCGTAACAGTATTGAAGACAGCAAGAAAGAGTTCCCTTGGTCGCAGTTTATTGTCGACAGTAATGGCAACGTCAAAAAAGCTTGGGACCTGCAACCAAAAGGCTCGGCAATTGTGGTGCTCGATAAAGAAGGCAACATCCAGTTTGCCAAAGATGGCGCACTGACGCCGCAAGAGGTGCAGCAGGTGATGGAGATGCTGCACCAGTTGCTGAAATAGCGCTTAAACGGCGTCCCGCACGGCAATGAGCGGGGCGCGGCCTAAAACAGAGAAACCCTAAAGCCAGGGTTCAGGAAAGACTCACGCGGGGTATATAACAGCGGCTTGCCCTGCCAATCGTGGATCTGAGCCCCGGCCGCTACCGCTACCGCGTGCCCTGCCGCCGTATCCCAGATATTGGTTGGCCCAAACCGTGGGTAAAGCTGCGCCCGCCCTTCCGCCACCAGACAAAACTTCAGTGATGAGCCTACCGAGATGGTTTGATGTTCGCCCAACTGTTGCAGGTAATCCTGTAACTCCTCATCGCTATGAGAGCGGCTGACCACCACCAACGGTAGCTCGGCATTACTCACGCTAATCTCACGACGCCGGCCCCCTTCTTCCTTCCAGGCCTTGCCGCGTTCGGCCAGATACAGCACGTCCATCGCCGGGGCATAGACCACGCCCATTACCGCCTCACCCTCTTCGATCAACGCGATATTGACCGTGAACTCACCGTTACGGTTTAAAAACTCTTTGGTACCGTCCAGCGGGTCGACCAGCCAGTAACGCGTCCAGTTGCGGCGGATTTCCCAGGCGGGAGGGTCTTCCTCTGACAGCAGTGGGATCTCCGGCGTCAGTGCCGCCAGACCGCGTTTGATGATATGGTGTGCGGCCAAATCGGCGGCGGTCACCGGTGAATCATCTTTTTTCTGTGCCACATCAAGCGGTTGTTCACCATGATATACCGCCATGATCGCCGTACCCGCCTCGCGGGACAGCTGGCAAATCTGCTCCAACATAGTGCACCTCAGACATTCAGTTGCGTGGGACATTTCCCCTTTCTATAGCTTGCAGCCTAGTTTTTTTTGGGCGGAATATCCATCTCAACTCGCTAAGCTGCGGTATTTATTCAAGTCTTCTCCGTCACAACTTTGCATATCTGTCCGTTACATTCGGCCAATTTATGCCAGACTTCACAGTTTGCTGAGAGAGGTAGTGGTAATTACATACCCCCTTGAGATGCCCCTCGAAGAATAATCCAATGGAGATAACCATGATCAAGCGCCCTTTGGGACTATCTGCCCTGGCCCTGCTGGTCTGCGCCTCAACGCAGGCAGCCACGGTTGACCTGCGCGTGCTGGAAACCAGCGACCTGCACGGCAATATGATGGACTTCGACTATTACAAGGATAAGCCCACCGATAAATTCGGCCTGGTGCGTACCGCCAGCCTGATCCAACACGCTCGCCAGCAGGTGACCAACAGCGTACTGGTCGATAACGGTGACATCATCCAGGGCAGCCCAATGGCTGACTATATGGCTGCCAAGGGCTTGAAACCCGGCGACATGCACCCCGTCTACAAGGCGATGAATACCCTGGATTATGTGGTGGGCAATATCGGTAATCACGAGTTCAACTACGGGCTCGACTATCTGAAGAATGCCCTGGCGGGGGCCAAATTCCCCTACGTCAACGCCAACGTTATTGATGCCACCACGCAAAAACCGTTGTTCACTCCCTACATTATTGTCGATACCCCGGTAAAAGACCGTGATGGCAAAGCTCATACTTTACGTATCGGCTATATCGGCTTTGTGCCGCCGCAGATCCTGGTGTGGGACAAAGCCAATCTGCAGGGGAAAGTAACCGTAAACGACATCACCGAAACCGCCAAACGCTACGTACCGGAAATGCGCAAACAAGGGGCCGATCTGGTCGTCGCGATCCCCCACTCTGGCCTTTCCAGCGACCCCTATAAGGCCATGGCGGAAAACTCGGTGTACTATCTCAGCCAGGTTCCAGGCATCGACGCCATCATGTTCGGCCATGCGCACGCAGTGTTCCCCAGCAAGGACTTCGCCAATATCAAAGGCGCGGATATCGATAAAGGCCTGCTGAACGGGGTGCCTGCGGTGATGCCCGGCCAATGGGGAGATCATCTCGGCATTGTGGATCTGCAGTTGAATAACGATGGGGGAAATTGGAAGGTTACCGCAGCGAAGGCGCAGGCCAGACCGGTTTATGACAAAGAGAACAAGCGTTCGTTGGCAGTGGAAGATCCCGCGCTGGTCAAGGTGTTAGAAGAAGATCATAACGGAACGCGTGAGTTCGTCAGCAAGCCTATCGGCAAGTCTGACGGCAATATGTACAGCTATCTGGCCCTGATCCAGGACGATCCTACCGTGCAGATCGTCAACAATGCGCAAAGAGCCTACGTTGAGCGCTATATTCAAGGCGATCCGGATCTGGCCGATCTGCCAGTATTGGCCGCTGCTGCACCGTTCAAAGTGGGTGGCCGCAAGAACGATCCCGCCAGCTTTGTCGAGGTGGAAAAAGGCCAGCTCACCTTCCGCAATGCCGCCGATCTCTATCTCTATCCCAATACTTTGGTGGTGGTCAAAGCCAGCGGTAAGGAAGTAAAAGAGTGGCTGGAATGCTCCGCCGGGCAGTTCAACCAAATTGACGTTAACAGCAGCAAACCGCAGGGGCTGATCAATTGGGACGGTTTCCGCACCTATAATTTCGACGTGATCGACGGCGTCAATTATCAGATCGACATCAGCCAACCGGCACGTTACGACGGAGAGTGTACGCTGATCAATGACCAGGCGGAGCGTATCAAGCAGCTGACCTTCAAGGGCAAGCCGATCGATCCTGACGCCCAGTTCCTGGTGGCGACCAACAATTACCGCGCCTACGGCGGCAAGTTTGCCGGAACGGGCGATAAGCATATTGCCTTTGCTTCACCAGATGAGAACCGCGCGGTATTGGCGGCCTACATCAGCGAAGAAACCCAGAAGCACGGCGCGGTGCATCCACAGGCAGACAATAACTGGCGTTTGGCCAGCTTCCACAGCGCGCAGCCGCTGGATATCCGCTTTGAGACCTCCCCTAGCGAGAAGGCTGCCGCATTTATTAAAGATAACGCCCAGTATCCTATGAAATCGGCAGGTAACGACGGCATCGGCTTTGAGCTGTATAAGATCGACCTACAAGCCAAATAATTGAGCGTGAGGCGCGTTACGGCGCGCCTTTTCGCCTCTACCCCTTTTTAACCATGGCGCACCCTTTAAATTGCATTTAAAATACATGTTATAGATTTCTTCCTTTAAAGGGGCATCATCATGGATTACCGTAACCAATCCCTAGGCGCACTCGCCATCGCAATCCCACGTGCCAGCAAGCTGTTCCGCGACTACGATCTGGACTTCTGCTGCGGGGGTAAACAAACCCTGGAGCGCGCTGCCAGCCGCAAAGAACTGGATCTGGATAAGTTGGAAAGTGAGCTGGCCGCGCTGGCGGCAGACCCCGTGGATACCCGCGATTGGCGTCTGGCTCCGCTGGCTGAGATCATCGATTACATCCTGCCGCGCTTCCACCAGCGCCATCGTGAACAGCTGTCAGAACTGGTATTGATGGCGGAAAAGGTTGAACGCGTCCACGGCGACAAGCCCACCTGCCCACGCGGGCTGGCCAAGCAGCTAAACCTGATCCGACTCGATCTGGAAAATCACATGATGAAGGAGGAACAGATCCTGTTTCCGCTGATTAAACAGGGCATGGGGCAAGAGGCGGCAGGGCCGATTTCGGTGATGGAGCATGAACATGATGAGGCTGGCGAACAGTTGGAAGTGGTGAAATTCCTCACCAACAACGTCACGCCACCGGAAGGGGCCTGCAATACCTGGCAGGCGTTGTATAACGGTATCAATACGTTTATCAGCGATCTGATGGAGCATATCCATCTGGAGAACAACCTGCTGTTCCCACGCGCACTGAGCGGCCAATAGCCCCCTCACCCTAACCCTCTCCCAAAGGGAGAGGGAACATAACGCGGATTACAGAATTTCGAGCAACTCAACGTCAAACACCAGCGCGCTGAATGGCGGGATGGATGCGCCTGCACCACGCTCGCCATAGGCCAGGTTGTGAGGGATATACAGCTGCCACTTGGAGCCAACCGGCATCAGCGTCAGGGCTTCGATCCAGCCAGGGATCACACCGCTGACCGGGAACTCGGCAGGTTGACCACGTTCAACGGAGCTATCGAACACATCACCGTTGATCAGGCGGCCGGTGTAATGCACACGCACGCGATCCTGACGAGATGGGATTGGACCATTGCCCTGCTCCAGCACGGAGAACTGCAGGCCAGACTCGGTCAGCGTCACTTCATCACGCTTGGCGTTATCTTCCAGGAACTTCTGGCCTTCAACGGCCATCGCCTGCTGGCGCTCAAGGCGTACAGCATCCGCACGTTCGTGGATTTCGCGCAGCGCACGATGGACCACATCTACCGGAACCGCCGGGGCATTCCCTTCCAGCGCGTCACGCAGGCCAGCCAGCAGAGCTTCTGGTTGTAAACCTTGCAGGCCGGACTCTTGCAGTTGCTGACCGACCTGTAAACCAATCCCGTAACTTGCTTGCGCTTCAACGCTATCAAAAGAAGGGGTTGTCATGGGGTTTTCCTTTAGTCTGTAAAAAGTCGAAAGCGCAGCATAACAGCGCGGCAAAGCCGGGTAAAATCTTGTGTGGAGAATGATGACTTTTGTCGTAGAAAAAGAAACAATAACCTGCTGTTAACGTTTGGTGTCATTATTCTCTCGGCTACCAATCGTTTCAAACAGTTAGCGATATAGACCCGGTATGGCTCAAGGCCGGCACCGAAGTGGCGCAGTACAGAGACTATTCGGCCCTCAAGGTGCACAAGTGCACTGTGGTTTGAAACCATAGGGTATACTGGGGTCAGCGATACACTTTTTGTAAAGTGACAAATTTACGCAGTTGAAGAGAGGTCACCATGGGCAGAATCGCGCCCAGGAGAAGGAAAACCACCCGTGTCTACCAGCCATTGCTGCGCACCTGGCTGAACCTGAGCCAACGCCTGAAGCCTGGCCCGGCACCGGAAACGCCAGCAACCACCGATGAGCCGGACTCACCACCGCCGCAACAGAGCGGTAAGGGGCAAAGGCTGAAAGCATTGCTGCTGAAAGTATGGCACCTGCCGGACAGCCTCCACTGGATGGAACCGCTGCCCTATTTTCACCGCCGTTGGGTGATTATTTTTGGTGCTATCCTGCTGCTGTCGCTGCTTTGGCCGTATTCCGACGATAACGCGCGCCCGTTCCCGGTCACCAGCCAGGAAAACCAGATCCCTTTGCAGGCTCAATTGCAAAACGATAGTCAGCAAACGGCAGGCGAAAGTGATAACTGGCAGCGTTATCAGATCCAGGCTGGCCAAACTCTGGCGCAGCTGTTCCGTGACAACAACCTGCCGGTGAACGAGGTGTTTGCTATGGCGCGGGTTGAGGGGAACGATAAGCCGCTCAGCAATCTGAAGGCCGGGCAAGAAGTGCGTATTGAACGTAATGCTAACGGCGTGATCACCGCGCTCTCCGTCACCACCGTGGATAACAGTGAAGCCCTGTTCCGTCGCCAGAGCGATGGCAGCTACCTGCGTGTTCGCTAATCTTTAAGCTGATCCAGCAGAAAATCACGCAGTACAACCCCCTGGTTGTGCTGTGTGTCCTTACTGCCATACAGCAGGGTCAACGGCTCACCTTGCTTTAACAACGCCACCAGCGGCTGCCAGGCCTCATTGGCGACCAGTTGTTGGCGATAAAGCGCAACAAACTCATCCCACTGGTCGGTATGCTGATGAAACCACTGGCGTAACGCCGTATCCGGTGCCACCTGCTTAAGCCAGATGACGCCCTGCAATCTCTCCTTACTCACACCGCGCGGCCATAGCCGGTCGGTCAGATAGCAGTGCTCCGGTGCCGGGCCGCTGAAATCGTAGACTCGCTGTAAGATAATTTCTGCCATTTTCGCCTCTCCTTGCCAACAGATGGCCTCAGAGTAGCGCGTTTTACCCGGCGCTGAAAAGCAAAACGCCAGCACTAGGCTGGCGTTTTAACTTGGTGTACTAAAGCCGATTAAGCTTCAGCAACCACAACTACATTCAGCTGTGCGAACACGTCGCTGTGTACCTGGAAGTGCACTTCGTGCTCACCAGTGGTACGCAGAACGCCGTTCGGCAGACGAACTTCGCTCTTGGCAACTTCAACGCCTGCCGCAGTCACTGCGTCAGCGATGTCGCGGGTGCCGATAGAGCCGAACAGTTTACCTTCGTCGCCTGATTTAGACGCGATGGTGACTGAACCCAGTTCGTTGATCTTGGTTGCGCGAGCTTCAGCAGCAGCCAGAACGTCAGCCAGTTTGGCTTCCAGTTCAGCACGGCGTGCTTCGAAGAACTCTACGTTTTTCTTGGTAGCAGGAACAGCTTTGCCCTGTGGTACCAGGAAGTTACGGGCATAACCCGCTTTAACGTTAACCTGATCACCCAGGCTGCCCAGGTTTGCTACTTTATCAAGCAGAATAACTTGCATTACCTTATCCTCTCAAAGTCGTTAATGGACAGTGGCCGATTACTGATGACGATCAGTGTACGGCAACAAAGACAGGTAGCGCGCGCGCTTGATAGCACGGGCCAGCTGGCGCTGATATTTTGCACGAGTACCGGTGATACGGCTCGGGACAATTTTACCACTTTCAGTGATGTAGTTTTTCAGCGTAGCGATGTCTTTATAGTCAATCTCTTGAACGCCTTCCGCGGTGAAACGGCAGAACTTGCGACGACGGAAATAACGTGCCATTTGGCTAGTCTCCAGAATCTATCAATTCAATCTGCTCGGCATGCAGGACCAATTTGTTCAGCCCGTTGCGCCCTTGATGGCAGCTAACGAAGCCTTGAACGGTAACCTGACTGCCGACCGTTAATCTTTGAGTTAAAGCTTGTGACTGTTGTCCGCTGACAACCACGGGCATTCGGCACCATGCTTGCCTGCTGAATCCGGCTTCCATCTGCGACGATCGGTGCTCAAGCACAAACTGGCAGTGGGGTATCCCGGAAGGACTCACTTTTCGCACCGGCGTCTTGCACACTGTGCCAGACAACACCAGACGATTAGCCGTCACGACAGCAATTACTCTTCAGAATCCCCAGCATCTGCATCATCTGCGGTTTCGTTAGCGAAGTCTTCGCGGCGATCGCCACGACGTTCGTCTTTCGCTTTAACCATCGGAGATGCTTCAGTTACCGCGTGCTTAACGCGCATAACCATGCTACGGATAACGGCGTCGTTGAAGCGGAAGTTAGTTTCCAGCTCATCGATCGCTTCCTGCGGAGCTTCAACGTTCAGCAGAACGTAGTGGGCTTTGTGCAGTTTATTGATCGGGTAAGCCAGTTGACGGCGGCCCCAGTCTTCCAGACGGTGAATCTGACCTTGCGCGTTAGTGATGGTAGCACTGTAACGCTCGATCATGCCCGGAACCTGTTCGCTTTGGTCAGGATGGACCATAAAAACGATTTCGTAATGACGCATCGAATTGCTCCTTACGGATTATTCAGCCTCCTGTCAGGGTCAACCGCGGCCCATGGAAGCAAGGAACGTGTGTATGTGTGCGGCTGAAAAATGACGCGTAATCATACCGGCGCAAGGGGGGGAACTCAAGGACTGAGTAGGATTTATTGAGGTTTATGCGTAAGGCCGCGAGAAATAGCACGATTTGCTGGCAGAGAAAGCGATATATGCCGATCCCTAGGTTTTAAAAATCCTGCAACAAAATCATCAGCCCATGGGAAATCGTTATCATTTTTTGAATAAGGTCATCAAAATCTCCCCCTTTTTAATCCTGACTATCGGACTAAAGTTAAATTATCCGCCGCAGAAAGCGCAGCGATAAAGGGTTGCAGTTATTCAATACTGATAAATAACTTTTTGCTTAATGAGCAGTATATCGGCGGCGGACCCAGCGACACGCCGCTGTAGCAAAGAGTTAAGAGAGGTGCCTATGAAACGTATCACCATCGCTACCGCTATCGCGTTGCTGTTTTCCGCCAACGCCATGGCCGCCACTGAAATCACCGCACACCAGGCCGCAGAACGCCAAAGCATTGGCTTCGTCAGCCTGACTCAGGAAGTGGTTTCACCCGACGATGCGACGTCACAAATCAACAAGATTGCCGATCAACGCGGTGCCACAGCTTACCGGATTGTTGCGCTACATGAGCCAGGCAGTACCGCGTCTATCCACGTCAGCGCAGAGCTTTATCGCTAACCGAAAATGCAGCGCCAGGGAGCCCAGCCGCACCAAGAGGCGGTCAATCAGTAACAGCCATGCCTTGCCCCCTCCCTCGGGGGCTTTTTACAGTGAATCCTGGAAGAAAGCGGCGGTAGCGTTCAACGCGCCAGGAGTAATGCGATGGCGTACTTCCGCTTCAGTGAGGTAGGTCAACCTCCGATCCAGGCCGCGCTGACGTAACTCACCGGCCAAGCGCTCACTCTCCAACGCTGGCACCACATCATCGGTTTCACCATGCCATAACAGCAGTGGCCGCCCAGCAAAACTCTCCCAATGCTGTTCAACCTCATAAGAGGCCAAGGGCGCAAGGCGTGCCTTGAGCGCGGACGGATCCAGCGGCTGGCCCTGCGCATCCAATGGCGGATACAGCGTCTGCGCCAGCGAGGTAAAGTAGCCCGACCCCATCAGGCTGGCGGCCGCTTTCACCCAAGGATAACGGGTAAAGGCCCCCAAAGTGGTCATGCCCCCCATCGAAGCGCCCGCCACGCCAATGCGATCCCCGGCAATTAGCCCACGCTGCTCAAAGTGCGTTTTGAGCGCGGGTAACTCATCGACGTTACTTTTGAGGATTTCCCAGAAATGCGCCAGCCGCCGTGCTTCATCACCATCAAACCGCTCACCGTGCATCGCACAATCGGGCAGCACCACCCGGAAACCGACCTTGGCCAGCGCATAGGCAAAATAGGCGTACACCTCTTTCGATGAGGTATAACCGTGATAGAAAAAGATCGTAGGTAACGGCTGCTCGTAGCACCCGGCCGGTACCGCATGGATCACCGCAATGTCACTCACCCGCTCATCATGGATCTCGATCATGTATTCCCCCTGTGGCTAATCTTCACTATGATGGCAAAAATCGGCCCGAAACCTTAGTTCAACCCATTCTACTCTATGCTAAATAGTAATGAGGCCAGCCATGACTCTTTCTCGTCCCTTGATCACCCTATTACTGTTTAGCTTGCTGTCTGGATGCAGCGTATTTAAAACCACGCCCAAGCCCCCGCCGCCGCCTACCACTCAGGCACAGGAGATCACTCGAGCCCAAACCACCGAGTTGGAGAAGATGGGAACGATCAGCGCACTGGTGCATGGCAGCCCGATGAACGTGGAAGCCGAGATCCAGCGCAAAGCTAACGCCAGCGGGGCACGCTATTACATGATCATCATGAACAGCGAAACCATCGTGCCTGGCCAGTGGTATTCACAGGCGATACTTTATCGGTAGCGCTGGCTCTGAGAGATAAGTAAAAACGGGTGCCTGAATAGGCGCACCCGTAGAAGAGATTTTCGCGATTACTCTTTGATTACCGGCCCAGTGACATCACCGTTATTGGTGTATCTGCCCGTCAGGTTCAGTTTCACACCTTCCAGGCCGCCGATCACCGCGCCACGCCGGTTAGTAAGATTCTGGCTGTTGATCGTGGTGATCTTGTCGGACCATAATTGACCGCTGTTGGTCAATGCCCCGTTGACACGAATACCCAGCCCTTCTTTACCGTGGACCAAGCCGCCGTTGGTAAAGGCTGAAGTCACTTCTACGCTACTGCTACCTGTAGAAGAAATCGTGCCATTGCCGTTATCCAGACGGTTAGCCAGCAGTGACAGAGAAGCCACACTTGAAAGGGTGCCGCGGTTGTTATCCACGTTGCCAGCATACTGCATGTTCAAGTTGCCGCCGCTGGCAGCAATCAGACCCCGGCTGTTATACACCCGGTTACCGGCCATGCTCAGATCGCCCATGCTGATAATGCCCCCCTGAGTATCTTCCGGCATATCGATATGCACGCCCATCACTCGACCAAAATTCTCACCATTACGGTTATAGAGAGTCACCGCCTTTATTTCTGCCGTCTTATCGGCAAAAATCAGGCCTTCGTCATTGCGCAATGTTTCGGTATGCACATGAACTTCCTGTCCCGCCAACAAGCCCGCATTGTTGTTGACCGTGCTGGCGTAGAGCTCCGTGCTACCCAGCGCGCTACGGATCACGCCATAGTTGTTATTAAGGGCATTGTTGACGCGAACGTCATTGCCCTTGTCCAGGGTTAACCCACCCGTGCGGTTATCCAGGCTATTTGCTCGCAGCACCAGCTTACCCTCACCGCTAACACTACCATCCCGGTTGTCCATGGCGTTGATATTGGCGAGCTGGATATCCCCCATTGCAGAGATCTGCCCACTCTCGTTAAGCAGGTTACTGCCATTGGTGTTTACGTTCAGCATCTTGGTCGCTTGCAGACTACCGGTTCTATTGGTCAGTAGCCCACTGTTGATATCCAACGCTCCAGCCGACTCAATCAAGCCGTTGGTGTTATTGAGCGCAGCTTTGTTTGTCGTCAGCTTAAAATCGTCACCCGCGCTCATTTTGCCGTTAGCGCTATTGTTCAACGTACTGCTGGTAGACAGATTGACGTGATGTTGAGCCGCTATTTCGCCGCCACGGTTATCAAGCGTGCCGCCAACGGTCATCGACAGATCGGACAACGAAGAGCCAAAGGCAAAAATCTGCCCATTACGGTTATCCAGCGCACCGCTGATGATAGTGGAGTTACCACTGGTGGTGATCAGGCCATTGTTATTGTTCAACTGACCCGTTTTCAGGGTCATACCCAAGGTGCTGTAAATGCCGGTATCGTTATTGCGGCCAGTATTGGTCAGCAACTGCCCATGCGTATCGATAGTGACCTGTGAACTGGATTGCACCCTACCGTTGGTATTGTTCAATTGCCCACTATTGATGCTCACAGAGCCGATAGCGGCTATGTTGCCGTTGGTATTGGTAAGGCGGTTTTTATGAGTATCGATAGTGATACCGCCGTTCCCTCCGGTGATTTTCCCCCTGGTATTATTAATAGTGCCTGCGGTGTTCAGTTTGTTGGCGTGTGCGGCGGATAGGGTCCCTGAACGGTTATCCAGCACACCATTAACGTCCATCACCAGGTCTGAGGTGGAAGCCGCGATGGTACCGGCATTACGAACGCCCACTCCGCTTTCTGTCCCCACCAGGGTGATCTTGCCGGCATACATCCCCCCCAAAGCAGCAACGTCAATCCCGACACCAGGTCTGCCCAACGACGAGGCCAGCGCAGTCGCCTGGGTATTGTCCGCATTGACGTTATTACGGCCAGTGGTCACTTTCAAATCCTTGGCCCAGACACCGGCATTAATCGCCACCGAGCGGGCAATCAGATCGGTATAATTACTGTCGCCGCTGTTCAGGCCATTGCCATTAATAACAATGCTGCCCTTCTCCGTTTTATATCCCTGTATGGCACCATCGACAATCTGGGCACTACCGGTGGTCAGCGTTGCTCTGCCAGCATTAATAAACCCGCATCCGCTACAGGTAATACCTGCCGGGTTGGCAATAATGACCTGAGCCTGCTGGCCTGCAACCTCCACCATGCCATTTAACACGCTGGCCCGATTAGAGTTGACCTCATTAAGGATCACCGAGGCTGCCCCACCGCTTAAATTCGCATTACCCGCAAGACTCCCCGCCAGTTGGCTATTCGCCCCCTCGACGCTGTTATTCAGTACAACGCCGTTTTTATCAACATTGAACTGGTTGAAGATATTATGTGAAACACCCCCTTTACCCGCAGCGTTGATATTCACCACGGTCGAACCATTCGCCCCGGCATTAACCGCAGGGCTAGAGGCCTGCCCGGCATCGGCAACGATTGCCGCATTAGCCACGGAAACGCAGCCAAAAGCCAGCAGCCCGGCAAAGTAGAGTGGCGAAAGGGTCATCCGCAAAGATGAGTTGCTCTTTTCTTTACGTGCCGATAAATCGGTTGTGGATGAATGATAACTATATGTCATGCTGTTAATTCCTTTTAAACAATAGGAAAGCCAGTGGATTGACCTGAACAAGCCGCCATAAAAAAAGACTTTCCCAAATAAATAATTAGCGCAGATTGGCACTCACGAGCCGTGCTTAATCTCCATTACATTAAAAATGTAACATACAACCCGTTACCCACTCAGCCAATTAGTTAAGCAGAACCCAAAAAAGGGTATATCCCATGCATTAACGAGAATCATCCTTAAAATTACAGCAGAATACATCTTGGGCGCTCACACGAAATTAATATCACGCGGGATATTTCTATAATTAATCACTCGAGCTGAAATCAGGCAGGAAATTATACATCCAATGCCATCAGCCTATTATCTGATGGCATTTCCCTCTAGACTATAAGCGACGAGTTCCTGTTTATCCCCCCATAGCCCGCTGGAGCAGCGTATCGCACACCTCAACAGGCAGCACTCTATCTCCACGATAATCCAGCGTTAAGTGGCACCAGGCTTCCCCAATTGGCGGGCTGGCATGCTGCAGCAGTTGGGCGGCACAGCACAGATCGAATAACTGCTGGGTTAACAAGCGCCCCATTTCTTCACGCGGCTGGCGCATACGCTGTTGCCATTGCCTCCAGGCGCGATCGAACAACCGGTTCTGCCCGCGTACCGGTAGCAACTCCTGTTGCAGCAACTCCAACGCACCAGGCAACTTATGCAGGCTGCGCATCACATCCAGGCACATGATGTTGCCCGAGCCTTCCCAAATGCTGTTTACCGGTGCTTCTCGATACAGACGCGGCAGCTCGCTGTCTTCGCAATAGCCGATCCCTCCCAGCACCTCCATGGCTTCCCCGATAAATGCCGCGCCTTGATGACAGATACTGTATTTTGCCGCCGGGGTCAGTAAGCGGCTGTAGACCACTTCGCCTTCATCCCCCCGGCTTTCCCAGGCTCGCGCCAAACGGAGCAGCAAAGCGATATGCCCCTCAAGCCGTAATGCCATACGGGCCAACACCTGCCGCATCAACGGCTGTTCAATAAGACATTTACCAAACGCCTGCCGTTGCAGAGCATGGTACAGCGCCACCGAAAGGCCGCGGCGCATCAGCCCATGGCTACCCAAAGCGCAATCGAAGCGGGTCATCCCCCCCATCTTGAGGATTTGCCTGACACCATCCCCTTCATCGCCCAATAACCAGGCCGTTGCGTCCTGAAACTCGGCTTCGCTACTGGCATTGGAACGGTTACCCAGCTTGTCTTTAAGCCGCTCCAGACGGATGGCGTTACGGGTACCGTCTGGCAGGAGCCGGGGCAGGAAGAAACAGGAAAGCCCTCCCTCCGCCTGTGCCAATACAAGATGCGCATCGCTTTGCGGCACCGAAAAGAACCATTTATGGCCCACCAGGCGATAGGCCTCTCCATTGCCTCGACTAGCGAGCGGTACGGCGGTGGTGGTATTACTCAGCACGTCCGAGCCACCCTGCTTTTCCGTCATCCCCATACCGATCAACAGCCCGCGCTTTTGTGCACCAGGCAGCAGATGAGGATCATAACGATCGGAAAGTAACGGGGATAACCAGGATTGATACTCTTTTGGCAGGGAACGCTGTAGCAGTGGGATAGCACCAAAGGTCATGGTGATTGGGCAGAGCGTACCGGCCTCCACCTGAGCATGCAACACAAAGCGGGCGGCACGGGCCACCAAGGAGCCATTACGGGCATCTTCTTGCCACGGCAGGTTATGCACCCGGTTAGCGACCAATCCCTGCATCATGATGTGCCAGGCTGGATGAAAGCGCACGTCGTCCAGGCGTTGCCCGGTGGCGTCATAGCGCAGCAACTCCGGTGGGTTGGTATTGGCCAGCCGCCCCAACTCCAGTGACTCCTGTGTGCCTAACTGTTGCCCAAGCGAGGCCAGAACATCGCTATCCCAACCCGCCAACTCGCGCTGCAACGCTTCACGCAGCGGCGTATCTGACAGGAAAAGGTTGCTGTTCCCCAAGGGCTTGGGTTGGTTAAAGACGGTATGCGTAGTCCAGACCATGAGCTTGCTCCCTGATTAACGCTTCAGGGGTAATTATGGTCATTAGCCGGATTTCTGCCGCTGGCGGGATCACAAGATAGGAGATTAGAGGTAGGGGTGACAGGTTTCACCCCTATTAAATCATCAGCTGCGCTGACGCACCGCTTCAAACAGACAGACACCGGTCGCTACCGAGACGTTCAACGAGGAAACCGTACCGGCCATCGGAATGCTGATCAGTTCGTCGCAATGTTCACGGGTCAAACGACGCATACCTTCACCTTCCGCGCCCATCACCAGCGCCATCGGGCCGGTCATTTTGCTTTGATACAGCGTGTGGTCGGCTTCACCCGCCGTGCCCACGATCCAGATATTCATCTCTTGCAGCAAACGCAGGGTACGAGCCAGGTTGGTGACGGTGATCAGTGGGACGTTCTCGGCCGCACCACAGGCCACTTTCTTCGCCGTTGCGTTCAGTTGAGCTGAGCGATCGCGTGGGACGATCACCGCATGGACACCGGCAGCATCGGCACTGCGCAGACAAGCCCCCAGGTTATGGGGATCGGTAACGCCGTCCAGCACCAGCAGGAATGGTGTTTCAACGCTTTCCAGCAGCCCAGGCAGATCGTTCTCCTGATATTTCCGCCCTTCACGCACCCGCGCAATAATGCCCTGGTGGACGGCCCCTTCGACCTTCTCATCCAGCCATTGGCGGTTAGCCACCTGGATCACAATACCGGTCGCTTCCAGCTCGGCAATCAAAGGCTGCAAGCGACGATCGTCACGCCCCTTGAGAATAAACACTTCCAGGAAACGTTGTGGATCGTTGTCTAGCAGGGCTTTGACAGCGTGAATACCGTAGATAATTTCGCTCATGATGCTCTTTTAACTGTGCGGCCGGGGGTGACCCGGCCGGGGATAATAACGTGCGGCAGGTTAACCCTGCTCGGCACCTTTCTTCTTGCTGGCACGCTTGGCTTTGGTCGCGGCCGCTATCTTTTTGGTTTTGTCAGACGCTTTTTTGGCTTTCGCCTTCGGATCGGTTTTCGCTTTCGCCTTCGGGTCTGGCTTCACCTTGTCTGCGGGTTTGGCCTTGGCCCCCTCTTTTTTACGGAAAGCGCTGTCTGGCTCAAAGTTGGCAGGCGTCTTGCCGCCACGGCGTTTACGTTGAGCCTGACTGCGGCCCGCTCCAGCACCGTCGCGCAGCGTACGCTGGCCGCCATTCTTGGCACGTTCGCGCTCGGTTTTGCCTTCACCACGCGGTTTGCGGGTGCTGGAAACCAGGGCGAAGTCGATCTTGCGTTCGTCCATATGCACGGCCTCAACGCGGATCTCCACCGTATCCCCCAGGCGATAGACCATGCCGGAAGATTCGCCGATCAGACGCTGGCCGATATTATCGTAGCGATAGTAATCGTTATCCAGCGTGGACACGTGTACCAGACCATCGATAAACAGATCGCTCAGGCGGACGAAGAAACCAAAGCCGGTGACGCTGGCAATAACGCCGCTAAACACTTCACCGACGTGATCCTGCATAAAGTCGCACTTCAGCCAGTCCGCCACGTTACGCGTAGCTTCATCGGCACGGCGCTCGGTCATCGAGCAGTGCATACCCAGTTGCAGCATCTCTTCCAGATCGCTGTGCCAGCCTCCGGTTGGCGTCCAACGCTCTTTCTGATCACCTTGCTCTTTCGCCAGCACGTACTTGATGGCGCGATGCAACGACAGGTCCGGGTAACGACGGATCGGCGAAGTAAAGTGGCCATAAGAGGCCAACGCCAGGCCGAAGTGACCACGGTTTTCCGGATCGTAGATCGCCTGTTTCATCGAACGCAGTAGCATGGTTTGCAGCATTTCGCGGTCCGGGCGTTCCGATACTTCGTCCATCAAAGTGGCGTAATCTTTTGGCTGCGGCTTCAGGCCTCCACCCAGGGTCAGGCCCAGTTCGCTCAACACGCTGCGCAATGCGGAAATGTGATCGTCGCTTGGGCGATCGTGCACGCGGAACAGCGCAGGTTCGTTATGCTTCTCAACAAAGCGTGCCGCAGCAACGTTCGCCATGATCATGCACTCTTCGATCAGTTTGTGCGCGTCATTACGTACCGTTGGCTCTACGCGCTCAATACGGCGTTCGGCGTTGAAGATAAACTTGGCTTCTTCGGTTTCGAAGGCGATACCACCGCGTTCGGCACGAGCCTGATCCAGCACTTTATACAGCGCATGCAGCTCCTGCAGGTGTTTGACCAACGGATGATACTGCTCGCGCAGCTCCTGATCGCCCTGCAAGATATGCCAGACCTTGGTGTAGGTTAAGCGCGCATGGGAGCTCATTACCGCTTCGTAGAATTTAAACGAAGACAGACGGCCCGATGCGGAGATGGTCATCTCACTCACCATACACAGGCGGTCGACCTGCGGGTTGAGCGAGCACAGGCCGTTGGAAAGCACTTCCGGCAGCATTGGTACCACTTCCGACGGGAAGTAGACTGAGGTGCCACGGCTACGGGCTTCGTCATCCAACGCCGTGCGAGGGCGCACATAGTAGCTGACATCTGCAATCGCGACCCACAGGCGCCAGCCGCCACCGCGTTTCTTCTCGCAGTACACGGCATCATCGAAATCGCGGGCATCTTCGCCATCAATGGTGACCAGCGGCAGGTGACGCAGATCCACACGCCCTTTCTTGGCGGCCTCCGGCACCTGCTCACTGAGGTCGGCAACCTGCTTCTCCACCTGAGGTGGCCAGGTATGCGGGATCTCATGGGTACGCAATGCGATATCCACCGCCATGCTGGTGCCCATTTTATCGCCCAGGATCTCGACGATTTTGCCCACGGCTTTGGTGCGGCGCGTTGGGCGCTGGGTCAGCTCGACCACCACCATAAAGCCCATCCGCGCTCCGCTGACCGAGTCGGCAGGGATCAGAATATCGAAGCTCAGGCGGCCGTCATCCGGCACCACGAAGCCGGTACCGGCATCGGTGAAGTAGCGACCAACAATCTGGCTGGTTTTAGGCACCAGGACGCGCACGATACGCGCTTCGCGGCGGCCTTTGCGGTCTTCGCCCAGCGGTTGAGCCAACACCACATCACCGTGGATGGCCATTTTCATTTGCTCGGCGGAGAGATAAAGGTCGTCTTTACGCCCTTCAACCCGCAAGAAGCCGAAGCCATCGCGGTGGCCGATCACCGTGCCACGCAGCAGGTCCAGACGTTCCGGCAGGGCATAGCACTGGCGGCGGGTAAAGACCAACTGGCCATCACGTTCCATCGCACGCAGGCGACGGCGCAGGGCTTCCAGCGCTTCTTCGCCGGATAAGTTCAGTTCATTGCCCAACTCTTCGCGGCTGGCCGGCGTTTCACGTTTCGCTAAATGGGCCAGAATAAATTCGCGGCTAGGAATTGGGGATTCATATTTTTCTGCTTCTCGTTCCAGGAATGGATCTTGTGACATTGAGGTTCCTCCGTTGTCATCAGCAGGGTGTCGCTGAGCCTTGTCTTCTCAGTAACGCTTTATTCGACAAGCAAAAGCTTGTAGAGCGGTGAATTGTCTTCGACCATGTCGGCCAATGTGTGACTATCCAGCTCCTCAAGGAAATTCTTTACCGCCTGCTGGAGCACTTGCTTCAAACGGCAGGCTGGGGTGATATGGCAGAAATCGCCGCTGCAGTTAACCAACGAAAGCGGCTCCAGCGCCCGCACCACGTCGCCAATACGGATGCTCTCAGCCGGTTTACCCAAGCGTATACCGCCGTTTTTACCCCGCACGGCGGTGACAAAGCCTTCACGGCTCAGCTGATTGATAATTTTTACCATATGGTTACGGGAAACCCCGTACACCTCCGTAACTTCAGAGATGCTGGTCATTTTGTCCGCAGGCAATGATGCCATATAGATCAATGCCCGTAGGCCATAGTCAGTAAAACTTGTTAACTGCACGTTTACCTCTGGGTATCTGCCGATTTTCGGCGATTTTCTTTACTATCTTATTGGATGATAAACCAGCCGGAGAGTTCGCAGCTAATTATTTAGCGCATAGGTGACTCTCAACCGGAGCAACGAAGGGATTTTGTGAGGTGAAAACGCCATCGGGGAGGATACATGAGGCAAACAAACCGGGACTTGGCCCGGTTTGTTTGATGACAGTAGGTAAACAGATTATGCGTCGAACGGATCGCGCAGGATCATGGTTTCGCTACGGTCTGGGCCAGTAGAGATGATATCTACCGGTACATCAGTCAGCTCTTCGATGCGTTTGATGTAGTTCAGCGCAGCCTGTGGCAGTTTGCTGTAGTCTTTCACACCAAACGTCGTTTCGCTCCAGCCCGGCATGGTTTCGTAGATTGGCTCAATACCTTCCCAACCTTCTGCAGCCAGCGGCGTGGTGGTCATTTCGCGGCCGTCCGGCATGCGATAACCCACACAGATCTTCACTTCTTTCAGGCCGTCCAGCACGTCCAGCTTGGTCAGGCAGAAGCCAGACAGGGAGTTGATCTGCACGGCACGGCGAACGGCAACCGCATCCAGCCAGCCGGTACGACGGCGACGGCCAGTGGTAGCACCAAACTCATTACCCTGTTTGCACAGGTATTCGCCGGTTTCGTCGAACAGTTCGGTTGGGAACGGACCTGCACCTACACGGGTAGAATAGGCTTTCACGATGCCCAGCACGTAGTCCACGTAACGTGGGCCAATGCCAGAACCGGTTGCTACGCCACCCGCGGTGGTGTTGGAAGAAGTCACGTACGGATAAGTACCGTGGTCGATATCCAGCAGCGTACCCTGTGCACCTTCGAACATGATCAGATCGCCACGCTTGCGCGCACCGTCCAGCAGTTCGGAGACGTCTACTACCATCCCGGTCAGGATATCGGCAATCGACAGCACATAATCAAGGGTGGTCTGGTAATCGACGGCTTCTACTTTGTAGTAGTTAACCAGTTGGAAGTTATGGTAATCGATGATGTCTTTCAGCTTGGTAGCGAAGGTGGCTTTATCGAACAGGTCACCCACGCGCAGACCGCGACGGGCAACTTTGTCTTCGTAAGCCGGGCCGATACCACGGCCGGTGGTGCCGATGGCTTTGGCGCCACGCGCTTTCTCACGCGCATTATCCAGAGCGACGTGATAAGGCAGGATCAGCGGGCAGGCTTCAGACAGTAACAGACGTTCGCGTACCGGGATGCCGCGCGCTTCGAGTTCACCCATTTCCTTCATCAACGCGTCTGGCGCCAGAACCACACCGTTGCCGATGACGCTGGTCACGTTTTCACGCAGGATACCTGAAGGAATTAAATGAAGAACGGTTTTTTCACCGTTGATAACCAGAGTGTGGCCAGCGTTATGGCCACCTTGGTAGCGCACAACATATTGAGCCCGTTCAGTCAGCAGGTCTACGACCTTACCCTTACCTTCGTCACCCCATTGGGTGCCCAGTACGACGACGTTCTTACCCATTTTAAAATCACCAGGTTGCTTAAAAATGGATTCTACCACCCTAATTCTTCAGTTTCAGCACTTTTAGCATACGATTGCGTACTTTTTCGGCTAAACTTTAAACCCCCGTGTGTGCACGCAACATGTAGTAGATCACACAGCCTGCAACCACTAATCCCCCACCAAAACGCCGCAGCGTAGCATCGGGTAGTTGCGACATTGTCTGAACCATTTTACGCCAAGCCTGTGGGAACAACATCGGCCCCAGCCCTTCCAGCACCAAAACCAACCCAAGCGCCAGCCAGATTGTCGAATTCATCCTTCCCCCAAAAAAAGAAAGGCCCGCGTTTAAACGGGCCTTGGTTCTACCCCTGTTGTTTCAAACCATGGCCTGAAAGCTATCGGGGATCGCCATCATGCTGACGTTATCTGTTGCGCGTAGCAACCGGCGACTTCATGTAGCGGAAGAAATCGCTGTCCGGGCTCAACACCAACACGTCCTGGTTGCCAGGGCCGAAGCTGGTTTCATAAGCACGCAGGCTACGGATGAAGGCATAGAAATCCGGATCCTGACTGAAGGCATCGGCAAACAGTTTAGCTGCTTCCGCATCGCCCGCACCGCGGGTGATACGCGCCTGACGCTCGGCTTCCGCGATGGTACGGGTCACTTCGTAGTCGGCGGTGGCTTTGAGCTTCTCAGCCTCTTCCTTACCTTGTGAACGGTGACGACGGGCTACCGCCTCACGCTCTGCACGCATACGCTGGAAGATCGCATCGGACACTTCCGCAGGCAGGTTGATCTGCTTGATACGCACGTCCACCACTTCAATACCCAGTGCCGCCATGCTGTTCGGGTTAACCGCTGGCTGTTTGCCATTGGTTTCACGCTCAACACGGGCTGCAGCAGAAGCAATAGCGTCATCGGCTTCGGTAGCGGCGGCTTCTTCGCCGTCACCCACGGTACCGGTGTTCAACGCATCACGCACGTCTGCCATCAGACGGCCACGGGAGTCGGTCACGATATCACGCACGTCCAAACGGCCAATCTCGGAACGCAGACGGTCGTTGAACTTGCGTTTCAGCAGCAGTTCCGCCTGAGAAACGTCACCACCACCGGTGGCCAGGTAGTAGCGGCTGAAATCACTGATACGCCATTTCAGATAGGAGTCGACGATCAGGTCTTTCTTCTCGCTGGTCACGAAGCGATCGGCCTGGTTGTCCATGGTCTGGATACGAGCATCCAGCATTTTCACGGTTTCAATAAACGGGATCTTGAAGTGCAGACCCGGTGCATAAACCAGCGGTTTGTTTTCGCTGTCGCGCAGGACTTTACTGAAACGCAGCACGATGCCGCGCTCGCCTTCCTGAACCACAAACATTGAGGCGTAAAGGGCTACCAACACCACCGCGAGGATAACTATGAAAGACTTACGCATTGATTATTCTCTCCCTACGCGTGTGTTGTCGCTACGCTGCGCATTAGCCCGGCGTTGGTCCATGATGGAACCACTGCTGGAACTGCTGGTGCTCGCCTCCGATGAAGGAGCCGAGGCTGGCGCAGGGGCGAGAAGGTTCTGCCCGGCATCTTTGCTGCCTTCGGTAGCCGACTTACCGGCACCGCGCAGCATCTGATCCAGTGGCAGCACCATCAGATTGTTATTGCCTTTATTGTCTGCCACCAACACCTTACGGGTGTGGCTCAGCACTTTTTCCATGGTTTCGAGGTACAGACGCTCACGGGTAATTTCCGGTGCGGCTTTGTACTCCGGCAACAGCTTGGCGAAACGAGCAACCTCACCCTGGGCTTCCAGAACGGTCTGGGCCTGGTAGGCGCGCGCATTTTCCAGCAGGCGCTGTGCAGCACCGTTGGCACGCGGCTGGACTTCGTTGGCGTAAGCTTCTGCTTCACGAATGGATTGCTGCTCGTTTTCACGTGCGGCGATCGCATCATCAAACGCGGCTTTCACCTCTTCCGGCGGACGTGCAGCCTGGAAGTTGACGTCCAGCAGAGTGATACCCATTTTGTACGGACGGATGGTATCTTCCAGTACACGCTGAGTGTCGCTACGGACGATGGTACGGCCTTCGGTCAGGATCTTGTCCATGGTGTATTTACCGATAACACCACGCAATGCGCTGTCTGTCGCCTGTCTCAGGCTGTCGTTGGCATCGGTTACGCTGAACAGATAGGCTGCCGGATCGGAAACGCGGTACTGCACGTTCATCTCGACACGCACCACGTTCTCATCGGAAGTCAGCATCACACCGGACGCGGACAGGTCACGGACCGACTCCACGTTAACCGGGCGAACCTGATCGATAAACGTCGGTTTCCAGTTCAGACCTGGCTGCACCAGATGGCTGAATTTACCAAAGCGAGTGACTACACCACGCTCGGCTTCTTTGATGGTATAGAAACCGCTGGCGGCCCAGATCACCACCACCGCAACCGCAGCGATGCCGACAATCTTGCCACTGAATCCCGGCCCGATTGACCCCGTGCCACCGCCGTTATTGCCGTTGGAGCCTTTGCCACCGCCGGTCAGGCTGCTCAATTTCTTGCTCAGCTTGCGGAAGATATCGTCTAAATCCGGTGGCCCTTGATCGCGACCGCCTTTATTGTTACCGCCAGAGTTGCCGCCATTATTATTGCTGCTCCCCCACGGGTCGCGGTCCTGTCCGTTATTACCGGGCTGATTCCACGCCATGTTTTAGCTCCATTATTCTGTGATTGGGTACTTCAGGCTAATGCTTAGCCCACTCTTCTATTGAGCGGGCACACAAATGTAACAGGATATGATCATACGATAAAGTTAATCAGTTCCTGTTCCTGCTTGCAGAGGCGACGCCACTCCACGATCGGCATACGCACCACCACGCCGATACTGCCGTCCTCTTCATTCCACTCTTTTTCGATCGCCTGAAGCTGGTAGAAACGGCTACGAAGACGGCCTGCCTGTGGCGGTAAGCGCAGCTCAAAATGCGCGATTTCCCCCGATAAGCGCTCCGTCAACGCCTGAAATAGCAACGGGATACCTTCACCGCTGGCGGCGGACAGCCACACACGGATCGGTAAGTTTTCCTCGTTGCGATCGATACGCGGGACAAAATCATCCAGCATATCTATTTTGTTCATCACTAACAGTGTAGGGATCTCATCCGACTCAATCTCTGCCAACACGGAGTTCACCGCTTCAATGTTTTCATCCACCCGGGTATCCGCAGCGTCGATCACATGTAACAACAGAGAGGCCTGGCGCGTCTCTTGCAGTGTCGCTTTGAACGCGGCAACAAGATCGTGCGGCAAGTGCCGGATAAAGCCTACGGTATCCGCCAACACGGTATCGCCTACGTCCGCCACGTCAATACGCCGCAGGGTAGGATCCAGGGTGGCAAATAGCTGGTCCGCCACATACACTCCGGCAGACGTAATTCGGTTAAACAGGGTTGATTTGCCTGCGTTGGTGTAACCCACCAGCGATACGGTTGGCACATCGGCACGGGTACGCGCTCGTCGCCCTTGATCGCGCTGCTTCTCTACGCGCTCAAGGCGGCGCAGAATCAGACTGATGCGATCGCGTAGCAGACGACGGTCAGTTTCTAACTGAGTCTCCCCCGGCCCGCGTAGGCCAATCCCCCCTTTCTGACGTTCAAGGTGAGTCCAACCACGAACCAGACGAGTGGCAATATGACGCAATTGCGCCAACTCTACCTGCAGCTTACCTTCATGGGTACGGGCACGCTGGGCAAAGATGTCGAGAATCAACCCGGTGCGATCGATCACCCGGCATTCACACAGGCGTTCGAGATTTCTCTCCTGCGCTGCGGAAAGGGCGTGATCAAACAGGACAACAGACGCGCCGCTGGCTTTCACCGCATCTGCAATTTCTTCGGCCTTTCCTTCACCGACAAAGTATTTTGGGTGAGGTGCTTTGCGGCTACCAGTAACCACTTGCAAAGCCTCAACGCCCGCAGAGGACACCAGCGATTCGAACTCACTGAGATCTTCTGTATCTTTGTCTTGCGAGAAATAGATATGAACCAGGACGGCCTGCTCACCGGCTTCATAACGGTCAAACAAGCGTGCAACCTCTCAAACGGAACAAAACCGCGAGTTTGGGGGACATAAACAGCACTGCGCTGCTTATGCTCCCCGTCATGGTTGACTCGCAACGCGCTTTATTCAGCGTCATCGCTTTCCTGCTGCGGCTGTTGCGGCGCAGACGGGTTGTTACCATGGTGATAATTGCTGGTGCCGCCGCTGCTCGGGGTGTTGCTGTGGTGCGATACCGGGCGCGATGGAACAACGGTAGAGATAGCGTGCTTATAAACCATCTGGCTCACCGTGTTCTTCAACAGGATGACAAACTGGTCAAAAGACTCAATCTGGCCTTGCAGCTTAATACCATTCACCAAATAAATAGAAACCGGAACACGTTCACGACGCAATGCGTTCAGGAACGGATCTTGCAAAGATTGCCCCTTAGCCATTCTATCTTTTCCTTATTTGTTTGTTGTTTTTAACCAAGAACCTGTCGGCTCAAAATAAACGACCTAAAAAATTTGCGCGCTGAATACTCATCAATTGTACACAATCACTCAACCTATGCACTAACAACCTGTGTTACCGAGTCTAAAGCCTCTCCCGGCTTTTCACTGTCCAACCACCGAACCGACTCCCAACCCCGTAACCAGGTCATCTGGCGTTTGGCCAACTGACGTGTTGCGCAAATACCTCGAAAAACCATCTCATCGTAACTAATCTCGCCAGAAAAATATGACCACATCTGGCGATAACCGACACAGCGAATGGAAGGCAAATCCGTATGCAAATCACCCCGTGCAAAAAGTGCACGCGCTTCCGCCTCAAAACCCGCCGCCAACATCTGATTGAACCGCAGCTCGATACGTTGATGCAACAACTCCCGGCTGACTGGCGCTATCGCAAATTGGTGAACATGATACGGCAACGATTCACCCGAAATTTTAGTCAGTTCAGTTAAAGTTTTACCCGAAATCAAAAAAACTTCCAGTGCTCTGGAGAGTCTCTGTGGATCATTCGGATGAATACGTAAGGCTGCAACCGGGTCTATCGCCTGCAATTGGCGGTGCAAAGCCTCCCAACCAAGCTCCGCCGCCTGCTGCTCAATCTGCTCGCGTACTGCGGGATCGGCAGAGGGTAACGGCGATAACCCTTCCAGTAACGCCTTAAAATAAAGCATTGTGCCCCCCACCAACAGCGGAATACGTCCGGCGGCAGTAATATCAGCCATTTCCCGCAACGCATCGGCACGAAAATCGGCCGCCGAGTACGCTTGCGCAGGATCGCGGATATCAATCAACCGGTGTGGTGCCTGGGCAAGCTCTTCCGCCGAAGGCTTGGCGGTTCCAATATCCATACCGCGATAAATCAGGGCGGAATCGACACTGATCAGTTCGACGGGCAAGCGCTCACGCAGCGCCATCGCCAAGGCGGTTTTGCCTGAGGCCGTTGGCCCCATGATAAAAATGGCTGGGGGACGAGGGTTCATTTCAATTTCAGTCATGCTTAAGCGCTGCCAATGCAGCCTGCAAATCAACGGGTTGTAAAAGAGCGGCAGGAGGGGATTTGACCAGTTGCGGGCAAAGTCGTTCAACTTCTGTCAACAATTGTATCGCTTGCGAGCTGTTCCACACTTCGTGTTCGCTGCCTAATTGGCTGGCGATCCAGATGGATAGCACCGTTGGCGACATCTCCTGATGTTCGGCCAGATAGCCTAACAGCTCGGGTATCAACTTTTGTAAATTTTGTTGGCGTAATGGTAAAGGTACTGCGCGCAACGTCACACGACCGTGATCGGATTGCAGCTCCAACCCCATTTTGACCAGCAGTGCCTGATGTTGCACGCAGGCGGCCGCTTCATTTTTATTCAACGTCAGCTTAATCGGGATCAGCAGCGGCTGCGGCCGTAATCCCTCTTCCGGCGGGCAAAGCTGCGCCTGACGCAGCCAACGTTCGGCCATGGTCAGATTCAGTAACGCCAACTGCTGACGCTGTTCAACCAGCGCATAGCTCGGCGGGCAAATCATCAGAACGCGGCCAAAACTGTGCTGACTACCAGCGAGCGGGGTTTCCTGCACGGCGTTAACCGGCGGGAACAGCGGCTGTTTTACCGTATCTGCTGGCGGTGTCGCCTGCAACAGCTTGCCATACAGCTCGCCTTCACGCTTTTGGTAACCCGCACCGGCCTGATAGGCTGGCTGCGAGGCTCGTTCACGGGCAGCGGAGGGCTCTGCAGGCTGACGTTCACGCTGTGGCGCAGGCTGGGAGAAGTGGTTGCCACCGGCAGCAACGCGGTTCTCCGGCTGCCAGACGGGAGCCTCCTGCGCAGCGGACTCTTCAGCCAATGGCAGCGCGACATTACCCGCCTGCTGCAACACCGTGGTAACCGCCTGGTAGATAAAATCATGTACCAGCCGAGCCTGATGAAAACGCACCTCATGCTTGGCCGGATGAACGTTGACATCTACCTGATGCGGATCCACTTCCAGATACAGCACATAGGCAGGCAGTTGATCGTCTTTCAACTGATCCTGATACGCCTGACGAATGGCATGATTAATCAGCCGATCGCGCATCATCCGACTGTTGACGTAGCAATACTGCATTTCGCCAAGCTGACGCGCTCCTTGCGGGTCAGCCACCCAGCCGCGGATGCTGAGATCGCCATGCTGCCAGGAAATCGCCAACGCATGCTGCAAGAAGGCGGGGCCACAAATGCTGGCCAGACGCCGCTCATGCTGGCTTTCTTCTTTTGCCGCGCGGTACTGACGCATCAGCTTGCCGTTATGGCTGAGGTTGATCGCCACATCGAAACGCGCCAGCGCAATGCGCCGCACTACTTCGTCGATATGGCCAAATTCGGTTTTTTCGGTGCGCATGAATTTGCGCCGTGCGGGGGTGTTGTAAAACAGATCGAGTACTTCGAGCGTGCTGCCCACTGGATGAGCTGCCGGTTTGACGGTGACCGCCTGATCGCGTCCTTCCGCGTAGGCTTGCCAGGCTTCGCTCTGTTCCGCCGTGCGTGAGGTCAACATCAGGCGTGACACCGAGCTGATACTGGCCAACGCTTCGCCGCGAAAGCCCAGGCTGACTATGGCCTCAAGATCGTCAAGCGTACTGATTTTACTGGTGGCATGGCGCGCCAGGGCCAAGGCCAGGTCGGCTTTGGCAATGCCGCAGCCGTTATCACGGATACGGATCAGTTTGGCCCCGCCGCGTTCGATATCAATATCAATCCGCGTTGCCCCGGCATCCAGGCTGTTTTCTACCAGCTCTTTGACTACCGACGCAGGCCGTTCGACCACTTCTCCGGCGGCAATCTGGTTGGCTAGCTGTGGCGGTAACACCTGGATAGGCATGGGGTTCCCTCTGTTGTTGGCATCAGGCCTACGGAATGATCAGCGTCCGATCCAGCGGCGCAACATCCGACTTTAATTTGTTAACCCGTTTAAGCTCGCTGACGCTGACGCCATATTTCGCGGCGATGGATGACAGCGTATCACCGCGAGTCACCTTATGTTTACTCGGTTTAGCGCTTTTTGCCTTGGCCTTGGCCTGAGCCGGTGCTGCCGCCGTTTTCCCGGCAGGAACCTTCAGACGCTGGCCAACCCAGACGCCATCTTTTTTCAGTTTGTTCAGCTCACGTAGCGCCGCCATGCTGGTGCCATAACTATCGGCAATGCCGGAAAGCGTTTCCGCCCGCTTCACCACATGGATCTGCGTTTTTCCTACGCTGGCGCTGCTTCTGGCCGGGCTGGTCACCGGCTCAGGCTGTCTGAGATCGTCTGTCGTGGAGTTAACCGCCGCTGCGACGTCCAGCGGGCGGTTTTCCACCTTTGGGTCGGCTTGTAGCGGATGCGCCAGGAAATAACTGCGCAGGCCGTTGTGGATCGCCCGTGCAATTTTATCCTGATATGCGCTACTGCCCAGCAGTCGCTCCTCCGTGCTATTACTGATAAACCCGGTTTCCACCAGTAAAGATGGAATATCCGGTGAACGCAGCACTCCCAGGCTGGCGTGTTCCGGACGGCGTTTGTGCAATGAACCTACGACCTGTAACTGCTGTAATACCTTGACGGCTACGTCATAACCGACGCGCTGCGAATGACCGAACTGCAGATCCAGCACCGCCTGACTCAGATAAGGGTCGGCCTGGCTATTGGCCAACAGATCGCCCGCACCGCCCAGCAGTTCGGACTGTTTCTCGTGCTGTTCCAACCAACCGGCCATCTCGCTGTTAGCCCGGCGATTGGACAATACCCAAACCGAAGCCCCTTTGGCGCTACGATTCGGCGCGGCATCCGCGTGGATGGACACCAACACGTTGGCCCCCTGCTTGCGCGCCACATCAGAACGGCCCATCACCGAAATAAAGTAATCCCCGTTACGCGTCATCACCGCTTTGAACATCGGATCGGCATCCAACAACGCACGCAGACGATGCGCGATAGCAATGGTGACGTTTTTCTCTTTCAGACCGTTTGGCCCGATAGCGCCAGGATCCTGTCCACCATGGCCGGCGTCGATCGCCACCACCACCCGATCGCCAGAACCGGCGGACACCCGGCTGCTACGTGGGGTAATGCTGGTTGCCGTGCCTGATACCGCAGCCGACTTCGGAGTAAATGGATTGGCGCTACTTGACGTGACCGGCGCCTTACGCACTGGCTCACTCACCACCGGCACAGGCACAGGAACTGGTGCCTTACGAACGGTGTTAGTCGCCGTCCTGGCTTCTGAGGTGATGGTGAAGACGACGATGTAACTGTTACCCTCTTGACGCGTCGCTACACGGGTTTTGGCACGTTGGGTTAAATCAAACACCAAGCGTACGCTTTGCGCATTTTTCGGCTGACTGGAACGAATTCTTTTTACCAGGTTCTGGCCGCTGAAGTTCAACGGTAGGCCGCCCACCTTGCCAGTTTGGGTAACGTCCAGCACCACCCGATCCGGGCCATGTAACGTGGCGAAGGTATACTCCGGAGGGCCAGTAAAGCTCACTGACACCGTGGCTTCACGCTGAGCATTGGTCACTTTGACGTCGGAGAGGGACGATGCCGCCCAGGCACCAAACGGCCCCAGCAGCGCAAGCAAGGCAATTACAGCAAATCTTCTTAACCCATACATCATTGCTGCGTCATCCTTGTTGCCTCTGGATACTTTCTAATAATTGTTCGCCATAGGCGGAAACCGCCTGGAGCTTCGCCTGACGCCCTTCGTCTTGGTAACTGAGATGCAGTTCCAGATCGGGATCGGGCAGCACGCCGGTACCCTGCTGCGGCCACTCCACCAGGCAAATCGAGTCCTGGGCAAAATAGTCGCGGATACCCATAAATTCGAGTTCTTCCGGATCGGCCAAGCGATAAAGATCAAAGTGATAGACCGCCAGCGGTTGCAGCGCATAAGGTTCCACCAGCGTATAGGTTGGGCTTTTCACATTGCCCTGATGGCCTAACGCCTGCAGAAAGCCGCGGCTGAAGGTGGTTTTACCGGCACCCAAATCCCCATAAAGATAAATCACGCTGGCACGATCGCATGCCTGGGCCAAGACGGCCCCCAGTGCGACTGTGGCTGCCTCATCCGGCAGCGGTAAAACGAGTTCTTTCATTCGATAATGTCTATTTTGCCAACTCAGGGTTAACGTAATAAGGGATCACCGCCAGCAGATCGGTGGCCAGTAATCCCCTTGTTCCTTGTTTTGCAGCAACCTGATCTGCCGCTGCGCCGTGCACTACGCAGCCCGCGCAGGCAGCATCATACAGCGGTAGCTTTTGCGCCAGCAAACCGCCAATGATACCCGACAGCACATCTCCCATGCCACCGGATGCCATGCCAGCATTGCCAACGTCGGCGATCGCCACCTGTCCATGCTCATCGGCGATCAAGGTACCTGCGCCTTTCAGCACCACAACGCCGCCGTATTGCGCGACCAACCTGCGGGTTGCAAGTAAGCGATCACTCTCAATATCAGCGGTGCGGCAGCTCAATAATCGCGCGGCTTCACCAGGATGCGGGGTAATAATACGATTCTGACGCTTCTCGGGGTGTAATGCCAGTAAGTTAAGCGCATCAGCGTCCCATAATGTTGGTTTATCACTGGCTTGCAGCTGTTGCAACGCGTTGCGGCCCCAATCGCCCTGGCCAAGCCCCGGGCCAATCACGACCACATCGGCCCAGTCCAGCGCCTGTTGCAGGATATCATTACTCAGGCGTTGCACCATCAACTCAGGCCGGGCGGTCAGCAGCGGCCCAATGTTCTCACTGTGAGTAAGCACTCGCACTAGTCCAGCCCCGGTACGCAGTGCGGCTTCCGCTGCCATGCGGATGGCTCCGCCAAAACCGTGATCGCCACCCACCAGCAGTAAACGACCATGCTCCCCTTTATGAGAACAAGGGCGGCGAGGCTTCAGCCATCTGCCCAAATCGTCAGCCGTAATACGCTCGATCTGCGGGGACTGTGTTGTCAGCCAATCCGCTAATCCTAGCGTACTGTAATGCAGTTGCCCCACCCAATCACGCGCCTGCCCGGTCAGCAACCCTGGTTTGAGTGCAATAAAAGTCAGCGTAAGGGCCGCACGGATCGAGACTCCCGGCACGGCTCCGCTTTCAGCCAGCAGGCCAGAAGGGATATCCAGAGCAACCACTGGCGCCTCGGCTCGGTTGGCCGCTTCGATCAGGGCATCATAGGGCGCTCTGGGGGCCGCCCCCAATCCGGTGCCTAATAAACCATCAATGATGAGATCGACATCCTCTGGCCAACGGCTGGTCGCGGGCAGGACTTCTCCGCCACTTGCCAACCAGGCTTGCCGGGCGTTGGCAGCCTCTGGTGGCAATGGACGAACGCCTTCGCAGGCAATCAGTGTCACCTTGATACCCGCCGCACGGGCCAGACGAGCAACCACGTAACCATCGCCACCGTTATTGCCATGCCCACACAGCACCAGCCAATGCCTGCTGGCCGGATACCGGTCGCACGCCAGCTGGTAAGCCGCCGCACCGGCACGCTCCATTAACGAATACAAGGAGAGACCCAGCGTTGCGGCAGCAGCAGGTTCTGCCTGGCGGATCCAGTCTGCAGACCAAACAGAGTGTGGTAAACTGGAACAGTATTGTTTCTCACTATGGCCCGTCATGACACACCCCCTCGATCTCGATCAACTCGCCCAACATATCAAGCAATGGGGGCAATCGCTAGGATTCCAGCAGGTGGGGATCTGCGATACCGATCTCAGCGCGGAAGAACCCCGATTGCAGGCGTGGCTGGATAAGCAATACCACGGCGAGATGGAGTGGATGGCACGTCACGGCATGATGCGCGCGCGGCCACATGAATTATTGCCCGGCACACTGCGGGTGATCAGCGTGCGCATGAACTATCTCCCCGCGAAAGCCGCGTTCGCCAGTACGTTAAAAAACCCGCAGTTGGGCTACGTTAGCCGTTATGCGCTGGGGCGTGACTATCATAAGCTGCTACGCCAGCGGCTAAAAAAACTCGGCGATCAAATCCAGGCTTACTGCGGTGAACTGAATTTCCGGCCCTTTGTGGACTCGGCCCCCATCATGGAGCGAGCCTTGGCCTCAAAAGCCGGCATTGGCTGGGTTGGTAAACACTCACTGATCCTCAACCGCGACGCCGGTTCCTGGTTTTTCCTGGGCGAGTTGTTAATCGATCTGCCCCTGCCGGTGGATAAGCCGCAGGAAGAGCAGTGTGGCCGCTGTGTCGCCTGCATCACCACTTGCCCCACCGGTGCGATAGTTGCCCCTTACACCGTCGATGCCCGACGCTGCATCTCCTATCTGACCATCGAGCTGGAAGGTGCTATTCCAGAAGAATTCCGCCCTCTGATGGGCAATAGAATCTACGGCTGCGACGATTGCCAGCTCATTTGCCCGTGGAACCGCTTCTCGCAGTTGACGGATGAAGACGATTTCAGCCCCCGCGCTGCGCTGCATGCTCCGCAACTGATCGAACTGTTTGGCTGGAATGAGGAGAAGTTTCTCCGTATCACCGAAGGCTCTGCCATCCGACGTATTGGCCATTTGCGCTGGTTACGCAATATCGCGGTAGCACTCGGCAACGCCCCTTATCTGGATCAGATCGTTATCAGCTTGCAGACCCGGCAGGGTCAGGATCCGATGCTGGACGAGCATATCAGTTGGGCACTGGCTCAACAGCTTGCACGCCGTGAAGCCCTGGCGGTTGAGGTGCAGACTATGCAGAAAAAACGTCTAATTCGGGCGGTCGAGAAAGGATTACCGAGGGATGCCTAGAAAACCCTCAGACTCTCCCTGTGGATTTGTGCATAAAAATAAAAATGCGTTGTCTTTCAAGCGTCACAAAAAGAGCAAGTGATCGAGATAACGTTTTATAAGAAATAAATATTGATTATTATCAATAAGATATAAATTTCATTTGTGAGGCGTTGCATTTTTGCACAGAAGGTATTATGTACAGGATCTGTGGATAACTCTGTTCACAACCTATTTTCTGAGTATGTATAACTGAAAGAAAGTCACACCAGAAGCGGCGTAGGATTGAATCTAAACTGGAGATAAATTTGGAGCGGGAAACGAGACTCGAACTCGCGACCCCGACCTTGGCAAGGTCGTGCTCTACCAACTGAGCTATTCCCGCATTGATATGCTTGAAGCATCCGGCCAACAATGAACAACATGGCCTTTGAAATTTTTGGAGCGGGAAACGAGACTCGAACTCGCGACCCCGACCTTGGCAAGGTCGTGCTCTACCAACTGAGCTATTCCCGCGTCGCATGGGCGTTACTTTAACTACTTTTTCTTCATCATGCTACATCAGCAGCATTTTTGAAGTTGGAGCGGGAAACGAGACTCGAACTCGCGACCCCGACCTTGGCAAGGTCGTGCTCTACCAACTGAGCTATTCCCGCCCGGCGTAACGATGGCGAATGAAACGAAATTCTTCATCGGTACGGGGTGCGCATTATACGAGAAATCCTTTTCGCCGCAAGCCCCTGAAAGCAAAAAAACGCGAATTTTGTCTGATTGCTGCTTTAAGCACCGAAATGGTGAATTTTCATGCCGGGATAGGTAAAAACCTGCTTTGCGGGCAACCAAGGTCAGGATTTGGTCTCTCATCACGGTGAACAACCAATGGTCCGAATCACAGCGACTTGCGCTTGGAGAAATAATGGGCGGGAGAATCGCCGAAACACCGTCTAAACATCGCAATAAAGTTGCTGGGGGTCGCGTACCCCAAGGCATCCGCAATACTGCTCACAGGCATACCATTAGCCAACATTTCCAACGCGTGAGACAACCTTGCCTGTTGACGCCATTGTGCAAAGCTGTTGCCCGTCTCGGCCATAAACAATCGCGATAGGGTGCTGGGGGAAAGCCCTCCCCAAGCCGCCCAGGCTTGCAAGGTTCTGGTGTTATCAGGCTCGGCAAGGATCGCATTGGTGATCCGTAACAAGCGCCGGTCGGTAGGCATTCTCAAATGCAGCGGCTGATGGGGCGAACGCCGGATTTCATCCAACAACACCGCAATCATCCGCTCCTGTTCAACCTGCAAAGTCTCTTCAAACGACCAGGACACCGCACGGCGTACTAGCGCATTCATCAACTCACTGATGCCAATCACGCAGGGTTGGTCGGGCAAGTCTTTGCTCGCATCAGGCGTAATCAGCACCGTCCAGCCGCTCATGACGCCGCTGATGCTGACCTTGTGCGGCTCGTGTGAGGGTATCCAGCCAGCGCGGTTCGGGGGTAACAGCCAGGATCCCTGCCTGGTGCGAACATGCAACAAGCCGTTCTCCACGCAGAACAACTGCCCCCGCAAATGATGGTGCCAATCGTATTCGCGCGTCCCCAGACAAAACTCAAGCCCCGGATCGTCTTCACCCCACATAGCGATGAGTGAAGGGCCATCGGCTCGTTCACTGAGGTCGGAGGGATGGTTGGCAAGCACCGCTACCGTCATGATTGTTTCTCATTGTTTTTAGCCTAAATAACGTTACCCAACTTTTCGTCAATTGTCCATTATTCATACATTCTCCGCTCATTGACCAACCAGAGGCCCCTAATGAATGACGTTAAGACCCCTTCCCCCACCCCTGCCAAAAGTAAACGCCCTTGGCTGCTGTATTTACTGGGGGCAGCCTGTCTGCTTGCCGCTATTCTCTGGGGGGGATGGTATGGCATGTATGGCCGCTGGTATGCCAGCACCGATAACGCCTATGTTCAGGGTGATGTCGTACAGATCACGCCACAGTTTCATGGCACCGTGGTGTCCATCAACGCCGATGATGGTGAATTGGTGTTCGCTGGCGATACGCTGGTTGTGCTCGATCCTGGTGACAGCCAACTGGCACTGGACAATGCCAAGGCCCATCTGGCCAACGTGGTGCGCAAAGTACGTGGTTTGTATAGTGCGGTCAGCGGTGCCAAGGCCGAAATCGCTGTCCGCCAGGCCACGCTGGACAAAGCACGCGCCGATTACCAACGACGCCGCGCACTCACCCTTTCTCATGCCATCTCCAAAGAGGAGTTAGCCCATGCCAACAACGCTTTTCTGGAGGCACAGAGCGCGCTGGACGCTATCGAGCAACAGTACCAGCAAACTCTCTCATTAGTTGATAACACCAGCCTGACTTCGCACCCAGAAGTACTGGCAGCGATAGCGGCATTGCGTGTCGCTTACCTCGATCGCTCACGCACCACCATCGTCTCCCCGGTCACAGGGTATGTCGCCAAACGCAAGGTGCAGTTGGGACAGCGGGTACAGCCAGGCGAAGCGCTGATGGCCGTCGTGCCGCTGGATAAAGTCTGGGTCGAGGCTAATTTCACTGAAGCTCAACTGCGTGATATTCGCATCGATCAGCCAGTAGAGATCTATGCCGATGTCTATGGCAAAACCATACGCTATAACGGCCAAGTTCAGAACCTGGGTATTGGAACCGGTGCCGCATTCGCGCTGCTGCCAGCACAAAATGCAACGGGGAATTGGATCAAGATCGTTCAGCGTGTACCGGTACGGATCTCCCTCACTCAGCCCGAGCAACTCATTAGCCACCCGCTACGCATTGGCTTGTCCATGCAGGTCAATGTGGATGTGCATGACCGCAGCGGTGCGTTATTAGCTCAACGCTCGCCAGAGCCCTTGCTGGCGACAGATGTCTATCTTGATCAACTGAGTCAATCAGACGCCTTGATCGAACAGATCGTTAAGGCCAACGGAGGGGACATATGAGCTCCGCTATCCCTGCCCAGGATTTCCGTCCGCCCAGCGTCAACTGGACCACCTTTGGCCTGGCTCTGGCGGTATTTATGTACGTGCTTGATGGCACTATCGCCAACGTGTCCTTGCCGACCATCGCCGGTAATCTGGGAGCCAGCAGTAGCCAGAGCGCCTGGGTGATCACCAGTTTTGCCGCCAGCAACGCGATTGCCTTGCCACTCACCGGTTTTCTGGTACGTCGTGTTGGCCAACTGCGGCTGTTTCTCTGGTCAATGGGATTGTTCACTGCCGCTTCATTAGCGTGCGGAATGGCCATCAATATGGAAATGTTAATTCTCTGTCGCGTGTTACAAGGAGCGGTGGCCGGGCCACTGATCCCGACGACCCAAGCGCTGATGTTGTCTATTTATCCGCCGGAAAAACGGGGTTATGCGCTGTCGATGATCGCCATGGTCACCGTGGTCGCTCCGGTTGCAGGCCCTTTGCTCGGCGGGTGGATCACCGATTATTACTCCTGGCGTTGGACCTTCCTGATCAATATTCCCGTCGGCATTTTTGCCTGCACGCTGGTTGCCAGCCAAATGCATGGTCGCCCCGAGAGCACCCAGCGTGCCAAGGTGGATCGAGTTGGCCTAGTCGCGTTGATCCTGGGGGTTGGAGCACTCCAGATCTTGCTGGATAAAGGCAACGAAGAGGATTGGTTCAACTCTACCCAGATCGTCGTGCTGGCTATCGTTGCCGTGGTCAGCTTACTGTTTTTTGTGATCTGGGAACTGACCGACTCACAGCCGATCGTCAATTTGCAGCTATTTCGTCATCGCAATTTCCGGGTGGGTACGCTTGCGCTGATCGGTGCCTATTCCGCGTTTTACGCAACCAACGTCATCATGCCACTTTGGCTACAGCGCACCTTGGGCTACACCCCCATCTGGGCGGGGTTGGCTGTCGCTCCCATGGGGATCTTGCCGCTGCTACTGATGCCCTTTATGGGCAAATATGCGCCGCGTTTCAACATGCGCTGGCTGGTGTGCGGGGCTTTCATCCTGCTAGCTACAGCCTCTTACCTGCGCTCAGGCTTTGTCATTGAGATTGATTTCCAGCATATCGCGCTGATCCAACTGTTACAGGGGTTGGGGCTGGCCCTGTTTATCATGCCGATCAACGCCATCCTGCTCTCCGACCTCAAGCCAGACGAGATCGCGGCTGGCTCAGGGCTTGCCACTTTTATGCGTACGCTGGGTGCCAGCCTGGCGGTCTCCATCACCACCCTGATGTGGGATCGCCGTGCGATTTCCCATCACGCCCAATTAGGCGAGTCCCTGACGGCCTACGATCAAGATACTCACCAGGCGGTCGCGGCTTTAGGGCAGGGCCAGGCGCAGCTAGGCTATGAACGGCTGAATAGCCTGCTCTCCGAGCAGGCCACACAGATCGCCTTCAATGATATTTCTTATGCGCTGGCTGGCGTATTTCTGTTAGCCATCGTGCTGGTTTGGTTTGCCAAACCGCCTTTTGTGCCTAAAGCCAAAGCATAGTCATCATCCCATTCACCTTAATAGACAGAGGAATCACCATGACACTGAGTTCACAACGCTTTACCGTCTACGACATTCGACAATTCCCTTTGGTGATCATGCGTAACCAGGCCATCGTGCCTGGTTACACCAAACGGTGGGAAGAGGAACTCAATAGCCTGATCGCTCAAGCTCTCCCCTTCGTGATCGTTTTCCCCCCCAATCGCCCTAAAGAAGAAAGCAATGACGATCGCAAATGCCGTATGCGCTGGTTCAAAGCGAACAAGGAAAAGTTTGGCAGCATCTGCCGCGCCCTGATTAGCGTCGAACCTGATGCTAAAGAGCGTGAACAACAAATGGCTCATGCCAAAGAAATGATGAAGTTTTTCGGCACCCCGCTGGCAACAGCGGCAACCCTGGAAGAGGCGCTGACATTAGGTGAAAAGTTGATGAGTGCTGATAACCGTTAGCGCATTTTTCGGCGCTGTCGGGTGTCAGTATCGCTGAATCTCCCAACAGCGTCGAAATAGGGCGACACAGTGATTCGCTAATATGGCCAAAATTCATTATTTTTAGTGCCAAAATCATTATCCGGCTTCCTTTTTATTGTTTAAATATAACCAGTAACGCTAAACCAGAAAAGCCAAGCCGAAAGATTATCAGTTTTTTCATTGATGAAAAAATACGTTTGTTATGGTGACGTCAAAGGATCATAGCGAGAGACATGGAGGGGTTAAAAATGCAATTCGACTGGACGGAAGAGCAAAGAGAAATTCGAGCAAAATATTATGCTGTGGGTACCTCATTAGCCCATCAGGAAAACAACTCCCTCGGTGAATTTAATACCGAAGGATGGCAACGGCTTTTACAGGAAGGGCTTTGGCAGTATATCGTGCCATCGGAATATGGGGGTAATGGGTTAGGATGGTGGCATTTCACCACGGCGCTTGAAGGGGTCGCGTCATCCATCCGGAAACCCGGTTTATTGTTATCGATTATTGCTCAAGCGGGCATGGTACGCGCATTAACGCTGTACGGTAATGACATGCAGCGTGAACGGTATTTCCCTGCCATCCTACGGGGAGAGTTAAGTGCAACCGCCATAGCCGAGCCAGAGACAGGAACCGATACGCGTAACATTAAAACCATGCTCATTGAAGATGAACAAGGTTATCTGCTGACAGGCGAAAAATACAATATTGCTCACGCTCCTATCACTCAATTTACCTTGGTTGTCACTCGCCTGGCCAATACGGAAAATCAGGGTGGTATCGCTTTGGCACTCGTCGATCGCGAAACCACAGGGGTTACCTACCAAACACCAGACAATAAATTAGGGCTGGCAGATTTGCCTACCGGCAGCATACGTTTTGCAAATGTGCGTATCCCCCCTGAACAACTGCTTGGCAAACCGGGCGATGGCCATAAAAACTTAATACAAATCATATCACTAGGCAGAATATATTACGGCTTGGTCGCCGCGCTTATTCCCACCTGCTTTATGAAGGACGCCTTGTCTTACATCCACAGCCGGGCAAGCTTTGGCAGCACCATCGATCGGCACCAGTACGTTCAGCAACGCATCGTCGAAATACAGCTCGGGATCGAGCGCAGCCGCTGGCTGGCTTATGGGGCGTTAAGTCACTTGCTCAATGAGCATACGGAACAGGAATTATTGATGGTCAGTTCCATGGCAAAAATTATGGGTGCCAATGATTTGGTCAATAATGCCACCAGCTTGCTCAAACTGTACGGCAGTATCGGCTATCAGCAAGGGCCAATAGCCGACTTTGTTCGCGATGCGCTCGGTTTTTGCAGCGTGGGAGGAACAGAAGAAATGCATAAAAAGAATATTTTCAATCAGATTAATCGCCTGCCGATTTATAAGCAGTGCATTGACCCAACTCGATAATTTAATTCCCTATTTTCGTCATAACGTTGGAGAATACTTATGGAAAAGCAAGCCTTCATCATTGCGCTGGAAGTCAAATACCGTGACACTGATTCAATGGGGCATGTCAGCAGCCCGGTTTATTACGAATATATTCAGCATGCCTATGTAAAATATATGCACACCCTTTTAGCGATCCCTTACAGCGAAAAGTTACCGCAAATCATGGTGAAAACCTCTTGTGAATATATTGCGCCGGCTATATTAGGCGATAATTTAGAGGTCAGCTGCCGCGTGATCAATTTCGGCAGCAAAAGTTTTGAAATGCATTATGAAATCCATAAAAACCAGCATGGCGACAAGACACTGATTGCGCAAGGTGCCTCTACGCATGTCTGTTTTGATTACCTGATTAATAAATCGGTCCCAGTACCTGATGACATGAAACAACGAGTAATGAATTTCCAGGACTCGTTATAACGGCTCCAATACTCATCGCTTGATACAGCCTTTTAACACAGGGGATCGTTAATGCCATTATCCGCACCCATAACACCGTCAAACCCACGTCGTTCATGGCTATTTTTAGCTGGGGCCGATCGCGATGCCTTGCGACAAGGGGCAGAGAGTGGGGCTGATGTCCTGATACAGGAACTGGAGACTTTTACCCCCCCAGCACTAAGACCACAAGCCAGGCACTTGACCAAAGAGATCCTGCCCATCTGGCACGCCGCGGGTTCACTGACGTCAGTACGCATCAACCCGCTTGATGACGGGGGGCTAGAAGACCTTGATAGTGTGATGTCCGCACGCCCAGACATCATCATGATGTCCTTGGTTTCCACGCCACAACAGGTTGCAGAGTTGGATAAAGCGGTTCATCACTTTGAAATACGCTACGACATTGAGCCTGGTTCGACAGAATTGGTCCCCAATATCGAATCCGCTCGCGGGCTCATCAATACCTGCGCCATTGCACAGGCAAGTTCGCGTATTCGCGCCATTCTGGTCGGCACTGAAGATATGGTGGCCGATATCGGTGCGGAAAGAACCCGGGCCGGCAGCGAATTAAGCTACATACGCCAGCGCTTTTTGGTCGAATGTACGGCAATGGGCATTACACCGATTGATTGCCCCTACAGCTATTCGGATAACGAAGGTGCACAACGCGATATGCGCCAGTCCCGCAGCATGGGGTATCGGGCCAAAGCCATTGTTAATGAGCAATTTGTGGGGCTGGTGAATCAAACGTTAACCCCTTCGGCTCAGGAAATTGCACAGGCCAGGCAGATTATCTCCACGTTCGAAACCGCATGCCAGGCAGCAAATGGCAAGCGCGTTGCCGCCGCCGTGGTGAACGGCTTCCTCACCGAAGTGCCCGACTATCTTGCCGCACAGCGGCTTCTTACATTCGCCGCTCAATTTCACAGGGAGTAATGGCATGCTAATGGATATGAAAACCAAGCTGGCTCAGTTGCAGGTGTTTTCCGGTTATGCCCCCACACCGTTCGATACCGCAGTCGCTCCCGGCACACCCCAGGAACTGTTTGAACAATGGCTGGATCAGGCCATTGCCTTGCAGGTGATGGAACCCCACGTGATGACCTTATCCACCGTCGATCGTGAAAACATGCCCGATGCGCGCGCCGTCGTGCTGCTGGATGTCACCACGCAGGGTTGGCACTTCGCCATCAATATGCGCAGCCCTAAAGGCCAACAGCTCGATCATCACCCCTATGCTGCACTCACCTGTTACTGGCCTGAGTTAGCCCAACAAATCCGTCTGCGTGGCCCTGTCGTCCCCCTGTCTGCGGAAGCCAGCATTGCCGATTTTTCACGCCGCCCAGAACGCTCTCGTGCCGCTATTCTGGCAGCACGGCAAAGTGAAATACTCGAGTCCCCAAGGGACTTGGAGACAGCCATACAGGGACAACTGTATCGGCTTAGCGCCGAACCTGGCCTTATCTCTCCACACTGGGTTCTGTTTGCACTGGCTCCCAGAGAAGTCGAATTTTGGCAAGCCGATAGTAATCGCCACTTTACCCGCCTGCGATATCGTCGTGACGGCGACGATCAACGTTGGGAGCGTAACCTGTTATGGCCATAAATCACTCACACGACGAGGTCCTCTCCTCATCCCTAACCGTAGGCTGTAACACCTTGCTGACTCATACGGGGCGTAAATCCAGTGAGTACCACGGCTTTGTAAACCCACCGGTCTACCACGGTTCTACCGTGTTGAGCCCAACGGTGCAGGATTTACTCAACCGAACCCAGCCGTATATTTACGGGCGGCGTGGCACCCCCACTTCTGAAGCCCTGGAACAAGCCTTGAACCAACTGGAAGGGGGCGCAGGGGTGGTATTATGCCCCTCCGGCCTTACGGCCTGTAATCTGGCGTTACTCACCTGCCTGAAACCCGGTGACCACCTGTTAATGACCCGGGGTAGCTATGCACCGGTGCGTCATGCCTGCGATACCCTGCTACGCCGTCTGGAGATCAAGACTTATTACTACCAGCCCACTATAGGCAGCGGCATCGCGGCATTAATCACTCGGCGTACCCGTGCCATCTACATTGAAAGCCCCAACTCCAACACCTTTGAGCTACAAGACGTTGCCGCTATTGCCCGTATTGCGCACCAGCGTGGAATTACCGTCATCATGGATAACAGCTGGGCCACCCCATTCTTTTTCAAACCCCATGAGCACGGCGTCGATCTCTCCATTCAAGCGGGCACCAAATACTTGGCAGGGCATTCCGATGCCATGCTCGGTACCGTATCCGCAACGGCACGGCTCTGGCCAAAACTAAAGCAGTTGCACGGCGATCTGGGGCTATGTGTCGGCCCTGATGATATTTATCTGGCACTGCGTGGCTTAAGAACGCTTGGCGTTCGGCTGCGTGAGCATCAACGTAACGCGCTGGCTATCGCACGCTGGTTAACCGGGCGGGAAGAAGTCCAGGCGGTGCTGTATCCGGCCCTGGAAGACTGCCCAGGCCATCCCATTTGGCAGCGTGACTTTAAAGGTGCATCGGGCCTGTTCTCAATAGTACTGCGTCCTTTCCCGGCACAGGCGATTGCCGCCTTCTTAAACGGGCTCAGGCTGTTTGGCCTTGGCTATTCCTGGGGCGGTTTCGAAAGCCTGGCAATCCCATTTGCACTCGATAAACCAAGCGCAGCGGCACGCTGGGCCGCAGGGAGTTCAGGCATTCGTTTGCATATTGGGCTTGAAGATCCCGAAGATTTGATCGCGGATCTCAACGACGGTTTCACCCGGTTGACCACCGCATCCATTGGCTCACAGAGGGAGTTGCCATGCTAAGCGTTTGGGGGCGTAAAAACTCATTTAATGTGCAGAAAGTGATGTGGCTTATCGGTGAATTAGGCCTGCAATATCACCTTATTCCTTTTGGTGGGCAATTTGGCGATTGTGACACAGAGGAGTTTGCCGTCATTAATCCAACCCGCCATATCCCGGTGATCGACCTGGATCGGCAGGTTGTCTGGGAATCTCATACCATCCTGCGCTTCCTTGCTGCCGGTAGTCATTTTTGGCTTGATGACCCGCGAAAACGGGCCCAGGTGGAATGCTGGATGGACTGGTGCCAAACCACCTTGGAACCGGATCTGATGATGGGGGTTTTTTGGGGGCTGATCCGCACCCCTGAGGCCGAACGGGACTGGCCAACTCTCCATGACAAGGTGGCCCGCTGTTCTCGTCATTTCCAGGTGCTGGAGACAATACTAAGCCGACAACCTTTTTTAAGCGGGGACAGTTTTGGCCTGGCTGATATTCCCACCGGGGCCACCTTGTATCGCTATTTTTCGTTGGATATCGAACGCCCGCCGCTCCCTGCCGTGGAGGCTTGGTATCAACGGTTACAAAGCCGCCCAGCCTATCGCGAGCATGTGATGGTTCCCTACGATGATTTACGTGGGCAGCGCATTCGTCTGTAAGGTTTCCCCAAAAAGATAATGATATGAAAACAATCGCTAAACCGGCATCTTTGCCAGTACTCATCGTTTTACACCGGGAGCAATCCGCTCCCGGGCGTGTTGGTCAGTTGCTGCTGCAACGGGGCTATTCCCTTGATATTCGCCGCCCACCGCTCGATGATCCGTTACCCGATACACTCGCCAAGCACAGCGGTGCGATCGTCTTTGGTGGCCCCATGAGTGCAAATGACAATACAGACTGGGTTAAGCGCGAAATTGAATGGATAGGAGTCCCCCTGCGTGAAGACGTTCCTTTTTTAGGCATTTGCCTTGGCGCACAGATGATGGTTCGTCATCTCGGGGGTCGGGTGATGGCCAGAGACGATGGACGAGTCGAGATTGGTTACTGGCCCATTTACCCAACCCGGCCAGGTCGAAAGCTAGGTGTTTGGCCGACACATGTTTATCAATGGCATAGCGAGGGATTCGACACTGTCGAAGGCATGGAGCTTCTTGCAACAGGTGAGCAATTTTGTCATCAGGCCATACGTTACGGCAGGCAGGCATATGGCGTACAATTCCACCCCGAGGTCAGCTACCAGACCATGCAACGCTGGGGTAGGGCTGCCGAACATAAATTAAGCCAGCCAGGGGCACAGTCCCTGGCCGAACAGCAACTCAACGGGCAAAGGTATGACCGTGAGGGTATTGCCTGGTTAAGCGCCTTTCTGGATATGTGGCTACGGCCAAACGATAGGAAAAATGATTAACCGCGCAATAGAAAAGGGGGCGAGGATTACTCCTCCGCCCCCTTTTATGAACCTGCTCCCGGCTACAGCTGAATAAAATGCTCGCGGTAGTACGCCAGTTCCGCAACGGATTCGCGGATATCATCCAACGCCTGATGGGTACCCTGCTTCTTGAAGCCTGGCAGGATTTCCGGTTTCCAGCGGCGTGCCAGCTCTTTCAGGGTGCTGACATCCAGATAACGGTAATGGAAGTAGGCCTCCAGCAGCGGCATATAGCGGAACAGGAAACGGCGATCCTGACCAACGCTGTTGCCACAGATAGGTGATTTACCTGCTGGCACCCACGCTTGCAGGAAAGCGATAGTCGCCAGCTCGGCGGCACGATCGTCATGTTTGCTGGCTTTAACGCGCTCCACCAGCCCACTGCCGGTATGCGTGCGCACATTCCAGTCATCCATTCGCGCCAGTTGCTCATCTGATTGATGCACCGCGATCACCGGTCCTTCGGCAAGGATATTCAAATTGGCATCGGTCACCAATGTCGCGATCTCGATAATACGATCGCGTTCAGGGTCCAACCCGGTCATCTCCAGATCGATCCAAATCAGGTTGTTTTCGTTTCCTGTCATGATTTTTCCTGCGTAAAAGCCGAAAGATAAACAAACCACGGGCAAACCCGCGGCTAATGCCAGCGTGCGTGGCGGTCAAGAACGGTTATTTAATATAAAATAGCGTGTATCATAGCCTTTTTGCTCGCCCCGAGCGATAAATGCCGATTCAAGTGAGGCTCAGTGAGTAAGAACAAACTGTCCAAAGGTCAAGAACGCCGCGTACAGGCCAACCATCAGCGTCGCCTAAAGCGTACTGACAACAAGCCGGAGCTGGATGATTCCCAATTGGGCGAACCGCAAGACGGGATCGTCATCAGCCGCTTTGGCATGCATGCCGACGTGGAAGCCGCAGACGGCGTCCAGCATCGCTGCAACATTCGCCGCACCCTACGTTCGCTGGTTACCGGCGATCGCGTGGTCTGGCGCCCTGGCGTAGGCACTCATGCGGGGGTCAAAGGCATCGTAGAAGCGGTGCATGAACGCACCTCGGTGCTGAACCGCCCTGATTTCTACGACGGCGTTAAACCTATCGCCGCCAATATCGATCAGATCGTCATCGTGTCGGCCATTTTGCCCGAACTTTCACTCAATATGATCGATCGCTATCTGGTCGCCTGCGAAACGCTGCAAGTCGAGCCGCTGATCGTGCTCAACAAAATCGACCTGCTGGACGCCGCAGCGCGTAAGGTAGTCGACGGAATGATGGACATCTATCGCCATATTGGCTACCGCGTTCTCGAAGTGTCCAGCCAGACCCGCGAAGGGATGGAAGCCTTTGAGCAGGCGCTGGTCGACCGCATCAGTATCTTTGCCGGGCAGTCCGGCGTGGGCAAATCCAGCCTGTTGAACGCCCTGCTGCCGCAGACGGAAAAGCAAATTCTGGTAAATCAGGTTTCCGACGTCTCCGGCCTGGGGCAACATACCACCACGGCGGCGAGGTTGTATCACTTCCAACATGGCGGTGATGTTATTGACTCCCCCGGCGTGCGTGAATTTGGTCTGTGGCATCTGGAGCCAGAGCAGGTCACCCAGGCCTATGTCGAATTCCGCGACTATTTGGGCGGTTGTAAATTCCGCGACTGCCGCCACGACACCGATCCGGGCTGCGCCATTCGCGCCGCGATGGAAAGTGGCGCGATAGCCAAAGAGCGTTTCGACAACTATCACCGTATTCTGGAAAGCATGGCGCAGGTTAAAACCCGCAAAAACTTCCCGGACGCAGATAACTGATCCACAGTGCGGGGGTTGCGCTAATCGCCCCCCTCGCCCTTATATCCCCTTTCAAGAGGTTAATGTGCTGGATAGCATCAAGATTAAATTACAGTATTGGCTGCCAAAGCTGGCGTTAACCCGCCTGGCGGGCTGGGGCGCAGATAAAAAGGCCGGTTGGCTGACGAAGCTGGTGGTAAAAGCGTTTGCCCGCTATTACCGCGTGCAGATGCAGGAAGCACAGAACCCGGATTTAGCCTCCTATGCCACGTTCAATGAATTCTTCGTTCGTCCATTACGTGATGGCGCACGCCCGATCGTAGCGGAGCCTCACGTGCTGGCACTGCCAGCAGATGGTGCCATCAGCCAGCTCGGTGCGATCCGCGACGATCAGATTTTCCAGGCCAAAGGCCATAATTACACGCTGGAAGCCCTGCTGGCCGGTAACTATCTGTTGGCGGAGCCTTTCCGTAACGGCCTGTTCGCCACCACCTATCTGGCCCCAAGCGACTATCACCGTGTCCATATGCCTTGTGACGGCGTACTGCGCGAAATGATCTACGTGCCGGGCGATCTGTTCTCGGTCAATCCGCTAACTGCCGCCAACGTGCCGAATCTGTTTGCGCGCAATGAGCGTGTGATCTGCGTATTCGATACCGCCTTTGGGCCGATGGTGCAGATCCTGGTCGGCGCGACTATTGTGGGCAGCATCGAAACCGTCTGGGCCGGTACCGTAACGCCCCCCCGCGAAGGCATCATCCGCCGCTGGACCTATCCAGCCGAAGGCATGGAAGGCGCGATCCAACTGGTTAAAGGTGAAGAGATGGGCCGCTTCAAACTCGGTTCCACGGTCATCAACCTGTTCACACCTGGCAGCGTACAGTTCGCTCCGCACCTGAACAACGGCACCGTAACCCGGATGGGCCAGGCTTTTGCTGAAGCCGCAGCCGCGCCAGAAGCCACCTTCGAAGGGAATTGATGCTGTGCGCCTGATTATCGCTTTATTGCTCAGCCTGCTACTGATCCAGCCGGCTCTCGCCGCCGCGATCCCCAACGAGTCCCAGTTACGGCAAGAACTGAAGCTGGCCGAGGGCAATAAAAACGCGCCTAATCAGGCGGAAACGGTTGAGGCGCTGCAAAGCGCCATCAACTGGCTCACCGAACGCAAAGAGTCGCAGAACAATTCCCAGCAGTATCAGCGGGTGATCGACGATTTCCCGAAGATGACGCAGGAACTGCGCCGCCAGCTTACCCTCGAAGAAACCAAAATCCTGCCCAACGGTGAAAACCTGCCCGCCAGCGATCTGGAACAGTTAATCCTGCAAACCAGCAGCCAACTGCTGGAACAGGCCCGCTTGTTGCAACAGGAGCAGGACCGGACACGCGAGATCAGCGACTCTCTCAGCCAACTGCCACAGCAACAAACCGAAGCCCGGCGCGCGTTAACGGAAGTTCAGCGCCGCCTACAGGCTCAAGGCAATAACCAAACCACACCGTTGGCACTGGCGCAGCTTGCTCTGTTACAGGCAGAAGCGGCGGCACGTAAAGCGAAAGTGGATGAGCTGGATCTGGCTCAACTCTCGGCCAATAACCGCCAGGAACTGGCGCGGATGCGTGCCGATGTCTACAAAACGCGGCATGAAAAAATTGATGTCCAGTTACAGGCGCTGCGTAACAACCTCAACAGCCAACGCCAACGGGAAGCGGAACGGGCGCTGGAAAAAACCGAGCAATTGGCCGAACAGAATGGCGATTTACCCGCCAGCCTGCGCAAGCAGCTGCAAATCAACCGTGAACTTTCTGCTGCGTTGAACGATCAGGCGCAACAGATGGATCTGATCTCTTCCCAACAGCGCCAGGCCGCCGCACAAACGTTGCAGGTACGCCAAGCATTGAGCACCATCATTGAGCAGTCCCAATGGTTGAGCGCCTCTACTGCACTGGGGGAAACCCTGCGCGCCCAGGTCGCCATCTTGCCTGAAATGCCAAAACCCCGGCAGTTGGACAGCGCCATGGCCGATCTGCGCGTTCAACGCCTGAATTTTGAAAACCAGCTGGAGAGCCTGCCTCAGCGAGCTAAAGAGCTTAAACAAGACGACGGTAGCCCCCTGACCAGCGCCCAGCAGCGTATCGTCGATGCCCAGCTACGCACCCAGCGTGAGCTACTGAATTCGCTGCTTTCCGGCTGCGATACCCAGATCCTTGAGCTGACCAAACTGAAGGTGGCCAACACCCAGTTGGTCGATGCGCTGAACGAAATTCAGGATGCAGCGCACCGTTACCTGTTCTGGGTACCAGATGTCAGCCCCATCACCCTGTCGTATCCGCTCAATGTGGCACAGGATCTGACCCGTGTACTGTCACTGGATACCCTGACGCAGCTCAGCGGCGCTTTTGTGATGATGGTCACTAGCCGGGAAACCTTGATCCCGCTGTTTGGTGCGGTGCTGTTGGTGATTTTCAGCATCAGTTCGCGCAAGCATTACCATGCGTTCCTGGCACGGGCCAGCAGTAGAGTAGGCAAGGTCACGCAAGATGAATTCCTGCTGACGCTGCGTACCGTATTTTGGTCAATCCTGGTGGCCTTGCCGCTGCCAGTCTTGTGGGCAGCGCTGGGCTTCGGCTTGCAGAATGCCTGGCCGTATCCGGTTGCTGTCGCAATTGGTGAGGGCGTCACCGCCACGCTGCCAGTGTTGTGGATCTGTATGATCAGCGCCGCCTTCGCCCATCCGCAGGGGTTGTTCATCGTGCATTTCGGCTGGCCGGTGAAGCAGGTTTCCCGCGCCATGCGTTATTACCAGATGTCGATCTGGCTGATCGTGCCGTTGATTATGGCGCTGATCACCTTCGACAATCTCAACGATCGTGAATTCGCCAATACCCTTGGCCGCCTGTGCTTCATTCTGCTCTGTCTGGCGCTGGCTCTGGTCACCAACAGCTTGAAGCGGGCCGGTATTCCACTGTATCTGGATAACAAAGGCTCCGGTGAAAATCTGATTAACACCGCGTTGTGGGGGCTGTTGCTTTCCGCACCGCTGATTGCTGCGCTGGCTTCCACCGTCGGCTATCTGACCACCGCACAGAAGCTGCTGGCACGCCTGGAGACCTCGGTTGCCATCTGGTTCCTGCTGTTGGTGATTTACCACATTATCCGCCGCTGGATGCTGATCCAACGGCGTCGCATCGCCTTTGATCGTGCCAAACAGCGCCGTGCCGATATCCTGGCGCAGCGTGCCAAAGGCGAAGAAGAATCCACACATACCCCTAACAGCATCGAAGGTGCGATTGAGGTAGATGAAACGGAAATCGATCTGGATGCCATCAGCGCCCAGTCGCTGAGGTTGGTGCGTTCGATCCTGACGATGGTGGCACTGGTCTCGTTGATCGTCCTGTGGTCAGAGATCCACTCGGCCTTCGGCTTCCTGGAAAATATCAAGCTCTGGGATGTCAATTCCACGGTGAATGGCATCGATATCGCTCAGCCGATCACCTTGGGGGCGCTGCTGATCGCCATCCTGGTGCTGATCGTCACCATGCAGCTGGTGCGTAACCTGCCAGCATTGCTCGAGTTGGCGGTGTTGCAGCATCTGGATCTGACGCCTGGCACCGGCTACGCCATTACCACCATCACCAAGTATCTGTTGCTGCTGTTCGGGGCGATCCTCAGTTTTTCCTGGATCGGTATCGAGTGGTCAAAACTGCAATGGGTGGTCACCGCGCTCAGCGTGGGCTTGGGCTTTGGTATGCAGGAGATCTTCTCCAACTTTATTTCAGGCCTGATCATTCTGTTTGAAAAACCGATCCGCATCGGCGATACGGTGACAATCCGTAACCTGACGGGCACGGTTACCAAGATCAATACCCGTGCCACTACCATTTCAGACTGGGACCGCAAAGAGATTATCGTGCCTAACAAGGCCTTTATCACCGAGCAGTTTATCAACTGGTCGCTGTCCGACACGCTGACTCGTGTGGTGTTGACCGTACCGGCACCGGCAGAGGCGAATACGGAAGAGGTGACCAAGATCCTGATCAACTCTGCCGAACGTTGCTCACTGGTGCTGGATAACCCAACACCGGAAGCCTATCTGGTCGATCTGCAACAGGGTATTCAGATCTTCGAACTGCGTATCTACGCCGCCGAAATGGGCCACCGCATGCCGTTACGCCATGAGATCCACCAGTTGATCCTGGCGGGTTACCGTGAACACGGCATCACGCTGCCATACCCACCGTTCCAGGTTCGCACCGAGACGCTGTCGCGCATGACCAGTAATGGCCGCACACCGCCTTCAACTCCACCGCGCAACACGCGCCGCGAGTCGGGCGGGCTATAAAAGCAAAAAGGGTTCGGCAAGCCGAACCCTTTTTCATTGAGGCAAAAACGTTATGCCCGGCTGACCGGAAACGCGATCACTTCGCTCAGGCTTTCGGCTCCCAACGCCAACATCACCAAACGATCGACGCCCAATGCCACGCCCGCACACTCCGGCATACCATGCTTCAGGGCATCCAGCAGGTTGTTATCAATCGGGTGCTCCGGCAAGCCACGCGCCACGCGTTTACGATTGTCCTGCGTAAAGCGCTGGCGCTGCTCATCGCCGTCAGTCAACTCGCGGAAACCATTCGCCAACTCAAGACCTTTGAAATAGACCTCGAACCGCTCTGCGACACGGTGATCTTCGGTGCTGATTTCTGCCAACGAGGCCTGTGAGGCCGGGAAGTGGTAAACGAATGCCGGTTTATCACGGCCGATATGGGGTTCGACGCCCACGGTAAACAGCAGTTGCAGCAGGGTATCGCGGTCTTCTTCCGTATCGGCAATGTTGCTCAGATCGAGCTTGGCCGCAGCCTCACGCAGCTGTGCCTTCTCCGCCGACAGCGGATCGAGATCCAGATGGCGCAGGAACGCCTGCTGATAGGACAGGGTTTCGGCGCTGTCGCAATCCAGTACCTGTTGCAGCAGATCGTCCACCTCGTTCATCAGGCGATACATATCATAGTGCGGGCGATACCATTCCAGCATGGTGAATTCAGGGTTGTGATGCCGCCCCGCTTCTTCATTACGGAAGCTGCGCCCCAGCTGATAGATCGGGCCGCTCCCTGCCGCCAGCAGGCGCTTCATGTGGTATTCCGGGCTGGTCATCATGTACAGCGTCAGGCCATCTGCCGCGCCCGGGCCGACGAAACGCGTCTGGAACGGGACCAGGTGGATGTCGGTGACTGTCGCCTGGCTCATCGCCGGGGTCTCCACCTCCAATACGCCACGATCGGCAAAGAAACGCCGGATCTCAGCCAGTATCGCTGCGCGCTTCAACAAATTGGCGATGGGTGCACTTGGCTGCCAGCTTGCCGTTTCGCTCATGGTAATTACTCCGAAATCAAACAGGGGGTGCAGTCTACTCGCATCCTCTCAAGCAAACAAATTCTTGGCTATTGTGTGCGCTGGTCTACATTAAAATCATAAAAAACATATAAGCCATATAAACCACCGACAATCGCGCTAATCAAAGACAAAGGCGAGGCAACACCTTATTTTTGCAGGAATGCCTCTTGCGTAACGGTTAAAAGGCAAAACAATCGATCACATCAAATTTCTACTACTTAACTTTAGGTATAGTGATAACCCTATATTCGGTAGCGGTAATCTATCCTTAGTGTTTAGTTTAAAAAGTCACTGAATTTAGCTTAGCACCCGAAGCACCTTTATAAATATTAAGCATAGATTAATTAAATTGTCGTTTTAACGAGAACATTGGAGGAGTGCAGTGCAAACCTTTAACGCCGACCTAGCCATCATTGGTGCCGGGGGAGCTGGTTTACGGGCCGCTATAGCCGCCGCGGAAGCCAATCCCCAACTGAAAATCGCACTGATATCTAAAGTATATCCAATGCGTAGCCACACGGTAGCCGCCGAAGGGGGCTCCGCCGCAGTCACTCAGGATCACGACAGCTACGACTATCACTTCCAGGACACCGTAGCCGGTGGCGACTGGCTGTGTGAGCAGGACGTGGTCGACCACTTTGTTCACAGCTGCCCACGTGAAATGGCCCAGTTGGAGCAATGGGGTTGCCCGTGGAGCCGTAAGCCAGACGGTTCGGTCAACGTGCGCCGCTTTGGTGGCATGAAGATTGAACGTACCTGGTTTGCCGCCGATAAAACCGGCTTCCACATGCTGCACACTCTGTTCCAGACTTCGCTGAAGTACCCACAAATCCAACGTTTCGACGAGCACTTCGTGCTGGACGTACTGGTGGATGATGGCCAGGCGCGCGGCGTAGTTGCCATGAACATGATGGAAGGCACCCGCGTGCAGATCCGTGCCAACGCGGTCATCATGGCCACCGGCGGTGCGGGCCGTGTTTATCGTTATAACACCAACGGCGGCATCGTCACCGGCGACGGTATGGGGATGGCGTTCCATCACGGCGTGCCACTGCGCGATATGGAGTTTGTGCAATATCACCCAACCGGCCTGCCAGGCTCTGGCATCCTGATGACCGAAGGCTGCCGCGGTGAAGGCGGTATTCTGGTTAACAAAGACGGCTACCGCTACCTGCAAGACTACGGTATGGGCCCGGAAACCCCGCTGGGTGAGCCAAGAAACAAATATATGGAGCTGGGCCCGCGTGACAAAGTGTCGCAGGCTTTCTGGCATGAATGGCGTGCTGGCCGCACCATCGCCACCCCGCGCGGCGACGTGGTCTATCTGGATCTGCGCCACCTGGGCGAGAAGAAACTGCTGGAGCGTCTGCCGTTCATCTGTGAACTGTCGAAAGCCTACGTGGGTGTCGATCCCGTTAAGGATCCAATCCCGGTCCGTCCAACCGCGCACTACACCATGGGCGGTATCGAAACCGATCAAAACTGTGAAACCCGCATCAAAGGCCTGTTCGCCGTCGGCGAATGTTCCTCGGTTGGCCTGCACGGCGCGAACCGCCTGGGTTCCAACTCGCTGGCTGAGCTGGTGGTGTTTGGGCGTGTGGCAGGTGAACACGCAGCCCGCCGCGCGCTGGAAAGTGGCCCGGCCAACGGCAGCGCTTTGGAAGCACAAGGCCGCGACGTGGAAACCCGCCTCAGCAATCTGATGAAGCAAGAAGGTAGCGAGAACTGGTCGAAGATCCGCGATGAAATGGGCCTGTCGATGGAAGAAGGCTGTGGTATCTACCGTACGCCGGAGCTGATGCAGAAAACCATCGATAAGCTGGCGGAGCTGAAAGAGCGCTTCAAGCGCGTCAAAATTACCGACAACTCCAGCGTGTTCAACACCGATCTGCTGTACACCATCGAGCTAGGCTATGGCCTGGACGTTGCCGAATGTATGGCGCACTCGGCCTTCAACCGTAAAGAATCGCGCGGCGCACACCAGCGTCTCGACGAAGGTTGTACCGAACGTGACGACGTGAACTTCCTGAAACATACGCTGGCGTTCCATAACCCGAACGGTGCACCACGCCTGGAGTACAGCGACGTGAAAATTACCAAACTGCCACCGGCCCAGCGTGTTTATGGCGCCGCAGCCGAAGCGCAGGACAAAGAGAGAAAGGATAAGGAGCAGGCGAATGGCTGAGCTGAAACCCCTGAAAATCGAGGTCATGCGCTATAACCCGGAACGCGACGCCGAGCCGCATTTCGAGACCTTCAGCGTACCTTACGATGAGCAGACTTCGCTGCTGGACGCACTGGGCTATATCAAAGATAACCTGGCGCCAGACCTGTCCTACCGCTGGTCGTGCCGTATGGCCATCTGTGGCTCTTGCGGCATGATGGTCAACCGTGTGCCTAAGCTGGCCTGTAAAACCTTCCTGCGTGAATATACCGATGGCATGAAGGTTGAGGCGTTGGGCAACTTCCCGATCGAGCGCGATCTGGTGGTGGATATGACCCACTTTATCGAGAGCCTGGAAGCGATTAAGCCTTACATCATCGGCAACGATCGCAAGCCGGAAGATGGCCCGAACGTGCAAACCCCGGCGCAAATGGCGAAGTATCACCAGTTCTCCGGCTGCATCAACTGTGGCCTGTGCTATGCCGCTTGCCCACAGTTCGGCCTGAATCCGGAATTCATCGGCCCGGCGGCGATTACGCTGGCGCACCGTTATAACCTGGATAACCGCGACCACGGCAAGAAACAGCGTATGCCGCTGCTTAACGGCCAGAACGGTGTCTGGTCCTGTACGTTTGTTGGCTACTGCTCTGAAGTCTGTCCGAAACACGTCGACCCGGCCGCTGCGATCCAGCAGGGCAAGGTAGAGAGTGCCAAAGACTTCATGATCGCAATGCTGAAACCGCAATAAGGGAGGGGAGACAGCAATGACAACACAACGTAAGCCCTATGTGCGTACCATGACGCCAACCTGGTGGCAAAAGCTGGGTTTCTACCGTTTCTACATGCTGCGTGAAGGCACTTCGGTGCTGGCGGTGTGGTTCAGCATCGTGCTGATCTACGGCGTCTTTGCCCTGAAGGGTGGCCCTGAAAGCTGGGCCGGGTTTGTCGGCTTCCTGCAAAACCCGCTGGTGCTGCTGATTAACATCATCGCCCTGCTGGCCGCCGCACTGCATACCAAAACCTGGTTCGATCTGGCACCGAAAGCCGCCAACATTGTCGTCAACAGCGAGAAAATGGGGCCGGAGCCAATCGTTAAGGCGCTGTGGGCAGTGACGATCGTCGTCACCGTGATCATTCTCGCCGTAGCGTTACTGTAATCCGGAGGAAACATGATAAATCAATCACCTAAACGCTCTGACGAGCCGGTTTTCTGGGGATTATTTGGCGCTGGCGGTATGTGGGGAGCGATCGTTGCTCCAGCTATCGTGCTGCTGGTCGGCATCCTGTTGCCACTCGGCCTGTTCCCTGGCGAAGCTTTAGGTTATGAGCGCGTCCTGGCGTTTTGCCAAAGCTGGATCGGCCGCCTGTTCCTGCTGCTGATGATCATTTTGCCATTATGGTGCGGGCTACACCGTATCCACCATGCCATGCACGATCTGAAAATCCACGTGCCTGCAGGCAAATGGGTGTTCTACGGCCTGGCAGCCATCCTGAGCGTCGTTACCCTGATCGGGGTCGTCACGCTGTAAGACCTCTGGCGGCCAACTCCCGTTGGCCGCCTATTCCGCTACTCCCACTCTTTCGACTACACTGTTTATCTGTAACTGAAAAACAGGAGTCACTCATGCGTTTTTGGTCAAAGCTTTGCGTCATTTTATCCGCCCTCGCTTCCGTTGCCTGTAGCGTGACACCCCCGAAGGACGTCAAGGTCATAGATAACTTCGATAGCAAACGCTATCTGGGCACCTGGTATGAAATCGCGCGTCTGGATCATCGCTTTGAACGAGGCCTGGAGCAGGTTACGGCCAATTACAGCCCGCGCACAGACGGCGGTCTGAAGGTGATTAACCGGGGTTTCGATAGCAAAAAACAGCAGTGGCAGGAGAGCGAAGGCAAGGCGTACTTTATCGGCTCGCCGCAAACGGCCTCGCTGAAAGTCTCATTTTTCGGCCCTTTCTATGGCGGCTATAACGTCATCGAACTCGATCCGGAGTACCGCTATGCGCTGGTTAGTGGCCCAAACCGCGACTATCTGTGGATATTGTCGCGCACGCCGACGTTGGAAGCCGCCACGCGCGACAGACTGGTGCAGATTGCCAAGGGCTACGGCTTTGATACCGAAGCGTTAATCTGGGTCAATCAGCAGCCCACTCATTGACTGCTGAATTTTAGCCCCAGGATCCCGGCCACGATCAGGCACAGGCTGAGAATACGCATGATATTGGTCGACTCACCGAGCAGCACCATGCCCATTACCGCCGCGCCCACCGCCCCAATCCCGGTCCACACGGCGTAAGCCGTGCCCGCAGGCAACGTTTTCATGGCGTGCGCCAGCAATACCATGCTCACCACCATCGCAGCGACGGTAATCAAACTGGGGGTCAAACGGGTAAAACCGTGGGTATATTTCAGGCCAATAGCCCAGACGACCTCTAACAGGCCCGCAAAAAGCAAAATGATCCATGCCATGACACTGGCTCCAGAACTTATGGGGTCGTCCCCAAACAACAGAAGCGCAGGCGGGTCGTCCCACTTGGCTGATTGAAGACGTGGATTATAGCAAACAAGAGAATTAAATGGGTATTCCACGGAAGGGAAAATCAAGCGCTGCCGTGGAATACCGTTGAACCCAAAGGAATTTACTGTGCGCTACGCTGGATCGCCTGACCACCAGCTTCAACATCTTTGCCCACACCTTCGGTAGTATTACAGCCCACCAGCGATGACAGGATCAACAAGGAAAAAATGGCGAACATAGTTTTCTTCAGCATAAGATTACCCTTATTCGTTATTAGTGAAAAAGTGTAGCTCTCTAAGCGTAGTAAAAATCAGGAGGGTTGCCGGAATAAACGGATTCTTCTGCATTATCCGATTAATGGCGCTAATCGGTATCAGCTGGCACTGCGGGAAATCGCGCCGCCTAGGTGTTGAACGTCTTCACCAAAACCACGGAAGGTATTACAGCCGCTGAGAGACATCAGCAACAACAGAGAGACCACGGCCAACAGCGTTTTCTTCATCATGCGGTTCTGCCAACGTGTGACGGGAAGGGATAACACAGAGGAACCACGGGGTTCCTCTGTGTTGAAACTTATTTAACGCGGGAGACGTATTCGCCAGAGCGGGTGTCAACCTTGATCACTTCGCCAATCTGCACGAACAATGGCACTTTAACTACGGCGCCGGTGCTCAGGGTAGCTGGCTTGCCGCCGGTCCCTGCGGTATCGCCTTTCAGGCCTGGATCGGTATCAGTGATTTCTGCTTCGATAAAGTTCGGTGGCAGCACAGCGATAGGACGGCCATCCCACAGGGTGACGATACATTCCGCGTTGTCCTGCAGCCATTTCGCCACGTCAGAAACGGTTTTCTCTTCAACCTGATGCTGTTCAAAAGTCTCAGGGTGCATGAAGTGGTAGAACTCACCGTCGTTGTACAGGTAGTTCATGTTGGTATCTACCACGTCCGCGCCTTCGCAGGAGTCGGTAGACTTAAAGGTTTTCTCAACGCGGGTGCCGGTCAGCAGGCGACGCATTTTTACACGCGCAAAAGCCTGGCCTTTACCTGGTTTGACGAACTCGCTGGATTCGACAGCGTAAGGTTCGCCTTCGAACATGATTTTAAGACCCGGACGGAAATCGTTGCTAGAATAAGTCGCCATGATGGCCCTCTGAAAATTTAAACTGGTAGCTTAGCCAAAAAAATGGCACACATTATAACCCAAAACACGGCGCATAGAGAAGATTGGTTGCATCAACTCGCCGATGTTATTACCGACCCAGATGAATTACTGCAGCTTCTGTCACTAAATACGCACCCGGAACTGCCACAGGGGCGCGATGCACGCCGCCTGTTTGCGCTACGCGTGCCGCGAGCCTTTGCCGCGCGTATGCAACCCGGTGATGCCAATGACCCGCTGCTGCGCCAGGTACTCACCGCCAGCGCAGAATTCATCGATGCCCCAGGCTTCACGACCGATCCGCTGGATGAACAGCGCAGCGTGGTGCCGGGGTTGCTGCACAAGTATCGCAACCGTGCCCTGCTGTTGGTAAAAGGCGGCTGTGCGGTTAACTGCCGCTACTGTTTCCGCCGTCATTTCCCCTATCAGGAGAACCAGGGCAACAAGGCAAACTGGCTTCAAGCGTTGGAGTATATCCGTCAACACCCGGAACTGGATGAAATTATTTTCTCCGGGGGCGATCCGCTGATGGCCAAAGACCATGAGCTGGATTGGCTGATCGGGGAACTGGAGGCCATCCCACACCTCAAACGCCTGCGTATTCATACTCGCTTGCCGGTGGTGATCCCTGCCCGCATCACCGCCACGCTGTGCCAACGCTTCTCGGCATCGCGCCTGCAGGTGCTGATGGTCACCCATATCAATCATGCCAACGAGATTGACCCACCGCTGCGCGCCAGTATGGCACAGTTGCGTAGCGCCGGAGTGACGCTGCTGAACCAGAGCGTGCTGCTACGGGGGATCAATGATAACGCGGATACGTTGGCAACGCTGAGTAACGCCCTGTTTGATGCGGGTATCCTGCCCTACTACCTCCACGTGTTGGATAAAGTGCAGGGCGCGGCCCACTTTATGGTCAGCGACGACGAGGCTCGTGCGATCGTGAAAAGTTTGCTAAGCAAGGTTTCCGGCTATCTGGTACCCCGTCTGACCCGTGAAGTCGGCGGCGAACCCAGCAAAACACCGTTGGATCTACGCCTGACGCAAAGCTAAGTGGCCTACATGAATGCAAAAAGAGGAATGCCTAGGCATTCCTCTTTTGTTTTATACGGGTGCTTATGCCAGCGTTATGGGCACTTATACACCTGGCCGATCATTTTGCTGTCCAGCGGTGCAAAACTTGAAAGCAGGTTCTGGCTTGGGCTGGTCGCACCGTAAATCACGTTGCCGCCCATTGCTGCTGCCTTGTTGCGCAGATCGTTAGCCGCGCCGCGCATAGAGCTGCCCTCACCACCACTCCCCGACAGCCAGTTGCTCTGAGTGCCGGTGACTTCGCCTACCAACTGGCATTCTGCTGCGGGCTTGGTGTCGGTAAATTTGACCTGTTGACCTGCGGCGGTCAGTTCATTGGTGCTGCTGCACCCTGCCAGCAGCAGCGCTGCCGATAGACCCAGTAAGGCTTTAATCCGCATCTTGTTCCCCATATGATGTTGAGAATTACGCAAAAGCTTATCAGAAAGCGTTGCCATCTCTTAAGCATCCGTTGCCACCGGCCACAGGTGCCTGGTCAACGTCTTGAGCGACAGCTGATGAACTATCAGTTTACACGCTTAATAGATACGGTCTGCAAAAATATCATCAAATTCAGCACTGACGCATCGTTAGCCGCTGACGTTGAAAAAAACGGGCACGATATTCAGCCCCACACAGAAGAAAGGAATAAAAAAACCCGGCCGAAGCCGGGTTTTGTGGTTAGCTCACAGAGGTGAGGGGAATTACATCATTCCGCCCATACCACCCATGCCGCCCATACCACCAGCGCCACCCATGTCTAACTTGTCTTCTTTCGGCAAGTCAGTGACCATGCACTCGGTGGTGATCATCAGGCCAGCTACAGAGGCCGCGTACTGCAGAGCAGAACGGGTCACTTTAGTTGGATCCAGGATACCCATCGCGATCATGTCGCCGTATTCTTCGGTGTAAGCGTTGTAGCCGAAGCTGCCTTCGCCTGCTTTCACCTTGTTGGCAATCACAGAAGCTTCTTCACCGGCGTTGATCACGATCTGACGCAGTGGAGATTCCATAGCACGCAGGGCAACTTTGATACCCACGTTCTGGTCTTCGTTATCGCCTTTCAGGCCAGCAATTTTGTCTGCTACACGGATCAGCGCTACGCCACCGCCAGCAACCACGCCTTCTTCTACCGCAGCACGGGTAGCGTGCAGGGCATCTTCAACGCGGGCTTTCTTCTCTTTCATTTCAACTTCAGTTGCGGCGCCAACTTTGATAACGGCAACGCCGCCAGCCAGTTTAGCAACACGCTCTTGCAGTTTTTCACGATCGTAGTCAGAGGTCGCTTCTTCGATCTGCTGACGGATCTGGGAGACGCGACCCTGAATGGTGGTTTCGTCGCCCACGCCATCGATGATGATGGTGGTGTCTTTGTTGATTACGATGCGTTTTGCCTGACCCAGATCTTCCAGGGTAGCTTTTTCCAGCTCCAGACCGATCTCTTCAGAGATCACGGTACCGGCAGTCAGGGTAGCGATGTCTTGCAGCATGGCTTTACGACGGTCGCCGAAGCCAGGTGCTTTAACCGCAGCCACTTTCACGATGCCACGCATGGTGTTAACCACCAGGGTAGCCAACGCTTCGCCTTCAACATCTTCAGCAATGATCAGCAGTGGTTTGCCCGCTTTCGCAACGGCTTCCAGCACTGGCAGCATTTCACGGATGTTGGAGATTTTCTTGTCAGCCAGCAGGATGAACGGGCTTTCCAGCTCGATAGAACCGGTTTCTGGCTTGTTGATGAAGTACGGAGACAGGTAGCCGCGATCGAACTGCATACCTTCAACCACGTCCAGCTCGTCTTGCAGGCCGGTGCCTTCTTCAACGGTGATCACGCCTTCTTTGCCCACTTTCTCCATCGCTTCTGCAATCAGTTTACCCACAGTTTCGTCGGAGTTTGCAGAGATGGTGCCTACCTGAGCGATAGCTTTAGAGTCAGAGCAAGGTACAGACAGTTTTTTAAGCTCTTCAACTGCAGCGATAACCGCTTTGTCGATACCGCGCTTCAGGTCCATCGGGTTCATGCCGGCAGCCACAGCTTTCAGGCCTTCGGTGATGATGGATTGAGCCAGTACGGTTGCAGTGGTGGTACCGTCGCCCGCAGCGTCGTTCGCTTTAGAGGCAACTTCTTTCACCATTTGTGCACCCATGTTCTCGAACTTGTCTTCCAGTTCGATTTCACGAGCAACAGATACGCCATCTTTGGTGATGGTAGGAGCGCCGAAGGATTTATCCAGCACTACGTTGCGGCCTTTCGGGCCCAGAGTCACTTTTACTGCATCAGCGAGAACATTCACACCGCGGAGCATCTTCACGCGAGCGTCATTGCCGAATTTTACGTCTTTAGCTGCCATTGGTATTTCCCTTCAACTCGTTCAGTTCAGAAGATTTATAAAGCGTTATTACGCTTCAACAATTGCCAGAATGTCGCTTTCGGACATGATCAACACTTCTTCATTGTCGATCTTCTCTGCTTTCACGCCGTAACCGTCGTTGAAAATCACGATGTCGCCTACTTTCACATCCAGCGGCTGGATGTTGCCGCTTTCCAGAACACGTCCTTTACCAACGGCTACCACTTCACCACGAGTAGATTTACCCGCTGCAGAGCCAGTCAGAACGATGCCGCCAGCAGATTTTGATTCAACTTCTTTGCGCTTGACGATAACGCGGTCATGCAATGGACGAATACTCATTGAACGCTCTCCTGTAAGAAGGTTTCTATCAGATTTAGGGTTGTGCGCCAGATTATTGATACCGGCTCCGTGGGATTTGAAATGGGGGCGTTCCATCCCCCTTCAAGGGGCAGCAGCAAAAAAATTTTCGATTTGATGGCCTGCGGTGAACGCCATTAGCAAAAACGCGGCCAATCTCCCCCCTCACCCCGACCCTCTCCCACTATACGGACCGGATAACACATGGGCACTTGTTTAGGGAGAGGGGGTAGTCCAGAGTCGCGGTCAGGTAGCGGGGGCAAATGTGGCACGTTCGGTCCCCTCTCCCTTTGGGAGAGGGTTAGGGTGAGGGGAAATATCAGCGATCGTCACGCTTGTCGCGATCGTCGGGTTGATGATCCAAGGTGTAGCGGTCGTCTTGCTTGCGCTGGAATTCTCCGTCGAAGGTGTTGCCATTAGCGGCACCTCCGCCTTGACCCCAACCGCTTGGGCGATAAATGTTCAGATGCGGCATCAACTTCAGCGTCAACGATTTCTGCACCGGCGGCAACAGCAGCAACAGGCCAAGGAAATCGGTGAAGAAGCCCGGTATCACCAACAGGAAGCCCGCCAGCACCAGTGAAACGCTTTTCACCATCTCCGCTGCCGGGCTTTCGCCCGCCGCCAGCTTCTGTTGCATCTGCACAAAGGTCTTCATGCCCTGATTACGCACCAGGGAAACGCCGACGCAGGAGGTAAACACCACCAGCAGCAGCGTCATTGCCACGCCGAACACGGCGGCAACTTTGATAAACAAGGATATCTCTATGTAAGCCAGTAGAAATATCAGCAGTAACGGTAACCAGCGCACCTGGTTCTCTCCTCTAGGTAGAGTCGGCGTACCCGCCCGATGGCGCATACGTGATAAATGGGGCCGCCAATCGGCCAACCTTCATACAATGGGGGCTTCCCGCCGCCATTTCAACCGGGCGATCTTTTTTATTCTCTTTGCCGCAAACGTGAAGCCCTTCACAGAAACCAAAAGCTGTCATTTGCTGAAGCACCATATAGTGATCTACGTTCATTCATTTATTACCAACCAGCATATGATCTGGGTAGCGACAATAGCTGCGGTCAATACTTCCGCAGTAGACCCGCTCGGCAACATTATTTTGTTATCCTGCACATAATTATATTCGGCAGCAACATAGAGAAGGTTCTCATGTCAAACAACATTCGTATCGAAGAAGACCTATTAGGAACACGTGAAGTCCCTGCAGAAGCCTACTACGGTGTTCATACTCTGCGTGCGATTGAAAACTTCTATATCAGCAACAGTAAAATCAGCGACGTTCCTGAGTTTGTGCGCGGCATGGTGATGGTAAAAAAAGCCGCCGCCATGGCAAACAAAGAGCTGCAAACCATCCCACGTAAAATTGCCGACGTCATCATCCAGGCATGTGATGAAGTACTGGATAAAGGCAAATGCATGGATCAATTCCCGGTGGATGTGTTCCAGGGCGGTGCTGGCACCTCGCTGAACATGAACACCAACGAAGTACTGGCCAACATCGGCCTGGAGCTGATGGGTCACCAGAAGGGTGAATACCAATACCTGAACCCTAACGATCACCTCAACAAGTGTCAGTCTACCAACGACGCTTACCCAACCGGGTTCCGCATCGCGGTTTACGCCTCCAACCAGAAACTGATCGATGCTATCAACCAACTGCGTGAAGGGTTTGACCGTAAGGCCAAAGAGTTCGAAACCATCCTGAAAATGGGCCGTACCCAGTTGCAGGACGCGGTGCCAATGACCCTGGGCCAGGAATTCCACGCCTTCAGCGTGTTGCTGAATGAAGAAACCCGTAACCTGCACCGTACCGCAGAGTTGCTGCTGGAAGTGAACCTGGGCGCGACGGCGATCGGTACCGCGCTGAACACCCCGGAAGGTTACCAACATCTGGCGGTTAAGAAACTGGCGGAAGTCAGTGGCCTGCCGGTGGTCCCTGCCGAAGACCTGATCGAGGCCACTTCCGACTGTGGCGCCTACGTGATGGTGCACAGTGCGCACAAGCGCCTGGCGGTCAAACTGTCCAAGATCTGTAACGACCTGCGTCTGCTGTCTTCCGGCCCACGCGCTGGCCTGAACGAAATCAATCTGCCTGAACTGCAGGCCGGTTCTTCCATCATGCCAGCCAAAGTGAACCCGGTGATCCCAGAAGTGGTTAACCAGGTTTGCTTTAAGGTGATCGGCAACGACACTTGCGTTACCATGGCCGCCGAAGCAGGCCAGCTGCAGTTGAACGTGATGGAACCGGTGATTGGCCAGGCGATGTTTGAATCCATTCACATCCTGACCAATGCCTGCTATAACCTGCTGGAAAAATGCATTAACGGTATTACCGCCAACAAAGAAGTGTGCGAGTACTATGTATTTAACTCTATCGGTATCGTCACCTATCTGAACCCGTTCATTGGCCATCACAACGGTGACATTGTCGGCAAGATCTGTGCTGAAACCGGCAAGAGCGTACGTGAAGTCGTGCTGGAACGCGGTTTACTGACCGAAGCTGAGCTGGATGATATCTTCTCCGTAGAGAACCTGATGCACCCGGCATATAAGGCGAAACGCTATACAGATGAAAATGAACAATAATAGACTCATCCGGTAGCCTGAAAGGCACGCTAATCCTCTGGATAGCGTGCCTTTTTTCTTTCCGAAAACACAAATTTGTAACGTTTGGTTTTCATAAAAATCCATTTTAAGGGGTAAACACTATGCTAGTAGTAGAATTGGTGATCGTTCTACTGGCCATCTTTTTGGGGGCCAGGCTGGGCGGTATCGGAATAGGCTTTGCAGGCGGTCTTGGGGTGTTGGTGCTGGCGATGATTGGCGTTAAGCCAGGCAGCATTCCCTTCGACGTTATTTCAATCATTATGGCGGTTATCGCCGCTATCGCCGCCATGCAGGTCGCTGGCGGGATGGACTATCTGGTGCAGCAAACCGAAAAACTGCTGCGCAAGAACCCAAAATACATCACCATTCTGGCCCCAATCGTCACCTATTTCCTGACCATCTTCGCCGGTACCGGTAATATCTCCCTCTCGGCCCTGCCGGTGATTGCAGAAGTGGCCAAAGAACAAGGCATCAAACCTTGCCGCCCACTGTCTACTGCCGTGGTTTCCGCGCAGATTGCCATTACCGCCTCGCCTATCTCGGCAGCGGTGGTATACATGTCTTCCGTTATGGAAGGCCACGGCGTGAGTTACCTACACTTGCTGATGGTGGTGATCCCTTCCACCTTCCTGGCCGTGATACTGATGTCGCTGCTGGTCACTTGGTTGTTTGATTCCAAGCTGTCTGACGATCCTGTGTATCAAAAGCGCTTCGAAGAAGGCCTGGTTGCCCTGCGTGGTGAGAACGTAATCGTGATCAAACCGCGTGCGAAAACCTCCGTGCTGCTGTTCCTGGCTGGCGTACTGAGCGTAGTGGCGTATGCCATCATCAACAGCCCAAGCATGGGTCTGGTGACGACGCCGCTGATGAACACCACCAATGCCATCTTGATCATCATGCTGAGCGTGGCCACCCTGACCACCATCCTGTGTCGCATCGAAACCGACCTGATTTTGAACTCCAGCACCTTTAAGGCCGGGATGAGCGCCTGTATCTGTATCCTGGGCGTAGCCTGGTTGGGTGACACCTTTGTGCAGGCCAACCTTGACTGGATCAAAGAGACTGCGGGTACCGTGATCCAATCCCATCCTTGGTTACTGGCGGTGATCTTCTTCTTCTGTTCGGCGTTGCTGTACTCTCAGGCCGCCACTGCCAAGGCGTTGATGCCGATGGCGCTGGCCTTGAACGTCACCCCGCTGACGGCGATCGCTTCCTTTGCTGCCGTTTCTGGCCTGTTCATTCTGCCAACCTACCCTACCCTGGTGGCGGCGGTACAGATGGACGATACCGGAACGACGCGCATCGGGCGCTTCGTGTTTAACCACCCGTTCCTGATCCCTGGCACCTTGGGCGTGGCGTTTGCCGTCATCTTCGGCTTCCTGATTGGCAGCGTTATTCTGTGATCCTCAAGCGGGGCTTCGGCCCCGCTTTCTCCTCCTCATTCCCCTGCTGCTGATAATCTAACCTTCTAGCCAACCCCGCTTCAGGGTATAGTGCCCTGTTACCAAACCTGGTTGAGAGGGCCAAAGATGTCTGATTGCGAAGCTATCGTCATACTCTGTACCGCACCCGATGAAGCCACAGCGCAAGAGCTGGCGGCACGCGTCCTGGGGGAGAAACTGGCGGCCTGCGCCACGCTGCTGCCTGGGGCAACATCACTGTATTACTGGGAAGGGAAACTGCAACAGGAATACGAAGTGCAGATGCTGTTTAAAAGCGATCGCCAGCATCAACAAGCTCTACTCACCTACCTGAAACAACATCACCCGTACCAGACACCCGAACTGTTGGTGCTGCCGGTGATGGCTGGAGATAAAGATTACCTGTCATGGATCAACGCCTCATTAAACTGATATTGCTGCTTTGCAGCCTGTTCTTCCTGCCCACTGCGGCTCAGGCTTCACTGTTCGGCCAAAACGCGGGCAACCAGTTCGTCCCCGTCGATCAGGCATTTGCCTTTGATTTTAAACAACAGGGCCCCCAGCTGACGCTAAGCTGGCAAATCCGCCCTGGTTACTACCTGTACCGCCAGCAAATCAAGCTGGTGCCACAGCAGGCAACGCTAGGCCAGTTCGAGCTGCCTGCCGGGCTGCAGCATAAAGATGAATTCTTTGGTGAAGTAGCGATATTCAAGGAGCCATTGGCCCTGAGCATTCCCCTGTTGCAGGCGGGTGACAATGCCAGCCTGAGCGTCACCTACCAAGGGTGTGCTGAGGCCGGTTTCTGCTATCCACCGGAAACCCGCGTGATCCCGCTGAGCGCAGTGGCACTTGCCGCAGAGCCCGCAGCACCGGTAGCCGTAACACCAGCAGAAACAGCACCGGCCAATCTGCCCTTCTCCCCCCTGTGGGCCTTGCTGATTGGTATCGGTATTGCGTTTACCCCTTGCGTGTTGCCGATGTATCCGCTGATTTCCGGCATTATCCTGGGCCGTGAGCGGCCACACAGCAGCGGGCGCATTCTGGTGCTGGCCGTGGTGTATGTGCAAGGCATGGCGCTGACCTATACCCTGCTCGGCCTGGTGGTTGCCGCCGCCGGGTTGCAGTTCCAGGCCGCGCTGCAACACCCTTACGTGCTGATCGGTCTGTCGGTGCTGTTTGTCGCCTTGGCTCTGTCCATGTTCGGCTGCTACTCTTTGCAGCTCCCCTCGTCACTGCAAACGCGGCTGGCCAACTGGAGCAACACCCAGCAGGGTGGCTCACTGGTGGGCGTGTTTGTGATGGGCGCTCTGGCAGGCCTGATCTGCTCGCCATGCACCACCGCCCCTCTCAGCGCCATCCTGCTGTACATCGCCCAAAGCGGTAACATGTGGGCCGGTGGTGGCACACTCTATCTGTATGCCTTGGGGATGGGTATCCCGCTGGTGATTGTGACGCTGTTCGGCAACCGCCTGCTGCCACGCAGCGGCCCGTGGATGCAGTACGTTAAGGAAGCCTTTGGCTTTGTGATCCTGGCGCTGCCGGTGTTCCTGCTTGAGCGGGTGATCGGCGACGTCTGGGGGTTGCGCCTGTGGAGCCTGCTCGGGCTGGCATTCTTCGGCTGGGCATTCGTCCTGAGCCTGAAATCATCCCGTGGCTGGACGCGAGCCGTCCAAGTGCTGTTGTTGGCGGCGCTGGTGATTTCGGCGCGTCCATTGCAAGACTGGGCATTCGGTAACACCTCCTCTGAGCAGGCGGCCCAGCCACATCTGAATTTCACCCGTATCAATAACGTTGAGCAGCTTAATCAGGCGCTGCAACAGGCGCAGGGCAAGCCGGTGATGCTGGACCTGTACGCGGACTGGTGTGTCGCCTGTAAAGAGTTTGAGAAGTACACCTTCAGCGATCCAGCGGTGCAGACCCAATTGGCCGATACGGTGTTGCTGCAGGCCGACGTAACGGCCAACAATGCCGAGCAGGCAGCGTTGCTCAAGCACTTGCAGGTGCTTGGCCTGCCGACCATTTTGTTTTTTGACCGAGATGGCAAAGAGTTACCCGCAGCCCGCGTGACGGGCTTTATGAACGCAGAAGCCTTCGACGCACATTTGCAGAAAACCACTCGGTAAGCGACACTGAGTTTCAGAACATTTTTTGGAGGGAGCACTAGTGCAACGTGAACAGGTTTTAAATACAGCCCTGGAGCTGTTGGAAAAACAGGGCCTGGCGACCACCACCTTGGAAATGCTGGCAGAAAAACTGGGTGTGCCATACAGCGATTTCAAACCGTTCTGGCCGGACCGTGAGGCACTGCTGTATGACTGCCTGCGCTACCACGGCCAGCAGATTGATACCTGGCGCCGCCAGTTGCAGCTTGATGAGACGCTGAGCCCGCAGCAAAAGCTGCTGGCGCGTTACGACGTGCTGGCAGAACACGTGCAGAATGAACGTTACCCTGGCTGCCTGTTTATTGCCGCCTGTAGCTTCTTCCCAGAGAGCGACCACCCGATCCATCAACTGGCCGAACAGCAGAAGATCACCTCGCTGGACTTCACCCGCGATCTGTTACGTGAGATGGATGCCGACGACGCCGATTCGGTAGCGCAGCAAATGGAGCTGGTACAGGAAGGCTGCCTGAGTAAATTGTTGATAAAACGCCAGTTGCAGGATGTGGCCGTCGCCAAACGGCTGGCCGAAGATATCTTGCATATTGCCCAATGCCGTCAGTTCGGTGCGTTAAGCTAAAGCGTGATATGCAGTGATCTGGTGGCAACAGAGGTAGAATTACGCGGCCTTTGCCTGAAAAGCCAGCAATCGGCGCTGTTTTCACGTTTTTCGTCACAAATCCGTTGACGCCGCACGGCCAATACGGTTTAATGCGCCCCGTTGCCCGGATAGCTCAGTCGGTAGAGCAGGGGATTGAAAATCCCCGTGTCCTTGGTTCGATTCCGAGTCCGGGCACCACTATTTAGAAGAACCCGCCTATGGCGGGTTTTTTGCTTTCCAGCCTGACTCAACGATTGCCTAATACTCTCATCCAACCAGCCCCCACTAGCTTTACTCAGCATCAAGCCCTTGTGCGACTACAATCAAAAGTAAAGTCTGATTCGCTAATATTGCCCCTCTTTCACTATCAGTAGGCCTGTCTATGGCTCCACTGACGCAAAAAATCCGTGCAGCCAAACGTAATACAAGTCCTATAAGCTCGCAGACGACGGCAACATGCTTTTGCTCGTTCATACCAACCGCTTTTCTGAGAAGTGACAGGAATGACATCAGGCGATCCGGGTTACGGGTACCTCATTAAAACAGCATAAAAAAACACCTGATTGTCCCCCGGTCATCAAGGAAGCAACTATTGTTAAGGTACGGGCTGTTTGTCTGCTTAAGGCTCCCACCACAGATGTTAGCGGAAAGACCCCAAAGAAGCCGTACCACCTAAATAATCTTGTCATTTTGCGAGGTGCACATGCTTTATGTTGATATCCCTAGCCGTGAAGAATATACCTATTTAGCCGATATTCATGCGGATGCTTGTATCTCGATTTATCTTGAAACCTCGCCTCTACGTCAGCACTTAGAGGCCAGTAAAATTCAACTTGGTAACTTCATCAAGGAGGCGCTGTTGCAGGTTGCAGACAGTGGCCTGGATAAACGCCGTGTTGCCTTGTTGGAAGAACAGCTTTGTTCCGTGTTGGAAGATGAGTCATTTTGGGACCTGCATGCACGTAGCCTGGCGGTGCTTGCAACACCAGACAGTATCCGAACTTACCGGCTGGCAAATGAGCTATCCAATCGACTTGAGGTGGGCAAACGTTTCTACCTTAAACCACTACTGCGTGCGTTAACCTTCCCACATTCGGCCTACATCCTCGCACTCTCTGAAAACCAGACGCGCCTGATCGAGTTTTTTGCTGACGCTCCCGCAGAAGAGATGACAGTGCCAGAGATGCCCACCTCCATGAAGGATGCTATGGGGGATGCAGCATTGAATGACCACCATCATGGAGCGACACATCATAAAGTGCGACTCGCGCAATATACTCGCAAAATTGACCAAGCGTTACGTCCACTGTTTGCCAGACATGATTCTCCGCTTATCCTTGTCAGTACCGAGCCGCTGGCCTCGATCTACCGTTCAACAAACTCGTTGGCCAACCTGGCAGATGAAACGCTTTTCAAAAATGCAGAGCACCTTGGTACTTCTGAATTGGTAACGTTGGTGCGGCCATTAATGGATAACTATTATCAGGAGCAATTGAACGCGTTAGCCTCGCGCTTTGAAACGCGCTTAGGAGAACGCCGGGTCACTCAGGATCTTTCAGATGCGGCAAGAGCAGCCACGTTCGGCGCCATTGATTTGCTACTGATTAACCTCGACTGCAAGCTGAAAGGCATCATTGATGAGCAAGGATTAATCACTTTCAGTGACAACGATGAGGATGACGCCTACGATTTAATTGATGAGATTGCCAAAAGAGCGATGGCTACCGGAGCAAGAGTTTTAGCCGTACGCAGCGACGATTTACCTTCCGGTGCCGATCTTAACGCCATATTACGTTTCCCACTATAAAAGACTCTGTCTGGTCAAGGAAGGTGCGATCAAATTAGGTCGCACCTTCTTGGATAGCCAGCACCGAGGAGCAAACTTCCGTAAAATCAATTCTCATCAGAGAGAAGTTTTAAACACGCCGCTTTGACTTCATCCATCAGTTGTTTTGCCAGCGGAGTCAGCCCATGTTGTTGTTTGTGGATAATAACATATAGGGCATCAGGCAATCTTTCTTTTATAGGTATCACGGTGATAAGATCTTTTACATAAGAAATATCGAGAACTGCCCTGGGTCCAATAAAAAAGTAATCCTCATTTAACACCATTTGCTCACCAATGCTCAATGAGTCTCCATAAATCACGATATCCTTGCTCGTTTTCCCATTTGGGAAAATAAATTTCTCTAGTTCTTTATAATACCCGGTTCTGGTACTGGGGAAATACCACTTCGCCCCTTGCAATTCGCTTAATGAGCGGCAATGAGAGAGAGGGTGCCCCTTTCTGGCAATAATACAAAATTCCGCATTGATCGGTTGCTCGACAATAAACTCACTCATTGATATTTCAGGTGACGCGATACCAATAAAAAAATCCAATCGCCCTAACCGAAGTGAACTCACCAGTTCACAAAGTTGCCCTTCAATAATGGTAATATTGGATGTTGGGTGTTCCACTTGAAATTTATTGACTAAAGAAGGGAGAACACTTAAAGCTGGCAGGTGCGAGCAACCAAAGACTACGTTGCCCTGAGATTGTTGACTCAATTGATGCAACTCATCTACGGCTCTTTCCAGATCGTTAAGTAGCGTGTTAACTCTGTGTTCAAAAACACGCCCCATTTTGGTTAACACCATGCCCTGTGGCCCTCTGGATAATAAGGTCACCCCCAAAATCCGCTCTAACTCCTGGATGCTTTTGGTCATCGCAGGCTGGGTTTTGAACAAGGCCTGTGAAGCGGTTCTGATGTTTCCATAATAGATAATCGCCTGAAAATCCCTGAGCTGATTGATTTTTGGAAGTTCTTTCATAACTCACCTTATATTGAGACAACTCTGGAATGAATCAACTTAAGCTTAGATGCAGATGCGGAAAATGTAAACGCGAGTTCTTTATTTAAGAGTGTCAGTTCTGATAGCTTAACGACCAAGTGTATAATTTGTGATAATTGAGAAGGAAAATTCAACTGTTATTAAACTCACCTTTTTTTCTCCTGCAAGAGATGTACACAATGAGACAAAACCAACAACTGACCATGGTTCAACGATGCCAGATCGAAGACAAAAAAAGCCCCTATTAAAACAGGGGCTTTTATACTAAGTCATAGTGCCGGGCACTATAGCCGTCAAGCAAAAGTACATTGCCCGACGACCTGGCTTATTAGCCATTCCCTAAAACAAACTTTTTATTGACTGGCGTTATTTTAAAATCATCTTTAACACCCGTTACCGTGATTGTAACATCTGTCCTGACAATTTTATTCTCGTCAGCCAATGCTTGGCTCGAATAATTATCACTTGCGATAGCAAAACTATAGCTGGTGCCACTTAGCCGTTTCAGATCAATCGCGGAACCTACATTAGTTACCGCTCCACTTATATCTTTGACACTTGCATCACCTAACGTATATGTCAACTCCCCTGCAATTTTATTACCGTGATTATCGTATAACGGTAGCGCCTCTACAGTGACATAATTTCTCTTGTAGGAGTCATTAGCGAACCTTGAATATACAATCGGTTGACTCACCGCTATTATTGGTGTGTCTTGCGCTGCATTCCATGCGCCCGGCGTTATTGTCACCGTTGTTGTCAGCCCCTCTAACGCGACACCGGAAGACAATACGGTAATATTGGCAACACCAGTCTTGGTACCATTAATACTTGCGGTATAAGTACCATTGTTATTGTCAACAACCGCCGTTATCTCGGTGTTCGCCAGATCGGCAACAAACTCAAGATCCAGACCAGTGATTGCGTCACCGTACTCATCCTTGGCCGTCAGGGTGATAGTAGAACCCGTACGGTCATCGGCATTGATACTGGCTTTGCTTGCAATCAACCCCGATTGGGCCGTGCCTACTGCTCTTGGTGTTAACGTGACGGAGCCTGTCACACCTAATGCGTTTCCACCTACTTTAACCCCCAGTGTTGCAGTACCCGCAGCCTTACCTGCTGTCAACGTCGCGGTATACACCCCGTTTTTGCCCTCAGTTACACTACCTATGCTACCCAGCGTAGTGCTAAAGGTCACGGTCTGGCCGGTGACTGGATTATCGTTGCTGTCTTTCAGCGTCAACGTAATCACCGTGGCGTCTGTCCCGTTCGCCTCAATACTGGCGGAGGCCGTCTCCAGGCTGGAGTTTTCAGCAACCACATCCCCTGCCACGAAGCTCAGATCGGTGCTGCTGGTCACGCCGCCCACCTCTGCTTCCACCTTGACGCTGCCCGCTTTGTCGCTGGTTACCGGCAGAGCGGCAATGCCGTTCTCGTCGGTGGTCACCGTCTGCTGACGGGTCGAACCGTCCGGGTTGGTCACGGTAAAGGTGACGTCAACGCCCGGCAGTGGGTTGCCCTTGGCGTCTTTCACCGGCAACTGCACGGTATTCACGTCGGTGCCGTTGGCGGTGGTGTTACCCGCGTTACCGGTCAGGCCGTTCTCGTCGATGGTCGCGGTGCTGCTGTCGGCCACGAAGCTCAGTTCGGTGCTGCTGGTGACGCCGCCCACTTCTGCTTCCACTTTCACGCTGCCCGCCTTATCGCTGCTCACCGGCAGAGCGGCGATGCCGTTCTCGTCGGTGGTCACGGTCTGCTGACGGGTAGAGCCGTCCGGGTTGGTCACGGTAAAGGTGACGTCAAAGCCCGGGATCGGGTTGCCCTGCGCGTCCTTCACTGGCAACTGCACGAGGTTCACATCGCTGCCGTTGGCCAGGGTGTTACCCGCTTCTGCCGTCAGCCCGTTCTCGTCGATCTTGGCCGTGCTGCTGTCAGCCACGAAGCTCAGATCGGTGCTGCTGGTCACGCCGCCCACCTCTGCTTCCACCTTGACGCTGCCTGCTTTATCGCTGGTTACCGGCAGAGCGGCGATGCCGTTCTCGTCGGTGGTCACCGTCTGCTGACGGGTGCTGCCGTCCGGGTTGGTCACGGTAAAGGTGACATCAAAGCCCGGGATCGGGTTGCCCTGCGCGTCTTTTACCGGCAACTGCACGAGGTTCACATCGCTGCCGTTGGCCAGGGTGTTACCCGCTTTGCCGGTCAGCCCGCTCTCGTCGATCTTGGCCGTACTGTTGTCGGCCACGAAGCTCAGCTCGGTGCTGCTGGTCACGCCGCCGACTTCTGCTTCTACCTTGACGCTGCCTGCTTTATCGCTGGTTACCGGCAGAGCGGCGATGCCGTTCTCGTCGGTGGTCACCGTCTGCTGACGGGTGCTGCCGTCCGGGTTAGTCACGGTAAAGGTGACGTCAACGCCCGGCAGTGGGTTGCCCTTGGCGTCTTTCACCGGCAACTGCACGGTGTTCACGTCGGTGCCGTTGGCGGTGGTGTTACCCGCGTTACCGGTCAGGCCGTTCTCGTCGATCTTGGCCGTGCTGCTGTCAGCCACGAAGCTCAGCTCGGTGCTGCTGGTCACGCCGCCCACCTCTGCTTCCACCTTCACGCTGCCTGCTTTGTCACTGGTGACAGGCAGAGCGGCGATGCCGTTCTCGTCGGTGGTCACCGTCTGCTGACGGGTAGAGCCGTCCGGGTTGGTCACGGTAAAGGTGACGTCAACGCCCGGCAGTGGGTTGCCCTTGGCGTCTTTCACCGGCAACTGCACGGTGTTGACATCGCTGCCGTTGGCCACGGTGTTACCCGCTTTGCCGGTCAGCCCGTTCTCGTCGATGGTCGCGGTGCTGCTGTCGGCCACGAAGCTCAGCTCGGTGCTGCTGGTCACGCCGCCCACCTCTGCTTCCACCTTCACGCTGCCCGCTTTGTCGCTGGTTACCGGCAGAGCGGCGATGCCGTTCTCGTCGGTGGTCACGGTCTGCTGACGGGTCGAACCGTCCGGGTTAGTCACGGTAAAGGTGACGTCAAAGCCCGGCACTGGGTTACCCTGCGCGTCCTTCACTGGCAACTGCACGAGGTTCACATCGGTGCCGTTGGCCAGGGTGTTACCCGCTTCTGCCGTCAGCCCGTTCTCGTCGATCTTGGCCGTGCTGTTGTCGGCCACGAAGCTCAGCTCGGTGCTGCTGGTCACGCCGCCCACCTCTGCTTCTACCTTGACGCTGCCTGCTTTATCGCTGGTTACCGGCAGAGCGGCAATGCCGTTCTCGTCGGTGGTCACCGTCTGCTGACGGGTACTGCCGTCCGGATCGGTCACGGTAAAGGTGACGTCAAAGCCCGGCACTGGGTTACCCTGCGCGTCCTTCACTGGCAACTGCACGGTGTTCACGTCGGTGCCGTTGGCGGTGGTGTTACCCGCGTTACCGGTCAGGCCGTTCTCGTCGATGGTCGCGGTGCTGCTGTCGGCCACGAAGCTCAGTTCGGTGCTGCTGGTGACGCCGCCCACTTCTGCTTCCACTTTCACGCTGCCTGCTTTGTCGCTGGTGACAGGCAGAGCGGCGATGCCGTTCTCGTCGGTGGTCACCGTCTGCTGACGGGTAGAGCCGTCCGGGTTGGTCACGGTAAAGGTGACGTCAACGCCCGGCAGTGGGTTGCCCTTGGCGTCTTTCACCGGCAACTGCACGGTGTTGACATCGCTGCCGTTGGCCAGGGTGTTACCCGCTTTGCCGGTCAGCCCGTTCTCGTCGATGGTCGCGGTGCTGCTGTCGGCCACGAAGCTCAGTTCGGTGCTGCTGGTGACGCCGCCCACCTCTGCTTCCACCTTCACGCTGCCCGCTTTGTCGCTGGTTACCGGCAGAGCGGCAATGCCGTTCTCGTCGGTGGTCACCGTCTGCTGACGGGTCGAACCGTCCGGGTTGGTCACGGTAAAGGTGACGTCAACGCCCGGCAGTGGGTTGCCCTTGGCGTCTTTCACCGGCAACTGCACGGTGTTGACATCGCTGCCGTTGGCCAGGGTGTTACCCGCTTTGCCGGTCAGCCCGTTCTCATCGATCTTGGCCGTGCTGCTGTCGGCCACGAAGCTCAGCTCGGTGCTGCTGGTCACGCCGCCGACTTCTGCTTCTACCTTGACGCTGCCTGCTTTATCGCTGGTTACCGGCAGAGCGGCAATGCCGTTCTCGTCGGTGGTCACCGTCTGCTGACGGGTACTGCCGTCCGGGTTGGTCACGGTAAAGGTGACGTCAACGCCCGGCAGTGGGTTGCCCTTGGCGTCTTTCACCGGCAACTGCACGGTATTCACGTCGGTGCCGTTGGCGGTGGTGTTACCCGCGTTACCGGTCAGGCCGTTCTCGTCGATGGTCGCGGTGCTGCTGTCGGCCACGAAGCTCAGTTCGGTGCTGCTGGTGACGCCGCCCACTTCTGCTTCCACTTTCACGCTGCCTGCTTTGTCACTGGTGACAGGCAGAGCGGCGATGCCGTTCTCGTCGGTGGTCACCGTCTGCTGACGGGTACTGCCGTCCGGATCGGTCACGGTAAAGGTGACGTCAACGCCCGGCAGTGGGTTGCCCTTGGCGTCTTTCACCGGCAACTGCACGGTGTTCACGTCGGTGCCGTTGGCGGTGGTGTTACCCGCGTTACCGGTCAGGCCGTTCTCGTCGATGGTCGCGGTGCTGCTGTCGGCCACGAAGCTCAGTTCGGTGCTGCTGGTGACGCCGCCCACTTCTGCTTCCACTTTCACGCTGCCTGCTTTGTCGCTGGTGACAGGCAGAGCGGCGATGCCGTTCTCGTCGGTGGTCACCGTCTGCTGACGGGTAGAGCCGTCCGGGTTGGTCACGGTAAAGGTGACGTCAACGCCCGGCAGTGGGTTGCCCTTGGCGTCTTTCACCGGCAACTGCACGGTGTTCACGTCGGTGCCGTTGGCGGTGGTGTTACCCGCTTTGCCGGTCAGGCCGTTCTCGTCGATGGTCGCGGTGCTGCTGTCGGCCACGAAGCTCAGTTCGGTGCTGCTGGTGACGCCGCCCACTTCTGCTTCCACTTTCACGCTGCCTGCTTTGTCACTGGTGACAGGCAGAGCGGCGATGCCGTTCTCGTCGGTGGTCACGGTCTGCTGACGGGTCGAACCGTCCGGGTTGGTCACGGTAAAGGTGACGTCAACGCCCGGCAGTGGGTTGCCCTTGGCGTCTTTCACCGGCAACTGCACGGTGTTGACATCGCTGCCGTTGGCCAGGGTGTTACCCGCTTTGCCGGTCAGGCCGTTCTCGTCGATGGTCGCGGTGCTGCTGTCGGCCACGAAGCTCAGTTCGGTGCTGCTGGTGACGCCGCCCACTTCTGCTTCCACTTTCACGCTGCCTGCTTTGTCACTGGTGACAGGCAGAGCGGCGATGCCGTTCTCGTCGGTGGTCACCGTCTGCTGACGGGTACTGCCGTCCGGATCGGTCACGGTAAAGGTGACGTCAACGCCCGGCAGTGGGTTGCCCTTGGCGTCTTTCACCGGCAACTGCACGGTGTTCACGTCGGTGCCGTTGGCGGTGGTGTTACCCGCGTTACCGGTCAGGCCGTTCTCGTCGATAGTCGCGGTGCTGCTGTCGGCCACGAAGCTCAGTTCGGTGCTGCTGGTGACGCCGCCCACTTCTGCTTCCACTTTCACGCTGCCTGCTTTGTCGCTGGTGACAGGCAGAGCGGCGATGCCGTTCTCGTCGGTGGTCACCGTCTGCTGACGGGTAGAGCCGTCCGGGTTGGTCACGGTAAAGGTGACGTCAACGCCCGGCAGTGGGTTGCCCTTGGCGTCTTTCACCGGCAACTGCACGGTGTTCACGTCGGTGCCGTTGGCGGTGGTGTTACCCGCTTTGCCGGTCAGGCCGTTCTCGTCGATGGTCGCGGTGCTGCTGTCGGCCACGAAGCTCAGTTCGGTGCTGCTGGTGACGCCGCCCACTTCTGCTTCCACTTTCACGCTGCCTGCTTTGTCACTGGTGACAGGCAGAGCGGCGATGCCGTTCTCGTCGGTGGTCACCGTCTGCTGACGGGTAGAGCCGTCCGGGTTGGTCACGGTAAAGGTGACGTCAACGCCCGGCAGTGGGTTGCCCTTGGCGTCTTTCACCGGCAACTGCACGGTGTTCACGTCGGTGCCGTTGGCGGTGGTGTTACCCGCGTTACCGGTCAGGCCGTTCTCGTCGATGGTCGCGGTGCTGCCGTCGGCCACGAAGCTCAGCTCGGTGCTGCTGGTCACGCCGCCGACTTCTGCTTCTACCTTGACGCTGCCTGCTTTATCGCTGGTTACCGGCAGAGCGGCAATGCCGTTCTCGTCGGTGGTCACCGTCTGCTGACGGGTCGAACCGTCCGGATCGGTCACGGTAAAGGTGACGTCAAAGCCCGGCACTGGGTTACCCTGCGCGTCCTTCACCGGCAACTGCACGAGGTTCACATCGTTGCCGTTGGCCACGGTGTTACCCGCTTCTGCCGTCAGCCCGTTCTCGTCGATCTTGGCCGTGCTGTTGTCAGCCACGAAGCTCAGCTCGGTGCTGCTGGTCACACCGCCGACTTCTGCTTCTACCTTGACGCTGCCTGCCTTGTCGCTGGTTACCGGCAGAGCGGCAATGCCGTTCTCGTCGGTGGTCACCGTCTGCTGACGGGTGCTGCCGTCCGGGTTGGTCACGGTAAAGGTGACATCAAAGCCCGGCAGCGGGTTACCCTGCGCGTCTTTCACCGGCAACTGTACGAGATTCACATCGCTGCCGTTGGCCACGGTGCTGCCTGACTTGCCCGACAGGCCGTTCTCGTCGATCTTGGCCGAGGCATTGTCAGCCACGAAGCTCAGCTCGGTGCTGCTGGTCACGCCGCCCACCTCTGCTTCCACCTTCACGCTGCCCGCTTTGTCGCTGGTCACCGGCAGAGAGGCGATGCCGTTCTCGTCGGTGGTCACCGTCTGCTGACGGGTGCTGCCATCCGGGTTGGTCACAGTAAAGGTGACATCGAAGCCCGGCACTGGGTTGCCCTGTGCGTCTTTCACCGGCAACTGCACGGTGTTGACATCGCTGCCGTTGGCCAAGGTATTACCCAGCTTGCCGGTCAGCCCGTTCTCGTCGATCTTGGCCGAGGCATTGTCTGCCGATAACGTTACGGAAGCCTCTTTCACTGCTATCGCTGACCCGGATACGCTTGCCGTGATCTTCACTACACCCACGCTGCTGCCAGCAGTGAACGTGGCAAGATAGACACCTGGGCGATCTTTGGATTCGCTTACCTCACCTATGGCATGAGCAATGGGGTGTACTGTGGCAGAAGCAGGACTGATTTTGCTTGCCGCTGATGGCGGTTGGAATTGGCTGTTCAGCGTAATCTGCCCGGCGATCCCACTGATTGGACGACCGCTGCCATCCTTCAGTGACAATTCTACTTGCGTTGTAGAGCGACCATCTGCAGGCAAACGCGCATTTTTAATGTTCAGATTAGAGGTTGCTGCAATACCAAAACCGGTAACTACGACTTCCCCTTGAGCAGGCTCAGAACGGTTACCCGATTTATCGATGACGGTCACGCTGATAGGATAGTTGTTATTTTCCAACAGGTTATACGATGGCAACACGGCCTGCCACCCCTGACCATTAGGGATGATTTTCCCGCCAGCGGCGGTAAACAGGTCTGCTTTCCACTCAAATGAAGCAACACCATGCTTACTGGTGACGGTGATCGGTAACTCAATAGTTTGGCCGGAATCCCCCTGTAACAGCGGATCCATCACCACGCTCAGTAACTTCTGCTCACGATATTGCAGAACAATTTCATTATTGCGGTCTACCAGATCGTAGCGGCTGCCTGCCAGCGTACGTTTTGCCGCCATATTGGCCGGATCGAGCTGTTTTGACAGTTCGGTGCCGAAGGAATAATTGAGGGAAAGATTGAAACGAGTATCCTCCATACCGCTGGTTCCCTGTTTGTGGTCTACGCCGAAGCTAACCAAGGGCACAGGAGAATAATTCACACCGAAAGTGACGGCAGCAGGATCGGACTGGCGCTTATCTTTACCAAATAAACCGACGTCATCACCAAAATACTGCTCATAAACCAGCTTGCCACCCAATTGTGGCATCGATGGCAGATAGGCTTCTGTACGGATATCAAAGCCATTAGCGGCTTTTTCATCAAAACCGTCCAGATCGCGCGAGTTCTTCCAACCACTCACGCCAAAATAGCCGTTGGTAGCAATCCGCAGGTAATCACGTGCATATTCAGCACCAATACCGATGCGTGAGTGACTGCCTTGGATATCGCGATCCAGGAAGAGGTTATAGCCAAACATTTGCTGATCGATAAAATGACGTTGCCCTATGCCAGCGTTGAGCGTGAGGCGATCGTCAATATAGCGCGTACCCAGTTGGCTGAAGGTAAGCAGGCTTGGGGTATCTTGCAGGGGTAACAGAACGTCTAATTGGCTGCCTTTCAGATTAAGTTTGTCATCCAGGTTCAATTGTACTTTGGCAGTACCAAATTGATTCAGCCAGTTTTCAACGGCGTCATTCGCGGTACTGGTCGCAGCACCACGAGCGATAGATTCGGCCTGTTTGGTTGGATCGCCGCTGGCTAACACACCCGCCAAACGGCTTGCTGCCGTCGCAACCGCCTGTTCATCCTCAGTATGGGTATCTTTCGCCGCCATGACTGCCGGGGTATAGGCAATACTCATCGGGAAAACCACTTGGGTAACAATGTTAGCCCAAGCTAACAATGTGGCTATCCGAGATTTTTTAAATGCTCCAGCCTTGCGGCGTGAAGGTAAATCGTGCTTTTTCACTGCAACTACCTTATAGATAAATTGAAAAGACATACTTGCAGGAGGGGCCCAATGCATCAGGCTTACCTGTTTTCAAGTATTTAAAGGATGTTTAGCTTAATTAAAAATAATACTAATCATTAAGTTATAACTTGAGTGATAATGAAGATGTGACTCTTACATCAATAAAATGGATATCTTAATTAATTGCATATAATTGAAATTAACAAGTTAAATCAATGGAATGTAAAACATCAATAAAAAGATTAAGATCCTCCCTGCAAAAGATGATTTCGAGAATTAACTGTAAATGCTGATAGGTGAAATCATCGCAAGCAAGAACCTCGACCTTCCGTGATTAAATTAATGTCCAGCTTCAGTTTTCATGGGAAATATTCACTGCAGGATAATCATTGATCTTCTGACTATGATAACTTCATGGCTGTACTTTTCCCTGTTCATCTTGCCACCAAATTTTCACCATTGTATTGGGTATCTTAAAGAACGTAAATAAAGTAATTTTTATCGGTGATAACATAATTTCAATCGATAGCGATTCCAGTTATAGATTGAGTATTAACTTCCCCTATCACTGATAAAAATATATTGGCTTGTAATCGTTGTTGCGTGGGGCTATATTCTTCACGCACATGAGAGATACGTCTAAAAACTCAGCTGCATGTAGTACGTTTTCATTTATTCCATAATGTCTAATGTGGACAAAGGTAAATAGCGCTAAGCAGACTGCAAACAATCCTTTAATAAGGGTTTTTTTCACCCTGTTTGGTTTGAACAGGTAAATCAAAGCGATCCTTGATGACAAGGACGTCTGTTAGTTTTAATAATAAGGAAAGTCACAATGAAAAAGCTCCTTCTGTCTGTTGTTGCTACAGCTCTGCTGTCGGCCGGTATGGCACATGCCGCCAACGGCGTGAAAAAAGAAATTACCATCGTAGCTAACATCAACGATGCTATTTTTGTTTCTAAGCCAGACGGTAGCACCTGGTATGACAAAGAAGAATTGTTTGCCAAAGATTATACCCAGACTGAGTTTGCTTCTAACGATCTGCCAGTGCGTGTTTACACCACCGACAACGAAGTCAACGTATCTCTGGTTCAGCCACTGACCATCAACCGTGCTGATGGTGCCCAGTTGTCTAACGTAGTGGTCAGTTTTGCGGGTAAAACCGTCGTTCAGGGTACCCCGCTGAAAGTGATGCAAACCACTACTGCTCCAGGTGGATATGACAACACCTATACGCTGAAAATCGATGCCAAGGCGCCAACCAATGCGACCGGTAGCACCAATGGTTCATACCAGGGCGATCTGGTCATGTTGTTCGAGCCAAAGGCTTAATAACGTTATCCTCTTCATACGTCTAGTTGCCTCTGTGTTGACGGTTATTACTCGCCCATTCTTGGGGGGTACCGTGTGTCACCTTCATGTAACTCGAATTATTGTAGAGTAGATATCACAAAGCGCTAAATGACGCTTAATTGCTTAATAAACTTAGGGTTATCTCCGGATAACCCTAATAGCATACGACGAACGCCATCTTCTGTTTTTATAACGGAATCTTTCTGTATATCTAGTAAAAAAAATAGATAGGGTGTGGCTTGTTAATTATTAAAATCAAAAAATTAATAATAGGTTACTGGCCGTATTGTTGAGTCTCTATATATGGAATATAAGATGGGCAGAAGTATCCCAGGATGGGCAACAGGTTTATTATTATTGACTCCGTCAGCAGCCACTTATGCTGAGGGAGCTCAAATTGAATATCAGGTGCCCGCAGGTTTCTCTGAGGCCGAGCGGGATTCCTCCATGCAATTTCTCGCCACCCTCGACAGCACTCCTCTACCTGGCCCGGTCAGTTGGTCTGCCCAGCAAAATCGGCTCACTTTTGATGAGGCGCTTTATCGCCAAAATGGGATTTCAACCGAGCAGATCGAGCTACTGAACAAGGTACTGGCACAGATACCTTATGCGGTCTGCCCCAACGGCTGTGACTATACCATCAAGGGCCAAACCGTCTCGCTCGACAAGGTCAAGCAGTCACTAACTATCACCGATGGCAGCAAGCGTTACGTGCAGCCCCAGACCATGATGGGCTTCATCCACAACCAATCGCTGGATGTGCGCACCGCATCCAACGAGTACCGTGCTGTCTCCGCCTTCGGTCAGGGTTACCTTGGTCTGCCTTCACAGAGCTATGGCTACCTGAGCTGGTATTACAACGACAGCAAAAATTTCGATACTCGGACCATCGATCAGGGCGTAAGTACCTGGTATTTGCAGAAGAATTTCGCCAATACCTACCTGCGCAGTGGCCGTCAGGACAGCCGCGATACCGCCGCTGGCAGCGTCAGCACGTCACTCAACCCGAGCTTTGACCAGTTTGTCACCTTGGGCAGCCAGGACAACCTGAAGCGCGACAACCAGTCCGCCGGCAAGATGGTGCTGTTCGCTACCGCTGACGGTGACTACGAGTTCTATCGTGATGGCCGTCTTATCCGCCGTCTGCCAGCGGTGATCGGTCGTAACGAGATTGACTATAACCAGTTGCCCGGCGGCTTCTATAGCGTCGAGGTTCGATTGGTCAATCGCAGCGGCCAAGTGGTGAGCAGTGAGAACCAACAGATTGCCAATATCAATTACGGCGGCAGCACTGGCTGGTATGTCACGCTGGGTAAAGAGCTTGATACAGAGAAAAGCCTCCTCAGCGCAGGGGCCAGCTTTCAGACCAACTGGTTTGCGGCCAGCAGCGCACTGCTAAAAGGGACCGGCAACCGTTGGGCGATGGAACATAACCTCACCCGACCAATGCAAGTCGCGGACATGGAAGTGACGCCGACCGTGGGCGTGATGGCCGGGGAAAAACGCGTTGGTGGCTACGCCAGCCTGAGCGCAGGCAACCAGCAATTGGGGTACCTGACCGCCTCGCAGTACCAGAATACCGCGGTGTCCGAGTTCTACCCGGCCAACAACAGCACCGCATTTGGCTATAGCCGCCAGTTCGGCCCGACCCGCCTGGGCTACAACTACAGCCGCTATAGCAACAGCGAACGACATCAGTTGCAGAGCACCTGGAACTGGCGTGGCAACGGGGTTTGGGCGGTGATCGCCATGGGTGTGCAGAAAGGTGGTTATGACAACAGCAGCAACAATTACGGGCTGTACCTGAATACCACCATCATGCTGGACCGCAATACCGGCACCCTGAACGCCGCCTATAACAACGGCAAACTCTATACCGGTGGGAGTTACGCCCGTGAATTTGAGGACAGCACCGGTACCACCACCGCCGGTATTGATTTCAGTGACGTTGGCCGCACCAATGCGGTTGGCTTGAATGCCCGCCGCAACGGCACCCGTGGGGATGCTTCTTTACGCGTTGGGGTCGACGACCATATCACCAGTGGCAGCTTCAACTACAACGGCATGTTTGCCGCAAGCCAGGATGGATTTGCCTTGGGGCGCACCAGCCCGAGTGGTGCCGCCATGCTGGTTCGTACCCCGAAACTGGGTGACGCGAAATATGGCTTCAAGGTGGAAGGCAACCCGGTTGGTGGTGGCGGTACTTATGCGGTGCCATTGGCCAGCTATCAGGACGTGACTTTTGCCCAGGCGCAGTCGGTAGATGCAGACATGGACATGAATATCCGTCTGCCCGCCAACGTAGTACGCGCCCACCCTGGGCAGGTGTATCCGGTGCAAGCCGAGGTGGAAATGAACCTGCTGTATAACGGCTTCCTAGTCAATAACCATGGAGGGCCGGTGAGCGGCACGGTAAGCGAGACAGGTGATACGGTCTACCCGAATGGCCTGTTCTCACTGGCGTCCACGACGTTGATTAAAGAAATCACCGTGACCGGTAAGCAGGGGCGATACCGCTGCGACATGAGCAAACCAAAAGATAAACGCTATCTCTGTATAGCAGGTTGAAACGGATATCCCTGAGGATGTCGCCTGCGGGAACAGCGAAGAATTGATGAGAATGAATAAGGAAAACCATGATTAAACAATTGCAGTCTGGGGTGGTAGTCAGCCTTCTGGCTCTAAGTTACCTGGCCCATGCTGATGGCCAACTGATGGTAATGCCAGCGCGTAGCACCGTCGAAGGGCAGCAACCCCGTACCGTACAGGTCAGCAACCTCGGCGATAAACCACTTTATCTGAAGGTGGATCTGATGCGTGTCGAGAACCCTGGTGAGACCCCAGAGCGCAAGACAGCCATTGGTGATATCACCGTCCCTGAGATGATGGCCAGCCCGGCCAAACTGACGCTGGGGCCGGGCCAGAAACGCGATATCAATCTGGTCGCGTTGAAAGCCCCTGTCAGAGAGACGCTCTACCGGCTGTATATCGTCCCGGTGTCCAGCATCAAGGTGGTAGGAGATGAAAACAAAGAAAAAATCAGCGCCCCACTGACCTTCGGTGTGGCTTATGGCGTCTTAGTCCATCACTTGCCTTCTTCAGGGGGACAGACCAGGGCCTGGAGCCATCAATGTACTGTAGGCGGTCTGCAACTGACATCCAATGGTAGCGTGCACTCGTTGTTCAAGCAGTTGCAAGCGACCCCGGCAAACAATATGGCAAAGGAACAAAAAGTGTTCCCAGGCACACCATTGGTGTTCCCGGTAAAAAACCTGAAAGGAAATGCCGATGGCCAGCCGTTTGACATCCGTTGCCCGTGAGGTCACAGCACTACTGCTGTGCTTCCTCCCTTTTGGGGTGGCACAGGCACTGATTGATATCAGCCCGAAAATTGTTGAGATGCAGGGGGAACAGGCGGAGGTACAGGTCAGCAACACCGGCGATTCGCCGGAATTTGTTGGCATCACTCTGTTTGAGATCGGTAATCCCGGCGTGCCTATCGATGAGGAGCAGTTGATACCTCTGGGGATGAGCAAAGATCCTTATCTGTATGCTGCACCATTCAAACTCTCGCTGGGACCACGCCAGCAGAAACCGGTGCAGTTAACGGCGCTAAAAACGCCGGAAAGAGAGAGGGTGTACCGCCTGGCGGTTATTCCCCAGCAAAAAGCCAGCATTAGCGGTACCCGAGACAATGTAATGTTGGTCAGCCTGGGGTTTAACGGCCTGGTACGCCAGTTGCCGGTTAAGCAGGTTGCTACCTGGCAGCACAGTTGTGAAGCCAGCAGTCTACAGTTGCAGGCCACCGGCACGGTGCGAGTAGCATTCAGCGAACTGAAGCTGAATGGCCAAGCCGTGGATGATTTTAATGTCTACCCCGGCACACCAAGGCAAATGGCAGGGAGCACATTGAGTGGTAATGTGCAGAACAAGCCCTTCAGCCTTCAGTGCAGCAAATGAGAGCAGATAATAAAGGGATGAACAGCATGAAGTTATGGCAGCAGGCAATAATGGCAGTCTTACTGCTGACAGGGAGCACGGTAAATGCTGCTGACACCGCGCTGGGCAGCGTGCCCATCAGCATTACCCTCACCAATCTGGTTCAGATCACGGTAGAGAAACCCGGCGGTGGTTGGTATGACACGTTAACACTCAGCAACAGCGTGGGCAGTGACATCACGCGCTATCAGGCTCAGGTACCGGTTCAGGTCAGCATCCGCAATGGGCAAGACTTTAGGGTCTCACTGGTTAATCCGCTGATACTGACTCATGAAACCGACGCAGCTCTGTCTTTTACCACCGAACAAGTAGGGCTTGGCAGCAACGCAACCACGCTAAAACCACTGAGTGCTACGCCGGTAGATTTCAGCAATCCTACACAGGTGGGAGGCATCTCGACGGGCAGCTATCTGCTTTCCGTCTCCGCCCGCCAACCTACAGGTGTGCTGGGGAAGATATCGGGCAATTATGTCGGTAAACTGATAATGATGTTTGAAGTTAAAGTTTAAGAAAAACTAGAACGCCCTTGTGAATACAGCAATGGCGTGAGTTGAAAAAATCAATTGGAAGTTTACGCGCTAATCGCGAGAGAGATATGAAGATAATAGTAAATTTATCGCGTTTGATGGCTTGCTCTCTGCTGGCATTAAGCACACACGTAATGGCAACTCAATATAACCAAAATATCACCAATTGCTCTGTTACCAAATTAGGAACTAATAAGTTTCAGGCAAAATTCACCTACGTGGTGACCCCCGTGGCAGGGGGGAGTGTGACTACTCGGAGTAACTTTTATGTCGAAGTGCCAACCACATTGGGTACAAATTTAATCGTTCATCCACAAAACAGCTCTACTAGCACTTTTAGTAATGTGGTTGCCAATGCTAACTTAGGTTACAATATCGGCACTCGTGCATTGAGTTTTTACGGTGTTCCGAGCGCTAACGTAATTATGTTCAGTTCGTTTATTTCCATAGATTTTACTACGGACACTGCGGGGGCATACCCGGGTTTACGTGCTCGCCTCACAACCGAAAACATGAGCGGCGCAGGGCAGAGTGGCGGTGCTCAGACCAGTGTTATTTATATTGCGGCTAATGGATGCCAGCTTTCTATAGCGAATATTCCCAAGCCTGAAGATGTCGATATCCCTGAGCCAGCATTCAGCATGAGTTCGGCGGTGTGGCAGATGAATACCCTTGATGTAAGCAACTTACCCGATATTTCGGCAAGTGGAAACGGTTATGCGGCATCGATTAGTAATATCGCCAGTAATAATCTGTGTATCAACTATGTAACGGCAGGGGTAAAAAATAAAACCTACGCGTTGAGTGTAACAAACACCGCAAGCATGCAAAGTGGACGTAGTTTATTTACCCTACAAGGCACTGCTAGCCAGTTGTTTTATAACCTGCAGTTGGCCAGCAACGACGGAGTGACGGCAAACGACTTCAGTTTCCCGACAGCAAGTACTAAATACATCACATTGACGCAGACTGCCAGTAGCACTCCTGACCGTAGCCAGATGTGTTGGACGCCAAAGATCAACCTGTTTAAAAACGCGGCGACTAAGGAAGGGATGCACACGGGTAGCGTAAATTTTGTCATCAGCCCTAAAGCATAATTCAATATTCACTTTATCTAGTTTTTATTGATTATTAACAAACCCCAGATGGGGAAGCGGAACGATTTATCCTCAAGTCACTTCAAGTTGCGGCTAGTCGCCACCGCGGCAACTTGAAGGACGACGGGTAAAGCCATTGATTACTCAACCTCCCCGGACCAAGGATAGATCTTACATTCCCATTGCAGTTTATCTATCATGGTCCTGGCATGCATCGTCAACGGTAAACGATGAGAATAGATAAAACTGTAGGACGCATCGGGTAATTGCTCTTCGATCGGTATTATGCACAACTGCTGGCTTAGATAAGGTACCCGAAGCATCTCTTTCGCGGCCACGGTCAAAAAGCCAGCATTCATCACCATCTGCAACGTGATGGCCGCCGTGTCCCCCCGAATAATAGTCTGTGAGTTCTCTTCACCTTCTGGGAACAGCAGTGCATCAAGTTCACCGAAGTAACCTATTTTCGCTGTGGGTAAATACCATTTGGCCTGTTTGAGCTGGCTCAGCGAGGTGCTCTTGGCCAATGGATGATCTCGGTGTGCCACCACGGCAAAAGGAGTGGTAAAGAATGGCTCTTCAATAAATTCGCTAGCCAGGATCGTTTCCGGCGACGTTGCACCGATGACGAAGTCTAATTCTCCCCCTCGCAGGGCAGGTAATAGCTCAGAAATTTGGCCTTCCGTAAGATTAATGTTGACCTGCGGAAAGCGTTTATTAAAACGCTGGATTGCCGCTGGCAACATGGTAAAAAAGGGTAACGACGAACTCCCCAACTCAATGGTTCCCTGAGAGGTGGCACTAAGCTGCTTTGCTTCATTGACTGCGCGCTCCAGCTCTTTCAGCACCAATTGAACTCGCGGCTCAAAAAGTTTACCTGCTTCGGTCAGTACCACCCCACGCGGTCCACGCATCAGAAGTGGAGTGCCTAACATTTTCTCAAGTTCATTCATTGATTGTGTCAATGCAGGCTGAGTCTGATGCAGGGCTTTGGCTGCAGCCCGAAAACTCCCGTGTTCGATAATCGACTGGAACACTTTAAGCTGGTTAGGTTTGGGCAGATTTTTCATAACGATGATATCTGTTTCTCACTATATTATTGATTTTTATATTCCATTATAGGGACATAAAACCCTCTTAAGACAAAACCGATCAGGGAACGACGCTGCTATTAATTCGTTTTATCTTAGTTAAAAACAGGCAATAACAAGATAAAGCGAGATATTGATGGCTTATCCTGATGCCGCTATGGCAACGACCCACAAGATTGGTGGGTAATGTATTAAGGCATAGGCCGTTAATACATCAGTAACGAACTACCACCAGCATTATGCTGTTTTCCTTCCCTTTTATATCCATGAATTTATCTTACTTTACGACTCGATTTGCTATATCGCTTACAGACTAATTTGACCCAATACCCTCTCCCAAGGCGAGGCGCTCTTGTTATATTTTCTTTTCCCCATCAGATTCACCAAGGGGCATAATGAACGAACCCCCAGCTTGGCCAAGGCTGCACGTTTATGATGGCTTACTGTTCTGAAATTTAGTTTCAAGTCGTCAGCTATCTTTCTCGCGGTGTCACCATCCAGCAGCATGCGCAGAATCTCTAATTCACGCGGTGTAAGCATTGTGGAACGTTTTCCGAAACCTGACTCTTTATTCACGGTCGTGCTCAGCAATTCCCTACTTAACTCATCAATCGTTATTGCCTTATCCAGTATCATACTGACGTTTCTCAACCCACTAAAGTAACATTTTAGTGGGTTGACATCGGCTATATCACCTATCAGTATCACTTTGCTGTTGGGATGCATTTTCGGCAAACGCTCTCCAACAAGTTGCAACAGTGAGGTCAGGTTATAATCACGGTTACAGACCGTTAGGATGACTAAATTCACTACCGGCAAGATGTTTAAAGCGTCCTCGCATTCTGAAAAACTACCGCTACTGTCTACAATATCAAGAGAGACCGACAAATCCGTCTCTTTAATTAATGCCTCTAACCCTGCTCGCATAAAATTACAGGAGCATTGCAAAACGACTTTTTTCCTTCTCATTACTTCCTCATGGTTTTTGGGATATGACGCTTTTGGTAAGATTTTCTTCTTAAAACACCATACTCATTGCTACTATCATTACTCTAGCAGCTACGATATTTACCGGTGAGATTACCTTTCCCTGTAATGAAAGCCATCAGAATATTTTGCATTGCTAATAGCTTTAAGTTAAAGATGGTACCTCAGACATTAACAAGCGCAACCCTACCTTTATTTTCAGCAAGTATAGGATTTTACTTGGTCGTTGTGAAGGAAGTATTTTCTATCGGTGATAATTAAAAGTAATAAACTCACCGTATAACAAAAAACTTCAGGGATATTAAAAATAATTATAAATACGCCGTCGTTGTTTTATAAGGGTTTTATTGCTTTAAATAACTTATTTTTATCACCAATAGAAAAAACTATATTTACAGGGATTATATTTACCCCCTAAAGTACACCTCGTTGAAAGGCACATCACTTAAAAGAGAACATCATCTCTTTTCTTTATATAGGAAAGGTTTAATACAGCCTTCTTATTACTGATAAGTCTGTGAGAGATAATTCTATTTGGAAGAGGTGTCTCATATTATTCAACAACTAACGTACTTATTCACAGCGTCTTTTTATAAACACGACGCTTTGTTAACTGTAATTAAGGAAAGTAAATGAACAAATTTATTCTGTCTGCTATCGCAGGCGTCATGCTCTCTTCTGGTCTGGCTCAGGCTGCTTCTGGCGGTACCATCAATTTTCAGGGGCAGTTAAGTAATAACACCTGCGAGGTCGTTGTCGACGGCCAAGCTAGCAACCCGACGGTTACCCTGCCAATTGTTAGTATTGGTCAGCTAGGAAGTGCGGCACAGACGGCCGGGCTCACCGGTTTCACCCTGGCACTGGCCAACTGCAGCGGTAGTTTGAAAACCGCCTCCGCTTTCTTTGAAGCTGGTGCAACGGTAGATGTGCTTACCGGCCGCCTTAAGAACACCGGTACGGCACAAAACGTCAGCCTGCAATTGCGTGATGGTACCAGTGCTTCTCAAGCGGTGATCAAAGCGGGTAACGCGGATCAGATCAACGGCAACTCGTTTGTAAACGTCGAGTCTGGTAGCACTAACTTGCCCTATTTTGTTGAGTATTATGCTGAAGGTGCAACCACCCCAGGCACCGTCGTCAGCAGTGTTATTTACTCTATTCAGTACAAGTAATGCCTTGAGGGAGGGGCTCCCCCTCCCAAATAATCTACTTCAGGAGACTTTATGCGTTTTCCCTTTCAAAGCATTTTACGAGTAGCTGGCTTGGCCGTGCTGGCCCTATTCAGTACTCATAGTTTGGCAAGTATCGTGATTAATGGGACACGAGTTATTTACCCTTCGGATCAAAAAGAAGTCAGCGTCAGACTTGATAATACGGGTAATTCTCCCGTCTTGATCCAAAGCTGGTTGGATACAGGTGATATTAATGCCAAACCGGCAGCGATTAAGGTTCCCTTTATACTTAGCCCCCCAATAAACCGGGTAGAAGGAGGCAAGGGCCAGACGTTACGGATTAGTTACTCAGGGGGGTCGTTACCCATGGATAAAGAGTCGGTATTTTGGCTCAACGTACTGGAAGTGCCCACTAAGAAACAGGCAAAATCTGATGAAAACTACCTGCAAATGGCGTTTCGCTCACGCATTAAAGTGTTTTATCGCCCAGCAGGATTGGCAGGTAACGCGAATGATGCCGCTCAGGCAGTCACTTGGAGCGTAAAAGGCAGTAGCCTGCAGGCGTTCAACCCAACACCCTATTATGTGTCTTTTGTCAGCCTGACGGTAAATGGCAAAAAAATTGAAGGCGAGATGGTAGCACCGAGATCTGCCCTGACCTTGGCAATACCTGCTAATAAGGGGAATACAGTGAGCGGTGAATTTGTTAACGACTACGGCGCCATTAATTCATTTAACGCCGAAATTAAATAGTAATGGTTTAAGTTATACGCGTAATTTATTTAACTAGCCATCCATCAATATTCAGCAAGCAATCTTCAAGAGAGTTATCATGTTAAAAGCTTCACCCCACGGCTTGAAGAGTCAATTATCACCTTTAGCCCTGGTTATTTTGTCGACTTTTTTTGTTGGTAGTGCAAATGCTAATACTGTTGCCATAGCGCCTCAAGAAGCTACCCAGGGTATTGAGTTTGATGCTTTTTTCCTGAAAATGGATGACGAGGCGTCGGTTGACCTAAGCCGTTTTACCCACGGTGCCTCTGCACTACCAGGGATATACCGCACCGCGATATATGTCAATAATGTGCTAGTCGATAATAAAGAAATTGAATTTAAGTCACGTGAAGACAAATCCGTTTATCCATGCTTGACCACTGAAATAATAAAAAACATCGCCTTTGATTATGAGAAATTGCCGGCGGAAATTTTAAATACGACGGATTCAGGAGTGCAATGTGTCGATTTTCTACGTAAATTACCTGACGCCCAAGTTAATTTTGACAGCAGCGAACAGCGTCTGGATTTACTGATCCCTCAGATTTATATGTTGAAATCAGCACGTGGCAGCGTCAGCACGGAATTATGGGACAGCGGTATTGCTGCCCTGATGTTCGGTTATAACGTGAATGGATATTCCAGCGAGTCACAAGGCAAAACCTTTAACTCACTGTATGCCGGGGTGAATGCAGGGCTGAATATTGACGCCTGGTATTTACGGCATAACGGTGCTTACAACTGGATGGAGAACGGGCCTGCGCAATATAGCAACCGCAACACCTATTTACAGCGGGATATTCCGCAAATCATGGGTCGCGCAGTCGTTGGACAAGCCAATACGCACGGGCAGCTGTTTGACACCTTGCCGTTCACCGGCCTGCAACTGAGCAGTGATGAACGTATGCTACCAGGCTCACAACGCGGCTATGCGCCAGATATCAGAGGGATTGCGCGTACCAATGCCAGAGTGACGGTACGCCAGAACGACCAGGTGCTCTATGAAACCACGGTCACGCCCGGTGAGTTTCTGATCAACGATCTGTATCCAACCGGGTATGGTGGCGACCTGGAGGTGACGGTGCGTGAAGCGGATGGCACTGAGCAACGCTTCCGGGTGCCCTATGCATCTGCAGCGCAACTGTTGCGCCCGGGCTCATCACACTACGCCGTTACCGCTGGCAGATTACGCAGCGGCAATCTGCGTAGTAACCCCGAGCTCTATCAGTTGACCTATCAGCGTGGGTTGACCAATACCATCACCGGTTACACCGGTTTGCAGGCAAGCCAGGGCTATACCGCATTGCAGTTAGGCGCTGCCGTTGGTACCCCCATCGGAGCCGTGGCTTTTGACGTCACCCAGGCGAGTGCTCAGGTAGAAAATAAGGCAGATGAGCAGCTTGGCAAAACCTTTAAGGGGCAGAGTTATCACCTCAGTTACAGCAAAGTGATTGCTGAAACCAATAGTAACCTGTCGCTGGCGGCGTCCCGCTTCTCCTCTGATGGTTATCTGGATTTTATGACCGCCATGGAAAGCCGTGATGCGGTAACCAGGGGAGATTTTCCGGAATCGGTATCACGTGCCAAAAATCGTTTCACCGTCACGGCAGGACAGGGGCTGGCTGAAGGCTGGGGGCAGTTGAATATAAGTGGTTCAATGCAGAACTATTGGAATAGAGAAGGTAGCGAGAAGCAATTTCAGGTGGGTTACAGCAACCAATACCAGCGCTTGAGCTATAGCATTAGTGCCAACCGCAGCTATTCCAGCCTGGGAAATAACCAGAATAATTATCTGCTCAGCTTTAGCTTGCCGCTGGGTCGTGAAGACAGGATGCATACTCCTCAGTTGCGCACGGACCTTTCCCACGACAGCAGTGGCCGTTACGGTCAGCAGGTCAGTATTACCGGTACGGCAGGTGAGCAGAGTCAATTGGGTTATGCAGTAACGGCGATGAATGCCAACCAGGGAGTGGGTACCAATGGCTCGGTCAGCGGTAGCTTTAACAACTCAGCAACTGCGGTAAACGGTAGCTACGGCACCGGCAAAGGTTATCGCAGCATGGCGGCAGGTATGAGCGGGACGGTGATCGGGCATTCAGGCGGCGTGACCTTAACCCCCTATACCTCGGAGACTTATGCCCTGGTTGAAGCCAAAGGGGCGGAGGGGGCTGGCGTGTCGTCTTATCAGAACGTGACCATCGATTCCCGTGGTTATGCGCTAGTACCGTATCTGAATGCCTATCAGTTGAATGACGTCAGCATCGATCCGAAAGGCTCTTCTGCCAATGTTGAGCTGGATAACACCCGGCAGAGAGTAGTTCCTCATGCAGGTGCGGTAGTCAAAGTGAAATATGAGACCAAGAAAGGGACCCCTATCCTGATCGATGCCACATATCTAGGTGAACCATTGATCTTTGGCGCTGAGGTATTTGATAGCAAGGACAACAGTGTCGGTTCCGTGGGGCAAGGCGGGCAAGTGCATGCGCGTGTGGCGCAGGATAAAGGGCAGTTGACAGTGAAATGGGGTGAGGGGCGTGCAATGCAATGCAGCCTGGGTTACCGATTAATACCACAGGCAAAGAGCAATGCGCAGAACGCTATTCAGCAGTTTAACTCGGTGTGCCAACCCAGCGCAGCACAGCCCCATAACAGCAGCGATAAAACCCTTGTATATAGCGGTTCGTAAGGTAGAGAAATGAGTATATTAATCAATAAAATGAGTCTGATAACACTGCTGCTGGGTATGGCGGCAATCTATGCGCATAGCGCGAGCGCGGCAACCTGTTCGTTTGCTGCAGGTAATAATAGGTTTGTCGCAGCGGTACCTCTGCAAGCTCAGAATATTACCGTGGGGCCGGATACGCCGAATGGAACCGTACTGCTTTCACATTATATCGGTGGCAGCGCTACAGCAGGAAACGCACCTTCTCCCACGTTTACTTGTACTTCGTCACCAACCAGTTACAGCATACTGGCAAGATACGTGACTACCAGCACGCCAAAACCTCTATCAGCCTGGAATGGTTCACCCTATCCAGGACAGGTTTATGAAACAGGTGTACCTGGTATAGGGGCTGTCGTGTCTTATTGGGGAAGGGCATTTCCAACTGACAGACAAACCATCCCTGTTGGCAGTAATGTGCCCTTTACGGGAACGGTTGGTACAGAATTTGATCTGATATTGATTAAGATTGGGCCGGTGTCACCAGGTACGATCAGGGGGAGTGATTTACCTAGCGTCGATGTGCAAGCGACCCCAACGGGGGGCTCTCCACTGAGTTTAAACGCGATCAATTTTTCAGGTAGCATCAATATAGTGTCGCAAACTTGCCAAACGCCGGATGTGAATGTAGCGATGGGAACCGTCAATATCGCTCAGAACTTTAAGGGGCCAGCTTCTGCCTCTACCTGGCAAGATGCATCAATACGTTTGACTAATTGCCCACGCTTCCACGGCACTAAGTTTCAGTTAAGAACTTTTACCCGCGAGGGAAGTCCAACAAACAGTTCCACCCCTAATTCACTGGAGCTTAAATTGGCACCCAATACCGCTATTATTGATAGTGCCAAAGGGATTTTAGGGATTAAGACTGGAGCGGAAAGTGCTACGGGGGTAGGTATTCAAATGGCTTATGGTAGTGTCAATGATGCATCCCCTACCCTGGTCAATTTTGCTGGTAGCAGAAGCTTTAACATGATCAATAATGATGCGACCACGCAGACGTTGCCATTGGTGGCTAGATACATACAGACCGGCGATCAAATAACACCGGGGAAAGCGGATGCGGCAGTGACCTTCATGATTAATTATTATTAAGCCACATAGAATTATCTTGGGCCACGTAATCGCAGTATGTGCCGAGTTGTAGGGATAACAGCCCCCAGTTCAAAGTGATCAGCCTTAAAATTACGGGTTATCCAGGTTGCGGAAACCATTGGCATTCGCGGGATGCTGGTGCATGCGTTATCCGTTGAAGTCAGAGAATTCTATCTACGAGTGGGATTTGAACCTTCCCCCCTCGATCCGATGATGCTGATGATAACGTTGGGGGATTTGATCGAGAGTCTTTAGTGAGGGAAAGTAACGGGATAATACGACCTAAGGTGAGGGGCGCTCGCAACTGATTTTTTGAAGCTTTATTGCGCTCCCTCCTCAGCGGACTACTCGGCGTAAGCGGGTTGAAAAACAGTGCGCCCGATCTGACACGCTGCATCGAGGTAAGCCTTTGGCTCCCCCAGTTCTGGCAGCAGTAGCATTTCAGATGTCTTAACCGAAGCGCCACAATAATCAAAAATACCGTGCGTTATCTGTGCGTTAAAGGCATCGGTAAAGCCGTGACGGTCATAAACACCCTTGCTTGCCGCCCCAAGAGCAACCAAATGCACCGGTAAATGCCCCAATTTCTTGACCACCGCCCCATCTGCCGTCTCTTCATAAGCCCAGCCATTGGAAAATACGCGGTCTACCCAGCCCTTCAGTAAGGCAGGCATACTCCACCAGTAGATTGGGAACACCAGAACCAGGGCATCCGCGCTATCGATACGCTTCTGTTCGGCCAGAATATCCGCGGGAACGGTGGCCGTTTTTAAAAATGCGGCGATATCAGCAGCACCGTACACCGGATCGAAACCTTCCTGAGTGAGATCGGCAATTTCAAACGTATTGGCAGGATCGGCGGCCGCTATCCCTTCGGCAATGGCGGCTGCAACGCCATGGGTTAATGACATATCGAGAGGATGGGAAACAACGATGAGTGCGTGCATTGGGGGTGGCTCCTATTGTCAGGGCGAGGTATAAAACGTACTCTATATACCAACAGTAAGTTACCGCCGGTAAGTTACCTTTAGTATATAACGCTGTCAACGGGTAAACATGGCTATGGTCTCCAAACCACATTCGCGAGTTCGGCTATCGAGAGAAGAGCGTTATCAGCAGTTGCTGGCAACCGCATGGGAAATCATTCATGAAGAAGGCACCGAAGCGCTGACGCTCGGCCATCTGGCAGAACGCTCGGGCGTCACCAAGCCGGTCGTGTATGACCATTTCACCAACCGTTCGGGCCTGTTTGCCGCGCTATATCAAGAATTTGATTATCGTCAAACCGCGCGGATGGATGAAGCCATCCAAAATACCCAACCGGAGCTGGAGGCCTTAGCCTCGGTGATTGCCACTTCCTACATTGAGTGCGTGCTGCTGCAAGGCCGTGAAATGCCTAGCGTCATGGCTGCACTAGCCGGTACGCCCGAGCTTGAGAAAATCAGGAATGATTACGCCGTGGTGTTCATCGAGAAATGCCGCCAACTCTTTGCCCCCTTCTGCTGCGATAACCAGCTTCAGGACGCCGCACTATGGGGTATGCTCGGCTCTGCGGAAGGGTTGTCCTACGCCACCAGCTGTGGCGCGATTACGGCAGCCCAGGCAAAGGAAGAGTTATTCAGCATCATTATTTCGATGGTGCAGCGAAGTGGCGATCGGCCCGATATGGCTATGCCATAATAAGCACAGTGTTGCCCCTCATCATGGAAGAGAGTTATGCCGACGATCGTTACCCACGCCGCAGTGCCGTTATGTCTTGGTTTAGGGTTGGGCCAGAAAATCATACCGCCCCGCTTGCTGCTCGCGGGCGTGATACTGTCTATGCTGCCGGATGCCGACGTATTAGCGTTTAAATTCGGCGTGGCTTACGGCAATCAGTTTGGCCATCGCGGTTTCACGCATTCACTGCTGTTTGCGTTCCTGATGCCTAGCTTGGCACTGCTGTTCTACCGCTGGTTCAAGGTTAACCCCGTCAAGACCTGGTTATTCCTGTTTATCTCGCTGTTATCCCACAGTTTGCTGGATTCGGTGACCACCGGGGGCAAAGGCGTCGGCTGGCTGTGGCCATGGAGTGATGAGCGTTTCTTTGCGCCTTGGCAGGTGATCCGCGTAGCGCCGTTTAGCCTCGAGAAATACCTGACTCCTGCTGGGCATGCGGTGATCATGTCGGAATTACTGTGGGTTTGGTTGCCAGGTGCCATCTTGATGACCGGCATGATAGCGCTGCGTAAGTTCATGCAGCGCCAGTGAGAGATTGATTAGATAGGCGGGCGCAGCATGCAGCGCCCCGCTGTGAGCCGGTTAAGGTTTGTAAGCGGCTTAACCGACAAAATCAATTCTGGTCAGCATCAACGTCCCTTGCTGTAGAGTAAACTCCACACGCATTCCCCCTTCACAAACCTCTGACAGCCCAGGGATCATCAGGTTTGAGCCAGTGCCGATAAATACAGCGAGCGTTCCACCCTCAAAATCCCCCGATCCGACCGAATCGCAGGTGCCTTCAACCAACACTTTCTTAGTCCCATCATTGTAATAGAACTGCCCGTCCTCCTCGGCTGGGAAGTATTTTCTGGCTTGCTCCAAAGGGGTTAATGAGTTCACCCGGAAATCAGTCACCTGCTTTTTAGCGAGATTGACACCCAGCAGCGGTATTTCCTTCAAGCCATCCCTGATTTGCTGCGCATAGTGGTCAAACAGTGCAGGGGTAATGCTCTGTTGATGTTCATCAGGCGTTCCTGCCAGAAAGGTATCAGCGACGTTCTCAAGCGGGAAGACAATATGCGCCTTTAAATAGGCCATATCCGCCGTCTTGACCGCCTGTTGGAATAGCTGGAACTGAGTGAGCATCTCAACCTTGATGCCATCATCGATCTCCTGAACGAGTGGCTGATTCACCGCTTCCAGCAACTTTTGTTCGGTGATCGCCGCGGCAGGCCCACTGAAGTTACACTTCTCCACGGTCTTGCTTTCAACCATCAGCGCCTGCCACTCTGCCTTGCCATCTTTGGCCATAATGGCATCGTAGTAATTCATCCCTTGCCGATCCTGGCTCTCTTCCCCTTCCAGCCGCCCGCAGAAATACGCCATCTTGCCGGTTGTGCACAGGTGAGAAACCACAAATCTGGGTTGGGTAATAGCCCCTTGATAACTGCGCCGGACCGCATCAAGCAACGGCTTACGCTCGGCATCATAAAGACCGACGTTTTGGCACCCGCTCGCAGCGGGTTCATCTTGAAGAGTACTATGGCATTGGGCCTGCGCTGGTGAGTCGACATAAGAGTCAAAATTGCTCACCGTCGTCCAGAAGCCTTCCGCTGACTGCTGCAATTCTCGATCGTAGACCACCGTCTTGCCGTTAATTTTGGCGCTACCGCTGCCATCATTGGTTTTGGCAGTGGCACAGAAATACGCCTGCGAGCCGGAAACGCTCAGTTGTTTAACCACAAACAGGATATCAGTGGGATAGCTGACATTGGCACGCATCTGATCCAGAATGACACGCCGTAGCGGATCGTTGGCATCCAGCGTCTGCCCTTGAACATAGGGGGATAACAACACCAGCAACAGCGCATATCTTTTCATTGGGTAAATCTCATCCTGAGCAGACCTTACAGAGAGCGCTAGTATTGGAACAATTTGGCCATCATTCAATAAAAAACCCGCCAACGGCGGGTTTTGAGAGAAAAAGAGGGAGTTACTTAAGCCTGATTGGCAGGGGTCACTTTACTGGCCAGGAACTCCTGTTCGTAGGCCAGCGACTTTTTACGGTCGAACTGATGTTCCCATTTGGCAATCACCAACACCGCCAGCGCATTGCCCACCACGTTCAGAGCCGTACGCGCCATATCGAGGATACGGTCAACGCCGGCGATAAACGCCAAACCTTCCAGCGGAATACCTACGCTGCCCAAGGTCGCCAACAGCACCACAAAGGAGACACCCGGCACACCGGCAATCCCTTTTGAGGTCACCATCAGCGTCAGCACCAGAATGATCTCTTGCCCCAGCGACAGCTCAATACCGTACAGCTGTGCAATAAAGATGGCGGCAATACTCTGGTACAACGTAGAACCGTCCAGATTGAAAGAGTAGCCGGTAGGCACCACAAAGCTGGTGATGGATTTTGGCGCGCCGTAGGCCTCCATCTTTTCGATAATACGCGGCAACACGGTTTCCGAACTGGCCGTTGAGTAAGCCAGGATCAGCTCTTCTTTCAAGATGCGGATCAGCGTCCAGATACGCAGGTTACACAGCCGTGCAACGGCCCCCAGAACCACCAAACCAAAAAAGGCAATAGCGAAATAAACCAGCACTACCAGTTTGGCCAACGGCAAGAGCGAAGCGAAACCGAAGTTGGCAACCGTGACCGAGATCAGACCAAACACCCCAATAGGGGCGTAACGCATGATCATGTGTGTCACCTTGAACATGCTCTCGGCCACCGCTTTGAACACCTTCAGCAACGGCTCTTTGGTCTCCTTCGACAAGGAAGACAAGCCCAGGCCAAACAGCACCGAGAAGAAGATGATCGGCAGCATGTCGCCTTTGACCATCGACGAGAACACGTTAGAAGGAATTAATGAAAGGATGGTGGCCACCAGGCTATGTGAGCCGCTTTGCACCTGTTCCGTCGTTTTTTCATACTGTGAGATATCGACCGCGGTCAGCGCCGACATGTCGATGCCGTGCCCGGGTTGAAAAACATTAGCCAATGTCACACCCACGATGATGGCGATGGTGGTGATCACTTCAAAATAGATAATGGTTTTCAATCCAATACGGCCCAGCTTTTTGGTATCACCAATACCGGCAATACCGACGATCAGCGTGGAAATAACAATAGGCACCACGATCATCTTGATCAAACGAATAAAGATATCACCGGCGGGGCTCAATATATTACTGACCATCCAGTCACGCGATTCCGTTTGATTATGCAGCACTGCGCCCAAGATAATACCCAATACCAACGCGATCAGGATTTGCCAGGCCAGGCTGATTTTTACATTTTTCATACCCAAAAAGTCCTCAAAGACTCCGTACCAACGTGTTAAACACACCTAGGCTCCGGAAGGAATACTTAATCATTTATTACAGGCTTATGTTTGTGAACCTCTACGCCAACTGCCTTTGGTGTAACGCAGTATAAATCTGTACCATCTGAAGGCGGGCTTCTGCAAGCCTTGTTTCATCTCGATTTTGTCCGTTTCACCAGCAAAAAACCAACAAACAAAAAACGAATCGCAACATAATTACTTGTTCTAAAAAACATAATTTTAGCTTGAGCAGAACAACAGCCCATTGGATAGGACGATTTTTAATCCAAATAAAAGTGCGTGATTTGTCATTGCATTTGCATATTTAGTCTGAAATTATGTTTATATATTGTTAACAAAAAGTTTTGTAAAAGAAAATAAACTCCTCACATGCCCCCTTTAACAGACTAAGATAACTCTCAATATGATTCACACAACTAATAAATGATCGCAAAATCATTCACCAAACATCTTATTTGTATTTTCAAGAAAACAGACATAATAAAGACAGATAAAATAAGCCTCCGATAGGTTGCTGCTAACAATGGCGCTAAGTATTTATAGCAGCCATTAATAAGATCAGATCTGCTGTAAAATATAACCTTGGCCTTATTGTTTCCGGCACCATCAAGCCGATATCTCGCGCTATATTTTTAGTTATCTAAAAACTTTTTTAACAGAAATACGCCCATTCCCGTCTTTTCACCGTCAACCAAACAGTTACACAACACAATTACGACAGTAACTATTACAAATCAACATCTTCGTTGCGTGATCTGCCGCCCAAAAAAGAAACAAACCGTCATGGCAAACTATACTTAACCATCAGTTGACATATCATTAACAATTCTAAGGAGAAAAACCATGAGCCAACTGCACAAACACGCCATTCCTTCTGCAATTGCAGATCGTGCCCTGATTAATCCGGAGCAATACCAGCAGTATTATCAACAATCTGTACAAGACCCAGCGGCATTCTGGGGCGAGCACGGCAAGATCCTCGATTGGATCAAGCCCTATACCTCAGTGAAGAACACCTCCTTCGATCCCGGCCACATCAGCATCCGCTGGTTTGAAGACGGTACCCTTAACCTGTCAGCGAACTGTCTGGACCGCCACTTGGCCGAACGCGGCGACCAAACCGCCATCATCTGGGAAGGTGACGATCCTACCCAATCAGCCAAAGTGACTTACAAACAGCTGCATCACGATGTCTGCCAGTTCGCCAACGTGCTGAAAAAGCTCGGGGTGAAAAAAGGCGATGTGGTGGCCATCTATATGCCAATGGTGCCTGAAGCCGCCGTCGCCATGCTGGCCTGTGCGCGCATTGGCGCCGTGCACTCGGTGATCTTTGGGGGCTTTTCCCCAGAAGCCGTAGCGGGTCGTATTATCGACTCCAACGCCAAACTGGTGATCACTGCTGATGAAGGGCTGCGTGCTGGCCGCGCGGTACCGCTGAAAAAGAACGTCGATGATGCGCTGAAGAACCCAGGGGTGAAAAGCGTCAACAACGTGGTGGTTTTCCAACGCACCGGCAAGCCGGGGTACTGGCAAGAAGGGCGCGATCTCTGGTGGCATGAGCTGACCGAAGGCGTATCTGCCGACTGCCCACCGGAAGAGATGAACGCGGAAGATCCGCTGTTTATCCTCTACACCTCAGGCTCAACCGGCAAACCGAAAGGCGTGGTGCATACCACTGGGGGCTATCTGGTTTACGCCGCACTGACCTTCAAATACGTCTTTGATTACCATGATGGCGACGTCTATTGGTGCACCGCCGACGTGGGCTGGGTTACCGGCCATAGCTACCTGTTATATGGCCCATTGGCCTGCGGTGCCATTACGCTGATGTTTGAAGGCGTGCCGAACTACCCAGGCGTAAACCGTCTGTCGCAGGTAGTGGATAAGCATCAGGTCAATATCCTGTATACCGCACCAACGGCAATCCGCGCCCTAATGGCCGAAGGCGATAAAGCAATCGAAGGCACCAAACGCGATTCGCTGCGCATTATGGGTTCCGTGGGTGAGCCGATCAACCCAGAGGCCTGGGAGTGGTATTACAACAAGATTGGTAACGCCAAATGCCCGATCGTTGATACCTGGTGGCAGACCGAAACCGGTGGCTTCATGATCACCCCGCTACCAGGTGCTACCGAGCTGAAGGCTGGCTCCGCCACTCGCCCATTCTTTGGCGTGCAACCTGCATTGGTCGACAATATGGGCACCCCGCAGGAAGGCGCCTGTGAAGGCAACCTGGTGATCACCGATTCTTGGCCGGGTCAGGCGCGGACCCTGTACGGTGACCATGACCGCTTCGAGCAAACCTACTTCTCTACCTTTAAAGGTATGTACTTCAGCGGTGACGGCGCACGCCGTGACGAAGATGGTTATTACTGGATCACCGGCCGTGTCGATGACGTGCTGAACGTTTCCGGCCACCGTCTGGGCACCGCCGAAATTGAATCCGCATTGGTATCTCACCCCAAAATTGCCGAGGCCGCGGTGGTGGGTATTCCGCATAACATCAAGGGCCAGGCGATTTATGCCTATATCACCCTGAATCATGGGGAAGAGCCAACGCCGGAACTGTATGCCGAAGTACGTAACTGGGTACGTAAGGAAATCGGGCCAATAGCCACGCCTGACATTCTCCATTGGACCGACTCTTTACCAAAAACGCGGTCTGGCAAAATTATGCGGCGTATTCTGCGCAAAATTGCCGCCGGTGATACCAGCAACCTGGGGGATACCTCAACGCTGGCGGATCCGGCTGTAGTCGAAAAACTGTTGGAAGAGAAACAATCAATGAAAGTTCCATCCTAATCCGCGCTGCCTCCGGCCGTTCATCTGCCATACGCAGCTGAACGGCCTGTATACCTGAAAGCTTTCAACTGCAGTAAAGCCGATCCCAGACATTTGGCTGGGATGGGTCAAGGCGGCCCGCAGAGCGCCAATTTGCCAGCTGGAAGGGTATCGCGTGGCGTACTTGTTCAATACCTATTGGAGAAACTCGGATGAATGAAGATATTTATCAAAGGATTGAAGAAAACCCGCGCTTTCAGGAGCTGGTGCAAAAGCGCAGCCGTTTCGCCTGGCTCCTGTCACTGATCACACTCGCGCTGTACGTCGGCTTTATCTTGCTGATCGCCTTCGATCCTCAGTGGTTGGGGACTCCACTCGGTCCCGGATTAACCATTACCCGTGGGATCCCGGTTGGCGTGGGATTGATCGTGATTTCTTTCGTGTTAACCGGGATCTATGTTTATCGTGCCAACGGTGAATTCGATCGCCTGAATGCTGAAATCCTGCGCGAGGTGAAGCAATGAAGCGCCTACTTTCAGCTACCGCACTGTTGGCCCTGCCAGGCCTAAGCCATGCCGATGCCATTGGTGGTGCAGTACAGCGCCAACCGCTGAACATCCAGGCCATCATCATGTTCCTGCTGTTCGTCGGTGCCACTCTTTACATCACCTACTGGGCTTCCAAACGTACCCGCTCTCGTCAGGATTACTATACCGCTGGCGGGCGCATCACCGGGTTGCAAAACGGCCTGGCTATCGCCGGCGACTTTATGTCTGCGGCATCGTTCCTCGGTATCTCCGCGCTGGTTTATACCTCCGGCTATGATGGGCTGATTTATTCCATCGGCTTCCTGATTGGCTGGCCAATCATTTTGTTCCTGATTGCCGAGCGGCTGCGCAACCTTGGCCGATATACCTTCGCCGACGTGGCCTCTTACCGCCTGCAACAGAAGCCGATCCGCTCACTATCGGCCTGTGGTTCCCTGGTGGTGGTGGCGCTGTACCTGATCGCCCAGATGGTGGGCGCGGGTAAATTGATCCAGCTGTTATTCGGCCTCAATTACCACGTCGCCGTTATCTTGGTCGGCATATTGATGGTGCTGTATGTCCTGTTCGGTGGCATGCTGGCGACCACCTGGGTGCAAATCATCAAGGCCGTGCTGCTGTTGGCCGGTGCCAGCTTTATGGCGCTGATGGTGATGAAATCCGTCAACTTTGACTTCAATACCCTGTTTGCCGAAGCCGTGAAGGTGCATCCGAAAGGGCTTGCCATCATGAGCCCGGGTGGACTGGTCTCCGACCCTATTTCCGCCCTCTCCCTGGGTCTGGCATTGATGTTCGGTACCGCCGGTTTGCCACATATCCTGATGCGTTTCTTCACCGTTAGCGATGCCAAAGAAGCGCGTAAGAGCGTGTTCTATGCCACCGGATTTATCGGTTATTTCTATATCCTGACCTTTATTATCGGTTTCGGTGCGATCCTGCTGGTCAGTGCCAACCCGGCCTTCAAGGATGCCAGTGGCGCATTGCTGGGCGGTAACAACATGGCAGCGGTGCATTTGGCTAACGCGGTGGGAGGGAACTTCTTCCTTGGCTTTATCTCTGCGGTAGCATTTGCCACGATCCTGGCGGTGGTTGCCGGGCTAACCTTGGCAGGGGCTTCTGCGGTTTCTCACGATCTCTATGCCTGCGTCATCAAAAATGGCAAAGCAACCGAGCGTGATGAGCTGAAAGTTTCCAAAATCACCGTGGTGTTGCTCGGAGTGGTGGCTATTGCGCTGGGGATCCTGTTTGAGAAGCAGAACATTGCCTTTATGGTGGGGCTGGCATTCTCCATTGCAGCCAGCTGTAACTTCCCAATCATCATTCTTTCCATGTACTGGTCACGCCTGACCACGCGGGGAGCAATGATCGGCGGATGGCTTGGTCTGTTAACCGCAGTGATCCTGATGATCCTGGGCCCAACTATCTGGGTACAGATCCTCGGCCATGCCAAACCGATTTATCCTTACGAATATCCAGCGCTGTTCTCTATGCTCGTCGCGTTTATCGGCACCTGGTTCTTCTCTGTGACCGACAATTCGTTGGTTGGGCAGCAAGAGCGCGTGAAATTCCGCGCCCAGTTTGTACGTTCACAAACCGGGCTGGGGATTTCGCAGGGAAGTGCACACTAAGGCGTTCATTTGGGCTGAGGTTGACTCGGCCCTGCTTTAAAGAGTTAGCCTGCTGGGTCTTCTGGCAGGTTTATTTGCAGATCGAGTATTACCCCTCACCCTAACCCTCTCCCTGTACAGACCGGGGACATCATGAACACTTGTTCGGGGACATGGTAGACACTTACAACATAGGTATGAGTACTTCTGAGTGGAGTTGCTTATGCCGTGGGATGAGAGATCTGCCATGTCATTACGTACCGAGTTTGTGCTTTTCGCCTCGCAAGAAGGCGCTAATATCCGTGCGCTATGCCGTCAGTTCGGCATAGCGCCTGCTACCGCATACAAGTGGTTACATCGCTGGCACTCTGATGGGCGCGCCGGTCTGAACGAACGTTCTCGAGCGCCACACCATTCCCCCAGCAGAACCTCTGACACCGTTGTCCAACATCTCCGCGCTGCACACCTGGCCCATCCGATGTGGGGCGCACGCAAGCTCAAGCGGTGGCTCGAGATGCAGGGGCATACGTTACCGGCCGCCAGCACCGTGCATAACCTCATGCGCCGCCATGACCTGCTACCGGGCGGTCCGTCACCGGCGCCCACCGTCGGACGCTTTGAACATGACGCCCCGAACCGACTCTGGCAGATGGACTTTAAAGGCCACTTCCCCTTCGCCGAAGGGCGTTGTCATCCGCTGACCTTGCTGGATGACCATTCGCGCTTCTCGCTCTGTCTGGCGCACTGCCCGGACGAGCGACGTGTCACCGTGCAGTCACAGTTGATAGCGGTGTTCGAACGTTATGGCTTGCCGGAGAGAATGACCATGGATAATGGTGCCCCCTGGGGCGACACGACGGGCAGTTGGACCGCGCTGGAACTGTGGCTGATGCGTCAGGGTATCCGGGTGGGTCACTCTCGGCCTTATCATCCTCAGACTCAGGGTAAGCTGGAGCGCTTCCACCGCAGCCTGAAGGCAGAGCTCCTGCAGGGACGGTGGTTTACCCATGCCGCGCAGTTGCAGGAGGTGTTCGACGCCTGGCGAGATACCTACAACCTGGAACGCCCACACGAAGCCCTGTCAATGGCGGTGCCAGCGTCCCGTTATCAGCCTTCATCGCGACAGTACAATGGCAATCCGGCGGCAGCCGAGTATGACGAGGGGGTCCTGGTCAGGAAAGTGGATGTCAGTGGAAAACTAAGCCTGAAAGGGATGGGTCTGAAAGTGGGCAAGGCCTTTATCGGTGAATATGTCGGGCTGAAGGAAAGTGAGAGAGAGGGCTACTACGAGATATGGTGGTACAGCACGAAAGTGGGGATGATCGACCTGAGAAATAGGTCGATCATCATGGGAAAAGGATGTTAAAAAGTGTTCACCATGTCCTTGAACACCTGTCTACCATGTCCCCGGTCTGTACACTCCCACAGGGAGAGGGAACCGATCGAGCTCGCGGATCTCTCTGTGTAATACTTCATCTTTCTGCTTACTTCCAACGTCCTGAAGCGGTACGGGCAAACCCAACCTCTCCCCACTTTCCGAAGCAGTACGGGCTCATCCACGACGCAGGACGGCTCCCTCTCCCTCACTCGGGGGTTCAGTTGTTCTCGGCTGGTACTCTGGGAGAGGGTGGGGGTGAGGGGCATTTCTGTTTTCTGCGCATAGCAAAAAGGCCATCCTTGCGGATGGCCTCTTGGCTTAATTGATGCCTGGCAGTGTCCTACTCTCGCATGGGGAGACCCCACACTACCATCGGCGCTACGGCGTTTCACTTCTGAGTTCGGCATGGGGTCAGGTGGGACCACCGCGCTATTGCCGCCAGGCAAATTCGTTTCATTCTTGGCCGTTACTTTCGTAACCACCAGAACCAATCTCGGAACGTCGCTGAAAATTGTCGTCTACTCTAAAACACCTTCGGTGTTGTAAGGTTAAGCCTCACGGATCATTAGTACTGGTTAGCTCAATGCATCGCTGCACTTACACACCCAGCCTATCAACGTCTTAGTCTTAAACGTTCCTTCAGGGGCCTTAAAGGCCCAGGGAAGACTCATCTCGAGGCAAGTTTCGCGCTTAGATGCTTTCAGCGCTTATCTTTTCCGCACTTAGCTACCGGGCAGTGCCATTGGCATGACAACCCGAACACCAGTGGTGCGTTCACTCCGGTCCTCTCGTACTAGGAGCAACCCCTCTCAATCTTCCAACGCCCACGGCAGATAGGGACCGAACTGTCTCACGACGTTCTAAACCCAGCTCGCGTACCACTTTAAATGGCGAACAGCCATACCCTTGGGACCTACTTCAGCCCCAGGATGTGATGAGCCGACATCGAGGTGCCAAACACCGCCGTCGATATGAACTCTTGGGCGGTATCAGCCTGTTATCCCCGGAGTACCTTTTATCCGTTGAGCGATGGCCCTTCCATTCAGAACCACCGGATCACTAAGACCTACTTTCGTACCTGCTCGAGCCGTCACTCTCGCAGTCAAGCTAGCTTATGCCTTTGCACTAACCTCACGATGTCCGACCGTGATTAGCTAACCTTCGTGCTCCTCCGTTACTCTTTGGGAGGAGACCGCCCCAGTCAAACTACCCACCAGACACTGTCCTCACCCCGGATCACGGGGCCGAGTTAGAACATCAAACATTAAAGGGTGGTATTTCAAGGTTGGCTCCATGCAGACTGGCGTCCACACTTCAAAGCCTCCCACCTATCCTACACATCAAGGCTCAATGTTCAGTGTCAAGCTATAGTAAAGGTTCACGGGGTCTTTCCGTCTTGCCGCGGGTACACTGCATCTTCACAGCGAGTTCAATTTCACTGAGTCTCGGGTGGAGACAGCCTGGCCATCATTACGCCATTCGTGCAGGTCGGAACTTACCCGACAAGGAATTTCGCTACCTTAGGACCGTTATAGTTACGGCCGCCGTTTACTGGGGCTTCGATCAAGAGCTTCGCCTTGCGGCTGACCCCATCAATTAACCTTCCAGCACCGGGCAGGCGTCACACCGTATACGTCCACTTTCGTGTTTGCACAGTGCTGTGTTTTTATTAAACAGTTGCAGCCAGCTGGTATCTGCGACTGGCTTCAGCTCCGAGAGCAAGTCTCTTCACCTACGCGCCAGCGTGCCTTCTCCCGAAGTTACGGCACCATTTTGCCTAGTTCCTTCACCCGAGTTCTCTCAAGCGCCTTGGTATTCTCTACCTGACCACCTGTGTCGGTTTGGGGTACGATTTGATGTTACCTGATGCTTAGAGGCTTTTCCTGGAAGCAGGGCATCAACTACTTCTGCACCGTAGTGCATCGTCATCACGCCTCAGGGTTGGTAGCGTTCCGGATTTACCAGGAACACCCCCCTACACGCTTAAACCGGGACAACCGTCGCCCGGCTAGCCTAGCCTTCTCCGTCCCCCCTTCGCAGTAACACCGAGTACAGGAATATTAACCTGTTTCCCATCGACTACGCCTTTCGGCCTCGCCTTAGGGGTCGACTCACCCTGCCCCGATTAACGTTGGACAGGAACCCTTGGTCTTCCGGCGAGCGGGTTTTTCACCCGCTTTATCGTTACTTATGTCAGCATTCGCACTTCTGATACCTCCAGCAAACCTCACAGTTCACCTTCAACGGCTTACAGAACGCTCCCCTACCCAACAACGCCTGAGCGTCGCTGCCGCAGCTTCGGTGCATGGTTTAGCCCCGTTACATCTTCCGCGCAGGCCGACTCGACCAGTGAGCTATTACGCTTTCTTTAAATGATGGCTGCTTCTAAGCCAACATCCTGGCTGTCTATGCCTTCCCACATCGTTTCCCACTTAACCATGACTTTGGGACCTTAGCTGGCGGTCTGGGTTGTTTCCCTCTTCACGACGGACGTTAGCACCCGCCGTGTGTCTCCCGTGATAACATTCTTCGGTATTCGGAGTTTGCATCGGTTTGGTAAGCCGGGATGGCCCCCTAGCCGAAACAGTGCTCTACCCCCGAAGATGAGTTCACGAGGCGCTACCTAAATAGCTTTCGGGGAGAACCAGCTATCTCCCGGTTTGATTGGCCTTTCACCCCCAGCCACAAGTCATCCGCTAATTTTTCAACATTAGTCGGTTCGGTCCTCCAGTTAGTGTTACCCAACCTTCAACCTGCCCATGGCTAGATCACCGGGTTTCGGGTCTATACCTTGCAACTATTCGCCCAGTTAAGACTCGGTTTCCCTACGGCTCCCCTATACGGTTAACCTTGCTACAAAATATAAGTCGCTGACCCATTATACAAAAGGTACGCAGTCACACCACGAAGGTGCTCCCACTGCTTGTACGTACACGGTTTCAGGTTCTATTTCACTCCCCTCGCCGGGGTTCTTTTCGCCTTTCCCTCACGGTACTGGTTCACTATCGGTCAGTCAGGAGTATTTAGCCTTGGAGGATGGTCCCCCCATATTCAGACAGGATGTCACGTGTCCCGCCCTACTCATCGAACTCACAGTTAATGCATTTTAGTGTACGGGGCTATCACCCTTTGCTGCGCGACTTTCCAGACGCTTCCACTAACACAAGAACTGATTCAGGTTCTGGGCTGTTCCCCGTTCGCTCGCCGCTACTAGGGGAATCTCGGTTGATTTCTTTTCCTCGGGGTACTTAGATGTTTCAGTTCCCCCGGTTCGCCTCGTATGGCTATGTATTCACCATACGATAGTGTGTCGAAACACACTGGGTTTCCCCATTCGGGTATTGCCGGTTATAACGGTTCATATCACCTTACCGACACTTTTCGCAGATTAGCACGCCCTTCATCGCCTCTGACTGCCTAGGCATCCACCGTGTACGCTTAGTCACTTAACCTCACAACCCGAAGGTGTTTCTGTAAACAGAGACACTGTCGTGCTGTTTATTTGAGAGACTCTATGACAGGTTAATCCTTACCCCAATACTTCTACGGAGGGATAAGTTTCAGCTGTCATGTTTCAATTTTCAGCTTGTTCCAGATTGTTAAAGAGCAAAATACTTCGCAGCATACTGTTGCCAGTACACTCTGAAGTATTATCAAGGACCATATGGATATGGTGGAGCTAAGCGGGATCGAACCGCTGACCTCCTGCGTGCAAGGCAGGCGCTCTCCCAGCTGAGCTATAGCCCCATACAGTCACTTGCAGAAACCTTTATTTACCACTCGCTCAGGCAAGGCATGCTCACTGGACGTTTACGGTGTAAACGTATCGCGTGCAACGCAGCACAAGTGCGAATTTGGTAGGCCTGAGTGGACTTGAACCACCGACCTCACCCTTATCAGGGGTGCGCTCTAACCACCTGAGCTACAAGCCTATAAAGGTATTTCTGCTCGTTACTTTTTCATCAGACAATCTGTGTGGACACTGCACGCAACTGCATATCTTTAGGTAAGGAGGTGATCCAACCGCAGGTTCCCCTACGGTTACCTTGTTACGACTTCACCCCAGTCATGAATCACAAAGTGGTAAGCGCCCTCCCGAAGGTTAAGCTACCTACTTCTTTTGCAACCCACTCCCATGGTGTGACGGGCGGTGTGTACAAGGCCCGGGAACGTATTCACCGTAGCATTCTGATCTACGATTACTAGCGATTCCGACTTCACGGAGTCGAGTTGCAGACTCCGATCCGGACTACGACATACTTTATGAGGTCCGCTTGCTCTCGCGAGTTCGCTTCTCTTTGTATATGCCATTGTAGCACGTGTGTAGCCCTACTCGTAAGGGCCATGATGACTTGACGTCATCCCCACCTTCCTCCGGTTTATCACCGGCAGTCTCCTTTGAGTTCCCGCCATTACGCGCTGGCAACAAAGGATAAGGGTTGCGCTCGTTGCGGGACTTAACCCAACATTTCACAACACGAGCTGACGACAGCCATGCAGCACCTGTCTCACAGTTCCCGAAGGCACCAATCCATCTCTGGAAAGTTCTGTGGATGTCAAGAGTAGGTAAGGTTCTTCGCGTTGCATCGAATTAAACCACATGCTCCACCGCTTGTGCGGGCCCCCGTCAATTCATTTGAGTTTTAACCTTGCGGCCGTACTCCCCAGGCGGTCGACTTAACGCGTTAGCTCCGGAAGCCACGCCTCAAGGGCACAACCTCCAAGTCGACATCGTTTACAGCGTGGACTACCAGGGTATCTAATCCTGTTTGCTCCCCACGCTTTCGCACCTGAGCGTCAGTCTTTGTCCAGGGGGCCGCCTTCGCCACCGGTATTCCTCCAGATCTCTACGCATTTCACCGCTACACCTGGAATTCTACCCCCCTCTACAAGACTCTAGCTTGCCAGTTTCAAATGCAGTTCCCAAGTTAAGCTCGGGGATTTCACATCTGACTTAACAAACCGCCTGCGTGCGCTTTACGCCCAGTAATTCCGATTAACGCTTGCACCCTCCGTATTACCGCGGCTGCTGGCACGGAGTTAGCCGGTGCTTCTTCTGCGAGTAACGTCAATGAACAGTGCTATTAACACCGAACCCTTCCTCCTCGCTGAAAGTGCTTTACAACCCGAAGGCCTTCTTCACACACGCGGCATGGCTGCATCAGGCTTGCGCCCATTGTGCAATATTCCCCACTGCTGCCTCCCGTAGGAGTCTGGACCGTGTCTCAGTTCCAGTGTGGCTGGTCATCCTCTCAGACCAGCTAGGGATCGTCGCCTAGGTGAGCCATTACCTCACCTACTAGCTAATCCCATCTGGGCACATCCGATGGTGTGAGGCCCGAAGGTCCCCCACTTTGGTCCGAAGACGTTATGCGGTATTAGCTACCGTTTCCAGTAGTTATCCCCCTCCATCGGGCAGTTTCCCAGACATTACTCACCCGTCCGCCGCTCGTCACCCAGGAGCAAGCTCCCTGTGCTACCGCTCGACTTGCATGTGTTAGGCCTGCCGCCAGCGTTCAATCTGAGCCATGATCAAACTCTTCAATTAAAAGCTTGATTTGCTTCAACTCGTGAAGCGATGCTCGAAAATTAACTTTCGTAATCATTCATTCGCATGAATGACTGCTTGGTCACTCTTCAAGACTTGATATTTTTTTGCTACCGAAGTAGCTGGATATCGTCTTGTGAGTGCCCACACAGATTGTCTGATAAATTGTTAAAGAGCAGTGAGTTACGCGCTTTCGCTTGCTAACTCGAGGTGGCGTATATTACGCTTTCCTCTTTCAGAGTCAACCTTAATTTCAGGTTTTTCTCTGCGACCCCCGGAGACTCTGTGAAGTTGTTCACATGTTCCGTGTCGATGGAGGCGCATTATAGGGAGTTCCACGCAGGCCGCAACAGGTATTTTCAACAAAAAACACCGTTTGCTGCATTCCACAGCAAAACCCGTCCTTATACCCGGTTATGCACTAACTTATCCACAGAACGCATTTGGTCGGAAAATTTACGAGCGCCACGCAAACGTTTTCGCTACAATTCCCCGCGACGAAACAATCCCCGTTTTTATCGGGGCGCTACCTGAATCTGTTCCTGTCCTTCTTTATATAGGAAGAAATCCCCTCTATATAAGAAGCAACAAGGTGGAGATCCACGTAACGCTCTTTTATTGCGACTCAAAGCCAAGGGATAAAACCATGCAACAACCTCGTCCAATCCGCCGGGCCCTGCTCAGCGTGTCCGACAAAGCCGGAATCGTTGAATTCGCCGAAGCCCTCTCCCAGAGAGGCGTCGAATTACTCTCCACCGGTGGCACTGCCCGCCTGCTGGCCGATGCCGGTCTGCCTGTTACCGAAGTTTCCGACTACACCGGCTTCCCGGAGATGATGGACGGACGAGTCAAAACCCTGCACCCGAAAGTGCACGGTGGCATTCTGGGCCGTCGCGGCCAGGATGATGCCATCATGGAACAACATGCGATCCAACCGATCGATATGGTTGTGGTAAACCTGTATCCCTTCGCGCAAACCGTCGCTCGCCCAGATTGCTCGCTGGAAGACGCCGTAGAGAATATCGATATCGGTGGCCCAACCATGGTGCGCTCGGCCGCCAAGAACCATAAAGACGTGGCCATCGTGGTCAAGAGCAGTGACTACGCCGCAGTGATCACCGAGATGGATAACAACAACGGTTCACTGTTGTACCCAACCCGTTTCGACCTGGCGATCAAAGCGTTTGAGCATACCGCCGCCTATGACAGCATGATCGCCAACTACTTTGGTACCCTGGTGCCACCTTATCACGGTGAGACCGAACAGCCTTCCGGCCGCTTCCCACGTACGCTGAACCTGAACTACATCAAGAAGCAGGATATGCGCTACGGTGAAAACAGCCACCAGCAGGCCGCCTTCTATATAGAAGAGAATGTGCAAGAGGCCTCCGTGGCCACCGCCGACCAGTTACAGGGTAAAGCACTTTCCTACAACAATATCGCCGATACCGATGCGGCGCTGGAATGTGTGAAAGAGTTTGCCGAGCCGGCCTGCGTGATCGTCAAGCATGCCAACCCTTGTGGCGTTGCTATCGGTGAGAACCTGTTTGCCGCCTATGAGCGCGCCTACCAAACCGATCCAACCTCGGCCTTTGGCGGCATTATTGCCTTTAACCGTGAACTGGACGCCAAAACGGCACAGGCAATCATCAGCCGTCAGTTTGTTGAAGTCATCATTGCGCCAAGCATCAGTGCAGATGCCCGCACTCTGCTGGCGGCGAAACAGAACGTACGCGTGCTGGCGTGTGGCCAATGGCAACATCGCGTCGCAGGGCTGGACTTTAAACGCGTCAACGGGGGTCTGTTAGTACAGGATCGCGATCTGGGTATGGTGACCGAAGCCGATTTGCGCGTGGTATCCGAACGCCAGCCAACCGCTCAGGAGCTGCGTGATGCGCTGTTCTGCTGGAAAGTGGCCAAGTTCGTCAAATCCAACGCCATCGTCTATGCGCGCGACAACATGACCATCGGCATAGGCGCCGGGCAGATGAGCCGCGTTTACTCCGCCAAGATCGCCGGGATCAAAGCCGCTGACGAAGGGCTGGAAGTCAAAGGCTCCGCCATGGCGTCTGACGCCTTCTTCCCGTTCCGTGACGGCATTGATGCGGCTGCAGCGGTTGGTATTACCTGCGTGATCCAGCCGGGTGGGTCGATTCGTGATGATGAGGTGATTGCAGCAGCCAACGAACACGGCATCGCGATGATCTTCACCGACATGCGCCACTTCCGCCATTAATCCCTTTTGCTGCGTGCGCTCAATGCGCACGCCGTTTATGGAGCACCTGATGAATATTTTAATTATTGGCAACGGCGGGCGTGAACATGCGCTGGCCTGGAAAGCAGCCCAATCGCCATTGGCAGACAAGGTTTACGTGGCCCCGGGTAATGCGGGTACCGCATTGGAAAGCAATCTGACCAACGTCGATATCGCCCCAACAGATATCCCGGCGCTGGTTGCCTTTGCCAAGGATAATGCCATCGATCTGACCATCGTTGGCCCGGAAGCGCCGCTGGTGATCGGCGTGGTAGATGCCTTCAAGGCCGCCGGGTTGAAAATCTTTGGCCCGTCACAGGCCGCAGCACAGCTTGAAGGCTCCAAAGCCTTTACCAAGGATTTCCTGGCTCGCCACGCTATCCCAAGCGCTGCCTACCAGAACTTTACCGAAGTGGAACCTGCCTTGGCCTACGTACGCAGCCAAGGCGCGCCGATTGTTATCAAGGCAGACGGCCTGGCGGCAGGCAAAGGCGTGATCGTCGCGATGACGTTACAGGAAGCCGAGGACGCCATTCAAGATATGCTGGCAGGTAATGCGTTTGGCGACGCCGGGCATCGCATCGTGATCGAGGAGTTCCTGACAGGCGAAGAAGCCAGCTTTATCGTCATGGTCGATGGCGAGAACGTGGTGCCAATGGCCACCAGCCAGGATCATAAACGTGTCGGTGACGGCGATACTGGCCCGAATACCGGCGGCATGGGGGCCTACTCGCCAGCGCCAGTGGTGACGGATGAAATCCACCAGCGCGTAATGGACCAGGTGATCTGGCCAACCGTGCGCGGCATGGCGGCTGAAGGCAACACCTATGTCGGCTTCCTGTACGCTGGCCTGATGATTGCTGAGGATGGTCAACCCAAGGTGATCGAATTCAACTGCCGCTTTGGCGACCCGGAAACTCAGCCGATCATGCTGCGCCTGCGCTCCGACCTGGTTGAACTCTGCCTGGCTGGGGCCGAAGGCAAGCTGGATGAGATGACTTCCGAGTGGGATGAACGCCCTGCTCTCGGCGTGGTGTTGGCGGCTGGCGGCTATCCTGCGGATTATCGCCAAGGGGATGTGATCTACGGCTTGCCTCAGCAAGAAGATGCCAATGGCAAAGTGTTCCATGCCGGAACGCGTATGCAAGGGAATGACGTCGTGACCAACGGCGGGCGGGTGCTATGCGTTACGGCTTTGGGCACAACGGTGGCTCAGGCTCAGCAGTTAGCTTATCAGCTAGCGGAAGGTATTCAGTGGCAAGACAGCTTCTGCCGCAAGGATATCGGCTACCGCGCTATCGCACGCGAGCAATAACAACTCTTTGAGATACCAGCAGGCTCTGTTCGCAGGGCCTTTTTTATGCGCTAAAGGGTATCTTTGGTGGGTTCCCAACTGCAGAAGTCATTATTTGCCACCAATAACAGCTCACGACCTTCCGGCCCATCCAACCAGGCTACGTTCACTGGCTGACTGCTGTTGGCCGCACGCCGCATGATCCACTCTTCAGCCTGTTGATCCAAACCCGGCTTCACGACTTCGCCGTTGCACAGCTTCACCGCGCCTTGCTGCCAGTGCCCTTGTAACAGCCGTACTCGACCGGCATTTAGCGCATCGCTCAATTCCAGTATCCGCCGTGCCTGATATTGATAGAGCACAACTTCATCGTTGGAGAGTTTCTGGCGCTGAGTGGCCAGTTGGCGCTGCATAAAGCTGACGGTACCGTTGGCGGTGAAACGCAGTTGAATAGAGTCGCGATCGCCATCCGCATCGTTGCGTTTGATTTGATACAACACGCCGCGTTGATATTCATACAACGTTGTGACGGTACCCGGCCCGCGATAAGGGCTGTAGACACTCAACAGCACCACTGGCCGCTGCTGGCCGTCATCTATCCGCCACACCCGCATTACCCCTTGATCGGCCACAAAGCCGCTGGCGGTAAAGGTTGGCGGGGCTGAACGGAAACTACAAGCACTCAAGGCAGCAACAACCGTAACCGCCATGAGTGCCCGTTGAATAAACAAAAGGGGCGCCAACGCCCCCCTGTTTAAACCTTTCTGGAACACGCGATTAAGACTTGACCGCGTCTTTCAGTGCTTTACCAGAAACGAACGCAGGCACGTTAGCTGCTGCGATTTTGATTTCTTTACCAGTCTGTGGGTTGCGGCCAGTGCGCTCGCTACGATGGTTTACCTTGAAAGTACCGAAACCAACCAATTGTACTGCATCACCTTCTTTCAGGGACTCAGTAATGGCAGCCAAGGTAGATTCCAGAGCCAGCTTAGCTTGAGCCTTGGAAAGGTCAGCCTTCTCTGCGATTACGTCAATCAGTTGAGTCTTGTTCATAAGTTATCCTTACAGTGTGTTTATCGTTTGCAAAGCATCGAGTGCGACGGATATGCCGATGGACAGCACTCTCCTGCATACACGCACCGATAGCCACTTTTTTTTCGCCCCCCAAATGTAGACCAGACAGGGTGCGGATGTGAAGCCTTAAGGCACGACAAATCAGACGTTAAATCACGTTTTCTTGCCTTATTGCGTTAAATTTATCCCAATGTTACTCACCGCGGCCTCGCGCAGGTCAGATCGTAACCCTTTGATCAGATCCAGATCACGCTCTTCGCAGGCGGCCAACAGGCGGAAAATCTCCCATTGAATGTCCCATTCTTCCTCAACGGCAGGCAAAATTTTCAGCTCTTCGTCGGTCATTTCTTTGCCAGCCTGGGTCATTTCCAACATCGCCACGGTGCGAATTGAGGTTTCGCTGATGGCAATGGCGTGCTCCAACGTCTCTCCGCTGAGGCGCGAATGGATCAATTCCCCTAATGCGATGCAGGCATCGATCGCTGGGTAAACGCCATAAAGATCGTAATCTTCTGCCGACGGGATCGCCTCTTCCAACTTTTCCAGCTGGCTGTCAAAGTTGACCTTGGCGTCTTTCACCACCAGCGTTTCCCAGACCAAGTCCAGGATACGGCGATAAACCGCCGGGTCGCCAAATTCCGTCTGTAGACAGAACATCTGGTAATTCGGGTACATACGCTCGCACAGGCAGGCCATAAAGGTCAAATGCTGCCAGCTTTCCAGCTTTTCCAAGCGTAAATGAATCGGGTTACGTAGCATTGTCTACTCTCTTACTCATTATCTGCCGCGCAGTGTACCCGAAATCGCTCATTACGACACCTCTGGATGCTGCTGTAACCAGCGTACAAAGGCCGGGCGGCGTGAGGCAATGGCATCGGCCCAACGCGTGGGCTCCGGCAAGCGGTAGCCAGCCATGCAGCGTTGTACCCAGGCCAAGGCGCTGTCGGTGCTCACGCGATGGCCCGTGGCGATAAATAACGGATTACAACGCTCTTTGCTTCTCCATACCCATCCCAGCTGTTCGCCCTTGTCCTCCAGCGCGGCCAACGAGCCAACGGTAACGTCCAGCGGGGAAAATTTACCACATAAACGCTTCTTGGCCACGCCAATGGTCGGCACGTTGACCAGCAGGCCAAAGTGGCTGGCAACCCCCAGGCGTCTTGGATGGGAAATGCCATGGCCATCGACAAAGATCAGGTCGGGCTTCTGTTGCAGCTGCTCCCAGGCAGCAATCAGCGCAGGGTACTCGCGAAACGAGAGAAATCCGGGGATATAGGGCATGGTGGTGCTGATACGGGCGATCTGATACTCCACCAGCTCGAGTGAAGGATAGCGCAGGATTGCAATAGCGGCGCGTGTTACCGCGCCTTCTTGTTCAAAACCGACGTCCGCACCGGCGATAAACGCCGGTGGGTCTTGCAGAAAATCATCGTGACGAATGACTTCCCCGGCGCGCCTTAGCTGTTCGGCGCGCAGAGCCTGAGTATCGATCACAGCGTCTCCTTGCGGTTTAGCCGTGGTATTTGGCCGACAGCGCATGCACCGCTTCAACGAAGGCCCCGGCATGTTCCGGTGGCACGTCTTGATGAATACCGTGGCCAAGATTGAAGACATGACCTTCGCCCTGGCCAAAACCGGCCAGAATGGTTTCCACTTCCTGGGCGATGCGTTCCGGTGCGGCGTATAGCATGGAAGGATCCATATTCCCCTGCAGCGCGACTTTATCGCCCACACGGCGGCGCGCATCGGCAATATCGGTGGTCCAATCCAGGCCCAACGCATCGCAACCGGTGGCCGCCATCGCTTCCAGCCACTGGCCGCCGCCTTTGGTGAACAGCGTCACCGGCACCCGGCGTCCGTCATTTTCACGCAGCAGGCCATCGACGATTTTATGCATATAATGCAGTGAGAATTCGCGATAATCACGGCCCGTCAGCACGCCGCCCCAGGTATCGAATACCATTACGGACTGCGCCCCGGCTTTGATTTGGGCATTGAGATACAGGATCACGCTGTCTGCCAGCTTATCCAGCAGCAAATGCAGCGTCTGCGGCTCGGCGTACATCATTTTCTTCAGCTTGGTGAATGCCTTGCTGCTGCCGCCTTCAACCATATAGGTCGCCAACGTCCATGGGCTGCCGGAGAAACCGATCAGTGGCACTTCACCCTTCAATTCACGGCGGATGGTACGCACCGCGTTCATGACATAGCCCAGCTCGTCTTCCGGATCAAATGCAGGCAGCTTCTCTACGTCGGCACGGCAGGTGATTGGCGAAGAAAAACGCGGACCTTCCCCGGTTTCGAAATAGAGCCCAAGCCCCATGGCATCGGGAATGGTGAGAATGTCGGAGAACAGGATGGCGGCGTCCAGCGCATAACGGCGCAGGGGCTGTAATGTCACCTCACAGGCCAGTTCGGCATTTTTGCACAGCGACATGAAATCCCCGGCCTGAGCACGGGTGGCTTTGTACTCTGGCAAATAACGACCGGCCTGGCGCATCATCCATACAGGGGTGAGATCCACCGGCTGGCGCAGCAGCGCACGCAGATAGCGATCGTTCTTCAACTCATTCATTTCTTGGGCTCCCTTGATTATCTGCCGCCATTGTACCTTATTCTGCCCGACACAGCGCCACGGTGTCCTCGATCAGGCGGCGCGCCACGGTACCAGGCGGTGGCAGCAGCGGCAGTTGGTCATAGCGATACCAGCCCGCATTGAGCAACTCTTTCGGATCGTGGCGCAGTTCACCGCCCTGATACTCGGCCATAAACGCCATCATCAGCGAATGAGGGAACGGCCAGGGTTGCGAAGTCACGTAACGCAGGTTGGTAATAGCGATATTACTTTCTTCCATCACCTCGCGCGCTACGGCCTGCTCCAGGGTTTCCCCCACCTCCACAAACCCCGCCAGCACGGTATGGATCCCCCCACGGTGGCGCACATGCTGTGCCAGCAGGATCTCATCATTGCGGCGGATAGCGACAATGACGCAAGGGGCAATCTGCGGGTAATAGCGTTCGCGGCAGTTGTCGCACAGACAAGCGCTTTCGGTGCGGCTAAGGTGCATCTCATGACCGCAGTAGCCACAGAACCGGTGCGAGCGATAAAAGTCGGCCAGCTGTACGCCGCGCCCGGCCAGTTGGAACAGGCCGCGATCGAGACTGAGCAGTTGCCGCACCGATCCCATCTCTTTCGGCATTGGCTGGCGCACCAGCCAGACCGGTGCCCCCTCCCATTCGCCAATTTGCCGAGCCGGTCGGCCTTGCAAGGAAAATAATGCGGCAGAACCAAACGGCAATTCACCGTTTGGTAACCAAATTTTGCTTTCATGGCTGACGATCCACCAGCCATTTTCGTTACCCGTTAATGCAAGTTCCATATGTTGTTGCACAACCTCTGCTTCACTGGCAATCTAGGAATGCTCTTTGTTACATTTTATTAACTTACCACTTTTTCTTTCTCTTACACACGGAGTCAACCATGCTCAACCGATTGGAAAGCCTGACTCAGCGCGTTGGTGGCAGTAACGAATTAGTCGATCAATGGTTGCAGGCACGCAAACAGCTACTGGTGGCCTACTGCAGTTTAGTCGGCATTAAACCCAACAAAGAAAAGCATACGCCGCTCAATGAAAAAGCGCTGGAGAACTTTTGCCAGAATCTGGTGGATTATCTCTCTGCCGGGCATTTTCACATTTATGACAAAATTATCAAACAAGTGGAAGGATCCGCCAGCCCCAAAATGGCGCTAGCCACCAAGTTCTACCCAAAATTACAGGCCAATACCGAAGCCGTGATGGCGTTCCACGACCGCTACACCGAAGTCGTTATCGATCAGGACGTGTGTGAAGAACTCAATCAGGCGCTGTCAGATATCGGCGAAGCCCTGGCATCACGTTTCGCCTTGGAAGATCAGTTGATCCAGCTGGCGGCAGAAACCTGGCAGCAGGGCCAACCGGGCCCCACGAACACTGAATCTATGTCTCATCCAGCCTAATTATCCCCCCATAGATTTCAAGCCGTAGCTAGGCAGCCAACAACGCTACGGCCTGAAAGATGATGGGGGATGGCTTGTAGTTTTTGTTTACCCTCTTATACTGAGGGCTCTTGTCGGAGTGCCTAGCGCTGATTTTTCATTAAATTGGCCAGGCTGAGACCGTTAATTCGGGATCCGCGGAACCTGATCGGGTTAATACCCGCGAAGGGAACAAGAGTAATCTATCGCCATAGGCAAGATGCTCCCGCCAGGGGCTGTGCCTGCCTTACCGGCTACCATCATTACTCCCTCCGAGCTCCAGACAAGCAATTTTCCACACATCACTACACTGATAGGAATTTGCTATGTCTACCGTGAACCAACCTCGTGCCCGTAAACAGCAGCGTGACCAAGCGCAAGATTTTATCGACTCTCTGCAAGGCGTTACCTTCCCTAACTCACAGCGGATCTATCTCGCAGGGTCGCGCAGCGATATTCAGGTACCCATGCGTGAGATCCAGCTCAGCCCGACGCTGATTGGCGGCAACAAAGACCAGCCCCAATATGAACAGAACGAAGCCATTCCGGTGTATGACACCGCAGGGCCGTATGGCGATCCGCAAGCGTTGATCGACGTACATCGTGGCTTGGCCAAGGTACGAGCGGACTGGATCGCCGAACGTGCCGATACCGAAGCGTTAAACGGCGTCAGTTCCGGCTTCACCCAACAACGACTGGCGGATGTTGGGTTAGACCATCTGCGCTTTGAGCACCTACCGCTGCCCCGCAAAGCCCTGCCGGGTAAATGCGTTACGCAGTTGCATTACGCTCGCGCCGGTATTGTCACCCCAGAGATGGAATTTATCGCCATTCGCGAAAATATGGGCCGTGAGCGCATTCGTGGTGAAGTGCTGCGCCACCAGCATCCCGGCCAAAGCTGGGGCGCCAATCTACCGGAAAATATCACGCCGGAATTTGTGCGCCAGGAAGTGGCCGCTGGCCGCGCCATCATCCCCGCCAACATCAACCACCCGGAATCCGAGCCGATGATTATTGGTCGTAATTTCCTGGTGAAGGTGAATGCCAATATCGGCAACTCGGCGGTCACCTCTTCGATCGAAGAGGAGGTCGAGAAGCTGGTGTGGTCAACCCGCTGGGGCGCTGACACCGTGATGGATCTCTCCACGGGCCGTTATATCCACGAAACCCGTGAATGGATCCTGCGTAACAGCCCGGTGCCGATTGGTACGGTGCCGATCTATCAGGCGCTGGAAAAAGTGAACGGCGTAGCGGAGAACCTGACCTGGGAAATGTTCCGCGATACCCTGCTGGAACAGGCTGAGCAAGGCGTCGATTACTTCACCATTCACGCCGGGGTGTTGCTGCGCTATGTGCCGATGACCGCCAAACGCCTGACCGGCATTGTCTCCCGTGGCGGCTCGATCATGGCGAAGTGGTGCCTGTCGCATCATCAGGAAAACTTCCTCTATCAGCACTTCCGCGAGATCTGCGAAATTTGCGCCGCTTACGATGTCTCGCTGTCACTCGGCGACGGCCTGCGTCCAGGCTCGATCCAGGATGCCAATGACGAAGCACAATTCGCTGAACTGCATACGCTGGGTGAACTGACCAAGATTGCCTGGGAATATGACGTACAGGTGATGATCGAAGGCCCAGGCCACGTGCCGATGCAGATGATCCGCCGCAACATGACCGAGGAGCTGGAACATTGCCATGAAGCACCGTTCTACACGCTGGGGCCATTGACCACCGATATCGCACCGGGTTATGACCATTTCACCTCCGGGATCGGCGCGGCAATGATCGGCTGGTTCGGCTGTGCGATGCTTTGCTACGTGACGCCGAAGGAACATCTGGGGCTGCCTAACAAAGAAGACGTGAAACAGGGGCTGATCACTTACAAGATCGCCGCTCACGCCGCCGACTTGGCAAAAGGCCATCCGGGCGCACAGATCCGCGATAACGCCATGTCCAAGGCGCGCTTTGAGTTCCGTTGGGAAGATCAGTTCAACCTGGCGCTGGATCCACAAACCGCCCGCGCCTATCACGACGAAACGCTGCCGCAAGAATCCGGCAAGATCGCCCACTTCTGCTCCATGTGTGGGCCGAAGTTCTGCTCCATGAAAATCTCCCAGGAAGTGCGTGACTATGCTGCCGCACAGGAAGCCGCCAAGCCGATCGAAGTGCAACTGACCGGGATGGAGAAAATGTCGGCTGAATTCCGCTCACGCGGCAGCGAGATCTACCACAGCGCGGCCAATTTGCAGGAGGAGATAAATAATGACTAACCTCACCTCTCCCTTCCCTGCAACACCGCACAGGCTGGGTTTATACCCGGTTGTCGACAGCGTTGAATGGATCGCCCGCCTGCTGGAGGCAGGCGTTACCACTATCCAACTACGCATCAAAGATCTGCCAGACGAGCAAGTGGAGGCGGACATTGCCGCCGCCATCGCTCTTGGCAAGCGCTATCAGGCCCGGCTGTTTATCAATGATTATTGGCGGTTGGCGATTAAGCATGATGCCTACGGCGTCCACCTGGGGCAGGAAGATTTGGACACCACCGATCTGGCAGCTATCCATCGTGCAGGATTGCGCCTGGGCGTTTCCACCCATGACGATGCCGAGCTGGCGCGGGCGATCGCCGTCAAACCTTCCTATATCGCACTGGGACATATCTTCCCAACGCAAACCAAGGAGATGCCCTCTGAACCGCAAGGTTTGGCCGAGTTGCAACGCCACGTCGCCGGATTACAGCAGTATCCAACCGTAGCCATTGGCGGGATCAGCATCGAGCGCGTCCCCGCCGTGCTGGCTTGCGGGGTTGGCAGCGTGGCGGTGGTCAGCGCCATCACCCAGGCACCAGACTGGCGCGCCGCTACGGCAACGCTGCTGCAACTGATTGAAGGCAAGGAGTCGCGCGATGCTCAATGACCAAGAGTTCTTGCGCTACAGCCGGCAGCTACTGCTGGAAGATGTCGGTCCCGAGGGGCAGGAAAAGCTGAAACAAGCCACGGTGCTGATCGTCGGGTTGGGGGGATTAGGCTCTCCGGCGGCGCTATACCTCGCTGCCGCTGGCGTTGGTATCTTGCTGTTGGCCGATGATGACCAGCTACACCTCACCAATCTGCAACGGCAAATTCTGTACCGCACTGGTGATATCGCCGCCAACAAGGCTCAGTTGGCAAAGCACCACTTGCAAGCACTGAACCCTCTGGTGGAGTCGATCGCGCTGGAGCAACGCCTGCAAGGGGCTACGCTGAGCGATGCGGTCGCCCGTGCCGATCTGGTGCTCGATTGCAGCGACAACATGGCCACCCGTCATGCGGTGAATGCCGCCTGCATCCAAGCCAGCGTGCCGTTGATCAGCGGCAGCGCGGTAGGGTTCAGCGGCCAGTTGCTGGTTATTGAGCCGCCGTATGCCCACGGCTGCTATGCCTGCCTCTACCCGGAACAAACCGAACCGCAGCGCAACTGCCGCACGGCGGGTGTGCTCGGCCCGGTCGTCGGTGTGATCGGAACGCTGCAGGCGCTGGAAGCGATAAAAATGCTGGCTGGGTTACCCTCCTCACTTAGCGGCAAGCTGCGCCTGTTCGACGGTAAGCAGCAAAGCTGGAGCACCCTGCAATTGAGCAAAGCCAGCACCTGCCCCCTCTGCGGAGAGCCAGCATGAAGATCACCCTCAACGATCAACCGCTGGAGCTGGAGCAGCCGTTAAGCATTGGCGCACTGCTCGAACGGCTGGAACGCCACCAGCCAGGCAGCGCATTGGCGATCAACCAGGTCATCATTCCACGCAGCGACTGGGCCACCCGTCAGGTGCAGGACGGTGATGACATCTTGCTGTTTCAAGCGATTGCCGGAGGCTGACATGCTGCAAATCGCCGATACCACCTTTACCTCACGCCTGTTTACCGGCACGGGGAAATTCGCCACGCCCGAGTTAATGCTGGCTGCGCTACAAGCCTCCGGCTCACAACTGGTCACTATGGCGATGAAACGCGTCGACCTGCGCGGCGGGAATGACGCCATTCTGGCACCGCTACAACGGTTGGGCGTGAAATTACTCCCCAACACTTCAGGGGCAAAAACGGCAGATGAGGCGGTGTTTGCCGCCCGCCTGGCGCGTGAAGCTCTGGGGACTCACTGGGTCAAACTGGAAATTCACCCAGAGGTGAAGTACCTGCTGCCAGATCCGATCGAAACGCTCAAGGCGGCGGAAACCCTGGTCAAACAGGGCTTTGTGGTGCTGCCTTACTGCGGTGCCGATCCGGTACTGTGTAAGCGGCTGGAAGAAGCGGGTTGTGCCGCCGTGATGCCACTCGGCGCGCCGATCGGTTCTAACCGTGGCTTACTGACCCGTGATTTCCTTGAGATCATTATTGAACAGGCCAAAGTGCCGGTAGTCATTGATGCCGGGATCGGTGCCCCAAGCCATGCGTTAGAGGCGATAGAACTGGGAGCCGATGCGGTACTGGTCAATACCGCCATCGCCGTGGCGCGGGATCCGGTGCAAATGGCCCGTGCTTTCCGGCTGGCACTGGAGGCCGGAGAGTTAGCACGCAACTCAGGGCTAGGCAGCCGCCAGTCTATCGCCGCCGCATCCAGCCCGCTGACGGCGTTCCTCAGTCATTCAGAGGAGACACGCTGATGGCCAGTGATTTTAGCGAGCGCCTGCTCGGGTGGGATTGGGATGACCTGACGCTGCGTATTAACAGCAAAACGGCGCGTGACGTTGAGCAGGCACTGAATAGCCCCAAGCTGACGCGGGAGGATTTTATGGCGCTTATCTCCCCTGCCGCCGCTCCCTATCTGGAGCCCCTGGCGCAACGAGCACAGCAGCTCACCCGCCAGCGTTTCGGTAACGTGGTGAGCTTCTATGTGCCGTTATATCTTTCTAACCTGTGTGCCAACGATTGTACCTACTGCGGCTTTTCGATGAGTAACCACCTCAAGCGCAAAACGCTGGATGCGGCAGAGATCGAACGGGAATGCGCGGCTATCAAAGCATTAGGATTTGAGCACCTGCTGCTGGTGACCGGAGAACATCAGCGCAAAGTCGGCATGGATTATTTCCGCCAGCATCTGCCCGCCATTCGCCGTCATTTCAGTTCGCTGATGATGGAGGTGCAGCCTCTGGCACAACAAGACTACGCCGAGCTGAAAACCCTTGGGCTGGACGGCGTATTGGTCTATCAGGAAACCTATCATCCCGCGACCTATCAGCAGCACCATCTGCGTGGCCAGAAACAGGATTTTCATTGGCGACTGAGTACACCGGATCGTCTGGGGCGCGCCGGGATCGACAAGATCGGGCTAGGGGCGCTGATTGGGCTTTCCAGCAGTTGGCGCACGGACTGCTATCTGCTGGCAGAGCATCTGTTTTACCTGCAACAGACTTACTGGCAGAGCCGTTACTCGATCTCGTTCCCTCGCCTGCGGCCCTGTGCCGGGGGTATTGAGCCGGCCTCGATCATGAGTGAACCGCAACTGGTACAGTTGATCTGTGCTTTCCGGTTATTCGCTCCTGACGTGGAGCTTTCATTATCTACACGAGAGTCGGCCTTCTTCCGCGACCATATGATCCCGGTAGCCATCAACAGCGTCAGTGCCGGTTCCAAAACCCAGCCGGGCGGTTATGCCGACGATGTGCCGCCAGAGCTGGAACAGTTCGAACCGCACGACAGCCGAACGCCGCAGCAGGTGGCACAGGCAATCGGTGCCGCGGGGCTACAGCCGGTGTGGAAAGATTGGGATGATTATCTGGGACGCGCTACGCAACTGCCTGCAACGGTTGCACCATCAAGCCAATAGGTCTGGAAACACTACGCAAAGCCGCCAAGGCGAGCTGGCAGGGAAAAATGGCCTGGTTATAGTGGCGGTGTTGGCAGGCGTTTCTAAGCCAACCAAGGTTATCTCCCCCTCTTGATAACCTTGCTTACCAAACGCCGGAGCGTGCGGGGACTGGCCGCACGCTTCCGGTTCCTCTGCTTTATTCGGCCGTCTGGGGTTTCATACGCATACCTACAATGGCCGAAAGCAAACATCCCAGCGCCAGATAGGCGGCAACCAGATGCCAGGAGCCGTCCATCAACTCCACCAGCAACACGGCAATAAACGGCGTGAAGCCCCCGCCGACCACGCTTGCGACCTGATAACCCACTCCAGCACCGCTATAACGATATGTCGTGCCGAACAGTTCGGTAAACATTGGCTGCTGCACGCTAACCAGCATGTCGTGCGCCATATTTCCCAGCATGATGGCAAAGAAGATAATCATCACCGTGTTACGGCTCTCGAGCGCCATGAAAAACGGTACCGTGCTGGCAACACCAATCAATGCTCCCGTCACGTAGATCCGGCGTCTGCCAAAGCTATCGGCCAAATAGGCAAAGCAAGGGATCGAGACACAGCTCACCGCTCCCACCAACAAGCCGATATTCAGGAACAGATCCCGTGACAGGCCAAGATGGGTGGTCGAGTAGTTCATGGCAAAGGCCGTGACGATATACATCGTCAGCAGTTCGCCAAAGCGTAGGGCAATGATCAACAAGAAGGCTTTGGGATTCTGGCGCAGCGCCTCAAAGATTGGGAACTTGCGGATTTTCTCGGCCCGTTCGTGCAGCGTTTTATTGGCTTCAAACTCCTGAGACTCGTCCATGCCGTTACGGATCCACCAGGCAATGGCGACCAGCACCAGGCTGAACAGGAACGGCAAACGCCAGCCCCAGCTAATAAAGTCCGCATTGCTGGTGAAATGGCTGACTAGGGAAACCGAGCCGGTAGCCAACAGCAACCCGACGCCAAAACCAATCTGTACGCCGCTGCTGTAAAAGGCTTTTCTCTTCTTCGGCGCGCTTTCTACCGCCAGCAAGGCTGCACCGCCCCATTCGCCGCCCACGGCAAACCCTTGCACCGCTCGTAGCAGTACCAGCATCACCGGGGCCCACCAGCCGACTGAATCGAAAGAGGGCAACAGGCCAATCAACGCCGTAGAGATCCCCATCATCCAGACGGTGATCATCAGCATGCGCTTACGGCCCAGCTTATCGCCAAAGTGCCCGAACACCATGCCACCTAGCGGGCGGAACAGAAAACCGACGCCAAAGGTGCCAAAGGCGGCCAGCGTGCCCATCGTTGGGCTGACCTGCGGGAAAAATTCGGTGTTAAAGACTAAAGCGGCAACTATTCCGTACAGCAGGAAGTCGTACCAATCGACTACGGCGCCAACAAAGCTTCCCCAGGCGGCACGCCGCGCACGGCTTTGAGAGTACTGGGTTGGTGAGGTTATTTCGCTGTTGGCAGCGCGGCTGCCACTGACTGAAGTTGAGGTGTCCATGCCTGTTCCGTTATTTTAACTTTACAGCACTGTACAACAAAAAGCCCCGGCTAGGATAGCCAGGGCTTTAGTCATTCACTGCAAAACGTACAGTCAGGGATCAGGTGACTTATTCGTCACTGCCACCCAGGTTGCCAGCGTTGAGCAATTCGGCCAGGTTGGCTGTCGCTTCTTCCGCACTCACCAGCGGAACAACCGGAGTTTCACCCAGAGCCTTACGGCGCATACGATCCTGATGATAAGCGTAACCGGTACCGGCTGGGATCAGACGGCCCACGATCACGTTCTCTTTCAGGCCGCGCAGTTCATCACGCTTACCGGCAACAGCCGCTTCGGTGAGAACGCGCGTCGTTTCCTGGAACGATGCAGCAGAGATGAAGGACTCGGTCGCCAAGGAAGCCTTGGTGATACCCAGCAGATCGCGTGAGAAGGTTGCTTCGATCTTGCCTTCAGCAGCAAGTTTACGGTTAGCAATCTTAACGCGTGATACTTCAGCCTGTTCGCCTTCCAGGAACTCGGTGCTACCAGCGCTAACGATGGTCCCTTTACGCAGCATCTGACGAACGATAACTTCGATGTGTTTATCGTTAATCTTAACGCCTTGCAGACGGTAAACTTCCTGCACTTCGTTGGTGATGTAGCGGGTAACCGCATGCACACCACGCAGACGCAGAATGTCATGTGGAGATTCTGGGCCGTCAGAAACAACGTCACCACGTTCCACAATTTCACCTTCGAACACGTTGAGCTGACGCCATTTAGGGATCATCTCTTCGTAAGCGTCGCTGCCGTCCAGTGGAGAGATTACCAGGCGACGTTTGCCTTTGGTCTCTTTACCGAACGAGATAATCCCGCTGATTTCAGCCAGGATTGCCGGCTCTTTCGGACGACGTGCTTCGAACAGATCCGCAACGCGTGGCAGACCACCGGTAATATCCTTGGTACCGCCGGATTCCTGAGGAATACGCGCCAGGGTATCACCCGCACCGATCTGAATGCCGTCTTCCAGCTGCACAATCGCTTTACCCGGCAGGAAGTATTGAGCAGGCATATCAGTACCTGGGATCAATACGTCGTCGCCTTTGGCATCAACGATTTTCAGTGCCGGACGCAGGTCTTTACCGCTACCGGTACGTTCTGCGCTGTCCAGTACCACCAGAGAAGACAAACCGGTCAGTTCGTCGGTCTGGCGGGTAATGGTCTGGCCGTCAACCATATCGGCGAAGCGAATGAAACCGCTCACCTCGGTCACAACCGGCATGGTATGTGGATCCCAGTTAGCAACGGTTTCGCCGCCGTTAACTTCTGCACCATCACCTTTGCCCATTACGGCACCGTAAGGCACTTTGTAGCTTTCTTTGGTACGGCCGAATTCGTCGATCAGCTTCAGTTCGGTATTACGCGAGGTAATGACCAGCTTGCCTGAGGCGTTCATAACGAACTTCACGTTGCTCAGCTTCAGGTTACCTTTGTTCTTCACCTGGATGCTGGATTCTGCTGCCGCACGAGATGCCGCACCACCGATGTGGAACGTACGCATCGTCAGCTGTGTACCCGGCTCACCGATGGACTGGGCCGCGATAACGCCGATAGCTTCACCTTTGTTGATGATGTGGCCACGTGCCAGGTCGCGACCATAGCAGTTGGCGCACACGCCAAAGTCGGTTTCACAGCTAACTACGGAACGGACTTTAACGCTGTCGACAGAGTTCTCTTCCAACAGGTCACAGGTCTTCTCGTTCAGCAGGGTGTTGCGTGGCACCAGGATGTCTGCCGTACCCGGCTTGATGACATCTTCAGCGGTCACACGACCCAGAACGCGTTCACGCAGTGGCTCTTTAACGTCACCACCTTCGATAACCGGAGTCATCATGATGCCGTTGTGAGTACCACAGTCGTCTTCGGTCACTACCAGGTCCTGCGCCACGTCAACCAGACGACGGGTCAGATAACCGGAGTTTGCCGTTTTCAGTGCGGTATCCGCCAAGCCTTTACGAGCACCGTGCGTGGAGATGAAGTACTGGAGTACGTTCAGACCTTCACGGAAGTTCGCTGTGATTGGCGTTTCGATGATGGAGCCATCTGGCTTGGCCATCAGGCCACGCATACCCGCCAACTGACGGATCTGAGCGGCAGAACCACGAGCACCGGAGTCGGCCATCATAAAGATGCTGTTGAAGGAAACTTGTTGTTCCACCACGCCGTCACGGTTAACCACGTCTTCAACCGACAGGTTTTCCATCATCGCTTTAGCAACACGTTCGTTCGCCGCAGCCCAGATATCGATCACTTTGTTGTAGCGTTCGCCCGCGGTAACCAGACCAGACTGGAACTGCTCCTGGATCTCGGCAACTTCGGTTTCCGCTTCTTCGATGATCTCTGCTTTCTTGGCTGGGATAACCATGTCATCGATACCTACGGATGCGCCTGAACGGGCAGCGTAAGCAAAACCGGTGTACATGATCTGGTCAGCGAAGATTACGGTCGGCTTCAGGCCCAGGATGCGGTAACAGGTGTTCAGCATCTTGGAGATCGCTTTCTTGCCCAGAGGCTGGTTAACGATCGAGTAAGGCAGACCTTGCGGTACGATCATCCACAGGATGGCGCGACCGATGGTGGTATCAATAATCGAAGTCTGGTGAACAGATTCACCTTCGGTATTCTTGATCTCTTCTGTAATACGCACTTTTACGCGTGCATGCAGAGAGGCCAAACCGGCGCGGTAAACGCGTTCAGCTTCTTTAGGACCCGTCAGAACCATGCCTTCGCCTTTGGCGTTAACACAGTCACGAGTCATATAGTACAGACCCAATACAACGTCCTGAGAAGGAACGATGATTGGCTCGCCGTTCGCTGGTGACAGGATGTTGTTGGTAGACATCATCAACGCACGCGCTTCCAGCTGGGCTTCCAGCGTCAACGGTACGTGAACAGCCATCTGGTCACCATCGAAGTCGGCGTTGTAGGCCGCACAAACCAGCGGGTGCAGCTGGATCGCTTTACCTTCGATCAGAACCGGTTCAAACGCCTGGATACCCAAACGGTGCAGGGTTGGTGCACGGTTCAGCAGTACCGGGTGTTCGCGGATCACTTCGTCCAGGATATCCCAAACGACAGCTTCTTCGCGCTCAACCATTTTCTTGGCGGCTTTGATCGTTGTGGCCAGGCCACGCAGTTCCAGCTTGCCGTAGATGAACGGTTTGAACAGCTCCAGTGCCATTTTCTTCGGCAGACCGCACTGATGCAGACGCAGGTATGGACCTACGGTGATGACAGAACGACCAGAGTAGTCAACACGTTTACCCAACAGGTTCTGACGGAAACGACCCTGCTTACCTTTGATCATGTCGGCCAAAGATTTCAGAGGACGCTTGTTGGAACCGGTGATAGCACGACCGCGACGACCGTTATCCAGCAGGGCATCTACCGCTTCTTGCAGCATACGCTTTTCGTTGCGCACGATGATGTCAGGCGCAGCCAGATCCAGCAGGCGTTTCAGACGGTTGTTACGGTTGATCACGCGGCGGTACAGATCGTTCAGATCTGAAGTCGCGAAACGGCCACCATCCAATGGAACCAATGGACGCAGATCTGGCGGCAGTACCGGCAGCACGGTCAGGATCATCCACTCTGGCTTGTTACCAGATTGCACGAACGCTTCCAGCAGCTTGATACGCTTGGTCAGCTTCTTACGCTTGGTTTCGGAGTTGGTTTCGTTCAGCTCTTCACGCAGCTGCTCACACTCGGCTTCCAGATCCATGTTTTTCAACAGGGCCTGAATAGCTTCCGCACCCATCTTGGCGTCGAATTCGTCACCAAACTCTTCCAGCGCATCCAGATACTGCTCTTCAGTCAGGATCTGACGACGCTCGAGGTTGGTCATACCGCCTTCGACTACCACGTAGGATTCGAAGTACAGTACACGTTCGATGTCACGCAGCGGCATATCCAGCAGCAAACCGATGCGCGAAGGCAGCGATTTCAGGAACCAGATGTGCGCAGTCGGAGAAGCCAGTTCGATGTGGCCCATACGCTCACGGCGTACTTTGGTCTGGGTCACTTCAACGCCGCACTTCTCACAGATCACGCCGCGGTGTTTCAAGCGCTTGTACTTACCGCACAGGCACTCGTAATCTTTTACCGGCCCAAAGATACGGGCGCAGAAAAGGCCGTCACGCTCAGGTTTGAACGTACGGTAGTTAATGGTTTCCGGCTTTTTAACTTCACCGAACGACCATGAACGGATCATGTCTGGCGATGCCAGAGCAATCTTGATCGCATCAAACTCTTCGGTCTTAGTTTGCGCTTTCAGAAACTTTAATAAGTCTTTCACGGATTGGCTCCTGTCGGAGTTAAACCTGTTGGGAGCACGCTGACAAATCGTGCGCCCGTGTGACCTGAACAACCACCCTCTGGCTCCCTAAGGTCGGGAGCCAGAGCTGGAATAGCGATTAGTCGCCTTCCAGTTCGATGTTGATACCCAGCGAGCGGATTTCTTTCAACAGTACGTTGAAGGACTCCGGCATGCCTGGTTCCATACGGTGATCGCCATCCACGATGTTTTTGTACATCTTGGTACGGCCGTTGACGTCATCCGACTTAACGGTAAGCATTTCCTGCAAGGTGTAAGCTGCGCCGTATGCTTCCAGCGCCCACACTTCCATCTCACCGAAGCGCTGACCACCGAATTGCGCCTTACCACCCAGCGGCTGCTGAGTAACCAAGCTGTAAGAACCGGTAGAACGCGCGTGCATCTTATCGTCAACCAAGTGGTTCAGTTTCAGCATGTACATATAGCCGACGGTTACCTGGCGCTCGAACTGCTCGCCGGTACGGCCATCAAACAGCGTAATCTGACCTGAAGTCGGGATACCGCCCATTTCCAGCAGTTGCTTGATTTCTGACTCTTTCGCACCATCGAAGACTGGGGTTGCGATCGGCATACCTTTTTTCAGGTTCTCTGCCAGACGCAAGACTTCGTCGTCGGTGAAGGTGTTCAGGTCAACTTTCTGGCAAACGCCGTCACCCAGATCGTAAGCCTTCTGGATGAATTCACGCAGCTTGGCCACTTCCTGGTGCTGCTTGAGCATTTGGTTGATCTTCTCACCAATGCCTTTCGCCGCCATACCCAGGTGAGTTTCCAGGATCTGACCGATGTTCATACGCGATGGAACGCCCAGCGGGTTCAGAACGATGTCAACCGGCGTACCGTTTTCATCGTAAGGCATATCTTCGATCGGGTTGATCTTGGAGATAACACCCTTGTTACCGTGGCGGCCTGCCATCTTGTCACCCGGTTGGATCTGACGCTTAACGGCCAGATACACCTTGACGATTTTCAGCACGCCTGGTGCCAGATCGTCGCCTTGGGTGATCTTACGACGCTTGGCATCCAGCTTCTTCTCGAAGTCGGATTTCAGTTCGTCGTACTGCTCTGCCAGCTGCTCCAGCTGGTTTTGCTTGTCTTCGTCGGTCAGGCCCAGTTCCAACCAGCGATCGCGTGGCAGTTTGCTCAGCTTCTCGGCTTCGATACCACCAGAAACCAGTACCGCATGGATACGAGCGAACAGACCAGCTTCCAGGATCTGCAGTTCTTCAGTCAGGTCTTTCTTCGCCTGCTTCAGCTGCATCTCTTCGATTTCCAACGCACGTTTGTCTTTGTCCACGCCATCGCGGGTAAAGACCTGCACGTCGATAACCGTACCGGAAACGCCGTTTGGTACGCGCAGAGAAGAGTCTTTAACGTCAGACGCTTTCTCACCGAAGATCGCACGCAGCAGCTTCTCTTCTGGCGTCAGCTGGGTTTCACCTTTCGGCGTTACCTTACCAACCAGAATGTCGCCACCGGTCACTTCTGCACCGATATACACGATACCGGATTCATCCAGCTTGGAGAGCGCTGCTTCACCCACGTTAGGGATGTCGGCGGTGATCTCTTCCGGCCCCAGTTTGGTGTCGCGAGACACGCAAGCCAGTTCCTGGATGTGGATGGTGGTGAAGCGATCTTCCTGTACTACACGCTCGGAGACCAAGATGGAGTCTTCGAAGTTGTAGCCGTTCCAAGGCATGAACGCGACGCGCATGTTCTGACCCAATGCCAGTTCACCCAGGTCTGTAGACGGGCCATCTGCCAGCACGTCGCCGCGCTCGATTGGCTCACCCAGATTCACACAAGGCATCTGGTTGATACAGGTGTTCTGGTTAGAACGGGTGTACTTGGTCAGGTTATAAATATCGATACCTGCTTCGCCCGGGTACATCTCGTCTTCGTTAACTTTGATAACGATACGGGAAGCATCCACGTACTGGATCACACCACCACGTTTGGCAACGGCAGTAACACCGGAGTCAACCGCTACGGCACGTTCCATACCGGTACCTACCAGCGGCTTGTCAGCACGCAGGGTTGGCACCGCTTGACGTTGCATGTTCGCACCCATCAATGCACGGTTGGCGTCATCGTGTTCCAGGAATGGGATCAGTGAAGCACCAACGGAGACAACCTGCTGGGTTGATACGTCCATATAGTCAACCTGGTCGCGGCTAAACAGGCTTGATTCGCCTTTGCTACGACAGGTAACCAGGTCCTCTTCAAAGCGGCCTTCTTCGTCCAGGTTGGAGTTCGCCTGAGCGATAACGAAGTTGCCTTCTTCAATAGCAGACAGATAGTTGATTTCATCGGTCACCACGCCGTCACGCACGCGGCGGTACGGGGTTTCCAGGAAGCCATACTCGTTGGTCTGTGCGTACACGGACAAGGAGTTGATCAGACCGATGTTTGGACCTTCCGGCGTTTCGATTGGGCACACGCGACCGTAGTGAGTCGGGTGTACGTCTCGAACTTCAAAGCCGGCACGTTCACGGGTCAGACCGCCTGGGCCCAATGCAGAGATACGACGTTTGTGCGTGATCTCGGACAACGGGTTGTTCTGGTCCATAAACTGGGACAGCTGGCTTGAACCGAAGAACTCTTTCACCGCCGCCGAAATTGGCTTGGCGTTGATCATGTCCTGAGGCATCAGGGTATCCAGATCGCCCAGGGACAGACGTTCTTTCACCGCACGCTCAACACGTACCAGACCGACACGGAACTGGTTCTCGGCCATTTCGCCAACGGAACGGATACGACGGTTGCCCAAGTGGTCGATATCGTCCACTTCGCCTTTACCGTTACGGATATCGATGAGCTTCTTCATCACTTCGATGATGTCGTCTTTGCTCAGGATGCCCGAACCTTCGATCTCGTCACGCAGCAGAGAACGGTTGAACTTCATCCGGCCAACCGCAGACAGATCGTAGCGGTCTTCAGAGAAGAACAGGTTCTCGAACAGGCTTTCCGCCGCTTCACGCGTTGGTGGCTCACCAGGGCGCATCATGCGGTAGATTTCTACCAGAGCGCTCAGACGATCGCTGGTTGGGTCGACACGTACGGTTTCAGAGATGTACGCACCGTGGTCCAGATCGTTGGTGAACAGCGTTTCGATACGCTTGTGGCCTGACTGGCTCAGCTTGGCCAACAGATCCAGTGACAGCTCCATGTTGGCTGCACAGATCAGTTCGCCGGTATTGGTATCGATATAGTCCTTCGCGACCACTTTGCCCGCGATGTACTCAACCGGTACTTCAATGCTGCGAATTTCGTCTTTTTCGAGCTGACGGATATGACGAGCGGTGATACGGCGTGCTTTCTCAACGTAGATCTTACCGTTGGCTTCGATATCGAAGGACGCAGTTTCACCACGCAGACGCTCTGGAACCAGCTCCATCTGCAGCTTGTTATCACGGATCTCGAAAACAATTTTCTCAAAGAACAGGTCAAGGATCTGCTCAGTGGTGTAGCTCAGCGCGCGCAGAATAATGGTCGCAGGCAGTTTGCGGCGACGGTCGATACGCACGAACAGGTTGTCTTTCGGGTCAAACTCGAAATCCAGCCATGAGCCACGGTAAGGGATGATACGTGCGTTATACAGCACTTTGCCCGAGGAGTGGGTTTTGCCCTTATCGCTGTCGAAGAACACACCAGGACTACGATGCAGCTGGGATACGATAACCCTCTCAGTACCGTTAATGACAAAGGTACCGTTTTCGGTCATGAGCGGAATTTCGCCCATATAGACTTCTTGTTCCTTGATGTCTTTGACCGTACCTTCTGGTGCTTCACGTTCATAGATGACCAGGCGCAGTTTTACGCGCAGCGGTGCAGAGTACGTCACACCACGGATCTGGCACTCTTTAACGTCAAACACCGGCTCACCAAGACGGTAGCTAACGTATTGCAGCTCCGAATTGCCACTGTAGCTCTGGATCGGGAAAACAGAACGGAATGCGGCTTCTAAGCCGTATTGCCCTTCTGGATCTTGCTCGATAAATTTCTGGAACGAGTCAAGCTGGATAGAAAGGAGATAAGGTATGTCCAAAACTTGTGGACGCTTACCAAAATCCTTACGAATACGTTTCTTCTCGGTATAGGAGTAAACCATAGGGTTCCTCAGCTCGCTGGAAAGTCGAACCTATTGTCCGTCCGGGTAGGGGACGGTTCATGCAACACCGTTTTGTTGACCGGAAAGCGAGAACACTTTCCGCAATACTCGTTTCTATCACGCTTAAATCATTTCATTGCCGTGGCGGCAGATTCGGCTGCGGCGCAGAGGGCAGTATATTAAGTCGTCGATAGAAAGAAATATTGGGGTTAGCCAGTAGTCAAACAGTGTGAAACTCTACTGACGCCCTACAGCGCAAAAAGGCTGGTGACCAAAAAGTCACCAGCCATCAGTCTGTTAGTTAAAACAGACTGCACTCCAAAAGCAGTGGCTTATTTAACTTCAACTTCAGCGCCAGCTTCTTCCAGAGCTTTTTTCAGTGCTTCAGCGTCGTCTTTGCTGATGCCTTCTTTCAGTGCTGCTGGTGCAGACTCAACCAGGTCTTTAGCTTCTTTCAGACCCAGGCCAGTTGCGCCACGTACTGCTTTGATTACTGCAACTTTGTTCGCGCCGATACCTTTCAGTACAACGTCGAATTCAGTTTTTTCTTCAGCAGCTTCAACAGCAGCAGCAGGGCCTGCAGCTACAGCAGCAGCAGAAACACCGAACTTCTCTTCCATAGCGGCGATCAGTTCAACGATTTCCATTACAGACAGGGCTGCAACGCCTTCGATAATTTGGTCTTTAGTGATAGACATAACAAAAGTTCCTAAAATTCAGAAATAGTTTAAATACGTAAGCAAAGGCTAAGAAAGAGAAAGGCTTATGCCGCTTCTTTCTGATCGCGTACTGCAGCCAGAGTGCGAACCAATTTGCCGGCAGCGGCTTCTTTCATGGTTGCCATCAGGCGTGCGATTGCTTCTTCGTAAGTAGGCAGCGTTGCCAAGCGGTCGATTTGTGCCGCAGGGATCAGCTCACCTTCAAAGGCCGCAGCTTTAACCTCAAATTTTGCATTCGCTTTCGCGAACTCTTTGAACAGACGAGCAGCAGCGCCCGGGTGTTCAGTAGAGAATGCAATCAAGGTTGGACCGACAAACGTGTCTTTCAGGCATTCGAACGGAGTGCCTTCAACTACGCGACGCATCAAGGTGTTGCGAACAACACGCATGTAAACGCCAGCTTCACGACCTGCTTTACGCAGTTCAGTCATTTTATCAACGGTAACGCCACGAGAATCCGCAACTACCGCAGACAGCGCGCCTTTGGCTACTTCGTTGACTTCAGCAACAATCGCTTGTTTGTCTTGAAGATTTAATGCCATTAGCTTTTTGCTCCTGGATTTAGCCGGGGAAATCCCCGGAACTCACTTCACTCAACAGCTTGTGCGAACACGCGCCGTTGAGCGGCTTAACACGGTGAGCAGAATCCAGCAAAGACCATTCTTTTTAAAAAAGAAAAAATTTCTTTAGGCTCTGTCACCGTCTACGCAGGAAGGATTAAGTGCCTTGCGGCACACCTGCGGTCTTGGACGGAGGCCTGGATAGGCCAGGCTCCAACCGAAAAATCTGTTGTTCCGCACGTAGCAGAACCTTGGGGGATAAGATTCTAGATGAATCCCACCCCCAAGTCAAAGCGATTAATCACCAGGTGATTAGTTCGCTACAGCACTCAGACCGCTTTGATCGATAGCAACGCCAGCACCCATGGTGGTGGAGAGGCTAACTTTCTTGATGTACATGCCTTTTGCCTGAGATGGTTTGGCTTTTTTCAGCGCAACCAGCAGAGACTCCAGGTTTTCCTTCAGCTTGTCTGTGTCGAAATCAACCTTACCGATAGTGGTATGGATGATACCGTTTTTGTCGTTACGATAACGAACCTGACCTGCTTTAGCGTTCTTCACAGCTTCTGCAACGTTAGGAGTAACGGTACCCACTTTCGGGTTAGGCATCAGACCACGTGGACCCAGAACCTGGCCCAGTTGACCTACAACGCGCATTGCATCCGGGGAAGCAATAACCACGTCGAAGTTCATCTCGCCTTTCTTGATCAGGTCAGCCAGATCTTCCATACCTACCAGCTCTGCGCCTGCAGCTTTAGCAGCTTCAGCGTTAGGGCCCTGGGCAAATACGGCAACGCGAACGCTGCGACCGGTGCCGTGTGGCAGAACGGTAGCACCACGTACGTTTTGGTCTGATTTACGAGCGTCGATGCCGAGGTTAACGGCAACGTCAACGCTTTCTACGAATTTAGCGGTGGCCAGCTCTTTCAGCAGAGCAACAGCTTCGAGGATGTCATACTGTTTAGTAGCATCAACTTTGTCACGGATCACGCGCATGCGCTTGGTCAGCTTAGCCATTTCTTAATCCTCCACTACCAGGCCCATGGAACGAGCAGTACCTTCGATGGAGCGAATCATCGCTGCAACGTCAGAACCAGTCATGTCCGCAGCTTTGGTTTCTGCGATTTCACGAACCTGTGCACTAGTCACTTTGCCAACTTTATCTTTGTTCGGCTTGCCGGAACCAGATTTAATACCAGCCGCTTTCTTCAGCAGAACTGCTGCTGGCGGGGTTTTGGTAACGAAAGTGAAGGAGCGATCAGAATAAACTGTAATAACAACCGGGATCGGCAGGCCTTTCTCAACGCTGTCAGTTTTAGCGTTGAATGCCTTACAGAATTCCATGATGTTAACACCTTGCTGACCCAGAGCTGGACCAACTGGTGGACTTGGGTTAGCCATACCGGCTGCAACTTGCAGCTTAACGTAGGCTTGTACTTTCTTGGCCATTGAAATTTCCTCGTTTGGGTAATATCGCCTCCTGAGAGGCTCCCCGTGTTTCGTCCCGCTGCAAGAGCAGGACATCTAAAAACAAAAGGCGCGAAATTATAGTTCAATCTCGCGCCTCTGACAAGCTACAAACCCGCTCGCCTTGCTGATTATTTGATCAGCCTTTTTCTACCTGGCTAAAGTCCAGTTCCACCGGCGTTGCACGGCCAAAGATGGAGACAGACACTTTCAGGCGGCTCTTCTCGTAGTCCACTTCTTCAACGACGCCGTTAAAGTCAGCAAATGGACCATCGTTGACGCGCACCAGTTCACCCGGCTCGAACATCGTTTTCGGACGTGGCTTATCACCAGCCTGCTGCAGGCGGTTCATAATCGCGTCCACTTCTTTATCGCTGATCGGTGCAGGACGATCGGAAGTTCCACCGATGAAGCCCATAACACGAGGAACACTGCGCACCAAGTGCCAGCTGGCGTCATTCATCACCATCTGAACCAGTACATAGCCAGGGAAGAATTTACGCTCACTCTTACGACGCAGACCACCACGGATCTCCACCACTTCTTCGGTGGGAACCATGACTTCGCCGAACAGCTCTTCCATATCGTGCAGTTTGATATGTTCACGCAGCGATTGCGCTACGCGACCTTCAAAACCGGAAAACGCCTGAACGACGTACCAGCGTTTTTTTGGGGCTTCAGACATTTTAGAACCTCAGGCCAGTAATAAACGATACCAGACGGACCAATATACCATCCAGGCCCCACAGAATCAGTGACATCACGGCGGTTACCGCGGCAACGATCAACGTGGTGTGTAACGTTTCCTGACGAGTTGGCCAGATCACTTTACGTACTTCAGTACGCGCTTCGCGCGCAAACGCAACGGTGGCTTTGCCTTTAGTGGTCATCAATGCCACTGCACCAGCAACGGCAATAACCACGACAACGGCCAACGCACGCAGCGGCAGGCTGAAATCACGGTAGTAATAGTTACCGACGATAGCCACAACCAACAGAACGGCGACGATTGACCACTTGGCCGCTTCAAGGCCGCGCCCGCTCCCTTGAGCCTCGGTATTCGCACTCATAAACCAACCTGTCACTAATGATTCGAACAAACAACTTTGCCTCGCAATGCGAGGCAAACCAAACCGAACAGATGCCGCTTGGCAGCATCCCGGTGTTTTACGCCATGACGTATTTCAGTCAATACCGTTTAAGAGCCCATCTCACCAATGATTATGACTGCAAAATCGCTGATGAGATAGGTTCTAGTTCACAGCGTAGAAAAAGGGCATCAAATGATGCCCTTTTATCGCATGTCGCGTCAAATATTATCCGCGATTAAGCGATAACTTTGGCAACAACACCAGCGCCAACGGTACGGCCGCCTTCACGGATTGCGAAACGCAAGCCTTGGTCCATAGCGATTGGGTGGATCAGGGTAACAACCATGTTCACGTTATCGCCTGGCATTACCATCTCTACGCCTTCTGGCAGTTCGATGGTACCGGTCACGTCAGTTGTACGGAAGTAGAACTGTGGACGGTAGCCTTTGAAGAATGGAGTATGACGACCACCTTCTTCTTTGCTCAGGATATACACTTCTGAATCGAACTGAGTGTGTGGCTTGATGGAACCTGGTTTAGCCAGTACCTGACCACGTTCGATGTCTTCACGCTTGATACCACGCAGCAGAACACCAACGTTCTCACCAGCACGGCCTTCGTCCAGCAGTTTGCGGAACATTTCAACGCCGGTACAGGTAGACTTAACGGTGTCTTTGATACCAACGATTTCAACTTCTTCGCCAACTTTAACGATACCGCGCTCAACACGACCGGTAACTACGGTACCACGACCGGAGATGGAGAAGACGTCTTCGATTGGCAGCAGGAACGGCTGGTCGATAGCACGCTCTGGTTCTGGGATGTAAGAATCCAGGTGACCGGCCAGCTCGATGATTTTAGCTTCCCACTCAGCTTCGCCTTCCAGTGCTTTCAGCGCTGAACCACGAACAACCGGCAGGTCATCACCAGGGAAGTCATAAGCAGACAGAAGTTCACGAACTTCCATTTCTACCAGTTCCAGCAGCTCTTCATCATCAACCATGTCGCATTTGTTCATGAATACGATGATGTAAGGAACGCCAACCTGACGACCCAGCAGGATGTGCTCACGAGTCTGAGGCATAGGGCCGTCAGTCGCAGCGACAACCAGGATAGCGCCGTCCATCTGAGCAGCACCGGTGATCATGTTTTTCACGTAGTCGGCGTGCCCTGGGCAGTCAACGTGCGCGTAGTGACGAGTCGGGGTGTCATATTCAACGTGAGAAGTGTTGATGGTGATACCACGAGCTTTTTCTTCTGGCGCGTTATCGATCTGGTCGAAAGCACGTGCAGAACCACCGTAGGTTTTAGCCAGAACGGTAGTGATTGCAGCAGTCAGGGTAGTTTTGCCGTGGTCAACGTGGCCGATAGTACCGACGTTAACGTGCGGTTTTGAACGTTCAAATTTTTCTTTAGACATCGATTGTCCCTCTAAGACACGGATAAATCGGTGGTATCACCACATCAACCAAGCATTTGCTTGTTGAATTCAGGAAACAGAAAGAAAATCAGGGGGCGAGAAATTAAGAAGTGGTGCTGATAGGCAGATTCGAACTGCCGACCTCACCCTTACCAAGGGTGCGCTCTACCAACTGAGCTATATCAGCACATCTTGGAGCGGGCAGTGGGAATCGAACCCACATCATCAGCTTGGAAGGCTGAGGTAATAGCCATTATACGATGCCCGCATCCTGGAACTCGGCTACCTGACTTTTCTGTAGACTTTAAAGGTGGAGAGAAGGATTGTTCGTCGCTTAACTCTTCACCCTTCGTGCCAGCAACTTCCGTTACGCGGCGCGAACTGTTTGAAGGTTTTCACCTTCCCCGCTCGGCGCTTGATTCAGCATTACCGCTCGGTGTGACCCAGTGCCTCGGGTCTAATATGGTGGTGGGGGAAGGATTCGAACCTTCGAAGTCTGTGACGGCAGATTTACAGTCTGCTCCCTTTGGCCGCTCGGGAACCCCACCAGATTTTAACTACTTTTACTGACCACTTCATACTTGAATGGTGCCGGCTACCGGAATCGAACTGGTGACCTACTGATTACAAGTCAGTTGCTCTACCTACTGAGCTAAGCCGGCATCAAGTGCAGCGCATTCTAGGTAGAGCTGACGGGCTATGCAACAAAAAAATTGCGATCTAAGCCCTATCGCTCATAAATCAGCCGATTTCTGCATCCGGCTCGCAGTTTTTCACCGTTGAGGCGCAAAATTTCATCAAATATGGGCATTAATCTAAACTATTTTAGACCTACCCTGCTGATGCTTTCCCTGCACTTTTGCATATCGCTCAATCAAAGATAGTCTATCGGTTTAAAGCCGCGATCGGGATGGTGCACCACAAAGAGGACGGTGCTCTCTGATGGTGCTGATATACCGCTTTCGTCCCTGGGTTGGCGGCTCCCCCACAGGTTAGCCGCGTTGGCGCGCTTATTGCTTATCATCATTATCCCTAATAGCCAGGAGGAATGACCGATGAAAATTGTCCTGATCAATGCGGCAACGCTTCCCATATACCGCGCCGAGCTGGCGCAGTTGCTCACCGATGCGGTCACTCACGGGGCTTCAGTAGGTTACGACACACAAATTCCCCACGAGGATGCTGAGAGCTACTTCCATAGCCTGCGCCCAGCGTTGGCCAAAGGAGAGTTGCTATTGTGGATTGCCAGAGACGAAAGCGGCGTCATTGGCACCGTCCAACTCGCCCTGTGTCAAAAGCCTAACGGCCGCAACCGGGCCGAAGTACAAAAACTGCTGGTGCACAGCCGCGCCCGTCGCAATGGCGTTGGACAGGCGTTGATGAAAACGCTGGAAAAAATGGCGCTTGAGATCCGCCGTGGGCTGCTTTATCTGGACACCCAGGCCGGTTCTGCAGCCGAAGGGCTGTATCGCTCGTTGGGCTATCGTTGCCTCGGGGAGATACCCGATTACGCCGCGGCTCCCGACGGGTATTACCACCCTACAGCGATTTACTACAAGCGGCTGTTTGCCGTTCAGCAACCCTCCCGCGCCGCCGCCAGCTGACCTGAAAACGGTATCATTGCCCAGTGATACCGCCTTGCAACAGGCCCTTTCTCAATTGCGTGCCTGTTCGCACTATTGGTAAAAACTGCCGCTAATCGACCACATTTGCGAAAAAAGTCTACGCCTAAAAGCCCGCTGTCTATAATATGCAGTTTGATTATTATCTGGAGTTGGCGTCCAGCGCCTTTCCCAACCTGCGTTAACAGGCAGAATTTGGCTTATGATAAAAAGAGATCAATCTTTAGCGACGCCTTACCTTCAGTTCGATCGCAGCCAGTGGGCCGCGTTACGGGATTCGGTGCCGCTGACGCTGTCGGAAGAAGAGATTGTTAAACTCAAAGGGATTAACGAAGATCTCTCCCTGGAGGAAGTCGCGCAGATCTACTTGCCGCTCTCACGGTTGCTGAACTTCTATATCAGTTCAAACCTGCGTCGCCAGGCAGTTCTGGAGCAATTCCTTGGTACAGATGGCCAACGCATTCCTTATGTGATCGGCATTGCTGGCAGCGTAGCCGTGGGTAAAAGTACCACGGCGCGTTTGTTGCAGGCGTTGTTGAGCCGCTGGCCGGAACATCGTAGCGTCGAGCTGATCACCACAGACGGCTTTCTGCACCCGAACAAGGTGCTGAACGAGCGCGGCCTGATGAAGAAAAAAGGGTTCCCGCAATCCTACGACATGCATAGCCTGGTGAAATTCGTTTCGGAAGTTAAATCCGGTGCCAAACGTGTTACTGCCCCGGTTTACTCTCACCTGATCTATGACGTGGTGCCTGAAGGCAATAAAGTTATCGAACAGCCTGATATTCTGATCCTGGAAGGATTGAATGTTTTGCAAAGCGGTATGGACTATCCACACGATCCTCACCGGGTATTTGTTTCCGACTTTGTTGATTTCTCAATCTATGTCGATGCCCCTGGCGATCTATTGCAAAGTTGGTATATCAACCGCTTCCTGAAATTCCGTCAGGGTGCGTTCTCTAACCCAGACTCCTATTTCCATAGCTATGCTCAGTTGCCGGAAACGGAGGCGATAAATATCGCCACCCAGCTGTGGAATGAGATTAATGGATTGAATTTACAGCAGAATATCTTACCGACTCGCGAGAGAGCCAGCTTAATCATGACTAAGAGTGCCAATCACGCTGTGGAAAGTGTACGGTTGCGGAAATAATCGATAGCGTAAGAGAGGCCAATGGCCTCTCTTATTTTAGCTTATTCAGCGCTCCGCAAAGATATTTCACCACCAATAAAGGGTTTAATGACTCCTTCCTGTTCAAGCAGCAATGCACCCTGCTGATCAATACCGCGGGCAATACCGAAAATCTGTTGTTCACCAATTAATAGTTTAACTGGACGATCGATAAAATTATCTAATTGACGCCAACGTGAAATAAAAGGTGCTAGCCCATCTATTTCAAATTGCCGTAATGAATTTCGTAGTTCATTAAGCAATTTGGCGGCCAATTCATTTCGATCGATAGTGATCCCGGCTTCCTGCAGGTTGATCCAGCGCTGATCAATCTGACTGGCGTTGGTTTCACGCATCGCCATGTTGATACCCGCTCCGAGCACCAACTGGGCTGCATCCCCGGTTTTACCGGTCAGCTCAACCAAAATACCGGCCAACTTGCGATCGTTAAGGTATAAATCATTGGGCCACTTCACACGGACCTGTTCTGCACCGAGATGCTGCAACACTTCTGCCATCACGATGCCAATAACCAGGCTCAACCCCATCGCGGCCGCTGGCCCTTGTTCAAGACGCCAGAACATGGATAAATATAGGTTTGCCCCGAAAGGCGAAACCCACTGCCGACCACGTCGCCCACGCCCTGCCTGCTGATACTCGGCTATACAGGCATCACCGGATGTCAGTTCTGCAAGCCTGTCCAACAGATACTGGTTGGTTGAATCAACCACGGGCAATACCGTGACCCGCTTGTCTTCCAGTAAGCCAAGTATACGCTCAGCATCCAGCAAGTTGATCGCCGCAGGTAGGCTATAGCCTTTCCCCGGAACCGTGAACACATCCAAACCCCACTCCCGGATAGTCTGAATATGCTTGTTAATCGCTGCGCGGCTCATTCCCAATGACTCACCCAAATGTTCGCCAGAGTGGAACTCGCCGTCCGCCAGTAGGGAGATGATCTTCAGTGGTACTGTGGTATCTCTCATGAAATGACCTCTACGGCATCCAGCTCACCAGTGGCCCCGATAAAACGTACCTCTGGTTCTAACCAGACATCGAATTTCTGCGCGACCGTATTGCGCACATGCCTGGCCAGTGCCACCACATCCTGGCTGCTGGCATTATCGGCATTTACCAATACCAAGGCCTGCTGACGGTGCACCGCTGCGCCACCGATCTGATGCCCCTTGAGTGAACACTGATCGATCAGCCAACCGGCAGCCAGTTTTTCTTGCCCGTCCGGCTGCGGATAATGTGGCATTGCAGGATATTGGGCTAATAATGCTTTAGCGGCTTCCCCGCTCACCAGTGGGTTTTTAAAGAAGCTGCCTGCATTGCCACTAATACGTGGGTCTGGCAGCTTGCTGCGCCGCATGGCGCATACCGCGTCAAATACCTGCTGCGGCGTTACCGTCTTGGGATCCAGCTTGGCAAGGTCGCCGTAGTTCAGCAACGGATTCCACTGTTTGCTAAGCCGTAAACCAACGCCCACAATCACGAATCCTTGCTTAAGCTCATGCTTAAAAACGCTTTCCCGGTAACCAAACTGGCAGCGTTCAGGATCCATACGATCGATTTCACCCGTAGTCAGGTTCAGCAGGTCGACATACTCACAGACCTGTTTGAGCTCGATGCCGTACGCCCCGATATTCTGGATAGGGGCCGAACCGACCAAACCCGGGATCAATGCCAGATTCTCCAGCCCGGGGATGCCACGTTCGAGCATCTGGCTAACCAGATGGTGCCAATTCTCTCCGGCGCTGACATGCAAATGCCAGGCGTCCTGCTCTTCCCTGACCGTGATACCTTTTAACTGGTTAATCATGACCGTACCGGCAAAATCCTCCAGGAACAGGACGTTGCTCCCTTCACCGAGTACCAGCAGTGGCTGTTGGCGCTTTTGCGCTTGCTGCCAGGCTTTAATCATCATTTCAATTTCTTCGGCAATGACTAAATGCGCTGCGTTGACCGGGAGCGCAAAAGTATTGTGATTTTTTAAAGACGCGCTTTCAGTAGACATGATTTAAATACTCTGACGGAACAAATTATCATCTAGTCTACTCGATCCACCGCGCATGGCTATTATTTGTTTTTATTCACTGGTAATTTCTTGTGAGCTAATAACCTCTGACCTCATGGAATATTAAAAATATCCTTTTAAATCATGATAATATGAAAATTCTATTATCTTGATTCAAGCACAAGTCTGAGTTATATAAAATCTATCAGCATTAATGATATGTATGAATTAGCCTGGCGGGTTTGGAACTAAAAATTTCATGAATATTTCCAGGTGGGAACTCGGTTATATTTAATCGTTTACCTATGCGGAGATAATTCGGGATAGCCGAGTGATACCATCCCCTCACCCTAACCCTCTCCCACAGGGAGAGGGAACCGATCGAGTCCGCTGGTATTCCTCTGAACTTCTTATCTTTCTGATTACTCATCACTGCCGAAACGGCATGGGTTCATCACAGGTTCCGACTTGCCGAAGCTGCACTCGCTTATCCACAACGCCGGACGGCTCCCTCTCCCTCACACGGGGGTTCAGTTGTTCTCGGCTGGTACTCTGGGAGAGGGCGGGGGTGAGGGGTATTTCTGTTTTCTGCGCATAGCAAAAAGGCCATCCTTGCGGATGGCCTCTTGGCTTAATTGATGCCTGGCAGTGTCCTACTCTCGCATGGGGAGACCCCACACTACCATCGGCGCTACGGCGTTTCACTTCTGAGTTCGGCATGGGGTCAGGTGGGACCACCGCGCTATTGCCGCCAGGCAAATTCGTTTCATTTCAACCGCTTCACTCTCGTGTCGCCATCGAAACCAATCTCGGAACTTCGCTGAAAATTGTCGTCTACTCTAAAACACCTTTGGTGTTGTAAGGTTAAGCCTCACGGATCATTAGTACTGGTTAGCTCAATGCATCGCTGCACTTACACACCCAGCCTATCAACGTCTTAGTCTTAAACGTTCCTTCAGGGGCCTTAAAGGCCCAGGGAAGACTCATCTCGAGGCAAGTTTCGCGCTTAGATGCTTTCAGCGCTTATCTTTTCCGCACTTAGCTACCGGGCAGTGCCATTGGCATGACAACCCGAACACCAGTGGTGCGTTCACTCCGGTCCTCTCGTACTAGGAGCAACCCCTCTCAATCTTCCAACGCCCACGGCAGATAGGGACCGAACTGTCTCACGACGTTCTAAACCCAGCTCGCGTACCACTTTAAATGGCGAACAGCCATACCCTTGGGACCTACTTCAGCCCCAGGATGTGATGAGCCGACATCGAGGTGCCAAACACCGCCGTCGATATGAACTCTTGGGCGGTATCAGCCTGTTATCCCCGGAGTACCTTTTATCCGTTGAGCGATGGCCCTTCCATTCAGAACCACCGGATCACTAAGACCTACTTTCGTACCTGCTCGAGCCGTCACTCTCGCAGTCAAGCTAGCTTATGCCTTTGCACTAACCTCACGATGTCCGACCGTGATTAGCTAACCTTCGTGCTCCTCCGTTACTCTTTGGGAGGAGACCGCCCCAGTCAAACTACCCACCAGACACTGTCCTCACCCCGGATCACGGGGCCGAGTTAGAACATCAAACATTAAAGGGTGGTATTTCAAGGTTGGCTCCATGCAGACTGGCGTCCACACTTCAAAGCCTCCCACCTATCCTACACATCAAGGCTCAATGTTCAGTGTCAAGCTATAGTAAAGGTTCACGGGGTCTTTCCGTCTTGCCGCGGGTACACTGCATCTTCACAGCGAGTTCAATTTCACTGAGTCTCGGGTGGAGACAGCCTGGCCATCATTACGCCATTCGTGCAGGTCGGAACTTACCCGACAAGGAATTTCGCTACCTTAGGACCGTTATAGTTACGGCCGCCGTTTACTGGGGCTTCGATCAAGAGCTTCGCCTTGCGGCTGACCCCATCAATTAACCTTCCAGCACCGGGCAGGCGTCACACCGTATACGTCCACTTTCGTGTTTGCACAGTGCTGTGTTTTTATTAAACAGTTGCAGCCAGCTGGTATCTGCGACTGGCTTCAGCTCCGAGAGCAAGTCTCTTCACCTACGCGCCAGCGTGCCTTCTCCCGAAGTTACGGCACCATTTTGCCTAGTTCCTTCACCCGAGTTCTCTCAAGCGCCTTGGTATTCTCTACCTGACCACCTGTGTCGGTTTGGGGTACGATTTGATGTTACCTGATGCTTAGAGGCTTTTCCTGGAAGCAGGGCATCAACTACTTCTGCACCGTAGTGCATCGTCATCACGCCTCAGGGTTGGTAGCGTTCCGGATTTACCAGGAACACCCCCCTACACGCTTAAACCGGGACAACCGTCGCCCGGCTAGCCTAGCCTTCTCCGTCCCCCCTTCGCAGTAACACCGAGTACAGGAATATTAACCTGTTTCCCATCGACTACGCCTTTCGGCCTCGCCTTAGGGGTCGACTCACCCTGCCCCGATTAACGTTGGACAGGAACCCTTGGTCTTCCGGCGAGCGGGTTTTTCACCCGCTTTATCGTTACTTATGTCAGCATTCGCACTTCTGATACCTCCAGCAAACCTCACAGTTCACCTTCAACGGCTTACAGAACGCTCCCCTACCCAACAACGCCTGAGCGTCGCTGCCGCAGCTTCGGTGCATGGTTTAGCCCCGTTACATCTTCCGCGCAGGCCGACTCGACCAGTGAGCTATTACGCTTTCTTTAAATGATGGCTGCTTCTAAGCCAACATCCTGGCTGTCTATGCCTTCCCACATCGTTTCCCACTTAACCATGACTTTGGGACCTTAGCTGGCGGTCTGGGTTGTTTCCCTCTTCACGACGGACGTTAGCACCCGCCGTGTGTCTCCCGTGATAACATTCTTCGGTATTCGGAGTTTGCATCGGTTTGGTAAGCCGGGATGGCCCCCTAGCCGAAACAGTGCTCTACCCCCGAAGATGAGTTCACGAGGCGCTACCTAAATAGCTTTCGGGGAGAACCAGCTATCTCCCGGTTTGATTGGCCTTTCACCCCCAGCCACAAGTCATCCGCTAATTTTTCAACATTAGTCGGTTCGGTCCTCCAGTTAGTGTTACCCAACCTTCAACCTGCCCATGGCTAGATCACCGGGTTTCGGGTCTATACCTTGCAACTATTCGCCCAGTTAAGACTCGGTTTCCCTACGGCTCCCCTATACGGTTAACCTTGCTACAAAATATAAGTCGCTGACCCATTATACAAAAGGTACGCAGTCACACCACGAAGGTGCTCCCACTGCTTGTACGTACACGGTTTCAGGTTCTATTTCACTCCCCTCGCCGGGGTTCTTTTCGCCTTTCCCTCACGGTACTGGTTCACTATCGGTCAGTCAGGAGTATTTAGCCTTGGAGGATGGTCCCCCCATATTCAGACAGGATGTCACGTGTCCCGCCCTACTCATCGAACTCACAGTTAATGCATTTTAGTGTACGGGGCTATCACCCTTTGCTGCGCGACTTTCCAGACGCTTCCACTAACACAAGAACTGATTCAGGTTCTGGGCTGTTCCCCGTTCGCTCGCCGCTACTAGGGGAATCTCGGTTGATTTCTTTTCCTCGGGGTACTTAGATGTTTCAGTTCCCCCGGTTCGCCTCGTATGGCTATGTATTCACCATACGATAGTGTGTCGAAACACACTGGGTTTCCCCATTCGGGTATTGCCGGTTATAACGGTTCATATCACCTTACCGACACTTTTCGCAGATTAGCACGCCCTTCATCGCCTCTGACTGCCTAGGCATCCACCGTGTACGCTTAGTCACTTAACCTCACAACCCGAAGGTGTTTCTGTAAACAGAGAACACTGTCGTGCTGTTTATTTGAGAGACTCTATGACAGGTTAATCCTTACCCCAGTACTTCTACGGAGGAATAAGTTTCAGCTGTCATGTTTCAATTTTCAGCTTGTTCCAGATTGTTAAAGAGCAATATCTTAAACACGACTCGCAAGAGTCATCTTTAAGATAATCAGTCACGAATGACCGGTGATAATGTCTTTCACTCATTATCGGATGGCGTCCCCAAGGGGATTCGAACCCCTGTTACAGCCGTGAAAGGGCAGTGTCCTAGGCCTCTAGACGATGGGGACACAAAATCCGATTAAACCCAGGGTTTAACCGTTTCTCGTATCAGCATGAGTCCAGAAGACTCATTACATCAACAGGTAGCGCTTTGCTCATTACTTTTCATCAGACAATCTGTGTGGACACTGCACTCAACTGCATATCTTTAGGTAAGGAGGTGATCCAACCGCAGGTTCCCCTACGGTTACCTTGTTACGACTTCACCCCAGTCATGAATCACAAAGTGGTAAGCGCCCTCCCGAAGGTTAAGCTACCTACTTCTTTTGCAACCCACTCCCATGGTGTGACGGGCGGTGTGTACAAGGCCCGGGAACGTATTCACCGTAGCATTCTGATCTACGATTACTAGCGATTCCGACTTCACGGAGTCGAGTTGCAGACTCCGATCCGGACTACGACATACTTTATGAGGTCCGCTTGCTCTCGCGAGTTCGCTTCTCTTTGTATATGCCATTGTAGCACGTGTGTAGCCCTACTCGTAAGGGCCATGATGACTTGACGTCATCCCCACCTTCCTCCGGTTTATCACCGGCAGTCTCCTTTGAGTTCCCGCCATTACGCGCTGGCAACAAAGGATAAGGGTTGCGCTCGTTGCGGGACTTAACCCAACATTTCACAACACGAGCTGACGACAGCCATGCAGCACCTGTCTCACAGTTCCCGAAGGCACCAATCCATCTCTGGAAAGTTCTGTGGATGTCAAGAGTAGGTAAGGTTCTTCGCGTTGCATCGAATTAAACCACATGCTCCACCGCTTGTGCGGGCCCCCGTCAATTCATTTGAGTTTTAACCTTGCGGCCGTACTCCCCAGGCGGTCGACTTAACGCGTTAGCTCCGGAAGCCACGCCTCAAGGGCACAACCTCCAAGTCGACATCGTTTACAGCGTGGACTACCAGGGTATCTAATCCTGTTTGCTCCCCACGCTTTCGCACCTGAGCGTCAGTCTTTGTCCAGGGGGCCGCCTTCGCCACCGGTATTCCTCCAGATCTCTACGCATTTCACCGCTACACCTGGAATTCTACCCCCCTCTACAAGACTCTAGCTTGCCAGTTTCAAATGCAGTTCCCAAGTTAAGCTCGGGGATTTCACATCTGACTTAACAAACCGCCTGCGTGCGCTTTACGCCCAGTAATTCCGATTAACGCTTGCACCCTCCGTATTACCGCGGCTGCTGGCACGGAGTTAGCCGGTGCTTCTTCTGCGAGTAACGTCAATGAACAGTGCTATTAACACCGAACCCTTCCTCCTCGCTGAAAGTGCTTTACAACCCGAAGGCCTTCTTCACACACGCGGCATGGCTGCATCAGGCTTGCGCCCATTGTGCAATATTCCCCACTGCTGCCTCCCGTAGGAGTCTGGACCGTGTCTCAGTTCCAGTGTGGCTGGTCATCCTCTCAGACCAGCTAGGGATCGTCGCCTAGGTGAGCCATTACCTCACCTACTAGCTAATCCCATCTGGGCACATCCGATGGTGTGAGGCCCGAAGGTCCCCCACTTTGGTCCGAAGACGTTATGCGGTATTAGCTACCGTTTCCAGTAGTTATCCCCCTCCATCGGGCAGTTTCCCAGACATTACTCACCCGTCCGCCGCTCGTCACCCAGGAGCAAGCTCCTTGTGCTACCGCTCGACTTGCATGTGTTAGGCCTGCCGCCAGCGTTCAATCTGAGCCATGATCAAACTCTTCAATTAAAAGCTTGATTTGCTGCAACTCGTGCAGCGATGCTCGAAAATTAACTTTCGTAATCATTCATTCGCATGAATGACTGCTTGGTCACTCTTCAAGACTTGATATTTTTTTGCTACCGAAGTAGCTGGATATCGTCTTGTGAGTGCCCACACAGATTGTCTGATAAATTGTTAAAGAGCGTTCGTTACCGTGAAGTTTCTCGGTAACGCGGGAGGTGCATATTACGCTTTCCCGCTGAAGAGTCAACCTTTTTCTCTTACGAGACGCGGTGTTTTCACCGGGTTGCTTCTTCCTGGCTGGGCGACTTGTTCGTCGTTGTTCCCGGTCAGTGGAGGCGCATTATAGGGAGTTCTCAGAAGGGCGCAACCCCTAAATTCAAAAAACTTTTCAAGCGCGGCTTTTTTCGGCAAAACGCTGCACAAGGCAGCATTTCTATCACTTTTCGTACTGGATGCGGCTGAATTCCTGGGAAAAACGGTCCACCTGCTGCCAATCTGTATATTCCACTTCTTTACTGGTATCCGTCTCTCCCCCGGTCATTTTCATAATAAAGCGGATCATGACGCGATCGAACCAGCGATAACGCGGATAACGCAGCGCACCGGCAAACACGGCGCACTGCTTCGGCTGCCAAGGTGATGACAATAAGAACTTGCGGGTGTAGGCGTTGGTTTGGGGCGAACGCTTTTCCGGTTTGCGTGCCGTCAGGTTAACCGCGAAGAACGCGCTAGGCATCTGATTCAACTGATCAGCGTGACGCTTCACAAATCGGTGTAATGCCGTATTGAAATGCCCGTAGCGTATCGAAGCCCCTATAAGTACCTGTTGGTACTGCCCAAGCTCGATATGCTCTGCCTGCTGCAAATCGATAACGTCGCAGTTCAGGGTATCCTGCAATTGGTTAGCTATATAAGCAGCAATAGAGTGCGTTTGTCCGTCACGGCTCGAATAGAGAATCAGTGCCTTCATGGCGTTACCCCTCGTAGATACATTTACTCACGCCAGAAAGTCGGTGTGAAGAGAACCAACAGCGTAAACACTTCCAAACGGCCAAACAGCATGGTCAAGACCAGTACCCACTTTGCCGGTGGCGGCATGGTGGTAAAGTTATCGGCGACAACGCCGAGGCCAGGCCCCAGATTGTTAAGCGTAGCCGTTACCGCGGCAAAGGCCGAGAACTCGTCCACACCTGTGGCGATAATGGCCAGCATGCTGACGATAAATACCAATGCATAGGCGGAGAAGAAGCCCCACACCGCTTCAAGAATACGCTCTGGCAACGCGCGGTTGCCTAATTTGATGGTGTAAACCGCATTTGGATGCACCAACCGCTTCAACTCACGCGACCCTTGGAGGTACAGCAGCAGGATGCGGATCACTTTCAAGCCACCGCCGGTTGAACCCGCGCAGCCACCGATAAACGCTGAACAGAGCAGTAGCATTGGCAAGAACAGTGGCCATTTGGCGATGCTGTCGGTGGTAAACCCTGCAGTGGTTGCCATCGACACCACCTGGAAGAAAGCCTGATTAAGCGTTTCCATGCCGCTTCTATATATACCGTGCCACCACAGCACCACGGTACACACCGCCACCAGCGTGAACTGCACGGCGATAAACATGCGAAATTCCGGATCACGCCAGTACACTTTCAAGCTGCGCCCGCTGAGCAAGGCAAAGTGCAAGCCGTAGTTACAACCGGAGATCAATAGGAATACAGCAATGATGGTGTTGATGGCCGGGCTGGCAAAGTAACCCACGCTGGCATCATGCGTGGAAAAGCCCCCGATGGCGATAGTTGCAAAGCTATGGCCGATAGCATCGAATACCGACATTCCGGCGCCCCATAACGCCAGCGCGCAGGCAATGGTCAGCAGTACGTAAATCAGCCACAAGGTCTTGGCCGTTTCGGCAATACGCGGGCGCATTTTATTGTCTTTCAATGGGCCGGGCATTTCCGCACGGTATAGCTGCATGCCCCCGACGCCGAGGATAGGCAGTATGGCGACGGCCAGCACGATGATCCCCATCCCCCCCATCCATTGCAGCATCTGGCGGTAGAATAAGATGGCTTTAGGCAAGGAGTCTAACCCGACCAGGGTGGTAGCTCCGGTAGTGGTTAAACCCGAGAAGGATTCGAAAAAGGCGTCTGTCAGGGAGAGATTGGGCCGTTCGGAAAACAGGAAAGGCAATGCCCCCACGCTGCCCAGCACGGTCCAGAACAACACCACAATCAGGAAGCCTTCACGTGGCTTTAATTCATGCTTCTGCTTGCGGTTTGGCCACCACAGCATCAAGCCAATGGTCACGGCTACAAAGAAGGTCTGGCTGAATGCCCGCCCCGCTCCGTCGCGGTATATCAATGCCACCAGGCCAGGAATAAACATTGTCCCGGAAAACAGGATAACCAGCAGGCCCACAATACGGGTTATGGCGCGAAAATGCATTTCAGCACGATCCTTAACAATTCAGTTGGTGGGAATTATTGCGATATAGGGACTAATTGCAAACTTCCGCGGCTGAGATCGCGTAATTTATTCCCGAATGCCTCGGTACCGGTGGCCGGTAGCGCCAAATGTAACACCACGGCAGCACCGTAATCCCCATGCACAATCCGCCCTTCACTAAGCTGTAGCAAATTCTCTACCATTGCCAGCTGAGCATAGTCGCACTGCAAAGTATATTCGAGCTGCGGCACTTTATAGCTGACAACCAACTGCTTAAGCGCCTGTTGTACGCCGCTGCCGTATGCCCGCACCAGGCCACCGGTACCCAGCTTGATCCCACCATAGTAGCGAACTACCACCGCGGTTATTTCACCGATCCCACTGCCCATGAGCTGGCTCAGGATGGGCTTGCCCGCCGTGCCGGAGGGTTCACCGTCATCGGAGAACCCCAACTGCTGCGAATCATTCGGTGCCCCGGCAACAAAAGCCCAGCAATGGTGCCGGGCCGTTGGATGCTCGTCACGCACCTGCTGGATAAAGGCTTTGGCCGCCTCGACCCCGCAGGTGGGGGCCAGCAGGGTGATGAAACGGCTTTTCTTTATCTCTTCACTGACGCTGATGACAGCGCCAGGAATGGGGTAAGGCTGCATCAGGCCAGGTTCAGATCGCGCGTCATATTCTCAATACGCTTTTCGTGGATCACAATATTGTCCTCAATGCGGATACCGCCGTAAGGTTTCAACGCGTCGATACGATCCCAGGCAAAGTGTTTACTGAACTCGCCGCTACGCCAAGGTGCCAACAGGGACTCAATGAAATACAGGCCCGGCTCAATGGTCAGCACCATGCCTGGTTGCATGACACGGGTGCAGCGCAGGAAGGGATATTTTGCGGGTGCTGCCAGATGAGTACCATTTTCATCCTGCATAAACCCGGCGGCATCATGCACCTGCAAACCAAGCGGGTGGCCTAAGCCGTGCGGCAGGAACGGACAGGTGATGCCTTGTTCGACCATCGCTTCTTCGCTGATGCCCGTTACCAGCTTATGATTTTTCAACAGTTTGGCGATACGTTGATGCATCTGTACATGGTAATCCGTGTAGCGCACCCCGGCTTTGATGGTATCTATCAGCGCAAGCTGTTCACCGTTGAGATCTTTCACCAGATGGGCGAATGCATTGTCGCTCTGAGCCGCATAGGTGCGAGTCAGGTCGGCAGCGTAGCCGTTGTATTCCGCCCCTGCATCGATCAGGAAGCTACGGGATTCGGCAGGAGGTTGATGATCCAGCTTGGTGTAATGCAGCACCGCCGCATGCTCATTCAGGGCCACGATATTATCGTAAGGCACGTCCGTATCACGATGGCCAGTGGCGGTCAGATAGGCCAGGTTGATATCGAACTCGCTCATACCGGACTGGAAGGCTTCATGAGCGGCACGGTGCCCCATCACGGCCGTTTTCTGCGCTTCGCGCATGCAGGCCAGTTCATAACCGGTTTTGATCGAGCGACGGAAATCGAGGAAATTCAGCACCGCTTGCGGATTGATGTGCTCGGCCGCAATGCCAAGAGAGAGGGCCCGCTGTTGTGCATAGCCGATATAGCCTACACGCTCGCGCTGCTGCGGCAGTTGGCTGGCGATATCATCTGCATTGGTCAGCGGCAACAGTTCAATGGATTTGGTCCAGAAGCTGTTGGGTAGCGGTTCAACGCTATGCCAGTAATCCACCGGGGAATAGAACCACAGCTTGGGTTTGTTAACGCCGTCCACCCACAACCAGCAGTTCGGCACCGACGTTACCGGCACCCACGCCTTGAAGTTGGCGTTCACTTTAAACGGGTAGCTGTGGTCGTCCAGAAAGACCCGTTGCAGCTCGCCTGAATGGATCAGCAATGCATCCAGATTGTTGCGCTCTAATACTTCACGAGCTCGTTGTTGCAGTGTTGCCAAGTGGTCGTTATACAAAGAAGCCAGCGTTTCCATCACAGTACCCTTATGCCCTCAGAACGGAATGAGCCATCTTAACACACAGATCCCACGCTCCAACCCCATCACCTCCTGCATGAGGTGTGCTTCGCAAACCTCTGCAAACAGATTGCATCCCCAGGTGATATGGCCGCTACGCACCAAAGTTTCTCGCTCAGGGGTAAAAAATAACTTGATTGGGTATCAAGCAATTAGCCATTCCCCCTGTGATCAGGTTTGCAAATATGCAATCTATTATTTGCAATTTATTAACATAAAAACCACACTCGTCATCATCTGGTCATACCAGATCATCTGCGCTGATTCAGGAGATCGACATGCTCTACCAAGGCGAAACATTACAAGTACACTGGCTCGACAACGGCATCGCCGAGTTGGTGTTCAACGCACCAGGCCCGATCAACAAGCTGGATACCAGCACCGTTGCCAGCCTGGGTGCCGCACTCGAGGTGCTGGAACAGCAAACCGAGTTGAAAGGGCTGCTGCTGCGCTCTGCCAAATCCGCATTCATCGTGGGTGCCGACATCACCGAGTTCCTCTCGCTGTTTGCCGCACCGGCTGAAAAGTTGCATGAATGGCTGGTGTTTGCCAATACCATCTTTAACCGGCTGGAAGATTTGCCGGTGCCAACCATTTCCGCCATTAACGGTTACGCGTTAGGCGGTGGCTGCGAATGCATCCTGGCGACCGATTTCCGTATCGCCTCTCCAGACGCACGCATCGGTCTGCCGGAAACCAAACTGGGCATCATGCCAGGATTCGGGGGTTCCGTACGTCTGCCACGCCTGCTGGGTAACGACAGCGCGCTGGAAATCATTGCCGCCGGGAAAGATATCGGCGCGAAAGACGCGCTGAAAGTCGGCCTGGTCGATGCCGTGGTCGCACCGGAGAAACTGGTGGAAGCCGCGCTGAAAGTACTGCAACAGGCGATCGACGGCCAACTCGACTGGCGCGCCTACCGTCAGCCGAAGCTGGAGCCGCTGAAACTGAGCCCAATCGAAGCGGCCATGAGTTTCACCACGGCCAAAGGCATGGTGATGCAAACTGCCGGGAAACATTATCCTGCGCCAATGACAGCGGTAAAAACTATCGAAGCCGCCGCCAAGTTTGGCCGTGAAGAAGCGTTGAAACTGGAAACCGCCAGCTTTGTGCCTTTGGCCCGCTCTAACGAAGCGCGCGCCCTGGTGGGCATTTTCCTCAACGATCAGTTCGTGAAAGGCCAGGCGAAAAAATTGGCCAAGAACGTTGAAGCTCCGAAACAGGCTGCCGTGCTGGGTGCCGGAATTATGGGTGGCGGTATCGCCTACCAATCCGCGCTGAAAGGCGTGCCGGTGATCATGAAGGACATCAGCGACAAATCCCTGACTCTCGGCATGAATGAAGCGGCCAAACTGCTGAATAAACAGCTGGAGCGCGGCAAACTGGATGGCTTGAAGATGGCACAGGTGCTGTCAACCATCCAGCCAACGCTGGACTATGCCGGAATCGAACGCGCCCAACTGATTGTTGAGGCCGTAGTTGAAAATCCTAAGGTAAAAGCGGCGGTGTTGTCTGAAGTGGAAGCCCTGATCGGCGAAGATACCGTACTGGCCTCCAATACCTCAACCATCCCGATCAATCACCTGGCAAAATCGTTGAAGCGCCCGCAAAACTTCTGCGGTATGCATTTCTTCAACCCGGTGCACCGCATGCCGTTGGTTGAGATAATCCGCGGTGAACACACCAGCGACAGCACTATCGCCGCCGTGGTGGCCTACGCCACCCGCATGGGCAAAACGCCGATCGTGGTCAATGATTGCCCAGGGTTCTTCGTTAACCGCGTGCTGTTCCCGTATTTTGCCGGGTTCAGTCAGCTGCTGCGCGACGGCGCCGACTTCCGTCAGATCGACAAAGTGATGGAGAAACAGTTCGGCTGGCCGATGGGCCCGGCGTATCTGTTGGATGTGGTCGGTATTGATACCGCGCACCATGCCCAGGCGGTGATGGCCAACGGTTTCCCTGAGCGCATGAGTAAAAATTACCGCGATGCGATCGACGTGATGTTCGATAACCAACGCTTCGGCCAGAAAAACCAGCTGGGCTTCTACCGCTACAGCCAGGATAGCAAAGGCAAGCCGCGTAAAGATAACGACGAGCAAACCGACACTCTGCTGGCAACCGTGAGCGCATCGGCACAGACCTTCAGCAGTGAAGAGATCATTGCCCGCATGATGATCCCGATGATCAACGAAGTGGTACGCTGTCTGGAAGAAGGCATTGTGGCCAGCCCGGCAGAAGCGGATATGGCATTGGTTTACGGCATCGGCTTCCCGCCGTTCCACGGTGGCGCATTCCGCTATCTGGATACGCTCGGCACCGCCAATTACGTCGAAATGGCCCAGCGTTACGCTAACCTGGGGGCGCTGTATCAAGTGCCAGCCGGCCTGCGTGCCAAGGCGGAACGTAATGAAAGCTACTACCCGGTGGTGACAGCGGCGCTGTCTGATATCTCCACTGGCCAACCGGCATGAGGTTATAAAGATGGAAAACGTAGTTATTGTTGATGCCGTACGTACGCCAATGGGCCGCTCAAAAGGCGGCGCTTTCCGCCAGGTACGCGCGGAAGATCTTTCTGCTCATCTGATGCGTGCCGTGCTGAGCCGTAACCCGGCGCTGAATGCCGCCGAGATTGATGATATTTACTGGGGCTGCGTGCAGCAAACGCTGGAACAAGGCTTCAATATCGCCCGTAACGCCGCGCTGCTGGCCGAGATCCCACATCGTGTGCCAGCGGTAACGGTGAACCGCCTGTGTGGTTCTTCGATGCAGGCCTTGCACGACGCAGCCCGCGCAATCATGGTTGGTGACGCGCAGGTCAGCCTGATTGGCGGAGTGGAACATATGGGCCACGTCCCAATGAACCACGGTGTAGACTTCCATCCAGGCCTGAGCCGCACCGTGGCAAAAGCGGCAGGGATGATGGGCCTGACCGCAGAAATGCTGGCCAAAATGCATAATATCAGCCGCGAAATGCAGGATGAATTTGCAGCCCGCTCCCACCAACGTGCCCATGCCGCTACGTTGGCCGGCTATTTCAAAAACGAAATTATCCCCACCACCGGCCATGACGCCGACGGCGTACTGACTCGTTACGATTATGACGAAGTGATCCGCCCGGAAACCACCGTTGCCAGCCTGGCGGCATTGCGCCCGGCGTTTGACCCGGTCAACGGCACCGTCACCGCAGGCACCTCTTCCGCACTGTCTGACGGCGCTTCCGCCATGCTTATCATGAGCGAATCCCGTGCCAAGTCACTCGGACTGAAGGCTCGTGCCCGCATCCGCTCAATGGCGGTCGTGGGATGCGATCCTTCGATCATGGGCTATGGTCCGGTGCCTGCCAGCAAACTCGCGCTTAAACGCGCCGGCCTGAGCGTGCAGGATATAGACCTGTTTGAATTGAATGAGGCCTTTGCCGCCCAGTCGCTGCCCTGTATTAAAGATCTGGGGCTGCTGGAAAGCATGGACGATAAGATCAACCTTAACGGCGGTGCGATTGCCCTGGGCCACCCATTAGGCTGCTCCGGCTCCCGTATCTCCACCACCTTGCTGAACAATATGGAACGCCGTGACGTGCAGTTTGGTCTGGCCACCATGTGTATCGGCCTGGGTCAGGGGATCGCCACGGTATTTGAACGCGTTTAGCTGTGTCTGATTGGATGCTCCAAAAGGGCATCCCAAAGGTTTTGTTGCCGTACTTCCCGCCTGTCAGGGGCGGGTTTTTTTATGCCTGAAATTCGATGTCAAAAAAAACGGGGCAGCATTTGGCCACCCCGTCTTTAACGCTGCGCATACAATCAGATAAACGCGAAAGCATCGCCAAACATGTGCGCTTCCAGTGCACCACGCTCGGCACAGAAACGCTCACGGGCAATTTTCGCCATCTCGAAACGACCTGCGATATAGATATCATGCTCCGCCAGCGAGCCAAAATCCTGTAACACAGCGCTCAGCACCGTGCCACTGCGGCCACGCCAGTCCTCTTCCGGCTGTTCAACTACCGGGATAACCTTCAGATTTGGGTATTGCAGTGAAATCGCTTCCAGTTCGCTGAGATCATAAAGATGCTTCAGCTCACGCCCACCCCAGTAGATAGATATATCACGGTCTGGCTGGCGCTCCAGCGCCGTCAGCAAAATCGAGCGCGCGTAAGAGAACCCGGTACCACCGGCAATCAACACCAGCGGGCGCTCGCCCTCTTCACGCAGCCAGGCTTCACCATGCGGAATATCCACGGTGATGGCCTGCTCTTTCAGCACACGATCCATCACCGCCATCGCATACAGGTTCAGTTCAGAAGCACCAATATGCAGCTCGATATAATCTTGCTGTGCTGGCGTCGAAGCCACAGAGAACGGGCGTTTATCACGTTCATCCATCACTACCATCAGGTATTGCCCTGCTTTGAACGAAAACGGTGCCTCTGGCACCAAACGTACCCGATAAACGGTATCGGTAATGGCCTCTACGGAGGTCACTTTACAGCTCAAGATTGTCATGCGTTCCCTCTGTCGGGTCATCAATGCAAGACCGAGAACAAAGACTGGCGCTTAAAGCGTCGGTTCTCTGTCACTGAATATGGCGAGCTCATCCCAGATGTCATCGATACGCGCACGCACCTTCTCATCCATTTGAATCGGACGGCCCCACTCTCTCTGGGTTTCTCCCGGCCATTTATTGGTGGCATCCAGGCCCATCTTCGATCCCAACCCGGAAACCGGTGAGGCGAAGTCCAGATAATCAATCGGCGTATTCTCCACTAAAACGGTATCCCTTGCCGGATCCATTCTGGTGGTGATCGCCCAAATTACGTCATTCCAGTCACGCGCATTCACATCGTCATCGCAGACGATGACAAACTTGGTATACATAAATTGGCGTAGGAAAGACCAGACCCCCATCATTACGCGTTTGGCGTGCCCTGCGTACTGTTTTTTGATGGTCACCACCGCCAGGCGATAGGAACACCCTTCCGGCGGCAGGTAGAAATCGACGATTTCCGGGAACTGTTTTTGCAGGATCGGCACGAACACTTCGTTCAGCGCCACTCCCATCACCGCTGGTTCATCCGGCGGGCGACCGGTATAGGTAGAGTGATAAATCGCGTTGCGCCGTTGGGTAATATGGGTCACGGTAAAGACGGGGAAGTGGTCGATCTCGTTATAGTAACCGGTGTGATCGCCATACGGGCCTTCCGGCGCCAGCTCCCCTTGCTCGATATAACCTTCCAACACAATTTCTGCGCTGGCGGGAACTTCGAGATCGCAGGACAGACATTTGACCACTTCGGTCTTGTTGCCGCGCAACAACCCGGCAAAGGCATATTCGGACAGGTTATCCGGCACCGGCGTCACAGCGCCCAAAATGGTGGCAGGATCGGCCCCCAGCGCAACGGCAACCGGGAAACGTTCACCAGGATGTTCCTGACACCACTCCTGATAATCCAGCGCGCCGCCACGGTGCGAGAGCCAGCGCATAATCAGCTTGTTCTTGCCCAATACCTGCTGGCGATAGATCCCCAGATTCTGGCGCTCTTTATGCGGGCCACGGGTAACCGTCAGCCCCCAGGTGACCAGCGGGGCGGCATCTTCCGGCCAGCAGTGCATCACCGGAATACGGCCAAGATCGACATCTTCCCCTTGCCACACCTGTTCCTGGCACGGGGCAGAGCCCAGCACCTTAGTCGGCATATTCAGCACTTGCTTGAATTTGGGGACCTTGTCGAACAGATCGCGAAAGCCCTTCGGTGGCTCCGGCTCTTTGAGGAACGCCAACAGCTTGCCCACTTCGCGCAGCGCACTGACGTCTTCCTGCCCCATCCCCATCGCCACCCGCTTGGGCGTGCCGAACAGGTTACAGAGCACCGGCATATCGTAGCCTTTCGGGTTTTCGAACAGCAACGCCGGGCCGCCTGCTCGCAGCGTACGATCGGCAATTTCTGTCATTTCCAGATAGGGATCAATCGGCTGGCTGATGCGTTTTAGTTCCCCTCTCTTTTCCAGCAACGAGAGGAAATCGCGTAGGTCACGGTATTTCATGCAAGCCATTACACCATTGATTTATAGAAGATTTAAACGACGATCCCTGAAAATCTCAAGGGGGTTCGACGTTTAATTAACTGGCTGATTTTAAGGCGTTTCACAGCAACGGATAGATTAACAAATTCTAGCCAATCTGCCCACATTAGCGCTACTAGTTTGGGTTGTCATCACAATGCTGAATCTGTAGGGGCGCCGCATGCTGCGCCCCCTTCGGTTTATCAATGGCAGATGAACGGCACCAACGAGCGCAGCGCCAAAGTATCATGATATTCCTGTATCTCTACCCCGTGGCGGAACACTTTAAAGCCCTGCTCCCTGGCGCTGAAGTAGCGCAGATCGTTGCCGCAGACGTGCAGCAGGCTGCCTTCACGCAGTGCAACAACCGACTCGCTTGGGTTCACCGCACAGAACTCTGCCAGGCGCTCATCACGGGTTTCACCCATGTGGCCGCTGATGTGGGCATCGATGTAATGTGGGTTGATCTGGACCGGGAACAACCCCAGCGCAGGCAACACGACGCTGCTGCGTACCGGCATATCATTGGTGGTACGGATGCTCGGCGTCGCCACGTTACAGCCAGCGCTCCAACCTACATAAGGCACTTCGCGCTCACGCACCGCACGCTGGATTGGCACAATCAGGCCATTTTCATGCAGCATCTGGTTCAGCATCCAGGTATTGCCGCCGCTGACCAAAATACACTCGGCCTGTGCGATCGCCTCTGCCGGAGACTCGGCATGGTGGATGCTGGTAACCTTGATACCCAACGTCTGCGACAGTTCCTGCGCACGCTGGTCGTAATCACCACGGATCATGGCATAAGGAATAAAAACGGCTGATGTGATGTTACGGCGTTCAATCATGGCCAACAGCCGGCTCTTGGCATAACCGAGCAGTTCGGCCTCGCCGGAAAGCTTGCCGTTACTCAGTAAAAATAGCTCCATGTCTCTCCCTCAGTGCAAGAATGATAAAGGCGTCACATTGAGCATCAGGCTTGCCCACCATACTGTGACAGTCGTAAATTTGAGGCCTATTGTTATACCTGAATCAGGAAAACAAATATGTGACTTTATGCTGGCTACCGTGGATTGCCGCAACTCATGGCAACAAGATGGACGCTTGCGTCACTAGGTATCCGTAGTGGCTTTTGGTATGCTTAACGGCTGACAGAAAGGCATGTGAAACTATGGAATCTTGGTATTTACTTTATTGTAAGCGCGGCCAGCTGTTGCGGGCCCAGGAACACCTGGTAAGGCAAGCCGTCAACTGCCTGAGCCCAATGATTACGTTGGAGAAAATCGTGCGTGGCAAGCGTACCGCCGTTAGCGAACCGCTGTTTCCCAACTACCTGTTTGTTGAATTCGATCCGGAACGTATTCACACCACCACGATCAGCGCTACCCGTGGTGTCAGCCACTTTGTACGATTTGGAGCCTTACCGACCCAGATACCGTTACAGGTTATCGAAGAGCTCCAGACACATAGCGAAGAATACTATGTGGACCCAGAGACCCCACAGCCGGGCGATACGGTGTTGATCACCGATGGCGTGTTCGAGGGCCTACATGCGATCTACACCGAACCCGACGGTGAAGCCCGCTCGATGCTGCTGCTGAATTTGATCAACAAGCAGATTAATCAGAGCATCGATAACCGGCAGTTCCAAAAGCTTTAATGCAAACAGGCACCCAAGGGTGCCTGTTTTGTCTGCTACCGATTAACGGCGCATCGCATCATCATGCAGCCACTGGGCGACACGCTTGGCGAAGTAGGTCAGCACACCATCAGCCCCGGCACGCTTAAAGCACAGCAAGGATTCCATCACCGCCGGTTGCTCCTGCAGCCAGCCGTTCTGGATCGCCGCCATATGCATCGCATATTCGCCCGACACCTGATAGGCGAAGGTCGGCACCCCGAAGGTATCTTTCACACGCCGCACCACGTCCAAATACGGCATCCCTGGCTTCACCATCACCATATCCGCGCCTTCCTGCAGATCCTGAGCAATCTCTTGCAGGGCTTCGTCGCCGTTAGCCGGATCCATCTGATAGGTTTTCTTGTTGCCGCCTTTCAGGTTACCGGTGGAGCCGAGCGCATCACGGAACGGGCCGTAATAGCATGAGGCATATTTAGCGGAATACGCCATGATCTGGGTATTCACCAGGCCTTGTAGCTCGAGTTGATCGCGGATCGCGCCGATGCGGCCATCCATCATATCGCTGGGAGCCACGATTTCGGCACCGGCTTCAGCGTGAGATAGCGCCTGGCGAACCAGAATCTCTTTGCTGATGTCGTTGATCACGTAGCCATGTTCGTCGATCACCCCGTCCTGCCCATGGGTCGTATACGGGTCGAGCGCCACATCGGTCAGGATCCCCAGCTCCGGCACGGCATCTTTCAACGCACGCACGGTGCGCTGCACCAAACCATCCGGGTTGTAGGCTTCCTCGGCATGCAGCGACTTCAGGCCAGGCTCAATCACCGGGAACAGGGAGATCACCGGCACGCCGAGCTTGGCAATGGCTTCTGCCTCTTTGATCAGCAGATCGATGCTCATGCGCGATACGCCAGGCATCGAGGAAACGGCTTCCTGACGGTTGCTGCCTTCCATGACAAACACTGGGTAGATCAGGTCATTGACCGTCACCTGATTCTCGGCGACCAAACGGCGGCTGAAGTCATGACGGCGCACACGGCGCATACGGCGACCAGGGAAGGTGCCCGGAAATGCATAGCTCATAATTTTCTCCTAACTCAGACCAGCCGGAATAACCGGCGGGCGTTCTCATCAGTTTTCTGGCCCAGCCACGCGGGATCTTCTTCGCGCCAGGTCGCAACCTGCCGAATGATATGGGGCAGAAAACAGGGTTCGTTGCGGCGAGATGCAGGTTTCGGGTGTAAATCCCGGGGCAACAAATAGGGGGCATCGGTTTCCAGCAGCAGACGATCGGCCGGGATTTGGGGTAACAAGGCACGCAGTTCCAAACCCCTGCGCTCATCACAAACCCAACCGGTGATACCGATCGACAGCCCCAGCGCCAGACAGTCCTGTAACTCTTCGGCGCTGCCGGTGAAGCAATGCACGACTGCGGCGGGCAGTTTATCCAACCAAGGGGTCAGCAGTGCAACAAAACGTGCGTGTGCGTCGCGACAATGCAGGAAGACCGGCATATTGAGCTCGGCGGCCAATGCCAACTGGGCGTTGAAAGCCACTTCCTGCTGTTCCGGGGTAGAAAAGTTGCGGTTAAAGTCCAGCCCACATTCACCAATGGCTGCAACGAAGGGCTGCGATGCCAACCGGTGAATGTGCTGTGCGACCTCATCGTTCCAACTGCTGGCATCATGCGGATGCACGCCAGCCGTAGACCAGCAATAGCCACTATGCGCACGGGCCAGGTGACTGGCCGCCTCGCTTTGCTGCGCGCTGGTGCCGGTGATCAGCATCCCCGTCACGCCTGCGGTTTTGGCTCGCTCCACCACCTGTGTGGCATCTTTGGCAAATTGGGAGCTGGTAAGGTTGACGCCAATATCAAACATGGTTTTTCCAAAGCAAAAGCCGCCCGATGGGCGGCTTAGAGACAGACGAGTATCAGGAGGCTGGTGGCTCTTCGCCTTCCTCTTCTTCCTCTACCGGCTTGCGCCGCTTCCCGACATAGAAGCGGGCGAAGAATACCCCGACCTCAAACAACAGGTACATCGGGATCGCCAACAGGGTTTGCGAGAACACGTCCGGCGGCGTCAACAGCATGCCGACCACGAAAGCACCAACCAGCACATACGGGCGTTTCTTACGCAGGTCTTCTGGCGTAGTAACACCGCTCCAGCACAGCAGAATAATGGCAACCGGCACTTCAAAAGCCACGCCGAACGCCATAAACAGCGCCATGACAAAACTCAGGTAGTTGCTGATATCGGTCGCAATCGTGACGCCGATGGGTGCAGTTTTGGCAAAAAAGCCAAAGGCCAACGGGAACACGACAAAGTAGGCAAACGCCATCCCCAGATAGAATAGCAGGCTGCTGGAGACCAGCAACGGCATCATCAGGCGGCGTTCATGCTGGTACAGCGCAGGAGCGATAAAGGCCCAGACCTGATAGAGAATGAAAGGCGCGGCAACGATCACCGAAACCATCATCGTCAACTTGATCGGAGCAAAGAACGGTGAAGCCACATCGGTGGCGATCATGCTCGCCCCGGCAGGCAACTGATCGATCAGCGGTGCAGACACGATCTGATAAATATCGTTAGCGAAAAACACCAACACGATAAAGATCGCCAGCACGCTGATGATCGAATTTAACAGCCGCTTACGCAGTTCAATCAGATGACTGATAAGCGGTTGGGTATCTTCAACGGCCATGTTTTAACGTTCGCCACTAGGTTGTTGAGACGCAGGGGATTTATCCGCCACAGGCTCTGGGATGGCCTGCTTTGCAGGGATTTGCTGATCCACGACCGTTGCCTGAGCCACGGTTGGCACCACCGGTTCACTATGCTCGACTGGCGCAGGTTCAGTGGGCTGCGGTGTGGCAACAGGTGCCGAAGCGGTAGTCGCCGCTTCCGCCGGCGTCACGCCATCGTGAATGGCTTCAGGATCGGTGACCACTGGATTGTGGATGGTATGCGGCGGCTCGTCCTTATCGACGTGATAAGAGCGTTTCAGCGACTCAGCCGCCTCTTTCAGCTCATCCATTGAAGCTTTGAGTTCCGGCGTTAAATTCTGCAAACCCGCTTTCTCCGCCTTCTTAAGGCTTTCCTGCAGTTCTTGCAGCTTCAATTCCTGCGTCAGCTCATTCTGCACCGAAGCTGCCAGAGAGCGCAGCGCTCGGATCCAGCCCGCAACGGTTCTGACCGCCACCGGTAACCGTTCTGGCCCGAGTACCACTAGGCCAATCACCAGTACCAGCAGCAGTTCACCAAACCCAATGTCAAACACGGTTTATACCTGCTCTTTGTTCTTCGACTCTTCCGCTGCTTTCACTTCCGGCTGCTTATCGGTGATAGGCTTGGCCGCAAAGTCTGCATCGTGGTTGGTTTTTTCAGTCGTGTTGGTTGGCGCGGTGCTGTTGTCGTCGCCAATCGCTTTTTTGAAGCCCTTGATTGATGCACCGAGATCGGAACCTAGGGTACGCAGTTTGTTGGTGCCAAACAGCAGTACCACGATCACCGCGATGATCAACAATTGCCAAATACTAATACCGCCCATTGTACTTACCTCTGGTTTAAAAAAGGGTCTATACCCGTTGTCTTTCAAGTTGCCGCATTATATACCCTTCATCTTTGTGTTGGATATGCCCCGTTTTTGCAGGGCTACAGCGACAACGCTTAACCTGATGGTTAATTTATTCAGACGGTGCGTTTCCAACCAACGACCCAGGCTACTACGCCTGCGGCCATCATCCAGGCAGGGAACACCTCTACGCCTCCCAGCAGTAAAATCGTACCACTGACTAACAGTGTAGCGCCAACCCCGAACAAATACCGTGATTGACCTTGCCGAACGCGTTGCGCCTGCATCTGACCGGTCAATTTATCGACGCTTTGTTGCAACAGTTTATGCTGTTGCAGGCTGTCATAAAATAGCTCTGGTAACTCCGGCAATTTCTCGGCCCAGAACGGCGCTTTTTCTTTCAGCGCGCGGATCACCGCCGGAATGCCCACCTGATCCCGCAGCCAGCTTTCCAGGAACGGCTTCGCCGTGGTCCACAGATCCAGTTGCGGATAGAGCTGGCGGCCAAGGCCCTCAACGTACAGCAGCGTCTTTTGCAGTAATACCAGTTGCGGCTGCACTTCCATATTGAAACGGCGTGCGGTATTGAACAGGTTCAACAGCACGTTACCGAACGAAATTTCCGCCAGCGGTTTTTCAAAGATCGGCTCGCAGACGGTACGGATGGCAAACTCAAAATCTTCCACGTTGGTATCACGCGGTACCCAACCAGAATCAACGTGCAGTTCCGCCACCTTACGGTAGTCGCGGTTGAAGAAGGCGATAAAGTTTTCCGCCAGATAGCGCTTGTCGTCTTTGTTCAGGGAACCCACGATACCGCAGTCGATGCCGATATAACACGGATCTTCCGGGTGTTCATAGCTGACGAAAATATTGCCTGGGTGCATGTCGGCATGGAAGAAGCTGTCACGGAATACCTGGGTAAAGAACACCTGGACGCCACGCTCGGCCAGCAGTTTCATATTGGTGTTCTGCTGTTCCAGAGCCGCAATATCCGACACCGGGATACCGTAAATCCGCTCCATCACCAACACGCTTTCACGGCAGTAATCGGAGTAAACCTCTGGCACGTAGAGCATCGGGCTACCGTCAAAATTACGGCGCAGCTGGATGGCGTTGGCCGCTTCACGCAGCAGGTTCAGCTCATCGAGCAGGGTTTTCTCATATTCACGCACCACTTCGCGCGGGCGCAGACGGCGACCGTCCGGCATCAGCTTAGGTACCCAACCTGCCAGGCGATACATCAGGCGCACATCGGCTTTGATAATCGGCCCAATGTCCGGGCGGATCACCTTCAGCACCACCTCTTGGCCGGTCGTTTTCAGCCGTGCGGTATGCACCTGGGCAATCGAAGCCGATGCCAGCGCCTGCTGGTCAAAGTCATCGAACCAGGTTTCCAGCGGGCCGCCCATTGCCAACTCGATATGCTTACGGGCCAGCGCGCCATCGAACGGTGCTACTCGGTCCTGCAACAGCGTCAGTTGGTCGGCAATATGGGGTGGGAACAGATCGCGGCGGGTCGACATCATCTGGCCGAACTTGATCCACACCGGGCCCAGCTCTTGCAGCGCCAGGCGCAGGCGTTCACCCAACGGCTGGTCTTTATGGCGGTTAGGCATCCAGAACAGCAGGCGACGGCCAATGCGCAGCGGCAGCGTCAAGCGCATCTTGGGGATCAGTTCATCCAGTCCATAGCTCAGGAAAACGCGCACGATCAAATACAGGCGGCAAATTTCGCCAGGGGTCATCGCTTACCCTCCAACTTGTCCAGACGAGCAATCAGTGCGTCCACACTGCGAACGGTGGCATCAACCTCTTCGTTAAACCACACCACTTCAAGCGGGCCGGGAGCCATACGCCACTCTTCGGTCAGCGTTTCGGCGACGTAGCGTTGCTGGCTCTGCAAACCGGATTTCAGCAGGCCCAAACCTTTGCCAACGATCTGACTAACACCTTGCGCGGCGATATCGCCCACATAAGGCGCCAGCCATTCCGCCGGATCCCACTCTGCCAGATCGAGCAAGCCGACCAGCTGTTGCACCACCTGAATATCGCCTTCGACAATCAGCTCGCCGCTGCGCATCAGCGGGGAAAGTTGCTGACGATCGCGCAATTTCAGCAGCACCGGTACGCGGGTTTGCACCGTACAGTCGGCTCTATCTTCTGATTGGCCAAGCACATCCACGCGCTGTTCGCTGAACAGCAGAACCAACGGCGAAGAGAGTTCTTGTAGCTCGATACGTAACACTTTACCCGCCAGCCGTTGGCGGGCAGCTTTCATGCTGCGATCGCGAAACAGCAGGCTATTGAGCGAGGTTTCCAGCACGCCGGTCAGTAACGGGGTTAGCAGCATCGGCATTTCCATATCAGAACTTGAAGCCCCGGTGCAGCGCCACGATGCCGCCGGTCAGGTTGAAGTAGTTGACGTTCTCGAAACCGGCCGCAGCCATCATCCCCTTCAGGGTTTCCTGATCGGGGTGCATGCGGATCGATTCTGCCAGATAGCGGTAGCTGTCCGGATCTTTCACCACCAGCTCACCAATTTTTGGCAGCACGTGGAAGGAATAGGCGTCGTAAGCCTTGCTCAGCGGCTCCAGCAGCGGCTTGGAAAATTCCAGCACCAGCAGGCGGCCACCCGGTTTCAGCACGCGGAACATCGAGCGCAGCGCTTTGTCTTTATCGGTGACGTTGCGCAAGCCAAAGGAGATGGTGATGCAGTCAAAATAGTTATCCGGGAACGGCAGCGCTTCGGCGTTGGCCTGCACGTAGCTGATATTGCCAACGATGCCGTGGTCGCGCAGCTTTTCGCGCCCCATCTTGAGCATGGAATCGTTGATATCCGCCAGCACCACCTGCCCCTGCTCACCGACCATGCGGGAGAACTTGGCGGCCAGATCGCCAGTACCACCGGCCAGATCCAGCACGCGCTGGCCGCGGCGCACGCCGCTGCAATCGATGGTAAAGCGCTTCCAGATACGATGGATACCAAACGACATCAGGTCGTTCATCACGTCATATTTTGCCGCTACCGAGTGAAAAACGTTGGCCACCATGGCCTGCTTCTCGTCTCTTGCTACGGTACGAAAGCCAAAATCGGTGGTTTCCTGCGCTTGATCTGCCATTGTCCTGCCTGCCATTCAGTCAATTTAGTGTCGTGGAGTGTACCAGAAAGCCGCGTAATACCCCACCTTGCAACGGTATCATCCGTGCGATGTGCGATGCGGTTCTTCGTTGCTATCGTCGTTATCTTCCTCCGGGAGCGAGGCGATATCCTCGTCTGGCTCAGAGAGCAGCTCATCATCCTGTTGTTCCGATGCCTGCTGCGCCAAAAGCGGGTTGATGGGACGTTTAATCTCAACCCCAAGCGCGCGGAAGCCCTCGATGCGGCCGATAAGATTACCACGGCCTTCGCTCAGTTTATTCATCGCCTGGTGATAACTGCCCTGCGCCCTATCCAGGCTCTGCCCCAGGGCCGACATATCGTCAACGAACAGGCGCATCTTGTCATACAGGCGGGCGGCGCGATCGGCGATCCGCTGGGCGTTCTGGCTCTGGTGTTCATAGCGCCACAGGTTGGTGATGGTACGCAGAGCCACCAGCAAAGTGGTTGGGCTGACCAGCATGATGTTATGTTGCAATGCCTCGCTAATCAGCTCCGGCTCACGATCGATGGCCAGCAGGAAGGCGGGTTCCACCGGGATAAACATCAGCACATAATCCAGCGAACGCAGGCCAGGTAACTGTTGATAATCTTTACGGCCCAGCACACGGATGTGCCCACGCAGCGAAGTGATATGCTCGGTCAACGCTGCTTCGCGTTCAAAATCATCTTCACTGTTGAAGTAACGCTCATAGGCCACCAGCGACATTTTGGCGTCGATCACCACGTCCTTGCCCTGTGGCAAACGCACGATCACGTCCGGCTGCATGCGGCTTTGGCTATCCAGCCGCACATTGACCTGCGTCTCATACTCATGTCCTTCACGCAGGCCGGAGGCTTCCAACACGCGGCTCAGCACCACCTCGCCCCAGTTGCCCTGGGTTTTGTTATCGCCTTTTAGCGCCTTGGTGAGGTTGAGCGCCTCGCGAGCCATTTGCGCATTCAACTGTTGCAGATTACGGATTTCGTGCGTCAGTGTATGGCGTTCGCGTGCTTCCTGGCCAAAACTGTCCTGCACCTGGCGGCGGAAACCGTCCAACTGCTCGCGTAACGGCAGCAACAGGCGATCCAGGCTTTGCTTATTTTGCTCATCTACCTTGCGGCCGCTGTTTTCGAAAATGCGGTTGGCCAGATTCTCAAACTGGGTGGTCAAACGCTGTTCACTGCTGATCAACAGCCGCTGTTTCTCTTCTGCGGCCATCCGGGTCTCTTCCAGGCGGATCGTCACCTCACGCAGTTCGGCTTCCTGAGCGCTGTTGACTTCACGCTGCGCCCGTAGCTCCTGGTTCAGCAATTCACATTCATTGCGCCAATGGTTGAGCTGTTGCAGTCTCTCCTGCCCGGCGGCCAGTTGGCTGTGCAGGGTGCGCAGTTCCAGATCGTTTTGCCGTAGCAGCTGTTCGTGGCGTTGCAGCGTCTCTTGGCGGGAGGCAGTTTCAAGCTGTGCCTGCTGTAAAGACTGTTCCAGCAGACGCATGTCGGTTTCATGTTGCGCGCCGTGCTGTTGCGCACGCAGGCTGGCGATCAGCCACCCCAGCAGTAAACCTATCGCTACGCCACCAATACCGTAAACCAAACTGGTATCCACCCTGCCTCCTGTCATGCATGCACTTGCGGCGCGTTTTACGCCTGTTGCCTGCCACGTTAAAGGGAGCCTGTATGGATGTCCAGTCTGTTTTTATGTGGAAGTGAACACGGTAACCAAGGCATTACCGTGCAGATAAGGCGGATTAAAACAGTTTGAAGCGATATTCGGCGATAAACTCGCCGGACAGCGAGTGGGAGGTCTGGGAATGGCCATCCACCAGTATCGGCGTTTTATTGCTGTTCTTATAAGACCAACCCGGCCCAGCCATGGCGAATACCGTCAGGTTTTTCAGCTTGGGATGGGAAGGTGCCCAGCGGCCAAAGACGTTAATCTCACCGGTACGCACCGCGGCACCTTGATAGCTGAATTGGCCAACGTTGCCCGCCAGCCCGGCGGTAAACTCAGGCGTGATGCGATATTCCGCTATGGTGGCCAGCATGGTTTCGCCATCGCGCATATAGTCTTCACCGGCATAGGCCATGGAGGTAAAGGTCCCGCGTGAGTTTTTTGACATATGGCGCGGGTAGAAGCCCAACTGACCCTCTCCCTTCGGTGCCCGCGTGTGGGAAATACCGAGCTTGACGCTCCACAGCGGCTCCTGCCATTTGGCATCCAGCGCATAGTGGTTGGCGTTATGATCGAAGTTGCGCTTGCTCAGCGCCATCTGTTTATAGTCATCCAGCGCCTGAGTAGTGTAAATCTGGCTGCCCAGGCTGAGTTTCTCATCGACCTTGTAGCTCATACGCAAGATCTGACGGCGCAGATAGTCCTGAGACTCCCCGTAGGCCAGTTGACCGTTAAATGCTTTATTCTCATAACCCAGCTCGGCACTGGCAAGATGGTTGATATAGCGGCCATCGTTGGTTTGCAAGCGCAGGCTGTCGGGTGAGCTACGATCCATCGAACGTTCAACATACGCGCCGCGCAAAGAGAGCCCGGCACCGGATACGCCACCGGACCATCCCAGATAAGTCGTAGGCGACAGGCGAGTGGAGGTGGAAATCACACCGTAGTTACGCAACACCTGCCAGCCAGCCTGCGCATTCAGCGCTGCGCCGCCCACGTCGCCTTTCAACTTGATATAGCGTTGGCCCACCTTGCTGTAGCCAGCAGCATTCTCTTTGCTGTTGCCGGGGCCGTTGTTATACAGCACCCCACGAGTATTGAAGTAATCACTGGCCCCTAGCTTTACCGCGCTGTAGTAATCAAGATTAACGCCGATAAAGTCCGCCAGATAGCCGGACTGATAGCCCAGCGCCAGCCCTTGCCCCCAGGCGTTATGCACCTCTTTTGGATTGGCGGCATCTTCCTTGAGGTACTTCCAGTAGTTTTTCAGCGACAGTTCAGCATGGCTGTCGCTGAAAAAGGGCGAATTCAGGACGTCATCAACGCTGGCCTGGGCCGCGGTGGAGAATAGCGAAATAGCGACCAGACAGCTTAAAGCAGAACGTTTCATTATGTTATCCCCGAAAAAGGTATAGAAAATCCCTGCCGAGGCGATATGCTATCGCCCCAGATAATATCCCCGAGCCAAAAGGGTGGGTTATTTTTATTAGGTAATAATCAAGGTGCTTTATTTAGTAACGTTTTCCCTTTAGCGACATAAGTCATATCGCCAATATCGGTTACGGTATATTTTCCGTCTTTATAAGTCATCTTGACGACGGCCGCATTAGTCAGTGGCTTATTTTTGTTCGGATTATCGGTCATATCGGAAATCATCATCTGCATCGAGAGCCCGGAAGAGACCGCCAGGATGTTTTTATCCCCGTTCTTCACCGCATTCTGCACCATGGTATGCAAGGCTCGTTGCATACGGGTTTTGACCTGCTGCGCGCTTTCCGCCTCTTGCTTATCATCGCTTTGCGTGATGGCATCCACCATCGGGATCAGGCTGATCTTGCCTTCGCCCATTTGCTTGAACATCTCGGCACCAGAGGCCAGGCCCAGCTTCTTGGCAGCAGCGTCGGCCATCTCTGCGTTAGCGCGTCCTTCAAAACCGCCGAAGAACATTTCGCGCAGGTCGGTCAGTTCCGTGACCTTAGCGTCCGGCTTCCCCATTTCCTTGAGGATCACCTGCATCGTTTCACGCTGGCGGCCAGCGTCACTGGTGTAGAAGCTATCGAAAGGGATCTCCTTCAACCCGGCCCCCAGATAGCGCGCGGTTTCGATCCCGGCCGGTGTCAGTGGTGAGTCAGCCCAGCCCTGCACGCGATCGTAGGTATTGAGCAGTGTTTTACCGTGGCGGGCAAAATAGATATCGACGCTGTCGCTTTGCGCGGCGGTTACGTTGAAGGCTGCAGCAGAGGAAACGGCAAGTACGGAGGCCAGTAGCCAGGTTTTAATTTTCATAAATCTTTCCTTAGTGAACAAAATAACGTCTATAGGTTAATTTTTTTAATCATCGGCAGATCATTTGCCAAAATAAGGGCGAAAAAAAACCCAAACCCATGACATTGGTTCGTCAACGGGTTTGGGTTTTGCCTGTTTATTCACAGTAACAATCCACTTATTGGGAAAGTAACACCGTTAAAAAAATAAGGGAATTAAAAAACGCCGGTTAAGGATAAATTCGTGATCGAATTCTCACTGTGCGCTGAATAATTAAAATATGAGGTTATTTGGCAAGGCGCCGGTTCATGCCATCCACTGGGTAAACCATTTGATACCAAAGGCGCCTGGCGCCAGGATGCCGAAGGCCCAGACCATTGCCGAGGCCACATTGGCGATCTGGAACGCGGTTTGCGGCATGGCACAAATGCCCCCCACCAGCGGTACTACGGCGCGCAACGGCCCGAAGAAGCGCCCAAAGAAGATGCCCAGCACGCCCCAGCGCTCAAAAAACGCATGGCCACGCACCAACAGCTGCGGATTGCGTGACAGCGGCCACATATGGGCTACACGCCCCTGATAGTGATAACCGACCCAATAGGAGAGCCAGTCACCAAAGAAGGCACCGGCGGCCGCCGCCGCCCAGATCGGCCAGAAGGCAATGCCGCTCTCGCCAATCAACGCCCCCAACCCCAGCAGAATAACCGTGGCAGGCAACAACAACGAGAGGAAGGCCAGCGACTCACCAAACGCCAGGAAGAAGACGATCGGGATCGCCCAGGCTTCATGCTGGCGCACTGTTTCGCTAACCCAGTTAATCACGTCATTGAGGTTCATAACCTGCTCCTTTTGAGAACGGATCCGACCTCAAGGATACGCAGCCTCCTTCCTCACTAGTTAAACCCTGGTTAAACATGGTGCCGTTATTCCAGATAGAGCGCCTGCAACGTCTCGAGCTGGCTTTGCCCCAACCCATATTCGGCCTCCAACCAACGGTTGGTGGAACCGTATTGCTCATGAATGCAGCCCAACGCGGTCGCCAGGAACTCTTCACGTGCACTGAGCACATAGGCAAACTGCGCCACCGAGGCGTCGTTCAGGCGGCTGGAGATCTGATCCAGCATATGTTCACGGTAGCTCGCCAGCGTGGTTTCCGTCAGCAGATAATCTTCCATTACCGTAGCCTCATCCGCACCCAGCGCCAGCAGTACCATCGCCGAACCAACTCCGGTACGGTCTTTGCCTACCGCACAGTGCTGCACAATCGCACCGCCTTCAGGCTGAGCCAGCAGCTGCGCCAGTTGGCGATAGGCGGCGTTATTGAACGGCAGGCGGCGGTACAGCTCCAGCATAAAGGCCCGGGCATCAAACTTGGCCAGCGTTTCGTCGGTGAGTTTTTCAAGGTTGGCATTCACTTCGCTGCTGAGCGGGTTGGCCGGCACATGGTAATAATCGGCTCCCGACCATAGCACGTCAGGTTTTGCCTGCACTTCGTCGAAGTCGCGGTAATCCAGCACCGAGCGCATTGGCATCTGAGCCAGGTAGCTACAGTCGTTTTCGCTCAAGCGATCCAGAGCGCCGGAACGAAACAGCAGCCCGCGTTTGATGCGGCGGCCATCGGCCACGCTGTTGCCGCCTAAATCGCGGAAGTTGATGCCACCGTCTAGCGGCGCAAGTGAAGGATGGAGCAGGATCTGAGCGGTCATAGACGTCCTTTATGTTGATTGTCTTGAGATTAGCTGCCATACGGCCAGCAATGGCAAGACCCCAGCAGCAGCAGGCCAGCAGCATGACACAGAGGGGGTAACCGTAACAGAAGGAGAAACGGGCCGTCAAACGGCCCGCTTTTAACGGGGATTACAGCAGACGGCGAGCAGCCTCAACGACGATTTGCACCGCCTGGCTTTCAGTCTTCTTCATGGTTTCCGCATTCGGGATCTCTTGCTGGGTGCGGTTAACGATCACACCGGCAACCATCCCCGCACGCAGGCCCTGACTGGCGCACATGGTCAGCAGAGTGGCGGATTCCATTTCATAGTTCATCACGCCCATCGCCTGCCACTCTTCCATTGAGCCTTTAAAGCGGCTGACCACACGGCCGGAATAGGTGTCGTAACGTTCCTGGCCTGGGTAGAAGGTATCGGAAGAGGCGGTCACGCCGATATGCGTGGTAGCACCGCTAGCCTTGGCGGCTTCAACCAGCGCAGTGGTACAGGCAAAGTCTGCCACTGCCGGGAATTCCATTGGGGCAAAGTGCAAGCTGGCACCGTCGAGGCGCACAGCAGCGGTTGTCACCAGCACGTCGCCCACGTTGATATTGGCCTGAATGGCACCGGTCGTGCCGATACGCAGGAAGGTACGGATACCCAGCTGTGCCAACTCTTCAACGGCGATCGAGGTAGACGGGCCACCGATACCGGTTGAGCATACGATCACTGCCTTGCCATCCAGTTCTGCACGCCAAGAGGTAAATTCGCGGTGGGAAGCCAGATGAACCGGGTTTTCCATCAGCTTGGCAATTTTCTCAACACGCTGCGGATCGCCAGGGACGATGGCCAATGTAGCGCCTTGCAGATCATTTTTAGTGAGACCGAGGTGGAAAACGTCAGACTGAGACATGGGGGACTCCTCATGGATACGGTTTTTGGGAGGAACAAACAGAGATTCTACTGACAATCGCTGTTAAATTTCGTGATGCTCATCACCTTGAATAAAGAAACAGAAATTCATCTACATTATTTTTGTGATTAATATCACACAAAAAACCCTAACACGCTTAATCTCCATTCAGTTTATACCAACTTGCTGCCTGAGCGGCCATTGCTATCCTGCGCGAAAATTCGCCATGCGATGCTAATAAGCGCTAATCTGCCTATAGTTAACTGCCGCGCTTTTTCTCTAACGCATGGAGCCTGCAATCAATGAAAACAGAACAACAAATGACGTTAAAACAGGCCAACGGGGGATTTACCCCGGCCGTAGCACCGTTGGCCACCTCAACCATTCTGACCGATGTGCAGGATATACACGTGGGGGAAACCACCATCCCTTCGCAGGGGGACGATCTGCCAGCCTATATCGCCAAACCGGCCCATCATCAAGGGCCGTTCCCCATTGTGCTGGTCGTGCAGGAAATCTTTGGCGTGCATGAGCACATTCAGGATCTGTGCCGCCGCCTGGCCAAGCAGGGTTATCTGGCTATCGCTCCAGAACTCTATTTCCGCCAAGGCGATGCCAGAGAGTACAGCGAAATCAGCGAGCTGATGCAAAAGCTGGTCAGCAAGGTGCCAGACAGCCAGGTATTGGCCGATCTGGATCACGCTGCGCATTGGGCAACGCGCCACGGCGGCGATGCCGGCAAGTTGGCGATCACTGGTTTCTGCTGGGGCGGTCGCATCACCTGGCTGTATGCCGCGCATAATCCGCAGCTGAAAGCGGCAGTGGCCTGGTACGGCAAGCTGGTGGGGGAGAAAACCTTGAATTCGCCGAAGCATCCGGTTGATATAGCGATCGATCTTTCGACGCCGGTACTTGGGCTATACGGTGGCCAGGATGGCAGCATTCCGCAGGAAACGGTGGAAACCATGCGCAAGGCGATCCGAGCAGCCAATGCCGATGCGGAAATCGTGGTTTATCCAGAAGCGGGTCATGCTTTCCACGCCGATTACCGGCCAAGCTATAACGCGGAGGCTTCCGCCGACGGTTGGCAGCGCATGTTGGCCTGGTTCAGCCAGCATGGGGTGAAATAGACGGGCGCAATATGTCGAGTTAGGAGGGAAATATCAGCAGTTTCAGGGGCAGCAAGTGCCCCTGATGCTTGTCAGTTAAGCAACTAACTTAGCTCAGTGACAAAGTGCCGAACGCACCGTGCCAATCGTGCTCGAACTTCTCAACCGCCGCCTGCACCGCCGGGGCGCTGATAAACTGCTCTGCGACATCGACCGGTAAGGTAATAGCTTCACAACCTGCCAACAGGCACTCCAGTGCCTGACGTGGAGTCTTGAAGCTGGCGGCCAGCACCTTGGCCTGCGGGGCGTGCAGTTCTAACAAGTGCTGTAACTCCTGCACGGTAGCAATGCCATTGCCACCCTGGGCATCCACGCGGTTGACGTAAGGTGCCACATACTTCGCCCCTGCCAAGGCAGAAAGCAGCCCCTGTGCTGCCCCATACACTGCCGTCCCCAGCGTTGGAACAGCCAAGCCTTGCAGGATTTTGATCGCGGCCAGCCCTTCACTCGTCACCGGTACTTTCACCACCACGCCAGGAACGCGCTGGTGAAGCATGACCGCCTCTTCAACCATCTGCTCGGCCGTGGTCGCCATCACCTGGGCAAACAGCTTCCCTTCACCACCGATGATATCGCGTAAAGCGGGCAGCACTTCCCATAGCGACGTGCGTGACGCTGCCACAATGCTCGGGTTAGTTGTCACCCCTTGCAACGGCAACACACGTGCCAAACGTTTCACCGCATTGATGTCGGCAGTATCCAGATAGAGTTCCATAGTTGCTCCTCAAGGCTAAAAATGAAGGGCGCCGCAGCGCCCAAAAATGGATTACAGTTCAAGCTCTTGTTTCAGCAACGCTTCTACCTGTTGGGCAGACACTGCGTTTACCAGTGCGTCACGGAAACCTTCATGCATGATGCGCCGCGCCAGCTTGGAGAAAATACGCATATGCTGGTCGCCGGCGGCATGTTTATTAAGGGTCAGCATGATCACGAACTGCGCCTCTTCATCGCCCCAAACAACCGGCTGCGCCAGCTTGGCCACGCTGATGGTGGACTGTTCAATATGTTCAGATTTGGTATGCGGAATGGCAAAGCCAAAGCCCAGGCCGGTGGAGAATACCGCCTCACGCGCCCACAAATCGGCGGCAAGATTACGGGGGTAACGGCAACGCCCGGCCAGCAGCAGGTTATCTGCCATCCCTTTGATCACCTCTTCTTTGCTGCGCCAATCTGCCCCCAGGGCAATGCATTCCGGCGTGATCAGCGGCGCATCGCTTTGCTCCATACGGAACTGGGCCAGCAGGTGTTCCACTTCCAGCGAAGTACGGCAGGCCATGGCCCGGTTGAGCAGCAAACGGCATTCGCGGCTGTCCAGCTTGGCCAGGCGGGTTTTGGTGGCGGCAATGGAAGGCGCGCTCATGCTGATCTCATCCAGCCCCATACCCACCAGCAGTGGCAACACCGAACCTTTCGCCCCCAGCTCGCCACACAGGCCGATCCATTTGCCATGTCGGTGCACTTCACGCACCGCATGATCCAACCCACGCAGGAACGCCGGGTTCAGGCTGTTGTAGTGCTTGATGACCTTGGCATTATCACGATCCACCGCCAGCAGGTACTGCGTCAGATCGTTGCTGCCGATACTGAAGAAGTCGATCTCCTCACAGCACTGGTCGATGATAAACAGCACCGAAGGCACTTCCAGCATGATGCCGAGCGGAATTTTTTCGTCGAACGGGATCTGCCCGGCACGCAGCGATTGCTTCATTTCGGCCAGTTGATCCTTCACCCACAGGATCTCTTCCATTGAGGAGATCATCGGGATCATGATCTTCAGCGGACCGTGTGCCGAAGCACGCAGGATCGAGCGTAGCTGGGTGCGGAACAGCGGCAGGAATTCCTGATAGATACGCACCGCCCGGTAACCGAGGAACGGGTTGTTTTCGGCCGGGATGTTCAGATAATCCACCGGCTTGTCGCCGCCGATATCCATGGTACGCACGATGATCGTCTTGCCTGCTGCGGCTTCCACTGCCTGGCAGTAAATGTTGTAAAGCTCATCTTCGGAAGGCGCTGTCAGGCGATCCATATACAGCATTTCGGTACGGAACAGGCCTACTGCCTCTGCACCGTTGCTGAAGGCCGCCTCCGCTTCTACCGCATGGGCGATATTGGCGGCAACTTCCATCCGCACACCGTCGGCCGTACGCCCCGGTTGATCGAGATAGGCGCTTTGCTGGCTGCGGATCTGCTCGCTCAGCCACTGTTCCTGCTGATAGTAACGACGAACCGGTTCGCTGAGATCGCAGGCCACCAGCCCAAGATCGCCGTCGATCTGCACCGATTGATTCAAATATGGCAGCATTGCAGCGGCATCAACGCCAACCAGGGTTGGAATGTTAAAGGAGCGCGCCAGGATCACCGTATGTGAGGTGCTGCCACCGCTGCCCAGCAACAGGCCTTTCAAATAACGCTTGTCCAGCTCCAGGAATTGGCTCGGGGTCAGTTCATCGGTGATGCAGATACTGTCAACGCTCAGCGCCTGCTGCGCCGGGAAGCGCTGCTCGCCATAAATTTGCTGTAACAGCTGGAAGCTGACATCACGAATATCCAGTTCGCGCTCGCGCAGATAGGCACTGGCAGACTGTGCCAGTTGCTGGCTGAAGTGGGCTGCAGTGGCCACAATGGCAGCGGCACAACTTTCCCCTGCCAACACGCCATCAAGCAGGTGCTGGCGGAATGCGCCGTCACGTAGCAAGGAGCGATGCGCTTCCAGCACCGCCGTGGTGGTGCCGTTACCGCCCATCAGTTGCAGATCCAACGCCTTGCCGAAGCGCGTCACCCCTTCGGCCAACTGCTGCTGCTCCTGTTCAACAGATTGCGTAGGCGGCAACATCAGGGCGTTTAAATCTACCCGCGCCAGATGCACCAGTTTGCCATTGGCGGTGCCTTGGTTGACGGAGCGAGCGCGTACCAGCGTTGGGTTCAGGTTAGCCAAAGACTGCGGGATTGGCTCCTGCTCTGCCTGGTCATTCACCTGTGGCAACGCTTCGTCGCAGTGCGGGAATTCATGTTGGATAAACTGGCTCAGGCGCTCAAATGCCGCCTGTTCATCTTCCCCTTCGATGGTGATGCGGCATTCATCACCCAGCAAAGTATCGGTACCGATCAGTGACAACACGCTTTTGCCGTCGCCACGCAGGCCGCTACGCGAGTTGTGCCATTCAAAGCGGGAACGGAAACCGTTGCACAGGGTTTCGATATGGCTGGCTGGGCGGGCATGTACCCCGTTGGGCAGCGCGCAGGTAAACGTCACAATTTTCGCCATCACTCTTTCCTCATACCAAAAGCAGCGGTGAACAACACCGGTTTGCCACAAGGATAAAAGCGCAGCGCGGCCCAGGGCTATCGGATAAAAATGTCAAACACTGGACAAATGTATCCTGACGGCATAAATGCGATGCCGCTCACAAAGCCCGTTGCCACAAGCCCGGTTTATTCTGTCGCACACTTTGAGTTAGATCGCACTTTTCTCCTGACAATACAAAAATCCAGTAAATGGCAATTTTATCCACTGTTGATAGTTCCGCCAGATGCCTATTGTGATAGCCAACAACCTTTATCCATCAGGGGTCATTCCCCGGTGGTTTTATCTCAGAAGCACGCTGGTTGCGGCCAGGGAGTGAACGATGAAAGAGCTACTCAATATTCTAAGAAACACACGCCAGCACTTGATGACCGGCGTCTCCCATATGATCCCGTTTGTGGTCGCCGGCGGCATTTTGCTGGCTATCTCCGTGATGCTGTATGGCAAAGGGGCTGCCCCCGATGCGGCGACGGACCCTAACCTGAAAAAACTGTTTGATATCGGCGTGGCCGGATTGACGTTGATGGTGCCTTTCCTGGCGGCCTATATCGGCTACTCCATCTCGGATCGCTCCGCGCTGGCTCCCTCGGCGATTGGGGCCTGGGTAGGCGCATCCTTCGGGGCTGGTTTCTTCGGGGCGATCATCGCTGGCCTGCTGGGCGGCATTATCGTGTTCTATCTCAAGAAGATCCCGGTGCCGAAGATCCTGCGCTCGGTGATGCCGATCTTCGTGATCCCAATCATCGGCACCCTGCTTACCGCAGGCATCATGATGTGGGGCCTGGGTGAACCGGTTGGCGCGCTGACCAACGGCCTGACCCACTGGCTGCAAGGTATGCAGCAGGGCAGCATCGTCGTGCTGGCCATCATCATGGGCCTGATGTTGGCGTTTGACATGGGCGGCCCGGTTAACAAGGTGGCCTACGCCTTTATGCTGATCTGCGTCGCTCAGGGCGTGTATTCGGTGGTCGCCATCGCGGCCGTTGCCATCGCCACCCCACCGCTCGGCCTGGGATTCGCCACGCTGATTGGCCGCAAATACTACACCCCAGAAGAGCGCGAAGCGGGTAAAGCTGCACTGCTGATGGGCTGCGTCGGCGTTACCGAAGGGGCTATCCCGTTCGCCGCTGCCGATCCGCTGCGCGTGATCCCCTCCATCATGATTGGTTCTGCCTGCGCCGCCGTGACGGCCGCGTTGGTGGGTGCACAGTGCTACGCCGGTTGGGGTGGTCTGATTGTGCTGCCAGTCGTTGAAGGCAAGCTGGGCTACGTAGCCGCGCTGCTGGTGGGCATGGTGGTCACCGCCCTGCTGGTTAACCTGCTGAAAAGCTGTGCTGCCAAGAAACAGGCTACTAAAGTCGCCCAGGATGATCTGGACTTGAATTTCGAAATTAACTGAATAAATACGCCTGCAAGCTGCCGCTAATCACAGTGCAGCTTGCAAGACACGCATACCATTTTGAGGAGTTTTCCATGACCATGATTATCGCTGTAACCGCTTGTCCATCTGGCGTTGCCCACACCTACATGGCTGCCGAGGCCATCGAGCGTTCCGCCAAAGCCCAAGGCTGGCAGTGCAAGGTGGAAACCCAAGGCTCCATCGGCCTGGAAAACGAACTGACGGCCGAAGACGTGGCAGCCGCCGACGTGGTGATCCTGACCAAGGATATCGGCATCAAGTTTGAAGAACGTTTTAAAGGGAAAACCGTGGTACGCGTGGCCATCAGCGACGCGGTAAAACGAGCCGATGCCATCATGGAGAAGATTGCCGCCCATTTAGCGCAAAAGGCTTAACCGCTCAGCCAGCCCGGCACACGTGCCGGGTTTTCCCGCCCCATTACCGCACAAAAGGAAAATGTGATGATCTCCCGGATCGAACGTCTAAAAGCCGCCCTGTTCTCCGCCCCGCGTGAAATTTCACTCGAACGCGCACTGCTCTATACCGCCAGCCACCGGCAGACCGAGGGAGAACCCACCATCATCCGCCGTGCCAAGGCAACCGCCTATATTCTCGATCACGTGGCAATCACCCTGCGGGAAGATGAACTGATTGCCGGTAACCGTACGGTGAAGCCGCGGGCCGGGATCGTGTCGCCAGAGATGGACCCTTACTGGCTGCTGAAAGAACTGGATGCTTTCCCAACCCGTCCGCAGGATCGCTTTGCCATTTCCGAAGCGGACAAGCAGGTGTATCGCGAGCAGCTTTACCCCTACTGGGAAAAACGTTCGATGAAGGATTTCATCAACGGCCAGATGTCAGAGGAGGTTAAAACCGCTACCCAGACCCAGATTTTCAGCGTCAACCAGACAGATAAGGGCCAGGGGCATATCATCATCGATTATCCGCGCCTGCTGAATAACGGCCTGGATAGCCTGCTAGCCGAACTGCAAAGCCATGCGGATCAGCAGCCAGACAACGCATTTTATGCTGCCGCACTATTGTTGTTACATGCCTCACAGCGCCATATCCTGCGCTATGCCAGCCTGGCACGCCAAATGGCGGAGCAATGCAGCGATGAGACTCGTCACGCCGAGCTGCTGCGCATCGCCGAGATCTCCAGCCACAACGCCCACCACAAGCCGCAGGATTTCTACCAGGCGTGTCAGCTGTTCTGGTATATGAACATCATTTTGCAGTATGAATCCAACGCCAGCTCCCTGTCGCTGGGCCGTTTCGATCAGTACATGCTGCCATTTTATCAAGCCTCCCTCAATCAGGGGCAGGATCCGGCCTTCCTGAAGGAGCTGCTGGAAAGCCTGTGGGTGAAATGCAACGACATCGTGCTGCTGCGCTCTACTTCCAGTGCTCGTTATTTCGCAGGGTTCCCTACCGGCTATACCATCTTGCTGGGCGGCCTGACGGAAACCGGCCGCAGCGCGGTCAACGTGCTGTCTTTCCTGTGCCTGGATGCCTACCAGAATATCCGCCTGCCGCAGCCGAACCTGGGCGTGCGGGTCAATGAGTTCATCGATCGGCCATTCCTGCTGAAAACCGCCGAAACCATCCGCCTCGGCACCGGTATTCCGCAAATCTTTAACGATGAGGTGGTGGTGCCAGCGTTCCTGAACCGTGGCGTCTCACTGGAAGATGCGCGTGATTATGCGGTGGTGGGCTGTGTTGAGCTGTCGATCCCAGGGCGCACCTACGGCCTGCACGACATTGCCATGTTCAACCTGCTGAAAGTGATGGAGTTGACGCTGCTGGATAACGAAGGCAACGCCAGCCTCACCTATCCGCAGTTGCTGGATCACATTCGCGAAAAGATCCGTCATTACGTCCGGCTGATGGCCGAAGGCAGCAACATCTGCGATATCGGCCACCGCGACTGGGCACCGGTGCCGCTGCTGTCTTCCTTTATCGATGACTGCCTGCAAAACGGCAAAGACATCACCGAAGGCGGCGCACGCTACAACTTCTCCGGGGTACAAGGTATCGGCATCGCCAACCTGAGCGATTCGCTGTTTGCCCTGAAAGGCCTGGTGTTCGATCAACAGCGCCTGAGCTTTGATGAGCTACTGGCCACGCTGAAGGCCAACTTCGCCACGCCGGAAGGGGAAAAGATCCGCGCACGGTTGATCAACCGCTTCGACAAATACGGCAATGATATCGACGAAGTTGACCTGATCAGTGCCGATCTGCTGCGATTTTACTGCAAAGAGGTGGAACAGTACCGTAACCCGCGCGGCGGTCAATTTACCCCCGGATCTTATACCGTTTCTGCCCACGTGCCATTGGGGGCGGTGGTGGGAGCCACACCAGACGGGCGCTATGCAGGGGAACAATTGGCGGACGGCGGGCTTTCGCCAATGCTCGGCCAGGATGGCCAGGGGCCGACGGCGGTGCTGAAATCGGTGAGCAAGCTGGATAACTACCTGCTCTCCAACGGTACGCTGCTAAACGTAAAATTCACCCCAAGTACGCTGGAAGGTCAGCAAGGGCTGAATAAACTGGCTGATTTCCTCGGGGCCTTTACCAAGCTCAAGCTACAACACGTGCAGTTCAACGTGGTGAATGCCGAAACGCTGAAGGAAGCGCAGGCCAGGCCACAGGACTTCGCCGGGCTGGTGGTGCGTGTTGCCGGCTATAGCGCATTCTTCGTGGAGCTGTCGAAGGAGATCCAGGATGACATCATCCGCCGTACAGCGCATCAACTGTAACCTGATCACGCCCGGGTTTTCCCGGGCGACGCCCGCAGAGCCACAGGCCCGGATCTTCAATATTCAGCGTTATTCACTGAACGACGGCCACGGTATCCGCACCGTGGTGTTTTTCAAAGGCTGCCCACATAGCTGCCCTTGGTGTGCCAACCCGGAGTCGATGTCCGGCAAGATCCATCGCGTGCGGCGCGAGGCCAAATGCCTGCGATGCCAACCCTGCCTGAACGACGCACAGGAGTGCCCAAGCGGAGCGATGGAACTGATCGGGCAAAACATCACGCTGGAGGCGCTGTTACAGCAAATCCTCAAGGATGAGGTGTTTTATCGCACCTCCGGCGGCGGGGTGACGCTTTCCGGTGGCGAAGTACTGATGCAAGCCGAGTTTGCCACCCAACTGTTGCAGCGCTTGCAAGTGTTGGGCATCAATACCGCCGTCGAAACCGCCGGAGATGCCTCGCAGGCCCAGGTGCTGGCCCTGGCAGAATACTGCAATCAAATCCTGTTCGACCTGAAAATCATGGATGCCGAGGCCGCCAAAAATCAGTTGAACATCAATCTGCCACGGGTGCTGGCAAACTTTACTGCGCTGGTGAAGCGCGGAGTTAACCTGATCCCGCGCCTGCCGTTAATACCCGGCTACACTTTGAGCACGGAGAATATGGCGCAGGTGCTGGCATTCCTGGCGCCTTTTGGGCTACAAGAGATCCATCTGCTGCCTTTTCATCAGTACGGCGAGGCGAAATATAGCCTGCTGGGGCGCGAATATGTCATGCGCGGCGTAGCGGCCCCAACGGAACTACAGATCGCTCCCTTACAGGCGATGGCGCAACAGGCGGGTTACCGGGTGATCATTGGCGGTTGAACAGCAGAAAAAGGGGCTGACATGACGATAAAACTCGTAGCGGTAACGGCCTGTATCAGCGGGGTCGCCCATACCTACATGGCTGCCGAGCGGCTGGAAAAACTGTGCGCGCAGGAGAAATGGCCGGTCAAAGTAGAAACCCAGGGTGCATTGGGGATTGAAAATTCGCTGACGGCGGACGATCTTGCCCAGGCCGACGTGGTGCTGTTGATCAGCGATATTCTGCTGGCGGAAAGTGAGCGTTTTGAGCACCACCGCTGCGTGCAGATCGGCATCAACACCTTTCTGCGCACGCCGGAGAAGGCGCTCAGTGCGGTACGCAAGGCAGCCGCTTCGCCCCAGGAAACGCATATCCGCGTAGTTTAACTACGGTGTTAGCCCCCCTCACCCTAACCCTCTCCCCAAGGAGAGGGAACCGATCGAGTGTGCTTGAAATTGTAGTGACTCATCTTGGATGGGGGGTAAATAAGGGACCCAAACGGCACATCCCTGCGAAAATAACTGCTTTGTTACAGATTAACTCCCACACCTGATCACGACGCCGATCAGCTCCCTCACACTCTCCACAAGGAGAGGGGACCGATCGAGTGTGCTTGAAATTGCAGTGACTCATCTTGGATGGGGGGTAAATAAGGGACCCAAACGGCACATCCCTGCGAAAATAACTGCTTTGTTACAGATTAACTCCCACACCTGATCACGACGCCGATCAGCTCCCTCACACTCTCCACAAGGAGAGGGGACCGATCGAGTATCTCTGAAATTATAGTTTTTCACCTTGGATGACGGGACGATCGCGTTCGCTGATATGGGCTCTTTACTTGCAAAAGAGCAAGGGCTATCAGCTCCCTCTCCCTGTGGGAGAGGGTTGGGGTGAGGGGCCCAGTTCACTGTGGTATTGACCGCGATACTCCGACGGGGAACGTTCGGTGTTCTTGCGAAACAGGCGGCAGAAATAGTTACTGTCGACAAACCCGCAGGCGTGCGCCACCTCTTTCACCTTCATGTCATAGCGTTTGAGCAGGTGCTTCGCCTGCTCCAGCCGCACGTGATTAAGATATTCGTTAAACCCGATGCCACCGGCCTTCTGGAACAGATGAGAAAGGTAATTCGGTGAGATATAAAACGCCTGGGCCACCGACTCGCGGGTAAGCGGCTCACGATAATGTTCCTCCAGGTGACCCCGCACCGCATCAAACAGCGCCTGGCTGCGCGAGGCGGTTCTCACCGAGGTGCCAAACAGATCGAGCGCATGGCTCAGCAAGCCCTTTACCAGGAAACGCGCGGTAGGCTGATCGCTCTGATGCCAGGAGAGTTCGTTAAGCGCCTGCAACATGAACGACCCCACACGCGGGCCACGGCGCGCCACGTTATCCTTACCCAGCGGCAGCGTGTTTTCCCCATCCCAGCCCAGCAGGCTATAGCCGAGTTGCTGCTTGCCAAACAACAGGCTGAGCGTGGTTGTAGGTTGCTGCCAGCGCGGGCTGTTCCAGCCTTGCGCCGGGACAAACAGCACATCCCCCGGCAGCAGTATCTGTTGTTGCCGCACTCCCTGGCTGCCCTCCCACTCCATTTCCTGCTCCCCGTCCACCACCAGCTCAAGGCGTGGAAAGCCTACCTGATAAGCCAGCTCCGGGGCCGGATGTTGGTTACCGGCAAAATAAACCTGCCGGATCCCCTGCCCGTCATCGAGCAGCGGAGCCAACACGGCCACCAGCGGGTGTTTCATCGGGAATAATCCTTCAAACCAAGTGAACAACGAGACTTGATAATAACCAATAGCGGCGAGGAAAACGCGGGAGTAGAACAAGAAAAGGGCGCCAAAGCGCCCTTGAGTAAAATATCGTTTTTGGATCAGACCACCTGGTCGCGCAGACGCTGAGCCGCTAACACCATGTTGGCCAGCGACTGGCGGGTTTCTGGCCAGCCACGGGTTTTCAGGCCGCAGTCCGGGTTCACCCACAGGCGTTCCGCCGGGATATTCTGTGCCGCTTTACGCAGCAGCGCTTCGATCCATTCCACGCTTGGCACGTTCGGCGAGTGGATGTCGTAAACGCCCGGCCCGATTTCATTTGGATAGTCGAACTCTTTGAACGCTTCCAGCAGATCCATATCGGAACGAGAGGTTTCGATGGTGATCACATCGGCATCCAGCGCCGCGATAGAATCCATGATGTCGTTGAACTCGCAATAACACATGTGGGTGTGGATCTGGGTATCATCCTGCGCCACGGCGGCGTTCAGTTTGAAGGCATCCACCGCCCAGTCGAGGTACGCGGCCCAATCGGACTGGCGCAACGGCAGGCCTTCGCGCAGAGCAGGCTCGTCGATCTGGATAATACCGATACCGGCCTTCTCCAAGTCTTCCACTTCATCACGCAGCGCCAACGCAATCTGTTTGGCGATCACTTCACGGCTCACATCTTCACGCGGGAAGGACCAGCAAAGAATGGTCACCGGGCCGGTCAACATGCCTTTTACCGGCTTGTCGGTCAGCGACTGGGCAAACTTGGCCCACTCTACGGTGATGGCTTCCGGGCGGCTGATATCGCCAATAATCACCGGTGGTTTCACGCAGCGGGAACCGTAGCTCTGTACCCAACCGTTTTGGGTGAACACGAAGCCGTCCAGGTTTTCGCCGAAGTATTCCACCATGTCGTTACGCTCGGCTTCGCCGTGTACCAGCACGTCCAGCCCCAGGCGTTCCTGCTCGGCGATGGCCTGCTTGATATGTTCGCCGATGCTGGTGCGGTAGTTACTCCCATCCAGACGACCCTGCTTGAATTCCAGGCGCAGGCCGCGGATTTCGGTGGTCTGAGGGAAGGAGCCGATGGTGGTGGTTGGCCAGGCTGGCAGGTTGAAGCGATCGCGCTGAGCCTGAGCACGTTGTTCATAAGGGCGCTGACGTTCGCTGTCTTTGGCAGTGATGGCCGCCAGGCGTTGCTCCACCTGCGCATTATGCACACGGCTGGATTGGCGGCGGGCGCGGATTGGTGCGCTGTAGGCATCCAGTTTGGCTTGTTTATCTGCCCCTGGTGCATTCAGAGCTGAGCTCAACAGCGCCAGTTCGGCGCATTTTTGCAGCGCAAAGGCGAACCAGCTTTTCACTTCTTCGTCCAGGCGGCTTTCCACGCTCAGATCGATCGGGCTGTGCAGCAGCGAGCACGAGGTGCCGATCCACAGCGGGCGGCTACCAACCAGCGGCTGCAGGCGTTCAAACCAACTGCTCACATCAGCACGCCAGACGTTACGGCCATTGTTCACCCCAAGCGACAGCACCCACTCTTTCGGCAATGCGTTGTTCAGGGCAGCAGCATCATCTTTGCCTGCGACCAGATCCACATGCAGCCCCTGCACCGGCAGTTCGCGGATGGTGTCGAGGTTATGGCCAATGCTGTCGAAATAGGTGGTCAGCAGCAGTTTGACCTGGCCTTGCAGCGCGGTATAAGCCGGTTTGAAGGCCTCCAACCAGGCTTTAGGCAGTTCCAGCACCAGCGCAGGTTCGTCGATCTGTACCCACTCGATGCCGCGTTTGGCCAGCTCCGCCAGCACTTGCTGGTAGACCGGCAGGATATCGTTCAGCAGTGACAGGCGGTCGAACTGCTCGCCCTTCACCTTGCCCAGCCACAGATAGGTTACCGGGCCCAAAAGCACCGGCTTGATTTTGTGGCCCAGCGCCAACGCTTCGTCAACTTCATCCAGCAGTTGAGTCCAGCCCAGTTTGAACTGCTGGCCTTGAGTAAACTCAGGCACCATGTAGTGATAGTTGGTGTTAAACCATTTGGTCATTTCCGCCGCTGCCGCAGGTTCACCGGTGGGGGCGCGGCCACGGCCAATACGGAACAGGGTATCGAGATCGATCGAGCCATCTTTATTTTGGTGACGCGCCGGGACGTTGCCCAGCAGCAGGCTGGTGGTCAGCACGTGATCGTACCAGGCGAAATCGCCAACCGGCACCAAATCCACCCCGGCCTGCTGTTGTTGTTGCCAGTGACGAGCGCGCAGCTCGCGGCCAACCGCCAACAGCTCTTCCTGTGTTGAATTACCTGCCCAGTAACTTTCCTGCGCTTTTTTCAGTTCACGACGCAGACCAACGCGTGGAAAACCCAGTGTGTGATTTAGAATTGTCATCGTCATATTTCCCATTTAGCCGTCCAGATGTTTACACATCCATAATCCGCAGGTACTGTATGATCCACAAGCGCAATATTTTCACTGTCACTGTGAAGGACTCTCATGATCGAACTGAAACACTTACGGACCCTACAGGCTCTGCGTAATACCGGCTCCCTAGCCGCCGCCGCCGCACAGCTTCATCAGACACAGTCTGCCCTTTCGCATCAGTTCAGCGATCTGGAGCAGCGTCTGGGCTTTAAGCTGTTTGTTCGTAAAAGCCAGCCGCTGCGCTTTACCGCTCAGGGGGAGATCCTGCTACAGCTGGCAGAGCAGGTATTGCCGCAGATCCAACAGGCGCTGCAGGCCTGCCACGAACCGCATCAAACCACGCTGCGCATCGCCATCGAATGCCACAGCTGTATTCAGTGGCTGACGCCGGCGTTGGACAACTTCCGCTCCTATTTCCCGCAGGTGGTGATGGATTTCAAATCCGGCGTGACGTTCGATCCGCAACCAGCCCTGCAACAAGGTGAGCTGGATCTGGTGCTGACCTCTGACATTCTGCCGCGCAGCGGGCTGCACTATTCGCCGATGTTCGACTTTGAAGTCCGGCTGATCCTCGCTCCCGATCATCCGTTGGCCAATAAGCCGCACATTGAACCGGCAGACCTGAGTGATGAAGTGCTGATGATCTACCCGGTGCAGCGCCAACGGCTGGACATCTGGCGTCATTTCCTGCAGCCGGCAGGCGTCAGCCCGGCGCTGAAAAACGTCGATAACACGCTGTTATTGATTCAAATGGTGTCGGCCCGGATGGGGATCGCCGCGTTACCGCACTGGGTGGTGGAGAGTTTTGAGCGCCAGGGGCTGGTCGTCACCAAGACGCTCGGGGATGGCCTGTGGAGCCGCTTGTATGCCGCTACCCGCGACGGTGAGCAGCGCCAAACGGTCACCGAAGCCTTTATCCGCTCGGCACGTCAGCACGCCTGCGAGCATCTGCCGTTCGTGCGTGATGCCGCCCGGCCGATGGGCAGCCTGCCAGACACCAAATCCTTAGCGTCTTTAAGCTAGCGACCAGCCGCTTTCGGTGCGACCCAGCGGCGATGTACCCATAGCGAGGCGACAATCACCGAGCCACCGACAATAAAGCTGGCCCAGTGCGGCTGCTGATGCCAAACAGCAAAATTAACCAGCAGGCCCGCGGGCACATGCATATTGTTCATGATGCCCAACGTACCAGCATCCACCTGCGTTGCCCCGTAGTTCCACATAAAGTAGCCCAATCCGGAAGCCACCACGCCCAGCCAAACCAAAATGCCCCATTGCAGGTTGGTGGTTGGCAGTTGGTTCGGATTACCCCACAGGAACCAGGCGACCACCGCTACTGCCGCCGCACCCAGATAGAACCAGGAAAATGCCGTATGCTGCGGCAGCGGGTGCACTTCCATCAGGCGTTTGTAACCCACCATGCCGATGGCGAAACTGATATTCGCCGCCTGCACCAGCAGCAGCCCCCACCAGAAGTGATCGCTCAGTTGGTGGTAGCGGATAATCGCCGCCCCCAGCACGGCCAGCAATGCGCTGAACAGATAGCCCCAACGCAGACGGCGGCCGCTGATCAGATCGTAAATCAGCGTGATGTACAGCGGCGTCAGCACCGTAAACAGCAGGAATTCCGACACGGTCAGATAGAGAAAAGCACGGAAGCTAATCAGATACATGATACCAAGCTGGAAGGCACCCACCAGCATATACAGCAGGATCACTTTCAGCTTGATGTTGCGCCAGCGCAGGAACGGCAGAAACACCAGCGCAGCCAGCCCAACGCGCATCAGCACCGAGAACCAGCTGTCGACATTGCCTGCCAGGTATTCGCCGATCAGGCTAAAAGAAAATGCCCATAAAATGGTGGTAATAACCAGAAGCAGCACGACAAGTTCACCCTAAAAGATCCGAAAGGGCGATTGTAGCGGAAGGTGGAAAACAACGGGGGGAAAAGGCGGTTGACGTGTGAGCAATAAACAAACTAACGAGCAATTTTTTCTGGCTGCGTTAGGCTTAATACTCAGAGAATAAACGGAGATACACCATGAAACGTCACCTTATTATCACCGCCCTGCTGTGGCTACCTTGGCTGGCTGCGGCGGAAAACGGGGTCACTACGCTCAGCCAGCAACAGCAGTTTCTTAACCAGCGCGACCAGCAGGCACAGCAGCAGCGCATGCTGAACAATCAGCAGATGGAACAGCGCCAACAGCAGGGTTATCCGCTCCAGACCAACCAGCCCAAAATGCTGCCCTATAACGGCAACAACAACCCGATGCAGCCACAGATGACCACTGGCAAGATGCTGCAAAACGGCAATCAGCCGGTTAATCCCTTTAACCAGACAGCTCCGGTAATACCGCAGGCGCCGCTCCCGGCTACACCCTTACCCCCATAATAGTGAGGATTAACGGGGTGGTGATCGCCGCCAGCGCGGTGGACATCACCAGGCTGGTAGCGGCAGGGCCCGTTAGAACGTTAAATTGCCGTGACATCAGGTAGACGTTCACCCCCACCGCCATGGAGCCCAGCAGTACCACCACACGGGTCTCCATTGGGGGTAAATCCATTGACCAAGCCAGCAGCCAGACCACCATCGGCTGGACGATCAGCTTGAGAAAGCAGATGGCGCTGCTCAGTTGCCAGCCTTCGCTGATACGGTATTCCGCCAGCCCCATACCGAGCACCACCAGCGACAACGGAGCCGCTACCTGGCCCAGCATGCTAACCGGTTGATCGACAAACACCGGCAGTGGCAGGCCGGTCAGGCTGAACAGCGTGCCAGACAGGATGCCGATAATCAGCGGATTGGTCAGTACGCTGCGCGCCGTTTTGATAAAGCCTTGCAGCGTGGGGGAGCCATTGCGCGCCCATTCGATGGAGATGGTCACCAACGTCCACAGAATCAGGCCGTTGAATACCAGCACCAGAGCCACTGATGGGATGGCCTCCTCTCCCAGCATCACCGTGGCGATCGGCAGGCCAAGCATGACGTTATTGGAGAAAATGCCGCCCAGAGCGAATACCGACCCCGAAACGCCGTCCAGCTTGAAGATCCGCCGTGCGGCAATGCGGCCGATTACGAAGACGATCAGGCAACTGCCGAAGAAGGCGATCAGCAGGCGGGCATCCACTGCTGGACGTTGCGAGAAATCGCACATCATGCGAAACAACATGGCAGGCAGGGCGAGGGAAAACACAAAGCGGGTCAGGCCATCGGTGATGGCAGATGGCCACTTTCCCCAGCGGATAAGGCCATATCCCAGCACGATCAGCACAAATAACGGCAAAGACAGCACTATCTGGTGCCACAGCGAAACAATAAAGGCAGGCATCGCATCCCTTCCGATGGCGCGGCGGCAACGGGCTGACGTCGCTATGTTCTGGTTTAGTCAAAGTGAATGGCCCTCACCCTAACCCTCTCCCACAGGGAGAGGGGACCGATCGAGCTCGCTGATACTCCGGAGAAATTCAGGCTAATCCAGTGTACAGACTGCCATCAGAATCCGATCGAACTCTCTGATACCCCGGAAGAAACTCTGGCTAACACAGTGCACTGACTGGCTCCCTCTCCCTGTGGGAGAGGGTCGGGGTGAGGGGTCATCTTTATCTACTAAATTAACCGTTTAAAAATCCGGACCGATCACATCTATCCGGTCGGTGCAAATACAGTCAACGCCCCAATTCAATAACAAACGCGCCCGCTCCGGTTGATTGACGGTATACACCAGAATACGCAGCCCGGCATCTTTCAACGCCGCGACACGTTCAGCGGTCAGTTCTTTATGATTAATATGCAGCGAGACACAGCCCAGGCGCTCGGTCAGCTCCCGCCAATTGTCATCCCACTTGTCCAGCAACAGGCCGCGCGGCAGTTCTGGAGCGGTCTGCTGCGCCGCTGCCAGAGCTTCCACCGAGAATGAAGAAAGCAGCGGATCGGTTTGCCCTTGCCACAACATGCTGGCGGCAAAGGCCACCACGCGGCCGGTTTCCTCGTCGCTGCCGGTGGTTGGCTTGATTTCAATATTGGCCATCATGCCGTGCTGCCTGCAGCGCTCCGCCACGTCAGACAGCAGCGGCAAACGCTCCCCTTTAAAAGCCGAGCTGTACCAGTCACCGGCATCCAGCTCTACCAGCTTTTCCCATGGCAGTTCGCCCGCCACGCCCCAGCCGTTGCTAGTGCGTTCGAGCGTGTCATCATGCAGCAGGAAAATCTGCCCGTCCTGCGCCAGTTTGGCGTCAAATTCGATCATCTTGTGGCCATGACGCGCGCCGACATCTATCGCCGCCAGGGTATTTTCCGGTGCCAGAGAACCGCCGCCGCGATGGGCGACAATATGGGGATAAGGCCAGGCTGTAGTCATCAATCCATCCGTGTTCCGCTGTGGGTAGCAAAAAAGTGCAGCGCCGACGCAGGCAGCTGTAAATACAGGGTACTGCCCGCAGGCGGCAAGGTTTCATGGCTCAGGCGGACGATCACGCCTGAACTCCCCCATTGACCGTGTGCCAGATTATCGGCACCGAGCAGTTCCAGCGTTTGCAGCTCTAGCGGGATCCCGCCCTGCTCGCGCGTACTCAGTTGAATATGCTCCGGTCGGATACCCAACGTCAACTCCTGTCCGCCCCACTGTGGCCGAGGCTCTGGCAGATCCAGTGCCATGCCACCGGTCAGTTGCAGCTGTTTGCCGTCCACACTCAGCGTGCCAGGCAACAAGTTCATCGCCGGGGAACCGATAAAGCTGGCGACAAACAGCGTCGCCGGACGTTGATAAACCTCGCTCGGCGTACCAATTTGCTCCGCCACACCTTTATTCATCACTATCACCCGCTGCGCCAGCGTCATCGCTTCAACCTGATCGTGGGTGACATACAGGCTGGTGGTTTTCAGGCGGCGATGCAGCTGCTGCAATTCCAGGCGCATCTGGACACGCAATTTGGCGTCCAGGTTGGAGAGCGGTTCATCAAACAGGAACACCGCCGGTTCGCGCACAATCGCGCGCCCCATCGCCACCCGCTGGCGCTGGCCACCGGAAAGCTCACGCGGTTTGCGTTGCAACAGCGGTTCCAACTCGAGAATACGCGCGGCCTCTTCTACCCGCTGACGGATGTGCTGTTTGCCAAAGCAACGGATTTTCAGGCCATAGGCCATGTTGTCGTACACGCTCATATGCGGATACAGCGCGTAGTTCTGGAACACCATGGCGATGCCGCGATCTTTCGGTTCCAGATCGGTCACACGCTGGCTATCAATATAGATATCCCCGCTGGTGGTGCGCTCCAGCCCGGCCACCATCCGCAGCAGCGTCGATTTGCCACAGCCGGAGGGGCCAACCATCACAATAAATTCGCCGTCAGCCACGTCGAGATCGATCTGCTTGATCACCGGCGTTTTGCCGTCGTAAGACTTGGTGACTGCCTGTAGTTTTAAACCTGCCATATTCGTTACTTCTCGCTATCAACCAGGCCGCGCACAAACCAGCGCTGCATCAGAAGAACCACCGCCAACGGCGGGATCAAAGTCAACATCATTGCCGCCATCACCTGATTCCACTGGGTCGGCGCGCCGGAGGTGGAAATCATGCTGCGGATCCCCGCCACCGCCGTACTCATCGAGGCGTCACTGGTGACCAGGATCGGCCACAGGTACTGGTTCCAGCCGTAGATAAAGGTGATGACAAACAGCGCCGCCAGATTGGTTTTCGACAGCGGCAGCACGATGTCCCAAAAGAAGCGCATCGGCCCGGCTCCGTCGATACGGGCGGCCTCCAGCAGCTCATCCGGCAGGGTCATAAAGAACTGACGCAGCAGGAAGGTGGCCGTGGCCGATGCCATCAGCGGCAGCGTGAGTCCGGTGTAGCTATCCAGCAGGTTGAGGTTGGAGATCACTTCCACCGTCGGGAAGATACGCACCTCGACCGGCAGCATCAGCGTCATGAAGATCAGCCAGAAGAACAGGCTGCGCAGCGGAAAACGGAAATAGACGATGGCATAGGCGGACAGTACCGAGACCACGATTTTGCCGCAGGTGATCGCCAGCGCCATGATCACACTGTTGAGCAGCAGCATCGAGAACGGCACCTTGAGGGTGCCCACTCCGCCCTGCCAGATATGGCGGATGTTGTCCCAAAGGTGCCCTCCGGGGACCAGCGTCATCGGCACCTGAAACACCTGCTGATCGTCCAGCGTGGCGGCCACAAAGGCCACATACAGCGGGAACAGCACCACCAGCACGCCAACAATCAGCATCGTATGGCTGAAGATATCCAGCCCACGTCGGTTCTCAATCATTGGTAACGCACCTTACGTTCGACAAAGCGGAACTGGATCACCGTCAGGCCAATCACCAGCAGCATCAGCACCACCGACTGCGCCGCCGAGCTGGACAGATCCAGACCGGCAAACCCTTCACGATAGATTTTGTACACCAGCGTGGTGGTCGACTGTACCGGCCCACCGCCAGTAGCGGCGTCGATCACCGGGAAGGTGTCGAAGAAGGCATACACCAGGTTGACCACCAGCAGGAAGAAGCTCACCGGCGTGATCAGCGGCAGCACCAGGTTGAAGAAACGCCGCACCGGGCCAGCCCCGTCGATCGCCGCCGCTTCCACCAGAGAACGCGGGATGGATTGCAATGCGGCCAGGAAAAACAGGAAGTTATAGCTGATTTGCTGCCACACCGATGCCAACACCACCAGGAACATCGCCTGTCCGCTGTTTTGCGCATGGTTCCAGTCGTAGCCGAAACCGGCGAGCACATGGGTGATCAGGCCCATGCCGGGGCTGAACAGGAAGATCCACAGCACCGCCGCTACCGCAGGGGCAACCGCATAGGGCAGGATCATCAAGGTCTGATAGAAACGGCTGCCGCGCAGTACATAGTCCACCAGCGCGGCAAAGAACAGCGATACCAGCAGGCCAACACCGGCCACCAGGAAGCTGAACAACAGCGTGGTGTAGAAAGAGTCCAGGTAATACGGGTCCTGAAACAGCTGTGTGAAGTTGTCCAACCCGACAAACTGGCTGGAAAGGCCGAACGGATCGACGCTTTGTACCGAGTACCACAGCGCCTGACCGGCAGGCCACAGGAAGAACACGACGGTGATCAGCAGCTGTGGCAGCACCAACACATAGGGCAGCCAGCTACAGCCGAAGCCGGGACGGGATGATGACATAGGGTTAACCGTTAAATGGGGATGAGGGGCGGTATAAGCCCCTCACCCCAGCCCTCTCCCAAAGGGAGAGGGAGTGGATCGATGTCGTTTGGCAAAAGAACGCCCAATCTGACGCTTACTTGGTGGAAGCCTCGAAGCGGCGCAGCAACACGTCACCACGCTGTACCGCAGCATCCAGCGCCTGCTGCGGGGTTTTCTTGTCGGTCCATACGCTTTCCAGCTCTTCATCCACCACGGTACGGATCTGCGGCATATTGCCCAGACGCAGCCCTTTGGTGAACGCCAACGGTGGCTTGTTCAGCATCTGGCGGGTGGCCACATCGGCACCTGGATTTTTGTCGTAAAAGCCCTGCTGTTTGGTCATTTCATAGCCAGCAGTGGTTATCGGCAGGTAGCCGGTCTTTTGGTGCCATTCGGCGGCAATCTCAGGCTGGGCCAGATATTGCAGGAACTCCGCCACGCCTTTGTAGGTCGCCGCGTCTTTGCCGTTCATCACCCACAGGCTGGCCCCGCCGATAATGGCGTTCTGCGGTGCATTTTTGGCGTCAGCATCGTAAGGCATCATGCCCACGCCGAAATCAAACTTGGCGTATTTGCGGATGCTGGCCAGCGAGCCGGAAGAGGCGGTCGCCATGGCGCAGTCGCCGTTGTAGAACTTCTCGGTAGGTTCGTCCTTGCGGCCGAAGTAGGTGAAGTCACCCTTCTTGTTCATGTCTTGCAGGAACTGAATATGTTTCACCTGCAGCGGCTGGTTGAACTCGAGCTTGGCACTGGTGCCACCAAAGCCGTTGTTTTCACTGGCGAACGGCACACCATGCCAGGCGCTGAAGTTCTCCAGTTGGATCCAACCCAGCCAACCGCTGGTGTAGCCGCACTTCATGCCAGCCGCGCGCAGTTTGGCGGCATCAGCCGCCAATTCCTGCCAGGTTTTCGGTGGCTGATCCGGGTTCAAGCCCGCTTTCTTAAAGGCGTCTTTGTTGTAATACAGCACCGGGGTGGAGCTGTTGAAAGGCTGGGACAGCAGATGGCCGCTCTTATTATCGGTGTAGTAACCGGCCACGGTCGGCACAAACACCGATTCGTCGAACTTGACGCCCGACTCCTGGAACACCTGATACACCGGTTTGATCGCCTTGCTCGCCATCATGGTGGCGGTGCCCACTTCATAGACTTGCAGGATCGCCGGTGCCTTGCCGGAACGGTAAGCAGCTATGCCCGCCGCCAGGCTCTGTTCGTAGTTGCCTTTATAAACCGGGACGATCTTCACATCGCTGTGAGTTTGGTTGAAACGGTCCGCCAGAGAATCCACTTCGGTGCCCAGTTCCCCTTCCATCGAATGCCAGAAGGGGATCTCGGTGGCAGCTATTGCATGGCCGCTGACCGCCAGGGCCAAGGTAACGCACAACGTGGTTTTTTTAATCGCGTGAGCAAACATGCCTAACTCCTGAAAAAGCGGGTGTGATCAAAACGCGTGAGCGAAAAGAAACAGTTTTTGTTCGGATGCTAAACATGCCATGCGCGGATGACAGTAAAATAACTTTGGCGTGACAGCTAGATGACAGCGAGGTGAAGTGCAGATGGCGGTTTGATGTCGGCGGTAGGGAATTCTCCCCACCGCCGCAGAGAGATTACAGCGAGCGACGCAGGCGGGCAACGGCCTCTTGCATCTGTTGTTCGGTTGCCGTGGCAAACGACAGGCGGAAGGTTGAGCGATCCGGTTTGTCAGAGAAGAAGTATTCTCCCGGCACAAACACCACGCCCTGTTTCAGAGTGGTATTCAGCCACTCGGTGGCATCGAATTGCTGACGGAAACGCGCCCACAGGAACATGCCGCCTTTCGGCATATCAAAGCTGATCACATCACCCAGCTCTTTTTCCACCAGCCCGGCCAGGATCTCACCTTTGTGCTTGTAGGCCGCGCGGATCTTTTCGATCTGCGCCGGTAAACGATCCAGCCCCAGGTAACATTCGACGATGCTCTGCGACAGCGCGCTAGCATGCAGATCCGCCGCCTGCTTGATGATCGCCACTTTATGCAACAGGAACGGTGGCAAGATGGCCCAACCCAGGCGCAGGCCCGGAGCCAGGATCTTGGAGAAGGTGGAGGTGTAGATAATGTTTTCGGTATGGCCCAGCACCTGCTGCGAAACCTGATACAGCGTAGCATTACGCTCTTCGGTGAAGCGCAGCTCGCCGTACGGGTCATCCTCGATAATCAGGAAGTTATGCTCCACCGCCAATTTCACCAACTGCTCACGGCGTGCGGCGCTCAGGGTCAGACCGCTTGGGTTGCCGAAGTTCGGCACCACGTACACCCCTTTGATCTTCTGGGTTTTCAGCAGTTCAGCCAGCTCATCCACCACCATGCCGTCGCTGTCAGAAGAAACGGACATGACGTTGGCTTCCGCCAGTTCCAGCGTTTGCAGCGCCGCCAGATAGGTCGGGCGCTCTACCACAAACACATCACCAGGGTTAATCACCGCACGCATCACCAGATCTAACGCCTGCTGGGAGCCTGCGGTCACCACGATATCTTCCGGCTTGGCATTAACGCCACGCTGTGCGCATAGGGTACAGATGCCTTCACGCAGCAGTTCGCTGCCTTCAGTCAGCCCATATTGGAAAGCACTTTTCGGTTGTTCGGTAATAGCCTGCTGGGTAGCAATGCTCAATCCTTCGAAGTCAAACAGTGCATCAGAGGGAATGCCACCCGCCAGCGAAATGACGTTTTCCATTTTGCTGTGCTTGAGCAATTCGCGGATTGCCGAGCTTTTGACCTTTACGATGCGCTGTGCGAGTAGTCCTTCTGTCTTCATTGCTTGTTCTCGTAATCGTTAAGAATAGGGGCGCCACTCAGTGCGCCCTATGTCAATTACCCATGGTTTAACCACCCAGGTATGCTGACCGCACTGCTTCGTTTGCTAATAATGCGGCCCCCGTATCTTCCAACACCACGCGGCCGTTTTCCAGCACATAACCACGATCCGCCAGTTTTAGCGCCTGGTTGGCGTTTTGTTCCACCAGGAAGATGGTCATCCCCTCTTCGCGCAGCTGCTGGATGATATCGAAAATCTGCTGGATGATGATGGGGGCCAGCCCGAGTGAAGGCTCGTCCAACAGCAGTAACTTTGGCTGGCTCATCAGCGCACGGCCAATCGCCAGCATCTGCTGCTCACCACCGGACATGGTGCCAGAGCGCTGGCTGCGGCGCTCCAGCAGGCGTGGAAACAGGGTAAACACCCGCTCAATGCGTTGGTGATACTGCTCGCGGTCGGCAAAAAAACCGCCCATCGCCAGGTTCTCTTCCACCGTCATGCGTGAGAACACCCGCCGCCCTTCCGGTACGATCGCCACGGCCTCGCGCATGATGCGCGCTGTCTGCCACTGGGTGATGTCCTGATCCATCAAGGTGATGGACCCTTCACTGGCCCTTGGGTCGCCGCATAGCGTGCCGAGCAGGGTGGTTTTACCGGCACCGTTGGCGCCGATCAGGGTGACAATCTCCCCCTGTTGAATGTTCAGGCTGACCTGGTGCAGCGCCTGAATTTTGCCGTAATGGGCGGAAACCTGATTAAATGACAACATATGCTTATTCGCCCAGATAGGCCCGGATCACGTCCGGGTTATTGCGGATTTCTGCCGGTGAGCCTTGCGCCAACGGCGTTCCCTGATTCACCACGTAGATGCGATCGGAAATCCCCATCACCAGTTTCATATCGTGCTCAATCAACAGCACCGACACCTGGTGCTGGTCACGCAGCTCGACGATCAGATGATCCAGCTCATCGGTTTCTTTCGGGTTCAGGCCCGCCGCCGGTTCATCCAGCATCAATAGTTCCGGGCGCGTTACCATGCAACGGGCGATCTCCAGCCGACGCTGCTGGCCATAGGCCAGATTACCCGCCGAACGGTTAGCCATCTCCAACAGGCCCACACGCTCCAGCCACACTGCCGCACGCTCAAGCGCATCAGCTTCTGCACGGCGGAACGCCGGGGTTTTCAGCAAACCGGCAAACACGCCGCTTTTCAGATGCTGATGTTGGGCCACCAGCAGGTTTTCAATCACCGTCATTTCGCGGAACAGCCGCACGTGCTGGAAGGTGCGCACCACACCCATGCGGGCAATGGTCTGGCCGGAAAGCCCTTCCAGATGGCGATCGCGCAGTTTGATGGTGCCACTGGTCGGGCGATAGAACCCGGTCAGGCAGTTGAACACCGTGGTCTTGCCTGCGCCGTTCGGGCCAATCAACGAAACAATCTCACCTTGATGCAGTTCCAGCGCGACGTTGTTTACCGCCAGCAAACCACCAAAACGCATCGAAAGCCCGGCGACCGCCAGTAAAGGTTGAGTACTCATGCCTGCTCCCCCTTCACGGCTTTGATATCAGCCGCTTTCAGCTTCAACTGCGGGCGTTTCATCGGCAGCAGCCCCTGCGGCCGCCAAATCATCATCAAGACCATCAGCGCCCCCAGCAGCAACATACTGTATTCATTCAGATCGCGCATCATCTCACGGGATACTACCAGCAGGATCGCCGCCAGGATCACCGCAAACTGTGAGCCCATGCCGCCCAACACCACGATCGCCAGCACAAAGGCCGATTCCACAAAGGTGAAGGATTCCGGGCTGACAAACCCCTGACGTGCGGCAAACAGCGTGCCGGCAAAACCGGCAAAGGCGGCACTGATGGTGAAGGCGGTCAGTTTGATTTTGGTCGGGCTCAAGCCCAGTGAACGGCAGGCGATTTCATCTTCGCGCAATGCTTCCCAGGCACGGCCCAGCGGCATGCGCAGCAGGCGGTTAATCACAAACAGCGTCAATATCACCAGCAGCAGCGCTACCAGGTAGAGGAACACTATGCGGTCACTGGGATCATATTTCAGGCCAAAGAAGTTATGGAAGGTATCCCAGCCGCCGTCGCGGGCACTGCGGTTAAACTCCAGACCAAAGAAGGTGGGTTTCGGGATCTGGCTGATGCCGTTTGGCCCGCCGGTAATTTCGGTGTTGTTCAACAGCAGGATGCGGACGATTTCACCAAAGCCCAGCGTGACGATCGCCAGATAGTCTCCCCGCAGGCGTAATACCGGGAAACCAAGCAGGAAGCCGAAGATGGCGGTGACAATCCCCGCCAGCGGCAAGCTTTCCCAGAATCCCAGCCCGTAATAATGGTTCAGTAATGCGTAGGTATAGGCACCGATGGCGTAAAAGCCGCCGTAGCCCAGCACCAACAGGCCGGAAAGGCCGACCACCACGTTCAGGCCCAGCCCCAGCATCACGTAGATCAGCGTCAGGGTGGCGATATCCACCGTGCCGCGCGACACCAGGAACGGCCAGACGACGGCGGCAATGATGATCGCCGCTGCCAGCACCTTCTGGCGCATGGTGGAGCCGTCAAAGCTGGGTAAGACGAACGCCGGGCCGGAGATTTTCTTCATCCCATGCTGCATCAGCGGACGCAGCAGTTGGAAGAAGAACACCACCACACAACCGATACCAATCCACATCCAGCGCACTTCGGCAGCACCGTGCACCACCAGCTTGGTACCGTCGAGGCTCAGTTGCATCCCCATCAGGAAGGAGGCCATGACAAACAGCACGACCGTGGCAATACAGGCGTTAAGCAGACCGAGTTTCATACTTTCTCAACCTCCGGACGCCCAAGGATGCCGGTTGGCATCACCAGCAACACCACAATCAGCAAGGCGAAGGACACCGCGTCTTTGTATTCGGTGCTCAGATAGGCGGAGGTGAGCGCTTCAGCTACGCCCAACACCAGCCCGCCGATCATCGCCCCAGGAATGCTGCCAATCCCGCCCAGTACCGCCGCGGTGAAGGCTTTCATCCCGGCCATAAAGCCGATGTAAGGGTTGATCACGCCGTAGAACTGGCCGAGCAGCACGCCAGCCACCGCCGCCATCACTGCCCCGATCACGAAGGTGAGCGAAATCACCCGGTCGGTATTGATGCCCAGCAGGCTGGCCATCTTCAAATCTTCCGCACAGGCACGGCAAGCGCGGCCCATACGCGAATAACGGATAAACATCGTCAGCGCCAGCATCGCCAGGAAGGTGACGACCCAGATGATGAGCTGCATGGTACTGATGGTCGCGGCAAAGCCGTTGCTCTCACCCAGCACCCATTGGCCAGTGACCAGGCTTGGCAGCGCCACATCACGCGACCCCTGCGTCAGGCTGACGTAGTTTTGCAGGAATATCGACATCCCGATGGCGGAAATCAGCGCAATCAGGCGCTTGGAGTTGCGCACCGGTTTGTAGGCCACCCGCTCGATGCTCCAGCCATAGGCGCTGGCAATTACGATCGACACCAGGAACGCTGCGCCGATCAGCAGCCAACCCACGTCGATGCCGATCATCATCAGGGCGGCGATCACGATAAAGGAGACATAGCTGCCGATCATATAGACCTCGCCGTGGGCGAAGTTGATCATGCCGATAATGCCGTAGACCATGGTGTAACCGATGGCGATCAATGCATAGGTGCTGCCCAGCGTCACGCCGTTGAACATCTGCTGCAGAAAATAGAGAAACTGCTCTGACATACTCTGACCTTCTAAGGTGTTGTACTGGCCGACAAAGAGCGGCCCAACGGCCTGCTGGCGTTGCAGGCGCCGGGAATTCCCGGTTTGTAGATTTTGCTGTCAAGGTGGCCTCCACGCCCAAAAAACGCAGAGGCCACCTTAAACGGGCTTATTTAATCGGCGTTGATGAGCCGTCGGCATGCCATTCAAACACCCCGAACTCGAAGCCTTTCAGATCGCCTTTGTCATCCCAGCTCAGAGGCCCCATCACGGTTGCCACCGGTTGGCCGGTTTTCAGATCTTTGACGATATCTGCCGGTTCCTGGCTCCCGCTGCGCTCCATCCCGGTGACCAGTGATTGCAGTGCAGCATAGGTGGTCCAGACAAATGGCCCTGTAGGATCCAGTTTCTTGGCTTTTAATGCATCGACCACCGGCTGGTTGGCTGGCACCTGATCGTAACGTTTTGGCAGCGTCACCAGCATGCCTTCAGACGCGGCACCGGCAATGTTGGACAGCGAGGAGTTACCCACACCTTCCGGGCCCATGAAGCGGGTAGTCAAGCCCGCCTGTTTGGCCTGACGCAGGATCTGGCCCATCTCCGGGTAGTAACCGCCGAAGTAGACGAAATCGACGTTTTCTTTCTTCAGACGAGCGACCAGGGTAGAGAAATCTTTATCGCCAGCGGTGATGCCTTCAAACATCACAACATCGGTCCCCTGCTTTTTCAGGCTGTCACGCACTGAACGCGCCAGGCCTTCACCGTATTGCTGCTTGTCGTGGACCACGGCGATGCGCTTGGGTTTAATCTCGTTGAGGATGTAGCTGGCGGCCGTTGGGCCCTGATCGGAATCCAGGCCAGTGGTGCGCAGGATCATCTTGTAACCACGGGTGGTCAGATCCGCGTTGGTCGCCGCCGGGGTGATCATGATCACGCCTTCATCTTCGTAGATGTCGGAGGCTGGCTGGGTCGAAGAAGAGCACAGGTGGCCGATCACGTAACGAATGCCGTCATTGATGACCTTGTTGGCTACCGCTACCGCCTGTTTCGGGTCACAGGCATCGTCATACTCTACCGCCACCAGCTTATCGCCCTTGATACCGCCTTTGGCGTTGATATCGGCAATCGCCTGACGTGCACCGGTGAACTCCATATCACCATACTGCGCTACCGGGCCGGACATGGCACCCACTACGGCAATCTTGATGTCTTTTGCCACAGCGACATGGCCGATAGCCATCGCGATACAACCGGCCAGCAGCGCTTTACCCTTTGTTAATTTCATCCGCATATTCCCCATCTGTCGTTGTGAGTGTTGCTGTTGTATTTGTCACACCTAATCATTGTTTCTACCCGGCAGATTGCAAGTAACAGCCAACTGACCGTGGCTGGCAAAACGCCGGTAAATCGCTTTTATCTATAAGTAATAATGATTTAGGTACTTTTGCGACAATATTTTCTAATAAGACTTTATTTTTCATGTCATTAAACAGGAGTTTTCTTCTGCAAAGCAACTCCCAATGTCAGAAACAAGCGGTGTAAACAGCATAAAATCCGGATTAAATCTGCGACGTTTAGCGCAAGGAACAGCGCGATGTGCTGGTTAACACGCCATTAACTAACCGTTTACTCGGAAAATGCCCGCAGCAAAAAACATTTCGCGCAGACCTCGTATAGAAAAACTTACACAACGCACTGAGCAAGATCCATTACACTGTCGGCATCCCTTATCGGTGCGGAAATCCGGCATGAAACTGACCATTGAACGCTTGACCAGTTTGTCCCCTCAAGACCTTATCGACCTTGGTAAAATCTGGCCACATCAACAGCCTGAGCAGTGGCTAAGCTGGCTGGAGGAGGGTAAAGCACTGTTTGCCGCCCGCTTTAACGAGCGGCTGCTGGGGGCGGTAAAAATCGAGATAGCGGGCCAGAGAGCTCAATTGCACGACCTGCTGGTGCGCGAAGTGACACGCCGCCGTGGCGTGGGGCTGTATCTGATGGAAGATGCCCAACGCCAATTGCCACAGGTGCAACATTGGCAACTGGATACTACCGGGTTGGCCGCACGTGAACGTGGCGAAGTCGGCAACTTTATGCGTGCCTGCGGATTCCAGGCTCAGGGCGATTGCTGGCAAAAATGAAACGTTGGCTAGCTCTGATCGTCATTATGCTGCTCGCCGTCATGGCCTGGTTTGTAGGGCACTACCAGGCCATGAATCTTCATCAACCTTGGGATCAGCAGGCCTACGTTTGGCAAAGGGTGTGGACACCTCAGCATGCCGAGGCGCTGGCTGCCAGCCGTGACCTGTTTACTACCCTGCGCGTGTTGGGTCTGCAGGTGCATCCCCGTGAGGGTTTCCGGGACATCACGGTCAATACCGCCATGCTGAAACAAGATGGCCGCCCGCTATGGTTGGTAGTGCGGATAGACGGGCAATTGATGCAGTTGGATGAGGCCACCATCTATGCACGTCTGCAACAACAGCTGCAACGCTGGCAGGCGGCTGGTTTACCGGTGATTGGTGTGGAGATCGACCATGACGCCGCCACCGTACGGCTGCCCAAATATCAACAATTTCTGCACCAACTGCGCCAACGGCTGCCCTCTTCATTACAGCTAGGCATCACCGCCCTGCCCGCCTGGATCGGATCCCCAGCGCTGCCCGGCGTACTGCAACAGGTAGACAGCTCGGTGCTTCAGGTACATGCGGTGCTCTCCCCCACCCAAGGTTTATTCGACGGCCGGTTGGCGCAGGAGTGGACACGCCAGTACGCTCGCCTTAGCCCTAAACCCTTCCGTATTGCCTTGCCAGCCTACGGCATGGCTCTGCTAGGGTTCGATGCCCAGGGGGCTCTGGTTGAGAGCGAAGCCTCGCAGCGCGTGGCGGGCAAGGTCCAGGAACTGACCGTGGCACCGCAGCAGGTTGCCGATTTCTTGCAGCAGCTCGCACAACGCCCACTGCCACATCTGCGCGGCATTATCTGGTTCCGCCTGCCGCTGGAAAACGATCGCCGCGCCTGGTCGATGGCGACGCTATGGGCGGTGATCCAGCACCAGCCATTGCTCACCCACTGGCAGGTTAAATTTTTGCCGCAGCCACAGCAAAATGGGCTGTATGATTTGATGATTGAGAATCAGGGGCCGGTGGATGCTCCGTTACCGCGTGAGATCCACATTCAGGCCGAAGGTTGCCTGGCCGCCGACGCGGTAGGTCATTACCAGTTGGCAACGCCATCGGACCCCCAACGCTTTATCCGCATTAGCGGCGATCAGCTCCGAGCAGGGCAATCACGCCCCTTGGGCTGGCTACGCTGCCAACAGATCACGCCAGGAGGCACCCATGTCATACCTTGAATTGCACACTGCAGGGCACCGTCGCCGTGCGCTCCCGTTAGCATCACTGATCGCTGCAGCATTGATGGTGCCGCTGAGCGGCCAGGCCTGCGGGCCAGACTTCCCCAACCGCCTGCTGGTTAATCGCAACGGCACCCTGCTGTATATGCCTGAGGGTAACTTCGCTTTCGAAGCCACCCGTCTGGTACCGGTAGACCCACAGCTGCCACGCTGGCAGGCTCCGCCCATGGCCCCGGTGACACCGCCAAAACCGATGCCGCTTTCACCCGCACAGCAGGCCATTAGCCAGATGCGTGCTACCCACACCGTTGAAGAAGCCGACGCGGTGAATGCGCAAGGGCTATCTAATGCCGCGCGCTTATATACGCTGGGGGCGGTCGCCTTTGCCGCAAAAGATCCGCGGGCGTCGCAATATTTCCAGCAGGTGTTGGCGTTGCCAGCCGCCGAGCAGGAAGCATGGGGGTTACGGGCGCAATACTCGCTCGGCCGCCTGCTGATGGACGATCATGGCACGCCGGAAAGTGAATCCGGTAGCGAGCCGGTGGTGAAACATCCGGAGAAAGCGCAGCTTGAGCAGGCCTTGGCTGCCTTCCAACAGGTGATCGACCAGGTGAAAAGTGGCACCGCCGATCCCGATCAACTGGCACTGAGTAGCCTGGGCCAACAAGCACGTATTCATTTGTGGCTCGGGGAAATCGCTCCGGCAGCACAGCTATATGCTCAGCAGGCTGCCCAAGGCGATCCCGATGGCGGTCTCTCGCTGCAATATATCTCCTCCTATCTGATCAACCCGCAGCATGTAGAGGCGTTAAAACAGGCTATTCACGATCCGTTGGTGCAGCAATTGGTCACCATTGAGCTGTTCGCCCGCAGCAGTAATCTGGAGATGTCCGGTATCATTAACGGCGAGACCAGCGCCAAGCAGCTTGTCGATCAGACCCTGACGTTGCTCAATGACTCGGTTAAAAATGGTTTCACCGGTAGCGACCGGCTGGCGGCGCTGGCCTATCGTTCCGGGCAATATGCCATGGCGGCCAACCTGCTGAAAAATGCGGGAGATGGCGGTTTAGCCTGGTGGTTACGTGCCAAAATGGCCCTGCGTGAGGGTGATGTGAAAGCCGCAACCGCCGCCTATGCCAAAGCCGCAGCCGCATTCCCTACCGATGAAAGCTGGGGGGAACAGCGTAACGAAGACTTCGCAGCTGAAATGATCGTGCCGGATTGCCGTGTTGCCGGCGAGCAGGCCATTCTGGCGCTGAACCGTGGCGACTATCTGCAAGCGATGGATCTGATGTACCGCGGCAAAGAAAACTACTGGGCAGACGTGGCGGATATCGCCGAGCGGGTGCTAACGGTCGATGAGCTGAAAGGCTTTGTGGATAAGCATGCGCCAGCCCCCACCACGCCACTCAAGCCGGTCAAACCCGATGAATACAATGGCGAGCGGATCACCCAAGAGGTTCAACTGCGTGAATTGCTGGCACGGCGCATGATGCGCGTAGGTCGCTATGAGGAAGCGGTGAACTACTTTGCCATTCCAAACTACCGCCAAGCGGCGCAGGACTTTGCCAACCTGATGAAAGCGGCGAAGGATAAATCGGCAGATAAGAACGCACGCGCCAAAAGCTACTATCAGGCGGCGGCGCTGTTGCGCTCACAGGGGTTGGATTTCACCGGCTATGAAATGACGCCGGATTACAATATTTATGGCGCGGGGTATTCCTATCTGGGGGATGCGTTCAACACCAAGGACATCAAAGACAAGAGTTGGATCAGCGCGGCGGAAGCGGCACGGGCCAAGAAATCGTTGCCAGATGCAGATAACCGTTTCCTGCATTACCGCTGGCAGGCGGTGGATCTGGCGCAAAAGGCCGCCGACCTGCTACCGCCGAAAAGCCAGGCCTACGCTGCCGTGCTGTGTAATGCCGCTGGTTGGGTGATAGCCCGCGACGCCAAGACCGGCCGCGCGCTGTATCAGCGTTATATCAAGAATGGCACCCAGTTTGAGTGGGGTACCAAATTTGGCTATGACTGCCCCGCACCGGAGTTTGATCCCGCAGCCAACTAACTACAAAAACAGAAAAGCCCGGCGAGCCGGGCTTTTCGAACATTAAGCGCTATCAGTATCAGGCTTCGATCGCCATCTTCAGTTTCTTCATGGCGTTCTTTTCCAGCTGGCGCACACGCTCGGCGGAAACGCCATACTGATCGGCCAGCTCCTGCAGGGTGGACTTGTTGTCGTCGTCCAACCAGCGGGCGCGAATGATATGCTGGCTGCGCTCGTCCAGACCTTCCAGCGCGTAGGCCAGTTTGTCTGCGGCGTTGCTTTCCCAGTTATCTTCTTCGATCCCTTCGGCAAAGTCCGAGCTTTTATCCTGCAGATAGAGCATTGGGGCCATGGCATGACCGTCACGCCCTTCGTCTTCTGGCGTTGGGTCAAAGGTCATGTCCTGTGCCGCCATACGCGACTCCATCTCACGCACATCTTTGCTGGTGACACCCAGCTCGCGCGCGACCAGCTCCACTTCGTCCTGATTGAACCAGCCCAGACGCTGCTTGGTTTTACGCAGGTTGAAGAACAGCTTGCGCTGTGCCTTGGTGGTCGCCACTTTGACGATACGCCAGTTGCGCAGCACGTATTCGTGAATTTCTGCCTTGATCCAATGCACCGCAAAGGACACCAGACGTACGCCAACCTCTGGGTTGAAGCGACGCACGGCCTTCATCAGGCCGATATTACCTTCCTGGATAAGATCTGCCACCGGCAAACCGTACCCTGAATAGTTACGGGCAATATGAGCGACAAAGCGCAGGTGAGACAGGATGAGCTGCTTAGCTGCTTCCAGATCGCCCTGATAATGCAGCCGTTCAGCCAGTTCCCGCTCTTCCTCTGCCGTCAGCATCGGATAGGTGTTGGCTGCCCGCAGGTAGGCTTCCAAGCTGCCCTGTGGGACTAAGGCTAAAGTGCGCATTTCTTTGGTCATTCAAAACCCTCTCTTGATAAAACTGGTCATGCAGGTGATTTCACGGCGGGGAGCTATTGATCTTGCGGCAGTTGCTGTTGCAAAAGCGGGTCCACACGCCGGGCACCTAAACATTTGCTGCAGATTTGGACCGTGCTCAACCCCAAAAGTTCACCGTTTTTCACACACAGTGCACACGACAATACGTCATGCAAGCTCAGGTTGATTGGGAATTTGTGCGTTTGAGAAGAGATCGGAGATATTGAGGTCTGGCAGCTCTTCTCCCGCAGCACGGCAACCGGGCCGCAGCAGGAGAAGAGTATACCAAAAATTCACTATTGTGGTGTAAATCGGCGTAAATGTTGCACGGTGGCCAACCAGGCGGCAATCCAGCCGATCATCGCCGAGATCAGCAGCAGCAACAGCGCCTCATCCCAACCCAGGCCATGCAGGGTAAAGGTGGTGCCAAACACCTTCGCCACGTTGGTCACTACCGACTCCAGCTTCCACACCAGCGCGCCAGACAGGGCCAGCGACAGCAGCGCGCCGAAGAAGCCGAGCATTGCACCACCGTTGAGGAATGGCCGCAGGATAAAGCCGTCGGTGGCACCGATCAGCTTCATCACGTTGATGGTATCGCGACGGCTGAAGATGCTCAGACGCACGCTGTTACCAATCACCAGGAATACCGCCACCACCATCAGTATGCCGATCATCAAGGCCACCTGGCCCACCAACCCGGTCAGCGCCGCCAGGCGGGCAAACCAGCTGTCGTCCATCCTGACTTCATCCACGCCCTGCACCGCCGCCACGCGATCGCGCAGGGTGGTGAGCGTATCAGAACTCTGGAAACTCATCTGCGGCGTGACAATCGCCACGGCTGGCAGCGGGTTTTCTTCCAGCATATCCAGCGCGCCACCAAAACCAGACCAGTTGCGGAACTCGCCCCGCGCCTCTTCACGCGACAGGTAGTTCACCTTCTCCACCCCGGCCTCGGCCTTGATGGCATCCAGCACTTTGACCGCCGCATCATCGTCGAGGGATTTATCCAGATACACCGTCAACTGTGGCGTTGGGTACCACTGTGTTGCAGCGGTACTGACGTTCTTCCAGACGATGTAGCAAACGCTCGGCAGCGTCAGGGAGATGGCGATGACCATCACGGTCAGCAGCGTTGCCAGTGGTTGGCGCAGCATATCGGCAATGGCGTTCATCCAAGCATAGCGCCACTGTTCACGCCAGCCACCACGCAGTGCCTTGCTCTTGGCGGTTTTTGCATTATTCGCCATGCTGTGCCCCCCCTACCATACGGCCCTGGCTCAGCGTCAGGATGCGGTAATTGCGCCGGGCGATCAGCCCGGTGTCGTGGGTTGCCATCAGCACCGTCACCCCAACGCGGTTAAATTCTTCAAACAGGCGCAGGATCCCTTCCGACAGGGCGTCATCCAGGTTACCGGTCGGTTCATCCGCCAACAGCACCGCTGGCTTGTTCACCACCGCGCGGGCAATGCCAACGCGCTGCTGCTCACCACCGGAGAGCTGAATGGGGAAGTTCTTCGCTTTATCCAGCAGCCCGACCTTGTCCAGCGCAGCCGAAACGCGGCGACGGATATCTTCGGTACTGGCTCCGGCGATGACCAGCGGCATCGCCACGTTGTCATACACCGTACGATCCAGCAGCAGATGGTGATCCTGGAAAATCATGCCGATCTGGCGGCGCAGGAAAGGCACCTCGCGGTTTTTCAACCGGCTGATGTCATGCCCGCCAAACCAGATATGACCGGCGCTTGGCCGCTCAATCCCACAAATCAGTTTCAGCAGGGTACTTTTCCCCGCGCCGGAATGGCCGGTCAGAAACGCCATCTCCGCCGGACGCAGATGAAAATCTACCCCCTGCAGGGCTTGCCGTCCGCCCAGATAAGCTTTACTGACCTGTTCAAAGCGAATCATCCGTATCAATCCTCTCGGGCAAAAAGTGCCTCAATAAAGTCATCAGCCTTAAACGGCCGCAAATCTTCGATGCCTTCACCAACGCCGATGTAACGGATCGGGATAGTAAACTGATCGGCAATGGAGAAGATCACCCCGCCTTTGGCGGTACCGTCCAGTTTAGTCAGCGTTATGCCGGTCAGGCCCACGGCTTCATTAAATAATTTCGCCTGGTTAACCGCATTTTGTCCGGTGCTGGCATCCAGAGTCAGCATAACCTCATGGGGGGCCTGCTCGTCCAGTTTTTTCATCACCCGCACGATCTTCTTCAGCTCTTCCATCAGGTGCGCCTTGTTCTGCAGGCGACCAGCGGTGTCGGCAATCAGCACATCGATATTGCGGGCTTTGGCCGCCTGCACCGCGTCGAAGATCACCGAAGCGGAATCGGCACCGGTATGCTGAGCGATGACCGGAATGCGGTTACGTTCGCCCCAGACCTGCAACTGCTCAACCGCTGCGGCGCGGAAAGTGTCGCCCGCGGCCAACATCACCGATTTACCTTCGGCCTGGAACTGACGCGCCAGCTTACCGATGGTGGTGGTTTTACCCACGCCGTTGACACCCACCATCAGGATCACGAATGGCGTTTTGCCACCGACATCCAGTGGCTGATCCACCTTGGCGAGAATTTCCGCCATCTCTTCTTTCAGTTTGCCATACAGCGATTCGGCATCTTTCAGTTGCTTACGGCTGGCGTGCAGAGTAAGAGACTCAATGATTTTACGAGTGGTTTCTACACCAACGTCGGCGATTAACAGTTGTTCTTCCAGCTCTTCGAACAAATCGTCGTCGATCTTCTTGCCACGGAACAGGCCGATAAAGCCGGAACCCAGATTCTGTTTGGTTTTCAGTAGGCTGCGTTTAAGACGGGCGAAGAAGCCTTCTTTGCTAGGGCGCTCTTGCTCTTGCGTTACCGCCGGAGCCAGCAGCTCAGGCTGTTCGGGTTCCGCTTCCAGCTCAGGCTCGATAACCGCTTCAATCACCTCTGGTTCAGGTTCGATAATTTCAGCAGACGCTTCGATTACCGCTTCAATCACCTCTGGCTCAGGTTCGATAATTTCAGCAGGCGCTTCGATTACCGCTTCAATCACCTCGGGTTCAGGTTCGATAATTTCAGCAGACGCTTCGATTACCGCTTCAATCACCTCGGGTTCAGGTTCGATAATTTCAGCAGGCGCTTCAATCAGCTCGGGTTCTTCTACTTGCGCCTCAGGCTGTTGCGCTACGGTGACCTCTTCGATCGCCACCGGCTCAGCATGGTGTTCGTCCAGCGGCAGGATATTTTCGGTGATAGGCTCGCCGCTCAGGCTGCTATCCCACTCCCCTGGAGTATCTTTGGTGGCGGCTGGAGCAGATCCCTGGGTAGGAAGCTTATCGTCCAGTTTGGGGGCAGCCGGGGTTTCTGCGGCCTGCTGTTCCGCCTGTTCTACGGCAGATTCAGGTTGTTGCTGCTCTTCTTCCTTCTGGCCGAAGCCCAGCCAGGAGAAAAACCCACGTTTTTTATCTTTTGCCATGTTCTGACCCTACTCCGTACCAATGGCTTGCAAATGCGAAAAATTAATTCGCCGAGTCTATCACTTTCCCTGGCACAGCAACACGCATCGGCAATGCTTTCATCGCGGTAGTTTTAACGCTCTCACCGCCTCCAGGCTGCAACTTATCCGCAATCCGGTATAGAATGGCGGTAACTTTTCGTTAACTTCGCAACTGATTAAGACTCTTTATGGCAAAACAACCACCGCGCGGCGCGCTCAAAAAACCGCAGACGGCCTCCGCTGGCCAGATCCGCATCATCGGCGGCCAATGGCGCGGGCGCAAACTGCCGGTGCCCAACAGTGAGGGGCTACGGCCAACCACCGACCGCGTACGCGAAACCTTGTTCAACTGGTTAGCCCCGGTGATCCGTGGGGCTCGCTGTCTGGACTGCTTCGCGGGTAGCGGTGCGTTGGGATTGGAAGCCTTATCGCGCTATGCCGAAAGCGCCACGCTGCTGGAATACGAGCGGCCAGTAGCCCAACAGCTGGGGAAAAACCTGGCGCTGTTGCAAGGCAATGGCAGCGTGGTGAATACCAACGCTTTGACCTGGCTGGCAGGTAACGGGCAACCTTTTGACGTGGTGTTTCTCGATCCCCCGTTCCGCAAAGGGTTGCTGGCCGATACCGTCACGCTGCTGGAACAACAGGGTTGGTTAGCGAACGAGGCCTGGATTTACGTCGAGGCCGAAGCCGAAAGCGCCGCCACCGATGTTCCTGCGACCTGGACACTGCACCGCGAGAAGGTCGCCGGCCAGGTAGCCTATCGTCTTTACCTCCGTACCCTTGAAGAGAAAACCGAACATGCTGATTAACCTGGGCCGTCTGCTGATGCTGTGCGTATGGGGCTTTCTGCTCACCAACCTGTTTCACCCGTATCCCAAGCCGTTGACCTACTTCATCAACGTAGCCTTGTTCTTTATGGTGGTGATGCACGGGCTACAGCTGGTGCTACTGAAATCCACCCAGCCGAAAGACCAGCCCATCAGCCGCTGGCTGGAAACCAAGATCTTTATTTTTGGCGTGTTTGAGCTGTTGGACTGGCAGAAAAAACAGCCGCCGCTGAAGAAAAAATAGCCTTTTAGCGGGCGCAGCATGCGGCGCCCCTACGATTTCTGCGCCGTGAAGGAGATAAAGCGGGTGCCCTGCAGGCTCAGCGTGCCCTGAGCGCCTTTATCTATCTGATTATATTGCTGCTGCGGCAACGGTATTTTGATCTCGCTGCCGCCCGTCAACGGACGGAAGTACACTTCGTAACGCATATCTTCCACCACGATATTTTCCCGCTGCCGCGAACGACGATTCGGCGAGGGGAACTCCCGCTTGGCGCTGACTTCCACCTGCAATGTACGCACCGGCTGGCGGTCATTATCCGCATCCTGGCGGCGTTTGTTGAGGTATTGGCGGGTCGCCAGCACCGCAATCAGCGCGATCACGGCAACAAAGAACAACGGTGGCTTACTCATTGACGGTTTTCCTCTTTTATCCGGCGGATTTCATTCACGCCTAAAACCGCGTAAACATAGCATTCGGAAGAAAGCATTGTCGAACCCACGCGCGCTGCTTACACTGAGAAAGTGACAACCTGGAGTTGGTTATCCCGGCTCCCATAATAAATAAGGAAGACATATGAGTTGGCCGTTCCTTGCCGTATTTTTTTCCGGTTGGTTGTTCGTTGATGCCTCCTATCGCGGCCCGCGCTGGCAACGCTGGGTATTTAAACCAGTCACCTTACTGCTGTTGCTGTTATTGGCCTGGCAGGCTCCGGTATTGGGCCCTGCGGGTTACCTGATCGTTTTGGGCCTGTTGGCTACGCTGGCGGGTGATGCCTTGTTACTGCTGCCGCGCGAGCGGGTGCTGTACGCCATCGGTGCTTTCTTCCTCTCACACCTGCTGTATACCCTGAGCTTTGCCAGCCAGATGACCTTCAGCCTGTTCTGGCCTTTGCCGCTGGTGCTGCTGGTGATTGGCGCACTGCTGCTGGCCATCATCTGGAGCCGGTTGGAAGAGATGCGCTGGCCGATCGCCACGCTGGTCGCTATGACGCTGCTGATGGTGTGGCTGGCGGGGGAACAATATTTCCTGCGCAGTACCGACTTTGGCTTCTCATTGCTGGCGGGTACCTCGCTGTTGCTGTTGGCGAATATCGTCTGGCTGCTGAACCGCTACCGCTTTACCTTCCGTGCGGCAGATGCCGTGGTCGCTTTCTGCTACTTCTCCGGGCATTTCCTCATCGTCCGCTCGCTATATCTGTAATGACAGGTTACGGATTCGGGCAACCGGATCCGTAGCCTCCCCCTCAATTAACAATAATTCTCATATCGCACTTGACTCTGGAGCCAGCTCCAAGGTGTAGAGTGCTTGTTGAGAGGATATTGGATTGCCTGAAGGGGGCGCTATGCAGACTCATAAACCACATAATCACCAAGAGCATCAGCATCAAGAACATAATCACGATCACGGCTGCGGCTGTAGTCATGACCACGCCAAAACCCAGCATGGCTGTAGCAATGAAAAAACCCCGGTGGGAGCAACCGCTGCCCATGACCATCACGCGGCCCACGATCACGGTGCCAGCTGCTGCAGTAGCGATGGCCCCGACGACCCGGATGAGGAAAGCGACAGGCTGGCTGCCGTTCCCCCTTCCGGCAGCCAGCGTTTCAGTTGGAAAGTCACCGGCATGGATTGCCCGAGCTGTGCCAAGAAAATCGAAAATGCCGTAACGTCGATCCCCGGCGTCGACAGCGCTCGCGTGCTGTTTGCCACGGAAAAACTGGTGGTGGATGCCCAATCCGACGTCAGCATGCGGATCCAGGACGCGGTAAAACAGGCTGGCTTTACCCTGTTGGGGACTAACCCGCCGGCAATAGGCGATGAACCCAAAACCTCCCGGTTTGGTGAGTACGGCCCTCTGCTGCTGCTCTCCGCACTGATGGTGCTCAGTTGGGTTCTCGACTTCTTCAACCCACGGCTGGGCGAAATAGCCTTTATTGCCACCACCTTGGTCGGCCTGGTGCCGATTGCCAGCAAAGCCTTGCGTCTGATCCGTTCAGGCACACCGTTTGCCATAGAAACCTTGATGAGCGTTGCCGCCATCGGTGCGCTGTTTATCGGTGCCACCGCCGAAGCGGCCATGGTGCTGCTGTTGTTTATGGTGGGAGAACTGCTGGAATCCTACGCGGCCAATCGTGCACGCCGTGGCGTGAAAGCGTTGATGGAACTGGTGCCGGAAGATGCTCTGCTTATCCAGGGCAGCGTACGTAAACGCGTGCCTGTAGCCAGCCTGCGCCCCGGTGACGTAATAGAGATCGCGCCCGGTGGCCGCTTGCCTGCCGATGCCGAGTTGCTAAACCCGTTCGCCAGCTTTGACGAAAGCGCTTTAACCGGTGAATCCGTGCCGGTAGAGCGCCAACAGAGTCAGAAAGTGGCCGCTGGCAGCCTGTCCGTCGATCAGGCCGCGCAGATGAAGGTCACTTCCGAGCCGGGTAAAAATGCCATCGACCGTATCCTGCAGCTGATTGAAGAGGCCGAAGAGCGCCGCGCACCGATTGAGCGCTTCCTCGATCGCTTCAGCCGTTACTACACTCCGGCGATCATGCTGCTGGCCGTGGCGGTGATCCTGGTGCCACCGCTGCTGTTTGCCGAGCCTTGGGAAATGTGGATCTATCGGGGTCTGACCTTGCTGCTGATCGGTTGTCCGTGTGCCTTGGTCATCTCCACGCCAGCGGCCATCACCTCTGGCCTTGCGGCGGCCACGCGCCGTGGCGCGCTGATTAAAGGTGGTGCGGCATTAGAACAATTGGGCCAAGTGCAAACCATCGCGTTCGACAAAACCGGTACGCTGACCGAAGGCAAACCGACGGTGACCGACGTGCTGCCTGCAGACGGCCTCAGCGAACAGCAACTGCTGGCCATTGCAGCGGCTGTCGAGACGGGCTCACATCATCCACTGGCACAGGCGATCGTCAAGCGCGCAGCGGAGAACGGGACTGCATTGCCACTGGCCGAAGGCCGCCGGGCTCTGGCGGGTATCGGGGTTGAAGGGAAGGTTGACGGTAAAACTATCCTGATCAGCGCACCGGGCAAGTTGACGGAAAACCAGTTGAGCAGCGAATGGCGCAGCCAGGTAGAGACGCTGGAAACGGCGGGTAAAACCGCAGTGGTGGTGCTAGAGGACGGGCAGCCTATCGGTTTGCTGGCGTTGCGTGACACCTTGCGTAGCGACGCTAAACAGGCGATTGCCGAGTTGACGCAATTAGGCGTTCGTGGCGTGATGCTCACAGGTGATAACCCGCGCGCTGCGGCCGCCATTGCCAATGAATTGGGGATCGATTACCGCGCCGGGTTAATGCCGGAAGACAAAGTGAACGCGGTAACCGAGCTGAGCAAGTTGCAACCTACCGCCATGATCGGCGACGGTATCAACGATGCCCCGGCGATGAAGGCCGCCAGCATTGGCATTGCGATGGGGAGCGGTACCGACGTGGCATTGGAAACGGCGGATGCCGCGCTGACACACAACCGGTTGACCGGCGTTGCCGAGATGATCCGCATCTCCCGCGCTACCCACGCTAATATTCGCCAGAACATTACCATTGCGCTTGGGCTGAAAGCGATTTTCCTGGTCACCACCCTACTGGGGATGACTGGCCTGTGGCTGGCCGTATTGGCAGACTCTGGAGCAACCGCGCTGGTGACCGCCAACGCCTTACGGCTGCTGAAGAAACGTACATAGTAGAACATCTGTCAGGCCCGTTATGGAAATGGGCCTGACAGCCAAAGGATTATTCTGCCAGGCCCTTACGCAGCAGGTAACGATATGGGGCCTGCTCGGTTTCCTGGGCCACCAGCGTATGTTCCATAAAACGGCAAAAACCCGGGATGTCGCGGGTGGTGGCCGGATCGTCGGCAATGATCAGCAAGGTTTTACCGTTATCCATATGGCGCACGGTTTTGCGCACCATCATGACCGGTTCCGGACAGCGCAGCCCCAGCGCGTCTAGCGTCTGGTCTGCCTGGGCAAAAATGTCAGTCATACATCTCTCTCGATCTAAAACGATCGGCGAACCCTCGCCGGATCTGATTACCCGCTAGTTTACGCCGGTAGTTTTTCTGCGCAAGATACGTTAACGTTTGCGTTAAATTTAACCATTGCATTGAATGCCCAAACGCGTACCATGTCGCCGCGCAGTTAACAATGGGTTCCCTCACCCCACACTCAAAAAGGCTACATTATGTATTCGTTTACCGATCGACAGCGCTTAATCGCGTTGGTTTGGCTATCGCTATTTCACATCGCCATCATTACTTCCAGCAACTACCTGGTGCAGTTGCCGATCAGCATTTTCGGCTTTCACACCACCTGGGGTGCCTTCACTTTTCCGTTTATCTTCCTGGCCACTGACCTGACCGTACGGATCTTCGGTGCTCCGCTGGCACGCAGGATTATCCTTGCCGTGATGGTCCCGGCGCTGTTTATCTCCTATGTGATCTCCACCGTCACTTTCCAGGGTGAATGGCAGGGCTTTGCCGCCTTGACCAGCTTCAACCTGTTTGTAGCGCGTATCGCCGCCGCCAGCTTTATGGCCTACGTACTGGGCCAGATCCTGGACGTGCAGGTGTTCAACCGCCTACGTCAACGCAGTGCCTGGTGGGTTGCCCCCGCCGCGGCCATGTTCCTTGGCAATATCAGCGATACCCTGGCCTTCTTCTTTATCGCCTTCTACAAAAGCAGCGATCCCTTTATGGCCGCCAACTGGGTGGAAATCGCGCTGGTAGATTACAGCTTCAAGGTGCTGATCTGTCTGGTATTCTTCCTGCCGATGTACGGGGTGCTGCTCAATATGCTGCTCAAACGTCTGGCAGAACGCCAACCCGCCAACCGGTTGCAACTGAGTTAACCCGCCTTCTGGTTTATACTGGGCAGCCTGATTTAACGGAGGCTGCCCATGCGCTTAACCACTCGCCAAGCTACACTTGAAGAGATCTTCTCTCTTTACCTCTGCATTCCAGAATTTGGCAGTCTGCACAGCCTGAAAGATTTGCAGCAACGTATCGGGGATAACCCTTCTCACGGCTTGATTGCCGAAATTGATGGCCAGGCAGCCGGTTTTAAACTCGGCTATCAAACCGCGCCGGGGGAGTTCTACAGCTGGCTGGGCGCAGTTTTACCTGATTTTCGCCGCCAGGGTATCGCCCAAACCATGCTGGCGGAGCAAGAGCGTTGGGCGCGTTCGCAAGGCTATCAGCAACTGTGGGTAAAAACCCGCAACCAGTTCCGCGCCATGCTAATAATGCTCATTAGCCACGAATATCAGATTTTCACTCTAGAAAAGAAAGGCGAAGTAGACGAGTATCGTCTATTACTTAAAAAAAACCTGTGACATCTAGCCATACGGTCAACCAACTCTATCTGCAAAGGAATAAGGAACACCAGATGCGTAAAGTAACAAAATTGATGGGTATCGGCCTGCTAGTGCTTGGCCTGGCGGCCTGTGATAGCGCCACCAAAGACACTAATGCCCCCGCAGGCAGCGCAGCAGCCAGCGTCCCAAGCGGACAACAGGTGAGTTTATTGGATGGCAAGCTGACCTTTACCCTGCCTAACGGTTTGGCCGATCAGAGCGATAAGCTGACCAACCAGCCAACTAACGTGCACATCTATGCCGACAGCACCAACCAGCGTGCGGTGATCGTGATCGTTGCCGACAAGGCAGCGGGCGATCTGGATACCCTGGCCAAACGCATGGAAGAGCAGCAACACTCCCGCGATGCCAACCTGCAGGTCATTACCAATAAAGCGGTTGAAATTAACGGCACGCCAATGCGCCAACTGGATACCGTGATCACCGTGGCTGGCCAGAAAGCCTACTCTGGCGTGCTGCTTGCTATGCTGCCAGACGGTAAGCAACTGACCCTGCAAATCACGCTGCCAGCGGATAACCAGCAGCAGTCTCAAAGCGTAGCGGCTGGCGTGTTCAATACGGTGAAGATCAAGCAGTAATCGCACTGGGCCAGCATGCTGGCCCGTGTAATCTGTTACGCCAATGCCTGTGCTAACAGGGTGATCGGATGTTCACAGCGCTTGCTGGTGGACATCTCGATCTGCCATTTGCAGGTTTCACAATCGGTGATCACCATATCCACTCCGCTGGCTTCAATCTGGCGAAATAGCGAGGCACCAATGCCTTGCGAGGTTTCATAGTTTTCCGACTTGAAGCCGTAAGTCCCGGCGATACCGCAGCACTGCGAGTCCAGCACCACCAGTTCCAGCCCTGGGATCTGCCGCAATAACTCCAGCGTATAGGCCGTCCAGCCCATTTTCTCCATATGACACGGCGTGTGGTAAGCCACCCGCAGCGGCGTCTGTTTGAGCGGCAAGGTGCGCCCTTGGCTGAGCAGACGATAGAGATAACGTGTAGCCAGCTCCACCCGTTCACGCACCGCCGAGGTGTCCACCTCCAGCAAATGCGGGTACTCATCACGCAGGGTAAACGTGCAGCTCGACGAAGTAGCCACCACCGGTATGCCTTTGGTCAGGACCGCCTCATGCAGCGATTCCGCATTCACTTTAGCCTGCTTCTTCGCCTGTGCAATAAAGCCGTTGGCGATCAGCGGTACGCCGCAGCATTTCTCCCGCTTGAGCAGCTGCACGCCGATATCCATGGCGTTAAACACCTTGATCAGGTCTTTGCCAAGCTGTGGATGGTTGTAGTTAACAAAGCAACCGTGGAAAAACGCCACCTGCTCGGCATAGCGCTGCTGCTGTTCCGCCTGCTGGCGGTACCAACGGCGGAAGGTGCCAAACGAGTATTTCGGCAGCTCACGCCGATGGTCGATCTTCAACGCCTTATCCAACAGCTTGCGTACCGGCTTCAGGCCGGTAGTCGCGTTAACGATAGGGGCAAACGGCGTCGAGAGCGTGCCCATGATGTCAGTGTGGCTGAGGATGGCATCGCGCAGCGTCGGTTTGCTTTGGCTGAAATTGGCCCGTGCGCGTTGGATAATATCGCCGATTTTAACGTCGGAGGGGCAAGCCACTTCGCAGCGCTTGCAGTTAGTGCAATACTTCAGCGCTTCGTCGTAAAGCGCCGGATCTTTCAGCCGCAGGCGCTCCCCATCAGGCCCGGCCTGCTTTGGCCCCGGATAGAGCGGGTTAGCCTTGGCAACCGGGCAATAGGTGGTGCAGACGGTGCATTTGATGCAGCTCTCGAAGCTGTTGTCTGGTAACAGGCTCATGCTGAAACCTCCTGTGCCAGGATCTGTTGGGCAACGTGCAGCGCGCCGAGCAGCGAAACCCCGGCGCCACAGCCCTGCTGCAACGGATCGTAACCGCCAACCACGGCACCGATAGCATACAGATTGGTCATCGCCTCCCCCTGTTTTAACGCCCGTAGCGCGGTATCGGTCTGAACCCCAAATTGCAGGTACGGCTGCGGAGCAAACAGATTGGCATCGCTCCAGTCGGCGCGTTCGGCTTTGCTGTAAACGTCGAGGCCAAATACCGGCTCACGAATGCCGTCAAAATTGGCCACCAGGCCGTTGCTGAAGAAGCTGCCGCTGGCCAGTATCACCTGCTGCGCCCGCAGCGGAATATCGGTGTGATTGCGGGTATACAGACCGGTGACGCGCTGCCCATCGAAGCTGGCACGCAACACGCTATCCCCCGGCATAAACACCCCACCCAGTTGCTGCAAGCGCTGACGCAATGCCTGATGCAGCCGCATGCCGAGCACGGAAGGCGGCAGCGTGGGTAACAGATAAACGGGCTTACCGACCAACCGGCGCAACGTCATCAACGGTTCATCATCCTCTAATCCCAGGCAGGCTGGCAGCAAGATGGCCTCGGCCTCACCTGCCTGGCGCGTGATCTCCTCCGCCAACTGAGTCAGATGTTCTGGCAGATCCAGTACGCGGGCGATATTCACCGCGCGGAACTCGCTGGGATTATTACGTAGACGATCCAAAACAGGCAGATGCAAAAATGCCACCTCAGCCTTGAGCCCCTGCTCTTGCATCAATGAGCTGGCCGCCATCTGCGGTTGGAAATCCAGAAAGCCTTCAATCCCCAGCACGGCGATATTCTGCCACGGCAACTTGCTGCCCAAGGGAGAGACAGGGATCGCCAGGGGGCTGAGCCAGGTGGCACGGCGGGTCCCGAGAGGGGTCACGCGTAGATGGTTTTGGCTGCTATCACCCTGCATCTGCCACCCGCAACGCTGTAGCAATTGCTCAGCCTCCGTTGCCAGCGCGGCCACCTGTGTGGCTCCCATCAGGCTATACGGATGCTGCGGAGCCTGTTGCGCCAGTTCGGGCAAGGCAGACAGAGGCGATGCCACCGGCGTACCATCGGGCAAATGGGCCAACAGATCGAGCGAGCCGGAAGAAAAATAGAGCGCGCTTTGGCCGGAACTGACTACCGCGCAGCGTTTGCCATGCTCGGCTAAACGGATAGCACAGCTCATCCCGGCCAAGCCACCACCAATCACCAACGCATCAAATTGCATCATCCGCCTCCTGCTTAGGGTCGCCTTGCGCATCTAACCCACATAACCCTTGATATACCCAACTGGTGAATTCGCTCTCCCGCAGGGCATCGCCCCAGGCGATAGGCCGCACGCCTTTCCAGCGTTCATTGAGGAAATGGGACAGTTGGGTGATGGATTGCTGCGGCGTTACCACGTTAAACCGCGTCAACAAACCTGCGGCACGGCAGGCGCACAGCTCACCCTGGCAGGTCCCCATACCCACGCGGGTACGGCGGCGCAGATCGACCAGATTGTTGACGGTCAGAGAATCCACCGCATATCGCACCTCACCGGCGGTCACTGCTTCACACTCACACACCAGGCTGTTGTCCAGCCGGTTACCAGAAGGGACCAGGCTGGCGCGATCGCCATGGCGGTACACCGCCGACCCCCGGATGCTGGCAGGCAGTGAAACCACGCTGCGCACCGTTTCTTCGGCGCTCTGACGGGAACCGGGCAACGCCGCTTCCGCCGTGGTGCAAGGGCTGTCGATGCCCAGCTTGGCGCAGACCAGGTCGGTGGTCCATTCGGCCATCAGCCGGTAAGTCATCAATTTGCCGCCGGTAATGGTGATAAAGCCTTCCAACCCATCGCGCGCCGCATGATCGAGCAGCACGATGCCACGGCTGACGTTACGCCCGGAGGGATCGTCGTCGCTGGCGACCAGTGGCCGCACGCCCGCATAGGCACGCAGAATGCGCGTTTGCGCCAATTTCGGAGCCAGCAGAGTGCCTTCTCGGATTAATATATCCACTTCCTGTGGCGTCACGACCATGTTGTCGATCTGGTCGTAATCGATATGGGTAGAGGTGGTGCCAATCAGCGAGATAGTATCGCCAGGCACCAGAATGTCGGCATCCGCCGGTTTGCGGCAGCGGTTAATCACCATGTTATTGATGCGATGGCCCAGGATCAGCAATGCCCCTTTGGCAGGGAACATGCGGATGCGCAGATCGGCATACTCGGCAATTTGCTGGCCCCAGATCCCGGCGGCGTTGACCACCACCTGAGCATGAATATCGTACTGTTGTGCGGCCTTGTGATCGAAAACGCGCACGCCCGTCACGCGATCGCCAGTACGCAACAAACCGGTAACCTGATGATAGGTGAGGATTTGTGCGCCATGTTCACGCGCATCAAGCATGTTGGCCGCCGTTAAGCGGAAAGGATCGACGGTGCCATCCGGCACCCGCACTGCGCCGATCAGCGCCGGGTTAGCCGCAGGCTCCAGGCGTAATGCCAGCGCGGGGTCAATGGCTTCGGCCTCGATCCCGGCGCTGCGACAGGCGGCAATAAACTGCTGCTGAAAGGCCAATGAGTCCTGAGGCAAGGTAATGAACAGGCCATCGGTACGTTCGATGCAGTGGTGGGCAATACGCTTGAGAATGCGGTTTTCTTCAATACATTCGCGTGCAGATTCGCCGTCGGTGACCGAATAGCGCGCTCCGCTGTGCAACAACCCGTGGTTGCGGCCAGTAGCGCCAGTGGCGATGTCATGCCTTTCCAGTAAAACGCAACGCAGACCGCGCCGCGCACAGTCACGGGCAATCCCCGCGCCGGTAGCGCCGCCGCCAATGATGATCACGTCCGTTTCGGTGATTGGTGAGTTGTTGCTCATCACGCCCCCTGAGCCTGTAGTTATGGCTTTATTTAGCCACAGTCAGTAGGGTTTTTGTTTGATAAGGAACAATAACGAACAGAAAACGAAAATAATATGGCCATAAAAAGCCATGAATGTGACAAACATCACGTATTTGTGCTATTTAGCCATTCCAAAATGTTAACCGATCACTCAAAATTCGCCACAGTTTCATAAAAGTGTAACAAATGAGCCATCCATCACGGTGTGACCGGGGGGTTTTCTCTAGCATTGCGCTCGTTATGGAACATTTAACAACACTTCAGGTATCCGCAAGCTCATCTTCAGGACAGCCGTTTCCTGTTGAGGCAATAAACAGATAAAGCCATCGGAGGCGCTCATGTTGAGTATTTTTAAGCCAGCCGCACACATTTCTCGTGTGCCAGTCGACAAGGTAGACCCGCTCTACCGTAAGCTGCGCTGGCAGATTTTTATGGGGATCTTTTTTGGTTACGCCGCCTACTATCTGGTGCGTAAAAACTTCACCCTGGCGATGCCGTATCTGATCGATCAGGGCTTCAGCCGTGGTGACCTGGGCTTCGCGCTGTCAGGGATTTCCATCGCCTACGGTTTCTCCAAGTTCATCATGGGGTCGGTTTCAGACCGCTCCAACCCGCGCGTATTTCTACCCGCCGGCCTGATACTGGCCGCTGCCGTCATGCTGTTTATGGGCTTCGTGCCTTGGGCAACCTCCAGCATTGCCGTGATGTTCGTGCTGCTGTTCCTGTGTGGTTGGTTCCAAGGTATGGGCTGGCCGCCTTGTGGCCGTACCATGGTGCACTGGTGGTCGCAGAAAGAGCGTGGCGGTATCGTTTCGGTATGGAACTGTGCGCACAACGTCGGTGGCGGCCTGCCTCCACTGCTGTTCCTGCTGGGTATGGCCTGGTTTAACGACTGGCATGCGGCGCTGTATATGCCTGCCTTCGGTGCGATCCTGGTGGCCCTGATCGCCTTCGCCTTGATGCGTGACACCCCGCAATCTGTTGGTCTGCCACCGATTGAAGAATACAAAAACGACTATCCGGATGATTATACCGAAGAAGCAGAAGAAGAGCTGACAGCCAAGCAGATCTTCATGCAGTACGTGTTGCCAAACAAACTGCTGTGGTACATCGCGATCGCCAACGTGTTCGTGTATCTGCTGCGCTACGGCATCCTGGACTGGTCACCAACCTACCTGAAAGAAGTGAAACACTTCGCACTGGATAAGTCCTCCTGGGCCTACTTCCTGTACGAATACGCTGGTATTCCAGGCACCCTGCTGTGCGGCTGGATGTCGGACAAGGTGTTTAAAGGCAACCGTGGTGCCACCGGGGTGTTCTTCATGGTGCTGGTAACCATCGCCACCATCGTTTACTGGCTGAACCCGGTGGGTAACCCTGGCATCGATATGGCCTGTATGATCACCATCGGCTTCCTGATCTATGGCCCAGTCATGCTGATCGGCCTGCACGCGCTGGAACTGGCACCGAAGAAAGCGGCAGGTACCGCCGCCGGCTTTACCGGTCTGTTCGGTTACCTGGGGGGCTCGGTCGCAGCCAGCGCCATCGTCGGCTATACCGTTGACTACTTCGGTTGGGACGGCGGCTTTATGGTGATGATCGGCGGCAGCATCGGTGCGGTGATCCTGCTGGTGCTGACCATGATCAGCGAGAAGAAACACCACGCAGAAATCGCGGCTAAACGCGGCTAAAAGCTAAGCGGGCGCAGTATGCAACGCCCCTACCCTTTATCGTTAATCTAAGGCCGCGCTTGTGCGGCCTTTTTCTTACCTCTACAACATGGAGCTACACAGAATGCGGACTCAAACCAAAGCCCTGCTGACAGGGATCATTCTTGCCACTTCAATGCTCAGTGCCGCCCAGGCTGCGGATAAAGTCGTTATCGCTCACCGCGGTGCCAGCGGCTATCTGCCGGAGCATACGTTACCGGCCAAGGCAATGGCCTACGCGCAGGGCGCCGACTTCCTTGAGCAAGATCTGGTGATGACCAAAGACAACGAGCTGGTAGTGTTGCACGACCACTATCTGGATCGCGTCACCGACGTTGCCGAACGTTTCCCGGACCGGGCGCGTAAAGATGGCCGCTACTACGCCATCGACTTTACGCTGCCTGAGATCAAATCACTGAAGTTCACCGAAGGCTTTGATATCAAAGACGGTAAGCAGGTGCAAAGCTACCCTGGCCGCTTCCCGATGGGCAAATCCGACTTCCGCGTCCACACCTTCCAGGAAGAGATCGAGTTCGTGCAGGGTCTCAACCATTCAACCGGCAAGAACATCGGCCTCTACCCGGAAATCAAGGCCCCCTGGTTCCATCAGCAGGAAGGAAAAGACATCTCCACCAAGGTGCTGGAAGTCCTCAAGCAATACGGCTACACCAGCAAGAGCGACAACGTCTATCTGCAGTGTTTTGATGCCAACGAGCTGAAACGCATCAAGGATCAGTTGGAACCCAAGATGGGGATGGATCTGAAGCTGGTACAGCTGATTGCCTACACCGACTGGAACGAAACCTACGAGCAGAAGGCCGACGGCAAGTGGGTCAACTATGACTACGACTGGATGTTCAAACCGGGCGCGATGAAAAAGATCGCCCAGTATGCCGACGGCATCGGGCCTGATTATCACATGCTGATCGTCGAAGAGAAATCCAAGCCGAACCAGATTGTGTTGACCGATATGGTCAAGGACGCTCATGCCAGCAATATGGCGGTGCACCCTTACACCATTCGTGCCGATAAGCTGCCGAAATACGTCACCGACGTGAACCAGCTGTTCGACGCGATTTACAATCAGGCGGGCGTTGACGGCGTGTTTACCGACTTCCCGGACAAGGGTGTACAGTTCCTGCAAAAGCAGGGGCAACATAAGTAACGACAACTCCCCACCGGGTTACCCGGTGGGGATCAGAACCAAGTCTGCCGTAACAGCAAAGCAACCACATAAATGCCTATGCCAGAGGCTGAACCGGGATTGAAAAGCTCGATCGAGCCACTTCATTGCCAGCTTGGAGGTTGACCAATACGCTCAGTGAGCAAACTCATAAAAACGCTCAATTTGGCCGAAATTCTGGCTGCTGGGCGCAATAGATAGATCCCTTGTTCCTCGCCGCGTGGATCTGCCAGCAGGGGCAACAAACTTCCTGCCTGAATATCCGGCCCCACCACCCAGTTAGGCAAGAAAGTGATGCCTAATCCGAGTAATGCCGCTTGGCGTTGTGCCGAGAAATCATCACAGCGCAGCACCATCTTGCACTGATTCATCAGAGGTTCACTGAGGATTTGCGCCCAGCAAGCGGGTTGCTGTTTGTGATAGCGGGCGATCAACTGATGATCACGTAACTCCTGTAGGTTGGCCGGTTTCCCATTGCGAACGATATAGTCCGGGCTGGCACACATGAACCAGCGCTGTGTAGCGATGCGGTTTGCGTACAGTGAACTGTCTTTCTGCTCGCCGATACGGATGGCGGCGTCCAGCATTTCTTGTTTCGGATCGGTCTGGCGTTCGGTGAGATCCAACTCAACTACCAACCTTGGATAACGCTGGATTAGCACCGGTAAGAGCGGCAACAGATAGGTTTTACCGAAAGTGGGCAAGCAACTGATACGCAGCACGCCTTGCGGAGTCTCGTTTTGCGCTGCCAGTTCGGCGCGGATATCGATGATTTGCGTCAGCAACTGTGAGGCGCGCTTTTTCAGCATTTCACCAGCTTCGGTCAGCACCAGGCCGCGAGTTGAGCGCACAAACAGCATGACGCCAAGTTCACCTTCCAGCGTATCGATATGCCGCACCAATGAAGAAGGCACCATGCCCAGTTTGCGTGCGGCGGCAGAGAAGCTACCCAATTGGGCAACATCGAGAAAGATCGGCAAATGTTCGGCATAGCGTGCGTCATTCATCTTTGCATTATATGCAAAAGCATTTCTTATGAATACTCGGTTCTCTACCGGCTGAGTTAACGTTACTCTACCCCCAGAGTAAAGCAGCGATATCGCGCTGAAAATATTAAATTATCAAGATAAAATGCCTTAGTTTATTTTTATAAACCTTAAAATTTGATATGAAATAGTGAATTAATCTGCTGAATTTATTTTCAAATTAATACCGCATTAACCGTAAACGTGATGTGTCACGGTTAAAATCATTAGAAGGTCTTTGTTTTATCTAGACTCTGCTTGAGTCCGGCACGTTGCCTGTTTGTATCACTGTTTTTGCCGCTGCCAGTGAAGGGTTCTAAGTGAGCACTTTGGCAGCGGCAGGTTTGCTCATGCTCTTGAGCATTTAAACGCATAGCACTTTAGATGCCGTGCGGGTGGAGGAGGTGGTAATGAATGAAAATCACGGCTGTTCATGTGCGCAGCAGTTGGCGCAAGGTTTTGCCAGGCAAGCGCTGGATTGTGGTCAGGGGGAAATTTATCAGACCTCATTGATGAGCGCCTTGCTTGGTGGCGTTTACGAAGGGGATGTCACTATCGCCGAATTGCTCACACACGGTAATTTCGGTCTAGGGACCTTCAACCATCTTGATGGTGAACTGATCGCTTTTGATCGGGAAGTACATCAGTTGCGTGCAGATGGCAGCGCCCGCGCGGCCAGTCTGCAACAAAGAACGCCGTTCGCGGTGGTCACTTTTTTTCAGCCTAGCGTGACGCTAAAGATGGAAAAACCGATCTGCAAAGCCGACCTGCACCGGTACATCGACCAGCAGGTAGCTTCACCTAATCTGTTCTGTGCGCTACGGGTTGATGGTCTGTTCAGCCACGTGGAAACTCGGACCGTACCGCGGCAAGAGCGGCCCTACAAACCGATGCTGGAAGCGATCGAAGCGCAGCCGACCTTTGCATTTCAGCAACGCAGCGGCACATTGGTGGGATTCCGCTCACCTGATTATATGCAGGGCATCAGTGTTGCGGGTTACCACGAACACTTTATCACCGACGATCGCATCGGTGGGGGTCATGTATTGGATTATCAACTCGATCATGGCCGTCTGCAGTTTGGCGTGATCGCTCGTCTCAATCTTCAATTGCCGCACGATGCGGATTTCCTGTGCGCCGACCTCTGTCCAGAGGATTTGGATTGCGCCATTCGTTCTGCCGAGGGTTAATCGGCGTCGTTTTTTCAGGAGGTGGATTATGGTTGGTTCAGACAATCACTGGCGGTGTGGGGCAGATTTGGTGGTTAAAAATCTGCACGCGCAGGGTGTGAAACAGGTATTTGGTATCCCCGGAGCTAAAATAGACCGCGTATTCGATGCGTTGGAAGATGAACCTGAGATAAAAACCGTGGTGGTACGTCACGAAGCCAACGCGGCGTTTATGGCAGCGGCAGTTGGCCGCTTGACCGGCAAGGCAGGGGTCGCACTGGTGACCTCCGGGCCGGGCAGCTCTAACCTGATCACCGGGCTGGCCACCGCAACCTCCGAAGGGGATGCGGTGGTGGCCTTGGGCGGAGCGGTGAAACGTGCTGACAATCTGAAACAAACACACCAGAGCATGGATACCGTCAGCATGTTCCGGCCAGTCACCAAATATTGTGCCGAGGTACATACCGGTTCCGCCATTTCAGAAGTCATGGCCAATGCGTTTCGCAGTGCTGAATTTGGCCGTCCTGGGGCTGCGTTTATCAGCTTGCCGATGGATATCATCAATGAACCGGTTACGGCACCGGTGCTGACCGGATGCCGCTCACCCCGTCTGGGGGCCGCTTCAACCGAAGACATTCATGAGGCGCTTAAACTGATCCAGCAGGCGAAATGTCCGGTACTGTTACTGGGGCTGCAAGCCAGCCGCCCAGAAAACAGTGCCGCAATACGCCATTTGTTACAGCGTACGCATATGCCGGTGGTAGGAACCTATCAGGCCGCCGGAGTGATTGATGTTAATGATTTTTCCCGCTTTGCTGGCCGCGTCGGGTTATTCAACAATCAGCCTGCCGACCAACTGTTGCAAAAGGCCGATCTGGTGGTCAGTGTGGGTTATAGCCCGATCGAATACGACCCCTGCATGTGGAACAGCCAAAGGCGGTTGATGCTGGTACATATCGATGTACAACCGGCCGAAATTGATACCTGTTACCGCCCAGATGTGGAGCTGATCGGCAATATCAACGCCACTATCAATTTGCTGACCGAAGGTTTCAGCAATGTGCTCAGTATGCCTGCCGAAGTGGAACTGATCTTATCCGATCTCGGCCTGCAGCGCGCAGAGCTGGCAGAGCGTGCTGCAGGCCGTGGCGGCATGCCGATTCATCCGTTGCGCATCGTCAAGGAACTGCAGGATATCGTCAGCGATGACGTGACGCTATGTGTGGATATGGGGAGCTTCCATATCTGGATCGCTCGCTATTTGTATTGCTTCCGTGCCCGCCAACTCCTGATCTCCAATGGCCAGCAGACCATGGGGGTTGCCCTGCCGTGGGCCATTGGTGCGGCGTTGGTCCGGCCAGGAGACAAAGTGTTATCCATCTCCGGCGATGGGGGATTTATGCAATCGAGTATGGAGTTGGAAACCGCAGTGCGGCTGAAAGCCAATATCGTGCATGTGATTTGGGTGGATAATGCCTACAACATGGTGGAGATGCAGGAGGTGAATAAATATCAACGCAAGTCTGGTGTAGAGTTTGGCCCGATTGATTTCAAAGCCTATGCAGAGGCATGCGGCGCCGTCGGATTTGCAGTGCAATCAGTGGAGGATTTGCGGTATATGTTGCGTAAGGCTATGGAAATTGAGGGGCCAGTGGTGGTGGCGATCCCGGTAGATTATGCTGACAATTACAAACTGATGGCTCAAATGAACTTTAGCCAAATGATTTGATTCGGGCTAGGGAAAACGTTCCCTTAGGCTACCCCTTGGAGACTGTAAACGTCGTTCACCTGACGGTGCACTACGCCTGGAGGGCATTTGCCTTCCTGTTTCCATAACGCAAGTGCTCTGCTATAAGCCGTGCTTTATGCCGTGGCTATCAACAGCCGGCACAGATCGGTCGGATGGCGTCGGTACCAACACAGACGTTTTCCATCTCAGGTGCATAGCACTGAACCCAATGGTAAATCGTTTTGTGGCACGGAATGTGAGCTGAGTCGCTCGGCGGGCGCAGCCGGTGAAGACTGCGCCCCTATCAGTTAAATCGAGTACATTTTACGCAGGTAATGAGGCACCGCGTCGTCAACGTTGGAGCCAATCACTTCCAGCTCCGGCAGCTTGTCTTTCAGACGCTGCTGGGCATCCTGCATGATGCAGCCTTTCCCCGCCATTGACAGCATTTCCAGATCGTTCATGCCGTCGCCAAAGGCGATGCACTCTTTGAGCGAATAGCCGATGATCTTGGCGACTTCTTCCAACGCATGGCCTTTCGAGACGCCACCGGCCATCACTTCCAGGCAGGTTGGGAACGAGAAGCTGACGTTGACCCGATCGCCCCAACGTGCGTTGATGGCATCTTCCAGCGGCAGCAGTTTCTCATGATCGTCGCAGGTGAAATACACCTTGCACACGCCATCGGTTTCCAGCAAGCCCGGCTCAAACAACTGGTATTTAAAGATCGATTCCTGGAAAAAGGCTTCCTGCTCCGGGCTTTCACGGTTCATGAACCAGTCGTCGTTGCGGTAGACGTTGGTCAGGATCTCCTGGTTGTCGTGCATCATGTTGTACAGATCGCGGGCGATATCCTCATCCAGGTTGTGGCTGAAGATCAGCTCACCGGCGGTGTTATGTACCCGCGCACCGTTGGAGGTGATCATAAAAGCACTGATGCCGAGATTATCGCGGATCTGGGAAACGTCGATATGGTGGCGGCCGGTAGCGAAAACAAAGTGCACGCCCTGCTGCGTCAGCAGCTGCAGCGTTTCTTTGGCGTACGGTGTCAGGGTGTGCTCAGGGGACAGCAGAGTGCCATCTAAATCGGAAGCAACGACGTGATACATAGCGATATGTTCTAACCTCTAGTGGAATTTTCGGCGGCAGCAGTACCGCCTAAGTGCTGAGCAAAGAAACGCAGGATTGCGTTCAGTGCCTCGGCGCGCATCGCGTCCCGTTCGAACAGGATCTCATGGCGAGCGCCTTTGATAACCCACGGTTTTCCCCCTTCACAAGGGTGCCCCGCGTCTGACAGTGCCTGACAAAAAGCGCGCTGGGAACGGTTGTCGACCACCCGATCCTCACCGGCCTGCAATAATAAAATCGGCGTAGTGATGTTAGCAGCCTGGGCGATGATCTGCTGCCCGGCCAGAATACTTTCCTTGACCCAGTGATAGGTTGGCCCACCTACCCGCAGTTCGGGATGATCGGCGTAATAACGCAGGTTGCGGCGATAACGCTCGCGGCTGTGGGTCAACGTATTGACCACAAAGGGTAAGGGACGCCAATGCCCGGTGCCCACCGCGTAATAGTCACGCAGCCCTGGGCGTTTTTCCGTCCAGCTCAAAATACCGTTGGCCATCCAGCCCGGCATCGGCAGATAAATGCCCAACATCGGCGCGCAGAGTGCGACGGCGGCGAACGACTGTGGCTCACGTGCCAAAAACTGCGCCAGTATCGCGCCCCCCATAGAGTGTGCCAGCGCGACGTGCTGCCGGTAACCCAAGGGTTTAACCTGCTGATGATAAAACTGGGCAAAATCGTCTACGTAGTCGGCAAAGTTTACCACATGCCCCCGGTGCGTATCTGCCAGCATCCGCCCGGATAACCCCTGACCACGATGATCGATGATCATCACGTCATAGCCGCAGTGAAACAGATCGTACGCCACTTCGGGGTACTTGATATAGCTTTCGATGCGCCCGGGGCTTATCACCACCACCCGCTGGTGTAGCGGGGAAGCTAAGCGCACAAAGCGGATGGGTACGCCCCCGACGCCGATGAACTCCCCTTCCTCACGTCTCCGCCAAAAATCCAGCAGTGGCCCAGTCGCGAAGGCAGAAAACTGCTTTTCACGGTTTAACCATTCAGCTGGATCGAGGGTGATTGACGACATGGCCTACCTTTTAACGGGATGTTCAGAGAGGTAAATGTGATCTCTGGCACGGGAAATCATACTAGCGTATTGTGGCACAAATTGGTGACAAATTGGTGTATTCAGGGAGCATTGCGATGACCTTAGACTGGTGGTTAACCTATCTGCTGACAACCCTTATCCTCAGCCTTTCCCCCGGCTCCGGTGCCATCAACACCATGAGTACCGGCATCAGCCACGGCTATCGCGGAGCGGCAGCGTCAATTGCAGGCCTCCAGGTTGGCCTGAGTATCCATATCGTGCTGGTGGGGATTGGCCTCGGCGCGGTAGTCTCCCAATCGCTGCTGGCCTTTGAACTGCTGAAATGGTTTGGTGCGGCCTATCTGGTGTGGCTGGGTATCCAGCAGTGGCGTGCCGCAGGTGCGTTGGATCTGCACACTCTGGCAGGCACCATGCCACGGCGCCGTCTGTTTCGCCGCGCCGTACTGGTGAATCTGACCAACCCCAAGAGCATCGTGTTTCTGGCAGCCCTGTTCCCGCAGTTTATCATGCCCAACCAGCCCCAGGCCGAGCAGTATGTCATTCTCGGCGTCACCACGGTGGTGATCGATATTCTGGTGATGATTGGGTATGCCACGCTGGCCACCCGCATTGCCGGTTGGTTAAAGACCCCGCGCCAAATGCAGTTGTTAAACCGGATTTTTGGCTCGCTGTTTATTCTGGTGGCGGGATTACTGGCAACGGCTAGAAAGGCATGATCTACCGGGCCGCAGGGGTCGGTCCGGTAATCATTAACGCGTGAAGATCAGATGCAGGCCAAAACCGGTGAACAACACCCCGGCCAGGCCATCGATCCACTTCGCCATCCGCTGATAGCCCCGGCGCATAGCGGGTAACGCAAAGATGATCGCCACCAGGGTGAACCAGATAAAGGTTTCACCGGTGATCAGAGCGAACAGTCCCCAGCGCGCTCCGGCACCTACATCCTCGCCGACAAACAGCGAGAACACGCTACCGAAGTAGATAACGGCCTTGGGATTGGAAAGGTTGGTGAGCAAGCCACGGATAAAGCTGCGGCCCGGCTTGGGTAACGCCACCTTCACTTCTGCTGCCGGAGCAGTTTGCGCATTCTGGCCACGGGCGGAGCGCAGCAGTTGCCAGCCCATCCAGCACAGATACAGGCCACCGCCCACCATGATGACCTGGTGCAGCCAGGCCATCTTTTGCAGGATCAGGTTCAACCCCAGCAGCGCCACACCGGCCCAGACCATGACGCCGAGGGAAATCCCCACCACGCCCATCATCGCCTCGCGACGGGAGCGGCTGGCTGCGGTTTGCGATACAAAAAAGAAGTCCGGCCCTGGGCTCATCAGCGCAATCAAATGCACCATCGCCACCGTTAAAAACAACATCAGCATGAGTGATTATCCTTATTCGTCGTCACCGTCGAGGTGAGCGCGGATCAGCGCCATAAATGGCGCACCAAAACGTTCCAGCTTACGCTGCCCCACGCCGTTGACGCTCAACAACTCGCTGGCCCTGATCGGCATCTGTTCGGCCATCTCCAGCAGCGTTGCGTCGTTGAACACCACGTACGGGGGGATGTTCTCTTCGTCGGCAATCGATTTACGCAGCTTGCGCAGTTTGGCAAACAGCTTGCGATCGTAATTGCCGCCGTAGGATTTCTGATTGGCGCTGCTGCGTACCTTGAAGCTCTGAATACGCGGCACCGCCAGCTGTAACACCACTTCGCCACGCAGCACCGGGCGCGCGGCCTCGGTCAGTTGCAGTGCCGAATGCATCGCTATGTTCTGGGTGATAAAGCCCAGATGGATCAGTTGGCGCAGCACGCTGGTCCAGTGTTCGGTGGTCTGATCGCGGCCAATGCCGTACACCGGCAGCTTTTCATGACCAAACTCGCGGATACGCTGGTTATTGGAGCCGCGTAGCACCTCCACCACATAGCCAATGCCGAAGCGTTGCCCAACGCGGCCAATCGCCGAGAGTGCCTTACGGGCATCCTCCAGGCCGTCATAACGCTTGGGCGGATCGAGGCAGATATCGCAGTTGCCACAGGCCTGCTGCTTGCCTTCACCGAAGTAGTTCAGCAGCACCAGGCGGCGACAGGTTTGCGCTTCGGCAAATGCCCCCATGGCGTTGAGCTTATGGCGTTCGATATCCAACTGCTGCCCTGCCGGTTTCTCTTCCAGGCAACGGCGTAACCAGGCCATATCCGCCGGGTCATACAGCAGGATCGCTTCCGCTGGCAGGCCATCACGCCCTGCACGGCCAGTCTCCTGATAATAGGACTCTATGTTGCGCGGAATATCGAAGTGCACCACAAAACGCACGTTAGGTTTGTTGATGCCCATACCGAAGGCGACGGTAGCCACCACCACCTGCAAATCATCACGCTGGAAAGCCTCCTGCACCTGGGAGCGGCGTTCGTTGTCCAGCCCGGCGTGATAGGCCCCAACGCTCAACCCACGGCTTTGCAGACGTGCGGTGGTGTCTTCCACCTTGGCGCGGCTGTTGCAGTAAATAATGCCGCTTTTACCGCGCTGGTCCTGCACGAAGCGCCAAAGTTGGTCGAGCGGCTTGAACTTCTCCACCAGCGTGTAGCGGATATTGGGGCGGTCGAAACTGCTGATCTGGATTAGCGGCTCGTCTAGCGCCAACAGGCGAACGATATCCCCCCGCGTGGCTTCATCGGCGGTGGCCGTCAATGCCACTACCGGCATGGTCGGGAAACGTTGCTTCAACTGGCCCAGTGCGCGGTATTCCGGGCGGAAGTCGTGGCCCCACTGGGAAATACAGTGCGCCTCGTCCACCGCCAGCATCACCGGCGGGCAGTGATCCAACAGTTCGAGGAAGCTGTCCATCATCAGCCGTTCAGGCGCGATATACAGCATCTTGATCTGGCCGCTGCGGCAACCTGCCATCACCTCAAGCTGCTGCTCGCGCGTTTGCGTCGAGTTATAGCAGGCGGCGGAAACGCCATAGGCCAAGAGCTGATCGACCTGATCTTTCATCAAGGAAATCAGTGGGGATACCACCAGCGTCAGTCCATCCATCACCAGCGCCGGGATTTGATAGCACAGCGATTTACCCCCGCCGGTCGGCATCACCACCAGGCAATCCTGGCCGCCGATAATTGCGTTGATAATCGTTTGTTGACCCGGACGGAACTGCTGGTAGCCGAAGGTATCGCGTAATACCTGCTCTGCCAGCAACTCTCTGTTTATCACTGCTGCGGTTGACACACACTTCCCCATTTATCGCTATCACGGTGCCTGACTGACACCGTTATTACCTAAACTACATAATATCGTTAAGCATGACACCAACACCCAGCCGTGTCTGCTTGAAGTTGTAATCAATCATCGATTCGCCGTAGCCGCTGAACACCTGGGTATAGAAACGAACATGGCTGGTAATTGGGTAGCTCCAGCCCACCTGCGCGCCGCCATAACCGCTATTCCAGTTGTACTGGCCTTCGGCACTGAACACGCTTTCCCCCAAGGCATAGCCCACCGTCAGACGGTAATAGCCCATATACTTGGTGATATCCGGGTTATCGTCGTTGCTGTCGCTTTCCGAGAAGCGGAACCAGGGTTTGACCTCGACCTGCCAGTCGCCGTTCTGCGCCATCAGGCGTGCATAGCCACGGTTCCAGCTGCGTGAGGTAGGATCTTCACGGCCATTGGACTCATGATTCAGACCCACTTCGATATCACGCAGCGTCCAGCCGGCAAACTTATACGCCGTAGCCCAGCCGACAAAAATTTGCGGTTCGTAGTTGGTTTCACGAAACGGTGAGGACTCGTCATGGTTGGAGAACTGCCACCAGGAACGTTGGGTGTACGATGCTCCCAATACCGAGTTCTCACCGGCAATGCCACGCCAGATCGGGAAGGCCAGGCTGAGCTGGAACTTTACCTCATCCTTGCGGGCATTTTCCGCCCAGCTATAGGATTTGATCGCTTCTTTGTTCAGATCGCTGGTATCGGTATAAATCAGGTAGTTCGTTTCATAAGGATACAGAGTGAACGGATTATCATAGTGTTGCAGCATGTTACCGATGATGCTGCCACGAACCGCCGGTTTATTCAGATTCTTTTGCTCGGTGGCCTCATCGGCCTGCACCACTACTGGCGCAAACAGCATCGCCATCACAATCCCAGACAGAACGCGCATAATTTTTTCACTCTCGAAAGATAAGGAAAAACCCGGAAATAAAAGCAGGCTATTTTACACACATTGCTGGTTTTACCGCACTAGTGAATACATTTATCTACCAGGCCTGGAAAGCAACAAAAGATAAGCATAAAATCCACAAGTCATTAACCTGGACTGACCAGTACATCGGCTGGCCGAACTCAAATAAAGAAAGGAACTATGTCACACACAACTTTGACCCTCGAGGCCGCCCGCCAGAAAATAGGCGAAATCTTCGTCTATCACATGCCGTTTAACCGTGAATTGGGGCTGGAGCTTCGCCGCTTTGAGGATGATTACGTTGAATTGAGCTTTACTAACCAACCTAAGCTGGTGGGCAATGCCGCCCAGAAAATCCTGCATGGCGGCGTGATCGCTTCCGTACTGGATGTTGCCGCCGGGCTAGCGTGCGTGGGCAGCGTGCTGATGCGTCAGGACCCGCTGATCGAGGAAGAGCTGGCGTCCCGTTTATCGCGCATGGGGACGATCGATCTGCGCGTCGACTATCTGCGCCCAGGCCGCGGCGAGCATTTTGTTGCTTCCGCCAGCGTACTGCGCAGCGGTAATAAAGTGGCGGTGGCACGCGTTGAGCTGCACAACCACGATGGCTTACACATCGCCAGCGCCACCGCCACCTACCTGGTGGGCTAAGGGTGCCAGCCGGTTGTGATCCATACACCACACAATTGTGGGACACGGCCGGTTATCTTCAGTAAAATCACCGCATCTCCTTTTCCCACCCGGTAACCGTCATGGACGCACAACAGACGCGGCAGGGCATTTTCTTTGCTCTGGCCGCCTATTTTATTTGGGGTCTCGCCCCCGCCTATTTCAAGCTGATCCAACAGGTCCCTGCCGATGAAATCCTCACCCACCGGGTGATCTGGTCGTTCTTCTTTATGCTGGGGCTGGTGTCATTGGGCCGCAATTGGCCGCAGGTGCGGGCCGCTTGTAAAAACCGCAAGCGGCTACTGCTGCTGGCCGTTACCGCGCTGCTGGTGGGAGGGAACTGGCTGCTGTTTATCTGGGCGGTGAATAACCACCATATGCTGGAGGCCAGCCTGGGCTATTTCATCAATCCACTGGTGAACGTGCTGCTGGGGATGCTGTTCCTGGGCGAGCGTTTCCGCCGTATGCAGTGGGTGGCCGTAGCCTTGGCCTTTACCGGGGTGTTGGTACAGCTGTGGCAGTTTGGTTCGCTGCCGATCATCGGGCTTGGCCTGGCCTTCAGCTTTGCCTTCTACGGCCTGCTGCGCAAGAAGATTGCCATTGATGCACAAACCGGCATGCTGATCGAAACCCTGTGGCTGCTGCCGGTGGCCGCCATCTACCTGTTCCTGATTGCCGATAGCCCAACCAGCCATCTGAGCACCAACCCCTGGTCGCTGAATTTACTGCTGGTTGCCGCCGGGGTGGTCACCACCGTGCCACTGCTGTTCTTTACCGCAGCGGCCACCCGTCTGCGCCTGTCGACGCTCGGGTTCTTCCAATACCTCGGGCCAACGTTGATGTTCCTGCTGGCAGTCACCTTCTACGGTGAGACCATCGGCCAGGATAAGCTGGTGACCTTCGGCTTTATCTGGGCGGCGTTGATGTTGTTCCTGTTGGATGCCTTATACCAGCAACGAAAGCTACGTTGATTGTACCGGCTGGGCATGGTTAGAGATGAATCTGGCCATCGCCGGGCCGGTCAGCAAAATAGTAAACAGCCGCAGCGTCTGCATCGCCATCACAAAGGTCATATCAACCCGGCTGCCTGCGGCGATGATCGCCACGGTATCCAATCCGCCGGGGCTGGTGGCCAGATAGGCCGTCAACAGATCGACCGGCAGGAACTGGGTCAACATCCACCCCAGCCCGCCACAAAACAGCATCAGCGCGACAATCGAGACCACCATCTGCGGCAAGGTGCGCAATGCCAGCAGGAAGATGGCCCGGGTAAAACGCAGCCCGACGCTCCAGCCAATCAGCGTGTAGGCCAGCGCCAGCAGCCATTCGGGCACTTGTAACATCATGGTGCCAGTGGAATGTAATGCCGCCCCCGCGATCATTGGCAACATCAGCGCACCGGAAGGAATGCGCAGGCGCGGTCCTAACCAGGAGCCGATAACGGCTACGGCCAAAGTACCGGCAAAGCGCAAGTCGAGGGCGGGGAACCACTCCAGAGCGGCGCTCCCATGCCCAGCTTCATCTCCCAGGCCGATACGCGCCACGACCGCTGCTGCCGTCGCGACAAACAGCACGCGCAGATACTGCATAAACGCCACCAGCCGCACATCTGCGCCGAAATCTCCCGCCATCGCCACCATCGCCGATGCGCCGCCAGGGGAAGATCCCCAGGCACCGGTAGGGCCAGGCAGACCACTGAAACGCACCAGGCACCAGCCGGAAACGCCGCTCGCCAACAACGTCGCGATCAGCACCAGCAATACCAGCGGCCAATCATCCAACAGGGGGGTAAGAATATTGGGCGAAAGGCTTTGGGCGATCATACAACCCAGGATCGCCTGTGCAGCAATAAATAGGGGGCCAGGGATGCGCACCGAAGCGCCGAGCAGCCCCATCGCGACGCCGACAATCATCGGCCCAAGCAACAAGGCGGCAGGAACATGGAAGGCCTGTAGACCAAACCCCAACACCAGCGAAGCCAGCAGCAGGATCAGCCATTGAATGACGCGTGGAAACTTCTCCATTAAGACGCATGCCTTACGAGCCGATAAGCAGTGGGGATATTCTACCCCGGTTTAACGGGCGAAAGCGGGGATCATTGAAGATAAAATGGGGCGGTGGTGTAGACCACCACCCGAAGCGTACGAGAGCCAGATTTAAAGCCAGTTCTTGCGTTTGAAGTAGAGATAAGGTGCCAGCCCTGCCACGATCATCAGTGCAATCGCCCCCGGGTAGCCGAAGGACCAACGCAGCTCAGGCATAAACTCAAAGTTCATCCCATAGCTTGAGGCCACCAGCGTCGGCGGCAGGAACACTACCGATACCACCGAGAAGATCTTGATGATGCGGTTCTGTTCGATGTTGATAAAGCCCATCGCCGCCTGCATCAGGAAGTTGACCTTCTGGAACAGCGATTCGTTATGCGGCAGCAGGGATTCGATATCGCGCAGCACTTCCCGCGCCTGCTCCAGCTGGCTGGTTGGCAAACGCGCCTTGCGCACCAGGAAATTCAGCGCGCGTTGGGTATCCATCAGACACAGGCGTACCTTCCAGCCGATATCTTCCAGTTCCGCCAGCGTGGAAAGCGCTTCATCATATTCGTCGCCCTGGTGTCCTTCCATAATCACCCGGCTGAGCTTTTCCAGATCGCTGTAGACGTTTTCAATCTCGTCGGCCAACTGCTCAATTTTGGTTTCAAACAGATCCAGCAGCAGCTCGTAGGCGTTGCCGTCCACCATTCTTAGGCTGCGCGCACGCATTCGGTAAAGCCGGAAAGCGGGCAGTTCGCGTTCACGCAGGGTATACAGGCGGCCATCGCGGATGGTGAATGCCACGGTAGAGTTGCCCGCGTGATCTTCGGCGTCTTCGTAGTAGAAAAAGGAGTGGATATGCAGGCCGTCATCGTCTTCGAAGAAACGGGCCGAGGCTTCGATATCATCCAGTTCGGGGCGTGTCGCCAGGCTTTGGCCCAACTCATTTTGCACGCGCTCGCGTTCGCCCTCCTCCGGCTCGACCAGGTCAACCCACAGCGACGAGGTCAAATCATCTGAGTCATCCAACTCCAGACGGGATAAGCGGCTGTTATCTAATTTAAAAGCGCTTAGCATGTGCCAAAACTCCCTAATGGTAACGGGGTAGACAACGCATTGAAGCACAGAAAGCGAGGGAAGTATGCAATACCGGCTCGTTCCAGACCATGAAGAGATCTGACTCGGAGCGACGCTGGGGAGGGTCGCCGACAACCACGAAGGGTATCAGCGCAATGGGATAGCCTTAGAAGTTGTACCTGGTGTCCAGGTCTGTGAGCCAGTATCTACTGGGTGTGTCCAAGGCGTGTGTCCTCATTGATATTCGTGCGCGCATGTTACGCCGAGAAGAAAAAGCCTGTCAACCGGTTAGGGTGGATAATCGCGCAACAATTCAGCACGCTTGAGGCCGGTTTGTAACACTCCCGCAACCTGGACCACGCCTGAAGGAAAACCGCGTCGCGATCTCTGACCGCAGCCACGAATCTTGCTAAGATTAGCGCACAGAAATATTGCGGATTGACGAAATGAAACAGATTACCGCCCACGACTTGACGACCATGAGCGAACAGGCAGCCACACAGCCACGCCTGCGTGCCCACCGTACCTTACATGAAGAGCTGAGCGATACGGTGCAGCGCCTGGCAATTGCCATGGAGCCTGGCACCTATATTCGCCCACACCGCCACCCGCAGACCTGGGAGTTACTCACCCCGCTGCGTGGCCGTTTCGTAGTGTTGCAGTTCAATGACGAAGGCGTGGTCACCCAACGTACCCTGCTAGGCGAAGAAACCAAGGTGCTGGAGATGCCGGCGTTTACCTGGCATGCCGTGCTATCTGTCGATCCGGGTGGCGTGGTGTTTGAAGTGAAGCAGGGCCCTTATCAGGCGCTCGGCGAGGAAGACTGTATGCACTGGGCTCCGCCGGAAGGTGGCGAGGGGATCGAAGCAGTGATGCGCTGGTATGCGACGGCCAAAGTGGGCGATCGTTTCACTCACTAAATTATTGCCCCCTCACCTTCTCCCACAGGGGACCGATCGAGTTGGACTGAAAAAACGGTGATACATCATGGACTTTTGTTGACTCACCTTAGGTGAAGGTAAACTCAATTTTTGCTGAGATTATCTTCTTGCTTCCAACAGAGCAGGGACTTTGAGCTCCCTCTCCCTGTGGGAGTGTACAGACCGGGGACATGGTAGACAGGTGTTCAAGGACATGGTGAACACTTTTTAACATCCTTTACCCATGATGATCGACCTATTTCTCAGGTCGATCATCCCCACTTTCGTGCTGTACCACCATATCTCGTAGTAGCCCTCTCTCTCACTTTCCTTCAGCCCGACATATTCACCGATAAAGGCCTTGCCCACTTTCAGACCCATCCCTTTCAGGCTTAGTTTTCCACTGACATCCACTTTCCTGACCAGGACCCCCTCGTCATACTCGGCTGCCGCCGGATTGCCATTGTACTGTCGCGATGAAGGCTGATAACGGGACGCTGGCACCGCCATTGACAGGGCTTCGTGTGGGCGTTCCAGGTTGTAGGTATCTCGCCAGGCGTCGAACACCTCCTGCAACTGCGCGGCATGGGTAAACCACCGTCCCTGCAGGAGCTCTGCCTTCAGGCTGCGGTGGAAGCGCTCCAGCTTACCCTGAGTCTGAGGATGATAAGGCCGAGAGTGACCCACCCGGATACCCTGACGCATCAGCCACAGTTCCAGCGCGGTCCAACTGCCCGTCGTGTCGCCCCAGGGGGCACCATTATCCATGGTCATTCTCTCCGGCAAGCCATAACGTTCGAACACCGCTATCAACTGTGACTGCACGGTGACACGTCGCTCGTCCGGGCAGTGCGCCAGACAGAGCGAGAAGCGCGAATGGTCATCCAGCAAGGTCAGCGGATGACAACGCCCTTCGGCGAAGGGGAAGTGGCCTTTAAAGTCCATCTGCCAGAGTCGGTTCGGGGCGTCATGTTCAAAGCGTCCGACGGTGGGCGCCGGTGACGGACCGCCCGGTAGCAGGTCATGGCGGCGCATGAGGTTATGCACGGTGCTGGCGGCCGGTAACGTATGCCCCTGCATCTCGAGCCACCGCTTGAGCTTGCGTGCGCCCCACATCGGATGGGCCAGGTGTGCAGCGCGGAGATGTTGGACAACGGTGTCAGAGGTTCTGCTGGGGGAATGGTGTGGCGCTCGAGAACGTTCGTTCAGACCGGCGCGCCCATCAGAGTGCCAGCGATGTAACCACTTGTATGCGGTAGCAGGCGCTATGCCGAACTGACGGCATAGCGCACGGATATTAGCGCCTTCTTGCGAGGCGAAAAGCACAAACTCGGTACGTAATGACATGGCAGATCTCTCATCCCACGGCATAAGCAACTCCACTCAGAAGTACTCATACCTATGTTGTAAGTGTCTACCATGTCCCCGAACAAGTGTTCATGATGTCCCCGGTCTGTACACTCCCACAGGGGACCGATCGAGTTGGACTGAAAAAACGGTGATACATCATGGACTTTTGTTGACTCACCTTAGATGAAGGTAAACTCAATTTTTGCTGAGATTATCTTCTTGCTTCCAACAGAGCAGGGACTTTGAGCTCCCTCTCCCTGTGGGAGAGGGTTGGGGTGAGGGGATGTTACACCGTTTCCAGCTTGGCGTAGGCGGCTACCAGCCACTTGATGCCTTCACCCTGAAACGCGATCTGCAACCGGCTGTGTTCACCGCTGCCTTCCAGGTTGACGATGGTGCCCTCACCAAATTTGGCATGGCGCACGCGCTGTCCAAGCTTGTAACCAGTGTCGTTTTCACTGATCGGCGTCCCCATCCGGCGGTGGCTTACCGAGCGGGAGACGCTGGCCCGCAGGCGCACCTCTTCCACACAGTCTTCCGGGATCTCACCGATAAAGCGTGATGGCCGGTGATACACCTCTTTACCATACAGGCGGCGGGTTTCCGCATAGGTCAGCGTCAGCTTTTGCATTGCACGGGTCAGGCCAACATAGGCCAGGCGGCGCTCCTCTTCCAGGCGGCCACCTTCGTCCAGCGACATCTGGCTTGGGAACATCCCCTCTTCCATGCCGACGATAAACACCTGGCGGAACTCCAACCCTTTGGCCGAGTGCAGGGTCATCAGCTGCACCGCGTCCTGATAGGCATCTGCCTGCCCTTCCCCCGCTTCCAGCGCGGCATGGGACAGGAAGGCCTGCAACGGCATCAGATCCTGATCTTCATCCTGGTAGCTGTATTGCCGCGTGGCCGTGACCAGTTCCTCAAGGTTTTCGATACGCGCCTGACCCTTCTCGCCCTTTTCCTGTTCATACATAATGAACAGCCCGGAATCGCGGATCACCCGGTCGGTTTGCACATGCAACGGCATTTCAGCGGTTTCGTGGGCCAGTGAGTCCACCAGCTCCAGAAAACGCTGCAGGGAGGACGCTGCACGGCCCGCCAGCACCTTATCTTGCAGCAGCGCACGCGTAGCCTGCCACAGCGTCAGTTGGCGGTCTCGTGCCGCCTGGCGCACTACGTCGAGGGTACGATCGCCAATGCCGCGCGTTGGGGTATTCACAACGCGCTCAAAGGCCGCATCATCGTTACGGTTGGCGATCAACCGCAGATAGGCCAGGGCATCCTTGATCTCCTGACGTTCGAAGAAGCGCATGCCGCCGTAAATGCGGTATGGCATGGCGGTTTGCAACAAGGCCTCTTCCAGCACACGCGATTGGGCGTTGCTGCGATACAGGATGGCACAGTCATTCAGCGCGCCGCCGTTGTCCTGCCAGGCCTTGATGCGGTTAACCACAAAGCGGGCTTCATCCAGCTCGTTGAACGCACAGTAAATCGAGATCGGCTCGCCTTCGGCCCCTTCGGTCCACAGGTTTTTGCCCATGCGCCCGTCGTTATTGGCGATCAGGGTGTTGGCAGCCTTCAGGATGGTGCTGGTCGAACGGTAGTTCTGCTCCAGACGCACCGTTTCTGCACCGGGAAAATCCTTCAGGAAACGCTGGATGTTTTCCACCTGCGCACCACGCCAGCCGTAGATCGACTGGTCATCATCCCCCACGATCATTACGTTGGCCTTGCCCCCGGCCAGCATGTGGATCCAAGCGTACTGGATGCGGTTGGTGTCCTGGAATTCGTCCACCAGGATATTGGTGAAGCGCTCACGATAATGATTGAGGATATGTGGTTTGTTCAGCCACAGCTCATGGGCGCGCAGCAGCAATTCGGCAAAATCGACCAGCCCTGCACGATCGCAAGCCTCTTGATAAGCCTGATAGATCCGCAACCAGGTGGCTTCCACCGGGTTGCCGTAGCTTTCGATATGCTGTGGACGTAGGCCATCGTCTTTCTTGCCGTTGATGTACCACATCGCCTGGCGCGGCGGCCATTGCTTCTCGTCAATGTTCAGCGCCCGCACTATGCGTTTCAGGAGGCGCAGCTGGTCTTCACTATCCAGGATCTGGAAGTCCTGCGGCAGGTTGGCGTCCATATGATGAGCGCGCAGCAGGCGGTGTGCCAAGCCGTGGAAGGTGCCGATCCACATGCCGCCCTGGCTGGTACCAATCAGGTGTTCGATACGGTGGCGCATCTCTGCCGCCGCCTTGTTGGTGAAGGTCACCGCCATGATGGAGTACGGCGAGCAGTTCTCCACCGCCAGTAGCCAGGCAATGCGATGCACCAGCACCCGGGTTTTGCCGCTGCCTGCACCGGCCAGCACCAACAGGTTGCTGCGTGGCGCAGCCACGGCTTCACGTTGTTTATCATTCATGCTGTCGAGCAGGTCGGAAACGTCCATAGGCACCATTGATTGGTAAAGGGAAAACCCGCTTCCACGCGCTTTCCACTGGGAATTTATACAGAGTTCTGCTGGGATTATAACAATGCTGTCAGCGATGCCAACTGCGAAATCTCAATATGTGGTAGCAGGCGGCTGTCAGCTACCCGCATCAGGCTCCGCTGACGGTCGTTGATCCAACAGGCTTGCAGGCCCGAACGCAGCGCCCCGGCAACGTCGGTGGTCAGGTCATCCCCGACGTGCAGGATTTGTTCCGGTGCCACGCCCAACCTTTCGACCGCCAGTTGATACATATCCTGATACGGCTTGGCGCGGCCATCTGGCCCGGAGCGCAGCACAAACTGGAAGTATTGCTCCAACCCGCACTGGGCCGGATCGGCATTACCATTGGTGATCGCCACCAGCGGATAACGTTGCCCCAGCGCCCGCAAGGTCGCGTGAGTGGCTTCTGGCACATCGATCCGGCTACGCCACAGGGCAAAGTTCTGCATGGCGGCATCGGCACCGATGGACGCTTCAGCATCGCGCAGCCCCTGACGGCTCAACGCCAAGTGGACCGCCCGCCAGCGCCATTGGGTAACGTCGTGGTAAATCTCCGGATCCTGTTCACGCAGTTCCTGCCGCAAACGGTGGAAGTCCGCCGACTGAAAGTGGCTTAATCCCGGATGGTAGTTCTGCAAAAAGGCCACCGACTCATGCTCGGTCTGCTTGATCACCGGGCGGTTGTCATACAGCGTGTCGTCCAGATCGAAAGTCAGCGCGGCCAGTGGGCGTAACGGACGGTAAAAGTGCATCAGGATTTCCCTCGTTTGGCGCGTGGATGCGCGGCATCGTACACGTTCGCCAGATGTTGAAAGTCGAGGTGGGTATAAATTTGCGTGGTGGTCAGGTTGGCGTGCCCCAGCAACTCCTGCACCGCGCGCAGATCGCCGCTCGATTCCAGCATATGGGTGGCAAAAGAGTGGCGCAGCTTGTGCGGATGGATATGGCTGTTGACGCCCTGCTTGACGCCCCACTCGGCAAAACGTTTTTGCACGTTGCGCGCCGAGATGCGCTTGCCCTGATTGGAGAGGAACATGGCATCATCCTGCGGTGCAAACAGATCGCGCAGCGCCAGCCAGTGCTCCAGCCAGGTAACCGCCGTACGGCCTATCGGCAATTTACGTTCTTTGCTGCCTTTCCCCAGCACCCAGATCTCACCGCCGCCCAGATCGACATGGCGGCAATCCAATCCCACCAGTTCGGCCAGACGCAGCCCGGCCCCGTACATCACTTCCAGCATCGCACGATCGCGAACCGCTAGCGGATCGTTGAGATCGATGTTCAGCAGTTGGTTCATTTCGTCGACGTCGATATTCTTCGGCAAATGACGGCCACTGCGCGGCGTGCGGATGCCTTTGGCGGGGTTGGCGCTTATCACGCCCTGGCCGACCAGCCAGTCCAGAAAACTGCGTAATGCGGAGAGGCGTAGCGCCAGGCTGGAAGACTGTAACCCGGCGCGCTTACTGCGGGCTGCCAGCTGACGCACTCTGGCGGCATCCAGCATCGGCCATTCGCTGATGCCCAGCTCGATTGCCATGGCGATCAACGCCTGCAGCTGGCGCGAATAGCTGATCTGAGTCAGTGGGCTGAGTTGCCGCTCCACCTTTAAATAACGCAGGAAAGCGTCCACCGGCGGTTGCAGGTTGGCCGCTACGCCGGTCATGCGCGTTCTATCCAGCGTTCCAACAGTTTTGGCAACATACGCGCCAACTGGCCGAGCATCACGGTACCCATCCCCTGTTGATAATGTTGAGTATCGCGGCTGCTGAAGATCACCATGCCAAGATCGCCCTGATCCCCCAGCAATGACAGCGCCACGGAGCCAACCTGTTTGGCCTGCGGCAGCAACAGCAGCAGTTCGGGGCCATTGAGGTTGCCGAGGTAGTGATAGCGATCGCCCAGGCGTTGAATACGCAGCGGCTCAAACGCCGAGCGCGTCAGGCCAAGATGGGTGAAATCCGACGGTGCGCCAATATTCCAGCGATCGGCAAACAGGCGGATATTCGCCCCTGCCAGCCCAAACCCGCGCGCCCAACGCTGCAAGCGGTTGAGCATATCCTGCAGGCTGCTGGCGGTGGCCAGGTCAGCCTGTAGATGCAGCAGGCGGCCAAACAGCGATTCGTTGGCACTGGCCTGCTCCATCAACAAGGTGATCTCTTCTTCCAACTGGGTGATCTGGTTGCGCTGACGCGCCAGATGCCACTCCACCAAAGATACCGTGCCCCGCACCGGGTGAGGCACTCGCATCTGTTCAACCAGCCGTGCATTGCGCATAAAGAAGTCCGGATTCTGCATCAGAAATTGCATCACCGTGTCATCATCAAGCTCAACGCCCATGGCTATCCGATCGTCAACCTGCTTCATAAGTGAATAAATCCGTCATAAACATGGGTGGCCGGGCCGGTCATGAATAACGGCTCCCCTGGCCCCTTCCAGCGAATATGCAGGCTACCGCCAGGCAGTTCGACATGCACCTCTTCCGCCAGTAGCTCTTGTTGAATGCCCACCGCCACGGCAGCACAGGCACCACTGCCACAGGCCTGCGTTTCACCGGCACCGCGCTCATAAACCCGCAGTTTGATGTGCTCACGGTTCACAACCTGCATAAAGCCGATGTTGGCACGTTCCGGGAAACGATCGTGTCCTTCCAGCACCGGTCCCAACAGCTCCACCTTGGCCGTTTTCACGTCGTCCACCTGCAACACACAGTGTGGGTTACCCATTGAGACTACGCCGCACAGCACCGTATGTTCCGCCGCGCGCATAATGTAGGTCTTTTCCGCTTTGGTGGCGCGAAACGGCACGATCTGCGGATCGAAATTCGGTTCACCCATATTGACGCACACCAGGTCATCATCGGTAACGCTAAGGATCATGCGCCCGGTCTGGGTACTGACGCGGATATCACGTTTGTTGGTCAAGCCTTTCAAGCGCACAAAGCGGGCAAAACAGCGGGCGCCGTTGCCACACTGGGCCACTTCGCTACCGTCAGCATTGAAAATACGGTAATGGAAATCGAGTTCGGGATCGTACGGCGGTTCTACCACCAGCATCTGGTCAAAACCCACGCCCAAATGCCGGTCGGCCAGACGGCGGATCAGCTCAGGTGAAAAATAGACGTTCTGTGTAACGGCATCGACCACCATAAAGTCGTTGCCTAAACCGTGCATTTTGGAGAACTGCATATCATACTCCGCTATCTGGACGACGTACCGTCTGATATTTATGGTGGCATCAACCACCATAAAGGCTCATTACTGATTGCTCATCGACGGTTGCTGCTGAGTGCCAGCGGGTTCTTGTTGGTTTTTGCTAACGGTGCCAGCACTGGTTACCGGTTGCTCTGCCGGTTTGTCCTGCGGTGGAAAATACAGCGGGCCCTTCAGGCCACAGCCAGAGAGCCCAGCCAGCAAAACGGCCATCAGCGCATAGCGTAGTTGTTTTTTCATTTGCATTAATGCCTGTAATTCATGCGTCCAAGCTCACTATAATCGCAGGTGGATCATGAAAAGCAATAGGAATCGAATATGAACGATAGCGAGTTTCACCAGTTGGCCGACCAACTGATGCTGAATATTGAACAGACCCTGGACGATTTTGATGGTGATGCAGATATCGATTACGAAACTAACGGCGGGGTGATGACGCTAAGCTTCGAAAACGGCAGCAAGATTGTGATCAACCGTCAGGAGCCGTTGCACCAGGTGTGGCTGGCCACCAAGGCCGGTGGCTATCACTTTAGCTATCGTGACGAGAGCTGGCATTGCGATCGCAGCGGCCGGGAATTTTATGAGTTGCTGAGTGAGGCGGCCAGCACACAGTCCGGCGAGACGGTCAGTTTTAGCTGAGTTTTGCAGAGGGGCGCAAGCAATGAACTGACCCCAAGAAGTTGGACGGTTTAAAATTAAGCAACCATCAAAGCCTGCGTTCTGTACTCCACAGGGCTCAGGCCTTTGAGCTTCTGTTTGATACGATGGTTATTGTAGTAATCTATGTACATGTCTATCTCTTCAGACAGCTGTTCCACACTCTCAAAGCGTTGTAAATAATACAGTTCAGCTTTCAGATGGCCAAAGAAGTTTTCCATTACCGCATTATCCAGGCAGTTACCCTTGCGAGACATGCTCTGTTCTATCCCATTTTCCTGCAACTGATGCTGATAAGCCGCCATCTGATAGTGCCAACCTTGGTCACTGTGCAGCAACGGCTTTTCTTCCGTTTTTAGCGTACTGAGCGCCTTATCCAGCATCGTTTTTACCAGACTGAACACAGGTTTACGGGACATCTCATAGGCAATGATTTCACCGTTAAACAAGTCGAGTACCGGCGATAAATACAGCTTTTTATCCGCCACCTGGAACTCCGTGATATCGGTCACCCACTTTTGGTTAGGCTCCAGAGCGGTAAAATCGCGCTGCAAGGTATTCGGGGCCACTTTACCGACATGTCCCTTGTACGAACGGTATTTTTTACGGCGAACGGGCGATTTCAATTGCAGCTCAACCATCAGTTTTTGCACGGTTTTATGATTTAGCACAGCCCCCATCTTTCGAAGAACACTGGTCACCCGGCGATAGCCGTAACGGCCTTTATGCTCGTTAAAAACAGCCATTATTTGCTGCTTGGTTTCACCATACTTATCCGGTGCTTGATGGCTTTTACAACAATAGTAATACGTACTGCGCGGCAGTTTTCCGGCCCACAGCAAAACCTCCAAACGGTGTTCTGACCTCAATGCTCTGATTATTTTTGCCCTTTTCGACGAGTCTGGGCTTCCTTCTGTTGCATCAAGGCTCTCAACTTTTTTATGTAATCATTCTGCGCACGTAAAAACTCGATTTCCTCCCGCATCTCTTCGGGGGTCAACTCATCAGGCGATTTATCGGCATGGGGGGTTTTGGGATGCTGACGCATTTGGCGACTACGCTTATTCAGGTTGAGGGCTTCAGCCCCATTCTCCCGATAGAGTTTAATCCAGCGTTCCACAGTAAGGTAAGAAGGAATATTGAATTTAGCGGCGACTGTCGCTAAAGAGAGCGGATTTGAAAGCGCGAATTCGACAACAGAGAGCCTGAAGTCAGGTGTGTAATGTTGCTTGCGTCCTAACCGCAGCCCCTGTTCCCCATGATGCTGATAAGCGGCAATCCATCTGCGTAGTTGGACATGGGCAATAGAAAACTTCTTAGCGGTCTGTTTTTGACCGCCGAGTCCGGCAAGATAGTACCGGACAACGTCAAGTTTGAACTGAAGTGAATACTTCATCAGAACTGTACCTCCAAATGTCAGATGTTTGTCCAACATTTGGGGTTCAGTTCACAACTGCGCCCTCAAGCATTAATGCAGCTGGAACTGTTGCTTCAGAGGCTGTGCGGCATTGCCGTCGGCGACAGAGATACACAGATTCGACAGCGCATTGCTGCGGAATGGGATCACCTGAGTACGGCCATCGATATGCACAATCTGATAGAACTGCGGCAGGTTGAAGTTGATAAAGCTGGAGCCGTAGGTAAAGCGATCGTGTGAGGAGGAATAGAAGCGGCTGACGTCGCGCACCAACTCCTCTTTGCTCCCTTCACAGTGGTGATAAACCTCAACCCGGTTCGACTCATCCAGAATGTAAATGTTGAAGCCTTTATCATCCGTGGTGTCTTCAAAGAAGAACTGGATGATCCCCTCACTGGCAAAACCATCAACCACCGGTGGCAAATGCACCTGATCGGTTTCCACCTTGATCGACAGGCCATGCAGTTTGTTGTTGGAGATCGCCCCGTAGAACTCCACGGCGTTTTCCAGCTTCTGCACCGACACGCTCAGGCGTTCGAAGAACAGGCCCCAGGTTTGCCCGGCCACACGCACCGCTTTAAACCGGCCCGGCTCCAGGCGAGTGCTGGAAAGACGCAGCTCGATACACTCGGAAACCAGTTGTTGAATGCGGGTACGGATCAGGCCACGTAAGTGCTGGCTGTAACAGAACACCTCCACCGATTCCGGCGGTGCCGCATCCTGATGCATCTTGCCCAGAATGGTCTTCAACGCTTCAAGCACCGACTGCTCACCGCTGAAATGCAGGGTACGCACTTCGTTCCATGAGTTGCGATACAGCAGATCGATACTGCCAACCAGGCATTGTTGCTGCTGGCCAAAGCTGAACACGTCCAGCTTACGGAAATCGAAATGCACCACCTGATTACGGAAAGCCGCCGTCGGGTCGTTTTCCAGGTTGACGATAATCGCCAGATGGCGGATTTCACACGGGCTGTAGAGCGCTTTCGGCGTCGGAGCGGCCAAGCGCAGCGGGAAATGGTGCGACACGTCGGTAACCAATTCCTGCAGTTTGGCGGTGTCGCAGATATTGCCACTCTTGATATGCAAGCGGGTGCGCGAAGTGAGCAGGCCGTTGAAATAGGCCCAGGCCACCAGCTTGTTGAGATAGCGGTTATATTCCAGCGGCTGATGGCTGACGATCGAGCTCATCTCCGGTGCCTGGTTATACAGGTACCAGCCGGTGCGGTTGGCGCGGCCAATCGGCACGTGAATAAAGGTCAGGTCGTTTTCTGACAGGTCGGGTGAAATCTGCGGGTTCACCAGCGTCACCTTACCCGGCAGTGCCTCAAAGGCCGCGTACAGTTTACGGGTCAACACTCCGATATCCTGCGGGCTGGCACTGACGCTGAGGTTGTTGCGGCGAGCGAAGCGGATCAGGTTGCGATAGCTTTGCATCATCGCATCCAGCAGTTCGTTGTGGGCTTCGCGCACCCGCTCGATCTTCCAGTTAGCCCGATTATCGAGGATCTCCAACCGCTCTTCGTCCCAGCCCCACTCACTGACCAGTTGGCTGAGGATTTCCCGCCGCCAGCCGATAGTGGCGTTGTTGGACTGCGACAGCTTCTCGCAGACCTTCAGATAGAAGCAGCGGCGAACCAGGTCAAGGCGGGTGGTATCGTTGATTTCAGTCAGATAGTGGGTGACGCGCTCCAGCATCATGCAATAGGCATCAAGGCCAAAGCAGACGATCTCCCCCTGGTGCAGACGATGTTTGATCCCCATCGCCAGCAACTGAGTTTTCGGATATTCCCATGAATAGGCTTCAAGCAGCAGCGTTTTCAGCACCGCCTTGTAGGGCGAATCAATGCTCTTATACAGCTGCCACAGGCTAGCACCGAAGTACTCTTCAGCGGAGAGCGTGCTCAATCCGCCGAGATCCAGCCACTCATTCGGGGTTAGTACCCCCTGGGAATAGAGCGAAAGCACATATTCATCGTAATGCGCTTCCTCTTCGCCCGGCACCATGTTCCACAGGATACGTTTCCCTGCCAGACGCACGGCCGTGCGGTAGAACTCATCGAGCAACAGAATATGTTGGGTCGAGCCGCAGTCTTCTCCGCCCAGGCTGCCGCTTTCGTTATGGCGGAAACGGTTTTCGTCGATCAGGAAGAAGCTGACTTCCACCCCCATCGAGGCCGCCCATTTCTCCAGCAGGCTGCATTTTTGCTGCAGGCGGCTGCGTTCTTCGTTGTCTAGCCAGGATTGGTGGCAGACCCAGATATCCAGATCCGAAGTGCAGCTCTGGCCGATCGAGGAGGTGCTGCCCATGGAATAAAGCGCCGTAATCGGCAGTTCACCCGTGGCCATTTTTTCAAACGGGCTACCCCATTTGTCTTCTAGATCATTGAGATAGGCTTGTTGGGTTTCATCAGGCGTGTAGATACAGATGCCATGGGGAACGTTACCGTTGAGGTAGCCCGGCATCAGTGGATGATGGTGGTGCAATAAGGTAGGCAGCAGACTGTAGACCCGTTGGAACGCGGGCTTCATGGCCGCCAGGGCACGATCGACACGTAGTTGGTTGATCGCATCCAGTCTTTGTTTCAGTGTCTCGATGTAGAGGTACAAGACGTCTCGCCTGATTATCCCGATGCTTGAAAAAAACCCGTATTCCCGCTGCGTCTTTAGTTTAGAAGAATTTTTGACGACTTATTGCTGGAAACGTGATCAATCTAACACCTTGCTGATTGACCGTAAAGGAGGTAAAGCGACACACTTATCCTAGCACTTCTATAAATGATTTACCCTCAGTGTGAACTGCCGCCAACTTCTCCTCACGCCCCTTTGATTCCGTTGTCCTTTCTCCGCCTGTGGCTTCTTGCACTGACAGTTTTGATCCTCAGTGGTAGGATGGACGGCGAATTATAAAAACGGTAACCAGCATGTTAGACAAAATTATTCGAATTGCCACCCGTCAGAGCCCACTTGCCCTATGGCAAGCACACTATGTTCAGCAGCGTCTGATGGCTAGCCACCCTGGCCTGCAGGTGGAACTGGTGCCTATGGTCACGCGCGGCGACATCATTCTGGATACGCCGCTGGCCAAGGTTGGCGGTAAGGGCCTGTTCGTCAAAGAACTTGAGCTGGCTCTGCTGGAAGGCCGGGCAGACATTGCCGTGCACTCGATGAAAGACGTCCCCGTCGACTTCCCCGCAGGCTTGGGGCTGGTCACCATCTGTGAACGTGACGACCCGCGTGACGCTTTCGTCTCCAATAACTTTGCCTCGCTCGATCAACTGCCGCTAGGCAGCGTGGTCGGTACCTCCAGCCTGCGCCGTCAATGCCAGCTGCGTCGCCGTCGCCCGGATCTGATCGTACGCGATCTGCGTGGCAACGTCGGCACAAGGTTGGGTAAACTGGATAACGGCGATTACGACGCCATTATTCTGGCCGTGGCCGGGCTAAAACGTCTGGGTCTGGAACAGCGTATCCGCTGCCCGCTGAGCGCGGAAGAATCCTTGCCCGCCGTCGGCCAGGGCGCAGTCGGTATCGAGTGCCGCCTTGACGATGACGTCACCCGAGCTTTGCTGGCCCCTCTCAACCATCGCGAAACCGAAATTCGTGTCCGCGCAGAACGGGCGATGAACACCCGCCTGGAAGGAGGCTGCCAGGTTCCCATCGGCAGCTATGCCGAACTGACAGGCGATGAGCTGTGGTTACGTGCGCTGGTCGGTGCCCCCGACGGCAGCCAGATGGTCTGCGGTGAACGCCGTGGCCCGTCGGCACAGGCTGAGCAAATGGGTATAGAACTGGCAGAAGAACTGTTGGCTGCCGGTGCCCGTGAGATCCTGCATGACGTTTATCAGGGAAATCCTCCGGCATGACCATTCTGGTAACCCGCCCTTCTCCCGCCGGGGAACAACTGGTGAGCCGCCTGCGCGCACTTGGCCGGGTTGCCTTTCACGCGCCGCTGATCGACTTCGCCCCCGGTAACGATCTTGTCCGCTTACCTCAGGGGCTGGCAGAGTTGCAGGCGGGCGATCTGGTGTTTGCCCTGTCGCAGCACGCCGTCAGCTATGCCAGTTCGGTCATCAATCGTGCCGGGCTTCAATGGCCTGGCCAGTTATCCTATTATGCTATTGGCCGCACCACCGCACTGGCAATGCATCGCATCAGCAGCCTGCCGGTAGACTATCCGCGTGAACGTGAAATCAGCGAAATGCTTTTGCTGCTACCCGCGTTGCAACAGCTCACCGGTAAACGAGCGTTGATCATGCGGGGCAACGGCGGCCGCGAACTCCTAGGCGAAACGCTGGCTGAGCGGGGTGCAGCAGTAAGCTATTATGAATGTTATCAACGCAGCCCGGTGCATTATGATGGCAGTGAGCAAAGTGCCCATTGGCAACGCGCCGGTATCGATACGCTGGTAGTGACCAGCGGTGAAATGTTACAACAGCTCTATACTTTAGTTCCTGATTACTATCGCTCTTCCTGGCTGTTACGTTGCCGCCTGATAGTGGTCAGTGAACGTCTTGCTACCCTTGCCCAGGAGCTGGGTTGGAGCACGATTCGGGTAGCTGAAAACGCAGATAATGACGCGCTGATCCGCGCGCTACAATAACCTGACTATGGGATGTGCCACTATGACGGAACAAAACACTCCATCCGCCGCGGTTGAAGAATCAAACCCAGCGGTTGAGAGCCCCCAGCAGCCAGCCGCTGACCACCGGAAAGGCAAGAACACCGGCCCGGTATTAGGTGCGATTGCCATCGTGCTCGTCATCGCTCTGGGTGCTGGCGGCTATTATCACACGCACCAGCAGGCGCAGACATTGATTGCCGCCAACCAGGCTTTACAGCAACAGTTGGCAGAACTGAAGCAGAGCCAGCAGCAGGGAAAGAGCGCACTGGAAGGCTTGCTGCAACAGCAGGGTAAAACGCTGGAGGCCACCGATCGCGAGCAAACTTCGCTGGTGCGTCAGCTCAATGAACTGCAAGATAAGGTTGCCACCATTTCCGGCAGCGATGCCAAAACCTGGCTGCTGGCACAGGCGGACTTCCTGGTGAAAATGGCAGGCCGTAAACTGTGGAGCGATCAGGATGTCACCACCGCGGCTGCGCTGCTGAAAAGCGCCGACGCCAGCCTGGCAGAGATGAACGATCCGAGCCTGATCGATATTCGCCGCGCCATCACCGAAGATGTCGGTACCCTTTCCGCCGTGGCGCAGATAGATTTTGACGGCATCATCCTGAAGGTCAACCAGCTGTCCAATCAGGTCGACGACCTGCGTCTGGCGGATAACAACCGTGATGAACGGCCAATGGATGAAGACGACGGCGAACTGTCCAGTTCGTTGAGCGAATGGCGTCAAAACCTGACCAAGAGCTGGCACAACTTTATGGCGGACTTTATTACCGTCCGCCGTCGTGATAGCAGTGCTGAACCGCTGCTGGCGCCGAATCAGGATGTCTACCTGCGTGAGAATATCCGTTCGCGCCTGCTGGTTGCCGCACAGGCTATCCCTCGTCATCAGAACGAAGTGTATAAACAGTCGCTGGAAACGGTATCAACCTGGGTACGCGCCTACTTCGATACCACCGATCCGGCTACCAAGGCGTTCCTGGAAGAGTTGGACAACCTGAGCCAGCAATCGATCTCCATGGACGTACCGGGCCAGCTGAAAAGCCAGCCGATGCTGGAAAAACTGATGCAGACCCGGGTGCGTAATCTGTTGGCCCAGGCCCCTGCCACTCACCAGGAGGGATAAGTCATGTTACGCGTGTTATTCCTGTTTCTGGTGCTGATTGCCAGCCTGGTGCTGGGGCCGATGCTGGCCGGGCACCAAGGCTATGTGCTGATCCAGACCGACAATTACAACGTCGAAACCAGCGTCACCGGTCTGGTGATTATGGCGGTGCTGCTGTTCCTGGCGCTGTTTGTCATCGAATGGATCCTGCGCCGCGTCTTCCGCACTGGCGCGCGCACCCGTGGCTGGTTCCTTGGCCGCAAACGCAGCCGCGCCCGTAAACAAACCAAAGCGGCGCTGATCAAACTGGCGGAAGGGGATTACAAGCAGGTAGAGAAACTGCTGACCCGCAATGCCGATCATGCCGAGCAACCGGTGGTGAACTACCTGCTGGCGGCAGAAGCTGCACAGCAACGTGGCGATGATTTCCGCACCAATCAGTATCTGGAACGTGCCGCAGAGGCTGCCGATACCGATCAGTTGCCGGTAGATATTACCCGCGTGCGTATTCAGTTGGCTCAGGGTGAAGCCCATGCGGCACGGCACGGCGTCGATAGCTTGCTGAACCAGGCACCGCGTCACCCGGAAGTGCTGCGGCTGGCGGAGCAGGCCTATCTGCGTACCGGAGCTTATGCCTCACTGCTGGAAATTCTGCCTTCGATGAGCAAAATCAACCTGCACAGTGAAGAAGAGCTGCAGGCTTTACAGCAGCAGGCCTATATCGGCCTGATGAATCAGGCCATGGCCGATGAAGGCAGTGAAGGGTTGAAGCGCTGGTGGAAAGATCAGAGCCGTAAAATCCGCCACGAAATCCCGCTACAGGTAGCGATGGTGGAACATCTTATTGAGTGTAATGACCATGAACTGGCACAAAGCATTGTGCTGGACGGTCTGAAACGCCAATACGACGAGCGGCTGGTGTTGTTGATCCCACGTATCAAATCTGGCAACCCGGAGCAGTTGGAAAAAGCATTACGCCAACAGATCAAGCAGCATGGTGCGACACCGTTGCTTAACAGCACGCTGGGTCAGTTACTGATGAAACACGGTGAATGGCAGCAAGCCAGTGATGCGTTCCATGCAGCACTGCAACAGCGGCCAGATGCCTATGACTACGCCTGGCTGGCAGATGCGTTGGATAAGCTGCACCGCAGCGATGAAGCCACACAGATGCGCCGTGAAGGGCTGATGTTAACGCTCAAGCAAAACGGCGAGTAACTTCCCCGGTTGGCTTGTCAGGGCTCAGCATGCCGTGCTGGGCCCTTTTTTTGCCTGAAACTTTCCTTGGGGCAAAAAAAAACACTTGCCGCGAGACAAGTGTATAAAAGAAGCAATCAGGTCTAGGACAACTGGGGTGGTGCCTCACTCAACGTTTTGCCCGGAGTGTGATGAAGCCGTTGCAAGCAACCCTTTCATCGTTCAGGTGGGCAATAGGCACCCTAAAATCGGCTCTGCATCATTCCTGGGTTTATGAGGCCTAAGGCGAACATAAGAAGTGGAATGAGCATCTACGATAGAGGTATTGCACTTGGCGTGCCAACTTTTAACTGCTGAGTGCCAACAGGCAAAAAATTAACTCATCATTTTGAATTTAAACGATTTTAAATTATCTCCATTGACCCCTCTGATTTTTCCCTCCCGTTCGCTGCGATTTGCCCCTCTACGGATCCTGTCGCCTTAAAACGACGGGTTAATGAGAAGCCTCTTTTATTGATTAAAATCATCAGGTTAAATGTCTCAAACTGACGACAACAGGCATGCCCATAAAGGACAAAAGGAGACAGGTTGAAATTTCTCAGGGTTTGCCAAGATAAAGCCGCTCGATAAAACGACTCGCGATAAAATAAAACGCTGGTTTAATATTTTTGTGAGGCACATCACAAAATACTTGATCGATTTGGCGGCCAGGTGTAGCCTATTTGTGTGACGTGAATCACACTATTAATAACTCTCTGGGGACTGCCACTATGAAACTGATTAACAAAATCATCACCGCTTTCAACAACGTAGACTTCTCATTCGGCACCATCAATCTCTGATTACCGACGTAATGCCTGTCTGAAATAAAACGACTGTTATCTGGGGCAAGAACGGCATGATGCCGATATGCTCCAGAAGTCGTTGCATTGTTTATCCTCCATTTCGCACCCTAGCGTTTTTCCAGCGCTTACCTCTGCTTCCTTCTGATCATTCCCTTGTAAGGCCAGCTCTAAAGTTGTCTGCTTCCCCTCACCCCAACCCTCTCCCACAGGGAGAGGGAGCTGCCCTGAGCCCTTGATTAGCCCGTACCGCTTCGGAGAGTGATGAGTTAGAAGAAAGACAGGGTTATACGCAGAGAAATCAACGAGCTCGATCGGTCCCCAAAAGAAAGGAAGTTGTCCGGATCGCCCGATTAGCACGTACCACTTCGGAGAGTGATGAGTTAGAAGAAAGGCAGGGTTATACGCAGAGAAATCAACGAACTCGATCGGTCCCCAAAAGAAAGGAAGTTGTCCGGATCGCCCGATTAGCACGTACCACTTCGGAGAGTAATGAGTAAGAAGAAAGGCCGGGCATTACTCAGAGAAATCAACGAACTCGATCGGTCCCCAAAAGAAAGGAAGTTGTCCGGATCGCCCGATTAGCACGTACCACTTCGGAGAGTAATGAGTAAGAAGAAAGGTCGGGCATTACTCAGAGAAATCAACGAACTCGATCGGTCCCCTCTCCCTGTGGGAGAGGGTTAGGGTGAGGGGCCAGCACGATATCTCAGGTATCGGACGCCCCACCCTTTCCGCCAGTATAAAAAGCAAAAAACCCGCTCATTGCTGAACGGGCTACACAAATCCTAGACGTAAAAAAGCCCGCTTTTAAAGCGGGCTTTCTTGAAATTGGTCGGCGAGAGAGGATTCGAACCTCCGACCCACTGGTCCCAAACCAGTTGCGCTACCAAGCTGCGCTACTCGCCGATTTCTTGTTGCTGATACTACCGAACTTTCCAGCCTATGTCTATGTAAATATTAAATTTATCAGACATTTTGTGTGTGGTGCGAAGAGAGGGACTTGAACCCTCACGTCCGTAAGAACACTAACACCTGAAGCTAGCGCGTCTACCAATTCCGCCACCTTCGCACTGTCACAAAACAGCTTTCAATTCTTGTACTTTACCCTAGGTAAAGTGGGGTGGCTAATGGGGCTCGAACCCACGACAACTGGAATCACAATCCAGGGCTCTACCAACTGAGCTATAGCCACCATAACTACTTTATCTACTGCTTACTTCACGCGGTAATCATACCACCGCAGCTCCTGCGCACAAAATTAATGGCGCGCCCGACAGGATTCGAACCTGAGACCTCTGCCTCCGGAGGGCAGCGCTCTATCCAGCTGAGCTACGGGCGCGTAGCGCCGTTGCGGGTGGGGATACTACGGTTTTATGCCCATCCTGTCTAGTGCTTTTTCTCAGAAATGTTGAGTTCGCTGACCCTTTGCTCACTCTTGCAGCAGAAAGAGCCCGACAGGGCCCTTTTCTTAAGCTTAGCGCTGACTTTCTGTCCGCTTTTCAGGCTCATGATGGACTTTGTGCATACCGAATACAAAGTAGCACAGGCTCACCGCAGCCAGGAAAATCATCCCCACCACCAACGAAATCCGCGTATCCGGATTGATCCCCATGCCAACCAGCACACAAATCAGGAAAGCGATGGTCAGGTAGTTCATGTAAGGGAACATAAATGACTTGAAGCTGTGAGTCTTCATCGCTTCTTTGTGGGCTCGGCGGAAGTAGATCTGGCTGATCAACACCACGAACCACGGCATCATGCCCGGCAGCACGCTGGCGCTATAGACATAGACGAACACCTGCTGAGGATTGGGAATAACGTAGTTCAGCGCCGACCCCACCAACAGGCAAATGATGGTGATGGCAATACAGTTGACCGGCACGCCGCTGGCAGAAAGCCTGGTCAATGCCGCAGGCAGTTGACGGTTCTTGGCCAAGGCATAGAGCATGCGGCCGCCGCTATACATGCCGCTGTTGCAGCCGGAGAGTGCGGCGGTCAGCACCACAAAGTTGATGATACCCGCAGCGGCAACAATACCAATCTTGGCAAAGGTCAGCACAAACGGGCTGCCAGCGGTGCCGATACCGTTCCACGGGAAGATGGTGACAATCACGAAGATGGCACCGACATAGAAAATCAGAATACGCCACAGGATGTTGTTGATCGCACGTTTGAGCGTTACCTGCGGGTTTTTGGCTTCCCCGGCGGTAATACCGACCAGCTCAACTCCCTGGTAAGAGGCCACCACGATACACAGCGCAAACAGGAAGCCTTTCCAGCCACCAGCAAAGAAGCCGCCGTGAGCCGTCAGGTTGGCAAACCCGGTCGGCTGCCCGCCGTTGCCGAAGCCGAAGAAGATCACCCCCAAGCCCACCAGGATCATCACGATAATGGTGGTAACCTTGATCATGGCAAACCAGAACTCCAGCTCACCGTACAGACGCACCGCCGCCAGGTTGGCTAACGCGACCATGGCGACCGCAATTAACGCTGGCAGCCACTGCGGTACCTCAGGGAACCAGAACTGTACATAGACGCCGATAGCCGTGATTTCCGATATCCCCACGGCAAGCCACATAAACCAGTAGCCCCAGGCGGTGAGATAGCCGAAAAAGGGGTTCATGTATTTGTGCGCATAGACGGCGAAAGAGCCCGCCACCGGCTCCAGGAACAGCATCTCCCCCATCGAACGCATGATGAAGAACACAAACAGGCCGGCGATGATATAGGCCAGCAACACTGAAGGCCCTGCCCATTTTAGCGTACTGGCCGATCCCATAAACAGACCCACGCCAATCGTCCCACCCAGGGCGATCAGCTCTATATGTCGCGCTTCTAACCCGCGATGTAAACCTTGTGGTTTTTCTTTGCTTGCCATAAATCCTCAGTCATATCTTTTATGATGTTGTTTGCCTGCCGATCGGTGCCGGTCATTATTGTTTTAGACAAGTTGAGTGTAATTCATCCCCCACCCGCGCAAAACGCTACTTGGCGAGCAATCCGCACCATGTAATGACGAGGAAGTGACACTAGGGCCTGGGGAAATTTGCGGGCGTTATGGTTTCGCATTTTGCCGCTATAAGCAAACCGCGAATTAAAACCTTATGGAATAAGTGACGAGGGAATGATTGACCGAGGTTATAGCTTTGACCACGTTATGGCCGACAGGGAGATTATTTGCGCAAAACAGACGCTGGAGCAACAGATGGGCTGCTCCAGCCGGAGGATCACATCTTGCCGGTATAGTAATAGCCGACGAACTTGAGTAGCCGAAGCTGGCGGCGTATACGGCTCGGCTGGCTGAGCAGGCGATAGAGCCACTCCAGGCCCAGATTCTGCCACACCTTGGGGGCACGCTTCACATGGCCGGTAAACACGTCATAGGTGCCACCAACCCCCATATACAGCGCCTGTGGATGTACCTTGCGGCAATCCCGCATCAGGATTTCCTGCTTGGGCGATCCCATTGCCACGGTCACGATAGCCGCGCCGCTGGCACGAATGCGTTCAAACAAGGCATCCCGCTGTTCTGGTTTGAAGTAGCCATCCTGGCTGCCAACCAGATTCACATTCCACTGACTACGCAGCTTCTGCTCGGTCTCTGCCAGCACCGAAGGCTTGCCGCCAACCAGAAACACCGGCGTACCTTCCTGCCCGGCACGCTGCATCATGGCTTCCCACAGATCGGCCCCAGCCACACGCGACACCTCCGCGCCAGGATACTTGCGGCGGATGGAGCGCACCATGCTGATGCCATCGGCATATTTATACTCCGCCTCATCCAACAGGGCATGCAGCGCCGGATCGGTTTCTGCATTGAGGATTTTCTCGGCGTTCATCGCCACCAGGGTGCCTTGCTTGACCCTGCCACCGTCGAACAGAAAATCCATGCACTGCGCCATGTTGCGAAAGCCCCACAGGCTGAAACCACGCAGCTCATACTTGGGAACCGAAATGTTTGCTTCCATTGTCACTATTACCTTGGCACAAGGGAGTTGGCTGCTGGAGCCAACGCGCGCTTGCGCATAATTCGAGTCTTGATAAGCCCGGCAGCATCAAACAGCCAGTACAGTAATTTTGCCAATATCAGGCAGGCACCAAAAATGATGCAGAAGAACACCACGCGTGAGACAAACGAATCGACCCCCTCACGCGCCAGCACGATGATATTAAACACCGCACCAAAGCAGAACCCTTGCAAAATCGCCGCCTTAAAGCGGTTCTGTTCACTTTTGCCAAGCTCATACAGCCAGTCGAACCACTTGATGATCAGGCCCACCACAATAGCGCCCAGTGGGATAAACAGCACCCCACCCATCACCACCAGCGAGCCAATCAGCGTTGGGGAAATCGCCAGCCCGGAGTGGTTGTCCAGCACTTCCCAGGTAAAGTAGTTGGCAGTATTCAGCACCAGATCCGGCCGCCCCGGCCACAGCCAGGCAGGGATGAAGACATAGAAATCACGCACGATCGGGGCCAACCCCTGGAAATCGATCTTGTCGTAATTTTGCAGCAGTAGCCCCAGGTTCTCCCACGGCGAGAAGGTATCACGGGTCAGATACAGGAAAGTGTAGAACGCTTCCGGGCCGCTGACATCCAGGCTATAGCGTTTCAACGCCAGCCAGAACATGCCGACGATGCCGAACACCCCGGCGGCCACCAGCATCCACAGCGAGATCCAGCCGCGCACAATGCCGATAAACAGGAATAGAGCGAACGCGATGATGATGTTGGCACGGGTGCCGCCCACGATCACGTAGGTCAGAATGCCAAACGCCACCGTGGCCGCCAGGAAGAAGAACCAGGCGCGCAGATCCTGTTTCAGGAAATAGACCACCAGCATCGCCGGGATAAAGAAGTAGAAGAAGCGCTTGAGCGCCACCCCTGACACATCGCTGGAGAAGATTTGGCTGTAGGAGTTAAGCTTGAACAGCAGGAAACCGTTCTGCATAAAGAAGATGCCCACGGTGCCGATCGCCACCAGCGCCAGCAATATCCAGGTGATATGCGTCTCAACCCGGTTCATGGTGAACACCGGCTTATGCGGCTGGCCAGTGCGTTTACGCAACCGCGTCTTGTAGCTGACGTAGTAAATCGCGTAGAAGGCGGTAGCCGAAAGGATGGCGTAAAGCAGGAACTCTACCGGCACCACGGCCACGTCAAACTGGAATACCAGCAGGCAGGTCAGCGGGAAGCCAAAGTAAAACGTCAGCAGATAGAGCAGGGAAAAGAAGACGTTAAAGTTGAAGCGGACGCGCCGAAACTCCTGATAGGTCAGGGTCAGCACAAACAGCGCCCCGATCAGATAGACGACAAACAGCCCGCCAAACTGTGCCAGCGTCATGGGTTTTCCCCCGCCGCCAGCGCCAATGCCTGCTGCCAGCCATCCACGTAGTTCGGATTGAAAAAGGCAATAGACTGCTTATCCAGCGTTGCCAGTTGGCGCTGTGATTCGCGCACCACGGCTTCATCCAGCGAGTCGCCATAGAACAGCACCGGCAGATGCTGCTCAGCCAGATCCTGCCAGAACGGGTTCTTGCGGCTCAGTACAAAAGGCACGCCAAACTGGATCAACAGGCACAGCGTACCGATCCCCTGCTGACGGTCGAAAATGAAGTAGCCGAGATCGCACTCACGCAGAATATTGAGATAATCGTCAAACGCCACCTGTTGGGTCAGCAGTTGCAGATTCTGTTCGGAGAACAGCTTCAGGCCCGCCGCGCGCACCTGGGCAATATAGGCGTCGTTATTGGCCGGATAGCCCATCGGCAAAATCACCCGCACCTTGTCACCAAATTGCTGATGGATCGCCTGCAACGCCTCAATATGGCGGTTGGTGGTATCACCAGAATTGCCCACCAGGATAGTCATCGGCCCAGCCAGGTTCTTTTCAACTTCGATACCCGTCAGGGCAGGATCCATCCGCGTTGGGAAATACAGCAGCGAGGCCGGAACGCGTGCGTGCCGCTGCTGATAGTGGATCAGGTCGCCTCGGGTAGCAAACACGTGGCCCACCCGCCCTTGGGCAATGCGGCGCAGCACGTAGAACAGGCGGTATTTCCAACTGGTGGCGTTTTCATACAGATCGGCCCCCCAGATATGCCAGCTCACCTGGCGCGGCTTGATCTTGCCGCTCAGCAAGGCCAGCCACAACGTTGCGTTAAACTGGCCATGCAGGAACAGGCGAGTGTCACGGTTGGCCTTGGCACGGGCAATCACTGCCTCTGCCAGGCTCTTCTTGCCAGGGAAAGCCTCGATGGTCAACTTTGGAAAGTGGCCCAACGCGGCCACGTCTTTGGCTGCCACCATGAAGTGACACACTTGTTCTGCGGGCAGGCGGTCAGCCAGCACGTCATTAAAGAAGCGCAGCACCGTCTGATTATGATGCGGGATATCAGATCCCAGTACGTGGATTAGTATGGTCATACTCGTCTACGATAAAGAATAAATACGCAGCTACAGAGCGCAAAATACACGATGTAGGTTGCCATATAGGCCTGTGCCGCCCCTAATGCGCCGTGCAGCGGGATCAGCCAGTGCGAGAACAGCGTCAGCAAGGCAAACTGGCTGACCTCTGTCAGAATATAAAAACGGAGCGACGCCTTGGCGATCACCAGGTAACCGAAGACGTAGGCCCCGACTTTCAGCACGTCCCCCACCAGTTGCCAGGCAAACAGATCGCGCATGGCAACGAATTTCTCAGAGAACAGCAGCCAGATGGCGAAGTCACGCAGCAGCCAGACGGTAAAGCTGGCAGCGGCGACCGCAGGCAGCACAAACTTCAGCGAGCGCACGATCTCCCGCGAAATGGCGCTTTTCTCTTGCAGGCGCGACAGCGTTGGCAGCAGATAAACGGTGAAAGAAGCGGTAATAAACTGCAGGTAGGCATCGGAGATACTGCTCACCCCTTGCCAGATCCCTACTTCGTCCCAGCCGTAATGTTCTGCCAACAGGTTACGCATCATTACATAGGCAACCGGCAAGGTCACGGAGGTGATCAGCGCCATCAGGGTAAACTTACCGAGATGGCTGGCCAGCGCCTTATCCCAGGCCAGCGCCAGATAACGCAGCGGCAGCGCCTTGCGCCGCCACAGCATGAAACCAGCAGGCAACACCACCAGGGCAGGAACCAGAGCCAACCCGGCCAACGCGCCTTCATAACCGCCCAGCTTAAAGCATAGCGTAAAGGCCACCACACCTATCAGGCTACCGGCGATCACCGCCAGCGCGTTACCCATCGCATCGCGATAACCTTTGAGGATCGCCAGGAACAGGTTGGCGTAGGCAATCCCCATCTGGATAAACGCCACCGCACGCACCACGTTCACATAGTCACCATGGCCAAACAGCCCACGGCTGATCGGCTCGGCAGCAAACAGGAACACCAGCGCCAGCAGGGTTGAGAAACCCAGCACGATGCTGGACGCGGTGCCCACCGCCATACGCAACCGCTGCGGATCCTGATGGTATTCCGCCACATACTTGGTGATACCGTTAAAAATTCCGGCCCCCGACAGCACGCCCAGCACGGTGATCAACTGGCGGAAGTTACCCGCCTGCCCGACCCCGCTGGGGCCGAAGGCCACCGCCAGCATTTTTACCACCAGCAACCCCACGCCGATCTTGATCAGCGTGGAGCCCGCGGTCCAAATCGATGCTTTTGCCAGCGACATATCAGGCGAGGAAGCTCAGAATGGTATTGATCACCGTACGTTGATTGACGTCTGACATGTTAAAGAACAGCGGCAGACGCACCAGGCGCTCGCTCTCTTTGGTGGTGAAGCGGTCTTCGCCGGAGAAACGGCCAAACTTCTCACCCGCCGGGCAGGCGTGCAGTGGGATGTAGTGGAACACCGACATGATTTCGGCTTCTTTCAGGTAGTCGATAAACGCGGTACGATCCTGCACGTCTTTCAGCTTGATGTAGAACATATGGGCGTTGTGCACGCAGTTGGCCGGAATGACCGGCAAGGCGATACGCCCTGAGTCTGCCAACGGTTTCAATGCATCGTAATATTTCTGCCACAGCTTCAGGCGGCGCTGGTTGATCGTCTCGGCGGCCTCCAGCTGTGCCCACAGATAAGCGGCTTGCAGATCTGACATTAGATAGCTGGAACCAATATCGCGCCAGGTATATTTGTCTACCTGACCACGGAAGAACTGGCTGCGGTTGGTGCCTTTTTCACGGATCACTTCGGCACGATCGATCAGGGCCGGGTCGTTAATCAGCGTCGCGCCACCTTCACCGCCAGCGGTGTAGTTTTTGGTCTCATGGAAACTGAAGCAACCGATATGGCCGATAGTCCCCAAGGCTTTGCCTTTATAGGTCGACATCACGCCCTGCGCGGCATCTTCCACCACCATCAGGTTGTACTTCTTCGCCAGCGCCATGATGGTGTCCATTTCACAGGCTACGCCAGCGTAATGCACCGGCACGATGGCACGGGTTTTATCGGTGATCGCCGCTTCGATCTTGGTCTCATCGATGTTCATGGTGTCTGGACGCAGATCGACAAACACCATCACCGCCCCGCGCAGCACAAAGGCGTTAGCGGTGGACACGAAGGTGTAGCTCGGCATGATCACTTCATCACCCGGCTGGATATCCAGCAGGATGGCGGCCATTTCCAGTGACGCGGTGCAAGACGGCGTCAGCAGCACTTTTGGGCAGCCAAAATGCTGTTCCATCCACTGCTGGCAGCGACGGGTAAAACCACCATCACCACAGAGTTTGCCGCTGCTCATCGCAGCCTGCATATAATCGAGTTCCGTGCCAACAACCGGTGGAGCGTTAAATGGGATCATGTAAACCTCTATAGAACCAATACGCGGTGCTTTCTAGGGTGGCACCGTGCCGTTGATAGAGCCGTAACGCGGCAATATTACTTATTTGAGTCGCGATCCGCAGGCGCTGCAGCCGTTGCTGCTGGCACCAGGCGATCGCGGCAGTCATCAGCCGAGAACCGGTCCCTTTACCTTGTACACCTGGAAATGCCGCCAGCAGGCCGATACGCGCCTCTTGCTGGCCAATATCACGCAGGCTGACAAACCCTTCTGGCTCCCCATCGCTACCCAGCACCAGCAGGCACTGATGGTCAAACGTCCCCAGCACCGCTTTTTCAATCCAGGTGGCGTAAAAACGCCCGCTGTCCTGCGGCTGATACCAAGGCGCGCGAAAACGGCTGGCGGCAAAAACCTTGGCCGCCACCGAACGCAACAGTGGAATATCTTCGGACTGGGCGATGCGGATGGCCGGTAAATTCAATGCACAATCTGTGCCAATTGCCAGGGCAAAGTCCACTTCGCCCTCCACCAGCCGAAACCCCGCGGCTGCCAAACCATCGGCCAAATCCAGACGCTGGGCCGGGATCTTGGCCTGAACCAGCGCAAACGCATCCAGTTCAGTTGCCGTAAGCGCAGGAGCCGCCTCGTCAAAATGCAATTTGGCGCTGGTGAGTTGGAAATACTCGCTTTCCCAGCCCAAAGGCTCAATATTGGCGTGGACGGACATGCAGTAAATCCAGTAAGTATTTGCCATAGCCGGTTTTGGCTAACGCCTGCGCCGAGCGTCTTACGCCATCATCATCCAGCCAACCGTTACGCCAGGCGATCTCTTCCAGACAGGCAATCTTGAACCCTTGGCGCTTCTCTACCGTCTGCACAAAGGTACTGGCTTCGATCAGGCTGTCGTGGGTACCGGTATCGAGCCAGGCAAAACCACGCCCCAGCAGCTCGACGCTCAGCTCGCCACGCTCCAGATACATCTGGTTGATGCTGGTAATTTCCAGCTCGCCGCGTTCGGAAGGCTTCACCTGCTTGGCGAAATCCACCACCTGGTTGTCATAGAAATAGAGACCGGTGACCGCCCAGTTGGACTTCGGCTTCAACGGCTTTTCTTCAATCGACAGCGCGCGGAAGTTATCGTCGAACTCCACTACGCCAAAGCGCTCTGGGTCCATGACCTGGTAACCGAATACCGTGGCACCTTTCAGACCCTGGACCACGCTTTTCAGTTTCGGGCTGAAGCCCTGGCCGAAGTAGATATTGTCGCCCAGCACCAGGCAGCACGGCTCGCCGCCGATAAACTCTTCGCCAATCAGGAAGGCCTGTGCCAACCCGTCCGGGCTCGGTTGTTCGGCGTAGCTGAGGTTGATGCCAAACTCTTCACCGCTGCCCAGCAAACGGCGAAACGAGGGCAGATCTTCAGGCGTAGAGATAATCAGAATATCGCGGATCCCGGCCAGCATCAGCACCGAGAGCGGATAGTAAATCATCGGTTTATCGTAAATGGGCAGCAACTGCTTGGAGACGCCGCGGGTGATCGGGTGCAAACGCGTCCCCGAACCGCCGGCTAGAATAATACCTTTCATCATGACTCCTGAACTTCCGCTAGCCGCACGGCGCTTATAGCCTTCCGTGCGTTTATCTAGATAGGATTATTGGTTTAGCCCTAAACGCTCGCCTGCATAGGAACCGTCTTGCACGCGGCGCCACCAGGTTTCATTGTTCAGATACCAGGAAACCGTTTTGCGGATGCCGCTTTCAAAGGTTTCCTGTGGGCGCCAACCCAGTTCACGTTCAATTTTGCCCGCGTCGATGGCATAACGCATATCATGGCCTGGGCGATCTTTGACGTAAGTGATCAGATCGCGATATTTCGCCACGCCCTGCGGTTTGTTCGGTGCCAGTTCTTCCAGCAGATCGCAGATGGTCTGTACCACTTCGATGTTTTTGCGCTCGTTGTGGCCGCCGATGTTATAGGTCTCCCCAATCACACCTTCTGTCACCACCTGATATAACGCCCGCGCATGGTCTTCCACAAACAGCCAGTCACGCACCTGCGCACCATCGCCGTAGACCGGCAGCGGTTTGCCGGAGATGGCATTAAGGATCACCAGCGGCACCAGCTTCTCTGGGAAGTGGTAAGGGCCGTAGTTGTTGGAGCAGTTGGTCACGACGGTAGGGAAACCGTAGGTACGCAGCCAGGCGCGCACCAGGTGGTCGCTTGAGGCCTTGGAGGCAGAATACGGGCTGCTTGGCGCGTAAGGCGTGGTTTCGGTAAACAGATCGTCGGTACCGTGCAGGTCGCCGTACACTTCATCGGTAGAGATATGATGGAAACGGAAAGCCTGCTTTTTCTCTGCCGCCAGCGCCTGCCAATAATGGCGGGCAGCTTCCAGCATGGTGTAAGTGCCCACTATGTTGGTTTCGATAAAGGCCGCCGGGCCGTCGATCGAGCGGTCAACGTGGCTTTCTGCCGCCAGGTGCATCACGAAATCCGGCTGGTACTGCGCAAATACGCGGTCTAGTGCGGCACGGTCGCAGATATCTACCTGCTCGAAAGCATAGCGCTCGTTGTCCGCTACACCCGCCAGCGACTCCAGGTTACCGGCATAGGTGAGCTTATCAACCACCACCACGCTATCGCGGGTCCCCTCGATGATATGTCTTACCACGGCAGAGCCGATAAATCCGGCCCCGCCGGTGACCAAAATACGTTTCAACGCCAAACTCCTTTGGTGTCCACGATCCAGGACTGCTTAATCTCTTCCGGCCTGATGGCCTTGAATTCTTTATGATCGACCAGCATGACGATCACATCCGCCTGCTGTAAGGCCTCAGGCAGTTTTTTCAGCGTAACGAGGCCCGCCAGTGACTTCGGCAATTGCTCAACGTTAGGCTCGACCGCCAGGGTTTCACCTACGTGCCAGTCGGCAATCAGGTGGGCTACTTCAACCGCCGGGCTTTCACGCAGGTCGTCGATATTAGGTTTGAACGCCAAACCGAAGCAGGCGATTTTCACTTCAGAAGCGCGCTTATTGGTGGCCGCCAGGCAATCTGCCACGGCTGCCTTGACCTGATCGACCACCCAGAGCGGTTTGCCGTCGTTTACCAGGCGCGCAGTATGGATCAGACGAGCCTGCTGCGGGTTCTGCGCCACGATGAACCAAGGGTCAACGGCGATACAGTGCCCGCCCACGCCTGGGCCAGGTTGCAGAATGTTGACGCGCGGATGACGGTTGGCCAGGCGGATCAGTTCCCACACATTAATGCCCTGCTCGGCACAGATCAGCGAAAGCTCATTGGCAAACGCGATGTTAACGTCGCGGAAGCTGTTTTCCGTCAGTTTGCACATCTCGGCGGTGCGCGAGTTGGTGATCACACACTCACCTTCGAGGAAAATCTTGTACAGCGCGCTGGCGCGCTCGGAGCATTTTGGCGTCATCCCGCCAATCACTCGGTCATTCTGGATCAGCTCAACCATTACCTGCCCAGGCAGCACGCGCTCAGGACAGTAGGCAATGTTCACGTCGGCCTGCTCACCGGCATCCTGCGGGAAGCTCAGATCGCTACGCGCCTCTGCCAACCACAGGGCCATCTGCTCGGTAGCGCCCACCGGTGAAGTAGACTCCAGGATCACCAGGTCGCCCTTTTTCAGTACCGGTGCCAATGACTTGGCGGCGGCTTCAACGTAGGCCAGATCGGGTTCGTGATCGCCTTTGAACGGCGTTGGTACGGCAATCAGGAACGCATCGGCCGCCAGCGGTTTAGTCACCGCCTGCAGGTAACCGCCTTCTACCGCTTCTTTTACCACGCGATCCAAATCAGGTTCGACGATGTGGATGGCACCGCGGTTAATGGTATCTACCGCGTGCTGGTTAACATCTACGCCCACCACTTTCTTCTTGCGGGAAGCAAACGCCGCCGCCGTTGGCAAACCGATATAGCCCAGGCCAATAACTGAAATAGTGTTAAAACTCATAGTGTCACCTGATGATTCTTTAAAGCTTCGAGGATACGTTGGCAGGCATGCCCGTCACCGTATGGGTTATGCGCCCGGCTCATGGCGTGGTATTCGCCTTCGTCTGTCAATAACCGGGTTACCGCATCAACAATTTTAGCTACGTCCGTTCCCACCAGCTGTACCGTGCCGGCATCTACCGCTTCTGGCCGCTCGGTGGTATCACGCATCACCAACACCGGTTTCCCCAGCGATGGCGCCTCTTCCTGAATGCCGCCCGAGTCGGTCAGGATCAGATAAGATCGCGTCATCAGATAGACAAACGGCAGGTAATCCTGCGGATCGATCAGAATGATGTTATCGATCCCCTTCAAAATACGGTTAACCGGCTCGCTGACGTTCGGGTTGAGATGCACCGGATACACCACCTGCACGTCAGGATGCTGAAGAGCAATCTCGGCCAAGGCGCTACAGATGCGCTCAAACCCACCGCCGAAGCTTTCGCGACGGTGCCCAGTCACCAGGATCAGCTTTTTGTTGGCATCCAGGAAAGGATAACGTTGGTCAAGGCTGCTGCGCAGCTCTGGGTTGTGCATGATGCGGTCGCGCACCCACAGCAACGCATCGATCACGGTGTTACCCGTGACGAAAATATGGTCGTCCCGCAGCGATTCACGTAACAGGTTCTGCCGTGAATTTTCGGTTGGCGAGAAGTGATACATCGCCAAATGCCCCGTCAACTTGCGGTTGGCCTCTTCAGGCCAAGGAGAATAGAGATTACCGGTACGCAGGCCCGCTTCGACATGCCCCACCGGGATACGCTGATAAAACGCCGCCAGGCTGGTCGCCATGGTGGTCGTCGTGTCACCGTGAACCAACACCACGTCCGGCTTGAAGTCCTCCAGTACGCCTTTGATCCCTTCCAGAATGCGGCAGGTGATTTCACTCAGCCCCTGGCCCGGTTTCATAATATTCAGGTCGTAATCCGGTACGATTTCAAACAAACGCAGTACCTGATCCAGCATCTCGCGATGCTGTGCCGTAACGCAGACTCTTGACTCAAAGGCATCATCCTGAGCCAGAGCATGTACCAGAGGTGCCATTTTGATGGCTTCCGGTCTGGTGCCAAAAACAGTCAACACTTTCACAGCGAATCTCTTTTGGTCGGTGAAGTGCAGGCGAACCTGCAAAGTTGGGCACTCAGTGCCCAACAGCGAAATTATTATATTATTAGTTAACTACGTGGCCGGCGTACCAAGGCGACGCCCGCACCAATCAGGCCACCGATTGCGCCCCACATAATCAGCCAGAATACCCGGCGTGGACTATCACGTTTCACCGGCTCTTCCGGCGTACGTAAATAGCGGTAGGTCTGGAATTTGGCATCCAACGTCGGGCCAACGTTCAGAGTTGCCAGCATCGCCCGGTTCTGATCGTAACTCACATCGTAAGCCGGGCCGGAAGCCTGTAAACCTTCCAGACGCGCCTGCAGCATAGGTTTGCCCAGCAGGAACAGATCGGAGTCTGGCAGCTGTTCGGCTGGCGTATCGGTCTGCGTACGGCTAATCCCCTGCTGCTCGGCGATTTTCAGCGCCTGCTGCACGGTCTTGAGCTCACGCTGATAAACCGCATCGGCTACCGCTTCCTGGCGTTTGACCTGTGCACTCATCGAGGTGGTACGCGCCGCCCAGGCTCCCTGGATCTCTTCATTCAGATGCTGCGCCGCGCGGTGGCTGGCAAAGGCAACATACTGACGCAGCAGATGGTTGGAGTCTGGCGCGGTCTCGGCGGTGAGTTTCACGCTATCATTCAGCACTTTTTTGTCGTCGCGCGGCGTGAACTGGATATTGTTAATCAGGTCATCAAGCAACGCCGCATCGGCACGGGCATCCCCTTCCTGGCGCTGCTTGTAGTAATCGCTTTGCAGCCAGAAATCACGGCGCGTGTCATAGGCGGCCAACTGCATGATAAATTCATTATAGGCTTCATCGGCGATGCCTGGCTGATCGCTGGCAACCGCAGGCAGCGTGCGCTGATCCAGGTTACGCAGGAACTGCTGCTGAGAGTAATATCCCCCCAGCGCATTCACCGTTGGCTTATCGGTGATCGCCGTAGCGCTCCACTCCTGTTTCACCAGGTAGGAAACGATCAGCGCGACGGCAGCAAACAACACCGCAAAACCGATAATCCATTTTTTGCCGCGCCACAGGGTGCAGCACAGACCGCGGATATCGAGTTCGTTATCGACCACCGGGGTATTCTTGTCAGACGTTGTTTCAGGATTCATCACTGCCCTAAAGCCTCAGTTAAGGTACTTGCTTATTGTTCGTTGCATTCCGCAGGCGGCGCTTGAGACGTTTGATATAGCGCGCGACCCGCCATGCACGTTTAATGCAATAGCCATACAAGAAGAATGCAAGCAAGAATAATGCCAACATAACCCATTCAGGTATGAAAGTCAGACGTTCGCCTATCACGCCAACCGCCGCCAACAGCGCTGCGGCCAAGGTAATGAGCACAAAAGCCTGACGAGGCGTAAAGCCCGCTCGCATAATCAAATGGTGGATGTGTTGACGGTCTGGCGAGAACGGGCTCATGCCCTTACGCAGACGGCGATACATGATGGCAATCATATCCATCAGCGGGATGGCGATAATCCACAGCGCGGTGACCGGTTTGATCGGATGGTTTGGCCCTTGCGAGCTTTGCACCAGCAGCCAGATGGCGGTAAAACCGATCAGCGTACTCCCGGCGTCACCCATAAAGACTTTATAACGACGGCCAAGGATGCCGAGGTTGAGCAGAATATAGGGAACAATGGCCGCCAGCATCGCGAAGCACCAGAAGGCAAGCTCGCTATGGCCGCCTTGATACAGCAGGATCCCCATCGCGCCGAACGACACGCAGGAGAGACCGCCGAGCAGGCCGTCGATACCGTCGACCATGTTAAAGGCGTTAATCGCCGCCCAAACGGCAAACAGCGTCACCAAATAGCCAAACGGCCCCAACTGCATTTCCCAGCCACCAAACACATAGCCGAGGCTGCGCAGATAAAGGCCAGCAAATACCATCATGGCGATGCCGACCAGTGCCTGAATAGTGGCGCGGATCTTGACGCTGATATCGAAGCGATCGTCCAGCGCCCCGACGAAGACCAGGACACCGGCGCAGGTGAGATAGAGTTTGCTGTGCGCAATCGTCTGGTCGGTGATCAGGAAGGCAAAGCAGATGCCAGCGTAAACAGAAATCCCACCCACCAGCGGGATCAGCCCCTGATGACGTTTGCGATAATTAGGCTTATCAACCAAACCAATAGGTTTTGCTGCCTTGCGAGCAACAAATAAAAAAGCCAGAGAAAACAGAAAAACAAAAAGAATTTCAGTACTCATGGTGAGTAAGTTCACGGTTAACAAATCTCTGAAGAAGATGAGGCAGCTTAACATGGGTAAAAAACCGCGCCACATGACCAAGCGACCTTTCAGTCATTTCCTATGACATAGACACTTATCAATGCCCAAAACGTGTCTTGCTTCAACGCATTAATGCAAAAACAGGCACAAATAAGATAAGTTCTCAATAAGTCACAAGAATAACTTACTTTCCTTTACTGTTACTTATCGTATCCGCCAAAAGCAAAAAACGCCACGACTAGGCGTGGCGTTCCTCGAATATTTTACTTATTTATGAGCGTTTCATCATGTCGAAGAATTCATCGTTGGTTTTGGTCATCGCCAACTTGTTAATGAGGAACTCCATCGCGTCGATCTCGCCCATTGGGTGAATGATCTTGCGCAGGATCCACATCTTCTGCAGTTCTTCAGAGGTAGTGAGCAACTCTTCTTTACGCGTACCGGAACGGTTGTAATCGATAGCAGGGAACACGCGCTTCTCGGCGATTTTACGCGCCAGATGCAGTTCCATGTTACCCGTACCTTTAAACTCTTCGTAAATCACTTCGTCCATCTTCGAGCCGGTATCAACCAGTGCGGTAGCGATGATGGTCAGGCTGCCGCCTTCCTCAACGTTACGAGCCGCACCGAAGAAGCGCTTCGGACGATGCAGGGCGTTGGCGTCCACACCACCGGTCAGCACTTTGCCTGAGGCAGGTACTACGGTGTTGTAGGCACGCGCCAGACGGGTGATGGAGTCCAGCAGGATGATCACGTCTTTTTTGTGTTCGACCAGGCGCTTGGCCTTCTCGATCACCATTTCGGCAACCTGTACGTGGCGGGATGCGGGTTCGTCGAAGGTAGAAGCGATCACTTCGCCTTTTACCAGACGTTGCATCTCGGTCACTTCTTCCGGACGTTCGTCGATCAGCAGCACCATCAGCACGCAGTCTGGATGGTTGTATGCGATGCTCTGCGCAATGTTTTGCAGCAGCATGGTTTTACCGGCTTTCGGCGGTGCCACAATCAGGCCACGCTGGCCACGGCCGATTGGCGCTGCCAGATCCAGTACGCGAGCCGTCAGATCTTCGGTAGAGCCGTTGCCGCGCTCCATACGCAAACGTGAGTTGGCGTGCAGCGGCGTCAGGTTTTCGAACAGGATCTTGTTACGGGCGTTTTCCGGTTTGTCGTAGTTGACTTCGTTAACTTTCAACAGGGCAAAATAGCGCTCGCCTTCTTTTGGCGGACGAATCTTACCGGAAATGGTGTCACCTGTGCGGAGGTTAAAGCGGCGGATTTGGCTGGGAGAAACGTAGATATCGTCGGGGCCTGCGAGGTAGGAACTGTCTCCGGAACGGAGGAAACCAAATCCATCCTGCAATATCTCCAGCACGCCATCACCGAAGATATCTTCTCCGCTTTTCGCATGTTGCTTGAGTATAGAGAAGATAATGTCCTGTTTGCGCAGGCGGGCCAGGTTTTCCAGCCCCATATTTTCGCCGAGAGTAATCAGCTCAGAAACCGGCGTATTCTTTAATTCGGTAAGATTCATAGTGGGGGTTCTTAAACTCGGGGTGTGTCTCGAACTAGTATCGTGAATGGTATGGCAGCGTGTTATACCCATAACCTTTCAAGCTACAACGTGAAATTCATAGGGTATGCGTGCCTGTTACTGGACGTTCGATCGCCGGGCTGCTGGGCCGCCGCAGTAAGAAATGGCTTAGCTGGGGCGCACACGCTGACGGTTTAAGATCGAAGGTGCCTTAAAACTGATTTTTTTGTAAAACCGCTTGATCGTCAAAACACGGGCTCGGTTCACAGTAAAATGCTAGTGCCGATGGTTCAACGTAGAGTAACGCTTAGATTCAGACTCTTTAGATTTAATACTTATGGCAAGTTCAGAATGCAGTATGGTTAAACTTAACACGCTTCTTGGCAGGCGTCTAGCGGTGAATGAAAATCCCCCTCCAGACGCCCGTCACGGGGCTTCCCGCCCTAATTACAGATTCGCGTCCAGGAACTCTTTGAGCTGGCCCTTGGACAGCGCGCCGACCTTGGTCGCTGCCACTTCACCGTTCTTGAACAACAACAGCGTCGGAATACCGCGGATGCCGTACTTAGGCGCGGTAAGCGGGTTTTGATCGATGTTCAGTTTGGTAATGGTCAGCTTGCCGGCGAACTCTTCGGCAATCTCGTCGAGGATCGGAGCAATCATCTTGCACGGACCACACCATTCAGCCCAGAAATCGACCAGGATTGGCCCTTCGGCTTTCAGCACATCGGAATCGAAGCTGTCGTCAGTCAGGTGAATAATTTTATCGCTCATGTTCTACTCCACAGGATTAGGTCTACCTTGTTGGTGTAGCATCAAACCAACTCAGGTGATTTTATTTCACCGCTTTTATTTCAACGGATATGCTTTCGTAAAGCAATAGTTAGCTGATATTCTACCACACTATGAGCAAAACACACTTGACCGAACAGAAGTTTTCCGACTTCGCCCTGCACCCGTTAGTCCTTGAAGCCCTTGAGAAAAAAGGGTTTCACAACTGCACGCCCATCCAGGCGTTGGCATTGCCGCTCACCCTCAGTGGGCGCGACGTTGCAGGTCAGGCGCAAACCGGTACCGGAAAGACGCTGGCATTTTTAGCGTCTACTTTTCACTATTTGCTGTCCCACCCGGCGAAAGAAGGTCGCCAGACCAACCAGCCGCGCGCCTTGATCATGGCGCCTACGCGTGAACTGGCGGTGCAGATCCATTCCGATGCAGAAGCGCTGTCGCAATCTACCGGGTTGAAGCTTGGCCTGGCCTACGGCGGTGATGGCTATGACAAACAGCTGAAAGTGCTGGAAAGCGGCGTAGATATTCTGGTGGGGACCACCGGCCGTTTAATCGACTACGCCAAACAAAATTATATCGATCTGGGTGCTATCCAGGTTGTGGTGCTCGATGAAGCCGACCGCATGTACGATCTGGGCTTTATCAAAGATATCCGCTGGCTGTTCCGCCGTATGCCCGCGGTCGATCAACGCCTGAACATGTTGTTCTCTGCCACCCTGTCCTATCGCGTACGCGAGCTGGCCTTTGAGCAGATGAACAATGCCGAATATGTGGAAGTTGAACCGGAACAGAAAACCGGCCACCGCATTCAGGAAGAGCTGTTCTACCCTTCCAACGAAGAAAAAATGCGCCTGCTGCAGACGCTGATCGAGGAAGAGTGGCCGGACCGCTGCATCATCTTCGCCAACACCAAGCACCGCTGTGAAGACATCTGGGGCCATCTGGCTGCCGATGGTCACCGCGTAGGCCTGCTGACCGGCGACGTGGCGCAGAAAAAACGCCTGCGTATTCTGGACGACTTCACCAAAGGTAACCTGGATATCCTGGTCGCCACCGATGTCGCCGCACGCGGCCTGCATATTCCGTTGGTGACTCACGTCTTCAACTACGATCTGCCGGATGACTGCGAGGACTACGTGCACCGCATTGGCCGTACAGGCCGCGCGGGCGAAAGCGGTCACTCCATCAGCCTGGCCTGTGAAGAGTACGCGCTGAATCTGCCAGCCATCGAGACTTATACCGGCCACAGCATTCCGGTGAGCAAGTACAACAGCGATGCGCTGCTGAGCGATCTGCCAGCACCGAAGCGCCTGGTGCGACCTCGTGGCAACAACGGCCCACGCCGTAACTCTTCCGCGCCACGTCGTGGTGGTGCGCCGCGTAACAACCGTAAACGTTCGGGCTAATAGACGACTATGCCAGGTTCCAGCACCCTCTATGCCGCCATCGATCTGGGTTCCAACAGCTTCCATATGTTGGTGGTACGTGAGGTGGCTGGCAGTATCCAGACGCTAGCTCGCATCAAGCGCAAAGTGCGCCTGGCGGCCGGGCTGGATCAGCACAATCACCTGTCACAGGAAGCCATGCAGCGCGGTTGGCAATGTCTGCGGCTGTTCTCGGAACGCCTGCAGGATATCCCGCGCGATCAAATTCGGGTCGTCGCCACCGCAACGCTGCGCCTGGCCAACAACGCGGCCGAATTCCTGCAAACCGCCGAAACTATCCTTGGCTGCCCCGTTCAGGTCATCAGCGGCGAAGAAGAAGCCCGCCTGATCTACCACGGCGTTGCCCATACCACCGGCGGCCCGGATCGGCGTCTGGTGGTCGATATCGGGGGTGGCAGCACGGAGTTGGTCGTAGGGACAGGGGCGCAAGCCGCACAGCTGTATAGCCTTTCGATGGGCTGTGTCACCTGGCTCGAGCGCTTCTTCAGCGATCGCAACCTGGAGCGGGATAACTTCGAAGCCGCCGAACAGGCCGCGCGTGAAAAGGTGCGGCCGATAGCCGCACAACTTCGCCAACATGGCTGGCAGATTTGCGTCGGTGCCTCCGGAACCGTGCAAGCGCTACAGGAAATCATGGTGGCGCAGGGGATGGACGAACGTATTACCCTGCCCAAACTGCGGCAGTTGAAACAACGAGCCATTCAGTGTGGCAAGCTGGAAGAGCTGGAAATCGAAGGCCTGACGCTGGAACGTGCCTTGGTGTTCCCAAGCGGCCTGTCGATACTGCTGGCCATTTTCCAAGAGTTAGGCATTGAAAGCATGACGCTGGCCGGTGGTGCTCTGCGCGAAGGGCTGGTGTATGGCATGCTGCATCTGCCGGTCGAGCAAGATATCCGCAGCCGCACGTTACGTAATCTGCAACGCCGTTACCTGCTGGATATCGAGCAGGCCGAACGCGTCAGCCAGTTGGCAGCGAACTTCTGTTTGCAGACCACCAACGAATGGCAATTGGATACGCGATGTCGTGAACTACTGCATGCGGCGTGCCTGATCCACGAAATCGGCCTGAGCGTCGATTTCAAACAGGCTCCTCAACACGCCGCCTATCTGGTCAGCCATCTTGATTTACCTGGCTTTACCCCGGCGCAGAAAAAACTGTTAGCCACCCTGTTGCAAAACCAGAGCAATGCCCTCGATCTGCCGCTGCTGAGCCAACAGAACGCCGTGCCACCCCGCGTGGCACAGCGCATGTGTCGTCTGTTACGTCTGGCCATCATCTTTGCCAGCCGCCGCCGTGACGATACCCTGCCCGCGGTACGCCTGCGTGCCAACGATGAAGAGTTGCATGTGATTTTGCCGCGCGGCTGGTTGGAACGACATCCGCTGCGCGCAGAGGCGCTGGATCAGGAAAGCCACTGGCAGAGCTATGCCCACTGGCCTCTGTTTTTGGAAGAGCAGTCTTAAGAGCATTTCCCCCTTTTCTGCAACCGTCTCTTTAACCGTTTTATGTGAAAACGCAACTCAATGGCTGACTCCGTCCTAAGAGGTTGCGTGATAACAAGGCTAATTAAAGAGACTTTTAATGACCTCCTATGTTATTAAAGAATAGTTTAATAACGCACAATCTTATTAAAGGGGGGTTTTAATGAAGCGTATTTCTGGTCGATTTGTGACAATTCAGAGTCATCAGGAAACGGTCAATGCCTTCGTACCTGCGCCTTTACCACCAACTGATCCCCCCATTGTTGCCAAATCCTATCAGGAACTCAATAATCGAGCTGAATTGGCTTTAGCTAGACTATCAGCTATGTCCGGTCTGGTTACATCTGGAGAATGGTTAATTTACAGTGCAATACGTAGAGAGGCTTTACTCACCTCCCAGCTTGAGGGGACACAGGCAACACTGACTGACGTTTTTGATGAGGAAGCAGGGCTGGCCGTAACAAATGTGAATGATGTTGAGGAGGTCACCAGGTACCTGCAAGCATTCAAGTTTGTGCGTGAGCAGATACTCTCGCCAACAGGATTACCTGTATCAGTCCGGTTACTAACACAAGCCCACAAAGTTCTTCTGGCTGGTGTTCGGGGTACAGATAAGCAACCCGGTAGTGTACGGACCAGTCAAAACTGGATTGGTGGCACGCGGCCAGGTAACGCGTCGTATGTCCCTCCTCCCCCAGAGGAAATTACCAATTTACTCGCAGAGCTGGAGCTTTTTATTCACGACGAGCAACCAACATTACCCCCGTTGGTGAGGATAGCGCTGATACATGCCCAGTTCGAAACCATTCACCCTTTTCTTGATGGTAACGGACGCATAGGTCGTCTGTTGATTGCCATGTTACTCGAAACGTGGAAGCTTCTGCCTGAACCACTATTGTATGTATCAGGATATCTGAAGGCCAATCAGGCTGAGTATTATCGCTGTTTATCTGAAACAAGGAGAAATGGTGATTGGGAGTCTTGGGTATCATTCTTCCTTGAAGGCGTTGAAATTGCCGCAGGGGAAGCACAACAGAGCATCATTCAGATAGCCTCACTGATTGCTGTCGATCGGAAAAAAGTTCTCGATACGGCATCCAGTACATTACAAACGTTGCGTCTTTTTGAATTACTACCAACAATGCCAAAATTAACGGTAGAAAGAGCCCAGGCAGAGTTAGATGTCACGTTTCCTACAGCGAGCACGGCCATTAAAGCACTAGAGAATGCGGGGATACTGGTGGAAACTACAGGTCGAGTGAGAGGTAAAAGCTATGTCTATCAAGCCTACGTAGATACTTTACGTAATGAATAATAGCAACAGGGCGTTTTCGCGCCCTGACCCTCAGCTACCGCCCTTAGCCTTGGCCAGCATCGCCTTCACGCTGGCCAAATGGCTCTGGCCCTTCTCCATCCGCTCCTGCGGGCTAACGACTTTGCGTTCCGACTCCCAGGCCAGATCGTCCTGCGGCAATTCCAACAGGAAACGGCTGGGTTCTGGCCGCACCAGTTCACCGTACTGGCGACGTTCGCGACACAGGGTGAAAATCAGCTCTTTCTGGGCACGAGTGATCCCAACATAGGCCAGACGCCGCTCTTCATCGACATTATCCTCGTCAATGCTGCTCTGATGCGGCAATAATCCCTCTTCCATCCCCACCAGGAACACATAGGGGAACTCCAATCCCTTGGAAGCATGCAGGGTCATCAGCTGTACCTGATCCAACTCTTCATCGCTTTCACCGCGCTCCATCATGTCACGCAACGTAAAGCGCGTGACCACCTGGGTCAGCGTCATCGGTTCGTCCAGATCGTTGCCTTCCAGCATCTCGGTCATCCAACCAAACAGGGTGTTGACGTTTTTCATACGCATTTCGGCCGCTTTCGGGCTGGGCGAGGTTTCAAACAACCAGCTTTCATAGTCGATGCCGCGGATCAGATCGCGCACCGCTGCCACCGGCTCACGCTCCACCATTTGGATGATCCCTTCCATCCAGTGGGTGAAACGCTGTAAAGACTCCAACCCCCGCCCGGTTAGATACTGACCAAGGCCAAGATCGAAGCTGGCGCGGAACAGGCTCTTGTTACGCTGATTGGCCCACTCCCCCAACTTTTGCAGCGTCGCCGGGCCAATTTCCCGCTTCGGCGTGTTGACGATACGCAGGAAGGCGCTGTCGTCATCCTGGTTGGTCAAAACCCGCAGATAGGCCAGCAAATCCTTGATTTCCGGGCGCGAGAAGAACGAGGTGCCGCCAGAAATCTTGTACGGAATGCGGTTCTGCATCAGCATTTTTTCAAACAGCCGCGACTGGTGGTTTCCGCGATAGAGGATCGCATAATCACCGTAATTGGTTTTCTTCACAAAGTGATGAGCGATCAGTTCTCCCACCACCCGCTCGGCCTCGTGATCTTCATTGTTGGCCGTGACCACCTTCAACTCTTCGCCGTAGCCCAGCTCAGAGAACAGGCGTTTTTCAAAGACGTGCGGGTTGTTGGCAATCAGGATATTGGCAGCTTTCAGAATACGTTCACTGGAACGGTAGTTCTGCTCCAGCTTGATCACCTGCAACGCCGGGAAATCTTCCTTTAGCAGTACCAGGTTCTGCGGACGAGCACCGCGCCAGGAGTAGATCGACTGATCGTCATCCCCCACCACGGTAAAGCGTGCGCGGTGACCCACCAGCAGTTTCACCAGTTCGTACTGACTGGTGTTGGTGTCCTGATATTCATCCACCAGCAGGTAGCGGATACGGTTCTGCCAGCGCTCACGCACCTCCTCATTACGCTGTAGCAACAAGGTAGGCAGCAGGATCAGATCGTCAAAATCCAGGACGTTACAGGCCCTCATGTGATCGTGATACAGCCCGTAGCAGTGGGCGAACAGTTTGTCCCGCTCGGAGCGCGCCAGCCCCATTGCCCGCTGCGGATCCACCAGATCGTTCTTCCAGTTGGAAATGGTCGAGATCAGTTGTGCCACCAGAGTCTTGTCGTTTTCCAGCCACTTCTCGGTCAATTCCTTCAACAACGCGAGCTGGTCTTGATCGTCAAACAGCGAGAAGTTGGACTTCATCCCCAACGCGGCATATTCGCGTTTGATCACTTCCAGCCCCAGCGTATGGAAAGTGGAGATCATCAAGCCACGCGACTCTTTGCGCCCCATGGTTTGCGCCACACGCTCTTTCATCTCACGCGCCGCCTTGTTGGTAAAGGTTACGGCGGCAATATGCCGCGCCTGATAGCCACATTGGTGGATCAGGTGGGCGATTTTATTGGTGATCACACGCGTTTTGCCGGAACCGGCACCGGCCAGCACCAGGCAAGGCCCGGTAACGAATTCGACGGCTTGTTGTTGGCTGGGGTTTAATCGCATGGCGCTTTGTTGCTCAATATTGGAGTGCTGGGGAGAGGGATTGTAGCAGAAAGCGCCAAACAGATTTAACAGGTATAATGGCGGCAAATTCTACACGACTGATTGGATTATTAAGATGGCAAAGACCGCTAGCGCGCTGCACATCCTGGTGGATAACGAAACACTGGCCAACGAACTGTTGGCCAAACTCAAGCGCGGTGTCAGCTTCGATACGCTGGCGCGCAAATACTCGAGCTGCCCGTCCAAGCGCAACGGCGGCTCCCTGGGTGAGTTCAACAAGGGGACTATGGTCGCAGCCTTCGATAAGGCGGTGTTCAGCATCCCGTTGCTCAAGCCCTATGGCCCGGTGAAAACCCAGTTCGGCTATCACATCATCAAGGTACTTTATCGCAACTAGGCCCCTCACCCTAACCCTCTCCCACAGGGAGAGGGGACCGATCGAGCTAGCTATCAGTTACAGCGAATTACCTCGCCACAGTACCCAATCAGCTCCCTTTACGTAGGGAATTGAACGATCACGGCACCAATTAAGGCCCCTTTTACCTAGGGACAGATCGATCACAATACTTGACCACAACACCGGACCAGCTCCCTCTCCCTGTGGGAGAGGGTTGGGGTGAGGGGTCAATGATTACTGTGCACTGGCATCCGGTGCTGCGGTAGCCGCTTCCGCCGGTTTTGGCTCTTCGCTCACTACGGCCGGTGCTGGCGCCATGATGCCGTTATAGGTTTCCTGTAGCTGCTTCATATTCATCTCCGGCTCCCCCTTAGGCTGTAATAGCACCAAGGTGGCATCCTGCGACAGTTGCAGCTTCAGTTCCTGATTCAGCGATTCCAGCGTCAGCGACGACAAGAAGGCCTGACGCAGCTTCTGGTATTGCTCCGGAGCGATATCCACTACGCCACTTTGCTGTGAACGCAGACGCTGGCTCATCAGCACGTCGGTATCAGTGCGGGCATAGGTGGCAAACAGTTTGCTCAACTGATCGGTTTTCTGTGCCAGCAAGGCATTGAACTCATCCTGAGACAGGCCGTTGTTACGCACATTAGCCAATTCGCGGGCAATAAAGGCCAGGCCGTTGTTCAGATTATCATTCGGTGAATTCAGATGGATCGCACACTGGGCGCGTTGATACTGCACCCGGCAGTCAAAGCCCAGCTTGATGTTTTTCTGCTCGCTCTTTTGCAGCACCTGCTGAATGTGCCAGAACAGGGCTTCACGGGCCATATCACTGCGCCAGTAACGGCTCAGGCTTTGCGAATCGCGAATCGGATGCCATGGCGTATCCCACATGATCGACAGCGTATCCTGCTTCACCTGATCGCTGATCAGACTGACTGGCTGCGGCGGCAGAGGAGTCAGAGTTGGCATAGTTGCCGGCGCTTCGCGCTTGCCTTGGAGAGGCGAGAACGCCTTGTTGATCTGTTCGGTCAGGCTACGGCTATCAACTTTACCCACCACGTATAACGTCATGGCATCTGGGGTATACCACTGCTGATAAAATTTCTGCAGTTGCTCGATATTGACAGGCCGCTTGACCAATTGGCCCGGATCGTGTGCCAGTAACGTTGAGCCTTTCAGGCGATAACGCCACCAGCTGTCTTTGGGATCCGGCGGGAAGATACCGATAGGATCCATATTGGCATTCATCACCGCCTCTACCGTTGGCTCATCGATAGCCAGCTTACCCGTGGTATCCGCCAGCCAGGCCAGCGCCTCTTTCAACAGATCGGGGCGGTTATTGGGCAGGCTAAGGTTGTAGATGGTGAAATCATAAGAGCTAATGGCTGGCGGCAATGGCCGTTCACTGTCCACGCTCTGTTGCCACAGCGACTGTAGCTGCGGCTGGGTAAAACTCTCGCTGCGCGTAATCGCAATACGCGGCAGCAAATGGGCAAAACCGATCTGCTGGGCCGACTCCACCAGCGATCCGGTATTGACCATCAACCTTAACTCAACTCGATCGCTCGGGCGCTGTGGTGTATCAAGGATCTGCCAAGAAAAACCGTTATTCAGCTGCCCCTGCTGCCAGGCAGGATCAGGTTGTAGCGCTTCAGCGTGCACGCTGCCGTTGGCCGCAACCAACAGCAGCCCACCCACTAAAAGACGAATTCTGGTGCCCTGCATGTGAACCCCTACTTAATGACTAGCCAATTTTTTATGCAAATACGGATATTCCGTTCATTGGAATATAAGGCATCGTCTCGCCGCGATGTTGACGAGTACGGCCTGAACTGTGCGTGGCACAGCAACGATCACACCCTGAGTTTCACCGTAGGGCGGAAAGCGCAAAGTGTACCATTCTGTTAGACCGCGCGCCTTGGCGGATGTCACTCATCACAGTGAAAAATAATAGCTGTAGGGTGTTATGGAGAAAAAATGAACAAGAAGCAAGGGGGAATGATATCGGCTGCCATGGCAGCCGATATTGAAGATAGGAAAAAACTTAGGCAGAAGGCAGCTTTTTGTCAGTAGCAACCTTATCTGTTCTGTTATTCAGCACGTCTTGCAGCTGCTTCTCATCCAGTTGGTTACACCATTTGGCCACCACTACCGTTGCCACACCGTTTCCGACCAGGTTGGTCAAGGCGCGGGCTTCGGACATAAAGCGGTCGATACCGAGGATCAGCGCCAAACCGGCCAGCGGTAAATGTCCTACTGCCGAAATGGTCGCCGCAAGTACGATAAAGCCACTGCCTGTCACCCCTGCAGCCCCTTTCGAGGAGAGCAGCAGCACCACCAACAAGGTCACCTGATGCATGATGTCCATATGGGTGTTGGTTGCCTGGGCGATAAACACCGCCGCCATCGTCAGATAGATCGAGGTGCCGTCAAGGTTGAACGAGTAACCCGTCGGGATCACCAGACCTACCACCGATTTCTTGCACCCCAGATTTTCCATTTTATCGAGCATGCGTGGCAGCACCGATTCGGAAGACGAGGTACCCAGTACGATCAGCAGTTCTTCTTTGATATAGCGAATAAATTTGAAGATATTGAAGCCGTTGTAACGGGCAATCGAGCCCAGCACCACCACCACAAACAGCACACAGGTGACATAGAAGCAGACAATCAGCTGGCCCAGTTGCAACAGGGTGCCCACACCGTATTTACCGATAGTGAACGCCATGGCACCAAAGGCCCCCAGCGGCGCCAGGCGCATAATCATATTGATGATGCCGAAAATAACGCGGGAGAAGCTGTCGATGACGTTAAAGATCACCTGGCCTTTCTCACCCAGGCGATGCAGAGCAAAACCGAACAGCACCGCAAACAGCAGCACCTGCAAGATGTTGCCGCTGGCAAAGGCACCGACCACGCTACCCGGGATAATATCCAGCAGGAAAGGCACGATGCCCTGCTGCGAAGCCTGCTCGGCATAGACTGCCACCGCTTTGGCATCCAGCGTTCCCGCATCAACGTTCATCCCGGCACCGGGTTGCACCACGTTAACGATCACCAAGCCGATCAGCAATGCAATGGTACTGACGATTTCAAAGTACAGCAGGGCAATCGCCCCGGTACGGCCCACGGCCTTCATGCTTTCCATGCCCGCGATGCCGGTCACCACGGTGCAGAAGATCACCGGAGCGATAATCATTTTGATTAATTTAACAAATCCATCGCCCAGGGGTTTCATCTGGGCACCGAGTTCAGGGTAGAAATGGCCAAGCAGGATCCCCAGCGTAATCGCTGTTAACACCTGAAAATAGAGGCTCTTAAATATAGTTGTTTTCATTAGCACATCCTTTGGGGGGGGACAACGCGGCAGGCGGGCAATCACTCGTCCGTCCTGTTTATCGCTTGCGCGGAAAATAACACCCCCATAACAACATGGAAATAACTTGATGGAAAAATCCAGGCCTAATGGTGTGAATTTAAGAGCTGAAACGCGTCAGTCAGTGTACAAGTTCCGGCGTTACGTCAACTTTCCTTTGCATTAACTCAGATTGGGTAGCAGTAGAAACTAGTTTTTGACTGGGGAAATAAAGCGGCCTCTCCCGCCTGAAAAGTACCAGAGGGAGGATAAAAATTCAGCATCAGGTCAACCAGGTCACGCTTTGGCAACCGAGGTAAACTGCGCTTCAAACTCATGACGGGGCAAGGGTTTGGCAAACAGGAAACCCTGGCCAGTACGAATACCGTGCTGTAATAGCCAGTCTCGCTGCGCCGCGGTTTCCACCCCTTCCGCCATTACCGGCAGGTTAAGCACCTCGGAAATCGAGCTGACGATCCGCACCATCGCATCGTCCTCTGGCAGGCCATCGATAAAGCTTTTGTCGATTTTAATCAGATCGATCGGCAAGGATTTCAGACGATTGAGGTAATTCAGGCTGGCATAGCCCATGCCAAAATCATCCAAGGCGATCAACACGCCTAAATCATGCAACTGACGTAGTAATTCCAACGCCTCATCAAGGTCGTGGATACGCACCGTCTCGGTGATTTCCAGCAGCAGCTTATGCGGGTCGATCTGGTGCTCGGCCAGCAGCCGTTTCAACTGGGGCACAAAGTCTTTATGCTGCAGCTGGATCGGCGAAATATTTACCGCCAACGGCAACGTGATGCTCTGGGATTGCCACGCGGCCAGAATACGGCATGACTCTTCCAGCACCCAGTTACCCAGTGGCACGATCACGTCCAACTCCTCCGCCAGCGGGATCACATCCGCCGGGAGAATAATCTGCCCGTCTGGCAGTTGCCAACGCAGCAGGGCTTCCGCGCCGGTCACCTGATTGGTTTGCATATCCCACTGCGGTTGCAGGAATAGCGCAAACTGACCTTGCTCCAAGGCCTGCAAGATCTCGCTTTCCTGCGTCAGACGTTTTTGGGTTTTTTCGGTCAGGCAAGGTTCGAAGAACAGGATCTGATTTTTACCCTCACGATGCGCCGACATCATGGCCGAGGTGGCACTACGCAGCAGTTGCTCCGCGCTTTCCCCCGAATTGGGATAATGGGCGATGCCGATACTGGCGCTTGGCCGCAGCGGCATCTTCTGTTGCAGGTTCAGTGGCGCGTTGATGGCCGCCATCACTCTTCTGGCCAACTGCATGGCGTGAATGGGTTGCTCAATATTTTTCGCCAGGATGGCAAACTCGGCATTGCTCAGCTGTGCCAGCACGCAGTCCACGCCGATAACCTGACGCAGCTTTTTCGCCAGCGTCAGCAACAGCGCTTCACGCATGGATGGGTTCAGCGCGCCGGAGGCTTCATGCAGGGTTTCGATCCCCACGACCAACAGATTAAAGCGCGGTGGCCGCATACTGGCAACAATATGCTCTTCAAGCAGCGCAGCAAACAGCACCGGATTGGGTAATTCGGTCATCGAGTTATGGGTGCTCAGGCGGCTCATGGCGGTATGTGCCTTGGCCAGCGTTTGCTGGTTGCGGTTGTAATTGCGCACCAGCAAGCCCAATTCATCGTCCTGATGTTGGGCTGGCAACATCAGTTGATGGTAAGGGAGATCTTCCTGAGGGACATTTTCCAGTTCGCGCGCCATGGCTCGCAATGGATACACCAGCAGCCGGTTCATGCACCAGCTAACGGCGATCGACAGGATCAGCGCCAACAGCAGATAGGTCGACAGCATGGTCGATAACGTGCTGAGGATAAACTGATACATGCGGTACGAATCGGCCTGCAACACCAGATAGGCCAGCGGCTGAGGGTTGGCAGGCACCCGCTCAAGCGAATAGAGCGGCACAGAAATCTGTACCGGCAGCTCAAAGATACGCGCCACTAGCGCAGGGACCGGGCGTTCCGGCGGGAAATTGGCATGCAGCGCCTGAAACTCGTTCGGCAGGACGATATCCGCTCGGGTGAGGATCCCCACTGGCTGCAGAGAGTTGAGCACGCGTTTGGTTTCCGGCACATCCATCCGCAGCACGGCTTCTGCCAGAGGCTGACGCACGGCCTGGGCTACATTCTCCAGTTGCTGAGCGTAGTCATCCCTGCGCTGATGCACAAAGTGGAATAACTGGATCACGATGAAGATACAGATCGTCACCAGTGCCACACCAGACACCGCCGCCATCTGCTTAATCGTTAATGAACGCCTGACCCGCAAAAACCTGCACTCCTAGATTGATAAGGACGGATAGAGAGTTATGCCCCCCTCACCCTAACCCACTCCCACAGGGAGAAGGGATTGAATGCTCTAAAACCTGACTCTTGTGCCTGACCGCAGCTCCATATCAGTTCCTGCAAGGAGGGACTGGGGTAAGGGGAAAAATTGCTTGCTGGATAAGCGGCTTGAGTATACTCGATTGCCCCGCGTGTTTTCCTTACCAACCGCCTAGTGGCAGCAGGAAAAGCGTGGGTTTCGGTATTATCCTAGCCGGATTAGCCACAGGGTAGCAAAACTACCCTGTGGGCGACACCACGAATCGACCAATTTCACGTTACTTGAAGTCGGCGTAAGGCGTCAGCGGCTGCGGTGGCAGATCGAGATCGCCCTGCCAACCGGCGAGCGAGTAACGCAGATAAATCAACGCATGGCTCGGGGTATAGTCTTTAGCCTGTTGAATATCGATGCCGGCCCCCAGCGTCCAATGGGAACTGAGGCGGCGTTCGATCAGAGCTCGCAGCGTGTAGCCCACGCCAGAGGAGGAGCCACCACTTTCCACTGCGTCCCTGTCTGGCAGGGAGCTTGGGATCAGTCCTTGCAGGGGATAGCGTTTTTCATCGTTGGTTTTCGAGTGCGAGATCGACACCGATCCCCCCACTTCCCACGACCAGTTTTCCGTGCGCTGGCGATAGTTCACCGGCACCGCCAGCGAAACATATTGCTGCGGGCTGTAATAGCCCCCCTGCCCAAGAGAGTAACCGCTCAAGTCCTTCTGATAGTGCCAGAGCATGGTGCTCAGCCCAACGGTGGCACGGCGGTTATCTTCGTTTATCACCTTATAGTAATAACCGGCCATCAAGCGCTGGCGCTGGTTATCCTCGACATTCTGGCCGGTAAGCTGATGAGCACTGAGATCGGCCCACACGCCGTTGGCTTCACCGCGATCGTAGCTGGCGCTCAGGTTGATACCGGTAGCACGTACGCCGCCCCAGGTAGTGCCGGTGTTCGGATCGCGCGTCCCGCCGAAGGCCAACAGCGAGCTGGTAATCGGCCGCCGTGAGGCGCCCAGCGTCCAACCGATATGATTCCAGTCACCGCTATAGGCCACGCCGCCGACCCAATCCACCACCTCAAATCCCATCGGGGTAGTGCCGATATCGGTTTGCCAATGGTCGTTGGCCCAACCGGCCGCCACGCTAGTGCCGGTGGTTTTTTGCCGTTCGTTACCGCTGCAACCCTGCGTGTTACAGGTGCCAAAGGTTTCGAAGTACTTGCCGTTATTATCGGTCGAGAAGCTGCCCGCGTTCAGTTGGACGGTGTCGGTTCGCAGGAACGCCCGGCCGTCATACAGCGGCATATCCAACTGCAACATGGTGTCATGTGCCTGATAATCCGAGATGCCACCGGTGCCGCTCGAACGCCAGTAGTCATGATCGAGCGTGACCCTGACGTCCTGTTGGCGATAAAGATCGGCGGCATCGGAGCGAATGCCGCGTTTTAGCCAGTCATCCTTCGCGTTATTGCGGGTCAGACGGGTATAACCGTCATTATCCTCAGGAACCGTTGGCGCAATGCCGCTGGCCACCATCGCCTGGCGATAATCCTGCTGCGCCGGTTGCGGTTGCAACTGCTTTTGTTCCAGCCTGGCAGCATCACGATACACCAAGGCTTTGGCCTGTCCCGGCGGCTCTTGCTGGGCAGCCACTTTTAACCGTTTGAAGATATCGGTCGCTTTCTGCGGCTCACCCACCGCCGTCCAGGCATTGGCAACACGGCGCTGGCCATTGATCGACTCGTCCGGTTGCACCGGTGCCGTTTGCAGCCGTTGGCGGGCCTCGCTCAGCTGACCTTGAGCCACATAGGCTTCAATCTCCCCCAAACGCGCATCCGGATTATTCGGCTCACGAGCACGCACCCGCTGATAATCCGCCAGCGCCTCGTCATACTCTCCCCGCTCCAGCGCCCAGTCAGCCAAGGTCAGGTCGATGCGCGTTGCCGGGGGCTGCTGGCGCAGATAGGCGATGGCTGCGGGTTCATCACCGGCAGTTCGGAGCCGTTCAGCATGATCGAGCGTGGCCTGCATCTGCAAACGCTGGGCCATCTCACGCATCCCGTCGTTCCACTGCGCTTTGGGCAAGGTATTCAACTGGGCCAACGCCTGGTTATCACGATCGCTGCCAGCCAGGTACAGCGCATAAGCGTAAACCTGCTGCGGATCGCCGGACTTCTTCGCGGCCAGTTGACGCATCAGTATGTCGGCCTGCTGCGGTTGCCCGGCCTGACGCAGCGTCTGCGCATAGTGGTAGGTCAGCCAGACGTCATCAGGATCCTTCTGGTGCGCCTGCCGGTACTTTTCCGCCGCCTCTGGCCACTGCTGTCGCTGGGCCAGTTCGTCGGCCTGCTGTTTGAGCATATCCAATTGCAGCCCGTCGAGGGTGCTGCGCAGCTTGTTCTGCTGCACGCGGGGCAGACCATTAAGGTAGGCCAGCGCTTTTTGTGGCGACTGCCGCTGGTAGATATTCACCAAACCCCGCACCGCGCTACCGCTGCCCGGATCCAGGCGCAGAGCCTGCTGATAATAGCGCTCGGCGGCAGCATCATCCTTACGGGCGACGGCAACGTCGCCCAGGCCGATCAACGCATCGCTGTCACTGTTATCAATCTGCCGTGCCTGCTGGTATTGTTGCTGTGCCAACGGCAGGTTATTGGCCTTTAACGCCTTGTCACCCGCATCGATCGCCAGCCAGTAACGGGTGGTTTTGATCAGGCTCTGCCATTTGCTGCTGTCGTAGTTATCCTTGTCTGCCTTCTGCGCCTGTTGGAACAGGCTCAACGCCTGCTGCCGGTTGCCGGCGCGGGAATAGGCCAAGCCAAGTGCGCCAAGCACTTCGGCATCATTAGGCGCACTCGATAGCGCTTTTTTCAGTTCCGGGATTGCCGCACGACCGCCGCCTTTATTCACCTGCGCCAGCCCGGTCATGCGCGCGCGATAGGCCGGATCGGCCAACAGCGTCCGCTGGCGCGCCAGTTCCTGTTGCGCGCCAAGCGCCTGCTCACCGCTTTCAAACACACCGAGGAAGCGGTTCAACGCCGCCACGCTCTGCGGGCTGACGGGCAACGCTTTGACCTGTTCCAACCACAAGTCCGCCGCAGAACCGCGGCCTGCGGGATCGGCCGCCACTTGCTGTAACAGTTCATAGGCCTGAGCGTCGCGATCCTGGCTGAACAGCATCCGCGCCAGCGCCATGCGCAGCGTGATGTTGCCGGGATATTGCCGATCCAGCGCCTGTAGTTGCTTTGTCGCTGCTAATTCCTGGCCGGGTAGCCTGGCCACCAGACGCCAATACTCCACCGCCAGATCGAGCGTTGGCAGATTGCCGTGAAACAGCTCGTCGTACTGGGCTTTAGCCTCCGGCAAGCGCCCTGCGGCCGCCATCAGGCGTGCCTGTTGCAGCTTCTGGCGGGTTTCCGGCTGGGTCAGCAGCATGTTCATTTCTGCCTGGCGGAACACCGGCGATTGTGGTGCCACCCCCTTCAGCTTATCCAACTGTTGCTGCGCCAAGACCTGATTCCCCTGCCGCAGCGCCAGGCGCATACGCGCCGCTATCACATCAGGATTATTCGGATCCATCAGCTCAAGACGATACAGCGATTGACGTACCAGTTCATCTTTGTTGCTGGCTTCGCCGATGCGTACCTGCTCAAGCAGCCATTGCTCCGGGGCAACGCTCTCGGCACTCTGCGCCTGCGGCAGCAAAGCCAGACTTAAAGGAAACAGGCTTAGCCAGCCTAGTGTGAAGTTGCGCATTGGCTACTCCAGGCGGGTTGAAGTTCACCCTGACGATTGAAACGATAGCGTTGCTGATCCCATCCCTGGCCGAACAGCAGCAAAGAGGCGCTGAAATAGGCATCATTACCCAGAGGGTTATCCTGAATACGTTGGCGTTGCACCGCCAGGGCATCAGGCTGTGCGGCCAATAACGGCAACATCGCGGCGGAGAAGCCTACCGGGCCAGTACCGTTGGCTTTTCCGCTAGCTGTATCGACCGTCTCCGGCACTGCACCAAGCTGGGCGGTAAGGCGTACCATCGGTTGGAACTGCTTCATCAGCGCCGCTTTATGAGGATCGTCGTCCGCCAACATCCCGGCCCAGAGATAAACGCGGATGGCGTCATAGCTGCCGACATCAGGTTTGACGGGATCGGGCTGCCAGCCTTTGCCCGCTTGCCACTCGGCCCAGTCTGGTGAAAATCCTTGCGGAGCCGTTTCCAACAGCAACCGCTGGCTGGTTTTCTGCATCGCTCGCCACGGCCCGTTCAATTGGGCAAAACGGGCCAGCAACTGCGGCGGTAAATAGCTAGGGTTCAAGCGCCAGCGGTCCTCGGCCACAAAACCCATCTTCCCCGGCAGCAGCATCAGCCCCAAACCGGGGATATTCGCCACCTCTTCACGGCCAATCCGTTGCAACAACAGCGTGCCCAATGTTTGATAGCGGCGGCTTTGCCACAGCCGCCCCGCCTCCAGCAGGTTATACGCAATCCACAGATCCGCATCGGCAGCCGAGTTGCTGTCCAGCACCTTCCAGGCCTTGTTATCATCCTGCCCCCACAACCAAGCCGGCAGATGTGCGCTCAGGTCACCAGAGGCGAGATTGTTCTCCGTCCACGCCAACAGCTTATCGAAGGCAGGCCGATCGTTGGCCACCAGCGCGAAGAACATGCCATAGCTCTGCCCTTCGGACGTGGTAATGCGCTTCGGGCTGCTGGGATCGATTACCCGCCCTTCCTCGCTAAGATAAAACCGTTGGTACTGCTGCCAGGCAGGCCAATCACAGCTTGCCGCCGTGCTGAACGCACAAAGCAGCATCAGACCAGGCAGCAGGCGGCGCAGGCAAATCCCCATCATGGCAATTAATCCCGATCTTCCGGTGACAGACGACGACGGCTAAAGGCCTTCAGACCACGCCGCAGCAACAGGGCCACCATTACCACCACCAGCGCGGCTATCGCGCCCAGCAACAGTGGATGCGTCGACAACGCGAACCATATACGTTCCCACCACGGCAGATGGCCAACGTAGTAAACATCCCCCACACGCAAACTATCGACGCCGGACTCACGGATCACCGCCACGGAACCAAACATCGCCGCACGCTTACCGCTGTCTAACTGCGCATTGTTCAGTAACTCATAACCCCGTGGGCTGTCTGCCAGCAGGGCCACAATACTGCGCTGATCGTGGAACGGGGACTGCACGCCGATCACGGCCGCCATCGCCCCTTCCGAGCTGATGGTGGTTTTACTGCCCGGTGTGGCGTCGTCCTGCTGCACATCCATACTCGGCAGCGGCAGTTGGCGCATCGGCATTTTCACCCAGCTCAGCGTCGCCTCTACCAGCAGATTGATTTTCTTGTCATCACGCAGTTCCGGTGGAATGGTGCCGATCAACAGGATATCTGCGTCCTTATCCTTGGCCTGCGACCAGTCATCGGACAGCGAGAAAGCCAGCGCCGGATAACCGGTTTGCGCCCCCATGTTACCCATGGCGTTGAGCAAGGCGCTCACTTGAGCGGGTTGTGGCTGTTTGTTCACCAGCACCAACGTTTGCGACAGATCTGCCAGGCGGCTGAAAGGGAAACCGGCGTTGGCAAAGGAGCGTAGATCGGGCATGGTAATAAAGTGACGATAGCCGGAGAAATCGATGGTGGAATTGCCGTCGATCACCGCATGGTTCGGCGCCAAGGAATAGGTTTCGCAACGCCCTTCGGCACCGCTGGCCAGCAGCGTGGTGTAATCGAAGTCAAAGCGCAACTGGTTGGTCGCCCCCAACTTCAGTACCGGAATATTGACCACCTTGTCAGAATCTAGCAATCCCTGGGCCAGCGGCAGGCGCAACAGCTGTGCGCCCTTCTCATGCTCCGGCACCAGGGCATAGGACTGCACAAACTGATTGTTCAGGCTGATGCTCAGGCGGGAACCATCTTCAATACGCGGCGAGGTATAGCGGTACTTCAGCTGCATATCGATGCCGTTGCTGTGGATCAGGAACAGATCCGGCGGCAGGTTCATCGACAGTGAGATCGGCCCAGGTTCGACGCCGTTAGTCTGCAACTGCTCGGCATATTGCTGCAGTTCGCTGAACTTCATCGCACGATCGGTACGCACCCAGTTTGGCGCATCGTACGGCTGGCGAACGGCCAACTGTTCAACCTTATCCACGCTCAGATTCTGGCCACGGAACAGAATATTGCCCTGGGCGATGCCCTTCACCGCCGTGATCAGGTCGTTATCATCACGGCCCTGCACCAACAGCAGCTTCACATAGGGGTTATCCGGGTGGCTGATCATCTCCACTGTCGGCCCGTTGACCGCCGGATAATCTTTCAAGAAGTCCGGGCGCTGTTTATTGGTGGCAAACACGATGGCATGCTGGCTCGGTAAACGGTTAAACAGCGTCGGGAAAGACTGACCACGCCACTGCGCCTGGGTGCCGAACCAGGAGGCCAGAATCCCCGCTGCTCGTTGTTGTTCCAGGTCCGGTTGCCCGGCAAACACCATCGGCAGCGTTAATGGCCGATCGTCGCGGCTGTCAAAGAAGGGTTCCGGGAAGTGGGAAAGCTCATTTTTCACCGGCAGCGTCTGGTAACGCAGGCTCAGCGAACTGGATTTGCTGACGTCCAGCCACAGCGTGCTGTTGGCCGGGTTCTCACAGATGTTCTGGTAATGGCCGACAAACACCAGGCGAATGCGGTTAAAATCGGTGATATAGCGCGGATCGATCGGCAACTGGACACGATTCGGCTTACCCAACTGCTCCTTGGCGATGGTGATGACCCCCATCAACTCATCGTTGAGGTAGATCTTGACGTGCGACTCCACCGGGATCAGCGACGGTGAAGGGGTAAACTCCAGGTCCAGCAGCGCCTGCGAAACTACTTCGTCACTGCGCACGCTAAACTCAATCTGGCCTTCAGGGCGGGTGCCACGCAGGATAAAGGTGCCAGGCGGTGGTGCTACCTCGGTAAACGGCAGTTTTACATCGCGCACCGGCGCATCGGGTGCTTGCGGCACCACCACTCCCATAGGTTCAGTGAGCGGAACTTCGGCCACGGTACTCGGGGGCGAAGTCACGCCAGCCGCTGGTGTGGGGGCCGTTTCCGCCTGAGATAAGCTACTGATGCCTAAGGCCAGCGCGGTAAACCAGTTTATTTTTCTCGTCATCGTATCATCATCAATGTTGGGGCCGGTTCGCCGGGCTTGCGAACGGGCAGTTACGATACACAGCCTATGCCACAGCCTCTGGGGCCGTAGGAGCGCGGTCTCTTCCTACGCCATGCGGAATAAATGACAGGATCCAGGTGGCCAGCGAGGTCAGGCCAAGCAGGATCTTGCGCAACGTTGGCGGCGCATAGTCCGCCATGCGCCGGTAGCCGTGAAAACCTAGCATCAGTACGTCCCGCAGGCTGTCCACTGGCCGGTCTTCCGGGAATGCGTCTTGCCACAGTGCCCAGGTATCCGCCCGGGCAAAGGTGCATTGAATAAATTCGATATGTTGGCGGGTCGAGAGTTCGACCAAGCGGACCCCCACCGAGCGGCCATGAGATCGCGTCACCACGCAAGGGAAGCTGAACTCCTGCTGGCCTCGTTTAAGCAGCAGCGCAATCTGGTCATGCTCTTGCAACCGATCCGCTACACGCATTTCGATACCCACGCCACCATCGGAGTAATCACGCAACGTACAGGGGAACAGATGTCCGTCAGCCCGGGCTATCGCGGCAGGCATGGCGATCTCTACGCGATGCGATTGCCGTACCTGCCTGGCCTCCACCGCCACGGCCACCGCTCCACCGAGGATGGTCATGTTGTAGATCACCCAAATCAGGCTGATCACCACCGTCATCATCTCGTCCGTCGGGCCGTAGAAAAAGCGCCACACGCCAAAACCCAGACCTGCCAGATTGAGTGTCACCAACAGCAGGTAAGGCCGGGTGATCACCCAATCAACGTGCTCTTGCGTAACCAGCCCGCCTTTGGCGGTGACGTTGAACTTGCCTTTATGCGGGTTGAACAAGGCCACGGTGGTCGGTCGAGCGATATACCAGGCCAGCACGGTTTCGTAGATTTCACTCCAGAAGGAGTGGCGGTATTTACCCTGAATACGTGAGTTGGTCAGGCTGGCGTGGATCATGTGGGGCAGCACATACAACGCAATCGCCAAGGCTGGCGCGAAGATGATGTAAGCATGCATCAACAAAAACGCCAGCGGCGCGGTCAGGAAGATCAGGCGCGGAATACCGGACAGGAAATGCAGCATCGCGTTGGCATAGCACAGGCGCTGGGCAAACTTCAGCCCTTTGCCCAGCAGGGGGTTATCCAAACGGAAGATCTGCACCATGCCGCGCGCCCAACGAATACGTTGGCCGATATGGGCAGACAGGCTTTCCGTTGCCAGCCCGGCGGCCTGCGGAATACGGATATAGGCAGAGGTGTGGCCAAGACGGTGCAGACGCAGCGAGGTATGGGCATCTTCGGTCACCGTTTCCACCGCGATACCGCCGATCTCATCTAATGCCGTCCGGCGCAAGATGGCGCAGGAGCCACAGAAGAAAGTGGCATCCCACATATCATTGCCGTCCTGCACCAGCCCATAAAACAAAGTACCTTCATTCGGCGTCTGGCGAAAACGCCCCAGGTTGCGCTCAAACGGGTCGGGCGAAAAGAAGTGGTGCGGCGTTTGCAGCATCGCCAGCTTCTTGTCTTTAAAGAACCAACCCATGGTCAGTTGCAGGAAAGAACGCGTGGGAACGTGATCGCAGTCGAAGATGGCAACAAAATCACCGCTAGCGTGCTTGAGCGCATTGTTGATATTGCCCGCTTTGGCGTGTTCATGAGTCGGCCGGGCGATGTATTTCACCCCGACCTCGGCGGCAAAGGCTTTAAACTCTGGCCGGTTACCGTCGTCGAGGATATAGATGTTGATTTTGTCTTTCGGCCAATCGATACCAAGCGCCGCATACACGGTGGGTTTCACCACGCCCAGATCTTCGTTGTAGGTCGGCACCAGCAGATCGACGGTCGGCCAGGTGTTACTGTCGGCAGGCATCGGCACCGGCTGGCGATTCAACGGCCACACGGTCTGGAAGTAGCCCAGCACCAACACGACCCAGGCATAGGTTTCCGCTGCCAGCAATAGCAGGCCGCAGGTCAGGCTGAGCGGATCGTCCCAGTTCAGCGTTGAGGTATAGCGCCACCATAAATAACGGCAGGAAACGGTCAGCGACAGCACAATCAGCATCAGGCTGGGTAACCGGCCCGGGATACGCCGCACCACCATGGCAATACACCACAACAGCAGCACAAAAATAAACTGGGCGGGCAGTTCAAAGGGCTGGGAAATGCACAGCAGAGCCAGCAGCCCGGCCAATAGGCCAGCAAAGATAAACAGCACCCGACGCACCCGGTGATTCATCCGATTAAGGCGTTGTACCGTACGCTCCTCCATTCCGGCACCCTGCAAGCGTTGCGGCAAGCTTTGCAACCAGTTGGCATAACGCAGTTGCAAACGGTGCCAACCGGCAAAGTAGGATCGTCCCATCGGTGCCGGACCGCTGTGGGTCACTAGCAGCCAAAACCCCTGTAACAAATAACGCAGTGCATCTGCCGGGCGTGGACGATGAGGAGAAATATGGGGGAACCAATAGCTTTGGCCTGCCTGCACCTTTTGCCAACTAGGGGACTCAAACCGCAGCAACAGCCAGCCGATGGCCACCATCAGGGTCGTGAGGCCAGCGGTAAATGCCGGAGCCCCCGCATGGCGATAAGCGCGGTAGCGTTGTTGCACCGCCCGGTGAACGGGAGGCACCAGCAGCAGGCTCAATACCCTGCTCATACCTCGGCGTCCTGCAGGTTGAGCAGACACCAGTTGGCCAGCGTCAGCACTTCGTCGGCCGCCAGACTTTCCGGTCGATACTCTCCCAGCGGCTGCTTGACCGCCATCGCTTCCGCCAGCGCTTCATCACGATGGATCACCAGCGGTAACAGACCTGCCAGCGTTTGCAGCCACAGCTGGTGCAGATCTTGTTGCAACGGACTGGCCGAGGAGTAGTGATTAATCAGCAGGTGGCACCCCGTAGGCAACGGTTGCTGATGTAGGCGCGCATGGCAATTCGCATCGGGGTTAAGCAACAGGAAAACCTGGTCGGCCAACGCCAGCTGCTGTTCAATCTGGGGACCGTCACCCGCCGGAATATCCAGCAAGATCCAGCGATACTGCCCAGAAGCACGCAGCTGAGCCAGAAAATCATGCCAACGTTGTGGAGTATCACTCTGTTGCTGCCGGGCTTTGACCCGTTCGGCTACGCTTAACTGGCCAAACGGCAGAAAATCGAGTTTTTTACCGTAACGCATTGCCCCTTGCTGCCAACCGATGCCATCCAGCTCTGCACGAGCCCAGCCCCGGTTCAGTTCGAAGGGCATATTAAAGTGTAATCGCAGCAGGTTGTCCGGTGACAGGTCAATCGCCAGTACCGACTCGCCCAACTGCTGTAGCGCCCAGGCTAACGCCGCAGTGATTGACGTGGTGCCAATACCGCCTCGAACCCCTTGCAGTGCAATGACCGGCATGACTCAAGCACTCCCCGTCTTGTTGGCCAGCTCCGCCAACAGCGGCCAGCGGACCATCATTTGTGCTAGCCGTTCCTGGCGTGCAATATCGATGTAGTTTAACTTGGGCAACGAAAAAGCGCGGCTCAAAGCCTGCAGATCGTCCTGAAGTTCTACCGAAGCTTTCTCCCGAAGCCCTCTTAACGCATCATTATTCATCTTGCCGCCTCATAAAATAGGCTAATGTTAAATGACTATAGCAACGTTCGGAAAAAATTGGGCCAATAAGATGAATCTTAACGGGTATTATCCCTCTAATGGCTAGATTTGCTATGCTAACTGTGACATTACGCTTTTAAAGTGACCCGATCGGGTTTGGTCTACGCCACTTTCAACAAAAGTAGAATAAATCTATGGCGCACTCTTTTTCATTAGGCATCCGACGGATTTGGCAAGAATTGTCGGCTATGCAAACCCCAGGCTTTTACTGGGTGAATATCGATCGCCAGAACGATGCCAATCTGTTTTGCCGGCAGATCATCGCCGCCCAGGAAGAAAATGCCCAGTTGGCACTGATTTGTAGCGGCAATCAGGCAGACATCTTATTGGCCACGCCTCTTTCCCCTGCGATTAAAAAATTCCCTTTATATAGCCTGCCAGAAAAAAAGGCGGCGCTACTGCATTTGGCTGACGATCTGATGCGTGAGCTAAAACCCAGCAACCGCTTACTGATCCTGTTGGCCCACGCTAGCCTGTGGCAAACTTTTACCAGCGATGAAATGCGCAACTGGGCCGCTCAACTCGGCCAATGGTTACACCAGCGGCAGTGTACGCTGGTGATACTCAGCCACGGCAGCGGCGTGAGTAAACTCAAAGGCCAGCTAGCCGCCGAGCACCGCATTCTCAACGGCCTGGCCAGCCTGCAGGGGCTGCAAGGCAGTGCCCAGTATCTGGTGCACTGGTGGAGCACGGCAAACGGCATCAATGCCAATCAGTTGTTCACCCTGACCGAAGGCCCGGAAGGCTGGCAAGGGGCAGACGACAGTAACCAACCCTCCCCTACCCCGGAACGCAACGACGAGGGCCTGTGCCTGGCGGAACAACGCATTCTCGAGGGCGCCCCGCCGCTATCGGCCAGTTGGCAACTGTTTGAGGACAATACCAAGTTGATGCAGCGTGGCATGCTGACCATCGCCGCCACGCTGATCTTCGCCCTGTATCAAAGTGACGAAATTGACGAGTTGGCCCATCAGATCCATAGCCTGCGCCGCAGCAGGGGCGACGGACTGAAGATTGTGGTGCGCGAGATGAGCGCCAGCCTGCGCTACAGCGACGAACGCCTGCTGCTGGCCTGCGGTGCCAATCTGATCGTGCCCCACGTGGCACCGCTTTCCAATTTTTTGACCATGTTGGAAGGTATCCAGGGCCAGCGACTATCGCGCCATATTCCGGCGGATATCGATAACCTGCTCGCCGGTTTGCGGCCAATGCAACTGAAAGGCTACCTGCCGCTGGAGGAATTCAGCCGGGCGGTGACTTCCCTTATGGAAAATACCCTGTTGCCGGAAGATGGCAAAGGGGTGATGGTCGCCCTGCGCCCAGCACCGGGGTTGAGCGCCCGCCAGTCGATGACGCTGTGCCATTTGCGGCGTTTTGGCGACATCATGACCGTGGCGCAGAATCGACTGTTCCTGTTCCTTTCCACCTGCCGGATTAACGATCTGGATACCGCACTGAAATTCGTCTTCCGCCTGCCAGTGAGTGAGGCGTTCAGTAACCGAGTAGTGTGGCATCTGGATGTAGATATTATCGATAAAATCAGGCTGATGCGGCAGCATATCGAGTTTTCGCTCCCCGCCAGCAAGCTGCAATCGGCCGCTGTCACCACCCACGCCGTAGAAACGGAACACCAGACCGAACGCCGGGAACCCATTCCCTTCACCCTGATGAGCCTCGGGCAGGAGGAACAGCCATGAACGCACTTGACGATATCGTGCAACTGGTGATCCTGTGCGCCATAGTGTTTATCCCTACGGGATACCTGCTGCATCGCCGTTTCCCTAACTGGCACCGATCTTGGCAGAATTTGTTGTTATCACCGCGCTATTTAAAGTCGGCAGGGCTATGGGTGCGCGCAGGTTCCACCTCTCAAATCAAGCGTAAAAAATAACCATGAGTGACAATAAAATAACGCAACCTAACAATACCTTATGGCGATACTGGCGCGGTCTTGGCGGCTGGAACTTCTATTTCCTGGCCAAGTTCGGCCTGCTGTGGTTCGGCTATCTGAACTTCCATGCGCTGCCCAACCTGGTGTTTATGGCCTTTTTACTGATGCCGATCCCGTCGCCGCGCTGGCACCGCTGGCGTCACCTGATCGCCATTCCTATCGGTATCGGTTTGTTTTACCACGATACCTGGCTACCGGGGATTAACAGCATCCTTAGCCAGGGCTCGCAGCTCACCGGTTTCAGCGCGGATTATCTACTGGAGCTGACCAACCGCTTTATCAACTGGCAGATGATTGGCGCCGCCTTCGTGCTGCTGATTGCCTACCTGTTCCTGGCCCAATGGATACGCATCACGGTATTTACCGTGGCGGCATTGGTGTGGTTGAACGTGGTCAATATTGCTGGCCCGGCGGTCTCCTTGCTGCCTGCCACCCATACCGCTACGGTGACGGATACCCCGTCTACACCGGCCACGGCGAGCACGCCAGGCGGCAATCTGCCTGCGGCCAATGGCCCACCGACCAATGCCAACCTCACGGCCTACCTGGAGCAGTTCTACCAGCAGGAAAAAGCCCGAGCGACCACCTTCCCGGCCACCTTACCCGCCGATGCCCAGCCGTTTGACGTGCTGATCATCAACATCTGTTCGCTGGCCTGGGCCGATCTGGACGCCGTCAATCTGCGCAACCATCCGCTGTGGGCCAAGATGGACATTATGTTCACCAACTTTAACTCAGCCACCGCGTACAGCGGCCCGGCGGCCATCCGCCTGCTACGCGCCAGCTGCGGCCAGCCTTCGCATCACGATCTGTATCAACCCGCCAATCAGCAGTGTTATCTGTTTGACAACCTGGCCAGGCTGGGCTTTAAACAACAGTTGATGCTGGATCACTCTGGCGTGTTCGGTAATTTCCTGAAAGAGCTGCGTGAGCAAGGTGATATGCAGGCTCCGCTGATGTCCCAGGCAGGGATCGGCAATGAGCTGGCCTCATTCGACGGTGAACCAATCTATAACGACCTACAACTGCTCAACCGCTGGCTCGATCAGCAGAAACAGGGCGGCGATGCCCGCACCGCCACCTTCTTCAACCTGATCCCGCTGCATGACGGCAACCGCTTTGTCGGGGGTAAACAGACCGCCGATTATCAGCCTCGAGCGCAAAAGCTGTTTGATCAGTTGAACACCTTCCTTGATGAGCTTCAGAAATCCGGACGCAAGGTGATGGTGGTGATCGTGCCGGAGCACGGTGCGGCGCTGGCAGGCGACAAAATGCAGATGTCTGGCCTGCGGGATATCCCAAGCCTGAACATTACCCATACGCCGGTTGGTATCAAACTGGTAGGGATGCAGGCCCCGCACCAGGGCAGCCCGGTGGAGATTAAAACGCCGAGCAGCTATCTGGCGCTGTCTGAGCTGATTTCCCGTCTGGTGGATGGCAAGGTATTCAGCGCGCCAAGCGTCGACTGGCAAGTGCTGACGCAGAACCTGCCGCAGACTGCGGTGATCTCGGAGAATGACAATGCCATCGTGATGCAGTATCAGGGTAAGGCGTATATTCGCCTTAATGGCGGGGATTGGGTGCCTTATCCCCAGTAACTGGTGAAGGGAGTTTTGCGGTTATAGACTGAAACTGCAGACATTCCCTCACCGGGCTCAAAATATAGGGGCGCGGCATGCTGCGCCCCGTTTTGAGTTGATTGGGGAATTTTTGCAATCTTCGGTTAATTAGACCTGGCTCGAGACCAAAGCACCTTCGATCAGATATGGAAGACTCGCCCACCGCCTTCCGGCATCTCTACAGTCAGACTCAACTTCCCACCCATAGCTTCAATATAGCGTTTTAGCGTCGCTAACTTTACGTCATTACCACGCTGCTCTATTTGTGCAACCGCGGATTGGCTTACGCCCATAGCTTCGGCCAGGCTTTTCTGTGACAGTTGCAGCTCATCACGCATCAGTTGCAAACCTGTTTCTAGCATCATTTCGTCGGCCATTTCCTTGATACGGGCTTGGCTCTCAAGAGAACGGGCAGCGACTGCATCACGTAACGTTTTCATTTGGATACCTCTTGTGTGGCTAAATACGCCGTAAATTCATCATCCGCTATTCGGATCATTGTCTCGTAAAAACGCTTATCATTACTTTTATCACCAGCGCACAACACAATGGCTTGGCGTTTGGGGTCGAAAACAAAAAAGGCACGGATTGGGCGGCCCGAATACTGAACACGCAGCTCTTTCATATTCTTGTATCTTGAACCTTTTACCGTGTCAGCGTAAGGACGTGGCAGTTGAGGCCCATACGTCTCCAGGTTCATCAGGTCAGCCAGTACCTTCTCCTGCATCCCTTCTTCCTGCTCTTGCAACCAAGAATCAAATGTCGAGGTAAAAATAACAGTCCACAAAGCCCTCTCCTTTATAAGCTACAACTTATAATTAATTCTATAAGTCATAACTTATAGCGTCAACAATATCGACTAAAAAGTAATCACCATGGGATTTGCTTCGCATCTATAAGTAAAAAAACGCCGGTATCGCTACCGGCGTCAGATTGAAGATCGAGTGTTAATGTCGCTGAGGTAACCAGGCGCAGCACGCAGAGTATCTACGCTGCGAGCCCGGTTAGTAGTCTCAAGACCCGGTAGCTTCGTCCTGGTCGACGGCAAAGCAGGCCACCATCTGATCGCCATACTGCTTGAGCTGCGGTTGCAGCTGGGTGCAGGTGCCAAAGGCACGGCGGCAGCGGGCGTTAAACGCACAACCCGGCGGTGGATTCATCGGGCTTGGTAGCTCGCCGGTCAGCTTGATGCGCTCCCGGCGCATGTCCGGATTCAGGCGCGGCGTAGCGGAAAGCAGTGCCTGAGTGTACGGATGGCGCGGATTGTTGAAGATGGCGTCTTTACTGCCCTTCTCCACGCAACGGCCAAGGTACATCACCATCACTTCATCAGCAATGTGCTCCACCACCGACAGATCGTGGGAGATGAACACGTAAGACAACCCCAGATCCTGTTGCAGATCCATCATCAGGTTCAGCACCTGCGCACGCACGGACACGTCCAGCGCAGAGACCGGCTCATCGGCAATCACCACGTCCGGGTTGAGCATCAGCCCACGCGCAATGGCAATACGCTGACGTTGGCCGCCGGAGAACATATGCGGGTAACGGTCGTAATGCTCGGTTTTCAGGCCGACCTTCGCCATCATCTCCAGCGCTTTCTCACGCCGTTCGGCGCTGCTCAACGAGGTGTTGATCAACAGCGGCTCCTCGAGGATCTGCCCCACCTTCTTACGAGGGTTAAGCGATCCGTAAGGATTCTGGAACACGATCTGGATCTTCTGGCGGCGCAGCTTCTCTGCCGTCACGTCCGGCTTAAGCAGATCTTGCCCCTGATAGTACAGCTCACCACCGGTAGGGATTTCGATCATGGTCAGCAGGCGGCCCAGCGTGGACTTGCCACAGCCAGACTCCCCAACCACCGCCAGGGTTTTACCACGCTCAAGGGTAAAGGAAACCCCGTCCAGCGCCTTCACCAGTCGTTCCGGGGCAAACAGCCCCTTCTTGACCGGGTAGTGTTTTTTCAGGTCAATGGCCTGCAATAAAGGGTGGTTCTGGCTCATACGGTCGGCCTCCCCGCATCATCCAGCGGTGTGTGACATTTAACCTGACGGCCGGGAATGCTGCGCAGTTCCGGCTCTTCTTCGCGACAGTGTTGGGTAGCATACGGGCAACGCGGGTTCAGCAAGCAGCCTTCCGGCCGATCGTACTTGCCCGGCACCACACCAGGCAGCGAGGCCAAACGCGCCTTGTCGGTAGCAAACTCCGGCAACGCACGCAGCAGCGCCTGGGTGTACGGGTGGCGCGGCGAACGGAAAATTTCTACCGCCTTGCCGGATTCCACCACCTGCCCGGCATACATCACGATGATGTGGTGTGCCGCTTCCGCCACCAGCGCCAGATCGTGGGTGATCAGCAGCAGCGCCATGTTTTCGCGCTGTTGCAGCTCGAGCAGCAGCTCAATGATCTGGGCCTGAATGGTCACGTCGAGCGCGGTCGTCGGTTCATCCGCAATCAGCAGCTTGGGCCGGCAGGCGATCGCCATGGCGATCATCACACGCTGGCTCATCCCGCCAGAAAGCTGATGAGGGTAAACGTCCAGCCGCGAGGCCGGATCGGGAATGCCTACCTGATTGAGTAGGTCGATAGCGCGTTGGCGACGGGTACGGCGATTACCGCCCTGATGCACCTTCAGCGCTTCCATAATCTGGAAACCGACGGTATAGCACGGGTTCAGGCTGGTCATCGGGTCCTGGAAGATCATCGCGACTTCGGAGCCCACCAGCTGGCGGCGCTCTTTTTCCGAGATTTTCCGCAGGTCCTGGCCGTTGAACTCCAGCTTGTCGGCCATCACCTTGCCGGGGAAATCGATCAACCCCATGATCGCCAGCGAGCTGACGGATTTACCGGAGCCGGATTCACCGACGATGCCAACCACCTGCCCCTGTTCTACGCTGTAGCTGATTCGGTCTACCGCGCGGAACGGCGCACCTTCGTCACCGAAGTGCACCGAAAGCTTGTCTACATTTAATAACGCCATTCTCTCTTCCTCTGTTACTGCTTGAGTTTGGGGTCGAGAGCATCACGCAAGCCGTCCCCCATCAGGTTAAAGGCCAAAACCGTCAGCAGAATGGCCACCCCTGGGAAGGTCACAACCCACCAGGCACTTTGCGCGAACTGCAGTACGTCGGAGAGCATGGTGCCCCACTCCGGCGTTGGCGGTTGCGCACCCATACCCAGGAAGCCGAGAGCGGCCATATCCAGAATGGCGTTCGAGAAACCGAGAGAAGCCTGCACGATCAGCGGTGCCAGGCAGTTTGGCAGGATATTGACGAACATCTGACGCGCCGCCCCAGCCCCCGCCACGCGGGAAGCCGTCACGTAATCGCGGTTCACTTCCACCAGCACCGCAGCGCGAGTCAAGCGGACATAGTGCGGCAAAGCAACGAAGGTCAGCGCCAGCGAGGCGTTAACGATCGAGGGCCCAAACACCGCCACCAGCACCAACGCCAACAGCAGACTTGGCAGTGCCAGCATGATATCGACCACGCGCATGATGATGGCATCGACTACGCCGCCGAAATAACCGGCTAACAGGCCGAATACCACGCCCATCACCAGCGAAAGCACCACCACCAGGCAGCCGACCAACAGCGAGAGCCTGGCACCGTACATCAGGCGCGACAACACATCACGGCCGACATCGTCGGTACCCAGAATAAACTTCCAGCTTCCGCCAGTCTCCCAGACCGGGGGCCTAAGCAGGGCATCACGGAACTGTTCGGCAGGCGCATGTGGAGCCAGGAACCCGGCCCCCACGGCAACCACCAGCATGATAACGATATAAGCCAGGCCAACCACGGCCCCTTTGTTGCGCTTGAAATAGTGCCAAAACTCCTGGAACGGGGTCATTGGCTTCGGCGCACCTTTCACTACAGACTCGGTCATTTGAGACATCAGAGCGCCCCTTATTTCTTGTGGCGAATACGCGGGTTGACCACGCCGTAGAGCACGTCTACCAGCAGGTTAACCAGAATAATCATACAGGCGACCAGCAATACGCCGCCCTGAACAACCGGATAATCACGGCGTTGCAACGCATCCATCAGCCAGCGGCCAAGCCCCGGCCAGGAGAAGATGGTTTCGGTCAGGATCGCCCCGGCCAGCAGGGTACCGACCTGTAGGCCGATCACCGTCACCACCGGCAGCAAGGCGTTACGCAACGCATGCACCACGATCACCCGCATACGGCTCACACCCTTGGCGCGCGCAGTACGGATATAGTCTTCACCCAGCACTTCCAGCATGGAGGAACGGGTCATACGCACGATAACCGCCAGCGGGATGGTGCCCAACACGATGGCAGGCAGGATCATATGCATCACGGCGTCGATGAAATCACCCGGCTCCCCCCAGAACAGGGTGTCGATCAGCATAAAGCCGGTCAGCGGCAGGCTGTCATCAAGGAAGACCGTATCGCTTATTCGCCCCGATACGGGCGTGAGGTTGAGCTGTACCGAGACCAGCATGATCAGCATCATGCCCCACCAGAAGATCGGCATTGAATAGCCGGTCAGGGAGAGACCCACGGCGGTATGGTCAAACACCGAACCTCGCTTGACGGCCGCCAGCACCCCCACCGGGATACCGACAATCACCGCGAAGAGCATCGCGCACAGGCCCAGTTCCAGGGTGGCCTTAAAGCGCGGCACAAACTCTTCCCACACGGAGATACGGCTTTTGAGGGACGTCCCCAAATCGCCCTGCAGCACGTTGGTGACGTAATTGAAGTATTGGTGATAGAGCGGTTTATCCAGCCCCATCTCTGCCATGAGTTGTGCATGGCGCTCTGCGGAGATCCCGCGTTCCCCGGCCATAATGGTCACCGGATCGCCGGGGATCATATGGACGAATGCAAAAGTCAGCAACGTTATGCCGATAAACGTTGGGATAACTAACCCCAAACGTCGGAGTATGAACTGCAACATATCCCGAACTCTCTGTATAAAGTGCCTGGCAGCTCATCGTCCGCCAGGCTTATTAAAACTCACACGCTTCACGACATTCTTCTGGGGACGGGAATGCAGGGGCGCAACGTATTGCGCCCCTGCAGATTAACTATCCCAGTCCTTCAACCCGCCTTGGTAGGCTTAGTCCAGAGAAACGTTCTCAAAGTGATGTTTACCAAGCGGATCGACCACATAGCCCTTCACTTCTTTACGCACTGGCTCGTAAACGGTGGAGTGGGCAACAATCAGCGCCGGGGCCTGATCGTGCATGACTACCTGAGCCTGCTTGTAGAGTGCGACGCGTTTGTCGTGGTCTGCTTCGGCACGGGCCGGTTGGATCAGATCCTCAAACGGCTTGTAGCACCAACGGGAGTAGTTGGAACCATCTTTAGCGGCCGCACAGCTGAACAGCGTGGCGAAGAAGTTGTCTGGATCCCCATTGTCACCGGTCCAGCCCATCATGACCGTCTGGTGCTCACCGTCTTTGGCACGCTTGAGGTACTCGCCCCACTCGTAGGTGACGATCTTGGCATTGACGCCAATCTTCGCCCAGTCGGACTGGATCATCTCAGCCATACGACGTGCGTTCGGGTTATACGGACGCTGTACCGGCATCGCCCACAGATCGATGGAGAAGCCATCTGGCATGCCTGCTTCTTTCAGCAGCTCTTTGGCCTTGACCGGATCGTAAGTGTAATCTTTGATCTCGTCGTTATAGCCCCACATGGTTGGTGGGATCAGGTTCTTGGCAGGTTGACCCGCCCCCTGATACACCGCATCCACGATGGCCTGCTTGTTCACCGCCATGGTCAGTGCCTGACGCACCTTCACGTTATCCAGCGGCTTCTTCTCGGTGTTGAACGACAGGTAGCCGACGTTCAGGCCAGGCTGTTCCATCAGGTTGATGGTTTTGTCCTGCTTCATGCGAGCGATGTCTGCCGGGTTCGGGTACGGCATGACCTGGCACTCGTTTTTCTGCAGTTTGGCGTAACGCACAGAGGCATCTGGCGTGATGGAGAACACCAGGCGATCGATCTTCGGTTTGGTGCCCCAGAAACCGTCAAAGGCCTTGTAGAGGATTTTGGAGTCTTTCTGGTACTGCAACAGTTGGAACGGCCCGGTACCCACAGGGTTCAGGTCCACTTTCTCTGGCGTACCGGCTTTCATCATCTTGTCGGCATATTCTGCAGACAGAATAGAAGCGAAGTCCATGCCCAGGTCAGCCAGGAATGGCGCTTCTGGACGGGTCAGCGTGAAGCGAACGGTGTTGTCGTCCACTTTCTCGACTTTGCTGATCAGATCCTGCATGCCCATACCCTGGAAGTATTCATAGCTGCCGCCAGAAACCTTGTGGTAAGGGTGGTTTGGATCGAGCTGACGCATGAAGGAGAACACCACGTCGTCGGCATTCAGTTCACGGCTAGGTTTGAAATCTTTGCTGTCCTGCCACTTCACGCCTTTGCGCAGGTGGAAGGTATAGGTTTTACCGTCTTCGCTGACGTCCCACTTCTCTGCCAGGCCGGGTTCCAGTTCGGTGGTGCCCAGTTTGAACTCAACCAGACGGTTATAGATTGGCACTGAGCTGGCATCATAGGTGGTACCGGAGGTGAACAACTGCGGGTTGAACCCTTCAGGAGAGCCTTCAGAACAGTAAACCAGCGTCTTTGCCTGCACGCTGGCCGCAACGGTCAGCGCAATCAGGCCGATACCGAATTTCAGAATCCCTGATTTACCCAAGGAACTTGTCATCGCTAGTGCTCCGTATGTGATGTGGTGTGTGTATTACCGCCAGAGCCTAATATTTTTTGTTACGCGGCCTGTGCGGTCAGTGCCCGAAGGCAGGAGGAATAAAAAACGCGAGAATGCCGGATGGAACGCATCACGGCAGGGCGTTTGAGCGAGTGAATTCCACTCATACACCTCTCACTCTTATCCCTGAGGGTACCAAATTGCCAACTGTTTGGGGTGCCGTCAATATAACCAGTAGGGATTTACCTAGACTGTGAGAAACAGCAAGCAAACATAAAAAAAACCTTTCAGCAACATTTACAGCATTAAAACTTGTGCTACCGGTTAAATCTTGGCGTCATGAACCAGCGTTAAGGACCTATCCAGCATTAACCTCCAATAAAAAACCAAAAAAGATTATTGCTGAATGATGAATATCTGAGCGGTTATTTTTGTGATCCTGGTAAAAGACAGGAGGAAATGCTGGGGCACTACCCGAAAGAGGGAGCTGGGTGGAGGGGTTGTGCGTGAGGGATTTCTTACCATTCCGCTGGCTACTGACCCCACGTTGCGAGTGGACTCGCAACCATTAAAAGAGCCCTCTTGCCAGCCTCTACTTCCCCTCACACTATTGATGCCTAGCTAGAGGTAGACATTTTTTGCCATACGGGCAGGAGTTGCTCGTCGCGTTGAGCGGGATGTCAAAGCTGTGCATACGGATCTTCAGGCGTTGTTGGCTTGCGGCATCGTTGATAAGGGTACAGCCGGGGTGATTTTCCCCTACGACCAAATCCATTTCGATTTTGTCATTGGTAAGGCAGCCTGAGCAATAAACTCCAGACGTAAAAAAGCCCGCTTAAAAAAGCGGGCTTTCTTGAATGTACTCAGCGAGAGAGGATTCACTCGTATCGTCCATGATACTCGCCACTTCGGGGTATCGCTGACGCGATATGCAAATCTGTTCCCGACAGATTTGTCGACCTCCGCGGAGGTTCTCATCCTCATAAACTCCAGACGTAAAAAAGCCCGCTTAAAAAAGCGGGCTTTCTTGAATGTGGTCGGCGAGAGAGGATTCGAACCTCCGACCCACTGGTCCCAAACCAGTTGCGCTACCAAGCTGCGCTACTCGCCGATGCGGGGCGCATCTTACTGCCGGGCCGTATACGCGTCAATCTCTTTTTCACCCCCGCACACCAAGTGGCGCTAAAAGCGCCAAACAGGCCAGTATCTGAGCGGATACGGCCTTTCAGGTTCGGTTTACAGCACTTTGGCGTCCGCTTTACTCTGCGGCAGACGACACCAGTTATTGCTCTCAACAATACCACCGTCTGGCGAGGTGTAACCCAGGCAGCCGAGGATAGAGTCAAACAGTTCTACGTGACGGTGCGGCTGGCCCACACGCTGTTGGGTCTGCAACTGCTCAAACGCACTCTTGTGCTGTGGGTCTTCGAGGTATTTATCGGAAGCCCAGACGATCATCGGCACACGGAACTGCTCCGGCGGGGCCATTTCACGCGGCGTACCATGCAGGTGCGAGTTTTCACCAATGGATTCGCCATGGTCGGCCGCGTAGAACACGATAGCCTTCTTATCGCGCACCTGGTCAATCACACTGTCGATAAAGGTATCGGTGTACAGCACCGAATTGTCATAGGCGTTAATCAAGCGCTCTTTGGAGCAGAACTCATCCACGCCCATGCATTCCGGCTGATAACGAGCAAAACTACGCGGATAGCGCTGTGAATAGAGGTAATGCGACCCTTTAGTATGCAGGATCACCAGATGCTTACCGTTGGGATGGCGGGCCAGCGACTCTTTCATCTCATCCACCAACAGCATATCGTCCACCGATTTACCGTCGTTACGCTTCTCTGAGGCGATCATTTCACGGAATGAATAATTATCTACATCAGTATTGTTGTAGAACCATACCTCGCTCTGCATCGCGAACAGTTCGGAACTGAAGCCCAGCTCTTTCAGTACGGCAAAGATATTCTGCTCTTTCAGGGTTCGCTGCGGGTTATCCGAGGTACCATGCTCGCGCACGAACATACAGCGCAACGAAAGCTTGGTAGAGGTATCACAAGATTCCCCACGAAATGCCACCAGGTTTTTCTCCTGCGACAGCTTTGGCGTGGTATCACGCTCATAGCCCAGGATGCCCATATGATCCCAGCGGGTGGTTTCACCGATGATAAACACCACGTAGGTGTCATCAATGCCCTCTGGCGCAACATAGGTAAAGTTCTTGCTGGGATCGAACATGTTGGCTGCATCCGAGCTTTCATCATAACGGGTATAGGCAAACAGCCCCAGCGCCGAAAGCCAGTTGGAAGGCAGATAAGAGTGCGCAACCACCCCCCCATAGCTCGGCAGATCGATATTGGTGATCTTTTCCTGTGCGCTTTGCTCTTTATCCAAGGTACGCAACGGCAGCCACACCAGCGCGACCACCGCCAACATGATCAACAGTGGCTTAATCCGCTGCCCTGGCGTTTTCATTTGTTCGATCAGGGTATCGCGCAGGTTATTGCTCCAGATGCACAACAGCGGCAAAGCGCTGACCACGATCATCCACAGCACAAAATTCAGCCCGACCACCTCTTTGGAGAGATCGATATCGGTGGTCATCACCGAAACGATAATCCCATAGCCAATCACCACGTTGAAGAACGTCATGTAGTAACTGGCAGCGACGGAGATCAATACCAGCAAAGAGGCGACGATGCGGTAAAACAGCCGGCCCCCGAGGGATACCAGCCGCATGATAAAGAAGGTGAACAGGACAATGGCAATGACTTCTGTCACCGCAGAAACCACCTTGATCCCCTGAATGCCGTGCGCAAAAGAATCAAAACGACGATAGAAAACGGAAAGGTTTAAAAAGATGCCGATATAGATCGCTAACAATAACGATAAATTCTGCTGTGATAGCGATTTAACTTTGTTCATGTAACGCAGTGGCTCCGGGCTTCAAGTTCTGAAACCATCAGACAGTCGATATGCCCTCAGGTTCAGCCGATGGGCAATAAGCATCATTCTGCAGAACAGAATCAAGAAAAATCTCAGTAAACGAGCATTTTTTGCCAATTTTGTGAGAAAAATAGCGGGGAGACAGGACTTGTGAATGGGGGAGCACTGTCCCCCTCTTTCACCGGTTATTGGCAGAGAACATTATTTAATGTTAAGGGTTACATCGATATTGCCGCGCGTGGCGTTGGAGTAGGGGCAGACCACATGGGCTTTCTTCACCAAGTCTTCCGCGACGCTACGCTCAACGCCCGGCAAGCTGATATCCAGTTGAACCTCAATGCCAAAACCGTTGGGGATCTCACCGATACCGACGGTGCCCTCGATGGAGGCTTCAGCAGGAATTTTCACTTTTTCCTTCGAGGCGACAAACTTCAGTGCCCCCAGGAAACAGGCCGAATAGCCCGCGGCAAACAGTTGCTCAGGGTTGGTAACCTCCCCACCGGCGCCGCCCATCTCTTTCGGCACGCCTAATTTCACGTCCAACACGCCGTCGGATGAGGTTGCACGGCCGTCTCGGCCACCGGTTGCCTTGGCATGGGCGCGATAAACCACTTTCTCAATAGACATAGATCGTTCCTTTTCGGGTTGGTGACCCGATCCAGTGTAGACCATTCTGCGCGTAGCCCAGGCTCGCACAACCGACGTTAAGCACGGTATGCTAAGTTCTATCTATCGGATGCCGCAGGGAAATCAAAGCATGACTGACACCTTGGCCGAACGCGCCCGCCGCTATGCCACCAAAGCGCATGGAGCGATCGATCAGCGCCGCAAATACACGAACGACCCGTATATTGTGCATCCGCAGGCAGTGATGGAGATTGTCAGCAGCGTGCCGCACAGCGAAGAGATGCTGGCTGCGGCCTGGTTGCATGACACCGTGGAAGATACCCCCTCTACGCTGGCCGATATCGAAAGCCATTTTGGCCTGCAGGTTGCCAGCCTGGTCGCTATGCTGACCAACGTCAGCGTCGGCAGCGCGGAAAATCGCTATCAACGCAAGAACCGCGATCGTCGCCACAGCGCCAATGCCTCCCCACAGGCCAAAACCATCAAGCTGGCCGATTTGATCGACAACACCCGTTCCCTGCTGCAATACGATAGCCACTTCGCCAAAACCTACCTGGTGGAAAAACAGCGCCTGCTGGAAGTGCTGACCGAAGGCGATCCACAGCTGTGGCGGCAGGCTAGCTATATCATCGAACAGGGCTTGCAGGCGCTGCAGCTGCCTCCGCATAACGTCCCGGCCCGTTGGTTTGACCATGCCCGGCAGCGATATCAGGCAAACGAGGTGACGTAAGCTTGAGATAGGTGGGAGACATAAGCACTGCTATGGCCCCTCACCCTAGCCCTCTCCCACAGGGAGAGCAGCTGTGTTTAAAGTCAACGGGTGATGATTAATTTGTCACCCATTTTTTATTATCCCGCAGCATCGCATTCAGGATGGTTAGCAGCTTTCTCACGCAGGCGGTTACCGCCACCTTGAACGGTTTTCCACGCCCTGTCAGGCGCTCGTAAAACTCCCGGATTGTCGGGTTGTACCGCACCGCTGACAAGGTCGCCATGTATAGCGCTGAACGCACCGCGCTTCGCCCTCCCCAGATACTTCGCTTCCCTTTCATTTTTCCACTGTCATGGGCATAGGGACACACGCCAACCAACGCGCTTATTTTGTGCCGATTCAGCCTCCCCAGCTCCGGCAACATCGCAAGAAGCACCGCCATCGTTGTCGGCCCGATACCTTTGACTTCCTCCAACAACGTCGCCTTTTCCCGCCACAGAGGCATCACTTTTATTTGCCTGTCGATATCGTCATCTGCATCCCGGATTTCAGCGGTCAGCCAGTCGATATGCCGCTTGATGCCCGCTGAGACCACCACGTCATCGCAGCTTTTATAGCGGTTTATCTCCATGGTCCTGTTATCGACCAGTTGGCGACGGCGGGTCACCATCCCGGCCAGACGCTGCGTCTGTTCATCCGGTGTGGGGCGGGCTTCGGGCTCCATTCTCCGGCCAAACTCGCAGATGATACGCGCATCATTCGGGTCGGTTTTGTACAGGGTCCCTAGCGCACGAGCGAAGTTTTTTACCTGGCGTGGATTGACCACGGCCACGGGTAACCCAGCCAACTCAAGCGTGGCGGCCAGTAATGAGTGATATCGGCCTGTCGCCTCCATCACGACAAGCTTGACGGTGATGGCAGAGAGCGAACTCAGCAACTGCTGATGGCCTTCCGGTGTGTTATCCAGATGCAGAAGCTGCCGAGTTGGGTCGATGTATACGTCAAAAGTGTCTTTGGCAATGTCGATACCGACGGTTGCATGTTCAGTCATTTCAAGTCTCCCGGCCTTGTAAGATACGGGCTGGCTGATGCCGCCCTGGCAGCTGTTCGGGTTAACAGGAAAACTGACGCCACGCCATAAGCTCTCCCACGGGCTTGTTGTCCCAGAGGGGAATCGGGCTGTAGCGTCAGGTACAACTCGGTTAAAGTCTACCCGCCTTTGGGCGGGTAATTAAAGTACCTTAAACATACAAGGGGACCGATCGAGTTGACTATCATTTGCAGAAATTACCTGGCCATTGCCCCCAATCAGATCCCTTTTAGGCAGGACAAAGCGATCGCAGCACCCGACCGCAACACCGGGGCAGCTCCCTCTCCCTGTGGGAGAGGGTTGGGGTGAGGGGCCTGTTTTCCTGAGTAATTACTTGATCTTCAAGCTGCTGCCGTTGCTGTGGATCACATCACGATACCAGTAGAAACTCTTCTTGCGGCGGCGCTCCAGGCTGCCCTTACCTGCATCATCGCGATCGACATAAATAAAGCCGTAGCGCTTCGCCATCTCCGCTTTGGAAGCACTGACAAGATCGATCGGCCCCCAACTGGTATAACCCATCACCTCAACTCCATCGTCGATCGCTTCCGCAACCTGCACCAGATGATCGTTGATATAGTCAATGCGGTAATCGTCGTTGATGCTGCCGTCGGCCTCGATGCGGTCTTTCGCCCCCAGGCCGTTCTCGACGATAAACAGCGGTTTCTGATAGCGGTCATACAGCACGTTGAGCAGATAGCGCAGCCCCACCGGGTCAATCTGCCAGCCCCATTCCGAGCTTGCCAGATGCGGGTTAGGCACCATGTTGAGGATATTGGCCCGGGCGGTCTGGTTCTTTTCTTCGTCGGTGGTGACACAGCCGCTCATATAGTAACTGAAGGAGATAAAGTCGACGGTTTCGCGCAGCGCCTGCTTGTCTTCCTCGGTGATCGTTACCTGAATGCCGTTCTCACGGAAGAAGCGCTTCATATAGGCCGGGTACGCACCGCGCACCTGCACGTCACCAAAGAACATCCAGTCGCGGTTCTGGCGCTGGGTTTCCAACAGGTCTTCCGGCTTGCAGCTCAGCGGATAAAGAATACCGCCCAGCAACATATTGCCGATCTTACCGTCCGGCACGATCTCATGGCAGGCTTTTACCGCCTTGGCGCTGGCTACCAACTGATGGTGGATCGCCTGGTAAATCTCGCTTTTGCTGCTGTCTTCCGGCAGACCCACGCCGGTGAACGGCGCATGCAGCGACATGTTGATCTCATTGAAGGTCAGCCAGTGTTTGACCTTGTGCTTGTAACGCTCGAACACCGTGCGGGCGTAACGCTCGAAGAACTCAATAAGTTGGCGATTGCCCCAACCGCCATACTTTTGCGTCAATGCATAGGGCATTTCGTAATGCGACAGGGTGATCAACGGCTGAATGCCGTATTTTGCCATCTCGTCGAACAGTCGATCATAAAATGCCAGCCCGGCTTCATTCGGCACTTCTTCGTCCCCTTGCGGGAAGATACGCGTCCAGGCGATCGAGGTACGCAGGCACTTGAAGCCCATCTCGGCAAACAACGCGATATCTTCAGGGTAACGGTGGTAGAAATCGATCGCCACATCCTTGATACCGCTGTCTCCGGCAACGCGCGGCGTCAGCCCACCAAAGATCCCTTGGGGTTGCAGATCTGACGTCGAAAGGCCTTTGCCATCCTCCAGATACGCGCCTTCTACCTGATTTGCCGCGACCGCGCCGCCCCATAGAAAATGCTGTGGAAATTTGCAACTCATCGCTTTCTCCTCAATAAACCTGATTAACGTAATAGTGTCAGCAGCGGTGCCTGTTCCTGCACCGGGCTTTGGCCGCTGGTGAGCACATCGACATAGTCGTCACTGTTGCTGATGATGATCGGCGTGGTGGTATCGAAACCTGCGGCACGGATCGCCTCTTGGTCAAACTCGATCAGCAGATCGCCCTGTTTAACGCGATCGCCCTCTTTGATGTGGGCGGTAAAATGCAGGCCGTTAAGCTTGACGGTATCGATACCCACGTGGATGAGCACCTCAGCCCCCTCATCCGATTCAATGCCGATGGCGTGCTTGGTTTTGAACAGCGATGCCACATAGCCATTGACTGGGGCCACCACACGGCCCTGGTGCGGCATAATGGCCACGCCTTTACCCAGCAGGCCGCTGGCAAAGGTGGCATCCTGAACCTGTTCCAACGGGATGATGTCGCCAGCAATCGGGCTGGTGACCTGCTGCTTGCGGTTGAGAGATGCCTGTGGAGCTGGGGCCGGGGCCGCTTCAGCCGGTTGTTCCGCTGGCGGTACGAGGCCGAACAGATAGCTGGCAATGGTCGCAAACACAAACGATACCAAGGTACCGGCAATCGCCCCCAGGACCGTCGCATCAAAGCCGCCCGCCGGAATGATCTGGGCAAAGGTGAAAATACTGACCAAACCAAACGAGTAGGTTGCCGTGTGGAAGTAACCGATCACCGCACCACCCAGCGCCCCGCCAATACAGCCGAAAATAAATGGCCGTTTGTTTGGCAGCGTGACCCCGTATACAGCAGGCTCAGTAATACCGAAGATACCGGCGGTAACGGCAGAGCCCGCCATCACCCGCAGCTTGGCATCGCGGGTACGCAGCATCACGCCCAACGTAGCCCCCACTTGCCCCATCACCGCAGGCAGCAGCAGTGGAGACAGAGTGTCACGGCCAAACACGCTCATATTGTTGAGCATCAGCGGTATCAGCCCCCAATGCAGGCCGAAGATCACACAGACCTGCCAGGCCGCGCCCATAAAGGCACCGGCCACGATCGGGTTGAAGGCATAGATAGCCTGATAGCCATTGGCCAACATCAGGCTCAGCCAGGTAGCCGCCGGGCCAATCAGCAGGAAGGTGAGCGGCACGGTGATCACCAGGCACATCAACGGCGTCACGAAATTACGCAGTGCGCTGTGCAACACGCGGTTAAATAGCGGCTCCAGGCGGCAGGATACCCAGGCGGCAAAAATGATCGGAATGACCGACGAGCTGTAGTTGATAAAGGTAATAGGGATGCCGAGGAAATACTCCGGCTGGGCACCCGGAAGCTGAGCCGCCTCAAAAGCCCCCATCATCAGCGGATGCGTCAACGCTCCACCAATAGCCATGGTGACAAAAACGTTACCGCCAAATTTCTTACCTGCGGTGTAACCCAGCATGATCGGTAAGAAATAGAACAGCGCGTCACTCGACGCAAACAGCAGCTTGTAGGTGCCGCTACTCTCCAACAGCCAACCACAGGCCAGGCTCAACGCCAGGAAGCCCTTCAGGATCCCCGAAGCCGCCATCACACCAAGCAACGGGGTAAAAATGCCGGAAACCACGTCGATAAAGCGGCTGAGCAGGTTTTCCTGTTTATCTTCTTGTGCATTGGCGGGCGTTTCCTCACCCGCACCAAGCTGCGCATTCAAGGCGTTATAAACCTCCCCGACGTGGTTACCTACCACCACCTGGAACTGGCCACCGCTTTCCACGACCATGATGACGCCCGGATTTTTCTTCAGCGCCTCCGCATCCGCCTTACCGTGTTCTTGCAGTTTAAAACGCAGGCGGGTGGCGCAATGCACCAGGCTTTTCACATTGTCGCGGCCACCGACGCCGGCCAAGATCTCACTGGCTAATTCCTGATATTTCATGGTTGCATCCTTAACGCTTAACCTTGCTGCTCCCCAGCCACGGCGATGGCCAATCGTCGTGGAGGAATTCAGCGCAAAAAAAAACCTAAACCTCGCGGCCTCTGATCCCAACATGGGGAAACAGAAACTCGAGGTTTAGGTTTTGCCTGCCAAAGCAGTGACAATCCTAAATCGGTTGAGCTATGACGGTAACATTCTGTTTTTCAGTGCGGCAAGGCTTTCCGCCACAAAGTTGCCGAAGTGTGATCCGGTAGACAAAATCCCCTGTCATCCCTTCAGCACTTTTGTAGCGCTACCCAGCCACAAAAACATTACATAATTTAACCTATTTCCGGAGTGTAATTTACAGTAAAGACATGTCTTAACACGCAACAAAACATAATCAATAAAGACTAAAACCATTAAATAACATCGAATTACGATTTATTTTCGACCTGTTTGTTTCATCGATCTTATCATTATACTCATTTTTGAGTAGCCTAAAAACCCTCTTAAAACCCGTATAAATACTAAGTAAAATCTTAATTAGCCCAGAAAACACATCAGAAGTACTAACTAAAGATGGACAAATATAGTTCGGAGTATTATTACTAGACTCCAGAAAATTTGTTTTAGGGAACGTAGTCGCCATGGCATTACGTACAGAGCTTGGGCGGGTGTTGATTACCGGTGCCGGTGGCCGAGTGGCTACCGTGTTCAGGCAGTTCGCTGGCCATCGTTACGATTTTCGCCTGGCGGAAAAAAAAGCTGGCCTGATCTCTCATTTGCGGCCCAATGACGAGGTACTGACGTTCGATATCACCGATATCGACGCTTGCCGGGCAGCCTGCGTCAACATCGATACCGTGCTGCATTTGGCTGCCGATCCTTCGGCGGATGCCGATTTCTGTTCTTCACTGATGAACAACAACATCCTTGGTACATTCAACATCTTCCGGGCAGCGAAAGACGCAGGCTGCCAACGCGTGGTGTTTGCCAGCAGTGCACAAGCGGTGGAAGGCTATCCATTGGATTACCAGGTGCGCCCGGACGATGCGCCGAAGCCGAAGAATATGTACGGGGCCAGCAAGGCGTTTGGCGAAGGGATCGCCGCCTATTTTGCCCATCAGGAGGGGCTTTCTGCACTGTCGGTGCGGATTGCCAACTTCACGACGTTGGAAGCGGGGCAACAGATCAGCGCGCGGGATATGAGCGCCTTCCTGAGCCACCGGGATGCCGCCGATCTGCTCGATCGCTGCATCCGCGTTACCAACGTGCAGCATGCGGTGGTGCATGGCATCTCTAACAATCGCTATAAGCGACTGTCGTTAGAGGAGACCACGCGACTGCTGGATTACTACCCCGAGGACGATGCGTTTACCCTGCTCGGGTTTAGCTGAGTGGGCGCAGTACGCTGCGCCTCTGCGTTGTGAGCCCGGTGAGGAAATGTCTGCCGTTCACCACATTACGGCTTTTCAGCAATCTTGCGTAGGTACTCGTTATTTTTGAAGGCGATGATCACCATTTCAAAACAGACACGGGTAAAGACACCGCCAATGATCATGGCCAGTAGCCCACGGAAAAACTCACCATAGAACATCGACCCGATGCCACCGACCAGGATGCCCAGCAGGCAAAGCCAATAAACGCCGGTAATGATTTTCGGCGTCAGCATCGCATCAAAAAAGAAAATATTTTTCATTGTGTATCCCTTCATTCGTTAAGGTTGACCATTCCTGAGCGGCAAAGTGCCCTCAAGCTGGAATTAAGTATACTGGCCAAAGATGACAAAAGGTAAGAAGATGTGATGGATTGTTATCCCTACGTTTAAGGGCGTAGCGATGCTCAAATCTGATGTTACCTGGGAAAACTCCCGAGCCAGGTCAGATGAGCTACCCTTTCTGAATGCTAATCTGCCAGCGAGCATCAGCAGGAATGGGCAAGGTTTACCGGTGGTAGCTAGATTGCTGGTTTTCATAGCCCTTGAACCCCATATGCTTTAATGGGGTGACATGCCCGTCACTAGGGTTAGCGCCACCGCCGCAGGCTTGGCTGGCAAAAATTCAACCTGCGGGGGAGTTCTGCTATCATCCACAGGATTGGGGGGAATGCCCTGTGTTGCACAGTAGAGGTATGATTTAAAAATGGATACAGAGGCAAGTCGGACAACGCAAGTTTTGTCGGTTTTTGATTTTGACGGAACGCTGACTCACCACGACAGTTTTATCCCATTCCTGCGTTTCGCTTTTGGCCGGCGCGTATTTGCCCGTCGCTTATTGCGGCTGGCGCAGCCTGCATTTAAGCATATGCGCAAAAAACTCACCCGCGACGAGCTAAAAGAAACCCTGATTAAGGTTTTCCTGACCGGGGTTGATGAGCACTGGTTCCGCCAGCAGGCGGAAGCCTTTTGTTCGGCCTATTGGACCAAGCTGATGCGCCCTTCCGGGCTGATTGCGGTTGCCATGGAGGTCAGCTCCGGCGCTGAAGTCACGATTTGTTCTGCTTCACCAGCCCTGGTGCTACAGCCGTTTGCCGATCGTTTGGGCATCAAGCTGATTGGTACTCAGTTGGAAGTGGTCGACGGTAAACTCACCGGGCGCATCACCGGCCATAACTGCCGCTGTGGGCAGAAGGTTGAACGCCTGGAAAGTATCTACGGCCCATTGGGGAACTATCATCTCAGAGCCTGGGGCGATACCCGTGGGGACTACGAACTGTTGGCGGCTGCCCAGGATGCGCACTGGCGGCATTTCCATCCGGCCTGGTCAAAGCGCCGCTCTGCGATCAAAAGGTTGCGCGTGGCGGAGCCTAATGTCATCGGCAAGACGAACCAACAACGGTAACCATTACCAGCCCCAGCAACACTATTTCCCCCTAGCCCTTCCCTTGTGGGAGAAGGGCCAGGGCTCATGGCTACACAATAATCCGGTCCGCCTTGGCCGCGTCATACCACTCTTTAAACTCTTCCAGCAGCAGATCGTACAAACGGTCTTCCTTCATCGTGGCAAAGTCGTCAATCGCGAAGAAGTTGGTGTTATCCACCCGGCGATCGGTGAAGGTATCCAGCTTTTCCAGCACGCCGTAATTCGAGCCACCCAGGCCGACAAACTTCCAGAAAATCGGATAATTGGCCGAACGCTTGATCGCCTCTTTGATCTGGCGCGTTTTGCTGATGCCACCGTCGGTAATAAACACCACATACACCGGCATATCGCTATGCTTAAACGTATCGATCAGCTCCTCCATCACCGGCGGCTCATTATTGGTGCCACCCAGTTTTGGCAGGATCTCCCACATTGAGCGCTTGCCGCTGCCCTGGATCGCCTTGATATAGCCATCAAGATTATCCAGCGTCACATCGGGATATTTGGCATGTTTTTCGGCAAAGCCCCAGACGTCCATCGAGCCGTCATCATCAAACTGTACGGCCAGCACGGCGATGCGATCCAGTACCGCCTGCACATTGCCCTTTTTGAACTGCCCGCTCATCGATCCTGAAGCATCCAGCACGAACGCAACCTTGGCTTTTAGCGACTGCAGATTGAATTTAGCCAGGCTGACGGTGACGTTCTTCGCCAGGCTCACCAAATGCGGGGCTTTATCCTGCAGTTTTTTCTCTAGGCTGACGGTCGGCGGCGGAGTAGCAGGCGCCGCTGGCTGAGCCACATCAACGCCATAGTTTAACGCCAGCGGCTCCAGGCCACCGTTAAACCCTTGCCCCAGTGCGCGCAGCTTCCAGTTACCAGCATGGCGATAAATTTCAGCGACAATCAGCGCCTTCTCCTGACGACCCGGGGTTTCTACGCTGTATTGGGCAACGTTCTGCGCATCCATTTTCAGGTGTTGCAGCCCAGAGATCGCGTCCAAGCCATCAATCACCAAAGTGATGGCAATTTTGCTAACATCGGCGTCAATTTTGCTTAGATCTAACGAGAGGGTGCTGCTTTGGTGGGTGGTTTGTAAAACGACGCTGCGGTTGGGGGTAGCGGTTTGATTGAAGAAGATAAAATCGGCATCGCCACGGACTTTGCCCTCGGCATTCAGCAGGAATACTGCGGTATCAGGCTCACTCTTAAAACCAGGGTTGGCGGGATACTGCAGGGTCAGGTTGAGCTGGGTGCCATTGACCACCAGATTCTGGCCGGACTGTAAAATCATCAGGATAACCTCCTGTTAAAATAGCTTTTCCATAACGGGGATATTGATGGTGGGACTGGGCAAGGGGAGCGTGTAATCCCCCTCACCCCAACCCTCTCCCACAGGGAGAGGGAGCTGATGCGGAGCCATAATCAGATGCAGGGGTTAATCTGTAGCCCCTGACCTCGGTTCTCACACTGGCAACGAGCCTATCTTAGATATTCACGCCATGCTGTGAAGCCAGAGCGGACAGGCCACCGGCAAAACCTTGGCCTACTGCCTTGAATTTCCACTCGGCACCGTTGCGATACAGCTCGCCGAACACCATCGCGGTTTCGGTAGAGGCATCTTCAGACAGGTCGAAGCGGGCGATTTCGGTGCCGTTATCGTTGTTGAAGATACGCATGTAGCTGTTGCTGACCATGCCAAAGTTCTGTTTACGCGCTTCGGCATCATAGATGGTCACGGCGAAAACCAGTTTCTTGACTTCAGCAGGCACTTTGCTCAGCTCAATTTTGACCTGCTCATCGTCGCCATCGCCTTCACCGGTGCGGTTGTCGCCCTGGTGCTCAACGGAACCACAGGCACTCTTCTTGTTGTTGAAGAAGATAAAGCTGCTGTCGCCCAGCACCTTACCGTCATCACCAACCATAAATACGGAGGCGTCCAGGTCAAACCCTTGGCCATCGGTGACACGCGCATCCCAACCTAAGCCAGCCATGGCAATGTTCATGGTTGGTGCTTCTTTGGTCAGGGATACGTTACCGCCTTTTACGAGAGAAACTGCCATTTTAAAGCTCCTGCTTTGTAGGGGATGATACGGGCAGTAGTGTACTGCCCGTCATATTAACTAGCTTATCGATCAGGACGCGTTGATGCCGTACTGAGCACACACGGAAGCCAAGCCACCGGCATAACCCTGACCTACCGCGCGGAATTTCCACTCGGCGTTGTTGCGATACAGCTCACCAAACAGCATGGCGGTTTCGGTGGACGCATCTTCTGTCAGGTCGTAACGGGCCACTTCGGTCTGGTTGTCATCGTTCACCAAACGGATAAAGGCACCGGATACCTGGCCGAAGCTCTGACGACGAGCCTGCGCATCGTGGATAGTGACCACAAACACGATTTTGTCGACATCCGCTGGGATCATATCCAGTTTGATTTTCAGAGATTCGTCATCACCGTCGCCTTCACCCGTACGGTTGTCACCGGTATGGGTAACGGAACCGTCAGAAGAAGTCAGGTTGTTATAAAAAATGAAGTCAGCATCACCGCGCACTTTCCCGTTTGCGGCCAGCAGGAATGCAGAGGCATCCAGGTCAAAGTCTTGACCATCGGTGGAGCGTGCGTCCCAACCCAGACCAATCAACACATTCTTCATGGTTGGGGCTGCTTTACTCAGGGAAACATTACCGCCTTTAGATAAAGAAACACTCATTGTTCTAACCTCTCAAAAAAGTAAACTCATGCGAATTGATTTCAGCTGGATAGGAGATCAGCTCTCCTTTTTCTCCTCGGCGTCGGGTTTGCCTGGGAACATGACGCTCGCGATAATACCCACCGCAAGAACGCCCAGCACGACAAACAGGCTCGCCGTTGCTGAAATGCTGTACCCATGATGCCAGATGTGGTCGGTGGCATTAAGACCCAGTTTCACCGCAATGAAGAACAGCAACACAATAACGGCTTTTTCCAGATGCGTCAGGTACTGCTTCAGGGCTTCCAGCACAAAATACAACGTACGCAGGCCGAGGATGGCGAACATCATGGCGCTGTAGACAATCAGCGGCTCACGGCTCACGGCGATGATGGCCGGTACCGAGTCAAACGCAAACATCACGTCGGAAAGCTCAACCACAGCCACACACAGCATCAGCGGTGTAGCGTACCGCCAGGCTTTGGCACCACGGCCAATCGTCACATCTTTGTTTTCCGGTTTAGCCAACTCTTCATCAACTTCTTTCTGGCTTAACAGGAAAGCGTGGCCCCGCAGTTTCGGCCAAATCGGGAAGAACCGTTTCACCATGCGGTACGCCAAGTGCTGCGAGTAGTCTTCGATCTCATCACCGTCATCGCCGCTGCGCAACATCATCACCGCCGTCCAGGCCACGATCAGCGCAAAGACAATTTCAACGTATGGCCCGAGGCTGAGCAAACCGGTACCGATGGCAACGAAGATGCCGCGGAACACGATAGCCCCGATAATGCCCCAGTAGAGCACGCGGTGACGGAAACGATCCGGCACGGCAAACCAGGAGAAGATCGCCATCATGACAAACAGGTTATCAACCGACAGCACTTTCTCTAAGGCATAACCGGTGACAAACAGGCTGGCCACTTCGGCGCCGTGGTGGATATACAGGAAACCGGCAAAGGCCATCGCTATGGCAACCCAGAACACAGACCATAGGGCTGCGCTCTTCAGCGAAATAGGCTTGTCATCGCGGTGCATAAACAAGTCGATAAAAATGGCCCCGACAGCCAATACAATGAAAACAATGACGGTTTCGGTCGGGAAGCCGATGTGCGTGGATACCATATTAACCTTCTGAAGATATTACATTAAAGACCGAATTCGGCCGCATCAAAGCCCAGAGCAGCCACGATTTCGCGTACCGCTTTTTGCTCATCCTGGTCGAAGTCACCGTCGCTTTTGGCTACGGCAATACCCACACGGATGGCCAGTTGGGCCGCTTCCGGCTGATCTTTCAGCGCCAGGATGTACTTCATGGTTTCGCCTTTGCCGATTTCGACATCGAACTCGAAGCTGGCGATCAGCTTGTTAAAGAATTCGATGACTTCAGAAGTCTCGAACACTTTCAGCTCATCAGATGCCTGGAGGAACCCAATCATCTTCTGTTTTTCTTCAGTGCTGACACCGCCGCTGGCCACGGAGATACGGGCACACACGGCCACGGTACCCTGCATGAACTTTTTATTCTTGAAACGGCTGACCTGCTTGGTCAGTTCGTCGCGGCTGGCATTGAATGCCCCTTTAACCTTGTTGAAAAAACTCATGGTGAAATCCTCTGTGAAATTGATTACTTTGACCCTGCTCTCCAGCTGAAACCCCAGCCGAAAGCCTGATCCATGTCACTGTGACCGTTAAAGAAGCGGTTAACACGCTCAACCTTGATGCTACCGTTCTCGTTAACCAGGCGCGCAATGGCGCACATGTTGCGGTTGTTCTGGCCTTCCGACATGCGGGTTTCAATCGGTGGCTGATCTGGCACATGCAATGTCACCACGCCGTCCGTTTTATCCCAGCTCGCGACCCCTTCGTAGATGAAGGCATAAACCAGCACTTCGCGGATATGTTTCCATTCGCGCCCGTTGATGTGCAGCCATTCGCCGTCCGAGATATCACCGGTGCGGTCATCGCCTTGCAGTTGGACAAACGGCTCGCGGTTGTAGTCACCAAAACGCTTACCGAGCGCCTGGATCACCGTTTTTTCCCCGTTGGCCATTTCAACAAACGCCCCGAGATCGAGATCGACGCCCTTGTTCGAACTGAACATCGCCCGTAAACCCGTCGGGCCGCTGCCGCGATGCCAGTTCAGGTTGATACGGATTTCCCCAAAGTTATCCCGCTTGGTCAGGCTGATAGCCGGTTTTTCTTTGGTCAACGACACTTTGCTCAGGCTGATTTTAGCTGGCTCCGGCGTTGGGGCCGGTGCAGGCGTTGGCGCAGGAGCCGCTGCCGGGGCAGGAGAATCCGCCACATCCACACCAAAATGCTCAGCCAGCGGTTTCAGCCCGCCGTTGAAGCCCTGAGCGATAAAGCGGAACTTCCATTCGCTGTTGCGACGGTAAAGCTCACCCAGGATCAATGCGGCTTCCTGGCGGCCATTCAGCTCAACAGTGCCCACCAGCAGTACTTCGTTATCCGCTTCAATCTGGATCAGCAAACGTTGCAGGCCCGCGACGGTCTGAGCCCCTTCACAGGTCACCGTAAAGGCGACTTTCTGCACGTCTGGGTGCAAGCGGCTGACGTCTACCGCGAAGTTGGCGTTATGACCTTCATTGGTCAAAGACACCGTGGCGTCATCGCTATTGGGCTGACCATAAAAGATCATGTCCGCGTCGCCTTTCACTTTGCCATCGGCATACAGGCGGAAAGCGGAGGCATCAACCGGTGCGCCGGACAGCACGCGAACCTTCAGTAATTTAGATGGAACTGGGGCATTGGCCCCCGGAGTCATATTCATTAGCGCACCACGGTAGCTTTGATGTCTGCATGCATGTCATCAATGGTTCTGCCACTGCAGGCTTTGCCATGCGCGGTAAAATCCCACTGGCCATTGTTACGACGAAGTGAAGCAATCACGATACCGGTATGAGCGCCCTGCTCTTTCAGCTCATAACGTGCCAGCTCCTTTTTGGCCTGATCGACCACGCGGCAAAACGCGTTTTCCACATCGTTGAACGACTGCCCACGGAAGCTGTTGACGGTAAAGGCCAGGTATTCCACCTGAGCAGGCAGCTTTGCCAGCTCGACCAGGATGACTTCGTCATCGCCATCACCTTCACCGGTCAGGTTGTCGCCGCTGTGCACCACAGCGCCGCAGCGAGACTTAAGCTGGCGGAACCAGATTGTGTCGAGGGTATTGCCATCTTTATCCAGCAATACGCAGCCAGCATCGAGATCGATGGCATCACTGCCGCCGCCGAACATCTTGCTCAACAGGCCGCCTTTCTTCTTGATCGGATCCCACCCCAGGCCGAAGTGCAGCTGGTTGATGGCAGATGACTGCTTGCTGAGCGAAACGGTCTGGTTCTTGGTTAATGACACCATGGTTTAAGTTCCTTCAAGTTGGTATTGAAAACAGTGATTTTTTTACACCAAATTCCATGAGTAAAAAATCATATCATGATGTTGTTCTTGCACAACCCATTTTTGATGCCCAACGGCTTTATTTTAGTTAATTCGATGTTTTAAATGGATTTATTTTTTTCACGCTTGGTAACAACTTGGCTATAACATTCATTTTATGTGACTTTTTCACGTATATTTTCACTTCCAGACTGACATCATGTTATGATTGACATCGCCATTGGGTGGCCTCACCCCACAGCGATCCTTTTAACCATCAAGCCTTGAACGGTAAAATCAAAAAATGACACTCAAAATGTGGCTTATGGAAGGTTTATCTTCCCAGCGGGATATTATTCAGGGCATCGTTTCATTGGTGAAAGCCAAGCAAACTGCCGTGACGGTGGTTGCCTCACACCGTAATGAACGTAACGAGATCCTCTCCCAGGCAGACGTCGCCTTGTTCGAACCGAAAGAAGACGAACAGCGGCTACCCTTCATTCTGTCTACGGTGGAACAGTGCGGCATCAATGCCATCCACACGGGCCGTAACACGCAGTGGTTCGAAGCTCATCGCCAACAGATCGAGGCTGCCGGTGTCACACTGACCACCGGTGCCACCAGCCAGGCGATGTTTGAGCTGGCCGATGACAAAGTGGCATTTGCCCAGGCCATGGAGCGACATGGCTTGCCGGTCGTCCCCTCTCTGCGCATTGAGTCGGTGGCCGAGCTGCGCGATCTGATTAGCCGTTCCCCTTTCTCTGGCGCGCAGCTGTGCGTCAAACCGGTGAAGGGTATTTATGGCATGGGATTTTGGCGTTTTGATGAAAGCGTAGGCCCGATGGCCGCCTTTACCCATCCGGAAAACCGCAAAGTGAACCCACAGCGCTACCTCAGCGCGCTGGCAGACGCTGGCGAGTTTGAGCCATTGGTGCTGATGCCTTACCTGCCTGGCCCTGAATACTCCGTCGACATGTTGGTTGATCGGGGCACCGTGCTGGCTGCCGTCGCACGTAGAAAAGAAGGGGCGCTGCAATATCTGGAAAACCACGGCGAGGCGTTTGAACTGGCTAAAGCCTGTGCTACCGCGATGCAGGCCGATGGCCTGGTCAACGTGCAAACCCGCAACGACACCAGCGGGCGCCCGGTACTGCTGGAAATCAACCTGCGCCCGTCTGGTGGTATCGGCTATACCCGTTTTAGCGGCGTCAATCTGCCGGGCCTGTTCGCCCTGTATAAGCTTGGCGTAATGAGCCAGCAGCAAGTGATTGATGAGGCTAAATCTGCATTCTCCCCAGCGATCGTCCGTTCTATTACCGATGTCGTCAGATATCACCCCGAGCTCGACAACCTGCTGGTGAAGGACTAACCCATGCTAAATACCTATTCCCGCACGCTGTCCTGCGGCACGCTGAAAGTAACCCCAACGGGCGGCACGATCGCGCTGGATGAGCTGTTTGACGTAGCCGAAAGGCGCAACCCGAAACGCGCGTTTCTGTTCGTCAGCAAAGTGTTGGGCCGCCATATTCCGGTGAAGCCGAGCGTCATGCGCGCCGTCTATCAGCAATTGGCCGCGTTGTTCCCGGCCTGCGATCAAGGCCCGGTGCTGTTTATCGGCATGGCGGAAACCGCCGTCGGATTCGGTGCAGGTGTGTTTGACGAAGTCCGGGGCAGCGTTAGCGACCCGGTATACCTCACCTCCACCCGCCATCCGGTAGAGGGGGGTGAGCTGCTGTGCGAATTCAAAGAAAATCACAGCCATGCCACCGACCACCTGCTTTATCTGCCACAGGATGCCGAACTACGCCGCCGCGTGCTGGAAGCCAAAACCGTGGTGCTGATCGACGATGAGGCCACCACCGGCAACACCTTCATCAACCTGCTCCAGGCTTTACAGCAGGATGCCGGGTTACACAACATTGCCCGCGCCATCACCGTCACGCTGACCGACTGGAGCGGCGATGCGCTCGCCCAACGCAGCCCAATCCCGATCCAGTATGTGTCACTGGTTCAGGGTGACTGGCACTGGGAAAAAAATCCCGATGCTCCGGTGCCGGTGATGCCCGCAGTCAACGTTACCGCCACCGGCAGCGTGCCGATCACCGGTAAACAAAGCTGGGGCCGCTTGGGCATCTCATCGCCAAGTGCGGATCTGGGGCGCGATATTCAGACGCATCCAGGGGAGAAATTGCTGGTGCTGGGCAGCAGCGAGTTTGTCTGGGAGCCCTTCCTGCTGGCTGAACGCCTGGAAAAACAAGGGGCCGAGGTTAAATTCAGCTCCACCACCCGTTCGCCGATTGCCACCGGGTTCGCCATCCAGTCCGCCATCGCCTTTGGCGATAACTATGGGCTCGGCATCCCCAACTTTGTCTACAACGTGGCCCACCAGCAGTTTGACCGGATCCTGTTGTGTATCGAAACCCCTGCGGCAAGCGTTGATCCCGCGTTAATTGAGGCGTTAAAACAGGTCGCCCCAACCGTTGAGGTCGTAAGCTATGAATAAGCCGGTCATTTTCTCCGATCTGGACGACACCCTGTTCCAGACGCGCCGCAAGATGGTCGATGAGCTCGACCTTGCCCCGTATCGCACCGGTGCCTTGGATCGCAGCCTGGAACCCCGCAGCTTTATGACCGAAGAACAGTCAATGCTGGTGGACTGGATGCTGGAACATGCGGAGCTGATCCCGGTCACCGCGCGTGGAACCGAAGAGATTGCCCGGGTGAGTATCCCGTTCAAGTCATGGGCGGTTACCACACACGGTGCAGTGATCCTCACCCCGCAGGGGCAGCCAGACCCGGCATGGCAGGCGCTGATGCTGGAAAAACTGCAACCTTATGCCGCTGACCTGCTGGCGATGCAGCGCAAGATCACCGAGCTGATGGCCGAACGCAACATCAATGGCTGGGCGCGTATCAACTATGAATACGGCGACACGCCGGTCTATCTGGTGATGAAGCACCGCGACAGCACCCGCCTGGACGAGCTTTACGCCATCGCCGATGAGATTGAGCAGCTATTCCCCACTGAAGGCTATTACGTCCACCGTAACAGCAACAACGTTGCCTGGTTGCCGACCGTGGTAGAGAAAGGGCTGGCCGTCACCTTCTTGCTGGAAAAACTGCGCCTTGAACGCGGCGTGTTCCCGGTTATCGGGTTGGGCGACAGCCTCAGCGATCATCGTTTTATGAAGCTTTGCACCTGGTTTGGCCTGCCGCGCCAGAGCCAGTTTGCCGAAGCGATCTCCCGCCATATTTTCGGAGAGCAGTAATATGTCTGATTTTGTGCCCTTTTCCGGCTCATACCTGCCCGAGGACGTTCACTTTCTGCTGCAACCGGTAGAAATGGAAATGACGCCGGTCGATCAGAAAGAACAGCTGATCCAGTCCGGTGCCCGTCACTACTCGGAGATGTTGAGCCAGGAACCGGAGCCGACCCCTTCACACCTCGACCTGTTTGCCCGCGCACTCGATCAGGGTGCAGGACGCCTGGCAAAAGAAGTCTCGATGCTGGCCCTTGCGCTGATTGAGCGGTTCGGCGATACGCCGATAGTTCTGGCCAGCCTGGTGCGTGCCGGGGTTCCTCTAGGGGTGATGCTCCAGCAAACGCTGCGGGCCATGGGTAAAGAGTCGTATCACTACGGCATCAGCATCATTCGTGACCGGGGCATTGACTCGGTCGCGCTCGACTGGATTGAAGCGCGTCACGGCACCGAAGGGATAGTCTTTGTCGATGGCTGGACGGGCAAAGGAGCCATTACCGGCGAACTGATCCGCTCCCTCAACAACCGGCCTGGCTATCCTGCCCAGCCCCGCCTGGTGGTGCTTGCCGACCCGTGTGGGTGTTCGTGGCTGGCCGCCAGCGACGACGACTGGCTGATCCCGTTTGGCATTATGGGCGCGCCGGTTTCCGGCATGATTTCACGCTCCATCTGGTCAAACGAAGGCCTGCACGGCTGCGTACAGTGCGATCATCTCGCCCAGTTTGAATGCAGCCGTCTGCTGGTAGATACCGTGGCGCAGTATCGCGCGACGCTAGACACAGCAGCGCTTGAGCCCTGCACACAGAATGCAGAGAGAAAGGCTTACCTGAAACAACAAAGTGAGAGGGTGGTTAACCACCTCGCCGAAAAATATCAGGTTGCCAGCATTAACCGAATTAAACCAGGGATCGCAGAGGCTACGCGCGCTGTGCTACGCAGAGTACCGGATCACGTCTTGGTCCGTGCGGTAGACGATCCCGACGTCGCGCTGCTGATCTATCTGGCACGCGAAAAGGGGCTGACCATTACCGAAGTCGGTGATGAGATCGGGCAGTACCGTGCGGTGACCATTATCAAGAAGGTGCTCTAATGAACCAACGTCTTTCCCCTTGGCGGCTGGGTGCTTCACTCTATATGCCCGCCACCAGAACGGATATCGCCGAGACGATCCTCAATAACAAGATCGCCGGTTTACGCTCTCTGATCGTCTGCCTGGAAGACGCGGTCAGCGACGAAGATCTTCCCCAGGCGCTGGACAACCTGCGCGAACTCACCCAGACGTTGGCCCAAGCCAAGGCAGCGGAGGGCAATGACCACTGGCCACTGGTGTTCGTGCGGCCACGTCATAAAGAAATGGGTAAACAGCTGCTGGCGAGCATGGATTTCAGCGCGGTGGACGGCTTGGTACTGCCCAAATTCACGCTGGCTTCGCTGCCTTACTGGTGGAACATGATGCAGGACTCGCACCTGTGCATGATGCCCACGCTCGAGACAGAAGAAGTGTTTGATGTAGTGCAAATGCGTGAGTTAGCCAACACCCTGCATCACCACCCGTGCTATCGGCGCATCATCGCCCTGCGTATCGGTGGCAACGATCTGATGAACGTGGTGGCACTCAGAAGGCCGCGCAACCTGACGCTGTATGACGGCCCGATGGGCTATGTGATAAAAATGCTGGTTGCCGTGTTTTCCCCGCGTGATTTCGCCCTGACGGCACCGGTTTGCGAGCATATTGACGATCATCAGATTATGGATAGGGAATTGGCGCTCGATATCGCCCATGGCCTGGTCGGCAAGACGGCGATCCACCCGAATCAGATCGGCAAGATCGAAAAGGCGCTGATGGTGCAGGCCAACGATCATACCGATGCGCTGCGGATCCTCAACTCCTCACAGGCGGTGTTTAAATCGCAGGGAACCATGTGCGAACCGGCAACCCATCGCCGCTGGGCGTCAGAAATTCTGGCGCGTGCTCAGGTATATGGAATTGCCAACGAGTCATCTCAGGAAAGCCACCGGTTTAGCATCAACGCAGGCAGTCATTAATCATGCAACTCAATACGCGACAGGCACGGATCTATAAGCTGGCCATTTTACTCAGTGCGGGTAAACCCGTATCCGCTGACAAGATCATCACCGAGTTAAACTGCTCGGGGCCAACCCTGACACGCGTGCTTAAGGAACTGAGAGAGTCCTACGAGGCGGAGATCAAATACCGCAAGGCCACCCATTCCTATCAGTTGACGCAACCTGGGCATCTGGACAAGAAGAACTTTCGCCGTATGCAGGATGCGTTAGCGGCCAATTCTGAGCTGAAAACCGGTGAAGTCATCAGCCGTGTCTATCTGGATAAAGAGAAGAAGAAAGCCGTGTCGCTGTCATTAAAAATGTCGGTGCTACGCAAAATCGATCGCTTATCCAGAGTGACGGAAACGACCCGCAGCGAAGCGGTGGATATGATTGTTGAGCGCTGTATCGACGACCTGGTGCGCAGCATTCAGGCCAGCAAGCAAAAACCGTAATACCTTCCCCTCACCCTAACCCTCTCCCACAGGGAGAGGGGACCGACCGAGTAGATCTGAAAGCTCGGTAACGCACCTTGGGCAAGGGGACGATCGAGTTCACTGAGGCTCCCCACTTCCAGAAACAGCACAGACTAATCCACAACGCAGGACAGCTCCCTCTCCCTGTGGAAAAGTGCTACAACTCAACGACATCCTCTCTATCAGCCCTGTTACAGATCAATTCCCGCCCACGACCACGACTCCACGCTGGCTCCCTCTCCCTGTGGAAAAGAGGACGGTCCGTGCTACAACTCAACGGCATCCTCTCTATCAGCCCTGTTAAAGATCAACTCCCGCCCACGACCACGACTCCGCGCTGGCTCCCTCTCCCTGTGGGAGAGGGTCGGGGTGAGGGGATAAAGCGATCGCAAAATCAACAAATCTACTCCTGCAAACATGGGTATTTCTGTTGAGATAACGACCAGAACACTTATTATGTAAACTCGGCACTCAATAAGGGAATACGATGAGAAGACTTCCGGTCTATCTGCTACTTGATACTTCGGGCTCCATGACGGGCGAACCCATTGAAGCGGTCAAAAATGGGGTGCAAACGCTGCTTTCCACCCTGCGACAAGATCCCTACGCCCTTGAAACCGCCTATGTTTCCGTGATCACCTTCGATTCTTCCGCACGCCAGGCTGTGCCCCTTACCGATCTGCTGAGCTTCAAGCTGCCAGAACTGGTCGCCAGCGGCACTACCGCGCTGGGTGAGGCACTCTCACTGGTCGCCACCAGCATCAGCAACGAAGTGCAGAAAACCACCGCCGAGACCAAAGGCGATTGGCGCCCGCTGGTGTTCATCATGACCGATGGCTCACCCACGGATGACTGGCGCAAAGGCGTCAGCGACTTTAAAGCCGCCAGAACCGGCGTGGTCGTTGCCTGTGCCGCTGGCCACAGCGCCGAAACCAAAGTACTGCAGGAAATCACCGAGATCGTCCTCCAGCTGGATACGGCTGACTCCACCTCGATCAAAGCCTTCTTTAAATGGGTGTCGGCCAGCATCTCCGTCGGCAGCCAGAAAGTCGAGTCAGGCAAAAAGGAAGTTATTGGCCTGGACGATTTACCGCCACCACCACCCGAAGTTAACGTTGTTCTATAAAATATTTTCAAGGAGATTTTATGTCAGTCAGTTTGCGTAAAGGACAAAGCGTCAGCCTGCGTAAAAACGAACACGACCTTTCCTCAGTCACCATTGGGCTCGGCTGGGATATCAATGAAGAGAAGAAAGGTTTGCTGGGTGGTCTGTTTGGCAAGAAAGAGCCGGAGTATGATCTCGACGTTATCGCCTTCCTGTGTAATGCCCAAGGCAAAGTCGCCGACCTGGGCGATGTGGAAAACGGCCGGCCTTCGCTGGTTAACGGAGACATCATTTTCTTCAACAGCCAGCGCCATAAGTCTGGCCACATCTGGCTGACCGGCGATAACCGCACCGGCGCGGGTGACGGTGATGACGAGCAGATTATCGCCCAGTTGAACTCCCTCGATCCCAAGTACGAAAAAATCGTCTTCATCGTGCAGATCTATAACGGCCAGGAGCTGAAGCAGCACTTCGGCAAGGTGCAAAACGCCTTTATCCGCGCGGTGGATGCCAAAAACGTGGAAATGGCGCGTTTCGATCTTTCGGGCGGGGCCGCCTTTGATGGCCAGCGTTCCATGCTGTTTGCCGAGTTGGTACGTGAAAGCACCGGCTGGAAGCTGAACGCCATTGGCGAACCTTCCGAGTCCGACTCCTTCGTGTCCCACTTGAAGAACTACCTGCAATGAGAAGATTACCCGTTTACCTGCTGATTGATACCTCCGGGTCGATGCGCGGGGAATCTATCCATGCCGTTAACGTGGGCATTCAGTCAATGATGAGCGCGCTGCGCCAGGACCCGTATGCGCTGGAAAGCGTGCATATCTCCATCATCACCTTTGATAACGAAGCCCGTGAGTTTATCCCGCTAACCTCATTGGAAGAGTTCCAGTTCTCCGACATTGTCGTCCCCAGCGCGGGTGGCACCTTCACCGGGGCCGCGCTTGAGTGCCTGATCAAATGTGTCGATCGGGATATCCACCGCTCCGATGGCGATCAGAAAGGCGATTGGCGGCCACTGGTATTCCTGATGACCGATGGCACCCCGTCAGACAGCTATGCCTATGGCGAGGCGATCAAAGAAGTCAAAAAACGTTCCTTCGGCTCCATTATCGCCTGTGCGGTCGGGCCGAAGGCCAAGCATGAACACCTCAAGCAACTGACCTCTCAGGTTGTGGCCCTCGAAACTCTGGATTCAACGGCCTTTTCCGGCTTCTTCAAATGGGTGTCGGCCAGCGTCGCGTCAGGCAGTTCCAGTGCGGGTGTTAACGCCGGGCAGGATAACCTCCCGCCACCACCACCGGAAATACAGCTGGTTCTGTAGCCAACAGGCAAAGCCTCTACCCGGAGCTTTGCCTGTTTTTTCATTGCCCCATGACGCGCATTGCAAGAAGCATCCGCCTGACGAGGTTTTTAACCATGAGAAGACTGCCCATCTTCCTGGTCTTGGACTGCTCAGAGTCCATGATCGGGGAAAGCCTGAAGAAAATGAATGATGGCCTGCAAAGGATCGTCAGCGACCTGAAAAAAGACCCCCACGCGCTTGAAACCGCCTGGATATCGGTGATCGCCTTCGCCGGGGTGGCAAAAACCATCGTACCGCTGGTCGAGGTGGTGTCATTTTATCCCCCTCGCCTGCCGATCGGCGGTGGCACCAACCTGGGCGCGGCATTGCGGGAACTTACCCGTCAGTTGGATCAACAGGTCAGAAAAACCACCCAGGAACGCAAAGGCGACTGGAAACCGGTGGTGTACTTACTCACCGATGGTCGCCCAACGGATGATACCGCCCCCGAAATCAGGCGCTGGAAAGAAAACTACGCCAATAAGGTCAACCTGATCGCCATCGGCCTTGGCCCTTCGGCGGATATGAACATCCTGCGGCAACTGACCGATAACGTCTTGCTGTTCACCGACAGTCAGGAAGGGGATTTCGCCCAGTTCATTAAGTGGATCACCGCGTCTGTCTCTGCCCACAGCCGCAGCGTGGGGGAGGATGCACCTCCGTTGCTCACCCACACCGATCACATTGTGCGGCTGGCCAAAGACGATATTGCCAGAGCCTACGACGAAAACTGCGTCACCCTGACGGGCCGTTGCAGCAAGTCACGCCGCCCTTATCTGATGAAATACGAACGCCCGGCCATTAACCTCTCCACGCTGGATTTCAAGCTCAATATCAACGGCTTTAACCTCAACGGCTGCTTCCCGATCGATGAGGATTATTTTGCCTGGAGCGATGAATCGGCGTCTGCCATTCAGGTCAATACCAGCGAACTGCACGGCGTGCCGGGTTGCCCGTACTGCGGCAATGCCAGCGCCTTTGCGATGTGTACCTGCGGCAAACTGCTGTGCGTCAACGGGCCCGATGACGTTATCTGCCCGTGGTGCGATAAGGGGCTGACGTTCAGGGAAAACGGCGGCGACTCCGATTTCGACGTGACGCGAGGGAAAGGCTGATGCAAGACGTGGATAAACTGCGCCAAAACGTACTCATGCTGATCCTGGCTGAAACGGGCGCAACGACGGATGACGCCCAGCTTGCCAGCCTGCAAGCCGATGATGAGATCGGCACCTTGCTGACCAACCTCATCACGAAAGTGACGGCCAAGACCCCCGCAACGCTTGAGACAACAGAAGCTCCGCCGTTGGTTGCCAATGACGATACCTTGGCCGACGAGCCAAAAGTGGTCCTCACCAAGGACGATGACACCCCTGTTGCCTCGCCAGATACCGCAGATCTGCCAACACCAGACGACTGGCAGAAAGCACAGTTTGATCCGCTGGACGTGCAAGGAGATGCCGCATTGCCTGAAGAAACCGCCAAAGAAAACCTGAAGCCAGGCCAGATACCGTCCGGCACCGCTATCCCGATTAGCACGCCGCAGAACATTCAGCCGCAGGCAAAAATCAACGTAGCCAATGCCCGTACCGGCGTCCCCTTCCACTCTGAAATAGATATCGTGCTTGATGATGGAACGACCGCCGAAGTACTGGCCGTCGCGTTCTCCAAAGATATCGGTATCACCTTTGATCCGGCGACCTCTTCACTGGCAGGAACCGCTACCGAAAGCGGCGACTTTGACATCACGGTCACCTGGTCTTGCCCTACTGCGCCGCAATGCTCAACCCAGGTGCCCTTTATCGTTAACCCAGACCCACGCAGCCTGTGGAAAATCCTCGAGCCGCCTGCCGATTCGCGCTATTTCAAACCGCATGTCGCCCATCAGCAGATCCAGGGGCCTGGGGTGAACATCGTGGCGGCCAGCCGCAGAGGGCGTTCACACGAGCATGCGGGCACCTTCCGGGATGATGACTTTTATATCGCCAGCAATAGCGATACCGGTTGGAACATCCTGCTGGTAGCCGACGGAGCCGGTAGCGCTAAAAACTCGCGCGAGGGCTCGCGCATCGCAACTCAAACCGTTGGCGACTACCTGACTACCCTGCTGAATAGCGACAAAGGGCTGGAACTCAAAGCCTGCGTTGAAAACTGGGGAACCGACGATCAGCGGATAGTCTGGGAGGCATTTAATCGCCTGTTCCGCCAGGCCGCGATCATGGCCGTCAACAACATCAGCAATGAATCCATCCGGGCCGAAGAGAGCGCCAAATCCTATTCGACCACGCTGCTGGTCACCGTTTCCTTCCGTACCGGGGCCGAGCTGTTCGCCGCCTCATTCTGGTTGGGTGACGGTGCCATTGCGGCCTACGGGCCGGTGGGCAAAGTGCGTGTACTGGGCACACCAGACAGCGGTGAGTATGCGGGCCAAACACGCTTCCTGGATGCCGACGCCGTGAACGATGCGAACTTCAGTAAGCGCATCAGCATCGGTAAATGGACCGAGGTCTCTCATCTGGTGCTGATGACCGACGGCGTCTCCGATCCCCGGTTTGAAACGGATAATGGCCTGCAAAATAGCCAGAAGTGGGATGACCTGATCGCGGAGCTGGCGCCCTGCCTGAGCGATCCCTCGCAGCCCGCAGAGCGGCTGGCCGAATGGCTGAACTTCTTCTCCCCGGGCAATCACGACGATCGGACCCTGATCGTGGCGTGGTGAATGGATTGGACTACATAGCGGGTGAGTAAAATGGCAAATATTGTTACCTGTACCACCAGGGATGGCGAAACCATCCAGTATGTCGATGAGATCATCGGCTCCGGCTCCATGAAGGACGTCTACTTTTCGCCGGATAAGTCATACGTAGTGGCGTTCTATAAAAAGCCGCAGAACGAGCAGGCGAAAGAGCGCATCGAGATGATCACTGGCCGCTACCGGCAGAACATCTTTGAGCAAGCCGGCGGGGATTACTGGCAAGGGCTGTTTTGTTGGCCCACCAGCATAGTGGAACACGACGGCAAAATCGGCATCGTAGTGCCCACCTACCAAAGCCACTTCTTCTTTAAATACGGCTCCAAGAATAACGACTTCCTGGGGATTAAAGGCCGCGAGAAGGAAGGTAAATGGTTCGCCAGCGCCAATAACCAGAACAAGTTCCTGGATCCGCGCGAACGTGGCAACACGCTGAATTACCTGAAGGTATGCCTGCTGCTGACCCGGGCCGTCCGGCGTATGCACGCCGCGGGCCTGTGCCATAGCGATCTGAGCTATAAAAACGTGCTGATCGACCCCGAGCAGGGCCACGCCTGCATCATTGACGTCGACGGGCTGGTGGTGCCAGGCAAATATCCCCCAGACGTGGTCGGTACGCCGGACTTTATTGCTCCGGAAGTGGTGAAAACCAGCCATCTGCCGAAGGAAGATCCGCAGCGCATACTGCCAAGCATCGCCACCGACAGGCATGCGTTATCCGTGCTGATCTACATGTATCTGTTCTTCCGCCACCCACTGCGCGGCGGCAAGATCCATGACATGGACGATGAGATGCGCGACGAATCGCTGGCGATGGGTGAGAGGGCGCTGTTTATAGAGCACCCGACCGACCGCAGCAATGCGGTCAAAATCAACCAGGTTAGCCCTTCTTCACTGCCTTGGGCTGATCCGCAAAAAGTGCCCTACACCATTATGGGTCCCTACCTGACGCCGCTGTTTGAAAGGGCGTTTATTGAGGGTCTACATGAACCCACCAGACGGCCAACTGCCGATGAGTGGGAAACGGCGCTGGTGAAAACGGTCGATCTGATCCAGCCGTGTCAAAACGCTGCCTGCGAACAGAAATGGTACGTGTTCTCCGGTAAAAATCGCCCTGCCTGCCCGTATTGCGGCACGCCGTTCAAGGGTAAGCTGCCGATCCTGAACCTTTACTCCTCGCGTAAAGCCGGGAGCTTCCGCCCCGACGATCATCGCCTGATGGTGTGGAGCGGCCAGTCGATTTATGCCTGGCACGTTAACCGCCTGATCGCCCCCAACGAACGCACGCCAGACGCGCAGAAAAAACGCGTGGGCTATTTCGTGTTCCATAACGATCAGTGGTGGCTGGTGAATGAAGGCATCAGTGGGCTGCTCTCCTTGCCGGATAAGACCCCGGTGGCGATCGGTGACAAGCTGGCGCTGAACGACGGTGTCCAGTTCGTGCTTTCTACCGAGGAGGGCGGCAGGTTGGTGGTGGTGCAGTTGGTGGAGAACTAAGCGTTGGTGAGTGCGGGGTGCGGCGCGCCTCGCACTGGGTTATGGGGGAAAGGAAGACCTCCCACCTGCACCCCATTAAAATTCACTCAACCTTTCACCCTTAGGTAGCACTATCCCTCTCCCACAGTGCTCCTCGAGATATTCGGATTGCCTTGCCACAACCAATGGTACAGATCGTGACTGCGCTGGAATCCCAATTTTCGCATGGATGCCTGCTTATGGGCGCTGACGGTCTTGGTGCTGATCTGCAACTTTCTGGCGATCTGTGTAGGCGATAAGCCTGCTGCTATCGCCTGCAAGACCTCTCGCTCTCGCCGAGTGATCTTTTCGTAGTCAGGTACGCAGGTGGCATTATTATTGAGCTGCACGTCGAACAGCCTATCCAGCAGTTGCATCACCGCCTCGGGTTTATCATTCAGGCCGATTTCTCCCTGTTGATAGGTGACCCCTTCTATATTTTTTCGTATAAGGATTTGGTACCGTTGATATCCATCACCCCGCCAGCTGGCGTTGCTCCTGACAATCAGATCCGCAACTTTCAGATGAATAATATCATTGCAATCTGCATGGACAAATAGAGGAGATACTCCCCGGAGATAAAAATACCGTTCAAAAAGGTGGCGAATGCCTTGTAAGAAATAGAAATTTTTGCCCCACAGAGCAATAACGATGCGTGAGTTCATATTGACACCTTAACAGCCTGATTTTTTTAAATGACACCGTTGATTAGGTGATACATCATTGGGATAAATCCCCACCTCAGGTAGGTGTTGCAATACACCAGCGTAGGCTCTTTTGGTCTGGTACCGATGAGACATGCGCCTTCTTTTTCTTCACCAGTTTCATCAGGTAGTAGCGGGACACATAAATGTTGGTATCACAGTAGTCGGCAATATCCCGGGTCTTGGGCCATTTATCTTGCGGGGGCAATGTGCCCAGAGGGCAATCAACACGGCTCAACACCTGCAGCGCCGTCAGAACCTTGTCGCAGGCTGCATTATGTTTTTTATATTTCATGAGGTTAAACCTTTTCTCTTACGAGCTTTAGTGATGCGTCAGCCCGCGCTACAGGCCAAAGCTCACCGATCAAAACGGCAAACGGCATGCAGGTCCCGTCTGCTTGGCTTTCTGAGCGTATTTAATACCACATCGGAGTAAAGTATTTATAAACGTTACAATAACGAGTTTTAAATCTGTCTAAATTAAATTTGCGATATAACATATCGGAAACATAATGATACATACGATAATAACTCGCAATTTGACCATAAAAACCATCTGCCAAGGCATTTATTGCGAAATTGCTTTTCCTATCAAAAAACACTTTTCAAAAATAAGGTTGGCCGTAATAATTCCGGCCTAAATCGATGGGTAGGAAAAATCTTAAGAACATAGGCAATAAATCGCGAGATTAGTCTTAATAAAAAATGAAATATCTGGCTTTCGATTTAGGAAATCATTGGATCAGGAAAGCCCTCCATTTCCAGCTCAGTCAAACTGTGTCTCCAGTGATGGGAAGACAGCCGCACACTAAAACTTAACAAGTCTTTCATGTTTGATGGATAGCCAACCGCTCTCAATCCATTAGGCACAGAGCCTTGGCATAAAAACGCATGAAAATAGCATCAGGATGCCTTACTCACGTCTAAAAAAATTGACGGCATCAGGAGTGATGATTTTATTGAAGATACTTTGTCTGTTCGGACTGTTCAGATAAATGATGGCTCGTGGCTAATAATCAGCTACGAAATGATTGTATTCACCTTTTTAATACGTAAATAAGGAATTCATTATGCGTAAGTCTATTTTTACTCTGGCTCCGGTGGTTGCGGCTCTGTTGGCAGGATCTGGCGTGGCTCAGGCCGCATCTAACGCCCAGATGACCATTACCGCCAACGTTGTAGCGGCGACCTGTGACGTTTCTCTCTCCAACCCTAGCCTGGACCTGGGTAACTATTCCAAGTCCGCCTTCACCGCAGTAGCCACCCCGGTTGCCAGCAGTATAAAAACCTTCACCGTGGGTCTGAACAACTGTGAAACCCCGGCAGCAGCAGGTGATACAGCAAGCCTGATCGTCACCGGCCAGACACTAGGGGGCAACCAGAACATCTTTAACAGCACCGGCACCAATACCGGCGTTATGTTAAGTGAAGTGACCTCACCAACCACCTACATTAGCGCCGGCCAGAAATTATTGGTAGCCAAAGCAGGTGAGACTCCGGAAGCAGCCGATTTCAACACGAAATCCTTGAGCCTGCAGGCTGGTTTAGCCTCTACGTCTCTCACGCCAGATATCGGTATGGTTAGCGCGCCGATCCTGTTCAGCTTTGCCTACAACTGATGTGTTCTAGCGGGCCGATGGCCCGCCTTTTCAGGATCCGCAATATGACGCGCTTTATCTCCCTGTTTTCGCTGCTAGTGGCCCTGCTGGGTACGCCGTTGGCAGGCTGGTCCGCCGGGTTTGGCATTAATGCCACACGCCTGATTTACCCTGAAGGGGCTAGCAGTATCAACGTCGCGGTACGCAACACCCTTAACCACGAACCGTATCTGGTGCAAACGGCTGTCAGCGGTAAACAGGATGCACAGACCACGGCCCCGTTCACCGTAACGCCGCCGCTGTTCCGTCTGGAACCGCAAAGCACCAATCAGTTACGTATCGCCTTTACCGGCCAGCCGCTACCCGGCGATCGGGAGTCGGTGTTTTATTTGCATGCCACCGCTATTCCAACCAGTACGCAAATGGATCCGACTCAGCAGCGTAATGACGTGCAGGCCCAGCTGCGCTTCGGCGTGGGCAACATTATCAAGCTGTTCTACCGGCCTGCGAGCCTGAGCGGTTCCTCTGCCGCCGCCCAAAAAGAGTTGCAGTTCTCCCGCGTGGCTGGGGGGCTGAAGGTGACCAATCCCTCTCCCTATTTTGTCAGCCTGGCCGGCTTGACGGTGAATGGGCAACAACTGGCTTTGGACACGCCGGCTGCACTCATGATCCCCCCTTTCGGCAACCATATCTGGCCGGTTAAAACACCGTTGGCAACCGGCAAGCGGGTGCAGTGGCAGACCATTAATGATACCGGAGGCACCGATGCGTTCAGCGCAACGCTACCTTAAGGCCGTGCTGGCTGTAGTGCTGGCAGGTGGTGGAGCGGTATCCGCCCCGGTGCAGGCCGTAACGCTGGATTTCTCAGCCGTGCTGACCAATGGCACCTGCACGCTCAGCCTGGATAAAAGCACTCTGCCTTTGGGTGTCATCGCTAAATCACAGCTGCGCCCAAACCAGCTGGTTGCTCCACAGCCCTTTACCCTCTCCGTGCAGGACTGCACCGGTTCAGCGGGCGGCAGCCTTAAACCTGTCGTGACTATCGCCGGCACTGGCACCACCCAAGACGGTAAATGGCTGTTTCGCAATGCCGGATCGGCGGCGAATACCGGGATTTTGGTGATCCAGAGTGCCACCGTGCCGGATTACAGCCAGCCCGAAGTCAAAAACAACAGCGTGCTGTCACTGGCTAATCCCGGACAGATACCGGTCAACCAGGCGTTCACCTTTTATGCCGGTGCCAGTTGTGGCGGCAGCACCGGGTGTGCCACGGTTGCGACCGGTGACGTGACGGCCACGCTGATGTTTACGTTTCTCTATCAGTGAGGGCCCGATGACACAGCAATTTCATCAGGTGCTATCAAGCCTGCTGCTCACTTTCAGCCTGTCTGCACAGGCCGGGAGCGGCGGCATCAGCCTGGGGCAGACACGCGTTATTTTTTCTGCCGCGGATAAAGCGCAAACCCTCACCGTCAGCAATAGCGGGCAACAGGCTTATCTGGTCCAAGCCCGAGTACAGAACGGCCTGGACGATACGACCCCCGCGCCGTTTATCGTTACGCCACCGCTGTTCTCGCTGCAAGGCGATAGCCGCCAACTGCTACGACTATTGCCGCAGGACGCCACGCTGCCCTCCGACCAGGAATCGCTGTTTTATCTCTCTATCTCGGCCATTCCTGCACAGGCTGAACCCGTAACGGCGGCCGATCGGCTGTCAGTTGGGGTACGTTTCGTGCTCAAGCTGTTTTATCGCCCGCAAGGTTTGGCGTTACCTGCGGACAACACCCCGTGCCTGCTGACGTTCAAGCGTGAAGCGCACGGCGTGCGGGCCATTAATCCCACTGGCTATTTTCAGACCCTGGGGATGCTGGCCGTTGACGGGCATACCGTGGCATTAGTTCAGCAACCGGCGATGGTGCCTCCGCACAGCAGTATCATCCTGGCCGTTGACGGGCCGGTGAATAAGGTGGCCTGGCAGACGCTCACCGACTATGGCGGACTCTCCAAGTCCTGCCAGCAGACAGGCTCAGCCTCCACGGAGACCACACCATGAAATACCCGATTTATCTTCTGATGGGCCTATGCCTGTTGGTCAACAAAATGGGCCTGGCACAGGCTCAGGACAACGCCTCGCCGGGGATTTCTTTTTACGTGCTGCGGGTGATTTACCCGGAGGGCGAAAAGCAGGGCGTAACGCTGACCGCCTACAACAAAAGCCCGGCACCGTACCTGATGCAGTCATGGATCCGCCCGGTCGATCCGGCCACCGGGGACGTCGATCTGAGCTGGCATGGCACCCCAGTGATGCCGTTTATTGTCACGCCGCCGCTGGCTCGCCTGGAAGCGAACGGTGAACTGGCGCTGCGAATCCGGCGCAACGATATGCCGCTGCCTAACGACCGTGAATCGGTGTTTTTTATCTCCATGAAGGCGCTGCCCACTCAGCAACCCGACGGTAAGCAGATGGTGATGACGGTCGTGAGCAATATCAAACTGTTTTACCGCCCGGCGGGATTAGTGAAACGCGCTGTGGCAGACATGGCCCCGAAGCTGACCTTCAGCCGGGCAGGCGACCAATTGACAGCCACCAACCCGACCCCCTACTGGCTCACCTTCTCCCGCCTGTCGGTGGGGAATATGGCGTTGGACAAACCGGCTCTGCGCCTGATGGTGCCCCCTTTCGGCAAGCAGTCTTACACCCTGCCCGCCACCGCGAGCGGGAAAGTCAGCTGGCAGCTGATCGATGAAGATGGCTGGGATACTCCGGTTGCCCAACAGGACTGACGATTTCTCCCTTCCTGGCTCGTTACGGGGAGCCACGTTCTTTCAGACGGATAGGATAATAATGAAAATTCACCCTCTTGCCCTTGCGCTTTCCCCACTCCTGGTGGGCAGCGCATTGATTGCAGGCACGTCTCCAGCCTGGGGCCGCGACTACTTTGACCCGGCGCTGTTGTCGCTGGGTGGTGGCCTGGAAGCCGTCACCGACCTGAGTGCGTTTGAAAGCGCCGGACAGACCCCGCCGGGGACTTATCTGGTGACGGTGTTGGTCAACCGCAGCGAGCGTGGCCAATACCGCGTCGTATTCACCCCAGGTGACAAGGGCCAGGTCAGCGCGGAATTGACTCCGGCCTTCCTGGCGGAGATGGGGATCAATACCCCCGCATTGCCCGCTTTTGGCGGATTGCCGGTCGACAAGCCAGTCCGTGACCTGGCCACCCTGATCCCTGATGCCAGGGTGCACTTTGATTTTCAGCAACAGCGCCTGGAACTCAGCATTCCCCAGGTGGCGATGAAGCCAGACGCCAGCAGCGTGGTAAACCCTGCGCTATGGGACCAGGGCATGACTGCGTTTTTACTCAACTATACCCTCAACGGCGGGCGCAGCCGCCAGGACGGACAGTGGGGCCAATCCAACAGCGAACAGACCAACCTGTTCCTGGGGCTGCACAGCGGATTAAACTGGCAGGCCTGGCGCCTGCGCAGTGACATGACCTACACCTACAATAACAGCCGCAGTGGCTATGCCGACAGGCAAAGCAACCAGCAAACCCGTTTCTCAAATACCTACCTGCAACGCGATATCCAGGCCTGGCGTTCGGATGTGCTGGCTGGGGAAAACAACACCGGCAATGACGTTTTCGACAGCATTCCGTTTCGTGGGGTGAAATTGAGCTCCAGCGAAGACATGCTGCCGCTCAGCCTGCGGGGATTTGCCCCGGTGATCAGCGGCATTGCACAGAGCAACGCCCGGGTGACCGTCAGCCAGAACGGTAACGTGGTGTACCAGGCGTATGTCGCCCCGGGGCCGTTTCGGATTAATGACCTGTACCAGACCGGACAAGGGGGAGACCTGACGGTCACGGTGACCGAAGCGGATGGCAGCGTACGTACCTGGACCCAGGCCTTCTCGGCTCTGCCGGTGATGCAACGTCCGGGTGGGTTGAAGTACGAACTGACCGCTGGGCGCTACAACGGCGGCATCACCACCGGCTCCAGAGAGGCCCATTTTGCGTTGGGCACCCTGATTTACGGGCTGCCCCATGACATCACGTTGTACGGCGGCGGGCTGATAGCGGAGAAATACGCCTCGGCGGTGGCGGGCAGCGGGATTTCGCTGGGGGATTTCGGCGCCATGTCGGCAGACGTGACCCTCTCATCGGCCCGTATGTATGACGAAAGACAGAGCGGCCAGTCATACCGGGTACGTTATGCCAAAAGCCTGCTCAGCACGGGCACCTCGGTGGACCTGACGGCTTATCGTTACTCCACCCGGCACTATTACAACTTTGCCGACTTCAACAACAGCGGTTATCAGCTCAGTGAAGGCCAGGTGCCCTGGGCACTGGCCCGACAGCGTTCGGATTTCCAGGTGCGGGTAACCCAGCAACTGGGGGATTTTGGATCGCTGTACCTGTCGGGTGCGCGCAGTGATTACTGGGGCGATGAGCGGGTGAACAATACCCTGTCGGCAGGTTACAACGGCAGTTGGCACGGCGTGAGCTATGGCCTGGCCTACAGCGTTGACCGGATAAAATCCGACGGGGATTGGCCGCAGAACCGCCAGTTGGCGTTCAATATGCAGGTACCCTTCAGCCTGTTCAGCGCGCAACCCGCCCTCAACCGCAGCTACGCCAGTTATCAGATGACGCACGACAGTGAAGGTCGTGTACGGCAACAAGTGGGGGTGAGCGGCTCGGCGGCGGAAGACCGCCTGTCCTACAGCCTGATGCAGGGGTGGAGTAACAACAATCAGAGTGGCAACGGGGGTAGCACCAGCAACCTGAATCTGGGTTGGCAGGGGAGCCAGGGCATGGTCAGCGCCGGGTACAGCCACAGCAGCCGCTATAACTCGCTGAATGTGAGTGGTAACGGGGGTCTGGTGGTACACCCCAACGGGGTGACGCTAAGCCAGCAACTGGGCACCTCGGTGGCCGTGGTCCGCGCACCGGGCGCTGCCGGGGTGAGTGTGATGAACGGCGGAGTCCGTACCGACAGTCGCGGTTATGCGGTAGTGCCGTACCTGTCGCCTTACCAAAACAACACGGTGAGCCTGAACCCGTCGACGCTGCCGGAAGATGTCGACCTGCCGCAGAGCAGCACCAATGTCTATCCCACCAAAGGGGCGGTGGTAGCAGCCACGTTTACGCCACGCACCGGCTATCAGGCGCTGATAACCCTGACCCAGGCTGGCATGCCGGTACCCTTCGGCACGCTGGTGACACTGGCCGGGGAAGGAGCGGAGATCAACAGCGGCATCGTGGGTGATGCCGGCCAGGTCTACCTGAGCGGGTTGCCGGAACAGGGAAAATTGCGCGCGGCGTGGGGCCGTGGGACTGCACAGCAGTGCCTGGCCCACTTCAGCCTGAGCAAGGCAGCAGTATCAGCAAATAATCCGGTGCGCATGCTGAATGTGCAATGTGAGGAAGGACAGTGATTAAACAACGATTAATAAAGACCGCATCATGCGGTATCGCCAGCATGGCGTTAATGATGCCCCTTGCGGCCCCCGTTCTGGCGGAAACCATCACCATCGGCAAGGGCACGGGGATCCTATGGGAGGGCATGCCGTTTAACGCGACATTAAGTGGCCCTCTCGATCATCCGAAACTTGATCCCATATACGGACTCTTGTCAGTCTCCAAGTCAATGACCCGGTGTATGGCCTCAAATGAATTGAAAAGCATTGGTGGCTATTTGGCCTTCCCGCTGACCGGGGTACCTGGAGTCGGATTGATGCCTCGGGCCTCGGGTAGCGCCACTTATACCCTAAGTAACAATTCACAGGGGAAGTTGACTGGCACCATTGGCCAGCCAGAAACCAGAGGCTCCTCAACGTCACAAGGGAATATTACCTCACCGCCAGACTATACATGGTGCCTGCCCCCTGCCATGTCGTCGAATGATACATTTTACTCAAGTTCCGGTACTCGTACGGCGACGCTCTCAGGCACCTGGGTACTGGTGGCGGACGGCAGCCAAAAAGCTGGAGAGGGTTCAGTTCCCCCCATGTATTTTGGTAGCTTTTCCGCCACTACCTCAGGGGATAGAAGGACCTCTATACTGCCCACCAATATTTCCCTGCGCATCTCCACGCTGGAATGTAGCGTGAATACCCCGACGGCCATCAACTTCGGATCGGTCATTCGCAATACTCAGACCAATGCGGAACTGGCGGTGAAGCCCGTGCAACTGGTTGCCACCTGCGGGCAGCCAACTGACCGGATAAATGCCAATATCAATCTGCAGTTCCGCGCCATCAGCGGCCTGTACGACAGTACCGCTTCGAGGCTGGCATTAAACCAGAAGGGAGGCTATATCACCGGGGAAATTGATAACGGGGTGACCGGCAGTGGCGACTGCAAGGCCACAACCGGCTTGCGCTTTGATAACTCCCTCATAAAACTGGGCAGTATCACCAGTGCAGAAAGCAGCAAAACCTTGACCAATCAGCTCACCTGGCGACTGTGTTCAGGAGGCAGTAGCGTGCCATTCGGTGCGGTCACTGCCTCTACAGAAATGCTGGTGACGTTTAACTGAGCCGCATTTGGCGCTGCTGACGGTTGGGTTGTTTTCCAGCCGTCCAGCGGTTTGGGGTTAACAAGGTCGAACATTCAAATTTTGCAAAATTCCAGGGCATTCAAGACTACTTTTTAGCGTCGGTTTTTAACTGCAGCAAACCGGCAATATCCTTTTCCCCTTCGGCCTCTTTTAAACGGCGCTGCTGCTCGGCAAACTGGACATATTCGGCCTGTGCTTTTTCATCTGCCTCTTTCTTGCTGACACTACCTGCGCCCTGTAACACATCGCGGTCGTTAAATTGCAGGAACTGATCCAGCTTTTCCTGCCAGTCACGCAAGAACACCTGCTGGCGACGCCGGGCCTGGTCTTCGGCAAAATCCAGCCACATGTTGACCACGCGGTTGAGCTCACCAACTTCGTCCTGATTGAGGTAGTTTTTCGCCACCGTCACATCGCTTTTACGCACCTCTTCACCTTTATAGCTGCTCAACCCCATATGAGGCTGGCTGGCATCGGCACGCTGATGGATGAGTTCTGCAGCGGTATGGCCGGTACAGGCAAAATGCAGCTTGTTCTGGATGGTTTGAAAAAACTGCGTGGTCTCTTTGAGTGAGGGCTGGTAGTCGGCGGCTAGCGCAAAGATCTCCCGCACCCGCAAATAAACCCGGCGCTCGCTGGCGCGGATATCGCGGATGCGTTCCAGCATCTCGTCGAAATAGTCAGGCACAGCCGATGCGCCAACGGGCGGATTTTTCAACCGCTCGTCATCCATCACGAAGCCTTTGATCAGGTATTCCTGGAGGGTTTGGGTGGCCCACTGACGGAATTGGGTGCCTCGGGCTGAACGGACGCGGTAGCCAACGGCGAGTATGGCCTCAAGGTTGTAGTGTTCGATCTCCCTGGAGACCTGGCGAGTACCCTCCTGACGAACTATCCGGAATTTCCGGATGGTTGCATTTTGCTCAAGCTCGCCTTCTTTGTAGATATTAATAAGGTGTTCATTGATGGTTCGAACGTCTTTATCATACAGCTCGGCCATCGACGCTTGGGATAGCCAGAGGGTTTCCGCTTCAAACCGACATTCAACCCGGGTACTCCCATCTGCACTTTTAAACAGCAGAAATTCCCCGACAGGAGCCAGAGGTAAATGTTCATTTGTCATGCAGCCTCCGTTTTTATCTGACTGACACTACGGCCATTCGCTTAGTATGCCAGATATACAGATGGAGGCTCATTACGCGAATGGCGTTTATTTTGCGGGCAGTCACGCAGAAACAAATAAACGCTTCATCAATGCCCCCAGATTGATGCTAAAAGATCCCCTTTATTCCTATGCTGCTCACAGATTCATTACTCACCGTTATATTTCAACTTTTTTCCATTCTAAACATCCTGTAATCTGATAAGAAAATACTAACTATGGTGGGCGTATGGCAGGGAAGGCCGTGATTTTACAAGGCGACAAAACCTCTCATGGTGGGGTCGTGTTACAGGGATCGTCAATGATGCAGTTCTGCGGAACAAACGTAGCGCTGGTAGGGCATTTGGTGTCCTGCCCGCAATGCAAAGGGGTCTTTCCGATTGTCAGTGGTGCAGAAACCGCGCTGGTCGGCGGGGTGCCTGTGGCGCTGGAAGGCATGAAAACCGCCTGCGGGGCCGCTCTGATTGCTTCACAACATGAATGTAATGCCTGACGGCAACGTCGTTCAGCGCTAATCACTCCGCCAGAAGCGGCAGAGTCGCAAAATAATGGACAAGACGCTTTACCAGGGAGCAAGGATGCCGTGGCTACGTTAGATACGCTACAGACCGATTCAGACATTTTCCCACCGCGCACCTCACTGGCCGCCGGGCTGCTTGCGACGCTGAACGGCAGTGAATTTGCGGTGAGCCACGCGGACATCGCATTGTTGCTGCGCGCCCTGCCGGAACAAGGTCGTGGCGTCACTCTCAATATTCTGCTGATTGATCGCCTGCTGCGGGAACTTGATCGGCGCCTGAGTGCCCAGATGGATGCGATCCTGCATGCTCCGGCGTTTCAGCGCCTGGAATCAACCTGGCGCGGGCTGGCCCTGCTGGTCGATAACATCCCGTTTCACGAGAACATTCAGCTGACGCTCCTCCATGCCACTCAGGAAGAGCTGCTGGCGGATTTCGAATTCTCCCCAGACATTACCTCCTCGGGCTATTACCAGCATGTCTATTCGGCAGGCTACGGCCAGTTTGGTGGAGTGCCGGTAGCGGCGGTGATTGGCTGCTATGATTTCACCCCCGGTGCCGCCGATATCAAACTGCTGCACTACCTCAGCGTGGTCAGCGCCATGGCGCATGCGCCGTTTCTGTCGGCGGCAGACGCCACCTTCTTCGGCGTTGATTCATTAGCCGACCTGCCCGCCATTCTTGATTTGGATGCGGTCATGGCTGCACCGACACATATCCGCTGGCAGGCACTCAGAGCTACTCCGGATGCCCGCTATTTGGGGCTGACCGTGTGCCGTTTTTTGCAGCGTGAGCCTTATACCCCGGCGTCACAGCAGGTCCGGCAATTTGTCTATCAGGAACAGATTGCCACACATCAGCACCTGCTGTGGGGCAACAGCGCCTTTTTACTGGCGCTCTGCCTGGCGGGCAGCTTTGCCCGTTATCGCTGGTGCCCGAATATTATCGGGGCGGAGAGCGGCGGAGCGTTCCGTAACCTGCCCGCTCGCTACTATGCGGCGCTGGGGCGTTGGCAAGAGAAGATCCCAACCGAGACGCTGTTGTCGGACCAGTGGCAGTACCGCTTGTCGATGGCCGGGTTTATTCCGCTTGGGGTGCGCAAGCAAGGGCAGGACGTGGTGTTTTATTCGGCCAACTCAATCCAGTCGCCGCAATATACCGACCTCACGCCTGAAGGGATGAACGCCCGGGTCAATGACCAGTTGGGGGCGCAACTGCCTTACCTGTTTATCATCACCCGGCTGGCGCACACCATCAAAGTGCTGCAGCGTGAGCGGCTGGGTAGCTGGCGCAATCGGGGCGACCTGCAGCATCAGCTCAACAACTGGTTAAAACGCTTTGTCTCCGATCAGGAGAACCCACCCGCCAGCGTACGCAGCCGCCGCCCGTTACGCGCTGCACGCATTGAGGTGCAGGAAGTCGCGAATGATCCCGGCTGGTATCTGACACAGCTGCATGTGCAGCCGCATTTCAAACACATGGGCTCCAACTTCGTCCTCGCCTTGACCGGGCGTCTGGATAAATAACCTCCAAGACAGGATGTCTTCAGCATGAACCGGGATAAACATCGGCAATTCCCTCCAGCCCGTCGGCGCAAAGCGCTACATCAGGCTGCCGAGGTGCTGCAACAAACACATGCCCCGCTGGTTTCCTTCCTGACAGCACCCAACCACGACCCCGATGTGGAGCGGCAATTGGAGGGCATGGCCTGGATGACCGGGCAGTTAGAGGGGCAGTTGGCAGACCAGCTACCGAACCTCACCCACCATATGCTGGCCCTGCTGTGGCCCTATTTTCTGCGGCCCACCCCCAGCATGACCGTGCTGGAATGGCAGCAGGATTACCTGTCGGATCCCGCGCAGGCTTGCCCCCAGATTGCCAAGGGGGCCACGGTGGTCAGTATCCCGCTGCCGGTGACAACCGGTAAGGAAACGCTACGTTGCCATTTCCGCACCTGCCGTGATACCCGGCTGTGGCCGTTACAGATGCAGGCGGTAAGCCGCGAGCAACGGCACGGCCATGACAGCATGTGTCTACAACTGGTCACCACGGCGGATAGGCCATTGGATCTCACTAGCTTGAACGGCCTGCGGCTGTATCTGGGGGAAGACCTGCACACCGGGCAACAGCTGCATTTATGGCTGAGTGAATACCTGAGCCACGCCACGCTGGAAGTGGGGGGAAAGACGTGGCCGCTGCCTGAGCTGGCGCTCACCCCGGTCGGTTTCAACGACGAAGAGGCCCTGCTGCCCTGGCCACAGAATGCCGATCCCGGCTATCGCCTGTTGCAGGAGCACGCCTGCTTCCCCAACGCCTTTTTATTTATGGACGTGACGGGCTTCCCTAGCCTGCCTCCGCTATCAGCCTCTCACGGCTTTACCCTGCGGTTCACCTTCTCCCGGCCTTTGCCGTCTGCCCTGGTTATCAACCGCCAGACGGTGCGCCTGCATTGCACGCCTGCCATCAACCTGTTTAGCCATTACGCTGACGGAGTCAGCCTCGATGGTACGCAGTCAGAACTGCCGTTATTCCCCAGCGTGCGCCATCCTGAGGATTACGATGTTTTCTCGGTAGATGAAGTGACCGGCGTATCAGCCCTGAGTGATACCCCCCGCCGCTATGCGCCGTTTGAACGCTTCAGCCAGCAACAAGACGCGGGGTATTACCACGTACGGGTCACTTCGTCGCCCGTGGGGGGCTTGAACCATCACCTGGCGTTGATCCGCCACGGAGAAAACCTGGACAACCTGCCGCCGGAGTCGGTGTCCGTACGGCTCACGTGCAGCCACCGCCGCTTGCCGTTGCACCTGAAAGTAGGAGAACTCCGCCAACCGGCCACCGGCTGCCCGCCGGGGGTGCGCGTGCACAATATCACCCGCCCGTCGGTCCCCCTTAGCCCAAGGTTGGATGCCACCTTGCAGGCGGCCCTGCTGCGCAATCTCTCATTGAACAGCCGCTCACTGCTGACGCTAACGGCGCTGCGGCAGGTGCTGAGCGCCTGCGATCTGCCCGCCTGGCACAGTGAACTGGCGGCAGGGGTCTCCCGGCGGCGCAGAGCGGGGTTACTCAGCCTGACTGTGCGCCCGGCTGAGCGTCATATCGACGGTGTGCCGATCGATGGCCTGGCCTCCACACTGACGGTGCGGCTCCAAGGGGCGTTTGACTCGGAAGGCGAGCTCTATCTGTATGGCCGGGTACTGGCACGGTTCCTGGCCCAGCGTGCCAGCGTCAACCATTTCCATACCCTCACCGTGGTTAACCAAGATAATCAGGAGTCTTACCGCTTTCTATGATCCCCAGTGCAGAGCAGGAGCAGCAGCTCCAGGTTATCGCCGATAACGTTAGCCAGTATGACTTCTACCGCCTGGTGGAAGGGCTGAACCGGCTGGCAGGCATCGATCCGGCCCGCACGCTCGGCCTACCGCCGAACCGGGAGGCGTTGCGCTTTACCGCCGCTGCCGGGTTGGGCTTTGCCGCCAGCGATGTGGTGGCGTTGCAACATGAGCCAGGTGGGCCACTGCGCCTGGAGGTGAGCTTTCTAGGTCTGCAAGGCAGCCAGTCGCCCTTACCTTATTACTATCTGGATGACATTGCCGGGAGCACGGCGCAGGGAGAAACGCGGCTCAACGATTTTCTGGCGGTGTTCAACCATCGCCCCCTGTCGTTGGCGCACCAGATTTGGCGCAAATACCGCTATGAGATCACTTTCAAACCGGGGGGCCGCGATGCCACCTCGGGGCGTATTTTTGCCCTGATAGGCCTGGGCCATCCGCAGACGCGAGAGCAGTTGGGTATCAACGCCGAAGCCATGCTGGCCTACGCCGGTCTGCTGGCCTCACCGGGCCGCTCGCCGGAGGTGATCGCCCGCCTGGTCGGTCACTTCTTTTCACTCCCAGACGTGACGGTGCAGTCTTGTATGCCCCACGTCATGACGTTGAGTGACGAGCAGCAAAATCGCTTGGGCCAGGTCACCGCCGTACGCGGGCAACGACATCAACCCCGTTCGCTGCTGGGGGGCAACTTTGTGATCGGCAGCCGGATGCGCGATCGCAGCGTCAAATTTCAACTGTCGATCAATGAGCTCACGCAGGAACAGTACCTGTCGTTTTTACCTGACGGTAAGCAGCATCGTCTGCTGGTCAATTTTGTCGAGTACATCCTGCGCGAACCGCTGGTCTGGGATCTGCGCCTGACGCTGGCACGGCATCAAGCCGGGGGGCTGAAGCTCGGCGACACACAGCGGACCCAGTTGGGGTGGACCACCTTTGTGGGGCAACCCGAAGAGAAACCCTACACCCTGTTGCCTGTGCGCAGGTAGCCAACGTCAAGGATTGATATGAACTTTACCGATCATCTCAGAGAGGAACATGCCTACCTGCGTGCGCTGGCGGACAAGGTGGGGCAGGAAAAACCCGCACTGGCCGCGCAACTGGGTCGCCATGCGGGCGATCCGGATGTGGAATGCCTGATCCAGGGGGCGGCAATGCTGAATGCCGGCCTGCGTCAACGCCTGGAGGACGGCTTCCCCGAGGTCACGCAGGGGCATCTTGAGCGTACCTGGCCCTTCCCCTTGCGGCCTATTCCAGCCTGTGGCGTGGTGAACGTCAGCGCCAAAGCCAGCACGCTGGATGCACCGTTGACGTTACCCGCGGGAGAATCGCTCTCCCTGTTATCCGACGGACGTACGCAGGTGTTCCAGACCTGCCATGCCTTGACGCTGCAGCCGCTGGCCCTGATTGACCGGCAGTTGCTGGTCACCAACTCCCACAGCGAGATCCGCCTGACGTTTCAGTACCAGGGGCCGGGTGACACCTGGCCAACCCAGCCGCTATCGCTGTTTCTGGGCGATGATCCCCAGGTGGCGGCGACGCTGACCCTGTGGTGTGAACAGCATCAGGACCGGCCCGTGCTACAGGTGGAAGGACGACAATGGATGCTGGAAACAGTGTTATCCTCCCCACGGCCAACTGCGGATAACCGCATTCTGCCCCACGAGGGGGAAACCACCTGGGCGCTGCAGAGCCTGGCAGAATACCTGTACCTACCCCATGTGAATGATTTCCTGACGCTGGATTTTGGCCCGATGCACTCAGGGCTGACGTTGGGGAATAGCCGCACCTTTACCGTCATCCTCACGTTCAACGGGGAGATCCCGCTCACCCAGGCCCAACTGGCGTCGGCCTTTATGTTGCACTGCGTCCCGGTCATCAGCCTGGCGGCACAAAAAAGCGCCCCCATACGGCTGCTACCCGGGCAGAGCGTTTACCCGCTGCCGTATGCCGACGATCGCTGGGTGTATGCCATTACGGGCGTCAGCATGCTGGAAGAGCCGGATACCCTGCGGCGGGGCCGACGGGTGCAATTCCAGCCCGACAGCGAACTGACGCCGGAATCGCGTTATGCACCCGACGCCGCGTTGGCGCTGTTTTACACCGTCCGGGTCAGCGGTGATGTCCTGGGGCGGATGCAGCATGAACTGGTGCTGTGCAACAGTGCCGGAGAACCGCTGATAGAGCCCCCTTGCCGGGCCGTGGTCTGCGATCTGCTCACCACCTCGGCGCAATCGCCCACGTTACCGCTTGGCTCCCCTTTCCTGCTCGGCATGGCGGTGACCGATACGTTGGACGTCACAACCGTCACCAGATTTTCGACCCCGTACCCGGCAGTGGTGGACAGCCATCACCATTGGCGGCTGATGGCCTGCCTGTCGTTCAGCCCCGCGCTTCTCAATCACCGGGAAACGGTGCAGCGGGCGATCGACGATTTCTGCCTGCACGCCCGACATAACCTGCCGCAGGTCCGACACATCCGCCGGGCGGTGGAGGGCATCACCGCCGTCAAGACCGAACCGGTGAATACCCTGATGGGGGAACGGCTGCGGCGCGGTTTGCAGATGACCCTGACGCTCGACGATCAGGCGTTCGACAGCCCCGGCGAAGCCTACACCTTTGCGGCGGCGCTGAGCGTCTTCTTTACCCATTGCCTGACCACCAACAGCTTCCTGCTGCTGGATGTGATAACCGAACCTTCACAGCGACGCTGGGCATTGCCCCTGGCGCGCGGCCAACGAGCCATGATGTGAGACACCACAAGGAGTGAACGATGGACAGCGGATTATTTTTCAGCAGCCAACTCGGTGAACTGCCTCCGGACACCTTTGACGTGGCCGGTTTTACCCTGGAAGAAGGGTTGTCGACCCTGTTTACCTTGACGGTAAACCTGGTCAGCACCCGGTCAGACATCGAACTGGAAGCACAGTTGCTGCAGCCGGGGGCATTGACCGTCACCGTCAGTGGTAAGGAACAGCGCACGATCCCTGGGCTGATTGCCAGCCTGACTCAGGGAGAAAGCGGTTTTCGCCGCACCTACTATCAGGCGGTGATCCGCCCGGATGTCTGGGTACTCAGCCTGAAACAGGACAGCCGGATCTTCCATTTCCTGTCGGTGCCGGACATCGTCAATCAGGTATTGGACGAACACCGCATTCCTTACCAGAGCCATATCCAACAGACCTATCCACCGCGTGAGTACGTGACCCAGAAGCGTGAAAGCGACCTGGACTTCATCCTGCGGCTGATGGCCGAGGTGGGGATCAGCTTCTGGTTTGAAGATAACGAACTGGTGTATGGCGATTCGCACCTGAGCATGACGGAAGGTATCCCGCTGACCTTCAACCCGCATATCCAGTCGCCAACCCAGGGCGACATCGCCCATCGGCTGACCCTGGGGGCGTTCATGCAGTCACGGGAAAGCGTGCTGAAAGATCGTGAACACCGGCGGCCAGACCATCCTCTGCAGTTTAAGCAAAGCGACCCTGCATTGGGCGGTGAAGCCACCCAGTACTCGGTATTTGAAAGCTATGGCCGTTATCAGGATGACCAGACCGGGCCGCAGCTCAGCGCCGTGCGGCTGGAGGCCATGCAAGCGGGCTCCCAACAGGGCGCGGCAGAAACCAACAGCATCCGGCTGATGCCGGGCACGATTTTTACCTTGCAGGGCCACCCGGTGCAGGCGCGTAACGATCGCTGGCAGGTGATCACCGTCAACCACCGTGGGGAGCAGCCTGCCGCGCTGGAAGAAGAGAGTAACGGCAGCGGCACCACCTTCACCAACTCGCTGACCTTTGCGCCGGGGAATATCGACTGGCGGCCAAGTTACCGTTACAAACCGCTAGCCGACGGGGACGAAGTGGCCACGATCGTCGGGCCAAAGGGCGAAGAGCTGTATGTCAACGAACTGGGCTGGGTGCGGGTGCATTTCCACTGGAACCGTTACGACCCGGCGGATGAAAAGGCCTCCTGCTGGGTGCCGGTCTCCAACCAGTGGGCGGGGGACGGCTTTGGCTCGGTGACGCTGCCAAGGATTGGCCAGGAAGTGCTGATCAGCTACCTGAACGGCGATATCGATCGCCCGGTAGTGAGCGGACGTTACTACAACGGCCTGAACAAACCGCCCTACCCGCTGCCCGCCAACAAGACCAAATCGGTCTGGCGCACCAAATCGCACAAGGCCGAGGGCTTTAACGAACTGTCGTTTGAGGATGAGGCGGGCAGCGAAGAGATTTACCTGCACGCGCAGAAAGACCTCAAGGCCCTGGTCAACAACGATGCGCACTGGGACATTCGCGCCAACCAGAGCAGCAAGATTGGTGGCAACAGCCTGAGCGAAATCGAGGGCAACCGGGAAAACCGCATCAAGGGCGAACTCACGCTCCACACCAGCGGCAAAAAGTCTGAACTGGCCGACGGCGAATCCCATTTGCAGGTTGGCAGCGCCTATGTGGTGAAGGCTGGGCAGGAAGTGTCGGTAGAAGCCGGGGCCAAAATCACCCTCTCGGCGGGCAGTGAACTGACGCTCAAGGCCGGGGGCAGCTTTATCAAACTGGCACCGGGGGCCATTTTCACGTCGTCGTCGTTGCTGGTAGGCAGTGGCTCCGCGGGTAGCGGTCAGGGCGTCAACCTGAAGATGCCGGGTGTGGTGCCGTTGTTGGCCGCTCCCACGCTGATCCAGCAGGATGTGCTTAGTAGTGATGCCCCTTATTGCGAAGAGTGTGAGAAATGCAAAGAGGAAGGGTGCGCAATTTAATTGGCCACTCATCGTCAAGGAGGAATAAAGATGCAACAGACCGTACAGGACTGGGCAAGAAACACGTCGGGAACGCCGTTGTACGCCGTATTGGCCAATACCAACGGTGCGCAAGGTATCAAGGCCTATTACCGGGAGGATGGAAGCCGCACGCCGTACGGGCTTTACGCCAATACGCCGTATGCCAACTGGTTCGAGGTGATGCCGGTGCTGGTGCCGCTCACTGACGGCAGCCCGTTTCTGCGCTGGGTGGCAGAAACGCCCCTGCGCAACTGGGGCTGGTTGGCACGTTCACCGTTGCCGCAGGTTGCCCTGGCGGCCCACCTTGCCGGTTTGACTCAGGTGATCATGCCTGGGGGTAAAGCGGTGTTTTTCCGCTACTGGGATGGGCGTTATCTGCCAGCACACCTGCGTTATATGGGAGAGCACTGGATAGATGTTCTGCCGGTGTTCTCGGATTACTGGATAAACGGCGAGGTGCTTACCTGCCCGGTAGATCCCACGGCGCAAGCCCAGGTCAGCCCCTGGTGGCAGGTGCCGCAACGTCTGATTGACCAACTTCTGAAAACGGATCCTGGGCCGGTGATTGCCCAGGCATTACAGCAATTGCAGGTAACCCGTGCCGATCTCTATGGGCGTTTTTCCCCTACCTTACTGGAGATGAAGATCCGACATTTACTGGTGCAAAGCCATGGGCAGCGTGAAGGGCTGATGGCTCGCATCGTCACCACATTGGAGAGTGAGTGATGAGTTATTATGGGTATGGCAACAACTCGACGACGTATACCAGCAGCGCATACGGGAATTACAACAAACGGGTGACGATCCCTTCTGCCCCCATCGACCCTGAGAGGCTTTTCCAGAAGACGCTGAACAATTTTAAATCCTGCCTGACGCGTTACCACGATACGACAGAGTTTCCGCTATTGGGCAGCTTGCTGTTGATGGATCAAGAGGTGAAGGTCGGGGACTTTGTCATTGCCACCAAGCGGATAGACAAGGGCACGCTTAACGGCGTCATGCAGTGCACCCTTAATCAACCCATTACCCTGACGCACGCCTTTGAAGCCAAGGGGTATATCCCAATCGCGGGTTCGCCCTTCAAGATCATCAAACGTAAGAAAAAGACCCCGGAGCAATTTCGGCAGATAGCCTACATGAGTGTCAACCAGGCGTACGGGCCTTATTACAACAACATGGCGTCCTCGGACTTTGAGGACATCACCGTGCTAGATGGCCTGGCTTTCGATGATAACGGGATGGCCACCATTAATCTGCCCGAGTGCGACGATGCGTATACCTATCACGTTGTCGTCAACGCCCAGGCCAGCAGTGAAAGTAACCTCCAGCGGCTGGATGAATCCTACAGCGAGCTGATCGTCAAGTGTACCAACCTGCTGGAAACCCAGTGGAAAACACACCAGCAGGCAGCCTGGAAGGATTTTACAGACAGAGGCGCTCAGGTGGACTTTACCCAGGCGTTCAAAGCGTTTTTTGCCGGGTTACGCGACAAAATCCTCGAACTGTACGAGACAGCCAAAAAGATCGTGCAATGGGTCACCAGCGAGAACCTGGACGCCATGCTGGCTTATATCGGCAAAAAGGGGGTGGATAAAATGAAAGAGCTGTATGACACCGGCAAAAAAGAGATTGCCGATACGTTGGTGATCCTCTCCGATGAGATGCTGATGTTTATCTGTGCCCACGCCCTGTACAGCTACTTTTGCCTGCTGACACCGCAACAGATCGCCGATTTTGCCGGGGGAGCGGCAGGCGAATTGGTCATGATGCTGTTGCTTTACATCGTGCTACCCGGTGCCGTAGCCAAATTAGCCCTGGATGGGTTGGATAGCTTAGCCGGTATTAGCCCGGCCCGATAATCAAGGAGAGTCAATGAAACCGTTATTTCGTGCCAATGCCGGTGCAGGGAAAGCGATCATGGGGGGGATAAAAGAAATCATTTCCCTGATCAATGAACACGTCCCCCATTATTTGGCCAAGAACCCTATTCGGGCAGGGGCTGTTCCGTTAAATATCAAAAAAACCGCGAATATCGACTCCGCTGGCTTGGGCAAGAGCCTGGAAAATCAGAGCAGTCTACCCACTGGGTCCAATAACCTGCATGAAACCAGGTTTGAATCGCCGGTCACCCAAGCCAACAGCAGCGGTCAAAATCCGCAGGGCAAGGCGACGCCAAGAAGCGAGCACACTGATAAGGACGGCGATCCGGTTTCGTTGTGCACCGGCGAAGAACTGTTGACGATCAGCGAAGGCAGCCTGCCGGGGCTGCTGCCCTTCACCTGGCAGCGTTTTTACCGCACCAGCGCCTGTGAGTTGGATCTGGGTTTGGGGTACGGCTGGAGCCATAGCCTTTCCCACCGCCTGCATTTTACCGACGACACCATTGTCTGGCATAACGATGAAAACCAGCGGACCCCCTTCCCCTATCCGAATGCCGAACACCCAATCCTGACCAATGTGCTCGGGGGCGCGGTGCTGGCCCTCGGTAGCCACGAGAACGAATACAGCCTCACCTTTGGCGGTGGCGCAGGGGTGTATACCTTTGTGCGTGAGGGAGAATGGGGGCGGTTGACCGCCCTCAGCGACAAATATCACAACCGTCTGCAACTGGAATACGATCGCCAGCAGCGCCTGATCCACCTACAGCATGCGCAGGGCCGGTTGTTGTTCCAGTACACGGATGATGACTCGGCGCACATCGCGCAGGTCCATTTGCAGGCACTGATCCGTGAAGAGGCCTATCGTGATGCGGTCTGGGTGACGCAGCAAGTGCTAGCACATTACACCTACAACGCGGCCGGGCAACTGGCCAGCGCCCTGAACGCCTGTGGGGAGCAAGAGCACTACCAGTACAACGAGGCCCATATCATCACACAGCGCCAGTTGGCGGGCGGCGCCTGTTTTAACTGGGCCTGGGAAGGCGTGGGGCCAGCATCACGCTGTATCCGTCAGTATGGCAATTTCGCCCAGTTAGATACCCGTTACCTGTGGGACGATAACCAGCGGCAGGTGACGCTAAGGCGCTGCGACGGCAGCCAGGAGATCTATCAATACGACGGCCAGGCCCGGCTGATTTTCCGGCGGGCAGCGAACGGTGCGGAAACCCGCCATACGTACAACGAAGAGGGGTTACGCGTCAGCACCACCGATGCATTGGGCCAGCAGACCCGTTATTTTTATGACGACGCGGGTAACCTGGTGCTCGAACTGAGCCCGGATGGCAGCATGACGCGCTACACCTATCTGGACGGTCAGCTCAAGCGGGTGGCCAAGGGTAGTGGCCGCCTGGAGCAAGTGTGGCTCAATAGCATTAATGAACATGGGGATATCTACGCGGCGCGCTCACCCGGGGAACAGGTGACTGAGTACGACTATTTCCCGAACGGGCAGATGCGCGCCGTTACCCATCCTGACGGGGTGACACAAACGTATCGTTGGGATAACGTAGGGCGTTTACTGGAGAGTACCACCAGTGGCGGTAGCGTGCGCCGTTACCGTTATACCCCCCTTGGCACCCAGCCGATCGCCGTCACCGATGAAGCAGGTAATACCACCCATTTTGTCTGGGATGCGTTGGAACGGTTGCTGGAGCAGACCACGCCGGACGGCCGCACCCAGCGATACCGTTACAATGCCTATGGCAAGGTGACCGAATCGCGCGATCCGGCCGGTTTGGTTACCCGCTACGAGTACGCAGCCCCCCTGCATCTGCTGACGCGCAAGATCCTGCCAGATGGCAGTACGCTGGAGTATCGTTACGACAACACGCACCTGCAGGTCAGTGAGATCCTCAACCCGAAAGGGGAAAGTTACCGCCTGGCTTACACGGCGACGGGGCTGCTGAGTGAAGAGATCGGGTTTGACGGGGTTAAAACCGCGTATGCGTACGATCTGAACGACAGGCTGATTGAAAAGCGAGAATACGGTAATCAGCCAGATGCGGAGCCGCTGGTCACAACCTACCAGCGAGACTGGCAGGGAAAACTGCTGCGTAAGACCCTGCCGGATGGGCAGGTAGAGCAGTACGACTATGATGCCCTGGGGCGGTTAATTGCCGTCAATGACGGGCAGATGCCGCTGGCCTGGGAATACGACATCGCCAATCGCCTGGTGGCAGAGCACCAAGGGTGGGCAACGCAACGTTATCAGTACGATCCACATAGCGGGTTGCTGAAAGGCAGCCGACTGCCGGACGGCCAACAACTGGGCTACCACTATCAGCATGGCCGGGTACAGGGGATCACGCTAAACGAACAGCCGCTGCTGGCGTTCAACCACGACAACGCCGGGCGCGAGCAGGAGCGGCGGCAGGGCAACGGGCTGGTCAACCGCTACCAGTACGATAGTCTGGGGCGTATGGTGGAACACCGCTTGCAGGGGCCCGGCGAGATGGGGCTACAGCCACTGTGGGAGCAGCATTACCGTTACCAGGCACAGGGTGAACTAGCGAGCATTACGGGCAATGCCCCACGGGAATACGGCTATGATGCGCGGGGGCAGTTGCTGAGCGCCCAATTCCCTAGCAGCCACACGGCGATAGATCGGCACAGCGTGGCAGGGGAAAACTTCCTGTACGACGGGGCCGGTAACCGGGTCAGTGAACATGGCGAGCGGGACAGCGCCCCTGGCAACCGGCTGGCGTTTTTTGGTGACAGGCACTTCGAGTACGATCGCTTTGGTAACCTGACGGTAGAGCGACGCGGCAAGGCCCACAAATTGGTGACCACCTTTGCCTATGACTGTCGGCACCGGCTGATAAAGCGGACCGATCCACACGGGCAAGTAACCACTTACACCTATGATGCGTTTAACCGCCGGACCAGTAAAACCGTAGAGGGCCAGACCACGGAATACCTGTGGCAGGGCAATAAGCTGATTGCGGAAACGGACAATCAACAGCACTGGCAGACGTTCTTGTATGAGCCGGGCAGCCACCGACCGATGGCGACGATAGTAGGCTCATCACGGGTGAACAGCCCGAAGGTCAGGACCTATTGGTACCAGAATGACCACCTTGGCACGCCGCACAGCCTGACAGACAGCCAGGGCAACACCGTATGGCGGGGGCAGTACAGCGCCTATGGGCAGTTGACGGAGGAATGGACACCGCCGGATACTCGGGATGAACACCCACAACCGAAGGTGAACAACCCACTGCGTTTTCAGGGGCAGTACGAAGATGCGGAAAGCGGACTGTATTACAACCTGAACCGGTATTATGATCCGGGGATTGGGCGGTATCTGACGGCGGATCCGATAGGACTTAGAGCTGGGCTAAATAATTATCACTATGTCGATAGTAACCCGATATCGTACATTGACCCATTAGGGCTTGATGTCATTAACACCAAAACATCAACAAAGCCAGAACCTATTGGTTCAGCAAATGGACAGTTTAGTTGGGATAAATATGATGATATCCCTGTGCTACCAGAGGCGGAGGTTGGTACTTATAACTATCGCGGTGTACATCGAGGACATCCTGATGCTGATAATAATTTTAATGGGCGGATTGAGCCTGGTGATATAAATTCTGGTATTACTCCGGAACTTCATAACGAAGGAAATGTTTCTGGTATTAGTCCATATACTTCTTGGACGCGAGACCCTGCTATAGCTCGTTTCTATGCTCAGACTGATGGTATAATTTTGAGAGTTAAAGCTGAAGCTCCAAAGGGTAACGAAAAATGGTCATGGGAGTTTTCTGATGATAAGTATTTTGAACAAGAAGTTCTTATGCAAGGGATTCGTGATAGCGGCATTGAGGTATTTAAACCATGATAACTATTGATTACTTGATAAGCAGGCTCGGATTTTTTGATAATAAAAAATTGTCTAAAGAGACAATTGATTTACTTTCGACCTCGATAAAATTGATCGAGGTCGAATATGATAAAAGCATAGCCATTAATGAATTTAAAATACACAAGAAATACCTTGACAAGGCTGGCGTTAAATACTTTGGAATTAATGAGCTAATAGATATGCTGATGAGGATTTCAGATGAGAAAATATTAATTATAAATTGCCACAATGAAAATCATGTATTAAAAGTTTTTATGGATCTAAATCATAATGTTATTGGTGTGGTTGGCTTTGAAAAGCGTAAAAGAACTCCAGAAGAGATTGAAAGGGAAATGCATAATTTAAGAAGAAAGTAGATTTTGTGCTATACCTAAAATACCATCATCATCAATGGATGATTTTTTGGCGACTGGAAATATTGGTGGTGATAAAATGAGTAAGGGGAGGTAGTTAACTATGTTACATGGACTAACCAAAGACGACCATGGTGTCATTGGGTTTGTTATTGGAAAGGTTCAGCTTCTCAAAAAAAATTTGTGCGGTATAGCATTAAAACGTGGTAAAGATCTGGGAGAGGAATGTCCCCCTAAGCTGCATTGCAAGCATTAGAAAAACATCCTGAGATTGAGCAGCGTTTCAGGGATACTTTCCCGTTCATTAATTTTTAAATTACCTCCCCCCTGTACTTATTAATTCTAACATGGGGGGCTTGGGGCTGAGTTTTACGGGGAATGACAGAGGGAAGGCAAACAGGCCCGCACGGCCCGCCACTGGAGCAACCTGCCGAACCTTGAGTAGCGTTTTCTGTAAGATAACCAACCCGAAACCGGCACCGTGGTCCACCAGGACGGTTTCACGGGAGACCTAGCAACATGACATCCGATTCCGCCGCTTCATCAAAAAGGTCGCCCCGGAAGGCGCGTTCCACCGCAACGATTTGCGGCTAGACCTGATACTGTATCCGAACACACCGATTTGCTTCCTGCTAGTTTCGGCTGGAACCCGGAAATGTGTCAGGCGCTTGTGCGCCACCTCAATACCAACAACAAATTGGCTTCCGATTATCGTAGACCGTTGATAAAGTGACCGACGGGTAGGCGAAGGGAAACCAGCATGGTCGAACGTATTGATTACCAGATTGAAAAATATAGCTTCGCGGAAGTTAATGAAACGCCGCGTATTGCGCAGCAATGGGCTGAAGTCCTCAAAGAATGCCGTCAGGTGCGGGCTGGAAGTATCGAGCGTCTGCGCATCGCATTGCTGAATGTGGATTATGTCACCAGCTTTGAACTGCCTTTTCGTTTGCTGTTGGTGCGTGCCCCACAACTGATTGCCGAGCTACGGGATGAACTGCAACTCAGTCAGAAAAGCGCAGTGTTCAACGGCAAGCGTTTTGGCTGTGTTTACAGCGTAAAGTCTGATTTGAGTAAGGTACCGGATGAATTTCAATACCGTCTGTCAACCCGCATTCGCAGGGAAGTATCGTCAGGCGAAACCGCAGAGCCTTACCGGGAGATTGCCAGGGAAATAAAAATGCCGCGCGAGCGGCTTAAAAAGGCACTTGAGAACGGACTCGCGGTAACGGCGCTGGATGGTCTGTTTTGGTTCGGTATGCAGCGGATCGCAGCCGACGTGGCGATACTCAGAAAAAAGGGGATGCGTATTGCGACCTCAGAGGTTCAGGCATGGGACAGTCTCACAGCTACCCTCCGCCCCATCCCGGTATACAGCGGCGTCTGATGCGCTCATTGTCACTGTTGTTATCTTTTCCTAGTGTGCTTTTTCGGCGATCACAGGAGTCGCATTTGATAGCTATCGCTATTGAATTTACACAGTTTTATCGTGTTGGATTTTGGTTGGTGCCCCCTATTGTGCCCCCAAATGATTTTGCTTGTGGGGAGTGGGGCATGGAGGCTAGTTGTTAGTGTCGGTTTCAGAAGTGCCTGGTAACGCTTCGCAATGGTCGCTTGAAGCAGCCACAATGTTTTGTGCTCAAAGCGGCATTCAACGCGCATGTCGTAATCATCGCTGGCAAACGTAAAAAATTTCTCTACAGGGAGTTGGGTTAAGTGTTTATCTGTCACGCCACCTCCTCTTCAGTCCAACCTACAATGCAGTATCTGTTTAGTATGCCAGAGATCCATTTTGAAGCTCATTATGTTGCTAGATCTAACAGCATTCTGTTGCAAGACTCTACCTAATCAGACAGTCGGAGAGAAGTAGGTGTTAGCTTAGGCACATTGTTCATCGTTTCCGAAAAACTATATATTTTATTAATGAATAGTCCACTTTAAACCAGACAGATGTATTCATGATAAAAATGTAATCACATATACAGATTAGAATAACAAGCCCCTTTAGATAATAATTTACTTTTCCTACGAGTGTAAATAGGCGCAAAGCAGGTGGGTATGGTTTTGATTCGTTACCCTGCATTTTTGAAGAGTTGGCATTAGATTTTCTTTGTGATATGGTATTTATCAGCCTCAATTTAATATGTTAATTTTAATGAGTAACTTACCTTTATCATAGGATATTGTCTATGGAAATGAATAGTAGTGGTGAACAATACGATTTAATTACAACTTTACAATATGTTGGTTCTTCTATTGATCGAGTTGAAGCTTTATGTCGGTACGCTGAAAAAAAGGATTTTTTAAAAAAATGGAGATTCATTTATGCTGACGCCTCCAAAAATGGCCCTTTCGAATTAAGAAGGCGGGTATTCGATGAGAGATGTTTTGTTTCCACTATCTTTCGTGGAAACTCTCTTTGGATTATTGATGATGAGGTGATTTCCAATACTGGAACCTTAGCATTTAAAATTGGCATGGGAACTTATTTGGATTCAAATGCTGCAAGCTATATCCGCTCACTAGCATATGAGGAAAATCCTACAAATGACGTAATTAATAATTGTATTACAATGGCTAGAAATATCGATTTTGATGAAATCAAAAATCTCAATCCTTACTTATACTTACTTGAGAATCAGCATAATAAGTCAGCGAAAAGTATTGAGAAAGTAAGAGAGACAATTAGTGCAATTATTGCCATTGAAATGATCAATAAAAATCTAAGCCTAGCATGGGGTGAAGAATTTAGGAATAATTATTCGCAGGATGCTAAGAAAAAAGCAGATATTTTATTGAGCAAATTTTACGCTGACTTAGAGATTGGTAGCATTTCGAAAAGTGATTCTCTAACCGACTTTATGGAGTTGATTCTAATCAAAACCAAATTAATTGAGTATGGTTCGAATCGCTCATCAGAGAACAAATTTGAGGAGCTTATGAATGTGGCAAACAATGATTTATCTATGTTTATGTTTCGAGAGCTAATTATTTGTGCGGATATTCTTTTTCGTAGCAATAAAACACAGCTTTCTCAAAAACTACACAGTTTGCAAAATCAGAAAGACCCCTTAAGTTTAATCAGGAATTGTGCAAGAGATCTCGGTATGGTAAGAATGATGGATTTCCTTACTAATTCAATCCCAGATCGTAATGGAACTGCCTTTTATGTAGCGAACATCGTTACTTTTGATAAAGACGTAATGGATATTCTCAAAGTTACCGAAGTAAGTGCTATTGCATTGCATAAAGAGTCTCATTATATTCATGTGATTTTCAATGATGACATTCAAAATTGGTTGGTTGAAAAGCTGGGAGAAAAACGGCTTCAGAGACTATTACCCTTACAGACATTTCATGCTTTTAACTCAAGATATAAAAATAGAGGGCACTCACATATTAAACAGCAACTTATTAATGACAGGGAAAAGTTAGCTCAGCTATTGAACAAGTAATAATTATAATATTAGCGAAAAGCCAAAATATTTCGACTTATGGAAAAGGACCTTACTTTGAATTGTATAACACCAGTTCTCAACTCTTAGTAAGCAACCGAAGAGACCTCTGATCTACTATGAGCGAGGAACGGAAGCTCGCAAAGAATTACTTCCATTACTGTGTATTGATCAACGAAGAGCGGGCCACTAGTTTCCTCTCTACGCTGGTACTTTCCGGTGAATTTCCCCCGTGCTTCAAATCAGTGGTATCCTATAGCAGGGCATGTCGGCTTCATTAACTGACTCTGATATTGACCGAACTAATACTTAAAAAGTATATCTTAGATTAAATAGACGGATGTGAAAATGTTATATAAATATGTAGGTCATGAAAATATTGAACAAGTTATAGAATATTTAAAGTGTTTTATTGAAAAAGGTACTATGTTTGCAAGCAAGCCTGTTTATTTTAATGATCCGGCTGAATTTAAGGTGATATTTAATTTTGATGCTGAGCCTGACATTATAAAGGGAAAGTATTTTTCAGATAACCCTAATCATTTAGATACTGATTTTAAAAAATGGAACGACAGTTTTGATGACCATGCTAAATGGCATGTGGGATATTCAACTAGAGAAGCATACCTCACTCAGAATGGTACGATTTGTTTAACGAGAGATAATAATAATTATCTCATGTGGTCACATTACGCCCATTCTCATACAGGATTTTGCATTGGTTTTGATGACAGTATTGTTAATTGTATTGATGATTGTGCTGTCTTTGGTGACGTCAATTATACCAATTCGATTCCAAAATTTAATTACTTTACTGAAGATTTAGAAAAATTTGCTTCCGCAATATTCCTCCATAAAGGGTTACCATGGGCCTACGAAAAAGAATTTAGAATTATTACGGATAAATGGGGGGTGAAAAAAATCGATAAATCATTAATTAAAGAAATAGTGATAGGCTGTCGAGCACCATTTCAGCTTCAAAATTTCGTTAGTGAATTAATTGGCACTGGTATTGAGGTGAGCAAGATGGGGCTATCCCAAGATAATTACTCTTTGAAAAAAATACCTTTGGAGAAAAATATGTTTTTTCAAGGAGACGTTTAGAAGAGAAAGATTGATCTCCCCAAAAATGAAAATAATATAAGTTTAGCAATATCCGCTTTGGCACTCATCAACAAGAACGAGACTAGGTCCGCTCTGAGCGAAAAGCGGAAGTTTTGTCTGCCTCGACTCTCTTAGAAAGTCTGATTTTTGCCAAAGACATTGTCTACGTATAGCAATTGGGTTGAAACTAACATAATTATCAATTAGTTATGAGGATATGTATTCGTGATGGCTGTTTAGGTTTAGCATCATTCTTACAGTTAACATGGTTCTTAGTGTTGGTGGTCCTACAACTCCAATCAGTAGTAGTAAACCAATTAACGGCACTTTTAGCGTATGAAGGCAAAACTGCGAAAATTAAAATCTAAGTGATGCTATTCTAATCGTAAAGCTAAGCTTAATTAGGAGAGGATATTTTGAAAGAAACGATTGAAATTAATTATATAGCTGATGATTTCCCGAAAAAAATATATGGAAAGCAACTAAGTGGCAGCCATACCCTGTATACTGACTGGCATGAAATTATTTGGGCTGCAATAACCGTTGGCAAACGAAATACGCGGCACATAACTAAGCACGGTATATATTCAGCTTATGAAATCATTAATCGTGCAATGTTAATTTGGACATCATTGAAATTAGAATCAAATTTTCTTCAAAAAACCAATGTTTACAAAGAAATGGATCCAACAGAAAAAGTATTTGTTTCATTTTCTTTAGGGATGACGATGTCTAAACTATTAGCATGTAAATTATTAGGCATTCATTGGTTACAGCATGTTGCATATGTAAATAAAGATATTTTCACAAGAAAAACAACACGTTCTAGACCAGATTTAATTGGTCTAAATAAAAGGCAAGAATTTGTTGTTTTTGAAGCAAAAGGAAGATCAAATAAATATGATGACGCAGCACAAATAACAGCAAAAAATCAAACAAAAGTAATAAGTAAAATTAGTGGAAAGTATCCCGTTTTAAGAGTTGCATGTCAGAGTTACTTTGATGAATACTTAAGGGTTTACATTCAAGATCCCGAAGACACCTCTATTAATTCACTTGAAATTGAAACGGATTTAAATCATTATCTTAAAGGGTACTACAGCTTATTTGATGATTTAGACGATGTGAGCACCAGTCTTTTGAAGTCAATTGGCATTGAAATTGATTTCTCTGAAAGCTTATCTTCAGCACTCAAAAATAAAACATTTGATAATTTCCATTCTGACATTGAACAGCCAGAATTTGACAATTATGAATTTAAGTGTTTTCCAGATGGTATTAAAATAAAATTGAATAATGAAATATGGTCAAATGAACGTTTAAGCTTTGAACCAAAAAACAGATGATATGTTTATTATGCTACTTTAACATTTAGATGTTGATCTGAAGTTATTCAAAATCTAATTATCTGTTGTATTCTTTTCTAACACATGTCCGCATTAGCGGACATGTGTTAGTACTGAGTTGTTCTTTATTGATTAACATGCCGTAATTTTAGTAACCTTCGCTTATGGTACTAATTAACCAAATTGTATACCTGTAAAGTCATCGAAGAGCAGAAGCTCACAATTTTTATCACCTTCGTGTGCATTAAAAAATGTGCCGTGCGTTAATCATCGTGTACCTGGTTCCAGTCTCTGCCTTTTGGGCATAATATATTTTAACTGGCATTCACCTTAATCTGTGACATCACTATATTATTCGCAATTCGAAGGTGGGGTTGTTGAAAAGTGGCAATCATCATATCACATGATTCTAGCATAATATTCGCGACCAATAAGCGCATACCCTGGATCACTTGAAAGTGTAATTCTCAGGGTGTGAATGACTATATCTGGCACGACGCGGACCGCTTGAAGAGTCGTGTAGTCTGCTAAGAGCTGTGAGTTCAATGGGTCGAAGCAACGCTATCCTTAAACGAGGGGGGACGTTGCCATGAAACGAAGAACGCGCATTTACTACACGCCAGAACAGAAAGCGATTATCTGGGATAGGTATAAGCAAGGTGATTCCCTGCATGATATCGCCAGAATGTTCGACAGATATCATTCTTCTATCATGCCCACTATCCACCAGACTGGTGGATACCGTCCCCCTGTCCGAAAGAGGCACCGGTTAGCGCTTTCGCTTGATGAAAGAGAGGAGATATCCAGAGGACTGGTAGAAAAACGCAGTATCAGGGACATTGCTGATAAATTATCAAGAGCCCCCTCAACGATTAGCCGCGAGATCAAGAGGCACGGTGGTGCAAAACAATACCGTGCAGCAAAAGCGGATACTGCTGCGTGGGAAAGTGCCCTGAGACCAAAACCTTGCAAGCTAATTGAAAGCCCCACATTGTGTAAAATCATTGCAGAGAAGATGCATCAGGACTGGTCGCCGGAACAAATCGCCGGTTGGCTGAAACGCTGTTATCCGGATAATCAGGAAATGCATGTGTCACACGAAACGATTTATAAAACGCTTTTTATACAAACCCGGGGAGCATTAAAAAAAGAACTGCAGCAATGCCTCAGAAGCGGAAGAGTAGTGCGTAGATCCAGAACGTCATCGCTAAAAGGGAAAGGATTAGGGTCAATCCCTGATGCGATACCTATCAGCGAAAGGCCACCTGAAGCCGCAGAAAGAGCTATACCAGGTCACTGGGAAGGTGACCTGATCCAGGGCTCGAAAAACTCCTATATCGTCACCCTCGTAGAACGCCATTCCCGCTTTGTTATGCTGGCCAAAATCAGGGACAACAAGACCATAACGGTCATATCTGCACTTATCAAACAAGCCCGGGAATTACCTGTTGAACTTTATAAAACATTAACATGGGATCGGGGCGCTGAAATGACCAGCCACACCCGGTTTACTGTAGCCACAGATATACAGGTTTACTTCTGTGATCCTCAATCCCCCTGGCAACGTGGCTCAAATGAAAACACGAACAGATTGCTCAGGCAGTATTTTCCAAAAGGAACTGACTTATCGGTTCACAGCCAGCAAAGACTAAACAGTGTTGCCAGGCAGCTCAACGAGAGGCCAAGAAAAACGCTAGACTATGAATCACCCGCTGAGCGTTTTAACCAATGTGTTGCATCCATCGGTTGAACTCACAGCGAATAGCGGACATTTACCTCCAGGGGAAACTGGAGGGGTTCTAAAAATTATTAGCCCGGTAAATCGAGATACTTACAGCAATACTTTCGTAAAACAAATGTTCGAATTAGAATTTTATTCTCACATCCAAGTTATCAATATTTACTTTCTCAATGTTATTACTGACTAAATCAATAATACCACTTCCATAGAAATAGATTCTTGGATAAGAGTAAAATCTTGTGATTGTTTGACCGATTTCAATATTCATAAACTCACTGATTATAACATCTTTATTTTGATGATAAATACCCGTATCAATGTAAAATTCAAAGCTACATATTCTAAAATTATAAGAATATTCAAATGCATATTTATTATCAGGTAGTTTATATCCTGAATACATTGAAGGGTCTTCTGTTCCTTCTATAACATCAAAGTCAAAGTGTTTACACTTCCTAATTATTGCCCCATTAAAACCAGATGAATCATATAGAGATGCACAGTCATCTAAACTTAAATTCTCCATATAAACAGGAGTGAAACTTTCAAATTCACTCTCAATAGCTTCTATGTACCTCTCTTCTATCTCCTCAATATTTCTATGTGAAAAACTATGTAGTTCTTGATCTACATGCTCAGTTATAAATTCACTTAATGAATTATAGATTGAAAAAACATTATGTAAACCAAGATTGGTTAGATCTTCAATTAAATCAGAATGGAACTCTTTTTTTTGTTTGTCAGGAGACATAAAATCATGTGAGTTATTTGTAATAAAAACAATTTCATCTCCTTTTTTATTATTGTGTAAATATTGCGTCAGCCCATTCCAGATTAGCGCATCTCTATAGCCTTTTTCATTGTCTCTAAATGGCCGCTTGGAAAAAATTGCCTTATCTAATAACAGGTCATTATCAATGTATGATGATGATATAATGTGTGTGCGGGGGAACATTTTTAACAATTCATTTTGAAAGCTAAATTTTTTAATTTCATCATTAAAATCATCGATATGAAACTCATTCTCTGAGAGTTTCTTTACTCGTCCTTTCAGTTGAAGTATTTCTTTTTGTAACTTTTCGAGTTCCTCATTGTATTTTTTTTGAACCTCCCTGAATACAACGAAAGGTATAACAAGTTGGTTTCCTGTCGTGTTTTTAATAAAATTAGACAGGACTTGAAACATAGCGCTAGACATTTTCCAATTATTATAAAATATGTTCGTATCTATTAATATTAACATTTTATATCTTCCATTACACCCTGATAAACTACTGAACCTGAAATCACCTCATAGCACTACTTTTTGAAATTTATAAATATAAACAAAAATCCTTCTGTTCTGCTTCATTTCTTAAATAAAATTAATGACTAGTGAGCCATTTTGTCAAAAACCCATCGTAAAAACAACGTAATAAAATTTGCGTGGCTAACATGCGTCTAGTTGTTTTACACGCAATAGCTTTAGAAAGGTCTGCTTTTGGCACTGAGCGGACGGTCTCCGCAGCAAAGCTGCAGATACCGTCGCCCACTTAAAGTCGTTAGTCTTCGTTCAACAGTCCATACAGTGCTCAGTCAGCTTGATCGAAATCAACAAGACCTTTAAAATCAATCACGAATGAAAGTGTAACGTCTTAAACATATTAGCTTGGAATGAATGCGGGCTTTCATGTCCTGCCATTTCTCCTTTAGCTATGCTTTCACCGTAGCAAACATACTACACTCCACCTATTTTTCGGCTAACATTCCTGGGTAATGCTTAGCGACAATATCATTCATCCTATCAATCAATTCGGGCTTTCTGAATACGATATGCGCCGATCCTTTCATAAAGTACCGAATGCTCAGGTAATCATCTTGGTAATCCTTAGCCACCAGCCTATTTGCACAGATATGCTCATATAACCGACTGGTGATATCCCCTCGATTATCAGGCAACGGCTTGCCATCTAGCAAGTGCAGCACACGTTCCAGATCCGCCAGTTGGTCACGCCGGTAACTGTGGTTCAGAGTAAACCCCCACTTGTTGTAGCTGACCAAATTGCTAACGATAATTTTCTTGCCGAAGCAGCAAGGATTGTTGGTTTTATAGTCCCAGGAAAGCGCTTTAAAAACGTTAATCACACCACGTTCAAACACCTCCCCCTTATCATGGTGCAACTGCTCAAACGTGCTGTAGATGCTTTCCTCACTGATGGCGGGTAGGTCTTTACTCTCCAGACTCTTGTACCAATGATCGCGGGCTTGCGCGTCCATCAACGCCAGCATCCCAGAGCGATTCATCAGGTCTTGCCAGAGTTTGCGATCGATCTGGCGAGTGATTGCAGCCAGACCTTTATCTTGTTCCAGAGTGAGGTGGCATCCGTAACGATGGCCAGATTGCACTGCCCAATCTTCCAGCTTACCGCCACCGATACTGAATATCAGACTGCCAATCTCCTGCAGTTGAACCATCAACGCTTCAATCTGTTTCAATGCAACTTCACGGCCTGTTACCAAACGTTCGATGTCAGTCGAACAGATGAGTTCGGTGTGGCCGATAAGAACTTCAGAGTTTTCAGTAACCGTACTTAACGAATGAGACATTATCGGGATCCTCAAAAACAAAAATGCCCGCATCTGCGCGAGCTGGGGGAAAGGTTGAGATAGGATGTTCTGTGCCTGTTTGGGCTATTACTCTGCAACGGGTGGCCGTGCCGTTTGATAGACGGCGATATACACATAACCAAAACTGCCCAACGTATCGGCTTCACAGGTAAAACCCGCATGCTGAACAGCAACACAATGTTGGCGGCGTGGACCGAGCTCACCAGACCGTAATAGTGTCTCCAGCGTTTCAACCAACACAGGAAATGCCAGCTCAAGAGCCTGGATAGCCTCAGGGGAAAAAGCACCCACACAGCCAGCTCGGTCACTCAGAAAATGCAGATGAGCCCCCTGCTGTACCAGCCGAGCTCCCAAGCGCGGTGTGATGTCAGGTTGCAGGCCCCAGAATGGTGTAGGGTCAGGAATGTTGTTCGGGGCTTTTGGATCGGGGATTTTCACCATGATATTTTCCTTAATATGCACAACACCACCAGCCTGGCTGGTGAGTCAGTGAATTAACGAGATGTGTTTAGACGGGTTAAACCAGGCGGGAATTAATGGGGGTTCGCAGCCCCAGAGCGCTGCGAACCCGCAACATATCGCTGCCGCTCAGGGTCGGATCTTGTGCCAACAAACTGAATCCAGGACGGTCAACGCGTACCAGGTCGAACTTTTGAACCAGTTCGTTGATGGTTTCACGTACGGTCACCCCATACTCAATCTGTTGGGCAATAGCCAGTGGGTCGTGGTATGGCGTGTCGTTGAGCGTGAGTCCGTAGCAGTGGTCCAGTAACCAAGCGAGCAATTGTTGGTATTCGATCAAGGCAGGCTTTTTGGGGGCGGTATGGAGTACTTTATCGATAGCCTTCATAGCGATTAACCTTTAAGCGGAGAAACCGGTAACTGGCAGCGTTGGGCCAGCCAGTAAGCGACTGAGTGCCACTGTTTCAGGGGTACATCGGATTCAATCGTCCAGGAATTCGGACTGTAGGTATTCGCCAGTAATAGCGTAGCCACCACCAGCCATTGGTAAGGATATCCCCGCGTATCACACCGGATCGGCGCATGGGGTGTTTGACGTCGGTACAGTAAAAACGGATCCCCCGCCTGGTGGGCTGCGCGATCCCCATTGAAGCCGATCATACCTAACCCAATCACACTGTCGTCAAAGCGTAACGGGCGATTGCCTGTGTGTTCACAGATAACCGGAGCAGTGGTTAAGCCCAACGTATCGGGATATTCCCGCATCTTCAGGTAAGCCTGGATGGCGACCTGGCAGAAGGAATGCCAAGCCTGCGGGAGAACAGTATTGTGCTGAAGAAAATGGAATACGCCAGACGTAGGCGCAGCATGTCTATTCATGTTGGAATGTCCTAGAAAGTAGCGGAATAATAGGGAGATGAGGCATTGAACGTGGAGAAGCGTTACCAACCGAACGTGGCAAAACCGGGTAATACCTCACCCAGAGCATCAATATGCAGATAGGTCAGTTGATGGCGTTTCATCAGCGTGATAACCAGATAACGACAGGCTTTAGAAAGCCCAAGCCGCCTGAGTTGCAATATCGGATGCGTCCACGCATCCAGCCGGATCAAGTAACCCGTCCCCGTAAAATGTATCCACTCCCCATCGCTAAACTCATCCTGATAATGGGAAACCTGGTACAGCAACGCATTGTCCTCCTCACTGATATGCGCCGAACTGCATTGCAGGCCTCGAGACAGTGCAGGCTCTTGCTGTGGGAAAGTTGCTAACATGGTAACCACCCTCGTTCAGCCAGTGATACCGGTTCACCGTCGCCAATTATCAGATGGTCCAATACCCGGATACCGACCATATCCAACGCATTGACCAACCGATCGGTGAGCGTACGATCAGATTCGCTCGGTGTCGGATCTCCAGCAGGATGGTTATGTGCAATAACGACAGCAGCGGACTGATGACGCAAAGCCTGTATCACGACTTCTCGGGGGTAGACGATAGTGGCATTAAAAGTGCCCACGGAGACCGTTTCACTGGCAATCAGCCGATGGCGGTTATCGAGATACAGCACCATAAAGCATTCTCGCGTTTGTGGGTGCAGATGGAGCCGCAACCAGGTTTTGACCACTTCGGGTGAGGTCATTGCATAAGGTCGGCACTGCAACTGGGTTTCGAGTATCGCTAGAGCCTGGCTAATGATGTTCTGCTGATCACGAGTAAATACCGGTGAGGGTGAAAGCATCTGGGCATAAGGCATGGAGAACCTCCTGGAACGTCAATCAATTAAAGAGAAGATGGCGTTACTTTCCGGGTGTTGTAGAGCGTATGCACGCAGTCGATAGAAATGATCCGTCATAGCCTCACTTTCGGTCCGACAGGCGTGGTGACTGTAGGTCATCAGGCAGGCAGTGATGCCCACCGCTTCCCGATTCATCGTTGCCTCGTTACCGTTGAGTGCATTGAACAGCGTGTATACCTGGTCTGTTGAGGGGATCAGGTAGGCTCCACCGTTGGATAACGTACGAAAATCCCAGTAGTCACCTTGATAGTCATCACATAAGCGATCTAACCAACTGAAGACTTGGGGTTCTATCAGTATCCAGCGAGAAACCTGACCAAAATGCCGGGGCCAGAAATTCATTCTTTGACGATCGGAGACTACGGTAGACGTGATCATGCCGATGTCTGTATTTGTGTTTACCTGAGCGTTCATTTTCACTCTCTTGATGTGGAACAAGCCAATAACAAAACAGGCTCCGCCGGAAAAACCGGGGAGCCTGTTCATAGGGGATAAATGTTTCAGTGGATCAGCTACGCGTACTACAAGCCTTCGTAACACCGTTATTTATGGGGTGATGACGATCTTGTACGTCAACGCATATTGTCGCTTTAAGACATTCAATTATTGCCAGTTAAAGGTAAATGCGCCTTTGTTGGTCTGTACCGTTAACTCCAAGGGTCTACATTGTGTGAAGCCGCTATTACTGGGTGTGGAGAACGATAGGCTCTGACCGTATTGCAGCCGTTTATTGACGCCTTTCCCCCGTCCCGGATAAGAAATAACGCAGTTACCTCGGTTAAGGGTGAACGACTGAACGGTAATGTCGTTATCCACACTTGTCAGCGTCAACTGCCAGGCAGGAAGATTGGCATTATTGCCAATATAAATCCCCCGAGATTGAACCGTTATAGGGGAGTTGGCGGCGAAGGTACTTATGCTGGTAGCAAGTAATGTGATTGCAAGAACAGTTTTTAACATGGTTAAGTTTCCTTACTGAGCTCCACGGATAGTGGGTTAGGTATGTTTGCTGAGGTGTTATGAAGCGGCGTAATAGAACGCGCTTCTACTGTCAGGCTGCGGATATCCATACGCCTGTTATTCCACGTTGATTAAGGCTGGTCCAGACAGTCCTGCCAGGAAACCGCCTTCAAAGCTTGAGCCAAACCACGGGCACTGAATGGTTTTGATTCCCCTGACTGAAGCGAGGTAAACGCAATCTTGTCTTTCGGGCCGGACTGTTTTAGCGCGTCAAATGCCTGCTGCGCCGGGATGCTACCCCCGACCGCTGGTTCGTCATTGTCCAGTCCGTACTTTTTACCGTTGATCATCAGGTAAACATCCTTCAACCCCTCTACCGAGCTCGCACTGTAGTTTTCCTTAAGCTGTTGATACGTCACTACCATCTGGTGATCACCGCAGCTGATTGTCAATTGCTCCCCCGCTTTGTTCATGCTGTTCAGCGCGAACTCCATACCGCCGGTATTGCCGAACCAATCGCCCCACGTTTGCTCACTGACCGCAGCGGATGCACTCGCCGTAACCAGCAGCGCAGCCAATGTCATGCTAGGTAATTTATTCATCGTCTATTTCCTTGTTGTTGATGTGTTTTTTGTTTAATGGCACAAGGCCAAAAACAGGAGGGTTAACCGAAAAACCAGTCCCAGACCGTCTTTGCCACTTGTTTAACGGTGTTTTTAACGGACTGGACCAGTGCTTTTAGGGCGTTAGGTACCGGTACGGAGCCAATGGCCCAATCCACGATTTCCGTCACGGTATCGCCAAAGTCTTCCTTGGCTTTATCGACGGCTATCTCGGTGCGGCAAGAAGCATTGATATGGGCGTAAACATGGCTGCTGGCATAGCGAGGCAATGCATAAATCATGGCTTCCACCAGAGACGACATCTGATAGCCGGTGATGGCACTGATAGCGATGACATGTGCGGGGGAGACTTGGAACCCGGCGGCAACCGCATTGATCTTGCGCTGCAACGTGTCTTGCTGTTGCCGTGAAGGTTGCTGACTCACGCTATCCCAGGTGAGTGAAGGATCGACCTTATCTGCCTGGCTGAGTACAAACAGGATGGCGGGGTGCGGTGTATGGCTGACCTTAAGTATCTGATGATAAACATGTTCATCAGCAGCCAGGGCCCGGTCATCAGCCCGGATAACCCAAAGGATAAGATCAAGCTCAGGGAGTAATCGCTGATAGAGCGCTTCATATTCCGCGTCCCGTTCTTGACTCTCCCCAACCCCGGGTAAATCCATCAGGGTGAGCGAGTGTGTCCCCACGGTTAGCGTCAGACGCTGAGGCTCTCGGGTACAAGCATCAACATCGCTAACGGCACAACACTCACCGTTAAATAACCCATTACACAGGCTCGATTTACCGGCACCTGTTTTACCCATGATGCCGATGACCGGCTGGTAACACAGGGAATGGCGCAAGCGCTGCAAGATATGCTCACGCAGAGAAGCAGGCAGTGCAGAAAGGTGTTGGTCAAGCAGGGAGAACCCTGAATGCTGACTCATGGTATGAACCCTCAGTAAGGAAAAGAAAAATGAGGTAGTGGCCTCACTGAGGTGATGTAGGGCTGAAATTCCCTTCAAGTGAATTTTGTCCTCCGCCACCGTTCCATTCTCAAAGGTGGACTCACAACCATATTGTTTTAATTGATTTTTCATCCTTACCCCCTTATCAGCGCTCTCCTTGCAATGGGTGTTAGCATAACTTTCTTGATCGATTTTAACGATCAATATTTAATTATTGATCACTTTTAACGATCAATGTTAATCTATGGAGCGGCAACCTGTCTTGTCACAGGTTGGGCCTATCACGTTGGAGAGCGCATAACGATGCGGGATTTTAGTGATGGATGGAGGGCTGGCAGCGAAGAGTGAAGGCAACAGGAACCGTATGACCTCTGTATGCAGGACTGCAGTTTCAACAACAAGGATGAAGAGACCATGTTACCCATTGTTTTTAATAATTTTATGGGCGAGGCAAAAAGCCCCATACCGAATAATTTGGTGTTAATCCCTCTGCTGGCTTCCCTCTTGCTTCTCTTATCGCCTGTGCGGGCCTTGGTTGCCACTGTTCTCTTAATGCTAGGATTTCACTGGTATTTTGTTAAACAAGATAGGGTTGCGATTACCGCAGCAGCTAACAAGCCCCCCTGTCCGTGGTGGTCCCTGCTTTACCCGTGGTATTTATTGAGAAGGCTCAACATCATCGGGGGGAGTATCTTTATCGTCGTCATTTTGACGACGGGATTCAGTCAATTAAGTTCAAAGAAAGCCAATACCAGGGAGCTTTCTAAAATCGCATGCCGCACCACAACCCAAATCATCCGGGATAATGCAAGAACCGTGGGCGGTACTGCACAATGCATCATGGCCGATAACCTGATGCATATTCACGGTAACGCCTATCAGGCCGATGCATTCTTAACTAACGGCATACTATTTCCCCCATCTTTGAAAAGCGCAGTAATGGTATTCCTGTCAGTTTTACAGAATCAGGAAGGGGTTACCTACGCCTCTGCCTCGGCAGAGCAACAAGCAAGCGACCTATAACATCAAGGAGGAAAGTGATCAGAAAAAATGAATGTGAAACTTGAGGTGATTTTTATGCGGACTTTTTTTAACAATATAGCGAGGTACCCAAATGGGCCTTTTTGATAATACCAGTACCTACGGGCTGTGCGGTCTCTTTGACGACATAAAGGAAGCTGTCAGTGGTGGGATTGATTATGTGGCTGAAAACCCGGTGAAAGTGATCGCGACTGTGGCCGTGACCGCAGCAACAGGTGGAGCCGCATTCTGCTTTGCCCCTGCCATCGCCGCTACTGCTGGTGCAGCGGGTTTTTTAGGGACGGCGAGTACAGGCACCGCCATCGGTACACTTTCTGGTGCAGCCCTGACAAACGCTTCACTGGCGGCATTGGGCGGTGGGGCTATATCTGCAGGGGGGTTAGGTATGGCTGGTGGCACGGTTGCAGTCGCTACCACTGGAGCCGTGGCTGGAGGTACCGCGACAGCTATCCTCACTCCCTCAAAAACCAGCGACTCGTAAGCCAGACCGGAGGTATGAATGAAGATTAACGCGCTAAGAAACGTCAGCTCAACGAGCAACACCCGGATATGCACACTCATGGGCGTCTGTGAGTTTTGTGATGATAGCGCATGCTCACTATGCGATATCTGCTACGGGTGCAGCGCCTGTTGTCGTTGTTAACCCGTTTACCACTAATGGCTGAGACCTTCAGCCATTAGTGCATTACTCAATGAATAGCTCTCCGCAGGGAGAAGTCTCCAACAAAGGAATGACAGTATGAAAAATCGCTTTAAGTTAGTTATCTCCTTGTCAGTGACCTTGTTGGCATTTGCTGCATCGGCAGAAGCCGATACCAATATCATGTCCTGCCAGTTACAAAATGGCAGCGCCGTCCGGATCACCTGGGATGGCAATAATCTAAAGTACGCGTATGGAAAACCAGCCAAAAACCCTGAGATCGAATTACCCAACCCACCGAACGAGCTGAAGAACGTGCATTTTGGAACTGTATCGTTTGCCAGTAGCGAGGCCGTCTATTATCGTTTCAGTAACGGCAACTATGATTATGTCACTTACTTCACTGAACAGAATGACGGTACCGTCAGTAACCTGGGTATTTTTAAAGATAAGAAATTGATCAAACAGATAAAATGTAAGGGCTATTTCAAAACTGAGTTGGCGAATATTTATCAACCTGTGAGTAGCAAAATAAAGCAAGACGACCCTAATGATAGTATCGACTGGGTAGTGAACGAATAAGCACAAGGAACCTTGACCAATACGGCCAAGGTTCATCTGTATTATGCATAAAAGCAGCAGCCATTTATCTCTCCTTGGACTGATTTCTTTTTATAACCATTCTTGAGTTATCAAGATGAAAGTCAATAAAATATATCTTGTCACTAGTGGGGATCCTTACCTTTTCAAACCTTTTGAAATCTTCCAGCGTGAATTGTTTTTGCTCATGGAGAACCCCAATGAAATACCCTCCGGATCTTGACTGTGAGACTTCATCAATATAAAGCAGATGCGAGTATTTTGATCTGTTCCATCCTTTTTTAGCAACATCACTAAATTGCCTATAGGTAATGTTAGCGAAATCCAGCAAGGAATATTTTTCCAGATGCTTTTTATTTAAATGAATCGGCAGAATATACACGGTTACAGTTGCATAAAAATTGACAAAGAGAGGCTTTTCTTTTTTATAGGAAACGTCAGCTCTAGTTAAGAAAAACAGCATGGCGTCAGGATAAGCGAAATCATAGATATAAGACTCTAATTCTGACTTCAATCGCCTATTGATTTCACCTCGTATCACCATTCTGTTTATGGTTGATTTTTGCGTTTTACTATTGAAATTGAAAGCTTCAGACTCTATCAATGGGAAACTCATGTCGAATACAATCTCGCTCGGCGAAACTGTATAGTCTTTCCCATCCGTAAAATTAACTAAATTCAATGTTAATCCCGATAAAAAATAATTATTAGGAAGTAAATTTCTGTTTTTTCCAACTGTCCCATTATCTAATAGTTTTTGAGGTTCTTTTAGTTGCTCATCAAAAGCAATCCTGAGCGTTTCCTCAATAATTCTTGAAGCTCCAATTTTATTATTTTTCGCCAAAACCCTAACCAAATTATATATTTGAATTGATTTAAAATTCGTCGTAATTCTATTTTCACTAACCATAATAAACCCTCAAAAATAAAAATCAAAACGCAGTTTTAAATAATTAAAGTGCTGCACTTATTTTGATTTTATTTGGTGCTGCACTTTTTTTCAAGTTACTGTTATTTATTATGTGATGAAAAACACGTTCTCCCCTGGACCTGCGATTTTGTCCTCCTGTGCTCCGATGGTCATTGCCTACGGTAATGGTCTGTACAACGCCTTTAAAAGGGGGGCGGCTCATTTCTTAGTGAAAAGTTACTGCGGTAGCAAGGCTATAATCAGCATGCGTTGCTGGGTAATGAACGGTCCTCAGCAGTCGCTCTCTTCGAACTAACTCCAGAGTGATTTATTGAGATGACTTTAGGTATCAGTAACGGCTCAAAGCCAGAGGTGGCTTGCTATAGCGTGGATGAGGAAAAGGTCATCACCATCACTTTTACGTCGGTTTGTTTAATATATACATATAACAGTAGGGGTAAGTATCATGAAGGGTAGTTATCCATATGAACCCTACCAGTCAAAGAGAGGTTTACTTCGTATCGTTACCATCAAGATTACCGATACGAAGATACCAGTGTACCTGTAGGAATGAGTTGATCCATCTGATGTTATGAACATGCATAGGGAACATGAGTTGGCCCTTATCGTAAGAGCCATCTAGCAAGTAGTCGAACATTCACCCGTAAAGGGTTTTGGATCGTATCTGCGTTGATGCCAGTAAAAGGTAACTAACAAGACAACGTTATGCAGGATCTAGACTCTTCCCTATCGAGAGGTTCATCAAACTGATTAAGTTAGAAGCTTACTGTTCATCTGAGCAGTAACGTTCTATGTACAGGTATCGATTCATCCACAGGCCTTATGACTAAGTATCTGCTGGTAATGACTGGTCTTTAGGTAACAGCCATCGTTGGTCCATCTCTCCCAATCTTCGTAGTACTGATTGCGTTGATTCTGTTTACTTACCAGACAAGGGACGCTCTATAAGGCCTGCTAACGGCGGGTATTTGAGGTTATTCACGTAGGAAGTCAGGTTAACGTCGTCGTCATGATAATTAATTATAAATAATATCAGTCATATACCCCAAATCGTTACCAATACCCTTCAGAGCGTTTAGTTACCCTCCAGGGTAACCAAGGTTACCTCTTTGCTACCTAAGCCTCTCTACGTGGCGTACAGCGCGTTTTAAAGTCCTATTGGGAAAGTGTTCTGCCTGATGATTGCTGATGTGGAACGATTACGGGTTAACCGATAGGGATAATCCTTTAATAATCAATGGAAATTAGTCTTGCTATCCATTTTCCTTCGTATGCCTTACCAGAAGCCCCTAGGTGACGTTCATCATCATCGAACGGGTCTTTGCATTATCTCTCCCCCTTGTAGCCTCTCCATCGATGACAGCATGTTTTAACAACCGACAGTACTCACTCAATAAATCATTACTGCTCTGTCGATGGTAATGGACGTTCAGCGTTTGAACGGATCCATCCAATCACTGAGGAGTAAGATAAATGAACTCGATTACCTGGTATGGCCCAATGAATGACCACTATATGCGGCAAATACTTAAAACAATCAAATGCGCAGCAGAATGCTATCCGAGGTTGCTAGCATTACGTGTTGACTTGAGGCTTCCTGGCCAAGGTATCCCTGCTCGCACCGACTCAGCCTGCATATCGCGTTTTTTCGATGCCTTGAACGCCAAACTTAAAGCCGATGCTGCGCGTAAAAAGAAAGAAGGTAAACGGGTTCACCCCTGTACGGTACGGTACATGTGGGCCAGAGAATTTAACCAGGATGGCAAGAAGAAGCATTACCACGTGGCATTACTGCTCAACAAAGATGCCTATGCGTTTTTAGGCGATTTCGATAAAGGAGAGGGAACGTTGGCAGCGATGATCAAGCAAGCCTGGGCCAGTGCGTTAGGTGTGGCTTACCCAGAATTTCAGTCTTTGACCTTCTTCCCCAGAAATCCTTGCTATTTCCTGGACAAAAAGAATCCTCGTGATGGCAAGAAACTCACCGCTCTTATCGAACGAGTCGCTTACCTTGCGAAAGAAACCTCAAAAATCAGTAAGGACGGTGAACGTAACTTTGGTACCAGCCGCAACTGAAAGCATCATCCCCGATAAGTAATTAATTACTCACCTCTCGATGGTAATGACAGAGTAAGCAGCCACCGATAAACGCAGACCAACTAAGGGATTGTGGTAACTGCTTGCTTCTGTCTTCCATTAACGTGAGACAGCGAGAGACATCATGAGTAATCAACTTACCGAATTAAATTTGCTGGAAGACAAGCTGGTGGACATGACCTTTATCACCAGCTTTACCGGATTGACCGACAAATGGTTCTACAAGCTGATCAGCGAAGGCAAGTTCCCAAAGCCCATCAAGCTCGGCCGCAGTTCAAGGTGGCTACACAGTGAGGTTCATACCTGGGTGCGGCAGCGGATCGAACAGTCTCGAGGGCAACAGCAAGCCGAGATATCTCTGGTAAAGCAATGGGCAGGTAGTCGATAACGAATTAAGATCAATGAATAAAGCATCACCACAGGCCCACTGTGCCGTTTTAACGTCCAATGCCCGGGTGTATGCAGGTTTTCTTCCCAATCATGTCTTTGGAGCCCCTAGAAGACCAATAAAGCGTATGTCGACAGCGCGTTGGTTTATCTTCCTTCGTGACTATTTTGATGTTCCCGACCCCATTTCCCCCCTGGTTGAAAGACTGCATTCGGCATAACGGCCTGTATTTATGGATGGTATTAGCAACAACCACCGTCGGTAACATCATTCGCCCCCCCCAATCTTACTCAATAAAAATCCCGCGCTCCCTGCTGTATGCGATGTTCTCTGAACATGTCGCAAGGCCAGCGTTTCTCATGGTTCAAACAAGGAAACTCACATGCAAAAGATCAACGCCGTAAATCCAGTTAGCGCACCCACCCGCTGGATATGTACGCAATGCCACCGGCAATACACGGGTGCCAAACCGTGCTCTTTCTGCCACAGCGCCCTATTCAGCGTACCGGTTGGCTCCCAGGGTACGCCTAATAAGAGATGGCAATGTTAATGAGAGAGCTTCATTCCCCCACTCAACCACTCAACTCGACGAACACGGTATCAAACGCACCCTGCAAGCGACCATTGATCATTATCCGAGGCTGATCGCATTACGTATCACACTACGCTTACCCGATCCTTCAACTCAGCCCCTCGACACGCTGACAACCCGGTTTTACGCTGCATTACTCCAGCGTATCAACGTATTTCTCAACAGCCGCCAATTAGCAGGTAAACCAACACCACCTACCCAAATCAGCCTGTTATGGGGAACTGAGGGTGATGGGGGGATCCCTATGTTATTGCTGCTCAACCAGGATACGTTCTACAGCGTCCGCCATGATGCGGCGTTACAGACGCAAGTTTGTGCTGTTAACGCCCTCATCAGCAAAGCCTGGTCATCAGCTATCGGCCCGTCTAACGAGTGGGTGCAGGTTCAGCTGTCGGAAACCATTTGCCTCCGGGTTGCTCGTGGTGAACCCGATACCTATCCATCCCAGTATGCTGCGCTTAGCAACAACGCGATGCAGTTATCTTTACCTGACAAACCAGCAATCATTAACTATTTACGTCACCCCGCTCGTTGACCTGATTTCACTCACTTCCCTTCGATAGCACGACTTTCTGCCCATACAGGGACGGATGTCCCTTAAGCGTAAGGTCGTGCGGAGAACCAATATGATGTATGCAAAATCCTTTATGGTATTAGACGGCAATGAACGCCTGACCGGGGCCCTCACAGCACAGTCTGCCCTTTACGACCGCTACCGTTGCCCTCTTTGCGGTAGCGCGATGACGTTCCATCCGGAATATCACGCGGAACGCCCCTGGTTTGAACATCGGCAGAACACGTTAACCGCCCGAGGCCGACACTGCCCCTACGTCAAGCCTAAGCGTGTAGAAATGCAGCGTATCAAGCAGCTACGTCGTTACGTACCTGATGCCAGGGCGCTGATACGAAAAACCGACTGGCTTTGCGCAGGCTGTGATAGCCACTACCACGGGGAACAAAATTGCCTGATTTGCCATACCGGTAAACACAGCCGTCATGCCAACCCGTCAGAGGTCACCGTATGCGCATGTTGAAATGTTACCTGGCCAATGACAACTCCGGGCATTTTGTAACAACAAAAGAGGCCATCAACAGGGACAGTGGCGTGCTCACCTGCGTTTCCTGTGGTTGTAGGCTGATATTGCATGTTGGCGAGCCCGGCGTGGCCCCTTGGTTCGAACATGATCAGCAGACCGTTCCGGTAGCGACGCTGATGAAGTGTGCAAATCTGGACCCGCAGGTTAAGGCTGATGAAAGACACGCGCAGTTGCGCAAAACGGTGGGCTGGCTTGCAGCGCCTGCCGCGGTACAGTCTTGGTACTGCGTCAGGTGCCAGAGCCATTACCAGGGGGAAAAACACTGCATTACGTGTAGCACCGGGATATACAGCATTACAGAAGCAACGTGGCGTGAGAATTACCGCTGAACGTAACACTGTTACGGATCCGTTGAGGTATTTTTTGTCAGGCGGGCTCGTCGAATGCCGGGTTGGCGCAATCAGCGACAGCATAAATATCAGCCTTCGATCTGAACGAAGGACCGCAGCATCTTGCGGAGTTCAATGGGATATGATTTGCTTGTCACTCTCCCCGATGAGGCGAATGTATGAAAGACGTTGCCTATTGCTCGTTTTGTGGTAAGTCAAATGCAGAAGTGGCGCATTTGATTGCCGGGCCTAAGGTTTGTATCTGTGATGGGTGCATTTCGCTGAGCTGTAAAATCATTCATGCGCGCAGCGAAATGGAGCCAAAGATCCACTGGCGGCCAAAATGTTGCATTTTTTAGATAAACATTCTGGCGCGTTAATTGATAAAGCCGTCGCCATATCAGATAACCTACTGGCTGAAAAGCTGGATACTGATACAGAAGCTTTAAAGAAATCGGAGAAACTTCTTACCCGAAAGAAAAAAATCACCGTTGTGCCGGTGATGGCGGGTTTTAACATGTACCTGGTGAACGGAAAAGACGTCACGAAAGACTATATCGAAAGTGAAGATATCCTACCGCATTGCCGTTCATCTCATGTTGAAACCGAATCCGAAGTTTAAGCTGTTGCCATGAAACCACTGCCAGCCAAGGGAAAGTACTTTTTGGCTGGTTCTTCCCAGATAACGCTTTGTTTCAGGTTGAACGTTGAGTTACAGCTCAACCAGAAAACCGTCATGATGAACGGAAAAAGCCGGGGACGGGTTTATAGCCTTAAAGCCGATTTAAGCCATATTCCTGAAACATTTCGCTATCTGCTTGTAAACCGTATCCGCCGTGTTCCATCAGCAGGAACCACTGCAGATAAAAGAGCCACGTGAACGTCGAGGTTGGCATTAGAGGCTGGACTACAGGTGAATGCGCTGGATGGTCTTTTCTGGCTAGGTATTAGTGCATCGCTGCCGATGTCTTAAAGCTGCGGCAATCCGGCATGATAATTGCCACGTCTGAGGTTGAGGTTGAGGTTGAGGTTGAGGTTGAGGTTGAGGTTGAGGTTTATGATAGCCTGACCCTAACACAAAGAACCGTTTTTGCGTATCAACTTGAGTAGTGCCAGCAAACATGTCACCTGAGCATTAGGATAATCTACCGCTTTTCGACTGAGTCATTCCCTTTTGTTCCATATTGGCTTTCACCGTTCTTTAGTCCTTAGTGGTATCACTATTGACAATAACTTTGCTTTAGCCAGATAATTTTTTATCATTATGGATTATTGAGTATCAGCTATGTTGGTCAATTGGAAGTACAATAGCGAGTTCAGGTCATGCGTGCGCTTACTTCGCATAATTGGCAATCTCTACCTGGCAGGGACCTTGTTCACAGCAGCGTCGTTGTTCTCCCTGAACACGCACGCTGCCACCATTGATGTTGGGGTCTTGAGAGACAGTACGATTTACATGACGCTTGATGGAGCAATTCAGCCTGGTGATGCTCAAAAGTTCCATTTCCTGGTAGAACAGTACCGGCAAATCAATCACCCCATACAAATAGTCTTCCTTAATTCTCCTGGCGGAGTAGTTGATGAAAGTAAGATAATATTCAGTGATGTGCTCGCAAATAGAATAGATACCTACGTTGCGGCAGGCCAACAGTGCATAAGCGCCTGTTTTGCTATTTTCGCTTCAGGAACCCGACGTTTCTCTGAGGTAAACAGTATCATTGGCGTACATCGTGCCAATGTAGGCGGATCTGATTCGGATCGAGCTCGCTCAGTTTCAATTGATATGCTGGAACTTTATAAACTGCTAAAAGTCCCTCCTGAGATTCAATTGCAAATGATCTCCACAGCTCCACAAGAGGTCTATTTTCTCACCCCACAAGATAAGCGGTTAATGAGTCAATTACTGCCTAATACTGGATCTGCACTTCAACTTGTTAAACACACCAATATTACACCGCGTCCCAAAGGAGTTACCAGCGAGGACAGAGCCCAGGCAAGAAGATATAACAAACAAGGGATTTTACTTATTAATAGTCAGCAATATGCAATTGCTATCAACACCCTTGAATTATCTAAATCCTTATATCCCATCGATGCTGAGGTGTTAGGTAATCTGGGTTATGCCTATTACATGGTAGGCGATTTGGTGAGTGCACAAAACAATTTGACAGCATCTTTACGTATAAGTCCTAAACGTGGTTCCACTTGGAATAATCTTGGGCTAGTACTTTCCGCAAGGGGTTATGTAGCATGGGCTGCTGAAAGTTTCGTTAAATACTGGAATTATTCCCGCAATAAAAAAGCAGCAACAAATCAGTTTTTCCACTGGGAATCTGAACGGCCTGGGACCCCCTTAGAACAAGCTTCACGTATTGCTCGCGCATCACTTGGTCTCTACGCACCGGTTAACTGAGGGAAGAGCATTGAACCAAATTTTATTACTGGCAATCGCAGATGTTTTACTGAGCGCTTATTCTGAGTCTGTTGAAAACCACAAAAATCAATGGTCGCAACCCGTATATCTGGTTTCGCGATGTGCTACCCGCTTGCCGGCTTGGCACAAGAGCCGGCCCAATGAGTTACTACATTACGCCAAAGTAACGTAACCGAACAGTGAACTCGTGTTGCTCGATTTAAATAATGTAATAAGCTGACGGGGTAATTAGCTGAAGGCTTTTTACACGCAGGATATAAATAAAGGCGGGTCACCCCGCCAGTATAAAAATAGTAAATTTTTCGCTCCCCTTTACACCATCACATTCTTGATCTCAGTCTATATTAACTGCTAGTCACATAAATCACTCAACAGTATCAGAAGTCTTTTTTTCATCAATTCTATTTTTAATGTATAGAGATGAGGCACATATATTTGGAAACACACCTTTATTTTCAATGATATGTACAGTAGCAGTTCTTGCATCGCCCTTTGGCCATTTAGAAAAATTGAAAGTTTGCTTATCAAGCCACTCAGCCAGTATAGGGTCCTCAAGAGATGCGTTGAAAAGTGCAGCAATACTACGACGATCATTGGAGTCCTCAGGTTCTTTGTATGTTAACTCTTGATAAAAGTCATGAATAATAAATATGCGCCTTTGCAGACCAGTTTCTCTTTCAAGAAGAACATCATGCAGTTCTTCAATAATTTCGATGCGTTGTTCCTCTTTCAACAGAGTCCATAGCAGATGAATATTTACGGCTTTTTCGATCTCCTTTTCATCCATATGACGGTACCAGTCTGCAAAGAGGTTAATATTCTCAGACATGCTTACGTAAACACCACTTTTTTCCATATCTTTAAGAACTATAATTCTGTTAGCCTCGATATTACCAAATGCCTCATAAAGATGTTGTTCACTGCTGTATACATCCTGACTCAGGATGTATAGTTTTTGCTTAATTTTGGTAAGCCCTTCCGAAGAGAAAAGATCATTAAGGAACAACGGACTTATTTTTTCAATACTATTCACGTCTAAACTAGCCAATGCAGCAGTTTCTCTCTTTTCTACAATCTGTAAAGGCAAAGCATCTGGGAGGCGCATTTTAATTAAAGAATATTGTTGCCTGATAAAGTTAGGCGTTGATATTGAATATATTTTATAGCCATTAATTATATTTTTTATAGCTTCACAAACAAATGGTAAAGCTCTATCATTAGATAGTGATTTAATTACCGAATCAAATGATACCGAGTAGCAAAAATAATTCTCAAGATATTCTAAAAAATCTTCACTTTCTCTTTGCGCTTCATGATTTTCAATACCATCGTAGTTGTTAATTGCAACCATATGAGCCACAATTTGTGCGGAGAAATCTGCAGGATGTTTCTCTCTAATATGTATTTGATTATCATAATAAGATAGATGATTAGTATTACTCCATCCCGGGAAGAAAATTATTTTTCTAAACTCCAAAACGCCTTCTATTACTGTCTGTTGTGAAAATTTATTATAAGATGCACTTACTTGTTTAGGGAGGTCATTTTTCTTATTAACAACTATGCGTTGCACTGCCGAAGTGGACAAATTAATATGCCTTAAAACTCCTGCTAAAAATATATCACCAAGAACATCATCTAAAATAACACGCAACATACTTTCAATACTATCATCACAAAGAATCAACTTATCTATTCTAAGATTTATTAATTCAACCTCCTTATTTAGCAGATGATTAGCATAAATATTACCATCCAATTCATAATCAATTTCACCCAGTAAATTCTCATCAAATATAGCAGAGTATATGTTAGCTTCGCATAATAACTCTGGTATAATCAAAGCATTGTAATCATCAGCAGAGTGGATAGTATTTAAATCAGCAACAATAAAATTTCGCTGACGCATCATGAACGCTTTTTTCTCTATTTTCTCCAGACTCAATAGATTTAGAAGCGTTTTACTAAATTTCTCGTTCAGTGATGCCCTATGTTTTAGAGCATAAGTGGCATTCAAACTCTGCATAGTTGAGTTAACTTCCTTGATAACAACATCTAACATATCAACCGGCAAACTTCCCAATGTTATTAATCCGTCTGACATATTAATACGACTAGCCACCCGTGCCCATGCATGATTGAATCCCCATAAGTTAATAAGCAATTCCAACTTACCCCCATTATGCTCCTTAACAGCTTCAGTTAGTGGTGTATCAAAAAGCTCACTTCTAGCCAAATCTTTCTCAGCTTGATAATGAACACTCATTAAGAATTCACTCCACCTAATTGTGTCATTATTAAAAATCCGATTGAGTTGTTTCACCGTCGCCTGTAAACGGTCAGTGAGTACATCATCAGGGGTTGGTGGATGAAAATCTTCACTATCATCTACAGGCACTCGTAAGAGATTGCTTATATCCTTCTCACCATAGCGAACGACGAGAATATAAAGAGCTATCAAAATATGTCTAAAATCATCTTGGGCTGGGACTGTCAAATCTAAGATGTGAATATCATTAACGAATTTCTTCATCAGCCTTGGCGTAATACGTGGATACTCAGTAGGCCTCCAACGTTCCAACAACTGTATTGCTTCCAAACAGGACTGCAAGTCAGAGGCATGCACGGACTCCTGCCACAATTTCTGAAATGCATCCTGCCAGCCTGCAGTTATCAAAGGGGGGACACTAAAGCATACAGGAATACGTTTAGCAATGAACTCTCTGCCACTATGTCCCTCGACTGAAAGTGAAGTTGCCACCTGCCTAGCTGAGTATGGAATAATTATCCTGAATTGCTCATGCGTTGCACCAGCGATGAGCTCCATATCACTCCACAATTCTTTGACCTTTTCTGCACTTATGCGGTCAAGATTATCTATAATCAGGATAAATCTAGTGCCAATAGCTAAAGTTTCTGACGAAGTAAATCCGGAAAGAGCCTCAGTCAGTTCTATAGTTCCAACCTCTCGACTAATAAGCCATGTTTCAGATATCCTATCCACGCTATTCTGTTTGAATAGATCTCCAACAGTAGTAATTGCATCATCATGCTTCCTATTTTTACAACATATTCCTCTAACCCAAAGTGAAAATAGTAATATAATAGGTGATGCAAACCCAATACTTTCAGCAATTAAGACAAATCCACTGAGAGGCTTAGTTTCAGTTAAATAGTAATTCACATCAGCAATCAGATATCGGATCATTTGAACTGACAATAAAGAAAGAAAAACAAAAGCAACAGTCCACCAACTCAATCTACTTTTTACTTTTTTTTCATATTCAACAATATTACCTAGAGCTTTATTTTTAAATTTATCAAGAGCACGTATATTAACTCCATCACTTTTACTTATACCCTTATGAATAACATCAATTAATGCTTTTTTCGTAGAGCCATGATGATAGCGTTCAGCGTCAAAGTTAATAAAAGTAAATTCACTGTGAAGTTTTTTCTGCAAAAAATGAATAATTGTGGATTTACCAGAACCAAGCTCCCCCTCCAACCCAACAATATTAATCCCAGGCTGTCGCATTACGCCCGCCATCATAGACGCTACTTTTTCATGACTCTGCCCTTCAAATATATCATGTTCCGACGGAGTCTCAGTTTGCAGTTTCAATCCCATAATAACCCCACTAAATAAATTAATAATCATCCATTCTCATGATGAATGTAAAAGGTGTCCTCATGACAATAATGACCACCTATAGATAGCATATCGATTTACCTCCAAGTTGTCTTGATATTACTCACAAAATAGAGATTATCTGCAGATAAGGAAAATTATTGAATGATCTCATTCTAAAAGGCGTGTACAAAAAGCAGGACATAAGTCAGGCTTACGGAACTTGACTTTGCCATTTCCAAAAGGCGGAATGATACGTTTAAAACACTGATAGCGAGGTTGACGAATAAATGGTTAAATGGATAAACATGGCAAATGCAAGTCTCTATTTGAATTTTGTTGATGATACGGCCACTTCAAGGCTGATATTACTCAACCCTATTGAAAACGTAGTGAAATCGATCATGGTATCGAACACATGAAACAGTATCTATTACAGAATCAACTAATAAATACAAATAAACCACAGAAATATGGCTCGCTCATAAATTTATCTCTCTTACTCATCTCAATCAATATTGCAGTTATTACATCTTCGATTTCTGTAATCGTGCATAATCAAACGGGCTAACCGCCCTCACCCGGTTCGTATCCAGAAAATCCGCCCACCACTGCAGCATCAGCCTGCGCTCATCCAAATGCTCTGCCTTATGGATACATCGTTACAAGGGCCATGCTGTGAGGAAGAATATTGCCGAGCATTATGGCTTGAGTGCGCTTCATTCTCTGGCGGAAAGTGCAGATCCATGGGCACAGCTCTTCGCGCTTGCGGCAAGCCAACGCAAAGAGGGACAGTCTGACCTGATTCCCTACTGGATTTTTGAAGAGGGAACCGCTCGCATAGAACGCCGGGTTCCCATGCTGCCGTACAGCAAAGAGAACATTAAGTTTAAACGGCTTAAGCGAGAGCTGGCGCTCTACCGTATTGTCTTCGGCCAACCCCGCCAAGAGGATTTGCTGTTCGGCCTGAAACACAGTAGTGATGAGTCTTTAACGGATATGACGCAGTGGCTTATTTCTCTCGAACCACCAAAGGTATGATGCTCCTGAGCGTGAGAAACTTTCCTCCATTACCTTATGTACTCCTTATACCATGGAGGTTACTGGCCAACGGAGTACGCAGAGCGAAATCAGGCGGTAGCGAGGCAGCGGCTTACGGGGAGTAACGCCTACTGGAAATGGAACACGGCTTACAACCGGCGGTCGGTGGCGGAAACGGCGATGTATCGTGTAAAACAACTGTTCGGCGGGCACCTTACACTGCGTGACTATGATGCACAGGTCGGTGAGGCGATGGCCATGATCCGTGCATTGAACAAAAATGACGCGTGGAGGAATGCCAGAAAGTGTACGGATTGTCTGAGAAAATGACTGACAGGAGGAGCTATTATCTAAATCCTATTTATTTAACAAAGCCCTTCTTAGCCTTGGGGGACACTAATTCATCACAGTAACTACAATGTAGTTGCACTTGATTTTAAAACACTTTTCAGTATTCCTTGCAAGTTTTCATCTAATCATGATAACCCGATTCAGTACTAAAACCCAATAAATTAATCGTTATTAACGATCAATAAATAAATTATGATAGTCAGATGCTATCAATTGATGCCGATCGATCTGTGAAAACAATTGATAAATCATATCAAATACAAATAGCTTAAAGTAGAAGTATAAATATAACGAATGACAAAATGAGAGCAAGCGCATAGATATTCTTTGACAAACTCATATCCCTATGAATTTAAATAAGTTTAATGTTAAACTTGGTAATTGATTATATTCTGGTTGGTTATTATACTAAAGAATGTGGTGCGTAATAATTATTACATCACTAATTCACATAAAGGTTGTGAAGGTAATAAAGAAAAATTAGTAAGAAGACAATATTAAATATAAAAAGGTAATAACATGAAATTATTTGTAAAAGATGAAGGGACTGGAGATAAAGTCTATCTTAAAAACATAGCAAAGGATAGGGAGGATTTAGCAAAAAACATTGGTTCAAGCAAACTGAAAGTAAAAGATAAAATATATTCAGTAAACTCTGTTCAAGCTGAAAGTGGTAGCAGTCTAGCTTATACCACTGCTATGGGGGGAGTAGTAGGTGTACTATTTGGTATTGCTGGCATTGCTATCGGAGCAACTATTGGTGCTATTGTTGGTGTAAAATCCGATGAAGAAGAAAAAAATAAAGTAGAAAATTTCAATAAGAGTAAAAAATAATGTGCAAATTCAATAATAAATTGTTGATTGTCCTTTTTTATTGGTTTTACTTTCTATTTTTTATGTAAATTATAAAGACTATGTACATCAGAATGTTAGAGATTTTCTTGAATGGAAAAATTTAAATTTGTCTCTTTGGATTTTTATTTCAATTTGCTTTATAGTACATTACTTATCTATTGATAAATTTGAGAAAAATAAAACGGTATATATAAACAATTTTCCTATTCATTATGGCGTTTTTTCTAATGCAATTTTTTCTGTCATAACGTTCGGTTTAGCTACTACTACCTCAGTTTCTATCATTAAAGGAATTTACATTCAGAAAGTCTTTGAAGATAAAATTTATTTCTTTAATTTTGATAATATAGATATAGGCTCTATTCTTGTTATTTGCTCTTTCTTGCTCTTATATTCAATGTCAAATAGTATCAAAGTACTTTATGCAGCAATAAAAATTAATACATATGAAAGTGCATCTTCACCTGAATGAAAAGTTTATAGGCTAGTCATATTAATAACTAAATGTTAATATGATTAGTCCTGCTTCAAGGTAAAATAAAGTACTTTAATAAAATTAAAAATACAAAAAATCAGCTAATGATACACACAGAGCATAGCAAGTAGCTGATTTTTATAACGTTGTGCTACAAGTGCATAATGCCGCAATAAGGGCTACTTTGCTCATTTATCAAACTTTCCCTCCCACACCTTTGAACTTCTCGACAAACACCGCGATCTTCTGGAATACACTTTGCTTTTTAGTAAGATACTGTGGGTTTAGTGGGCTCATCTTGGGCAGGATGGAATTAAGCTCGGTGCCGTTTTCGCTTGCGAATTCACGCTTAAGCGAGGTGGTAATATAGCGCCTAGCCGCCTCAGCATTCAAATTCTCAGAATTAATCAGCTCGTCAGCTTCACGCTGTTGCTCGATCTGGGCAAAGGCGAAGAAGGCTTCGATCACGCTGGCTTTATCGCCAATCTGATCCAGGTCGGTTTGATTGATAAAATCAACCAGCAAACTCTCCTTGGCTCGGTTACCGAGGCTGGCACGGATCAACCGACGCACTTCATCAACCAGATCGGCTTTGCTTCTAGTTTTTTTGTTGTGCTCAAAGATCAGCTCCAGAATGTAATCGAGGTTGATCTCCTGAGATTTCAGCAGATCCACTTCGAACACCACATCATCCCAGTCGATGGTGGATTTGTCTTTGTCCTCTGCCGATTTTTGACGACGCTGCCAATCGCGGATGTCGTTGTAGGTCGAGCGGTAATCCTGGATCTTGCGCTCGACTGGCAGGCGTATGGCCTGCAACTCGGCTAGCTTTTCATCATCCAGATAGTGTTCGGCTTTAAACACTTCAATCGCTTCAGGGTCGTTCATATCAACGCTTTGCAGGGCTTTCAGGCTAGCAAACTCATCGTAGTTTTGTAGCACATGCTCAACGCGCAAGTATTCACCAAAGAGTTTGGCAAAGGCTTTTTTGTCAGCTTCTTTTTCAATGGTGGCGGGATCAGGAAAACGCTGCTCCAGCTCGCTGACCACATCCACAAAACCGCGTCGCGCCTGACCAGTCACCACATCGGTAAAACCTTCCATGTATTCCTTGTAGCTCTTTTCCAGCACCACGTTCTTGGTATTTTTGTCACCAAATAGGGTGATGGCATCCACGGTCGCTTGTTCCAGGTCACGGAAGGTAACGATATTACCAAAGGTCTTGGTAGCGTCGTAAATTCGGTTGGTGCGCGAATAGGCTTGCATCAGACCGTGATAGCGCAAGTTTTTATCCACAAACAGAGTGTTCAGCGTCGGAGCATCGAAGCCAGTCAGGAACATGCCCACCACAATCAGCAGATCGATCTCCTTGGCTTTAACCTGTTTGGCCAGGTCGCGGTAATAATTCTGGAACCCATTGCTATTTATGCTGAAATTGGTTTTGAACAGCGCGTTGTAGTCGGCGATGGCCGCGCTTAAAAACTCTTTGGCGCTGCTATTCATGGCCGAAACATCAAAGCTTTCATCCTGAATATCACCCACGGCATCTTGCTCTTCATTGGCTACAAACGAGAAGATGGTGGCCACTTTCAGTGGTTTTTCGCTCTTCTTCTGCAACTCCTTGAACGACTCGTAATAGAGCTTGGCCGCATCCACGCTACTTACCGCAAACATAGCATTAAAGCCCTTGGCGTTCGCTTGTAGGCGATGCGTCTTTTGCCGGAAATGGTTTAGGATGTACAGGGTAATTTCGCGAATACGGTCAGGGTGCAACAAGACCTGCCTGTTTTCAGCAGCACTGAGCTTTGTCTCATCCTGTTCGGTTTCGATGGCTTTGAACTGTGGGCGGACATCGTTGTAGTCCACCTTGAACTTGAGCACCTTTTCATCACGAATAGCATCGGTGATGACATACGAGTGCAACTCCCGGCCAAACACGCTGGCAGTGGTGTCTGCGCCAAGCGCGTTTTGTGGGAAGATGGGAGTGCCGGTAAAACCAAATTGATAGAAGCGTTTAAATTTCTTCTTCAGGTTCTTCTGCGCCTCACCAAACTGACTGCGGTGGCACTCATCAAAAATGAATACGACCTGTTTGGTATAAATGGACAGTTCACTTTCGCTTTTCATCAAATTGTTGAGCTTCTGGATAGTGGTGACAATAATCTTGTTATCATCTTTATCCAAATTACGCTTGAGACTTGCGGTACTGTCAGAGCCATTTACGCTATCCGGCGAAAAGCGCTGGTATTCCTTCATGGTCTGGTAATCCAGATCCTTGCGGTCCACAACGAAGAATACCTTGTCGATAAACTCCAGCTCGGTGGCCAAACGCGCCACCTTAAAACTGGTGAGGGTCTTGCCAGAACCTGTGGTGTGCCAGATAAAGCCGCCGCTTTCCAGCTTGCTCCAGTTTTTCGCCTCAAAGGCGCTTTTAATTTTCCACAAGATGCGTTCAGTGGCGGCAATCTGGTAAGGGCGCATCACCAACAGAGTGTTACTCACGTCAAACACTGAATAATGCAGCAACACATTTAGCAAAGTATGCTTCTGAAAGAAGGTAGCTGTAAAGTCCTTCAAATCCTTGATCAGGTTGTTATCTGCCTTCGCCCAGTTCATGGTGAAGTCGAAGCTGTTTTTATTGCGTGCCGTGGTGTTGGCAAAATAGCGACTATCAGTACCGTTAGATATGACAAACAGTTGCAAATACTTATAGAGAGAATGCCCGCTGTTAAAACTCTCCTTGCTGTAACGGTGTACCTGGTTAAAGGCTTCTCGAATAGCAACGCCACGTTTTTTCAGTTCAATCTGCACCAAAGGCAAGCCATTGACCAGAATGGTCACATCGTAGCGATTGGCATAGCTGCCGGTTTGTTCAAACTGCTTGATCACCTGTACCTTGTTACGGGCGATATTCTTCTTATCCAGCAGATAGATGTTCTTGATGCGGCCATCATCGAAAACGAAGTCGTAGATGTAGTCATCGTGAATTTTGCGGGTCTTATCCACAATGGTATCGCTGGGCTTATCGAGGTAGGTTTCTACAAAACGCGTCCATTCACCATCAGCAAATTGCACATTATTGAGCGTTTGCAATTGCACTCGCACATTGGCTAGTATGGCTTCGGGAGTATTCAGACTGAGCAGGAACTCATAGCCTTGGTTAACTAAGTCCTGGATCAGCTCCCGCTCCAGATCGTTCTCGCTTTGGTAGCTTTCTGCCGCCATCCATTCTTTCTTGTACTTGTCCAATACGATGAAGTTGTTGGATTCGGCGATGGGCTTAGTGTAATCAACCATGTTGTTCCTCCTGCTTCCAAAAGCCATGCTCATTTTTCAAATGTTCAAGCAACAACTTTACCGTTTGCTTCTCGGGCTCTGTAGGCTCGGCCACTTCTTCATTGGACAATGTGCGATGGCTATAAAAATTCATCACCAACCTTGAATAAGACTGTTTATTTTCAGGCAGTAAATCAGACCATTGAGGGTAGCCTAGAAAATTAGCAGATTTTTCGTACAAGTTACGAAGCAAAGTAAAATGGTAGCGTTGAACTTCATTCTTTTCGATGGCTTGTTCAATGAGGCGCTTAATATACAAATGATAAGAAAAACTTTTATTGGAATCGCCTTTCTTATCCTCAATTTCAAAGGTACCATCTTCAAAGCGTTTTAGGATGTAACCGCCCTTGGCTTTAACCTCATTGTAAAGCACGTTATAAAATAAAGGATTGTGCGTGGAAACAATGAATTTAAGCCCCGATTCGCTGGATTTTATTAGTTGTGCCAGATCAAGAGCCAGCTCAATTAAGTGGTTTTCATCCAATGAGCTTACCGGGTCGTCAATAAAAACATATTCCAACTGGTCAAACTGATTCGATTCACGCTCATCAGGTTCGGCCACATTTAAAATTGTTATCACTTGATCTAACAGGGTGTAAAAGACACTCCAAATAAAGTTACTTTGCTCACCTTTAGATATTTTCAGATTACCAAAGTGGTCATCATCCCCTCGCTCAAGAGAAAATGTCACTTCTGAAAATGCTTTTACTGTAACTTCTTTTTCATCTTTGTCTTTGGTTTTATATTCTTCGTTAAACCGTGGTGTGAGCTTATCATTAGCGTAACGCTGAAAATTGGTGATGATATTTTGGTCTTGCCCCTGTTCAATCAACACCCAGTCGGTGAAAGAATTCGTCTGAATTTTCAACTTGGGTTCGGCATCATCCTGTAAATCGTTATCCCAATAGAAGAGATCTTCGGTAAATGCGTTGTAATAAAGGATTTTATTTCGTGAGAGCTCGGCTTCATCAACCTGCTCATCGCCCGAATTTTTCGGCGCAATAAGAGCTTTAAATTCACGAGATAGGCGAGTTTTACCCGTACCATTAAAGGCATAAATCAGCTGCACTTTTTTATTGGCGTCTTTTAGCTGCTGGGCTATTTCCGTTAGCGTCTTGCTCATATCAGGCCGCTACCTCCGAGTCCGGTTTTGGGAGGCCCAATAACAAATCGCGATAATACTCGTATTGCTTTTGGCGCAGTTCTATTTCGCGGGGTAAACCTTCGTTGATTGAGCTGGTTAGTGTTTCAAATTTATCGAGTATTATAACAATACGCTCTTTCTCTTCAGGCGAAGGGTTTGGAATAATGATACTCTCTAAATTTTTTTTGTTTAGTTTAGGTTGGGCTGATCCTGAGATGTATGGCGCTAAGTCAATACTGTTTAGATAATACTCAACATACCTGCGTTCAGCATAAGTCTCGAATTTAAGAACGTGAGCATGATTGTTGACCCATGTCTTACCGCTGATACTAAATGCTATCGGGGTATTACGAGCCAATAAATTTGCGCCATCTTCAGAAACAAGCAAAAAATCACCATCAAAAATATAGTCTTTGACGTAATCAACAATCCCCGAAGCACCATAGTAAGGAATATCACCGGTCTCTCTCAGGCCACTGGTGATAGGTTTTCGCTTTGAGTCAAGATTTTTTGCCAGTTCCCCCAAAGTCTTCCACTCCACTTTCCCCTCTTCAAAACTGAGCAACTTATCGCGATAGTAGTTGTATTGTTTTTTGCGGGCATTAAGCTCGGTGGTAAGCTCGGTGGTAAGCTCGGTAAAGGTATCCAGAATGCGGACGATTTCTACCTGAATTTCCAGCGATTTTTTGGGGTTCTCTGGGCAAGGGATGGGAACCTGAATTTGATTCAAGATTGCCTGCGTAAGGCTAGGCCGTCCCGATCCGGTATCCAACGCCATCAAGTTTGTAGTTTTAATAAAATAATACAGATATTTCGGAACAATCTTTGAGGTATCAATATCCGTATAGTAGATAGTGTCAACATTCCAAAATGGAGTCTCGACATAAAAGATATTTGTAATTGACCCTTTTCTCGGTATCAAAACGGTTGGTTTATCGTATGAATATTCATCGACGTATCCCATAACGCCGCCTGACCCATAAACTGGAACCTCACCTGCATTTAGGCCCTTCCAGTCTTTTCCATGCTTTATTTTTGCAACTTGTTCGAGCTCCAGCCACTTCACAGTGCAGCCATCCATTAGCTTCTCCAAAAAGTTAATGTGGCTCATGCTCCGTCCCCCTCGCCTTCGATTTCTGCCACAATCGCATCAATCTCTTTGCGCAGTTGATCAATCCTAGCAACGGTGGTGTTCAGTTCAGCATTAAGTTGGACGATATCCACCGCCTCACGAGTATCTTTCGCCTCAATATAGCTACTTACCGATAGATTGTAGTCTTTTTCATTTACTATTTCTTCGTAAGGCACCGACCTCGCAAAGTGCTCGACATTCTCTTTGCTAGCAAACACCCTCATTATTTGCTGAATATGCCCTAGGTTGTTCTCGTCCTCATTGTCAGTCAATACGTTGTTATTGGTTTCTTTTTTAAACAGACCACTGGCATCAATAAACTGGGTTGTGGTCTCTGTTTTATTCTTCGCCAGCACCAGAATATTCACCGCAATAGTGGTGCCGTAGAACAGGTTGGGCGCGAGGGAGATCACAGTCTCCACATAGTTGTTGTCCACCAAATATTGGCGAATCTTTTGCTCGGCTCCACCGCGATAAAAGATGCCGGGGAAACAGACGATGGCAGCGCGGCCTTTGCTGGAAAGGTAACTCAGGGCATGCAGCACAAAAGCAAAATCGGCCTTGGATTTGGGGGCCAGTACTCCGGCAGGGGCGAAGCGTTCATCGTTGATCAGCGTCGGGTCATCTGAACCTATCCATTTCACCGAATAGGGTGGGTTAGAGACAATGGCATCAAAGGGCTTATCGTCTCCAAAATGTGGCTCTGTTAAGGTATTACCCAACTGGATATTGAACTTGTCGTAGTTGATGTTGTGCAAGAACATGTTCATCCGCGCCAGGTTGTAGGTGGTGTGGTTGATCTCTTGCCCAAAAAAACCCTCTTCAATGATGTGCGCATCAAAGTGCTTTTTAGCTTGCAACAACAGTGAACCAGATCCACAGGCCGGATCATAAATCTTGTTGACGCTGGTTTGCCCGTGCATAGCGAGCTGCGCGATTAACTTGGAAACATGCTGCGGGGTGAAGAACTCGCCACCCGATTTACCAGCATTGGCGGCATAGTTGGAAATAAGGAACTCGTAGGCATCACCAAACAGATCGATCTGGCTTGCAGTAAAGTCACCAAAATCCAGCCCGGCTACGCCTTTAAGTACCGCAGCCAAGCGAGCGTTTTTGTCTTTTACCGTGTTACCCAAGCGGTTGCTAGTGGTATCAAAGTCAGCAAACAACCCTTTGATATCGCGCTCTGAAGGAAAGCCGCTGGCCGAAGCTTCAATGTCGGCAAAGATATGGGCAAGATCGGTATTCAGACTCTCATTATCATTGGCATCTTTGACTACGTTTACGAAGAGATCACTGGGGCGAATAAAGTAGCCTTTGGTCTTGATGGCGTCTTCTCTGATCTCTCGGGTAATAACGCTATCCGGCAGTTCTGCGTAGTTGATGCTGTCATCACCCGCTTCTATGTAGCTGATAAAGTTCTCGCTGATAAAGCGATAAAACAGGGCTCCCAAGACATACTGCTTAAAGTCCCAACCATCAACAGCGCCGCGTACCTCGTTGGCAATGGCCCAAATCTGGCGCTGTAGTGCGGCGCGTTGTTGAATACTTGTCATGCTGTTGTTCCTGTTAAAAATCGTTCGATTGATTCTCGAATGTCTTGCTGAAATATGGTTTGTCTTGTGTAAGCGGCAGACCCTTGCTGAGTTCAAGCCTAGCATCCAAACAGTAGGCAGAATTTCTCAATAGGCTCCAGATACACTTTCTACGCCGTATCTTTTAGAACAAGGATGCGCGGCACGGCTTAATCTCGTTTCTCTGGCTACATCAGCAATACGCATCTTACGTTCGCCCATTATGTGGGCGAGATAGCAACGGGTAAATAGCTATACCAGCTAGACACCTCCTTTGAAAGGCTATGGTATACCGACAACACTGAATTCAGGACTTCCATTTCACGAAACAAGACAAAAAATAATCACCTGCTAAGACCAGCAGCACCAGCATCACTGCTGGCGCTGCCGCTCCCCTCAGAAAATCCACCTCAACTAAGCACTACGCCCAAACTCCCCATGCACCACATTCCCATCCCGCTCCAAGCTATCCATATAGTCCGCATACCACTGCAGCATCTCGCGCCTGCCATCCAGATACTTCGCATGGTTGTAAGTGCCACGAATGCTGTTCTTATCCACATGAGCTAGCTGCGTCTCAATCCAAGCCGAGTTATAGCCTTGCTCATGCAGGATAGTGCTCATGGTGTGGCGGAAGCCGTGGCCAGTCAGCCGCCCTTTGTAACCTAGCAGTTCGATAACCTGATTGATGCTTTCCTTGCTGATTGGCTTACGCTGATCGTTCCGGCCAATAAACACCAAGGGATAACCTCCAGTGATCGGCTTGAGAGAGCTGAACAGCTCGATAACCTGCGTCGATAATGGAACGACATGCGGTCGCTTCATTTTCATCACTTCAGGCGGAATGCTCCATACGCCCTTATCTAGGTCTATATCCTGCCAACGCGCGAATCTCAGCTCCTGGGTTCTTACGCCCGTCAGCATGATGATCTTAGTTGCAGTTTTAGTGATTACACTGCCGGTGTAACCAGATAAGTCTTTGAGGAAAAATGGCAGTTCCTGAGCCGTTAGGAAGGGGAAATGCTCCTTCTTCGGCGTTGCCAGTGCGCTGGCGAGATCGGGAGCAGGATTGTAATTAGCTCTGCCAGTGATAATGGCAAAGCGAAACACTTCTCCGCAGCGTTGGCGAACCTTACGCATTTTCTCCAGCGCCCCGCGCTTCTCCATTTTGCGCAGCGCTTCCAGCAACTCCATCGGCTTGAGATCGGCAATAGGCCGCTTGCCAATATAGGGGAAGATGTCTTTTTCGAAGGTATCAATGATTTCATCACGGTAGCGCAGTGACCAGCGGTCGGCCTTAGTCTGATGCCACTCGCGGGCGATGGCTTCAAAGGTGTTTTCCGCATTCAGCTTCTGAGCAAGCTTCTCGGCCTTTTTGGTTTCACTAGGGTCACCGCCTGCCGCCAGGATCTTTTTGGCCGCATCGCGCTTTTCACGCGCATCTGCAATCACAGGAGTCGCATTTGATAGCTAACGCTATTGAATTTACTTAGTTTTATCGTGTTGGATTTTGGTTGGTGCCCCCTATTGTGCCCCCAAATGATTTTGCTTGTGGGGAGCGGTAGGTATTGAAGGCTAGCTCGATCGCTTACCTCACAGTTAGTTATAACGGCTCGCAATCGCCCCTTCCCCCGTGAAGACATTACTAACATCACGGTGTACTAAATCAACGGGGAGCAGGACACTCCTGATGTGCATCCTCAGCGTGGTAAGCAAACAAAACATCGGGCATGAGGCCAGTTTTCTCTATGGTTGCCAGCACGGATTGAGTAGATACTTCAGCGATAACCTTCATCACCTCATCACGGATTTCAACATACGCAGGGTTATCTCGGGGCACAAATGGCTCAAGGAGGTGGGCAATCTCTTTACCGTTAACAGAGAGGCTGAATGTGCCAGCAGCGCGATCCACATTCCAGATATAAATGAGAGGACCTAGCCCAATATCCTCGCAATCATCTTCGTTATGGATCCCCGGAAGATAGACGGGCATAGACAGCTTTCCATCACTCAACGTCAGCGCAATAAACTGTTTTGCCGTTATTGAGGAACCTTGCCCGGGCTCAGTTTCAGGTCTTTTCTTTCTAAAGAATCCGAACATGCCTTTTCCTTGTTAGTGGTGCATCAGAAAGATAATTAGCAATCCTACAGTACTAAATGATCAGGTCAATTGAATGACCCGTTCCCCTTTGAACAACACTGGTTGTTGTTAGCCACTTCCGGTCCTGGCACGAAACTGTCAGACCAGTTGGCTGTCAGGTCCGCTATGAGTAGAGCGGGCATTCCATAACTTATATTAGCCAGTTCCATTCGTCGCGCGTGATCTCCCAGAGTTCGGTATCCAGTAGACCGCTGACATACTCTTGCTATGCAGGAGACGATCCCTCAAGTGAGTGAAACGGGGAGCATCGCAAAGGTTGATTTTATAGGGAACTCAATTGTGATTGACAATCATATGTTTTTATATAAATTAAGATTGCGTGATTTTATTATAAATAACATTAACTTCACAAAATGTATTTTGTGAAATCATATACAAGGTAACTATGAATAATCTTATATTTAAACTAGTTGAGAGTAAGGGGCTTATAACAGTTGATATTAAGCCATGTGTTTATTTAACTAATGATAATTGGGATGACTGGGGTAAATATGAAACAAAATACTATATGAGAGTAGTAGATGATAATGGAAAAATGAAAGACATAGGAACACTGAAAATTGGTAAAAAGGGGCTTAAGCCAGCGATTTCATCCTCTCAAGAAAAAGGATCTAGAAGAGTCGAGCTAGATAATGTTTTTTCGTCTCTTGATAATGATTTTTTCTCGCTGGGGCAAAGTGAGACTTATTACGAAGCATTAAATTAACTTGATGAGGAATTAAAAAATGAGATACTTACAGCGATCAAGGATTGCGCATTCAACCTTACTATTCTCGATGAAAACATCCGAGAAGAAGTCATGGGGGAGTCTCTGTTACGTGATTTCAGTATAGAAAATATTAAAAACAAATTTTATAGATTATCGCATGGATATGCAGAGTTAACTCGTTTTAATTTTAAGTTTGAATTTCCACGCAGTAATGATGATGATCCTGTACTTGAGTTTGTTGTCGAACCCATTTCATTACCATCAAGTAATGTTCATGTATTAATTGGCAGAAATGGAGTAGGAAAAACACGATGCATACAAAATCTTGTTCGTTCCATCATTGAAGATAATGATAATATTGAGGATTATGGGCGTATAATTAGGAGGAATGAGAGTAAATGGAATTTCTCAGGGATAATATCTGTTTCCTTTAGTGCATTTGATGACTTTGATCTTCCAAAAATAAAAGTTAAAGGGATGAAAGCTTATCAAATAGGATTAAGATATTTTAAAGATAATTCCAGCACTGAAGTTTTGATTAAATCGCCATCAATGCTTAAGAACGACTTAGTCGAAAGTTTTAGTATTTGTCGCCTCGGACCAAGGCGCACGCGATGGAGTGAAGCAATCAAAGCGTTAGAGTCAGACCCTCTTTTTGAAGAAGCTGATTTCTGTCAACTTCTAGGGTATAATGATGATAACTGGGAGATGTACGCAAGAACGAAATTTAATAAATTGAGTTCTGGGCATGCTATTGTGCTGCTTACAATTACTAAACTAGTGGAATTAGTTGATGAAATGACATTAGTTATTTTAGATGAACCAGAAAGTCATCTCCATCCACCACTCCTTTCAGCATTCACACGGGCATTATCAGATCTCCTCACAAAACGGAATGGTGTTGGTCTTGTTGCTACGCATTCCCCTGTGTTGCTTCAAGAGGTACCAAAAGATTGTGTTTGGAAAATTTCGCGCTCAGGAAGTTCATCATCAGCACAAAGGCCCCGCATTGAAACCTTTGGAGAAAATGTTGGTATTCTCACAAGTGAGATATTTGGTCTTGAAGTGACAAGATCTGGTTTTCATAAAGTTTTAGAGGATGCTCTTGAAGTGGGATCTTCCTATAAAAGTGTGTTAAATAAATTTGATGGAGCTTTAGGTTCCGAAGCGAGAATGATTTTAAGAGGGCTTTTAAGCAATAGGGATAAGGAAGATTAAAATGAATGAGGTCATTAAACCATCTTTTAGACCCGGCACTGTTTTTGATTCATGTGTTGAAGCAAAACAATCAGAAAACTTGAAAATAAAACTTAGAAGCATTAGAACTGAAATTACAAAGGAAAATAAAGTTTTTAAAACCAAGGGTAATACTAGTCTTTTTTTTCAAATGATGCAAGGGAATGGTATACCACCTGATGTGACAAAGGAGGAAATGGAAGATCTTTATGAAAGTAGTTTTTCACAAAGTAAGATAGTAAGGAAAAAGTATTACGATAAAATTAAGTTAAATGCAAAGTATGATATTTGCCCCTATTGTGCTCAGCGTAATGTTAGCACTCTAGACCATTATTTACCTAAAAGCCTCTATCCCAAACTGGTAGTTAATCCACTTAATTTAATACCGTGCTGCATGGAATGTAATCATATAAAGAGGGAGCATTATCCAAAGAATAATGAAGAGCAAATCCTAAACCCTTATTTTGATGATTTAATTGAAGATGTTTGGTTGATTGCAACCATTAAAAAACAAGGGAGAAAACCACCTGTTTTGTTATTTAAAGCAGAGCCAGGAAACAGAATTCCCACCCCATTTTCCGAAAGGATCATATGGCATTTTAATAAATTCAAACTAGCTGAATTGTACACATCTCAATCAGGAAGACAGTTAACTGGTATTGCTGAATCCTTAAAAAGAGAATGGGAACAAGGGGGGGAGAATAGTTTGAGGATAGCTCTTGAGGAACATTACATTACATGGAGTACAATCAATGTAAATTCATGGCAAAGTGCAATGTTCGCTGCATTAGTTAAATCCCAGTGGTTCATAAGTTCTGGATTTAAATTATGTGGTGAACCACGTGATTTGGTTGCGGTGAACCCGTGATATATCCCAACATTAGCGCCTCTGTGAAGGCGCTATACTTCAATATCAGGTAAGCTTTCATACACAAATATATGTGCTTAAAAGTATGAACTTGTAAAATTTCAGGTGCCTTCTTTTAGCCTGTACTCCTCTTTTCATAAGTTGTGTACTACTATCTATTAAATAGTTCAAGATGAGTGGCAATGTGCGCTCCTGGCACAGGCTGTGTAAAAACTCGTTTTTGCAGTATCTGGGTACTATCCCTAGCCGGGAGGATTTGGCAAGATGCGGTCATTCAATCTCTGGTTGCTAGTAGCTCAGCAGCGACCTCTCGGAGCTTACGCCTATGGGAGAACTGAGTTAGCTTCGCCTAAGTATGTTACAGCTTGATTCAAACACCCTCATTTGATATGTTTTTCATATCTCTAGATAAACTGTAGATTAATGGGTAACCACTTATATCATGGACTTACAACAGAGGCATCAAGGAAATGGTCATGGTAGACGATCAGAAACCACAAAATCAGCATTATGTACCTCAATATTATTTTCGCTTATTTTCCGAGGATGAAAACAGCATATATATGCTGCTTAGAAAGAACGGAAAGTTAATATACCCTACGGCTATCGATACTCAATCTTCAAAAAATAATTTTTATGGAAGCACTGAAACAGAAGCTGAGATTACTTCCTTTGATACCAAGTACGCTAAGAACCATCACTCCATTCTTGAAGTCCTTAAAACCGAATCTGTCGATGAGTTATCGAGTGAGCACATCAACACGCTCATTGAAAATATTCTTTTTCAGCGAGAGCGCACGCTGACATACAGAAGCAACGAAACGCCTGTGCAGAGCTTTTATAAAGATTTTCTCCAGCCCCAGATTGATGACTTGGCAAACTATGACTCTGGACACTCGCAAGAAGCTACCGACGCTGTAAGGCAAGTATTGGAACAAGTGCTTTCCTCCTTTAGCGATCCTAAAAAAATGCAGTATTTAAATCTTATGGGTGTGCCAGACAAGGTAGATGAAGTCAGTGACTTAAGATTAATCATTCTGAAAAACACTACAGGTCGCCCATTCATTTTTAGCGACTCTCCAGTATCATTTACCAACATCGCCCTGAGTGACTATAAGTGCAGCAAGCTGGGTAATATCAACTTGGGGTTGATGATATTTTTTCCGCTAAGCCCATCACTGCTAGCCTTCCTGTACGATCCCGAGGCGTATGAAATTACTGGAGGCTCAGCAAGCATCGTCATCGACATCCACAACGAAGAAGACGTACGTCAAATCAACAAGCTGCAAATTCACGAGTCTTATAACTCAGTATATTTCGGCAGTCACATACATGAAAATTATTTGACTGCACTGTGGCAGGAAGAGACAAGCAGGCTGAGCCGAGAGAAGAAATCAGTCACGCCAGCTCCTGAAATTACTTTAAATGGGATGCCTACAGGTCGAATTGTCCACGCAATTGCTCACCCTGAGCCAAACTTCTATCCAGATCTAAGCTTCATCACATTAAAAGACCTTTCGAACTCCCGCATTCCCTATCGCTCTTCTTTTATCCAATCACAGCTGCCTCCTGGAATAGAGACTCCGAATCTCAACCACTTGGTGGATCGACTTTCCGATCAGGATGATCCTGTTGAATAAATCTCTTGCGATGCTAATTTTGTAGGGATTATCTCCCCCCTTCTGACTGCCCCCTCCGGGTCTACATCTAGGTCCGGAGGGGGCACCAGTTCCAACATCGTATGGAGTTGCACAACCTATAGCCGTCCTTCACTAAAGGCCGCTACCGGCCAGAAACGATCCGATATTGAAGACTGGCGGGGGTTTATACATGTCCTCGTTAGCGTTAGTCTCAGATGGTCAAAGCTTACAGCTCGCTTTACGCACTCGATTCGCACAAAGCTGTACTTTTGCTCAATCCGAGACTTATAAGACGCTGGGTTCATGAAGCTGAAATGGAAGATATGCAGACCAAGCTTGATGCATCGCCACAAACAGCTGTAGTGCGAAAGCAAACGGTAGAGCATCCGTTCGGAACAATTAAAATGTGGATGGGGCAACTCAATTCCTGATGCAACGATTTAAAAACGTCAGCACAGAAATCAGTCTGCATGTGCTGGCTTATAACCTGAAAAGAATGATGTCGATCTTGAGTAATGAAGGATTGACCATTAAAGCTGCGAGAGCAATACAACTAGCGGGTATAACCGCTTTAGCCCCTAATAACCACTCAATAGTACTCAGCACCAGGCTTTAAAAGCTCCGAACTGCCTCCGAACACAAATCATTACGAATACAGCCAATATTGAGAATATTCTTACCCTCCCGACTGGGGATAGTACCCAGATACTGCAAAACCGAGTTTTCACACGGCCTGGGCACTGAGCGGACTTTCAGGCCTGACTAGCCCTCAGCAAGCGTAGGCACCGTCGCCGACTTAATCGTTCAACAGTTTGTGCAGTGCTCAGTCAATCTGATTGTTACCAACAGGACCTTTGGAGCCTTCACAAGTAAAAGCATGACACTTTAATCGTTTTAGCCTAGCCAGAATACGAGCTTTGATCGTCTTACCAATCTCCTTTGGTTATGCTTTCACCTTAGCAAACACACAACCTACCTTGCGGCTAGCATTCCTGGATAATATTTCGCGACAATATCATTCATACGGACAATCAATTCCGGTTTACTGAATACGATATGCGCAGACCCTTTCATGAAGTACCGGATACTCAGGTAGTCATCTTGGTAATCCTTAGCCACCAGCCTATTGGCGCAGATATGTTCATATAACCGAGTGGTGATATCCCCTCGATTGTCAGGCAGCGATTTGCCATCTAGCAAGTGTAATATCCGTTCCAGATCCGCCAGTTGGTCACGCCGGTAACTGTGGTTCAGCGTGAATCCCCATTGGTTGTAGCTGACCAGATTGCTGACGATAATTTTCTTACCGAAGCAACATGGATTGTTGGTCTTATAATCCCAGGAAAGCGACTTGAAAACGTTAATCACGCCACGTTCGAACATCTCACCCTTTTCATGGTGCAACTGCTCAAACGTGCTGTAGATGCTTTCTGCACTGATGGCGGGCAGGTCTTTACTCTCTAAGCTCTTGTACCACTGGTCACGGGCTTGCGCATCCATCAGTGACAGCATCCCAGAGTGATTCATTAGGTCTTGCCAGAGTTTGCGGTCGATCTGATGAGTGATAGCAGCCAGGCCCTTACCCTGCTCCAGAGTGAGATGACACCCGTAACGATGGCCAGATTGCACTGCCCAATCTTCCAATTTACCGCCACCAATACTAAATATCAGATTACCAATTTCTTGTAGTTGAGCCATCAACGCCTCAATCTGTTTCAATGCAACCTCACGGCCTGTTACCAGGCGTTCAATGTCGCTCGAACAGATAAGTCCGGTGTGGCCGGTGAGAACTTCAGGGGTTTCAATAACCATATTTAACGAATGAGACATAATCGGGATCCTCAAAAACAAAAATGCCCGCATCTTCGCGGGCTGGGGGAAATTAGAGAGCATGGTTCCACCTCTACTAGGGTTGGTTATCACTCTGTACTGGGTGACAGCTGAACAGTGACACAATGCTGGCGACGTGGATCGAGCTCGCCAGATCGCAGATAGTTCTCCAACTGTTCAATCAACACCGGAAAAGCCACATCGAGAGCCTTGATGGCTTCGGGTGTGAACGTGCCAATCAAACCGGCGCGGTCAGCCAGAAAATGCAGGTGGCGACCCTGTTGAACCAGTCTGGCCCCCAGACGTGGCGTAATAGCACATTGCAGACCCCAGACCGGAGCCGTGGGTGGGATATCAGGTTCGAGATTTTTCATTATGAGTTTTCCTTAAATAGCACAACGCCAGCCGTGAGGCTGGCGTGTCGGTAGATCATTAAGGTGAGCCGGAGTATCAGGCGAGGCGGCGATTTACGGGGTTTCGCAGCCCTAACGCACTACGGGCGAGTAGCATATCCCCACCACTCAGCGTAGGGTCCTGTGCCAGCAGACTGAAACCGGGGCGGTCAATACGTACCAGGTCGAATTTCTCGACCAGCTCGTTGATGGTTTCCCGTACTGTCATTCCGTACTCAATCTGTTGAGCGATAGCTTGTGGGTCGTGATACGGCGTATCGTTGAGTTCTAATCCATAACAGTGGTTCAGCAACCAGGTAAGCAATTGCTCGTATTCGGCTAACGCCTGATTGGCGTTAGGTGCGGTATGGGGAATTTTGTCGATGGCCTTCATTGAATGATTTACCTTAATAAAGCGGTGAGACCGGTAGCTTGCAGTAGTGAGCCAACCAGTGGGTGACGGAGCGCCACTGCTTCAATGGCACGCCGGATTCGATTGTCCAGGTATTCGGACTGTGGGTATTCGCCAATAGCAATACGGCCATCACCAGCCATTGATAGGGATAACCCCGTGTATCGCATCGGATGGGGGCATGGGGTATTTGACGTCGGTACAGTAAAAAGGGATCACCCGCCAGGTGGGCAGCACGCTCGCCATTGAAGCTGATCAGACCCAACCCAATCGCACTGTCGTCGTAACGTAGCGGATGGTTACCGGTATGTTCACAAATAACCGGGGAGGTGGCTAAGCCCAGACTGTTGGGATGCTCTCGCATCTTCAAGTAGGCGGTAGTGATGGCTTGGCATAGGGTGTGCCAGTCTTGCGGAAGAACGGTGTGATGCTGAAGAAAGTGAAATACGCCAGGCACGGGCGTTGTGCTTGTGTTCATTGGGCATTTTCCTTGGGAAATTACGGGGCAATACGAAAGCGAAACGTTGACCGTGGAGCCGTATTACCAGCCGAAGGTGACAAAGTCGGGCAACACATCACCCAGAGCATCAATATGCAGGTAAGTCATTTGATGGCGTTTCATCAGCGTGATGACCAGACGGCGGCAAGTCTTGGAGAGCCCCAGTCGTTTGAGTTGCAACACCGGATGGCTCCAGGCATCCAGGCGTATCAAATATCCGGTCCCCGAAAAGTGGATCCACTCACCATCACTGAACTCATCTTGACAGTGTGAGATCCTGTACAGCAGTGTATTGTCGTCCTCACTGATATGGGCCGAACTGCATTGCAGACCACGAAGTATCATGGGTGTGGTGACTAACATAACAACCACCCTCGTTCGGCCAGTGAGATCAGATCTCCGTCCCCCACAATCAGGTGATCCAGCACGCGGACATCAACCATGTCGAGCACATTGATCAGCCTATCGGTGAGCGTACGATCGGCCTCACTGGGAGTGGGATCTCCCGACGGGTGATTATGGGCCAGTATCACCGCAGCAGCCTGGTGGTGTAATGCTCGGATCACGATTTCACGAGGATGGACGATGGTGGCATTGAACGTCCCGACCGAGACGGTTTCACTGGCCTTCAGCCTATGGCGATTATCCAGGTACAGCACCATAAAGCATTCGCGACTTTGGGATTGAAGATGGAGTCGAAGCCAGGCCTTGACCGCCTCTGGTGAGCTAAAGGTATAGGACCGGTGCTGCAACTGGGTTTCGAGTATTGCTAACGCCTGGCTGATAACCTGTTGTTGATCGGCGGTGAAGTGCGGCGGAGATGTGAGCATCTGGGAGAATAGCATGATAAACCTCCGGAAGTTCAGTCGATTAGGGCGAAGATGGCACGGCTTTCAGGATGGTGCAGCGCGTATTCTCGTAACCGGTAGAAGTGATCGGTCATGGCCTCGCTTTCGGTCCGGCAAGCATGGTGGCTGTAGGCCATTAGGCAGGCGGTAATACCCGCAGCCTCCTGGCCCACTGTAGCCCCGTTGCCGTTGAGGGCATTGAACAGCACATACTCTTTATCAGTATCTGGCACCAGGAAGGCACCGCCGTTACTGATCGTGTAGAAATCCCACAGTCCACCGTGGTAATCCGCACAAAATCTGTCCAGCCAGCCGAAAACGCGGGGCTCCAGAACGAGCCATTGCGGTATGTTGCCAAAGTGCTGCGGCCAGAAACGAGAGCGCTGGTTGCCAGGCACTACAGTGGCGATCAGTGCATTGGTCTGAGGCATTGCCGTAGACGCGGTAAGATGTGTATTCATGAAAAATATCCTTATTTATTATTGATAAATAACAAAACAGGCCCCACCGGAAACCGGGGAGCCTGCCTGGAGGGTGTGGTGTAAAGGTAAGTTAGTGCTTACAAGGGCTGTTCACCCACGATCTGGCAATTGTGGAAAAGTGAAGATCAGGCGCAGTTGGGTGCAAAATTGGGCATAGCCATCAGCGTCAAAGCAGGCGGGTCAATAGCCCTCTACTTCGACTAATCAGCACAGGCTGAGCTCACCAGGTCGATAGCAAAGATGATTGCACCAGGCGCAGAAATCGTCATCGGATATCAAACGACTGCCGGGTTAGTTGTCCAGTGACTCTGGATGCCAAACTGCCTGTCGCGCGTTGGCAGGGAGCGACCACATTAGGCCACCATGTGCTGTGGCCGCAAATCACGGTTGTTGGTTCTGTAATGCGCCAGTTCATAACAGGTTAAGGGACTGTTGCGGCGTATCTGATTCACCGCACCTAAGCGGAAGGCTAATAGCATGGTTAACTCCTTATTCAGTCGGTAAAAATACAAAAGGCCACACTTCCCGAAGGAGATGTGGCCTGACTCTGTTTATAACAATGGTGTTGGTGATGCGCTGACGGTACAGTTACGCAGGTTTTTCTGCTTGGTTTATCAGTGCTGCTGATTTTTGGCTTTTACTTTATCCCAGGAAGGGCGTCGTTTTCCCGAAAACTCCTTCTGCATTGACCAGTAACCAATGGGGTACTGCTGAACCCGCGTGTCGTTCACACCAATATCGACCGAGAGGTATTGCCCGTTGTTGATAGTCCCTTTGCGTATCCACGCATCCGGGCTACAGGTACCGGTATCGTATTGTTTCCATGAGGTTGTATCGCGGGCTACAATATAGAAGTCACCAAAGGCACAGCTGTGTGTTGATTTACGATTCAGGATGGCTACGTAATATTTGGTGTTGGCAATAATGGTACAACTGCTGTTCTCTCCACCACAGACCTGCCAGAGTGATTTTCCTCCATCTCCCTTAAAGGTCCAGATAGTATTAGCTGGTGCACCATCCGGGGATGTCGCTGTTGCCATCGCCGGAGTCTGTTGCTGTGGCGTCTCTTCTTGTATGTCACGACGCAAGACTCTTGCTTCTGCATCCCCAACGTCGCCAAACATTTTTTCCTTACCCCTGTCGTAATAAAAACCAGCAACAACATGTTCTGAGGGGATATACAAAATTTTCAAATAATGGTCACCACAATTACCTCGCTCACAGACAGAGCCCTGCAACCACTTCTCGCCACCAACGTCCACCGGAAACAACCCACTGTCCGGGCCGTTCATTGAACCATGTCGTCCCAGTAATCCGGTAAGTCCTGCAGATTTCAGCGCGTCATCAATGTCTTTCATAAATATCGGGTCAGCATCGTAAATGCTGCCCAGAAAGGGACATGACCCATACCCATTATCATTGCCACCGACATCAGGCTGACAGTTCATTGCGTCTGCTGCAGTTCTGGCAACACCGGCTGCGCAGACCCCGGTGGTAATAAGGCAAAGCGTGGATATCAGTATTGTTTGTTTTAATTGACGTAATTTAAGAGACATTATTAACTCGACTCCATTCTGTTTATGAAAAATAAATGGGCTCCATACAGAGCCCTGTAACAGACTTAAAAATCAACAGTATTAAGACCGACATTCTTTTTGATGGTGGGGTCGTAAATAGTCACCGTGAGTGTGTTGCCGTCTGAAGACCGTGAGAATTTTGGGACAGCCTCACCGCTGCATGTTGCATGGCGGTTATACTCCATCATTTTTCCTTTGCCGGTGGCAAGCCTGACAACGATGATATAAGGGTCATAACAGGCTGAGCCACCGGGACTGCTCAGCAATGCATACTGGCCATCATTAGAGACACTAATGAGACTGCACGTCCCATTTTTCACATCCTCACTTCCGCACATCTGCTCACTGCCGTCTTTTACATCAATGACTTTTTGGGGTAATTTAACCGCTGCAGCATTGACTGAGGTACTCAATAAAAAACCTGAAATCATTAATGGCACTATAAACGCTTTCATATATTCATCCTGTTTATTGTTCAATTGAAATTCTTATATGGCTTAAATTGCAGTCCTGTTTTCATCTTCAGATGAGGTGTTATTTTTCCGTTACCCTACTCATGAACTCAACGGAGAGCCTGCAACGAGCCAGGCTGGGGATTAAAGCTCGCCCCGGTTACGCTGCTGAAAAATGCCGTTGTCAGTGACAATTCTCTTCAACTCCGCGCTGCTCTTTGTCTCCAGGATCTCATGCACTTCTCCTTTGGCGATATCTATTGTCCTTACCCCATTTACCTCCGTAGTTGCGACACATCCAGCCATTCCCTCTGGGGGATGTCACCGGATGAGCAACAGTCAGGACAACGTCTGCCACCGTTGTCCTGATTTATCACAATGCTTTTATTTTCATTTGGTTACCATCTTTTCGTCTCACGAGCAGTTCCCGTCATAGTGATTTATCTAACCACCACATTGATCTATTATAACGATCAATAATCGATAATCGATCGTTATAGTCTATTGATCGAGGGCGGTTCTGTCACTGAAAAATGTGTGGCAGTGAAAAGAAGAGACATAAGGTATTCTGGTCCCATAGCCGGGCGTATGGGTTTAAAAGGGGGAGGACAGGTGGGGTGATGACAACGCAGCGATGGATGGGGGCATTGGCCCACCTCAGAAGAAAATCCAGTCCCAGATGGAGCTGGCGACCGATACTACAGCCTCTCTCACCTTGCGGATCACGACTTGGACAGGGGCCGGGATAAAAGAGGAAGACTCAGCGGTATCAAATACACTACCCACAGCAGACCCAAAGCCCTCACGTGCCTGCTTTTTTACCGATTCATTGCATAACTTCCCCTGCAGTTGCATCGCCAGTGGGCTGGTGGCAAGGTCAGGGAGGCAGCACATCATTGTTTCTACCATTGACGGCAGATTCCAGCCTGTTCGGACTGAGACAGCGCACACGGGATGGTACGGTGAGAATAACTGGCGAATGGCGTTTAGCTTTGCTTCGATATTAATCGACTGGTGTGGGGAGGGAATGTTGCTTGTGGTATTCCATTTGTGGCAAGGTTCGATCTTGTCGGCCTGGTTAACAACAAACAGCACCCGATGCCGGTAGCCGTCAATCACGCGGCAGTAGAACTGTTCATCTACCGACAGCGCCCGATCGTCGGCTTTGATAACCCACAGGACCAGATCAAGTTCCGGCAGGGTACGATGGTAGAGTGCTTCGTATTCTCGGTCCCGTTGCTCACTTTCTCCCACACCGGGCAAATCCATCAGTATCAGGCTGTGGTTGCCGCTGCGCAGGCGAAAGCGTAAGGGCTCACGAGTGCAGGCGGTCACATCGCTGATCGGGGAAACGTCCCCATGAAACAGGGCGTTGCAGAGTGAGGATTTACCGGCACCTGTTTTACCCATGATGCCAATCACGGGTTCGTAATTGATGGTCTGGAGGATGCGCTCCAGTATGGTGCGGGAGAGGACTCCGGGAAGAAAGGATAGCTGCTGTTTCAGGGCGTCAATACCCTGTTCGGTTTTATCTGACACATTAACCTCCGTGAGTGAAATAACAAGACAGCAACATTTCTGCTGCCGTTCTCACAGTGGTAATATAGGTCTGAGATTTTTTTGAATGCAGGTTTAGCGGCGTTTTCGATACCAGCTTACCCGTATGCCGGAGGTGGTGTCAGTTGGCGACTGACCGCAAGGACTGTTATGTGACGGGGGAAGACGCGTTTGAGTCGGAATACGCAAATAGCCGCCTGAGAATAACGTTGGAAACTCTTTCACGAAGACCTGATGGGTCCGTCATGCCAAGCTTTGATGGTCGATTCATCAAGCTAGAATGCCAGTGCGCCTCGGTTGATAAGTGCTTTATTTTAGATTGTCCCGTTGTTGATTTTGAACTTTTGTTTGGCCACGGGGTATCCGATTATAGTCAGGATCACGGTGATCTACCTCTAATTACGGCCAAAAGCTCGATTTATTCAACAAGGCAGCATGGTAACTTCCTGCGGGTCAACGTTGATCACTCAAATTATTTAAGCCTGTTTTTACTAATTTCCTGAGTGTTGACCATAATGACTTTTTCGGCTTTGACGAGTGAAATTTCATTGTCGGAAAGTGAACGTTTTTTTACGCCGATAACCAACATTTTATTTTGGAAGATGCTCACTGGCATCCAGTACATATAGTTAATAGGTGCCAGTTTTTTCTTCTTTGCCACGAGGGTTCTTAGGGGGGAACGGCCCACCTCTCTCAAATCGAACACCTGAATAGAATGATAATCTAGGTAGAAATGGTCTTTTGAATCAGTGTTGCTTTTAACATCAACGAGCGTAACGGCATACACAAAACTGCATACCGGAATACCCCTTTCAATGTGGCTTTGCGTGGCTTTTATCCTGACAGCCAAAATTTTTATTTTATCCTTTCGGATCTCCCGCATGAATATACGGGCTAAAAGGAGCCCTTGTGGTGATTTGATATGGCGCTTCCTTACAATCTCTCCGTATAGCTCACGCAGTTTGTCGACAAGACTTTCATGCTCTTCGCTCTCGTCATACATCCTGATGCCTGAAAGAGTAACTTCAAACCAACTTTCGCTAGTGTAGAGATAATGACGTAGCGTATTAAAATACAGAGACTTATGCCATTTAAGGTATATCCCTTCAGGAATGACTCCATCACTAACAGCAGCCTCAGTTTCAGGTTGGTGCCTTTTCTGTTCAAGAGCAAAATCAAGCAGTTCACCAACTAATTCGGACTGCGAGCGTTTTCCACTCGTAACAAAGTATTCGTCCAGCACTTTGAGCGTTGTTTTCCGGATACTGAACGATCGAATTTTAGTGTGCTTTTCCATCATCAACCTTCTCGCTTGTTTCCCTTATTCTCCTCCCCCTTACCGCTGTTCCTGAGAGAAAAATGTCCAGTTCCCAGACTACACGATTAAGCGCCTACAGTATAATATAGTTATTAACTATCAAGTAAAACTAATGATAAACAATTAGTTATACAACTAATATCGCATTTTATTTAGCACTAAATCTAAGGTCTGTCGTGGGGTGTATTGCAGGGCGCATACCATGCTGAGAACAGTGTAGAGGGTATGGAAGCGGTGACCGTGGAGCAATCAGCATGCCAGTTCAGGTGAGTAATAAGTAAACAGAAGCCATGTATTTTGTCGGGCCACGGCCCAACATACCGGTCTGAGAAATAAATCAGCTTTTTTACGTCACGCCCGGTTTGTATGTCGGAGCAGGGGTAACAGTCATTCACAACCACTCCGGCTTACCTTTTAAACCGGAGAACTCAACCATGACAATCAAACCCTCTCTGCTTGAAGACCAGTTTGTCGATCTGGCATTTATTACCAACCTGACTGGATTAACATATCAATGGTTCTACAAACTTATTAAAGATGGCCTCTTTCCGAAGCCAATTAAGCTGGGTCGCAGTTCCCGCTGGTTAAAAAGTGAAGTGGAAGCCTGGCTTCAGGAGCGTATAAACCAGTCCCGTCAGTACCCCCCCAGCCAGAACTAATTCAACCGCACGCAATTAATTATCCGGCTAACCGGTGATTTTCTGCTACCTGTCATTCATACTCGAAGGAATATGCGCCATGAAAGAAAATAAACCCCGTTACGAAGAGCTACACAGATATTACCAGACCTGGCTGACGGATTTTACGAAGCTGACAGTCAGGTCGGGCATGTGTCACCAGAATATATACCACCATCATACCCTGACGGTTGGCAGTCTAACGTTCCCCGGGAAAGCGTCAGCTATTGCGATTGTTCCGCAGTGCCTGCACCGGATCATTTACGGTAAAACAGCGGCAGCATCATTATCTCTTGAGGATGATCTGAGCGTCAGTCTGTGTACGCAGGAGCACCTGCTGGCTCATCACCCCATGCTGGAGGGTGTTCTGCTTTCAGAATGTGTGCGGTTAAAACAACGCCCGCTGGCAAATAAGCTTATCAGCCTATTCAGGCAATTCAGCGGAACAGAGTTGCGCCTGAAGCTTGTCTGGCTGTGCTGGTACGATTTGATGCTGGGGAATAACCTGGAAGACTGGACTGAGAAACTCCGGTTCAAAAAGAGCAAAGAGGTGGATATCTGGATTAATGAAAGGAAGGCAGAGAATCCAGCCCTTACCAACATAATGGACGAGTATCTCTGCTTCGCATGGCGAACGACAGCCGAACCATTGAATTTGGCTTGATGCCTTGGGAGTTAAAATTAATATCGGTTAATTAATATTATTAATAGGCACTCCCTTTTTATAACCACCTCAGTAACTCCTTGCAGATCGTCCGGTCAATCGTCCCTCTTTCAAGGGGTTACCTTCATCTCTCCTGCTGGTCTCTACCAGCTATCAAGAGTTAATCATATGAATACTAAACTAACCTGGACGCCAGACTGGTTTTTGTCGTCTGTCCTGGACTGGCATACCGGGGAAATGGTAAATCGCTATGCCTGCCTGCTGGCTATCCGTATAGACCTGTTCTATCGGCACCACACAACCCAATATCATCAAAAGGATCACTGCCAACTGGAAAGGGATATCCGGTCACTGATGGACAAAATGATGAACCTTCAAGCAGTAGTGGGGTATTTCTGGGTCATCGAGTGGACAGAGGATCATCACTACCATGGTCATGTGGTCTTCTGGCTGGATGGTAATCGAACCCAAACTCCCTACCCCTGGGCAGAGAAAGCGGGTGAGTTGTGGCACGTTATTACCGATGGCGATGGCTGGCATCATCGCTGTGAATTTAAAGAGCATTACAGGGCAAATATCAATATCCCGGTGCACTACAACGATCCAGACAGCATCACTAACATCCGGCTGATACTGGAATATCTGACTAAAACTCAGCAGAAAGAGGGATTGTTACTTCACGGCTGTAACGAGGTGCCTGAACGCCCTCTAACGGGTCGCCCACGGCTTCCGCCAGCACTCAGCTAAATGTGAAATCACAATGTTAAACGCCTGCAGTGGCGTGACTACGCCACTGATATCCGCTGTCAGCGTAGCTGCTTCAGGAAGCCTGGGGCATATCGGCGTGCTCACGATTTAATTACGTAACACTCCCTTCTTTTGACCTCGACCAGAGATATCCCATGGAACGACTTAATGAAAAACTGACAGATGCGCAGTTGATCCATCGTGAACTACAGTCAGCCATTGACCATTACCCACGACTGGCAGCTTTTCAGTTTAGCTTGCGACAACCCGATGTTGACGCATTGCGACTTCCTGAAGAGGCTGTCGTGCAATTTATTCATGCGCTTCAGCAGAAGACCCATCGATACATCGAGATACGGCAATCAGAAGGCAAAGCAGCACCACCTACTATGCTCAGGGTATTATGGGGGATGGGTACCTCAAGCGATATTCAGGTCATGCTGATGCTCAATCTCAGTACGTTCTGTTGCAGGCAACAGCAGGAAGGCGAGGAAACAGTTCTGGCTCTCATTCGCCAGGCATGGGCTGCTACCTACCGTGAAATCCCCTTTACAATAGAGCCCCAGGTTTTCTTTCCATTAAAACCGTGTTTTTTGGCCTGTCGCACAATACTGGCCAAATTTACTGCGCAACACGAAGTACTGAGAAATATCGCTAGGCAACTTCCTGCGCCTGTTGCCTTCAACCGGAGCAATGCGTAACGCAGAACAATAGCGGTCGGTTTATCTGACCAACGTTCGCGAACCCAGCAATGCAACAATGGCCCAGATTACCCTCAAAGATTGGCATCCCTCACATTGCGTATAATATTCATTAGAAATTATTACCCTTCCGCTTCTTTCGATTCAAAACATCCTGTAATCTGATAAGAAAATGCCAAGTATGGAGGGCGTATGGCAGGGAAGGCCGTGATTTTACAAGGTGACAAAACCTCTCATGGGGGTGTGGTGCTTCAGGGCTCACCCGTCATGCAGTTTCGCGGTACCAACGTAGCACTGGTGGGGCATTTGGTGTCCTGCCCACAATGCAAAGGCGTCTTCCCCATTGTGATGGGGGCCCCAACTGTACAGGTTGGCGGGTTGCCTTTGGTGCTGGAAGGAATGAAAACCGCCTGTGGAGCCGAGTTGATTGCTTCACAACATGAATGTAACGCCTGACGGGGATTTCGTTCAGCGCTAATCACTCCGCCAGAACGGCAGGAGCACAGGGAGCAAGGATGCCGTGGCAACGTTAGACACCTTAGAGACCGAACCCGCCGTTTTTCAACCGCACACCCCACGGGTTGCCTGGCTACTCGCACCGCTGAACGGCAGTGAGTATGTGGTCAGCTACGCGGATATCGCGCTATTACTGGGCACCTTGCCGGAGCAAGGCTGCGACGTCTCCCTCAACATTTTGTTTATTGACCGTCTGCTACGGGAGCTAGATAAGCGTCTGAGCGCCCAGATGGATGCCATCCTGCATGCCCCGGCATTTCAGCGGCTGGAATCGACCTGGCGTGGGCTGTCCCTGCTGGTGGATAACATCCCGTTTCATGAAAACATTCAACTGACGCTGCTTCATGCCACCCAGGAAGAACTGCGGGCGGATTTCGAGTTCTCCATCGATATCACCTCGTCGGGCTATTATCGCCATGTCTATTCGGCAGGCTACGGCCAGTTTGGCGGAGTACCGGTGGCGGCGGTGATTGGCTGCTACGATTTCACCCCCGGTGCTGCCGATATCAAACTGTTGCACTACCTGAGCGTGGTCAGCGCCATGGCGCATGCGCCGTTCTTGTCGGCGGCAGATGCCAGTTTCTTCGGCGTCGATACCCTGGCCGATTTGCCCACCCTTCTTGACCTGGATGCGGTCATGGCCTCGCCGACACACCTGCGCTGGCGGGCACTCAGAGACACCGCCGATGCCCGCTACCTGGGGCTGACGGTGTGCCGTTTTCTGCAGCGTGAGCCGTACACCCAGGCGTCACAGCAGGTTCGGCAGTTTACCTATCAGGAACAGGTGGCTTCTCATCAACATCTGCTGTGGGGCAACAGCGCTTTTTTGCTGGCCATTTGCCTGGCGGGCAGTTTTGCCCGTTATCGCTGGTGCCCGAACATTATCGGAGCAGACAGCGGCGGGGCGTTCCGCAACCTGCCTGCTCAATACTACCCGGCGCTGGGGCGTTGGCAGGAAAAAATCCCGACCGAGACGCTGCTCTCAGACCAGTGGCAGTACACCTTGTCGATGGCGGGCTTCATTCCGCTCGGGGTGCGCAAGCAAGGGCAGGACGTGGTGTTCTATTCCGCCAACTCCGTTCAGTCGCCACTCGAGACAGATAACACGCCAGAAGGGATGAACGCCCGGGTCAACGCACAGTTGGGGGCGCAGTTGCCTTACCTGTTTATCATCACCCGGCTGGCGCACACCATCAAGGTGCTGCAACGTGAACGGCTGGGTGGCTGGAAAAATCGCGGTGACCTGCAGCTTCAGCTCAATAACTGGCTCAAACGGTTTGTCTCCGATCAGGAGAACCCGCCTGCCAGCGTGCGCAGCCGTCGCCCACTGCGTGCGGCCCGCATTGAGGTGCAGGAAGTGGAGCACGACCCAGGCTGGTATCTGACACAACTGCATGTGCAGCCGCATTTCAAGCACATGGGCTCCAACTTCGTCCTCGCCCTGACCGGGCGTCTGGATAAATAATCTTACAGACAGGACGTCTTTACCATGAACCGGGATAAAAATCGGCAATCCTCTCAGGCACGTCGGCGCAACGCGTTACAACAGGCGGCCAAAGCACTGCAGCAGACGCATGCGCCGCTGGTCTCCTTTCTGACCGCCTCCGGTCACGATCCCGATGTCGAGCGGCAACTGGAGGGGATGGCCTGGATGACCGGGCAGTTGGAGGGGCAGTTGGCCGACCAGTTACCGGTCCTGACCCACCATATGCTGACCCTGCTGTGGCCCTATTTTCTGCGCCCGACGCCCAGCATGACCGTGCTGGAATGGCAGCAGGACTTTCAAACCGATCCCGCACAGGCCTGCACCCACATTGCCAAAGGGGCCACGGTGGTCAGTGTCCCGCTGCCGGTCACCACCGGTAAGGAGATGCTGCGTTGCCATTTTCGTACCTGCCGCGATACCCGGCTGTGGCCGCTCCAGGTTCAGGCGGTCAGCCGCGAGCAGCGCCACGGTCACGACAGCCTGTGCCTGCACCTGGTCACCACGGCGGATCAACCGCTGGATCTCAGCACGTTAAATGGGTTGAGGCTGTATCTGGGAGAGGACGGCCACACCGGCAAACAGTTGCATTTATGGCTGAGCGAATACCTGAGCCAGGCCACGCTGGAAGTGAGCGGCAAGAGCTGGCCACTGCCGGAGTTGGCGCTCACCCCAGTCGGTTTCAACGATGACGAGGCGCTGCTGCCGTGGCCACAGAATGCCGATCCGGGCTATCGCCTGCTGCAGGAACACGCCTGTTTCCCCAGCGCGTTTTTATTTATGGACGTGACGGGCTTCCCCAACCTGCCTCCGCTGTCGGCCTCGCACGGTTTTACCCTGCGGTTTACGTTCTCCCGGCCCTTGCCGTCCGCACTGGTCATCAACCGCCAGACGGTGCGCCTGCATTGTACCCCGGCCATCAACCTGTTCAGCCATTACAGCGACGGCGTCAGCCTGGACGGCACGCAGTCCGAACTGCCGCTCACCCCCAGCGTGCGCCACCCCGAAGATTACGACGTGTTCTCGGTGGATGAGGTAGCTGGTGTGTCAGAACAGAGTGATACCCCTCGACACTATCTGCCGTTTGAGCGCTTCACCCATCAGCAGGGCGCGGGGTATTACCATTCACGGGTCACGCCATCCTCGGCAGGCGGCTTGAACCATCATCTGGTGTTGGTGCGCCATGGTGAAAACCAGGACAACCTGCCGCCGGAATCGGTGTCGGTACGGCTCACGTGCAGCCACCGCCGCTTGCCGTTGCAACTGAAAGTGGGTGACCTGCGTCAACCGGCCACCGGCTGCCCGCCGGGTGTACGTGTCCACAATATCACCCGCCCGTCGGTACCGTTGAGCCCCCGGCTGGATGCCACCTTGCAGGCCGCGCTGCTGCGCAACCTCTCGCTGAACAGCCGTTCACTGCTGACGCTGACGGCATTGCGACAGGTGTTGAGCGCCTGCGATCTGCCCGCCTGGCACAGTGAACTGGCGGCCGGGGTCTCCCGGCGGCGCAGAGCCGGGTTACTCACCCTGACCGTGCGCCCGGCTGAACGCCTTGTCGACGGTGTGCCCATCGATGGCCTGGCCTCGGAGCTGCGTGTGCAGTTACAGGGGGCATTTGATTCGGAAGGTGAGCTGTATCTGTATGGCCGGGTGTTGGCGCACTTCCTGGCCCAGCGCGTCAGCGTCAACCATTTCCATACCCTCACCGTGATCAACCACGATAACCAGGAGGCTTACCGATTTCCATGATCCCCACTGCAGAGCAGGAGCAACAGCTCCAGGTTATCGCCGAAAACGCCAGCCAGTATGACTTCTACCGTCTGGTGGAGGGGCTGAACCGGCTGGCGGGCCTCGATCCAGCCCGCACGCTCGGCCTGCCGCCGAACCGGGAGGCATTGCGTTTTACCGCCGCGGCCGGGCTTGGCTTTGCCGCCAGCGATGTGGTTGAGCTGCACCATGAACCGGGTGGTCCGTTGCGTCTGACGGTGAGTTTTCTTGGCCTGCAGGGCAGCCAGTCACCCTTGCCCTATTACTATCTGGATGACATTGCCAGCAGTACGGCGCAGGGAGAGACACGGCTCAATGCGTTTCTGGCGGTGTTCAACCACCGGCCACTGTCTCTCGCGCACCAGATTTGGCGTAAGTACCGCTATGAGATCACCTTTAAACCGGGGGGCCGCGATGCGACCTCGGGACGTATTTTTGCCCTGATCGGCCTGGGCCATCCACAGACACGCGAGCAACTGGGCATCAATGCCGAGGCCATGCTGGCCTACGCCGGTCTGTTGGCCTCGCCGGGCCGCTCGCCAGAGGTGATCGCCCGGTTGGTGGGCCACTTCTTCTCGCTCTCGGACGTGACGGTGCAGTCTTGCATGCCTCACATCATGACGCTGAGTGACGAACAGCAAAATCGCCTGGGGCAGGTCACCGCCGTGCGCGGGCAGCGCCATCAACCCCGTTCGCTGCTGGGGGGCAATTTTGTCATTGGCAGCCGGATGCGGGATCGCAGTGTCAAATTCCAGCTGTCGATCAATGAACTTACGCAGGAACAGTACCTGACGTTCTTGCCTGGGGGAACGCAGCATCGCCTGCTGGTCAATTTTGTCGAATACATCCTGCGTGAACCGCTGGTGTGGGATCTGCGTCTGACGCTGGCCCAGCAACAGGCCGGGGGATTGAAGCTCGGCGATCCCCAGCGTACCCAGTTGGGCTGGACCACCTTTGTGGGGCAACCTGAAGCGAAGCCTTACACCCTGTTGCCTGTCCGCAGGTAACCAACGTCAAGGATTGACTGATGAACTTTACCGATCACCTTCGAGAAGAACATGCCTACCTGCGGGCACTGGCGGACAAGGTGGCACAGGAAAGCCCGGCATTGGCCGCGCAGTTGGGCCGCCATGCCGGCGATCCGGATGTGGAATGCCTGATCCAGGGGGCGGCGCTGCTCAATGCCGGGCTGCGCCAACGGCTGGAAGACGGTTTCCCCGAAGTGACGCAGGGGCATCTTTCCCGTATCTGGCCCTTCCCGTTGCGGCCCATTCCGGCCTGTGGCGTGGTGAACATCAGCGCCAAGGCGGGCACGCTGGATGCGCCGTTGACGTTGCCCGCGGGCGAGTCGCTTTCCCTGTCAGCTGATGGCCGCACGCAGGTATTCCAGACCTGTCATGCCCTGACGCTGCAACCCTTAGCCCTGATTGACCGGCAGTTGATCGTCACCAATGCCCACAGCGAGATCCACCTGACGTTTCACTACCAGGGACCGGGGGACGTGTGGCCAACCCAGCCGCTGTCACTGTTTCTGGGCGACGATCCACAAGTGGCGGCGACGCTGACGCTGTGGTGCGAACAGCATCAGGGCCGGCCGGTCTTGCAGGTGGAAGGACGGCAGACGGTGCTGGAAACGGTGATTTCAGCACCGCAGCCTGATGCGAATAATCGCATTCTGCCCCACGAGGGGGAAACCACCTGGGCGTTGCAAAGCCTGGCCGAGTATTTGTATCTGCCCCATGTGAATGATTTCCTGACGCTGGATTTTGGCGCGGTTCGTTCCGGACTGATGTTGGGGAACAGCCGCATCTTTACCGTCATCCTCTCATTCGACGGGGAGATCCCGCTCACGCAGGCGCAGGTGGCCTCGGCCTTTCAGCTGCATTGCGTTCCGGTGATCAGCCTGGCGGCGCAGAAAAGCACGCCTCTGCGGCTGTTACCCGGGCAGAGTGTCTACCCGTTGCCGTATGCCGACGATCGCTGGGTGTATGCCATTACCGGCGTCAGCATGCTGGAGGAGCCAGACACGCTGAGGCGAGGCCGACGGGTGCATTTTCTGCCCGACAGCGAACTGACACCGGAATCGCGTTATGCGCCCGACGCCGCATTGGCGCTGTTTTACCGCGTGCAGGTCCGCGGAGATGTGCTGGGGCGGATGCAGCATGAGCTGGTGTTGTGCAACAGTGCTGGGGAACCGTTGATTGAGCCGCCGTGTCGCGCGGTGGTCTGCGACCTGCTCACCACGACGGCCAGTACGCCCGCGTTACCCATTGGCTCGCCTTTCCTGCTCGGCATGGCAGTGACCGATACCCTGGATGTCACCACCGTGACACGATTTTCAACGCCCTACCCGGCGGTGGTGGATAGTCATCACCATTGGCGGCTGATGGCCTGCCTGTCGTTCAGTCCGGCCTTGCTCAACCACCGGGAAACGGTGCAGCGGGCGATCGACGACTTTTGCCTGCATGCCCGGCACAACCTGCCCCAGGTTCGGCACATCCGGCGGGCAGTGGAGGGCATATTGGCCGTCAAGACCAAACCGGTGAATACCCTGATGGGCGAACGGTTGCGGCGTGGCCTGCAGATGACCCTGACGCTGGATGACACGGCGTTCGACAGCCCGGGCGAAGGCTACACCTTTGCGGCGGCGTTGAGCGTGTTCTTTACCCATTGTCTGACCACCAACAGCTTCCTGTTGCTGGATGTGATAACCGAACCTTCACAGCAACGCTGGGCATTACCCCAGGCGCGCGGCCAACGGGCCATGATGTGAGACACCACAAGGAGTGAGCAATGGACAACGGATTATTTTTCAGCAGTCAACTCGGTGAACTGCCCGAGGACACTTTCGACGTGGCCGGTTTTACCCTGGAGGAAGGGCTGTCGACCCTGTTCACCCTGACGGTGAGCCTGGTCAGCACCCGGTCGGATATCGACCTGGCGGCACAATTGCTGCAGCCGGGGTCGCTGACCGTCACCGTCAGTGGCGAAGAACAGCGTACCATACCGGGGTTGATTGCCAGCCTGACCCAGGGGGAAAGCGGTTTTCGTCGTACCTATTATCAGGCGGTGATCCGCCCGGATGTCTGGGTCCTGAGCCTGAAGCAGGACAGCCGCATTTTCCATTTCCTGTCGGTGCCCGACATCGTCAACCAAGTGTTGGATGAGCACCACATCCCGTACCAGAGTCAACTCCAGCAGACCTATCCACCGCGTGAGTACGTGACCCAGAAACGTGAAAGCGATCTGGATTTCATCCTGCGGTTGATGGCCGAGGTGGGGATCACCTTCTGGTTTGAAGATAACGAACTGGTGTACGGCGACTCGCATCTGGGGATGACCGAGGGTGTCCCGGTGACCTTCAACCCGCATATCCAGTCGCCCACTCAGGGGGATATCGCCCACCGGCTGACCCTGGGGGCGTATATGCAGTCACGGGAAAGCGTGCTCAAAGATCGCGAGCATCGTCGGCCCGACCATCCCCTGCAATTCAAGCAGAGCGACCCTGAACTGGGCGGTGAAGCCACCCAATACTCGGTGTTTGAGAGCTATGGCCGTTATCAGGATGACCAGACCGGGCCACAGTTCAGTACCCTGCGGCTGGAAGCGATGCAGGCTGGCACCCAACAGGGCGAGGCAGAGACCAACAGTATCCGGCTGATGCCGGGCACGATTTTCACCTTGCAGGGCCACCCGGTGCAGGCACGTAACGATCGCTGGCAGGTGATCACCGTCAGCCACCGTGGAGAACAGCCTGCTGCGCTGGAAGAAGAGAGTAACGGCAGCGGCACCACTTTTACTAACTCACTGACCTTCGCGCCGGGGAATATCGACTGGCGGCCAAGCTACCGTTACAAACCGCTGGCCGACGGGGATGAGGTGGCGACCATCGTCGGGCCAAAGGGGGAAGAGCTGTACGTCAACGAACTGGGTTGGGTGCGGGTGCATTTTCACTGGAACCGTTACGACCCGGCGGATGAAAAGGCCTCCTGCTGGGTGCCGGTCTCCAACCAATGGGCGGGGGATGGCTTTGGTGCGGTGACGTTGCCGCGCATCGGTCAGGAAGTGTTGGTGAGCTACCTGAACGGCGATATCGATCGCCCGGTGGTCAGTGGGCGTTACTACAACGGCTTGAACAAACCGCCTTACCCTCTGCCTGCCAACAAGACCAAATCGGTCTGGCGCAGCAAATCGCACAAGGCCGAGGGTTTTAACGAACTGTCGTTTGAGGATGAAGCGGGCAGCGAGGAGATTTTCCTGCACGCGCAGAAAGACCTCAAGGCGCTGGTGAATAACGATGCGCACTGGGATATCCGCGCCAACCAGCACAGCAAGATTGGCGGCAACAGCCTGAGTGACATCGAGGGTAATCAGGAAACCCGCATCAAGGGTGAACTCTCCCTGTATACCAGCGGCAAAAAGTCCGAACTGGCCGATGGCGAATCCCATTTGCAGGTCGGCAGTGCCTACGTAGTGAAATCGGGGCAGGAGGTGTCGGTAGAAGCCGGGGCCAAAATTACCCTGTCGGCGGGCAGTGAGCTGACGCTCAAGGCTGGGGGCAGCTTCATCAAACTGGCTCCGGGGGCCATTTTCACCTCGTCATCGTTGCTGGTGGGTAGCGGTTCTGCGGGGAGCGGACAGGGCGTCAACCTGAAGATGCCGGGTGTGGTGCCATTGCTGGCTGCTCCTATGCTGGTTCAACAGGGTGTGCTCAGCAGTGACGCTCCTTTTTGTGAAGAGTGCGAGAAGTGCAAAGAGGGCGAGTGTCCAATAGATGAATCGCCTGCGGCTACTGCGTCGCCCGGCAAAAATATTTCCAGCGGTTTTGTACAGCAATCCGGTGGGGCGATCCCGGCAACGGCCAGTGGCGCTCAAGGGATGCCCGGCAGTGGCTGGGCCTCGACAGGCGGTGTTTCTCAAGAATTGCCTAACGTTGGCTCGTTGCCTATCAGTGGACTGGCCGGGATGGTTGATGTCGGCCAACTGTCCGAAGCAACCGCTAAAGACTATTTGAATATGGCCAGCGACAAGCTCAAAGGCTCGCAATCTGCGGATATGGACGCGCTATTCAAAAAGATGGGTAAAAAGTCATGAGCAAAAAACGCGTACAGGACTGGGTCAGAGACACGGCCGGAACACCGCTGTATGCCATCCTGGCCAATACCAATGGCGCGGAAGGTATTAAAGCTTATTACAGGGAAGATGGCAGCCGCACGCCTTATGGGCTCTATGCCAACACGCCCTATGCCAACTGGTTCGAGGTGATGCCAGTGATGGTGCAGCTCAATGAAGGCAGTCCGTTCCTGCGCTGGGTAGCAGAAACGCCCCTGCGCAATTGGGGCTGGCTGGCGCGTTCACCGCTGCCGCAGGCCGCTTTGGCCGCCCACCTTGCCGGTTTAACTCAGGTGATTATGCCCAGCGGCAAAGCGGTGTTTTTCCGTTACTGGGATGGTCGCTTCTTACCGGCTTACCTGCACTATTTTGGCGATGGATGGCGCACTATTCTGCCGGCGTTTTCCGATTACTGGGTAAACGGCGAAGTATTTACCTGTCCAGTAGATCCCACTGCGCAGGCCCTGGTTAGCCCGTGGTGGCAGGTGCCTCAAGGCATGGTGGACTCCCTGCTGGACGAAGATCCGTCACCGCTGATCGCCAACCTGCTGAACTGGTTGCGCGAGAATGAGTTTGAACTCTATCAAGCTGTGCCGGAACCGGTGCTGCGCCAGGTTGCGATGCGGCTGTACCCACAGGTCTGGCAACAGACGCCCGATCCGCAGAAGCGAACCGCACGGCTATCTCAGGCTCTGGTAGATACGTTGAATCGCCGTACTAATCCGTTCGAGGTGAGCACCTTTAACGTTTCCTCTTTTCGACCGTGAGTAATGGACTATGACGACCGAATATATTGCGAGTATTGATAATGCGTTGCTGAGCTTCAAGAACAAGACCCTGTTGACTAAAGAATATCGGCAGATCGTCAAGGAGTGGGCCACCGCCAGCAGCATTTCCGGAAGCTTGGGTGGGCCGACGCTGGAGATGGAGAAAACCCTGCGGCTCAACGACAGTAAAAAGGTGGTCTCTGAAAACGATCGCAGTTTTGAGAGCAGTGTGGTGACCTGCCCCAAGAGCGGTGTGATCACGGTGGCGCTTGCCTATGAGTCCACGCTTGACCTGCCTATTCCCGATGTGACCATCGAGATCTATGAAGATGTCAGTTTTGGCTTTGACTCGAAGGTGGCGACGAAACAAACCGATGAGCAAGGTGTGGCGCTCTTTCCCGGTTTGACCGCGGGCAAGAAGTATTACGTTAAAGCCACCGACACCCAGTTGGAACAGCACAATAACCAGATGCTGCAAGCCTATGACGGCCTGATGCTGGAGATGTACGATGCCTTGTCTACGCAATGGCAGGCCTATAAGCCGCAGTGGCAGCTCAGCCCTATTAATGCAGGCCTGTTGACCGCGTTGGGAGATGGGTTGTACGAGGGCATGTTCGGGCTGTGGGACGACGTAAAACTGGCCTACAACGTGATCACCGATCCCGCAAAATACGGACAGGAAATCTATGCGGGAGCCAGCAAGTATAAGGATCTGATCACCCAACTGGATGAACAGAAACTGAAGACGCTGCTGGAGGGCAGCAAGCAGATGACCCGTGAGCTGCTGGCGTTGTTCAATGACGAAGCCGGATTGTATCTGTTTATGCGTTCGGTGGTCATGCAATTGCGCATGTACCCGTGGGGGGCGTTGCTGGAGCCGATGGTGAAAGTAGGGGGTTCTATTATCGGTGATGCGCTGGTCGGCATTGTCTTCGGGGCGCTGCTGACCCTGGTGACCGCCGGGCTGGGCGTGGCGTTCCTGGTCTATAAAGTGGGCCGCTTGCTCAAGAAGCTGGGCAGCGCCATGCAGCATGTTTGGCAGGGTCTGAAGACGGTCCTGTTTGCCACCCTGGAGCTGGTCAAACGCTTCTTTGAAAAGACGCGTCTACCGAACCTCAAACGCCAGCCTAATAGCCGGTTGAAACCGGATAGAGAGAACCTGGTGGGGCCCAATCACCAGACTGGCCTGGTCGATAATTCGGGCACGGTGAAAAATACCCCCGCGACAGACGCGACGGGGAAATCCACGGTGAACTCGCAATGCACCGGAACAACCGGTTGCCCGGTCTCGCTGATCAACGGCGAGGAACTGCTCACCCTGGACGATGGGCAACTGATTGGCCTGACGCCCTTTATCTTCCAGCGTCAGTACCGCACCACTGCCGTTGAGTGCCCGTCGGTGCTGGGTTTTGGCTGGAGCCACAGCCTGCAGCATCAGGTGGAATTTGTCGGTGATGAACTACACTGGACCGATCATCAGGCCCTCACCACCATTCTGCCGTTGCCTACCGAAGTCTCCCCCAGTGGGCTTAACTATGTGGCCGGGGCTGCCGCCTATCTGGATGAGAAACCCGATAGCTACTGCCTGATGGCCGGTAGCCTGGACGGCTGGGTGCTGCATGTGCAGCGGGTGCCAGGCAAGACGACCGGGCGCATTACCGGCCTTTCACATCGCCAGCAGCACTTGACCCTGCATTATCATGAGGGCTTGCCGGTTCGGCTGAAGCACCCGGCCGGTGCTGCCTTGCAGTTCAGCTATCAGGAGTTACCGCAGGGTTGGCGCTTGACGCAACTGAGTCTGATCCCTGAGTCTGGACGAGAAGATGCAGCCTACTCGCTGATGACCTATGAGTACGATGAGCGGGGGCAACTGAGTGCCGCTATCAATGCGGCGGGAGAAGCCGAGCGTTACCAATATCGCGACGACTATGTGTTCAGCCTGCGGCAGTTGGCGGGTGGAGCCGAGTTTTACTGGGAATGGCAGGGAGAAGGCAAGCAGGTCCGTACCGTGCGCCACTGGAGCAACCTGCCAAACTTTGACCAGCGTTTTCTGTGGGATGAGCAACCTGGGGCCGTCACTGTAGTCCATCAGGACGGCTCACGGGAGACCTGGCAGCATGATACCCGCTTCCGTCGCCTGGTGAAAAAGGTTGACCCGGACGGCGCTACACACCACAACGAATATGGCGAACGTGGGGAGCTGCTGAGTGAAACCGACCCATTGGGCAACCGTACCGAATATGGTTATAACGGCGAACTGCAGTGCACCTGGGTGCGCACCCAGGACGGGCAGGAGACCCAATACCGTTATTCGCGGGGGCGGGTGGTGGAGAAAACCACCTGGAGCCTCGATCAGGAGGATAAAATCCGTGAACGCTATCGCTACGATACGCAGGGCAACCTAACGGAAGAAACCGATGCGTTGGGCAATACCTGTCACTATCAGTGGTCAGCGCAAGGGGCACTCAACGAGGTGCAATACCCGGATGGCAGCCGCGAGCGCTTCGTTCGCGATGCCTTTGGTCAAGTACTGGAGCATCATCAGCGTAACGGGCTGACTCACTATTATCGCTATAACCTGCTGGGACAGGTGATCCGGCACAGCGACAGCCCGCTGGACGACGCCGGGGTCAACGGTACCCGTTATACCTGGAACGCAGCCAACCGTCTGGAAGACATCCACTCACCGGACGGCACGGTGCGGCAGTACCGCTATAACGCCTACGGCAAGGTGACCAGCGAGCGTGACGAAAAAGGGCTCACCACACAATACGAATACCATCCAAACTCCCATCTGGTGAGCCGGGTCATTTACCCTGACCTCAGTCAGGTGGAATACCTCTATGACAACCCGAAGAACTTCGTCAGTGACATCATCAACCAGAACGGCGAACACCATCGGTTGGCCTATTACCCCAATGGCCTGGTGAGTGAAGAACACACCATTAACGGACGCCACTTCTTTTATGACTACGACCTTAACGGGCACCTGACCCAGCGCACCGAGTACGGCACCAGCCAGAGTGAACAGACCGCGCTGGTCACCCGCTATGAGCGGGACGCCGCCGGACGATTGGTGCGTAAAGTGTTGCCAGACGGCAAGGAAGTCAACTACGGCTACGATAGCTTCAACCGCTTGCGGCTAGTGGATGATGGGCATTGGCCGCTGGCCTACGGTTACGATGAGGCCGGGCGGTTAACGGAAGAGTATCAGGGTTTTGCCAGCCTGTTTTATGCGTATGACAGCGCGGGCAACCTGACACGCCAATGCCTGCCCGACGGCAACATTCTGGCCTACCAGTACCAGCAAGGGCAGGTCTCGCGTATTGCACTCAATGGTCAGGTGTTGAGTGAGCACCAGTATCGCGGTGCGCAGGAAACCCGGCGTATCACCGGCGAGGTGGTGAGCGAGTTTGATTACGATGGGCGACAACGCCTGCGCCATCAACAGGCCAGCGCCGTAGTCAAAGCGGAAATGGAGGGCGAGGCCCCGAACGTGACGCGGGTGATGCAGCGCCGCTATGAGTACGATCCGGCAGGTAACCTGACGCAAATCCTCGATCCGCACAAAGGCAACCGGGAATACCGCTACGATAAGCAACATCGCCTGACTGAAGCCTTGCACCACCCGATAACCTACCCCGAAGCCTTGCCGCAGGCGCTGCGCTGGCGGGGTGTCAGTGAGCAGTTTGCGCACGATGCAGCGGGTAACGTGTTGGGGAACGGTACCGCCTCCCGTGGAGCGAAAATCCGTGGCAATTTGCTTAAACAGAAAGGCGATACGCGGTTTGAGTATGACGAGTTTGGCAACCTGACACGCGAAGTGCGCAGCACCAAGCCACTGTGGGTACGAGAGTTCCGTTATGACTGCCAACACCGTCTGGTGGAGTTTATTGAACAGCGGCAGGGGCAGAAAACCCACTTCGCCTATGCCTACGATGCGTTTGGGCGGCGTATCCACAAGCAGGACTTGCTCGCTCAAAGGCCCGATGCCCTAACCCGCTTCTTCTGGCAAGGTGAGCGGATGGTGGCAGAATGCGCTGACGATGATAATATCTTTACGGCGGACGACCCAAAACCGGCGCACCTGGCAACCTATAAAAGCTACCTGTACACCCCCGGCAGCTTTGTGCCGCTGGCACAGTTGTTGGGGAAAGGGCGCAAGTCGGAGATTTACTACTACCTGACCGACCATCTGGGCACTCCGCAGGAACTGGTCAACGGCAAAGGACAGGTTGCCTGGAGTGCGGCGTACCGCGCCTACGGCAATCTGGCGGTAGCGTTCGTTGGCGCAGTGGTACAACCGTTGCGATTCCAGGGACAGTACCACGATGTAGAGAGCGGGCTACACTATAACCGGTATCGTTATTACTCGCCGGAGACTGCACGGTTTATCACGCCGGACCCGATTGGGCTGGCGGGTGGGCTGAACCAGACGCAATATGTGCCTAACCCAACTGGTTGGGTGGATCCGCTGGGGTTGACGAGCGTGCCGGGGAATTGCCCGCCTGCTACAGGAGAAAAGACTGCTAGTGTGGTTAATTTAGGGGAACCAGACATCCCGACAGTGGATTTAAATCCTCATGAAATAAGATATAGTCAAAGTTCAGTAAACAATGCTGGTGATTTAACAAAGAGTATGATTGAGAATGGTTGGAAAGGAGATCCAATCGATGTGGTAAGAATGAGCGATGGAGGGTTAACAACCATAGATAATACCCGTGTTTTAGCTGCATCTCGCGCCAATGTGAATGTTCAGGCTCGAGTGCATGATGGAAACTCACCTTTACCGACTGAATTTATTGAGCGATTTACGACTAAAAAAGGTGTCCCTGTTACATGGGAAGATGCGATCATGCTACGAATTGGAAAACAAAACTCCGGATATAGAAATACATACCCTAATGGCTCACCAATTATAGGCTCAATAGAATAAAATGGATAAATTTCTTACAAAAGACGAACTTCCAGAATGGTTTGAATACCCCATGGAATTCAATAGGATAGCAGAACAAGGATTGCTAGATTTTGACCCATGGATAATACTTCAAGGAGAAAGGCTAAGATCACGTTATGATGGAATAAAATCTAGATATCCATCAAGGCAACTAGTTCCATTCGCGAGGCGTGAGGATAATGATGACATCGCATGCTGGGATAAAGATAAACCAGGACGAGTAATAATCATTCATGATTTCGCTAACGAAGGATATGAGAATGTTATTGAATTTAGTGGATTTTGGGATTGGCTTCGCAGTGCATTAGAAGCTACCATTGAATATGATGGAGAATGAATGACCAATCGCGAAATTTGGATGGCGAATTATATTTTTTAATATAATAAAATTATGATAGTATTCATATATGTTAAATTTTTAGCTCGGGGACAGACCATCCCCGAACTTATGTTCAAGCTACTCTAGGTTAGGCCGAATCCGTCATTCACTCGCAGATAAACTTCGCCGGCACTGTAGCCGTTAGCCACACACCATTATCAGCTTGGTAAAATTTAAAGCCATTTTGGTACATGGCCAATGCATTTAGTGTTAATACAACAGGTTTACCATGTCGCTGGCCAACCGCTGTTGCTGTAGTTATATCAGAGGATAGATGTACATACTGACGGGAGCCTGCGATCAAGCCATCTTGATGAATTGAATTGATAAAACGTATTGCTGTGCCATGGTAAAGATACTGTGGTGGAGTTTTTTCCTCATACTTAATATCCACTTGCGGTGAGGAGTGTCCCTGTACAGCACGGATATAGCAGCCATCGTCAGAAATAGAGAAACGCTTCTTGTCACTGTTCTCCACAACCAATTTTATCAACTGTAAGTTAAGTATCCTACCCTTTTGGGTCGCACAGGTGATAAGTGAGTCGATGCTTACCCACCCCTCACTGTCCAGAGTTAAACCGATAGACTCTGGTTGATGACGTAATACATAACTTAAAAATTTACTTACTTCTTGATTTTGACTACTCATTTCAGATTCCTGGTTTTTAATATCAGCATAATACCTAGTAGCCTATGGTGGAGTTAATAAAGATATCAAATTTGGAGTGATTATGCGAAAAGATAAAGTTTCTGGAAGAAGGAAGTTACTGGGTTTCTACTGAATGGTAGGATGGTGTAGTGGTCAACAAAAACTGGCCACAGTTTTAGAGTTTTCCCAGAACAGTCGTTCTGATTCATCCGGTGTCAGCCCACCATTATATTGATGAGGCCGCAACTGGCTATAATAACCCGTTATGTATGTTGTTATGCTGTGCTGAGCATCCGTAAAATTGCTATAACCGGTTTCGGGTACCCACTCTGTTTTCAGACTATGGAAGAAGCGTTCCATAGGACTGTTATCCCAGCAGTTGCCCCGTCTGCTCAAGCTTTGTTTTATTTGATACTGCCACAGCAACTGCCTGTAATGAGTGCTTGTATAATGACTTCCCTGATCAGAATGGAACAGGATGTTCGCCGGTTTATTTCTGCGCTCCCATGCCATCGATAACGTTTTTCCTGTCAGCGACGAGTTCGGGAAAAACGATATCGCCCAACCCACAGGATTACGTGCAAACAAGTCCAGAACAACGGCCAGATAGGCCCATCGTTGCCCTGGTCACATCACCACACCAAACCTGGTCAGGCTCCGTAACGGCAAACTGTCGATCCAGATAGTTCGGGATATCAACATGCTCTTTTGACGTCTTTTTATAACGGAGTCCAGGCTGCTGGCAGCTGATTATATTCAGGGCTTTCATTAACTTCGTTGCGCGCCAACGGCTAAGGCTTAAGCCTCTTGCTGTCACCATGGCAGCAATACTCCGCGCCCCGGCTGAACCATGACTGGCCTGGTGCACCTCACGCACTGCACTCAACAATACCACTCGCGAGGCATCGGGCATTTTTGGCTTACGCCAGTATTTATAACTGCTACGGTGGACCCCGAACACGTTGCACAAAGTGGCAACAGGAAACCGCTTCCTGAGCTTCTCAACTAACGAGAATTTTTCAGGGAGTCTGACATCAAGAGAGCGGTAGCCTTTTTTAATATATCGTTTTCCATTTCAATACGTTGGATCTGTTTTTTTAGCTCACGTATCTCAAGTTGTTCTGGCGTCATCGGCATTGCTTTAGGCGATTTTCCTGCGCGTTCTTCTTTGAGCTGACGAACCCACTTATCCATCGTGGAAACGCCCACGTTCATAGCCTTGGCAGCACTGGCGACGGAGTAATTTTGGTCGAGCACAAGTTGTGCGGCTTCAAGCCGGTATTCAGGGCTAAAAGTTCTTCTGGTACGACCGGTCATGAGGTCACCTTTGGTAAGTTGAGGTGATGATATCACCTCTGTTCAGGTGGCCAAATTCAGTATGTCACTACATCTGAAACAGGTGGGGCCTAACTTACAGGTAAACCAGGCAGTACTGATTGGATGCTTACGAGTATGGCTGAGCACGGATAAACGTTGTGCGTCAGCCATTATCATCAATTTATGTGGGGTGTGGGGTTCCAATGGCGCTCACGACTATACCGAGCTATTGTTCAATCAACACCACCAACCACAGACCTGTTTGCGAAAATCGACAAAGCACACGCCTTCCTTAGATACTTACAACGAAGCGATATTGCCTCTATCAAAATGTTATTAATGCTTTTTGGTGATAATCAATTCAGGTGTCAAACATTCCTGCAGGCTCAAGCCACCGTGAGTGTAGTAATCACCGGCTTGAAACAAAGAAATCCCTGGAGCCATGGTAACCGTCACTGCAGGGTTCCAATGCCACGGGCACTGCAAATATTCGCTCTGCACATTACCTTTCAAAATGGCGCAGCGGGGAGTACGTAGTTGAGTCATATGCTTGGTCATATCAGCTTTAGGAAGCTTATCGGGGGCCCAAATCCAACCGTGATCGGTCACTACATGTATCCTACCCCATCCGGCATCAAGCAGGTTCACAATCCGATCGACCACACCTTTCAAGGCAAGATCGATATATTTCGGCAAACTTTGCTGACGCTCATGGCCCAAGTTATCAAGATCTCCACATTGTACCCAGGCTTTTCCTTGTTCAGGTTCACCGCAATCTTGCCCATCAAGGTACTGCCAACCCATTTGAGCTAATCCCTTTTTAAAATAATGGGACGAGAAAGAAGCCCCCGAATCGGTAAATTGAGGAATGAAATCTTCACTATCCAGATCACCGCTCAGTTGGAAGCTAAGAGGAGTAACCGCAGCCTTAGCCGTGGCCGTCAAACTTGGTAGTGCACTCCAGCGGCTCTTCAATTTCACCTGTAACATTGATTGCTCCAGTACCCCCTTCAGGCGATGGCCTACATCCAAGCGCAAACCATCGACAAAGAATAGCACTGTACTCGTCCCCAGGTACTCAGCACCAGGCTCTTGTACACTAGTGCTACCAGGATACCCTTCCGTCTTGACCAGTTGCTGAAAGTGGAGAGTCACCGCCTCAAGCCAAGGAGTATAAAGCTTGGCTAACAGCTGAGCTGCTAATTGCTCCATAGTTCCCTCGTTCGCAATGGTCATCACCTGCAAGGCAAGATCATCTGTCTGCCATACTTTTTCTTGGTAATGTGTAGCCATGGTAGTGATATCCGGCCCACCTAATGGCTGGTAGGTCAGTTCAGCCAGCGCGGTCATAGGAGCCAACATACGAGCCCATGGAGATAGTCCCAAGCTAGCCCATATCCATTCACGTCTAGGAGCATGCTCTACCTCTAGCAATGCCAGTTTAGCCCGAATATGGGAAACATCGTCCGATACTAAGCCGGTAAGAGCATGCGCCAACTTCTGCTCTTCGTGCTGATTGACAAAGGGGTAATGAGCAGGATCAAACAACAGTCCGGTGGGCTGTACCTGATGCAGAGCTTTCACCAACAAGGAATGGTGGGCGGCAGTATCAGTAAAACGCTCCCATACGCCTTGCCAGGGGCCATCAGCCTCACATAGAAGAGGTAACATTGCGCCCGATTCTACGCTGGCAGGGTCAACACCAAATGCATCTCTGCTCTGACCACAAAAATGCTGCCACTGGTTGGTTTTTTTCCATTCTCCTTCAGTCATTTCTGGAGCATTGAGCCAAGCCAACATATTCTTGATGGGGTCACCACCGGCAAGAGCATAAAGATCACTTGCCTCAAGACGCTTACCCTGCAAGCTGGCTGCCTGCTCCTCAAGCAAGTCAGGCAATACCTCCAACATTGCTTGTTGAGTTCGGCCATCTTTGGCAATATCAAGTTGTAAACCCACTTTGGGATTACTCAAGAAAGAACCCACGCTCCAATCCCGCCCGGCAGTGTTATAGACCCACCAGCCCCCCCTGTATTGCAGCTCAGCTAAAGGCTGCAACGAAAGGGGACATTGGTCGATGGCTCGCAAATCTTTACGACCGACACCTGGTAGATAAAGGATTGGTACGGCGCCTGTAGGTAAAGAGTACTGCGGCAAAGTGCCTGCAATCATGCATTTTAGCCAGATAGCTGGGCCAGTACGCTCATGGGGCAGGTAGGAACCCAACTCCAGTAATTCAGGAAGGTATCGTTTGATCACCGGCATAGCAGATTGCCACTGGCATGCTTCATCGGTCCAGATCACCACTGCGGGGGATACTTGCACCTGGGAGTTATAAAGAGCGCACTCGCGTAATTGGTTGACAAGATAGTCAATAACTTGCATGGGATTCTCAATACTGATCCGCCAGGGAAGCTAAACTTCCCAGGCGGATCAGTTCGTTATAAACAAAATGTGACTTTCCCGGCCCAAAACACCAGGGAACAGTCGCCGTTGAAATAATCATTATAATGCCCAGTTCAAATCGGATGATGCTCATCCCCCTCACCCCTTGCCAACGTTTTACACCCAGCAGTCAGTTTGGAGTTAATATCAACTGAACAAAAGGAGGATCCAAACTGGCTACCGGTAACGATGCTAAGGTCAGGGATCATAGGTTCCTCTTCACGTTTAGTCACTGAGAAATAGAATGCTTAAAGACAAGGTTCGGCCAGTTTATAATTATGCTCATTCCCCTCAGGTAAGGGGAATGCTGCTAAGATTAACTCTACCATCTGATCTGTACGTTTTGTGATATTAGCTACGGTCCATACTTCTGCTTTCGCAAGAGAATTGTTCAAAAATAGGCCGTTGCGATAGCCTACTGGGCGCCCCTGGCGATTGGCCCTATCTCGTTTTTCTACAAAACTCTTGTTACCCAGCGTACTGTTGTAACCGGAGATAGTAAGATTACCGAGCTGATGTACATATTGCTGACGATAGTGTTCAGCTAATGCCTTATCTCCCTGTGCAATCATCGCCACCCACTCATCAGGAATATTTTCACCTTGCGGGAAGATATGCTCAATGGTCCAAACATACTGCTTTCCTTCCATGGCCCACAAATCGACCGCATACTCCTTAGTCATATGCTGTTCTTCCAGGGCACAAAGGATAAAGCGGCAGACTCCAGTATTCTCTTCATAGAGATTGCCAGCAAGGGCCTCTTTAAACTGCTCATCACTGGCACTAACACTACGAAGAGTATTTGCAACTTTGTGGTAGACCTGTTCAGCGCAGAGAGGGCGAACCGAATCGGCCAACTCCATAAAAATGCGAGTCAAATCGCGGGTTGCAGGATAATCTGTTGTGTTACGCCGCACGAAAAAGGCAATAAGCAGATTAACCACCTGCTCCAAATGTGCGTTCGTCAGCTCCATGGAATCACGCCGTGAAAACAGTAACAACAACAGCAGATAGGACGGGGCAGCTTGTACACGACCCAACTTTTGCAACAACTGCTCAAGATGCGGCGCATCCGATAACCTGTGATGACCAATAAGCTGAGCATAAAGCGCTGAATGGTGCTTCATTTTCACCAGAAAATCCTGAGCATCATGACCAATGATCTTTTCGTAGATCTGGATAAGGTTGGATTTAGTCGCGACAGGAACGGGGAAAATATCCTTTAGCTCGGCGCGAAAAGCATTGTAGTAGTGACGGAAAAAACGTTCCTGAACAGCATAATCATCCCCCAAAGCAGCAATCACTTGGGTCCAGCTATTAAAGTGATTTTCTATCTGCCCTTCATCAAGTTGTTCGAGTTTAGCTAGGAGTTTATTTTTTATCAGATCGATAGCGGTTAACGGCACTCCTCGGTTATTGAGTGACTCAAATAGGGTATAGGCATCTGAGTGGCTACCTACTTCAATCTTAACTAGAGATGCGGAATTGACTTTCTCCAACAGGTCATTTAACGCAACTATAGGTTCAAGAGGCATACTCAGTTGAGATTGTTCGAACAAATAATGTTCGATACGCCCGATGAAGTGCCGATACGCTTTAACTACTCGGCGCTTACCTGCATTGGGTTTTGCCTCTACCTCAGCAAGAATGCCCGCCATATTCAGTACAACCCTATAGTCTTGCTGATTATAATTCTGTACCTGTGGTACCAATCTAGGTTGTTCCGCCTTTTTCTTGAGCACTAACTTGTGTTTGAGGTTATACAGCTCAATCTGCCTTTCCATGGTTAAATCAGGTTGGGCTGAAAACACAAAATAAATGGCCGCAAGCAAGATAGATAGAGTCGTCATACGCTGCTGACCATCAACCAACTCAAGTTGCTGGACCGATAGAGCATCGGTGCTCTGATTAATGCAGATGATAGAGCCCAGAAAATAGTGCAGATCGTTTTCTAACAGATCATCAAACAGGGCGTCCCATTGCCACTTACCCCAGGTGTACTCCCGCTGGTAACGGGGGATGGCATATATCACCCCCGCTTCAATATCGAGCAAGGTAGAAACAGGATAGTTGTGAACCGACTTGATCATGATAGTAACTCCCGGGCAGCCTTTTTCTCCGTTAGCGATAAATAGTGATCATTGATACGAGCACCTTCTTTTTCGCCATATTGCAACCCCAAAGAGTACCAAGGTGCGGATTCGACATCATTGCCTCTATCCTTGTTCCAGTTAATATTGGGTTTAATGCGCAGGATCCCAGCCCCCTTCTTGCCCACATCGTCCACTTTTAGGAAGGGCCGGATATTGAGGCGCACACCGTCGTTGAGATCCGGCTTCCAGCCAATGGGCTGCTCGGCTAGCGACTTCCAACGCACAAAGATATCCAAACCTTTCTCGCCTACCAGGATCGCTTCAAGACGCTGTTGCAAGTTCTTGGCTGCGGTCAGACGCTCTTCGGCACCATCTCGACCCTCGTTAAGTCCCTGCTGCTGGATCTTGATCCAGTCGCCCAAATAGGTGTGCGTCAGCAGTTCTAACCCAGGACGGTCAAGCTTGTGATAGTTAACCAGGGCGGCAAAGCCATCTTTCAGGCCATCCCAGATATGCCAGATAAAGGGTCTGTGCTGGAATAGCTTGCAGTGCTGTTCAAAAAACTTATCGCGCAGCCAAAGATCCAGGCTCTTGCTGCCCACCGAGACAAGCAGTTTATCCAGCGCCCCAGCCTTCCAGTCATCTTCATAGGCAGCCACCAATAGCTTTTCTAAGCGAGTATGGGCAGGCGCTTCACCATGTACAGCCGGTAAACAAACAATGCCATCTTCATCGACGAAAGAGTTAAGCTTGGCAGCCTGCTTAACTAGTTGACGCTGCTCGTCGGCTAGTTCCATCTGCTCATCAAGTTCGGTAGGCCATTGGTAACCCAACATCCGCGCCACTGCAACTTGTAGCACTGTGTCATCAAAGCGCACTGGCCCTTCTTTGGTCCATTTACTTTCCTCATCCCAAATTACAGAAGAACAGGGATGCCCGTGGAAGATCCATTGTGTAGGATCATCAGAATAAGGTTTCGGAAGTCCTTGATTATAATTTTCCTTTGATAACTTCCTCCAATGTTCAATATCGAACAGTGCTTTTTCAAAAGCACTATTGGTTGGTTTTAATGATGTATCAAATTTCCTTACTTCTTGTGAATACAAACCGGACATACCAAACTCTACTATTGGCAGAAGGTCATTGCTATTATTTGGAACTATTACGGTCATATTGCTATCAAACTTTTCACCAATATATATAGCACTTGGTAAAGAGGCCATTTGACTAATGCCTAATCCATATTTACCCCAAGCCTTTAGACCTTGCTTCCTCGCCAAGCCATCGCCTCTATCTCCCCAGTAAAGGACATACTGTAATCCACCGAAATGTAAGTTTCGTTCAAATGTACTCTGATAATAACTCCACTCCAAAAGAAGCTCACTAAGCTCCCAGAATGATCTGCGTACCCGACCATCATCGCCTGTTTTAATCCCTTGGACTGATTTAGCAAAAGCTCCGACGTTCTGATAGTTAATCTCATTGAAAGAAACTATTGATTCAGGGTTTTCAAGTAAACTTGCTTGAATCTCGGCATTAATAGCCGCTGAAAGTAAAAAGCTCGCTTTTTCCTCTGCCGTTTTCAATTCCGCCACATCCACTCCACGCATTAGTGCATTTTTATGAACTACACCCTTGCTAAGGATAAACAAGATCACTTGAACCACTTCACCACTAATAGTTTCAAAAGCCCTTGCCCCCAGGCGGGCCAAAAGGTTCCAAGCCTGCTCTATCAGTAGTTTTTCCCGAAACTCCATATAACTGATCGAAAAAAGCCATTCTTGCGGTAATACAATGGTTGAGCTTCCCCCTGGAGCATTAAAGTCAAGGCAACGCTCCAGGAACACAGTTGCCAAGTTGACTTTGGCTTCTGGATAGTAACTCTCACAAAACTCCTGCAGAACAGAACTCTGTTTTCCTCGTTTTAAATAGGGTACATTTGTGGCCACAAGATGGTAGCTGCCCGCAAGCAATTGAGCCGCCAATGCCAATCCCTGCGCGGCAATACGGGTATCCTGACTTTCATCAACACCATTGGCCTGAGCGGCTAATAGCTGCAGCCAAGGGGCGGGCTTGCCTACCTCTTTCCCCTTATACTGAGCGCTTTTGATATCAATCAGGCTACCAAGTACAGGGGCATCTTTAAACTGGTGTTTAAGCCAGGTCAGCGCAGATTCAAGCTCTGGGTTTTGCTTAGCAAGCTGCTGCCACTCTTGAGCAGCAGCTTCTACATCCTGCCCTGAGCAGGCCAGTTGCAGGGCGGGTAGTGGACGATAACCGCTACTACCTGGGAAGCGCCAAGCCTCCAGCGCCATAGCAAAGGCTGCGATCTCGATGCAGCGGCCATCAAGTTCCAATCCATGAAGGTTTTGTCGCAGTACCCGATCAATGGCGGTGTTGACATCAACTTCTTCCAACTGCATACGCATCGGCACTAGCATCAAGAAAAGCGCTACCAAAAAGTGGCCGGAGCCACAGCAAGGGTCCAACGCTTTGAGTTCACCGATCTCTTGCGGCCAAGCGTCATACCAACCACCGGCCGGTTGCCACAGCTCGCCTTGTTCATCACTGACTTTTACAAAGCGCAGATAAGAGAGCGGTACACCATCGATAGCAGCGCGCTCACGCAGCTCCAGCTCATCGCTGGCATAACGCAAGTGATCCTGGGTCAAACGACGTTTAGCCCACCAAGCGCCAAGGGCATTATCGAGTAAAAACGAGACCATATAGGGCTCGGTGAATAGCTGAGTCACCGGGCTAAGTTCATCTGGCCCAATCGGTACACCCGAATCATTGACCTCTTTTTTACGCTTGGTCTGCCAAAACTGGTAACACCACCCCAAGCTATCCTGGGCCTGAAAAATAGCGGATGGTAGATTGTTAATCAGCCCTTCTAAAGTTCGCTGATGGTTGATGGCAAGACGCACCTCAAGCACGGGGGAATCGACCCGAAACACTTGAGGTAACATTCTAGCGGCTAAACGACCAGCCAGTTCCCAGGCACTGGCACACTCGGGTTCCTCTTCAAGCAGCTCTGCGCACTCATCCAGAGTGACCGATGTGTGGGGGTCATACATCAACAGATTATTTTGCTCAAGGAAGCGAGCAAATAGCATTCGGTGCCACTGCTCGTAAGCCATTTCGGCCAGCAGGTGCTTCGTCTCCTGTGCACCGTTGACTGCAAGATTGTCCCCTAACTGTCGGGCATGGGCACGCAGGCGGTTACGCAGCTTGCGCTGAGCCTCGTTTAAAAAGGTTGGCGCGTTTGTATCACCAATGCCTAAGCGCTCAATCTCTTCATGACAAGCGGTTTCGACTACTTCGCGGGCAGTCAAAACGGTACTTTCTAACTGGTTTCTTAGGGTTTTATCCAGGGATTGTCTCATGGTATTCACTCGATGGATCAGAGCAGATTGGTTTGTCCCAATCGTCACTATCAGGGAGTAAGCGCACCGGCCAGATTGCCAGTGCGCCGTAAGTAGCTTAATCGCTTGGTTGCTATGCGTTAACTGACACGCACTGGGTTACCTTGGTCCAGTTCGCTACGCACCTGTGCTTCTACCTGTGCAAGCCAGTCTTTCAGATCTTGCTCTGATTCAATTAACGGTTTAGGCAGCGAAATATGGCGCACCTTAGGCTTGAGTAGCGTTACGGCATCATTCAAAACCTTGGCAAAGTAAGAGGGCAAGGCAGCGATGCGATCATTCCACCCCTGCCAGGAGCAGTTATCCAGACTCTGTTGCACCTCGTCCAAATTTCCCAACTTGAGGGCAGGAAGCTTGGCAATACCATGTTTTTTAAGTAAATCACTCTGCTGATCGCCGTTGAGTTTGGCCCAACTGGAGTCAATCTCCAACTCGCGGTAGCAATCGTGATAGCATTGCTCATAGCGAGTGCAGTGGGCGGTGATGGCATCACGCAGGGCGGTAAGCGCCTTGGCTAGCAGTGGCTGTACTGGCGATGGACTTTGCAGCAGGGTGCGCCCTGCGCGCAAGGCTTCGCACTCACTATTGAGTTCGCTAATAACAACTAACTCGCGGCAATACGGCAATAAGCTTTGCAGGTTGTACCACTGTTCATTGCGTTCAGCGACCAGTTCAAGCTGGTTCTTCCAGCTTTCGTACTCCGCTTGCAGCTGGTCTTTGCGGTTGTAGGCCTCAAGTAGTTGATCGTTACCAGACAGTACAAGTAGCTCATCGATGCATTGGGTGCTTGGAGGCAATGGCAACGGCGCTTCACCGCCCAAACGACGGGCCAACGCCTTAGCACTTTGCAGCGCCTCGCCGAGCTTACTGCTCTCTTCCCCGGCATTGCAGGGCACACCAAAACTGTTGATCAAGCTACGCACCAGGATAAGCTCCCTCTTACTGATAGTAACAGTCTCGGGGCGGAACTGAGTCTGGCCAACCTGAGCGCGTTCTAGACTGCGGGCATCGGTAGGATTAAGTTTGGCATCACTGGCTTTGATCACTCCAGCAGCCAACATGGCAAAGAGAGCACCATCGATAGCATCACGGGACCAGCCATAGGGAGCTTTGCCAAAGCGTTCACGCACTTCGGCACCTGTTTTCATCACACCGATAAATTTTTTAACTTCGCGGCAGACCGGATGGGCTTGTGCCTCGCCCTGGTAGTCCACTGCCTCCAGAGCATTTTCGCCCCCTTCACGGCTAGCACGGTCATAGACCTTGGCCCAGCCCTTGTGATCGGCCATATCAAAGTTTCGATAGAGGCGAATACAAGCTGTTTCGGCCCCTTTTTGCAACTGCTCACTCAGAGTATCGCCACCTACTTCACTGCCACCGGAAAGACGCAACCACATCAGGGTTTCCATCTCGGAGGTCAGGCGTTTAACCTCCGCCTCAGCATTCCGCTGGCTGGACATCATGGCGGCACGCGCTTCTTTACCGGCTTCGGTTATTACCGCGTTTTGTTTGACATCCAAGGTCATGGTAGCCGCTTGCTTGTCGACAATAGCAGCATTCAAAGCGCTTTTACGATCGGACGGAATATAAAGGTAGAGTGTGCCGTTATCGGCGCTGTCCGCACGTGCCAGCTCTTGTAATTGTCTCTCTGGCAGAGAGGGAGCCCACACATAGAGCTTCTCTTGAGAATCTTTAGGCAAGTCATCACCAAATTCCACATTCAACGTACGGCCTTCAGCCACCCCCCCTTGCGTCAATCGTACTTGGCTCACCAGTTTGCGTACCACTGAGTGTACCAATTGATTACGCAGGCCATCCAGCCGAGCCGGGTCTGCCCGTAGCTCTGCCTGCTGCTGGCGATACATGTCGTACCATTGCTGGCTTTCTGCCGTTTGCAGACGATACTCTACGCCACCGGCAGCCTGAACCGCCATAATGAGCGATGCCTTCTCAAGAGCCTCCAAGGCCTTGTTTACCCGGGGACGTAATTCATGCTTTTCCGTATTCAAATCTTCAAGCAGCAAATCGGCTAAGGTTTCGGCGGTTGCATGAATGCCATAGTCAATCTCACTTGGTAGTTTGCTGATCATCAAGATCAGCGACAATGCTCGCCCCTGTAACACTTCCTCATGAGAGCCGTCTTTGAGCTTGCCAATCTCGGCATAGATCTCCTGCCCCACTACCCCACTGTTTACCAGGTCATTGACTATCTGGTCGTAGATAAAATCTGCAGGAATAATACAGCCAAGGAGTTTTTCGGCACCAAAACGAGTCGCCTCATGGGTAATACGCAGTTGGTTACGCAACTGAGAGCCGGTACCGGTTTTATCTAAAGCAGGCAGTAGTTTTTCCCAAAAACGGCGGCGTACCGGCAACAGAGGATAGTCGGCTACCATCCAGGTCTCATCATCTCGCTGGTGTTCAAACTTGCTACCACGCAGATGACGACTGATCTCACCTAGATTGGTTTGGAACAGAGAATTTATGACCCCTTTGGCGCTCTCTTTTTTCTGCAGTATCACCTTACGAATGACCGCATCCACATCGGTATCGGCCAATTGAACCGTCACGACAAAACGGCCCATCAAACGCTGCAGGTTAGGGGTATCACTGAGGGCGCTCTGACCGGTGGCCACAAACAGCAGGCGGGATTTGAAACGACTCGCCTTACAGCAGGTTTCAATCACCTCTTGTACATCGAAAGCACGATCTTCATCCCCCCCAACATACTGCTGCACTTCATCAAGAACAACCAAGGTCAAAGGAAGTTGACCATTGCGCTCAAGAGCCTCCATCACAGCACCAACCATCTCATCGTTGGTGATGTCTTTCACTTCGGGGAACTGAGCACGAAGCACCTTGAACATATCTGGTGTAGTGGTAGCCAAGTCTGAGAAATGTGACAAAAGAGCTTGAGCCAGCACAGGAGAGACATAGAGGTTACGCAGTTCTTTTTGCCATGCATCGAGATCCCCTGAAGGCTTAGCATGCAGGCGAACATACTGCTGCACCTCTTCAAGGACTCCTTGGGATTTTAGCCACATAACAAAACGAGCCAAATGGTATTGCTCTGGCAAACCGACCGACTTGAAGATGATAGAGAGAAACGCTAGGCGCACGTTGCCCCGTTTACCCGCCCCTAGAGTACCAGAAGCAGCATGAAGGCCTTGGTATTCATGGGATAGACGCTCAAGTTTAGCAAACTGCTCACGAATACCCACGGGCAACTCAGCCAAGCTCAGTGGGTCTGCGCCATCCGGGAAACGTTGGTTGGTCCAAAAGGTGCGAAGCATCTTGGCCAAATGAGATTTACCCGACCCATAGAAACCGCTGATCCAAACCCCAGACTGCTCGACCTTCGCCTCTAACTTGCTCAAGTATGCCGTCAGAATTTTCTGCATACCTGCTTCATAGGCACCATCACAGACAAAGGTTTTCAACTCGTAGCGCAGAGTAGCAAATGACTCGGCACTCTGGTCATCGTTTACAACGGCAACCCCATTGTTTGCTAACTCTGATTGCAGTGGGTCGTTAGTGTAAATCTCTCTATTTAACATCCCGAATTCCTTGTTATTCGTTATGGTGGCAGATGGCGGTGGCATGATAGCCCCAGCCATCCTTGGCATCCAAAAGACTGAAATTGTTATCGTGATATTCACCGGGGAAGAAGACGACTAGCTTCCCTTTTATCGCTGGAGAGAGGGCCTTTACCAGCGCTGAGACAGAAGCGAATCCAAACAGAGTACCGGTGCCTAGCAAGGCCACCACATCATTGCCCCCCAGCGCCTTATCGACTTCAACTTTCAGGCGCTCAGCTAACTCTTCGGCAAAAAATTCATAACTGCCCACCAACAACTCAGGCTCATCGAAGTAGGCTTCTGCATAGTCGTGCTCCCCCATCCACTTGGCGAAACCATCTGTGATATCCAGTAACTGCCAACGGTGGCCATTCTGCTCTACCACCAGTTGAAACTCTTGAACGCGGGCGCGTAGCTTGAGCTCATCCTCTTTGTGGTAAACCACAAAGACTGCTCGTTCCTCGGCTGAGAGCACCGCTCGCCAGGGCACAGACATATAGATTGCAAAACGCTTAATCAATTTCGAGAGGCGATCGCTCATGCCTTAATTCTCCTCAATAGTCCAGAGTGGGAAACGCACTTCAACGATGCCACTGGCCTGCTTATAACTGATCACTTCGTGCAGTGATGCCATATAGGCCAACTCGAACCCTTGCGCAGGCTCTAATCCTAGTAGTTGAAACCAGGAGGTCTGAAAAAGACCTTGCCCAGACTTACCTTCACAATGCCCCAGGAAGAGTGCAAAAGCCGCATTGACATAAGTAACCACAGGGTTAGTTCTAACCTTTTTTACTTTGCCATGTAAGAGTCCAGCCTGGGTCCAACTGCCATTGATGTTTTGGGCAAATGAGCGCAATGACACTGGACTAAATCGGCTCGGTTCCGGCGCTGACAGAATATGTTCAACCTTTTCACGCTCTAACACCTGCCCTATGGGCGTTGTGCTGATCAAAGCTTGGGTTTGCCTGAGTAGAGGATCCCTGACCAACGCCAATTGCAACGCCAACAGAGGTTGCGCCTCTTCAGATCTATCCCATAACTGACGAAATACTCGAAACAGCGGGATCTCGGGTGATATACCATAAAGATCAACCAGATGTCGGAAGGTCAGCTTGCGAGCATTACCGCTACTTTTATGGAGTCGATTGAAAAGCTCTATATCCTGCTGGTAGTCATACCGGGTTGCTTCACAGGGACGGGCATTCAACAGGGTTTTGAGCTCTGCATACATCAGGCTACGAGCGGAGTGGGCACCACTCTTACCAAATTTAAAGCCCAGTCTCACTAGGCGTTCATCGCTACTCATAAATCCTCAATGGCGCTCAGTTCATACAGTCAAAGAAGCATCATTCTACCCCTGAGAGGGCCATAGCTCTACGAAACTAGGTCACCAAATCGAACATTTATGCTGTATGGCATAAATGCATCCACCACAGGTGGCCACTCCACGGTGACTACGTTTTACCAAATACTATGAATGAAGTGTTGCTGCTTTAGTGCATTTGAGCAATTTTAATGCAACATGCCATATCACGCTAAGTTGCAATGAAGTTGCCGCCCTGCGTTATTTAAAAATCGAATTATTCCTTAACTTTGTTGGACTAACGTCAAACTCTAATTCTGATGGGCTAATGTTAAAAACTACCCCGCGCTTAAAAATAACGATAACAGTATCATCATAGGGAACTTTCAGCAGCCTACACAGCTCTTTTAGGTCATCTTCATCCATCGTTCTTTTATAAGCATCCTGCTGCCTGGATAAATTATAAACACTGAAGATAACCGCCATAAGTCGCTTATCATCCGTACGTTCCCCCCCACCAGGATTGACGACCTGATTGAATTCGAGTTGCATGCCATAATTGAGCTTCTCGATAAACGATAAGGTTCGTGCCTTTGCACAGCTCTCAGTGAAATTATCATAGGTAGCTCCGTTTACCCATTGGGCTTTTATCCAGTTTTGGTGATCCCCCCTGAGTGCTCTGCCACTTTTGATAAAGGGGCCATTATCCTTAAGATACTCTTCCCGAATAAGTTGGATAGCCTCTAAAATTTCATTACCCAAGCCATAGCCACTAAAGTCTGGTGCAATTTCATTCAGATTTGCAGGAATAACGTGGTAGCATTCAGTTGAATAAATAAAATGATCTGGGCTTTGCTGTCTACTTTGGCTGATTGAGGTGGTGTTAACCATCAGCCCACGGTCAAAACCAATGACATCGTAGCGTTCACAGATGCGTTCAAACTGTTGTTGTAAAGCAACAAAATCACAGTGCTCGGATTGACTCTCAAGATGATTGAGCAATTCGCTATAAGCGCCTATAGCATCTAGGTTTGTATAATGAATAGCAAGGGTATTGCTATGATAACCGCAAGCACGACCAATATTCGCTTGAACGATAGCTGCAATACTAGAGATAGTACTATCCCAGCTGTTGATTAGTTCCTCTTTCATCTTTGAGCCAAAGTTTATCCCAGCTCGAAAACCTGCAACTGTGATAGCGATAAGCTTATCATCAAAGAGGCTTGCTGCTTCATAGGCATGCTTAAAGTCCTGAATAGTGCCAATCTCATATTCTTCAACACCAGATAACTTTTGACCAATGATGAAGATCTGATCTTCATCGATCCCTTGATCTAGCAATATTGCTTTGGCCTGTGAAGCTGAACCGTTGGGCACCCGGATTAGACTCCAACCAGGCCCTTGGTGTTCACAAAACTGTCTGATAAACCTGCGTCGTAACAATGAATCCTGGCAAAAATCTCGTTGAGTCGGATCCAGTTTCACAATTTGATGGTGCTTGTGCATGCTACGTATGCCGTGATAGTCTCGGCTGGTTTTATGGAACACCAACTGGGTATGATAGCTATGTTTTAGAATGGAGTCGGACCCAGAGGAATATAGAGCACTAAAAGGGGTTGCTGAAATAAAGGCAATTTTACAACCAATGTTTTCACTATCAAGGTAGTTGAAAATTTTACCATAGCGAATACCCTCTTGATTACTACCATAGTGACATTCATCGATGATAATTAACTTCGGTGGTTGATGTTTAAACTCAGTCTCCAGTGACTGCCTGAAATTGGCAAAATTGCTAATTACCATATTGGGAGAAGTCGAGAAATCATTCTTTGCTTGCTCCAATAGAGAGATGTCCGCCATTGTTACCAAATATAAAGTATCTTTGAGTTTCCTTCGGTCACATAAATCAAAATCTGACAAAGAATCGCGTTGTAAGCAACTCATAGCTAATGCAATCCCTGACTTTCCTGATTGCATTTCAGCGGCAACAATAACAGCCCTAGCACCACCATTAAAATAATTAAATGCACGATAGGCTGCATCTTTTTGATGTGCAAAAACATAGTTATTGAGCACTAATCCTATTCGCTCTCGATGTCGCTTCGCCATCATTTTCATGATATTACCTTGCCTAATTAAACATTACGCTGCTGTTCGGAAAACTGTGATTCATCATAGATAGTCGTTTCATAATCGGGTAACTGATTAGCTGCATTTTTCAAACGACTTATCTCAGCATTATACTCGCCACGTTTAAACAAAACGAACATAGTATCATCATAGTCAACACTGAAATATTCACACATCTCATGAACATCAGCTTCAGTCATAACCCATTTATTTACATTATTTCGGCGTGACATATTGTAAACACTAAATATAGTAGCCGTGATCAATTTCTGCTCTGTATATTCACCTGAACCGGGCATAACCACTGTATTGAACTCTAATGCTTCTTCAGCATCAAGCTGGCAAGTGAATTTCAGGGTGCGTTCTTTCATCGTTCCTTCTTTAAGGGCTTTCTCCTTGTTGTCATAGGTATCACCATTTACCCATTGGGCCTTTACCCAGTTTTTCTTGCTGCCTCGCATAGCACGTGATGATTTTACTGATGGCCCCGAATCTTTCAGCAGCTCTTCACGGATTAAAGCGATAGCTTGCAACATCAACTTATCGTCAGTATGTTGAGTAAAGTCGTAATCAGGAGAAAATAACTTTGCCGGTACTGCAACGTAGCTAGCGGTCATATAGGTTTCAACATCACCAATAGGCCTGCGTCTTTTATTTTTGACCGTCAATCCTACATCTAAACCGTTTACATTAAACTCTTGACAGATGTCTTCAAAAAACTCTTTTAAACCATCGAAATCTGAAGCTGCGTGCTCACTGGTATTTTGGTCAAGATAATCTAATATGGCGGCATACGCTTGTGCTGCGTTGAGACTGGTAAAATGATGTGCATCTCGATTGTTGTGATAGCCGCAGGCCCGGCCGATATTAGCTTGTACCACGGCAGCAACGCTAGTGACCGTACTATCCCAGGTAGCAATGAGCCGCTGTTTCATATCTTGGCCGAAATTAATTCCGGCACGGCAACCAGCAACAGTAATTGCGATGAGTTTTTCATCGAAATCGATACATTCATCAAACTCTTTTTTAAATCGCTCAATGGTTGTTAGTTGGTCCTCAGGAACTCCACTCAAGTCCTTACCAAGGATATGAATATTTTGCTCAGAGAAGCCAGCCTGAATGAAACCATTTTTTGCTTCCATTGCGGCGCCAGGTGGCACTCTCACTAATGCCCATCCTGCACCTTCATGTTGAGCCAATAAGGTCATCAATTTATCTCTTGCTGATGACTCTAGGAGGATGTTTCTGGAATCATTATCTAATCCAGTTACCTTATTAGATTGCAGCATCTCCCTGACACCGTAGTATTCATTACTGGTACGATGGAATACGAGTTTTGTATTGAAATCCCGGCGCAATATGGAGTTTTTAGCTGCTTCCTCCGCAGCCTCTGCGGCTTCGCTTGCTTCTTTTTCCTTGTGATGACTCCTGGCAATCTCTTCCTCATATTTAGCCACATCATACTCTGTTTCTGCTGCATAGAGAGCGCCAAAAGGGGTTGCTGAAATGAAAACGACCTTACATTCTTTATTTTCCTTTTCAAGATAATCAAAAACTTTGCAATAACGAATAGCTGAAGCATTTGAGCCATAATGGCATTCATCAATCAGGATAAGCTTCGGCGGACTCCCCTTAAAACTCCTTTCTAAGTCCTGGTCAAAACGAATAAAGTTACTAACGACCACATTTTTTGCATCAGCCAGATCTTTTTCTGCCTGTTCAAGCAGAGCCACATCAGGCATGGTCACCAGGTACAAAGTATCCTTAAGCTTGAGCCGGTCGCAAATATCGTCATCATTCATAGACAGGCGCTGCAAACAGCAAAGTGCCAAAGCCACACCTGACTTACCTGCTTGCATCTCTGCAGCAGTGATAACCGCTCTGACGTTACCATTTAGAGCATCAAATGTTTTTTGTGCTGCCGTTCGTTGGTGCTCATGTAAATTTTGTCCATTGAGAATAGATTGCACTTTCTGTCTTAGAGAATCAGTTTTGGCAGTCATAAGTCAGACCGTCCTTGAGTTTAAGAATGGTTTTATTAGTTTCGCACACCTACCAGCGGTCTCCAACTAACGGTGAGTAGATCTGAGGGTCATCAGTCAAAAAAATCATGCTTGAATACTAGCCGACTCAGTAAAACCAATATCACGACTAAAAAGTGCATTTCAATTAAAGTCAGCAATGCCAGTATGTTAACTGGCATTGCTGACATCTTTCATCATTTTACTCTTCTAGCTGTCTTCTCTGCTGAATTGTGGGTTTTTCCTTAATCTCTCATACTAAATCCCCACCATTTACCACATTCCCGTCCCGCTCCAGGTTATCCATATAGTCCGCATACCACTGCAACATCTCACGCCGTCCATCCAGATACTTCGCATGGTTGTAGGTGCCACGGATGCTGTTCTTATCCACGTGAGCAAGCTGGGTCTCAATCCAAGCCGAGTTATAGCCTTGCTCATGCAGGATGGTACTCATGGTATGGCGGAAGCCGTGGCCAGTCAGTCGCCCCTTGTAACCCAACAGTTCAATAACCTGATTGATGCTTTCCTTGCTGATTGGCTTACGCTGATCGTTCCGACCAATGAACACCAAGGGATAGCCGCCAGTCATTGGCTTGAGAGAGCTGAACAGCTCAATAACCTGCGTTGATAATGGAACGACATGAGGCCGCTTCATTTTCATCACTTCAACCGGTATGTTCCACAGCCCCTTGTCAAAGTCGATATCCTGCCAACGTGCAAATCTCAGCTCCTGGGTTCTTACGCCCGTCAGCATGATGATCTTGGTTGCGGTTTTAGTGATGACACTGCCAGTGTAACCAGATAGGTCTTTAAGGAAATATGGCAGTTCCTGAGCCGTCAGGAATGGGAAGTGTTCCTTCTTCGGCGTTGCCAGAGCGCTAGCCAGATCGGGAGCAGGATTGTAAGTAGCTCTGCCAGTGATAATGGCAAAACGAAATACTTCCCCACAGCGTTGGCGAACCTTACGCATTTTCTCCAGCGCTCCGCGTTTCTCCATTTTGCGCAGTGCTTCTAGCAACTCCATCGGCTTGAGATCGGCAATCGGCCGCTTGCCAATATAAGGGAAGATGTCTTTTTCGAAGGTATCAATGATTTCATCACGGTAGCGCAGTGACCAGCGGTCGGCTTTAGCCTGATGCCACTCGCGGGCAACGGCTTCAAACGTGTTCTCCGAATTCAGTTTCTGAGCAAGCTTCTCAGCTTTTTTGGTTTCACCAGGATCGTCACCTGCAGCCAGAATCTTTTTAGCTACATCGCGTTTGTCACGGGCTTCTGCCAGAGATACATCCGGGTAAACGCCAAAGGCAAGGCGCTTCTCTTTTTCGCCGTAACGGTACTTCAATCTCCAGTAACGAGAACCACTGGTTTTTACTTCAAGGTAAAGCCCTCCTCCATCGAAGAGCTTGTACGGCTTGTCTTTTGGTTTAGCAGTTTCAACTTGTCGGGCTGTTAGCTTCATAGGGGGCACCTCAAAAATAGGGGCATCGTCAGTGCCCCCTATGGTGCCCCCAGACTACACTTGATTTGGGTGGACATGAGTTGACACCAGGAGAGCGAAAGTGGCTTAAGTTACGGGTATTATAAGGGATTTATTGACTTTAGTGGAGTTCAGAATACATCGAATGGCGGAAGATCACAGGAGTCGAACCTGCCCAGGACCGCTGGCGGCCCCAACTGGATTTGAAGTCCAGCCGCCCCACCGGGGACGAGGATCTTCCTCTAGAGCTAGGAAGCAAGTCGCAGATTATAGCGCGAATCCCCCTAGCTGCTAAGAGGGAATTCATGTTTCCGCGATCCCCTTCGTACACTTGCTCTCCCGCACAAAACTCCTGCCTTTTATTTGCTACCCTAGCCGAGCCCGGGTTATTAACCCGTACATTGCTGGAGATGCTATGACCAAGAAAGTTGCCGTCCTGCTGAGCGAAGGATTTGAAGAGGCCGAGGCGGTTATCGTGATCGACGTGTTACGTCGTATGGAGATAGAGGTAGAGCTGCTGTCCTGCCAGGATAGGCTGGAGCTGCGCAGCTATCACCAGATACGTATGTTTGCCGATGCTCTGTTGGAACGCCGCATGGACCAACTGTACGATGCCGTGGTGATCCCCGGTGGGCCGCAGGCTACCGCCGCAATGGCGGAAAACGAGCTGGTCGTGGAGTTTATCCGCCGCCACGATCGTGCTGCCAAGCTGATCTGCCCGCTGTGTTCTGCCGCTGCTCGCGTGCTGGCTGCCAACAAACTGCTGCAAGGCCGCCGTTATGTCTGTTCTGGCGATCTGCATCAGGAGATCGAAGATGGTACCTACGTGGCTGAAAGGGTTGTGGAAGATGGCAATCTGATCAGTGGCCAAGGGTTGGGGGCCGCGTTTGATTTTGCCTTCACCGTGGCCTACCGCCTGACCGGCGATCGCACTACCACGCAAGAGCAAGCCGTACATATCTATCACGAAAACTGGCAAGCCCCACAGGCAGTGCATTAATCGCGACTGCTGCTAACTAGGCGCGGCACAGTTTACGTTTTCCGGCTCCGATGCCGAAAGCGAAAATTGTTACCGCGCTTTCTGTTTTTTACGGCTACTCCTCGCTATCCAGGTACAACGTTTTGATCCCGCTTTTGCTACGTTTAGCGGCAACCAACGCATAACAATGACCTGTAACTGTTTTGCCAGATTAGGCGAAGCCGTGGTCAGTAATACCACGGTCATTAGCACGCCAGTAACCCCCCCTAACCGGCCCATCATTTTTGTTAACCACACAATAGAAGTACGGGAATAAGCTGCACCTTTGGCAAAAATTATTCATATTGATAACAACGTGGCTATTCTTCTGAATTTTTCGGGGCAAATATATTCGACCGTAGGAGCATAGTTGGTTGAAATAACCGTGACATCACTAATACTTGTTCCCCTGTAGTGGTGGGTAGTCCATAATTACACAATGCAATGCCTTCACGGGATCTATGCTAAAAAATAGAGGGAATTCTTTATGGGTATGCCACAAACAAAATCTGAATTAATTTCATATCTTAATAAAAACCTCGGTGAATTAATAAATATCCTGAATATAGGTTCGCCGGAGCTTGCCTCAGATAAATCAATGGAGGGATATGCGAAAAATAATAACGTCAGATTAAAATCAGTATCGGAGTGAAATGATTATAATGAAAAAGAAAAACAACACGCCAACGCCCCACGATGCCACATTCAGACAGTTCCTGACCCAGCCAGAGGTTGCCCGTGATTTCATGGAACTACACCTCCCGGCAGAGCTGCGTGCCATCTGCGACCTTAACACCCTGAAACTGGAGTCAGGCTCCTTTGTGGAAGATAACCTCCGCCAGTACTTCAGCGACGTGCTCTACAGCCTGAAAACCACTGCTGGGGATGACGGTTATGTCCACGTGCTCATCGAACACCAGTCCACCCCGGATCGGCACATGGCTTTCAGGCTCATCAGGTACGCAGTAGCGGCCATGCAGCGCCATCTGGAGGAGGGCCACAAAAAGCTGCCTTTGGTAATACCGATGCTATTCTATACCGGTAAGCGCAGCCCATACCCCTATTCCACCCGGTGGCTGGATGAGTTTGCTAACCCAGAGCTGGCCGGTAAACTTTACAGCGCTGCTTTTCCGCTTGTCGATGTCACCGTCATCCCTGATGACGAAATCGCAGGCCATCGCAGCATGGCGGCTCTGACACTACTGCAGAAGCACATTCATCATCGGGATCTGGCGGAACTGGTGGATAGGCTCGCTCCCATCCTACTGGCCGGATATCTCTCTTCATCACAGGTAGTATCGCTGGTACACTATATTGTACAGGCGGGCGAAACGTCAGACGCCGAAGCCTTTGTACGCCAACTGGCACAGCGAGTGCCGCAACATGGGGACACACTGATGACCATCGCACAACAGCTTGAACAGAAGGGCATTGAGAAGGGTATTGAGAAGGGCATTCAGCTTGGTCGGCAGGAAGGGCATTCAGAAGGCGAGCGTGATGCTACGCTGAAAATTGCCCGTACCATGCTGCAGAACGGTCTCGATCGCAACACCGTCATGAAAATGACCGGTCTGACTGAAGACGAGCTGGCACAGATCCGCCACTAATCTTATTAGAACAATGTTCTAGCCTTACTGTCGGACCTTGCCAGTAGTCTGAATAGTCGCAAAGGGACTATTTTAGGGTGGGACTATTACCTGATGATATAGCAAGGTTTGGCAAATAACGGCGGTATGAAGAATTGCCGTGTAGTCGCACCGCCAGGATTTTACACAAAATTGAACGTAACGTGTTTAATTAAAATTAACAACTAATAATAGCAGGGTCTTATATCTTTCCGAAAAGGGGTGATTCGCTGTATTTTATTTGTCACCGTCATAAAAAAACCTCCCCACCAAGGAGAAGGCTTTGAGATAAAAGAGCCATTCACTGTTGCAGTAACGCCTTCATTGTTACCGTGCTTTCTGTTTTTTTACGGCTATTCCTCGCTATCCAGGTACAACGTTTTGATCCCGCTTTTGCTGCGTTTTGCCGCAACCAGTGCATATAGCGGGATGGTGAGCATCATCATCAATACCCCCCAGAACATGGCGTTGCCTCCCGATCCGAACAGGGCAAACAGACTGTAGAGAATGCCAATCACCGCCAACGTGCAGTAGAAAATGAAGCCCCCGCCCTTATTCAAGGATTTGGCCACCATGATGATCGGTAGCGCGACCAGCGCATAGATATAGGGCAGTAAAGAGGCAAACACCGACATCAGCACAATCACCTGAAACTGTTTTGCCAGATTAGGCGAAGCCGTGGTCAGTAATACCACGGTCATCAGTACGCCGGTAAAAATCAGCCCCTTCATCGGTACATCGTTTTTGTTCACCACGGCAAAGAATTTCGGGAATAGCCCCTGCTTCGCGCCAGCTTTTGGGGCTTCAGACTGCAAGATCAGCCAGCCAGAGATCGAACCGAAACAGGCGATAATGCTCAGGGCGGAAACCACTTCCCCGGCGAATTCACCAAACATATAACGGGCAGCATCGGCAAAGGGGGCGGCGGAATTCACCAGTTCGCTATGCGGTACTAACCCCATGATCACCGAACAGCTGGTGACATAGCACACGGCGGCAATCAGCAGCCCCAATACCGTCGCCTTGGGCACTGTGGATTCGGGGTTTTCCACCTGTCCGCTGGACACCACTGCGGATTCCACTCCCAAAAAGCCCCATAAAGCCAAAGACGCGGCGGAGAGGATTGCCGAAACGTCACTACCCTTGGTGCCATTATAAACTTCGGTGAATAACGCGGGTTTGAACCAGAACCAGCCAATAAATCCGATCCCCAGCACTACAACCAGCATGCAGCAGGCGGTGAATGATTGGGAGCGCCCGGCCACCCTTGCCCCCAAAGAAGCCAGAGCGATAAATGCCCAGAGGATAACAATGGCGGTGATAGAGCTGACCAGCGGATCTTTGAGGATGGGGAAGAAATAACTCAGGTAACCCACACCCGCCACCAGCAGCGCCACGTTACCCACCCAGGCGCTGATCCAGTAACAGATGGTGGTCTGAAAGCCAATAAATGGCCCAAACGCGTCGCTGGCATAGGCAATAATGCCGCCATCACGCGGTGTCACCATGCTGTTTTTCGCAAACACCAGCGCCAGGGCAATCACGCCGACAATGGTAATCACCCAGCCAAATAAAGAGATAGACCCGATGCCTGCCAGATTGGTTGGCAGCATAAAGACCCCGGATCCCATCATGTTAGAGGCGGTCACCAACGTCAGGGCAACCAACCCCATTTTTTTCACGGAGGCAGTATTAACAGAAGCCATGATATTTCCCATCATTATTGCATTGATACAAATCTTGAAGAGGGTGCGGATCGCACCCATGGGGATAAAGCGCGAGCCGATTAACGTATGGAAGCGCTGGCAGGCGTTTCTTTTATGCACCGCACCCAATAAGTGCCGTTCTCATCCACTTCCACACCCTGCAGTTCATGTTCAAAGCCGGGGAAGCGCTGGCCGAAGGTCTGCAAGGCCACCAGGTAATCGACGATGGCCCGTGATTCTGACGTCACCTTTTCACCCGGCATGATGAGCGGAATGCCCGGTGGGTAAGGGGTTATCATCACGCCCAGCGTGCGGTTGCTTATGTCGGCAGCCTTGACCTGCTCGGTTTGGTCGGAGATCAGGCATTGGTAGGCCTGGGAGGGGGTAAGAACGGGGATGGCCTCTACAGAACAGGCAAGCTCCAAAAGCTCGGCAATTTTCAGCTCGATATTCGCCTGATGGATCGACCGGCATAAATCGCCGATGCCCATGTTGCGATAGGCGGGGGAACTGGCCGCAACCTGCGGAAGCACCGAGGTCAGCGGGGTATTCTCGTCATAGTGATGTTTAAATATCATCAGCATGTCGATCAGGGTATTCCATTTGCCCTGGGTAGAACCCAATGCAAATAACACCAGAATGGTGTAGTCGCCGTTGCGGGCCGGGATAATACGCTGGGTATCCAGGAATTTTGCCACTACCGGCGCGGGGATGCCGAAAACATTCATCTTTCCTTGCGCGTTCAGCCCAGGGCAGGTAATGGTGACCTTGATGGGGTCCAACATCGCATAACCCTCCGGCAAGTCGCCGAAGCCGTGCCATGCCTCTCCGGCTCGCAGCTGCCAGCAGGTGGGATCGTTGGCTAGCACCTCGTCGGCCACCTGGGTGAAAGGAACCTTTTTGCCCTCCTGCAGCAACGTGCTCGGCTGCCAGACATCGAAGAACCATCCTTTGTCACTTTTTTCCGCTTTGAGCTTGTCTGCGACGGTCACCAGCGTCTTGCGGAAGCTGATAGCATCGTGAATAGCTTCATCGACCAATGTCTTACCGGCTTGCCCCTCCATCATGGCGGTCGCCACATCCATTGAGGCAATGATCGGATAGAACGGTGACGTGGTGCCGTGCATCATAAAAGCCTGATTGAAAATGTCGTAATCCACCGGGGCACGTTTGGAATTGCGGATATGTATCATCGAGGCCGAAGAAAAGGCCGCCAACATCTTGTGTGTCGATTGCACGGCATACAGCGTTGGGCCGTTGTCTTTATCTTCGGGCACATCCATGGCGAACCGCCCCTGATACAGGGGGTGGAATTTCGCATAGGCATACCAAGCTTCGTCAAATTTGATCCGGGGTACCGACTTGGCCAGCTTTTGGGTGACGGCGGTGACGTCATAAATCAGACCGTCGTAAGTGCAGTTAGTGATGATGGCATAAGCGGGGCTGCGGTCTTCTGCCTGATAAGCCAGCACGCTGTCATCGATTTTTTGCTGGATCGCGCTGGCCTCAAACTGATCGGGAGAGATCAAGCCAATAATGCCGAGCCCATTACGTGCAGGCTGGAAATAGACGGGTTTAGCCTGGGTGATGGTCAGCTCATGGTTGACGGACTTGTGGCAATTGCGGTCTACCAGGATGATTTTATCTTTTAAATCAATTGAGTGGCCCACTATCTGGTTAGACTGGGAAGATCCGCCTGTCACATAGAAGGTTTTGTCCGCGCCAAAGAGTTTGGCGGCTCGCGTTTCCGATTCGCCCGGCGCTCCCTTATGTTCAAGCCAGTCCCCCATTTCCGGCGTAGAGATGCCAATGTCTGCCCGCATCAGGTTTTCGCCAAAGTAATTGATAAACTCACGGCCTACCGGGTGCTTAAGGTAGGCAACGCCCCCTTGATGCCCCGGGCAATCCCAATAGTAAGGGCTGTCTAACGCGTAACTTTTTAGCGCGGCGAAGTAAGGCGGCAGCAGGTTCTCAATATACTGGCGTATCGCCAGATGAATGCGGCCAGCAATAAACTTGGGCGTATCTTCGCTGATGTTGATGTACTCATGGATCTCTTGAATCACCTCCGTCGATAAACGCCCTAACAAAGGTACACTTGACGAAAAGAAGATGGGCACCCGGCTGTTTTTAGCGCGGATCACGCGAATAATCTCCTTGATAATGGGAGAAGCCCCGCCCAAGTTAGCACCCTCGCACTCATTAATAATGATACAGCCGATGCCCGCTTCTTTTCTGGCCATCGCCAGCGCCGTTTCATTGCTTTCCGCGTGGATAAAATGGTAGTTATTTAATGCCAGCACCTCCTTAATCGCATGATAGCCATCATCGACCTGTATTTTATTATCGCGTACAGAAACAATTAATATTGGAAAATCAAGATTGCTTGCGTAACTCATTGTATGACCTCTTCTCATCCATGTCATTGAGATATCAACTGGGATGCCAGATGATGAAAGCGAGCATACTCTTGAAGTACAAACAATAAACTGTACCAAAGGTACAGTTTTGTAGTGAGGTGATTAGCGGATGATATAACAGGGTTTAGAAAATAATGGTGGAATATAAAATTGCCATTGCTGCTTTCTGGCAAAAAATATAAATTCCCGGGTGGTTTCACAATGGACCTTCGCCAGAATATTACTTTTATGGAACTTTATCGTTCTCAACGTTCTGTTGAGAATACCGGCAATTTCTTTCTCCGTCATACCTTGTAACAGCAGAAAAGCCACGACCCACTCCTTAGCGGATAAAATCTCGGAGGGACAAGCAACGGTTAATTTACCGATATCATCACCAGAGACAAAAAAACGTGCGGTGATGGAGTGCAGCGGTTTGATATGGCTGATAATACCAGAGCAATGAGCCTGTTTGTCGTAGTAGGGCATGCGTTCACAATAAAACACGCTGAATATGCGTTTGCTATCGATAGGGAGGATCCCTATTGCTTCAATCTTCCTCATCTCATCAATAACGCGTTGGTCATGGATGGAGATAAAGGGCTTAAAAGGGGCTAGTGCAGAAGGCCTCCCATTTTCTTCCGGCTTCAGCAATAGGCCATATCTGGCATTGGCATACACGGGCTTTTTATGCACGTCCTTTAAGCACCAGGCCTCATCACTAGACTCCCACGCAATCAGGATCTCCAAAGGAATAGCAATAGCTAACGAATTTAATTTCGCAATAATACTTTCGGTACTGACACGAGACATTTTCCCACCTTCAATCCTTGGTGCCATTATTCGCACTACAAATGGCGACATAGTGTAAAACGCCTAGAGCAGACTACCAGAAAGCCAACCTGAAGCGGCAAGATTGAAAGTAACGTTTTATTAATATGCTTACTTGAAAATGACCGTGTCAAATATCTACTATGCTCCCCACAAAACGAGGTCACATACGTATTTTTCATCATCGGAATAAAAAAGCCTTCCCCCAATCAGGAGAAGGCTTGGCGATAAAGGAGAGTTTTACGGCTGTAGTAGGGCTTTCACATCCAACAAAATAAATTCGTTATCGTCTGCCACGTTGGGTTCGCGGCTGGAAGAGAACGGGAAGTTATTGTCGTTCCCCACGATAATATGGCTGCCATCCACCACATCGACATTCTCGATAGTGAAGAACGGGAAGGTCAGCACGCCGTTATTCAGCGGCTTACGCGCCAGCTTCTGTGGGTCCTGAATGTTCAGCAAATCGATATACGCCAGTTTTTCCACCGGTTTGCCGACGTTGGCGTCGGAAAACGCTATTTTGTAGACCCGTTTGAATTTAGCGATCTGGCTGAAGCAGTTATCCATTGGCGCGCCTGCCGCACAGGTTTTATCGGCAGTGCCTTCACCATTATCACGTTCGATCACCAGCCCGTGGGTGGCGTCGATCATATTGAAATCACCGATGGCGTTCTGATTGTCTTCCAACACGTACTGCCAGCTGCGGCCAGTCCATACCTGCTGTTTGACGTCAAACTCCAGCACCCGCAGGTAGCGTTTGCCCGCCACGTTCTCAAACTGTTCGCCGTCCCACAGCGCCCCTTCCAGCAGGGGATACAACTTGCTGCCATCCGGTGATACCGCCATTCCTTCAAAGCCCTTGGAGCGCGCGACCTGGAAGTTCTGCTTGCCGTCCGGCGCACCTGGCAGCGTCAGCGTCGGGTTATCCGGCGATTTCACTACCTTGCCGTCAACCTGGGTATCAAACACCGCCAGCACCTTGCCGTTCAGATCCGCTTTAATCAGGTAAGGGCCAAATTCATCGCCGATCCATAGGGCATCGTCGGCAAACTGGAAGCTTTCCGGGTCGAAATCGCTGCCGGTCAGGTAACGTTTGTCGGTGCTTTCATTGACGATATGGAACGGGACTTTTTTATCGGGATCGTGCAGGAACAGCGTTTTTAGCGGCGTTACCGTGCCTTCCTTGAAATCGATACGGTAATGGTTGAGATACAGCATGGCGTCCGGCGAGTTGGCTTTACTGCCAAATCCGTTATCGGTCAGCACCCAGTAGGTGCCATCCGGCATGTGTTTGATACCGGAATGCCCCTGCAACGGCTGACCATTGATGGGTAGCCCGATGCCGGTCAGCCGATCCGCAGATTTCCCCGCTACGCTACCCAGTTCGGTGATGCGTTTGCCGCTGGTGTATTTACCGCTCTGTTGCAGATCGGTTGGTGCATCCTGGGGGGCCGTGACGCTGGACTTCACCGGTAATACGGCGTGCCCGGCCAGCACGGCGGGGACTTCCTGAGCCTGCGCCCATAGCGTGGTGCTGAATGCCAAGCAACTGGCCAGCAGTGCCAGGCGGGAGGGTAATTTATGCATATAATGAATTCCCTGGTTATGGTTTTGCCCAAAGGTAAAAAGCAACGCCACTATAGGGAGCCGTAATGACAGAAATATTATCTGCCACGTAACAAACAATGCCCACGCTGCGGTTTCAATAGCCAGCCTCCCCAAAACGGTCGCGGCACTCTTTGGGCGTCATGTCATAGCCCTTCTTGAACACCGAATAGAAGTACTGCAACGATGGATAGCCACACATCTGGGAAATTTCGTTGATGGGTAACGAGGTCGCGGTGAGTAAGTTGCGGGCGCGATCGAGCTTCTCTTGGTGGATGGCGTTATGGATCGTCTGGCCGGTTTCATCCTTGAAGCGCTTTTCCAGATTGGAACGGGACATGCCCACCGCATCCAGTACCTGCTCCACCTTGATCCCCTTGCAGGCATGGTAACGGATATAGTGCATGGCCTGGATCACCGCCGGGTCACGCAGTGAACGGAAATCGGTAGACCGCCGTTCAATCACCTTCACCGGTGGCACCAGAATGCGCTGTAGCGGCAGCTCGCGCTGATCAAGCAGTTGATGCAACAGCTTGGCGGCACGATAGCCCATCTGGCGTGTCCCCTGCACCACCGACGACAACGCCACGCGCGACAGATAGCGCGTCAGCTCTTCGTTATCGATGCCAATCACACAGAGTTTTTCCGGCACAGGAATATCCAGGTGCTCGCACACTTGTAACAAGTGGCGCGCCCGCGCATCAGTAACGGCTATGATCCCGGTCTGCTGGGGCAAGGTCTGCACCCAGTCCGCCAGGCGATTCTGGGCGTATTGCCAGTTCTCCGGCGCGGTTTCCATCCCCTGATACACCACCCCCTGATACTGTTCCGCAGCCACCAACTGGCGGAAAGCCTGTTCACGCTCCTGCGCCCAGCGCTTACCCCCCTCCACCGGCAGGCCATAGAATGCAAAGCGGTTCAGCCCTTTTTCTTTCAGGTGCATAAACGCCGCTTCCACCAGCGCATGGTTGTCGGTAGCGATGTAATGCACCGGCGGGTAATCCGCCTCCCGATGGTAAGAGCCCCCGACGCCAACCAGCGGCACCTGGACGTTACGCAACAGCTGCTCAATATTCCGGTCGTCGAAATCGGCGATCACGCCGTCCCCCAGCCAGTCCTTGATATTATCGATGCGGCAACGGAAATCCTCTTCGATAAAGATATCCCAATCGCTTTGCGACGCCTGTAAATACTCGCCAACGCCCTCCACCACCTGGCGGTCGTACACTTTATTGGCGTTGAACAGCAGCGTAATACGGTAGCGCTTCTTAAACATGGGGGCTCCCCAGCAATAAATACGGCTACAGCTACAAGTGTGAAGCCACGCCTACACCCGGCGTTTGGTCGCGGAATCCATCCACACCGCCAGCAGCAGGATCGCGCCTTTGACGATATATTGCCAGAACGTCGGCACGTCCAACATGCTCATGCCGTTATCCAATGAGGCCATGATAAACGCCCCCATCACCGCTCCCGCCACGCTACCGATCCCCCCGGCCAGGCTGGTGCCACCGATCACGCAGGCGGCGATAGCATCCAGCTCGGCAATGTTACCGGCAGAGGGCGAACCGGCCCCCAGGCGCGAACTAAGGATCAGCCCGGCAATCGCCACCATCAGGCCGTTGATGGCAAACACTGCCAGCTTGGTACGTTCAACGTTAACCCCGGAAAGCCGTGCGGCATCAATATTACCGCCGATGGCATAAATACGGCGGCCAAAGGCGGTACGCGACGCCATAAAGATCCCAGCCAGCATCAATGCGGTCAGGATCAGCACCGGCGTTGGCACCCCGCGATAGTCGTTCAGCAGGTAAATCGCCCCTAATACCAGGATGGCCATGATGCTCTGCCGGGTGATATCGCCACTCGCTGCCGCTACCGGCAAGCCCAGTTGTGTACGTCTACTGCGCCGCCGCCACTGCCAGGCCACAAACAGCATCAGGCCGACCGCGCCAATGCCAAAACCCACTCCGTTAGGCAGGTAGCTCTGGCCAATCTGCGACATGGCATTGCTGGTGGGTGACACGGTGGTGCCATTGGTAATGCCGATTAGAATGCCGCGAAACGCCAACATCCCCGCCAGGGTGACGATAAACGAAGGAACTTTACGATAGGCGACCCACCAGCCATTCCAGGCCCCCAGCAATAGCCCCGCCAACAGCGTGACCACGATGGTCAACGGCAACGGCCAGCCGAACCAGACGTCAAATATCGCCGCCGCGCCCCCCAATAGCCCCATCATTGAACCAACGGAAAGGTCGATCTCCGCCGAAATAATCACGAACACCATGCCCACCGCCAGAATGCCGGTGATCGCCGTCTGGCGCAGCAGGTTGGAGATGTTACGGGCGCTGAGATAGGCCCCTTCGGTGGTAAAGGTAAAGAACAGCATGATGACGGCGATCGCCGCCAACATCACGAACACCTGCAAGTTGACGGTTTTCAGCCCGAACAGCGGCTTTTTTGCCCCCACTGGCGGCAGGCTGGCTTCAGATTGCGTGCTTTTCAACATGTGTTTCACTCCTCAAGGCCGCTTCCATTACCTGTTCCTGGGTCAGATCGCGGTTCACCAGATCGGCTTTGATCTGCCCCTGGTGCATCACCAATACCCGATCGCTTAACCCCAGCACCTCCGGCAATTCGGAGGACACCACAATCACCGCGAGCCCCCGCTGTGCCAATTGATTGATTAACTTGTAAATCTCTTGCTTGGCACCGATATCAATGCCGCGCGTTGGCTCATCCAGAATGAGGATTTGCGGGTTCAGCAACAGGCACTTCGCCAGGATGGCTTTCTGCTGGTTACCCCCGCTGAGACGGGCAATAGCCAGCTCCGCAGAAGACGTTTTTACCCGTAGCCGTGCCAGCGATTGTTGGATAGTTGCCTGCTCCTGTGCATCATCCAGCACCGTCAATGCGCCACTGAAATCCCCCAGCGCCGCCAACGTCATGTTGGCCCCCACGCCCATTACCGGCACGATGCCATCGCGCTTGCGGTCTTCTGGCACCATGGCGATGCCATATCGCATTGCCTCGCGGCAGTTGGTGATGGTGGCGGCCTGCCCTGCGATGGTGATCTTGCCCTGCCAACGCCCCGCATAGGCGCCAAACAGGCACTGCATGGTTTCGGTACGCCCGGAGCCAACCAGCCCGGCCACGCCGAGGATCTCCCCACGCCGTAGGGTAAAAGACACATTATCGGCCCGGCGGATATGGCGGTTGACCGGGTGCCAGGCAGTGAGGTTTTCCACCTGCAGGACCACCTCACCGATGGTATGGGGTTCCTGCGGATACAGCTCGGTCAGCTCACGGCCAACCATCATGGCGATGATATCGTCCTCGCTCATCTCCGCCGCAGGCCGGGTGCCAATGTGCTTGCCATCGCGGATCACACAGATAAAGTCCGAGATCGCTTTCACCTCGTTGAGCTTGTGCGAAATATAGATACAGGCGATCCCGTGATCGCGCAGATCCGCAATGATCGCCAGCAACGTGGCGGTTTCACTTTCGGTCAATGAGGCGGTGGGTTCATCGAGTACCAGCAGGCGCACCTGTTTGTTCAAGGCCTTGGCAATCTCCACCAACTGCTGTTGGCCCAACCCCAGTTCACCCACGCGGGTATTAGGGTCAACCTCCAGCTTGACCTGCGCCAGCATGCGCTGGCAGCGCAGGTACATGTTGTCGTAATCCATCACCCCATAGCGGCCCCACTCGTTGCCGAGAAACAGGTTCTCCAGCACCGTCATCTGCTTCACCAGGGCCAATTCCTGGTGAATGATGGCGATGCCTTTCTGCTCGGTATCGCGAATGGTTTTCGCCGTAACAATCTCACCCGAAAAATAAATATCGCCCTGATAACTGCCGTGCGGATATATTCCGCACAGCACTTTCATCAAGGTGGATTTTCCTGAGCCATTTTCACCGCACAAGGATAATACCTGCCCCGCTTCCAAGTGTAGGCTGACATTATCCACGGCTTTCACTGCGCCGAATTGTTTAGTGATATTTCGCATTTCTAACAGGCAGGGCATTATTCACTCCCCCCAGATGGCATTGCCATTAATTAAGATCGGATTGCTTATGGAAACCATCGGCAATAACCGTACTGTCGATATTCGTTTTATCCACCTGTACCGGGGTTAATAACCAGGCCGAAACCTCTTTACTGCCATTATTTAATTTGGCATTGGACTTGGGTTGTTCCCCTTTGCCCAGCTGCACGGCGATATCCGCCGCTTCGTCGGCCAGCTTGCTGATCGGTTTATAGACCGTCATGGTTTGGGTGCCCGCTACAATGCGTTTTACTGCCGCCAGATCGGCGTCCTGACCAGAGATCGCCACCTTCCCCGCCAGCCCTTGTGCAGCCAGTGCCTGAATGGCTCCACCGGCGGTGGCATCGTTGGAGGCCACGACCGCGTCGATATGGTTATTGTTGGCCGTCAGGGCGTTTTCCATGATCTTCAGCGCGTTTTCCGGCAGCCAGCCGTCGGCCCACTGATCGCCCACCACCTTGATCTTGCCGCTGTCGATCAGCGGTTGCAGCACGGTCATCTGCCCCTTGCGGAACAGCTTGGCGTTATTATCCACCGGCGAGCCGCCCATCAGGAAGTAGTTGCCCTGTGGCACGCGCTGCACCAGGCTTTCCGCCTGCATCTCACCCACTTTCTCATTATCAAACGAGATGTAGAAATCGATATCGGCATTGTTGATCATGCGGTCATAGGCCAGGACCTTGATGCCTTCGCGCTTCGCCTCGCTGATCACGTTGCTCAGCACCTGGCCGTTATAAGGGATGATCACCAGAACATCGACGCCGCGGTTGATCATATTCTCGATCTGCGCCATTTGGGTTTCTTCATTGCCGTTGGCCGACTGAACAAACACATCGGCCCCCAGGGCGTTGGCTTTCTTGACAAAAATATCGCGGTCTTTTTGCCAACGTTCCAGACGCAGGTCGTCGATAGCCATACCGATTTTAATCTGTTGGCTGTAGCCCGGTTGGCTGGCCAGTAGCAGCAATGCGCAAGCTGAAAGCAAGAGTGGTTTGAATTTCATTTTATAACCCTTGAGTTGTGTAGGGAAATAGTTATCCGAGGCTTTCAAACGGCAAAATTGAAAGGTAACGAGATAAAACACGAAACTTCCAGTGGATTGTTGTCGCTTATGCGGTGTTCAGCAATTACAGATTTTCACCAGTGAATTACGGTTTTTGGTTTAATGTTGATTTTATGATGGCGGTCATGTTTTAAACCTGTGAAATAACCCGCGGCCAGTAAAACCGGCCCTTCGTTGAATTATGAGATCCCGCGCACATTTAATAATTCTGTGAATTTAAGTGTGAAATAACGTAATTGAGCATTCCGCCGCTTACTCCGAAGATGAGCGCATCCCGCATCCCTTACGCCGGGCACCGTTACCAAGGAGTCACTCATGCAATCCTATTTTGATCAGCTAGAACAGGTTCGTTACGAAGGCACCAGCAGCAATAACCCGTTGGCTTTCCGCCACTACAACCCCGATGAAATCATCCTCGGCAAACGTATGGCCGACCATCTGCGCTTCGCCGCCTGCTACTGGCACACCTTCTGCTGGAACGGGGCAGACATGTTCGGCATCGGGGCCTTCGATCGCCCTTGGCAACAGCCGGGCGAAGCGCTGGAGCTGGCTAAACGCAAGGCCGATGTGGCGTTCGAGTTTTTCCATAAGCTGAACGTGCCTTACTACTGCTTCCACGATATTGACGTGTCACCGGAAGGGGCCACGTTAAAAGAGTATCTGAACAATTTTGCGATCATGACCGATGTGCTGGCTGAGAAACAGCAAAGCAGCGGCGTGAAGCTGCTGTGGGGCACCGCCAACTGCTTCACCCATCCGCGTTACGGTGCCGGGGCGGCGACCAATCCGGATCCGGAAGTCTTCAGCTGGGCAGCCACTCAGGTGTTCACGGCCATGAATGCTACCCACAAACTGGGTGGTGAAAACTATGTGCTGTGGGGCGGGCGCGAAGGCTATGAAACCCTGCTCAATACCGATCTGCGCCAGGAGCGTGAACAGATTGGCCGCTTTATGCAGATGGTAGTTGAGCACAAACATAAGATCGGCTTCCAGGGAACGCTGCTGATCGAGCCCAAACCCCAGGAGCCGACCAAGCATCAGTACGATTACGACGTCGCCACCGTGTACGGTTTCCTTAAACAGTTCGGCCTGGAAAAAGAGATCAAGGTGAACATCGAGGCCAACCACGCCACGCTGGCCGGGCATTCGTTCCACCACGAGATCGCCACCGCCATCGCGCTGGGGATTTTCGGTTCGGTCGATGCCAACCGGGGCGATCCACAGCTAGGTTGGGATACCGATCAGTTCCCGAACAGCGTGGAAGAAAACGCGCTGGTGATGTTCGAAATCCTCAAGGCCGGCGGCTTCACTACCGGCGGGCTGAACTTTGACTCGAAGGTACGCCGCCAAAGTACCGACAAATATGATCTGTTCTACGGCCATATCGGCGCGATGGACACCATGGCGCTGGCGCTGAAAGTGGCCGCCCGCATGATCGAAGATGGTCAGCTACATCAGCAGGTTGCCAAACGCTATGCCGGTTGGAACGGTGAATTGGGCCAACAGATCCTGCAAGGGAAACTGTCGCTCGAAGCGCTGGCACAGCACGCCGAGCAACAGGTGCTGGCACCGCAACATGCCAGCGGGCATCAGGAAAAGCTGGAGAACCTGGTCAACCGCTACCTGTTCGGCTAACTCTCTACGGCGCGGTGGGCCATCTCACCGCGCTTCAAAGGATCCGTGCTCATGTATATTGGAATCGATCTCGGTACTTCCGGCGTGAAAGTCATCCTGCTAGGCGAGCAAGGCCAACTGCTGGCCAGCCAGAGTGAACCACTGCCCATCTCACGCCCCCATCCCCTATGGTCTGAACAAGACCCGCAAGATTGGTGGCAGGCCACCGACCGCGCCATGTTGGCATTGGCTAAACAGCATAGCCTGCAACAGGTCAAAGCCATTGGCCTGACCGGCCAGATGCATGGCGCAACGTTACTGGATAAACAGCAACGGGTATTACGCCCGGCCATCCTGTGGAACGATGGCCGCAGCTTTGCGCAATGCCAGGCACTAGAACAAACCGTACCCAACTCACGTGAAATCACCGGCAACCTGATGATGCCCGGCTTCACCGCCCCCAAGCTACTGTGGGTCAAGGAGCACGAGCCACAGATTTTCCAGCAGATCGATAGGGTGTTATTGCCGAAGGATTACCTGCGTTGGTGCATCACCGGCGAGTTTGCCAGCGATATGTCCGATGCCGCAGGGACAATGTGGCTAGACGTCGCCAAACGTGACTGGAGCGACGCCATGCTTGATGCCTGCGAGCTGACGCGTGAGCAGATGCCTGCGCTGTTTGAGGGTAACCAGATCACCGGGCAAGTGGATAGCGAACTGGCCCAACGTTGGGGGATGGCGCCGGTGCCGGTGGTAGCTGGCGGGGGTGACAATGCCGCCGGGGCGATCGGCGTTGGGCTGTATCAGGCCGGGCAGGCGATGCTGTCACTGGGTACCTCTGGCGTCTACTTCGCCGTCAGCGACGGTTTCCTCAGTAACCCGACCAGTGCGGTGCACAGCTTCTGCCATGCGCTGCCGCAGACCTGGCACCTGATGTCGGTGATGCTCAGCGCGGCGTCCTGCCTGGACTGGGCCTGCCAGTTAACCCATGTCGACAGCGTTGCCACCTTGCTGCGTAACGTTGAGCAGGCCGCTCCTGCTGAAACGCCGTTATGGTTCTTGCCCTATCTTTCCGGCGAGCGTACGCCACACAACAACCCGAACGCCAAAGGCGCCTTCTGGGGCTTCACTCATCAACATGGGCCGAACGATCTCGCACGGGCAGTGCTGGAAGGCGTGGGTTTTGCACTGGCGGATGGCATGGACGTGCTGCATGCCAGCGGCCTGCAACCCACGGCTATCACCTTGATTGGCGGCGGCGCACGTAGCCCGTTCTGGCGCCAGATGCTGGCGGATATCAGCGGCCAACGGCTGGAATACCGCACCGGTGGTGACGTTGGCCCGGCATTAGGTGCCGCGCGTCTGGCGCAGATTGCGCTGAACCCTGGGGTATCTTTGAGCACCCTACTGCCTGAATTGCCGTTAGAGCAGGTGCATGAGCCGGATGCTGAACGGCATCAATATTACACCGCCCAACGCAATACTTTCCGCGAGCTTTACCGCTGCCTGCAGCCGCTGATGTAATTCACCAACGCCTCTGCCAGGTACATACATATCCAACACCTATGTATGTACTTGGCTGCTCCCGTTGGCATTAGGCTTTAAATTGCTCAGTATTAAGGGCTAAATCGAGCCGGCCGCGATCTCAAACAGCATCACCATTTCCCCGGTATACAAACCTTGGGTGTCGGCATTGCCGTTGCTCTTAGGCGCATTAGCGTTCACCTTCAACTGATAAACGCTTTGATAGCCATTGCCCACCTGAACTTTCTGATCGAAGGTTTGCGCCGCGCCACTAGCACCAAGATCTTTGCCATTGCTGCCTTCACCGGCAAACTTAACCTTCACCCCATCCATTTTATAAGCCGAATCGGTGCGGGCGATCTCAAGTGGATGAACCAGCGACACGTTGAACTGCGGCGTAGTGCTCCAAACCTGTACCGGTATACTGCTGGCGAAAGATTGCTGTGTACCATCGGTGGCCGCTAAATCCACCGTCTGATACCAATCCCCACTCTGCGGGCGAGAAACAAAAATACTGTCTCCGATAGTGGCGGTGATAGTGATGGTTTTGGTGACCGAAGCGTTGTGTTCTTGTGCCTGACTCATCCCTGAAAAAAACAGCAGTCCACCCGCGATAATTACTGCCAACTGACGTTTTTTCATGTTTGGTTGCCCATTCAGATAAGTTAATCGTTACCGATATGGCTGCCAACAATTCGGTTTCTTATTCCTTTGCTATTGCCCTCCAAAATCGACGATAAATGAAACCTGCACATCATTTGCAGACCAGCGGTTGGGGTCATTACCCTCCTCGTTCCAGTCAAAGGACGGTCAATCAATTATAGTAATCAATACCGCGTTCACCGGGATTATTATCGGTAACCGCCCGCAAACCTCATCCCGTCCGTTGTTGTCATCATGATGGCCGTTTTTGACCTTCTTTCTGCCCTATCGCCAGCGCAATATGGTGTTATACCAAATAGAGGAGGGCCGAAAATGTCACGTAGCGCACTATTGATCATCGATGTTCAACAATCCTTTCAGCATCGTCCGTTCTGGCAGGAAGACGATCTGCCTGCGTTTCAACAGGCGCTGACACGCCTGATTGCGGGTTGTCAGCAGCAAGAGGTGCCGCTGGTCGACGTATTCCATGTCTCGCCTGAGGGACCGTTCTCCTTGGCATCTGGCTACGTGAAACGCCTGCCGTTCCTGAACCATCAGGCTGACGTTACGGTGCAAAAGCGAGTACACAATGCGCTGACTGAATCTGGCCTGGATGCCTGGCTGCGTGAACGCCAGATCAACCATCTGATCATCAGCGGTATCCGCACCGAGCAATGCTGTGAAAGCACCACCCGCGTCGCCTCCGATCTGGGCTATAAAGTGACGTTTGTGACCGAAGCCACACTCACTTTCCCAATGCATCACCCGGACGGCAGCCTCTTTACCCCCGAGCAGTTAAAGCGGCATACTGAAACCGTGCTGGTCGACCGCTTTGCCACTATTGCCAGCGTCGATCAAGCATTGGCGCAACTTTCGCAGGAATAATCATGCCCAAGGCCGTTTACTTTCTGATGCTCCCCAACGTGCTGTTACTGGATGTCAGCGGCCCGGCAGAGGTATTGCGGCTAACCGGGCAGTTCCAGCTGCACTATGTCAGCCCGGTGCCGCAAATTTCCTGCTCCATCGGCATGACCATCGGCCAGCTAGCCCCCTTGCCACAGCGGTGGAACGAAGGGGATATTCTGGTGATACCGGGGGTGGCAGACTCAACGCATTACTTTGCTAGCGAGGAAGCGGCTCTGGCACGCAATTGGCTCCAGGCATTGCGCCCGGCTTTGGCCCAGCGGCAGATAGATCTGGTATGTGTCTGTTCCGGTGCGCTGTTGGCCGCCCAGGCCGGATTGCTCGACGGCTATCATTGCACCACTCACCACGCCGTGATCGAGCGCTTGCGCCAGCAGGCACCGGCAGCACAGGTGAAGGAAAACCGTATTTTTGTTGAGGATCGCGGCGTGTTTACCAGCGCAGGCATCACCGCCGGTATCGATTTGGCCCTGCACCTGGTCAATCAGCACTGTGGGGCTGACCGCGCGCTAGAGATTGCCCGTGAGATGGTGGTGTATTTCCGCCGCTCCGGCGACGATCCGCAGCTCTCCCCGTGGTTACGCTATCGCAATCATCTGCATCCAGCCGTGCACCGGGCGCAGGATGTGATGGCCGCCGAGCCGGAGGCCGAGTGGTCGGTCCCTCAGGTAGCGGAGAAAGCCCACGTCAGCAGCCGCCATCTGGCCCGGCTGTTCCGTCTGCATATCGGCCTCAGCGTTCGGGAATATCATGAACAGCTGCGGCTGGCGGTCGCACAGCAGCGGCTGCAGCAGGGCTACGGCCTGGAAAAAGCCGCGCTAACCGCAGGCTTCTCCTCTGGGCGCCAACTGCGGCGGGCACAGCAGCGCTGGCAGGCTTAAGACACCAGCCGCCGGGTATCCACTTTCTGTAACCCCATCGACAACAGCAGGCTCACGCCAAGCGCCATGCCAAACACCCAGAAGATATCCAGCAGCGGGTAGGCCGGAAACTCCCAGTGGCGATTACGCATCACGTTAACGATCAGGGCATGAAAGCCGTAGATCGCCAGCGAGTGGCGGGAAATCACGCCTAGCCAGCCGATTGGATTCGGCAGGCAGTTTTTGCACCACACCAGCAGCGAGACCGCCGCCACAAATACCAAGGGGCCGGTGTACATATAAAACGTATCGGCAAAGCTGCCGTTGATAAACATCTGGCTTTTGGTGCCACGGATAATCAGGACCACGCTAGCAACAAAGCACAGCACCGCCAACAGGCTCATACCGCGCCGTTGGGTAACCATCACGCCGATCGCTCGCCCTGCCAAGGCATACAGCAGGTAATAGAAGGTATCGCCAAAGATGTACAGGTTCACCGGTAGTAGCTGGACATTATCCAGGGTCAGCTTGCTGGTATTAGGGTTGGCGATAATCGCCAGAATGACGATCACCCCGGCCAGATAGCGGCCAGAAACCGGTTTGACGCTGATCAGCGGCGAAAGCAGGTAGACCACCGCAATGGCATAAAAGAACCACAGGTGATAAAACACCGGCTTTTGCAGGATAGCGCGCAACGAGGGCCAAAAGCCGATGCGGGTAAAGCAGGCAATATAAATCAGGGCAATGACGCTGTAGAACAAAATACAGCAGGTAATGCGGATAAAGTGTTTTTGGTTGGCACTGCGCTCACCAAAAAACAGAAAGCCGGAAATCATAAAGAACAGCGGCACCGAAGCCCGTGAGATCGAGTTCAATACGTTAGCCATATCCCAGTTATGTTCACCCACAGCCACACCGTTGGCGACGTAGTAGGTGGTCGCGTGGATCATCACCACCATCATGCACGCCAGCGCACGCAAGTTATCTATCCAACCAATTTTATTGCTCATTGCTGCCCGTCAGTTGCCTATAATTCTGTCATAACGAAATGTTAATCAGAGGTTATAGCTCAGGGGGGCACAGCACAACGCTTAAACGCGCTATTAAGAATGAGCCTAAAATCACCTTATGATTGCCAAGGTGAACAATTGGCGGCAAAATAGCCGCCACAACTCGCTCAGTTTGCGCTCTCCCGCCCTGGCAGTTCCTTATTTCTTCTTTACTATCAGTAAAATAAAAATGAAAACATCATTACCCCCTGCGGCACTTCTGGGCCGACAGGCGCTTTTATTCCCACTTTGTCTGGTACTGTTCGAATTCGCGACCTATATCGCCAACGATATGATCCAGCCCGGTATGCTGGCGGTCGTGGCCGATTTCAACGCCGGTGTGGAGTGGGTGCCCACCTCAATGACCGCCTATCTGGCTGGCGGTATTTTCCTGCAGTGGCTACTTGGCCCGCTGTCAGATCGCCGTGGCCGCCGCCCGGTGATGCTGGCCGGGGTGCTGTTCTTTATCGTCACCTGCCTGGCCATTCTGCTGGTCACCAATATCGAGCAGTTTATCGTGATGCGCTTCCTGCAAGGGATCGGCCTGTGCTTTATCGGCGCGGTGGGCTATGCCACCATTCAGGAGTCGTTTGAAGAGGCGACATGTATCAAAATCACCGCGCTGATGGCTAACGTGGCGTTGATCGCCCCGCTGCTGGGGCCGTTGGCCGGGGCTGCCTGGGTTCACGTCGCCTCCTGGCAGAGCATGTTTGTACTGTTTGCCGCCCTGGCCGCGATTGCCTTTGTCGGCCTGTGGAAAGCCATGCCTGAAACCGCCACGCTGCGAGGGGAAGCCTTCTCGGCGGCCAACCTGTGGCGGGACTATCGTCAGGTGCTGGTCAATCGGCGCTTTATCTGTGGTTCATTGGCTATCGGCTTTGCCAGCCTGCCGCTGTTGGCCTGGATTGCCCAGTCTCCGGTGATCCTGATCAAGGGTGAGTCACTCTCGGCGCTGGACTATGGCCTGTTGCAAATCCCGGTGTTTGGCGCGCTGATCCTCGGCAACCTGACGCTGGCTCGCATCACCGGCAAACTCAGTATTGAACGCCCGATCAAGCTGGGCGCATGGCCGATGCTGCTGGGCCTGCTGCTCGCCGCGCTGGCCACGGTATTTTCCGCCCATGCCTACCTGTGGATGACCGCCGGGCTGAGCCTTTACGCTTACGGCATTGGTTTGGCGAACGCCGGTCTGTATCGCCTGACGCTATTTTCCAGCAACGTGAGCAAAGGTGCCGTTTCGGCCGTGATGGGGATGCTGAGCATGTCGGTGTTCACCATCGGGATCGAGTTGGCCAAGGTGGCCTATGTCTGGGGCGGTAACGGATTATTCAGCCTGTTCAATCTGGTCAGTGGCCTGTGTTGGCTGATGTTGACGGCGCTGTTCCTCAGCAAACACCGTGGTGGCGCCACTCCCGCACCGAATGTCACAGTGTAATGGTTAACCAGTCCTCTCCCAAAGGGAGAGGACTGGTGTGAGGGTTTAGAACAGCCCCATCGGTTTTTCGGAGTAGCTCACCAGTAGGCACTTGGTCTGCTGATAGTGCTCCAACATCATCTTATGGGTTTCCCGCCCGATCCCCGACTGTTTGTAGCCGCCGAACGCCGCATGTGCCGGGTAAGCATGGTAGCAGTTGGTCCAGACGCGGCCCGCCTGAATGTTGCGCCCCATCTGGTAGGCAATGTTGCCGTTGCGGCTCCACACCCCGGCCCCCAGGCCAAAATCGGTATCATTGGCCAGCGCCAGTGCTTCATCCATATCCTTGAAAGTGGTCACCGCCAGCACCGGGCCAAAAATCTCTTCCTGGAATACCCGCATGCTGTTCTTACCGAACAGAATGGTAGGTTCCATGTAGTACCCTTGCGCCAACCCGCCATCCAGTGCCTTACGTCGGCCACCGGTCAGCACCTTGGCTCCTTCCTGCTTGCCGATCTCGATGTAGTTAAGAATGGTCTTCATCTGCCCTTCGGAAACCTGCGCCCCCATTTGGGTGCTGGCATCCAGCGGGTTGCCGCTACGGATGCTCTCCACCCGTTTGATCGCCCGCTCCATAAAGCGCTCGTAGATCGATTCCTGCACCAGCGCCCGGCTCGGACAGGTACAGACTTCCCCCTGGTTAAAGGCAAACAGCGCAAAGCCTTCCAGCGCCTTGTCGAAGAACGAGTCCTCTTTGTCCATCACGTCGGCAAAGAAGATGTTGGGTGACTTGCCGCCCAGTTCCAGCGTCACCGGAATGATGTTCTGGGTGGCGTAGCCCATGATTTGGCGGCCCACTTCGGTCGAACCGGTAAAGGCCACTTTAGCGATGCGCTTGGAGGTGGCCAGATATTCCCCGATTTCACCACCTGCGCCGTTGACCACGTTGATCACCCCTGGCGGCAGGATGTCCTGGATCAGTTCCATCAGCACCAGCACCGATAGCGGCGTCAGCTTGGCCGGTTTCAGCACGATGCAGTTACCCGCTGCCAGCGCTGGCGCCATCTTCCAGCACGCCATCAGCAGCGGGAAGTTCCACGGAATGATTTGTGCCACCACGCCCAGCGGTTCGTGGAAGTGATAGGCGACAGTTTCGGAGTCGATCTCGCTGATGCCGCCCTCTTGCGCTCGTACGCAGGCAGCAAAGTAGCGGAAATGGTCGATAGCTAACGGAACGTCGGCATTGACGGTTTCGCGGATCGGTTTGCCGTTATCCCAGGTTTCTGCCGCCGCCAGCAGATCGATATTCTGCTCCATGCGATCGGCGACCCGGTTGAGCAAATTGGCGCGCGCCTGCACCGACATTTTCCCCCATGCCCCTTTGGCATCGTGGGCCGCATCCAGAGCCAACTCGATATCCTGGGAGGAGGAGCTGGCCACTTCGCACAGCGTCTGGCCGGTGATCGGCGTCAGGTTGGTGTAATACTCGCTCTGTACCGGCGCCACCCAGGCACCACCGATAAAGTTGTCATAACGTTTTTTCAGCTTGAGAGGAAACCCGGTGTTTTCAGGCGTGAGGTGACTTGCCGTAGTGGTATTCGCCATTTGTATCTCCTTTTAACGTGGCTGCAACCTTACCGCCCGCAGACGGTAAGCAGGTTCACGGCACCATGGCCGCAGATCAAACTTAAGAAGCGGTGAACGATCTCTAGCCGGAATGATAGGGGTTTATGAGGAGAAATGGCGAAACAATGCTCAAACGCATGAGGGGTGTCACAATCTTTTAAACTGGGCGCAACAATATGCACCCATAATTTCAACCACCAAACAGCCCGCGATCCCGTAGCAGGTGCTGATTCCCCTTGCGCCGGGTAAAGCCGCTACGATCGAAGAATTCCAATACCTGGATCGCCAGCTTGCGGCCAATCCCCAGCCGATCGCGGAAATCACCGGCATTGGTGCTGCCTTGCGTGGCGTCCAGCTCGCGGATCATTGCGGCAAACTGTTCGATACGCTGGCTGAGGTAGTAGCGATCGACCACCACGGCGGTGACGTAGCCAAGCTGTGCCGCCTTGCGCAACGCGGCGCGAACGCTGTTTTCCTCTTCGCCCAACGAGGCGGCCAGATCGCGCACCCACCAGGGATCGTCACTAAACAGCGGCTCAATGCGGCTCCACAGCGCCTGTTGCTCGCTGCTGAATGCCAAACCGTGGTCCGGCAGGTGCAGCCAGCCGCGCGTATTGCGCAGCAACCCCGCCGCCAGCAGCCGATCGATCATCATAAATACCAGCGGCTCATGCAGCGCCGGTAACGCCATTCGGCGCAGACGAGCCCGCCCCAGGCCTAGCTGATCGGCATGTTGCTGATGGTATTCGGCCAACACCTGCAACAGGCGTTGCTCATGCGCTTGCACGTTGGTTGGGGCTAGCGCCATGTCGCCGGAGATCATCAGGGCATAGCCCGCCAGCAGTTCCTGCAGACCGTCATCCGTCAGTTGTCGCGCCCAGGCAAACGCGGCCAAATCCAGTGCGTCACCCGGCAAGCGCAAATCCAGCACCTGCCCATCGCTGGATGCCTGAGCCAGCGCGGCCAGCCAGGCCAGATATTCCGGCTGACGCTTGCCCCGTTTCGGCGAGGAGAGCCCCAGCACGCGTGCAGCGCCCAGCGTTTGGCGTGCGCTGATATCCCGCAGTACCAACCGATCGTTTTCCACCAGCCACAGCGGACGATCGAGGATCAGCTCCGCCAGGTTATCGGCCAGTAGCGCAATACGCCCGGTGATATGGCTGGCGGCATGGTGAATATGCAGCGACTGCCAGTGCTGTATCGGCGCATCGGCCTCTATCACCACCAGAATACGTTCTACCGCCGCTGGCGGTTGTTGCGCCAACAGCCAGTCGCCGCGCGTTAGCTGGTCTTTGCTGACGTCACCGCTGATATTCAGCGCAATGCGCTGTCCGGCAACCGCCTGTTCTGTCGCCTGATTCTGCGCATGCAAGCCGCGCACCCGCACTGGCACGTCCGCACCGGTCAGCCACAGCGTATCGCCTACCGCCACGCTGCCGCCCAGCGCCGTCCCTGTCACTACCAGCCCGGCACCTTTAACGCTGAAGGCGCGATCCACCGCTAGCCGAAAACGCCGGGAGAGTAAGTGCTCACCGGGTTGCAGCGCCAACAGATGCTGGCGCAGCTCATCAATACCTTTCCCCAGGGCCGCCGCAGTAACAAACACCGGCACATCATGCCAGCCCTGCTGTGCCAATTCGGCCAATACTTGGGTTTGCACTTCAGCGATTCGTGCAGGATCTACACGGTCAGCTTTGGTTAACGCCACCGTCAACTGCGCCCTGCCGCTCAGGCGCAGGATCGCCAGGTGCTCACGGGTTTGCGCCATTACGCCATCGTCACAGGCCACCACCAGCAGCGCATGGTCGATGCCGCCAATGCCCGCCAGCATGTTAGCGAGGAATTTTTCATGGCCGGGAACGTCGATAAACCCCAGCACGCGGCCATCGGGCTGCGGCCAATAGGCATAACCAAGATCGATGGTCATGCCACGGCGTTGCTCCTCCGGCAGGCGATCGGCATTGATGCCGGTGATCGCCTGCAGCAGGGTAGTTTTGCCGTGGTCGACATGGCCAGCGGTGGCGATAATCATGCGCTCAGCGCCTCAACCAGTGCGCCCTCCTGTTCCAGGCAACGCAGATCGAGCCACAGTTTGCCGTCGTTGATGCGGCCAATGACCGGCTGCGGCAAGCTACGCCACTGCTGGGCCAAACCTTCTAAGGTTGCGCCCCGGCCATCGAGTGGGGTAAAGGTCAACGCGTAGCTCGGCAGGCGATCTACCGGCAACGAACCGCTGCCAATCTGTGACCAGCACGGCTCGCTGCGCAGCTCGAAGCTGCCAGAAAATCGCGGAGCCAACTGGCTCTGCAAACGTTCGGCGGTTTCCTGCATCTGTTGCTGTGGACGGGTCAGTAAGCGCAAGGTGGGTAAGTGTTCTGCCAGTAACTCTGGCTGTTGATACAACCGCAGCGTGGCTTCCAGCGCCGCCAAGGTAATTTTGCCGACGCGCAGGGCGCGCTTGAGTGGGTGCTGTTGCAGACGGGCGATGAGATCTTTTTTACCTACGATAATCCCGGCCTGCGGCCCGCCCAGCAGTTTATCACCGGAGAAGGTCACCAGATCGACACCTGCAGCGATCAGGCGTTGCGGCATCGGTTCGGCTGGCAAGCCGTATTGCGCCATGTCGATCAGCGAGCCACTGCCCAAATCGGTCGCCACAGGAATGCCCTGTTCGTGGCCCAACACCGCCAGTTCGCTTTCATCGACCGCAGCGGTAAACCCTTGAATGCTGTAATTACTGGTGTGCACCTTCATCAACAGGCCGGTTTGCTCGTTGATGGCGGCACGATAATCTTTCAGATGTGTACGGTTGGTGGTGCCGACTTCCACCAGTTGGCAGCCAGCCTGGCGCATGACGTCCGGGATGCGGAACGCGCCGCCAATCTCCACCAACTCGCCACGTGATACCACCACTTGCTGGCCCGGTGCCACTGCCGCCAGCATCAATAGCACCGCCGCCGCGTTATTGTTGACGATGCAGGCATCTTCCGCCCCGGTGAGCTGGCAGAGCAAGTCCGCGATGGCCCGATCGCGGTGCCCACGGCCTGCACCATCCAAATCGTATTCCAGCGTCACGGCACTGCTCATGGCACTGACCACCGCATCAACTGCCGGTTGCGCCAACAGCGCTCGCCCCAGGTTGGTATGCAAAACGGTGCCGCTGAGGTTAAACACCGGTTGCAACGCCGGGCGCTGCTGTTGTTCCAGGCGTGCCTGTAGCGCCTGTGGCCAGTCCTGACACCAGGCGGGCAGCTGTTGCTGCGTCTTGATGGCTTCACGCGCCTGTGCCTGCATCTGGCGCAGTAGTTCGCTGATAAGCGTCTGGCCGTGTTTGGCGACGGCGGGTTCAACCGCAGGATCGCGCAGCAGGCGGTCAATGGCAGGTAACTGGCTGTATAGGTGCTGGGATTCAGTGCTCATGGTCACTCGATTTTTCAGTGTCCGGTTATCGGCAAACTGGCTTATTGGCGTGCCGAGCTAAACCAGTCAGGTTATTTAACCTGCATGGTATCAATAATTCGCTGTACCAGGGCATGATGTAGATCCGGTGTTTTAGCTGGTGTTAACAGCTGCAACGTCACGACCCGTTTATTGAACACCGTCAACACGATGGTGGAAACCAGTTTTTGCCCGTTGACCGTCTGTTCAGTATCCAAACGATGGAACTTCTGCTTACCGACGGTGAAATTCTCTTCTTTGGTTTTCTTGATGTTCTGATAGCGGTCGGACAGCTCAGTAATGATGCTTTGCGTCAGCTCTTTGAGCATCGCATCGCTGGTATTGATCTTCATGTCTGCTGGCGGGATCACTTCCGAAGCGACAGTGCGCTGGCGTGATTTGCTGTCGAGAAACAGCTGAATGGTCGACTTGTCGTCGTTGATGATGCCGCTCAGCTTGGTCTGATCGCTGAAGCCCGGCGGCAGTTCAAAGGTGATTTGGCCTTTTTGCAGCGAGACGTTCAGGCCAGGGACGGGCTTGGGTTCTTCCACCGGCGGCGCTGGAGCTGGCGTTACGGGTTGTGTCACTACCGGTTTTGGCGCGGGGGCGGGGACTTCCGGCTTTTTGCTGTCCTGATTATCGCAGGCTACCAGCCCGGTAAGCAGCACGGCTAACGCCGCGCCTTTGGCAAGGGTCTTCAACATCATGTCTTCCTTTCGCGTTACGCGTCTTGACGTAACGGTAGCAACTCGCTTGCCGGTTTGCCAGATGTCTAATCCGAAAGTCGCTGCGGCCCCCTCATGCCCCCTCTCGCTAGGGAGAGGGGGCTGCAAAAGTGATGGAGTTGAGTTGAGCAATTACCGTGGCAAGGGTCGAATAAAAAAACCCAACTGTCATTATTCCCCAGGGAACAGGAACGGGTTGATACTGCTGCGCGCAAAGCCTTCCTCTTCCATCTTGGCATCGAGGATAAGCGAAGCCAGATCGTCGGCCACCGCCTCGACCTTCGGGTCCTTCTCCTGATAGAGGATCTTCAGGTAGGTGCCGCAATCGCCACAGCTTTCCGCTTTCACCGCCGCCTGCTCACTTTCCAGTGACCAGTAGTTGAGATCGCCGGTTTGCTCGCAGTTGCTGCATTTCACCCGCACCACGTGCCATTCGCTCTCGCACAGGTTGCAGTGCAGATAGCGCAGGCCGTTCACGGTACCAAGATGCACCACGCTGGAAACCGGGATACTGCCGCACACCGGGCAGAACTGGCGATGCTCGCCGTACTCGGCCCGGGCCTTGCCAGGGATCTGGCTGGCCATCTGCGCCCAGTACAACGACAGCGCTGCCCAAAGGAACGGGGCTTTGTCGCTGCCTACTTTGGCAAACTCGCCTTTCAGCAGGGCGCTGGCCAACAGCTCCAGCTCATGGGACGAGGATTTCTCCAGGTTATCCAACACCGCCAGCACGTGTTCCGGTGCCTGCGGGCGCAGTTCTGCGATCAGCGATGCCAGCAGCTTGTGCCAGTGTTCGCTGCGTGGATAGACGCTGATGTCCAACGGCGGCTTGCCGCTGGCGGCGCTCTGGGTCAGCGTTTCACCGAGATCCAGCTCCAGCGGATTATCGTGGCAGGCGTTGTTCTGCGCCTGCGCAATGCTGGCAGCAAAGTTGAGATAGTCACCCAGCGGATGGTCTGCGGCCAGTTGCTGCAGACGTTCGGCTCGGCGGGTATAAAGGCTCTTCAAGTTGGCGAAAAGTAACGGCGGAATAGTTTCCGCCGTTGAAGACTTTTCACGCTGTGCCCCTAACTGCTCTTTAGGAACGATGCGGATACTCATCTGGGTTTGTCTTCCTGTTGTTTCTCGCGGACCTCACGGTACCAGCGCGGGTGATGCTTCTTGGCCCAGGCAGCCGGCACCCAACCTTCCACCATCGCGGTAATGGTGCCTTTTACCCACAACGCGGCGTAAATGTGCACCATAATCACGATGATCAACCCCACCGCTGCCAACGAATGCACCACCAACGCGATGCGGATCAGCGGAATGGAGAAGGAGGGGGCAAAGTATGGCCGCCAGATAACGATACCACTGGCCAGCAACAGCACCAGACTGATAATCGCCGCCCAGAATACGCACTTCTGACCGAAATTATAACGCCCAGTGTCACCCACTTCCTCATTCATGGCGATTTTGTGGATGTTTTTCGCCCAGACGATATCTTCCCGGTTGATCAGGTTGTGCTTCCAGTAGCGCAGGAACATCAGCAGGAACGCAACGAACATCAACACCCCGGTGAAGGGGTGAAGGATGCGTGCCAGCTGTGGCGTACCAAAGATATTCATCAGCCAGTTAAAGGACGGGAACAGGAACCCCAGCCCGCTGATGGCGGCAAAAATAAAGCAGAACGCCACAATCCAGTGGTTAATCCGCTCCGGCGCGCTGTAGCGCTGAATTGGCTTTTCCTTCCTCATTTGCGCGTCTCCTCATCATGATGCTCGTCCTTCGGATCCTGCTCTTCCTCTTCTTCAACGCGGTTTGGCCCCACGCCAACGTAGTGGAAGATACTGGCCGCGAAGGTGGCAGCAAACCCGATGGCAGCCAACGGTTTCCAGACCCCTTTCCAGAAGGTCACCGCCGGGCTGATGGTCGGGTTATCCGGTAAACCGTGATACAGCTGCGGTTTATCGGCGTGATGCAGTACGTACATCACGTGGGTGCCGCCCACGCCTGCCGGATCGTACAGACCGGCATTCTGGTAGCCACGGGTTTTCAGTTCATCGACTCGTTCCGCCGCGACGTTTTTCATCGCTTCTTTGGTGCCGAAGTGGATCGCCCCGGTCGGACAGGTTTTCACACAGGCCGGTTCCTGGCCAACGCCAACACGATCGACGCACAAGGTACATTTGTACACCCGGTTGTCTTCCGCATTCATGCGTGGCACGTCGAACGGGCAACCGGCGATGCAGTAGCCACAGCCGATACAGTGTTCGGACTGGAAATCGACGATGCCGTTGGCGTACTGGATGATGGCCCCTTCCGATGGGCACGCCTTCAGGCAACCCGGATCGGCGCAGTGCATGCAGCCATCCTTGCGGATCAGCCACTCCAGCTTGCCGTGCTCCTCAACTTCCGAGAAGCGCATCACCGTCCACGATTTGGCGGTCAGATCGGCGGGGTTATCGTAAACCCCGACGTTGTGCCCCACTTCATCGCGGATATCGTTCCATTCAGAACAGGCTACCTGGCAGGCTTTGCAGCCGATACAGGTCGTGACATCGATCAGCTTGGCCACTTCTTCCTGGTGATCGCGCGCGCGCGGTGCCGGGGTGAAGCCATTGGTGGCGGATTTACGAATGATGTCTTGAGATTGCATTGCCATAATTCGTCTCCGTTACACCTTTTCCACGTTAACCAGGAACGCCTTGAACTCTGGCGTTTGCGTATTGGCGTCGCCGACAAACGGCGTCAGCGTGTTGGCGATAAAGCCTTTCTTCGCTACCCCTTCGTAACCCCAGTGGATCGGGATGCCGATGGTGTCCACGTCCTGGCCATTTACCTGCAGAGTCCGAATACGTTTGGTCACCACCGCCTTGGCCTTGATATAGCCGCGGTTGGAGCTGACTTTGACCGTATCGCCCTGCTTGATGCCTTTTTTCTCAGCCAGTTTTTCACCTATCTCGACAAACTGCTCCGGCTGGAGGATCGCATTGAGCAACGCATGTTTGGTCCAGTAGTGGAAATGCTCGGTCAGACGATAGGTCGTGCCGACATACGGGAACTTGTCGGATTTGCCCATCGCAGCCAGATCGTCTTTGAACACGCGTGCCGCCGGGTTGGACACCACGTTCGGGTGCAACGGGTTGGTGCCGAGCGGCGTTTCAAACGGCTCGTAGTGTTCAGGGAACGGTCCTTCCGCCATTTTGTCGATGGCAAACAGGCGGCCCATGCCTTCCGGCTGCATGATAAACGGCCCAACGTCACTGCCCGGTGCGGCGGCGCTGTAGTCCGGGATATCCACCCCGCCCCACTTGGCACCATCCCATTCCAGCAACTGGCGTTTGGCATCCCACGGTTTACCCGCTGGATCCGCAGACGCACGGTTATACAGGATGCGGCGGTTCAACGGCCATGCCCAGGCCCAGCCCAGCGTGTTGCCAAGGCCAGAAGGATCGGCGTTATCACGGCGCGCCATCTGGTTGCCCGCTGGCGTCCAACTGCCTGCGAAGATCCAACAGCCACTTGCCGTGGTGCCGTCATCACGCAGGTGCGCGAAGGTACTGAGCAGTTCGCCTTTCTTCACCAATACTTTGCCGTCTGGATCGAGAACATCCGCCAGCGCCCGGCCATTGCTCTCCATCGCCACTTCTTCTGGCTTCGGATTTTCCGGGGTCAGGTAATCCCAGGACATGTTCAGCAACGGCTCAGGGACCGCACCGCCGTCACGGGTGTACATTTCGCGCAGGCGCATCAGCAGCCCCGCCAGAATTTCACCGTCGTTCAGCGCTTCCCCTGGGGCATCGGCCCCTTTCCAGTGCCATTGCAGCCAGCGGCCAGAGTTAACGATCGAGCCGTTCTCTTCGGCAAAGCAGGTGGATGGCAGGCGGAACACTTCGGTCTGGATTTTCGATGGATCAACGTCGTTAAACTCATCGTGGTTCTGCCAGAAGTTGGAAGTTTCGGTGTTCAGCGGATCGATGGTCACCAGGAACTTCAGCTTGGCCAGTGAGGCCACCACTTTGTTCTTGTTCGGGAACGACGCAACCGGGTTAAAGCCCTGGCAGATATAGCCATTCACTTTCCCCTGCGACATCATCTCGAAATACTGCAGCACGTCGTAGCCTTTGTCCCACTTCGGCAACCAGTCAAAGCCCCAGCTGTTATCTTTCTGCGCTTTGTCGCCGTAGAAGCTCTTCATCATGCTGACGAAGAATTTCGGGTAGTTGCTCCAGTAGTTGACCTGGCCCGGCAGCAGCGCCTTCGGCGTGTTGGCTTTCAGGTAGGTTTCCAGATCGGCCTGCTTCTCGGAAGGTAGCGTCATGTAGCCCGGCAGGCTTTGTGACAGCAGACCCAAATCGGTCAGACCCTGGATATTGGAGTGACCACGCAGGGCGTTCACGCCACCACCTGCCATGCCCATATTGCCAAGCAGCAGTTGGATCATCGCCATGGTGCGGATGTTCTGCGCACCGACCGAGTGCTGTGTCCAGCCCAGGGCGTAGAGGAACGAGGCCGTCTTGTCGTTGGCGCTGGTTTCAGCGATATATTCGCACACCTTGATGAAATCTTCGGTTGGCGTGCCGCAGATGTTGGTTACCACCTCTGGCGTATAACGGCTGATGTGTTTTTTCAGCAGGTTCCACACGCAGTTCGGATCCTGTAGCGTTGTATCACGCTTGGCGAAGCCGTTCTCGTCGAGCTGGTAGTTCCAGGTGGTTTTATCGTATTTGCGATTTTCCGCGTCGTAGCCGCTGAACAGGCCGTCGTCGAAAGTGAAGTCTTCCCGCACCAGCAGGCTGGCGTTGGTGTAGGCGTCCACGTATTCGCGGTTAATCTTGTTATTGGTGATCAGGTACAGCAAGACGCCCGACAGGAAAGCAATGTCGGTACCTGAACGGATAGGCGTGTAGAAATCCGCCACGGATGCAGTACGGGTAAAGCGCGGATCGATGACGATCAGCTTGGCTTTATTATGAATTTTGGCTTCCATCGCCCAGCGGAATCCCACTGGATGCGCTTCTGCCGCATTCCCACCCATGACAATAATTAAGTCGGCGTTCTTGATATCAACCCAGTGGTTGGTCATCGCACCGCGACCAAATGTTGGAGCAAGACTTGCTACCGTTGGTCCGTGTCAGACACGCGCCTGGTTGTCTACGGCAAGCATGCCGAGAGCGCGACTAAATTTTTGGGTCAGCATACCGGTTTCGTTGCTGGAGGCCGAAGCACACAGCATCCCGGTGGAGAGCCAACGGTTTACCGTTACGCCAGCGGCGTTGGTGGCTTCGAAGTTGGCATCGCGGTCTTCTTTCATCAGTTTGGCGATGCGGGTGAAGGCGTCGTCCCAGCTGATGCGTTGCCACTTGTCTGAGCCTGGAGCGCGATATTCAGGGTATTGGAGACGGCTTTCGCTGTGGATGAAATCCACCAGACCTGCCCCTTTCGGGCACAGTGCACCACGGTTTACCGGATGGTCTGGATCCCCTTCGATATGGAAGATGCTCTCTTTGGCGTTTTTGGCGCCATCACCAAGGCTGTACATCAACAGCCCACAGCCGACGGAACAATACGTGCAGGTATTACGGGTTTCACGGGCGCGCAGCAACTTGTACTGCCGGGTTTCCGCCAACGCCACCGCCGGGCTAAAGCCCAGTGCAGCTACCGTGGTTCCTGCCATACCGCCAGCGCAGATCTTAAAGAACTGCCTTCTGCTGACCTGCATGGGGGGTCTCCTTTCTCTCTCGTGTTGTCACATTGTTTCAAATGACGCTTTCCCCCTCAAAGCGGGAAGCGCTAAAATCACTATTCTTATGTGGGTATTGGCCAAATGGGCCGCAACGGCGCCGCAATAATACCATAGCAGGCGTAGGGTTGTTACAAACAGGTGCCAGGAAAGTGAACAAAATTAACCAAGAGCAGCCCACAAATGTGAACGCGCTCACGGGCCTGATCCAGGCTCCGGTGTACCAGCGCGGACAACTGACCACCAAAGAGCAAGATTGGCTCGCCGAAGAGGTGCCGGTCGCGCTGGTGTATAACGGTATTTCTCACGTGGTGATGATGTGTACGCCAAAGGATCTGGAGGCGTTCGCCCTCGGTTTTTCCCTTTCGGAAGGGATTATCGACTCACCACGGGATATCTTCAGTATAGAGGTTAATCCCACCTGCAACGGCATGGAAGTACAAATCGAGCTTTCCAGCCGCCGCTTTGCCGGGCTGAAGGAGCGCCGCCGGGCGATGGCGGGCCGCACAGGCTGCGGCGTTTGTGGCATTGAACAGTTGGCGGATATCTTCCGGCCGGTCACACCGCTGCCCTTTACCCAAACCTTCTCATTGGCCAATCTCGATCGCGCCCTTGACCAGCTGCGTCAGGTGCAGAACGTCGGCCAGTTGACGGGTTGTACCCACGCGGCAGGTTGGATCTCACCGCAGGGTGAACTGCTGGGCGGTTGCGAAGACGTTGGCCGCCATGTGGCGCTGGACAAAATGATCGGCATACGCGCCAAACAGGGCTGGCAGCAAGGGGCGATCCTGGTTTCCAGCCGGGCCAGCTATGAGATGGTACAAAAATCCGCCATGTGCGGTGCCGAGATCCTGTTTGTGGTCTCTGCCGCCACCTCGCTGGCGGTGGAAATCGCCGAGCGCAGCAACCTGACATTGGTTGGTTTTAGCAAGCCAGGCCGGGCAACGGTGTTTACTCATCCGCAGCGTATTACCGATTAATCCCTAAACCACACAGTCTGTAGGGCATTGATAATCATTTTCAATATCATTTAATTAATTATAATGCATCATACTGCTTACGCGGTGCTCACATTTTGCGCCGCCCTACACTACTGGAGATGATGATCATGAGTTATTCACTGCCATCCCTACCTTATGCTTACGACGCACTAGAACCGCATTTCGACAAGCAGACGATGGAAATCCATCACACCAAACACCACCAGACCTACGTCAACAACGCCAACACCGTGCTGGAAGCTTACCCTGAGCTGGCTTCGCTGAGCGTAGAAGAGCTGATCCAGGATCTGGATAAAGTCCCTGCAGACAAGCGCACCTTTATGCGCAACAACGCAGGCGGCCACGCTAACCACAGCCTGTTCTGGAAAGGCCTGAAAACCGGCACCACGCTGGGTGGCGATCTGAAAGCCGCTATCGAGCGCGATTTCGGCAGCGTAGAGAAATTCCAGGAAGAGTTCGAGAAAGCCGCCGCCACCCGTTTCGGTTCTGGCTGGGCTTGGCTGGTGCTGAAAGGCGACAAGCTGGCCGTAGTCTCTACCGCTAACCAGGACAGCCCGCTGATGGGCGAAGCCGTCTCCGGCGCTTCAGGCTTGCCAATCGTTGGCCTGGACGTGTGGGAACACGCTTACTACCTGAAATTCCAGAACCGTCGCCCTGACTACATCAAGGCATTCTGGAACGTAGTGAACTGGGACGAAGCGGCCAAACGCTTCGCCGAAGCCAAGAAATAATTTGGCTTATCTCCGATGATGCCCGCTGATGCGGGCATTTTTTTGCCCATTTCCCGCTAAAGTTTAACCGCCCCTTGCCGATGCTTTGTTCAATTGACCAACGCCTAAAGAGGGATAAATCATGGCGGCATTGCAAGCTTTGGCAGGAAAAATCGTTCATCTCACCGTAGGTAAAAAGCTCGGACTCGGGTTCTCTCTAATGTTGATACTGGCGATCGTTATCGCTGGCACCGGGATAACCTACCTCAATCTTATCGAATCACGCAGCGACCGCATCGATTTCAGCTATCAGTTAACGGGCGAAATCAGTCAGGCTAAATACACCCGTGCCATGTTTAGCCAAAATTACAACACCGACTACCTTGAACGTAACCGCAAACATATCGAGAACGCGTTGCAACTGGCCAGCCACGCGCAAAACCTGAATTGGGATGCGCAAAGCCGCAAGGATCTGGAGCTGTTGGTGGTGTTGCTGGGTAACTATGAGCAACAACAGAAAATGTTTGCCAAAGCCGTGGTGGATAAAGACGCGGTACGAGCCAGCTGGAACATGTCCGAAGTTCAGGACAGCCTGAGCCAGGTTGAACGTCAGTTGGGGGCTACCGATCTGCAACTGGCGTTTATCCAGTTGAACCAGAAGCTGACCCAGATCCGCTACTATGCCCGTGGCCTGGTGCTGCAACCCAACCGCGACTCCGAAATCCCATTGCTCAGCGCCATCGACGACGCCCGCAGCGCCGCCAACACGCTCAGCCAACGCCTGAACGAGTCACAACGCCCGTTGCTCCAACCTCTGTTGACCGTGCTTGACGAGTATAAAGGCCACATCGCGGCCTACCTGCCCGCCGTTGAGAATGAGATCAAGATCAGTAAACAGCTCGGCGGTTACGCTGACGAGATCGGTACGCTGGTCAATAATTTCATGAAGGATGAGCTGACGCAGACCCATAACAATATCAATACCGCGCAATGGCAGATGGGGATCACCACGGCGATCGCCATTCTTGCTGGCCTGCTGATATCATGGCGTATCACATTGCAGATCACTCGCCCACTCAACAGCACCCTGGAACTGGCAGAACGCATTGCCAAGGGTGATCTACGCCAGGCACAAACCAGCACTCGCCGTGATGAACTGGGCCAGTTGCTTAACGCCGTCGCCGCCATGAGCCAGAACCTGCGCGATATGATTGAGAAAATCCAGATGGGGGTCAGCCAGGTCTCCACCGCCGCCGGAGAAATCGCTGCGGGCAATACCGACCTCTCTTCACGCACCGAACAACAGGCCGCCGCGGTGGAAGAAACCGCCGCCAGCATGGAGCAGCTCACCGCCACGGTGAAGCAAAATGCCGACAATGCCCATCACGCCAACCAGCTGGCGACCGATGCCTCACAAACCGCACAACAGGGCGGCAAACTGGTTAACAACGTCGTCAGTACCATGCGGGATATTTCCAACAGTTCGCAGCGGATCGCCGAAATTACCACCCTGATCAACGGCATTGCCTTCCAGACTAACATCCTGGCCCTGAACGCCGCCGTAGAGGCCGCCCGTGCGGGTGAGCAAGGGCGCGGTTTCTCGGTTGTCGCCAGCGAAGTCCGTAATCTGGCCCAGCGCAGCGCCCAGGCGGCGAAAGAAATCGAAGGGTTGATTACCGAGTCGGTCAACCGGGTACAGAGCGGTACCGCACTGGTGGAAGACACCGGCAACACCATGGAGCAAATCGTCCGTTCGGTCACCCACGTACGCGACATCATGGCTGAAATAGCCGCCGCCTCCGATGAACAGACCAGAGGCATCGCGCAGATCGGTCAGGCCATTGTGGAAATGGATCACACCACGCAGCAAAACGCCGCACTGGTGGAAGAGTCTGCCGCCGCCGCCGATTCGCTGGAAGAGCAGGCTGAGATGCTGCTGCAAAGCGTCTCGGTATTCCGTCTGGCGGACAAGGCTGCGTCAGTGGAAGCGAAAACCACCCAGCCCAAATCACCGTCGATGGCTAAACCGAGCACCAGCACCGAAGATAACTGGACAACCTTCTAACCCCTCCGCCCGCCCGGTGATTTCCGGGCGGGTTATTCTGTTCCTCCCCCTCGACTCAGGCTATGCTAGACGGCATTAACGAGCGTGAATGGAGGCCAGCATGCACCACCCAGACGTCTATCTCGGTTCGATTCAACCTTATGAAGGTGGCCGCCCCAGCGCTATCGCCAAACACCTGGTGGAGGGGACGCTGAAGCTTACCCCATTGGGTCTGGCGGGCGATGAGCAGGCAGAAAAAAGCTACCACGGCGGGCCTGACCGCGCCCTTTGCCACTATCCGCGCGAACATTACGACCACTGGCGTGAACAGTTCCCCGCTCAGGCAGAACAGTTCTGCGCACCCGCCTTTGGTGAGAATATTTCGACCCTCGGCCTGACCGAGCATAACGTGTTTATGGGGGATATTTTCCGCTGGGGCGAAGCGCTGATCCAGGTAACCCAACCGCGTTCTCCGTGTTTCAAACTCAATTACCATTTCGCTATCGGCGATATTTCGGTGCTGATGCAGCAAACAGGCCGCTGCGGCTGGCTGTACCGCGTGGTGTCGGCCGGATCGGTCAGTTGCGACCAACCACTGGAACTGGTGACCCGCAATAGCGATGTTTCCGTCGCACAAGCGATCGGCATCGCCTGGCACATGCCGTTCGATGAAGAGCAATACCGCCGTTTACTGTCGGTCGCTGGGCTGTCGACCAGTTGGAGCAAAACCATGCTGACGCGCATCACCAGCGGCAAAATCGAAGACCTCAACCGCCGTCTGCTTGGCCGTTAACCGGCGCCAGGCAAAAGACACCCATCGAGCTGGATTAGGGAGTTGCGTTATGACTACATCACCTCATTCTATTCATCACGCGGCTGCGGCGGGCTATCAGGCCAATGCGGATCGCTACGTTTTAGGCCGCCCGGATTATCCGGCGGAGATCGCCGATTGGCTGCGTGAAGTACTCGAGCTACAGCCCGGTAAGACCGTCATCGATCTGGGCGCAGGCACCGGCAAGTTCACTCCGCGCCTGCTGGAGACCGGTGCCAACGTCATCGCCGTTGAGCCGGTGGCGCCGATGCTGGGAAAGCTGGCGGCAGCGTTCCCTCAGGTGAAAACGCTGGCAGGTACCGCCGAATCACTCCCGCTGCCGGATGAGTCGGTGGATGCCGTGGTGTGCGCGCAATCCTTTCACTGGTTTGCCACACGTCAGGCGCTGGCGGAAATTCAGCGCGTGCTGAAACCCGGCGGTAAGCTTGGCCTGGTGTGGAATATGCGCGATGCGCGGGTTGGCTGGGTACGTAAGCTCAACCAGATAGTCGATCGCCACGAAGGGGATGCGCCGCGTTTTTATACCGGTGAATGGCGCAGGCTGTTCCCTTACCCGGGTTTTGCCCAGCTACAGGAGCAAGTGTTTATGCTGGGGCATTGCGGAGCGCCGGAAGATGTGATTTATAACCGTGTGCGATCCACCAGCTTTATCGCCGCGTTGCCGCAACAGCAGCAGGAACGGGTGATCGAACAGATCCGCCAGTTGGTGGCAGAGGAAGAGGAACTCCGGGGAAAAGAAACGCTCACGGTGCCTTACCAGACCTGCGCGTTCTTTACGACCAAGGCCTGAGCATGCCCCTCACCCTAGCCCTCTCCCACAGGGAGAGGGGACCGATCGAGTTAGGCTGAAAGTATCGTGACTCTTCATCAGCACCGGTTGATTCACCTTGGTTGAGGGGGCGATCGCGGTTGCTGAGATTACCACCGTTCTCTCAACAGAGCAGGGGCTATCCGCTCCCAAGGAGAGGGGACCGATCGAGTTAGGCTGAAAGTATCGTGACACTTCATCAGCACCGGCTGGTTCACCTTGGTTGAGGGGGGCGATCGCGGTTGCTGAGATTACCACCGTTCTCTCAACAGAGCAGGGACTATCCGCTCCTAAGGAGAGGGGACCGATCGAGTTAGGCTGAAAGTATCGTGACTCTTCATCAGCACCGGTTGATTCACCTTGGTTGAGGGGGCGGTCGCGGTTGCTGAGATTACCACCGTTCTCTCAACAGAGCAGGGGCTATCCGCTTCCAAGGAGAGGGGACCGATCGAATTCGTTAATTGCTTTGCGTAATACCTTGCCTTTCTTGTTCTGCCCCCCTACTTTCCGAAGTTACGCGGACTAACTACGCACTCGGGACAGCTCCCTCTCCCTGTGGGAGAGGGTTGGGGTGAGGGGTAATCAGAACGCTTTTTTGGCGTAGCCGGTAACCACTTTCAGGCCCATCTCACGGCCAAGTGCGGTCATTGGGTGTACCACGATCAGGCCACGAACGCTTTTCTTCAGCGTACCCATATCCGCCTGCTCTTTCTTGGTGATCTCGCGGCTGAACGGCAGCTGGCTCAACTTCTGCGCTTCCGCACTCAGTTTTTCCACGCGCACGTTTTTCAGGCGCTCAATCTCGGTCTTTAGCTTCTCTTTTTCTTTGAGATGTTGCGCAATCAGGTCGGTGTTACCCTGCTGGATCACCACGGTGTCTTTGTGGTTCAGTGCGTCCAGCAAATCGCTCAGGCGCTTAATCTCGGCTTTTTCTTTCTCTTTCATCGTCTCTGGCCTGTTTTGTTCTATGGCGTAAAAAATATTTCGCTAGTGTAGCAAAATGCACGGCAGGTTACTCCTCACCTTGCGCAATTCCCGCAGGCAGGCCGCTCATCTCACAGGCTTTTGCCCCCACCCGCGCCAGCGCCTGGGTATAACGGGCGTTAAAGGGATAGCAGCAGGAGAGCCGCAGCCCATTATGATAACGCCCACTGGGAGAATATAGCGTACCGGGCGTCAGGCAGATCTGCTCATCCAGCAACTGATGGAATAGCGCCACCGTGTCCACCCCTGCTGGGAACTCCACCCAGAACACAAACCCACCGGCAGGCTGAGTCGCTCTTGTCCCGCGCGGGAAATGGCGGGCAATCAGCGCTCTAGCCTCTTCCACCTGCGCCGCATAGCGTTTGCGCAAATTACGCAGATGATGATCGTATCCCCCCGCTTCCAGGAACATGGCCAGCGTTTCCGACAGCAAGTGCGACTCCGACATCGAAGACACCGCCTTCAGCTTACGCAGCGCATCACTGAACCGCCCGCCGACCACCCAACCGATGCGGAAATCCGGTGCCAGCGTTTTGGTAAAGCTGGAGCAAAACAGCACCCAGCCGTCGCTATCGAACGCCTTCACCGCCGGGCTGAGCGCACTGCCAAATTGTAGCTCAGCATACAGCCCATCTTCGATCAGTGGCACTTGATGATCGTTCATCAGGCGTGCCAGCCGTTTTTTCGACGCCAGCGGCATGGTACAGCCCAGTGGATTCTGTATCGTCGGCATAGCGATGACCGCATTCAGCCGTTTCTCCTGCAACAGCAACTCCAGCGCATCCAGCGACAGGCCATGCTGCGGGTCGGTGGGAATTTCCAACGCTTTCAGCCCCAGGCTGGCGAGCAACGGCAACAGGTAAAAATAGGTCGGCGACTCCAACCCCACGCAGTCGCCGGGCTTGGTGGTCACCCTGAGCGCCAGCTGCAAGGCTTCCATACAACCGTGCGTCAGCGTGATGTCACTCGGCTCCAGCAACATGCCCAACGTCATCGAACGCCGGGCGATCTGCTGGCGCAACCGCAGGCTGCCTGGCGGCAAAGCGTATTGGCCAATCAGATTCGGCTGGCGGCGTAACTGTGATGACAACATCCTCCCCAGCTTGCCACCGGGGTAAAAATCCACGGTTTGCGGACAGGCGAGCGACAAATTGGTGAAGGCCGGGTTCTGTTGGGCGGCAAAAACCGTATCGATCAGGGCCAGCACATCATCCGCTGGCTGTTCAACCCGGTTGCTGGGTGCCGACGCCGTTTTCAACGCAGGCAAGGTCGCCCGCACGTAAAACCCAGACTGTGGCCGCGCCTCGATCAGCCCCCGGTCTTCCAACTGGCGATAGGCTGCCACCACGGTATTGATGCTGACGCTGTGGCTCTGTGCGCAACGGCGCACCGAAGGCAGGCGGCTACCGGGCGGTAAAGTGCCACGATGGATAGCCGCCGCCAATGTCTCCGCCAGTTGCAGGTAGCGGGTTTCGGGGATTTCGTCGAGCAGGGTCACAATTCCTCTCCGGTTAATGGGTACAGTTAAAAATTATCGTAACTGTAACCATGACAATAGCTGATTTCTGGTTCTGTCACCATCACTCTACAGCCCTTATGCTGATGATCACCCCCCAATCATGTATGGAAAACCTTATGCTGGACTCTGCTTTTATCAGTTACGTGACCGTGATGTCGATTACCCCTGGCCCCAATAACCTGCTGCTGGCTTCGTCCGGCGTCAATTTCGGCCTGCGGCGTACCTTACCGATGATGTTTGGTATCAGTCTGGGCTGTGCGACACAGTTAGCCCTCACCACGCTATTGCTGGCGTTGATCCTTAACTGGGCCGATACCATCCGCTTTCCGCTGGCGGTAATGGGCTGTGCGTACCTGTTGTGGCTATCGTGGAAACTGTATAAGGCGGCTTCGCCGGATGCTAAACAGCAGGCGCGGCCAATGCGCTTTATCGGCGGAGCCTTGTTCCAGGCGGTGAACCCGAAAGCCTGGCTGATGGCCATCAACGTGGCGATCCTGTTCACTCCCCATGAAGGGGCGACGCTGCATCAAACGCTGTTAACCATCGCAGGCTTCACCGCGGTGAATGTTCCCTGCATCTTGATCTGGGCGTTGATGGGCGATCGGCTGCGCCACGCTCTGCGTGTGACCTGGAAACTGCGGTTATTTAACGGCGTGATGGCGGGCTTGATGGCAACAACCGCATTATGGCTGCTGTTTGACGAGTGGCGTGCGCTGATGGCTTAAGGTTTTTGAGCACCGAGCGGGGAGAGCCGGGAGGGCTGCTTGGCGCCAATTTTCGCCAGCAGCTCGGTGATCGACAGCACCATGGTGGAACGCACCATCTGCTGGTAACGCTGGTGTTGCATGGCGATCAGCGATTCATCGGCCTCGCCGGGCTGTAGAAACGTGGGGACCGGCGGCAACGCGCTGACGCAATGGAGCTCACCGAAGGGGCCGAGTATCTCATCATCAATAAAGCGATATTCCGAACCGTCGTGGTTCAGCTCTTCACGCATCGCCATCAGCAGTTCGGCATCTTCGTATTCATGGCGGGAAATCACCCCCAGCCCGTACATCAGCTTCAGACGAACCGAAAGTTCACCGAGCGGCCCGGCACCGGACAACAGAGGTTCTACGGCATATTTCACCGCGTAGTCATCTTTACGGAAAACCTGTACCACCAGGACGTTAAGCGCTTCTGCCAACAGCTCGACCGCTGCGATCAGAAAACTGCGCACCGTCTTGCCAGCGTTCAGCTTTTCCAGAACCTTGTTTTCGAATGCCTGTGTCTCGATCATCTTCGCTTTTCGAATCGCATGGGTGGTGTGGTCATTCGAGCCCCTCCCATTAACCACAGGAAGTGAGCCCAAATGGGGGGCAAAGACGCCTTGCCCCCTCACCCTACCCCTTATCCGTGGGGAAAGGGAATGAGTTTGCTTACACTGGTTTGATATCACAGCGTTTACTGCAAGGCGTTATACACAGCAACCGCCTCTTCCACAACCTTGCTGTCGGCCGGTAAACCGGAAATTTGCGCCAGCGCGGCTTTTGGACCCAATTTTGTCAGCAAGTCTACCAGTTCTTGTGCCTGTGGGTCCTGCTCGCTGCGGTAGCTCATGGCGGCGGCAATCCCCTTGATCAGGTTGGCGTGCGGCAAGCCGTATTCCAACGTGCCCAACAGCGGCTTGATCAGGCGATCGCCTGCGCTCAGTTTGCGCAACGGCTGACGGCCTACGCGCTCAACGTCATCGTGCAGATACGGATTTTCGAAGCGGGACAGGATTTTGTTGATATAGGCGGCATGCTTGTCGGCGTCAAAACCGTAGCGCTTGATCAGCACCGCACCGCTCTCTTCCATCGCCCCTTTGACCACCTGGCGGATGACCGGATCGAGGATTGCATCACGAATAGTCAACAGCTTGGCGCGTTGGCCCAGGTAGGCAGTGATCGCATGGCCGGTATTGAGGGTAAACAGCTTACGCTCCACAAACGCCATCAGGTTGTCAGTCAGTTCCATACCGGCGATGGCTGGCGGTTGCCCTTTGAATTGGGTCTGATCGACAATCCACTCGCTAAAGGTTTCCACCGTCACTTCCAGCGGATCGTTGCTGCCCGCTTCTGCTGGGGGCACGATACGGTCTACGGCGGAATCGACAAAGCCGATATGCTGCTCAACCCAGGCCTGTTCATCCTGCGGCAGTGCGTCGAACACGTGCTGTTTGAGCTGGCTGGTGCCGCGTACCATGTTTTCACAGGCGATGATATTCAGCGGTTGATTATTGCCTTGCTGATGGCGCAGGATCAGGCCTTTGGCGATAGTCCCGGCAATTCTGGCGAGGATCTGCGGGCCAACGGCGGTCGTGACAATATCGGCCTGGGCTATCAAGGCCACCGCCTCTTCGCTACCGCTGTTAACGGCACTGACGTTGTTCACCTCTTCAACGCGCGCCTGCTCACCCACCACATGTACCTGGTAGCTTTTGCGTTGGTTCAACGCGTCCAGCACCGTCTGGTTAACGTCAGCAAAAGTCAGTTCGGCGTGCGCGTCGGCAAGCAGTTTGCCAATAAAGCCACGGCCAATATTGCCGGCTCCGAAGTGTAATGCTTTCATATTCCACCCTTTCTTAATGTAGAAAGGTGCAGCAAGCTGCACCCTTTAAAATAATTCTGTTATCAGGCCTTCTTGCCGCCCAGCAACTCCAACACTTCCTGGACGCTGGTGGTATTCGCCAGCCGCTCGATGACGGTTTCATCATCCAACGCATTGGTCAGGCTGGTGATCACCTGGATATGCTCGTTATTACGTGCCGCGATACCGATAACCAGGCGTGCCACCTCATCCTCTTCGTCACCGAAACGTACGCCCTGCGGATACTGGCAGAACACCACGCCGGTACGCAGCACGCGGTCTTTGGCTTCGATGGTGCCATGCGGCACGGCGATGGATTCGCCCAGATAGGTAGACGTCAGCTTTTCACGCTCCAACATGGCCGGAACATATTCTGGCTCGACGTAGCCGCCCTTCACCAGTTGCTCACCAGCAAAACGAATCGCCTGCTCTTTATCAATGGCCTGCAAACCGAGGAACACGTTGTTTTCACCCAGTTTGAACAGGTTCTGTTCGCTGGCGTCAAAGCTGTCATCCAGGGTAGAGATAACCTTCTGCTCGGTTTCGCTGGTCTTGTTAGCAGCCACCAGGCGAGCGGTCAAATCACTGTACAGATGGCTGTCCAGGAAGTTGGTCAGCGAGATGTGCTGAGCCTGCGGCGCATGGCGCATCGCACGCTCGGTCAGATCGCGGTGAGTGATCACCAGATCCACATCGTCCGGCAGGCTGTTGATCGCGCTGTTAGTTACGGAGATATTCTTCAGCCCCGCGTCCGCCACTTTCTTGCGTAGCACGCCAGCACCCATGGCGCTGGAACCCATACCCGCATCGCAAGCCACGATGATTTTACGCACGGTGCTCAGATCGCCGTCTACCGCTGCGTTTACCGCGGCACCGCCTTTAGACTGGGCTTTCATGTCCTGAATACGGCGGGTCGCCTCTTCCAGATCGTCTTCCTCTTTCACTTTTGAGGTTTTCAACAGGAAAGATGAGACCACGAAGGAGACCAGGAACGCCGCAAATACCGCCGCCAGGTTAGCGAAGTAGGCGCCTTTTGGCGTCATCGCCAACACCGCCAGGATAGAGCCTGGGGAGGCAGGGGATACCAGGCCACCGTTCAGCAGGGTCAGGGTGAATACGCCGGTCATACCGCCCAGAATAACCGCCAGGATCAGGCGTGGATTCATCAGCACGTATGGGAAGTAAATTTCGTGGATACCCCCCAGGAAGTGGATGATCGCCGCACCGCCAGCAGACTGCTTGGCACTACCACGGCCGAAGAACATATAGGCCATCAGCACACCCAAACCTGGGCCTGGGTTGGCTTCGATCAGGAAGAAGATTGATTTACCGGTTTCCGTCGCCTGCTGGATACCCAGCGGTGAGAAGATGCCGTGGTTGATGGCGTTGTTCAGGAACAGGATTTTCGCCGGTTCAACGAAGATCGAGGTCAATGGCAGCAGGTTGTTGACCACCATGATATGCACGCCAGCCGCCAACACTTTAGACAGCGCTTCGACCAATGGCCCGATACCCATAAAGGCCAGGATCGCCAACAGCATACCAATGATGCCAGCGGAGAAGTTGTTGACCAACATCTCGAAGCCGCTCTTGATCTTGCCGTCGACCCAACGGTCAAAATGCTTGATCGCCCAGCCGCCCAGCGGCCCAACAATCATGGCGCCGAGGAACATCGGCATATCTGCACCGACGATCACACCCATGGTGGTGATGGCACCGACCACGCCGCCACGCTCGCCGCCCACCAGTTTACCGCCGGTATAACCGATCAGCAGTGGCAGCAGATAGGTGATCATTGGCCCAACCAGCTTGGCTAACGTCTCGTTTGGCAGCCAGCCGGTAGGAATGAATAGCGCAGTGATGATACCCCAGGCGATGAATGCGCCAATGTTGGGCATCACCATGTTACTCAGGAAACGGCCAAAGTTTTGCACTTTAACCTTGATGTCTGGTGAAAACATAAACACACCCCTATTGTTACGCGCTGACAATAAGAGCGCGCGATAATTGTTGTAACGTTCTAGCCCTGTTGATGCTGTTTGCGAAACGGACTCTACCACGCTCTTTTTACTACGCGAACTTCACGGAATTTTTGTGATCACCATCACTAACATTGCCCCTATACCCCGGTGTATTTAGTGATATTCGTCACATTTATCCGGTGTAAAAAAAATACAACGAGAAGATATACCGGCTAAACGCACCAAAAACGTGACTTTAATCACACTTTAAACCTTGATGTTTGTTTTTAAAATGTGACAAGAATCACAATTTATTTTACATCCGACCACCGAGCCGTGACCTGAAATGACATCTTCCCTGTGAGCATCCACACCGTCGGGAAATAACCATGGCGTGGATGAAAGAAAACTACATTAAGAGATGTGATGAATAAGTGAAGTGTAGTACAGAAAATACGTGGGGGAGGGAGGGGTAAGGAGTTGGAAAAAAGCGGAATAATGTATGTGGTACCAAACGCTGGCCCACATACATTGTTTAGAACGAAGGTTATTGCATTACCGCCAGCACGGTTTTCTGTGCGTTCAGCAAGTCCTGCTGCTTGGCCACCAGATTGGACATCATGGTGTTGTACTGCGTCGCCTGCTGCTGGGTGCGGAACTGCACGCCACCGTTGTTGAAGCTGACCTGATTGCCCTGGGCCTGCAGGAAATCCCCTACCTGTACCAGGTCTTGGACAAAACCGGCGGTGGTTGGGATCGCTGGCATCAGCGCATTGGCCGGTGCGGTAACGATCTTGTCATACGCCTGGTTGTACACCGCTTTCAGGTCGTCCGGCTGTTTCAGCGCCGCACGAGCGGTATCCGCCTGCGCCTTGGCAGTCTGGATCTGCTGGCCCAGCAGGTTTAACGCGCCGATCGACTGTTGCAAGCTATCGCGCTTGCTCATGTAGTCCTGCGCGGTGCGGATCTGATTAACCTGCTCCAGCGCCGGGGTCAGGCTAGCGTCCACCGACTTGGTCAACTGCTGGGAAAAGCCCACCAGAATGGCGTAATCGCTGGTATAAGCACCGAATTTCTGTTTCTGATCTTCGCTCAACGTCGGGATATGTACGCCACTGCGCATGACCGTATTCTGTAAGTAATCAACGAATGCCTTGCGCTGCTCCGGCTCTTTATCGCCGCAGGCGGTCAGTTGCATAACCACCAACAATGCCAACACCGGTGCCAGCCAACGCGCGAAACTTCTGCTCTGGATCCCTACAGCCATGTGACATAACTCCTGTTATAAACGTGTCTTTTATCGGATTCCATGCCGTCTGCCGCCCTCCGTGCGTCTACAAGAATAGATCAACTGCCAGCGATACGAAATGTGATTGTGCGAGGCTCGCAGAATAACTCACCGTTGCGCGGCCGCCATCAGAGAAGAAAAAGCGCCCGCAGGCGCTTTTTCTTGGGCTTTACACCATTATTGCAGTACGGAGATATCCGCGACCTGCAAGAACAACTCACGCAGCTTGCTCAGCAGAGTCAGGCGGTTCACGCGCACCGCTTCATCTTCTGCCATCACCATCACGCCGTCGAAGAACGCATCCACGGTTTCACGGAGTGCGGCCAGTTCTACCAGTGCTTCCTGGTAGCGGCCTTCGGCGAAGAACGGTTGCAGCTTATCGCGCAGCACCACCAAGTGGGTTGCCAACTTCAGTTCGGCCGGTTCTTTCAATACCGATGCGTGGACCTGGTCCAGCAGCGTATCGTTGGATTTAGCCAGGATATTGGAAACGCGCTTGTTGGCAGCCGCCAATGCCGCTGCTGCTTCCAGCGTACGGAAATGCGTCACCGCTTTTACCCGCGCATCGAAGTCTGCTGGCTTGGTTGGGCGACGAGCCAACACGGCCTGGATGGTATCCACCGCGTGACCTTCTTCCTGATACCAGGCGCGGAAACGGCCCAGCATAAAGTCGACAACCTCATCTACGACCTTGGCGTTGGTCAGCTTGTCACCATACAGGCGGACAGCCTCTTCGGTCAGGGTTTGCAGATCCAGCGGCAGGTTTTTCTCAACGATAATACGCAGTACGCCCAGCGCAGCACGGCGCAGTGCGAACGGGTCTTTATCGCCTTTTGGATGTTGCCCGATGCCGAAGATCCCGGCCAGGGTGTCCATTTTGTCGGCAATAGCCAACGAGCAGGCCACCAACGATTGCGGCAGCTCATCACCGGCAAAGCGTGGTTGATACTGTTCGTTCAACGCTACCGCCACGTCTTCGGCTTCACCGTCATGGCGCGCATAGTGCATGCCCATGACGCCTTGGGTGTCGGTGAATTCGAACACCATGTTGGTCATCAGATCGCACTTCGACAGCAGCCCCGCACGCGTGGCGTGGTTGACGTCAGCCCCGATCTGGCCAGCGATCCAGCCAGCCATGGCCTGAATACGGTCGGTCTTGGCGCGCAGGGTGCCCAGTTGCTGTTGGAACAGCACGGTTTCCAGACGCGGCAGGTTGTCTTCCAGGCGTTGCTTGCGGTCGGTATTGAAGAAGAATTCGGCATCCGCCAGACGTGGGCGCACCACTTTCTCGTTACCAGAGATAATTTGCTGCGGATCTTTCGATTCGATATTGGCGACGAAGATAAAGTTCGGCAGCAGTTTGCCCGCGGCGTCATACACCGGGAAATACTTCTGATCGCCCTTCATGGTGTACACCAACGCTTCCGCCGGCACCGCCAGGAATTTCTCTTCGAACTTGGCGGTCAGCACCACTGGCCATTCGACCAACGAGGTGACTTCTTCCAGCAGGCTCTCGCTCAGATCGGCTTTACCGCCAATCTGCTGTGCAGCCAACTCGGCATCACGCTTGATCAAGGATTTACGGGTTTGATAATCCGCCACCACTTTGCCGCGCTCCAACAGGATCTGCGGGTATTGATCGGCATTATCGATGGTGAATTCGGCTTCACCCATAAAGCGGTGGCCGCGAATAGTGCGGGCAGAGTCGATACCCAGCACGGTGCCAGGGATCAGTTCTGCACCCAGCAGCAGGGTCACGGTATGCACAGGGCGGACGAACTGGGTTTCTTTATCACCCCAGCGCATCAGTTTCGGGATTGGCAGCTTGGACAGCGCGGTGCTCACCATACCGGCCAGCAGTTGCTGGGCAGATTGGCCAGGCACATGGGCGCGATACAGCAGCCATTCGCCTTTATCGGTCACCAGGCGCTCGGCCTGATCGACGGTAATACCGCAGCCACGCGCCCAACCTTCGGCCGCTTTGCTCGGTTTGCCTTCGGCATCGAACGCCTGGGCAATGGCTGGACCGCGTTTTTCAACTTCACGATCGGCCTGCGCAGCACTCAGATCCGCCACTTTCAACGCCAGGCGGCGCGGAGCGGCAAACCACTTCACTTCGCCATGTTCCAGGCCAGCGTTGTCCAGTTCAGCGGTAAAGTTGGCGGCAAAGGCTTCTGCCAGTGAGCGAAGAGCCTTCGGCGGCAGCTCTTCCGTGCCGATTTCCACCAGGAAAGTCTGTTGTGTCATAGCTGCCTCTACTTCTTGTTACACATTGGGAAGCCCAGCGCTTCGCGGGAAGCGTAGTAGGCCTCGGCAACGGCTTTGGTCAGCGTGCGAATACGCAGAATATAGCGCTGACGCTCGGTAACCGAGATCGCCTTGCGTGCATCCAACAGGTTGAAGGTATGAGCAGCCTTGAGGATACGTTCATAAGCCGGCAGCGGCAGCGGTTTCTCCAATGCCAGCAGCGTTTGTGCTTCCTTCTCGTACTGCTCGAAGCAGGAGAACAGGAAATCGACATCGGCGTATTCGAAGTTATAGGTGGACTGCTCCACTTCGTTCTGATGGAACACGTCGCCGTAGGTGGTAACGCCCAATGGGCCATTGCTCCAAACCAGATCGTAGACGCTGTCCACGCCCTGGATGTACATCGCCAGGCGTTCCAGACCGTAGGTGATCTCACCGGTGACCGGTTTGCACTCCAGACCACCAACCTGCTGGAAATAGGTAAACTGCGTGACTTCCATGCCGTTTAACCACACTTCCCAACCCAGACCCCAGGCACCGAGCGTCGGGTTTTCCCAGTTGTCTTCCACAAAGCGGATATCGTGGATGGTCGGATCCAGACCCAGTTCCTTCAAGGAACCCAGGTAGAGTTCCTGAATGTTTTCTGGCGATGGCTTAATCACCACCTGGAATTGATAGTAGTGCTGCAGGCGGTTCGGGTTTTCCCCGTAACGGCCGTCGGTTGGGCGACGAGACGGTTGCACATAGGCGGTGGCCATTGGCTCTGGGCCCAGTGCACGCAGGCAGGTCATCGGGTGGGATGTCCCCGCGCCAACTTCCATGTCCAGCGGTTGCACGATGGTGCAGCCCTGGCGCGCCCAATAGTCCTGTAGTGTCAGGATCAGACCCTGAAAGGTCTTGGTATCAAACTTTTGCATGTTGATTTCGCACGCGATACAAGTGGATTTAACAGAATGGGCCAGTATACCCGTTGACCGTAAGATATACAGCCAGAATCCCGCAGCAAGTGTCAATCTTCGTGAAAAAATCGCGCAGCGCGGCCAGTTAGGAAGGGATCGAGTCGATAGCTGTTGCCTGAACGAGATTGAGCCAGGCGATAAGCCTCAATGAATAGGGGCGGCCTAAGCAACCGCTACACCATCCGACATTGATCATCGATACGTTCAAGCCGGAAGGCAACGTTGAGCGCTTGGCCACTCTCATTCCCGCTCGTAAAGCACCGGCCTGATGAGCTTCAGTTCGACGCCAAGCCTGATGGCATGTTTGGCATTGGTAACGCCTAATTTTTTGACCACGTTGCCGATATGATATTTTACGGTGGTGAGCTTGATCCCCAAAATCAGCGCGATTTCCTGATAGGACTTTCCCATGCTTGCCCAGTAAATCACCTCATTCTCGCGCTTGGAGAACAGCTCTTTTTGGTTGATTTGGTCATCATCGCTGGTGTTATTCAGTTCGTGATAAAGTGCGGTTAATTTATCATGCACGGTGATCAACAGCATTTGCAGTTTATGTTGATTCTCTTTGATAATCTCTTCTATATTTTCGTCACAGGAGTCATCCATAAAAAGAGACAGCACCACCAGATTATTATTATGATCGTGCAACACAAACGTATAGCCATTGATGATGTTATAATTCTTGGCCATCTCAAAAATATTGGGGTGTTTTAACCCAGAGCCGTTCTTAATATTTTCATCCCAGACGAAGGGAGTCACTCGCCGGGATGTCGTAATCAATACCGGATCGATAAACTGGTAGTTATTTGCGGTGTAAAACTCAAACCATTCTGTTTTGTTAGAAATGATGGCGAAATCGGCAGGGTTTATTTTGCTCATGATCGCATAAGCGTACTTTATGCTGTTATACTCTTGTAAGTTTTCCTCCAAATAACTCTTTATGACTGAGTTAATAAATTCATTATTAAAGAATAAACTCGACACGCAAAGTCTCCTTATTGAAATTCCCGTTACAAATTTCAGAGGACAGCATAGAGGTAATATTTTATCATAAAAAAAAACAGAAAATTCATAGTGAGTAAAAAATTCCGTGATGATTTTAATGCTTGATATATTTAATGAAAGAACTGTGTTTTTTAACCACGTTCACCCCAAGATATCAAAGCCTGATTTTTTCACTGCGCTAATAACGGGTTTACGACAGTCTGCGTGATAAATTTTTTAGTTGCTGAAGTGTTTTTCATTGGGTGTTTTTTTGCCAAAAATGTTAACATTCGGCAAAAAACACCACGTCATATCTGATAATAGCTCACTTTCTGATTGTTAATAACAGGTTAAAGCTAAAAAACTAATGATAGGGGCTGAGATTGATACGTTTTTTATATATTTCAGGCACGCAAAAGCGCTCCCACTCGTTGATTGGCGAGCGAGAGAACAATTGACAGACAACCTGTTATTTATAATAATGACAACAAAATTTCCCTGGTGTTGGCCGAATTGGCTCCTGATCCTTTAAACGGGATCAGTTTTTTTATTTAAATCTTTTGCTCTTATGCCGTAACGATAAAGTCTTTTAGGAGCAAATGATAGTTATACTAAAGTACAGTCAGACACTGTACTTTTTCGGTGAAGGGCTTGGGCAAGGCGATGGCTAACAGGGCTGACAGCCCCTGATGTCAGGCACTGTCCCGTAATAATGGTAAGCACAACTCCCTCCTATTCTTCCCGGCACCAAACCGTCTGGCACCGGGCAATTAAGTTTAAAGCCATTCTTCAAAAACGCGCACTGACCCCCACATTGTACATAAATTGCTCACCACTGCTCAAGCCGCTGGTTTGCGAAACCGTCGCAAAGGCCGCCACCCGATCGCTCAATGGCATATTCGCCCCCAAGGTGATATCCATCCAGTTTTTATCCTGGCTGGCGCTGTCGCGGGTGAATGAGGTCTGGGTCGATTTCAATCCACCGCCTGCCCGGTAAACGCCATCACCGAACTGATGCTGATAGCTCACCTCCGCGTAGGGATTAACTACCCCAAGTTGGCTATCCAATCGCCATCCTACAGCGCCAATCTGCGAATGATAGGTCTGATCGTTGAAACGCATGGCCGTACTGTCGTCGCCATTCTCGCTATAACCGGAGACGTTGCTGTAATCCCAGGCAAACTGGGCCATCGGCCCAGTGGTGAGGTACGAAGCGATTGGGAAGTCATACCCCGCAGTAACGCGTGCGCCCCACTGCTTACCATCGGTATCGCCGGTTTCTGTGCGGGTTAGCGAACCCAGCTGCATACTGCGGTTAATATCGTCGTAATTCACGCTGGCATAGTGCAAATCGGCATTGACCCATCCCTGCTCAAACAGCGTTACTGAGCTGAAGGCCGACAGCAGCACGCCACGCGCCTTATAATCGTAACGGCTGGAAGGTTGCTGATTGTCGTTGGAACCTGAGATCAGCGCACCTATCAGCCACTCATCCGTCAGTTGATAATCCACGCCCAGCGTTAGGTTATGCGTGGTGGCGTCGCCATCCCCGGCAACCGTATTGGCAGAATAATCGTAACGTTGCCCGGCATAGCCGCCGAACACGCCAAATGACCCCTGCGGATTGCTGTTGGTGCGTAGCTGCTGAAAACGGCTGTCCAGGGTAGCACGGCTATCACGCGCGAAGGCGGCGGTTGCCTGGTTGAGTGCCACTGCCTGCGCCGGGCCATCCAATACCGCCTGAATATAATCGGCGATCAGTTGGTGAGCCTGTGGGCTAGGGTGGAAATGATCGGCAAACAGATAAGCCTGCTCGCTGTTAAAGCCTGGCATGGACGAACTGCATACCGCCGAAGAAACTCCCGCTGGGCAGGCCATACCGGCGGTGTTGGTAAAACCAAACTGGCCCGGATTGGCGATCGCCTCGCTGAACAGTTTGTTGACATCTACGCGCACGATATTACCGCCGCCCTGAGCCAACAGGCGATCTTCGCTCTGGTTATAAAAATCGGTAAGCTGGGCCGCCTGGGCGCTGAAACTGTCAAAAGCCGCGCTCAGTTGGGCAGCGATGGCCTGTTGCACCATAGGATTGCTGCTGGCCTGCTGTGCCGCGGCACCTAAAGCCTGATGGATCGCCTGCTGGCGCGAAGCGTTATCCGGCGTGGCGAGAGTATTAAGCTTGCCGTACGCCGCCAGTATGGCCGCGCCCTGCACTGGCCCCAGCGCCTGCTGGATAATCAGTTCCATCAACTGCGGGGTTGAGCCGATATTGGGTACCGTTGGCACTATCACCGTCCCGGCACCGGCGTTCAATAAAGCGTGCACCTGAGTCGCCGCAGCCAAGGCGCTGGTATAGGCCACCTCCGGTGCGGTTGCCACATTCATCGCCGCGGCGGCCAGATCGTTACCGCCAATCCAGTGAATATACAGACCGTCGCCGTCGGCCCTGCCGTTAACCCGCGCAAGGTAGCTTTGTAGCTGATCCTCGGTATTGTCCGCCGGGTTTAGCGCCGGTACAGCCACGCCACCACCGGCAGCATAGTTGTAGCCACCGCTATCGGACGCCACCAGCGCGGCACCGATGCGCTGGCCCAGTATTTCGTCATACAGCCGATGTTGGTTACTGTCATAAGTGAAGCGGCCGTTATTGCCGGTATCACTCAGGCTGTCACCAAACACGTACAGTTGATCGTAAGCCTGTGCCGTAGCACTGAGGCAAAAAGCTAACGTCACGGCAAGCACCGTTGGGGTGTGCTTACCCTGTCTTTTCAGAGGCATAAATAGACTCCTAGTCATAAATAGAGGAAATCCTGTTCTTATCGTTGGCAGTTATCGCCATAGCCGTGTAGTAAATATTGCGGGGATTCACATAACGTCAAGTTAACTGACGATAAATCGTGCGAAGGGTTGCCAAGCAGGCAACTTACGGCGATGATTACCTGTAAATAAATACAGCAAAAGGAATCCTCGTATGGCCATCGAACGTTGCGGTTGGGTTACCGCCGATCCGCTATATCTTGAGTATCATGACCAGGAATGGGGCGTACCCACCACCGACGCACGCGAGCTGTTCGAAATGCTGTGCCTGGAAGGCCAGCAGGCCGGTCTTTCCTGGATCACCGTGCTGAAAAAACGTGAAAACTACCGCCGTGCCTTCCACAATTTCGATCCGCAGCACATTGCAGCCATGACCGAGCAAGACGTGGCAACGCTGATGCAAGACAGCGGCATCATCCGCCATCGCGGCAAGATTGAGGCGATTATCAACAATGCCAAGGCCTATCTGGCGATGGAAGCCGCCGGAGAGGATTTTGTCACCTTTATCTGGCAATTCGTCACCGGCAAGCCGCTGATCAATCACTGGCAGGCGCTTGGCGAAGTCCCAGCCAAAACCGAACAGTCCGATGCCCTGTCCAAGGCGTTGAAAAAGCGCGGCTTTAAATTTATCGGCTCAACCACCTGCTATGCCTTTATGCAGGCCAGCGGCCTGGTGAACGATCATGTTACCGGGTGCTTTTGCCACCCAAAGCAGCGCCAGGCATGATCCGCACCGCCGTCCCGGCAGATATCGAGCCGCTTATGACGCTGTGGCAGGCAAGTACCACCCAAGCCCATCCGTTTATCGCGGCCGATTATTGGCAGCAAACCGCCCAACTGGTGCGTGAAAGCTATCTGCCACGCGCCAAAACCTGGGTTTATCTGCACCACCAGCAGATCGCCGGTTTTATCAGCGTGCTGGATGAACGCTTTGTGGGTGCGCTGTTTGTCGATGAACGCTTCCACGGCCAAGGCGTCGGAGCAGCGCTGATGGAACACGTGCAGCAACAGCACGGCTGGCTGAGCCTGGAGGTATACGAGCAGAATCTGCGGGCCTGCGCCTTTTACCGCAAGCATGGGTTCAGTGAAGTACAACGCCAGTTCAACCAGGAGACCCAGGCCCATACGCTGATCATGAACTGGGCCGCAACCGAACTGCGCTACCCCTGAAGAAGCGGCGGGCGGGCTTTGTCATCCCTGCCCGCTTCTGGTACTTTGGCAGCCAACCTTGTCAACGAGATCCCGCATGTTTACCCATATCGCCTTATCCAAGCTCAACGGTCTTGAATTGATGGTGTACAACTACGTCATCAAAAATAAGGACAAGGTTATGTATATGACCATTCGCGAGCTGGCGGACGGTGCCAAGGTCTCCACCACCACGGTATTACGCTTTTGTAAGAAAATGAATTTCAGCGGCTATTCGGAATTCCGCATTCGTTTTAAACTCTATCTGGAACAGGAAGACAAGCTGCTGCTAACCTCCGGCGTCAGTGAAATTGTCAGCTTCTTCAAGAGTATTAACAATGAAGAGTTTGAACAGTTAATTACGGATGCGGCAGCGCACATTGCCAACGCGGAACGGATCATCTTTGTTGGAGCAGGAACATCCGGCACCTTAGGTAAGTACGGCGCCCGTTTTTTCTCTAACGTTGGTAAATTCAGTAATTATATCGATGATCCTTATTATCCCATCAGCAGCGATATGTATAAAAACGCGGTAGCCATTATTTTATCGGTTTCTGGAGAAACGCCGGAAATTCTTAAATTGGCCAGCCAATTTAGCCTGCATAACTGTAAGATCGTCAGCATTACCAATAGCGAAACCTCTTCACTGGCGCGCATGGCGGACTTTAACCTCTCTTATCACATGCCGCAAATCCGCATTGCCAGCGAATACGATATCACTACCCAGGTACCGGTGATGTATATGTTGGAGGCGATAGGGAAAAAGCTGGCTAAAAGCCTCGGCCATTAATGTTATTAGTTAAAGCACGTTAAATAACACCCTGTTTTTTGTATGTGACAAATCACTATTTTGCCATTTTGTTATATCGTGACATTCTCTTGCCGTTTGCTACTATCCATTTAGAAATCACCTTCGACCTACAATAAAGCCCGATATTTCTGTACCCCACAGATGGAGTTACGTTGATGGCAATTAATTATGCTGACTCGGCAAAAGAGATCGTGCGCCTGATTGGCGGCGATAATAATGTGATTAATGTCACACATTGCGCCACCCGTTTACGATTTATTCTAAAAGACAGTAGCCAGGCCGATAAAGACACGTTGAAACGCGTCAAAGGCGTTATTACCGTTATCGAATCCAGTGGCCAATTGCAGGTGGTGATCGGCAACCACGTCGGCGATGCCTATCGGGAAGTGCTGAAGCTGGTCAATATGGATGAGAACGTGGCGGTCAGCGCGCCGAACGTCGGCATCGTCAGCCGCCTGATGGACATTATCTCCAGCATCTTCGCCCCCTTCCTGTATCCGCTGGCAGCCTGCGGGGTGTTGCAGGGGCTCATCTCGCTGTTTGCTGCCTTGGGCTGGATGGATCCGGCCAGCGGCACCTATCGTATCCTGAACTTCGTTTCCTGGACCGGCTTCACTTTCCTGCCGGTGATGGTGGCCTTCACCGCCGCGAAAAAATTCAACGTCAACCCGTTCACCGCAGTGATCGCGGCCTGTGCGCTGGTCTCTCCAGACTATATGAACATGCTCACCGCCAATAAAATCCTGTTGGTGAACTCTGCCGATCCGGCCATGCAGGCTTTGATGCAGGAAGCCGTCAATAACCCACAGATTGCCAGGGTGCTGGCCGAGGTGGCCGGTATCCCGATTAACGCCGATCCCCTCACCTTCCTGGGCATGCCGGTGCAGTATCTCAGCTACACCGCCTCGGTGATCCCGATCATATTGATGGTCTGGATCATGTCTTATGTGCAGCGTTTCTTTGAACGCATCCTGCCGCTGGTGATCCGCAACCTGTTCACGCCGATGTTCTGTATCGCGATCATGGTGCCGCTGACGCTGCTGGCCTTTGGCCCGATCGGCAACATGATTGGCGGTGCCATCGGTGGCGTCTATAACACGCTGTATCACCTCAGCCCTTCCATTGCCGGAGCGGTGGTAGGCGCACTGTGGATGCCGTTGGTCACGCTGGGCGTACACTGGGGGATCACGCCGGTCACCGTGGGGAACTATGCCACACTGGGTTATGACACCTTTACCGGCCTGCAAGCCTCGCCGGTGTTTGCCATGGCGGGTGCCGTGCTGGGCGTCTATTTGAAATCCAAAGACCCGGAGATGAAGCGCGTTTCGCTGTCTGCGGGCATGACCGCCCTGTTTGGCATCACGGAGCCCGCCATCTACGGCGTGGCGTTGCGTCTGAAACGCCCAATGATTTGCGGCTGTGTCGCCGGTGCGGTCGGCGGTTCCATTGCCGGAGCCTTCAACGCGGTGTCATGGAGCTATTGCCTGCCGGGGATTGCCGTGCTGCCGGTGTTCTTTAAAGAAGGCCATATGCCGCAGTTCCTTGGCTTCCTGTTGTCCATCTGCGTGGCATTTGTGCTTGGTGCGGTACTAACCTATATCGTCGGCTTCAAAGAAGAACAGCCTGCGCCAGCGGCACCGCTCAACAAGCCTGAAATGGCCTAAATTCATCTACCAAGAGAAGCAAAGTTATGAAAAAACAGTTACCGGATAATTTCCTGTGGGGTGGCGCGGTAGCGGCACATCAGGTTGAAGGCGGCTGGGATCAGGGCGGTAAAGGCCCAAGCATCGTCGATGTGCTGTCCAGCGGTGCCCACGGCGTCGATCGCGTGATCACCGACGGCATTGAACCAGGCTACCTCTACGCCAACCACGAGGCGGTGGACTTCTATCACCGTTATCAAGGCGATATCGCGCTGTTTGCCGAAATGGGCTTCAAGTGCTTCCGCACCTCTATTGCCTGGTCGCGCATCTTCCCGCTGGGGGACGAGCTGGAACCGAACGAAGAAGGGTTACAGTTCTACGACAACCTGTTTGACGAGTTGCTGAAATACGGCATTGAGCCGGTGATCACTCTTTCCCACTTTGAGATGCCATGGCATCTGGTGAAAGCATATGGCGGCTGGAAAAACCGCAAGGTAGTCGATTTCTTTGTGCGCTTTAGCGAAGTGGTCATCTCCCGTTACCAGCACAAAGTGAAGTACTGGATGACCTTCAACGAGATCAACAACCAGCGCAACTGGAAGACTCCGCTGTTCGGCTACTGCTGTTCAGGGGTGATTTTCACCCAGGAACCGAACCCGGAAGAGTGCATGTATCAGGTACTGCACCATCAGTTTGTCGCCAGCGCACAGGTGGTCAAACTGGGACATGCCATCAACCCGGAACTGCAGATTGGCTGCATGATCGCCATGGTGCCGCTGTATCCGTTCTCCTGCAATCCGGACGACGTGATGTACGCCCAAGAGGCGATGCGTGAACGCTTCCTGTTTGGCGATGTGCATATGCGCGGCTATTACCCGTCCTACATCCTGCACGAATGGGAGCGCAAGGGTTACCACATCCAGATGCAACCGGAGGATGAGCAGATCCTGCGTGAAGGTTGTGCAGACTATATCGGCCTGAGCTACTACATGAGTAACGCGGTGCAGGCGGACTCCATCGGCACGGGCACGGCGCTGGCCGGTTTTGAAGGCAGCGTGCCGAACCCTTATGTGAAAGCGTCCGACTGGGGCTGGCAGATCGATCCGGTGGGGCTGCGCTATACGCTCAATATCCTCTATGAACGCTACCAGAAGCCGCTGTTTATCGTCGAGAACGGCTTCGGTGCGCTGGATAAGCCCGAGGCCGATGGCCAGATCCACGACGATTACCGCATCGCCTATCTGCGTTCGCACATCGAGCAGATGAAAAAAGCGGTGATCGACGACGGCGTTGAGGTCATGGGCTTCACCCCCTGGGGCTGTATCGACTGCGTATCCTTCACCACCGGGCAATACAGTAAGCGCTACGGTTTTATCTACGTGGATAAGCACGACGACGGCAGCGGCAGCTTTGCCCGCTCGAAGAAACAGAGCTTCGACTGGTATCGCCGCGTGATCGCCAGCAATGGCGAAACGTTAGCCTAATCGCATCTCATCGGGGCGAAAGATCAACCACTCCCACATCAATTCAGTTTGTTCTGGTTCCCAAGCGGCGATTTGGCGGCTACCTTCCTGCCTGGCTTACAGGTTTATAATTTGTCACGATTTTTATCGGAACTGCGGGCCAAAAGGTACGTCATAGTTGCGCGGCCCGTTTGGGGCTGGCGGCTGAATGCCGACGATTTAGCGCCTCCAGTTTGGAGTAGCGCACGCAGATATCCCTGCTTTTAAAGGAACTAACAATGAAAAAACGCATTGCGATAATTGCTGGTGCAGTAGCCGTTGCCATGACGCTATCGGCTTGTACCACCAACCCTTACACCGGGGAGTCAGAAGCCGGCAAAGCCGGTATTGGCGCTGGCGTTGGCGCTGCCCTGGGTGCCGGTATCGGTATGATCTCTTCATCGAAAAAAGACCGTGGCAAAGGCGCGCTGATCGGCGCCGCAGCCGGTGCCGCATTAGGCGGTGGCGCCGGATACTACATGGACGTGCAGGAAGCCAAACTGCGCGACAAAATGAAAGGCACCGGCGTTAGCGTTACCCGTCAGGGCGATAATATCGTGCTGAATATGCCGAACAACGTGACCTTCGATACCGACAGCAGCACGCTGAAACCGGCGGGCGCCAACACCCTGACCGGCGTGGCGATGGTGCTGAAAGAGTATGAGAAAACCGCCGTCAACGTGGTGGGTTACACCGACAGCACCGGGGCCCGTGCGCATAATATGACGCTGTCCCAGCAACGTGCAGACGGTGTGGCCAGCGCGCTAATCACCCAAGGGGTAGCCGCCAACCGCATCCGCTCAACCGGTGCTGGCCCGGATAACCCGATCGCCTCCAATAGCACCACCGCAGGCAAGGCGCAGAACCGCCGCGTCGAGATCACTCTCAGCCCGCTGTAAGCCCACAGTGCGGGGCCTTTGCCCCGCCAGTTCGCATTTCCTGCCCTCACCTCTCCCGCCGGTTCCTCTGCCTGTGTTACTCTCGCCCGGCATCCCAACACCTTCTGTAGAGTGAAATATGTCCCTGAAAGCGATTGCCAAAGCATTGGATCTCTCCGTTACCACCGTGAGTCGCGCCCTGAATGGCTACGGCGACGTGGCCCAAGATACGCGCCAACGGGTAGAGGCTGAGGCAGAGCGTTTGGGGTATCGCCCCAATACCCTGGCACGCCGCTTAAAAATGGGCAAAATCGACGCCGTTGGTCTGGTTTTTCCCTTCAATAACTACACGTTAAGTAACTCTACCTTGATGGAGATGATCGGTTGTATCAGCAATGAGTTGGTACGCCACGAGATCGATCTGCTGCTGGTGGCAGATGATGCGCCCCATCAGGCCTTTACTCGTCTGATTGCAAGCAAACGTGTTGATGCGTTGATTGTTGCCCATACGCTAGACAACGATCCGCGTCTGCATGAATTACAGCGGCTTAACTTCCCGTTTCTGGCGCTCGGCCGCAGCCAACTGGTGAAAGATTACGCCTGGTTTGATTTTGATAATCGCGCTGGCAGCCTGATGGCTGTGGACTATCTGGTGGCGCTCGGCCACCGGAAAATTGCCTATCTGGGCGAAAATAACCAGCAGTCATTTATCAGCCAACGCCGCCAAGGTTATCTGGATGGACTGGCCAACCATCAACTGCAACAACGTGACGATTATCTGTGCAGTATCACGCCAAGCCGTCGCGCGGGCTATCTGACCACCCAAGCGTTATTGGCGTTAGCCGATCCACCGACGGCAATCATTACTGACTGCAACGGTCACGGCGAGGGGGCAGCAATGGCGCTTCGTGATGCCGATAAACTCGGCCCCGGTGGAGTTTCTCTGGTGGTGTATGACGGATTACCAGCGGAAAGCCTGCTCGATCTTCCTGTAGCCTCCATCGTCCAAGCCACCCGCGCAGAAGTCGGCCAACAAATCGCACAAATGACTCTTGGCCTGATCCGTGGTGAACCCCTGCAACAATTACAGGTACTGTGGCAACCGGTGCTAAAACCCAACCCTGACGAGCTCCCCCTTACCTCCTGATCGTTTAAAACAACGACGTTTTTTGCCCGACCAGATCACAGTTCCGAAACGTTTAGGTTTTAATCCGAAACGTTTCGGATCAATGATGAGGCCACTGAGTTGAGCCAAAGATCGTAAAGGAGTCAAAACATGGAACCCACCATTGTGCGGTTAACCAGCCCCATGACCGACGTCATTGTTCGTTGCCAGCCGTTTGCCGAAATTCTCTATTGGGGCCCTCATTTAAGCGGGTTTATGCCGGAAGATGTCCTGACGCTGAGCCGGGCGGTGCCCAACGGCAGGCTGGATGTCGATGCGCCACTGACGCTGGCGGCAGAATCTGGACGCGGTCTGTTTGGCTCACCGGGAGTGGAAGGCCATCGTGACGGCTACGATTGGTCACCCGTATTCACCACCAGCGAAATCACGCATCAAGACAATCAGTTACTGATCCTGGCAGAAGACCCACAGGCTGGGCTGCAACTACGCAGCGAACTGCAATTGGACAGCGCCAGCGGCGTGCTAAAGATGCGCCATACGTTGATCAATCATCATGCTGCTCGTTACTGGGTTAACCGATTGGCGTTAACACTGCCCTTGCCTGAGCGTGCTGGTGAAGTGATGGCGTTTCATGGCCGCTGGATCCGCGAGTTCCAACCGCACCGCGTCACCCTGGAGCATGGTGGATACCTGCAGGAAAACCGCCGAGGACGCAGCTCTCATGAATACTTCCCCGGCATGATGGTAGGTAGCCGTGGCTTCAGCGAGCAACAAGGGGAAGTCTGGGGCATTCATCTCGGTTGGAGCGGCAACCATCGCCTGCGCGCCGATGTGAAAACCGATGGCCGCCGCCTGCTGCAGGCAGAGGCCCTGTATCTGCCAGGCGAGCAGGAGCTGGAAGGCGGAGCCAGCCTAAGCACGCCCTGGCTGTATGCCGCCAGCTCTCGCACGGGTCTGAATGCGCTCAGCCAGCAGTTTCACCGTTATGTCCGCCAGAATATCCTGCACTTCCCTGAACACAAGCCACGTCCCGTGCATCTCAATACCTGGGAGGGCATCTATTTCGACCACCAGCCCGAGTACATCATGCAAATGGCCACCAAATCGGCCGAACTTGGCGTAGAACGCTTTATCATTGATGACGGCTGGTTCCGTGGGCGCAACCACGATCGCGCCGCACTTGGCGACTGGTATCTGGACGAGAAAAAATACCCGAACGGGCTGGCACCGGTGATCGAGCATGTTAAACGGCTAGGCATGGAATTCGGTATCTGGGTGGAGCCAGAGATGATCAATCCAGATTCCGATCTGTTCCGGGCTCACCCCGACTGGGTGTTAGGTTTACTGGGCTATCAGCAACCTACCGGACGTTTTCAGTACGTGCTCGATTTGTGCAACCCACAGGTCTTCGAATACCTGCTGGAGCGTATGAACTGGCTACTGAGCAATCATGATATCGACTACATCAAGTGGGACATGAACCGCGAGATCGTGCAACCCGCACACCTTGGCCGCGCCTCGCTGACAGCCCAGACCGAGCAATTCTATCGCCTGTTGGATAGTTTGAGGGAACGCTTCCCGCAGGTGGAATTCGAATCCTGCGCCTCCGGTGGGGGCCGTATCGATTATGAGGTCCTGCAACGCTGCCACCGCTTCTGGGCCTCCGACAACAACGACGCGCTGGAACGTCAAACCATTCAGCGTGGCATGAGCTATTTCTTCCCCCCGGAAGTGATGGGCTCACACATCGGCAACCGACGTTGTCACGCCACCGAACGTCAGCACAGCATCGGTTTTCGCGGCCTGACGGCGCTGTTCGGTCACATGGGTATCGAACTCGACCCGGTCAAAGAAGGTGACGCCGAACAGCTTGGCTTCGTCCGCTATGTGGCGTTGCACAAATCTCTCCGGCCGCTGCTACATAGCGGCGATGTTATCCGTATCGATCATCACGACCCAAGCACCCAGATTAATGGCGTGGTTGCCCCAGGACAGGAGCGAGCAGTCATTCTGGTCAGCCAGTTGGCGATGCCGGATCACCAGTTGCCGGGTAATTTGCGCATTCCAGGGTTGAGGCCGGATGCACGTTATCGGATCACCCTGCTGGATACCCCGCCGCTGATTCACCAACAGCAGGGTGGCCATACCATGCGCCAGTTACCCGCCTGGATGAAACAGCCCTGCGACGTTAGCGGGGAATGGCTGGCACAGGTCGGCCTGGCGTTACCGGTACTGGATCCGGAAAGCGCCATGCTGATCGGCCTGGAACAGCTCTGAGTTATCCCATAGATTTGCAGGTGCAGCGCTCACCACGGCGGGCCGCTGCACACCCAAAGCTCGTCGTGGAAGGACAATCACCATGAACGCCACCGTCTGTACCTATAAAAATAACCGTAACTTCTGGATATTTGGCGCTTTCTTTTTCCTCTACTTTTTCATTATGGCCACCTGCTTTCCGTTTCTGCCGATCTGGCTGTCTGAAGTCATCGGGTTGAATAAAACCGAAACTGGCCTGGTATTTTCCTGTCTGTCTCTGTTTGCCATTCTCTTCCAACCCATTTTCGGCATTATTTCCGATAAGCTCGGGCTGAAAAAACATCTGCTTTGGGTGATTACCCTGTTGCTGTTTTTCTTTGCCCCCTTCTTCCTCTACGTCTTTGCACCGTTATTGAAAATCAACGTCTTGCTCGGAGCCATGGTGGGCGGGGCCTATATCGGATTTGCTTTTTCAGGGGGCGCGGGAGCCGTTGAGGCTTATATCGAGCGAGTCAGCCGCAAAAGTGCCTTCGAATACGGCAAGGCAAGGATGTTTGGCTGTTTCGGCTGGGGGATCTGTGCGTCTACCGCCGGGGTGTTATTCAACATCAATCCGGATATCGTCTTTTGGATGGGTTCTGGAGCCGCAGTGCTACTGATGCTACTCCTGATCCTGGCCAACCCGCGCGAAAATCCTAACGCCATGGTCATGGGCAAACTGGGTGCCAACCAGAGCCAGTTCAACCTGAGGATGGTGGTAGCGCTGTTCAGGATGCCGAAGATGTGGATGTTCATCCTGTATGTGGTCGGCGTAGCCTGCGTCTATGACGTGTTCGATCAACAGTTTGCCAACTTCTTCAAAACTTTCTTCAGCTCGCCCCAGCGCGGTACCGAAGTCTTCGGTTATGCAACCACCGCCGGAGAATTGGCCAATGCGCTGATCATGTTCTGCTCGCCGTGGATTATTAACCGCATCGGGGCGAAAAATACGCTGCTGCTGGCCGGCACCATCATGTCCATACGCATTATTGGCTCCGCCTTTGCCACAACGGCATTGGAAGTCATCATGCTGAAAATGCTGCACGCGCTGGAAGTGCCTTTCCTGCTGGTCGGCTCCTTCAAGTACATCACCGCCAACTTTGATACCCGCCTTTCCGCCACGATCTATCTGATTGGTTTCCAGTTTGCCAAACAGGGGGCCGCCATCTTCCTCTCTGCCTTTGCAGGTAGCCTGTATGACCGTATGGGGTTCGCCGACACTTACCTGATCCTTGGCTGCCTTGCCTTGGGTGTCACTCTGATTTCTGTCTTCACCCTCAGCAGCCCCGGCAAGAAAATCCAGACGCAGGCCAAAGCGCAGGAGGCCACCTCCTGACACGGGTCATTCCCGGCTTTGGGCTTGGTGTGTTAGTCTCCTTGGCATTGAACCGCAGGGGAGATTGGCTGTGAGCAGTGATAAAGCAACGCGTGCCTCAGGGCGCGCCACCATCAGTGATGTGGCAAAACACGCCCAAACCGGCAAAACCAGCGTGTCGCGCTATCTCAATGGTGAACAGCACCTGCTCTCCGACGCCCTCAAGCAACGTATCGACATCGCGATCCAGCAGCTCGACTATCGCCCAAGCCAGATGGCACGCAGCCTGAAAGGCGGACAAACGCGGCTGATCGGCCTGATCATCGCCGATATCACCAATCCCTATTCCGTCGACGTGATGCGCGGTATCGAAGCCGCCTGCCGTCAACATGGCTTTACCCTGCTGGTCTGTAACACCAATAACGAGATCAATCAGGAACAGCACTATCTACAGTTGCTGAGCAGCTACCGGGTGGAAGGGATTGTGGTGAACGCCGTAGGGATGCGAGAAGACGCGCTCTCCATGCTGCAACAGTCGATGCTGCCAATGGTGCTGATCGACCGTAAAATTCCCGATTTCGCCTGCGATGTGGTGGGCCTGAATAACCACGAGGCCACCGCCATCGCAACGGAGCATTTGTTACAGCAGGGGTTTGAGGCGATCCTGTTCCTCAGTGAGCCGATTGGCACCGTGAATACCCGGCTTGAACGTCTGCACGCCTTTCGCCAGACCATGGCCAAACATCCCGATTTATCCGCCGAGCAGGCTGAAACCCCGCTCAACGACGCCGAAAAGCTGGCAACGGTATTACAGACCTTCAACACCCGCCATCGCGGCATGCGCAAAGCGGTGATCTCAGCCAACGGTGCCCTAACGCTGCAAGTTGCGCGCGCTATGCGCCACCTGGGCATGCAGTGGGGCAACGATATTGGCCTGCTGGGGTTTGACGAACTGGATTGGGCCGAACTGGCCGGGGTGGGGATCACCACCCTGAAACAGCCCACCTACCAGATAGGACATGCCGCGTTGGAGCTGCTGGTGCAGCGTATCCAGGGCCTCGATGATCCCGTTAGCGAGCAGCTATTCTCCGGTGAGCTGATCGTTCGTGGCTCCACCCAGCGTTAAGCCACACTCGAATCACCAGTCCTCAAACGACTATTTTTCAGCCAACTCCGTGATTGCGATCATAATTCTGCATGCTGCTGCTTTTCAATGGAACCGGTTCCATTTACCGTGGCAATAACAGTCGCGGTGGTGATAGGTCACCTCAGGAGCCAAAAGATGAAGCAACAGATTATTGTAGTAACCAGCGCCTACGGCAACGACAAGGTACAGCAGCTAGGGGGGCAGGCGGCGTTATTACCCCTGATCGCTCAGGCAGGCGCAGACGGCGTGGAAATCCGCCGTGAACTGCTTTCCCCGCAGGAACTGGACGCTTTACCCACTCTGGCAAAAGCCCTGCAGCAACACCAACTGGCCGCCGTGTATTCCGCTCCTGAGTCACTGTTTACCCCACAGCACACCCTGAACCCGAATCTGCCCGCCTTTTTGGCAGAGGCGAAGATCCTGCAAGCCAGTAGGCTCAAACTCGCTTTAGGCCACTACCGGCCAGGCTTTGACTTTACCGAGTTAAAAATCGCGCTGGGGCAATCCGCAACCCAACTGGTGGTCGAGAACGATCAAACGCCAGACTGCGGCATCCTGTCATTGATGAACGCCTTTTTCCATGCGGTGGAAGAGAGCCAGTTGCCGGTCGGGATGACGTTCGACATGGCCAACTGGCATTGGGTGGGGCAAGACGCCCTGGCCGCCGCCAATCTGCTGGCCGCACACGTCGGCTATATCCATGTTAAAGCCGCCACCCTTGGCCCACGCGGCTGGCGCGCCATCGCCCTGGATGATACCGACGGTAGCTGGCGTGAAGTGCTGGCCCGCTTGCCGCAGGACGTACCACGCGGCATCGAGTTCCCGCTACAGGGCAGCGATCTGGAGGCGGTAACCCGCCATTACGTGGATATGTTACGTGGGGAGCAGGCATGATGAGCACGCAAAATTCTTTAGATGTCGTCACGCTGGGTGAAGCCATGGCGATGTTTGTCGCAGCGCAAACTGGCGATCTGGCCGAGGTTGAAAGCTTTACCAAACGCATCGCCGGTGCCGAGCTGAACGTAGCGATCGGACTGGCCCGCCTGGGTCTGAACGTCGGCTGGGTCAGCCGGGTAGGTAATGACTCGTTTGGACGCTTTACCCTGCAACAGCTGGCGAAAGAAGGGGTTAATGCCCAGCGGGTCACCGTTGATGGCCGCTACCCAACCGGTTTTCAGCTGAAATCTAAAAATACCGATGGAACCGATCCCAGCGTAGAGTATTTCCGCAAAGGCTCCGCCGCCAGCCATCTTTCCACCGCCGACTTCGATCGTGACTACTTCGCCGGGGCGCGCCATCTGCACCTGAGCGGAGTAGCCGCCGCGCTGTCTGCCGAGTCGCTGGAGCTGTGCCATTTCGCCGCCGCCGAGATGCGCGCCCTGGGCAAAACCATCTCCTTCGACCCCAACCTGCGCCCAGTGCTGTGGTCTAGCCGGGAGCTGATGATCGAACAGCTCAACAAGCTGGCCTGCGCGGCCGACTGGGTGCTGCCAGGGTTAAAAGAGGGCCAGATCCTGACCGGACAATCCACCGCGGAAGGCATCGCCGATTTCTATCTGGAGCGCGGCGTACAGGCCGTGATCATCAAAACCGGGCCAGAGGGTGCCTGGTTTAAAACCGCCGCCGGCGACCAGGCTGCGGTACCCGCGGTCAAAGTCACCAACGTGGTTGATACCGTCGGTGCCGGAGACGGCTTCGCGGTTGGGACGCTGAGCGCCCTGCTGGAAGGCAAAACGCTGATCCAGGCGGTACAACGCGGCAACAAGATCGGTTCGCTGGCCATCCAGGCCATCGGCGACAGCGAAGGGCTGCCAACCCGTGCCGCACTGGCGGAATAATCATTTGCTCCAATGAGCGCCCACCTCTGTCCCTACAACCGAGGCACGCCGGGAGAGCACAAGCCCCAGCGGATGGCTGCAAGCCACCGCTGGTGAGAAGACTCCACTGAAGGGTTCTGCACATGACTAAAGCAACTATTGCGGCCAAACGCTGGTGGTACATCATGCCCATCGTGTTTATCACCTACAGCCTGGCCTATCTGGACCGCGCCAACTTTAGCTTTGCCTCTGCCGCCGGGATTAATGACGATCTTGGCATCACCAAAGGGATGTCATCCCTGCTGGGTGCCCTGTTTTTCCTCGGCTATTTCTTCTTCCAAATCCCCGGCGCCATCTACGCCGAACGCCGTAGCGTCAAGAAGCTGATTTTCTGGTGTTTGATCCTGTGGGGCGGCTGCGCCTCGCTGACCGGCATGGTCAGCAATATCCCGATGCTGGCAGCGATCCGCTTTATCCTCGGCGTGGTGGAGGCGGCGGTGATGCCCGCAATGCTGATTTACATCAGCAACTGGTTTACCAAGTCTGAACGCTCTCGCGCCAACACCTTCCTGATCCTCGGCAATCCAGTCACGGTGTTGTGGATGTCGGTGGTTTCTGGCTACCTGATCCACGCCTTTGGCTGGCGTGAAATGTTTATCATCGAAGGGGTTCCTGCGGTGATCTGGGCATTCTGTTGGTGGGTGCTGGTCAAAGACAAACCGTCACAGGTCGGCTGGCTGAGCGATCAGGAAAAGCTGGCGTTGCAACAGCAACTGGCCGAGGAGCAGAAAGGTATCAAGGCGGTACGCAACTACGGCGAAGCCTTCCGCTCGCGCAACGTGATCCTGCTGTGCATGCAATATTTTGCCTGGAGCATCGGCGTGTATGGCTTTGTGCTGTGGCTGCCTTCGATCCTGCGCAGCGGTATGCAGATGGGGATGGTTGAAGCGGGCTGGTTGTCGTCGGTACCTTATCTGGCCGCCACCATTGCGATGATCGTGGTTTCCTGGGCATCGGACAAGATGCAGAACCGTAAGCTGTTTGTTTGGCCGCTGTTGTTGATTGGCGCGCTGGCCTTCTTCGCTTCCTACGCCATTGGCCCGAACCACTTCTGGATCTCCTATGGTCTGCTGGTGGTCGCCGGTGCGGCCATGTATGCGCCTTACGGTCCGTTTTTCGCCATCATTCCGGAGATGCTGCCAAGAAACGTCGCCGGGGGTGCTATGGCGCTGATTAACAGCATGGGCGCGCTGGGCTCCTTCTTCGGCTCCTGGTTTGTCGGTTACCTCAACGGGGCGACCGGCAGCCCGGCGGCCTCCTATATGTTCATGGCTATCGCGCTGCTGGCCTCAGTGGGGCTGACGCTGATCGTCAAGCCAGCACGTAATGAAGCTCAGCCCCAGGTGGCCTGATCTTGCGAGTGAGGGGCTCAGCCCTTCACTCTCCTGCAATATGTTATGTTGAACATCTCGTTCGCCAGATGGAGTTATTTGATGAAGCCTGCAATCGTGTTGTACAAACGTATTCCTGCCGACCTGCGTGCCAAGCTGGACCAGCACTTTACCGTTCATGCCTTTGACGGTCTGCAACTGGACAACGCCGCCTTCGATCAGGCGCTACAACAGGCCGAAGGCATCCTCGGTTCCGGCGGCAAGATTGACGAAGCCTTTTTGCAACGCGCCCCCAAACTGCGTGCGGCGTCCACCGTCTCCGTCGGTTATGACAACTTTGACGTTGCAGCGCTCAACGCCCACCGGGTGCTGTTGATGCATACCCCAACCGTCCTGACCGAAACCGTGGCCGATACCATCATGAGCCTGGTGTTGGCCACCGCACGCCGGGTGGTCGAGGTGGCTGAGCGGGTCAAGGCAGGGGAATGGCAGGGCAGCATCGGGCCTGACTGGTACGGCGTTGACGTGCATCATAAAACCATCGGCATCCTCGGTATGGGCCGCATCGGCCTGGCGCTGGCGCAGCGCGCGCATTTTGGCTTTGGCATGCCGGTGCTGTACAACGCACGCCGTACACATGAAGAAGCAGAGCAACGCTTCAATGCCCGCCGTTGCGATCTCGATACGCTGCTGGCCAAGTCGGACTTCCTGTGCATTACGCTGCCGCTCACTGAGCAAACCTTCCATCTGATTGGCCGCGAACAGCTGGCGAAGATGAAGCAGAGCGGAATTTTGATTAACGCGGGGCGTGGCCCGGTGGTAGATGAGCAAGCGCTGATTGAAGCCTTACAAGACGGTACCATTCATGCCGCTGGATTGGATGTGTTCGAGCAAGAGCCGGTCGCGGTCGATTCGCCGCTGCTGAAAATGGCCAACGTGGTCGCTTTGCCGCATATCGGTTCCGCTACCCATGAGACTCGCTACGGCATGGCCGAGTGCGCCGTGGATAACCTGATTGCCGCCTTGACCGGCACGGTCACAGAAAACTACGTTAACCCGCAGTTGCTGAAGAAATAAGTTTGACTGAATGAGACTGCTCCGGCTCGCTATGTAGCTACATTTTGAACCTGTGGAGTGAGCAGCAGTCTCCCCCTTCCCCCTCCGCCCCCAAATTCTTACCCAGGGATGAGGCGATTTTTTCTCCATCCAGCACACTAGGTTACCCTACGATAAAAACGCTTCCTGCCACGAGTAAGGAGAGCCATGAAACGCCTGACCCTTCCCCTGCTGATGCTGCTTTCACCCGCAGCGCTGGCCAACTGGACGCTGCAAAGCTTCCCGGCCTTCAGCGAATCCGCCAGCGGTTTATTTACCAGCCAGGCTACCCTGGCCAAAGGCCAACTGCCGCTGCGGCTGTATCAGAACCAACAGTGCTGGCAGCCCAGTGACGCGGTTAAGCTGAACCAGACATTGTCGCTGCAACCCTGTAGCGATAGCGAGCCGGTCAACTGGCGGCTATTTCGCGATGGTGATTATCAGGTGCGGATCGATACCCGCAGCGGTACGCCTACCTTGCAGCTCAGCCTGAAGGCCGAACCGGAAAAAACCGTCGCCGCCGTGGCCCGTACCTGCCAACGCTGGGATGGCCAGCCGATCACGATCGCGGTGAAGGACACCTTTGCCGAAGGCGAAACGGTGCGCGATTTTTACTCCGGCCAGATCGCCACGGTAGTTCAGGGCCAGGTCACCCTGCAACCGGCGGCCAACAGCGGGGGTCTGCTATTGCTAGAGTCAGCCAATACGCCGCCACAGGCGGCTTTCAACTGGCACAACGCCACGGTCTATTTCGTGCTGACCGATCGCTTTGAAAACGGCAACCCAGCCAACGATCACAGCTATGGCCGCCACGGCGACGGCATGCAGGAGATCGGCACCTTCCACGGCGGCGACCTCGCCGGGTTGACGAAAAAACTGGATTATCTGCAACAGCTGGGGGTCAACGCCCTGTGGATCAGTTCCCCGTTGGAACAGATCCACGGCTGGGTCGGCGGCGGAACCAAAGGGGATTTCCCGCATTATGCCTACCACGGTTACTACCACCAGGACTGGACCAAGCTCGATGCCAATATGGGCAACGAGCAGGATCTGCGTAATCTGGTGGAGCAAGCACATCAACGTGGGATCCGCATCCTGTTTGACGTGGTGGTGAATCACGTCGGCTATGCCACGCTGGCCGATATGCAGCAGTTTCAGTTCGGCTCGCTGTACCTGAAGAGTGACGAAGCCGCAAAAACCCTCGGCAAAAACTGGGGCGATTGGCAACCTGGGCCTGGCCAGAGCTGGCACAGCTTTAACGACTACATCAACTTCAGCGATAAGGCAGGCTGGAGCCAATGGTGGGGAAAAAACTGGATCCGCACCGATATCGGCGATTACGACTCACCGGGCTTCGACGACCTGACCATGTCACTGGCTTTCCTTCCGGACATCAAAACTGAAGCGCCAGGAGCCAGCGGCCTACCGCTGTTCTTCCGCCATAAATCTGATACCGCCGCGCGCGAAATCCCAGGGGCCACCACCCGCGATTATCTGACGGCCTGGCTCAGCCAATGGGTGCGCGACTACGGCATTGACGGTTTCCGCGTTGATACCGCCAAGCACGTCGATAAACCCACGCTGGACCTGCTAAAGCAGCGTGCCACCGAGGCGCTGGCAGAGTGGAAAGCGGCTAATCCCAAGCAGGCACTGGATAACGCGCCGTTCTGGATGACCGGTGAAGCCTGGGGCCACGGGGTGATGAAAAGCGACTATTACCAGCACGGCTTCGATGCGATGATCAACTTCGATTTTCAGGATCAGGCCTCGCAGGCGCTGGGCTGCTTCTCCAATATCGATGCCACCTATCAGCAAATGGCGGACAAGCTGCTGGGCTTCAACGTGCTGAGCTATATTTCCTCGCACGACACTCGCCTGTTCTTCGCCAGCGATGCCAAAGGTTCGTTGCCTTTGCAGCAACGAGCAGCAGACCTGCTGCTATTGGCTCCGGGCGCGGTACAGATTTATTACGGTGATGAGAGTGGCCGGCCGTTTGGCCCTACCGGTTCCGATCCTTTACAAGGCACGCGCTCGGATATGAACTGGGGTGAACTGCAAGGAGCCAAAGCGCCGTTGTTGGCACATTGGCAGCGGCTAGGCCAGTTCCGCGAGCGCCACCCGGCAGTCGGTGCCGGTACGCAGCAATCCCAGCAAACGCCTCATTACTATGCCTTTAGTCGCCAACATGGGGGTGATAAGGTGATGGTGGTGTGGGCTGGCGATCGGTCACAATAATTCAGCGCGTTATGCTGTAAAAAGCCCGCCGAGCGACATCTATGCCCGGCGGGTAAGATATCAGCCGCATTGCACCCGCTTTTATCTGGCGGTATGGTGGGCGTCTACCCGCTTACAACCATATTGCAGCAGCTATGAATTTTTCACTTTTCGGCGACAAATTTACCCGTTACGCGGGCATCACCCGCTTGATGGACGATCTGAACGAAGGCCTGCGCACGCCAGGTGCCATCATGCTTGGCGGCGGTAACCCGGCGCAGATCCCAGAGATGGCCAGCTACTTCAAACAGCTGTGCCAGGAGATGCTCGATCAGGGCAAGCTGACCGAGGCACTGTGCAACTACGACGGCCCGCAAGGCAAAGACGCCCTGCTGAAAGCGCTGGCCACTATGCTGCAGGAAGAGCTTGGCTGGCAGATCGAGCCACAGAATATTGCACTGACAAATGGCAGCCAGAGCGCGTTTTTCTACTTGTTTAACCTGTTCGCTGGCCGTTACGCCGACGGCACTCGCCGCCGCGTGCTGTTCCCGCTGGCGCCAGAATATATTGGCTATGCCGATTCCGGACTGGATGAAGGGCTGTTTGTCTCTGCCAAACCCAATATCGAGCTGCTGCCAGACGGCCAGTTCAAGTATCACGTCGATTTTGAGCATCTGAACATCGGTGACGACATCGGCATGATCTGCGTATCGCGCCCCACCAACCCGACCGGTAACGTGATCACCGACGAAGAGCTGATGAAGCTCGATCTCTTGGCGCAACAGCGTGATATCCCACTGGTGATCGATAACGCTTACGGCGTGCCGTTCCCCGGCATTATCTTCAGCGAAGCCACGCCGCTGTGGAACCCGAACATCATCCTGTGCATGAGCTTGTCCAAGTTGGGTCTGCCTGGCTCACGCTGTGGCATCGTGATTGCCGACGAGAAGGTCATTACCGCGCTGACCAATATGAACGGCATTATCAGCCTGTCCCCAGGCAGCATTGGCCCGGCGCTGGCCACGGAGATGATTGAGCGCGGCGATCTGCTGCGTTTATCCAACGAGGTGATCCGCCCGTTCTACAAGCAGCGGGTCGAGCAGACCATCGGCATTATTCGCCGTTACCTGTCGCCGGAGCGCTGCCTGATCCATAAACCGGAAGGGGCTATCTTCCTCTGGCTGTGGTTCAAGGATCTGCCCATCACCACCGAGCTGCTGTATCAACGGCTGAAAAAGCGTGGCGTATTGATGGTGCCTGGCCACTACTTCTTCCCGGGATTGGAGCATGAATGGCCGCATACGCATCAATGTATGCGCATGAACTATGTGCCTAATCCGGAAGATATTGAGCGTGGCGTGATGATCCTGGCCGAAGAGGTTGAGCGCGCCCACCAGGAAGCGTAGCCGGTTGAGATTTTGTCAGCAGTATCTTGGGGCTCCGCAAGCGGAGCCCCTTTTTGCAGGCTACATTGCCCAGAACAGCACCGCCAACAGCTGCGGTGACATAATGCGCAGGAACATCGCCAACGGATAGACCGTGGCATAAGAGAGCGCTGCAGCGCCGCTGGTAGGGTGCAGGCCATTGGCAAAGGCCAACGCCGGGGGATCGGTCATTGAGCCCGCCAGCATACCGGAGAGCGTCAGGTAGTTCATCTTACCCACTACCCGAGCCAGAATACCTACGCTGATCAGCGGTATGAAGGTGATGAGTGCCCCGTAACCGACCCACGCCAGCCCATCGCCATGCAGCAGGGTATCGACAAAGTTGCCACCCGACTTCAGGCCAACCACAGCCAGGAACAGCACGATACCCAGTTCACGCAGCGCCAGGTTGGCACTTGGCGGCATAAACCAGTACAGCTTACCGATGCTACCAATACGCCCCAGGATCAGCGCCACCACCAGCGGACCACCGGCTAACCCCAACCGCAATGCTGCCGGGAAGCCGGGAATAAACAGCGGGATAGAACCCAACAGCACCCCAAGGCCAATGCCGATAAATACCGGCAGCATCTGCACCTGTTGCAGCTTCTGCTGGGCGTTGCCGACAATCGCGGCCACCGCCTCAATGGATTCTGGCCGCCCCACCAGGTTGAGGATATCCCCGAACTGCAGCGTAACATTGCTGCCCGCCACCAGCTCGACCCCGGCACGGTTGAGGCGAGAGACCACCACCTCATATTTTTGCTTCAGCTCCAGATCGCGGATTTTTTTACCCAGCACCTTTTCGTTGGTCACTACCGCACGAACCACTTGCAGTGAAGTCCCCCGGGTGGAGAGCGATACGTCGACTTCCTCGCCAATCACCAGCCGGGCATTTTCCAGCTTTTCGCGCTTGCCGACCAGGTGCAGGAAATCCCCCAGTTCCAGCGTCTCATGCGGGGCGGGCACCATCAGTAAATCGCCGCGCTTGAGGCGCGAACAAATGATCTCATCACTGTTGAGCAACGGTACGTTCTTGATGGCCATGCCTTGTAGATTGGGGTTACGCACCGCCACGTTCATGGTCTGCAACAGTTCGCGATTGCTCCCCAGACTGTCTTCAAATTCCTGCGCTTCCTTATCGATATTGATGCGGAAAAACAGCCGGATCAGCCACATCACCAGCAGAATGCCGCAGATACCGAACGGATAGGCCATCGCATAGCCCATCCCCATGCGGTTAACCAGCGCCGGATCGGAACCCAGATCGGTGAGTATCTGCTGCCCGGCACCGAGCGCCGGAGTGTTGGTAACCGCGCCGGAGAACACGCCGAGAATGATCGGCAACGGCACGGCAAACAGCTTATGGACAATCGCCGCCACCACGCCGCCCACCAGCACCAACAGAATGGCGAAGCCATTGAGCTTGAGGCCGGAAACGCGCAGGGACGAGAAGAAACCAGGGCCGACCTGAATACCGATGGTGTAAACAAACAGGATCAGACCGAACTCCTGAATAAAGTGCAGCATGTCGCCGTTGAGAGTGATCTGGTAAGTCTGTGCAAAGTGTCCGACGATGATGCCGCCGAACAAGACGCCGCCTATCCCTAAACCCACGCCATACACTTTCCAGTTGCCAATCCATAACCCGAGAATAGCCACCAACGCCAACATGCTGACGGTCAGGGCGATATCACTCATACGTCACATCCTTACCATAAGTTTAACAATCGGTATGCGATTAAATGCCTGCAATTAATAGGGATTCTGACATAAGGCGTTGGGGGGTAATGTGGGGTATGCCACAGAATGCGACGGGGGAGGCCCGAATGGACCTCCCCCGCAAGTTTTTGTGTTTTTTCAGCCGGTTATTTGGCTTCCAGCTCCGGAGTGCTACCGATGCTGATGCGTTGTGGCTGCAAGGCTTCCGGCACGTGGCGTACCAGATCGATGTGCAGCAGGCCGTTTTCAAATTTGGCTTCGGACACCTGCAGGTGCTCTGCCAGGGTAAAGGTCAGGCTGAACTCTTTGCACACCAGCCCCTGATGCAGATACTCCACCTGTTTTTCCGGCGGTGTGGGGTTGCCACGCACGGTCAGGCGCGGGCCTTCCACTTCAATATCCAGTTCGCTTTGTTTGAACCCGGCTAACGCCAGGGAAATGCGATAGTGGTTATCGTCGCTTTTCTCAATGTTATAGGGCGGGAACCCTTGTGGCTCCTGGCCTCCCATTGAACTGGCCAGCTTGTCAAAACCGATCCATTGACGCAGAAGTGGGGATAAATCGTAGTTACGCATAATACTCTCCTTCCAAGAAGCGAGGTTTAAAGTTTGCCCCCTAACGGCAGGCACGGTGATACAACAACAATTACTTAATTTCGATCCGACGCGGCTTTAACGTTTCCGGCACGATACGTTCCAGATCGATATACAGCAGGCCGTTTTCCAGTTTGGCGCCTCTAATTTGAATATGCTCGGCCAGCTGGAATTTGCGTTCAAAGTTACGCTCGGCAATGCCTTGATATAAATAGGTTCTCTCAGCAGGTTCGTTGGTGTGAGCCCCGCGCACAATCAACAGATTGTCTTGCGTGGTGATCTCCAGTTCCTGCTCGGCAAACCCGGCCACCGCGATGGCAATGCGGTAATGATTTTCATCAACCAGCTCAACGTTATACGGCGGATAGCCACCGTTACCCTGGCTTTGGCCAGCCTCAAGGGCGTTGAACAGACGATCAAAACCGATCGCGGAACGGTACAGCGGGGAAAGATCAAAGTTGCGCATAAAACAGCCTCCTAAGGCACTTCAGCGAGGTTGATAATGAAGCCTTCCATCATGGACAGGCTATAAGGCTTGAATTCCCTTACGGCAAATTCTTAATTTGGCCTTGTAAAGAAGATGGGGTTTGCTTTCCACATTTCAACTGGTGATGATGAAATAATTGCCAATGGAAACGGCGAAAATTTGTTTATCACATACACTCAAAGTGAGATAGCCGCCACAGTGCGGAATGTTGCATCTTTCAATGCTTTGGCTGGATGTTATAAATCAGCAAATTTCAGGGGATGTCTCCCCTCAGGATGGACGAATGAAACCAATAAAAAAAATGATAGCGACCGGTTGCCTGCTGCTGACCACTAACGGTTGCTCCAGCGTAGCCAGCCACACCGGGGCCGACCAGGGTTATTACTCCGGTACGCGCGCCAATGTCGATATGATGAAGAGCGAAGATACCAGTTGGGCCATGATGCCCCTGCTGGCGATCGACCTGCCCCTGTCGGCGGCGATGGACACCATTTTGCTGCCTTACGACTACCTGCGTTCTGGCAGCGATAAAGCGGCAGCCTCACCCAAAGCCCGTATCCAGCATGATGAAGAACGAAATCTGGCTGTCAGCGGCAATCCAGGCCAGGGCATGGCAACCTCGCCAGCACCGGCCGGGTTGTAGTTAAACCGCCACCACAAAAATCTGGTTAAATCCGGCGACTTCACGCATAAAGGCCACCTGTTTGCCATCTGGTGAGAACACCACGGCGTCCCCCAGTGGTGGTTGCGTAGTCCGTTTGGTCAGGCGCTGCATATTGCCGTTGGCGATATCGCACAGCATCACGCTGTTATCACACACCAGCGCAATCTTGCCCCCCTGCGGATGCCAACTGAAGGCCGACTGGATGCTGTGATCCGATTGTGTCACCTGATTCGCCTCCCCGCCATTGGGGGAAACAGTCCACAGTTGCACTATGCCCCGATCGTCTTGCATCAGGAAGGCGATGGCCCTGCCGTCTGGCGAACTCCGCAACCAATGACGTGGCGTGGTGGCAACCCCAGGATAGTTGCGTTGGCCGGTATAGGTTAACCGCCGTTGTCGAACGCCTAACGGTGGCGCAGGTAAGGTCGTTGCCGTTCCCTGCAAGGGAGCCTCCCCGGCTTTGGCATAGTCGGCATCGTTTTCAGGTAAATCTACCACAAACACTTCCGGCAACTTTTTCCCCTGCGGCGAGAGGGTATCGCCGATAAACGCCAACGCCCAACGCTGGCGACTGCCATCGGGTTTGCTATAACCTTGCAGGCCAATCCAACCTTCTTCATAAGCCCGATTGATTTGATCGCTGCCCGGTTGCGGGGTTGGCGTGGTTGCGCTGACCAGTACGCAATAATGGCTTCCGTCGTATTCACGTGGGTGCTGCTTGGGGGGATTTACCCCTTGCAACGGCACCGCTACGCCAACGTTACGCAAATCCAGTGCGGGATCGAGTTCATGCATCACATGGTCGTTATAGGTGAAGCTCAGACGGCTACCCTCTGGGCTGAAGACATGCACGTGGGTGCCGCCACGCAGCGCACCTGGGGTATAGGGGGCGGTAATGTCCAATGCGTCCAGGGTGATCGCCAATTCACGATCCGGCTCGCTGACGATCACGCCACGGCGATGGTGGAAGTCATAATGCCAGAAGCTGTCTGGGTGTTCCGGCCCATGGATAAACGCGTAGCGCGCTGGCGCATCCGGGCTCACCGTCACCACGCCGACATGGGCTCCATGCTGCGCCCGATAAACCACCTCCACCTGACCGCTGGCAACGTTCACCCGTTCAATACTCAGCCCGGTAAAGGATGCACCGCTTGGCCGTACATCATATGCCAGCCATTGGCCGCACGGCGTCCAGACATTAATGTTGGTGAGTTGATGACCTCGCGGATCAAAAGTCAGCTGTCGTTCCTGATGGCTCATGGCGGCTCCTGTATACCGGCTGGCATAGAACCGCCATAGTACCCGATCGGCCTGGCTGTTTCACACCACCCAGGTTTAAGGCGCTTTTGCTAATCGCAGGTATTCAGCCTTGGCTTTTTGTAACTGGTCAACAAACGTTGGCTCGGCGTGTAAACGTGCCACGATAGCCGCCCCAACCAGGCGCCCGGCGGTAACGTCACTCTGCCAATGATAGCCGCAAATCACGCGGCTTTGCCCCATCTCATAACCCCGTTTGAGGATCTCCCCTTGGCGAGCAGGATTGATCTCCGCCAGCACGAGTGCAGTAGCCCAACCGATACTCGTATGGCCAGAAGGGTAGGAACCGTTGGTTGATAGCACACTTTCTTCTTCCGGGCGGCAGGTCGCCTGATGATAAAAAGCAAAAGGCCGGGTCCGCATATAATGCTCCTTGGCGCTGCGGGTCGCCAAATCACCGGTATCCTCACGCATTTTGGTTACCAGGCGATATAACTCTGGCGTTTTCTTGCGTGTTATTTCCATGCCGAAGGCGTTGAAAAATGCCAGTGGTATGCCATCGCCGTAAATCTGCGCATCGTTATAAGCTTGCTTGCCTCTTGGCGTATTCCTCAGCAACTTACCGGCGTCATACTGAGCTTTGTCATTGAGGAAGTCGATGCTGTCAACGGCCGGTGGCGGGGGCAATAAGGAGAGGCTATCAATAGACTGCGCTTCCTTAAGATAGTAGAAATCCGGTGCCGTCGTCACGTCTCTGGCGGCAAAGGATATTTGCGTCAAGGCAATATAAGCCAATGATGATATTATAATTTTTTTCATATTATCTCCTAACAAACTTTATTAGTTGTTTTGCAATATAGTGAGTAAGCTAAAATGAAAGATGATGTGATAAATAGCTATTTCGTCATTTAAAATACAATAAAAAATACAGATCGCAAAAATAATTTTTATTTATACCATTTAAATTAATGCAATTAATTAACGCGAAAATTTATATTAATAAAACATGAACTCACTACAAATATTCTTTTAGGAGCGACTTAGTTATTTCAGTAAAGAAATAACACCAGCAGGCCATCAGCCATACCTGATTTACGTGGAAGCATCTTAAGCCCCCAGGGAAGGGGGCTGGCAGACATTAAACGTTCAGCACAAACTTCTCAATGGCCAGTGCGACGCCGTCTTCGGTATTGGTGCCGGTCACGTGCTGGGCAATTTCCTTTAATTCTGCAATAGCATTGCCCATCGCCACGCCCAGCCCGGCATACTCGACCATCGCAATATCATTAGCCTGATCGCCTAACGCCATCACGTTTTCCTGCTTGACGCCCAAATGCTCGGCCAGCATTCTGACGCCCGCGCCCTTATCAACATTCTTGTGCAGGATCTCCAGGAAGTAAGGGGCGCTTTTCATAATGGTGTAGCGATCCCAGGCCTCTGCGGGCAAGCGGGCTATCGCGCTATCCAGCAACTCTGGCTCATCAATCATCATCACCTTCGGGAAGCGCATGGTGCGATCCATCTCTTCCACGCTGCGGTATTTCAGCGGGATACCGGTCATTTGCGATTCATGGACGGTATATTTGCCAATGTCTTTATTTGGCGTGTAGAGGGTATCGAAATCAAAGGCGTGGAAATGTACGCCAAACTCCCGTGCCAACTGCTCAAAATAGAGGTAATCGTCAAAGCCGAGCGTTTCTTGCAGCACGCAGGCCCCGTCCGTCGCCTTCAGCACCAGAGCACCGTTATAAGTGATGCAGAAATCGCCCTCCCCCTGAATATCCAACTGACGCAGATAGTCCTGCACGCCGACATATGGCCGCCCGGTAGCCAGTACCACATGCACGCCTTTAGCGCGCGCGGCGGTCAGAGCCTGCTTTACCGCGGGCGTAATCTGGTGCTGCGGATTGAGCAGCGTACCGTCCATATCAATTGCAATCAGTTCAATAGCCATTCGAGCGTCTCCCAGTGGTTTTTTCTCATGCTAACGCGTTTCAGCTTGCCTTGTTAGTGCTAAAAACGGCATAAAAAAATCCGCGCGGGCGAACCGGCGCGGATTGTTAATAGCCAAATAAGGCGTTAGATATCGATATTCGCCGCTTTCAGGGCGTTTTCTTCGATAAAGGCACGGCGTGGTTCAACCGCATCGCCCATCAGGGTGGTGAACAGCTGATCGGCCGCAATAGCGTCTTTCACCGCTACGCGCAGCATACGCCGCTGATCGGGATCCATGGTGGTTTCCCACAGCTGGTCCGGGTTCATTTCGCCCAGCCCTTTATAGCGCTGGACCGACAGGCCACGGCGCGACTCTTTCACCAGCCACTCCAACGCCTGTTCGAAGCTGTCTACCGGCTGGCGACGTTCGCCACGTTCGATATAGGCATCTTCTTCCAGCAGGCCGCGCAGTTTTTCGCCCAACGCACAGATCCTGCGGTATTCACCACCGCGGATAAATTCAAAGTCCAGCGGGTAGTCTGTATCAACACCATGGGTACGGATACGCAGCACCGGTTCGAACATCTGGCGTTCACGGTTTTCAACCAGCACAGAACTGTAGCTGCTACCGTGCTGCTCGTTATCGTTGAGCAATTTCACCAGCGATTCGATCCAGCTTTCCACCTTGGCACGGTCGCTCAGATCGTCTTCGTTCAAGGTTGGCTGGTAGATCAGGTTGTTCAGTAACGCACGCGGGTAACGGCGTTCCATCCGGCCAATCTGCTTCTGCACGGCGTAATGTTCAGCCACCAGCTTCTCTAACGGCTCACCCGCCAAGGCTGGTGCAGAACCGTTGGTGTGCAGGGTCGCGCCGTCGAGGGCGATGGAGATCTGATACTGATCCATCGCTTCGTCGTCTTTGATGTACTGCTCCTGCTTGCCTTTTTTCACCTTGTACAGCGGCGGCTGGGCAATATACACATGGCCACGCTCGATGATTTCCGGCATCTGACGATAGAAGAAGGTCAACAGCAGCGTACGGATGTGCGAGCCGTCGACGTCGGCATCGGTCATGATAATGATGCTGTGATAACGCAGTTTGTCCGGGTTGTATTCGTCACGGCCAATGCCGCAGCCCAGCGCGGTGATCAGCGTGGCAACTTCCTGTGAGGACAGCATCTTGTCGAAGCGGGCTTTCTCAACGTTGAGGATTTTCCCTTTCAGCGGCAAGATTGCCTGGTTCTTACGGTTACGGCCCTGCTTGGCTGAGCCGCCCGCGGAGTCCCCTTCCACCAGGTAGAGTTCGGACAACGCCGGGTCACGTTCCTGACAGTCCGCCAATTTGCCTGGCAAGCCAGCCAAATCCAGCGCGCCTTTACGGCGGGTCATTTCACGCGCTTTACGCGCCGCTTCACGAGCACGGGCCGCATCGATGATTTTACCGACCACGATCTTGGCGTCCGCTGGGTTTTCCATCAGGTAATCCACCAGCTTCTCGTTCATCAGAGATTCGACCGCCGTTTTCACTTCCGAAGACACCAGCTTGTCTTTGGTCTGGGAAGAGAATTTAGGATCGGGCACTTTCACCGAAACCACGGCAATCAGGCCTTCACGCGCATCGTCACCGGTGGCGCTTATTTTGGACTTTTTGCTGTAGCCTTCTTTATCCATGTAGGTGTTCAGGGTACGGGTCATCGCGGCACGGAAGCCGGCCAGGTGAGTCCCCCCATCACGCTGCGGGATGTTGTTGGTGAAACAGTAGATGTTTTCCTGGAAACCATCGTTCCACTGCAGCGCCACTTCCACACCGATATCGTCTTTCACGGTTGAGAAGTAGAACACCGTTGGGTGGATCGGCGTCTTGTTCTTGTTCAGGTATTCCACAAACGCACGGATACCCCCTTCGTAATGGAAGTGGTCTTCTCTGTCGTTGCGCTTGTCTTTCAGGCGAATAGAGACGCCCGAGTTGAGGAACGACAGTTCACGCAGGCGCTTGGCCAGGATGTCGTACTCAAACTCGATGTTATTGGTAAAGGTCTGGAAGCTCGGCCAGAAGCGCAGGGTAGTACCTGTCTGGTCGGTTTCACCGACGACTTTCAGCGGGGCCTGTGGTTCGCCATGCTTGTAAGTTTGCTCATGGACCTTGCCTTCGCGGCGGATCACCAGTTCCAGCTTTTCTGACAGGGCGTTAACAACAGAAACGCCCACGCCGTGCAGACCGCCGGAAACCTTATAGGAGTTGTCGTCAAACTTACCGCCGGCGTGCAGTACGGTCATGATGACCTGTGCCGCAGACACCCCTTCCTCTTCGTGGATACCGGTTGGGATACCACGGCCATCATCCTGCACCGAGACGGAGTTGTCGGCGTGGATCGTCACCTGAATGTCGCTACAGTGGCCAGCGAGTGCTTCGTCGATAGCGTTGTCCACGACCTCGAATACCATGTGGTGCAGACCGGTGCCGTCATCAGTATCACCGATATACATGCCCGGACGCTTACGTACCGCATCCAGCCCTTTTAATACCTTGATACTTGAGGAGTCATAAGAATTCGACATCAACGTTTCTCGCTCATTTTAGTCCTGTGGTTGAACCTCTATTTTACCTTGTTCCACGCGGAACATCTTGCCCTTTTCACCCATCATGTCGGTTACTTGTTCAGCGCTTACCGCACTGACAAAAACCTGTGCCTGGGTGGCTTTCAGGCGATCGGCCAGCAACCGGCGACGGCCGGTGTCCAGCTCGGAGGCAAAATCATCAATCAGATACAGGCAACGCCGCCCGCTCTGGCGGGTGAGAAACTCACCCTGCGCCAAGCGCAATGCGCACATCAGCAGTTTAAGCTGACCGCGCGATAACAAATCCTCTACCGGCGTACCTTCGGCACGAATGCGGAAGTCCGCTTTATGCGGCCCCACCGCGGTATAGGTTAACGCCCTGTCGCGCTCAAACTGGCGCTCCAGCAGCTCTCCGTAGTCGCTCTCTTTGTCCCAGCCGCGCTGGAAAGAGAAACTCAGGGCAAATTCGGGCAAAAACTGCGCGCAGGTCGCGGTGATATCCGCGGCAATTGCATCGCTGTAAGCTGCCCGCCACTCGCTGATACGCTCGGCCAACGGGATCAGTTCCTGATCCCAGGCGCGGATCTGCGCATAGCGATTGACCTGGCGCAGCGCGGCATTGCGCTGCTTCAGTAACCTTTTCAGGTTGCTCCAGGCGGTGAAAAAACCGGGTTCATTATGAAAACAACCCCAGTCCAGGAAGGCACGCCGATACTTCGGCCCGCCATTAAGCAGGGTAAAACCTTCGGGGGTGATCAACTGCATAGGCAATAGCTGTGCCAGCTCTGCCACCTTATGGCCATCGCTGCCATCGATGCGCACTTTGCTGTCACCCTGACGGCTTTTACTCAGTCCTACCGATAATTCGCGCCCGCTGCCTTCGATCCGGCCATGCAACACAAACTCCGGCTGATCGTGGCGGATCACTCGCCCGGCCTGCAGGCTGCGAAACGCGCGCCCATGACCAAGGGTATAAACCGCCTCCAGCACGCTGGTCTTGCCGCTGCCGTTGGCCCCCACCAGGAAGTTAAACCCCGGTGCAGGCGCCAGATCGGCAGCTTCGATATTGCGGAAATCTTTAATCAGTAAACGCGTTAATGCCATGCCATCTCTTTACCGAAACGGTATTTATAAAATTACAACCGCATTGGCATAACCACGTAGGCGGCGGACTTGCTGGCACCGTCCTCGATCTGCACGCTGGAGACGGAATCGGTCAGCAGCAGGCGCACATCTTCACACTTGAGCGCGTTCAGCACGTCCAGCACATAGCTGACGTTGAAACCAATTTCCATCTCGGTGCCATCATAGCTGACATCGAGGATCTCTTCCGCCTCTTCCTGTTCCGGGTTGTTGGCGGTGATCTTGAGCTGGTTCTGGCTGACGTACAGGCGCACGCCGCGGAACTTTTCGTTCGACAGAATGGCCGCACGAGCAAACGCCTGCTTGAGCAGATCACAGCCCGCTTCCAGCGTTTTGTCCGGGTTCTTCGGCAATACGCGGCGATAATCAGGGAAACGGCCGTCAACCAGCTTGGAAGTGAAGATAAAGTCACCGACGTGGGCGCGGATGTTGTTGCTACCAATCTGCACCCGTAGCGGCGTATCGCCACCGTCAAGCAAGCGGACCAGCTCCATCACCCCTTTACGCGGCACGATCACCGAATGGGTAGGCAACTGTTGGCCAATCGGCATTGAACACACCGCCAGGCGGTGGCCATCGGTGGCGACGGTGCGCAGTTCTTCCCCTTCGGTTTCAAACAGCATACCGTTCAGGTAATAGCGCACATCCTGATGAGCCATCGAAAATTGGGTGGCTTCAATCAGGCGCTTTAGCGTCGCCTGCGGCAAGGTGAACTCCACCTCGCTCTGCCAATCATCCAGATTCGGGAAGTCTATCGCCGGCAGCGTCGACAGCGAGAAACGGCTGCGGCCAGAACGCACCAGCATACGGTCGCCTTCGAGGATCACCGTAATCTCCGCACCTTCCGGCAGGCCACGGCAGATATCAAAGAATTTACGCGCGGGGACGGTCGTCGCGCCCGCTTCATGGGGCTGAGACAGGGCAACGCGGGCCACCATCTCCATCTCCAGATCGGTCCCTGTCAGTAACAGGGAACCTTCCGTCACCTGCAGCAGCAGGTTACCCAGAATTGGCAGCGTCGGGCGGCCACCCAGTGGGCTGCTCACCTGTTGCAGCGGTTTTAGCAGATGCTCACGTTCAACGATAAATTTCATATGGGCTATGACGACAATGTTCTGATTAAATTGGAGAAATCTTCTTTGATGTCGTGACTTTCCTCACGCAGCTGCTCGATCTTCCGGCAGGCGTGCAACACCGTAGTATGGTCGCGGCCACCAAACGCATCGCCGATTTCTGGCAGGCTGTGGTTGGTGAGCTCTTTTGCCAATGCCATCGCCATCTGGCGCGGGCGGGCAACCGAGCGCGAACGCCGTTTAGACAGCAGGTCCGCGATTTTGATTTTGTAGTACTCGGCCACCGTCTTCTGGATATTGTCGATGGTGACCAGCTTTTCCTGCAACGCCAGCAGATCCCGCAGCGCTTCACGCACGAAATCGATGGTGATGGCGCGGCCAGTAAAGTTGGCGTTGGCGATCACCCGGTTCAGCGCCCCTTCGAGCTCACGCACGTTGGAACGCAGACGTTTGGCGATAAAGAACGCCACTTCGCCCGGCAGACGGATATCGTTCTCGTCGGCCTTTTTCATCAGGATCGCCACGCGGGTTTCCAGCTCCGGCGGCTCGATCGCCACCGTCAGGCCCCAGCCGAAGCGGGATTTCAAACGATCTTCCACCCCATTGATCTCTTTTGGATAGCGATCCGAGGTCAGGATGATCTGTTGATTACCTTCCAACAGGGCGTTAAAGGTATGGAAGAACTCTTCCTGTGAACGCTCTTTGTTGGCAAAGAATTGAATATCATCGATCAGCAACGCATCCACCGAGCGGTAGTAGCGTTTGAATTCTTCAATGGCGTTATTTTGCAGCGCCTTGACCATGTCCTGCACAAAGCGTTCCGAGTGCATATAGACCACTTTGGCATTGGCCTTACGCGCCATGATGCCGTTGCCTACCGCATGCAACAGGTGCGTTTTACCCAGGCCGGTACCGCCATACAGGAACAGGGGGTTATAAGCGCCCCCCGGATTGTCTGCCACCTGCCGCGCCGCAGCACGAGCCAGCTGGTTAGACTTACCCTCAACGAAGTTATCGAAGGTGTGCTTGGGGTTGACGTTGGAACGATAGGACAGCTCAGGCGGCGGTGCCGCGTTGTCCCAGCTTGGGCGGGACGGTGCAGCCGTGCGCACCACCGGGGCTACCGGAGCGCTGTTGACGCTGGCCATTACGGGCTGGCTGAGGGTTTGTGTCAGTGGCTTGCTGCCCACCTCAAAACGCAACAGCGGCGCATCCGTACCGCAGAAATCATTCAACAGGCCATTGATATTGTTTAAGTACTTATCGCGAACCCAATCCAGCACAAAGCGATTGGGCGCATACAGCGCCAGGGTATTGTCACTCAGTTCCGCCTGCAATGGGCGTATCCACATACTAAATTCTGTGGCAGGTAACTCATCCTGCAATCGGGCAAGACACTGCTGCCAAAGCGAAAGTGACAC